>NZ_CP011271.1:0-4800000 GCF_001610855.1 Gemmata sp. SH-PL17
GTGCCACCCCGACTCGCTACTCGCGATCTCGCTTACCAAGCCGCGCCCGTGTCGGTTCCGGTCGCCCCAGTGCGGTCCGGTCCGTCCGTGAAGGCTCTGGCCGATGCGGTTTCGGCCCGCGTCGGAGCCACGCGCTTCAACTTGTGGTTCCAGGGACACGCGACGTTCGTCCCGCACAGCGATCGCGTGATTGTTGCCGCCCGGAACCAGCACACACAAGAGTGGCTCGAACACACCTTCGGCGCCGCGGTGCGGTCCGCGGTCGCGGAGGTGTACGGCTCGGACACGGCTCTGCACTGGACCGTGGAAGGTGCCCTCTCTGAAGAAGCGCAGAACGCGGAACCCGAAGCACCAAGCGAAGACAAGAAAAGCGCGAAGCGCGGCACCGAAGGGGCTCGGCGCGAAGACAAGAAAGTCGAAGCTCCGCGCTCCGCACTTCCCCAAGTCGACCTGTTCGGCGACCCTGTTGCCCAACCGAAGCCGAAGGTGAAGCGCCCCGACCCGGAAGCGGAAGCACTCGCCCGGCCGATGGCGTCCCAGCGCACCGGGCGCCGGTGGAAGTCGCTCGCGGACTTCGTGAGCGGGCCGTGCAACCGCGTCGCACACGCCTCCGGGCTCAGCGTGGTCGAGGAACCCGGGCAGGGGGCGAACCCGCTCGTCATCCACGGTCCGGTCGGAACCGGGAAGACGCACCTGCTCGAAGGCATCTTCGCCGGGCTGAAGCGGCAGAGCGACCAACGCCCGTGCTACGTCACCGCGGAAGAGTTCACCACGCGGTTCGTGCAGGCGTCGCGCCTCGGGAAGATGTCCGCGTTCCGGCGCCAGTTCCGCGAATGCACCACGCTGCTCCTCGACGACCTGCACTTCCTCGCGAGCAAGAAGGCCACGCAGGAGGAGTTCCTCCACACGTTCGACGCGCTCGTGGCAGACGGGCGACAGGTTGTGGTCACGACGGACTGCCACCCGCGGCTAGCCGATGAACTGATGCCCGAACTGCTCGACCGGCTCCTCGGTGGTGCGGTGTGGGGACTGCTCCCCCCGGACCCGGAAACGCGCCTCGAAATTCTCCGGAAGAAGTCATGTGGCGCGGGCCCGGCGATTCCGGACGCGGTGCTGAAGACTCTCGCGAACACGCTTCGTGGGAACGTGCGGGAACTCGAAGGTGCGGTGAACAGCTTGCGCCACTACGCGAAGGTGACCGGGCGCCCGGCGGACATGGCAACCGCACGCGAAGCACTCGGCGATCTGCTCCGGCACGCGGTGCGCGTAGTCACGGTCGCCGACGTGGACGCGGCCGTGTGTACGACACTCCGGCTCGCCGCGGGCACGCTCCAGTCGAAGGCCCGCACTTGGGCTGTGAGTCACCCGCGCATGGTCGCAATCTACTTGGCCCGCAAGCACACGGCCGCAACCTACGGCGAAGTCAGCAAGCACTTCGGTGCCAAGACTCACAGCACCGCGGTAGCGGCGGAGAAGAAGGTGCGGGAGTGGGTGGAGAAGAACGCGAGCGTGGCGATTGGTGACCGCGAGTGGCCAGTGAAAGAGCTGATCGACCGCATCGAGCGCGAACTGCAACGGTAAGATACTCGTTCCAACTGCAACAGGAACGACACATGGACATTCGCAACTACAATCGCGCGGCCTGGGACCACCAGGTCGCTACGGGAAACCGGTGGACCGTTCCGGTTGGGCCAGAGGTGATCGCCGCAGCGCGTCGGGGAGAGTGGTCCGTCGTCCTCACTCCGACCAAGCCGGTTCCTCGCGATTGGTTCCCGCCGCTTAAAGGGCTGGATGTTTTGTGTCTGGCTTCTGGTGGCGGACAACAGGGACCGATCCTGGCCGCGGCCGGCGCGAACGTGACTGTGTTTGACAATTCTCCGGCTCAACTCGCACGCGATCAAGAAGTGGCTACCCGTGACGGATTGACACTCACGACCGTCGAAGGCGACATGCGGGATCTGTCCGCGTTCCCGGACGCGACCTTCGGTCTGATCTTCCACGCCTGCTCGAACGGCTTCGTCCCGGACATTCGCCCTGTGTGGCGCGAAGCGGCGCGCGTCTTGCGCTCGGGTGGGGTTCTACTCGCGGGTTTCGTGAATCCGGTCCTGTGTCTATTCGACGACGCGAAGATGCAGACCGGTGAGTTCGTGGTTCGGCACCAGATTCCGTATTCGGACCTCACCAGCATCACGGACGAGGAGCGGCGCCGGTACACGGACAACAACGAGCCGCTCTGCTTCGGACACACGCTCGCGGACCAGATCGGTGGTCAACTTGAGGCCGGGTTCCTGCTCGCCGGGTTCTACGAGGACGGCGGAGAGGGCTGGAAGTTGTCGGAATACATTTCTTGCTTCGCCGCGACTCGCGCGATCCGGGTTTGAGACATTGGCTCTGGTTCGCTCACCTCTTCGGTCACGCTAGTTTCGCGGATTTTGGGAAGCAGCGGTTGCACCATGTACCCGAGCCAGGTGCTCGGAGTTGGGGTGTTGATCCCGAAGCTCTCCGGCTCGTGGTCCGGACAGCGATATGTTCCGAAGATCAGGTCCATGAGCGGGCACACGTTGCCGTAGTTCCCCGCGTCGCGGTCCCGAGCATGGTGCCAGTGGTGCAGCTCCGGCGCACCGAGAAGCGGCCGGAACGGGCCGAGCGGCAGTCGCACGTTCGAGTGAATGTAAATCGCCCATACACCGCGGAACGCGATGAACCCCGCGAGCGCTTCGAGCGGGAACCCGAGCACGAACGCGGGCAAGTTGATGAGCGTTAAGGTGTACACCGTATCGAGCGGGTGCTCGCGGTGGGCGGCGAGCCAGTCGAGATGTTCGGCGCTGTGGTGAACCGAATGGAACCGCCAGAGGAAGCTCACGCGGTGCTGCAACCGGTGCCCCCAATACACGCAGAAGTCACTCAGAAACACCACTTCTAGTATCTGGAGCCACAGTGGTTGTGCTGCAACGGCGCTCCGGAACTCGTGGGGCACGATTTCGGTCAGTGTGCCGCGTGTCTGCGTGAGGCACCAGAAGACGAGGCCGTTCCAGAGCAGGTACTGGCCCAGCAGGAATAGTAGGTCCGTGAACCAGTCGGGGCGGAAGAATCGTTGGCCCTTCTTCGCGGGGAAAGCGAGTTCGAGCGGGCGGAACACGACGACGAGGAACACCAGACTCAGCCCGGTCGCGAGCAGAAGAGAGACGATGTCCATGTGTGCTCCCGCGAATGTGGGTTCACTCGTTCGGTTTCGCCGCTGACGGTGCGTCGTGTGGTGCTGGGGCGACGGCGATCGGTTCGGTCAGTGTTTTCGTGTCGCCGGGCGTCGGCGGTGTGATGTTGCTCCCGACGAACATGAACGTCGATTTGGAGCTGGTCATGTACCCGCCGCCCAAGCCGGCGCGGTAAAGGACGAATGCGGAAATCAACAGAACCGCACTGATGAGCGCTACGGCCTTGCGGAGCCGCTGGGAACGTTCCATGTGCCGACCTCGCGAGGAAGGTGCGTGTCGGCAATCATAGTTCACGCCCGAATTTCGCGCCCGGTCACGGTTTGGGTGCGCTCGGCGGCGCGGATGGTGAAGTTGGCTTGGTGCCTGGTGTCAGTTCGAGTGGAACGACTATTGGAGCAGATTTGGAACCGTACATGACGGCCGGAGGCTTTTCGGGACCGCCTTGTGTGGGTACGAACGGGGTGTTGTTCGGCGCGGCAGGTGTCGACCCGGCGGGGATTTGCGTCGTGAACACGATCGATTTGGAGCCGGACATGTAGGTCGGCACCTCATCGGCCACAACGGGCTTTTCAGGCGCTGTGGTTGCGGTTGGTTCGGGGGTCGGTTCTGGTTTCGAGTTGACCTGGATTAGCCCGGCCCGAACGCCGACGAACCCACCGACAAGAACGATCGCGGGTACAAATGCGGCGACCTTGAGGAAGACCTTCTTCCAACTCATGGCGTGACCCTCCAAAGTTCGCTTCCGATGCCGATTGTACGCGGCCGGTTCGCCTCCCGTTCGGGTCGTGATTCGACATGTTACGGCTTGTTACGCTCGATCGCGCGTTTCGCTTCCTGAGTGCGGAATGCCCCCGCGTGACCGGCGGCCAGTTCCTTCAGAAGGGCACGCGAAGTGTCGGTACCGAGTGCCGCGAGCAACTCGACCGCACGGCAATCGGTGATCCGGCTCTCGTCGGTCTCGCGATCACTTCTTGCGGCCGGTTTGAGGCGCATTCTCACGATCTTGACCGCCGCTTCTGGTTCGCGGGCGAGGCGCGACATTGCGAGGTACGCGGTGTCCGCTTTGCCACTCGCAAGCGTGTCCCATAACTTCGCTGCGCTCGTTTCTTTCTTGAGCGCGTCCGGCAACGGCACGGACTGGAGCCGCACGTCCCACACGAGAATGGTGTGGTCCCAGCCCGCGGTGAGGAGCTTCGTTCCGTCCGGGGTGAACCCGAGTACGTATTGGCTCCCGCGGTGGCCGCGGAGTTCGCGCCGGACTTGCCCGGTTACCACCTCGCAGATTTGAACTTCGCCCGAATCGTTTTGCAGTACCTGCCGTCCGTCCGATGATTTGGTTCGCAGCGCTGTTGGCGAAGCAAACACGAATTGTTGGCTCTCAGCTGCTGAAAGCGGAAGCTCCTTGCCGGTCTTGGTGTTCCACCATTTGGGCGAGTTTTGGTCCAAGGATATTGCCGCACCGTCCGAGGAGAACCCAGGAGCGTGTGCCGAGTGCATTTCGTCCCACTCGGACCGCCTCTTGCCCCCCGGCCAGTCCCACAATTCGACCGCCCCCGTGTCGCGCGCCCACGTTAGTACCGCCTTGCCGTCGGGAGAAAACACGGCGCGGCGCGGTTTCAACTTGGCCATGTCGCCGGGGAGCGGCACTTCCAACCCGGTGAGCAGGTCGCGGGCGATCAAGCGATCATTCGTACTGAAAACGATCGCGGTACCGTCCGGGGTGAACGTCGGGCAGTTCGAGAATTCATCGCCCGAACGCCGGCGCCCCGGCACCCCGGTGAACGCGCGGAGTTCTTTCCCCGTCGCCACGTCCCACAATCGGACGGTTTCGTCCGTCGCCGACGTTAAAAGGCGCTTGCCGTCGGGCGACAGTTCCGCGTGCTCGATCGGTGCCCGGTGCCCCGGCGCGTCGTGGATCGCGCGCAGGCTCTTCGCGTCCCACAGTCGCACCAAGCCGTACAGGTCGGCGGTCGCAATGCGCGCACCGTCGGCCGATACCGCGACCGCAACGACCGGGTGCGCGTGCCCTTCGAGCCGGCCCAACTCCTTTCCAACAAAAGCATCAACGACGAGTGTTTCGCGGTCGATCGCGACCACCAGTGTCTCGCCCGAAGAAGAAAAAGCGTATGCACCGGTGTCGCACGAGCCGACTTTTTCGGCTCCCGTTTCTGTTGGCGCGTAGGGCCGTCGGATCAGTTCGCGCTTTTTAAATCGTGAGCCGGTATCGGCTCGATCGAACCCCCATTGATGTTCTCCCGCGGCGTGAAGCACGAGCGCACGGCCATCGGGTACGAGCATCAACCGGTGAAGGATTTCCCCCGAGTCTCGCTTGGGAGCTCGTGGGGCCGGTCCCGCGGTACTCGACACCCGAACGGGCCGCGCCGGTTTCGCCGTGGCCACATCCCACGCAGTCGCAGTGAACTCCGTGCCCCCCGTGCCACCGGGTTCGGCGAGCGTGCGGAACGTTATCAACGTCTTGCCGTCGGCCGATATTCGCACCGCGTTCGCGCCTTCCGCACCGAGATCAATGACGCTAACCCGCGTGAGTTTCGCGGTACTGTCTGCCGGCTTCAACTCGAACACGTGGGCCGCGTGCTTACCGTCCGCTGACTGCCATTGTGCTGCGAGCCGTGCTCCATCAGCACTGAACTGGAAATTGGTGTACGCCGGGTAAATTTCGGACCGAGCATCGTGAATCTGCGCGCTAATTCGCTCGATGAATACCCCCGAAGGCACCAACGGCGGCCCGGCTTTGGGATCGGTAATGTCCCACACGCAGAAATCGTCTGGAAACCCTTTTGCGATTTTGCCCTTCGGCCCCGGTTCGGCACGGCAAGCGACGGCGAATGCGCCGCTTGTTCCCCACACCAGCCCCCGAAACAATTTGGCGTTTACAATGTGCTCGTGAACCGGTCGGCCCGTGTCTGCGTTCCACACCGCTACGGTGACTAATCCTCGACCGGTATCGTGTGCTGTTGCGAACTGCTTTCCATCGGGTGAAAGGGCGAGGTGTGTCACCGCGCTCCCCGCGCGAAACCGGTCGTCGCCCAGGCGCGCGACGGCACCCGGCGGCAGGTCGGCCGCGGGCGCGATTTGTGCGAAAAACAGCAGAGCTAGCGACAGCGCGGCACGCGACATCGGGAACCCTCCCGCCGCATGGTAGCCGAACGGTGCGGTTCGCCGCGAGACGAACCTGTTGTCAGTGGAACGCGGTGCGGGTATCGTCTGTTGGTGAAGTCGGACGGGCGCCCTCCGCACACGAACCGCAATCGCGTTTTTGGGTGCACGAGGATCGGTTTAGCTCGCTGTTTTACAGCAGGCTGATGTTGCGTCAGCCGAGCGTACTGCTTCGCATTCGCCTCGGGGAAGGCTGTTCCAGCACCGCTTTCGGCCAGAAGTGGAATACTTCTCCGGCGGACTGGGGCAACCCCGCGGGTCGTGGTTCCGCCGAAGAAGTATTCCACTTCTGGCCGGCGGTGCCGTGAGCCTTCCGCGCCCCGGGTCGGGAAGTAAACCAGCGCCCGTCCGACTTCACTCGTTCCGCGGTAAGAGCAAGCGGCTCACCTCGGGTTGTTCCTCTCACGTCACCTTGCATTGTGTCGCGTTCCGCGCCCCTTGCGGCGCGCGCGGTGTGTCGGTATCCCAACCCCGCCCATCACGCATCACAACGGAGGCGCGCGTGCGCACGCTCATTACCGGCGGAGCCGGATTCATCGGGTCTCACCTGTGTGAACGGTTCCTGGCCGAGGGGCACGAAGTCATTGCCGTGGACAATATGATCACCGGCGACCTCGCGAACCTCGACCCGTTCCGCACGAACCCGCGGTTCCGGTTCATCGGGCACGACATCTCCGCGCCGCTGAAAGTGAAGCAGAAACTCGACAACGTCCTGCACTTCGCCAGCCCCGCCAGCCCGGTCGATTACCTCGAACACCCGATCCCGACGCTGAAGGTCGGCTCGCTGGGGACGCACAACACGCTCGGTCTCGCGAAGACGCACGGCGCGCGCTACCTGCTCGCCAGCACCAGCGAGGTGTACGGTGATCCGCTCGAACACCCGCAGCGGGAGAGCTACTGGGGCAACGTGAACCCGATCGGCGTGCGCGGGTGCTACGACGAAGCGAAGCGGTTCGCCGAGTCGATCACAATGGCCTACCACCGCGCCCACGGCGTGAACACGCACATCATTCGCATCTTCAACACTTACGGCGAGCGCATGCGCCTCAACGACGGTCGCGTGCTGCCGAACTTCATGTATCAGGCGCTGCGCGGCGAGCCGATCACCGTATACGGTGAAGGGAACCAGACGCGGAGCTTCCAGTACGTGTCTGACTTGGTCGAGGGGATCTGGCGGCTGTTGTTCACGGATTTCCACGAACCGGTCAACCTCGGCAACCCGGCCGAAATCACCATTCTGGAGTTTGCGGAAGAGATTCGGAAGCTCGCGGGCAGCAAGAGCGAAATCGTGTTCAAACCACTGCCGCAGGACGACCCAAAGGTACGTCAGCCGGACATTACCCGCGCACGGCAACTTCTAGGTTGGGAACCGAAGGTCGGCCGCGATGAAGGGCTGAAACGGACAATGGACTTCTTCCGCAACAAGATGGGGAAGTGAGCCTTCTCACCGGAGCCGCAGAAACTTATTCATGCGGCGCTCCAGGCGATCCCAAACCGCCCCGGAGGGCGTGCTCACGGCCGGGAGCCGTTCGGGAAAGTGCGTGAGTTTGCCGTCCGGATTCACTTGGGCGAAGCCGAAGAGGGCTTCCGCCCACGGCCCGTTGTCGTCCCACGGCGCGCCCACCAATCCGCACACCAGATAGGCCGCCGTGCGATGAAGCACGGCGCCCTGGATCTCCACCACGATGCCCACCGGCACCGGGCGCAGGCACTCCATATTCAGCACGCGGCGCAGCACGAGGTTCGCTTCCGGGCCGATGTGCTTCCACGCGGTCGCGTAGCCAGCTTCCAATACGAGCCGGAGCATCGCACCCGCGTACAGCGTCCCGTGGTGGTTCGCGTCGGCCGGGAGAACGAGTTTGTGACTGTGTGTGATGGCCATGACGGGCAATCGGTTGACCGGCTCCGCTCCGCTGGAATCGCTCGCGCGGGAACCGGCTTCGCCAAAGCGCCGCGGATCGCGGGGCGCACCGGCGGCGAGCACAGATCCATTGGCCAATCGTACTGTTTCCGGGCGAATGGGCACGCCGTCGTGAACGACCGGTTCAGTTTCCACTATTGCCCCTCGCACTCGCCAACGGAACGCGAAACGGCTATCGACCCTCGCCGAAAGCTGTTTCGGCTGTTCTTCGCCGCGCGCTCACCCAGAGTTTCAACGCGGCACCAGCACCCCGCACCGGTTCATAGCGAGAACCGCGAAGTCGGCGCGCCCGTTCCGCACAGTACCTCTTATCGCGTCCTCATTACCGGCGCGCTCGCGACGAAACAAGTTCAGAGTTCCGGGGTTCCAACGATGACCGGACGGTGAGACGCTCGCAGGGCCGTTTTGAGACTCGGGAACTCCGAACTCGGGAACCGGGAACTTGGCGTACCGTCGGTGGACGAACCCGCGCCCGTTCCGCACCATGACCGGTACGCGAGTTGTGTTCTCCCTGTAAAAATGAGATCCGCCATGCAACGAACCCTGATCCTCTTGAAGCCGGACGCGGTGCAGCGCCGGTTGGTCGGCGACATCACCACCCGATTCGAGCGCAAGGGCTTGCGGCTCGCGGGGTTAAAGCTGGTGCAAGTGTCGCGTGAACTGGCCGAAAAGCACTACGCCGTTCACAAGGGCAAGCCGTTCTACGAGAGCCTGCTCACGTTCCTCACGAGTGGGCCGACGGTCGCGCTGGTGTGGGAGGGGCGCGAAGCGGTCGCGGTGTGCCGCAACCTGATGGGCGTGACCGACGGTGCGAAGTCGGCCCCCGGCACGATCCGCGGGGATTTCGCGCTGAGCGTGCAGAACAACCTCGTTCACGGCAGTGACAGCACCGAAAACGCCGCGATCGAAATCGCGCTGTGGTTCACCCCGGAAGAACTGGTCGCGTTCACCTCGACGGACGCGAACTGGGTCGCGTAATGAGCGATCCGCGCCAGTTAGCACAAACCGACCTTCCGTTGCCTTCCGTGCGCGCCCGCGACCGGAAGGTTTTGCTTTTGGTGCCTGTTCTCGGCCGAAAAATAGTGAAGCGAGGAAAGATGTGACACCACCGAGGACGGAATCATGAGACGTGCGCTGATCGCAACATTGGTGATGCTGGTGTTCGTGGGCACCGCTAACGCGGGCGGATGGTCCCCGCTGAAGGGGAGTACCCGTGGAACCACCGCCCGAACTGGATTTGTCGATCCTCGCAGCGGGGGCGTTGTTTCGGCCAATGCGACGCTCCAACCGGTCATCGGTTCTGTTCAACGCACGGGGCACTTCACCAACCCGTTCACGCACAAGTCGAAATACACGGGCACGGTCTACAATCCGCTCTCGGGTCAGTTCAGCAAACAGGCTTTCCGCCGATAAGCGATTCGCACCAAATTCGTCAAACGAGGGTGGCTTCTAGCTCCACGAGCCGGATCCGCCCTCGTGGTACAATGAGAGTGACGCTTTCGGAAGGAGGGCCACGCATGAGCACAATTCGCGGAACGATCCGCGGCGGGCAGGTCGTTTTGGAGACTCCGACCGATTTACCTGATGGAACGCAGGTCGTTGTTGAGCTGATTAGGCCGCCTCTGGCCTCGCTTCTCCCCGATGACGACGATAATAGCCACGAAGCAGTCGAAAAGCGCCTCTTGCTGATGGACCAGTTTCAACCCTGGATGACGCCGGAAGAATTTGCCGCGTGGGAGAAGATGCGAGCGGAAGATAAGGCGTTTCAACTCAACCAGTGGGAAAAGTGGAACCGAGAGGCGGCGGAACCGTGGGAGTGAAACGTTACCTCCTCGACACCGGTATCGCCGGGGCATACATCGCGCGCCGCGATCCCGTTTTCGCTCGCGCCCGAGATGAGGTGCGAAAGGGGAACGTCATCGGTATCTGCGTCCCGGTTCTCGGAGAACTTCACTACGGTGCCGAACACAGTGCGTCACGGGAACGAGCGCTTCGCGAACTTCGCGCCGCGTTAACGTCGCTGAAGATCTGGCCGTATGCGAACGATGCCGCGGAAGAATACGGGCGCTTGGCTGCCGAACTGCGACGCATCGGTCGCCCGATGCAGCAGATTGACATCCAGATTGCCGCAATCGCGGTCGTGCTTGGCAGATGTACTGTCGTCACCACGGATTCCGATCTCTCCGCGGTGCCGGGGCTACACACGGAAAATTGGACGATCGCCAGTTCGCCTCCGGCCTGAACCGGCTCCCAAGCTTGCTCTCGCTCACCTTTCACGGCACAATCCCGGGTGTTGAAACACACACCAACAGAGGTTCACGCCCGTGGCCAAAACCACTACCGCTTCGCCCGCCGCGCCCGCGGACCGGGCGGCCGAACTCCGCAAGCAACTCGATCACCACAACTACCTGTACTACGTCGAAGCCGCGCCGGTCATTTCGGACCGCGAGTTCGACAAGTTGCTCCAAGAACTCGCCAACATCGAGAAGGCCCACCCGGAACTCGTCACCCCGGACAGCCCGACGCAGCGCGTCGGCGGGGCGCCGATCCCCGGGTTCAAGCAAGTCACGCACAAGGTGCCGATGCTGTCTATCGAGAACAGTTACGACGAAGGCGACTTGCGGAAGTTCGACGCGGACGTGAAGAAAGCACTCGGGGCCAGTGCGGTTGTGGAATACGTCGTGGAACTGAAGATCGACGGCGTGTCGATGTCGATCACTTACGAGAACGGCAAGCTCGCGTTCGCGGCCACGCGCGGGAGCGGGAGCGTGGGCGACGACGTGACGCACAACGTCAAAACGATCGCCGCTATTCCGCTGAAGCTCAACACCAACAACCCGCCGGCGATCTTCGAGGCGCGCGGTGAAGTGTACATGACCCGCAGCGAACTGGCCCGGATCAACGCGGAACAAACCAAGAACAAGCAGGAGCCGTACAAGAACGCTCGTAACCTCAGCGCGGGGACGCTCAAGCTGCTCGATCCCCGCGAGTGTGCCAAGCGGAAGCTCAGCATGTTCGCCTACGGGTCTGGCGCGATCGACGGGCTGGTCATCAAGAAGCAGTCGGAGATGCTCGCGAAGCTCAAGGAGTTCGGGTTCCCCGTAAACCCGCACGAGCGATTGTGCGCGAGCATTGATGAGGTGATCGCGTACTGCAAGGAGTGGGACACGAAGCGGAAGGAGCTGCCCTACGACACCGACGGCATCGTGGTGAAGGTGAACGACTGGGCGCAGCGCGAGCGCATCGGGTACACGGCGAAAGTGCCGAAGTGGGCGCGAGCGTTCAAGTTCGAGGCCGAACAGGGGACGACGAAGCTCGGCGCGGTCGTGTTCCACATCGGCAAGTTCGGCGAACTGACGCCGGTTGCCACGTTCGACCCGCCGGTGCAACTGGCCGGCACCACGGTCACGCACGCGAGCATGCACAACGCCTCGTGGGTCGCGGAGATGGACGTCCGGATCGGCGACACGGTGGTGGTCGAGAAGAAGGGCGAGATCATCCCGCAAGTTGTGGACGTCATCAAAGCGGACCGCAAGGGTACAGAAACGATCATTACGTGGCCGGAGAACTGCCCGGAGTGCGGCGGGCCGGTCGTCAAACAGGAGTCGGCGAGCAGTTACAACTTCATTTGCAGCAACCCCGAGTCGTGTTCCGGGGGCATGTGGAAGCGCCTGGAAGGGTACGCGCGCAAGACGCGCATGGAGATCGACGGACTCGGGCGCGAGGTCGCGATTCAGCTCGTCGAGTCCGGTCTCGTGAAGTCGGTCGCGGACCTCTACCGGCTGACCAAGAAGCAACTCCTCGCTCTGGAGAAATTCGCGGACACGAAGGCGCAGAAGCTACTCGACGGGATCGCTGCGAGTAAGGACCGCGGGCTGGCCCGGTTGCTCCCTGCACTGGCGATCTACAGCGTTGGTGAGAAGATGGCCGACGACCTCGTCGAAGAGTTCCCGGACATCGATCTCATTATCGCCGCAAAGCCCGAGGATCTGGCGCGTGTAAAGGGGTGGGGACCGGAACGAGCGAAGTATCTGCGTGCGTATTTCGACGGCGAGAATGGTCGGAAGCTCATCGCGGAGCTAAAAGAACTCGGCATCAAGATGACGCACGACAAGAAGGCCGCGCCGGTCGGCGGGCTTCCCCTCGCGGGCAAGACGATCGTGGTGACGGGAACGCTCGTGAATTACGATCGCGTCGGTATCGAGACCGCGATCAAGGACGCGGGCGGGAAGGCGAGCGGGAGTGTGTCGAAGAAGACGGACTTCCTGTTGGTCGGCGACAAGCCCGGTAGCAAACACGACAAAGCGAAGGAACTCGGTGTGAAGATCATTAATGAGGACGAGTTCCGCCAGATCGTCGGCGCGGGCTAATGCGAAACACCGAGCCGCGGGTGCGAATGTTTGCGCCCGCGGCTCAGTATTTGGTGACTTCCTGCGTGCTCGTACTGATGTTACGCTCGCGCGCGGTCGGGTTCGGTCACCCGTTGCCAAGAGCGTTTCGTTAAACCGATGAGCCACCAGCCACTCACCATGCCGAGAACGTACACGCCCCCCACGAGTAGTGGCAGCGGCACGTCCCAGTTCCACGACCAGGCGTTCACGCGGGTAACGCTGGAGTTTTCGTAAGTCAGAAGCGCCAGAACTGCGACCAGCGCAATCAGGAACAAACCACTAATAAACCGCATTGTTTTCTCCCGAAAGGGATGAAACATTTTCGCCAATTCGACGCTTGTTGTTATGCGAACGGAGTGCCGATTCCTAAATATGGCATCTCATTCGCATGTTTCGTCTTCATCCAGTTAACGCTGCGGAGTCATTCATGTCGAACAGTCCCGACGACGCGACTGATTTGACGATTAACCTGTTCCACGCGGTGACGCAGACGCAACCGCCGTCGATCGACCCCGCGTTACTGCGGCGGGCGATGCGCTACGGGGAACGGGCCAAGTCGCAGTACCAGGATCAAGACTTTTCGGACGTAGAAGCGGATCTCCGAGCCGGGTGGTTTTTGCGGGGCGAAACGGCGGAATGGGATTGGGTCCGGGCCGCCGTCCGCGTCGGGTTCGAGCAGGGGCCGGAAGAAGTGTGAACGTCAGTGCTTGGCGGTACGCACCTGATTTCACGATCGGCGACGTAGACTACGTCGCCGATCGTCTTTTCCTGCCGAAGTACAAAACGTCAATCCGTGGAACGACACACCGAAGGGTATAATGTTGCGGAACCGATTTCCGGGAGCCGTGTCATGTCGCAATCGCTTTCGCGCTGGCAGGCGGTGACGTTGGGTTTGGTCGTCGTCGCCGCGCTCGTTTTGGGCGGTTACGGCATCGCGCGCATTGCTGACAAACAAGGGCTGTGGGCCGATACCGTCGAGGTCACCGCGGGTTTCCCCGAGGCCCACGACGTTACTCCCGGCACCCCCGTTCGCATTCGCGGCGTGGACGCGGGGCAAGTCGTCGCGGTCGAGTACCCCGATCACGACGGCCCCAGAGCGGAAGTTACGGTCCGGATGCGTCTCCAATCCAAATTCGCCAACCGTTTGTACTCCGACGCTTCGGCCCAGATCCACGGAACCGGGATGTTGGGCTCGAAGGTGATTAGCATTCAGCCCGGCGACCCGAACAAAGGCGCGCTCGCCGATGGCCGGCTCCGGGGCGTGAAGCCGTTTGCCTTTGAGGACGCTGTTGCCGAAGTGCGAGACCTCGCGAAAGAAGCGAAAGGAACCGCGACCGAGGTGAAATCACTCGCGTCGGAAGCACGCGAAACTGTCGCTACCGCAAAGGACTTCATTAAGGACATTGAGGGTAGCAACGGAACGTTCGCGAAACTCGTCCGTGACGACGACTTGTATGAAGACGCGCGGGGAACGCTCGGTGACTTGCGCAAGTTGGTCGGCCGGACGGATAAAGCTGTGGGGACGATGGAGAACGAGGTGGGGAACTTGCGCGGGTTCGTGGCCGACGGGCGCGACACGCTGAAGTCCGTGAAGCAGGGCAGTGACGCCCTGAGTCGGCTCCCGATCGTGCGCAACTACGTCGAGGATTCGGTGGCACTACTCGTCCGCCCGACGATGTCCCGCACGCAGATGGGGTATCAGTCCAAAGACCTCTTCGAGCCGGGTACCGCCACTCTAACCGGCGAGGGGCGCCGGCACCTGGACGGAGCGGCAAACGCACTCAAAGGTAACAAGGCCAGTGGGTCTGAAGTCGTCGTAGTCGGGTTCCACAATCCGAAAGACCAAGCGACCGCACCCGCTGTAGCGCAGGAGCTAACCAAGAAGCAGGCAGAGGTCGTGGCAGAGTATCTGAAAGCGGCCGGCGCGCACAAATTGGGCACGTTTTCTCGGCGCAAGATCATCCCGCTGGGAATGGGAATGAACCTCGCGCCCACCGACCCGGATCCGAACGCACCCTCGAACGTACAGATATTGGTGTTCACGCCGCGATAAAAAGAAAAGCGGGAGCCCGAATCTCGGGTATCCAGCGGAGCGAATGCGATGACGGCGCGCCGATCGGGGCGAGCCAGTTCCGTGCGCGTATGATGTCCTTGTCGTGAGATCCATTCGTTCCCTGGACTGGCCGTGATTGCACCCCCGGAACTGCCGACGCTCAGCCCCGCGGACAAGGGCCGCGTCACGCTGCTCTACCACTTCGCGCGGCTCCAGATGCCCGCGGTCAAGCTCGCCGAACCGGTGTTCTTGGCGCACCTCCAGCGCACGTTCCACATCTTCCTTCCCAAGAACCAAGTGCCGGTTTCGTGGGCGGGATACTTGGAGGGGCTGTACGCGGTCGACTGGCTCGTGTGCGTCGGGTGCCTAGAGGGGCAGAGCGCCGCGTGGGAGGCGCTGTTCAACGCCCGCACCGGGCGCAGCGATTGTCTGCTCGTGGACGCGCTCCGCGCCCGGGCGGTGCGGCTCTACCCGCGCAACGAAGAACGCCAGGACACGGCCGTGACCGAGTTCTGGAGCAACCTGATTGCCCCCGAGAGCGAGGGGACGTTGCCGGTGCTGGCGCGCTACGACGGCCAGCGCCCGCTGGCCCCGTGGTTGATCCGCGTGTTCCAAAACTGGCACCTCTCGAAGTTGCGCCAGACCACCGGGGTCACCGCTCTGCCGGACGACGAAATCGCGCTCCCGATGGAGACACCGAAATCGAACGGCTCGGACCGGTGGCACGAGACGTTTGTCTCCGCCGCGCGCGAGTGGCTCGGCTCCATCGACGACGACGAGCGCCTGCTGCTCGGGCTCCGCTGGCGGTACCGGCTGAGCCAGCGCGAGGCCGCGAAGCTGTTCAACCTGAACGAAGGGACGCTCACCCGGCGCACGGACAAGCTTCGCGACCGCGCGCTCGAGTTCGTTGGCGGAAAATTGATTGCCGAGGGCTGGGCCGGGGACGAACTGGAAGACTTCGTGCTGACCGAACTCGGCGCGCTCCTCACGGACGACCCGCGCCTGAGCGCCGATCAACTCGGCCGTCTGCTCGCTACAAAGGGCAAGACACTCCCCATCGAATGAAATTGAGGCTTGTTCCGGATCGTGTTGGTCCTGCAGATCCTGTCAGAACTATTTATCCGATCTCACCAAACAAAAGCGGGCCGACCCATTGGGGTCGGCCCGCTGAGTTAGCAGTTCATTGACTACGGCTTCGCGGGTGGAACGGGCGGGGCCGAAGGTGCGGCCGGGTCGACCAGTTCAACTCGGAATTTGGGGACGACAACGTCCACTTTCTTCACATCCGTCCCGGCGAGGGCGCGGGCCACCGCGACCCATGCGGTCTTGCGGTCACCTGCGGTGCCAGCAACGGCCAGGACGAGCTTCTTCTCGGCGTCCGTGGGCAACCGGCTGAGGGTCGCGAGCGTGATGGCTTCCAGAATGGCCTCGTCGCTCTTTTGGGCCGCGATCAGCTCGCCAACGAGCTTCTCCAGGCGGTCGGATTGGGGCGCCTTCGGTGCGGCCGGCGTTTTCGGGGTGGCCGGCTTCGCCGGAGCCGCGGGAGCGTCGGGCACAACGAACGGCTTCGCGCTGGGGGCCGGCGGAACCGGCGGCTTCGGTACCTTCGGTGTGGTCGGCGGGAGCGGCACGACGAATGGCTTCGTGGGGGTCAGCTCCAGGGGAACAACTAGGTTCTGTTTCTTCCCTTCCGGAATCACGTGGTCCGGTGTCACGAGGTAGAAGAATTCCACCTGGCCCTTCTGGTTCGAGGACTTAAGGGCCAGCATCTTCTTCTTCCACTCGTCGCCGAGTTTCTTCTGCACCGCCGGCTCTTTCAGAAGCGTGTCGATGAGTTTCTCGCGCTTCTTCGGATCTTTGTCCTCGGTGAAGTATTTCAGTTCCAGCGCGGTCGGCCCGTTCCCGCGCACGTCGGTGAGCACGCGCTTCAGGAACTCGGCGTCCGTGTTATCCGGGGTCGCGACGAAGAGATCGACGGTCGTGGTGAACTTGTCGCCGCTCTGCTTCCCGTCGGATACCCACGTCAGGAACACGTCTTTGTCTTCGCTCGTCGCAGTCCAAGACTGGAAGAACGTGTCTTTCGCCGGTTTCGAGCCCACCACAACCTCGGACCAAACCCCCAGGTGATCGTCCTTCTTCACGGTCTTCTCGTCGGCCACGCGCACGACGGTTCGATTGATTCGCGAGTCCTTATTGGTGACGACCTTGTCCCCCCACACGACCTTCGCGTCGTCACTCACCATCAGTTTCTTGCCGTCCGCAGTGAGGTTGAGTGTCTCGACGACCTTCGTAGTCGTAACGTCTGGAACATCTACGACTTCGACCACGCTTACGCCCTTAACGTCGTCCGTCACCACACGGGCGCGAACCACCCGGACGCGCTCGATCGGCACGCCGAGTTTCTTCGCGATTGCAGCCCGCTTCGCTTCGTCGTCGGTGATCCACTCCACCACCTTCGCGCGCTTGTCCTCGTCCCCGTCGGAGACGAAGAACCACGTCTCCACCGAGGTGGGGACGGTCCCGCGCACGTCGAGGCTGAGACGCCGGAGGAAGGTCGGGTCGTCGAGACCCGGTTCTTCGGCCCGGATGTTCTTCAGGCGCTCCGCGACGTATTCGTCAATCGATTCCGCCGTTACCGGAATCGCCTTCGCCGCGTTCGGTTCGTTCGTTGCGCCGGGCCGATCACCAGCGGCCGCCGGTACGAGCCCCACGCCCAGCCCGGTCGCGAGCGCCAGGGCGACCGCGGCGAGCACCGCGACCGCTTTCAGTTTGGCGATCATCATCATTCGTATCACTCCTTCCGATAGGTGAACGGCCTGAGCGGACACGAGTGCGTTCAGTGTTCCCTGTGCGGCCCCCAGTTCGACCGCGCGCACGACGCCCGTGGCCAGCGTGTACGGCACCGCCGACGCGGAGGCGTGCTGCCCCAGAAGCCCCGCGAGCGCGCCCCCCGAGAGGGCCACGCCCCGGCGCGTGAGCCGCGCCGCGAGCGTGCGACGCGCCGCGGCCAGGCGCGTCGCGAGCGTGGCGGCTGGCACGTTCAGGTGCTTCGCCACCTCGCGCTGCGGCCGGCCTTCCAGGTCGCACAGCACCACCGGGAGCCGGAACTTGTCCGGGAGCCGGGCCAGTTCCTCGTCGATGACGATCTGGAGATCGCTCCACGCGGGCACAGTGGACGGGGCGGTCGGTTCGGGCATGACGTCCACCTGCTTTTCGCGGGACCGGCGACGGGCCAGAACCATTCGGGCTTTGAGCGCCGTGCGATACGCCACCCCGTAGAGCCAGCTCCCGACCCGTTCCCGGGGTCGCACCGACGCGGCGCGCCGGGCCAGCACCAGGAACGTGGCCTGGAACGCATCGTCCGCGGTGGTGTAATCACCCGCGACGCGCCGGCACACGCCGAGCACCATCCCCCCGTGCCGCCGGACCAGTTCCGCGAAGGCGTCGGCCGCCTCCGGGGAACGGGCACCCTCGTGGGGGTACTCTGCTCCTCCCGCGTTCTGAATGAACGCGCTCAGCAGCTCGCCGTCCGTGCGTGCGGCCGATTGGCGGGCCGTCACGACCCGTCGGAGCGTGGGCATCAACCGTTCGGCTTGCCCGGTGGGCATAATAAGAGCCTCTTTCAACGGCCCCGGACCGTAAGAGCGTCCCCCGCTAAGGGTGCGACCTTTCAGTCCGGAACCCGTAACCACTCGTGTCCGTCACCGTGTATTGCCCGCGAACGCACGCGCGCTCGGAGTGATTTTTGGGAACCCACGGAAAGTAGTTCGATTTTACCCGGCTCGCAGGCACGTGCGCCGCGCAAAAGGTGTTGTGAATGCACGATCCGTTGAGGTGATGCAATAACTGGAGTGTCGAAAATCATGGTCGGAAACGGGATGGGAACCCTCTCTCCATTCCCAGAGAAACCCAAACGGGGTCACGATTCCTCTTTCGATCCCTCAAAATCACCTCCAAAGACTGCCCCGTGGGTACCAATTCTGCGCCGGTTACCCAGGTCGCGACCACAGGTACCGCGACCCGGTTTACCCCCGCACCAACAGCCCCTTCAACTTCGCGCCGCGTGCCCCCGGAAGCCTGATTTTTCCGCGATGAAGTGCCAATTTTCGGGTGGAAACGCTTGACCGGATCGGAGCCCGCGTTATCGTCCCCGCGACTTTCCGCAACACGTGCGCAAAGTGCCGTATTCAGGGGATCGGCCCTCCGGACGAACCGGGGGGCCGGGTCGAAGCAGGTTGGGGAGCCTGCAACGGCCGGTCGTTCATGCAGTCCGTTGAAGGGGGAGCCGGGTTATGCGCCATCGGTACATCGGGGGAGCCGTGCTGGCGGCCGTGGTCGCGATCGGGTGGCCGGGCGAGGTCGCGGCCCAGGAGGGCGGGTTCCAAACACCTCTTAACAGCGATCCCGTAATTCCGATCCCGACCGGGAGAGCCGGGGAGCCGGGGTTCTATTTCGGGGCCGAGTTCGTCATGCTCACGCAGACGCGGGCCTTGGGGAACCAGTCGATCGGGGTGCGCGGGTTCTTCGACGCTCAGGGCGCAATCACCGGCGTCCCGGGTACGTTCGTCGGGACCGGGGCGGACGCGCTGAACACAAGCAAAATGGGCCGGCGCGAGTTCCAGCCCGGGTTCAAGGTGGAGATCGGGTACAAATTCGACACCGGTACCCGGATCTACGCGAATTACTTGCAACTGTACGACGCCCACTACTCGGCCGGGGCCTCGCAGTACCCACTCGGGTACCGCGCCCGACCCGACCTCGCCGACACGTTCCTGTCGGCCCCGGTGTACAACTTCAATCAGTTGTTCAACGGGCCGCTGCAGGACACCGCGTTCGACAACAGCACCAACGGCGGTGCGAACACGGTCGGCATTTGGAACGCGGCCGACATCATGGACACGAAGTTCACGCAGCGGTACCAACAGGCGGAACTCGGGATGCGCATCCCGATGTTCGCGACCGAAATGAGCAGCGTGTACGGGTTATCGGGTGCCCGGTTCGCTTGGTTCTTCGAGCGCTTCACCTGGCGCACGGTGGACATCGACAGCTCCGGGAACTCCACGCCGCAGAGCTCGGCCGTGTACACCAACTCGCTCTCGCAGCGGATGTACGGTCTGTTCGTCGGGTGCGGGCACGAGGTGTACCTCGGCAACATGTTCTCGGCCAGCCTCGACCTGACGGCCGCCGCGTACATGGACGTGGCCAAGCAGCGGGCCAAGTACGAGCTGGGTGACAAGACCACGCAGTCCAAGTTCGGCCGCGAGTCGTTCGACTTCGTGCCGAGTGCCACGGCCGACCTCAACCTGTGGATGTACCCGATCGAGGGCGTGCAACTGAAACTGGGGTACACCGGGATGTCGTTCTTCAACACCCGGTACATGCGTGAACCGGTCGGGTACAACTTCGGGAACATCGATCCGAACTACGGGACCAAGGTCTTCCGGCTGATCCACGGGTTCAACGTGGGCATCGGGTTCTTCTTCTAACCCGAGCGGGACGACTATCCAAATCCCCAAATGCGGTTCGCCGCTCCCCACCGGTCGGCGGGGAGCGGCGGACCGTCTTGGCGCTTGTGCCGATTTTGAGGGCTGCCCGCGCCACGCACGCGGCATAAAATCCGAACAACAGACACGACTGGCATTACCAGTAGGGCACCACGTGTTCATCATTTCTTGTGGCAATTGCCGAGACCGTTAGGGCGGGTATAATCCCCCCCTGTCCCGCGGACGCCCACCGGTTCGCGGCCCGCGACACACTTCAAGACTTTAGGAGCCAGCATGGCCGACGGGCGCGACCAATCCGGCGGGTTCAGTTACCGCACGGCCCTACCGTGGACGAACGTATTTCGGTCCTTCCAAATTGCCCTGGACCCGAGGAAGCTGTTCGTCGCGGCCTTCGGCATCCTCGTGATGTCGTTCTCCTGGTGGCTGCTCTCGAACGTCTTCTATTACAAGGCGCCGCTCCAGAACGACCGGGAGTACGAAGCGAGCACGATCAAGCGGAACTACGAGGGGAAGAAAAAGGCCAACGACGCCAATTACACGGACGAAGATTTCGCGCGCATCGGGGCGGAGAAGTACAAGCGCGACTACGAACAGTGGCAGGTGCTCGACGCGCTGGCCGGCCCGGGCGGGCGGCTCCGCACGCTGCCGTGGTACGAGTACCGCGGGCCGAACCCGTTCCTGTTCTTCACCGACGCGCTCGGCGGCTCGGCCGCGGACCGCGAGAAGGTGGTCTCCGGGTTCTTTAGCGGGTCCGTGCCGGTTCTCGTTGAGCCGCTCGTGAAGCTGCTGCTGCCGGTCGCGAAGCTCCTTTCGCCCGGGGTCAGCCCGCAGACCCGGTTGTACCTGTTCCTGATCCTGCTCAGCAACGTGGCGGTCTGGGCGTTCTGCGGCGGGGTCATCACCCGGCTCGCGGCGGTGCAACTCGCGAACAAGGGGCCTATCACGCTGAAGCAAGCGGTCCAGTTCGTCGCCAAGCGCTACCTGAGCTACCTCGGGGCCCCGCTCGTTCCGCTCGGCATCATCGGCTTGGTCGTGGTCGGGCTGATCCTGTACGGCCTATTGGCGCTGATCCCGTTCGTCGGCGACATCGTGCTGCTCGGCGTCGGGCTGCCGCTGGTCATCGTCGGCGGGGCCATCATGACGGTGTTCCTCGTCGGCCTCGTCGGGTACCCGATGATGTACACCACCCTCAGCGTCGAGGGCGACCAGAGCGACACGTTCGACGCCCTGAGTCGGTCCGTGAACTACGTCTACCAGGCCCCGTGGCACTACCTCTGGAACTGGTTCGTCGCGATCATCTACGGTGCGGCGGTCACGCTGTTCGTGCTGTTCTTCGCGTCGGTCGCGGTGTACGTCGGCAAGTGGGCCGTGGGCCTGACCGCCAACGGGCTGTGGCAGGACCGGAAGCCGGAGTACCTGTTCGTCTACGCCCCGGAATCGTTCGGCTGGCGCGAACTTCTGACGAAGGACAGCCCCTACGCGGTGCAAGGCGAGTGGGCGGGGTTGGACCGCGACGGGAAGGAAACGACCGACCCGACGAAGGTGATCCGTCAGATCTACCGGTACAAGCCGGTGAACCAAGAACTCTATACCGAGAGCAAGAACGAGTTCTGGATGTATAACACGGCGGGCGCCGGGCTCGTGTGCTTCTGGCTCACGCTCGCGTTCCTCATGATGCTCGGGTTCAGCTACAGCTTCTTCTGGTCCTCCGCGACGATGATCTACTTCCTGATGCGGAAGAAGGTGGACGAGGCGGAACTGGACGAGGTGTTCGAGGACGATGAACCGGAAGCGCCGCTGGCCCCGCCGAAACTGGCGCCGACCCCGACCCCCGCGCCGGCCGACGCCACCGTTCCGCTCGGCAGCAGCCTGCTGAACAAGCCGGCGGTTTCGCCCCCCGTGGTGGTGCCGCCGGTCGTGGTTAGCCCGCCGCCGGTGGTCGTGCAGTCGCCTCCCCCGCCCCGGCGACGCTCCCATTCAACCCGCCGACCGCGAGCAGCCCGCCCCGGCACCGGCCGTTAGCCCGCCTGCGCCGGTCGAGGAACCGAAGAAGCCGGCGGACGACGCGCCTCTGGGGTAAAACCCGTGGGGCAGAGAACAGAGATCAGAAGACAGAGATCGGGGCTGGCCTCGGTAAGGGGCGTTTGGTGTATCTGGGGTGAAGCGATTGCTCC
This sequence comes from Gemmata sp. SH-PL17, assembly GCF_001610855.1. Taxonomy (NCBI): domain Bacteria; kingdom Pseudomonadati; phylum Planctomycetota; class Planctomycetia; order Gemmatales; family Gemmataceae; genus Gemmata; species Gemmata sp. SH-PL17. The sequence continues at coordinate 22,436 of NZ_CP011271.1, forward strand.
ACCCCGGCGAGTTAGCTGTAAAACGAGTTAGCCCCGTAGGGCGCCAGTCAACACTGGTGCCCTACGGGGCTAAAAGCTCCACACATCCGGTTCTAATCTGTTTTCTGATTTCTGCCCTATCGTTTCTCAAGTTGCAGGTGAGGGAATGGGACGCCCGATCGTGCTCTTTAGCGGCCCGTGGGCCGATCTGCCGCTCGATTCGCTCGCGACGAAGACCGCCGGATGGGGCTACGCCGGTTTCGAGCTTTGCTGCTGGGGCGACCACCTCGAAGTACAGCGCGGGCTTTCCGACGACGGGTACCCACCCGCCCGCCTCGATTTACTCGCGCGGCACGACCTGCAAGTCCCCGTCATCGCGAACCACAAAGTCGGACAAGCGGTTTCAGACGTGATCGACAAGCGGCACCAGTCGCTCGTGCCCGATTACGTGTGGGGCGACGGCGCCCCCGCGGGGGTCCAGCAGCGCGCCGCAGAGGAGATGAAGGCGACGTTCCGACTCGCGGAGCGGCTCGGGGCGGGGGTCGTCAGCGGGTTCACCGGTTCGCCCATCTGGGGGTACGTGGCGGGCTACCCGGCGCCCCGGCAGGACGTCATCGCGGACGCACTCCGGCAATTCGCCCGTCAGTGGCACCCGATTTTGGACGCCGCTCGTGAAGCCGGGGTGCGGTTCGCGTGCGAGGTGCATCCGGGGCAACTCGCGTTTGATCTGTACTCCGCGGAACTGGTGCTCGACGCCCTCGACGGGCGCGAGGATTTCGGCTTCACGTTCGACCCGAGCCACATGCACTGGCAGGGGGTCGATCCGGTCGAGTTCTTGCGTCGGTTCCCGGACCGCATTTATCATGTTCACATCAAGGACGCTCAGTTGACACTGAATGGGCGCGCCGGGGTGCTGGCCGGGTACTGGCCGAGCGGCGACCCGCGTGCCGGGTGGCAATTCCGGTCGCCCGGTCACGGCGGCATCGATTGGGCCGCGATTATCCGCGGGTTAAACGCCATCGGGTACGACGGACCGCTCTCGGTGGACTGGCACGACCCGGGAATGGATCGCGAGTACGGCGCCGCGGACGCTCTGCGGTTCCTGAAACAGCTCGACTTCGACCCGCCGGCACACGGCCCCAAAGCGTTCCGGGGATAGGGTATTCTGGTTCCGTCACCACTCAGGAAATGCACCGATGCCTTACGTGAACGTGCGGATCACACGGGACGGCGTTACCGCCGAGCAGAAGGCGCAGATCGTCGCCGAGATCACGCAAACGCTCCAGCGCGTTTTGGGGAAGCGCCCGGAACTCACGCACATCGTCATCGACGAAATCGACCCGGAAAACTGGGGGTTCTCCGGGATGCTGACGACGGAGTATCGGAAGAACGAAGGGAACCGTTGACCTCGGCCTTTGGGAGCACAAACAATGCGATTCCCCACTTACGACGAAGCCGAAGCACTCAAGCGCGCGTGGACGGACAAGTTCGTCCGGGTGAAGCCGGGGCACGCCGAGTACGAGCGCTTCGCGAACAAAGTGGGGCGCGTGGTGACCGTGAATTACGGGGGGCGGGCGATCGTCGATTTCGCCGATGGCGCCTGGTACGACGTCCCGGCGACGGACGCCTACCTCGAAGTGGTGCCGGACGCGGACGCGAAGGACAAGTTCGATGTCACTGCCAACAGTGCCCAAAAGCTGCCCGGTCGACAGGGGTGATAACGCCGAAGCTCCGAACCGGGAACGGAAACCGCTCGGTCCCGTTCGAGAAGCCATGTGGCACTTCCGGGGCGCGCGATACAAATACTACATCGAGGAGAACGGCAAGAAGGTATCAACCCGATCCCTCGCGGGCGATCTCGCACCGGCCCGGCCGGTTCCTGATTCCGCGTTCCGAACCCCGCGCTCCGCGTTTTTTCCATGCTCCTCCTGATCGATAACTACGATTCGTTCACTTACAACCTCGTCCAGCGGTTCGGGGAACTCGACGCCGCCCTGAACATGAAGGTCGTGCGCAACGACCAGATCACGCTCGACGAGATCGCGGGGCTCGCGCCCACGCACATCGTCATTTCTCCCGGCCCGTGTACGCCGAAGGAAGCCGGGATCTCCAACGCCGTACTGGAGCGGTTCGCGCCGACCGTACCCGTGTTCGGGGTGTGCTTGGGGCACCAGTGCATCGGTCACACGTTCGGCGGCGAGGTGATTCGCAACAGCCGCATCATGCACGGAAAGGTGTCGCCCATTCACCACGACGGGAAGGGGCTGTTCGCGGGGATGTCGAACCCGTTCGACGCGACCCGGTACCACTCGCTGGTCATCAAGAAAGAGACGTGGACGAACCCGGACTTTGAAGTGTCGGCCTGGACCGCCGAGGGCGAGATCATGGGCGTGCGCCACAAGACGTGGCCGCTCCACGGTGTCCAGTTCCACCCGGAAAGCTTCCTCACGCTCGAAGGGCCGACCATCCTGCGGAACTTCCTGGCCCTGCGCGGCTCGCGCTGAGAGCGGCGGAGCTTCACCCCAATTCTTGGTACACGCGCACGTGTTGGTCGACGAACCGCGCCACACCGAACCGCTCCGCGGCGCGGGCGCGGGCCGCTTCCCCCATCCGGGCCGCTGTCTCCGGGTCCGCGAGTAGTGCTTGAGTTTTGGCAGCCAGCGCGGGGCGGTCGCCGGTCGGAATCAGGTACCCCGTTACCCCGTCGTCTACGATCTCGCTCAGTTCTGGTGTGTTGTAAGCGACGACAGGTTTGCCCGCGGCCATCGCTCGCAGTGCCAGGTGTTCGCCCCCGCGCTCACACGTCACCCATACCAGATCCGCCAGAAGTGTCGCCGCCGCGAGATCGGGCCGGGCTCCGCTGAAGCGGACGCGGTAGTCGTCGAACGCGAGCGCCCGACCCAAACCCTCGGCTGCTGCTCGATCCGGGCCGTCGCCGGTCAGCACCAACTGGAGCGCGGGCGAGCTGTAGCGGATCATGTCGAACGTCCCGACCGACTCTTTCACCCCGTGTGCGGCGTCCAGGCGCCCGCCGGCGAAAATCAGTTGCCCGTCCCCGGGGGCGCCGATCGCACGACAGAACTCGGTCCGATCGGCGCACTTCTCGACCAGCGCCACGGCCGGGGCGATTCGCGTGAGGCGGTCGTTGGTCACCCCGATTTGCCGGTACCGTTCGCCCTGAACCCAACTGGTCGCGATCACGCGGTCCGCGCGCCGAACCTGGCGCGCGGTGAGCCACCCGCTCACGCCGTTCCCCGGGTTGACCGCGCCGGTCGCCACGAGCCGCGGAGCCGTGCCCTCGTCGAACCGCGCCAGGCACAATCGCGCGATCCGGACCGCGTTGGTTCCGAAGGCGTGAAAGACCGTAGCCCCGCACCCCTGAACGGCGCGCCGGAGCCGGCGCATGCCGCTGAGGTCGAGCGCGGCTCGTACCGGCAGCGCGCTGACCGAAAGGCCCGAATTCCGGAGCGCATCGGCCGCGGCCCCGGTCGCGGGACCGAGCACCCCGACGGCGACCTCGAATTGGTCGCGTGGTAGCGCGCACGCCAGCAGCGCGAGTTGACTCGCCGTGTCACTGTCACCGAGATCGGACGCCAAAAAGAAAAGCTTCACGAGTTTCGACTTGGGTTCCCGGAAACGATACGGATACGGGCGAAACGCACACTCTAATCGTGAGCCACGAAAGGCGAAATACGAACCCTACTCGCCCGACAAAAGCACCCCGACGAACGGGAGGTGCCGGTACTCGTCGTTGAAGTCCAGCCCGTAACCGACGACGAACTTGTCCGGGATCGTGAACCCGACGAAATCCGGCTCGAACGGCACCTCCTGGCGCCCGATCTTGCGCAGGAGCACACCCACTTTGACCGAAGCCGCACCGCGGTCGATCAGGTGCGCGACCACCCGCGTGAGCGTCTTGCCCGTATCGAGGATGTCATCGAGTAGCAGGATGTGCCGCCCCGTGATGTCGGGCAAGAGCTCGTCGCGGATCTCTAACCGCCCGGGAACGACCGTTTCGCCGCGGTAGCTGGACGCGGTGATGAACGCGACCCGCAGCGGCAGGTTGATGCGCCGGATCAGGTCGGCGGTGAACACGAGGCAGCCGGTCAGGATGCCCACAACGGTAACCGGCTTGCCGTCGTAGGCGCACACGATCTCGGTTGCCAACTCCTCCACGCGCGCCTGAATCCGGTCGGCGGTGATGAGCACTTCCATTGGGTGGCTCCGACGGGGATGCCACTAGTGTGGAAGCTAACGGGCCGCGTTTCAAGTTCGGCCCGCTCGAACAGCGTGCGAGATCGTCATTTCTTCTTCGGTGTGGCCTTTTTCGGGGCCGGCTTCTTGACCACTGTTTTCTTCGCAACGGGCTTCTTGGCCGCAGCACTCTTTGCTGCTGGTTTTGCTGCGGGCTTCTTCGGGACCGGTTTCTTCGCCGCGGGCTTCTTGGCCGATGCTGCTTTTGGTGCCGGCTTCTTGGCCACCGTGCTCTTGGCGGCGAGTTTCTTCGGGGCCGGTTTCTTCGCCGCGGGCTTCTTCGCGATGACCTTCTTCACCGCCTTGACCGTCTTCTTCACCGCGGGAACCGATTTACCCTTTGCCGCATCCTTACCGAGAATCGCACCACCCACACCGCCCACAGCGGCACCCACAGCGGCACCGAGCGGACCGAGTATCGACCCGGCCGCGGCCCCGGCCATTGCTCCCCCAGCCGCGCCACCGACCGCGCCCAATACCTCGGTGTCTTTGTCCGCGCCGCTGGTGCCGTCTTGAGTGTCGTCTGCCATTTGGTCTCTCCGTGTTCGAGTTTGTGACGCAAGTGAGTTCGCAATGCACACGCCGCGCCAGAAGGTACAGCACGATTGCTACACTGACCATACGATATCACATGCCCTCGCGCTGCGGGGCACCGGCACAGGTATACCACTTGGAACGGGACGCGCAATGGCCAAACGACTCGACCACGTCCTCGTCATCGACATCGAATCGACGTGCTGGGATGGGGGGACGCCACCGCGGGGCGAAGCGAACGACATCATCGAGATCGGCCTGACCCCGCTCGAACTGAGTAGCGGCCGGCGCCTGGAGAAGCGGAGCATCCTCGTGCGCCCGGAGCGCTCGAAGGTCAGCCCGTTCTGCACGCAGCTCACCACGCTCACCCAGGAACAGGTGGACGGCGGCATCTTGTTCAAGGATGCGTGCAAGATTCTGGAGACCGAGTATTTGTCCCAAGAGCGGCTGTGGGCGAGCTTCGGTGACTACGATCGGCGCCAGTTCGATAAGCAGTGCCGCGACGAGGGCGTGCGCTACCCGTTCGGCCCCAGCCACCTGAACGTGAAGACGCTCTGTTCCATCGCCAAGGGGCTGCCGGCGGAGGTCGGCCTCCCTCAAGCACTGGCCCTTTACGGCCTCAAGCTCGAAGGGACGCACCACCGTGGCCACGATGATGCGTGGAACATTGCTGCACTCCTGGCCGAGTTTCTAAAGCGAACGCGGAACTAGACGTGACGTGACCGCGATCGTGACGAGTGCGCGCTGTAGGGAACGTGTTACTTGTCGAATTTGATCGTCTTCGCGCCTCCGCCGACGCCGTAGACCTTCACACCTTTGATGTCGCCCGGCGGGTTGTCCCACGAGTGACTCGCTTTTACCTTCGAGATAACCTGCGCCGCGATACCGGTCGGGCGCACCGCGGTAAAATCGTACTCGTAGATGCCGTCCTTCGGCGCTTCCTTCATCACGCGCGGCGTCAGCTTTGCGTCCGTCCATCCGCCGGTTGGAACTTGGCCGGTTGCGTTCACCGTTAACTTCTTCTTGTCCTTGTCGAACTCGTAGTTCACGTCGGTCACCTTCTTCAGCACCTCGCCCTTGGGTTCTTTCTTCTCGTCGAGCTTCTTGGCCCCGGCGAGAGAACCGAACGCGAAGGTAGCAAGAGTAACCGCGAGCGCAGCGCGAACGAATCGCAGCATGGGAATCCTCCGAGTGATGTGAACCCGACCGGTGAGTCGGGCGAAGGCATCATACGATTTGAGACGAAGTGCGTGTTTCTGGTTGTCAGAAGCGAAGAGTTTTGGACAGGATTAACAGGATCGACTGGATTTCAAACCCGGCCGCACGTTGAGCCCTTGTCCTGTCTATTTTGTCAACGGTGCAGCGCTGCTTTGGTTCTGTGCACCTATTTCGGATCTTGTGAATCCTGTTAATCCTGTCCAAGCTCTTTTCTTCCACCGACTGCGACCAGTTCGCGCTCGCGCAGCACGCGATCGACGAGAAGAACGAACTTCTGCGGGTCCAGGGGCTTTTGGAGGAAGTCGTAGGCGCCCAGGCGCATCGCCTCGACTGCTTCGCGCACCGATCCGTGACCTGTCATCACCACAACCGCGCAGGAAAGTGCGCGATCCTGGACCTCGCGGAGCACGCGCATTCCGCTCGCTTTCGGCATTCGCAAGTCGGTGACGACGAGGGCATACGGGCGCTCGGCCAATAGCTCCAGCCCGCGCACCCCGTCCGCGGCCGTATCGACTTCGATTTTTAAGGCTTCTTGAAGCAGTTCTTGCAGGGATTCTCGGCTATCTTCGAGGTCTTCAACGATCAGCACGCGGCGCGAAACGGTGGTGGGGGGCGGGGAAACCTCGGGGATCATCGCGCGCTCCGTGTCGGTCCTGACGGCGCCTTCTCCGGCCTGACCCCCGGACGGAAGACCTGATCGGAATAATCGATGCACACGGCGCGCCGACTAAAGCACTTGAGGGAGGTAGGAAGGGTGGGCGAGCAGTCCGAGCGAGAGCGCGTTCCGTGACCCCGCGCTTCGTCTGAAGAACATGGAGCGATGGTGCCGATTATTCCGTTGTGGCACCTTTCACCGTAACCCGGTTGGCGTATTGCGCGGTTTTCGCGCTCGCGGGGTGCCACGCGCTGAAGGGGCCGTCCGTTGGACCAACGGTTGCCGGCCCTCAGTTGCCCGTCACGCAGCGGACTGCAATCACACCGGACGTGTCCGCGGTATCAACCGAATCGGCTCCACCGATTCAGCGTCCGGGCGAGTATCGCCAGCTCACATCCGCCGATTGCCAGCGTCTCGCAATTGCCAGTGCCCCGTTCGCGGACGACCTCGACCGGCACTCCGAAAACGAGGCCCCTTCTCACCCAAAGCTGATGAAGAAGGCCGCGAAGTTTGCAGAGGTGAGTTGCTTGGTTCGCGGGCACGCGGCCGACGAGCTTCGCAACCGCGCTGCGGCCGAGGCACTCGAAGAGTTCTTCAAGTTGGCCGAAGCGGAGGGACAGTTCGATCTGCTCAGCGCGGCTGGAGCCGAACTCCGAACGCAACTCGCGGACGCCGAGCAAGCCGAAAAAGTCGGTCTCAAGGACCGCGCGGACATGCCCGCGTTGCGGCGCAAGTTGTTGGACATCGAAGCCCAGCAGTCGAAACTCGAAGCAGGAGCCGGCGCGCTGAACGCGAGCCTCCGCGCTCGACTCGGACTGAACGCGAACGATCCGCTCCCGCTCTGGCCCACCGATCCACTGAAAGTGAAACCCGACGACGTGGACGTGTCGTTGGCGGTGACGACCGGTCTGCACTACCGGCCGGATCTGAACGCACTGCGCGTACTCACGGGGCACGGCGGCGCGGGCGATATGACGAATGCGGTGCTCACCGGAATCAATCCGCTCCTCGCGAATTTGAAGCCGGATAATCCGCTCGTGCAGTTGTTCTCGCCGTTTGCCAAAGAACCCGCACACCAGCGCGCAGCCGTAGCCACTCGGGTCGCGGGGGTGCTGGCCGCACGCGAACGGCAGGCCGAAGCCGAAATTCGCGCAACCGCGACCCTTCTCCGCGGGTACCGATCCGCGGTCGCGGCGCGTGCTCTCGATGTACGGGCGGTCGAAGCCCGAATCGTCGAACTTCAAAAGAAGCAAGCCGCTGGCGTCAACGTCGCGGCCGATCTCGTGACGGCGAAACTAGATCTGTTCAAGGCGCGAGGGGATTTACTTTCCAGTGCGATCGAATGGCACCAAGCCGAAGTGAAGTTGCGCCAGGCGATGGGGTTACTGGTGCGCGAACAGGGACGGTATTGATGCTGGAAAATGAAGTTGTGGTTCGTGATTGAAGCCGGCGACATTCATGCGCCGCTCAATCACGAACCACAACTCTGCGTCTCAAATCTCATTACGGCTTGATGCTGGCACCGACGGCGCTGGCGTCAATCTTGTACTTCAGGGTTGTGGTGGTCAGTTCCGACTCCACGCGGCCGAGTTTGTCCTTCATTTGCACTTTCACTTCACCGCTCATGCTCACCTCGCCGGTGCCGGCCATGAACGACAGTTCGGTGCAGGTACCTTCCACGCCGAACCCGGCGAACCGGACCTTCCCGCGAGCGGTCACGGCCGACAGCCCCGAGGCGCCCTTCTCCGGCGACTTGATGTCCACCTTCTCGCACGCGACCTTCAGCACGAGATCGTCACCGTTCTTCACCTCGAACGTCGGTTCACCCTCGCCCACGCGGAGCACGATGCGGTACTTCGTCGCTGCGGCCGGCGCCGTTTCCGGCTTGGCCACCGGGGTTTCGACTTTCGGGGTTTCGATCGGCAGTGGCGGGGTGTCCGCCTTCGGCGGTTGGAGCGCATCGTTCCCGCCGGTAGGGATCACAACGCCCGTCGGCGGAACCATCGGAGTTCCGCCCGCACCCACGACCGGCGGCTTGCCCGGCAGCGGAGTGCTCGGCGGTGCGGGCGGAACGCTCCCCGGCAGCGGGGTCAGTTTCTCGGGCGCGGGCGGGAACAGTTCACCCATCGGGAGCGCCGGGGCCGCCGGGGGAACCTTCGGCGCATCGGGTTTCGTGGGCTTCGGTTCGGTCGGGGTAGCCGGCGCGGGCGGGAGCTTCAAGTCGGGCGCCGACGGCGTGCTCGGCAGCGCGGGCGGAGTACTCCCCGGCAGAACCAGGTCCGGTCCCTTCGCGGGCTTCGGTTCCGGCGACGGGGGCGGCGGGAAATCCGGAATCGAGGCCGGCCCGCTGGGTACTACGGCGGGAGCCTTGCCGCTGTCGGTCGGCGGCGTGCCAGGCAGTTTGGGCAGGTCGGGTGCGGGCGGAACCGCCGGGCCGGGCACCGGGAGCGACGGTGCAGTGGGTTCCGACGGCGCACCGGCCGGTGGCAGCTTGACTGTGTCGGCGAAGGCGAGCAGTTCTTCGGGCTGGCGCCCCTTCGATTTGTCGAGTTTCGGGCACTGGCTCGCGGCTGCGGCCAGCCCGCCGATCGAAACGCCTAAAACGCCGGCCATCAACTTCCAGCGGGACAACGACATGGTGAGTGCTCCTCTGCGCGGCGCGGCCACCAGGGGGACCGCGGGTTCCATGCCCACGGGGTCGCCGAGCGCCAGGTCGAATCGGGGGAAGAAATAGCCGGCCGTTCTTCCCGTGTCTGCGCCACTTTCCCAGACCCGGAGTCGGTACCGCCGGTCGCGCCGTTTCCCCGTCTCACCACAGGACATACACTTTACCCTGACCTCCTCCTCTCGGTCGCCCGGCCCGTCTTTACCTCACGATTTTCATGACCAAACCCAAAGTATTTGTCGCCCGCCGCATTCCCGAAGAGGGACTGAACGCGATCCGCGCCGTGTGTGATGTGGACGTGTGGCCCGAACAGCTCCCGCCCTCAGCGGACGAGTTGCTCCGGCGCGCCAAGGACTGCGACGGTCTCGTGTCGCTGCTCACCGACCGCGTGGGCGCGGGGCTACTCGATGCCGCGCCGCGGTTGAAGGTCGTGAGCAACTTCGCCGTGGGTTTCAACAACGTGGACGTGCCCGCATGTACCGCGCGCGGCGTGTGCGTGGGGAACACGCCCGGGGCGCTCACCGATGCGACCGCCGACATCGCGGTCACGCTGTTGCTGTCCGCAGCGCGCCGGATCGGTGAAAGTGCGGCCGACGCGCGCGAGGGGCGCTGGCTCACCTGGGAGCCGCTCGGGTGGCTCGGCTCGGACCTCGCGGGGCGCACGCTCGGCATCGTCGGCATGGGGCGCATCGGGTTCGCGACCGCGAAGCGCTTGCACGGCGGGTGGGGCATGAAGGTACTCTACACCGCGCGCGGACCGAAGGCGGACGCCGACCAAACTCTCGGTGCGACGCGGGTGGAACTCGACGAGCTGCTCGAACGCAGCGATTTCGTTTCCGTTCACGCGGACCTGAATCCCTCGACGAAGGGTTTGTTCGGGGCGGCTCAGTTCAAAAAGATGAAGCGCACCGCGGTGTTCGTGAACACGTCGCGCGGGCCGCTGGTCGATCAGTCCGCGCTCGCGGAGGCGCTCCGATGCGGAACGATCTTCTCCGCGGGGTTGGACGTGACCGATCCCGAACCGCTGCCCACGACCCACGAACTCTACAAGCTGCCGAACTGCACCATCGTTCCACACATCGCCAGCGCGACCATTGAGACACGTAACGCAATGGCGCGCTTGTGTGCGAACAATCTGCTCGCGGGCGTGCGCGGGGAGCCGCTCCCGAACTGGGTGAATCCTGACGTCGCCGAGAAGCGGCGGAAGTGAGCGCTTTCGGCCCAGTAACGCCTCTGTAACCAAAAAATCCGAGGGGCGCACGGTCGCGTCGAACTGGTGTCAGCACCGGCGGTCACACGGGCCGCTGGGCAACGCCAGGAACCAGTCCGATGCACCCGTCTCACATCACCCGTCGCCGCTTCCTGACCGCCGCTAGCGCCCTCACCGCGAGCGGCCTCTTTGGTTCGCGGCTCCGCGCCTGTCCCAACCTCGACGGTGAAGATCCTCTGCGCGGAGCGAAGGAACTCGCCGCGGGGATCAACGCATTCGGCCACGAACTGCACCGCCGACTCGCGAAGGGCGACAACAGCACGTTCTTCTCGCCGTTCAGCATCGAAGCCGCTCTTGGTATGACCAGCGCCGGCGCGAAAGGCAAGACACTCGAAGAGATGCAGAAAACGCTGCATTTACCAACAGACCCGCACCCGGCGTTCGGCGCGATGATTGCCCATCTGAATCGCCCGACGCGCCCGCTCCCGAGTCGTGAGGGCCAACCCATCGTCCCGTTCGTCAAGCGCGGTTACGAGCTGAACGTCGCGAACGCGATCTGGGCGATGAAGGACTACCCGTGGCGCAAAGAGTTTCTGGACCTCACGCGCAAGCACTACGGATCGGGTGTGGTCGAAACCGACTTCCGCAAACCGAACGAGTCCCGCCAGCGGATCAATTCGTGGGTCGAGAAGGAAACGCAGAAGAAGATCAAAAACTTGATCCCGGACGGCGTGCTCTCCCCACTCACGCGCATGGTGCTGACGAACGCCATTTACTTCAAAAGCGCTTGGCTGCACCGGTTCGCGAAGGAGAACACGAAGGACGCGCCGTTCACCCGCGGGGACGGGACGAAGATCGACGTTCCGCTGATGGCCCAAACGGGCCGGTTCGAGTACGGCGAGTTCGACCTCGGGCTCACGCGCGCTTCAAACCCGGTGCAAGTGCTGGAGCTGCCGTACACCAACAACGAGCTCTCGATGCTCGTGTTTTTGCCGAAGGGTGCTACCACGGTTGAGCAGATCGTCACGATACTCACGAGCAAGACAGTAACGAACGTCGCGATGAAACCACAAACGGTGAACGTGTTCCTCCCGCGGTTCAAAATCGAAACGGAGTACTCGCTCAACGCGGCCCTGATTGATCTCGGCATGAAAGCCGCGTTCCGGGACGCCGATTTCACCGGGATGCACACCAGCGACGAGCACCTGCTCATCACGCACGTTCTGCACAAGGCGTTCGTGGACGTGGACGAATCCGGGACCGAGGCCGCCGCCGCGACTGCCGTGGTCGTCGGGCGGGAGATCGTGAGCGCCAACCCGCAGCCGAAGGAGTTCCGGGCCGATCGGCCGTTCGTGTTCGCGATCCGCGACAACGCGACCAACGCGACGCTGTTCCTGGGGCGGTATTGCGGTCCCGCGAAGTGACCTCAGCTCGCCCGCACGGGAGCGCCGGAGTATTTTCGTGCGGGCTGTTACATGCGTGCCGGATACGCGGGCCGCTTGTGGCTCGGTCCGCCCACAAATCGTCAGCTCCGGCACAAGTTCCGCAAAGCTCCCCGATGATGTTGAGTAGAGTCATCTGGGAGTTACTCATGTCCGTCTGGCTCGCCGCGCTGCTCGCGCCCGTTTCGCCCCCGCCTGTACCGGAAGCACCTGCGCCGCGGTACTACTTTATCCTGTTTGCCGGGCAGTCGGTGCCGTTCCACCCGCGCACCGCGCACACCTGGGCAACGTTCGTGAAAACGACGCCGGGGGCGGACGGGAAACTCGCCGTCGAGCACGTCACCATCAGTTGGCTCCCGGCGCAGGGGCCGGTGCAGCCGTTGCGGGTGCGGCCCGTGGCCGGGAAGAACTACACACTGGAAGAGACGTTCGCAAAAGCTGAGCACAACGGTTCGCGCATGTCGATGTGGGGACCGTTCGAGACGGACGCGCTCCGGTACGAACTCGCGGTCGAGCAGGTCCGCACGCTCAACAGTGGCGCGGTGCGGTTCCGGAGCATCGATTCGTTTTGTGGCAACCGGAAGGTACAGCACTGCGTTCACGCGGTGACTTACGCCGACCCGAACTTGCAGCACCTGATCCAACCGGTGCTCCGCGTGGGCGAACCCGACACGAGCAAGCTGGCCGCCAAGTACGCGAAGAGTGGCGCGTTCGTCGGCACCCAGACGCACGACTGGCTCTTACCCGTTCTGGGGCTGGACCAGCACCCCCTAGTGCGCCGCGAACCGGGCGAACGTATTCCGCGCCGGTGGCAGTGAGCGGTACAATGGCCCGCGTCGCCCGCCGCTCCGGTGCCGCCATGTCAGAAGCGATCACGGTGTCCGTCCGCCCCGATTCCGCCGCGGTGCTCACGTTCGATCAGCCGGGTAGCAAAGCGAACGTACTCACGCGCGAGCTGTGGGTCGAGTTCGGTAACGCGCTCGCTGCCCTCAACCATCGCGCGGATGTGAAGGGGCTGGTGCTCGCGAGCGCGAAGCCGGGCATCTTCATCGCCGGTGCCGATTTGAAACTCCTCGTGAACGCCCCCGGCCCAAACGACCCCGACGTGCGAGCGTTCATCGAGCTAGGCTTGCGCGTCCTCGAACAACTGGAGGCGCTCCCGTTCCCGACGTGTGCGGCGATCGACGGCGCGGCACTGGGCGGTGGACTGGAAGTCGCTCTCGCGTGTGATTACCGCGTCTGTGGCACGAACCCGAAGACGCAACTCGGGTTACCAGAGGTCAAACTCGGGCTAATTCCCGGTTGGGGAGGAACGCAGAGGCTACCGCGAATTGTGGGCACCAAAGAAGCAATTGAGATGGTGACTTCGGGGCGAAGCGATTCGGGTCACAACGCGGCAACGACGGGGCTTGTTGACAAAACGGTAGACGCGGGCCTGTTGATCGAAGAAGCCGCGACGGTGGCAAATCGACAATCTGACGCCCGCACGGTTCGCGTGAAGAAGCACGCCCCGCTACCCGGAACCACCTTTAGCACAGTACCCGCCGGTACGACCGCAGCTCAAGAAGCGATTCGCGTGACGAACGAAGGGGCCGCGCTACCGCTTTACGATGCGATCAAACTCGAAACCGAAGCGTTCATGCGCTTGGCCGGGTCGGACGAATCGAAGCGCCTGATCGCTGAGTTCTTTGCGAGTCGCAAGAAGTAAAGTCGCGAGAAAGAAGAAGGCCGCGAGCATTCTGCCCGCGGCCTGGGAACACAACCGTTAGAACTTGCCGAAGAACAGTCGGCCCACGTCGAGGAAGATCACGAACACCATCAGTGACAGGATCAGGAACAGACCGGTGTACATCGCGATCGCGAACATGCGCTCGGGTACAGGTCGCCCGAGGATCTTTTCGAGTATCAGGAACACCATGTGTCCGCCGTCCAGCACCGGGATCGGCAGGAAGTTCACCACCGCCAAGTTCACCGAGATCATGCCGAGGAACAACAGGAACTGCCAGAAGTCCTCGCCCGCGAACCGGTAGGACACGGTCGCGATCGTCAGCGGCCCGCTCATCGTCTTCACGCTCACGCGCCCGAACGCCATCGCGTACAGGTTCATGTACACGACCTTGATGAACCGCCCGGTGCGCCGGGCGCCCAGTTCGATCGCATCGCCCACATCGGCCGCTTTTTGGATCTGGTTCTCGGACTGGAACACCAGCCCGCGCTCGCTGGTCGGGAAGTCTGTGTTCGGCCGCCCCTGGAGCGTCACCGTGAACGTCTCGTTCTCGCTGCGCTTCACTTTCAGATCGATCTCGAACGGCGGAAGACTCTGATAAGTGAAATCTACTGCCGCCCACGGGTGCGCCTGGAGTTCGTCTTTCCACTCACCAGGTACCGGCTTGCCGTCAGCCCCCTGGCCCTTAAATCGCACACCGACGATGGTGTCATTCGGTCGGAGCGCTTTCTCTTCCCCGCCCGGTTCCACGTCTCGGGGATCCAGCCCCAGGGACCGCCGAATGCGGTAATACCACCCATCCGGAAGTTCGCCGGGCGTCGTTTTAGCCTTGGCCGCGGGACCGTCTGGTGCGACGTCGTCGACGACGGGTTCGATCCAGTAGGCCAACCCCAGCCCACTGATCGGTAACGGGCTGTTCGGGAGTGACTGCGCCTCACGGTCGAACCGGAACGACGGATCGAAGTCGAGTTTCAGCCGGACCTGTTCGTCGGTCGGGTGCGCCTCGCGCGACAGAACCAGTTCCACCGACAGGGGACCGGTCTTACCCGCTGCCCACTGGTTCAACTGGTGCGGCAGCAGCAGCGGGTCGAGCGGGCGCACATCCACGGCCTTCTGATCGGGCGTCTCGAACTCCTTTTTCTTCCAATCCAAACCGTTGACGTACCAGACGCGCTTGCCCTTCTCGTCCGGCGGCAGCATGACAGCCTTGATCCGGTCGCCGCGCTTCGGCTGGGCGCCTTCGGTGTGGGCGATCACGCCCATCTTTTCGGCGCTGCCACCCGCGCGCAGGGCGCTGATTTCGCCCATCCGCATCCGCATTCCGAGGTCGTACCGGTACGCAGGCTTGACGGTAATCGTGGTCGGTTGTGTCTCACTTCCCGATCCAACGCGGGTTACGTGGAAAGTCACGTCCTTACCCGCGAGCATTACCATGCGACGGTGGTAATCGCTGTAGGTCGCGACGGGCGTCACAGTCGCGGCGTTCGCGGGGTCGCTCATTGCAACGACGCGGTCGCCGGGCAGGAACTTCGGGTCGGCGGCCGCTGCCGGTGAGCCGGCGGTCAGCGGTGTGAACGTCGACCGCTTCGGCCCGGTCATGAGGACCAAGTTGTACGGCGGCGAGACCCCGAGTTGCGGGAACCGCTGCCCCTCTTCGCGGAGCGGGGAAACGGATTTGGCGCCCGACGCGACCCCGTTCCGCTCCCACTCGATGGGTACCTGTTCGTCCTTCTGGGTGCTCATCACGATCGGGCGGATGTCGTCGAAGTACGGGTTCTTGCGCCCGCCGATTTCGGTGATGTGGTCGTCGGTGCGCATCCCGGCGCGCCACGCGGCCCCGCCGCTCTCGACGGTGTTGATTGTGCCCGGTTTCTCCTGAACGCCGTGCAGGTACGCGGCAACGAAGCACGCCATCCCGAGGATGATGTTCATCACCACGCCCGCGGAGATGATGAGCATCCGCTGGCCCACGCTCTTCTTGCGGAAGCTCCGCGGGTCGTCCTCGGCTTCCTCGTTGTCGCCGCCGTCGCCCTCGCCGACCATCTGCACGAACCCGCCCAGCGGGATGATGCCGATCTTGTACGTGGTCTCGCCCCACTTGTACTGGCAGAACGGGACCGCCGGGCCGAACCCGATGCTGAACATGTTGACGTGAACGTCGCACCACTTCGCCGCGAGGAAGTGCCCGAGTTCGTGAATGAAAATGATGAACCCCAGCCCGAGCACCACCTTGAGGGTGTCGATCGGGTCGAGGTACGCGCACACGAGCGCGACCACGACGGCGGTGGTGACCAACGAGAAGGCGTTCTCGCGCACCCACGACTTGACCGCGGAGACCTCACCGCTGTGGTCCGGTTCGCCACCGGGCGCGGGCGCCCCCGGCGGGTTCACGGGGACGGAGCTACCGGCGTTCGGGTTCGGGTCCAACGGGCTACCTCCTGCCGCGCCCACGCATCGAGGGCCTTGAGCCGTTCGAGCGTGGGGCGGGTTTCATAGTCGTGCGAAGAGAGCACCGCCCGGCAGCACCGGGCGATGTCGAGAAAAGCGAACTCACCGTTCAGGAACCGACCGACCGCGGCCTCGTTCGCGGCGTTGAGCACGGCCCCACAGGTTCCGCCGCTCCGGGCCACTTCAAACCCTAACTCCAGCGCGGCGAACGTCTCCCGGTCGGGCTGCTCGAAGTTCAGCGCGGAGAATTTTTGCCAGTCGAGGCGTTTGGCCGGGCCTCCGAGACGCTCGGGGTACAGGAGCGCGAGCTGGATCGGCAGCCGCATATCGGGCGGAGAGAGTTGCGCGAGAACCGAGCCATCGGCGAACTCGACGAACGAGTGGACGATCGATTCTGGGTGAACGATCACGTCGATCTGTTCCGCGGCCAGCCCGAACAGCCAGCGCGCCTCGATGACCTCGAGCGCCTTGTTCATCAGTGTCGCGGAGTCGATCGTGATCTTCGGCCCCATCTGCCAGGTGGGGTGCTTGAGCGCCTGGGCCGGGGTGACGGCTTCGAGATCCGCCGCGCGCTTGCCCCGAAACGGCCCGCCGCTGGCGGTGAGCACCACGCGGGTCACGTCGGCCGGCGTGTGCCCAGTGAGCGCCTGAAAGATCGCCGAGTGTTCGCTATCGACCGGGAGCAGTTTGGCGCCGCGCTCGGCCGCAAGTTCGGTCACGAGCGGCCCGGCCACAACGAGCGTTTCTTTGTTCGCGAGCGCGACCGTTTTCCCAGCTTCAAGTGCGGCCCACGTTCCTGCAAGTCCTGCGGCCCCAACTACTGCTGACACAACGACATCTGTCGCCGCGTCAGTCACGAGTCGGGCGACGGCGTCCTCGCCGCACAGTAGCTCGGTTTCCTTTGGGAACGCCGATCGGTCGGCCTGTTTGAACGCGACCGGGTCACACAGCACCGCGACCCGCGGTTTGAACTCCCGGCACTGGCCGGCGAGTTGTTCCCATTTGGAATGAGCCGCGAGTCCCGCAACTTCGAGTCGGTCGGGGAGGTGTCTCACCACGTCGAGCGTGCTAGTTCCAATGGACCCGGTGGAGCCGAGTAGCGCGATCCGCCGCGGGCGTTGGGCGGTAAATGTGGGGGACGGCATCGCGCGCACCGTGAACCGTGGGTCAGACCCGCAAATGATACCGGGCATTGTACGACCGGGCAGAAGCAAGCAGCAAGGTGGGCGCAAACGGAGTGCCCGGCGCGACCCGAACACTCATTTTGACCCGGCGCGAACGAACTCGCCCAAACGCAGAGCGATTCTTTCGTGTTCCCTCCCAAAGCACTGAACCGAGCAACTTCGTAACTACAATCACTTTCGGGTTCCGTTCGAGCACGATTAGTGGCACAATACCTTCGCCTACCACTACAAACGGTTTTCACCCACCCCGCCGACCGACACCGCTAGATGCTTAATACGCGGTCACAGCCCTCAGTTGCTCGCGACCTACGATACTGAGAGACAACTGCACGAACGGTTACAGCGGAGTAGCTCAGAGATACGAGGCGATTCCATGAAGGCCTTCTGGCCCGCGTTCGTATTTGTTTTGCTCGCCGGCGCAGTCGCGGGGACGGGGGCATTCGCCGATCCGCCCGCGAAGCCCGCTCCTGAAATCGCCAACGCGCAGCCGGATTTCAACCGCGACGTGCGGCCGATTCTGGCGGCGCGGTGCTTCAAGTGCCACGGCCCGGACGAAAAGAGCCGCAAGGCCAAGCTCCGGCTCGATACGCGCGAGGGGGCGGAAGCCACTCTCGGCAAAGCGAACGACAGCGAGTTCCTTCGGCGCATTGAAACGACCGACGAAGGCGAGGTGATGCCCCCGCCGTCGACGAAAGTTGCTCTCACCGCCAAGGAGAAGCAGACGCTGAAGGCGTGGATCGCCGCTGGTTCGCCGTATGCGGCCCACTGGAGTTTCGTGCCGCCGAAGCGTCCGCCCGTGCCCGAGATCACAAACGCGAAGGTAACCGTCCGCAATCCCATTGATGCGTTCGTCGCGGCGCGCCTCCAAAAAGAGGGACTGACGCTGTCGCCCGAAGCGGACCGTTACACACTTATTCGCCGGGTGTACCTCGACTTGATTGGCATTCCGCCCACACCGGAAGAAGCTGACGCATTCGTAAAGGACCGATCGCCGAACGCTTACGAGAAGGTGGTCGATGCGCTGCTGAAGTCGCCGCGGTACGGCGAGCGCTGGGCACGAAAGTGGCTTGATCTCGCCCGCTACGCGGACACCAACGGCTACGAGAAAGACCGCGGGCGCTCCATTTGGCCCTACCGCGATTGGGTCATTCGCGCGCTCAACGACGACATGCCGTTCGATCAATTCACGATCGAACAACTCGCGGGGGACATGCTTAGGGGCGAAAAGGGGACTACTCCCTCCCTTGCCTCTCAGATCGCGACCGGGTTCCACCGCAACACGATGCTGAACGAAGAGGGCGGCATCGACCCGCAGGAGTTCCGCTACTACGCGATCACCGATCGCACGAGTGTGACGGGAACTGTGTGGCTTGGGCTCACCGTCGGCTGCGCGCAGTGCCACACGCACAAGTTCGACCCGATCACGCACACCGAATACTTCCGCCTGTTCGCGCTCCTGAACAACGCGGACGAACCGGAACTCTCAGTCCCGACGTCGGAACTCACCAAGAAGCGGGCCGAAATCGAATCGAAGATCCGCGCCGCACAAGAGGAGGGGGTTAAGAAAGTCGCCCCGGAAGTGCTCGCGACCGCATTCGAGGAGTGGGCGTCCGCGGGGCGCAAGCACGCGGTGAAGTGGACGACGGTGCGGCCAACGAAGATAGAGGCCGCGCCAACGAAGCTCACGCTGCAAGCGGACGGTTCCGTGTTCGCGAGCGGCGACGCTCAGAAGCGCGACCTATACACGCTCGCGCTCGATGACTTGCCCGCGGGAGTGACCGCGTTCCGAGTTGAAGCGCTACCGGACGACCGTCTACCCGGGTCCGGTCCCGGCCGTGCGTACTACGAGGGGCCGAAAGGCGATTTCTTGCTGAGCGAGTTCACGCTCACCGCGAACGGAAAGCCGGTGGCGATTTGGGGCGGCTCCGAGTCGCACGTGCGCGCGAATCTGGGCGCGAAAATGGCACTGGACGGCCACCCGTTCACCGGTTGGGCCGGGAGCGGACGGGCGGGCGTTGCTTCATCCGCGGTGTTCAACCTCGCGCAACCACTCACGACGAAGGGCGCACAACTCGAACTCCTCTTCGAGCGCCACTACGCCGCCAGCCTCGGTCGATTCCGCCTCGCGGTGACGACCGAGAGCCGCCCGGTCGCGGCCCGTGACCTGCCTGCGGAGGTGGAGGAGCTTTTCACGCGCCCCGCGGAATCGCTCACTCGCGCGGAACGGGCCACTCTGTTCCGCCACTGGCTCACGATCGCACCGGAACTGAAGTCCGCACGCGACGAGGTCGATGCGCTCCGCAAACAACTTCCCGTGCCCCCAACGACGCTCGTGATGCGCGAGCGCCCGACGGACCACCCACGACCGACGTTCCGCCACCACCGCGGTGAGTTCCTGGAACCGAAGGAGGAAGTACGGCCCGGTGTCCCCACGGTGCTGCCGCCGTTGCCGAAGGGCGCGGAAGTGAACCGGCTCACGTTTGCGAAGTGGCTGATGGCACCGGAGAACCCACTCACCGCGCGAGTCACGGTGAACCGCCACTGGCACTCGTTCTTCGGCCGCGGGCTTGTCCGCACGCTCGACGATTTCGGGTACCAGGGTGAAGTCCCCACGAACCCGGAACTGCTCGACTGGCTCGCACTGGAGTTCCGCGAGAGCGGGTGGAGCGTGAAGAAACTGCACCGGCTCATCGTCACGTCCGCGACCTACCGACAAGCGTCCGAAGTGACGCCCGAATTGCTGGCGAAAGACTCGGAAAACAAGCTTTTAGCGCGCGGCCCGCGGGTGCGCCTCGAAGCGGAGCAGATCCGCGATTCGGCGCTGACAGCCGCCGGGCTACTCTCGACGAAAATGTACGGCCCGAGCGTGTTCCCGCCGCAACCGCCGGGAGTGACGACCGAGGGGACATACGGTCAACTCTCCTGGAAGGTGAGCGAGGGTGAGGACCGGTACCGGCGCGGGCTATACACGTTCACCAAGCGCACGGCCCCGTATGCGATGTCCAACACGTTCGACGCCCCCAGCGGTGAAGCTTGCACCGCTCGGCGCGAGGTGTCAAACACCGCTCTTCAAGCACTCACGATGCTGAACGATGCGGTACTGCTCGAAGTGGCGCAGTCGCTCGGCCGGCGCGCGGCCGCACACAACGGCTCGACGACCGAGCGGGTGCAGTACCTCGTGCGGCTGTGCCTCGTGCGCCCACCAACCGCCGAAGAGTTGGCGCTACTGACCAAGTTCTACGAGACGCAATACACACGGTTCGCGGATGACCCGAAGCGCGCTGCGACTGTCGCTGGCACCGCGCAAGAAGCTGTGGTGCGTGCGGCCTGGACCGCCACGGCCCGGGCGGTCCTGAACTTCGACGAATTCGTAACCCGGGAGTGAGTCGTGATCGAGATCACCCGTCGGCACTTCTTCCGCGACTGCGGGTACGGGCTCGGTAAGGCCGCGCTCGCGTCGTTGCTCGTGGGCAACGCCCGCGGAGCAGAACCCGTGCGCGCCGTCGATCCGCTCGCACCGAAAGAGCCACACTTTCCGGGCAAGGCGAAGGCGGTCATTCACCTGTTCATGACCGGCGCGCCGAGCCAGCTCGACCTGTTCGACTACAAGCCGGCGCTCGCCAAACTCGAAGGTAAGCCGCTCCCGCCCGAGGTCATCAAGGGGCAGCGGTACGCATTCATTCGCCCGGATGCGGCGGTTCTCGGGCCACAATTCAAGTTCGCCAAGCACGGGAAGTGCGGCGCGGAACTGTCCGAGATGCTGCCACACCTCGCGAAGACGGTCGACGACGTGTGCTTCCTGAAGGCCGTCCACACGGACCAATTCAACCACGCCCCGGCCCAAATCTTCTTCAACACCGGGTTCTCGCAACCGGGGCGGCCGAGCATCGGGTCATGGGCGGTGTACGCGCTCGGGTGCGCGACTAAGGAGTTGCCCGCGTTCGTGGTGATGTCCACCGGCGCCGGGATCAGCGGCGGCGCGGCCAACTGGAGCAGCGGGTTCCTGCCGACCATTTACACCGGTACGCGGTTCCGCAATCAGGGTGACCCGATCCTGAACGTGTCGTCACCCGCCGGGTTCGATGCCGCGCTCCAGAAGGATACGCTCGATCTCGTGGCCGAAATGAACAAGAAGCGGCTCGGCGCGGTGGGCGATCCCGAGATCGCAACTCGTACCGCGGCGTATGAAATGGCCGGCCGGCTCCAGACGGCCGCCCCGGAACTCACCGACTTGCGGAAGGAGCCGAAGAAGGTGCTCGACCTCTACGGCGCCGACCCGGACAAGCCGAGTTTCGCCCGTGCGTGCCTGCTCGCGCGCCGGATGGTGGAGCGCGGCGTGCGTTTCATCACCATCTACCACGAAGGCTGGGACGCGCATTCGGACGTGGTCGGAAACCTGCGCAACAACTGCAAGGCGACCGATCAGGCGTCCGCGGCGCTCGTCGCCGACCTGAAGCGCAAGGGGCTGCTCGACAGCACGCTGATCGTTTGGGGCGGCGAGTTCGGGCGCACGCCTATGGTGGAATCGAACCCGGTGCTCGGGCGCAGTTTGGGGCGCGACCACCACCCGCAGGCATTCACGATTTGGATGGCGGGCGGCGGGATCAAGCCGGGCGCCACGCTCGGCAAGACGGACGAACTGGGGTTCCACCCGGCAGAGGGCGGCGTTCACGTCCACGACGTGCAGGCCACGATCCTGAACCAGCTCGGCTTCGATCACGAGAAGCTGACGTACCGGCACGCGGGCCGCGACTTCCGCCTCACGGACGTGTTCGGGCACGTCATCAAGGACGCGATCGCCTGAGCCGGTTCGCATGCTGTATTCGCGGGCGATTGGGGCCTCCCGTACTCGGATGGGTGCCACGCCTTCAGGTACCAACGTGGATCGTTGAGTACTCCATGACGACCGAGGCTCGATCGTCATGGAGCGGCGAACTGGTTACTCCTTGACCGATTTCTCCAGGTCTTCGACCGCGGTCTTGGCTTCTTTGCTCACGGCTTCCCACTTGTCGGACGCAACCTTCTCCAGTTCTTCCAGCTTCTTTTTGGCCGCGTCGCGCTTAGTGGAGGCGTCTTTCAACTTTGCTTCCAGTTTGGTCTTCTCCTCACCCGCAGCTTTCTCCGCCTTTGTCTTCAGGTCGTTGATTTGCTTTTCAACCTTGTCCAGATCCGATTTATAGAGGGCCACCGCATCTTCCTTCTTTGTCGGCTTGGAGTTTGTCTCTTTTGACAGGTTGCACCCGACCGCCAAACTGAGAACCCCGACCAGCGCGCAGCAGATCACGCACGTCCGTAACATGGAACGTACCCTCAACACGTTGTGATGTGGAATGGTAATAGGTGCGAAGTTGATTTGACCGGTCGTTGAGAGCAACTCGCACCCGTCGTTGCCCCTCACAGATTGAGATGCCCCGAGGCGAGAAATATTCCCGTGCGATTTGAAGAGATGACATCTCGGTGAACAGAAGAAATGACACGGGTAAGAGATTACAATCAGAGATCGATCTGTTGCGGGTTGGATTGTTGAGCGGCGCCTCCAATACAATACCTGGATGCTCTCCACGGAACCTCTCAATCAAGCGCGTCCGCGCTCACACCCGTCCTGTCTTCAACTAACCGGGTTCACTGCGGTCGCCGATTCGTGAGGCTTTGGCGAGTTCAAGGACGGGGAAATTCTGGCTTGTAAGTGCAGAGACGGTACGAGGTACAGATTCTCGGTACCTACGGGCTGAAGAGCGGAAAGAACGATTGCGGTACGATTTGCAGCACCGTGCCTCTGACGCCCGTGCGTGTCAACGCGCCGATCCGTATGGCAGACCTACGACATCGAATTTTCGGTCCCGGTCGTTGAAAATGGCAAGAAGCCCGAACCTGCTCGCGTGTCGGGGTCTCATAACGGAATCGAGATTCGCGGCAACGCGCCCGTGACGAGCGGCAACATGACGGCCTCGGTGGAGACATCGCCAGCCCCGATCACGCTTCAGGATTAAGGGCGCCCGGTGCAGTTTCGGAATGTCTGCTGTTGCTGCCAAGTGATTCGCCCGGCCCCCAAAACAAGGACGACGGACCGTATGGGAATCAATCCGGTTGAACCCTCCCCGACCGAAAGCGCCCAACCCGCCGCCTATCTCGATCCGACCGTTGTTCCGACCCCGAACCTCGGGGTACCGACCAGCCCATATTCGGAGCCGGTTGGTGCGAATGAGGCCGGTGAAGTGGCTGTGGCAGAGCGTCAAACGCTCGCGACCGAATCGAACTCGCCCGGCGCGCCCACGGCAGTTCCGGGCGGATCGAAGGAGCTTCTCAAACTTGCTTTGCCGCTCATCGTCAGCCAAAGCTTCATGACGGTGCAGGTGTTCGTGGACACCGTGCTCCTGTCGTGGCACGACCCGCTGGAGATGGCCGCGTCGTTCCCCGCGGTGATGTGGTACTGGTTGTTCTTCGGGCTTCTACAGGTCACCGCGGGGTACACGTCGACGTTCGTCGCGCAATACACGGGGGCAAAGCGCCCCCACCGCGTCGGCGCGGCCGTGTGGCAGGGGATTCACTTCGCGATCGTTGCCGGCCTGCTGTTTTTGGTGATGGTACCGGCAGCCCCGTTCCTCATTGCGGTCAGCGGCCACCCGGCGGACATCCAACCGCTGGAAGCCACTTACCTCAAGTGTTTGGCGTTCGCCGCGCTGCCGATGCTCGTAATGGGAGCCATCAACGGGTTCTTCTCCGGCCGGGGACAGACGTGGACCGTACTCGGCATTGAGGCCGTCGGCACCGCGGTGAACATTGCACTTGCACTGGTTCTGATCTTCGGACGGCTCGGGTTCCCGGAACTCGGGATCGAGGGCGCTGGGTGGGCCACGGTCGCCGGGTCGTGGGCCGCGGCCCTGTTCGCGCTCGCGCTGATGCTCCGCAGGAAGTATCGCGACGAGTTCGGCACGCTCGCCGGGTGGAAGCCGGAGCGGGAGCTGTTCCGCCGGCTGATGATTTACGGCGGTCCGGCCGGGATGCAGGTGTTCCTGGACGTGCTGGTGTTCCACTGCTTCACGGTACTCGTCGGGAACCTCGGTTTCGCGGCGCTCGGGGCCACCACGCTCACGATCCGGCTGAACATGATCGCGTTCTTACCGATGATGGGAATGGGTCAAGCCATCTGCATTCTCGTCGGTCAACGTCTCGGTGGGAACCGCCCGGACTTGGCGGAGAAGAGCACCTACACCGGGCTGAAGTGGGCGTTCGGGTACATGTGTCTCATTGCGCTCGCCTACGTTACGATCCCGAGTCTTTTGGTCGAGCCGTTCCGACCGGACAAGCCGGAGGAGCAGGAGAAGTTTGCTGCGGTCGTCGCTCTCGTACCGACGCTCCTGCTGTGTGTTGCGGTGTTTTCTGTCGCGGACGCAATCAATGTTTCGTTCGCGTTCGCGCTCCGCGGTGCCGGGGACACGAAATACGTCACCAAACTGACGTTCGCCCTTGCATGGCCGTTGATGGTGATCCCCACCGCGATCACGGTGTTCATGGGTGGGAGCGTGTACTGGTGCTGGGTGTTCGCTACGCTACACATTCTCGGTATGAGCGCGTGCTTCTGGTTCCGGTTCCGTAGCGGGAAGTGGAAGTCGATGCGCGTGATCGAACCGGGCGTGGAATGCGAACAGCCGGTGTAGTATGGGCAGTGGCTGGTGAACCCCGCCCACAAGGGCGGTGGGTGAAACTACAACGATGCCACCCATCCTGCCTTTGTGAGCGAGCCTCTGGAGGCTCGCTCACTCGCCCACCACCCTTGTGGGCGGGGTTCACCCGGTTACTTCTTGTCCTTCAGCAACTTCAGGTGAACGGCGGCCACGTCCCACATGTAGTGACTGATCTCGTACTTCTCGACGGCTTCTTTCAGGTGCTCGCGACACTTCTTCGTGTCGCCCTCGGACTCGTAGTAGAGCGCGACGTAGAGGTTCGCGTAGAACCGGGCCTCTTTGAGCGCTTCGCCCTTGAGTTTTTCGTTCTCGGCGGCATCGATCACGTCCTTCGGTTTAATCTTCCCCGCGAACAGTTCGAGCACCTGCTTCATCGGCACGCGGGCGTCCTTCGTGACCGGGATGAGGTTCTCGCGCGCCTTCTGGGGCGTGGTCGCCCGGGCGTTGCAGAGGTAGTGCCACACGGAATTCTCGACGTCCTCGCCGTTCACCGTGCGGTGCTGCTCGAACTGGTCCACGCCGTCCTTAAAGCGACCCGCGTAGTAGAGCGCGATGCCGCGGCGCCAGTGGTCCGGGCCGAACTTCGGGTCCGTTTTGAGGTACTCGTCGAAGTCCGCAAGAGCCTCCTTGAAGTTCCCGAGTTTCAGTTGCGCGTCGCCCCGCGAGTCGTAGGCGCGGACGGCTTTCGGTTCCAGCGCCAGGAGCTTCGTCCACGCTTTAACGGCCTCCGCGTTCTGGCGGAGTTGCGTGTGCGCGGTAGCCGCGGCGAACGGGGCCGCGGGGTTCTTGGGGTCGAGTTCGGCGACCTTCTTCGCGAGCGGAATCACGTCCGCGTACTTTTGCGCTTTCATCGCGGTTTCAATATCGTCGAGCAGTTTGGCTAGCTCCTTATCATTCTTCTCGTCCTTCTTATCTTCGGCGCGCCCGGGCCGGCTCGCGCTCGTGGTGAGGCAAGCGCCCGCGACGATCGCGGCAACGACAAACACGCGCATGGGTACCCCTCGTGAGGAAACAGTGGGGATGATCCTATTCCGGCGGGCCGCCCTATAACAACTTCCATCTTCCTCAATCGCGCTCGGAGTCACTCAATGGCGGAACCCGGTAAGACCCAGCCCGACGGACTGGACAAACAGAAGATCAAGCAGATCCTCGTGCCGGCCCTCGCGATCGCGGCGATCGTGATCCTCGTGGGACTGGTGGTGTTCGTCTCCGATGCCGCCGCGCCGAAGAACATGTCCGACGGCTCGAACGGCTCTGTCGAAGACCCCGACCTGAAGGAGATCAGCGCGGGTGTTAAGTACCGCGACCTGAAAGTCGGAGCGGGGGACGAGTGCCAGCCCGGTGCCGATGTGAAAATCCATTACACGGGGTGGGTTCCCGACGGAACCGTGTTCGACAGCAGTAAAGAACGCGGGCAGCCCGCGACGTTCCCACTCAAAGAGCTGATTGCCGGGTGGCAAGAGGGCATTCCCGGAATGAAGCCGGGGGGGATTCGCAAGCTGGTCATCGCGCCAGATAAGGGCTACGGGAAACAATCGAAGGGGAAGATCCCGGCCAACAGCACGCTCGTCTTCGAGGTCGAGTTGCTCTCGTCTTCTCCGCCGCCCCGCGCGCGCCGGTACCCCGCTCCGACGGACCTCACCAAACTGAGTGACGGAACCGAACCCGGCGCCGATGACCCGAACTTAAAGCCGATCGGCAAAGATGGTTTGAAGTGCCGCGACCTCAAGGTTGGGGACGGCCCGGAATGCCCCGAAGGGGCACGTGTGGTGATGGATTACACCGGTTGGCTTACAACCGGCGGAAAGCCGTTTGATTCCAGTTGGTTAGAGGGTAAAGGCCCTTTGAATATGTCTCTCGGCGAACTGGTTCAGGGTTGGCAGCAGGGCGTCCCGGGAATGAAAGTGGGAGGCGTTCGCAAGCTAGTAATCCCGGCCAGTTTGGGCTACGGTATGCAGGCGAAAGGCGCAATTCCAGCCAATTCAACACTCGTGTTTGAAATCGAGCTGCTGGGGTTCGGATTGGGGGGTAAGTAAGCCGAAGCCATTTGCGAGTGCCGAGGGCGCCGGCTCCCGGCACTCGTAAGTGCCGCACTTACCGTTGCACCCGCGCCCCGGTGCCGGCCGCGAACGCTTCGACTTCCGCGAGCGTGGCCATCGTGGTGTCGCCGTGGTAGGTGGTGAGCAGCGCGCCGTGTGCCCAGCCGAGGTTGAGCGCCTGCTGGGTGTCGCGCCCGCTCATAAGACCGTAGATGGTGCCGGCCGCGAACCCGTCGCCGCCGCCGATGCGGTCGATCACGTCGAGCTGCGCCGTCGGGCTGACGTACCGCTTCCCGTCGAGCCACAGCACCGCACCCCAATCGTGCCGGTTGGCCGAGTGCGTTTCGCGGAGCGTGGTCGCCACCAGTTTGATGTTCGGGAACTCCTTCACCGTGTTCTCGATCATGCCGAAGAACACGTCCGGGTTCAGCTTCGACTCCTCTTTCTTCGTCACCTCCGGGCCTTTCACCCCCAGCCCCTTCTGCATGTCTTCTTCGTTCCCGATGAGGCAATCGACGTTCGCGACGATGCGCCGGAGCGTCTCCACCGCGCGCTTGTCGCCGCCTACCGGCTTCCACAACTTCCCGCGATAGTTCAGGTCGAACGAGATGATCGCGCCCTGCGCTTTCGCGGCCTTCATGCCCTCAATGATGAGTTCCGGGTTGTTCTCGGACAGCGCCGCGAAGATGCCGCCGGAGTGGAACCACCGCACGCCGCCGGCCATGATCTTGGCCCAATCGAAGTCGCCGACTTTGAGGAGCGAAGCGGCTTCGTTGGCGCGGTTGTAGAACACGACCGGCGCGCGGACGCCCTGCCCGCGGTCGCTGTACACGGTCGCGATGTTCGGCCCGCGCACGCCGTCGTGCTCGAAGTGCTTGTAGAACGGCGTGACGCCCATTTCGCGCACGCGCGCCTGCACGAGCTCACCGACCGGGTAGTTGACCATTGCGCTGGCGATGCCGGTGCGCAGGCCGAAACAGTCGGACAGGTTCGCGGCGACGTTGTACTCGCCGCCGGAAACGTGGACATCGAACGCGCGCGCCTTGCGGAACGGTGTAACGCCGGGGTCGAGCCGGTGAATCAAAGCCCCGAGCGAGAGGAAGTCGAGCGCGCAGTCGTCGGTCCGAATCGGAAGAGGCATGAGGGAACTCCGGGAAACGTCGTATAAGGTCTACGCTATCGCCGGAGAATGACCGGACAAGACGGGGTAAAACGGCAGTGGTTGGATGGCCCAAAAGCGTGTGCTCCACACGGTGCCACACGTGAAACTAACGCTCGAACGGGTCGTACACTCTGGATCGCGTGCGAGGCACGGATCGGGGAGCACTATCGAGAGCTCAGACCGGCGCGCTCACTTATCCGCGACGACCTTCGCGGCCTTTTCCCGCCACGACGCGGCCAGCTTTTCGTCCTTCGCGACCCCAATGCCTTTCTCGTAGCACCGCGCGAGGTTGGTCATCCCGTTCTTGTCCCCGTGGTCCGCGGCCTTGCGGTACAGTCGAACCGCTTCCTCCGGATCAGCAGTAACACCGCGCCCGTGTTCGTAAATGAGGCCGAGGTTGTTCGTGGCCCCGACATGCCCCTTTTCGGCGGCCTTTTCGTACCACTCGCGGGCCTTCACGTGGTCCGGTTTCCCGTTCCCGCCCTTGTACTTGCCCGAACTGTAGAGAACGCCGAGGTTGTGAAGGGCCTGTACGTGCCCTTGTGCCGCGGCCTTCTCGTACCACTCCTGGGCTTGCGCGTGATCGGGCGCCCCGCTCTTGCTGTCGTGCCGACCCGTGCCGTACATGAACCCGAGGTACAATTGCGCGTTCGCGTCCCCCTGTACCGCGGCTTTCTCGAACAACTCCCGTGCTTTGGGGTAGTCCTGCGTCACACCCGCTGGGCGGTAGTACATCAGCGCGAGGTGGTACTGCCCGATGGCGTACCCCTGTTCGGCCGATTTCTCGTACCACTCACGGGCCGTGGTGTAGTTCTGCGTGACGCCGAGGCCATTCTCGTACAGCACACCGAGATTGTTCTGGGCACCAGAGTGGTTCTGCGCCGCGGCCTTTTCGTACCACTCGCGGGCCTTCGCGTAGTCGGTCGAGACCCCCAGGCCGTTGCCGTACAGCAGCCCGAGGTTGTTCTGGGCGTTAGAGTACCCCTTCTCGGCCGCTTTTTCGTACCACTCGCGGGCTTTTGCGGCATCCTTCTTGACCCCGCGTCCGTTGGCGAGACAGTAACCCAGTTCGTCCATCCCGATCGCGTTCCCGAGGCCCGCGGCTTTGCGGAACCACGCGACCGATTTCTTGGAGTCTTTGTCCACCCCGGATCCGTTCGCGTAGCAGTACCCTAACTCGACCATCGCGGCCGATCCGTCGAGTTCCGCGGCCTTGCGGAACCATTCGGCCGCTTCCTTGGGGTCTTTATCCACCCCGCGCCCGTCCCGGTACGTGATCCCGAGGAGATACATCGCCATCCGCTCTTGGGCCTCGGCCCCCTTGCGGAACCATTCGAGCGCTTCGGTTTCGTCCTTCGGAACGCCCTTCCCGTCCTGGAAGCACCCGCCCAACTCGGTCATCGCGATTGGTTCACCGGCCTCGGCCGCTTTGCGGTACAGCCCGGCGGCCTTCTTCAGGCTCTTCGCGGCGCCGATACCGTTTTCCAGGCAGTTCGCGTACAGAACCATGCCGTACACGCAATCGCCCTCGGCCGCTTCGCGCCACGCGCGCCACCGCGTCGGTCCCCGGTCTTTGAAGAACGGGTAAGCCGTTTCGCCCCCGGACGCGGTGAGATAATCGCTCCAGTCGCGCCGCAGTTCGGCATCAATTCCCGGCCTCGGTTCCGGCGCCGTCGGCACCGGTTCCACCTGTTTCGGAGCGGGAGAGATCTCGGGTTTCAGCGCCAGAACCGGGTGCGGTTCCGGTGCTTCGGGAATGGGAACCGGCTTCGCAGCAACGAGCGTTGAAGTGCCCGGATCGGCAACGGGCGGAGCCGGCCCCACGTTGTCGTTCTGCGCGACCGGTGGGTCCGAGGGCTTCGTGGGTTCGGGCTTCTGCATCACCAGAAGTGCCACCGCCACTCCGCCAACAAACAGTGCGGCGCCCGAAACGAGCAGGGCCGTAAGGCGCGACGTGGCGCGCGGCTCCGGCACGGGAGGAGCCGCTTTTTGGGTGCGCGATTCGCGAACCGAACGCGGAACGGGTGTGTGCTTAGCAGAAGACTTCGCCGATCGGCCCACGGGCACGGTGGGAAGATCGGGAACCTCGTCCGCGAGTGGCCCCTCAACGAGTTCCAGCGCCGGGATTTCTTCAGGTTCCGCGGGGACCGGGAGCGCCTCCGGGCGCTCGTTCGAGCGCAAATACGTCCCGAGGGCCGTAGCGAACTCTTTCGCGGAGCGATAACGCTCCGCCGGGCGCTTGGCCAGCGCCTTGAGACACAAGGCATCAAGAACCGGATCGAGTCCCGCAACGACACGCGACGGGGGAACCGGTGCGGTCTCGCAGTGATCGCGCATGACCTCCCAGACGGACCCGGAAAAGGGCACGCGCCCGGTGAGCATCTCGTAGAGGATGATGCCGAGGCTGTACACGTCCGACAGCGGCCCGATCTCGGCCGCCGCTCCGCGGGCCTGTTCCGGGGACATGTACGCGGGCGTCCCCTTGGGCACCCCGTTACTGGCCGCGGTCGCCTGATCGACGAGCCGGGCCAAGCCGAAGTCGGCGATGAGCACCTCGCGTTGGGATTCGTCGAACAGCACGTTCGCGGGTTTTAAATCGCGGTGAACGACTTTCTGCGCGTGCGCCGCGGCCAGTCCCTGAGCGAGCTTTCGCACAATCGCGAGTGCGTGGCGCGGGGGCAGGAGCCCGTCGCGGTACCGGAGCACCCCGGCGAGCGTGCCGGGCACCACGCGCATCACGATGTAGGGCAGGGTGCCGTCGGTGCCGACTTCGTAAACCGGGCACACGTTGGGGTGGTGGATGATCGCGGCCAGTCGGTTCTCGCGGAGAAACGATTCGCGAAATTCGGGCGTCAGTTCGTCGACCTTCGGAACCTTGATCGCCACCTGCCGTTCGAGTTCCGGGTCGAACCCCAGATACACGCGCGCGAACGCGCCCTCGCCGAGCAGCGTGCGCACCTCGAATCGTCCGATGCGCGCGGGCTGAGTGTGTGTAAGTGTGGACCGATTGGGGCCGTTCGGTCCGGTGCGCCCGCCCGTAAAGGTGTCGGGGGCCGGCGCGCGGGTCGGAGTTTTGGGAGCGGCGAAATCCGCCGGGTTGACTTCGGACATGGTGCTCGGCTCGCGGGGGCGCGGAGACGAATAACAACTATTGTGACCGCGAAACGGCACGGTGCCAAGAGATTAAGACGGAGAGGCACCGCCGAACAGTAAGGGATTCGCGCCGAACACCGAGAAATTTGGGAGCGTGGGTGGTGTAAAAACGAAACCGCCCCGGCTCGCGAGCCGGGGCGGTCGAATTGAGCGAACTTACTTGGAACTGCCACCGACGAAGATCCCCGGGGACGGGGACTGGTTCGGCGGCACGGCCAGGAAGCTGTCGAGCAGGTCCAGGGTTTGGCCGTCGAAGAGTTTGACGTGTGGGGCGCTGCCGCCCGCGCCGGTGAGGATGTCCGCCAGCCCGTCGCCGTCGCGGTCGACCGCCGCGACGCGGACCCCGAACGTCGCCCCCGGGTACGCGATGAAGCTCTGGCGCTCCGCTCCGGTGATCGCGTCGAGTGCCTTAATGTGTGGTGCGTTCGTGGCCCCGGTGATGATCTCGGCGCGCCCGTCGCCATCCAGATCCCCGGCCGCGACGTAGATCCCGCCCAAGTACCCGGCCCCGTAAGCGAAGTAGCTCCCCAGGAGCTGCCCGTTGTTCTGGCCCGAGAACGCTTTCACGTGCCCGGCGAACGTGGCGGACCCGGTGACCACGTCGGCCAGCCCGTCTCCGTTCACATCGCCTGCGGCCACCGTGACCCCGACCGGGTTCCCGCCGCCGTAGGCGAAAAAGCTCAGGAGCGTGTCCGCCGGGTTGCGCCCGGAGAACGCCTTCACGTGGTCGTTGGCGATGGCCGTGCCCACGATGATGTCGTCGAACCCGTCCCCGTTCACGTCCCCGGCCGCGATGTTCACCCCGCCCGTGTACCCGACGAACGTGAAGAAGCTCGCCAGTTCCGAGTAATCGGCCCCGTTGTACACCTTCACGTGACCGCCCGGGGCGCCCGCGCCCGCGGACACGATGATGTCGTCGATCCCGTCCCCGTTCACGTCGCCCGCGGCCACCTTCACGCCCAGCGAGTACCCGTCGAAGGGCGTGAGCACCCGGAGCAGAGCCCCGGTACGCGGGTCGAAGACCTGGACCGTCGCTTGCGGCCCCGCGTCCGTGCCGACCACCATCCGCGACTGCCGATCAACGATCTGGGTGGCGGTACCGGACCCGGCCCGGTAGAAGGCGTCGCCCGAGTAGACGGCCGAGATGATGCTAGTTCCCACGCGGAGGGTACTGACGTTGATGGCCGCCCCGCCGGTCGCGTCGAGGGCCACGACGCCCAGAACCTCGCCGGTCGTGGAGTTGATGAAGGTGATCGTCCCGTTCGGGACCGCGAGTCCGGGCTGCTGGGCGACCCGGGCGAGGAAGCCGACCGTGTCCCCGAAGACGCTCGGCCCGTTCAGGGCCTGCATGCTCACGGTCGAAACGACGGTGACCGCCTGCACGAGGGCCAGATCGGTCTGGGTGCGAGCCTGGTAAGACGACGACGGGGTGAACGTTGCGGTGATGTTGTGTGACCCGCTCGTCAGCGCCGCGGTCGTGAGCGATGCCGACGCCAGGTTGAGGGTGCCTGTTGGGGAGAGCGCCACGGTACCGATCGACACACCATTATCGTAGAACTGGACCGTGCCCGTTGGCGTCGGGTCGCCGGCCACCGCAGGGGTGATGGTGACCGTGAACGTCACGGACTGGCCGGGGAGTGACGGGTTGGTGCTCGACTGGATCGTCGCGGTCGAGGCGAGCGCGAGCACCGTGACGGTGACGTCGTTCGCGTTGTAATGAATTTGGTACACGCGCGTCCCGGTGGTAAAGGTCGCGAGGTCCGCCAGTCCGCTGAAGGTACCCGTAACGCCGCCCGTCGCGGTGAGAATGACGAACGAGTCGTTGACCGCGGGGGTGAAGCTCGGATTGAACACCAGGGTCGCGTTGTTGAGAGTGGCCGTGCCGGTGACCGCGAGTTGGTCGTACTGGGTGCCCACGGTCGTACCGGCCGCCTCCACGATGAACGAAGAACCGGCGCTGAGCACAACGTCCCCGTTCGCGCTCAGGACCGCGGGGCTCTGACCCGGCGAGAGTTGCCCCCCCGCGTTCACGGTGATCGCCCCAACGGTGCCGGTGCCGCCCAGGGCGCCGCCGCTCAGAACGGTCACGCGCGCCGCGCTCTGGTTCGCGTTCACGAGCACCGTCCCGCCGCCGCCCACAAACGTCGTTCCGGTGTACGCGGGGCTGGCCCCGGTCAGCGTGAGCGTCCCGGTACCGATCTTTGAAAGCAACGAGCCCGCGGCCCCGGTAATCACCCCCCCGAAGGTCGACGTGGTGTTACCGACCCCGACTATCAGTGCCCCGGCCCCGAGGGCGAGCGTGGTAGTGGCGCCGCCGGTGACGGCCGCGATCGAGTCTATGAAACTGTTCATGTCCAGCGTGGTTCCGCCCGCGAGTGCGACGGTGGTGGTGTCGGGCAGCACGTTGTGCGCGCCCAACCGCAGCACGCCCGCGGTCACGGTGGTGGGGCCGGTGTACGTGTTGGCCCCGCCGAGCACGAGCGTCCCGCCCCCGGTCAGTATGATCCCCGGGCCGTTACTGATAACGGCGTCGATTTGGAGGTCGGGGTCGGCGGCGCCGTTGCCGACGTTGAACGTTCGGACCGCTCCACCGAGCGACAGGTTGCCGGAGATTTTCGCGACCTCGGTCGCGGCCGTAACGTTCACATCACTGATGAGGGTGAGCACCCCGGTCGCGGTCGTGATCTCGCCACCGACGAGGGTCAGCGCGCCGAGCGTCTCATTGAACCCGTTCAGATTGAGCAACCCGTCCTGACGGACGGTCACGAGGATCGTGACCGCGCTGACCGATTCGGGGATCTGGTTAGACGTTTCGAGGCGCAGCTCGGCCGAATTGTTGGTGCCGGCTGCGTCACCAACGAACACCTGGCCGCCGAGTGCGATCAACCCGGCCGGTTTCGCGAGCGTGAGCCGTCCGTCGTCCACGAATGTGGTCGTGAGGAACGTGTTACTCGCGGTCCCGCTGAGCCGCAGTTCGCCCGCGCCGATTTTGTGGAGGTCGGCGTCGCCGCTCACCACACCAGCGAACGTGAGCGAGCCGCCCGCGGCCACATTAATATCGGCCTGCGTTGTGTTAACGCCGAGGAGCGTAATCAGGCCGGTGATCTGGCTGGTCCCCGCTCCGACCAGCAGCACGCCGCCGCCGGAGATCCCGGTCCCGGAGAGCGTCAGATCCTCAGTCATGGTGATCGCGCTGGGTATTTGCAGCGCGGCACCGTTGAACACGCGCGTGCCGGCTCCGTTGGCCCCGCCCAGGGATTGGTTGGACGTGATGATCGTCAGCCCCTCGCGCAGGGCCGTGGACCCGAGGTAGGTATTGTTGCCCGCGAGGGTCAGGGTGCCGGCCCCGGTCTTTTCCAAGCTCGGGATCACACCCCCGGCGGGAACGCTGCCGTCGCGGATGACCCCGGTGATCGACAGGGCGTCGCCCCCGTCGATCTTGAGGGACGCCGCGGACCCGAGGGTGACGGTCGAACTGAACGTGATAGCGGAGGTGCCACCCGCGGCCGGGTTGATGACGTGAACCGCTCCGACTGTATTGAAACCAACGCCGTTCAAAACCAGGGGGCGCGCGAACGTGTAGTTCCCTTCGATCTGAAGGGGACCGACCGCGCCCGAGGTGCCCGTGGTCGAGTTTACCGTGACGGTACCCGTGTTGCCGAGGGCCAGCGCGTCAGCGATCTCCAGGGTGCCGTTGTTAACGAACGTGCTACCCGTGAACGGGGCGAACCCCGTGGGCACCCCGGTCGCGCTGTTGTTACGGGCGATGCGTATGTTCCCTTGATCGACCTTCGTGAACGCGAACGCGCCCCCCATAGGGCCGGAGAGCAGGAGCTCGGCGTTCAATGCCGCCCCGAATGACGAGGCGCTCAGCAAGGTGATCGTGCCGGTCCACTCGGACGCCGCCCCGTTCTGGAACAGGCTGAGCGCCCCGCGGGGCCGGCCCGCGGCGTCGAAGAAGAAGCCGGCACCGTTCAGGAAGAGTGTCTCGCCGACCGTGAGCCCGTTGCCGACGCGCAGGGTCGCACCATCGAATACCGTGGTCGAGAAGAGGGGGTTGGGCGAGAGGGCGTTGCTGTCGAAGATTGTGATGGCCCCCTGCCTGATCAGGGTGTTGCCCCCGTATGTGTTCCCGGTAAACAACCTCAGCGTGTCGAACCCAACCTTTGTCAGATTCCCGCTCCCGCTGATCCCGGTCGTATCGACATCAACCGTGGCCCCACTGTCGGTGCCGATCGTCACGTTACCGATAAGAGCGATGCCTCCGGACCACGTTCCGCCCCCGAACGGGTTGACGCTGGGCGCTTGGAATGTCAGGTACGGATCGATGATCCCACGGAGCGCCCCCAGTCCACCCACCCCGTCCCCAACGAGATCGAGCGAATCGGAGATCGTTGCCCCGTTTGTAAGGGCCATCGTCGCGCCGGCGTCCACGGCGGCCCCGAGGATCGTGCTCCCGAGCGCGTTATCACTCGCGACGGCGAGAATCCCCTCGTTGACGCGCACCGCGCCGGTGAACGTGTTGTTCCCCGATAACCCGATTGTACCGGTGCCTCGCTTCAGCAACCCGCCCGCCCCACTAGTCGGGTTGACGATGTCTGCTGTGATGTACAGCACGCCTACGTTATCGCTTCGAATCTCCTGGTTGAGTCCGTTCAATTGGATCCGCAGGTTTGATACCCCACCCGTAGCGAACGTCGGCCCGATCAGCGAGAGCCCAGTAAGTGACCCGAGGGCCTGCGGAATGTTGGAGATAATGCGCCCGTTGATTCTCAGCGTGGTATTTGCGGATAGGGCGTCGATGTGGTAGTTATCGTCGTTGATCTGCAAGTCGCCGATGGTGTAGTTCCCATCGATAATGGAGTTCGCGAGCGTTCCCCCCGGAACGTGCGTGCCGTTCGGGAAAACGAACACATTGTTGACGATTGCTGCCGGGGGCTTGTTAGCACCAGACACGGCCGGGAAAATGACATCGTCCCCAGTTTGGGGGCGGTAAAAGTTTTGCCAGTTCATGGGGTCGCTCCACAGA
This sequence comes from Gemmata sp. SH-PL17, assembly GCF_001610855.1. NCBI lineage: Bacteria > Pseudomonadati > Planctomycetota > Planctomycetia > Gemmatales > Gemmataceae > Gemmata > Gemmata sp. SH-PL17. The sequence goes on from NZ_CP011271.1 coordinate 58,819, forward strand.
GCGGAATTGTTCCCCGTCGTTGGCGCGGGGATCGCGGCCCCGGTCCATATCGCCACGGCCATCAGCGCCCGGTCTTCCAGTGCCTCGACCGTAAGGGCGGGCTGGATCGGAGCGCACTTGCCTTGACCCACGAATCGCTTTTTGAACAATTGCCGAAGCCAAGACGGCGCCATGATGGTACCCGCGTGGTGTTTATGGACTACACGTTCCGTGTCAAAAACCAATCAAATCAGAAAGTGACACAACAGAGGAACACGTTGCGCTGCGTTAAGTTTCGCGCTAGTGAACGTGTCCGTGTGTCAATCGGGCCAGGGTGGTCGGATACAGATGCACTTCCAGTATGCCCGCAGTCTATGAGAAGGCTATGAGCCGGATGTGTCTTCGCACGGGAAAGTGCGGCCGTTTCGTTTACGGCGCACAAATCTCGGAATTGTGCTGTCGAGGCGCGAAACCTTGGATTTCGTGGATGCAGGAGCCAAGCGTCGTGTATGTCACATGAAAATGCGACAATTGCTAAACATCGACCAAAGAACGGGTTCCCGAGCCTACCGGCGACGGTACTTATCAACGATCTGAACCTAATCTGTCATCAATTGTGATAGTTGATTGGCCCCGGCGCCCGACAACCGGACACTTGGGAATTAATGTTTGTAACAACCTAATCGATACTTCCACGACCCGCGGGTGGAGTGCTTCACAATCGAACACGTGAGAATAATGTTTGTAACGGCCTCCCTAAATGGTGGGACCATACCGCTTGACACGTTCCGTTCTGAGCCTCTATAAAAACAGTTCGATCTTTGCCGAACACCACGCCGGACCACCACCGAATGTCCGTGAAGAGTCTCCCGCTGACCTCAACTCCCGGAACCGGCGCGCCTGGCGCCCCCGAATCCAAGGGCAACTACGCATTCATTAGTTTGGGCTGCCCGAAGAACACCGTGGACAGCGAGCGCATGCTCGGCAAACTCGCGCAAGACGGTTACGCCCTCCAGCCCGGGGCCGACGGCGCGGACGTGGTCATCGTGAACACGTGCGGGTTCATCGAGCCGGCCCGCCAGGAGTCGCTCGCGGTCATCCGCGAGATGCTCGATCTCAAGAGGGCCGGCAAGGTCGGCGCGGTGGTCGTGGCCGGGTGCATGGCCGAGCGCCAGCGCGACGTGCTCCTCGAACAGGTGCCCGAGGTCGATCAAATCGTCGGCGTGTTCGGGCGCGAAGAGATCGCGGACGTCGTGGACCGCGCCGTCTCCCAGCGCGACGAGCAGAAGTCTCTGTTCCGCCCGGCCCCGGTCCGTGCTCTTGAGGATACTGCCCGCCTCCGCATCACCCCGCGTCACTTCGCGTACCTCAAGATCAGCGAGGGGTGCGACCGGCTCTGCACGTACTGTGCGATCCCGAAAATGCGCGGGAAGCACGTGACGAAGCCGATCGAGGAAATCATCCGCGAGGCACACGAACTCGTCGCCGACGGCGTGCGCGAACTCATTATCGTGGCCCAAGACACCACGTACTACGGAATGGACCTGTACGGCCGCACGCGGCTCGCGGAATTGCTGCGCGAGTTGGACAAGGTAGACGGCATCGAGTGGGTTCGCACGCTCTACGCCTACCCCGAACACATTTCGGACGAGCTGATCGAAACGTTCGCCGGCGCCAAAAAGATCATTCCGTACCTGGACATGCCGCTCCAGCACATCAACGACCGCGTGCTGAAACGCATGATCCGCCGTGTGGACCGCGCCGCGACCGAAAAACTGCTCCTGCGGTTGCGCGAGAAGTGGCCGGACCTCGCGATCCGCACCACGTTCATCACGGGATTCCCCGGCGAAACTGATGCGGAATACGAGGAACTCAAGCAATTCGTTGCGGACTTCAAATTCGAGCGCGTCGGCGTGTTCCCCTACTCACTCGAACCGGGCACGCCGGCAGAAAAGCTCGACGGCCACATTCCGGAAGATGTAAAGCAGGCGCGCGTGGCCGCGATCATGGAAGTGCAACAGCGGGTCGCGTTCGGGTGGGCGGAGGCCCAGGTCGATAAAGAGCACCCGGTCATTATCGACGGCCCGGACCCGGAGTTCGCGAACCACTTCCGCGGGCGCACCTACGCGGACGCGCCGGAAATCGATTGCGAAGTACGAGTGAAGGGCAAAAACCTCAAGCCCGGCGACTTCGTGCGGGCGAAAATCACCGCCGCCGACGGTTACGATCTTACCGCAAAGGCACTGGGCAAACCGTGGTGAGGTGAGTGGCGTGGGCAAAGGCTACCGGCCCCGCTAGAATGCCGGTCTTCGCACACACATACCGGAGAACCGACAATGGGTATTCAACACGCACCGAAGAGCCAGCGGAACGCCTCCAAGAAGCGCCGCAAGGCCCGCAAGCACAAACTCCGCAGCACGAAGAAGTACAAGGGTGGCGTGCGCTAAAACACCACGACAGTGTCGCAGCGAGCAGCCGGGAGATTCCCGGCTGTTTTCGTTTTCTGGCGGGTAAGGAAGAGCCGCGGATAAACACAGAGAACACGGATCAGGCAAAAAACATTCGGTTCCGATCCGCGGATCTCTGTTCTGCTTAATCCGTGTTCTCTGTGTTTATCCGTGGCGCCTTCACTCCTACCTTAATCAGCCTCACCGATTCGGGCGTCTTTTAGCGAGAAGAGATACCCCTCGGGGTCCGAGCGATTGAGCACGAGGGTACCGGTTACTTTGATGAGCCCCTTGCGGAACTCGGCCGTTTTGCCCGCTTTCAGTTCCACGTTTAGTAGGCCGGTCGGATCGGGCACTTCGCAGAACCAGCACCCCACCGGATATTCGAGTAGCAGAAACTCCCGCGCCGCGAGTTCGTCCTTCACCGGTTGCATGAACCCGGTGAGCGCGACCGTCTTGCCGTCGAGTTGCTCCAGGTATTTCGCGAACGCCGGTTGCCCTTTGGCATTGATGCTTGTCGCGGCGAGAACCGGCCAGGGTAGGACGTTGGTCTTGTCGTTCTCGATCGTGGGCAGGAGTGCCTCGTCGAACGCCTTAATCAGTGGGCGCGACGACTTGGTTTTCAGCGTCCCGCGGTGCTGTTCGTGGCCCGGTTTCTTCGCGAGTTCGTCGGCCGCGGCGCGGTACACGAGCCGGCGCTTGCGAAGGTCAGGCGACCCGAGCGCGAACTCGGTGACGCAGCCGTCGAGAGCGGCGGCGGCGGCGCGCACGTCACCGAGAGCGTTACACACTTCGCCGAACTGCCACAGGAGACGCGCATCCGCGGGCAGCCAGAGCGCGAGTTGTTCGACGGTAGTGAGTGCGTCAGCGGGGAGCTTCTTCCACTCTGCGTCTACGAGCGCGCCCGCTTCGGGTGAACCGGACGCGCCGACAAACTTCATTCCGAACAGGTCATCGATCGTCGTCGGCTGGTTCGCGGCCTTACCTTCCTTGAGTCGCAGGCGCACGAGTTTGAGGTGCGCCTGCTCGAACGGTTTGAGTTTCGCGGGGGCGAGTCGAACGGCTTCTTCGAGCTGCACGCCCGCGCGTTCGAGATCGCCCGTCAGTTGGAACGCGGTGCCAAGATTCGCCGCGATTCGGAAGTGTTCAGGGAACTTGCGGGCAGCGGGAACGAGTGCATTGAGTGCGCTCTCCGCTTTACCGAGCCGCACGTAAACCGCACCGAGGTCCGCGACCTCATCGGCCGTCAGCGCCCGTGTTTTCGCGAGCTTCTCCAGTCGCGTGGCAGCCGCGAGGTAGTCGTCACGGAGGGGGGACGGCAACCCATCGGGGCGCTCACGCCCGGCGGCCCTCAGAGCACGGTGATCGGTCAGGAACCCCGACGGGCGGCTCGGCAACTCCGCGAATTGCTCACCGGAATAGTGCAATCCGGCCCGCGCCCCCACCGGCACCACCAGCGCCACGAGAGCGCACACGACTGCCCGTCCACAGAATGCGTTCATCGCGCCCGGTCCCCGCGGTGCCGTTTCTCAGGTGATTTCACTATACCCGGTTCGGTTCCTCCGAACCTTGCCGTTCTCGCACCGTTTCCCAGAACATCCGCTGCTTCGCAATCAGCAAAGCTCCGGGTTCCCGCACGGACCCCGGACCGCGGAACTCGGGACACGCGATGCCTCACACGATTCTACTCACCGGTGCGACCGGGTTCGTCGGTTCGCACGTCGCCGACGCGCTCGTTCGCCGCGGGGACGCGGTTCGCACGCTCGCCCGCGCGGGGAGCGATACCGCGTTCCTCGAATCGCTCGGGGCTACCGTGATTCGCGGGGATCTTACGGATTCGGAAGCGCTTACGCGCGCGGTCGAGGGCTGCGACGTCGTCGTGAACTGCGCCGCGAAGGTCGGAGACTGGGGGCACGTGGACGGGTACCGCGCGGTGAACGTGGAGGGGCTGCGTCACTTGCTCGACGCGACCCTGGGTCGGTCGCTCCACCGGGTCGTTCACGTCAGTTCGCTGGGGGTGTACGCGGCCCGGCACCATTACGGCACGGACGAAACCGAGCCGCTGCCGAGCGACCACATCGACGGCTACACGCAATCGAAGGTCGAGGCCGAGCGCCTCGCGCTCCAGTACCACCGCAAGCAAAAGGTGCCGGTCGTGATCCTGCGTCCGGGGTTCGTGTACGGCCCGCGCGACCGCACGGTGCTCCCGCGCCTCGCGGACCGGTTGAAAGAGCGGAGCGTCATGTACATCGCGCGCGGGCGCTTCGCGCTGAACACGACGTTCGTGGGCAACATCGCGGACGCGGTGCTGCTCGCCATCGACGCGCCGGCGGAAGGCACAGTGGGCGAAGTGTTCAACATCACCGACGGCGAGTTCGTGAGCAAGCGCCGGTTCTTCGAGACGGTGGCGGACGGGCTGGGGCTGAAGCGCCCGCGCGGGTTCCCGCCGGTTCCGGTGTGGCTCGCGCGCATGGGGGCGAACTGGCGCGAGGGCGTGTTCCGGCGGAAAAACAAGCCGCACCCGCCGCGCATCACCCAGGCGCAACTGAAGTTCGCCGGACTGAACCTCGACTTCTCCATCGCGAAGGCGCGGACCAAACTCGGGTACACCCCGCGCGTGCTGTTCGATGAGGGGATGAAGCAGGCGCTCGACTGGTACAAGGGGCACGTGTCGGCCAACTGAAGCAGGAGCACGGGAAAGGGCGCGAGCGCGAGGTGCTGCCCTCGCGAGGCCTCGGCAACCGCGCGCGGTGTTTCATTCGGGAACGATTTTCAGAGCGGAAATGAATGTGAAGGTCGGGCGTAGCGCGAGGCGCAATTCCGTTGCGGGATTTGTCTGTGATCGGTACAGTGATTTTTCTCATACCTCTCTTTAAACGTCCTCCATGCTGTAGGGCCGAAGGTGCGATACCTCCACAATTGCCCGTATTGTGAAGAGCCTGTCACCGTTACACCTGCCCAAGTGGGTAAGCGCGCGCAGTGTGCCGCCTGTGACGGCACGTTTACCGTGCCGAGCCGGGTCCGGTCCGCTCCCGTGCCGGAGAAGGAACTGGAGCCCATCCCCGACGACGACGGGGCCACGCGCCGGGTCGTTCTGATACTGGGGCTCGTGTTCGGCGCGCTCGCGCTCGGTGCGACCGTGGTTGTGACCTGCTGCGTGCTGGTCATCACGGGGGCGTTTGACAAACCCAAGCCCGACGAGACGGCGCAGGCCGATCCGCCCGCGGAACGGGCCCCGGAGCCGAAACCGGAACCCGCGCCGAAGCCGGAAGTCACTCCCAAACCGGTCCCGTCGGTGCCCCCGAGTGCCCCGAGCACCCCGAACAATCCCCAACCACCCAAGGTGAGCGCGCCGGACCCGGTCACCGAACCGCCGCCGGTCGACCGAGAACCCAACGCCGGTGTTCCGGTGTTCCCGCCCGAGCCGCCGATCGTACCCCCCGGGCGCCCGCCGCTCAATCAGCCAATGGTTCCCCCCTTCGGGCGCCCGCCGTTCGGTCAGATGGTTCCCCCCTTGGGGCAGCCGTTCAATCCGCCCGGGTTCCCGGCTCCGGGCGCCCCGGAGCCGGCCGCGCCCACGGGCAAGCTCACGTTCCCGGTTCCGGTCGCGGTCGAACTGAAACCGGCGCCGCTCGACAAGGACGCGGTCGAACTCAAGCTCCCGGGCAAGGTGTCGGACGCCGTCGTCGGCGGCGGCGGGCGGTACTGGTGCTTGCTCCTTTCGGATCAGAAACAGGTCGCGGTCTTCGACGTGAACCAGGCGAAGGTGACCAAGTACATTCCGCTGGCCGGGGGCAGCGCGTGCCTCGCGGCGGGCATGAACAAATTGCTGGTCGTGTACCCCGACACCGAAGTGATCGTGCGCTACGACCTGGGCACCTTCGAGAAGGAGGTGACGGCCAAGCTCCCGTTCCGCGGTACCGTCAAACAGACGTGCCTGGGCGCGGCCAGTGCCGGCCCGATGCTCGTCTTCTACGGGAAGGGGACCGACGCGCTGGCCCAGGCCCCGGTGACGTTCCTCGACATCACCACGCTGAAGGAACTCGACGCCGGCAACAACGCGGGCGGGCGCGCGCTGACGGCCTCGTTCCGCGACGCGATGCACTACCGGGCCAGCCCGGACGGGCGCGTGTACGGGGCGTGGGCCACGAGCCACACCCCGACCGGGTTGAACGGGCTGGTCGTCTCGGAAACCGGTGTGAAGGCTTACAACGAGCACACGTCGGCCGGGAACGTGGTGCCCGCGGCCGACGGCCACTTGCTCACCGACACGGGGGTCTACACCCCGGAACTGAAGGCCATCGGCAAGAAGGAGTGGGGCGCCGGCACCCGGATTCCCGCCCAACAGGGCGACTGGTACCTGTCGTTCGCGCCGGCGAAGAGCGACGACTTCGGGTTCCCCGATCCGAACCAGCCCCGCGCGACGAAGGCGAGCGTCTTCCGCACCACGGACGACCGCCCCATCGTGTCCCTCGGTGACATCGGCGTCGCGCTCGGTTCGGACGCCTGGGCCGCGACCGATTTCACCCGGGACAAGCGGTTCCTGTTCACCCCGGCGGGGGGGCTGATCGCCTGGATCGCTCCGACGAACGACGCGCTGCACCTGCGCAAGTTCGATCTGCAGTCCGAACTGGACAAGTCGGGCGTGGATTACCTGTTCGTGTCCAGCCGCCCGCCCGCGGCCGAGCCGGGCAAGCCGTACACGTACAAGGTCGGGGTGAAGTCCAAACAGGGCGGCGTGACGGTCAAGGTGGACGCCGGCCCCGAAGGGCTGAAGGTCGCGGCCGACGACACGGTGACGTGGGCCGTACCGAAGGACTGGGCCGGGAGCGACACGGTCATCCTCACCGTGTCCGACAAGTCCGGTCAGGAGGTGTTCCACACCTTCGCGCTGACCCGCGCGGTCGCGCCGCACGCGGTCGCGGTCAAGGAACCCGATCCGGAGCCCAAGCGCCCGGAGCCCAAGCGCCCGGCGGCCCCGGGTGCGGTCCCGGAGCCCAAGCGCCCGGCGGCCCCGGCGCGCGACCCGAAGCCGGGGTTCGTGCGCCCGGCGGCGGCCCCCGCGAAGATCACCCCGACGAAAGCGGCCGACAAGTCGGAGATCAAGCTCCCTGGGAGCGCGGACATGACCTGTATGGGCGGGAACGGGCGCTACGTCCTGTTCCGCGTTCCCAAGGTGAAGCAGGTCGCGGTGCTGGACGTGTGCGAGGGGAAGGTGGTGAAGTACCTGCCGCTGGGCGAAGAGGGCGCGCTCATCGCCGCCGGCAACGAGCACCTGTTCGTCCTCAACCCGACCGCCAACGTCGTCCAGCGGTGGAACCTGAAGACGTTCGAGAAGGAGCTGACGGTCGCCAACCCGCTCAAGGGCACGCCCCGGCAGTTGCTCGTCGGGCACGCGACCGACGGGCCGGTGTTCGTCGTCGGGCCGAACCGCGCACTCGACGGCAAAACGTTCAAGGAGATCGAACTCGGCGCCGGGGCCAACGGCGGCGGCGGAATGGGCGGCATGGCCGGCCACCCGCAGTACCCGCCGTCGGCGCGCGTTTCGGCCGACGGGCGCGTGTTCGCGTGGTGGACGATGGGGCTCAGCCCGTCGGGTCTGTCCAGCATGGTGGTCGGGGACGAGGGCGCCAAGTCGTACTACGAACACACCTCGGTCGGCGCGATCCTGCCCGGCCCGGACGGAACGCTGTTCACCGCCGGGGCGCTGTACACCCCGGAACTCAAGGCGCTCGGCGACGCGAAGGGGCTGAGCGGGCAACCGATTCCCCCCGCCCACGGCCGGCTGTTTCTGACCGTGTCCGGGCCGGACCGGTTCAACAACAAGACCGACACCAAGGTCACGCTGCGGATGCTCGGCGAGGCCCGCCCGCTGGTCGAACTCGGCGCCCTCGCCGGGTTGGACCTGCCACTGGACCCGTGGGGGGCTATGGCCCCCGGGGGGCGCGCCACGCTGCCGGTGAGCGACCGCGCGTTCCTCGTTCCGGACGCGCACGCGCTGGTGCTCCTCAACGGCGCGGGGGACAAGGTGATCGTCCACAAGATCGAGGTCGAGGCGCTCTTGGAGAAGGCCGGGATCGATTACCTGTTCGTGGTCAGCCGGCCCCCGGCCGCGGTGACCGGCGCGGCGTTCAGCTACAAGCCCGAGGTGAAATCGAAGAAGGGCGGGGTGAAGATCAAGCTGGACGCCGGGCCCGAGGGCATGAAGGTGTCCGCCGACGGGACCGTCACCTGGAACGTGCCGGCCAACTTCGCCGACGGGTCCGCGCCCGTCATCCTGACGGTATCGGATGCGTCCGGTCAGGAGACGTTTCACACGTTCGCGCTGCCGGTCCGGTCCCGTCCGTAAGTACCCGCGTGCCGGTCCCGGGCGCCCACTCGGTTGCCCCGGACCGCTTTTCTTTGGTGCGTTCCCGGCCCCCGGAGTGCGTATGTCAGTTCGTTTGGCGTGCCCGGCGTGCCGCGCCGTGCTGGTGCCGGGTGCGCACGAGATCGGTCGGGTCGTCCCGTGCCCGGGGTGCGGGCGCAAGCTACGGGTGCCCGGCGCGCAGCGGCCCTCGCCCGCGCCCGTCCTCGAGATTCCCGAAAACGAAGACGAACCGGCCGATCGGTCCCCGGCGCGCGCTGAGCGGCGCCCGGTCCCGGCGCGCCGCGGATCTCTGCTGTGGCTGTGGGTGCTGTTGGGATCGGGCGCCGTGGGCGCGGCGGCGGGGGCGGGCGGGTTTCTGCTCGTCGGGCGCGACCCGCGCCCGGGCGCGGAGAAGCCGGCACCCGAGGGGACACAGGAAGCGTCCGATCGCGACCCGTCGGTGAACGACGGACCGGTCCCCGCGGCCACCGCGTTCCCGGGACTGAAGTTCTACCTGCCGTTCGACTCGATTAGCGGTACCGCGGTGCCGGAAGTCGTGTCCGGGAAGGCGGTCGGCACGCTCACCGGTGGCACACTGACGAACGGGCAGCGCGGGAAGGCCCTCCGCGTGAGCGTTCCCGGTTCCTGGTCGGCGCCCGCGCTCGCGCTGGGCGATCAGGCGGGCGCGTTCCGCGTCCCGGCGGAGCACCCCTTCACGTTCTCCCTGTGGGTGCGGGTGGAACCCTCCGCGAGCACCTTCACCCCGTCGCTGAACGTGTTCGTCGGGGAAAGTAAGCCCGTACCGGGAACGAACGACCACCTCCAACTGCGGATCGGTCTGGAGCGGGACTTCGGGCGGATCCTCGCGTCGCACTCCGTGACCGGCCGCTCGACCGGGCAGAGGCAAAACGCCGCGAACCCGTTGTTCAAAACACCGCCCCAGGGCGAGTGGCTCCACCTGGTCCTGATCCGGTCCCAGAAGAACCAGGTGCAGGCGCTCGTCAACGGGCGGCAGCAGGCCTTCGTCCTCAAGTACCCGTTCCCGATCGAGTTCGAGACGCTGGGGATGTTTTGGGCGAGCGGCGCGATGACGGTGGAGGTGGACGAGTTGTGTCTGTTCGACCGGGCACTGGCGCCCGACGAACTCGCGCGACTCGGCGGGCGCCCGGTCGGAGAGTCTCCGCCCCCGGACGACCCTCCCCGTTGGCCCTCCCCGCCGCCGCCGGTGGGCACCGCGCCCCAGCCGGGTACGGCGGCACCGATCGCCACCCCGCACCCGGTCCCGCCGGCGACCGCGTTCGAGGGGTTGCAGTTTTACCTGGACTGTGACGCCGCGTCCGACGGTACGGTTACGGAGAGCGTATCGGGCAAACAGGTGGGCAAGGGGGCCGGGCTGCAACTGACCGACGGCGCCCGCGGTAAGGCGCTCCGACTGACCCACGAGGCGCTCAGCCCGGTCCTTTACGCCCTGGACCTGTCCGACCAGAACGACAAGTTCGTCGTCGCGGTGGACCGGCCGTTCACCCTCGCGTTCTGGGCGCGTCCAGTGGCCGACGGACCGCGCGCGCCGAACTTCGTCCTGGCGTTCGACGGGCACACGGTCCCGGGACCGAAGGAGCACCGGGGGCTGCACCTCGCACTGAACCCGCTCCAGCGGCTCGCCGACGCCCTCTACGAGGATCACCCGAACGGTCCCACCCAGGCGGGCGTATCGCAGCGGGTCATGGCCCCTCTGCCGGAACCCGGGCGCTGGACCCACGTCGCGCTCGTGCGCAACCCCAAGAACGAAATGCGGCTCGTGGTGAACGGGGTTCCGGCGCCGAACCCGCAAAGCGGGCGGATCGAACTGCGCTACGACCGAATCGGTTTCGTGCGGAGCCTGGCGGGGGTCTCGATCTGTGACGTCGACGAGGTCTGCTTGTTCAACCGCGCGCTGACCGCGGACGAACTCGCGCAGCTCGCCGGGCAGAAGCCGGGACCGGCCGCGCCCGCGGACCCGGTCCGGCCCGCGGGCGCGGTGCCCGCCGCGAGCGACTTCCCGGGGCTGCGGTTCCACCTGCCGTGCGACGCGATCGAGGGCACCGCGGTGCGAGAGTCCGTGAGCGGGAAGCTGGTCGGCAAGGGGCAAGGGCTGGAGCTGGTGCCCGGTGTACGGGGGAAGGGGATCCGGGTGGCCACGAAGGGGCAGATCAACGACCCGCGCGAGGGGCTGGACCTGGGTACCAGTGCGGACGCGCTGGCGGTCGGTGCGGGGAAACCGTTCACCTGGGCCGTGTGGGTCCGTACCGACGACTGGGGGCGCTTGTCTAAGCTGGTCCACGGGAAACTTAGCGACAGCCAGAAGTTCCGGCTCTTCGGGTTCGACCGCACCAAAACGGGTATCGAGATGCTGATCTGCGAAGGGGTGCCCGGGACCGGCCGGGCACCGCAGGCCTCCGGTATCATCGAGTTCCCGGCGACGAAAGAGTGGGTCCACCTGGTGCTGACCCGTGACGACAAGGGGACCGTGCGCTGGGCCGTGAACGGCGAGCCCCGGGCGGTCACCACGGGCGGCACGTACTCCGGTGAGTTCCGGTTCACGGAACTCGCCCTGGGGTGCCAACAAGGGACGGCGTTTACGGCGGACTTCGACGAGTTCTGTTTGTTCGACCGTGTTTTGACCGACGACGAGATCAAGAAACTGTCGGGCCGGGCCAAGTGATTCACCGGCCGCGCCCCCGATTTTTCTCGAACGGCAGGTGCCCCGATGCCCGTGAGCGTAGCGTGTCCGTCGTGTCGGACGGTGGGCCTCGTTCCGCCGGAGGCGCTCGGGCGCACTGGTCAGTGTACCAAGTGCGGCGCGCGCATCCGGATGGTCGCGCCGGTGGCCGCGTTCGCGGACCCGCCCGTGCCCGCACCGGCGCCGGCGCGCGGGGCGGTGGATCGACCCGTTGCCCTACCCGTTCCCCCACCGGACGCGGACGAGCCGCGCGCGGAGCCCGCTGCCGAACGCCCGCGCCGGAAGCCGCGCGCGGGTGAACGCGCTGCGCCCCGAGTGGGGGCACCTCGCGCGGGTCGCGCACGGGCGGCACTCGTTGCCATCGCCGCGCTCGGGCTCGTCGGTGGGGCCGTCGGCGGCGCCCTCACCGTGCGCGCCTTGACCGCGCCGGCCGAGCCGCAACCCGAATTGCAAACGGCGGCCGAAACCCCGGCCCCGCCGCCCGAACCGAAGCCCGAAACCAAGCCGCAACCCGAGACCAAACCGAAACCCGAGGTCAAACCGCAACCCGGCCGGACCGGAAGCCCGAACCCGAGCGCAAGGCCGAGCCGAAACCGCCCAAGCGCGGCCAGCCCACGGTGACGAAGGACGGGCTGATGTTCGCCACGCCGGTCGCCTCCGTGACCGCCGGCGGGGGCGGGCGGCACCTGGTCTTCCAGCTCGCGACCTCCGGCGACATCGTCTTGTACGACGCCGTGCTGGGGCGCGTGACGGGGGCGCTCCCGTGGGACACACCCGACGCGCTCGTGACCGCGAGCCGCGACAAGTTGTTCGTTGCCCGGAAAAATAACGGCCAGGTCACGCGGTACGACCTGCGGACCGGTGCGGGCGCTGCGACCACGACGCTCGCGCCGACCGCGTTCGAGCTACTCCACTTGGCGGTCGGGTCGGCGTCCGACGGCCCACTTTTGCACGTTTCGCGCGGGGCCGACGGGCGGGTGTGGGTGCGCCTGGCCGATACCGACACGTTCGAGGAGTTGAAGGCGCCGATCGACGGCCAGGACCTGTTACCCGATCGCGCCTTCCCGTTCGCCACGGCCGCGCCCCTGTTGTCGGCCGGGGTCAGCGCCGACGGCCGGTCGGTGACCCTGGGGAGCCGGTGGTTCACTTACAGCGACCACAAGTACAAGGCCGGCGCGCTCGGGACCGCCGGTGCGCACGTGCCGGCCCCGGACGGGCGCTCGTTCTTGGGCGCGGACCTGCTCGGCCCCGACGGGCAGAAACTGCCCCCGGCGCCACTACCGCCCGGGACGCAGCGCCACTACTTCCCCGCGCCCGGCGGCCCGTTCGTCCTCTCCGTGGAGTACACGCAGGCGCGGCCGACGACCGTGAAGCTCTTCCTGCACCTCGGACCGGACCCGCAACCGTTCGGCGAATTGCCCGGCGGCGACGCGATCGCGGCGTGGGCGGCGACCGACCCCGACTGGGTGGCCAAGGTCGCGCGGCGCGTGGTGTTCGCCCCGGCGCCGGGAGCGCTCGTGTTCGCCCCACCGGGCGAGGCCCGCGCGCGCGTCTTCCCCGTCGACCTGCCGGCGATGCTCGCCCGCGCGAACCGCGACGTTTTGTTCACTTCGGTCCCGCCCGCGTTCCCGCGGACCGGGCGCCCGTTCGCGTACCAGCCCACCGCGGTCTCCCGGAACGGGCCGGTCACGTTCCGCCTCGAAGACCACCCGTCGACAATGGCACTGGCCCCCAACGGCGCCGTCAATTGGACGCCGCCGCTCGACCCGCCGCCGTTCTGCGACGTGAAACTCGCCGCTTCCGACCCGACCGGGCGCCGGGACACGCAGGCCTTTCGACTCGTCTTTCCGAAGAAGGACGCGGTCGCGGTCCGGCCGCCGCGGAAGGGGCCGTCGCGGGTCAATCCCCCCGTGAAAGACCCGCCCGATTCCAACCCGTTTGGGCCGAAGATCGATCCACCGAAAATCGAGTTCCCCCCTCCGGTCCGGCCGCCCGGGACCGCTCCCCTCCGGCCCGTCCGCCCGAGAGCGAGCCCGTAAAGTCGGCGCCGGTGACCGACGGAAAAGTCGTGAAACTGCCGGCCCCCTTCACGACCACGGCCGCCGGCGCCGGTGGGCGGTTCGTCGCGCTGCACCTGCCGAAGCTGAAGCAGATCGCCGTGTTCGACGTGAAGGAGGCGAAGGTCGTCAAATACCTGCCCGCGTCGGACCAGGGGCTGCTCCTCGCGGCCGGGCGGGACCACCTGTTCGTGATCGATCCGGGCACGGCGGTGCTCCAGCGGTGGAGCTTCGCGACGTTCGAGAAGGAGGCGACGGTCAAGCTCCCGGACGACGGCCCGTTCAGCGCGGCGTGTACGGGGGCCGGGGCCGCCGGGCCGCTGCTGCTGTTCTCGAAGGCGGACCGGTTCGGCGGGGCAAAGGCCCTCCTCATCAACCCGATCACCCTCCGCCCGGTGCCGGTCAAGGACAACGCGGCGCTGCCGGCCGGCGCGCCGGAGACGATGGGCGCGTCGGCCGACGGGCAGACGTTCGCCTGGCTGCGGGGCGCGCACGGCGGGTCCGTCGTTGTCACCGTCTCCGAGGGGAAGGCGGAGGCGAAAACGCACGAATTCCACGGACACACCGCGCGCCCCGGTCCGGGCGGCCGGTACTTCTACACCGGGACCAGCGTGCTCGACGCCCAGATGCGCCGGGTGTACCCGAGCGAGGCGCCGGCCGCGCCCCCCACCTCGTTGCGCGAGTTCTTCCCGGCCGTTCACGGCAACCTGTTCTTCGAGGTCGAAGCGCCGTTCGGCCCGCGGTTCGACGGCAGCGGGTCGGGCGCCCTCAAAATCTATGTCGAGGGGCAGTTCACCCCGGTCGCGACCACTCAAATCGAGGTTCCCGTCGCGAGCAACCGGGACGTGTACCTCGTCCCGCGCGAGCGCGCGGTCGTGGTGCCCAGCAAGGGGCGCGACGAGCTGATCGTCCACCCGTTCGATTTCGACGCGCTGCTCGCGAAGTCGGGCGCGAACTACCTCCTCGTGACGTCCGAGCCGCCGGGCGAGGCCGCCGCCGGGACGAAGTTCGAGTACGCGCCGGTGGTGAAGTCGAAGAAGGGCGGGGTGAAGTTCAAACTGGACGCCGGACCCGAGGGCGCGAAACTGGTCGACGGGAAACTGGTCTGGGACGTACCGGCCGCGATGGTGAAACAGGAGGTCTCGGTCATCTTGACGGTGTCGGACGCGAGCGGGCAGGAACTGTTCCACACGTTCCGGGTGTCGGTCGTGGCGAAACCCGCGGGGGCGGCCGTCGTTCCCGACCCGCCGAAGCCGCCGCCGGCCGCGCCCGGCCCGAAGGAGCCGGCCGTCGCGCCCGCGCCCGGCCCGCGCCCCCCGGGGACCGCGGCCGGCCCGACGGCGTTCCCGATCACTGCGCCACAATTTGAAGCGAACCTGAAGACGGTCAAACTGCCGGAGCGGTTCGGCGCGTACTGCTTGGCCGGGGGCGGGCGGTTCGTCGTGTTCGCGTTGCCGGCGGCCAAACAGGTGGCGGTCTTCGACGTGTCCGCGGCGCGCGTCGTGAAGTACCTGCCGCTGGCAGAGGCCGACGCGCTCATCGCGGGGACCGCGCGCCACGTGTTCGTCCTGAACCCGACCGCGAACGTCATCCAGCGGTGGGACCTGGCCACGTTCGAGAAGGAAGCGACGCTCGCCAACCCGGTGACCGGGACGGTGGCCCGCTTGCTGGCGCCGAGCGCGGCCGACGGGCCGGTGTTCGTGCTCACCAAACCCGACGGGGCCTTCGGCAACAAGTTGACCCCGTTGGACCCGGTGAAACTGCTGCCGCTCAAGGGCGTGGAGCCGGCGCGGTTCAATCAGCCGGCCGGTATTCGGGTGTCGGCCAGCGGTACATCGGTCGCGGCGTTCCGCAAGGACACCAACGCGGGATCGCAGGCCTTTTCGTTCGACGGCAAGAAGTTTACGGGCGTCCCGATCTGGTGGGGCAACGTGTACGGGCACGTCTGCCCGTCGCCGGACGGGAACACGCTCTACACGTCTGCCGGGGTCGCGGTTGGAGGGAAGTTGACCGGGAGCGCCTACACGATCCCGGCCGCCGAGGGGAACGGCTTCTACCTGAGCGTCGAGGTCGCCGACGCCCCGCACGGGAGCGACACGGTGCCGAGCAAGTTGAAGCTCCACCTCGTCGGCGACGAGAAGCCCCTTGCGGACCTGGACCGGGTGGACCTCCCGCGCGGGGTGAACGTGTGGGACCGGCAGGCGATCACGCCCGACGAGCGGGTTCTGTTCATCGAGTCCGCGCGCGTGGTGCTGGTGCTCCCGCACGGCGAGCGAGAGGTCGAGGTGTACAAGCTCGACCCGTGGGCGCCGCTGGTCAAGAGCGGCCGCGACTACCTGCTCGTGACCTCGCCCCCGCCGGCACTCGCCGTGCGCGGGACGGTGTTCGAGTACGCGCCCGCGGTCCGCTCGAAGAGGGCCGGGACCAAGCTGAAAGTGGACATCGGGCCGGACGGGATGACGGTCGCCAACGGGGTCGTGTCCTGGGCGGTGCCGAAGGACTTTGCCGAACCTTCTGTGACCGTCGCACTGAGCGTCACCGACGACGCGCAGAAGACCGTGTTTCAGACGTTTGAACTGAAAGTGGTTGCCGCCGCGGACGTGCCGCGCCCGTTGCCACCGGCGCCGGCAGGGCCGGTCGCGGGCGAACCCGCGGAGCCGGCCCCGATCGTGGTGCCGCGCCCGGCCGGGTTCCGCCCCGCCTGGGTGAAGGACACCGCCGAGATTAGCCTGCCCGTGGCCGCGACCGACATGGTCTACGGCGGCGGCGGCCGGTTCCTGCTCGTCACGTTGGAGGGCGGGAGGGGACTGGCCGTCGTCGATCTGAACACCGCGAAAGTGGTCAAAACGATCCCGCTGCCGGTCGGGGCACACGTTACGGCCGGCGCGCGGGTCGTCGTGATCTACTCGCCGGCTGACAAGAAAATTGAAGTGTGGGGCCTGGAGAAGCTCGAGCTCCTGAAGCGCGAGGACGCGCCCGCGGACCTGACGAAGTTCCCGCTCACCTCGTTCGTGATGGGTTCGGGGGCCGACGGCCCGGTCTTCTTCCACCAGCGCACCCCGAAGCGGACCGCGTACATCGATCTGGAGTCGCTCAAGATCCGGGACGTACCCGTCCGGATGTTCGGCTGGGGACCGACCACGCTGGAGGTGTCCGCCGACGGGTCGCTCCTGGTCGCGGCGGGCGGCGGGTGGGCCGGGATCCTCGTGAGCCAAATTCGCGACGGCCGCGCGCTCAAAACGAAGGAGGACGCGAATCACGACTTCTGGGCGGTTACCGCGCTCGGAACCCCGCTCCCGACCGCGGACGGGCGCCTGCTGCTCAGCGCGGGCGGGGTCATCGACCCGGGCCTCACGAGTAAGGTCGGGGGCGCTGTTCCCGGGTACGTGGTTCCGACAGCGGACGCGGGGTTCTACCTCCGCATCGCTCCGAAGGGCGGGGCCGAGCCGAAGGGACCGAACGGGCCGCTCGCCGCCGCGGAACTGACGCTGTACTCCGCCGGGCACCACAAGCTGTTCACCCTGTCGGACTTCAAGGAGTTCGAGAACACGTACACGGTACCGACGAGCGGGGGCACCGTGATGGACGACCGCGTCCCGAGTCACCTCGCGGTGAACCGCTTCCTGTATCACCCCCGCGCGGGCGCCCTGTGTACGGTCGCGGGGGACAACCGGACCGTCGTGCTCCGGAAGATCGATCTCGCGACGGAACTGAAGAACGCGGGCCGGGACCACCTCGTGGTGACGTCCGTGCCCCCGGCCGCCGTCGCCGGGAAGCGCTTCACGTACACCCCGACGGTGCTGTCGAGTCGGGGCGAGCACCAGGTGCGCCTCGACGCCGGGCCGACCGGGATGCGGGTCGAAAAGGGTACCGTGATTTGGGACGCGCCCGCGGGCGCGGAAGAGGCCGAAGTGAAACTGACGGTCACCGATGCGTCCGGTTTCTCGCTCCCGCACGCTTTTCGCGTCCTGGCGTCCGGTCCCGGTCGGTAAGCTGGTGTCTGGATTAAATCAATTGTAATATTATTTAATAATTTAAATATTGACAAATTGTAGCAGGAACTAATGGGTGCCCGGTCTGGATCCCGGTTGTTCGGGAACGTCGGGCGCGAGATCGTTCAGCACGAGCGCGCAACTCCGAAGAAGAGCCAGCGCTTCGGCCATCTCTGGGGTGTTGCGGAGCCCCCCGGTAGGAGTGGTGGCTGTGACTAACACCGCACGCGCCTCGTTCGGTGCCCGGTCACGTAAGAAGCGCGCCAGGCTCAGTGCCGCTCGGAGTTCGAGCGCCCGGGCTTGTTGCGCGCACGCGGTCGTCACGGCCGTGCGCAGCGAAGCTTCCGCGCGCCCCGTGCTTCGCCCGGCGAGTAACTCGCCCCGCAGTCGGTGGACTTCTGACTCACACAGGCGCTCGCGAGTCACGGCCCCCACCCGGTCGGCCTCGTCCAGTGCCGCCAGCGCTCCGTCGGTGTCGCCGCCCCTTGAGCGGGCATCAGCGAGCAAAACGAAGAAATACGCCGGATACGTCCGGCTCCCCGTCGCGCGCCACGCCTCGATCCCCTGTTCGAGTAGCACCGTTCCTTCCGCCCCGGTAGCGGCTCCCGCCCAGCCGAGCAGGACCGTTACCCCGGCCTGCCAGAACGCGAACCGGTGTTCGATCGCTACCGCCAGGTTAGCCGAAGCGTACTCACGCACGGTGTCCGGGTCGCCGCGGAACTGGTGCAGAACGGCGGCGAAATGGAGGGCCAGTACAAGGGTGCTCGGCTGTGACCCGTCGCGCGCCAGTTGGACCGCGTCCCGGCTCCGGGCGACGGCTTCCTCCGGTTCGCCGAGCAACTGGTGTTCGGCATTGAAAAGGGTTCTCCCGGAATGCCATTCAGTTAGTAGAGCCGCTGCACAATAGCGGTTGATCGGTTGAAGCCGATGCGCCGCCCTGGGTGTTCGACCTCACGCGTACATGAGATTGTGGAGTCCGGCAACGTTCTTGATGATGAGGGTGTGCCGGCGGCGCGGGTTCCGATAGCGCTCGGCCGCGATGCGCCACACCTTCATCTTCCCGATCCCGTGCTCGACCGCGATCCGGCGCCGCGACACGCGCCGGTTCCCCGCCTTCTGGCGGGCCGTCAACTGACCCTTCGGGGGTCGCCGTCGTGGGGTACACAGCCCGGTCCCCAGGTACGCCGTGTCCCCGGTCCGACGCACCCCGGCCGGGCACACCACCCCAGTGCGGTCGTGGATCTTCTTGTCATGCGTCTTGCCCGGGAACGCCTTCGACACGGCGGCGATCCGCACCCGGCGCTTTTGACCGGCGCGGCCGGGCTCTTTTCGCTTCCGCACGACGACCACCTGGTGCTTGAGGGTGTGGCGCTTCTTCTTCCCCGAGTCGAACCGCTTCTGCCCCCGGGAGGGCCGGGGAATGGCCCGCTCGGTGGCGTCGAAGAAAAGCTCGCGGATCTCGTCGGGTTCCAACTCCACCCGGCGCTCGGGGATGCGAAAGATGCCCGCGAGGAGCGGTTGGAGCGGGTTGATGTTGCGGCACACGGAACTCTGGTCGATGCCGAAGAGGAACCCGAGGAACGCGTGGGTGGTGTACGTCCGGTAGTACACCAACAGCATCAGCAACCGGTCGGTCAGCGGGAGCGCGAACTGACGCCCCGCACCCGGCTTCCGTTGGCGTGGCCGCCGGGTCTTGCGCTTCGTATCGGCCTGCGGGTAGCGAGGTTCGAGTTCGGCCAACAGTTGGTCGAACGCCTCGGGCGTGATCCCGGTCAGTTGCCGGAACGTGTCCGGCATCCGCCTCAAGCGGCTCGTGTGGCTCATACACCAAACCTATGCGCCCCGCCCCTATTGTGCAGCGACTCTAGTGTGTAAGTTGTTGGTCTCGTATGCGTCTGCGGAGTTCAGCTCTGGGGCGGATCGTGTAGGGATACTCCTTGGCTCGACGCTTCTGACACCGTGGCTCGATTCGATCGGGTCGCACCGGGTTGATGACCAACCGGGGCAACGGGGTGCCCGGGGCGCGGACGTGAGCCACCGCAGCGCGTCCACGAAGTTGATCCGCTCCGGGCTCACGCCCTGACGGTGCCCGGCCTCGCACATTACCACGCGGACCAAGTTGTACACGGTGGCGAACACCATCAGCTCCTTCAACACACCCGCTTCCGTCGCGCACTTCAGTACGTCCATTCCGAGTGTCGTCTTCAGGTGCCCCAGATCGGTTTCGACGCCCCACCGCGCGCGGTACAACTCGGCCAGTGCGTCCGCCGGATACGTGACCGGATCGAGCAACGTGGTAACCAGGGGCACCGATCGGACCCGGAACCCCGGGCGATTCACACGGTACGCGAGTTCCCGGATCCGCAGCAACCGGGGCAACGCGCCGTATTGTTCGGTTGTCAGCCCGTGCGGTCGGCACCAATCGACCGGTTGGTCCGACGTGCCCAGCGTTCGGACCCAACGCGAGCGGGACCGGCCCGCGTGGCCCAGGTGTGAACCGGGCACGGCGTGTGGGCGCCTCGGGCCGAAATCGACGATCCGGTTCTGACGGTTGCGAAATACACCATGCAGGCCGCGCTGAGTCAGAACGGCCAGATGTGCGAAGGTACCGAACGCGCGATCCCCGACGAGCACATCGCCCGGTTGGAGCGCGCACGTGGGCGCCACCACCCCTGGGCCACTCCGTGCGAGCGCAAAGGCGCGGTCAGGAGCTTCAGGCGCAGACCCGTGCCGGCGTGGAACAGAGCGAGGACACGAGCAACCGGGAATCCGCATCCGAGGGCCTGGCGGATCGTTGCGGGCGTGAGGGCGGTAGCTAGGTCGGCGCGGATCTGCCGTAAGGCGGTAGCGAGTGAAGGTACCATCCTGGACTCCGGTTCGAGTCGGAAGATTAGGCTACCTTACGCCTTACACCTTAACTGAATGGCATTCCGGGAGAGCCCTTTTCGCGATGCCGGTTACCAATCGGAATCACCGACGGTACCTCAAACACCCTGTTGGTGGTCGACCCGGCCCTCGCGCCGGCGTGGTTCTACTTGGGTGAACCGGACCGCCTGCTTGGACAGAACGAGCGCGAAAGGTATACGAACGGTGCTTGGTCCTCGATCCCGATCGGGCGCTGGCGGGTCTAACTTTACTCTCGCGGTGATGGAGTGAGATGTTGTGTTGAAATCGGAACACTTGCGAACCGCGCGTGATCCTTTGAGGGCTTTTGTTCCTTGGGGCCGTTCCTCCGTCTAAAACGTGCTCCCTTATAAGTCGAAAATCACCAGCCTTGACTCGGAATTGTGTTTCGGGAGCGAAAAATTATTTTGCAGGCATAAGTAAAGGTTCAATTAGTATGCCTCGCACCTTCTCTATTTTCGCTAGTCTCACATATTCCCCATTTTTCGCGCGCGCGCTAAGAGTTATACCAACACTGCCCAACGCATGGGCCATGCCGTGTTCGGCTCGGCCCAACAACCACTTGATTTATCCCCAAGAGCCGCCATGCGTTACCCTTCCCGCGCGCAGTCCGTCGTTCGTTTGAACTGCGAGACCCTCGAAGATCGGGCCACGCCCGCCACCGCGTTTGCCCTGAGCGGGAGCAACCTGCTCTCCTTTGACACGGCGTCCCCGGCGATCACACAGACAACGGCAATTACCGGCGTTAATGGAAGCGAGACGCTGGTGGGAATCGATTTCCGCCCGCAAAACGGGTTGCTTTATGCACTCGGTGTGAACAGTGCTGCGGATACGGCTACACTGTACACCGTTTCCACCCGGACCGGGGTGGCGACCGCCGTCGGTGCTTCCGGTAGCGTTTCATTTACAACCGACGGCACCACACCGGTCGATCTGCCCGACCCGGCCACGATCGGCTACGGGTTCGATTTTAACCCGGCCGCCGATCGGGTCCGGGTGGTTGTGGGTTCACTCACGTTCCGGATTAATCCCAACACCGGCGCCGGCGTTGACGGTGACAACACCGGCTCGACTAGTGGCGGCGTCACCGGCACCAACCCGGACGGGCCGATTAACGGTGGCACGGTCACGGTGGACGCGGCCGGGTACACGAACAACCAACCCAACAACGGTGGCATCACCACGCTCTACACGCTCGACGCCAGTACCGACAGCCTGTTCATCCAGAACCCGCCCAATGCCGGCACCCAGACGAACGGTCAGACGATCACGCTCGGCGGCTCGACGCTCGATTTCACCGCCGTCAACGGGTTCGACATTGTCGCGGGTGTGGACGCCCCGTCGTCGAACGCGGCCGTCACCACGGGTTCGGCGTTCGCGGTGCTGAACGTCGGCGGCACGACGGGCTTGTACAGCATTAACCTCGTCAACGGACAGGCCGCGTTCGTCGGTAATGTGGCCAACGGCGCCACCGCGGTGCAGGGCTTCGCCGTACAGAGTGACCTGAGTGGGTTCCCGGCGGTCGCGCTGAACGCGGCCGGCGACACGCTGCTGCGGTTCAACACCGCGACGCCCGGTACTGTCACTTCTCAGGCCGTCGCCACCGGTTCACTGGTCGCCGGTGAGACGCTGGTCGGCATCGATTTCCGGCCCGCTACCGGGCAACTCTACGGTCTGGGTGTGGACGCCACCGCGAATACCGCCACCCTGTACCTGGTCGACCCACAGACGGGGGCGCTGAGCGTGGTGGGCACCCCTAGCCAGATCACGTTCGTCGACGGCACGCTGAGTACCGTCGACCTCCCCGACCCGACGACCGTGGGCTACGGAATCGACTTCAACCCGACCGCGGACCGGCTCCGCGTGACCACCGGTACCGGGCTCAATTTCCGCGTGAACCCGAACACCGGGGCGCCCGTCGACGGCGACCTCGGGGCCGCCCCGGGCACGTGGCCCGGGGTTAATATCGACGGGGCGATCAACGGGGCGGGCGTCACCGGTGTCAGTGCGACCGCGTACACGAACAGCTCCGCGGGCAGCACCGCCACGACGCAGTACACGCTCGACGCCTCCACCGACACGTTGTACATCCAGGACGCGCCCAACAGTGGTACCCAGACGTTGGGGCTGACTGTGACCCTGGGCGGCTCAACGCTCGACTTCACAGACGTTAACGGTTTCGACATCCCGGCGGGCGTCAGTGCGGCCACGTCCAACACGGCCGTTACTTCGGGCTTCGGGTACGCGGTGCTGACGGTGAGCGGCGTCACCACGGTGTACCGTATCGACCTGACCACGGGAGCCGCTACTGCCCTGGGCACCGTCGGCACCGGTTCGACGGTGCTCGCCGGCTTCACCCTGGCCGATGCCCCAGCGGGCACGGTCGCATTTGCCTCTGCGACGCCTTCCATTGGGGAGAGCGGCGGAACCTTGACCGTTAATCTCACCCGGTCCGTAGGCACGAATAACGGTCCGTTGACCGTGACGGTCAACGTCACCGGCGGAACCGCCACCGCGGGCCTCGATTTCACCGCCGGACCGTACACGGCCACGTTCGCGGACGGCGCGACGACCGCGTCGTTCAACATCCCGATTACCAACGACGTCATTTTCGAGGGCAGCGAGACGATCATTCTGACCATCGCCAGCGTCAGCAACGCGGGCGCGATCGGCTCGGTCAACGCGGCCACGGTGACGATTACCGAAGACGACGCGCAACCGACGTACAACGTGACCGATGCCAGCGGGTACGCGCTGACCGGCGACGGTACCGCCCTGATCCCGTTCAGTACCACCAACCCCGGGGCGGCCGTAACTTCGATCGCACTCACCGGGATCACGTCCGGCGAGACACTGGTTGGGATCGATTTCCGCCCGCAGAACGGCCTCCTCTACGGATTGGGCGTGAACGCCACCGCGAACACGGCCACCCTGTACCTGATCGCGCCGCAAACCGGCGTCGCGACCGCAGTCGGAACCGGCACGTTCGCGTTCACGACCGACGGCACAACCCCCGTCGACCTGCCCGATCCGGCCACCGTGGGCTACGACATCGACTTCAACCCGGCCGCGGACCGGCTCCGTGTGGTCGCCGGGGCGCTCAACTTCCGCGTCAACCCGAACACCGGCGCGCCCGTCGACGGGAACAACGGGTTGAGTTCGGTCACCGGCACCAACCCGGACGGGGTGATCAACGGTGCCACCGCGAACGTTAACGGCACCGCCTACACCAACAATTACACGAACAACGGCGGCGTCACGACGCAGTACACGCTCGACCCGGGTACCAACGCGCTGTACATCCAGAACGCACCCAACGCCGGTACCCAGACGGCGGCACTAACGATTACCCTGGGCGGCTCGGCACTCGACTTCACAGCGGTGAAGGGGTTCGACATCCTGGCCGGGGTGAACGCGGCGACATCGAACGCGGCCCCGACCGCCGGCACCGGGTTCGCGATCCTGACCGTGGGCGGGGCCGACGCCTTGTATCGGATTGATTTGACGACCGGTGCGGCGACACTCGTGGGCACCGTCGGTACGGCCGCGCCCGCGGTGCGGAGCCTGGCGCTTCAGAGCGACCTGGGTACCGTTCCGGTCATCGGTCTCAGCGCCGACGGGACGCAACTGTTGCGGGCCACCACCCCCTCCGCGGTGTTCGTCGTTCCGGTGACCGGGGTCAACGCGGGCGAGACACTGGTGGGGATCGATTTCCGCCCACAAACGGGCCAACTGTACGGACTGGGCGTGAACGCCACCGCGAACACCGCGACGCTGTACCTGATCGACCCGCAGAGCGGCGCGCTGACCGCCGTGGGTACCCCGGCCCAGATCGCGTTCACGACCGATGGTACCACACCGGTCGACCTGCCCGATCCGGCCACCGCGGGCTACGGGTTCGCCTTCAACCCGACCTTGGACCGCATCCGCGTGACGACCTCCACGGGGCTCAACTTCCGTGTGAACCCGAACACCGGGGCGCCCGTCGACGGCGACAACGGTACCACCACAACTACGGGTACCAACCCCGACGGGGCCATCAACGGTTCGGGCGTCACCGGCGTCAGCGCCGCCGCGTACACGAACTCGTTCGGACAGCCCCTCTCCGTCGGCGCCACCACGCTCTACACGCTGGACGCGACGAGTAACTCGCTGGCCATCCAAAGCCCGGCTAACAGTGGCACCCAAACGGCGCTCGTCCCCGTTACACTGAACGGTAGCGCGTTGGATTTCACCGACGCCAACGGGTTCGATATTCCCGGTGGCGTCCGCGTGACGACCTCCAACGCGGCCGCCGCGGGGTTCGGGTACGCCGCGCTGACCGTCGGCGGCACGACGAGCATTTACGCCATCAACCTGACCACCGGTGCGGCCACGAAGGTGAGCGACTTCGGCACGGGCGCGACCTCGCTAGCCGGCCTCGCGCTCGCGAGCGCGCCGGCCGGCACCATCTCGTTCAGTAGCACGACTTACACCGCGACCGAGGGCGGATCTGCGGCGGTAATTACGCTGGTCCGCACCGGCGGGTCCAGCGGTACGGTGACCGTCACCCTCGCCCGGAACGGTGGCACGGTGGGCGCCACCGGTGACATTGAAGGCGTGACGGTGTCCACGGAGACGATCACGTTCGGGGACGGCGTGACGGCCGTCACCGTGACCATTCCGATCGTCGACGACGCGGCCCCCGAGTCGGACGAGTTCCTGTCGCTGGCACTATCGGCCCCGACCGACGGGGCGGTGCTCGGGGCTCTCACGAGCGCGACGCTGACGATCACCGATAACGACGTGGCCGCCCCGGGACCGGTCGCGTCCGGGCCGAACGTGGTCATCACCCGTCCCGACGGGACCACCACGACCGTTGTGCCCTTCGCCGGGTTCAACGGGAGAGTGACCACGGCCTCCGGCGACGTGAACGGTGACGGCGTGGCGGACGCGGTCACCGGTGCCGGGATCAACGGGCACGTGAAGGTGTTCGACGGCACGACGGGAGCGGAGATCCGCTCGTTCCTCGCGTTCACTAATTTCCCCGGCGGGGTGTACGTCGGGGTCGGGGACGTGAACAACGACGGGTTCGATGACGTCATCGTCGGGGCGACCGTCAACGGGCACGTGAAAGTGTTCAGCGGGGCCACCGGCGCGGAGCTTTACTCGTTCTTCGCTTTCCCGGGCTTCCCGGGCGAGGTGCGCGTGGCCGGCGGCGACATCAACGGCGACGGGTTCGACGACATCATCGCCGGTGCCGGGATCAACGGTCACGTGAAGGTGTTCAGCGGGGCAACGGGGGCGGAGATCCGTTCGTTCTTCGCGTACCCCGGGTTCACCGGTGGCGTGAACGTCGGGGCCGGGGACGTCGACGGGGACGGTCGGGTCGACATCGTGACCGGGGCCGATGCGTCCGGTCACGTGAAGGTGTTTAGTGGGTCGACGGGGGCGGAGATCCGCTCGTTCTTCGCGTACCCCGGGTTCAGTGGTTCGGCGCGGGTCGCGGCCCGGGACACGAACCGTGACGGGTTCGCCGACATCATCGTGGGCAGCGGCCCGGGGCGCCCGGCCACGGTCCGCACCTTCGACGGCGTGACGCTCCAGTTGCTGTCCGAAGTCGCGATGAGTGACCCGCAGAACCTCGGGATCTTCGTTGGTTAATGTCCGGATCACCCGGGGCGACCGATACTCTCGGGTATCGGTCGCCCCGGGTGATCGCCCATATTTACACGCATTTCATTCTTAATCGTTCGGCGTGCCTCAGCACTCAGTACCGGTAGCGCGCCTCGAACCGCAGTTCGTCGCGGACGAGATACTTTCCTGTAATTCCGTGCTGCCAGCCCACGCCGAAGTCGAACGTGTCGCAGAAGAACAACCGCAGCCCCGGCCCGATCGCGGCCGAGGTGCGTTTCGCGAGTCGCTGGGGGCCGAGTACGGGATCGGTGAACAACCCGTCCTGGAACGAGATCCCGGTCGATTCCAGCGTGCCCACCAACTGCACGTCGCGGATCGGGCGCCAGAGCACGTGGTTCAAGCTCGTCGCCCAGCGCAAGTGCGCGCCCTGATAGTCCGTGTTGCCGCCGATCGGAATCCACTCGACCACTTGCGCTTGCAAGTAGGTTTCTGGGGCCAGTCGGAGCCCGAAGTTCAGCCCCGGTTCCAGTGACACGTGCCCCGTTCCCAATCCCTTCCCGGTCTGCCCGATCGGGATGTACGTCCGCATCTGGAAGCCGAACAGCGCGAGTTCGCTGTCGAGTAGCAGCGTCTTCGCGGTGATGCTCATGTCCGCGAACCCGGCCCCGTCCGGACCGAACGGCGAGCTGTTTACCGAACGGTACGGCACCGCGATCTGCACGCCCGCGTTGCCCATCGCGACTTCGGTAATCAGGTTCAGTTCGTGGTAATCGACGTAGGGAATCGCTTTCACGAGCGAGTTCGCCTTCGGTCCCCGTCCGTTCCCGTCCGCACGTGCGAAGAAATACTCGCCGCGGTCCGGGTACGCGAAGTGGCTGCCGTAGTCCCAGCGGAATCGCGTGCTGGTCTTCGGGCGCACCGCGTCGGTGAAGAACGCGGCGTCGGCGAGCGGCTCCCATTTCGGTTGGTAACACGGGTCGGGGCAGCACACGCTCGAATAAATCAGCCCGAGCGCGCGACCCACCGCCGTGTGCGCGGGGAACGGTTCGCACCGCTTCCCTCCGGAGCGACAGGGCACATCACCACACGCGCCGCACGTCGAACACCCACCAACAGCTCCGCCCCCACCGCAAGACGAGCAAGCGTTCCCGTCCACCATTTTCGACAGCGCGTCGAACGCGAGCGGCTGACCGTTCAGCTCAATCGGCCCTGCAACTACTCCTACTGAACCGCTTGGCGGGGTAGCCTTAAGCGGCGGAAGCGGAGCGGGTGGAATACTGGGTGCGGCCCGCGCCGGAATGGGCACGTCCGGCAACGTGGGAATCGGCGGCAGAAACTCGCTCGGTGGTACCGTCGTTGGCGCAGCGGCCGGGACCACCGGCGCAGGTTCGGGCTTGGGTAGCGGGCTTGGAGAATCGGTTACTGGCGGCAATTCAATGCGCTGGGCGAGTGGCGGTTCCTCACTCGTTCGCACCGGTCCCGGCGGCGCGAACTTTTCGACGGGCGCCGGCGCACTCGCGCCCGATGTCCCATCAAGCGCGGCCTCAAGAAGCGCGTCGACGACTTCGGTTCGCGGGGGTGGAGGAAGAATTGCGGGCGCAACTCGTTCGGATGGCACAGTGAGCGCGGACCCACGAGCAACCACACGCGGACCGGGTGGCTGGCTCACCTCGGGTGCCGGCTCTGGTTCTGTTGCGTTGGACGACTGGCAGCCGACCACGAACAGCAGCATGAGACGGGAGCAATAGAGTATCGGGCGCCGGCCCATCGCTCCCTCGACCTCAAGACCGACCATTCACCCGGTCACACGACCGAGCGCCTTGAATGGCGTTCTTCCTTTGTCGGCACGCGCCGGCGCGGAGTTTAACGGTTGTAGCGGCTTCGCACTCGCTTTGCGCTCTGATGTGATTGCCCATTTTCGCTATGTTGCGTGATTCTCCATTTCGCCCAACTCGGGCTAATTGCAAGAAACGGCAAATGAGGCTCAAGCCGCAATCTCTTCGCAGTCGATGACGGACGCGGGTTATTAGTCTCGTTTCGAGATCCACGTAGCGACCAAACGAGCCGCGACCGTAAGGGAGCGGGGCTACCTGTGTGTGGAACCGTGACGATAACGGGATGCCTCCCGCTCCCTTGCGGTCGCGGCTCGCTACAAGGAAACTGAAACGGGACTAGCGAGGGAACCGAGCATGAGAACGCGATTCGGTGGGGCGTTCGCGGTGCTGGTGTTCGTTGCGATGGGTCGCGCGCAGCAGCCGACGATCCCGGGGGCGCCGGCGCTTCCCGGTGGCCCGGTTCCGGCCGTGACCGGAGCCGCTGCGACAACCGCCGCTCCAGCCGCGGCAGCACCGGCCGCGCCCAAGAACATCTGGAGCTTCTTCATGAAGACTCCGGAGCAAAAGGCACAGTGTAAGGCGCACTTCTGCAACTCGCGGATCGGCTCGTTCATTAACAACCTGCTCGTCCCCGCGGGCGTGGCGACGGGAGGGCTGCTCGGCCCGATCTGTCCGCCACCGGGTATTGGGGGGCCAGGTAGTGGAGCGCCGAACCCCGACGACCTGAAGAAATCACCCACCAGCCCGGAAGGGGCTGCGGCCAAGATCAAGCAGGAAGAAGCTCAAGCGAAGGCAAAGGTCGCGGCGCTGGAGTACCTGGGGACCGTTGATTGCCGCTACTACCCCGAGGCCGAAGCGGGGCTGATTACCGGGTTGCGTGCGGAGAAGAACGAGTGCGTGCGCATTGCGGCGGCGAAAGCGCTCGCGAGCGGGTGTTGCTGCTCGCCGAAGATCGTGAAGGCGCTGCTCATCAGCGTGAACTGCTCGAACAAGGACGGGTTCCCGGCAGAAGCGTCCGAACTGGTCCGAACTTACGCCTTTGTTGCATTGGAGCGCTGTTTGCGGAAGTGCGTGGAAGAGGAGCCGGAGGCTCCGCCCGAACCGCCGCCCGCCGCGAAAAAGGCGATGTACGAATTGCTCACGCCGATGGGCGCGACCGTCGATTACTCCGCCCACATTCTGCTCGCGGCGTATTACCCGATGGAGTCGCGCGAAACCGCCGCTCAGGTGTACGCAGATGCGCGACAGGCCCTCGGGCGCGGGCTGAAACTGTCGCCGCAAACGATGTCGCGCCTCTCTGGGCCGAAGAACTTGCGCGACGGCGTGTTCCCGCCCGATACGCAGCGCACCCCGACGTCAGTGGCGTCGATTAGCTCGCTCGCGTGGCCATCAATGCCGTCGTTCGCGTCGATTCGTAGATCCGCGTCGGCGCCGCGTGAAGTGCCGGCCGAACCGCCGCTATTCGCCCCGATGCCGGCGGCTCCGTCGGAACCGCCCGTGATCCCGACGCGACAGGACACGTTCGCGGCCCCTGTCACGATGCCGCCCGCACCCACTACTCCCGTGCGGAGCGGGCGCGGGAACCTCTCCTCCATCTTCCAGGATGCGTGGAAGCGGTAACGGCCCCGGCGAACCCGCCGTACAATTCGGCAAGGAGGTTCGCCATGCTGCCCTTCGCACCCGATACGGTCCCGCCGCTCCACGGCATTCGTGTACTCGATGCGGCCCGCGTACTTGCCGGGCCGTTCTGCGGTCAGTTGCTCGCGGACCTCGGCGCGGACGTCATTAAGCTCGAACGCCCCGGCGCGGGCGACGACACCCGCGGATGGGGACCGCCCTACGTACCGGGATTCAATGACCTCTCGGCGTACTTCCTCTCGTGCAATCGCGGGAAACGATCGCTGACGCTCGACATCAGCGATCCCGCGGGAAGCGACATCTTCCACCGATTGCTCGCGAAGTGCGACGTGTTGATCGAGAACTTCCGCACCGACAGCGCGGAGAAACTCGGACTCACGCCCGATGCCCTCCTCGCGCGTCACCCCAAGTTGATCGCGTGCTCGATCTCCGGATTCGGTCGCACCGGCCCCATGAAGGACGCGCCCGGCTACGATTTCGCCATTCAAGCACTGAGCGGGCTGATGAACATCACCGGGCCGGCCGAAGGGCCGCCCTACAAGGTCGGCGTCGCACTCGCGGACATTCTCACCGGCCTCTACGCCTCGAACGCGATCCTCGCCGCGCTCCACGCTCGCGCCCGAACCGGTCACGGCTACGCGATCGACATCGCACTCGCGGATTGTGCGCTCGCGGCCCAAGTGAACGTCGCGCAAGCGTTCCTCACGAGCGGCAAACTCCCGCAACGACAGGGGAACGCGCACCTGCAAATCGTGCCGTACCAACTTTTCGCCACTGCCGACGGCTGGCTCGTTCTCAACGTCGGCAACGACGGCCAGTGGAGAGCGTTCTGCGCCGCAGCGGGGGAAGCCGAACTCGGTGCGGACCCGCGGTTCGCGACCAACCGGCAGCGCGTCGAGCTTCGCGCGGAAGTGGTGCCGAAGGTCGAAGCGATCATGAAGCGGTTCCCCACGAGCGAATGGGAGACGCGCCTGAGCGAAGCAAATGTGCCGCACGCGGTCGTGCGCACCTACGCGGACGTGTTCGCCGACGAACAGACACTCGCTCGCGGAATGAAGCTCACGGTCCGCGACCCGGCCGGTAACCCGGTCGACCTGATCGGCTCGCCCGTGCAACTCCACGGCGCGCCAAACGCGCCCCCCACCATGCCCCCGCGCCTCGGCGAGCAAACGGAAAAGGTATTGGGGGAACTATTGGGCCTGGACGCGGAAGAGGTGAAGGCACTGAAGGAAAAAGGAGTGGTGTGAGTGTTCGACCTTCCGCTTTCGTGCCCCCGAAGATAAACTCCGATCGCGTCCGATGTAGGAGGGTTTCGCATGACGCCGGCCGGTCCGCCCAACCTCGATCTGGGCCGAATCAAGGTGCTGTACGAGCGCGCGGAGCAGCGGTACCTCCGGGCCTTGCCGCTGGAGCACTTCATGGAATCCACGACGCAGGCCACGCAGCGCAAGATCACCGTCGAGAGCTTCGACCTGATCCACGTGAGCCGGCCCGACGTCCAGTGCTTCAACGAACTCCTCGTGCAATACCCACCCCCGGGCGGCGACCTCGACAAGCCCGGGCAGGTGGTGCCCGACAACATGGTCGTCATCCACCCGCGGCCCATCGTCGCCGACGGCAGCTACATGACCCCGCTGCAACCGGTGGGGCCGTTCCTCGTCATCGAGTACGTCTCGAAAGCGAGCGTCCGAAAGGACGCGGAAGTGAGCTACGAGAAGTACGAGAGGGAGCTGAAGGTTCCGTACTATCTGCTCTTTTACTCGGACGCGGACGAACTCACGCTGTTCCGCCTCGGCGAAGAGGGTTACGTCACCACGCGACCCAACGCGAACGGCCGCTACCCAATTCCTGAACTCGAAGTCGAGGTCGCCCTACTAGGCGACTGGGTGCGGTACTGGTTCCGCGGTGAACTGCTCCCACTACCGGGCGATCTGCTGAAAGAGCGCGACGCCGAGCGCAAGGCGCGACTTGCCGCCGAGAAACAGGCAGAAACGGAGCGACAAGCACGGCAGGCTGCGGAAGCCGAAATTGCGAAACTCCGCGCGGAGTTGGCCAAGGTGAAGGGGGATGGAGCAGCGTGAACGAGCCGCTGTTCGTAGTTTCAGATCGGTTCGAGATTCCTCACGGGCTCCTACTCACGCCGGGGTTGGGAACCCTGGGCGATCGTTTCCAGATCGGCGCGCCCATCGTGATCTCTCGACCAGATGGCTCTCGACTCGAACGCCCGGTCTACACGTGCGATTGGGTCCACGGACCTAAGCCGGGTATTAATCCATTTCTCGTTCTGACTGATCGGAAAGCAATCGATGTACCGATCGGTTCGGAGGTGTGGGCGGCATCCGCACCGAAGGCAATCGAATCTGGGGGCTGACACCCCGCGCGCCGTCCTTACAATCTTCGGCACGTTTCCCGTTCTCGAACCTCTTCCGGGAGTTCTTCGTGCCGACCAACGCGCCACTGAACCGCAAACTTCGCATGGGTCTCATTGGGGGCGGACAAGGCGCCTTCATCGGCCGCGTCCACGCTACTGCCGCAGTGCTCGATAATCGCGCCGCGCTCGTCGCCGGGGCACTGTCCAGCGATCCGGCGCGCTCGAAAGCGTCCGCGGCCGACTACGACATCCCGACCGAGCGCGCCTACGGCTCCTACAAGGAAATGGCCGAGGTCGAGGCCAAGCGCGCCGATAAGGTGGACTTCGTCAGCGTCGCGACGCCCAACCACACGCACTACGAGATCGCGAAGACGTTCGTCGAGGCCGGGTACAACGTGATCTGCGACAAGCCGCTCACGTTCGACCTGGAGCAGGCCGAGGAACTGCTGAAGGTGGTCGAAAAGTCGGGCGTGGTGTTCGCGGTCACGCACAACTACACCGGCTACCCGCTCGTGCGCCAGGCGCGCGAGATGGTCCTCAACGGCGACCTCGGCGAGATCAACGCGGTCCGCTCCAACTACATCCAGGGCTGGCTCCGCACGCGGCTCGAATCGAGCGACCAGAAGCAGGCCAAGTGGCGCACCGACCCGAAGCAGAGCGGCATCGCCGGGTGCTTCGGCGACATCGGCACGCACGCCTACAACTTGGGCCGCTTCATCACCGGGCTGCTGCCAAGTGAGATCTCGTGCAGCCTCAAGGTGTTTGAAGAGGGCCGGGCGCTCGACGATTACGGCGTGGCGCTGGTGCGGTTCGAGAACGGCGCGCTCGCGACCGTGACCGCGTCGCAGATCTCGCACGGGCGCGAGAACGATCTGTTCATCGAAGTGGACGGCACGAAGGGCGCGATCGAGTGGCACCAGGAGGAGCCGAACAAGCTCCTCGTGCGGAAGAACGGCGAGCCGCACAAACTCTACACGCGCAACGGCGGGCCGTACCTGGGTGCGGCGCACGGCGCCAGCGTCCGGCTGCCGAGCGGCCACCCGGAAGCGTTCTTCGAGGCGTTCGCCAACGTTTACAACACCGCCTACGACGCGATGGTGAAGCGCGCCAACGGCGAAAAGTTCGAGACCACGAACACGGTCTACCCGAACATTTATGACGGCGTCGAGGGTATGCTGTTCATCACGAAGTGCGTCGAGAGCAGCAAGGCGAACGGCGGGTGGATTCCGTTCCGCCACCCCAAGAGCCGCAAGTAACCCGTTCCGCGAACGAGGAGCCGCGACATGCCGCGCCGGTACGTTGTCGTGATCGTGGCTCTCGTGCTACTCGGCGCGGGCCTCTTCTTTCCGTTCGTGCAGAAGGTGCGCGAAGCTGCTGCACGGATGAATTGTCACAGTCACTTCAAAGGGTGGGCGCTCGCACTGCATAACTACGCGGATGGTGCTCCCCCGCGAATTCGCGAGGGGAAGCCCATGTGCAACGCCTTCCCCGCCGGAACGATTCCAAACCCGGCGCTCCCACCGGAACAACGGCTGAGTTGGTGGGTAGTTGTCCTCCCGTACCTTGAACATGACGATGTTTTCAAACAGTTCGACCTCTCGCGCGGGCCGGGAGATCCGAAAAACGAGATGCCTGTGAGCCGCCGCTTTCGACACCTCGTGTGCCCCACGTCCGGTGAGTACACGCGCGGCAACAGCGAACATTGGAAGTCGCCGACACCCCTGACACATTACGTCGGTGTAGCGGGCGTCGGCGCCGACGCAGCTATTCTGCCGCCCGGTCACCCGAAAGCGGGTGTGTTCGGCTACGACCGTCGAACCGGAATTTCGGACGATTTTCTCGACGGTTTGTCGAACGCTCTACTGCTCATCGAAACCGCGCGAGATCCCGGGCACTGGGCATTCGGCGGTCCCGCGACCGTCCGCGGATTGGAACCCAGCACGGCGCCGTACATCGGACCGGGTCAGCAGTTCGGCGGATTCCATAACGGTGGACCGGTATTGGTCGGCTCGCGCACTCATACGTGTACCGTCGCACTTGCGGACGGATCGGTGCGCTCGCTCACCAACGCGACCGCACCCGAGGTACTGGAAGCACTCGCCACGGTCGCCGGAAAAGAAGAGCTGCCCGCAAATTGGTAATCATTTCTCAGATGTGAACCGCGGCCCCGCGCCTCTTTATCTGCGGTTATGGCAATCGCGGGGTCTCTAATGTCGCAAAAACCGCTCCTTCACGCGCTCTCCGCCACCCTCGGGTTAGCCGATACCGCCCCGGATGCGGAGTTACTCCAGCGTTTCGCGGAGGTCGGCGACCAGACGGCCTTTGAGTTGGTCGTTCGTCGGCACGCCGAGTTGGTGTGGGGCGTGTGCCGGGCCGTGCTGCCCGGCGACACGCACACCGCGGAAGATGCGTTCCAGGCGACGTTCCTCGTTCTCGCGCGAAAAGCCGCGTCGATCCGTGACGGTTCGGCCGCCGGGTGGCTGTTCCGCGTCGCCCGAAACGCGGCCGTTCGCGCCCGCACGCGGGCGGCCCGGCGCACGGGCGAAATGCTCCCCGATGCGCTCGCGTGTACGGCCGCACCGGTTGAGGAGGAAGCGGGGCGGCAGGAGGTCGCGCCGGTCGTCGCGGAAGAAGTGAACCGGCTTGGATCGGCGCTTCGTGAACCGGTCGTGCTGTGCTTCTTCGAGGGGCACACGCACGCGGAGGCCGCGAACCGACTCGGGTGGCCGATCGGCACGGTCGCGAGCCGGCTCGCTCGCGCGAAGGATGTGCTCCGCGACCGGCTCACGCGCCGCGGGGTCGCGCTTCCCGCCGCGGGACTGGCCACAGTCTTCGCTTCCACGACGGCACCGGCCGCCCCGCTCGTTCGGTCTGCACTCGCGATTGCCACCGGCCCGGTGAATCACGTTTCACCGACCGTTCTTTCCCTCACACACGGAGTGCTTTCCGCCATGCGATTCACGAAGCTCAAAACTATCGCCGCTCTCGTTACGGTCGCCATCGGACTGACGACCGCGCTCGCTGCGGTCCCTCGGCATTCGGGTGAACCAGCCACCGATGCGTCCCCGCGTTCGGCCTCGCGCCCGGCGCCCGTCCCGAAAGCACCGCCGACCGCGAAGGAACTGGAGGCCAAAGACCTCAAGGCACTCGAAGGTCAATGGCGGGCTGTGAAATTGAACACTGAGAAGGAACTCACAGAAACTGAGTTGGCCTCAGCACGATTCATCTTTGTCGGAAGCAACCTCACGGTTCGCTCGACGAACGAAAACGAACACTTCAAGGTGGCACTGGTGCCGACCGAGTCCCCGCGGGGCATCGATTTGACGCTCAAGAACGACGAGCGCAGCGCCGGTAAGGTCATACACGGCATCTACGAACTAAAAGGCGACGCCCTCACGATCTGTATTCGCCACTTCGCGAGCGAGGATCAAACCCGGCCGACTGAATTTAAGCCGGAACAAGGCTCGCTACTTTTCGTGCTCGAACGGGTCAAGGATGAGAAGGAAGAACTGAAAGCGCTCGCCGGCGAGTGGAAGGGTGTGAGCATCAACGCTTCGGGAAAGGAACTGCCAAAAGCCGAAGCCGAGGCCGGTAAGTGGACCATCAAAGGCTCAGAGATCACGATTACCGCCGAGGGCGACTCCAAGGGGAAAATGGAGATCAAACTCGACCCCAACGCGACTCCGCCAACGATCGATCTCACGATTACCGAAGGGCCGGCCCCCGAGAAAGGGAACGTACTCAAAGGCATCTATTTCCGACAGGGCGACAAGCTCACGATCTGCTTCGCCGACCCGAAGAAGAAGGACGCCGTTCGCCCGACCGAACTGAAACCGGGCGATGGGGTGATACTCGTCGTCTTCGAGCGTGCGGCCCAAAAGTAAGCCACGCACCGACCGTGGCTCACCTCGTAACGATCACACCAGCGCGGCGATGATATCGTAAACCGCCGCGCCCCACGGAATTAGTAGCACCACGCACGCAACCGCGACCCACCTCCCGTGTCGGGGCTCGAAGCTGTTACACAGCGGGTGAAACACGGCGCGGGTGCTGAGCGGGAACGTCGCGGTCACAGATCCAAGAACCGCCCACCACAGAGCAAACGCGCCAAACCCGACGAACAACGCGGCCACGAGTGGTGCCCAACGCGGATTAGCGGGAATCATCGCGAGCAGTTTCCGGTCCTCCTCCACCTGCGACGCAACTCGGTCCTTCCATTCTTGGCGCGATTGAGCGTCCCGCATCTCGCGTGCGTTGCGCGGAACCGGGTCCGGCCGGTCGAAGTTCTCGATACGATGAGCACTTGCAGCGACCTCGCGCCCCGTAATCCCGGCCGCAGCAACGGGCCATACAACGAGCGCGATCAGGAGCACGAGGTTCACGAGCACCACCGGCGGGTAGAGTAACCACTTACGCCCAGCGCCCAGCGCGATACCCTTCTCTGCGGCAACCGCCAGACCCGCGCGAGCCAGGATGTAACTCACCACGAGCGCGATCGGGAACACGATCATCGTGAGGGCGCCGAGCGCGAACACCCCGAACGCCAGGTATGCCAGGCGCCAGTCTTCTGGGCCGTTCCAAAGGGTGAACCGGACCCGTTTTGCGCGCTCCACCGTTCCGGCCCGGGCCGCGAGCAGGCGCTCGCGGAACAGGTGCCGGGCGCGGTGCAGTAGCGTCGGGTCGTTCGTCGTGCCCCACTGCGACGGCGGGCCGAGCTTCGTGAGCACCGCGTCCAGCGCCGCGAGCGGGACCGGGCGCGGGGCCGCGTGCAGCTCGTTCTCGACGTGCTCGCGGATGTCCGCCTCGATCTCGCCCGGGTTCACGTCGCCCGTGCCGGCCAGTGCCGCGCGCACTTGACTCAAGTAACTGTCGAACCGGGCCGCGGCTTCCGGTGACAGGTCCAGATCAGCGGGTGTGAACGTCATGAAAGTGACTCCGCGACAGTAACTGCCTCGATGCCGTCTCGAACTTCTGCCCACGCGGTCAGCATTTGCCCCAGAAGGTGCTGACCGCGGTCCGTGAGTTGGTAATACTTTCGCGCCGGTCCCTCGGGCGACTCGGCCAGCGTCGTCTCCACGAGCCCCTCCTTCTTGAACCGGCTCAGGATCGGGTAGATGGTGCCTTCGCCCATCACCAGCCCGTCAATCGCCGAGAGCCGTTTCACGATGTCGTAGCCGTACATTCGCCGGTCTTTGCCCTTCAGGGAGGCCAGAACGCACAGTTCCAGCAGCCCCTTCCGCATTTGCGTGGTCCAGTTCGCAAGGAATTCAGCACTCATGTATGGCACTACACTGTCATGCAAGGTAGCTGTCAATGGACACTTCGCTGCGACTGGGAGATTATTTGGGAAATAATCGCGGCGCGGAAAATTTTGGCGATCTCCCCATCAGACCACCGGACCGAAATGTGGACACAAATCCAGTAAATAATTTACTTTTGTACACTGTGGCGTGTATAATCTGGGAGAAGCGTGGAGGGTGCGTGAGTGGTAGGACGTGCTTCCCAAACTGACCGAATGCTAACACGATGACACAAGATAACAGAATGCAACTAATAATCGCCATTAATCTTGCGTCGATTGGCCAGCATCGAGCGAGGCCGGAAATGTTAGCAAATGTTAGCCGCGATTCGGGTCTAACGAGCCGCGACCGCAAGGGAGCGGAGGTAGAGATTCCCTGTGTGTTGGGTACGAGCACTGAAATCGTGAGCGCCTCCGCTCCCTCGCGGTCGCGGCTCGTCCCGAATGATCGGTTGGTTGTGTGAGTTGAGGTGTTTGTGACTTGGTGTATCAGCACCCCCGCGGCCGATTACGTGCTCGCAGGGGTGTAAGTGGGATGCGTTACTTCTTCTTCGGGTCCGGTTTCTTCGGATCTGGCTTCTTCGGTTCCTCTTTTTTCGGCTCTTCCTTTCGCCAGTTGAGGATCGCGATTTGGGGAGCGTCCAGTTTCAGGTTCACGGGGATGACGATTTCGTTCGTCTCGGGGAACTTCTTGATGTCTTCCTTCTTGATCCCGTCGAGGAACTCTTCGGGGCCGGCGAGTTCGTCGTAGCCCACGATGCCGTAGTGCATCGGGAGCGTGTACAGGCGCGGCTTGAGTTGCTTCATCACATTCTGCGCCTGTTCGCCGTTGATCGTGTAGATGCCGCCCACGGGGACCATCAGCACATCGACCTTACCGACCGCCTTCACCTGTTCGGGCGAGAGTTCGTGTCCCAAGTCCCCGAGGTGGCAGATCACGAGGCCGTTCATCTCGATGACCCAGATGCTGTTCTTGCCGCGCTGCATCCCGTTCATGGTGTCGTGGTAGGTCGCGACGGTGCGCACGCGGATGCTCCCGCGCTTCTCGTCGATCGTCTTCCACTCTTGCTTGCCCGGCTTCGGTTCGACCACCCCGCGGAGGATGTCCCCCTCCTTGAACTGGTCCTCTTTCTTTTCCTTTTCGACCATGTCGATGAGCGCGTGGTCGTCGTGCGAGTGGCTAATGAGGATGAACTCGGCGGTGGTCGACTGGCGCCCGAACGCCGGGATCGCGTGCGGATCGATCGCGATCTTCCGCCCCTCGGCCGATTCGATCTGGAAGAACGACTGCCCGAACCACCGGATCTTGATCGCCTGTTCTTTCGGCTCTTGCCCCACGGCGACCGGAGCGGGCACGACCACGAGCGAGGAGAACAAGAGGGCGAAACAACCGATCGCGACGAACAGCCGGCTCATGTGCGTCTCCGCGTTTTAGGATTCTCAGTGGACGACCCGCGCTCGGAATTCCTAACCCTTGCTCATCTTAATTCATCGGGCCTATCGACCCAACCACCACTTCATCAGGTGCCAGCCCGGGTCGAAGCTCAGCCCGGTTTGCGCCGCCGTCGGCTCGTCGTACCGGTCCGCGGCGTTCGGAGTGATGCCGGTCCCGCACGCGGCGAACGCGACCGCACCGTGCGCGTGTGCCCGAGTCGCGAGCGTGGTGCGGTGGTCCGGTTCCACCAGAATGCGGTACTCGCCGTATTGCGGGAGGGCGTCGAGCAGCGGGCCGACGATGTGTTCGTCGATGCGCTCCAGCGCCTTCACCTTCTCACCGGCCTTGCCCTCGTGCGAAGCCTCGTCCGGCGCCTCGACGTGAACGCACACGAGGTCGAACGCGCCGAGCGCTTCGATCGCGTACTTGCCCTTGTTCGCGTAGTTCGTGTCGAGGTACCCGGTCGCGCCGGGCACGTCGATGCGGTGCCAGCCGACGAGCACCCCGACCCCGCGGACGAGGTCCACCGCAGAAATGATCGCCCCGCGCCTGCCGTACAGTTGCTCGAACGGCTCCATGCGCGGCGCCTTGCCGTGGCCCCAGAGCCACACTTGCGTGGCCGGCTTCTTTCCTTCTGCGATGCGTTTCGCGTTTACCGGGTGCGCGGCCAGAATCGGCTTGCTCGCTTCCATGAGCGAGACGAGCATTTCGGCCCCCGGCCCTTGCGGGAGGTAGTCCGCGACCGGCTTATCGGGGATGTCGTGTGGGGCTTGCGCTTTCGTGCCGTTCAGCGGGGACGCATCCGAATTGGAGCGCCAAACAAGGATGTTGCGGTACTGCACGCCGGGGTGGAATTCGAGTGTCCCGCCGCCGATCTCCATCCCGCCGAGTTCGTGCTGGAGCGCCTTGATGAGCGGCGCGCCGTCCTCGCTCGAAATGTGGCCCGCGGTGAAGTCCCGCATGTGGCCGTCGGGCACGTACACGAGGTTGCAGCGAATGGCCCAATCGTTGGGACCGAGGTGGATGCCCATCGCGGCGGTTTCGAGCGGCGCGCGCCCGGTGTAGAACCGCAGCGGGTCGTAACCGAACAGCGACAGCGTGGCCACGTCCGACGCGGGCGTGAGCGACGGCGGCACATTGTTCGACAGCCCCACGACGCCACTCTTGGCGACGCGGTCCATGTTCGGTAGCTTCGCCGCCTGGAGGGGAGTGAGGTTGCCGAGTTCCGCAACCGGTTCGTCCGCGCAGCCGTCGGGAATGACGATGACGTATTTCATGCTGGTGATTGTACCCGAATGAAGAGGCGCGTCGAGCGGCCAGAATCACGGCCGAACGAGCAGATCGGGCGCGTACATTTGTCCGCCGATGGCGACAACCAAACCGACCGCGGCCACAACGATAGCGGCCGCCCACGCCACCGGACCGGTCGCGCGCCGCAACCCGGAGCCGATCCCCAAACCGTTCCGCGCGATGCCAACGGCGACCCACACGATCACCGCACCGATCGCGACGGAGAACGCACGAGCCGCGAGCCGGCCGTTCGCGCGGTGCTCCTCCGCCTTGCGCGCCAGTTCTTCTTCCCGACGCTCCTCGGCGTCCTGCGCCGCACCAGCCGAAGCAGTGCCGCCACCCGCCAGACAAAGCACAACGGCGCACGCGAACACCAGGCACACGCGCAAACGGGCAGTGGGAATCATTCGCACCTCCGGAGTACCTGCATTTTACGATCTACCTCACGCATCGATGCGTGCCGCTTCTGCTCACGTGCCCGGAGCGGCCTCACCACCGCACCGGAAATTGCCCGCGTTTTCTCCATGTTCCCCACACAGTTCGACCCGACTCGAAATCGCGCGAACGCACAACATTTCCCGCTGATACATTCGACACACCCGCCACCCCGCGTTAAGGTGGCGCTGTCGGATTTCCTCAAGTCGGCAGCACGCCGCGAAATTTCGCTCACGGAATCACCAAACGATCCTTTGAAATCCGACCGGTGAGCGTTATCCTCAGCAGATAACCCGCCAATCGGCACTCGCGGCGGGAACCTCTCCCAGCCCCTCACTGTGCGCCACACCTTACTGCGGTGTCGGCTACGCCCGCGCCGGCGCACCCGGCGCCCCTTTCCTATCACCCTTTTCTGGGGGACGAGTGATGGCCGTTTTGGAACGCGGTGAATTGCAAGTCGTTGTCCCGGTCGGGTTCCTGTTGGCGGAGCCGCAGGAGGTGACCGTTTCGGTGGATCGCCCCGGCACGGAGTCGCTCTCGGTGCGCTTGCGCCTGATCCCGGCGCGTGCTCGCGCCGAGATCGTCGGGATTGCGGCCCTGGCGGACATCCCGGAACCGGTATCGGTCACGGCCCCCACACCGCGCTCGATCCCCTGGCCGACTCGCGCGCGGGTCGACGAACTCGAATCCGACTTCCCCGAACCGGAATATGGCGGCGGCGATTGAAACGCGATTCCAGGCGAACGGACAGAAGGTTGGGAGCAGGCGAACGGCCGGTGTGAGCCGGCCGGTAACGACGAGTGCAACCATCGGCCGGCTCACACCGGCCGTTCGCCCGAAGCCACTACAACCACCTTCATTCAACATCCGCTTTCAATTCCAGGCTCCGCCAGAGGTACCACGACGCGACGCTGCGGTACGGCTCCCACGGCTTCGCGAGCTTGGTCATCTTTGCCGCGTCGGGCAATTTGCGGAGGTTGAACTGGTTTTTCACCGCGACCTTGATTCCATAGTCACCGACCGCCAACACGTCCGGGCGCCCCAAGCCGAAGAGCAAGTACATGTCGACGGTCCACGGACCGACACCCTTGATAATCGTCAGTTGCTCGCGAATGGCATCGTCACCAAGATCGGGGATGCTCGGCAGCAGTTCGGGGTTGGCGTTCACGTGATCGATGACCGCGCGCATGGTCCGCTGCTTCGGCCCGGAGATACCGCACTCCTTGTACTTCGCCTCGGTGAACTCCGCCAATTTCGCCAGCGGAATCGTCAGTGCCGCACTCTTCTCCTGATCGGTCCCGCTAGTGGGCGGAGGACCGTTGAGTGCGGCGGCGAGTCGTTCGTAGATCGACCGGGCGGCTTTGGTCGAGATCTGTTGCGAGATGATGCACCGCACGAGCAGCGTGAACGGGTCGTCCCCGTTGGGGGTGAGCGTACACGGCCCGACACGGTCAATGATTTGCTTCATGACCGGGCAATTGCCCGAGAGGTGCTTCCGCGCCTTCTTGTAGAATGATGTGGACATGCGGATAGATTACCCGCCCCGCGCTCCGGAAGCGAGAGCGATTCAGCGGACGACCTGACGCGATCCGTCGAAGCAAATCGCGCGGTGGCGCTCGACTACGAAATCCCAGTCGAGGCGGTGCGGCGGGTCGAGGTAGTTGCGCCACGCGACCGCCATTTGGCGCGCGGCCTCATCGAACGGCACCCCACCGAACCCGGTCCCCATTGCGGGGAACGCGACCGTTTCGATCGGGTGGCCGTTCGTCGCGTTGTGAGCCTGAACCGCGAGCAGCGCGGCCCACGTCGCGCAGTACACTTTGTCCGTTCCGTCAATGTTCCCGGGCACCCGCATCGTCGGCGCGTGAACCAAAAACGGGATCTTGGGACTTCCCGTACCCAGCACGAACGCGGTACCGATCGGTTGCTCACCGAAGTAGTCGTTCATGATGCGGTGCTGCACGCGCGTCATGAGTTCCTCGCCGAAAAACCCGACCACGGCCGCGTCGATGCCCGCGGTCATGATCCCGAAAGCGTTCCCGGCGGTCACGAAACAGTCGTGCGGCTCCAGGTCTTCAAATCGCCCTCGAACGACACGAACACCGCGCAGCCCTGTGAACCGGCGCTGGAACGCCGCGCACATGGCCTCATCGGGGTGAACAAGCCACACGTTCTCGATCATCGTGACGGGCGTACTCCCGGGGTGTCATTGGCCTTCCTGAGCCTCAACAGCGCGCGAACGGCCGCGAACAGGGCGACAACTCCGACCACACCGAAGTAGATCCACACCGTCCCCAGTGAGAGCGGCGGTGCCGGCACGGGGGTGTCATCCGATTGCACGAACAGCGGATCATCGGACGCCGGTCCTTTTGTGTCCGCGACCTTCGTGACGGCCTCGCGGTGCTGCATCAGCACCTTGCGATTGCTGTACGTGAACGTCCCGACGCACTCGTCCATGATCTTCCGCGCCGCAATGAAATCCCCTTTTGCCGCATAAAGCTCGCCAAGTAGCCAGTAGAGGCGCGGGTCGTGTGGGAACCACAACACGAGTTGTTGCACGGTCGCGAGCGCATCGGGCGGTAACTTCTCGCGCTCTGCTGGCGCCAGCGCGCCATCGACCGTGTTCGCGAAATTCACGGGGAAAATCGCATCCGGCAACTCGTTTTCTGGCGCGGGCTTATCACCTCGCGCTTCGCTCATCCGGAGCCGCACGAGTTTCAGGAGCGGGCCAGTATTCAGTTTGAGTTGCCACGCGAGTTCTTGTGGCTTGAGCCCGGGGATTTCCTTCGGTGGGCGCTCCTCGTTCGCGATATCGAGGAACTGAAACGCACGATCCCAATTCCCCTGCGTGGCCTCAATGTGTGCGTGCGTAATGTTCGGCAAAAATCCGCGGCGCTGGTCCCGCAACGCGCTCGTGGCCTCGGCCAGTTGCCCGTACCGGAGCCAATCCACCGCAAGAGCCACACTGTCCAGCTCCGACCGATTGCGGAGCGCCAACCGTTTATCAATGCGGTCCTTGACTGTCCCGCGGTCCGTCCGGATCTTCTTCGTGGGATCTCGGGGGTTCGTGTTTTCGAGCAGCCACTTCGGATTGCCCGCGTTCAGTAGCACCAAGCGCCGGCGCCCGAATTCCTCAAAAGGAAGAGCTTCGGGTACACCCTTTTCGCTCACCGGAACCGCCATCGGGTCTTCCGGGTGGTGCAGCGACGCTCGCCCTTCGGACAAAATGAGTAAGCCCACGACGAGGGCGATGAGAGCGAACGTACCGTGACGAACCACAAGCGTCCCTCCTCGTCGGCGCAGTGCGGAACGGTGACCGGAGCTAATTGTAAGCCGGTGGTGATGGGGGAACTTCTTTAGTGCGAGAATTGATTTGCGCATCCGTCGATTCTGTACTAGACGTTTCTAGCGCAGTCAGGACGCTCGCCGTACATTCTGCGCCGCCGGTCGTGTTCACCCAAACGGCCCAAAGGGTCCAAAATAGACCCCACGGGACGCCCCACGGCCCGAGTAAAAGAGCCAGAACGCTGTACCAGAGGCCCCATAAGTACCGTTGTTGCCAGGATTTTGTGAGGAAGACTTCGGACTGACGGCGGATGGTCACAAACAGGAACGAGAAACAGTACTCGAATCGCACGCACCGGGCACCGTTGGCCACCTGTGTGCGTAATTCGTCAGCAAAAAGAGGGCGAAAACCGCGCAAGTTCAGAAGTTGCGAATCGGCAACATATTGCGAATCGGAAACAGATTTCTGGACTGCGGTTTGCATCTAAATTCCATAACCTGGGGAAAATGCCTCTGGCGGGGCCTGTTAAGAATAGTAATCAAGCATTATTGCTTGACCTTTAGGCAACGCGAGAAGGCACACCGGGCAGATGAGCACAAACCTTATGTCATTACCTGAGCTTGTTACACAGCGAGTGGCCGATCGGACGAGCCGCCGGGTGCAAAATCTCGAAGTCGAAATCGCCACGGGCGGCGACCGCGTGGTGCTTCGTGGCCGGGCCAGTTCGTACCACGTGAAACAGC
The DNA here is from genome assembly GCF_001610855.1 of Gemmata sp. SH-PL17. NCBI lineage: Bacteria > Pseudomonadati > Planctomycetota > Planctomycetia > Gemmatales > Gemmataceae > Gemmata > Gemmata sp. SH-PL17. The sequence goes on from NZ_CP011271.1 coordinate 103,214, forward strand.
TCGCTCAACAGGGGGCACGCGAAGCCCTCCCGCACGCACGCCTCGAAAACGCGATCGTCGTCGAGTAACTCAGACGGCTCTATGAACGACCGGCGCGAGCCGGCTGGTGAACGTGTGCAGCGTTCTGCTGTGTGCTCACCAGCCGATTTACGCCGGTCGTTCGTTCGCTTCATGCACGCAGGTCACGGTCGTGGTGATCCCGCCGCGCGGCGTCCACACTGACACCACCTTGCACCGCACCGGCTTGCACGCGGCCACGAAATCGTCGAGCAAGCGGTTCGTCACCTGTTCGTAGAAGATCCCCTGGTTGCGGAACCGCTGGAGATACAGCTTCAGCGACTTCAGTTCGACGCACGTATCGCCCGGCGTGTATGTGAACGTGATCGTGCCGAAATCCGGCTGGCCGGTCTTCGGGCACACGCTCGTGAACTCCGGGCACACGATCTCGATCGAAAACTCCCGCCCCGGGCGCGGGTTCGGGAACGTTTCCAACTGCTCAACGGACGGGGTTTCAGTCAGTTCCATTGTGGTGCATCTCGTAGGGTACCTATCTTGATAGATGAAGCGCGCGGGCGGTTCCACCTCGTTTCGCCGCAACAGCGGTGAGGCGAGTAACTAGCTCGATTGGAGTGTAAATGAAAGCGGTCGTTCTTCTCAGCGGCGGGCTGGATAGCACTACGGCGCTCGCGGTCGTGCGGAGCCAGGGGTTCGAGTGTCACACACTGGCGGTTGATTATGGCCAGCGCCACCGCGTCGAACTCGACCGGGCCGCGACTGTGGCGAAGGCACTCGGTGTGGTCGATCACCGCGTGGTAAAACTCGATCTGCGACAAATCGGCGGCTCGGCACTCACGGCGGACATCGCAGTACCGAAGGACCGCTCCACGGATGACATGACCCACGGCGTCCCAATAACTTACGTCCCCGCTCGCAACACGATCCTACTTGGGGTCGCGCTCGGCTTGGCCGAAGTGGTGGGTGCGTTCGACATCTTCATTGGCGCCAACGTTCTGGATTACAGTGGCTACCCCGACTGCCGCCCCGAGTTCCTGAGCGCGTTCGAGAGCCTCGCGAACCTCGCGACGAAAGCCGGTACGGAAGGCGCGGGTAAGTTCCGCGTTCACTCGCCGCTCCTCAAGATGACGAAGGCGGAGATCATTCGCGAGGGGGTGAAACTTGGTGTGGACTACTCGCAAACTCTGAGTTGCTACGATCCTGATGCGACCGGTAAGGCGTGTGGCCGGTGTGACTCGTGCTCGTTGCGAAAGAAGGGCTTCGCCGAGGCCGGCGTACCAGACCCGACGCCATACCAGTGACCTCAAACGCGAGCGGCCCGCGGAGACATCAATCTCCGCGGGCCGCTCGCGTTTCACCGAACTTACGATCTATTTTTTCTCGGTGAAAGCATAGAGGAACTTATCACTGCGCACGTAGAGCGTGTTGTGGGCGATGGCCGGCGTCGCGCGCACCGGCTCTGGTAACTTCACCGAGTACACGACGTCTGGGGCGTCCTCGCCCGCAACGATCACGGCTACCGTACCCTCCAAGGACGCGATGTAGATGTGCCCGTTCGCCGCGACCGGTGAGGCGTAGTATCGGGCACCCGCCTTCACGCGCTCGGCCTCGTACACGGGCTTACCGGTCTTCGCATCGAGGCACGTCATCAGCGGGCCGTCCTTAAGCAGGTACATCCGATCGCGGTACACGACGGGGCTGGGAACGTAGGGCAGGTTCTTGGTGTATGACCACGCAATCTCACCCTTCCCACCTCGCTTTAATGCGACGGCTCGGTTCTCACCGCCTTCGAGCACTTTCATGTTCTCGGCCCACTCCTCACGAGTGATTTTGCCGTCTTTGTTCGGATCGTTGTTATCGAAGAAGTTTCCGAACGGCGTTTTTGCGGCCCCGTCTTTCGTGAGGTAGCCGAGCTTGTCGTCTCCGGCTTGCTTCAAGATCTCGTCGAACGTGGGAAGTTTGAAGTCCGAGCCCCCGGGCGCCCACCCCGAGTACACCAGCGTGTCCTTGAACACCACCGGCGTGGTACACGCGACCGACGACATCTTGTTGACGACCCACAGCTCCTTACCCGATTGCAGGTCGTACCCGGTGAGAGACGCCATACCGGGAACGATCAGCACCTTCGTGCCACCGTCGTCCCACACGACCGGCGAGCTGTACGCGGTCTTTTGCTTGCGTTCGGCCTTCCACTTCTGTGAACCGGTCGCGAGGTCGATTGCGTACACGGCCGAGTCCTTCGACAGATCGCGCGCGAGCACCACGGCGCCGTCCACGACGACCGGGGACGTCCCGGTCCCGAACTCGTTGTTCGTCACCGCCGTCGGCAACTCGAACTTCCACTGCTCGTTCCCGTCGAGGTCGTAGCACACCAAACCGCAGGAACCGAAGTAGCTCACGACCGTTTTCCCGTCGCTCACGGGAGTGGACGCGGCCGGGCTGCCTTCGGTCGGGTGGAACGATTCGATTTTCTTGGCTTTCGATTCCTTGCGCCACAGTTCCTTACCATCCGCGCAGGAGTAGCAGATGGTGAAGAGTTTGTTGCCCTCGAACGCGGTCAGCACGATCTTGTCGCCGACCACGATCGGCGACGAAGCGCCCGGCGGAACCGCGACCTTCCATGCGAGATTTTCTTTCAATCCGAACTTCACCGGCGGCTTTTGGTCGTCAGCCACACCCGTTCCCGCTGGTCCGCGGAACTGCGTCCAGTCGGCAGCAGTGAGCGCGGGGGCGAGGGTAAGTGTCAGCACACAAGTCGCAATCAACTTGGTCATTCCTGACTCCGAGTAACGAACTGGCAGAGGCGAATCAAGGAGCGTACTTACAGCTTCAGCGGAAGCCCAGGTCAGATGCGAATGGTCGCGTCGTCTACCGAAAACCGCACCTTGGCGTTGCTCGCGTGCTTGTCTTCCGGTGACCGGTAGCCCGCGGTCGCGATCACCACCGACGCCAGTCCCTTCTCCTTCAGCCCGAGAATCTCGTCGTACTTGTCGGTTTGGAACCCCTCCATCGGACACGCATCCACGCCAACCAGCGCGGCCGCGGCGATGAATACGCCCAGCGCGATATACGCCTGGCGCGCGGCCCAGCGGTGCGCTTGCCCCGCGTCCATCCGCGAGAGCGAGCCGAGCATCATCTGCTTGAACGCATCGAGGCTCTCGACCGTGACTCCGCGCACGTGCGCAGTTCGGGCGACGTAAGCGTCAATGTCGGCCGCGGTGGGCGGGTTCTTCGCGGCGAACACCACGAGGTGCGAGGCGTCCAGGATTTGCGCCTGGTTGTACGACACCGCGTGCAGTTGCGCCCGCACGCCCGGCTCCGTAACCACAACGAACTTCCACGGTTGTAGCCCGTAGGACGACGGTGCCAGCACAGGCGCCTGTTCGAGCTGCGCCCACAACTCGGGGGCGATCTTCTTCGTGGGGTCGAACTTCTTGGTAGCGTAGCGCCAGCCGAGTTGCGTCAAGACGGTTTCGGGCGGAACGGGCATGAAACCTCCAGATAAAGTGAGCAACCGGGGCCGAGGTTCGGCCCGGCCCTCTCGTTAAACAGAGAAGGGAGCAGCACAAAGTACAACAGGCGTCGTGGTGACTTCTTTCACGGCGACGCCCGGTCTTCGGGGAAGAGTACGAAGGGTCTTCAGTCACTAAATCTTCAGATCGTTTTCCAGCACGACGCGGTATCGCGCTTTGCCGGCGCGCACGTGAGCAAGCGCATCGTTCACCTTCGTGAGCGGGAACGTTTCCGTGACCGGCTCGATCTTGTGCCGGGCGCAGAACGCGAGCATGTCTGCCGTTGTGACCGGGCTTCCGAGTGGCGACCCGGAGAGCGACTTCTGCGGCATAATCATCGCCATCGCCGGAACCGCGATCGGTTCGAGCACGGCACCCACGAAGTGCAGCCGGCCTTTCGGCGCGAGTGCCGTAATGTACGCCTGCCAGTTCAGCGGCACGTTCACGGTCACGAGGATCAGGTCGAGCGTCCCCGCGATCTTCTGCATGGCCGCATCGTCTTTGGAGTTGACGACGTGGTGCGCGCCGAGCCGCTTCGCCTCGTCGGTCTTCCCCGCCGAAGACGAGAACGCGACCACCTCACAGCCCCACTTGTTCGCGAACTGTACCGCCATGTGCCCCAGTCCGCCGATCCCGACGATCCCGACGCGGTGCGTGGGGCGCACGTCGAACTGCACGAGCGGGTTGAACACCGTCAGCCCGCCGCAAAATAGCGGACCGGCCTTCACCGGGTCGATCCCCTCGGGCAGAGGAGTCGCCCAGGCCCAGTGCGCGCGGACCTTGTTCGCGAACCCACCGTGGCGCCCGACGATCGTTTGCTCCGCGGTCGGGCAAAGATTGTGATCGCCGCTCATGCACTGTCGGCAGCGCATACAGCTCTGCGAGTACCAGCCCAGGCCAACTCGCGCGCCCGGTTTCACAGTCGCGACGTGCGAACCGACCGCGGTCACGGTGCCGACCACCTCGTGCCCCGCGACCAGCGGGTACGCGCTCATGCCCCAATCGTTGTCGAGCATCGACAGGTCCGAGTGGCAGATCCCGCAGTGCGAAACGGCGATCTCCACCTGCTCGTCGCCGAGCGCTCCGGGATCGTACTCGAACGCCTTCAACTCACCTTTGGGCTGTTGTGCCGCGAACGCGCGAATCGACATTGGCTCGCTCCGTGAAAGTGGTTGTGGTTACTTGCCCTTCACCCAACGAACAGCGGTTTCGGCGACGCGCTGGCCCAAGACCACGGCCGTTTTGCGGTCGCCCTCGTTCACTTTCTCCTGCCCCCACGCCGTTTGCGCCATCACGCCCCCGTACCCGGCCAGTCGGTTCAACTTGTCCGCATCGAACCCCTCGACCTTGATACCGGGGCTGACCCAAACCATGCTGTGCTGCATTGCGTTCACCCACAGCCCGATGAGCGTACTCTGCTTGTCCCCGCTCAAATTCTGCGAGTGCGTGAACCCGGCCGCGAGCTTGTCCTTCCACCCCTGGGCCATCCACACTTCGCTACAAGTGTCGATGAACGCCTTGAACTGTGCCGCGTACCCGCCCATATAGGTCGGGGTACCGAACACGATCGCGTCGACCGCGGCCAGTTTCGCCAGCACGGAGGGATTCTTCCACCGACCCTCGACGATATCCGCGCCGACGAGCCGGACCAATTCAACGGTCGTGCCACTCACCCCATGCGCGCCTTCGGCGACGGCCTCGGCGAGCTGGTGCGTGTGTCCCTGAGCGGAGAAGTAAACGATCGCGACCGTTGCCATGACAGCGCTCCTGAATGACGTGAGGGGAGAGGTGCGATTGGGTTACTGAGCCAGGAACCCGCCGTCCACCGGGAGCGAGATGCCGGTGGTGAACTTCGCTTCGTCGCTCGCGAGGTAGAGCACGGCCGCGGCCACTTCTTCCCCGCGCCCCATTCGCCCGACCGGGTGCATCGAGGCGAGCGCCTTCCCCTGTTCGCTGTGCTCGCCGCCGACGAACCGATCGATCATCTCCGTCACGATCGCGGCCGGGGCCACAGCGCTCGCGCGGATGCCCTGTTTCGCGTACTCCAGCGCCGTCGACTTCGTGATCCCTTCGACCGCGTGCTTGGTCGCGATGTACACGGACACGCCGCTCATGCCGATGTGCCCCCGACGCTCGATGTGTTGATGATCGCCCCGCCGCCGGTCTTTAACATCACTGGAATTTCATACTTCATACTGGCGAGGACGCCCCACACGTTGATGTCAAACACGCGCCGGTATTCGGCTTCCGTGACTTCCGTAACCGGCCCCACGGATTCGACCCCGGCGTTATTGAACGCGACATCGAGCCGGCCGAACTTCGCGGCCGTTTCTTCGACCAGTCGCTTCACGTCCGCTTCTTTCGCGACATCGGCTTGAACAAAAATTGCCGTTCCCCCGGTCGCTTTGATCTCCTCGATAACCGCCAAACCCTCTTTTTCGCGCCGCCCCGAGACCACAACCTGCGCGCCTTCTTTGGCGAACGCAACAGCAGTCGCCCGACCGATCCCGCTCGTCCCACCGGTCACGAGTGCGACCTTACCGCTGAACCGTGCCATGACGTGCTCCCGAATTCCGCCGCGAACGTGTATTCAACGCCTCGGACGCCGCGGCACGTGAAGGTGATGTGAAACCGATCTCTGCGAATCTTGATGCGGAGAACTACCAGAAGTTAACACCGAGCTTACAGCGACGGAAAACTTATCCGGGGCACGCGACTACGACGATTGCAACGGCCCGCTTCCGGCGTTAGTTTCTCTTCCACCACACCAAACCAACGCGGGTGTTTTATGGACCTCAATGACGGCCAAATCTACGAAATGCAGGGTTCCGGTAAAAACCCGTACAAGATCAAGAACGTTGGCGGCGTGTATTCCTGTTCCTGTCCCGCGTGGCTCAATCAAAACGCGCCGAGCAACGCGCGCACGTGCAAACACATCCGCAAACTCCGCGGCGACGCGGTCGAAGAACAGCGCCTCGCGAGCGCGGGGGAGCTGCTACCCCCCAAACCCAAAGGCGCGGAAGACAAGAAGGAACTGCCGTTGCTCCAAGGAGAGCCCTGGGACGAGAAACAAGACCTCACCGGCTGGTGGATGAGCGAAAAACTCGACGGCGTGCGGGCCTACTGGGACGGCAAACAGTTCCTCTCGCGTGGGTACAACATTTACTACGCCCCGGACTGGTTTACTGCGGGGTTGCCCAGTCACCCACTCGACGGCGAACTGTGGATCGCGCGCAAGAAGTTCCAGCCCGCCACGGATATCGCGAAAAGCCAGGGAACACCGGACCGCTGGAAAGACCTCCGGTATCTCGTTTTCGACGCGCCCGACGCATCCGGCCCGTTCGAGGACCGAGTGAAGTTCCTGAGCACCGCCGCTCCCGTCTGGAAGAACCAGTTCACATCCCTGGTTGAACACATCGCTTGCACCGGGAACGACCACGTTCGGGCCGAACTCGATCGCGTTACCGGCCTTGGTGGTGAGGGGCTGATGCTCCGGAAACCCGGTTCTCTTTACGAGCGCGTGCGTTCTTCAACGATCCTGAAGGTCAAAAAGTTCCTCGACATGGAAGTGGTCGTAACGGACTACGAACCGGGCGAGGGGCGGCACGCCGGGCGCGTGGGAGCACTGTGGGTGCGCTTGAGCACCGGCGTTAAATGCAAAGTCGGTACGGGCCTGAAAGACAAGGACCGCGACAATCCGCCGGCGAAGGGAAGCATCATCACCGTGAAGTATCAGGAGTTGACCGACGACGGCGCGTTGCGGTTCCCCGTGTACGTTGGCCCGCGCCCCGACGGTTACCCGAACGCGGCACCGCCCACGCGGAAAAAAGAAACGTTCGCTCCCGTTCCGGAGCCGGTGAAAATCGAGAAGGCCACCGTCGCAGTGGTGCCTCCCGTGCCCGTGGTCGCCGCCGTAACGCCGCAGAAACCGGCGGAAGTCCCGAAACCCAAGTCCGAACCCAAACCCGTTCCCGCCTCTCTCCCAACTCCAACTGGAGGATCGACGATGGATACGACGACCAAACGGTATTTCGAGTTCGTGGACGGTTCGTCCAACAAGTTCTGGGAAGTTTGGACCGAGGGCACCGACATCGTCACGCAGTGGGGCAAGATCGGCACCCCCGGCCGCGAGACGCGCAAGGAGTTCACGGACGCCGCGAAGACGCAGAAGGAGTACGACAAACTCGTCGCCGAGAAGACCGGCAAGGGTTACTCGGAGAAGCCGCGCCCGGCGTAACAAAAAATGCGCTCACGCTTCCACGGCCACCGGCTCACGAGTCGGTGGCCGGTTCCTTTCGTGGCACAATTCGGCGCGATTCAAAATTTGGGAATTCTGTGTTTTCATGACTGTCGGAAGTACCGGCACGAAGACGCGCAAAAGAAATCCGGCGCGTTGACCAACCGTGCGCGCTGGCACTAAGAATAGTCTCGTCCCGTCACCGTTCGTTACTCGCGATCGTTGTTCGCCGTCCCCCGCGCGGTCCCCATCCCGCGCCGTTAGTTCGCACTCGCCCCCTCGGTTGGCCGGCTGATTCCGGCCGTGTTGCCTTATTTTCTTTGTCCGGCGCTCCCGGTCTCGCACCGCGACCGCCTCCCTACGCGCACCGGGTGCTCCAACGCGCCACGGCACCCGCGCGCCCCGAAAGGAACGCACTGAATGTCCGCGACCGCTCGTACTCTCTCCCAGTTCCTGCCGAAGCTCAGCACCCTCGAACAGCGCGAAGTCCCTGCTGTACTCGCTATTTTCAACACCTCAACGCTCACTGTCATTGGAGACGGAAACGCAAACAACCTCGTTGTCTCCGCCGACGCCACCGGCAACCTCCAGGTGACCAACAACGGCGCGGCCGTTACCATCAACACCACCTTCGGAACCGCGAACAAGGCCAACCTGCAAACGGTCAACGTCGACGCGAAGGGCGGCGACGACACGATCAACCTGGACCGCTCGCTGAACGTTCTCGACGCGAACGGCAAACTCGCCGCGGCCCCCAACGGCACTCTTTCAGGTGGTAACGGAAACGACCGTATCAGTTCCGGGATTGGCGGCTTCGTGGGCGGGGTCGTCGGCAACGCGATCGTCGGCAACCTCGTGATGGACGGCGGGGCCGGCGACGATTTCCTCGATAGCGGGTTCGGCAACGACGTGATGCTCGGCGGGAGCGGGAACGACACGCTCCGCTGGCTGCCCGGCACGCTCGTCGATACCTTCGACGGCGGGACCGGGAACGACACTGCGGTCATCGTCGGTAACGGCAATAACCAGGGTGATGCGTTCCGGCTCGACGCGGACCCGACCACGGGCGGCGCGCTGTTCCAGCGCACCAACCTCGTGCCGTTCAAGATCGGCATCACGACCACAGAGAACGTGGTGATGCAAACGCAAAGTGGTGACGACACGATTACCGTGACCGCGCTAGCCGGCACCGGCGTGAAGACCGTGACGATGGACGGCGGCGACGGGAACGACGTGCTCGACGGCTCGGCCGCGGACGTGAAACTTCAAATCATCGGTGGCGCCGGGGACGACAAGCTGATCGGCGGTCAGAAGGACGACATCCTGGTAGGCGGTGACGGGAACGATTCGCTGGTTGGTGGGAAGGGCACGGACGTGCTCGACGGCGGCGCCGGGAATGACACCCTTGATGTGGGCACAAAGGACTGCAAGCAGGACGTGCTCATCGGCGGGAGCGGGGCCGACACGTTCATTCGCCGACAGGTAAACAAGTCCACCTCGCCGTCCCCGCAATTCGATGACGTGTTGCTCGATTTCAGCGCCACGGACGGTGACGTGACGAAGATCATGTTCGTGTAACGATCGGGGCAAAACTGGGATCAGGGACAGAAACCCAACGTATTGGTTTTAAGCCCCGAATGGGTCGCGATGCGGCCTCGCCAGGGGTTGCGCTCGCGCTTCACCCCTGGCGAGGCCGCATCGCGACAAAAAGACCGCATGTGTTTGCGGCAGGCGCGTTGGGAGTGCGTTGGGTTCGTGGAAGTTCGCCAGGGGTTGCGCTCGCGCTTCACCCCTGGCTACACTCTGACGCTCCTACCGGAGCTTCAAACCAAACACATGAAGATCTGATCGCTGCTTTGCTCTGCTCACTTAGGCGACGGCTTTTTTGCCAAACTGGTTCTGCTCGGCCCACGCTTTTTCGGCGGCCTCTTTCTGTTCGGCCGTGAGGGGGTGACTGAACGACCATGCGTGCCCGAACGGGTCCACGATTTGGCCGTACCGGTCGCCCCAGAACATGTCCGCGGCCGGCATCGTGACCGTGGCGCCGGCCTGTTGCGCCTTCGCGATGGCCGCGTCGCAGTTCGGCACGCACCAGTGCAACGTGACCGGCGACGGGCCGGCCGGCGCACGCGACACGCCCCCGCAGTATTCGGGGAAATCGTCGCACAAGAACAGTGTCGCGTCGCCGATCTTGAGCGCCGCGTGCATCAGGCGCCCGTCCTCGGTGGGCATACGGGCCAGTTCAACGGCGCCCAAAGCAGCCACGTAGAACTCGATCGCCTTCGCACCGTTCTTCACCACCAAGTGCGGAATCAGGCCATTCTTTTCGGACATCGTGAACCCCCTTGAGGAAAGGAACTGCGAGAATCTTGCCGCTCACACGTTGGCGGCGCAATGTCAGTTGCGTGTGATTTTTGATCGCGCGTTCACGTAAACAATCGGGCACCGGCCCGCCGGAAATGAACCTTTCTTGCATAATCGGTGTCAAGAAGCCTATTCCCTGGAGATTAGAGGGGACCGGGCAGGTTCTTTACTCATGAACGCGATCCGCAAATATCCCCGCACGCGCCACCTGATCGGTTCGCGCTTGCAACCGGGCGACGAAGACCTCGACGCGGTGCCCGTGTCCGAGTTGAGGGGCAAGCACGTCGTCATCGAAGAAAAGATGGACGGCGCCAATTGCGGGATCAGCTTCGGCCCGGACTACGCGCTTCGCTTGCAGAGCCGCGGGCACTACCTGATCGGCGGGCCGCGCGAGCGCCAGTTCGATCTCCTGAAGCAGTGGGCCGGGGCGATATCAGACCGGCTCCTCGACCGGTTGACGGACCGCTTCGTGATGTACGGCGAGTGGATGTACGCGAAGCACACGGTTTACTACGACGCGCTTCCGCACTTCTTCATGGAGTTCGACATCTTGGACACCGAAGCGGGCGTGTTCCTCGACACCCCGCGCCGCGCGGGACTGCTGGCCGATTTGCCCGTGAAGCCGGTCAAGGTGCTGTTCGCGGGAGAATTCCCGGGTGAAGAGTACTTGCAGACGCTCGTCGGGCCATCGCACTTCGTTACCCCGAACGCCCCGACACAGATGCGTGAGGGCGTCGCGCGCCTGGGCTGGGACGTGGAGCGAGCCGTGCGCCAGACCGATCTCTCGGGCGTGATGGAGGGGCTGTACGTCAAGGTGGAAGAAGATGGCGCCGTCACCGAACGATACAAATTCGTGCGCGCCGAATTCTTACAAACTGTTACCGCGGACGGTCACTGGCAGGACCGCCCGCTCGTCCCCAATCGACTCGCAGAGGGAGCGGAGTTGTTCGAGTGATTCGAGATTGCGGATTGAAAACGACCACGCTGTGCCAGTTTTCAATCCGCGATCTCAAATCGACAATCAGCAATTCCACGTATCAAGCAATCAATTTCTCCACTACTTCGCCGTGGACGTCGGTGAGTCGGAAGTCGCGGCCCTGGAGCCGGTAGGTCAATTTCTCGTGGTTCAGTCCGAGTAAGTGGAGGATGGTCGCGTTCAGGTCGTGAACGTGAACGTGGTCCTCTACCACGTTGAATCCAAGGTCGTCGGATTTGCCCAATACCAGACCCGGTTTCACTCCGCCGCCCGCCATCCACACGGAGTAACAATTCGGGTGGTGGTCGCGCCCGTCGTTACCGCCCTGAACCATCGGCGTGCGCCCGAACTCGCCGCCCCAAACCACGAGCGTGTCCTTCAACAGCCCGCGCTGCTTCAGATCCTTCACGAGTGCCGCGCTCGCCTTGTCCGTCTTGCCGCACTCGGACTTCAGCCCGTTCGTCAGCCCGCCGTGGTGGTCCCAGGCTTCGTGGAACAGTTGCACGAACCGCACGCCGCGCTCAATCAGGCGCCGGGCGAGCAGACAGTTGTTCGCGAAGCTCGGTTTCCCCGGCTCCGCGCCGTACATCGCGAGCGTCTCCTTCGTCTCCTTGCTCAGGTCCATGAGTTCCGGCGCGCTGCTCTGCATCCGACCAGCCATCTCGTAAGCCGAGATACGGGCGGCAATTTCCGGGTCGCCGACCACATCAAGGCGCTTCTTGTTCAGCGCGTTGATCGCGTCGAGCGATTCTTTTTGCATTGCGGAATCGACACCGATGGGGTTGCCCAGGAACAGCACCGGGTCGCCCGCAGAGCGGAACAGCGTACCGGCGTGACTCGACGGCAAAAAGCCACTTCCCCAACACGAGTTTCCGCCGCTCGGCCCCTTGCTCCCGCTGCTGAACACCACGAACCCGGGCAGGTCTTTTGATTCGCTGCCCAAGCCATAAGTGACCCACGCACCCGCACTCGGGCGCCCGAACTGTTGGTGCCCGGTGAGGGCCATGATTTGCGCCGGCGCGTGATTGAACGCATCCGTGTTCATCGATTTCACGATGGCAATGTCGTCGACCACTTCGCCGAGGTGCGGGAGCAATTCACCGAGTTCGGTGCCGTTCTTACCGAATTTCTTGAACTTGAACTTTGGCCCGAGCAGCTTCGAGTTCGGGTTGATGAACGCGGCCCGGTAGTTCCGGAGCAGGTCCGGCGGCGGGAGTGTACCGTCGAACTTCGCGAGTTGCGGCTTGTTGTCGAACAGTTCCAGGTGACTTGGCGCGCCGCCCATGAACAGGTAAATGACGCGCTTGGCCTTCGGTTCGTGGTGCGTCCGCGGTTTGGGCGCGTCGGTCGCGCGGGCCATATCCGCCAGTGCGATCGTGCCGAGGCCGACGCCACAATCTCGGAGGAACCACCGGCGGTTGAGTAACTGCTGCCGGGCAGCGAGCGCGTTCACGTGCGAAGGGAAAGCGGACATTACTTGTTCCCCTTCAGTTCGTGGACAAACACGTTCATGAGTTCAAGACCCTCGGTTGCCTTGAACGCGATGGGAGCAACTCCCCGGGCCTTTTCGACTCGGAACGTCTGGCGCTGCCACGATCCTGGTTTCACCCCGTTCGGGAGCGTGATAATAAGAGGCGCTCCGCCAACCGATACGACACACTGGGATTTTTCGGTATTCTGCGGAACCTTCCAATCGAAAATCAGTTCCGCCGCACCGTACCGCTTCTCGGTCACGATGTCGGCCGTACCGGTACACTTCAGCACGGCCCCAGCGACCTTCCACTCGCCCTCCTTCGTCGTCCACCCTTTCAGATCGGTGCCGTTGAACAACGAGACGTGTCCCTCCGCGACCTTCGCACACTCTTCGGGCTTCGGATTGGTACTCGGAAGTTCCTTAATCTTGATGTTCTTGAAGTGGCACTCCGCGCCTTCGCTCTCCAGTGCAAGGTAGCCCTTACGCGGATTGCTCTTGCTCACGCCCGAAACCTCCTTGCCGTTCACATGCAGTTTGATGGCGCCGTCGTTGGCGATGACCTTGTAGTGGTTCCATTCGCCTCCGCCCTTCACGCGGTTCTCGCTCGGCAGGCAGCGCTCCATGCCCTTGCGGGTCGGGTGCGGACGGTCCGGCGTGCAGCGCGCACCGTGGATGCTGAAGATGTCACCGTGGCTCGTCGCCCAACCGTCCTTCGGGGCGTAGTTGATGAGCACCTGCACTTCGATCCCGCGTGTGTACTGCGTGCCCACGGCCGGGAGCGGATCGCCCCACACGAACAGCCCGCTGTTCGCCATTTTCTCCTTCTCGACGTGCATCCAGTCGAAGTCCAGCTCGAAATTTTCGTACTGCTTCTCGGTTCGGAGGAAACCGGTTGGTGTTCCCGTCGTGATGATCTCGTCGCCCTTCACGAAGAACGTGTCGGGGTGACAATTCACGTTCACCCAACCGTCGAGATTCTTGCCGTTGAACAGCCCCTTCACCTCGCCCTCGTTAGGCACAACAGCGGCCGGCTTCGGCTTATCTTCGGCGGGTAGCAGTGACACGCACGCAGCGAGAGCAGCGATCGTGAGTGTTCTGTGGAGAGAGGTCATATCGTCCCTTAGCCTTGGTGTTTCGTTCTCAGTTCCGAATTCCGCGTCCGCGCTTCTCCGAGGAAGTCATTCTTTCGTAACGGTTTCGTCCAGGTTGAGAAGCACGCGCGCGACCATCGTGAACGCGCCCCAATCCGCGAAGGTAAGGCCCTCCGGTTTGGCGTCGTGGTCCCGAGTGCCGGTAGCTACCTCGGCCGCGTTCGCTTCACCCTCCTCGAACCGTTTGCGGGTGTTCTCCAGCACGGTCGAGAGGATCGCGAGTTCGTCCGCGGTGGGCTTGCGCGAGACGCACAAGCGGAACGCGAACGTGAGGCGCTCGGTATCCGTCTTACCCCCTTCGAGAACGGCCCGTTTGCCGAGCGCGCGGGCCGATTCGACGAAGATCGTTTCGTTCAGCCCGGTGAGTGCCTGAAGCGGCGTGTTCGTGCGCGTGCGTTTGACGCACGAAGCCTCCCCGACGGGCACATCGAAGACCGTCAGCGCGGGGTAAGGTGTCGAGCGCCGGCGGAACGTGTACAGCGCGCGCCGGTAACGATCTTCGCCGCGTGCCTCCACCCACTCGAACGGCCCGTAACTCGCGGGCGGCTTGAAGAGGAAATCGGGAGCGGGCGTGAATACACTCGGCCCGCCGATTTTCGAGTTCAGTAACCCGCTTGCGGCAAGCGCAATATCGCGCACGATCTCGCCTTCAGTCCGGAACCGTGCCCCTCGCGCGAGGAGCTTATTTTCCGGGTCTTTGGCAAGCAATTCCGGTGTGACACGCGACGACTGCCGGTACGTCGCACTGGTCACGATGAGGCGGTGGAGATGCTTGAGGGACCAGGGAGCAGAACCTAACCCCCCAACCCCCTTCCCTAAGAAGGAAGGGGGAGCAATACCAGAGGCGGTATTAAGCCCCTCTCCCCTTGGGGGAGGGGTTGGGGAGGGGTTGCTTCCATAACCTAATCCCCCAACCTCCTTTGCCTTTTCGTGCGCCGGTTGTGGGAGGGGGGCGGGGTTCATGAATTCACTGGCCAGCCAGTCCAGCAGTTCCGGGTGCGTGGGTTTGTTCCCCTGGAGGCCAAACTCTTCGGGCGAAGTCATCAGACCCGCGCCAAAGTACACCTGCCACACGCGGTTCACGATCGCGCGGGCTGTGGTCGGTGACTTCTTGTCCACGAGCCACTTCGCGAGTGTGAGCCGGCTCGCCTCGGCGTCTTTGGGAAGAGCGTGCATGAACGCGGGGACGCCCGCATTCACCTTCGCACCGGGGCGGAGGAAATCGCCGCGCTTCAGAATGCTCGTCGCACGCGGGTCGGCGCGCCGCTCCGCGACCAAGCTCGTGGAACCTTCCGGCCACTCTTTCCAGAGTGCTTCGATTTTCTCGTTCGTGTCTTTGAAGCCTTCCGCCGTCGTGCGCCAGTGCGAGAATACGGTTTGCGCCTGGCCCGGGTTACGCTTGGCGGTTGGGACCGCAAGTGCCTTGCGAACCAGCAGAGGGAGCGGTTGATCGTCCGGCTTCACATCGTCGGTCACGCTCAGTCGGAAGCGACCGAGGTTGTTGTTCATGTGGTCGTCGCTGTTCCAGCCGCCGTGCATCTGCTTCAAGCTAAAATGCAGCGTTCCCCCGTCCGGCAACTCGATCGGCTTCTCGGGCACGAACACCGCGACACGCGGAACATTCCGTCGACCGGGGCCGGCGTCGATGCCCCACGCGGTGTCGTCCTTGCCATCAATGGCGAACTCCACTGGGCCAGTTACGCGGCGCCGATCGACCTTATCGTCGAAGTTCGGCTCCAGAGAACGTTCGGGGTTCGCGTAGTCCGCGACGGCCTTCACGAATTTCACCTTCGTTCGCTTGCCCGGCTCCTTCGCGGACTCCACTTCCACGATGAACTCACTGAGCGCACTCGTGCCCATAAACGACCGCCCGGGGCCGCCGCACGGCAGATTCGGGTCGTTGAGTTGCTCGATCCGGAACGCGGTGATCTTCTTTGTGGGGCTGGCTCCGCGCATCAGCGTGCTGAACTTCGTGGGTGCGTACCCCTGCGCGAGTATCGAGCCGTCCTTCTGCGGGATGTACCGCTGCGAATTATCCCCGGCGTTCTCAACGGCGACGGTCTTCCACGACGGTTCCTTTTTGACACTCTCCTCCCACTTCGCGAGCTGTTTCTCCCAGCCCGCGTTCACTTCCTTGAGCTTCGTCTCGATCTCCGTAATCTGCGTCCGGATACGGTTGATCGTCATGCGTTCGGGCACGGTGTAGACGACTCGTTGCGCCTCGTGGTCGTTGTTGAGGTACGCGAACAGCCGGTAATACTCTTCCTGCGAGATCGGGTCGAATTTGTGGTCGTGGCACTGCGCGCACGCGACGCTCAGCCCGAGGAACGCCTTGCCGACCGCGTCCATACGGTCGAACATCGCGTCCATCCGGAACTGTTCGGGATCGACTCCACCCTCCTCGTTCAGCATCGACATCCGGAGGAAACCGGTCGCGACGATCTGATCCTGAGTCGGGTTCGGGAGCAGATCACCCGCGATTTGCTCAATCGCGAATTGGTCGAACGGCAGATCACGATTGAATGCGCTGATGACGTAATCGCGGTACGCCCAGACCTGGCGCGACATGTCTTTTTCGTAACCGTCGCTGTCAGCAAAGCGGGCCGCATCGAGCCACCACCGCGCCCAGCGCTCACCGTAGTGCGGCGACGCGAGTAACTTCTCGACAAGGCGCTCGTAAGCATCCGCTCGTTTATCCGCAACGAACTCGTCGACTTCCTTCGGCGTGGGAGGCAGTCCGACGAGATCGAGGTACAGACGGCGACAGAGCGTAACGCGGTCCGCTTCCGGCGACGGCTTCAACTTCTCTTTGTCGAGCCGCGACAGAATGAAGCGATCGATGTCGTTGCGAATCGCGGAGCGTGGGTGTTGCGTTTCGGGTACGAGCGGGCGCACGGGTGGCTGAAACGCCCAGTGCGTCTTCGCCGCAGGCGTATCGATCCCGCGGGAGGGTGCGGCGATCAAACTGGCGAACAGCGCGAGTAAAACCGAAATCGCGATTCGTGGCATGGAATGCTCATTGTCGTGGCGAGCGCGGGAGAGCACAATGGCGGCGCAGCGCCCGGGGCGCTACGAGGCAAATTGTACCGCACACCCGCGCTCCGATTCACCTCGGAAATTACTGCGTTACAGATTCACCAAAGGAGGCAGCCATATGTCGCGTGTTTGGTTCGCACTCGTATTCGCACTTGCCCTCGCGCTCCCCGCGCGCGGAGAGGAACCAGCCGTGGTGAAGCTCTGGCCCGGAAAAGCGCCAGGAGAAACCAAAGACATCGGCGCGGAGAAGTTTCTGGAGCAAAAGGGACCGAACGATGTGAAGCGGCTCGGCAATGTGAGCGAGCCGACCATCACCATTTACTCCCCTCCCAAAGACAAAAACACCGGCACTGTGGTCGTTGTTGCGCCCGGCGGGGGCTACAGCATTCTGGCGATCGAGCACGAGGGCTCGGACGTCTGCGCGTGGTTGAACAAGCTCGGCGTCACCGCTGTGTTGTTGAAGTACCGCGTGCCGAAGCGCGACGCGCAAACGCCCGAAAACCTCGCGATGGTGCAGGACGCGCAACGGGCAATCAGCTTGGTTCGCAGCCGGCAAAAAGAACTCGGCATCGACCCCACGCGCGTCGGGATGCTCGGGTTCTCTGCGGGTGGGCACCTGACAGCTTGCACCGCACTCACAAAGAAGCGAATGTACGACGCGGTCGACAAGGCGGACGAGGTCTTCAGTCACGAACCGAACTTCGCGATCCTCGTCTATCCAGCGTACCTCACCGATAAACAGGGCAAACTGAAGCCGGAATACGAGGTGAAGCCGGACTCGCCGCCGATGTTCTTCGCGCACTCGTCCGATGACCCGGTCACAAGCGAGGGCAGTGTCGCACTTTACACGGCACTGACGAAAAACAAGGTGCCCTCGGAATTGCACCTCTACGCGAGCGGCGGGCACGGATACGGCATGAAGAAAACTTCGCACCCATGCTCGACCTGGCCCGATCGGGCCGGCGACTGGCTGAAAGCACGCGGATTACTCGACCAACCGAAGCCGCCAACGGAAACCGGCAACAAGAAGTAACGCGACCTTCGGGGGTGGGGGCGTAGAATTTCCACGCCCACTTCTCGCGGAGTGCTTCATGCGGTTCCACGCCCTCGCTACCGATTACGACGGCACCATTGCCCACGACGGTGTCGTGGACGACGATACGCTCGCGGCCCTTGAGCGCCTGAAGAAGTCTGGGCGCAAACTCGTGATGGTGACCGGCCGCGAGTTACCCGATCTGCTCGCGATCTTCCCGCGCCTCGATCTGTTCGATAGCGCCGTCGTCGAGAACGGCGCAGTCGTTTATATCCCGGCTACCAAAGAGGTCCGCGTCCTCGTCGAGCCCCCGCCGCCCGCGTTCGCGGAAACCCTCCGCACGCGCGGGGTTACGCCGGTTTCTACCGGGCATGTCATCGTCGCCACGTTCGAGCCGCACGAAAATACTGTGCTCGACACTATTCGCGACATGGGCCTTGAGTTACAGGTGATCTTCAACAAGGGCGCCGTGATGGTGCTGCCGTCGGGCGTGAACAAGGCCACGGGTCTCGCCGCGGCACTCACGGACCTGGGATTGTCGCCGCACAACGCAGTCGGCGTCGGAGATGCCGAAAACGACCACGCATTCCTCAAAGTGTGCGAGTGTTCCGCCGCGGTCGCGAACGCGCTCCCCGCGGTGAAAGACACGGCCGACATCGTGATGCCGGGGAAACGCGGCGCGGGGGTAACGCAACTCATCGACAGGATGATTGCAGACGACCTTTCCGATCTGAAAACGCTCGCCCGACACCGTGTTCCTGTGGGTGAAACCGAAGACAAGCAGGAAGAAACGGTCGACCCGGCCGGCGCCGGCCTACTGGTGTGCGGTACCTCGGGGAGCGGGAAATCGACCCTCACGACCGCGCTCATGGAGCATATCGCTGACGCGGGTTACCAGATTCTCGTGGTGGACCCAGAGGGGGACTACACCAACCTTGAATTCGCCACCGTTCTCGGGAGCCACCAGCACGCCCCGCGACCCGAAGACGTGGGTGATGCTCTAAAAGACACGAAGCGGTCGATCGTGGTGAACCTACTCGGCGTCCCGCTCGCGGACCGGCCCGCGTTCTTCGCACAACTCTTGCCGCGTGTACTTGAAGAGAAGGCCCGCACCGGGCGCCCGCACTGGCTCGTTGTGGACGAAGCGCACCACATGCTCCCCACGGGGCCAAATGCAGAAAACCTCGCAGCACAGTTACCAGACCGCGGAACGCTGTACATCACCGTTCACGCGAGCGCGATGGAACCGGCCGCGCTCCAGTACGTTGGTACGCTGCTCGTGATCGGCGGGCACCCAGAGAAAACAATCGAAACGTTCTGCAAAGCGACTAGCGAAAACAAACCCAAATGCCCCGCGGTTGAGGGGGACAAGTTGCCGACTGGTGACGCGATGGTGTGGCGCCGCGGGGAAAAGAACGCGGTCATCGTCCACACGAAGCCACCGCGCACCGAGCGCAAGCGGCACTCGCGCAAGTACGCCGAGGGGAATGTTGGCCCGGAACGGAGCTTCTACTTCCGTGGGTCGGAAGGGAAGCTGAACCTGAAGGCGTCGAACCTGTTCTTGTTCGTGCAACTGGCCGACGGGGTGGACGACGAAACCTGGGACTTCCACCGCAAGAGCGGCGACTACTCGAAGTGGATTCGCGACCAGATCAAGGACAATCAGCTCGCCGACGAGTTGGCCGAGATCGAAGCAGACTCTGCGGCCGCTCCGAAAGACACTCGCGCCGCGGTTCGTGCCGCGATCGAAGCGCGTTACACGCTGCCGAGCGATGCCCCGACCGGCAAGATCGATTGAGGATCTAATGGCCACGCCCAAGCGACCCGCAAAGAGCACCTCCAAAGCAACGAAGGCGCGAAAAAGCGGCACTCCTCCCAAGTCGGCTCCTGCGGAATCCGAGCCGCCGAAGCCACGATCCATTCTCGTGGTGGACATTGGCGGCACGAACCTGAAGGTGCTTGTATCAGGGCAAACGGAACCGCGCCGGCACCCGTCCGGCCCCGGTTTCACCCCACAACAGATGGTCGAGATCGTTCGCGAACTCGCGCACGACTGGAAGTTCGACGCGGTATCGATCGGGTACCCCGGCCAAGTGGGGGAACATGGCCCGCGTCAGGAACCGGGCAACCTCGGTCCCGGTTGGGTCGGGTTCAACTATGCGGCCGCGTTCGAGCGCCCGGTGCGAATCATCAATGATGCCGCGATGCAGGCACTCGGCAGCTACGACGGCGGCCGGATGCTGTTCTTGGGCCTGGGTACGGGACTCGGCTCGACACTAATCGCTGGGAACGTGATCGTACCGTTGGAATTGGGCAACATCCCGGAACCGGGCGGGCGCACGCTCGGCGACGTACTCGGGCGCCGCGGAATGAAGCAGCTCGGTAAGAAACGCTGGCGTAGAGCTGTGGCGTGGGCAGTACCCGCACTCATGGCGGCAATGCTCGCGGATTACGTGGTGATCGGCGGTGGGAACGCGAAACAAATCAAAGTTCAGCCACCGGGGTCGCGTTTGAGCAACAACCTGACTGCGTTTCGGGGCGGTTTTCGGTTGTGGCACCTGGACGACGTTCACACACTTCGCGACGGCGACGAGCAACCACCCGAATCCCCTAAAACCGCCGAGTGGCGTCTGATCTGAAGTGCCGGGCAGCCACGTCGATCGGCCGCTTTGTCACATGTCTCCACATCAGTCTGTTTCCCCGGCACGCGCGTCGAGTATGATCGCCGCGTGTCGTGAGCGTTTCGTTCTTTCTTGCTCCGTCGGGGGCACTCAAATGGGGGCAGAACATGGCGAGCAAGTGGCTCAGGTAAGGTGGTCGATGAATCACTCCGACGATTTGCCGGTCAATGGGGAGAATTGAACGCCGGGCAGCGGGCCGCGATTGTTCGCGACTTCAATCGCACCTTGCCCGATCAATATCGCCCAATGGTCAACAACTATTTTGCGGCGCTGGACCGGACACACGGGTACGTCGACCGTATCGACGCAAGCACGGTTATGAACGCGGCGACCGCGGGCGCGCTGGGCGATTTCTTCCAGTACACGATCGACCACCCGGTCACGCTCCCGCGCCAGAAATCGGCCCTGCTCCCCATTGTCGGGAAGAACATCGAGGGGACGCGCGTCTCGATCTACAACGCATCCGTCCAGGCCAAACACCCGCTGCTGGGCTTGCGCCTCAAGAACACCAGTGGGGCGCACCTGAATCAAGGGCCGATCACCGTTTTCGAGGGCAGTACCTACGCCGGGGACACGCGCGTTCTGGACGTCCAGCCCAACGAAGAGCGCCTGCTCTCCTACGCGATTGATCTGGGCACCGAGGTCGACCCCAAGGCTGGCGCGGGCCAGCAGAAGATCACCAGCATCAAGGCCGTGAAGGGTATCGTGACAACCACGACGAAGGTGACCGAGGAGACAACGTACAAGGCGGTGAACCGCTCCCAGACAGACCGCACATTGCTCATCGAGCACTCGAACCGGACGAACCAGCAGTTCAAACTGGTGGACACGGACAAACCGGCCGAGGACACGCCCGAAGTGTTCCGGTTTCAACTCTCGATCAAGGCTGGGGACACAAAATCGTTCACGGTCAAGGAAGAGCGGGACGGTGTGAGCACGATCGCACTGACCAACGGGGCCGAGGACCAGATCCGATACTTCGTGTCGCTCAACGAGATCAGCGCGGGTCTCAAGAACAAGCTCAACGAGGCGCTCAAACTCAAGGGCGCCTGGGACAATACCGCGCGCGAGCTGAACCATGTGAACGGCGACTTGCAGCGGTTCACGGTGGACCAGGACCGGATTCGCAAGAACCTGCGCGAGACGCCGAAAGAGTCTGAAGTGTACGCGACCTATCTGAAGAAACTCTCGGACCAGGAAAAGGAGATCGACGCACTCACGGCCAAGCAGAAGGGGCTTATGGCCGACGAGTTCGGCGCCCGCAAGAAGTACGATGATTTCCTCGCCAACATCTCCGACTGAGATGATCGCGGTCAGTGTCTGGTGGTACCAAGCCCGTTCACCCGCTTCTGTTTGCGGCGAACGGGCTTTCTTGCCAATTTAGAGTTCTGGGGTGAGGTTCTCGCACCGTTCGGCCGGCGCCGGACTAAAATGCAAGTATGGCGACGGTTTACTTCGACTGGTCTGACTACGCGCCGCGGGAATTTACGGGTGGAGCCGTTACCGTTGGCAACTTCGACGGCGTCCACCGTGGGCATCAGGCTCTCGTTGCTGAGGCCCGGCAGCACGCGGAGAGTGTTCGAGGACCGGTGGTCGTCGTCACGTTCGATCCACCACCGCACCAGGTTCTGCACCCCGGATCGGAACGCCCGCCACTCACAACCATCCTCCAGCGCGCGGACCTTCTGCACGCGATCGGGGCCGATCACGTCGTCGTATTGCGCACCAGCCCCGCGCTCCTCGCACTGAGTCCCGAAGCCTTCTTTGAGGACGTTATCGTTCGGCAACTCGGTGCGAAGGCGCTCGTTGAGGGGTACGACTTCCGCTTCGGACGCGGGCGCGCAGGCACAAACGAGACGCTCCGAACGATGTGTGCCGACGCGGGGCTGGAATTCACCGCGATCCCGCAGTATTCGATCGGAGGGGAGCCGGTTTCCAGCAGCCGCGTTCGTGCCGCACTCGTGAGCGGAGACGTGTCGCGTGCGGTGGAACTGCTGAACCGTCCTTACCGTATTGTGGGGACGGTCGTAACCGGCGCGCAACGCGGGCGTACCATTGGGTTTCCGACCGCGAACCTCGATAACGTGCGCACGGTTCTGCCGGGGAATGGTGTGTTCGCTGTTCGCGCGACCGTGGACGGTGTCACCCACCCGGCCGCCGCAAACATCGGTCCCAACCCGACATTCGGCGAAGACGCACGCAAGATCGAGGTTCACCTCATCGGCTTCACCGGCGATCTGTACGGCCGAGAGATGAGCGTCGAGTTCGTCTCGCGCCTCCGCGAGACGAAACCATTTAAGAGCGTGGGTGAACTGACCGAGCAGTTGAAGCGAGATATCACGCGCGCTCAAGACGTATTGAGCGCGGAGAAGGTGAGGGCCGAGTCATGAGCCTGAAAGAGCGCGTCGAACACGCACTGAAAGTCGAAATCGCCCCGGCGCTCCTGCTTGACGGCGCCGGTATCGAAGTGCTGGAGGTGGAGGGCGGCATCGCGTCGGTGCGGCTGTCCGGCGTGTGTGCCGGGTGCCCGGCCACCATCATGACGGTGCTCACCTCACTCGAAGACGAGCTGCGCAAAAAGGTACCCGAGGTCGAAATTCTGGAAGCAGTCCCGTAGCAGAGCAGTTTCGCTCGTAACGACTGTGGCGCGGTGGTTTTGTTAGGGGCTGGAGGATGCGGTCCATGTTCCTCGGCTACAACACAAACGGTTTCGCTCACCACCGGCTCGACGATGCGATTGCGATTTTGGCGGAGCTGGGTTACGGCGGGGTGGCCCTTACACCCGATGTGAACCACCTCGACCCCGAACAGGTGAACTACGCGGGCCGGTTGGCGCTCCTCCGCGGGGATCTGCTTCGGTACAAGTTGCAGCCCGTGATCGAAACCGGCGCACGGTTCCTCCTCGATTCGCGCCAGAAGCACCAGCCCACGCTCATCAGCCCCACCCCTGACGAGCGCGGGACGCGGTTCGATTTCCTCTGCGAGTGCGTGCAACTCGCGCACGAACTGCGCGCCGAGTGCGTGAGTTACTGGTCCGGTACCGCGACCGACGGCGCCCCCCCCCCTGTGCTGATGGACCGGCTCGTTGAAGAGTGCAAGCGCCTCGCGGACGTTGCCGCGGAGAAGGATGTCCGGCTCGCGTTCGAGCCGGAACCCGGGATGTTCATCGATACGATGGACAAGTTCGCGGACCTGCACGCGAGCGTCAACCATCCCGCGTTCGGGCTCACGATTGATATCGGGCACCTCGTCCACAACAGCGAACTGCCCGTCAGCAAGTTCCTCACGGATTGGAAGCACGTTCTCTGGAACATCCACATCGAGGACATGCGCCACGGGGTTCACGACCACCTGATGTTCGGTGAGGGCGAAGTCGATTTCGCTGACGTGTTCGCGGGATTACGCGCCGCGAACTACACGGGCGGCGTGTTCGTAGAGTTGAGCCGCCACAGTTTCGACGCCGTGAACACTGCACGCACAGCAAAATCCTTCCTGGATCAACACTTCGGCGAATCTCTCCGGTGAATGCGTGGCTCAATCAGCGGGCCGAATTTCCTGCTAGCTCCGGTCGTCCGGCTCTGGTAATATAACTTCGAGTTGAACACACTCTCCCGCCCGCGCTCGTTGAATCCTGCCTACCATCCCGAACCCGCGTTCGGACTTCGTCTTGAGCTCACTCATGCTGCGAATCGCACTCGTTGCCGTGCTCGTTGCGCCGTCGGTCGCATTGGCCGCGGACCCGGCGCCGCTCGATGCGAAGAAGGTCGAATTCTTCGAGACGAAGATCCGGCCGGTATTGATCGAGCAGTGCTACAAGTGTCACTCCGAAGAAGCCGTAAAGGACAAGAAACTCAAGGGCGGCTTGAAGCTCGACACGAAAGCTGGCTTGCTCGCTGGCGGAGAAACTGGGGCCGCGCTGGTGCCGGGCAAAGTCGATAAGGGCACGCTCCTTCAGTCGATGAAGTACACCGACGAACTGAAGATGCCGCCGAAGGGCAAGTTGCCGGACGCGGTCATCAAGGACTTCGAGAAGTGGATCGCCGACGGTGCCGTTGACCCGCGTGAGGGCGGAGCAGCAAAAGCGACCGGGGTCGACATCGAGAAGGGCAAGCAGTTCTGGTCATTCCAGCCACCGAAAGAAGTACCCGTTCCGGGGAACGCCAAGCACGCGATCGACGGCTTCATTCAGGCGAAATGGGCTGAAAAAGGGCTGACGCCGGTTGCGCCGGCCGACAAGCGCACGTTGATTCGCCGCGCGTACTACGACCTCACCGGTCTCCCCCCAACGTCGGAAGCCGTGGACGCCTTCCTTGCGGATAATTCGCCGAACGCCTTCGAGAAGCTAATCGATTCGCTGCTCGCGTCGCCGCAGTACGGCGAGAAGTGGGCGCGGCACTGGCTCGATGTCGCCCGCTTCGCAGAAGACCAAGCTCACACCTTCGAGGTGAAGCCCAAAGCGCAAGCGTGGCGCTATCGCGACTGGGTGGTCGCCGCGTTCAACGCCGATATGCCTTACGACCAGTTCGTAAAACTCCAGATCGCCGGGGACGCACTACCCGACGCGCCGAGCGACCCGTTCATCAAGTTCGCGGGCCTCGGGTTCCTCGGGCTGGGGGCCGAATACTACAAGAACACCGCCGCGGCGCAAGCCATTGCGGAGGAACTCGACGACCGCGTGGACACGCTCACTCGCGGGTTCCTCGGGCTGACCGTCGCGTGCGCGCGGTGCCACGATCACAAGTTCGATCCCATCCCGACGAAGGACTACTACTCCATCGCGGGCATCTACATGGGCACGACCATGAGCGACGCCCCACTCGGTCCGCCGGACGAAGTCAAGGCGTTCACAACGGCACAAACCGATCTCAAAAAAGCCAACGAGAAGTTCAGGAAGACTCAAGCTGAAATCAAAGCGAAGAAAGACTCCTGGCCGACGCTGATCGCGAAACTGCTCACACTGAAAGCAACAACCGAAGAACTCGCGAAAATCAAAAAGAACATGCCCCCCACCCCGCCGGTCGCGCACGTTATCAGCGGTAACGGCAACGGCATGAAGGTGTACATTCGCGGGAACCCCGCGACCCCGGGCGAAAACGCGCCCAAGGGCTTCCTGCAAGTGCTGCCGTCGCCCTCCCCTTCTGGGAACGGCTACACCCGCCTCGACCTCGCGAACGCGATCGGGTCGAAGGATAACCCGCTGACGGCGCGCGTGATCGTAAACCGCGTCTGGGCGTGGCACTTCGGGCGCGGGCTGGTGAACACGCCCTCCAACTTCGGGAGCCTCGGCGACAAGCCTAGCCACCCCGAACTGCTCGACTGGCTCGCGGTGAACTTCGTCAAGAACGGCTGGTCGATGAAGTGGTTACACAAGCAAATCATGACTGCGTCGGCGTACCAGCTCTCGTCGAGTGTGGAGGGTACAACCGGGTCCGCAACTCGTGATCCGCGTGCAGAAGACGCCGCGAACGTGTATTTGTGGCGCGGAACGCGCAAGCGACTGGAAATCGAGGACTGGCGCGACTCGCTGCTCGCGGTCAGCGGCACACTCGATCCGAAGTTCGGTGGGCCGACGTTCGACCTGCGCGACGCGAACGCGAAGCGCCGGACGCTCTACGCGAAGATCAGTCGCCACGAACTCGACGGACTGCTCCGGCTCTTCGACTTCCCCGACGCGAACGTGACCGCGGACAAGCGCACCGTCACCACGGTCCCGCAGCAACAGTTGTTCGCGCTGAACAGTTCGTTCATGGTTTCACAGGCAGAGGCGTTCGCGAAGCGGGTCGAGAAGCTCGGCACCACGGACGAAGAGCGGGTAACGGGTGCGTATCGCATCGCCTTCGGCCGCACCCCGGAAAAAGCCGAGCTGGATTTGGCGCTCCGGTTCCTGAAACTTCCGCCGAAAACTGACGACAAACTTACACGCTGGCAGCAATACGCCCAGGTACTCCTTGCTAGCAATGAACTATTGTACGTGGATTGACGCACCCCGTGCCGCTCCCGGGTATTGATGAGTGCGGACACTCCCGCTGGTGTGCGTAAACTGAGGTGGACCGTCCGTAGGAGGCGGGACAAACTCAACTAGCGGGTGTCGAATGAGCAGCCAACCGGAAACCTCTCCTCACCACCGGGCCGACGTAGAAGTTTCGCAAGACGGCGCCAAGGTGACGCTGAAGGCGCCCACCGGCGGGACCAGCCTGACCTCCGACGAAGCGCAGGAACTTGCGAGCCGCATTTTCGAGGCCGCGGCACGGGCCTCGGGTGATGACCCGGTCGAAAACGACTGGGTGCGGCTGCCGATGCAGTACCTCCGACTCTCGGCCGAGCGCCTCGATTTCGCCCCGGACGGCGACGAGAACAAGGTTCCGGCCCCGAACAGCGACGAACCCGACGGGAGCGCTGCGGAAGTTCACTGTTGGATCAAGGACCAAACCCAGGGGAACGCGATGCATATCGCCGCCGGCAACGTTGCCGAGCACGGGTGGTACATCACGGAAGTTCTCGAACACCAAGGCGTAACGCGGACCGACTTCGCGGATAGCGAGTACCTGCAATATTTCGAGAAGGCGCTCGTTGAGTCCGAAGTGTTCCTCTACGAGATCGAAGAAGAAGGCGAAACCGAGGGTTCTGACGATGCGTGATTTCGGGATTTCGCGCCGCGACATGCTTAAAAGCAGCGGCACCGGACTCGGGGTACTCGGCCTCGCGGGAATCCTCGCGAACGAGGCCCGGTCCGCGCCCGTCGCGAGCGCGAACCCGCTCGCCCCGAAGGTCGCGCACTTCCCGGCGAAGGCCAAGCACGTCATCCACCTGTTCATGAACGGCGGTCCGTCGCAGGTGGACACGTTCGACCCCAAGCCCGAACTCACCAAGCAGCACGGCAAACAGGCGGGTTCGGCGGGGTTGAAGACCGAGCGCAAAACCGGCGCGCTGTACAAATCGCCGTTCAGCTTCAAGAAGTACGGCCAGTCCGGAATCGAGGTGAGCGAGATCTTCCCGGAGATCGGTGCGTGTATCGACGACATCTGTGTCGTCCGGTCGATGCACACGAACATCCCGAACCACGAGCCGGGCCTCCTGCTCATGACGTGCGGGAACACGCAGCCCATCCGCCCGAGCATGGGGAGCTGGCTCACCTACGGTCTCGGCACCGAAAACCAGAACCTGCCCGGGTTCGTGGTGCTGTGCCCCGGGAAACCCGTCGTCGGCCCCGCACTGTGGAACAACAGCTTCCTGCCGGGCGTGTTCCAGGGGTGCCACATTCAGAGCCTCGATCCCAAGAAGGTCATCGAGCACATCCGCAACACGAGCGTCTCCGCGAGCACGCAGCGCGAACAGCTCGACCTGCTCAACCAGCTCAACGGGCTGCACAAGGACAAGCGCGGTAGCGACGACCAGCTCGACGCGCGCATCCAGTCGCTCGAAATCGCGTACCGCATGCAAACCGAGGCGCAGGAAGCGTTCGACGTGAACCGCGAACCGGTGAAAATCCGCGACGCTTACGGTAAAGGCTACTTCGCGGACGCCTGCCTCACGGCCCGGCGCCTGGTCGAGCGCGGCGTCCGGATGGTGCAGGTCTTCTACGGCAGCGGGCAACCGTGGGACGACCACGGCGAAATCGAGAAGGGCCACCGTGCGAAGGCGAAGGACAGCGACAAGGCCGTGGCCGCGTTGTTGCGCGACCTGAAGCAAACCGGGCTGCTCGACGAAACTCTCGTGCTGTGGGGCGGCGAGTTCGGGCGCACCCCGACGAGCGAGGGGCGAGCGGGCGCGACCACAACAACCACGGGTTCAGCGTGTGGATGGCCGGCGGCGGCGTGAAGGGCGGGATGACCTACGGCGCGACCGACGAGTTCGGGTTCGCCGCGGTGGACAAGAAAGTCCACATTCACGACCTGCACGCGACCATCCTGCACCTGATGGGTATCGACCACGAAAAGCTGACGTATCGCTACAGCGGGCGCGATTTCCGCCTCACGGACGTCGCGGGCACCGTGGTGAAAGACATCCTGAAGTAAGCGAAAAGGATCGAGAAAGCGCCGCGGATAAACGCAGATAACACGGATCAAGACAAGATCGAGTGAAGTAAGGAACGCTTACCCTATTTCGGGTGCGACCTCCTTCTCTTATCATCTACTGTCTTGATCCGTGTTATCTGCGTTTATCCGCGGCGCTTTATTCTTCGGTCCCGCACATGGCTTGGGGCGATCCGGTTCGCGTGCGCACCGCTGTTCATGATCGTGGCACGCACGTGGGTTATCTCACTACCGTCGGTTACCCCGATCGCGACATCACCGCGTTCTCCGGGGGCACGCCGTATTTTGAGATCGCCGTGTCGGACCTACAGGAGAAGCACATCACGCTCTTGCAGCGGTTCCGACAGCACTGGCTCGTTCACTGCGGTACGTCCTACGACACCGCGGACGTCGCGGGTGAATTGAAAGCGAGGGACACCATTAAGCTCGCGGTGTTTGCACTACGATACCGCGATCAGGAACCCCGGGTGCTGGTCGCTGCTCTAAAATCACACATCGAGCGGATATTAGGCGCGGACTTGCGGTAACGTACCGGGCGCCGATCATCAGGCGCCGCATCAGGATGCGCGGGGGGCGTTCTGCTCACACAGGAAAATGGCTCTCCTCATTCCAGGTCTTCACTTCATCTACTCTTTTTCTTCACAATCATTCGGTACAACTCCGGAATGACGACTGCCATTGCCGAACGAGGGCCGAGCGTGAATATGGCACTTTCCGGTTTGGCTCTCCCGCGCACCTCAAGCACATCCGATTCCCCGTCCACCGACTCCTTGTCGGAGAAGCTCGCAGTCCGTGGGGTGAATTTCTGGTACGGCGCGAAGCAGGCGCTCTTCGATATCAACCTGAGCGTCCCGGAACGATCTGTTACGGCACTCATCGGTCCGAGCGGGTGCGGCAAGAGTACGCTGCTCCGCCTCGTGAACCGGATGAACGACCTGATCGAAGGAACCCGGCGCACCGGCAACATTCTGCTCGACGGCGAAGACATTAACGCCTCCGGGCACGACGTGTCAGCGCTCCGCCGGCGAGTGGGGATGGTGTTTCAGAAGTCGAACCCGTTCCCGAAATCGATCTACGAGAACGTGGCTTACGGTCCGCGCGTATCAGGTGATCGCAACCGGGCGCGTCTGGACGAGATCGTGGCCCGGTGCCTCAAGCGCGCGGCGCTGTGGAACGAAGTGAAGGACCGCTTGGGATCGAGCGCCCTCGAATTGTCTGGCGGGCAGCAGCAGCGCCTGTGCATCGCCCGGGCACTGGCGACCGATCCCGAAGTGCTGCTCATGGACGAACCGGCCAGCGCACTGGACCCCAAGAGCACCCAAGCCATCGAAGATCTGATCGCCGAGCTGAAGCGCGAGTATACGATCCTCATCGTGACTCACAACATGCAGCAGGCGGCCCGTGTTTCGGACCAGACCGCGTTCTTCTTCGAGGGGAAACTAGTCGAGAGCGGCCCGACGGAGCAAATGTTCCGCAAGCCGCGCGAGAAACAGACCGAGGACTACATCACCGGGCGGTTCGGCTGATCGTGCCGGGACCGAGAATCGCGTGCGAACGAAGGCCGACCCGATTTTGGGCCGGTCTTTTTTCTTATCATCTCTATGGTTCGGACCATTTGTTCTGCACGCACCGTGCGGCCCATTCACCCCTCCCAGCGACCCGCCAACATGAAAGCCATTCAGCTCGAACAGCCCAAAGCCTTTCGCGAGATCGACCTGCCCGAGCCGGCGCAGCCGGGGCCGGGGGACGCGGTTGTGCGCGTGTTCCGCGTGGGCGTGTGTGGCACCGATTACAGTGGCTACCTCGGCAAGATGCCGTTCTTCAGCTACCCGCGCATCCCCGGGCACGAACTCGGCGTCGAAGTGGTCGCGGTGGGCGATGGTGTGGCTAACGTGAAACCGGGTGATAAGGCCGCGGTCGAACCGTACATCAACTGCCAACGGTGCTACTCGTGCGCGCGCGGCCACACCAACTGCTGTGAGAACCACCAGACACTCGGCGTCCACGTGGATGGTGGGTTGCGCCCGTTGTTCACGGTGCCAGCCCGGAAGCTACACGTCTCCACGAAGCTCTCGTTCGAGCAACTCGCGCTGGTGGAAACGCTCGGGATCGGGCTACACGCGATCAACCGCGCAAACCCGCGTGCGGACGAAACCGTGTTCGTGATCGGGGCCGGTCCGATCGGCCTCTCGGTGATCGAGTTCGCGAAACTGGCCGGCGCGCGCATCATCGTGATGGACCTGAACGAACAGCGGCTCGCGTTCGTGCGCGAGAAGATGGGCGTGACCGAAACAATCTTGTCAAAGGGCGTTCTCGAAGACGACGTGAAGACGTTCACCGACCTGACCAACGGGAAGCTCGGCAACGTGGTGGTGGACGCAACGGGCAGCGCGCGGAGCATGGTGAGCGCGTACAACTTCGTCGGCTTCACCGGCCGGCTCGTGTGGGTGGGCATCACCCAAGACCCGCTGACGCTCACGCAGCCGCTGATGCACCGGCGCGAGATGACGTTCATGGCGAGCCGCAACGCCCTGAGCCACGAGTTCACTCGAATCATCCGCCTCATTGAGGGCGGGATGCTGAACACGAACCCGTGGATCACGCACCGCGCCCCGATGAGCGACCTGATCGGCGTCTTCCCAACGTGGCTGAAACCGGAAGCGGGCGTCGTCAAGGCAATGGTCGAGGTAAATTGAACCGCGGTCGGTCACAGGTGCTTGATACACAGCACACCGGCCACCACGAGCAGCGCCCCGAGGACGCGGCCCGCGGTGACCGGTTGTTCTTTGAGCCCCATGAGCGCGAAGTGATCGAGCACTAACGAACACAGCAATTGCCCGCCGACCACCAACGCGATGAAGAGCGCGGCCCCTAACCGCGACGTGAGCGCGGCCCCAGCGAACACGATGAGAGCGCCGAGCGGCCCGCCGATCCAGTTCCACCACGGCGTTTCACGCAACGCGGCCATACTGGGCACCGGTGGCCGGAGTATCAACATCGCAAGGGTCGCGGTGATGATGGTCCCGCAAATGGAGAGGAACGCCGCGAACACCGGGTTGTCGCCGATGTTCTGCCGGAACTTACCGTTGGCCGAGGCTTGTAGCGCAATGCACGCGCCGGCACCCATTGCCAGCAGCGCGAAGATCGTGGTGTGCATGGAGAGCGTTGTAGGGCGTCACTTCGCAGTGGGCAGGTCCGCGTAGACGATCTCGCTCCCGTACAAGCTCTTCGCGCTCGCGATAACCTTCCCTTCGTTCGAGATAACGACGCTGAACCCGTACCCGCGCCATTCCTGCTTCTGATCGACACTCCAGTTCGCGCCGACGAGGTGGTGCTTGAACGGCTTCACGCGCTCGGGCAGTTTCGTCCACATCCACTCGGCCGGGTGCTCCGTGTCCACCCACGCGATCGGGTACAAGAGGCACCAGATTTTGTGCGGCTCGTACTTCTCCAGAATGGTGTGAATGTCGAAGCAGATGCCCAGCCCCACGCGGCCGTACTCGGTGTCGTAAGTCTGCACGCCCCGGTCACCGCTCGTGGCCCAGGATTTCTCCGGGTACGGCCACGGTGTCAATTTGCGGTAGTGCGCAACCAACCCGCCCTTCGGGTTGGCGAGGCCCACCGTGTTAAAGTACCGCGGATCGTTCTTACCGTTCTTGAAGTCCACTTCGAGTAGCGGAATCGTCAGGTAGATGTTCAGTTCCTTTGCGAGTGCACAGAAGTGTTTCGTAGATGTTCCCGGCACTTCTTCAGCGAAGTCTTTGGGGTCTTTCCCTTCAAACTGTTTCTCGATGGGCATTCCCTTCACATGCCAGTTCGTTTTGAGGTCTTGCGACAGATAACCGGTGATCGAGGTTTCGGGCAGCACAACGAACTTCGCGCCGGCATTCGCGGCTTCTTTGGTGAGCGCGGTGAGTTTCTTGGTGTTGCCCGCCACGTCACCGATGTCTGACGAGCATTGCACCGCCGCAACCTTCACGGTCTTCGGCACAGGTGGTACCACCACTGGGTCGGCGGTTGGTACGGTGAGGGCCGCGAGGAACGGAAAAAGCGCAAACGCGAAACGCATGGCGGAGCCTCCAGCGGGCCACGGGCAGAAGTTCAGCATCGCATCTCGCACGTAACGCCGCTGTCACGAAGATTCGCTGTCGGAGTTATCGAGGTGCAGGTGCGGACTCACACCCTTGCCGCCGCGAAGTTCGATCACACGGTCCGCGCGTCCCTGCGTCAGTAGCGCAGTGAGATCGACGCCCATTTCCCGGAGCGCGGCGAGGTGCGCGCGCTGGCGCTCGTCGCCCTGGCGCCGGATCTCCTGCTCGGTTTCGGCGTCGCGCCGGCGCTGTTCGCGGGTCGCGGAACGTTCGGCTTCCTTCTGTTGCCGTTCCGCTTCCTGGCGTTTGCGAGTCAGGTCGATTTCGGTGTCCACTTCGATCGCTTGTTCGGTGCGCCGACGGGCCGCGCGGTTCATTTGAGCAGTCAGTTTGAAGTCTTCCAGTGTTTGCGCTTGCTCCTCGGTCGCGCGTTCGAGTTGGAGCTTGGTACGGGCTTCGATCGCTTGATCGTGCATTGCTTGCAATCGGTCCGGCGCACCGTAACCGCGGTAGACCACTTTGTTGATGCGGTACCCGTTCTGTGTCGCCCGGGCGGTGAGCTGCCGGTACGTTTCCAGTTCGTTGAGCAGGCCAGTTTCCTTCTTGAACCCCTCGAACGTGCGGTGACCGAGGAAGTCCACCACGTCCGACGTGGCCGCGTTCACGAAATCGCCGATCGGATCATGCGTTGCGTCCAGCATCCGGTCGATGTCGAGTAGCTCGAAAAACATCATCCGCTTGATGGTGAGCACCGCGTCGTCGGCTGTGCGGACGTCGGTCACGTCGTGATACATCTGATCCGGCATCAGCCAGAGCTTCTGGAACACGAGCCCTTTCGCGACCTTCCGAACGCCCTGTGAACCGCCGTCGGAGCCGTGCCAAGAGAACGTGTGCAGCCACTCGCCCGGCGCGGGAACGAAGAGCGTAGGGCCGTAGACGAGGCGCCGGGTAATCGGCTGGTTCTCCGCGGCCCTCGAGTACACGACAACCGCTTCTTTCGCCGCGAGTTGTAGGGCTTCTTGCTTGGTAATCTGTTCGTGAATGCGTGGGTCGAACCACACGTCCGCAGGCCCTGCAATGTGCTCCTGGCGACCGTCGCGGAACCGGACGATGAGGAAGTCGCCGGGATGCGCGACGAAGTGCCGCATCCGCTCGAAACGGTTGGAGCCGATCCACACGCGCCACGGACCGACAATCACCTCCATGCGACCGTCCTTGCGGATCATCAAGGCGCGCTGCCCCTCTTCGACCGTGTAGTACCACACGCCGTTTCTCCCGAAATTGGGGGAACGTTCTTCGCCGGAATTGTTCAAACCGTATTCGCCCAGCCCCTCTGACATCTCATCTAGTTCAATGTCGTCGTTCACAACACCTTCGAGCTTGTGCGCACTGATAATCTGTGTTGGTTTCCGCGGCTTCCCCACGGAAGCGGAGGCGGAATGAGGTAAGCGCACGGCGCGCCAATCGCGCGGCGTTGGCGCGCTGGTGTGCGGCGCGGCGCCGGAGCTTCTGTCTTCTGTTCGCGTGAAATCGATCGCCGTATCGGTGAATTCGACGAGCATCGAATCAACGGACTGAGTTTCTGACTGGCCGTAGTGCTCGTTGATGGCGCGGAGGATATCTTCGTGCGGGTACTCGATGAATCTGATGTCTTTGTTGAAGATGAACGAAAGCTTGTCGCGTAACAGAATGTCGGACGGGTCGGTGGTGGCGACGTGTAACGTGCGCCCGTCGAGAGCAACCGGGAAGACGAAATTCTCGCGGGCCACCGATTCGGGGATCAGCTCTACCACCGCACGCGGCGGGTTCAACGCGGGTACATCGCCTGCGGATAGCGTTTGCGCGGCCTCTTCTTCCGCGAGGTGCTGCGCGCCTCGCCGCTGAATGAGTTTGGGGATCATGGAAGCCCTCAGCGCCTCGCGCTGGAAGCATTGTCACTTCAGACATGACACACCAACAATTCCGCAGGTACCAATCGTAAGAACAACGAACTGGCACCTGCGGTCGGGATTCACCTCAACGTGCGGTCAACCGAGCCACTTCCGCGCAGTCTTTGTCGCCGCGACCGGAGAAGCACACCACCACGACATCGTCCTTCGACCGTTTCGCGGCGATCTTCATTGCTTCCACCACCGCGTGCGATGTTTCCAGCGCTGGGAGGATACCTTCCGACCGCCCGCACAGGTGGAAAGCATCGAGAGCTTCTTTGTCGGTGACACTACAGTATCGCACGCGGTGCGCGTCGTGCCAGTAGCTGTGTTCCGGCCCGACGCCGGGGTAGTCGAGCCCCGCACTCACACTGTGAACGTCCGCGGTCTGGCCGTCGTCGTCCTGAAGCACGTAGCTGAAGCTCCCGTGCAACACACCCGGTTTGCCGTTACTCAGCGTGGCCGCGTGGTCGCCCGCCTTGGTGCTTCGCCCACCGGCTTCGACACCCACCAGTTCCACGATCGTATCGTCCACGAACGGGTAGAACATCCCGGCCGCGTTCGACCCACCGCCCACGCACGCAACGACGACATCCGGCAGCTTGCCCACCTGCGTGAGGCACTGCGACTTCGTTTCAATACCG
This sequence comes from Gemmata sp. SH-PL17, assembly GCF_001610855.1. Lineage (NCBI taxonomy): Bacteria > Pseudomonadati > Planctomycetota > Planctomycetia > Gemmatales > Gemmataceae > Gemmata > Gemmata sp. SH-PL17. The sequence continues at coordinate 138,389 of NZ_CP011271.1, forward strand.
ATCGCCGACTGGAAGTCGCGCACCATGCGCGGGAACGGGTGCGGGCCGACCACGCTCCCGATGATGTAGTGCGTGCGTTCCACGCTGCTCATCCACTCGCGCATCGCTTCGTTCGTCGCGTCCTTCAGCGTCTTGCTGCCGCTCTCGACGGGGAACACTTCCGCGCCCATCGCGCGCATCCGGAACACGTTCAATTCCTGCCGCCGAATGTCTTCCGATCCCATGTACACACGGCACGTCATGCCGAAGAGTGCTGCAGCGGTCGCGGTGGCGACCCCGTGCATCCCGGCGCCCGTCTCCGCGATCACGCGGGTCTTGCCCATGCGCTTCGTGATGAGCGCCTGACCGAGCGCGTTGTTGATCTTGTGGGCGCCGGTGTGGTTTAAGTCCTCGCGCTTGAGGTAGATGCGCGCGCCGCCGGCCTCTTTCGTGAGGCGCTCGGCGAAGTACAGTCGGCTCGGGCGCCCGACGTAGTCGTTCAGCAAACGGTGGAACTCGGCGTCGAACGCCGGATCGTTTTTCGCATCGCGGTACGCCGCGTCGAGTTGTTCGAGCGCGAACATGAGTGTTTCGGGCACGAACCGGCCCCCGTAGGGACCGAACCGCCCGCGCGCGTCGGGAACGGCAGATATTGCAGGAGCTGTTGCAGTCGGCATGAAGAGTTCACCGCAGAGAACGCTGGAGGGCACGGAGAGATTACGACGAGATTGATTGTAGCAGCCCGAACGGGGTTCGCGCCGCGGGGCGAATGCGTCATAATCTCGGTGTCCGCCCCCGCACCCCGTGGTCGATTGCTCCCAATGCCCGAATTGCCGGAAGTGGAAACGGTTGTTCGAGATCTGCGCCCGTTACTCGTCGGGCGCACGATCACTGATGTCCGGCAAAGTCGGCACAAACTCCGGCGCCCGTGGAAACCTGCGTGGAACGCGAACGCCATCGACTCGGGTGTCGAAAGTGTTCGGCGCCGCGGGAAATGGATTCTAATAGATCTGGCCTCCCAACCGTCTTCCCCACTACTCCGAGTTCACCTCGGAATGTCGGGACAATTTACGGTCGTGCCCGCGGCACTAGCGGAACCGGATCACGTACACGTCGTGTTCGCACTCGACGGCGGGAACGAACTCCGGCTCCGTGACCCACGTCGGTTCGGGGCCGCGGAGTATTTTCCCGATCGTGCGGCACTCGAAGCCGAGATGAACGCGGACCTCGGTCCCGAACCGTTTAGACTGGACGCGGATTACTTTCGTAGCGCCGTTCGCGGAACCGCCCGCAATCTAAAGGCCATTCTGCTCGATCAGAAAATCGTCGCTGGCGTGGGAAACATCTACGCGGACGAGGCTCTGTTCCGTGCGAAACTGCACCCGGGGCGAACGGGTAAGAGTGTGACCAACGCGGAATGCGACCACCTCCGCGAAGCCATCGAAGCGGTTCTTCTGCGGGCCATCGAATCGCGCGGCTCGACCATTCGTGACTACGTGGGTGGGTCCGGTCTACGCGGCGGGTTTCAGAACGAGTTCGCGGTGTACGGTCGCACGGACGAACAATGCTCGACGTGCGAAACCGCGATCGTGTGCGCCCGCTTCGCCGGACGCGCGTCGCATTACTGTCCGCAGTGCCAAAGCCAAGGAAGTGGGAAGAAGGCGAAAAGCAAAAAGGCTCCGCGTGCGCCAACTTCCCGGTCCTGAGCCGATTCTGAACTGTGTTCCCGAATCTCGAATCCTGAACCCGATTTTCTGCCATGTCATATAAGGCGTTCAAGCGGCTGATCGGCGAAACCAGCCTGGAGCGGAAATGCCGCTGGCTGCTCGGAGCCGGCGTACTCATCCTGATGACCGGCAGCTTCCTCGTGTACGCGAAGCAAACGGAAGGTCTCGCTTTCGAGCAGCTCGAAACGACCGGCCGGGCACTGCTGTCGCCGACCGTCGCCCGGTTGCACGTGAAGGGTGAGCAGTTCGAGGCCGTGGACGAGTTCCAGAAACTGGCCGAGAAGAATTGGCCGGACACACTCAGGGGCTACAACTACAAGCTCATCAAACCCGACGCAAAAGATGACGACAACAAATCCATCAGCGACGACCTCACCGCCGTTCACCGCATCCAAAACGACCCCACCCGGAACGAAGAAACGCGCTTAGCTCCGAAAGAAAATGCGTTCTACTACTACGGAGCGATTCGGGCCGGGAGCACGTGCGTGAACTGCCATAAAGACTCCGCGAAAGTCGGCGAGCGGCTCGCGCGCCCCGACTTACAGCAGGGCGAAGTAATGGCGGTGGTTCGCATTCGGCTCTCCACACAGTCCATTGAGGAAGGGTTCCACACCAACCGCGCGGTGCTCTTCTCGTTCGCCATTGGCGCATCACTGCTCATCATCGCGGGGTGCTACCTCATCATCCGGTACGTCATCGTGAAACCGGTGAAGCACCTGAAAGAAGTGTCCGAAGCGATCGCGTCTGGCGAACTGAACATCCGCAGCGAGATCCAAACGGGTGATGAGTTCGAGGATCTGTCGCACGCCTTCAACCGCATGCTCCGCAATCTCACGAACATCCAGGAGCGGAACAGGAAGCTGATTGCGGACCTCGACCGGAAGGTAGACGAACTCGCGCGCGTGAACATGGCTCTGTTCGAGGGGAACCGGCTCAAGAGCGAGTTCCTGTCCACCATGAGCCACGAGCTGCGCGACCCGCTCACCAGCATCATCGGGTTCAGCGAAGTGCTTCTGGCGGCCGAGAACCTGACCGAGAAACAGCACCGCTACGCCGGGAACATCATGACGAGCGGCCAGCGCCTTATGGCCCTCATCAACGACATCCTGGAACTCGCGAAACTCGAAGCCGGCAAGATGCGACTCCACCCCGAACCCTTCAACGCGGCCCAAGCGTGCGAACACGCGGCGTCTCTCATCCGCCCGCAGGCCGAGAAGAAGAACATCGATGTGAAGGTGGTCGCGGACCCGAACGCCCCGGCCACGCGCCAGGACGCGGGCAAGGTGCATCAGATCGTCACGAACCTGCTCTCGAACGCGGTCAAGTTTACGCCGGAAGGCGGGCGCGTCACGCTCAAAGCCGCGACCGACGGGACCGACCTCGTGTTCACCGTATCGGACACCGGGGTCGGGATCGCACCGGAAGAACAGGATTTAATCTTCGAGAAGTTTCGACAGGCCGCGAACCCGATGACGCGCGAACAGGGCGGTACCGGGTTGGGACTTTCGATCGTGCGAGAACTAGCCAAGCTGCTCGGCGGCGACGTCACCGTTCACAGCGAACTCGGCCGCGGCAGCACGTTCACGGTGCGCATCGCAGCGCGCCTCACGGACGAACCGCTCCTGGGCTTCGAGTTAACCGAAGAACCGCCCGTTGCTGCTCCGCGCCCGGAAACGGTCGCGGGGTGAAATGTGCGGCCTTATGAGCGAGTCCGCGTCCGTTGGTTGCTACCAGCGGCTCGGGCTCGGGCTGACGTTACCCACGGGCACGGGACCGATTGTCAGCGGTACCCCGTAGATCGTCTTCCACCCCAACTCCACGACCGGCCAGATCGTCACATACGCTTGGGGCGCGCCGTTGGGTGGTACCAGGGTGATCCCCCCGCCCTCGCGCTGGTGATTCTCGGGCAAGCAATTGATGCGCGAGTATGGGTCCGCTTCGGACGGGTCCGCGAGGAACCGGCGCCCGTCCACCGCGACGATGCAGTGCGAAATCAGCCCCTGCCCGCCCCAAGACCAACACGCCTTCACAAGACCACGCTTACCGGAGCTTGAGTACGCCGGGAACGCCGGCACGAGCCGGGCTTCGCCGGCCAATCGCGTGCGCACCTGCGTCTCGATGGCTGATTTGGTGTCGGGATCGAATTCGCTGTGGTTGTCTCGCAGAAATGCCAAGTCCTCGGGCGCGAGCGCCGCTGTCGTGTCGATTTTTTGCCGGATGCTAGCAATCCGCTCGGCTCGCGTCAGTTGCCCTCGAATCTCATTCATACGGTCCATGAGAGGCGGGTACTCGGCGAGTGCCGCTCCGTGGGCCGTGAACTGTTTACGAAGCGCGACCGCGTCTCGCGCGGTGAGTGCCTCAGCAATCTTGCTCCACTTTTCGAGTCGGTCGCGTGCCAGCGTGAGTCGAGCGCGCAGTTCCTCACGGTCGGCCCGGTCGCTCAGGGTCTTACCGCTCTCGGCCCACAGCGCGAGCCACTTTTGGTCCTGTTTGTCTGCACGGGGCTCGTCCACTGCGATTCGTGCGAACCGGTCGAGCAACTGGCGCCGTTCAATAGCGCGCTCACCCTCGGCAAATAGCGCCGGATTCGCGCGGTTGAGGCGCTCCGCGGCCTTCGGGTTCTTCTCCTTGAGTTTCTCATACGCGGCCGCGATCGCTCGGTCTGACGGGCGCGGGTGCTCGACCGCGCGCTGGAACTCGGTGGCGAGCCACAGCCCTTCGGCTTGCTCCCCGGCGCGGTGCACGTATGGGTGCGAGTAGCCAGTGGGCAATTTTTTCGCCGCTGCGACAACGGCGTCCTCGGGTCCACCTTGTTCAGTCCGTTTGATCGCGAGAGCGAGTGCCTCCACAAGCGCCACTCGCTCTCGCGCTTCGGTTACCCGGTGAGCGAATGGGTGCGCTTCCGCGCAGCCGGCGAGCGCAGCCCCGTTCCCCCAAGCGGCGAGCAACTGGGTATCGCTCTCGTGAGACGCAACATTCGAGACGCGCCTTAGTCGCTCCAGAATCGGTGCCCAGCGAGCCGCGTCGATTCCACGCTGGCGGTGCATTTCGGTCAAAACAGGATGCAGCGGTCCGGCCGCGAGAACCGCCTGCCACGCTTCAGCAACCTCGCGCTCGGTTTGCGGAGATTTGGCGAGCACGCGGAGGAAATTGTCGGCCGCTGTGATTCGCACGCGCCAACCGGTCGCGGCCGTCTCGTAGAGACGCGCTTCCGGAACCGCCGTCAGTTTCGGGGCGTGGCCGTCCCAGAGTTTCACAAGCGCCCGACCGTCTCCCGGCGCGGCGACCACGGCTTTCAGTTCGTTGAGCAAAGCGACCTGTTCAGTTGCGGACCGAGCGCCCGCAATGAGCTTCGGGTCGGCCCAGTCATCGATCAGGGCGGGTTGGTACGTCGTCACTACAGCGCGTGGGTTGCGCTCGTCGAGCGCCTTCTTTACCGTGTTGCGCACCGCGACGCGCTTACGGGCCTCCTCGTAAATCGGCTTCACGTCGGACGGCAGCAATCGCCCAGTCGCGAGTAGCCGTTCGCCCTCGACCGCGATCTTCGCCCAATCCTTGGTTCGCGCGGCGCACAGTTCTCTCAACGAGCCAACCGGGTTCACGCGGTCCCACAGTTCTGCGGGCACGTCCTTGCCGTTTTTCTTGAGTCGCTCCGTTTCGGCCTCAATCTGACCCCAATCGCGCGCGCTCGCACCGGCGAGTTTCCGCAACCGGTCGAATGGATCGAGCACGAACGGCGGGATCTTACTGAACGGCTTGTCGAGCGCTTCGCGCAGTACCCGCGCCCACCCGCTTATTTCCGGGTCTTTGCACGCGATCAGGCTCGGCCATAGTTCGGACGCGGCCGGGTTTTGCATGTCCGCCGGAGTGAATAGCAGGTTCTCGTTATCAGTTTTTAGGACGTACTTCGCGTACAACAGCGGGTCCGCCGCGATCGCGCGGAGGGCAATGAAAATGACCCAGGCCGAGAATTGATCGAGATTCCCGTTGAGCCGCTCAACGGCCCGACCCGGGTGCTGGTACGCGGGCTTACCAAATTCGAGCTGTTCGAGCTTTTTCGCCGGATCGAGTGGATCGAGTGCGGGTACGCACATGCCGTCGTAATCGACCAGCACCGGTGCGTCGCCCACCACCATGATGTTGTCGTGCTGGAGGTCACCGTGTGCGATTTTCGCGGTCTGGAGCTGTTCTGTCAGAGCGACCCAACTATCGGCCATCTTGCGTATGTCGGCAATCCCGGCCGCTTTGCGCTCGACCGCTTGTCGCACCCACTCACCGAGCGATACGCCCCGCACCCAGCTCATGGTGAGAGTGGGGTACCAGAGTTTTCCGACTCGTATTCCGTTCGTGTGGTACCGGAACTTGACCACACACGACGGTTTCCGGGGACCGAGCGTCAGTTCGAGGTAGTCAGAAACAGCTTGGTAGCGCCGCGCGCGGTCCTCGTTGGGGAAATTGAACAGTTTGAGTGCCACGACGCCCTTCGGCCCGGTCATCTTGTACACACTGGCAAACGCACCCGACCGCGCGCGCGGAACCCCCATCGGGCTGCGCTCCGCCCGGCTCTGACGCAGGTCCGGATCGCGGAACGCGGTGTCCGGGTTTTGGAGGGCGTCCTTGTAATCGGATTGAGTGGGCCAGGATGGCATCGTATTTCGTGACTTCCTCTTCGGTCCCTACCAGGCACGACTGAAACGGCTCAGGTCAGTTGAGTGAGTTCACTCCAGGCCCGGAGGTACCAAATGTCGCTCATTCAGGCAGTGCCAAGTTACACCAATGCGTTCCCGCATTGATCCTCGTAACCAACAGTTTAAAAACGAGTTACGGCTCCCCGAGACTTCTCGTTTAGCCCGTAATCCTAAACGCGATCGCAATGAGCGTCGCGTCGAAGTTGAACAGGTGACCGCGTCGTTCGGAGGCGAACCGAATGCAACGATTCAATCGACAAAATCAACAGGGCAAAATTAAACGTAAAGTCCCGCTTTGGCGACCGCAAGAGATTTCGTGCTTGGAGATGGTGTTCTGTGTTGAACACGTCACAGATGTGTTGCGATTGTGCGAAACAGAATCACGAACCCGGCCAAAGGGATTTGCCGGGTGACTAACGAATTGCATGTGTGAACTATTCAGCGGAGAGGGAGGGATTCGAACCCTCGGTACGGTTTCCCGTACACAGCATTTCCAGTGCTGCACAATCGACCACTCTGCCACCTCTCCGTGGCGCACTCATTCAACACTCGAAAGCGTCGCTGAGTTCGCTCGATTTAAGCATAGTAGACGCGGCGGCTCGCGACAACGCGGTGGTTTGTGTTCACGGCAGAAGATCACCAACCAGGATCGGAGCACCCGGGGTCGCGAGCGGCGAAACGGTGTCTGTGGGTACCAGCGTCGCGTGCGAGGTGTAAGCCGTGGCGTCCAATCCAGGAGCGAGTGCCGCCGGGTTCCGAAAAACGTGGAGCCGCCGGTTCGTCACGTCTAGCACCCAGTATTCGGGAACGTTCGCAGTGGCGTAGCGCTCGGCTTTTTCGGTGAGGTCCGAACGCAAGGTCGTGTCGGACACCTCGACCACAAGGGCTGCGGTCGTCGGGTGTCTGCTGATGTAGTCGCGCGGTCCACCCGGTACCACGGCGAGGTCGGGGAACGGATCGTTGTGTTCGTCTACGTGTAAAGGAGATTGCCCGCGCACCCACCAGCCGGAGCCGAACGCCGTTTGCAGCGCGAACTGAGCCAAGCCGAGTGCGTTAGCGTGGGGCGGGTCCATCGGTCCTTGCTCCATGATGACGCCATCGAGCAGAAACGCCCGCTTGCCCTCGAACCAACCCATGTCGCCCATTCGGTTGAACTCGGTCACGGTCCACCGGTGCGACAGTGGGCGCGGGTACGCTTGTGGTGAGGGGAGAAGCGTTGTCGCCATGAAGCAACCTCCGTTTCATGAAGTTTAGCGTCACTGTTTGCCGAGCACGAGGTCAACAACCCAGCACCCGCGGCCGTGCGTAAGGGACGTGTCGCGGCAGTGCGAAAGAATGTCGGTGTTGTCACATCCCGTGTCCTGAAGTGCATCCGCCAGGATCGGCATCGCAGAGAAATCGCGCGACTCGAACATCTGCGCCGCCAGCGACGTGGTGGTGTCGGTCCGCCATTCCGGGGAGAAGGAAATGGGGCGGAACGGGTTCGGCCCGATCAGTTCAAGAGCGAGCGCCCGTTCCCAGCTTTTCCAGTTTGAAGTCCATCGCACAGAAGGGGCCATGATATCGACTATGTCACAAAGGACGTCCCAAGTCTTATCGCGTGCCTCTCTAAAGTGGATATACCCGCGGGCGTAGTTGATACTGATGGCCCACAGAACCCACCCAGCACAGCGTGGATCGCCAGCCGGGTGACTGTCCGTGTAGCGCTGCTGAAGTTCTGCTTCGTTACCCCCGAAGACGGCGCGCTCTTCGGAAATCACTGCTGTGAAAGCGCGCCGACACACTTCGCAGGGAACGAACTGAACCAGCCTCGTGCAGTGGTAGTAGCCAAAAAGGTTATACTTATAGTCGCGAATCTCTTCGGGCAGTTCTTTGACACCCCACATCGCGGGGCGCGCGAGCCACTCTTGCTCATCCATAATGAGGCGGTGGTGCCCCTCGCCGTCGCGGTATCGCGGCGGGGGAACACCACCTTTTGTTTCGTCACTCACTTCGGTTCGCCCAAGTGCGATTTGAAGAACGTGGCGGTCTTCGCCCACAGGCGCTCCATCACCACCGGGTCGGACGTGTACATGTGCGTGACGCCCGGCAACGGCAGTGATTCAAAGTCGCGGCCGGCGCGGAACAGTGCGTTCGAGAGCTTCAGCGTGTGGCGGTAGTACACGTTGTCGTCCGCGGTGCCGTGGACCAGCAACAGCGGGCGCTTCAGGTCTTTCGCGAGCGGGAGCAGGCTCGCGTCGTCGTACTGCTTTCTGGATTCCGGGAGCAACCCCATGTAGCGCTCGGTGTAGTGCGTGTCGTAGTCCTCCCAATCAGTGACCGGGGCACCCGCAACAGCCGCCTTGAACACTTCCGGCGCGCGGAGCACGCCGTTCGCGGCCATATACCCGCCGAACGACCACCCCACGATCCCCACGCGGTCCTTGTCCAGTTCCGGGAACTTGGCGCATAGGAGGTTCAGCCCCTTCACCTGATCTTCCAGCGGCACCGTGCCGAACTTCTGATAGATGCTTCGCTCCCACTCGCGGCCCCGGCCGGGCGTACCGCGATTGTCGACTGCGACCACAATGAATCCCTGATCCGCGAGCCATTGCGGGACGAGCCAGTTCCGCATCGCCTGGACGACGTGCAGGTGCTTCGGCCCGCCGTACACGTCCACAATCACCGGGTACTTCTTCTTCGGGTCGAAGTTGCGGGGGCGCACGATCGCTGCGTAATAACCCGGTTCCTCACCAATGCGGAGCACTGTTACGTCCGGTTTGATTTCTGGCTCGGACGCCACGGACGGCAACTCGCCGAGTTTCGCACTGTCGCGGCCGAACACGAAGCTCTTTGGCATCGCGCTCGTAGTTGTGGACGTAATCACATACGGTCCGCCGGATTTACCGAACACCGCCGTGTGCGTTCCCGGTTCCGTGGTAAGCGCGGTGTCTTTGTCCGACTCTGGGTTTACGAGAAGGCTCGGTGTTTTGTGCCGATAGATGTGCCGCTGGGTCGGGTCCGTGCTCCCCGCGTAGATCACGAACGTATCGGCACGCGATGAATACACGCTCACGACCGCTTCGGGTCGGCGCTTCGCGGGAACAAGCACGTTGTTCAGAACGCCGTCCGCGTTGCGGTGTTGGATCTCGGATTCGCCGTCCGCGTCCGCTCCGAGCCACACGAACCCACCTAGCGCGCTGTTAAACTTCGGCGTCTCGGGTGTGAGGTTGATCCACGCCGCGTCCTTCTCTTCGAACAGCTTTTTCGTTTTGCCCGTCTTGGTATCGGCCGCGAGCAAGAGTAACTTCTGTTGCTTGCGGCTCTGCACTTGGAGCGTGAGCGGGACGAACTCGTCCCACCGGACGGCCGTGAGGTACTCGTAGGTTTTGTGATCCCAGTCGAGCCACACCGTTTCGCCCCCATCAACCGAGACCACGCCCAACCGCGCGCTCACATTCTTCTTGCCCGGGCGCGGGTAGAACTGCTCGGCCGGTTTCGTGTCCGGTTTGAACGGGTCCGCGACGAACCACGTCTCGACGCCGGTGTGATCGGCTTCTTCGTAGGCGATGTGCTTGCCGTCGGGCGCCCACCAGTACCCGGTGAACCGGCCCATTTCCTCTTGCGCCACGAACTCTGCGAGGCCGTGCGTTTTGATCGCGGTGCCGCCCTTCGTGACCGCGGTTTCGGTGTTGGTGGCGAGGTCGCACACGAACACGTCGAACCCGCGAACATACGCGACCTTCTTCCCGTCCGGGGACCACTTCGGGTCGACGATCGACCCACCCTCACCGGTTTTCAGTTGTGTCGTTTTGCCGGTCGCGCGCTCGTACACGAACAACTTGCCCGAGAGCGGCAGGAGGACGTTCTTGCCGTCCTTATCGAAGTGGAAGTCGGCGAACCCGCCGGCGGACAACCGCATCCGCTCGCGCCGGGCCTTTTCTTCAGGCGTGAGGTTTTCCGTTCCGCCCCGAAGCAACGATTCCGGCGAAAGAAGTTCCTTCGCCTGTGCGGTCGCCACATCGAACTCGAAGAGCTTGAGTGTGGGCTTATCGGCCTCGGCGCGGAGGAACAGTACCGTCTTGCCGTCGGGCGCGATTTTGGGATTTTGAGGGCGGCCCAGCATGAACCGCCGCGTTTCTGCGAATTTCTTCAGGAACGACGTATCCACAGCTTTATTGGGTGTAGGTTCGGCCGCGTGCGCGAGTGCGGCGCAGGACAGGGTTAAGGTGAGCGCGAGGGTGGTTTTCATGGCAGACAGGATATCACGGTGCGCCACCCGAACCAACGCGCCGATCCGGAGGTAATTGCCCGCGGTGCGGTTCCCTTGTTCGGTCGCAATACCGCGCCCAGTCGGGCGAATTGCGGGTTTTCGTTGACTCCCTCCCGAACTTCTCAAATCATCAAGGTGTTCCAACGAATGCTCCGGTAGAAGCGCATCACTTTCGTCCGGATGCGAGCGGAAATCTCCGTCGGAGGCCGTTATGGAAACCGTTTTCCTGGTTTGTGCAATTACGGGCGGCACACTCGTTGTTTGCCTCCTCGTCGCGGGGATGATCGGGTTCGGCGGCGATCACGACACGGGCCACGACACCACCCACGACGGGCCGCACGAGAAAGGTGTCGGGAACTGGTTCTTCGGAATGTTGTCCGTTCGGACGCTCACATCCGCGCTGCTGTTCTTCGGTCTCGGCGGATTGACGGCGCGTTACTACGGTGCGGACGACCTTGCTGCTTTTAGTGCGGCCCTGGCGTCGGGTGCGGCCGCACTCTACTTCGTCGCGACCGCAATGAACGCGCTGAAGCAACTCAAAGCCGACGGGACCGTTCGGGTCGAGCGCGCGGTCGGTTGTACCGGTACCGTGTACCTGCGCGTGCCCGCTGCGAAAGAGGGCTCGGGGAAGGTACATCTGATGTTGCAAAACCGCACCGTTGAGTGTCAGGCGCTGACCGCGGGCAACGAACTTGCGACCGGCAAGCCGATCAAAGTCGTCGCCGTCATCAGTTCGGACACCGTCGAAGTCGAAGCGGCTTGATACATCACACGACCGGAGTCACACCATGTTGTCCGTTGCTCTTCTCGCGCAATCGAAAACCGGGAACCCAAACCTCGCCGAAGTCCCGTGGCCCGTGGTCACTGCGCTGGCTGCCGGATTGGTTCTCTTCAGTCTCCTCATGCTGCTCGTGAGGCGCTACAAACGCTGCCCCTCGAACCGCATTCTCGTGATCTACGGTAAGACCGGCGGCGGGAACGCGGCCAAGTGCGTCCACGGCGGTGCGGCGTTCGTCCTGCCACTCGTCCAGGACTACGATTACCTCAACCTCGACCCGATCCAGATCGAGGTGCCGCTCAAGGGCGCTCTCTCGATCGAGAACATCCGCGTGAACGTGCCGAGCGTGTTCACGGTCGCCATCGGCACCGACCCCGAAACGATGCAAAACGCCGCGATCCGGCTCCTTGGGTTGGGTACCCAGGAGGTCAAGGAACAGGCCCGGGACATCATCTTCGGCCAACTGCGACAGGTGATCGCGTCGATGCGGATCGAAGACATCAACCGTAACCGCGACCAGTTCCTGGAGAGCGTGCAAAAGTCGCTCGAACCGGAGCTGAAGAAGATCGGGCTCGTGCTCATCAACGTGAACATCACCGATATCACGGACGAGAGCGGGTACATCGAGGCCATCGGTCGGAAGGCCGCCGCGATCGCGATCCAGCAGGCGAAGGTCGACGTGGCGGAACAGGAGAAGCGCGGGCAGATCGGTGTCGCCGAGGCCGAGCGCGAGCGAGCCATCTCGGTCGCGAACGCGACGAAGGTGCGCGAGATCGGTACCCGCGAAGCGACCCGCGAGCAGGCCATCAAGGTCGCCCAGCTCGACAAAGACCGGGAGGTCGGCGAGCAGACCGCGCTGCTCGAACAGGAAACGCTCATCAAGGAATCGCAGCGCCAGCAAGCGATCCGCATCGCCGAACTCGACCGCGACCAGAAGGTCGGCGAGCAACAAGCGGCGTTCGAGCGGGAATCACGCATCGCCGAGGCCGAACGCGACAAGCGCGTGCGCCTGGCCGAAGCCAACGCCACGGCGATCGGTGGTGAGGCCACCGCGCAAGCCAGCATCGCGGGGGCGCAGGCCACGCTCGCGGTGAAGAACGCCGAAGCGTACCAGGTCTCCGAAACGAAGAAGCGCGAAGCCGAGGCCGCAGTTCTGGAAGCACAGAATAAGGCGATGGCGAAAGCCGCGCTCGCCCAGGCCGAGAAGATCGAAGCCGAACAGCGTGCGGCCCTCGAAGCCCCTGCGAAGGCACAGAAGGCAAAAATAATCGTGGACGCCGAGGCCGCTGCGGAGCGCGTGAAGCTCGAAGCACAAGCTGCCGCCGCGACCATCTACGCCAAACTCGAAGCCGAGGCGCGCGGGCAATTCGAGATTCTGGCGAAGAAGGGTGAGGGGTTGAAGAAGATCATTGAGGCGTGCGGTAGTCCACAGGCCGCGTTCCAGTTGCTCATGCTCGAACACATGGACGCGCTCGCGGACGCCTCCGCGAAGGCCATCTCGAACATCAAGTTCGACAAAGTGGTGGTGTGGGAAGGTGGTGGGGGAGGGAACGGAGCCGCCGGTGCGTCGAGCACGGCTTCGTTCCTTCAGAACATGGCCCGAATGATGCCGCCGATGATGCAAGTGATGAAGGACATCGGCGGCGTGGAAGTGCCCGAGTACCTCGCGAAGCTCACCAGCGATTCACTCACAGAGAGCAAGCCGCCGAGCACGAACGGCACGCACGCGAAAATCGGGTGAGCGAACAGTGGCCAGAAGTCAGAGATCAGAGGACAGAAACCAGAAGGCACTGGTTTGGATCTGTGTCTTCTGACCTCTGTCCTCTGATCTCTGATCTCCTCTTCTCAGTAACTACAGGCACTTCATAAACGCGACCAAATCCTTCTTCTCGTCCTCGGTGAGTTTCGTTTCGAGGATCAAGTTGAAGAACTCGACCGTATCTTCCAGCGTGAGCAACCGGCCGTCGTGCAGGTACGGCGGGCTGTCCTTGATACCGCGAAGCGGGAACGTCTTAATTGGGCCGTCCACGCTCGCCGTCCGCCCGAGCACCGTCACCGGCTTAAAGAACCGTTCGGTCTGCAAATTGTGCAGCGTGTTATCGGTGTAGTACGGCCCGGGGTGGCACGTTGCGCACTTCGCCTTCCCGTTGAAGAGGGCTTCTCCCCGCTTCTCGCTGTCGGTCGCCTTCGACTGATCGAGTTTCCCGAACAAATCTAATTTCGGTGCGGGCGGGAAGTCGAGCAAGTCCTGGAACTCCGCCATGAAGTGGACCTGGCTGCCGCGATCCAGCGGGTTGACACCCTTCCGCGCGGCCTGCGTGTGATCGCCGTCGAAGTACGCGGCCCGTTGCTCGAACTCGGTGAAGTCCTCGATGCTCTTGAGAGCGCGCTGCGAACCGAACAGCCTCTGCACGTTTACGCCACGCAGCGAGGGCACATCGATGCGGTGCCGGAACTCTTGCGGCCGAATATCGCCGACGAGGTGCGTGGCCGCGTTCGTGTGGCCGTTCACGTGACAGTCGAAGCAGGTGACGCCGCGGTGCGCCTTCTCGCTCCGCCGGTCCGCGGTCATGTTGAATTGTTGTTGCGGGAACGGCGTGACGAGCAATCGCAACCCTTCCAGTTGTTTCGGGTTCAGCGCGTCTTTGAACAGTTCCTCGAAGTTGTCGATAGTGACGAGTTTCCCCTTCGACACGTCGCCGAGGTCCAGTCGGGTGGTCAGGAAGATCGGCGGCGGGAACTCGGGGAGGAAGTGATCCGGCAGGTCGAAATCGAGGTCGAATCGCGTCAGGTCGCGCGCCTCTTGTTTCTTGATTTCGTCGATGTGGAACTTCGGGAACAGCATCCCGCCTTCGGGGTGGTTCGGGTGCGGCAGCGGAAGGTACCCGGCGGGGAAGAGCCCCTTCTCGCGGATCTCTTCCGGCTTCATGTCCGCGAGCGCGGCCCACGTGGTCCCGGCGGCCAGTTTCGCGCGCGGGCCTTGTTGCACGGCCTTACCGCGTGTCATCTTCCCGTCCGCCGCGGCGCGCTCCGCGAGGTCGTACCGCGCGGCCAGCATGTCGTTGTGCTTCTTCGCGATGTCAGCTTTCGCGGCCTTCATTTTCGCCATCACCGCGGCGAGATCGTTGGCCGGCGGTTGGGCGGCCGGTTCCGCGCCCAGTGGTTGATCCGGCTTCGTGGCGGGCGGCTGGTTGGCGGGCACGAGCTGCCACGCCGCGAGCGCGATGAGACTCCCGGCGGCGATCGCCGGCAGAGTCCAGCCCGAATTACGAACGCGACTCATGGGGAGTTACCTCGAAGGGGCGCGCGCTGACCGGCACCGCGCCGGTGCGGGCGCACGCCTGGTGCGAGTTGTACCACAGATCGGAAGAGGGGTGAATGATGACGAACCAACAGAATCAATAGGTTCGCTCTATGGTTCACGACCCACAAGAAGTGAATTCGGTGAGCAATTCGTATGCCGCAAATCTGATAGCTAGCGGCGCCGGTTCCACTCGGCCCGGGAATACTTTTCGGCGACCAGTGCGTGCGCCCGGATGAGCGGCACCGGGGCGTAGTCACCCTCCGGGCACCACTCGTTGACGAGTAACTGCTTTACTTCCTCCGGGCGAACGGGCAAATTCGTGATGAAATCCCCGTGAGGTCTGTCCCGACGGTATTTGGGCTGGCGCTCCGGCGGGTTCAGATACTGCGAGACAAGAGCGAGGTCGAACCCGCAGAGAAGAGTGCCGTGGTGGAGAAAGTATTTGCGCTTGCGCTGCTGGGCGTTTCCCGAAAATTTCACGCCATTCACTGCCAGGTCACTCGTGCCCTCCACCGACGCGGCGGCCACGGGCTTCAGTGCGTTGATGACACGCGCGAGAATGTACCGATTGCTGGCTGGGATTTCGTTCAACCCGGGTGCGCGGTCGTAACTCAGCACGAGGCTGAAACACAGGCACCCGGGACCGAGCAGGACCGTTCCGCCGCCGCTCGCGCGCCGGAGTACCGGCACCCCGGCTGCCGCGCACGCAGACAGATTCACGTCGATCACGACCGATCCACCGGAACCGACCACGACCGCATAAGTCGGCTGCTCCCAGAGCCGTAGCACCTCCCCACCCGCTCCTTCTTCCGCGGCCACGAGTAGCGCTTCATCGAGCGCGAGGTTCATTTCCGGATCGGGCAACGTGAGATCAAGTAACTGCATGAGAGCTGTGGAAGCAAGTGGGGCGAAGGCGAACGTCGTACCACTTGCTGTATCAAGTGAGCAGCAGTGGCACAGTAACACGTCCTCGGGTCCACGAAATGGTGTGGGCGAATCGCGTGGGATGCCTTCACCAACGCAGGCGAACGCGGTTACCGGGGCCGTCGTAGGTGAAGACGAAGTGTTCGAGGAAGTCGCGCCCCAAGGCACCCGCCGTGCCCTTGGGGTTGATCGGTCCATCGAGCGCTTCCAGAGCGAACCACCGCTTTTCACCGGCATCCGCGAGAGCGACTTCCACCGCGAACACACCGTGGTGGCTAACTGTGTCGCGCCCGAGTACGTGTAGCCCGGCTTCAGCTATCGGTTCGGCACCGAGCGCGTGAATCACCCCGGGATCAAGAACAGTGACGCTCGCGCCCGTATCGAGGTACGCCGGGAACGGGCCGAATTCGTTGGGCGCGCCGGCAATACGGACCACGATCTTCACGACCGCACCGCGCTGACGAATAGGAACCGACAGTTCACTCATTCGCGTCACCCGGCGGTTCATCGACCGGTGCGCCGCCGTCGAACTCGCGAATGATCTTTTTATTTTTGATCGCTTGCTTCGCGCTGGCCCCGTGCCGGTGTCTGCGGTCGCCGTCCGCGTGCCGGAACTCGCCGGTTTTCGGGTCCGCGTACTTTTTTTTGTTGGCCTTTTGGGGCTTTTGATCGCGCGCCATGTTTGGCTCGATTGGGGAGTGGGCCTGTCCCTCGGACACCGGAGCAGCAGCCGAGGTTCACGCTTTTACGCGACGAAATGTGAGGCTGATTCGACCACCACTGACGTCCCGGTCCGCGAGAACCGCGTGCCGCCATTCGGCCTGCATTTCGGGGCACATCCATAGCAGCGAACCGGAAGACAGGCGGTAGCTCTCGGTTACTGTCTTGTCACTGATGCGGTGAAACGTGATGGTGCGTTCGGCGCCGAGCGAGACGACCGCGATGCCGGTTCCCGGTTCGAGGGCCTCGGTCGAATCGGAATGAAAGCCCATCGAGGATTTGCCGTCGGGATAATAGTTCACGAGGCAATTGTTCGGCTCGAACCTGATTTCTTCTGCAACGCGGGCGAGTAACGATTGGATTGCATGAAGGATTGGGGCGTGAGGCCACTCGATACCCGAGTAATTGTATGGCACGCCGAAACTGGCTGACTTCCGGGCACGAATGCGCGTGTCCCACACAATCGACGTCGCGAGGTGTTCGTAGAGAGCATGGCTACCGGGCAGAAAATCGGTCACGAGCCGAATGGAGCCGCGCTCAAGTAAACTGGACGTCATCGGTGAACTCCGCGTGCGATTGTCGACTGAGACACCGCACGCGGGAACCGAGTTCACTTCGTCGGTGTGCCCCACGCCTTCTGCATCAGCTCGAAGCCGACGGGATCGTGCTTCTCCAGTTCGCTTCGCGTGTACGGGGCGAAGTCGTTCTTGCCGAAGTACGCTTCACTCAGCTCGGCGAAGTATTCCGCCCGGTTGGTGGTCGCGTAAGCCTTTTTCTTACCGCCCCCGACGTACTCGACACTCTCGTAGAGTTTCCGTTCGATGGCCTGCTTGTACGCGGATTCGAGTGGCTCGTAAGCGTCGCCGAGCGTGAGGAAGTGGTACGCATGGGCCAGTTCGTGAAGCACCATCCACGGCTGTGCCCGGCGCGACCAATCGACGAAGTTCTTGAGGTTGTTGATCTCCACGCCGCCGGCTTTCTCCGGGTTGTAGCCGTTGTCCTTGAGCCAGCCCTTCGAGACGTGGAACTCCGCAGCTCCGTTCTTCTTCGTTTGCCACTCCACCCAGAACTTGACTTTCTTGAGTGCCACGAGCGGTTTTTCCGGCACGACCGCGCTCAATGTCTTGAGCTGGCTGTCCAGTTCCTCGAACGCGACTTTCACCTCGTCCGCGTGCTTCTCTACTTCGGGGTGTACGAGCACGGTGAACCCCTGAATCTCGCGCTTCTTGTAGTTTTCGCTCGGCTCGAACGCGCGGGCGCCGGGTGCGGCGAGTAACAGAACCGCGACGGCGGGAACAAAGAGGTGCTTCATGGGTGTGGCATCGTAAGGTGGGATCGTAAAGACAGCATACAGCGAACGGGCTGCGGGCGGAATCACCAGTGCATGACGTATCCGCCGTCCACGTTGACCGTCTGGCCGGTGACGTTCGCGGCGCGGTCGCTAGCGAGGAACACCGCCATCGCTGCGATGTCTTCCGGTGTCTGCCACCGGTTCAGCGGAACGATTTTCGCGATCTTGTCCGCGGTCCAGGTTTCGTAGTCCGTGCGCGCCTCCGGCGGTTGGCGGTCCGCCCACGATTGCCACACCGAACGATTGAGTGGGGTCTTAATCATCCCCGGGCACAAGCAGTTCACGCGCACACCGAACGGCGCGAGATCCTTGGCCGCGCACTGAGAAAAGTTGATGAGCCCGGCCTTGGACGCACTGTACGGCGGGTCCGTCTGTGAACCGATCTGTCCCGCCACTGACGAGAGAAACAGCATCGTTCCCTTCTTGCGTTCTGCAAGGCGCGGGGCGAAGTTGTGTGCCACGATCGCGGCGCCGATGAGATTAACCTGAAGCACGCGCGCCCAAACTCCGGGGTCGATTTCCCAGAACGGGAACCCGAACTTGCCGGAACCGATCCCCACCGCGAACACGACGTGATCCACCGCGCCGAACTTCGTCCACGTTTCGGTGGTCGCGGCGCGAACGGCCGAATCGTCGGTGACATCGACTTGCCAACCCGTGCCGCCGAGTTCGGCACCGGCCGTTTGTGCGTCCGGGGACACGTCCCAGATTCCGATGCGACAACCTTCTTCAGCAAACGTGGACGCGATCGCGCGCCCCAACCCGCGCGCTCCACCGACCACAACAACGGCGCTGTCCTTCAGGCCCAAGTTCACGGCGAATCCTCGTCTCGACGGGTAGTGAGTAAAAGCGGCACGACTCTCACCCACTGTGATACCCGACGAGCCGACCACCGGGCACTCACTTTTGCTATTGCCCCGGGTGCTTGATCCCGGCAGCAGTTCGTGCTTTTTCGAGGTACTCGTTCAGCGGGCGCATCGCCTTGACATCCATGCCACGCACGTTGTCCTCGTTTTCGTACATCTTCTTCAGAGAATTGAAAATGCCCGGATCGCCGCCGGTAAACCCCATTACCAGTGCGAGCCACCGCTCCGCGAGTGCCCGCGCCTTCGGATCAGCCGGATCGATGCCCGCGTCCATCGCGGCTTGCACATCCGCGAACAGATCCGCCCACATTTGCGGCCCCTTTTGGATGGCCTCTTCCATCTCGGGTCCGCCGGCATTGCGCCGGTCCTCGATCTGCTTCAGTTGCTCCGGAGTGTAATACTTTTCGATCATTGTCATCACCTCGATCGTTTGGAGAAACGTCTCGGCGGATACGGCGCCCGCCGCGTCGAGTGTCTGAGAGAGCCCTTCGAGCCGGTCGCCCAGTTGAGCCAGTTCCGCGGCTTGCTCGCGCACTTTTGCTAGGTGGAGCCGGACCACTTCGCGCGGGTCGTAGTCGGCCCGCGTCATGTACTCTTTGATCTGCTCCAGGCTGAACCCAAGCTGCTTCAAACACATGATCTGGTGCAACTTGGTCACGTCCGCGGCGGTGTACCGCCGGTGCCCGGAACCGTGCGCCGACCCGCTCCGGTCCGACGGGCACAGCAGCCCGATGGCGTCGTAATGGTGAAGTGCGCGCACCGTCAGCCCCGTGCGTGCGGCCAGTTCGCCGACCTTCCACCGCTGTTCCGGCATGACAACCTCCCCAAGTCACCCGACGCGGGCATGGTACATCCTGACGTTACGTGAGGTTCAAGGAGGAAAAACGAGATAAATCGAAGTGAGCAATCGGCGAGTTGAGTAAACGATTGGCGCGAGTTGGGGAGTGGAATTGCGTGAATAGACGGCGCGTTTTTACCAGCCAGCTCGCGCCGGCCGTTCGCCAATAGCACTCCACATCGGCTGTGCGCCTAAACCGTCAACCCGACGGCCCGCATGAGTGCGAGACCGTTGCCGTGCGGCACGACGCCCGGGCGCATCGTGTAGTCGAACTGCAACTCGCCGCCCCCGAAGCCGTCGGAGAAGTGAACGTTCACGGCCCCGGGGATCGTGTCGGTCACCGCGGTCAGGCTCAGGTCGTGCGTCGTCACGAAGCCGATCGCACCGGCAGTCAGAAGCGCGCGCGTTACACCCTCTGCGCCAGCGACGCGGTCGGCCGAGTTGGTGCCCGCGAACAGTTCGTCGAGCAGGAACAAGAGCGGAAGTCCGCCCTCGCGGGTCGCGATGTCGAGCAAGAGCCGGACCTTCGTGACTTCCGCGAAGAAGCGCGACTTACCCTCCTGGAGCGAGTCCTGTACTCGCATCGTCGCCCCGAGAGCGAGCGGCGTGAGCGCGAAGCTGGTCGCGCGCACCACTCCGCCCGCGAGGGCTAGCACCGCGTTCACGCCGACCGCGCGTAACATCGTGCTCTTACCCGACATATTCGACCCGCTCACGATCAGCACGCGCGGGCCGGATTCGCCGCCGAGTGTGACGTCATTCCGGATGCACTTCTCGGCGGGAATGAGCGGGTGCCCCACTCCGGTTGCCGTGAGTTGCACCGGGCCGGCTTCCACCGTTGGGTAAATGGCTGTGGGGTTCTCGTAAGCGTAGCCCGCGAGCGATGAGAGCGCTTCCGCTTCGCCGACCGCGCGCAACCACTGCGCGATTGCCGGACCGGAACGTGCGCGCCATGCTTCGAGCTTGAACGCGAACCGCACGTTCCACACGCGGAGCACCGCAATCGGAATAAAGAACGCATTGCGCCGGGCGTTATAGCCGTCGAGGAGCACCCGGAGTTGGTGAATCTGCTCGGACGGTAAGTGCCCGCCCGCCCGCATCGCGCTTTGGAGCTCTTTGAGCCGCGGCGCGTTGAATGCTTCGCGTTCCAGTCGACCGAGGGCGGCCTCAAACAGCGACAGATTCTCGGTCGCCCGATCGAGCGGCGCGAGTACCCCGCGTGCCCACGACACGAGTGGGAGCGCCAGTACGAGCGACGGTAGCCCGAACACGAGCACCGGCAAGGCGGACGTGCCGACGAAGAACCACCCGGCCCACGCGAGCACGTTCGCCCAGCCGAGGAGTTCGACCGTCCACCACTTCCACGGTGGTGGGGACTCGATCTGGCCCGTTCCCCAATCCGCGAGCGCGTGGTAATCGGCGGCGGGAGCCTCGGCCCCGGCCACCGCGAGCGCTTCTCGCAAATCGAGGCGCGGGGTCAGATCGGCGACGGCTTCCTGGCGCGCTTTTACTTCCGCGGGCGCGGCCGGCGCGAGTAACCACGCGGCCAGTGTATCTTCACCGGCCCGCGTGCGGCACGCGGTCACGCGCTCGAACACCGATCCCGCCCCGAAGAGGTCGAGGTCCGCGGCGTAGGGGTGCGCGTCGTTCGCGAAGCGTTCGCCTTGCCCCACTCCGCTCGGTTTGCCCGCGAGCCGGTCGAGGCCGCCCGTGTAGAACCGCGCCGCGCGATCGGCCCACGTTCGGCGCCGGCGCGTCGCCTCGAACGTCGCGACGAAATACACGAACACGAGCGCCGGGAGCAGCGTAAACCACGGGGAAAAGAGCCCCGCGCCGAATGCCAGTCCCGCGACAACGAGCGCCACAAGAAACGCTCCGAGGCGCGCGTAGCTGAGCGTGTCGAGGCGCGCGGTGAGGGTGGCCACAATCGCCCGGCGCGCGGCCAATCGGTCGGTGTAAACGGCGGCGGGTGAAGACTGTGACAGTGGAACGTCACTCATTGAAGAGGTAGGAACGAACGCGGGGGCCGCGCGCGGCCCCCGTCGAAGGTCAAGTTTATGAACCGAACTCCGGTGCGGTCACGGGGTCGTGACGTTGGCGCTGATTTTGTACGCCCCGGTCGAGTCGCAGTTCCACGGGCTGGGGGAAATCCGCATGTAGAGTTTTCCGTTCTCGGTGATCTTCCCCTTATACGACGCGCCGATGACGAACGGGGTTCCGTTCGCGCCGATGCGCCCAACCACCTGACCCGGACACCGATTCGCGGCATCCCACCCACCACCACTCCCCCACCGGCGTGACCGGGTAGTCCGCCCGGCTCGGACATGTACTGCCCCGGTCCCTGCGGCCACTGGTCAATCTTGCCCGTCGCGGTCACTTCCAGTTGCTGCCCGGCACTGACTTCGATGGCCGTTTCCAGCCAGTCGGCCTGATTCATTTTCGCGTACTTGGCCGCGTCCAGCGCGAATTCCGAGGCCGGCGCGGACCCGACCGACCGGAACGTGCGGATGTCCGAGAGCCTCACGGTCGCGTCGCCGAAATACTTGGTGCGCACCTTTAGCGCGCTGAGGTCCATCCGGCCCTTGGTGGTGAATTCGGCCGTTTCGATCGAGTCGTGGTCGCGCAGTTCCAGTTGGTCGGGTGCGAGCTTGCTTTCCAGGAGCTTGAGAACCGCCTTTGAGCGCCGGTTCATTTCCGCGTCCTCACTTTTGGACGCGCGGCGCAGTGCGGGAACCGCGAATTGGCCGATGTTGGCAAGTGTTTGTTCCGCGTCCTCGCGCGTGCGAAACTCGGGTGCGGCGAGATCGGCGACTGCCTTGTCGATCTTCGCTTCCATTCCGTCCGGGTAACGGAACCCGAACTCCAGGCGCCGGACCTCGGCCACCGGAACCATTAATTTGCCGTATTTCGTGGCGATTGCCAGCGCCGGTTCCATCAGCGACACATTCATCACCGTGTCGTCCACCATGCGGATCTCGAACAGCACGAGATCGTTCTTGGATTCGATTTTCGCGGCCGGTCCGTTGGCCCTTCCCCCGTCCGGTTTGCTTTCCTTGGAGGGCTGGCTTCCAGGAACCGGCGGTTGCGCGCTCGACGTGGTCCACCCGACAACCGCGACCAGAACGGCCGTGGGAACGACGCGCGTGAGCATGGTATCACCTCGCGAAACGTGAACCGAATTGTTTCGCAACCGATGATACCGCGCTCGGGCTATGAAGTGTGGAACCGTTACGTTCGTAAAGCGCGGCGACAAAAAAACGGGTGTAGTACCGGGTTTGCGCGCGGGCGAAGACGCACGGTGAGTTTCCAAGTGGGTTTTCGATGCTGGTGTGAGTAGCGATTCTGGGAATTGTTGCAGCAACGCGCTGACAGATGCCGCGAACTCGTGATCGGATCATTAGCTCAGTCACGAGTTGTGCCAAACATCTCGTGCCGCTCTCCGACGCTCTGCAAATGCGGTCCTACACCCAAAAAACTAGGCCGGCAAGCCTGACTGGTGCCACACGAGCCGTGGTGGGATAATGTTCCGACCCCAGGAGGGTTGCTTGTGGCTCGTCGCACTCGACTGCTGAGGTCACACGGGTACCGGTTTCGGTGACCTGCCCGGCGTGCGGGAATCGGTTGTACTCTGATTACTCCAACTTCCGTACGCTCACGTCGCTAACCGCCGTCAACCGGTACACGCTTCGCAGCTCCCGATGCCGGCACCGCCCGTGCGACCTGTTCCGACCCGAGGCCGAGGGGCGACTGGCGCTCCCGCACCACGAGTTCGCCCTCGGCGTCCTCGCGCGTCGGCCGGTTGCGGTACACCGAGCATCGGTCCGTTCCCGAGATCCACGCCCACCGCACGCAACTCGGCGTGACACTGGCCGAGCGCACGGTTACCAACTTGCTCGACCGGTACGACGAGTTGCTCGCCGTCACGCGGGTCGATGACGACCGGCTCCACGCGGTTCTTCGGCAGCACGGGCGTGGTCCTAGCGATCGACGGGCTCCAACCTGATGTGGGTCACGAGGTGTTGTGGGTTCTGCGCGACGTGCTCAGTGGCGAGATCCTCCTGGCGAAGAGTCTGCTGTCGGCCCGCAACCAAGATTTGGCGGCGCTGTTGGAGCAGGTGAAGACGAATGGCCCGGTGTCGTGTCCGACGGACAGCACTCGATCCGCAAGGCGGTTAAGGACTACCGGACAAAACCCGATCGTAAGAGGATCACGCAAGCCGCCATCTGGCACCAGCCGAGGTAGTTGCGCGCGTTGCGGTCGCGCCGCCTGCGGACCCGGCCGAACTGGGCGAAGAAGTTGTGACACCGCTCGACGGCGTTGCGCACCTTGCCGACTCCGGGGCGCTTCTGACCACGGCCGGGAGCGTACAACCGGAACCCCTGGGAACCGGCTCGGCCCCGCGACGGTTCGTTCCCGTATGCACCGTCCGCTCGGGCGGTTGGTCGGCCCCGCTCGTCGGTCGTGTCGGTCGGCACCTCCGGGGCCGGCGCACGAACGACCAGGGCCGCCAGCACCTTGTGGGTCTGGCAGCCGTCGTTGGCCCCGGCTTTGGTGACTACGACCGCCAGGGGCATGGCTCGCGCGTCGCTCGCTATGTGGATCGCCGTGCCCGACTTGCCGCGATCAACCGGACTCGGCCCCGAAGCTTCGCCCCCTTTTCCGACGGCTTCTTGGACCCGTCGAGGAGGATCTGGTCCCAGTTGATCCCGTGCAACCGCTGGTACCGCTCGGCCAGTTGTTGCCACGCCCGAAGAAACGCATCCTCGCGGAGCCAGTCCTTGAGTCGGCGTTGGACCGTCTTGTACGACGGGAAGCACCACGGGAGCAACTCCCAACTAATGCCCGAGGCCAGGACGTACAACAGCGCGTGAAGGCATTCCCGATTGCCGCACGGCGGGCGACCGTTGCCGGACCAAACCTTGGTCGGCAGGACCGGCTCAAAGACCGCCCAGATGCCTTCCGGTAGTTCGCGGGCCAGATCCTTCAGTTGCATGGACCGAATCCTGAGCAGAATGGGTGCCGATCAGGATAGGCGACTTCGTAGTTTTGTCCGGTAGTCCTAAGGCCGCGCTCCCGGACGTGCCGCACCAGTTGTGTCCGTTCCACTTCCTGCGCGAGGCCGCTCGACCCATTTACGAGGCCGATCGGCACGCCAAGAAGGAACTCAAGAAGAAGGTGCGGGGCGTGCGCGCCATCGAGAGGTCGGTCGAGGCGCGCAGGGATGCCCAAGCCGAAGTGATCGCGGGGTACTGCTCGGCCGTGCGGAGCGCGCTGACGGACGGCGCCCCTTTGGTGACGCGCGGCCTGAAGCTCTGCGACCGGTGCCCTCGTTCTCGAAGGCGTGGATCGCGTTACGGACCGTTTGCGACGCGCACCCGACCCGCAATCCGGGACCGGGTTTGGTGTTCGGCGCTGGCCAGGAGGATTTGGGCGCGCCGAAGGGTCCGGACCGGCCGGCTGCGGAGCTCACGCGGAGCGCTCCGCGCTCGGCTTCTGTCAACTCACGAACAAAGAGTGCCTTCATAAATAGGGTTGTAGCGCAATTTTCGATGGCGCGACTCGGTCGTAGTGTATCGGCCAAAGGGTTTGAAGATACTGAGCTCGACTGGTGCCGATTCTGAGGGCCGTCCGTGGTGAGGTATCATGGGGTTGCTGAAGCTCCCGTGGCCCTCGCCCACGGACGGCCGCCATGATTCTACCACCCGAGGCGCACGCGCTGGTGCAGGTGCTCGCGCTGCACTTCACGAGCCCCACGTACCAGCGGTTCTCGGTTCTGTTGGTCGGTGCGCTTGTGAGCACCGGTCGGCGCACCGTGGCGAACCTGCTCCGCACGCTCCGGCACCTGGCCCCGGGGCACCCCACCGACTACCGCCGGGTGCTCTCCCGCGCGCCCTGGTCCGGGCTCGCGCTCGGGTGCGCGTTGATGCGGTTCGTGCTGGATCACATCGTTCCGGACGGTCCGGTGCGGTTGGTCGGGGACGACACGGTTGACGGGCACAAGGGGGCGCACGTGTACGGCAAGGCCCGGCACCGGGACCCGGTGCGCTCGACCCACTCGTACACCGCGTTCCGGTACGGGCACAAGTGGGTGGTGCTGGCCGTGCTGGTGAAATTCCCGTTCGCCACCCGCCCGTGGGCCCTACCGGTACTCATCGACCTGTACCGGTCCGCGGATGACGACCGGAAGCGGAACCGACCGCACCGTACCCCGGCCCGAATCATGTGCAGCCTGTTGCGGCTCCTGCTGATCCGGTTCCCGGACCGGACCTTCGTGTTCGCCGGGGATTCGGGGTACGGAACCCACGACGTGGCCCGGTTCTGTCATCGGCACCGGGGCCGACTCACGTTGGTCAGCAAGCTACACCCGGACGCGAACCTGTTCGACCCGCCCTCGCCGTACACCGGCAAGGGACGGCCCCGAGTCAAGGGCGACCGGTGCCCCAAGCCGCGCCAAGCGGTCGCTGCAGCCACGACCCTCACCCGGCTGGAGGTCGGGTGGTACGGGGGCGGGACGCGGACGGTCCAAGCCCTCGGCGGCACCGGTCACTGGTACAAGGCCGGTCGCGGGCTGGTGCCGGTGCGCGGGGTGTTCGTGCGGGACACCACCGGCACGCACCGGGACGAGTACTTCTTCACCACCGACCTGGACCTGGGGCCGGCGGCCGCGATCGGTCACTACTGCGGTCGCTGGAACATCGAGACCACGTTCCAGGAGAGGCGCGCGGAATTGGGCCTGGAGACGACCCGCGGGTGGCGCGAGAAGACGGTTGTGCGTGCGGCCCCGTGCCTGTTCGGGTTGTACACCGTGACAGCGATCCTGTTCCACGCACGGCCCGAGGCGAAACGAACCGGGAGCGTGGAATGGCCGGGCAAAACCGTCACCACGTTCTCGGACGCGCTCGCCGCCGTGCGCCGGTGGCTTTGGGACCAGGCCCTTTTGCCACAGGCCGGAGACGGCACCACTCTCAATAAACTCCCCGACCGCGTGCGGGAATTGCTACTCACGGCGCTCGCCCCGGCCGCTTGAGCGCACTCAGAATCGGCACCAGTCGAGCTTAGAGTGTGTTTTGAAACTGGTCTGGATTTGGAATGTGGTGCCGGTTACTCATGGCGGCCATGAGTAGGAACCCGTACCCGACCGACCTGACCGACGAGCAATGGGACCGCCTGGACCCACTGCTGCCGCGGTCCAAATCCGGTACCCCCAAGGGTGGCCATCCGGTCGTCGTGGATCGGCGGGAGGTGGTCAACGCGATCTTCTATCACCTGCGGGCCGGGGGCGCGTGGCGCATGTTGCCCCACGACTTCCCGGCTTGGCAAACGGTCTACGGCCTGTTCCGGGACTGGCGCCTGGCCGGAGTTTGGGACCGGGTTCACGCCACGCTTCGCGAGGACGTGCGGATCGGGGCCGGCGCCCCGCCGACCCCGGGAACCCTGCGGGTCGATAGCCAGACCGTCAAGATCACCCACCGCGGCGGCCCCAAGGGGTACGACGGGGGGAAAAAAGGTGAACGGGCGCAAGCGGTTCATCGGGGTCGATTCGCTCGGATTGGTCTGGGCCCTGTCGGTGGTGACCGCCGACGTGCAGGACCGGGACGGCGGGTGCGGGCTGCTCGGGGCGGTCCGGCGCCTGCTCCCGCGGGTGCGTGAGGTGATCGCCGACAGCGGGTTCTCCAAGCGGTTCCAGGAGTTCGTCCACAAGACGTGTCGGTGGAAGGTGACCATCACGGCCAACGCGAAAGACGGTTTCAAGGTCCACACGCGGCGCTGGGTGGTGGAACGCACGTTCGCCTGGTTCGTGCGATACCGGCGCCTCGTGGTCGATTACGAGTACCACACCGAAACCAGCGAGGCCATGATCCAAGCCGCCATGACCCACCGCATGCTCCGACACCTTCACCCGAAACGGTAGGTTTCAAAACGCACTCTTACACGGGCCCGAAGTTATTAGAGGTGCGACAAGCTCTCGAACGGTTGCCGAAATTCGCTGCGAGTGGAGCGAAACCAGTCGAACAAACGGAAATCGCGGGCGTTCGACCCGAAAAGCTGGCTTCGGAAAGTGCCCACGAAAGTGCAGAAACCAGTGGCCTGGAGGGGCAAGTTCTGGCGTTCCCTGACACTATGGGCAGAATGACGGCACGTTTGAACGAGGAACGGGAACTGTGCGAAAACACTGGAAATGTCAACGAAAAAACCTCAGTGACATCTGGTGTCACTGAGGTTCACGGAGTGGAGCGAAGGAGAGTCGAACTCCCGACCTCTTCGTTGCGAACGAAGCGCTCTACCAGCTGAGCTATCGCCCCGAATCTTCTGTTTAAGCGACACCACGAGTTCATTTGCGGTTCGCGCCAGACCTACACATATTAAAGCGCGAACGCGGGGCGGCAAGGGGGAGTTTCGCACACTCAGCCACCGACGCAGGTGCTGCGCCCGGCCTGCACACGCACGTTGTCTTCCACCCGTTGCGGTTTGGCGCCGTTGGCGGGCATTACCCACACCGCGTAGGTGCCCGGCGGCACGCACATGTCCACGCGGTAGTCGGTCGCGACTTGCAGAGCCATGTGCCCCTTTTCACCCGGTCCTGGATCGCGTGGATCGGTCAACACGACCTTGTCGGCACGCGGGAAGTTGTCCCCGAACACCTCGACCGTGCCGAGCACATCCCCGAGTTTCAGGTCGTGCGTTTGCCCGGATTTCACAGCGAGTTTGTCGAGTGCCTTCACCGCGATTCCGTTCTTCGGCTTCACCCACACCTCAAATGGGCCGTCGCTCGGTAACGTGAGCGCGGTATCGAACTTCGCTGACTCGGCGACCCGCTCGCGCTTCGTGCCCTTTGTTTGGTAAACGGTCACCGTTTCGATCGGCGGGAGCCCGCGCTGTGTATGGACCTTCAACTGCCGGTCCCCGTCGGCCGCGACCGTGCTTCCCGAAAGAAGGGCCGCCAGAGCGAGTGCCGCACGCATAAGACTACCTCGATTGGGAGAAGCGTCTTCAATAACGACGCGGCAGCGCGGCAAAAGGATGAGCCTGGCGCGCGGATTTGAATTCCCAATTATTGAATATCAATCTCTAATTAATTGGATTAATTCGCACTTGGCCTTGTCACGATCGTGCGGGCGCGATTACCCTCCCTCCCCCGGGAGCGTGCCGATTCACGGAGGGGCTGTATGGTGCGCTGGAGCGTATTGGCCGGGTGTGCGACGGTCGTCGCGGGCGCCGCGTTCGTAACGGGTGCCACCGTTCCCACCGGGCCAACGAGCGCGAAGCCCGAACACACGATGTCCATTGTCGTGATCGGCCAGAAGAACGGTTACTTCAACATTGCCAAGGTGCTGCGCGAGTACAAGAAGGCACAGATCCGCGCCGAACAGCTCAACAGGCAGCGCGCGAAGCTGTCCGAAGAACTGAACGAGATGCGGTCCGCGCACCTACAGTTTCGGAACGACATCCAGAAATCGAAGGACGCCGCCGAGAAGCAACAACTCGCCCAGAAAGCGCTGGACCTCTCCCGGCAGATCGAGGACACGGAGCGCGAGATCAACAAGAATTTGGCGGCACGAACTGCCACGATTTGCACGGAGCTACACGACGAATTGCGCGCGGTCGTTACGGACGTGGCGCACGAAAACGGACTCGTCGCGGTACACGCCTACCCCGACGCGGTCACGCGGGAAGAAATGAACAACCCGCTCATCAAAGAATTGCGGCTCAAGCCGCCCGCGCTGCAACCGTTCTACCTCGATTCGTCGGTCGATTACTCCGACGAGATCCTTCGGCGCCTCAACGAAAAGTTCGGCGTCGGCAACGTCGAGTAACGGACCGGCGTTCGGAGTTTGTTGCGATCGGCTTCATTCTGCGAGCACCACGGCCAGTGCCGCCCCCGCGAGCGCCACGGCGAAACCGAGCCAAAGTGCCAGATCCGTGCGGTACCGCGGAGGAAGTTCGTTTGCAGCGAGTGTGCGGCAAAAGCGTCGGTGCTGCCACGACGCGGCCGCGGTGATTCCTCCACCTAACGCGGCCAGAACCACACCAACAACCGCCGACCATCCGTGGGTCGGGTGGTGCACCTCCGGCCGGATCAGTTTCACGAACAGCCCGAACCGCGCCACCACGAATCCCAATCCGATCAGCCCCAACGCGGTCCGCACCCACGCCAGTAGCGTCCGTTCGGCTGCAAAGAACACGCGCGGGTCGTTGTCCGACATTTCGTGAGTTCCCTTGTGGTGCGGCCGAATCGCATGTGAGCACGTGTGATGCCACGCGGCTCATTTCCGATCGGAGCCGGAAGCAAAGTCGGAGGAAGCCACATGTGAGGTCGCATTAGCCACGTCACGGGCACTGCGGAGGTCACCCGAATAGTGGCGCCCAGCGCGAATTGCCGCCGATGCGGACCAGTGTGTCGTCTGGCAGGGCGACGTGACCCGGGAACGTCACTTCTGCGACACGCGACACGGGCAGATCGAACGCGCTGGTGGATAGGAACGTGTGCGGGCCGCGCGGGTTCGGGCGCCGGCGCGGGCTGGGTGCACCCGAGTTGTACCGACAGAACTCCGGCTCCGCACCCGGATTCGCGGCGAGTAGCTGCTGCGTGTTCACACGAAGAATAACGGCCCCGTGCCGCTCGTAAGAGGCGGTGTGGTTCTGACCGTACTTGTTGGGGCCGTGTTCCGCGCCGGGCCAGAAGAACACCCGGCTGTTGAGATGCGCCACCAATCGCGGGAGATCCCAGCCGTCTTCAAAGTCGATCCACTCCGCGCGGAGCGGGCGCTGGTCGTTCACGAGAACCGTGCGGTCCGCGATTCGGATTGGAACGGCGCTCGCGCCGCGTGGCTCACGAACCCGGTGCGGCTCACCCGCTTCGGTGAACAGCTCCGCGGCACAGATCAACCGCCGGCGCGCCCGGATCGACTCCAGGTTCGCCGGGCGGGTGATGTGGAACAGCGCGGGCCGCAGGGCGGCGAACCGCGCCAGGGTGAACGGCATCGGTCACACGTTGTAGGTGGTGCTAGCGGTGTCGCCGCCGCGCCCGGTCCAGTTGGTGTGGAAGAACTGGCCGCGGGGCTTGTCGAGCCGCTCGTAGGTGTGCGCGCCGAAGTAGTCGCGTTGGGCCTGGAGCAGGTTGGCCGGGAGCCGGGCGGTGCGGTACCCGTCGTAGTACGCCAGCGCGCTGGAGATCGCCGGCACCGGGATGCCGCTCGCCGCGGCCGCGCCGACCACGCGCCGCCAACCGCTCTGGGCCTTGCCCAGTTCGCCCGCGAAGAACGGGTCCACGAGCAGGTTCACGAGCTTCGGGTTCTTGTCGAACGCCTCCTTGATCTTCCCGAGGAACGCGCTGCGGATGATGCAGCCCCCGCGCCACATGAGGGCGATGCCCCCGTTGTTCAGCTCCCACCCGTTCGCCTTCGCCTGGGCCGCCATCAGCGCGTACCCCTGGGCGTAGCTCACGATCTTCGAGGCGTACAGCGCCATCTCCACGTCCGCGACGAACTGGTTGCGGTCGCTCACCTTTTGCACTTCCGGACCGGCCAGCACCTTGCTCGCGGCCACGCGCTCGTCCTTCTGCGCCGAGATGCACCGGCTGAACACGGCCTCCGCGATCAGCGTGAGGGCCACGCCGTTATCGGTGGCCGCGTCGATGGTCCACTTGCCGGTGCCCTTCTGCCCGGCCGTGTCCAGGATGAAGTCGACCAGCGGCTTCTTCGTTTCCGGGTCGGTGTACGCGAGGATCTCGCTCGTGATCTCGATGAGGTAGCTGTCGAGCACGCCCTTGTTCCACTTGCCGAACACGCCACTCAGCTCGGCCGGGGCCAGCCCGCACATGTCCTTGAGCAGGTTGTACGACTCGCAGATGAGCTGCATGTCGCCGTACTCGATGCCGTTGTGGACCATCTTCACGAAGTGCCCGGCCCCTTCCGGCCCGACCCAGTCGCAGCACGGCGCCTCGGCCCCGTTCGCGTCCTTCACCTTCGCGGCGATGGCCTGGAAGATCGGCTTGATCTCGGGCCACGCGGCGGCGTTGCCGCCCGGCATGATGCTCGGCCCCTTCAGTGCCCCTTCTTCGCCCCCGCTGACACCGGAGCCGACGTAGAGGATGCCCTTCGGCTCGAGTTCCTTCGCGCGCCGGGTGGTGTCCGGGAAGTGCGTGTTCCCGCCGTCGATGAGGATGTCGCCGGCCTCGAGGAACGGGGCGATCGTCGCGATCGTGTCGTCCACGGCTTTCCCGGCCTTCACGAGCATCACCACCTTGCGCGGGCGCTTGATGCTGGCGACGAACTCCTGGGGCGACATGGCCCCGACGAACTTCTTGCCCTTCCCGCGCCCGTTGACGAACTTCTCCACCTTGTCGGTGCTGCGGTTGTACACCGCAACGGTGTACCCGCGCGACTCCATGTTGAGGACGAGGTTTTCGCCCATCACGGCGAGTCCAACGAGTCCGATGTCGGCGGTCGGTGCGGCCATTGTGGTGCCCTTTGCGTGGTGATTAAGTGGTTACGGGAGCGGACATTGTACGAATTCGCGGTGCGGCGCCGCGTTGGGACCGGGGCCCGTGTTATTGGGCCGAACGGCCGGTCGCTGTTGACTCTCGCTTTGATCTATGGAGTCCGCGCGGTTCCGGTACGGATCAACGGCCCGGAACGAGATCCCGTTTCGTGTTAGGGGTGCGAGAATGGCGAAGGTATCATGAGAATTGGGCGAGTGCCAGAACAATGATCCCCAATACCGGACACTCCGCGCCCCTTCTTTTCTGGGCCGCCGCGAGCTACGATGCAATTGGGTCTGTCGGTCGGCCGGACGGTCGCCGGGACAAGGTTCCGGGGTCGGGACTCGGTTCGTCGGAACGCAGGCACTCGGGGTAGATTCCGCGTGTGGTGTCTTCGGGCCGAATCCCAACCTCGGGATCTTGTTCGGGAGGAAAGTCCGGGCTTCATAGGGCGCGGTGGTGGATAACGTCCACCCCCGGTAACGGACGCGAGCTTCCCGGCTCGCGCCGCCAACGGGCGGGAAAGTGCAACAGAAAGTGTACCGCCGGCGAGTGCGGGAAAAGGGGAAAGATAAAAGGAGAAAGGAAAAAGAGAAAAGGAAAAACAAAATGAGCGCGAACTGTGTCGGTCATTTTGCCTTTCCCCTTTTTCCTTTTACCTTTCCCCTTTTTCCTTTTCCTTCACTCGCCGGTAAGGGTGAAAAGGTGCGGGGCGCGAGCCCTTAATGTAAGAGCGCACCAGCGGCGAGGTGACTCGTCGGCTCGGCAAACCCCACCGGAAGCAAGGTCAAGCAGGGGACAGGGTCGGCCCGACCCGTTACGATCCCCGGGTAGACCGCTCGATCCCGTCGGCAACGACGGGGCTAGATAAATGACCGTCACCGTCCGAAAGGGCGGGGACAAAACCCGGCTTACAGGCCGGCCGACAGACCCGTCCGGGATTACTCAGAAGGAATAATCGGTACGTTCGCCCCGTAGTTTCTCTCCACCTTCACATCAACCCCCTTCCCGATTTGACCCCGACGGGACCGGCGCGGTACG
Source organism: Gemmata sp. SH-PL17 (assembly GCF_001610855.1). Lineage (NCBI taxonomy): Bacteria > Pseudomonadati > Planctomycetota > Planctomycetia > Gemmatales > Gemmataceae > Gemmata > Gemmata sp. SH-PL17. The sequence goes on from NZ_CP011271.1 coordinate 171,339, forward strand.
GTGGAGGTAGTTCGGGACCACAGGCTGCCTGGGTGCCTCTTCCCCCAGGCCGCGTCGCCCGGTGCCGCAAGGCCAGCCGGTGCAACACGAGGCCGCCATGTCCATCCGCCCCCCATCCCGGCGGAACGACCGCCTGAGCTTTTTCGCTCTCGGCGGCTATTTGCCACCCCGCCGGTTCAAAGTTGTCCTGCACCGAACCGCTAGTAAAGATCTGATGTTCGTCACGCGCGCCGTGATGGACATTACGCGGTTCGGTTCGGCCGAGGCCGAATACCGGATGTGGGAAGCGCACCACCGCGGGCGCTCCCTGGTACTCGTCACACACTTGGAGCGCGCGGAACTGTTCGTCGAGCAGTTCGCAGCACGCGGGCTCCCGACGAGTATCGAACCGGCCTAGAAGTTCCCACACAGAACGCAGAGAGCCGGAACTGACCTCACTCACTGTCGGTCCCGGCTCTTGTTTCACTTTTGGGCGCCTTGGGCTGCTCTCACCCTTCGACCTTGATCCGTTGCGGAGCAGCGAGCAGTTTCATCATCACTTGCGCGAACGCGGGCAAGTCGTCCGCACCGCGGCACGTGAGCAAGTTCCCGTCGGTCACAACAGCCTCGTCGCGGTAGAGCGCCCCCGCGGCACGCACATCGTCGCGAATGCCGGGCGAGCACGTCACGCGGCGACCGTCGAGGGTGCCGGCGCTAATGAGTAGTTGCGCGCCGTGACCGATCGCGGCCACCAGCTTACCGTCCTCGATGAACGTGCGGGTTACGTCCACGGCCTCTTCGCGCTGCCGCAACCGCTCGACGGCCGAGCCGTGGGGGATGAGCAGCAGATCGTACTCGGCTGGGTTCACTTCGTGGATCGCGAAGTCCGGTTCCACCGCGTAGCCGTGTGCCCCGGTGATCGCGTGCATCAGCGGGCACGCGAGCCGCACGTCCACCCCGGCCTCGCGGAGCCGGTACCACGGCAGAAACAGGGTCAGGTCTTCAAAACCGTCGGCCACCAGAATGAGCGTTTTCATGGTTCGGGCTTGTGAGTTGGGTAAGCGGGGTGGTTCCTGAATCTTAGTTCGCACTCCGCGTTCGCGAAAGATCGACTGACCCACCGAGCGCGAACCAGGAAAACACTTGCGCCGGGGCGGAATTCCGTTGACAGCACGAGAGCCGACGTTATGCCTCCGTCGGTCACTTGGGGAACCAGCGGCGGGGGAGCCGACTGCCGCGCGAAATGGGGGACTCGCGATGAAATGGGTTATTTGCGGCTTGGTAACGGCGGCGCTCGTAATGGGCGCCCCCGCGACCGCCGGGGACATCGAGTTCCGCCCGGTTGACACGAAGAAACTCGTGGTCCAACCGAGCAAAACTGCGGCGAACCTCGCCGCGGGCACGATCAACCTGGTCGGCCAGTCGACCGCAAGCTCCCTGGACAACAACGGCTGGATCAAGACGCTGAACAACATCTTCAGCGTCAAAAAGACCGAGCCAAAGTTCCAGGCCGGGCCGAGTTCGCTGCCGTCGCCGAACACGTACCAGTCGACGAAGTATCAGAGCTACAACACCCCAGTCATGCCGATCATGCAACCGGTTAACCGGCGCTAATGCTCTCGGCAGAAACGAAAACGGCCCGCGCTCCGGCGCGGGCCGTTTTCGTTTTCCGGGAACCCTTTTGTTCCCACCAGCGTTTCATAAATGTGTGACGATCCCGCTTTGTCGCACACAGGAGACGCACATGAGGCGAGTGGCATTTCGGGCGGGGTTAGCGTTCGCACTCAGTTTGGGTGCGGGCGCACTCTCACTTTCGGCCGAAGACCCAAAACTAGCCAAAGACTCTGCCAGCCCGTCGGACTGGTCCGGTTACGTCTTCGTATCCGATGTGATTGGCGAAGTGGTGAAGGCCGACGATAAGAGTGTGACCCTGCGGGTCACGTGGCTCGAACCGCAACAAAAGAACGGCAACAAGAACGGTCGCCCGCGGCTCTCACAAAACAATCGGAACTTTTCTAACCCGCTCCAACGCAACACGGGTCGACAAAATCAGGTTCAGCTCAAAGAACAGCACCACGACTACGAACTGGAGTACCTCCCACCGTCGCTCGTGCGCAGCAAGTCGCTGCCGCCGAAGTTGGACGATAAGGGAAAGAAGGTTCTCCACACGCAGAAGGAAATCGACGAACTGCGGGCGCCGGCAGGCGCTACGGGCTACGCCGCGAGCAAATCGGACCTGGTTGCGGGTACGATCGTCGAATTGCATTTGATCCGTGACAGGTCGATTTCGGCCACAAAAGCCACCGAAGACGACCTCCGAATCAAGTACGCGGTCATCCTCGGCAAAGCTCCGACTCCGCCGAAAGATGCCACAAACGCTGGCGCCAAACCGGACGACAAGAAGAAAAAGAACTGAGCACAAAAACGACGTGAGCCGGGCAACAACCCGGCTCACGTCGTTTACGGCTTCAATTCGGACTGGGCTTTCTGCGCCGCGGCGACGATCTTCGCTTCCCAATCTGCATCATCGGGGTGGAACGGGAACGTGATCCCGCGCGAGCTGTTCACGATCGCTCCCAACTCGTCCGCGCGGTAAGCCGCTTTCACATCGGCCGCGTTTCCGCCCTGCGCCCCGTAACCGGGCACCAGGAACCACACGTCCGGCATCACCCCGCGCAGTTCGACCAGTTCTCTCGGGTGCGTGGCTCCCACAACCGCGCCCACATCACCCAGGCCACACGAGTCGATGGTAGCCGCGTTCCACTTCGCTACTTCTTCGGCCACGTGCCGGTATACCGGTTTCCCGTCGCACACCAAATCCTGAAACAGTCCCGCACCGGGGTTGCTCGTTCGCACGAGCACGAACGTACCGCGCTTGTTCGCTTTGGCCGCAGTGAGGAACGGCTCCACCGCGTCGCGCCCGAGGTAGGGGTTGATCGTCAGCGAGTCCGCGTTCCACACGGGGAACGTTTCGCCGTCGATGGCACACCCACCGAACGCGGCGTCGGCGTAAGCGGTCGCGGTGGACGCGATGTCGCCGCGTTTCGCGTCGAGGATGGTGACGAAGCCTTGTTGTTTGGCCTCTTGGAGAAGCTGTTGGAGCATCTCCATTCCGTTCGGGCCGAGGAGTTCAAAGAACGCCGCCTGCGGCTTCACAACGCCCGCGTAAGGGCGGACCAGTTCCAGTACCTTGCGCCCGAACTCGAAGAAGGCAATGGCCGCGCGCTCGTTAGCCTCTTCGTCGCGCACGCCCTCGCGAATCGCCTTCGGGAGCGATTCCCAGCGCGGGTCGATACCGACACAGAGCGGCCCTTTTTGACAAACGGCTTCGGCGAGGCGGTCGGAAAACGCAGGCATGAGAGCACCCGGCGAACGGCCGGTGTGAACCGGCTGGTGGAAAGGGCTGTGTACCGACCGGCTCACACCGGCCGTTCACCCAGAAACACACGCACGGCATTGTTGAAGGAGTCCGGGTTCTCGATGTTCGAGAGGTGCCCCGCGCCCGGAATGTGAACGAGCTTGCTCCCGCGGATTTGTGCGGCGAGGTTCGCGGACGAGAGCGGCGGCGTCACGGCGTCGAACTCACCGACGAGGATGAGCGTCGGCACGGTGATGGCCTTCAGACCGGGGTTCGCGTCCGGGCGGTCACGGAGCGCTGCGAGAGCCGCGGCCACACTCGAAGCCGGTTGACGTGCGGCGATTGATTTCGCGCGCTCGACCACTTCGGGCTTCACCTCGCGCGTCGAATCGCTCAGTACCTTCGGTACCATTGACTCGAACAGCGCGGCGCTCCCCTTTTCGTTCACAAGCGCAATGGACTTCGTGCGGTTCGCCCGCGCGTTCGTGTCGTCCACACCGGCGCGCGTGTCGGCGAGAATCAGCCCGTTGAGTTTGTCCGCGAAGTTGCGGGCGAACGCGAGCGCGACGTAGCCGCCCATCGACAGTCCGCCGACGATCGCCTTCGGAATGTTGAGGGCCGCGAGGAAATCGCTCACGGTCTTCGCAACACCGTCTATTGTGAGTTCGGGCGCAGCAGGTGATTCGCCGAAGCCGGGGACATCGAGCGTGAGCACGCGGGCGCTGGCGGCGAGGGCCGCGAGTTGCGGCGCCCACATGGTCCGATCGAACGGGAACGCATGCACCAGCACGAGCGGCGGACCGCTCCCCGCGTCGTCGTAACCGATCGTCTGGCCACCGGGTAACGTACAAACAGGCATTGCACTCGCTCCGCGGGCGACTACTTCCGGCGCCTCCCGGATTTCGGAACGCGGCCGTAGTTGGGGAGGGCGTCGCCCCGGTCATCTTCTGCTTTTGGGTGGGTGTCGGCCAGACGCAGATCGAGCATTCGCCGCTGCAAATCGACGCGCGCGACGACCAGCCGCACGCGGTCCCCCAGGCGGAACCGGCGTTTCGTGCGCCGGCCTTCGAGCGTGTGCGAACTCTCATCGAACCAGTAGTAGTCGTCCACTAGCGACGAAATGTGAACCAATCCTTCAGCGGGGAAACGTTCGGCCTGAGCGAAGAACCCGTAATCTGCGACGCCGGTAATCACCGCGTCGAGCGCTTCGCCAATGCGCGAACTCAGGTATGTCAGGAGCCGCAGTTTCACCAGTTCGCGTTCGGCGGTTTCGGCCCGGCGCTCCAGTTTCGAGCAGTGCTCCCCGAGTGCGACCAGCTCCTCGGTATTCGCGCTCGCGGAGCCGGTTTTGATCCACTTGTCCAGCAATCGGTGAACCTGCAGGTCCGGGTACCGGCGAATCGGCGAAGTGAAGTGGCAGTAGTGCTGACTCGCGAGCGCGTAGTGCTCGTCCTGGATGGGCGAGTACGTAGCCTGCTTCAAGCTCCGGAGCAGCGCGAAGTGCACCGCAGCCCGTTCCAGTTTGTCGGCTGTTTCAGTGAGCACGCGCTGAAGCTCGAACCGGTCCTGCACTCGCTTGATGGGGTAGCCGAGCAGGTCCGCGAACTGGCCGAAGGCTTCGAGTTTTTCTTCGTTGGGTGCGGGGTGAACGCGGCGCAGGAACGGCACTTCGTACCGCGTGAAGTGTTCTGCCACCGCCTCGTTCGCCGCGAGCATGAACTCTTCGACGATCTGGTGGCTGAGATTGTTTTCGGCGAAGTGTGCCCCGCTGACGCGCCCGTCGGCATCGTATTCGAGTACGGCCTCGGGCATCGTCAGTTCCAGCGCCCCGCGCCGGAACCGCTTCTTGCGAAGCAACAGTGCGAGGTCTCGCATGCGCCGGAGCATCGCCAGGAGTTCGGGGAGTAACTCAGGTTGCAACCCCTCCCCAACCCCTCCCCTAAGCGGAGAGGGGCTTAAAACCGTCGCAGATCGTTTCGTGTCTGCTGCGTTTGGCTCTGTTCCCCCTTCCTTCTTAGGGAAGGGGGTTAGGGGGTTAGGTTGCTTCTTCCCCTCCATCGCGTCTAACTGTTCTTGCACCTCGTCGTAGGTGAAGCGCTTGCGGTTGCGGATCGCGCCGTTAGCGAAGGTGACGTGGCCCTTCTGCAAGCCCGGCGTGAACTCCATCCGCACGGTCTTCACGTAGCGAACTTTGCCCTCTTGCAACGACGCGAGGCCGTTCGAGATCACTTCCGGGAACATCGGAATGACCTTCTGCGGCAAATAGACGCTCGTCGCGCGCTTGCGGGCTTCCGTGTCGAGCGCGCCGCCCGGTTTCACGAACGCGGCCACGTCCGCGATGTGGACGGTCAGTACCCAGTGCTTCGTCTTCGGGTCGATGGTGACGCTGACCGCATCGTCGTAGTCCTTCGCGTCGGGCGGGTCGATGGTGATGACGAGTTCGTTCGTGAAGTCGTCGCGCCCGTGGAGGTCGGTTTCGGAGAACTGGCTCGCGACCTGCCGCGCTTCGTTCAGTGCGGATTCGGGGAACGCTTCCGGTAACCCGAACGCACGGATCACCGAGAGTGTGTCCACCCCGGGTTGACCGTGCGCGCCGAGCACTTCCGTGACGACGCCCTCGCCGCGACTGTCTGGCGTGGGGAATCGCAGCATCTCGATGACGACTTTGTCTTGCGGTTTGGCGCCCTTCGCGCCCGCGTCGCCGACCGCGATGCTGTGCGTGAAGGCGTTGCCGTCTACGCGGACAAGCGCCTGCCGGTCGCGCTCGAAGTAGGTGCCGACGAACGTGCGGGTCGCGCGCTCCAGTACGCGCACGATTTCGCCCGCGGCGTCCTTGAGGCGCGTGGCCTCGCGCGTGACGCGAACCATGACCTCGTCGCCGGTCGCGGCGTCGAGGCCCTTGTCCTCGCGGATGAAAATTTCGGGTTTAAAGATGCCGTCGACCGCGTGCGGCCGGACGAACCCGTGCCCGGACGTCGCGCGCCGGTACACGCCGGTGACCGTGCCGTGGATGTCCGCGGCGCGGAGCGTGTTGTTTCGGGCGAGCGCGAGTCGCCCCGTGCGAACGAGTTCACGCACCGTTTTACGGAACGCTGGGTACTCGTCGTCGGGCAGGTTCAGCCGCTTGAACAGCGGCTTGGCCTTGAGCGGGACGTAGCTCTTTGCGGTGACAGCGTGCAGAACTTTTGAGAGCAGATCAGACATAGATTTGGCGAACGGCCGGCGTGAGCCGGCTGGTAAGGCGAACGACTGCGGCAGAGTACAAGGGCTCGCCGGTGTACCGAAACGGTGGAAGTCTTTTTTATCGTAACACGGCTTCTAACCCGTGTCGCGAAGTCAAATCTCACCGCTTCAGAAGTACAACCGGTCGGCTCGCGCCGGTCGTTTGCCAGTGTTTAGTCGTAACCCCCGCCGCCCTCGCCGTAGAGGTCGCCGTGGGCGCCGCCCTTGTAAATGCGGCGGCCGAGGTTGTGGTTGTACGGCGTCCACGCGGTCGGGTTGTTGCGGTCGTCCTTCAGGTCGCGCAGCACCATGTGCATCCGCGTGTCCATGAGATCGATCAGGTGCAACAGCATCGCTTCCGGGGTCATCGGCACCTTTGGGCTGCCGTAGGACAGTTCCCCGTGGTGGCTCAAAATCATGTGCTGGATGCGGAGCATTAGTTCCCGCGGGAACGGTTCTCCGGTCAGGTCCGGCACCCGCGTTGCGGTTTCCGCCAGCATCGCCACCGCGATGGGGATGTGGCCGACCAACTGTCCCTCATCGGAATACCCGAAGGCGCGGGAGAACGTCAGCTCCCGAGTCTTTCCGGCGTCGTGCAGGAAGATCCCCATCAGCACGAGGTCGCGGTCCACAACGGGGTAGAGCGGCAACACCTTGTCGGCCGCGTCCATCATGGAGAGCGTGTGTTCGAGCAACCCGCCTACGTAGGCGTGGTGCAACTTCACCCCGGCCGGACAGGTGGAGAACGCACGCATGAAAGCGTCGTCCATCAGGAAGCACTCGGCGAGCGCCCGCAGGTGCGGGTTACCGAGCCGCAGCAGGTAATTTCGGAGCCGCTCCGTGAGCTTCGGGATGCTCTGCTCGGTTTGCGGCAGGAAGTCAGTGAACTCGACCTTTTGCGATTCCACTCGCTCCACCGAGGTGAGGATCACCTGGAGCGCGCCCTGGAACATCTGCACTTTGCCGGTGGCGAACAGGAAGTCGCCCGGATCGAACCCCCGGGCGATGTGGTCGCCCGCGTTCCACATACGCCCCTGAATCCCCCCGGTGCGGTCCCGCAGTTCCAAAAGGAGGTAGGGATTGCCGTTCCGGTTCGCGCGGAGTTGCTTGTCCGTGACCAAATAGACGTCTTCGAGGTTATCTCCGTCGCGGAGCTGATCGACAAAACGGCGGGACATTTGGAGGAGCCTTATCAGAAGTCGGAAAACAGAAAGCCAGAAGAGTCAACATACGGCGCGGGCTAACGTATCTTCCCACACCTGTTACTTTCTGTCTCCCGATTCCGCCCCCTTTTGGGCCGCCATTTTCTTCAAATCGAGCTGGCACGCGCCGTCGTGACACGGCACCAGGTCGTAACGGTTCCGGGCTACCCACAGGTAAATCTTGTTCCCGAGCCAGGTTACGCCGGGAATGTACATGAGTGGCGCGAACGGGATCGTGAGCGGCAGGCGCCACGCCATCCACTGAAACGCCCGGTACCCGGCCGGAGCGCGCTGACGATCGGGCGTCACGACGTGCATTTCTTCGAGCAACCGCTTCATTTCGAGCGGTACCGCGGACGGCGGCCAGTGCGCTTTGTCGCGGCAATCCTGGAAGTGCAATCGGTTGAGCCAGTCGAGTCCCTTCAGCATGCGAACCCCGCGCTGGCACAACGCACACATGCCGTCGTAAAGCACAATGCCTTTGCCCGGCGCGGGATCAACGGTGGAAGGCTTCGGCGTGACCGGGGCTTCGGCGATGCTCATGACGTTCTCCCAGTGAACAAGAGCATTCTACCCCAGATACCGCCGATGCGGGGGAAATCCAACACAGTACAATGTGGCAAGAACGCGAAGACCCTACCGCCCCGCGCCTTCACAAGCCCGGGCGCGGACCGAAGTGGCTCTCTTCCCTTTTCGGGGAACTGGGTGGTGGGTACTTCTGGAGCTTCTCATGAGCGCAGTAACTCCCTCCAAGCAGATTACCGTCCCCGAATTCCGTTCGGCGAAGGCACGCGGTACAAAACTCGCCGTCGTCACGGCTTACGACTACGTTTCCTCGCGATTGTGTGACGAAGCCGGGGTCGATTGCATTCTCGTCGGCGATTCGGTCGGGATGGTGGTGCAGGGGCACCCGACATCGCTTCCGGTCACGCTCGACGAGATGATTTATCACACCAAATGTGTCATGCGCGGGGCGCGGCGGGCGCTGGTTGTGGTGGACCTGCCGTTCATGACGTATCAGGTGAGTCCGCGTCAGGCCGTTCGCAGCGCGGGGCGACTCATGAAGGAAGCCGGCGCGCACGCGGTGAAACTCGAGGGCGGCGTGCGGATGCGCCCCGCGATCCGGGCGTGCATCGAAGCGGGCATCCCGGTGATGGGGCACGTCGGGATGACGCCACAATCCGTTCACCAGATGGGCGGCTTCAAAGTGCAACGCGACGCGGACCAACTTCTGGCCGATACCGCCGCGGTGGAAGAAGCGGGCGGGTTCGCGGTGGTGGTGGAGAGCGTCCCGGCCGATTTGGGGGCCAAACTGACAGCCGCAGTAACGATCCCGACCATCGGCATCGGCGCGGGACCGAACTGCGACGGTCAGGTGCTGGTGTTTCACGACATGCTCGGACTGTACCCGGACTTCAAGCCGAAGTTCGCGAAGCGCTACGCGGATCTCGGCACCGCGGTGAAGACGGCTGTAGAGTCGTACTGCCGCGAAGTGCGCGACGGGAGCTTCCCGGCAACGGAGCACACGTTCCGGTGAGGTGAGTCGTGATCGTGCTGCGAAAGAAGGGCGAGCGCGAAAGAATTGATTTGGTAACGTTCTTACCAGACGGACTGTCATTACTCACTTCGAGTTACAACGGGACGTTTCTTTGGCGTGACCTGCCGGGCACCGGCTCTCGTCGAACGTTCTCACACCTCGGGTGTGCAGCGAGTGCGAATTACTCCCGACGGTCGGTACCTTTTAACGGCCCACAGTACCGTGACCGTCACGGCGCTTGCCGACGGCACGTCGCGGCAAATCGAACTGTGGGAGCGATTCAGTTGCGGCTTCGACTTGGCCGCCAGCGGACACCATCTTATCGTTGCACAAAACAATCGCGGTTCACCCGCCGGGTGGGTCGGGTGTCGTTCGTTAGACGGTCCCGCGCACCCCATTGTGTGGTCGTGGGAGCTTGAACGGCACACGCGGGGAAGTGTGACGTGCGTGGCAGACGCGCGCTTCGTGCTAACTGAAAGTTGGTGGGATCAAAACCTTCTCCGGAGCGTGTTCCGATACGTCGTTCGTTCGGTCACAACGGGTGAAGTTCTGACCGCAGTCGAAGGCCCGGAAATCGATTGGTTCTCGCCGGTCGCTTCGCCCGATGGTCAATTCCTGGTGGGGTTGTTGAACGCGCGGGTCATTGTTCTATCCGTAGAAGACCTCTCGAAACCCGTCGCGGTTCTGAAAAACAGCGGCCGAAGGCACTTTACTGGTGTCGCGTTCCACCCGTCGGGCAAGTACCTCGCCGCCACGAGCAACGACGCGACCGTGAAAGTGTACGGCACCACCACCTGGGAATTGTCGCGCACGTTCACCTGGAACATCGGGCGCATGAGGAGCATCGCGTTCTCACCCGATGGTACACTTGCGGCCGCGGGGGGTGACGCGGGTAAAGTCGTCGTTTGGGACGTGGACCTTTGAGCGCACGCGGTGCCGTCCGTGAATAGAAAGCGATTCTATGCAATTATGTGACGGCGCGATTAACGGGCACGCGGTATCCGTTCTCCGAAATTAATCTGGCACCTCAAAAGGCCGTTGCGAAGTAAAAACTCGTGCGGAACTCACGTCCTGTTTGTTGTTGCGGGACCGCATGTCACAGTACGACCCGTGCGCGCGGGGTACGATCCGTTCACTTGAAGTGGTCGCTAATACTCGCACTGATTTGTTCGGCGCACGGTTCGCACCACACGGGTACGCAACTAAATTTTTGCCGGCACACCCGCCCGTTGCGGAAGAAACGGGTGAGTTTCACACAATTCAGTCCCTCTCCCTGACGGGGGCGAGCCGCGCTGATTGCGCGACGCGCGACGCTGTCGCTGAGAATGCGGATCTGCGACCGAGGACCGCCCATGCTCGTTTTAACTGGAGCACCCGGAGACGTAACCGAACTCGCGTTCTCTCCGAACGGGAAGCTCCTCGCCGCCGGGGGCGGGGACCGCGGACTGGAGATGTGGGAGGTCCACTCCGGCCGCAAGTGGGGGCGCTACACCAGGCAGATCCAGTTCCTCGATTCGCCGAGCGCCTTCCACCCCACCGAACCATTGTGTTTCACCTGCGCCAACCACTCACTCGCGGTGATCGACACGAACGCGGAAACGATCCAGCTTCACCCCACCCCGACCTATCACGAGTGGCTGAACCCGCTGGCGATGACCCCGGACGGTGGGTCGTGCATTGCCCACGCGCGAACGGCCGAAGGCTACCAGATGCGGCGCTACCGCTGGCGCGCGAAAAAGCCGCTGAACCCGGTGTGGGGGGCGCCGCTCGAGCGGATCTCGTCCCGGTCCCGCGAGGCGCTCGACACGGCCCTGATTCGGACCAGCCCGGACGGGAAAACGTTCGTGACGCTGACCGGCGTCCGCGACCGCATTACGTGGACGATCCAACCGCTCCGCGTGAGTCTGCGGTCCGTAAAAAACGGCGAGGTGCTCCGGTTCGCGAAGCTCCCATCTGGAACGATCCCCGCGCTCACGTTCGCCCCGGACGGGCACCACTTCGTGACGTGCCGTGCGCACATCATTAACATCTGGTCGACCGAAACCTTGAGCGCCCCGCGCGAGGTGCGGAGCGACACCCGGCGCCACTTTACAGGGGCCGCGTTCCACCCGTCGGGCAAGTACCTCGCGGCGACCAGTAACGACACGACCGTGAAGTTGTACGACGCCACCACCTGGAAGGTCGAGCACACGTACACGTGGGACATCGGTCGGGTGCGCTCCGTCACCTTCTCGCCCGACGGCACGCTCGCCGCCGCGGGGAGCGACACGGGTAAAGTGGTCGTGTGGGACGTGGACATCTGACGCACGAAACGAACGAGCGAACGGCGAGCGTGCAATGCGAATTATTCAGAGCGAGAAGCCGCGCCCGCTAGACCTATTAGCGGTTGGTCCGGGTGGGTTGGTTGCGGCCTCCACGTTCGTGTTCGACGCCCCTGGCGATGTGGAGGTGTGGGACGCTGGAACCGGGACGCGCCAGTGCATTCACCACATTCCGGATCGTGAAACCGAGTGTATCGCGTTTACATCAGATGGGCGGTTCCTATTTGTTGGTGCAACGGCAGGAATAACGGTAATCGATCTACACAGCGGGGGCAAAACCGCGGTATCAAGATTCGCTGGCAGTTCGCCCGATTTCGTTCTCTCTGCGGGCGGAACTCGGCTTGTGGTTGTAAACCAAAACAACAACAACGTGGAATGTTTTGCTATCGGGGCGGGAGCGCATTTTTCGCTCGTCTGGTCAGGCCAGTCGGACTGGCGCGAGCACTATGCTCCAGCGCTGAACCGTGATGGGACGCGAGCGGCGCTGGTCGCAGATACGGTCTACGGCGGGCCGGGCGGTCGCCCGAGCCAGCACATCCAGTTTTATGACGCACAAGGGAAATTCTCCGGCGTCATTCCACTCGACCCTGCGGACCCTAAAGCTGGGTTCGTGTTTACTGCTGACGGTATGAAGCTACTTGTTCCCACTGGTAGCCGCACGGTGCAAATGTTCGACGCGACCACCGGCGCCGCCGCGGGCGAGCTGGTTCACCCCGGGCGGCCGTATGTCACGTGCATCGCGGTCCACCCGCGCGGGATCGTGGCGTGTGCGCGCACGAACGGCACGGTCACGTTCTGGGACGCGGAGAAACGCGAACCGCTCCGCACCTTCGACTGGAAGGCGGGGAAGCTCGTGTCCGTTGCATTCGCTCCGGACGGCACCCTCGCCGCGGCCGGAACGGAGGACGGCAAAGTTGTCGTGTGGGACGTAGACGTCTGATCGGTCTTTCGCGCATATCATGAGCGGATTGATTCTGAATCTCACGGTGCGCGGATGCTGATCTGGGAGGCGTACTCGCGGAAGATCGATGCGCTGGCGTTCGCCCCGGACGGGCGGGCGCTGGCCCTGAGCGGGTACCACCTCGGGTGCCGAGTGATCCGGTCGGATACCGGGCACAGGCTCTGGACCGTGGGCGCCAAGTGCGGGTTCGGGCTCTCGCTCGCGTTCGGGCCGGGTGGATCGGTGCTGTGCCGGCAGAGCGGCGTTTCGGTGCGCACGGCGAATACGGGGGCCGAGTTGCGGCGCTGCGGGGCGTGGTGCCAGTCGTTCGCGCTGGCCCCGGACGGGCGCACCGCGTTCGTGGCGGACGGCGGGTACCAGGATCTCGTTCGGCGGTACGATCTGGAAACGGGTTCCGCGCACGCCGAGGTCGAACTCGAATCCGGCGCGATTACTCGTAGTGCGGTGTCGCCGGACGGTAAACGGCTGGCGGTACTCGGCTCCAAGCGGTTCCACCTACTCGCGGCTCACAGCTTCGAGGTGCTCGCGACGGACGCTCAGCGGGCGTTTTCCAGTGGCACGTTCGCGCTGGCCTTCGCCCCGGACGGGCGCACGCTCGTGTACTCGGCCGGGCGCACGCTGTTCGTGTGTGACGCTACTTCTGCCCGCGAAATGACGCAGCTACAACTTGAAACGAAGGGTTACACGGACGCGGCGTTCACCCCGGACGGGCGCCGAATGGTCACCGTGGGTAAGGAGGGCACGGCGCACGTGTGGGACACCGCGACGTGGGCGTGCGAGCGGTCGTTCGCGTGGAACGTCGGTCCGCTGCGCGCGGTGGCCGTTGCGCCCGACGGTGCCCGCGCCGCGGTCGCGGGCGATAGCGGGCGCGTGGTCGTGTGGGACTTGGACCCGTGAGAAAACTCGCGGGTTACTTCGCCGCGTCTTTGGGCTCTGCTTTCGGTTTCGTGACGGTCAATTCGTCGAACGTGGCCGTTGCGATCTGGTACGTAGAGTGGGCGTAGAACGCGCCCACCGACACTTCGTCCGGGAAGGCCAGATCCTGGCGCGGAACGTGCGGCGCGGACCACTCCTTACCGTCGAAGCTGTGTGACACGGAGACGGTTTTGTCCTTGCGCGTGATCCGGAGGTAGGTGGATTTGCCCACCGGAACCTGCTCCCGCGAGCCACCCGCCCCGCCTCCCGGGAACCACGTGTCGACCCACACGACCCGGTTCAGCTTGTCCTGTACCTCACCGTTGCGCTTCGTGTAATACTGGTACAGGTGGAACTCGATACTGTACCCGTCGCCGGAAACGACCAACCCGGCCCGCGACCCCGGCCAAGACTCCTCGTGCCGGTTCTTCGGGTTCGGCGGGGTCGCGTCCCCGAGCTTTACTGTCACTTCAAAGTCACCAGTTACGGGCTTCGTGGCGCGAGGCATGTTCGCATTTTTCCCGTAAAGCATTCCGCGAGCCGGCTGGCCGACCGTGCGCATCGTGAGTTGCTTGCCCGCGAGTTCAAACTCGCCCTGACCCTCGGTCTTCCCCCAATACTTCGCGAGCAACTCCTTTTCGGTCGGCGGCGGCACCGGCGCCGCGCTGACACCGACGGCAGTAACAACGAACGCGACGACGGCCGCAGCGCGAATCATGAGTAGGGTCTCGGTGGGAAGACGGCTCAGTACAGTTTGTCGATCGGGAGCACGCCGCCGGGCAGGATCGGGTTGGGCCGGTTCGATACGTCGTAAACCATCGCGTGCGGGTCGAGGCCCAGGTTCTTGTACACCGAGGCGAGCACACTCGGATACGGGACCGGATCGTCCTTCGCTTCGCCCGCGGCGCTGTCGGTGCTGCCGATCACCTGACCGGTCTTCATGCCGCCCCCGGAAAGCAGCGCAAAGTTCACTCTGGCCCAGTGATCGCGGCCCGCGTCTTTGTTGATTTTCGGGGTGCGACCGAACTCGCCCCACACGCACACCGTGACGTCGTTCTCCAGCCCGCGTGCGTAAATGTCTTCCACCAGCGCCGAGATCCCGGTGTCGAACAGTGGGAGCTGGTCCTTCAGGTACTTGAAGTTGTTGCCGTGCGTGTCCCAGAACCCGTAGGCGACCGTCACGACGCGGCACCCCGCTTCGACGAGCCGGCGGGCCATCAGGAGCTGATCGTTCCACTGCGGCGCGCCGTCCCCGAGGTGCTTGGGGGAACCCTTCCCGTACCGTTGGCGCGTGCGCTCGGGTTCTTTTGTCACGTCGAGCGCTTCTACCAATTTACTCGACGTCAGCACATCAAACGCGCGGTCGTGGAACGTATCGGCGCTCACGCTGTTGCTCTGCCCCGCGGACTTGCGGAATGCATCCATTCGTTCGAGCAGCGCCTTGCGGTCCTGGAGTTCGCCGGGCGTCACGGCGAGGTTCTTCATCACCGCGAGTTCGTCGCCATCGACCTTCGCGGGCGCGGCCGAGCGCCCGAGGTTCGCGGGGCCGGGCGTGTTATAGGGCTTGTGCTGCATCGTGGGTGCGAGGTCGACGAAGCTCGGCACGGTCGGGTCGGTCTGGCCCTGCATTCGCGCCACGACGCTCCCGAAGTGCGGCTTGTTGTCGCGCTTGGCGACGTCCATCACGGTGCCGGTGTAGCTCTGCCACGAACTGTGCTCGTCGCGCTGCCCGACCAGCGAGCGGATGACGGCCAGTTTGTCTGCGCACTTCGCGAGCTTGGGCAGGTGCTCGCCGAACTGGATGCCGGCCACGTTCGTGAGGATCGGCTTGAACTCGCCCCGGAGTTCGGCCGGGCCGTTCGGCTTCAGGTCGAACGTGTCCTGGTGCGCCATCCCACCGGTCAAGTACACCATGATGACCGACTTGTGACTCTTCTTCCCGACCGCGGCTTCCGCGCGCATGAGGTTCGGGAGCGTGAGACCGCCGACGCCGAGTGCCCCGACCTTGAGGAACGACCGGCGCGAGAGGCCGTCGCAGTAGCGGGCCGGGGTGCCGAGAACGGTGAGCATCGACGGAACTCCGTTACGGAGTAGAGGCGGGCGGGCGCTGGGAGGGTAGTGAAGAGTGTAGCGTGGAGCGGGGCGCCGTGCAACGCGCGACAGAATTAGAAGCAGCGTCGCGGGAGCGGTAGCGCGGGTTCACACCGTGCTGGCCTGTCAACGCGAAGACCGCCGGTAATCCGGCGGTCTTGAAGACGGTTTGTACCGTCGAGTTGAAGTTCACCCGACCCCAGTCGCTAGGGTTGGGGTTGCTTCCTCCACCGGTGGGGCGGCAGCGGCGGTCCGGGCGGAACCGCCAACGAGTTACCACCACCGAGGGCTTGGTAGGCGTTTACGACGGCGCCCAGTTGTTGCCTCTTCGTTTCGATCAGGACCATTCGCGCGTCCATGAAGTCGCGCTGCGCCAACAGCACTTCGACGTACTCCGCACGGGCGTTCTGGAACAGTTTGCTGGCGGAGTCGACCGAGGCCTCGAGTGCGGCCAACTGCTGCTTCTTGATCTCGATACTCTTGCGGTAATTCTCCACCATCGACACGCGGTTGACGACCTCGGTGAAGGCGTTGAGGACGATGCGCTGGTAGTTGTAGACGCTCTCCAACTGCTTGGCGTTCGCGCTGAGGTACTCGGCCCGGATCGCCTTCTTGTTGATTAGCGGCGTGACCAGGTCGCCGGCGACGTTAGCGGCCAGGGCTTCCGGGGTGTTGAACAGGTACTTGGGATTGAACGCTTGGTAGCCGACACCGGCACTGATAGTCAGGTCCGGGAAGAAGTGGGCGCGTGCGACCTTCACATCGAGTCCCGCAGCCTGTAGTTCGCGCTCGGCTTGGCGGATGTCGGGGCGGTTCTGGAGCAGTTGCGAGGGTACGCCTACACTCAGGGTGTTGATGTTGAGATCGTAGAAGTCCGCGGACGTGCGCTCGACCGGCATCGGCACGCGGTTAAGGCGGAAGTTGATCCGGTTCTCGGTCTCGATGATGTCCTGTAGCGTAATCAGCTTTTCGCTCTGGTTCTTCCGCACTTCAGCCTGGAAGCGCTGAACAGCCAGTTCGGTGCCGCGCCCCGCGTCCTTCTTGGCGATGGCGATTTCGAGGCTCTGCTGCTGGAGTTCGATAGTTTTGTTCAGCGTTTCGAGGCGCTTGTCGAGCGCCACCAGCCCGTAGTAGTTCTCGGCGATTTCGGCGACGAGACGGGTTACGAAGTCGTTCCGCTTCTCGCTGGCGGCGATGTATCGCTGGGCCGCCGCGTCCCGCGCGTTGCGCAGTGCCCGCCAGATGTCCAGCCGCCAGAACAGGTTGAGACCCATCCGGAAATCGGGCAGCGGGTTGTGAATGGGCTGGTTGGGGCGAATGTCGAGCTGGCTGTCGACGGCCCCGTCGCGTGTGAAGCGGCTGGACAGATCCAGGCCCGTGCCGCCCCCGGCGGTGACGAAGGGGAGGTACGCCCCTTGTCGCGCCAGAACCTCGCTCCGGGCGACCTGGACCTCTTCGTTCAGAACCTTCAGCTCACGATTGTTGACCATCGCCTGGTCGATCAATTGCGTGAGCACTCGGTCCTTGTAAAACTCTTCGACCCCGAGCTGGCCCGAACTTTCCGAGCTGGTCGACGGACCGACCAGTCCGCTGACCGTCCCGCCGGCCGCCTCACCGATCGCCCCGCTAATCGTCCCGCTGGGCGCCTCGCTGATCGCCCCAGTGAAGCTCGCCGGCAGAATCGGCCCCGGGTCCGCTTGACGGAGTTCGGGGATCCGACAGGACGGCAAAACCAGCAGCGTACCGCACGCGATCACTCGCGCCACCACGCGCTTCTTGCGCTTTGCGCTCAGAAATCGCACTGAGAGGTTCATCCGCCTCATCCTTGAGGAGTTAGCGCCCCGGTCGGAAGCCCACATACTTAATCGGCAATCTTGCCTAACAGTATTAGGCGATCCAGGCGCTATAATTGGGATATTCGGAACCCGGGACGACCGTTAGGGCTGATCCATCAATCCGCGGTCGGCCCGGGGCATTGTGAAACTCTGTCCGCATTGAGCCGGTCGTTCCCGCGCGGGTGCCGACCGGCCGATCAGCTTTAAACTCCGCCCGACGGGGAATGCGGGTCCGACGGCGGGTGGTGGGGCGGAGCCTCGGTGTGCGTCGGGTTGGCGGGGCCGGCATCGAACGGCAAGTGGTCGCTCTCGTCGTGCTGCGGTTCTAACGGAGTGCGCTCAAAAATCTCACTAAGAGGTCCGGCCGACTCGTCCTTGAGGAGTTTGCGCCCGTCGGCCATCTTGCCAAACAAATAGTACAGGCCGGGAATAATCAGAACCCCGACCACGGTGCCCACGAGCATCCCGCCGGCCCCCGTGGTGCCGATGGTCCGGTTCCCGATCGCCCCGGCGCCGGTGGCGAGGACCAACGGAAGGAGCCCCGCGATGAACGCGAAGGAGGTCATCTGGATCGGCCGGAAGCGCAACTTCCCCCCTTCGATGGCCGCTTCCTTGAGCGACAGCCCCTCCTGGCGCCGCTGGACCGCGAACTCGACGATCAGGATCGCGTTCTTGCCGAGCAGACCGACCAGCATGATCAGACCGATCTGGGCGTACACGTCGTTCGCCAGCCCCATCGCCTGAAGGCAGAAAAAGGAACCGAAGACCCCGATCGGCAGCGACAGGATCACCGCCAGCGGCAGGATAAAACTCTCGTACTGACCGACGAGCACGAGGTAAACGAAGGCGACGACGACCAGGAAGATGTAAATCGCCTCGTTCCCCTTTTTCGACTCGTCGTAAGAGAGCCCGGCCCAGTCGATCCCGTACCCGCGCGGCAGGACTTTGGGGTCGGCGGCGACCTCCTGGATCGCTTTGATGGCCTGCCCGCTGCTGTAGCCGGGAGCTGGGGCACACTGGATGGTGGCGGAGGGGTACAGGTTGTAGCGCGTGATCTCGTTCAGCCCCTGCTTTTTCTTGAGCTCCATGAACGCGGAGTAGGGAACCATTTCCCCTTCCACACGGACCTTTTCCATTTTCCCAGTTTTTTCGTTCTTGACCTCGATCTCGCGCTCGCTCTTGACGAACATGTCCTTCAAATCCTTGGGGAGCCGCCGGAACTCCGGCGCCGCCTGGACGTAGACCTTGTAGAACTGGTTGAACAGGATGAACCCCTGCTCGTAAGTGCTACCAATTTGGATATTAAGATTGTCTAGCACTTTAGCCTTCGTCAGCCCCTTCTGGTAGAGCACGTCGTCGTTGATGATCAGTTCGTATTGCGGATAGTCGGTAGCGAAGAAGGTGAACAGGTTGGTCAACTCCTTGCGCTCCTTCAGGGCGGCCATGAACTTGTTGTTCACCTCTCCGAGCCGCTGGTAATCGGACGTGTTCGTCTTGTCGAGGAGCACCACGGAGACGCCCCCGGCGGCACCGAAGCCGGGGACCGCGGGGGGCTCAAAGAACTCGAGGTTGACGTTGGACATCCGGCGGCATTTGTGCTCGAGCTCTTCAATAATCTCTCGCGCGGTTCGCTTCCGGTCGGTCCAGTTTTTCAGGTTGATAATGCAGGTTCCCGCGTTCGAGCCCCGGCCCTCGGTCAGAACTTCGTACCCGGCCAACGAGGTGACGGAGGTGACTTCTTCGACCTCCTTGGCGATCTCCTCGAGTTCGTGGGACTTGGCGTTGGTGTACTCGAGCGTCATGCCCGGCGGGGTCTGGATGACCGCGTAGATGATGCCCTGGTCCTCGCCCGGGATGAAGCCGGTCGGGAGCTTCGTGTTGACGACAACAATGCCGGCGGAAAAGCCCCCGACGACGGCCATGCTCAACGCGCGGCGCGTCACAATGCGCCGAAGAAACCCGGCGTACCCGCTCGTAACCTTCTCGACGGCGCGGTCAAACGCCCCCCGCACAAAGGGCAGCAGAATGAACAGGAAGCCGACCGCTCCCCAAAGGTGGTACGCGAGATACGTTATTGGCGCCAGGACCAGCACCCCGCCCGCAACGTACAGCAGAACGACTTGCAGCCCGAGCCGCTTTTTTACGTGGTTCGTATGGTTCGAGTGGCCGCCGGCGTGGGGCTTGAGGATCATCGCACAGAGTACGGGCGTCAGCGTCAGGGCCACCAGACCGGAAAGGACGATGGACGTGGCCATCGTGATCCCGAACTGGCGGTAGAAGGTGCCGACCGGCCCGGGGATGAACGTCACCGGAACGAAGACGGCCGTCATCACCAGGGTGATGGCGATGATCGCGCCCGAAATCTCGTGGAGCACTTCCATCGTCGCCCGGTACGGCGACAGGTGCTTGTCGGCCATCTTCGCGTGTACCGCTTCGACCACCACGATCGCGTCGTCCACCACGACCCCGATCGCGAGGACCAGTGCGAAGAGCGTGATCAGGTTGATCGACAGGCCCATCAACTGCAAAACGAAGAACGTCCCGACGAGGGACACCGGGACCGCGAGGATCGGGATCAGCGTGGACCGCAAATCTCCGAGAAACATGTAGACCACCAGCGATACTAAAATGAACGCCTCGAGCAGCGTGTGCAGCACCTTTTCGATAGAAGCGTCGAGGAACCGGGAAACGTCGTAAGCGAGTTCGTAGTCCATGCCGGGGGGGAATGATTCCTTCTTGATCTTCTCGAGTTCCTTCTTGATTTCCTCGATGACCACCGCGGCGTTGGAGCCGGGGCTTTGCTTGAGAATGATGGACGCCGCGGGGTGCCCGTTGATGTCCGAGTAAATGTCGAAGAACTCGGAGCCCAGTTCGATGCCGGGCGGCGGGGCCTTGGGGAGTGCCGCAGCCCCGGTCCCGCCGAGGACGGCCGGCAGCGCCTGGCGGGCCTTGATCGGGTCCGGGATGCCGCAGACGTCTTTGAGCCGCAGGATCTCACCGTTGGCGTTCGCCCTCAAAATAATGTTCCCGTAATCGTCCGCGTTGTTGTAGCGCCCCTTGTAGGTCAGGACGTATTCGATGGACTGCGACGTCTGGCCCGTCGCCTGACCGATTCGCCCGGGCGAGCCGATTATGCTCTGCTCCGCCAGGGCCTTCATGACATCTTCGGTGGATATCTCGCGGGCGCGCATGCGATCGGGATTCAGCCAGATGCGCATCGCGAACGTGCGGTTGCCCAGGTTCCTGGGGATCCCCATGCCCGGGATCCGCTTGAGCACGGGCATGACGTTGACGTTGGTGAAGTTAAAGAGGTCTTTCTGGTCGGCGTTCGGATCGGTACTGAAAATGTTCACGTACATCAGCATGCTGGGCACGACCTGACTGACGAGGATCCCCTCCCGCACCACCAGCGGCGGGAGCCGGCTCAGCATGATGTTGACCCGGTTCTGTACGTTCACGACGTTGATGTCGGGGTCCGTGCCCGGCTCGAAGTAGATCAGGATCGCCGCCTCGCCCGCGCTGGTGGCGGAGGAGACCATGTACCGCATGTTCTGGACGCCGTTGATGGACTGCTCCAGCGGAATCAGAACCGAATCGACCAGCACGTTGGCGCTGGCCCCCGGGTACGCAATGGAGACCTGAACGGTCGGCGGCGCGACGTTGGGGAACTGTGCCACCGGGAGCGTCTTGATCCCCAGCACGCCCAGGAACAAGAGAAGGATCGAAATGACGATCGCCAGCGCCGGCCGGTGGAGGATCTGAGTGAACATGGTTCTGAGGTGGTCTCGTTGGGTTCCGTATTCGGGAGCGGCGGGGCGGGTTATTCCGCGTGGTTCTTTTGGTGCGCCAGAGCGTCTTCCGGCTTGTGGAACTCGTACTCCACCTTCTCGCCCTCGTGAACCTGCCGGACCCCTTCGAGCACGATCTTCTCGTCCACCCCGATTCCGCTCTTGATGATAAAGATGTCATCCATTTCGTGCTGGATCGTGATCAGGCGCTGGTGCGCCACGTGGTCCTCGCCGACGACGTACACGTACCGTTTGTCGAGAACCTCGAACGTCGCCCGCTGCGGGATGACGATGGCGTTGTGAACCGTTTGGTGAATTAACACGTTACCGGTCTGATTGTGGCGCAACAGGCGGTTCGGGTTCGGAACGTCCGCGCGGAAGGGAATGTTCCCGGTCTCGTTGTTGAATTTCCCCTCGATGGTAACGGTGTCGCCGGCGGGCTGATCGAACTTGCTGCCGTCCGCCAACACGAGTTCGATGCGCGAATCCAAGAGTTTGAGTTGCCCGTTATCCTGGGCCTTGCCCTGGTGGAGCTTGTAGTCGAGGTAGCGGGCCTCGGGCACGTTGAAATAGACCCACATCACGCTGTTGTCGGACAGGGTCGTGAGGAGATCCTCTTTTTTCACCAAACTGCCCTGCTGCTGGTACAGGCGGTCGATGATCCCGTCGAAGCGCGCGGTGACCACGGTAAAGTTCAGTTCGGCCAGCGCCTGCGCGGCCTTGGCCTCGGCCTTCGCGAGTTTGGCGTCGTACAGCGCCACTTCCTGAATCGAGATCACCTTCTGTTCGTACAGCCGCTTGGCGTTATCGCGCTCCACCCGCGCGAACTGGGCCTCGGCCTGCTCCGCCTCCAACCGCGCCTTGTACAGTGTGGGCACCACGCTGAACAACACGTCGCCCGTTTTCACCGTCTGGCCCTCCCGGATCGGGATCGGCTCGAGGTACCCTTCCTGCAGAGCCCGGACCTCGATGTTGCGCTGGGAGCGGATCTGGCAGACGTATTGTTGGGTGACGACGACGTCTTTCGCTTTGGGGCTGGTAACCACGATCTTTTGGTGCTCGTGGTGGTGCTCCTTCTCCTCTGCGTGCGTGCGCTCGCAAGCGGGTAGGGAGAGGGACGTTAGCGCCAGGGCGACGGCCAGAATCGGCGAAACTTTCATAGATTTTTTCACTTGTTAGTTGCCTCCACACTTATTTAGTGCGCCGATTCGGGCGCCGAGTAAGGGAGGCTCTGGGAATCCATGATTCGGTTTCAAGCGTTTTGGGTAATGCAATCTTCGGACCAATGCGATTTGTTACGGTCGGTCCGGCTGTTCCGAGCGGCCTGCTTCTAAATCCGGCACCTCGCTTGAATTTCATTCGATAAAGAAACCCGTTGAGACGGAGACGCGATTGGTAATTTCCGGTACCTTCCGCTCGCGCAAGTGTGTTGCGCACAGTATTTGCGAACGCCACGAAAAGAGGGCTTCGGAACCCGGATGATGTGTCGCGCGGCCCTTCTCTTTTCCAACCCGCATGAAACTGTGGTTTCTGTTTTGACCCGATTCGATTGCACAGTTTCTGAGCTTACGGGGCGTGGTGTGGCCAATTGTTTAGGTTGTGTGTGATCCGCGCCGAGCTAAAAGTAGCTGGCCGTTGGACGATCAGGTTGGCACACCTGCGATCGTTGAGCGGGTGTGCCGGTAGGGAGAGATTTGCTCTGCGGACGGCGAAGCAAGGTGGAAAACAAAGGCAACGAACGCAATTTTTGGGCTTGATTGAAAGAGTGGAGCCAGGCGACTGTACAACCTTAATTGCTCGGATTGATGAGAAGCGATCTGCTGGGCGAATATAAGCGCAATCAGGTAAGTTGCGGTTCGTCACCCGACCAGCACGAGACGAATGCCGCCCGTATGCCCGAGAGTGGCCGAGACCGCCGCGAGGTCGCGTACCACGTGCGGGGTTTCAAGAGCAGCGGGCGCGTGAGTGGTAGCCACCGCGATGACGGCCATTCCCGCTCGTGTGCCCGCTTCGATACCGGCCGGCGCGTCTTCTACTACCACACATTCCCCGGGCGGTACGCCCAATGCCCGGGCTGCTGCCAGGTATCCTTCCGGTGACGGCTTCCCTTCGATCACATCGTCTGCCCCGATCAACAACCCCTCACGCCATAGGCCAACCGCTCGGAGCCGGCTTTCGGCCAGCGCCCGCGACGCCGACGTGACAACCGCCCACGGTCGACCGGCGAGTGCGTCCAGAAGCGCCTCCGCACCGGCGACGGGTTTCAGGCCGTCCTTCACGCCGATTTGCCGGGTCTGTACCCATTCGGCCGTTTCGGGCGTCGCGTGTTCCGGGTAGGTCAGGCGCAGAGCTTCTTCGGGTCGCCGGCCGTGGTGAACCGCCAGAATTGGGTCGGGATCGACCCCGACGCGGGCCGCCCATTCGCGCCACAGTACCTCGCACGCGACCGTCGAATCGACCAGCGTCCCGTCCATGTCGAAGAGAACCGCCCGACAGTCGATCTGCGTCGGCGCCGCGATCACTTTACGCCGCCGGAGCGCATTCGCTCCGAGGGATAATAGCACCCCGCCGGCAACGACCAAGAGCATCGCGCGAGGCAAGCCGGCCGCGGCAGCAGTGAAACCCACGAGCGGCGGGCCGACCAGAAACCCGGTGTACCCGATTCCGGTCACTAGGGCGAGTCCGCGCCCGGCCGGGTCCGTTCCCGCGGCCGCGCGGAAGAGGAGCGGCACCGCGTTCGCCAGCCCGAACCCGGCAACCGCACAGCCGATCGCCACGCCAACCGGTGAACCTGCAAGGAGAGCCAGCCCGACGCCAACCGCCGCCAGAAGCCCTCCGGCCCGAACGATCACGACGTCCCCGACCGACGCAGTCAGCCGGTCACCGAGGAACCGCCCGCCGGCCCAAGTCGCGGTGAAAGCTGCGTAAGCGAGTGGCGCAACCGTTGGCCCCGCCCCGAACGCGACCGCGAGCAGCCCGGCCCAGTCCGCCATCGCCCCTTCAAGGAACAGGCACACGAACGCGATGGCCGCCAGCGTGTATGCACGGTGATTGATTGTGTCGCGAGGAGTCGCATGCGCAAAGCTTGGCGCGTCAGATTGAGGAAGCGCGGCCGGGCGACACATGGACACCAAGAGCACGCCGATTCCGACTACTAAAACTGTGTGCTCCACTGGGGTAAGGCCGACAGCCAGTAACGCGGAGCCGCCCGTTACCCCCACCACCATACCGACACTGAACCAGCCGTGGAACGCGGACATCACCGGCCGCCCGAGGGCGCGTTCGCACTGCGCTGCTGCGGCATTCATGGTGACATCTAGCAGACCGTGAAAAGCTCCGAGTACGACGAGCGAGACGCCAAGAAAAGTGATCGAGCCCGCCAGAATAGGGAGCGGAATCAGCAGGGCGAAGATAATTCCGGTGATCCACGCCGCGCGATCGGCCCCGATGCGGCGGATGGTAGCGGGAGCGGCGGTCATTCCCAGTATCGATCCCACCGCCATACCGAGGAGTACGAGCCCAAGTGTGTCTGGGGGTATTTCCAGTGCGGTCGCTTGCCGCGGGATGTGAGCCACCCAGGAAGCAACAACGAACCCGTTCAGCAAGAACCAACCGGATACTGCCATCCTGGATTTTGCCGCCGATTCCCCTTTCGCAGCCACAATTTTGTCCCATTTAGGATGTTGAATTGCCTATATTGGAATTTACTATGCCGATATGGGCAGTGCAAGTCGCGTTCGGTGAGAAGTGCGCGAAGGGCCAAAATCGTGACTCCCAAAGAACGCCGCACGCAGATTGTCGCGCTAGTCGATAGTGGCGAGCCGTCTACCCCCGCCGATCTCGCAGCGCGGTTCGGAGTATCCGAGGACAGTATCCGACGCGACCTCCGCGCACTCGCGGAGCACGGACTCGTGCGGCGGGTGCATGGTGGCGCGTTGCCGCGCTCCCCGGCTGCGGTCCCCTATGGTGAGAGACTCGAACAGCAGCCTGCCGTCAAACAGCGGATCGCGGCACGAACAGCCGGCCGGCTCGCGTCCCTGCGAGCGGTGTGTCTGGACGGCGGAACGACGGTCCTAGAAGTCGCGCGCCTGCTCCCGCCAGAGTTCCGGGGAACGGTCGTGACAGTGAGTTTGCCGGTTGCTACTGAACTTGCGGCCCGCGCTGAGATCGAGGTGATTCAGATCGGCGGGCGGGTCAGTGGCTTTTCTCATACGGTGGTCGGGCCGGATGTGGTGGAGGCGCTGCGTCGGTACCGGTTCGATGTGTGCGTGCTCGGAGTGTGCAGCCTCGACCCTCAAGCCGGGTTAACGGTGCCAGACCGCGATGAGGCGTTCGTCAAAGCAATAATGGTGGAGCGATCCGCAAGCGTGGTTGCGGTGGCGACGCGAACCAAGCTCGGAACCGCCGAACCGTTCCTGGTCGCTCCGGCAACCGCTGTCGGGACTTTGGTCACGGACGCGGACCCGAACGAACCTCTAGTAACGGCGCTCACGGAAATCGGGGTCGAAGTGGTGTGTGTCCCCACCGCGTGATTTGGCCCAGCTGTGTAACGTGCTCGGCATAGCTCACTGCACTCGGTGTAAACTGGCTGGTATCTTGGCCGAATCAGTGAGCTTACTTGATCGGTGGCGGAGCGTGATGAAAATCAAGAGCCGCCGGTCGTCGGGGCACTCTGATTCTGCGATTGGGTTGATAAGACTGTGTTCGGTCAGACAGGCCACAGCGCCTCGACATCCGCGAACGATCTGCACTCCGCTCACGTTTTGACGGGGACTGCTGAGAATAGTATGACCAGCCCTTCGGCGATGGTCGGGTGCGTTAGCACCATGTCGCGAAGGGCCGTGTACGGTAGCCCGGCGCTCATCGCGGTCTGAACAACCGCCATCACTTCCCCGGCCTCGACGCCGAACGCGGTGAACCCGAGGATTCGGTCGCCGTCTTTCTCGATCAGCGCTTTGAAAAACCCCCGCGTTTCGGACAGCGTTTGCGTGCGCAGCACCTGTTCCATCGGGATTTTCGCGAGCCGGTAGGCGATGTCGCGTTCTTTCGCTTCGCGCTCGCTCAGACCAATTCGAGCCAGTTCGGGGTCGGTGAACATACACGACGGCACCTGGCGCCCGGTCGTGACGCGGTGACCGCCCGAGAGGTTGTCCCGGACAATTCGGAAGTCATCGAACCCGATGTGCGTGAATTGCGGGCTACCAGCGCAATCACCCACCGCCCAAACGCCTTCCGCCGTAGTGCGGAGGTGATCATCGACCTTCACATATCCGCGTGCGTCCAACTCCACGCCGGCCGTTTCTAGCCCGATCCCGTCCGTGTTCGGCGTGCGCCCTGCCGCGGCCAACAGGTGCGTACCCTCGGTCACCACTTCGGTCCCCGCGCGCTTGGCGTGGAGCTGAACGGCCTGCCCCGACGTTCCCGTTACGCGATCGAGGACCGTGTCGGTGGATACGGTAATCCCCTCGTCGCGAAAGAGCTGCTCCATCTCTTCGGACACGTCCGCGTCTTCACGGTGGACCAGCGCCGAGTTCCGCTCGACAACCGTCACCCGGCTCCCGAACCGGCGGAACGCCTGGGCCAGTTCCAGTCCGATGTACCCGCCACCAAGAACGATGAGGTGCTCGGGCACGCGGTCCAGTTCGAGGGCCTCAATGTGTGTGAGGGGGCTGGCGTCTTTCAGGCCGGGAGTTGCATCGATCTTCGCCCGCGATCCGGTGTTGATAATGACGTTCGTACCACGAAACACCCGCGTTCCGCCGTCGCGGAGTGCCACCTCGACTGTCTTGGGACCGGTGAACCGACCGTGCCCCATTACCAATTCCGCGCCGCTCGACTTGAACTTACCGAGGTGGACTTGCACCAACCCTTCCACCATTTTTCGCTTGCGCTCGCGCACCGCGGCCATGTCGAGCTTCCACTCGCCGGCCGTGATTCCGAATTCTGCGCTCCGGTGGAAGTAGGACGCGACTTTTGCGGAGTGAATGATGTTCTTGCTCGGCAAGCACGCGATGTTCGGGCACGACCCACCGATGTACTTCCGCTCGATGACGACCGCGCGCTGGCCACGTGCGGCGAAGGTCCAGGCCAGATACTTGCCAGGTTCCCCACTCCCGAGAACAACGAGGTCGTATTCTTCCGGCTTCGACATGGTGCCCTCGCGGTTCAGGTTAATGCAGATGTGGTCAATTCGATTTATGTGCCGCCACCCCGAACGCGCCCCCGCGCATTGAGGGTGCGCGGGGGCGCGTTCGGGGTCGAACGATTCAGCTCACGAGAGTCGCGTCCAGAGTGATCTCGGCTTTGAGAAGCTTGGACACCGGGCACCCGGCCTTTGCCATCCCGGTGAGCTTCTCGAATGTTGCTTGGTCCGCGCCTGGAATCTTGGCCTTTAGCGTCAGGTGGACTGCGGTGATCGCGAACCCGCCCTCCACTTGCTCCAGCGTGACTTCCGCGGACGTGTCCATTTGCTCGGCGGTGAGCTTGGCTTCGCTCAAAATCAGCGACAGGGCCATTGTGAAGCACCCCGCGTGGGCCGCGGCAATCAGCTCTTCGGGGTTGCTCCCGCGCTGCCCCTCGAACCGGCTGGCGAAGCCGTAGGGGTAGGCCGTCAGCGCGCCGCTTTCGGTCGAGAGCGCGCCTTTGCCGTCCTTGATCCCGCCCTGCCACGCCGCCGAACCTTTGCGCTTGATCTTCATCCGAATTCTCCCAGGAAACTCTCTCAACAACACAACCACTTACTCCGCCGCGAGGTGCGCGCCTTTTTCGGCGACCGACTTGCGCATCAGAAGCGCGAGGAAGATCAGCCCGACGGCAACCCCGGCGAACACCCAAAAGACGTCGAAGTACGCCAGCGACAGTGCCTGTTGTTGGCGCAAATTGTCAATTATCTGAGTGCTCATCGCCTTCGTTGTGACCGGGTCACCGGTGAGCGGGGAGAGGGCCGACTGGATACCGGTAAGGTACTCCTGTAGCGTCGGGTTCAGAGGGTCCAAATACTCATTCAACCGCAGCAAGTGGAACTGTTCCCGCCGCTCCCGAATTGTCTGCGCGACCGAGGTGCCGACGCTCCCGCCCTCGTTGCGGAGCAAGCTGAACAGTCCGACCGCGGCCCCGCGCATGTGGAGCGGAACGTTCTGGTACACGGCCACGTTCAACGGGGTAATCAGTAGCGAAAGCCCCGCGATCGTGACCACACGCGGCCACACCACGTCCCACGGACCGATGTCCAGGTTCATCTGGCTCAGCCAGTAGTTCCCGATCGCCATGAGCGCTAGGCCGGCCACCACCAGCCAGCGCGCGTCCGCACCGCGGCCCAAGAGGAGCGCCACAATGGGCAGGAGTAGCACCGCGCAGATCCCCGCGGGCGACAGCACCAACCCCGAGTGCGTGGCATCGTACCCGAACAGCGTTTGGAGCATCCCAGGGAGCGAAACTGTTTGGCCGTAGAGAACGGCAAACGCGCACGCGATCGCGATCGCTCCGACTGCGAAATTGCGATCGGCGAGCGGACGAAAATCGACGAGCGGCGACGGGCGCCGGAGTTCCCAGACGATCAGCCCCACGAGGCACGCGACGAACAGGGCCGACAGCGTCTGCACGCGGTAGAACGGGTCACCGAACCAGTCCCACTCCTGCCCCTTGCTCAGCACCACCTCCCAGGTCACCATCACAATCACCAGAAGGCCCAAGCCGATCGTGTCGAACCCAACCGGGCTGTTCCGACCCGCGGCGCGAGCTGCAACCAGATACGGCGGGTCTTCAACCAGCACGTAGCACGCGACTAGTGCGAGCAACCCGATCGGAACGTTGATGAAGAAGATCCAGCGCCAGGAGTAGTTGTCGGTAATGTACCCGCCGAGCGTCGGCCCAATCACTGGGGCCACGAGCGCGGCCAGCGCGAACACCGTAAGCCCCTGCCCCTGTTTCTCCTTCGGGAATGTGTCGAGCAGAATCCCTTGGGTACACGGCTGAAGCCCACCGCCGAAAAGCCCCTGGAGCACGCGGAACAGGATCAGTTGATCCAGGCTGGTCGCCAATCCGCACAGCAAAGAACTAAAGGTGAACCCCGCGACCGAGAGCAGAAAGTAGTTCCGGCGCCCGAGCCGCGTGAGGAGCCACCCGGACATCGGGAGCACGATCGCGTTTGCGGCCAAGTAGCTCGTAATGACCCACTCGCTATCGACTTCGGCGGCCGAGAGGCTCCCGGCCATGTACCGCAGCGCGACGTTGGCGATGGTGGTGTCGAGAACTTCCATGAAGGTCGGGATCACCACGGCGACTGCGACCAGCCAGTGGTTGGGGCTGCGCGTGGGGCCACTCATGGCTTACCCCCGGTCGGTGCGGTCGGCGCGCCTGAGCGTGCGAGTTCCTGGAGCCGGCGCCCGGCGTTCGGTCCCGTTGGGGGCTCCTTGAAGTACACGTAGGGCGTCACCGACAGCCCGGCGTATAGTGTGTCGGTCTCCGGGTCGTAGTCTTCCAGTTCGACCCGAACCGGCAGCCGCTGAACGACTTTGACAAAGTTCCCGGTTGCGTTTTGAGCTGGGAGCAAGGCCAGCGTCGAGCCGGTCCCGTAAGTGAACCCGGTGATGCGCCCGTGGAACACGCGGCGGTTCCCATAAGTGTCCGCGAAGACCTCGACCCGCTGACCGATCTTAAGCTGCGTGAGCTGCGTTTCCTTGAAGTTGGCGTCGATCCAGATCTCGGTCAGGGACCGGACGGCCAATACTTGCTGCCCGGCCTGCACGTTGTTACCGGGGTTCACGTTCCGTCGCGTCACCACACCGTCGATCTCGGCCACCACCCGGCAGTACCGCAGATTGAGTTCGGCCTGATCGAGATCCCGGCGCGCCTGGAGCAGTTTTGCTTCAGACTGTTTCACCGTGGGGGCCTCCGGGACCAGCGCCGTAAAGATGCGGTCCACGTCACGCTGTGCGTCGCGTGCGCGGAACTCGTCGAGTACCTGTTTGGGAGTTGCTTCGGACTTGGAAAGCGGGAGCCCCACCTGGGCCGCGATGCGGATCAGGTCCGCAACCGCTTGGCGAACCGTCGAGAACGTCTGATTCAGGTCGGGCGGGACGTCGGTGAGAGCGCCTTTGGCGGGCTGTGGCTCCAACCCGAGGCTGACGCGGGCCTCGTACACCTCCTGAAGCGCTTGCTTGACTTGGGCTTCCGAGACTCCGAAGGACTCGACTGCGGCGTCGTACTCCTGCTTGCTTCCGACGCCCTTCTCGAACGTTTCTTTGACCCGCGTGAAGTCGGACTTCGCGCGCACCTGGATCGCTTCCTTGCTGCGGAGCGCTGACACACGGGCGTTCAGAAGGGCAATTTGGTTGTCAACCTGCTCCATTGTTGTCTGGAGCTTCCACCGCTGGCCCCGGAGCTGCGCGAGCAGTCCGCGGACCTCGGACTCGGCCGCCCGCTGGTCCGCTTCCGCTGCAGTCAGGGCCGCCCGCTTGATGTTGACTTGAATCTGGTACGGCTCCGGGTCCAGTTCGACCAACAGGTCGCCCGTCTTGACCCGGACGTTGTCGTCTACGAGCACCCGCTTCACCTGCCCCGACACCCGCGGGGCCACGAATGTAACGTGCCCATTCACGTAAGCGTCATCGGTTGAAACCGTGTTCAGAGCGGTTTCGATCGTGGGAACGGCGAGCACGACCCCGACTGCCAACACGACCAGCACCACGCCCCCGATGATCCACCGCTTCCCGTGCCGAGGATGGGCTGAAGGAGCGGTGGGGTGGGGAGCCTTTGTGGTCTTCTGCGCGCCCGGTTGTTCCGGTGCGGGACTCGCACTCGTACTCATGGGTTCCTCGTGTGACGGGGCCATTCGCAGCGTAGGGAGAGTACTCGTTCGCACCGACCGATCGGTTTCGACGGCGTATCGCAACTCGTGTGCCGACCGCTATCAGAAATTTTTCGGATCGACGCGGGTAACTTACCAGCGCGACACGCATCTGACACCCGGCGCGCGGACCAGCAGCGGCACGAACAGGTCCAATTCGGCTCACCTCTATAAGCGTGGGTGCCATACAGGGCAAAATACTGGGACGGGTTTCGGCTTCGTGGGACACTAAATGTCGGGGCGAGCAGTTGGCGATCGGCGGGAGAATGCGAGTCGTGGGCAATCAACGATTAGCAGCAACTATCGATTTACTCGCCCGAGCGGGCGTCCGGGGTTTGTCCGCCGTTCCGGATGAACAGCTCGTGCAGCACTTCGCTCGCGTTCGTGACGAAGGTGCGTTCGCGGAACTCGTTCGGCGGCACGGCTCGATGGTTCTCGGTGTGTGTCGCCGAATCCTGACCGTGGGACCGGACGCCGAAGACGCATTTCAGGCTACGTTTCTGTTTCTGGCACTGAGAGTGGGGGAGATTCGTAACACTGGGTCCGTGGCGAGTTGGCTTCACGGGGTCGCTCGCCGGGTCGCACTGAACGCTCGCAAGAGTCGGTCGCGGCGTACTAAACACGAGCAATTCGCTGCGTCCGATCGGCCGACGAAGTTCACCGCCGAGCCTGCAACCGCGGCATCTCTGACGGAACTTCAAGTCGCGCTCGACGAAGAACTTGCCCGCGTGCCGGAACCGTTCCGCGGAACCTTCGTGTTGTGCTGTCTCGAAGGCCGAACGCGGCCGGAAGCAGCGATCGAACTGTCATGCACCGAGGGCACGGTGTCCAGTCGGTTGGCCCGAGCGCGCCAAATGCTCCAGGACCGACTTACGCGCCGCGGGATCGCGCCCGCCGTTGCGCTGACGGCCGGTGCGCTCTTTGAGGTAGCGGTGCCCCCAGTTCTGGGTGCGTCAACGATACGAATTGCCAGCTTACTCGCGACCACGGGGCACGGCACGGACGTCATTCCACCCGCGGTCGCGGCCCTGATCAACGGAGTCACAGCAATGTCTGTCAAGAAAGCCACCATTCTGGCTGGACTGGTTGTAGTCGCAGCGCTGGCCGCGGGCGGGATCGGATTGTCCGCCGGTTCCTTCCAGGACCGTGGCCCCAGCGCTCCCTCCGAGCGCCCTGCGTTGTCCAAAGGTGAATCGCCGGGAGACAATCAAAAGAAAGCCGCCAATCTATCCGAGTACGCACTCCAGGAAGGCGCTGTGCTGAAGCTCGTCCGCGCGCCGTTCCCGGAAGAACGCGACCGGTTGTACACGAAGTTCGAGGCCGCGAAAGCGTTTCAGCCCCCTCCCCCGTCCGAAACGCGCCTGATGGCGGTCTACACGAACAGAGGTACGCCCGTATCGGCGAACGCATTCACCGACCGCCGAGTGCCCGGCACAACCGAGAACGGGAAGCCGCTCGCCGCTTTCCTCGAATATCCGTTGCGCGTCGACATGGCGAACGTGCTGGACCGGGACCACCTGTTGGAGTCCGTGGTACTCGATGCAGACGTCGTGCTGCAGAAAAACACGGCACCCGACAAACTGATCCCGGCGCTGCGCGACGAGTTGAAAGCGAAATGCGGTATCGACCTCCGTTTGGAGTTCGCGGAAGTCGAAAACGAAGTGGTGCGAATCAGCGGGAAGCACACGCTGGTGTCCCCGGCCGCGGACCCGACCCGACCTCACGACGACGCTGCAATCGTGCATTTCTACGCGAAGGCCCGCGAGGAGCACGCGGGCGGCTTCTACACCGATACCAGACAATTGTCCTCGCAACTGGCACAATTTCTGGGGCTACCGGTCATCGACGAGTCGAATCTGAAATCGGCCACCGTTTGGGTCACGATCCGGCACCACCTTCGGTACCCGATTACGCCCAAAACGCGGGCCGAAGACGCCGACCCCGTACAAGTCTTGAAGAACGTGGCGGACCAGACCGGGCTGACGCTCAAGCTCGAAAAACAAAAGGTCCGTGTGCTCGTGGTCGAGAAGCAAAAGAAACCTGCCGACCCGCCGAAGAAACTCGGCCGGGTACCCGACCCGGAACCCAACTTACAGGCCGAACTCGCGCGGTGGGACACAGCGTTCCGCCACGGGTCCGATGAAAAATTCGCCGAACTGGAGCGCACCGCGGGCGAGTGGCTGAAGAAGTACCCCGGACAAGACGACCGCGGACACATCTACTTCCAGGTGGTTCACGTTGCGGCGCAAAGCCGAATCGACACACAAATCGCGCGGGTCCGTGAGTACGGCCAAAAGGTACTCGAACAGAGTCGCGACCCCGTCGCACGCGGCACCGTGTACAGCTACCTCGCCAGCGCCGCGGAAGTCGATCGCACACTCAAAACGTTCGAGGAGCGCCGGCGGCTCGCGGCAGACGTGTTGCTCACCGGGTTCGCCGAAGCGCTCGCTCAAGAGTTGCCGGCCGAGGCCCCGGAACTACCCGCTGTGAACCGGATCGGTCGTGAACTGGAAAACGACCCGGTCGAAGCGGCTCGGATACGTACTCAACAAGCGGTCCAAATGGATGCACGCCGGGAGGCAAAATTTGTCCGCGATCTGGTCCAGCGGCGCAACACACTCGTGCTGCAACTGCGCGGACTGTACCGGCCAACTCCGAACGTTCATGGCCGAAACGAAGAGGGACCAAAAGAGCTGCGCAAACTCGCTGCGGCAAAACTGAGCGCATCTGCGACCGAGGCTTTACTCGCTGAGGTTATGAAGCCGCCCGCGCGCTGAACTGGCACTCTGTGATGTGGTCGAGTTGCATCACACGAAGGGATTGGTAGTTACCAAAGCGGGTGCGGATCGATGGAGATCCGCACCCGCTTTGTGCTTTTTACCCTTGCAATGCGGTGAGTCAGGCATATTATCATCTCCGCAGTGTTGAGATTAAATCTCAATAATCCGCTACGAGATCGCTCCGCACCCGCAGCTACGCTCACCCGAGCAAGCCACGTTCGCAACGCATCTCCTGGTCCGATACCCGCTTCCCTACTGGAGAGTGTTGCTATGCGCCGAACATCGGCCCCGCCCCGTCACGCCTTTACACTGATTGAACTTCTCGTCGTGATCGCGATTATTGCGATCCTCATTGGATTACTCCTGCCCGCGGTCCAGAAGGTCCGCGAGGCCGCCGCGAGGATGAAGTGTCAGAATAACCTCAAACAACTCGGCGTCGCGCTCCACAATTTCCACGATCAACAGGGCGCGCTACCTCACTTCCGGAAGTTCAGCCCGGCATCGAGCACGCCCGGTGGGTGTCCTGCCGGGCGCAACCCGTTCATGCTTCTGCTGCCGTACATCGAGCAACCGAACTACGAAACCAACACGGAGATCCGCTCGAAATCGATCGCAATGTACCTCTGCCCGTCCGACATTCCCCCGACCGGGGCCGCAGCAACATACCTGTCATACGGCATTAACTCGGGGTCAATTAACTACGGGTGGGCCTGGAACTGCGCCGGGACCGATCCGGCCGCGTACTACTGCGTGTACTACCCGAAGGACCGGCAGTACTTCGACGGGATCTTCGATTTCTCGGCGTCGTGCAGTTACCGCGGGGGCGGTCAGGTAATCAGCCTGTCGAGTATCGCGGACGGCACTTCAAACACCCTGGCGTTCGGCGAAAAGTGGGGCATTGTTCGCGACGAGACTACGGGCGCGCCCACCTCGCACATTTACCCGCCCACGTGGACCGACACCTATGCGACGCTGGCGACCCTGGCCGGCAACAAGATGAACACCCACGTCACTAACAACGTTGGCGTGTTCTGGGGGAGCTACTTCCATGCGTTCCGCTCCGGGCACACCGGCGGGTGCAATTTCACGCTCGCGGACGGGTCGGTGCGGTTCATCACGGACCGGATCAACGCCGACGCTGCCCCCGGGTACCAGTACCCGGCCGGGACCGCGGCCCCGAGCCGGGGACCGGTGAACGTCAATGCGTCCGGGGCGATGTTCCGCGCGCTGGCCACACGCGACGGCGGGGAGGTGGTCAGTGGAAACTACTAACCCTTGGTCGTGGGGGCGGCGAAGTGCGGTCGGGGCGATCCTTGTTGCGGGCGCCCTCTCCGTCTGGTGGACGGTGAACAACGTGATGGGAGAAACGCAACCACCGGCCGCGCCCCCCGAGAAGTTCATGGAAACATTCAAGTCGGCCGACGAGATTGACCGCGCGAACTGGGACCGCATGTGGAAAGATGCGGGCAAGAAACCGCCACCGCGGTAGAGGGCTGCTAGGAAGCAGCACAGGGTTCCAGGGTGCGCCCGCATCGCGGTCGACCCTGGGCTGGGTTATGCAACCCCTTCGGGGTAGAAACCAAAACCGGGCGCCGGTGAACCCGTTCGCGAGGGCGGTGGGTGGTCCCACATGCCACGCGCGCCCGGGCTACCAATGCCGGTGCCCCGAAGGGGTTAGATTACCCAGCCCAGGGTCGACCGCGATGCGGGCGCACCCTGGAACCCTGTGCACTTTGATCTCCGCCTTCTGATCTTTATTCGTGGTCTTGATCCGCGTGATCTGCGTTATCCGCGGCTCTGTTTCTTGTTCTCTATCCTCAGTCCACTTTCCTCAAGTCGTCCGCGGATTCGTCCGCGATCTTCTTGTACATGTCCAGTGCCTTCTTGAATGTCTTCTCGGCTTCCGCACGCTCGGTGTCCTTGATCCCGGGACCGCGCACGCGCCACAGTTGTTCGATCACGCCGACGCACCACTTCGCGCTCGCTTTGCTAGCGCGAATCGGTTTACCGGCCACGATCACGTTCACCGGGTTCGTGTGCATTTGCGGGAAGTGCCGGATCGCGACCCACGAACTACTGCTGATGTTCACGTCGAAGCTCACGTCGTGGACCTTGTCGTCGGCCGCGATTTCTTTCGACTGCACCACTTTCCCGTTCACCACGAGTTCGAGCGTCCGCGAGGGGCCGGTGGGGGCTTGTGCGCCGGGCGCGGTGCCGAGCGAGACGTCCTTCGCGAACGCGACCTTCGCAGTCACCTTCACCATGCCGCTGGCATCGAGCTTCACGTCACCGAACCCGGCGGACGTGCCGTTTACCGCGAATTCGAGGGCGTGAGCGTAGCCGTCGGAGACGTAGGAGCGCCCCTGTGCGATGCCCTTGCACCACGCACTGTAATCGACCACGTCTGTCTTCTTGCCGAGTTGCACGTACACGCGCCCCTGCCCGACACGGCTCCCGGAAATACACGGAAAGTCGGTTTCGCCGCTCGCTTTCAGCGGGAACCCGCAATTCATGATGTGGTACCAGCAGTTCCATTCGGGTGTGCGTGCGGTGTCCATCGCGGAGATGAAGTCGCACACGCCCATCGCGGTGGTGACGCAGACTTCCTGTGCGCCGATGCCGTTCATTTCCGGGACGTTCAAGTTCGGCAGCGTGTTGGCTGTTTTCTCGGTGCTCTTGAGTAGTTCGGCCGCGCTAAGTTTGCCGTCGCTGTTCGTGTCGATGGTGCCGAACTGTTCCGGGAGCGGCAACTTCCCCGCTCTTGCTTCGTCAGGGCTGATACTCCCATCTTGATTGGCGTCGAGTGCGTCAAATAAGCGCTTCGCGGCCTCCTTCGGGTTCACACCCAGCCCGTTCGCGGAGTGCGCGTAGCCGGTCACCGCACCCTGATCTTTCCCCCACTTCATCAGCGGGGTCGTCCACGTCGGCCAGCCCTTGAGTTTGGTCCCGTCAGAACCGGGGTACGTTTGGTCGCGCAAGTTGAGCAAGCAGACGTGGCCGAGCGCCTGCGAGCCGAAACCACTCACTTCCACGTCGTACTTGAGGATGGTGAACGGCTCGCTCTTTTGCCACGGTTTCGCCTCGAAGAACTTGCGCTGGTAGTCGTAGCACGGCCCCCAGGTCAGGCAGCAGCCGACGTTCAGCCCCTCGCCCTTGACGTGCAGGAACATGTCTTCGGGGAGCACACCCTCGGTGGGGTTCGTGTAGTGCGCGCAGCCGGCCGCGTGGATGTGGTGATCGCCGCTGAAGAACCCGAAGTCGGCCGGGTTGATCCATCGCTCGAGTTTCGCTTCAAGCGTCACGGTTCGGCGCTCACGGGGTTCCGGAACGAGGAGTTCCGTCGTCTTCAGTGCGTACTCTGGCCCGCGCCCGTACTGCACGAGAAACTTGCCCGGCGGGAGCAGAATTGTTCCGCCGTCGTGCCGGTAAACTTGCCGCTGGAAGAAAAGGTCCGGTGCGAGGCGCTTCGCTTGTGGGGGATAAATGTGCCCGCTCGCGTCCGTGATGAGGAAGCGCCCGGTTGTGGGTTTGCCGTCGAAGTCCGTGATTTTTACCTTCACGGCGACCGCCGGCTTCACCTCGAACAGCACCGGTGTTTCCCCGCGGAACCCGAGATCCTGGTTGCCCTGCCCGATGTCGAACCCGATGGTCGCTTCGCGCCGACCGCTCTCCGACGAATAGAGGAGCACGATCGCGTACTCGACTTTGAGCCCGCTGAGCGTGTCCGTCATCGGCGGCGCGATAAACAGTTCGGCCCCGAGAAACCGCTCGACAATTTTCGGATCGGCCTTTGCACCTTTGGCGTCCTGGCCCGGCCCACTGTACACCGGCCCGGCCTGGGCGCTCATGACGCGCAGTTGCTTCTTCACGGTGCTGTCGTTCATGACTTTCACGAGCACCGGCGTCCACCCGGCTTGCTGAAGTATGGCGTCCCCCGGCCCCTTTGCGACCTTGAGGCGCGCTTCCGGGTTAATCGTGATCGCGAACAGTACCCGTTTATCGAGAACCTCCTGGACCTTCTTTGCGTCCTTATTTTCGATGGCCTTCGCGAGTTGCTTCCCGGCCTCTTCGGGGAGCGAAGCACCGAGGAAGTCGAGCGCCTTCACGAGGCGCTCTGCGTTCGCCGCGAGCGGTTGCCCTTCGACGTCGTCGATTACGGGGACGTCCGCAGCGCCCGCGGCGCTCGTGACCGCGAAAAGCGCAAAGAGCGCGAGGAAGAGGTGAGGCATGGGTGGCTCCTTCGGGGTCGGAACGTCGCCCATGACACCGCGCCGGCGAAGCGGTGTCCACGGTTTTCCGTGCCGGTCGTTGGCGCGCGGCTAAATTCTGTCGGGCCTGCTATAATCGACCTATCACCGTTAACGCACCGAGGTTTGGGCAGGCGCGAAATGAAGATTGTGAGATACCCGCACCCGGCACTCCGTGTCAAAGCGCGACCCGTAACCGCCATCGACGCGGACATTCAAAAGGCCGCTGGCGAAATGCTGGAGTTGATGTACAAGAGCGAGGGGTTGGGCCTCGCTGCGCCGCAAGTCACGCTCGATTACCAGATGATCGTGATGAACTTTATGGGCGAGGCCGATCGCCCCGATCAGGAAGTGGTCGCCATCAATCCAGTGATCCTGGAATCGAAGGGCGGTACGGTCAATGACCGCGAAGGGTGCTTGAGCTTCCCGGGGCTGTACCAGAACGTGCGCCGGGCGAAGACCGTACACGTGGCAGCGTACAACCTGAAGGGCGAGAAGTTCGAGATGGTGTGCCACGATCTTGCTGCCCGCGTGTGGCAGCACGAGATCGACCACCTCCAGGGCACGCTGTTCATCGACAAAATGGGCTCGCTCGGCCTTTCGCGCAGCCAGCGCGACCTGGAGAAGTTCGTCGCGGACTTCGAGAAGGACAAGAAGAAGGGCGACCTACCGCCGGACCTGGAACCCAAGATGTAACGGTGAACCACGCTCATGCGGTGGTGCTGTCGAGTGTGAATCGCTCTGCCTGTATGGGTAGAGGTGTCGGAGTGCTGCATGCGAATAGTGATGATGGGGACGGGGACGTTCGCGGAGCCGACGTTCGAGGCGCTGATCGCGGCGTTCGGTAGCGACGTTGTGGGACTGGTGACGCAGCCGGAACGCGATGCCGGTAGCAAGCGCGGGAGCACGCGCCAGACCGGAAAAGGCATGGCGAACATCGCGCGTGCCGCGAACATCCCGGTGACTCAACCCGAGAGTATCAACACCTCCGAAGGCTTGGAACAACTCCGCGGAATGCAGCCCGACCTGCTCGTCGTCGCGGCATACGGTCAGATCCTCTCACGCGACGTACTCACGGTCCCCACACGCGGCACGATCAACGTTCACGCATCGCTGTTGCCGAAGTACCGCGGCGCCGCGCCGGTTGCGTATGCGATCCTCAGCGGCGAGCAGAAAACCGGCGTGACCATCATCAAAGTGACGCCCGGTCTCGACTCCGGCGACATGATCCTTCAGGAATCGCTCGACATCCTCCCGACCGACACGACGGGTAGCCTCGAAGCACGCTTGTCGGTTCTCGGCGCACACGTGGCGGTCGAGGCCACGCGCAAGTACGCGGCCGGTGGGCCGGTGGAGGGCGTGAAGCAAGCCCCGGCGCTGGTGACGAAGGCGCCGAAGATCAAGAAGGAGTTCGGGTTGATCGACTGGACGAAGCCCGCGGACTACATCGAGCGCCACATTCGCGCGATGCAGCCGTGGCCCACCGCGTACACGTTCTTGCATCGACCCGGCAAGGAACCAATGCGGGTGATTGTTACTACCGCAACCGAGTTTCCCGTGCGTCACGCTCCGGAAGTACCCGCTGGCCAACTATTTGCGGATGCAAAATTTCCACAATCCCTCTTCGTCGTTGGAGGGCAATTGAGTTCTGGGGATCGTTCTGTGTTGGAAGTCCAGGAGCTTCAGCCGGCTGGAAAGAAGAAGATGACGGCGGAAGAGTTCTTGCGCGGGTATCCCATCGTTGAGGGCATGCGGTTCGGCCCGGAAGTGCTGGCATGACGATTACCGCCCGACAGGTCGCGGCCGACGTGCTAAATCGCTCGCGTTCGCGCGACGGGTTCGCAGCCGAACTCATCGACGACGTTCTCAACAAGGCCGCACTCACGCCCCAGGACCGCCGCTTCGTCACGCAACTGGTGTTCGGCGTGATCCGGCGCAGCGGAACGCTTGATGCGATTCTGAAGCCGTTCATTCAGCTTCCGTTCCACGCGGTTCAGCCGCGCGTGTGGGACTTGCTCCGGCTTGGCGCGTTTCAGCTCACGTTTCTCACGCACGTTCCCAAGCATGCGGCCGTCAACGAAACGGTCGAACTCGCCCCCTACGTCGGTGCGCTGAAAGCCAAAGGTTTCGTGAACGGCGTGCTGCGTCGCGTGTCGGAGCTGGTGACGGACGACTTCACGGACAAACCGGGCGCGGGCGCCGTGGCGTTCGGGTGGGAATCGCTCCCCACGTCCTCCTTTTTTTCAAGGAGGGGAGAGCAAACGCGCGACGCAGGTATTTCTCCCCCTTCCTTCTTAGGGAAGGGGGCTGGGGGGTTAGGTTCTGACTCCAGCCCCTCCCCAATCCCTCCCCTAAACGGAGAGGGGCTTAAAACCGCCGATGGTTCTCGCCCTCTCTTCTTAAGGGAGGAGTCGGGGCGCGGTTCTTACCGCCGACTCGCGCGGTCCGTTCTCCCCGATCCCGTCGCTGACCCGACGGGGTACTTCGCGGCGGCGTTTTCGTTCCCACAGTGGCTCGCGAACCGGTGGATCGAGCGCTATGGCCCGGCCGAATGCACGCGACTCGGCTTCTGGTTCAACGCGCCTCCGCCGTTGTGGATTCGCGTGAACAAACTGAACGCGAGCCGCGAATCGTACCGCGTTCAGCTCGCCGGGCAGACGATCGAAGCAGCACCAGGAGCGCACCCGCAATCGCTGCTGTTCCCCGAGCACCACGCGATCCGCGATCTCCCGGGGTTCGCCGCGGGCGACTTCGCGGTCCAGGACCATTCGTCGATGTTGGTTGCGTCCGCGCTCGGGGTGAAGTCCGGGATGCGCGTTCTCGATGCGTGCGCGGCTCCCGGC
Source organism: Gemmata sp. SH-PL17 (assembly GCF_001610855.1). NCBI lineage: Bacteria > Pseudomonadati > Planctomycetota > Planctomycetia > Gemmatales > Gemmataceae > Gemmata > Gemmata sp. SH-PL17. The sequence goes on from NZ_CP011271.1 coordinate 212,265, forward strand.
GGCAAGACGACGCACCTGATGGAACTGATGGACAATCGGGGCCACATCACCGCCTGCGACATTGAGGCGAAGCGCCTCCAAACAGTAACCACGCTGTGCCAGCGGCTCGGGATTCAGGAGGTAGAAACGGTTCTACTCAAGGAGGATGGTGAATTGCCCCCGGGACCGTTCGATGCCGCGCTGGTCGATGTGCCGTGTAGCAACACGGGGGTATTGGGTCGGCGCCCCGAAGTGCGGTGGCGCCTGAAACCGAACGAGTTCGAGCACCTCATCCGCCTACAAACACGGTTACTCATCCTCGCGGCCGAACGGGTCAAACCGGGCGGTGCGGTGGTGTACTCGACGTGCAGCATCGAGCCGGACGAGAACGAGGGCGTCGTGAGGGCCGTGTGCCGCGGAATGCGGAGCCTGGCGCTCGAAGCGGAACACACCTCTGTGCCCGGGCGCCCGTCCGACGGCGGCTACTGGGCGCGGCTCCGTAAAGCGAAGTGAACACTCAACATCCTTCCCCGGCGCGGTTGGCCTTGACTCGCGCCACTCTCACCCGTTCTACTCTCGGTTCGGATTTTCGCGCCCCATAACGGGACACGTTTATGGCCACGGATACGGCCCCGCTCCCGACCACCCAGAGTGGTGTTTTCGGCGGTCCCGCAACAGCGGGCGGTCGAACCACTTCCTCCTCCACGGACCCGACGCGGCACCTGTGGCAACTACCCGTTCTCCTGATCGGGATCGCAGTGTTCGTGTCCGCGTGGAAGGGGTGGTTGCCGATCGGTCGCAACGATCCGCCGTCGGTGTTTACCCGAGACATCGACGCGCTCAAGGCCAGTTACGAGAAGCTCTCGCCGGACCCGATTGATTTGAAATCGCAACTGAGCAAGGTCGCGGCGGGTGTGGAAATGTTCCCCGAGCACGCACCGAGGGGCCGGTTCCACCTCGGGAGCGGGTACGTGCGGCTCGCGGAGATCACCGCATCGGCAGACGAGGCCCGCGGGTACTGGACCCTCGCGCAGCAGCACTTCGCTCTGGTAACACCCGAGCAACTTCGTGATTCTGCGGATCGGCCGAAACTCGATTTCCGGTCGGCCAAGGTGCGCGCCGCGATCGGGCTACCGGCCGAAGCGCCGAACGCCGATCTCGTTGCACTGCTGATCCAGGTACTCTCTGCACCGCCACCGGGCGAAGAGGGCGGCGAAACGCGGCGCTTGATCGCGGAACTGGCGCTGCGTCGGAACCCGCAGGACCTCGCGCTCGCGCGGACGTCGCTCACGCAGTACCTCCACTCCGCAGGCACCTCCACTCCGCAGGCAGCGCTGTCCCGTGCGCGCCTCCGGCTCGGTGCGATCTACCTGGAGCTTCACGAATACGATCAGGCGCGCAAGTGGCTCGCGCAGGTCGGCGGGGACTCCCCCGCTGAGGTGCTCGCGCCCGCGAAAGCGGGTTTGGCCCGCGCACTCATGGCCGACGGCGATTTCCTCGGTGCGGCGAAGGAACTGGAGGTGCTCCGCACCATTCCCGGCATTCCCGTGTACTACCGCACTGGTGCCGCTTACGACCTTGCGCTTTGCAAGATTCGAGCGAACGACCGCGACGCCGCGACCAAATATTTTGAAGAAGCCGCTCGGGGAACGGGGGCCGAGGCGACCGCGGCCGCGGTTCAACTCGCGGACCTGCACCTCCACTCTCCGGACCCGAGCCGCCACAAGCTCGCGGTCGATCTGCTCACGGACGCAGTGCGAGGCGTGAAGTCCGCGGCTGAGTATAAGAGCGAACTCGTGCCGGTCACAGAGGTGCAGGCCGCGTTCGAGTTGGGCGTCACGACACTCCTCGCCGACGGCGCGTTCGAGCAAGCGCTCAAGGTGGCGGAAACGTATGCCGCGGTCGCACCGTCGCCGCGCGACCGCGAACGGCGCGCCGACGTACTGGCGACGTGGGGGGCGGCACTCAAGAAGACCAACGGCAACGCGAAACCGAAGCTCAAGGACGCGGCCGACGAGTTCGCCGCACTCGCCGAGTTCCAGCCCAGGACCGACGGCAAGCTCGAAATGCTCCGCCGAGCGGCCACTCTGTACCGTCAGGCGGAAGAGCCCGCGCTGGCCGTAACGCGCCTCAAAGAAGCCGCGAAACTGCCCGGTATTTCGGAATCGGCCCTCGGCCCGCTGTTGTCAGATTTGGCCGACGCCATGCTCGAATCCAAGCAGACCGGCGAAGTGTGGAAGGTTTTCCGAGAGATTTTGGCTACCAACGGGGCGACATCGACCGCCACGCGGTACCGGCTCGCGCGGCAGTTCGTGGACTCGCGGCACCCGGGGCTGGTTCCTGTGGGGCGCGCGCTGTTCGAGCAGATCGCCAAGCAACAGAACATCGCGCCAAACGAGCGCGAGTACCACGAGCGCGCGCTGACCGAACTAGCGAACGACCTGATTCAACAGGAGAACTTCGCCGACGCGGAGGCACGGCTCCGTACTCAACTCAAGCTCTACGATAACGGCCCGGAATCACAACTCGCCAAACTCTTGCTCGGTGTGTGCCTGCTCCAGCGCGCCGCGGCCCTCAGTCGGCAGAACCCGCTGAGCCCCCAAGAAGCGCAAAACGCACGGGATATGCGGACCGAAGCTTTGACCAAGTTCAAAGAAATCGTCATGGACTGTGACAAAGCCGCTCAAAAACCGGATCGCAACGGGAAACTCACCGACCGCGAAGCCTGGTTGCGCCTCCAGGCTTCGTTGCGCGTGCTGCAGTCCTATCAGCAGATGCAGGATAACGTGCAAGCACGGAACTTACTCAACGAAGGGGCCGCGCTCCGGGACCGGCACAAGGGGACAGTTGAAGAACTCATCATTCTGAGTCTGATGTACAAGGCCTACGAGAAGCTCGAAAAGCCGTCTGAACTCGTCCGGGTGCGTGAGGAGATGAAGGACGTGTTCAGCAAGCTTCCGCAGACCGCGTTCACGCACGGTAAGGGCGAATACAGCCGCGAATACTGGCTGAAGGTCTGGTTCTCTACGGAGCAGTAGTGACCGAAGTGCGGCAACCACTGTCGCAAATGTGTCACGTGTGGCTCACGGGCGTCTAATTAATCGGCGCCCGCCTCGGGCAGTCATTTTTAATCACCCCGCGGATTGACAGGTTCCACAACCTGCGGCATACCGCCAACCATTCAAGGCCGTTGACGCTCGGGTCCGCTACCGCCCCGCCATGCTACCGGGGCGAACTCAGCGCCAACAGTTGAGGAACACATCGTGCGGACCCGTTCGCGTGCCAGTTACCTGGCGCACCTGGGTCTGGTCCTGGCCGCTTCCGCGACCGGGTGCCAGACGTTCCAGCCGTCCACCCCGCTTACTGTTCGCGTTCGCGACGCGGAAACTCAAACACCCGTCCCCGCGGCAACCGTTCGCGTTTGGCGCTTCGGTTCGCACAGCGAGGAGCGGGACCAGACCATTACGGCCGGTGCGGACGGGACCGCCCACACGCGCCTCGCCCCGCCGGACGAGGGCGGTGTGATGGTCGAAGTAACTGCTCCTAATCGCCTCCCAACTCAAACGACACTACCACGCGACGTTGTGGACGCTCTGGCGTCGGCCAAGCGATTTCACCCGTACACGGGTCCGCCGCTCGAAGTGACCGTGGACGTGTTCGCGGGGCCGCGGCCGACGGCCGAGCTCGTACTACCGGTCGGATTCCGGGGGCCAGTCAAAGCGGAGATCCGCGTGCGCGCGGACGGATCGTGGCCCGCAGGTCAGCGCTCGTTCTCCTACACCGTGCCCGAGAACGGTGTCGTCCGAGTGGAAGGCCCGGCCGTGTTCGGGCTTGGCAGTGGGCCGGATATCGTCGCCAAGTTCGCGGACGGCACGCCGCTGCCGAAAGAGGCGAAAAACGAGGAAATCGCCCTGCGCTGGGTCCGGCGCGAAGGCACGGATGTGTCGTTCGTAGTCGGTACGAGCGCGGATTTAGACGTGATCCGGCGCACGTTGGGAGGAGGCGAGTCGGAGCGCAGCCAACGTGCCGGCCCAAGCGGACAGGGCGGTGGGCGCCGAGGTGGAGGGGGCGGTCGCGGCGGTGGTGGGCGAATGGGGCGCTAGTCCGGCAAATGCCTGCGCGCGATCCGCTTGGCCCTTACACTAACGGGTCGAGGTTCGCGCGTTATCGGGTAAGTATCTTGGCCAATTTCTCGCGCTTGCCATCGCGGGCGATTTGGGCTGCAGTACGGCCCGGAGACGCAGGAATGAACTGGGGTGGGGTGTCGGGGTTGAGAAAACGGATCGGCTTCGCGGGGATATCGTCGGTTCGAGCCTCAAGTGAGGCTCCGGCTTTGACGAGTAACAACGCGATCTCGGTTTGCCCGTTGGCTGCCGCCCGGTGCAGGGGCCTCCACCCTTGCCACCCGCGTGCGTTCGGGTCTGCCTTGTTTTCTAAAAGCAGGCGCACAACTTCAGAACTGCCACTACTTACGGCGTAGTGCAGCGGCGTGTATCCTTGATCCATTTTGGCGTTCGGATTAGCGCCCTTCTTGAGCAGGAAACGCACGATATCGACGTCGCCTTTGACAGCCGCTCCGTGGAGCGCGGTAGACAAGTCGGGAACGTCCTTGCCGCCTGAACGGAAAACTGGCGGTCGATCCACGAGTTTGGGATGGTCGGTCAAAATCGCCTTCACCGTGCACAAATCGCCCTCGAACGCGGCTTTGTGCAGCGCCGTGATTCGTTCCTCTTCTGGTGTCGGCTTAGGTCGTTTCGGTAAAGGGGTGCCCACTCCAGGAAGGCCGGGGCCAGATGGAGCGCTGACCGGCGCGTCGTGTGACGGCGGAACCATCAGGCACACGTGTGTCGTCGCGATGAAGAGCAACATCATGGTAGCGTCCGTGCGATCTTTCGGTGGGACACGCCGGGAACCAATCCGGGCGGTGGGCTGACGTTTGTCCGCCACTATCGCTGACCTGGCTCTCTTCGGCGCTACGGGTTGGGGCGCGGTGCGGTGATACCGGTCATGACGCCGCCCGCGTTGTTGACCGGGTCGCGACGCGGAGGAATATCCGCGCCCGTCGCGAAGATGCCCCCGGGCAGGAGAGTCGGCGTCGGTTTGATTGCGGGCACATCCGAGACGGGAGCCGGCGCCGGTCGAACCGCGTTCACCGCAGTCGGCTCCGCCGTGCGCGCCGGGCCAACGGGAATGTTGATAGCCGGGGCGGGTACGGGGGTGGCCGCGAGTCGGCGCATCCGCTTCAGCACTTCGTCGCCGAACTGAGCCAGAGCTTTCGTCTTCGCCAGTGCGATGGAGTCCTTGTCCTCGATCACGAACGTCGGGCGCACGATCTTCCCCACGCCCTCGGCTTGCATGCCGGTGTAGATATAGCCGTTGTCCACATCGAGGAGGACGCCTTCGAGCATAAACAGCGAGTCCTTGTGGCTCCCGGGGATCACGTAGCCGCCTACGAGGGTCAAATTGAACACTGCGGCGAAGTTCTTGTAACTGTCGGTTTGGGCCGCGCCGTTAATCACGAGCAGCACGTCGGCCCCGCACTTGGCGGCCGCGAGCCGCAGATCCTTCAAGTCGTTTTTGCTGCTCTTGCCCGCGAGCATTTCGGGCAGCGGGAACACGTCGGTCGCGATCTTCTCCTTCCGGAGCGTCTCGGCCCACGATTCCATCACGGCCTTGTCTTCCGGCGTCCAGCGCCAGTCGTGGCCGTCGGGTTGGAGGTACACCGCGATCCGGCACGGGAACCGGAGCTGCGGCTTCAGCCCGCGCGCCTCGGCGATGCTCGAATCGGGCATCTGAACCGACCCGTCCTTCAGGCGCTCTTCGAGCGCGGCCCGGTCGAACCCGGTCGTACACCCGCAGAGCAGGCCCAAGAGGAACAGCGGTGATTTCTTCCACGTGCGCAAGGCCCACCTCCGCGGGTCGGTGACGGGAAAAGTTGGATTCGTTGGGTCTGGGTGTGTCAGGCGGATAGCGAAGGGGAAGTGTCGGGGTCAAGTCCAAGCGAATGGCGTTTGAAAGTGAGGGAGGTGATCCCGTCTAACTGAAGCGGCTGCGGGAAATGCCCCGCTCGTTGGGACTCGCCGTTCACCTGAGTCTTGTGGCGAACGATGAGTGCCAACGAGCGGGAGTAATCACTTCTTCTTCGGTTCGGCGTCGGGCGGGAGCGCCGCTTTCATCAGCGTGCCGTTGGTACCGTTGTACACGCGGACGACGCCGTCCTCGCACCCGCTCGCGACCACGGTGCCGTCGGTGCTCGCGCTCACCGCGTACACGAAGTCGGCCGCGCCGGGGAACGACCGCACGTTCCCGCCGTTGTCCGCGTTCCACATGCGGACGCTCGCGTCGCCGCTACCCGTCACGAACTGCGTCGACTTGCCCACGAAGAAGAGCGACGTGACTTGCTTCTGGTGCCCCTGCATGTCGCGGATCTTTTCGCCCTTCTCGTAGTCCCACACCTTTACGAAGTTGTCCGCGCCGCAGCTCGCGATCTTCTTGCCGTCCGGCGTCCAGCCGATCCCCATCACGTGGTGCGTGTGGCCCTCGAACGACTTGGCGAACCGCGGGGCCTTGGGGCCGGGCGGGAACGGCCACCCCAAACCCGCGTGCGGCATCTCGAACACTTTTACGAACTTGTCTGCGCCGCAAGTTGCGAGCAACAATCCGTCCGGACTGAACGCGACGCCGAACACGGTATCGCTGTGCCCCGCCTTGATTTCCCAGATCAGTTTGCCAGTTACCGTATCGAAGATCTTGATCTCGCCGTCCTCGGTCGGGGCGCCACCGCCAGTCACGAACTTCTTGCCGTCCGCGGAGAACCCGATCGCACACACGCGGTCCACGAAACCGGCGATCCGCTGCTTCGGCTCACCCTTCTCGACGTCCCACAAGGTCAACTCCTGAAAGCTGCCAGTTGCGAGCGTCTTCCCGTCTGGGGAGAAGGCCATCGACTCGACGAGTGAGATGTGGGCGGCCTTCGCGGGCTTACCGTCCGGCGTCTTCAGTTGCGGGTCGAAGAACGACTTCGCATATTCCCACTCTTTCTTCTCCGGACCGCCCTTCTTGTCCGCCGGGGTGATCTTTAGCGCGAAGACGTTGATCTGGTTCCCGCGACTCGCGGCGATGGCCTTCCCGTCCGGGGAAACCGCGAGCGCCCGGACCGGCTTCACCAGGGCCGCTGGCAGGTTTACGACGATCTTTTCCTTCACCTTCATCGTGGTGGGGGCCTTCGCGCCCTCGTCGATCCACAACTTGATGAGCGACAGTTCTTGTGAAGTGAGGGGCTCATCGCCCTTCGGCGGCATCATCGGCAGCTTCTGCCGCGCGCAGAGCAGGAAGAGGTTGCTCTCGGCCGATTTGCCCGGTACCACCGCGGCCCCGCGCTTCCCGCCCTTGAGCACCTTTTCGTGAGTGCCCATGTCGTACTTGCCGCTCAACTCGGTCCCGGAGTGGCACACGAGGCACTTCTTCTCGAAGATCGGCTCGATGTCCTTCCCGTACTCGACCGGCTCTTTCCGCTTCAGATCGATCACCGGGATCGGCGGGTACACATTCTTGGCGTCCTTTTTCGGTTCTTGGGCGAAGCTCGGGGCGGCCATCAGCGCCAGTACGAGCGCAACGAATCGGCGCATGGTGTTGAGTCTCCAGATCCTCGGGTGTACGGAAGGTGTGTCGGGTGGTTCCTCGCGACCCATTGGGCCGCGGAGCCGATCACTTGGCCAGATTGAAACTCACCTTGTTCTCGTAAGTCACCGGGTACTTACCCGCGAACAGAGCCGTGACCACAACGGTACCGGCCAGCGCGCCGGGCTTGGCATCGGCCGCGGTCTTCAGCACGAGTTTCACTTCGTCCTTGCCCGCGGGAATGGCGACCTCGGCGGCTGTTACCCCAATCGCGTCCTTCGCAGGAACGAACGTCACCTTGTATTCGCCAGCGAAGTCGTGCATCCGCTCCACTTTGATCGGCAGTTCGGTACTGCTGCCGAGTTTGAGCGTGTTGTTCGGGAGCGGACCCGTCGTGAACCGGCCCAGCGCGCTGGGGATTACGAACACCTGGATCGGTGTGCTGAAAGTTTCGGCCGGGATGTTTGGCTTTGATTTTGCCATCGGGTCTTTGGCGAACTGCACTTGCGCGTTCCCGCGAAGCACGACGGTGTACGCGCCGGGCACCGCGTTGGACTTCGCGTCCACGTTCACCATCACTTCCGGTTTGTCCTTGGTCGGTTGGGCCGTGATCTGAACGGACACAGGTGCGCTCTGCTGGTTCTGGGCCATCGGCTCGGCAACGAGCGTAACGTTCGGCTTCTCCGTGCCGCCCCATTCGATCTTCACGGGAACGGTCGATTTGTCGCCCTGGCGCATCACGATGACCGGGCCTTTCACCTTATTTTCTTTGCCCGTGGCCGGCTTCACAACCGTATTCGCGAGGTCGGCTTTGATGCTGAAAAGCGATTTCTCCGGCCGGACCGCGATCACGAGCGACTGGTCCAGCCGCGATACCACCGGGATCTGTTGGTCCGGCTGTGGTAACCCCCATGTCACCGACGCCGGGCGTGCCGACCGAACGAGCGTCTTGCCCGCGTTGTCCGTGCCGGTGAGCTTCACGGTAAAGGCCGTTGTCGCGGGTGCGGCGCCGGGCGCGACGTCGAGCACCAACAGCCCCCAGCGCACGGCCGGCCCGATGGTGAGCGGCTGTGCCGTTACACCTGCTGGTAGACCGTCCACCGTGACCGCGATCGCACCGGTGTAACCGTCCTGGCGCTGCGCGAACACGTAATACGCCTGCGAGCCGCCCTGCCACGCGGCCGAGCCGGTCTGGTAGAAGCGGCTGTACGACATCACCACCGCGCGGAAGTCCGGTACCGGTTGACCGATCCGCAGACGGTACATGGCCTTCGGGCCGCTCAGGTAGCCCGATTCGCGGCACGCGACCGCGATCAGATATTTGCCGTCCTCGGGCGCTGTGAACTGATACGGTCCCGGGTCGCTGCTGCGCGAGTAGAATCCGAACGGGTGGAGCGTGTCGTTGTCGTCGTCCTGTTCGCCGCTGAGGTCGCGCTTCGGGTCTTTGCCGTCGCGCACGGAAAAGTAGAAGTCGCCGTTCGCGCCGATCCGCTCCGCCGCAAGTTCAATGGTGACTTTTTCGCCCTTCTTCGCGTTGAACGCGATCCAGTCTTTCTCGCCCTTCTTTGCTAGAAACCCGGCCACCTCACTGCCTGTGGGAACGACCTCCGCGGTGTCCGGCGATCCGGCGGCTTTCGCTTTCACAACGAGCTTGTTGCGCGCGAAGAAAATCGTGACAGGATTGGACGTACCGTTCGGCCCTTTCAAACTGTACGCAAACCCGTCCTGGAGCGCGCTGACCGGCTCGACGTGCGTGAGGCTGGTCAGCCTCGTATTCGCGGTCGCGTCGGCCGGCGGGGTGATAGTGACCGTGAGTTGTTCGAGCGGGCGCCCGTCCGCGGTGTAACCCTCCGCGGGTCGACCGCCGGGCAGGTTGCGCCCGTAGAGCGTGACCTGCGTGGGCTTACCCGCTTCGACGACCGGCGGGAACACGGCGTCGATCCACGGCGCTGCGCTCACGCTCAGCCGGTAGAAGTAGTCCGGTCCGCCCGCGGTGTAGGTGAACTGGAACAGCCGAACGAAGTAGTCGCCGTCGGCGGGGAGCACGATGTCAGCAACCGCGTCGTTGCCGTGGTAGTTGCGGTTGGTTACGAGTTTACGTCCGCTCGCGTTGAAGATCTCGATCATCGGTTCGGCTTTACTGTCGATCGACGACGCTTGGCAGGAAACGATGACGCGCTGGCCTTTCTTCCCCGTGAACGCGGTGTAGTCCACGTCCGTGGGGTTGGAGATTATGCCGTTTACCGTGGTCCCGATCTCGATCCGTTGCGCTTCGGGTACGTCGTTATTCGGTTCCTTCTCGTTCACATCAACCAAGTCGCCCACGACGAACGCACGCGGATTGCTCGCACCCCACTTCCCCACGAACCGCACATCGAACGCGCCGAGCGGCGCATCGGGCGCGACGGTCACTTTGAATTTGTGCGGTCCGGCCGGATTGACCTTCGGTGCCGGGACCGTCTTCTTCGGGTCTTTCGGGTCCGGCGTCTCTTTGGGCGGGCTGATGTACTCGCCCTTTAAGCCCGGGTGCGAGAACAGCAACTTCTCCGGCTCCTCCACGTCGAAGCCCGTCACGGTCACTTCAACGCTGGTGCCGGCCTTCGCGCCGCTCGGGAACACGCTTTGAATGCGCGGGGACGGCAGACCGGGCGGCGGTTGTTGGGCCACGGCCGAACCGACCATCGCGACCGACGCGGCAAAACCTACAAGGCCGAACACGAGCCGGCGCATGGTCGGGGCTCTCCGAGGTGAGTTAATCTGGTGAGTTGAGGGGCTGTGGCCCCCCGCGGTTGGTAAGGAGCGTTCTGGCGGGATGGAAGTAATCGTAAGCCGGCGGCTCGGACCGGTCAAGCGAATCGTTTGCGGCAAACTGGGGGGCTTTCACCTGGGACCGCGGGCGTCTTGCCCGCTTTTCTGACTTTGGCAGCGAAGGGCGAGCAAGATGCCCGCGGTTCCGGACGAGTGGTGAGTGCCTGGGATACTGTTGTCCGGAAGAGCGGGCAAGATGCCCGCGGTCCCAGGTTTGAATGACTCTGGGGCAGATCGAGTTGAGCGCAATTGTCAGTTTCCCATTGCGGGAACCAGGAAGAAAGCTATAGAGCCGTCCTTCTAACCAAACAACCAGTGCGCGACGGACCCGCATCGGGTTGTTTGCTCTTAACGGACGGATGCGAATGCTGCGGCGAATGCTGCTGGGGTCGATCGGCGCGTTGGTGGTGTGCGGAACGACCGTGGCCGCCCCGCCGGGACTGCAACCGAACCCCCACTCCGAGGGGCGCGAACTGGACCCGGTCACGCGGGAGTATTACCTCCCGTCACAGCCCGTGGGTGCGAACGAAGACGCCCCGGAACGCGGCCCGATCACCCTTGATGACCGTGGCTCATTGTGGGCGCTCCTGCTTAACGTGCACGAAGCAATCATCAACGAGTTCACCATGCCGCTCGGTACGGTCACCATGCCGACCACGGAACACAGCACGCACAACTGATTACGGATCAAACACGATCGGCCCGGGTACCTCGCGTGATGAGGTGCCCGGGCCGATTGTGTTTGCCGTCTGCACCACGTTTATTCGAGCGTCTTCGGTATCGGGAACGCGGCGCTCTTCGGGTCGCGAACGTTCAGCCACTTCGAGAAGATGCGTGCGAGCGCCTGCGGGGTCGTTGGTTCGGTGCGCACGCCCCCGCGAATCCCGGGGCCGTACACCAACAGCGGCACGTGTGTGTCGTAGCTGAATGGGGCGCCGTGTGTTGTGCCCGTTTCGTTCGGCTTGCTGGCGGGCAAGTGGTGCGGGTCCAGCACCACGAACACGTCCCCGCTGCGGGACGGGTAAACCGACCGCTTCACCCGGTTCGCCATCGCGTCCGATTCCGGGAACGCCCCCGCGAGTTCGGTCCGCGTGAAGGCCCGCGCTACGTGGCCGTCCTTGAGTTCGCGGAGGTACTTCGCGGCCTCTTCTGCAATTGCTGCCTGTGGCTGACCGCTCGCCGTGACCAACCGCGGGTTCAGGTACACCCACGGGAAGACGAACTCTTCGACCCACCGCGCGGGTTTCCCGTCCGCCGGCTTGGGTGTCGGGAATTTGGTTGTGAGGTGCGCTTCCAGGCGCGTTCTGAGGTCCGCGAGATTCACCCGACCGCGGGGCGGGTTCGAGCCGAACGTTATTTCCGGCAACGGGCAGACCCCGTGGTCCGCGGTCATGCCGAGCAGGTACCGATCCTTCCCGACGTTCGTGTCGAGAAAGGCCAACAGATCGGCCATGAGCGCGTCCGAGCGGAGCGTGACGTCCATTACCTCGTGCGAATCCGGCCCCCATGTGTGCCCGATCAGGTCGTTCGACGAGAAGCTGACGACGAGGAGGTCGGGCGCATCGTCAGCGCCCAGGCGCTCGGCCGTGATGCACGTCTTCGTGAATTCCAGAAGCAAATCGTTACCGAACGGCGAGTTCGCGAGCGCCTCGTAGTAGTTCTTCCCGAGGGCCGGCTTCCCTCCCGTGGTCGGGTGCGGGAACGTACCCCGCTGTCCGACCCCAACGCCCTCGCCGCGCACATCATCCGATTGCCCGCTCCACCGGGTGTAATCCACGTCCGGGCGGAAGTAGGTCCAGTCGCGTCCGAACCACCGGTCCGCGAACTTCGACTGGTTGAACGTCTCGACCCACGGGTGAACGCGCTCGGTGTAGTACGTCGAGGTACCGAACGTGCCGTAGAACCAGTAGGCACCGTCCGGGTGCTTTCCGGTCGGCAGGATTGCGGAACGGTCCTTGAGAGAGAGGCCGAACACCTTCGACTTCGCGCCGTGGACCTCTTTCAGCACGTCCGCCACCGTTTCACTCTGGAGGCGCTCCGGGGAACCGATCATCGGCACTTTAGCCGCGGGCTTGTCCTTGGCGTCTTTGGGGTTTGGTTCGACGGGGAACACGGGCGCTGGCGGGACCAACTTGTACCGCGGTGAGCCGGCGCAGTACGCCTCTTGGCCGCCCTCGGCCCAACTGTTATTCACAATGCCGTGCGCGTCCGGGCACGCTCCCGTGAGCATCGAAGCGTGGCCCGGGCCGGTGGTGGTGGTCCCGTAGAGGTAGTGGCAGTGGGTGAACCAGGCGCCGTCGCGCTGGAGTCGCGCGAACCCGTTCGGGCCGAACAGCGCGCGCCAGCGCTCTGGGAAGTCCCCGCGCATCTGGTCGAAGATGACGAGGACCGCGAGCTTCACCTTGCGTTCCGGAACCGGGGCCGGCTCTACGGGGCGCGGCGCAACGAACAGGCCGGCACCGATCGCCACGGCGAACAGCGCGGCGAGCGAGCCGAGTGCGGGAAAGGGACGCATGGGTGCCGACCCGGGTGAAAAGTGGGGAGCGCGTGCGGGAGTTGTACAACGCGCGCGGGGTCGGCTCAATGTAATTGCGGATGTGTGAAAGAATCTTCACACGAATCGATTTATTCTGGATCGGTGAGATCGTTGGTCCGTTCGCCTTCCGGGAGCGCGAGCTTGCGGGCGTACTGCTCGATGGCACGTTCCTGATCGAGCGTTTCTACGGAGCCGGGGCGGAGGTCGCGCAGTTTGATGAGAGCTGCGCGTGCTGAGAGGCCCGACGCGACGAGGTACGCGGCGAGCACAGTTCCGGTGCGTCCCAACCCTGCGGCACAGTGGATGGCCACGCCCATACCCGATCCGTTCGCCCGGCGGATGGTCGCGATGACGTGATCGAGCTGGCGCTCGGTGGGGGCTTCCATGTCCGGCACTGGAACGGACACGGCCATCACGCCCGCGTCGTTCACCCAGTTCCGCGGGAGCGGGCTTTCGGTGAGCGACACGAGCACGTCGATGCCGTTGCGCCGGAGCCAGCGGAGGTCTTCCGCCGATTGCGGTCGCGCGAGCGCGGCAAGACGCGGACGTTCGACCCAGGAAAATCCCTGCGGCGGCATCGCGCACCAGAATGGGGTATCGGGCTCGAGCGGGAATCGCACAAGTACTCGACCTGACACACGATACACGATCTCCGATCGATCGGCACACTCGATTCCGATTTCCCCACACGAACGGAGAACGTCACGTCCGTTGATTCGAGCCGTCCAGATGATTCGGCGAACCGCGCGTATGAACGAACGAGGTTAATTCTGCTGCTCACGTCCAGCGCATTGCGGGGGATTCGTGCCGCAGAAGGGCGCACTCGGTTCGAGCACGACTGCGTCTTGGCGTCACAGCAGAAGCTACAGGCGCGGAGTATTAAGAATGGGAAGTAGTTTTCCGCCCGGGAGTTGTGCATCTTTTTTGCGCCTCGGGGCAAGCGCCCCGATGGGCACCTTGTGGTGCTCGTGCGAGCTATAATGCGCAGGTCGGCATGCTCGTCTTGCCCGGCGCGTGGGGGGGGGCTATCAGTAGCTTTACCGGCCCGCGATAGCCCCGCTCTGTGCCTCGCGCGCACCTCCGGAGTTTCTGATGTTCAGCGAGAACGGCGAGTACCTCGAAGAGCAATTCCGCCGCTGGCAACAAGATCCCAACTCCGTCGAACCGACCTGGCAGGGTTTCTTTGCGGGGATGCGGTTCGCCGGGACACTCCCCGGCGCCGCCGCAAGTCCCGGAGGGGCAGCGAGTTCCGCGGACCTGCGCGTCCAAACCGGAGTGGTGCGGCTCGTGTTCTGGTACCGGCAAGCCGGGCACCTTCAGGCCGACATCGACCCGCTCGCGACTCAACCACCTCCCCCGTGCCAACTCCTCCAACTCGAAAACTTCGGCCTTTCGGACAGCGACCTCGACCGCGTCGTTGACGGGAGCATGTACTTCGGACTGAACGGCCCAGTGAAGCTGGGCGACCTGATTGATACGCTGCGGGCCACGTACTGTGGCACCACCGGCATCGAGTTCATGCACATCGAGTCGCAGGACATGCGCCGATGGATCGCGTCGCGTGTCGAGCCGACCTGCAACCGGCCGATGCTCAAATTGCGGCAGAAGTACCGTATTCTCAATACCTTGCACGAAGCCGAGCTGTTCGAGAAGTTCCTGCACACCAAGTACGTCGGTCAGAAACGGTTCTCGCTCGAAGGTGGCGAAACGCTCATCCCGGTTCTGGACGCGATCACCGAGAAAGGCCCGTCGGTCGGCGTTAAAGAAATCGTCATCGGGATGGCCCACCGCGGCCGGCTGAACGTTCTCGCGAACACGCTCCACAAGCCCTTCTCTGAAATCTTCAACGAGTTCGAGGACAACTACCTCCCGCTGTCCACGCACGACGGCGACGGGGACGTGAAGTACCACCTCGGGTTCTCGGCGGACATCGAAACCGCCGACGGTGGGAAGGTTCACATGTCTGTGGCGCCCAACCCCAGCCACCTGGAGATCGTTGGGCCGGTGGTCGAGGGCCGGGTTCGTGCCAAACAGCGACAGCACGGCGATAAAGAGCGCGTCACCGGCGTACCGGTGCTCATCCACGGCGACGCGGCGTTCGCGGGCCAGGGCGTCATCATGGAGACGTTCAACCTGATGAACCTCGCGGGGTATCGCACCGGCGGGACCATTCATATCGTGGTAAACAACCAGATCGGGTTCACCACGAACCCGCGCGACTCCCGCAGCACGCAATACTGCACCGACATCGCGAAGTTCGTTCAGGCGCCGATCTTCCACGTCAACGCGGAAGACCCGGAGGCGTGCGTGGCGGCGGCGGAACTCGCGCTGGAGTTCCGCCAACAGTTCAAGCGAGACGTGGTCATCGACCTGGTGTGCTACCGCCGGTGGGGGCACAACGAGGGCGACAACCCGGGCTACACGCAGCCCCTCCAGGCCAAGGTGATCGCCAAGAAGCCGCCGCTCTCCACCGTCTACGCCGCCCAACTCGCCGGGCGCCCCGACGACCCGAGTGTGACACCCGACGTCGTCGCGGACCTTGTTCGCGAGTTCGACGACAAGCTCGCCGAAGCGATGCGCGAGGCCGAAACGGTCGCCGCCGCGTACCGCAACGAGTTGGAAGCGGCGCACAAGCAAGTCAAGGAGATGGTGAAGAAGGGCCAGACCAAAAAGCGCGGGATGGAGGGCTTCTCCGGGCGCTGGAAGGACTTCACCAATCGGTACTCGCACGAACCCATTGCGACCGGATTGAGTGACGCGGTTCTGGACCGCATCGGAACCGCGCTGGGCACGTTCCCGGAGGGGTTCACGGTTCACCCGAACCTACTCAAGACGCTCCAGACGCGCGGGGAGAACATCAAGAAGCGCGGGTCCGTGGATTGGGGCACTGGCGAGGCGCTCGCGTTCGGCTCACTGGTGCTCGAAGGTACCCCGGTGCGACTCAGCGGCCAGGACAGCCGGCGCGGGACGTTTACGCAGCGGCACTCGGTCGTGGTCGATTACGAAACCGGCGCGGAGCACTACCCGCTGGCGAACCTCGACCCGAAGCAGGCCCCGTTCGACGTGATCGACAGTTCGCTCTCCGAAGCGGCCGTGATGGGGTTCGATTTCGGGTACTCGCTCGATGCTCCGGAATCGCTGGTTTTGTGGGAGGCGCAGTTCGGTGACTTCGCCAACGGCGCGCAGGTCATCATCGACCAGTTCATCACGTCGTGCGAATCGAAGTGGAACCGGTCCAGCGGCATCGTGCTCCTGCTCCCGCACGCTTACGAGGGCCAGGGGCCGGAGCACTCTTCCGCGCGGCTCGAACGGTTCCTCCAGATGTGCGCGGAAGATAACATCCAGGTCGCGTACCCGACCACGCCGTCACAATACTTCCACCTCCTGCGCCGGCAGATGAAGCGGAAGTTCCGCAAGCCGCTCGTGGTGATGACGCCGAAGAGCCTGTTGCGGCTCCCGGCCGCGGTGTCGCCGGTGAGCGAGTTTGTGACCGGGCAGCACTTCCGCGAAGTGCTCGACGACAAATCCAACCCGGACCAGGTGACGCGCGTGCTGGTGTGCTCCGGGAAGGTGTACTACGACCTCGCGAAGAAGCGCGAGGAACTCGGCACGCAAGCGGTTGCGATCCTGCGGATCGAGCAACTGTACCCGTGGCCCGAACAACAGCTTTCCGCCGCGCTCGGCCGCTACCGCCGTGCCCGCGAGTTCGTGTGGGTGCAGGAAGAGCCGCAAAACATGGGCGGGTGGACGTTCGTGGAGCCGCGCCTGCGGGCCATGAACTTCCCCTTCGAGTACGTCGGTCGCGACGCCGGTGCCAGCCCCGCGACCGGGTCGCACCACGTTCACGAGCGCGAACAGAAGTTGCTCGTGGACGGCGCGTTCGCGCCGACGCCGTCGGGTCCGATCGGACCGGGGTGGATCGGCTGGAACGCGGTCGAGTCCAACGGCACACACGGCGCGCACACGGACGCGGCCAAGGCATAACGGAGAGAAGAACCTAACCCCCCGGCCCCCTTCCCTAAGAAGGAAGGGGGAGAAAGAGCCGAGGTGCCTTTCTCCCCCTTCCTTCTTAGGGAAGGGGGCCGGGGGAGTTAGGTGGTATCGTTTTCGTACCGGGGATGGTCATGGCGATCGAACAAGTGACGGTGCCGAAGGCCGGTGAATCCATCACCGAGGCCACACTGAACCGCTGGTTCGTGGCGAACGGCGCTTTCGTGAAGGCGGACGCACCGCTCTTCGAGATGGGCACCGATAAGGCTTCGCAAGAAGTCGTCGCCCCGGCTTCGGGTGTGGTGAAGCACCTCGTCAAAGAGGGCGATACGGTCGCCATCGGTGCCACCGTCGCACAAATCGACACCGACGCGAAGGCCCCGGCGCCCGCGGCTCAAGCGAGTGCTCCGAAACAACAAATCGCAGAAGCCCCCAGCGCGCCGAAGCAAGAGGCGATTCCGTCACCGGCCGCGGCCCGCGTGCTGGCTGAGGCGGGCGTGAAGCCGGGCGACGTGGCCGGAACCGGTCCCGGCGGGCGCATCTTGAAGGAAGACGCGGTCGCGGCTGCGTCGGCACCCAAGGCGTCGCCCGCTGTGAACGGCGAGGCGAAGAAGCCCGCGGCCGAAGCGCCCGCCCGTGTGCCGAGCCAGTCGGGGGCACGCACCACACGCGAGCCGGTGTCGAAGATCCGCAAGACGATCGCGACGCGGCTCCTCGACAGCCAGAACACCACCGCGACGCTGACGACGTTCAACGAAGCGGACATGACCGCGATTCAGGACTTGCGCGCGAAGTACAACGAGAAATTCGAGAAGAAACACGGAACGAAGATCGGCTTTATGTCGGTGTTCGTGAAGGCCGCGATCGAGGCGCTGAAGGCGTTCCCGCTCGTGAACGCCCGCCTCGACGGGAACGACATCGTCCACCAGCACTTCTACGACATCGGCGTCGCGGTCAGCACGGAGAAGGGGCTGATGGTGCCGGTGATTCGCGGTGCGGATCAGCTCGGCTTCGCCGACATCGAGAAGGCCATCGCCGCGGTCGCCAAGCGTGCCCGCGACGGGAAGGTGACGGTGCCCGAACTGGAGGGCGGTACGTTCACCATCACCAACGGCGGGATCTTCGGCTCGATGCTCAGCACGCCGATCCTGAACCCACCGCAGTGCGCGATCCTCGGCATGCACAGCATTCAAAAGCGCCCGGTCGTGGTCAACGACCAGATCGTGATCCGGCCGATGATGTATCTCGCGCTCAGCTACGACCACCGGTTGATCGACGGCCGCGAGGCCGTACAGTTTCTCGTGCGCATCAAGGAGTGCGTGGAGAACCCGGAACGCATCCTGTTTGAAATCTGATGTTCACCGCCGAGGGCACGAGAGGGCGCAGAGAAAAGAACCGCGTAATCCAACCCGGTCTTCTCTCTGCGCCCTCTCGTGCCCTCGGCGGTGAGTCCTTCTTGGAGACAACATGGCGGACAGTTACGACCTCGTGGTGATCGGCGGCGGACCGGGCGGGTACACGGCGGCGATTCGCGCGGCGCAACTCGGATTGAAGGTGGCGTGCGTCGAGAAGCGCGCGAACAAGGCGCTCGGCGGCGTGTGCCTCAACGTCGGGTGCATCCCGAGCAAGGCGCTGCTCGATTCGTCCGAGATGTACGAAGTCACGACGCACAAACTCGCGCGCCACGGCATCAAGGTCGGGAGCGTCGCGCTCGACCTCGACACCATGCTCAAGCGCAAGGACAAGGTCGTCAGCGAACTCACCGGCGGCGTCGGGTTCCTGTTCAAGAAGTACGGTGTGACGCCGGTATTCGGCTCCGCCAAACTGCTCGCGGGGAAGAAGGTCGAGGTGACCGCCG
Source organism: Gemmata sp. SH-PL17 (assembly GCF_001610855.1). Classification (NCBI taxonomy): domain Bacteria; kingdom Pseudomonadati; phylum Planctomycetota; class Planctomycetia; order Gemmatales; family Gemmataceae; genus Gemmata; species Gemmata sp. SH-PL17. The sequence continues at coordinate 231,056 of NZ_CP011271.1, forward strand.
CGGACGGCGCGAAGAGCGTGCTGGAAGCGAAGAACGTGCTGCTCGCGACCGGCAGCGAGAGCACCGAACTGCCGTTCATGAAGTTCGACGGGAAGTACATTGTTAGCTCGACCGAAGCGCTCAACTTCAATCCGGTACCTAAACACCTCATTGTCGTGGGCGGCGGGTACATCGGTCTGGAACTGAGTTCCGTTTGGAAGCGGCTCGGTGCGAAGGTGACGGTGATCGAGTTCCTCCCGCGCATCCTGGCGATCAGCGACGGCGAAGTTGCCAACGAAGTTCACAAGCTGCTCGTGAAGCAGGGGTTCGAGTTCCACCTCGATACGAAGGTGACCGGCGCCACGGTGAAGGGCGATTCAGTTACCGTGACCGCCCAGACGAAGGACGGCAAGGAACTGAGTATCCAGGGCGACCGCGTGCTCGTGGCGGTGGGGCGCCGGCCGTACACCACGGGACTTGGGCTGGACGACGTCGGGGTGAAGTACGACCCGAAGAGCGGTCGTGTCGAGGTGGACGGGCATTTCCAGACTTCGGTGCCCGGCATCTTCGCGATCGGTGACCTGATCGCTGGCCCGATGCTCGCACACAAGGCGAGCGAAGAGGGCGTCGTGTTCGCGGAGACACTCGCGGGCATGAAACCGCACGTCAACTACGACGCGATCCCGAGCGTCATCTACATTTGGCCCGAGGTCGCGAGCGTCGGGTTGACCGAAGAGCAGTTGAAGGAGAAGGGGATCGAGTACCGCACGGGCAAGTTCAAGTTCAGCGCCACCGGGCGCGCGAAGGCGATGGACGAACAGGACGGTTTCGTGAAAGTGCTCGCCGACGCGAAGACCGATCGCGTGCTGGGCGTTCACATTCTCGGCCCGCGCGCGTCCGATTTGATCGCCGAGTGCGTGACGATCATGGAGTATAAGGGTAGCGCCGAGGACATCGCTCGTTGCACTCACGCACACCCGACACTGAGCGAGGCCGTCGGCGAAGCCGCTCGCATGGCATGGGCCGGGAAGCCACTGAACTCGTGAGTGAGGGCGGATCGGTGACGGAGGACGAGTGGCTCACGTTGAACGCGGGCTTGATGCTCAACTACGTCGAGCAGAACTGTAATCCGTCACCGCGCAAGTTACGTTTACTCGCTACGGTTTACGCTCGGTTTCTCGAAACGCAGCCGGAATACGCCGATTCCAAACACGTCGCCCATTTAGGCGATGAAATTGTGGACGGTGGTCGAACATTAGAAGAGTTATGGGACCAGTCGATAAGAGGTTGGGGGTACGACGGTGACTGGGCAATTGCCAACCTTGTGCTGACAGACGGTCGCATCGGAAATACGATCCGAATGCACCTCGCCGGAATCAAAAAGAGCACCCCTGATTCCGTTACGCGGGGAATAGAAGTGCAGCAGCATTGCGCTGTACTTCGCCCGTACATACTCTGCATTCTCGACAACCCGTTTCGCCCGGTTGCGTTCGATCCCGCGTGGCGCACTTCGGATGTCGTTGCCTTGGCGCAGGGGATTTACGCCGATCGCGCGTTCGACCGGATGCCGATTTTGGCCGACGCACTCCAGGAAGCAGGTTGTGACAATACCGATGTGCTGACCCACTGCCGCGCGGATACCGTTCACGCACGCGGGTGTTGGGTAGTGGATGGCGTTCTGGGTAAGGCGTAGCTCATGAGTTTTTTGATGCGCGCTTTTCGTACTTTCATCACCGTGGTGTGACGCGCCAATTTCTGTTCCCTGTCTGCCTTCGGATTTTGTGTTTTGCGTTTCGGATTTGATCTCCCATGCACACCATCCGCCTCGGCCCACCGTGGGACGTCGCCTCGACCCCGAGCGGCACGCGGCACACGCGGAAGTTCGGGCGCCCGCGCACCCTGGATGCCAACGAGCGCGTCTGGCTCGTGTGCGCCCAGGTTCCCGGCGCTGTCGAGGTCCGCGTCAACGGGACCGCCGTCGCAACGCCCGATCCATTCGCGGTTGACATCACTTCTTTGCTCCTGCCCCGAAACGAAGTCGCGTTCACGGTCGCTTCCGAAGCGCCGATCGGTGCTGTAGTGTTGGAAATCCGGTCCGCGTGACCGGGTTTGTGGCGGTTTCGGACACCAAATGTCGCAGTTTTCGCGCAGGCGCGCAATTTGGGGACGCAATTCGTCCTTCGGGGAAGTTGACAAATCGAAATGTGAACTAGAGTGGTTTGCGCGAACACATCGGCCGTTCCGACGCCCACTCGGTCCGAGATCGCGATTCGATCCGACGTGTGGGTGCGGTGGTCCCGCTCGGACCAGTCATTATCACACGCGACCGAACCGACTCCCGAGGGAGAGTCAATGGTGGCCAGTTGCCCCCGGTGCCGAGTCGCTGCTCTCAACCGCGCGCGGGTGTGCGTGCGGTGCGGTGCGCCGCTGTTCAGCGCACCGATAGATCTGGAGGCCCCGCTGCCGGCCCCGATGACCGAACCAGTAATGGTGCTCGATATTCTCGATTGCGAGCCGCTCCCGCCCACGCCGGCTCTGGCCAAACCGTTCGACGATTCGGCCGCCCTTCCGAATCGTCCCCGAACCGTGCCGCACGAAACGGCCCGCGACCGCGTCGCCGGTGCCACGCTGCCGGCTCACCCCGGACTCCCGGATCATCCGATGAACGAACTCGATGAAGCCCCGGTTCACGTCACGATCCCCGCGACCGACCGCGCCGACCACGCGCCCGGCGGACCCGTGACCCCGACCGTGAAACCCAAACTGGTGGTCCTGCGCGGGATGAAGATCGGGGCCGAGTACCCGCTGTACGACGGCCGGAACGTCGTCGGTCGGTTCGCCGACAAGCCCGTGGACATCGACCTCGTGAGCCAGGAGTCGGTCGAACAGATCTGGTGCTCGCGCCAGCACGCGGTGCTGATGTTCGAGAAGGGGAGCGTGTTCCTCGAAGACCTGAACAGCCTCAACGGGACGTGGCTCAACGGGGTCCGCGTTCACGCCGGGCAGCCGCGCCAGGTGAAGGCCGGCGACGTGGTGCAGATCGGCACCGTTCAGTTGAAGCTCGCCATTGGGTGAGGCCGAGCCGGCGCTACTCGGACGCGCCGGCCCCGAGTTTCGTCGCGAGCCAGACCCCGAGTAACCCCGCCGCGACCGAACCGAACACGTAGACCGCGGCGGTTCCCGGGCGCTCCGCCCTCATTAGTTGCAGCGCTTCCAGGCTGAACGTCGAGAACGTGGTGAACCCGCCACAAAAGCCGGTGCCGAGCAGCAGGTACCAACTCTTTCGCGACTCGTCCGGGTGATTTAGGAACGCGGACGCGACAAATCCCAGAATAATCGAACCCGACACGTTGATGGCGAACGTCGCCCACGGGAACGTAATTTCCCCCGGGGGCACATAAGCCGCCACCAACTTGCCGAACCAGTAGCGGGCGTTTGCCCCGACCGCACCTCCAACCGCGATCAACGTAGCCGGGTGTAGCGCGAACGCGAAGAACCGGTCGAGCATTGAGAACCGTGCGTAAGTGGTCGTGAATCACGCGGGCACTGTGAAGCGATAATGGCTACTTCGCGCTACTGGTGAGCGGCACGTTCTTCAGCACGAACGGCACTTCCACCGATTTCGCGTAGTGGCCCCAAAACACGAGCTTCGCGGGCGCAGGAGAACCGTCCTTTGTCATGGGCAATTCGAGCTGCATCGTCAACACGACGCGCTGTCCGCGTCCGGCGAATTCGTTGGTAGCTTTCGCCAGGGACGCATCAAACGCTTTGCCCTCGGTGTCGGTAACTCGCAGGCCGTGAACAGTTTGGTTCCCACTCGCCCCGGGCTTCACGTCCGGGAGTTCGTCACTCGTGCGGACCGGGTCCACACGCAGCGGATCGTAGGTCAACTTCACGTCCACAAACTGTTTGCCTTTCGGGTCGGCACGGAGTGAAGCCGTGACTTCGCTACCGCCGAGGCCGGTCACTGTCGTCGCGTCCGAATTGAGTGGGATCGTCACGAGCGGTTCGGGGGCGGACCGTACCAGACCGTACACGGCCCCGACGAGTTCACTCGCGGTCGTTGCCTGGGTCTTCAGTTTGATGACCGCCTGACGTGAGTTGGGAGCGAAGTTCGGTCCGACATCGATCGGATTCGTGGCGTTGAGATTCACGAGAGTTACGGTGCCGTCCGCGTTGCGAACGACGGCGACGCCACCGTCCTTGAAGCGCTGAACTTGCGGCCGCGCGAGCGCCCGTGTGAAGTCGGGGAGGATTTTCTGGCCCTCGGTGTCGGTCGCCTTCGTCACCTTTGCGTCGGCCGTGGATTGCCACACGAGCTTCGGTTCGGGCCACACTTGGAGCACGGCCGTTGCGACCATTTTCGGGGCCGCGATTTTTGGCACCTCGAGCGCTTCGATCAGCACCGCACCGTGAACGGACGCGGGCCGCTTCTTGCCGTCGCGGGCTTCCAGTATCACCGCCTTATTCGGGTTCGTCGCGAGGCGTAGTGCAACCCCGTCTCCCTTCTTCTTGTCGACGCGCGCGGTGTACGGAGCGGTTCCCGGGGCAAAGAACCCGCCCGCACCGGCGACCTGAAGTTCTGCCGCGTCGCACACGCGCAGTACCGCGGTCCAGAACGGCACCTTACCCGTCGCGACGGTCACCTTTTTTCCCGCGAGTTCGTGGGCCTTTGCGCCACCAAGAACGACCTCGCCCCCAGCTTGCTTCGACAACTCAGCGAGCACCGTGTCGAGTGGCGTGTCCTTTAGGTCCAGGTCCACGAGGGTCGGCGCGAGCGCGCGATCGTTCGCGGCCCGGCGCTCGATCTTCCGCACGAGGTCTTTGGCGCGGTCGGCGATTTCGGCGTTCTCGGACAGGGTCGCGGCGCGGAGGTCGCTCAGCGCGAGTAACCCCAACTCGTCGAGGCGCTTGGTCGCGGCTTCGCGCTCGGCAAAGTCTTCGCTCCCGAGTTTCTCAACGAGGTGGGGAACTTCGCGCGCATTTGGTGGCGGCACCGGTGCGGCAGTGGAGATCGCGACCAGGAACGCGGAGACACACAGGGTAAGCGCGTACCGCATTGACAGTGCCCCAGAGGGGAAGCGGGAGCCGGCCCTCTAGATTACCGGACGCGGAACGCGCGGAGCAAGAGTCGGCGCGTAACAGACCTCACCCGTCAGCGCGTCGCGTTGAATGTGGCCGCACCAAAGTGCTCAAAGGCCGTCTAGAAAGCTAGGATTTCACCGCCTTGGGCGGTCTCCTCAGTAGGTCATCGTCCTTGTTCTTGTCGGGCAAGCCGAACCGCGACATGCGATGGATCATGGCGATGTAGATCCATGCCTCGCTGCTCTTGGTGTTGTGCTCATAATCCTTGGACAGGCGCCGGTACCGGCCGAACCAGCCGAACGTGCGCTCCACGATCCATCGCCACTTGTGGACCTCGAATGTGGTCTGACCGGGGCGCCCGGTGACCACCTCCAGTACCCACCGCGCGTGCCCCTTGATCCACTCGCCCAGGGCGCTCGCCCGGTAGTTCGCGTCGGCCCACACCTTGGCCAACCGGGGCATCGTCTTCCCGACCTTCTCGAACACCTTCACCGCCCCGTCCCAGTCGGTCGGGGCCGCGGGAAGAACGACCAAACCCCAGATCAGCCCGAGCGTGTCCACGAGCACGTGGCGCTTGCGCCCGGACACCTTCTTGCCCGCGTCGTACCCCTTCGGGCCGCCGGCCTCGGTCGTCTTCACCGACTGGCTGTCGATGATCCCGGCACTCGGAGTTGGTTCCCTTCCGCCGCACACCCGGATCTCGGACCGCAGGGCGTTATGTACCTGCTCCCACACCCCCGCATCGCGCCACGTGTAGAAGTAGTAGCTGACCGTCTTCCACGGCGGGAAGTCGTGCGGCAGCATGCGCCACGTACACCCGCCCCGGGCCAGGTACAGGGCCGCGTTCACCACCTCACGTACCGGGTACGTGCGCGGACGACCGGTCTTCCCATTACCCTGCGGGAACAGGTGCCCGATGTTGTCCCACTGAAGGTCCGTCAGGTCGCTCGGGTAGCGCTCGCGAGTGCTCATACCCGAATGGTAACGACCACCCCAAACGGCTCCCGGGACCGCTTTCTAGACGGCCTTTCACGAAACAGCTCTTGAGACAAAAATGCGGCCCGGACACGCGACAGCGCATCAATACCGACCTCACCGGTGGGTAAATTCCACCGACTTAGTGCCGGGTGGCGTGCGAGCCTCTCTCCGGCTCGTTCGACCAACTTCTCGTCTTTCAACCGCCGACCACACGCGCGCTGCACCAGGAGGCATACGAAATTGATGTCCGCTGCGTCGCTCGACTCGATCGCCTTTTCACTAACCCGGCGGACGGTCGCTTCCGGTAGCGCGGTAACGAACTCGTCCACGGCCAGTGGCAACAGCGTCCACGCGACGGTGGCATTCACGGCACCTTGCTCCGCAACCGGCCACTGCGCGACGTTGCCCGCCAACGGCATGAGGTGAGTCGCCGCACACTCCGCGAATTCTGCCTTCCGGTCCGCGAGTAGGAGTAACTGCCCCAGCGCGAGTGCCGCCGAGAGCCGATCCGCGTTCGAGCCAGCGGCGCGGACTTGTGCGCGGAAGTATTCGAGGCCCTCGTCCATCATCTCCAGGCTAACAAACGCTTCGGCGATGAACCGGTGACGTGCGGTGATCGCGTCCGCGTCGCCCGCTATTGGGAGTTCCGGCCCAAGTGGAACTCTCACAGGAGTGAGCCGTCGTGCTGCGGGCGGGTTGAACCGCTTCCGTGCTTCGCGTGCGGCGGCTTCGCGGCCGGCTTTCTGGAACGCGATGGCGCGGAACGCCCCAGTCGGCAGATTCGTCCGCGCTCAAACCGGCCGCGGCGTCATCAAATCGCTTGAGAGCTGCACCGAGGCGCCCGGCACGCAATTCGACGTGCCCGATTTGCGCGTGTTCCGCTCCTTTAACTGGGAGCCAGTCAATTTTCCCCGTTTCGGGATCGATGAGCGCAGCGGGGTCGCCGGGTGGCATTCCGCTTCGATCGAGAGTCACGAGTCGATAAGGTGGTTCAACTGTCAGCCAGACCGAGAGTCGCGATTCGCTCGGTGCCCAGTGCGGGAAGGTAGCTCGCAATCCGGAAACGAGTACCTTCTCATTCGCACCGTCCGCGTCCGCTGTGCGGAGTGCAGTGCGGGCGTGCATGTTGGGGGCGAACAGCGTCGTCCAATGTAAGCCCTGGGTGTACGGCGGGAGTTCGGTCGTTACATAGGCGATGCGGGTACCGGCCGTGTTCCAACCTGAAAATGCTGTGACCCGTGTCTCCGTTAAGTCTTTCTGCCACCCCGCTGCCGTCACCAACCCGAGCCGCGAGTCGTCGAGGACTCCGATACGGGTGCCGTCCGGGTGCCACCGAAACGCGACTGGTGGAAGGAGTTGGAACGGGTTCCGTTCTTCGGGCTTTCGCGAGGAGCGGAACCACACGTCCGTTGTCCGCTTTGTGGTATCGCACACGCGGAGTTCAACCCCATCGGTGAAAGCCAATTTCTTACCATCGGGCGCCCACTGGGGTAACTGCTGACGCAAGTGCTCCAAGTGAGAGTTGGGTGGATCGGAATCCGGTACTCGCCACCAAGCGTTGTCCGCATACGCAACCCACAAGCCACTCTGTCCGCCCGCGCCGCCGAGGAGCGCACACCGGGCAGAAGCCGCGTTTCCGAGTGCAACGTTCTTCGCAATGGGTAGCGGGGAATCTTCAGCGATGTTGGTAGCCAAATCGAACGTGCGCACGCGGTGCCCGTCTCCGACGCGCTCGACAAAATCCAGGTGCTTGTCATCCGCGTGCCAACTGACCGCCAAGCCCGCGGCAACGTAGCCAGGGTGCCCGGCCGCGGCCTCGGATAATTTCTGTGGCGAGCCGTCGACGGTTGGATCGTAGAGCCAACACGTGTACTCGATCGGGATTTCGGGGTGCCGGCGCCCGTCGGCGGGTGCGTCGCCAAGCAATTTGACGGGTTGGTCGGAGAGCCCTCGGGCTACCGTAAAGACCATTCGTTTGCCGCTGGAGTCCCACGCGGGCGGACTCACGGCGATGTCACCCGGAACCGATTCGTAGATGCGCTTGGGCGCGCCAGTCTTCGGGTCGGTGACGAACACGCCGTTCGCCCCGTGCTGGAAGGCGGCACGCCCGTTTGAGTCAAAGGTGATGGTGCGGTCCTCGCGCACACCGGGCTGACAGCCGGTACCAGCGAGAATAAACGCGAATACGATCGCGCGCCGCGCGAGGTGTGAGTGACATGGAGAAGCCCAGAGGTGCGGGGCAAGTGACTTCATCCCTGAAGAGCCGCAGGCAACTTGTTTATTCCCGAAATGAGCGAAACGGATGGGCCGATCCGAATGCCCTATTTCCCCTCCACGAACTTGTGCTGGTTCATGCGTATTGGGAATTCTGTAGCCGAACCCCGTCGCACTGATTGCGAACGCCGGTTCGCTAACCCACGTCGTCCTCCGTTCCCAAGAACTCTTTGAGGGCGGTTCAGAAGCAATTTGTCTTACCTCCACGTTCGCTCGGAGCGATTAATTGTTCCCCGAGTCTGAAATATGTGGCATGCCACATTCGATATTAAAATTGCACAACAACGCACGTGGATAACCACGCAAATTTCTCCGGCCTGCCCCGATGATACTGAGTGAGTGGGTCGCGCCACGCACTTGCAGCCAGCAGTGAGTTGATGCGAGCGATCCTTTCTCCCTTCTGAAGAGAGCGCTGATGAGTTCACTCGACTCACACGACAAAACCGAACTCGTGACCCACGGGAGCCAGTTCCTGGCGTTCCGGCTGGGGGACGAGGAATACGGGGTCGAGATCCTGCGCGTGCAAGAAATTAAGGGGTACTCGCGCATCACCCCGTTGCCCAACACGCCCTCGGAGATGAAGGGCGTGATGAACCTGCGCGGGAGCGTGGTCCCGGTCATCGACCTGCGCATCCGCCTGGGCATGCGCGAGGCCGAGTACACCGTGTTCACGGTCATCATCGTCGTGACCGTGGGCACCAAGATCGTGGGCCTGGTCGTGGACGCCGTGTCCGACGTGCTCAACGTGGAGTCCGACGAGAAGCTCCCGGCCCCGGACCTGGGCGCGGGCGTCGATACCTCGTTCCTCACCGGGATCGCGCGCACCGGCGAGCGCCTCGTCTCACTGCTCAACATCGACAAGCTCATTGGTAACGCCGGCGAGCTTTCACTCTCTGCTTAACACACCGATCACTCTCTCTGCGAAAGACGCCCATGAACTGGTTCCGCAACCGTCAAACGATGACCAAGTTGCTCATCGGATTCTGCACCCTCTCGCTCCTTATGGCCGGCATGGGGTACCTCGCGGTCACGGGTATGGGGACCATGCAGGACAACGCCGAAACGCTGTACGAGAAGCACCTGAAGGGGATGCACGCGATCGATGAAACTAACACCTCGATCGCCCTCGCGGGGCGCAACGTGCGCATGACGATCTTGGCTCAGACCCCCGAGGAGCGCAGGAAGAACGCGGACCAGACGCGCCAGTACTTGCGCGACGTGCGCACCAATCTGGACCTCGCGGAGAAGACGCTCGTTACCGCCGAAGCGAAACAAAAGTTGTCGGAGATCAAGCCCCTCGTGCCCCAGTGGATCGACAGCCTCGGCAGCGCGAACAATCTGGCCGAAGCCGGGCGCGACAAGGAGGCGTTCGAGGTGCTTAAGTCATCGATTGTGGGCGCTAACCAGTTGGTCGCGGGCATGGGCGCGCTGAGAGATGCTAAGTTCAAAGTGAGCCAGCAATCGTTCGAGTCCGGCACAGAAACTTACCGTTCGACCCGGAGCACGATGATCGCGGCTGTTATCGGGGGCATGGTGGGCGGACTGGCACTGGGGTACATGATCGCCCAACTCATCACGAGTCCCATGAACCGGTGTATGACCGTACTCGAGGGCGTTGCGAAGGGCGATCTGACCCAGCGCGCCGAGATCGATACCCAGGACGAACTCGGGCGCATGGCCACGGCCCTGAATACGGCGATCGGATCACTTGTCGCGTCTAAAGAAGCGGAAAAGGCGCAGATCGAAAAGGATCGCCAACGGGTCGAACGCGAGGCCGCAGAGGTCCGGGAGCGCACCGAGCGCGAGGCCGCGGAAGTCCGGGCGCGCACCGAGCAGGAACTGGCCCGGGCCGCCGAGCTTCAACGCAAAATGGGGGCGGTCACGACCTCGGTAACGGCCCTGGCCGCGGGCGACTTCACGCAACAGATCCCGGACCTGGGGACCGACGAAGTGGGCCAGATGGCCTCGGCCCTCAACAAAGCGGTGGTTTCGGTGCGGGCGGCCTTGGAGGGCGTGCGCGAAGTGTCCGAGCAGCTCGCGGATGCTTCGAGTCAACTGTCCGCAGCCAGTGACGAGATTTCGACCGGTGCTCAGGAGCAAGCATCGAGCCTGGAAGAAACAGCCAGCACCCTCGAAGAAATCACCGCCACGGTTCGGCAGAACTCCGACAGCGCTCAGCAAGCCCGGCAATTGGCAAGCAACTCGAAGGACGTGGCCGAGCGCGGGGGGCGCGTGGTGGGTAACGCGGTCGAGGCCATGAGTGAGATCAACGGGGCCTCGAAGAAAATCGCGGACATCATCACGACGATCGACGAGATCGCGTTCCAGACCAACCTGCTGGCACTCAACGCCGCTGTCGAAGCGGCCCGGGCCGGCGAACAGGGCCGCGGGTTCGCCGTCGTCGCGTCTGAAGTGCGCAATCTTGCTCAGCGCTCCGCGACTGCGGCCAAAGAGATTAAGTCGTTGATCGAAGACTCGGTCAAGAAGGTCGACGCGGGTACCGAACTGGTCAACCAGTCGGGCACGACGCTGGGCGAAATCGTGACCTCGGTCAAGCGCGTGACGGACCTGATCACGGAGATCGCGGCGGCGGGCAAGGAGCAGTCCACGGGCATCGAGCAGGTCAACAAGGCCGTCACTCAGATGGATACCGTGACCCAGAAGAACGCTTCCCAGACCGAAGAGATGTCGGCCACCGCCCAAACGCTCACCGACCAAGCCGCACAACTCCGCGACCTCGTCGCACGGTTCAAACTCAGTGAGAGCGGGCGCGCGGTTCCGCGCCTCGCCCCCCGGAGCAAAGCCCCAACGACCAAACCTCGCCCCGCAGTCGCCAAGGCCCTCAAGAACGGGCACTCCAACGGCAACGGGCGCGGACACGAACTGGATCGGCTCGGGAACGGGGACCACGACGGGTTCACCGAGTTCTAACGCGCCACCTCAGAGTAAACGGTTCGGCCGGCGGGAACGGTTCCCACCGGCCGAACCGTTTAGCTGAACACGCCACCCTTCACAGTGCCCGCTCGCTCCACGAGCGGGTCGCGCTCTAAATCGTCAAGAAGGCTACTTATTCTCGAGAGCCTTTTTGAGCACTTCGATTTGTTCTTCGAGTCGAACGATGTGCGCCCGGAGCGCAGTTTGTTCGTCACCGAACTTTTCGAGATCCAGCTCGGGCGCGGATCGCTTGGCGATCTGCTCCAGTAGCTTCGTTCGTTCGGCCAGAAGTTTCGAGAAGCGCGTGCTCAATTCGGTGTCTTCCTTCAGAACCTTTTCGAGCGCGTTCAGGTCTTCCTTCGTGAGTGTGGTGACGTGCGTCTTCGCTTTATCGATGTTCACGACCTGGCCGTCGGCCCGTTCAACGAATTTGCGAAACTCGGTGGCGTCGAGGTCCGGTTTGAAGGGAACGACCGACCCGTCCATCATGCCGGCCATGACGACGTTCTTGAACGGCCCTTCGAGCTTCGGGAACGGCTTCTTCGGATCGTAAGCGATGTCCCCGGGCTTGGTCCACTCACTCGGCGGACCGGCCTCGATCACGCCGATCGTGTTCGACAGCCCGTCCGTGATGCCGGCGAAGGCGATCTTTTCACCCGGCTCGAACGTGGCCCCCGGTCCGGAGAACACGCGGTAGTAGGTTTTAGCCTCGCCTTTCGCCTGACCATCGACGCGGAACAGGTTGGGCATCTGTGCTAGTAGCTTCTTGTTGGCCGCTGAGTCCCACGGTTCGTCTAATTTGAATTCTTTGTAGAGCCTCTCGTGCTCGACAAAGGGCAGGATCGCGACGCGCCAGCTCAGGAGCGGTTTACCGTCCTTGTCCACGATATCCTGCGGCAACGCGCCGTAGGCGGCCTCGTAGTTGTGAATCGCGATCAGGATCTGCTTGAGCGTGTTCGCGCTCTTGGCCCGTTGGACCGCACCGGCGATGCGCGCGTCCGATTTCGGGGCCGGTGGGTCTGTCGCGGCCGGCGCCGCGGCACGGGGCGCGTCCTCGTTTGGTACGGAAACGGGCGTGGGGGCGTTGAAGGCCCACACGCCGGCGGACACGGTGCAAATTACGGCGACGGCCGCAGCGGTCAGTTTGAATGACGAGATCACGGGTTGGGTCGCTCCTCGGGCGAGTGAAAGAACGGAACCGGAAACGAGAGGCGCGACGGCGCGGTCGGTAGCGAACAGCGTCGCGGCTTGGGCGGTGGAGCCGACGAACGTGCCCGACACGACCGGAAGGGCCACGGCCACGAGCGCGCCCCCGCGCCGGGACAGCCGGCGCGCGAGCAGTGCCTTGGCCCGTGACAGTCGACCAGCGATTGTGCCGACCGGTAGCCCGGTGCGGCGCGCGGCTTCCGTGTGGGTCAGCCCCTCAAAGAAGCACAGCAGCACGGGAACGCGGTAGCGCTCCGGCAACCGGTCGACTTCTTCGCAAAGCGGACCCGCGCCGCCTGTGGGCGCGGGAAGACCGTCGGGTGCGGGCACGCGATCGAGTTCCGTGCTCGCCAGCGGGTGTCGAGCGCGCTGTTTCGCGAGCCGAACCGATACCCGCCGGGCGACGCGGTACAGCCACCCGACCACGGTCCCGCGCCCGGTGAACGTGCCCGCCTTGCGCGCGAGCGCGAGGAAGGTCGCCTGGGTCGCGTCCTCGGCCGCGTGCTGGTCCCTCAGCACGGACCGACACACCCGCTGTAACAGCGGAGCGTGACGCCACACCAACAACTCGAACGCGGACTCGTCTCGCGTCGCACTGAACCGGGCGACGAGTTCCGCGTCGCTCGGTCCGGTTGCGGCCGGATCGATGCCCACCGCCCGCAGATAGTTGTTGATTGCAGATCCGCTCATAGGTTCCCCGCCAATCGGCCTCTCACCCCCGAAGAGGCACGCGGCCGACGATCGCATACGCGAGTTGCCGATTTTTTGAAAATTCCGTCCCGGCGGTTCCGCTCCGAAGGGCATTCTCAAGGATTACACTCCGACGAGTGTAAAGGCGACCGGGCCGCATCAGCGGCGACAAACACGATGGGCTATTGGTTTCAATATTACTTTGGTAAATATGACAAGAATCGCCTGATTATCATCTTTTTCGCTCCTGAGTTTGCTGTAAGTACCGTGCGTGAAAACGGTATCTAGAATTACTGCGTCCGCTTTTGCCCATGTCGCAGTTCTGCCCTGTTTGTGCCTGCCGAGCAGTCGTCTTCAATTCTGGTGAGGTTCAAATGGTCTCTCCCAAGGCCCGTTCGGATCGGCGCGCCTTTACGCTCATTGAGTTGCTGGTCGTGATTGCGATCATAGCCATTCTGATCGGGCTTTTATTGCCCGCGGTTCAGAAGGTGCGTGAGGCTGCCGCGCGTATGAAGTGTCAGAACAACCTCAAGCAAATTGGGCTGGCTCTACACTCTTGTCACGACGCGAACAATGCGTTTCCCGGGGGCGGGTTCAACTACCAACCCTACGGGCGGCAGGATTCGAGCGTCCAAAACGTCGCAGTGTCGGGATCGCCGCCCGTGTGGAGCAACTACGCCAGTGGTGGCTGGGCGTTTCAGATCCTGCCGTATCTGGAGCAGGACAACGTTTACAAAGCGGTCAATATAGCTACCATCGAAGGGACACCGGTTCCGGTTTATGCGTGCCCGTCGCGGCGCAGTAACGGAACCAATGCCAACGGGATCGCTCAGATCGACTACTACGGTAATGCCTTCAACAGCTACGCCACCAGCGCCGGTCAGGGGGTGTTTCGGCCCTACAACTTCGGCCGCGTGAACATGGTGGCGGTGTCCGACGGGACGAGCAACACGATCGCGGTTGCTGAAAAGAACGTGTGCAAGGCGACCTTCGGGACCGGGAACGATAACGTGGACCGGGCCGGTTGGTCGTGGGGCATGGACTATGGCAACACGGGAAACTGGGACGCGACCACGCTGACGAACAACCACAATTTCGCGATCCAGGCCGACCTGGGAACGAGCACCGGGTGCAGTGAGGGGACGCACGGTTTCGGTTCGTCGCACACCGGTGTATTCAACGCACTTTATTTGGACGGATCCGTGAAGAGTGTGCAGTTCTCCGTCAGCACGGCCACGCTGCAACTCTTGTTGAACATCGCCGACGGGTACCCGCTGCCGTCCGATGCTCCTTGATTTGAGCCGAGCAATCCGTCTGAACTACGCGAGCGGATCGGGCATCGTCCCCGATTCGCTCGCGTGCTTTTATTCGCGGGCCGCGGCCCGGGTGAGCCGGTCGCGCACTGCTGCCCACTCGGGTGTGTCGGGAGGCATTTCGATCACGATGCGGTCGTACCGTCCATTGTCGAGTTCGTGGAGAGCCGCGTACAGGTCGGCCGCGTACTCTTCCGGATCGTCTGAAATAAACTTGTAATCATATATTAGATCGTAGCCGAGCGAGACGACGCGGAGCCCCAACTCCATCAACCGCCGGTGATCCGCGTCCGCATCCTCGGCCAGCACGAGCGGCGTTCGCGGGCTGTAGTGCTTCACCATTTGACCTGGGGCACGCGCAATTCCCCCGTTCGCCGCGCCGAACTCGATCCGCCCGCACACCTCTTCCAGCATCGGCACCGTAATCAGACCCGGGCGCAATACGCGCGGGAATTCGCTCGTCACATCAACGACCGTCGATTCGAGTCCGCCGGAACACGGGCCGCCGTCCAACAGAAGATCGATTCGCCCGTTAAGGCTCTTGAGGACGTGTTCCGCGCGCGTGGGGGAAAGTTCGGTACTACGGTTCGCACTCGGGGCCGCCAGGGGTGTGCCAGCGGCCCGAATTAGTGCCCGGGCAACAGGATGGTTTGGACACCTTACCGCCACCGTCGGCCCGTGCGCGGTTACAATATCGGGAACGCTGTCTCGCTTCGGTACGACTAAAGTGAGTGGCCCCGGCCAGAACCGCGCCGCGAGCCGCGCTGCGGTCTCGGGCCAGGCGCTCGCAACGTTTAATACTTCAGTCACGTCTGAAGCGGGCATGAGCTCTGTCGGCCCGGGTACGTGAACGATGAGCGGGTTCGTGGAGGGGCGCCCCTTCGCTGTGAAGATGCCCGCGACCGCGTCCGCATTCAGCGCGTTCGCCCCGAGGCCGTAAACCGTTTCCGTGGGGAACGCGACCAACCCACCGGCGCGAATCACCTCCGCCGCGCGCCGAATCACGTCCGGTTCGGGATTCGTGGGATCGACTTTCAGAACGACCGTTTCCAAAGTGCAGTTTCCCTCTTCCCTTTGTGGTACAACATCATGGTACGTGCCCCGAGCAGCCCGCGCACCGGCGCCGCCCCGCAAGGAGAGGCCACCGCCATGTCCGATCAGCCGCCCGCCAGTGCGGTTCCGACCCCCACTGCCGAGCAGAAACGCATCGCGCAACAGAGCTTCACCAAAGCTAAGGAGCTAATTGCCGACGGCGGGTTCGACTACGCCATTCAACTGCTGCTCACGTGCTGCCGGCTCGATCCG
The DNA here is from genome assembly GCF_001610855.1 of Gemmata sp. SH-PL17. NCBI lineage: Bacteria > Pseudomonadati > Planctomycetota > Planctomycetia > Gemmatales > Gemmataceae > Gemmata > Gemmata sp. SH-PL17. Next base: position 246,820 of record NZ_CP011271.1, read on the forward strand.
GGCAATTTCTTCTACCGCAAACAGCTCCGCGATACGCAGAAATCTAAGTACGGGAATAACTTGCGCGGCAGCCGATTCGCGTTCCTCACCACGCCGCGGTGGAAGGCCAAGTTGCGCGTCGCCAAGCGGAACCGCGACTACCTGAAGGCGATCGAGTTCGGCGAACAGGTGCTCTGCCGCAACCCGTGGGACCAGGGCGCCCAGATGGACATGGCCGAGGCGTTCGACGCGCTCGGGCTGTCGGACCTCGCGGTGTTCACGCTCGATCAGGCGCGGCAAAAATATCCCAAAGACGCCACATTGAACCGCGCGCTCGCGCGCCAGTTTGAGAAGCGCGGCGACTTCCAGAAGGCGATGGTGCTGTGGCAACTCGTTCGCGACACCAATCCGACCGACGTTGAAGCGCAGCACAAGGCGAAAGACCTCGCCGCGAGTTCCGTCATTCAGAAAGGCGGCTACGAGGAGGCTGCGGCCGGCACCAAGGAGTCGCCGATCCTCGGCCGGATCGAGGCGCGCGCGGGCGAGAAGCAGGACAAACTTACGCGCGAAGCTGAACCTCTGCTCAAGCGCATCGAGGCCGACCCGACCGAACCGTCGCTGTACCTCCAACTGGCCGGCGTGTACCGCAAGAACGGACAAGATGACCGCGCACGCGACGTGCTCCAGCGGGGGCTGGGGCCGACCGGCAATGCGTTCCAGATCCGACTGGAGTTGATGGAACTCGACCTCTCCCCGGTGCGGAAGAACCTCGAAATCGCTGAAACGCGGTTGCGCAAGCTCAAAGAGAAGGCGCGAACCGCGGACGACACCGACGTGCCCGCCAGCGACGAGGAGATGACCGAGGCAGAATTGGCGTCGCTGCGCTCGCAACTGGTGAAGGAAATCATCTCGCGCGAAATTGAGTTGTTCCGCGTCAAGGCGGATCGATCCCCGAACGAATTGAACCACCGCATCGAACTCGGTACGCGGTTGCTGAAGGTCGATCGCGTGGACGAAGCCATCGCCGAACTGCAGCTCGCCCGGCGCGACGAGCGGCTCAAGTGGCGCGCGGCTCTGCTCCTCGGGATGTGTTTCAAGAAGCGGAACAACTGGCGGCTGGCTCAGCGCAACTTCGAGGAGGGGTTGGCCGGGGTACCAGACACCGAAGAAGCGGTCAAAAAGGAACTGCTCTTCCAACTCGCGAGCGGCGCGGCCGAAAACGGCGACCTGCCACGTGCGATCGACCTCGGCCACGAACTCGCCAACCTCGACTTCTCGTTCAAGAACATCGGCAAGTTGCTCGACGAGTGGCACGATCGGTTGCAGTCGGCCTAACAGGGGCTGGTAAATTCAAAATTTGAAGTGTGAAATCCGAAATGTAGGCTCTACTCAATTGGGAGCCTTCATTTCGGATTTCGTTTTGTATTTCAATCCGAGGCTGGTTCCGACCGATCGCTTCGCACATACTAGCCCAAGCTGCCGCTTCTGCGGTGCATCCTGCGGTAATCCGTGTTGACCACTCTGCCGACCAGACAGCGTTCATACCGCAGATGCGGGTTGAACATGTTCTCGGGGCGGACGTCGCTCACGAGTTTTCAGCATGCGTCCGAGCGAGGTCTTCAAATTTTGCCCGCGCTGCACCGCACCGCGCGCGCCTGAGAACCTCGGGCAATCGGCGCTACAGTGTGCGGTGTGCCAATTTACGTTCTATTTTAACCCCACCGTCGCGGCGGCAGCGTTCGTGAGCCGACCCGACGGGCGGGCGCTGTTTATTCGCAGGGCGCACGACCCTGCCGCGGGTAAACTTGGCATTCCCGGCGGGTTCATCGATTTCGGAGAAACGGCCGAAGAAGGATTGCGGCGCGAGATCCGCGAAGAGGTCGGGCTGGTCGTCGAGAACGTGCGGTTCCTGATGTCATTCCCGAATCTGTACTTGTATCGCGAGGTGACGTACCCGGTGGTCGACCTGGTGTTCACGGCCAGCGCGGTAGAACCGGACACCGCCGCCGCACTCGACGGCGTGGCCGGCATCGAATGGCGGTTCCCGCGCGACGTGGCGGATGACGAACTCGCGTTCGACTCGATGCGAGTCTCAATTGCCGCGGTTCGGGCCTGAACGTGCGCCTGATTTTCTATCGGCTGGCATCCGAGGGGGCGGTCGGGTAGGATAGTTTTTAAGAATTGCCATCTCCGTCTCGTTCTTCGAGTCCAGGTCGGTTTCGTTTTGGGAGTGTCGAATGTCCGTGTCGTACACGTGTACCCACTGTGGGGTAACGCTCAAGACGCCCAAACGTGTGCAGGTTGGGAAGACGGTCCCGTGCCCGAAGTGCGGCCAAACGTTCGTACCGGAACCGGAAAAAGAGGCGTCATCGGGCGGCGCGGGCGTTCTCAAACTGGCCGATGAGCCGAAGAAACCGGCCCCGTCCCCGGCTCCGGTTAAGAGACCGATCGATGACGATGACGACGAGGACGCGGCCTCGATTAAGAGGGGCTACGGTGTCGTTGGTGAGACGGAAGAAGAGAAGCAACGGATCGAGGATAACAAGCCGAAGTTCACCGACGTCCAGGATAAGTTCAAGAAGAGCGCCCGCGGTCCTGCGATGTCGCTCCTGGTCATGCCCAGCAACCTGCTCACGCTCGAAGGGTTAATTACGGGCATCGCCGGGTTGGGGATGTTCCTGTACGGTGTGTGGCCCCTGATCTTCAACGACGCCCCGCCGGGCGAAGAAGAGACGGAAGAGGCTATTATCTACATGATGCTCGGGATGGTGACCTTCTTGTGGGGCGGGATGGTCTGCTTCTGCGCCAGTCAGATGCAGGAACTCGGGTCGTACCCTTGGGCACTGGTCGGGTCCATCATGGGGATCGTGCCGCTCCTGATCGGCATTTACGGCATCGTCATGCTCCAGAACCCGAAGGTGAAAGCGGGCTTCGAGGAGGTCGAGGGTGCTCTCGACGAGGACGAAGAGGAAGATGGGGGCGACGATGACGACGAAGATGATGGCGATGACGACGACGAGGAGCCTAAGCGAGGGAAGAAGGGTGGTCGGGAGAAGGCCCGGAACCGGTGATTGAAGCAGATGCGGGCCGATAAGGGAACGAACGGAGGCGCCGGCGCGGATGACGATTACCGACTCAACTGACGCGGAGTTACTCGCCCGGTTCCGGGCGGGCGATTCGGCCGCACTGGAGCCGCTATTCGCTCGCTACGAGGAGCCGGTGTTCCGGTTCCTATTCGGGGTGCTCAAGGACCACCACGCGGCTGAAGACGCGCTACAAGAGACCTTCGTGCAGGCGCTGCGCAAGGCCGATACCGTCGCCGCGGACACGTTCCGCGGGTGGCTGTTTACGGTCGCGTACCGTCAGGCGATGCTGCTGAAACGCAAGACGAAGCGCCTGCCTACTCAAGCAGACGATTTCGCCCTGCTGGACCTAATCGGGGATGACCCGGCGGACCTGCGAGCGGGCGCCACCGATGACGCGCGCCAGGTACGCGCGCTGCTCGATCAGTTGCCCGAAACGCAGCGCGCGGTAATATCCGCGCGCGTGTTCGACGGCAAAACGTTCCGTGAGGTCGCGGCTGCGCTGGGGTGCCCGCTCAACACCGCGCTGGCCCGAATGCACGACGGCCTGAAAAAACTCCGTCAGTTGTGGGAGGCCCGCCATGCCTGAGCCGACCCTTCAGGCGACCGCGCTCCGCTACGCGGCCGGCGACCTGAACCCTGACGAAACCGCCGAGTTCGAGATGCAACTCGCGGAGGACCAAGACGCGCGCGACGCGCTTTCCGAAGCCGTGCGCCTTTCGGCGGCGGCGATCGGCCAGAAGGCGCCGGCCCCGCACCCCTCGTTCCGCGCGATTCTGCGTGCTCGTGCGAGCTGGGATCGTGCCAGCGGGCGCCCACTCATGTGGGCCGGGGCCGGAGCCGCCGTGGTCGCCGTTTGCACCCTCATTGGGTTGGCCCTAGCCGACAGTACCGAACCGGAACTGACGGAGGCCGGCGCGCCCGCGAGCGTTGCCGTAGCTCCCCCGACCGAAGAGACGCCGGACTCGCACAGCGCGGAGAGCGCGAGTGCCCCGGAGTCGCACGAGCCGAGCGCGCAAGGGATCATGGACCACCTCGCTTCGTCCCCGTGTGGTACGAACGATGCGTCCCGGAGCGTGGCCGAGATTTGGGCCGATTTGAGTACGCACGATAACGTCGAGAAGGCGCGCGACGAAGAAGTGCGCTGGCGCCAGAAGATGCAGAACCTCTCGCACCCGCACCACGTGTCAGCCGCGAGCCGGGCTGATAGTCCGTGACCGAACCCGCTCCCGTTTTTTGTTCCCGTCCGCGCTGCCGGCCCGATCCCGTCTGGGGAAGTGAGAGGCTTACCAATGTCGAGGACGGCCCTCGTTCGCGCCACCGCAATCGCGGTGCTCGTCCTGTTTCCGTGCGCCGCGCACGCCGACCCGCTCCCTAAATTTACTGAAGAGCGCGAGGCCGCTGCGCTCCACTTCGTCCGTAAACACTGCCCGGACCTTGTTCCGCTACTCGACGACCTTAAGAAGTCCGCGCGCCCGGCCTACGAACTCCAGATCCGCGAAACGTTCCAAGTCACGGAATTGCTCGCGGACATTCAAGACGACCCCAAGCGGTACGAACTCGAACTGAAGATGTGGAAGGCTGAGAACCAGGCGCTCGTGCTGGTGGCGAAACTCGCGATGCCGAAGGAAGAAACGCGCAAGATGGTGGAGGAGCAACTTCAGACGCTCGCGCGGGAACTGGTCGAACTCGAACTGCAATCGTTGGAGCACCGGGCCGAGGTGCTGCGCGCCGAATTGACGGCCACGAAAGACGAACTCACCAAGTTCCGCGACAACCTCGATCGCGCCACAAAGGACCGCTTTGAGGCGCTGCTAGAAAGGGCCAAGAAGAAGAAGCCGTAGGACAGCTAACGGCCCAAGGGTTCAAGCGGATGGTTTGTGTCCGGAGTGTTGTCGGTGCCCATTTCGCGCGCAGCGCATCTACAATACCAGAATGAAGTACCTCACTGAACTGTTCGCAACGGTTGCGCATCGTGTTAAACCACCGGTGCTTATCGCGCTCGGCCCCCCGTGGCCGGTCGCCAATCTCGTGAAGGCGCTCGGGTTACCCGAAACCGAAGTTACCTGCGCTCAATTCGACTTGCACCAGACGGACCGCGTGCGCGAAACGCTCGCGGAAGTCGACGCGAAGGCCGAAGTCGTCGCGTGTGCGGACTTGTGGGATCTGCCCCCGAAGTTCAACACGGTTATCTTTCCCGCATCCGCGCACGCGGACCGCGAAGTGAAACTCGACGTCGTCGAGCAGGGGTACCACGTGCTCGCGCCCGGCGGGCTGTTCCTCACGCTTTCCGAGTACGAAAAGGACAGTCAGTTCGCGAAGCTCCAGAAGAAGATCTTTGGCAAGTGCGGCGAGACGCCGTCGAGCGAGAACGGCATGGCGTTCTTCAGCACGAAAACGGACGCATCGGACGCGCGCCGCAGGCACGAGGTCACGTACCACGCGAAGATCGGCGAGGGGGAGCCGATGGAGTTCGTGTCGCGGCCGGGGACGTTCAGCTACGGACGGTTCGATTCGGGTTCGCGGGCGATGCTCGAAGTGGCAGAAATCAAGGAGCGCGACGGCATTCTCGACCTCGGGTGCGGCAACGGCGCGGTCGGGTGCCTAGCCGGTGCGATGACCGGCCCGAAGGGGCGCGTGACGTTCATCGATAGTAGCCTGCGGGCCATTGCGCTCGCGGAACTGAACGCCAAGGCGAACAACATCACCAACACGCGATTCGTGACCGCGACGCGGTTGCAGGGACTGGAAGAACGTGCGTTCGACGTGATTCTGGCGAACCCGCCGTATTACGCGAAATCGGAAATCACGCGCCTGTTCATTGAGGGCGCCCGCGACCTATTGCGGCCACACGGCCGGTACTACATCGTGACGAAGATGCCGACCGCGGTGGTGCCGCTCATCTTCGATACGTTCGGTGACTGCTCGGTGATCGAGAACCGCGGGTACTCTGTGGTCATTTCGGGTATGTGAATGTGAGAGCCGCAGGACAGGTGCCTGCGGCTCCGATTCTTATCGCTCCACATCGTTCAGAAGCCGCTGAAGCAATTTCCCGTTATTGGCAGCGTCGAATGGCGCATCGAATTGGGCCGCGGCGCCACTTCCGCTAGATGTGGCCGATTCCGTTTCGGCGGCGCGAGCGGTGAAATAAGCACGCACGCGATCGGCGATCGCGTCGTTGGCGGTACGCACACGGAGTCGCAGATGGGGGTGTTCGCCGAAGCTCATCGCAATCAACCCGCCGCGCCCGTCCTTCACCGCGGGGAGCAGCTTTTTCACTTCTGGTGATTGACCCGCCAGCTTCACAATAGGCTTTTGTGTCCAATCGCGTTCGTCGTTGGCTGCGACCCAGATAGCAGCATCCGGCGGAACAGACGCGATCATCGTCCGCACACCCGGTTGCCCATCAGCGCCACCACGAAACTGCTTCCCGCCGGGACCGTACCCCCTACCCACGGCATCGAAATCCTTGTCGTCGAGTCCGAACACCCACACCGTTGGTGAGACGCGCGTGAGCAGCAATGGGAATCGGCCCACCACCACATCGTGGCGCGACTTCTTACCCGCGATCGGCTTGGCTTTGAGCGATTTCAGGAATTCGGCTTCGTCTGTGAGCGGTTGATTCAACACGAGAACGAGCGCGAGCCGCAGCGCGTCCTCACCTTCGCCCAAGTACAGCCCGCCAGCAACATGATCGATTTGAGGGAGCGTGACGCCGAGTTGCTCGATTGTGTTTCGCACGCCTTCAGGCAAACCGGCCCGGGCAAGCACCTCACGCGGTTCCTGTTTCGTGCGCGCGGCAAAATCGAGGAGCGGACCGGGTTGCACCGCGAACACGATGTTGCAATCCGCGCGCAAATAACCGAGCGCGGCGAGTTCGGCGGGCGGTTTGGCAGCCACAATGGGGACAGGGGCGTTCTCGGGTGACTTCTCCTTGTGCTTGGTGCCAAACGCAAGCCAGATCCCGCCGCCGAGCACACCCGCAACCAGCAAAATCCCCAAACCAATCGCGAACAGCGGCGCCCCTTTGGGGCGCTCAACGGTCGGTGCCGGAGGTACTATTTGGCGTTCGCTTACCGTTTCACCGGAGGTACTGTTCGCCTGATCAACTAGCTCCCCGCGAACCGGGAACACGTCCCCGCAGCGCGGACACGGTACGCGCCGGTGATCCGGGATCGCCGGGACCGTGAACGCGGTGTTGCACGACGGGCACGACAACCGGATGCTCATGCGCGATCTCGTGGGAACGGGCGACACCCATCATACGAATGGCTTGAACAGTTCGGTGGTGAAGTATCGTTCCATTCGGTCCGGAAACACGGTGACGACCTGTGCGGTCGGGTCGTTGAGGTGACGCAGGACCGCGAGCGCCGCCTGGTAGTTCAGCCCCGAACTGGGGCCGACGGGGAAACCGAGGCGGATTAGGTCGCGTGTAGTCGCGAGCGCGTCCTCGTCTCGCACTTCGATCGTCAGTAATCCCGGTAGGCGCTCGGTACTGAAGATTTCGGAGATCGAATCCGCGACGCCGGGAATGCGGGCCGAAAAGCTACAGCATTCGACTTCGGGTGCCCGCGTGAGATTCACCGGGCGCGCGAGCACGGGCACGATTCGACAGCCGTTTTCGCGCAGCCCCTCAAACAGCCCGACGAGCGTACCGCCGGTCCCGACACCGCTCGCGACCGCGTCCACCTTTCCGCCCGGGATCTGGTCGAGCACCTCGCGCGCGGTGCCGAGTCGGTGGGCTTCGGCGTTATCCAGGTTCGCGAACTGTTTCGGCAGGAACACGCCTGGTTCAGCGCCCAGGCGCTCGACTTCCGCGATCGCGCCGCGAATTCCGAGTGCCGCGGGGGTAAATTTCACGTCCCCGCCGTAAGCCCGAATGATGAACACGCGCTCGTTGCTCACGCCCTCGGGCATCACCGCGAGGAATTTCAGCCCCATCTGCGCGCATGCCAGCGCCAGTGCGATGCTCGTGCTCCCGCTGGACGCCTCCACGACGCGGTCGCCGCATTTCACGCGGCCCAGGCGCCAGGCTTTTTCCAGGATGAACCGCGCGATCCGGTCTTTTGTGCTCCCGCTCGGGTTCAGGAACTCCAGTTTGCACCACACCGCGGGCAGGCTCGGATCGAGCCGCACCGGAACCAGGGGCGGCGGGGCGATGCGGTTCAAATAACGGTGACAGCCCGGCAACTCGGCGGACATAGCGGCTTCCAAGAATGGGTGCGCCAAACATTTTCTCTCGCGCCCGCCTCTATACTGGAAAGATGGGTTCGCGAACAGAGGGTGAGGTATGCCGCGGGTCGTGTTGGCGATGAGTGGGGGAGTAGACAGTTCGGCGTCGGCCGTGCTGCTGAAGCGGCAGGGCTTCGACGTGATCGGCCTTTTCATGCGCACCGGGACGCACGGGCACGACCAGGGGAACACGAGAGCGGATCACAAGAAGGGTTGCTGTTCCGCGATCGACGCCGGGGACGCGCGCCGCGTGGCCGACAAGCTCGATATTCCGTTCTACGCGCTCGATTTCGAGGCGGAATTCAACCGCATCATCGATTATTTCGTGGACGAGTACGCCCGCGGGCGCACGCCGAATCCGTGCGTGGTGTGCAACAACTGGCTGAAGTTCGGCCAACTCTGGGCTTTCGGCCAGAAGCTCGGGGCCGATTACATCGCCACCGGCCACTACGCGCAAGTGATTGATGGCGAACTCCACAAGGGCATTGATGGCGACAAGGATCAGAGTTACGTGCTACACGGTATCAAGCGCGACGTGTTGCCGCACCTGCTGTTCCCGGTCGGTGGGTACACAAAGCCGCAGATCCGGGCGTTTGCGCGCGAAGCGGGGCTATTGAGCGTCGCGGAGAAGCCGGACAGTGTGGAAATCTGCTTCGTTCCGAGCGGCGATCACACCGATGTCGTGCGCTCGCGCCGGCCAGAAGTTGCGACGGCCGGTCTCATCACCGAGCGAAACGGCACCGTGCTCGGCCCGCACGACGGGCTGGACCGTTTCACGATCGGTCAGCGGAAGGGGTTGAATATTGGTGGCGGAAAGAAGCGATTCGTGCTCGAACTTCTGCCTGAGACGAACACGGTTGTTGTCGGCGACGAAAACGACCTCTTGGCTTCGGGCCTGATCGCGAGCGAAATGAACTGGCTCATTGATGCGCCGGTGGAGCCGACCACCTGCACCGCGAAAATCCGCTACCGGCACACGGGAGTGCCCGCGACCGTCACCGCGCTGCCAAACGGCGGGGCCGGGGTGAACTTTGACACCCCACAACCGGCCGTGACGCCGGGACAGGCAGTTGCGTTCTACGACGGAACTCGTGTTCTCGGCGGTGGCTGGGTCGAAAAAGCGTTGCGCTAAGTGTACCGCGCGTTACGCGGCCGGCTTCGCGGCCTTCGCTTTGGGTTGGTGTTTCCAGCGCCGGTGCAGCCAGAAATACTGTTCCGGGTGCTCGCGGATCAGTTTCTCCAGCGCGGTGGTGTAGCGGGCCGTGATTGCCTTCACCGCGTTGGGGTCGTTGGCGTAATCGCGCGGGTCGATCACGTCCGCGCACTTCACCGCGTAGTACATCGGTGCCAGTGGACTGCTCGGATCAAAGTCCGCGCACTGCGGGTAGTCGGTCCGACTCACGCGCGGCACCCCCATTACCACCATAACCGCATCGAACTCCATCGCCATGAGTGCGATGGCTTTGTGCGTGCTCGCGGGGCGCCCGAAGAAGTCCACGAACACCCCGCGCGGCCCCGCGTCCTGATCCGCGAGTGTGGCAATCTTCCCGCGGTGAGTCAGGGTATCGGTGAGGCGCGCGAAGTCGTCGTTCTTGGCGATGATGGTTTGACCGGTGCGCTGGCGGAAGTGGAGCGCGAACCGCTCCAGGTACGGGTTGTCCAGCACTCGTGCGATGGCGTGCGTGTGGAACCCGAACAGCCCCATCGCGAACCCAGCCATCTCCCAGTTACCGAAGTGCGCCGTGACCAGCAGCGCGGCCCGGTCCGATACGAGCGGTGGGAGCATTTCCGCTCCGTGCGGTAACACGAGAAACTTCCGTAGTGTGGTGTGGTGCAGCTTGCGTGGCAGCAACATCAGTTCGATGATGGCCCGGAGGAAGTGGTGGTACATGCCGCGCACGAGTTGGTCTGCCGCGGCGGGGTTCGCGCTAAGTTCGGGAAACGCGGCGCGGACGTTTTCGAGCGCGATACGGCGCCGGCTCTTCACCAGTGTGTACACGAGCCACGCAAGGAAATCGGCCGTTGCGTAGGCGATTCGCGGCGACACCATTTGCACCGCCGCGACGAGCGACCGCACTACCAGGTAGACCGTGAAATCGACCGTCCGGTTCCGAGCTTTCTTGGCCATCCGTGGCTCTCCTGCAATATCCGGTCACAAGCCCAGTCCGGCACTCAAAATCACGTACCGCAACCAACCCACCCGGCTACTCACTTCCAGGCGCCGGGTCGTGCGAACGTAGGCGTCCGCACCGGCCGCTTGCCAGCGAGCGGCCGTGTTCCTGATGAACTTGTACGTCGGGAGCGTGTGCGGGGTGATGTCCTCGAACGTCGGCGCGGTGAACCCCGCCGATTGCGCCAAGGCACGGTACTCGGGTTCCGCACAAAGCACGTTTACGGTGCCGTAACTGGTGCGCGTTTCGGAGCCACCGATGCCGTGCTTGTGGAGCGCGTCCAATCCCTCGGCGCTGGGGATGAAGTCCGAGAGCGCGAGTCGACCACCGTGTTTGAGCACGCGGCTCACTTCGGCGAGAAACGTCGCGCGGCTCGGAAAGTGGAACACGCACTCGACTGCGAGTACCACATCGAACTGATCGTTCGCGAACGGTAGGGCGCACGCATCGGCTTCTACCCACGTCGTGCGGTTCCCGTTAATCGGCGTCACTGTTTCGGCGGCGCGGGCGAGCTGGCGCGGGTCGATGTTCACGCCCGTCATATCGAGGTTCTTAAATCGCTCGTTGAGACTGGCGATGGTTCCGCCGAAACCGCACCCGACGTCGAGAACGCGCATGCCGTCGCGAACCGGAACGGCGTCGCACACGCGCCGGCACAACTCTTCGGCCGCGACCGCGTAGTCCGCGCCGGTGAGAGGAACAGCGTCGGGATCGCTCCAGTAACCCCAATGAACGTGCCGACCGAGTGCGGCCGTCGCCTCCGGATCACCTTGCGCGAGCCGCTCCAAGAGGACATCAAAGTACGGCGGCGGTTCAATCGGCGCGTGCGCCACGGCGGTCCTCCGGAAATCGGGCGGAATTCTACCCCACCCGCGTTCCGCCCCACAACCCCGCCTGATTTCTCACAGAGCTACGGTTTTCCCTGTTCGGGCGCTTTCGTAAATCGCGCAGATCAAATCGACCGCCTTTTTGCCCTCGCGCCCGTCCACCTTTGGCACACGATTCTGTTGCACCGCGTCGACGAAATCGGCGAGTTGCCGGCGGTGTCCCTCGTGACTGATGGCTTTCGGGTCCGCCGACCCGCCACTCGCGCCGACCTTCTGCGCGAATCGTTCCTTCACTCTCGCGTCGTCGGCTGTGGAGGGCGTGAAATCCCAGCGCAGTACGTCGTCCTGTTCGATGACCACGGACCCCCGATCGCCGTGAACCGCGATCGTCTTCGGGTAGCCGGGGTGAACGCTCGTCGTCGCTTGAATCACACCGAGTGCCCCGCTCGCGAAGCGGATGACCGCGACTGCCGTATCCTCGACTTCAATGCGCTCATGCGCGAGCGTGGCCGTGAACCCGCTCACGTGCGTGGCGTCGCCCATCATCCACAGCAACAGATCGACGTTGTGAATGGCTTGGTTCATCATGGCTCCGCCGCCATCGAGTGCCTGTGTGCCCTTCCAACCGCCTTCGTCGTAATACTGCTGCGTGCGCCACCATTTGCAGGTGGTTTCGCCGAGTGTCAGGCGCCCGAAACGGTCCGCGTCCACAGCGGCTTTGAGTGTGGTGTTCGCGTCGCCAAAGCGCGACGGGAAGATCGTGCAGAGTTTCACCTTCGCTGCGTCGCACGTATCAATGATGGTCTGGCATCGCGGTCCCGTAATTTCGAGCGGTTTTTCAACAACCACGTGTTTGCCGGCTCGGGCCGCAACGAGGGCCGGTTCCTGGTGCGCGCCGCTGGGAGTGGTGATGATGACCGCGTCGACCGCGCGCACTTTCACAGCCTCTTCGACTGAAGCGAATATCGGACACGATGGCAGGCCCGTATCCGTGAGCAACTTCTCCGCGCTCTCCTTGGTGCGACTAACCAGCGCCGTGACGCGGGCCGAGGGGATCTCTTGAATGGCCTTCGCGTGGAACCGCGCGATCATCCCGCAGCCGATGATCGCGAAGCCGAGTGGTTCGGGCATGACATCTCCCGTGAGTGGACGTGCGGGAGATTGTAGTCGCGATCCGCGCCGGCGCACCGGGCGCGGGGACGGCAATTTATTCGTACTGGAGCGCGTCGGGGATGCGCGTCTGAATGGCGCGCCAGGCGGGAACGAGGCCCGCGAGCGTCGCGAGCGTAACCGAGACGACCGCGATACCGATCGTTGCTTTCCACGGGATGAGCATGTCGAGGTTGAAGCCGGACTCGTCCACGAACATCACTTTCAGAACGTACCACTCCATCGGCAGCCCAATGAGGATGCCGAGTGCGGTGCCGATTACTCCCATCAGAAACGCTTCGGCTAGCACCGAGCGCATCACTTGTCCGGGCGTCGCCCCGACCGCGAGCAGTAGCCCGAGTTCGCGCTTGCGCTGGAGCACCGAGATGAGTAGCGCTGTTACCACGCCGAGGGCTGCGACCACCCCCACCAGGATCTGCTGCATGTACGCGAGCACGTACACGCGGCTGAGGAGTCCGGAAATGAACTTGCGGAGCGAATCGCGGTCAGTGAGGAATAATCCCTTATTGGCAGTGTATTTTTCTAAATCCTCATCGGAGGTCGAGGCACGGTCGGCTTTGACGAACACGTGGCAGATGTCGATGAGATCGTCGCCAAAGAGTTTCGCGTAGCGGGCGCGGTCCATGAAGATCGTTCCGCGGCTCCACGAATAGTCCCGCACCGCGCCGACAATCAGCAGGTCTACTGGGCCGCGAGGGCCGGGAATGCTGATCGTGTCACCGACCTTCACCCGGTGTCGCGCGGTGAAATTGTCGCTCACCATTACCTTGTTTACGCCCGCGTGGTCCGGGTGCTTGTCGTCGAGTTCGGGAAACCGGGTCAAGTTGGCCGCGATTTCGGGTACACGGGCGCTGGTGGCCTCCTTGTAGGTATTCACATCGAGCGCGACGAGGTACACGATGGTGCCGTTGTACTCGGGCCGGCAGTACCGGATGCTCATCACGTTTTCGACGCTCGGTAGCGCCTTGAGTTCGCGCGCCACTGCGGACACCATCGGGCTGTTCGAGCTGTTCGCGGAAGTCATATTTCCGCTGAAAACGAAGTGGTCAGCCTGCACTACTTGTGTGATCCACGACAGCACGGGCTCTTCGTTACTGCGTCCCACCCCCGCCGTCTGGAACATCAGCGCGACACCGGCCCCAAGTGCGCCGATCACCACGCCGGTGCGTCCCGGGGCGCGAGAGAGGTTGTCGAACGCGAGCCGGAGCGTGAACGGGAACGTCGCTCGAACCAGGGGGCGGAGCACGGTGACCAGCACCGCGACCAGGATCGGTGACGCGAGTAGCAGCCCCACGAGAACGAGCGTCAGGCCACCCACGGAGCCGACGCGCGGGGGGAGCTGAAATCGCAGCAGAACCAGTGCGATGCCGGTGACGACCATACCCGCACACGCGACGCGGTGAGCAAGTTTCCACAGTCCCTTTGCACCACCTGCGGATCGGCGCACGACGTGAGCCGGGTCATCGTTTGCGGCCTGGATCGCGGGTACGAGTGCAGCGAAAATTGCCGTCGTAACGCCAACTAAAACGGCGAGAGTCGAGTTTGTCCACGAGAGTCGCGTGGGGTTCACTTCCGGGTTCAGGAAGATCGATTCTAGTTCGGCCCGGAACTGACTGAGTGTGACTTCGGCTAGGAGGATACCGAGCGGCACGCCAAGCACCGCACCGATCAGCCCCAGGAACGCGGCCGCGAGCGAAAACAACGCGACGATTTGGGCGCGGGTGCCGCCGATCGATCGCAGAATGCCGATATCGGCTCGGCGCTCGGCCACGGTCACGGCCATAGCGTTGTAAACGAGAAACAGCCCGATAATCATCGCGCCGACAGAGCACATTAGCACGCCGATTTGCAACCCGGACACGACTTCTTGCGTGCTCCGACGCTGCATGTCGGGCGTGCGCACTTCGGCCCTGCGCCCGACCACCTTCCCTGCAGCGGTCGCAACTGCTTCTTTGTCGGTTCCCGGAGCGAGGAACAGGTCGATGCGGTTCACGCGCTGTGGGTTCAACGCCCCTGCCACGACCTCACCTAGGCCACCGCCGACAACCACGAGCGGTGGCGTCGGCCGGAGCACCTGCGTCGCCTGTCCGACGCTCATGCCGATGAAATTCTTCCCCAGTGGCGCGAGCGGCGAATCCTTCTCGAACTCGACCACGCCGACGGGTAGGCACTCGACGTCTCGGGTCGCGTACCGGATCACGAACGGCCGGTTCCCGCCGGTGCGCGCGAGCCAGTCGTCGTACACCGACTTCGATACCACCACCAGTCGCGCTGGGATGCGGTCCCACAGCTCGCTGGCCTTTGTGAAATCGCCGTCTTTGATTGCGGCGAGCACCGGGAGCAATTGCCACCCGATGATGCGCTCGATTTCGAGTTGTTGAACTTTGACCTTCAGGGCGTTGTCTTCGGTGAGTAACTGCGAAGAGACTTCCGCACCAACCAAAACGGCGATTCGATCGCCGAGATCGGGTACCGTGACGCGATCGAAGATGAGTGGTTGCACCGATTTGACGCCGGGCACGTGCGCCGCACGCAGGTCGTCGACCACCGCGCGCAGCACGCCGGCTTCGCCGTTGGTCACGTACAGTTCCGCGTTCCCGGCGGGCGTGGTGGTGTCCTGCGCCGCGGCCTCAATGCACTGGTTCAGGATGCGCGCGGAAACGAGCGTCGCGACGCCCAGCGCGATGCTCGCGACGATCAGCGCGGCGCGGTCCCACCGTTGGAGCAGGTATCGCAGAGCAAGCAGGCGGTACACCGACATTCACGCCCTCCGGGCGCCCGTGGCCCGCGGTCCGTTCCGTGACTTGTGTTTAGCGCCGCACGACTTGTTCGTCGGACTCGAGCACCCCGTCGCGAATCCGCACGAGGCGCGTACCGTAAGACGCGCCGTTGGGGTCGTGGGTCACCATGATGACGGCCCGCTTGCCCGGCTCGGGGAGCTTCGAGAGCAGCGTGAGGATCTCGCGGCTCGTGGCGGTATCGAGGTTCCCGGTCGGCTCATCACACAACACCGCTTCCGGGTCGGCGACCAGCGCCCGCGCCACGGCCACGCGCTGCATCTCGCCGCCGGACATTTCGTCGGGGAAGTGGTCCGCCCGGTGCGCGAGGTTGACGCGCTCCAGGCACTCCGCGGCGCGAACAAGGGCGGCCCCTCGATTCGTGCCCGCGAGTAATAGTGGCAGTGCGACGTTCTCCGCTGCGGTCAGCGTGGGGAGCAGGTTGAACGCCTGGAACACGAACCCGATCCGGTCGCGGCGGAGCAGAGACCGCTGCCGATCGGACATCGTTTGAAGGTCTTGCCCGTGGAACACGGCCCGACCGCCGCTGGGCGTATCGAGTGCCCCCATCAAGTGCATGAGTGTGGACTTACCCGATCCGGACGGCCCCATGATCGTGACGAACTCACCGGTCTGCACGCGGAGCGTGACCCCGCGGACGGCGTTCACCGTCCGCCGGCCCTGAGTGTAAGTCTTCACGGCGTCGAGGAGTTCGATCATGAAGTACCGCGTAGGTATCAAGGCGTCGGGGCTGCTGTGAAAACGACGCACGGGCGCCGGCACCCGCGCACCACTGTACCCCGGACTCACGACGTAAGTTTCCGGTATTTGATCCGGGTCGGGTGGTCGGCCGCCGGCCCGAGCCGGGCGCGGCGCTGCTCTTCATACACTTCAAAGTTCCCTTCGCACCAGACCACCTTGCTGTCGCCCTCGAACGCCAGGATGTGCGTCGCGATGCGGTCCAGGAACCAGCGGTCGTGCGAGATCACCACCGCGCAGCCGGAGAAGTTGATGAGCGCCTCCTCCAGCGCGCGGAGCGTGTCCACGTCGAGGTCGTTGGTCGGCTCGTCTAGTAACAGCAAATTGCCACCGCTGCGCAACAGCTTCGCGAGGTGAATCCGGTTCCGCTCGCCCCCGGAGCAGCTCCCGACCACTTTCTGTTGGTCCGGACCCTTGAAGTTGAATTTCGCGCAGTAGGCCCGGCTCGCGATCCGCTGCTTACCCAGGATGATGTAATCCGACCCGCCCGTGATCTCCTCGAACACGGTATTGTTCGGGTTCAGCGCGTCGCGATTTTGGTCCACGTGCGCGACTTTCACCGTTGTCCCGACGGTGAGTTTTCCGCCGTCGGGTTGCTCCTGGCCGACGATCATCTTGAACAGCGTCGTTTTACCCGCGCCGTTCGGCCCGATGATGCCGACGATCCCGCCCTTCGGCAGATTGAACGTCAGGTCGTCGTAGAGGAGCACGTCGCCGTACCCCTTCTTCACGCCCTCGGCACGCACCACCAGATCCCCGAGCGGCGGACCGGACGGGATCTGGATGGTCAGTTCCTTTTCGTCCTCGTCGATCACCTGTTCTTGCAGTTTGTCGATCGCAGCGAGACGGGCCTTGCTCTTCGCCATACGCGCACGCGGCGAGCTTTTCGCCCATTCGAGTTCGCGGTCGAGTTGCTTCTGTCGGGCGCTTTCTTGCTTTTCCTGCACCGCGAGTCGGCGCCTCTTCTGGTCCAGCCACCCGGAGTAGTTGCCCTCGTAGGGGTACCCGCGACCGTAGTCGAGTTCGAGAATCCATTTCGCGACGTTATCGAGGAAGTACCGGTCGTGGGTGACCGCGACCACCGCGCCGGTGTACGCCGCGAGGTGGTGTTCGAGCCACTCCACGCTCTCCGCGTCGAGGTGGTTCGTCGGTTCATCGAGCAGGAGCAGGTCGTGGCGCTGGAGGAGCGTTTTGCACAGCGCGACCCGGCGGCGTTCACCACCCGAGAGTCGCTCAACGGGGGCGTCCGAGGGCGGGAGTCTCATCGCGTCCATTGCCATTTCGAGCGTGCGGTCGAGTTCGTAGGCGTTGGTCGCGTCGATCTGGGCCTGCACCTTTTCCATCTGGTCGGACAGTTTCTCGAAGTCCGCGTCCGGGTCGCCCATCGCCTCGCCGATTTCTTCCTGACGTTTCAGCAGGGCGCGAATCGGGGCAACGGCCTCCTCGACGTTTTCCAGAACGTTTTTCCCGGGCGTGAGGTGTGGTTCTTGGGGAACGTAGCCGATGGTGGCTCCCGCGTGCGCCCAAGCCTCGCCCATGAACTCCTTGTCCACGCCCGCCATAATTTTCAGGAGCGTGGACTTCCCGGCCCCGTTGGAGCCGATCACGCCGATTTTGGCCCCGGGGTAGAAGTTCAGATTAATACTCTTCAGAATCTCTTTTTTGCCGTAGTGCTTGGTCAGTTCACGAATGTTGAAAATGTAGTGGTCGCTCATGAATCCCTCGCGCGGTACCCGGTTCCGATCCTGGAATCTTATCGGGAACCGTGCGTCTGGGGTAACGCGAGTTGATGGAGTGGTGTCGGTCGGCGCCGGTCCACCTGTGGAGTACAGATTCTTTTGCGCCTCAAGTATCCGAACTCCAGACCTTAAGACGAGTTTCACATTTCAATCGTATTGATTCTTGGGCGTAGCGCGTTATCATCTTGGTCATCAAATCATGTGTCTTGGTCTCCTCGTCCTCTGTCATGTCCGGAGGCCCTATGTTTCGCGTTCGTGTCCGCAGTCGCGTGGCGTTCACGCTGATCGAATTGTTGGTGGTGATCGCGATTATCGCTATCCTCATCGGGCTCCTTCTCCCGGCTGTTCAGAAGGTGCGCGAAGCTGCTGCGCGCATGACCTGTAGCAACAACCTCAAGCAACTGGGCATCGCCTGCCACAGTTACCAGAGTGCGTATGACAAGTTGCCGTATGGCATTCTTCGAGACCAGAAGAATACCGGCAATCCGCTGGCTCACTGGCCGTCGCCGGAGCAGCCGAACGCGCAGAACCAATATCGACGATTCGCGCTGATGCACCAGCTTTTACCGTACATCGAACAAGAAGCTCTCTTCCGTCGGTGGAACGATTACGATTTCAATGCTAACCGTCGCGACGAGAACGGGGTCGACTTCGGACCGGGTTGGTACTTTCAGAAGCAACAGGTCAAGACTTTGATCTGTCCGTCTAATCCGAATGCCAGTAATTCACTAAACCCGGCCGGCCAGTATTTCATCACACACTACCTCGGGTCAGCAGGTACGCGGGGGTACAATCGCGGCGGATACACCGGTGGAATCGCAGTTCGGCCGAGTCACTTCGACTACCAGGACGGTGTGTTCGTCCAAAACAAGCAATTCAGCCTTCTGGCAATCACTGACGGAACGAGTAATACTTTGCTGATCGGTGAGCGGCACTACTTCGATCCCGAATTTGACAAATACGATCCGATTACAGATTGGGGATGGTGCTGGTTCGGTGGAACGGCGGACGTGTTTTTGGGCACCTCGGTGCGAATCAATTACCGCTGGGCTCCGGGAAAACTGGCTACCGCGACGGACGTTGATGTTGAAGACCGGATGAACGCCTACGGGAGCGGGCACACGGGAGGCGCGAACTTCGCTTTATCCGACGGTTCGGTTCGATTCATCCGTGACTCGATCGACCTACCCACGCTCCAGAAGTTGGGTACCCGGGCCGGTGGGGAAGTTATTTCTGGCGATTATTAACGGAGGAGCCGGCACCAATGAGGCACAAGTCCACGCGATATTGGGTTGCCAGTGCGCTCGCTTGCTGTTTGGCCGGATTAGCCGGCTGTGGTGACAAGATTCAATTCGCTGAAGTCGAGGGAACGGTAACCCAAAATGGGAAACCGCTCGACAAGATACGAGTCGAATTCCACCCGGACGGTCCCGGTCCACGATCCGCAGCCCAAACAGACGAGAATGGCAAGTACGTACTTAAAACAGATGACGGTGCTCGCGCGGGGGCAGCGGTTGGAACCTATCGGATTGTTTTACGAGACCGTGCGGCCTTTCCAGATAGGTTGCCTCCTCGTGCGGAACTCGAGCAGGACTTCGCGAAGGGTAAGAAAAGTCGCCTCCGGGCGGAATTAGGCGATCCGGCGAAGACAACATTGAAGAAGGACGTAGTTGCGGGTCAGAAGAATGTCATCGATTTGGAAGTGAAGTAACTCACTGGTATGCTGGGGTGAAGTTCCTGCCTCACCTCAGCACATTGCCTACCAATTCATCTCCTTCGTGGTCACTTCGTGGCGAGAAACGATTTGCTCTCAATGGTCGGGCACCAGTGCTTTTCGATGTGCTCGATGATGAGCTGCGTTCCCTTGTCGTGAGCCACGAACGGCTTCATCTTCGGATTGTACATCGCGTCCGTCAGGTCGCGGACCAGGAACGTCCGCACGTCCCACTTCACCATCTGCTTGATCGCGAACGTTCGGTTCAGCACGCACATGTTGGTGTGAACGCCCATCACGAAGAGCGTGTCGATTCCCTTCTCCTTCATGATGCTGTATACTTCTGTCCCGTTGTCTGTGATGTAGTCCTTCTTTTCGTCGATGGTGATGGTTGCGTTCTGGCGGGTCCACGCCTTGAACTGCTTCGCGGGCTTCTCGTCGTCGCACCCGCCGTCCGTGTCGTCTACCGGTAGCGGCGGGTTGGGTAGGTCTTTCGACTTCGGCGGCTCCACTTTCTTCACATCTGCGACCCGCTTGCGCGCCGGGTGATCCTTGTAGAACGGCATCGTGTCCGACGGGCCGTGAATGATCGTCATACCCTGCTCGCGGCAGGCTTTCAGGACCGGTTCCGCCTGTTTCGCGAGTTCCGCGCACCGCTTCGACGCACTCTGGCACCAGTGGTCGTCCCACATATCGCACACCACGATGGCGGTCCTCGTGGGATCGACTTCGACGGTAACGTTCGTGGGGACGCCCCGTTTCGCGGTTACCGTTTTGGTGACGTTGGTCGTTGGGTCGGTGACGGCAACGGTTTCTTCGACCTCGGTGACCTTTCGCGCTGTCAGTTTGAGCTTTTGCGGCGCGGCGGCCGAACCGGGAATTGCGGCAATGGCACTGAAAAGTGCGGCGAGCGTGAGTGACGCGAGTGAGCGAAGCATAGGAGCCTCCGGATTGTGGTGCGCCCGATGATACTCCTCCGCTCGTGCTTCCGGGAAACGAAAAGACCCCCGGCACGGACCGGGGGGCGACTTTCACCGTCGCACGAGAGTCGTCATTGCACCGGCTTACTTCTTGTCTGTGCGCGGAGAGGCCTTTTGCATTGTCGTGGTGGTGCCGCTGACCCGCAGACAGTTGTGCGAGCAGTCGTGGGGGAGAGGGAAATTGAGGGGATAGAAGTCGAAGTACGCCACCAACCTATTGTCGAGGGTAAAGGCACTTAAGACACGGGGGTTAGTGTTATCCAACCGCCAACTGAAGTAGAAGCAATCGCCCGGAGCGACGATCTTTTCCTCGCTTCCAAAACCCGACGTGATGTGAATTCGGAGATACTCCTTGGTCTCGTTCTTGGCACAGTCCCACCCTGTCGGAATCGACGGCGGGCACGGGCACGGACACGGGTAGTAGTAAACCGGCGTGTAGCACGAAGTGCTCTGCCGCCGACCGAACGCTTCGGCCGAATCTGCTGTGACGGCCATTGTGAGCGCCGCCAACACCACGAACTTCAGGGAACGGGAAAACATGGTGTACCTCGGAGCATATGGGACTAACTGTATGGCTAGTCCATGAATTACCTACCCTGATGATTTTCCAGTTTAAATCATTTGGTAGGAATATGCGCGATTAAACGTCATGCGCGAAAATATGTCAAATAGAAACTCCAAAATTACCCAAATTGCGCCCTGCCCCCTTTTTGCCCATGAGCCGGAGCTGCGATTAATTTCCGAAGTTTATTCGTTACAAGGTGTTGCGCGCGGAGATGTGTACAAACGAAAAGACCCCCGGCACGGACCGGGGGTCGGGTCAATTCAGGCTGACGTGCGACTTATTTGCAGCAGTGACCGCGGAACAGCCCGCCACGAGCCGGCTTGCTGCACCCGGTGGTGCTGCAGGGGCTGGCGCACGGGGTTTCGCACGGTGCCGGTGCGGGCGCCGGGGCCACCACCAGGGTGTACACGGGCGCCTTCACGGTCGTCTCGTAAGCCACTTGCTTCGGGAACTGTTGCTTGACGGTCTTCTCGACCGCCACGCATTTGCGCACGTCGCGGGTGCTGGTCTTTTCGACTTTCTTCCACGTCGTCACGTCAACTTCCTTCTCGACGTCCACCCACACGCAGACCTTGCGGGTGCCGGCCTTCTCGACCGGGGTGCACTTCTTGACGTCGACTTCCTTCTCCACCCAAACGGTTTCGTAGGTGGTGACCTTCTGGGTGCTCTTCTTCGGGATCTTCTCGTAGGTGGTCACGTCGACGTCGACTTCCTTGGTAACCAGTTGGCGCTGCATCACGGTCTTGGTGACCGGGGCGCACGGGGTTTCGCACGGAGTCGCGCACGGGGCGGCGCAGTCGTCGTGCTTCTTCTTGCAGAGGCGGCTGAACAGCCCGCCGCGCCCGCTGTCGCAGCTCGGGGCCGGGGCCGCGCAGGTCACGGTGACGGGCACGCACACCCACTCACAGACCGTCCGCTTCTGCTTCGTCACGGTCGGCTTGAGGTCGTAGGTCGTGACTTCCACGTCCTTCGTGACGGCCTTGCACTCGGCGACCTTGATCTTTTCCTTGGTGGTCACCCACTCGTTGACCCAGTACTTGTACGGCTCGTCCTTGGTCGCCAGTTCCTTGACCTTGACCTTCTGCTTCTTCGTTTCCGGCTCGTTGACCCAGTACTTGTAGTCTTCCTTGGAGGTCACCCACTCGTTGACCGTGACCTTCACGTCCTTCGTTTCCCACTCGGTCTTGTACGCCGTCACCTTCTTGTCGACGTAGGACACCGAGTAGCTGGTGCACGGGGCGCACGCGACGGTGCTGCCGCAGTCGTTCTTCTTGCGCCCGCCGAAACCGACCGCGTCACCGGCCGTGAACCACACCGCGGCCCCGAGCAGGGCCGTACCCAACAAACGCCGTTTCATTGCGAAGCCTCCACTTACACGGGATTTGGGAGTGGGGCGCTCGCGACTTCCCTGCTGCGAACCGGCCCGGCCCTGATTAGTCGGCTTATTCCGGGAGGGCAATAAAGATTACCCAGACTGCCCAGGTATGCTCGACGACAAACAACGTACTGGCGTATCGAATGTTAGGCAACGGGATCTGCACGTTCTGGGTAATTTTTTCGGTTCGTGCGGTTGCATCGTATCAGTTGATCTTGCGGAGTGGTGGCGGGGCACAACTTGTGCGAATAGGATCATCTCCGGCAACCGCGCGGTCCGCGAAATTGCCGACTTTCACTGGAGCCGACGTATGCAATCCCGATGCCTCTCTCGCTCGCTCATGGCGGTGGCACTGTGCGCGGCCGTCGCTGTAGCGACTTTCGCCGAACCCGTCGCTCGCGCTGCGGACGAAGGGTGGGTGCAACTGTTTAACGGTAAAGACTTTACTGGCTGGAAGATCCCCAACCCCCCGGGCGGCCAGTTCAAGGGCGTGAAGGAGACGAAGAACGAGGCCGGGAAGGTGATTGCCTTCGCGGGCGTCGAGAAGGACAAAAAGGACGGCACCCCGGGTAAAGAAGTGACCCTCTGGCAGATCAAGGACGGGCTGATTGTTGGTGGCGGGCCGGCCAGCCACATCTTCACCGAGATCGAGGCCGACAACTTCCACTACCGCGTCGAAGCTAAGATCAACGACAAGGGTAACAGTGGCCAATACTTCCGCACGAAGTTCGAGCCGGGCTTCCCGGCCGGTTACGAGGCTCAAATCAACGCAACGCACAGCGACCAGATCCGCACCGGTAGCCTCTACCCGGACGGCCGCACGAAGCTGGGCGAGTTCCGCAAGGAAATCTGCGTGATGAAGGACGCCCCGCACAAGGCCGATGAATTCTTCACCCAAGAAGTGATCGCCGACGGCAACCACATCACGATCATCGTGAACGGCAAGAAGACGATCGACTTCAAAGACCCGAACAACACCTACACGAAGGGTCACTTCGCGCTCCAGGGCCACGACCCGGGCAGCGTAATGACGTTCAAGAAGGTCGAGTACAAGCCGATCAAGAAGTGAGGCGAGTGCCAGGGGCCAAGGAGAGTTCGGTGGTTGCTAGAGAACCCGGGGTTGAAACCCCGGGCTATTACCGGTGACCCCATTCGGGGTCCAAAAGGCAATGAATATCTGTGCGGCCCCAACGGGGCCACCGGGAGTAGCCCGGGGTTCAACCCCGGGTTCTCTTTTGATTCACTTCTTTTCCACCGCCAGCGCCAGCGCGGTCGTTGCCCATCCGCTCGCGGCGATTGCGATGAACTGGTCCTTTTCGTGAGGGAAGCCGCTTTCGTAGTACGGCTGAAACGGTTTGCTCCGCGACTTCACGAACCACGTCCCGTCCGCACGCTGTGTTTTCAGTAGGTAGGCCATTCCCGTCCGGTACGCGGGCGCGTCCGTTTTCAGTCCCCCTGCGAGGTGCAGAGCGACCAGTGCCGAACCGGTCGCGTAGGCATCGCTGCGCCCGTTGTCGAGTTGTGCCCAACCGCCGTCCGCACGCTGAGTGCGCTGAAGTTCCCACGCGGCGGCGGCCACTTCCTTGGCCTCTGAACCAGTTTCCTTGAGAGCCAGCAAGCGGAACACGCGATCCTCTGTGTCTTTTGCGGGCGTTTTCACGAGCCACGATCGGGCCGCGTCGATGCGTTTGGCGGTCTTTTGCTTGTCCGCGTTCGCGGGCGGTCCCCAGAACTTCAGCCCCCGGACTGCGTAGTAGGTCGTACTGAAGTCGCTCGCCTCACTCGGAGGACGATCGCCGCTCGCGCGCCAATGATCGCGATCGGACTGCGACTTGAGGAGGAATTCGACCACAGCGGCGGTGTTCTCGTCGGGCTTGTGCCCCGCGAGTTCGAGCGTGAAGATCGCCGCTGCTGCGGTGTCCACCTGGCCGCCGGTCCCGCGCCCGTCTTTGAACCGCTCGCGGTTCGATTCGAGGAAGCTCGAAATGTGCTCCGCTTGCTCTTTCGCCAGAGCAGGCGGAATGGTGAACCCGCGCCCGTTCGCGGTGGAGAACGCCAACATCGGCAGGGTTTGGTTGTGGCACGCGAAGCACGTTTTCTGCTCGACGTGTCCGGTCGCGCCCTTTTTCAGTTGGGGCAGCGCGATTTCGACCGCGGCGCGCACGGCTTTTGTGGTGGGCGCGGGTAACGTAAGATTGGGGAGCGGGATCGTAACGAGGAGCAGTGTGGAGAGCATCGGCGAACTCCGGGAGCGGTGTCGTCGCTATATTTTGCGCGCAAATGCCCTCGTACTGCGAGTCCGTATTATGGTTTGGAGCCGTTTCTCTCCCGTAACGAGTTTGCCATGTCGACGAAGCCGGCGTTCGCCAGCCAGTTCGAGTTCACCCCGGACAACCGCGCGGTGGTGATCGGGCTTATTGGTAAGTTGGACCCGGTTGCGGTGGATGAACTGCACCCGCAGATTCAGGAACTGTACCGCGCGGGGTTGCGCCGGTTCGTGTTTGATTTGACCAATCTGGAATTTGCCGGGAGCCTCGGGCTCCGGTTGCTCGTGGGTCTTCAGAATCAAGTTCGGGGTGAGGGCGCGGTTACGGTGTGTAACCCGAGCGATTCAGTGCTCTCGATGCTGACATTAACCAAACTGACGCAGGTGCTCCCGAATTACCCCACCCGTGACGACGCGCTCGCGGCCACGGGCGGGTGAATTTGTTCACCAAACATGCCCCGCAAGAGCGGCGGGGCGGGGTTCGCTGGCTACTTCCCGACCTGTTCCTTTGCGGCCTTCACGACGGCTTCCACGGTGAAGCCGAAGTGCTTCAGCAGATCCTTCAGCGGGGCCGATGCGCCGAACGACCGCATCCCGATAATCGCGCCGGTGCTCCCCGCGAACCGCTCCCACCCAAACGCGCCGCCCATTTCGACGCACACGCGGGCGGTCACCATCGGCGGGATCACGCTGTCGCGGTACGCCTGGTCCTGCTTCTCGAACAGTTCCCACGACGGCAGGCTGACGACGCGGGCCTTGATGCCCTCGGCGGCGAGTTTTTCGGCCGCGTCCGCGCAGAGCGGCAGTTCGCTACCGGTCGCGATGAGCAGCACGTCCGGGTTCGGCACGTTGTTCAGGGCGTAGCCGCCCTTTGCCACGCCGGACGCCGGGTTGTACTTCGTGCGGTCGAGCGTCGGCAGGGCTTGCCGCGTCATCGCGAGCACGACGGGGTGGTGCTTTTCTTGGAGGGCGACCTTGTACGCCTCGGCCACTTCGTTCGCGTCACCGGGGCGGATCAGGATCAGCTTCGGGATCGCACGCAGCGACATGATCTGTTCGATCGGCTGGTGCGTGGGGCCGTCTTCGCCGACGCCGATCGAATCGTGCGTGAACACGTACAGCACCGGCAGTCCCATGATCGCGGCGAGGCGGATCGGCGGGCGCCCGTAGTCGGAGAAGATGAGGAACCCGGAGCCGTAGGACCGCAGTTTCGAGAGCGCCATACCGTTCATAATGGCGCCCATACCGTGCTCGCGCACGCCGAAGTGAACGTTGCGCCCGCCCGGTGTCTTCGGCGTGAACACGCCCGCTTCCGGGAACTTCATGAACGTCTTGGTCGAGGGGTTCAGGTCCGCCGACCCGCCGACCATCCACGGCACGTGCTTCGCGATCGCGTTCAGTACCGTGCCAGAGCTTTCCCGGGTGGCGAGTCCCTTCGCATCGGTCGGGAACACGGGAATGTCCTTGTCCCAACCCGCGGGCAGGTCGCGCGTCTCCAGTGCTTCCAGTTCGGCGGCTTCTTTGGGGAACTTCGCCTTGTAGTCCGTGAACAGCTTCTGCCACGCGGCTCGGGCCTCGGCACCGCGCTTTCCGATGCCACCTTTGAAGAGGTCGTACACGCCGTCCGGGACAAGGAACGAGGAATCTTCTGGCCAGCCGTAGGCCTTCTTCGTGAGTTTGATCTCGTCGGGGCCGAGCGGTTCGCCGTGGGCCGCGTGAGTGTCCGCCTTGTTCGGCGACCCGTAGCCGATGACCGTCTTCAGCGCGATGAGCGTGGGGCGGTCGGACGACTTCGAGGCTTCGATCGCCTTCGCCATGCCGTCGAGGTCGTTACCGTCGGTCACGCGGAGCACGTTCCAGCCGTAAGCGGCGAACCGCGCCGGCACGTCTTCGCTGAACGCGAGGTGCGTGTGCCCGTCGATGGTGATGCCGTTGTCGTCATAGATGAGCGTGAGGTTGTTGAGCTTCAGGTGCCCGCCGAGTGACGCCGCTTCGCTCGCGACGCCCTCCATCATGCAGCCGTCGCCGCAGATGGCGTACACCCGGTGGTCGAACAGCGCCTCGAATCCGGGGCGCCCGTAGTGCGCCGCGCGCCACTTTTGGGCGATCGCCATGCCGACTGCGTTGCCCACGCCCTGGCCGAGCGGCCCGGTGGTGGTTTCCACGCCGGCGGTGTACTCGTTCTCCGGGTGCCCCGGCGTCTTGCTGTTCAGTTGGCGGAACTGTTTGAGTTGGTCCAGCGGCAGCGAGGGCTCGTCCAGCACCTTGCCGTGGTGATCGACGTTCTTGATACCCGCGAGGTGAATCAGCGAGTAAATGAGCATCGAGGCGTGCCCGTTGGAGAGCACGAACCGGTCGCGGTTCGGCCACATCGGGTCGGCCGGGTCGTAGCTGAGGAACTTGTTCCACAGCGTGTACGCGACCGGGGCCAGGCCCATCGGCGCACCGGGGTGGCCGGAGTTGGCCTTCTGCACCGCGTCCATCGCGAGCGTGCGGATGGTGTTGATAGCGGTCACGTCGAGCGCGGTGAACTGGCTCATTGGGTGCCTCTCGTGGTGGGGAGAATTGTTGTAGAGGATATGAGATGAGCGAGCGGTTGTGAATGAAGAATGTGCTGAGATGTCAACGCTTTCGGGAACAACAGTGAAGCCCGCGAACACGAGTTCGCGGGCTTCACTGTTGTAGCTCGGGTGCTGTTATTAACGACGGCCGTTGGGCGGCGGGCCGTTTGGTTTGACCATAACTTCTTGTGCCCGGCGCTGGAACTTCGACATCTGTTCCCGCAATCCGGCGTCGCCGCGCTGAAGAATGTCGAGTTCGTGTTGAATCTCCGCACTCAACCGCTTGAGTTCGGTTTCTTGCCGGGCGAGCATCGCGCGCTCGCGGGCCATCGATACTTCCATCTGGCGCATTTGCTGTTCGAGTGCTTCTTCGTCCTCGCGCAACTGCCGGCGCTCGTCTTCGAGCTTCCTCTTATCCTGGGTCAGTTTGGCGCTCTCGCGTTCGAGTTCGTCGCCCCACTCTTCCAGCTCGTTGCGGGTCTTCGGAGCCGGCGGCGGCGGGGCCAACTCGCCCTTCGCGATCTGTTCTTCAATCGCGCCCAGTTGTGCGCTCAGTTCATCGATCTGAGCGTCCTTTTCGGCTACGACCGCCTCGAACTCTTTCTCCTTCGCGCCGAGTTGTTGTTCGTTGTTACTCGCCTCTTGGAGCAGGTGCTTCATCTCATCGAGTAGCGAGCGCAGTTCTTTATTTTCCCCGCGCAGACGCTGCACCTCGTTCATCGGTGCGTCGTCGTACCGGCCGCCGGTCGGCGACAGGTCGGCGAGTTGGTTCAGGGCGCCCGCGATGGCGCTGGACGGGTCGTTAAACCGGCTCCCGGAACCACCCGGCCCGGTGCGCCGAGTCAGAGGACTGCGTGGTGGTTCTGGTGGCGGCGTGAGCGGAGCTTGGCGCACAGCCGGTACGGGGACCGAGCCGGATTTGCCCGGCATTCGCAGTCGCGCAAGGAGATCGTTGGTCCCACCGGCCCAAGACACAGGAGACGCGATCGGCGTGGCCGGAATTTCTTCTACTTCCTCCACTAATTCCGCGATCGGGTCGGTCGTGGCCGAGGTCGCAGCGATTGGAGGCGGGGTCGAAGCCAGTAACCGCCGGCGCAGCTCTGCGGCCGAGAGGGACGATTGTTGATCGTTCGGCGTGTTCGGATTCGCCATAGTATTTAAGTTCCGAGTCCCAAGTTCTCGGCTCCAAGTTATGAAGCCAGAACGAGTTACCTGGCACGTGTTTTGGATGGAGCCGGCCTGGAACCTGGAACCGAGAGCTTGGAACTTCCCACTGTCCCGGCGGAATTATCCTTCTGTCTGGCCTCAAGGAGCCTAGGCCGCGGAACAGGCAAGTCAAATCAAAATCCCCGGGCCGGTGGTGCCGGTTTTAGGGGCGGAATGGTCATTAACTTTGCTTTTGGCACGCGGATCAAACGAAGTTACCAACGGCACGCCGGAAGTCCCGTTACACCGGCTAGACTGTCCCAATTGGCGGCGCCTTGCGATCGCAAGGTCTGCCACGGGAGCAGCCTCCCCAAGCCTCGTGCAATGCACGGGTTCGGCTGCTTTTGCGTGGCGGAACTGTTGAGGCGTGGCTTAAAATTGGGCTTAGTTCGTACTTGTCCGGGTCACCTGGCTGTCGTACCAGGTGTCTCACCAGTAGGAGCGACGGGCAATGAGTGTCGTGAAACGGCTGCGGTTGTTGCCGGTGCTGCTGGGGGTGTCCGCGACCCTCGCGGCTCTGGGCACGACCTTGTTCGGGGATCTGCGGACGGGTACGTCCGCGCCCGGTGCGGGCCCGGTGGGCGGGCGCCCGGACGGGGGCCGGCTCGTGGACGAGCTGGTGGCGACCAAGTTCGGTACGGTTCCGGTGCTCACGTACCAGCCGCGGGACGGGGAGCTCGTGTTCGCGTGGCAGGTGCGCCCCGAGGTTCCGGCCCCGGCCCCGCGCCCGCGCGACGTGCTGGTGCTGGTGGACACGTCCGCGAGCCAGGCCGGGCGCGCGCTCCAGCAGGCCCGTCAGATCGTGACCGGTCTGGCCGCGCAGTTGGGCTCGGGTGACCGTGTGAGCGTGTGGTCCCTGAGCACCCCGGGTGCGACCCGGGCCCTGACGGCGGGGTTCCAGGCCCCGGGCGCGGAGAACGTGGCGGAAGCGGCGCGGGCCCTGACCGAGGTCGAGTACGGTTCGGGTGCGACGGACCTCAAGGGGGGGCTCGAGAAGGCGCTCGCGACGCTGGCCCCGAACCGGGGTCGGCACCAGGTGGTGTTGTACCTGGGTGACGGGGAGAGCGCGTTCGAGCGCGTGAGTGAGTCCCAGCGCCTGGCCCTGGGGGGGCGGATGGACCGGGACGATGTGGGGTTCTTCGCGGTGCCGCTGGGCCTGAAGCTGGACGCGCAGAACCTGCACGGGCTCACGGCCCTGACGGGGGGGGCCGTGGTCCGGGTCCAGGAGGACCTGTCGCAGGCGCCGGGTCAGAAGGCGTTCGTGGGGCGCCTGGTGGGCGCGCTGGACGTGGCGGTGGTGAAGCCCGAGACGTGGTCGTTCGGCCCCGAGGTGGGCGAGTCGTACCCGACCAAGCTGCCCCCGCTGCGCGCGGACCGGGCGACGCTGGTCATGGGCAGGATCGCCCGGCCGGGGGCGACGGGGGTGAGCGCGACGGTGAACGGGACCGTGTCGGGCAAGGGCGTGGTGCTGAACCTGTCGCAGGCGCTCCCGGCCCCGCGGGTGGACCACTTCTTTTTGAACCTGATGGTGACCCAGTGGAGGAACGCGCCCCACAAGGACGCGCCGGCGATGCTGCAGTCGGACCGGGCGCTCGCGCTGGCGAGCACGCAGGTGAAGCTGTACCGGGACGAGTTCCTGACGCAGGCGGTGTGGGCCGTGAGCGTGGACCGGTTCGACGAGGCCGAGAAGCTGTACGCCGCGGCCCGGAAGGTGGACCCGACGGACCGGGAGGCCGCGCACGGGGCCGCGCTGGTGGCCAAGATGCGCGCCGGGGCCCTGACCCGGGCGGACCTGGCCAAGCAGGTCGGGGGCCCGGCCCGGGCCGCTCAGGAGCCCAAGGGGGGGCCGCGGCGGGTCCGCCGGTGAGCCCGGGCGCGGGGGGGCGGACCTGGTGCGCGAGGCCGCGGCCCGGCGCCAGATCGAGGAGCAGCGGTACCGGGTGCTCGTGGACGCGACGATCCGGCGCGCCCGTCAGTTCCTGCGGACCGACCCGGAGGGCGCGTACCAGGACCTGAAGCGCCAGCGCGACGAGATCCAGGGGTACGACGGGCTCGGGGCCGAGGCCCGGCGCCAGCTGGTGGGCGACCTGGAGGCGCAGATGCGCGAGGTGTTCGTGAAGGGGGCGGAGATCAAGCGCCAGGCGGACGCGGAGCGCCAGGCCCTGGCCCGGACCCGGCAGCACCTCAGCGAGTTCGACCGTGCCGCGGACGCGCAGGCGAGCGACAAGAACCGGATCGACCAGTTCCGCCAGCTCATGCAGCACGCCCGGTACGCGCTCGCGTACCAGGAGGCGCAGCTCATGGTGCAGGAGAAGACGAACAAGGGCCTGGCGGTGCCCCCGACCGCGACCGCGAGCTACATCATCGGTCAGCAGGCGACGCAGCTGCGCGAGTGGAAGGAGCTGACCCGGGTGCGCGAGGACCGGTTCCTGCAGGCGATGATGCAGACCGAGAAGTCTCACATCCCGTACCCGGACGAGCCCCCGGTCCACTTCCCCCCGGCGAAGGTGTGGCAGGAGCTCACCGGGTACCGGAAGAAGGTGTACGAGAACTCGAACCTGGGTGCCAACGGGGGCACCGGGCTGAAGCAGATCCGTGACAAGATCGAGGACCCGACCCGGCCCGTGGACCTGGGGGACAAGAACCTCAACGAGGTCCCGCTGTTCGAGTTGCTGTCGCTCCTGTCCAAGCGGTACGAGGTGTCGTTCGTGATCATGGAGGAGTACTTCAACGCGGAGCAGCAGCCGAACATCAAGGAGGCCAAGGCGAAGCTCGTGTCCACGCAGCTCCAGGGGCTCACCCTCGGGAACTTCCTGGACATCGTGCTCCTGTCGATGAACGCCACGTACGTCGTGCGCCCCGAGTACATCGAGATCACCACGTTCAACCGGCGCCTCGAGGAGAAGGTGACCCAGGTGTTCCCGGTCGCCGACCTCGCGATCCCGATCCCCCAGTCCGTTAACCAACAGGTGCTGTTCCAGAACCAGCAGTTCCAGAACCAGAGCCTGGCGATCTTCGGTCAGGCGAGCCTGTTCGGTGGGGGCTTGCAGAACATCGGTGGTAACTTCGGGAACCCGTTCGGCGCGGGTGGTGTGGGCGTGGGTGGGAACCCGCTCAACGCGATGGGCGGTGGCGGGCCGTTCGGTGGCACGGGCCAGCAGCTGGGTAACCAGGGGAACCTGGGTGCCGGGGGCGGGATCACGGGTATCACGGGCGGGCAGTTGGGTCAGTTCGGGAACCTGGGGGGTCAGTTCGGTCTCCAGGGCGGTGACCAGAGCCAGTTGCTCATGCGCCTGATTTTTGAGACCGTGGCGAAGGGGGAGTGGGCGAACATCCCGAACACGCAGCCGATGCCGGGGATGGGGGAGGACGAGGTGCCCACGGTGGACGCGGCCAAGTTGAACTCGCTGGGGTACTACCCTCCGGCCCGTGCGCTGATCGTGCGCGGGACCACGCGGTACCACTCGGCGACCACGATCAAGCTCAAGAAGACGGCCGAGGGCAACGCCCAGGGCCCGGGGGTGGGGCGCCCGGGTGGCGGGGCCCTGGTCATCGGGCCGGGTGGCGCGGGCAACGGTGGGGGGCCGGTGAACGCGGTGGCGGGTGTGGCCCCGACGCTGGTGAACCCGAAGGTGGACCCGGTCGCGGACCGTCGGAAGCTGGGCACGGACCCGCGCACGATGTGGAGCAACGCGATCGACCGGACCGTGACGGACCCGGGTCTGATCGTGGCGTGCGCGGAGTTCCTGATGGAGTTCGAGGAGTACGGTCACGCGGCCGAGGTGCTCAAGGGGAACCTGCGCAAGGGCCTGGCGACCGAGGCGTGGGCGCACGAGGCCCTGGGCGTGGCGCTGCGCGCGGCGGGCGCGAGCCCGGTCGAGGTCGAGCGCGCGTCGGTGTCGGGGGTCGACCTGGACCCGGGCAGTGCCGCGGCGTACCTGCGGGCGGCGCGTGCCGAGGCGGACCTGAAGAACCACGGCCGGGCGGTGGCGTTCTGCCGGCGCGCGGCCGCGTGCAGCCCCGAGGACCCGACGCCCTATGCGAACGCGCTGGCGTACGCGGAGCGGGCCAGCGACGTGCGGACCGACGCGGTGGTGTGGGCGGCGAACGGTCTGCTGGCCCGGGACTGGAACACGAGCGACGGGATCGACTACCACGAGCAGGCCCGGGCGCGCCTGCCCAAGTTGGAGGCCCGGCTCCGGGACGCGGGCCAGGGGACCGAGGCCCTGACCCGGGCGGTCGCGGAGCAGGGGCGCCGGGACCTGGTGATCGAGCTCCAGTGGCAGGGTAACGCGGACCTGGACCTGGTGGTGTCGGAACCGACGGGCTCGGTGTGCTCGGCGACCCACACGCGCACCACGGGCGGGGGTGTGCTCAAGGGTGACCTGCTGGCCCAGGGCGCGGACCGGTCCGAGGTGTACGCGGCCGCGCGCGCGTTCACCGGTGCGTACACGGTGTCGGTGAAGCAGGCGTTCGGGCGCCCGCTGGGTGGGAGCGCGCGGATCAAGGTGACCCGGTTCCAGGGGACGGACCGTCAGTCCGTGGACCTGTTGGAGGTTCCGGTGGGCGGTAAGGGGGTGGAGGTGAAGTTGGACGGGGGCTCGCGCACGGCCCTGGCGGTGCTGTCCGAGGAGCTCGGTGCGGTCCGTGAGGTGCGCTCGGAGACGACCGGTGCCGGTTTGGGGCAGTCGGGTCTGGGTGCCGGGTTCGGGACCGCGGGGAGCGCGCTGGGTGCCCCGGTGACGTCGTCGGGCGGGGTCGAGGCCCCGCTCGTGTCGGCCCCGGCGGAGACGCGCGAGGCCGGGATCTCGGCCGGGGCCGCGGACATCCGGGCCACGTACAAGCTGAACCCGGACCGCAAGTCGTTCCGGGTCGACGTGACCCCGGTGTTCACCGGCACCAGGGGCGACATCGCGCTCCCCACCGTCCCACTGCTCCCGGGCGGTGAGAAGTAAACACGATCCCACCCGAATCGGGAAACACGGTTCGGGCGCGGAAACGTGAACCCACGGCCCGGCCGGGATGTCTCATCCCGACCGGGCCGTGGCGTTGATACCAACAGACACACCGGTCACAAAAACACACGGCACATGGAACGAATACAAAGTGGGGTACTGTGTTTTTGTGGCCGTTGCGCCTTTTTGTGTTCGATCCGCTTCGTTTACAATGTGTACGGCGCACCCCGCGCCGGAGGACGTGACCATCAGTAAGGCATTCGACACCCAGCGGGAAGAGTTCTCGGTCGCGAGCGAAAAAGCGGTGCTGGTCAGCGTCGCGCTCCCGGAGCGGCCCTGGCCCAACGAGGCCGACCCGTGCGACGAGATCCGCGGCCTAGCGGAGTCGGCCGGGGCGAGTGTGGTGGGCCAACTCACCCAACGGCGCCACGACGTACAACTCGCGACGTACCTCGGTAGCGGTAAGGTCGGTGAGTTGCACGAACTGGTCGAAGGGGCGGACGCGGACGTGGTCATCTTCGACAACGACCTTTTGCCCGGTCAGGCGCGCAACCTCGAACACGCGCTGGGGGTGAAGGTACTCGACCGGAGCGAACTGATTCTCGACATCTTCGCGAGCCGGGCGCGCACGGCCGAATCGAAGCTCCAGGTCGAACTCGCGCAACTCGAATACTCGCTCCCGCGCCTCAAGCAGATGTGGACGCACTTGTCGCGTCAGAAGGGCGGCGGGATCGGGCTCCGCGGTCCGGGTGAAACGCAGCTCGAAAGCGACCGCCGACTCGTTCAGCACCGCATCCGCGACCTCAAGCACAAACTCAACGAGGTGCTCGCGCGCAAGGAGCGCGAGGTGAAGAGTCGGTCCGAGGAGCACACGATTTCGCTCGTGGGCTATACGAACGCGGGCAAATCACAGTTGATGAACACGCTGACTAAGGCGGGCGTGTACGTGAAGAACCAACTGTTCTCCACGCTCGACACGCGCACGCGCCAGTGGCACATCCGCGACTGGGGGCGGGTGCTGCTCTCCGACACGGTCGGATTCATCCGCGATTTACCCCACCACTTGGTCGCGTCGTTCAAAGCGACGCTTTCCGAGGCGCGGCACGCGAAACTGTTGTTGCACGTTGTGGACGCCAGCAGCCCGCAAGCCGAAGACCACATTCGCGCGGTGACCACCGTTCTGAAAGAACTGGACTGCGATCAGAAACCGACGTTACTAGTTCTGAATAAGATCGACAAACTCGCGGACCGTTCGCTGCTCACCCTGCTGGAAACCCACCACCCCCGCGCGGTGGCGGTGAGCGGGTTAACGGGCGAGGGCATCGAGCGGTTGGAAGACGCGGTGATGGAAGCGCTGGCCGAAGAT
The DNA here is from genome assembly GCF_001610855.1 of Gemmata sp. SH-PL17. Taxonomy (NCBI): domain Bacteria; kingdom Pseudomonadati; phylum Planctomycetota; class Planctomycetia; order Gemmatales; family Gemmataceae; genus Gemmata; species Gemmata sp. SH-PL17. The sequence goes on from NZ_CP011271.1 coordinate 281,545, forward strand.
TTCGCGGAAGCCGAGATCGTCACCGATTCGGGCAACGGTCGGGTGCTGGCGTTCCTGAACGCGCACGCGGAAATCTACCGCCAGGAGTTCCGCGACGACGTGAACGAAGTCGTGATTCGGTGCCACCTGCCAAAACACTTGCTCCATCACATCGCCGGTCCGACCGTAAAGGTGCGCTTCGTGGAGCGCGAGAAACCGATTGCCGTGGACACGCACGAACGCGAAAGTGCGTGAGCTTGCCCGGACTAACCTTTTGTTTGTTTGCGAGCGACCTTTGTAAATCTGAAATTTCGCGCAAAGACGAACCCGGCTCACATGGGCCGGGTTCGTCTTTGCGCGGAACACGTCTGATCCCAAAAGTTACCGCACTTTTGCCTTGAACCGCACGGTTCCACTCTGGCCCGGGAGGATCGTGCCGGGTAACTCCCAGCGTACTACCGTTGAGCCGACTTCGTTGTCCGCGACGGTGAAGTTCGAGGGCCGGTCGGACTGCGACGAGCCCTCCACGTACTCCAGGCGCCCGCTCAAACTGTCGCTGACCACGATGTCGCTTACGGCCTTCGAGCCGGTGTTCGCGTACCGGATCGTGATCGTTACCACTTCACCTGCTTCCTTCGGGCCAGATGGGCCCACGCTCTTGGTCACGGTGAGCGGGGCCAGCCTCGGGAACGCGGTGAGTTGTTCCGGTTCGACCACCACGCCGACGATCTTCACACCCGCGATTTGGCCGACCGCTGCTGGCCGGCTGGTGTTGATGAAGAACGCTGTACCCACCTTACCCACGAACGCGGACGGGCGCACCTTGCCCTCGAACTCGGCCGGTTTGGTTCGGGCGATATCGACCATTGGCGCGCGCCGGTCTTTGATAGCCCCGGCACCCATTGCGCCCACGTTTGCCGCTGCCCGCACTTGGTGATCCAAGCCGTTCGGCAACACTTCCGCGCGGCGAATCATGAACCGCGGCGAGCAGATGCAGACCTCGTTGGAGGTCGTTACTTTTCTGCGCCCGCCGATGGTGTACTCCACACCCACATCGGTCGCGTTCAATCCGCCGAGCCGACCGTTCGGACCGATCCCCAATGGGGCTCCCTTGTCACCACCGTCGACGAAACACTCCTCTTTCGGCCCCTTCGGTCCCAGGAGCGGGTCGTACATCGGGCACGCGAAGTACGAAAACTGCGGTGGAGCGATCGGTGATTTCAGGAGCTTCTCGCCCGGGAGCAAAATCGTGCCTTCGATTACATACGTCTTGAGTTGGTCAGCGGTGGGCTTCAGATTGCCCAAGCGGACGATCGCCATGAGCCGGCCGTTGGCGAGCGCGGATTTGACCGCGTCGCTGTCGGTGCTGTCGGTCATCTCGACCGGGGAGTTTGCCCCCACTTCCGTGGGCAACGCCTTCTCCGGGTCTTCCAGGTAAATGACCTTCGTAATCACCGCGCCTTTGAGCGCGCGTTCGATGTCGGACGCCGAGAACACGAGCGGGATCGGGTGATCCATGTACTTCATGCCGGGGCGCGGGACCAGTGTTCCGCGCACTTCTACTTCCGGGTACAGCGCTTGACCGGGGCTGTACGGTAGGTTGCTCAGCTCGAAGCGGTACACGTAACCGGGCCGGAGGCCCATCACGGCGGGAGCGTCGTACATCCGGCTCTGGGCCGAACCCGGGAACGCGGTGACGCGCACGTCTTTCGGTGCGAGGAACTTGGCCGCGACGAGCGGAGCGGGCACCGGCGCGCCCATACCAGGTTGGAGCACATCTGCTCCGGGAATCATGCGGGGCGGACCGAGTGGTCCCGGTTGCGCTGCGCCGAACCCCGCGCCCCCCCCTTGTGTCGGGACCGGTCCCGGTTGGGCCGGAGCGAGCCCCTGAGCAACGGCCAGGGCACCGAGCAGCGTCAGCGTTTTCGCTCTCATGGCGAACCTCTATTCAGCAACAGGTTCCGAGTTCCGGTTCCCAAGTTGAAGACACAAGCTGTTCGCCCGCGGTCTTTAACTCGGAACCGGAACTCGGAACCTGGAACTCGTTGGAACTTGCGTTTACTTGATCGCCGACTTCAGGCCAGGAGCGGTCGGGGCCACCGGAGCACTCGGTGCGAGCGGCAGGTCCGTCGGAGCACCGGCTGGTAGTCCGGGCAGAGCGACCAGCGGGCGGACGCTAGCGGTGCCCGGCGGGTTGATCGGCAGTTCGACGGCGCCCTTCGGCTTCGGCGGCGTTGCGTTCGGAGCCGGCACCGGACCACCCGGCGGCAGCATCAGACCGGGGGGCGGCGCGGTCATCGTGGGCGAGACGCGGTTCTCCAGGTCGATGTTACCCATGCGGATGATAGCCAGGATCGCCCCACGGCGCTGGGCTTCCGCGACCGGATCGGCACCCGGTTCGAGCCGCGTGGACACCACTTCTTCGGCGCCGGCGACGGTGCTGAAGTCCTGGTTGATCGGGTCCGGCAGGTACACCACTTTCACCACGAGGTTACCCGCCTTCGCCTGAGCGAAGTCGTCCGCGGTGAACGTGAGTGGCACCGACGAGTGGCTCAGAAACACGAGCGTCTTCGGGTTGGCCGGGGCCACTTCGAGCGTCGGGTAGAACGAGCTACCCGGGTGATCCGGCAGGATGCTCGTGAGCCGCAACCGGTACACGGACCCTTGCAGGAAGTTGTAAGCCTTCGGCGCGGTCAGCGCGCTGGCCTCGTCGTTGAAGCTCCCGTCCGGCAACTGCCACGTCACCTTCATCCCGGCCGGGCCGGTGAAGTTGATCGACGAGCGGCCGTTCGGCAACCCCGCCCGCATGCCCATCCCACCACCACCCGCACCGATGGCCCCGAACGCGGCAACGGCTCCGGGCGGCCCCATCGTAGGCACCGGAACGATACCGTGCCGCAGTGAGTCCTGCGGGCCGTAAGGACCGGCGGCCCCGTAACCCGGGGGCGGCCCATAGCTCGAACCGGCGTCACGAATGACGCCACCGCCGACGCCCGGCACGGAGCAGCTCGTGCAGCCCTCGTTCGCGGTGACCCGCGTGTGGCCGAAGCCCGACACGGGGCGAACAATGCCGGTGTCGCCGACGAGCGCGGTCGGCCCGCCGGCTTGCTTCACTCCGCTCGCTCCACCCATCGGAGTGGACCCGCGAACGGCCATCACCGGTTCGCCGGTCGGCCCCTGCACCCCACCAACTTCTTTACCACGGGTAACGGTGCCGAACCCGCCGGCGCGCTGCGGCGGCATTTGGGTTTGTGGCTGGGCTTGCGGCTCGGGGCTCACGCACCCGCCGCCGAATCCGGCTAAAAGCACCAACGTGGTCGCGGTACGCTTCATTTCCCCCTCCCCGATGACCCAACGAACCATTCGCTTCAGAAAAGTTTTCGGCCACGGTGCTCCGCGAACTTTGCACAAATCCAGATTCGTTCGCACGATTGGAATAACCCGGCGATTGGGCCAGCGAAAGGGTGGCAAGATGGGCGGGTGGCGTTGACGTGAAGGCGTGTGGGTAAACGAAAAAAGCGGGCGGGGATCCGAACGGCGGGAGTAAGCCGTTGGGAATTCCCGCCCGCTTTGCTTGGTCCTCCTGTTTCAAAGGAGACTAAGGGAGCGGCATGGGGGATGGCTCAGTCTTACGCGACCAGCGCACGTTCGGGGTTCGTGGCCGGGGTCTGGGTTTGAGCGCGGTCGGCGCTCATTTCTTCCTTCACGCGGCGGGTCAGCTTGAGGACGTAGGCCATGTCGCGAAGGAGCTTTTCGGCGTCGGTGGTGGTCGAGGCGGTCGTGGTAACGCGGGCGGTGTTGGTGATCGGGGTCATCTCTATGCTTCCTTGCGGTTAGGTTTCGTTTCGATGAGGTGCTGTAATGCAGGGACCGTGCCACAACGGATCAAAATTCGACGAGAAGTGACGGAGTGCCGGGTTTTCAAGGCTTTCGAGCGTTTTTGGCGCTGCGGATTGGCGCCCGCAGTTTCTGCGCGATCATTGTAACCGTTGCGACTTCACAGAAAGTCTACATTCCGCAAATGGCGGAATTACAACTGCGCGTGAAGGTAGGGGTACGGCAAAATGTGGAGAAGTGTCCGATGCGATTCGGTTGGTACTTTTTGGATAGCCACCGCGTAGCCCGCCCGCGGAATAGCGGACTACGCGGAATAACTTTTACGGCTCGTCGGCGACCGCGACCGGGGCCATTTTGGGCGCGTCGAGGTCCGAGGTGTCGAGTCGCCCTTCGCTTTGAAGTTGCTTAAAGATCGCGACCGTCTCGCGGATACCGGCTTCGAGTGGCGTTTTCGGCATCGGTCCCAGGTCGCGCTGGAGGCCGTCGTCGGAGAGGTCGTAGGCGATGGCGATTTGGGTGGTTCCGAACGTGACCAACTTTGCTGCTTCTGGCAACACGGTGCTGAGCGCCGCGTGGAACTCCTTCATCGTGATGACCGCGCCGCGGAGGTTGTAGCTCTTTGCCCCCGAGTACGGCCGGTCCATCGAGTAGATGAACGTCTTCGCCACGTCATCGACGTACTGGAAGTCACTCGCCCCACCGAAATTGATGTGGTACGGCCGGCCGAGCAGCACCGCTTTGATGGCCTTCGTCGGCTCGCTGGTCATGCCGAGGTCACGACCGACGCCGTACACGGTCCACGGGCGCAGCCCGACGCTCGAAATGCCGGAATCCTGGAAGTAGATACGGGCGTTGCCCTCGTTGCAGCACTTGAACACGCCGTAGTGGGTGCTGGGAACGAGCGGCGCGTCGTCCGGTTGGGGGCCGGCCGGGTACTTGTCCGGGCCGCCGAAGACCGCAGCAGAGCTGGCGTACACGAGGCGCTTCACCTGATCGCCCGCGGCTTTCACGGCCTCGAACACGGCGAGCGTGCCGAGCACGTTCACTTTCGCGCCCAGCATCGGGTCCACGCGGCACGTCGGTACTTGCAATCCGGCGAGGTGAATGATGTGCGAAATTTGGTGAGTAGCAATCGCGGCAGAGAGTGCCTTGAGGTCGGTCACATCGCCCTGCACGAACGTGACCTTCGCGACCTCGCTCTCGGGGAGGATCAGCCGTAATCGGCGGGCGTCTTCGCGGAGGTCGAAGACCCACACCTGATCGCCGCGCGACAGCAGGTTGCGGATGATCCACGCCCCGATGAACCCGTACCCGCCGGTAATCAACACGCGCATTGAACCAGGCTCCAAAATCTAGGGGAGAAGAGCGGAGCCGCGGATGAACGCAAATAGCGCGGATAAAGCCCAGGAATTAGGCGCGAGCTAAGAAAGTCGGCCCGTGTGATTCGGAACGGAATCTCGTCTGGGGTTTATCTGCGCTGTTTGTGTTCACCCGCGGCTCAGTGTCTTCTGTCTTATTCTTTTACCTCCCCCGCGTCGCCGACGTTATCTTGAGCCACCTTCGCGACCGACACGATCCGGTCGCCGTCGCTCAGGTTCATGACCTTCACGCCCTGCGTGTTCCGGCCGACGATGCGGATCGCGTCCACTCGGCTTCGAGTTACCATGCCGTCCTTCGTGATGAGCATGATTTCGTCGCCGTCGCGCACGCTCGTGATGGCGATCACCTTGCCGTTCTTGGCGGTCACCTTCACGTCCTTCACGCCCTTACCACCGCGGCGCTGGAGCCGGTATCGCATGTTCGACGGGTCGTTCTCGTTTTCGGAGTCGGTGCTTTCCGCTTCTGGCTCCACGACCTCCGGTTCGGCCGCGTTATCGTCGTCGGAGTCGGTCGCCCCCTCGGGCACCGGGGTGTTCGCGCCGAACGGCGTGCGCTTGCCGTAGCCGTTTTCGCAGACGGTGAGGAGTACCCCGTCCGGGTCCGCGACCACCATGCCGACGAGTGCGTCGTCCTTGCCGAGTTTGATACCCTTCACCCCGCGGGCCGTGCGACCCATCGTCCGAGCGTTGGACTCGCGAAAGCGGATCGCCATGCCTTTCTGTGTGCTCAGGATGATCTCGTCGCCCGGCTTCGTGAGCGCGACGTTGATGAGTTCGTCGCCCTCGTCGAGTGTGATACCGATGATCCCCCCGTTCCGCACGTTGCTGTACGCCATCAGGTCGGTCTTCTTCACCGTGCCCTGGCGGGTAGTCATGAGCAGATGGTAGCCCTCGCTGAACTCGCGCACCGGCACGATGCTCGTGATCTTCTCTTCGGGCTTGAGCGAGAGCACGTTCGCGATGCTCCGGCCCGCGTTCGTGCGCGCTGCCTGCGGGATCCTGTAGACCTTCAGCCAGTACATCTGGCCTGTGTTCGCGAAGCACAAGAGGTAGGCCTTCGTGCTGGCCACGAAGAAGTGCTCCACGAAGTCGTTGTCGCGCAGCCCGCCCTGCACGCCCTTGCCCCCGCGCCCCTGCACGCGGTACTCGGTCAGCGGCATGCGCTTCACGAACCCCTCGTGTGTGATCGTGACGACGTTCGGCTCGTCCACGATCAGGTCTTCCATATCCACGTCGCCGTCGCCGTCTGTGATCTCGGTTCGGCGCGCGTCACCGTACTTCGCGGCCATCTTTTCGAGATCGTCGCGGATCACGGCACGGACGTTCGCGTCGTCCGAGAGCAGCGTCTCGTACCCGCGGATCAGGTCGCGGAGTTGGAGATACTCTTTTAGGATCTCGTCGCTTTCGAGGGCCGCGAGCTGACCGAGCTGGAGCCGGACCACGGCCTCGGCCTGGGCTTCCGTCATGCGGTACTCGGACACGGTGCCGAGTTCGCGCTGGAGCGCGTCGAAGGCCGCTTCGCCGATCGCGCGTTGCATTAAGCTGGACGGAACCGCGAGCCCCTGGAGCCGGGTCTTCGCCTCGGTGCGGTTCGGGGACGTGCGGCAAATCTTGATGACGTTCTCGATGTCCGCGATGGCGATGAGCTGCCCTTCGAGGATGTGCCCCCGGCGCTTCGCCTCGCGTAACAGGAACTCGGTGCGCCGCCGGATGACGTGGACCCGGTGCTCGAGGAATTTCTGCAACATCTCCTTGAGCGTGAGTTCGCGCGGGCGGCCGTCCACCAGCGCGAGCATAATGATGCTGACCGTTTTTTGGAGCTTCGAGTACTGGTACAGTTGATTCAGGATGAGGTGCGGGTCGCCCTTGTTGGTCAGTTCGATGACGAGGCGCACGGGTTCGCCGTTGCGCGCGGACGACTCGTCGCGGATGCCGCGGACGTTGGCGATCCGCTCGTCCTTCACGAGTTGGTTGATTTCTTCGGTGAGGGCATTCCGCGTGACCTGGAACGGAACCTCGCGGATGATGATGACCGGGGTCTTTCCGCGCCCCTCTTCGACGATGTCGGCGCGGGCGCGGAGCGTGATCTTACCGGCCCCGCGCGAGTAGGCGTCGACGATTCCCTGGCGCCCCATGATCTGGCCGCCGGTGGGGAAGTCCGGCCCCGGGATGATCTGAAAGAGATCGGCAAGCGTAGCGTCGGGTTCGTCGATGAGCTTGGTTAGGGCGGTGCAGACCTCGCGCAAGTTGTGCGGCGGGATGTGCGTCGCCATACCCACCGCGATGCCGTCCGAACCGTTCACGAGCAGGTTCGGGAACTTCCCGGGCAGCACGAGCGGTTCACGGTACTTGCCGTCGTAGTTGTCGATGAAGTCGACGGTGTCGCGTTCGAGGTCTTCGAGCAGTTCGCTCGCGGCCGTCGTGAGGCGGGCTTCGGTATAACGGTGGGCAGCGGGCGGCAGGCCGGCGATGGAGCCGAAGTTCCCCTGCCCGTGAACGAGCCGGTACCGCAGGTTCCAGTCCTGCGCCATCCGGACGAGCGAGTCGTAGATGGATGCGTCGCCGTGCGGGTGGTACCGCTTCATCGTTTCGCCGATGATACCGGCGCACTTGCTGGTGGACGTACTCGGCCCGAGCCCGAGGTCGTTCATCGCGACGAGGATGCGGCGCTGGGACGGCTTCAGCCCGTCGCGCACGTCCGGCAGCGCGCGGCTGATGATGACCGACTGGGCGTATGTGAGGTAACTGTCCCGGAGTTCGTCTACGATGTCGAGTGGATCGATTACTGCGAGGGCGCCGGCAGGTGGGGGGGCATCCGGACCGTTCGGCGGTGTGGTTGCGTCGGCCAAAGAAGGCTCCTTCAAGTGCGATCCGCGCGGCCGAATTGATGGTGTTTTCGTGGAGACTGATGTCTCGCGAAGAACTCTGTTATTCTAGGAAAATTAGCCCCGCCGAACCAGCACCGTTGCCCCCGGCGCGGTCCTTTTTCCCGTGCCCGAAGTTCAATCTGGGTAGGCTGTTCGGACGGTCGCCCGGTTTCGATCCGTAGAACCTCGTACCGACAGGATGTGTCATGCGTTCAATTGTGCTATTTGCAGCTTCGGCCGCGCTCGTGCTGAGCGGTTTCGCGTGGGCGCTCGCGGCTCCCAAAGAGGACAAGAAGGACGCGAAAGAAACGCCCGCCGCGGAGAAAACGCGCACGAAATCGCTCAAAGTAAAAGTGAGCATCGATACCAAGAACGGGCGCCTCGGTGACGTCCTGAAAGAGTTCGCAGCGCAGGCCGACATGCGGTCGGATATGCTGGTAATGTGGGCCTACGGGACCGGCTTCCCGTATTCGCAGAAGGTGACCTACTCCTGCAAAGACAAGCCGCTTGAGGAAGCGCTCGACGAGTTGCTTACGAAGGCTGGGGGTGGATTGGGGTACGTCATCGTTTCCAAGGAAGGTGACAAGCACGACGGCTGGGTGTCACTCAACACGACTGGCGAGCGCGGTACCGCCGCTCTGACAGGGGCTGCGGCCGACGAAGCGGCTGCGGCCGAGCGCCTGGCGCTGGCAAAGAAGCTCTTGGACGACAAGAAGCCGGACGACGCCAAGATCGTACTCACGCTCATCACCAAGAAATACGCGAACACGAAAGTTGCGGCCGAGGCAAAGCAATTGCTGATGAAACTAGAGAAATGAACCGATTGCCGGTTTGAGACGAGGGTGCTTTGTGAGTGGGATCTGGGGGAACCGTGACGTGCCGTGGATTCCGCCCGAACTGGCGGAACCGGACGGTTTCGTTGGTGTAGGTGGGGATCTGCGCCCGCCCACGCTGTTGCGCGCGTATGCGGACGGTGTGTTCCCGTGGTTCAACGAAGGCGACCCGATCCTGTGGTGGTCGCCGGACCCGCGCGGGATCATCGAGCTTCATGCCGATTCGCGCACGCACCCGGACGCCACACCCGGGTACGGCGGGCTTCACGTCTCGCGCCGGCTCGCTCGGACGATTCGTTCGGGCAAGTTCCGCGTCACGGTAAATCAGTGCTTCGAGACGGTGATGCGGGCGTGTGGTGAGTGCCGACCCGAGGGCACCTGGGTCACGAGTGACATGCTCGCGGGGTACGCGGAACTCCACCGTCTCGGTCACGCTCACAGTCTGGAAACGTGGGTACGAGCCGAGCAAGAAGGGCCGGACGTGTGGGAACTGGCCGGCGGTACTTACGGCGTGAGTATCGGCGGGGTGTTCGCGGCGGAATCGATGTTCTACCGCGTCACTGACGGGTCAAAGGTCGCGCTCGCGGCCCTAGTGTCACGCCTGCGCGAGCGCGGCTACGTGTTACTTGATGTGCAGATGAAAACGGACCACACGAGCACGATGGGCGCGAGCGAGATTTCGCGGAGCGAGTACCTGAAGCGCCTGCGTCAGGCCATTGGCCTGAGTAGTGTGCGCTTCGTGTGAGCAGGCTCACTTCCGCGCGTGATCCTTGAAGAACTGAACGATCCGTTCCGGGGCGCCGTCCGGAATTCCGTGGTTACCCGGGTGAATGAAAGTTACGACGGGAGATCCCTTCGAGGAACTATATTCGGTACACCACTTACCCGCGGCCTTCCCTTCTGCGTCGCACCCGTTCAGCTTGCGCACCTGCTCCATCGTCTTTTCTTGGGACGCGAACGAAACGATCCGGTCTTTCTCTCCCGCGACGTGTAACACTGGCAGCGGCTTTTGGTTCTTGAAGTCGCGTAGCGACACTGTGGCCGCGACGGGCGCGACTGCGGCCAACTTATCGGGTCGCGCCGCACACAGCACATACGTGAAGAACCCGCCGTTCGAGTGCCCAGCGACGAACACGCGCTTTTCGTCGATCTGGTACTCTGCGACGAGCGTCTTGAGCATCGCGTCGAAGAACTCCAGGTCGCGGTCCTTCTGATCGCCGATGTACTTCTGCCACCCAGAGAACTTGCCATCGGGGTCCAGTGCGGGAACGGGTGTTGGTAACCCCTGGGGATAGATCGAGACGGCTTCCGACCAGTGCTTGTGGAACGCGAAGTTCCGGCTGGACAGTTCCGCCTTCCCGCCGTGGCCGTGGAACGCGAATACGACAGGGCGCTTTTTGTCGGTGGCTGGCGGAGCGTACACGAGCGCTTCACGTGTGGTTTCGCCGACCTTCCAGGTCACTTTCTTCAGCTTGGACGCATCGCCCTTATCGTCGTTGGGTTTGTTTTTGCCAATGACGCCGACCGGAGGTTGAGCCGCAACCGTGCCGGCAACGAGCCCACCCACGACGAGCAACAGACCGATGCCACGAACGGTCATACGGAACTCCCAGGCGCCGAAGAATCGCGGACACGGTGATAACCCACCAGCAGCCGAGGAGTTACACGGTAGATTGAGAATTCGGAAGGGTGAAATGAGGGAGGCAGCTATCACTCGCTTTCTGTCATGCCCGCGACCCGTTGAACTACGGGCATGAGGTCGTTCAGTTCCTCGATTCGCAGCATGCGAATGTCGCGAACGGATACGGCGAACCACGGTAGTTGTGTCGCCAAGTCGATCACCGCGACCATGACCGTTGCCGCTGTAACCGCGGGGCTGCCGAAGTACATACTGCCTTGTTGCCACTGAAACTGGTGTCGTTCCAGCACTCGGCGAATTTCGAGATAAGCGTTGTTATAAGGGTCGCCAAAGTGAATCCGGAGTTGCTCAATGTCCATGTCGAAGGCGATCGCGTACACGGTGCCCTCTCGCTTGAATGAGGCCGGAAGACCGTGCCGGAGTAAACCAGCGCGGGCATCTCTGGCAACGGCGGTCGTCATGGTAAGGCTCCGCGTTCTGACCGATAGGTAGTTTCGTTCTGAATGCCCCTACTTCTACTCTCCCAATCCCTTATCCCATTCGTCCATTTGGCGTTCGAGTTCCTCGAACGTGAGGCCGGTTGGAGGTGGGGGCGGCGGTTCCGTGGAGCGGTCGCGCGTTTGACGCAGGGCGTCTTCCAGGCGCCGCACCCAGGTGGGCACGTCCAGGCCCACGCCACTTACGATCGCTTCGAGCGGTTCGAGCGCGGTTCGCAGCCGAATGAACGCAGGGTTGTCTTCCGACAGGCCGCTTCGGGCGGCTTCGGCCGCGGCCGCGACTTGCGCTGCGGCGCGGTCGATTTCGAGAGGGCGCGTGAAGCGTTCTTCTAAACGATCTCGCACCGTGCGCAGTTTCACGCCGTAGCGTGTTTCGCGCTCGTTCAGTTCGTTCAGCAGTTCGTCGGCCAGTTCCACCGTCTTCTCAGCGATGAAGGTGCGCCAGCGGGCCGCGAGTGCCTCGTACCCGCGCTGGCACAGGGCTTCGTGCGCGAGTGCGAGGGGACGCATCCGCCACGCGAAGCGGTCGTACCGCACTTTGAGGCGCAGAATGTCCAGCAGGATGTGGATGTTCTCGCCGTAGTCGGACTGCGTCGTCGTCGTGTTGTAGTCGCGGTACTCGTCGTAGTGCTCGATGAGTGCCTGGAGCACCACTTCCGCGCTGCGTGCCGTTCGGGTGCGATCGAGCGTACCTGCATCCCAGTCGGAAACGAGTTTCGGGCGCTTCGCCCCGTTTTCGCCGTTCTCGGTCTCGTGATCGAGCCAGGCTGACACGCCGCGGGCCAGAATGCCCCGCATGTTCGACAGCCCGAGGAACGGCACCGTGAACAGGTCGCTGCCGTACTTGGTCACGAAGCCCTTCACGGGTTCCCAGTCGTCGTCATCACTGACCGTTTCCAGAACCGAGAGCCGCAGTGACTGACTGTGCTGGTGCCACAAGTTCTGGAACTCGGTGGCGATCTTGAAGAGCGCGTCCGCGAGCGGGCCTTCTTCGCCGGTCGCTTCTTCTCCCCACGTCGAGGCCGCGGTGAGGAGCGTTTCGACCACTCCTGTCAGTGCTGTGCGGAACAGTTGGTCGAAGCTGCTGACGCGCCGGCCCTCGGGTGGGTTGTTCCACTCCATTTGTCGTGCGAGTTTCGTGAGCTGGAACGTTTCGCGCAACAACCCGAGCCGCGGGAGCCGCGTGACCAGGTCTTCGAGCACACCCAGAGCGGTCTGCGCGGTTAGTACCTCGCGCGGCTTTCCGCCGTCTGACGGTGGGCAATACAGGAGCGGTTCGCGCCGGAAGTGCGTGATAAACCCAGGGAGGAGCACTCGCACGCTCGCACCGTCCCCGCGGCCGATCGCGCGCTCAATGCGCACGAGCAGCGATTCCCACACGGGCGGGCGGTTCTGTTCGTCCCCGGAAGACGATGGGCGAGGGCCGCTCGGTAGTTCCGGTCCCGGTGAGCGCACTGCAGCGAGCGCGAGGGCCGCCCGGCGCACGTCCACACACGCCGCCACGCCGAGGTCGAGTAAATGCCCCTTGATCGCGCGCCGGCGGTCGAACTCGATCATCCCCTCGTGCCCGCCGGACGGGTCAGGGACCGAGATTTCGGTGAGCCGGTCGAGGAACAGCCCCAATGAATCGTTGGCACGTCGGGCAGCGGTGAGCCACGCGGCCAGCGTCGTATCGCGGGTCGGGTCGTTGGGCGCCCACGCCTCCGGCCGGGCGGCGAGGCGCCACAATTTCGCGATCGCGTGCAGGAACCCGAGCCGGTCCTCGATCGCGTCCGCTTGTGCTTCCAACTGGAACTCACCGATGATTTCGGGCGGGTCTCCGGCCACCGAGCCTTCCACGCCGTCGTCGGTCGAGTCCTTGTACGTCATTCCCTCGTAAGCGGATGCGAACTCTTCGCCGTCCTCGTCCTCGTTGCGCTCGCGCGGTTCGGTGAGCCACTCGTGCGGCGTGTGCCAGTCCTCGCTCGCGTTCGCTTCGAGCATCTCGAAGAACCGGCGCAGGAGCGGTGCGCGCTCATTCGCCGGCTCGGACGCGACCGCGCCGCGGAGCCAGCGCTCGGCCAGCGCCTCGAACGACGCGCCGGGTTCGTCGAGCGGAACCGTGTCGCTCTCGGAGAGCCACGTCATGAGCAGGCCCATCGCGGCCCGCCACTCGCGGCGCTCGATGAGCGGTTCGATCACTTGCGCGAACGCAGTCGGGCTGGTGAACCCCTCGCGGTGCTGGCGCCAGAACGCGATGTCGTTCGAGTTCGGTTGTCTCAGTGCCCATGCCGCGAGTGCGTCCGCGACGTGTTCGGCCGCGTCCGAGCGCTCACCGCCGACAATTCGCGGCATGTCGTTTACGGTCGAGGTCGCGAACTTGTCCCACCACGACGCGAAGGTCCGCATGTGGGCCGTAAGGCGCTCGCGGGTGGCGCCGTCGTTAGCGACCGCGGCCGCGGCGCTGCTGCGGGCGTAAAGATCGAGTTGCCGGCCCGCGATGTGGATCAGTTCCTCCGCTCGCGGGTCCCGCACAGTGTCTTCGCGGCCGGGGAAGATCGGGAACAATCCCTGGTAACCGAGGATGTTCCACGGATCGATGAGCGCACCGCAATCGATCCCGCGTCGCAGCAGGTCTTCGACTTCCGCCAGAAGCGGTGCGGCGTCGGCGGGCCGTCCGCGATCGGCGGCGAATCCCGCTTCTGTTTGGCGGATACGGATTTCGGTTCCGAACCGCACCGCGGGCGCGGCGATCTTGCTCGATTGCTCGCGCGCGGCGGCGGGGTAACCCATCGCGGCGTAGAACTGTGCGAGCCGGCGGTCCTGAAGGTGCGAGGCGCGCTGCGTCGAGATCGCCTGATTGAGAAATTGCCGAACGCCCGCGAACGGCTGTTTTCGCTTCTCGGCCTCGGTGCGCAGGCGTTCGCCGTGTGCGCCAGGAAGTTGTTTCAGGAGCCGTTGATAGAAAGCGTCGCGATATCGGGCGATGCGCGGAACGAGCTTCGAGAGCGTGACGGTGGAGTCGTGGAAGTTCGGTCCCGCTCCACTTACCCCGGCGCCCATCAGGATGGTGCCGGCGAGCACCGCCGCGGCTTCAAACAGGCGCTCGCTCTTTTCCGAACCCCCGTGGGCACCGGGTTCTCCGGGCGTGACCCACGTGAGCAGCGTGTCGAGCGTCATTTGCCGCAACACGAACCGGCGGAAGTAGCCGGCGTTGTCGATGGTGTGCGGATCCCACTCGCCGAACAGCACGTTCGGGCGCTTGTTGACGGGGTGGAAGTGATCGTGTGCCCGTGGGTCGAACGCGAGTTCGTCGAGTTTCCCCGGCTCGAAGCTCGCTTCTTCCAACAGCGCCGGGTCGGTTTCTTCGAGTAACTTGAGCGCGGGTTTGACGATGTCGGCGTAGATTCCGGGGGACACACCCGCGCCGGCGAGTGCGAGCGGCACCGGGCGCACTTTCTCGTGCGCGTAGAACTCGGTGTTGGGGCGCGTTTCCAGCACCGCGATCGGTCGGTACCCGACGTAGTCGTTCAACAGGTTCAGCCCGCCGGTCACGAGCCGCTCCGCGTTCCACGGTTGGCCCACTTTCAGCACCGCCTCGCAACAGCGTGCGAGGAAGAACGGGCCGAAGAGGGCGAAATCGGGCTGGTGCGCGAGTTGGTCGGAGTGGTGCGCGCGGTACGCCACCGGGAGCCGTACAAGGCCCGCGTCGAGTACCGCCCGGACCTGGGTCGTGTCGCGGAACGCCCCGGCGCTGGCAGCAACGAGGTCGCTCAACTCGTGTTGGAGCCACAACGAGAGCGTGTGCCAGGGGAGCGGGTCACCGCTCTCAATTAAATGCGCGCAGGCGTCCGCTAACCCCTTCTGGAACCGCGGGTCCGGCCGCCCGTCCGAGAAGTTGAGGTAACCGAGCAATTTGGCCGGGTCGGTTTTGCGGGACAGTTCGTGGAAGATGCCGTCCATCCGCCGTCCGTTCCTTACTCGTTCGCGCCGGCTAACCGTGTCAGCGCCTCTACCAGCATAAAACAACATCGCGGGGTGAAAAAGCCCCGATGCGCCAATGCAGCCGCGTTTGCGGAGAATGGAGCCTATTCTACACACTGCGCGAACTGCGAAAGAAGAACAGTATTCGCCCACGCGAACGGGACGAACAGATTCCGGAGAATGGCCGGGTTTGGGTTCCGGTTTTCCCCCGTTCATCCGGCCCAATATCACTCAACCCCCGCGCACGCGACCGCACTCATGCGCCTGTCACTCCGATACCGGTTGCTCCTTCCGTTCGTGCTCCTCCTATTGGGGGACGCGGTGGTGACCGGGTGGGCCGCGTCCATTGCCGCGCGGGGAGCGGAACAGCGTCTCGCGACACAGCAATGGGCCGTCGCACGCACGCTTACAGAACCACCGTTCTTTCCGCTCACAGAACCGGTTCTCAAAAAGATGCAAAAGCTGTCGGGGGCGGAGTTTCTCTTCGTTCACCCGACCGCGCCGTCCGAATCGACGTTCGCGGACCCGAAGCCGAAGCCGCCCACCGACGTACCCACCGCGACTCTGCCCGAGGCGGGTGAGGCGCACACGCTCGGCCCACCGGTCGTGATCGGGGACCAGGAATACCGGTGCTTGCGCCTACCGTTGTCGCCCAAACACCCGAACCACGGCGGCAGCCTGTACATCTTCTACCCCGAATCGCTGCGTCGAACGGCCGTTGCGGATGCGGTTCGGCCCCTCATGATCCTCGGCGGCGCGGGCGTGTTCGCAGTGATTCTGGCGTTCGCGTTCGGTTCCGGGCTCGTGCGCCGCGTGCGCGATCTCGATGCTCGCACGCGACTCATCGCGGCCGGGGATTTCCGGCCCATGCCCGTGAGTGGGGGCGACGACGAGTTCCGCGATCTGTGCGAAGCCGTCAACGAGATGGCCCGGCGCCTCGCAGCGTTTCAGGACGAACTCCAACGCACCGAACGACTTCAAGTGCTCGGTCAGTTCTCTGGTGGTCTGGCCCACCAGCTTCGCAACGCCGCGGCCGGTGCGAAACTCGCGGTGGAGCTGTTTCTCGCCGAGAACCCGTCGGCCGATCCCGAGCCGCTCCAAGTGGCGCTGCGACAACTTGCGCGCATCGAGTCGAATCTCAGGCAGTTCCTCGCACTCGGCAAACCGCCGGCCGGTGTACGCGAACCGTGCGACCTCGCAAAGCTCATCAATCAGTCCGTCAGCCTGCTAAAACCGCAGTGCCAACACGCGGGCACAACGGTGATCTGGACGCCACCGGGTGGGAACGCGGTTATCGTCGGCGATTCCACGCAGCTCTCTCACCTCCTCGGAAACGTGATCGGCAACGCCGTTGATGCGGCCGGTCCCGGGGGAGAGGTTCGCGTTCGATTGACCGCAACGCCGATCAGCGCAACGGTCGAGGTCAGTGACACCGGACCGGGGCCACTACCCGCGATCGCGGAGAAGATCTTCGACCCATTCGTGACCGGCAAGGACCAGGGCATCGGGCTCGGGCTCGCGGTCGCGAAACAGGCGATCGACGCTCACGGCGGGAAGATCGCGTGGGAGCGCCGAGAGAACCGGACCGTGTTCATTATCGATCTGCCGCGCGGAGCGTGAAACACTCACCCGCGCCGGCTAACATTTGCTAACATCCTCGCCCCGGCGCCTCGGAAACATCGATTTCTCCGGGAAAACTGATTTTCCGCGGGTGGCATTTGCTAACAACATTCATCGATTTTCACCGACACGATCCATTTCAACTGACCAATCCGATATTAGCACAAGGATAGACCTACTGCATAATACCAGGCGCTGGAAAATATACAATAGAACAGTATGCGATTTGCCCCGTGCTATCGCAAGATTCATCGGGTCGCGACGTGGTCGGCGCACATCGGCGAGCGCTGATTCGAGTTTCTAAAATCGATTTACTAAAACCGCTTTACAAAACGCGGCGCACCCCTTACTCTGTTATCTCACACCACCCACGACGGGGCGCGCTTTGATGTCCGCCATCACCACCATTCGGCCTGCGCTTGTCGGGAAACTGAACGAGCGACAGGTGCTGCGGGTGATTCAGTCTCGCGGTGCCCTTTCGCGCGCGGAAGTGGCCCGCGAGAGCGGCCTGAGTGCTCCCACAGTATCGAAGGCGGTCGCCTCCTTAATAAAGGCGGGGTTACTCGAAGAGGCGGACGCGACCGAACTCGCACGCGGGCGCCCGGCGCCCAAGCTCCGGCTCGCGACCACGTCCGCACAGGTGCTCGGTGTCACGATCGATGTGGGCCACTGCGAAGTGGTTTCTGCCGGTCTGGACGGTTCGCTTCATGACGATGTGCTGATCGTTCCCACCCCCGCGACGTACCCGGAACTTCTTCGGGCACTGGAAGACGCGGCCAAGAAGTTGATCGCCCGTCCCGGCATTACCACACTCGGTCTCGGGATGAGCTTGCCCGGGCTGGTGGACTACCGCAAGGGGTGCGGGGTACTGTCGCCGAACGTGCCGATCACGAACGGCCACTGCCCGACCACGGACCTCGCCGAGCGCCTCGGCGTGGAATGTACTCTGCTCCAGGAATCGCACGCTTTGTGCCTCGCGGAACGGCACTACGGGCTGGCGAAGGGCATGGACGATTTCGCGCTTTTGGACGTTGGCGCGGGCGTCGGATTGGGCATCATAAGTGGCGGGCGCTTGCTGAAGGGCCGCTCGGGATTGGCAGGCGAAATCGGGCACTTCACGGCCGTGTCCGAGGGCGGTCGGCGCTGTGGGTGCGGCAACACCGGGTGCCTCGAAACGGTCGCCAGTGACTCCGCACTCGCGTGGCTCGCCAGCAAGAAACTCGGGCACCCGGTTACTGTGGACGAAGTGGTCGAACTCGCGAAATCCGGCTCGGTTGATTTGCGCGCGGAACTGCGTGAGGTTGCGGGGTTCGTTGCGGTCGGCGTCGCCGCCGTGATTAATCTGTTCAACCCCGGGACCGTGTTCATTCACACGCCGCTGTTCGAGATCGACGCGGCGCTGTTCGACTTGGTCGTGTCGAAGGCCCGTGAGCGGGCGCTACCGCCATCGTTCGCCGATTGCAATATCGTGCAAGCGAAGGGCAGCAAACAACAGGGTGCCGTCGCGGGCATCATCCAGCACTTAACAGACTCCGTGGCCCCAGAACTGGTTTAAATTCAGGGCGAAATGCCGCCACGGATCAACACAGATAAACACGGATCAAGACAACTTGAAATGAGCGCCCGACGAGGCGGCGGTTGGCTCGATTTTGCGTTTTAAACTCAGTCTTCTTTGCTGATCCGTGTTTTCTGTGTTCATCCGTGGCTGATTTCTCACTGCTTGGAGCAGCCCATGCGATTTCTACTCTCCCTGGTCGCACTTGCCTTCGGCGCGACCGCGTTCGCGCAACCGGACAAGGCGCCACCGAAGCTCAAGGTGCTGTTCCTCGGCGATGCGGCCGGGCACCGACCCGCGGACCGCTTCAAGCAATTGCAGCCGGTGCTCGCGAAGCGCGGCATCGACCTGACGTACACCGACAAACTCGACGACCTCAACGCGAAGACGCTCGCGGGTTACGACGCGCTGATGATTTACGCCAACCACACCAAGATCAGCGCGGATCAGGAGACGGCGCTGCTGGAGTTCGTGGAGAGCGGGAAGGGGTTCGTGCCGGTTCACTGCGCGAGCTACTGCTTCCTCAACTCGCCGAAGTACATCGAGTTGGTCGGCGCACAGTTCCGCAGCCACGGAACGGGCACGTTCCGCACGGAAACCGTGAAGGCCGATCACGCGATCATGAAGGGCTTCAAGAGCTTTTCGAGCTGGGACGAGACCTACGTTCACACCAAGCACAACGAAAAGGGCCGCACGGTTCTGGAAGTGCGTGCGGAAGGCGAGTTGAAGGAACCCTGGACGTGGGTCCGCGAGCAGGGCAAGGCGCGCGTGTTCTACACCGCGTGGGGGCACGACCAGCGCACCTGGAGCCACCCCGGGTTCCACAACCTGCTCGAGCGCGGCGTCCGCTGGTCCGTGGGGCAAGACCCGGCGCTCGCGGGCACTTACGTCGAGCCGCTCAGCTTCGATAAGCCCGAGATGACGAAGATCGCGAAGGACGTGAAACCGTTCGAGTACGTTGATGCGAAAGTACCGTTCTACCCGGCACGCGGCGGGAACCGCGAGCCGCTGACGAAGATGCAGAAGCCGCTCTCCGTCGAAGAGAGCATGAAGCACATCAGCACGCCGGTGGACTTTCAGTTGAAGGTGTTCGTCACCGAAAAGGATCTGGGCGGTAAGCCGATCGCGATGGCCTGGGACGAGCAGGGGCGGTTGTTCGTGTCGATTACGGTGGACTACCCGAACGAAATGCAGCCCGCGGGCCAGGGCCGCGACAAGATCGTGGTGTGCGAGGACACAGACGGCGACGGCGTGTGCGACAAGGTCACGACGTTCGCGGACAAGATCAGCATCGCGTCGAGCGTGCTGCCCTACGCGGGCGGGCTGATCGTTCACCAGGCGCCGGTCACGCTGTTCCTGAAGGACACGGATGGTGATGGCAAGGCCGATATCCGCCAGGAACTGTTCCGCGGGTGGAGCACCGGCGACACGCACGCGGGGCCGAGCAACCTGCACTACGGCTTCGATAACTGGGTGTACGGCTCGGTCGGCTACGCCGGGTTCGTGGGCACCGTTGGCGGGGAGCGCCACAACTTCCGCCAGGGCTTCTACCGCTTCAAGGTCGAAGTAGTGAAGAACCCCACCCCCCAGCCCCCTCCCCCAAAGGGAGAGGGGGAGAAAAACTCTGCTCCCCCTTCCTTCCCAGGGAAGGGGGTTGGGGGGTTAGGTTCTGATGAACTAAAGGTCACGAAGCTCGAGTTCCTCCGCAGCACGAGCAACAACACCTGGGGGCTGTGCTTCGACGAGAGCGGCGAACTGTTCGGCAGCACCGCGAACGGGTGCCCGTTCGTCCACATGCCGATCCCGAACCGTTACTACGAGAAGGTGAAGGGCCTCGCCCCCACGGTGCTGCAAAACATCGCCGCCGACAACCACATCGAGCCGATCACCGATAAGGTCAGGCAGGTGGACTTCCACGGCGGGTTCACGGCCGCGTCGAACATCTCGATCTACACGGCCCGCACGTACCCGCGCGAGTACTGGAACCGCACCGCGTTCATCTCGGAACCGACGGGGCACCTCACGGCGACCATGAGCGTCGAACCGTCCGGCACGAGCTTCCGGTCGAAGTACGCCTGGAACCTCGTCGCGAGCGACGACGAGTGGTGCGCGCCGATTGATGCGCAAGTCGGGCCGGACGGTCACATGTGGGTGATCGACTGGTACGCCTTCATCGTGCAGCACAACCCGACGCCCGCCGGCTTCAAGAACGGTCGGGGTAACGCTTACGAGACGGAACTGCGAGACAAGACGCACGGCCGCATCTACCGCGTCGTCTACACGAAGGCGAAAGAGGAGAAACCGTTCACGCTGAAGGACGCGACGCCCGAAAAACTGGTCGCGGCGCTGAAGCACCCGAACATGACGTGGCGCTTGCACGCCCAGCGGTTGCTCGCGACGAGCGCGAAGGCGGACGCGGTCGGGGCGCTCCTCAAGACGCTCGGCGACAAGTCGGTCGATGAAACCGGGAACAATCCGGCGGTCGTTCACGCCCTGCGTACCCTGGCCGCGCTCGGTGCCCTCGACGGCACCAACGAGGCCGCAGCGGAAAGTGTACTCGCGGCTCTGGCACACCCCTCGGCGGCCGTTCGTGCGACCGCGTTCACGGTGCTCCCACGTCAGGACAAGTGGTTCGCACTCATCCCCGAAACGGCGTTCGCCGACACGGACGCGAAGGTGCGGCAAGCGGGGCTGCTGGCCCTTTCCGAACTGCAACCGGGGACGGGTGGGGCGTTCGCGCTGCCCAAGTTCGTAGCGCGGACCGAGAGCGGGGATACGGGATCGCTGGCACTGCTCGCGGCAGTCACCAAGCACCACAAAGCGTTCCTGGCGATCGCGCCGAACCTCGCCGACAACCCGGGGCTACTGCCCGTGGCCGAAGCCGCGGCACGCGCGTTCGCGGATTCGGGCGCGGACGGGCTGGCGGACGTCCTGACGGTCGCGGCCCGCTCGAAGGCGCCGGTCGCCGAGCGGATCGTGGCCGGGCTCGCGGCCGGTTGGCCGACGGGCAAGGCCGCAGCGCTGACCGCTGACGGCGAGGCCGCTGTCGCCAAACTCATTCGCGGGCTTCCGACGGCGTCGCGCGGGCGGTTGCTCAAACTCGCCTCGACGTGGGGTGTAAAAGGCATCGACGAGCAGCTCAAGGAACTCACGAAGGTCGCGTTCGCTACGCTCGCCGACGCGAAAGCAAAAGACGGCGACCGCATCAGCGCTGCGCAACAGGTCATCGAATTCCAGCCCGCAAGCGACGACGCGGCCAATCAGGTGCTCGCGGCCGTCACGCCGGATGTGTCGCCCGCACTCGCGAGCGGAATCTTCGAGGCACTTTCGCAATCTAAGGCGAAGGGGATCGGGTCCGCGATCGTCGCGAAGCTGAAAGACCTGCCGCCGGCAGCACGTCCTGTTGCACTGCAGTTCGTGCTGGCGAAGCCCGATTCCACCAAGACGTTCCTCGACGCGGTCGAGAAGGGCGCACTGCGGTTCGACGCGCTCGCGCTCGATCAACGGACCGCGCTCGCTTCGCACCCGGACAAGGAGATCGGCGAGCGTGCCCGCAAGTTGCTCGCGCTCGGAGGCGGGTTGCCCAGCCCGGACCGACAGAAGGTGATCGAGGAGCTGAAGTCCGTTCTCGCGAAGACCGGCAACGTGGAGAACGGCAAGAAGATGTTCATCGCCCACTGCTCGAAGTGCCACAAGCACGGCTCAGAGGGCACGGCCATCGGGCCGGATCTCACCGGGTTCGGGGTTCACCCGAAGGAGGAACTCGCCATCGCGATCCTCGACCCGTCGCGCAGCGTGGAGGGGAACTTCAAGCTGTACCGCGTGACGACGAGCGACGATCGGAGCATTCTCGGCATCCTCGGGGCGCAAACCGGCACGACCACCGAAATCATCGACGCCGAGGCCAAGCGCCACGCGCTCGCGAAGGCCGACATCGTGAGTATCAAGGAAACGGACAAGTCGCTCATGCCCGAGGGCTTCGAGAAGATCATGAAGCCGGAAGAGCTGACGGACCTGCTGGAGTTCCTCGGGCAGAAGGGGAAATACGTCCCGCTCCCGTTGGATCGCGTTGCGACGATCGTTTCTACGAAGGGGATGTTCTTCGACGAAGAGGACACCACCGGGCGCCTCGTCTTCCCGGACTGGAAGCCAAAGGCCGTGGGCGAGGTGCCGTTCGTGCTGGTGGACCCGCAAAAGGACAAGGTCAAGAACGTGGTGATGCTCCGCAGCCCCAACGGGGGACTCCCGCCGAAGATGCCCAAGAGCGTGAGCCTGCCGTTCAACGGTAAGGCGAAGGCGATTCACATCCTCGGTGGGATCGGCGGGTGGGCGGCGCCCTACGACAATGAGAAGACGGTGAGCATGATCGTCCGGCTCACCTACGAAGACGGCAAAACCGAGGACCACGAGCTGAAGAACGCGGTCCACATCGCGGACTACATCCGCAAGGTGGACGTGCCGGAATCCAAGTTCGCGTTCGCCCTCCGGCAACAGCAGGTGCGCTACCTCGCGGTAACGACGAAGCGCCCGGACGCGGTCGTGAAGACGATCGAACTAGTGAAGGGGCCGGACCGCACGGCGCCCATCGTGATGGCGATTACCGTGGAAACGCCGTAAGTGCTAAAATGCCGGTATCCGGACCGGGGGTACTATGGTGCTCAAGACGATCGAAGTCGTTTTCGACGGCAAAACGTTCGTGCCGAGCGTTCCGGTCGATCTGCCGACCGGAACGAAGGTGACTGTGGAACTGCCCGACCACGGATACCCCGGTCCGCGCGCCGGTGCCCCGACCCCGGCGCGCCCGCTCACGGCCGAAGAGGAAGAAGTTTGGGTCGAGTTCATGCGCGCAAACCGCTCGACCCCGCCGGACCCACCGACGTTCGACGACTACCTGCGCCAGCGCCGAGGTGAGGGGTGATCGTTCTGGACGCGGACGTGTTGATCGTCGACCTGGCGTACCCCAATGATCCGAACTACGCGGTGAACCGCCGGTTCCTGGATTACCTCGCGGCGAACGGAACCGACTGCCGAATTACGACGCAAGGGCTCCTCGAAGTTGTTGGCAAGCGGAGCTACAACACGCCCGTTGCGGCGATCACGAAGTTACCAACGATTCTGCTGGTTCGGTACTGCCTGAAACCGGTACCCGATCCCGCGACCACACCGGAGTACGCCGGTTGTTCGTTCGACGAAGTAGTCGCCCAAATCGCCCAGCAGATGTCGCTGGGCGACGCAGTGATGGCGGTCCAGGTCGCCAAGTTCGCGCCGACCGCGACCGCGCTCGTGACCTGGAACGCGAAGCACTTCCGGGGCAAGTTAGCGGCCCCGGTGCTGACCCCGGACGAATGGCTCCAACAGCAGTCCCCGCCCACCGTACAATCCCCGCCGCCCGGACCCACGCCATGACCCCGATCCGTTTCCCGCACGTTCTGGCCCTCGTCGCTCTCGCGGCGGGCGTTGTGGCGCTCGGCGCGCTGGCGCCGAACCGGTTGCCGGCGGCCGACGAGAAGGGCGACCCGCCGAAGTTCACCGCGGCGCAGGTCACCTTCTACGAGAAGGAGGTGCTCCCGGTGCTCCAGCAGCACTGCCTGAAGTGCCACGGCGCGGACCCGGAGAAGATCAAGGGCGAGTTCAATCTCGCGACGCGCAAGGGCGTCCTCGCGGGCGGGGAGAGCGGCCCGGCCGTGGACCTCGCGAAGCCGGCGGAGAGCCTGTTCGTCAAGATGATCCACTACAAGGACGACCAGCACCGGATGCCCCCGAAGGGCAAGATGCCGGACAAGGACATCGCGACGCTCGAAAAGTGGGTGAAGGAAGGGCTGCCGGTTCCGGCCGACCGCTTGGGCGCCGAGGTCGTCAAGAAGAGCGTTATCACCGAAGAATCGAAGAAATACTGGGCGTACCAACCGGTCAAGCGCCCGGCCGTTCCGAACGTCAAGGACGGGGCGTGGGCGAAGACGCCGATCGATGCGTTCGTGCTCGCCAAACTGGAAGCGAAGGGCCTCAAGCCCGTGAAGCCCGCGGATCGCGCCGCACTGATCCGCCGCGCGTACTACGACCTCACCGGTCTTCCTCCGACCCCCGAGGAAGTTGATGCGTTCGTGAACGACAAGTCCGCGGACGCCTACGAAAAACTCGTCGACAAGCTGCTCGCGTCGCCGCACTACGGCGAGAAGTGGGGTCGGCACTGGCTCGACGTGGTGCGGTTCGCGGAGACGAACGGCTACGAGCGCGACGGCCCCAAGCCCTACGCCTGGCGGTACCGCGACTACGTCATCAAGAGCTTCAACGACGACAAGCCCTACGACCAGTTCGTGAAGGAGCAGCTCGCGGGCGACGAGATCCCGGGCTACAACCCGGACGCGGTCGTCGCCACCGGGTTCTACCGGCTCGGGATCTGGGACGACGAGCCGGCCGACCCGCTGCAGGCCGTCTTCGACGGGTACGACGACCTCGTCGCCACCGCGGGGCAGGCGTTCCTCGGCACCACCTTCAACTGCGCCCGGTGCCACGACCACAAGGCCGACCCGATCCCGCAAACGGACTACTACAAGTTCGTCGCGTTCTTCCGGGACATCAAGCCGTACTCCGAGAACCGCGACGTGCGGTCCGCGTTCAACCTCACCGACATCACCCCGCCGGACCAGCGCCAGAAGTACGAAGAAGACCTGAAGAAGCGCGAGGCCCGCGTCGCCGCGATCCGGAAGGCGATGGAGGCGATCGAGGACGAGTTCATCAAGACGCTCCCGGCCGAGGACCAGCGCGCCTCGGAGGGACTCGACCGGCCGACCGTGATCGCGACGAAGGTGGTTCCGGCGCTCAAGGGTAAGGTGAAGGAAGATTACACCGCGCTCCGGAGCGAGCGCATCGGGCTGGAACGGCGCACCTCACCGGCCGGTCAGCAGCTCGCGCTGTCGGTCAACAACTGCGATCGCAAGCCGCCGGTCACACACCTGCTCGTGCGCGGGTCGCCGCACGCTCCGGGTAAGGAAGTGCAGCCCGGGTTCCCGGAGGTGCTCGGGCTGCCCGAGCCGACCATCCCGGCGCCGCGTGCGGGCATGAAGTCGAGCGGCCGGCGCACCGTGCTCGCGGACTGGATCGCGAACAAGGACAACCCGTTCACCGCCCGCGTGTTCGTGAACCGCGTGTGGCAGTACCACTTCGGGCGCGGGATCGTGCCCTCCGCGAACGACTTCGGCAAACTCGGCGAAGCCTCGACGCACCCGGAACTGCTCGACTGGCTGTCGGCCGAGTTCATGGCGGGTAACTGGAAGCTGAAGAGCCTGCACAAGCTCATCATGACGTCGAGCGCGTACCAACTCTCCGCCACCGCGGACGCCGACAACCTCAAGGCCGACCCGTCGAACGCGCTCTTGTGGCGGTTCAACATGCGGCGCCTCTCGGGTGAGGAAGTGCGCGACTCCATTCTCACTGTGAGCGGATCACTGAACCTGAAGCAGTACGGGCCGAGCACGTACCCGAAGATCCCGAAAGAAGTGCTCGCGGGGCAGTCGGTGCCCGGCCAGGGGTGGCCGACCTCGGCCCCGGCGGAGGCGAACCGGCGCAGCGTGTACGCGCACATCAAGCGGTCGCTCCGCGTGCCGGTCCTGGTCGGCTTCGACCAGCCGGACCCGGACTCGAGCTGCCCGGTGCGGTACGTGACCACCGTGCCCACGCAGTCGCTCGGGCTGCTCAACGGCGAGTTCGCGAACGAGCAAGCCGAGCTATTCGCGAAGCGCCTCCAGAAGGACGCGGCCGACGCACCCGCTCAGGTCGCACGGGCGATCCGCCTCACGACCGGCCGCGTGCCGACCCCGGACGAGATCAAGACCGACTTGGCGTTCATCCAAAACCTGAAGGACAAGCACAAACTCGATGACTTCAAGGCCCTCACTCAATACTGCCTGTTGTGCCTGAACGCCAACGAGTTCGTGTACCTGGACTGACCGGTCCTGCTACGATGGCGGCAGGAGGGCATCGCATGACGTTTCCGATTTTGGTGCAACCGCACGACGGCCGGTTCCAGGCGTCCGTCCTCGGTTCCCCTGTAATGGCGGCGGACGGGGCAACGAAGGAGGAGGCTCTTTCGGCCCTTCGAGTGAGTATCAATCAACGGTTCGCTCGGGGCGAACTCGTGTTACTCGACGTTCCGCACCGTGCCGTGACGGACTTCGCCGGATTGTTTAAGGACGACCCGACATTCGAGGGCATGGTGGAGGACATCTACCGCGAGCGGGACGCGCAAAAGGCGGCGGAGTTCCGGGAATGACTGCGTTCGACACGGACGTCCTCTCGGACATTTTCCGCGGGTTGCCGGCGGTCGTGACGCGGGCCACGGATCGATCCGGCGCAACAGGCCGTCCCGACGGTCGTTGTCGAGGAAATGATTCGTGGACGGTTCGCGACCATCCGACAGGCCGAAGCTGGAAAAGGGCCGATCGATCTGCCGCACGCTTATGATCTGTTCGATCAGAGCTTCCGCGCCCTCGCCGCGTTCCGCACGTTGCCCTATACGGCCGCGGCGGACGCTTTGGTACAAGCCCTCCGGCGCGCTAAAGTTCGGGTTGGAACACGTGACTTGCGGATCGCTGCCATTTGTATCGTGCACGGAGCGACGCTCGTGACTCGCAACGCCCGCGACCTACGCTCAAGTACCGGGCCTGACCTTCGACGTTTGGAGCTGAAGTGTTCCCTGCTGGGAATCGAGCACGAACCGGCCCGCGATGTGGGCGTTTGTGGTGACGTGCGGCGCGGCCCTCTTGGTTAGGGAGCCAGCACACCCAACCCGACATCCGACCTGGAGGCGTTAGCGCCAACGAGTTCGTGTACCTGGACTGAGGTCGCCCGATGCGGTTTAAGTACGACGCGAGCAGCAAGTGGCTGATCGAGACGTTCGCGCCCGAACTGCTGCGGATCGCGGGCGTCGGTCCGATAGTGAGTGTGAAGCCGCTCCCGGGCGAGTTGGTGCAATCCCGACAACTGCCCGACGGCCTCGTCGAAGTAACCTTTTCCGACCGGAGCGAGCCGGTGTTGCACCTGATCGAGGTCAACACCTACTCATACGCCAGCACCGCGTCCGAACTGCTCGACGACGTTCTCCTAACGTACCTGAACCGGCGGGTGGTGCCGGAGGTGATCGCGATCACGCTGCACGACCGCGGTAACGTGCGGGTCGCTCCCGAGATCCGGGTGCGCAGCCCGTCGGGATACACCCGACTCGAAGCCGGGTGGCGGGTGGTGAACCTGTGGGAGTTGAACGCGGTCGATTTTTTGCCACTGACCGACCCCGGGCTGGCCCCGTGGGTCACGCTCATGAAGATCGACGGGCCGCCGGAACCGGTGTTGCAACAGTGCCGCGACGTGATCGAGACCTTGCCCGCCCCCGGGCGCAGGGCGAATTTGCTTGGCGTGACACAGATTCTCGCGGGCCTGCGGTTCGACGAGGGAATGCTTGAGAAGCTGTTTCGAGTGGAGGGGAAGATGATCGAGTCACCCGTACTTGAGAAGTGGTTCCGGCAGCGCGAAATCGCCGCGTACCACCGTGCAATACTGGAAGGACTGGAGGTCCGGTTTGGTACCGTACCAGAAGATGTGTCGGCTGCCGTTCGCGTGGTTACCGACGAAATGAGCGTCGGAGAGATCCGGAAGGCGTCTTACGTCTGCACCTCGCTCGACGACTTCCGCGCCCGGCTCGCTCAATCGCTCCCGCGCCAAACTTCCGCTAACGCCAACTGAGGCCCTCCGCCATGCACGATAACGCGAACCAGTTTTGCCGCCGCACCCGGCGCGAGTTCCTGTGGGAGACCGGGGCCGGGTTCGGCGCGCTCGGGCTCACGGGGCTGATGGGCACCGACCCGCTCCTCGCGAACGACGTGAGGGGGGGCATCAAGTTCGCCAACCCGATGGCCCCGCGGAAGCCGATGATCCCGGCCAAGGCCAAGGCCGTGATCTTCCTGTTCATGTACGGCGGGCCGAGCCAGGTCGACACGTTCGACGAGAAGCCCGAGCTCGCGAAACTCGACGGGAAGACGATCCCGGTCAAGACGTTCGGGCGCGGCGGGCACAAGAACACGGGCCGCGTCGTCGGGCCGAAGTTCGCGTTCAAGAACTACGGGAAGTGCGGCAAGCGGGTGTCCGACCTGTTCCCCAACGTCGGCACGTGCGTGGACGACATCGCGTTCCTGCACTCGATGTACGCGGAGTCCCCGATCCACGGGTCCGGGCTGATGATGATGAACAGCGGGCGCCTGCTCTCGGGCAGCCCGTGCCTCGGTTCCTGGGTGACCTACGGCCTGGGGAGCGAGAACGAGAACCTGCCCGGGTTCGTGGTGATGCTCGACCACAGCGGCGGGCCGATCAACGGGCCGAAGAACTGGTCCAGCGGGTACATGCCGGCCGCGTACCAGGGCGTACAGATCCGCGCCGACAAGACCCCGATTCACGACCTCGCGCTCCCCGAGGGCACCACTCGCGCCCAACAGCGCGACTTGCTCGACCGGCTCAAAGAGAAGAACGAGCAGCACCTTTCCGCGCGCGCCGACAACTCGGAGCTGATGGCCCGCATCGCGAGTTACGAGCTGGCGTTCAAGATGCAGGAGCACGCGCCGGAGGCCGTGGATTTCTCGAAGGAGACCGCGGAGACGAAGGCGCTCTACGGCATCGACGAGAAACGGACCGAGGATTTTGGGCGCAAGTGCCTGCTCGCCCGGCGCCTCGTCGAGCGCGGCGTGCGCTTCGTCCAGATTTACAGTGGCGGGAACCACAACGACCACAACTGGGACGCCCACGGCGACTTGGTGAAGAACCACTCGCTGCACGCGGGCAACACCGACAAGCCGATTGCGGGGTTGCTCAAGGATCTGAAGCGCCGCGGGCTGCTCGACAGCACGATCGTGATCTGGAGCGGCGAGTTCGGGCGCCAGCCCACGGCTGAGTACGCCCAGGGCACCGGGCGCGACCACAACGCCTACGGGTTCACCTCCTGGATGGCCGGCGGCGGGATCAAGGGGGGCACGAGCGTCGGCACGACGGACGAACTCGGTAACTTCGCAGTGGACGACCGGTTCCACGTGAAGAACCTGCACGCGACCGTGCTCCAGCAGATGGGTTTGGACCCGAACAAACTGACGTACTTCTACGGCGGGCTGGACCAGAAGCTCGTCGGCGTTGAGGGGGCCGAGCCGATCAAGCAGCTCATTTAGTCAACTCGTCGACCGCGCGGCGCCCCGCTTCCGACAACTGGTAGCGGGTGCGCCGACCGGGGGTCGCCGGCTCGAACAGCGGGAGCGCGAGGCACCGGGTGACGGCGTCGCGGGTCGTGCGGAGTTCCGCCGCGATGCGCCCGGCACTGAGCGCTCCTTTGGCCGCGAGTAGAGCGAGAACGGCCCGGGTCCGGGCCTCGCGCGTATCAAATTGGTCGGGCATGAACGAACGCTACCAGCAACAACAAATGAGAGCGGGGCACTGGTAGAGATGCGATACCACGTGCGCTGTAGCGCCGAATCACGAGGCGGTCTGCTCTTTTAATCTGCCACCAAGTTCACTGATCGGGACGAGCAAATCGGTCTTACGGTTGCATATCAGACAATTCGCGATGCGTCGAAGCGTGCGACGGGCTGCATTTTCTGCACGTCACGGATGCGGGACCGCAGCACATCTGTCGACTGCTTTTGTGAAGCGACTCGCAACGGGCTTGCGTCACGCGAGCTAAGGCGGAAAGAAATAATGAGCCGATACCAGGGCTTTAACAATATGCGGTCCGTCGCGAACTACGTCGGCTCGTGCCCCCGCAGGTGAACCCCGCCCGCAAGGGCGGTGGGTAGCCAACAGAGAGCCGTGCAGGAACCGCGGTCGCACAACTAGGGACGAGAGAGGGCTTCAGGGCGCCCCGCGATACCCGATTGTCCAATTAACCGGTACCGATTAACCCATATTCGCGCTGGGTGAGTTTACCCCTTGTAGGTAAGAGCGCGCTTTGCTCCTGCGAACGCGAAAGTTATACTCGCCTCCGTAGTCAAGGAGGTGCCCATGACGGTTCGCACGCACTGGCTTGCTCCGCTATTCGCTCTGGTATTCGTGCTGGTGCCAAATGACAGTGCGTGGGCCGAGCGGCGCCAGTTCCGAAGGCCCCGAAGCCCTCGCACCCGACCCCGGAGCAGTTGAAGGAAGCGAAGGAAGCATTCGCGAAACTCGGCGGTGCTTACGAAGAGTTACGTGGGACCGGTGCAAGGGGCACGGTGCACTACTTCACGTTGCCGCGGACGACCGACGACGCGACCCTGAAGCGGGTACCAAACTTGTCATTTGCATTCGGGATGGGCCTCAGTTTCACGGAGGTAACGGA
Source organism: Gemmata sp. SH-PL17 (assembly GCF_001610855.1). Lineage (NCBI taxonomy): Bacteria > Pseudomonadati > Planctomycetota > Planctomycetia > Gemmatales > Gemmataceae > Gemmata > Gemmata sp. SH-PL17. The sequence continues at coordinate 312,057 of NZ_CP011271.1, forward strand.
CGAAGGCCTCAAGGAATTGAAAGGGCTCACCGGCCTATCCGACCTGAACCTCGGGGCTACGAAGGTGACTGACGTGGGCCTCAAGGAACTCAAAGGGCTTACTCAACTCACGGGGCTCGATTTCTTCGGCACAAAGGTGACGGACGAAGGTCTCAAGGAGCTCGGCGCTCTCATCGGCCTTACGTCTCTGAACCTTAGCTGCACCCTTGTGACGGACCGGGGGCTCAAGGAACTGAGCGGACTCGTCGATCTCACCTTCCTGGACCTCGGCGACACGAAGACAACGGACACGGGCCTCAAAGAGCTGAAGAGGTTTACCAAGCTCACCGCGCTGCACCTCAACCACACCCCGGTAACGGACACGGGGCTCAAAGAGCTGAAGGGGCTCACTAACCTCACCGACTTGGATCTCGAACGCACGGGGGTGACGGACGCGGGGCTCAAAGAACTCAATGGGCTTACCAATCTCACCGTACTGAACCTCAGATTCGCGGGAGTGACGGATCGAGGACTCAAGGAGTTAAAGGGATTCACCAAACTCACCCAATTGTGCCTCGGCGCTACGAAAGTGACGGATCAGGGGCTCAAGGAGTTGAAGGGGTTTACCAAACTCGCCGTGCTGAACCTCGTCAACACTCAGGTGACGGATAAAGGGCTTCAAGAACTGCGCGCCGCACTGCCCGATTGCGAGATATTCCCGAACGAACCGGACCCCGTGCCTGCGATCGTAAATATGGTGTGGGAGCACCCGTCCTTGTAGGCCAAATGGGTACGCACGATGATCCGTGCCGGGCGGCTTTACGCGCACGATTTCAACATGGCGCGGGTGTCGCGCATGGCCTGCACGACGGTGCCCGGTAGCGCTTTGTGGAACGCCGCGGCGCGGATCGGGGTCCACCCCCGCGCCAGGACCGGGAAGTGCGGGCACGCGACCAGGTTGTACCCGACGATGTTGTGCTTCCGCTGAACGTGGGCCGCGAGCCGCTCGGCGACCGCGATCAGCGCGACCAGTTCGCGGTGGGCGGTCTCTTCGGCCGGCCGGTGGTGGTTCAAGATGGCGCGGGCGATGGTGTCCGGGAGCTTGTTGCGGACCGCGAAGGCGTGGCCGATCGAGCAGTGGTCGCTGCCCAACTGCTCGCGTTCGAGCCGGGGCGTGTCTTCGCTTTCGTCCGCGGTCAGCAGGCGCGCCGCGTCCACATCGTCCGGGCACTTCACGCACGCGACGAGGCGCCCGATGTCGTGGAGTAGGCCCGCCGTGAACGCCGCCCCGGGCTGCCCGATGTCCGCGTCCTTGCTGAGTCCGGACGCGAGCCGGGCGACGAACAGCGAGTGCTTGAGGATCACGTCGCACCGCTCCTGAACGGCCGCCGAGCAGCGGTTGTACACGGTTTTCACGCCCATCGTGCTGAGCAGCTTGCAGCACTCTTGAAGCCCCATCCGCAGGACGGCCTGTTGCACGTCCTCGATCGCCCGCGCGCCCCGGAGCGCGCAACTGTTCGCGGCACGCAGCACGCCGGCCGCGAGTACCGCGTCGCGGCGCACGAGCCCGGCGACTTCCGCGACCGACACGTCGGAGCGGTTGGCCATTCCCATCACCTGCACCGTGGTATCCGAGAGCGTCGGGTACGTGTCCGCGCGATCGAGATCGGTGACGGTGATTTTGCGGGAGCCGGTCTGGGACGGGCGGTCGGTTCGGGGGGCTCGGAGCAACAAGAGCGACACGCGCGCCTCCGTATTGGGCGGGAACGGGATACGAATGAGTAGGATGGAAATAGATTTGAGGCAACCGCGCACCAAACGGATAAGTTCCGGTACCGAAAAGTGCTCCCGCCGCGCGAACGAACCCGCTGCCATTTTCTGCACAATCACAATTCGGGCTCTCGTACTCGCGCCCGCTCCGCAAACTCCTCGGTCACCGCAGCCCGCAGCTCTAGTGCGATCGGTTGGACGATTCTTGATCCGTATGAAGATCGCGATGGTAAACGAACGCGGGTGGGGCGGCGTAAAGTCCCGCGAGCGCGCTACCGGGTCGAAACGCATAAAATCCAGGCCCGAACAGAGGAGCGCGGGGCCGGGCGCAATCTTGCGGCGGCCCGGAAACTGGCGCTCCCGTGCATGTCAACAAAGGAGACACGGTGTCGGAACCCGGTCGACACCGGCCCGCACGCGCCGGAAATATTTGAATCTACAAGCTAGTCACAGACGAATTCGCGGGGTAAGAATGTCCGACGGCAGGAGGCGGCCCCTTCTGAACTCGCAACCGCCGTCCTGCTCCTCGTCAACTCAACACTTCCTATCGTTCGAGAGGGTCCAGTATGGGCTTCCCTGACCGGTCGCGCTTTGGCCGCACGCGCCTCGCCGTGGAGCTGCTCGAAGACCGCACAACGCCCACCAAATTCGCCGAACTGACGCTGCCGGAACTCGTCGCCACGGGAGCGGTCGCCGGGGACCGCGTGAACGTGGTCATGAGCGCGAGCACCAACACCGCCGCGGACGCGGCCACTCTCGCCGCCGCGCCGTTCGCCACGAGTGTGCGGGCGCTCGGGTTCGGGATCTACAGTGTGGCGCTAACCGCGGGCACCGACCTCGGGACCGCAGCCGCCTACCTCGCCGCGCGTCCCGGGGTGGCCACGGTCACGCCCGACGTGATGATCCGGGTCCAGCGCACGCCCAACGACCCGTCGTACTCGTCGCTCTACGGGATGACGAAGATCGGCGCCCCGACCGCGTGGGACTCCAGCACCGGGAACCGGAATTTTGTCGTCGCGGTCATCGACACCGGCGTGGACTACAACCACCCGGACCTCGCCGCGAACATGTGGAAGAACACCGGGGAGATCGCGGGCAACGGCGTCGACGACGACCGCAACGGGTACATCGACGACATTTACGGGTGGGACTTCGCCAACAACGACAGCAACCCGATGGACGACAACGGGCACGGCACGCACGTGGCCGGCACCATCGGCGCGGTGGGGAACAACGGGGTCGGGGTCGCGGGCGTGAACTGGAACGTCCAGATCATGGCCCTCAAGTTCCTCAGCGCCAACGGGAGCGGGTACACGAGCAGCGCCGTCGCCGCGCTCAACTACGCGGTGGCCCGCGGGGTGAAGCTCTCGAACAACAGTTGGGGTGGGGGCGGGTACGACAGCTCGCTGGCCGCGGCCATCGGGCGCGCCCAGACCGCGGGGCACATCTTCGTGGCCGCCGCGGGAAACAGCGGGCAGAACATCGACAGCATCGCGAGCTACCCCGCGAGCTACATCCAGAGTTACAACAACGTCGTCACGGTCGCGGCGACCGACAGCGCCGACCGGCTCGCGAGCTTCTCGAACTACGGGGCCAGCGCCGTCACACTCGCCGCGCCCGGCGTGGGCATCCTGAGCACCACCCCGAACAACACGTACAGCAGCTACAGCGGCACATCGATGGCGGCGCCGCACGTCACGGGGGCCATTGCGCTGTACTGGAGCGCGAACCCGACCCTCACCTATTCCCAGGTGATTGCCAAGCTGAAGAGCTCCGTGGACCCGGTCGCCGGTCTGAGCGGGAAGGTCTCCACGGGCGGCCGACTGAACGTCGGGAAGATGTTCGCGTCCACCAGCCCGCCGCCGGTCGTCTCGACCGGACCCAAGGTGACTGCCGCGACCTTCAGTGGTTCCACAGCGACACAACTCGACAAGGTGCGAGTTACCTTCGACCGAGCCATCAACGCCGCTACCTTCACCGCGGCCGATATCGTCGGCCTCACGGGGCCGAACGGCGCGATCACGGCAAGCTACAGCATCGTGGCCGTGGCCGGGTCGAACAACACGCAGTTCGACATCCTCTTCGGCGCCCGAACGGTCGCCGGGAGCTACTCGCTGACGTTCGGGCCGAACATCGCCGACGTGAATGGCAAGTTGATGGACCAGAACGGCAACGGCACTCTGGGCGAGACGACCGCGGACCGGTACACCGCGACGGGCGCGCTCGTCCTGAACGTCACCAAGACGTACTCCGCGACCGGGCTGCCGCTGGCGATCCGCGATTACATGACGACGTCCTCGACCATCAACATCACCGACGCGATCAAGATCAGCGACCTGAACGTGAAGGTGAGCCTCACGCACACCTACGACAGCGACCTGGTCATCACGCTGACGTCCCCGACCGTGAACGGCGTGGCGGGCAAGACGGTGACGCTGTTCAACCGGCGCGGCGGGAGCGGCGACAACCTCACCAACACCACGTTCGACGACGAAGCGGCGATCGCAATCGCGAGCGGCGCGGCCCCGTTCAACGGCACGTTCCGGCCCGACGCGCTGCTCTCCGCCTTTGACGGCCTGAACACGCAGGGCGTGTGGACGCTGAAGGTGACCGACATGGCCGCCTACGACACCGGGAGCCTGACCGGGTGGTCGCTGGTCGTCAACGGGACCACGGGCGCCGGCCCCAGCGGGAAGTCGATGGCCCTCGGGTTCCACGACGATTTGGTCCTCGCGCACGAGGCCCCCGCGCCGATCACGTTCGACGCGGCCCCGATCGCGGTGGAAGTGAGCGCGCCGGCCCGCGGCACCTCGACCTCGTCGTTCGCCGTCGACTATGGCACGTCGAGCACCCGTGCCCCGCTCTCGTGGATGGCGCCGGAAGCCGAGCGCCGGTCGTCCGCGTGGGCGGACACGGCTCGGGGCGAAACGGACACGAGCTTCACGCCGCGCGAGACCCGTTTCGCGAACCGCGACGACTCCGATTCGCCGCACGGCGCGGCGGTCGCGACGCTCTACTTCGCGCCGGAAGCGTCGGCATCCGATTCCGGTAGCGTGATCGACTTCTTCTTCGACGCGGAAGTCTAAAACTCGGTCCGGGGCACGGTGTTTACCGTGTTTCCGGAGCTTCCCGGGGCGCGAGAGCCCTGTCCGCACCTTTGACCGGTAGAATCGTGCGCCACGACGGCGCCGGGTTGTGGGGCCGGTGCGATGTGCGGGCGGGGCGCTCGTGCCCCGGTGTGCGTGTCCGTCTACTCGGCTTGACGTTCCGGCACCGGTCGTGTGTGCTAAGGGAGGTTCATAACTTACGGAGTGGTACGCGATGGGAATGGAGAACTACAGCCCCCACCAACAGAAAATCATCAAGCGGTATTACGATAACATCGATCAGGTTTCGTGGCAGCGGCTGGCGGAACTGGTGGCCGATTTGTACCTCGCCGAAGGTAAGAAGCGCGACAAGATGTGGACCTCCGCCGCAAGCTTCATGGAGAAGCTCAAGGTGCCCAAGACCCGCATCGACGTGATCGTGGCGAAAAAAGATGTGGAGGCGCTCGCGAAGCTCGTCAAGGAACTGATGGGCAAGGAGTGACTGATACCGAATCCGATTGATCCGTAACCCTCTCCAATGTTGGGGAGGGTTTATCATGACGCGACTACCTGTTGTTCCGCACTTGACACACGAAGAGATCGATCTGCGATACCGGAGTTGTCCCGACGGGGCCGAGAAGAGCCGGTGGCATGTCCTGTGGTTGGTCACACGCCCTGACCAATCGCTCTCGGCTACGGCGGCCGCACAGTTGGTCGGATTCACGCCCGCCTGGGGCCGTGCCATCCTCAAGCGGTACAACGCGCGCGGACCCGAGGCACTCATCGACCGACGCCGGAATAACGGGGCCGCCTTCAAGTTGACGCCCCCTCAACAAGCGGAGCTGTTCGCCACGCTCCAGAAGCCCCCTCCTGACCACGGGTTATGGAGCGGACCCAAGGTCTCCGCCTTCGTCAAAGACCGGTTCGGCATCGCGATCGTCAAGCAGACCGGGTGGCAGTGGCTCAAGGAACTGGGGTTCCGCTTGGTGGTCCCACGCCCCCGGCACCCCAAGGCGGCCACACGTTCCCAGCAACGGGCGTGGCTTTGACGAGCTGGTCGGTCTCATGGCTGAACTGCGCCAGAGCCACCACGACAAAGAGGTCGAACTGTGGTGTGAAGATGAGGCCCGGCTTGGGCTCAAGCCGGTGGTGCGGCGCGCGTGGGCACTGAAGGGAACGCGCCCGAGGAGCAACGGGCGGCACAAGTTCGAGTCCCTGTTCGTGTACGGGTTCGCCCATCCCAACAGCGGGCGGAGCCGGTTCCTGATCCTCCCGAAGGCGAACGCCGAGTGCATGGGTCAAGCCCTGGCGGACTTCGCGGGGTGGGCGGACCCGGATGGACGTAAGGTGCTGGTGGTGATCCTCGATGGGTCGGGTGGGCACACGGCCAAGGGATTGCGGGTGCCGCCCAACGTCGTACTCCACCGCCAGCCCAGTTGCACCCCGGAATTGCAGCCCGCCGAGCACTTGTGGCCGTTGGTCCGCGAGGGCTTGGCCAACCAAGTGTTCAACGATCTCAACGGGCTAACCGCGACGCTCACGACGCGGTGCCAGTGGCTGACCGAACACCCGATGGTTGTCGGCGGGGCCGTTGGGTTCCACTGGGCCGTCGCCGCCTGACGGTTACGGATCAACCGGATTTGGTATGATACCCCGCTCCCGCGAGCGCGTCTTGCGGGAGCGGAAGCTCCACTCGTTCGTTGACACTCGCGGTTCGCCAAAAGACAGGCACTTCGCTTTCACACCCAAATAAATCGCTCCCGCCATCGAAGTACACCACAATCGGTGTCCCGAGGGCGGGCAATGAGCCTCAATACCTGGATCGGCTTGTTCCTCCTCACTTCGCTATTTTGGGCGTGGCTCCTGTTTCTGGGCGGAGCGCGGTGGCTGGAAGGATCGTGGCTGATCGCCTTTATCGTTGATTTCAGCGCGATGGAGTGGACCGCCGACGGCATCCGGCTATTCGCGATGCTGATGTGGATTCTGGAAACGATCTGGTTCGGAATCGGGCTGTTCGTTCCGGAAGTGCGCTTCTGGCCGTAATGTCTCGGGGCACAGCGGGCGGGGCATTTCACCCCTTCACCCGCTCGCACTTTCACCCCTTCGTACTCAAACTCACTGCCATCCGCGGCGCTTGAACACCCAGCCCGCCGCGAACAGCCACGCGACCGCCAGCCCCAGCGCCGCGGCCAAGTGCTTCCAGTGGGACGTTTGCACCGCGCCGCTGAGCGCTGCGTGCAGAATGCGCGGGCCGTGGAACTCGACCGCGAGGTACGACAGGAACGGGATGCCGTTGATCGAGCAAATGAGCAGCAGCATCGACACGGACAGCAGGTAGCACATCCCGCCGAGGAACGCGGCCCGCTGCGTCTTCGCCCACGCCGCGATCGTCATTCCAATACCGAGGAACCCGCCGCCGACCGCGAACAGCGCCAGCCAGAAGAACAGGCTCGATAGCACGTCCGGCTTATAGACGGCCGCGAGCGTGGCCGCGAGCCCCAGCCCGAACGCGGGATAGAACACGAACTTCGCCACGAGCAGTTCGGTCGGCGAAGCCGGGGTGAGCGCCTGTGCGAGTAGCACCCCGCGCTCGCGCTCCTCACAGTTGAGCGTCGGGAGCAAGTAGACGCACGCGAAGTACAGCGCGAACACCACCATGCCGGTCGCGATCGCGGCGCGGAAGTCGAGTACCTTCCCGCCCAACCCGCGGCGATCGATCACCAGGTCCGGTACGATCGGCGTGGCCCCGGTCGCGCCCTCGTGTTTGCGCACGGTTTCAATCTGCTCCTGGAAGTGCTTGTGGGCTTCGATTATCAGCCACTTGTCGGAATCAAATGCCGGTTCCGTCGGGAGTACGGCGCCCGGTAGTTTCTTGGCGGCTTCGGCCTCGAACGCGCGCCGGCTCTCCTTCCAGAGCCACTGCTCGTAGGGGGCGAGCGCGTTGGGTTCGCCGTCGGGGTGCCACACATAAATCTGAACCGTGGACCGCTTCCCGGGTTCGGACCGGGTCGTGATCTGAATGGAGCCGGTGCCGGGCGGCGAATCGAGGAGCGTACCGATTTTCGCCGGATCAATCTCGCGGAAGACGACCTGTGCCTTCAGGTCCGGGGGGACGTTGTCCCGCAAGTGCTCGACCAGCGGCGACGGCCGGTCGTAGTCGACGTAGCAGTGGTGAACGCCGCCGACCATGCTCGTGCCGGCCGCCGCGGTTTCCCGGGGGGCGAACACGCTCAGGAGCACCGCCGCGGCGACCAGCAAGAACGCGAGCGCGATGCCCCCGCGGTTCGCCAGGTGCCGCGCGAACTCTTTCTTGATGAGCGCCTTCAGGATGTACCAGCGCATAGCGGGTTCGCGTCCGTTGGGAATCGGTGATTAATTTAACAGGCGCTGCCCGTAAGCGATCCGCGCGACACCTTCTGCGGCCCCGAACGCGGCGCCGAGGGTGAACAGTATCAGCCCGATCGTGCGGCGCCCGGAGGGATCGGCCCAGGCCCATACCGCGTCGAACGAGCGGCCCGCGAGTGCGACCCAGCCGCCCACGAGCACGAGCCAGCACCCGGCCATCAGAGCTTCAGCGTGTAGCCCGAACCCGAGCGCGACCGACAGGTGGTTCAGCCCGAGGAAGAGCGCCCCGACACCGAGAAACACCCGTGGGGGCGGTCGGTCGATCTTCTTGCGAACCCCCTTTGTGTGCGCCTTGGCCATGTCACGGCCTCAATCGAATGCGTGCCCCGTGAGCTTCAGGAACGTCGCGTGGAAGTCGAACTCGCGCGTGCGGACGCTCAGCACGCGGCCGGCGGTGACCAGACCCGCGAGGTCGGTGCGGCCCGCGGGTGTGTCCATATCGAAGACGAGGCGCTCGCCGTCGTCGCGGATCACGTCCACCTTGCGCTCGGTGTGTTGTTGCTTCAGTGCCAGCGGCGAGTCGAGCGCGACTAATTTTCCGCGCGCCATGATCCCGACGCGGTCGCAGATCTTTTCGACCTCGTCCATGTCGTGCGTAGTCAGGATGATCGTCGCGCCCATCTTCACGCGCTCGCGCAGGATGCGGTGAACGACTTCTGCGGAGTGGATGTCGAGGTTCGCGGTGGGTTCGTCGAGGTAAAGAACTTGCGGTTCGTGGAGCAGCGCGCGTGCGAGGAGTAACTTCTTCCTCATCCCGAGCGAGTACCCGCGCACTTGGAGGTCGGCGGCCTCGTCGAGTTCGACCATCTTCAGCACTTGTGTCACGCGCAACTTCGGTACGTTGTAGAGCTGGCCGAAGAACTCCAGGTTGCGCCGGCCGGTGAACTCCTCGAAGTGGTTCTCGCGGTCGGGCACGTAGCCGAATATGGGTTTGATCCGCGACCACTCGCGCACGACGTCGCGCCCGCCGATGGTGACGCTCCCGCCGCTCGGCTGGCGCTGACCGATGAGCACGCGGATCGTGGTGGACTTGCCGGCCCCGTTCGGCCCGAGCAGCCCGAACAGTTCGCCGCGGCGGATGTCGAGGTCGAGCCCGTCAACGGCGGCGAACGCGCCGTACAGCACGCGCAGCCCCGCGATGCGAATCATGACGTCAGGTGGAAGCAAGATGACTCACCGCTTCGGGTACAGGGCGCCCGAAGGGAGGATAGAACACAAAATGGCCGCAGTGCGACTTGCAGCATAACGACAGCGGCGCACGGGGGCTTCCGCCACGTGCGCCGCAACTGCTGGCTCACTCGTCAGTTGGCGCACAACCCGGGGTGCGGGTGGTGACGAAATACTTCGCGTCCGGGTGGTGTACCACGATGGCCGTGGTGCTCTGCTCCGGTTCGAGTTGGAACTGTTCGCTCAGCGTGATTCCGACGCGGGTCGGGTCGATGAGCGCGAAGAGTTGCTTCTGGTCCTCGAGGTTCGGGCACGCGGGGTAGCCGAACGAGTACCGGCACCCGCGGTAGTGGCCCTTGAACAGCTTCTGGATCACCGGGGAGTCATCGCCCCCGATGCCCCACTCGTGCCGGAGCTGCTGGTGGAAGTATTCCGCCAGCGCTTCGGCACTTTCGACGCCCAGACCGTGCAGGAACATGTAGTCCTGGTAGCGGTTCGCGGCGTACCACTCCTGCGCCACGCGGGTCACCTCGCGGCCCATCGTCACCGCAGTGAACCCAACGTAGTCGACCGCCCGGCCGTCGCGCAGCGGCTCGACGTAGTCCGACAAGCACAGGAACTCGCCGAAGTCCTGGCGCGGGAAGTCGAACGTGTTGCGCGGCGTCTTGTGGTCGGCCTCGTAGATCGTGAGCGTGGTGCCGTCGCTGGCCGCCGGGAAGAACCCGTAGGTCACGCCGGGCCGCAGGATGTTCTCGGCCAAACATTGTGCCTTCAGCCGCGCGAGTGCGGGCTTAGCCACCTCTTCGATCTGCTTCGCGTACACCGCGAGATCGACGCCGCCCTTGCGGAACCCCCACTGCGTGCTAAACAGCGTCAGCTCGTTGACGAACTTGAACACCTCGTTCATGTCGAAGTTGGTGCGGTGCCTCGACCCGATGAACGGCGGAACGGGCACGTCCGGCGCCTTCGGTAGCGACGGCGATCGCGGCGGCAGGTCGGCTCGCGGTGCGCGTGGGGTAGTACGCGCACGCGGGGGGCTTCGAGTGTCGCGGCCCCGCCGGTTTCACCGATCCCGCGCGCCGGGCGCCCTTCGGCGAGTTTCGCGAGTGCGGGGCTCGCCCGGCCCACATTGTACTTCTTGCGGCGCGCGAGTTCGTCCATCACGTGCAGCCCCTCGAACGCATCCGCGCCGTAGAAGACTTCGCCCTTGTAGATCGCACGCAGGTCGTGTTCGACGTAGCGCCGGTTGAGCGCTGCGCCGCCGAGGATCACGGGCGGGGCCAGCCCGCGCTCGTTCAGCGTGACGAGATCCTCTTTCATGATGACGGTGGACTTCACGAGCAGCCCGCTCATGCCGATGGCGTCCGCTTTGTGCTCCTTGAACGCGGAGATCATCGCGTCGACGGGCTGTTTGATTCCCAGGTTGTAGACCTTGTAGCCGTTGTTCGTGAGGATGATGTCCACGAGGTTCTTGCCGATGTCGTGGACGTCCCCCTTCACCGTCGCGAGGACGATCTTGCCCTTCTCCGCGCCCTCGACCTTCTCCATGAACGGTTCGAGGTACGCGACCGCGGACTTCATAACTTCCGCGGACTGGAGCACGAACGGCAACTGCATTTGCCCGCTGCCGAACAGCTCGCCGACCACCTTCATCCCGTCGAGCAGGACGTTGTTGATGATGTCGATCGGCGAGTGCTTCGCGCGCGCCCCATCCAGGTCCGCGACGAGGCTCTCGCGGCGCCCCTGGATGATCGCCTGGCGCAACCGTTCTTCGACCGTGTCGCCGAGCGACTGAGTTTTCTTGCTCTCGGCCTTCTTGTCCGCGTAATGCGCGATGAGCATTTGCAGCGGGTCTTCGGTGCAGTTACCCGCCGCATCAAACACGCGCTCGTCGAACAGCAACCGGCGGCACAGTTCGCGCCCTGTTTCGTCGATACTGGCCAGCGGCATGATCTTGGCCGCGTGCAGAATCGCCGAATCGAGTCCGTATTCGAGCGCGTAGTGCAGGTACATGCTGTTCAGCACCTGTCGCGTGTACGGCGCGAGCCCGAACGAGCAATTCGAGAGACCGAGGTGCGTGAGCGCGCCGGGCAGGTTCTGCTTGATGAGCCGCAGCGCCTCGAACGTGGCGATTGCGCTCTTGCGGGTTTGCTCCTGGCCGGTGGACAGTGGGAACACGAGCGTGTCGAACATCAGGTCCGTCGGCGGGATGCCGTACTCGTGGACCACGATGTCGTAGATGCGCTTCGCGACCTCGAACTTCCACTCCGCGGTATCGGCCTGGCCCTTCTCGTCGATCGTCAGCGCGACGAGCGAGGCGCCGTACTTCTTCGCGAGGATCGTCTTCGGGTCGAGCGTCTTGCGGCCGTCTTCAAGGTTGATGCTGTTGATGAGCGCCTTACCGCTACACAACTTCAACCCGGCTTCGATCACCGGCACTTCCGTGCTGTCGAGCATGATCGGCTTCGTCAGCACCTCGTTGTAGCGCTTGATGACCTCCTTCATATCGCGCACGCCGTCGCGCCCGACGTAGTCCACGCACACGTCGAGGATGTGAACACCCTCGCGCTCCTGCTCCTTCGCCATCTCCACGAGGCCGTGCCAATCGTCCTTTTCGAGCAACTGCTTGAACTTCCGGGAGCCGTTCGTGTTCGTGCGCTCGCCGACGAGCAGCGGGCGCTGGTCGACCAGCAGTTCCTGTGTGCTCTGGAGGCTCGATACGGCCGGGATGTAGACCGGCGTGCGCTTCGCGGGCGCCTTCCCGTGGAGCTTGTCACACACGGCCTTCAGGTGGGCGTGCGACGTGCCACAGCATCCGCCGATGATGTTCACGCCGAGTTCAGTGACGAACCGATCCAGCCACTCAGCGACCGTTTCGGGGCTCATCGGGAAGTACGTCTCATCGCCGCGGGTCTCGGGCAGTCCGGCGTTCGGCAGTACGCTGAGCAGCCGGTTACAGTGCCGGCTCAGGTGCTTGATACCGTCGGCCATCAGGTCCGGACCGACCCCGCAGTTCATCCCGATCACGTCGATCTCGTCGATCGGCTCCAGAGCCACGAGCGCGCCGGGGATATCGGTCCCCGGCAGCATCTTCTGCCGCGCGTCGATGATCGTGAGCTGCACCATCAGCGGGAGCCGCACGCCGGCGCGCTTCATTTCCTCAATGGCGGCGATCGCGACGCACTTCGCCTGGAGCGGGTCGAAGCACGTTTCGACGAGGAGGGCGTCCACTCGCTCCTCGAGCATCACGCGGATCTGCGGCCGGTAGGCGTCGGCGAGGGTATCGAAGTCCGCGTAGATCGCGGGGTCGGTGAGCGACGGCATCTTGGTGCCCGGCCCGATCGAGCCGATCACGAACCGCGGCCGACTTGAAGTTGCGAACTCCGACGCGACCTGCTTCGCGATGCGGATGTTCAACCGGTTGATCTCGGCGAGCTTGTCGCCCATGCCGAAATCGTCGAGCACGATCTGTGAGGCGTTGAACGTGTTCGTCTCGACCCCGTCGCACCCGGCCGCGAAGAACCCGCGGTGGATCTCGGCGATCCACTCGGGCCGCGTGTACACGAGCGCGTCGGACAGGTTCATCAGCGACTTGCCGTTAGGCGCGTGCCCCCAGTCCTGGTCCGCCGGCTTGTACTTGTGGAGGCTGGTCCCCATTCCACCGTCGAGGATGACGACGCGCTCGCGGGCGGCGTTGAGGAACGGGTGGTCGAGAGGTGCGGGCATGCTGGGTCCGTTATGTGCGCAATGGGGCTTTAATAGTTGTACCGAAAGTGCCGGTGCGCCTTAACTGGAATATGCAACGGATTCGAGCGACGTGAAATAGTAGCAGCCGACCCGCTCCGTCCGTGGGCGGGTCGGCCGCAGCCTGCCGTGGCGTCCGTGCCACAGGCCACACAGCCGGGGTAGGGTTCGCAGCGGCTCTCCGCAGCGGGACAGAGGAAGCGGTTCTGTCCCGGGCGTCTTCCCTGACACCGTTCCCGGCGCGTTCCCTGCGGCGGGTGCGAAAGAGCCACGAACCGGCCCGGTGCCGTGTTTCGTGACGACGCGGTCCCTTGCGGCTCTCGGGCCGCTGAGTTGCGTCGCGTGTGTCGTGCGAAATCACCGCCGCGAGTTGGCGGATAGCGATCGCGGAGAACGCGGCACCCGAAGTTCGATTGTGCCGTGAACCCGTTCCGCCGTTACTGGGCGGAAAGTCCGGGACTGGTTCTCCGACGCGGGAGCTGTGACTTGGACAGGAGAGTTATTCGGGTCATCCCGATTCCTCGCGTCGTTTGCGTCTCAGTCATGGGGGGAACGATACCCATTGCGCCGGCTGTGTCAACGGGTAAGCCATTGCCAACGCGGTGTCATTGGATAATCGCTCCAACTCGCACAATGCGAACGACTTCGGGCGGAGTGGCTTGCGCGGTGTTTGTGAGTCAAGGGCGGAGTTGTGTGGTGTAACGCGAACGAAACACGTCCGCGGTTCGGATCGCAATTCGTTGCTGCAGCGCGAGTTGAGTGAGTGGGCCGGTCGGTGTGAAAGGCGTGCGAGGAAAAAATCGAATGTGCGGAAAAAGAAAACGCCTCCGCCTGTGCCGTGTGCGTCGCCAGTTGGGAACCCGCTAATTGAGAAGGGCGCCTCGCCCGAGTGTTTCGGATCCCACTACAGTCCCGACGACGAGCGCCGGGGATGGGCTTGCGAGCGACTCGAGCATTAAAATAAAGGCTCCCGAGCAGGTTAGTGTAGGTTCGCCAATATAGAGCGCGACACATCACGAACACCGCAGAGGCGAGATCATCTTACCTCGCACGTGTGCGCAGAGCAAACTAAGTGTCTTGCCTGTGTGGGGAGGGTGTATCCAAATTCTCTGGGGTCATGCCGCCAAGCTCCAATAGGCCTGCCACTGGATGGAGTTCCGCACGCAGACCAGGCTCGCCATCGGTCGGACGTTCTTCTTGAGCCAGCGAGCACCTCGGGCTTTCAAACGCAATCCCAGGGTCTTGGCTTGTCCTTCCACCGCACCGCTGCCGATGGCCTGGCCACGGGCCAACCGATCACGATACGCCAAACGATTCGTGTGCTTGGCGAAGTAGCCCAACAACTTCTCCGTCGCCTTCTGCCTTCGTGTCCGTTCTTCGAGAGTCTCGACGGACAACAGTTCTGACACCCACACGCACACACCACCCCAACCCTCACGCAACAACACGTCGCGACCGCGCTCAAAAGCAGCACGGGCCTCGTCGGTCCCCTGGCCGAATATCCTCTGCGCACAAAGGCTCAACCGCTCACTGGCGTGGTAAATGTCCAGCGTCTCTCGACAACCCGGCAGCACACGATTGACCGACTTCCAAATCCAACTGGCCCCGTCACCCAACGCATGGACGCTCGACCACTGCGCCACACCCAACTGACGCAACGACGGACCCCAACGGCGTCGAAACACTTTCGATTTGGCGATCATCGCGAACGACACGACCGCACCGGCCGGGGGCAAGCGCTCGTCGTCCTGCCACTGCTCGGGTGATACCGCCGTGCCGGCCTCACGCTTGGAAATCACTGCGATCTTCAGGTCTTTCCAGCCTTCTTCGCGGGTATTGACCTTGCCCGCGTCAATCGCCAACTCGATCTCGCCTGGGGTTTGGCGAAACGTCTGGGCCGTGGCGTGATCCTGGGGTTGGAACGTCGTCATCGCCCGGCCATGCGTTCCCACGAGCTGGCGCGCGGTCTCGGGGGCCAACTTCACTCCCAGCAACTCCCGGAGATGTTCGCGGGTCTTGGCGAACGACACATCGGCAGCCAAACGACAGCAATGCTTCTGAAGAACCGTGCTGAATCGCTGCGTCAGACCGATGACGGCATCGGCTGCGTAAGCTCCTTCGGCTCCACAGCGGCATTGCCAATAGTGTCGCGTGAGGTTCAGAGGGCCGACAGTGGTCACGAACTGCCGGGGCTTTTTCCCGCGGTCTTCTTTGGCTCGCCCGCAGTCGCAGATTCGGATCGGCGACCCTTTTTTTCGGCGGCTTGGATGCGTCGGGTGACCGCATCGGCCAAGAGGTTTTTGGTCAGTTCGCGTCCCTTGGGTATGACCGCCGTTTCGCAGGCGTCCAAGACCGTGCCGTTGGCCGCGGAGAGCGCCAGAGCTTGGAGCTCTTCGTGGACGGCCAATAGCTGCCGGACTAGCGCTTCGCTTTCGGCGGGGATTTCAATCGTGACGGTCTTGCTCATAGAACATCCCTGTTCGCATCCGAGAACACCCCACTTACCCAAATTCCGCCAACCCCACCAGAGAAGTTAGTTACACCCTGTGGGGACGCAAATATTAAGAGCGGCCGCAGATCAACGCGGATAACACGGATCGGAACAAATTCAAACGCGCGGCGGTCAGAAAAAGAACGCGAAAAACGCCGCGATATATTGCGATAACCTCGTTTTCTCGCATTTTTGTCGCCCGTACTCATTGTTTTGATCCGTGTTACCCGCGTTGATCCGTGGCCGCTCTTTCTTTTGTCACTCCGAGATGGGCGCACCGTACTCCAGTTTCGCGCGGCACTTAACCGCTCGCGCAGTTGCTTCGCGCCGAGCCGATCGCCAGCGCGCCCTCGTTCCTCGTTCGGCTCACTCGCGACAGTGTGGAATTTCTTGATTAGATCAATTTCGTTCAATATGGACACTTGATCCGATCTGATTTAGGCAAGATCTCAGGCGCGGCGATTTCGCGCGTCCGCTCCCCTTCAGCCGGGCTTCTTGCATCACTCGTCTCGTTTGGTAAGGCCCCGCGCCGCGATTCCGGGCGGGTGCTTTGTTCGTTGGGGCGTGTTCCAGCGAGAACACCCGATTACCTCAAAATGATGTGTTTCGTGCTCGAGTTCCAACGAAATGATTGTGTGACGGTCACCGTGGTTGCCTTCCGATCACAGCATTGAACTCGACCGCGGACCCGGCATCACAAAAAGCCGCGAAGACGCTAACTCGCGGTCACGGAATCGGTCGGTTCGCGACTGGCGCGGCATTTGCTAAATAGTATTTTTGGCTTTCATTTTTATCAAGCAATATCCAATTTCACAACGCTTGCCAATCGTTGAACGATTGGAATGGGTTTTCCATTTGAAGCGCATCGTGGTGGTCGCGTTCGCAAATAAATGGCGAACGTTACCAACGTGAAACTGGCTGACGGAGTACTTTTCTCAACACGCTCTCTTCTCCCTTTCATTCGAGCCGCCCAGTGATACTGGGCCTCTCACCAGTAGGAGCGACGGGCAATGAGTGTCGTGAAACGGCTGCGGTTGTTGCCGGTGCTGCTGGGGGTGTCCGCGACCCTCGCGGCCCTGGGCACGACCTTGTTCGGGGACGTGCGGACGGGTACGTCCGCGCCCGGTGCGGGCCCGGTGGGCGGGCGCCCGGACGGGGGCCGGCTCGTGGACGAGCTGGTGGCGACCAAGTTCGGTACGGTTCCGGTGCTCACGTACCAGCCGCGGGACGGGGAGCTCGTGTTCGCGTGGCAGGTGCGCCCCGAGGTTCCGGCCCCGGCCCCGCGCCCGCGCGACGTGCTGGTGCTGGTGGACACGTCCGCGAGCCAGGCCGGGCGCGCGCTCCAGCAGGCCCGTCAGATCGTGACCGGTCTGGCCGCGCAGTTGGGCTCGGGTGACCGTGTGAGCGTGTGGTCCCTGAGCACCCCGGGTGCGACCCGGGCCCTGACGGCGGGGTTCCAGGCCCCGGGCGCGGAGGACGTGGCGGAAGCGGCGCGGGCCCTGACCGAGGTCGAGTACGGCTCGGGTGCGACGGACCTCAAGGGGGGGCTCGAGAAGGCGCTCGCGACGCTGGCCCCGAACCGGGGTCGGCACCAGGTGGTGTTGTACCTGGGTGACGGGGAGAGCGCGTTCGAGCGCGTGAGTGAGTCCCAGCGCCTGGCCCTGGGGGGGCGGATGGACCGGGACGACGTGGGGTTCTTCGCGGTGCCGCTGGGCCTGAAGCTGGACGCGCAGAACCTGCACGGGCTCACGGCCCTGACGGGGGGGGCCGTGGTCCGGGTCCAGGAGGACCTGTCGCAGGCGCCGGGTCAGAAGGCGTTCGTGGGGCGCCTGGTGGGCGCGCTGGACGTGGCGGTGGTGAAGCCCGAGACGTGGTCGTTCGGCCCCGAGGTGGGCGAGTCGTACCCGACCAAGCTGCCCCCGCTGCGCGCGGACCGGGCGACGCTGGTCATGGGCAGGATCGCCCGGCCGGGTGCGACGGGGGTGAGCGCGACGGTGAACGGGACCGTGTCGGGCAAGGGTGTGGTGCTGAACCTGTCGCAGGCGCTCCCGGCCCCGCGGGTGGACCACTTCTTTTTGAACCTGATGGTGACCCAGTGGAGGAACGCGCCCCACAAGGACGCGCCGGCGATGCTGCAGTCGGACCGGGCGCTCGCGCTGGCGAGCACGCAGGTGAAGCTGTACCGGGACGAGTTCCTGACGCAGGCGGTGTGGGCCGTGAGCGTGGACCGGTTCGACGAGGCCGAGAAGCTGTACGCCGCGGCCCGGAAGGTGGACCCGACGGACCGGGAGGCCGCGCACGGGGCCGCGCTGGTGGCCAAGATGCGCGCCGGGGCCCTGACCCGGGCGGACCTGGCCAAGCAGGTCGGGGGCCCGGCCCGGGCCGCTCAGGAGCCCAAGGGGGGGCCGCGGCGGGTCCGCCGGTGAGCCCGGGCGCGGGGGGGCGGACCTGGTGCGCGAGGCCGCGGCCCGGCGCCAGATCGAGGAGCAGCGGTACCGGGTGCTCGTGGACGCGACGATCCGGCGCGCCCGTCAGTTCCTGCGGACCGACCCGGAGGGCGCGTACCAGGACCTGAAGCGCCAGCGCGACGAGATCCAGGGGTACGACGGGCTCGGGGCCGAGGCCCGGCGCCAGCTGGTGGGCGACCTGGAGGCGCAGATGCGCGAGGTGTTCGTGAAGGGGGCGGAGATCAAGCGCCAGGCGGACGCGGAGCGCCAGGCCCTGGCCCGGACCCGGCAGCACCTCAGCGAGTTCGACCGTGCCGCGGACGCGCAGGCGAGCGACAAGAACCGGATCGACCAGTTCCGCCAGCTCATGCAGCACGCCCGGTACGCGCTCGCGTACCAGGAGGCGCAGCTCATGGTGCAGGAGAAGACGAACAAGGGCCTGGCGGTGCCCCCGACCGCGACCGCGAGCTACATCATCGGTCAGCAGGCGACGCAGCTGCGCGAGTGGAAGGAGCTGACCCGGGTGCGCGAGGACCGGTTCCTGCAGGCGATGATGCAGACCGAGAAGTCTCACATCCCGTACCCGGACGAGCCCCCGGTCCACTTCCCCCCGGCGAAGGTGTGGCAGGAGCTCACCGGGTACCGGAAGAAGGTGTACGAGAACTCGAACCTGGGTGCCAACGGGGGCACCGGGCTGAAGCAGATCCGTGACAAGATCGAGGACCCGACCCGGCCCGTGGACCTGGGGGACAAGAACCTCAACGAGGTCCCGCTGTTCGAGTTGCTGTCGCTCCTGTCCAAGCGGTACGAGGTGTCGTTCGTGATCATGGAGGAGTACTTCAACGCGGAGCAGCAGCCGAACATCAAGGAGGCCAAGGCGAAGCTCGTGTCCACGCAGCTCCAGGGGCTCACCCTCGGGAACTTCCTGGACATCGTGCTCCTGTCGATGAACGCCACGTACGTCGTGCGCCCCGAGTACATCGAGATCACCACGTTCAACCGGCGCCTCGAGGAGAAGGTGACCCAGGTGTTCCCGGTCGCCGACCTCGTGATCCCGATCCCCCAGTCCGTTAATCAGCGAACATTATTCCAGAACCAGCAGTTCCAGAACCAGAGCCTGGCGATCTTCGGTCAGGCGAGCCTGTTCGGTGGGGGCTTGCAGAACATCGGTGGTAACTTCGGGAACCCGTTCGGCGCGGGTGGTGTGGGCGTGGGTGGGAACCCGCTCAACGCGATGGGCGGTGGCGGGCCGTTCGGTGGCACGGGCCAGCAGCTGGGTAACCAGGGGAACCTGGGTGCCGGGGGCGGGATCACGGGTATCACGGGCGGGCAGTTGGGTCAGTTCGGGAACCTGGGGGGTCAGTTCGGTCTCCAGGGCGGTGACCAGAGCCAGTTGCTCATGCGCCTGATTTTTGAGACCGTGGCGAAGGGGGAGTGGGCGAACATCCCGAACACGCAGCCGATGCCGGGGATGGGGGAGGACGAGGTGCCCACGGTGGACGCGGCCAAGTTGAACTCGCTGGGGTACTACCCTCCGGCCCGTGCGCTGATCGTGCGCGGGACCACGCGGTACCACTCGGCGACCACGATCAAGCTCAAGAAGACGGCCGAGGGCAACGCCCAGGGCCCGGGGGTGGGCGCCCGGGTGGCGGGGCCCTGGTCATCGGGCCGGGTGGCGCGGGCAACGGTGGGGGCCGGTGAACGCGGTGGCGGGTGTGGCCCCGACGCTGGTGAACCCGAAGGTGGACCCGGTCGCGGACCGTCGGAAGCTGGGCACGGACCCGCGCACGATGTGGAGCAACGCGATCGACCGGACCGTGACGGACCCGGGTCTGATCGTGGCGTGCGCGGAGTTCCTGATGGAGTTCGAGGAGTACGGTCACGCGGCCGAGGTGCTCAAGGGGAACCTGCGCAAGGGCCTGGCGACCGAGGCGTGGGCGCACGAGGCCCTGGGCGTGGCGCTCCGTGCGGCGGGCGCGAGCCCGGTCGAGGTCGAGCGCGCGTCGGTGTCGGGGGTCGACCTGGACCCGGGCAGTGCCGCGGCGTACCTGCGGGCGGCGCGTGCCGAGGCGGACCTGAAGAACCACGGCCGGGCGGTGGCGTTCTGCCGGCGCGCGGCCGCGTGCAGCCCCGAGGACCCGACGCCCTATGCGAACGCGCTGGCGTACGCGGAGCGGGCCAGCGACGTGCGGACCGACGCGGTGGTGTGGGCGGCGAACGGTCTGCTGGCCCGGGACTGGAACACGAGCGACGGGATCGACTACCACGAGCAGGCCCGGGCGCGCCTGCCCAAGTTGGAGGCCCGGCTCCGGGACGCGGGCCAGGGGACCGAGGCCCTGACCCGGGCGGTCGCGGAGCAGGGGCGCCGGGACCTGGTGATCGAGCTCCAGTGGCAGGGTAACGCGGACCTGGACCTGGTGGTGTCGGAACCGACGGGCTCGGTGTGCTCGGCGACCCACACGCGCACCACGGGCGGGGGTGTGCTCAAGGGTGACCTGCTGGCCCAGGGCGCGGACCGGTCCGAGGTGTACGCGGCCGCGCGCGCGTTCACCGGTGCGTACACGGTGTCGGTGAAGCAGGCGTTCGGGCGCCCGCTGGGTGGGAGCGCGCGGATCAAGGTGACCCGGTTCCAGGGGACGGACCGTCAGTCCGTGGACCTGTTGGAGGTTCCGGTGGGCGGTAAGGGGGTGGAGGTGAAGCTGGACGGGGGCTCGCGCACGGCCCTGGCGGTGCTGTCCGAGGAGCTCGGTGCGGTCCGTGAGGTGCGCTCGGAGGCGCCGGGCGCGGGGTCGGGGCAGTCGGGTCTGGGTGCCGGGTTCGGGACCGCGGGGAGCGCGCTGGGTGCCCCGGTGACGTCGTCGGGCGGGGTCGAGGCCCCGCTCGTGTCGGCCCCGGCGGAGACGCGCGAGGCCGGGATCTCGGCCGGGGCCGCGGACATCCGGGCCACGTACAAGCTGAACCCGGACCGCAAGTCGTTCCGGGTCGACGTGACCCCGGTGTTCACCGGCACCAGGGGCGACATCGCGCTCCCCACCGTCCCACTGCTCCCGGGCGGTGAGAAGTAAACACGATCCCACCCGAATCGGGAAACACGGTTCGGGCGCGGAAACGTGAACCCACGGCCCGGCCGGGATGTCTCATCCCGGCCGGGCCGTGGCGTTGGGTTCGAGCTTCTTGTTTTTAGCCGTTTCACGAGCCCGCGTGCTCTGTGAGTACGGGCGCATCGTACTCGAGTTTCGCGAGTGCGGCGTTCAATCGCTCGCGGGCCTCATCGCGGTCGGCGCGCAGTTTCACCTCTTCTTCTGTGATCTTCGCCAGGCGGTCTTCTTGTTTGTCGAGTGTGGCGACGAATCGCTCCCGGAGCGCCTTCTCGCTCGCCCGGTCGCCGAGTGCGCCGAGGTTCTCGCGGATGCGCTTTTGCTCCGCGTGGATCTTGTTCCGCTCGTCGTTGAGCTGGGACAGCTTCTCCTCAATGCGGCCGACCTGCTGTCGCTGCGCGAGCACTTCTTTCAGTGCCTTCTCGGTCGCTTTGTCGAGGTACTTCGCAGAAACCCACGCCGCGAGCTGCTTGTCGGTGATGTCCGCGAGGCCGAACGACTGAAACAGCGTTTGCTGTTGCTGGACGACGAACTTGCTCGCGGTGCCGGGCGGGAGCGGGAACCGGAACCGCCAGTAGTTTTCGGTCGTCTCGTGCGGTTTCGCGGTCTCTACTAGTTTCCAGTGCGAATCATCACGCGGGTGATCGAGGTACACCACCTGTTCCTTTTCGGATTTACTATTGAACGTGTACGTCGTCTTTTGCACTTCGGCGTAGTGCGTCTTGAGTGTGCCGTTGCGGATCGTCACGCGCGTCACGCGGTCGCTGTGCGAGTCGATGTTGTCGAGCACACGGACCGCCAGTTCGACGGCGTAGCCGACCAGTCGCTTTTCCGTCGGTTTGAGCGTATCGAGCATCGCTTCGCCGACGTAACTGCCTTGTTCGAGTACCGTGACCGGCCCGCCTTCGAGCGTGAGCCCGGTCGTGTTCTCGAACTCGACACAGCGGATCGGGTTCTCCGCCCGCGCCGACTTCTGGTAGAGCAGCACCGAGCGCCCGGCGAACGGCTTCAGCAGAATCGGCACGAGCGCGGACTGGTTCCGGCGCACGGTAACGGGTTTGTCGATGCCGTACTCGAACAGGTCGCCTACCTGCCGCTCGCGCGTTTGCGCTTGAACTGAGGAGACCGCGGACTCAGGTTTGCGGCCACCTCCGCCGTAGCCACCACCACCCTCACCCCTCAACTTCTTGCGCATCATTGCGGTTCGAGGCGCGGGTGCGGCTTCGGCAAACGCTCCCATTGTTAGCATCTCGGCCTGTTCATAGTCTTCCACACCGGCTTCGGCCATCGGCGGAAGCACACCCGTCGTTTCTTTCACCTCGACCACGGGCCGGCGGACGTATCGCGGCGTGTAGAGATCGTGCGTGAACGACACGGGCAGTCCCGCAACGAGCGTCAGGCTCACGTCCTGCCAGTCTTCGTCCGAAGTGTTGTCGACGACCGCCCAACCCTGGATGAGGGGAGAAGAGCCTTCCCCTTCATCCAGCAAGATCCGGTACGTCGCCTTCCAAACGGGCGCTTCGAGCACGTAGCTCACGCGGACCGTGCGTTTCCCCTCGCCCTGCGCGAACAGCGTGAACGTGCGGGCGTCCTTTTTCTTCGATGCGAGCTGGGTGCGGAGGTAGAAGTCGAGGTCGCGCTTGATGCCGTCGTCGAGGAGCGTCAGTTCGAGGTCGAAGAGGTCGAACGTGCGGATGTCGCCGGCGTCGGTGAGGAGGGAGAGCCGGTGCGTTTCTTCGAGACCGTGCTCGGTTCGCGCGTCCGTCTTGTCGATGCCGAGAATTGTGCCTTGAACCGCGGAGCCGCCGGCCGGCTTCACCGATACTCGCGCGCCCTTAATTTGGGGCAGCAACCCCTTCAGACTGCCCGAATCCGGGATGGAGAGTGCGATCTCCGCGAGTAATTGTTCGATCGGCGTGGTCGAGTCGTAACTGACCGCGGACACGATCCCGCCGTTCAAATCGAGCACGGTCAGCGACTTGAGGACGTCGCTCACCTCGCGCTGCTTAAACGAAAGCGAGAGCGACTGGTCGCCCTCAAGGTTCGTTTCGCGCTCGAAGTACCCGACCCCGTGCTTGTACAAGACCACCCGACGAATCGGTAAATCGGACATACGTGCTCCTTTGGAAGTTTCGAGTTCCGAGTTCCAAGTTTCAGCAGTTCCAAGTGAAAGCAAGTCGCTGTCCGCCGCTCACTCTCCGGCTCGGGCTTGGAACTGTTGGAACTTGGAACTGCTGGAACTGCAAGACTCGGAACTGTTGGAACTTGGAACTGCAAGACTCAGAACTATTGGAAGTTGGAACCCGGAACTTATAAAGACAGGACGCGCCACTTCCTCTCCGCGTTCGCGCTTTCCCCACCCGAGCGCCCCGGCCGCACCCGGAACATACTCGATGTCTCACGCACGCACTCCCCGCGAAGTTCTGGCGTTCATTCGTGAGCGCGAGGTCAAGGCCGTCGACTTCCGGTTCATGGACTTTCCCGGCTTGTGGAAGCACTTCACCGTTCCGGCCGAGGTGCTCGACGAGAACGCCTTCGAGGACGGGATCGGGTTCGACGGGTCCAGCATCCGCGGGTGGGTCGCGATCAACGAGTCCGACATGCTGCTCATGCCGCAGCCGGATACGCTGTTCATCGACCCGTTCTGCAAAGACGTCACGCTCGCGATGCTGTGCAACATCCAGGATCCGCTCACGAAAGAAGACTACTCCCGCGACCCGCGGAACGTGGCGCGAAAAGCCGTCAACTACATGAAGTCCACCGGGGTCGCGGACGCGGCGATGTTCGGGCCGTCCCTGGAGTTCTTCGTTTTCGACGACGTGAAATTCGACCAGACCCCGCACTCCGCGTTCTACTACGTCGACTCGGGCGAGGGGCAGTGGAACACGGGGCGCGACGAGCGCCCGAACCTCGGGTACAAGGTACCGTACAAGCAGGGCTATTTCCCGTGCCCGCCGCAGGACTCGTTACACGATCTGCGGAGCGAGATGATGCTCGCGATGATGCAGTGCGGGATGACCGTGGAGAGCCACCACCACGAGAAGGCCGGCGGCGGGCAGTGCGCGATCAACGTGCGGTACGACGACCTCGTCGCGATGGCCGACAACGTGCTGAAATACAAGTACATCGTGAAGAACGTGGCGCGCCGACACAACAAGGCCGCGACGTTCATGCCCAAGCCGCTGTTCGAGGACTACGGCAGCGGGATGCACGTCCACGTGTCGCTGTGGAAGGACAAGGGCGGGGACCGCGTGAATTTGTTCTCGGGTAGCGACTACTCCGGGTTGTCGGACGTCGCGATGTACGCGCTCGGTGGACTGCTGAAGCACGCACCGGCGCTCTGCGCGATCACGAACCCCACCACGAACAGCTACAAGCGCCTGGTGCCGGGCTACGAGGCGCCCGTGAACCTCGCGTACAGCCAGCGGAACCGGTCGGCCGCGATCCGCATCCCGGTGTACTCGTCCCGCGCGAAGTCGAAGCGGCTGGAGTTCCGCATCCCCGACGGGGCGGCCAACCCGTACCTCGCGTTCGCCGCGATGCTCATGGCGATGCTCGACGGCATCCGCAACAAGACGCACCCCGGCGACCCGCTCGACAAGGACATCTACGACATGCCGGCGGAGCAACTCAAGAACGTGCCGAAGACGCCCGGTACGCTCGTGGAGGCGCTCAACGCGCTGGAGCGCGATCACGAGTTCCTGCTGCACGGCAGCGTCTTCACCGAAGACGTGATCGAGACGTGGATCGACTACAAGCGGAAGGCCGAGGTCTCCGCGATCCGCGTGCGCCCGCACCCCTACGAGTTCGCACTGTACTTCGACTCGTGACCGTGCCCGCCCGGAATTCAGCCCCACTACGATTCGCCGAGCTTTTCCTGCGAGCGTTGAATCTCAGGGGCTGAATTCCGGGCGCCACTGAATTGGCCTTGTATCGTAGTTTTCTCGCCCGCTACACTACATTTCTCACCTCGGGCATGACGCCCCAGGCACGCCGGTCACGGAGGACTTGCAGCACATGCCCCCTCGCGCCAAAGAGAAAGAACCCGCCGCGCCGCCCGCTCGTCCGTTGATCGCGGTCAACACCGACTTCATCGCCCCCAAGAACGGCGTCCCGTTCGCCAAGCTCAACGTCGGTTACATCGATGCGATCCTGACCGCCGGCGGGCTGCCGGTCGTGCTGCCGCCGCTCCGCAAGGACAACCTCGCGGACGTCGACGCGCTGCTCGATCAGTGCGCGGGGATCGTGCTGACCGGCGGGGCGGACATGGACCCGCGGCGCAACGGGCAACCGCTCACGGCCGTGGTGAACCCGATGCCGGGCCGCCGCGAGGACTCGGACCGCTACCTGCTCGCCAAGATCTTTGAGCGCAAGATCCCCGTTCTCGGCATCGGCGTCGGGATGCAGCAACTGAACGTGTTCGCGGGCGGCACGCTGTACATGCACCTCCCCGCGGACAACCCGAAGGCGCTGCCGCACTTCGACCAGACCGGCGCCCCGCACCGGCACATGGTCCTCATCGAAGAAAACACCCGGCTCGACGACATTTACGGCACCCAAGAACTGCGGGTGAACAGCACGCACCACCAGGCCATCAACCAGATGGGCAAGCGGATGCGCGTCGCGGCCAAGGCGCCGGACGGCGTGATCGAGGCCATCGAATCGACCGACCCGAACTGGTTCTGTGTCGGCGTGCAGTGGCACCCGGAAGCGGACACCGCCAGCGCGCTGGACGTGCAAATCTTCGAGTGCTTCGTCCAGGCCGCGGTGCGGAACTCGGACGTGGCCCTCGCGGCCGCGTAGCCCTCAGTTTCGGGTTCCGCGCTCCCAGATCCGGTCCGAGAACCACCGGGTTCTCCGTCCGTTTATATTGGGAACCTGGAACCCGGAACCCGGAACTACTCATGGTCCGAACCCTACTCGGCCTTTCCGTAAGCTCGGGGCTGGAAGGTGTGGACGCGACCGCGGTGCGGGTCGAAGGGTTGGGCCTCGACCTCACGCCCCGCGCGGTCGCCGCGCCCCGAATCGCGTTCCCGCCCGCGGTGCGCGACATCCTTCGAGCACCGGCCACTTCACCCACCCCAATACCCCCCGAATTCCTCCGGGCCGTTGCCGACACGGTCGTATTCGCCGCGCGCCAGGCACTGAGCAAGGCCGCCGTATCGCCGCGCGACACGTTCGCGGCCGGCATCCTCGAACCGAACCGAACCGCTGCTAGTGTTCCGATTTACTGGCCGGAAGTCGCAGAGCGCGTGGCCGAACAGACCGGCATCACGACGCTACACGGCTTCGCCGACCGCGACCGCGCGACCGGCGGTTCTGGGCGCCCCATCACCGCCGCAGCCGATTTCCTGTTATTCCGTGACGCTGCCGAATCGCGCCTCCTGATCCACTTGGGAGCGGCGGCGAGTGTATTGTTTGTGCCCGCCGGGGGCACAGTTTCCACTGCGTTCGGCTTTGAACCCGGGCCGGGAAACCAACTCCTCGACGCGATCCTCTTCAACGGAACGCGCGGAAAAGAGCTGCCCGCCAGCGTCGGAAAGCACGCGGTCCAGGGCCGGTGCTTGGAGCCGCTCCTCGCGCGCTGGGCGGAACACCCGCACCTCACACGCACGCCGCCCAAAACGGTCCACGCAGAAGCTTTCGGACGCAGTTTCTTGCTCGCCGCGTTCGACGCGGTGCGCCAACTGAACGCGAGCCTTCCCGATCTACTCTGCACTGCAACGCACCTCGCTGCCCGTGCGATCGGCGGTGGGTGTCGCTTTGCGCTCATGAAGCCCGACGGCCCGCGCCGCGTAGTGCTCTCGGGTGGCGGTGTGCGGAACGGCTTTTTGTGGCAACTGGTGGCGAAGCAGTTCAACGATAGCGTCGAGCGTACGGAATGCGTGGGGGTGCCGGCTCTATCGCGCAATGCCGCTGCCGCCGCGGTTCTGGCCGCACTAACCTGCGACGGGGTGGCCGGGAACTTACCGGTGCTCACGGGCGCGACCGGCGGGCGCTTGCTGGGCCACATCTGCCCCGGTGACGGCCGCAACTGGGCTCGCTGCGCCGCGTGGCTCGCCGATCAAACTGGCGAATACCCCCGCTCGAACTGGGCCGCGTAGAACCTCACAACTCACGCGACGAGATGCCAGAGAACTATTACGACAAAGCGAGTCGGTTCTTGGCCAAACTCGATCCGGTCGCGTTCCTGAGTTAGCTCCTCCGGTTGCCCACGAGTTCTTTCGTATTTCGCGGTTGGCTTGATACGCGAGGTGTCCCGTTTCCCGGCGACGCGGATCGCGTATCGGATACAGTGGCTCACGTCGAAAACGTTGGTGAGAACGGCGTGCCGTGGGTGATTGCAATCGAATTCCAAACGAAGCCGGACCCGGAGATGTTCGGGCGATTGGTGGGCTACCTGTCCGGATTGTGGCTCGAACGAAAGCCGGATACCGAGCGCGGCAGCCGCTTCCACCTCGGCGCGGCGGTCGTTAACCTGACGGGATGCGGTTCTGCGTCGCGCGAGATGGCTTGGCCCGCGGCCGGTCTTCACGCTCAACTCCAAGTTGCCGAACGCAATCTCGAACTCGAATCGGCGGAAGAACTGTTAGCGGAGATCGAAGCGGGGCACCGGGCGCCGGCACTACTGCCCTGGCTCCCGCTCATGTCTGGAGGCGATAATTCCGACATCATCGATCGATGGAAGGCGCTCGCCGGGAGCGAACCCGATCGGCGGCGAAAAGCACAAATGGCCGCAATCGCAATGCTTTTCGCGACTAAAGTCGGTCGAAAAGCCATCTGGCAAGCAAAATTGGAGGACTGGAACGTGGACGAGTCCGAGTACGTGAACGAGTGGATCGCGCGGGGAGTTGTGGTGGGTGAGGCCCGCGGTGAGGTTCGCGAGGCTCAGCAACTCATTCTCCGGATCGGTGCGAAGAAACTCGGCCCGGTACCGGCGGGTGTTGAGAGTGTGTTGCGCGCGATCCAAGACCGCGCCCGGCTCGAACGTATTGCGGACCGAATCTTTGAGGCGCCCGGTTGGGGCGACCTCGTGGCGACTGTGTAGCGTGCGGTTCTTGCTACTGCGCCAGTAACCGACGCGCGAGCACCACCCCACCCACAACGGGATCGTCCACCAACCCCACTGGTCCCGGAGAAACACCGCAGCCGCGGAGTTCGTGCAGGAAGCGGTTTCGGAACATTTCGCTTTCGCGTAGCAGCCCGCCGGCCAGTGCCACCGGAACATTCTCGCACGACAACCCGCCTGCTGCGACCGCTCCGGCTGCTGTCAGGGCCAGTTCACGTGCTTCTTGTTCAAAGATCGCGGTCGCAGTGGCGTCGCCCGAAGACGCGGCCGTTAGCACAAGGGGCGCGAGTGCGGCAATCGCGGCCTTATCCCACTTCCCGCGGTACACCGCCGGAATGAACTCGCGCGGGTCGTCGGCCCCGAGCGCCTTCAGGTAGGTGGGTAGCAGCGTAGTGCGTTCGCCGATGTTGTCCGCGGCGCGACACGCAGCCCGCAAACCGAGTAGCCCGATTCGGAACGCGCTCCCCTCATCACCCATCAAGTAACCCCACCCGCCGGCGCGGGCGTCGTTTCCGCGGGCGTCGAGCGTGAACGCGATCGAACCCGTCCCCGCGATGACCGCCAGCCCCCAGCCCTCGGGCGTGCCGGCCGCGAATAGGAGTGTGGCGTCGTTCGCGATCGTGATTTTGTCCGCGAGTTGTACGAGATCGGCCCACCCGCGGATGACTTCCAGCCCCTCGGCCCGGTCCACGCCGGCCAAACCGAGCGCCGCCGCCGCGACCGGCTCGCGGTGCCGCCCGGCTGCCTTGAACGCTTCGACAACGGCCGCGTTCAGTTCCCGGAGGGCCGATTCGACGCCAGTGGCCTGAATGTTCGACGGCCCGCCCTCTCCGCGCCCCAGCGTCGCGCCGGTCCGCGCGTCCGCGAGTACGGCCACCGTGTTCGATGCCCCGCCGTCGATCCCAATCACCAACTGTGCCGAAGCAGCCATGCGAATCCCGTTGCTCAACACCGAATATGTCTCACCACAAAGATACGAAGGAGTGACCAGGAGACACGGTGGAAGCGAGGATCGCTCTCGCCACTCGCGTGAGTCTTTGATCCCCGCTCCGGATGCTTTGTGGTGATCCTCGGACTACTTCTTAACGTTCTTGACGTACTTGTCGAACCACGCGATCTGTTCGTAGAGCACGTGGCCGATGGACTCGCGTGCGGAGTACCCGTGGTCCTCGTGCGGCAGTAGCACCAGTCGCACGGTGCCACCGGTTCCGCGCACGGCCTGGTACATGCGCTCGCTTTGCACCGGGAACGTGCCCGGGTTACTGTCCGCGGCGCCGTGGATCATGAGGAGCGGGTCTTTGATCTTCTCCGCGTGGTAGAACGGTGACATCTTGCCGTAAATCTCCGGTGCCTCCCAGAACGTCCGGCGCTCGTTCTGGAAGCCGAACGGCGTGAGCGTGCGGTTGTACGCACCGCTCCGCGCGATGCCCGCCTTGAACAGCTTCGCGTGCGCGAGCAAGTTCGCCGTCATGAACGCGCCGTAACTGTGCCCCATCACCCCGACGCGGTCCGTATCGATCCCGAACTCGGCGGCTTTATCAAGTGCCGCTTGCGCGTTCGCGTTAAGCTGCTCGACGAAGTCGTTGTTCGCCGTTTCGGGCGGGCCGACGATTGGCATGGACACTTCCATCACCGCGTAACCTTGCGTGAGGAAGAACAGGTGCGAGTAACCGGTGACGCTCGTGAACCGGTGCGGCGAACCGGTGACCTGGCTCGCGGTATCCGCGGACGCGAACTCGACCGGGTAGGCGTAAAACACCGCGGGAATCTTGGCGCCCTCTTTGTGGTCTGGGGGCAGGTGCAGCGTGAACGAGATCGTGGTCCCGTCCGCGCGCTTGGTGGTGACGAGCTGTTTTTTCGCCTTTCGCAGTTCCGGCGCCGGGTCCGTATTCTTCGTCAGAGCTTTTTCGTGCGCGCCGTCGCGGTAGTAGTAGTTCGGCGGTTCGCTCACCGACTCGCGCCGAATGAGTACCTTCGTCCCGGACACGTTCAGTACTCGAACCACTTCCTCGTACACCCCCTCGGGGCAGTGGTAGAGGCGCTCCGCTTTCGTCGTTTTGAGGTCGAACTTGTCGAGGAACGGCCGGTCGCCCTTCGGGGTCGAACCGTCGCCGCGCAGGAAGAACGTGTCGCCTGCTGGGTCGCCCGCGGTGCGGACGACCGAGTGCCCGCTCGGGAGTTGCCGCATCACCGGGGTACCCGGATCGCCGTAGTGATCCTGCACGGAGCGCTCGAAGAGGAGCTTCGGCTCGGAGGCCAGCAGCGCGGTACTCGATACTAGGAACGTGCGCCCCCACTTGCGGTCGCGGTCGTAATCGCGGACGAGCATCCGGTTTCCGGTCGGGAAGAAATCGATCCCCGCCAACCGGTGTTCGACCTTCAACAGTTCCGTACCTCGAATTTCGCCGCCGGCAGTTGCGGTGAAGAGCGCGTCGCGGTGTGGAACTTTCTTCTTAGGGTCGCCGCCGTCTTGTGCTTCGGCCCAAATGAGTGCGTGTGGGAGGGTGGGCACCCACCGGATCGAGCGCGGGCCGGTCGGCACACCCTCAATGGGCACTTTGTCTTGCAGCGGCAGTTCTGCGACGGTGGAGTCCTTCGCGCCGGTTGCCTTGTAGACTTCGACCGCACGCGGAAACGCCGAGTACGGGTACAGGTACGAGAACGGCTTCTGCACGCGGTACAGCAGCACGAACTGACCGTCCGGCGACGGATCGCACCCGATGTTGATCGAGGGCTTCCCGATCGATTGAATCGTGGGTTTCTCGGCTTCGCCGCTGATGAGCGCAAGTTGCGACGTGCAGTAGTGCTCGAACAGTGCCGCGTCGTGTGGGTCTTTCAGCATGTCCTGGAACGTGCGAACAGGTGCCGCTTTTCCGCCACTCTCCTGGATCACCGGACCGGCCGGCGCGATCGGGGGAGTGGGGGCATCGCCGCGCCCTTCGGGAATGAGTTGCACGAGCAGCGTTCGGCTGTCCGGCATCCACTGTGCAGATTCGCCGATCGCGGCGTTCAGGCGCACGCCTTTGATTTTCTCCAACTTCAGTTCATCGAGCGCGCACACCCACAACTCGATGCCGGCGTCCGTGGTGCTCTGGACCGCGAATCGCTTGCCGTCCGGTGCCCACATCGGGAGCCCGATCTTGGCTTTCTCGGGCAGGGCGATCGGCTTCGGGTCGCCGCCCGTGACCGGAACCAGCGACAGCCCGGTGACGCGCGTGGGCCGCGCGGGGCCGTTCGTTCGGGGGTTGATGCGCAACCCCGCGAGCCGGAGCATCGGCGCCGCGACCTCTTCGATCGACGGGTACCGCGCGGACTGCACGAGCAGCACGTTTTCGCCCGTCGGACTGATCGAAAGGGCCGGCGGAGCGGGGGCATCAAGAATGTCGATGACCGCTTGCGGCGGTTTCTGGTAACCCTCTTGCCCGAAGGCGTCCACGGAAATGGTCAACGCGCACACCCCACACAACAGCAGACGAAACATGACTGCCCTCCCGAACGTCGTTCAGGCAGTGTACCCGCTCGCGTACCGAGCGTATACTGAGCGACGACCTGGAAGAACCTACCCCCCGGCCCCCTCCCTGAAGGGAAGGGGAGAACGAACCCAGGTGATTTCTCCCCTTCCCTTCAGGGAGGGGGCCGGGGGGTAGGTTATCGGTCCGCCACCCTCACCCACCGTACACGCTATGAAACGCATCCGATTCGCTGCCCTGCTCGTTCTCGTCGCGCTTCCCGCACTCGGGCGCGCGGAAGACAAACCCGTCGTGCTCGAAGGCGGCGACGGTCCCGGGAAGGGCAAACACATTGTCCTCGTGAGCGGCGACCAGGAGTACCGCTCCGAAGAGGCGCTCCCGCAGCTCGCGAAGCTCCTCTCCAAGCACCACGGGTTCAAGTGTACGGTCCTGTTCACGGTGGACCCCAAAGACGGAACTGTCAACCCGAACATCAACAACGTTCCGGGACTCGAAGCCCTCAAGACCGCCGACCTCCTGGTGATTTTCACGCGGTTCCTCAACCTGCCCGACGACCAGATGCAGCACGTCGTTGATTACGTGGCAGCGGGGAAGCCCGTGGTCGGGCTACGCACCGCGACCCACGCCTTCAACATCCCGAAGGACCGGAAGTTCGCGAAGTTCTCGTGGAGCAACGGCGAGTCGGACTTCAAGCAAGGGTTCGGCAAGCAGGTGCTCGGTGAAACGTGGGTCGCGCACCACGGCTCGCACGGCAAGGAGGGCACGCGGGGCATCGTCGTGAAGGGCCAGGAGTCGAACGCGATTCTGAAGGGCATCGCGCCCGGCGCGATCTTCGGCACCACGGACGTGTACACAGTCACGCTCCCGCTGCCCGGTGACAGCACGCCCCTCGTGCTGGGCGAGGTGACCGAAACGCTGAAGCCCGACTCGAAGGCCGTGAACGGCAAGAAGAACGACCCGATGATGCCGGTCGCGTGGACCAAGACCTACAAGGGCGAGGGAGACAAGACCGGCCGCGTGTTCACGACCACGATGGGCGCGTCGCAAGATCTGGAGTTCGAGGGCACCCGGCGGCTGATCGTGAACGGGTGCTTCTGGGCGGCGGGGCTGGAATCGAAGATCCCCGACAAGACGAACGTGGACCTCGTAGGTACGTTCAAGCCGACGGCCTTCAAGTTCAAGGGCAACGCCGACTGGAAGCCCGGTGTTACGCCGGCCGATTTGCTGAAGTGAGACTTACTTTTGCAAGAGTGTTTCACCGCGGAGGGCACAGAGGGCGCGGAGAAAGACGGGATTGAAAACGAATCATTCCGGTCTTTGCTTTACTCCGCGCCCTCTGTGCCCTCTGCGGTGAAACACTCTTGCACTCAGTTCTTCTTTGGCGGGAAACCGTCTTTCTTGCCCCAACCCCGTTCTCCCTTTTTACCCCCGTACCACAAACCGAACGGCCCGGGTGGGAAGTCCGGGGGGAAACCCAACTCTCTAAGCTTCGTGCGGGTATTTTCCTCGGCGCGCGTGTCATTTTGTTCCTTACAGACCTGCGCTAGCATCCAGTACGTATCGGCCAGTTGCATACGCCCGGGGGTGAAGCGCGGGTGCCCCTCTTGCGGTTGCCGCTCGCCCGGTTCAACGGACTCGGATTGTTCCCGGATCGATTGTTCCAGTTCCTCGCGTGCGGCTGTTAATTTTCCCTGGAATTTTAGTGTGCTCGCGAGGCGCTGGCGCACGAATCCGAGTTCCGTGTGACCGTGCGGCGGACGGTCGTCTTCGGGCACGGAAGTAAACGCTGCGATCGCGTTGCGGTATGCGGCTTCGGCGGCCTCGGGCCGGTCTTCGGACTGCTCGTGTGCCAGCCCGACGCGAACGAACACGGACCCGGTGAGCCACACGTTCCCGCGTGCGAGTTCGGCCGCGCGCCGGAGGGGGACGTCGCGGTCGTTTGGGTACGCCTCCTGCGGCGCGACCAGGTACACAATGACGAGTTCCGTTCGCATCGATTCGTTGTCGGGGTACTTCTCCACGAGCGGCTTGAGCAGCGCGACCGCGCGCCGGTACGCGGTGATCGCCTTGTCCGGGCGCCGCTGTCGCACGTTCGCCTCGCACAAGCGGCGCGACGCCTTCGCTGCTTCAAACTGGAGTAGCGGGTCTTCGGGCGCGTTTTGCTCGACGAACTTGTCGTAGAACGCGAGGACCGCTTCCAGGATCGCGGCCTTGTCCGCACCGAAGTCGCGCGGTCCCGGTAGTTCAGGCGGACCGTTCGGGCCACCCGGCCCCCCAGGGCCAGGGCCACCGGGACCACCAGGACCAGGACCGTTTGGTCCTCCT
Source organism: Gemmata sp. SH-PL17 (assembly GCF_001610855.1). Taxonomy (NCBI): domain Bacteria; kingdom Pseudomonadati; phylum Planctomycetota; class Planctomycetia; order Gemmatales; family Gemmataceae; genus Gemmata; species Gemmata sp. SH-PL17. The sequence goes on from NZ_CP011271.1 coordinate 346,108, forward strand.
GGTCCCCCAGGACCGCCCGGTCCCCCAGGACCGCCCGGTCCCCCAGGACCGCCCCCGAAACTGAGGAAGATGTGGTTCTCCGGTCCGCGCCCCGCCATTGGCATCATGATGCCGAAATTCGAGTGCGAGTTGCTGCTCGCGGCCTCGAAAACCTTGGCGAACGTTTCGAGTGAGAGCTTCAGGTTCGCGCGGAGCTTGTCGGACATCTCGCGAACTTCATTCGTCGCGGTTTCGGCATCCTTGCGGCGTTTCTCCTCGCGTGCGTACCCCATCCATCCTGTCACGGCCGCAAAAATAAGGGCCGCGGTCGTGGTGAACGCGAGCGACGCGACCGTCGGGTTGCGCCGGCACGCGAGCCACGCGCGCGAAACGAGCGTCATGCGCCGGGCCTTGATGGGGCGGTCGTCGAGAAACGCTTCGAGGTCGCGTGCGAGGTCGCGTGCGGTCGCGTACCGGTTCTTCGGTTCGCGGGCCATTGCCTTCAGGACGATAGTTTCCAGATCACGCGGGACGTCCGGGTTCAGCGTGCGCGGGGCCGGTGGGTCCGCGTCGGCCACCTTCTTGATGAGTTGGGCCGGGCTGTCGGCCGCGTAGGGCGGTTCGAGTGTGAGTAACTCGTAAAGGGTCGCGCCCAGGCCGTACACGTCGCTCCGGGCGTCCGCGGCCCCGGTCAGGCACTCGGGCGGGAGGTACTGGAGCGTGCCTAGGATGTCACCGGTCGCGGTGAGACCGTGGATGTGCATCATCTTCGCGAGGCCGAAGTCCGTGACCCAGACGGTTTCGCCATCGAGAATGAGGTTCGCGGGCTTCACGTCGCGGTGCAACACGCCCTGCTTGTGGGCGTAGTGGAGCGCGTCTGCGGCCTGCACCCCGACCCCCGCAATGAACCGCCAGTCGTTCCGCTCGGGGCCTTTGAGTTCGGGTTCGATCACCTCGAACGGGGCCGGTGTGCTCGTGGGCTTCGCGACGGGAGTATTGGGCGTGTGGGCGCGCGTTTCGTTGGAGGCTTCGTCGCTCTTGTTCAGGCTCTTGCGCCACTGGCGCACCACGGAATGCAGCCCGCACCCGGGGATGAGTTGCATCACGTAGTACGGCAGCCCGTCCTGTTCGCCGACGCCGAATACGGGAACGATGTTCGTGTGGTGGAGCTTCGCCGCAGCCAGTGCCTCGCGCACGAATCGCTCGCGCTGGACCGGGTCGAGTTGGGCGTGCCGCGCGAGTACCTTGAGCGCGACGGGTCGGTCGAGCGATTCCTGCACCGCCTCGAACACCACGCCCATTCCGCCGCGCCCGAGTTCGCGCACGATGCGGAAGTCGCCGAGCCGGTCGGGGAGCGATTTCTCCGTCAGGCTCGTGGGGTTGCGGAACCGCTTCAGCAATTCCATCTGAGCGACGGCCGGGAGCAACTCCTGGAGTTGTTCCGCGTGCTCGGGGTGCGCAGCGGCGTAAGCGCTGACGGACGGGTGTTCCCCGCGCCGCAGCAGGTCGGCGAACTCTTCGGCCAGTACGTCTACCGGGTCGCGATCGTCGGAGTTCATAATCGGCCGCTTTCTTCACCTGGGGCGCGACAGCATAGCATACCGCGTGGGCGGTGGCCCCGGAGGTGTTTAACGGATAGCAAATCAGGCGAGGGGAGGAGGCGCGGGCGCGCCTCTCGTTGGCATGAAATCTCTTACCCGCCGAAGCCCGGGATCGTTTCGAGGATCTGTTTCAGGCGGGCGAGTGCCCGGACGTAGCGCTTGCTCGCGGCGGCGGGTTGGACCCCGAGCAGTGCCGCGGTCTCGGTGTTGCTCAGTTCTTCAAAGTGGCGCAGTGCGAGTACCTCGCGGTCGAGCGCGTCCATGCTGTTGAGCGCTTCTTCCAGGTGGGTGAACGCTTCCGTCCGCGCCGCCGCGTGGCTGGGGCTGCTCCCGTTCCCGAGCAGGCACGCCGCGAGGCACGCCGAGTCCGTGGTCGGCCCGCCGCGGTTGATGGACACCTCTTGCCCCACGTCGCGCTTCTGGGCCAGGTGCTCGCGGTGGACGTCGGCGAGGCGCTGGCCGACGATCAGCCGCAGCCACCCGAAGAACGGCTGGTCCGGCTTCTCGAAGTAGTGGTCGACGCGCTTCAGGGCATCGATGTACGCCTCCTGGAGCACGTCCGACGGCGACACGCGGCCCGCAAGCCGGTGATCGAGCCGGAGCTGAACCATTCGGCGCAACTTGTTCCGGTGCCGCGCGAAAAGTTCTGCCAGGGCTTGCTGGTCGCCGGCCCGCACCTTGGTGAGCAGTTCCGCGATCTCCACTTCCGCTTCGACGGCCATCGTATTCCTCGCGTCAGCGCTGTTGTGAAGATAAACGGCTCCGGCCCATTCCTCGCGACCGTGAACGCGGGCGCAAGTAATGATAACGGTCTGAGTAAGAGGTCGTGACCGGGGCCGTTCGCCGTTTTTCATTATGACAGAGAACGCGACACTTTGGGCGCTGCGATTCGCCCGTGTTGTCCTCTCCTATCGCTGCGGAGAAACGGGATGTTCTGGGTTTCAAAAGTGTTGGCTCCGGCCGCTCTGGTACTGGGACTCGTGGGGGCCGCTGTTGTGACGGCTGCTCCGGACGGCAACCAACCGCCGTTCGGCGGGAAGGGGCAGTTCGGTAAGGGCGGCAAAAAGGCCGACGAGAAGGTCGAGCAAAAGAAAGCCGACGAGAAGAAGAAGGTTGAAGACAAGAAGGGGCCGCCCCCGGCGCCGAAGAGCGACGCGGTGGTGGATGCGTGGCTGAAAGTGTTGCTCGAAAAGATCACTGACCCGCACGACACGGTGCGCGACAGCGCCCGTGGGGCAATCGTCGCGGTCGGCCCGGCGGCACTCCCAGCGCTCCAGAAACTGGCCGACGGCGACGATCCCGCCAAGGCGGTCGCGGCCCGCAAGTTGATCCACGCGATCCACGGGCACCACCCGGCTCACGCCGACCATCCCGGTCACCCCGGCTTCGGAGGCGGCATGCGTGGCCCGGGCTTCTCCGGTGGACCCGGGGCCGGACCGATGGGACAGCGCGGGCTGGGTGGCTCGGGCGGACAACGCGGAATGGGGCCGGGCGGTCCGGGTGGGCGCGGTGGGTTCCCCGGCGGGCCGGGCATGGGGCCGGGTGGTCGAGGTCCGGGCGGCTTCGGTGGGCCAGGTGGCTTCCCGGGTATGGGGCCGGGCGGTCGCGGCGGGTTCCCCGGTGAACGCGGTCCGGGGCGCCCCGGGCGCGAAGAGGAGAACGAACTCGAAGTCGCGCCGATGCCGCGCGATCTGGCGAACCGCTAACCCCACTTAGGAATCTGCGGACGGGCTTGACGAGCCGCGACTGCGAGGGAGCGGAGCTGCGGTTTCCAGTGGTCCGTGAATTTGATCGGGAGTGTGGGGGCTGCTTCCCACTCCCTTGCGGTCGCGGCTCGTTGTACAAGAGAAACAAACGCCGCGGCCCCGGCAGTGAACCGGGGCCGCGGCGTTTCTACTTCAGTTCCTCGAACGTCTTGTTCAGGATGGGGTACTTCTTCCAGTCCTTGTAGTCGAAGTGCCACCACTCCTCTTCGTACACCGTGAACCCTTCTGCGTGCATCGCGGAGCGGAGCAGTTCGCGGTGCCAGCGCTGCCGGGACGTGCCGCCCATGTAGTCCGGGAACGCGCGGTCCGAGAACTCGTCGTAGCCGCTCACCATCTCGACGACCTTACCGGTCTTCAGGTCGTACAGCGTGAGATCCACCGCGCAACCCCGATTGTGCCGCGACCCCTTCGACGGGTCTGCCACGAAGCCGTGGAACTTCTCCGGCGCCGCGTCCCAGAACATCTTGGTGACGTACCAGGGGCGGTACGCATCGAACACGAGTAGCCCGTACCCCTGCTCTTTCAGTTTTGTGTGAACGCGGGCCAGCGCGTCGGCCGCGGGCTTCTGCATGTACGCTTTCGCCGAGGAGTAGAACGGCGTGCTGAGGAAGTTGTTGTCGGTCGCGTAACGGATGTCGAACTTCACCCCGTCGATGGTCGCGAGATCGATCAGTTCCGGCTTCAGGAGCTCCCCCCGTTCGGCGGGCGGCTTGGCGGCGAGTGCCTCTTTGCGCAGGTCCGCAAGCGGCCGCACGGACTTGATCTTGAACGTTTCGCCGTTCTCGCCGTCGATCTTTCGGCGCTCCATGACGACGCTCGCGGACGTCACTTTGGTGGCGCGCCCGGTCGCGTCGCGTGTGAAGACGAGCTTCTCGCCGTGGTACATCCCGCGGTCCGCGGGGAACGCGAACACGTTCTCCGATTCTTCGGTGAGCGGGTCGATTTCGGTCAACTCGATGAGCGCGTGGAGCTTCCCGTCGCGCTCGTAAATGTACAGCGGGAGGTGGTCCCAGCCGTACTCGCCGATCAGCCCCTTATACTTGCTCGGCGGTTCCGCGGGGGGAGCGAGTGCCGGTTTCTCCTTCTCGAACGCGAGCTTCCCGTTCGTGATTTTGCCGTCGGTAAGGCCGAGCTTGTTGCCCCACACCTGAGTGTCGTCCGCAATTAGCTCGTTCCCGAACTTCCGGAGCTGCATCCGCGCGCCTCCGCGATCCGGCTCGAAGAACGCGCGCCCGCCGGACTCGAACACGTCCGCCCAGCGCTCGCCCGCGCGGTAACGGCCGGCCAGCGCGACGGCTTCGTCCGTTGTGAGCGGTTCGCTCATTTCGATTTTCGGCAGCGGCTTGCCCGATTTCGCCGCGAGCATCTGGCGCAGTGCGTCGTCCGCGATGCGCCCCGTCACCGCGTTCGATACGTCACGCGACGCGACCACTACGGCGCCGATTTTCTCTCCGGGCAGAGCGACGAAGGTTGTTGCGAAGCCGTAGATCGCCCCACCGTGCCCGACGCGCGACTTGCCTTCAAATTCCCCCAGCGAGAAGCCGAGGCCGAAGCCGCTTTTGGTTCCCTTCTCCGAGAACTGCGGTCGGAACATCTCCGCGAGCGTTTCTTGTTTGAGGAACATCTTGTCGCCGAGCTTTCCGCCGGTGAAGAGGCACGACTGAAACTTCGCGAGGTCCAGCACGGTCGAGTACATGCAGCCCGCGGGTGCTTCACCGAGTTCAAACGTCGGCGCGGGGAACTCGCGCCCCTGGTACGTCCACATCACCGCGTCCGCGAGGCGCTTCTTCACCGCGGGCGTCGGTAGGAACGAACTCGCGCTCATGCCGAGCGGTTCGAGCACGCGGCGCTGGACGTACTTCTCGAACTGCTCGTTCTGCGACTTTTGGAGCGTGTACCCGACCACGCCGATGGCGGCGTTGGAATACTTGATGCGCGATTCGGGCGGGTAGATCAGACCGATTCCGTTCAGGCTCGCGACGGTCTTTTCGACGCCCGGTTCGGTCGGGTCGAAGTAGTTGCCGACCGGTGGTTCGCGGATCAGACCCGAGCGGTGGGACATCAACATCCGCAGCGTGATCTGCTTCTCACCGTCCTTGTACGTGGGCTTGAAGTCGGGAATGTATTTCGCCACCGGTGCGTCGAGATCGAGCTTTCTTTCTTCCACCAACTGCATCACCGCGACGTCGGTGAACAGCTTCGACACCGATCCGACGCGGTACACGGTTTCGGCCGTCGCGGGGATCTTCTTATCGCGGTCCTGGAACCCGTAGCCCGCGGCCCACACGACCTTCTGGTCGTCTACGAGCGCGATCGAGAGCGCGGGCAACTTCTTGTCGCCCACCTCGTGCTTGATGAGCTTTTCCAGTTCCGCAACCGCGGCCCGGTACGGCTCGGCGGCCGGAACGGACGGCTGCGCGAATACGGGCGGACCGAGCGCACAGAGCGCGAAGACGGCTACGAAGCAGCGCATGACCCCTCCTCGAAGTGGTGTGCGGTGTCTGTGTACGGGATTCGTGACGAGCCGGAGAGGAAACAACGAGACAAAGACGGCGGAACAAGTCTCGCGTTCAAGTGGTCGGCACCAGTATAATGCCAACCTCACCGAATTCGCCTCCCCACCGACCACTCATCATGCGATCTTTCATCACCCTCGCATGCGCCCTTTTGCTCGTGCCCCTCTTCCAACCCACCGAAGGATTGGGCGAGCAGCCACAAGCGCTGGCCGATCCCCCGGTCGATTTCGCACGCGACGTGCGCCCCATTCTGTCGAGCCAGTGCTTCGCGTGCCACGGGCCGGACGAAAAGGTCCGCAAGGCGAAGTTGCGCCTGGACGTGCGCGAGGACGCGATTAAATCGGGCGCTCTCGTTCCGGGGAAGCCGGACGCGAGCGAAGTATTTACCCGCATCTGCACGACCGACCCCGAACAGCGGATGCCGCCCGCGAAGTCCAAGAAGCCGCCGCTCACCGAAGCACAAATCAAAACGCTGCGGAAGTGGATCGCGGACGGGGCGAAGTATTCCGAGCACTGGTCGTTTGTGCCAGTGAACCGACCGGACGTTCCAAAAGCCAAGGTCCAATCCACGAACCCGATCGATGCGTTCGTCCGCACGCGACTGGAAAAAGAGGGCGTTGCTCCGGCGAAGGAAGCGGATCGCGTCACGCTGATCCGCCGGCTGTCGTTCGATCTCACCGGCTTGCCGCCGAAGCCGGAAGACGTGCGGGCTTTCGTGAACGACAAAGACCCGAAGGCTTACGAGAACCTCGTCGAGAAACTGCTCGCGTCGCCGCACTACGGCGAGCGCATGGCGGTGTGGTGGTTGGACCTCGTGCGGTTCGCGGACTCCGCGGGCTACCACAGCGACAACCCAATCAACGTGTCACCATACCGTGACTACGTCATTCGGAGCTTCAACACGAACAAGCGGTTCGACCAGTTCACGATCGAACAACTCGCGGGGGATCTGTTGCCCAACGCGACAATGGAGCAGAAGGTCGCGAGCGCCTACAACCGTCTTTTGCAAACGACCGAGGAGGGCGGGGCGCAGGCGAAGGAGTACGAGGCGAAGTACGCAGCCGACCGTGTGCGGAACTTCGGGCAAGTGTGGCTCGGTGGCACGCTCATGTGTGCGGAGTGCCACAATCACAAGTTCGACCCCTACACCCAGGCCGACTTCTACGCGATGGCCGCGTTCTTCGCCGACATTCAGGAACCCGCGATCGGGAACCGCGGCCCCGGTGTGCCCGTACCGTCTTCGCCCGAACAGGAAGCCGAACTCAAGCGCCTCACCGGTGCCGTCCCCGCGGCCCAGGCGAAACTCGATGCCGCCGCGAAGAAATTTGCTGGGGGGGCGAAGGCATTCGAGGACGTGGAGAAGTGGTCCAACCCGAAGCCCGACAAAAAGGGCGCGGCGGTTACCGTTCCCAACGACGTAAAGGCAATTCTCGCGAAGGCCGCCGACAAACGAACTGCCGCGGAGAACGGGCGCCTCGTGACCTTCGCACGCGACAACGCGCCCGATCTTAAATCTGAGCGCGACGCCATCGCTGCCGCGACAAAAGCACGGGCGGATTTCGAGAACGCGATCCCGCACGTGCTCATTTCCATCAGCGGACCGGCGCGCACGGTGCGCGTCTTACCGCGCGGTAACTGGCTCGATGAAACCGGCCCGGTCATGAATCCGAGCACTCCCGGATTCTTGCCGCCGCTCGCGCCACTCGCAGGCGGCACGGGACGCTACACTCGGCTCGATCTCGCGAAGTGGACCGTTTCGGCCGAGAACCCACTCGTCGCACGCGCCACGGTCAACCGGCTCTGGCGCCTCTTCTTCGGCTACGGCATCGCCCGCTCGCTCGAAGAAACGGGCATTCAGGGCGAACAGCCGACGCACCCGGAGCTGCTCGACTGGCTCGCGAGCGAGTTCTCAAACCCCTCCCCAACCCCTCCCCCAAAGGGAGAGGGGCTAAAAAGCATCGAGGGTTCTGCTCCCCCTTCCTTCTCAGGGAAGGGGGCCGGGGGGTTAGGTTCTTCGCCGTGGGACGTGAAGCACCTCGTTCGGCTGATGGTCACGTCGGCGACGTACCGGCAGTCGTCGGTGGAAACGCCCGCGGTCCGCGAGCGCGACCCGATGAACAAGCTGTTCGCGCGCCAGACGCGCCAGCGCCTCGACGCTGAGTTCATTCGCGATACCGCCCTGTCCGTGAGCGGGCTGCTGAACTCACAAATCGGCGGTCCGAGCGTGAAGCCCTACCAGCCGGCCGGGTACTGGGCCGCGCTCAACTTCCCTGTGCGCGAGTGGCAGAAGGATGCGGGGGGCCAGGTGTACCGGCGCGGGATGTACACGCACTGGCAGCGCACGTTCCCGCACCCGGCGATGGTCGCGTTCGATGCACCGAGCCGCGAGGAATGTACCTGTGATCGACCGAAGTCGAACATTCCGCAACAGGCGCTCGTGCTGCTCAACGACCCGGAGTTCGTGGAGGCGGCTAAAGCGTTCGCAGCCAAAGCGCTGAAGGACGGTGGCGCGACTGACGACGCGAAAGTGGCGTGGGCGTTCGAGCGCGCCACCGGTCGTGCCGCCAAGCCCGAGGAGACGCAGGTGTTGTTGAGCGTGCTGAACAAGCACCGCAAGCAGTTCGCGGACAAGCCGGATGATGCGAAGAAGCTCCTCGCGATCGGCGACATGCCGCCGCCCAAGGATACGAAGCCCGAGGAGCTTTCCGCGTGGGTGAGCGTGTGCCGCGTGATCCTGAATCTGCACGAGACGATCACGAGACAGTGACGGCATTCTCTGGTTAGTGCAACCGCCCTCGAAGCGAGAGTTGCAATGAGCGCACAGGTGCCGGTCGAGAGTCGAACGCGCGGACTCGGGTTCGCGGCTTTTGGAACCGCGCTGCACGCGGTCCTGTTGCTGATTCTGGCGGTGATGTATTTGGTGCGTGTTCCGGCTGCCAAGAGGACGTTCGATGAGTTCGGCATGACGCTCCCGTGGATGACTTGGGGCGTCATTCGCCTCTCGACCTGGCTGGTCGAGTGTTGGTGGACACTGATTCCGGCCGTCGCTCTGCTGGGCTGGCTCGACTTCGTCGTGATCCGGGGGCTCAGTCGGACTGCTCGGCTCAACGCGATTGCGTGGGTGGTGTGTCCGGTAGTTCCGTTTTCACTGGTCGGTGGGATAACAGCCTTCGCCATCGAATTGCCCATGACCAAGCTCACGAAGGCGTTGGCACCCTGACCCCGTTACGGTTAATCCTCCTCCGTTTGGTGCTGCGATGAACGCGAACTTTCTTTCCCGCGTCCGGTTCCTCCAGCGCCGCGCGTTTCTCGGTGACGCCTGCCGCGGGGTGGGTACTGCGGCGCTGGCGTCGCTGCTCGCCGGCCGGAACGTGCGTGCGGCAGAGTCGCAAGTGTCGCGCGGGGTGATCGCGAAGCCGCACGTAACGCCGAAGGCCAAGCGTGTCATCTTCATGGTGATGGCCGGTGGCGCGAGCCATTTGGAAATGTTCGATCACAAGCCCGAACTCGCGAAGCGGAACGGCCAACTGATGCCCGAGAGCGTCACGAAGGGTCAGCCGATCGCGCAACTTCAGGGCGCGAAGTTGACCTGCTTCGGCCCCCAGTGGGGGTTCAAGAAGCACGGTAAAAGTGGCCAGGAGATGAACGAACTGTTCAAGTTCCTGCCCGATGTCGCGGACGATTTGTGCATCGTCCGGTCGTGCAAAACGGAGGCGATCAACCACGACCCGGCCCACACGTTCATGAACACCGGGTCGAGCGTGTCGGGCCGGCCGAGCATGGGGAGCTGGCTCACCTACGGTATCGGGAGCGAGTCCGCGGACCTGCCCGGGTTCGTGGTACTCACCTCGAACGGGCGGGGCGGGCAGAACCAGCCGATCGCGTCGCGCCAGTGGTCGGCCGGGTTCCTGCCCGGCAAATTCCAGGGCGTGCAGCTCCGCGGGAAGGGCGACCCGGTGCTGTACCTCACGAACCCGCCCGGCGTGGACGCGGGGCAGCAAAAAGACGTCATCGACGCCGTCGCGAAGCTCAACCAGATGCAGAACGCCGCGGTGGACGACCCGGAAATCGCCACGCGCATCGGGCAGTACGAACTCGCGTTCAAAATGCAGGCGAGCGTGCCCGACCTGATGGACATGCGGGACGAGCCGGCGAAGGTGATGGAGTCTTACGGCACGAAGGGGAGCGACGGCTCGTTCGCGGCCAACTGCCTGCTCGCCCGGCGCATGGCCCAGAAGGGCGTGCGATTCATCCAGCTCTACCACCGCGACTGGGACCACCACGGCGGCATCAAGGACGGCATCAAACTGAAGATCGAGGAGATCGACCAGCCGCTCGCCGCGCTGGTCCGCGACCTGAAGCGGCTCGGGATGTTCGAGGACACGCTGATCGTGCTCACCGGGGAGTTCGGGCGCACGCCGATGTCCCAGGGCGGCAACGGGCGCGACCACCATATGAAGGGGTTCAGCGTGTTGCTCGCGGGCGGTGGGATCAAGGGGGGCGTCTCGTATGGGGCCACCGACGAGTTCGGGTACAATGCCGAGGAGAACGTGTTCCCGGTCCACGACCTGCACGCGACCATGCTCCACCTGCTCGGCATCGATCACGAGCGCCTGACCTACAAGTTCCAGGGCCGCGACTACCGCCTCACCGACGTCCACGGCCGCGTGGTGAAGGACATTTTGGCGTAACGCGCCCTTGTTGGTCGTTACACCATCGTTGCGCCTCTTTTCGCGGAAGCCCGGTATAGTCCAAACACTCGCGGTCGTGTGCCGCGAGCACTTGGAACGGGAGAGACGCGATGAAGTACCTCGTCCTGGCGCTCGTTTTCGTGGGCGGTTACTGGGCCGCGAACGTCGGCGCTCCGACCGCGAACTCGGCCGACTCGCAGCCCCCGGCCGCTCAAAAAGCCACGGCCCAAGCACCGGACCCGCTCGCGAATCCCAACATCGATTTCAACGGTTACCTGAAGATCGCTCAGGAAGCCGCACAACACCGCGAGAAGCGCCGGCTCACGGAAGCCGAGTTCCTCAAGATGAGCCAGGAGAAGGGCGTGATCCTGCTCGATGCCCGCAGCAAGGAGAAGTACGACATCCTGCACATTAAGGGCGCGATCAACCTGAGCTTCCCGGACATCGACATCGAGAGCCTCAAGAAGACCCTGCCGGACAAGGACGCCAAGATCCTGATCTACTGCAACAACAACTTCGTCAACGGTGGCCCGCCCACGACCGTCCGCGTCACGCGGGATAATCCCACGGGTAAGGCCGTCGGCGCCAAAGCGGTCCTGGCGTTTCCGTCGAAAGCCCCGACCGCGTCGCTGAACATCTCGACCTACATCGCGCTATACGGGTACGGTTACAAGAACGTGTACGAACTCGCCCCGCAACTCGATCCCAAGGGCTCGGTGTTCGCCTTCGAGTCCAACCCGAAGTAAAGACGGGTCTATCCTGTGCTAGACAAACGGGGGCTGAAAGCCCCCGTTTCGTGTTTTTCTCGCTCGATCTAACTTGTAGCTACTCACGGAGTTTACGTGAATCAACACCTTTGCAACTGCGGCTCGCGTGCCTTACCATGAGGCAACTATGAGTGTTGCGTAAGCCCCGCGTGCCGGTGCGGTATTCAACTGGCGCCCGCCGCAGTCCCGCTCCCACTGCCGCTTATCCATGATAAATCGACGATACGCTGCCGCTGTCGCTTTTGTCGTTACTGCCTCTGTGCTGGCCGGGTGCGCCCGGAAGCCACCGGAGCCGGTGAAAACCCCACCACCCGTTGTGATCGTGAGTTCGCCACTGTCACAAAAGGTGAACGACTACGAGGACTTCGCCGGGCGCACGGAGCCGTACCGGGTCGTTGAACTCAAGTCGCGCGTAACCGGGCACCTCAAGAAGATCCACTTCAAGGACGGGCAGGACATCGAAGAGGGGCAACCGCTGTTCGAGATCGACAGCCGCATCTATCGTGCGCAACTCGATCAGGCAACGGCGGCCCTATCCAAGGCCGAAGTTCACCTGAAGACCGCGACCGACAACTACGACCGCGTGAAGGGGTTGTACGACAAGGGGAGCGCGGCCAAAGAGGACTACGACATCAAGGCGGGTGACAGGGCCGAGGCCGAGGGCGACGTGAACGTGGCCCGCGCCGCGGTGCAACTCGCCGCCACCAATCTCCGGTACTGCACCATCCGCGCCCCGTTCGACGGCCGGCTGGACAAGCGGTTCGTGGACGAAGAGAACCTCATCAAGGCCGACGACACGGCCCTCAGCACCATTGTCCGGCTCGACTACGTGTACGCGACGTTCGACGTGGACGAGCGGACCGTGTCGCGGGTGCGGAAGCTGATCGAGCAGGGGGCGGTCAAGTCGTCCCGCGAGCACCCGCGCATGGTGCAGATCGCGCTGGCCGATGACGACACGCACACGCTCTCCGGGCAGGTCGTGTTCACGTCCAACCAGATCGACGCGGGCACCGGGACGCTCCGGGTACGGGCCGAGATCCTGAACCCGCGCATTCCTCGGGCGCCTTGGTACATGCTCTCGCCCGGGCAATTCGTCCGCGTGCGCATGCCCATCGGCGAGCCGCACGACGCGATCCTCGTTCCGGAAAAGGCCATCGGGTCCGACCAGGGGCAGAAGTTCCTGTACCTCGTCAACGAAAAGAACGAGGTCGTCCGGCGCAACGTCCGCGTGGGCCAACAGTACGGCCAACTGCGGGTAATCGAGGACGGCGCGGTCAAGACGAGCGATAAGGTCATTGTGGACGGGATGCTCCGCGTGCGCCCCGGTGCGGAAGTGAATCCGAAACCCGCCCAGCCGACGAAGGCTACCGGTACCACCGACTCTCCGCGCTCGTTCCCGCTCGCACCCGCCCCCCGCGTGAAGAGTCTTTCGGGTTCCCTCTAGCCACAAATCGGGTTGCTGGTTCCAGCAGTAACCCGATTCGCCCAACCGCGTTCAAGCAGCACTCTTTCGAACCGCACAGCGGCGATCATTGATGGCCGGGGAATCCGCCCCGGCGAGCGCCTCCCCGACCTCGCGTTGCTGCCTCCATGATTGCACGGTTCTTCATCGACCGGCCCATCTTCGCCACCGTCCTTTCGGTGGTGATTACCCTCGCCGGCGCAATGGCGGTTGGGACGCTGCCTGTTTCGCAGTACCCGAAGGTCACTCCGCCGACGATCCAGATCGACTGCAACTACCCCGGCGCCAGCGCACAGGTCGTGTCCGAAACGATCGCGTCGCCGATCGAACAGCAGGTGAACGGCGTCGAGGACATGCTGTACATGACCTCGCAGTGTACGAGCGACGGGACGTACACGCTGACGGTCACGTTCAAGAGCGGCACCGACCTGAACATGGCCCAGGTGCGGGTGCAGAACCGCGTCAACCTCGCGTTCCCGCAACTGCCGGAAGTGGTCCGCTCCACGGGCATCACCACGCGGAAGCGCTCGCCCGAACTGCTCATGACGGTCGGGATCACGTCCCCGCCGGAACCGGGGTTGCCCGACGGCCGGTACGACCAGCTCTACCTGAGCAACTACGCGGTCCTGAAGCTCAAAGAAGAGTTGCAGCGGTTGCCGGGCATCAGCGACGTGACCATCTTCGGCCAGCGTGACTACGCGATGCGCCTGTGGGTGGACCCGGACAAACTCGCTGCCCGGAACCTCACCGCGGCCGACGTGGTCCAGGCGCTGCGGCAACAGAACTTGCCCATCGCGGCCGGGCAGGTCGGCCAACCGCCCAACGGGTCCGGGCAGCCGTACCAGCTCACGCTCGCGGCACTCGGCCGGCTCGAAGACATCGAGCAGTTCGAGCAGATCGTCGTGAAGGGCGGCCCGCAGGGGCAGTTGGTGAAGGTGAAGGACATCGCCCGCGTGGAACTCGGCGCGAAGTCCCACGACGTCGCCAACCGGTTCGACGACAAGCCCACTGTTGGCCTCGCCGTCTTCATCCTGCCCGAAGCCAACGCCATCGAAACGGCGGAGGCGGTGAAGGGGCACATGGCGAAGATGGGCAAGGACTTCCCGCCGGGCATCACTTACGAAATCGGGTACGACACCAGCCCGTTCATCCGCGAGTCCATCTTCGAGGTGTTCAAGTCGCTTCGTGACGCGATCGTGCTGGTCGCGATCGTGGTACTCGTATTCCTTCAGACGTGGCGCGCGGCGATCATCCCGCTTGCTGCGGTGCCCGTTGCTATCATCGGTACGTTCGGCGCAATGGCGATGGCCGGGTTCACGATCAACAACCTGACGCTGTTCGGTTTGGTGCTCGCGGTAGGGATCGTGGTGGACGACGCCATCGTCGTCGTCGAGGCCGTTCAGCACCAGTTGGAGAAGGGGCTTACCCCCCGCGAAGCGACGATCCGTGCGATGGAGGACGTGTCCGGTCCGATCATCGCGGTCGGGATCGTGTTGGGCGCGGTGTTCCTCCCATGCGCGTTCCTCTCGGGGATCGTGGGGGCGTTCTTCCGCCAGTTCGCGCTCACGATCGCGGTCAGCACGCTGATCTCGACCTTCAACTCGCTCACGCTCAGCCCGGCATTGTGTGCGCTGCTGCTCAAGGGGCCGCCCGACCCGACCCGGAAGCCGTCGTTCGTCGCCGTGCTGATGGGGTACGCCTTCGCCCCGCTGACGTACTTGGGCCGGCTGTTCAACCGCGTGTTCGAGACGACCAACCGCGGGTACGTGAAGCTCGTCAGCCTCGGGCTGCGCGTGCCGCTTCTGGTACTCGCCGGCTACGCAGCGATCGTCGCGTCGGGCATGGCCGCGTTCCGCACGCAGCCCACCGGGTTCATCCCGCAGCAGGACAAGGGCTACATGATTTGTAGCGTGCAGCTCCCGGACGCCTCGAGCGCCGAGCGCACGCGCGAGGTGATGTCAAAGATCAGCCGCATCGCGCTGGAGACGGAACTGGACGACGGCACCGGTAACAAGGTGCGCCCGGTGCGCCACGTGAACGCGGTCGCCGGGAACTCGTTCGTCATCAGCGCCTACGGCTCGAACTTCGGTTCGATGTTCGTCATCCTCGACGACTTCGAGAACCGGCGCTCGAAGACGCTCACGGCCGACGCGATCGCGACCGAGTTACGGAAGCGGTTCAACATGCTGTGCCCCGAGGGGCAGGTGCAGGTGTTCGGTGCGCCGGCGGTGTCCGGCCTCGGGCGCGCGGGCGGGTTCCGCATCATGATCGAGGACCGCGGCGACGTCGGTCCGGCCATGCTCCAGCAGCAAACGGAAGCGTTCATCGAGAAGGCGAACCAGCAGAAACAAGTGGTCGGGCTGTTCACGGTGTTCAAGACGAACTCGCCGCAGCTCGTCCTGGCCATCAACATCGATGCCTGTTTAGAGCGCCAGGTGGACGTGGGCGACGTGTACGCGACCCTTCAGGGGACGATGGGCAGCCGCTACGCGAACGACTTCAACCGGTTCGGGCGCACGTGGCAGGTGAACGTGCAGGCCGACGCCCGGTTCCGGGACCAGTTGGAGGACGTGAAGCGCCTGAAGGTGCGGAACAAGAAGGGCGACATGGTGCCCCTGGGCGCGCTGCTGACCGTGAACGAGCGGAGCGGCCCGCTGGTCATCACGCGGTACAACATGTACCCGGCCGCGGCGGTCAACGGCAACGTGTCGGCCGGGAGCAGCACCGGCGACGCGATCGGGATGCTCGAAAAGCTCGCCGAGCAGCAACTGCCCGACAAGATGGCCTACGAGTGGACGGAACTCACGTTCCTCGAAAAGCAGTCGCGCAACACGGGCGGGTTGGTGTTCGGGCTGTCGGTCGCGTTCGTGTTCCTGATCCTCGCCGCGCTCTACGAGAGCTGGGCGTTCCCGCTGGCGGTGATCCTCGTGGTGCCGGTGTGCGTGGCGTGCTCGCTCGGGGCGGTGTGGCTCAGCGACCCCGGTTCCGCGACGCAGCAAGTTCTGCAGTGGAATGCGGGTGACGGTCCCGGGTTCCTGAAACTGGGGCCGTGGGCGCTCGAGACCGCGGCGTGGATCGATCGCGTACTCATTGGGAACGCCAACAAGTGGGCGCTCGCGTCCGGCATCGGCAAGCAGGACGTGAACATCTTCACGCAGGTGGGGTTCGTGGTGCTGGTCGGCCTGGCATGCAAGAACGCGATCCTCATCGTCGAGTTCGCGAAGATCGCACGCGACCGGGGCGCGGAGCTGAACGCCGCCATTTTGGAAGCGTGCGCGCTCCGGTTCCGGCCGATCATGATGACCTCGGTCGCGTTCATGCTGGGCGTGGTGCCGCTCGCGATCGCGACGGGGGCCGGGGCCGAGATGCGCCAGGCGCTGGGCGTGGCCGTACTCGGCGGGATGCTCGGGGTGACCGCGTTCGGCGTGTTCCTCACGCCCGTGTTCTTCGCCCTCATGGACCGCCTCGTGCGCCGCGCGCGGCGCCTTACCGGGCACTCGCGGGTGATGTCGCTGGCCGAACTCGCGCTCGTCATCATGGCCATTCCGGGGCTGCTCCTGGCGATCGAGTTCGGGTCCGACGCGCTGCTCTATGAGCTCCTGTTTGGGTTCGTCGGCCTGCTCGCGGTCGTGTTCCTCGGGATGGTCGCGATGGCCACCGGCGACACCGTACACACACTCGGGGACGTGGTGCGAGGGGCCGGGCGCCTCGTGCTCGCTGTTCCGACCCGGGCCGTCCGGAAGTTGGGCAGCGTCGCGCGCAAGATTCGGATTCGTGGCGGAACGAAATGATCGGGGTCACTAACGCGGTTCGCGGAGCCCGTTGAGCGCGCCCGGGTACCAAATTCTCTCTATCCCACACGCGGCATGTTCACACGCTTCTTCATCGACCGACCGATCTTCGCCGCGGTGCTGGCGATCATGACCGTGCTCGCGGGCCTGGTCGGGTTGGACTCGCGCCCGGTCGCCCAGTACCCGGACATCACCCCGCCGACGGTCGAGGTGTACGGCATCTACCCCGGGGCGAATGCCCGGGTGGTTGCCGACACCGTGGCCGCTCCGATTGAGCAGCAGGTGAACGGCGTGGAGGACATGATGTATATGTCGTCCACGTGCGGGAACGACGGCTCGTACACGCTGACGGTCACGTTCAAGCCCGGCATCGACCTGAACATCGCGCAGGTGCTCGTACAGAACCGCGTAAATCTGGCCGAGCCGGTGCTGCCCGATCTGGTGAAGCGCCGCGGGGTCACGGTCAAGAAGAAGTCGCCCAGCCAGTTGATGATTATCAACCTGTACAACACCAAGGACGTGCCGGACGACGAGAAGGCGCGCCA
This sequence comes from Gemmata sp. SH-PL17, assembly GCF_001610855.1. Taxonomy (NCBI): domain Bacteria; kingdom Pseudomonadati; phylum Planctomycetota; class Planctomycetia; order Gemmatales; family Gemmataceae; genus Gemmata; species Gemmata sp. SH-PL17. The sequence continues at coordinate 363,226 of NZ_CP011271.1, forward strand.
GCGCCTGCTCCTCGAACTGAGTAATTACGCGACCATCCAACTGCGCGACGAACTGGCCCGGCTCCAGGGCGTGGGCGACATCACGTACCTGGGCCAGCGCGACTACTCGATGCGGATCTGGCTCGATCCCGAAAAGATGGCGGTGAAGGGGCTGTCTTCCGCCGAGGTGCTCCACGCGATCGAACAGCAGAACGCGCAGGTCGCGGCCGGGCAGGTGGGGCAACCCCCGGCCCCCAGCGGGCAGGCGTTCCAGTACACGATCAACACGCTCGGTCGGCTCACCGACGACAAACAGTTCGGCGAGATCATTCTCAAGGCCGACCCGGACAGTCGACCGGTGCGCCTCAAGGACGTGGGCACGATCGAGTTGGGCGCGCTCAGTTACGACCAGTCCTGCACGTTCGACGGCAAACCGTCTGTCGCACTCGCGGTGTATCAGCTTCCCGGCACCAACGCGATCGATACCGCGCGGCGCGTGCGCGAGAAAATGGCCGAACTCCGGCCCCGGTTCCCAGCGAACGTCGAGTACCAGATCGCTTACGACACCACGCCGTTCATCGACGAATCGATCAAGGAGGTGTTCCACACGCTCCGCGACGCGGTGGTGCTCGTGGCGATCGTGATGCTCGTGTTCCTCCAGTCGTGGCGCGCGGCGATCATCCCGCTCGCCGCGGTGCCCGTTGCCATCGTCGGCACGTTCGCGGCGATGGCCGTTCTCGACTATTCGGTGAACAACCTGACGCTCTTCGGTTTGGTGCTCGCGGTGGGGATCGTGGTGGACGACGCCATCGTCGTCGTCGAGGCCGTCCAGCACCACATCGAGCACGGACTCGCACCGCGCGACGCAACCATAAAAGCGCTCGATGAAGTGGCCGGTCCCGTTATCGCGGTGGGCCTGGTTCTGTCGGCGGTGTTCGTGCCGTGCGTGTTCATCTCGGGGATCGTGGGGGAGTTCTACCGCCAGTTCGCGGTGACGATCGCGGTCAGCACGCTGATTTCGGCGTTCAACTCGCTCACGCTCAGCCCGGCACTTTGTGCGCTGTTGCTCAAGTCCAACTCCGACGCCCGGGCACGCGACCCGCTGCCCTCGATGGTCTTCCCGCTCGCGGGAGCTGGCCTCGCGTACTACTACCTGACGACCAACCCGCCGCCGTGGGCCGTGGGGACCGTGGACGTGCCGCTCGGGTCACTCGCGTTCTCCCTGCCGATGTCCGTTGCCGTGGCTGCGGGCGCGGGGCTGGTGGGCGGCGGTGTCGGGTGGGTGCTGCGGACGGTGCTGAACCGCACGCTGGGGTACCTGTTCACCGGCTTCAACCGTGGCTTCGACGCGGTGACCGTGGGCTACACGCGGGTCGTTGCGGTCACGCTGCGCGGATCACTGCTCATTCTCATCGGTTACGGCGGCCTCCTGTACCTCACATACGACACCCTGAACACCACTCCGACGGGCTTCATTCCCGCTCAGGACAAGGGGTACTTGCTCGTGAACGTGGTGCTCCCGGACGCTGCGTCGGTCGAGCGCACGGAACAGGAGATGCGGAAGCTGGAGGCCGTCGCGCAGCGCACGCCCGGGGTGAAGCACACCGTGAGCGTGTCCGGGAACTCGGTGATGATCGGTACGACCGCGCCGAACTTCGCGACGCTTTACGTGATGCTCGACGACTTCCCGAACCGGCACGATCCGGTTCTCTCTGGCGACGCGATCGCGGCCAAGCTCCAGCGCGAGCTTTCGGACGAGGTTCCCGGCGCGCGGCTCACTGTGTTCGGTGCGCCGCCCGTGGACGGGTTGGGTAACACCGGCGGCTTCAAGCTGATCGTGGAAGACCGCGGGGATACAGGCCCCGAGGCGATCGAGGAAGCGGCGCGGAGCATCGTCGAGAGCGCGGACGAGAATGAGTTGCGGGACACGTTCACCGGCTACCGCGCGGACACGCCCTGGTTGCGGCTCCACATTGATCGCGACGCGGCCCAGATGAAGGGCGTCGCGGTGGGCGACATCGTGGGCGCGCTTCAGGTGTACTTTGGCTCGCTGTACGTGAACGACTTCAACCTGTTCGGGCGCACGTGGCAGGTGAACGTGCAGGCCGACGAGAAGTTCCGCCGGCGCTCCGCGGACCTCAAACGCTTGCGGGTCAAGAGTGCGGGTGTCGAACTCGAAAACCAGATGGCCGCGCAGCAGGCGCGGGCGGCCGGGAAGCCCGCCCCACCGCCGAAGGAGATCATGGTCCCGCTGTCCTCGTTCCTCTCCGTGCGCGATACGAGCGGTCCAGTGATGGTGCAGCGGTACAACCTCTACCCCGCCGCAGCGATCACCTCGAACCCGGCGCCGGGCGTCAGTTCCGGTCAGGCGCTCGCCGCGATGGAGCGCACCGCGAACGAGAAGCTGCCGTCCACCATGAAGGCCGAGTGGACCGAGCTCGCGCTGCTGCAACTGGAAACGAAGGACACCGCGTTGCGGGCGTTCGTGCTGAGCGTGGTGCTCGTGTTCCTGGTTCTGGCCGCACAGTACGAGAGCTGGGCGCTGCCGCTGGCGGTGATCCTGGTGGTCCCGATGTGTATCCTGAGTGCCGCGTTCGGCGTGTTGTACGCGGGCCAGGACGTGAACATCTTCACGCAGGTGGGGTTCGTGGTGCTGGTGGGGCTGGCGTGTAAGAACGCGATCCTCATCATCGAGTTCGCGAAACAGCGGGCCGACGCGGGCGCGCCGCGCTGGCAAGCGGCTCTCGATGCGTGCAAACTGCGTCTGCGGCCGATCATCATGACCTCGGTCGCGTTCATCATCGGTGTGGTTCCACTGGTGCTAGCGAAGGGTGCCGGGGCCGAGATGCGCCACACGCTCGGTACGGCGGTGTTCGCGGGGATGCTCGGGGTGACCGCGTTCGGGCTGTTCCTCACGCCCGTGTTCTTCGTGGTCCTTCAGCGCTTGAAGGAATCCTGGGCCGGTGCCCGCGAGCCGGCGCCGATGAGCACGGAGCCGCCCGCGGCACATTAAGCGCGTGCATCCGGCACGCTCGTTGCCGTAAAATACCGCGCATCGCTCCATCGCGGAGGAACACCCATGACGCGGATTCTGTTCGCACTCGCGGTTACGGTCGGGTTCGCCGATCTCGCTAGCGCCCAGCAAAACAACCTGCCGCTCTCACCGGGTGTTCGACCGGTGATGCCGGCGGGGATCGGCGCCGCGACGTCGCGCCCGGACCAACCGGGCGTCATCTATTTCCCCGCCATTGCCCCGTGGGGCTGGGCCACCGGTTGGGCCTACCAATCGTCCTACAGTCCGTGGACCGGCTTCGGGTACACGTTCGGTGGGTACCTTCCCAACGGGGCAACATCTATCGCGCCCGCTCAGGAAGCGCCTGCTCAGCGCCCGCAGAAGCCTCAACCGCGGATCGTGCTGGCGAACGAGTTCCCGGCGACCCTCGCGCTCCAGTTCCCGGCCGCGGCCGAAATCTGGTTCAACGGGGAAAAAGTGAAGGGCGAGGCGCAAGACGCTCGCACGCTGACGTCCCCCGTATTGAGGCCGGGTACGCAGTACACTTTCGAGGTGAAAGCCCGCTGGAAGAATCAGGGTAAACTCTTTGAGAGTGCCCGAACCGTGACACTCGGTCCGGGGGATCACAGTCGGCTGCTCGTCGTATCCGGGACCGAAGTGCCGGAATAGAAGCCCACCGGAGAGACACCATGATCCGCACCCTTGCGACACTACTGGCGCTGGCCGGTAGTGCCGGATTCGCGAGCGCACAACCGCGCCACAATGCTCCTCTGCCCCTTTCGCCGGGTGTTCACCAAGGCAGCCCCATTGGTCCCGGCACTCAATTCATTCCTCAACCGACGCACCGATTCCCTGCGGGCGGAAGGAATATGCAGGGGCATAACTGGGCCGGGCCAGGGCACTACTTCTCTCCCTACGGTCGCAACAATCTCTTTGGTTACGGGGGATATGGGTACGGGTACGGCTATGGAGGTTATGATTATGGGGGGTACGGGTACGGCCCGGTATATGACTACGCGCCGGTTGTCGTGGAGGTGCCCGTGCTTCCGCCGAGTCCCCCCCAACGGCGTGTCGTGTTGGCGAATGAGTTCCCGGCGACGCTCGCGCTTCAGTTCCCGGCTGCGGCTGAAGTCTGGCTGAACGGGGAGAAGGTGGAGGGAGAGGCGAGCGAGGAGCGCGTGCTTACATCGCCGATTCTCAAACAGGGCGAACAGTACACTTTCGACGTCAAGGCGCGCTGGGCGGTCAACGGCAAGACCTACGAGAATATCCGAACCGTAACGCTTGGTTCTGGTGACCGCAGCCGGTTGCTCGTCGTTTCCGGGGCCGAAGTGAAATAATAAGAGTATTCGCATCAACACTTTGCGCGATCCGTCGAGAACGAAACATCTTCGACGGTTGCATCAGCACGAGTTGCGAACTACGTTCTGACGCCGCGTGAAGGGGATGCGCGGCACCCGCGCCGGTCGAGGGACCCACCGGTGCGGGGTTTTTACCCTCCTCCTTTTCAACACCAAATCCGCAACTCACTTCGTTCCGCATGTGCGAGGCTGCCAACCGATCTGGGCCTCGATATTGCCCGACGTGAAGAACCAAATCACTTGAAATCCGGGTCGATTAGTGCGCTAGTCTGACGGTGGTTGCTCTAACGATTTCCCGCGACGCGACGTACACTGTGAGTATGCCGATACTCTTGGTGTTCGTACTCATCGCGGCCTGCCTCCCGGTTGAATGGCCGTTCCCGCCCTTCGCCCCCGAGCGCCGGGTCGCGCTCGCGCTGACCGGCGGTTCCGTGGCGTTCGTTTTGGCACTCGCGTTCACGCTCCGCGTTTGGGTCGTGCGCGCGCTCCGGCTCGACCCGGCCCGTCGGTACGAGGTCGCGCGAACGTATAACTGGTGGCGCCGGACATTGTTCTTCCTGAACATCGCAACCGTCGCCGCGTGCGTGCTCGTATTCGGGTGGGGGTGGCTCGTCTGGCGCGAGACGCTCGTCTTCTGGAATAACTCCGCGCAAACCGCTCCCTTTGCTGAACTTGTGGTGCCGCTCCCCTATTTCGTCATTCTCCTGGGGTGCTGGTTCATCTACTACGACGCCGAACGCGCCCTGCACCGCGTGCTGCACCTCGGGGACCGCCCGTACTGGTCCCGGTCCGCGTACCTGCTCCACAACCTGCGGCAGTTCGCGCTCCTGGTGGCGCTGCCCGTCGTACTGATCGTGACGCAGCAGACGCTCAACCGGTACGCGCCGGAGATGTCGCGGACCACGCTCTACAAGGTCGCGTCGCTGGCGGTGGTGCCGTGCATCATCTTGTTCATGCCGCTCCTGATGAAGCCGCTCCTGGGGCTGCGATCGATGCCCGCGGGACCGACGCGGGACCGGTTCGAGGCGCTGGCGAAGCGACTCAACTTTCGCTGTGCGGACTTCCTGCTGTGGCACACGCACGGGGCCGCGATAAACGCCTTTATTACCGGGCTGGTGCCTCGAGTGCGGTACGTCGTGTTTACCGATCGCATTCTGGAAGACATACCTCCGGACGAACTGGACGGCGTGCTCGGCCACGAGATCGGGCACGCGAAGCACGGCCACCTCTGGTTGTACGCGGTGTTTCTCGCACTGAGTCTGTCGGTGCTCGCGGCACTGACGCTGTACCTCGACCAGTACATCGGCGCCGCTACGTCCGAGGAGTTGGTACGATTGCGGGGCTGGCTCATGGGGGCCAAAACGTGGATGTTGCTTCCGCCGGTCGCGCTGATTGCGGCGTACCTGTTTGTGGTGTTCGGGGCGCTGTCGCGGCGCTGCGAGCGGCAGGCCGATTTGTACGGGTGCAAAACGATTTCCTGCGCGAACCCGGCGTGTACCGAGCACGACGAGAAGACCGTCTACCCGCCGGGCGGTAACTGCTTGTGCCCGACCGGTATCAGAACGTTCGCCCACGCCCTCGACCGCGTGCGCGAGCTGAGCGGCATGGAGTGCGACGCCGGCGACCGGTTCACCCTGCGCCGGGTGTTGCGCTCCGTGTGGGGCTGGGTGCGTGCCTGGCAGCACGGCCCGATATCCCGGCGCATCTCGTACCTGCAGGACCTCGCCAACGGGTTGGTCGACGAGCGCCGGTTCCAGCGCCGGCTGTTCGCGTTCAAGTGCGTGCTGATGTTATCCCTGGCCGCAGCGCTCGTCGCTTTGGGCGAAGCCGTTGGGTGGAAAGACCTGTTCGATGCGTTGTAGGGATCGGGCGGGTTCGGCGCTCCGCACTATGCGTGGGGAGCCACATTGGTTACGATAGTGCCGATCACGACCGACCCAGGAGCGAGCACGATGAGCGACACCCCGCCCCCGGCCGACGCTGCGCCTGTTGTCACCGCCACACCGCCTGCCCCCAGAACCAAGTTCGCGTGGCCGTGGGCCGTCGCGCTGGCACTCGGGTGCGGCGTGGTATACCTCACGTTCGAGGCGGTAGCCGGGCGCGCGGAATCGACCCCGCCCGCTGAATCGCAGAGCAAAAAGAACCTGGACATCGCTCCTCTCAAGACCTCGGAACCGATCGCGTTCCGCGCCGATGATAAAGACAAGAAGGACGAAAAGAAGAAGGTCGCGGCCCCGGAACTTGAAGGGGGCAGTGCGTGGTTGAATAGCGGTGGCCCGCTCACGCTCAAGAAGGATCTGAAGGGCAAGATCGTCATTCTCGACTTCTGGACGCTGTGCTGCATCAACTGCATTCACATCATGCCGGACCTCGCTAAGCTCGAAAAGAAGTACCCGAACGAGCTGGTGGTGATCGGGGTCCACTCGCCGAAGTTCGAGAACGAAAAGGCGACCGCGAGCATCCGCAAAGCGGTCCTGCGGTACCAGATCGAGCACCCCGTCATCAACGACGCGGACCACGCGATCTGGAACAAGTACGAGGTGGAGGCGTGGCCGACGCTCGTGGTCATCGACCCGGAAGGCAATCTCGTCGGGTACGCCTCCGGGGAGGGGAACTACGAGATTCTCGACACTGTTATCGCGAAGCTGATCGACGAGCACAAGAAAAAGAAAACGCTCAACGAGAAGCCGATCCGGTTCGACCTCGCGCGGTTCCGCGAGAGCGGCGACACCCCGCTGTTCTTCCCCGGTAAGGTCGTCGCGGACGAGAAGGGCAAGCGCCTATTCATCGCGGACAGCACGCACCACCGGCTCGTCGTGACCGACCTTGAGGGCAACAAGATCGCGGTGATCGGCACCGGGACGCCGGGCAAGACCGACGGGGCGTTCGACAAAGCGCAATTCGACGACCCGCAGGGGATGGCGGTTCGCGGCGACACGGTGTTCGTGGCCGACCGCAAGAATCACCTCATCCGCGAGGTCGATCTGAAGGCGAAAACGGTCACCACGATCGCGGGGACCGGCGAACAGGACCACGAAGTCGATAACCGCCGGCTCACCAGTGCGGTGCCCGCGAAGCAAGTTGGGTTGAACAGCCCGTGGGACCTGGCGCTGGACGGGGACAAGCTCTACATCGCGATGGCCGGGCACCACCAGATTTGGTTACTGGATCTGAAAGAGAAGAGCCTCGCCCCCTACGCGGGTAACGGGCGCGAGACGATCGGCGACGGGGCGCTGCGCCGGGCCATGTTCGCGCAACCGAGCGGTCTGGCGAGCGACGGCAAAAACTTGTTCGTTGCGGACAGCGAAATCAGCGCGCTGCGTAAGGTGCCGCTCGACCCCGAGGGCAAGGTGGAAACACTCGTCGGGCGCGGGTTGTTCACGTTCGGCGACGTGGACGGACCGGGGCAGGTGGCCGACGACCCGCTTATGATGAAGACCGAGGCCCGGCTCCAGCACGCACTCGGCGTGACCTACGCGGACGGTAAACTGTTCGTGGCGGACACTTACAACAGCAAGATCAAGGTCTTCGACCTGAAAACCGGTGACCTGAAGACGTTCGTTGGCGGGAACCCGATCGGCTGGTTCGGGCCGACGACGTTCAACGAACCGGCCGGTATCAGCTTCGCGGGCGGCAAGTTGTTCGTGGCGGACACGAACGCGCACCGCATTCGGGTCGTGGACGTGGCGACGAAAGCCGTGACCACGCTGCAACTGAAGGGCGTCGAACCTCCCGCGGTGGCGCGGGAGATCAAGTCAGACGAGCCGAAAAAGTGAGCGCGGGCTTCCGCGCCTTGTGAGGCCCGGGAAAAACAGAAAAATCCGTGCCGCGGGCGCAAGTATTGTGTTTGCGGCACGGGACTGCGCCACCAAGCCGAAAACGAAACGCACCAAGGCCGGCAAAGCAACAGAAGAAGGAGATTCCCATGATCCGCACCCGTGCGGCAGTGTTGGCGGTTGCCGCGGCCGCGACGTTCGCGCTCGTGCCCGGTTCGGCGAGCGCTCAAAAGTGGTACGAGAAGGCCGTGAAGAAGGTCGAGGGGCGCTTCACGCCCGCGGAAGCGAAGCCCGGGCAAACGGTCACGTTCACGCTGACCATTGAACTCAACGAGGGGTACCACACGTACCCGCTGTTCCAGTCCGACAAGAAGGCCGAGGGGATGGTAAACGTCATCAAGTTCCCCGCGCCGGACAAACTCATTTTCGTGGGCAAGCCGGAAGACTCGAAGGACGTCGTCACGAAGGAAGAACCGGACCTGGAAATCCGGGAACTGCGGTACTGCCCGGGCACGGCCGTGTACACTCGCAAGGTGGTCGTGTCGCCAAAGGCCGCGGCCGGCGCCACGACTGTTAAGCTATCGTCGTTCAGTCTGAACGTGTGCGACAAGAACAACTGCTTCCCCCCCAAGACGGTTCCGGTCGAGGCCGCGTTCAAGGTGCTCGAAGGCCCCGCGGTTCCGGTAGAAAAGGCGTTCGCGGAAGAAGTCGAAAAGGCGCTCGGCACGAAGTAGCGTTGTGCCCGGTGCGCGAATAACGCGCACGCGGTCCGCGTCTGTAAGGTCATCTCGAAGCCCGCTGTATGCCCCATCAACGGGGCAGACCGGCATGTCGCTCCTTGATCCATAGAAAAGCCCACGGAAGCCGTGGGCTTTGCTTTTGTCCCTCATCGCGGTGTGCTCACATGCCACGCTCCGCCCTTCTGCCCGCCCTGTTCGTTCTGTGTGGTCTCGCCGCGCCCGCCGGTGCCCAGTTCGGGGAAGAACCGCTCGCGAAGGTCGCCAGCAAATTACCGAAAGAGTTCACTAAGCGCGGGGACGTGACGGTTCAGGTCGTACCCGCAAAGGCGAAGTGGGGCGAAACCGTCACGGTGAAAGTGACGGTCACGCCGAAGTCGCATGCCTGGACGTATCCGGCGTTCCCAACGGACCCGAAACAAAGCGCCCGTAACACCGTCGAACTCCCTTCTCCGAGCGATCTGATTTTCATCGGCGGCGTGGTGGACCCGCCGGTCAAATGGAAGGTGAAGCCGCGCGAGGGTTCGCCCGGGATGGATCAGTACACCGATCAGCCGGTTACCTGGGAGTTCAAGGCGGTCGTATCGCCGAAGGCAAAGCCCGGGGCTAAAGCGATCGTTTTGGACACCCTGGATCTTCAGGTGTGCGACGACAAGAACTGTATCCCTGCGGACGGCCGGAAGCTCCCGCCCGTCGAACTTCTGGTAGAAGAAGGTGCGTCGGACCGTGTGAACGCACAAGATCTTGCGTCTGCGTTGGACGCCCTCAAAGTGCAGAAGTTACCCACATCTGATCGCGGCCCCAACGGTTCCAAGCCCCCGCCTGCTCCCGCCGGTTCTGCTGACCCTACGTCGGCGAAGGGCGATACCCGCAAGACTGCGAAAGCGGTTGAGGCTTACACCGACGAACTGAAAACGATCGCGGCGAGTATCGTTCCTGCTGAAACGGCTACCGACGCGGGTAACGGGGGAGCGCAAACGGGGCTGTGGGCATTCGTGGCGACTGCGGCGCTGTGGGGGCTGATCTCGCTCGTGACGCCCTGTGTCTTCCCGATGATCCCGATCACGGTCAGCATCTTCCTCAAACAAGCACACGGATCGTTCGGTGAACGCCTGAAACTGGCCGGTGTGTACTGCCTCACCATTATCTCGGTTCTCGGGGTGTCCGCGTTCGCGCTCCTGAAGTTCATGGCGTGGCTCAGCACGCAACCCGTCACCAACGTGTTGCTCGCGCTGTTGTTCCTCGTGCTGGCTCTGAGCCTGTTCGGGATGTACGAAATCTCGCTGCCGAACGCGCTCCAAAAGCGGTTGCAGGCGAAGCAGTCCAAGGGGGGCGTAGTCGGCACGATCTTCGGCGCGCTGGCGTTCACGGTGATCAGTTTCACCTGTGTGGCCCCGTTCCTCGGCGGGTTCGCGGGAATCTCGGCCGGGAACGACACCGGCGGGAGCCTGATCGCGGTACCCACCGTGAAAGAGATTGCGGGCGGGTTGGCGTTTGCCACCGCGTTCGCGGCTCCGTTCTTTGTCCTCGCGCTTGTACCGGGGCTGATGAAGGCGCTGCCCCGATCCGGTGGGTGGCTCGACAGCGTGAAGGTGGTGATGGGCTTCTTGGAACTGGCCGCGGCGCTCAAGTTCCTTCGTACCGCCGAACTCGGGGTGCTCCCGACACCGCAATATTTCACCTACGACGTGGTTCTGGGCGGGTGGATCGCGATCAGCGTCGCGTGCGGGCTGTACCTGCTGAACGTCTACCGCCTGCCGCACGACGAAGAGAGCCCCAACATCGGTGTCCCGCGGTTGATCTTCGCGCTACTGTTCCTCGGGCTCGCACTGTATTTGCTCCCGGCCACGTTCAAGGGCCAGGACGGGAAACCGCAGCGCCCGGCCGGTACCGTGTACGCCTGGGTCGAATCGTTCCTCCTCCCGGAAACAAACAAGGAGGAGGGTTGGAGCACGGACCTGAAAGATACCATCGCGACGGCCCGCAAGAGCGGGCGCCCGATCTTCATGGACTTCACCGGCGAAACGTGTACGAACTGCAAGTACAACGAGCACTCGGTGTTCCCGCAACCCGCGGTGCGCGAGGAGATGCAGCGCTTCGAGAAGGTCCAGCTCTATACGGACTGGCTCCCGGCCGCGTCGTACTCGTCCGACCCGGGGTTAGCGGCTCGCAAAGCCGAGGCGCGGGTCAATCGCGACTTCCAAACTGAGGTCTTCAAGGACATCAAGCTCCCGCTCTACGCGGTGCTCATGCCGCAGGCCGACGGCAAACTAAAGCTGATCGGCACTTACGAAGAGGGCAAGATCAACGACCCGGCCCAGTTCGCGGCGTTCCTGAAAGACTCGCTGGAGAAAGCGAAGAAGTAAGGGCTGCTCCCGTGCTTGCGAACCCGTGGCCAGCGGGGTAAAACGGCGAGTGTTGGTTGTGGATTCGTTTAGCTCGTCGCTCTGCGACAGGCTGATGTTGCGTCAGCCGAGCACATTCCACCACACTCGTCGCGGGGAACGCTGTTCTAGCACCGCTATCGGCCGGGTCACCCCCGGGTTCCCGGCGGTCTGGAGCAACCCCGCGGGTCGTGGTTCCGCCGGGAACCCGGGGGTGACCCGGCCGGCGTTGCCGTGAGCGTTCCGCGCATCAGGTCGGGAAGTAGACTTACACACGACTAACGCCGAACGCCCCGAGTTTACCTCGGGGCGTTTTGCATTGAGTGGTGCCGCTTCCGTTATTCCTCTCCGCGGCGCTTCCACACGCGGAGCAGGTTCGCGAAGTCGTCGCGCCAAATAGGGCCGTCTACCAACTTAACGGGATCCCACTGGATGGGCGATTTCTTGACGTGAGTGCGGTTGAAGTTGAGAACCGGCGCGAGGTCGCTTTCCGATCGTGCGAGCAGCATCCATTGCGACTCGGTCTTGCCGTCTTCGGGCTCGCCGTCGCGCGGCACATCGTAACAGTAGCGGGTGACCAGTGACGGGCTGTGGTCGTCGGCCAATCGGCGGATGAGGGGCGGCAGGTTCAGGTGAGCGTTCGAGACGTGGAGTGCGATGATCCCGTTGGGCGCGAGCTTCGAGACGTACAGTGCAATAGCCTCGCGCGTGAGCAGGTGAACGGGGATCGCGTCGGAGCAGAAGCCGTCGAGGATGATAACGTCGAACGCGCCGTCCGGGGCACGGTTCAGGTGCCGGCGGGCGTCGCCGAGGACCACTTCGCACTTCCCGCGGCAATCCGACAGAAACCGGAAGTATTGCTTGTCGTTGGCGATGCGCACGACTGCCGGGTCGATTTCGTAAAAGGTCCACTTCTGACCGGGTTGCGCATACGACGCGACGGCTCCCGTCCCCAAACCCACCACCGCGACGTTATTCACCCGCTCCCGGGGCAGCGCGTCGAACAGGTTCCCGACCGGCCCCTTTTGGTGGTAGTACGTCATCGGGCGCGGTGGGCCGGATTCGTCCGCGCGCTGCTGCCCGTGAAGTGTGGTACCGTGAATTAACTTGATGAACTTTCCGTCGCGTGTCACGCGGATCACGCCGAAGAAGTTCCGCTCCTTGTGAAGCGTCTCGCCGAACAGTCCCGTGTCGAGGGCGCCCGCGAGCAGAATCGCTGCGAGTGCGAGGGAGTACCGGGCCGGCTTGCGGATCAGTGCGAACGCCGCGACACCCGGAATCCCGAACATCAGCCCCCCGCGGAGCAAACGCTGGGCAACGGCGTCGGACGTGTTCTGTTCCACGGGCATCTTCAAGAACTGTTGCACCGTGAGCACTAACCCGACCGAAAGTCCGAGCAGCACCAGCACCAGCACGACGTCGGCGACGCGCAGCTTCCCTTCCTGTTCGTCGTCGTGCGGGCGGACGGCCCCGGCTAGCACGAGAGCTAGCGGGTACTCCACCATTCCGAGTGACGAAAACAGGAGCGGCGCGATCAGGGCGTTAAACAACCCGCCCAAAACGCCCCCGAGCGACAGCCAGAAATAGAACGCGGTGAGGTGCTCGGCAGGCGGGCGGTCCTTGGCTAGTTCGCCGTGGCACACGAGACAGACGCCGAAGAACGCCGCCATGTGTAGCAGCACGACCAGGGCCAGTGGTTCGGCCGCGTTCAGCAAGAGCGTGAGCACGACGAACAGGAGCAGCATCGGCGTCACCCGGCCGACGACGCGGTGTACGCTGTCCGGCCACCGGGCGAACACCAGGATGAAGCTCATGAGATACAGCGCCAGCGGTACTACCCACAAGAGTGGTACTGGGGCGAGGTCGGTCGAAATGTGCGTGGTCACCCCGAGCAACAAACTCGACGGTAGCGTGGCGAGAACGACCCAGCGCCCGATTCTTCGGGCCGAAACGGGAAACACGGACGTGGGGGGAACGAGTTCCGACCCCAGATCCTGCGGCACGTCCTTTTTCAGTTCCACGTTCGAGACGCGGGTTTCACCATTTCGGATGACGGTGAGCGCGCACACCACGACCAGTGCCACGTACCCGAGTACGCCGCCCGCAAACACCCACTGTTGGTCCTGGAGCGCGAGCCGCGGTTCGATCAGGAGCGGGTACGCGAGCAACCCGAGCAGGCTGCCCGCGTTACTCGCCGCGTAGAGGAAATAGGGGTCTTTGGCCGCCGGGTGGCCGGTCGTGGCGAACCACCGTTGGAGCAGCGGCGAGGTAGTAGACAGCACAAAGAACGGCACGCCGATCGAAATCCCGACGACGACACCGAGCCGCGCGACCATCAGGAGCAACGAGTCCTGGTCGTCCGGCAGCATGGAGGGAACGACCGCGACCGGCGAACCCGTGTAAGCAATCGCCGCCTTGAACGACACAATAACTGCTGCGAGCAACAGCAGGTGAAACACCGCTTGTCGGCGGACGCCGAACTTTCCGGTGCTACGGTGCGCGTAGAGATAACCGGCGAGGAGTACGATCTGGAAGAACACCATGCAGGTGTTCCACACACCGGGTGTACCCCCGACGAGCGGTAAGAGCAGTTTGCCGACGAGCGGTTGCACGAGGAACAGCAGAGCTGCCCCCACGAACAGAGTCGTCGCGTACAGGACTGCGAGCAATCGCGACCTCCGCGAAGGGCGGTGGACCCTCGGAGCGGTGGCGGGGAGACCCGACCGGCGGCACCGGTGTTAACAGGATGCGGACCCGACCGCGCGGGGGCAAGAGGATACTTGCCGTAACCCGAAAACAGCAGCGCCCGTGCCGCGCGCGAAGCAAAATGTGATACAAAAATGAGTTCGAGACGGCGTTTTGTCGCGCCCGTGCTGACTCACAGCGTGATGATCGCGCTGCTCCAGGTCAGGCCGCCGCCGAACGCGACGAGCAGCACCGTGTCGCCGGGCTTACAGCGCCCAGTGCGGAGCGCTTCATCGAGCGCAATGGGCACGCTCGCGGCCGACGTGTTCCCGTACTTGTCCAGGTTCACCATGACCTTGTGGCGCGGGAACCCGGTTGTCTCCAGTGCCGAATCGATGATCCGCTGGTTCACCTGGTGCGGGATCAGCGCGTCGATTCCGTTTAGCCCGAGTTCGCGCAGGTCCGTTTCCGCTTGCTCGATCAGTTCCACCATCCGCGTGACCGCGAACCGGAACACCTCGCGCCCGCTCAACCGCATGTGGTCGAGGCGCTGGAGCTGCGGCGGACCGGGCGGCGGATTCGGCGTTACGCGGCTGGGCACCTGGATCAGTTCCTGGCGCGAGCCGTCGGAATAGAGCCGGATCGTGCGGACGCCCGCGTTCAGCACCGGGGTGCCGCTGAGTACCACGGCCCCGGCCCCGTCGCCGAAGAGGATGCACGAGTTGCGGTCGGTGAAATCGAGGATGCGCGAGAGCACCTCGGCCCCGATCACGAGTGCGTGCTTCGCGGCCCCGGTTCGGATGAACTGTGCCCCGACCGACAGTGCGTAGAGGAACCCCGAGCACGCGGCGGACACGTCGAAAGCCGGGATGTGCCGGCACCCGAGTCCGGCCTGAATAAGCGTAGCCGCGGAGGGCGACATCAGGTCCGGTGTCACGGTCGCACAGACGATAAGATCAATGTCTTCGGGCGTCAGCCCGGCGGACTCGATTGCCAAGCGTGCCGCGGCGGTTCCCAGTGTGGCGGACGTTTCGCCCTGGCCCGCGAACCGGCGCTCGCGGATTCCAGTTCGAGTCCGAATCCATTCGTCTGACGTGTCCAGGTTCAGAACGTCGGTGAACTCTTCGTTCGGGACGATGCGCGCGGGCAACGAGCTACCCGTCCCGCGGAGAGCTACACCGAGTAGTTGAGTCATCGCGGAACCACGGAGGGCGCGGACGGACAAAATTCCTGTTTAAGTATAGCGAATTTTGGTCAGATCGCCAGGCGCCGAAGCTCCCGCGGCAGTTGGTGACTCCCGGTACGCGCGGTATCATCAGCTTCATTGATTTCCGGAGAATAACGTGAGTGACGCGAAGCAGAATCGCACACCCGAACCCTGGTTCGCCGAGGGGCTGGCGTTCGAGTGTACCCAGTGCGGGGACTGCTGCACCGGGGCGCCCGGCTTCGTGTGGATAACAGACGAAGAACTCGCGGCGCTCGCCGAGTTTTTGGGGCAGCCAGTTGAGGAAGTGCGCGACCTGCACACTCGTAAAGCTCGCGGGCGCCGGACGATCCGCGAGAAGACCAACGGCGACTGTGTGTTCTT
Organism: Gemmata sp. SH-PL17; assembly: GCF_001610855.1. NCBI lineage: Bacteria > Pseudomonadati > Planctomycetota > Planctomycetia > Gemmatales > Gemmataceae > Gemmata > Gemmata sp. SH-PL17. Next base: position 378,749 of record NZ_CP011271.1, read on the forward strand.
CGACCGCAAGAAGGGCTGCACCGTGTACCGCGTGCGCCCGGCACAGTGCCGCACGTGGCCGTTCTGGGACAGCAACCTGGCGACGCCCGAAGACTGGAAACGTACCTGCGAAGTCTGTCCCGGATCGGGGAAGGGCGAGGTGATCCCGGTCGAGGAGATTTCCCGGCGGCTGAAGGTCATCCGAATGTGAGGGGCGACCGGTCGGAGGGCCGATCGGTCGCGAATTGCTGTTACTTCTTGGAGATCGTGATCTCGATCACCGAGTCCGCGGCCACCGTGTAGCTGAGGCCGGACGTCGCGATGTCTTCGTACTTCTTCGGCACGGCTGTGTAGGTGCCGTCGCGCCCGCCCACGGTAATCGCCTTACCGTCTTTCGATGCCGGGCGCGCGAACCGGGCGTAGTTCGCGGTGCGCACGGCGGCTTTGACCTTGCCCAACGGAGCGGACGGCATCCGGTACGTGCCGTCCGGGGCGATCTCCCCGCGTGCGCTCGCTTTGCCGTCTTCGGCTTCAAAGTACACTTCACCCATCGTCAGCTTTTCGCCGTCGAGAAGGACCGAACCGGTGACGACGGTTTCTTTCGTTTCCGACTTCGACGAGCACCCGAGTGTGGCCAGTGTGACCGTTGCGATACCCAGGAATAATGAGGCTGTCCGGCGCATTCTTGAACGTCCGCTTGCGGGAGGTGGAGAGGGTGTGAAAAGCGACCGGCCCCGGCGCTCGGGAGTGCGGGGCCGGTCTCCGGGTGGGGGGTTACCAGTTGCTCAGCACGCTGCCGTCGCGCGGTAGGACGGCCTGGCTCCAGGTGAGTTGCGTGACGCTCGACGAGACCCCGCGCACGCTGCCGTCGCCGAGGCCGACCATGATTACGCCCGAGGACATGCCGTGGGCGCGGTAGTTGTCGCAGTTCGCGTTCGTCGGGGCGAACTGTGGGACCGGGAACTGGCGCTGATCGACCGGCACGCCCGTGCTGACCGGGATGCGGGCGAAGGTCGGCCAGTACCGGTCGTCGGCCGGGTGCCCCCATGCGGTGCCGAACGTGTTCGAGTTGTTCGGCGTCCCGGACGGGCCACACGCTTTCCGCTTCTCGGCGACGAAGATGGTGTTCGAGGTGCCGTCGGAGATGCTCGTCAGCGTGCTCTTGCCGGCCGTGTTCTGCCAGTCCCACGGGTCATTGGCGTTCTGGCCCGGGCGCCCGAACACCTGGAAGTTACAGGCGTAACTGCACAGGGCCACGTCCACGCCGCCCGCGCTCTTCGCCGGATCCCACATCCAGTCCGCGTTGAACCCGCGGACGAAGATGCCGTCCCCGCCGCTCGGGTCGTTCGGGGCCGTCAGGATCTTGATCGGGAAACTCATCGCCGCCTTGCCGGTGGCACCGACCTGGCCCAAACCGGAGCCGCCCCAGTTCGAGATGCCCGCGGAGATCGCGCCCTGCTCGTAGTACGGGAGCAGGGAGAAGTAGAACGTCGCGTCGCTGCTGGAGTACGTGAAGTTCGTCGGGTTGCTCCACCAGAACGACACGACCGGCGGCAGGTAGTTCGTGGTGTCGTGCCCGTTGTGGCACGCGAGGAGCGTCTGTTTGATGTTGTTCTGGCTCTGTGCCCGGGCCGCGGCCTCGCGCACTTTCTGGACCGCCGGGAGCAACAACCCGATGAGGATCGCAATAATGGCGATTACCACCAGCAATTCAATGAGTGTGAACCCGCGCGAGCGGGGGGCACGAGAGAGGGAGAGAGGCATGACCGACTCCGAACGAAAAATGAGAAAAACACACGAAGTAGGGGCGAACATAAAACAAACGGGGACTTCATCATGAGCGAAGTGTAAATTTCCGTCAAGGCTTTTCGTTAAATCGGCGCGGCCGCTTGAAGTATCGGCTCCCGGTTGTGGTGTGCGTTCATAAATGTGCCCACGCTATCAGCGGCGCCTCCGTGTGACAATGACCCACGTTCCCGCTCCGGATTTTGACCCACGACTGGAACTGCTCTGATGACTGACGAGGTGCGGAAGGAAGTGCTCGCGGTGTACGCGGACGCGGACGCGGGCGTTGCTCAGGCCCGGCCGCGGTGCGATGCGTCTGGGCAGTGCTGTCGGTTCACCGAGTACGGGCACACGCTCTTCATTAGTGCGTTCGAGGCGGAGATCCTGCTCGCGCACGCGCCCCACTACGAACAGCCCGTTTCACGCGACGGGTGCCCGTTCCAGGTTGGGGGGCTTTGCACCATGCGTGAGGCGCGCCCGCTCGGGTGCCGGATCTACTTCTGCGATCCGGGGTACGAGGCGCGCATGACGGAGATCACGGAAGAGGCCCTCACGAAGCTGAAGCGGATCGCCGACGCGCACGACACGGGCTGGCACTACGCGCCCCTCCACCACTTCTTGAACGCCCCGCGCGAGGCGGGGCCAAACGATCGGGCAGGCGATAGCATGACACCGCCCGTGACACGGGTGCCGCTGCCCGTCGTCAATCACTCCGGGGGCTGACGCCTCCGGGTCGCCAGGAGGTCCGCATGTCCCGCTTCCTCGCTGCTTTAGCGCTCACTTTCGTGCCCGCGCTCTCGCTGAGTGCGGCCGATTGGCCGCAGTTCCTCGGGCTGAATCGTGACAACAGTACGACCGAACCGGTCGCGCCGTGGGAGGGCACCCTCAAGCCCGTGTGGACGAAGCCGGTCGGCGAGGCGCACAGCTCGCCCGTTGTTGCCGGCGGGGTCGTGTACGCCTTCTATCAGCCGAAGGGCAAGAACGCCGACGCGCTGGCCGCGTTCGATGCGAAGACCGGTGACCTGAAGTGGGAGAAGAGCTACGATCGCCCGGAGTTCAAGCCGCTGTTCGGGAACGGGCCGCGCGGCACACCGTCGGTGAGTGGTGATAAGGTCTTCACTTACGGCGGGACCGGCGTCCTCGCGTCCTGGGACGCGAAAACTGGCGAAACCGATTGGAAGGTGGACGCGCTCAAGGAGTTCAACGCGAAGAACCTGTTCTTCGGCACCTCTGCGTCGCCGCTCGTCGCCGGGGATAAAGTGGTTGCGCTGGTGGGCGGGAAGGGAGCCGGGATCGTCGCGCTCGACGCGAAGACCGGCAAGACCGCGTGGAAAGCGACCGACGACCCGTCGAGCTACGCCTCGCCGACCATTATCAACGAGCAAATCGTCGCGCTGACCGGTTCGCACGTCCGCGGGGTGGGGTTGGACGGCAAACCGCTCTGGGAAGTTCCGTTCAAGGACAAACTGAACGAGTCCTCCACCACGCCGCTTTCCGCCGGCGGACTGATCTTCGCCAGTTCCGTGACGGCCGGGAGCATCACGGTCAAGGTAGCCGACAATAAGGCCGAGAAAGTGTGGGAGAACAAGGCGCTCACCTGTTACTTCTCGACTCCGGTTGTGGTCGGCGAGTACCTTTACATGGTGAACGGCATGGCCTCGCTGACGAACGCGAGCATCACCCTGCGGTGCGTCGAACTGAAGACGGGCAAGGTCGCGTGGGAGAAGAAGAACGTCGGCAAGTACCACGCGGCGATCCTGCGGTGCGGCCCGGCGGGGAAGGAAACGCTCCTCATGCTCGACGACAACGGGTTCCTGTCGCTGTTCGAGGCGAACTCGAAAGAGTTCAAGGAGCTCGCGCGCTCGAAAGTGTGCGGCACCACGTGGGCGCACCCGGCTCTCGTGGACGGTAAACTGTACCTCCGCGACGAGAAGGAACTGTTCTGCTTCGACCTGAACGGGAAGAAGTGACTTCATAAGGCGGGCCGGGTTCGGCCGGTCCGCCAAGGCGTCAAGGCCGCGGACCAAAACTCCGCTCCATACGTTCCAGGTGCCCCGTGATTTACGGCCTGATACTCGCGGCGGTTCTGGTGCTGGTCGGCTCGGCCATGATCGCCCGCCAGCGCAAAGCACTTCGCGCGTTGGCGGACGAACCCTTTCTCCCCGACGAGGACCGCGCGTACCGGCGCGGACAGGCCCGGCGCCGGGTGGCCACGTCCGGGTTGCTCGTCCTTCTCGGCGTGTTAATCGCGAACTATTACGTGTCCGGTATGGACGCGCGGATGGACGCGATCCCCGAGCGCAAGGTCGGGGGCGCGCCCGATACCGAACCCGACCCGCGCACGGACGAGGACCGCCAGTTCACGCGGATCGTCGGCTTTTACTGGATCGGCGTGATGGGGTTGGTGTTCGTCGCCGTGTGCCTCGCGACGGTCGATTTCTGGGCCACGCGGAAATACTGGATGGCGCGCTACAAGGAACTGAAGGCCGATCACGAGGTGAAGTTGCAGCGCGATTTGGCCGTGTACCGGCAGCAGAAGTTGAACGCCCGCGCCCCCGGGCTGAAGCCCCCCTCCGTGGCCGACGACACCTCGATCGACGAACCGCCGGTGTGACCCCGCCTCTACACCCACAACCAAAGAAAAAGGGTGAGCCGAAGCTCACCCTGTCCGAAGCGTACCCACTGTTCCGCGAACTTACGCAGGCGGGGCAGCCGGAGTCGCCGCGGGCGCCGGTTCCGGAGTCGCCACGGGCGCCGGGGCCGGAGCTTTCTTGGGGGCGGGTTTCTTCTTGGTGACCTTGCTCGCGGCCGGAGCAGCCTTCTTGGGAGCGGCCTTCTTCACGGTGGCCGTCTTGGGAGCGGCTTTCTTGGCGGCCGCCTTCGGGGCTACCTTCTTAACGGCGGCCGTCTTCGGTGCGGCCTTCTTCACTGCTTTGGGTGCGGGCTTCTTAGCAACGGCCTTCGGTGCGGGCTTCTTAGCAGCGGCCTTCTTCACGGCCGGTTTCTTCGCCGGGGCCTTTGCTGGTGCCTTTGCCATGATGCGGACTCCTTGAGCTTGGGGGGAATAAGGGCGGCTCGACCGTGACCGCGAATCGAACCGGTGTCGCACTCATCGACCGCGACAAGATCGGCGGGCAGCGAATCAAGCCGAGTTGCGGGACATCTTGTGCTTACCCGCCGCGCCAACCGGCGCCGCCACACTCACTGTGTTAAATCTGGCACACGACGCGAACCGCGCAACTGGCGCAGGCGCGGAATTTCGCCCAACTGCTGAACACGGCCGGTATGTTCGGCCGATCTAGACCAAGTTCACCCAAAAACGGGTGAAATCGGGATCGAGCGGCACGCCGGGTCACGGATTCGACACTCGATTTCTCCGAGTTGGAACTCCCGCGGGCGAGGTTGTCATGGGGTGGAAGTCGATCGCGTGGGCGGGGCTACTCGTCCCAGCGCTCGCCGGGTGCGGAGCGCTTCGTCACGTCGCGAACCGGGTGTCGGACGACCCCGCGCCGAGCCGGACGCGCCTCGGGATCGAGCGCGAACAGCGGCGCGACGCGCGTGCCGCGTGGCTGGCTGTTGGTGCCCGCCACTCCGATCGCGTCTTCAGCAACGAGTTCCGCGACGGGTTCCTGGACGGGTACACGGCGTACCTCGATCGCGGCGCGGGCGCGCAGCCACCGGTCGTATCACCGGCCAGTCTCGTGCGCAGTAGGACCGCCGGTCCCGGTGAAGACAACGTCTTGATCCGCGACTACTACCTCGGCTTCCAGTACGGCGGTGAGGTCGCGGGCGTGAACATCGTCCAGCCGGCCTCCGCGATTACCGTGCCCGCTGAACCGGTTCGCCCGGCGCCGATCACGCCGTCCGTTCCCTATGTCCCGCCAGCCTGGTCGAACCCGAAGCCGGGGCCGGCTTCACAACCGCATCCGGTGTCGAGCGGCACGGGCAAGTTCGACACACTCGATTCCGGGGCGGTCGAAGCCCCGACGCAAGCGCCTCCGCCGTTGCCGAAGCCCGAAGTGCCGGTCATCAAGCCGTTCAGCCCGTCCGTGCCCGACGCGAAACTCGCTCCGCTCCCGGTGCCCTCGGCTTCCGACCTACTGCCGGTGCCGACCCTGCCGGCCCCGCGCACCGAACCGCTGCCCGTGCCCGCACTGCCGGGCACACTGACCCCGCCGGCGCCGGCACCGGGTGACCTTCCTCCGCTTCCGATCCCGGGCGCGCCCAAGTCGTCCATTATCAGTGAGGTGCCGGTGATCCCGTTCCAGTTCCCGCCGTCAACGACGGCGCCCGCGGTGGTGATTGGCTCACCGAAGTAACGTTTTCGGCGCCGAGGTATCGGCACGGCCGTTGCTCTCTATCGGTTGAAAAGTGCGTTAGGTGCCGTCTCACATCGGGTACACTCCCGTGCTAGGGGACGGACACTCGCCACCGAAGGAGACAAACATGAGCACTGCCACCAAGAAGGGCGACTCGGGCACGACCTTCTCCACGCGAAACGATCTCGCGGCCGAAACCCGGACGAAGTCCATTTCGCTGCTGAACCAGCACCTCGCGGACACGTTCGACCTGATGTCGCAAACCAAGTTCGCGCACTGGAACGTGAAGGGGCCGGACTTCATCGCGCTACACAAGCTGTTCGACGAACTCGCGGAAGGGCTGGAAGAACACATCGACGAGATCGCGGAACGCGCAACGGCCCTGGGTGGGGTCGCGCTGGGTACCACGCGACAGGCCGCGTCGTCGAGCCGCGTGCCGGAGTTCCCGTCCGGTACGCACAAGGGGCTGGACGTCGTCGCGGCGCTGGCCGAGCGGTTCGCGGCGCTCGGCAAAACGACCCGCGAAGCGATCGACACCGCGGACGAACTGGGTGACAAGGGAACGTCCGACCTGTTCACGCAAGTGTCACGCGACCTCGACCAGTCGCTGTACTTCCTCGAATCGCACTTGCAGGGCTAAGGCAAGATGAAATCCGCCGCGGATGAATGCAGAAAACGCGGATCAGAGCAGAGATCAGAAGACAGAGAACAGCGATTAGTACAAGCCCCGTTAGGGGCGAAAGCGAGTAGCCAGGGGTGAAGCGAGGCCCCGCGAGCACAACCCCTGGCGGGTGGCTTCACCCCTGGCTACTCGCTTTCGCCCCTAACGGGGCTTAAAGCCAATTCCGCGCCTGTTCTCTGTTTTAATCCGCGTTTTCTGCGTTCATCCGCGGCGGCTTTGCTCTTTGCGACTCACACCAAGCGCCAAACCACGCCCACAACTCCGAATAACAGCACCAGTCCGAAGCAACCCTTGTTAATGACTTTCGGGGGAGCGGCCAGCGCACGCAGTTCGGCCTCGGCCTCGTCGCAGGCGCGGATGTAGCCGTCGCGGTCATCGATGTGCTTGTAGTCCGACTCGTGGACGATCTTGTTCCGCACGGTCGCGACGAACCGGATCTTCCGCACCAGGGGTTGCGGGAGCCGGTTCTGCACGCTCGTCACCTTATCGTGCAAGCCCTTACCGGTCGCATTGAAGGCTTGCTCCAGAAGCGCTTCCAGCGCTTTGGTCCGCGTGATGGCCAGTTCGATGTCACTCATGGGCTATTTCTTACCCAAAAGGCGATCAACGACCCAGCATTCACCGGCCCGAATCTGCTGGGGCTTTCACACGGTCACTGGGTTCGGTAACGAGGCGAGGGCCGGCAGTTTACACGTGTGTGGGTGGAGGGTTATCATCCGCTTTCGCCCGCTCGTTCACTCCCAGGGGGCGCCAATGCCACGGTTCAGCTTCAAACTCGTCCTCGCGCTAATTGCTCTCGGAACTGTCGCTGAGGGCGCGCGAGCGATTTATATGCGGGTCGAAACCGATAAAGTCCCGGTCGGGCGCCTCGCGAAAAATCTCGAAGAGGTCGTCAAGAAGAACCCGAAGGACGCGAACGCGATCCTGAACTTGGCCCGCGTTCATGCGATGGCCTATTCGCTGCGTTCCGAGGACGTGCCGGTCGACAAGAAGGCGCCCGATTCCATTTGGTTCGGGTACGAATCGCCCTTTGTACCGTTTCGCTCGGTTGTGAAGGTCGACGACAAGGAGAAGCTCAAGGCCGCTCAGGAGCATTTGAAGACCGCCATCAAGCTCTACGAGGACGCGATCAAACTGGCTCCGGACGACCTGCGTGCGAAGCTCGGGCACGCATGGCTGCTCTCGCAGACCGACAAGAAAGACGACGCGATCAAGGCGCTGCGCGCGGTGATCGACGAGGGGTGGAAGAAAGACAAGGATTTGAAGGCGCTCGGCCTCGGCGGGCACACGATCACGGCCGAAGGTGCCGGTTACCTGATCCCACTCCTCGACAAAGAGAAGGACAAGGACGAGATCGCGACTCTGACCGAGCGCATGAACACGCTGAAGAAACTCCCGCGCCCGGTTACGCCGATCGCCGTGCCCTTAAAAGACGGACTCACTGCGGCCGACCTCGAAGACCGTAACGTGAGCGTCGCGTTCGATGCGGATGGCACCGGCCTTCAGAAGAAGTGGACGTGGATCAACGCAAACGCGGCGTGGCTCGTTCACGACCCGAAACGCAGCGGGAAGGTCACTTCCGCACTCCAGATGTTCGGCGGCGTCACGTTCTGGCTGTTCTGGGATACGGGCTACGACGCGCTCGCTTCTCTCGACGACAACGGTGACGGAGTTATTGCCGGCAAGGAACTGGATGGTTTGTCACTGTGGCACGACGCGAACGGCAACGGCTTGTGCGACCCGGGCGAAGTGAAGCCGCTATCCGAACACGGCATCGTGTCGCTGTCGTGCAAGTTCACCCGCGACCAAAAGCACCCGGACCGGATCGCGTACTCGAAACTGGGTGTTACGTTCAAGGACGGCACTACACGCCCAACGTTCGACTTGGTGCTTCACCCCGCAAAGAAGTGAAGGTAGTTCGTCGCTCGGTGCGGCGCGGTGGGTATCGCCTCGCGCCGGGTACGGTTTTGCTTCGAGTTCGGGGTACCGACGAACTGCACTTGCTGCGAGCAGTTTGGTCACTCGGGGAGATCGAATGCGTGCTGAAACCGTTGAAGGTTATCGAGGATGCCTCGTTTCTGCACGAGCGACATCATTCGGTCGCGCAGCGGGGTGGGGCACTTCGCACGGTCGGCTGCGCGCGACTGCTCGAAAGACCAATCACTCAAAAGACGTGCCGCGCCCAGTAACTCGGTTTCTGTGGCACTTTCTGTCCCAATGGCACGAAGCAGGGAATCAATGGGGTACTCCATTAACAGCCGTCGGGCCGCAGACTCGTAGGACGGAAATCCGCTCCACGGCCCGGCTCCGGAGCCAAGCCAGTGGTACAAAGCCCGAATGCGAGAGCGCGCGTCTGGAACTCCGGTGGTCAATAAAGATCGCGCCGTACTGATATCATCGCCGTATTGCCCGAACCCGTCCGGCCACAGCGCACGCAGGCACTCCGGCATTGCTTGACGCCACTGTTCGATTTGCTGTTGGCGCTCGATCTCGCGCTGCTCATCTTGTTCACGTTGCTGCTGTGCGTCGGGAATGCCGTGCTCGACGAGCCAGTTTTCCAATCGCCGGCGATCGGCTAACCGCGCGTCGTGCTTCCAAATATTCGGCCAGCGGATCGCCATCCAGTAGAGGAGCGAGAGAGTCGAGAGGTGTTCGTCCCCCGCCCACAACTCCAATTGGTGGTCCTCGATCGACAGCAGGTGCCCGAACGAGTCGGGATCTTCAACAATACGCAGCGCCTCACGAAGTGAGGCGAGCCTCGCCGGATCGGAAATGTCGAGGCGCAACACATCGAACTGAAAGATGCGATTCTCGTCGACGCGCGAGGCAAACAATTTGATTCGCGTCGTGCGGGAGAGGACCGAGTCGAGCGCTGCTTGTGTCGGATCGGGCGCGACTGAAGCCAAATAGTCGGCCGTCGCCCGATCCATAGCGCCCGTAACGCGTCCCTGCGCGTCGACCATTGGAATAAACAGTTCGTCAGATTCCTCGGCCATTTCGTGCTCCGAATTAGGTCACGTCCTTGCAACGACGGCTCTAGCGCTACACACGGGCCATATTGGAGCCGAGAGGCGGAGAGGTTGGCTTGCCGCCGGAATGTAGGGGTTATAGTATCACAGTTCGCGGTGGTCGGTGCCCTGTCGCCCCGACCCCGAACACTGAACACCGAACACCGAACACGACAATGTCCATCGATAAGAGCCTGAAGCGCAAAGCCGGCATGTCTCGTCAACGGTGCGTCCTCACCCGCGCCGAACGCATCGCGAAGATGCTGGAGAACGGCAAGTTCGGGACCGACAGCAGCCCCTATGGGCTGCCGAAGACCCGCGTTCAAAAGGTCGCGCTGAAGAAGAAGGTCAAGAAGGAAGCGGCCGAAGGCGATGCGGCTCCCGCGGCCGGCAAGGGCGGGAAGAAGTAGTTGCGGTTCTCGGGGTGTCGGTTCCAGTAAGGTATTGAGGGGATTCGTCCCTCGGATGCCGCGAACTGTTACCGATACCCTTGAACCATGCCACTCGCGTACATTGCTCTCGGTTCCAACCTCGGCGACCGCTGGGGCACGCTCTCGGCCGCGGTTCAGCGCCTTCGGGCCGAACCGGGTTTGCGCGTGGTCACGCGGTCCGGGTTCTACGAAACGGCCCCGGTCGATTGTCCGCCCGGGGCCGGCGAATTTCTGAACGCGGTCGTCGGCGTTGAGACGGACCGCTCCCCTCACGATCTGCTCCAGTTCCTGCACCAAGTCGAACACCAATTCGGGCGCATTCGCACGGAAACTAACGCCCCGCGCACGCTCGATCTCGATCTCGTCCTGTACGACGACGCGGTTATCAACACCCCGGAACTGCTCGTCCCGCACCCGCGGGCACACGATCGCGCGTTCGTGCTCGTACCGCTGGCTGAGATCGCTCCCGACGTCGTTCACCCGGTACTAAAGAAGACGATCCGAGAACTCGCGGCCGCGCTCGCACGTGACGACGTGCGTGTGCTATCCGCACCGGGCCGACCGCCCGCGCGCGAACTATCCGGACTGCGAGCGCTCGTCACCGGGTCCACATCAGGCATCGGCCGGGCCATTGCGACCGCGTTCGCGGAGCACGGTGCCGATGTGGTGCTTCACGGGCGCGGGTTTATTCCGCCGCTCGGTGCCGCGAGCGAAGACGAAATGACCGCGTTCGGGATCGGTACAGAGGCAATTTTGCGCTCGTACCGCGATCGAGGCGTTCGTGCTGTGGGTATTGGGGAAGACCTGAGCGTGTCGGGCGCCGCGAAACGTCTCGCGGCTCGCGCGTGGGACGCCTTTGACGGCCTCGATATCCTCGTATGCAACGCCGGCGCGGACACGCTGACCGGCGCGGCGGCGAAATGGTCCTTCGACGAGAAACTGGACGCGCTACTCGCCATCGATCTTAAAGCGACGATGCACCTATCACGCGACATCGGCACGCGCATGAAAGAGCGCGGGCGCGGGTGCATCATCACCATCGGTTGGGATCAGGCCGAAACGGGCATGGAAGGCGATAGTGGTCAACTGTTCGCGGCCGTGAAGGGAGCGGTGACGTGCTTCACTCGCAGCCTCGCACTCTCGCTGGCGCCGGAAGTTCGTGTGAACTGCATTGCGCCGGGTTGGATTCGCACCGCGTGGGGGGAGACGGCTTCTCCGGTGTGGCAGAGTCGCGTGCGAGATGAGACGCCGTTGGAAGTGTGGGGGTTGCCCGAAGATATCGCTACTACGGCACGGTGGTTGGCAAGCCCAGCGGCCGCGTTCGTCACCGGTCAAACGATCCGCGTCAACGGCGGGGCGGTACGGGCGTGAAGTGGGTGCTGTCCTGACCGATTCCAATTGTTCGTGAGATTGCCCACGATCGACGGCTCGGTTCTTCCGTCCGTTGATCGTGGGGCCTGGATTCCGTTCTTTTTAGGGAGGGGAAACGGGAGCGGGGGCTTTAGAACCATCACCCGGACCCTGTTTCGGCGCGGGACCGGCACCCGCGCCCATGGGCTTCGGGGTGTTCGGGTCAATCGGCTTCAGGTTTTTGTTCGGATCGTCGTCCTTGCCGCAACCCGCGGCAAGGACGACGAACGCGGCCAAAAGCACCGGGAATGTGAAACGCTTCATATCGCCTCCGTGAGAACTAAAATAAAGAGCCGACCGGGAGCAGTGCCCGGTCGGATTTTTGACAGCCGTTTCGGTCAGTTGATCGCGTCGGTCGGAGTATCCCCGTCGCGGCTCCCGGCGTAGCGCTGGAGGGCGTCCCACGATGTGTTCGTGCGGTTGGCGATTTCGGCCGCCGAGGTCGGCAGCGCGTTCCCGGAGCGGAGACTGCGAACGGACCCGTCACAGAAAACCGCGTTGATGATGCCGGTGTGGAAACTGCTGGCCGAGTAGAAGCCCGGCCGGCTGGTCGCCGACCAGTACAGCGGCATCCCGGTCGCGCTCATCCACGCGGTGCTCCAGGTCCGTGCACCGAGCGGGCCACTGGAGGCCCCGGAGTTCGCGAAGTCGCCGGTGTACTCGAAGAACGCGATCGTGTTCGAGGAACCGTCGGTGATGCCGATGATCGTCGTGCGGTTTTCGTAGGTGAACGGGCCGGCGTGGGCCGCGTAGAACGGTTGAGAGAGGCTGGCCGTGTTGGTGACGTTGTATTGGCCGAGCGTACCCGCGTTGGGCATGTAGTTCGTCAGCCCCGGCAGCCCGCCCGCGTTAATAAGAGAGGACGAAGTGTAGCCGCCCCCGCTCCCCGCACCGGACTGCGTGGCGCCGCCCGACGAGCTGATGTTCCCTTGACCGATGTTGGTCGCGATGGCGCCAGAAGCCTCGTACAGCGACGGGTCGGACGGGCACTCGAACATCTTGACCCGGTTGCGGCTCACGGAGAACGTTGACGGCCAGAAGGCCACGAGCCAGTCGCCACCGTCGATCGGACTGGTCGTCACACTGGACGGGACCAGATTGTAGATCCGGGGGTCGAGTTGCTTGTAGATGTTCTCCTGCTCCACATACGGGAGCAACTGAACCAGCGGCCCGACGAGCGTCCAGCGGTTCTTGCTGTACGGGATGACCCCGTTCGCGCTCTCGAAATTGTGTACGGCCAGACCGATCTGCTTCATATTGTTCTGGCACTTCATGCGAGCCGCGGCTTCGCGGACCTTCTGCACGGCCGGGAGCAACAAACCGATGAGGATCGCGATAATGGCGATCACCACCAACAGCTCGATCAGCGTGAAGGCGCTGCGGCTGCGATTCGGACGGGTACCGGGCATCATTGAGTCTCCGAGTTGGAACGCGCATCGTAGCCGAAAGAGAATAAGCAGAAATAGCTTTCGGCGTACCTAAACGGGCTCCCGATTACGCCGGCTGTACCGGCGAACGAAAAAAGAGCAAAAAGACCGGGAGGGTGGGGCGGAGGAGAGAGAGAGTTGATGGCAGATACATGTGGCTTGCAAAGCCACAAAGCGAGTCATCAACAGTTAAAACATTCTCCGCGGTAACCGATACTATTTTCGTCCAATTTCGCTGCACGTCAATCGCATTTTTCACCAATTTCACATCTCCGGCCCGTGTTTCAGATGAGGCGATAACTATTAGATCGTATAGTGTTGAAGTGATAGATGGCGCAGATTGCTCAGGAACCGAGCGCATAGCACACGTTATTTGTATAATCGCCCATTTATTGCGCATTGAGATGTGGCGCGAATAATGCTAACTAGGTCGCACGCATAAATCCACGAACAGCTAAAACTGTTCAGTTCGACGAGTCGTAAGCCATCGGTCGATTCGCACACATCGAGCATGAAGACATCGTCTGGTCGCCATCCGACCGTTTCAAACATTGCATTGGCAAAAGTGAGCACTTCGTTCGGGCAGCCCGCGGCAACGGATCTGGTGCCGCCTTCCGCGTACCGATTCGCGGCGATCACCTCGTTGTGCGCAACAACCAACCGCCATTCAGCTCCGAGTTCGCGCGGCCCCGCGACCACGATCTTCGTTTCGGGATCGTACCGCGTCGGGGCGGGTGCGGTCTCGAAGTCGTCTTCCGCGATCAGTCGCCCGACGAACAGCTTGTGAACACTCGTGGGCCGCGCGAACACGTACCCGTTGCGGCCGAACGTATGAAACAGTCTCTCCTTCTCGCGAATCGCGCCCGCACCCGTAATGATTTCGTGCCGTTGATTGAGCAGAAAATCGGCGAAGTGCGGGTAGTATGCCGTGCAATCGAGGTTCTCCGGCGAGCACCACCCGCCGGGCGTCCAGCCGAGCCGGAGTATCGCGTGCCGGACGGTGGGGTACGTGCCGTAGGTGATCGCACACGAACCGGGCGGCAGCGGGGGCGGTCCCTTCACGATCTCGCGGTACGTGACGAACCGGCATTCCATCCCCTGGCGCCTCACCTCGGCCGCAAACGGCTCGATCTCGGAACCGTACACGCCGGACTCGATGAGCCAAACGGGAAGAGTCACGTGGGAGGGTGCTCTTGTGCTTGGGCTTCTTCTGCGACATTGGGGGGAGGAGCGAGGTGTTCAAGAAAACGCTTCAGCCGCTGGTACGCCTCGATTGGCTGGACGCTTGCCAATTGTTCATCCTCTTTGAGGGGTCGGCGGCCGTGGGCAACCCAATTGCGGTAGCGCCTGACTTGGTTGACCGTTTCGATGAGGTAGTGGCTGACTTGCGACTTGAACGGTTCTAGTACACGGAAGAAACTGCCCTCGGTGATTGCTTGAAGCACGTCTTCGCCGGCGCTACGTAGTGCCGGATGTAAGAGTTTGTCGACTTCGGGACGTACTTGCATTTCAACCAGATCGCGTACATTTGCTTCAAAAACTGAGAACAGGAGGAGCACCGCGAGATCATCAAGTTCGTTCGTGACTAACTGTGCGTCCTTTTCCATCTGGTTGGCGGCGACTTGCCGCAGAACGCTGTCTCTTGCAACTTGCTCTACCCAATCGTGTTCTTGATCCCACGGGAAGCCGTCCCAAAATTTCGCTAAGTGCGTGAGCCGCTTCGCCCTTTCTGCCACGGCACGGTACCACGCCCAAGCTTCATCCAGAGTTTTCATCGCAGCAGGCTCGCGAGGGCCGCTTCAAAGCGGTCCGCATTGAGTGGCTCTACTGCGTTGATTCCAGTGCTGAGTGGGCTGGAGCGATCGAAAATGTACCAGAGCCCGCCGGGGAGCTGATACAAATTGTGGGTCGCGAAACCGCGTGAGCGAATTTCTACCAATCCGTGCGCCCGAACCGGTTGTTCGTTTGGGGGCTGAATGGTGGCGATCACGTAACGTGCTCGTGGAACGATTTCCACGGACGTTTTCCCGAGTGTGATTCGGCGCATCGGCGCCTTATACTCTCCGAGCGCGGGATCGTTAGCGACGAGTTCGTCGGACAAAATTTCAAGCAAATTGTCTGGGTCACTCGCTTTCAGCCAAGAATCGATCTGGGCAAATAAGCTGTTCAATAATTCTAGCCACTCGTTTAGTGCTTGCTGACGCTTGGTCTTTTCATTGCGGTATCTATCGGCCTCCGTTTGCAACAGATCTCTGAGCTTGCCCATCGTTTTGCCCTCCTGTATTCAGCTATTCTACTTCCCCTCGCGGGCGTTAAATTCCAGCTTCCAGCGGTTCTTGCCGTCGCGCGATTGTAGCCACAGTTCCAGTTGCCCCACCGCCGTTACCTTGCTGTGCAAGTGGACCGGCACGACCTGACCGCCGGCCGCTGCGCCTTTTGCTTCAAGAGTGGTCTTCACAGGGGACAGTTCGTCGATCTGCCCCTCCCACTCTTCGACCACCACGCCCGCGCCGTCGTCGCGCCGGACCGTTGAGCCGAGGAACCGGAACTCCGCCTCCGTACCCACGCGGACGCCGACTTCATAGCTCGGGATGTCGGCTTCGGTGCCCTCTTCCATGCCGAACGGCGCGACGCAGATCGCCTTGATCGGCGGCGCGAACCCCGGTACCGCGGGCATGTTCGTTTCCACGCCGATGTAGTACGCACGGGCCGTTCCCCCGCGGATGCGCACGCCCTTTCCGCGCTTCACCAGGCCGTAGTAGGCCGCCCCGCGTGCGACCGCGAGGTCGAGGTCCGCGCCGGGGAGATCACGAGTCGGGTCGGCCTTGGCGGATTTGGCCCAACTGCCCAGAACGTTCAGCATCCGCGTGCGGAGCACGTCGCCTTTGAATACGCCACCGTTGAAGAGAATCGCCCCGGGAATGCTGGCCGCGTCCGAAGTGGCTTTCTTCTTTTTGCTGGCTGCAGTCGTCGATTCACGGTTCGCGAGCGCTTCTGCCTGACGCGCCAGGAACGACGCGAGGTGTCGGGTGATGCCCGCATCTGCAACGTAGGGCAGACCAAGTTCCTGAAGACCCGAGCTGCGCCCCAAACCGGGTGTTGCGTCGCGCGGACAGTCCGGGAAGAAACCGTCGACGAGCACTTTCTCGACGTCGGCCCGAGTGAGTTCGTGCTTGATCGTGCCGCCGACGATCGACCGGCCCTTGCCCAGTACCGTTACCGGCGCGCTCTGGAGCTTGGGGCGCGCGAAAAGCTCTTCCTTCGCGTTGCGGCAGGCGTAAGTGAGTTGCACCATCTGGCCCGCGTCGAGCTTCGTGCCCTTCGCGGCCAGCGTTTGGGCCGCGTGGTGGGCGAGCGTGAGGTCCATGTTGTCGCCGCCGAGCAACAGGTGGTCGCCGACCGCGAGGCGCGTGAGGGCCAGGTTGCCGTCCTCTTCGCCGACTTCGATGAGCGTGAAGTCGGTCGTTCCGCCGCCCACGTCCGCGACCAGCACCAGTTCGCCGACGGATACCTGTTTGCGCCACTCGTCGCCGGTACGGTCGAGCCACGCATAGAACGCCGCTTGCGGCTCCTCCAAGAGCGTGAGGTGCTCGAAGCCCGCGGCGCGCGCAGCTTCGACGGTCAGTTCGCGTGCGCCGGCATCAAACGAAGCCGGTACGGTCAGCACGATGTCCTGGGCTTCGAGCCGGTTCGCTGCGACTTCCTTTGCGATGACGTGGTTCCACGCTTCCGCGATGTGCTTCAGGTAGCGCGTGGTGGCGTCGACCGGCGACACCTTTCGGGCGCCGGTATCCGGGGCGCGGTGCGGAAGGATTTGAGCTTTGCGGTCCACACCCGGGTGACACAACCACGACTTCGCGGACGCGACCAACCGCGTCGGTACTTGCGACCCGAACGCGCGGGCGAACTCGCCGACGCAGTAATCGCGCTTGGCGTCCCAGGGGAGCTTCATCGCGCCGGCCGGTTGCTCCCCGTCGCCGGGCAGGTACAGGAACGACGGCAGCAGTGGCCGGTCCTCGACCGAACCTTGCGCCACAACTTGCGGAATGGGAAACGGGGTGACCTTCGCGTCCTTGCCCGCGCCGGTGTCTACGTAGGCCAGCGCGCTGTTGGTGGTTCCCAGGTCGATACCGACGACAAAGCGCGAAGACATTGCGTGTCCCCAGTGTGGAGGGTTCGGTGTTTAGGACCGGGTGTTCGGCGGTGGGGCTTGTGTCCGTCGGTCGCAGGCTCTGTTCGGGCCGTGACGAAGCGCTGGGAGAGGCGCCCGGCGCTCCGCGCCAGAACGAGAGGAACACGAAACACGCACCATCAAATACCAATCACTACCTCGACATTCTACCGTTCCGGCGGAACCGAATGGCCGTTCGGTGGTTCCAAACGTAGCTTTGCGTGCAACGCACCACCCGCACTACCGGACCTTGAACACCACATGAGTAGCGCACCCGCTCCGGTTAGTGCCCCGATCCCGTTGCCGGTCGGCCGGCTCGTCGGTGTCGGGGCGATCATCTTTTTCGCGAACGCCGCCCTCCTCGTGCTCCAGTTGGTCGCGGGGCGGCTGCTCTCGCCGTACATCGGTTCGAGCTTGGAAACGTGGACGTCCATTATCGGCGTGTTCCTCGCGGGTATCGCACTGGGGAACGCCTTCGGCGGCCGGCTCGCGGACCGCTACCCGTCCCCGAAGACCCTCGCCATACTCCTGGGTGTCGGTGTGGTCGCGGCGCTGTGGATGCTCCTGTTCCCGCAATTGCTCGCGTCGAACGGGGCTTACAAGTCGATCCCGCTCGGACCGCGCATTCCGGTACTGGCTGCGATCTTGTGCCTGCCCGCGGGCTTCGTGCTCAGCCTCCTCACGCCGCTCGCGATCAAGCTCGGGCTGCCGGACGTGGCCCACACCGGGCGCGTCGCGGGGCTGATCTTCGCGCTCAGTACGCTCGGTTGCTTGGTGGGGAACTACGTTACCGGCTTCTATTTGATTCCCACGTTCACCGTGAACGCGCTGGTCCTGTTCTCAGCCGGGGCACTAGTTGTGTTGGCGATGGTGGCGCTGGTTGTGGTGAAGCCGTCCCCATCGGCTCCGGACGCAGCCACGAACGGTGGGCGGACGGAAGCGACTGATGCGTCCGCTGGCCTCAACCCGCACGCCTTCTCCGACATCCGCCGGGCGTACCTGATCGTCTTCCTCGCGAGTTTCTGCGGGATGACGCTCGAACTGACCGCGTCGCGGGTGCTCGCGCAGTACCTCGGCGTGTCGCTGTTCACCTGGACCGGGATCATCGGCGTGATGCTGGCCGGCACAGCGCTGGGGAACTTCACCGGTGGGCAGTTCGCGGACCGGCCAAAGAACACGCTGGCGTGGTTAGCCGGCGCGGTCACGTTCCTGGGCACCATTGCGGTCGCGGGCGTGGTGGCACTGGTGGCTGCTTACGACCAGGACCAACCCGTGGTCGAACATGTTCTGGGCATCCCGGCCCAAAACTGGGCGAAGTACGCGCCCCTCTCGTATGAGGCGTTCGAGGAACGCGGTGACGAGATCCGGGTGTTTATTCGGGGGGAGGTGCCCGAACTGCTTCCGAAGCTGCGGATCCAGCTACTCGCGGGCGTGGGCATTGGGGTGATACTGGGTGCCCTGTTGGGGTACTTCGTGTTCGGCTCGCTGAAGCGGGGTTCCGCGCCGGACCCGCGCTCCGTTCTCGCGGCGACGCTGTGCGCCGGCGGCGCGGCTACGGTCTTCCTCTTCGTGACGATGGCCCTGATCTCGCGCTACCACCTGTTCGAGTTGTGGGATCCGGTCGTTCAGGTTTTGGTTTGGACGTTTAGCATGTTCTTCCTGCCCATGTTCGCGCTGGGCATGGTGTCCCCGCAGGTGATCCGGCTCGCAGTGCCCGACGTGTCACAGGCCGGCGCGGTCGCGGGGCGCGTGTACGCCTGGAGCACGGTCGGGGCGATCGTCGGCACGTTCGCCGCGGGGTACGTGCTCCTGTCCGCCGCCGGTATGAACCGGACGCTGCTCGCGGCCTCCTTCGTCGTAACGGTTACCAGCCTGATTGTCGCGAAGGTGTGGAACAACAATTCCTTGCTCTACCTGTTCAGTATCGTCCTCGGCGGGATCGTCGGCGGGTTCATCCTGACCGCGCGCACCAACCGCGACACCGGGATCATGGTGGAGTCGAATTATTACACGATTAAGGTGACCCGCGAGAGCCCGTTCAACACGCGGTTGAAGCTCACCTTGGACCACCTGGTTCACTCCAGCGTCGACCCCTACGACCCCGGGTACCTGTACTACCACCACGA
Source organism: Gemmata sp. SH-PL17 (assembly GCF_001610855.1). Lineage (NCBI taxonomy): Bacteria > Pseudomonadati > Planctomycetota > Planctomycetia > Gemmatales > Gemmataceae > Gemmata > Gemmata sp. SH-PL17. Next base: position 398,087 of record NZ_CP011271.1, read on the forward strand.
GCACACGCAGATGGAGTTCCTGCGGCTCGCGCGCACCCAAACGGCCGAGCCGAAGGCGCTGGTCATCGGCGGCGGCGGGTACACGTTCCCGCGGTACGCGCTGGAGATGATGCCCGAGGCGCACGTGGACGTGGTGGAGATCGACCCGAAGGTGACGCAGGTCGCTCGCGACCACCTCGGGTTGCGGGACTACCCGGGGCTTCAGGCGATTCACATGGACGGGCGCCAGTTCGTTTCGGAGAAGGCGGCGCCCGGTTCATACGATCTGGTCATTCAGGACGCGGTGAACGACCTCTCGGTCCCGGCCCACCTGATGACGAAGGAGTACAACGACGCGGTGAAAGTGTCGCTGAAGCCCGGCGGCGCGTACCTGCTCACCATCATCGACTCGATCGCCTACGGCAAACTGTGGAAGGCGGCGATGGCGACCCTGACCAAAACGTTCCCGGCGGAGAACATCGTGTTGCTCACCGCCGAGAGGCCCGCGCCGGCCGGGACCGCCGCGGGCGATTCGTGGGACCAAACGCGACGGGTGCTGGTGATTTACGCTTCCGATAAGCCCTTAGACCTCGACAAGCTTCACGGTGCGGTGGTCGATCAGTTGTCCCCGGGGTTCGCGGCCGGGCTCGCCGTTGGGACGGCCGGTGGCGCCGATATTCGAGCCGCGTTGCCGATCACACTTTCGGCAACACCTTTGGCACGCGACGGCGTCCGGATCTACACGGCCGAGGTGCCGGCCGCGCGCCTCAAACCGTACACTGACCGCGAACCGGGCGTCATCCTCACCGACCAGTTCTGCCCCATCGACAACTTGATGGCTGAAGTCTTCCGCCAGCGCTACAAGTAGCCGGGTGATAGAGCAGTAAAAGCGCCGCGGATAATGCGGATCACGCAGATCAGACAAGAAGAATGGGTTGAAACCCTTCTTGTTTGATCTGCGTGATCCGTGTCATCCGCGGCGCTTTTCAGTCTTTCTTTGTGACGGACTACAGCACGCGACTGACGAGGCACTTGAGGTACCCGGATTCGCGGCACGTTACCGCGACCGGGTGGTCCGCGGCCGGTCCGCGACGCTCGATGATTTGCAGGTCGCGTCTCGCTTCGGTTGATACCTGGGCGAGCAGTTCTTCCAGGTCCGTCATCGCGATCAGCCCGGTGCAGCAGCAAGAGACGAGAATCCCGTCCTTCGCGAGCAGCTTCAGCGCGAGTTGGTGCAGTCGGCGGTATCCTTTGAGTGCCTCGGGCACGGCCGCGCGGTTGCGCGCGAACTTCGGCGGGTCGAGGACCACCACGTCGAACTGACGCCCGGCCGCGACCAGTTCCCCCAGGTGCTTGAAGACGTCGGCGTTCGCGAACGTGATGTTGCTCAGGTTGTTAGCATTCGCGTTTCGACGGGCCAGTTCCAGTGCCGGTTCGGATGCGTCCACGCTTAGCACTTCGCTCGCGCCGGCGCTCGCCGCGTACAGCCCGAACCCGCCGGAGTAGCAGAACGCATCCAACACGCGCTTCCCGACGCACAACCGGGCGACTGCGGCGCGGTTGTCGCGCTGGTCGAGGTAGTACCCCGTTTTCTGCCCTTCCGTGAGGTTCACGAGGAATCGCATCCCGTTTTCCGCGATGCTCAGGTCCGCGGGTGGCGGTTCACCCCACAGCAGTTGGTCGTGAAGCTCGACGCCTTCGAGCTTGCCGATGCCCTTTTCGGTGCGGAGGTAGATGCCCTTCGGGTTCAGTAGCTCGCGGAGCACGTCAATAATGATCTCGCGGCGCCTCGCCAGCCCCAAAGCGGTGAACTGCACCGTGAGCCAGTCGCCGTACCGGTCCACGACCATGCCCGAGAGGTAGTCCGATTCGCTGAAGCAGACCCGGTACCCGCCCCCCGGGGTGTTGAGCTTCAGGACGTCGTGCCGGAGTTGGACCGCGCGCGAGATCCGGCTGTGGAAGAACGCCCGATCGAGCAGGACATCGGGCTCCCAGCAGTAGAGCCGCACGTGGATCTTGGACTGCGAGTTATACAGCCCTCGTGCGACGAAGTTCCCGCCGTGCGAAACGAGTTCGACCTCGTCGCCGTCCGCGGGCTCGCCCTCGACGCGCTCGATCGCTCCTGCGAACACCCACGGGTGCCGCCCGAAGAACGGTTGTGCGCGCTTGGCCTTGAGAATCACTTTGGCAGACATGGTGGTCCTGGCGAACGGCCGGTGTGAGCCGGCCGGTGGATTTAGTCGTAGACACACCCGCTCGTTGACACGCGCGGTTCGCTCAGAAGTTTCTGGGCGAACGGCCGGTGTGAGCCGGCCGGTGCAAATTTTCAACGCAGAAGCATTTTTGACAGGATTAACAGGATCGACAGGATTCCGAAGACAAGTTTGTGTTCGGACTTAATCCGGTTGATCCTGTTAAACCTGTCAAAAATACTTCTTACGTTCGCACTCCACCCGTTCGTTAACGCTCGCGGGTGGTGCCGTGTGGAGCAATTACCGGCCGGCTCACACCGGCCGTTCGCCTAGAGGCCCTGTTGCACCCGCCCGATGTACGCGAGTGCGCGGTCGGTGGGCGTCGGTTCGTTGCGGCTGGCGAGCATCGCGTTCACGCGGAGCACCAGTTCCCGCCCGCTGATCGGCTTCGTGATGAAGTCGTCCGTGCCCGCGTCCACGGCGGTCTCCACGTCGTTGGCCTGGTCGAGTGCAGTGACCATCAACACGGAGACGTCGCGCGTCGCGGGATCGGCGCGGAGCCGGCGGCACACCTCGAATCCGCTCATCTTCGGCATCATGACGTCGAGCAGGATCAGGTCCGGCTTCCACTCGCTGGCCGCGGCGAGCGCGTCCACGCCGTTGTAAACGAGCTTCGTCTCGAACCCGGTGCCGTCGAGGTGGGCGTCGAACAGGTCCGCGTTGGACGGGTTGTCGTCGGCAATCAGAATCCGCGGCATGGCGCCCTCTTGTGTACCTTTTGCTCGATAAGCATTATACGAAAGCTCCGCCCCACCGGGCGGCGGAGTTCCGCGTTCCGGGACTCGCGATTTCCTTTGGGAATAGGGGAACGCGGTGATGCGCGAACTGGCTTTCTCGATTAACTTGGGAAGGCACCGATCGAGCCGGAGGCGGTTAATGCGAGTGATTCTGAACCCGAAGCACGCGGACCACGTCCCGCCCGGTGAAATGGAGGGCGGCGCGGTCATCCCCTCTTATGAGGCGCCGGGGCGGTTCGAGGTGATCCGCGCGGCACTGGAGTCCGCGGGCGGATTCCGCTTCGAGGAGCCGCCGAAGCCGAGCGAGGAGTGCGTCGCAGCGATTCACCACGCGGCGTACATCACGTACCTGCGCGAAGCGAGTGCGGAGGCGAAGCGGGCACGCGACCCGGCCGCGAAACAGCTCTGGCCCACCGTATTCCCGTTCGGGCCAAATCCGCGTGCAACTGGTACGCGCGCCCTCCGGGGACAGTTCTGTTTCGACACGTACACACCGATTCTTCCGGGTACGTTCGCTTCCGCGCTCGGGGGTGCGAATGCGGCCGCACGCGCCGCGGACCTGATCGCCGAAGGCGCCGAGCGGAGCGTGTACGTGCTGACGCGCCCGCCCGGGTACCACGCCGAACACGACCGTTGTGGGGGCTACTGCTACTTCAACAATGCCGCGGTCGCAGCGGAGCGACTCGCGAACCGCGGATCGGTCGCGGTGCTCGATCTCGACGTTCACCACGGGAACGGCACGCAGCACATCTTTTATTCGCGCGCGGATGTTCTGACTGTTTCGGTCCACGGCGACCCGGCCGGGCTGTATCCGTTCTTTTCGGGGTTCGCGGACGAAACTGGGACCGGGGCTGGACTCGGTGCGAACGCGAATTTTCCGCTACCTCCGGGCACCGGTGTGAAGGAATATCGCCCGGCGCTCGCCGCTGCGGTCGAGGCGGTGCGCCGGTTCAAGCCTGCGTTCCTGGTGTTCGCGTTCGGGGCTGATGCGCACGAGTCCGATCCCATTGGTGGCTTCAAATTGTCCACAAAGTTCTTCGCGGAAATGGGGACGGCGGTGCGCGAAATCGGTTTGCCGACTGTGATCGTGCAAGAGGGCGGTTACAATCTCACGACGCTCGGCGCGTGCGTGACCGAGGGGCTGAAGGCGATCGACGCGAACTGATCCGGAGACGGGGGCACGATGGCGTTCCAGTTCAACTGTCCGACGTGCGGGACCGCGATGATTGGGTCCGCGGACCGCGTCGGGCGCGACGTCCGGTGCCCGAATTGTCAGGCCGTTTTCCCCTCGCCCGAACCGCCACTGCTCGAAACGGTTGAGCCGCTCCCGATCGACGACCGGTACCCGGAACCCGATCCGCCGCGCGAACCGCGGCGCCGGGAGCCGCGCGACGACTACGATCGTGAATACGACCGCGAGTACGACGAGGAGCCGCGCCCGCGCCGGCGGCGCCGGCCACCGCCTCCTCCACCGGGGCGCGGACCACTGTTCTGGATCGTCATCATTTTCGGTGTTCTCTTTCTGGGAACCTGTGCGTGCTGTGGGGGCGGGTTTCTGCTCATTCCGGGTGAGAAGTGGCACAAGCACCAGTCGGCCGAGGGCAGTTTCGCGGTCGATGTGCCAATGCCCGTGAAAAAGGACATGCCGATTCCGGGAGTGAAACTGGAACCGGGGCAGCGGGCCGAGGGCGGGATTCTGTGGAAGCGCGGGGAGGTCTATTTGATCTCTTACATGCCAATTCCCCCGGTCGGTCAGCGAGCGATGACCGAGCAGGCGCTGCTCGATGAAGCCGTTAACGACATGAGGAAGGACCGGGCAATCAAGCGAATTGTGCGCGACGAGCGCGTGACCGTGTCCGGGTACCCGGGGCGCGAGGTCGAGTACCTCTACGAAGACGGCGGCACGTATGTGGGGCGAATCGTCATCTCCAACCGGTACTTGTACCTCGTCGTTGCTGGCGGGCGGTTCGTGAGTCCCGGCAACGCCAACGTGCGCAAGTTCCTCGACTCGTTCGAGGTCACCGGTGCGAAGGTTCAGTTCGGGCGCCCGTGAGACGGGTTGTGGGGAAAGCGTTTTGACAGGATTAACAGGATCGACAGGATAAGAGCCAAAAGGTTTAATGGCTTTGGTTTTCATCTTGTCGATCCTGTTAATCCTGTCAAAACGCTTTTGAACCTCCCAAAACGCCGACGCCCGGCGCGGGCCGGGCGTGAGTGATCGATCGGTGAGTGCTCGTGCCTTACGCGAGGGCGCTCTTGATCGCCTTGATCGGGCGGATGTTCACCTTGTTGAACGCGGGGCGCGCCTTCGTGGTGTATTCCTTGCCGTTGAGCGGGTTCTTCTTCACTTCGCCGCCCGGCCGCGACTTGACTTGCGTCAGCGACATGCGGGCCAGCCCCGGGAACACGAACTTCTTCGGGCCGCTCGAGCTGAGTTGTTCCGTGACCGTGTCGACGATCGCGCCCAGCACGGCTTCGATCTGCTTCTTGGTCAGTTCCGTCTTCTCCGCGAGGTGACCGACGAGTTGCGACTTCGTCATCGCCTTCTTCGCCGCCTTTTTCGGGGCGGCCTTCGCAGCCTTTGCCATGACAGCACTCCAACACGGGTGAGGGGAAAATCCGAAACTGCTTGAAAACTAAGGGGTTTTGCAGTTGGTTGTCAACAAGACAACGCAATTTCCCTGGAAATATCCAGTATTTCCCACCATCGGACCCACACGGGAGCGAATTTCGCCTGAATTTTCAGGCTTCCGCAACGCTACACCTGCTACTTGCGCCACGCCCGAACCGCCCACAGCAAGTATTGAGCCGATACGTGAGCTTCGGCTCATTGGCACAAGTCGCACAATCCGCGTAATCGGACCCGCCGGGACAGGATGACACGAACCGGTGGTCGCTCCAGGGCGTCCCCTAATGGTGCCGGAACCGCGAGTGCGGTTGTTGCGGTTATTGGGGTTGCAGGGAGTGATCCGAATGAACCTGGTTTCGCGCGTGTCGCTGTTGGCTCTGGGGCCGCTGGCCGCGGCCGCGTGCCGGGCCGCGGGTGCGGCGGCGGTTTCCGACGGGGTTTCGGCCGTTGCCCGCGTGCTCACCGAGCGCCTGACCGACCAAAGCCGGCGCGTGACCGACGCCCTTGGTGCTGCGTCGACTCGCGCGTGGCACGCACTGGAACTTGTGCTCGCGGGCGATTCGGCGCTCGCCTTCGCGGACCGTGCCGATGACCGGGCGTTTCGTGAGCAAGCGCGCCTGTTCCTACTGAATGCTCAGTTCGACGGCCGGGCCGCGAGTGATTCCGACTTCGCCGTGCGCTGCCTGGATGAGCTGCGCACGGCGCGCATGTCGGGGGTGCTCGGTGGCGACGCGGACCCGAACGCGCTCGCCGCGCGCCTCGGTGACCTCGCGCACTTCAGCGACCCGGCGGCCGTTGTTCGCGGGCAGTGGGTGCTCGCGGACGAAATCGGTGCCGAACTGCGCGCACGCGGGTTCAGCACGCTCGCGGCGTTCCTGGTTCTGCGTCCCGCCGGTGACCCGAACGCGGACCCGCTGCTGGCGGTCGCGGTGCGGTACTACTTCCGGCGCGCGGTGGAGGACGATCCGCGCCTCTTTCAAGGGCTCGCGTTCTCGCAGTTGGAGCGCATCGGACGGGCACAGGAAGACGCCGCGAGCGCCCTCGCGGGAGTGATGTCGCGCCTCGACGCACTGCACGCGACGCTGCGCGACCAGGAACTGCCGCTAGCAGAAGAGTTCGTGGAGGTTCCGGTCCCGTCGGTCGCCGACCGGTTCCGCGACGAGACGAACGGCGTCCTCGCGGTTTCGCCGGACGAGTCGCGTGTGCTGGGCGGTTCGCGTTACGATGGCAAGTTGCGCCTGTTCGATGCCCGCACTGGGAAGGAGCTTCGGCGCCTTCCGGGGCACGCGGGCTGGGTGACGTGCGTGGCGTTCGCGCCTGACGGTTCGCGCGCACTATCTGGTGGCGAGGACGGCGCGGTGAAGTTGTGGGACGTGACGAGCGGGAAATTGCTCCGCACGTGGCCGCAAAAGGGCACGAGGCCGAACGCCCTCGCGTTCACGACCGACGGGCGCGCCCAGATTCGCGGGGCGGATGGCGCCGTCCTCGTGTGGAAGGTGTGAAGCAGAACCGTTCGACCGACCGCAATCCAAAGCCACTGGGTGCGAGAAGCACCACCCGCTCGTTGGCACTCGCGGTTCGCCTGGAGCTTTCTGGGCGAACCGCGAGTGCCAACGAGGGTGGAACGGCTTTTGATGGCACCCGGAGCCCTTATCGCCCAACCGAGCGAGGTGCCGGGGCGACCGGGAGCTCTTCTTCGACCACGCGCGCCGACACCACGAGAAGTGTGCGCACCTCGCGTTTGAAATACGCGACTGACTTGAACAGGCGCCCGAGGTACGGGATGTTGGAAAGCACCGGGGGACCGTACTCGGTGCGTTCTTCCACCGTCGTCACCGGTCCGGTAATCACCACATGCCCGTTCGACGGTAGGGACAGTTCCTTCTTCTCGATCGCGATTGTCCGTACTTGAGGGGCTTGAAGGAACTGAGTGAACGGGATCGCCGGTCCTCCGTTCATTGCCGGGGTCTGGGTCGTGACCGGGACGAGAGGTATGAGGTCGCTTGCGAGGCTCGTGTTCGTGTACCCCGTGGATACGGACACGGACCGGCGATCGGCAGACACGCTCCCACACACGGTCAGCACGTCGCCCAGTTCGACTACCGTCTTCTTTGCGACCAGTGCGACGCTCCCTTTTACCTGCCGGGCTTCGAGCCCGGTGACGAACTCACGGTTGCTGCCGACCCGGACCGTTGCGGGTTCGCCGCTCGACGCGACCACCTTCGGCGTACAGAGGATGTTCGCGCGCGGATCGGATTGTGCGTCGGCGAACAGGGCTTTGAGTTGTTCGTCGGACAGGAACGCAACGCCGCCTTCTTCCGGCTTCACCGCTTTCAGTACGGCTCCGGGTTCAGCGGACACCCGGACGACTCGCACCTCGAAGGTGACCAGCGGCGCGGTCGCGGTCCGGGTGGAGGCCGGCTCAGCCGCCGCGATGGGCGCCAGGTGCGTTCCGGCAACAAAAAGAGCGCAGAGGAGTCGCAGGTTCATCCGTGATCCCTCGGTAATGGTGATGGCCCGCGAACGATAGCGAGAGGTGTGTTCCAAGCAAGGAAAAAAGTCAAAGAAATAACGCCGCCCGACCGACACGCTCGTTCGCGTAGAGCGCGAGTTCTCGCGCTTCCCGTCTCCATCAGCACGCATTGGTATGAGCCATCGGTGAGAGTCTCACGCCGCTTCCATTTTTAACTTGCGTTCGTGAGTGCCACCGGACTCAATGACGGCGGGTTCATTCCTCCCTCAGTTATTGGGAAGTCGCTCATGGCAGTTTTCACCGCGAAGGTGCCGGTTGCGATTGCGACCGGCATCGTTGGCTTCTTACTCGGGGGCGGCCTTGTTGGGGTCGTCATGACGTACAGTCTGAGCAAGCCGGACCAACAGGCCGCAGCCGCACCCGGCGGGGACGAGGAGAAGGGCGGTGATCCCAAAGGTGGGAAGGGCGGCATGCCCGGCGGTGGTGGAGGCGGAAAGGGTGGGAAGGGTGGCGGAGGCGGAGGGGGTGGAAAGGGTGGAGGGGCGAAAGGTGGTGGCGGAGGGGGAGGTGGGCCTGGTGGCGGTGGGTTCGGTGGCGGAGGTGGTGGAGGCGCTCCTGGTGGTCAGAGGGGACCGAGTGCCAAGTTCCAGCTCACGCAACTCGTGAACAAGCTCGATGCGCTTACCAAGAAACCGCTCGTGGTCGAACTGACCGCGGACCAGAAGAAGCAAACCAAGGAGTTGCTCGCCGGCTTGGAAGCGGCTGACGACCTAAAAGAAGAGGACGCGAAGAGCAAACTGGACGCGCTACTCAAGTTGTTTGAAGCCAACAAGGAAACGCTGGAGGCGGCCGGCTACCGGTGGCCCGGTGGGGGCGGTGGCGGAATGGGCGGTGGAGGGATGGGGGGCGGAGGGATGGGCGCGGGCGCCCCGCCTCCGAACCCCTTCAAAGCGGGAGAAGGAGCAGACCGGCTGAAATCGCTCCAATCAACGCTCGGAAAGTGACGCCCGACGCGACCTGCGCACTCGGGTGCCCGTTCACGAACCTCCGTGCGCGTGTTTGTACGTCGTCTGAGTGCTCGACGTTCAGATAATTCTGCTATAGCCTCAAAAAATTGACTCCCAATACCGTTCTGTGTGCTTTGACACACAGAACGGTATCTTTTTTCCGCAGAACGAGAAACATTTGGCCTCTTCCTGCGTCTATATTTATGTTGGCTTCGGAATTGCTAATGTTTCTTTCGCTCGCAACCGACATCGGTTCGGAGGCGGGCGGATAGTAACGTCTCGGTAACAGCAGGACGGAACTTGAGAGAAAAATGAGTCCGGCCTGCAAGATGCGGAGAATTGTGTCGTAGACTCTAGTAATGAGGAACGCCGGCGGGGGCAATACCAACCTCACCCGCCTGCCGGCACCATCCAGGAGGGACATCTCATGCTCGTTCTCACTCGGCGCCCCGGCGAATCTATCATCATTGCCGGAGACATCAAGATCACGGTGGTTAATGTCGGCCCCGGCCGCGTAAAGTTGGGTATCGAAGCCCCACCGCACGTGCGTGTCGATCGCCAGGAAATCCACGACAAGATCGAACAATCCGCCGACGTTTTGGCGGCCGTGGGTGGCGAAGTCGGTATCGACTCCCAGAACACGATGATTAGCAGCGGCCCGGACACGACCACCATCAGCACGGCTCCAGTTGGTGCGCCGCAAGTGGCGCCGGCCACGGTGCCGCCGCTCGGGAAGCTGAGCAAGTACCGGCTGCCGCGCAAGCCCCGCTAGGTCGCTAATCGCGCTGTTGGTTACAACTCCGCACGTCATTCGCCTCAACAGTTCTCTTCAATGAGAAATGAATGCCCGCGCCTTCGCGCGGGCTTTCTTTCTTTCACCTGTTTGAAATCCCTGGCCGTCCGCGTCGTCATTCCGGAGAACCACCCGGGGACTCCGTCGTTTCCACACCTTGGGAGCCGGCATGCTCACCGCGATTCTGCTGGTGGTTAGCTGTGTCATTTCTGACCACCCTGTGGGCCATTTTGAGCCAGCCCCGAGCGACCAGTGTGACCCGGCGAAAACGGTTGCCCCCAAGGAGGCGCTTCAGCCGTTTAACGTGTTAGTCGGTTCCTGGAAGGGAAGTGGGATGCCCGAGGGCACGAAGGAAGAGCGCGCGGCCGGCGCGTGGGAAGAGACGGTCGCGTGGGAGTGGAAGTTCAAGGACCAGGATGCGTGGCTGGCCGTTACGTTCAAGAAGGGAAAGCACTTCACGAAGGGCGAGCTGCGCTACACCCCAGATAAGGACACGAAGGCAGCGCCGCGGTTCACACTCACACTGACGGCCGTTGACAAGTCCACCGCGACCTTCGTCGGCGGCCTGACCGACAAGGACAAAGTGCTCACGCTCGCCCGCACCGACGGTCCGACCACCGAAGACCAGCGGATCGTCTTCAGCCTGCTGCACAGCAATCGTCATCTTTACCGATTGGAAACGCGCCCGGCAGGAACGACAGTCGCCTACAGCAAGAAGTACCAAGTGGGTGCGACCAAAGAGGGCGAGCCGTTCGCGGCCACCACGAAGGGGCCGGAGTGCATCGTCAGCGGCGGACTGGGCACGATGAAGGTGAGCTACAAGGGCAAGGACTACTGGGTGTGCTGCTCCGGGTGCCGCGACGAGTTCAAAGAGAATCCGGAAAAGTACATCAAGGAAGCCGAAGCGAAAGCGAAGAAGCAATAGTTCCAGAATTCGCGCGCCGGGTTCCGAATTCCAAGTTCAAGAGGCGACGCGAATTACTTGGTTTCGATCCCGCGCGCAAAACGCGGAACCCGCAACTTGGAACTTGAAGTCCGCTCCCCGGCGGCAATAATGCGGTCGCCAGTCCGATCCCCCGACCGGCCGAGCGCCGGTTGCTTCTCGGAGCACGCTCATGGCGGAAGCCCTCCCCTCTGATTTGGCCAAGGTCGATCCGCGTGAGGCGTGGGCGCCGTGGAAACCGGCCAACGGCGAGTGGAACCGCAAGTGGGTCGCGCACCTCTTCCGCCGCGCCGGGTTTGGCGCGACGCCCGCCGAAACAGACAAGGCGCTCGCTGAGGGTTTGAGCAAAACCCTTTCACACTTCATGACGGGGGACGCGGACGCGGCCGACCGCCTCGAACTGCTCACCGAAACGGGCAAGTATTACACCGAGCCGGTGAGCCTCCGCGTGTGGTGGCTCTACGCGATGACGGAGGGCGGGTACCCGCTGCGCGAGAAGCTGGCCCTGTTCTGGCACAACCACTTCGCCACCAGCTACGCGAAGGTGCGCAGCACGAAGCTGATGTACGAACAGAACGTCACCATTCGGAAGCACGCGCTCGGAGCGTTCCGGCCGTTCCTGCTCGATATGAGCAGGGACACGGCCATGCTGGTGTGGCTCGACTCCAACCGTAACGTGAAGGGTGCGCCCAACGAGAACTACGCCCGCGAAGTGATGGAACTGTTCTCGCTCGGGGTCGGCAATTACACCGAGAAGGACATTCAGGAAGCGGCCCGCGCACTCACCGGCTGGCACCACGACGCCGAGGTGCTGAAGTTCGAGTTTAACCACGAACTACACGACGAGGGCAGCAAGACGGTCTTCGGGAAAACGGGTAAGTGGACCGGCGAGGACGTTGTTCGCCTCTGTTGCGATCAGCAAGCGTGTGCGACGTTCCTGGTGTCGAAACTCTACTCGTTCCTCGTGAGCGAAACGCCCCCGCCGAAGGCGCTGCTGGCGCCGCTCGCGGACCAGTTCCGCAAATCGGATTACGATATCGCGGCCCTTGTGAAGACGATCCTCGGTTCGCGGTTGTTCTTCAGCGAGCACGCTTACCACAAGTGCGTGAAGTGGCCGGTCGAATGCGCGCTGGGCGCGGTTCGCAGTGCGGTCGGAGAGCGCATCCCGCTCTCCGACGTGGTCGATCCACTCGCGAAGATGGGGCAGGCGCTGTTTGCGCCGCCGAACGTGAAGGGCTGGCGCACCGGGACCGACTGGCTGAACAGCGCGACGCTGCTCGCGCGGAACAACTTCGCGGAGAAGGTCGCGGTCGGCGAATGGAGCCGCAATGGGCGCCCGCGCCCGTCGCAGCAGTTCGGGTTCGTCGCCGAGCCGACGAAAGTGGACGCCCCTCCGAGCGAGCCCGCTCCGCCGCCGGCTCCGGAAGCGAAGCACGACATCTGCACCGCGATCTTCGCGGCGAATCCCAAGGACATTGCGGCGGTCGTGAAGCAAATGAGCACGCTGCTCTACGGCGAAGCGGCCGCTCCCGCGCAGGTCAAGAAGCTCGAAACGTTCCTGTTGACGCCCGGCCCCACAGCGGGCGCTGCACCCGCGGCCCCGAAGGGACCGAAGCCAAAGAGTAAGGGGCTAACCCCTCCCGAGACCAAATCGGCGGACGGGCCAAAGGCCAAAACGGAATCCGAACCCAAGCCCAAGAAGGCGGAGCCGCCCAAACCGCTCGATCCGAAAGACGTGAAGCTCGATTCGCCGGAGTTCAAGGCGCGCGTTCGCGAAGCCTACCACGCGATGATGTGTCTGCCGGAATACCAACTGAACTAGGGCGAACCCCGACCTTGCGGTCGGGGTGTATCGCCGCCCCGCTGCGTCGGGGCGCCACTACGGTTTACTACCCCCGACCTTGCGGTCGGGGTTCGCCCAATCCCTTTCACCGAGGTTCGCCAATGTCCACCCGACGCGACTTCCTAAAGACCACCCTCGGCACATCGAGCCTGCTCGCCGTCGGTGGGGTGGTGCCGGAGTTCCTCGCCTCGACCGCGCGCGCCGCGGAGAAGGAAGACAAGAAGAAGGACACCGTTCTCGTGGTGATCGAACTCACCGGCGGGAACGACGGACTGAACACCGTCGCGCCCTACGGCGACGACCTCTACCACAAGGCGCGCCCCACGCTCGCGTTCGGCAAGAAGGAAGTGCAGAAGCTCGACGACTACCACGGACTGCACCCGCGCATGAACGAGCTGAAGCGCCTGTACGACGAAAAGCGGCTCGCAGTGATTCAGGGGGTCGGGTACCCGAACCCGGACCGCTCGCACTTTGAGAGCATGGACATCTGGCAGCTCGCCGACCCGAAGCGCGGGCACACGAGCGGCTGGCTCGCACGCAGCATCCCCGGCATGAGCATCAAGGACGCGGGCGTGCCGGGGATGTACCTCGGGAACGAGCGCCTTCCCGTCGCGATGCAGGGCGCGGACGGCGGCGTCATCAGTCTTGCCGATCGCGCGAGCTTCAAGCTCCAACTGACGGGCAATCAGGCGAACCGCAAGGCGCTCATTGAAGACCTGAACGGCGAGAAGGACACGGGTAAGGCCGACCTCGCGTCGTTCGTCCGGAAGCGCCAGCTCCAAACGTACACGAGCCTCAAGAAGATCGACGACGCGCTCCGCGAAGCGGGCGGCAGCGGCCAGGGGCGGACCAACGAGTTCGTGGGCGGTCGCGTCGTGCAGCGCGACCCGGACGACCTCAACACGCTCGGCGGCAAGCTCGGCCTCGTCGGACGCCTCATCCAGAAGGGGCTGGGTACTCGGCTCTATTACGTCCAGCTCGGCGGCTTCGACACGCACTCCGGGCAGGCCGAGATGCACGGGAAGTTACTCAGCGAACTGTCGAGCGCTATCGGCAACTTCTTCAACGGGCTGCAAGCGGAGCACTCGGAGCGCGTCGCCGTGATGACGTACTCGGAGTTCGGGCGCCGGGTGAAGGAGAACGGCAGCCGCGGGACCGACCACGGGAGCGGCTCGTGCATGTTCCTGGCGGGTTCGCAGGTCGTCGGCGGGCTGGTGGGCAAGCACCCGAGCCTCTCGGACCTCACCGACGGCGACATCAAGTACCACACCGATTTCCGCCGCGTGTACGCCACTTTGCTCGACGACTGGCTCGAAGTAGACAGTCGCGGCGTCCTCGACGACAAGTTCGAGAAGCTCCCGCTCATCGACCGCAAGAAGAAGGCGCCGGCCGGCTCGGGGCCGAGCAAGTCCGGCAATGCGCTCCCGCCCGGCGCGGTCCCGGACGATGCGCCTCTTCCGGGAGCGGGCGCACCTCCGGTGAAAGAGGATGTGCCCCCGCTGGAGAAGATGTAAGAGAAGGGGTGAAGGAGCGAGAGGGCGAAGGGGGAAAGGCAGGAGCGCGCTTCTGTCGCCTCACCTTTATTCTCTCGCCGCTTCGCCCTTCTCACCCCTTCACCCTCTCACCCCTTCATCTTCCCGGACCGGAGTTCCCATGCCCCGTTCGCTCGCGCTGGCGCTGGTCGCGCTGGCTTTCGCGTCTCCGACTTTCGCGGCGGACGGGTCGCCCGCATCCGATACCGCACCCGAACGGCTCCTCCCGCCCACGACGCAGTTTTACGTGCGCTGGGACGGCATCACGGCCCACAACGAGGCGTACAAGAAGTCGGTTTGGGGGTCGGTGATGGCCGGACCGACCGGCGACAGCGTTCGCGCGCTAGTTGCTAAGGGGCCGAAGTTGATCGGTTCCTCCGTGCTCGCCGATCCGCTGCTCGACGGCCAGTCGCCGGCGGAACTCAAATCGAACCTCGTCGACCTGAAGTCGGCCGAGAAGCTCATCGATCTCATCACGGATCGGGGAGTGATCGTCGCGGGGGAAGTGCGCGAGCCCGCACCGACGATTCGGGGCGTGGGCGGCGCGCTCACCGGGCTGCTGAGCGGGAAGTTGCCGAGCACCGACGCGATCCTGCCGGACGCGCAGTTGATCGTCATCGTGCCGGACTCGGGCGACAAGGCCGAGGTGCTGTTCGGCTCCCTCCGGCTCCTGATGCGCAAGGCCGAAGCCAAGATCGAATCGCTTAGTGTGAAGGGGCGCAAGGGGTTCCAGTTGGGCATACACGACGAAGGGCCTGTTTCGTTAAACGTCGCGTGGTGGGTCGAGGGCAAGCACTTCGTCTTCTACACCGGGACGCGCAAGCCCGAGGCCATCATCACGGAGATGGAAGCGAACGCCAAGAAGGGCGGGATCACCGGCCACCCACTGTTCCAACGCGCTCTGAAGACGGGCGAGTTCGAGACGATCACGCGCGGGTTCGTTGATACTGAAAAAGTCGTCGGCCTCGCGAAGAGTTTGGCGGGACCGTTCGTACCCGGGTTGAAGGAGCGGCTCGACGGGATCGGGATCGGCGGGCTGAAGGCGATCGTCTTCACCTCCGGATTCGACGGTAAGGAGTCGCGTGCGGTGTACGAGTTCGATGTGCCCGGCGAGCGCAAGGGGTTTGCGAAAGCGCTCAAGAACCAACCCTTCGGGCTGAACGATCTGCCGCCGATGCCGCCGGACGTGAGCCGGTTCTCCGCGCTCCGGCTCGACCCGGCTGCGACCTACGATGCGGGCCTGAGTCTCATCGATTTTCTCACGATGAACGAGGATTTCGGGGTCGAGGATGGTGGGAAGAAGCAAACCCCGTCGGACATCATCAAGGCGCGCAAGGACTTCATGGCGCGCGAGGTGGACAAGTTTCTCGGTATCTCGATGAAGGACGATCTGCTGCCGCACCTGGGCGACAAGTTCGTGATGTACCAGAGCCCGTCGGAAGGGTTGTCGGTGTTCGGCACGGTGGTCTGCGTGTCCTGCAAAGATCCGGCGAAGGTGCGGGCCGCGACCGATCGCGTGCAGCGCGCGCTCGAAGCGGTCGCCAACAGCCCGATCAAGGTGCGGAAGAAGATGGTGAAGGGCGTCGAGGTGCGCGAGTTCTACGCACGCGGGTTCGGCGTCATCACTCCCACCTACGCGATCGTGGGCGAGTGGCTCGTAATCGCCGGGCACCCGCAAGCGGTGCAGGGCGTGATCTTCCGCACGAAGGGCGATATCGAAAAGTGGAAGCCGGAGGCCGAGACCGTCAAGCGCCTCGCGAAGATGCCGCAGGACGGGTGCGGGTTCCAATACTGCAACCCGAAGTCCACCGTGCAGAATCTGTGCTGCGTCGGGCCGCTCCTGGTCAGCACGCTCGGGCTGCGGAACCAGTTCAGCGAGAACAACGAAACCGACTTCGACCCGATCGACGTGGGGCTCGTCCCGAACGGGCACGAGCTGAGCCGTCACCTGTTCCCGAACCTCACCGTGACGCGCGACGACGGCAAAACGATCCGCGTCGAGGTGAACGAATCGTTCAGTCTGCCGCTCGAAGTGATCGGGCTGGAGCCGCTCGTCATTTTCAGCGGTTTGGGGCTGGTGTTCTGACCGTTGCGGGCGCGGGTCGCGTCGGATACTGTGCGGGTCGGGGGCAACCCCGGCCCGCTTTGTTTTCGTAGTAAGTTCGGCGCGTCTGTGATGTGGACACCGTGTTGAGAGTTTGCGTTTTTGCTCGTGGCACAGGCCAGAGGCCTGTGGAAGCGATCCCACAGGCCAGAGGCCTGTGCCACGAAATCAAGGCTCAAACGTGTCATTTCAACAGGGTGTGCGCAAACGGAACGCCGTGCGGTAAGTCACTCACCTCGTCGGAGCGCGTTCCCGATGCGACTCTCCCTCGCCGGCTTCGGAATCCTCGTCATGACTGTCGTTGCCACGCCCGCGGACCTGCCTCCACCAGACAAATTGCCATCGGTCGCTGAATTCCCGGACGTGCTCGCGATGCGCGACGGCACCAAGATCACCAGCAAGAAGGACTGGGAAGAGAAACGGCGCCCCGAGCTGAAGGAGTTGTTTCAGCACTACATGTATGGTCGGTACCCGCACTTGATGGAACCGGTGAAGGTCGTGGTGACGGGGAAGGTGTTGTTCGAGGACGCACAAGCCCTCGGTGGCGCGGGAACGCTCCGCGAGATCGAGGTGAGCTTCAGCGAATCGCAGTGGCCGAAGATTTACTTGCTGATCGCCACACCCAACGGGAAGGCACCGGCCGCGTGCTTCGTCGGCCCGAACTTCGGTGGGAACCACTTGCTCACGTCGCACGAAAAGGTGCGCATCCCCACCGCGTGGGTTCCGGCTAATTACCCCGGCGTCGAGAAGGGCACGAACAAGGCGACCGCCGCGGGGCGCGGGAAGCAACCCGGTACGTGGCCGCTGCAACAGATCGTCGAGAAGGGGTACGCGGTCGCGACGTTTTACTGCGGCGATATCCAGCCCGACCGCCCGGACGTGCGCGAGGGCATGCGGGCCACGTTGCCCGTTTACAAGGGCGACGCCCTGCTCGATGAGACGGCCACCGTCATGTGGTGGGCGTGGGGCTGCCACCGCGCCGTCGATTTCCTCGTGACCGACAAAAGCATCGACGCGAAGCGCATCGCGGTAGTCGGGCACTCGCGGTTGGGCAAAACGGCGCTGCTGGCCGGGGCGTTCGACGAGCGCATTGCGGTAGTGATTCCGCACCAATCGGGGTGCGGCGGGGCCGGTCCGAGCCGCAGCAAGAACGAGAAGGCGGAAACGGTCAAGCGCATCACGACCGCATTCCCGCACTGGTTCTGCGGCCACTTCCGCGCGTTCGGCGGCGACACCACCAAGATCCCGTTCGACCAGCACGCCCTCGTCGCGATCTGTGCCCCGCGCCCGGTGCTCCTCACCAACGCGGAGGACGACCAGTGGGCGAACCCGAGCGGCCAGTTCGACGTGCTGACGGCCGCCGCGCCCGCGTACAAGCTCTACAGCGATACGAAGCCGGTCGCGGACAAAATGCCGGAGCAGGGCAAACTGAGCGACGACCGCCTCGGCTACTTTGTTCGCGCGGGCAAGCACAGCATGACGCCCGATGATTGGAAGGTGTTCACGCAGTTCGCCGACAAGTGGCTGAAGTGAGGCGAGCAGAGGACAGAGGACAGAGGACAGAAAGCAGGCACGCGAATGCCTCGGCGAACGGCCGGTGTAAGCCGGCCGGTGAAGATAACAGAAGAATTTTGACAGGATTTACAGGATAAACAGGATTCAAAACAGACGCACGTGCGATCCCGCTGTCGTGGATGTAGCCCGTTTGACCGGGGCTGTGGTTTTGATCCTGTTTATCCTGTAAATCCTGTCAAAATTCTTCGCTCATATTTTGTGAATATGAACTTGTGTTCATGAGTCGCGTGATTTATGATGTGTGAGACGTGCCGAGTTACTCGGCGTTGATGGAAGCCAGAAATACTGGCAATGCGCGTGAGGTGACAAAGAACCACAACCGCACTCCGAACAATAAGTAGCCACCGCGCGTGCTTGTTTATTGTTGGTTTGGCTTCCGGTACCGTGCGGGCCGGAAATGTTAGCAAATGTTAGCTTTTTTGCCGTAAGTTGTTGTTATGTAACGAATTTCGGAGGTCAGCGAGTTAGCCAAATGTCCTCAGACCGTGACGCATTGTTAGCCGCGATTCGGGCCAATTCGGAGGACGACACCCCGCGCCTGGTCTTCGCGGACTGGCTCGACGAAAACGGCGACGCCGCTCGCGCCGAGTTCATCCGCTCGCAGTGCGAGTTCGCGCGCGTTGTTGCCGAGGACGGCAACAGCTACGCGATGTACGCCTTCCTCCGCGACCGCTACTCTGTTGGGCTGACTGCGACCGACTGGCCCCGGATCGATTCGGGCGTTCACAGGCTCGCTACGCTCGCAAAGCGGAGCGAGGAGCTGCTGAGACAACACGAGAACCGGTGGGTGCCCAAAGTACCGAAGAAGTACGAGGTGGAGATCGACGAATTCGACCGCGGGTTCCCGCGCCGTGTTCAGCTCAATAGCCTGCAAAACTTGCCGAAGGTGGTGGATTGGATTCGCGCCACTTTACCAGCCGTCACACTCAAAGCCGACCGACTCACAGGGCGCGTCGTTGAGCAACTTGCCGATACGGGATTGCTCGATCGAATTGATTCACTGGAACTCACGAACGAAAGCGCTTCGGGGTTGCGCGAGTTCGGTAATCGCCCCGAAGCGGCCCGCGTGCGCACGATCAAGGTTCAGGGCGGTGACGCTGAAGAGATTGCGTCGGCTCTGGCCGATTCACCGCACTTCACCGGGTTACAAACACTCGATATATCGGCCCCGCACATTAGCGCGACGGCGGCTGAAACATTGTTTCGGGCCAAGAGTTTGCGCACGCTCCGTCGCTTGCACCTGTGCGGGTCAGAGAGTTGGCGTGGGAATTGGACCGTTGATACCGCGCGAACCTTGGCTGCGGGCGAATTCACTAATCTCGCTTCGGTTCGTTTCGAGCACGCGGGATTGGGAGATGATGCGGTCGAGATTTTGGCCGCGTGCCCCGATTTCGCCCGGTTGCGCACGTTCGATTTGACGGGTAACCACATTACCGGGCGCGGTGTCACGAACTTGCTGTGCTCACCGCACTTAGCGAGCCTTGTGAACCTGTGCTTGGACGAGAACCCGTGCAACGGACTAGACCCCGAGCGACTGGCTGCCGCGCCTCCTGCCGCGCTGCGGATGCTCCACTTTCACGGGAGCCGGCTCCGGACCGCGGACGTGCGGGCACTCGCCCGGAGCCCGCGCGTTCGCACACTCTGGTATCTCGACATTGATGACAACAACTTGAGCACGACATCGGTTCGCGCACTGGTCCGCGGGTTGGGGACGTGGTGCCCGCCGGTATTGTGGCTCGCGTACAACCGGATCGACGATAGCGGCGCGAAGGTGCTGGCAAAGTGGAAAGCGGCTTCCGCATTGAGTGCGTTGCACTTGAAGTACAACCCGCCGATGACCGAGGCGGGAGTGCGAACGTTGCTCGACAGCCCGAACCTGGCAAACCTCAGCGCCCTGTGCGTTTCCGCGAGCGGCGAAGCGGAAGCGCGGCTGCGGGAGCGGTTCAAGCACCCGGACGGCTACTGACGCCGCTGGTGTGCCGCGCGCGACCTCATATCCTGTTCCCGTACCCTCTCCCGTTCCTCACGCGCACCTCGAATGACTGTTCCCCTGTGTTGTCCGTGGCGGTCGGTTTGGTTCGCGCGAGTCGTCGCGGTGGTCGCCCTGGTCATCGGCATCCCCCTGTTTCTGCGAACGCCGCCGTGGTGCGACATCACGCTGTACCAGATGGCCGCGCGCAACATCCTCAACGGTGGAACGCACTACCGGGACATCTTCGACACCAACCTGCCCGGGTTCGTGTGGGTGCTCACGGTCCTTCAGTGGCTGTTCGGGGAGAGCGTGGTCGCGGTGCGGGCCACGGACCTGCTCATCGTCTCGGGAACCGTGTTCCTCATCGATCGACTGGCGAAGTGGGGGGGCGCGTCGCTCGCGGCGCGCTGGTGGGCGCTCGCGGGCGTGGCGCTGTTCTACCCGTTCACGGTGGAAATGTCGCACGCCCAGCGCGACACCTGGATGACATTGCCGGCCCTCGCCGCCGTCGCGCTCCGCGTGCGCCGCGGGATGGGGAGACCTACCCCCCCGTCCCTCCTCCCTGAAGGGAAGGGGGAGACAGAACCGTCGGATGTCGTCTCCAGCACAGCGCCTGCGCGCGCCTGCACCCCCTTCCCTTCAGGGAGGGGGGACGGGGGGGGAGGTTCTTCATGGATCGCCCCTTCTCCCTTTCGAGCGTCGCTTCTTGAAGGCTTGTTGTGGGGGGCGGGCGTTTGGATCAAGCCGCACATCGTGATTATGGCGGCCACGGTGTGGCTGCTCACCGCGCGGCGCATCGCAGGTGCGTCCCCGCGTCCCTGGCACGCGGCGGGCGCCGATTTCCTCGGGAACGTGCTCGGCGGCGGTGTTGTGGGGCTCGCGGGGCTCGCGTGGTTGTTCGCGACCGGGACGTGGGGGCCGTTCCTCGAAGTGTTCACGCAGTGGAACCCCGGCTACTTACAACTGGTGAAAGCGGAAATCGGGATGCGCGTGGGGCAGGAACTCTACTGGTTCCCTCCGTGGAGCCTCGGGTTGCTGCCGACCGTGCCGCTCGCGCTCGTGTCGGTGCTGGACATGGCCCCCTGGTCGAGTCGGTCGGCTGCGAATGCGCACCCGGACCGTGCGGGACTCGCCGGGCACCAACTCCCGGCCTTGTTGTGGGAAAAACAAGCCGGTGCGGACGCGCGGTTCGCACGCGGGGTGCTGGGTGGGTTGTACCTGGCCTGGGTCGCGCAAGCGTTTTTCCTCCAGCGGGGGTTCCAGTACGCACACGTACCGGAAACGCTCCTCATGTTGGGCGTATGGGCCTCGCACCGGTGGGCGTGGGTGCTCCTCGTGTTGCTCTGGCTCGCGGTGACGACGAGCGCGTGGTTCCTGGCCGAACACAGTGCAGCCGTCCGGGAAAAGATCGACAGCATTCCTATTTACGATCGCGAGAATTACGTTCCGCGGCACCCGATCTTTGCGCCCGAGCGGCTCCGACTGTGGCCCCAGTGCTGGTGCCCGGATCTGGACGATGCCGAGCGGTACAAAATGTGGGACCGGCTCCGGTTGCACCCGCCGCACGAGGCGGTAATCAGTTGGGAAGAACTCGACGAGGTCGTGACCTTCTTGCGCGGACAGGGCGTGAGCGACGGTGAGGTGATCGCGTGGTTCGATTCGCCGCACGCCGCGTACCTGATGCTGAACCAGAAGCCGGGGCTGCGGTTCATGCACGTGTACACGGCCATTTCCATCGGCGAGGACGCAAACGGCGAGGACGGCCGCGTAAAGGTGATGCGCGAATTGGCCACGAAAACGCCGAAGGCCCGGTTTGTTATTAACGACTTGGAGTGGGTCGCGCTGCCCGCCAAAACCGAGGAGCAACGGGCGCCGTTCCTGGCCCCGGCGCGCAACCCGCCGGACGACCTGCTCCCGGTCGTCACCCCGTACCCCACCGACTTCCCGTTCAACCAGCCGACCGTGTTCCGCACGCGAAACAACCAGGGGCGGTACATCGTCCACCGACTCGTGACGCGCGAGAACTCGCTCGGAACTCTGAGCTTCATCGAGTCCGGGGCCGGGGCGGTAACCGGCGGCGCACAACGAAGCGCGACCCGTTCCGCTGTACACGACGTCATCCTGCCCAAGTGACCGCGCCTTCGGGTTGACCGCGGGTGCCCGCATCCGGCATCATCTCGCCTCCTCGTCCCGCAGGAGGCGGATTCGTGCGCGTGTTGTCGTTCTCGCGGTTCGCAACTTGGTTTCGCGCCACTCACACCGCGAACCCGCGCGGGTCGCGGATCGCGTTCCTGGCGGTGCTGACCGCGATCGTACTGCTGATGAGCGTCAAGTATGCGGTCAAGATCGCCAAGCCGGGCGACTCCGGCCAGCAGAGCCGGTCCGCGTTCCTGCGCTGGCGACAGATGGTGAACGGAGTGTTCGCCGGCGAAAACATTTACGTCGGTGTGAACGAGTACCCCAACCCGCCGATCATGGCGGTGCTGTTGCGCCCGTTCACCGCGCTCCCGCCGACCGTCGGCGCCCTCACGTGGTTCTACACGAAGGTGCTGCTCGCGGTGCTGTCTGCGGTGTGGGCGTTCCGACTCTGTCGGGGGCAACCTAACCTCTCGGTTTCCTCCGAAGAGAGGGGGAAAGACCAAAGACAACCTACCCCCCCGTCCCCCCTCCCTAAAGGGAAGGGGGAGCTGGCGCGCGAAGTCTCAGAGATTGGGACCACGCGCCGCGACCGTTCATTCTCCCCCTTCCCTTCAGGGAGGGGGGACGGGGGGGTAGGTTCTTCCCAGAACGCTGGAGGTTTCGCCCTCGATCTCGCGCGTGCGGTCGCGATCATGTTGTGCCTGCCGCCGTTACTCGGTGATCTGTCGCACAACAACGTGAATATTTTCATTCTCTTCTTAGTTATGGGGTGCCTGGAAGCGTTCCGGCGCCGGCTCGATACGCTCGCGGGGCTGACACTCGCCCTTGCGATCGCCTGCAAAGTGACGCCGGCGCTGTTCGTCGCGTATTTCGCATGGAAACGGTGCTGGCGCGTACTCGGCGCAACGTTCGTCGGCCTGGCGCTCTGGCTCGCGGTCGTTCCCGGACTCACCTTCGGTTGGAACCACAACCGCGAGTTGATGGAGGGCTGGTACGCGCTCATGGTCGAGCGGCCGCTTCTGAAGGGCGAAATCACGACCGAGCACCCGAACCAAGCAGTAACCGGTTTCGTGTACCGGCTTTTCACCTACAGCCCGTCGTACATCGTGTACCCGGACAACATCCCGACGCCGGCCGAGTACCACAACCTCACGGACATCGGGCGCCCGGCCGCGTGGGTCATTGTGAAGGCGCTCACGGCGTGCTTCGCGCTCGCGGTCGTGTTCTTGTGCCGCTGGCCGGTTCGTGGGCCGAACGATGCGCGGCAGGGGTGGCGGTTCGCCACAGAATGCGGGCTAATTTGCTTGGGGATGCTGCTTTTCAGTGAGCGCACCTGGAAGCACCACGCCGTTGTGCTGCTATTGCCACTGGCGGCACTCACTTATGCCGTTGCGGTCGTGGAACTCCCGCGGCGCGTTCGGGCGTTTCTCATTGGGGTACTGGTCGCGTCGTTTGTGTTGATGGCCGGGCCGGGAATGCTCGCGGGCCGGGCCGCGGACCTTGCAATGGTGTACGGCACACACACTATCGCGTTCGTCCTTCAGACTTTAGCTCTGGGCACGCTCCTTGCGTGCCGGTCGGGACGTGTGAATGACGTGTGCGGGTCGCGCAGTGCCGCGCGTGAAACGATTCCTATTTGATGGGGCGGAACGGCTGCGGGGTTTGGGTATACTGAGCGGAGATAGCCGCTTTCGCTCTGGTGGTGAATTCCTCGTCGCCCGCCCTTTCGCGTGGTTCTCGCGTGCGGGTGTGGGGATGAGAGCGCATCAGCGAATAGCGTCACATTCCGCTCCGAGTACCACCAATGCCGACACGCAACCGCCACCGGTCGCTCGCAGGCGCGTTCGCCCTCGCGGCGCTGGTGGCGGGAACGGTCACACTTTCTGCTCAGCCCCCGGGCGCGGAGCCTCTCAAGAAGCCGGCGGACACGTCCAAAACCGAAAAGAGCGACAAACCCGACAGCAAGGTCGAGAAGCCCGACGGTAAACCGCTCGCTGTGAAACTGCCCGACGGCACGTTTCTCTGGCTCGGTTCCGGTGAGGGCGAGCGCGTTACTCTTTCGCCGCAAGAGTACCAGAAACTCCTCGATCGCGTGGACCAGTTGAAGAAGGAACTGGCCGCGCGCAAACCGACCGCGCCGAGCGGGTGCGCCATTCGCGGGCGCGTGGAGAAGCGCGGCGAGCAACTTGTTGCCGTACTCAAACTCACGTACACGTTCCGCACGACTCAGGCGAACACCGCGATCGCGCTTGGCGGGCGCAAGGCGTTTTTGGTCGGCGCTGCACTCGACGGCTCAAAACTACCCGTACTCGACACGAGCGACGACGGGTTCACGGTCCTCGTGGAAGCCGCGGGCGATCACACGCTCGTGTTCGACACGGAAGCGCCCGTAACCGCGCGGGTCACGAAGGCCGAAATCGGCTTCGATCTGGGCCTCCCCCGCGCGCCGATCACGACCTTCGCGCTCGACCCGCCGGGCGGCGACGTGAAGCGCGTCACTTTGGTCACCAAGGCGCCGGACCAGATCCAACCGCGGCGCACGACGGTGGACGTGAAGGAACTGGCCGCGAAGGGCAGCGAAACCGGCGTCGCGCTCGGCGCGGTGGAGTCGCTCGAAGTGAGCTGGGAGCCGCCCGCGGCCGTTGCACAGCCCGTCGATCAGGTTCAGAACGCGGACATCGACGTGACCGTGCTCCTCACCGACGGGTTCGTGGAGTCCACCGCCAAGATCAAGGTCCGGGGACCGGCACGCGAGTGGAAACTGGTGGCACCTGCTTCCGCAGACGTGAGCGTGGACCGCGTTGCGGTGGTGAGCGATACGGGACCGACACAACAACCCGTTGTGAGCAAGCCCGGTGATCCGAACAAGCCGGCCTGGAAGATCGAATTGCCCAGTGGTTCAACAGCGGCCGACTGGATCATCACTGTCGTAGTGCGCCAGGCGCGGCCGAAGACCGGCACCACGAAAGCCCCCGCATCGCCGATCGGCCCGTTCGCGGTGTTGGATGTGTTCAAGCAAACCGGCACGGTGAACGTAAAAGCCGGACCACACACGCGGTTCGTGTTCAAACACGGCCCGGATTTGCGGCGGGTCGAACTCCCGATCGCGCTCGATGACGACGTGAGTGCGGCGCTGTTCCGGCTCACGACCGGCCCTACGGGTGCGACGCCGGTTAACGCACCGCTCCTCACCGTCGAGGCGTGGCCCGTCGAGGGCGCGGTTCGGGTGCGCCCCGTCTACAAGTTGGAGCTAACGGAAGCCAGTTGGAAGGTGCGCGCCGAGATCGCGGTGAAGCCGATCCGCACCGAGGTGGACGCGATCACGATCAACGTGCCCGCGGAGTGGCGCGGGCTAGAGTCCGAGTTCGACCCAGAGACCGTGCAGAGCGCGAGTCCGGGGAAGGTCGAAGGGGCGTGGGTACCGGTTACGGTGCGGCTCGCCAACGCGACGAAACTGCCGTTCAACGTGGTGCTGGCCGGTACGATCGCCGTTCCGTCCGGTGGGCGCGAAGTGACGATCCCGTTTCCGCGCTACCCCAAAGCCGTAGAGCGCGACGCAGTGGTGACCGCGACGGTTTATGAGGGAATGGAGGTGCGGGGTACGGGGCGCGGTTGGGAGGGCGACCAGCCGGCCGGGTGGAGTTCTCCGCTTACCGCCGTTGTGAGCGCCGACGGCAAAACTCCGAAGGCCGTTACTGCGGTAACCGGCAGATCGGAACTCGGGTTCGCACGGGTCGCGCTCAACTGGCAGCCGTACCGTCCCGATGTCGCGGTTACCACAAAAACCGACGTCACCGTGGGGGAGCGGCAAATCACGGTGAAGCAGGAGTTCCACCTTCGCTCCGGGGACGGCCTTCCCAAAGCCGTGCGGTTGCACGGTCCCGCGGAAGCGTTCGGGCTGAGAGCGACCCCGGCGCTCGACTCGGTTTCGCCGGGCGCGTGGACCTATTTGCCCCCGGACGCCAAAGAAGCCACGCTGAACGTGAGTTTCGCGCTCCCGCTGCCGACCCAGGACGGGCCGCTCACGTTGCCGATCGGCCTGTTCTGGCTCGCGGACGCGGCCCGCACCGAAACGAACGTGCGCGTGTGGGTGAACTCCGTGACCGGGCGCACGGTAAGTGCCGCGGCCCCCGGGTGGCGCGAACTCCCGACTGAGGCTTTACCCGAACGCGACACGCTCCCCGCGCTCACGCTCACTGCGTCCGCCGAACACTCACTCGCGCTGGAATTGCGCCGGGCGACTACGGAGTCGGCGGTTGCCGTATGGGTCGACCGCGCGCTTGTCGAAGCCGGAGCGACCGAAGACGGGGCCGTGAGCTACCGCGCGCGGTTCCGGCTCTCGCGCTGGCTCGCGCCTGCAATCGAAGTGTGGCTGCCGGGTGCGATCGGGCCGAACCCGACGGCCCGCATAGACGGCACGGGCACGGCGCTGGTTCCGGCGGGCGAAGCGGACGGCCGGCACCGGTTCCGCGTGAACTTGCCCGAAATCTCGGGCGTGCGTGCGGTGGTTCTGGAGTTGCAATACACCCTACCCGGCTCGCGAAGCGTACTCGGCGAAACGGCGTACCAGCCGCCGCGCATCTTCTCAGCCGCGCACTCCGGCCCGGTCCGGTGGCTCGTGACCGAAGCGTCCGGCTCCGCTCCGTTCCTCTTCAGTGACCGCGCCCGTCCGGAACTCCGGTGGCGCTGGCGCGGCCCCGTTCTCGCGCCCACGGCCGTGCCCCGGTCCGACCTCGAGCGCTGGTTCAACTCGGGCGGCGAACCGGACGCGGTCGGCTTAACGCCCACTCAGGAGGGCGAACCGCTCGCGGCCCGGCAAAACACTCCAGGCACATTGCGCGTAGCCCGCGTGCCGTGGATCGCGCTGGTCATTGTGTCTTCGCTCGGCGTGTTCCTCGTAGCGGTTCTGTTGACGTGGTTGAACACGGTCGCGTCCGGTTTGGCCGTCGCGCTGCTCGGGGGCACGTTTGGTGTTGCGGCCGTGTTGTACCCGCAACCGGCGGCCCAAGTGGTCGCGGCCGGGCAGCCGGGATTGGTTGTGGCGCTGCTCGCTTTGAGTTTGCAGATGGTTGTGCGCTGGGAGATTCGGCGCCGGGTGCGCAACCTGCCGGGCTTCACGCGGGCGGCCCCGGAACCGGCGACCGGAACGATCTCTCATGCCACACCCGCGGCATCGGTGCGGGTGCGCCCGGGAAGCACAGGAACACCGGCGCCGACGGGAAGTGGTTCTTAAACGGCCGACCGCGACGAAGATCCGAGCTGACGATTCCAACCCCGGTGAACTAACACCATGCCCCGTTCGGGCTGGCTATTTCTGGTGTGCGTGTGCGCGGCCGGTGCCGCGCTCGGGGCGGTTCCGCGTCCACCCGCGGAGGCGATCCTCCGCGGCGCGCTCGACATCATACCAGCCGATGATCCGTTCCCCATTCGGCGCGTGCGAGCTACGGACGATCGGCTGCCTCTCTTGCTCAAAGAACTCGAAGCCGGTCCCGTTGTGCAGATGTCGCGTCCGGAATTTGAGGCGCGTGTGCGAGCGGCCGGGCGCGCTAGTGCCCAGGTAAAACACGGCCCGCGAATCCTGGACGCGAACTTCACGGCCGAACTCGAGGGCGGCGATCTGACCGGTACGGCTGAATTCGGCGTCCTGAACGCGAGCGGGGCGGGCGCACTTTTGCCGCTTGATCCCCTCAAACTGGCCGTGAACGGCGCGAAATGGGCACAGGGCGGCGAGGCGGTGATGGCCGTTCTGTCGACTTCCCCGATTACGTCCGCGCCGTTCGTCTGGGTGAGCGGCGAGGGGCGCCGCGTTCTACAATTCCGGTGGTCCCTGGCCGGTACCGCAGAACCCGGCGAGCGCCGGTTCGAGTTGCGCGTCCCTGCGTGCCCCACCACGGCACTCCAGCTTGATCTGCCGGCCAATCAAGTCCCCACAACGTCCGCGGACGTGCTCCTCACCGGCCCGTTCGAGGTGCCCGGTAAACCGGCCCGGCGCGCCTGGAACTTGCGGTTCGGCGGGCGCTCGAAACTCGAATTCGCCGTCCGCACGGGGGGCGCCCCGTCTACGGTTGCGACCGCGGCCCTCGTCGCAAAGTACGAGCTGAACCCGGGGCAACTGTCGGCCACGTTCGAGTACGACCTGCGCCCGACGCGCGGGTCCGTGGGCGAATGGGTGTTTATGGCCGATCCCGGTTTGCGCGTGACCGAAGTGGTCACGAACAACCGCGCCGGGTGGGTCGTGGACCCGCCCGCAACTCCCAACGGCCCGCGCCGCGTGCGCGTCAGCCTCCGGCAACCCGGTCCCGGCGGGAAAGTTCTCATCAACGCGGTCGCGCCGTTACCCGATCTCTCGCGCCCGCCGGACGCGCCGTTGCCGGTCGTGCGCCCGCTCGGTGCGGTACTCGAGAGCGAGAGCGTGGAATTGCGCCTCGCGCCGGGATTGAAGATCGATTCCTGGGCGCCCGGTGATTACCGCCTCGTTGACGCGGCCCTTTCTCCGACCGGTGTAGCCGAACAAACGCGCGTGGTGTCGTTGGTGGGGACATTACTCCCGACGGGCACGGACGAAGTGTTCCGGCGCATGCCGTCCGTTCGGACGAGTGCCCCGGACGTCGAATTCACCGCGCTCGAACGGCTCGAATGGCAGCTTCGTGTGTCCCATTCGGTACTCGTTGCGCGCGTGCGCGTTCACGTCTTGAGGGGGCCGCTGTTCCAACTCACGGTGCGCCCGCCGCCGGGTTTCACACTCGATCGTAATTCGGCCGGGATCGATGAACTGATCGCACACATCGACGCACCGACCCCCGCGGGGCAAGTGATCGAGCTGGCCCGGCCGCTGCTTGCGTCACAATCTGCCGAACTCCGGCTCGAATTCCGTGGGGCGAGTACGAAGCTCGGTGAGGCCGTTCCCTTTCCGGCGTTCGCGGTCGCCGGCGTGACCGAACGTGCCGGGTGGCTGAGCATTGTCGCTGATCCTGTTTGGTCCGTGCGCAGCGCCCCCGGCGCGGGTGCAACACCGGCAGGATTGTGGGGCTGGTTCACGACGGATGCCCCTCGTGATGCGCGAGCCATCTATTCGTTTCGTGCGAAAGAGCCGGACGGGTTCGTGACCCTTGTACCGGCGCGCCCCAAAATCAGCGCGCAAGCCGTTGTGTCTCTCGACGCACCCGGCACGCGATGGGTCGCGACCACGCGCCTCGCGCTCTCGGTGCAAAAGGGCGCACTTCCCACGCTCACTGTATTCGTTCCGGGGCCGCGCACGCCCGAGCGCTCGTGGAAACTGCTTGATTCATCCAATTCGGTGACTGGTGCGACCGTTGTTTCACCCGAACTGCTGGAAATGGTTCCGTTGTTTGTGCCGGTCGATGTGCTCGCGGGCGCGGCGGGGGCACGATCGCGCGGAGCGGTTGAAGGCACACTGTGGGTGCTGCAGCTGGCCCGCCCGCTCACCGAAACGGCTGTTCTCGAAACGACCGCGCCCGGTCCCGCACTCGGTGACACCGCTGTTTCGATCCCGATTCCGCGCGTGCTCGGGGCGAGCCAAACAACGAAAGCGGATGTCGTTCCCGCGTTCAAAGACCGCGTGACAGTCGAAGTGACCGGGGACTCGGTCCGCGTGGGTGCGGTGTCGCGGGCTACGAGTAGCTCGTCTTCAGTGTCGGATGCGTACCTGTTGACGGCCGTGAGTGCTCCCGACGATGTGGTCGTCGCGTTTGGCGGAACGGTGCGTGATTCCTCTGGTGGGACACTTCCGATCGTGTTGCCGCCGGGCGCGGAAGTGCGCGGAGTGTGCGTTGGAGGTCGGTGGCTGAACCCGGCTGCGTTCGGTACGCACGGACCGGACGAGACATTGCACATTCCCGTTCTCGCAGGTTCGAGCGTGCATTTTGAAGTGAGGTACCGGCTGCCACCGACGACCGGGTGGCCGACGCGGTCTGTTACCAGCCCGGTGCCGACAGTGCCTGGCGACCCGCCCGTGCGCCGGTGGTGGAGCTTTGCGTCCGGTGTACTTCCCGGATGGCCCGCGTACCCGGGGGACGCGGTCATGGATTCTCCTCCGCTATTGGGCGGACCGCTCGTGAGCGACGGGCCGGAACTCGTGACCCGATCCGACGACGAGTGGGTGCGGGTCGGATCGGTGCGCGCGGCCGATGCGCTCGCTGTGAGCGCGGTCGCTCTGGTGAGTGCCCTCGGGTGGTTCGTGGCGCAGCGCCGGCGCCCACGCGGGGCGCTCGTGTTGGCGAGTGCCGTGGTTGGGGCGCTCGTGATTACGGAACTCGGCCCGCCGTGGTGGGCGCGGGTCGCGTGGCCGGTGTTGTGCATGGCGGTCGTTGCTCTGGGCGGGGTACTCGCGCACCTCAGCATCCGCCGGCGTTCTGGGGAACTCGTGGTCGCCGGCGTTCTCGTGTCGGGGGTCGCATTGCACTCGGTTAGTGCCTTCGCTCAGCAATCGCCCCCGGTAACCGTGTTGATTGTGCCCGGGGCTGACGGGAGCGAAGAGATCATCGCTCCGCGCGCGGTCCTGGACCGCCTCGACGCGGTTGCTTACCCCCAACTTCCTGCTCCCGCGCTTACATCCGCAACGTACCAAGTACGCGCGGACGAATCAGGCGCGAAAGTGACCGCCCGGTTCGTGGTTCACGCGCTCCGCTCGAGTGACAACGTCGTGCCGCTCCCACTGGGGGACGCGCGCCTGGAGCGCGTGACGGTGGGCGGGGCGCCCGCGTTCCCGGTGGTGCGCGCGGACGGGTACGCCGTACCACTGCCCGGTTCGGGGCGGCACGAGATCGAGGCCCGGTTCGCCGTGACCGCGACGGTGTCCGGGTCCGAGCGCGAGGTCCGGTTCAGCGTGCCCGAGATCGCGGACACGAAACTGTCGGCCGTGCTGCCGGGAACCGCGGCCCAACCGCACGCGGCCGGTCGGATCGGGCGCCAGGTAGTGGCGCGCGCGGGTGAGAATGCGACCGTCGAAGCCGAACTCGGAGCGGTGCGGAGCGTTCAGTTGCGCTGGCGCGAGGGCGCAGGTGGATCGGCCGTCGTCAAGGTTCGCGAGGGGTGCGTTTGGGACGTGACCGAGGCCGGCGCCGAGCTGAATGCGGCTTATCTCGTGCGCGTCGAACAGGGGGCGGTGAACGGGTTGCGGTTCGATGTGCCCGCGGAACTGGAGGTTCTGCGCGTCGCGGTGCGGTCCACCGATTTGTTGACCGCACCGCTCGCACTGCGCGACTGGACGTTGGGCCAAGAACAGGCCGGCGCGCGCCCGTTGCAGATCGACTTCCAAACGCCAACCAGCGGGCGGTTCCTCGTTGTACTGGAGTGCTCCCCGCGCAAACCGCTCACACAGCGCCCCGTGCTCCGCTTCCCGCGGGTCGCATTCGGGTCCGTGAAGGGCGAAACGGAAGCGGTCTACGGCTTGCGCGCGTCTCGCGTGACCGTGAAAGAGGTGGTGCGCGGGGGGGTGATCGATTTCCCGGCCGACGCGCTCCGGGATTTCGCCGCGGTCCCGGACCTGAAGCTCGATCCGAACAAGCCGGTTCGCGCGTTTCGCTTGGTGCCCGGCGCGATCGCAGAACTACGCCCCGATCTCCATGCGGGTGAACTGCCGGCCGTGCGCACGGTCACTACCTGGCACGTCGGGCCGCACCGGGCTGATGTGACCGGAACCGTGATGTGGACGGCGCGCGAATCGGTCGCGTTCCTCGAATTCAGCGTCGCGAACGTGAACGTTCTGGAGGTTCGCGGGCCGGATGTCGTGAGCTGGAACCAGACCGGCGCGCGAGTTCAGGTCTGGCTCCGCTCGGGTACCAAAGAGGACACGATCGAGTGGACGGGAACGACCGTCCCCGCGCCCCCGGGCAAGACCCCCGCCCCGTTATCGTTCGATCCCACTCACCCGAAGATCGCGCACGCGACTCTGGTGTCCGACGAGGTTCGCGTTCGCCCGATCGACGGTTGGGCGCTGATCGCGGATCGGGTTCGCGGGTGGCAATCACTTCCCGCTTCCGGAGGCGAACTGCGATTCCGGACGGATTCCGCAGCCCAGGGGCTTCGCGTCCAGATGTCGCCGCGGTCCCCGTCGCGCTGAGTTGCGCGATACCCTTTCCGCTTGCTCACATCGAGAGCTTCACCTAAACTCGATTTGCTACAGAAAGTGGCCCGCCTGCACTCCGGGGTATTATCCCCGCTCGCCAGAAATCCTCTTCATGAGCGTCCGTATGCCCCGGTTTTCGTACCTGCTCAGCGCGGCCATTGTCGCCGGTGCGCCCGCGGTGTCGTTCGCGGGGGACGCGCCCTCGTTCAGCACGGACGTGATCCCGCTGTTGACCAAGGCCGGGTGCAATCAGGGTGCGTGTCACGGGAAGGGGGCCGGCCAGAACGGGTTCCGGCTGTCGCTCCGCGGGTTCGCGCCGGACCAGGACTACAACTGGATCACGCGCGAGTTCAGCGGCCGGCGGATCGATCGCACGCGGCCGGAAGAGAGCCTGTTCCTCCGTAAAGCGACCGGTGCGACACCGCACGAGGGCGGGCGCCTCTTCTCCACCACGAGCCGCGAATACAAGCTCCTGCTCGACTGGCTCAGGGCCGGGTACCCCGGGCCGGGCAAGAACGAACCGAAGGTCCGCAAACTCGAACTGACCCCCGCGGTGCGGGTGCTCAAGCCGGGTGAAGAGGTGCAACTGGTCGCGACCGCCTCGTTCACCGATGGCACCACGCGCGACGTGACTTGGCTCACCAAGTTCGATTCCAACGATCCGGCTTACCTTGACGTATCAGCGACCGGTAAAGCGCGGGCCGTCCGAAACGGGGCGAGTGCGGTGCGCGCGATGTACCTCACCGAAGTCGCCGTCACGGTGTTCAGCGTGCCGTTCGATCGGCCGGTGGACGAGAAGCGCTTCGTCCCGGCAAATAACTTCGTTGACACACACGTTTCGGCCAAGCTCAAGGAACTTCGCATCGAGCCGTCGGACCTCTGCACCGACGACGAGTTCGTCCGGCGCGTGTTTCTTGATGCGCTGGGTGCGCTGCCCACTCCGGCCGAGGCGACCGCGTTCAGCGCCGACTCGGACCCGAAGAAGCGCGAAAAACTGGTAGACGCGATCCTCGCGCGCCCGGAATTCAACGACTACTGGGCGCTGCAACTGGGCGACCTGTTCCAGAACCGCAAAGAACGTGATCACGATGTCCGCGGTGCGAAGGGCGTGCGGCAGTTCCACGACTGGTTGCGGAAACAGGTCGCGGCGAACCGGGGCTGGGACAGCATCGCACGCGACGTGCTCACCGCCACCGGCTCGAACGCCGATAACCCCGCGGTCGGGTACTTCATTGTCACGGTCGGCGAACAGCGGCACGGTGAGAACTCGGAGGCTCCCGAATCGGTCGCGCAAGCATTCCTCGGGACGCGCATTGGGTGTGCGAAGTGCCACAATCACCCACTCGAACGGTACACGCAGGACGATTTTTACCACTTCGCCGCGTACTTCAGCCGCGTGAAGCTCGACCGCACCGAAGCGAAGATGGGGCCGACGCGATTGAACGTCAGCCACCCGGACCAGAACCAAAACAAGAACCCGGTCGGGGTGAGCCAACCACGCACGGGCACGTTCATGCGCCCGCAACCACTGGACCGAACCACGGGTGACGTAAAACCGGGCGACGATCCCCGGATCATGCTCGCGAAGTGGATCACCGACCCGAACAACGAGTATTTCGCCGGCGCGATGGTGAACCGCATCTGGCGGCATTACATGAGTGTGGGACTGGTTGAGCCGGTGGACGACCTACGTGCGACCAACCCGCCGACGAATCCGGCGCTGTGGAAGGCGCTCAATAAGGAGTTTGTGGAGAAGAAGTTCGACTTACGGGCACTGATGCGCGTGATCCTTACGTCGCGCACGTACCAGCTTTCCAGCTCGACGCGCCCGGGGAACGAAACGGACGCACGGTTCTACTCCCACTACTACGCCCGGCGGCTACCCGCAGAAGTGATGCTCGACGCGATCAGCGACGCGACCGGTGTGCCCGAGCGCTTCGACGGCTATCCTGTTGGCGTGCGCGCGGTACAGGTGCCCGATCCCGGTTCGGCGTCGTACTTTCTGCGTGCGTTCGGGCGGAGCGAGCGCGTGACCGCGTGCGCCTGTGAGCGCGTGGGTGACGTGACGCTGCCGAACGTGCTGCACCTGATTTGCGGCGAAACGGTGACTAACAAGGTGAGCAACGGCAGCGGTTGGCTCGCGAAGCGCCTGACGGACGAGAAGGACGACGCGAAGTTACTCGACGAACTCTTCCTGCGGGCCTACGCGCGCAAGCCGCAGGTGGAGGAGAAAGCGAAGGTCACCGAGTTACTCAAAAACAAGGACGCTTCCCGCGAGGAACTTTACCGCGACGTGTTTTGGGCACTGCTCAACAGTAAAGAGTTCTTGTTCAACCGGTGATGACTACGGGTTTTGCCAATCTTCCCACACCAAACCCGCTACCCGGCTGAATTCGCTCGTGTTGTGTGTCACCAGCGTCAGGCCGTTCGCCAGAGCGACAGCGGCGATCATCGTGTCGTAAGGCCCGATCGGTTTCCCCAAGGACATGAGCGCGTGCCGAATTTCCCCGAAACGACGCGCACAATTGTCGTCGAACGGAAAGCTGATGAACTGGCTCGCGAAAACGTCGACCGCGTTGTGAACTTTGATCGGGTCGGCACTTCGCTCGGCCCCGTACCGCAGTTCGGCCAAAACGACCGAACACTACACGATGTCGCTCGGCTGGTGTGCGGTGAACCGATTCAAAAGTAGCAAGTCTTTTCCGCGCATGTACGTTATGCAAACGTTTGTATCGAGAAGGTACTTCAATCGAGCACCTCTCGCTTCTCAAACTCCCCTTGTGGGTAGCGCGCAAAGGCTTCGTCTTGCACCGAGCCGAACGTGGATTCCAAAAATTTGGGCGGCCACCCGAGTTCTTCGGGCGTTTTGGGTTTCGCGCCGTGAACGGTCGGTTTCGGGGACACGACGACCGCGACCTCGAACTCGCCCGGTACTCCGACCGGAACCGTGAGGTGTAACACCCCGTCGGGGCCGGATGTTGCGTTGAGACGAATCACGTCCACGTGTTGGCTCCGAGCGGGTGTGAATAAGCGTGATTCTAACCGCTCCGGTCACGATCCCAAATCCCGCGTCGCACTTTAAGCCGCCATGCCGCCGTCGGTTGGGACAGGGGCGATCAAATAGCCCGCGATGGTGGTCGCGAGGCTCTTACCGATGCCCGGCACGCGCTCCAGTTCGCCGGGACCGCCGCTCGCGAGGAGTTCGGTCACGTCCGCGGGCAAGCCGAGAACGGCCATCGCCGCCGAGCGAAACGCACGTATGCGGTAGAGGTTGTTCCCCGCTCGTGCGAGTTTGTTGGCGTGTTCGCGTAGGCGACGGGCAATATCCTGGTTGGTCAGCGTCATAGCGCACCTCCTAAGATTGATTGTGCCAGAAGGAACATCTGTACACAATGTCGGTGGTGGCTCCGTGCTCGGTGTGGGTATAGGGCACGTTTTGCGAACTGGGCGCGGTTGGGGTACAAGGATGGAAAACTAATTCCGGATTTGGTTTTAAGGGTAAGGCAGGGGCGCCGATGGGAAAATATAGACCGTCACCTGAATCACTTGCTGTCGTGAAGGGCTCGCCAAACAGTAGGCCGAAATCGTCACTCGGAACGCATACGGCGACGACGAGCTTGTACCCAATACCGATTTTTGACGAGGTAGAGCAAACCAAGCACCGCGACACTAGACCGGGCTCAGTTTACAGCAAAACGAGTGCCGAGGTTGTTTGATTGCACACCCGGTTTACACCCCGTGGAAGGCGGGGCGTGGAATTGAAAACGGAGAAACGGTCCGATTCAGCGATCCTGCTTTGTTTCTCGCTCTGAATTCCGCGCCCCGCGTTCACTCTCAGGCCGTGCCCAGCTCGGCGAGGATGGTCGCGGCCTTGTTTGCGTCTGCAACGGAGTCGAAGGTCGCGTAGCCGATAAACTTCCCGCCGACGACGGACATCACCAACCCGTGCAGGTTGATGCCGGCCATTTCCCACGCTTGGGTCACGCGCCCGCCCAGTCCGGCCTTGTCGTCGCCCTCGACCCGCATGACGATCGGCTCGCTGACCTCGTGCAACCCCACAGCGCGTGCGGCGGCCAACTCACCGTTGCCGTGGAGCGGGGCCACGTACAGGTCGCCCACGCCCGCTTTGGTGAGCGAGCGCTGACTGTACACGTATTCCAGGTGGGCACCCGCCTCGGCCAGTTTCTTCAACTTCGCCGCCGTTCCGCCCGGCTTGTCCTCTACCTCTGCGTGAAAGAGGTGGACCCGCTGCATCTTGAAGCTCATGAGAGTTGCCTCCTAAATAATGTCGCGGTTGTGACGTGCTACGCGACAGGTCTGCCATTCGGGATGATAACTCTAGCACCGTGCATTGCAACAGGTTAGCGTTGTTGAATCTGTCGCTCACCACCCCACGAGGTCCGCATGCGCCGGTTCGCATTGTACACCCCAATTGTCATCGCACTGTCACTCCCATTTGTTCCTGCGCGTGACCCCGTACCCGTCACAAACACAAGCGCCGATGCCGAAAAGGTGCTCGCGTTCAAGAACGCAACGATCCACACCGCGGTCGACGATAAGCCCCTGGAAAACGCAACGCTCGTCGTTCGCGGGGGCAAAATTATAGACCTGGGTGCGGCAACCGCGGTCCGGATTCCTGCCGGTGCGGAGGTGGTTGATCTTAGGGGCGCGGTCATTATTCCGGGTTTGGTGGACACGCACTCCCACGTCGGCGTGGCGAGCCGCCCGGGAGTTTCGGCCAACAATGACCTCAGTGAAATGAGCGGCCCCGTGCAACCGAGTGTGCGGGCGATCGACTCGTTCAACGCGGACGATCCCGGCATCCGCATGGCCACCGCCGGTGGCGTAACCACTGCAAACGTGATGCCCGGGTCCGGAAACGTCATCGGCGGTCAGACCGTGTACGTGAAGTACCGCGGGCGGAGCATTGAAGAGATGCGGATCACCGGGCGCGCGGGTGCAAAAGAGATCGTGGGTGGCTTAAAAATGGCCAACGGCGAGAACCCGAAAGGGTACGGGCGCGGCAAAGGCGTCGCACCGTTCACGCGCATGAAGATCGCGGCCCTCCAGCGCGAAACGTTCCAGAAGGCGAAGGAGTACAAGGCCAAGATCGACGCGGGCGGAAAAGTGGACCGCGACATCACGCTCGAACCGCTCGTGGAGGTGCTCGAAGGCAAGCGCACGGTCCACTTCCACTGCCACCGGGCCGACGACCTGCTCACTGCGGTCCGCATCAGTGAAGAGTTCGGCTTCGAGATCGTGCTGCAACACGCGACCGAGGGGTACCGCGTGGCGGATGTGCTCGCGAAAAAGAAGATCCCCGTTTCGCTCACGATCATCGACAGCCCTGGTGGGAAAGCCGAAACGATGGGGCTACTCGAAGAGAACGCGGCCGTTCTGAACAAGGCCGGCGTGACGGTCACGATCAACACCGACGACAGTATCACCGAATCGCGGTTCATGCTTCGCTCGGCGGCGATCGCCCTTCGCGGCGGCATGAGCGAAGCGGACGCGCTAAAGGCCGTCACCATTAACGCCGCGAAACTGCTCCACCTCGACCACCGGCTTGGTTCGCTGGCGAAGGGCAAGGACGCGGACTTCGCAATCCTTAGCGGCGCACCGTTCAGCGTGTACACGCGCGTGACGCAAACCTGGATCGACGGCAAAAAGGTGTTCGACGAGACGACCGACCGGGCCTACCGCGACGGCGGGTTCGCGCTGCCCGTGAGCGAGAAATTGCCGTCAGAGAAGGGGCGTTTCGGAGAGGGAGCCCGGCCCGTTCCGAAAACCGAGAACC
The DNA here is from genome assembly GCF_001610855.1 of Gemmata sp. SH-PL17. Lineage (NCBI taxonomy): Bacteria > Pseudomonadati > Planctomycetota > Planctomycetia > Gemmatales > Gemmataceae > Gemmata > Gemmata sp. SH-PL17. The sequence continues at coordinate 435,949 of NZ_CP011271.1, forward strand.
GCACGTTCGACGGGAACACGGCCGAACTGAAAGGCGCCGTTGCGGTACAAGCGGATCATATCCACACAACAGGTCCGATCGGCACGTTCGCGGGAACGGTCATCGTCAAGGATGGGAAGGTACTGCACGTCCTCCGCGGCGAGCACACGTTCAAGAACATGCCGGTGTACAAGGCCAAGCACGTAACGCCAGGGTTGATCGACCCGTTCTGTTCAGTGGGCTTGAGCGGTGCGTGGAACATCCCCGCGGACCAGGACCAGGACGAACCGAGCGACCCGAACCAGTCCGATCTCCGGGCGCTGGACGGCTTCAATCCGCGCGAGCCGCTCCTCGACTTCCTCCAGGCGAACGGGATCACGGTTGTTCACGCGACCCCGGGCCGCCAGAACCCGATCGCCGGGCGCGGGGGCGTGTTCCGTGCGGACGGCCCGACCGTTGATAGCGCGGCGATTGTCCCGGTCGGCTCGGTGATCGTGAACCTCGGCGAGTCATCGAAGGGCAAAACGCCGACGTCGCGCATGGGTGTCGCCGCCCTCGTGCGGAAGGCGTTCGCGGACGCTCAGACTTACCAGAAGCAAGCAGGCTCCACCAAGAACGCGAAGCACGAAGCGCTGATTCCCGCACTCGAAGGCAAGGTACCCGTGTATTTCGCTGCGCACCGCAAGGACGACATCCAGACCGCGCTGCGCCTCGCGTCCGAGTTCAAGCTGAAGCCGGTCATCGCGCTTGGGACCGAGGGGTACCGTATGGTGGACGAACTCAAGAAGGCCGGAGTACCGGTCGTGGTTCACCCGACGATGCAGCGCGCGGGCGGGAGCATGGAAACGCTTCACTCATACACCGGAACTGCTCGCGTGCTGGAAGAGGCGGGAATCCCGGTCACGATCTGCACCGGGTTCGAGGGCTACGTGCCCAAAACGCGCGTGTTGCGCTACGAAGCGGCGATGGCCGTTGCTGCCGGTATGGAAAGCGAACGCGCGCTGCGTGCGATCACCATCAACGCGGCGAAACTGCTCGGGATCGAGAAGGAGTACGGTAGTATCGAAGTGGGTAAAGTCGCCGATCTCGTGCTGTACGACGGCGACCCGTTTGAGCACGCGACACACGTCACACAGACGATCATGCGCGGGAAGATCGTCTACGACCGGAGCGATTACCTGAAACTGCCGTTCGAGCGCCGCATTCTCACTCTCACCGGCGGTGGGAGCGGCGTGGGGTGCTGTATGGGTTGGTGACGGGATCTTTCCTGGAACCGCGGGCGTCTCACTAAACCATGAGGGCGAGATGCCCACGGTCCCAGGGGAAACTACTCGCTCAAATCGCTTTCAGTAAACAGCGTGAACCCCTGAGCCTCCAGTGCGGGGGCCGCGCTCTCGAAATCGTCCACGTACACCGCGATGGCCGTGTTGCCCAGCGGCCCGACCCCGATCAGCAGCGGGTACATGTAGCAGATGTTGATTTCGGCGCTGAGGAGCGCCTTCGTGATCGTCAGCAGCGGGCGGTCGTCGTCGGGCAACTTCACCACGAGCAAGTCGCTCTCGGTGAACGCGAACTTCGCGGATGTGAGGATCTCGTACCCGCGCTCGTAATCGCTCGGTACGAGCCGGATGATCGCGCAGTCGGCCGTTTCTACCACGGTCAGCGACACGACGCGCACGTCGGTCTGCTCGAAGCGCCGAACGAGATCGAGCAGCGCGCCCATGCGGTTCGAGAGGAACACGTTGAACTGCCGCACGCTCGGCCACCCGCGTGCCTTCGCGGTATCGAACTCTATGTTGGCTTCATCGCCGAAGCTCATCGAAGCTCCTGCCCGCGGTCTCGGCGGGCGTGTGCAAAGATTTGTACAGAGTGAGTTTACCGGCTGCGAAGGGGGCGGGTCAACGGAACTGCGCCGGTGTGTGGGCGGAGGCGGGCCGGAGTTGCGCAACAATCAATCCGCGTGGCGCCTTCCGTTCGAGACTCGGCGCGCCCGGGCGGGTGGTTACGCACCGAGATCGGGTTGTACCAATTTTGCCGGTTGGCCAGCGCGAGTGAGGATCGCTTCCGCCGCGAGGTAGCCGCTGCGTACCGCTCCCTCCATCGTCGCGGGCCAACCGGTCGCGGTCCAGTCGCCCGCCACAGCAAGGTTTGCGATCGGAGACGCTTGCACCGGGCGCCACTGATCGATTCCCGGTACCGCACTGAACGTCGCAGTATGCTCCGTCACCACCTTCGCGCGGAGTAACTTCGCTGCACCGATCGGCGGGAACACGCGCCCGAGTTCCTCCACGATTCGCCGTTGAATTTCGTCGCGCCCGAGCCCCTTCAGGTCGCGCGCGGCACTAACCACCACTTGCAGATAGAACTCGCCCGGTGCGACCTCCCCGCGATCGAACACCCACTGCCCCAGGCAGTCGATCAGGACCGCGTGCGGCAGTTTCATCGTGGCCCGGTCGAACCACAAATGGACGCTAGTAATCGGGGACGCGGTGAGGTTCTTCACGTTGCCGAAGTACGGTTCGCGCGCGACCAAGTCTTCGGGCAGCAGATCGGCAACGCGATCGAACGGCACCGCCAGAACGTACCAGTCGGCGGAAAGGACCGAACCGTCGCGCAGTTCGACGCCCCGGATACCTCTCCCCTTCCCTTCAGGGAGGGGAGAGGGAAGAGGTTGTGTCTGCAACCCCTCCCCAACCCCTCCCCTAAACGGAGAGGGGCTTAAAATCAGTGCTTGCGGCGCAGACGCCTGTGTATTTGGTTCGGTTCCCCCTTCCTTCTTAGGGAAGGGGGTTAGGGGGTTAGGTTCCCCAACAATCAGCCGCTTCACCCCGGCGTTCTCTCGCACTTCGACATTATGTTCCCCAAACCACGCGCACAGTTCGTCCCCGTAGAGCCGACCGAGCGGCACCGTTGGGACGTGAACGGTGAACCCGTCGCGGTGCCGCACGAACCCGTCGCGGAACACCTTGCGCGCGTACTTCAGCCCCACGCGGTCCACGGTTTCGTTCAGCGCGCTCGTCAGCACGATCGCCCAGAAGCGCTCGATGGTGCGATCGTTCTGGCGGTGCGCCCACAACCACGGCAACAGCGGCGGGTCCGCGTCCGGGTGCTCCGCGAGCATCCGCACCAAGCCGTAGCCCACCCGGAGCTTGTCCAGCGGCGTGAGGTAGTGCGCGCCCGTGAGCGCGCGGCCGAGGTGAAAAGGGGCCGGCCAGGGGTCGGCTTTGAACACGCTCGTTCGACGGTCCGGTGTGACGAAGTAGAGTTTCGGTTGTGGTGCGAGGAGGTAATCGACGCCGACGGTGCGGAGGAAGTGTGCGAGGTTTGTGCAGCACCCCATACTGACGTGCTGGCACGCATCCACCATCTGGCCCGTCGCGGGGTCGACGAACGACCCGGCGCGCCCGCCGAGCCGCCCGCGCGATTCGAGCACCGTAACCCGGATCCCGTGTTGCGCCAGTCCCGCGGCGGCGGCCAGCCCCGCGAGCCCACCTCCGACCACGACCGCGGTCCCCGTCGCCATTACAGCCAGCCCCACTTCACGAAGTACCCGGACCCGCACACGAGCAACTTGCGCCACTTGGGCACGCGCACCCGCCGGGTGAACACGTCGTAATCGTTCCGTTCAATCTCGTCCAGCAGGCCGCGGTAAGTGCCGTGCATGACGTGGAAAATCGCCCGTCCTTCGGCCGAGAGCAGCGGTAGAAGCGCGGCACCGCGCCGGTAGTGTTCGCGCGTGCGAGCGATCTGGAATCGCATCAGCGCACGGAAATTCTCGCCCACGGCGGGATCGCGCCACCGCTCCGGTGGGCATCCGAACCGTGCGAGTTCGTCGGCCGGCAGATACACGCGATCACGGGCGTAATCTTCGGCGAGGTCGCGCAGGATGTTCGTGAGCTGGAACGCGATCCCGGCCGCTTCCGCGCTGGGCTCAGTTTCGCAGGCCGATACCCCAGGCTGATTTCCCCAAATGCGAACGCACGCGAGCCCAACCGCCGACGCCACGCGGTAGCAGTACGGGTACAGGTCCGCGAACGTCCCCATCCGCACCGGTTCGGTATCGGTTTCCATGCCGTCGATGGCGTCGAACAGGTACTGGGGCGGAATGTTGAACCGGCGCACGGTCTGCACAAGCGCCGGGTGAATCGGGTGGGTAAAATCTCCCGCGAGCGCGGCACGCAGGCTCTCTCGCCACGCGGCAAGTTTCTTGCGCGCTACGGCGCCAGCCATTTTGCAGCACGCACCAGATTTCTGAGCGGTGTCGGCCGGTTCGTCGGCGAGATCGTCCGTCGCCCGCATGTAGGCGTACAGGGCGTACATCGCGTCGCGCTTGGCAGGTCCGAGCAGGCGGAACGCGAATGGAAAGGAACTGTTCGCAGCAGACGTGATCGCGCGACACGCGGCGAACGACGCACGAAGGGCCGAGGGGGAACGGGGGCGGGCCGCGAGCAAGCGCCCCGGCCCGGTCTCGAACGTGTTGGTTTCGCCCCTCATCCTTGGCCCTTCGCCGTCGCGCCCTTCGGCGATGTTACTGGCCCAAGTTCACCCGAACGCGCTGACCGACGCGAAGTGGGGGCTTGCCCGCTGGGGATGCGTCGGTGATGTCGATGACGGCCTCGATCACGCGCGTGTCGTTACCGATGAGGTTCTCCGCGTTGGCGCGCTTCGGGAGGAACGTTTTGCCGATGTCACGCACGGTGCCCGTGTAGGTAAGTTTCGCATCACTGTGGTCCGAGATCGTGACCTGCTTGCCGATCCGGTCGTTACCGACACGGTGGGCGAACTCGGCCTCCACTTCAGCACGAACGACGCGCGGACCGGCCGGGATGAGCCACAGCGCCGGCGTCCGCGTGCTAATACCGAGCGTGGCGCCGGGGCTGATCGACACTTGTTCCACGGTCCCGGCCGTCTTCGCTTTCACCACACACAGGTCCACAACGACCTGAGCCCGTGCGAGCTCCTTTTGGGCCTGATTCACCGCGGCCTCGGCCTGCTCGACCGGTATCTGAGTGTCGACCGCTTCGAGCGCCTTGAGTTTGGCCTTTTCCACTTCCAGCTCGTTGTACGCGGCCGTGTACTTGTTCTCCGCTTCGGCGTAAGTCGGGTCGATGCTCAACTTCGCCGGCCACTCTTCCGGCGGAATCGTATTCCGTCTGTAAGAATCCTCTAGATTTTTCTTGACGATCTTGTCGCGGTAATTGACAACATCTCGCGCCCGGCGTTCGAGGGCCTCGACACCCTGTTTCATCACTTCAATGTTCCGAACGTGCCGCTTCTTCCCTTCTTTGGCCTCGGCCACTTTCGTCTCGGCGAGCGTGACCGCGGCTTTCGCGCTATCGACCGTCGCCTGCTGGAGTGTCGCGTCGAAGGCGTAAAGCGGTTGATCGACCTTGACGTCTTCGTGCTCTTTGACGAACACCTTCAGTACGGTACCCGACTGCAGTACCGGGGGGAGACCGTAAGAAACCGGCGGCGGGTCCGTGTCCACCGTCCCGAGGACGATCGTCCCTGCGCCCCCGCGCGGCGCCTCACCCTTGGCACTCGCATCAGAGGTGCTGCCGTGGGCCAGTTCGCGCGCCCCGATCAGGCTCCCGATCACTAGGGCCAGACCGGTGACGACGAGTACGGGTCGTGCCTTGTGAAGCCAATTCATGGGGTTCCTCCGGTGTGAGCCGGCCACGGGCCGGGCGAGAACCAGTGCGTCGGACCCGATTCGTTCGTACCGCTCGGGCAATCGTTCGCGGTCACTCGTGCGGTAGGGCACGCCGTTCCAGGTGCCCGTCGTCCAGGTGGTAGTACACGTCCACGAACGGCAGGATGCGGTGGTCGTGTGACACGCACAGCACCGAGGCGCCGTTCTGGTGGGCCGCGTCGCGCAGCAGCTCGATCACCTTCTGACCGTTTTCCCAGTCCAGTGCGCTCGTCGGCTCGTCGGCGAACATGAAGCTGGGGTTCTTCACGAGCGCGCGCCCGATGGCGACCCGCTGCTTCTCGCCGCCGGACAACTGGGCCGGCTTCTTGTGCTTGTTCTTCGCCAGCCCGAGCTTGTCGAGCATCTCGTCGGCGCGCCGGCGGGCGTCGCCGGGGCCGGTGCCCTCGCCCCACTTCAGCACGATTTCCAACTGCTGGCGCGCGGTGAGCGCCGGGAACAAATTATACCCCTGGAAGATGAACCCCGTGTGCTTGCGCCGGTACTGTTCGCGCTCCTTACCGGTCATCTGCCACACGTCGCGCAGCACCCCGTCGTCGTCCGCGAGCACCTGCCCGGAGTCCGGTTCGAGCAGCCCGGACAGGATCGCGAGGAGCGTCGATTTCCCGCTCCCGGACGGCCCCATCAGGAGCACGAGTTGCCCCGGGAACAGGTCCATCGACACTTCTTGGAGGGCCGCGCGCCGGGCCGTACCGTCGCCGAAGGTGCGGATCAGTTTCACGCCCCTCAAGCTCGGAATCGTACTGTTACCGGCCCGGGCCATCGCACGTCCTTCTTCGCGGGTTATGGGCCTGCGGCCTTGCAGCCGTCGAGCCACCGACCACCCTCGCGCTAACGCAGCAGCGATATCGGCTCGATCTGCCGGACGCTCCGCAGCGCGAAGATGCCGGAAACGAGCGCCATACCAATAGTCACAACGGCCGTACCCAGGAGCACCTCCCAGCGGAGGTCCACGTCCGCACCGACCTGGCGCGCGGCGTACCGCAACCCCTGGCACACGGGGTACGCCAGCACGATGCCAACCAACCCGACCCAGAACGACTGCCCCAGCACCATCAGCGAAATCCGCCACCGCGGAATCCCGAGTGCCAGCAAAATGGCGAACTCACGAGCGCTGGCCGTGGTCGCGGAATAAAGCGTTTGCGCGGTAATCACGGCACCCACGAACAGGCCGAGCAGAGCCGCGTAGCCGATGGCGATGCCGGCCTTCGTGCGCCGGAGCCAGTACCACCGCGAGCGCAGGGAAAAGTCCTCGGCGGTGTACGCCCCCATCTCGGTGCCGTACTGGTTCTGAAGTTCGGACGCCACTTTCTTGGCCTGTTGGGGCGATTCACACTTCGCCAGCAGATACGTCACGTGCTCCGCGGGCATGATGAACCCGAGCAGGTGCCGGGCAGTGTGCGTGCTGCACAACACCCACGGCGCCGCGAGGCTCTTGAGCCCGCGCACGGTGCCGACCAACTTCACTTCCTTGCCGTTTATTTTGGCCTTGCCGTCGGGGGTATCTAACTTGAGGCGCCCCACATCGGACTGGTCGACGATGATGCTGTTCGGTTCGGTCAGGGCGTCCCGTTGCTCGCGGCTAAGGACCACCGGCGATCCGACCGCCCCCTCGTCCAGGTTGCTCCCCAGGAGGTAGCACAGCTCGGTCCCACCGACCGGCTTGGTGAAATTCGCGAAGTGGGCGATGTAGAGTTCGACGTCGGTCACCCCGGGCATCCCCGCGACGCGCGACACGTAAGACGTGGGGATCGGCTTCCCCAAATCCACACTCGGCACCTCCGTGGACCCGACCCACAGGTCCGCGGTGGTGTTGTCCACGGGGATCGAGGTGATCTTGAACAGCCCCAGCAACAGTCCGCACTGGAGCGCGATGAGCACCGCCGAGAACGTGACCGCCAGCACGCCGGAAGCGTACCGCGAGCGCTCGTGCCAGAGTGTTTGAAGGGCATAGGACATAGGTCGAACGCCGTAAGGTCACCGTCACAAGACAAGGTCGAAAGCACTCGGGCCACCGGTCGCCACACGAGACGCCTTATGGCTTCGCGACTTTCGACTCCAAAGAGCACAACTGTCCGTCCAGGTAGAGGTGGTGCCACAGTTGCGTGGCGAGCACCCCGGTGAGCCCCATCTCGACGCTGGTGCGTGCGAACCCGCCTCCGGGCTTCGCGAGCTTTTGCCGGGCGCTCTCGACCGCGTTGGGGTCGAAGTACCCGGCTTTGCGGATCGACTCCGGCGAGAGCACCTGATCGATCCACGACTCCGCCGGGCGCGCGTTCGGTCCGCGGCCTGCGGCGCCCGTGTCCGCCCAACTGTCCATCGGGGCGCGGAACATCTTCTTCCGCCGCCACGCGATCTCCTTGGGCAGCCAGCGCTCCGCGACCTTGCGCTCGATGTACTTGTCGTTCATCACCCCGCGGAGCTTCCAGCGCGGGTGGATTTTCGCCATGTACGCGATCACGTCTTCGTCCAGGAAGGCGTACCGCGTTTCGACGGACGAGTGCATCGCGATCCGGTCCCCCTTGCTCGCGAGCAAGTGGCCGGGCAGCATCACGCGCCCGCCGAAGTACATTTGCCGGTTGAACGGGTGCCACCGGTACAGGTCGGGTGAGATCTCCAGGTCTTCGAGCGGCGATCGGGCCAGGAGCGCGTCGCGCGCGGCCCCGGTGAAGAACCGGAGCTTGTTCGTACTGACGAGGCCGTACACGTCGAGCCAGCCGTTCGAGCCGCCCATGTGCCGCATCGTGTTGCGGTACGAGGTGTACGGGAACCGCGGTTGGCCGTTCACCATCTGGAAGAGTTGGCGCACCGCGAAGCCGAGCGGCAGCCCCGGGATCTTGTCCATCCACCCGACGAGTTTGCGGATCTTGAACCACGAGTACCCGGCCAGCCACTCGTCCGCGCCCTCGCCGGTTAGAGCAACCTTGTACCCCTGCTGGTGAACCGAGCGCGCGAGGTGGAGCAACCCCAGGCACGACGTATCGATGACCGGGAACTCGGCCGCGGCAATCAGTTCCGGGTAGCCCGCGCGCAGCTCGTCGTGTCCGCAGTCCACTACGACCGGGTCGCACCCGAGGTGTTTCGCGACCTGGAGCGCTTCGGACTTTTCGTTGAGCTTCTTGTCGGTCACGGAGATGGTGAACGTCGGGATGGGGCGCCCCATCACCTTGTTCGCCATCGCGACGACGAGGCTCGAATCGACGCCCCCGCTGAGGTACGACACCACAGGTACGTCGGCCCACACGCGGCGCTGGACGGCTTTGAACAGCACCTCCTCGAAGCCGTCCACGAGCTTCTTCTCGTCGGTGCCGTAGTCCTCGTGCCCGCGGTCCGGGTACGTGATCTGCCAGTACGTCTTCTGGGTCGTCGCCTGTTCGACCGTCGTTTGACCGAGTTTGAAGTGCAGGTAGCGGCCCGGCGCGAGGCACTTGATGCCCTGGAAGACCGTGGTCGGCCCGGGCATCGCCATGAACGTGAAAATGTGGTTCAGGCCCTGCAAGTCCGCCCGGCGCTCGACGAGCCCGGACGCGAGCAGCCCCTTCATCTCAGAAGAGAACAAAAGCCAATCGGACCCGTCGTATTTGACGACCGTGTAGAACAGCGGGCAGATTCCACTGCGGTCGCGGGCGAGCAGCACCTCGTTCGTGCGACTGTCCCACACGCAGATCGCGAACTGGCCCTTCAGATGCTGTAACAGGTCCGCGCCGTGGTCTTCCCACGTGTGCGGAATTAGTTCGGTGTCGGTGTGCGTGCGGAAGACGTGCCCCTTCGATTCGAGCGCGGCGCGCTTCTCCTTGTAATCGAAGAACTCGCCGTTGAAGACGGTCCACACGCTCTTGTCTTCGTTCGCGATGGGCTGCTGGCCGTCCGCGAGCCCCACGATCGACAGCCGGCGGTTCGCGATGTGCAACCCGGGGCGCTCGAGGTACCCGTCTTCGTCCGGGCCGCGGTGGTAGATGGCCCGCGCCATGGCATGCACAACGCCTGCCGGCGCCGGCCGCTGGCCGCTCAGGTCGAACATCCCCGCGATCCCACACATGCAAAACGCCTCGTTGTTAGTCCTTCGGCAGTCGGTTCTTGATACGCACGCGGCCGAGTTCTACCTGGAGGAGCGACTGCATCCGCCGGGTCGACTCCCGTTTCATCCACCGAACCCACAACCACACTTCGCCAACCGCCCACAGCGCACTGAGCCCGAGTACGCTCACGGCATAGATCGTTGAGGAAAACGGCACCTCGCGGCGAACGAAATCCAGTCCGAAGAACAGCGCGAGGAGTAAGCCGAAACTCCGCCAAAAAATCCGCCGGCCGCGCCGCTTCGACACCCGGCTGAACTCGGCCATCACCGGATCGGCCAGTAACCGCCGCACGACGTCCGCCCGCTCGGCACCGGTGAGCGCGAGGAAGGCGGGGTTCGTGAACGTGACGTCAACGATCTCGAATCCCATTCCCATTGCACTACACCGTTTTGGCCCGCTCCCGTCGCGCGTACTTCCAGACCTTGCGCTGCATGAAGAACCGCACCCCGCGCGGGAACATCCGCTTCCCGAACCAGACCCACCACGACGCGAACCCGACCGCCCGCTCCACACGGTTGTTCAGCAAGCTCCGCACGACCGAATCCGCGACCTCGTCGGACGGCTGAGCGCCCTCGAAGTTGAGATGGATCTTCCCCTCGTTTCGGAGCAAGTGTTTTTGCAAATCGTCGCTCCGAACCAGCCCCGGGAGTACAAGGAGCACGTCGATCCCGAACCGCTCGAACTCGCCACGCAGGGATTCCGTCAGCCCGACGAATGCGTGCTTGCTGGCGCAGTGCTCGGACATCGACGGGATGCCCCAGCGCCCACAGATACTCGCGAGGTTCACGATCGCCGGGCGCCACCCGTCGCGTGCGGTCTCGAAACTGCGGGTGAGGTGCGGGGCGGCCACGCGGATCATCTCGACCGGGGCGAAGAAGTTCACCTCCAGCACCTTCCGCACGACGTCCTCGCTCGACGAACTGAACTCGCCGAAGCTGCACACGCCCGCACAGTTCATCAGCACGTCCAGCCGACCGAAACACTCAACGGTCTGAGATACGATCCGCGTGCGGTCTTCCGACTTTGTGAGGTTGCCCGCGAACACCTCCACCCGCGCCCCGGTCGCTTTAAGAGCCTCCGCGAGCGTGGTCAGATCGTCAACCGATCGTGCGGTGAGGGCGAGAATTGCGCCGAGTTTCGCGAGCCGTTCGGCGACGCGGCGCCCGATGCCCCGCGAGGCCCCGGTGACCAGCACAACCCGCCCGCGCACGTCCCGGCGCATGTTCACCCTTCATCGTCTTCGGTACACACAGCACATCAAATCTATTCGGGCATTTTAGTGTTATCGGTCCCATTCGCCAGAGCCGCACGGCCCCCAGAAGCGTCAGACCTGCCTTAATAACTGGTAGTGCCAACGCAGTTCACCCAGCCCGCCCATCCGTATAACAGCGGCGATTCGCGTGCCCGGACACGGAAATCGTGGCCGAAAGTGCTCATCGGTATCGTTAAAGTGCGTGCACAGGGGCACCCGCGACCGACCGAACTACGAGGGGAAAAATGGACATTGTTATCGGATTAGCGATCGGCCTGCCGCTCGGGTTCCTCGCCGCACTGGGGCTTGCGATCGCCCGGGCCGGGGGATTGGGGAAGGCGATCACAGGGCTTTCGGTCGCGGGCCGGGCGAACCAGGACGCGGCGTTCGCGGCCAAGCTCCAGGCGATTCTGGGCGGCGGGGACGTCAAGACCGCGGAACCGCCGAAGCCCGTGAAACCGAGCGGCGCGCCGTTGCGGATGCTCGCGCTGCTCCAGGCGGAGTCGCGGTTGGTGGACTTCCTGCTCGAAGACATCCAGGGCGCGAGCGACGAACAGATCGGTCAGGCGGTTCGCGAGGTCCACAAAAAGGCGCAAGCGGCACTCAAACAGCACTTGGTGCTCGAACCGGTCCTGCCCGGCAACGAAGACGAGCAGGTAACGGTGCCGAAGGGGTTCGACCCGTCCGCGGTCCGGGTGGTGGGGAACGTGACCGGAGAACCGCCGTTTAAGGGCGCGATCCAGCACCCGGGCTGGCGCGTGAAGGAGATGAAGCTCGCGGCCCCGGCCGAGGGCGCGGACGAGTTCGTGCTGCAACCGGCCGAAGTGCAGATCCCGTAGTCGCGCTCGCTTGGCCCCGGTCCCGGAACGTGAGATACTGGTTGCGGAGGTGCCGCATGGTCGAACCGTATTTGACGATGGCCGAGATCGAGGCCAAGTACCCCAACGAGTGGGTACTCGTGGACAAGCTGAAAAAGGGGCGCGACGGGTTCGCCGTGGGCGGAATCGTCGCGGCCCACGGCGCCGAACGCGGCGCCGTATACCAGATCGCGGAATCGCTCCCCGTCCCGCGCGACGTTGCGATATTTTACACCGGCCCGATTCCCGAAGACGTACTTTTCGTCCTATGAGCGAAGCATTTGATCCGACGGGCCGGTTGGTCTTAATTCGGGTCGTGCTCACCGGACCGACCGGGACGCACCTGTTTCGTTTCGGCGTCGATACGGGCGCAACGCGAACGGCTGTTGCCGCGCACGTGCTCGAATTACTCGGGTACCACGAACCGCCGCCCGCAGCGCGGCGCATCGCCAGAACCGGAAGCGGCTCAACCCGGGCCGGGATGGTACCAGTCACCCGTATTCAAGCGCTTGGTCGCGTGCGCACCGAGTTTCCGGTTCTCTGGTTCCCGTTCGATCCCGGCGTCATGATCGACGGACTCCTCGGTCTGGACTTCTTCCGCGACCTCGTCCTCACGCTCGACTTCGCACGCGGTCGCGCTCGACGCGCCGAAGCGCTGGTGGCAGTTTTGGCACTAAACCTCGCGCTTGCATTTCGCGCGCGGGTACCGCACAATCGACTCACCCGCCGACCACTCCCATTCAAGGTCCACCGCATGCCCTCCCTCCCTGCGTGCCCCGGTCCGCGCCTGTCCCGGCGCCAGATGATCCAGGCCGGAGCCGCCTCGTACTTCGGGCTCTCGCTCCCGCAACTACTCCGCGCGAAGGAAGCACGAAAAAACACCGCCGCGACCGCGGATGCGTGCATCGTAATCTTCCTGAACGGCGGGCCGAGCCACCTCGATATGTGGGATCCGAAGCCCGATGCGCCGGCGGAGGTACGGGGGGAATTCAAGCCGATTCAAACGAGTGTGCCGGGGGTAATGTTCGGCGAGCACCTGCCGAAGTTCGCGCGCCGGATGCACCGCTGTTCGCTCATCCGCTCCGCGCACCACAGCGTGAACAACGCCCACGCCGCAGCCGTGTACTGTGCCCTCACGGGGCACGACCGCGGTGAGATCGGCGGCGGGGCGCGGCCCGACGACTACCCGTGCATCGGGTCCGTTGTGGGGACGCAGCGCCCGCCCGCGACCGCGGTCCCGCCGCACGTACTCATGCCGTACATCACGAAAGAAGGCGCCGGCGGCCCACCACAGCCCGGGTTCTTCGGCGGGTGGTTGGGGAAACCGCGCGACCCGCTCGTCGTCCTCCGCGACCCGAACGCGGCCGATTTCGCGCTTCCCGAACTCACGCTGGGGCCGGACATCGACCCGTCGCGGTTCGACGCGCGCAAGCTTCTTTCAGAGAAGTTGAGCGCCACCCGCGCCACAAGTTCCGACCCCGACCTGGAGGGAATTCGGGCGAAGGCCTACGACCTGCTCACCGCGCCCGCGATGCGCGAAGCCGTGCGCATCGACCGCGAACCGGGCAAACTCCGAGACGCTTACGGGCGCAACATTTACGGCCAAAGCGTACTACTCTCGCGCCGGCTGATCGAGGCCGGCACCCGCGTCGCGTGCGTGTCCTGGGCGCCGGACGCGAACGCGACCTGGGATACGCACGGAAACAACTTCACGAAGCTCAAGGGTGAGTTGCTCCCACAACTGGACTCGGCGTACTCCGCCTTGATCGACGACCTCGACGCGCGCGGGATGCTGGAGCGCACGCTGGTCGTGGTGGTGGGGGACTTCGGGCGCACGCCGAAGATCAACACGAACGGGGGCGGGCGCGACCACTGGAACTTCTGTTACTCGCTCGTGCTCGCCGGGGGCGGGGTGAAGGGCGGGTACGTCCACGGCGCGAGCGACAAGATCGGCGCGAAGCCCGGGCGCAACCCGGTGTCGCCGGCGGACGTGATCGCCACAATTTACGAGTGCCTCGGCGTGCCACACGATCTCGAACTGCGGGACCGCCTTTCCCGGCCGTTCACCCTGTGCCCGTGGGGGAATCCGATTCGCGAAGTTCTCGCGTAACGACCGCCGTAATCACTCGCGCAGGCCGCGTGTTCCTTGCCCCGAATTGGAACACGTGGCCTGCGCCGGTGCGGGTCGAACCCGTATTCTTCGGCCTTCGTGGTTGCCTTCACGCGCTGTGCCGCTACCATCTACGCCGTCGGTCCACGAGTTACTCCCTCTCACCACCGAGGCGTTTCAATGTCCATGTTCATCGGCGAAGGTCTGGTCGGCGACGGCAACGAGATCGCGCACATCGACCTCTTGATCGGCGAAAAGACCGGTCCGGTCGGCGTCGCGTTCGCGAACGCGCTGGCGACCCAGAGCCAGGGCCACTCCAGCCTGCTCGCAGTCGTCACCCCGAACCTGATCTGTAAGCCCGCCACGGTGATGATCACCAAGGTCACCATCAAGGGCGCGAAGCAGGCCGTTCAGATGTTCGGGCCGGCCCAGGCCGCGGTCGCCCGTGCGGTCGCCGACAGCGTCGCCGAAGGCGTGATCCCGGCGAGCAAGGCCGACGACTACGTGATCGTGTGTGGCGTGTTCATCCACTGGGACGCGGCCGACGACACCAAGATCTACCAGTACAACTACGAGGCCACGAAACTGGCCATCAAGTGCGCGATGACCGGCGAGCCGAAGATCGCCGACATCCTCGCCAAGAAGGACAGCGTCAAGCACCCGTTCAGCCCGAAGTAACGCTGCACGCGGAGGGGTGAAGGGGTGACTCCCGAACTCGTCTTCTCACCCGTTCACCCCTTCACCCGCTCACCCCTCTCTTCACTATGTCCGAAAAAGCAACAATCCTCGTCCAACTCGATACCGACCCGCTCCCGAGCGTGTTCGACCGCGTCGTCGCGGTGGACGCGGGCGTTCAGCACATTTTCAGCTACGGCGGGGTGACGCCTCAGAACGTGATGCCGCTCATTCACGGGTGCATCTTCACGCGCGGCGGGGCTGACCTGCGCCGGACCGCGATCTTCGTCGGCGGGTCCGACGTGAATGCAGGCGAAGCGGTGCTCGCGGAGGTCAAAAAACACCTCATCCCGCAATACGGGCTGAGCGTGTCGCTGATGCTCGATTCCAACGGCTCGAACACCACCGCCGCGGCTGCCGTGCGCGCCGCCGGCCGGCACCTCGACCTGAGCCGCGCGAACGCGCTCGTGCTCGGTGGGACGGGACCGGTCGGTCAGCGGGTCGCGCGACTACTGGCCCGCGCGGGCGGGAACGTTCGGCTCGGCTCCCGGCAAAAGGAACGGGCAGAAGCGGTGTGCGCCGTGATCCGCGCGCACGTCCCCGGTGCGGACATCCAGGCCGTGAGCGTGGCTTCCAGTTCCGATGCCCCGGTCGCACTTGATGGGCGCAACCTGGTGGTCGCCGCGGGCGCCGCAGGCGCGGTGCTGCTCCCCAGGAAACTCCGACTCGGGTGCAAGTCACTGAAAGTGGCGATCGACCTGAACGGTGTTCCCCCGGCCGGGATCGAGGGCGTCGAGCTTCCGGACAAGGGAGCCGACCGCGACGGGCACATTTGCTACGGCGCGCTCGGCGTCGGCGGCACCAAGATGAAGATCCACCGGGCCGCGGTCAACCGCCTCTTCGAGTCGAACAACGCGGTTCTGGATGTCGAAGAAGTGTACAATCTCGCGCTGCAGTTGCCGTAAGGTGCGCAATTCGGGTTGACTCGCGCGCACCGATTATTGATCATCAGCCGCCCACCCCACCAGGAGCGGCTGATGCGCGTTCGAGGCTTCGTGTTCGTTCTCTTTGGGCTGTTCTGCGCACCCGCGCTGTGCTCCGCCGGGCCGATCGAGTTCCAACTGACCCCGACCAACTTACAGGTCCAGCCGGGAACGCCCGCGATCTCCGCCGCGCTCTATTCACTCGAACCGTCCAGTATGTGCAACACGTTCGATCCCATTACCGGTGCCCCGACAGTCGTCCCTCTAGTCGGTTACGATCCCACGCGCCTGGCACAGCCGGCGCCGATCGACATCCACCCGGACGGCACCACCCACTGGAACAACGACGGCTACTTCCGCGTCGATTACTGCTTCACGGACGTGGCCTCCGGCGAGTCCGCGGAGTTCTCGGCGTGGGGGCGCGCCCACATGTACAACGTGTACGGCAACGGCCAGTGGAGCGGGACCACGTACTTCTGGTTCGGGGGCGTCCAGAAGGTCACGCTCGGCGGTAACGATTACACGATTTGGGGACCGGGGAGCCAGGGGCAGTACACGTCCGAACTGCCCGCGCTCTCGGTCTGGGTCGGCCCGAACGTGCCGGCCACACTCAGCCCGGAACCCGGCACGTTCGCGCTATTCGCACTGGGACTGGCTCCTCTAGCGGGCCTGCGCCGGCTACGGCGGATCTGATAGGACTCTTCTCATGCCCCGCGTAGCCGGTTGTGACCCGGGATCGTCGTCGCTCGACATGCTCGCACTCGAAGACGGGCGCGTCGTGGCCCAGGTGCGCATCGAACCGGATGAACTGCGTGCCGACCCGACCATTCCCGTGCAGTGGCTCCGAGCCGAGGGACCGTTCGACCTCATCGCGGGACCATCAGGTTACGGACTGCCTCTTGTACACGCGGCGGATTGCACGGACGCGCAACTCGATCTGATGTCGCTGGTGCGCCCCGATGAGCGGGGGGCGGGCGGCGTTGGCGGGTTCTCCGCGATGGTCCGCGCGCTGCGCGACTCCGGGCTACCCGTAGTGTTCCTACCCGGTGTCATCCACCTCCCGACGGTTCCCGTTCACCGGAAACTGAACAAAATCGATCTCGGCACCGCAGACAAACTATGCGTCGCGGCTCTGGCGCTCGCACAGCACAATCGCGACGAACCGGCCCTCGCGGTGGAATTCGGCTCCGCGTTCACCGCACTGGTGGTTCTTAAGGACAAACAGATCGTCGACGGATTGGGCGGAACGTGCGGGGCACTGGGCGCCCGGAGCGGCGGTTCGTGGGACGGCGAAACCGCGTACCTGCTCTCGCCGCTCCAGAAAATGGACCTCTTCCGCGGAGGGGTGGCTAACATCCCCGACCGCGAAACGGCACGCGCGGCGTTCCGCGAATCGTTCACCAAGACCGTCTCTGGGTTACTCAACATCCACGGGTTCCAGGACGTTTATTACGGTGGTAGCCTGCTCCGCAGTGATTCGGACCTCGTGCAACAAGCTCTCGGCGAACTGCCCTCCAGCTTTTATCGATTGCACTACGCGGGCGACCTTCCGGGCGCGTGGGTGAAGCACGCCGCGCAGGGCGCAACGCTGATCGCGGAGGGGCTGTGTGGGGGTACGTTCGCTCCGCTGATTGAGTGGCTGAAGTTGCGCGAAGCGAGCGGGACCGTGCTGGATTGGCTCGCTCACCCGCGTGCGGCAGAAGTGCGGGAGTGGTTTGCCTTGGGCGAACGACCGGAGTGAGCGATCGAGGGCGATTGTAGGGTGTCCTTCCGGACTTAACTCACCGCCTGCCCAAAGACTCACTCGCACGCTGCTCCACCACATCCACCAACAACGGGTGCCGGCCCAGCGGCTCCGCGAGCACAAAGCGCACGCCGGGGAAGCGCGCGCCCAATGTGTCGCGTGCTTCGGTCAGGTCTTCGGCGACGTGGACACCGGGCGAGAGGAAGTACGGCACGAGGATCACGTCCGTCGCGCCGGTTCCCACGCACTGGGCGCCGCCTGTTTCGATGTTCGGTTCGGCCAGTTCCAGGTACGACACCCGGACGATCGGGTACCGCCCGCGCTCGCGCAGGGCGGTCGCGACGAACTCCAGGTCCGCATTCGCTTCGGGCCGACGGCTCCCGTGTGCGATGAGCAAAAGCGCGGTTGGCACGGAACTCTCCAGGGGTGCGGCGCAACAGGTTCGTCCCGTATTTTTAGAGAAGCGGTTGGGACGAACGGGCTTTTCTATATTAGTCGCATGCTCGGAGCGCGCGTTGGCAACTGGTTCGCAGAAGAGGAGATCGGGCGGGGACCGCTCGGCGTGGTGTACCGCGCCCGGGGGTTCGACGAGTCCGAGCGCATTGCCGCGGTCAAAGTGTTCACCGAGGTCCGCGACCCGGCCGCGGTCCAGCGCCTGTCGGCGGAGCTGCTCCCGCTCCAGCGCCTCGACCACGCGAACATCGCCAAAACGCTCGATTGCGGGACGCACGGCGGGCTGGCGTTTGTCGCTACCGAGTTCGTGGCCGGCACAGACTGCGCGAAGCGCCTCGAAGCCGGGCGCTTGCCGTGGCGCGACGTACTCAGCATCGCGGTACAGGCCGCCCGCGCCCTCAAGCACGCCCACAACCGGAACGTGCTTCACCGGGATCTCAAGCCCGCGCACCTCGTTCTTATGCCCGACGGCACGCTCAAGGTGCTGGCATTCGGCCTCGCGAAAGTATTCTCCCCTCCGCCCAACCACGCCCCCGCGATCGGATCGTCCGCGTACCTGCCGCCCGAAGCCGCGAGCGGGAAACCACTCACCCGGCGCAGCGATTTGTACTCGCTCGGCGGCGTTCTCTATACTCTCGTCACCGGCCGACCGCCGTTCTCGGCCGGGTCCGTCGTCGAGTTAATGCACAAGCAGTGTTACACGCTTCCCGAGCGCCCGGCGCTCCTGGTGAACGATCTCCCGCCCGAGATCGACGAGTTTATTTGCACGCTCCTGGACAAGAACCCGGCGCGCCGACCCGGTACCGCGGGCGCACTGCTCGAAGAACTCGAACGAATTCGCGGTAAGCTGGAACGCAAGGGCGAAAAGCTCACTTGGCCCACAAAGATCACGCCCGACACCGCGGAAATGGCGGCACTACCCGCGGCGTTGGGGGGCGTTGGCGAGGGAAACGATGCGCCACAGGAGCCACGCCCTCTGTTCAAACGCCCCGTGGTCGTGATTCCACTGTTCTTGCTCGCGATCGCGGCACTGGTGCTCCCATTCGCGTGGCCCTCGCCATCCGCCGACGAGCTGTTCACCGCAGCGCGCCCGTTGATCGAATCCGAGAACCCGGACGACTGGGACGCGGCGGAGAAGTACCTGGACCCGCTTGCGCGAAAGTACCCCGACCGATATAAGGACGAGGTAGCCGATGCAAGGCGGAAGCTAAAAGACCGCCGGGACTTGCGCCACGCGATCGGTGACGGTACGCGAGTCGATCCGCGCACGGACGCCGCACGCGGGTACCTCCGGGGGCTGCGGTACGCTCAGGCCGGTGAGGTCGCACAGGCACGCGCCACGTGGGACGGGGTCGTAACGGCGTTCGGTTCGGTGAAGAGCGAAGAACGGTGGGTGGCTCTTTCTCGAGCCGGCGTGACGTTCTTGACCCAACCGAACAACCGCCCCGCGCGCCAGCCGCTCGACCGCGACCCCGTGCGCGCGGCCCTCGATCGCGCGAAGGAACTCGACGCGCAGGGGCGCGACGCCGACGCCCGGGCGATCCGGGACGCGCTGATCGCGCTCGCCGAGGGCGACCCGGTCGTGCGCCAGATGGTCGACGACTCACGAAAGAAGTGAAATGGGCGGTGAGGAGCGGAGCCGGGCACGATCTCTGCTTCTCGTATTCGCGAACCCGTTTTGATTCCGATTCCTACTCACGTCTCAACTCATGGCCACACCCGCCACGACCGCGCGCGAGTACCGGGTACTCATCGCGAAAAGCAAATTGCTGCCGCCAGAGGAAATCGAAGCCCAGTACCGCCAGTGGCAGCAAGATCGCCCCGGATCGGACGAGCGCGTGGACTCGTTCCGCCGGTTCCTCGTCGCGCGGAAGTGCCTCACGGACTACCAGGCCGCGCTCCTCCAGCGCGGGCGCACCGACGGGTTCTTTCTGGACGGCTACAAGATCCTCGACCGCATCGGTAAGGGGCAGATGGGGGGCGTGTACAAGGCCGTTCACAACTTCGGCCAGCTCGTCGCGCTCAAAATCCTGCCCGCATCGAAGGCCAAGAACCCGCACACGCTGGGCCGGTTCCAGCGCGAGGCCCGGCTGCTGACGCAACTCGATCACCCCAACGTGGTGCGGGGGTACCAGGTCGGGGACAGTTCGGGCATCCACTACATCGCAATGGAGTTCCTGGAGGGCGAAACCCTCGGCGAAGTGCTGGATCGACGCAAGCAGTTGCCGTGGGCCGAGGCCACGCGCCTGGTGCGTCAGGTACTCGACGGGCTCCAGCACCTGCACGATCGGCGCATGGTCCACCGCGACCTGAAGCCCGCCAACATCATGCTCACCCCGGAGCCGGCGAAGGGGAAACCCGACACCACCTGGGACGCGACCGCGAAGATTCTGGACGTCGGACTCGGGCGCGAACTCTTCGACGACGAGATGCCGGAAGCCCAGATCGAGACGCAACTCACGCAAGAAGGGTCGGTCCTGGGCACGCCGGACTACCTCGCCCCGGAACAGGCGAAAGACGCGCGCGCGGCCGACATCCGGGCGGACATCTACAGCGTCGGGTGTGTGCTGTACCACTGCGTCGCGGGGCGCACGCCGTTCCCCGAAACGAACATCATGGCCCAGATCCTCCGGCACGCGACCGAAACCCCGGCGCCGATCAGCTCACTCGTAACCGGTCTTCCGTTCGGGTTCCAACAGGTGCTCGATCGGTTCATGGCGAAATCGCCGAACGAACGGTTCCAGACGCCCGCAGAAGCGGCCGAAGCGCTGAAGCCGTTCGACACCACCGGCGCCCCCGCCACGCCCTCGAAGGTGATGCCGGCTTACAAAGACTGGCTGGCGAGCGAAGCGCACCTGCCTCAACCCAAAGAGTTGCTCCAAGACACAGTCGTGCGGCCCCACTCGAGTGTCCCCGCACCTGCGAAAGCTCCCGTACCGAGCGCCGTATCGAAGGCTGCGGCGCCCAAACTAGCTTCCTCACACAAAAGCGGCGCGACGCCACAGCCGACCAAGCCCGGCGGTTCGCGCGCGGTGCCGATGCCCGTACCAGTGGCTGCGCCGGCACCGCAGCCCCTTCCGCTCCCCATTCCCATCCCGGCAGTCGAAGAGGTTGAAGTCGAACTGGTCACGGAACCGTTTGCGATCCCTCAAGCGATTCCCCAAGCACTCCCTGCACCGGTTCCACCGCGCCCGCTCTGGCAACCGGACCGGCGCGACTGGATCATGCTGGCGGTGGGGGCAACAGGCGTGCTGTCCGCGGTCGGCATCGGCTACGGCCTGGCGCGCGCGCTGCGCCGTAAACCGGAATCGACTGAAGAAGAAAAGTGAGCGCAAGCGGGTGCTCGCCAAGAATAGGGGGAGCGAACACCCTTACCGGTTGGTGGAACCTACTTCGCGATGCCCGGTAGAGGCAGGTCCATCTCGTCTTCCATCTTGATCCAGAGTTCATCGGGCACGAACCCGGTGGCGGTTTCGCCGAGCAGCACCGCCCAACCGGTCTTCTGGTCCGCGGTCAGTATGCCGTCCACTTGTTTCAGCATGTCCTTGCGAAACTCGAGCAGGTCCGATTTCCGCTTCACGTCGTCCTCATTGCCGAGGTTGTCGAAGTAGCGGGTGAGTTCGCTTTTTTGCCGCTCTGCGAGTTCCGCGACTTTCTTTTTCTGGGCGTCCGTGAGTTGCAGCACGCTCTGCACGCGCGGGTCGTTGAACGCCCCGATGCCCTGGACGCGCCGATCGAGCTGAGCGAGTCGCTTTCGCTGCGCGCTGGTCAGGCTCTTCGTGGCCACTTCCGTGAGCAACCGGTCGACCCCTTGCTTGCGTTCCTTGTCCAGTTTGTCGTAAGCGTCCTCGGCCGGGTTCGGCGCACGCGACAACTGCTCGAATTTCTTTTCGTACTCCTCATCGAGATCCGCCAGGCCGTCGAGAACGACAATGCGCTGCTCGGCCGTCATTTTCAGCTCTTTTTGTACCTTGCGGTTCTGGAGGAGCTTGGCGGCAGACGGTACAACGGGATCGTCCCCCTTGGGAGCCGGGGGCACCGGAGCGGCGAACAGGGGAGCCGCGAACAAGATCGTGGGCACCAGAAGCGCGTACCGCGGCATGGTGTTCATCCGAAACACGTAGTGAAGTGCAAACTCCAACTTTTTAATCTACCTGCGCCGGTTCGCCCGCACCAATGGCAAAATCGATGATCCTTCACGCCCGTCACTACGCCACAAGTGAACCGATCGCGGTCACAGTCGCGCGCGGGCGCATCACAGACGTGAATGTCTCTGACCAGAAGCCGGACGTGTGGATCGCGCCCGCGTTCTTCGACCCGCAAATCAACGGGTGCCTCGGTACCAGTTTCAACTCACCGGCACTCACGCCCGCCCAGGTGCGTACAGTGGCGGACGTGTGCCGGCGGCACGGTATCGGTGCGTTCGCGCCCACGCTCGTGACGAACAGTTTCGAGGCCCTACACCACGGGTTCATCACACTCACTCGGGCGCTCGATACGGACCCCGAACTCGCGCGCCTCATGCCGTGCTTCCACCTGGAAGGGCCGTACCTGTCCGGTGAAGACGGCCCGCGCGGCGCGCACCCCCGGGAACACACCCGCGACCCGAACTGGGACGAGTTCCGCCGCTGGCAGGACGCGGCCGGTGGACGGATTTGCATGGTCACGCTCGCGCCCGAGCGCCCCGGCGCGCTCGCGTTCATTGAGCGGCTCACTGCGGCAAACGTAGTCGTCGCGATCGGCCACACGGCCGCCACTGGTCAGCAGATCCGCGACGCGGTCGCGGCGGGTGCCCGCACGAGTACACACCTCGGTAACGGGTGCCACGCGGTCCTCCCGCGGCACGACAACTACATCTGGGAACAACTCGCGTGCGACGATCTGTGGGCGAGCATCATTACAGACGGCTATCACCTGCCTCCGGCGCTGGTGAAGTGTTTCAGCCGCATGAAGGGCCTTGATCGACTGCTGATTACATCTGACGTCGGGAGTTTGGCCGGAATGCCGCCCGGCAAGTATCGCGAGTGGGGCACGGACCTGGAAGTTCTGCCCACGGGCAAGATCGTGGTCGCGGGGGCGCCGTTTCTCGCCGGCAGCGGGCACTTCACCGATACGTGTGTCGCGAACGTGATTCGGATGACCGGGATGAGCTTAAAGGACGCGATCGATCTGGCGTCCGTGCAACCGCGTAAGCTCCTCGGGCTGCCGGTCACACGAATCGAAACGGGCGCGCCCGCGTCCCTCATGCTCTTCGACTGGAAACCGGGCGGCGAGATCGCCGTTCGCGAGGTCTTTTAGGCCCGGCATTTCAGATCGCGCAGCGAACCTTTCACGCGGCCTGCCTGTCCGTCTTCGCAGAACACGGAAGGGCGAGCCGATTGGCGAAGGCACCCGCTTGGAAAGCGGACGAGGCGCAAGCCCTTGCAGGTTCAAATCCTGTCCCTTCCGCTGCACCCCGTTGGTGAAACGGACATCACATCTCGGTCCTAACGAGACGTTCCGGGTTCGACTCCTGGCCGGGGTACTGTCGCGAGGGCGCGAAATGGGCTGGGTGAACGACGCGCGAGCGGGTCTTACCGCGGGCCGAACGGTGCAAGTCAGGCCCACTGGCGGCTCGATGCGCGGGCGCATTGAAAGCGGCCAGCTCGTCACGATTGCCCCGGTCGATCCGCTCGCGGTGAACGTCGACGACGCAGTGCTGGTCGCCTGGCGCGGCGGGTTCCTTTTGCACATCGTGAAAGACGCGAAGGGCGATCAACTGCTGATCGGCAATAACGTCGGTAAAATCAACGGCTGGGTCGCGCGCTCGGCAGTGATTGGTAAAGTTGTCGCGGTGGAAGATTAACCGCCCGGAGCCCGACCGGTCCCGAACCCCTCTAACCAACTCAGGTCGCCACCGTTCTTCTTGAAGTCGAGGTACGCGAGGTAGATCAGCCCGCCGAGCAGCAAATAACACGTCCCGGTCGCTGCGATCGATGACGAACCGAACTTCACCGCACTTCCCGCTGAGGCTTTCAACTTCGGCTTCAACCCACGCCAGTCCACCGAATAGATCTCGTCCAGAACCAGGTGCGACAGGAACCCGACCATCACGCCCGCGCTGAGCAGGATGCGCACGCCGCGCTCCGGGTACGCCAGGTACACGCACAACCCCGCGATGAACATCGCCGGGATGCTGTGGTACATCCCGCGGTGAACCGTGAGCTGTTTGAACACGTTCGCCACAAAGTAGCGGATGAAGAGGTAGCCGAAGAGGAGCGTCGCGAGGATGCCCTCGCGCGAGACGCCCGCGTGCATGAGGCGCGGGACCAGCATGAGGGGCACGACCGCGGCGAGCAGCCCGAACATCTCGCGCACGGGGATTCCGGAATCGCTGTCGAGGTCGGGGAGCATCCCGCCCACGGCGGTGACCCCGGCGGCGAGAACCCCGGCCTCGGTCGTGAACCCCACGGGCTGTACCGCGAACCCGCCGTAGGCGATGCCCAGGGCACTCGACACCGTAATGTGTGTGCGAAATCCGGCCACGGTTCTCCTCCGGCCAATTCTCGGTGCGTCCGTGAGAACGCTCTTTTACCACCTCCGGGCGCCCGCGGTCTAGCCGGGTCGCGGGCACCGGCCCTGGAAAGGTTACGCTGCGGGGCGCGTTCGCGCCCGGTGCTCAACTCCGACAGTACCTGTACGACCTCGCCCACACGCTGCCGTGCCGCACATTACGACCCGCCGCGCCGACTCATCCGCGCGTACCGCACGGCGCAACGATACGCAACGGACCGCGTGCGAGGCGCCAGTGCTCGGCTCGGAGTCAACGAAGTACCTGACGGATCGACCGTTACACGCACTCCCACCGGCCACGAACGTGCGACGAGGCGCTTGGTGGAAGTATCGTTCCTGGGCCTCGGGCGCCATCAAAGGACCGCACCGTTCCCGTACTCGCCACACCCGTCATCACCTTGTTTCGGGGCGACCTGCTCGAAGGTTCGGAGGTCCACACAGGCCAGGGTCGTCGTTGCCGAACGTGTGTTCGGAAACGATTTGCGCCCGGATCGCGAGGCCCTTGGAGCTTCTCGGGGCTAAATTGTGGTGCGGCCATCGTTCGCCCGACCGGTCACGTTTTCCAGGGCATCCGGCATTGCTCACTCCGCGGGGGACACGTTAAAACAATAATTCTCCCCACTACCGCCCCCCGCCGAGGACGCCCCGGTGCCGGTCGTTACTTGCCCCAAGTGCCCCACTCAACTGAAGATCCCCGACGGGGCTAAGGGCAGCGCGAAGTGCCCCAAATGCAGCACGATCTTCCCCATAACTGAACCTCAAGCGGTCGCATTTGAGGTGGTGAATACTCCCGCACCAAAGGCCCCCGCGCCGGGATCACGGTCGATTGCAGTCCCGAAACCCGCGAAGCCCGTTGTCGCAAACGACGCAGACTTTGAGGTCGTGGAGGAGAAGCCGCGGAAGGGGCTCCAATACTACAAGGATGATGAAGACGACCGGCCCCAGAAGAAGAAAACTCGTTCTTACGACGACGATGAGGACGACCGTCCGCGGAGCAAAAGCCGGCGCCGGGACGATGACGACGACGAGGACGATGATCGCCCGCGGAAGAAAAAGAAGCGCCGGGACGATGACGACGAAGACGAAAAGCCGCGTTCCAACAAGCGCGCGGCGTTCGCGAAGGGCAAAGTTGCCGCGCTGTTGCTGTCGATCTCTTTTTGGTTGAACCTCGCGGCTTACGGGTTGCTCACTCTCTACGCGCTGATCGCGTGGGTTGGGGTGGCCGCCGCGACCAGTTCGAGTCCGTCTTCGCGAAGTAGCAGCAGCGGAGGTGGTGGCAGCGGGGCCGGGCTGGAATCGGCCCTGGAGATCCTCGTTGTCCTCCCCGGTCTGATCGGGCTGGGTGCCTGGATCGTGGGGCTGGTCGGGTGCTCGTTCGCCATCGCGGGATCGAACCGCGGGCGCGGAATGGCAATCACCTCAACCGTCTTGTCGAGCGTCCACCTGATTCTGTTGGGAGTCACGTTCAGCAACCTGCACGGGGGCGGCGGGATCGGGTTCGCACGCGGGCTCGGCGGAGTGGGTTCGTTCGCGTGGATGTCGATGGTGTCCGCGCTCCCGTCCGTGGATGCGTTCCTGCCGGTGCTCTTTTACCAATCACGGAGCATTGGGGGGGAGTACATCGTTTCGCTGTTGGCCGGGGTCTGCGAGGTGTTGCGCCTGATCTTCGTGCTGATTACACTGAAAGGTCTCGCGTCCGCGGCGCGCGACTACGGTGCGGCAGAAAAGTCTCAAACGGGAATAATGATCTCGGCGTTTGTTCTCGGCGGGACCGTGCTCGGGATTCTGTTCATGACGGTTTTGCTCGCGGAGTCGAAATTCGCACCTTCGACAATGGCCCACCTCGGGATGCTGATGATTGTCGCGACCCTCGGCGCGTATACGTTCATGATGCTGACGCCCGCGCTGGCCGCCCTACAGACCAAAGATGCGTGCGCGCGCCGGTCCTAACCCACACGAGCACGAGAAGCCCACGTGTTGCTCACCTGTCCCAATTGCAGTAGCGGACTCGAAGTGCCCGACGGGACCACCGCGATGGTGCGGTGCCCCGCGTGCAAGACGGTTTTCACCCCTGGCGACGGCCAAGCGCCGGACGAAGACGAGGACCACGAAGAGCCCCGCACGCGGGCGCGCCGACCGGTACGGGACGACGACGAGGACGAAGACGACCGCCCGCGCCGCCGGGCGAGCACGAACCGCCGGAGCGACCGAGACGACGAGCGCCAGAACCGCGATTTCGACCCGATGCCCGAAGGAGAGGAGCGCAAGAAGCGGTCCCGGCGCTCGGGCACGCACGAGGCCCTCAGCCCTCAAGAAAAGGCGTCCCGGCGCCAGGCGTTCGAGCGCGCCGCGTGGGGGTGTCGGCTGATCTGGATCTCGTTCGCTCTGTTCATGCTGTCGATGGTGCTGATTATCATCTTCTTCTTCCAGCTCGCGCTGGCCCGGTTCATCTCACCGAGCATGATGTACATCACGCTCGCGGGCATTCTGGGGCTCATCAACTGGATCGTCGCCGCGGTCGGGGTCGGGCTGTGCCTCTCCGGTCCGCGCGCGCCCGGGCACTGGGGGTACGGGATCGCGGCCGCGGTCGCGACGCTGATTCACATGGTGCTGGTTCTCACCCTTGTGGCCCAGGGAAGAGAGGTCGGCGTTCTCGCGGTGGAATCGACGGACGTGTCGCGCTGGGAACTGCTCCCGACGCGGCTCGACGCCACCATGTTCTATCTCACGATGGCGGTCTACCAGGAGCAGGGCTTCACCCCGAAGGGGCAGTTCATCGTTTCGATGATTACGGGCGTCGTGGAAATGACGCGCACCGTGCTCATCATGATGATGCTCTCGTGCTTGGCGCGCGCGGCCCTGGACGAAGAATTGGCCCACAAATGCACGCGCACGGCCGGGGTCGCGGCCGGCGGACCGGGGCTGATCGCGCTCATCATGTTCCTGGTCGTGGCGTCGCTCATCGAAACGAACGCGGGCGTGAACTTGTTCACGCTCGTTCTGATCGTCGCCGTTAAAATGGGGATCTATGCGATCCTCATCGGCGTGCTTTTCCCGGCGTTCATGGCCGCACGCGAGGTGGACGATGCGTGCGTGGAACCGTTCCAGTCGCTGATCCCGCAGTTGTAGTGATTCCGTGCATCGGGCGCGCGTTCCCGGTACAATCCGGCACAGCCGCCCATTTGCACGGAAACACCCATGACTGTGACCGTACTCCGAGCGTGCGCCATCACGCTCTCACTACTCACTTCCGCGCTCTCCGCGCCCGGCGCGGACCCGCAAGCGAAACTCGTCTCCACAAAACCCGGCGCACCGCCCACGGTCGAAATCGTGGGTATCGAGAAATCGCCTCTCGCTGCTCTCGCCGCGGCGAAGTTGGTAGCGGACGAGTGGCCGAAGGTGGCGCGCCTGGTCGTGGACGAGGGTTCGGCGGACGAAGTGGCCAAGAAGCCGCCGGTCGCAGGTTCGTGGAGCGTCACGGGTGATGCACTGAAGTTCGATCCTCTGTTCCCGCTCGTGCCGGGAACCAAGTACCGCGTGTTCTGCGACCTCGCCGCAGCGCCTCGAACAAAGATTGAGGCCGCGCCCTTCGCGCTCGCGGTAAGCATCCCGAAACCGCCCCCCGGTCCGCGCGTCAGCGTCGTGGGGGTGTCACCCTCGGGGAATCGGCTGCCCGAGAACACGCTGCGCTTTTACGTGCAGTTCTCCGGTCCAGTAGCACGCGGGGACGTGTACAAGCACGTCAAACTCGTGCGCGCCGACGGCACGCGGGTCGCGTTCCCGTTCCTGGAAATCGACGAGGAGTTGTGGTCCGCAGATGGGTTGCGACTCACGCTGCTTTTCGATCCGGGGCGCGTGAAGCGCGGTTTGAAGCCGCGAGAGGAGGACGGGCCGATTCTCGAAGAGGGGCAGCGGTACACCTTTGAAGTAGACGCGAACTGGCTCGACCTCGACGGCCGCCCGCTCACGGCCGCGCACAAGAAGACGTTCGACGTGCTCGCGCCGGACGACCAACCGGTTTGGCCAGAGGACTGGTCGATGGTCGCGCCGCGTGCGCGTTCGGACGCGCCGCTCGTGGTCAAACTGGCGAAGCCGCTCGATCGCGCGCTACTCGGTCGGATGCTCTGGGTGACGGACGCGGACGGTAAGAACGTGGAGGGAACGCTCACCGTAGGGGGAGGGGAGCGCGTGGTCACGTTCGCGCCGAAGAACCCGTGGGCGCGCGGGCAGTACAAGCTCGTGGTGGACGCGCGCCTGGAAGACGTGTGCGGGAACCGCGTCGGCGAACCGTTCGAGCTGGACGTGCTGAAGCCGATCCCGTTGCGGCCGGTCACCAAGATCGCCGAGCGCCCGTTCGTGGTGAAATAAACGCGCCTCCTCGTGGGACGCGGCCGATAGCCCCAATCCGTTGCGCGGGCTCCCGCGTCGGAATGGTGTCGCCACGTTCGGTTCGTTACGTCCCGTGAGGAGATCACGATGAATATTCTGTCTCGGCGCGCGTTCCTGTCCGCGTCCGTCGCTGCTGCCGCCGGCACACTGGTTCCCCGGTTCGGCTTCGCAGCGGACAAGGTCGACACCGCGAAGCTCGTTGCCGGTAACACGCAGTTCGGGTGCGCGCTGTACGGCGAACTCGGAGCCAAGGCCGGGAACCTGTTCTTTTCGCCGTTCAGCATTTCCACGGCGCTGGGCATGACCGCGGCCGGCGCACGCGGGAAGACCTTCGAGGAGATGGAAAAGGTTCTTCACCTGCCCGCCGACGCGCCCGCGGCGTTCGGAGCCGTGTTGAAGAGTCTGAACGACGAGCCGGACGCCAAGAAGCGCGGGTTCACGCTCGCCACCGCGAACGCGCTGTGGGCACAGAACGGCTACCCGTGGAACCCGGAGTACAAGAAGCGCGTCGCCACCGACTACGGCGCCGGGCTGTTCGACACGGACTTCAAGAGCGACCCCGAGGCCGCCCGCGCGACCATCAATTTGTGGGTCGAGAAGGAGACGCGCGAGAAGATCAAGGAACTGCTCCCGAAGGACGTCGTCACCCGCAGTACGCGCCTTGTGCTCACCAACGCCATCTACTTCAAGGGCGATTGGGACGTGAAGTTCAAGAAGGAGAACACGAAAGACCTCCCGTTCACGCTCGCCGACGGCAAGAAGGTGGACGCGCCGCTCATGCACCGCGTCGGCGCGTACTCCTACGCGGAAGCGGACGGCTATCAGGTACTCGACCTACCGTATGCCGGTAATCGCGTGAGCATGACCGTGATTCTCCCGAAGAAGCCGGACGGCCTCGCCGCGGTCGAGAAGGAGCTGACCGGTGACAAGCTCGGCGCGGCACTAAAGGGCTTGCGCCGCGAGCGGGAGGTCCACGTTCACCTGCCGCGGTTCAAGGTGGAGGAGTCGTTTCTATTGAACGATCCCCTGATCGCACTCGGTATGAAGGCGGCATTTACTGCCGCGGACTTCAGCGGGATGCACAACGGGGGCGAGGATCTGAAGATTTCCGCGGTGCTGCATAAAGCTTTCGTGGACGTGAACGAAGAGGGCACCGAGGCGGCAGCAGCGACTGGTGTCGTGATTGTCACCACGAGCGCGGCCCCGCCGCCGATGCCGAAATACTTCCGGGCCGACCGCCCGTTCCTGTACCTGATTCGCGATCACAAGACCGGCAGCGTGCTGTTCATGGGTCGGCTATCTGAACCGGCGAAGTGATGGCCGTGATTTGGTGATGTGCCCGAATTGATCGAGCGGCGCGGACCTTTTGGTCCGCGCCGCGCAACGTTACAACCTTACTTCTTCTTGTCGGCCGCGAGGATGGCCGTGATCTCACTGTGCAGGTCGTCGATGTGAGCGACCGTCAGCGGGTCTTTCGCCTTGCCTTTGGCCGCTTCGAGTTGACCGGCCAGCGTACCGAGCGCCTGGCGGCCGACAGCGCGAAGTTCACTCGCCCCGCGCGCCCCCGCCGCTGCGCCAGCACCTTGCGGCCCGACCGGTGCCGTCACCGCCGGGGCCGGTTGGAACTCCGCCTTCAGCAGATCGACGTACCCGCGCTGGAGTTGCCGCCGGAGCGGATCGATCTTCGGTGCATCAGACTTCAGTTCCGAGAACAGCCCGGTCTGAACGTCGTTTACTAACTCCACGGCGGTGTAAGTCTTGTCCGGCGCGAGCAATTCCGCATCGGCGAGTCGGGCGAGCCGACCCGCGCTCAACAGGCTGCGGAGCATGAGCCGCTGTTGGCCCGCGATGTCGCTGCCCGTGCCCGAGAATTTGAACTGGTTCACGAGGCCCGGGTTGAGCAATTTCGTCGGTGTGGTGAAGGCGTTTTCCAGCAGGAACTTCACGGCTTCCTTCTGCTTGTCCTTCGACACGCGGACGAACGCCTCGCCGCCGCGCCCGCCGAGCGTGCGGTTCTCCACCACGCCGCCCACCTGCTTCGCCACGGCCATGAACCAGCCCATGCGCGCGTTGAGGAGTTCTTCGTACACCTCTTCGAGCAGCGCGTAGTCCTCGCCCTTTTCGGTCGTCGCGGCGAGCATGTGTTCGAGCACGCGGTCGAGGTTCTTCAGCCCGCACGCGGTGACCTGGATCGGGTCGCTCCCGATGTTCTCGGTGAGCACGGTCGGGTCCACCATCGACGGGCCGTCTTCGCCGCCGAACCGCAGGAACGGGTTGTCCAGTTGCTTCGCGGCCCACTCGTCGAGCGTCTTGCGCTCCTCGTCGGGGGTCTTCGCGCTCGCGACCGGCTTGTAGCCCCACTCGATGGCGAAGTTGTCATACGGGGCGATCTTCGGCAGCAGGTTCTTCGGGTCCACCTTGTCTTCCGGCTGCGCGACGTAGTTGCACCGGCCGTAGGACATGATCGACGCGACGCTGCCGTACTCGGCGCAGAATTTCGGGTCGCGTAACTGGCTCACGGAGAACGCCTGGCTCGCGCGGTGATTGTGGCGCAGCCCGAGCGTGTGGCCCACTTCGTGCGCGCACACGTAGCGGATCATCGCGCCGGTGGTGTCGTCCGGGAGCGGGAACTTGCGGGCCTTCTGGTCCACCGCGGAACACTGCACGAAGTACCACGTCTGCGCGGTCTTCACCATGTCGTGCCAGAAGATGATGTGCGCGGAGATCACTTCCCCCGAGCGCGGGTCGTGGACGTGCGGCCCCATCGCGTTCTGCACCGGCTCGGCCACCCACCGGATGACCGAGTGGCGCGCGTCTTCCGGATCCCAGTTCGGGTCTTCGGAGCGCGTCGGCGCGTCGCGGCAGATGATCGCGTTCTTGAACCCGGCCTTCTCGAACGCCGGTGCCCAGTCCTCAACGCCCTGCTTCATGAACGGGCGCCACTTTTCGGGGATCTCTTTCGACAGGTAGAACGTGATCGGCTTCACCACTTCGCTGACCGCCGCGGACGGGTCTTTCTTCTCCAGGCGGAACCGGGTGATGAACTCGCGCGCTACGGCCCACTGCTTCGGGTGCGAGTAGTCCACGAACTCTTCGGTGAAGTACCCCACGCGCGGGTCGGCGAGCCGGCCCTGCATCGGCGTTTCCGGCAGGATCGCGAGGCTGTGGTGGACGAGCGCCGTCACGCTCTTGGCCCCACCCAGTCCGCCCAGCCCGCCCGGTCCCGCCGGGCCGCCGAAGCCGCCGCTCGCGCGGAAGGTAATCAGTGCCCGGACCTCGATATTGCTCGGGAACGCTTTCACTTCGGAGAGGTACGACCGCCCCGAGTCCACGCTCGCGCCCGCGGCCCCCGCGGCGCGGGTGATGGGCAGGTCGCTGATCCCGAAGATGAACGTGTCCGACACGTTGATGACCGTGGACCGATCCTTGCCCTCGCACTCGACGTTGAACACGCCGACGATGGAGTCCGTCGCGCTCGCGTCGATGGAGGCTTGTACCGCCTTCCCATCGGACCGCTTCGCGAACCCGACCTTCCACAAGTAGAGCTTGTTGGCCCGGCGCTCGAACTTCAGCACCGCGGAACCGAGGGCCGCACCGCCCCAACTACCGAACATGCCGCCGCCCGGCCCCTTCGCGACCTCGGCTTGCCACAGGAACAGGCGCCCCTGCTTGTCCTGGGGAACCTCGAAGTACAGTTTGTCGTCGTGCCGGTGGACCGCGAAGACGCCCGTCGTCGTGGTGAAGTCCTTCGTGATGACGTCGTCATATTTCTTCAGATCGCCGGCCTTCGGTACGGTCTTGGAGGGCGGTTGTTTCGCGCTGGCCGGCGCGGAGTGTGATGACAGGATCGCGAGCGCGGCAATCAGGCCGGCGCCCAGCAGCAAACGGGTGCGCATGAGGTGCCTCGAACGATTCGGAGGGCCGTCAGGTTGGGATGGCTGGGAATATCTTACCGTTTGGGTAAAGAATAGTGACAGTCCGGATTGAAAAGTTATCCGCACCCAGCCGCTACAATCGGAACTCTTGGTTCCGTTCTGTGCCGGTCGGCGCCCTGTCGCATGAGGCACGCGGAACACCGGGGGCGCTGGCGCTCGATAAATAGAACCGACCGTGGTTCTGCGCCCGCAACGGAGTTCCCGGCATGACGCCGCTCTGTCTGGTAGCCCTGTGTGCCGTCGGCAGTGATCCCGCGCCGTACCCCTACCCGAGTCAACCGCCCCTCACCCCGCCGTTGGCGAAAGAGCGGCGCGTGCCGTTCTACTTGAAGCCCATTGAGACCCGCATCCGCGAGAAGGTGGCGAACCTCGCGTTCCCGGGTTCCGGTAAGCCCGAACCGCCCGGTTCGTACTTGTGGCAGCCGATCTTTAAGGAAGATCACCTTCTGCGCGGACCGGCGCGCCCGTATGTGCCGCAACCGGGCGACATTGTGCTGAGCGCGGACGGATCGATCTTCTGGAAGGTGATGCACAACCTCGCGGGGACCAGCCACCCGACGCACTCGATGATCGTGTTCGCGATGCCCGACGGGAAAATGGGCATCCTCGAGGGCGGGCCGCACGACACGATGAAGTGTCGCGTGCTCGACACGCTGCCGCACATGTTCTCTTACGAGGCCGAGGGGCGCGTGTGGGTGCGGGCGCGGGCGTGCCCCCTGACGCCGGAACAGTCCGCGCGGCTCACCGAGTTCGCGCTGGCGACCAACGAGCGGGAGTTCGCGATCCGGCGCCTGGCCGCACAGCTCACGATCTTCCGCACACGCGGTCCCATTCGCACCGCGTTCATCGGGAAGCCGCACGGGATCGATCACGGCAGCTACTTTTGCAGCGAACTCGTGGCCGAGGCATGCGTGTATGCGGGGCTCCTGGATGCTCGCACGACGCGCCCGTCCGCGACCTACCCGCGCGACCTGTTCATGGACCACTCGCTCAACCCGTACCTGAGCAAGCACCTCAAACTCGCCCCCGCATGGAACCCGCCCGCACGGTGGACGAGCTGGACAAACGGGACGAACGCGCCCTGCGAGTCAACGGTTGAACCGAAGCGGTAAATCGGTGACAATGGCGCGACCTCCCGCCTCGTGGTCGCGCCGAGTCCATCATGCCGCGCACAGCTCTCTCACTCATCGCGTTCCTGTTCGCTTCCAGCGCCACGGCCGCACCGCCCGACTTCGACAAACAAATCGCCCCGCTGCTCGCCGCGCGGTGCGTCGATTGCCACAGCGGACCGAAGCCGAAGGGCAAACTCGATCTCTCGCGCAAAGCGGGCGTGTTCGCCACGGACGCCCCGGCCGTCGTGCCGGGTAAGCCCGCGAGTAGCTCGTTGTGGGAGCGCGTCGTCGCGGGTGAAATGCCGCCGAAGAAGCCGTTGCCGGAAGCCGAACAGAAGCTGCTCAAGGAGTGGATCGAGAGCGGGGCGAAGTGGGGCACGGACCCGATCGACCCGTTCCGTTTCACGACAGACGCTCGCGCCGGGTACGACTGGTGGGCGATTCAGCCCGTCACGCGCCCGAAGGTGCCCGAAGTCCCGGACGCAAAGCCGCGCGCCTTCAATACGATCGATCGCTTCATCGTGGCGAAACTGAGCGACAGGGGGCTATCGCTCTCCCCGGAAGCGGACCGGCGCACGCTGATTCGCCGCGTGCACTTCGACCTCACCGGCCTACCTCCGTCGCCGGAAGAGGTGGATGCGTTCGTGCGGGACACGGACGCGACCGCTTACGAGAAAGTGGTCGACCGGTTGCTCGCGTCGCCGCACTACGGCGAGCGGTGGGCGCGCCACTGGCTCGACGTGGTGCGTTACGGCGAAACGGACGGCTTCGAGCGGAACACGCCGCGTGAGAATTCGTGGCACTACCGCGACTGGGTGATTCGGGCACTCAACGCGGACGTGCCGTACACCGAATTCGTGCGGCTGCAACTCGCGGGGGACGTGTTCCAGCCCGGTGATCCCGATGCCACCCGCGCGACGGGCTTCCTGGTGGCCGGAGTTCACAACACGGTGCTCGGCAACGACCAGATGCGGGCGATCGCGCGGCAGGACGAACTCGAAGACATCGTCGGCGGCGTGGCGCAAACGTTCCTCGGGCTGACCGCGAACTGTGCCCGGTGCCACGACCACAAGTTCGATCCCATCTCCCAGGCCGATTTTTACCGGCTCGCGTCCGCGCTCGGTGGCGTCGGGTTCGGCGAGCGCCCCGCGCCCGACGCCAAAACGACGAGCGAAATCGCGAAGCTCGTCAAGGAGTTGGGCGCCGTCACCAAAAAACTCGCGGCCCTCGAAGATCCCGCACGCAAGGCGGTTCTGACCGAGAAGGGGATGGGGAAAACGGACAAACTCGCCCCCGCTCCGATTGCTGCGTGGGACTTCCGGCGAGGGAGCGACGACCTCATTGGTAAGCTGCACGTCAAACTCGTGGGGGGCGCAAAACTCACGTCCGAGGGTGCGGTACTCGACGGCAAAACCGCGCTCTTACGCACGTCCGCATTACCCTTCGACCTGAAGGCGAAGACGCTCGAAGCCTGGGTGAAACTCGATTCTCTCTCGCAACGCGGCGGCGGCATCATCTCCGTGCAGACGCCCGACGGGAACGAGTTTGATGCGATCGTGTTCGGTGAAAACGAGCCGGCCCGGTGGATGGCCGGGAGTAACGGATTCGTGCGATACAAGTCGTTCGGCGGCTCGGAAGAAAAGGGGGCCACGAACGAGTTCGTTCACTTCGCCATTACGTTCAGCGCTGATGGCACCATCACCGGGTACCGCAACGGCGAGCGCTATGGCGCTGGCTATGCGCCCAGAGGAGCACTCGGGTTCCAGGCGGAAAAGGCGGTCGTTGTGTTCGGGTGCCGGCACGAACCGGCCGGCGGGAACAGGATGCTCGCCGGCACCGTGAGCGCAGCACGCCTGTACGACAAGGCGCTCTCGCACGAAGAGATCGAAGCCTCGTTCCGGTCCGGTGGCGGCTTCGTGAGTGAGGCCGAACTTGCTGCGAAACTCGGGCCTGAAGACCGTGCGACGCGGACCGCGCTTCGCATGCAGCACGAAACACTCGCTGCGCGGCTCGGAACGCTGCGCCAGCTCGCGGCGAACGCGAAAATCTACGCGAACGTCCCCCAAGCGCCGGGAGTCACGCGGGTACTCATTCGCGGTGACCTCGCGACTCCCGCGGCGGTTGTTGCGCCCGCGGGGTTGTCGGCACTGACGGGTCCGAAGGCGGATTTCGGACTCGCCCCGAACGCGACCGACGCGGACCGGCGCAAAAAGCTCGCGGAGTGGATCACCGCGCCAAACAACCCGCTGTTCGGTCGCGTGATTGTGAACCGCGTGTGGCACTACCACTTCGGTACGGGAATCGTCGAGACGCCGAACGACTTCGGCTTCAACGGCGGGCGCCCGTCGCACCCCGAACTGCTCGACTGGCTCGCGACCGAGTTCGCGGACCGCAAGTACAGCCTCAAATCACTCCACAAGCTCATCGTGACCTCGGCGGCGTACCGGCAGGCGTCCGCCCCCCGAAAGGACGCGAGCGCGAAGGACGCCGACAACCGCCTCCTGTGGCGGTACAAGCCGCACCGGTTGGAGGGTGAGGTGGTGCGCGACCTGATGCTGACGGCGTCGGGCTTGTTGAACCGCGAGGTCGGCGGGAAGGGGTTCAGCGACTACAAGATGCGCGACTTCAACGGTACCGCGTACTTCGACCCGTTCGATCCGGTCGGGCCGGAGTTCCACCGGCGGAGCGTGTACCGGTTCACCCCGCGCGGCGCGAACCAAGGGTTACTCGATGCGTTCGACTGCCCGGACCCCGCAGCGGCAGCTCCGCGGCGCGCGGTCACCACGACGCCACTCCAGGCACTCGCGCTGTGGAACAACGGCTTCGCGCTCCGCACGGCCGATGCCCTCGCCGCCCGCGTCGCGAAAGAAGCCGATGGGGTTGAGAAGCAAGTCACGCGCGCCTGGCTGCTCGCGTACCAGCGCCCGCCGAGCGGGGACGAACTGAAACTCGCCGTGAAGCTGGTCAACGACCACGGACTCAAAGCGCTGGGCCGCGTGCTGTTCAACAGCAACGAGTTCGTGATCGTGGAGTGACGCGACTGGAGTCGTTGAGCGGGTGTGGAGTGCCCCACCCGCTCGTTAACACTCGCGGTTCGCCAAGAACTTAATCTACCACCAGCCGGCTGACACTGGCCGTTCGCCTGGGCCTCTTGGCGAACCGCGAGTGTTAACGAGCGGGTGGGCGCGGGTGTAGTCGAACAAACTAACATCGGGCGATTGCAGAGCACCACAAGCCACAACACGGACCTCATATGACGGCCCTCTCCCGACGCGATTTCTTCTCCTGGTCCGCGAACGGTCTCGCGTCCGCGGCTGCGCTGCACCTACTCGCGAATGACGGCGTTGTGGGCGCGAAGCCGCACCACGCTCCGAAGGCCAAGCGCGCGATTCAGATTTCACTCGTCGGCGGGATGAGCCACCTCGATTCGTTCGACTACAAGCCAGAATTGACGAAGCTCCACGGCAAACCGCTCGGGAGCGACAGCAAGCCGGACGTGTTCTTCGGGCAGGTCGGGTTACTGCGCAAGCCGGACTGGGCGTTCAAGCAGCGCGGGAAATCCGGCTTGTGGGTGTCGGACCTGTTCCCGCACATCGCCGGGGTCGCGGACGAACTCACGGTCATTAACTCGATGACTGCGGACAGTGCGAACCACACGCCGGCGCTGTTCGTGCTGAACAGCGGGTTCCAGTTTAACGGCTACCCGGCGCTCGGCTCGTGGCTCAGTTACGGGCTGGGGACCGAAGCCGACGACCTCCCGGCGTTCGTCGTGCTGCCGGACGGCCGCGGGGAAGCGAACGGTGCGGCGTCGAACTGGTCGAGCGGGTTCCTCCCGGCGCAGCACCAGGGCGTCGTGTTCCGCGGTGGCGACGCCCCCGTGCGCGATCTCTTCCCAGAAAAGGCGATTCCCGCGAACGAAGAGAAGGACTCGCGCACTGCGCTCGACCGGCTCAACGCGATGCACCTGGAACGCAGCGGCGGCGAGGGAGATCTCGCGGCCCGCATCAACAGCTATTCGCTCGCGGCGAAGATGCAGCTCGCGGTCCCCGCGGTCGCCGACCTCTCGAAAGAGCCGGCAAAACTAAAGATCCAGTACGGGCTCGATGACCCGAAGACCGCGGACTGCGGGCGCCGGTGCCTGCTCGCCCGGCGCCTGCTCGAAAAGGGCGTGCGCTTCGTGCAGATTTATAGCGGCGGGCCGATCGCCGGGACGCCGCGCACGAGCTGGGACGCGCACGAGAACGTGCTGGAGAACCACTCTGCGGAGGCCGGGCGCATCGACCGACCTATTGCGACCCTGCTCCAAGACCTGAAGCAGAAAGATATGCTGAAGGACACGCTGGTGATTTTCACCACGGAGTTCGGGCGCACACCGTTCACGCAGAGCGCCGGGAACGTGGTGGGTACGGGCCGCGACCACAACAAGTACGGGTTCTCGTGCTGGCTGGCCGGCGCGGGGTGCAAGCCCGGTATCGCGTTCGGGAGCACGGACGATATCGGCTGGAAGGTGGCCGAGCACCCGGTGCCGTGGTACGACTTTCACGCCACCGTGCTACACCTACTTGGCATCGACCACGAGAAACTGACGTACTACCACAATGGCATCAAGCGCCGGCTGACTAACGTCCACGGTGAAGTGGTGAAGGGCGTGCTGGCGTGAGCAGGGCAGAAAAGGCAGAAGGCAGAAGGCTGAGCCGCGGATAAACGCAGATCACACGGATTAAAGCAGAAGGACGATTTTAAGCCCCGATAGGGGCGTCAGCGAGTAGCCAGGGGTGGAGCAAGCGACGCGAGCGCAACCCCTGGCGGACCAGGAAGTAACTCAACGTTACGTGCAGTTGTGACTATCGCTTCACCCCTGGCTACCCGCCTCCGCCCCTATCGGGGCTTAAAATCGTCCTTCTGCTTTAATCCGCGTGATCTGCGTTTATCCGCGGCTGTATTTCTCCCGCTGCGTTCCTCACTTGATTACGCCAACGGTGATGCGCGACGGGTGCTCCGCGTCCCGATACACCTTGTGCGTCTGCTTCTTGAAGTCGCTCGCGTCCGCCTTGTAGATGTCGCAGAACGTTTGCGGGTTGCGGTCGACCAGCGGGAACCACGTCGACTGCACCTGCACCATCAACCGGTGCCCCGGGCGCAGCGTGTGGAACACGTCCGGCATGGTGAACTTCACCTTCGTCACTTCACTCGGCTTGAACGGTTCCGGCTTCTCGAAGCTGTTGCGGAACTTCCCGCGGAACGGCTCCCCGCGGATGAGCTGCTGGTAACCGCCCATCTTCACGCCGGTCGGGTTCGGGTCCGGGTCCGCCAAGTCGTCGGGGTACACGTCGATCACCTTCACGACCCAGTCCGCGTCGGTGCCGGTGGTGGAGACGTACAGTTCCACTTCGATCGGCCCCGCGATGGTGAGGTCGCTCTTCAGCACTTCGCCCTGATACACCAGCACGTCCGGCCGCGCGGACGCGAACCGCTGGTCGGCGGTCATGTACTCCTTCACCATCCCGATGTCCGTCTTGTTGATGAACGGCACCGGCTTCGCGGGGTCGGATACGAACTCATCGAACGCGGGCGGTGGGGACGCTGAATCGACTGCATCTTTTCCGAGATGTGCGTTCCCCCATAGAACGCCGCCGGGGTGAGGGTAGAAGCTCGTGGCTTTGGCCGTTTTCGGCGGCCACGCATCGTGCTTGCGCCACACGTTCGTGCCGGTCTCGAACACCCATGCCTTCGGGTGCTTACTCTCGCCCACCCCCTTCAAGTGGTACTCGAAGAACGGGAACTCGATCGTCTCGCGGTAGAATTCGGACGTCTTCGCGTTGAAGTTGACGTCGCCGAGGTGATCGCCCTCCCCGCGGCTCCACCCGCCGTGGACCCACGGACCCATCACGAGATGGTTGAATTGGGGCGGGGCGTTCGCCTCCGCGTGCTTGTAGATTTCGAGCGCGCCGAACAGGTTCTCTGCGTCGAACCACCCGCCCACGGTGAGCACGGCCGGCTTGATGTTCTTGACGTGCTGCCGGATGTTGCGGGCCTTCCAGAAATCGTCGTAGGTGCCGTGCTCCATCACCTCTTTCCAGAACGCGATCTCGCCCTTGTAGTATTTCGCGTCCGCGTTCTTGATCGGCCCCATTTCGAGGAAGAACTTGTAGCCGTCGGGGGTGTCGTGCTCGAAGCGGTCGCGCGAGCCTTTCTTGGTCGGTTCCGGGCGGTTCTTGCCGAACCCGTACATGAAGTTGAAGCAGTGCGGCAGGAACAGGCAGCCGTTGTGGTGGAAGTCGTCGCCGATGAACCATTCGCTCACGGGCGCTTGCGGGGAAACCGCTTTGACCGCGGGGTGTGCGTCGATCATGCCGCACACCGTGTAGAAGCCGGGGTACGAGATGCCCGTGATCCCGACCTTTCCGTTGTGGCCCTTCACGTTCTTGATGAGCCACTCCACGGTGTCGTAGGTGTCGCTGCTCTCGTCGATTTCCTTTCCCTTCTTCGCGGGGTTGTGCGGGCGGACGTTCACGAACTCCCCCTCCGACATCCACCGCCCGCGCACGTCTTGGTGCACGAAGATGTACCCGCTCTTCACGAACTGCGCGCTCGGGCGCAGCGCGTCCGGGTACTTGTCCGCACCGTAGGGGGCGACGCTGTACGGCGTGCGGGTCAGCATCATGGGGTACGTCTGCGCGTCGTCCTTCGGAACGTACACGGCCGTGAACAGCTTCACGCCGTCGCGCATCGGGATCTGGTATTCGTACTTCGTGTAGTTCGCGCGAATGTATTCTTTGAGTTCCGCCCCTGCGAGCGGCTTCAGCGCGACAGTAGGGCCGGGCTGTGCGAATACTGGCGGCGCGAACGCGCCGAGCGCAAATGCGGCGAACATCAACCAGCGCAACATGAGTCCACCTCGGAACAAGATTACGGGGCAAAAATCGTAACCCGTGCTGCAACCGCGGCGCGGGTGAGAGTGGCATCAATTGTGGCGAGAGGGAGAGCCGTTCGTAGTGCGAGTTCGAGATACGCAGCATCGCGCACAGAAATGTCATGCGCGCGTGCCAGGTCCAGCATTGTGGGCCACACCCGGAACGGCCCTTCGTCGTCGATGTAAAGACGGAACCCGGATAAGCCGGTGAGGAGGGCGTCCGCGCGGGGCCGGGTTGTTTCGCCGCGCTGCACTGCCGTCAGGAGTTGCTCCGCCACGTCGAACGGCCACGTGGCGGTGGTCAGTGCAACACCCGACGCGAGTTGAGACCGAACGCGGTGCGTGTAAACGACGTACCGACGCGGGATGCCCCACGTCGCGACGACCGAAGCGTCCAGCACAAAAGACGGCGAGCGCGTGGTCGGCGGGGCGAACGTCGGGAAGATCATGCGGCGGGCGACTCCGGTTGCGCCCGTTCCCCCGGCGCGCCGGCGGGCGGGAACGGGACACCGTCTTCTTCGTGCCACTGCGCGATCAGGCGAGACAGTGTGCCGATTTGCTCCTGACGTGCGGCTTCTGTTTCCGGTGTCGGGGGCGCGAACGCGGGGGGCGTGAGTGCGGCGAGTGCGACGCCGTTCTGGACGATCACCACGTGCTCGCCACGGGCAACGAGGCTGATTAGTTCCGGTAACCGAAGGCACGCATCGGCCAGGGTGACAGTGGTCATCGTTTTGCCTCCTGCGCTCACGCCGGGTTCGCTTTCAAGTACCCATCTATCTCACCGATCTCGGCCGGCGTCAACCGCCAATCGGCCGCGCCGACCAGTTCCTTCAGTTGACCCGGCTTGCGGGCGCCCACAATAGCTCCGGTCACGGCCGGGTGGCGCAGTGCCCACGCGATCGCGACTTCGCCCGGCGTCCGTCCGTGTCGTGTGCCGATTGCTTTGAGTAGTTCGACGAGGTTCAGGTTCCGCGTTAGCAGCGGTTCCTGGTAATGCCTGTTCTTCTCCTTGCGCCAGTCGTCCGCGGGCATCGCCGCGATGCGTTCGCGCGTCATCGCGCCGGTCAACAGCCCGCTCGCCATCGGTGAGTACGCGATCACCCCGATGTTGTTTGCGAGGCAGTACGGCAGCACGCTCGCTTCAACCTCGGGCCGGATCATCGAGTACGGCGGCTGGAGCGAAGTGATCGGCCCGAACTTCGACACCTGCGCCATCTGCTCCGCGCTGAAGTTCGACACCCCGGCCCAGCGGATCTTGCCCTCCTCCTTGAGCTTCACGACGGTCTGCCAGCCCTCGTCGATGTCTTCCGGCGGCTCGGGCCAGTGGATCTGGTAGAGGTCGATCACGTCCACTTTCAAGCGCTTAAGGCTGGCCTCGCACTCCGCGCGGATGCTTGCGGCCTTCAGGCTCTTCCCGATCTGCCGGTTCTGGTCCCAGATGCGAGCGCATTTCGTGAACACGTAAGGCCGATTCTTCACGCCTTCAAGCGCCTTCGCAACCACCTCTTCCGAGTGCCCCAGGCCGTACACCGCGGCGGTATCGATCCAGTTGATACCAAGGTCCAGCGCGCCGCGGATCGTGGCGACGCTGTCCGCGTCGTCCTGCGGTCCCCAGCCGAACGCCCAGTCCCCGCCGCCGATGGCCCACGCCCCGAAACCGATCGTAGTGATATTC
Organism: Gemmata sp. SH-PL17; assembly: GCF_001610855.1. NCBI lineage: Bacteria > Pseudomonadati > Planctomycetota > Planctomycetia > Gemmatales > Gemmataceae > Gemmata > Gemmata sp. SH-PL17. The sequence goes on from NZ_CP011271.1 coordinate 478,367, forward strand.
AGGTCCGAATTGCCGAGTCGCCGCGTCTGCATTTTGTCACTCCTCGCTATTGTCCTGACGGACGGGCTTCGCCTCGATACCGTGTTCGTATGCAACCAATCGTACTAATCAACGCGGTCGGCCTTACGCCCCGGCTCCTCGAACACGCCCCGCGCCTCAAGGCGCTCGCGGCGACCGGCTGGTACATCGACATGCCGGAAGTGATCCCGGCCGTCACCTGTACCGCGCAGGCCACGATCCTCACGGGCGTGATGCCGAACAAGCACGGGGTGGTTGCGAACGGGTGGCGGTTCCACAGCACGAACGAGGTCCGGTTCTGGCAGCAGTCCAACCGGCTCATTCAGGCCGTGCCCGTGTACGAAACGGCCCGGCAGCGCGCGAAGGAACGCAACAAGGAGTTCAAGAGCGCGAAACTGTTCTGGTGGTTCAACCAGGGCGCCGCGGTGGACATCTCCGTGACGCCGAAACCGCACTACGCGGTGAACGGTAACAAGGCGTTCGGTATCACCGGTTCGCCGCCGGAAATCGCCGAGGGACTGGAGCGGGTACACGGTAAGTTCCCGTTCCCGTCGTTCTGGGGACCGATGGCCGGGCTGAAATGCACGCAGTGGATCGCCAAGGCCGCGGCCAACGTGATGCAGTTCGAGAAGCCGACCCTCACCCTCGTGTACCTCCCGCACCTCGACTACGACCCGCAGCGGTTCGGGCCGAGCGGCTGCGACATGGCGAAGTGCGTGAAGGAACTCGACGACGCCTGCGAGCCGATACTCGATATGGCGAACCAACTCGGCGCGCAGGTGTGGGTGGTGAGCGAGTACGGGCACTGCGACGTGACGCGCCCCGTGTACCTGAACCGCGCGCTGCGCGAAGCCGAGTTCCTCACGGTGCGCGAGGGGCCGTTCGGCGAGCAACTCGATTTATACGGCTCGCGCGCGTTCGCGGTGGTCGACCACCAGGTCGCGCACGTTTACGTTCGCGATGCTGAAGATCTGGCCCGCGTGCGCGCGGTTCTCGCTGCGGTCCCTGGGGTCGCGAAACTTTATGTTGGCGAGGAACGCGCCGAACTCGGCCTCAACCACCAGCGCAGCGGAGAAATCGTGCTCCTGTCCGAACCGGATGCGTGGTTCGCGTACCCGTTCTGGCTCGACGACAAGGTGTGCCCCGACTACGCTCGCGCGGTCGCCATTCACGCGAAGCCGGGCTTCGACCCGTGCGAACTGTTCTTCGACCCGCGGCTGTGGTTCCCCAAGCTCCACAGCGCGCGCCGGCTCCTCCAGAAAAAGCTCGGATTCCGCACGACGTTCGACGTGGTTCCGCTGGACGCAGAGATCGTGCGCGGGAGCCACGGCCTGGCCGCGGTCGACCCGCTCGACCGCCCCATTCTCATCGGCCACGGCCCCATGCCCGCTGCGAGCGTACCCATGACACACGTGAAGGACATGCTGCTGACGGCGTTAGGGCTGGAGTAAAGGTGGAATGGGCAAGAGGAAGAGCCGCGGATCACGCGGATTAAAGCAGAAGACAGAAGAGCGATTTTTAAGCCCCGATAGGGGGCGTAGGCGAGTAGCTAGGGGTGGAGCGAGCTACGCGAGCGCAACCCCTGGCGGGCTTCCGCGAACCCCGGACATCTTCCGCGTCACAACTGCACGTAACGTTGAGTTACTTCCTGGTCCGCCAGGGGTTGCGCCACCGCTTCACCCCTGGCTACCTGCTGTCGCCCCTATCGGGGCTTAAAATCACTCTTCTGTCTGATCCGCGTCATCTGCGTGATCTGCGGCTCTTCCTTCCGTCTTTTCCGTCCTCAGCCCGAAATCAGCTTCCGCAGTTCCTTGACGTGCTTCGGCACGGCGACTTTCGGGTCGTCCTTCCCTTCGTATTCCAGCGCGACGAACCCGTGGAAGTTCGCGTCCTTGAGGATCTTCACGACTCGCGCGAGGTCTGCGTCTTGGATCTTCCCGTCGGGATACACTTCGGTCTTCACCTGCGACACCACGCCGTAGGGGGCGATTTTCGCGATGTCCGCGTAGGGATCGGTGGTCTTGAAGTTACCCGTATCGATGTTCACGCCCAGGGCCTTGCTCTTCACTGGTTTCACCAGGTCGAGTAGGTGCTCGGGCGTGTCGGTGATGCCGCCGTGGTTCTCTAGCGCGAGCAGCACGCCGTGCTTTTCAGCGACCTCGCAGCACTCGTTGATCGCGGCGACCACGCGCTGTTGTGCGCTCTCCAGAGTGTCGCCCTTGTCGAGCCCACCGGCGAAAATGCGCACGGTTGTGGCCCCCACTTTCGCCGCGCGCACGACCCAATCCTTCACTTTCTGAATTTCCAGTTTGTACTTGGCTTCGTCCCGCACACAGAAGTTGTTACCGACCGGTACGCCCGAGATCGCGAGCTTCTTTTTGGTGGCGTGCGCCTTCAGCTTCTCAGCGTAAGCATCCGTCGTTTCGGTCCAGTAGTACGACGTGAGCTCGACCGCGTCGAGCGGCAGGTCGGCCGCGAGGTCGATGAACTCGAACAGTGTCATCGTCGGTTTTTTCAGATCGAGGAACTGCCGCATGCTGTACGCGGCCAGTGCGAGCTTCAGGTCCGGCTTGTCGCCGGGGCGCTTGATCGGGTCGATCGCGGCACCGAAACCGGCGGACGCGACCGTGGCAGACGCGGCGAGGAACTGGCGGCGGGAAAGCGACATTGTGAAGCTCCTGAGTAGTGGGCAGCGCCGCTAGCTTACACGCACGACGGGCCAGGAGCACCCGAAACGTGTGCCGATCGGGTCTCGGGGCTTCACATTTTCAACACAAAATGTTCTTCGGATAATAATGAGACTTTCTTGGCCACGACGGTAAGAATTCTACACCTCTTCAGTTCTATAAACATTCGATCCCGACTTCCGAACAAGGTGCTTCATGCTCCAGCGCCCGCGTCGCGCTTTTACGCTCATTGAACTGCTGGTCGTGATCGCGATCATCGCGATCCTCATTGGGTTACTTCTCCCCGCGGTGCAGAAAGTGCGCGAGGCCGCGGCCCGCATGAGCTGCCAGAACAATTTGAAGCAGTTCGGGTTGGCGATCCACAACTTTGAAAGCGCGAACGGCTTCTTGCCCCCCAGCCGGACGACCGTTCCGGCCAAGCGCTCGTGGACGACGCTCGGGCTGCCCTACGTCGAACAGGACAATGTCGCCAAGCAGTGGGATCTGAACGTGGCGTGGAACAGCGGAACCAACGCGGTTGTGTCGCAGACCTCGTTCAAGCTGTTCAAGTGCCCGTCGGCCCCGGACAGCCGCCGCGCCACGAGCCTCGGCGCGCTTGGGGCGGGGGACTACGGTTCGGTCAACGAGGTGAAGCCCGACTTCTGGCCCGCCAACGGGCTGACGTACCCCGGTGCGGGCGCGGCGGTCGGTGTGCTGGAAAAAGAAACGGCATCGAACTTCCCCTTGCGGGTCCGGATCACCGCGATCACCGACGGGACGTCGAACACGATCATGCTCGCGGAAGACGCCGGGCGCCCGAACGTGTTTATCCTGGGCAAGGACCAAGGGACCAACACGGCCGACGGGTGGGGGTGGGCGGACCCGGACACGGGGTTCAGCATCAGCGGGGTGACGAGCGGCACGAACAAGACACCCGGCACCTGCGTCGTTAACTGCACAAACGACAGCGAAATGTACAGCTTCCACACGGGCGGCGCGAACGTGGTTCTGGCGGACGGGAGCGTGCGCTTCGTTCGGTCCTCGGTGTCACCGGTCACGCTCGCTTACTCCTGCACGCGCGCCGGCGGCGAGGTTCTGAACAACGATTGGTAAGCTGTCTGTTCTCTGCGGAACCCGGTTGGGGTGACTCGCGAGTCACCCCAACCGGGTTCGTTGTTGCGCCGGCCTTTCGACTTCCGATCACAGCACCGAGTTCAATTTCGCCCTCGCACGGCGTCGAGCGCCCAGCACCCGGGAACGTGCCGGTGCGGTTCGCGACAGTGGCGCAGCAGTTCCTCATTTCCGCAGCCCGCGTCTTCGAGCGCGTCACCCAGGACCGGTAGATCGGTGAAATCGCCGCTCGCCGAGATCCGTTCCGCGATGTGGTGAACTGCTCCGTGGTTCCACTGGAGCCACGCGGGATCGATTACGGGCGGGCGGAACGGGTTGCCGAACACTTCGCGCACCAGATCGCAAGCCCGTGCGGTCACTTCGGCCATTTGCTGTTGGATGTGCTCGTCAATGAGACGGTGCGCTTGTGTTGTAGCGGCAGTGGTGTCTGTGATCCCGGACCACGTCGCGCGAACTGCCTCCTGGCGCTCCGGGGACACACGCGACACGATTTCGTCCCGGAGTTGTTGAACCGACAGGTTTGGGGCCGGTTCGGGAGGCACGAGCGCGCCCAATAATCGCCTGAACCAGCCGGGTACCGCGAGTCGCCGCGCGGGGGTGAGGCGCGCGGCCAGTGCCCGCACTTCGGTCGCCGTATCCGCCCGGATGCGATATTCGATTTGAGAGAATGCCGAGTCGAGTGCCACGTTCACGTCCGCCGCGCGGATCTGGGATAGCGCGCCCAACCGGTGTTCCAGTAGGCGCAGCCACATGCTGTTAGCTGAAAGCCCCGAGAGTGATGACGGGCTGGAGATTTGCGGGATCGCGCGCTGAATCACGTCCCGCCAGATGTGCGTCTGAACGCCCTTACGGGGCTGTGCGACCGCGAATCGTTCGATTTCTGTGAGAACCCGGTCCGCGATCCCGGTCTGTGAACCGGGTACCAGATGACGAACCGCAGCACACACAAGAAGCAGGTACTTGCGGCCGTTCGGCCGGATGCGTGACAGCTTCAGGAGGTACCGCGGGTTCGTTGTGGTACACCAACCCTCTTCGTGTGAAGCGCCCATCGACGTGTCCCGGTCTGGTTTCGTGCGGTGAACACCGGACACGCGGTCGGGCAACTGGGTTCAGGGGGCGGTCACGTGTCCGGCGGTTGTGGACGCGCTGCAATCGCGGGAATCCGCAGCATACTCGACTCGCAACAGTGGGTAGAATCGTCAGGCGAATACCATTCGTTCTTTGCGCCACCAAATCAAGGAAAGGCACCTCGATGTCACCCGATGTTTCGCGCCGCGATCTCTTCGCTGCCGTTGCCGCGGTCGGTGTCGGTAACGCGACGTTTCAGCGCGCGGTTGCGGCGACCGCCGCTCAGCCGAAGGTCGAAGCGGTCACCGCGGAAATGGTGCAGGGCGCGGAATGGGTCGCCGGGATCACGCTGACGGACGCGGAACGCAAGACGGTGGCCGGGGCGCTCACCAGCACGCTTCGGAGCGGCGCCGCGTTCAACAAGCTCGATCTGGGTAACGCGGTCCCGCCCGCGGTGTACTTCAACGCGGTTCCGGGGGAGGCACCGAACAAAGACGGGCGCGGGAAGACGGAGCTTCGCCCGCAGCCGGGCGCACCAAAGAAGCCCGATACCGACGACGATCTCGCGTTTCAGCCGCTGGCGGTACTCGCGGAACTCATTCGCCTGAAACAGATCACGTCCACCGATCTCACGAAGGTCTATCTCGCGCGGCTGAAGAAGTACGATCCGGCGCTCTTGTGTGTTGTGTCGCTCACGGAAGAACTTGCCCTGAAACAAGCGGCCGAAGCAGACAAAGAAATCGCCGCGGGGAAGTACCGCGGTCCGCTTCATGGCATCCCGTGGGCCGCGAAGGATTTGATCGCGTACCCCGGGTATCCGACCACGTGGGGCGCGGGGCACTTCAAGGAGCAGAAACTCAGCGAGAAGGCGACCGTGGCCGCGCGCCTCGATGATGCGGGCGCGGTGCTGGCGTGTAAGTCGACGCTCGGCTCACTCGCGTGGGGGGACATCTGGTTCGGTGGCACCACGCGCAACCCGTGGAACATCAAACAGGGGAGTAGCGGGTCGTCCGCGGGGACCGCGTCGAGTGTCGCGGCCGGACTGGTCGGGTTCGGGTTGGGCAGCGAAACACTCGGCAGCATCGTTTCGCCGAGCACGCGGTGCGGCGTGACCGGGTTGCGCCCGACCTTCGGGCGCGTGAGCCGGCACGGGTGCATGGCACTGTGCTGGTCGCTCGACAAGATCGGCCCGATGTGCCGCAGCGCTGAGGACTGCGCGCTCGTATTCGGAGCGATCCACGGCTTCGACGGTAAGGATGCGACCGCACAGGATCGACCGTTCCACTGGCCTGCCCAAGTGAACCTGAAGGAACTGAACGTGGGCTTCATTGAGGGCAATTTGTCCGAAACGGACCAGAAGGTGCTCAAAGAGCTGGGCGTGAAGACGGTGCCGATCAAGTTACCGCAGCAGACGGCGGGACAGATCGTGGGCATGATTTTGGACGTGGAAGCGGCGGCCGCGTTCGATGACATCACGCGAGAGGGTGTGAAAGAGGGTATCGGGCTGTGGCCGAGCACGTTCCGCCGCGGGCGCTTCGTATCGGCCGTCGATTATCTGAAAGCTCAGCGCGCCCGCACCCTCTTGATGAACGAGATGGCGAAGGTGATGGAGAAGGTCGATCTGTACGTCGGTGGGAACGACTTGTCGATCACCAATCTGACCGGCCACCCGACCGTTTGTTTGCCGAACGGTTTCCGCGGTAACTCGCCCACGGCTCTCACCTTCACGGGTCGGCTATTTGGTGAAAGCACGCTGCTCGCGGTCGCGAAAGCCTACCAGGACGCGACCGGCTATCACCTCAAGCGCCCGCCGCAAGATTCTTGGGTGGCCGAGAAGAAGGACAAGAAGGAGTGAGGTCGGTATCGCCTGGTTGGATTTTCGCGATTGAATTGACTTCGACAGCGCCGCTCACGTGTGCTCGGTAGAGCCGAATGCGAAAACTGGATAAGGCGCGTAAAAGGTGTCGATCCCGTTGACACATCTGAGTGTGTCAACGGGGAGATACGGCAATGGCTTGGAGCTTCCACCGGGCGACCGTGCTCGGTTTCGCGGGTGTGGCTGTGTTGGCGGGTGTGTTGGTCGCGATGCCGGTCGCGGCCGCCAGCGACGCCCCAGTCACCGCTACCGCTCCGCGGCGCGAGATGAGCGACTTGGTGCGTATGCCCAAGAGCGAACTCGAAGCGCTGTACCTCGCTTCTCCTTCAGCCACACCGCCGAGCGGGTTCGTTCCCGGGAGGGCGATCAAAGCGCCTGGGTCGCGTTTCACCGTCGCCAACTCGCGCGCCACGCGCCTCGCCTGGCAGGGGAAAATCTTCCGCAACGACGGCACCATGATTAACCGCGTCCTCGGCGGCGCGCGGGCGATCCCGGCCGACGTGTACGAGGGCGAGAGCCTGCTCGACGGGCAGCCGTCGCTGATCCTAGACTACTCGCGCTCGAAGCTCTGGCCCGATGTGCGCGACGAGTTACGGGAAGTCGAACCGGGGCTGTACCTCGGACTGATGTACAAAGGCAAGCCGGCCCAACAGAAGATGTTCTTCACCCTCGATGCGCGAAAGTGAATCGCGATGACTCAGACACGGACGGCGAAATGAATCGCCCGTTCGACGTCCTTGAGCTTGGTTGGTGAGAGCGTTCCGACTGGCGGATCAACGAAGCGGCTCCGGTCCAGGGCACGCAGTTGGAGGCAGTCCGCAACAACATCGATAGCCAGTCCGGATTCCACACTCGGAACGTAAACTCCGGTCACTCGCGGTACGGGGCCATCCGCTGCGTCTCGGGCGGGCACAACGGTCACCGGGAGAAAGCTCGCGTTGATAATGTCGTTTGAAACGATGATTACGAACTGTGCGCCGCCGAGCTCCAGCCCGATAATCGGGTCGAGGTTCACGAGGTAAATTTCACCCTGCTTCACGCTCGGCTCCCCCCACGCGCCCGGTGAGCCTTTGTTGCATGGAGTGCCATTCCTCGAGCGCGCTGATCTCCTGTCGGGCCGCGTCGTGGTCCGTGAAGTGCGCGTGACGCACATCGGCGAGAACCATTTCAATCAGACGGAGTTGGTCGCCCAGCGATAGCCGGCTGATTTGCTGTTGGAGCGCGTGCAATTCGTTTTGAGATGCCACGATCGGTCCTCCTCACACGTCGCGCTTGCTGAAGCCGAACAAGCCCACGGTGGCGGCGCCCGCGCACAACACAGCGGATGCCGTGAGGAGTTGCGTCAGGATCGCCGGGTTGTACTGCCCCTGGAGCACGAACTTTAAGCGGGCCAATTGGCGGTCCGGGGACGGCCACGGTTCGGGCATCAGCGAGAGCAGGAACCCCGCGCCGTACAGCACGAGCCAGAACACGGTGATGCCGAGCATCGTGCTGTTCGCGAGTGCCCCAATGGTCACGCCCCACGACACGATCACCGCGAGGATCGCGCACACGACCAGCACCGCGGCGAACGAGCCGGCGAACGAGAGATCGGTCTGTGCGTCGTCTTTGAACAGGAAGTAACTCGCGAGCACCACGCCGAACGCCAACGCCGCGAACGTGGCCGTGACCACCACTAATCGCGCGTGCCACTTCGCCAGGAAATACTGGTACCGGCTGATCCCGCGACTCAGCACCGAATCGGCCACCGTTCCGCGCTCGGAGCTGATGCTCGACACCGCCAGCACCACCACGAGCGCGAGGCTCCCCAGGATCATGAGGCGGAACAGGTCGCCGGTTTGGGCCGCGGCACTCTGGAACATGCCGGCTTCTTTGTGAAGCCCGACGCGGTACAGTAACAGCCCCGCCGCCGCGAGCACGGTCATCATCACCCACAAGCGGTAGATCCAACTGCGTGCGGTTTGCCGCAAATCCGTTTGGAACACGGCCCAGTACGGCAGGAACTTGTTGAACCGCACCGTGACGACCGGCGGTGGCGCGTCCATCTTCTTTCGTCCTTTATCCTTCGACATTGGCCACCGGTCTTTCGTCGTGAGTCATTTGGTGCCGAACATGGTAAAGGGACTGCAAAACTCCCCGACAAAAGGCTCGTGACCAACGACCGGTAACCCTGATTACGCCGCTTCTACGTCCTTGTACAAGCGCGCGAACCCGCGACTTTCCTCTCGCTCGACCAGGTCCAAGTAAGCCTGTTCCGTTTGCATTCCGACGCTGCGCACCGTAATGAGCGTGATCTTGTGGTCCGCGAGCGTCTGGAAGATTTGGGCCAGGACGAGGGCGTTGGGCGTCTCGTCCCCGAGTTTGACTTCCAGCCGCCGGAGCCGCAGAACGGCGTGCGTCACGTCCTTCATCGCGCGGATCACCTGCACGCTTTTCGTGATCGCCTTCTGTTCGCCGTCCAGGTCGAGTTCGTAGTGGTTCTTGCGGATGCGCCCTTTGAGATCTTGCAGGCTCCCGTGGAAGATCATCTGCCCTTTATTCAGCACGCAGGCGTGATTACACACCTCGTCGACGTCGCTCAAATTGTGGCTGCTGATGATGAGCGTCTTTTCCGCTGCGAGCGACTTGATGAGTTCCAGCATCGAGCGCCGGGCCTCGATGTCGAGACCGTGGGTCGGTTCGTCCCAGATCAGGAGATCGGGCTCGTTGATGAGGCTGGCCGCGACCGCGAGCCGGGCCGTCATCCCCGGCGTGAAGTGCGCGATGGAATCACCGGAGTGCGGCAGCAGGTCCACCGCGCGAATGAGTGTGGCGAGCCGGGGCTTGCGCACGTCCGCGGGCAGCCCGAAGAGGCGCGCGATGTAGTCCAGGTAGACGATCGGCGTCATCCCCTTGGGGAACTGCGGGTTCGTGGGGATGTACCCGATCCGGCGGCGCAGGTCGGCCGCGTTCGGCGACATCGTCTGTTTGAAGACCTTCGCCCAGCCCGCCGTCGGGCGGTGCAGCCCGAGGATCAGGCGCAGGAACGTCGTCTTGCCCGCCCCGTTGGGGCCGAGCAGACCGAGTACGCACCCCGGCTCGATCGACAGGGACACGTCGTTCAGTGCGATCTGCCGGTTCTGGTAGATCTTCGTCAGGTGTTGCGTCTCGACCACCAGTTCGGTCGCATCGTCGGCCACGGCCGCCTCCCCACAAAGACATTCGCACCCATATAGCGCGTATAACCGCGGGGCTTTAACGAATCCAGGGCAGTTGTAAAAGCGACAAACGCGAGTTGGTAAACTGTGCCGACGGAGTGGTGCGAAAGTAGCGACAGGAGGGATTGTGGGGAGCGCGAGACAAAGACCCGGGGTTGAAACCCCGGGCTATTACCGGTGACCCCATTCGGGGTCCAAAAACCACAAACCGGGGTGCGTTTGCGGCCCCAACGGGGCCACCGGGAATAGCCCGGGGTTTCAACCCCGGGTGCCCGAGCGCAACCCAAATGTGATCTCAATCCCACACGAAACGTTCGTCCCATTTCTTGCCGTGTTGAGTGAGCATGGCGCGGAATTCGTCTTGGTAGGTCGTCTCGCGGTGGTGCTCGGCCTGATTCGCGATGTAGGTTCTCACCGCACCGAGTTCGGGGTACCCGATCGAAAAGACCCCGTACCCGGTTTGCCACATGAATTGGTACGAATCACCGAAGGTGTCGTGGACCCAGCGCGACGAGCCGCCCTTGAGGGTTTTCACCGTGTCGGCAACCGTCACCGTTCGACCGAACGAAAGGAGCAGGTGAACGTGGTCCGGCATTCCACCGATGTCGAGTAACTTCGTCTCGTTGCCGAGTGCTGTGGCTGCGAGGTACTGGTACAACCGCGGGGCGATTTCCGGTGTGATTTGAGGGGCACGATTCTTCGTGCTGAACACGACGTGTAGGTACACGCTGGCGAGCGATTGGGGCATGGGCGTCTCGCGGGGGTAATGAGAGCACCAATGCTACCAAAGACCCGGGTTGAAACCCCGGGCTATTCCGGGGGGGGGGGGCGCTCGGGTACCCGGGGTTGAAACCCCGGGCTATTCCCGGTGGCCCCGTTGGGGCCGCAAATACACCCCGGTTTGTGGTTTTTGGACCCCGAATGGGGTCACCGGAAATAGCCCGGGGTTTCAACCCCGGGGCTTTGATCTCATTTCGCTCTCCACACCGGGGGCGGCTCGATGGCGTCCGCGGGGCGCGGGCCGGAGTTCTTCCGCCCGCTGCCCGCGAACCGGCTCACGCACCGCACGGTCACGTCCGCGTCGCAGGTGATCTGGCAACTCAGGCGCACGCCGGTCAGCCCCTTCGCGGCCAGGACCGTCTTTTCGGCCTCCGTCATCAGGTCCGGTTCGCCGGCCACGAACTCGACCCGGCACGTCGTACACGCAGCCCGGCCGCCGCAGGCGTGCAACTGGTCGATGCCGGCTTCGTCCACGAGCGCGAGCACGAGGCGCTTCCCCGCGGGCACCTCGAACGTTCCGGCTCCTTCAACGGTCAGTTTGGACATGGTCAGTTACTCCGATTAGAACGAAGGGACGATTCGTATCTCCCCAATCCATTGCTCCCACGGTAATTGTCAATATCTTCTGCGGGACAGCGAATCCGATTCTGACAGGCTCCCTATTACCCTAGCCCGGAGGCGACCGTGTCGGTGATCGAGACGGTGGAGCTTCGCAAGTCTTACGGCCGGTTCGAGGCCCTCAAGGGCGTTTCGATCCGCGTCGAGAAGGGTCAGATTTACGGTCTGCTGGGCCAGAACGGTGCCGGGAAGACCACCCTTATCAAAATTCTGCTCGGCATCGTGCGGCTCACCGACGGTGAGGCGTCGCTGCTCGGCGCACCGGCCGGGGCCGCGTCCGCGCGCCGGAGGGTCGGGTACCTACCGGAAGACCATGCGTTCCCCGGGTACCACACCGGCTACTCGCTGATGGAATTCTACGGCAGCCTCTACGGGATGGCGGCCTCGGAGCGGAAGAAGCGCATCCCCGAGACGCTCGAGCTGGTCGGGATCGCGGGGCGCATGCACTCCAAGATCAAGGCGTACTCGAAGGGCATGAAACAGCGGCTCGGTATCGCTTGCGCGATGATGCACGATCCGGACTTGATTATCCTCGACGAGCCGACCGACGGCGTGGACCCGATGGGCCGGCGCGAGATCCGCGAGGTCATGGCGCAGCTCAAGGAGCGCGGGCACACCATCTTCTTGAACTCGCACCTCCTCGGCGAAGTAGAACTGGTGTGCGACCGCGTCGCGATCCTGCAACAGGGGAAACTGGTTCGCGAGGGCACGATCGCGGAGCTGACCAAGACGAAGGGCACGTTCGTCATCGGGCTGATGCCCGGGCAGGCGTTCCCCGCGGACGCGGTCATTAAGCTCGGGTTCGCCGTCCGCCCGCTCCCGGACCAACCGGGGCTGTCCGAGGTCACGCTGTCCGACGGGCAGACGATCGAACCTGTAATGAGGCAACTGTTCGAGCGCGGGCTGACTCCGACGCACGTCGTCGAGAAGAAACAGTCGCTCGAAGACGTGTTCATGACGACCGTGGAAGGGGCCGAACCCGGTGTCGATCGCAAGCCGCGGCGCGGGGCCGCCCGCCCGGTCGGGGGGAGGGACTGAGCCGTGTTGCAATTTATCGCCATCCTGAAGGACTCGTTCCGCGAAGCGGTGGACGGGTTCGTCATTTACGCGATGCTCGTGATGTCCGCCCTGGTCATCGCCCTTTTGGGGAGCATCTCCTTCACCCCGGAGCCGCCCAAAGAGGCGCTCGATCAGATCGTCAAGCAGTTCCCCCTGGTGTTCCCGGACAAGGGGTTCAGCCGGGCGATCACCCCGTCGTTCGAGAACTCCTTCAGCGCCGCCGACGTTCAACCGGCCGCGGGCGGGTACAAGTTGCGCGTGGCCGTCAGCGCACAGCGCAAGGGGGTGAAGGACGATCCGGTGGAGATGGCCGGTGGCAAGTCCGACAAGCCCGCGGGCGACTCGTTCCGCGAAACCGTTCTCTTGTGGAGCCGGCCCGCGGAGCGCGTGAAGGACGTGGAGGCAAAGGGGCAAAAGATCCAGTTGGCCCAACCGGGGAGCACCTCGATTGCGGACCAGCGCGCGGTTCCTGACGATTTGCTATGTGACTTTATCAAGAACCAGTTCGCGATCCACGCGGGCATGAGCGCGACCGTTACGCGCGCGGCGACCGGGGTGGAGGAGCCGCGGTACGAGTTCGATGTCACCACCACCGGTGGCAGCGCCGTCCGCGGGTGGCCGCACAAGGTCAGCCTGTTCTTCGGCGCCTGGACGCTGCCCGTCCCGTTCAATCTGGGCTCGACGCTGTTCTGGATTCAGGACCGGCTGGTGAACGGCCTCGGTGCGGTACTCGCGCTGCTCATCAGCATCGTCATCACCGCGTTCTTCATCCCGAACATGCTCCGCAAGGGGAGCATCGACTTGCTGATTTCCAAGCCCATCGGGCGCAGCCAGTTGCTCGTCTACAAGTACATTGGCGGGCTGACGTTCATGTTCCTGGTTACGACGTTCACGGTCGGCGGCGTGTGGCTCGTCCTCGCGCTGCGGAGCGGGGTGTGGGATCCGAAGTTCCTCGTCGTCATCCCCGTGCTAACGTTCACGTTCGCCATCCTGTACGCCGTGTCCACGTTTGCCGCCGTGTTCACGCGCAGCGCGATCGTTTCCATTCTGCTCTCGGTCGGGTTCGCGTTTTTCTTGTACGTCGTCGGACAAGTGAAGTCCATCTTCGATGCGATCAAAACCGACGAGAAAACCAAGAACGAGCTTCCGGAGTGGTCGTTCACGCTCGTCGATACGCTGAACAACATCCTGCCGCGCTACAAGGATTTGGACAAACTCACAACCAAGGTGCTCTCGGAAGGCACGCTCACGCCGGCCGAGCTGCGCATGCGGGCGCTCGATTTGATCGACTACCCTTCGTGGGGCAGCACTTTTGGAGTATCGCTGGCCTTCATCGTACTGATGCTGACGCTGTCGTGCTGGCGCCTGAGCCGCCGGGATTACTAATCGGTGGGAAATGAGTGCGGGCGCCGGGAGCACAAATGGCTCCCGGCGCCCGCACTCATTTCGTCTCTGCCGAAAGCCGCTCGCCTTCCAGTTCGTGGTAGTGTTGTTCATCAATTCGCTCGAACCGCACCGTGTCGCCCACGCGGAGCGGGAAGAAGCCGCTCGCGACGTCCACGATCGTGAGCGGCGTGCGCCCGATGAGGTTCCAGCCCCCGGGCCGCGCGAGCGGGTAAATGCCCGTCTGCCGCGCCGTCAGACCCACGCTTCTGGGTTCCACGCGGACACGCGGACTCGGCAATCGCCCCACGCCACACAACTCTCGCGGCAAATAACCCAGGTACGGGAACCCCGGCACGAACCCGATCGCGTACACGGTGTAGGTGGTCGCGGTGTGCAGTCGGATAACCTCGTCCGGGGGCAACCCGGTGTGCTCGGACACGCGCGCCAAGTCGAGCTGCATCTCGTAACAGACGGGAATCGCAAAGTGCCGGGGCGCGAGTGCCGGGGGCTGATCGGAAGGCGCGGGCGTGGCATGAACCAGTGCTTCCAGCCACGCGATGACGTCCGCTGTGCCGGTTCTGTCCGCGTCGAAGAAGATGCCGACGCTGGCGTAGGCCGGCACCACATCGAACAGCCACGCCGGGTTCGCCGCACGCACGCGGTTCGCGAACTCGACCGCGGTCGGTTCGTCCGCGTGGTACGCCAACACCGCTTGGTCACCGAGGGGCGCGAGTTTCATCCGGCTTCGCTTCGCGGAAGTGGAAATGAACCGTTGGTGTCGCGTGCGGTCCACAAGCACTTCGCACGCGACACTATGAGTAGCCAGAATCAGCGCTGACAGGGCTTACTTGGTGGCTTTCGTCTCGGGCGGGTTCACGAACGCATCGGCCAGTGACTTGCAACCGGCCACCGTCATTTCGCCTTCCTGCACCCACACGCGGTACTTCAGCTTCAGCGGCTTCGTGGGCGTCAGTTCGTACTCGAAATAATCCCCGAACCGGCCGTATTCGCGCTCGCTCCCGCGGGTCTCTTTCGGGTTGTCCGGGTGGTTAACGCGGACGACCGTGTAGCGCTTCCCGCCCGTCACGAAACTGCAAGCGTTCCACGGCAGGTTGATCGTTTTTTCGTCCTTGCTCTTGGGCTCCCAGTTCCGCGTTTCACCGATCTTCCCCTGACCGTCCGGCCGCAGGTAGTAGGTGTTCTCCTTGCCGTTCTTGGAGACCTCCTGGTTCGCGCGGAAGTGGAACCCCGCGTGCTGCGGGTCGCCGTCGAGCTTGACTTTATCGAGCTTCGTGGAAAGTACCGTGCTCCAGTCGATGAGCGTGCCGCCGGTGGTTGCGTAGACGGTCACTTCTCGTTCCTCGTTCGCGATCGTGGCCCCGTCCTTGCCGTGCCACGAGATCGCGGACCGGTGCCGGCCGAACACTTCGCCCGCTTCGGTCGCGAGCATCTTGTCGTGTTGGGAGAACACGTTGTTCGTGCCGTGCCAGATGTCGGCGGACTGCTTGTCGCCGTAGGTGACCTTGTTGAAGCCGAAGAACAGCCCGCGGTGGTGCGGGAACTGGCCGTCCTTGTCGGTCTTCGCTGACGTGCTCGTGAGCATCGTCCCGCCCGTTGCCGGGTCGTAGACGTTGTGGAACGGTTTGAACGTGTAGTAGTGGTCCTTCGGGTCGTGCGGCAGATTGAAGTACTGGAGCACTTTCCGGCCGTCGAACGCGAGCAGCGTCGTGCCGGTCTTCTCTTCGGAGAACTTGAACTGCGGGGGAGCTTTGACGTAGTTCAGTGTCGTCGGTCGGACTTCGATCGTTTCACCGGCTTTGAGCTTCGGCAGCACGAACACGAGTGCCTTGCCATCGTCGGTAACTTGGGCCGTGGTGTGTAACCCGTCCGGCAGCGTGACCGCGTTCGGCGCGGTGGCTCCGGCCGGGAGTTTCGCGGTAACGACCACGTTCGTGTCGTCCAGTTTGCCGCCGGTCACGGCAATCTTCTGGGCAGGCGCGGGGGCAGCGAGCGTGAGCAGCAGGGCGAGTGCGGGCAGCGTGCGAATCATGTTGGCACTCGGGGAAGGGGGCGCGGAACGTTTCTTGCGTAAGATAGAACCGGCCTCGCCCCAATTACGGGAGGGAACACCAATGAGCGTATCCGCCGCCGAGTTGACCGCCAAGAAGTGTACCGCGTGCGAGGGCGATACCCCGGCCTTTACCAAAGATCAAATCACCGAGCACCTGACCGCGGTGCCGGAGTGGAAACTCGCCGACGACGGCAAACTGATCCGCCGCAAGTATAAATTCAAAGACTTCGTGACCGCGATGGCGTTCCTGCAGAAGGTCGCGGTGCTGGCCGAAGAGGAAGAGCACCACCCGGACCTACACCTGACCGGGTACAAGAACGTCGCGATCGAACTCAGCACGCACGCCATCGGCGGGCTGTCCGCGAACGACTTCATCGTGGCCGCGAAGATCGACAAACTGCCGGTGTGAGTGATTCCATTAATTGAGGCCCGCACATGTCTGCCCGCGATCGATTGCAGCACCTGTTCCGCGAACGCGCCCTCCAGTTCGGCGACTTCACGCTCGCGTCCGGGAAGAAGAGCACCTACTACGTGAACTCGAAGAAGGTGCTGTTCCACGCGGAAGCGATCACGCTTTTAGGCGACCTCCTGTTCGACGCGACACGCGACCTCGACTTCCAGGCCATCGGCGGGCTGGAGGTCGGCGCGATCCCGATGGCGGCGGCGGCGCTGACGGCGTTCCACCGCAACGGCCGGCACCTGGAGGGCTTTTTCGTCCGCAAGAAGGTGAAGGAGCACGGCGGGAAGGAACAGCTCGAAGGGCAGGTCAACGCGGGCGACAAGGTGGTCGTTATCGACGACGTGCTGACCACCGGTGGGAGCGTGGTTCAGGCGATCGAGGCGGTCGAAGCGAAAGGTGCGACGGTCGCTCGCGTGGTGTGCATCTGTGATCGGCTCCAGGGCGCGAGAGAGGCGCTCGCGAAGTACGACTTCCGCCCGCTGTTCACTATCCGCGACTTCGGTATCGAACCGCCGAAGGCGTAATCAGTAGTTTCAAGAGATTTGGCAGTGCCGCATGGGAGTTCCTAAGTTCAAGGTTCTCAGGCACTTGAACGGGAACCTCCCATGCGACGTGGTTACTCTACGATCACCCCGGCGGTGGTCCACGCCCTGACGCGCCGGACCTTGGAACGGACCCTCGGTTGGACCGACTACAAGCGGTCCGTCACCGGCGCCCAGTTGCTCGACCTGGTACTGCGGGTCGCGAGCACCACACGAACCCTGTTCGCCGTGGCGACCCGGTACTTCCAGTTCTCGCACGAGGCCGCACGACAAGCGGTTCGTGCCAACTTGGGCTCCGGGGACCAACTCACGGCCCGGTTGGTCAACGCCCTTCACGACGTGGCCCGGTTCACGCGCCGGGACCGGAGGCGCCGGTGGACGTGCGCCATCGACGTGCACTACGTCCCGTTCTACGGGGACCGCGCTACTCCGGGCATCATCGGCGGACCCAAGAAGGCCGGCACCTCATTCTTCCACGCCTACGCCACCGCAGTCCTGATCCACAAGCACCGGCGGTACACGGTCGGATTGCTGGCGGTCCACAAGGGGACCAAGCCGCACCAGCAGGTGCACACCCTTCTGGACCACGTGGCCGCGCGCGGGCTGACCGTTGGTGGGGTGGTTCTGGACGCCGGGTTCGATCGTGGGGAGACGCTGTTACTGTTGCAGGAACGGAACCTCAGCTACGCGGTCCCGATGCGCAAGAAGGGTTCCGGCACGAACCGGCGCAACGCGTGCGACGCGCAACCGTCGGGTACGATCGCCACGATGGAATGGGTGACCGAGAAGACGCGCCGGTCCGTGTCCACCCGGGTACTCGTGTGGCGCCGCCCGGGTGAATCGCACGCGCGGGTGTACGCGTTCTCGGGTTGGGGCGATGCGGGGGCGGTGTCCGAGGCCACGCGCGCGTGGCTGGGACGGCGCCGGTACCGGGAGCGGTTCGGGATCGAGACCAGTTACCGGCAGAAGAACCAGGCCCGCGGGTGGACCACCAGTACCAGCCCCGAATACCGGTTGCTCTTGGAAGGGGTGGCGCTGGTGTTGCGACAAGTGTGGGTGTGCTTGACCCTCCGGATCGCTCGCGCCCGGAACCGGAACCCGAAGGCGTGGGTGCACGAACTCCCGTTGGTCGAGATGCTCGACTGGCTCACACAACGCATCCGCTCACGGTACCCACGCACGCGATGTATCACCCTGACCCACAAAATACTTACAGCCGCTCCAATGCATTGAAACTACTGTTGCGGTCGCGGCCACGCGGCAATCCACGTGTCGATGTCGGGCAACTTGGCGCGGGCATCGTCCACGATTGGGCGGTATATGTTCGGTTTGCGGAACAGAAAACGAATGATTCCGAGATAGGGCCGGTTCGGGTGCAATTCTTCTTCGAGTCGCTGCCGTGTCTCAAGGCGGATGTTAGGATGTTCGTTACAGACATCCGCCAATAGTTTGAGGACGCGGTTGAACTGAACGCGGCGCTCGTCTCGGAGTGGTCCTTCGTCAAGTTTTAGGCGTTCCCTTGTCGTACTAGCGCGGCGAGCGCGAGCAGCGTTAGTGACCTCAACCATCGCGCCGGTCCGAAAATCCCAGGTGAAATAGTCGAGCGGCTCCTCATGTGTCGGATCGAGGAGTCGCTGATCCTTCCGGACAGGAAAGAAGCTTCCTTTCGCCTGATTACACTCGGCACAGCAGAGGAGAAAATTGTTCCATTTGAACATTCGCTTCGGATAACGTTCTTTCGGGTAGAAGTGGTCGACCGCTTTTGCGTTGACGCGCTCGCAGAAGGCACACTTGAAGCGAAACACAGTTTGAAGTGCAACGAGAACAGCTCTGCCCGCGTTCGTGCGCCGAAAATTGTTCCACACCGGTTCAATTCGGGCGTCGCTTTGCGTGAATCCGTTCGTTTCTGTGTGTTTCAACCCGAGTTGGGTCCGATTTGGGGCAGTCAGGTGCTGCGTGATCGGTGGGCGATTGACTCGAATCATTTCTTGCCGTTCTGGAGACGGTGAAGCGTTTCGTCAACGTATTTTGCCATATCCTGCTGGCGCTGCATTTCTTCATACGTTTCGCCCGGTGCGGAGAGGCGCGTTTCCAGCGCAGCTTTGATCTCGTTCAGTTCTCGTTTCTCGGCCGCCGTTAATTTTTGCTTGCTGAGTAGTTCGGTGTTGCGCTGAACGAGTCCCTCCATCTCGACCGAGCGCGTGCTGTGCAACCCGAAGAGTGGGCTGGTCAGAATCTGAGTTGCGGTCCACCCGCGAACGGACTCGGGGAACGGTTCAACGTCAACGGTTCCTTTCTCATTCCGCCGCAGTACGAACAACCCGCCGTCCGTTGCTTCCTGTGCGATGAACGGACTGTGCGTTGTCACGATGAACTGAATCTTGGGGAACACCTGCCGCAATCGCTCACCAAGTTCCCGTTGCCAACTCGGGTGCAGGTGCGCATCGGCCTCGTCGATCAACACGATACCTTCGGCCAAGATGCTGATGGTGCTAGTTTTTTTATCCTCGGTGACGTAATCGAGGAAGCGAGACGTCGCGTTGTAAACGTGCATAAGCAGATCGAGCACGAGAGCGAGAAAGCTGCGAAACCCGTCACTCAATTGAATGGCTTCGAGTTCAACGCCTTCGGTCGTCTCGAAGAGAACTTTTTCGGTAGAGATGTCTTTGAGCCGAACACCTTGCGGGAGCAACTGATTGATGACCCTCTCGAAAAGAGGCAACGCCACCTGCAATGCTTCGCTTCCGGCAATCTTCCTATCAAGTGAACGAGCGTAAACAGTTTTCAGCCACGAAATCGGTTCCGTGATACCGGCTGCGTCGCTGAGCATTGTGACGAACGGAAGCTGGTAAGGCTTCACCTGAAACGTCTGCGGTTGCCGTTCGAGCCTACGAAATGGCCCGTATCCGCATACTAACCATCCGGGTGTGTTGTGTTTCTTTGCTCGGCGCGTGGTTAAATCCAATTCAGCTTTCAAGCGTTCGATTGCGACATCCATCCAGAGCTGCTTGTGCTCCCCCGTAGGATGTCCAGGATGTCGTTCAGATCCCGCGCCTCGCAAATCGGGATCGTCGAACCGTGTTTCTCGAAACGTGGCTTTCATTTTCCCGTGGTCGCTCAAGTGAGCAACCCACTCATCGTCGTACAGCCAACTTGTTGCGTGCAGGCTCATCGCCATTTCTGCAATCGTGCGCACGATGCTACTTTTCCCAAACCCGTTCTCACCCAAAATGACGTTCCATCCGCTGTAGTCCCCATCGGTGTGCGGGAACTCCAGCGTCACGTCCTCGAAACACTTGATGTTCTGGAGGCGGATCTTCTTCAGGTACACAGTGCGCTCCGGATCGGGTCAGCCCGCATTGTACCACGCTGTTTGTGTTAATCCTTCGTCACCGGGCGCAGGAGCCGCGTCGCGTAGCGGCCAAGGCGGATGAGCAGCACGCGGTTCAGGTAGCCCGTCGTCACCTTCGCGCCGACCTTGCCCACGATCTTCCCGACCACGTTCGCACTCACGCCCACGCCGACCGCGTTCATCGCTTCATTGAACAGTTGGTCGTATTGGTCTTCCGCGAGCTTCTCCCACTCGGTCCCCTGGCCCGCCAAGTACGCATTGAAGAACGTGCGCCCCATCAGCACCGCGGTACCCGCACGCCCGGCGCGCAGGTTGTAAAGCTGGCACAGGTCCGAGAGCATCGAGAACGTGTAGAACAGGGTCGCGCCCGAGTCGATGACCGTGTTCGGGGCCACGGCCGTTACTACCCAGATGCGGCTCGCCCAGTATTTCGTGCGCCCGTCCGCGGCTTCGTCGATCACGCTCTGAAAGGCATCGCGGAACCGAGCGAACCATTGCTCCGTGGACGCGAACCGGTCGTGATCGAGCAGTTCCGTGCGCACCGACTTCAGTCGAGCTATCGCTTCGTCCGTGATGCCGAGCTTCGCGAGTGCGCGGCGATCTTTTTCAGAATCAATTGGGTACGTTTGGAGGTACATCTCGATCTGGTTTCGTGCTTCCGTGGACTTGGCCGCGGCGAGCCACCGGAGCCGCGTGCGGTTCGAGAGTTCTTTGATGCCCTTCACGCGCAGTTGGCGGTTCTCGCGGAGCCGAACGTACCGTACCATCAGCCGAACGAACGAATACAGCACGCACGCGCCGAACAGTCCGAGGCCGGTGTACCCGACGTACTGTGCCCATTCCGGCTGGGCCGCGAGCGCCTGGAGCAGCGACGCGGTTTGGTTGAACAGGAAGATCCCGATCACGCCGGTCATCCCGAGCAGAAACGCGAACGCGAGCGGCGACCCGAACCAGCCCAGCCACCCGAGACCGGTCGGGTCAGAGGCGAGAAGTAGTTCGGCTTCCGCGATGTCGCGTGCGGCCTGTTCGTCGTCGAGTAGTTTCAGCGCGGCGAGATCGTGTGTTGAGAGCGGCGCGAGGTCGGACGGGACTTGTGGCGGGCGGCCCAGTTCCGTTTCGCCCGGGCGCAGTTCCGGGGCCGCGGTATCTGCTTCCTGACGGACCGCGGGAGGGGGAGAAAGGGCTGGTGCCACGGCCGCGCGCCCCAAGCCCGGCACGCCGATCCGGAAGTCGTCGTCATCGGACGTCATGAACAGAACCCTCCCTCAATGACCGTGCCCGCGGGCGGTTCGCGCCGAGGGGCCATTGTACCCGACTTGCGTCTGAACCGCGCCGTACCTACATTGAAGCCGACAATCGTATCGGAGAACGCACATGGCCGAGCCCGCCCCGCAACCCGTTTCGCCGTACTTCAAGCCGATGACGCTCGCGCTCGCCGGGGTGGGACTGGCACTCACCGCGCTGCTCACGCTGACGTTCGCTCAGTTGCCCACGGAATACAGCATGTGGAACGCCTCGGTGATCGGGGCACTCGCCCTGTTCGCTGCGGGGCGCCTGGGCTTCTGGCCCGGCGTCGGGGTGACCGCACTGGCAATCGCACTCAAAGACCTGTGCCTCTATTTCACCGCGGCCTGGTGGCAACCGTACCCCCTCTCGTGGGTGTACTTCACCGGGTACGTGGTGATGGGCTGGGCGTTCCTCCGCCGGTCCGAGTCGATCAGCCGCGTCGTGACGGTGGCGCTCGGGTCCGGGCTGCTGTTCTTTTTCGCCAGCAACTTCGTGAGCTGGCTGGAAAAAGCGCTGCCCCATTACGAGCATTCGTTCGCCGGACTCGTTGATTGCTACGTTTCGGCGATTCCGTTCTATCGCGGCACGTTCGTCGGCGACGTCGCGTTCAGCGTGGCGTTCTTCAGCGCCCACGTGGTGCTGAGCCGGGTGTACTTCCCCGCGGAGCGCGTGAACGCCGCCCCCGAACAAGTTGGTGCCACGGAGAACAACTGGTGAAATACGCAGCCCTGATCGAGTACAGCCAGGACAAGGCGCTCGTCGAATCGCACCGTCCCGCACACCGGGCGTACCTGACGAGCCTCATGGAGAAGAACCAGCTCTTCGCATCCGGCCCGACGGAAGACGGGTACGGCGCGCTCATCATTTACGAAGCCGATTCGCCGGAAGGGGTTGAGGCACTAATGAAGGCCGACCCGTTCCACGCGGCCGGCGTGTTCCTGAAGTGGACCGTCCGCCCGTGGAAGATGGTGTTCTTCAACGCGAATCTCGCGCCGAAGGCGTGAGAACGCGAGATCGAATTGTAGCTACCAATTTCTGTTCACCACGCGGCCCGGCGGTGCGCTTCGCGAAAGAAGCGCACCGCCGGGCCGCGTTTGGGACTGCGCCCGACGTCCCTCACACGGCGAACGCTTTACGGAGCGCGGCGAGGCTCTTGGGGACGCCCGTGTGCGGGTCTTCCTTGCCCTCGAACTCCAGCGACACGAACCCGTTGTACTTGTGCTTGCGGAGCATCTTGGCGATCCGCTCGTTGTCGAGATCGAGGGTGTACCACAGCCCGCCGCCGTAGTACGTCTTCGCCTGCACCAGAACCGTTTTCGGCGCCATCTTCTCCAGCCGGTCGTAGGGGTCTTCGAGGAAGTTCCCCGTGTCCATCGTCACCTGCAACCACGGCGAATTGACCGCGTCCACGATCTTGAGAACCCCTTCGGGCGTGCGCCCGAGTCCCCAGTGGTTCTCCAACCCCATCACCACCCCGCACTTCTCCGCGGTCTTGAGGCAACTCTGGATCGACTCGATCACCCACTTGAACCCGTCGTCGTCGGTGAACCCGGGCAGGTTCGGCTCGATGCCGCGGTTCTTCATCAGGTCGTCGAAGCTCTTCGTGGTCCCCCAGCGCCCGGTGTTTAAGCGCATCGTCGGGATGCCCATCGCGTAGCACATTTCTAGGCACTTGATCGTGTGATCGATGTTCTTCTGGCGCTCGGCCTTGTCCGAGTACACGAACCCCTGGTGGATCGAGAACCCGCACAGCCCCATCCCGTTGAGGAACGCGCGGCGCTTGATTTTCTGGAGCGCGGCGGGCGATTCATCCGTCATCTGGCGGTGCAACACCTCGACCGCGTCGAACCCCATCTCCCCGGCCAGATCGATACACGTTTCGACGTCGCGCAGCTTGTTGTTCTTGAACTGCCAGAAGGAGTACGTCGAGATCCCGATGCGGATGGGCCGGGCCTTTGGGGGTTCGGCCGCCCGTGCGTCGGCGGTCGGAACGACGGCAAGTGCGGCGGACGCGGCGAGGAACCGGCGGCGATCGGTCAACATGGAGCGCTCCAGTTTGGGAACAGGCGGGCGATCGAGGTGACCTCAGTTTTGTTACGCGAAACGAATTGTGCAAGTGGGTGCTTCTTCGTCTTGACCGTGTGGCCCCTCTCAACGTATGCACCGCCGCTCATTGCCTCCCGATACACACGGAGACGCCGAATGAGTCGCGCCGCCGCTACACTGCTTGCCCTTGTCGCAATAACGCCGGTCGCCAATGCACAGGTCACTCTGGGCGAAGCGCCGGCCGCGGGCGAGTGCTTCCGGTATACCGTCGAACTCGATCTGACGGGCAAATTGATCGTTACCCAGGAAGGCGCGAAGGAAGCGGTCCGGCTCGACGCGAAGGCGCGGCACCTGTTCGCGGAACGGACGCTCGCGGCCGCCGACGGGCTGCCGGCCCGGTCCGCACGTTACTACGACAGCGCCGCGGCGTCTGCCGTTGTGGGCGGAGAAAAGGCGGACCGCGCGCTGCCGAACGATCGTGCTCTGGTCGTGGCGCTGCGCAACTCCGATGGCGCGTTCTGCTTCAGTCCGACCGGGCCACTCACGCGCGACGAACTCGACCTCGTGACGGAACACTTCAACCCGCAGTGCATTCCCGGGCTGCTCCCGAACAAGGCCGTGAACGTTGGGGACACGTGGGCCGTGTCGCCCGCCGCGGTTCAGGCCGCGTGCCAGTTCGACGGACTCATCAAGAGCGACAAGACCGGCCTGACCGGGAAGCTCACGGCCGCCGCGAACGGGCAGGCGACGTTCACCATTGAGGGGACCGCGGAGGGGATCGAGAGCGGCGCGAAGGTCACGCTAACGATAACCGCGAACGGTACATACGATGTCGCCGCCAAGTGCGTGACCGCGCTGACGTGGAAGCAGAAGGACGACCGGGAGCAGGGGCCGGTCGCGCCCGCTTCGCAGGTCGAAGCGACGATTGCCATCAAGCGGGCGGCGCTGGCCGAGGCGCCGAAGGAATTGAGCGACACGGCGCTCGCGGTCGTGCCGAAGGGCGACGTGCCCGCATCAATGGGGCTGCTCCGGTACACGGACCCGAAGAAACGCTACGAACTTGTTTATCCCCGCGACTGGCACGTCACCGGTCAAACCGAGCACCACCTCATCATGCGGCTGCTCGATAAAGGTGAGTTCATCTCGCAAGCTACCTTCATGGTCTGGAAGAAAGCGGACCCGGGCAAACATACCCCGGCCGATGAGTTCAAGAAGGCCGTAGGTAGCTCGCCGGGGTGGACTGTGTTGCGCGTGCTCGAAGACGCCGAGACCGCGGCGCCGGACGGGCGCTGGGTGTACCGCATCTCGGCGGAGGGGAAGATGGAAGAGCTGCCCGCGATTCAAAACTTCCACCTGGTCGCCGGTCCGCAGGGCGATCAAGTGGCTGTCACGTTCGCGATGAAGCCGGACAAGGTGAAGGCCGTCGGCGCCCGCGACCGGGATCTCGTCAACGCGCTCGTACTCCCGAAGAAGTGACGCTCCGGTTGTAAGGAAGATTCGGGTGAATCGGGCGAGGCGAATGCGTAAGGGGCGCACGGGGTTACGATTGCGCGTGCGCTGGCCGATAATTCAAACGATTGTTGCTGGTCCGATCCCGAAATACCGCGATTTGCGGCACCCGACCTCACGATACCCGACACACCCGATATACCCGACCCTCTTCCGGTTTGTTAAGGTAGTGAATGTGAGTTGGTGGGCGTCGAATTGGGGCGTAACGGGGGAACTATGCGGATCGGGGTCGTCAGTGACACCCACGACCGCCAGGAGGCGGTCGCGGAAGCCGTTCGCCTCTTGCTGGAGCAGGAGGTCGAACTGATCCTGCATTGCGGCGACATCGAGTCGCCGGAAACCGTTCGCGCGTTCAAGCCCGTCCCGACGCACTTCGTGTTCGGCAACTGGGACAAGGACAAGGTGAGGCTGGCAGCAGCGATCAAGGACGCGGGCGGCACGCACTACGATTCGTTCGGCGCGCTCACGCTGACCGACAAGCGGATCGCGTGGGTCCACAGCCACGAGCGCCACCAGTTGCGCCAACTGGAGAACGCCGACTACTTCGATTACGTGTTCTACGGTCACACCCACGTGCGCGAACAGCACCGCACCGGGCGCACGCTCGTGGCGAACCCCGGAGCACTGTTCCGCGCGAACCCGAAGACGTGCATCGTACTGGATTTGGCTACCGGTGAAATCAAACCCATCATCATCCCGACGAAACCGCCGGGCGGCCACGCCGCCACACCGCACGCGGCGACCGCGGCCCTCGACGACGGCACCGGTTCGATCGTTATGCCGCCGAGCGTGCTACCCGACGCACCGATCCCGCCGCCCGCTTCGAGTTGAGCGGGCTTTTTTGCGTTCGCTTCCGATGTGTTGCCCGTTTATCGCAGACGGGATTCATTCGCTGTAGGCACTCGCCGTCCGCGCGATTGGCAGACGGCGAGTGCGTTAACCGAACCCACTTCACAATCGGCGATTAGAACCGCGCGCCGCCGATCGTCGCGCCGCCCAGGAAGCCGGCGAACGCCGAGAACGTCGTCCCGATCGACGCGCCGACCGAGTCGAACGTCGTGACGTTGGCCTGTTGACCGAAGCCCGGCGTCACGCGGATGTCGAGCAGCCCGTCGCCGTTCGCGTCGGCCAGTGCCACGAACGCGCCGCTCGTCACGCCGCTGCCGTAGGCGAAGAAGCTGCTGATGAGCGTGTTGTTCGACCCGTTGAACACGCGCACGTTGCCGCGCGTGCCGGACCCGCTGCTCAGGACGATGTCGGCGATGCCGTCGCCGTTCGCGTCGCCGGCCGCCACGTTCACGTCACCCGCGTAGGGGGTGAACGCGAAGAAGCTGCTGGCGAAGTTCGGCAGACCTGCCGAGGAGAACGCGGTCCCGTCGACGTTGAACACCTTCACGTGCCCGTTCACCGCGGCGGCGGTCACGATCTCGTCGATCCCGTCGTTGTTGAAGTCCGCGGCCGATACGGTCACGTTCCCGAGGAAGCCCTGGTACGCGAGGAAGCTGCCGAGCAGCGAGCCGTCGAGCCCGCTGAACACCTTCACGTGCCCGTTCACCCCGTTGGCGACCGCGATGATGTCGGCGTACCCGTCCCGGTTCACGTCGCCGGTGGTGACGTTCACCGTGCCGTTGAAGCCGGCGAACGCGAAGAAGCTCTGCAGCAGGTTCCCGGTCACCCCGTCGAACACCTTCACGTGTCCCTGCGGGGCGACCGCGCTCACCACCGCGTCCGGAATGCCGTCGCGGTTCACGTCGCCGGTCGCCACCCGCACCCCGCCCTGGTACCCGGCGAACGGGATGATCGTGGTCCGGACCGCCCCGGTCGTGGAGTCGAGGATGCGCACGTCGCCGTTGGCGCCGAGGCCCGAGCCGACCACCACCACGCCGTCCGGGACCGCGGCCAGGCTCGTGAGCTGCGTGGCCCCCGTACCGATGTTGCCCACGAGCGTCGCGGCGCCGGTGGTCAGGTCGATGCTGTACAGCCCCGTCACGCCGCTCACGGTCAGGGCGGCGAACGCCGTTCCCAAACCGCCGTTGAGCGTGCTCTCAAAAATGTCGAACCCGCCGTCGGCCCCGGCGTCGAGCGTCACGCCCAGCGCGCCGATGTCGGTGACCACCCCACCGTTGGGGCTGGCGGGGGTGCCGTTGATGTCCCCCAAGCGCGCCAGCGAACTGGTCGCGCGGTTGATGAGGAACAGCGTCGTGGGCAGTGTGTTCGTGTCGCCCGCGTTGTTCTGGCGGTCGGTGTTGCGGTCGTAGGCCGCACCGATGATGTCTTGCATGCCCCCCGAAGTCAGGTCGGTGTCGTCCCCCGCGAGGGTACCGTTGTTCGGGTTCAGGCGCGCGTTCTCGTCGCTCACGTTCACGTAACGGATGCGGTCCACGGTCGGGTTGAAGTCGTACCCGCCCGCGACGTCACCGGCGTTGGGAACTGCAGCGGCCGTTTGGCCCACAAGGGTCGCGGCCCCGGTCAGCGGGTTGATGCGGTAGGTGAAGATGATCGAGTTGTTGGCGCTCGCGTCGACGACCGCGCTGCCGTACAGTTGGCCGGTGCGCGGGCGGAAGTCGATGCCGACGAGTTGTTGGTTGGCTCCCAACCCGGTGATCGTGACCGTGGTGGTCGCGGTCGGGGTCGCGCTATCGAGCCGCAGTAACGTGTTGGCCCCGGTCAACCCGTAAAGGATCGCGGGCACTTCGCGCGCTTCCAGGGCTTCGAGATTCAGGCACCGCGTGAACGCTTTCGGCGCGGGGCGACTCGGAGCGTCAATTCGGCGCAGGCGAGAGAGGAGACGCTTCAGCATCGGTACGGCACTCCAAATCAAGGTGTCAGGCATTGAATGGTGGGCGACGAACCGTCAGTCGTGATAGCCGGTCTCCTAAGCAGTGTCAACGAAAAGGTTTCCCCAATCGTTCCAATCTGCCCATTTATCCGACATCCGTTTTTGTTCTGAACTGTTGCAGCGTCGCGCCACAACGCGGGGCGGGAGACGGACGGTAGTTGAGGTGTGGACAAAAGACCGCGGACCGGGAACGCGGGTGCTCGTCCCCGCGCACCGGTCCGCTGGTACCGCACGAAATTACGGGAGTCGGCGCTCGATGCGGCGCAGCTCGCGCGGGGTCAGTCCGTAGAACTTGTACGTTTCAGTACGGTACGTCGGCGTGTAGAAACTGGGGTACGTTGTGGTCGTGAACGTCGGGATCGTCTTGTACTGTTCGACGGTGATCCCAATAGTCCCAACTTTCTTTTCCAGATCCCACTTCGCGGCGTCCCACGGCACGCTCACGAGCTTGTTATTATCGGTCGAGACGACCAAGTATTCGAGGTTCCCGGCGTCGTCGAATACCAGATCCTCCACGGTACCGATCGCGGTGTTCCCGGCGATCAGGATCTTCGTGCCGAGCACCTGTTTCGCGCGGATCTGGCCGCCGGCTGCGACCACGGGCGGGGCCGCGGTGACGACGCGCGGCGGGTCGGCGGCGATAACGGGCAGAGCGCTGGCGGTGAGGAGAAGGGCAAAAGCCGAGCGCATGGTGTACTTAATCATGAGTGCATCTCTCCGTGACGGGCGAATGGAAGGCCGAGCGGCTCGCTTGCGAGAGCGAGTGGCGCTCGGTGCCGCCAGCCGTTGCAATTCCGGTGCCCCGGAAATGTTTTGATCGCTGCCGAAGTGCCCCGAAAAGTGATTCGCGCTAATCAAATGCAGCGCTCAGTCCATCGATTCAACGGAACCCTCAAAGGGCACTGTGGTTAGACACTTCCTCTGACGAACGGATCGGTAATCCCCTCGCCACCGATCGGTTATCCCGATGCGAGTGGCCCACAGTGGGCCATTTACCCAGCCGGTGAAGTTCGCCGCGCCGGGCAGGTTGGGAGCGGCCCGAGACGCGACTGACCTTCTTTTGTTGGGCGCGGAAAGGTATCAATCAGAAATCCATCGGCTTCGCATCGATTTGTGGCCAGGACCATCGAACTTAACACCAGGGGCGTGTGGTCGAACCTTCTGTCCCAATTCCGCGTCCGTCCGACATTATTTCGGCGCGGGCGCTCCTAGAATGGTGACAGAGGGGCGACCGCTCCCCCCTCACTCACTCCGGGAGCCACCAATGAGCAACACGCCCAACCGCGCGAGCAACGGATCGGCGGGAAAGCCTCGTAAGAAAGAGGTCACCCTGGACCTCACGACCGCTCGTCAGATGCTTCCCCTCGTCCGGAGCATCGTGACGGACGTTCAAAACGCCCGCCGCGCGATTAACCGCCTCGTTCCCGAACAAGAGCGCCTCGAACGGCAGCGCCGTGACCTCGTGTGGCAGGAGCGCCAGCGCCGGTACCAGGTGATCGACGAGATCGCCGCGGCCGAAAAAGCCTGGACCACCGCCGTCTCCGAGCTGAACAACCTCGGTATCGCGCTCGTGGACGACGAGGCCGGGGAAGTGGATTTCCCAACGAAGGTCAACGGCCGCACGGCCGCGTTCTCGTGGCTCTTGGGCGAAGAGGCCCTTCGCCACTGGCACTACTCCGACGAAGAATCGCGCCGGCCGATCCCGGCCGACTGGGATAAAGCGGGCGCCGTGACGACGACTCGTTACCGCGGCAGCCAACCATAACGTGCGAGCCCCGCACATCAAAAGCCGCGACCATTTGGTCGCGGCTTTTTGCGTTTTACCGCGTGCTCGGATCTCGGACCGTGGTTGCCGGAAGGGTGTTTGTCATCTTCGCCCGGTGGGACATTTTCTGTAGCACAGGATTTTCGTCCTACACTTCAGTCGCGGGCGCAATTCGGGCTTTGCGCCTGTGCCGATTTCGTGCGGTAGCGGTTGTGCTTTTCAGGCCCACCGCGAACAACGGACATTTTGTATTTTTTACCTTCAGTCGTTTGCACCGGCTCGGCGCATGCTCTATTACTTGGTTGTCTCCGAGACGCCGCCCGAAACGACGACGCGACGGAGACAGCCGACCCGCAGTTTTAGTGCGAGTCGGTGGCCTTTAAAAGTTGGCTTTTACCGTTCCGAGGGGGGAACGGTTTAGGCAGCCAGGCTACCTAAGGGATGGACGGGACCCGTAAGTATGCTTGGTACGCGGGGCGAGCTTCGGCTCGCCCCGCGTTATTTTCGTTTCGTCACTTCTTCGCGCCCCGAACCCGGCTCGAACATCAAGCGCCACGGTGGTAGCGTTCTGCCGCGCCGCCCGCTAAGGTGATTAGGGACGTTTCCGACCTCGAGGGGCCGAGAATGAGTACCGCTATTCCGCCCGCCGCACACGGACACGCGGAAGCGCCGCGCAAGATCGAGAACACCCCCGGGCGCCTCGGCACGTGGCCCGTGAACACGACCGTGGCGCGCGTCGGGCTGCCCTGGAAGCGCCGGCTCTCGCGGGCCGCGCTCCTCGTGCCGAAGGTGCGGTACTTCGAGAAACTTCACGCGGACGTGAGCGACACGCAACTCGTCGAAATGAGCATGGCGCTGCGGGGCAAGGCGCGCGGGAAATGGGATCTCGACAAGCTGCTACCGGAAGCGTTCGCGCTCGCGTCGATCGCGATCCAGCGCACGCTCAACATCCGCCCGTTCGACGTGCAACTCGCGGCCGGCACGGTGATGCACTTCGGCGGCCTCGTCGAACTCGCGACGGGCGAGGGGAAGACCGTGTCCGCCAGTGCGCCCGCGTATCTTAACGCGCTTTCGGGGAAGGGCGTCCACGTCACCACGGTCAACGACTACCTCGCCAAGCGCGACGCGGAGTGGATCGGCCCGGTGTACCAGAAACTCGGGATGACGGTCGGCGTGCTCCAACAGAAGATGGACGAGAACGACCGCATTACCGCGTACAAGGCCGATGTGACTTACGGAACCGCGGCCGAGTTCGGGTTCGACTTCCTCCGCGACCGGCTGAAGCTGCGCGGCGGGCAGGCCACGACCGCGCCGTTCTGGGCCGCGTGGACCGGCGGGGGCGGGGGGCGCCTGGACCCGCGCGTGCAGCGCGGGCTGCACTACGCCATCGTGGACGAGGCCGACAGCATCTTCGTGGACGAGGCGAAAACGCCGCTCATCATCGCGAACCCCACCCGGCTGGCCGAAGCCGAGGAGCAGGTGGTGTTCAAGTGGGCCGACGAACTCGCGCGCGACATGCGGCGCGACGAACACTTCCTCATGAACGCGAAGAAGGACAAGATCGAACTGACCGACGCGGGCAAGCACCTCGTCCGGTACTCGAACCCGCCGACCGGCAAGCACGCGAAGGCGATGGACAAGCTGCTCGAGGCCGTCGAGCGCGGGCTGCACGCCTACCACCGCTTCGCGCGCGACCAGCACTACATGGTGAGCAGCGAGAACAAGATCGTCATCATCGACGAGGGCACCGGGCGCCCGATGCCCGACCGCCACTGGCGCGACGGGCTGCACCAGGCGGTCGAGGCGAAGGAGAAGGTGGCGATCAACATGCCCAGTTCGCACGCGGCCCAGGTCACGTTCCAAAACTTCTACCGGCTGTACGAGAAGCTCGCGGGGATGTCCGGGACGCTGCTCCCGAACTTCTGGGAGATGCGGAAGGTGTACCGGCGCTGGACGACGAAGGTACCGACGAACAAGCCGAACCGCCGCGAGGTGCTCCCGGACTCCGTGTACCCTACCGAGGACGCGAAGTTCGACGCGGTGGTGAAGAAGACGCAGGAGATGCTCGCGGTCGGGCGCCCGGTGCTGATCGGTACGCGGACGGTGGAGGCGTCGAAGAAGCTCAGCGCGAAACTAACCGCCGCGGCCGTACCGCACCAGGTGCTGAACGCCGAGCAGAACGAGCGCGAGGCGGACGTGGTCGCGGGCGCCGGGCAACTGGGTATGGTCACGGTGGCCACGAACATGGCCGGGCGCGGGACCGACATCAAGTTGGGGGCGGGCGTGGCCGCAAACGGCGGGCTGCACGTGATCGGCACGGAGCGCCACGAGGCCGAGCGCATCGACCGTCAGCTCATCGGGCGCGCCGGGCGCCAGGGCGACCCCGGGAGTTCGCAGTTCATGCTCTCTCTGGAAGACCAGCTACTTGAAGGTCTGGGGCACGCGAAGCAGCGCGAACTGGAAGCGCTCGGTAAGGCCGGCGGCGACCGCGACTGGAACTCGTTCGCCCCGCTGTTCACTCAGGCCCAGCGGCGCCTGGAAGCGCGCCACTACCGCCAGCGCCTCGACCTGATGAACTACGACAAACAGCGCCAGGAGATGCTCCAGGACTTGGGCGCGGATGCGTATGTCGATTAGGGTAGATGCCCGTGAACGAGCCGCGACCGCGAGGGAGCGGGAAGCGCAACATCCGCGTGACGAAATCACCGGAACCGGTAGCGGCTCGTAATTCACATCGAAACTGGATTGGGCTGCTTCTCAACAACAACCGGTGGCCCAGGCAGAAGTGCCTGGGCCGCTACTGTTTCGCGCGTTTGAACGTGAGGAGCGTGTACGGCGAGCCTTTGGGCGCCTCGAACTTGGTCGGGCGCTTGCGCCTCGGTGGGCCGTCGGGACTGGGTGTGAAGTCGACGCAGAGCGTGAGTTCGTCGGCCTTGAGTTCGTAGATGCCGGGGTAGTACGACGTTCGGGCGCCGTAGTTCCGCGCGAAGTCGATTTCGCGCGGCGATGTGTCCGGGGTGACGCTCCAGTTGACGTTCGCCGCGTTCACTGAGCCTTCAGGAAGATACGCGGCCAGCGAAGTCGTGTTACCGATGAACTGCTTTGCCTTCGGCCCGACGAGAGCCAGCGACAGCCTCGCGAGTTCGTCCTTCGTGAGTGCCTCACCGTCGCGCGTCCCGACCGTTGCGGTCCACGTCCCTTCGAGCTTCTCTGCTTCGATTTTGGCCGCTCCTGCTTTTGCCGCCGCCGCTTTGACTTTGTCGTCTTTCTCGTCGGCTGGGGCAGGAGCTACCGCACACGCAATAAGAGCCGCGGCCCAAACGACTCGGAGCTTCATCGCGAGCCTCCGTGTCGAACGCGGAACGTGGTCGAGCGGCGTGCGGTCAGGCGCAGAAAAGTGCGGCAGGCGGGTTGGTACCGAAGCAGGTTCGTTAGTCTCGTTTCGAGATCCACGTAGCGACCAAACGAGCCGCGACCGCAAGGGAGCGGGGCTACCTGTGTGTGGAACCGCGACGATAACGGGGGTGCCTCCCGCTCCCTTGCCAGTAGTTTCAAGGCGTAGCCGTGCGTGTAAGTGTATTGTGGGTCAGTGTGATACATCGTGTGCGCGGGTATCGCGAGCGGATCCGTAGTGTGAGCCAGTCGAGCATCTCGACCAACGGGAGTTCGCGCACCCACGCACTCGGGTTCCGTTTCCGGGCGCGGGCGATTTGGAGTGCCAAGCACACCCACACCTGTCGCAACACCAGCGCGACCCCTTCCAAGAGCAACCGGTACTCGGGGTTGGTGCTGGTGGTCCACCCGCGGGCCTGGTTCTTCTGCCGGTAGCTGGTTTCGATCCCGAACCGCTCCCGGTACCGGCGCCGCCCGAGCCACGCGCGCGTCGCCTCGGACACGGCCGTTCCCTTGCCCCACCCGGAAAATGCGTACACCCGGGCGTGCGATTCGCCCGGGCGGCGCCACACGAGCACCCGAGTCGATACCGCCCGGCGGCTCTTCTCGGTCACCCATCCCATCGTGGCGATCGTACCCGACGGTTGCGCGTCGCACTCGTTGCGCCGGTTCGTGCCTTTCCCCTTCTTGCGGATCGGCACCGCGTAGTACAGATCCCGTTGCTGCAACAGCAGCAGCGTTTCCCCGCTGTCGAACCCGGCGTCCAGCACCACCCCGCGGACCTGGAGCCCGCGAGCCGCCACCTGATCCAGAAGGATGCTCACCTGCTGGTGCGGCTTGGTTCCTTTCGCCACGCTCATCAGCCCGACCGTGTACCGCCGGCGCTTATGAATCAGAACGCACGTGGCGTAGGCGTGGAAGAACGAGGTTCCGGCCTTCTTGGGTCCGCCGATGATCCCCGGGGTGGAGCGGTCCCCGTAGAACGGCACGTAATGCACGTCGATGGCACACGTCCACCGGCGCCTCCGGTCCCGACGGGTGAACGTCGCCACCTGGTGGAGCGCATCCACCAACCGGGCCGTGAGTTGGTCCCGAGAGCCCAGGTTCGCACGAACGGCCTGTCGCGCGGTCTCGTGCGAGAAGTGGAAGTACCGGGTCGCCACCGCGAACAGGGTTCGTGTGGTGCTCGCGATCCGCAGCACCAGATCAACCAACTGGGTGCCCGTGATCGACGGCTTGTAGTCGGGCCAATCGAGTGCCCGGGCCAACGTTCGCCGGGCCAACGCATGGATCACCGCCGGGGTAATCGTAGAATAACCACGTCGCATGGGAGCTTCCCGTTCAAGTGCTTGAGAACCTTGAACTTAGGAACTCCCATGCGACACTGCCATGACCCTTGAAACTACTGTTGCGGTCGCGGCTCGCTACAAGGAAACTGAAACGGGACTAGCGTTTTGCACGCAGCTCGTAGAGCACTTCGGCGACCTCGTCGAGTTG
The DNA here is from genome assembly GCF_001610855.1 of Gemmata sp. SH-PL17. Taxonomy (NCBI): domain Bacteria; kingdom Pseudomonadati; phylum Planctomycetota; class Planctomycetia; order Gemmatales; family Gemmataceae; genus Gemmata; species Gemmata sp. SH-PL17. Next base: position 512,927 of record NZ_CP011271.1, read on the forward strand.
CTTGAACGCATCCTTGATCCGCGTGCTCTCGGCGACTTTACCTGTCTTGGGGAGGGCCGCTTTCAGTTCAGCGATGTCTTGGGCGGAGGCATCGCGCACTTCGCGCAACTTCTTGGCCGCGGGAGATTCGGGCGGAACGGTTTGCTTGCCGTCCTTGAGGGTCGGTAGCAGACCGTCTCGCACGACCTCGCGGAACAGATCGGTCAGCACCGCCACGCGCTCGGCTTCCTGCTTGTCCGCGGCATCCTGAATCGCGTTCGCGAGGGCCTTGGACGCATTGCGGCACCGCTCGGCCCGCTTGTCCACGGTATCGGCGCTGGACAGGGCGACCCCGTGGTCGACGAGGTTGTCGATCAGCGTCGTGTTCGTTTTGAGCAACCGCAGTTGATCGGCCGGCGAGAGCGCCGGTGCGGGCACCGGCCCCTGTGCGCCGACCCAGGCGGCGAGTGCGAAGAACGCAGTCAGGATGTAAACCCAGCGGGTCATGTCATTTTCCTTCGCGAGCGAGCGCGAGTTCGCGCGCGCCTTCGCGGGCCGTATCTGCGATCCGCTTGAGTGTGGGTTGGGCGTCCTGCGGGGCCTCGCGCGACAACTTGTCCGCTTCGCTCGCGTCCGTTTCGAGCTTCGTCGCGAGTGTGTCCAACAGCTTTTGTTTCTCAGACCGAGGCATCAAAGCGGGAAGTTCCTGTGCGCGCCGCACCATTCCATCCTTCACAACTCGGTCGTACTGGCGCGCGAGTTCTTTCAACTCAGCGGACGACGCGATCCGGGCCATCCCGCGTGTTTCGCTCGCCAGATCGTCGGCCATGCCCCCGAGTGCTTCGAGGCGCTTCGCGGGTGTTTCGGCGCGAGCGAGTGCGATGTCGCGGGCGACCAGTTTCTCCACGAGCGGGTGTCGTTCCTCGGGAGTAGCGACTACTACATGCGGACCCGGCTTATTTGCGTACCACGCGATACCCACGACAACCAGTACCGCGGCGGCCAGACCACCCACGTAGGTCGCGTTGCGCAGGAGGAACTGCCCCGCGATTGTGGCGAGACCGGGGCGCGACGCGGGCACCACCATCGGCCGGATGACCGGGTCCGCGGCCAAGAGTTCGCCGATCAGGGCTTCTTTTTTCTCGGCCGGCGCGGGCGGAACGGGCAGTTGTTCGATCAGTGATTCCAGGCGCGCGGCCCGTTGTGCCCACGCCTGGCACGCGGCGCACTCCGCGACGTGCGCGAGCATCACCGCGGTCAGTTCCCGCGGGTTCGGCAAGTCGAGGATCTGGTTCTGAACAACCTGGCAGTTCATTTCGTCACCACGAGAGTGAGCGTCACTCTTTTGCTTCCTCTGAAACCGCGCCGGGCGGGAGCAGTTCCGGCGAAAGTACCTTCATCAGTTTCTGTCGGGCCTTGAACACGCGCCACCGGGCCGTTTCTTCCGTGGTGTTGAGCACCTTCGCGATCTCGCGGAATGACAACCCCTCGTGAACGCGGAGCAGGATCGCCGAGCGGAAGTCGGAGGGCAGGTCGGCGACGGCCTGGCCCACCACTTCCAGAACCTCGCGGTTCTCCGTGTTGGCCTCCACGCTCCCCTCCCCCGGCGCCGCCGAGTCGTCCGGGAGCTGGTGCTTGGTGCGCCGTTCGGCCCGCTTCTGGTTCACAAAGTTGTTGTGACCGATGCGGAACACCCACGCCCGGAAGTTGCTCCCGGGCCGGAACGACTTCACCGCCGCGAGCGCCCGCAGGAACGTTTCCTGCGTCAGATCCTCGGCCGTGTGGCGGTCCCGGGTCAGGTGGTAGAGCCAGCGGTACAGGCGGTCCCAATAACAGTCGATCAGCCGCGCGAACGCGGACCGGTCGCCGGTTTGGGCGGCCCGTATCCATTCGGCCTCCTCGTCGGGGAGGGGTGGCTCTGGTTCACGGGTCACGCGGCTCGTCCGGCAGTGCGGGGTGGTGGGGCGACCGGTGAATCCACCATAATCGCCCGTGCCGCCGGTTGTCCAGCACCAGAAGCACGTTACAGCCACTCCCGTTCAGGGAATATAACACCGCCGCCCGCGGTCCGTTGGCGGCCGCGGGCGGAATTCGCGTTTGGACCGAAGAACGACTAGAAATCGCCCGGAACGATCTCGCCCCCGTTGCGCGTGGCGAGCGCACGCCACGTATCGATCGCCACGGAATCTCGCACGAATCGCACGGAACCATCGCAGAGGAGAGTACTTACACCGCCGGTGTGGTTGCTGCGTGCGGCCGCCAAACCCTTGTTGTGGCTGCCGTTGCCGCAATCCCACTTCCCGACCGGGTTGGGCGGATAGTAGTGATTGTAAAGCGTGTTGCCGTAGTGCCCGTTGATCCACTGTTCGCTGCGGCGCGGGTTCCACACGCCCTTCCCGCCGTCGCAATTGGCCGGAGTCGGGTCATCCCCGCCGGACACTTCCAGCACCACCGATCGGATCGTTTGCGGGTCGCTCGGGAGGCTGCTCACCGCCGAGGCGTTACCGAGCAGGCTCTCGCTGAACGCGACCGTGTTCGAGGTGCCGTCGGTGATGTCCCCGATCCGCGTGGGCCTTTGGGCGAAGACACCGTTCCCGTCGCCGATTTTCAGGTACCCGGTGATGTTCCCGGCCGTGTCGAAAGTCACCCCGGTCCCGTTGCACGCGACGTAGTTGGTGCCGAAGTAGGTGCTACCGGGCACCTGGCCGTTCTGCGGATCGCTGGGGCACACGAGCAGCCCAACGCGGTTCTTCCCCGCGAGGTCGTTTTGGCTACCGGCCGCGAGCGTGCCGTTCGGGTCGATGAGCCGCTGGAGGTTCTCTTGCTCGACGTAAGCGAGCAGGCGGGCCGGGGCCGATACGACCTGCGGATAAGCGTTACGCCCTTGTGGGAACACCCCCATCGCGCTCTCGTGATTGTGCATCGCGAGTCCGAGTTGTTTGAGGTTGTTCGAGCACTTCATCCGGGCTGCGGCCTCTCGCACTTTCTGCACGGCGGGCAGGAGTAACCCGATTAGAATCGCGATGATCGCGATCACAACGAGCAATTCAATCAGAGTAAAAGCATGGCGCTTGGTCATTGGTGTCTCGCACAGTATGTGAGTGAATCGACACTGGCTCGGGCCAGCGCGGAAACGGTGATTAGGTAGGAGCGCGCCCGCAACTCTCGTTAGTCGGAGTACGGTTGGCGTGCGTAAAGAAGTGTCAGACCAGTCGTGGAGGGGGAGTCGGCGGGCAGAGTGAAATGGCTGTTACGCGAGAATTCGAGTGCGTCACAGAGTCAACGGGGTCGAACGCGGAACGCGGCGCGGCGTTTTGCTCGGGCACGACGACCAGTTCGAGCTTGAGCAACCCGCCCGGGCCTTCCCCACGGCATTTCTGAGCGAACATCCCGGCGACCCACCGCACGCTCGGTGCGATCTTTTGGGGCTGCGCGTGTTCGTGGCACGTGTTAGATGTTGTGTCCGCGTGGGAGCAGCATGGGTCTGCTGCCGTTTTCGTGCAGCAAGCCTTGTCCGCTTGCTTGCGCTCTTCGACCATCGGGCGGACGTGGGCCGGTGGGACGATTTCGCGCGCGTCGGCCCACGCGAGCTTCTGTTCGAGCGTGAAGCAGCAGCAATCGCCGGCCCAGCACTGTTCGCTGGTCGCGCACCCGCAAGGGTGATCCTGACAGGGGAACGGTGCGCCCTGATTAACGCGCACGCGGCTCGACGGAACTGGAGCACCGGCCGCTGCGACGAATTGCGCTAAAAGGGCCACGACCGCCACCAGGTGGCGGAGTGAGCGTGACCGGAATTGGCGAAATACGCGCATGGGTTGAGCGGGCGGGAGGTAGCCGCATTCTACGCCGCACCGTCGACAACGCCAGAGTTTCCCGCACTTTCCTGCGCATGCACCCGCTTTCGGTTTGGTCCGTCGGGTTCACTCTTGGAGGGGAGCGGTTGCTCGATGGGGATCGCGCCCGCGACCTTGCGGTAGCCCAGGCACCGGGCGATGTGTAGGATTTCGAGCCACGTGGGGTACCGGCGCCCGAACCGCTTCTGGAACGACGCGACCGCGAGCAGGAATTCCGTATCGTCCTCGGTCATATCGCCCCCGTCGAAGTACAGTGAGTACGAGGTGTAGCTCGACCAGTGTGGCATGGCGTGTCACCTCCGAGTTCGTCCCGCACTAACGCCCGGGCCGTTCCCGGTGTCTTTGGTATTTTGTTTATTTGTTCAGTATTGAAAATGCGTTTACATGCGGCGTTGTCAATACCCTCGCGCGAATTTTTCTCCCGGCGGTTACGATGGGTCCGGGGTCCGTGAACTTCACCGGAGGCGCATAACATGAAGCGCGTACTGGCGGTCGGGGTCGTTGTGGCGCTCGCGTGCGGCTGGGGCACGGCACCCGGGGCCGAAGATCCCCCGAAAGCGGCCCCGAAGCGGGAGAAGCCCAAGTACGAGTACCGCGAGGAGCACGACCGGGACGGGATCGGGAAGTTCTACATGGGGCGCGAGATCGCGCACGTAATGGGGTACGGCGCCGCGGGGTGGCTGGAGCGCAAGGAGCGCATCAAGGAAGAAGACCCGGAGAAGCTCATCAAGTCGCTGGAGATCAAAGAGGGCATGGTGGTCGCGGACGTGGGCGCGGGGAGCGGGTATCACACGTTCATGATCGCCCCGCTCGTCGGCGAAAAGGGGAAAGTGATCGCGTCGGACATTCAGCAGGAGATGCTCGACCTGGTGACCGCGAAGGCGAAGAAACAAAAAGTGACCAACATCGAGACGGTGAAGGGGACCGCAACGGACCCGAAGCTCCCGGCGGGGAAGGTCGACCTCATCCTGATGGTGGACGTGTACCACGAGTTCGAGCACCCGTTCGAGATGGCGGAGAAGCTGGTCGAGGCGCTGAAACCGGGCGGGCGGCTCGTGTTCGTCGAGTTCCGGCTGGAAGACGACAAGGTCGCGATCAAACTCGTCCACAAGATGAGCGAGCGCCAGGTGCTGAAGGAAATGACCCCGTTCCCGGAGATGGCGCACACGAAGACGGTGGGCACGCTGCCGTGGCAGCACGTCGTGATCTTCACCAAGAAAGAACCGAAGAAGTAGACAGGATGTCGGTGGTAATGCGCTGTACCTGGCTATCAACGATAAGGTTTTGAGGTGATGGATGTGGATTTGAACAAATGGATAGAAATCGAGAGATGTAATCAGTCGGGCAGAAACTAACCGCAATTTCTCATCGGCGCTGGAAGGCTTGACTGGGACGCGAGCTTGTCTGCGCACCAGTCAAGCATGAATGAAAAGGAATAGCGTCATTGAGGGGTCTCGGGCTTTTTTGAAGCTTTCTTGCTCGCTAAATCTTGATGCGCCTTTTGTAAAAGGCTTTTATCTGCCTGCAATTTTGCAGCACATATTTTATCAATTTCGGTATGCCAGAACCCAGTGTCAGTTGCAAATCGACCAGTGAACGCCGAAAGTCTACCCTGTAGGTATCTAAGACCTTGTTCATGCAGACCTTTTACACGATTTCCGCGAAGGTAGTCGTACCATTTTGCCTTCGGAAAAACCTGGGTTCTCAATAAATCAGCACACATCAGGGTTTCATCAATCGGTTGGCCAGTATAAATTAAATTTGCGAAATCAGCTCCCTCAGTAATTCGTTTCTTGAAATCATAAATAATTAATGGCTCGTCAAGTGTTAGTGCATCTTTCACTGCGACTGCATAGGTAGCTAATGGATAGAGTCTAGCAACTGTAATCGCATCTTTGTTATCGAGATCACAATCTTGAGTGAGGATTATGCCACATTCGACTTCAATAGGCATCTCAATAGCCAGAAGCCCCTTCTGGGATTGCTTTGCCTTATCTTTAGCATTGCGAAACGAAGCGAGATCCGCAGGGGAACCTGTTATCCGCTCTTTTTCCCCGTGAAGAACAAGTGTGATGGCCTTTGGAATGACGAAGAAGGGGACATCAATAATGATGTCCCCTTGGCATAACGCTCGCGTTGCGTCAACACTTCTCAACATTTGGAACTACCATAATTTATTGGTCATCGAAATCATGAATTCGGTCATCGGGGTTCAGAAGCTCAATGTCTGGCTCATAGAAAAAATCAACGGGTGCTGGTTGATTTTCTTCAAATGCCGCTAGTGATTCAGGTAAAGCGATGTAAGGTTCATCTACTTGGTTGTGGCTAACTGATGCCGCTGAGGTTAGAAATCGCTTTAAGTCACTCCATAAATCAACAGAAACACCATAGAAACAGTCAAAAGCCTTACTCAGTAGCCGGTTTTTTTGCTCGGCAGGCATACCTCTAACCGACGCCTCCTTCGCAAGAAGTCGGAGGCCTGCCCACAAAAATTCACGAAAGTGTTCGTGAGTGAATGTAGCTGGGTCGAGAATAAAGGCGCCTTCTAGTTTAATTCTCTCTGCCGTTTCTCCTCGTGAGCTTCCAAGAGAGGTTTTGCCGGGGGGGATAAACGTACTCCCTCCGACGGCCATTTCTGGCTTTCGAGATTTGTTACCCGCCCGATGCTTGGCGTATGCCTTCAACACGTTATTGTCACTCGTCTTCATTGGCGCTGGTTAGGAGTTCGGTCCCGAATTTAGTCTGCAACGCAGCAATCTTCTTGTCGGCTCGGGCGACTACTTCGCGCAAATTTTTCAGTTGTGCTGGAGATAGGTGAAGGATTACTCGGTCCGATTCGGTCATCTCAACTACCAATGACACAATCGGGATCAAACCGGTTATCTGTTCTTCACTCTCACGGGTTTCAAAAACTGGGCGAAGTTCACAAACCGTGCGGAAGGAGGTTACCTTCGGTCGCAAATCTTCAAGGTATTGCACCTTTTGCGCACGCAATCGCTCCGTTGTCGGCGTCAAGAGCGATAGGTAAAGGGGGCGGTACTTGTCGAAATTTCCTAGTAATTGTTTGTCATTCTGGTCAATGTATTCTGTTGTGAACGCCTTTACATCGAGAAGGACTTCTTCTGCCGGACGTCCATCCTCAACAACGGACAGAAGAAAAGTGCATACAAAGACAATGTTTCTCGCTGCTTCGTAATCAATGCCAAGTTTGGCAGCAATGCGTTCAGCGGCGTCAGCCCCTACCGATGTAACCGACTCCGCGGTCGCAAAAAAACTAACAAGAGCTTCAAGTTGCTCCGAGCGCAGGGCCAGAAGAGACCGAAAATCTTCAAAGGCATCTTTTGGTAAAATCAAGTGTCTCGGCACGCCTGGTTTTCCTCCGCACTAACTTCCTGCCCCTCCTCACCTTACACCGCGAACCGACGTTCTGGTGTTAGGAATCTGCGTAATGAAGGGATAAGAAGCTCTTATTGTAGGGATTTTGTCAACAAAGGGGCGAGAACCTCCCAAATGCATAACGCAGACGAGATTGCATTTGGGAGGCTCAAATTGGAGCAAAATAATCGCCAGAGAGGATCAAAGGCGAAAAAACGTGAGTACCACGTTCTTGCATGCAGCGGCTTAGAATTCCGCAATCTAGGGGCTAATGCGCCTAAATCGTTTCCAAACAACCTCTTGCGAATTATTTTTCACAAGAGGTTGTTTGGAAACGATTTGTGGCAACTTCTGTGCGATGTACTTCTGAAGTGTTTGAGAAATCATTTATCGCGTGAGAAGTATTCGGTCTTGGCGTACACGCTGAGGATCGTGTCGCCGACCTCGAAGAACGTGCCTTCTTTTTCGTCCTTCGAGAACGCGAGGTCCGGGTACTTGCCGGCTAGCACGTCCGCCGATTGTGCCTTCGCTTCCACTTCGTCGGGGAGCAGACCGGTCGCGCCCACGTAGAAGACGAGCGCGCTGAGCTTCTCCGCGAACAGTGCGTCGGATCGCGCGTCGAGCTTCTTGCGGGCGTCGGCGAGCGCCTCCACAAACTCCTTGCGCCCAGGCTGCTTGCCCTTCGCGCGGTCCTTCACGATCGCGGCGAGTTTGTCCGCCCCCACGCCTTCGAGGATCTTCACTACGGCCCCGTTCGGTCGCAGCCCGAGAAAATCATCGAAGAGCGCCTTCATGAAGTCGTCGACCTTCGTCACCTTCGTCTTCGCCGAGAGCGTCTTGTGCTTGTAGGTCACGTTCCCATCGAGCACGTCCTCGAACGCCGGTTTGTCCATCGGTTTGCCGTCCGCGCCGACCACCTCGTACATGCGGTCCAGGAACTTGTTCGCGCTGTGCAGTTTCGAGAGGTTCAGGATGTGCTTGCTGCCGACGTCGATCTTGTAGCTCGTGCGGGTGTCTACGCTGCCGTCGGAGAGCGCGTCTTCGAGTTTCACGTAGGGGTTCGTGGTCGGGAAGTTGAGGAACAGGCTCTTCGAGAGGTAGTGCTTTTTCAGTTCCTCGACCTGCTCCGGCGTGAGGTCGGCCGCTTCTTCCTTGAGGTGTGCCCCGCACAGGCTGGACAGCACCTTGAGCTTGGCGAGGTCGTCGAACACGCCGCCGAGTTCCACCGAACCCTCGAACGGCGGGACGATCGGGAGCTGGTCGAGCCGCAGCGTGTATTCCTGGTCCTTGTCGTACTTCGTCGTGGGCGCCCCGTCGAGTTCGAGCACGCCCTCGTTCATCAGTTTGTCGAACAGTGACTTGTCCGAAATCTTAACCTTGAGGAACGGCACCGTGAGTTCGCCGTCGCCCACAAGCGTATAGTTGTTGAACGTGCTCAGGCTGTCGAGCTTGATCCCCGCGACCTCGGTGATCGGCGCGCCGCCCGCGGCGGGCACGAGCCGCACCTTGCGCGTCAGCATCATGTTCATCGTCGCGGTGTTCCGGTTCACGTCGAACGACGAGATCGGCAGGTACGTGTCCTCGTTCACAAACTCAGTTTTGAGCGTCGGCTCGGTCACGGTACCGTCGTCGTTGCGCACGCCGGGGATGCGCTTCAGCCCGCGTCGGACGTACACCTCTTGCAGCGCCTGCCGGTTGATGACGAAGTTCCCGCGGTTCGCATCAAGCAGATTGATGAGCACCAGGAACGGGATCTTCTTGTTGACCGGCACCTGATCGAGCACTGTGTGGGCGCTCAGTTGGCCCGGGTCGGAGAGCATGAGCGCGTCGATGTCCTGGGCCATCGCCGCGACCTGGTTGTTCGTGAGCGCCCGGGCGTGCGCGCCGACGAGCGTGGCGTCGAACGTGCTGCCGAGCGCGTACTTCGCGGTGTTCAGGTTCCCTTCGGCCAAATTCCCCTTCGCGAACGCGAACACGGCCTCGCTCGTCTGCTCCACGGGCACGTCGAGCTTGTCGTATTCGGCCTTCGTGAGTTTCCGGTATTTGTAAACGATCGCGTCGTCTTCGGACTTCAGCCCGCGGATCGAGAGCGTGCCCGCGGAGCCGTTCGCGCGCCCCGCGCCGCGCGAGATGAACACTTGATAATCGTACTCGCCGAGCGGCACCTCAATGGGCGGCGTCACGGAGCTACCGAGCGTCTTGGTGGAGTTGTAGAGCGACGAGTACACCGCGCCGATGTCGCCCGCTTTGATGCAGGAGCCGCTCCCCGCGTTCGCCACGCGCGAGAGCAACCGGAAGTCAGTGTAGTTGCCGTAGGCGAGCGTGTTCACGAACACGTCCTTGCCGCTCATGTCGTCGCACAACTTGATGAGCGCGGTCGCTTCGGAGTTGGACGAGGGGTCGTTCGCGTAACCGTCGGTGTGGATCGTGATCGCGGTCAGTTCGCCGGCTTTCACCTTCTCGGACGCCATGCGCAGCCCCTGCGAGATGCAGGTCGCGCACGAGGTGCGGATCGACTTGATGTCCTTCTGGTACTTCGAGTCCTTCTTCATGATCTCGCGGATCGGCACGCGCTCGAAGTGGCACGTCACGTCGCCCACGCTGGAGTACGAGATGAGCGTGACGAGCAGGTTGTACTGGGCGTACTCATCGAGCGTCAGAATCTTCAGCAGCGTCTCTTTGGTCGCCGCGAGGTCGGAATACATCGACCCGGACCGGTCCACGACAATGACGCTGTGCGCCACCGATTTCGCACTACCCGCGGATTCGTCGCGTTCGAGTTCGACCGGTTCCACGAGGTAGTAGCCGCGCGGCTGCCCGAGCAGGTTGAACAGCGTGAACTTGCTCCGCGTGTTGATGCGTGCGAGCGCTGCGGCTGGGGCTAGTGCGGGGGCGCCGGGAGTCACTTTCGCTTTGGGCGTCTTCGGCTTGGCGGCCGGCTTTTTTGGGGCAGCGGTCTTTTGGGGAGCGGCGGATTTGCCGGCCGGGGTCTTGGCCATTGGTTTCTCAGCAGAATCGAGGGTGATGGGGCTAACGCCGCCAATTTAGCTTCTCGAGAGCCGAATCGGGAGCGTTTATTTGTGAAGTTGAGGTGGAGTGTACCGAGCGTAAGGATTGGTATACAGGTGGGTAGTTTCGCTTTGCTTTTCACGTCGCGGCGAAGTGCAGAAGTGACTTTAACTATGGTGATGCTCAAAGCGCGGGCCGAAGACGGGCCTTTGTTCGCTGCCGTGCTGGGGTTGCGACATCCGGCCCCCGCGAACCCGGCTGTCCGGTGCGGGGTCAACTGGTAGAGTAAGCCTTGCGACTACAGCAAAAAGGGGCGTTCGTCATGCCGTTCGAGAAGGTCGAGTCCGCGGTCGATTTCCCATCCCTGGAACGCATGATCCTGCAATTCTGGGACGACAACAAGATCTTCGACAAGCGGAAGGCGCTCAACGCGGGCAAGCCCAAGTGGAGCTTCCTCGACGGCCCGATTACGGCGAACAACCCGATGGGCGTTCACCACGCCTGGGGTCGTACTTACAAGGACTTGTACAACCGCTACTTCGCGATGGCCGGGCACGAGCTGCGGTACCAGAACGGGTTCGACTGCCAGGGGCTGTGGGTCGAGGTCGAGGTCGAAAAATCGCTCGGGCTGAAGAGCAAGCGCGACATCGAGAACCTCGTGCCCGGCAACCCGGAAGCGAGCATCGACAAGTTCGTGCAGGCGTGCAAGGACCGCGTGAACGAGTTCGCCCGCGTGCAAACGAACCAGAGCATCCGTCTCGGATACTGGATGGACTGGGACCGCACCGACGCGGACTGGGCCAAGACCCCGGACGAGCGCAAGTCGTACTTCACGATGAGCGAGGAGAACAACTACACGATCTGGTCGTTCCTCAAGAAGTGCTTCTGCAAGGGGCTGATCGGTCGCGGGTACGACGTGATGCCGTGGTGCGGGCGCTGCGGCGTCGGGATCTCCGAGCAGGAGATGAAGGAGGGGTACAAGCTCGTCGAGCACCGCGCCTGCTTCGTGAAGTTCCCACTGAAGGGGCGCGAGAAGGAAAACCTCCTCGTGTGGACCACCACGCCGTGGACGCTCACGAGCAACGTGGGCGCCGCGATCAACCCCGAACTCACGTACCTGAAGATCAAACTGAAGGGCGAGATCTATTACGTCGCTAAAGGTGCGTTCAAGCTGAACCGCATGGAGGGGAGTGGCGGTGAGGGCGGGGACGACGAGGAAGAAGGCGGTTCCAAGAAGACGCGCCCGTGGTTGAAGGAGGTGCCGAACCTCGTCACCATCGAGCAGCACTTCAAGGTGAAGGCCGGTAAGGGCGACAGTTACGAGATCGTCGGCGAAGTGAAGGGGAACGACCTGCTCGGTTGGGAGTACGTCGGCCCGTTCGACGATCTCCCCGCGCAGAACCACGAGTACGGCTACCCGGAAGAAGTCGCGAAGATCACGAAGCAAAGCGGCAAGTGGCCGCAAGTGACCGCGGCGCACGCGCACCGCGTCGTCTCCGGCGGCAAGGATGTGACCGAAACCGAGGGGACCGGGATCGTCCACACCGCGCCGGGGTGCGGTGCGATCGACTACCAGTGGGGCAAGGAAAACGGCCTGCCGCCGGTCGCGCCGATCGGTGACGACGGCGTGTTCGTGCCGGGCTTCGGCGCGCTCACGGGTAAGAACGCGGTTGATCCAACGACCGCGGACGCGGTGTTCGAGCAACTCAAGGCGAACGACCGATTGTTCGCGACGGAGCGCTACGTCCACCGCTACCCGCACTGCTGGCGGTGCAAGACGGAGTTGCTCTACCGGCTCGTTGATGAGTGGTTCATCAACATGGGGCCGAAGGGCGAGCGCGTCAACGACGAGTGGACCTACCCGCGCGACGACAAAGGCTCGTTCCGAGGAGACATCGCCGACGTCGTTCGCCAGGTCAAGTTCCTGCCCGAATCCATCGGCGGGCAGAAGCGCGAACTCGACTGGCTCGGGAACATGGGCGACTGGATGATCTCCAAGAAGCGCTATTGGGGGCTCGCGCTCCCGATCTGGGTGGACGAGAACGACCCGACGCAGTTCGAGGTGATCGGCAGTTACCAGGAACTGAAGGAGCGTGCGGTCGAGGGCTGGGCGGAGTTCGAGGGTCACACGCCGCACCGTCCGTGGATCGACCGCGTGAAGATCCGGAACGCCAAGACCGGCAACCTGATGTCGCGCGTACCGGACGTGGGGAACCCGTGGTTGGACGCGGGCATCGTGGGCTTCTCCACGCTGAAGTACAACACCGACCGCGCGTACTGGGACAAGTGGTACCCCGCGGACTTCATCACGGAGAGCTTCCCGGGGCAGTTCCGCAACTGGTTCTACGCGCTGTTGGCGCTGTCCACGATGATGAGCGACGGCAAGCCGCCGTTTAAAACGCTGCTCGGGCACGGTAACGTGCGCGACCAGTACGGGCACGAGATGCACAAGACCGCGGGGAACTCCATCGAGTTCATCGCCGCGGCGGATCGGGGCGGGGCGCTCAAAGACCCCAAGGGTAACGCGCTGCCGTTCCAAGCGATCGGCGCGGACGTGATGCGCTGGCTGTACGCCCGGCAGAGCCCGGCCGCGAACCTTAACTTCGGCCCGGAGCCGGCCGCCGAAGTGCGCTCGCGCGTGTTCTTCAAGTTGTGGAACACGTACTCGATGTTCTGCAACTACGCCATCGGCGACGGCTTCGACCCGGCCGCGCCGCACGTGCCGGTCGCGGAGCGCCAGGACATCGACCGCTGGCTGCTCTCGAACCTTCAGTTGCTCGTCAAGGACGCGCGGGCCGCGTACTCCGCGTATGACGTGATGACGTTCGCGCTGAAGGCCGAGGAGTTCATCGAGGGCGATCTCTCGAACTGGTACGTCCGGCGCAACAAGGACCGGCTGCACAGTAAGAACGCCGACCTCGATGCCGCCGGTCTCAAGGACAAGAGCGCCGCGTACCAAACGCTCTACACGACGCTCACGACATTGTGCAAACTGATGGCGCCGTGCGTGCCGTTCATCACAGAGGTGATGTGGAAGAACCTGCGCCTGCCCACCGATCCGGAGAGCGTCCACCTGAGCGACTTCCCGGTTGCGGAAGACGCACTCGGTGACGCGGCACTCTCGGAAGACATGCGGGCCGTTCAGCGGGTGATCTCGCTCGGTCTGGCCGCGCGCCAGCAGGCGAAACTCAACGTGCGTCAACCGCTCGCAGAACTGGTGGTATCGCCGTCGCCGGTGAAGGACAAAACCGGCGCACTGTTGGGCGACGCGGACAAGCGGGCCGTCGAGCGCTTCCGGGATCTGATCCTCGACGAACTGAACGTGAAGTCTGTTCGCCTGCACGATCCCGCAGTTGGGGCGCTGCTCACGGCGAGCGTGCAGCTCAACAAGAAAGTGGCCGGGAGCAAGTTCGGTTCCAAGCTCAAGGAGGCCGAAGAGACGCTCGCGAAGCAAGACCAGACGGAATTCGCCTCGCGTCTCGATCGCGGGCCGGTGGAACTGGTCGGTGTGTCGCTGGACAAGACCGATTTCAACATCGCGTTCGCGGCGAGTGCGGGGTGGGCCGGCGTTGCGGACCGCGGCACGCAGGTCGCGATCAGCACTACGATCACCGAAGCGCTGAAGCTCGAAGGGCTGGCGCGCGACGTGGTGCGCCAGGTTCAGAGCGCCCGCAAGGACGCGAAACTCGACCTGCTCGACAAGATCGCGCTTCACCTGTCGGCGGACGCTCCAGATCTCGCGAAAGCGCTGACCGAACACCGGCAAACCATCACGACCGCGGTACAGGCCACGCAGTGGAGCGACGTCCCGCTCAGCGGCGCGGACGTTCATACGGCGACCGTGAAGATCGACGGCCAACCGCTCGTGATCGCGTTGCGCGTCGTCAGGGCGTAACACACCGTCGAAAGTCGTAAGTCGCAAAGTCGAAGACTTCCCAAAAGGGTGTCTTCGACTTTATGACCTTCGACCTTTCGACTTTCGACTGGCGCAACTACTTCGCAGAAGCCGTGGAGATTCCCGTCGGGGTGAGCGTCACCGTTGCGGTTTCGCCCGCGCGCACCACGACCGATTCGGTCACGCGCTCGGTGCGGCCGTCGCGCACCACTTCCGCCGTCAGTTCGTAGCGGTAGTTCTGGCCCGGTTGCAGGGCCGGCGTGCGGAACGTGCGCACCGTGCCGGTGCCAGTGGCGGCCGTGCCGTTAAACAGCAGCGTCGCGTCAGCCGGAAGCGTCACCGAAACGCGCCCCTCGGCCTTTTCGGGCTTCTTGTCTTCTTTCGGTACAACCTTCTCGTCCTTCGGGGCCGGTTCGCTGCTGGCCGGGGCGCCCGTGGCCGATTGCGCACCCGCGTTGGGCCAGTAATAGTGCCCGGCCGGTCCGCAGTAGGCGTAGCTCGCGTACCCACCGCCCGATGCCCAGTTCGAGTACGGCCCCTGGCTGTAGTTGTAATAGGCGTACCACGGGAGGTACCACGCATGCTTGTACGTGTTCGTGTACCACCCCGGTGGCGTGACGCACGGCCAGGTGACCGAGGTCGGGTGCGCCCCACCCAGGTGCCTTTGCTGCGCGCTCGCGCTGCCCGCCGACCACATGACCGCGCCGGCCGCGAGAGCGGCCAGCAGCAACAGCCGTTGCATGAGACGTCTCCGGTGTCAGTCCGTGTTGGAATCCTGCCCCACCAATCGGATTCTGCGCCACAGGTGCCCGCATTCAACCCACACTCTCCACAGTTCCCAGACTCTCGGGTGCCGGACATAGGGGTTAACACTCTGGCGCCGATTGCGGTTAGCTCCGGGAGCGATAAAACACGGGAAGAAGTTCCAGGTTCAGCCCGTTTCGTGCGCCGAGGGAAGCCGCGCCGAACATGCGACGCGGTGTCTCGATGTGGGGCGTAAAACGGACTGAACCGGGGAACCGGAACCTCGGAGCAGACATGACCACGACCGCCGGCCGGCTCGCCGACATCCGCGATAAGGTGTACTCGGGCACGCGGCTCACGTTCGACGACGGGCTGTTTCTCGACCAGAACGCGGACCTGTTCGCGCTCGGCGAACTCGCGAACTTCGTGCGCGAGAAGAAGAACGGGAACGTCACCTATTACAACGTGAACCAGCACCTGAACCCGACGAACGTGTGCGTGTACCGGTGCGCGTTCTGCTCGTTCCGGGCCGACCTGAAGTCGCCCAACGGCTACGTGATGAGCGACGAACAGATCCTTCAGCGCGCGCGCGAGGCCAGCACGCAGGGGGCCACCGAACTTCACATCGTCGGTGGGCTGCACCACTTACTGCCCTACGAGTGGTACCTGAACATCATCCGCAGCATCCACGAGGCGTACCCGGACCTGCACCTGAAGGCGTGGACCGCCGTGGAGTGGGACTGGTTCGAGCGCATTACGAAGCGCCCCACGCGCGAACTGCTCGCAGAAATGAAGGCCGCGGGGCTCGGTTCGCTACCCGGTGGCGGGGCGGAAATTTTTCACCCGGAAGTGCGCTCGAAGCTGTGCGACTACAAGGCCGACGCGGACCAGTGGCTCCGCGTGCATAAAGAGTGGCACGAACTGGGCGGCAAGTCGAACGCGACGATGCTCTACGGCCACATCGAGAAACCCGAGCACCGCATCGACCACATGATTCGACTGCGTGACCTACAGGACGTGACGGGCGGGTTCCAGACGTTCATTCCGCTCGCGTTCCACCCGACGAACAATCCGCTGGGTAAGGGGATTCCGAAGCCGAGCGGGATGACGGACCTGAAGGTCATGGCGGTGTCGCGGTTGATGCTGGACAACTTCCCGCACATCAAAGCGTACTGGCAGATGCTAACTGTAAAGGTCGCGCAGGTGGCTCAGAGCTACGGTGCGGACGACATTGATGGCACCGTGGTCCACGAAACGATCTACCACGCGGCCGGGAGCGATTCGCCCCAGGAACTGACCGTGCGCGACCTGCGCCGGTTGATCGAAGAGGCGGGCCGGACTCCGGTTGAGCGCGATACGCTTTACCACGAAGTCGTGCGTGATAAGCCGGCCGAAAAGAAATGGGCGACCGGTCGCAAGCTCGTGCCGCTGAACTAAGGATTAGGGACAAAAGCGGCACTCGTAGGTCGGGCTGTGCCCGACATATGTGGCTGTGAATGTTGCGTCGGGCACAGCCCGACCTACTGGTCCGTCTATCACTCGATGTCGGGCTGTTTGGCTGAAAATCACAGGTTTTTCGGCCCGAAACTACCCGACACTGATTGATAGGTGGACCACTACTAAATACCTCCCGCCAAATGGAGAAGTGATGCTCGGTTGGTTCAACTCAACTCAGTGGAGTTGAGGAGGTGGCCGAACCCGGCGTTCACCCAACGCTCGACCGATGCCTTGTACCGACAATCCCGGATGAACCAGTACTCGAAGGCGTACTCGCATCCGGGGCAGGAGAAGATGGGCCGAGTCGGGTCAGAGTTGTTAACCGGAAACGCCTGAGACCCCAGGTTTTTCAGGTCGCCGTGCAGAGTGTCGCACTCGTAGCAGAAGACCATGAGTCGGCCGCAGCGGGGGCACTCGAAGGGGTAAAGGTCTTCATCCCCGCAGCAGCGGAAGCGACGAAAGTCGAGGTCCGACTCTTCCACGTTCAGGGACATGGGCGGCTTCCTCATTCAGCCGGGCGACGCCGTTAGTGTATCCCACATCACTTCCGCATTTGGCGGGAGGTATTTAGCACTACAGCGCGGGTTTAGATGATGCATCTATGTCGCCATTTTTTGTGCGCTCTCGTGGCCTGCTCGTTCCGCCGTTGGTGGTAGCGGATGACCTCTCCGACGTGCAGTAGTTCCGGCGTCCCGCGCCTCCGACGGAACGTCACCGCACATCGGGCGTTCAGCGCCCGGCACACCTGCTCCATCGTCACCTGCGGTTTTTTCCCCCCGCAGCCGGTCCGTGTGGATCGACACGAACCCGAGCACCACCAGGCCCAAGATCAGATGCCGCACCAACCCGACGTACTGCCGGCCCTCGTAGTGCGTCATCCCCGCTTCGCTCTTGGCCACCCGGAACTGGTGCTCGATCGTCGCGCGCCGGAACGCCACCCGCAGCACACGCGCCAGCGGTTCGTCGGTCGCGTTGGTGACGAAGTACTTGACCTCGGCCGTCGATTCGTTCTGCGCCACCACCAGCATCCAGCGGCACCCACGCACCTCGATCAACCGGCTCGTCGCACGCCACCGGGTGTCGCCAACGGTCTTGCGCGACACCCGGAATCGTCGGCCCCGCCGGGCGTCGTCGGCACGCAGCACCGAATCCGCGCGCCGCGGCTCGTCGCGCGCGGCCGTTGTCACCGAGAAGCTCACGGGCACTTCGCCCACGAACGGCTGGCCCACGGCGTCGAGGGCGCGCAAGAACGGCACCTTCGACCCGTACCCTTCATCGAACACGAGCCAGTCGAACCGCACCCCGTGGGCATCCAGGCGCACCAACTGCTCGTAGGCGATCCGCCACTTGGGGCGATAGCGGACCTCGTCGGGGATGCCCGCCGCCTGGCACCGCGGGCGATCCGCGTTCCACGACTCGGGCAGGTACAGGTCCGCGTCCAACAGGGCCTGGAACGTGCCCTTGGCGACGCCCACGTGCACGGTCACGATGCCGTTGTCGATCTTCCCGACGCACCCCAGGTACTGTCGTTGCACGCCCGGCGTCCGGTCCCCCTTCTTCACGGCACTGGTCTCGTCGATCACCCCGACCGTGCCCAGGTCATCGCCGGGCAACCCGTCGAGCACCTCGGCGCATCGCCGTTGGAGTTGCTCACGCGCCGACTCGTGTTGCCAGTCGGCGGTCGTGAGGAACTCCTGGAGGGTGCGGACCGCCGTTCCACAGGCCAGGGCGATCGGCTCGACGCTCTTGCGCGGCAGCTCCGAGAGCAAACCACGACCGTAGTTGTCGAAGTGGTCGGCCGTCCGCTTCTGTAAGAAGCAGCCGCGATACCGACCCAGATAGTGGGCGAACGCCGGCCCTAACCTTGCGATTTCCTGGTCCGTCATCGGATGCCCTCCGATGGCCCATCTTATTCACCGGCCGCGAACCCGCGCTGTAGTGTTAGGCTTCCGTCCGATAGTCCCAAGTCTCCACTCAGCGGATCGGCTCGAAGTAGTAACCGTCGGATGTGGGTACGAGCCGGAAGCACGGCCCGAGCGGAACGCCGAAAAGGGCGACCGTCGGGCGGATCTCGACGCTCGGCTGTATGTCGCGGGTCGCGGTGAGTGTCAGTCGCACCTTCACTGCGGCGCGCCCCATCAATTCCACATCCTCGAACGCATCTGACGGGAGAAACGGGACCGTTTCGAGTAACTGGCGGTCTAGTGGCGCGTTAGGGCACGCGAGTTCGACCCAACCCGCGCGATCGCCTCGAAACTCCCCGGTGATGCTCCACGAACCCCATTTCGCGTCTTTCACGGCGCCGGACACAATAATCCGCTCGCCGACCGGAGTGAATTTCACGTTCACCCCGCTCACTGCGAACGCCGGGCGCCCCTCCTGGCGTATCGAGAGTCGCGCCCCGTCAACAACTACCGCGGGGAAGGCTTCACTCGTCCCTGGTAGCGACGGGACCGGTGTGAGGACGCTCCCGTCGGTCGAGATCCGCAGCGTGAGTGCGGGGTTCTTCACGTGAAGCGTTGAGGGCGCGACGCGGCCGGTCACGAAATCGGTGGTGCCGATGTCCGTCGAGGCCGAGGGCACGTTCAGCACTTCGGCCTTCGGATCGGCCGGGTCCATGACGCGGAAGCCGAACGACGATTCGCCGTCTTGAACGCTGACCTCGGACACTTCGACCGGCATCCCGAACGCCGTGCCGAGTCGGTCCGCGACCATCGCCTTTCCGCGCGCGGACGACAGGAATTTGTGGACCCCGAAGCGCGCTGCGCCCGTGAGCAGAAGTGCCGCGCAGCCGACCAGTACGGCGCGGCGAACGGAAAAGAAACTCATGCCAAAAGTCTCCGCGAGAAGTGCCTTCGCGGGCGATGATTCTTCGTGCAACGGACGCGGAGAGTGCGTCCACAGGTGACAATTAACGCGAACACCGTGCCGACACGCTACCGGGCGCGAGTGTATAGCCCGGAGCGCGAGATAGAAAAAGTTGGATCACTGTTTGATGCGGTGCGATCGTTACTTACGCCGCGGCGCTGGTTGTGCTCTCTTCTTCGTCGGTCCAGTCTTCAAACCGCATCGGTAGGAGGCGACTGATGCCGCTCTCCTGCATCGTCACGCCCCAGAGCCGGTCCGCCGCGGCCATCGTGCGCTTCTTGTGCGTGATGACGATGAACTGGCTGCGGTCGAGGAACTCACGGAGCACCCCCGCGAGCCGCTGCGTGTTCGCTTCGTCGAGTGCCGCGTCCACCTCGTCTAGGATGCAGAACGGCGACGGCTTGTTGCGGAAGATCGCGAGCAACAGAGCCACCGCGGTCAGCGTTTTCTCGCCGCCGGAGAGCAGCGACAGCGACCGCAGTTCCTTGCCCGGCGGCCGCGCCGTGATCTCGATACCCGACTCTAGCACATCGGATTCGTCTTCGAGGACAATGTCGGCCTGTCCGCCGCCAAATAGTTTGCGGAACAGCTCCTGGAAGTACCCGCGGACGGCCGTGAGTGTGTCCGTGAACAGGCTGCGGCTGTTGCCGTTGATCTCGTCCATGATCTGCTGGAGCGATTGACGGGCCGCGTTCAGATCGTCGTGCTGGGCCTGCAGCGAGTTGAACTCTCCCTCCACGCGCGTCAGTTCTTCGAGCGCCTCCATGTTCACGCTGCCGAGCCGCGCGAGCTTGCGCTTCAGTTCGTCGATTTCCTGCTGTGCGTTGAGGAGATCGGGCGCCGGGGCTTCTGCCCCCTCCTCGCTCGGTGCGGCACTCGGATCGGGCGCCTGTTCGTGCGACTCGTCCGTGATCTGTTGCAGTTCGACCCCGTAATCTTCGCGAATCCGCAGGGCCACGGCGTCGCGTCGGGCACTGAGATCGTGAACCGCGAGTTCGCGTGCGTGCGCCGCGGACTGCTTCTCCTGCCACCCGTGACGGAGTTCGTGGAGCCGGTCCCGGACCCGTTCGCGTGCGGTGCGGTCGGTCGCGGTCTTCTCTCCGAGTTCGGCGACGAGGCGCTCGCGCGATTCCTTTTCGCGGTACGCTTCCGCTTGGCCCGACGACGCGCGGAGCGCGGAGAGCGTGCAGTCCGCGAGCCGGCCGCGTGCGTTGCGGTCCGCGGCGCTAAGGTCGACCGCTTCGATCTTCCGCTTCCGGAGGTCGGTCTCGATTTGTGCGAGGCGCTCACGCATGCGCTCGCGGTCCGCAGCGGCGCGACTCAGCGCTACCTGTGCCGCGGTATGATCCTGTTCGCGAGCGCTGCGTTCCTGGGCACCTGCGGCGAGACCCTGCTTCACCTCTGCGAGCCGCGCCGTGAGTTGAGCGGCCGCGAGTTCGGCTTCCTCGGCCGCCATTCGCGCCGCGGTCCACGCGGCTTCGCCCTCTTGCACCTGCTGTTCGAGCAGGCGGGATTCGCCGCGGTTGAGGTCGATTTCGGCGTCCAGGTTCTCGACCTGCTGCCGCTGACGCGCGATGCGCTGGAGCAGGTCACCGGCTTCGTCGGAGAGGAGCGAGATTTCCGCTTCGACGGCCTCGATCACGCCCTCGGCGGACTCGGCTTGGCGCCGGAGGTCAGCGAGTTCGATTTCGGTGTCGGTGATCAGCTCCGACGTGGCGCGGAACTGTTCGCGTAATTCGCGCAACTCGCTCTTACGCGACACCAGACCGCTTTCCGCTTTGAGCGGACCGATGGTGAGCGTGCCGTCCGGTTCGAGCAACTCACCGGTGCGCGTGATGATGCGGTGCGCGGGGT
Organism: Gemmata sp. SH-PL17; assembly: GCF_001610855.1. Taxonomy (NCBI): domain Bacteria; kingdom Pseudomonadati; phylum Planctomycetota; class Planctomycetia; order Gemmatales; family Gemmataceae; genus Gemmata; species Gemmata sp. SH-PL17. The sequence goes on from NZ_CP011271.1 coordinate 534,002, forward strand.
GAACCGCGGCCAGCCACCGTGCGTCCGAGAGCGTGTCCGCGAGCAGCACGCGCCCGAGCAACTGTGTGGGGAGCGCGGCGCAATTCGGGTGATCGCACGAGACGAAGTCGGCGAGCGAGGAACCACTGGTTTTAAGCCCCTCTCCGTTTAGGGGAGGGGTTGGGGAGGGGTTGAAGGCAGAACCTAACCCCCCAACCCCCTTCCCTAAGAAGGAAGGGGGAGAAAGATCTGAGCCAAATTCCTGCTCCCCCTTCCCTTCAGGGAGGGGGGCTGGGGGGGTAGGTTCCCCCAGTGGCACGAACCCCACGCGCCCGGTCACGTCGCCCACGGCCGCGGCGACCGCGTCCACGACTTCCGGCGAGCGGACGACGAAGCGCTGGGCGGTGTCGCCGAGCGCGAGTTCGACGAGCGGCGCGACCTCACGCGGCACCGTCAGCAGGTCGGCCACCAGTCCGATGACCAGCGCGGATGAGGGGTGAAGGACCGCACCCGGATCGGTCGGTTCCTCGCCCTTGATCCGTTGCAACACTTGCTGAACGCCCGTGCCCAAGCCCTCGAACGAGCGCTCCAGCCCTTCGAGCACGTCGATGCGCCCGCGCAAGTCGCCCTGGCGCACGCGAAAACCTTCGAGCCGCGTCTGGACGTCGGCGAGTTGGTCGGCGAGTTCGTCGCGGTTCGCGGTCTGTTCGTCGAGCTGCTCGTTCGCGGCGTTGAGGCGCGCTTGCACGTCCGCGTCGGCCTGGGACAGCCCGTCGAGGGCATGTGCGAGGGTCGCGCGCTGGGCGGACTTATGCTCGCGGTCGGCGAGCTTGCGCGTGTACTCTTTCTGCAACCGGGTGACTTGCGCGAGCGTGGCCTCGGCGGTGGACTTGCTGGACGCGGACTCGCGCACCAACTCCATCTGCTGGAGCAGTGCTTCTGATTGCTCGCGATCCAGTTCCGCGAGCTGAGCGACGGTCGCGGTGAGGGCCGCGCTCACTTCGTCTGCGTGCAACTTCTCTTCGGCCAGGCGCGATTCGGCGGCCTCGCCCTCGATCGCAGCGCGAGCCGCGTCCGCTTCGATCACTTTCAGCCGGTGGCCGAGGTCCGCGCGCTGTCGTCCAACTTTCAGCAGTTCCGCTTCGAGGGCCTGCTCGGTAACGCGCTCGTGCTTGAGCGTTCCCTCGAAGCCGGTGATCTGCTGGCGCGCGTCGGACAATTTCGCTTCGTGGTGCCGCAGCGCTTCTTCACCCCGCGAAACCGACCAGTCGAGTTCCTTGGCCCGCTGTTCGAGCTGTTCGGCCTCGGTCGTTGCGCCGGACACTTCGACCTTGAGCGATGCGAGCGATTCTTGCTCGGCCACTAGCGCGACCGTGAGCGCACGGAACTCGCGCGCGCTCAGCCCCACGCGCAGTTCGCGCAGGCGGTCCGAGTGCTCCTTGTACTTCTGCGCCTTCGCCGCCTGCATGCGCAGCGTGCGGAGCTGGCCGTCGAGCGCGTCGAGTCGGTCCTTCGACCGCGTCAGGTTCAACTCGACGGACGCGAGCTTGCGAAGCGTTTCGTTTTTTCGCGCTTTGAACCGGCTGATGCCGGCGGCCTCGTCGAAGATCTCGCGCCGGTCCTTCGTCGAGGCCTGGAGCAGTTCGTCGACCCGGCCCTGCGCGATGATCGTGTACCCGCCCGAGCCGGCGCCGCTGCCGAGGAGGATGTCCTTGATGTCCTTGAGGCGCGACATCTGGCCGTTAATCAGGTACTCGCCGGTGCCGTCGCGGTAGACGCGCCGCGTGAGTTGCACTTCGTCCGCGTCGACGGAGAGCAACCGGCGCGCGTTATCGAACGCGACCGTTACTTCCGCCATGCCGAGGCTCTTGCGCGAACTGGAGCCGTTGAAGATCACGTCGGCCATTTCGCCGCCGCGCAAACTCTTCGCGGACTGTTCACCCAAGATCCACCGGACCGCGTCGACGACGTTGCTCTTGCCGGACCCGTTCGGCCCGACCACGCCCGTGACCCCGGGCGCGAAATCGAACCGCGTCTTGTCCGCGAAGGACTTGAAGCCAACGAGTTCCAGTCTCTTCAACATGAGAGTTCAACGTTCCAGAGTTCCAGGTTCCGCAAGTTCTTCGAGGATAAAGCTGCAGTCCCCAGGCCCAAAGGTTGGTCGCAGGTTTTCAACTTGGAACCCGGAACTCTGGAACGTCGAATCCGACTTACTGTCCGCCGGCGGGGACGACGGCCGGGTCGAGCATCGGGGCGTCCGAGACGCGCTTCGGCCCGAAGAGGCGGCCCGGGTCGCGGTTGAGCGGCTGCTTCGGGAGGAGCGCGCCGGCCGGGGCGATGAGCGGGTCCGACACGGTCGGCACTTCAAAGCCGTTCGCGTCGACCGTCGGGCGCACCGTACCGACCTTCGCCACTTCCGCGTTCACCTTCGACAGCGTCGGGTCGGTCTTGGCGAACCCGCAGAGCTGCTGGATGCTCATCTCGCGCGGGACCGCGTCGGTGACGAGCGGCGCGGAGAGTACCTCCGTGCGCGAGGCCCGGCGGACCAGTTCGAGGGCCTCGGAGTACCCGCCCCCGAGGGTCGCCAGTGCGGTGAGCAGGCTGCCGAGTTCCGCGGCGCAGGCGACCTCTTTGACTTCCGGCTCTCCACCCTTGGGGCGCACGACCCGCGTCACCTTCGCGATACCGTCTTCGCCCGGAACCGACACGGTGAACTCGGTGCCCAGCGGCATCGGCGGGACCGGCCCGCGGAGCTTCACGTTGTCTCCGAATACCAGGATCTCGCTGCGCCCGCTCCCGGGCAGGTGAACCGCGGACGTCCCGTGCCCGGAGGAGATCCGGTGCAGGTAGTACGACCGGTTCATCAGTTTGCCGCCGAGGGCCGGGTGCCGCTCGTCCGCGAGCCGCAGGGCGATGAACGCCCCCTGTCGCAGCTCGGCGTCGGCGCTGGAGAGCATCTCCACGAGCCGGTCAGAGGACGAGGCGTCGCTCACGGACGCGAGGGCCTTGAGGCACTGCGCACGAAGGGCCGGGTGGTCTTCCGCGAGCCGGGCGAGTTCGGCCGCGCCGTCCGTTTGCCCCAAGTACGCGAGTGCCTCGGCCGCCGCGAACCGCACCCACGGCGAGGCGCTCTCCAGGCCGATCTTCAGGCTCCGCCGGCTGTCGCCGCCGAGCGCTTCGAGCTTCACGGCGGCGGTGAGTGCGGTCGAGGGGTCCATCAGCTCGTCTTCGAGCTTCTGCCGGTACGCGCCCCCTGCGCGGACCGGGTCGTAGGGCACCTGGCGCGCGACGAGCAGGAACCGGTAGTGGTTGTGCCGGTACTCGGTGGGCACGTTCAGCAGAATGAGTTCGCGGTTCTTGGCGTCGGCGACCTTCAGGTTCGGGTCCGAGGTCGTGTGGAACGTGCTGTTGAGGCGCTCGGCGATCGCGGCCCCGATCCGCGGGTTCTGGTCGTTCGGGTTGAGGAGCAGGTAGTACGGCCGGTTCATGGAGACGCGGGCACCGCCCGAGACGAACCCGGCGCGGTACAGCGGGCGCCCGTCGGCGTCGGTGTCTGCCTTTTCGGTCTTACCGTCCTCAATGAAATTCCCCGCCACGAGCGGCCCTTCCGCCTTGGCCCACGTGTTACCCAGCAGCAGGCGCCCGCCCGGGCCGCTCGCGTTCCCGGCGTGGACCTGCGAGCTCACGTTCGCGGTCGTGTCCGACGTGAGCAGTTCCACCGGGTACAGTTCGCCGCCCTGGAGACTCGTCGTCCGGCTGTCGCTCGGGAGCGTCACCTGGACGTCGACCAGTTCGCCCTTCCGCGCGCCCGGCGGGATGAGCGCGCTCACGATGACCAGTGACGTGGTGCGCGTGGGGGAGTCGAGCAGTTGCTTGACGTTGAGCGTCTGGTCGCGGCGCTTCCGCAAGTTGTCTTCGAGCATGGTGCGCCAGACGCCGGGCGACGCGCTGCTACCGGTCCCGGGCAGGTTGAAGACCAGCCCGACGCCGCTCACTTCGAGCGACTCGGTGTTACCCACGGTCGTCTTCGACCCGACGGTGGGGACCGAGTCCGGGTCGGACGGGTCCTCACCGATCTGCGACCGGGTCTGCACCTTCTTGGATTCGGTGGTCTTGCACCCGACCATGCCCGCGACGCCGACCGCGGCCGACCACGCGAGGAAGTTGCGCCGACTGATCCCCGCCGCGAGTTTCCACGCCCGGTTCATGCGTTCGTCCTTGTTCGTCCCGGAACGATGGCGCCCGAGTTCCCCCGAACCGGGCCGCCCCGCGAACACTGTGTTTCGATTGAGTCGCGGTAGATAGCCGCGCGAAAATTCGCGTCAAGATCAACTTGAATGAAATGTGCGTTTCGGGTCGAAAGTCATCGCTTCGGGCCGTCGGAAGTCGTCCGGTCGCAGGTCGGAAAGTCTAATAGTTGACTTGATAGATTCGGGCTTTGGTTCGGTGGCACGGGCCTCTGGCCTGTGCAAGCGCCTCCACAGGCCAGAGGCCTGTGCCACAAGCAAAAAAAACGACGCGGTCGGTCGACGATTTTCGACCTGGCGACTTTACGGCTTTCGACCGCCGGTCAGGGGTGTTCCCACACGAGCGTGATGCGGGGAACGGGACCGGGGGTTTTGAGGCGGATGTGGTTAATGGGGTCGCGCCCGGTCGGGTCGGGGAGCGAGTCAATTTTCACGTAACTGGGGTAAACGCGCAGCCCCTCGAAGACGTGCAGGCTGAGGTCGACGTAGCCGTCTTGGTTGGGGCGCACGTCGGTCAGTACGATTCGCTTCGTGTCGGCCGAGGTCCAGGTCGCGGTCCCACTGAGGACGAATGTGGGGGTGCGACTGATCTCGAAGAGCACAACCGGCTGCCCGCCCTCACTGAGGCGCGCGACGGCTTTCGCGGCGGGGTACTTCCCCCACCGCTCGGCGGTGCCACCCGCGCGGCACACCACCCAGCCCACGTTGTACCAGTCGCAGAACTTGGTCAGTTCCACGTCGGTCCACTCGTTGAGCGGCCGGCCGTTGAGTCGCTGGTCGCACAGCGCGCAGTGGCCGTGTTCGATTTCCGATTCGGTATCGAGGCCGCCCAGGTACGCTCGGTTCGTGTAAATCGGCAACAGTGCGGACCAACTCCGCCCGGGGCGCGCTTCCGCGTCGTCCCACAAGATGCGCGCTTTGGGCGCGGTGTGCAGGTCGATCGTCGCGATCAGTTGCTGCTGTTCCGCGGTGAACCCGAGCACGAACGGCGGGGTGTGAACGCCGGCCATGTGCGCGAGCGGCGCGCCGGGACCGTCCGCCCATCCAACGACCAGAAGTACCACCGCGACGAGAACCGACCCGAGTTTGGCAACGTGCGCGCGGCGCAGAATTTCCCACACGCCGAACGCGGCCGTCGGCACCAGGAACGCGAGCGCGAGCGGGGCCACGCGCCCGGGTACGTCCACGGGCACCCGCGGCCACGCCGCCGAGACTCGCGCGATGAGTATCGTGAGCGCCGCGGCAACGAAGGCGAGCCACGCCGCGGCGCGGTGCCCCGCGGCCCACACCAGCACCAATCCGCCGACCGCGACCAGCGGAACGACCGGCCCCCCGGGAAGTCCGGAACACAAGTTCGCGTAATCGCCGGGTTCGCCCAGGATCGCCAGCCACCCCGGTAACGGGATGTGGTCCTCGGCCGCCGGTTGCCGCAGCCACCAGTATTTGCCCCAATCCACCAGCCACCAGGCGTTCGGCACGATCCCGGCCGAGGTGATCCCGGCGAGCCCGAGGTGCCAGCCCGGTCCGTGTTGAGGCGCGAAAACGAGATAGAAGACGAGCACGATCGGGAACAGCCCGAGCCACACCAGCGGGTGCGCGTACCAACCGATGAGAGCCAGCCCCGCGAGCACGAGGAACGATTCGGGGCCGGGGCTTCTTGCGTAGCGCCCGAGCCAGGGAACGAACACCGCCGCCGCCAACCCCGCCCCGAGCAGGTCCAGTTGTCCCTCTTCCAGCATGAACCGCACGGCCGGGCACCACCCGAGCAGCACACCGAAACAGCCCGTGAAAACGGCCGCCCCCGCGGGTAACCCCGCGCCGCGTGCAGCGGCGATGAACCCGATGGGGATCAGCAGCAGGAACGCGAACACGCCGAACTTGTACGCTTCTGGGCGGTACCCGCGGCCCCCGATGAGTGCGAACAGTTCTGCCGGTCGGCTCCCGCCGTCGAATACGGGCGTTTTGGGGTACCCGGCCTGAAACGCCGGATCGTAGCACGTGGACGTGCGGTGATCGCGGAACGCACTGGCGCCGAGCGTGCCGTGGTACAGGTGGAGCGGGTGCCGCCCGGAGAGAATGGGGCGATCGTCGGTCACGGCCGACCACTGGCGGGCCGGACCGAACAGCGCCAGCGCCAACCCCGCCTGGGCAACCACCACCACGGCCGCGGCCACCAGCCACGCGGGCTGCTCGCGAAATCCGTTGGTCGGTGGATCGATCATGAGTGCGCCTTCCGCGGTCCTAATAAGGGCGGCGGAAGGTAACCGGAGTCAGGCGCTCGGGGCAAGAGATGTTCCGGGCTGGAACCAAACCGCTTTTGCAGCCCTGGTTCGGGTTTGGTGTAGTGGTGTTACGAGCCGCGACCGCGAGGGAGCGGGGTTGAGACACCTTGTGTATTGGGTGCGAGTGCCAAGAACCCGCATTGCCTCCCGCTCCCTCGCGGTCGCGGCTCGTTGGTTTCCTGAACTGCGAGTGTGAACGACCCCCGTCGTTGGACGCAAATCGATCGCCAAAGGGTAATTTTACTGTTTTTAAGTACACTAGATGCGTATAATTCGGTACGCGCGTGGTGAATGCGCCTCAAAAGCGCGAAGAAATGGCAGTACTTGAAGCAAAAACGAGCGCCGAATGGAGGGGTTGTTAACAAATGTTAGCCTCGGCGAGGGCGTTTTTGGAGTGCCAGGGAGCGCGATTCACCGGAAATCTCAGTCATTCGTACCGACGTCACTGGGTTCGGGGCCTTCTGGGGCCAAAACGTTAGCAAATGTGAGCCTTGGCCTCTCGACCTTGGATTAGAAGACACGGAGTCTTGGTTAGGTGGAATACGAGCGCGAACAGCGAGTAGAACTAGAGGGGCTCAAACGCGCGCCTTCGGGGTGCCAATGACAATGAGTGCCTCCAGTGTTAGAATGGCCCTACGCGGAGGGGCGGCCCATGAAGTGCCTGCGGTGTCCGAAGCAAGCCACCTACCACATTACCGAAGTGCTCCCGGGGGACCGGTTCGAGGAAGTCCACCTGTGTGAAGACTGCGCCAAAAAGTACCTCGTGGAGCCGCAGAAAAAGGCCGCACCCGGGCCGGCTGCGGACGCGAGCGAGGGCGAAGAGGTCTTCGCCGGACCCACGTGTGAAACGTGCGGGCTTTCGTACCTGGAGTTTCGCAACCACGGGCGGTTCGGCTGCGCACACGACTACGACGTGTTCAAGGGCGAACTGCTCCCGCTGCTGGAAAGCATCCACGGTGACGTTCGGCACGTCGGTAAGGCGCCGCGGCGCCTGCCCCGTGCGCAGAGCGCACAGGTGGAACTCACCGCGCTGCGCCGGCGCCTCCAGCAGCTCGTGACCGAAGAGAACTACGAAGAAGCGGCCCGGGTCCGCGACCGCATCAAACAACTGGAAAGTGAATAGCTGCGTGTTTGTGCCTCAAACTTGGCTTATTCCCGCACAGGGTGCGGCATGAAGTGTCAGATCTGCGACAACCCGGCTACTGTTCACCTGACCGACATCGTGAACAAGAAGAAGCGCGAGGTGCACCTGTGCGAGCAGTGTGCCCGCGAACGCAACCTCATTCCCGAACAGCCAGGCCCGCAGATCGACCTGAAGGCGCTGCTCGGGTTGCTCACGAGTCCGCTCGCTCCCGGGGGCGGCGGTGCGGCCGAATCGCGCTCGGAGCCGGTCGCGACCGCGTGCGAGATCTGCGGGATGACGGTCGCCGAGTTCAAGGCCGCCGGGCGCCTCGGCTGCCCGCACGACTACGAATCGCTACGTTCCACCCTGGAACCGCTGTTGGAGCGCATCCACCGGTCGATGGAGCACGCGGGCAAAGCGCCGCGTGCGGTTCGGGTGCGCGACTGGAAGAAACAGATGCAAGCGGCGGTCGCGACAGAGAACTACGAAGAAGCGGCCCGGCTCCGCGACCTGATTCGCAGGCACGAAGCGTAGTTCCGAGCCTGGCTCCCGGTCGTTTCAAGGGCTGAAAGCGGGCGCTACCGGGACATTGACAACGCGGGACTCGGAATTCGGAACTGGAACCAGCAATGAACCTCGACAGCCTGCTCCCCAACCTGGGCGAATGGCTCCGCGGCACCGGCCCCGAGTCGGACGTGGTCGTGTCCACGCGCATCCGCCTGGCACGCAACCTCGCCGATCTGCCGTTCGCCACGCGCGCCACGAACGCTCACAAAACCGAAGTGATTAGCCGGGCGAAAGACGCGCTCGCCAAATCCGACGCCGCGCTGAAACTCGAATACGTCGATATCCCGTCGATGCCGGTTCTCGACCGCCAGTTCCTCGTTGAGCGGCAACTCATCAGTCGCGAACTCGCCGGCGGACTCGACGGTCCGCGTGGGGTCGCGTTCGACCCGACCGAAACCGCCAGCGTGATGGTGAACGAAGAGGACCACCTGCGCTTGCAAGTGCTCCGCAGCGGGTTCGCGCTCGACGAGGCGTGGCAAGACATTGACCGGCTTGATGATGCGCTGGAACAGCGGCTCAGCTACGCCTTCCACATGCAGTTCGGCTACCTGACCGCGTGCCCGACCAACGTCGGTACCGGGATGCGCGCCAGCGTGATGCTGCACCTTCCCGCGCTGGGGCTGACGAAACAGATCGACAAAGTGTTCCGCGCCCTTCAGAAGATCAACCTCGCGGTCCGTGGGCTGCACGGTGAAGGTTCGCGTGCGTTCGGTGACCTCTACCAGATCTCGAACCACGTGACGCTCGGAAAGAGCGAAGCGAAGATCCTGGGCGAGATCCGCGAGGTGATCGTCACGATCCTCCAGTACGAGCGCCAGGCGCGCAACGCGATCATGAAGGAGCGCCGACAGGCGGAACACGATCGCGTGGCCCGGGCCATTGGAACGCTCGGCAGTGCGACGATGATAACTGCCGAGGAGACGATGGAACTGCTCTCCGCGGTCCGGCTCGGTATTCACTTGCATCTGCTTGATAGCATTCCCGTTACGGCGGTCAACCAGCTCTTCATTCACACGCAGTCGGCCCACCTTCAGAAGCTCGCCGGGCACAACCTCGACGGTGAGGAACGCAACTCCGCTCGCGCGAAGTACCTGAAGACCAAACTCCGCGAACTCGGTTCGCATAAGTGAAGGCGGAATCAGGGTTTATGGATTTTCCTCGCGCAGAGCCTACCCCCCCATCCCCCCTCCCTGAAGGGAAGGGGGGGGAAGAGCAAAGGCAACCTACCCCCCTAACCCCCTTCGCTTCTGTTCTCGCCGGTCCTGTCAGCGGAGCTTCTCGCGGACCGGCGGCGAAGGAAGGGGGGACAGAGCCAAACACAACAGGCGTGAAGCAATCCACGGTGGTTTTAAGCCCCTCTCCGCTTAGGGGAGGGGTTGGGGAGGCGTTGAAGACAGTACCAACCGCAGAGAGGGGGGGCGGTGTAGGTTCTGCGCGAGATGGTCGCCTTCATTTCCTCGTGTTCGCGCTGTTCCTCGGCCTCTGGACGTGGAAGCTGCTCGAACCGACCCCGATCCCCGAATCGTTGGGGGGACGCCTCGGCGACTGGAAGTTTTACGCCGCGAAATTGCTCCATGCGGGCGCGTATGCGTTCCTCACGGTGCTTGCGACGACGCTCCCGCTCCCACGTTACTGGCGTTGGTACTTCGTGGGCTTACTCGCACTACACGGCATCGCGACTGAGATCGGCCAGACGTTTGTGCCCAATCGCACCGGCAGCGTGCGCGACGTGATTATCGATTGGGTGGGGATCGGCTTGGGCTTGCTGACGTGGCTCGCGGTGAGTGGTGGACGAAGGGCGAAAGGGGTTGGCGAGTAGCGAGTAGTACGAGGCGAATGGCCCGTCTTCGCCTCTCTTATTGCTGCTGATTGTGTCAGGCCGCGCTCTTCATGAACTCCGCGCAGCGCCGTTGCATTTCTTCGATGGACACGTCTTCGATGTGTGTGGCGAGCGTCCAGACGTGACCGAACGGGTCGGTGACGGTGCCGGAGCGGTCACCGTAGAACTGGTCCTGAACCGGCTTGAAGACCTTCGCGCCGGCCTCGACCGCGCGGGCGATCGCTTCGTCCACGTTCGGTAGGTAGACACACAGTCCGCCGCTGGTGCCGCCGAGCGATTCCGGTCCGCGGTTGCCCCATTCGGGCATTTCGTCGCCGAGCATCACGCGCGAGCCGCCGATCTCGATTTCGGCGTGCGCGACGCTGCCGCCCGGTCCGTCGAACCGCATGATTTCGGTCGCGCCGAACGCCTGCTTGTAGAACGCCAGAGCCTTGGCTGCCCCGCGAACCGTGATGTACGGAACGATTGTGTGGTAGCCGGCCGGAACGAAATTGACGGGCATCGCGCGGACTCCTTCGGGTGAGTGAAACCACCCGGAAGGTAGTCACTTGTCAATGTGTACGCAAGGCCAGATTTGGCCACGTTGCCGCTCCTGCGACTCGGGAGCAGAGGTGCGATCGCACCAGATCACACGGCCGGAACCGCTCGCTTGCGCGCCTCCCACTCGTCGGGCGAAACGAGCACCTGGCGCGCGTTGCTACCGTTGAAGCCGCCGACGATGCCGTCTTCAGCCATGTAGTCGATCAACCGCGACGCTTTGCCGTAACCGATTCCCAGTGCGCGTTGTAGGAGCGACGTGCTGCCGCGCTGTTCGCGAATGACGATCTCCACCGCTTGCTCGTAGACCGGGTCACGTTCGCGGAGCTTCTCGCCCACCTCGCCCCCGCTGTTCCCGGCTTCCACCTGGTCGCGGGTCTTGAGGTTGAGCAGTTCGCTGTCGTAAGAGGGCGTGTCGGTGGCGATCGCACCCGTCACGCGCTCGATCTCCTGGTCCTCGACGAACGCGCCTTGTGCGCGGGTCAGCACGCCGGTCTGAAGGAACAGCATATCGCCCTTTCCGAGCAGCCGTTCGCCGCCCTTTTCGTCGAGCACCACGGCGCTGTCGGACCGGTTCGTAACGCGGAAACAGATGCGCGCCGGCATGTTCGACTTGATGAGGCCGGTCACGACGTCCACGGTCGGTTTCTGGGTCGCGAGGATCAGGTGAATACCGGCCGCACGCGACTTCTGCGCGAGCAGGATGATGTTCCCTTCGATTTCCTTCTTCATCTTCATCATCAGGTCGCCGACCTCGTCGATGACGATGACGATGTACGGCATTTTCCGCGGGATCGCCCGCAGTTCGTCCTCGCTGTCCGGGTTGACGCGACGGGCGATCTCCTCGAACGGTAACTCGTTGTACGAAGCAATGTTTCGCACCCGGGCGCGGTGCAGCCACTCGTACCGCTCCTCCATTTTGTCCACGGCCCAGGCGAGGATCGCGTCGGCCTTCTTTTCGTCCTTCACTACGGGGGTCATCAGGTGCGGGATCTGGGCGTAGTCGCTCAGTTCGACCTTCTTGGGGTCGATGAGGACCATCCGGCACTCGTCCGGTCGCCGCGTGAGGAGCAGGCTCACGATGATGGTGTTCAAACACACCGATTTACCGGTTCCGGTGCTACCCGCAATGAGCAAGTGTGGCATCGTCGCGAGATCGAACGCCAGCGGGCGCCCCTCGACGTCTTTGCCGATGAAGAGCGGGAGCTTGAATTTGCCCACTTTCGGCGTGGGGGCGAGTGCGCCGACGAGTTCCTTGAGTTGCACCGTTTGGCGGATCTCGTTCGGCACCTCGATGCCGACGGTGTTGCGTCCCGGCAGTGGGGCCACGACCCGCACGCTCGCGACCCGGAGGTTGAGCGCGAGGTCGTCGGCCAGCGTGGTGACCTTGTTGAGTCGCATGCCGGTTTCGAGCGTGATCTCGTATTGCGTAATGACCGGGCCGGTGTGAATACCAACCACCTTCACGTTAAGACCGAAGTCCTGAAACGTTTTCTCAAGCAGAACGGCCATTTCGCGCAGTTTCTGCTCATGATCCTCGACCGGGAACGGCTCCGGGTCGTTGAGCAGTGAGAGCGGCGGAAGCTCGTACTCGATGTTCGAGAGCGGTTCGTCCGGCGGAGGGACCGCACGCAGAAGAGGTGCGAGTTTTGGCCCCGTATGAACGTGAATCGGGATGTCTTCGGGGTGCGTCTCTGGGGTTGTGTCTTCTTCCCCCGTTTCGAGGGACGGTTCAGGTGGGATCGGCGAGCGCATAGGAGCGGGTGTTGCTGTAGAAACGGAGACTGAGGCAATTTTTGTGATCGGTGCGACGGACATCGTGGGGACCGCAGACGAAGCAGTTTTTCGTACCGGGATGACCGAGAGAACGCTTTTCGTCAGGCTTAGCACACTGTGCCCAACAGCCTTTACCACCCTTACGATGCGGGTAATGATGGTTTCCATTCCGTCCGCAACGCGATCATTGATCCACACCGCGCCGCGCCACATCGCGTGAAGCACAACCCCGCTCACGCGCGCGAAAGAGACCACGATTCGGTCGGCCACGAGCACCAAGCCGACGAGAGCAGACAGCGCTATTACCGCCAGGGCGATGCTCGGCTCGGTCGCATCCTCGAGTCCGAACCGCAGATACGCGCCGACCGACCCACCGCGCCCGGCGACCGTCGGTGCGCGCAGCCCCAAACTGAACCAGTCAACACCGGTCGCGGCCGCGGTTGTGACGAGGCTCCAGCCGAGGACGCGCGAGGAGAGCCGAATAAGGGAGCGATTCACGATGAGGAGCACGGCCACTGCGAACCAACCCGTGAGGAGCGCGAGCGCCGCCCAACCGAGCGGATCGAGGAGCCACCCGGCTGCGATTTCGCCCCACGAACCGAAGAGATTCGGTTCGGAGGTCAGGGCGCGGGACGACCCGACCGCAACTGTCAACAAAATGCCCACCGTCAGGAGCGTGATGACGAGCGCATCGACCCGCCACGACTGAACCGAAGGTGCGTTCTTTTCCGTCATTCGTCCCACCCCGAAGCCGCGCGCACTGCACAACCCACATTGTCATTCGTGGGACGCGCGCTCTGAACCCGAGATCGCGCCCGGGGCGGCCGGATTTTATGTTCGGGACGCGGATCTGCCGATACAACACGCACGGCCGGAACAATCGGAGGAGTCGCGTGTTGCACGTCGCGCTGTGGGAACCGGAGATTCCGCCCAACACCGGGAACATTGCGAGATTGTGCGCCGCGACCGGCACGCGACTGCACCTGATCGGGCGCCTCGGTTTTCGGCTTGATGACCGATCGCTGCGGCGCGCGGGGCTTGATTACTGGCCCGCGGTCGATGTGGTGCGTCACGTCACGTTCGAGGACTTCGAGCGGGCGCTGTACGGCGAAGGGCAGCCTAACCCCCCGGCCCCCTTCCCTAAAAAGGAAGGGGGAGCAGAACCCTCGGCGGTTTTAAGCCCCTCCCTTCTTAGGGGAGGGGTTGGGGAGAGGTCGTCTGCATTTCCTCGTATCTGGTGTGTGGAAACACCCAACGAAAAACTGTACACGCGGGCCGATTTCGTCGATGGTGACTGTCTGTTATTCGGGAGCGAATCGAGCGGTTTACCGCACTCGGTGCGCGAGCGCTTCGCCGAGCGGTTGATTGGCATTCCGATGCCGACCGGAGCCGTGCGTAGCCTCAACCTCGCGACGGCCGTTGGGATCGTTCTTTACGACGCTCTGCGCCGGCAGCACGGGTGGTAGAACCGGACCAGATTTATTGAGTTGTGGGAACGTTCGGACGTGTTCAGCGTGACACGGTGCCCGCAAAACGTTTGGATAGGCGGAGCGATAAAAATTCGGAGCGCGACGCTCGGAACGCGGATCTGAAGGCAAAAGAACTTAGACTGTTCGCCCCGGTCTTTTGCTTTCAGTTACGCACCCGATCGTCGCGTTTGCTGCTTGAATGAGGTGCGGATGGCTCGCGAGGTGGTTGCGTTCTCGGCCGTTGAAGACCTGGCCGAATTCGTTCACTCGGTGTTGTGCGATAAGGATGCGCTCGATCCCGCCCAGGCCCCGCTATTCCGCACGCCGCTCAAACGCGGCGGACGAGTGTGCGGGCTCGTGTTCCACGTTCAAGGGCCGCGCTTGTTGCGAACGAGTGCCGTGTGGTCGAGTGACGACGGGCGCATCATCTTCTACGACTCTTCGGGCTTGCGCTTCCAGGAAATCACGCTCAGCGAAAGTCCGCTCATGACCACCGAGTGTGAGGTCCAGAACGCGGAATGACCGCGTTCCGCTCGTTTACTCGTCGTCATCCTTCTTGTCGAACCGAATTTTGCAGCCCGCCGCGGCAGGGGTTTCGGCGGGCGCTACCGCCTTGCCCGCACGAGCGCCCTTCACGGCTTCCTCAACGAATTTCACTTTCGGTTCGCCGCTCGGCTTGTCATCGAACGCACCCATGTAAACCACCTTGCGGTCTTTGTTCAGCACGAAGCACTCTGGTGTGAACATCGCGCCGTAGGCGAGCGCGGTCTTCTGTGACGGGTCGTACAGGTACGTGAAGCCGAACTTCTTCTTGGTGGCGCGCTCTTTCATGGCAGGCAGCGCATCCGCTTTACCGGTATTCACGTTGATCGCCACGAACCCCACTTTGCTGCCGGCCTTGTTGCATTCCGCTGCGAACGCGATCAGCCGATCTTCGTAGCCCTCGGCAACGATGCAACTGTTGCAGGTGAACACCACAACGAGCACATCCTTATCTTTCCAGTCCGTGATCGCGTGCTTCTTGCCGTCCGTGCCTTCGAGTTTCTCCCAGGTCGGGGCCGCGTCGCCGATGTTGAGCTTCTTGTTGTACTTCCCGGCGTTGATGGGCGCGGTCACTAGCGCGCACGAAAGCACAGCGAAGAGGAATCGCGTGAAGAGCGTCATGAATGCCCTCGCATTGTTGGTGAGCCGCGCCCGTTCGCGGAGCGAAGGGGCATCACACCTTCTTCAGATACGTCGTTCCGGTATCTACGTGTTCGAGCGTCGAGGAGCGGCAGAGGCCGACGAGGGCGGGTTGATCGGCTGGGGCGTGGAACTCGCAGATGCCGAAGAACTGGTCCTGTAGGAACCGCAGGATTTGTGAGACCAAAAGCTTGGCGAGTCCCTGCTTTCGCAAGTCCTGGCGCACCTGCACGTCGAGGATGCCGGCCGACGGGAACCCCCAGCGCCAGCCGTACCCTTCGAGTTCCCACACGATCGCGCGGGCCGCGATGAAGTTGCTCGCGAGCTTGTCGACCACGCGGAACTCGACCGGGTCCAGCGTGCCCCAAACGCACTCGTGCCACCAGCTCGGCACCCCCGCGGCACGCATCACCTGTGTTTCGTACCGCTTACGCAGCATGCTGAACCGCGCGTCCGGGATCGACAGCGGGGAGTCCAGTTTCTTCTGGAACACGAGCGTGGTGCCGGCCGGTTCGTAGCCGAGTGACCGAAAGAACGGGTCCGCGCCGGGGTCCGAGGCGAGGAAGCCGGGGCAGTTCGTGCCGCCGTACAGTCCGAACCCGAACGGGCAGTAGGGCCACACCGGGCCAGCGCGGAGGGTCGTTGCGCCGCGTTTGGTCAGGTATTCTTCGCACTTCCGCACGAGATCGGTGCCGATCCGCTTCCGACCGACCCCGGGGCGCACTGCGACCGAACAGATGACGCCGTGCGAATAATCGAGCGCGCTGAGTTCCTCGTTCGGGCCGAATCCGGCCAGCGCGTAGCCGACGATACGGTTGTTGTCCGCTTCGTCGTAAGCAACGATCAGCCCGTCGTGATCGAAGTACGGCTTGGAGAACACCCACCGTTCGAGCAGCGCGGGCGTGCGCAGCGGGAAACTGCCGCGGGCCGTGTGCGACTCGTTCCACACGTCGGCGAGGGCCGGCGGATCAGTGTTGCGAAATCGACGAAAGGCAATCACGGACGGCTCTCGCGGTCCGCCGGGGAGGAACGGCGGCGGTGGACGGATTACGCAATACTATAGGGGGAGCCACGGCCCCGCAAGCCAACGGAGCGTCCCATGCTTCGCTTTGTTTTCTGCCTTTTCCTCACGCTCGTTTTTACACCCCCCGTACCCGCCGGCGATTGGCCCCAACTCCACGGCCCGGCCCGCGACGGGCACGCGGCCGAAACCAAGCTCAACTGGGACTGGCCCAAAATGGGCATACCGTTGGTGTGGAAGGTGGACGTCGGTAGCGGATGGGCGGGTCCGGTCGTCAGTGGCGACAACCTCATTCTCTTTCATCGCGTTGACGACGAGGAAGTAATTGCGTGCTTTAATCCCGTTACGGGCAAGGAGAAATGGAAGGTCGCGTACCGCACGAAGTACCGTGATGACTTCGACTTTGATAACGGCCCTCGGGCAACACCCACGATCGTTGACGGAACCGTGTTCGCACTGGGGGCCAATGGCGATTTGACCGCGGTGGAACTCGCGACCGGCAAGAAAGTTTGGGCGCGCAACTTGGTAGACGATTACAAACCAGCGAAGGGCTTTTTTGGGGTCGCGTGCTCGCCGCTCGTGACGCAAAAGAAGGTATTCGTGAACGTTGGGGCCAAAGGTGCGGGTATCGTGTGCTTCAACGCGGCCGACGGAAAGGAGATCTGGAAATCGACCGACGACGGCGCCAGTTACTCGTCGCCCACGACCGCAGAGATCGACGGCCAACCGGCCGCCGTGTTCCTCACGCGCGCGGGTTTGCGCGTCCTCGACCCGACCACCGGCAAATCGCTGTACGACTTCGCCTGGCGCCCGCGCGACAACAACAGCGTGCAGGCCGCGACGCCGGTCGTGTGGAAGGACGAAATTTTCCTCACGGTGTCGTATGCCACCGGCGCCGTTCTGCTGAAGACGCAGAAGGGTGAAGTGACCGACGTGTGGTCGAGCGATAAGTCGCTATCGAGCCAATACAACACGTCGGTCCGCGTCGGTGATTACCTGTACGGTACGCACGGTCGTTCCGATGTCGGCAACGCGCAAATGCGGTGCATCGAGTGGAAGACCGGTGAGGTCAAGTGGAGCGAGGCGAAGTTCGGCGTCGCGTCCCTGATCGCGGTGGATGGCGGGTTGCTCGCGCTGAACGAAAACGGCGAACTAGTGCGGTTCGCCGCTTCACCCGACGGCTACAAGGAGCACGCCCGTTCGCCCCTCCTCACGAAACCGACTCGCCCGGCCCCGGCGCTCGCGAACGGCCTGTTCTACGCCCGCGACGGCAAAACACTCGTCTGCGTGAGCCTGAAGAAATAGGGCGGGGTTACTTCTCTGTGGGAAGCCCCTTTTCGGTCCACGCGCGCCAGCCGCCGTCCATGCTGATGACGTTCGTGTAACCCATCTGCTGAATCGCGTCGGCCGCGAGCGCAGACCGGAATCCGCCCCCGCAGTACAGTACGAGCGGCGTTGTGGGGTCGGGAATCTTCCCCTCAATGTCGCGTTCGATGACACCCTTACCCAAGTGAACCGCGCCCGGGATGTGCCCGGCAGCAAACTCGCTCTCTTCTCGCACGTCCACAAGTGTGAACGTCTCGCCCGTTGCTTGACGCGCACGCACGTCGTCGATCGTGCATTCTTTCACGCGCGTCTTCGCATCGGTCACGATCTTCAGGAACCCGGGTGCGTGTTGCTTGGCCACGAGAATGCTCCTTACGCGAAGTTCGGATTGCTACGATCTCTGCCGCTCACCAACTCGTATAGTCCCCGCTCGTGCCGTGTCACGCAAAATCGCATTTATTCTCAGCGTACCCTGGAGTGACACAATTTATCCTTGAGGAGCCTGGTGCTGTAGCGGAAGATCGGTGCTCACCGTAATCCGTTACCGGGAGAGGCTCCATGCGTCCCACGTACTCGTTCCCCGAGTCGGTTGTCGAAGCGATTGTGCGCGATCGGTACGGGCACCCGGACCCGCGCGTTCAGGAGCGCATGGAGATCCTGTGGCTCAAGAGCAAGAACGAGTCGCACGGGCGCATCGCCGAACTCGCCAACGTGTCCCGGTCCACGGTTCAGCGGACCTTGCACATCTTCGCGGCGAAGGGCCTCGATGGGATTCGGTCGTTCGGGTGGAAGGGACAACCCAGTGCCCTGACGCCACACGCGGCAACGATCGAACAGGAGTTCCGCAAGCACCCGCCTCACACGGCTCACGAGGCGGCGCGGCGGATCGAGGAGCTGACGGGCGTCCGACGAAAAGTGTCGCGGGTGCGCAAATTCCTCAAGGACGACCTGGGGATGAAGTGCTTGAAGGTGGCACCGATCCCGGTCCCGCCCAAGAAGACGATCGAGGAACACGCCCGAGCGCAGGCGGACTTTTTAAAAGGCGGACCTGGAACCGAAGTTGGCGGAGGCGCGGAGCGGTAAGCGGTCGGTGTACTTCGTGGATGCGTCGCACTTCGTATTGGCGTCGTTCCTGGGTTGGGTGTGGTGCTTCGTGCGGTTGCACGTGCGCGCGGCAAGTGGTCGGCAGCGGTACAACGTGCTGGGCGCGCTGAACGCGGTCACGCACGAACTGGTGACGGAGATCAACACGACGTACATCACCGCCACGTCGGTGTGCGCGTTGCTTCACACGATCGCGCGCCGGGCGGGCTCGGTGCCCGTCACGTTGGTGCTGGACAACGCCCGGTATCAGCGGTGCGTGTTGGTGCAGGACGCGGCCAAGCAGTTGGGGATCGAGCTGCTGTTCCTGCCGTCGTACTCGCCGAACCTGAACTTGATCGAGCGCCTGTGGAAGTTCGTGAAGAAGGACGTGCTCAACAGTCGGCACCATCAGGACTTCAAGAGGTTCCAGAGTGCCATCGACGGGTGCCTCGCGGATCTGCCGACCAAACATCGAGAGAAACTGGCGACTCTGTTGGCCCACAACTTCCAGACCTGGAACAATGTGTCACTCCTGGGCGCGTAAAGCATAACGTCCTGTTGTCGTTCGCGGGTCGCAATTGTTGAATAGATTGGCAGAGTGTAAATCATGATGGTATTGAAATGAGGATCGCATTGCGGCGTCGCTTGTTAAACTGCTGGGCAATAGCGAATGGGCGAGAACGTGAACCTTCGAGTACCGAAGGATATCATCTTCTACTCCTTGTCTTCTCACATAGGAGTTCGCCCGATGAGTGTTCTGGTGCAAGTGTGGGCCACACCATCTCTATCGATTCCTGCCCCTATCTCGCTCGCGTCTGGAGTACGAATCAGAGCTGTAGTTGCCGAGCCACAACCCAACGTCCAAGTCCCGGCGATTCTCCTTGAGACCGATTCCGAGGGCGATCTTGGTTCAGGGGATCATGCCGTGGCATTTCGTCGGCTGGGGAAAGTCCTTTCTCGACTCTCCTTTTCACTTCTCCACCCGTTCCAAGTATTTTCTGCTCGCGTTGTCACTACGGGCATAACTGAGATGCAGGGGGCCGAGGCAATTTTGTTTCCAGGGTGTCCGCCTGGAATCTCTCTTGAAGAGTACAAGATCGGGTATCGAACCCACGTGCAACCTGATAATGCCCTCTTGGACGGTGATTTGCCTCCCTCAGTAGAGCTTGCGATTGGGTGGTTCTTGACCGGAAATGCCGCACCAAATTCGATCCATCAAGTTCTCTGCCACTGGATTGGTCTCGAGTGCTTAGCACCCACGACGAACGGCCCGTGGCAGTGTGCCGAGTGCCGAGGCGAAGTGGGGTTGTGCCCGCATTGTGCTAAGCCGACGGTTGGACCGAAGACGGTGCAATCAATTCGTCGCTACATGGAGGAAACGTTGCGAGTTGACCGGAAGGAATATAAGTCTCTGTATCAACTCCGATGTAGCATTAGTCACGGTGGCCTAGCGCTCGATCCGGATGGCATTACGAAAGCTTCGGGTAAAGCATTTCGGATTCAAGAGCTTCTACTGAAGGGAATCAAGCTTGCGATCGGGCGGCCTGAATCCGCTCCGCCGCTTATTGAGCCAAACGGCATGACCGTTATGGGCGTGCCCGGACTCGTGGTTACCGTTAATGGAACAGGGCCATTCCAGTATGATCAGCCCGGCATTTATCCCGGTTAAGCTGAATTTGAATTGGCCGGCTCATAATCATCAGACAGGCGCCAGCCACAAACGAACGCGGGCCGCTGACAATCAGCGGCCCGCACGGTCACACGCGGAGGCGGTTGAGTAACGTTGCTACGGGTAAAGATCGAAGGAATACGACCCGTTGAACGTCTCGCGGCGAAATCAGTCGTGCTCGCCATCGCCGACCGTACAGTTCCGGGCGGCACGTCATAAAATAGATAAGTTCGAGCGGAATCAATGTTGCCGCGAATGCCGTACACGCAATCGCTGTCGTCCAGTGTGGTCCATGTTGTTTTGGAGTGGGCTTCGGAAGGGGAGGCCGAATCGGTCTGTTTCGCAACATGTACCCGCGAAGCAACAGACCGGCCGCAACGCTCGTTCGCCCGCGCTCCGGTGGGTCGCGCGATTGGGGCGCGGGGGCGGTGGCGACCGGCTGCGCTCGACACGCGCGAGAAACCGGCGGTCGTCGGGCGGTATGGGGAACCCCGGGGGCTCGGACACGGCATTTCCCTCAATGAGATGAAGTGATAACCGGGAAGCCGCCGCATCAATCCTACCCGCTCTCGCCGCGAACCGCTACGCTCACATCACGACCTCAACTCCAACCCTTTCCCACTCTCAAGGCGAACCCATGTCGTTCTTCCCGGACGTCCCGAAAATCAAGTACGAGGGACCGGACAGCACGAACCCGCTCGCGTACCGGCACTACAACCCGGACGAGATCGTCGAAGGTAAGTCGATGCGCGACCACCTGCGGTTCGCGGTGAGCTACTGGCACACGTTCCGCGGTACCGGCGGCGACCCGTTCGGCCCGGGGTGCGCGGTCCGGCCGTGGGAGGACGGCACCGACTCGCCCGAAATGGCACTCAAGCGCGTGGACGTCGCGTTCGAGTTCATGGAAAAGCTCGGTGTACCGTACTACTGTTTCCACGATCGCGACATCGCACCCGAAGGCGCGAATCTCACGGAAACAAATAAGATTCTCGATTCCGTGGTGAAGAAGCTCAAGGAGGCGCAGGGGCGCACCGGGATCAAACTCCTGTGGGGCACCGCGAACCTGTTCAGCAACAAGCGATTCGTTCACGGCGCCAGCACGAGCTGCAACGCGGACGTGTTCGCGTACTCCGCGGCACAGGTGAAGAAAGCGCTCGAAGTGACGAAGGAACTTAGCGGCGAGAACTACGTGTTCTGGGGCGGGCGCGAGGGGTACATGACCCTCTGGAACACCGACCTGAAGCGCGAACTCGACCACCTCGCGAAGTTCTTCCACATGGCGGTCGAGTACAAGAAGAAGATCGGGTTCACCGGTCCGTTCCTGATCGAGCCGAAGCCGCACGAGCCGACCAGTCACCAGTACGATTTCGACTGCGCCCACTCGCTGGCGTTCTTACGCGCCAACGGGTTAGAGAAGGAGTTCAAGTTCAACGTCGAGACGAACCACGCGACGCTCGCGCGCCACACGATGGGCCACGAACTCGAGTACGCGAGCATCAACGGGATGCTCGGCTCGATCGACGCGAACCGCGGCGATGCGCTCTTGGGTTGGGACACGGACCAGTTCCCGACGGACCTGTACGTGACCGCGCAGGTGATGCTCATCGTGCTGAACCAGGGCGGCATCGGGGCCGGCGGGATGAATTTCGACGCGAAGGTGCGCCGCGACAGTTTCGAGCCGGTGGACCTGTTCCACGCCCACATTGGGGGGATGGATGCGTTCGCCCACGGCTTGAAGATCGCCGCCGCCATCCGCCGGGACGGTGCGCTGAAGGACATCATGAAGCAGCGATATTCGTCCTGGGACACCGGCATCGGTGCGGACATTGAGGGCGGTAAGGTGAAGTTCGAGGAGCTTGAAGCGTACATGCTGAAGAAGGGTGACGCGGCCCCGAACGTCTCCGGACGCCAGGAGTTCATCGAAAATGTGCTGAATCGCTACCTGCGGTAACGCATCTTCCCTTGGGGCCGCGAGTATCCTGCTCGCGGCCCCAAGGGAAATCTCGCGCTTCGTTTCGCTTTCCTGAATCGTTCAGGAATCGCTGGGCACGATGTTTCTGATCGGCGCAAACGCATTCGGCATTTTTGATAAATTCCCGGCGTTAAGTCTTACTGAGAATACACTTCTGGCGGCGATGCCCAGAATCGCAATACCATCGCGCGTTCTGCCGCTCGATCCGGTTTAAAACGGGACTGCGGGAAGCGGAACGGTGTACGGATTCGTGAAAATGACCGCCATTCGGGGCGAATTTTGGTTCGGACAAATGGAAAATGTGAAATTTAACTCGCGATCCGAAACTATGACTGCGAAAGTCTTTGCTCAGTTCTTGCCCCAATCTCTGATGCGCTAATCTTGGCAACCTCTGTTCGAGTCCCTATACCTCAGTCTTCCCAGCGAAGTGGGTTTGTTTTGGCGGGACCGCGTGTCCCGCGTCGGTCGGTGAACCAGCACCCCTAGAACCAGGGCAGGTGGCGCCCGCGAGTACGGGCGAGTGGGACGTTTTGCTTCCCAACCGGAAAAAGTTACATTGGTTAGCTCGATCGGGCTGAGTGTTGTTTGGTTGGGTGCGTGATCGGGCTGAGTTCTGGTTGCTCGAATGGGTTCGCGGCGAGTGATTTTTGACTCAAGTGCGAATTTTGGCCGCCGGAATCGCTGGGATCAAAGAGAGTTCGGTGGGATCTGCGAGAAAGTTTTTTCGGGGCGGTTGACGGGTGGCGGGGGTCGCGGTAAGTTAACTTCGCAGCAGTGACGCAAGTGCAACGCCTGCAAGGGGTTGCGAAAGAAAATAGGGTTGGCGATCGGGTCGCTGCTGATAACATTCACTGAGCGACGATGAGTCGCGAGTGGGTGTGAGAAAGAGAAGAGTTGGGGCCGGTTGTTCGAGTTGGTATTTGGTTCGCGTCGCTCGACAGGGCGAGTGGACCACTCGGGTGATCGGGCGGGCCTTAACGGGCCGGCACTGATTGCCCAAAAGCTGCGAGCGGTTTGGCCGCTCGCGAGATCGATCTTTGACAACGTGGTGAAGCAAGTTAGTTGCATCTGTTCGGTGCCACTGGCGGCGGATTGTGTCGGCCCGCGAGGGCCGGTTCGTCCGGTGTGGGTGGTGGCCGAGTGCATGACAATGCAAAGACAAGACACGAGCCTTAGAAGTGAGAAATGAATCGTCAGCCCGGGTCGCACCCAAGTGACTCGGGACGATGCTAGCTGGAAGAGTGCTTGTTGCTCTGTTGCGGCGACGTAGCGGGGGAGCGAGCAATGCGGCCAAGCTAGTAAGGGCGTGTGGGGGATGTCTTGGCACCAGAAGGCGAAAGGGCGTGGAAGACTGCGAAAAGTCCGGGGGAGCTGTCAAACGAGCTTTGATCCCGGAGTACCCGAGCGAACCCAGGGAACTGAAACATCTCAGTACCTGGAGGAGGAGAAAGAAACCTCGATTCCGTCAGTAGCGGCGAGCGAACGCGGAACAGCCCAAACCACGGGTAACACCGTGGGGTTGTAGGACCGCATTTAGGATCCCGAGTTCCTAACGAAAGGGTCTGGAATGACCCGCCACAGAGGGTGAAAGTCCCGTACGTGACAGGAGCAAGGGCCGAGCGGTATCCTGAGTAGGACTCAACACGTGAAAGTGAGTCCGAATCGGCGGGGTCCATCCCGCAAGGCTAAATACTCTCTGGTGACCGATAGCGAACAAGTAGCGCGAGCGAAAGATGGGAAGAACCCCGATAAGGGGAGGACACTGAACCTGAAACCACATGCCTACAAGCGGTGGGAGCCCTATGCCCTCACGGGAACGGGTGACCGCGTGCCTTTTGCATAATGATCCGGCGACTTACCGTAACCAGCCAGGTTAAGGGCCTCTGGCCCGGAGCCGAAGCGAAAGCGAGTCTCAAACGGGCGCTAAGTTGGGTGCGGTAGACGCGAAACCACGTGACCTACGCATGGCCAGGATGAAGTGGGGGTAACACCTCATGGAGGACCGAACTCATTTGGGTTGAAAACCGATGGGATGAGCTGTGTGGGGGAGTGAAAGTCTAATCAAACGTGGAGATAGCTCGTTCTCTCCGAAATAACTTTAGGGTTAGCGTTCGGATAGTTGACGCTGGGGGTAGAGCGACTGATTTCGAACGGGGGCCTACCCGGCTACCCGTCGAAGCCAAACTCCGAATACCAGTGTACCAGTCCGGGCAGCTAGACGGTGGGGGATAAGCTTCATCGTCGAGAGGGGAACAACCCAGATCACCCGCTAAGGTCCCGAAGTCGTACTCAGTGCGAAAGGAAGTTGGATTCCCGAGACAGCCAGGATGTTGGCTTAGAAGCAGCCACCATTTAAACAACGCGTAATAGCGGACTGGTCGAGGAGTCCTGCGCCGATAATGAACGGGACTCAAGTACGACACCGAAGCGGTGGGTGCAGCAATGCACGGTAGGAGAGCGTTGCGTGTGCGGCGAAGGGGTACGGGCAACGAGCCCTGGAGCGCATGCAAGTGATTATGCCGGAATGAGTAGACGATAAAACGGGTGAGAATCCCGTTCGCCGTAAACCTAAGGTTTCCTGGGGAAGGTAAATCCGCCCAGGGTTAGCCGGTGCCTAACGCGAGGCCGAAAGGCGTAGCGGATGGGGAGCAGGTTAATATTCCTGCGCTCCTCGCACAACACGGGACGCCGGTTCAAGGTGGTGTAGGCTGATCAGATTGCCTCAGGGCACTTAAGACCCCGATATCCACCGCGGACCGGCCGAGAAAACCGTGCGAGAAACCGTACTAAAACCGACACAGGTAGGTGAGATGAATATTCTAAGGCGCTCGAGAGAACTCTCGTGAAGGAACTCTGCAATTTAACTCCGTAACTTCGGGAAAAGGAGTGCCCCCGCAAGGGGGCCGCAGTGAAAAGGTTCTGGCGACTGTTTACTAAAAACACAGGTCTGTGCGAAGGCGCAAGCCGCGGTATACAGACTGACGCCTGCCCGGTGCTGGTAAGTTAAGGGAGAGGGTTAGCCGTAAGGTGAAGCTCGCAACCGAAGCTCCAGTAAACGGCGGCCGTAACTATGACGGTCCTAAGGTAGCGAAGTTCCTTGTCGGGTAAGTTCCGACCTGCATGAATGGCGTAACGACCGGAACACTGTCTCCACGAGAGACTCGGTGAAATTGTAGTTGTCGTGAAGATGCGACATACCCGCAGCTAGACGGAAAGACCCCGTGAACCTTAACTGCAGCTTGGTATTGGGTTTAGACCCGGCATGCGTAGTGTAGGTGGGAGACTATGAACCGCGCATCTCGGTGCGTGGGGAGTCGGCGATGAAACACCACCCTTGCCGTGTTTGAATTCTAACCTGGTGTGTGTAGCACCAGGGACCGTGCTAAGTGGGCAGTTTGATTGGGGCGATCTCCTCCTAAAAGGTAACGGAGGAGTGCAAAGGTACCCTCAGCCCGGTTGGCAATCGGGCATCGAGCGTAAAGGTAGAAGGGTGCTTGACTGCGAGTCCGATGGGACGAGCAGGGACGAAAGTCGGCCTTAGTGATCCGGTGGTCCCGGATGGAAGGGCCATCGCTCAACAGATAAAAGGTACTCCGGGGATAACAGGCTTATCTCCTCTGAGCGTTCATAGCGGCGAGGAGGTTTGGCACCTCGATGTCGGCTCATCACATCCTGGGGGTGGAGAAGCTCCCAAGGGTTCGGCTGTTCGCCGATGAAAGTGGTACGTGAGCTGGGTTTAGACCGTCGTGAGACAGGTCGGTCCCTATCTGCTGTGGGCGGAGGATACTTGCGGGGCTTTCTCCCTAGTACGAGAGGACTGGGAGGGACACACCTCTGATGTTCCAGTTATGGCGCTAGCCGTACCGCTGGGTAGTCACGTGTGGACGGGATAAACGCTGAAGGCATATAAGCGTGAAACTTCCCCCAAGATCAGGTATCCCGCGCAAGCGAAGGCTCCTCGTAGACTACGAGGTCGATAGGCCGGACGTGTAAGTGTGGTAACACACTCAGCTAACCGGTACTAACAGCCGAGCGCTTGGCCGCATTGCTCGCTTCCTCGCTCGTGTCGCATGTCATGCGGCACAGTGCGACTAACTGCTTCACCACGTTGACAACGATACAACGACCCCGGGTCACACTGGGGTCACCGGGCGACCGAACCTCGCCCCCAGCGACTTCAAGTAGATTTGAAGCAGCTTGCCGGTGACCAGACCCGAGCGGAAACACCCGTTCCCATTCCGAACACGGCCGTGAAACGCTCGGGGCCGATGGTAGTGCGTCCAGCGCGAGAGTAGGTATCGCCGGCTACTTTTTGAAATTCCGATCGGTCCTCGACACGAGAGTGGACGAAGTGACTGATCTGTAATACACTCTCTGGAGTGAACTGTCTGACTCGCTTCGGCGGTTAGATAGAGCTGATCTTTGACAAGTCGGTAGCGATAGCTGAGAGGTGCGGGTTGTTGTCGTTGAATCGGCATCGACCCGGATCTCTGACCAAGTAAGGAGCCAATTGCTGGCCCGCGAGGGTCGGTAGTTGGTGCCAGACCGGTCAAAGTCTTTTGAGTTGATGACCGAACAACGGCAAGTGTTGAACTCAACAAGAACCGCGCCGCGAGAGCGGTGTGGTGTAATAAAAACTTGAAGGGTTTGATTCTGGCTCAGAACGAACGTTGGCGGCGTGGATTAGGCATGCAAGTCGGGGGAATCCCGCAAGGGGGAACCGGCGTAAGGGGCAGTAAGGCATGGGTAACCTACCTTTGGGTTCGGGATAGCCATCAGAGATGGTGGGTAATACCGGATGACGTCGTGAGACCAAAGATTTATCGCCCTTAGAGGGGCCCATGTGATATTAGCTAGTTGGTAAGGTAACGGCTTACCAAGGCGAAGATGTCTAGCGGGTGTGAGAGCACGACCCGCGCCACTCGCACTGAGACACTGGCGAGACACCTACGGGTGGCTGCAGTCGAGGATCTTCGGCAATGGGCGCAAGCCTGACCGAGCGACGCCGCGTGCGCGATGAAGGCCTTCGGGTTGTAAAGCGCTTTAGTGGGGGAGAAAAGCCGCAAGGTGTGATCTATCCCAAAAATAAGCACGGGCTAAGTTCGTGCCAGCAGCCGCGGTAAGACGAACCGTGCGAACGTTGTTCGGAATCACTGGGCTTAAAGGGCGCGTAGGCGGGCTGTCAAGTCTGGGGTGAAATCCCGCGGCTCAACCGTGGAACTGCCTCAGATACTGACGGCCTCGAGGGAGGTAGGGGCATGCGGAACTGTAGGTGGAGCGGTGAAATGCGTTGATATCTACAGGAACTCCGGTGGCGAAGGCGGCGTGCTGGACCTCTTCTGACGCTGAGGCGCGAAAGCTAGGGGAGCAAACGGGATTAGATACCCCGGTAGTCCTAGCCCTAAACGATGG
This sequence comes from Gemmata sp. SH-PL17, assembly GCF_001610855.1. NCBI lineage: Bacteria > Pseudomonadati > Planctomycetota > Planctomycetia > Gemmatales > Gemmataceae > Gemmata > Gemmata sp. SH-PL17. The sequence continues at coordinate 561,487 of NZ_CP011271.1, forward strand.
GTACTAGATAGTAGGCTAGATATGAGCTTACTGTCGAAGTTAAAATGCTAAGTACCCCGCCTGGGGAGTATGGTCGCAAGGCTGAAACTCAAAGAAATTGACGGGGGCTCACACAAGCGGTGGAGCATGTGGCTTAATTCGAGGCTACGCGAAGAACCTTATCCTGGACTTGACATGTGCGAAAGCGCTCGGTAGTAGGAGCCGGAAACGGTAACGAACCTCGCAAGAGGGAGCCGAGTACAGGTGCTGCATGGCTGTCGTCAGCTCGTGTCGTGAGATGTCGGGTTAAGTCCCATAACGAGCGAAACCCTTACCTTTAGTTGCCACCCGCAAGGAGCACTCTAGAGGGACTGCCGGTGTTAAACCGGAGGAAGGCGGGGATGACGTCAAGTCCTCATGGCCTTTATGTCCAGGGCTGCACACGTGCTACAATGGTGCACACAAAGTGAAGCGACTGCGCGAGCAGGAGCCAATCACAAAAATTGCACCCCAGTTCAGATCGTAGGCTGCAACTCGCCTACGTGAAGCCGGAATCGCTAGTAATCGCGGGTCAGCAACACCGCGGTGAATGTGTTCCTGAGCCTTGTACACACCGCCCGTCAAGCCACGAAAGGGAGGGACGGCCGAAGTCCGCTTTGCCGCGGCCGACGCCGGACTTTCTGATTGGGACTAAGTCGTAACAAGGTAACCGTAGGGGAACCTGCGGTTGGATCACCTCCTTTCTAAGGATGTTAACAAGTACCGGATCGCACGCCTTGAGCAGCGTGGCGAATCCCATATCACCCGCACCGACCAGCTATCACTACCGACTTGCCGAGATACACTAATCCCCCCTGGGTCGAAGGACTCAGGGGGGATTTTTTACGTACTTACTGCACATCTCGTGCGAGCATTTGGAAGATGTTAGCTTGTTGCGCGTGGGAAAGCTGGGAAGCATTTACATCAAATTCGTTCAAAAACGATTCGAGAAAGTTTGTGGATTGTGCCGTCTGCCGGCCGAATCAACTGAGTGAACCGTGTTGACAGGGGCGGCGGACATGAAGCGCTTTGGGGTAAGAGCGATCGGTCTGGGGCTGGCGCTAACTGCGGGGTCGGCCCTGGCCGCCGATGGCGACTGGCGCTCGGTCGGTGCGGCCGATCCGCCTTTGGGCGTGGTGCCGGCCGGTACACCCGGTCTGTTACCAACCCCGATGCGCAAAGCGCCCACGAAGGACGAAGGCCCGATCTGGCTCCCAGCTCGGCAGCCGGCGGCGCCCGTTCAGCAGGTGGGGGCGCGAACTGAACCAGCGCCGGTCGCTCCACCGTCCGTACCTCAGACACAGCCATTGCCGCTGCCCCAATCGGGGGCGATCGGTCCGCGCGTGAGTAGTGTGAGTGACGGCGGCCCGGCACCCGCGCTGCCGCCGATACCGGACGTCCCGGAACAGCCCCCGATGCGCCCGGTGACACAACCGCCCGTACCGCAGCCCGATGAACCGCAGGCGAACCCGCTTCCCGCGCCGCGGGCAAGCGACCCGCCGCCGATGCGCCAGCCGCAATCGCCGTTCAATCAGCCGTCGTGGAACGGGGTCAACCCGCAAGCGAATCCGCTCCCCACCCCGCGCCCGGTGGACCAGCGCCCGATCTGGCAAGAAGAACAACCGGCCCCGTTCCCGGTACTCCAGCCCGCGCCCGCGGAACTGATGTACCCGGCCGGAGCGTTCGAGGTTTCCAAGCACAACACGTTCGGCTCCCCGCCGATCCGGATCTCGCGCGACTACCCGTCGCTCAGCGAACTGACCGGCCGCAATTCGCGCGACTTGAGTGTCGTCGATGACGGGGCGAACGGGGCGAACGGGCCGATGAACCGGTACTTCGTGCGCGGCGAGTACTTGCTGTGGTGGATGCCGGGCTTCGCGACGCCGGTGCTCGGCACGACCAACGCGAACACTAACCTGAACGGTTACCTCGGTGAACCGGGCACGACCTCGCTCCTCGGCCCCGGGGCGTTCCTCGGCAGCACGCGCAGCGGGTTCCGCATTCGCGCCGGTGCGTGGTTAGACGAGAGCCAGTCGTGTGGCATCGACGGCGGGTTCTTCTTCCTGGGGAACAAGTCCGCCTCAGTCACGTTCAGTCCGGACCAGTTCCCGCTCATCACGCGCCCGATTTTCGCGCCCAACCTGATCCCCGGCACGGACCAGCCGTTCGGTGAGAACGGTGAAGCGGTCGCGGTGCCCGGGATCTTGCGCGGGTCGCTCGGCGTGCAGGCGGACAGTCGGCTGTGGGGCGCGGACATGAACGCCCGCTGGTGCTGGAAGAACACCTGCGATTCGCGGTCCGAAATCTTCGCGGGCTACCGGCACCTCAACCTGCGTGAGAGCCTCGCGATCACCGAGAACATCACCGTGATCGGGTCCGGCGGCGACCGGCTCGTCATTCCGGACCCGATCGGCACGCAGATCGTCGTGCAGGACCGCTTCGTCACGCGGAACCAGTTCCACGGTGCGCAAGTCGGCGGTGCGTACGATCGGCGCTGGGGCCGTTGGGACTTGGAAGCACGCGGATCAGTCGCGCTCGGTGCCACGCACCAGATTCTGGAGATCAGCGGCTTTCAGACGCGCCAGCAACCGGGCGGCCCCCAAGTGGCGTTCAACAACGGCGGGTTGCTCGCGGGCGGGTCGAACATTGGTAAGTTCTCGCGCGACCGTTTCAGTGTAGCGCCGGAACTGACGCTGAACCTCGGATACGCGGTCACCCCGAACATCCGCGTGTTCGCGGGGTACAACTTCCTCTATTGGTCGAACGTGATCCGCCCCGGCGACCAGATCGACCACGTGGTCGACCTCACGCTCGTACCGAACGCGCCGGCCGTGGGTTTCTCGGGCCAGTTCCGCCCGCGCCCGCTCTTCAAGCAGTCCGATTTGGCGATCAACGGGGTTCAGTTCGGTCTGGAATTGAAGTGGTGACCCGTGACCGAAGCGCGGCCCGTATTTTGTGACGGGCCGCGCACCGATGTCACTTCTTGCCGAAACAAAACAGCGTATTGACCCCGCGAATGTAAACGCGCCCGTCCGCGATGGCGGGGCTGGCGAACACACCCTCGCCGAGCGAGACCTTAGTCGGCTCCTCGAACTCCTTGTCCGCTTTCACCACGGCAACTTCGCCCTTCTCGGACACCGTCAGGATCTTGTCACCGACGAGGACCGGCGACGCGGTCACGTCTCCAACAAACACGCGCTCCGCCCACGCCGCCTTACCAGTCTTCGCCTCCACACAGGTGGCGATACCCTTGTCGCCGATCCAGAATAGCCGGTTGTCCTTCACCAACATGCACGGCACGTAGGGCGTCTCTTTCTTCAGTTCCCAGACCTTCGTGGGCTTCTTCGCTTCGATGTCGATCGCGCACGTGTAGCGCGAACCGCCGCCGTCGCCGCAGTATACCACGAGCAGTCCGTTCACGTACACCGGGTGCCCGATCACGCGGAGCGGCGCGTCGCCCTTCGCCCACACCATCGTGTACTCCCAGTTGACCTTGCCGGTCGCGGGGTGGTACGACGTGAGGGCCGTTGTGGTACCGAGGATCAGTTCCGCGGGCTTCCCCGGGCGCTCGAGCAGGAACGGGGTGGGGTAACTCGCCCGGACGTGTTTCCGCTCCGCGAACCACTTCTTCTGACCCGTCTTCACGTCGAACGCGACCAGTTCCGCATGCTTGTCGTCGTCCACGTTCACGAACACGAGTCCGTTGTGAACCATCGGCGAGAACCCGGGACCGTGCTGGCTCACGTAACTGCCGAGCGACTGCTGCCACAGTTCCTTGCCGGTCAGGTCGTAGGCGGCCAGACTCACCGCGCTCCCGTCCCACCAGGCGCAGTAAATCTGCGTGCCGTCACAGGCCGGCGTACCGGATGCGAGCGAGTTCTTCGCGTGCGTCGATGCCTTATCGCCGGGCAGGTCTTTCGTCCAGAGTGTCGTGCCATCTGTGGCACTCAAACACATCAGGGACCGTGTCTTGCCGTCGGCGGAGGCCGATTGCAGGTACACTTTGCCGTCCACGATGATCGGCGAACTGACGCCCTTTCCGCCGGGCACTTTCACGGCCCACAGCGGGTGCGCCGGGTCGATGTCGGGCAGCGTCCCCGAAACCGTGCCGGAACCGTTCGGCCCGCGGAACCGCGGCCAGTCCCCGGCGCGGCCGAGCGCGAGAGCGAATAGGCTCGCGACTAACGACAAGAAACAGATGCGGCTCATGTGGCGGCGTCTCGGCGAGGGGTGGGGCCGGGCGGGAGGTTGACAGGGATTATCGCAAACCGGCCGGCGGATGCAACCGGTCAGCGCTCGTGGGGCCGCGCTCCGCCCCATCACTATTGCCGTCTAGGGCTTGCATGCGTACTTGGTTTCGGTGACACTATTCCGCAACTGACCCAGGTGGCCCACTCAGGTTCCCGCTGCTTCGAGGAGTTCCATGTTCACCCGCACCGCGCGCATGTTCGGGTTCACGCTCGCCCTGTTCACCGCTACCGCCGGGCTGACGGCGCTGTCCGTCAGCGCCCAACCGGACAAGAAGGAAGAAAAGAAGGACTCGAAGAAGGTCAAGTCGAAGATCAAGATCACGGTCCCGCAGGACGACGCCAAGCTGAAGATCGAGGACAAGGACACCAAGCCGACCGGCGTCACCCGCGAGTTCGAGACGCCCGACCTGGAAGCGGGCAAGTTGTACGAGTACACGTTCTCCGTAACGTGGCAGCCGAACAACTACACCACGCTCACCCGCACCAAGTCGATCGAGTTCAAGGGCGGCGACGACATCGTCGCGGACCTGACGAAGGTCGACCCGAAGGCCCCGGACAAGGCCGTGATCCGCTGGGTGCCGACCCCGGACGACATCGTCGAGGAGATGCTGAAGCTCGGTAAGGTCGGGAAGGACGACGTCGTGTACGAGCCGGGTCCGGGCGACGGCCGGATGCTCATCGCCGCCGTAAAGAAGGGCGCGAAGAAGGGGGTCGGCATCGAACTCGACCCGAAGAAGGCGGAAGAAGCCAAGGACGCCGTCAAAAAGGCCAAGCTCGACAAGGAAATCACGATCATCGAGGGCGACGCGCTGAAGGACCGCGACTACAGCGAAGCGACCGTAGTTCTGCTGTACATGGGCAACGAGTTCAACAACCTGCTCCGCCCGGTTCTGGAAAAGCAACTCAAGCCGGGTTCCCGCATCATCTCCCACCGGTTCGTTCTCGGCGACTGGGCGCCGGACAAGACCATCAAGGTGACCGGGGCCGACGGCGAAGAGTACGTCCTGCACGTGTGGACCGTGAAGGAAAAGAGCAAGAAGTAAGTTTAAGACAGGCGTTCTGGTGAACCCGGCGCGTGGTCGAATGGATTCGTTCCGTTCGACCACGCGCCGGGTTCGGCGTAACACCCCGGTTCGGCGCGCGGTATTATTGCAGTGTCGCGTGTCTCTCATTCCCGGAGAAACTAGATGATCCGTAACGTGTTGACCGCAGCGGTGGTCGCGGTTCTGGGCGGCGCGGTGGTGGGCGCGGACCTGAAGTCCGGTCCGCAGGTCGGGGCGAAGGTGCCCGGCGCGTTCGCGCCGTACAACGTGACCGGCGAGGACGCGGGGAAGACCGCGTGCCTGTACTGCCGGGGCGGTAACAGCCCCGTGGTCGCGATCTTCGCCCGCACCGGTGACGACGCGATGACCCAGAAACTCATCAAGGCCGTGGACACCGAAACCGCCAAGAACGTGAAGGCCGAAATGTTCAGCTTCGCCGTGTTCAGCGGGGACAAGGCCAAGCTCGAACCGCAACTCAAGGACGCCGCGAAGAAGGTCGAACTGAAGACGACCGTTCTCGCCATCGACGACAAAGAAGACCCGATCCCCGAAAAGTACGCCCTGAACAAGGACGCCGACGTGACGGTGATCCTGTATGTCGACCGCGTCGTGAAAGCGAACTACAGTTTCGCGAAGGGCAAGCTCACTGACAAGGACATCGAATCCGTGGTGAAGGACGTGACCAAGATTGTCACGCCGTGACCGAAAAGTCCGCGCGTGAGCAATACTGCTGACTGGACGCCCCGACAGTAACTCGGGGCGTTTTTCGTTGATCTGCCCGTTCTGTGGGCACATCGCCTACCTTCACGCCGACTGCATATTTCGCCGAACTGTTTCATTTCATTAGACTTATAAAACTTCTTCGTGCCATTTCTGAAGTGTGGCACGCGCGATGCTTTACCCTCAGATACCCTCCCTGCCGCATCTCCGGCGGTCCTCCACCCCAACTACTCTCAACATCGATCCACGGGCGCGGCGCCCGCGGTGGGTACTGCTTTGATTTTGAGGAGCGTATGGTGCAGCACAGCACACCGAAGTTTGGCTTCCTGATCGATATGGACGGGGTTCTTTATCGCGGTACGGATCTGATTAATGGTGCCGATCGGTTCGTGCGGGAACTCCGGGACCGCGACATTCCGTTCCGGTTCCTCACGAACAACAGCCAGCGCACGCGGCGCGACGTGGTGGCCCGGCTCGTGCGCCTGGGGCTCGATGTGGAGGAGGAGCACGTCTTCACCAGCGCGATGGCGACGGCCCGGTTCCTCGCGCAGCAGAAGCCCGGCGGCACCGCGTTCGTGATTGGTGAGGGCGGGTTGCTCACCGCGCTCCACCAGCACGGCTACGCGATCGTCGATCACGACCCGGATTACGTCGTCGTCGGCGAGGGGCGGACGTTCAACCTTGAACTCGTGGAAGTCGCCGTGCGGATGATCCTGGGCGGCGCGAAGCTGATCGCGACGAACATGGACCCGAACTGCCCGACGCAGAACGGTCTGCGGCCCGGGTGCGGCGCACTCGTCGCGCTGCTCGAAACCGCCACCGGCGTGAAGGCGTTCAGCGTGGGTAAGCCCAGCCCGGTCATGATGCGGGCCGCGCGCAAGGAACTCGGGCTGACCACCGATCAGACGACGATGGTCGGCGACACGATGGAAACGGACATTTTGGGTGGTGTGCAACTCGGGTTTCACACAGTGCTCGTATTGAGCGGCGGAACCAAGCACGAAGACCTGCCGCGCTACACTTACAGCCCAGAAACAGTGGTCCCGTCGCTGGCGGAACTGACCGACCTGCTCGACGCGAACGACTGGCAGCCGCCGTGGCGCCAGGCTCGCATGCGCGTCCCGGCTCGGGTGTGATAGAAGCTCTCCGCTCGTTGATACTCGCGGTTCATCCGACATCTTTGGTGAACCGTAAGTGCCAACGAGCGGGTGAAGCTACTCTGGGGCCGGTGTTGCGCTGGGAATAGCCTTTGTTGCTGTCACCGGTCGGTCGCGTCGGAACTGATTGAGATAAGCTGCTACCAACCAAAACACCCCGCCGACCACAGTCTGCCACAAAGGACCGTACAGCGGGTTCTCGCGTTTCCAGCGGTAGTAGGTGAATGCGTCTTCCAGCCCCATCGAGTCCGGTACCCGGTCCCACGCCGTGAGCGGCCCGCGCCGGTGGAACTCATGCGACCACGTGCCGTCGCGCCGCACGGTCGGCCGGAACGTCAGCGTGACTTCGGACGCCAGCCAGTGATCCGGCCACCCCAAACCGAAGTACGTGCGCTCGGTGTTTTCGGTCGATTTGTACTGTCGCGTGGGAATGAACCACAAGACAAGCACACTGAGCGCAGCGAGTCGCAATCCCCATACTGCGATGGCCAAACCGATCCGCCAACGAGTTGCCACATCCCCTCCACACACGCGCCTTACGAATTCAGCGTCCACGTAGTTGGTACAACCGCCTTCGCCTGGTTTTCAAGCGGAGACGAGCACCGTCAGAACGACCGACACGTGAGCAGGTCTTGGCCCGGGCCAGTGAAGTGAATGCGGTCGGTGTGCCGATCGGTCGCCGCTTCGCCCGGAGCGAACCGCGCGCGACTCGACACCCGGCAGGGCCAGAACCTCTTGGGTCGCGCCGAACCGCAAAACGTCGCGGCGGTTGAGGCTTCGGCAGGAGCGAGATCGCGTTGACACGCGGACGTACTCCGCACGGGTAACAATTGCTAACATTCTTGACCCGGCGCGGTAGAAAAGCTCGTTTTCGCCGACGAAATGCGAATTTTCACGGGCGCGCGGCTAACATATCGATCGATATTCGAGGCCCCCACTGTCGGAACTCGTTTCCAGAACGGGTAGTTGGTGTTCGGAACAAACTTACTGTTCGGATGTTTATTTTATTTCGGGAAGTGTCCAGAAGCAAAGGACGATACATGGTCGCAATCCCTCGCCCTCGGGATTGCGACCGCCCCGGATCGTTTTGAACGGTTACCGTTTTCGTTCAATGGCCTCGACCGGGGCGTCACACCAACTCGCTGATGACGTCACCGTGGGGCAGCATCGGGATGGGGCGCCCGGTACCGTCGGTGAAGTTAATCGCTTTGAAGTCGATGTTCAGGTGGGTGAACACCGTCGCCCACAAGTCGTTCGGCGTGAGCGGGCGGTCCTTCGGCACTTCGGCCCTCGCGGTGGTGCTGCCAACGGTAATACCCGCCTTGCACGCACCGCTGACCAGGATGCTCTGCGCCTGCGGCCAGTGGTCCCGGCCCGGTCGTCCGGTCGCTTTGTCGTACTCGAGGCGCGGCGTGCGCCCGAATTCGCCCGTCACCACGAGCAGCACGCGCTTGTTCAGCCCGCGCGTATATAAATCCTCGATCAGTGCCGAGATCGCTTGGTCGAGGAACCCCAGTTTGTACCGCGTGTCCTCGAAAATGTGGCAGTTGACCGCGTGCGAGTCCCAGTTGTACGTGTGGTCCTTCTTGAGATCCTCGCCCGGCGGGGTCGCGTTCTCCATCACCATCGTGACCCACGACGCGCCCGCTTCCACGAGCCGCCGGGCGAGCAGCGCCCGCTGCCCGTACCGGTGCATCCCGTACCGGCCGCGCGTTTTCGGGGACTCTTTCGCGAGATCGAAGGCGTGTTTCGCGGTGTCCGTTGTGATGAGATCGAGTGCGCGGGCACGGGCCGCGGTCATTCCTTCCGCGCGGCCCGCGAGATCCGGGCCGATTAGCGGTGCATCAAACGTGTCGAGCAGCGCGAGGCGGTCTTTTAACTTCCCTTCGGTCTCCGGGAGCACCGAGAGATCTTTCACCTCGAACTTGTTGTCGGCCGGGTCGCCGGGAACGAACAGCGGGTGCGATTGCGGCCCCAGGTACGCGGAGCCGAAGCTGAACGTGTCGATGTGCTGGCGCCCGCCGTCGACGCCCGCGATGTAGTTCGGCACCGCGGCCCGTTTCGACTTCAGCACCTCCGCGACCATCGACCCGACCATCGGCGTGTCGTTCACGAAGCCGACCTGTTGGAGCGGGTCGCGCCCGGTGAGGAACCGCTTGTGTCCGCCGCCGTGGTCCGCGAACGTGTGCGCCACCGAGCGGATGATCGAATATCGGTCGGTCACCTTTGCGAGGTGCGGCAGGTGCTCGCAAATCTGGGTGCCGGTGACGTTGGTTTTGATCGGTTTGAACGCGCCGCGGTACTCGTCGGGCGCGTCCGGCTTCATGTCGAACGTGTCCTGGTGCGGCGGGCCGCCGGGGAGCCAGACGAAGATGACGGCCGGGTCGTTTGTGGTCGCGTCGGCCGCTGGCGCCTTGTGTGCGCAGAGGGGACCGAGGGCCGCGGACGCGAGACCGACCGAACCGAACCGCAGAACGTCGCGGCGATTGAGGCCTCGGCAGGAGCGGGGTTGTGTTGACACGCTGACGTGCTCCGCGCGGGTGGGAGTGCGTGAGGCCGGTACCAGGGAAATTAGCCGCAAATTGCGGTGAAGTCAAAGCTGAGGTGTTCGCGTTCTGGGGTAAAGGCCTACCCGCGCGCCGGCACTCGCGGTTCGCCAAAAAACTTAGGCGAACCGCGAGTGCCGGCGCGCGGGTGGGAATTCGCGTTCACGCGAACAGTTCGCGAATCGGCTTCCCGCGGGCAATCGGCAGCGGGCGATTGAGTTTATCGCGGATCTCGGTTTCCGGGTCGATCCCGAGCGCCTCGAACATCGTCGCCGCGAGGTCTTCCGGGCGCGCCTGGCCCACAGTAGAGTACGCGCCGAACTTGTCGCTGGCGCCGTAAACGAACCCGCGTTTCGCCCCACCTCCGGCGAGAACCGCGCAATAGCACTGCGGCCAGTGGTCGCGGCCCCCATTGGAACTGATCTTCGGCGTGCGCCCGAACTCCCCCACCCACACCACGAGCGTGTCGTCCAGCATCCCGCGGTCTTCGAGGTCGGTGAGGAGCGCGGGCAGCGTCTGGTCGGTCATCGGCAGCAGCTCGTCGAGCCGGTCCGTGACGCTCTCCTTGTTGAACCCGTGGTAGTCCCACCCCTGACCTTTTCCGCCGATCGCGCGCGAGAAGTAGACGTTCACGAACTTCGCCCCGGCCTCGACCACGCGCCGCGCGAGCAAACACCCCTGACCGTAAGTGGTGCGTCCGTAGGCGTCGCGCGTTTTCTTGCTCTCTTTTGTGAGATCGAAGGCCTGCTTGAAGCGCGGGCTGGTCAGCATCGCGACCGCCTTTTGGTAGCTCTCGTCCAACCCCTGCGCGACCAGCGACGTTTCGAGCAAGTCGCTCTGTTCGTCGATCAGCTTCAGGATGTCCTTGCGGTTCTCCAGGCGCTCGACGCTCAAATTGTCCGGCAGCGTGAGTTCCGGGAGCTTGAAGTCGGACCGGTTCGGGTCTTGGTTCACGAACAACGGGCTATGGGCTTTGCCCAGGAAGCTTGCGTGCTGCCCCGGGGTAATGGACCCGTCCGCGATGACGTGCGGGTACGCGACAAATGTGGCGATGCCTTTCGGCGCCGGCGCGAGTTTGTCCACGAGGGAGCCGTAAGCCGGGAACAGTTCGAGCGAGTCGCGGAGGCGCTGGTCGTCGGTCGGCGGCGCGACCCCGGTGAGGCTGTAGTACCCCGCGGAGTTGTGGTTCTTCATCGTGTGCTGCATGCAGCGCACGACGGTGAGCTTGTCGGCCATCGCCGCGATCTTCGGGATGCGCTCGCCGAAGATCACGCCCGGGAGTTTCGTCTTGGTGGCGCCGTACCACCCGCGCACGTTGTCCGGCGCATCGGGCTTCGGGTCGAACGTTTCGTGCTGCCCCGGTCCGCCCCACTGGTGCAGGAAGATGACGCTCTTGGCCGTGGCCCGGTGCCGGGCCTTCGGCGCGTCCGCCGCGCGGAGCATTTCCGGGAACGACAAACCCAGTAATCCCGCTCCGCCGACGCGGAGAACGGCCCGACGAGAGGGAAACGAAGTGTTAGGCATGGCAGCGCCCTTGTCTTCAAGCCCCGTAAGGGGCGGCAGATGGTAGCCAGGGGTGGAGCAACGCGCAACCCCTGGCGGAGTGACGCACAACCCCCGGCGGGCAGCGCACCAGGGGTTCCACCCCTGGCTACCATCTGCCGCCCCTCCGGGGCTAAGATCCGTCATCGTCTCAGCAAGAACTCCTTGCTGTTCAGCAGCGCCCAGAGCACGTCTTCCCACGCCGCGCGCCGGTCCTTTGCGGTCGCGATGTGCGCGAGTAGCTTCTTTGCTTCGGTCGAAGCTGGTGACCGGCACAGCGCGGCGAGGTAGAACTCGTCGAGCATTTCCGCGTCCGTTTTGCCCGCGGAGATCATCTTGCCGAGCCGGTTATCGGAATCCCGCACCAGTGCGTTCATCAACTCGCCCGTAATGAGCTGGAACGCCTGGAGCAACCCCGGGTCGTCGTTGCGTTCGCACTCGCAGGTGAGCAGGCGGTCGGGCTTCCCGAACGTTTTCAGGAAGCGCTCGCTCATCCCCTCGAACCCGCGCCGGCCGGATTGGGGCGGGGCCGGGATCTGGTTCGCGCGCATTCCGAGCGGGTACCCCTTAAACGGCACCGCCACACCGGTCACTTGTGCGAGGGCGTCGAGTAACTGTTCGGCTTCCAGTGGCGTTACGGTCGCGTGCGAGTGGTGAAGATCATCGCCCATTGTGGCACTGTCGCGCACGGTCGCGCTCAGTTGGTACGTGCGACTCTGCATGATCGCCTTCACGGTGCGCTTGAGGCGGAACCCGCCTTTGGCGAAGTCTTCCGCGAGCCAGGCGAGTAGTTCCGGGTTCGTCGGCGGGTTGGTGGCGCGGAAATCGTCGTTCGGGTCGACGAGCCCGCGGCCCATTAGGTGCAGCCAGATCCGGTTCACCTGTGCCTTCGCGAAGAACGGGTTACTCGGGTCCGCGATCCAGTCCGCGACCGCGGTGAGCCGGTCGGCGCTTTCGCCCATCTCCGGTGTGGAGGCGCCCAGGAAGCGCGGTTTCGCGGACTGCTTCGTGCGCGGGTTCGGCATCTCCGACGTGCGGTTCTGCCACACGACCTGTTCGCCCACGAACTCGTGCTTGTCGAGGTTGTCCTTCTTGTTGTTCTCCAGAACCCGGTAATCGACGCGGGCGAACAGCGCCGCGAACCCGTAGTAGTCGTCGATCGTCCACCGGTCGAACGGGTGATTGTGGCACCGCGCGCAACCGACGCGGATGCCGAGGAACACCTGTGCGACCGACTCCGAACGCATGAGTGGGTCGCGGACCGCGCGCCAGAAGTTCGCGGGCGGGTTCGCGTAGGTGCTCCCACGGGCCGCGATGATGTCGCGTGCGAACTCGTTGAGGGGCCGGTCCGCGGCGAGTTGGGCCGCGATCCACCGGTAGAACACTGCGACGCCCTTCTTGTCGAGCGACTTCTCCTCGTTGCGCAAGAGGTCGGCCCACTTCTGTGCCCAATACTCGGCGAACTCGGGGCGCGCGAGGAGGGAATCGATTAGCTTCTCGCGCTTCTTCGGATCAGTGTCATCAAGAAACGCGCGCGTTTCGGTGGGTGTGGGCAGAATGCCGAGCGCGTCGAGGAACGCCCGCCGCAAGAAGACGTGATCCGGAGCCAGTTCCGCGGGTTTCAGGCGCAGCTCTTTCAACTGCGCAAACACGAGCCGATCGATTGCGTTGTTGGCGGGGAAGTGAACCGTGTCGGGAACCGGGCGGTCCGGCAGGAAGACGATGCGGACCGGTTCGACGTGCGAGAGGTAACGCACGAGTAATACGACTTCGCCGGTCTGTTCGCGGATCACTTCGCCCGCGGGCGTGATCTTTGCGACCCCCACCGCGGTGAACTCGAACGCGGCGAGCGGAGTGACGTCGCGCGTGGTACCGTCGGAGAAGTGCGCGATCGCTTTGACCCGGAATCGGTCGGCCGGGTCTACCAAGATTTGATTCGTAGGAGTGACGACGAGTTTGGTAAGAGCGGCTCCGTGAGGCGCATCGAACTTGGCCCCGCGCGCGACCCAGTCGCGGAGGACCGCGTACTCGGCGCTCGCCCGCGCGAACCGGGCGCCGCCCTCGTGCGGTACCTGCGCGGTGGCCTTCTGAAGAATGAGGCTCTCGTCGGGCCGGATCGGATCAATTCGGCGCGCGAGCATGTCGCGTGTGAGGACGCCGAAATCCCCGACTGCGTCCTCGCCTTTGAGTGAGAGCTTCAGTCCGCCTTTGCCGTTCAGGTTGCCGTGACACGCACCCGCGTTGCACCCGGCCCGCGTGAGTACGGGGAGTACGTCGCGCTCGAACGACACCTCAGCGGCGGACGCAGTGAGTGGGAAGGCGAGTACCAGCAGCGTGGCGAGAAACCGGACGGGCATTAGCGCACTCCGGGGAGCGGTCGGCGGGTGGTCTCAGTGTACCACCCTGATTACGGGAGAGCGAACACGAACGCGCGCGGATCGACGTTCAAATCGATTTGTAACGAACGTGTCTCACCCTTGCTTATCGAGCCGCGCCGTGTTGAACTAAAGGGGACGTCATCGCGTGCGTTCAGGAGTCCCACCATGTTCCGTGCCGGGAAATGGGCCGCTACTATCGGGTTCGTGGGGGCCGCGGTGTGGCTCGGGTTCTCACTTGTCGCACAGGAACCGAAACCGTTCCCGGTCGGAGACGCAAAACAAGTCGATTTGACCGCTCTGCGCGAAGCCGTTACCGCTGCAACCAAGCGCGGTGAAAACGTGGACGACGTCCTCAAGGCGCTCGAAGCCCTTGAGAAAGCCTCACCAGCCATCAAGTCGGGTCGCGTGCCTCCGGAGTTACAAGCCCTCCGCGACGCGGTCGATGCCGCCGCGAAGAAGGGCGAGAACGTCGAGGCCGTGCTGAAGGAACTCGCCGCGGTCGAGATCGCGGTCACGGGGCGCTCGCTCGCGAAGCCGCGGCCGGACCCGCGCCCCGAACTGCCGCCGAATCAGTTCAATCCGCCGGCGCTCGACGTTCCGTTCCAGGTCGTCCCGTTCCCCAATCCGGGCCGAATTGACCGGGACGCGATCCAAAAGGCGATGGACCTGCGCATGAAGGCACTCGAAATGCTGAAAGCGAACCCAGAAGCCCCCGAAGCAATGAAGCTGCTCAAGGAAGCACACGAACTGATGATGAAGGGGGTGCAAGGCGGCGACGGGGAGGTACTTCCCGCGTTCCCGGGGTTACTGGACGCCGGGCGCGTTCCTGATCGCGCCCGGTTCGGCATCCGCATGGAAAAACTCAACGCGATCACTGCCGAACAACTCGGACTCGAACCGAACGTCGGGATCGCGGTCGCCGCGGTCATGCCCGACTCGGCCGCGGAGAAGGCCGGGCTGAAGGTTCACGACATCATTCTTGAGTTCGCGGGCAAAGTCGTGAGCGACAACACGGATGATTTCGTGCGCCTGGTGAGCGCAGTGAAGGTCGGTGAGAAGATCGATCTCGTCGTGATGCGGCGCGGCAAAAAGATGGAAATGAAGGGAGTTGCGCTGCCAGACGTCGGGCGCCAGATGGCGGTTCCGCGTCCGCCACTCCCGGTTCCGGGCTTGCTCCCGGATGCGCCAAAACTTCAACCACTTCCGCTGCCGAAATTGGAGCAGAAGTTCCAGAACCTGCAACCGATTGCGCCACTCACCCCGCTACCGAAACTTCAACCACTCGCGCCCCGGCCGAAAAGCGACTGACGGTCACCTCTCGGTTCCGGAGTTGGCAGCAAACTTAACGGTGTGGGTCGTACAGGCGAACACGGAGCGAGTTGTTCCTTAACGGCGTGTGCTCGTAGGCGCTCGGTAACCCGGACACGCACGCCTCCGCCTCGAACGATTCGGGTTCCGTTTCGGATTGCAGTTGCCCGTCGGCCAACTCGAACACGCGGTCCGCGAAGGGCGTGAGGCGCGGGTCGTGCGTGACCACAAGCACCATCGCGCCGTTCTCGCGTGCCGTTTCGGTGAGCAAGTGAATAACCTGTTCGCCGTTCTCCCAGTCGAGGGCGCTGGTCGGTTCGTCGGCGAACACGAACGACGGGTTCTTCACGAGCGCGCGACCGATGGCGACCCGCTGCTTCTCCCCGCCGCTCATTTCAGCGGGACGCAGGTGGGCCTTCTTCGATAAACCGAGTTGCCCGAGCACGCGGTCCGCGCGGCACCGGGCCTCGCGCGCCGAGCACCCCTCGCCCCACTTCAGCACGATCTCCAACTGTTCGCGCGCGGTCAGCGCGGGGAACAGGTTGTAGCCCTGGAAAATGTACGAGCAGTGTCGGAGGCGGAATCGCTCCATCTCGTCTTCGCCCATCCGCCACACGTCCCGCCCGAGCGCGCCGACCGTTCCCGAATCCGGGCGCAGCAACCCCGACAGCACCGCGAGCAGCGTGGACTTTCCGCTACCGGACGGTCCCATCAGGAGATTGAGTTCACCGGGCTGGAAATCGGCGGAAACACCCTTGAGGGCGTAGGATCGCGTGTCACCGACGCCGAAGGAGCGGAACAGATCTGCCCCGGCGAGCGCCGGTTCGCGCCGGCAGATTACCGCGGGCGCGTCTTGAACGAGCGAGAGTCTCTCCCCACTTGCTTCTCCCCGAAATAGGCGCCCCAAGTATCGGGAAAGTGGAATCATCGCGGCATCGTCCTTGTGTCGTGGTTGGGGCAAAGTGGTGGCGGGTGGGTTGAAGCCGGCGATACGCGCCGGTTCAAGAAGGAGAGGTGCTCAAACTCCTTTCGGTGCTTTGAGAGATCGGCATTCCTGCCGCGCAGCTCGCGTTAAGTCACGCGAATGGGGACGAATTTACCGAAGGCCGAATTTTCGGCTTATTCGGATATTGGCAGCGATTAGGAACTTTATGCGATCCGAATCGGCCCCTGGCAACCCTTTAACCCTGTATTAACCGACATTTCTAACCGGTCTGTTTGATGTAACTCTGGCAGAATTGGCACGTTTCGTCCGCTGAAGCCTCTGTTTCCCTTCACAAGATTGCCGCCCATTATTCGCCCGAGAGTTAGAGCCGGGCCAACGTGTCGGGCTGTTCACGCCCCTCAACTTCCCGGTAAGATGGGTGATTGAAGGAGAATGTCATGACGACGGCCGCTGTCGCAGCGCCGGCGGATGCCGGTTTACGCGCCCTTCCCAGCCTCTTGGAAAAGACAGAGGGCTGGGCCGAACTGCGCGCTGCGCTCCTCTCCGGGCGGAGCGGAACCGTAGACGGCGCGTGGGGATCGTCTGCGGCGCTAGCTGCAGCGACCCTCGCGGCCGAAACGCCCGGCACGTTGCTCGTGGTCGTTCCCAATCCCACCGATGTCGAGCCGTGGCAGGAAGATATCGCGTCGTTTACGGGCGCACGCCCCGCGCTGTTTGAGGCGTGGGAATCGTGGCCGGTGACTTCCAATAAGGGGAAGCTCGACCCGATCACGACGTCTCGACTGCGGTTACTCCAACAACTCATGTCGAGCGCGCCCAAAATCGTAGTGTGCGGCGTCGCGTCGGTGTGCCAGCCGGTGCCAGAACGCGCGGACCTGGCCGCTCGGGGACGCACGATCAGTGTGAACGAGATCGTGGACCCGAGCGAACTGGCCGAGTGGCTGGTCACGAACGGCTACAAGCGCGTGGACGCGGTCGAGTACCCGGGCGAGTTCAGCCGCCGCGGGGGGATCTGCGACGTCTTCCCACCGGATGCGCCCGACCCGTACCGGTTCGAGTTCTTCGGCGACGAAGTGGAATCGATCCGCTCGTTCGCGGCCGGCTCACAGCGGAGTTTGGAGAAGAAGAACAGTGTCGTGCTGTTGGGAATAGAAGACAACCCCTCCCCAACCCCTCCCCTAAACGGAGAGGGGCTTAACACAGAAAAGGGTTCTGCTCCCCCTTCCTTTTTAGGGAAGGGGGTTGGGGGGTTAGGTTCTGCCCGAAGTCGCCCGCGGGGGCACATCGCGGATTACCTGCCGCCCGATTCGTGGGTCGTGCTCGTCGAGCCGCGCGAGCTGAAGGAGCAGGCCAAGCACTTCTACGAGCGCGTCGCGACCACGGAAGGGCTGCACTCGCCGGAACAGGCGTTCGCGCACCTGATGAAGCGCCCCAGCGTGGTGCTCTCCGCGCTCCCGCGGCCCAGTGTGGAGGCGTCGGTTCACCTGCGCGTCGAGTCGGTGAACCGCTTCAGCGGGAGCGTACACCGCGTGCGCGACGAACTCGATTCGATCGCCCACAACTCGTCCGCGCGCGTGCTGATTGCGTGCCAGAGCGAGGCGGAGGTTCACCGGCTCACGGAGGTGCTGAAGGCGGGCAAACTCGCGGAGTCGCATCGGCTCCAACTTGTGACGGGGCACGTTCGCGGCGGGTTCCGGTTGGTCGAGAGCGGGACCATCGTTCTCGGTAGCCACGAGATCTTCCACAAGGATCTGCTGCCGCCCGGCGTGAAGGCACAAACGCGCTCCAGCCGCCAAATCGAGTCGCGCGCGATTGACTCGTTCCTCGACCTCAACGACGGCGACTACGTCGTCCACGTCGCCCACGGGATCGCCCGGTTCCGTGGGATGCACATGCTCGAAAAGTCCCGGGGGCAGGACACCGAGTTCGGTGAAGAGGGCGCCGAGCCGAGTTCTTCCCGAAGGGCTGAGTCCCGAACCGCCGGTCCCGCGACGGAAGAGCACCTCGTGCTCGAGTTCCGCGACGGGATGTTCCTCTACGTCCCGGCCACGCGCATCGACCTCGTGCAGAAGTATGTGGGTGGGTCGCAGTCGGAACCGGCGCTGAGCAAGCCCGGCGGTACCTCGTGGGGGCGCAAGAAGGAAAAAGTGGCCGAGGCCGTGCGCGACATGGCGGCCGAGATGATTAACATCCAGGCCGTGCGGCAAGCTGTCCCGGGGCACCAGTTCCCGCCCGACTCCGACTGGCAGAAAGAGTTCGAGGCCGCGTTCCCGTACCAGGAAACTCCGGACCAACTTTCCGCGATCGTCGAGGTGAAAGGCGACCTGGAAAAATCAAAGCCAATGGACCGCCTCATTTGCGGCGACGTCGGCTACGGCAAAACCGAGGTCGCGATTCGGTCCGCGTTCAAGGCGGTCGATAGCGGCAAACAGGTCGCGATCCTCGTGCCCACGACGGTGCTCGCGGAGCAGCACTACCGCACGTTCACGCAGCGGTTCGCCGAGTACCCGTTCGTAGTCGATGTGGTGAACCGCTTTCGGGGCGGGGCCAAACAGAAAGAGACACTGAAGAAGCTCGCAACGGGTGAAGTGGACGTGATCGTCGGCACGCACCGCTTGCTCTCGAAAGACGTAAAGTTCAAAGACTTGGGCCTCGTGGTGATCGACGAGGAACAGCGGTTCGGCGTCGAGCACAAGGAGCGACTCAAGCACTTGCGCGCGATGGTGGACGTGCTCACAATGACCGCGACGCCCATTCCGCGCACGCTGCACGCCTCACTACTCGGTATCCGCGAAATCAGCAACTTGGAAACACCCCCCGCGGACCGCCAGCCGGTGGAGACTCACATCACGCGCTGGGACGATAAACTCATTCGTAACGCGATCTTGCGCGAAATGAACCGCGGCGGACAGGTGTACTTCGTTCACAACCGCGTGCAGGACATCTTCGACATCGCGACAAAGGTCCGGATTCTCGTTCCGGAAGCGAAGGTGACGGTCGGGCACGGGCAGATGGACGCGCACGATCTCGAAAAGGCGATGGTGGGATTCGTGCGCAAGGACGCCGACATCCTGGTTGCGACCACGATCATCGAAAGCGGCCTCGATATTCCGAACGCGAACACCATCTTCATCAACGACGCGGACACCTACGGGCTGGCAGATCTGCACCAGTTGCGCGGGCGCGTCGGGCGGTCGAAGCACCGTTCGTATGCGTACTTCATCGTGAACCCGCTGAAGCTACTCAATCCCACAGCACAGCGGCGGTTGAAGGCGATCGAGGAGTTCACCGAACTGGGGGCCGGGTTCAAGATCGCGATGCGCGACCTGGAGATCCGCGGGGCCGGGAACATTCTGGGTGCGGAGCAGAGCGGGCACATCGCGGCCATCGGCTACGAACTGTACTGCCAGCTCCTCGAAAACGCGGTGCGGGCGCTGAAACAGCAGGCGCCGAAGGTGTCGGTGGAAGTCACGGTCGATCTGCCGTGGCCCGCGTACTTGCCGCGCGACTACGTGCCGGGCCAGAAGTTGCGCATCGAAGTGTACCGGCGGCTCGCGCGACTCCGCGACCCGGCGAAGCTCGCCGACTTCCGGCAGGAACTCCGGGACCGCTACGGCCCGCACTCGGACCCGGTCGAGTGGCTGCTGCGCACGACGGAAGTTCGGCTCCTGTGCGTGAAGTGGCAGGTCGCCAGCGTTCACCGCCACGATCACAATCTGGTGTTCACCTACCGCAACCCGGACCGCGCCAAGCAACTCGTCGCCGCCAGCAAGGGGCGGCTCAAGATCGTGGACGAGAAGAGTATCTACCTGCGTTTGAAGAACGAGGAGGACAATCCGGAGGGGTTGTACAAACTGCTACTTGGTGTGCTGAAGCCGGCCCAAAGTACGGGGAAATAACTCCGATATCGTCGGTCGCACCGCTGATCGGGTACCGCGGAAGTGCTTCACAGAAACGGACTAAGCGCGGCCCAACCCTCGTCGGAGTAATCGGATCGTGTAAGTTATCTCCCGCCCGTTGCGCGGAACCTCCGCGCCCTCCCAGGAGACACAGCGATGCCGCAAGTACCCCCGATGCCCGCCGTGGACGCCGCCGAGTGGACGAAGCAAGCGTCCGGACTGGAAATTTGGGACTCGACGGTGGGTGAAGGCGACGCGGTGAAGCCCGGCGCCACCGTTACCGTTCACTACACCGGTTGGCTCACGAACGGCAAAATGTTCGACAGCAGCGTGGCCCGCGGGCAGACGATCTCGTTCTCGCTCAACCAGGTCATTAAGGGTTGGCAGGAAGGTATCCCCGGTATGAAGCCGGGCGGCACCCGCCGGCTCAAGATCCCCGCCGCCCTCGGCTACGGGGCCACCGGCGCCGGGCGCGACATCCCGCCGAACGCCGTGCTCATCTTCGAGGTCGAACTGATCTCGTCGAAATAAGCTTGATAGTTCTAAGTTTCAGAGTTCCAACAGTTCTAAGTTGAAGACAAGACGGCGCCAACGCTCTTCATTCTCAACTTGGAACTGCTGGAACTTGGGACTCTGGAACTTGATCTACCGCCTCAGTAGCCGCCACATCAGCAACACGCCGACGGCACCCATCACGATGTCGGCGGACCAGCACCCGAGCCAGAGCGGTACTTTCCCCGTTTTGCCCACATCGGACCCGGCCAGGAGCAGTGGGTAGTACACGAGTAGTGTGGGGATGAAACAGACAACGAACGTGCTGAGGTAGTCGGCCCGGTTCGCCCAGATACCGACCGGGCAGCCGATGAGTGCGAACACGAGGCAACTCACCGCCAGTGCGGGTCGGGCGTGTACTTCCGCTTCCAGGTTCCGGACTTGCCGCGTCTTCGCGTCGATGCCGAACTTGAGCCCCTTCAGTTCGTCCATCCCCTGCGTGCGGACTTTGATGTCGTAAGATTTTTCGACTTCGGCCTGGTACGCGTCTCGCTGCTTTATGAGTTCGTCCCGTTCCGCGCGAACCGCCGCGATCCGGTCGGGGAACTCGTCCCACGTCAGCGCGCTGATGCGCAACCGGGCGTCCTTCCCGCTCACCGAATCGGGCAGGTCCATCTTGAACTCGGTGCTCGCGCTGCTCCCGTTCGCGTTCGCCCCGTCGAGAACGAACCGGTCCGGCACGATCGACATCGTACCACTGTCCGCGTCCACGCGGAGCTGAGCCTCGTGCATGCGCGCCACGAAATCGTAGGGGCTTTCTCCGGGCTTCGCGTCCTTCCGCTTCCGTTTGACGACCACGTCGATGAGGCGCTTCCCCTGCACGTCGCGCGCGAACAACACATACGGAAGGCTCTGGTGTACCAGGCGCCGGTCGCGGCGGATCATGTTGTAGAGCACCTCCTCGGGGTCCGCGAGGATCTGCCCGTAGAACATCTGCTGGGTCCGCGGGATCGTGGTGTGGTACAGCGCCGCGGTGGTGCCGGTGGCGAGCACCCCGAGCAGGATGGTCGGCTTCACGATACCGAACAGGTGAACCCCGGCCGCCTTGAGCGCGATGACCTCGTTGTCGTGCGCCAGGCGCCCGTACACCACGCACGCCGAGAACAGCGTCGTCGCGGGGATCGCGATCGGCAGGATGCTCGGCACGAGGAGCGGGATCGAGCGGATCAACTGGGCCAGCGACAGCCCGAGCTGCGCCGCCTGCTGGACCGACATGACGACCAGAACCAAACCGGTGAGGGCGCCGAGCGAGAGCAGGAACACCCGCACCAGTTCCCAGAAGATCATCCGGTTCAGGGTACTGCCTAACACACCGCCTCCTCGCCTGTGACAGAGTTACAGCGTCGATAACGCGAGTTTTCTGCTCACGTTTTGTGCGGGAGGCTTGCGTTTTCGTGTTGGTGGCACGGGCCTCAGGCCCGTGGAAGCGCGCTCACAGGCCAGGGGCCCGTGCCACCAACCCATGAACTAAACACGGCCTTCCCGAACTATTTCCCCGTTAACCACCCGGCCCCGCGCTTCAGTCGGTCGAGCACGGCCTTCGTCGGTTCCGTCACGAGCGGAACCGGCTCCGGGCGGTACTTCAGTTCGCCGTTCTCGCGCGACATCTTGATCGTGAACAGGTTCTTGCTGAGGAACTTGTTCAGGTCGCCCACCGGCGTGTTAATCATCTGTTTCAGCAGTTGCGACCAGACCATGTAGAACTCGAACTTTACGTAGTCCCCGCTGCTGTCGAGTTCGCCCGACCCGCCGAGGCAGATGGCCTTACCGATCAGGTCGAGCTGATCGACCTTGATCCGGTCGCCGCGCACGCGGAACGCGACGTGGGCCTGCTCGAACGCGGTCTTGTCCGGCACCGATCCGCGGAACAACTTCATCAGGTCGAGGAGCACCGGCAGGTTGTACATGCGACCGGTGGGCACATCGATAGTCCCCTCTCCGTCGACGACCTGTCGGCCCGTTTTGGGGTCCAACTTGTTACCCAACAAGAGTCGGGCTTGTGCGATCCCCTTGAGGTCGGCGTCGGAGCCGAGGTTGTAGTGGCGGGCCGCTTTTTCCAGGTTCACGTCGGTCGCCACGAGCCACACTTTGTAACTGGTGGACTCCGTGAGCACGACCGCGGCCTCGCCGATGAGCTTTCCACTGAACAGATCGCTGGACACGTTGAGGAACTGGAGCGTGGTGGGCAGGTACTGCCCCGGTCGGGCCGGGTCCGGTTTCTGTGGCTCGGCCGTCACCTTGCACCGCGCTTCCGCGACGGGCACGCGGGCGACCAGGGCACGGTCCAGCCACACGGTCCCGTCGAGCGCCCCGAGGTGCGTGCCCTCGTAGCGCCCGCGGCACGTGATCGAGCCGAAGGCGTCCTGCCACGTCACCCCGGTGTCGAGCGACGCGCCCAGCAGTTTCAGTTCCGCGTTCCAGTACACGATCGGGTCGGGCGGGGGGCCGGGGCTCAGGCTCGGCCCGATTTTCAGCGACGAATTCGTGGCGCCATTTACGCTCGGTAGCAGTCCGGGGGGGAGGGCGCCCGGCGGCTGACTGTCTGGAGGCGCGCTCACGACGAGGTGCTTGACCAGCAACTCCGTGTTGCCTTTGAGTTGTATTTCATCGAGCGCCGGGCCGAGTCTGCCGGGCAGCGCTTTCTTGAGTGTCTCGTCGACGATGCACGGTTTCAGTTCGATCCCGCCGAGGTTCGCCCAGGCCGCGCCGTTGGGGTACAGCCGGATCTCGCCGGCATCCAGTTTCATCCGGCTCGGTCCGTGGTTCGCGGACATACGCGCCAAATCGACGCGGTTGTTCTTGTATTCCAACCACCCCGCGAGTTCGGTCAGTTCGTAGGGGAAGAACTTCGGCGTCACGGTCGGCCCGGAGAACTCGAACGTCACCTTCACATCGGTAACTGGGTCCAACGGGGGATCGAAATCGGGGCGGGCGGCAGTCGGCCCGCGGTCCAACACGTCCACGACGGCCGCGAACGTCATGTGCCCGGTGGGGGAGAACGTGGTCCAAACGGTGTCCGCCTTCACCGTCCCGAGCGCGGTGCGGAGGTCTTTATCGAGCGGTACTTTGGTCCCGCCGACGTGGATCACGAGTTTGTGGTCGCGGGTGTTCGGGATCGGGCGCCGCGAGCCGTGCATCCGCACCAGCGCGCCGGCGTGGACCGCGGTGAACTCGTCGAAGATGACCTCGTCGTTGTCGGGCAGCGGGCGGATCTGTTCTCCCGGGCGTATCGGGCGGTCCGTTTCGGTCGCGTTCGAGTGGATTACGAGCCGGCCCTTGAGCTTCTCCAGCGGGTACGGGAACGCGGTGTAGTTCAGCTTCCCGTCCTTGACGTCGATGCTGAACTCGTTCTCGGTCATGTTCACGCCCGCGCGCTGGGCGATCTTGGCGACGAAGTCGCCGCGCCCGGTGGCGCGGAAGTCGCGCACGATCGCGGCGTACTTGGGCGGGAGCGCGGTGAATAAATTGTCATCGATCGGAACGTTCGTCCCGGCCACGCGCAGGTTGATCTCGGGGTCCGGTCCGGGGCCGTTGATCTGCCCCTTCACCGAGATCGACTGGCCCGCGGCGGTACCGTTGAGATCGATGAGGGTGGTCTCGGTGCCCGTGTGGGTGGTCGTGCGCTTGATCTGCCCGCCCACCTCGGTCACCGGGTAGCGGAACTTTTCGTAGGTCATCCCGGCCTGTTTCGGGCGCACTTCCAGTTCGCGCTTCCAGCCCGCGCCTTCGCGCACGAACTTGTATCCGGCGTCCACCTGTCCGGTTGGGGAGAACATCCGGCGCCCCTTCTTCAGGCTTTCCGGGAGCCGATTAAACAGCGCGTCGTTGAGCGGCACGCCGGCCACCGTCACGTCGAGCCGCAGGAGTTGCTCCTCGAACCGGCGCATCGGGTCGTCGGCTGGAGGTGCGCCGGGGGTGGGTGGCGGCGGTGCGTCGGCGCGTGTTTCGAGCGATACGCTGAGCTTCGCCGATCCGACCTCCGCGGTCGCGTTCTCGACCTTCACGCGCCCGTCCACGCTGCGCACGGTGGCGATGATCTTCTCAATCGGCCAGGGCAAATCGGGGTGCTCGAACCGCGCCCCTTTCACGTCGAACCGGACGTCGTGGCGCCACTGCGGGATCGATTCCGGGGCGAAATTGAGGTCAGCTTTCACGTTGGCGACCGCGCTGAGCTTCGCCAGGTGCGGGGCAACTTCCGGGGCGAACCGCTGGGCGGTCGAAACCGCCGCGGCACCAACTGGGAATTCGGCCAGTTCCACCGAAAGAGCCAGGTGATTATTGATTCGATTCAGACGCCCGCGGATGCTGACCGGGCCGTATTGCTTTGCCGTACCGGTGGCCTGCACGCTCAGGGCGGGGAGCGTGTCGTTGAGGAACGTCCCCTGGACGTCGGTAAACGTGGTCGGCGGGAACCCGACGGTTGAGTGGTCGATGACCACGGCCGTCGCGCCTTGGACTGTGAAGGTTGGAACGGGTCTGTCCGCGGGGCCGGGTTTCAGGATCTCCGCGACGTTCCACTTCCCGTCCGCGGACCGCTCGACGCGGATCGTCGGGTTATCGAGTTGGACTTTGCGGATCACGAGGCGCCCGCGGTTCAACTGCTCCTTGTCGTGGAACAGGATCGCGTTGGGCACCACGAGGAACGGCTGACCGGGCGGGTCGCCGCGGCGCGTGAGGCGCAGGTCGCTGACCGCAATGCCACCGAGAATGCGCATGCGGGCGGAGCCGACGTGAACGTCCACGTCCTCGAACTGTTCGGCAAGGGTGGCGACGACTTTCTCGCGCACCCGTTCCGGGCTGACCCACGAATTGGCGAGCCACCCGAGCGCGACCAGAGCCGCGATCCCGGCGAGGATCAACCCGCGGATAAGCCAACTGCGAACGCGCATCCGTGCCCGTCCTGGTGTGTCGCTGCGCCGCCGGCGACTAGCCGGGAGGGCGCGGAGCGGTGGGACAATACGCAGAGCTCACGCTCTGGTCAATTCCGAGTGCCGGGGGGCAGAACTCGTGGTGCGGATAAGGGTTGTCTTTTCCGCGCCGTTCATTCATCGTGGGAGTGATTCTCTTTGGAGCTGCCACATGTTTTCCCCCCGGCTACTCGTTCTCGCGCTCATTTTTGCCCCGTTCAGTTCGCAACCGGCACGCGCCGATGCGGCAACCCCGCTGTCGCCCGAAAAAGCGAAGGGCGCGTTCCTTAAAGCACTCGACCGGCCCAAAGTGCCGGCCGACGTGCGCGAAGCGGGCAACCCGGTCGAAAAAGGCAACCTCGTGTACTCGCGGTGGTCGTTCGCCAGCGAAAAGAAAGCGGACGACACCGTAGAACGTGTCCCGGTGCTCATGGTTGCGCCGGCCGGTGCAAAAAAAAAGTTGCCCGTGATGATCGTGCTGCACGGTACCGGCGGGAACAAGGAAAGCGCCCAGCCGTGGCTCGAAGATTTCGCGAAGCGCGGAATCATCGGGATCGCGATCGACGCCCGTTACCACGGCGAGCGGAGCGGCGGGAAGAAGGGTTCCGAGGCTTACGTCGCGGCCATCACGAAAGCGTGGCAAACGCCCACTGGTAAACCGATGGAGCACCCGTTTTATTACGACACCGTTTGGGACTTGTGGCGGCTCGTCGACGTGCTGGACGCGCGTAACGACGTTGACCCGAAGCACATCGGGATGCTGGGTATTAGCATGGGCGGCATTCAAACGTGGCTCGCGGCATCAGTGGACGATCGCGTGACCGTTGCGGCCCCGCTCATCGGCGTTCAAAGCTTTAAGTGGAGCCTGGATAACGACAAATGGCAGGGGCGTGCGAACACCATCAAGCAGACGCACGAGGTCGCCGCAAAGGATCTGGGCGAACCGGCCATCAACAAACGGGTGTGTCGCGAACTGTGGTCGAAAGTGATCCCGGGCATTCTGGACGACTACGACTGCCCGAATCTGCTTCCCCTGTTTGCAGCCAACTCCCGGGCGCTCTTCATCGCGAACGGCGACATGGACCCGAACTGCCCCGTCGAGGGAGCGAAAATCGCAATGCGTGCTGCGGAGAACGCTTACGCGAAGGCTAACGCAAAAGACCGGCTCGTGGTGCGCGTGAACGCGGGCGTCGGCCACAAGGTCACCGATGACGACCGCAAGGCTGCCATCGAGTTCTGTACGAAGTGGCTGAAGTAGCTGCTTACTTCCGCGGACAATCGCGGGTTCCCCAACCTTTCACGCCGAGATCCCGCGTATGAACCGGCTCCTGCTACTCGCACGCGCGGTCGTGTGACTTAGCGCGCCCGCGCGCCACGCGGACTTCCCCAGTCCACCGCCGGGCGAAACGATGAGCGCGCCCGTAAAGGAACGCGCCCCACAACGCGGATTTGTTCCGACTACAGATCGGTGCGGTACTCGGCGCCGTAAGCGGACTCGCGCATTGAGGACTGCGTGCGGATCAGGCGTGCCAACAGTGCCTGCCCAACGGTCGCGGTGACCCCGGGAAAGGTGATGTAGGCGTACTTCGTAGGCAGTTTCGCCGCGGTGGTGAACCCCAGGCCACCGAGCGACACGTCCCGGCACCGGCCCTGAACCGCTGTATCAATGCCGCCGTCGCTGTGGACGGGGTAAATCGTGATCGGCGAGCCGTACTCGACTCGCGGGCTCCGTCGCCGGTCCTGCACGTTCGCGAGCTGAGTGCGGATGTCGACGAGCAGTTTCGGCATCAGGTCCATCGAGTCGCGTGCGAACTTCAGGTCGGGCGTTCCGAACAATTGCGCCGTGGCGGTCATTTCTCCGACCGCGCGGCCGACTGGCGGTAACACGATCCTGGCCTCGAACCCGAATTTCTTTCCGCTAAAGAATCCACCGCCGCCCGCGGTGCGGCGCATCACGACCAAGCCCGCTTCCGGTTGTTCCAGCGACACGCCCCAGCGCTCGCGAACAACGGCCAACTTGAGCGGTACCACCGCTGAAGGAACGGTGGAGGGGAACAGGCACACCCACGAGCCGTCGAGCAGGCGCCCGATGTCCCCCGGAATGTGCGGGACGTACCCGCCCCCGCCGGCCACGTTCACAATGGCTTCGGCAAAGGTTTGGGGGTTCAGGGGTAGCTCGTCGGACTCCATACCCAAGAGCTGCCCGACCGGAACGACCGAGTGAATCGAGTCCAATACCACCAGCCCGCGTTCCGCTTCTTCAACGGGTGGAGGCGTTTCGACAATTCGCGGCGGCGGAGTGGGGACGGAGCTGGACCGGCGGGTGCTCGCCGGGATTGGTGCCGGCGCGGGGGCCGGCGCTTGGCGCGTGCCGGACACGAGCGGCGGGAGCCCGCTGTACTTCACGCCCGGTACGGTCAGAGGCGCTTTCGGGAGCGTGAAGCTCTGGGTCGGTGGGGCGCAGCGGCTCTTGGGTGTTCCGGGGTGGGTCAGGTCGTTCTGTGCACTGATCGACGAGTTGTTACCGGGGTACTCTTCACCGTTGTCGATCGCGACGTGCATTTCGGCAACGGCGCGGTCCACGCGCGAGCGCCGAATGCTCATCCCGGCGTTGGGAATCGCGGTCGAGTTCTCGGCCATCATGAGGGCCTGAACGAACGCGAGGCACGACGGGAACCGGTCGATTGGTCTTTTGGCCAGCGCGCGCTTCACGGCCGGCTGGTCGGAGGGCGGCAGCCCAGACAGGTCCGGTTGCCCGGAAACGTGCTGGAGCATCAGCTGCTGCGGCGTGCGCCCCGCATACGGGAACTCGCCGGTGAGCAGTTCCTGGTACACGAGCGCGAGGCTGTACTGGTCGGAGCAGCTACTCGGTGTGCCGTGGAGCACCTCCGGCGCAACGTACCGGGGCGTCAGCCCGCGATTGCCCGCGTCCGCACCCTCAAGTTGCGCGACCAACCCGTAGTCGCCGACTTTCACGTGGCCGGACACGAGGAACAAGTTGGCCGGTTTAACGTCGAGGTGCTGGAGGTGGAACTTGGCCGAAATCACGTCCAGGGCTTCGGCGGCGTCGGCGAAGTAGGCCAGTAACTCGTCGCGCGGGATACCGGGCAACCCGCACGTGCGGCACTCGCGGAACCGGTCCTGGAGCTGCCGGTCGGCGAGTTCCATGACCATAACGAGTTCGCGGTCAATTTGCTCGACACGTTCGAGGGTGAGCAGGAACGGGTGCCGGATTGTTTTGATTTGCTCGAACGCCGCGAGTTCCTGACTAAATCGTTCGTCCCCGCGCCCGTCTTCGGAAACTGACGAGACGAACTTGATAGCCTTTTGCAACCCGCCGGGGGCTTCACACTTCCAGACCTCGCCGAACCCGCCCCGACCGAGGGGCGAAAGGAGCGTGTAACCGGGCAGCGGCTCGGTGCCGGCTAGTTTCGTGTAGGAACGGTAAGTACCGCTGTCGGCGGTCGGAGCAGGCGGCATGGGGGTGCCAGCGCATGTGGATTCGTGGGCGTTAAGCAACCGTAGGCCATAATCGAATGACGTGTGTCAAAAAAACCGTCATTTCGGTTAGTTGAAAATTCAGCCCCGGTGAAGGAGACTTGAAAACGGCTTGCAAATGTGCCCCGGGCTTTTCCCCATCTCAAAATGTTTCCCGATGGTTACTGTTCGCCTTCGCCGTCTTCATCGGGAGCGGCGTCCTCTTCCGTAATGCTGGTCTTCATCACTTCGGCGAGAAGCACGGTTGCGTAGCTGCCGGCGGGGAGCGTGAAACTGAGTCGCAAGCCGTCCGGCTCCCACGCGGACACGAGATCGTCGAGGTACACCAGGTTCTGGCGCCGGGTTCCGAGTACCAGTTTGCCGAACCCGCCGAACGATGCGATCGACAGCCCGTTGTCGCGCAGCACGACCGCCTCGCGCTCGGCCGCAATGCTCTCGGCCGGGAACGTCTTCTTGCCGAACATTGGACCCGCGGTCACCGTTTCGCGTGCGGCGAAGCGGGTCTGTTCCGCGGGCACGTCCTTCGCGACGAACATGCCGCCGAACGGCCACTTCGTCATCACGTCGCCGTCGAGCACCGTGCGGAACAGCCCGTCCTTCATCCGGCGCGCGAGGTAATCGTTGAAGAGGAGCGACTGCACGCTCGAAAGTGCGAACCGGAACAGGAACGGCCGGATGCGCCGAGGGGCTTTCCCCGCGAGGCACTGGAGCCCGAGGTCCACGGTTCCGCCGTCGCGCCCGAACCGCTGCGGACCGTAGTAGTTCGGCATCCCCTGTGCGCGAATGCGATCGAGGATCGCGTCGACGGGCGCGGTGCGGTCGGCTTCGCGAATAAGAATGTGGAACCGGTTGCCCCGCAGGTGCCCCGGCTTGAGCTTGTTCGAGTGCAGCCCCGTTTTCAGAACGCGCACGCCCTCGTCGTCGATCTTGGAAACGCGCGGTTCGCACTCCTTCGGCACGGACACCCACTGTCGCGTGACCGCGTGCCGGTCTTTGAGGCCCGCGGTGCCCACGTTCCCGGGGTGCGTACCGAGTCTTCGCGCGATCGTCTGGGCGAAGAACTCCGGCGCAACGCCCTTCTTTTCGATCCACAGGTAGAGGTGCTCCCCGGTACCGCACGGCTCATACGACGGTACCTCTTCGACCTCAAAGTCCTCGTCGTGCGTGCGAATCCGCCCGCCCGTGCCCGGCAGCTCGGCGGTAAACAGCGGCGGATTCATCGCGGGGTGTTGCATAGCGGAAGGCCTCAAAGGAAGCGTCATTCTACCGAAGCAGGCAATGCGGGATTGACCACTTCGCATTTTGCGAAGTAGTATTTAGTCAGCGCTGGTTGTCCTCTCGCCAGCGCCATAGTGGGAGTCGGGCAGACTGGCTCCAAAGGGTCCGTGCGCAATGCACATCATCTCCAAGAAGAAGCTCCGGGAGTTCTGGGAAGAACACCCGCGAGCACAGGCACCGCTTGAAGCGTGGTATCAGACCGTCAAAAATGCAGAATGGGAGAACTTCGCCGATATCCGCCGAACGTTTAACACAACGGATCAGGTTGGAAAGTATACGGTGTTCGACATTGGTGGGAACAAGTACCGACTTATCGCGGTAATTCACTTCAACCGCGGGAAGTTATACGTTCGCCACGTGCTGACCCACACTGAGTACGACGAAGGAAAGTGGAAGAACGAATAACTATGGCACACGCGCGAGACACGACTTCGAGCCGAGCGGTGTACGGGAAACGCGAAGACCGGTATCTGGAACTGGTCCGCCAATTCCCCCTCCGACCGCTGCGTACCAACGCCGACCTTGATGCGGCCGTTGCCGTCATTGATTCACTTATCGACCGGGACGAGTTGTCTGCACCGGAACAGGATTATCTCGACGTGTTGAGCGACTTGGTCGAAGCCTACGAAACCGAGTCCGTGCCGATCAAGCCCGTGGGCGATGCGGAGATGCTCCGGTTCCTGATCGAGCAAAATGGCATCACTCAAGTCGAAGCCGCGAAACGGGTTGGTATCGCGGAATCCACCATTTCGGAAGTACTGGCCGGTAAACGAAAACTGAACCGCACACAGATCGGCAAACTCGCCCGTTATTTCCACGTTTCGCCGGGCGCGTTTGCCGAGTGATTGTGTTCGTTCAGTCCTTGCCCCAGAGTTCCAGCCCGATGGTGGCGATTGCCCCGCCGTCGTCGTAGTTGTTCCCGCCCTTGTCGTTGAACCGCTTGCCGAAGATGCCGCCCACGAACGAGCCGTCGCCGCTCCGCATCGCTCCCGATTCCGGCTTGCGCCGCTGTTCGCCGTACCAGTCGCTCGTGTAGGCGTCGGTCGTGTCGAGGCGATTCTCCCCCCGACGCATGAACGTAAAGCCGATCCCCTCGAGCGCGCCGCCGCCCGCGACCACGATCCCGCCGATCGCGTAACCGTTTTTGGCTTTCACTGTCACCACGGGAGCCTGGGTCCGTCCGTAAGCCTCGCCGAACTGCTCACCGGTCGGCGTCAACCAGATCGGGCGCAGGTACGCAATGATGTCCGTATCGAACACCTTCCCGAACCCGATCTCGAAACCGATCAGCATTACACCGTTCGCCCGGGATTCGCGGTAATTATTGTTAGCGAACGCGCCCCCAACTGGGGTCGTCTCCCTCCGTCCGGGAGCCGGCCCGGACGGAGGAGGGGGAGGAAGTGGTGTCGGCGCGGGACCGGTCGGTGCCGGCACGTTCGGGCGCGGATCGGGAGGTGGTGCGGGAAGCGGCGTCGTGCGCGGTGGGTTGGGAGCGTCGGTCTCGCTCGCGGGCGGGGGGCTGCTCGCTTGTTCCGTGGCCCTATCTCGCCCTCCCAGCAAGAGCATGCCCCCGGTTACACCAACGAGAAGGAGCCCTGCTACGGCCGCGACGATTCCTCCAATCAGCAGGTAAGACTGATTTTGCGATTCGTGATCCCAGAACTGTTCCCGCGCCGGTCGGCGCGATCCGCGGGTCGGTGAAGCGCTGAGCTTTAAAACACCCGCCCCGGCGAGGCACAGCCCGATCAGACACACGCACCCGGCAAACACGGTCGCGGCAATCTGACCACCCCCATAAGCTCCGGCCGCCAGCGGTTGCATCAGACCGTATATCGTTGCGGCCCCGCCCCAGAGTGCGAGCAGTGGGCCTACCACAATGCGCCACATTCGATTTCTCCCGTGCTTTGCACGCGATCGGTCCTGAGACCGTCTGTGTATCACTCGCGAGACGTAAAATCGACCCGACCCCGCGCCGCACGTCGGTCGGACGCGGAACTACGCGAGGCGGAGAGCAAAGCGGGCCGGCTTCCTGGTGGTAAATACCTTACAATACTGGTAAGGCCTCTTCCATTTGGGAGTTTACCGCGATGTCCGCGATGACGATGACCGAGAAAATCCTGGCCCGCGCGAGTGGCAAGGGCAGCGTTGCCCCCGGCGAGAACGTCTGGGCCAACGTCGACGTACTCATGACCCACGACGTCTGCGGGCCGGGCACGTTCGGCGTCTTCAAGAAAGAGTTCGGGCCGGACGCGAAGGTGTGGGACAAGGAGAAACTGGTCCTCATTCCGGACCACTACATCTTCACTCAGGACGCGATGGCGAACCGCAACGTGGACGTGTTGCGGCAGTTCGCGAAAGAACAAGACATCAAGTATTTTTACGACGTCGGCACCGAGAAATATAAGGGCGTGTGCCACATCGCGCTGCCCGAAGAGGGCCACACCCGCCCCGGCGAGGTGCTGCTCGGAACCGACAGCCACACCTGCACCGCGGGCGCGTTCGGCGAGTTCGCCACCGGCATCGGCAACACCGACGCGGGCTTCGTGCTGGGCACCGGCAAACTGTGGCTCAAGGTGCCGCCCACCATGCGGTTCGTCTTCCACGGCAACCTCCCGCCGTACCTGATGGCGAAAGACCTCATCCTCGCGGTCATCGGCGACATCGGCGTGGACGGCGCGACTTACCGCGCGATGGAGTTCGACGGCGACGGCGTGTACGCGCTCAACATCGAAGAGCGGATGA
Source organism: Gemmata sp. SH-PL17 (assembly GCF_001610855.1). NCBI lineage: Bacteria > Pseudomonadati > Planctomycetota > Planctomycetia > Gemmatales > Gemmataceae > Gemmata > Gemmata sp. SH-PL17. Next base: position 594,271 of record NZ_CP011271.1, read on the forward strand.
CGCTGTGCAACATGGCGATCGAGGCCGGTGGTAAGAACGGCATTATCGCGGCGGACCAGGTCACGCTCGACTACGTGAACAAGCGGAACGCCGGGAGCAAGCCGTACAACGTGGTGAAGACCGACCCGGGCGCGAAGTTCGTGTTCGAGAAGGTGTACGACGTGACGAAGATGGAACCGGTGATCGCGAAGCCGCACTCGCCCGACAATAAGGCGACCGTGACGCAAGTGAAGGGCACGAAGCTCGACCGCGCGTACATCGGCAGTTGCACCGGCGGTAAGCTCACCGACTTCCGCGCCGCGGCGGAACTGCTGAACGGCAAGAGCGTGAAGATCGACACGTTCGTCGTCCCCGCGACGACCGAAGTCGCGCGCGGGCTGGACAGCGAGAAGATCGGCGGCAAATCGCTCCGCGACATCTTCCTGGCGTCCGGCGCGAAGATCGGCGAGGCGAGCTGCGCCGCGTGTCTCGGCGGGCCGAGCGACACCTTCGGTCGACTGAACGCGCCCATCAGTTGCATCAGTACGACGAACCGCAACTTCCCCGGCCGGATGGGGCACAAGGAAGCGCAGGTGTTCCTCGCCAGTCCCCTGACCGTGGCCGCCAGTGCCCTCGCAGGGACCATCGCGGACTGCCGCGATCTGGTATGATGGGACGAGTTTGAACGAGAGACGAAGTCGGCGCCGGATCTCAGATTTCCGGCGCCGACTTCGTCTCCCGACTAACGGAGAACCGTTCATGGGCCGTCCGTTTTCCGCCATATTTACTCTGCTTTTCCCCGCACTCGCGGCTCTCGCACCCGCGGCCCCGGACGCACCCAAACCCACAGACTTTGTCACCGTTCAAAAGGGCACTCTGCCCATCATCATCTCGGCGCCACACGGCGGGCGCAAGAAAGTCCCCGATGCCCCCGAGCGCGTCGGGACGGGGCTCGCCAATTTCCAAACCGTGCGCGACGAGAACACGGCCGAGTTGGTCGAGAAGCTCGTTGCTGAGATCGAGAAATCGCTCGAAGCGAAACCGTGGGTGGTCATCGCGCGATTCGAGCGCAAGTACCTCGACGTGAACCGCTCGCGCGAACAGGCTTACGAGAGCGACAAAGCCAAGCCGTACTACGATGCGTTCCACGACCCGGTTGCCGCCGCTTGCAAAGCGGTGAAGGAGAAGCACGGGCACGGGATTCTGCTCGATATCCACGGTCAGAGCGTGTACCAGGGATCGATTTGCCGTGGGACGCAGAATCTCAAAACCGTGAAACTACTCAAGGACCGCGAGGGGCTGGCCGCGATCCGCGGAAAGAACAGCGTCCTCGGACGCATGGAGAAGGCCGGGTACAAGATCATGCCGCCCGGTGACTCGGAAGAAACGGCCAAAGAAGAACCGCAGTTCACCGGCGGGCATATCGTTGCCAATTACGGCAGCCACACGGCGTTCGCGATCGATGCGATTCAAGTAGAACTCGGTACCAATCTGCGCGCCAGAGACCAGTACGCGACCACCGCCAAAGACCTCGCGGACGCGATCGGCGCGTTTTACAATGCGTATTTGAAAGACGCTAAGAAATAGCGCCGCGTGTGAACCAAACCCGGAGCACGTCCTATGATGGCACTCGTTTCGCGCCGCGCGGCACTCGCCACCGGTTTGGCAGCGACGGTCGGAGTGCTCGGTGGATCAGCAGCCCCGGTGCCAAAGGGCGACAGCAAGTCGTGGGTCGGCAAAACAGTTCTACCCAAAAAAGCGGACCCGATCGCCACCTATTACGAACCGGTTCAACCCGGTAAAGACGACTTTCAAGCACTGCCACGTGCTCTTTATGCCGCGTCGTGGGAAGTAAAAGCAGAGAAGGACGAGCGCATCCAGGTGCTCGACACGGACGGAACTCAGTGCTGGATCGAAAAGAGCCGGGTCGTTCCGCTCGCGGACGCGGTCGACTTCTTCACGAAGGCGATCCAGGACAACGAAAAGGACGTTTACCCTTACAATTTCCGCGGTTGGGCCAAGTACCTGCTCGGCAAGCCGGACGACGCGGTGAAGGACTTTGACGAGTTCCTGAAGTTGGCCCCGGTCGGTCCCGGCCCTGGTCCCAATCCTTACCACGCGGTCGGATTCAGCAATCGCGGGCTGGTGCTCGCGGAACTCGGGCGGTTTGATGCAGCGATCAAAGACCTCAATGAAGCGGTGAAGCTCGGTCACGCCCCGGCGCAGCTCAACCGCGGTTGGGCTTATGAACTCAAGGGCGAGTACAAAAAAGCGATCGCAGATTACGAAGTGCTGCTCCGGCTCGGCCCCGATCTGCCACAAGTGCTAAACAATTTCGCCTGGCTTAAAGCAACGTGTCCGGACGCGACGTTCCGCGACGGCAAGAGGGCCGTTGAACTCGCGAAACGCGCGTGCGAACTGACCGGCAACCGCGAGGGCGAGTACCTCGACACACTGGCCGCAGCGCACGCAGAATCCGACGACTTCACGGCCGCGGTGAAGGCCCAGAAACTCGCGCTCGAAGACAATGGGTACGCGAAGAGGTACGGCGAAGACGCACAAAAGCGGCTGAAACTTTATCAAGACCGAAAGCCGTACCGCACGGAACCACTGAAACCGCAGTAGTCTTGGGACCGTGGACGTCCCGTCCGCTGCTTTCGCCAATTGGTGCAAGCAGCGGACGGGACGTCCACGGTCCCAGGAGCGAACTACGCGCCGCGCTCGACCTTCGTGTTCTCGTCGATGCTGATCGAGGTCAGCTCGCCGTTGGGCTTGGTGAAGCGGACCACGGGCACCACCAGATCGTCCTCTTTGACGCGCTCCGTGGTGACGCCGGTTTGCAGGTACGCGAGGCCCCGGAACTCGCCCGTGGCCTCGGCGTTCCACTTCTTGGCGCCCACGCGGACTGCCTGCGTGATCTTGATCTTGTCGCCGGGCTTCAGCGCCCGGAGCAGGTCCGCGACGGCCGGGTCGAGCCTGCGTGTCGGGAGGATGATTTTGGGTGGTGCGGTTTCCAACTCAGGTTCCCTCCGCCGCGACCGCGGGCTTCGCTTCCCCGCGCACGAGCGCGATGCGCCCGGTGCGGGCCAGTTCCAGGATGCCGTAGGGCCGCATCAGTTCGATGAACGCCTCGACCTTCCCCTCGGTCCCGCTGATCTCGATTAGCACGTTGTTGTGCTGGATGTCGACCACCCGGCCGCGGAAGCTCTCGGACAGTTGGAACACTTCCGGGCGCTGCGCGGAGGCGCACTTGACCTTGATGAGCATCAGGTCGCGCTCGACGAAGTTCTCCGAGCTGATGTCGTCCACGCGGACGACGGTAACGATCTTGTCGAGCTGCTTCCGCACCTGGTCGAGTACGTTGTCGTCGCCGTGTACGACGAACGTCATGCGCGAGAGGTTGTGCGTCTCGGTCTCGCCGACCGCGAGACTGTCGATGTTGAACCCGCGCGAGTGGAGCATCCCGGCGACCGTCGCCAGAACCCCCGGTTGATTCTGCACCAGAGCGGAAAGCACGTGCCGCATTGGGGAAACGCCCCCTTCGTGGAAGAGAAAGTACCGGTAGTTGATGATAGAGAGCGGCGAAAGGGCTTCAACGCCGGGTGAGGACAACCCTCACTTCCCGAATGAAGAATGTCCGATCCGCGCTGATTTGCGTTCACCCGTGGCGCATCCCGCTTTCTTAACTCAGCCCCTCAAATAGTGTTGTTCCGATCCGCACGAGCGTCGCGCCCTCTTCAATCGCGACCTCGAAATCGTTGCTCATGCCCATTGAGAGTTCGGTCAGCGCCAGTCCCGTTCGCATTTGCAGTGCGTTACGCATTTCGCGCAGCGTGGCGAATGCGGGCCGCGCCAGTTGCGGATCGTCCGAATACGCGGCCATTGTCATCAGTCCGCGAACGGTGACGCCGGCGAGCGCTGGCAACTTGTCGCCCAGCGGAATAAGGGCGTCCAGCGCGAACCCGCCCTTACTCTCTTCGCCGCTGCAATTCACTTCGATCAGCACCGGGATCGCTGATCCCCGTTTGCGGCCGAAGGCGTCGAGTGCTTCGAGCACACGGTCGCTATCGACGGAGTGGACGAGCGCGACGAGCGGTATCGTGCGGTCGATCTTGTTCCGCTGGAGGTGGCCGATCAGGTGCCAGTTCACGTTCGGCACGGCTTCGGTCTTCTTCCATAGCTCTTGTGGCCGACTTTCGCCGAGGTCGCGTACCCCCAATTCCGCAACGACCGCAGCGACTTTCGGGGAAACCGTTTTCGTCACCGCGACGAGCGTGACGCTCGCGGGAGCGCGGTTCGCACGCGCGCAGGCTGCCGCAATGCGCGCCCGCACGCTCGCGACGCGCTCGGCCAGTACGGAACGCAGTTCGGAATCGTCCATGTTCAACCGGGGGGCCAAGTCAGGTCGCGGCCACCGAGCAGGTGGACGTGGAGGTGCGGCACCGTTTGTCCGCCGGCCTCGTTGCAGTTAATGACGAGCCGGTACCCGTTCGACAGCCCGAGTTCCTTCGCCAGTTTGATCGCGACGAGGTGCAGGTGCCCGAGCAGCGCCTGGTCCGCTTCCGTCGCGTCGTCGTGCGTGCGGATCACCTTTTTGGGGATGATGAGCACGTGGACCGGCGCCTGCGGTTTAATGTCGTGGAACGCGAGGCACTGGTCGTCTTCGTAGGCGATCTTCGCGGGGATCGTCTTATCGATGATCTTCAGGAAGAGGTTGTCGGCGAACACGTCGGTTCCTCCAATCGGGGAATGCCGTTACCATACGCGCGAAGAACCTAACCCCCCAGCCCCCTTCCCTAAGAAGGAAGGGGGAGCAAGAACCAAACACAACAGACATCACACCGCCCGCGGCGGTTTTAGCCCCTCCCTTCTTAGGGGAGGGGTTGGGGAGAGGTTGCTTATGCCCTGGGTGGTCGGGATCGATGAAGCGGGCTACGGGCCGAACCTCGGTCCGCTGGTGCAGGCCGCGATCGCACTGAATCTGCCCGAGGGCGACTCTGCGGGGTGGAACACGCTGAAACCCGTGGTTCGGCGCGCACACGAGAAGGCCGACGGCCGGCTCCTCATCGATGACTCGAAGAAAGTCTACACTCGCGGCGGAATCGAAGCGCTCGAGCGCGGCGTGTGGGCGATCGCGACGCCCGATTCGCACACGCTCCACGAGTTCCTCTGGAGCAGCGGCGACGTACCCGCGTGGGGCGCGGAACTTTTGGCGGAATCGTGGTTCGACGGTGCCGCAACGGTTCCGCTGCACATCGATTCGGGCGCCGAGTGGGACGCCTCCGAACCGGTCCGGGCCGCGATCAATAACCAGTGGTGCGGCGATTATCGCCTCGTGCCCGCGCCGCGGTTCAACCGCATGGTGGACGAGTACGGGTCGAAGGGCACGATCCTCGGCCGCGGGCTGATCGAGTTGCTCGCCGCGCTGACGGCCACGGTGCCGGCCGACGGCCAGCCGCTCGTGTTCGCGTGCGACAAACAGGGCGGACGGAACTTCTATGCCGGCCTGTTGCAAGAGGCGTTCCCAGACGGGTGGGTGGTTGCCGAGCGCGAATCGGCCGAAGAGAGCCGGTACCGCATCGAGCACCTGTCGCGTGATATTTCGATCACGTTCCGGCCGCGTGCCGATGGTGACAGCGCGGCCGTGGCACTCGCGTCGATGCTGTGCAAGTACCTGCGCGAAGTCTGTATGAAGCAGTTCAACCGTTTTTGGGCCACCCACGTTCCTGGTATCGCGCCCACTGCCGGTTACCCGGTCGATGCGAAGCGGTTCTTTGCTCAGATTCAGCCCGCGATGGCAAAACTCGGTCTTATCACCGACCAAGTGTGGCGGAAGAAATAGCCGGCTAATCCAGATCCCACACCACCACGTCGCCGTGCGCGGAGCCGACCGCGGCGAGCGTTCCGTCCGGGCTGATCGCGACCGCACTGAGCCGGTCGAGGCGCCACGAATAGCGGTTCACGCGCTCAAGGGCGTGCGTGTCGAACACATGGACGGTTTCGTCGTTGCTCGTGACGAACAGCCGGTGCCCGGTCGGGTGGTACGCGAACGCAGTGAAGTGCTTCTTGTTGTCACTGCGTGCCAAGCGCGGATCGCCGCCTTCTGGTAGCGACCACGCCAGTAGCGTCGCGTCGTTGATGCCGACGATCTGCTTGCCGGCCGGATGGAACGCGAGTTTCCCCGCGTAGCTGTACGGGTACGTGCCGAAACTCTGCGCGGCGGACGTGGCCGCGTCGCGAATTTCCAGCCGGTGCTCCTGTTCCCACCACCGGTCCGCTTCCGTGGCGCGGGTGAACATTGCGAACCGGTCGCCGGCCGGCGCGAGCGTCACGCTGCCGACGGACAGGTCGCGCGTGGAAATCAGCCACTGGCGCACCCACTCCTCGTCCTTGTGCTTCCAGCCCGCGAGCACGTGGTCCGGCAAGCCGTGAACGGAAACGAGGTGCGTACCCTCGGCCCCGAGCTTCCACGCAGTAGCCGTCGCGAGCAGCGCCGGGTACTCGCTCGTGGCGTCGCGCGTGTCGCGGTCGTAGGTGCGCCGACCATCAAACAGTTGCCACGATAATTGCCGCCCGTCGGCGGAGAAACTCAGACCGCCGGACCGGTACTTGCCCCCGAGTTCCAATCGCACGGGGGCGATGTTCGGTGAGTCCAGGTTCCACAAAAAGACGTTCTTCGCTTCGACCACCGCGGCAACGGCGCGGCTGTCCGGGGTGAACGCCACGTCGAGCACTTCGCCCAGAGCCGTTTTTAACACCCGCATACGCTTCCCCCATCGGGGAAGAATAGCTCGCGCTGCGCCCCCGCGCCAGTCGACCGAACAACAAATGCACGCGACATTTGGGCGGTCTCGTGACGGACCAATGCGTCGTAACGAGTCTTCCGGACTTGAGGCATCGTGCCGCGTCGGTCGCTTGGGTTTGGAGGGGGTTTACGTCCCTTCGCCGGACGTGTACTCCACCCGTTCATTGGCGCTCGCCGTTCGCCTTGGCCCCTCGCGAGGCGAGGCTAACAATTGCTAACACTTTGGACCGGACGGTGCCTAATTCGTGTTTTTGCCGAGAAAATCGAGGTTTGCCGCTATTAACGGGCCGACAGTGTCAGCCATTCTCTCCCAATTTCTCCAAAAAGAGTCGCGTGCGCATCAAATCAGCCGTTCGTAATTCCCAGATTGTGTGAGAATAAGGTGACTATACCACAGTTGCGTTTGTGCCTTCAATGGCATATGTGGATATTTTTACACTATTTTCGATATTGCTGGGCGCCAGAAGTTAGGTCTTCTCGATTGCTTTTAGCCCTTCGACGGCGGGGCCGTGTTGCACGTCGCCTTTGCAACTGAACCGCGAGCCGTGACACGGGCAGTCCCAGGATTTTTCGCCCGGGTTCCACTGCACGACGCCGCCCAGGTGCGGGCACACCGCGGACATCTCGTGGACCTGCCCCTTGTCGTCCTTGTAGACCGCGCTCTTACTCAAACCGTGTCGGATGATCGCGCCGTGCCCGTTCGGGATCTCGGTTGCCGATTTCACCTCACCGCCGGTGAGCCAGTCGCCGTATTGGGCCGCGAGGTTCGCGTTCTCTTCGAGCAGCGTTTTGAGCGCACCGGGCATCCAGCGCGAGGGGGAATATACCCCGGCGAACTCGTTCGTCCGACCGAGAATCAGATCGGACACGAGCCGCGCTCCCAGCGTGCCGTGCGTCATTCCCATTCCGGAATCGCCAGTAATCACATAGAGATTGTCGCGGAAACCCGGTGCCCGGCCGATCAGCCCCAACCCGTCGGGCGTCTCGAACACCTGCCCGGACCAGTGGTGCCGAACGGAACCGACTTCGGGGAACCGCTTTCGTGCCCATGTTTCGAGCCGTTCCCAGCGTTCTTGTTGATCCTGTGCCTGGCCCGTCTTGTGATCTTCGCCGCCAACGATGAGGAGTTCGGTATTAGTTCCGTGTGCCGTGCGGACGTAGTGGTACGGGTTTTCGGTGTCCCAGAAGAGTGCCGGAGACACGCACCCCGCGGGAACTTCCAGTGCGATCGCGTAAGTCACATAAGCCGCGAGCTTGAAGTGGAGCGACAGCCCCGCATCGAACGGCGTGTTGGTCGCGATGACGATCGCGTCCGCGGTGATCGTGTGGCCCGATCGCGTGTGCGCAACACAGGGCGAGCCGCTCTCCACCTTCACCACTTGCGTATCGGTGTGAATTACGCCGCCTTTTTTGCGAATCAGCCCGGCGATGTCGCTCAGGTACTTCAGCGGGTGGAACTGGCCGTTATCGGGGAAACGGAGCGCGGGGCCGGTCGCAACAGCCGGGAACGGAACGTGGCCCACGCGCTCAAAAGTGAGCCCGAGCCGCGTGAGTGCGAGGACTTCATCGCGAACGATTTCGTTGCCGTCAGTTCCGGGGAACAAGTAGCCGTCCGTTCGCCGGAAATCACAGGAGATGTTTTCGCGTTTGATAATTTCTTCGATGAGACCGATCGCCGCGAGATGACTTTTCGCCGCGAGTTCCGCCGTTTCGTCGCCACGAATGGAGGCGACGCGGGCGAACCGGTCATCAATGACCCACGAGAGATGGGCGGTGGTGAACTCGGTCTCGCCCCCAGCGACAGCAGGCTTCGCGTCGAGAACAACGACCGATTTACCCTCGCAGGCGAGCAGGTACGCGGCCGTCAAACCGGCGATACCGGCGCCGATCACGCCGACGTCGCAGCGCGTGTTGCCGGTGAGAGGGACACCGGTCCGAACGGGATTATCGAGTGACCAAACGGAACTCGTGGAGGTAGGCATGGCTCGCGATCAATGTGAGAACAGGAAGGAGAAGGGCAGAAGTGTAACGGTCCGCAACCACTGTGCCGAATAACGTGAGAGCCGGGCACCGGTTCGCTCCTCCAACCACGGAACCGAATCCCGCGGAACGAGTGCGAGCACGTGCCCGGCGCCGATTACGATGACGAGCGCCCTTCCCAATCACGAGACGATGACTTCCCGGCGCTGAACCACGGTGTGCCCGCTCGGGATCAGCCGGAACGCGGTGCCGCGCCCGCACATTGCACCGCCGATCGCGGACGCCATCGAGAGCAGTACGCCCACGAGTGCCGCCCACGACGCGCCGACCGCGGCCTCTTCTGCACGCTTCTGCGCAACCGGGTCGTTCGCGATTTCGCGCGCCCGGTTCGGGTCGATCGCCGCTTTTGCTGCGTCGATGCGTTCTTGCGACACCCCGGCGTTGCGGGCCGATTCCTCCCAGTTCTGCACGCCCGGCGAATGCTGCGCGACCATCGCCCCGCCCACGAACGCGAAATACCCGGCCCGTGCGCCCATGCCGACGAGTGCGAGCGAGAACCCGACGACGACGGCCCACGTCAGGATGCCGTACAGCACGGATTCGCGTTCCGTTTCGCCGGCGGTCATCTGCGTGCTCACCCACCCGCCGACGAACAGGGACACGATGATACTCAGGAGGCACGCGATGAGAGCGCCGGTGCCCACCGCGTTGGCGCGCACGCCGGCTTCGGCCACGGTCAGCCCGATGGCCGCGAAGAACAAGGTGAGCACGAGGTTGGTCGCGACCGCGACGACGGCCCCGGCAAGAACAGCGGGCCAGGAGATCCGGCTGCGCACGCCGGCGACGTCTTCCATCTTGATTGGCTCAGTGGTGGCCATGTGACCTTCTTGGGTGTGTAAGGTAGGAGTGAAGGGGCAGTCTGTGACCACGTGGTCGTCCGAAAGCTCTGCACGAGCCGTGCCACCGATCGGCGCGGAATCATCGGATCACTGGTACCGAATTCGCTTACTGCACGCGCCGGGAGCAGCACTCGACTCGGGAGGTTCTCATGCGAGTATGGCCGGGGCGCCCGTACCCACTGGGAGCGACGTGGGACGGGGTGGGAGTGAACTTCGCCATCTTCAGTGAGAACGCGACCGGGATCGACCTGTGCTTGTTCAACGGCCCGGGGCTGGTGGAGCAGCGCATTCCCCTGCGCGAGCGCACGGACCAGGTGTGGCACTGTTACCTGCCCGATGCGCTCCCGGGACAGCTCTACGGGATTCGCGCCCACGGTCCGTATGAACCGGAACGAGGCGCGCGGTTCAACGCAAACAAGCTCCTCTTTGATCCCTACGCGAAAACCGTCGGGCGCGAACTCACGTGGCACGACGCGCTATTCGGCTACACCATCGGCCAGGATGACACCACGTTCGATGACCGCGACAGTTCGGCGTTCGCCCCGCTCGCGGCCGTTGTCGATACGGCCTTCACGTGGGGAACCGATCGCCGCCCGGCTCGCCCGTGGCACGAGACATTCATTTACGAGCTGCACGTGAAGGGTTTCACCAAGCGGATGCCCGGCGTGCCCGATCACATGCGCGGGACATACGCTGGTATCAGCGCCGAGGCGGCGCTCGACCACCTGAAGAAGCTCAACGTGACCGCGGTGGAGTTGCTGCCGGTCCACTACCGCGCGGACGACCGGCACCTGATGGACCGGGGACTGTCGAACTATTGGGGGTACAACACGCTCGGGTTCTTCGCGCCGGACCCGCGCTTCAGCACGAACCCGCGCGACCCGAGCGCGGCGGTGCGCGAGTTCAAGTCGATGGTGCGCTCGCTGCACTCGGCCGGGATCGAGGTGATCCTCGATGTGGTGTACAACCACACCGCCGAGGGCAACCAGATGGGGCCGACGCTCTCGTTCCGCGGGCTGGACAACCCGAGCTACTACTTCCTCTCGCCCGAGCACCCGCGCTACTACATGGACTTCACCGCGTGCGGGAACAGCCCCAACATGCGCCACCCGCGTGTTCTACAACTCGTGATGGACAGCCTGCGGTACTGGGTCGAGGAGATGCACGTGGACGGGTTCCGCTTCGACCTCGCACCCACGCTCGCGCGCGAGCTGGCGGAGGTCGACAAGCTCGGCTCGTTCTTCGACATCATCCACCAAGACCCCGTCCTGTCGCGCGTGAAGCTGATCGCCGAGCCGTGGGACATCGGCCCGGGCGGGTACATGGTCGGCAACTTCCCGGTGGGCTGGACCGAGTGGAACGGCGAGTACCGCGACGCGGTCCGCGGGTTCTGGGGCGGTCGAGACGTTCCCACGCGGCAACTCGCGCACCGGCTCACCGGGTCCGGTGACCTCTACGAGCGCACCGGGCGCCGGCCCTACGCGAGCATCAACTTCGTGACTTGCCACGACGGGTTCACACTGCGCGATCTGGTGAGTTACGAGCAAAAGCACAATCTGGCGAACGGCGAGGACAACCGCGACGGGCACAACGACAACCGCAACTGGAACTGCGGGTACGAGGGGCCAACGGACGATCCCAAGGTGGTCGCCCGGCGCGCACGCCAGCGCCGAAACATGTTCGCGACGCTGATGCTGAGCCAGGGCGTGCCGATGATTCTGGCCGGGGACGAATTCGGCCACACGCAACAAGGGAACAACAACACGTACTGTCAGGACAACGAGCTAACCTGGCTCGACTGGGACGTTGCGGACGACGAATTCCTGACATTCGCGCGGGCCGTCGCGCAAATCTGGCGCAACCAGCCCGTTCTCCAGCGGCGAACGTTTTTCCAGGGGCGCCCGATCCGCGGTGAGGGCGTGGCGGACGTGTCGTGGTTCCGCCCGAGCGGGCACGAGCTGACCGACGCCGAATGGGAGGAGCCGCACAAGTCTCTTGGCATGCGATTGGCAGGCGACCTGATCCGTGAAACCGACGAGTGCGGCGAGCCGATCGTCGGGGACACGCTCCTGGTTCTCATGAACGCGGGGCAAAAAGCGGTCCGGTTCGTGCTCCCCGCAACCAACCCGGAGCACGTGTGGGAGCTGATGTTCGACACGGCCGACGATAACATTTCGGCCGCAACCCACGCCGGGGGAACGAAGTACGAGTTAAAGGACCACACGCTGGCGGTATTCCGTACCAGGCCAGAAAAGGCCCCGAGCACGGAAGTCGCGGCTCTCCACAGGGCCGCCCGGCGCGTATAAGGAGACGTGATGGAAGACGGCGGTGTAATGACGCTCCGGGCGCGCGACACGGAGCGGCGAGGGAACCGCGGCGACGAAACGTCTCCGGCCCTCGAACTGATCGAAGTCGCAGCCGAGGGTCCGATGGCGACGCCCGAAGTCCCCGATTACCGGCCGGTCCTCGACTACATCACGGGCTTCTGGGACCGCCTATTCCGGTTCCACCCGCACGACGAAGGGACACTCATCGGGTTGCCGCGTGCGTACCTCGTCCCGTCCGTGGACCCGGTGCGCCCGCTGTTCCAGGAGATGTACTACTGGGACAGCTATTTCAGCGCGCTGGGGCTGGTCGGCACGATGCACGAGTGGCTCGTGTTCGACCTCGCCGAGAACATGGCCGCGCTGGTCGAACGCTTCGGGTTCGTCCCGAACGGTACCCGGTACTACTTTACCTCGCGCAGCCAGCCGCCGTTCTTCACCAAACTCGCCAAACTCGCGTATGACATCAAGGTGGCACGCGGTGACGCGGACGCGGACGAGTACCTGCGCCACATGACGCGCCTGGGCGTGCGCGAGCACGAGACGTGCTGGCTGGGCGAAAAGCACCCGCACGAGCGCCGGAAGTACCGCGGGCTCTCGCGGTACCACGACATCAACTACAGTCACTTCCTCGCGTCGTGCGAGAGCGGCTGGGACCACTCGACGCGGTGCGACGGCGACCGTCCCGGCTCGGAGGCCGGGCGCTGGATGGACTTCCTGCCGGTGTGCCTCAACAGCATCCTCTACACGCGCGAGCGGGACTTCGCCGAGGCCATGACTCGCCTCGGAGCGACCACGGAAGCGAACTACTGGCGCGAGGCCGCGGACGCACGGGCCGCGACGATGCGCGAGCTGATGTGGGACGCGGACCGTGGGTTCTTCTGCGATTTCGACTGGAAGGCCGAGGTGCGCTCGCCGCTCCCGACGCTCGCGGGGTTCTACCCGATGTGGGCCGGGCTCGCGACCCAGGACCAGGCCAACGAGATGGTGTCGCGGTGGTTCCCGCGGTTCCTGCTCCCGGGCGGGCTGGTCACGTCGCTGGACTCGTTCCCGGGCCGGCAGTGGGCGTACCCGAACGGCTGGGCGCCGTTGCAGTGGATCGTGGTATCGGGCCTGGACCGCTACGGGTTCACGGCCGAGGCGAACGAGGTCCGGCGCCGGTGGTGCGACACCTGTGCGCACGCCTTCGCCACGTCCGGCACGCTGGTGGAGAAGTACAACGTGGCCGAACCGCACCGCGAGCCGGAACACGGACTGTACGGGCTGATCGAGGGCTTCGGCTGGACCAACGGCGTGTTCGTGGACTTCGCCCGCGCACTCCAACGCGGCTGAGTGCAAGGGCGACATCAGCAAGGGATTCCTCACCCGCTCGTTAGCACTCGCGGTTCGCTTGTCTCCTGGAACCGCGAGGTAACGAGCGGATAGCTTCTTTCTCCGCCAGAATCGCATCCCGCCTTACAATACCCCGGCCCATGTCCGGAGCCGTGACGGTGTTCTTGTCCCGCTTGCACACACGCGATCGCATCCCGGAATTGATGGACGACCCCGCCATCGACCCGGCCGAGCACCGGCGCGCGCTCGCGGGCTTGGTCCGGCTCAATCGCTTCAGTAACAGCGTGGGCGTGCTGTGGCCCGCGCTCGCGGCCCTATCGGGAAGACTCAAACGCACGGTCCGCGTGCTGGACGTGGCGACGGGGAGCGGGGACGTTCCGCGCAAGTTGCTCGCGCGGGCCGAACGCGCGGGCGTTTCGATCGAAGTGGCCGGGTGCGACGTGAGCCCGACCGCGATCGAAGAAGCTTCGCGGCACCCGGGCGCGGCGCGGTTCTTCGTTCACGACGCGCTACGCGACCCGTTGCCGAACGGCTTCGATGTCGTCACGTGTTCGCTCTTTCTGCACCACCTGAGTGAAGACGACGCCATTACCCTGCTCGCGAACATGAAGGGCGCTGCGGGCGCGCTCGTGTTAGTGAACGATTTGCTGCGCTCGCGGTTCAACTACTGTGCGGTATGGGCCGCGTGTCGCGTGCTCACCGGTTCGCGGGTGGTGTGGTTCGACGGCCCCGCGTCGGTGCGCTCGGCGTTCACCCCCGCCGAAGCACTCGCGCTCGCCGAGCGCGCGGGACTTCACGGCGCGACCGCACGCAGCAAGTTCCCCTCGCGCTTTCTGCTGTCGTGGAGCCGCTCGGATGGAAATTCGGAATCCGAAGCTCGAAATCCGAAATGAAGGCACGTGGTGACGATCGGTGAACTCCACGAGTTGTGACGATGACGGTTTCTTTGTTCGGATTTCGAGTTTCGGATTCCGAATTTCCATCGTTTGATGTGGTGGTCATCGGCGCCGGACCCGCGGGCGCGGTGGCTGCACGCGAACTGGCGCGCCGGGGGCACTCGGTTCTGTTGGTGGACAAGGCGCGTTTCCCGCGCCCGAAGGTGTGCGGGTGCTGCATTAATAGCGCGGCCATCACGACCCTCAAGCGACTCGGACTCGGGCACGTTGTGGCGAGCGGCGTTCCGCTTCGCAACGTGACCATCGGATCGGGGGCGCGTTCGGCGTCGGTGAATTTACCCGACGGGGTGTCGCTGTCGCGCGAAGCGTTCGATCTCGCCCTTGTACGGGAAGCGGTGAAGGCCGGCGCGCAGCTTCGTGAGGGCGCGGTCGCAAGAATCGAGAGCACGTGTCCGGAATACGCAACGGTCACGGTACAGGACGAGCAACCGGTTCGCGCGAAGGTCGTGATCGTTGCCACCGGGCTTGCGGGCCGCGAGACGACACCGGAGGCCGGTTCGCGTATCGGGGCCGGGGTGATTGTCCCTGCCGACCTCGTTCCAGTGCAATTCAGACCCGGCACAATCTTCATGGCGACGGGGCGCGGGGGGTACGTCGGACTGGTGCGCGTCGAGGACGGGCGGCTCGATGTCGCGGCGGCGTTCGATGTGGCGTTCGTGAAGTCGCGCGGAGGACTCGGCTGTGCCGCAGCGAGCATTTTGAACGAAGTCGGTTGGCCGTGCGTACCAGGAATTGCGGATCTCCCCTGGAAGGGAACTCCGGCGCTCACTCGGCGCGCCAACAAGCTATTCGGTCAGCGCTGGTTCGCGATCGGTGACGCGGCGGGCTACGTCGAGCCGTTCACCGGTGAGGGGATGGCCTGGGCGGTCGCGTCTGCAGCGGCGGTTGCACCGATCGCGGCACGCGCCGTGCAGCACTGGAGCGACTCGCTCGGCCGAGAGTGGGAACGCGCCTACCGCCGCGTGATCGGTGGGCGCCAGCGCGTGTGCCGAATCGTTTCGCGCGTGCTGCGTTCGCCCGCACTCACCGGAACCGTCGTGCGCGCGCTGACCGCGTGCCCCGCGCTTGCCCGTCCGGTCGTCTGGTCCCTCAACCGGTCTTCTGCCCCGCTCTCTCACGGTGCCCACCTATGAGCTTCGCGATTCACGGCATCGGCACCGCGCACCCGCCGGACGCCGTGACCGCAGAGGAGGGGCTCGCGCTCGCTCGCGTGCTCGCGGGGCCAGACGTTCGCACTTCGACGTGGCTCGGGCCGATCTACTCGAACAGCGGGCTTCGACAGCGCTTCCAGATCATCGGTGGCAGCGCCAAACGCGACGCGCTGGCCGGGACGAACGACAGCGGATCGCCGTTTCTGCCCACGCCGGACAACGAGGGTACAGGTCCGACGACCGGCGAGCGGATGGCGATCTACGCACAAGAGGTCGGGCCGCTCGCACTTCGCGCTTCGGCGAGTGCTCTAGCCGAGAGCGGGTTCGCCCCCGATACGATCACGCACCTCGTGACCGTATCGTGTACCGGGTTCGTGGCGCCGGGCGTGGACTTCGCGCTGATTACTGGGTTGGGGCTCAAACCGACGGTCGCGCGCACGCACGTCGGGTTCATGGGGTGCCACGGCGCGCTAAACGGGCTGCGCGTGGCGAACGCCTTCACGAGTGCCGATCCGTCCGCGCGCGTGCTGGTATGCGCGGTGGAGCTGAGCAGCCTGCACTACTACTACGGCAGCGCCGCGGACAAACTGATTGCGAACTCGATCTTCGCCGACGGCGCCGCGGCCGTGGTGGGGTGCGGGCAGGGCGCGGCCGAACCTAACCCCCTAACCCCCTTCCCTAAGAAGGAAGGGGGAACAGAACCAACGGCGGTATTAAGCCCCTCTCCGTTTAGGGGAGGGGTTGGGGAGGGGTTTCAGCCACAACCTCCCCCCCCGTCCCCCCTTCCTAAAGGGAAGGGGGAGCAGACACACGAAGTCTCAGAGATTGGGACCGCGCCCAGTGACCGCTCTTTCTCCCCCTTCCCTTTAGGGAGGGGGGACCGGGGGGGAGGTTGTGTCCCCGGCCTCCCGTTTTCAGGGGGGGCGGGGAGGGTAAATTCCCCCTGGTCCCTCGTCGCATCCGGGTCGTGTCTCATCCCGAACTCTGCTGCCGATATGGGCTGGGTGGTCGGCGACCACGGGTTCGAGATGTCGCTGTCGCGCCGGGTGCCGGGGCTGATCGCGGCGCACCTCAAGCCGTGGATCGAATCGTGGATCAGTGACAACAGGATGTCACTTGCGGACGTGCGGAGCTGGGCCGTTCACCCCGGTGGGCCGAAGATCGTCAGCGCGGTGGGAGAGGCGCTCGGGCTTTCGGCCGAAGCGCTCGCCCCGTCGCGGGGCGTTTTCGCCGAGTACGGCAACATGTCCAGCCCGACCGTGCTGTTCATCCTGCGCAAGTTGCGCGCGGAGGGCGCGCCGCGACCGTGTGTCGCGCTCGGCTTCGGGCCGGGGCTGGTGGCCGAGGCCGCGCTCTTCGTGTGACCGGTCGGCCCGCACTTACTTCTTCTTGCCCTCGACGGGCGTGTCGTCCGAGTTGCCCCACTCGCCCCAACTCGGGTAGTAGTTGCGCACGCTCTTGGCGCCGGCCAACTCCAGCCCGAACGCCAGTACCGCTGCCCGCCCGCCGCCCTGACAGTACGTGACGGCCGGCTTGTCGAGGTCGATTTTGCGGTCCTTCACCAGCTTGATGAGATCCTTGGGCGGGAGGAACTTGTCCGTCTTTGGGTCGAGGAGTTCGACCCATTCGAGGTGAGTGGCGCCGGGGACGTGCCCGCCTTTTTTCGCGAGCGCCTTCTCGCCGGTAAATTCTTCCTTTGTGCGGGCGTCCACGCACGTGCTCCCGCCCTTCAGTTGGTCGAGAACGTGCTTCTTGTCCGCGAGCCGGTTCGGGTCCGGCTTCCAGTTGTGCGGTTCGGCCGTCGCCACCGTCTCGGCCTTCTCCTCGGGCAGCTTCGCAACCGTCCACGCTTTCCAGCCACCGTTCAGGATGCGCGCGTCGGGCACCCCGGCCAGTTTCAGCATCCACCACGTGCGTGCCGAATCGCGCACGTCGTCCGAGTATACGATCACGGGTTTCGTGGGGACCACGCCGATTTTGGCGAGTTCGGCCTTCCAGAACTCTGTGTCCGCCTTGTTCGCGAGAACCGCCTTCGCCCACGGTCCGGCATCCGCGCGCACCGCGCCCGGAACGTGCCCGGCTTCGTACTTCGCTTTGGCCCGCGTATCGAGTACGCGGAAGTCCTTCAGCTTCGGGTCGTTTACTTCGATCAGCATGTTCGGCGTCGGGTAATTCGCGGGTGGTTCGGCCCCCACGAGGTGGACAGCGAGCAGCAGTGTCGTCATCATGCGCAAAATCCTCTACGAATAGCCGTGGCCGTGCCCACCCTACAAGAACTTGGTGAACCATGTCCACCGATATTTCCCGCCGCGCGCTGCTCGCTGGTGCTGCTGGGGGGCTTGCGATGAGCGTGAATGAAGCCGTTGCAGACGCTCCAGCCGCGTCGAAACACACGTTCGGGTACTGCTTGAACACCAGCACCGTGCGCGACAAGGACGGGAAATCGCGCCCGATCACCGACTTGATCGAGATCGCGGCGAAGGCGGGTTACGATGCCTTCGAGCCCTGGACATCAGAGGTAGAAGCGTACATGAAGGGCGGCGGGACGCTCAAGGAGTTGCGGAAGCGAATCGCCGACGCGGGGCTCAAGGTGGCCGACCTGATCGGCTTCTCGGAGTGGATCGTCGAGGACGGCGAGCGCCGCAAACGCGGGCTGGAGCAGGCGAAACGCGACATGGGGTGGGCGGCGGAAATCGGGTGCCCGCGGGTCGCGGCCCCGCCCGTCGGTGCGACCGGCGGTACGAGCAAGCGCGACGACCCGAAGTTCACGCAGCCCATCATCGATCTCATCGCCGCGGCCGATCGCTACCGGGCGCTGCTCGACCTCGGGCAGAAAATGGGCGTCACGCCCGTTGTGGAGGTGTGGGGCTTCTCGAAGACGCTCCGGCGCCTGGGCGAAGCGCTCCTCGTCGCGGTCGAGTGCGGGGACGCACGCGGGTGTGTGCTGCCGGACGTGTACCACCTCTACAAGGGCGGGTCCGATTTCTCGGGACTGCCGCTCCTCTCCGCGTCCGCGATCGGCATCTTCCACGTCAACGACTACCCCAAGATCGAGCGCGACAAGATCAACGACGCGGACCGCGTGTACCCCGGCGACGGCATCGCCCCACTGAAAGAGGTATTCGCGGCGCTGCGCAAGATGAATTACACCGGCTTCGTCTCGCTCGAACTGTTCAACCGCGACTACTGGAAGCAAGACCCGCACGAGATCGCAAAGACCGGCCTCGCGAAGATGAAAGCGGTGGCCGGGTGACCCCGCCGGAATCGCCCCGCGGGTTGACCGCCCGGCTCACCGTCGCCCCGCGCTGGCTGTTCGCGCTCTACGCGGGCGGGGCCGCATTCACCGCATATTTCTGCATGTACGGGCTCCGTAAACCGTTCGATACCGTCACGTTTACAGGCGAGAAGTTCCTCGGCACCCCGATCGATCTGAAGACCGCGTGCGTGCTCGGCCAGATCCTCGGGTACGTCGTATCGAAGTACGTCGGCGTCCGGGTGTGCGCGGAGGCGGGCCGCTCGCAGCGCACGTGGTTACTGTTGGGCGCGGGCGTGTGGTCGGAACTCGCGCTCGTGGCGTTTGCGTTTGCCCCCGCTCCACTGCGACCGTTCGCGATGTTCGCCAACGGGTTGCCGCTGGGCGTCGTGTGGGGCTTCCTCGTCCGGTACCTCGAAGGCCGGCGCACGAGTGACCTGCTCCTGGTGATGCTGAGCGGGTCGTTCGTCATCGCGGGCGCGGCCACCAAAGATTTCGGGATGTACCTGTTTACCGTGCGGGGAGTTGCGGAACTTTGGGTGCCCGCATTGGCCGGCGCGGTGTTCCTCGTGCCGTACTTGATCGCCGTGCGGTTGCTCCACGCGCTTCCCGTTCCAAACGCGCACGACGAACTCGCACGCAGCCCCCGCCCGAGCCTGAACGCGGCCGGTCGGCGGGCGTTCCTGGCCCGAATTGGGGCCGGGTTCGTGTTCCTGGTCGTCGCGTACTTTCTGCTTACCGCGTACCGCGACTTCCGCGATCACTACGGCCGCGAGATCCTTCAGGCGATGGGCTACGAGCGCTCGCCGGGCGTGTTCGTGCGCACCGACCGCTGGGCACTGGTGACGACCCTGTGCGCGCTCGGGCTGTTGAACCTGATCGGCAATCACCACCGGGCGATCGCCGCGGTCTTCGCGCTGATTCTGACGGGGTTCGCGGTGATTGCCGGCTCGACGCTCGCGTACCGCGCTGGGCACCTGGACGGGATCGAGTGGCTGTCGGCCGTCGGGATCGGGCTGTACCTCGCTTACGTACCGTTCGGCACGGTTTTGTTCGAGCGCGTGGTGGCCGCGGCGCGGTTCCCCGGCACGTCGGTGTTCGCGGTGCAACTGGCGGACGGAGTCGGGTACACCGGATCGGTTCTGTTGCAGCTTTACCGGGACTTGGTCCACGCGGACATGGACCGGCTCGCGTTCTTCGTCCCGCTCTCACTCGTCGTGGCCGCGGTCGGTGCGGCGTGCGCGGTCATCGGTGGGCTGGCTGTTGGGCGGAGGCTGAGTTGAGTTGGCACGCGCTTGAGAGCGTGCTTGTGTCTTGATTGCGTGGCCATTGCGTTCGGGGCTTCTATAGCCGGCATCTAGAACGAGGTCTACCACTCGCTCATTTGCCCGGCGTGAGAGCGATCGTCACTTGTAGCCCGACGAGCCGGCCCGCGTCGCCGGCGCCCGCGTCGTCGAGGTGAACGACGACCTCCACCACGCGCCGGTCGGCGTCCTCACGCGGCCCCATCGCGAACACCTGGTTGCGCGCGATCATGCGCGCGATATCGGACTCCGAACGAACGACGCCCTTCAGCGGCTTCGACAGGGCCGGGTTCGTGACTTCCGCCGTGACCGGCCCCGACCGCACCCAACCCGTGAGCCGCTCCACGTCGCTCTCGTACACCTCCGCCACCGCCGTCATCTTGCTGAGGTCCGCGATCTGAAGGATCGGTTCCACGCCCGTCGGTTGCCCGGTGCGCCCGATTACCTTCAGCACGGTACCCGATATCGGAGCCTTGATGATGGTCATTTCGGCCATTTGCTCGGCGAGCGCGACCTTTTCCTCGGAAGACTTGATCGGCGCGCGAGCCAGTGCTTCTTCCAACTCGGCCTTCGCCGCGTCGATCTTCGACTGCGCGGCCTTCTCCGTTTCCTCGTAGGTGATTCGGGTTTTGTCGCGTGTGGCTTGTGTCGCGGCGAGTTCGGCGTCGGCCTGCGCCTGGAGCAGTTCGACCTTCTCGATATCCTCGTCGGCCACCGTCGTGACTTTGCCCCTCAACCCCTTCAGGCGCTCGGCCTGTTTCGCCGCGGTCTTCGCTTGCAGGCCGACGGCCTTCAGTTTGGCGTCGAGCGCGGCGAGGTCGCTGACCTTGTTCGCTTTGGCCTGGTTCAGTTCGGCTTCCGCGGCCTGAATCTTCTTCTCGCCCGCGCGCTTGCTTGCGTCCCGGGCGGCCGTTGCTTCGGTGAGTTGTGTTTTGGCGACCTGAACTTCGAGCAGCCGGTCCTTGCGGCTCGCGAGTTCGGCGATGGGGGCGCCGGCCGCGAGTGGCGCACCGGTGGGAACCGGGTACATTTTCGCGATACGGTCCCCGGGCGGGCCGTAAACCGGAACGACCCCGCCCTCCGGTTGGAGGCGCCCGAGCGCGGTAACGCGGTCGCGTGAAGCGGACTCGCTGTTCGTGCCCCCATCGGAGGCGCCGCCCGACTTGTTAGCGCGTCCCGCGAGGAAGTAGCCCGTGATTCCGCCGACCACGAGGGCCGCGGCCACGGCCAGCGCGGTGGTCGATGCGCCCCCGGGGCGGCGATTGGCGTGCGGCATGCTTAGCCCCCGATCGGCTTGACGACCTCGCCCGCGACGAGTCCCCACCAAACGATTTTACAGGTGACGTGAACGGCCTGATCGACGTGCAGCGAGTACCACTTCTCGCATTTGCCGTAGTCGGTGATCCAGTGAATCACGGTTTCCGCCAGGGCGACGGCCACGACCACGTTCCAGTCGAAGTTCATCCACCGGAAGATGACCCCGACCGCGGCCCCGTGCAGGAGCGCGTGCGACGTGAGCCAGTAGTACCACGGCACACTCACCGCGAGCGGGCTGGTGGACTTCCGGCACTTGCACACCGCCATCGAGTCGTTCTGCAACGAATAGTCCATCAGCGCGTGCCCGGCGATCAAAAAGAACAGCAGCGCTAACAGCATGACGTTCGACCCGTAGGGGTGCCCAATTCTACCACGTTGCCCAGTATCTCACTCCCCGGGCGCGACTGAAACCGGCTTGCGGATTATGCGGCTCGCCACTACAGCCGTTACGAGCAGTCCCGCCGACAGGTAGAACGCCCCGTCCCACCGCTCGGTCGCGTCCTTGATGACACTCGCGATCTGCGGGACGAAGAACGCGCCGCCCCAGCCCGCGAACACCAGCCCGTAGTTCAGGCCCAGGTTCTTCGGGCCGTAGTAGTCGGCCGTCAGCGCGGGGAGCACCGCGAGCGTACCGCCGTACTGCCACGCCATAACCCCGATCACCACAAACAGGAAGAGGACGTTCTTTTCTGCGATCACCCACGGCGCGGCGAGGAGGCACGCGGCGGACACCAGCCCGTTCAGGGCGTAAGCGTTGAGTCGTCCGATACGGTCGGAATACTGCCCGGTGCCGATGCGCCCGGTCGCGTTCACGACGCCGATAAAGGTAACGAGGAGCCAGGCGTTCCGGGCGAAGAACCCCGTTTTACCGGCCGCGTCCGTGAGGAGCGACTTTGCGTTGGCGATGACGAGCAGCCCCGACTGCGCCGACCCGATGAACAGAAACACGAGCGCGTAGAACTGCCAGGTGCGGAGCATCTGCCCCGCGCCGAAGTTGGTGGTGACCAGCTTCGGTCCGTCAACAACGTGGGCCGGTGCCGGCGCTACGTACCCGGGCGGCGGGGGGCTGAGGAGCAGCCCCGCAACCACCACCACGACCGCAAAGAAGATCCCCAATCCCACGAAACTACCTGTTAAACCGTAGTTCGTGATGAGGTAGTCCGCGAGCGGCGAAATGTAGACCGCCGCGGCCCCGTAGCCCGCCACGACCAGTCCGACGATCAGCCCGCGCCGGCTGCTGTGGAACCATTTCACCGCCGCGGGCGTGGCCGCGGCGTAACCGAGGCCCATACCGATCCCGCCCAGCACACCGAAACCAAGGACCAGTCCCTCGTAGCTCTTCAGCAGCCCCGCGACGACGCACCCGACCGCGAGGAACAGTCCGCCGAGTGTCGCACCGATCTTCGCGCCGTAACGGTCCTGGAGCCGCCCGCCGGGGATCATGAACAGCGCGAACACGGCGCCACAAACGGAGTACGCCCAATTGCCTTGCGCGTTGGTGAGGTACGTCCAGCCCTCGTTCAGCCCGGTCATCGGCTGACCGTAGAGCGACTTGTCCTGCGGCACGAGCGCCGCTTTCCACACGCTCCAGCCGTACAGAATGCCGAGACACAAGTTCACGGCCGTGCCCGCCGCGGTCACCGCCCACGCCCGCGCCGGACCTGCCATGCGCCGATCTCCCGACCGAACCACAAAGAATGTCGATGAATGGCACGATAAAGACGGAAGGCAGATTGGCCACAAAAAGGCACAAAGAGCACAAAAAAGAGAGCAGAGATCAGAAGGCAGAGGACAGAAGGCAGGAGGACAGAAGGCAGAGATCAGAAAACAGAAGGCAGAGTAGAAAGAGCAGAAGGCAGAAGGCAGAAGGCAGAAGGAAGAGCCGCGGATAACACAGATTGCGCGGATCAGACAAGGACATGATTTCGAGCCCCGGTAGGGGCGAAGGCGAGTAGCCAGGGGTGAAGCGTAGCGCAACCCCTGGCGGACCGGCGCAAGCTTCCACCCGACTTGTGTACCGAGGAATCGCCCCACTGGGGTCGCGGAAGCCCGCCAGGGGTTGCGCGTCGCCTTCGGCTCGCTTCACCCCTGGCTACGCGCCTACGCCCCTACCGGGGCTAAATCCGTGCTCTCTGTTTTTCGTTCGCTGTTCTCTGCTTTCTGAACTCTGTCCTCTGTTTTCTTTTGTGGTCAATCCGTCTTCTGTTTTGATCCGTGTTTTCTGTGTTCATCCGTGGCGGATTTCCCGTCCCCTCACTTCAGCAGTAGCCACCCCACCAGGGCCACCACGCTGAGCAGCCCCATCGCCGCACCACCAACCACGAGCAGTTTCGCGCGCTTCTTGGCGCGTACTTTCTGCGGCACGAACACTTCCGGGCGCCCGAAATCGTGTACTTCGATCTTCGGTAGCGGCGCGGCTTCTTCGGGATGGCGCTGGAAGTGTGCGTGCATGTAGCCGAACGACAGCATCAACACGACGGGCCGCGCGAGCGTGCGCGTCTCGAACGCTGTGAGGCGCGACACGGCATCGCGGAAAAAGAACTCCGCGCGTTCGAGGAATCGCCTCTTCTCGGCGCCGGTCGCGTGCTTCGCGGCGAACTTGAAGACCTCGCTCTTGCGCATGTCCTGTGCGGCCCAGGTTTCGTTGGGGTATTCGAGGATTTCCGGGCGCGAGAGCGTCGGCACTTCGTGGTCCGCCATCCAGCGCGCGTAGTGCAACAGGCTCGCGCGGGCGTAAGCGTACATCGCGTCGAGTTCGCCGCGCTCGATTTTGTGATCGAGGTATTTCCCGAGCGCCTGAAGGAACATCGTGTAGAACCAGCGATTCTCCACGTCGAGCAGGTTGTGCTTCGGCACGTTATCGTTCGGGTGGATGCAGCGGCGAACGAGCTGCTCCGCTTTGTTGAGGAACGCGACGTCGCCACTGAGTCGGTGGCCGTCGACCAGTGCTGACAGCGAGTTCCCCGACCCGCGCCCGGGGCCGTGGTAGCTCGCGTCGCGGCTCTGGCTCGCGTACCCGGTGTCGCCGCTCGCGAGCCAGCGGAACACGGTCTTGCTTCCGTCGTCCATGTCGATCACCCACCGCGCCAGACCGAGCGCGGCATCGCGCGAAGCGGCACTTCCCGTCAGGAAGTAATGGAGCATCAGCCCGGTGGTGTAGTTGTGCTCGTTCGCGGGCCCACCACCGAGCGCGTACACGCTCTTGGAACGCTGGGCCTTCGGGTCGTTTGGATCGAGCCCCGGCATCCCCTTCAGTTGGAGCAGTGAACGCGGGTACGATCGGTGCGTTCCTGTGTCCGCGTCGACGTAGTGGTAGGTGTGCCAGAACAGCCCGCCGTTGTACGCGGACTTGTCCTGCGTGGTGTGGTAGATGTCGATGTCGATCACGTGGGCCGCGAGTTCTTCCATGTGCCGCAGCCAGCGCGGGTCGCCGCTGCGCATCAGTTGGTACGCGAACCCCGCGACCGGGTCGTACTGGTTGTTGTAATGCGACACCATCGGTTGCGGTCCCGCGTGGTAAACCGCTTCGTGATCGCCATAAATGTCGCCGAAGTGCCGCCAGCCGTACTCGTCGATCTTCTCGCGCTTGGCGTCGAACGTGTCGGCCCCTTCGGTGGCTGCGTCCACGAGCTTCAGGTAGTCCGCGTTCGGGTCATCGGCCTTCGGCGAAAGGTAGGGAATCGCTCCGCTCTCGCAGTACCACTTCGGCGACGCGAACGCCCGCGCCGGCTGCCGGAACCATTCCAGCGTTTCCGGCGTCGCGTCCGGCCCGAACGCGACCGCGAACGTCCACGTCTTTTGCTCTCCGCCTTGCAGTTCGTGAGCGTCAGCAGATTGTTTCGGGAGCAGGCGCAGCGTGAGTGAATCCGACGTCGCTTCGACCGCTTGCGGGAAGTTCTGCCAGAAGTGCGGCACCGCAACACCGACCGCGTCCGTTCCACGCGACAATGTGACAATCGGTGTCGCGCGAAACCCGGTTCGCTCCGATTCGCCGGACTTCAACTTGTAGCCGCGAAACGCGACCGGCAGCTCGTGCTTGCGATTGAGGTGATTCGTGCTGCGCCAGTTCTCGCCGCCGCTCGAATCCTGATACAGCTCGAACGGGGCCGCGAAATCTTCCACTAGAGTTCCAACTTCGGGCGAACACCGGATGCTCGTTTCACCCGCCGGAAGCGCGAATGTGAACGAGGCGTCCTTCAAGAAAATGGACCCGGAATCGCCCAAATCCCAGAGGCCACCGGGGTGAGCCGAGCGCCGCGGGTTGCGAATGGTGAACTCGAACCGCACCGTCGATGAACCGGCGAAGAAGTGCAGCCGCGCGCCGAATTCAACTCTTGCTGGTGCGTGACGTCCCTCCATCGTCCCCCGAAGGAGCGCGCACGCACGCACCGCGCCGGCCTCCTCCGTGCTGACGAACCAGAGGTCCGGTTCAGAAACCCGTTCGCCCTTGACCGCGAAACAAGACGGTTCTTCCCAGTACCGAGCGCCCGCGGTCTCGACCACTCGGAACGGAAAGGTGAGGTCGGCTGTGTGGTAGAGCTCGAACTTTGCCGCGCCGGTATCCACAGTGATTAAGCCGTCGCGCTCCTCCACCTTCACCACCTGCCCCTCGACCGCGACCGGTTCGCCGACGCCCACACGGTACGGCCCGGCGTTCGCTTCCGCGATCCAGTCGAGCAGCACCCACCGCACCGAACCGTCCGGCCAGCGATCGGTCGCACGCGATTGGAGGTGCACGGCCTTCCCGGAAGCGTCGCGGAGCACGAGCTTTCGCAGATCGACCAGTGCCCCCCGCGGGAACGGGAGGCCCGTGGTGACCGGTCCGCGCCCGATGGCCGGTGCGACGACGTTGAGTTCGGCGACGTGTTCCAAGCTCGTGCTTCCTGGTGCGGGGCGCGGGGTGGGCTTCCCCGTGTGCTATGAAAAATGGTAGAACACCCGGGCGCGCCCGGGTGGGGTGCGCGTGCGCCGATATGATACTCGCAGGGCTTGGCGTCGCGGCACGAGCAGGTGCCCGTGCTTCGGGAGCAACCCGATGCGCCCACCGCGACCGGGACGGATCGATGAAGCAGTTCGCGCTCATGGCGCTGATGATGTTGACGGGGACGGCCGGCTCGGTCGTGCTCTCGCCCGTGTACGGCATCGCCGTGTATTACACGTTCGCCGTGCTCCGCCCGCAAGCGATCTGGGACTGGGTCGAGGTGTTCGGGCTGCGCATGTCAGAAATCAGTTGGTCGCTGCCGGTCGCGCTCGTCACACTCGTCGCAACGGTCGCGTGGCGCATGAAGGTGTGGACCCCGCTCGCGATCTCACAGCCCCCGTGGTACGGCAACCCCCGGTTCGGTCGCAGTCACTACCTGTTCCTCGCGTTCACCGCGTGGATCAGCGCCACCTACTTCACCGCGATCAACCAGACCGTCGCGTGGCCGTACTTTTTGGAGTACGCCAAGATCTTCGTGATGTTCTTTTGCGCCACGCTCGTGCTCCGCACGGTCCGCGACTTGTGGGTCATCTACTACGTGATGATCGGCTGCGCGGTGTACATCGCCTACGAGGTCAACTTCTTCTACTTCGCGTGGGGCTGGCTGATGCTGGCCACGCGCGGGTACGGCGGACTGGACAACAACGGGGCCGCACTCATCTTCGCGATGGCCGTGCCGCTGTGCTTCTTCGCGTGGGAGGCGCACACCGGCCGGTGGCGCTGGGCGTTCCTCCTGGTGATCCCGGTGCTCCTGCACGCGGTGCTGCTCTCGTTCTCGCGCGGGGCGATGCTCTCGCTGCTCGTGACATCGGTCCCGATGTTCTTGCGTGCGCGCAACAAGCGGTTCGTCGCCGCGGTGTACCTGGTCGGTGCCGCGCTCGTCGTCGCGATGGCCGGGAAGGAGATCCAGGAGCGGTTCTTCTCCATCGGGCAGCACGACACCGACGCGAGCGCCCAGGCCCGGTGGGTGACGTGGGGCATCGCGGTACAGATGGCCAACGAGCGCCCGATCTTCGGCATGGGCATCCGCAACTCGAACCTGTTCACCTTCCAGTACGGAGCCGACATCGAGGGGCGCACGATCCACAGTCAGTACCTCCAGACCGCGGCCGATAGCGGCTGGGTCGCGCTCGCGCTGTACGGCGCGCTGCTCCTCTCGGCGTTCATCGGGTTGTGGCAGGCCCGGCGGTTCATGCGACGGTTCACGGACCCGGAATCTCTGAAGGTGCGATCGCTTGCCGCGGGGGTGGAGTGCGCACTGATCCTCTTCTGCTTCGGCGCGATCTTCCTTTCGCTCGAGCACTTCGAGATGCCATACATCTGTGTCCTGCTCGCGGTGCAACTGCACGCGATCACGCGCGCGATGGAGGCGAAACTCAGCCCCAAACTGTCCGGTGTACCGCACACGCGACCGTCCTCGTACCCGCGGCCCGCGGCGGTGCCGTCGTGAAGGGGCCGATCCGCGTCGCGTTCGTCGTCCACTTAATGCAAGTGGCCGGGGCTGAAGTTCTCGTGCGCGAGACGATTCGCCGGCTCGGGGACCGCATCCGGCCGACCATTTTTTGCCTCGACGCGGTGGGGCGCATCGGTGAGGAGCTGGTGGCCGAAGGCGTCGATCTGGTCTGTTTCCACCGCAAACCGGGACGTGATTGGAAGGTGAGCCAGCGCGTCGCGCGGGCGATCCGAGAGCGCGCCATCGAAGTCGTTCACGCGCACCAGTACACGCCGTTCTTCTACTCGGCACTCGCGAAACCGCTGTGCGGTTTCCGGCCTAAAGTGATTCTCACCGAACACGGGCGCCACTACCCGGACCGCGTGTCGCCGCTGCGCCGGGCGGTGAACCGCCTCGTTCTCGATCGGCTCGCGGACTCCGTGACCGCGTGTTGCCGTTTTAGTGCTCAGGGGCTGTCGCGCACGGACGGGTTCGCCGGTGCGCGCATCGAGATCGTCGAGAACGGGATCGAAATCGAGCGCTACGGTCCGCCCGCGGACAAAGCACTCGCTAAAGAAGACGTGGGGCTGGAACCCGACCGGCGCTACCTGATTCACGTGGCCCGGCACCACCCGGTGAAGGACCAGGCCACGCTCGTGCGCGGGTTCGCGGCGGCCGTACCCGATTTACCGGGCGTGGACCTGCTGATGGTCGGCGACGGCCCTCTCCGTGCGGAGTTGGAAAACCTTGCGGTGGACCTGCGGGTTCCCGATCGGGTGAAGTTCCTGGGAATTCGCACCGACATTCCCGAATTAATGCGCGCCGCGGACGTGTTCGCACTCACGTCGCTGAGCGAGGCCGCGTCGCTCACGCTGCTCGAAGCGATGGCGAGCGGCTTACCCGCGCTCGTGACCGCAGTGGGCGGCAACCCGGAGATCGTGCGGCACGAGCGCGAGGGGCTGTTGTTCCCGCGGGGGGATGTGAGCGGGTGTGCGGGTGCGATCCGCCGACTGTTCCGTGATCCGGAATTTGCTGCAAACCTCGGCGCTGCGGGTCGCGAACGCGCGGTCGATCGCTATCAATTAGATCGGACCGTTGAGGAGTATTATGCCATGTACTCCCGCTTGGCCGGGAGGTACCCGTCATGAGTTCCCAGCTCGTTATTCACGTGCCGCCCACGGAAGATGCGTCCGTACTCAAGAGCGCGATCAAGCGCGCGGCCCGGTGCGCGGCGCTCGTCGGTGTGGCGCCGGTGCTCGCATCGTTCTGGCTGAGCGCGGCACTCGTCGGGCGCGGGCGCGCGCTGGAATCGCGCTCCCAGTTGCTCTCGCTCTGGCCCGGGCTCACGGGGCAGTACCTCCGGCGCGCGTTTCTTCAGCAGATACTCGCGCGGTGCCACCCCTCCGCGACCGTCGAGTTCGGCACGTTCTTCTCGCAGCCCGGCGCGATCCTCGACGAGAACGTCTACGTCGGGCCGCGCTGCAGCCTCGGGCTCGTTCACCTCGAGCGCGACGTGCTGCTCGCGTCCAACGTGCAGATCCCGTCCGGCGGGAAAACGCACTACTTCGACGACCCCTCGAAGCCGATCCGCGAACAGGGAGGCGAGCGCAAGATGGTGACCATCGGCGCGGGCGCGTGGATCGGCACCGGGGCCATCATCCTGGCCGGTGTGGGTCGGGGAACGATCGTCGCGGCCGGGTCCGTGGTGACGAAACCGCTGCCGGACAACGTGATCGCAGCCGGCGTACCGGCGAAGGTGATCCGCAACCGGTTCGAGTCGGTCGAAACGAGCGCGAGCGATGCCTGACCCCGCCCCGCTGATCGTGTTCTCCGACGACTGGGGCCGGCACCCGTCGAGTTGTCAGCACCTCATCTCGAAATTGCTCCCGCACCGGCACGTAATCTGGGTGAACACGATCGGCACGCGCCCGCCGGGGCTGAACTGGAGCACCGTCACGCGCGGAATGGGCAAACTGCGCCAGTGGGTGAGGGGGGCGGAACGAAGGCAACCTAACCCCCTAACCCCCTTCCCTAAGAAGGAAGGGGGAACCGAGCCAAATACGACAGACGTCACGCAATCTGCGCCGGTTTTAAACCCCTCTCCGTTTAGGGGAGGGGTTGGGGAGGGGTTGCAGCCACAATCCCCCCTCGTTCTCAATCCCAAGATGTGGCCGTCGTTCCGGTCGCGGTTCGCACGCGGACTGAACCGGCGGCTCCTGACGCGCGCCTTGAAGTCAGTCGCAGATGCGATGCCCGAGCCGCCGGTGGTCGTCACCACGATACCGCTCGTCGCCGATCTCGTCGGGCACTTTCGGGCCGCGCGTTGGGTCTATTACTGCGTGGACGACTTCTCCGTGTGGCCCGGCTTGGACGGGCGCACGATGCGCGACATGGAAGCCGAACTCGTCCCGAAAATGGACATCATGATTGCGGTAAGTGAAACGCTCCAGACGCACCTCGCGCGATGGGGCAAAACCGCACACTTGCTTACCCACGGGGTCGATCTCGATTTCTGGTGTGCGCCTCGACCAAGTGACGCTCCCGCGTCTCTCCGCGAACTGGCCACGATGCCTGAACCGCTTGTTGTGTACTGGGGCGTGATTGATCGCCGCACGGACCTTGCCTTCGTCAAGCACCTCGGCGAAGCGATGGCCGTCGGGACGATCCTCTTTGCCGGTCCGCACGACGCGCCCGATCCGGAACTGCTGCGGTTACCCCGCGTGCGGAGCCTCCCGCCGATCCCGTTCGCGGATTTACCTGCGCTTGCGGCCCGGGCGTCTGTGCTCATCGCGCCTTACGCTGATCTCCCCGTTACACGGGCCATGCAGCCGCTGAAACTCAAAGAGTACATCGCGACGGGCAAGCCGGTCGTGGTTCGGCACCTCCCCGCGACCGCGGAATGGGCCGATTGCGTTGACGTGGTGGAGTCGCCGGAAACGTTCGCCCGTGCGGTGTTAGCTCGCCTGACAACCGGAACACCCGAAGATCAATTGGTCGCCCGCGCACGCCTTAAGAGCGAGGGATGGCGCGCGAAGGCAGAACAGTTTGCGCAGTGGATCGATGGGAAATGATATGGCCTTGGCTTGATGGTTTTCTGTAGTTGGCTTCTGTCAGCAGGTTTCAATCGTCACGTGCTACATTGTCGGCTCGAATCGGCACGCCACCTTCTGCAGTACCGTGTAAATTACCTTCCGGAGTTCGCGTTCCCTGACGCACCTCGCAGTCGATCGCTCCAGGCGCAAGGTGTCACGGGATGCGAACTTTTCTGCGCAAACCACTGTACGTATTCGGTCTCCCGGATTGGAATTAGTTGACTGTGGCCGGCTACAGAAGACTGCTCATTCGCGCGATTCGGTACGAGGTCCAGCATCAATGCGCCGCTCGCTGTGAGCGGGCCACACTGAAGGCACCATGACCCCCATTCGGCTCGCGTGGGCGAACCTGGTTCACAAGCGCACGCGGACGCTCATCGCCGCGGCCGGGGTCGCGTTCGCGGTCGTGCTCGTGTTCATGGAACTCGGCATGCTCGGCGGCGTCGGGCGCACCGCGACCATGCTCTACGACAAGCTGCAATTCGATTTGCTCATCACGTCGTCCGAGTACCTCGATTTGAGCCGTGCCCCCGAGTTCCCCCGCACGCGGCTCGCCCAGGCCCGCGTTGAGGGTGTCGCGGACGTGCTGCCGGTGTCGTTCGGTGTCGCCGGGTGGCGGGCGCCGCGGCAGGAATCGCTGTTCGGCGGGTCCGAACCGGGCGGGCAGTTGAGTATCAACATCGTCGCCGCTCCGCCGGACCAACTCGCGAAGGTGTTTGTTACGGGGGGTAGCGGAGTGTTCGCATCGGAAGAAGAGGCGGGCCGGGCCGGGGTCAAGCTGAAGCGACTCGATACGTTCCTGCTCGATCGTCGGTCCAAACCGGATTTCGGCGACGTGACCCGTCTTCAGAATTTGCCGCCCGACGGACGCGAGGGGGAGGCGGTTCGCGTGAACGGTCAGCGCGCCAGTGTCGTTGGCGGTTTCGACCTCGGCACCGGGTTCAGTTGGAACGGGATGCTGCTAACCAGCGAAGAAACTTACGCTCAGTTCGCCGCGCGCCCGCGGGACGTGGTTCACTTCGGGCTGGTACAGTTGAAGCCGGGGGCCGATCCGGTCGCG
Source organism: Gemmata sp. SH-PL17 (assembly GCF_001610855.1). Classification (NCBI taxonomy): domain Bacteria; kingdom Pseudomonadati; phylum Planctomycetota; class Planctomycetia; order Gemmatales; family Gemmataceae; genus Gemmata; species Gemmata sp. SH-PL17. The sequence goes on from NZ_CP011271.1 coordinate 626,136, forward strand.
GTGCAGAAACAGTTGCGCGCCACACTACCGCCCGATGTGAAGATCTACACGCGCACCGAGATCAACGCGGCCGAGCGCAACTACTGGTTGCGGCTTACTTCCATCGGGCAGTTCCTTCTGGTCGCGGTGGTTCTGGCAATTGTGGTCGGCGTCATTTTCGTGTACCAGATGATGGCCGCGGACATCCGCAACATGCTGCCGGAGTACGCGACGGTGAAGGCGCTGGGTTACCGTCCGCCGTACCTCACGGGAGTGGTGCTGTGGCAGGCCGTGCTGCTCGCAGTCTTCGGTTACGTTCCGGGGTTCGTAGCGGCGCTGGGGCTGTACTTCGTGGCGAGTAACTACGGCGGCATCCCGACCGCAATGACGCTCGAAACCGCTGTGGGCGTGCTCGCGCTGACGTGTTCCATGTGTCTCGCGTCCGGGTTGCTGGCCGTGCGGAAGGTCCACACGGTGGACCCGGCGGACCTGTTCTGAGTGTGGTCCGCTCGCGGAGCGAGCGGTTCAGGTTGCGAGTACCGTTACGATTTGTTTCCAGCCACCGACTACCGCTCGCGGAGCGAGCGGACCACACCGAAGACCACATGCCTCGATCCGCTCCCGTTCCCCTGGCCTGGAAGAACCTTGCCCACGACAAGGTGCGGTTCGCGCTGTTCGCGTCCGGGATCGGGTTCGCGGTGGTGCTGATGGGAGTGCAGTACGGCATCATGAACGCGATGCTCGACAGCAATACGGTGCTGATCGAGAAATTGAAGGGCGACCTCGTCCTCATCAACCCGAACAAGGCTTCACTGCTGTTCCGCGAGGGCGTGTCGCGCCGGCGGATCGCGGAGGCCGAGGGCGTCGCCGGTGTGAAGAGCGTGTCGCCGGTGTTCGTGGAGTATTCCGTTGCCGCTCTGCGTCACACCGCAGCCGATCCGTCGGCGCGCACCAGTACGCGGCGGGTGCGCGTGATCGGCGTCGACCCGAACGCCGACGTCCTCGATCTGCCCGGCGTGAGCGCTAAGAGCTGGCAGAAACTCAACACGCCCGGGACCGCGCTCTACGACCGCAAGAGCCGATCGCACCCGGATCAGGTCAATCACCCGGGCGAGTCGGTATTTGGGAAACTCGAACCCGGGGCCGGAACCGAACTCGCAGGGCGCGACATTCGGCTCGTTGCGGGCTTCGAGATGGGCTTCGACTTCGGCACCGACGGCAGCGTGGTGGTGAGTGATCGCACGTTCGAGAAGTGGGTGCGCGAGCCGTATTACCCCACGAACCCGATGGCGGAAGCGGATATCGGTGTGGTGAAACTGCTCCCGGGAGCGGATGTGAGTGCGGTGAAGAAGGCACTGCAAGCGAAGTTCGCGGCCGGGGGCGATGTGCTGGTTCTCACGCGCGACGAAATGGTGTCGCGCGAGAAAAGCTTCTGGTGGACGAACACGCCGATCGGCTTCGCGTTCGGGGCGGGTGTGCTGTTGGGATTCGTCGTCGGGATGGTGATTTGCTACCAGATTTTGGCGAGCGACGTGGCGGATCACCTGCCCGAGTACGCGACGCTGAAGGCTATCGGCTACACGAACCGATATTTGAGCTGGGTCGTGGTGCAGGAGTCGCTGATTCTTGCGGCGGCCGGTTTCGTCCCGGGCATACTGGTAACCTACGGCACGTACCTCGTTCTCACGGATATCACCGGACTGCCGATGCTCCTCACGCCGGCCCGGTTCGCGCTGGTGGTGCTGCTGACGGTGGTGATGTGTGTCGCGTCCGGGTTGCTCGCGGTGAGCAAGGTGAAGAAGGTGGACCCCGCCGATGTCTTCTAGCGCCGAAGAACCTAACCCCCTAACCCCCTTCCCTAAGAAGCAAGGGGGAACAGAACCAAAAACAGAAGCCGGCGCACCGCAGGCACCGGTTTTAAGCCCCTCTCCCCTTGGGGGAGGGGTTGGGGAGGGGTTGTCTTCAGACAGAGACTCCCGTCTCCCCCCGCCCGGTCAACCGGTGCTCCGCATTCGTGGGGTGAACCACTACTTCGGGACCGGCGACACGCGGACACAGGTGCTCTTCGATAACACGCTCGAAGTGATGCCGGGCGAACTGGTCATCATGAGCGGGCCGTCCGGGTCTGGCAAAACGACCATTCTCACACTCATCGGCGGGTTACGCACACTGCAGGAAGGCGAGATCGAGGTTTGGGACGCGGATCTGGGCGACTACCGCAACTTGAAGGGCGTGCCCGAACCGGAACTGGTCCACGTGCGTCGGCTCATCGGGTTCATCTTTCAGCGCCATAACTTATTTGATTCGCTCACGGCGGTGCAGAACATTCGCATGGCGCAGCGCCTGAAGGACACTGGCGCCACCGATCTCGACGCGGACGCACGCGACGTGCTCACGTACTTGCTCCTGGGTGAAAAAGACCTGGAGGGACGCGCGCAGAAATCGCGGTTCGACTACAAGCCCGCGAAACTCTCCGGCGGTCAGCGGCAGCGTGTCGCCATCGCCCGTGCCCTCATCAATCGGCCGAAACTCGTGCTCGCGGACGAGCCAACGGCTGCCCTTGATGCAAACAGCGGACTCGCGGTGGTTACGCTCGTGCAGGAACTCGCGCGCCAACGGTCCGAGGAAGACCTCGGCAAGCTCGTGCGCCCACCCGCGGAGGCCGGTGAGAACGGGCGGCTGGGGGCGTGGCAGATCCCGCTCCTCAAGAAAATCGCCACCGAACACGGCACTACCAGCCTGATTGTCACGCACGACGCGCGCATTATGAACTTGGCCGACCGCATCGTTCACATGGAACGCGGTCGGATCGAGTCGAATGTGGTGGTCGCGGAACGCTTATTCGTGCGGGAGGGCTTGCGCCAGAGTCCGGCGTTCGCCGCGGTCCTGCCCGAAGAACAGGAGAAGATCGCGGATTCGGTCCTGATCGGCGTTCACCCGAATGACCCGGTTCGCCCGGACCAGATCGCCGCAAAGCCTGGTTGTGTCGAGGTCTACGAGCCGGGACAGGTGATTGTGCGCCAGGGCGACGCGGTGAACACGGACAGCAAGTTCTACCTGATCCGACGCGGAACGGTAGAGGTGTCGCGTGAGGTAGACGGGGTGACCCAAAAGCTCGCCGAACTGAGTGCTGGTAGGTACTTCGGCGAGGTCGCGCTCCTCATGGATCAACCACGGAACGCGACCATCCGCGCGCTAACCCGCGTGGAGGTGTACACGGTAAACCGTGCAACCTTTGACAAGTTCCGGTCGGTGAGCCGGCCCTTCATCGAGCGCGTGCTGGCGAACTTTCGCGCAGGCGACGGCACCCCACGAACGTAACGGGCTTCTGCTGCTGAGAATTGTGACAATCGAGGTGCATACCCGGTTGGCGTGCGAGTCGCCGGGTTGGGAGAGAGGATCGCAGACCGTCGGTGTGGTCAGGAAGCGGTCACGGCCGGTTGCGCGGCGAGCAATTCGCCGATGACGCGCCGGAGCATTTGCCCGGTGGTCATCCCGCGCCGGCTGGCCGCGGCTTCCAGTTCCATCGCCTGCCACAGCGGTAGCAGAAGGGCCAGTTCGACGACCTCTTGGTCGGAACGGACGGCGTTGGGTGATACGGCATCGAATAGCGGTTGCACGGCGTCACCTGCCCTGGAAAGCGTGTACGGCAGCTCCACACCACCGAGGTCACGGGCCATAACAAAAAGTCCATCGGCCCCGCGCAGGGGCATCGTAACCGTTGGGTCACGCGACGGCAAGGCGCGACCACTGAACACCCGCACGGTCCCGGCCCGTTCGGTGAACACACGAGTTCAGTATCGGTCAGTTGTTGGGACTGAGGACTGGCCGTCAACAAATACGAATGCAACCTGAATGCCGCTCGGCGAAATCACACTTTAATTTCAATTATTGCAAGGGAAATGAGCGATTCTCGTCTCGGAATTTGCTGGCTTCAAACGGAATCGCATGGTACCGACGCCCAGTCCGCGCGCACTTTCTGTCAGATCGCGAGCACCTCGCGCGAAATTGTGAGTTCCTGAGAAATTTCAGAAAATAGGTCGAGTGGCGGGCGGGCGCGAGACCGCGTGAGTTGCTCCCGATCGGGCAGACCGGGCCTGTTTTTTGCAACACACTACCTGCGTGCTAGAGTCGATGACCGGACCAATTGAGGCCCGGTCGCTCGCAGGGTCGGAAAATGTCGTTCGCCGAAATGCTTGAAGGGACCAGAGTTTGGGTCACGGGTAACCTGCCGATCGTAGTCGGTGGGGGCGTCGCGCTCGTGGTGCTGACCTTCTTGGCCGTGGTTGCAGCGCGGCGTCGCGGGGCGCTCGATCCGTCCAAACTGGCTACCGCAAATGCAAATGCCCTTACGGGTGAACGCGCGCTAAACTGGGCACCACCGGAGCAGTCCTACGCGGACCGCCGCGGAGCGGTGCGTCGGGAGGGGCAGCCCGTTCGCGTGCTGCTCGCGTCCAACACGTTTCGCAACGGGGCCGGCGACGGGTACGTCGTCGACCGCTCGACTGGCGGGTTGAAGCTCGCGACGCAGTCCGCGGTACCGCCGGGCACGACAGTGCAAGTCCGCGCGATCGACGCGCCCGATACGATTGGGTTCGTCACCGTGATCGTGCGCAGTTGCCGCAAGAATACGGATTATTACGAACTCGGGTGCGAGTTCGAGAAGACACCGCCGTGGAACGTTCTCTTGCTGTTCGGATGATCCTTGTGACCGACCGGCAGGTGCCGGTCGGTCGTCGTTTTGGGTCCACGTCTCGGTACGTTCAAGCCACTCCCACAGGTTCCCGTTGAGTTGATATGGCTTTCCGTATGGGGAGCGTGCGCCGACCGAGTTGCAGAAGTCCGCGATCCAGCGTCGGGACACTCGACCAGGTTTTGTCGGTCAGGGCGGGGCAGGTGGCGCATTTGGGGAGTAGCTTCTGCTCCCGAATGTTTCGGCGGAACTTCCGGTACAGTTCGCTGTTCCACAGCGCCAGGAACCCACGTTTGCGCACGTCTCCCAGCCGGATGTCGATCCAGCACGGGTACATCTGCCCCCACGGGTCGATCCGCGTCGCCAACCACGGGTGGAAGCACTTGTTGACGTGGACGAATTGCGGGTCCGTGTACTGTCGGTGGATCTGATCGGCTTCCAGTTCCGGCATGAACTTGACCAGCACCTTACCCGCTCCCCGCGATGCCTTGATGCGGGCGATGCGCTCCACGAGATCGGCCGTGTCTACCGCGACCACCCGGTCGGGTAGCTCGGGTTGCTTCAGGTGCATGATCGGGCCGTCGACCAGGCGCTCGGTCGCGGCCTGGCGCTCCGCGGTGCTGTAGTGCAAGTGGCCGATGTTCAGCATGTCGACTTCGTAGCCCTCGAACCACGCCACTAAGTTTTCGAGGTCGTGCTGGTTGACCGCGGACACGGCGCAGGAGACTTCCAGCCAGGGGCGCCGGGCGGGGTTCGCTTTCTTCGCATCAATGATGGTTCGGACCGCGCGCACGGCCTTATCGAAGCTCCCCTCGCGCCCGCGCACGTGGTCGTGAACCTCGCGTGTACCGTCCACCGAGATGGTGATGGAGTCCAATCCCAGGTCGATCAGTTCGCGGTACACTTCGGGCTTGCCCGAACCGTTGCTAATCAAGCTCAGGTGAATGGGGTACTTTTTGATCGCTGCGACCAGCGTGGCGATGTCGCGCCGGAGCGTCGGCTCTCCCCCGGTGAGGGACACCGCTTTGACGCCGGCGCGCCCGATCTGACGGATGATGTCGAGGTACTCTTCGGTCGAAATCTCGCGCCGGAGCGTTCCGTCCGCTTCGCGCAGTTCCGGGTTCCGGCGCTGGCCCTGCGGGGTCACCATGTTGCCCTCGACCAGCGAGCACATCTTGCACCGCAAGTTGCACAGGTAGGTCAGTTCGAGGGTTACGGTGAGCGGCGCCCACGCGGTGCCGTCGGCGTACAGGTGGTAGGGGATCCAGGCGTAGGGGATCTTGAGGTGGTGTGCTTTGACCCCGGTCAATCGACGGGCAAGTCGGGCCAGCGGCCGTAGCAGCGCACGCACGGTTCGTCCTCCCTGATGTTGGGGTGGCTTTCGGGGCACGGTCCGATCCACCCGGCGCGGACCCATGTTGTACGCCCGCGCCGGATTTGTTTGCAAGACGGACCGCTAAGCAGCACGATCTCACGAAATAACTGGAAGAAATGCGAGTGCGCGACGACAGCGAACTGCAGACGCCGAACGAAATTAATTCAAATGAAAATACGGATACAGAAAAATCATGAGTGCGGGGAACTCATTAATCTGATGTGTGGTCGGTAGTTGGGAAGGCGGAGGTGCTGGGAGACTGCGGTTGGGGCACCTGAGCTGGTTCGGCTTCGGTGCCATTGTAACAAGCCGTGACCGCAAGGGAGCTGTCGCGGCTCGTTCTCTACTTGAGCAGAATCATCATCAGGTCGATTCCTGCGATCAGCCATGCGACCAGTCCGACGAGGCTGGCCGCGGTCGCGGCGACATTCAGCGCGACCGATTCGCCGCTTTGCCGGGCCGCGGACCAACTCCGAACGCTAATAATCACCGCGATTAGACCAAGAATTGCGACGCCCGTGGTTCCGATCAGTCCGCCGTACTGGGCGAGGTCGCGCGGGACGTCGACCAGTCCCCGGCCGAACAGGATCACGTTGAACACCATCAGCACGCACGCAGAAATCAGTAGCGTGCAGCCGATCGCCAGCCCCGCGAGCCCGCCGCCCGTGCCCGGCGACAGCGCGAGCGCGGAACTGGTCGAAGGTGGAACGAAATCGTCTTCGGACATCGCACACCTGTTCGCGGTTTAGTCGTTCTTCTTCTCTAACTGGATCGCGCGCGAGCCGATGCGAGCCAGGAACCGCGCCTTTTGCGCCGCGGTCAGTTCTTTAGTGTACCGCGCCCGGACGGCGTCCACCCATCGCACCTTGCGCGTGCTGTAGTCGGTGAGCACGCGAACCAGAACCGGTCCGTCGTGGCACACCGCGCCGCGGAGCTTCGGCTCCAGGTCTGCGTGCGAGGTCACTTCCACGAAGGCCACCCCGAACGCCTGTGCCAGGGCCTTGTAGTCGAGCCGGGTGAGGATCGTGGCCGTGGTCCGCAGGTACGCGGGCTTCTGCAACATCTGCATGTAGTGGTACGCCTGGTCGTCGAGGATCACGAACTTCACCGGTAGGTGCTCGCGCGCCGCGGTGGTGATCTCCATCGCGCTCATGAGCAGGCACCCGTCGCCGGTCAACGTCGCGACCGTCTTCCCGTGATGCACGCGCTGCGCGCCGAGTGCGGCCGGGACGCTCCACCCCATCGCTTGATTGTCGACTGGGTTGAAGTACGTGCGCGGTTGGCACACGCGGAAGTGCTCGGCCGCGAGGTGCTCCGTCACGCTCACGTCGGTAAAGAGCATCGCGTCCGCCGGGAGCACCTTGCGGAGCGCGGCGACGGTCGCGAGCGGGTCGACGCCGCACTTCGGTTGCGGAATGTTGCAGAGTTCCTTCGCGGCGTCGGCCTTCAGCGTGCGGATGTGATTCACGAGCCACTTGTCTTCCGCGCGCCGGAGCGTGTCCCCGCACGCGAGCAGGCGTCCCAAGAAGGTGCCCGCGTCCGCGTGGACGCACACGTCCGTTTTCAGAATGCGGCCCAGGTTGCACGGGTTCGCGTCGACGTGAATGACGTGCTTGGGTTGCGGGTTGCCGTAATAGCCGGTGGAGACTTCGCTGAACTTCACCCCGATCGCGAGCAGCGTGTCGACGCCCGATTTCAGCGGATGCTTCTTTTCGCCAGCGAACACTGTCTCCGCGACCGCGCTGGCGTGCGGGCCGAATCCCCACCCGACTGCGAGCGGGTGTGAGTCGCTAATGACCCCGCGCCCCGAGACGCTCGTGGCTACGGGAGCCTGGAGCAGTTCTGCGACTGCGGTGAGTTCCGCCCCGTACTCCATGCACCCGGCGCCCGCGTAAATGCCGACGCGGTGCTTCTTGTCCGCCAGGAACGGCAGCGCGCGCTCGAACGCAGTGTCATCGAAGGGTGGTGCCGGAATCGCGGGCGGGGGAGTGCGGAAGTCGTGTGCTTCGATGAACAGGTTGTACGGCACCACGACCGCGACCGGTCCCGGTTCGCCCTGAGTGGCGGTGATGAACGCCTGGCGCACCGCGGCTGCAATCTGCGCGACCGTCTGCACCTGGTACACGCACTTGCACACCGGCTTGAGCAAATCGACCTGATTCAGCGCGTGAACCTGAAACGGCTTCGCCTTCTCGCCGTTCGCCACATCGCCGACGATTGCCACGAGCGGCGAAGAATCAAGCAGCGCCTCGCCCAATCCGGTCAGTGAGTTAGTCACACCCGGACCGGGAACGACGCACAGCACTCCGGGCTTCCCGGTGCTGCGTGCGTAGCCATCAGCCATGCACGCAGCGGAGAACTCGTGGGTGACGAGCAGGTACGGGATGCCCTTTTCTTTGAACGTGTCCCACAGTTCGTTTTCTTGCGCACCGGGGATGCCGTATACGCACCCGACGTTCTCCGCGAGCAGTGCCGCGCACAGAGCTTCGGCGCCGGTCATGCGGCCGAACACCCAGCCCGGGTGCCGCGCTTCGCGGACGTGCGCAATGGGGCCAGCATTCGCAGCGCCGGCGGCCAAAGCTCCGCCCACAGCGGCCGCACCCTGCATCAGCCCACGACGGGAGAACGCGAAGTCCATTTCGCACCTCAAAAGACACAATGTCCAAGGTGTATCGGCTTTCGGGGGCGGGCGAATTCGCGCGGAATGCGGGACGTGCGGATTTAGCGAAAGGGCGTGGGGAGCTTTTGCGTCGGCACGCGGTCGCGGCGTCACAGCCCTGAATAGCGGATCTTATTTCAGGGCGAGGGTTTGTAATTATTCGTGCTACGGAGCTACCGTTACTGGCACATGACGAGCGCCGCTGTGAGCGAAATGATTCCGAACAGGATGCCCGCGATCATCCCGGTGACGGCCCATCGCGTAATGCGCTGTGCCCGGGCGAGCGCGGCGGCGGTGTCGATCGCTTCGAGGATCGGCGCTACTTCCAGCCCGGCCGTACTTTCTTGCACAGCGGCCGCGGCGAGCGGCGGGAGCTTCCCGGACGCCATCCCGCGGCGGTCCGGGGTGTTCATGAACGGCAGCAGCGCCTGAACCGCTTCGGCAGCCGTTTGGTAGCGGTCCGCGGGGTCTTTCGCGAGCATGATTTCGACGACGTTGGACAGCGCTTCGGGCACGTCGTCGCAGATGTCGTGTGCCGGCGGAACGGGCGACAACTGGTGCGCGATCATCTTCGCCGCGGTCGTTCCTGTAAACGGTGGCTGGCCGGTGAGCAGGTGGTAGAGCGTGGCCCCGAGGTTGTAAATGTCGGCGCGGTGATCGGCGGCGGTACACCCGCGGAGTTGTTCCGGCGCGACGTAATCCGTCGTGCCCATCGCGTTGTTGCTCGCGCCGAGTTTCGTGCTGGAGTCTTCAAAAAATTCCGCGAGTCCGAGGTCGAGGACTTTCACGATTCCGTCGCGCCCGACGAGCAGGTTCGCGGGCTTGATGTCGCGGTGGGCAACGCCCTTGTCGTGTGCGTGCTGGAGCCCCGCGGCGGCCTGAACCACGTAACTCACGGCCTGGCCGACGGGCAACCGCCCGCGTGTGGCGAGCAGCCGATCGAGGGTTTCGCCGTCGATGTACTCGAACACGAGGAAGTGCGTACCCCGATCGCACACGACGTCGTAAGCGTGAACGATGTTCGGGTGGTCGAGGGCGGCTGCGGCGCGGGCTTCTCGGTAGAACCGCTCCACGTTGGCCGGGTCGAGCGACTGTTTACCCGGTAGCACCTTCAGTGCGACCTTTCGGCGCAGTGCCGCGTGCTCCGCGAGGTACACGGTGCCCATTCCGCCCGCGCCGATCTGGTTCAGGATGCGGTACGGCCCGAGTTTGAAGCCCTTGTGCTTGCCCTGGAGGATCAACTTGGCTTGGAACGGCGTGAGAATGCCCGCCTGGATGAGCCGGGTGGCCGTATCGGGCGCGGTGGACGGGATCGGTCCGGACCGCGTGAGAAACCCGGTGAGTGCATCGTCGTCCGCGACTTCTGCGCGCCGCACGAGTGCGAGAACGGCGTCGCCGGTACGAGGGGGTTCGGGCATTCCGGGAACCCTGAGGTGATAGCTGCCGCGCGAGTTTCGGTTTCAAGCGCTTCGGGGGAGATGGTATTGCCGAAACGCCGACCCGCCAACCCGCTGTGGCCCTATTTGAATTTTGAATGTTGGGCGGGCGGAATGTTGAGCCCGCGTAAAAGTCAGGATGCCAGAACCGGGGGCCGGTGTCAAACGTTAGATGTGAGAACCGCGCTGACTTTCATCTTTTGTTCGCGCGGGGCCAAACTTCCGCCGCCCTTTCAAGACGCATTCATCATCGGGACGCGGTTCGCAGTGGTGGTTGCTCGAATTGGCCGCGACGTTTATCCTCAATCCCATGAATGAGATCACCCGCGTTCTGGACGACGTTCGGGCGGGCCGGGCCGGGGCCGCGGAACTGCTCCCGCTCGTGTACGACGAGTTGCGTCGGCTCGCGGCGGCGAAGCTCGCGTCCGAGAAGCCCGGGCACATGCTCGAAGCCACTGCGCTCGTTCACGAGGCGTACCTGCGACTCGGGCACGACCAACAATTCGACCACCGCGGGCACTTCTTCGCGGCCGCGGCCGAAACGATGCGCCGGATTCTCGTCGATGCCGCCCGCAAGAAGCGGACCGCGAAACACGGCGGCGACCTGAACCGCCTCGACGCGGAAGACGTGCCCATCGCCGCCCCGCGCCCGGACGAGGATCTGGTCGCGCTCGATGAGGCGCTCAACGAATTCGCGCTCCTCGACCCGCAGAAAGCCGAACTCGTGAAACTTCGGTACTTCGTGGGAATGACCATCGAGCAAGCGGCCGACGCGATGGAGATTTCCCCGGCCACTGCGAAACGTCACTGGGTGTTCAGCAAGGCGTGGTTGTATCAGCGGATGAGCGGGGAGTTGCCGCAACGAGAAGAGGCGAACTAGCGCTGCACCATCGACAATCGTGGCAATTTTGCCTTTGTTGCGCAGTTGTGTTGCGGGATTCCGAAATTCTGTGAGCCACCTTCGACCCCGTTCTCGCATTGAGGGTGCCTCGCTCTTTGTGGGAATCCGCCATGACCGATGAAACGATCTTCGCGGCCGCGCTCGAAAAGACCGATCCGGTCGAACGGGCCACGTATTTGGTTGGCGCCTGTGCCGGTGACGTGAAACGCCGACAGCGGATCGAACGGCTGCTCAGCGCACACGAGGGCGCTGGCTCCTTCCTCGAACACCCCGCGGTCGCTGCGCCCGATCCGGACCGCGCCGATGCACGTACCGTGGCGCACGAGGCCGTTGGCCTTGCCGACACAGACGAGGCGCTCCGGTTTCTCGCACCGCCTACGCGCCCCGATTCACTCGGGCGCATCGGGCACTACGAGGTGCTCGAAGTGTTGGGGCGCGGCGGGTTCGGGATCGTGTTCCGCGCGTTCGACGACGTGCTGCAACGGGTGGTCGCGGTGAAAGTGCTCGCGCCGCAAATGGCGACCACGTCGCCGGCGCGCAAGCGGTTCATCCGCGAGGCCCGGTCGTCGGCCCAAATCCGACACGAGAACGTGGTCCAGGTCCACGCGGTCGAGGAACTCCCGCTCCCGTTCCTGGTGATGGAGTTCGTGCCCGGCGAAACGCTCCAACAGCGCCTCGACCGCGCCGGACCGTTGGACGTGGCGGAGATCCTGCGGATCAGTCGGCAGCTCGCCGAGGGACTGGCGGCCGCACACGCACAGGGGCTGGTTCACCGCGACATCAAGCCCTCCAACGTGCTGATCGGCGGCCCGAACCAACACGTGAAACTCACCGATTTCGGCCTCGCGCGGGCCGCGGACGACGCGAGCATTTCGCAGAGCGGGATCGTGGCCGGGACGCCGATGTACATGGCCCCAGAACAGGCACGGGGCGACACCCTCGACCACCGCGCGGACCTGTTCAGCCTCGGGAGCGTGATCTACGTGATGTGCGCCGGGCGCCCGCCGTTCCGCGCGAGCGGGACGCTGGCCGTGCTGAAGCGCGTCTGCGACGAAGACCCGCGCCCGATCCGGGAGGTCATTCCCGAGATACCGGAGTGGCTGTGCCGGATCGTGGAGAAGCTGCACGCGAAAGACCCGGACCAGCGGTACCAGAGCGCGAAGGAAGTGGCCGCCGTACTCGCCGACTGCGAGCGCCAGTTACAGGAACACAGCACGTTAGTGGACGTCGCGCGCATTCCCGCCGGCAAACTCGCGCCTACCGCGCCCTGGCTCGCAATGTGGGCCACGGGTGTGATCGCCTTCGCCATTCCTTTAGCCGCGCTTATACCGGACCCGGGGCTGGCGTTGTCAGTTTTCACCCTTCTCGTGTGCGCGCCGATCGCGCTTCGCTCGGTTGGGTCGGTTCCCTCTCCCAAGTCGCCGGGGCCTGTACCCGCGGGGGCACCGGTCAAACACGCGCGCCCAAAAACACCGGCGCCGCGGAGCTGGGTTCCTTTCGTAGCGGCTTTGGCCTTGCTAATCGTGTGCTCCAGCGTTGTTGAGTTCGGTCCACTTGCTTTGTACGTGGGCAATCAGGGCGAAGTCGAAATCGTCCCGGACCCCGAGCTGGTGTCGGTGATTGTTCACCAGGGTGACGACGCGGTCACCGACTGGTTCGATGTGAGCCAGCACCCGAAGATCAAACTGCCGCCGGGCAAGTACAAACTCGAACCGGGGTTCGCCTCACTCAAGCGGACCGCGGAGCACTGGAAGATCGCGACGCACGGCGTGCTCACCGGTCACTCGTCGCGGACGAGCGCCGACCGCGCACCGGGGTTCGAGATCAAGCGCGGCGAGCGGGTCACCATTCGGGTCGTCATGCGCGACAACCCTCAACGCACCGATCACATCGCGGACCCCGAACCGTCGCCCGCTACTGCCCCGTTCGACGCGATTCAAGCGAACGAGCACCAAAGAGCCTGGTCGCGTCATCTCGTTCTGCCGGTCGAACACACCAATTCCGTCGGTATGAAGTTCCGGCTCATCCCACCCGGGAGCGTACAGGAGGGCCGCAAACCCGAGCCAGTTGCGACTGCACCTGTGCTCAGGATGGTAGACCCGGAGGAGTGGGCGCACCGGGAGATCCAAAGCGAGGCGTCCACCACGGTGACCGCGATCGATGCCCCGTTCTATTTGGGTTCCCACGAAGTCACGAGCGAGCAGTTCGAGCTGTTCGTGACGCAAACGGGCTACGTCACGACGGCGGAAGCGAGCGGCCGGGGCGGTTGGGCCTGGGACAAAAACACTGGCCGGGATGTTCAGAAGCCCGAGTACACCTGGAAGAACACGGTGTATGTGCCCTCGCGCAAGCACCCGGTCGTGTTCGTAACGCTGGCCGACGCGCAAGCGTTCTGCGCCTGGCTCAGTCAAAAAGAGGGCCGGACCTACGTCGTCCCGTCCGAGGGGCAATGGGAGTTCGCGTGCCGCGCGGGGACCACGACTCCCTGGTATTGCGGAGCGGAACCCTCGGCGCTGGAAACCTACGAGTGGATCAAGACGAATTCTGACGATCGGAGCCACGCGGTGGGCGGAAGGGAACCCAACCCGTTCGGCTTGTTCGATATGTTGGGCAACGTTTCGGAACTTGCGCTCGACTCGAACCGTGAACTGGTTCACCGCGGCGGTACGGCCGTGTCCTCGTACTGGCTGTCTCGTTCCGCGGCGCGCTTCCGGATCGGCAAAGCGGGGTACAGCCACGCCCGCAGTGGGTTCCGGGTGGCGATTAGTAACTTGAAGGCGAAATCCGAGGAGCCCAAATCGGCGCCTGCCTCTGAAGTCGTGCAACCGCTGCGCGACGCGGTGGCGGCCAAAGGGCGCGCTCTGGAATACGTGAAGAAGCGGTTCGAGGGCGGCCTCGCCAGCAAGCTCGATGCCCTAGTTGCGGAGGCCGAGTGGACCGAGGCACGTATCAAGTTGGCGGAAGCCGAGGGGGACAAGCCGGCTGTGATCGAACGGCTCGAGGAACTCGTGAAGCAGCGCTCGGAGGAACGCGAACTGGTCGCGTTTCGCGTCGAACTTGGAGCCGATCGTCGGGAGCTACTGGACCACGCCGACGCGCGTCTCGCGGAGGCTAAGTCGCGGCTGGCGCGAGTCAAACCCGCCCCAAGTGGGCTCCCGGTCGCTCCGACACCGCGCCGCGTGCCGACCCCGGCACCGAACCGCGTGCCGCTTCACGATCGCGACAAAACGGACCGGTTCCTGTGCGCGGTCGGGTGAACGGAACGTGAGGAACCGGCATTGGTAGTGTCGCCCGCGGCTCGGCAATGATACCATGAGCCGCGAACACTGGACCTTTGCCGGAGCCGTTCGATGTCCTCTCCCGTTATTCTCGCAATCGACCAGGGAACCACCAGTTCGCGCGCCGTGGTGTACGACGCAAAAACGTTCGACGTGCTCGGCACCGCGCAGCAGGAAATCGAACAGCACTACCCGCACGACGGTTGGGTGGAGCACGAACCGGAAGACATCTGGTACTCGGTCGCTCGCACGGTGCGCGAGGCGCTCGCGCGGTCGGGGCGCGACGCCAAATCCGTGGCCGCGATCGGAATCACGAACCAGCGCGAAACGGCGGTCGCGTGGGACCGGGCCACCGGGCGCCCGGTTCACCGCGCGATCGTGTGGCAGGACCGCCGCACCACCGACTTTTGCCGCGAGCACGCGGCCGATCAGCCGATGCTGACCGCGAAGACCGGGTTGGTACTCGACCCGTACTTTTCGGGCACGAAACTCCGGTGGCTCCTCGACCGCGCGCCGCTGCTGAAGGTCGTTGCGGACCGCGGGGAACTGGCGTTCGGCACGGTCGATTCGTTCCTCATCTGGCGGCTCACCGGTGGCGCGGTTCACGCCACCGATGCGACCAACGCGAGCCGCACGCTGCTGTTCAACATCCACACGATGCAGTGGGACGACGAATTGCTCCGCTACTTCGGCGTACCCCGCGCCGCGTTGCCGGACGTGAAGCCGAGCGTGGCCGAGTACGGTGTCACGAAGGGGCTGGATTTCCTCCCCGACGACGTACCGATCCGCGGCGTCGCGGGCGATCAGCAGGCCGCGCTCTTCGGGCAGGGATGTTTCACCCCCGGTGAGGCGAAGTGTACCTACGGTACGGGGGCGTTCTACCTGCTCCACACGGGCGAAACCGCGGTACAGTCGAAACACAAGTTGCTCACCACCGTGGCCGCGATGACCGACACGCGCCCCAAGTACGCCCTTGAGGGCGCCGTGTTCATCGCGGGGGCCGCGGTGCAGTGGCTCCGCGACGGGCTTCACCTGTTCAAGTCGTCGGCGGAAGTGGAGCGGCTCGCGAAGGAATCGAACCCCGCGGAACCGGTGCTGTTCGTGCCGGGGTTCGTGGGTCTGGGCGCGCCGCACTGGGTTCCCGAAGCCCGCGGGGTGATCTTCGGACTGACACGGGCGACGACCGCGGCGGATTTGGGGCGCGCGGCCCTGGAAGGCGTCGCGTTCCAGGTGGCGGATTTGATCGACGCGGCGGAACGGGGGGGGTATGGACCTAACCCCCTAACCCCCTTCGCCTCGTCGAGCGCCGGTCCTGTCAGCGGAGCTTCTCGCGGACCGGCGGCGAAGGAAGGGGGGACCGAACCCTCGGTGGTTTTAAGCCCCTCTCCCCTTGGGGGAGGGGTTGGGGAGGGGTTCGAGAAAGAATCAGGGACCGGAGAAGGCGGGCTCCTGCGTGTGGACGGTGGGATGGCGCGCAACGACTGGTTTTTGCAGTTTCAGGCCGATGCGCTCGGGCGCCCGGTCGCGCGGGCGGCCCAGAGCGAGTCGACGGCTCTTGGGGCCGCGTTCCTCGCGGCCATCGGAGCCGGACACGCCGACGAACCCGCGCTCGGTGCGCTGGTGTCGGCCGCGACACGGTTCGAGCCGAAGTTACCGGCCCCTGATCGCGCGAAGAAGCTCCGGGAGTGGCGCCGGGCCGTGCGCGCGGTGATCGGGTTCTACTCCGCGGAGTGAGCGCCGGAACCGTGGTGCGTCTCTAATGTGATCGAGAGTCTGTTCCCACGAGAGCTTCGGTTTCATGCTTCCTGCTGATGTGCTTCGTCAGGTGCGCCGACTGCACCTCCGCGCCCGGCGGCTCGTTCAAACGCTCCTCGGCGGCGAGTACCACTCCGCGTTCAAGGGGGCCGGGCTGTCGTTCGAGGAGGTGCGCGAGTACCAGGCCGGCGACGACGTGCGGACCATCGACTGGAACGTGACCGCGCGCGTCGGGCACCCGTTCATCAAGCGGTTCGTCGAGGAACGCGAGCTGACGATGATCCTCGTGGTGGACGTGTCCGCGAGCCAGGGGTTCGGCACGCGGCAGCTCACGAAGCGCTCGGCCGCGGCGGAACTCGCGGCGCTACTCGCGCTGTGCGCGGTGAGCAACAACGACCGCGTCGGGCTGCTCGCGTTCTCGTCCGAGGTGGAGCGCTTCGTCCCGCCGAACAAAGGCCCGCGCCACGTTCTTCGGCTGCTGCGCGACATTCTCGCGTTCGACCCAAAACACCCGGGAACCGACCTCGCCGCGGCCCTCGACTACCTCAACAAGGTGCAGCGCCGGCGGGCCATCGTGTTCTTCATGAGCGATTTCATCGGGAAGGGGTTCGAGGGCGCGTTCCGCCGCGCCGCGCACAAACACGACCTGATCGCGGTGCGCACGAGCGACCCGCGTGAGCGCGTGTGGCCCGCGGTGGGGCTGGTCCGGCTCCAGGACGCCGAAACCGGTCAGCAGGTACTGGTGGACACCAGCGATCGGCGCGTCCGGGACCAGTTCGCCGCCGCCACCAAAGCACGCGACGAGGCGTTCGCCAAGCTCGCACGGGGTTGCCAGGCCGATCTGATCGAAGCGGGAACGGACGGCGATCACTTCGACGCGCTGTTGAACTTCTTCCGCAAGCGCGACCGCCGCCGGAGGCACGGATAGAGATGCTGACCCAGACGGGAATCCGGGCCGCGGTGCCGGCGCTGGTGCTTCTGTTCGTTGGTGCAGCGCTGGTTCGGGCGCAGCCGTCGGACGTCGTTGCGTCCGCGCAAGTGAACCAGACTCAAGTGAAGCTGTCGCAGTCGGTCCGCGTTACGCTCGCGATCGAAGGCCCCGCTCCTCTGCGCGGCGCTATGGAACTGCCGAAGTCGCTGCTCACCGCGGACGCGGACGCGAGCTGGCGCATCCGGCCCGATGGCGAGGCCGAAATCAAGCCGCTGTCGAACGGGCGCGAACGGTGGCAGCAGGTGTACCGGCTCGATCCCTACGTGCCGGGGAAACCGCTGCGCGCGACGTTCAACCCCGTGACTGTGAACCGTCAGTCGGTGACGTGGCCCGCGGTGGAAGTTACGGTCGAGCGCACGAGCAGCGAGTCCGCGCCGCTTCCGGAACCGCACTCGGTTACGGCTGTTGAAGACATTCCGGCCGTGGAGCGGCCGACGTCTTCGGATCGGGCTTTGGTTCCGTGGATCGCGGGCGCTGGCGTGCTCGTGTGTGCGGTCGTGGGGCTCGCCATTTTGATGCGCCGGCGGGGGCGTCGACCGATTCCGCCGACCGAGTGGGCGCGGGCCGCTCTCGCGCGACTGGAGGCCGGCGACATGTACGGCGATGTTGTTGCAGAGCGGGTCGCGGCGATCTTGCGCGAGTTCGTGGAGCGCCGGTTCGCGGTCCCGGCGACCAAACTTACGACCACCGAGCTTTCAGCGGCGACGGCTCAGCAGGGGTGGCCGGTCGAACAGTCCGAGGCGCTGCGGGCGGTGCTCGACGAGTGCGACCTGGCCAAGTTCGCCGGGAACACGCCCGACGACGACGGGTGTCGGAGGCTGATTCGCACCGCCACCGATTGGGTGGACCACGTGAGCCTCCCCGCCGGGCCAGGCTGACGGCGGCTTCGGCACGTCCTTCCCCCCAACCGACCAACCCACGACTGGTGTCCACTGTGCGGGCGGCGCCCACCCGTCGAGCAGCGGCGGGTGCCGATCGATGTACGGGTTCCGCGAGCGGTCGTAAAAGAGGTCTTGCGGGTACGTGGCCGCGGGGCGGATCGTTCGGCGATCGATGACCTTCGCGAACACGAGCGCTTCGAGAACGGCTTGCGTGCAGAACACCGGGTGCCCCGGTCCGCGTGGGCCGGGCGCGAGCGCCGTGCGGATCGGCCCGCGCGGGCTGAGTGGGGTGATTTGCGCCGCGAACAGCCCCACCGCGTACCGCTTGTTCTCCGCCGAAACCGCGAACGCGGTGAGCCGGGCATCCTGGTCCGGCGTGAGCGGAACGTGGCGCTGGCGCACCCAGATGTAACCGGGGAACTGTGCGAGCCGGTAGTCGAGCGGTGTAAGTCGGGTCCAGATCGTGTCGTTGAATCCGGCTTCCAGTACCCCGAGTTTCCCGTCCGGCATCGTCACCACGAGGGCCGAGTGCCCCGGGCGCCCGCTGAACACGAGTCGGTACAGGGTCGTCCAGAACGGCGTGGTGTCGCTCAGAAGCAGCACGTCGCCGGCTTTTGGCGCGTATTGAGTGGCGGGTAAGCGGACCGCGGTGCGCACGTCGTAAGTGGGCTGGTACAGATACCCGCTCGGTGCTTCGACCGGAATGTAGACGGGCGGGTAGCGCTTCGGCCCCACCGGATCCCCCCCGAACCCGGGCGACAGTGCCAACGACAGCGCGGCGATCTGAAACATTGGCGGCTCCGTGAACCCGGCGCGGCGGCCACTTCTCAATATGTCTCAAGGGACACTGCGGGCCAACTGGTCCCCGCAACAGTTACTCCATCGCCAGAGTGTGCGGTCCCCTTCATCGAAACAACCGACACAGGCGCCCTGAACGGACGACACATGCTCCTGACTGTAACGACGACTCGTAGCCCCGCGACCGACCTGGGTTGGCTCCTGCACAAGCACCCCGACAAGGTGCAATCGTTCGATCTCACGTTCGGGCAGGCTCACGTCTTCTATTCCGAGGCGGCCGACGAGCGCTGTACCGCGGCTCTCGTTCTCGACGTGGACCCGGTCGGACTCGCGCGCCAGCGGCGAAGCACTGGTAACGAGCTTCTCGCGCAGTACGTCAACGACCGACCCTACGCGGCGTCCTCGTTCCTGAGCGTCGCCCTGTCACAAGTGTTCGGCAGCGCACTCAACGGGAGCTGCAAGGCGAAGCCGGAACTCGCCGAGACCCCGCTACCCCTGGTCGCCCGGCTCACAGCGCTTCCGTGCCGGCGCGGAGGAGAGGGCTTCCTGCGTAGACTTTTCGAGCCACTCGGATACGACGTTTCGGCCACGCGGCACCCGCTCGACACACACTTCCCGGAGTGGGGTGAATCGCCGTACTTCACGGTCGAACTCTCGGCCACGGTTCGGCTCGCGGACCTGCTCTCGCACCTCTACGTCCTCGTCCCCGTGCTCGACGATGAGAAACACTACTGGGTCAGCACCGATGAGGTAGACAAGCTCCTCCGTCACGGCGGGAACTGGCTCGCCGCGCACCCGGAAAAGGAACAGATCGCGGCCCGGTACTTGCGCAGACAGGGCAAATTGGTGAAGTCCGCGCTCAGTTCGCTCGGGCGGGACGAAGTGACCGACCCGGATGAAGCCGCGGCTGCACAAGACCTGGCGGAAGAACGGTTGGAAGCCCGCGTGAGCCTGCACGAACGGCGCCTCGCAACTGTTCATGCCGCTCTGCGCGCGAGCGGTGCTAATCGCGTGCTAGACCTCGGGTGCGGGGAGGGGAAGCTCCTCCGGCTGCTCGCGACTGATCCGCAATTCAAGGAAGTGGTCGGCGTCGACGTGTCCGTGCGGAGCCTGGAAATCGCGCGCCAGCGCCTCGACCGTCAGCGCCTGCCCGACAATCTGGGCGACCGCGTGAAGCTCCTGCACGGCGCCCTCACGTACCGCGACGCGCGACTCGAAGGTTTCGACGCCGCGGCCTTGGTGGAAGTGATCGAGCACCTCGACCCGCCGCGGTTGGGCGCCTTCGAGCGCGCGCTGTTCGGTGCCGCGCGGCCGGGAGTGGTTGTGCTCACGACGCCGAACAGCGAATACAACGTGCGGTTCGAGAACCTGCCGGCCGGCAAGTTCCGGCACGCGGACCACCGCTTCGAGTGGACCCGCGCCGAGTTTGCGTCGTGGTGCGCAGGCGTGTGCGCCACCCACGGCTACACGGCCCGCATCGATCCGCTCGGCGACGTGGACGCAGAAGTCGGCGCGCCGAGCCAAATGGCGGTATTCATGCGGAACGCCGGAGGCAGCGGCGCGGTGTTGAATTGAGGCGCGGAGTATTTGGTTTGGTGGCACAGGCCTCTGGCCTGTGGAGGCGCTCACACAGGTCAGAGGCCTGTGCCACGAACACAAGACAAACTTCAACACAGCAAGGCAGTGTATGAACGCCGGTTTTGATCCGACGTGGTCGACGGACGAACTGATTTCGTTCGCGCTGTCTCATCCGCCGACGGATGAAGATGGTGATCCACATTGGGAAGTCATCCGCATACTTCACGGGCGCGGAACGCGCGAGGTGTTCGACACCGCAACTCGTTTGCTCACCAGCGCATGCCCAATGGAACGCGCGCTCGGTGTGAACATTCACGCTCAACTCGGTTACAAGCAAGATAAACCGTTCGCGGTGGAATCAGTTCAACTGCTTGCGAACTTGCTAGGAACTGAGAAAAACGAAGACGTTATTTACGACGCGCTGATCGCGTTCGGGCACCTGCACCAGCTCGAATGCTTGCCAAGCGCCGTGCGATTTGTGGGCTATCCGGACGACCACATTCGCTACGGCGTCGCCTATGCGCTTGCTGGTTTGGACGACGAACGGGCCATCGCCACGCTGATCGCTCTCACCGACGACACGAGTGCGCTGGTCCGCGATTGGGCCACGTTTGCCCTTGGGAGCCAGACCGAGTGGGACAGCCCGGAACTTCGTGCGGCATTGTGGGCACGTACCGCGGACGTAGATGACGTAACGCGCGGTGAGGCACTCAAGGGTTTGGTTCACCGCAGGGACGCGCGCGCGGCCGAAGCCATCGTTGCCGAACTGGACGGCCCGGACCCGTATCTTACGGCGGTCGAAGCGGCCGAGATTCTGGCCGATCCGTGCGTGTTACCCGCGCTCGAACGGTTGCGCGTGCGGCACCCGGGAGACAGGTACGTCGAGCGCGCGATCGCGGCGTGCGCAACGAACGGCTGAGGCTCACTTCACCGCGAACTTCACGTCGCTCACAGGCGCGCCGAAGTTGTGCGTGCGGACCCACGTGTTCCAGCCGAGTCGGGGACCGGCGCGTTCGTCGTACTCCAGTGCGGTGACCGGTACCGCGTCCGGTTCGATGACTACCTGAACCTCCGCGTCGAACTCCAGGCCCAAATACAGGCGAACCATTTCGCACACCGGCCCCCGGGCGTCCCCGCCGGGGAGCAGGCTGCGGAACGCGCGCCCGTCGAGCGGCCCGACCACGACGCGGACGCTCCCCTGCACGTCCCACACGCGGCGCCCGATCACCACGTCGCGCCCGAGGGTACAATTCAGCCCGGGGCGCCCCTCGCGCGGGAGTTCCGCCTTGTTCTCGGCGTCGAGGTAGAGCCACTGACCCGCGAACTGCTCCACGCGGACCGGCCAGCCGAAGAAGTCGCCGAGAATCTGCTCTAACCCCGTCGCGGTGCTCGGTTGGCGCGAGAGCAGCCCCGCGTAGAAGACGGGCACGTCGCCGGGGAGCTTCAGCCGCTCGCGCAGCCCGCCGGTACCGAATCCCGCGACCGAGAACCCCGCGCGCGTGGCGGCGTCCTCGCGAGTCGCGCCCTCCGCACGCTGCCGGTCCACGACCGCGGCCCATCGGTTCTTCTCCCACGCGCGCGTGAAGAGCGACAGGAGCCGGTGGTGGAACATGTCGAGCCAGTCGCGGAGCGTGTGGTCTTTTAGCCGCGATCGGCTGATGAGGAGGGCGGTGTAATGCTGCGGTAGAATCCCGTCCGGCCCGGTCAGTCCGCCGAATGTGGTAACCAGTTCCGGCGGCCCGTCGCGTTCGGGCGCGACCTTTGACACCGATCCCACCGGGAAACGTAGCGCAGGCAGCACGCGGAATGACACCGCTTCCTGCTCGGGCGCGGTGTCGCCTCCGACCGCCGTGCGATCCTCCGCCGAAGCGAGCCGTTCGAGCAACCGTACCGCCTGGAAGAAGTCGAACTTCCCTGGCGCGGCGAACAGCGCGGCGAGCGGCGAACGGGGGTGGGGAGTGGAACTCATCTCAACACGCGAATCTGTTCGACGAGAAATAACGCGTACGACACTTTTACTGGAGCTTACAGCACGATCTGGTCGCCGGCCCGGGACGGGAAACGTTTATAAACGCCTTCCCTTCGGGCGACCGTCGCGACGGTGCGCGTGAACGTGTTCACGCTCGCGTACAGGGTGAAGAAGCGATCCAGCACACTCGCGAACAGGTACATCCCGTTGCCGGTGTAGCGGTCCTCATCGAACTCGATACCCACTTCCACCCCGCGACACACCGCGCCGTTCGCGCGCCCCAAAACGCGCTTCCCGCTCACGCCACGCACGCCCTCGATCTGCGCGCGGGTCGCGGCGGATTCCGTGAAGTCGTATAGCGCGAGGATCTCGCGCAGCGCGTCCGCCCCGTCGGGACCGTCGGTCAGCGACAGGTGGTTGAGCGTGAGGTGCGACACCAACCGCCATAAGCCCTCTTCGCGCAGGTGCGTTCGGACCGTTGGTGTCGGAGGCGTGAGGCAGGTGATCCGTGTGACGAGTCCGCTGCCCTCGGTGAGTTGGAGTTTCGGTTGCCCGCCCCCGAACGGGAGCCGAGCCGGGAGGTCGCGGTTCGTACAGGTACAATGCACGAACACTGTTCGGTCGATCGGTGCGGCCGGGTTGAAACCGATGTCCACGAACGACAGATACATCTCGGTGCCGTGATCGACGGCCGTCGAATCGGGGCGCGGTTCGGCGGCATCGGCCGCGGGGCGGCGGGCCGAGTGCCAGTACGGGTGCGCCGCTTCTCCCGCGCCACCTGCACCCTCGCGCCGCGAACCCGAACCACTGTGCTTCACCGCGAAGAACGGGGCGTATTCCGTTTCGCGCCCGTCGGCCGCGGTCGCGGTCACCTTGTTGACGGAATAGACCTCGTGCGCGAGCGGGCGGCGGTGGTCCGGCACCACGCGGTACTCGAACTGCTGCTGCGTGAGCCGGATCGGTTCGGCCGGTTGCTCGTACAGGTTCACCATCGGCGCGCACCCGAGCCGGAACGTGTCGGCCGTGACGTTCGGTTCGAGGTCCGCGGCCTGCCGGTTCAGGTAGACGAACAGTTCAAGCACGCCATCGGTGCGTGCGAGCGCGGCTTGTGGAACGGTCACGTCGAAGAACAGGAACTTTTGCGGGAACGTGAAGTACTCGGTGAGCAACCGGTAACCGATGAACGACCGTGCCGGGTACGGGAACAGCCCCTCGTCGCGTGCGAACCCGACCGGCTGGATCGCCTCCGGACCGACCGCGATCGCGCCCTTATCGTCGGGGCGCTTCGCGAACGCGACCTCGACCGCGTGGTTGAGCAGGAGTTCGTAGAGGCGCTGGGTGTGTTGGGGTTGCCCGCGGAGGAAGAACCGGAGCTTCGTCATCCCCGCGAAGTTGGCGAACCGCACGTTCGCCGAGCGCGTACCCAGACCGATACGGAGCACGGCGAGCGCGGAGTTCGCGCGCGGCGTGGGGGGCGCGGTGAATGGCGCGCTCGCGAGCGACGCGACCCGCACATCAATCGGGAACAGTGTGACCGGGTACGCGGTGCGGAACCGGCACGGTTCGCCCTGAATGGGTTCGCTTTCGAGCGCCTGAGCGCGCGGGACGGTGAGCCCGCTCGTGAGTTCGTTCTGCCCCGGATCGAGATCGAGCTGCACCACCGCGCAACTCGGGATCGGCGCGAGGTAGTGCGGGTACAGTGTGCCGATGATCGCCTGGGTGATCTCCGGGAACTCGTCGTCCAGTTTGTGGCGCACGCGCGACGTGAGGTACGCGAACCCTTGCAACAGGCGCTCGACGTGCGGGTCTTCGCTGCCGTCGGGTCCGAGGCGCAGCCGGGCCGCGACCTTCGGGTGCGCCTCCGCGAACCGCGCCGCGTGCCGGCGGATGTACGACAACTCGCGGTTGTAATACGGGAGCAGGTCTTCAGTCATTAGCAGTTCCAACAATCAGCCACGGATGAACACAGATAACACGGATCAGTCGAGAGACAGTATTAAAGGCACATTCACCGGAACTGAATCACCTATTATACTTCTTGTTCGATCTGTGTTTATCTGTGTTCATCCGTGGCTGTTCTTCTCCCTCTGTCTCCTCAGCCACCCTGTACGGCGAACTGGTGCGTGGAGGGTTCGAGCGTGGAGTCGAACACCACCGGTTCGGGGGCCGGATCCGCGCGGAGCAGGGCGTCGATGCGGAACCGCAGCGTGCGGTCGGCTGTATCGACATCGCCCGCCAGGGATACGCCCACGCGGAGCAGGCGCGGCTCGCCCTGGACGAGGACCGTTTCCAGCATCCGGCAGAAGGCGTTTCGCTGGTCCTCGGTCGCCGGCCCCGCGCCGCTGAAGTCGGGTACGCCGTAAGTGAGGAGCGAGTTCGCGAGTTCGGACAGGCCCGGCGGGAGCGTCACGTTGCGGCGCCGGGCGTTGAGCAGGCTCTCGATGTCGCGCCGGACCGAGAGCTTGAGTTCGCGGAGGAGCTGCGAGCGGTTGCGGGGCGGTTCGGTGCTGACGCCCGGCTCGTCGTCGAGCAACCGGTCGAGGACCGAGGGCACCAGCGGTTGATCGGAGCGGATCGGCGGCACGGCTACTTCGCCCCTTCGATCTTCTCGATTTCCAGCACCGTCTTGGACCCGTCGCCGACGAGGAACTCGCGCAGCCCGCGCCCGCGGTACGGTTCGGTTTCGCCCCCGAGCCAGTCGGTTCGGCGCCCGAGCTTTACTTCATCGTCGGGCGCGGTGTGCGAGCCGAAGTAGAGCGCGGGGACGTACACCACGCCGTCCGGTCCGTCGCGCACGATCAGGCGCGCCGGGCGCCAGTAGAGGTCACGTGCGCGTTCCGGCTTGTGGAACTCCAGTGCCTCGACCGCTTCGAGCGGCACCCAGTAGTAGTTGCCGTTCGCGGTGATGACTTCGAGTACGGGCGCGGTGACGTCGTCGAGGTCTCGCCAGTCGTCGAACGCGACACCGTCGCACGACCCGGCGACCGCGGGGCGCTGTTCTTCCGCTTTCGTAAGCAATTCCGCGGCCTCGCCCGTCTTACCTTCGCGCACGCGGATGAGCGCTTCCAACCGTAACTTGAGCGCGTCCGACGGCTGTGCGAGGAACTCGGGCACGCGACCTTGAGTGAAGACCTCGCGTCGGGCCGTTTCCCCGCGGATGAGTTGGCGGAATAGCGTGAGTTGGATGATGTCCGCGGCGTCCGGCGTGAACAGCACGTCGAGCTGCTTGTCGGCGCGGTCGAGGTCGCCACTGAAACAGCACAGCTCCGCCAGGAACAGCCGCTTACCGCGGTCCGTGGGGGCGCTGCGCACTTGTTCGAGTGCCGCGGAGACCGCGTCGCCAAGTTTGCCGGCTTTGTAGGCTTCGGTCGGTGTCATTGGTGGCCCTTCAGGGTGCCCCGTCCTTGCGGGCGGCGCCGTCACGTGTCCGCTCGTGTGCTCAACTGCGTCGTCAACCGGATCCCGGCGGTCAACTGGTCCAACTGGAAGTGCGGGCGGAGGTAAATCGTACACTGGTAGCTGCCCGGCTTACCCGATACCTCCCACACCCGCACGTTGCCCTCCCGTAACGGGTAGCGGGCTTTCGTTTCGAGGCTGGCGTCGTCGTTGCTGGCCACGTAGTTCGCGAGCCAGTCCGAGAGCAGCCGTTCCACTTCCGCCGGCGAGGTGAACGCGCCCACGCGGTCGCGCATAATCACCTTCAGGTAGTGGGCGAACCGCGACACGCACAGCATGTAGTGCAGCATCGTGGAGAGTCGGGCGTTGGCGCTCGCGCCCTCGGTATCGAGGGCCTTGGGCTTCTGCGCGCTCGGCGTCGAGTAGAACGCCGCCTCGGGCACCCCGGGCATGTGGCACAGCGGGACGAACCCCAGGTCGCTCAGCTCTTTCTCTCTCGCGTCGGTCAGGTGCGCGTCCACCACGCTGCGGGCCGTTTCGCCGTGCCCGGTCCCGTACCCCACGCCGGGCAAGCCCATCACGCGCCCGCCGTTCGTCGCGTCCGGGCGCGCCCCGCGCACGTCGGCCAACCACGACGACTGCGCGAACGCCCGCGCCGCAACCGCCGCGAACGCAAAACACGGGTTGCCCCACAAGTACCCCTTGCGGGTGGGATCGGCCGTGTCTTCTTGGAACGCGAAGCCCGGGCCGTTCCCGGGATCGTCGCCGTAGGGCCGGCGGTACAGCACACGCGGGAGCAGAAGACCGGAAAATCGTGCGTCGTCGGTGTCGCGGAACGCGCGCCACTTCAAGTAGTCCAATTGGGCCAGAGTTCTTTCTAAATCGAGCGGGATTTCCAGTTCGGTGAACGAATCGAGTTCAAAGAACCGTGGATCGATGCCCGTGATGAACGGCGCGAACGCTGCTGCCGCGACCCCGCTGATGCCTCGCAGCGCGGCGACGTCGTCCGTCGGGTGGTCCGGGTACGCGCGGTGCGTCAGTTCGTAATCACCGACGAGCAGCCCGAACGGTTCGCCGCCGGGCGTGCCGAACTCGTCGCTGTACACTTTGCGGAACAACTGGCTCTGGTCGAACTCCAGCGCGCGGTCCTGGTCGCGCACCAGATCCTTCCACGTCGCGGGGAGCACGCGCACCTTCACGTTCGCGCCGTCGGGCACCTGGTCCACGAGGTACCGCAACCCGCGCCACGACGCTTCGAGCTTCTGGAACGCGGGGTGGTGGAGGACCGCGTTCAACTGGGTGTTCAGTAACTCATCGACGCGGGCCACGTCGCGGTTGAGCGCGCGTGTGATCTTTCCCTTCAAATCACCGGTCCACGCCTCCGGAATCGTACCGAACCACTCGCGGAGCGATTCGCCGAGGTCGGTGGCCGCGAGGAACCGGTCGAGCCGGCCCACCGCGTGCGGCGCGGACCGAGCTTCGTTCGAGCCG
Source organism: Gemmata sp. SH-PL17 (assembly GCF_001610855.1). Lineage (NCBI taxonomy): Bacteria > Pseudomonadati > Planctomycetota > Planctomycetia > Gemmatales > Gemmataceae > Gemmata > Gemmata sp. SH-PL17. The sequence goes on from NZ_CP011271.1 coordinate 653,316, forward strand.
GGGATGTCCCCGGTGGCCGCGAGCACCGCGTCGAGCAACGAGGGCGCTGCGGCCGGCGCCGCGGGGGCGTCGGCGAACTGCGTCTCGTAGGTGAACGCGGGTCTGTTCATGAGGTGCGAGCGACAAAGTGAACCCCGTCCACAAGGGCGGGGGTGTCAGCAATAACCCCACTCGCAATGCGGGGCATCGGCACTAATTCGGAGTCCCCGTCCTTGTGGACGGGGGCACCTTCTCACCCGATCTTCGGGATGCGGGCGACCATGCGGAGCGAGGTGGTAAGCTCCTCGAACTGGAGCCACGGGCGCAGGTACGCGACCGCGTTGTACGAGCCCGGCTTGCCCGGGATCTCGGCCACGGACACCTTCGCTTCGGCCAGCGGGTACTTGGCCTTCATCTCCTGGCCCGCGTTCGGGTTCGAGTTGACGTACTGGCTGATCCACTGGTTCAACCAGTCCTCGCAGTCCTTCGTTTCCATGAAGGAGCCGATCTTGTCCCGGGCCATGACCTTCAGGTAGTGGGCGATGCGCGAGCTGGCCATGATGTACGGCAGGCGCGCCGAGATCGCGGCGTTCGCGGTGGCCTCCGGCTTGTCGTACTTCTTCGGCTTCTGAGCGGTTTGCGCGCCGAAGAACACGGCGTAGTCGGTGTTCTTGTAGTGGCACAGCGGGAGGAACCCGAGGTCGCTAAGTTCCTTTTCGCGGCGGTCGGTGATGCCGATTTCCGTCGGGCACTTCAGGTCCGGGTCGCCGTCGTCGCTCTTGAACACGTGGGCCGGCAACCCCTCCACCTTCCCGCCGCCCTCGGCCCCGCGGATCGCCACGCACCAGCCGTACTTGGCGAACGCATCGGTGAGCTTCGTGCCCATCACGTAGGCCGAGTTCATCCAGCAGTAGTTCGCGTGGTCCAGGGCCTTCGGGGAGCCGTTCTTATCGAACTCGCCCTCTTCGTAGCCGAACGCTTCGACCGGCTTGGTGGTTGCGCCGTAGGGCAACCGCGCCAGCACCCGAGGCATCGTGAGGGACACGAACCGTGAGTCGTCCGAGTCGCGGAACGACTTCCACTTCGCGTACTCGGCCGAGTCGAAGACCTTGGACAGGTCGCGCGGGGTGGAGAGGTCCGTCCAGCCCTTGTCGAACCCGAACAGTTTCGGGTCGGCCGCGCTGACGAACGGGCAGAACGCCGCCGCCGCCACGTTCGACATCTTCGACAGGAGCTCGATGTCTTCGGGGTGGTTGGTGAACTCGTAGTCGCCGATGAGCGACCCGTAGGGCTCGCCGCCGGGCGTGCCGAACTCGTTCTCGTAGAGCTTCTTGAAGATCTGCGACTGGTCGAACTCGACCGCCTTGTCCACGTCCTTGAACAGCTCCCGCTTGGAGACGTTGAGCACCTTCAACTTGAGGTTGGGGCTGGTCTCGCTGTTCATGACGAGGTGGTGCAGCCCGCGCCACGAGCCCTCGAGCTTGAGGAAGTCCGGGTGGTGCATCACCGCGTTCAACTGCTTCGACACGGCCGCGTCGATGGCCTTGATCGCCTGGTTGATGGTCACGGTCACGTTCTTCGAGTAGGCGACCGTGCCCTTGAGCGCCTCTTCGGTGAGCGTGCGGATCAGTTCCTCGGCCCGCGTCCGCTCGGTCTGCTTGGTCGCGGTCAGCACCTGGTCGAGCAGGCTGCCGGCCTCAACGGTTGTGGTCGCGCCCGCGGCCCCGGCCGCTTGTTGTTCGTTGGCCATTGTTTGTGTCCCGGTTAAGAGAAGGGGAAATTATTATGAACGGGTGAAGGGTGAGAAGACGGGGGCACTGGGGGTGCCGGGCGCCGGGATTTGACCCCGATCCGCCCCTCACCCTTCGTCCCGGGCTTCTGCGCCAAAGGCCCTTCTCTTACTGCCCGTCGGCTGGTTGGGCGCCGACCTGATCGGCCAGCTTCTTGAGTTCTTCGGTGTTCGAGAGCACCTTTTCGAGGAGCCCTTCGAGATCCTCGGAGCGGTCGACCTTCGTGAGCAGGTCGCGGAGCCGGTCCCGGGTTTCGATGAGCTTCTTGACGGGATCGACCTGCTGGGCGACCTTCTCCGGGGAGAAGTCGTCCATGTTGCTGAACTTGAGTTGCAGTCCGAGGTCGGACCCGTCGTCCTTGAGGGTGTTCTTCACCTTCAGGTTCAACCCGGGCGTCATCCGGCTCATCACGTCGTTGAAGTTGTCGCGGTCGATCTGGATGAACTTGCGCTCCTTCAGCGGCTTGAGCGGCTCGGTCGGCTGGCCGGAGAAGTCGCCCAGGACGCCGACCACGAACGGCAGCTCCTTGACCACCAGCGCGCCTTCCGTCTCCACGTCATACGTGATGTGGACCCGCGGCTTGCGGACCCGGTCCAACTTCTTCTGCAAGCTCTCGCTACCCATGCGGCACCTGTGGTGAGGGGGATTCGGGCACGTGACCGGTGTCACCCGGTCGGCGAGCGTTCACCGGTGGTGGCGCTCTCGTTATTGTTGCGCTTCGGCCGCGGGCGCCCGGCCGCATCAACTGTCGTTGCGGATGCCCACCTGCTTGAACAGCGCGCGGCGGGCGGAGTCGTCGTCGATCAGTTCCGTCATCAGTTCCGGGAGCGGCATCCGCGCCCACCGCACGGCCTGTTCGAGCGCGTAGGGAACCATCGAGTGCGGTTCGGTGCGCCGGAAATAGTCGCTCAACTGGAGGATCGCGTTGAGGGCGTCGTCGCGGGTGCGGACCGTCGGGAGCCGCTCACCCCCCGCGCCGCTGTCCCCGCCCGTGCCCGTGTTGGGTTGGCCGCCCGCGTCCGTACCCGAGGGGGCGTCACTCGTCGGGGCCGCGGCCGTTGCGGTGACGGCGAGTTTTCCGCGTGCCACGTCGTTGATCGCGGCCAAAACGCCTTCGAGCCCGTTGCGGATCGCGGATGAGGGCGGGGCGAATCGGCCGCCTTTCTCGTCGAGAACCGCGTTCAGCTTCGCGAATTCTTCGAGGGCCGCGGTCAGGTCTTCAACCAGCGTGCGGTAGAACGGTGCCGGCGTCTCGTCGACCGCCTTTTGCACCATCTCCATGCTCGGCGAACCGGCCGCGATCCGGCGCTCGCGCGCCTCGGGATCGACGATCTTCGCCACCGCCACCGCTTGCAGGTACACCGCCGTGGTGAGTTTCCCGAACGAGGCCGAGTCGGTGATCGCGATCCGGTTGATCGGCGCGATCAGCGTCCCTTCGGCGTCGTCCCCGTTCAGTCCGGCCAGCGGCCCCAGCGTGGTCGCGAGTCCGTCTTCGTCGGGCGCGGGGAGTAGCCCGTCCCAAAAGTTCTCTGCCAGTCCGCGGGCGAGTTTGAACCCGTCACGAATGCCCGCGACGCCCTGCGTGCGGCACAGGCCTTCGATCAGGTACGCGACCAGTTCGAGGTCTTTCGTACTCTCACCCAGCGCTTTGGTCGCGGCCGTGACGACCGGCTTCCAGTCCGGGGGCGATTCGTCCTGTCCGCCCTCGATTCGGCGCTCGGCGGCGCGGGCCGCGCTCCGCCCGTCCTTCACCTGGTAATAGGGGGAACTCGGCCCGGCGTTGACCCGGAGGTCCACCCCGGTCGGCTTCTCGCCGGGGATCGGTGCGAGTAACTTCTCGAAATCCAGCACGTCCGCGGACGGCATCGGCACTCTCAAAAACGGCTCGGGGGGTGGCTCTCAGATTGCCCGAGAGCCGATGCCGACACAAGCAAAAAGCACTGTGTTCGGGGATGGTTACTGAACGCGGGCCGAGATTATTTCACCCGAACCGAGAAGAGCGGGCAAAAGCGGCGCGCAAGTTCCGAGCGCGGGCGGCGTTCCACCGGCACAACAGGCACGAACGGAGCAACCCACCATGACGCCGCTACTCTTGTCGCTCGCGCTGACCAGCCCGGCCCAACCGCCGGTTTACACGCCGCCCGTCACACTCGCGCCGCGGGTGACGCTGCAACCGCAAATTACGCCCGCTCCCGTGTACCGCCCGGTGGTTGTGGTGCCGGTTCCGGTCGTGGTGAACCCGGTGGTGCCCGTTCCTGTGGGGCCGCGAGCGGTGACGCTGAGCGAGTTCTCGCGGTTCTTCACTCCGACCCCGGGCCAGCACGACGTGTGGATCATCCACCCTGCAACGCGGCAGCCGGTGCGCGTGTGCTTCGCGCTGCCGAACGGCACGCTCCGCGACTTCGAGGTGGACCGCCGGTCCATCCGGTTCGAGTTCCGGAACGGGGTCGTGGACATCGAGTTCCGCAACAACGGCACAGTGGACGTTCGCTACCGCGATTGAGAACCAAGTGAATAAACGGAACCGGGGAGGCTGAGGCCTCCCCGGTTCCGTTTTTCGCGGTCATTTCCCCAATACAACTCGCTCCCACTCAGCGAGCAGGTCCATGAACGCCGGATTGGGCCTTGTCACAGGGCGCTTGCTCCGCACGAACTCCAGCGACTGTTCCCGCGACCAGCGGTTTTTGTGCATCAGATAGGCCACGACCACCATCCCACTGCGACTCACACCGTTACGACAGCGAACGAACACGCGCCGACCCGCGCTCCGTTGGGCGCCGATCCATTCGACTTGTCTTTGTAGCCATTGGAGGTCGGGTGCGGGCGCGGCGTCGGGGATGGGCTCCCAGACGTGTACCTCGCTCTCGTAGGGATCGGCGCTCTCGCTCAGGTTGAGGACCGCGTGCGTGCGCCAGGGGGGTGAGGCGACGGCCCCGCCCTGGTACAGCCCGTCCTCGATCCGCGTGTAGTTCGGAGGTTCCGATGTGAGAATTTGAACGGCGAAGTGAACGCCACCGGCGACGGCGAGTGCGGTAAGGGCGACCCAAGCGATCCGCGATCGCAGCCACTTTCTGCGCATGATCGCTCACGGGTTGGGTCTTAGTGCGGTTCCTTTTCCAGTACGACCCGTTCCCACTTCGCGAGTAGGTCCATGAAGGCTTCGTTCGGTTGCGTGATCGGGCGCTTGCTCTGAACGAAGTCCAGTGATTGTTCCCGCGACCAGTGGTTTTTGCGCATCAGGTACGCGATGATGACCATCCCGCTGCGACTCATGCCGTTGTGACTGTGAACGAAGACCTGGCGCCCGTCCCGGCGCTGGGCGTCGACCCAGTCGACTTGGCGTTGGAGCCATTCGAGATCGGGTGCGGGTGCGGCGTCGGGGATGGGCTCCCAGACGTGTACCTCGCTCTCGTAGGGATCGGCGCTCTCGCTCAGGTTGAGGACCGCGTGCGTGCGCCAGGGGGGTGAGGCGACGGCCCCGCCCTGGTACAGCCCGTCCTCGATCCGCGTGTAGTTCGGAGGTTTTGAATTGGCGACTGTCACGCTGAGGTAGGCAATACAGGTCACGATGAGCGCCACGAACGCCACCAGCGCAACCTGGGATCGCCACCAATCTCGCGTCATGACTCACCGGGCGAGGCTCGAACGTGTCCGGGGTGTAGTTCCCCGGACACATCAATCTTATCGCTGTCGAACGCCGCCGGCCGGTTGAACCGCCGATTGCGGTTGCGGCGGGCGGGCCGCGTAACCGGCGCCCTGTGCGGCCGGGACGAGCGGCTCGATGCGGACGTCGTCGAAGTACACGATCCCCTCACCGGTGAGGGCCATCGTCAGCGCGATCTGTCCCGATTGCGGCACGCGGCGGTACAGGTGGAACTGCTTCCATTTCTTTTCCGTGTTTGTGAGCCGCACCGCGAGCGGTTCGCCGCATACGTCGTCGTAGAACAGCACGCCGTCGGCGGTGAGGCCGATGCTGTCCGGCACCTTGATCCACGCGCTGATGCGGACCAACGAGCCCGGGGGCAGTTTCACCGACGGGCTCTCGACCGCGAGGAACGTGCGCTCGAGCGGGCGGGCGATCGCTTCCGCCGGTTTCCCGTCTCCCGCGAGATCCACGCGGCGCTGGACCTCGAGCTTCAGCACCCCGCGGCCCAGTTCCGGGGCCGGAGGGACGTAGCCGTCCTCGGGCCGCGCGATCGGGCGGCTCGGGAGGTACATTCTCGGCCCCTCGAAGGCCGGCACCTTCGGCTCGGCCTTGTCCGCGAGTTTGGCCGCCGACACCACCCCCGCGGCCACCTTCACGCGGTCGAGCGTCCCGAACCGCGCGCTCCACCCGGGGACCGCGTCGACCGGGTACCCGCCGTCCGGAACGTCCGCGCGCCCCGGCTCGAACGACCCGCCCGGGAGCACCGTGGTCGTGGGCTTGCACGACTGGACTTCGCGGAACATGTCCCAGTGTTGGGGGAGGCTGAAGAAGCTCACCGCTAACGGGCTGGCGCTCGGCGTATCGAGGGTGGCGACGGCCTTGTCCCAGTGGTCCCGCATGATGACGCGGAGCGGGCGCAGCGCCGCCTGTGCGTGGGCGAACGCTTTGGCGTGGAGGCCCGCGGCGTTGTCGCGTCGGGCGCTTTCGTGGGCCTTCGCCGCGTTTTGGAACAGGCCGTCCGCGTCGCGCACGTGCACGCCCATTTGGGCGAGGCGCGAGTGAACGATGTAGGTCTTTTCGTACTCCTCGGCCGCGAGGTCCATCGCCCACCGCGCCGCGCGCGGCCCGTTCTTGCGGTTGAAGTCCTGCCACTGCGCGACCAACCCGTCCTGCTGCAACTCGTTGGTGAACACGATGGGGGTCACGAGGTCGAACTCGTTGATCGTGAGCTCGGTCCCGCCCGTTTTCTTGACGGCGCTGTTCCGCAGGCACTCCACGTTCGCCGGGGAGATGCGCCACGGGTCCGCGCCGTCGGGTACGAGCGGAACGGTCACCTTAATCGAGTTGACCGCGCCCTGACCCGGTACGTACTGGCTGCCCTTTCCGAGCCAGAGCGGGAGCAGCAGCGACCCGCGGGTGCCGCGGATCAGAGCCGCTTTCACGTCCTTGTGGTCCGTGTCGAGCCACAGGACGTTTTTGGAGCTCCGCGCGAGCAGCACCGGCGCGAGCATCTCCAGTTCCGCGTTGAGGATCGCCATTCCCTGGAGCCGGTCGCGCCCGAAGTGGCTGTCCGCGAGGAACTGGTCGGACCAGAACCCCAGCCCCTGGCACCCGCACGCGACGCCGATGTAGGCGAGGAGCCGCACCTGCTCCGGGTGCGGGCCGATGGGATCGGTGAACTGTTCCTTCCGGACCCGGGCCACGTTCTCGACGTACCAGTCCGGCGCGTGGTTCTGCACCCAGGTCCAGAACACGGCCCGGGTCGAACTGAGGGCCATGCGCTGGGCGATCCAGTCGCGGTACCCGGAGAGCTCGAGGCTGGTGAACAGGGGCCAGCGGTGCGCACCAACAGCACCGAGGAACGTCGAGTAGCCCTGGAACCCGTCCCACACGTCGGCGCTGAACGGGCGCTTCCCGTCGAACTTGCGGATGTAGTCCTGGGTGCGCTTGACCGCGGGGGTCTGCTCCTGGACGCGCCCGCCACCGAGATCCCAGAACAGCACGTCCGAGCCGGAGAACTTGCGGAAGTACTTGTCCAGCGCGGCGACCTCCGCCTCGCTCTTGTCGGCCACCGACGCGGGCAGCGCGGTCGGGATCGACGGCATGACCAGCCAGCCCTCGCGGTTCGCCTCTTCCATGACGCCGTCGGGAACGTCCGCGGGCACCCACAGCGCGTCGAATCCGGCGTCGCGCAGCACGTGCAGCGGCGCCCCCGTGTGGCGCACGGCCCGGAAGAAGAACGGTTTCCCGTCCACGAACAGTTGCCCGCTGTCCAGTTTGGAGATGCGCCCGCGCGCGTTGCTCGCGGGCGCATCTGTCTTCGTCTTCTTCACCGGCGTGCCGGGCGCCCCGCCCGCGGCGTCGGGCGATTTCACCGGGCCGATGTCGAGGTCGTCGATGTAAATGTGCGCGGTGCCGGGCCCGGTGTAGACGTTCAGCACGAGCCGGTCGATGTACGCGCCGGTACTGTTCACGGCCCGCCCGATTTTGGTTTGCAGCACCGGCAGGTGCTTCCCGATGAGCGCGGGGATCTCGGTCAGTGTGAGCTTCTGCCACTGGCCCCGCTCGGTGTACGTGTCGCCGACGATGAGTGTGGTGAGCGACGACTCGGGGTGCGCCGGGTCTTGCTCCTTCGGGAACACGACCCGCGCCCGGAGCTGGATGCCGGGCTTCGTCGCCTTCACGTACACGCCGGCCGAGAGCGCGGCCGTGACCGGCGCGTGGGGCGTGTCGTAGTGGTAGTGAATGAACGCGGAGTCGCCGGTCGCGAGGTCGGCCGCGAGCAGGAGGTGCTCGCTGGTCGGGCGGCTGTGGTACGAATCGTTCGAGACGTCGTGCTCTTTCTCCTCGACCTTGACGTTCGCGTCCCCGCGCACGAGGACGGTGTTCTTGTTACCGAAGCCGAACCGGTGGATCGTTTCCCCGTAGACGGGGACCAGGGCGAATCCCGCCCCGATAACGACCAGCATGACGATCGCGAGTACGCACCTGCGATTGGGCCACGGTATCACGAACGGCTCCTTCCGTTACGGAACACGGGCCGGTCATATACCCCGCCGTGTTCCGTAACGGAAGCTCAACCGGGGTTACAGGGCTTCCGTTTTTCGTTTGAACGCAGTATCTTAAGGCCGTTGCCTTTACGAACCGCCGGGTCGCCCATGCGGTACGTCCCCGTCAAAGATTTGAAACCGCTTCAAGGGTCTGCGCACGCGAAACCGCGGCCCGGTCTCCGTTCACTCTCGGACGACGAGTTGCTTGAAAGCGTCCAAAATCCGAAAAACGCGGACTACTTGACGGAGAACACCAAAACCGGCAGGCTTGTGGACGGAAACGGCCGTGCCCACGAGCTTCAGCGACGCGCGGGAGATTCGAGTAGCACTATTTCTCCGGACGCGCTCGTACCCGTGTTCCCCTACACGCCCGATCTGTCCATGTTTCCCGACCTGGATTGACCCGATGACCACAACGAAATCCGCGGCTGATGTTCTGTACCGGCTCTTGTACCGTGCACTTATCGAGATCCGCGAACAGGGGTGGGATACGGGGAACAAGGCCGTTTTTCACCTCGCCGATTTGTTCCACACAACCGCCTTGGAGTTGGGACAGGTCGCCGCTGGGAGCGAGTCCCACGAAGCGGTTCTCCGCCACCTCGAAGAAAAGGCCGCCGAGAAGGGCGTCACTCGGTGGTTACAGAACGCGCTCTCCGAGATCGACACACAGACGGCCACCCCCACGAACTGACCGTGTGTTTCTCGTGAACCGGTGGGCGGGGGCGGGGCGTTCCGCTACTCTGGCGACGACGGCCCGAGCCGTCACACTTCCCCGTCTCAAGGAGTTCTCCATGTTCCGACTTCTGGTGGCCGGTTGCGTTCTGGCTCTCGTCGCGTTCAGTGCCGGCGCCGAAGACAAGAAAGCGGACAAGGCCGCGACGTGGCTCCGCGAAGCCAACGGCATCGACCTCAAGTTCGAGTTCGGCAAAGACACCGCGACCTTCAACGTTTTCAGCGGCGATAACGGCATCATCGTGAAGGCCAAGCTCACGAAGGAAAAAGACGTTGTGACGGCCGAATTCACCGACGTAGAAGAGAAGGGGAGCTTCCCCAGCAAGCCGAAGAAGGGCGATAAGATCAGCTTCAAGTGGGTCGTGAAGGACGCTGTCGCGACGCTCTCCGAACTGAAGGGCGCTGACGAGGCGAAGGACGTACTCGAAGGCGAGTACAAGCTGAAGAAGTAACCACCGAACGAAATGCTCGAAGGCCGCACGCGAATTCGCGTGCGGCCTTTATTTTGATTTATTCCGAAGCAACGACTAAACGTTGACCTTCTCGAACGGCTTCACCTTCACGGGCTTCACCACCAGCCCGCTGCGGATCGCGGAGGCGGACACCCATACCTTCTTCACCACGCCGTCCACGACGCAGCGCATCTTTTGGAGGTTCGGCTTGAACTTCCGGCGGCTGGTGCCGAGGATCTTCTTACCGACACCGCCGAGGTACTTCGCCTTACCGCGGTACTTCTTGCGGTTCCCGAAAACCGCCTTCTTGCCGGTGAAAACGCACGTCTTGGCCATGACCGTGATCCTATAACATTGCCCCGGTAGTCCGAGGCGAACGCGGAGCTTCCAAGTCTCAAGGCGCCGGTCGTAAGTGCTAGAACCGAAGACGTTTAAATTACCGGTCTTCGATTTTATGGCTTGCGACTTCTGGGCTTTATGACTTTTTTACTATAGTGGTCGGTCCGGCTGTGGCAAGGATTCCAATCTCGCGATATACATGGCCCGCACCCACTCGCGGAGCCGTCATGCCCGAATCCGACTCGCCCCAAGTCCGCCGCGACCGACACAGCGCGCTCGGCGCGGCCGTGCTCGTGTGCCTCGCGGTACCCGCGCTGGCGGTCCTCGTGGTCGATGTCCCCGCAGACGTGCGCCGAGCGAACGGGCTGTGGTTCGTCGGGACCGCGGTCTGGTCCGCACTGCTCCCGTTCCTCTACTGGTCGCCGTACCGGGCACTGGGACTGGTACCGCTAGCTGCGATCGCGTGGTTGGCCGCGGTCGGGCACGGTGTGTATTGGGGCGAGTGGCCCGGCTGGGCACACGGCGCCCCGCTCGGACTCATCATCGGCGCGCTCGCACGCGGGCGCCGAGGGGAGGAGCCCTGGCCAGAAACCGCCGTTCTCTTCGGCGCGGCTCTCGCCGGAGGGGGGATCGCGTGGGCGTGCGTGGAACGCGGGCGCCCGTTCGATGTCCCGCAGGGGTTCGTTTTGCTCGCGTCCGTAGTGCTCGTCGGTTGGTCGTGGGGGCGGCTGTTCCGGCCGCTGTTCGAGTTGGTGGTGGAGCCCGTCTTGTGGGTGATGTACCGCGTTCGGCGAGCTGGTCCCGGTTTCACGGACTTCCCGCGAACCGGCGCGTGTCTCGTGATCGCCAATCACGCCTGCTGGCTCGACCCCATTTTCCTGGCGAAGGTGCTCCCGCGCCCGCTCACGCCGATGATGACCGCGAAGTTCTACGATCTGCCACTTTTCCGAAAGCTCATGGCTGCGTTCGGCATTATTCGGGTACCGGAAAAGGCGCTCAAGAAGGACGCGCCCGAACTGTTGGAAGCGATCGCGGCGCTGGACCGCGGCGAGTGTGTCGTGATTTTCCCCGAGGGCTACCTGCGCCGGTCCGAGGATCGGCCCCTGCGCCGGTTCGGTCAGGGCGTGTGGCAGATCCTGAAGGCGCGCCCGAACACGCCCGTTTTTGCGGCGTGGATCGAAGGCGGTTGGGGGAGCTACACCTCGTACTTCAACGGCCCTCCGACGAAGAACAAGAAGCCGGACTTTCGCCGACCGCTGGGAGTGGGGCTGGCGACCGCGGTCGTTATTCCGCCGGAGGTGCTCGAAGCGCATCTCCTTACGCGGACCCGCCTCATGAACCTCGTGAGTGCGGCGCGGGAACACTTGGGGCTCGTGCCGCTTCCCCCGTTCGAGCTACCCGCGAAAGCGGACGACGCGGAGAACGAGCCGGGGTGAGACCACGAGTTCAGTGAAGAAGATCGTTCTGCTGTGAATCCGCGTGAAGTAGAATGGCGGCGCGACTCGCCGTCGCCGTTCGACCTGCCACCGTTCCCGCCTCCATCTCTCTCTGGGAGCACCAATGCCTCGCGTTCTCTTTGCGTTACTTCTTGCCGGTCTTGTGTTTGCCGTACCGGTGATTGGGGCCGACGACTGGCCCATCTTCCGTGGTGCGGACCGGACCGGCGTGTCCAAGGACACCGGGTTGCTCAAAGAGTGGCCCGCGGACGGCCCGCCGCTCGCGTGGCAGACGACCAAGATCGGGGTCGGGTTCTCCAGCGTGTCCGTGAGCGGCGACAAGGTGTTCACGATGGGCGACGCGGACAAGGACTGTTTCCTGTTCGGAATCGACCGCAAGACCGGCAAGAAGTTGTGGGAGCTGAAAGTGGGCAAGACCGGCGGGAACTACCAGGGGCCGCGCTGCACGCCCTCGACCGACGGCGAACTCGTGTTCGCGCTCGGGCAGCACGGCGATCTCGTGTGCGCGTCCGCGAAGAGCGGGAAAGAGGTGTGGCGCAAGAGCTTGCCGAAGGATTTCGGTGGCGAAGTCGGTCCGTGGAACTTCGCCGAATCGCCGCTGCTCGACGGGGACCGCCTCGTTGTGACGCCCGGTGGTCCGAAGGCCGCGATGGTTGTTTTGGAGAAGAAAACCGGCAAACGGGTGTGGGCGGGGTCAATCGACGGCGGCGACGCGGCCGGGTACTCGTCCGTGGTGATCGCGAACCTGGGCGGGGTAAAGCAGTACGTTCAACTGATGGCCAACGGGCTGGTGTCGTTCGACGCGAAAACGGGCAAAATGCTGTGGCGGTACGGCACCAAGAGCGACCGGTTCGGCGGGAACACCGCGAACATTCCGACGCCGATTGTGAGCGGCGAGTTCGTGTTCGCCGCGGCCGGGTACGGGCGCGGGGCCGCGCTCCTCAAGGTGACTAAGGACGGCGACCGGTTCGCGGTGGAGGAGGTGTACTGGAACAAGGCGCTGACCAACAAGCACGGCGGCGTGATCCTGGTCGGCGACAAGCTGTTCGGGGACCGCGACGATAGCGGCAACCCGTTCTGTGCGGACTTCAAGACGGGGCGGGTGCTCTGGACCCGCAAGGGCGGCGAGGGGCGCGGGTCCGCGTCGCTCACCTACGCCGACGGGAAGCTCTACATCCGCTACTCCGACGGCTGGGTCGCGCTCGTGGACGCGACCGCGGACAAGTACACCGAAATCAGCGCGTTCAAGGTTCCCAACGGGAAGAACAACACCTGGGCGCACCCGGTCGTGGTCGGCGGTCGGTTCTACGTTCGCGAACTCGATACGCTCTGGTGTTACGATGTAATGGCGAAGTAACTATTTGGGGTGCCAGGGTTTATTTTCGATGAAGGGGCGTGTTGCCTGGGCCGGGAATTTGACACCGGCCGGAACGGGTGCTTCATTTGGAGCGCCCATTCTGAGGTAACTTATGCTCCGGCACCTTCTGCGCGCGGCTTTTGGCGCTGCGCTTCTTTTCCCCGTCGCCGCGTGCTCGGGACCGGCCGAGGCCGGACCTTCGACGATGGCCGTTCCGGAACCACCGGCTCCGGACCCGGTTCAGGTCGCGAAGGACAACGAGTACCGCGAGCAACTGGAAGCGGGACAAAAGGCGATCGACGCGAAGAAGACCGACGACGCCATCGCGCACTTCGAGAAGGCCGTAACCGCGAAAGAAAGTGGCTTCGAGGCGCAACTCGCGCTCGCACGGGCGTATGCCGCCAAGAAGAGCGACGAGAAGGCAATCAAGGCCTACACAGCCGCCCAAGCCGCGAACCCGCGCTCGAGCGAAGCCTATCTGGAGTGCGCCGCGCTCCTCGAACGGATGGGCCGGCTCGAAGCGGCACGCACCGAATACATGCAATTGATCCACCAGGAACTGGAGCCCGGTTTGACCGCGAAAGCGTACTGGCTCCGCAGCGAGTTGTCCGACCGACTCAACAAGCGCGAGGACTACCGGCGCGACCGCGAGCAGGCGCTCAAGCTCGAACCCGATTACGCGGCGCGGATCAAGGGCGGGGACGTTCTGGTGGTTAACAACGGCGGCTCGCCGTTCGCGCTTAAGGTCGACCAGTACGAAACGCCGGACGGGACCGAGGGCACGCTCCCGAAGGGTTACCAGTTCCAGATTTCCGGCAACACGTCGGTGTACCTGACCTATCAGGGGAAGCCGATCACCGCGCGCTCGATCCGCTACACCATTATGGCAAACGGGAAGTCGCGGCAGTACACCATGAACTACGCGAAGGGGCTGACGCTCGAAGTGCCCGTCAACGACGCCGATATCCCGCGCTAGAGTAACCACGTTGTCTGTTAAATCGAGCCGGTCTTTACCGGCTCGATTCGTTTAACACATCCGTTCTCGCTCCGCCCGGTCAATCGGACACCGTTGCCGCCCGGTACACTAACCGCAGCGCCCCGTCCGTGCGGGTGTGCTCGGCGATCGCGCGCACCAAGTAGTTCGCGTCCGTGGCGCAGGCCTCCGCCAACTCGTCCGGGTCGATGCGCTCGGTGATTAAAAGCCGGATCAGAGACCCGCGCACGATAATGTAGTCGTGGTCGTGCGGACCGCGGTTCGCCAGGTGCCCGCGGACCAGTCCGCGGATCAAGCCGGGCGGGAACTCGGGTCCGGTCGGCGCCGAGAGGTGCTTGGATTCCAGTACCCGCGCGAACGCGACGAGAATAGCGACCCCTTCGCCGGTCACCTGGTCGCACTTCTTGAGCGCCTCGTCCGGGGCGGCGGACGCCCACGCGGACGCCGCTCGCAGCGGCCCGCGCAAGTCGGTCCCACCCCACGCCGCCGCGACCGCCCGACGGATCGGTTCCGGAACCTCCGTTGCCCGCTGCCACACGCCCGCCGCCGCCCGGTGCTCGTCGACCCGGTCGAACGCCCACGAGTGCCGCAACTCCAGGTGCCTCAACCCGGCCAGGAGCGCCTCGCACCGGGCGGCGACCGCCGGGCGCTGGTACGCGGTGCGCCCGGCGAGATCCACGAGGTAACCGAGCCACTGGACCTCGTCCAGTTCGGCCGCGCGCGGAACGAGTGCCGCCAGATCGAGTTCGACTTTCGCCCACCGCCCCTCGGGGGCCGCGGCCGCGAGCCGCTGACCGGCCAGGGCCAACAGGCTCACCCCGCTCGCCCCGGGAATTTCGAGCAGTTGAGAATACGGCCCGTACAGAGCGGTTTGAGGGTCGGTAACGAGTTCGCGCTGGTACAGTTCGGCGGCCGGGCCGCTCAGGTGCGCGCGGGCGAGTGCGGCCGCGAGCCAGTCGTGTCGGGTACGACCGTCGTCCAGTGTCGGGCGGAGTGCGAGCAGCCAGTACAGCCGCAGTGGAAGGTCCGCCCGGTTTGGGTGCGCGTTCGCGAGCGTCACGAGCGCGAAGTATGCGTCCGCCCAGCGCCCGGCCGCGGCATCGGCCCACGCCTCTTCGACCGGGTCGACGACCGCGGGGCGCACCGGCGGATCGATTTGTGTTTCGTGCGGTTGCCCGGGCGCCTCACCCGTCCCGGCTTCCGGAGGTACTGGTGAGGCACTCGGGCCGAGCGGGAAGTCGCGGAACGTGTCCCGCACCGGCGGCGCGTCCCGGTACCAGCGGCTCTGCTCGACGGCCGATTCGTAAGCCTCGCGGACGCGGCGGAACTCGTCCGGCGCGTGTTCCGGTTTGTACTTCCGAATGAGTCGCGTGTACGCGCGCTTCAGATCGGCCTCGCTCGCCGACCGCGGAACGCCCAACAGGGCGAACGGATCGGTCGGCCAGTCGCGCGGGTCGTCGGGCAGGGGCGGGGCGTCCATCAGTTCCGGTCCGTGGGGAGGGTGTAATCACCGGGTCGGGATGGTCTCCCGGCTTTGACCCAGAACTCGTAGAAGATCGGTTTCGAGCCGGCCATCGTTCGGTCGTACTCTTGGCACGCCCGAATGAGCGCGGAATCGAACGAAATGCGCTGACCAGTCGGTTGCCTGGGGCGAGAAGCATCGGGTACCTCCGGGCGCTTAAGGAGTACCCAGACGGCGTAAGCTCGGGGCGGGTCGACGTTACGCCCTTGGGCTTTTTCCCGTTCGTACCGTTGGCACGCAGTAATGTCCGTGGGCGTGAGCATTTTCTCAATAAGCTCGTCCGACGGGTGCCCACTGATGTGAGTACCCGCGGGACGCCCAGCGAACACCCACAAGGCGTAGGCCTCAGTTTCCCTGGGAGGTTGTTTCGTGTCTCGTTCGTAACGTTGAAATTCGGCGACTTCCTCGGATGTGAACGTGCGTATCGAGGTTGGCGCCCCTTTAGAGGGTGCGTAAACCGGGAAGTTCATTCGCGGAAGTTCGGGGACATTGGAACGGCTCGAAGAGTTCCCGGAACCGGCCAGAGCCACTATCAGTTTGAACGCGATTAGCACACCGATCAGCGCCCCGCTGCCGAGCACCCCGCCGCCCTTCCACCCGTCATTGGACTTGCGGCGCGGTTCGTATGCGCGCGTCACGCGGTCCGTGTAAGTGGGAGGGGATTTCAGTGGCGCTGTGGTGGCCCCCTCGACGAACGCGGCCAGGGCGGGAGCAAAATGAGCGCTTAGTGCGGTCCGCAAGCTCGGTTCCAGTGCGAGCAGAGGTGCGGAATCGCGCTGGACGACCGCGAGCGCCGAGCACCAGCGGCCCGCGTCGGCCGCGTGCTCCAGGAGCCACGTGTTCCGGCGAATGGCGCGCTCGCGCGGCGGGAGCACGAACAGGGTCCGGAACACCCCCGCCAGCTCCTCCGCGACCGGGTCGATCAACCGCGTCACGGGGACGTCCAGGCCCCGTTCCAGTTCGCGCAAGCGCGTCGGTGGTGCCCCGCGGCGCGACAGTTCCACCCAGGTCGTTAACCGTTCCGCCGGGGACAGTTCCCAGTAGTACTCCGCGAACGCTTCCACTTCCGCGCGGAGCATCTGTTCGACGGTTTCGTCGGGAGCGGTCGGGAGCGCGGTTTCTGCCAGTGCGTTGACGGCCGCGACCCGTTCCATCCCCGGAACGAAGTCGGCGCCGGGCAGCGCGCGGAGGAACTGCGCGACCGCGGCGCCGGGTTCCGCGCCGGCGGGAAGGGAGAGCAGTTCGGCCCATTGAGCGCGTGGGTCGGTGGCTGTCATTGCTCGTCCTTATTCGGGGCGTCCCCGTGCGGGTCGTAGAGGGTCAGGAACCGTTCCAGTTCTTCGCGGTGCGAGGCGATCACGGCCGCGTCCTGTTTCTCCATCGCCGCCTCGAATACGTCGAGCAGCTCCCCGAGTACGTCGCGCAGTTCCGCGGGGAGTTCTTTGAAGACGCGCTCGGCGCGGAGCAGGACGAACCGATTGGCTTCCTCGTCGCGCGGGTGCGTTTTGAGCTTCTCCATTGCTGCGACCGCGGCGCGGATCTGGGCGTCGCTCATCCCCTGGGCGTGGCGGGCGACCACGTGCGACACTTTTCGTTTCGTCGCCACAATAGTCGCCTCGACCTCGAGAACCCCGTTCAGGTCATAGGTGAAGCGGATGTCCACGGACTGGTGGGCCGGGCCGGTCGGGATACCGCGGACCTCGAACTCACCGAGTGCCAGGTTGTCGTCGGTCCGGCGCGACTCGCCCTGGAACACGCGGACGATGATACTCGTCTGGCTCGGGTGCACGGTGGAGTACCGCTTCACGCGGCTGACCGGGATCGTCGTGTTGCGGTCGATCACCGGGTCGAAGTACCCGTCGCGCATGTCGCCGCCGAGCTGTTTGGAAATCGCGACGCCGAGCGTGAACGGGGCTACGTCCGTGACCACCAGTTCCTCGACCGCGGCCGCGCGCCCGACGAGGCCCGCTTGCACCGCGGCGCCCAGTGCGACGACCTCGTCCGGGTTCAGCCGGCGCCGCGGCTCTTTGCCGAGCAGCTCGGTCACGCGCCGGATCACGAGTGGCATCCGGGTCGCGCCGCCCACGAGGATCACTTCGTCGATTTGGTCGCGGGTGAGTTTCGCGTCACCGAGTACTCGGCGGATCGGCAGTTCGGCGCGGGCCAGGGTGGGGCCGACCCAGGAGTCCAGTTGTTCGCGCGTCACAACCACTTCGGGCGCGTCCGGTGGGAACTCGCCCTTCGCGTCGGGGATACGCACGGTCACGCTCTCGTCGCGGCTCAGGACGCATTTCGCGCGCTCGCACTGTTGAACGAGCCGCGACACGCGCTTGGGCGTGCGGGCCTCGGCCTGCTCGTAGGACGCGCCGACGGTACCGAGGAGCCGCGCGGCGAACGCGCGGGTGAAGTCCTCGCCGCCCAGCGCGCTCTCGCCGCTCGACGCCTTCACTTCGAGCGTGCCCTCGAACAGTTCCACTACGGACACGTCGAACGTGCCGCCGCCGAGGTCGAACACGAGGAGCTTCTTGTCCGCGCCCGCGTCGTGGAACCCGTAAGCGATGGCCGCGGCGGTCGGCTCGTTCAGGATGCGCTCGACCGTCCAGCCCGCGATCTTGCCGGCCGCAATGGTCGCTTTCCGCTGGCGGTCGTTGAAGTACGCGGGCACCGTGATGACCGCGCGCGCGACCGGGTGGCCGAAGAACGCTTCCGCGTCGGCCTTCAGCGCACGCAGTACGAGCCCGGACAGTTCTTCGGGGGTGAACTCGCGCCCGGCGGCGGTGAGCTTGTGATCGGTACCCATGTACCGCTTGAACAGATTGGCGCAGCGATCTGGGTGGAGGACTTGCAGCTCCCGGGCCGCGGCCCCGACAAGCACCTTGTTGGACTCGTCCACCCCGACGACCGAGGGGGTGAGGCGCCCACCGAGGGCGTTCGGGATGATCTGCGGCCCGTCCGGACCAAGGAACGCGGCGGCGGAGTTTGTCGTGCCGAGGTCGATGCCGATGACCGGGTCCATGCGGGCGTCCGAGTGTGGTCGGGGCGGCGTACCTCAATCAAGGGACCGCCGGTTCCGGTCGAAGGTTCGACCGCGAGTATTATCGCTGACGAGAAATGATCTGCCAAGCAGCGAATCGTTTGAGCGCCTTTCTCTGCTTTTCCTGGGACCGCGGTCCCGAGAACGGCGCGCGTTCCGATTTTGCGGGCACGGTTTTCACCTTTGCGTCCACTACTGGACTTGCGGACATATTTTGCCGACCGGGGCGCGGGGAGGATGGGTGCGTACCGTTGTTCCGTCGTTCCGTTGTTCCCGTTCCTGACGCCCGAGAGGGATGCACACCATGTTTGAAGTCCGCAAAGCAAAACGCCAGCGCCGCCCGCTGAAGATCTCGCTCGAAGGGTTGAGCGGCTCGGGCAAGACGTTTACCGCGCTCCGGCTCGCGTTCGCCCTCAAGCGCGCGGGCATTGGCAAGAAGATCGTGATTGCTGACTCGGAGAACGAGTCAGCCGGTCTCTACGACGGCGTCCAGATGGACGGCGAGAAGTGGGAGTACGAGGTGTGCCCGATCCCGCACGAAAAACAGCACCCGGCCGGCTACGCCGAGTGCTACGAGTACCTCGTCGGCGCCGGGTTCGACATCGTCATCTTCGACTCGCTCTCGCACGCCTGGCACGGTGCGATGGAGCAGGTGGATGCGTTCGCCCGGGCCAACAAGGGCGACAAGTTCGGCGGGTGGGCCAAAATCACCCCGGAACAGCGGAAGATGCTTACCACGCTCACCGACCCGCGGGCGCACTGTATCGCCACAATGCGCGTGAAGAGCGAGTACGAGCGCATTGACGACGGAGGGAAGGCCAAGATCAAGAAGGTCGGGATGAAGACCGACCAGCGCGAGAACACCGAGTACGAGTTCGACGCGGTGATCCGGCTGGAGGTCGAGAACCACGCGGCCCGCGTCGAGAAGGTTCGTGGGTGTACCGCGATGGACGGGAAGACGTGCGATCACCCCGGCCCGACATTTTGGAAGCCGCTGTTCGACTGGTGGCTCTCGGCTGAACCGGTCGACGCAATTTCGCCCGAGGATCAGCACCGCCAGAAGCTCAACGCGGCGAAGACGCTCACGGACCTGGCCACGGCCTGGAACGCGATCCCCAAGGGGCTTCAGGCCCGGCTCGCAGACGACAAGGATCGGCGCAAGGCAGTTCTGGCCACGAAGATGAAAGCCAACGGACCGGCCCCCACACCTGTGGGGGTGGGGGCGAAGGCACTGCCGGGGTTGCCGGACGATGACGATGAACTGTTCCCGACGGCCTCGCGCTCCGGGATGTCGGACTGATTGCCGGAGCAGGTGATCGGGTAACTTCTGCGGGTGTGTGCGGTGCGCCGAACGAATCGGACGCCGGGCGCTCCCGCGATTTCGTTTTTAATTGTGCTCGCGGCGGTGGCGCGCTCAGTTCAGCATCTTGATGAGCACCTGCGAGTTGCGCCGGTTCTGGTCGTATTTCTCCCGTCGCGCGGGGGGCAGATCGTCCGGCGTGCCGAGTTTGTAGCCGCCCTTCTGGATGAAGTAGTTGATCGCCTGAGTCGAGAGGCAGAACAGTTTCGCGATCCCGCGCGCACGGGCTACGCCCTCGGTGAAGTGAATCAGTTTCACCCCGATGCCCTTGTTCTCGTACCGGGCGTCAACGAACACGCTCGCCAGTTCCGCCATGTTCTGTTCGGGGTACACGTGCAGGGCCGCGCACGCGACCGCGTTCCGGTCCACCTCGAACACGAAGTAATCGCCGATGACCTTTTCGAGTTCGGCGCGCGTGCGCTTCACGAGTTCGTCGTTCTGCGTGCCCTGCTGGATCAGCGAGTAGACCGCGCGCACGTCCTTTTTCTGGGCCGCGCGGATCGCCTGGTACTCGTTCGCGTAGATCAGCGTGCCGATGCCCTCGTTCGAGAACACCTCACCGAGTAACCCCTCCTGCTCGCGGCCGTCGATGATGTGGACGCGCTCGACGCCCTCCTTGCAGGCCCGGAGCGCGTGCGTCAGTTTGGTATGCGGCAGTTTGGCCCCCGGCGGAAGGTCGGGGCGGCTCTTTTTAAGGAACGCATCCGCTTCCTGGATCGTCATCTGGCGGATCACGCCCTTCGCGTCGGAGACCCCGCCCTCGGTGTTGAGGTACACGAGCTTCACCGCGCGCAGGGATTTTGCGATTTCCACCGCAACCGCGTCGGAATTCAGTCGATACGATGCCCCGGCCCCGTCGATACCGATGGGCGGGACCACTGGCAGGATGTCGCGCTCGAGGAGCGTCTGGAGCAGCTCCGTGTCGACGCGCTCGACGCGCCCCGTGAACAGTTGATCGACCCCGCCGAGGATGCCGGCCGGGTGCGCGACCACGGCGTTGGGGCACGCGGCCCGGAGGTCGTTCGCCGACAGACCCTCCAGGATCTCGTGCGTGACGCGGTTGGCCGCGCTGATCGCGACGTTCAGCGTTTCGCGGTCGGTGATGCCGGTGCCGTCCACGTCCGACGGGGTCATTTTAATGAGTTCCGCGTACCGCCTCACCTGGTGGGCGGCGCCGTGGACGAGCACGACGCGGATGCTCAGGCTGCGCAACAGCGCGATGTCGAGCAGCAGGTTCGGGAAGTTGTCGTCCTCGACGACGGCGCCGTCGATCGCGATGACAAACACCCGGTCGCGGAACCGGGGGACGTAGCGGAGAATTTCGCGGAAGTGGGTCAGGCGCTCGTGCATCAGTGGAGGGTTCGGGGGGTTCGGGGTGAATTTTTTCTGCTGTTGGCAGACGCCGATGGTTCGCCTATGCAACGCCGATTCAGACATAGTGCCGTGTCCCTCTAGAATAGCACGACGGCTCCGTGCGGCGACACCGACTCCGTTGGATGGCTGCGGCCCGCGAAGCGACTAACACCAAACACCCAAAACTCCTCACCCATGCCCGAAAACGTCATCATCATCGGTTCCGGTCCGGCCGCGTGGACGGCCGCCATCTACGCCGCCCGCGCGAACCTCAACCCGCTCGTGTTCGAGGGGAACCCCTACGACAAGAAGAACCAGGAGAACGGCACGCTGCCGCTCGGTCAACTCGCGCTCACGACGGAAGTCGAGAACTTCCCGACGTGGCCCGCGGGCGACACTCGGCAGTATCTGAAGACCGCCCTGAAGGAAGACGACCAGCCGTACTGGGTGACGGCCAACAAGGAGCAGCCGACGCACGGCATCAACGGTCCGGAACTGGTGGCTCTTGCCCGGCAGCAGGCGCGGAACGTGGGCACCCGCGTCGAATCGAAAGACGTGGTGAAGGTCGACCTGAAGAACAAACCGTTCACGGTCACGCTGCACGATGGAAGCACCGCCCAGGCGCACACGCTCATCATCGCGACCGGCGCCCGGGCCAACTACCTCGGGCTGCCGAGCGAGGACAAGTACAAGAACCGGGGCGTGTCCGCGTGCGCGGTGTGCGACGGGGCGCTGCCGCGGTTCAAGAACCAGCCGATCGTCGTTGTTGGCGGCGGCGACACCGCGGTGGAAGAGGCCGGGTACCTCACGAAGTTCGCCAGCAACGTTCACCTGCTCGTCCGGCGCGACGTGCTCCGCGCGAGCAAGATCATGGCCGAGCGTGCGGCGTCGAACTCGAAGATCGGCATCAAGTGGCACACGGAAGTCGAAGAAGTGATCGGCGACGACAAGAAGGGTGTGACCGCCGTTCGCGTGAAGAACAACAAGACCGGTGAAAAGGAAGAACTCCCCGCGAGCGGCCTGTTCCTGGCGATCGGCCACACGCCGAACGTCGGGTTCCTCGGCGACCAGTTGGAACTGAACGCGAGCGGTTACATCCAGTGGACGACGCTGGCTCGCACTTACACGAGCGTGGAAGGCGTGTTCGCGGCCGGGGACGTGGCCGACGATTACTACCGCCAGGCCGTTAGCGCGGCCGGCACCGGGTGCATGGCCGCACTCGACGCCGAACGCTACCTGGGGCACCACGGGCTGATTTGAACATCCGCGGGGTACAAAAACGAACGAGCGGCGACTACAAGGTCGCCGCTCGTTCGTTTTTGGGCGTCCATTCAACGAGCACCACATGCGGACTGAGAGCCAGCCCGCACAGACTTGTGCAAATTGTTGCTCAGTCAGATAACCGGCTGAACCGAGCGATTCTGCCCGCGGCGGAACTGGCGGAACATCATCAAGAACGGCGCCCCACTCAGCAGCAGGACCGCGGATGCGGGGGCAGGGGCGTGAACCACACTTCCGCCGCTCACTTGCACACCGTCGCCGTTACCGAGACCATCAACCACAACCGTTTGGCCGAGGTTGTAATCGTTCGATGTTGACGGGAACGAGCCGCTCGACGTTCCGGAGCTTTGGCCCGGCGACAGCGAGACGTCGGGCGTCGACCCTCCCCCCGAACCGCTTCCGCTAGTGGCGGTTGTGGCGAGTGACACCGTGCCCGAGGTGGAGTAGCCCGGGGTCGAATCCCGGTTCAGTTGGCTGACTAGATCGTAAGTCCCAAGTCCGCTTCCCGGAAGACTATAGGTGTCCGAAAGCGTGATCGTCAGCGGGCCGGTGGGGTTGTCTCCAATGACCTGGAGATCCAGGAGATCGATTCCGGCTCGGTATCCACTGCTCCCGCTTCCACCACCACTTCCTCCCCCAGATTGGGAGCGAGCCTGAAGCTGAATCTTGTACCCATTCACGGTGCCGGCGAACGTCACTTCGTGACCGGTCGGGTTCAGGTCACCCGCACCGCCATCGATGGCGACTACTGAGCCATTAACCGTAACCATGAATGCGGCACGGGCTTCTCCTTGAGTCAGGAAAGCCACAAGTGCAGCGCCCAAGACGAGTTTGAGACCCCGGCAACAAAGTGTGCTCATCATCGTGATACCCTCCGGGTTTAGCGGAGCGGTAGAGGGGGCAAGTTCCAATGGAACCGATACAGGGACGACCCGTGAACCAACTACTTGCACTCGAAGTCGACACGCGATTGCGATTCGGTGGTTCGAGCGGTGCTCGGCCACAGAATGACGGTTGCAAATACGTGAACAGACAGATTCCGCATCAGATTCTGACACGGACCTCAAAAATAAGCTCAAGCGCAAACAGATACGGAGGCGGGACTACTCAACTATAACGGGTCGGATCGCAAGGTGTGTGCCGGCTTTTGAAAGCCGGCAATTTTCTGTCAAGTGTTTACTGTAAGGCGAAAACTGGGAGGTGTTCTACGGTAGGATCAGAACCGGGGCGGCTCTTTACGCACCAGTTCGTTTGAATAATCAAGGCTGTCGAGAGTTCCGGCGTCAGTCCAATACCCATCCAGCCTAAAACAACCCATTCGTCCCTGATTGATGTAGTGATTGTTGACATCTGTGATTTCCAACTCATTTCGGCGGCTCGGTTTAAGTGTCTTGATGAGGCCGAATACGTCCGGCGGGTAGATATAGATCCCGACGACCGCGAAGTCACTCTTGGGGTTTTCGGGTTTCTCCTCAATTCCCACAACTTGATCGCCCTTCAATTCCGCCACGCCATAACGCCCGGGGTCCGGCACTTGCTTCAAACCGATCCACGCCCAATCCGGACGGGTGTTCGCTTTCTCCAAGAGGGGAACTAGCGGGTCGCGGAAGATGTTGTCGCCGAGGAGTACGAGCGACCGGCTGCCCATGCAGAAGTGCTCCGCCAACCCCAGTGCCTGGGCGATCCCGCCGGCCTCGTCTTGGACCCGGTACGTGAGGCGGCAGTTGTGGTCGCGCCCGGAGCCGAGCAGTTCCACGAAGTCGCCCATGTGCTCGGTGCCCGACACGAGCAGAACCTCCTGCACGCCGGCACCGGTGAGCTTCTTCAGTGGGTGGTACACCATCGGCCACGCGCCGACCGGGAGCAGGTGCTTGTTCGTCACGCGCGTCAGTTCGCCCATGCGGGTTCCTTTACCGCCCGCCAGAATTACGCCGCGAATGGACATGTGGGTCTCCGGCGAGCGGCCGGTGTGAGCCGGCCGGTGAGACGAACACGCACTCCGCGCTGCCCGTTCACCGGCTGGCTGACACCGGCCGCTCGCCCGTTAAAGTTTGCTGCCGTACTGTTTCTCGTAGTAGCTCATGTAATCTTTGTTCTTGATCGTCGCGACCCACGCTGTGTTCGCTTGGTACCAGGCGATCGTTTCCGCCAGCCCCGCGTCGAAACTCACTTGGGGGGACCAGCCGAGTTCGCGCTCGGCCTTCGCGCAGTCGATCGCGTAGCGCCGATCGTGACCGAGGCGGTCTTCCACATACCGGATGAGGGACTCGGGCTTGCCGAGCAAACGGATCAGCAATTTCGTCAGTTCGAGGTTCGGCATCTCGCACCGGCCGCCGAAGTTGTAAACCTCGCCGGGCGTGCCTTTTCGCCACGCGGCCTCGACCCCGCGACAGTGATCGAGCACGTGAATCCAGTCCCGCACTTGCTGGCCGTCGCCGTACACCGGTACCGGGATGTCGCTGAGCAGGTTCGTCACGAACAGCGGAATGAGCTTTTCGGGGAACTGGTACGGGCCGTAGTTGTTCGAGCACCGCGTAATGACGGCCGGTAGCCCGAACGTGTGCTGGTACGCTTGCACCAGGAGGTCCGCGCCGGCCTTGCTCGCGGAATACGGGCTGTTCGGGTGGAGCGGCGTTTCTTCGGTGAAGAACCCGGTCGCGCCGAGGCTCCCGTACACTTCGTCCGTCGAAACTTGAACGTACTTGTTGACCCGAAACTCGCGGGCCGCGTCGAGGAGCACTTGGGTGCCGATCACGTTCGT
The DNA here is from genome assembly GCF_001610855.1 of Gemmata sp. SH-PL17. Classification (NCBI taxonomy): domain Bacteria; kingdom Pseudomonadati; phylum Planctomycetota; class Planctomycetia; order Gemmatales; family Gemmataceae; genus Gemmata; species Gemmata sp. SH-PL17. The sequence continues at coordinate 678,423 of NZ_CP011271.1, forward strand.
GCGCACGAACGGGCCGCTATCCTGAATGCTGCGGTCGACGTGACTTTCTGCCGCGAAGTGAATGATGTCTGTCACGTTCTGCTGAATCGCAGCGCGCACTTGGTCTCGGTTGGTGACGTCGCCCTTAATGAACGTGTACCGCGGATGCCCGACGAGGTCTGCGAGGTTGGCCAGGTTGCCGGCGTATGTGAGCGCGTCGAAATTAATGACCGAAACGGTCGCGTCCGTAGCGAGCAGGTGGCGCACGAAGTTCGAGCCAATGAACCCCGCCCCGCCGGTAACCAGAACTGTCGGCATGAAACCCCCTTCGGGCGACACATTCGCCCGAAGGGGGTTGTAAGTCATTCCACCGCTCGCGTCAAACCGGCACGGCTTCGACTAAGCTGTGCGGCCCCTCGGTGGGGATGACGCGCGCGAGCTTGAAGCCCGCCCCGGCGAGCAGCTCGCGGTACTCCGGTTCGGTGCGCTCCTTGCCGTCGCACACCACCATCATTTCCAGATCGAGGACGTGCGCGAAGTTCGGCGCGAAGCCCGGCGGCACCACGAGTTCCACGAGCAGCAGTTTGCCCGTTGCGGGGATCGCGGCGCGGACGCACTTGAGGATCTGCGTCGCTTTCGCATCGTTCCAGTCGTGGATGATGTGCTTCAGCACGTAGAGGTCGCCGCCCGCGGGCACCGACTTGAAGAAGTCGCCGCCCTCCGCGCGGCACCGATCGGCCAACCCCGCCGCTTTGATCGGGGCGTCCGCGCCGGCCACCACTTGCGGCGCGTCGAACACGATCCCGCGGGCCTTCGTGTTCGTGCCCAGAACCGCGCACAGGATCGCACCGTGCCCGCCCCCGACGTCGACGATCGTGTTGAACGGGGCGAAGTCATACGCCTTCAGCATCGCGGCGGCGGCTTGCTGCGAGAAGCCGGTCATGCCCTCGTTGAACGTTGCGGACTCGTCGGGGTGCTTGCCGAGGTAGTCGAAGACGCCCTCACCGAACACGTGGTCGAACGCGGGTTGGCCGCTCCGCACGCTCCCGGCGAGGTCGCCCCACGCCTTCCAGCTCCACGGATCGCACACGTAGGTCGCGATGGCCCGCATCGAACCGGGAACGTCGGTCCGGAGCAACTCGCCCACGGGCGTGAGCGCGAACCGCCCGCCGTCGTCCCCCTTCAGTACACCCAATCCGGCCAGTGCGCGGAGCACGCGGTAGAGGTGCTTGGCGTTGAGGCCGGCGGGACCGGCGAGTTCGGCCGCCGTTTTGGGGCCGGCGGCCATCTGGTCGGCGAGCTTGAATCGGGCCACTATGGAGACGGCTTGCGTAACCACTTTGCCGAACAGCATCTGCATCAGCACCATCTGTGGCGGAAGTGGTTCCGCTTGGGGAGCCGGTGACGTCATCGAAGTTCATTCCTGAAGGAGAAAGTGCCGGGCAACCGGCCCGGCGAATGTCCATTCGGTGGGCGAACCGCCCTGGATTCTACTCACGCCACAAAACTGAAACATGGCACTTTGAGAGCCGTTACAAAATTCCTTAAAAAGCGGGCGATTTTGTATCGCTCCGATGCGCCGAATTGAACATCGGACGGTGCAAGAGTTGCTGCTGCTTGAATTTGAATTTCAGAGCGTCACTGTGCGCAAGAGGGTTCACCGCAGAGGGCGCGGAGAACGCAGAGAAAAACGAGCGGCCGTGATTCGTTCGGCTCCGCGCCCTCTCGTGCTCTCCGCGATGAAGTCTTCTTACCGCGATCGCACGCTGAGTTGTTGATCTGGTGTTGGGCAAGGAGCGGTGATAGGAGAGAAAAAGTAACAGCGCCGGCGGGGTCCACGCACCGGCGCTGTGTCGCGCGTCCCCTTTACGCGCGTCAAATCAAAATTATCTCCCGCTGGGAATTGTTGCAATGATTACTGTGCGTTTTTATGACTAATTTGCGACAATTTTGCAGGCATGTCAGCAGTTGCTTACACTTCGGCATCCGCGGCGAGTGCTTTTCGCTGGGAAATCTCTTATCTGCTTCCGGTTATTCGCTCGCCTTGCACCACTTTTCCCACTTTGCGAACGCAGCTTTTTGGGCCGCATTGTCCGGGAAGTAGTGCCGCGTGTACGAGAAAGAGAGCCTATCGGCCGATGAAGAGGTGCCGAAACGGTCAACGAAGCCGTAGTCGCTGAGTTTCTGTTCGGTGAGGAGGATCGAGACGGCCAGCGCGAGATCGCGGACCTGAACATCGTAGGTCGCGGCTTCGGCCTCGCCGGTCGACGTGACGGGGCGAACGGTGTACACGGTTAGTGTGTCGGTCAGGGCTTTGTTCAATAGTGGAAGGTGTTTCCTGCTCCCAATGGCGGCCAAACTGGTTGCGCCGCGCCCGCGCGAACTGGGGTTAATGGCGGATGTGGTGAGCAGTCGGGCCGCGAGTCCGCACGCTTGGTCGGTGAGGTCGAGGTTCTGGGCGATGTTCAGAGCCTGAGACATCTCGCGCGACTCGTCCCGCGAATCGAGCCACGCGATCAGGACCGCCCGGTACACCAGGCTCTTTTCGTCTTTCCCGCGAACCGCGCGGGTGAACCCGGATTCAGACATCAGCGAGCTGGTGGACCCTCGGCGCTGCAGCATGTACTGCGACCCCACACCGCTTTCAGCAAACAGCAACGCGGTGACGTCTTCGAGCGTCGGTTCGCGGGGTTCCCCGTCGGTCCGCACGGATCGCAGGTTGTACAGATCCAGTCGGCGCCACACAACGAGGTCGGCGAGTGCGGTGCGCGGGCCGTCCACAGCGAGTAGCAGGCGCCGGTTGGCTGAGGTGGAGACGAGTTCGGTGAACACGCGGCGCGCGGCCGCGTCGAGTTCCCGGTCCGACCACACGCTGAGCCCGAAGAAGGCCCATTCGCTCCCGACGACCGAGCGAAACGTTTTCCACGCGGGGAGATCGTGCTCGTACTCACCTTTGGTGTCGGCCAGGAACGTGTCGAGACGCGCTTTGGTGTCGAGCGCGATCGCGTGGGGCAGGAGCCGCTGGCACCGGGACCGGATTTCCGGGTCTGGATTGGTGGTCGCGCCCGCGGTGAGTGCCGCCCGCGCGAGCCGGCCGAGGTCTTCGAGTTGCTGTTCGGCGCCCTCGCGCTCGTCAAAGTCTTCACTTCCCAACTGGCGCACGAGTGCCCGGGCCTTTACCTGGATCTCGGGCACAACGGCGAGGTCCGCTGGGTTAGGCGAGGTCGCCTCCGCGAACTCGGTAGCAAGAAACGCGCACGCGAACGCGAGGCTGAAGCAGCGCATGGCTCATCCGTGTGGCAGCAAGGGGAGCGACGCCCTCTCTCTCATTGTGCGCTGCCGGCACCGGTGACACAACCGCCGGTCACGGCGCGTAACCTTTGAACCGCGTGTGCGGAGCGGCGAGTTTCCGGTCCGGCCGGCTTTTAGCAACGAGGCGGGGTCCGGGCGATCCGAATGGATCGGACCGACGGTGCCGGGGGTAAGAACGCGCGAGCTCGTGAGGCGGAAGGGGCTGCGGTAGGGGCGCGGTAGTGATTGGAACGTGACACCTCTTGAGTTCACTCGTCGGTCGCGTTCGGGCGCTCTGCGGCAATCGCGTCGTGGACATGCTCCATTACCTGGAGTTGAGCGTCTGTGGTCCGTTGGCTCTCCCGATACTGGAGCGCCTCCGGCTCGGCGACGTACTTGACTTCGCCGTGGTGCTCTTGAACCGCGGCCACGATCTCCTCAACTGTGACTTGGAAGAATTCCTTGCGAAGGTTTACCCGGTTCACGCGCCGAGACCGGAACGTATGGTGCAGCGCTGCTTCGAGGGCCGGGGCGTCGTCGCACCTAATCATCATGTGAACATCGAACGGAAACGGAACCGAGGCATCGCCCAACTCATCAACCCGTTCTTGTGGGTCTTTGCGGCGGCTCATCCCGATCTTGAACACACCGTGACCGAACGATCCGATGTTCGAGATCACGTACACGTGCCCGACCCGAGTTAGTTGAGCCAGTGGAGTTGCTCGCCTCAATCGTTCTTCGGCTACGGCCAATTGATCTCGAAGAGTCTGCAACTCGGCTTCGTGCCGTCCGGCCGCGTCCTCGACGGCACGATTCAGAGCCTCTTGAGCCGCTAAACGCGCGCGTTCGGCGTCCTCTGCTTCGCGAGTTTGAGCCTCGACTAGGCGCCGTTGAGCCTCATCCTCTCGCATCTGTTCGCGGACGCGCGACTGTTCTTCTCGCAGCGCCTGTGCGCGGACCGCCTGAGTGTATAGTTCCAGCAACCGGGCGCGAGCCGTATTTTCGTCTGATCGAGACAGATCGTAACCGGCTGCGCGGACGATCGCGGCGGCGTCCTCGATTCGCCGGGTCATGGTCGTGAAGTTTGTTGGTATGATCTGCCGGCTCGCGGTGGAGAGCACTTCGTCGAAGTACGCCCGGCCGAGTCGATCACGCTGCTCTGTGACCGCCGATGCTCCCGACCGGTTCGCGTGCTGCTGTTGCTCCAGGAATGATGTGTGGAGCAAGGCGTTCCGGCGTTCGGACGTGAGGAACTGGTTCTGGGTTACGAGTTCGTCGTAACTGATTACCCGGCGCCCGAATTCGCCCTCGCGCTGCGTCAATTCCGCGTTCCGCCGGTCCGTCGCTGCGATCGTGGCGGCCAACTGCCGGGCGCGCTCGTCGAGCCGGCGCCCGCGTTCGTCCAATTCCTCGCGCTCCAAATCCAGGTCGATTTCATCCCGCCGCAGATCCCGCAACCGCCGTTCGGCCCGGCGCCGCGGGGCGTCCATGAGGAAATAGGTGACGGTACTCCCGCCCGCGAGGGCTAAGAGGATCAGGGCGACGGCGAACATGAACTCCCCTTCAAGCGGTGTAGCGCAGGAGCACGAACGGGTGCTCGCGCCGGCACCCCGGGCACGGGAACGGGTCGAGTAGGCGGGACAGAGTCGCGGTGATCGTGTAGCCGCAACCGGAACACCGGCCGCACGCGAGGCGCCGCGGATCGCTCACGCGCTCATACTGCTGCGGGCCGTACCGTGTGCTTGGTGCCACCGCACCGAGGCGGAGCCACGTGCGCACGATCTCAAGTTCGGCAGGGTTGCGGTTGGAAACAGCGAGATGCGCGTCGGGGGCGGCGTCCAGGACCGACCACAGCTCACGGGCAAGGGTCGCGCGCGAACGGGCACTCGCGATGCGCTCGGAGACGTCGGGCAGGTTCCCGCGCTCGGTCCGCGTGCCCGACAGGTACCAACGCTCGACGGCGTCGATTGCCGGCCCCAAGAACAGTGGAGGGGCGTAACGCAGGAGCACATCGAGAGTGGGAGCGTCGGGCTCGGTCTTGAGGAACCGCTTCTGGTAGGTAATCGTCGGGTACACGTGCGGGAGACTGGACTCTGCCTCGCGAATCCCGGTTTGGAAGTCTCCCGCTGAAACGGCCCCGATCGCAATCGCGCACGAGCGCCGATATTGGTTGTACACGTGCTCGAGTTCGACCTTCTTTGCCATTCGCTTCGAGCCAAAGACAATACATCATCTCAGTTTATAGAGCGATATTGTCGCGACGCATCCAGGCCGTTTCAAGTGCCGATTCTGCGCCGGGCCGCGGCCCAGGGCGGCGCAAATAGCCCGGCGCCTTTTTGGATTCATCGGGCGGCAGGTTTGTTGCGCGTCGGCCGCCACGCACTCACGCGCCGCTCGGCGGATCGCCCCGTTCGTGGAGCGGATCGGATTGCGCCAATAAGCGCCCGATCGTCGCGCGGACGCGCGGCCCGGGGCCGCCTAGGATTCACACTCGGGAGGTGCCGATGATCCGCGTGCATGAACTGACCAAGACCTTCGGCGAGGTCACCGCCGTCGCCGGGATCACGTTCGCCGTCGAGCCGGGCGAGATCTTCGCGTTCCTCGGACCCAACGGGGCGGGCAAGACGACCACCATTCAGATGCTCACGACGCTCCTGCGCCCCACGAGCGGCACGATTGCCATCGACGGCCTGGACCCCGCGACCCACCCGCTGGAGGTCCGGCGCCGGTTCGGGATCGTGTTTCAAGACCCGAGCCTCGACCACGAGCTGACCGCGCGCGAGAACATGGACCTGCACGGCGTCCTCTACCACGTCCCCCGGAAGGTCCGCGCCGAGCGCACCCAGACGCTGCTCACACTGTTTGAACTCTGGGACCGGCGCAACGACCGCGTTAAGACGTTCTCCGGCGGGATGAAGCGCCGGCTGGAAATCGCGCGCGGCCTGCTGCACACGCCGAAGATCCTGTTCCTCGACGAGCCGACCCTGGGGCTCGACCCGCAGAGCCGCAACCAGCTCTGGACCCACGTGAAGCACCTCAACGGCACCGAGGGCGTTACCGTGTTCCTGACGACGCACTACATGGACGAGGCCGAGCGCGTCGCGCGCCGGATCGCGATCATGGACCACGGGCGCATCGTGGCCCAGGGCTCCCCGCAGGAGCTAAAGCAGCAGACCGGGACCGGGTCGCTCGAACAGGCGTTCCTCGCGCTGACCGGCACGTCGATCCGCGACGAGTCCGCCGGCTCCGCGGACCAGATGCGCCAGATGGCGCGGATGTGGAGGAAGTGAATGGCGGTGGTATACGCGCTGTGGCTGCGGGAGATCAAGCGGTACCTGCGCTCGCGGGCGCAGGTGCTCGCGTCGCTCGGCCAACCGCTGATGTACCTGCTGGTGCTCGGGTTCGGCCTGGGGCCGGTCTTCGAGCGGGCCGGCCAGGGCAACTACCTCCAGTTCGTCGCGCCCGGCGTGGTCGGGATGACGATCCTGTTCTCCTCGATCTTCTCGGGCGCGGGCCTGCTGTGGGACCGGCAGTTCGGGTTCCTCAAGGAGACGCTCGTCGCCCCGGTGCCGCGCATCCAGATCATGGTGGGGCGCACGCTCGGCGGCGCGACGACGGCGCTGGCCCAGGGCACGCTCGTGCTGACGGTGTGCCTGATCGCCGGGTTCCGCCCCCACGACGCGACCGGGGTGCTCCTGGGCGCCGGGTTCATGGCGCTGATCGCGATCGTGTTCGCCGCGCTGGGCACCATCATCGGGGCGACGCTGAAGGACATGCAGGGGTTCCAGTTGGTCATGAACTTCCTGGTGATGCCGATCTTCTTCCTCTCGGGCGCCCTGTACCCGCTGTCGAACCTACCGGTGGCCCTCACCGTGGCCACGCGCCTGGACCCGCTCTCGTATGGCGTGGACGGGCTGCGCGGCGCGTTCATCGACCAGTCGCACTTCGGGCTCGGGACCGACTTCGCGGTCCTGGCGGTCCTCGCCGGGGTGTTCCTCGCGCTCGGCGCGCGGGCGTTTTCGCGCCTCCAGGTTTAGTGGAACTGCACACCGCTGGTAGATGAGGTGATTGGCCGTCGGTGAGCAACGGGAAACGCAATGACGCGACGATACGGATCAAAGCTCGGGCAATTCCAAGTTAGCGATTCAATTTCGCTATCAAAACGAATCGCCCGGCGCGGCAACTCGGAAGAGTCGGTGCGCCGGGCGGTTCAATGAACGTATCTAACTGACAAAATCAGGCAGACGTCGGGCGGCTGCTGCGGAACGCCTGCATCACTTCGTACAGATCGGTGCTGACGACCACTTCGTCGTCGAGGAAGTCTTTCAACCAGATGAAGTTCATCCGCTGGGCCATCGCCACGAGCGGGAGCAAGTCCCCGAGGCGCACGCGGACGTCCGGTTCGGTGCTCTGTTCGGTTTCTTCGGGCGCAGGAGTGTAGAGTTTCAGTCGTGTGGCCATGTCATCCTCCTTGGCGAGAGTTTTCAGGCACCGGTTCCCCGAGGTCACGCGCGAGTCCCCAACCCGCACGCACCGCTCCGGCGATCCAGAACGACTCACACCAGTTAATCGGCTAGTCAAAAGGCGTACTTCAACCTGAGCCGGGAACCGGGGCAGATCGAGCACACGACTAGATAAGATGTACCAGGGCGCGAACCGGCGCCATCTCCGTAGGTGGAAATTTGTACCATGCCGACCAAGTTCGCGGTGCTCGGTAGCGGTGGGTGGGGCACGGCGATCGCGGCCCTGCTCGCACAAAATCCGGAACACTCCGTTAAGTTGTGGAGCGCGCATCCCGAAAACGCGGCGCAACTGAACGCCGCGCGCGAAAATACTCGGCTCCTTCCGGGAATAAAGCTGCCCGATTCGCTCCAGATCACAGACAATCCGGCCGACGCAGTTGCGGGGTCCGACTGCTGGGTGAGTGCAATTCCTACTGCTTACTTACGCAGCGCACTCGCTCCGTTCGCTTCTTTCCGAACAATCGATGCTCCTGTCGTAAGCCTGACAAAAGGGCTGGAGATCGCAACCTTCTGCCGTCCTTCAGAAATCATTCGCGAAACATTGAAGACCGAAAACATCGCGGTACTCAGCGGACCGAGCCACGCGGAGGAAGTCGCGCGAGGAATGCCGACGTCGCTCGTGGTCGCGGCGAGCGACGGCGGCCTCGCGTCGTGGGTGCAGCACCGGTTCGTCACGGACCGGTTCCGCGTGTACACGAACGGCGACTTGGTGGGCGTGGAACTGGCCGGCGCACTGAAGAACGTGATCGGGATCGCGGCCGGCATATGCGACGGCTTGGGGTTCGGCGACAACGCAAAGGCCGCGCTGCTCACCCGCGGGCTGGTCGAGATGACGCGGTTCGGCGTCGCGCACGGCGCGGAGCCGGCGACCTTTACCGGTCTGGCCGGGACCGGCGACCTGATTACGACGTGCTTCAGCCCGCACGGGCGGAATCGGCGCGTCGGCTATCGGCTCGGGCGGGGGGAAGCGCTCGCGGACGTCCTCGCGGGTCCGCAAGTCGCGGAGGGCGTGCTCACGAGCAAGAGCGTGTTCGAGCGCGCGTCGCGGAGCGGAATCGAAGCTCCCATTATGACGGGCGTCTACGAAGTGCTGCACAACGGCAAACCGCCGCTCGCGGCCGTCCAGGATCTCATGACCCGAAGCCCGAAACACGAGCGCGTGTAGCCACTCATAGCGCCTACAAGAGGAGAAGAACGATGCTGTCGATTGCGTTTAAAGAGTGGGCCGTGATCTGCGAGGCGCTCGCGTCCGGTCGCCAGTCGCTTATTCTTCGTAAGGGTGGCATCGCGGAAGAGGGCGGCGTGTTCCGGCCCGAGCACAGCGAGTTCCTCCTGTACCCGACGCACTTCCACGAACACAAAGCCGGCATCAAGCCAGAATTCCTGCCGCTACTCGAACACGCGGAAGCAACAAAGTCCCCGATGGGTACGATTCGCTTCACGCATTTCGTGCGCGTCGAATCCGTCGCGCACCTCACGAACCTCGACGACGCGCTGGCACTGGATTCGCAACATGCGTGGACGTCGGACGTGGTGAAGCAGCGGTTCCACTACCGCACCCCGGGCCTGTTCGTGCTGAACGTCCGCGTGTTCCAGCTTCCCGAAGCACACGTCGTGACCGAGCGCCCGGAATTCGCCGGGTGCAAGACGTGGGTCACCCTCGACGCACCAATCGACACCACCGGCTCTGCGCCCGTTGCGAAGGAGTGAGCGTGAGCGAGAAGAAGGTCGCCCTTGTTACCGGGAGCGGCAAACGGCGCGTCGGGTCGTATGTCGCGGAGGCGCTCGCCCAGCGCGGGTTCGCCGTTGCGGTGCATTACCGCACGTCCGAAACCGAAGCGAAGGAAACTGCCGCGAAACTGGAAGCGCAATTCGGCATCGAGACGCTCCTGGTTCAAGCCGACCTAGCTGACGAAACCGCTGTGAAGCGCCTGGTGAGTACAACACGCGACCGGTTCGGCCGCATTGATGCGCTGGTAAATTGCGCCGCGATCTGGAACCGCAAGACTCTCGAAGACGTGACCGCGGCGGACGTCCGCGAACACTTCGACGCGAACCTGCTCGGCACCTTCCTGATGTGTCAGCACGTCGGGCTGGCGATGGTTTCGCAACCGACGGGCGGGTGCATCGTGAACGTCGGCGACTGGGCCGACGTGCGCCCGTATAAGGACTTCGCGGCGTACTTCCCCAGTAAGGCCGCGATCCCGGGGCTCACGCGCGTGTTCGCAGTAGAACTGGGCACGCGCAACCCGAACGTGCGCGTTAATGCGGTACTCCCCGGCCCCGTCATGCTGCCCCCCGAAGTGGGCGCAGCCGAACGCGACGAAGTGATCGCGGGCACGCTCGTGAAGCGCGAGGGCAGCCCGACCCATATCGCAAAGGCCGTACTGCACTTCCTCGACAACGACTTCGTGACCGGGACGTCCCTCCCGGTCGATGGCGGCCGGAGCGTGTTCGCGAACGGGTATTGATCCCAGCGCGAACACACTTACCCCACCGTAATCATTGCCTTGTGCGCGTCGGGGATGAGGAGCACGCTGCCGCCCATGTCGATGAGTCGCTGGGCTTCCGAGGGCGTGCGAATCGGCGTGGCGAACAGTTCTTCCGCCACGGAATCGGGATAGTCGCTCGCAAGAAACAGGCTCGCGGACTTGGCCGCGTACACCCACAGGCTGGCCGCGGCCCAATCCTCGGGCTTCTCCCGGGCGAGGAGCTTTTTCGCTCCGGTCGGGCCGTCGAGTTTGCGGAGCAGTTCGGCCCCCGGTCCCAGGTCCGGCGCGGCGGTCGTCAGGAGGGCGATGCGGCCGCCTTTCTTCACCGCGCGAGCCGCGGTCGCGGCGGCCTTCGCGAGGTCCGAAAAGGTCACGGTGCCGGGTTCGCCGCTGATGGACGCGATCACGGTGTCGGCTTCTTCTTCGATCGCGCCGCGCCACCGCGCATCCTGTCGGCGGATACCCTCCACTCCGCTGTCGAACAGCCCCGCAACAACATCCTGAATCGTATCACCCGCTCCCTCAATCACTTGAATCAAGAACGGGGTACCGAGCAACCACGCGACCTCGGCGGCTTCCGTTTCGCGGTTCCCGGTCGGCGCGGACGATGTGAATTCGCCCAGGAAAGCGGCCCGCGTTTCTTCGTTCGAGAGCGCCGGGAAGAGAGCGGTTTCCGCGCCTGCGTAGCCGACGTGTGGATCGTACCGGCGCCCTGCGAGCACGATCGTGAAGTCCGCTTCCGCAACCGAGCGGTTCAGGTACACGCGGCGCCCGCCGTTCGTGGTCGCCACATACATGAGCTTCGGCTCGGTGGCCGGGTCGTGCGTTTCGGCCGTCACGTCCGCGAACTCGTCGGGTAGTTCATCGATCCACATTTGCGGCGCGTTCGGCGGCGAAACGATCGTGATCGCGGTCGGGGCGATTCCCGCGGTGCCGACGTGCCGAAGCACCTCCACCAACATCTCGGTGAAGTGCGGGAGCCGGGGGTCAATAACGATCGCGACACGGTCATCCGGCGTGAGCGCCCGGCGGAGCGGCTCGAAGTTGAACGGTTTTTCGAGCGCCGCCCGAACGAGTTCCTGCGGCGAACCAGCGGGCGCAGTGACGGGCGCACGCCGAACGGCCGCCGCGCGTTCGGCCGGCACCGTCAGTGCCCACGGTTGAGAGCCAACGATCAGTTCCGTCGTTTCCGACATGAAGATTCCTCGATAATGTCCCACATCTTTGAATTATACGCAGGCCACAGAAACACCGTCATTCGCCCCGAGGGGAAGCCGTCCGAGTTATTCGCTCCGATTTCGGAGGGAACATTCGTTCGCAGCACAGGGTGGAAACTGCGAACCAGATTGGCGTAGAATGCAGCGTCACGTCGTTGAGGGGGTGAGTGCCATGACCAGTCCCGTTTCCGGCCGCCTGTTCGTCGGCGGCGAGTGGCTCGCGCCGCGAGACGATTTCGCGGACCTGAACCCGGCGAAACTCGACGAAGTGGTGGGCACGTTCCCGAACGCGACGCCCGACGAGGTCGCGTCCGCGGTGAGTGCCGCACGCGACGCCTTCCCCGGGTGGCGCCGAACGTCGCGTATCCTCCGCGCCGAGTGCTTCGATCGGCTGGCGCAGCTCATCAAGCGCGATACCGACGCCCTGGCCACGTTGATGGCCCGTGAGTGCGGCAAGAACGTCACCGAGTGCCGCGCCGAGGTGATCGAAGGGCTGCACATGGTGCAGTGGGTGTTCGGCTCGGGTCGCACCGGCGTGTACGGCGAAGTAGTCGCATCTGAGATCGCCGAAAAGGACGCATTCACGCGCCGAAAGCCGTGGGGCGTCGTCGCAGTGGTAACGCCGTGGAACTTCCCGTTCGCGGTGCCGCTGTGGATGCTCGGCCCGAGTTTGCTGGAAGGCAACACGTGCGTGTTCAAACCGAGCGAGGAAACTCCGGGAATCGCACAACGGCTGGTCGAACTGTTCGCGGAAGCCGGGTTCCCCGGTGGGACCGTGAACTTGGTTCAGGGTAGCGGCACAGTCGGCGAAGCACTGGTGAAGAACCCCGGCGTGAATGTGGTGTGTTTCACCGGCAGCTACGCGGTGGGCCGGCGCATTCAGGAACTCTCGGCGGCCCTTCCGGACCGCATCGTCGCGGCCGAAATGGGCGGGAAGAACGCGGTCATCGTGTGTGATGACGCGCGGTTCGATCTGGCCGTGAACGCGGGCATCCTCAGCGCGTTCAAAACGACCGGCCAGCGGTGCGTCTCCGCGAGCCGCATCATCGTCCACGAATCACTCATGGACCGCTACGCGAAGGCGTTCGTGGATACCGCCAAGCGGCTCCGGTTCGGCGACCCGCTCGACCCGAAGAACTTTGCGGGACCGCTCGTGAACCGCAAAGGGGTCGAAAAGGTCTTGAGCTACAACGCGCTCGCGAAGTCCGAGGGCGTGGAGATACTGCTGGCGCCCGACCAACCGGCGAACGGGAACGGGTGCTTCCTGCCGCCGTTCGTGTACCGCACCGACGCGAAGCCGAACCTCCGCGTCACGCACGAGGAGGTGTTCGGGCCGCACGTCGCGCTGATCCCGTTCAAAACCGACGAGGACGCGGCGCGCATTTACAACGACACGGAATACGGCCTCTCGATGGCGGTCATCACCGAGAGTTACCGGCGGATGCGGTTCTTCCGCGACGAGTGCGAATACGGCATGGGCTACGTGAACCTACCGTCGATCGGCGCGGAAGTTCACCTGCCATTCGGCGGCGTAAAAAAGAGCGGTAACGGCCACCCGTCAGCTGCAGCGCTCATCGAAGCCGTCACGCACAAGACCGCGTGGACCGTGAACCACGGCACCGACATCAAGATGGCCCAAGGGCTTACGACCGCGATCGACGGAGGGCCGGCGTGAGCGGCCCGAGCAAAGTTGTCACCGTCCCGCTGGTGTGGAATGAGCACGGGTGTCCGATCCTCGATGTACCGGCCCGTGCGCACCTGGAACTATCGGTCCACGAACCAGATTCCACAGTCGCTTCGAGGTCGATTTCGCCTCAACCAAAGCAGGTGCGCATTACCGCGAATCGCGAAGGGCTGACGGCACTGGCAACGTGGCTACTTGCGCTCGCCGCTCCGGAATCGCAACTGGATCACCAGCACTTTGATAACGAGGTAACGTTTGGGTTCTACCACTCCGCACAAGGCTGGGAAATGATTGTAGGGCGAACGAAATAACCTGGGGTCGGCGTGAATAGACAAACGGGGACGCGGCGCGAAGTTAAACCAAATCCATTCGCGTGGCGCTGGGCGGGTTTGAAGGGCGTGTACGCCTTGGTGATGTGCGCGTTCGTGCTACTCATGGCGCGCGGACTTTTTGTCAGTTACAACGCGCTCCCGACTTGGTACCGAGTTTTGCCCGGTGGGTGTTTGTGTCTGGCGGGCGTGTACACCCTTGTGGTACTTCGTAGCGCCGCTGAAGATTTGCGCCGGGCGTCCCAATGGCAGCGCGAGCGATTTGGGTTTGCGGATCGGTTCACGGCTACCCGTGAAGTTACGGTGATCCACTACCTGATAACACTCAGTAACGCTGGGGTTCTCATCCTGGCAGGTAGCTGGGTCATTGCACATTCGTTAGGTCTGATCGGATAAACACAGTCGGGCTCAGATTCAACACCCACCGCCCTTGCGGGCGGGGTTCGCCTGGAGACTCTCATGTTCCAGTTCGATCACCTGACGGTGCCCGATATCCGCACGCCGCTCCCGGGGCCGAACGGGGCGGAGATGCTCGCGCGAGACAAGCTGTACGTGTCGCCGTCGTACACGCCCATGTACCCGCTGTTCGTCGACGTCGGGAGCGGGTCCGTGATCCGGGACGTGGACGGCAACCTGTTCCTCGATTTCACCGCGGGTATCGCCGTCACGAACACCGGGCACTGCCACCCGGAAGTCGTGGCGGCTATTCAGGACCAGGCCGCGAAGCTGCTCCACATGAGCGGCACCGATTTCTACTACCGCCCGCAAATCGACCTCGCCGAGAAGCTCGCGAAGATCGCCCCCGGCCCCAGCCCCAAGAAGGTGTTCTTCGCGAACAGTGGGGCCGAAACGATAGAGGGCGCACTGAAGCTCGCCCGCTGGCACACGGAGCGGAACCGCGTGGTCGCGTTCTTCGGCGCGTTCCACGGTCGCACTTACGGGGCGATGTCGCTCTCCGGCTCGAAACTCGTTCACCGGCGCGGGTTCTCCCCCCTCGTACCGGACATTCACCACGTCGATTTCCCGCGCGCCTGTCCCGAGGGCGGAACCTGCGCCGACAAGTGCCGGCTCATCGCGAATGTCGAAGACACGATCTTCAAACGGACCTGCCCGCCGGAAGAAGTCGCGGCGATCTTCGTCGAGCCGATCCAGGGCGAGGGCGGCTACCACCCCATCCCGCAAGGGTGCCTCCCCGCGCTGCGTGCGCTGTGCGACAAGCACGGCATTTTGCTGGTGGTCGATGAAGTGCAATCGGGGATGGGCCGCACTGGGAAGATGTTCGCGGTGGAACACTACGGCGTGGAACCGGACATCATCTGCTCTGCGAAGGGGATCGCGTCCGGGATGCCGCTGGGTGCGATCATCGCGAAGGCCGAAGTTATGGACTGGCCCCCCGGTAGCCACGCGAGCACGTTCGGTGGGAATCCCGTGAGTTGCCGGGCCGCGCTCGCGAGTATCGAGTTACTCGAACGCGAGTACATGGCGAACGCAACTATCCGCGGGGAACATCTCCGGGTCGGGTTGCGCGAGCTGTCCCAGAAGCACGCCGGGCTGACCAACGTGCGCGGGCTGGGTCTCATGACCGCGGCCGATCTCCCGTCGGGTGCTGCCCGGGAAAAGGTGATTCAGACCGCGTTCGAGCGCGGGCTGCTCCTCCTCGGGTGTGGCGAAACGGCGCTCCGCTTCTGCCCGCCGCTGTGCATTTCCGCGACCCAGGTAGACACCGCGCTCACGATCCTCGACGGCGTCCTCGATACGATCGAACCAACACCACTCCGGGTCGGTTGTAGCGCCTCCGGAGCTTTCGCGGCCTCGTGATCCAACGGTTGGTACGCTCAACCACCCACCGAACCTTCTCGATGCCGCTCCCGCGGTTTGGGTTGTGGTAGCTCGATCTTGCCGCAGTATCACTCAAGGCCAAGGCACAGGTCGAGCGCCCAACACCCCCGAACGTGGACCTGGTTGGCGTCGCGACAGTGAGCCAGGATGTCGGCATTATCGCACCCGGCTTCTTGCAGTGCGTCGGCCAAGATCGGCATCCGCTCGAACGCGCGGTCGTCGTAAATGCCGCGTGCCAACGCGACGACATCCGCCGTGCGCCACGCCGGATCGAAGCGAGGGGGCGCAAAGGGGTTGGGGAAGATTTCGTGGATGAGTGCGAGTGTGCCAAAACCGAATCGAATCATCTACGGGGCGAGCGCTTCGAGTGTGTTCAGGTGCGAAGTTACGACTCCGAGTAGTGCTTGGATCGCGCCTCCGAAATTCTCCGGAGCATCAGAAGGTATGCCGACTTCGTACCAGAAATCTTCCACCGCTTCTTTGATCGCCGTTGATACGTTCCCGCTCTCGATACTTTCCTCAAGAGCCACAAGCACGGCATCGGCTTCGGGCCGGGCGCCAAGAAGGTTCCGATAACACGCCTCGGTGAACAGTCGGAGCTTGCGAGCACTCACCGCAAAGCCGAGTAATCCAAACAGTTGACTCGCGTCCTCGCACCCGCCCCAGTCACCAAGAACAGGGGCGTGCTGCGACCGCGCGACTAACGTGAGCTGCCAGTGTTCGAGATCAATATCGAGGGCGCGGCCCCAAAAAATCACGACCACCGTTACTCGCCACGTTCCGGCCTCAAGGCGTTTTACTTCACCTTCTGCCTCACGAAATGAGCCTTCTGTGACCCGGACTCGATCCCCAAGAAGAAACGATTCGGCGCCGCTTGGTGGTGGCGGAGGTGAGGTGGGTGGATGCGGCTCGGGGACAACCGGCTCTTCGGTTGCCTCGTGTCGCTTGGGGTATCCGTAAGGGCGCCGGGCGTCATCGGTGTACGTGCCATCCGTCGTAGATATCCGCCCTCTCTCCAGATCAGCAACCAACACACGGAGCCAATCACCCAGGCTTCCGGCTTCAATCGCGCGCGATTCGTACTCGTGCCAGAATCGAACGATCTGGCCTCGGACACCGGTCCACACTCCGGCGGTGTCCACACAGAGGAAATCGCCGTTATCGTTGGACATAATCGGCACCCAAACTGGATGCCACCAACCGGGATGCCCGAGATCTTCCCAATCGGCTTCGGCAAACCTGCAGCACTCTTCGTACTGGTGTTGAATCTCAGGTAGCGTCAGCGGCCGTTGCCAAAGGGGACATTCCGATCTGTACTCGTCTTCGCTCCCCCCGCGCCAGCGATAGAACGCGCGGACGTCGTCCGGGAGTTGGCGGCCGATGGCGCGTTCGAGGTCGTCGAGTTCGGTGTCGGTCGCGCCGGGGCGCATCGCTGCGAGGAGCGCGGGCTGGTGCTCGCGGAGCCAGCGTTCCAGGCGCTCGAGTGTGTCGTGGATTTTGGCGCGGGTCGACATGCGGTCTCCGCGGATGGAATTCCCCTCGGAGCGGCTACCGAAGGGGGCGGTCGGCTCATTTCGCCTTGGGAACCGGCCAGCGGCGCAGAATCCCGCCCACGTCGCCGGAGTAGACCGCGTCGCCGGTCGGAGCGAACGCGACCGAGCGCACCGGTTTGTCGTGCCCGGTGTAGGTCGCGAGTTGCAGGCCGTCTTCGACGCGGTACACGCGGACCGTGTGGTCCGTGCCGCCGCTCGCGAGAAGTGTGCCGTCGGGCATCAGGGCGCAACACGACACCGAGCCGTCGTGCCCGGTGAACTTCTGGAACGTCGCCGCGCCCGGCTGCCGAATCGCCAGCCCATCACGCCCCGCCACGGCCACGCGCTTGGCCGCGAACGCGAGCGCCGCGATCGGTCCGACCGGGGCCGAGAGTGTACCCTTCGTCTTGCCCGTTTTCAGATCCCACTGGCGCACGGTACCGTCGACCCCGGACGAGAGGAGCGAATCGGTGGCCACGAACGCGACCGCCGTCACCGCTCCCGTGTGCCCCTTGATGCACGCCGTCGTCGGCCCGGTCGCGTCGCGCAACCACAGCCACACCATCTTGTCAGCGCTCGCGGCTGCGACGCCCTTGCCGTCGGGCGAGATCGCGACGCCGGAGATGTTGTCCGTCGGCCCGCGGAACCGCTTCCCCTCGCTCCCCGTATTCAGATCCCACAACTGCACACCCATATCGGACGCGCTCAAGCGAATTGCGCATGTTGCGGCCCACTTGCCGGTCGGGGCGATCACGAGGTGCTCGATCGCGCCGATGTCACCGGTAATCGTGCGGAGTTCTTTCAGCGTTCCGGGGTGCCAGAATTTCAGCACGCTGTCGCCGCCCCCGGTGAGGAGGTACGAGCCGTCCGGGGCGGGGGCCATCGCGTTGACGCCGCCGTCGTGTGCTTTGGCGAACACCGATGAGACCGTCGGCGCGGCCTTGGCGCCCGTTTTCGGCGGTGCCTCTTTCAGGACCGCGTCGAGCACGGCCATGAGTTCGGCCGGGGTCTGGTAACGGTCATTTGGGTCGAGTGCCATCAACTTGCGGATGACGGCGTCCACCGCGACGGGCACGTCGGAGCGCTTGGCTGCGGCCGAGGGCGGTGGTTCGGTGAGCTGCTTGCGGAGCTTCGCGGCCAGCGTCTTGCCCGGAAACGGCACCTCCCCCGTGAGGCAGTAGTACATCGCCCCGCCGAGGCTGTAGAGATCGGACCGGGTGTCCGCGGCGCGCGGGTTTTCGGCCTGTTCGGGCGCGACGTAATCCGGCGTACCGACGAACACCCCCGGGAGCGTGAGGTCGTCCGTTTCCGGGTCCGAGTGACTGTTGTCAACGACCCGTGCCAGCCCCATGTCGAGAACCTTCACCTTCGGCAGTCGACCGGTGCGTCCCTCGGCCGGTGCGAGAGGGGACGGGCTGACCATCAAGTTGGAAGGCTTGATGTCGCGGTGAACGAGGTGAACCTCGTAGGCGTGCTGGAGCCCCTCGGCGACCTGGCGCGCGTAGTACACGACGTCGACCACCGGGAGTGGCCCGGTCTGGCGCACGAGGCGGAACAGGTCGATGCCCGGCACGTACTCCATCGCGACGAACGGGATCGGGCCGTCCAGTTCGGTCTGGAAGACGGTGACGATGCACGGGTCGCTGAGCCGCCCGGACGCTCGTACTTCGCGCTTGAACCGGGCGCGGGTGCCGGGTTGGTCGAGCTTGCCGGGCGCGATCACCTTCAGTGCCACGAGCCGGTTCACTCCGGGCTGGCGCGCCTTGTAGATCA
The DNA here is from genome assembly GCF_001610855.1 of Gemmata sp. SH-PL17. Lineage (NCBI taxonomy): Bacteria > Pseudomonadati > Planctomycetota > Planctomycetia > Gemmatales > Gemmataceae > Gemmata > Gemmata sp. SH-PL17. Next base: position 697,082 of record NZ_CP011271.1, read on the forward strand.
CGCCCATACCGCCGCGGTTGATCTCCCCGATGATCTCGTAGCCGGAGATGATGCGCCCGGGACCGATCGCTTGGGCGGCCTCGCGGCGCAGGCGCTCGGCGTTCGCGGCGGCCTCGGCGTTGGTCACCACGGTACCGGACGGGGGAGCGTCGTCATTGGGGGACGATTCGGGGTGGCGCGTATTTTCGCCCGCGATCGTGCAGGCGGGGCAGATCAGACGCACGTCGCCCGGGACCGGTTCGGTAACCGGGTGATCCCAGGCGTTTCCGCAGGGGCATGTGAGGCGTCGCGTGGTCATTCGCTGTTCCGGGGCGGAGCGAAGATTCGTATTCCGGGTTCCAGGTTCCGAGTTACCGATTGAACACCGAAGACGCCGCAGCGGGCTGGAGTCTTGTCTTCTGGATCAGGCCGAGATCGGGACACCTCGAACTCGAAACACAACCCTATTCTAACGCATTACCCCAACACACAGACCACCGGATTACAACATCGGTTGTGACTTCCGGGCGTTACACGCGAGTTACAATCGCCAGAAGGAGCAGAACCCCGGTTGGAACAGCGAATTTGATTGCCTTTTATAGTCGACTGCGCAACCACCGATAGCTCTAAATGTTTGTGACTCCTCAACTTTTGGACCGCGAGTGAACTGGTCCGTGAGGATGGTAGAGGCTTTGAGCGCCGGTGAAGAGGTCTGGTTGGATCTGGGGTCTGCGCGGCTCCGCCCTGGCCGGCGGGGGTACGTTGCGAATGGTCACTCGACTAACGAGCGCGATTTCGAGAACGGCCACCAGTCGTCCGGGAGCAGGCCCGTAACGCGGCGGTACGCAATACCCAACCAGTCCGGCATCAGGCGCGACAAGCTCGACAGTTTCGTTTCCCCGACGTAAATCTGATCGTCGCTCCGGAGCGTCACATTCGTGCGCTGGTTGCCATCGACCAGCACAGCGGCCACGTCCACGCGGAACACCTGTGGGCGCATTGCTGCTGCCACGTTCGGGCGCACCACGTAAACCTGGTTCAGTTTCGAGCCGGGCGGTAGCCCGCCGATTCGCTTCAGGAAGTCGATTACCGGTTCCGGTCCCTGGTACGGCACAATGCGTGCCCGTCCGCGGATCGGGCCGTAAACCACGACCCGTGCGCTGCGTGCAGCGGCGAGAGCGACCGTCACGCGCTCGGGGGAGCACCCCGCTAGGGCCGCGAGTTCGTCGCGGATCTCCGTGAGCGTGCGGCCGTCAGCGCGAACCGCGCCCGGCCGTTCTAGTGGCAGGCGCCCGTCCACATCAATGACCGCGACCGCGTCCCATGCGGGGTGGTCGAGGAACGTGATTTCGAGCACATCGGGGCAGCCGACCTGATACGCAGCAGTCGGTGCGGGCCGTTCGGCCGCGTGCTTCGGGTCGGGCGGAGTGGGACAGGTCCGGCGCAAGAATTGGGTGTCCGCGCAGCCCGCGAGTACGAGCGCGAGAACGAACGCGCTGCGCGCGGCCCCCGAACGGGGACGGTGGCGCAAACCGGCGGTCGCGGTGCGAAGTTCCACACATCCGTTATCGACCGCACGGTCTGCACAGCTTGACGGGAAAGCGGTTCGCGGCGCGGGAATCCTTAATTCCACAGCCACGCGAGTAACTCGTTCGCGTGCTCGTAATCGGGGATAATAATGTCCGCGCCGGCCGCGATGAGCGTTTCGCGCTTGGTCGCGTTCACCCCGCGCACCCCGGCTTCGCTGCTGGCCACGCCCACTGCAACTCCGCCTGCGCGCTTCACTTCCTGCGTTTCTACCACGCCGTCGCCGAAGCCGATCAGTTCGTCCCCGCGGACCGCGAGTTCGCGGACCGCGCGCTCGATCACGTCGCGCTTGCGGAAGGTTGCATCGTTGTCCTTCGGTGCGTGGACGCGCCCGCCGACGTGTGGCAGCAGTTCGAGCAGCTCCACCTCGCGCGAAACGTGAGCGAGATCGGTCCCGCTGGCCACGAACAGCGGAACGCCGCGCTCTTGCAGGTTGCCCAGAATGCCGTGCGCGTTCGGGACGACCCACTCGTGCGGGTGCGCGCGGCGCGATTCGATCGCGTCCCACCGCCCGTGAACGACGCTCATCAGACGGTCGATGTACTGCTGGAGGTACGCGGTCGGTTCCGCCGGGGTGCCGCCGCGCTCGGTGACTTCCACCGCGAACCGCTCCATTTGCCGAACCGTGGGGTGCCCGTTCAGGGCCATCACGAACGATTCGATGTGCGCAGCGCACTGGGCTTCCGGTTCGGTGATGAGGCGCTGTTCGCGGAGCCGGTCGAGCATCAGGTCGATCATCACGCGGGGCCACCCCTCGCGGATGAGCGAAAGCGTGCCGTCGAAGTCGAACAGCGCGACCCGGAACGCTCCGCGGCGCACGGCGGGGTTGATGAGTTCGGCGGAAGAGGGGAGTTGCATTCGTTGGTTCCGAAGTTCCAAGTTCCAGAGTTCCAGAGTTCCAGAGTTCCAAACCCGCGGCGTAAGCCTCACATCACAGGCTTGGAACAAACGGGTATTCAACTTGGAACTCTGGAACTTGGAACTCTGAAACTAAAATTCGTTCGGGGTTGCTCAGAAATCCGGGTTGCGGTATCTCCCGCATTCTACCCAAAGGAGGCGGTCATGCGGGGTCGGTGGGTCGATGCGCTGTGGCTGCTCGCGTTCGGGGTCGCGTCGTCGGCCTGGTGCCTGACCGCCGCGGCGCAGTTCGGGGCCACGTTCGACGAGCCGCTCTACGTCAAAGCCGGTCTCACCAGTTGGCGCACCGGCAGCAACAAGCTGCTTATGCGCGCCGGTACCATGCCGCTGCCGGTCGACGTTCAAACGCTGCCGGTATTCGTGTGGGAGCAGTACCGCGGGCACGAATTCGACCCGCTGTTCGAGCTGCACAGCGTTCTGCCGGTCTGTCGCGCAACGAACCTCGTTTTCTGGTGGCTCACGCTGATTTACTCGATGCGCCTCGGGCGCGCGTTCGGTGGGTCGTGGGGCGGGCGGCTCGCGGTCGCTCTGGTCGCGTGCGACCCGAACTTTCTCGGGCACGCGGCCCTCGCCACCACGGATATTGCGCTCCTGGCGTGCATGTTGATGCTCGTCTACCACTTCTCCTACTGCTATACGCCTGATGCCAGTTGGAAGCGCCGGGTGCTCGTGCCCGGGTTGTTGTACGGACTGGCAATCACCGCTAAAGCCTCGGCAATGGTGTTCGGAACGCAGGCGATGATCGTGCTCGGGTTGTGGAACCTCGCGAAAGCGGGTGTTCTCACTCCGCCCCCGGGAAGCTCGCTTTGGGATAAAGTCGCGCACCTGTGGCACGCGACGTACCAGTTCCGCAAGGATTCGGTCGCGATCGGCTTCATCGGTTTCGTGTTCGTGTTCGGTTACTGCGGGTGTGATTGGGGCACGGAGCCGACGTTTATCAAGTGGGCGGACACGCTCCCGGAAGGCGATCTGAAGCGGGTCATGGTGCCGGTCAGCCGCGAACTGAAGATCTTCACGAACGCGGGCGAGGCGCTGGTTCACCAGATCAAGCACAACGTGCGCGGGCATGGCACGTACCTGCTCGGTGAGTGGCACGCACGGGCGACGCCGGTGTACTTCCCGCTCGCCCTTAGCATGAAGGTTCCGCTTCCCGCCATCGCACTGCTCCTCGCCGCACTCGTCGTACACCCGCGCCGGCTGTTGATACCGCCGATCGGCGTCGCACTGATCCTGCTCGCGTTCACCCCGAATTGCCGCGTGCAGATCGGCATCCGGTTCGTGTTCGTGCTCATGGCCCTCACGTACATCACGACCGGCATCGCGATTGCGCGCGGGTGGGCCGACCAGCGCGCGGGCGGGAGTGGGCGCGTCGTGCCGCGCTGGTTGGTAGCGGCTCTGCTCGCCGCGTTCGCCGGGACCGCCGCGTGGGTGTGGCCGCACGGCTTGAGCTACTTCAATCAGGCGTGGGGCGGGACGCCGGTCGGGAACACGCTCCTCCACGACTCGAACTACGATTGGGGGCACGGGCTGCCCGAACTGCGGGCGTGGAACACGCAGCACAATAACGACGAGCCGCTCGCGATCTGGTACTACGGCAGTGACCCGGACATCATGTACCCGCCGCTCGTGTGGCTGAACTTGAGCTGGCTCCCGCTCGTGTCGGACGACGACATGCCCCACTACTGCCAAACGAAGTTCGTTGCGGTTTCGGTCGCTATTCTCAGTAACAATCCCGCGCCCACGCCGCAGCACAAGGTGCGCCTCGAATGGGTGCGGGCGCGGACGCCCGTCGCGCGCACGACACACTTCTACATCTATCAAGTGCGTGAGTGACGCCGGTTCTCTCATCTTCACCTGCGGAGGTTGGCGCATGTGGGCATTGATCCGCACGGTGCTGGCCACAACCGGGCTGCTCGTGTCACTCGCAGGGTTCGTGCTTTTTGCCGGCGCCGCCGTCGGGGTGTGGCGCGTGAAGTCCGAAGTGAACAAGCGAACGGACGCACTCGCGGCCCGCGCGGACACGGCCACCGCCGCGGCCGAGCACGCGGTCGGGTTCGTGCAGGAGGTGATCGGGCAGGCCGAGGAAGACTTGAAGCACGCGCGGACGAGCGCTGCGAACATGCCGCCGGAGCCGGTTCACCCGATCATGCGAATCGGCGCGAAACGGGCGTCGCAGGAACTGGTTGGGTCCGTCGACCGCGCGAACGCGGCCGTTGTCATCGCGTCGGACGCGGTCGTCGTGGCGAAAACCGCGCTGGAGATGTTCGACAAGGACGAAGAGATTCAGAGCTGGTTCGGGGTTCGGCCCGAACAACTGACCCAAACTCGGACCGATCTCAGCACCGCGACCAACGAGCTGAAGCGGGCACAAACGATTCTCGGAATTCCCATCGCACCGGGAACCACGCCCACAGCGGAGCAGTTGAACACGATCGAACTGGCGCTCACCCAGGCTCACGGGTTCACCGACCAAATGGCCACCGTGGTCGCGACCACGCGGACCCGGGTCGCGGACACGAAGCGGTCGGTCGATCTGTGGGCGTGGCGAGCTGCTGTCGGAACCACTCTCATTGGCGCACTGGCCGCGGCCGGTCAGTTCTTCATGGCCCGGTTCTGCTGGCGCGTCCTCCGGCGCAAACCGGCGTGACACACATTCCCACGATACCACCGACCGTCACGAACCCCCGGCCACCGGTTCCGCGTTTGTTTCTGGTTCGGGCGCCACGCGGCCGAATCGCAGTTCGGCCGGTGGTTCCTTCACACCCCACACCAACCCCAGCCGCGCGAGTAGCCGAATGAACCGGTAGCACACGTCGAACTCGTACCACGCGAACCCGTGCCGCGCGGAGTACGGCGCCCGGTGGTGGTTGTTGTGCCACCCGTCGCCCATCGCGAGGTAGCCGAGAACCAAATTGTTCCGACTGCCCTCACCCGTGTCGAACCGCTGCCGACCGAACAGGTGCCCGATCGAGTTCACCGCGAACGTGACCTGGAACACCAGCACCACACTCAGACAGAACCCGTAGATCAGCCCGTTCCACCCCAAGACTGCGAAGCACGCCGCCGCCAGTAGTACGCCTGGGATCATCCACAACCGGTCCAGCCAGACCAGTTCCGGGTACTTCGCGAGGTCGCGAACGGGACGCTCGTCCGGCTTCATCAGGTCGCGCGTGAACAACCACCCGACGTGCCCGTGAAAGAACCCGTTCACGACCGGTGAGTGCGGGTCGGCGGGCGTGTCCGAGTGCTTGTGGTGGAGCCGGTGGTGAGCGACCCACCACAGCGGCCCTTTTTGGAGCGCGGTGCAACCCGCAACCGCGAGCAGGAACTGGAACCAGCGCGACGTCTTGAACGAGTGGTGCGAGAAGTAACGGTGGAACCCGGCGGTGATCCCCAATCCGGTGATCCGGGTGACGACGAAGATGGCCACGACCGACCAGACGGTGAACTCGACGAACGGGATCGCGAAAAGCGCGAGATGGACCGCGATCAGCGGGCACAGCGCGAGTGCGACGCGCGTGGCGCGGTACCAAAACGGGCGGAGCGTGCCGGTGACCGGCGGCGCGACGAGAACGGTCTGCATTTACGGATGACCGGGTCAGAGTTCCCCGGCCGTCCGGGTCGCGGGTCGTGGTTGGCGCCCCCACGATCAACTTTGTTTGGAGAATGTACTCGATGGGTACTCGCAAATCGATCGCGCTCGTGCGCTTTTGCGCATTTAGTAATCTGCGGTATTTGAGCCGGTGCGGGCGACTTGCGCCGGGCTCGGTAGGAATCACTCTACGGTGACGCTCTTGGCGAGGTTTCGGGGCTTGTCGACGTCGCACCCGCAGAGCAGTGCGATCTCGTAGGCGAGGAGCTGGAGCGGGATCGCGGTGACGATGGGCTGGAGGTACTCGGGCACGTCGGGGATCTCGATCACGTCGTCGGCCACGGCCGAAACCTCGTGGTCCCCGGCGCTGGCAATGGCGATCACCGGCCCCCCGCGCGCCTTGATCTCCTGCATGTTGGACATGACCTTGTCGAACACGTTGCCGCGCGGGACCAGGAACACGCTCGGGGTGCTCTCGTCGACCAGCGCGATCGGCCCGTGCTTCATCTCCGCGGCCGGGTACCCCTCGGCGTGGATGTAGCTGATCTCCTTGAGCTTCAGCGCACCTTCGAGGGCCACCGGGTACAGGTACTGGCGCCCCAGGTACAGTACGTTCTTGGCGCCCGCGTACTTCTGGGCCACGAGCTTCACCTGGTCGTGGCACTCCAGCGTCTTGCGGATCACATCCGGCAGGGCTTGGAGGTCCGCGATGATGCGCTGGCCCTGGGTGCTCGACAGGTGCCGCGTGCGCCCTAAGTACAACGCGAGCATCGCGAGCACGGCCACTTGCGAGGTGAACGCCTTGGTGCTCGCGACCCCGATTTCCGGACCTGCGTGCAGGTACACTCCGCCGTCGGCCTCGCGCGCGATCGAACTGCCGACCGCGTTGCAGATGGCCAGGGTCGTGTGACCCATGCGCTTGCTCTCGCGGAGCGCGGCGAGCGTGTCGGCCGTTTCCCCACTCTGGGTGAGTGCGAGCACGACCGTGTTGCGGTCCATCGGTGGGTTCCGGTAACGCAACTCGCTCGCGTACTCCACTTCCACCGGCACCCGCGCGAACTCTTCAAACAGGTACTCGCCGACGAGTGCTGCGTGGTAGCTGGTGCCGCACGCGGTCATCACTACCCGGTCGATCTGGCGCAACTGCTGGGCGCCCAGGTTGAGCCCCCCGAAGTGTGCGGTCGCGTTGTCCGCTTCGAGGCGCCCGCGCATCGCGTTAGCGAGCGTCTCGGGCTGCTCGTAAATCTCCTTCAGCATGAAGTGCGGAAACGCACCCTTTTCCGCGTCGCCATCACCCAGGAAGTTCTTGATGTCGCTGACCGACACCGACACCGGTGACAGATCCTGATCGCGGACCTCCCAGTCCGTTTCGGAGAGCACGCAAATCTGCCGGTCGGTGAGGTACACCACCTTCTCGGCGAACCCGGCCAGTGCGTTCGCGTCGCTGGCGAGATAAGTGCCGTCCGCACCGACCCCGACGACGAGCGGGCTGCCGAGCCGCGCGCCGACAATCACCCCGGGTTCCGCCTTCGCAATCACCGCGATGCCGTAGGTGCCCTTCACCAGCGCGAGCGCCTGCCGCACCGCGGTCACGAGGTCGCCGTGGTAGTAGTGGCTGATGAGGTGCGCGAGTACCTCGGTGTCGGTGTCCGAGCGGAACTGCACGCCCGACGTTTGGAGCTGGTGCTTCAGCGCGGCGAAGTTCTCAATCACGCCGTTGTGGACGAGCGCGATGTCGTTCGTTTCGTTCAGGTGCGGGTGGGAATTGTTGTCGGTGGCGCCGCCGTGAGTGGCCCATCGCGTGTGGCTAATCCCATGACAGCCCGGGGCCGGGTGCCCGGAGACGACCTTGCCGAGCTCGCTGAGGCGCCCGGCCTTCTTGCGCAGGTGTAATTGGCTCCCGGTGCTCGTGACGAGGCCCGCACTATCGTACCCGCGGTACTCCAGTCGGCGCAGACCTTCGAGCAGGATCGGTGACGCTTCCCGGCGCCCGGTGAATCCGACGATGCCGCACATTGGCGTGTCTCCTTCTGCTGGGCAGAAGAGTGTAGTGGGTCTGAGAAGGAGAGTGGAAGGCCAATGCGCGTGGGCATTAGTTTTCGAGCAGATCGTCCGACAGGTCCGCGGTTTCGGGCGCGGGGTCTTCGATCGGGATGAACCCGCACGTTTCGTAGAGGGGCCGCAGGCTCGCCTTGCTGGTCAGCATGACGTAAGGCACGCCCCGCAGGAACGCTTGATTGGCCGTTTCGACCACGAGTGCGGACGCGATCCCCTGCCCGCGCGCCTCGGGGCCGACAACGACGTAGTCGATCTGCCAGTTTACCGGCGCGTTCACGAGCAGGAACCCGTCCGCGCGGTCGTCGGTGTTGCGGTGGACCGCCACGAACCGCACCCCGCCCCACACCGCGAGGAACTTACTACGGGTACGGAACTGCGTTTCGATGAGATCCCACAATCGCTGACACGCCGGTTCGTCGGCGAGTAACTCCTGCGTCGTGAGGAACTCGATCGCTTGGGCGACCGGCCGCAGGTCCGTCGGTTGACAGATGTAGTGCAGTTCGGCGTCAGAAGACATGGCACGGTTCCGAGAACGGCCTTGAGCGTCGCGGATGGCGGGGCGGAGGAATGCTACCGAGCGAAGGTGCGGGTTGCAACGAATTTGCAGGCTGATTGTCGGATCCTAATAGAAATGCTCGTAATTCGCCCCAGATTGGAATGGGTGAATGGCAAATTTCTAGGATCTGTTTCGCTCAGCGGCTGGTGATGTGGGAAAATAATGGGAATTCCGGGTACAGCTTGTTCAGCTTCTGGGGCTTGCCGTTGGGTGTACTGGCGGTAGAATTTGTATTAGACATGTGACGGCCCAACACGGGTGTTAAAGGTTGAGAGGTGAGAAAGCCGAAAGGCTCGAAAAACCTGGAAAGACAAGGATTTGGGGACGTAGCTCAATTGGTTAGAGTACCGGACTGTCGATCCGGTGGTTGCGGGTTCGAGTCCCGTCGTCCTCGCTTAAGACTGATGATGCCAGAGGGTGCCTCACCCTGACGAAACCCCTGAGAAATCAGGGGTTTGTTCGTTTTGGGTTTCTCCTCGTTACCGTCCGGTTCCCCGCCCGGAGATGACTGAAGTTGCACGGATTTGCACTCCGTCCGTGCAAGCTGCGTGCAAACCGAGGACTCGCTTATCACTTCCATCTGTTCGGGAATTATCTCGTTTGCAGACAGAATGTTAGGCATTTTTTCGACCGCACCAGCGAGGTCATGAAGGCGGCGGTGCGAATACCGCGCGGTTAGTTCCGGCTTCGAGTGTCCGGCCAATTCCTGAAGCGTTCGCAAATCGATGCCCGATCGCCCACCCAGCGTCAAAAACGAGTGGCGCAGCACGTGAAAATCGGCATATTCCGGACCGTTCGACCCCTCGACCGCGTAAGCAATTCCCGTCGCTTCCAAATCTCCCCGGATCATTTCGGCCCCGCGATGGTCTCGTGCCCAAGTCCCCGCCCACACCAGTTGTCCCTTGGGTTTGTTTCGCAAAAACGATTTGAGCTCGGTCGCGACGTCAATCGTCAGGGGTTGCACCTTGGGTTTTCGGCTTTTGTTGAACCGGGCCGCAAGAGTTACCGTGGCTCCCTCCGCGGCAAAATTAAGGACTACCGGACAAAACTACGAAGTCGCCTATCCTGATCGGCACCCATTCTGCTCAGGATTCGGTCCATGCAACTGAAGGATCTGGCCCGCGAACTACCGGAAGGCATCTGGGCGGTCTTTGAGCCGGTCCTGCCGACCAAGGTTTGGTCCGGCAACGGTCGCCCGCCGTGCGGCAATCGGGAATGCCTTCACGCGCTGTTGTACGTCCTGGCCTCGGGCATTAGTTGGGAGTTGCTCCCGTGGTGCTTCCCGTCGTACAAGACGGTCCAACGCCGACTCAAGGACTGGCTCCGCGAGGATGCGTTTCTTCGGGCGTGGCAACAACTGGCCGAGCGGTACCAGCGGTTGCACGGGATCAACTGGGACCAGATCCTCCTCGACGGGTCCAAGAAGCCGTCGGAAAAGGGGGCGAAGCTTCGGGGCCGAGTCCGGTTGATCGCGGCAAGTCGGGCACGGCGATCCACATAGCGAGCGACGCGCGAGCCATGCCCCTGGCGGTCGTAGTCACCAAAGCCGGGGCCAACGACGGCTGCCAGACCCACAAGGTGCTGGCGGCCCTGGTCGTTCGTGCGCCGGCCCCGGAGGTGCCGACCGACACGACCGACGAGCGGGGCCGACCAACCGCCCGAGCGGACGGTGCATACGGGAACGAACCGTCGCGGGGCCGAGCCGGTTCCCAGGGGTTCCGGTTGTACGCTCCCGGCCGTGGTCAGAAGCGCCCCGGAGTCGGCAAGGTGCGCAACGCCGTCGAGCGGTGTCACAACTTCTTCGCCCAGTTCGGCCGGGTCCGCAGGCGGCGCGACCGCAACGCGCGCAACTACCTCGGCTGGTGCCAGATGGCGGCTTGCGTGATCCTCTTACGATCGGGTTTTGTCCGGTAGTCCTAAAGTCGGTTGGGGTGAGGCTCGCGAGCGCGTTGGCCCGGAAACCGGTTGTCGCCGCCACGAGGTACAGGTGATAACGGTCATTTCCTGTCAACCCGCGAAACGTTCGGGCACTTGCGCGTGTCACGGTAAAAAGGTTTCGGAGCTCTTCGGCGGTCAGTTCGCGACGGGCACGGCGCACGTCCACCTGCGCGTTCATCAGCGAGAGCGATTCCAACGGGTTCGCGCCAATTCGTTTTGCCCGGATCATCCACCGAAAGAACCCACGCACCGCTCGGACGTAGTGATTCACGGTTTCTGGCCCGACGCCGCGGGTCACGCGCTCGGCCAGTGCTTCGACAGTTGCTCGTGGATACCTCCGAGCTTTTCCTTGTCCCGTTACTGTTAATCCCTGGCGCTTGATCGCGGCCCGTACCGCCGCCCCGGTGATCCCCAGTAGACCGGCTACTTGAGCGGGCGTGAACTCAGTGGCCCGGGGCGGGATCGTGATCACAGCGGCGGGTTGCCGGATCGCGGTCAGCCACTCCGACGCCCGGACCGAATCGATATCCTCGAGGCGATTGAAATTGCACCCATCGAACATGCCACGAACGCGGCCGATCGTGAGTTGGATGTGCGGCTCGGTATCGCCCTTCGCTCGGAGGTGCGCGGCGAAGTCCTTAAGGTGGTCGGCGAGCGGGCGCTGGCGGTGCGCGGCGAACGGGTTCGTCAACCCCACGCTCGCAAGCGCCGTGTCGGTCTCCCGTTTCCGCAGCGTGCGTTCGGCCGCTTGTTTGTCGCGGCACAAAGGAACGTGCCGGCCCGCTACCGTGCCGTACCATTTGGCGGATTCAGTAGTAATTTTCTCGGCCCCGGGCGTATCCGGAGCCACTTTTTTGCCATTGAGTTTCCACACAGTCGTCTGTTTCTTGAACGGCTTCGCTGCCATCGGAATTGACTCCTTGGGGGGCATCAACCGGTTCAGTGCGAAGTTCTCGAACCTGCAACTCAAACCGATCGGGGTGAATGAATCGTACCTACTTGGTGCCGTGCGTTCTACCAAGGTATTGCGCGGGTACGACGATTATTTCCACTCCGCGGAGTGGTAGCCTGATCAATCCGGGAGCCCGGGGGAGTCATCGAACAAGCAATCGGCGAGTGGAGCCTCGTCCGGATCATCACCACCATCACCATCATCATCGGGTTCGTCGTACTCGGGTGGCGATGGTGGTGATGGTGACGATGGGGCGCGTGGGGCACGGAACTCGCCCATCGGGTACACGGCCCACCGGACCCCGTGCCCCGTGTGCGCGGCCCGGTCCAGGAACAGGTTCTCGAAGTTGCGCCGCGCGAACGACCGGAGCGCGTACCCCAAGGGCCGCGCGTCCAACCGCCCGGCCAGATCCTCGACCTCGGCCCGCAGCTCGGGATCGGCCTTCGCAGCCTCTACGATTTCTGCGGTGGTCAGTCCCCGGCGCTCCGGGTCACGCCGGAGCAGGCACCGCAACAGCGCGCCCATCGCCAGCGCGTTCCGGTCCGCGGCCGTCTGGAGCGCGATCCGCGTCAGGGCCGGGTCCGGTAATCCGGCCCACACGACCGCACCGCGCACCACCTCGGACCACGACTCGTAACTGCCCCACGGCGGTAACCCGTCTGCCGGGCGCCCCGCGACGACCCACCCGCGCAGGATCGTCAGCGCCGCGGACAAGAGTGCGTCCCGGTTCCGGCGCAGGTGCTCGCGCAGGCGCGGGTACTTGAACCCGCCCCGGTCCTCGGGGCGCTCGTCGGTCGACTCCATGCGGATGTGGCACGTGCGCCGGCTCGTGTCGGCGCGCAACTCGCAGTTGTTCCCGGTCCCGTACCAGACCACGTTGAGCGGCCCGTCGTACACCCGATTCCCGCCCAATAACCGGTCCTTCCACCGGTCCGCGGTGAGCGCCGCATCGAGCTGGTCGTTCCCGATCGGGCCGGCCAGGTTGTCGAGGAGAACCATGCGCTCGCCTTCGGCCGCAACGCTCGTGATGCGCTTGCGCAGCTCCTCCCGGTCCGGGGTGTAGGTCATCGCCGAGAACCGGCGCCCCAAGACCGGGAGCGCGATCGTGTCCGCCAGCAACCCCTTACCCACCCCGCGCACGTTCCCGTCAATGAGGAAGAACGGGGCCGGGCCGTCGAACGCGAACCACGTGAGCGGGGTGAGCAGGCCCGCGAGCCACGCCCCACGGTGCTCGGGGCGCTCGAACGGGAAGTCGCACACGGTGTCCGTGAGCCGCGCGACCGCGGCCTCCGCGTCGGCACGGGTCGGAACGTCGGGTACCGTTAATGTCATGCGGTCGGGCAGGCACACCAGCACCCCGATCGAGCGGTGGTACCCGCTCGCGGCCAGGAGCGTTCCGTCGGGGAGCAGGACCGGGTGCGTGACCACCGCGTCGAGGCGCGGCACCCCGGGCCACGACCCGCGCGCGTGAACCGCCTGGACCGCCCACGCGGGCGGGTGCGTCGGGGTGTATTCCGTACCGCCCTCCTTGTCCGGCACCACCTTGACCCAGTTCGCGACCCGGGTGAACTGCTCGCGCAGCAGGGCCGGTCCCAGCTCGCGGATTACGGTCGCGTCCGCTGGAACCCGAACCGCGGCCCCGGACGGGGTCGGTTCGTCGAGGCGCAACACGCGCACCAATTGCCCGCCGCGCTGGTAGATCCCGTCGGCACCTGCCAGTGCGTCCGCGGCCGCGTCATTGACCACGTGTTCTTCGGTCGTGACGACGATTTCCGGGCGCTCGCGCCGCGGGGGCGGTTCCGCGGCTCGCCCAAGTTCCGCAACCAGTTCGTGCCCGGCAACGTCCCACGTGGCGCCCGCGCGCGTGCGAGCCGCGAGCCACTGGCGCACGTCCTTGGCGCCCGTCGGGGTCATCGCAACCAGCGCCGGGCGCCCGAGTGCGGCCCCGAGCGCCGCGGCCGTGCGCTCGGCCCCTTCCCGCCCGGGCCAGGGGCCTCCTTCCTTCTGATCGTTCTCGCCGATCACGTATATCAGGCGCTCGGGTGACACGTTGCCGAGTAGCGCGACCAGATGAGCGACGCCGCCCGTATTCGAGGGACGCCCGAGTGCCGGTAACACGGCCGCAGTCAGCGCCAGCGTATCGGACACTCCCTCGACCAGGAGTACCGGCCCGGTACGCTCGCGCCATCCGTCGGGGATCGTCAGCCCGCGCTTCCCGCCCGCGATCATCTTCTTGGTGTCGGGGCCGTCCGGGTTCGGCTCGCGCGTGGACAGTCCGATCACGCGCCCGTCGCTTGAGCACTCCGGGAACGTGTACGTGCGCCCGCTCATCGACCGGCCGCACACGCCGAGCAGCGGGAGCGCGCCGAACACCTCGGGCGGCAGTTCGAGGCGTGTGCTCAGTTCCGCGCGTGCGTCGGCGTCGAACCGCGCGGCGTAGTCGCGGGCAATCACACCCCAATCACGAGATGTATTGGGTTTGTTGGGTTTGCTTGGCCGGTTCGGGGTTGACGCATCGTAGCGGCGGTAGATGTGGAACTGCGCGTCGCCCGGGGACGGCCCTCGGTGGTCGAATCCCGTTACCGGGCCGTCGCGCCGCCCGCACAGGATCAGTCCCTCGTCGCCCACGGAGCACTTATGGTCGCCCGCGCACACCGGGCACGGGCTCTCGGGTGTGACCGCGGTCAGTTTCTCTCGTCGCATGTGACTCATCGTCCCTGAATCCGTAATGAACGGCGCGTCGTTGCGCCGGTGCGTAGAGCACCAGGCCTCGGTAGTTGTGGCGACCCGGCGGATATGTTTTGATTGGTTGGGCGCAGTCATCTGAGCGGATCAGTGGTGTGCCCGGCGCTCAGCACCCGTCGCAGGCGAGGCGCTGGACCTCGGTATCGGGGATCAGCCGGCGGCGCCCGAGGCGCACAGACCGGACTTTGTTGGCGTCGAGGAGGCGGTGTAAGTGACGCGCGGAGATCTGGAGGTAGGCCGCGGCCTCGTCGAGCGGCCAGGGCGAACCGTGTGGGCGCGGGGGGCGCCCGACGAAGTCGGAGGGGGCGGGGGCGGGTTCACAACGGGCTCCTGTGTCGGGGGCCGGGGTCGTGTGCCCCCGGTACACAGGTATTCGACCGAACCGTGTCTCACAAACAGGCAGGAAACTGAGCGCACGGTTCGTGGAACGGAGCGCTCAGTTTCGCGCACCGTTTACTCAGGGGCCGGCGCCCTCGGCAATGGCTCGGCCCGTGGGAGTGAGCCACGCGCCGCCCCCGCGCCCTTCCGCCGTATCGATACACTCCCAGCCACGTAGCTCGGACACCGGGTGCTTGAACGAAGTCTCCTTTGCGCTCGGACCGTCGACCGCGCGGGCCAGATCGCGGGTGCTCACACACGAACTGCGGTCGAACGCCTCTGCACGGAGCAGTTCGGCGAGGAGGGCCCGGTGCCGTTCGGTCAGCCGGGTGGGGTCGAACAGGTCGCGGTGCAATTTGATGTGCGGCCCCGGAGACGATGGGAGGCGGTCCGGCCGGATCAGTGCGGGGCTCGTGCGTGAGATCGTATCGACAGGAACACGTGGATCGGCTCCTTGATCTGGTTCCCCCTCGCCGCTCACGAACTGCTCGGCCCGGACCCGATCGAACAACCGGGAGATGGCCTCCACACTCGCCGTCACCGCCCGTAATACCGCCGCGTGGTCACCGCGCTCCCAGGCCAGTTCTTGTGTTCTGGGCTCGAGTAGGTCAGGGATCTCGCCCAGGTTCCGCCGGGCCGCGTTCCACAGGCGCGGGCGCGGGGCGAACGCGTCCCCGAACCGCCGCGACAGGTAGTACGAGAGATCGAACCGTCGCTCCGGCGGGATGCCGTGACCCGGGACGTTCTGCACCCGGGCGCGCTGGGCCAGAACGTCGAACCCGAACACCGCGTCGCGCATGCGCCAGTGTACCCACACCGCACGGGGCCGGTTGGTTGTGTAATCGGCAAACGTGCCGAGCACCTCGCGCTCGAGGTCGGGGAGCCGGGCCGCGAACTCGCCGGGTGATATTCCGGCGACCTCGGCCTCAGTGAGTGCGGTGAACGTTGGCCGAATACCGGTGAGCATGTGCTGCACAACGATTGCAGCCACCGGCGGTGTCGGCGCGTGCTCGTCGACCCGCGGACCTGCCACATAATGCACGACGTGCAGGTCGTCGGTCACGGGTGGCAGTAATTGGAAAACGGGCGGGGGAACGTCCGTGATCCCCGGGTTCGCAACTTGGGCGGACACGGGGGAACCTCCGTAATTGCGCCGGGGCGCCTCTTCACGCCGTCTGGTGGGCTCGAACCCGACAACAAAAGTTAACTGACATTATGTATATTTGCAAGTGTGCTCGTGACAAAACCTGACGTGGTGCGTCATTTTGTGTCTACTCGGGACATCCGACGCTAGGTGAATGAAATTTGTATTGTGCCCGCTGCTGAATGATCGTGGAATGTCAGTAGTTTTTTTCGTGGCGTGATTAAGGTCGCGCCCCGAGTCCGCCCGGCGATTCCTGTGCGCGGACGATAATTCCGACGTTGCTGACTCGGCCGTCGAATTGTTCCGCGTCGTCGGGCTCGGGGCTCGCGCGTGTTACTCCGGCAAGGCCGCTCTCGTCGCGGCGACCGAGTTCCGGCCCATACTCTGCCTGCTCGACTTGACTATGCCCGAAATGGACGGAGACGAACTGGCCGTGCGGCTGCGAACCCAAACGGGTGCCCTGCCCCTGATGCAGGTGGCCGTTACCGCGTTGGATAACGACGTGAGTCAGGAGCGGATCAAGGCAGCCGGGTTCGACCGGTACTTAGTCAAGCCAGTCGAACCGGTCAAATTGCTCGCACTGGTTGATCGTGTGTAATCGATCTTGTGGGCGTTCCACTTGCCGCGGGCATTTGATCGGTCATGATGAGTGCAGCGTATTGTCGCAAAGGCTACTCGTATCGCAGGCGCGTCGTGCCTCCCACCAATGACGTCTTACCGGTGGCGCTACTCGACCGCTTAAACGCTCTTCGCTATTCGAGGGAGGCATGCCTCAGAGACGCGCGGCGGGCCATTGAGGAAAGCGACCTACTGCTCCGCCAATCACGCGGAGTAATTGCCGAAGGCCGACTCGTGCGGGACGCGGATCGGTTCGAGGCCGCGATGGCTTGGTCGGAGGGGCCGGTCCAAGAGAAGCGCCCGCCGACCCGTTCGTACTCGCTCCTCCCGTCTGCACCGGTCACGCGCACACTTTCGCGGCTCCCGTCCGGCCCGTTCGAGCGCCGGTGCCATTGTGGTAAAGTGGCGGTGTTCGTACTGGTGACGCTGACCGAGATGCGGGGGGTGTATGCGGGCACCGGGAAGTTTAGCCGCAACACCGTGTACCGATGCCCCAAATGCACCGAGAAGGCGGCAGCCAAATTCGGCCTTCAGATCCCCATGCAGAGACACCGTCCACACGCACGTGATCGTTGTTGCGGATCTCGTGCAATAAACGCAATGGCCAGATTTGTTTCACGCCGAAGAAATGCCGGGACGCGCCCGCTGTTCCCCTAGAGTCTGATGAGCGCTGCCCTTAGCGCCCTGTATCGAACTGGATACCGGCACGTTTCTCGCGGACCTCCGCTCGCGAGCGGGGGCCTCTGCCATTCCAACATTGCCAAGCCATCCGAAACGCGCCGCGCGCGACCAGACACTCCGATCAGCCCAAAGGGTCATCGCGGACAACAAACTGGTGCGCGCCGAGCCGATCGTGCCACAGTTCTCGACCACCCACACGTTCTGGTTGTGGACGACGACACGGACACGCCGGGAGTTGCGTCGAACTGATATCGCTCTCTGTGGCTACCGTGCGAAAGGTGTCACCGCGGGACCGGCCGCGCTCCGCGAGATCGCTGGCGACTTGCCCGATGTGATCTTCACGGGTCTGCTCGTGCACGGTTTGGATGGGTTCGAGATCACGCGGGTTGCGCGGCGGTTGCGCGGGCACCTGCACGCATTCATAGCCCTGACCGGCGCTCATGAGGCCGGGCTGCGGTTGGCCGATGATTTCGGGTTCGACGCGATCGTGAGACCGCCCGCCGCTACGGACACGCTCGTAGCACTGCTCCGGCAATTTCAGTACACCTTGACGTGAGTCACCAGGATCTCCGCCCGCGTGCCAAGTGCGCAACAATAGATCAGGGGAGCGGGATTTTCCTGACAGTGCCCCGCACATTTCTTGCTATGGGCTTGTCTCTTGGAGCCGCCCGTTTTTATCCGGGACGGGCGTTTGGCCGGCGGGAGCGTTTCCCGCCGGCTCTTCGCGTTAGTGGGGCCTTAAGTCAGAAGAGATCGCACGCGAGTTCCTCGCGGCTCTAGTGGCAGTTGGTGGTTGGCCGGGAGAGGGTACGGGTTGCTGTCACGCAACGTCCTCCCAGTGGCGCGACTATCGCCGCAAACACGTCCGCCGAGAGGCACAATCATTTGGCATTTGGATTGCACGTTTGGGCGGATCAAGGTGCATGAAATATGCCGATTCGGTCCTTGGTCGTGTGAGTGTAAATAGTATGAGCGATGCCGGAGAGCCGAAGTTTCGTGCGGGCGATTACGTAATCCGGGTCGGGAACCCGGCGATTATTGAGCGCGGCCTTGTGCGCGACCCGGTTCCCATTTCGACGGGGCTGTTGAACCACTGGTGGGTGTACTGGGAGGTGAGCGAGTTAAAGATGGAACACGAGGACGATCTCGTTCCGGATCCTGACCCACAGGGAGATTGAATTGGGAGGCATTGCGCTTCCAGTCTTTTCGTAAGGGGCAAGTTTGAGTCCGGCAGAGTCGAGTGGGCGAGCGATGGCTGAGGCGGAATGACTTGTAGGCAGCCGAGTGCGACCTAATATGCGCGTTTCTCGGCAACAAAGGTGCTAGCCCGAGAAAATTGCGCATGTGCGCGCGGCCGACAGCGTGGAACGTCCCGACCTTCGCGACTGTTCGCGAAGCGTTACTGACCACGGAACGATACATCGCGGTAAGAACAGCGTGAGCTCATCACACACGTCGGTTGCCTTCGTGTGTCCGGCGAGTGGTTACGGGTGAGTTGTGGTTCCCTCGTTCGGCTCGGTGAGCCACCCGCGCCGGAGCGCGTAACGCACGATCCCCACGCGGCTCTCAATCTGTAGTTTCTCCATCGAGCGCGCCTTGTACGTTTCGACCGTCTTGACCGAGAGCTTCAGTTGCGCTGCGATCTCCTTGTTACTGTACCCGAGCGCGATCAACCGGACGACCTCTTCCTCGCGCTGGCTGAGGTCCGCGGGGACCGGGTCGGACGCGGGGCGAACGAAGTCATCCACGACGCTCCCTGCGAGCGACGGGTCCAGGTACGTCCCTCCTTCGGCAACGGCACGAATCGCACTAACAAGGTCGACTGACGCCGCGCGCTTCAGAACGTACCCGACCGCGCCGGCTTCGAGGAGGCGGCGCAGGTACTCCTTGTCCTCGTGAACCGTCAGAACGAGAACCTTTTGGCCCGGGCGCGCGGCGCGCAGGCGCTCGGTCACTTGGGCGCCGTTCAACCCGGGCATCGACACGTCGGTTACAACGACATCGGGAGCGAGTTCAATTGCACGCCCCACGGCTTCTGCGCCGTCGGCGACTTCACCGATGACCTCCATATCGGGTTGTGAATTGATGAGCGATCTGAGGCCCTCGCGAACAACGGCGTGGTCGTCGGCCAGGAATACGCGGATTCGATTCATAACGACACCCGGAATGGTTGCGGTATCGAAGGGAATCAGCAGCCGGATTCGGAATGGGCGTCCCGGTCACGCGAGGTGCTGAAAGGCATTTGTCGGCGCGCCGTCGGTAGGGCGAGCAGTAAAGCTGGGGGACTAAACGCAGCAGTGGCGCCCCTGCCAACCGTCCGGGGGATCTTCGGACGGGTGATCGAGCTCTGCCGCGGGGATCGGCGGCGTGAGGAGGCGCCGGATTCGTTCGAGCACACCAACGAGTATCGCCGGTTCGACCGGCTTCACCAGATGCAAATCGAACCCCGCGCCCTCCGACCGGCGCAGATCGTCCTCGCTGCTACACCCGGTCACGGCGATAATAATCGGCTGCCGCTTGCCCGCACAGTTCTTACGAATGGCGCGCGCCACGTCGCACCCGTTCTGACCCGGCATCCGGATATCAAGGAGCACAACGTCCGGGCGCTCGGTCTCGGCACAGGTTAGTGCTTCTTCGCCGTTCCGGGCCGTGCGCACTGTGTGTCCCTGAAGGCTGAGGAGATCGGCTTGGCTCTCGACCGTATCTATGTCGTCGTCGACGACTAGTACCAGGAGCGGGTACTGCGTGAATGGGTGACTTGACATGTGTGATCCAAGTTGCCGTGCGAGAGGGGGCAATTTGAGAACTCAAGTCATATTGGCCTGCTTGCAATCGCTTGTCTGTCGGGAAGGGACTAAAGTGCGTCGGGAAAATCCTGACAATCTCCAACCTGAGCTGTGGTCGGAGTTTCGAGCGCTAGGGCTGTAGAGGAAGGCGGGCAATGACAGTCGTACCGCGACCGGGAGTCGTTTCGATTTCTAATGTTCCTCCAACGAGCGCGACGCGCTCGCGCATCCCGAGTATTCCGAGCTGGACGTGACCCGTAGGCGCTTCCCCCGGGAGTAACATTTTGGCTACGCCTTCCATGTCAAAACCGGTACCGTCGTCTTCAACAACCGCGACCGCGTTCTCGGCGGTTGAACCAATCATCACCGCGACTCGGCCCGCGCCGGCGTGCTTGGCGACGTTCGTGAGCCCCTCCTGTACGACCCGAAAGAGGACGGTTTCGATCTCAGGAGGAAAGCGCCGACCGTGCGGCCCGATGATCTGAAAATCGGTCGGCACCTTGGCCCGCTTGGACCAGTTCACGACGAACTGACGGGTAGCCGCTTCGAGCCCCAAATCGTCCAGAGCGGCCGGCCGGAGAGCCGTCGCCAAATCGTGGACCTGTCGTGCCAGTTCGTCGATCAGGTGCTGCACGTGGTCCAAACGAGCGTGGGCTTCCTGGGTGAGTGGCCCGGCGTCCCGGACCGCGCGCAAGCCCAGCGACAGTGCGGTGAGCATCTGACCGGTGCCGTCATGGAGGTCGCGGGCCACGCGCTGGCGCTCGTCTTCTTGCGCCGTGGTCAGCCGGCGCTGGAGCTCGGCCCGGGTCGCTTCGGACCGGCGCCACTCCGTCACGTCTCGAATGATCCAGTGAATCATTGCCGGGGTTCGGGAACCGGGCCGGCGCTCACCGGCTCGTGCCACCGCGTGGACGTCGCGTGGACCGTCACCCCGGCGCACCACCCGCGACTCGAACGCATCATTCGGCGCGCCCTGGTCGAGGCGCCAGATACACTCGTAAAAACGTGACCGCGAGCCTTCGGCTGCGAACAGGGGCAGCGGCTTGCCGATCAGGAACTCTTTCCGGTGATCGATGAGCGCGACCGCGGCGTGGTTCGCTTCCAGAATAAGCCCCACTGGGTTCGTCACCAGTTGGCAATCCGGAGCGAACTCAAAAGCTTCTTGGAAACGCACGCTCTGAGCTAACAAGTCCGCTGACGGTTCGTCCGGCCCCGCCGTTTCGTGCGCCGTGAGTGGTTCTGCGCCTCGACCCACTATTCCGTCTCCCAATGCGGAATTTATGGTGCCCGATCGTCAACGTCGGGAGGGGAAACACCGTTACTCCCGCTCGCGTGGAGAACGTGCTCCACAATCAGATTCGCGTACCGAGCCGTTTGCGAAGCCTGTTCCTCGAACCGCTTGGCACCGTCTTCGTTCCCCCGCTCGCGCTCGCGGGTCGCCAGTTGTTGGGTAAGCACGGTCTTCTCCCGGAAAGTCCGCACCGCGGTCCAGAGCGCGGCTTCCAGGGCGTCCGTCTGTTCCGTGAGGAGTACCTCGGCGTCATACGAGTGACCCACGTGGCAGCGGAACTGGATCAGGCGCGGTTCGTCCGTTTGCCACAGCGCCCCGCCACACTCGGGGCACGTAAACATGGACACCTGTCCGCGGCGCTCGCCGTGGGCTTGCGACCGCATCGTTTGCTCGACGATTTCGGACGAGCGCTCGATCGGGTCGTTCGATTGCGCACTCATGGTACCCGCTCCCGGTTGTACCCGCATAGGTCCACGCACGAGATCAATCAGCAGTTCGGGCATATCCACTAGAGGAACGACGTGATCGGCCCCGGCAATCTGGCTGGCGCTTTGCGGCATGGCCGCGACGAGGGCGTCCCGCGGGTCTTGCACCACGGCGATTCCGCCCGCGCCGCGCACCGCCAGGGTGCCCGCTGTCCCGTCGGACAGGGAACCCGTGAGGATGACGCTGATGACCCGCGTGCCGTAGTGCCGGGCGGCCGAACGGAACAGCGGGTCGATTGCCGGCCGGTGGCTGTTCTCGCGCGGGCCGTGCATCAATTTCATCTGTGCCCCCGGTTCCAGGACCAGGTGGTGGTCCGGGGGCGCGACGAAGATGTGACCGGGGAAGAATTCGCCTGTTTCGGCGTGGGTAGCTAAGAGCGATCCGGACCGGCTCAGGATCTCGGGCAGGGAACTGCGCCCGCCGGAAGGGATGTGGCACACGATGAACAGGCTCGCAGGGAACCCCGCGGGGAGTCCGCGCACGAGATGAACCAACGCATCGGTTCCGCCGGCCGAAGTACCAACAACGATAATATCGCGAACCGTCATCGCCTTTCCGCCCGTCAACGGCGTACTCGTGATCGAAACCACGTCGATAGAAAGTAGCAAAAAACCTGCCGAAATTGTCTAACACAAGATATCGGTGCGGCTTACAAAAACGCGGGCGAGGGACTCTCCCGACTTGCCTCTTCGGTCCGAGTACCAATTCTGAAAGGGCTACTTGTCCACCCGGATTTCTTCCCCGACATTTCCCCCGATGGATCACGCCGCACTTACGCGCGAAGCGTGCGAGTTACTTCGCACTGCGACGACATTGCGCCAGGAGGGGCACTGGTCCGAATCTGTGGACGCCCTCGGGCGAGCGACCGCACTCATCCGACAAATGACCGACGCGATGGACGCGCGCCGGCGCGAGATTACCGAGCGCGTCGAGATGTGTGGTGTCCCGCGCCCGGTCGTCCTAGTCGTGGACGATGAGGGGGGCGTACTGCGTTTCCTCACTCGCGTGCTCGTACACGCCGGGTTCGATGTGCTTTCCGCGACTTCCGGTCCCGAAGCCGTTACGCGGTACCGGGCCTGGACCAACATTGGACTCGTTTTGATCGATGTCCAGATGCCGGACTTGTGGGACGGTCCGCGAACCTTTGCGGAATTGAAGCGAATCGCCCCTCACGTAAGGGCCGTGTTTATGTCCGGTTCCGGGGACCGGTACTCGGCACGGGATTTACGCGAACTCGGCGCCGTCCGAGTGATCCCGAAACCGTTCCCCGACCCTGAAGAACTCGTGTCCGCGTTGCGAACTCTACTGAGATAGTTTTGGGCATACGCGCACTCATTCAGGAGCCGGGTGCTTCCTTGGGTACGATCTGGCGGCGGATGGCATCGACGTCCACGAGCACGATCGACGCGCCATCAATCTTGCTGTCCAGCGTGACATACGGCCGGATGCGGAGCGAGAACCAGTGCCCGCTCCCGTCCTGGACTTCACCCTCGAACGGAGTGAGGGAATCGATCACGCGGGCGATCATCCCCGGGAAGTCGTCGAGCCGCAGGTTCGGTTTCATGTCGCTGATCGGGCGCCCGACGTCGGTCGCGATCAGGTTGAATGCCTTCTCCGCAAGGGGAGTGAATCGCCGGATGCGCAGGTCGCGCCCGACCATGACGATCGGCAACCCAACCCCGCTCAGCAGGTTCACGAGGTCGTTGTTTACCCGGGCCAGTTCGGAATTGCGGTGCCGCAATTCTTCGTTCACCGTCGAGAGCTCCTCGTTGGCCGATTGTGCTTCCTCCTTGGCGGTTTGAAGCTCCTCGTTGGTGCTCTGTAGCTCCTCATTGGCCGACAGGATCTCCTCGTTGGCGCTCTTCAGTTCTTCGTTGGTGCTCTCCTGTTCTTCGATGACCGACTGGAGGTACTCGCGAAGGGCACCGATCTCCTGTTGGAGTTGGGCCACTTTGAGATCGTTTTGGGTCGGCTGAGCTTCGGCGGGTGGGGACGGTACCCGATCGGCTTGGGGTGCGTCCTGGAACAGGATCAGGAAGAACCGCACGCCGGACGGCGGAACTTTAAACGGTACAACCTCAACGCGGACCGTGCGTGCGGTCGTGCCCTCGGTCAGTTGGATGCCCTCGCGGGTGACAACCGCATTCTCCGCTTTGGCCTGATTGGTAGCGGCCCGGACTTCGGCCAGAAGCCCTTCTCGCAGCATGCGGAACAGGTCCAGCGTTGCCATTCCCGGCGCCGGTTCCAGGTACGACGCGGTGCGCCCGCGGAACTGGAGCACCGTCATCGTTTCGTCCACGACGACGCCGACCGGGGCGTACCGGGCCAGAAGTACCCGGTCGGCTTCCTTCTGCACGTCCAGTGCGGTCCACAACGGCTGCCCCTCCTCGCGCCCGACCGGGCGCGGGCGCCCCTCGGCGGACACGCTCGCGTTAAAGTCCAGCGGCATACTCGCGGCCGAGCTGCGGGCGAACAATCGGTGCTTGGCGTCCACGACCTCGAACAGATCGGCCGCGCCGCCGACGTTTTCCGACGAACCCAAGAACAAGATCCCGTAGGGGTTCAGCGCGTAGTGCAGGAGCGGCATTACCCGCTTCTGGAGGGCCGCGTCCATGTAGATCAGCACGTTCCGGCAGCTCACGAGGTCGATCCGGCTGAACGGCGGATCGGTCGCCATGTTGTGCCGGGAGAACACGCACAACTCGCGCACCGCCTTGCTGATCTGATAGTGTCCTTCGGTGCGAACGAAGAACCGGCGGAGGCGCTCCGGCGAGACGTCGATCTCAATGTTGTCCAGATACAGCCCCGCGCGGGCCTTCTCCAGCGCCACCTCGTTCAAATCCGTGGCCAGAATCTTCGCGCTGGTGACCTCCGCGCGGCCGTCGAGGTATTCCAGGAGGCACATGGCCAACGAATACGCTTCTTCCCCCGTCGCGCACCCGGCGACCCAGATGCGCACCGGGCTGCCGGCTGGCCGGTTCTTCAGTAGCGCGGGGAACACCCTCTCCTTGATCGCCTCGAACGCCTCCGGGTCGCGGAAGAACTGCGTGACGCGGATCAGGAAGTCCTGGTACAGGTTCTGGACCTCGGTCGCGTCGGTGCGGAGCAGAGCCAGGTACTCGGTCGGTAACTGGAAGTTGCGGAGCGCCATCCGGCGCATGATGCGCCGGCGGATGGTCGTCTGCTTGTAGTGCGTGAAGTCTACCCCGGTCCGGTTGCGCAGCAGATCGATGATGTCGGCGACCGGGTCGCGCGCGGGAACCGCGGGGGCGTCGGGTGGTGTGTCTTCGGTCTGGGCGTAGGGGTGTCGGGCGATGCGTTCCAGTTCGCGTGCGATGTCGCGTGGGCGCAGGATGTGATCGACGTTGCCATCGAGCGCGGCGGCCCGGGGCATGCTCGGGTGCTTGGCCGACTGCTCTTCCTGGGCGAACGTTACCCCGCCCGCCGCCTTGATCGCCTGCAACGCGATCACCCCGTCGCTCCCGTTCCCGGACAGAACGATCGCGGCCGAGCGGCTCTTTTGGATGGCCGCGAGCGACCGGAACAGTTGATCGATGGGCATGTGCTGAACGTTGCGCGGCGGCCTCGCGGTGAGCGTCAGGTGCCCATCGACGAGGGTCATTGTGGTGCCCGGCGGGATCACATAAACGCTGTTGACCTCGACCTTCATTCCCTCGGCCGCTTCCTGCACCGGCATCCGGCTGACGCGCGAAAGGATCTCGACCAAATGGCTCTTTTGCCCCGGATCGAGGTGACTGACCAGTAACAGTGACAAGTTCGGGCTGGCCGGAAGTGCTTCGAGTAACTCGGTATACGCTTCCAACCCGCCGGCCGAAGCGCCAACACCGGCGACGAGGAACGGATTACCAGGCTGATCGTCCGGTGTGGGAAGCTCGGTAGCGGACATGAACGGGCTCCGATGGGGCACGGGCGCCTATAGCGCCTTGTACTTTTTTTACGGCCCGGAATCTGGAATCAAGCCGTTACTTCAGACCACGACGAGGTATCTCGTCGAGGCGCGTGATTTGGCGACCGCGAGTACGAATCTGCGGGCGCGTGATTTGCTGCGCCATGCTTGTGGCTGTCATCGCACGATATCGGTCGCAAGCGCGGCCACTCACTGGGAGGACGAGCAATGGGGAAGTGTGAAGTGTGCGGCAACGAGTACGATAAAGCCTTCACCGTTACCGAAACCACGGGCGAATCGCACACATTCGACTCGTTCGAGTGTGCGATTCACGCGCTGGCTCCGGAGTGCGCACATTGCGGCTGCCGGGTCGTTGGCCACGGCGTCGAACACGATGGAATCGTTTACTGCTGCGCGAATTGCGCCAAGCACGTCGGGGCCACCGCTCTGCGCGACCGGGTGTGATACCGGGTCCAAGTAGCAGTTTCGGTGAACCACCGCCCGTGTTGGCTCCCAGGTTGCACACCGATTGAGTGGGGCGGTTCGCGTTTCTCACGCGGGCGCGGCTCCGCAGCGGGTGAGAAGGACAATGACATGAAAAAGAGCAATATGAGCAGTGCGGAAATGGTCACCGTGGCCGGGGTGTTCCCCGACTACACGGAAGCTCGCCGGGCGATTGAGGCGCTGCGGGGAGCGGGGTACCAGAATGAACAGATCGGCGTGTTCGGGCCGGACGACCGGCTGGGGTTCTCGGGCGACCCGACCAACACGCAATGGGAAGAGGGCGCCGGGATCGGGGCCGCGGTCGGTGGGATCGCCGGGCTGGGTTTCGGAACGGCCGTCGCCGCGGGGCTGATGTCTCCGCTCGGGCCGGTACTCGCGGGTGGAGCAATCGTGGCATTACTCGCTAGCGCCGGGGCCGGTGCGAGTATCGGCACAATCGTCGGCGCGCTGGTGGGAGCGGGGATTCCCGAAGACGAAGCTCAGTGGCACGCATCCGAACTGGAAACCGGGCGCGTGGTCGTGACGGTTCGCACGATGAACGCCGCTCACGTTCGGAACCTGCTCGACGAGCACGGCGCGATCAACCGCCCATCGGCCGAAACCTCGATTCCCGGCAACGCACTGCCGGCTACCCCGTACTGAGGCAATCGTCCTCGGCGGCTTGGGAAGAAAGATGTATCGCCCAGTTCACCGTACTCACTTTCCCGATGGGACCGGGGCGCGGGAGTTGCACACGGACCACAGCCCACCAACGCGAGGTCCGTTCGTTATGGCCGCTTCCGCCGATCACACGCGCCGCACCTTTATGGCCGCTTCCGCCGGACTCGTGGGAACGGGACTCCTCGCGGGCGCAGAGGAGCCGCCCCTCGCTCCGCCGGACAAGCAACCGCCCGATCTGAAGCTGCCCGAGCTGGCCGAGAAAACGGTCGGGTTCGCGATCGTGGGATTGGGCCAACTAGCCCTGGAAGAGATCATGCCCGCGTTCGCGCAGTGCAAGCTCGCGCGCCCTACCGCGCTCGTGAGCGGGCACCCGGACAAGGCGAAGCGGGTCGCGGCGGCCTACGGCATCGACCCGAAGCACATCTACGACTACGAGAGCTACGACCGGCTCCGCGACGACCCCGCCGTGGGTGCCATATACATCGTGCTGCCCAACAGCATGCACGCCGAGTACACGGTCCGCGGGCTCAAGGCGGGCAAGCACGTGCTGTGCGAAAAACCGATGGCACCGACCTCGACCGACTGTAAGGCGATGATCGCCGCGGCCAAGGACGCGAAGCGGAAGCTGATGATCGCGTACCGGCTCCACTACGAGCCGTTCAACCGGGCCGCAATGAAGCTGTGTGCCGACAATGCCATCGGCGCCGTGCGTACCATTCTCGCGACCAACTGCCAGGTGACGAAGGCACCGAACATCCGGCTCAGCAAGGCGCTCGGGGGCGGACCGGTCGGGGATGTGGGCATCTACTGCCTGAACGCGGCCCGGTACATCACGCGCGAGGAACCGACCGAGGTCACCGCGTTCGCCGACGAGCCGAAGGACGATCCGCGTTTCCGCGAAGTACCTCGAAGCGTCGCGTTCGAGCTGCGCTTCCCGTCCGGCGCGCTGGCCCACTGCGACTGCGGGTTCGATGCGGCCGAGAGCCGGTGGTTCCGAGTAAACGGGAGCACCGGGTTCATCGAACTGGACAACGCATTCGGGTACCGCGGGCAAAAGCTCGCTGTGGCGCGATCGTCGGGTCGGGAAGAGATCAAAGTACAGCCGGTGAACCACTTCGCGGCCGAGATGGACCACTTCGCCGAGTGCGTTCTCCAGAACAAGGAACCGGTTACGCCGGGCGAAGAAGGGCTTGCGGACGTGCTGGCAATCGAAGCAATTCACGAGTCCGCAGCGAACGGGCGTGCGGTCAAAGTCAAACGCTGAGGGCGCCGATGAGATCCGTTCGTGGGGTACTGCTGGACATCGACGGCACGCTCGTCGAGAGCAACGACGCACACGCGCACGCCTGGGTGAAGGCTCTGAGTGAGAGTGGACGGGTAGTTGCATTTGAAACGGTCCGCCCGCTGATCGGGATGGGCGGAGACAAGTTGCTCCCGAAGGTGTGCGGGTTAGACGCCGAGTCCCGAGAGGGGAAGACGATCGGCGACAGGCGTGCCGCGATCTTCTTGAGCGAGTACCTTCCCAAACTTCGCGCGTGTCACGGTGCGGAGGAACTGCTCCGTCAACTCAAAGCGCGCGGGCTGAAACTGGGTGTGGCGAGTTCGGCCAAGAAAGACGAACTCGACCCGCTCCTCAAGGTGTGCGGCGCGGACCGGGTGATCGAAACTGCCACGTCCTCGGACGACGCGGAGCGGTCCAAGCCGGACCCAGACATTGTCCATGCGGCTCTCGGTGAAATCGGGCTCGCACCGGACGAAGTCGCTCTCCTCGGGGACACGCCCTACGACGTCGAAGCCGCACGCAAGGCCGGGGTGCGGGTAATCGCGCTCCGGTGCGGTGGGTGGAGCGACATCGATCTCAGAGCCGATGCGGTGTTCGACGACCCGGCCGATCTAACCCGTCACCTCAACCAGTCGCCGCTCGCGTCGTGAGGTAGAAAGTAGCTCCGGTCCGGTGCTTCCCGAAGTTATCACCCGACACGCAGCACCTTCTCAGATGTAAGCGGAAAGCGAGGTCAACAATGATGTATCCCGTAACCCCGGACGGGCGGTACTTCGTCGTCCGCGGGCGCCTCTGGCGGATGACCAACCCGGCGCTCGCGGCAGACGAGCGCGAGCGCCTGATGGGGGAACTGGGGCGAGCCCGCGCCGCACTACGCCGATCCGCCCACGCGCCAGAAGCAGAACGACGTCGGGCGCGGCGCCAAGTTCAGAGCGCGAAAGTGGGGCTCGGTGAACGCGGGCCGGTCTGGTGGACGGACGGCGCCTCCGACTACAACCGGCACATGGCGGTCAACACACCGTACCGAGAGTGGTACCAGGGGTTAAAACTCGCCGTGTGAACGCGACGCGTCCCGCTCCAAACGAACATGGAGCGGGGCGCGATTCCGACGCATCTCGGAGGCAGTTACGATTACTTCCGGGTTACCTTCGGCCGGGAACGCCCGCCTCGCGCAGTCTTACTTACAGGTTCGTGCTCTTCGCCGTCACTTTGTTCGGCTTCGACGTTAATGACGGACTCGGCGAGTTCGGTGAGTTTCTTGTCCGCCTCGCCTTCTTCATCAAGCGTTTTCTGGAGTAGTGCCGCCGCGTCCGCGTACCCGAGAAGGTTTGCGAACGCGCGGACGCACCCGTAACCGGCCATCTCGTAGTGCTCGACCCGCTGGGCCGCGGCGATCAGGGCCGCATCGATGACCTCGTCCTCGCCGTCCTCTTCCATCACCTCTTTACCCTCTGCAATCAGGCCCTCCATTGCTTTACACTTCTTTCCCTTCGGGCTGACCCCGAGGCCGTTAAAGATCCGGTCCAGGCGCTCGATCTGTCCGCGCGTCACCTCCAGGTGCGCGGCGAACGCGGCGCGCAGTTCTGGTGCGGTCGCGGCTTTGGCCATCCGCGGGAGGGCTTTAATGAGCTGGTTCTCCGCGTTGTATAGATCCTTGAGTTCGTTCACGTACAGGTCGTGGAGCGAATCGAGAGGCATATGTAACTCCGATAACGGGCGAAATCGACCGGCGTGTCGTTCAGCATTTCGTGGACCGATCACGGTTCCTTCGCGAGAGCGACGAAGTCGATCTCGTCGACCTTTGGCGTTTCGGCCTTCAGTACCCGGCGCATCAGAGCGAGGACCGCGTCCCGGTCAGCGGAATCGTTCGATGCCACCCCGTCGCTCGGGATCACGATGCGGAAGTCGCGCATGTAGGCATCGTTGGCCGTGAACAGGACGCAGATGTCCGCCGCGAACCCGCCCAGCACCACGGTCCGAACGCCCAAGTACCGCAAGAGCGTGTTCATCGTGGTCGAGAAGAACGCCGAGTGTTTGGGCTTCAGCACGAAGTAATCGTCGCGCTCGGGCCGGAGGCGCTCAACAAGTGCGGCGCCTTTGCACCCCGGTTCCCGACAACACTCAACCACGGTCGAGAGGTCCGAGCGCCAGCGCCCGAAATTGTCGTTCGCGTACACCACCGGCACTCCGGCCCGCTTCGCGCGCTGTTTCAGTTCAGCCAGTCGGTCCGCAGCAGGAATCGCGAACCGGAGCAACTGATCGGCTTCCGGGAAATCAAGCGGGTTGATGACGTCGACCAGAACCAGGGCTACCGGACTACGGTCCGGCGCGCTCCCGTGTAAGTTCTCGCTCATACCGGGCATGACTCGCTCCTCGGGCAACTGCTCCCAGCGCAGCAAAGCTGCGTACCCGCTCGACAGCAGCAAGTGGTGACCTTTCGCAGTTGTTTCGGGATTCAGGGCGATCTCGATGCTCCCCTGCCACGCCCCATCCATACGGACGAACGCCACCAGGTTGGCACCTTCGTCTACCACTGCGACGTTCATCGGAACGCCGAGCGCCTAGGCCTTCTTCATTCGCGGCCTCGATCACCGCGGTCGCGGCAGCCGGCGTGACCTCGGGTGCGGCTTTGACTGAAGCGGAGAACAGTCCCGTGCTAACTTCCCTTTTTGGGCTCCTTGGTGCCGTGCGTCCGGCCGGCCGTACCGATCACCTCGCTGGATTGTCGCAGCGCACCAGCCGGATTCCGCGGCGGCTCGTCGGACATCATGTCGCCGGTCCGCCCGGCCGCCATCGTGTCGAGCACTCCGGGCAGGAGCTTCGCCAGCGTGGTGCCGACGACCGACATGGCCCCGACCTTCTTCTCCCGCGTCGGGTGCTCGGCCGCGTGCAGAATCGCCTCGGCCACGTCTTTCGGCTCGATCATCGGATCGGGCAATTTCGGCTCCCGGTCCAGGTGGTTGGCGGCGTGCTGCGGGAACGGCGTGTCCACAGCCGTCGGCTGGATCAGTGTGACCGCGACCGGCAACTTATCCACGTCCTCCACTTCCAGCCGAAGCACGTCAACGTACCCTTTGATGGCGTGCTTGCTCGCTACGTACATCGCCATGAGTGGGGCAGAGGCGTCGGAGACTTCGCTGCCCACGGTAATGAGCGCCCCGCCTGACTTCAGGTGCGGCAGTGCCACCTGGCAGCCGTACACCGCGCCCCAGAAGTTCACGTCGAAGATGCGGCGGGCGTCGGCGTCCTGATCCGCGTCTGCCCGCGCGTACACACCCAGACCAGCGTTGTTCACCCACGTGTCAATTCGGCCGTACTTTTCGACCGTCGATGCGGCCAGCTTCTCCACCTGTGCGCGGTCGGTTACGTCGCACGAAACAGCGACTGCCTTCCCGCCCTTGGTGGTGATGCGGGCGACGACCTCGTTCAGCGTGTTCCCGCTCCGGGCCGCGAGGACGACCGACGCACCCTTTTCGGCCAGCAGTTCGACCGTCGCTAGGCCGATGCCCGACGACGCGCCGGTGACGACCACCACCTGGTCCTGGATCTTCTTCAGTTTCGTGGACATGGGGTTCCTCTGAATGGAATGGTCACGGCTTGAGGACGACCTTGACGCACCCGTCCTTCTTGTCCCGAAACGTCGTGTACCCCTTCGGGGCGTCGGCCAGCGGGAGCCGGTGGGTAATGATGGCCGACGGGTCGATCTCGCCCTTCCGGATCTTCTCCATCAGCGGCTTCAGGTACCGGTGGACGTGGGTCTGCCCGGTCTTCATGACCAGCGACTTGTTGATGAACGCACCCATCGGCATCTGGTCCACGAATGAGTACACTCCGGGGACCGACACCGTGCCGCCCTTCCGACAGCACATGATCGCTTGCCGCAACGCGGCCGGCCGGTCGGTGCCCAGGCCGACCGCCGCCTTTACCCGGTCCACCACCGCCGGGGTGCTGCCCCAGCCGTGGGCTTCCGCTCCGACCGCGTCGATGCACCGGTCCGGGCCGCGCCCGCCGGTCAGCTCCTGGAGCCGGTCGTACACACTCCCCTCGACTTTCATGAAGTCGATCACTTCCGCCTTCCCGAGCCGCTCGGCCATTTCCAGGCGCTCGGGCACGCAGTCGATGGCGATTACCCGCCCGGCCCCGAACAGCCAGGCGCTCTGAATGCTGAACTGGCCCACGGGACCGCACCCCCACACGGCGACCGTGTCGCCCGGCTCGATGTCGGCTTGCTCGGCGGCCATGTACCCGGTGGGCAAGATGTCGGTGAGGAACAATACCTTCTCGTCCGGTAGCCCGTCGGGAACCTTGTACGGCCCGACGTCGGCGAACGGCACGCGGACGTACTCGGCCTGCCCGCCGGAGAACCCGCCGAGCATGTGCGAGTACCCGAACAGGCCACTGGGTGAATGGCCCATCGCTTCCTCGGCAACCTTGGCGTTCGGGTTGGAATTGTCACAGCAGGAAAAAAGCTGCTTCTTACAGAAGAAGCAGGAGCCGCACGCCATTGTGAACGGGACGACGACGCGGTCGCCCTTCTTCAGATTGGTAACGGCCGAGCCGAGTTCGACCACCTCGCCCATGAACTCGTGGCCGAGGATGTCGCCCGACTCCATCGTCGGCATGTAGCCGTCGAACAGGTGCAGGTCCGACCCGCAAATGGCCGTAGAAGTAACTTTGATGACCGCGTCGCGGGAGCTCTCGATCTTGGGGTCGGGGACGGTATCGACCCGCACGTCGCCCTTGCCGTGCCAGCACAGCGCCTTCATGGATGATCCTCGGCTGGGCTGGGAGTTCCGCGGAAGCGGTGCGCCCCGCAGCCCGACCGGGGTAAGCGGCTCACCTCCGCAACATTTGCGCCCGTGGCACGACATTGGCAGAAACGCGGTTTATCCTGACGCCGCGCGTCCTAATCGGTCCGCAGTGGCTCGAGCCGGCGGCCACGCAACAGCGCGTTTCGGTCGTGTGAGAAGTCGGGTTCTCGGAAAATGCGAACGGCCGGGACAGGAACGAGGCCTCACGGGACGCGAGGCCCCCTCAACGCACCGTTGAGGGGCCGCCACGAGCCAGTAAAATGATCCTTCCGCGCACCGGTCGCACGTTCGATCCTGTGGCCGCACCGTAATGACCCGCCCGGCAGAGGATTCGGTGATTAACAGCGCCCCAGCCAACATCCTGCTCGTCGGCGACCGGCCGGAAAATCTGCTCGCCCTCGAGACCGCGCTCGGCGCCCTCGGCCAGACGCTCGTCCGCGCCGGCTCCGGTGAAGAAGCTCTCCAGCGGGTGCTCGAGGCCGACTTCGCAGTCATTCTCCTCGACGTCCAGATGTCTGGCCTGTCCGGGTTCGAGGTGGCCGAGCAGATCCGCGCCCACGGCCGTGGGCGGCAGGCACTCATCATCTTCTTTGGCTCCGACGCGAGCACCGGCTTCTCAGTCGAGAAAGCATACGCGCTCGGAGCCGTGGACTGCTTGGTTGAACCGCTCATACCCGTCATCCTGCGGGCCAAGGTATCGGTGTTTGTCGAACTGGCCCGCCGTACCCGCGAGGCCAGGCGTGAGCAACTCTGGCGGACGACGCTGGCCAGCATCGGTGACGGCGTCGTCGCCACCGACGCGGCCGGGCACGTCACGTTCCTCAACCCGGTAGCCGAGCACCTCACGGGGTGGCCGACCACCGACGCCCGCGGGCGTTCGCTGACCGAAGTGTTCCGCATCGTCAACGAGACGAGCCGAAAGGAAGTCGAGAACCCGGCCCTGCGGGCGCTCCGGACCGGGACGATCGTCGGGCTGGCGAACCACACGATCCTCATCGCCCGAGACGGCACCGAGCGCCCGATCGACGACTCGGCGGCACCCATCCGGTGGGAGGACGGCGCCGTCGACGGCGCGGTGCTGGTGTTCCGTGACATTACCGAGCGCAAGAGGGCGGAGGCCGTCCAAGCATGGCTCGCAGCCATCGTCGAATCGTCCGACGACGCCATCATCGGCAAGGATCTGGACGGCACCATCCGGTCGTGGAACCGCGGGGCCGAGCGCGTGTTCGGGTACACCGCGGTCGAGGCCGTCGGGAAGTCGATCACCTTCGTCGTCCCGCCCGACCGGCTCGATGAGGAGCGGGGCATTCTGGAGCGCCTGGGGCGAGGCGAGCGGATCGAACACTTCGAGACGCAGCGGGTGCGGAAGGACGGCCGACGACTGGACGTGTCACTGACCATCTCCCCCGTCCGGGACGTCGAGGGTTACATCATCGGGGCGTCCAAGATCGCCCGCGACGTGACCGCCGCCAAACGAGTAGAGCGGGCGCGGACGGCCGCGCTCCAGGCCGGTGAGGTCGGCACGTACCACTGGGACGTTACCGCCGACCGCGTTACCGGGGACCGCAACTTCGTGGCCCTCTTCGGGGTCACTGCGGACGAACACGCCTCCGCCCCGGTGAGCGATTTCCTGGCCGCCATTCACCCCGACGACCGGGGCCGAGTGGGCGCGGAGATCCGGCACACGCTCGACACCGACGCGCCGTTCCGCAGCGAGTACCGGGTGACCGGGCCGACCGGAGAACGGTGGCTGCTCGCGCGCGGGGCGGTCGAGCGGGCCGCGGGTGGTGAGGCGGTCGGGTGGGCCGGGGTAGTGGTAGACATCACTGACCGCAAGCGCGCCGAGGACGCCCTGGCCGCGAGTCGCGCGCGCCTCGACTACGCGGTCCGGGCGTCCGGAATCGGGTTCTGGTACTGCGACTTACCGTTCGACGTGCTCCAGTGGGACGAGCGGGTCAAGGCGCACTTCTGGTTGCCGCCAGAGGCCCGCGTCACGATCGACACGTTCTACGACCGCATCCACCCGGACGACCGCGGCCCGACCCGGGTGGCCATCGAGCGCAGCGTCGCCGCGCGCACCGGGTACGACGTCCACTACCGCACGGTGGACCCGGAGACACGGGCCGAGAAGTGGATCCGGGCGATCGGGGGTACATACTACGACGAGACCGGCGCGCCGAAGCGGTTCGACGGGGTGACCCTGGACGTGACCGACCAGCGCCGGGCCGAGGCCGCGCTCCGCGAGAGCAACGACCGATTCGCCATCGTCGCCCGCGCGACCAACGACGCCGTGTGGGACTGGGACATGCGGACCAATGCCGTGTGGTGGAACGAGGGCGTCGGCGCGCTGTTCGGCTACCGCCCGGGGGACGTGGGGCCGGACGCCACGTGGTGGTACGAGCACATCCACTCGGACGACCGGGAGCGGGTGGTCACCGGGATTCACGCCATCATCGATCACGGTGGCGCGAACTGGTCCGACGAGTACCGGTTCCGGCGGGCCGACGGCACCTACGCTACCGTACTCGACCGCGGGTACGCGATCCACGAAGACGGGAAGACGGTCCGCCTGGTCGGGGCGATGCAGGATGTAACCGAGCGGCGCCGGGCCGAGGAACGGTTGCGCGAGAGCGAGCAGCGGTTCCGGTCTCTGTTCGAGTCGATGGACGAGGGGTACTGCGTGGTCGAACCGGTGCTTGACGGGGCGGGCCGGGCGGTCGACTACCGTTACCTGCTGGTCAACCCGGCCCTCGAAGCCCACACCGGACTGCGAAACGTCGTCGGCAAGACGGCGCGCGAAGTGATGCCCACCCACGAGGGTCACTGGATCGAGGCCTATGCGCGGGTGGCTGAGACCGGCGAGCCGTTCCGCCGAACCGACCGGGTGGCGGACCTCGACCGGTGGTACGACGTGTCCGCGTTCCGGGTCGGCTACCCCGGGGGCCGGCAGGTAGGGGTACTGTTCAACGACATCTCGGACCGCAAACGGTCCGAGGCGCGGTTACGGGAGAAGGACGAACGGTTCCAACTCCTGGTCGACCGGGCGCGTGACTACGCGGTAGTGGTCACCGACCGGGACGGGCGATTAATCGAATGGGCCGGTGGGGCCGAGGGCATCACCGGGTTCGGCCCCGCCGATGTGCTCGGGAAGCCGGCCGACGTGCTTTTTACACCCGAGGACCGGGCGGCCGGAATGCCCGCGAGGGAGATGGAGCAGGCGGCCCGCGAGGGGCGTGCAGAAGACAAGCGGTGGCACGTGCGGAAGGACGGGAGCCAGTTCTTCGCCGACGGGGTTATGGTTCCGTTAAGGGGAGACGACGGGGCACTGCACGGGTTCGGCAAGGTGTTCCGAGACGTGACCGCTCGAAAACGGGCGGAAGAGGCGGTGCAGTTCCTAGTCGATGCCAGCGCTTCGCTGGCCGAGTTGGTGGACTACCAGAGCACTCTCAACCGGATCGCGAACCTGGCCGTCGGTGGGTTCGCCGACTGGTGCGTGGTCGACATGATCGGCGAGGACGGCACGCGCGAGCGGCTGGCGGTCACCGCCGCCGAATCGAATGACGTGTCCTCCGCCCGGAACGCGGACTTGGCGTTCCGCCCGGCGGACGGTGCCGCGGGAGTCGTTCCACACGTTCTGCGAACGGGCGAGCCGGAGGTGGTGCCCGACATAACCGAAACCAACCCAGCTACCGCCCCGCAGGGTCCGGAGCGGCTCGCGAAACTGCGCGATCTGGGCATCCGGTCGTACTTGTGCGTGCCGCTCATATCCCGCGGTCGGGTAATCGGCGGGATAACGTTCCTCAGCTCGTCCCCGCGCCGCCGGTTCGGGCCTGACGAGCTGCGCGTGGCCCAGAACCTGGCCGAGCGGGTGGCCGTCGCGATCGAAAACGCTCAGCTCTACCGCGCCCTCCAGGAGCAGGACCGGCGCAAGGACGAGTTCTTGGCCACGCTCGCGCACGAACTGCGGAACCCGCTCGCCCCGGTCCGCAACGGGGTACAGATCCTGCGCCTGGGCGGGGCGACCGGAGAGGCCGCCGGGCGCGCCCTGACCATGATGGACCGGCAACTCGGGCACATGGCCCACCTGATCGACGACCTGATGGACGTGGCCCGGGTGTCGAGCGGTAAGGTGGCGCTGCGGAAGGAGCTCTTTCCTATCCGGACCGTGGTCGACGCCGCAGTGGAGACGAGCCGGCAAGCGGTGGAAGCCGGTGGACACGAGTTAGTTTTGCGAATCCCGGCCGAGCCGCTTACTCTGAGCGCCGACCGCACCCGACTGGTTCAGGTGTTGGCGAACCTCTTGAACAACGCTGCCAAGTACACGCCCCTGGGCGGGCGAATCGTGCTGTCCGCACAGCGAGATGGGGCCGAAGCGGTGGTCCAGGTGGCGGACACGGGAGTGGGCATCCCGGCAGACATGCTCCCGAAAGTGTTTGAGATGTTCGCCCAGGTGGGCACATCGCTGGAGCGGAGCCAGGGCGGGCTGGGAATCGGGCTGACCCTGGTCAAGCGCCTGGTCGAGATGCACGGTGGGAGCGTGCGCGCGGAGAGCCCCGGGCTCGGCCAAGGGAGCACGTTCACCGTTCGCATGCCACTGGCCGTCATCCCGGCCGAGACTTCGACGACTACGCACGTGGCAGGGACCGGGACCGCGGGGTGCCCGCTCGACATCCTGGTAGTGGACGATAATCGGGACGCGGCCGAGAGCATGGCCATGCTGCTGGAGATACCGGGGCACCGGGTGCGAACCGCACACGACGGCCCTGAAGCTCTTAAATTGCTCGCCACCTTTCGCCCCCAACTCATATTGCTCGATCTCGGGTTGCCAGGGATGAGCGGGTACGAGGTCGCACGCCGCGTCCGCGAGAGTGCAGAACTGCAAGGAATAACGCTGGCCGCACTCACGGGCTGGGGGCAGGACGAGGACCGGCGCCGGACCCGGGAGGCGGGGTTCGACCACCACCTAACGAAACCGGCCGCCCCGGGCGAACTGGACCGCATCGTGGCCGGGGTACAGGCGAGGGGGTGACACACGCAACACGCGCACCTGCAGTTCGGCCACGGGTTCAAAGTGGTCCTCGGGGACGCGCACTCCCAGGCTGCGCAGATGACGCTCGCGCCCGGTGAAGCCGGGGGCGGGCCGGACAATTGCTACGAAGGAACGGACCAGTGGCTCTACGTCACGAGCGGCACCGGCGTGGCCGTTGTCGAAAGTCGGCGGGTAGAACTGAGCGAGGGAACGCTGGTACTGATCCCGCGAGGCGAGCGACACGAGGTCAGGAACACGGGAGACGCGCCGCTCCGGACGCTCAACGTGTACGTGCCCCGGCGTACACGGCCGATGGCGACGAACTACCTGCAGGGAAACCGGATTGAGGACTACTCGCTGAACTCGTCTTCCATCTGCTGCTACACGGGCGTGCCAACGATCTCCTCGAACGTGTCGAGATCTACCGCGTTGGCCTCAGCCATCGGCTTGGGCGATCGGCTGCCAGCACGTTCGAACACCGAGAGTAATCACAGTGCCGTACCGCGAAGCCGAGAAGCACTCTGATAAGGCGTGCTCCACGAGATCGAGAACGATACTGCCCAAACACCGCCCACAAATTCGTACTTCTTTGGAAGGTACGACAAGACCGTGAAGATCGTCGGCCCGGCCGCATACACGCCTCTCGAACATTTCCTATCGTGTGGCGCGCCGCTACACAGAATCACAGTCAACTACATCCCTATCTGCAAACATCGCGCGCCCTTCATGCGGAACTGAATCACCCGCTGCTCGAAATCCTGACACGATCGACTGATCATTGGGAGCGCGATTTGCAACCCGTTCGTCACCCGTTTTTCAACTCGCACCGATATTCCAGCAGGACTACCGATATGACCCAACCGAAGAGCGCTCCGGCCGGGAGCAAAGGTGGCGAAACGCACCAGACCGCGCAGGGCAACACTCCGGTTCTCACCACCCAACAGGGCGTCCCCGTCTCCGACGACCAGAACACGCTCCGAGCCGGTCCGCGCGGGCCGGCGCTGCTCGAGGACTTCCACTTCCGCGAGAAGCTGTTCCACTTCGACCACGAGCGCATCCCCGAGCGCGTGGTCCACGCCCGCGGGTTCGGCGCGCACGGGTACTTCGAGAGCAACGGCGAACTGGAAGCGGTGAGCCGGGCCGCGGTGTTCAAGAAGGGCGAGAAGACGCCCACGTTCGTCCGGTTCTCGACCGTGGCCGGGAGCAAGGGTTCGGCCGACCTCGCGCGCGACGTGCGCGGGTTCGCCACCAAGTTCTACACGAAGGAGGGGAACTGGGATCTCGTCGGCAACAACATCCCGGTGTTCTTCATCCAAGATCCGATGAAGTTCCCGGACATGGTTCACGCCTTCAAGGAGGAGCCGGACCGCGGGTTCCCCCAGGCTGCTACCGCCCACGACAATGCCTGGGACTTCATCTCCCTCACTCCCGAGTCCATGCACATGGTCATGTGGGTGTACTCGGACCGGGGCATCCCGCGCTCGTTCCGGTTCATGGAGGGGTTCGGGGTCCACACGTTCCGCCTCGTGGACGCGGCGGGCAAGCCCACGTTCGTGAAGTTCCACTGGAAGCCCAAGCTCGGGCTCCAGTCGGTGGTCTGGAACGAGGCCGTGAAGATCAACGGGGCCGACCCCGACTTCCACCGGCGCGACCTGTGGGACGCCATCGGCGCGGGCGCGTTCCCGGAATGGGACCTCGGGGTGCAACTGTTCGACGACGCGTTCGCCAAGGCGTTCGAGTTCGATGTGCTCGATCCGACCAAGATCGTCCCCGAGGAGCAGGTGCCGGTGAAGATCGTGGGCCGCATGGTGCTCGACCGCCGGGTGGATAATTTCTTCGCGGAGACCGAGCAGGTCGCGTTCTGCACCCAGAACGTGGTGCCCGGGATCGATTTCACCGACGACCCGCTCCTCCAGGGCCGGAACTTCTCGTATCTCGACACGCAGCTCAAGCGGCTGGGCGGCCCGAACTTCACGCACATCCCGATCAACGCCCCGAAGTGCCCGGTCCTGAACTTCCAACAGGACGGGCACATGGCGATGCGCAACCCCAAGGGGCGCGCCAACTACGAGCCCAACTCGTGGGGCGATGCCGGCGGCCCGCGCGAGGCCCCGGACCGGGGGTACAGGAGCTACCCCGAGCCGGTCGAGGGCACCAAGGTGCGCGCGCGGTCGGAGACGTTCGCGGACCACTACAGTCAGGCCCGACAGTTCTACATCAGCCAGACCCCGATCGAGCAGGCCCACATCGCCAACGCGCTCGTGTTCGAGCTGAGCAAGGTGCAGACCCTCGCGATCCGCGCGCGGATGGTCTCGCACCTGCTGAACATCGACACCGGGCTCGCCGACACAGTGGCCAAGGGGCTGCGGTTGAAGGAGATGCCGAAGCCGGCCCCGGCTGCAAAGATGACGCGCCAAGACCTGAAGCCGTCGGACAAGTTGAGCATCCTCAAGAACGGCCCCAAGAACTTCGCCGGGCGCAAGGTTGGCGCGCTGGTCACCGACGGGGTCGACGCCGAGATACTCGGTGCCCTTAAAAAGACGCTGACCGCCGAGGGCGCGGTGCTCGCACTCGTCGCCCCGGAGGTGGGCGGAGTGAAGGACTCGGCCGGCACCTGGCACGACGCGGACGAGAAGCTCGAGGGCGGACCGTCGGTCCTGTTCGACGCCGTCGTGGTCCTGCCGTCCAAGGACGGAGCGACGGCCCTCGCCCAGTTGCCGGCGGCCCGGGACTTCATCGCCGACGCGACCGCGCACCGGAAGTTCGTGGGGTACTCGGCGGGAGCCGCCGCGCTGTTCGAGAAGGCCGGGGTGGCGCGGGACGAAGGGTTCGTGCCACTGAACAAGGCGGGCGACTGTGACACGTTCGTCGCGGCGTGCCGCAAGCTCCGGTTCTGGGACCGCGCCGCCGCGGAACGGTAACCCGACCTCCATCGGGCCGGGGGCCGCGTCTGGCCTCTGGCCCCACTTCACACCTCTTCGCGTTTTCGTGGGAGTAATCACAATGGCTCACGACCGGCGTTCCGTTCTCGCCACCATCGGGCTGGCGCTCCCGTTCGGCCTCGGCCCTCGGTTGACTGCGGCAACGCCCGCAGCCGGTCCGGTGCCCGCGCTCCGCTTCCGCCCGTTCGAGGAAGCCGTGCGCGAAGCGTTCGCGTCAGGAACGCACTTGCCATCCGTAACCATTCCGGGCGAGGCGCTATGCCACCGTATCGAAATCGGACACGCCGAGGAACTCCTTATGGACGTCCAGGGGTGCTGTAACGACCGGCCGTTCGCGGGGTTCCCGGCGGGGCACCTGCGGATCGTGCGGTTCGGTTCCGGCCCCGGCTCGATCGTTCACGGGGTCCGCTTGTATGTGGCCACGGTCGATGTCGCGCTGGTCGGAGCGCGAGAGGGTACGTTCCCGGGGCGCCCGCTGAACTTCGCCCTGATTCCCCCCGCGCCGATCCTCGTCGCGAAGAAGCTGGCCGATAACGACAACGTCCCAGGCCCCGAGCGCGATCGTCGGGGGGGCGAATGACCGGCTCGGGCCGCGGCATCGGCCGCTAGGACTTGTTGGCCCGGAACACGGACTCGAGCTCGGCCCATGAGATGGCCCCGTCGCCGTCCCGGTCCACCTCGCCCATGATCTCGTTCGCCCACGTCGATCGGATGTGTGCCACCCGATCGCTTCTCGACGCCCAACCCACGTCTCACCCGCCGGGTGTTCATCGAGAATCAAACCCTGGATGGTTATTGGGTACGTTGTTTACGACGGTTTGGGCCGCGGCGACGTTCAGTTGTGCGAGGATCGCTGGGGCACGGAGCTGGCGCACCCGGGCTAACTCGCGCACGGCTTCAGTGAACCGCTTCTGTGCGTGACCCAACGCGCGGTCCAGGTACTCGAACCCTTTTTCACTCGTCGGCGGGCGAATCGCGAGTTCCAGTTCCAGCGCGTGCGTTGTGATCCACCCGTTGAGAACCCGGCGCACGAGCAATTCTTCGAGCGCGGTCGGATTCGTTCCGAGGAGTTCGGTGCGCATGGCGCTGATGTGCTCGGTGATCGCGGTTTCCCAGATCGGGTCACCGCCCGCGGCTTTGCGGATCAACTGCCGGGTCGCTTGACGCCCCAAGTTCCCGAACGAATCCACCCACCGGCGCTCCCGGAGCAGTGTACCGACCTTCCCTTTGGCCTCAGCGTCCCCAGCCCGGGCCTTCGCGAACAACGCGAGCGCTTGGGCGTCGTTCTCGGGTGCCTCGAACCGGATGAGGGGCTTCGGTCCCTCGGTGCCGTGCT
This sequence comes from Gemmata sp. SH-PL17, assembly GCF_001610855.1. Taxonomy (NCBI): domain Bacteria; kingdom Pseudomonadati; phylum Planctomycetota; class Planctomycetia; order Gemmatales; family Gemmataceae; genus Gemmata; species Gemmata sp. SH-PL17. The sequence continues at coordinate 739,262 of NZ_CP011271.1, forward strand.
TCAACTTCTCGAGCGCGTTCTTCAGGTGCGTCAGTTCGCGCGACATGCGCCATTCTCCCCGATTGTGCTTGTGGTACCCCAGTGCGTAAAGCGTGCCCTCGGTCAGCGTGCGCAGGTCGGCGTTGGCGGAAGCGGTCGCGTGGAGCAGGTCGTCGATTCGATCCCGGAACGCGGTGTGTGCGTCGCGAAGAAGCCGGCGCCGTTCCGCGGCGCGAGCCTGAAGTTGCTCAAGTTGGCATGCCAGGAGCACGCCCGTCCCGAACCGATCGTCGGCACCGAGGTACTCCTTGACCGGCTTCCCGTTCACACGGCGGTTCCGGTACAGGTATCGGTGCCCGCCGTGTCGTACCTCCCAGCCCATTTTTGCTCCCGGTGTGTACTACGTTCTGCGCAAATGCCCCGCTGCCCGCTCGATCAATTCATTCAAGGGCCTATTGCTCTGTCTTCGTGCCTGCGAGCAGTAAGTGAGCAAGGGTGCGTCGCTCGACAGGCGTTAAGCACTCGGTTAGTGTCAACAAAGCGGTCACGAGTGCGGAAGGGATAGCCTCGGATATGTCCGTGCAAACTATGTGCAAATTCACAGACGAGATCTGTTGAAGTGCAGTGATTTCTTGGAAATCAGTTGCGCTGTCAGAGGACTGTCGATCCGGTGGTTGCGGGTTCGAGTCCCGTCGTCCTCGCTAAACAGAAATCCCGCAAGGATAAGCACTTGCGGAGTTTTTCGTTTCCCGATTTCTGCCCGAATCTGCCCCGCCGCCGAGAATCCCCCTCAAATAAAAACGCTCCCCGGCAATCCCCCTCGTTCCCTGTGAGTCCCCGCCAAACTCGGCGGCGAGTGGCGACGGAAAGCCGGCGGTGAATCAACCCGCCTTCGGAACTTCGGGCGGTGCAGGTACGGTCGGTACCCGCGTGGTCCCGGCGATGGCGGTGAGGGCTTCGTCGGCGACCGCCGTCTCGTCCAGGGCAATGTAGTGCGCGCGCATGGTCATCGGGTTGTACCCGAACGCCATCGCCGCCATCTCCAGGGGGGATGCCGAGCTTCCGTGCCTCGGCCACCGCCCGGCGGAAATCGTGCGCCTTGACCCGCTGCCGGTCGGGTGGACGGCGTTGAAGTCGGCCAGTTCGTCCTGAAGCCACCACTTGAGCCGGTTGAGGGAGAATTCGGGCTCTCCGACGTTTTCTCGGCCCAACGGGGAATCGGGCACTGAACCGTGGGCACGAAAATGACACGGTCGAGAGGAACAGGGGCCTTGGTCGTTTGGCCGGGGTCGGATGGTACCACCTACGGGATTTTCAAAAAAGTTGGCTCATGAGGCGGGTGCCCCTATTGTTTGGGTCGGTTCTTGTTAAGCGGCGTTCCAGAGTAATTGTCGTTAATTTATTTGATTGATTGCTCGGAGTTTAACCAACGGGCCAGCATGTTCGACCCGCCAACGCGCGCCGGTCCGCTTCATTCGCAGATTCAACAACTGTTTGATCCCCCCTTCCACCGCCCCACTGCCGATACTTCGACCCGGCGCAAAGCGCTCCGCATAACCCGACCGCGTCGGGTGCTTCGCCGCATACGCCGCCAGGTCCAACAGCGGCTCCATTGAAGTCGCCGTCGAGAGCTCCGCAAACGCTCCCCCCAACCAGCGCTCGAAGCCCGATTTCCCCTCCCGTAGCACCGCTCGCCGCGCCGGCGCGCACCGGGTTCGGATCACCTCCTCACTCCCGCCCATCCCCTTCATCGCTCTGCCACCGTGCTCCAACAGGTGGTAAATATCCAACACCCCCGCCGCTTGCGGGAGGTGGTCCGAAGCGAGATTCCAAATCCATTCCGCCCCATCGCCCAGCACCGTCACCGAGGGGTGCGTCGTGACGTTCAGTCGATCCGATTCCCGACGCAACCGGTGCCCGAAATGCTCGGCCTCTTCGATGGCGGCAACCACCGCCCGAACGGTCGGCGACGGAAGGTCGCGTTGATCCCATTCGTCGGGCGTGGCGCCCGAACCCGGCTTCCGCTTCAAAAAAAGCCGCACTTCACATCCCGCCACCCCGTGAGCGTGTACCTTGCCCGCATCGATCAACACGTCGATCTCCCCGTCGGCCTTCTCGAACGGCATCGCGTCGTTCCGTTCGGGGCGTTGGTCCGCCACCCGTCGGGCTTCGGCGTGGGTGGTCTGGCGAATCACGTCGTCATCCACCTCCCAACCGCAGAACTCGGCCCGCACCTGTTGGGCGCGGGCAAAAGAGTGGTCGATCCCCGCGAGCGTGACCAAGCGCCGGGCGTGCCGGGTGAGTAACCCATCCACGCCCAACAGTTCATCGGCGGGGAACAGCCCGCCCTGCGCCGGATCCCAAAGGTAGGGGCGATGCACATTGACCGGCCCCAGGGCCGTGGTCGCGCCCCGGCGCGTCTTCCCTTTGGAGCGATAGTCGGGGACTTTTTGGGGGAGGTGTCGATGCGGGCCTGAAGGGTGCCCGCGAGGTTCTCGCGGAGGAGTTTGCGACCCCGTTCGAGGGCGAAGAGTTCGCACGTGTCCAGAACGGTGCCGGGAGCAGCGGTGGCTCCCAAACGATTCCGTTCCTGAACGTAGGCGATCGCCCGCTCGTACTGCAGGCGCTCGGCTTCGGTGGTGTATTCGACGGTCAGCGTGAGCTCAACACCGCCCCAAACAATAGGCACCCCGTCGACGGTTGAAGGGGCGATGGTGTACACGGACGAGTGGAACGGGTACGCCCGGTTAGCTCGGAACAACCGCGGGCGCGCGACGGTGAACCACGCCCCCGGTCAACGGGAGCGGGCTCGAGATGACGACGGGGACGGGATTCGCGAAGTGCATGACAACACGCGCGAAGGATTGTGGACCGCGCTGCGCACCTTCCGAGGGATTAGCAAGCACTACCTCGACCAGTACGTCGCCATCTTTCAGTGGGCCTACAACCTCAAAGAAGCCGTACCGGACACACTGAGAATTATCCTCCGGATCACCTCTGATGCCTCATGAGCCGCAAGAGTTAGTGAACGGCATCGAGGCCGGCGGGCTGAGGCGATGATTCCCGGTCGGAAGAACCGAACCGTGCAACGAGACATCGGCAGGGACCGGTACAAGGATCGCAACTCGGTCGAGCGGTTCTGGTCGAAGGCCAACTACCGGCTCCAGCTTTGGTAACGCACCCTCCGCTTGCTCTGTGCCTCTAACCGTATATGAGCCGACCAATTGGAACCGCTGAGGAACTGGAACGCCGCCGTAAGCGGGCCGTGCAAGCCGTAGCCGACGGTCAATCCCGAAAGACCGTCGCCCAGGTGCTGGGCGTTCACATCAAGACTATTTCCCGGTGGGTGCGCGCCGCGCGGGAGCCGGGTGGCTTGGCTGCCAAGCCCCAATCCGGACCGGCACCCGGACTGAGCGACGACGACCTCCGGACGTTGGAGGCCTTACTAGTCCGGGGAGCCAAGGCCAACGGATGGCACAACGAGTTGTGGACCGCCGCGCGGGTCGCACGGCTGATCGAGCACCACTTCCGGATCGAGTATCACCCCGAGCACGTGCGCAAGATCCTCAAGCGGCGCCTCGGGTGGACCAGTCAGAAGCCCCGGCGCAAGGCCCGCGAGCGCAACGACAAGGAGGTGGCCCGATGGGTCGCCGACGAGTTCCCCCGGATCGTCCGGGAAACGTTCGGGCGCAAGGCGTACTACGTGTTCCTCGACGAGTCCGGGTTCTTCCTGACCCCGACCGTCCGGCGCACGCTGGCCCCACGGGGGAAGACGCCGGTGTTGAGCGCCTGGGACCGGCGGGACAAGTGGTCGGCCATCAGTTGCATCACACTCCGCCCGGTGGTCGGGCGCCCGGGCCTGTACTTCGAGTTGCTCGACCACAACGTTCACGGCGAGGACATGGTCGCGTTCCTGAAGACGTTGCACCGGCGGTTGGGTCCGCTGACGGTGATTTGGGACCGAAACCCGATCCACTCGAAATCGAAGGCGGTCCAGGCGTGGCTGGCGGAGCACCCGGGCGTGGTGGTGGAGGACTTCCCCGGCTACGTCCCGGAGTTGAACCCGGACGAGGGCGTCTGGGGTTGGACCAAGTACGGTCGATTGGCAAACCTAGCGGCCAACGACAAGCAGGAGCTCTGGGATCATGTGGTCGAGGAGCTGATCACCGTAAAACATCGACCGGACCTGTTGAGAGCGTTCATCGAAGAAACGCGACTACCCGGCTTAACACTCACTGCTTGATTGGGAACGTTCCCCACGCGGGAACCGGTAATATCGCTGTGTTGTCACCCGCTACGAGAAGACCGCCCGCAACCTCCGCGCATTCGTTCACGGGATTGAAATTCGTCGGCAGAAACCGGCTACGGGAAGAATTGACCGTTCCACACGATTCGGCACGAATTGTTGCGTGCGCCGAGTCATAAAGGTGCTCGTTTTTTCGCGATCTGCTTGAGACGGGTTTCGTCACTCCCGTGGAATGCGGGCCAGCTTCCGCTTCACTTCATCAAGCCGCCCGTCTTGCCTTCCGCGTGCCGAGGGTCGGAGGTCCGCTTCGTACAGTTCTTTGGCCTTCTCCCAGGCGCCCTTGGCTTTCGGCTTCTCGTCTAACCGGAACAGGACGTCGCCCAGGTGATCCCAGACAGTCGCGTCCGTGTCTCCACCGAAGAGAGTGAGTGCCTTTTCCAGTTCGGCCCGCGCGTCCACGAACTTGCCCTGGCGGAAAAGAACCCAACCCAAACTGTCGCGGTACGCGGCGCTATCCGATTCGACGCTGCCGGACTTCCGGCGCTCGATGCGGTCCAGTTCGATCGCATGTCGGACGAGGCGCTCGGCTTCATCAAGGTTGCGCCCTTGTTCCGCCAGGTGGTAGCCCAAATCGTTGCACGCGGTCGCGTCGTCCGCGTCGTCGTCGAGGATCGCTCGCAAGAGTGCTTCGGCCTCAGTCGATTTCTTCGCGCCCCAATAGGCCCCCGATTGTGCGTACCGCACTTTCGGCCGATCGCTCGGTGAATCGAATTCTTCGGTGAGTTTTTTACCGTAGTCGATGGCGTCGTTCCACTGGCCGAGAATGCGCAGTACCCGGTGCTTCCCCAACCGCACCGCGAGGCGATCCGTGTCGGCGGCTTGCAGAATCGCTTTGTCCGCGGTGGCGATGGCCGCGCTCGCTTTACCTTGCTCGGCCAGGGCGCGGGCGAGATGGTAGTTGAAGAACACGGGCGCGATCTGGATGCCCGGCGAGTCCAATCCGTCGCGGCACACGGTTTCTACTTCGCCCGGCTTCCCCGCGAACCACAGCACCTCAATGAGCGCCGAGTACGCATCGACCTGCGACTCCTTCGGGGCGCGGAGCGCGGCCTGACGGTATTGTGCGGCGGCGAGGTCGAGTCGATGGTGCCGGCTCGCGAGTGTGCCCAGGAAGTAGTACGTGCCGTGGTTCCGCTTGGTGCCGGCGCGGAGTTCCTCGGCGGCAGCACGCAGCAGCGCGGAAACGCCGGCCGCGTCGTTTTGGAACGCATCGGCGATGGCTCGCGCCTTCTCCGCCGCGAACGCCTTCGCTTCGGCCGTGACGGGCGCCTCGGGCTTGTCTTTCTTCTTCTCTTCGAGGAGCACGAACGAGCGATCGAGGTCCGCAATGATCTCTCCCGGCCGGCGCGTGTCGAGGTGCGCGCGCACCATGACGGCGATCACTTTCGGATCGGCCGTGAGACCCGTCAGCGCCTTGAACAGTTCGTCCGCCTCGCGCCGCGAAGCCGGGTCGCTCGCCATTTCCGCCGCGAGGACCGCGACGAGCGAGCGGTTCTTTTCGTCGCGCTCGGCCAATTTTCGCAGTTGCGGAACGACGTCGTCGCTACGATTGGCGGCACGGAGCAGTTTCGCGAACCGCTGGTACGGTTCCGGCGCTTGGGGCCGCAGCTTAAGGAAATCTTCGAGGTGCTTGAGTGCGGTCGTGGCGTCACCCTGGGCCTGGAGCGCGCCCGAGAGGTTCCAGTTCAGCCGCGCGGCGCTGAGCGCGTCGTCGGCCTTCTTGGGGTCCGCGAAGAGCTTGGCCGCGTCGGTGTATGCCTCGACCGCCGAAGCGAACTTTCGGCGCTTCACGAGCAGATGCCCCAGTTGTTCGAGGCAGTCAGCGGCCTCGGAATCGGCCTCCTTCGGCGTGAACGCGGCCAGCGCGACGACCGCCGCGCGCCCCTCGGTGACGAGGCCCACTGCTTTGCGGAGCGCGGCTTCGGCCGTGGGGAGCTCCTGAGCCTTCTCACTGAGCGCGGCGAGATCGCGGAAGGCACGGACCGCTTTCTCCGGGCGCTCGGTGAGGGCTTTGCTCTGGCACGCGAGCTTGACCGCGATCAGTGCGCCTTCGGTTTCGCCCACGTTGGAGAGTACGCGCCCCAGGAGGAGGGCGGTATCGTAGTCGTCCGGGTCTTTGTCGATGATCTTGCGCGCGAGTTTAATGGCTTCCGGGTCGCGCCCGAGTTGAGCGTAGAGTTTGGCGAGTTCCCGGAGCGGTTCGACCGCGTCCGGGTCTTGTTTGGCGGCGGCTTCGAGTTGTTTGGCGGCGGTCAGCAGGCGCTCGCGGCGCAGGTTCCAGATGCCCGCGCCGAATCGCGCGAGCGCGTCGCGGTGGGCCTCGGTCATCCCCGGCGCAGCGGGTTCGGCCGATACACACAGCACGGCACCGACAAACAAGCTCGCGACCATAGCGATTCTCGCTGCGTAGGGAACGCGCCCGCAAGTCGCTGGATAATAGCCGCGATCGGTCCGCGTGCCAACGCGAACACCGAGCGCTTCGGTCGCGAAACCCGTGCGATGAAGGAGCCGCAAACGAGCCCCTGGCGAAACCGGTCAAATCGGGGAACAATAGGGATCGCGAGAACCTCGGTGAGCGGCGCGCTTTCACGAACACATTCCGTTGTCCCGTCTCGAAGGGGCATCTAAAGTGAGCGTGGTGGAAGCGGCGCACCCCGAATGCGGGTCGTGTGTTCCGCGCATTGGCCACTTGTTCTCCCCGACCGCTTGATGCGGCCGGGGAGCGTTCCGAGCCGGATCGTTCGGTCGCTTTTGCCTTCGGGCGACACGGAAACCGGGCTTGCGCCACGGGGGATACCCGCCGCCGATATCCAGCCGCCACGCGGTTCGGAGTCCGCGGCGTCAACCCGTGTCCCCTCGCAGTACGTGCTCACGCGACCGTCGGTCCGGCTCGGCTAAAAAACACGGAATCGAACACATGATGGCCCCGATGAAGCGGACCACGTTCGGGTTCCGCAAAGAGATCACGGTGTTCGAGTTCGAGCGCGGCCTGCTCTACCGGGACGGGCGCCTCGAACGCACGCTCGAACCGGGGCGCTATCAGTTCGGGCGGTCGGAGCGCGTGGAGGTCGCCAAAGTCTCACTCCGGGAGACGAGCCACGTCGTTCCGGGGCAGGGGCTTCTCACGGCGGATCGCATTGAAGTGCGAGTCACGTTGGTGGCGCAATACCGCGTCACCGATCCGGCGCTGGCGCTGCACGCGGTTGAGAATTACTCCGAACAACTGCACCAGGAACTCCAACTGGCACTGCGCGACGTCGTCGCCGCTCGGACCATCGATCAGTTGTTGGAGGGGCGCGCGGAAATCGGAACCGAGTTGCTCCGCTTGGCGGCGGAACCGGCCCGGCGCTACGGCGTCGAGCTGAGTCGCGTGGGGCTGCGGGACGTGATTCTCCCCCGTGAGGTCCAGCGCGTGCTGATGCTGGAGGTGGAAGCCGACCGAACCGGGCGCGCGGATCTCGTCAAGGCGCGGCACGAAGTGGCCGCAGCGCGGGCGCGAGCGAACACGGCGAAGCTCCTGGCCGAGAACCCCGAAGTCGCCCGGATGCAGGAACTCGACGCGCTGCTGGCTCTGGCCGGTAAGGGCGGTAACGTGGTCGTGCTGCCCAACCTGGCCGATCTGTTCGCTCCGCGCCGCGACCGAAACGAGGGGTAACCATGTGGCCGATCTTCACCCCGTTTTGGCGAACGCTCACGGGCGGGCGCTCGGGGCGAACGGGTGATCGGGCTTCCGTTTCCTGTGAGGCAGATTGGGCGGAGCGGCTCGCCCGCCTCGGCCTTCCGACAGAGATGCTGCGCAACATCATCGCGGCCGACGCGCTTCACCCACACTTCCGCTACCGGCGATTCCACAAACCGAAACGCGACGGCGGCCGGCGCGCGATTGCCGAGCCGGACCCGCGTCTCAAGCGCCTCCAGTGCGAGATCGTCGCTCGGTATTTCGCGACCGAGCAACCGCACCCCGCGGCGGTCGCGTACCAGAGGGGCAAGTCCACCGCGGACCATGTGTGGGCACACGCCGGCGCGGAAATCGTAATCACCGCGGACATTCGGGACTTCTTCCCGAGTACGCGGGCCGATCGTGTCGAGATGTGGTGGCGCGAGCGCGTCGATAGCGAGACGGCCCGGCTGTTGACGCTGCTTACGACCGATTGTGGTGGACTTCCGCAAGGGGCGCCCACTAGCCCGGGACTGAGTAATTTCCTCAACACCGAAATGGACGCGAAACTGACCCGACGTGCGACGGCCGCGTGCGCGCGATACACACGATACTGCGACGACCTGGCGTTCAGTTGGCCCGCGGGGTTCGACCCGCCCTCGGACTTCGAGCGCGGGGTGCGTGCAATACTCCACGAATTCGGTTACGAGTTGCACCCGAAGAAGGGGTGGCACATGCATCGCCGGGGTGACGAGCCGGAGGTGACAGGGGCGGTTCTGACCCGTTCTGGGGGCGTGCGCTTGCCGGAACGCATTCGGCAAATAATGCGGGCGCTGGCGCGCCGCGCGACCCCGGCCGACACCGAGCGATTGAAAGGTTACCGCGGGTACGCAGCGATGGTCGCCACGCGCCCGCCTCGCCGTGGGTAAACCCGAGCGGCGTTGGTGTTTACCCGGAATTCCTGTTGCGGATGAACTGATAATCGGCCGCGGGGAAGTTTTCCCGCGCGATTTTCCTTAACGAAGGCTCCGCTGTGTTCAACAGTCGAGCGAAAGTATTGATTGAACGGGCGCGTGAAGCGTAACTTCAACGCTGCGAGGTGCCTGCGACGCGGTTCTGCTGTGAGCGTATCGGCGCGGGACGTGAGAGGGGTAGCGTTTACAGAAATTATGATCTAGTTTGGCTTCCGGAGATCCATCCAAACGCGCTTGCGTTTGCGAGCGAGATCACCAAACTATATAAAGCTCGCTCTTCACCCCGCATCACACCTTCCACATGTCCGGAAACGACGACCTGCTGTCGCTATTGGAAGCGTGTCGGCGGCGCGACCCCGCTGCCACCGCGGAACTGGTGCGCCGGTACCTGCCGCACGTCCGGACGGCCGTTCGGCGTCGACTGGCAGCGGGCATGCGAATGCGGTTCGATTCCCAGGACTTCGCCCAGGACGTGTGGCTGTCCTTCTTCCGGGCCGCGATCGACCGAGAAGACCTCCGGGACGAGGGCGGGCTCGTCGCGTACCTGTCTCAGATGGCCCGGCACAAGGTGACCGAGGAATATCGGCACCAGACGACGCAGAAGGTCGGGCTCAACCGCGACGTCCCGGTGTCCCAGGTCAGTGACCCGACCGGCCGCGGTCCGACCCCCAGCGAAACGGTCCTCGCCGACGACGAGTGGGAGCGGTTGACGGCGGGCCTCTCGGACCGCGAGCGGCAGATGCTCCAGATGTTGCGCGACGGACACACCCACGCCGACACCGCCGCCATGTTCCAACTGTCCGAAAAGACCGTTCAGCGCCTCGTCCGGCGGCTCCTCTCGCGCGGCACCTCACCCGGGACGCCCCCATGACGCGACCCGCTCAAGCGTCGCTCGTCGTCGCCGAATCCGCCCGGTTCCGAGCTGATCGGGCCGAGGGGATCAAGGAGGCGTGGCTGGTCACGGGGTGCCCCGATGCCGCGGCCGCGCTGGAGGACAATCCGGACCTCGCCGCGGACCGTGCGGTCGCGATGGACCTCGCGTATGAGGAGTTCTGCACCCGTGAAGGGGCGGGTAAAACCGTCGACGACAGCGCGTTTTGTGACCGTTTCCCCGCGATTCGCGCGTCGTTGCGCCGGCTCCTCGCGATCCACCGGCTCCTCGACGATCACCCCGACATGCTCGACGGCGGTGCTCCCAAGCACTGGCCCGAGATCGGGAGCGATGTAGGCCCCTTCTACGTGCTCCGCGAACTGGGGCGCGGGAGCTTCGCGCGCGTCTACCTGGCCGCTGAGACGACGGCCGGGGGGCGACCGGTCGCTCTGAAAGTTTCGGTGGCCAGTAGTCAAGAAGCCGCTACGCTCGGGCCGCTGTCCCACCCGCACCTCACCCCGGTACTGTCCTCCCATTTGCTGGACGAGTGGAACGTCGTTGCCATGCCGTTCGTTGGGACGGCGACGCTGGAAGACGTGCTATCAACCGCGTGGCACGGGAACCGGACCGGGCCGCGGGGGGCCGAGGTTCTGCTCGAAGCCGCCGCGTGCGGTCGGCAACCAGACGATCTACCGTTTTTCTCCTGCCCCGCGTTCTCGCTTAATTCGGGAACGACCTACGAAAAGGCAATCGCGACCGTTGCGGCCGGGATGTTCGCCGGGGTCGCGTACCTCCACGACCGAGGCATTGCGCACCGCGACCTCAAGCCGTCGAACGTGTTGCTCGGCCCGAACGGATTCCCGTACCTGTTGGACTTCAACCTCGCGTCCCACACCGCCGATCCGTGGCGGCTGGTAGGCACGCTCCCGTACATGGCCCCAGAACAGCTCGCGCTGATGAGCGGCGGGCACGCGGACCAACTCCCGGACGGGCGCCCCGGCGACGTGTTCGCGTGCGGGGTGCTCCTCTTCGAGTTGTTGACCGGGCGGCACCCGTTCCGTGATCCGGATGACCTTCCCACCAAACTCGGGCGCGAACAAGCGGCCGCGGTTTTGCTCGACGCACAGCGAACGGGGCGCCCGAACCTGGCCGCCCTCAACCCGCGGGCGCAGCGCGCGGTCCGTACCGCGATCGAACGCTGTTTGGCTTTTGACCCGCAGGCGCGCCCGACGGCGGCCGAATTGGTCGAGCTATTCACGCGGGCCAGCGCTCCCCCGCGTCGCCGGTTCCTTGTTCCTGTTCTCGTCGGTGCGGGGGGCTTGGCGCTGGTTTTGAGCTGCGCATTACTTCGGCCGTTAGTCGCTCCTGCGAGCCCATCTGGTGTTGTCGCGCCTCCTCGGTCACTTAGTCCCTTTGAACAAGCAATGGAGTGGTATCGGGAAGAGAAATACGACTTGGCAGCGGCGGGCTTCGGGAAGATCGCTCAGACGGAAAATGACGGGCGGGCCTACGGTTACTGGTCCCACTGCATGTCTGCACTACAGGTTCCTAGTGGTGCGATTGATGCCGCGGATAAGGCGACCCAGTTGGGTTACTGCGAGGCCCCGGTGTACGCGAACCGGTCTTACAATCATTTACAAACGGGTAGGCTAGAACGAGCGAAGGCCGACTGCGACGCCGCGCTCAAGCGCGATCCGAATCTGCTCGCGGTCCGACTCACTCGCGCCGAAGTTTATCTTCAGATGTACCTTGATCTGGCGAATACCGGCAGGAGAGCGGCCATATCACCCGAAGCGGTTACGGACATCGATCAGGTGATTTCAGGCGCTTCGGATCTTCTGGACCTCCCAGACACTTGGATCGTCGCCGCGCAGATTCACCTTCTCGCAGTTGACGGAAAAGGCGGCCCCGCGGTACACGGCACCGCGATTGAGGAGGTACGAAAAGCCATTTCTCGTGGTAGAGACCCCAAGGCGACCCGGCGGAATCCGATATTGCGAGTACTTAAGGGGCACCCCGCTTACGAGGACGTGCTGGCTACTTCCCCCAATCCCGTTGCCGCACCTACCAAAAATCTGCGATTGGTGCTCCCACTTCCTGAGTAAGCTCAACGCCAGTTCACACAGGCGCCGGACGTAACCCTTTTGCCCGTATCACGATCGATCGCATTCAGTCAATTCGCCCCAACAAACTATTGGGACGAGGGGCCGTTTGCCGAAATTCATGTCCAGTACCGCAACCGAATCGCAACTCCCTGAGTGTCCCGCCCTCAGCGGTACCGAGTGGCAAGTACCACTCGCCTCCTAGCGCTCATCGGGATCAGGTCATGCGGAGTTTGCGCCAAGCGCCCGTTGGGGGGGGCACCCGGGTCCGGTTGACGTTGGAGGCTCTCGACGCGCGGTTGTCGCCGTCGTCTTTGTTCAGCCCCGTACTCGACAACAACCTCGGTCTATCCCCCGCGCCGGTCCCGGTTGATACGCCGGACCTGATCGCGCTTCCCAGCGTCCCCCGGTCCGACGACCCGACGGTTGTTGCACTCGACGGGGGCGAAACACAACTGATTCCCGCGCCGGCTCCGACCGCAAACGTTGTCCCGTGTATCGTCAATTTCCGGGGCGTTGAGGTTATGGGGGGCGTGTGGCGGTTCACGGGTGACGTCGTCAGTACCGCCCCCGGGGGACTCACCATCTCGTTCGGTGGGGAGCCCAACACCCTTCAGGACAAGAGCACAACAACCGACACCAACGGCCACTTCGACAAGACCTATCTGATGAAGAGGGACGGGAGCGATAACGGGCTCGCGACCGCACAGACGGTCGCGAACGGGTTGGCCTCGAACTTGGCCATGTACGGCATCCGCCCGGCGTAAGTGTTCGGCCCGTTGGCTCAAAATCGGAGGTGACCGTGGAACCGGCTGGTTCAACACTAGTGGCCCGCCCGGGCGACGGGGTCGTGCTCCGCCGGTGGGCGGAGCGGACCCTGGGCGGGAGTCAGCTCCCGCCCGAGAAACTCGCGGCCCTTCTCCTCCCGATGGTGAGGCGGGCCGTGCGCACCGAGCGCGGGCCGAGCGCGCTCGTCGGCTGGCTCCGCCGGCGCGCCGCGCGCGAAGATTGGCAGGCGGAGCCGACCGTGCAGGTTCTGACCGAAGACCTGGTGCGTGCCCTGGGCGCCCCGCTCGGCGCGCCGGACGACACACTCGACGACGCATAGTGCACGAGAGAGGCCGAGACCCGCGTCGGACTTATTATGACGCCCACCATGACGCCCAACACTGTTCCGGACGAGTTCTGCCGATTGCTCGACGCCACCTCCGACCCAATTGTCATTGCGGACGAGGCGGGCGGGATCGCGTTCGTGAACGCGCGCACCGAACGGCAGTTCGGGTACGCGCGCGCCGAACTACTGGGTCGGCCGGCCGAGGTTCTCGTTCCCGAGTGGTCCCAGATCGAGGACCGCGCCGATTTCGGTCCCAAGGGTCCGCCCCCCCTTCTCGGGCGCCGAAAGGACGGGACCGAGTTCCCGGTGCGCGTGAACCGCGGCCCGGTCCGGCTCGACGGGCGGTTCGTGTTCGCGGTGGTTACCGACGTCTCGGTCCGCGCGAGTGCGGAACCCGCATTACACGGCGGTGAAGAACTGTTCCGGGGCGTGTTCGAGCACGCCGGGGTTCCCACCGCACTCACCGACACCGAGAACCGCTTCGTCCGGGTGAACGCCGCGTTCGCCCGGACGTTCGGGTATTTCCCGTCCGATATGGTCGGGATGCCGGCGGCCGAACTGATCCACCCGGACGACCTCCACGAGACCCTCACGACGGGCAAAATCCTGCTCGCGGGCGGGCGCCAGCAGATCCAAACGGAGACGCGCTACCGGCACCGTAACGGGCACGTCGTTTGGGGGCTGACAAGTGTTTCGCTCGTGCGCGGGCCAGGCGGGCGCGCCCCCGTGTACCTGAACCAGGTCCAGGACGTCACCGCTCAAAAACTGATCGAAGAAGAGGCCCGGCTCAGTGCCGCGCGGTCCCGCGCGTTCTTCTCGGCGGCCGCGGTGGGAATGGTCGAAGTGGCCGCCGACGCCCGCGTCCTTTGGGCCAACGATGCGTTCTGTCACATGATCGGCTATTCGCTGCCGGAACTGAACGAGATGCCCGGAACCGAGGTGTTTTTTCCCGAGGACCGCGCCGGGATCTTGGCCCAGTACGGTGAGGTCGCGGCGGAGCGGGTGCGCTCCTACGAGGCCGACCGGCGGTACCGGCGGAAGGACGGCTCGGCGCTCCGGGCGCGGGTCAGCGTCATCGCACAGACGGGCGCCGGAGGGCCGGCGCGGGTCGCCGTCGTGGTTATCGAGGCGGAGCGAAAAGACGTCGGCGAACCGGTTCCCCCTTCCCCAAAAGCGGAGTCGGCGGAACAGCGCGTCGGCGGCCTCGCGCACGACCTCAACAACCTGTTGACGGTCATCAACGGGTACGCCGAAATGCTCGCCGACCGGATACCGAGCACCGACGCCACCTATCAGCTCGCACAGGGGGCCGCGTCCGCGTGCCAGCGCGCCGCGAACCTGACGCGGCAGCTCCTGGCGTCCAGCCGCCGGGCGGCCGTCGCGCCGAAGTTCCTCGATCTGAACGAAGCGGTGCTCCATTCCACCCAAGTCCTGCGCCACCTCGTCGGACCGGGCGTGGAAGTGAGCACCAATTTGGCCGGCCACCCGAGCAGCGTGAAGGCGGACCCGGCCCAGGTGGAGCAACTGATCCTGAACCTGGCCATCAACGCGAAAGACGCGATGCCCCGGGGCGGGCAACTGGCCATCGAGACGCGCTGCGTCCGGGTGCGCGACGAGGACCGCGGCGCCCGCCCCGATCTCGCGCCGGGCGAGTACGTGCAGTTGACGGTGTCCGATACCGGCGCGGGAATGACGGACGAGGTCAAGGCCCGAGCGTTCGAGCCGTTCTTCACCACCAAGGAAGTCGGCAAGGGGACCGGGTTGGGGCTCTCGGTCGTTCACGAGGTCGTCAACCAGTGCGGCGGGTGGGTGGGCGTGGAGAGCGAGTTGGGCGTCGGGACCGCGTTCAAAATCCTGCTCCCGGCCGTGGCGCCCGTAACGGGTTCCGTTCGACTCGTGTCGCGCCCGACGGGGGCGGTTCTGCTCGTGGAGAACGAGAGCGAGACGCGGGAACTCGCCCGACTCGTTCTGGACGGACAGGGGTACCGGGTACTCGAGGCCGCGGGCGGAGCGGACGCACTGAGGATCGCGCAGGAACACGCCGGACCGATCGAGCTCCTGATAACGGACGTGGGGCTACAAGAAATGAGCGGCCCCGCGCTGGCCGACGTCCTGCGCGGCCGGCACCCCGCTATCAAGGTGCTGTACGTCGCCGGCCCCGCGGACGACCCGGCGGCCCGGCGCAACGCGATCGGAGCGGGCGCGACGCTCCAGAAACCGTTCACTCCACTTTCCCTGGCGCACAAGGTGCGGACCGTTCTCGGCAGCACGGCTTGAGTTCAATACGAAGGGCCGGTGAACGAACTGGCCCGCACTTCGCTCGTGTGGCTAAAAACGAAGCTCCGACGCGATTTTGATCGTGCTCCTGTGAGTCCTGTCAAAACCATCCTCGCAGCGGCGGTAGCACCGATCCTCGGCACGACCCATGCTGTAAAGTCGTTAACTTTTTGTGGCCCTCGCGTCTTTCATTACAAGCGGGCGCGTCCGCGTGTTTGGGTGCTCTGCAACAAACCGAAATCTCGGTCCGGTTTGGGCCGTTTTTAACATTTTCTTGTCGACACAAGCTGTGTGATCTATTGCACTTGCTTGCGTGTTCGACCGTTTCTGCATTTCTGCTCGTGCGGTGCCGGCCGGTTCCTGTTAAAATCCCCCGCTAGTGTTCTTCTCCCGAAGCGGTTCGCGGTCTCTTCAAGCCGTGAGTCGTTTACTACACCGGTATCCCGCACGGGGTGCCGCTCTCGTCCGAATCCCGTCGAATCGGCGCGCGTCCGCATTTGCTTTATTGCGGTCCGTCGGTCCGGTTCCTTGCAACGGGTGGTGCGGGCCTTCAAGTCCCCTCGCACCGGGCGGGAACCTCACAGGAGGGCCGATCATGTCCGCGACCGTTTTGCCCGCGCACCGCTCGCTCGCAACCAAGTCACAACTCCTGACCGAAAACTGGCTCCGTAACGTTTTCTCGCCCGACCTGTACACCGTCCTCGGGCGCGAGACGAAAGCGGGCGCGCCCGAGGATCACACGCCCGACATCGCGGTGGTTCGTGCCCACCCGAAGACCGATGCCGAACGCGACCCGATTCTCGTGGTCGAGTTCGAGGACGCCGATACCGCTTACGACATCGCGGACCAAGCGGGTCGGAACGCGGCCGCGGGGGTAACCGACTACTGGGTGCTCGATGTGGTGGCCCGCAAGCTCACGATCTTCCGCGTTCCCCAACCGGACCCGGACGCGCCGCACGGGTTCTCCTACAAACAGACACGGGTCTGCTCGCCGAACGCGCTGGTCGCGCCGCTCATGGCCGAACTGCACCTCGTGCAACTGATCGACCTGTTGCCGTAACGTTCTTCCCCGGTCGGCACTATGAGCGAAGACGAGTGGCTGACCGGGACCGACCTCACCGCCCACGTGCGGTTCGCGCTCGATCGCCTCTCCGCGCGCCGCCAGCGCTTGTTGGCGGCCGGGTTCTGCCGCTCGGCACTCGACCTCTTTGATGACCCCGATTTAATCAAATCACTCGATGTGGTCGAGCAGTTCGCCGACGGACGGGTTCCGACCGCCGAAGTCGAACGCGCCCGGAAGGTGTGCCGCGAAATCGCCCAACAAGCTTACGATACTTACGTTCGTCGGATCGATGATAGGGGCGAAAACGGGGGCGCGCTGCGCGAGTCGGTTCGATCCGAGTTCGCCTGGGCGCTCGCATACGCCGCCACGACCCCACTTCCAATTGAAGACGTTGGCCGGCGCGTGATCTGGGCCGCGGCCCAGGTCCGGGCCGGGGTCGTTCAAACGATGCCGTTCCCCTCGACGGCGCTGGAAGCCGCGGACGCGGAACAGCACGCGAGTGCGGTCGCGGTCGTGCGCGAGGTTACGGGCAACCCGTTCCGCCCCCCGCTATTCTATCGCGACTGGCAGACCGCAACGGCGGTGGCGCTCGCGGCGCAGATGTACGAGTCGCGCGATTTCAGTGCGATGCCGATCCTCGCGGACGCGCTTCAAGACGCCGGCTGCGATGACGAACACGTCCTCGCCCACTGTCGGGGCGAAGGGCGGCACACTCGCGGCTGTTGGGTCTTGGATCTCGTGCTGGGCAAAGACTGAGGCCGCACTCACTTGAACAGCGAAATCGGTCCCGGTGCGGCGAGGCGCTTCTCGGCCGCGCGGAACAACTTCTCCGCTTCCGCCTTTTCCCCGCTGAACCACAATTCGTAACCGAGCAGAAACTCGAGCGCCGCCTGACCGGGATTGTCCGCGACCGCTTTCTTCAACGCAGCGAGGTGCGTCGTGAAGCGGTCCGCGCGCCCGTCGTACATTTCCGCCGGGTCGAACGCGGCGGTCGGCCACTTCGCGTCGCGCGCCAGCCCGTCGCGAATTCGGGCCACGGCTTCTGCGAACTGGCCGGTCGCGAATCGCGCCTGGGCTTGCAGGAAGTACGCCCGTGCGTCAGCCGGGTCCGCCGTGATCGCGCGCTCGAAGTGTTCCGCAGCGCGCCCGTAGTCGCCCAGAGCGAATGCCGTCCGCGCGAGTTTCACGAGCCGGGCCGCTTCCTTTTTCGGGTCCGCTTCGGGGTACTCCGCGGCCACTTTCGTGACCGGCTTGAACGGGTCGAACGCGCCCATTGGCGGCGGTGGCAACGGGGGAGGAGCGACGCGGGTGACTTCGGGAACCGTGGTTCCCTTTTTGGGCGAGATCACGATGAAGTCGGTTTCTTTCGCCCCGCGCGGAAACACGACCGCGTCGTTGCGCGGCGGAGGGACGTTATTGGCTGCCGCGTCCGGATCGGGTGCGTCGAAGTTCCCGCCGACGATAATGGGTGGCGGGGCGACGATTATTATCGGTGGCGCGTAGCCCCACCTGTTCCAGTACGCCGGGCCACTGAACCCGACGGGACCGAGAGGCACAACTGGGGCGAGTGGCGGGTAAAATACTGCACGCGACACGAATCCGCCGCCGAAGCCGCTCACGCGAACGTGCGGTCCGCCGAACGAGAACCCGAACCCGCCCCGATACGAGTACCCGCCGCCGAAGCCGTAACCCGGGCCGGGCATTGACCCGACCACGAACTGCGCTCGAACCGGTGCCAGTTCGGACAGCCCCAACACCGCGCAAGCGACAACGAAGAACCGCATCATGGCTCGCCTCCGTCGCGTTCTGGTGGATCGACGGGGCAATTATCCGTTACAACTGCCACCACCGCAACCGTAGGTTGAAACGAGCGGCACGAGGTTTCGTTGGGTCGCAGCGTTCTCTGTTCTCTGCTCCCGGCGCCTGGCCCGCGTCACTTCGCGATTCCCGCGTTGTCCGGGTTGTGTTGGTGCTGCCGCCATTTCGTCAATGTTTCTTAAGTCTGGCAGCTTTCCCGTGCGCTGGCACCCTGTTAGCATCCTGACATGCGGCCGGCTCTCCAGTTCGCCCCGGCCCGTCTCGTTTTAGGCCCGTTTCGAGGCTCTTCCATGCGATCCGTCCTGGCGCTCATTCTGGGCGGGGGCCGCGGCACCCGGCTGTTCCCGCTCACAAAAGCCCGCTCCAAACCCGCGGTCCCGGTCGCGGGCAAGTACCGGCTCATCGATATCCCGATCTCCAACTGCATTAACAGCGAGCTCCACAGTATCTACGTCCTCACGCAGTTCCTCAGCGTCAGCTTGCACCGGCACATCGCCAATACGTACAAGTTCGACATGTTCAGCAAGGGGTTCGTCGAGGTTCTGGCCGCCCAGCAGACGAACGAGAGTGCCGACTGGTACCAAGGAACCGCCGACGCGGTGCGGCAGAACATCTCGTACATCGAGCGCGAAGACCCGGACGAGGTGCTGATCCTCTCCGGCGACCAACTCTACCGCATGGACTTCCGCCACCTGTTCGAGACGCACCGCTCTACCCGGGCCGACATCACGATCGCCGCGATCCCCGTGCCGGAAAAGGACACGGCCGGGTTCGGCCTCCTCAGCATGGACGCGCAGAGCCGCGTGACGGGGTTCGTGGAGAAGCCCAAAACGCCCGAGGAGCGGCAGCCGTACTACACCTCGGCCGACTGGATCGAGCGGCGCGGGATCGAGTGCCGGGGCCGCCACTATCTCGCGAACATGGGCATTTACCTGTTCAAGACGAGCGTGCTCCTCGAACTGTTGACCGCCAAGCCGCTCGCGACCGACTTCGGCAAAGAAGTGTTCCCGCGGAACTACAAGACCAAGAACATCAGCGCGCACCTGTTCGACGGGTACTGGGAAGACCTCGGCACCATCAAGAGCTACCACGAAGCGAGTCTGGCGCTCGCCAGCTCGACCCCGCCGTTCGACTTCTTCTCGGCCGACGGTGTCATCTACACCCGCATGCGGAACCTTCCGGCCAGCCGGATCAACGGGGCCACGCTGGAACAGAGCGTGGTGGCCGACGGGTGCGTGATCGGCGCGGACTCGCGCATCGAGCGGAGCCTGATCGGGGTCCGGAGCCGCATCGGGACGGGCTGCACGATCCGCGACACGATCATTATTGGGTCGGACAAGTTCGAGACCGACGCCCAGCGCGCGGCGAACCGCAAGGTCGGGCGCCCGGACCTGAACATCGGTGACAACGTGGTGATCGAGAGCGCCATTCTCGACAAGGACTGCCGCATCGGGCGCGGTGCGCGGCTCTGCAACCGGGAGAACAAGCTCGAAGCGGACGGCCCGAACGGGTCGTACCACATTCGCGACGGCATCATCTGCGTCCCACGCGGCGCGGTCATTCCCGAAGGGGCGGTGATCTGATCTCTCAGTAGTCCCTCGTCGTGAGGTCGAAAGTCGTAAAGCCAAAGGCGTTGATGACTTTACGACTTTCGACCTTATGACTCGGGGCTCGACATCTCACCGACCCGCGGTCACAGTCACCTCATTGGTGACAACGATGATCTCGCTATTCCGGTAGAAGTCGTAGCGCCGGGCAACGATCCGTGTGGGCACCGCGACCTTCGGCTCCACGAACTGCTCCCACGTCTTCACGGGAACGAACAGGTACCCCGGCGTCGGTACCGCGAGGAACTCCGCGGCCTGTTCCACCGACTTCAAATCGGCCACTTCGCGGTGCGCGTAGAACACCACACTCGGTTGGAACCAGTCGATGTGCGCGAGGCGCATCTCGCGAGTGGGGTCATCGACGCCGCTTGCCCGCACCAACTCGCGCGGTGCCTTGTAAACGTCTACCTTCTGCGCCGGAAACGCGGCGGTCAGTCCGGTGAATGCGATCGCACCGAAGGCCATCACACGCACGAACCGCGCACGATCGTTTGCCCGCAGCGCCCACGCCATCGCGCCCGCGGCAATCAGGGGAACCAGCCCGACGACGGCCCACGGTCCCAGGCCGGGAAACACCCGCCCCCCCGCCGGGAGCACCTTCACCGCGTCTCCCGCAACGAGCATCCCACCGCCGACCACAATCGCCGTGAACACGAGCGCTCCAACCGCCAACGGCATCAGCCACTTGGGAAGGGTGAGTTCGCCGGTCTGCCAGCGCGTCAGGAACCGGGCCGTGAGGATCGCGAGCGCCGGGTACACCGGTAGCACGTAGTTCGGCAACTTGGTCGCCGCGGCCGAGAAGAACACGAGGTACGCCGCGAACCAGCAGATCAAAAAGCGGAAGGGGCGATGGGAAGCAAGACAACCTACTCCCCCGTCCCCCCTCCCTGAAGGGAAGGGGGAGAATGAACTGTCGACTGACGCAGTTTCAAACCCAGCGGGCTCACGCGCCAACTCCCCCTTCCCTGTCAGGAGGGGGTTGCAGGGGGAACCCGCAGGGGGTTCCCTCTCACAAGAAGCGAGGGGGGACGGGGGGGTAGGTCTAGCCGCCTTTACGCTGTACCACAGGACGCCGAGCAGGAACACGCTCCACGGAGCGAACAGCACCAGCAGTGCGGCCGCGTGGTAGAAGAACGGCCCGCGGTGGTTCTCCATCGGGGTCGCGAAGCGCTGAAGGTTCTCGCGCCCGAAGAACGCCTGTGCCCACGCCCCCCGCGTTTCGGCCGTGACGAGTCCGTACCACGGCCCGGCGACGAGTAAGAATACCAGTGCGGCCCAAAAGAACTTGCGGTCCAGCAACCGGCCGAGTTCGCGGTTCCACGCGAAGTAGAGAAGAATCACCAGTCCCGGCAGCGCGACCCCGACCGGCCCCTTCGTGAGCACCGCCAGCCCGCACGCGGCGGCCGTCGCGGTCCACCACCGGCGCGAGTCGCCTTCGTGTCGCGTCCAGAACAGGTAGTAGGTGAGAACGGTGAACAGGAGCAGTGTCGCGTCGGGTGTGGCGGCGTGCGCGAGGACGCAGACTTCCAGTGCGGAAACCAGCACGATCCCCGCGAGCACCCCCGTGGCCCGGTCGAACATCCGGCGCGCCAGCTCGTACACGAGCAGCGCGGTGAGCCACACCGCCAGAACCGACGGCAGCCGCGCGGACCACTCGCTCACGCCGAACACGGAGTAGCTGGCGCGCTGGAGCCAGTACAGCATCACCGGTTTCGCGGTGCGCAGCTGGTAGTTGAACGTCGGGATCACCCACGTGTCGTTCTCGCGCATCTCGCGGGCGGCTTCGGCGTTCACCCCCTCGTCCACGTCCCACAAGCTCGTCGCGCCGAGGTTCGGCAGCGTCAGCGCTGCGGCCACGGCCACAAGAACGGCGTAATCTCGGTATCGCCCGGACATCGGTTCTCCTCCCAGGGCGGGATAGTAGCCCGATCGGGCCGATCGCGGGAGGCCAATCCGGAACGGTGGCAGGGGGCAAAAAAGAACACCGCCGGGAAATGTCCCCGGCGGTGCGCGCGTTTCGGATCAAACGCTTACTTCTTGTCGAACGGGTTGAACTCGCCCGGGGCGCCGGGGGTACCGGCCGCGCCCTTGTGGGCTTCAACGGCCTTCAGCCAGTCGGACCACTTCGCCGCAATGTCCTTGCGCTTTTCGTCGCCCTCGTCCACCTGGCTGCTGCGCACCACGAGCTTACCGTCCTGGCGGACGATGAGCATTTCGGTCGCGACCTCTTCTTCAAACGTCCGGGTCCGCGCAACCACGTTTCCCTTTTCGTCGAAGGCTACCGGGGACCGGCCCTTAATCCGCCCGCCCTCGAAGTCCACCAGAATCGACTTGGTGGAGAAGTCCACGAGCCACCCCTTGGGTTGCGGTTGCTCCTTCCCGTTTTTCGGCGGGATGACCTTATCGGCCACTTCACGGAACTGGTACTGGTGGCTCTCCGAGGACCACAGCGGGAGTTTGATGTACTGCTTGCGCCCGATGTACTCGCCGCGCCCGACCGGGATCTCGGTAACCACCCACGACCCGACCGGTTCGTGCTTGCTACCGGTGTCGGCCCGTACCTGCTCCATCCAACTGGACAGTTGTACGACAGCCTGGTTGTCCTTGAGCTGCATCCGGTTCAGCAACTCGCGCTGCCCCTCGTAGGCCGCAGCGGTTTGGTCACGGTACGTCTTCGTGTCGTAAGCGTAGAGGAACGACTCGTTCGGCACGGGGATCGACGTCGGCAGGTACATCCACTTGCTGTAGAGCGTCTTGTACTTCTCCTTGACGAACTCCGGATTGATCACGGCCTTGGCGTCCTGACCGTAGTTCGGGTTAATCATGCGCAGGCGAATCCGGTACGCATACGTGTGACCGGGCTTCACGTCGCAGTCCACGAACCGGAGCAGGTAGTTCTCGACGTCGTCCGATGCTTCACTGCTCCCGTATGGATCGTACCCGTCCGGCAACCGCGCTTTGGAGCCGACCCCCGACCCCGGCTTCGCCCCCCCCGGACCGGGAAGCGGCCCCCCCATCGGGCCGGGCGCCCCGGGCTTACCACCGCCCGGGGGTTGGAGCCGCGGCCCGCCCCCGAAGTTCTCGCGCTCGTAACCGAAACCAGCGGCGGCGTTGATCTTCGTTCCGTAAATGCTGTCCCGTGATTTCTTACCAGAGACCTTGAGAGCGAATTCCGAGGCGCCGATCTTCTGGGTGTTCTTCTCTTCGAGTTTCTTGATGTTGTCGAGAATCGGCTTGAGCGTGATCTCCGGGTACTTGGCGTTGAGATCTTTGGCCAACATCGGCAGCGGCATCGAGAGCATCATGTCGGGCTTGAGGAAGTACGGGAAGTACCCTTCGTCGATGTGATCCGCGACTTTACGGGTGTCGATCATGTCGATGTACTTCTCCTCGAAC
Source organism: Gemmata sp. SH-PL17 (assembly GCF_001610855.1). Classification (NCBI taxonomy): domain Bacteria; kingdom Pseudomonadati; phylum Planctomycetota; class Planctomycetia; order Gemmatales; family Gemmataceae; genus Gemmata; species Gemmata sp. SH-PL17. The sequence continues at coordinate 762,427 of NZ_CP011271.1, forward strand.
TTGTAGTTCCCCTCGGTGCTCGTCACGTCTTTCGGGAGCTCGACCCACTCCTGGATCACTTCCTCTTTCCCGTTGGCGAGTATTCGCGATTCGCGGCGCTGGATCTCGAACCCGTCGTAGAACGGCCCCCACGCGCGGGCCTCCGCATCGCTCGTAAGGCGCAGCGCCTTACGGATTTCTTCGAGTTGGGCCTTGTACGGAACAACCGCGTGGATGGTGACCATACGGACCGGGATCACGGTGAGCGCGGGGTGATTCCCCTTCTCAATGGCGGCATCAATATCTTTGAGCGAGACGTATTTGATGACCTTACCCTCGTCCATGCGCCGGGCATTCATGTTGTACCCGGACCCTGGCATTCCGTATGGGCCACTCATGCTGCCGCCGGCCTTACCGCCCCCCGGCATCGTGGGGGCGCCCGGACCACCGGGGGGAACCCGGGACCGCCTGGAGGGAACCCCGGGCCGCCCGGGGGTTGATTGTTTTTGGGCAGCGAGCTTTTGATCTTGTTCAGGTTTTCCTGGCCGCGCCGGGTAGTGGCCCGGAGCGTGGCGAGGGCCGCTTTCATCTTTTCCCTATCGAGATCACCTTTGACCACGTTGGTGAGAACCGCGATCATCGGATCGTCGCCGTCGTAGATGATGTCGTAACCGGGCATTGCGCCGCTCACGAGGTCGATCTGGAAGTCCCCCACGTTGAGTACGAGCGGGTTGTCTCGCTTGGTGCTCGGCTGCGCGGTCGGGTCGAAGATCGGACCGCTGACCGGGAAGTCGGTGGTCCGGGCCGGCGTATTGTCTTGGGGCTTGATGATGAACTCGGCCGGCTGAATGGCTTTCAGGTCTTCTGGACTCGGCTTGCCCGTGGCGATATTCGTTTTGACCTGTTCGGACTTCTGCGCGAGGGTGCGAGCGATTGTGGCCGGATCTTCGGCGCTGGCCCATTTGGTCACGCCCCAGAAGAGCAGCGCAACCAAACACACACCGGCTACCCCCATCACCAGGATCTCCCCCTTGCGAAGTAGGAAGTCCTTTGCGTCGAATTTGGCTTTGGCTTTTGCCACTGTACGTCCCTCGGTTCGGGTCTTCGTTGGGGCCGTCCGCCGCTACCAGAAGAAACGGTTCACGGCTCGCGGTGTTGGTATTTGGTTAAGGGCCGTTACGCGCCCGGACTCGTTCACGGTCGCGAGGGGCGGTTCGATCGGTCCGAACCGCCCCGATTCAGGACCGGAGATCAAACTCGAGCGTACCGGCGGCGCATCTTCGGAGGCGTAGTCGTGTTCGGCGCGGGGGCCGGGGTGTTCGGCGCGGGGGCCGCCGGTTCCGGCGCGTTGGTCGGTGTAGTCGTCGTGGCGGCGGCACCGTCCGCCGGCTTCGGCGCCTCGTACTTTTCGTAGAGCGAGACGATCCCGTACACGCTCAATTCGACGAGTCCCGAGGTCACTTGGGACTCGGACGAGACTGACGAACTGCCGCCCGGGGACCCGCTTCCCGGGTACCCCCCGGGGTAACCACCGGGACCGGGCATGCCACTCGAGGAGCCCGGGATCGGGCCGATACCGCCGGGACCGGGGCGCGGCGGCCCCCCCATGCTCGACCCGCTGCCCGGGAACCGCCCCCCGCGCTCGTCGGGGTCTCCGCCGCCGAAATTGAGCTTCCCTTCCCGACCGTACCCCGAGTCGATGCCACCCCCGGGGCCGGTGGCCAAGCTGGAGCTACTGAGCCCGTCGAGCGACCCGCGGAAGCGGTTCCACGTGACCTGGGTGATCTGGAAGCGCAAGGGCGAGTTCGACAGCGCGAGCAACACGTCCTGGATGTACGACTGGTCGACGATGACCACGAGACCGACCGGCATCCGGCGCACCTGCTCGGTGGCGGCGATGTACCGCTTCTTGTTCCCGTCGACTACCGCTGTGAGTGTCCCGCCGCCGAATCGTTGTCCGGTAACCCCTGCGCCACCGAAGAGCCCGCCCGGTCCACCGAGAGGCCCGCCCGGAGCCCCCCCCGGGCCTTCGGCACTTCCCGGCATCGGGGGGCCGCCCGCCGATCCGCCGGGAAGCGGGGAGCCTTTGCCCCCCCCGTATGCCGCCCCCGGCCCGCCACTCGATCCGTCGGTCGAACTTTCGGCTGCCGGGTCGCCCACGAACTCCTTGCTGAACGGGGGCGTGCGTGGGGGCACCAGGGTCGGCTGGGCGGCGTTGCGGCTGTCGAGTTGGCCCATAACGAGGGCCTCGATCCGCTTGAGCGGCACGGTCCGGATATCGAACACCTGCTCGACGCGCGCGATTTCCAGCTTCTCCAATTCGGTCCCCGTGGGGAGCGTGTGGCTCGGGAGCGGGTGAATGGGGAGCACGTTCGCGGGCACCATCTGCACGGTCTTTCCGTCTTTGTCTTTAAGGGGTTTCATCGCCCCCCTCCCGGGCAGTAACTCCTGCATGATCGGGAACGTCAGCGGTTGGGCGTTCGGGGCCGTCGAGAGCCACACGTTGAGCGTCATCCGGCCGTTGGCGCCCATGATCTGTAAGCGATCGGAAATGTTCGTGAGGGTGCCGGTGATCTGGTACGTGTTGCCCTCGGGTACGATCTCCAGGGTCACCTCCCAGTTGCGACTCCGGAACAGGCGCTTCGTCTTGTTCTGGACCGTCGACCCCTTCGTGGGATCGTCGATCACCTTGCCGTCCCGCTCGTACCGGACCCGCTCGAAGGTCGCGAGGTCCGTGTTGACCGTGCGGAGCCCACTCAGGAGTGACCGCTGGACCCACATGTCTTCGAGGATCAACCAGACCTGGTCCTTGTTTACGATCACTTGGCCGAAGTTGTCGACGTAGCGGAGCACCCGCTGCCACCCGTCCTTGAACTGGGTCGGGGCCATGAGGTCGGCCATACCGGTGCCGGTGCCGCTTCCATCCCGACGGATTGATGAGTATTCGTACAGGTATCTGTCGGCCTGTTGGAACTCGCCGTGGACCGCCGTGAGGTCCGGGATCGGGTCGCCGAATTTCAGCCCCTTGTCTTCGAGCGCCTTAAACACCGGGGAGTTGGTCGTGCGGGGCCACGTGAAGAGGGCCTTCTGGCGCTCCCAATTTTCCTTGTGCAAATCGGTCTGCTTTTTTTCCACGACGGCCAGACTCTTGTCCAACTTGGCGAGTAACTCGTTCGACTTTGCGTTCTTTTTAGAGTCGATGTCTTTATTCGCTTTGTCAATATCGGCCTGGCGCGCGTCGATCGTGCCCCCGACCTTGGAACTCACCATGAGCACGCCGATCAGCGTGAGCAGGGGAACGAGGCCGAGGAGTATCCAAAAATGGTGCTTCTTCGCGGGGCTTTCGGTCTTCATAGCTTAAACCCTGTTCGGGTGTGCGGTCGGCAAAGGGCCGCGGTCCCCCGCGGCGCGACGGTGTACGCTGGGCTGACCCGCTCGAAACGGGTCCGGACGGTGAGCGCGTCGGCTCAGGGCGTGGACCCCGCGGGCGGGGTGGACGGGGTCGGTTCGCGCCAGAGGAACATGACGACGAACTCGTACCGCGTCCGGCCGGTGTCCTCGACCTTTTTCCCTCCCCCGCTACCCACCGTCGAACCACCGGGCATACCGGGCATACCGGGGCCGGCGAAGCCCGCCGAGCCTAAACCCGCGTTACCACGAGCAGCGCCGGCGGTACCCGTGGTCCCCAATCCCTGCCACGTGGGGGCGAGCGCCGCGACCTCGGTGCCCGAACCCGAACCTGAACCCGAACCCGAAAGACCTGGCGGCCCCCCGGAACCCCCGCCCGGGATAAGGCCGCTGGGCGGCCCGCCCTCTTTACCGTCCCCCCCCGGCCCTCCGATGCCGGTGCCACTTCCGCTGCCCCCGATCAGGCCGTCGAGGTACGATGTGGCGGCGTACTGAAGATTCGGTTGTGGGTCATAAACGGGCCACACGTTGTAAACGAATGCGTGGCTCACCTTCCCTTTCACCGGGTCCGGTACGCCGACGATGTACCGTGCGACCTTGTTTTCGTCCTTGGCGAACACGTCGGTCCGCTGAAGGTTGCGGATGAGCGACTGTTCGATGAACCGGCGCCCGCCCTTGTGGTCGGTGTACCCACGGATCTCGACGACCCACGCCCCGCCCTCGGCCGCTTTGGGCTTCGACCGGGGCGGCGTTTTAGTTTCGTCCTTCTCACGCTCGTCGTCCTTCATCCAGTTCGCGATCGGAATGTTGAACCGGGCCTGAATCTGTTCGTCGGCAGCCGTGAGAAACGCGCTCGCGTTGGTGATCCAGCGGGTGTGAACGGTTTCGACGTTCACGTATGCAAGGGCTTTGGGGTAGTCCGAGTTAGCGTCCGCGAGGGCGTTCTCGATCGGCACGCCCTCACTCATCCGGCGGAGGAACCAGTCGTATGCGCTCTGTCCGGCGTTCCCCTCGCCCCTCCACAACTTGTTCTGGTCGAACTCCGGGAGGTCGGTGTTCACCTTCGCCTTTTCCTCGTTCAGGTTGCCGTTTTCGCCCGGGCGCGGGAGGCTCGCGGTGAACACTTCTGTCAACCGGGGCCAGTTCAGGCGCTCCTCCGCGCCGGCGATGATGAGCTTGGTTTCGTCCTGTTTTTTCTTGGAATTGCCCACCCCCTGGTTGTACTTGCTCTCCTGGCTCGAGTACGCGGAACCCGCGGACTTGGTCATCTCGATGCCCTTGTCGATGTTCTTGTCGGTGATCGCGGCGTAGGGACCGGAGAATCCCATCGCCATCCCCCCCAGACCGACGAGAAGGGCCGCTGCTGCCGCCGCCGCGTAGGGCTTCTTGGACCGGATGATTCGGTCCACGCGGATGCCCTGCGGGAGCAGGTTCGTGGTGAGCCGGGCCTGCCCCAGGCCCTGGAGCGCCAGCCCGTAGGCGATCGGGAACGTGAGCAGATTTTCCTGGAACAGCGGGTCGTTCAGCACCGCGTCGCCGCTCAGCCGGTCGAACTTCGTGGGCTTCTTCACCTCGAGCGAGAGCTTGTCCGCGAGGTACTTCTGGAGCCCGGGGAGCTTGAACGCGCTGCCCAGCCCCACCATGTGCGCGACGTGCGCGTCGCGGTGCGTGTTGGTGAAGTACCCCAGGGACCGCTGGACCTCGCCCACGAAGTCGGTGAGGACCGGCTTGATGGCCTTGAGGATGCTGGCCATGTCCGGGCTCTTGGCCGCGTTCCGCTTCAGGTGCTCGGCCTTCGCGAGCGTGAGTTTCAGTTCTTTGGTGAGAGCGCGGGTGAAGTTCATCCCGCCCAACGGGATCGGGCGCTGCCAGATGATCTTCGCGCCGTCGGTGATGATGAGGTTCGAGGCGTCGGTGCCCACGTCCATCACGACGGTGCAGCGCTTCTTGCCGCGCGGGATCGGGTCCTCTTCCGGCTCGCCCTCGAGCGGGTCGACCTTCGGCTTGAGCAACTCGTAGGTCGCGAAGTTGACCAGCGCCAGCGGCGACATCTGGATGAGGTGGACCTCGATCCGGCTCCCGGTGAAGTACCCGAGGTAGCGAGAGATGATGTCCCGCTTCATCGCAAACAGACCGATCTCGGTCTCGAGGGCGAACCCGTCGACGGCCTCGCCGCCGCCGATCTTCTGGAAGTCCCACTCGACCTCGTCGAGCGGGAACGGGATCTGTTGCTTCGCCTCGAACTTCACGATCTCGGCGATCTTCTTCTCCTCGACCGGCGGAAGTTTAACGAACCGGGCCAGGCCCGACTGCCCGGCGATGCCGATCGCCACCTCGTCGGTCTTGACGCTGTTGCGGGAGAGGAATTTTTCGAGCGCCTCGCGGATGAGCAGATCCTGGTCCGCGTCGGGCTGGGAGAGGATCTTCGCGTGTTCGACGTAGTCGAACGCGGTCGCCGTGGGCTTCCCGTCGATCATCTCCAGGCGCAGCGCCTTGAGGGCGCACTGCCCGATGTCGATGCCCCAGTAACCTTTCGTAACGGCCATAATTGCGGTTCTCCGGGTGCGGGCGGAATCGCCTGCGGACTCCAGGTTCGGCGGTCGGTACGGGATCAGATAAACGGTCGCTGAAGCCCGGACAACAGAAGTGAGTGCGACGGCCCGCGTGCGCGGGGTCTCCCTCGTTGTTCAGACTCCTGCGCTCCAGGGCCGGTATCCCGTCCGATTCCGCCCGAGCGGAAGGTCTTCATTTTGAGGGCGCGAGGACCCGTGAGATTCACGGTATCACCCTCACACTACTACTGTCAACGAACTGAACGGACCGCCGGGCGAAATGTTGGCGCAAGTCGTGCGGTTGGGCACGTTCCTTAATTTCACCCGAACTACACACGCACCTCGCTATACTGCCGCCGTAGCACAAAACGGGCATCAGTCCAGCTTTTGTATAGCACACATTCCCTAACCCCGGGTGCCTCGTGGCCAAAACATGGGTGAAAGTGGGAGGGGCCGGCGCGTGTACCGTCGCCGTGCTCGCGTTCCTGCTCAACCAGTCAACATCGGCAGCACCGAAGCCGGACCTGAAGCCGTCCGCGCATTGGGTGTTCGACGCCGACGCCGTGGCCGGCAAAACGGTCACGGACCGCGCCGGCAAGTTAACGGGCACCCTGCTCGGGGCACCGGCGCTCGTGACGGAAAGTAACGCGGGGGCTTATTTGCATCTTACCGGCCCGGATGACGGCGTGATGATCAAAACGCGCGTCGCGCCCGATGCCCCGTTCCTCCCGAAAGAGGCGCTCTCGGTGGTCGCGTGGGTGCGGGTCGACGAGCCGACCGAGTGGACCGGGGTTCTCGGGTGCTTCCAGGACAACGGGCCGGCCGAAACCGGCTTCATTGTCGGCACAAACAAGAAGAAATTCTTCTTCGGCCTGTCGACGAAGGGCGCCGACGACGGGGACGGCAAGATGACCTACCTGGAGTCGAAGAGCGAGTTCGCACGCGGGAGGTGGCACCACATCGCGGCCGTGTACGACGGCAAACAGATGCAACTGTTCGTGAACGGACAGTTGGATTCGACGAGCACCGAACAGTCCGGCCCCGTTTTGTACTCGAAGTCCGCCCCGCTCGTGATCGGGCGCTACAAGGACGACAACGAAGACTACCCGCTGCACGGCGCGATCAAGGAAGTGCTCCTCTGCCCGCACGCGATCGCCGCGGATCAGGTGACCTCGCACTTCCAGGCGGACAAGGCACTCGTCGACGTGCCGTCGGTGGTTCCCGAGGGGCCGCGGTTCGTGGTCGAGCCGTACCTCCAGTACGTCACGCGGACCGGCATCACCGTGATGTGGGAAACGGAAGATCCCTGCACCGCGGTTCTCGAATACGGCACCGCGCTCCCGGCGAAGCAGCAGGTGAAGGTCGAAAAACCCGACACGATGGGCGAAGTGGCACTCACCGGGCTGGAGCCGAACACGAAATACTTTTACCGCGTCGTGTGTCAGGACGCGCAGGGGCGCAAGCTCGAAGGCAAGCCGCTGACCTTTATGACCGCGCCGGGGTCGAACGATGCGTTCAGCTTCACCGTCATCGGCGACACCCAGCGCAACCCGGTCGTGACCGGGAAGGTCGCGAAACTGATGTGGGAGCGCCGACCGAACTTCGTCGTCCACTGCGGCGACGTGGTGGACGACGGCGCGTCGAAGGCCCAGTGGACCGGTGACCTGTTCAAGCCGTGTCACGAGCTGTTCGGCCGGGTTCCGGTGTTCCCGTGCATCGGGAACCACGAGAAGGACCACCCGCACTACTACAAGTATTTCTCGCTGCCGAAGCCCGAGTACTACTACTCGTACACCTACGGCAATGCGGAATTCTTCGTGCTCGACACGAACTCGAAGCGCAACCTGAAATCGGACGGTGAGCAGTACAAGTGGCTGGAGAAGGCGCTGGCCGCGTCCACCGCGAAGTGGAAATTCTGCTACCACCACCACCCGGCGTACTGCTCGGACGACGACGATTACGGCAACACCTGGAAGGGGTCGAGCACCTACGGCGACGTGCGCGTGCGGAACTTCGTCGCGCTGTACGAGAAGTACAAGGTCGATGTGGTGTTCAACGGCCACGTCCACGTTTACGAGCGCACGTGGCCGATCCGCGAGGGCAAGGTGGACCAGAAGAACGGTATCGTGTACGTCACGAGCGGCGGCGGCGGCGGCGGCCTCGAGAACTTCGCCCCGACCCCGCCGTTCTTCAAGCAACAGTTCCGTTCCGACTTCCACTTCTGCTACGCGAACATCCACCAGGGCACGTTCGACCTCAAGGCGTTCGACCAAGAGGGGCGGCTGTTCGACCAGTTCACGATCAAGAAGGACTGAGAACGCAGCAGTTCACAACGTCCCCGTGCGCGGTTACTCACTTCGCACGGGGGAATTTTGAGACAATCGTGTGAATTTTGCGAATGCCGGCTCGCATTTTGTAGCACAGGCTGCGACACTGTGCTACACGCTGCCAGGCGCCGGAGATTGCCCCCAATGAGCGCGTTGAACGGGTTACCCAAATACGTCGAGGTCGCCACCGCGCTGGAGTTACAAATCCGCACGGGGAAGTGGGACGGCGGGCGCATGCCCAGCGTGCGCGGCATCGCCGAGGTTCACAAGGTGAGCGTCGTGACCGCGTCCCGGGCGCTCCAGATCCTGCGTGACAAGGGGCTGATCCAAACCGTTGAGCGGTCCGGGAGCCGACGGGTCGCCCCGCCATCGGCCGAGCGGTGGGCGCTCGTGCTGCGCCTCACACCGGGGCCGTGGCAGCGGGCCACGCTCTCACTCTCGCGGATCGGCTTCGAGGCCGTCGCGCGCCGGGAGCCGATGCACATCGAACACGACGCGATCCAGCTCGCGGTGCGCATGTCCGAGAGCGAACTCCGGACCAGCGTTCGCAGGGCCAAGGACGCGGGCGTGAACGGTGTGTTTTGCATCCCGTCGCGCCACAGCGTCGAGGAAATGCAACTGGACGAGCGGTTCCTCAGCGCTTGTGGCGCGGAGGGGCTGCCGGTCGTTTTGGTCGAGCGCAACCTGCGCGGTTACAGTCGCGAACTGACGCACGACCTCGTCGCAGTAGACGATGTGGACGGGTCCGCGCGCCTGACACGGCACCTACTCGAGTTGGGGCGCCGGCGCATCGCGATCGTTGTTGCGTCCCCGACCAGCAGCCACAACGACAAGGTCGCGGGCTACCTCTACGCGCTTCACGCGGCCACCTTCGACCCAGAACTGGGCGTCACCCCGGCACCGGTTGTGCTCTACCAGAGCCACGATTTGTCGTCGCGCGAGGCCTACGCCCATCTCGCCGACCAGGTGCGGGAGCGGAACCTCGACGGCGTAGTCTGTTTTCAAGATTACACCGCGATGGGACTGATCTTCGAGCTTCTGAATCGTGGTATCCGGGTGCCCGACGAGGTGGCCGTCGTCGGGTCCGATGACCTGCCGATGGGCGACCAGTTCGCCATCGGAATCACGACGTATTCGTACCCGTCCGAGGGGCTGGCGGAGCAGGCAATTCGGCTGATGCGGGAGCGAAGGCAGAACCCGGACCGCCGCCCGTTGAAAGTGGTCGTTCCGGGGCACTTGATTGTGCGCGAGAGTTCGGTCCGTGCGACCCCCTCGCGATCCGATGGAGGTTGAGCGTGGGAACCGAGCGCCGAGCGAACGTTGCGATTGTGGGCGGGGGCATCGTGGGGCTCGCGTTCGCGTGGGAAGCCGCGCGCCGCGGGCACTCGGTGGTAGTGTTCGACCGCACGACCAAGCCGCAGGGCGCGTCCGTGCGCAACTTCGGCATGGTGTGGCCCATCGGCCAGTTGCCCGGAGAATCCTACGACCGCGCCCTGCGCAGTCGCGCCCGGTGGCTGGAACTGAAGGCGCAAGCGGGGGTATGGGTTTCGGAGTGCGGGTCGCTGCACCTCGCGCACGAGGAAGACGAAGACGCTGTGCTGCGCGAGTTCGCGGAAACGGCCGCGCCACTCGGGGTGAAGTGTGAATACCTGTCCCGCGCCGAGGTACTGAACCGGTTCCCGGTCGCGAACCCGGCCGGCCTGCGCGGGGGGCTGTACAGCCCGACCGAACTGGCCGTGAACCCACCGGAAGCAGTGGCACGTATCCCGCGCTTCCTGGCGGAAGCCCACGGCGTGCAGTTCCGACTCGGCGAGACGGTCACTGACATCACAGCACCGCGCATCACGACGGCGAGCGGCGAGTCGTGGCGCGCGGACCGCGTGTTAGTCTGTTCTGGGGCCGACTTCGAGACGCTCTTCCCAGAAGTCTTCGCGACGAGCGGCATCCGCCGGTGCAAACTCCAGATGATGAAGACGCGCCCGCAATCCAACGGTTGGCGGATCGGCACTCACGTCGCCGGCGGGCTGACGCTGTGTCACTACAAGGCGTTTGAAATGTGCTCGGCGCTACCCCAATTGAAGCGCCGGATCGCGGAAACGATGCCGGACTACGTGAAGTACGGCATCCACGTTATGGCCTCGCAGAACGACCGCGGCGAGGTGGTGATCGGCGACTCGCACGAGTACGACGCGGACATCAGCCTCTTCGATAAGGTCGAGATCGACGAACTCATCCTCAAGCAACTGCGCGTGTTAGCGGACCTGCCCGACTGGTCGATCGCGGCGCGCTGGCACGGTATCTACGCGAAGCACCCGGAAAAGCACTTCGTGACGGCCGAGCCGCAACCGGGCTGCGTGATCGCCGTCGCCCCCGGTGGGCTGGGTATGACCATGTCGTTCGCGATCGCCCAGGATTGGTGGAACGCAAACGAGTGAGGAACCCAGTTTTGGGCTCACCCTCGGCCCGAACTATTTGAGATGGTTCGGGCCGCTAACGGATTATTGCTAATCAAATTACACGACCTACTCGTTCACTTCGCTCCACCTCTTGCGCACGAGTTCCGGGGGAGCGGTGCCGGTCACGCCGATCTGCTGAATGGTGATCGACGCGACCAGGTTCCCAAACGCCGCGGCCTGCTCGTGCGTTGTCCCGCTCACCATCCCCGACGCGATCCCCGCGGAGCAACTGTCACCGGCCCCGCAGATGTCGATGGGACCGGACACGGGGTAGGCTGGAATATCTTGGAAACAGTCGCGCAATGCGATTGAGGCTCCGCTTAGCCAGCGCTGAGCAACGGTCGGTTCATATAGTGCGATTCCGCTCTTCCCACTCGTTTGGAATACGTGCCGCTTGACATCCGCTGCGAGTCGTGGCCCGAGTTCCGCTGCTTTATGCACTGTGTTTGCTGCGACAGGATCGAGCTTGATGAGTTCGTCCCAATTCGGCTTCACGCACACGTTGCGGAACAGCCCAATCTGCTCGCGGCTATCGGCCAGCACGAACTTCGCGGGGTCGCGTTCGGCGAGTCGGGCCAGGTGGTCGCGAACTTTCCTCGTAACGACCCCGCAGTCCTTTTCGCTCACCTGATCGAGCACGAGCAGTGCGTCCAGGCGGGGCCACGCTTCGTCCAGTAGCGCGATGACGCGGTCCTGAACGTCTTCCGGGGTCGGCGCACGGTTCTTGATGTCGAGCCGGTTGAGTTCCTCCTTGCCCAGCATCGGCTTCGTGTAGGTCGGCGTGCGCCGCGTCGCGGACAGGAAGATCCCGCCCTGTTCGACCGCGGGCATTTTGCCCAGCGCTTGGCGGAGCTCGTACCCCTCGCCGTCGTCACCGATGCACGCGATGGGGTAAATGTGCCCCACCCCGAGGGCCGCGAGGTTGTTGATGACCGTGCCCGCAGCGCCCGGGTAGCTCCGCACGCCGACGACCTGGTACGCGGTTAATCCCGTTTCCACCGATGGTTCGTTCAGGGCCGGGTCGATATCCAGGTACCGGTCGAGGAACAGGTCGCCGAGCACGCCGATCGTGCGGTTCGGGATCGTGGCCAGAATGTGGTCGATGAGTGGAGATGTGAGCATGGGTAGGCTCGGCTCAACGGCCGGTCCGGAGACTATTTTGGGACGGTTTCTTATTGCTTTTTCAACGTATCGCTACTATTCAACGCCGAACACAAAATCTGTGCCGTTTATTCGCGAAGAAGGATAGTCGGCACTCACTGTGCGTGTACTTCGACCGAATGCGCTTGCTCGCAACGGTTCCGACGACCTAGAATTGTCGTGTTGTTTCCCGATTTGTAGGTGCCAATGCCCCGCCTCGGTGCGATTTTCCGAACCTTCATGCTGATTGCGTGCCTGGTGCCGTTCACCAGCGCGCAACAAGCGGCGGGGACTCTCGCACCGATCTTGCCCGTTGTCCCCGTCGGCAACGCACCCGTTGCCCCGGTGAACGAAGAGGACGACGAGCGGGAGGTTGATGGGAAGGAGCGCGTCTCCTCCCCGTCCCGGCACTACTCCCCGGTCCGCGAACCGGTCGAACGCTTCGCACCAGCACACGCATCGAATCGCTCGCACCTCACGCGCGCTCGCGCGGTCCCGCCCGTCTCCGAAGACCCGTTCCGCAACGGTCTCGGCACTCCCTATCGCTGTTAGGCTCCCCCGGTCCGACTACTGGCGCGTTCGCGCACTCCTAATCAACCGACCGGTTCTCGGCCGCAGGGCGCCATTGCGCTCGCGCCGTCCCTAACACCACGCTCAACGATTCGGGAGACGGTACCCTTGGAAAAGCTCATCAGCGGCATCCACAAGTTTCAGTCCGATGTGTTCGCACCCAACCGCGCGTTCTTCCGCAAGCTCGCGGACGGCCAGTCCCCGCAAGCCCTGTTCATCACGTGCTCCGACTCGCGGATGGTCCCGGACCTGATCTGCCAGACCGACCCGGGCGACCTGTTCGTGCTCCGCAACGCGGGGAACATCGTGCCGCCGTACTCGCCCGGGGCGCCCAGCGCCGAGGCCGCGACGATCGAGTACGCACTCCGCGGGCTGAACATCCGGCACGTCATCGTCTGCGGGCACACGCGGTGCGGCGCGATGCACGCCGTGCTCCAGCCGGAATGCACCGCGAACATGCCGCGCGTGAAACAGTGGCTCGACCACGCGCAAGCGAGCGCGGAAATCGTCTGCGCCTGCTACTCGCACCTGACGGGCGAGGCGCGGGCAAAGGTGCTCGTCCAGGAAAATGTGCTGACCCAACTGGAGCACCTGCGCACGCACCCCGCGGTTGCAACGGCACTCGCCGCGGGCGAACTGAAGCTGCACGCCTGGGTGTACAAGATGGAAACCGGCGAGGTGTTCGTTTACGACCCGGAGAGCGGGCAGTTCACGAACCTCGGAGCGGAGGCGATCCCGGCGCACCCGCTGATCCGGCGCGGGCCGGTGAACCACGCCGTCCCCGCGGGCGTGTGACCCACTCGTCCCCCGCCCCTCTCGATCCGGGAGTTCCGATTTCATGGTCAGGGACGAACTCAAACCTGCGCCCGAGTCGGGCCGCGCGAGCGGCTCGGCCGTGGCCGACTTCCTCGCATCGCTCGTCGTGTTCATGGTGGCGCTGCCGCTGTGCATCGGCATCGCGCAAGCGTGCGGGCTGCCCCCGGAAGCCGGGATCATCACCGGCGTCGTGGGCGGGCTGGTCGTCGGGTTCCTGGCCGGGAGCCCGCTCCAGGTGTCCGGCCCGGCCGCCGGGCTGATCGTTCTCGTCATCCAGTTCCTGGACGACGCGAAGGCGCAAGTCCCGGACACGAACCCCGTCGTCCTCTTGGGGCTGGCGATCATCATCGCCGGAGCAATCCAGCTCACCGCGGGGGTGTTCCGCATCGGCCAGTGGTTCCGCGCGGTTTCGCCCGCGGTGGTCGAGGGGATGCTCGCCGGGATCGGCGTCACCATCATTGCGAAGCAGTTCCACGAGATGGTGGACGATACCGCGCCCAAGAAGGTGCTCGACGGTTTGCTGACGATCCCGCAAGCGGTCTGGAAGGCGTTCGATCCGCCCACCGGCGCGAGCGCGAATCACACCGAAGCCGCGGTGATCGGGCTGCTCGCAGTTATTGTGCTGGCGGTCTGGAAGCCGATCGCACCGAAGCGCCTGAAGATCGTTCCGGCCGCGGTCGTCGCGGTGCTAGCAGCGGTGCTGGTGAACGAGTTCGGGCGCCCGATTTTCGAGGGGCTGGGAGTGCAAATCGGCCCGGCGGTAGACAACCACGGCGGGATCGGCGTCGAACGGGTGCAAATTTCGGCCAGCCTCGTCGATTCCCTCAAACCGATGGGGCGGCCCGGCTGGGAGCTACTCACGCTGGGCCTGATCTGGAAGGCGGGCCTCACGTTCGCTTTGATCGCGAGCGCGGAAACGCTCTTGTGCGCCGTGGCGGTGGACACCAAACACAACGGCCCGCGCACGAACTTCGACCGCGAGCTGATGGCGCAGGGCGTCGGCAACACGATTTGCGGGTTCGTCGGGGCGCTGCCCATGACGGGCGTGATCGTCCGCAGCGCCGCGAACGTGGAAGCGGGGGCGAAATCGCGGCTCTCAACGATCCTCCACGGCCTCTGGCTGCTCCTGTTCGTTTCGCTCCTGCCGGGGCTGCTCTCGCGCATCCCGGCCGCGGCGCTCGCGGCGATCCTGGTTTACACCGGATGGAAACTCCTCAACTTACCGGGGCTGTGGGCGCTGTGGAAGGAGAGCAAGAGCGAGGCGCTGATCTTCGTCGCGACCGCAGGGACCATCGTCGGGGCCGATCTGCTCGCGGGCGTGGTTCTGGGGGTGGTTCTCTCCGCGCTGAAACTCCTCATCCGCTTCTCGCACCTCAAGGTGCGGCGCGTGGACGAATCCGAACACAAGCGCGTTCACTTGTACCTAGAGGGCGCGGCCACGTTCCTCCGCCTGCCCGTGCTAGCGGAGGCGCTCGAAGCTGTCCCACAAGGGGTGAAATTGCACGTTCACCTCGACCGATTGCAGTTCGTCGACCACGCCATATTGCACCTGATCCTCACGTTCCAGAAGCAGTACGAGGCGACCGGCGGGAAGATGTTTATCGACTGGGACCGGCTCCACGCGCGGTTCAACGGCACGCACAGCGCCGAGCGCCCCCAAGAAGAAAAGGCGCGGGAAGAAATCGGTGCCGCGCCGTAGCGAGTTCGGGGCTTGAAGTGCGATCGCAGTCTCATTTCGCCCTGCGTTGTAGCGTTGGTACTCTTGTGTCCGTAGTGTCGGGGGTAGCGCCGGACGAGTACCGGCGCAAACGCATCTCGTACCCGACCCAGGACGCTCCACAATCTGTCCGATGGTTCGCTTCCCAACAGCTCGGAGCGGACCCCTGAGTCTGGAGAACACCAACGCGATGAGGTTGAAATCGGGGCTGTACTGCGAAAGGTACCGCCCGCCCGGCCCCTCGATCGCCTGTTTCACCGCACCGCCTGTGACCGACCAGATTGTTCACCACCGCATCGCCGGCCCGCCACGTTGGGACCAGCGCCTGTCGGCCGATGGCCTCGATAGTTGTTGACGGGACGATGGGCGACCACCATTCGTCGGCGAACACCAACCGGTCCGGGGTCAACGGGCTGGGCCGTCTTCCACCCGTCCCGCTTCGGTTTCACGTCGGTGATTAGCAAAATTCTAGGGCTGATTTCGGGTTGGGACGGCGTCTCGGATCAGGCGGTCGTATAGGAGGGTCATCAGGTGCTCCCCCCGGTGGTTGTACCGGAACTCGTACTCGGCCAAGTACAGGGGGAAGTTCCCCGGCTCGACCCCGTGGACGTGCCGGTACAGCCGCTTGGCGAAGCTCCAGAACCCCTCGATCCCGTTGATGTGGGCGGCCCCGATCCCGAACGTTTCCTGGTGGTCGATCGGAACATGCTTCCCATGCCTCTTCAGGTCCTGGTAGCTGGCGAACTCATCGGTGTAGAACACCGACCCCTTGACCGTGGCAGCCTCGATCTTGGCCATCAGGGTCTCCTTCTGGCAGTTCGGGACGGCTACCGTGTACACCCGGCCGGCCCGCTCCAGGATCCCGAAAACGGCCACTTTCCCGGCCGCCCCGCGGCCCCGCTTGCCCTTCCGCTTGCCTCCGAAGTAGGACTCGTCCAGCTCCAGGGCTCCGAGCAGGGGCCGCTTCTCCTCATCGGTCATGGCCTGGAGCGTGAGGCGGAACCGGGTGTACGCGGCGTGGGCCGTGGGGTAGCTGCACCGGACCACCCGAGCGGCGTGGTGAGCCGTGGTGCTGAAGGCGAACGCCCGGAGCAGCTCCCACTCGGTCTTCCGCCGATGGTAGCTCCACTTAGCCCGGCACCCCGGGCATTGCCGCTGGCGGGCCGAACTCCGGTGGGTGGCGTGGTGGCACCACCAGCAGAGGTGGCCGAGCAGGTGCCGTTCGTACTCGTCGAGGGTCATGGCAACAGCCTACCTGTTGCCCTAGAATTTTGCTAATCACCTTCACGTCAGCGGTCCATTGCCCGGTGGACGTTCTTCACCGTCGGTTCGCCATTGCCGCCGGGGGCCTTGGTCCCCAGCCCGCGCCACAATCTTCAATCGCGCGCGTCCACAAGTACGTTGATAGTGCTTTCGTGGCACCCTCTATCAAATACCTCCGGAGTACCCGATTTCAAATCCTAGCGCCGTGCTACACGGATCTTGAACAGACAATAGAGTCGCTGCACAATAGTGGCCGGGTGCGTAGGTTTGGTGTATGAGCCACACGAGTCGGTTGAGGCGAATGCCGGACACGTTCCGTCAACTGACCGGGATTACCCCCGATGCGTTCGACCAACTGTTGGCCGAACTCGAACCGCGTTACCCGCAGGCCGACGCCAAGCGGAAGAAGCGGCCCTCTCGTCAGCGGAAGCCGGGTGCGGGGCGCAAGTTCGCGCGCCCGTTGAGCGACCGATTGCTGATGCTGTTGATGTACTACCGGACCTACACCACCCACGCCTTCCTCGGGTTCTTGTTCGGCATCGACGACCGTTCCGTGTGCCGCAACATCAACCCGCTCCAACCGCTGTTGGCCGGGATCTTCCGGATCCCGGAACGCCGCATCGAACGGGAGCCCGACGAGATCCGCGAGCTTTTCTTCGACGCCACCGAGCGGGCCATTCCCCGGCCCACTCGGCGGCAGAAGCGGTTCGACTCGGGGAAGAACAAGCGGCACACGCTCAAGCACCAAGTGGTGGTCGTGCGCAAGCGCAAGAGCTCCGGGCGGGGCGGCCAACGGCGCCGGGTGCGGATCGCCGCCGTGTCGAAGGCGTTCCCGGGCAAGACGCATGACAAGAAGGTGTACGACGCGACCGCCGTGGTGTGCCCGGACGGGGTGCGGCGCACGGGCGACACGGCGTACCTGGGAACCGGGCTGTGTACCCCGCGCCGGCGACCGCCGAAGGGTCCGCTGACGGCCCGGCAGAAGGCCGGGAACCGGCGCGTGTCGCGCCGTCGGATCGTGGTCGAGCACGGGATCGGGAAGATGAAGGTGTGGCGCATCGCGGCCGAGCGGTACCGGAACCCGCGCCGCCGGCACACCCTCATCATCAAGAACGTCGCCGGACTCCACAACCTCATGTACGCACGAGGTCGAACACCCGGGGCAGCGCATCGACTTGAACCGATCAGCCGCTATTGTGCAGCGACTCTATTAGAATGGACCGTCCGGTGTTTAGAAGGAGCTGCGCCGGGAGTCGGACCAGCGGCAGCAACGACGGATCGAGTACCAGCAGTTCTGACCCTGTACCCGAAAGCACTCGAAAACGGACTCAGTCAATTACGCCCGCCAGCCTAACTTTTTCCTGTTTTTTCTGCTACGCGAAATCGCCCTTGCCGCGCCTCGACATTCGGCTCTCGCCGCAAGGAACAGCTCGGAATCGTCGGTTTTTTCAGCATCTTCGGGCGGTCCGGTTGCATCGATCCCGTTTGTAAACTTTGATTTAGTGTGGAAGCGCGGTCGAAACTTTTCCGCAACGGTCGAGAGAAATCGATCACCCGAGCGGTAGAAGCTGTATCGGCTCTCCATTCGGACCCGTGCGCGGCGCGCGGTCCCGGTTCGAGTTGATCGCGGTTCGTGCCCGCACTCCGCACGGACCCATCGGCTCGAAACGTGGCTCGCGTGCCGCGCGCATCCGACATCGCCCCGGTCGCCGCGCGCCCTTGTGGACGCTCCCGGCGCCGCGCAGATCGTTTGCGGAGCTTCGCCACCTATGGGTTCTTCCCGCCGGCTCGTCATTGTCGCACAGGACCAGCGCCTCGCCTCCGTGGTGCAAAGCCACCTGTACCGGGCCATCCAAGTTACGGCCCCGATCGTTCGCTACGAAGACGTCCCGAACCTGCTCACGCCCGAAACGGACGGCGATCTGCTCCTGCTCGCCTCCGACCCGGCCGACGCATCGGCCGTCGAAACGGTCGTGCGCGAAACGAAGGTCCAGCACCTCCCGGCCGGGCTGTCCGTTCTCGAAACCGACGCGGTCCGCGCGAGCGGCAAGCTCGACCCGCTAAACCCGTACATCGCCGAGCGGTTCGCGTGGCCGCACCACCCGCGCGAGCTGACCGCCTGGGCGCACCGCGCGCTCGCAGCCGGTACCCCGTTCGCCGACCCCGCCACCGAGAGCGCCGCCGAGACGATCCGCCGGCGCCTCATCAACCACACGCCCTCGCTGACCGCGATGGTCGAGCAACTGTGCATCGCCTCCGCGCACGACGTCACGGTGCTCATCGAGGGCGAGACCGGCACGGGCAAGACGTTTCTCGCGAAGCTCGTTCACGACTGCTCCGCGCGCCGCGCGAACCGGTTCCTCGTGGTGTCGTGCGGCACGCTCTCGGGCAACCTGATCGCCAGCGAGTTCTTCGGCCACGCGAAGGGGGCGTTCACGAGCGCCGACGCGGTGAAGGTCGGCAAGTTCGCCGCGGCCGGCGAGGGGACGATCCTGCTCGACGAGATCGACACCCTCGGGTTAGAGCACCAGGCGAACCTGCTGCGGGTGATCGAAACCGGCGAGTTCGAGCCCGTGGGCAGCAACGAAACGCACGTGTGTCGGGCGCGCATTGTGGCCGCGACGAACTGGAACCTCGCGGACGCGGTCGAGCGCGGGACGTTCCGCCGCGACTTGTACTACCGGCTCCACGTGCTCAGCTTCCACCTGCCGGCCCTGCGCCACCGCCCGGAGGACATCGGCCCGCTCGTGCGCGGGATGGTCGCAAAGTACGGCACGAAGTACAGCAAGCGACTGTTCAGCGTGTGCCCGGAGGCGCTCCGCGCCCTGGAAGCGTTCCCCTGGCCGGGCAACATCCGCCAACTGGAGAACGTCGTTCAGCAAGCGGTGCTCACGAGCGCGGGGAGCGAACTGAAGGTCCACCACCTGCCGCCGCAAGTGCTGAGCCGTACCGACGCACCGACTGTAATGATGCCCCTGCCGACCGGGTTCGACGGCACTCTGAAGCAGACGCGCGAGGCGACCGAGCGCGCGAACATCCTGCGAGCCCTGGAAAAGGCCAACCAGAGCCGCACGCGGGCCGCACAGATGCTCGGCGTGAGCCGTGTGACGCTCTACAAAAAGATGCGCGCGTACAACCTTTTGAAGAAAGACGCCCCGATCACTTACCCGTTCGATGAATTCAACCAGCGCGCCGGCAACGCTTAGGAGTTTATTCTGACGCGATTGACCCAGTTAGCGAAATCTCTTGAAATGGCCATGATTTGTAACCATCCTGAGAAAGAGGTTACGCGGGTGAGCAATTAGATCAGATGACCTGAAGCGTCCCGCGTGTCACACCGAGTTGATTCAACACGCGGAGCTGGCGCCAGGTTTCGTGCCCGTCGTCGCGCCCGGCGATCACGCGAGCGTAGCGCTCCAGAAGTGAGACGACTTGCGCGGGCGTTTCGCGCAGCAGATCGACGCGGAACGTGCGCAGTCCCAACTCGCGCATGCGCCCCACGTACTCGGCCGCGCTCTGGGCCACGCTGTTGAACACGGTGTTGCGGCACCCGGTATCGGGCAGCACCGGGAAGTTGGCGCCGACGCGGTCCCGGAGTTCGACCTTGTGGACCTCGCACGGGCGCCCGCAATCGCGGTGGTCCTTGCCCGTGCTGAGGAACGCCGCGAACACGCAGTGCTCCATGTGGAACATGGGCATGTGCTGGTGAACTACCGGCTCGAACCAGTCCGCGTGCGCGCGCCGAACCATTGACGCGAACTGATCCCAGTTGAGATCGTAACTCGGTACGAGGCGCTCGAAACCCGCACTCATCAAGACACCAGCGGTGAGTTCGTTCGCCACGTTGAGGCTGAAGTCACCGATGAGCCGCGCGTTCGGCAATTGCTCCCGGAAGTAACTGATCGACGCGAGGTTCCGCACGAGGACGATGTCGGGTTCCGCGCGAGCGACGAGCGCCTGAAAACCGTCCTCACCGGGCTTCCACACGCGCACCGGGGCCAATCCGATCGGCACGCCTGCGGCCCGCGCCTTCGCGACCGCGTCCTTGTAGCGCCGCAGATCCTCAAAGTCTGCGTAGATCGCGGACGGCTTCGGAAGGCCGTCATTCGGGGACCACGAAAGCACCGCGTCGAGCTGTTCGAGGTTGCGAACGAGGACGGTGAGACGGGTAGGTTTTGTCTGCAACCCCTCCCCAACCCCTCCCCTAAACGGAGAGGGGCTTAAAACCACCGCAGATTGTTTCGTGCCTGCTGCATTTGGTTCTGTTCCCCCTTCCTTCTTAGGGAAGGGGGTTAGGGGGTTAGGTTCTTTCCCTCCCTTCCCTTCAGGGAGGGGGGACGGGGGGGTAGGTCTCCCCACCTCCCGTCGCAGTTCACTCAACGCATTACCGTTCGCGATCACGTGCTTGCGCGCGTCGATTCGCTGTTCTGCCAGTGCGCCCGCGGCCTGGCGCCGGAGGTCATTCAGCACACTGCGAGGGACCATTACGCCCGCGGGAAGTTCGACCGCGACGGTACCCAACTCGAACGGCGTGTCACCGAGTCGAGCGAGTTGATCCCGTATTTCGGCCTCGGACGTGGGTTGTTTGCGCGCCAGTTCGAGCGGTCCGCTCCACGACGCGCTCACCTCGCGCTCGCCGTCGGAAAGTGATAGCATCAGCGCGCCGCCGATCGCACCGGACACGCGCCCGGTGATCGGAACGCGCCTCGCGAGCTTGTCCTGCGAGTAGCTTTGTTCGAGGCGCTTGCGCAGCGCGGGATCGTCCGTCTTGTAAACGTCGCAGCCCACGGGAACCTGTGAGAAATCAATCGCGCCGTCTTCAAAGTAAAGTTCGACCACGGAGCGCAGCACGATCGCCCGCCACACCCGGCCGCCCGGTTCTTGCTCCTGCGGCTTCCCGATGTCGAACAGCACGCCGTCGCCAGCTTTCACCAGATCGTCGAATGCCTCGCACAACTCGATCCGCACACCGCTCTTGGCGAACCCCGACACTCTCCCGATGCGCACCCCGCGACTCTTCGGGAACCGGCCGCGAACCAACATCTGGTGGTTCACGCCTTCGAGGAACCCCGGTGTCAGGCCGCGACTGAACGTCTGCGCGAGATCGAGTTGTTCGCGCCGCGGAAGCGCGAAGTCGTGGTGCGTGAGCTTCGCGTCGATGGCTTTGCGGTAGGTCTGCGTGGTCGAGGCCACGTAGGGACCGCCCTTCAGTCGGCCCTCGATCTTGAAGGAAATCACCCCCGCTTCGATGAGCGGATCGATGAGATCGAAGGCCGCGAGGTCTTGCGGGCTGAGCAGGTACGCGCGGTCGCCGAGTTCGCGTTTCGTGCCGTCCACGATCATCTCGTAGGGCAACCGGCACGCCTGCGCGCACTGCCCGCGGTTCGCGCTACGCCCGCCGAGCGCCTCGCTCGTGAGGCACTGTCCGCTGTACGCGACGCACAGCGCCCCGTGAACGAACACCTCCACCGGAGTGGACGTGTTCGCGGTGACTTTCCGAATGTCACTCAGGGACAGTTCGCGTGCCAGAACGACCCGCTCGACCCCGAGGTTCGTGACGAACTCGATGCCCCGCGGTTCGGTCAGCGTCATCTGCGTGGAGCCGTGGACCGGGAGCGTCGGCGCGATGCGCTTGATGAGCCGCACGAGCCCGAGATCCTGAACGATGACCGCGTCCGTACCGGCCGCCGCGACGGACTTCACGAACTCCGCGACCGCTTCCAGTTCGTCCGAAAATATCAGCGTGTTGAGCGTGACGAACCCGCGCACGTTGCGCGCGTGCAGGAACGTCATCACGTCCGGGAGTTCGGACAGCTCGAAATTGGTGGCACGGGCGCGCGCGTTGAAGTTCGACAGGCCGAAGTAGACCGCGTCGGCGCCGTTCGCGACCGCGGCGCGCATGGCCTCCCAGTCACCGGCGGGCGCAAGGAGTTCGGGCTTGGTGTGCAATGAAGACATGAGGGAATTGTAGCAGACCCGATTTCGCGCGGTCCGCCTTCCCTCGCAGAGTGCGCGGACCGCGCCAAAATCACCGCCAGGCGTCGTAAGCGACGACGGCGAAATTGTGGACGAAGTGCAGGATCATCGCGAGCGTTAGTCCGCCGTACACGCGGGCGTAACCCAGGAACGCACCAACCAGAAACAGGTACGGCATCCCCAAAATGTTCCCCAAGTGCGCGCCCGCGAACGCCGCCGCCGTGATCCACACGGCCAAATGCACGTTCATCGATTTCCGCAGCACGCCCAAAGTCATCTGTCGGAAGAAAAGCTCTTCCACAATGGCCGGTTGCACGCAGATCAGCAGAACGGTGGCCAGCGTCATCTTCATCCGCTCCGGCTCAACCACGCCGAGCGGTTTGAGCAGCTCGCGCAGGACGGTGAAGAACAGGAGGTTCAGGCACAGGAGCGCAAACAGCACCGGTACGGACGTGACCCAGGCGAGCGCCATTGTTCCGTCGGGCACTTTTTGGCGCGAGCGCGACCACACGAGCGCGAGTGACCCGAGCGTGAGCAGCGTGCTCGCGACCTCGACGAACGCTTGAGCTTCTTGAATTTCGTCCGGTGTGCTCGCCCCGCGCACGGCAACAATGACCGCGCACATGATGAGCGTGCCGAGCAGCGCGGCGTAAGCGAGCACCACGATCACGATCGGCGGGATCAGGTACGGTCTGCGCACCGGGATCGCGTGTTGGGGCGCGTCCGTGTGCCAGTCGTCTTCGGGGTCGTCGTCGATCGACAGAACGGGTTCCGGTTCGCGGCGCGGGGGCTCACCGTCGGTCCAGGTGTTGCACCACGGGCACCGGCCCGCGATCGGGGCCGCGGTCTCCCCGCACCGCCAGCACCACTGCGTCGCGACCGGATACACGACGGGCACCGCGTCCGGGTCGTAATCGAGTTCCGGTTCCGCCGCGCCCCAATCGCCCGCGCGGGGGCGCAGCGCATCGGTGTCGGTGGGTTGGTTGTATTCGTCGGGTGGCATATTGAAGGCGACAGTTTGAGCGTTACGCCCAGCGGGGCGTGAAGAAATTGTAGCAGAGGGGTCGTGGGGATACGCAACAGTTATCGCGCGGCAATGTGTCACTTTTCTGAAACTCGCGCCCGGAACGAGAAGTACCTCCGGACGAAGCTACCCCGGAGATTTGGCATGATGCGCTTCACACTGCCGGCACTCGCCCTCGTGTTCGCTGCGAGTTCGGCGCGGGCCGCGGACCCGCTCGATTGCGTTCCCGCTTCGGCGCAACTCGTACTCGCCGCGGACCACCCGCGCAAACTCGCGGAGGCCGTCACCGGGCTGGAAGCCTTTCAAAAGGCTCAGAAGCTCCCGCAATACCGTAGCGTTTACGAATCTGCTGCGGCCAAACGCGCGTTCCAATTGCTCGCGATGTTCGAGAAGGAACTCGGGGCGAAGTGGCCCGAACTGCTCGACCAGCTCGCGGGCGACGGTATCGCGATCGGCGTCCAGTTCGCAAACGATCCCGCACCGACTATTTTCGTTTTGCAGGGGAAAGACGAAGCGCAAGTCAAGAAGGCGATGGACCTCGCGCTCAAAACGGTCGAAGAGGAACTCGCCCGACAGGGAGCGAAGGACGGCATCAAGCGGTTCAACATTGCAGGACAAGACACGATCAAAGTTGGTGACCTGTTTGTGGCTCGCGCCGGTGCAACGGTGCTGATTTCCAACAACGAGACAATGCTGAAAGCGGGAGTAATACTCGCGACCACTGCCCGCGCCAAGTCGCCCGGGCACACGTCCCGCAAGGACACGTTCAAGCTCCTCTCCAAAGACCCGCTCGCGTGGCTGTGGCTCGATTTCGCGTCCGTGAAGCAGTCCAAAGCAACGAAAGATTTCTTCGACGCGACCCGGCGGGACTTCCTGCAAACACTCGTCGTCGGTGGGAGTATCGACTGCTTGAAACGCGCGGACTTCGTCGCGGCCGGGCTGTACAAGGAGCAGACGGGGTTTCGGCTCTCGGTGCGCGTTCCGGCCGGGCGCAGCGAGTTCCCGCCCGAGTACCAGCTTCACGTTCCGCCGAAGGGCGAACCCGGGTCGCTCCCGCTCCTGGAACCGCCGGGCACGCTGTACACGCATAGCCTCCACCTCGATATCGGCTTCCTCTGGAAGAACCGCACGAAGTTGCTCGGGGACGAGATCCGCGGGCAGTTGGAGAAGGCCGAAAAGGACGTGTCGAAGGTACTGCCCGGAAGCACGCGGGTGGGCGAGCTACTCGAAATGTGGGGACCGTACCACCGGATCGTGGTCGCGAACCACGACGCCCCTCCCTACAAGAAACAACCCGGCCAGCGGTTCCCGGCGTTCGGCTACGTCGCGACCGGACGCGACCCGAAGTTCGTGAAATCCATCGACCCGATCTTGCGCTTGGCCGCGATCCTCGCGAGCCTGCAATTCGATCTGAAGATGACGGAGCACAAACACGAGGACGTCGCGATCGTCGCGTATCGGTTCCCGGAGAACAAGGAGCGCCCGGACGACCCGGACGGCGTTCGCTTTAACTTCGAGCCGTGTTTCGCCGTCGTCGGCAACGAACTGGTCGTCGCGACCACCGTCGAACTGTGCAAGAAGCTCATCACGGAACTGAAGCCCCCGCAGAAGGCAAAACCGAGTGCCGCGGTGGTTCGCGGCGCGTTCTCCACGAAAGCGGCGTCCGACGCGCTGGCCACGCTCCCGGACCCGTTCATCACGGACGCGGTACTCGCACGCGGCATCGGTCTGGAAGACGCCCGTAAGGAGGTCGCGAGCCTGGTCGCGTGGGTGAAGTCACTCGGCACCGTGCGCGGGGAACTCGATATCACCGAGACGGAGTACAAGCTCGATCTGGTGTGGGATCTGGCGCCGCGCAAGTAAACGACCGCTCGCCCGGACCAGTAGCCGCACCGTTCGCTCACGAGGCTCACATGCTCGATTCCAAAAACGCCTGGCAACCGTACACCCCGAGCGCCGAGAACCCGTGGGACCGGAAGAAGGTCGGGCACCTCTACCGGCGCTCGGGGTTCGGCGCGACGGAACGCGAACTCGACGCCGGGGTGAAGGACGGGCACGCCAAGGCGCTCGATCGCGTGCTCGCGGGCGAGGCGGAAACCGAAGACTTCACCCGCACGTCCGCGTTCATGGCGTCGGAGCGGAGCATGCCGCCGGGCGCACCGCAAGGGCGGCTCTCGGCGTGGTGGCTCGATCGGATGCTGAAGACGCGACACCCGCTACGCGAGAAACTGACGCTGTTCTGGCACAACCACTTCGCCACGAGCAACGCGAAGGTACAGAACGCGCGATTCATGCTCGCGCAGTACCGCCTGATCCAAGAGCACGCGCTTGGCAGTTTCCGCACGCTCCTCACGCAGATGGGCGCGGACCCGGCGATGCTCGTGTGGCTCGATACGAACACCAGCACGAAGGCCGCGCCCAACGAGAACTACGCCCGCGAGGTGATGGAACTTTTCTCGCTCGGCGTCGGCAATTACACCGAAACCGACATCCGTCAGGCGGCGCGCGCGTTCACGGGGTACGAGATCAAAGAAGGTAAGGGCACGCTGAACCGGCGCCAGCACGACGCCAGCGAGAAGGACGTGTTCGGCAAGAAGGGGAAGTTTACCGGGGAGGACATCGCGGGATTGTGTCTCGATCACGAAGCGTGCCCACGGTTCATCGTTCGCAAGCTCTACAAGTTCCTCGTTAGCGATGCCGACACGCCCGGCGCGGACCTCATCGACCCGCTCGCGGAGCAGTACCGCAAGTCCGGCTTCGATACCGGCAAGCTCGTTTCGACCATCCTCCGCTCGAATCTGTTTTTCAGCCCCGTCGCGTACCGCGCGAAGATCAAATCGCCGGTGGAGTTCGCAATCGGGAGCGTTCGGGCGCTTGAAGGTGTGGTCGGCACGCTCCCGCTCGCGGAGGTGCTCGACGGCTTGGGACAGGTACTGTTCGCGCCGCCATCGGTGAAGGGTTGGGACGGCGGAGAAGCGTGGTTGAACGCGCAAACACTCCTCGGCCGGAACAATCTCGCGCTCGCGATCACCGCGACCGACAGCGCCCGCTTCGGCACGCGCTGCGACCCGGCCGTGCTCGTGGCGAAACACGGCGCCAAGACCGACGCACAGTTGATCGATTTCCTCCTGGGCCTGTTCCTTCAGAACGACGTATCCGACGAGGCCCGTACCAAACTGCTCGATTACCTGAAGGCCACGAAAGACGTGAAGTACCCCGCGTACTGGTCCGAGGACGACATCGCGAACCACCGCACGCGGGCCGTCACGCACCTGGTCCTGACGTTGCCGGAATATCAACTGAATTAAGACCACCCGTAAGGCGGTGGGCGCGGTGAACCCCGCCCGCAAGGGCGGTGGGTACTGGTGCCACCCGATCGAAGACAACAGTCTAATGAGTTGACGAAAACCCACCGCCCTTGCGGGCGGGGTTCGCCAGGAGTTCCCCATGACCACGCGACGCGACTTCCTCAAGACCTCCTCGCTGATCGGGTTCGGCTCCACGGTGCCGGCGTTCCTGGGGCACACGGCGCGTTCGGCCCCGCTCGCCGACAAAGCGGGGGCCAAAGACACCGTGCTCGTCGTCGTGCAGCTCACGGGCGGTAACGACGGGCTGAACACCGTTGTGCCCTTCACGAATGCAGACTACTACAAGCTCAGACCGACCATCGCCATCGCGAAGGATCAGGTCAAGAAGCTCACCGACGACGTCGGCTTTCACCCCGCGATGACCACGCTCGCGAAGCTCTACACCGACGACAGCGCGGTGTGCGTGGTGCAGGGGGTGGGCTATCCGAACCCGAGTCAGTCGCACTTCCGCAGTATGGACGTGTGGCACGCGGCCAGCGCCGCGGAGGCGCTCACCACCGGGTGGCTCGGTCAGTCGCTCAAGAAGCGCCCGGTGCCCGCGTTCCACCTCGCGGGCGGGAACGAACCGGCACCGCTCGCGCTCACCGGCGCGCCCGTTCGTGTGCCGAGCATCACCTCGCTCGATGATTTCAAACTCAAGACGGTTTCTGTGACGGGGGCCGACGCCACCGCGCAGAAGAACGTGATTACATCGGCTGCAACGGTTGCGGGGGGAAGCTCGGGGACATCACTTCTAGACTTTGTGGCGCGCACGCAGATGAGCACCTACGCGAGCAGTGAGAAACTCGCCAGCATCGGCAAGAACTACGCGCCGAAGGTGCCGTACCCGACTTCGGCACTGGGCAACAAGCTGAAGCTCGCCGCACAGCTCATCGACGCGGACATCGGGGCGCGACTCTTCTACGTCTCGATCGACGGGTTCGACACGCACGCGGGCCAAGGCGGGACCACCGGCGCGCACGCGAACCTGCTCACGCAGGCATCGGACGCGATCTCCGCGTTCTACCGCGACCTGGCCGGGCGCGGGCACAAGGATCGGTTGTGCGTCATGACGTTCTCCGAGTTCGGCCGGCGCGCCTACGAGAACGGCAGCAAGGGTACCGACCACGGCGCCGGGGCGCCGATGATCCTGGTGGGCGGTGGGGTCAAGGCCGGTGTCGTCGGTGAGCACCCGAGCCTCAAAGGGCTAAAGGAGGGGAACCTGGTTCACGGCACCGATTTCCGACGGGTATACGCGGCCGTACTCGACAAGTGGCTCGGAATCGACCCCAAGCCCGTTCTGGGCGACGGGTTCAAGCCGGCCGAAGTGTTCGCGAAGTGACGGGGGAAGTACATCAACGCGGCGAAGCCCCGGTGTTGTGCCGGGGCTTTTGTCTTGCTGTCTCGTCGCGCAGCAACTTGTCCGCAGTGCGCGTCCCGGGTAGGCTGCAATCACCTCTTGAGGGACCACCATGTTCCGTCGCGCGGTTGCTGCGTTCGTCGTGTTACTTTTTGCGGGTTACGTTAGCGCCCAATCCGGCCCGCAGTTGCTCACGGTGTTCCCGCCCGGTGCAAAGGCCGGCGACACGGTGGAGGTCACGTTCTCGGGCACCGGGTTCGACGGCAACGAGAAGCTACTCTTCAGTGCGAAAGGGTTCACGGCCGAGCGAGTTGGTGCGGCCCCCACGCCCGCGCCCAAACAGCCGCAACCCAATCAGCCCACGGCCGCGGTGAGGTTCAAAGTCACCGCTCCGAAGGACGCGAGCGGCATGTACGACGTCCGCGTCGTGAGCAAGAGCGGGCTGAGCAACCCGCGCGCGTTCGTTGTGAGTGGTACGACGGACATGGTCGAGGTGGAACCGAATAACGACGTGAGTCAGGCCCAGAAGATCGAAATCGAGACGACGGTGAACGGCGTCATTAGTGCGCCGACCGATGTCGATTACACCGCGTTCAAGGCGAAAGCGGGGCAGAATATCGTCGTGTACTGCCTGACAACGAGCATCGATAGCAAGATGCAGGCGGATCTGATGGTGAGCGGGCCGGACGGCAGGCCGCTCGCCTCGAACCGCGGGTACCGCGGTGGCGACGCGGTTCTCGACTTCAAGGCACCGACCGATGGGGAATATCTCGTTCGCGTGTCGCAGTTCGCGTACACCACCGGCGGCCCGGACCACTTCTACCGGTTGACGGTGACCGCCGGCGGGTGGGTCGACGCGCTGGTCCCGCCGCTCGAAACCGACGCGGTCATGCCGTTTACCCGAACCGGGCCGGCAGACAAGATCGACACCAAGGGGCGCGACCTCGGAGGCAAACTGCTATCGAGCCGGCTCACCTCCCCGACCGCGGCCATGATCGACGCCGTCGATCACCCGCGTTCCGCACCCGGTGGGAACCTGCTCCTCGCGCCCCAAACGCCGGTCGTTCTTGATAACGAGAAAAACGGCACGGCGACCGACGCGCAAGAGGTGAAGGCGCCGTGTGACATCGCGGGGCACATCACGAAGAAGAACGAGCGGCACTGGTACAGTTTCGCGGCGAAGAAAGGGGAGGTGTGGACGCTCGAAGTGTTCGCGGAGCGCATCGGGTCGCCGGTCGATGCGTACTTCCTCCTCACCGATGCCAGGGGTAAGGTAATTACCGAACAGGACGACGGTGCGGACACCCTCAGCCCGAACCAGTTCTACACCAAGGGCGACGACCCCGCCCGCTACCGCTTCAACGTGCCCGCGGACGGCACATATAGGGTGATGGTGTCCACGCGCGAGGCCGGCGTGCAGTTCGGGGTGCGCGACCAGTACGTCCTGCGCATCGCGAAGGAGAGGCCCGACTTCCGGATCGCGGTGATGCCGTTCTCGACGCACCTTCCGGACGCCGGCACGCTCACGAAGGGCGGCGGCGCGGTGTTCGCGGTGTTCGTGTTCCGCTTCGACGGCTTTAACGACGCGATCGAGCTGAGCGCGGGTGCGCTCCCCAAAGGGGTGAAGTGCCCGAAGCAAGTGATCGGCCCGGGGCAAACTCGGGGTACGCTCGCGCTAACGTGCGAGAAGGACGCGGACGAGTGGGAGGGGTTCATCACGATTCACGCCACGAGCGGCGCGCGCGCCTACACCGCTCGACCGTTCACCGTAACGTGGCCCGCGACTGGGCTGCAACCGAACCAGGTTCCGAACACCCCGATGATTTCTCGCATGGACCGCGGCGAAGGGCTCGCGCTCGCGGTTCGCGGGGAGGCACCGTTCACTCTTACACCGGTCGAATCGCAGGTGTCCCCAAAGGGCGGTAAAATCGAAGTAACGCTGAAGGTGAACCGCGACGCCAAGTTCAAGGACGCGATCCAGATCTTCGCGGCCACGCCGAATTTCGGTCCGCGCCAACAGGGGAACCAGCCGCTCCCGGCGGTCGGCACCGCACAGCCCGCGAGTACCGAAATTAAAATCAGTGTAGACGTGCCGCCCGCCCTGCTCCCGGGCACGCACACGCTGGTACTTCGCGGGCAGAGCGCAGCGCCCCAACCGAAGCAACCGGGTAACGTCGTGCCGCGCGCGGCCCCGACCTACGCGGCGGTACCTATCACGATAGTCGTGGAGGGTGCGCCGAAGAAGAAGTGACCCGGCCGCGTGTAAAATCAGAAGTCGCGGGTGTAACCGGCCGTCCACCCGCCGTCCACGGTGAGGATGTGACCGTTCATGTAGCTGTTCTCCGGGTCCGCGAGGAACAGCGCCGCGACCGCGATCTCGTCCACGGTGCCGGGACGCCCGAGCGGGACGTGGTCGAGCATCCGCTGAACGGACTCCTTGAACAACCCGTCGTCGCCGTAGAAGAGTTTCCGCGTGCCCTCGGTGAGCGTCGAACCGGGGGCGATTCCGTTCACCAGAACTCCGTGCGACCCCAATTCCAGGGCCATTGCGCGTGTGAGGTTCACCACGCCCGCCTTCGCCGCAACGAACGCGCACTGCAACCGCAACGGCACCAGCCCCGCGATGGACGCGATGTTGATAATGCGCCCGCGCTTGTGCTCGCGCATCACCGCCGCGGCCGCTTTGCTCATCTCGTAAAGACCGGTCAGATCCACCGCGAGAATGCGGTCCCACTCCTCGCGCGGGAACGAGTCGATGGTGACGCGATGCGCCATCGTGTTCACGCCCGCGTTGTTCACGAGGACGTCGAGCCGCCCGCACTCGGCTGTGATCTGCTGAACCACCGACGCGATCTCGGCGGGCTTCGTGACATCGAGTTTGAGCGCGTGCCCGTTGGGTGTCGCTGAGGCAGCGGCTTGTGCTTCGGCGAGCACGAGATCGGTGTAATAGACCACGCTGCCGTTGCGCGCGAGTCGGTCCGCGATGCCCTGCCCGATGCCGCGCGCCGATCCGGTCACGAGGCTCACCGTCCCGTTCAGGTCACACTTCATCGATTCGTCCTCAACTCGATACCCACGGGGCCGGGTTCTCGACGCACTGCGCGAGTGCTTGCAGGAAACGAGCGGCCGGAGCGCCGTCGACGATTCGGTGGTCGAACGTGAGGCTCAGCACGAGCAGATCGCGCCCGACGACGCGGTCGCCGTCCATCACCGGCCGGCGCTCGATGCGCCCCATACCGAGAATCGCGCACTCCGGCGCGTTGATGATCGGCGTGAACGCATCGATCCCGAACGCACCGAGGTTCGTGATCGTGAAGCACCCGCCCTGCATGTCGCGGGTGGAAAGATTGCCGCGCCGGGTGCGGTCGATCAACTGGCTCGTTTGCTCCGCGAGTTGCCGCAATCCGAGCGCCGGGACGTTACGAACGACCGGCACGAGTAAGCCCGATTCGGTATCCACAGCGACGCCGATGTCGATGCTCGTGGCGGGCACGATTCCCGCGCCCGCCCATTGTGACGCGAGCGCGGGGTGCTTCTGAAGCGCGAGCGCGGCGAACTTCAGAAGAAAATCGGTGTACGACGGGACTCGCTCGCTCCCGGCCGCTTTGAACTGTTCGCGGAGGTTCACGAGGTTGGTCGCGTCCACTTGCGCGGTCAGCGTGACGGGGGCCGTCGTCTGCCGGCTCTCCATCATCTTGGCCGCAATCGCCCGGCGCGTGCCGGTCAGCGGGATCGTGTCCCCCGAGGGGGTAGGAGGGGGAGCAACTGCGGCGATGTCGCGTTCGCGCACGCGGCCGTTACGCCCGGTTCCGCGCACACGCGACACATCCGCCCCAAGTCGTGCAGCGAGTCTGCGTGCGCGGGGTGTGATTGCTGTTAGTGCGGGGACGGCTTCGGTGTGACCTGCCTGTGGAATGAGTGGTTGGGCAAGTTCGCTCACTGCGGGCGGATTCTCAATAACCTCTGCAGGCGGCGGTGCCTGTTCGATTTCGCCGTTCGTGGGCGAGGCTCCCGTTGGAGGGGCTTCACCAGTTTGCAGCAAGTAGCCGATCACGGCACCGACCGGGAGCCGGTCGCCCATCTTCGGGCCGGTCGCGGGGATGTGAAGGGTGCCCACATCAAGGCTCTCGATGTCCTCGGTGGCTTTTTCGCCTTCGAGACGAAACACCGCGTCGCCGGACTTCACGGCGTCGCCGTCGGCCTTGAGCCACTCGACGAAGACGCCCTCTTCCATGTTCCAGCCGAGGCGCGGGATCGAAACGGGAATCGGCATGAGTTTACTCGGCAAGTAGGTCGCGAATCGCGCGCGCGATGGCGTCCGCGTTCGGTACCACCGCGGCTTCGAGCGGCGGGCTGTAGGGGGTGGGGGTGTGCAGACCGTTCAGGCGCTTGATCGGGGCGTCGAGTTCGTCGAAGAACCGATCCGCGATCTGTGCGGCGATCTCCGCGCCGATCCCGTACAGCCCGAACGCCTCGTCCACGATGAGCAGCCGACCGGTCTTCGCGACCGATGCGCCGATGGTCTCCGTATCGAGTGGCGCGACCGTTCGCGGATCGATCAACTCGACCGAAATTCCTTCGCGGCCGAGATCGGCGATCACGTCGAATACCTTGCGAACCATTCGACCGATCGCGACCACGGTGACGTCGGTCCCTGTATTCACCACCGCGGCTTGGCCAAATGGGATCTCGTAAGGCGCTTCCGGTACCGGCCCGGTAAGCGACAGAATTTCGCGCGGTTCGAGGAACATCACCGGGTCGTCGCAGCGGAGCGCGTGGTGCAGCAGTCCCTTCGCGTCGTAGGGCGTGGATGGGATCACCACGTGCAGACCGGGGAAGTGCGCGTACATCGGGTAGTAGTTGCCCGAGTGGTGCGTTGCGGCGGAGTGACCGATGCCGATGCAGCCGCGCAGCAGGATCGGCATTTTGAGCCGCCCGCTACTCATGTACTGCATCTTCGCGATCTGGTTCACGATCTCGCCCACACCATCGAGCACGAAGTCGGCGAACATGAAGTCAATGACCGGCCGCGTGCCGGTCATGGCCGCTCCGCCCCCCAGCCCGACGAACCCGCGCTCGCAAATGGGCGTGTCGCGCAGGCGCTCCGGGCCGAACTTGTCGTACAACCCCGCGGTCGTCTTGAAGTTCCCGCCCCGAACGCCGATGCCCTCCCCCAGAACGAAGATCGCAGGGTTCGCCGCCATTTCCGCCCCGAGTGCTTCGAGCGTGGCTTGCGAATAGCTAATATCGCGCCCCGAATCCGCGGGTGGAGGTGGGGCCGGTCTGCGTGCTTCGGCGTATATGTGCGTGGTGGCCGTTGCGGGGTCGGGCCACGCACTCGCTTCGGCCTCGCGCTGAGCGGCTTCGATCTCACGCTGAACTTCGGCATCAATGGCATCGAGGGGCGCGAGATTCGCCGAGAACGCTTTGCGGAGTCGATCAATAGGGCACTTGGTCTTCCAGTTCTCCACGTCCTCGCGGGTGCGATAGGTGTAGTCGCCCATGCCCTCCGCGTGCGGGCGGGTGCGGTAGGTCTTGCACTCGAACAGCGTCGGCCCACCGCCACTCCGCGCCCGCGCGACTGCTTCCCCCGCGGCCGCGCGAATCGCGACAACGTCGTTGCCGTCGAGTTCGATCCCGGGCATACCGTAGGTCGCGCCGCGTGCGGCCACGCTCGGGTTCCCCGCGGCGTAGGCGAACGGCACTTCCGTCGCGAACTGGTTGTTCTCGCACACGAACAGGACGGGCAGTTTCCAGATGGCGGCGAGGTTCAGCCCCTCGTGGAACGCCGCGTTGTTCACCGCACCGTCGCCGAAGAACGCGACCGCGACGTGGTCCTGTTTCAGTAACCGGAAGCTGTACCCGGCGCCGGTCGCTTGCAGGATGCACGGGCCAACGATCCCGCTCGTGCCCATCATGCCCACTTCGGGCGAGAACAGGTGCATGCTCCCGCCGCGCCCCTGCGAGCACCCCGTCGCGCGCCCGTACAGTTCGGCGATGAGCTGCACCGGCGGTACGCCCTTCGCGAGCGCGTGCCCGTGCCCGCGGTGCGTACTGAACACCACGTCCTCGCGCCGCAAGTGCGAGCACACGCCGACCGCGATCGCCTCCTGGCCGACGTAAGTGTGG
This sequence comes from Gemmata sp. SH-PL17, assembly GCF_001610855.1. Classification (NCBI taxonomy): domain Bacteria; kingdom Pseudomonadati; phylum Planctomycetota; class Planctomycetia; order Gemmatales; family Gemmataceae; genus Gemmata; species Gemmata sp. SH-PL17. Next base: position 796,491 of record NZ_CP011271.1, read on the forward strand.
CACGCGCCGTGAACCAAACCGCGCTGGTGAGATTTCGCCAGTTGCTCTTCGCACCGGCGGATGAGGAGCATTTGCCGGTAGAGCCGGAGCAGTTCCTCGGTGGGGCGCTGCGTCTGCGGGTCAGTCATTCGGTTCCTCCACGGGCGGCGCGACCCGTACCAGTGCCACGAACACCGCGCCGAGGACAAAGCACACCGTTACGAACGCCATCGAAGCCTGATCGCCGAACCCCGCGTCCCTCAGCGCGCCTAGGAGGGGCGAGCCGATCGCGCCGGCAATGTTTCCACACATATTGATGACGCCGATCGCCACCGCCGCGGCCGACGAGGTCAGCGTGAGCGTCGGAAGCACCCAGAAGGGCGTGAACCAGAACATCGAGAAGAACCCGGCCAGACATAGCCACGCGAATACCGCGCCCCAGGGCTGCCCCGGAACAAGGGCAAGCGCGAACGTCACCCCCGCGCCGATCTGCCCCGTCACGCAGTGCCACTTGCGGTCGCCGGTGCGGTCGGAGGACCAACCCGATACCAGCACCGCGACGAACCCGCACAGGTACACGCACCCGGTCCAGTTCAGCACGTTGGTCGCGCCCGACCCGCGCCCCGTCGCCGCGAGCAACCCCTCGACCATCGTCGCGAGCCAGAAGACGAACACGTATCCGGCGATGTTCGTGGCGAGGATCGCCAGCGCCAGCAGCCACACGTTCCGCATCCGGAGCGCCTGCTTGAGCGAAACGGTCCCGGTCCCGCTGGCCGCTTCGCGCTCCGATTCCAGCGTGTTTTCGAGCCAATCGCGCTCTTCCGGCGTGAGCCACTTCGCGTTCCGCGGGCGGTCCGTGAGCAGGAAGGGTACCACCGCCCCCAGGAGCACGGCCGGCGCGCCCTCGATCAGGAACACCCACTGCCAGCCCTTGATGTCGAACCAGTTCTGTTCGAGCAGCACCGCGGACACGCGCGCCCCGAGCGCGAGGCTGAGCGGCACGCCCAGCAGCATCACGGACATCGCCCGCGCGCGGTCCTTCCGCGGGAACCAGTGGGTGAAGTAGACGATCACGCCCGGGAAGAATCCGGCCTCCGCGAGGCCCAATAAAAAGCGGACGGCGTAGAACTGCGCGGGCGTTTCGACCAGCGCCATCGCCATCGAGCAGAAGCCCCACGAGACGAGGATGCGCGCAAACCATTTTCGCGCGCTCCAGTGTTCCACGAGCAGCGCGCCGGGGATTTCGAGGAACAGGTACCCGATGAAGAACAGCGCGACGCCGGCACCGAACACGGTCTCGGACAGTCCGAGATCGTCCTTCATCTTGAGTTTGGCGAAGCCGACGTTGGCGCGGTCGAGGTACGCGATGATGTAGAGCAGGAACAGCAGCGGCAGGATGCGCCACGCGACCTTGTACCGGGCGCTGCGCGCGACCGCGTCGGGGGCGTCGGGGGTGAGTTCGGGAGAGGGCATCGGCACGGTGATCCGGGGAGGTGTCGCAGCGTACCACGACCCGCGCCCGACCGCACGCGGAAAAATCGCCCCTTTTTGCCGCGGGTCGAATTAGAGAGCCGAGGGCGTTCTTAAGTTGCGCGCGGGTGGCACGAGGGCCTATTGCTTCTTCGGTTGCGTCACCATCTCGCGCGAGGCACGGAACAGGGTCGCGCCCGCGAACCCGAACGGGCGCTGCCGCGCCTCAACCATCCGTCTCCACGGTCTGGTCGAATTGCCCGGCCTTCAGGTCTTCGGTGCGGATGTACCAGAACAGCTCGTGACCATCTCCCCAGCCCCACCCCAAGTCGCGGTCCGACTTGAAGGAGATCAGTTGCTCCCACTCGGGACCGGGGATCGGGTCGCAGTCGATGTGCCGGGGGCGGGCGTACCCGAACAGCACGTGGGCGACGGCCCGTTGAGCCCACAGCAGGCTCCAATACCGGTTTAAAACCTCCCAACGATCGGCCGCGGCCTCGTCCGGTAGACCGATCCGTTCTTCCCACGGCTCCATCGCTTGGGGCAGATCGAGCGACTCGCGGAGGGTGAATGTCGCGGCCGGACCGGGGCGCCCCAGATCCTCGTCCAGATCGTCCGGCGGGTCCAGCCGTTCCAAATCTCCCCCCGGTGGGGTAAAGATGACACGCGGGCCGCCGTGTTGGTCCTCCGGTGCGTTTTGGTAAGTGAAGAACGAGAGCAAACCGGCTGCGGGAAGTGGCCGGCCACCGGTGGTCGGGTGCAGATCGGCCAGGTCGAACTGGGCGAAGAATTTGAGCGGACCGCGGTCCGACCGGGGCCATTCCGCCCCTCGTGGCAGTGCCGGCCGCCCGCCGAGTTTCGAGCAGCCCGGTGGGAACAGCGTCTCGTCGACCAGCGTTACATCGTTCAATTCGAGGACGGGGCGCGCGAGTGCCAGCAGCCGGTCGCGGTACGGTTCGAGGTCGAACTCCCGGACCCGCTCGACGAGCCGGAGGCCGACCATCTCGCACCACCCGGCCAACAGGCCGTCGGTGGCCGGCAACGGGTGACCGTCCTGCACGGCCCGGACGAACTCCCGAAGGACCGGTCCCCGGGGGTCGTTGTGCTCTTCCAGCCAGTCCGCGTACACCAACTTGGCTGTATGGTCGGCCAGGTTCGCCACCACCGCCGCCAGTATCTCGCTCTCGCCCGGCAGCACCGCCGCCGGGTCGGGCACAATCGCGTGTTTCCGCATTACTTCCTCTGGTCTGACTCACACCCAGTATCCGCCTTACCCCGGTCGACCGCCAGGCACTCCTCGGCTACTGCCACTGAGACGCCGGACCCGAGGTTCGGTGCCCGCATCCGGACGTCGCCGGTGGCGCGGTGGCACTCGCTTTTCCGCCGAGTTCCACTTCGTCCGTGGTCGCGCAAGGCGGGCCGCAGCCCACCACGAGTGCCAGGAGTCGGCGAACGGCCGACTCACGCCGACCGTTCGCCGGTACCAGATTGCGCCTATTCTTCCGCCATCGGGATGAACGTTGTGGGTCGGCGGCTCGGCGCTAGGGTCGAGCCGTGCGGCATCGGCGCGACCGACACAGTGGCGACGGCCACGTCCACCGGTGCTCGTGTGAGCGGAGTTGCTCCCGTCCGATCCCGCAGTTACGGCTTCTTCGGTTGCGTCACCATCTCGCGCGAGACGCGGAGCAGGATCGGGTCCGCGAACCCGACGGGGGCGCCGTCCAGGTCCAGGTCCAGGTACTCGGCGGCCAGCGTCGACCGGTCGAATTTGAGCAAGATGAATCGTTTGAGTTCAGGAGTGACCGGGCCGGGGCCATAGGCCGCACCGTCTTTGGGCACGTCCGCTTTCCGCATGGCCTGTTCGATGTCGTCGGGGATCGGGATCAGTGGGTACCGTTTACCCTTTTCGTCTTTCAGGGTGATTTGCTGCGGTTTGGACCAACCCGTGAGCTGGAGCGGCTTATCCTTGTTGCGGTTCCGAACCACCACCATGAGCGAGAGGTGCGCCGGGTCCGCGCTGTCGGACGCTAGAACCGAGACCGTGACGTCGTCCCGGACGACGCGCCACCACTGGGCCAGCAGTCGATTCGGGTACCCGCGTCCCTCACCGTTCTCCTCGCCGGGCCGAATCGATCCTGGGGCTTTGTCCGCCCCACTGTCTTGTGGCGGGGGTGGTTGAACGGGTGGCCGCGGGGCGGGGTCGGTGTCTTTGGGTTTCTTCCCGCACCCCAGCGCGCCCAGGGCGACCAACAGTACGATCGAGCGCAACATTCGCGGAACCTCTTGTAATGGGTGGGAGAGGTTCGGGGCCATTATTGCCCCTTCGATCGGTATGTCAACACGGCGTTGGTTACGCACGCCACGCCGCCACGCCCACGGCGATCGTGGCCATCGTCTCGCCCGAGATGCGGAACCGAACGGGTTCGCGAACCCGACCGGGGTGCTTTTCCGGTTCAAGTAGAGGCCCCGCAGCGCGGGATCGAACCACCGGAACGCGACCCGGGCGCGGGCGATTATCACGAAGCGACACAGGCGCGAGACCTCGGTCCCACGGGTTCCACGCTCGGTGCAGCGCACCGCCTCATGTTCCACGACCTCGCGGCCGAGTTTCTGCACGCCTTCTTGGTCCGCCAAAAGCGCGTGCGCGAGAACAAGACCGATGCCGTGAAACAGGACCACCCCTACAGGGACCAATACCTTCCTGAAAGATCAGGGGCACCGTTCCGTGTCTTGGGCACTCATCTCGACATCAGCGCCCACAAATTGACGAGGCCCGCGCACAGAGCGAGGGTAACGTACACCTTCATCGGCGTCGGCATTTCTTCCCAGGTTCGGGGTTTCCCGCGACCGTACTTCCACCGTTGGGCATCAAAATCGTGCGGGAACAGAATGCCACCCAGCCCCAGAACAGCAGCGAATGGGAAAAGAATTGCGGGCACAAAACGGACTTCGTTACCCCGTAGCGCCTGGTGCCGGAGCCACATCGTTCCAAAAGCACCGGCCCCCACCATAAGTAATGCGATGAGCCGCTGGCTCAAAGGAGATTCGATGAACGCGTTTCCCGGCGGCTCGAATTCTTTGGATACTGGTGGTGCTTGAAAGAACTCTTGGGCGCGCCGTGCAGCGAACAAAAACTGCCTCACCACCAAAACAAAAAACGTAACGATAAGGACCAGGAACGCGCCCACGATCAGAACGGTCTTTATTTCCCACATGATTACTTCCCGGCCCAAACCTGGCACAACTCCAGTACGACCTTCACCGCAGACTCCATCTCTTCGAGGCACGTCCATTCGAGTGGGGAGTGCGGGTTGTGTTCCCCGGTTGAGATGTTGGGCGTCGGTAGCCCCTTTTCCGTGAGTTGCGATCCGTCGGTGCCGCCGCGGATGATCTTGAACTTCGGCTCCAGCCCCGCGCGCCGCGTGGCTTCTTCCGCGAACTTCACCGCGTTCGGCATCTTCGCGATCCCGTCGCGCATGTTGCGGTACTGCTTCCGCGTTTCGACCTGCACTTTCGCTTGCGGGTACTCGCGCTCGACCTGACGCGCGATCTCGCGCAGGAGGTCCGCTTGCACCGCGAGCTGCGCGGTGTCGAAGTCGCGGAGCAGGAACCCGATTTTCACCTGGCCTGTTCCGCCCTCGATCGTCAGCGGGTGCAGGAACCCGTTGCGCCCGTCAGTCGTTTCGGGACTCATCGTGCGCTGCGGAAGGCGGTCGATGAACATCGCGGCGAGCCGCACCGCGTTCACCATGCGCCCCTTTCCGATGGACGGATGAATGTTGATGCCGGTGATCGTGACCGTTGCGGCATCGGCGGAGAACGTTTCGTCCTCGATCTCGCCCGACGCCATTCCGTCGAGCGTGTACGCGACCACCGCCCCGATCTGGGCCGGCTCTAAGTGCTTGACGCCGAAGCCGATCTCCTCGTCGCACGTGAAAACGATCCGGACCGGGCCGTGTGGGATCTGCGGGTTCGCCATCAGGACGCGGGCGGCTTCCATGATGACCGCAACCCCGGCCTTATCATCGGCGCCGAGTAGCGTCGTGCCATCCGTCGTGATGATCGTCTTCCCGATCAGGCCGTTCAGTTCCGGGTTCTCGGTAACGCGGATCACCTTCGTGGGGTCTTTCGGCAGCGTGATGTCGCCGCCCCGATACCCGCGAATCACCTGCGGGTCCACGTCCTTGCCCGAGTTCTCGGGGTTGGTGTCGACGTGCGCGTTGAACGCGATGGTGGGCGCGCCGGGGACGTTACCCGGCACGGTGGCGAACACGAGACCGTGTTCGTTCTGGACCGCGTCCGTAATCCCGAGTGCGAGCAGTTCGTCGCGGAGCATCGCGCCGAGCACGAGTTGGCCCGGCGAACTCGGATAGGTGGTGGATTTCTCGTCCGCTTTGGTGTCGATGCGAACGTACCGCAGGAACCGTTCGAGGAGCGTGTGCGTGTCAATGGCCATAAGAGTTTCCACCGCAGAGAATGCAGAGCGCGCGGATAAGAACAAAGGCTTTATTTACTCGCCGACTTTCTCGGTGCCCTCTGCGTTCTCTGCGGTGAATCGGTTTTCGTGTTCTTCTTCCGCTTGCGCTTCTCCGCGAGCCCCTTCACGCCGATTTTCGGACACAGGTCCGCGATCACGCATTGTTCGCACCGCGGCTTGCGCGATAGGCACACTTTGCGGCCGTGCATGATGAGCCGGCCGCTGAAGTGCAGCCATTCTGATTGCGGCACGATTTCCGCGAGCGCGAGTTCGACCTTTACGGGATCGCGGTGGCGCGTCAGCCCGAGCCGGCGCGAGAGCCGCCCGACGTGCGTGTCCACGGTGACACCGGGCGTCTCGAATGCGTGCCCGAGGATCACGTTCGCGGTCTTGCGCCCGACCCCGGGGAGCGTCACGAGGTCGTCCAGGTTCGTGGGCACCTCGCCGCCGAAGCGCAGCACCATCTCCACGCAGCACGCACGAATGTTCTTGGCCTTGTTCTTGTAAAACCCCGACGGCTTGACGAGTTGTTCTAGTTCCTTGATGTCACATTCCGCGAGTTCGCGTGCGCTCGGGAACCGTGCGAAAAGTGCGGGCGTGAGTTGGTTCACGCGCTTGTCGGTGCATTGGGCCGAGAGAATGACTGCAACAAGCAACTGGAACGGGTTCTCGTAATTCAGCCCCTCGAACTCCGGGTACAGCGGAGCGAGTCGGTCGTTGATCGGCACGACGCGATCGCGTGCGGGCGGGAGCTTCGGCACGGAAGTGAGGTCGTCCATGTTACGCGGCCCGCCGAACGGGACGTGCGGGTTCTCCTGTTGTGGTTGCGGGCGCGGGCGCCGACGGGGTTCGGGCACGAGCCTGTTCCGCTTCGAGCGGCGTGATAAATCCCCGCGCGAGCAGTGTATCAGTGTCCGAGGGAACGCTAATCGTCGCGTTTGTAGAGAGAGATTTCAGAGCCGCGAACGCGCGCCGCTCCTGTGCGAAGCCGGTTTCGTCGACTTCGCGTTCCGGTACGCGCGGTGCGCATTCGAGTTCGTCGAGGAACGTGCGCAGCTCGATCTTCGCGCGCCGGGCACAGAACGCGCGGTCCACCAACCCGAGGTCGCGTGCTTCACGGCCCGAGAGCGTGCGTCCCGATTCGATGAACGCATCCGCGCGCCGTCCCATCACCTTGCGCAGTTGGTTACTTCCGCCGAAGCACGCGAACCGCCCCGGGAAACCGAGGTGCGTCGTGGGTGTGGCAACACACAGACGGTGATCACACGCAAGAGCCAACTCGAAGCCGGCCCCGAGACACGGGCCATCAATGAACGCGACCGTCGTGAACGGCAGCGCGCTCAGGCGCGCGAACGTGCGCTGCCCGCGCGCCGCGAAACTGGCCCGGTCCGTGACGTGCTCGACGTCGGGGCGAAGCCCGGTGCAGAACCCGAACGGCTTCGCCGAGCGGACCACCAGCGTGTTGATGAAGACGTTCGTTTCGATCCGCGTGAGCGCGGACTCGAGTTCGTTCAGGCGCGCGGCGTCGAGCGCGTTCACCGGGTCGCCTGGGAAACCGAGCCAGAGCGTCGCAACGCCGTACTCGGCCGTTACACGAATGTGTGCGGACTCAAACAGCATGCCTGAGATGTTCGCGAGTCGGGGGCGAGAAATCAACCCGAACTGCGCAGCGGGGAACTGGAGAAAGTTTGACGGAATTACGAGTGCGGCGCCGGGCACCGCACTCGGCCGTTTAATGTCAGTAATCCATATTGCGGAACTCGTAGGCCGCGATCGACAGCACCCCGAACGCGAACGCGAGTGATGCGAACACCGACAGCTCCGGTCGGAACGCGCCTTTTTGCTTCACCGCATCGAGTTCCGGGATCGGGGTCGAGTACGTGCCCGCGTCCATCAGATCGAAGAAGATCCCGCTCAGGTCCATCGGCTTCGGCAGCACCCAGTACCCCGCGTCCACCAGGAACGCTGCCATCGGGGTGATGCCCTGGATCGGGGAGGCGGTCAGACGCAGGTACGTGAAGTTCATCGCCCAGCACAGGATCCAGAACAGCAGTGTGCCGAACACGCTCACGACCGTGCTCCGCGTACACACCGCGAGGAACGCGCTGAACGCATAGAACACCGCGAAGTTCGTCACGAGTAGCGGCACCGCGAGCCAGTACCGCACGTCCCACACGCCGGTCGCGAACCCCAACCCGAGCCACGTCCCACCAACGAAGAGCGTGGCGTGCAGCGCGACGAACAGTACCACACCGAAGTATTTCCCAGCTAATAGCGCCCACCGCGGCGCCGGTTTCGCCAGTAACACGGTGACCGCGTGCGGTTCGAGGAACGTCGGCAGGAACCCGGCCGTCCACAGGAGCGCGAGCAACACGCCCGCGGTGTCGGCCAGAATCCCCGCGAGCCACAACTGGAGCTCGCGCACCGAGTCCGCTTTGTTCTTCGCGATGGCGTACTCCATCATCCCGAACCCGACGGACACGGTCCCGTGCGGTTCGTCGATGCCCTCGGCTCCCTGACCCTTCGGCATGCGCAGCGGGAGCTCGGCGGGGTGGCGCTCGCGCTCTTTGGCGCCGGTCACCGTCACGCTCGCCGCGAACAGGGTGCAGAGCGCGGCCAGCCCGAACATTACCCAGAACAGCCGGGACGCGAGGGACTGGCGGAACGTGTCGCGCACCATCCAGCGGACGGTGCGAATGGTCGCGGGCAGCGCGTTCATGCGGCCTCCGACTGGTACAGGCGCTGGAGGGCGGTTTCGAGGTTCCGCGGCGCCCCGGACTTCGGGTCGCGCATCAGGTCCGGGAGCGCCCCGTCGAACACGATCTTCCCGGCGACCAGCACCGCGGCGGAGTCGCACAGTTCTTGCACTTCGGGGAGCACGTGCGACACCATCAGCACGGTTTTACCCGCGCTCTTGCGCTCGCGCACCACTTGCCGGAGCAACTGCCGCCCGGACAGGTCCAGGCCCTCGGTGGGTTCGTCGAGTATGAGCAGGTCCGGGTCGTTCAGCAGGGCTTGTGCCAGCCCCAAGCGCTGAACCATGCCCTTACTGAATCGCGCGATCGGCTCGTCCTTGCGGTCCGCGAGTCCCACCTGTTCGAGTAGCGCCGTGGTTCGAGCGGGTAGCGCTTCGGAGGGGAGCCCGGACAGTCCGCCGTAGAACGTGAGCAACTCGGACGCGGAGAGGTAGCGCGGGAAGGCGTGGTTCTCGTGCATGTACCCGATGCGCCCGAGGGTGCCGCGGTCGGAGATCGGCGCGCCGAGCCGGGTGATCGCACCGGACGTCGGGCGAACGAGCGAGAGGAGCAGTTTCACGAGGGTCGTCTTGCCGGCCCGGTTCGGACCGAGCAGCCCGAACACGCGCCCGGCCGGTACGGTGAGCGACACCCCGCGCACCGCGGGTACGCCGCCGCGCCCCAGTAACCCCGTGGGGTACGTCTTGACTACTTGATCGAATACCGCGGCTGCGGTCACGGTGAACTCCATGCGCGAGGTTTACACGTGTTGCCGTCTGGAAACATAGCTTACGATCGGGAGCGAAGAGTGAGCACGGGTGATAATGAGTAAGGCTCCCACTTCGTGCTGCGGAAGGCGGTCCCTTGGGACCGCCTTCCGCAGCACGAAGTGGGAGCCTCGTGTGCTGGATTTACCGCACATTTACTCGATCAGTACCACGGACACTCCGCTCTGGAAGATGCGCTCGAGGCAGTCCCGCATACGGGTGATGCGCTGGTCGTAGGGGCCGGTGATGGTCTGCGCGTCCGGGAGCGCGGTGGCCCCGGCCGTACCCGTGCCGCCGTACTCCGCGCACTTCGCGAGGAACGCCTGGGCGTCGTCGCGGTAGGTCGCGCTCGGGGCGAGTTGGGCGTCGAACAGGTCGCCGAACGCGATCGGGTACACGCGGGCCTGGGCGTTGGGCAGGCTCAGCCCGCTGTCCGCCCCGGTGCCGGAGGTGGTCGCGGTCGTGGCCATCTGCTTCACGGTCTGCTTAATCACGTTGTAGGCGTAATTGATCCCGGTCGTGTTACCGTTGCTGGCGCTCGTAACACCGCTGAGCGTGTAGTACGAGTTGTACCCGCGCTGGACGAACGTCGGGGTGCGGTAACTGTTCGGCACCCCGTCCGTCTCGAAGATGATGATCTTCTGCGCCCCGCGGCGCCCGTTCCCGGTCCCGACCGACTGCGCGGCCGAGATGGTGGACGGGGACAACACGTTGAAGGCGTAAGCCAGCCCGGTCTGCGGGTCGGTGCTGCCGCCCGCGTTCGGGATGTCGGCGTCGTCGTGCCCGGTCAGCGAGGACGTCGTGTACGGGCGGACCTCGGTCGTAACATTCCCGCCGTTGATCGTCGTGAGCAACTGCTTCGGGTAGAACAGGGCGTTCTTGAGAGCCTGGTAGTTCTGACCGAGCGGCCAGCGGACCCCGTTGTGCTGCGAGGCCGCGAAGAACACGAGCCCGGCGAAGTCGTTCGGGTGGTTGTTCTTCACGTCATCGAGTACCGAGTTCATCCCGGCCTTGAGCTGCCAGCAGTGGGCCTCGTTGGATGTCCCGGGGAGCCAGTTCCCGATGGACGAGGACACGTCCCCGAGCGTGAGGAAGTTGACCATGCTCAGCGGCCCGAACCACATGTGCAGGCGCGGGCGCCGCGGGCTGTCGGTGTACCGCATGTACGGGCGCGAGCCGGCGACGAGTTCCCAGGAAAACTTGTTGTAGGCGGTGAGGTCCGAGGTCGTGACCGAGGCCGTATTGACGGACCAACTGTCGGCCCCGCCGTACAGGTTCCCGGTGCCGGTGTAGCTCCCGATCCCGAGTACGAAATCGATGTAGCTCTTCCAGAACCCCTTGTCGAACTTCTCCTGGGTGGTGCCGTTCGCGGTATTCACGTCGTCCGGGATGGACGAGTAGTACAGCACCCGGCCCGCCCGCAGGTTCGGCGGGAGCACCTGGGGGCCACTCTTGATCCACTTCAGAATGGCCGTGTAGTTTACCTGGGTTCCGCTCGTCGCGGTGAGCGTTTGCCCCGACGTGCCGGTGTTCAAGATGACTTCGTTGATGGCGTCGACGTTACCGGACCCGTTCCCGTTGGACGAGTTGTTGTCGCCCTGCGAGTTGAGTGCCCCGCCGCTCTTGTTGTAGAAGTACCGCTGGCGCCAGTCGCCGGCCTGGTAGAGCGCGTCGCCCGGGTTGCCGACCGGTGCGCGCGGGTCGGGCGGCCAGATGTAGAACGTTTTACCCCAGTATCCCGGCCCCATCGAGTAACCCACGAACCGGTCTGCGGTGGGCACCAGAATGTTGTCCAGGATGCCGAGGCCGTTGACGGCCAAGTAGGTGACCGGGTTCATCGGGCCGCCCGAGCCGCGCGCGGTCCGGTACTTGTTGATATCGAGGTCGTATCCGTAGGTCTCCCAGAGCGGGTCGCGGAAGTCGAGCCAGCCGTTCGCGAACGACGGCGACGCGGACGGCGGGTTCGTACCCGTGCCGTACCCCAAGAGGTCGGCGGCGTGGTACGCGGCCCGCGTCGCGGTGGTGCCCGTGGACCACGTCGTTTCCGTCTTGTCGATCTTGCCGTCGCCCCGGCGCCACCGGTCGCCGGAGTACGTGATCCCGTTGGCATCCGTCATCGAGGCGTAGAAGCTCGGGGCCGGAGTCGGACCCCGGGGGGGCGACTCGTTCCCCTTGTGCATCGGGTTGTAGTTGTCCCAAGTGTACGTTGGGGCGACGTAGTTGGTCGAGTCGGCGCCGCTCTCCGCCGGGGACCAGCGGTGGAACGCATTTAAGAGGTTCGGGCTGCCGTCGGCCTTCGTCGTGAGCGGGTAGGCGACCGTCCCGGGGGAGTTAATGTTGGTCGGGTCGAAGTAGAAGTTGCGGATGATCGGCGGGCCACCGGGGGTGGCGATGCTGTAGTTGTTCCGCGGGATCGCTTCGCCGCTGCCGTTGGCAAGGTTCGTTGAGGCGATGAGGACGCTCTGGCGGGACGTGTAGTGGCCCGCGACCGGCACCAGCGGGTCCGGGTTCATCGACTGACTGTTGTTGTTGAACGTGCTGCTGTACCCCATCGACCCGGTCATGTCGAGCACGAACGCGATGTCGCGCGGGCGGTAGACCGCGGTGGCCGTGGCTCCGGTGGGCATCGAGGTCACACCGAAGACCCGCATGAAGTACGTGGGCTGCGGCACGCTGATGGTGACCCGCAGCGCGGTCCACGACCCGGTGGTCGGGCTCGACCCCGCGCCGGAGGTCACGGTCGACCAGCTGCTCACCTGGAACGTCTGGGTCGTCGGGTTGTACAGATACTGGCCCGCTTCGACCTTGGTAATTTGGCTGCTGGAGAAGTTCCCGCTCAGGTACGGGTTACCCGTCGTCGAACTCTTGGTCGCCGCGACCGCCGCCGGGAGGTTGTTGTAAAGCACCCCGTCTTTGTTGTTCAGCGTCCGCGTGCCCACCAGCGCGGCGACGTCGGCCGCGTTCTGGCTCTGGGTCCGCGCCACCGCCAGCATGCCGAGGTCCACCGCCAGTGCGACGAACCCGAACAGACCGATGAGACAGACCCCCAGCATCGGCAATATGGACCCGCGCCGGTCCGTTCGGTGTCCGGAATTCGCGATTCTCATAACGTGGCGCTCCCGACCGCAGGCGCGGCCCATTGAGGCATTATCAGATGTGGGCACCATAGTTCACGCCCGACCGGGGCGCCGGGCGCGCCGCACAACAAAGCGCGGATTCTGAGACGTGAACCGGGCGAACGTGGGAGATTCGGACAGTCGATTAACTTCCCACGGGCAAGTGCAGGTTCAATTCGCGCAGGGCGAAAATAGTACACCGGTTGCACTGTGCTCGATCCACGACATGAACTTTGGAAAAAGGGCACTGCCGGTGCGGACAACCTGATGATCGATTTCCTCGGCGGGATGGAGGCCCAAGACGTGAAGGCGCGGTTCGACGTCAATTCGTACAAAACCGACGAAGACTATATTTACCTGGACATCAAACCGCGCCTGGGCAAGGACCAGCGCGAGTTCGCGCGCCTGCTGTTGGCGCTCCACGGTCCCGAAGCGCGCGTACCTGCCGGCTCAAGTGCGCATGTTAAAGCCGAGCGGCGATACCGAGGTGTGGAGTTTCGTGGAACTGGAGCTGGGCGCCCGTGGTGTGGACGCGAAGCAGTTCCGGTACGAAGAATTGAAGGGTTGGAAAGTTCAAGAGGCCCCACCGGCGCCCGAGGGCAACGGCGGGAGCGTCCCGCCCGGCGGTAAGCGGTAGTTGGTGCAACCGGGGCGCAACCGCTCTCAGCCGTACAGCGATTCGGCCCGGTTAAACATCACCCACGAAGTCAAGATCCACTTGTCGCCCGACAGCGGAACGCACCCCTTGTGCGTGTGCGTGAACCCGGCCGGGGCGATGACCATGCGGCCGCGCTGGGGGCGAATGGTTCGGTTCTGGTGGTAGAACGCCGTCTCCCCACCGTCCGCGACAGTGTTCAGATAAAACATGAACAGCAGCACGCGGTGGAGCGTCTCGCAGGCGGCGTCGCGCGGGTAAATTTCTGAGTGCCAGTGGTGGTAGCCGCCGACGCCCTTCAGGTACTTCTGCGCGCTGATCTGCCCCGGCCGGTAGAGCTTCATCATCAACTGACCGGCCTGGAGTTCGGTCAACTGGCCCGCGGTCAGGGCGACGGGCTTCCCGGTCGCCGGGTCCGTTCCGGACGCCGCGATGCTCCCGACGAGCATGGTCTGGTACTTCAGCGCGTACCGCACGAGGTACTGGAGCGTCGCGTCGAGCACCCGAGCGTGGAGGGCGGCGAACTCGGGGTCGGTGGAAATGTTCAGATCGAGACTGTCTTTTTTGGTCACATCGACGCCGCCCCCGGTGCGCCCGCGCGCCTTGCGCCCGCTGCGCTCGAACGCGGCGACGATCTCCTCGCACAGCGTCGCGTCGAGGGCGTCGTCGTAGATCTCGATGAAATCGTCCACGGTGCGGCTCCGGTGGCGTCCGAATAACGGTTCCCCGGAATTCTACTGTCGAGTGGGCAACCGGATAAAGACGGGTGTGCGGGGGCGCTCGCGATGTGAAATCGGCTGGGTCATCCCTTGTGCCCGGCCGTCGGGCAGAGGCCCGAGCCGCTCCAAGGTGTAGAAGCGCTCGGACTGGCGCGGTTGCGGCCGGGAGCAGTTCCCGTGCGGGACCGCCGGGTACTCACGCCGGAACCCATGACGGTGGCCGATATGCGCGGCCTGTCGCCCCGTCACCGGGCGGGCACTTAGCCGCGAGCATTTGAGCGAACTTTGGCGCCGGCGCCAAGAGGGGAAACCCTTGCCGGAGCGCTTGGCACAAGCGGCAATCGCGGGCGTGGTCAACCACGTGTGTGCATGGAAACTCTTGATATGTGAAATTTTATGGCGAGCACACGCGCAAGTGAGATCATCTCCGTGAATGAACTCCGCTGCCGCAGGGCTGCCTGGCGGGTGGATGAGACTCTGCACCTTTCTCGAACGCGCCTTAATCCCAATAATGTGACCAACCACCAGAGCCCTCCTCCCAACGCTCACCACCCAGGTGCTCCCGTGTACCGCGTCTTCTGCCTCGTCGTCATTTCGCTCGCTGTGGGTTCGCTCGCGTCGTCGCAAGACAAGAAACAACCCGACGCGAAGAAAGAACCCGCGCCGAAGGTGCTTTACGCGATACCACTCGTCGCGAAGCCGGGCGAGAAGCAGAAACTCGTGCTCCGTGGGAAGAACCTCGCCGCGGTGAAAGAGGTGAAGGTCGCCGGCGCCGAGGGCGCAAAGGTCAAAGTGCTCGGCGCGAAGGCCGTGGGCGTGCCGAATAACTACCCGGGCGAGCGCGTCGGCGATTCGGAAATAGACCTCGACCTCGACCTCCCCAAAGACGTCAAACCCGGTGCCGTGAAGCTCACCGCGGTGAACGGCGGGGGCGACTCGAACGCTTACACGCTACTCGTTCGCGACGACCTCCCCGCGGTTGCCGAGAAAGAGGACAACGACGGGTTCGATACAGCACAAGCGCTGCCGGTTCCGTGCGCGGTGGAAGGGACGATCAAAGGGGAGAAAGACGTTGATGTGTTCAAGTTCGAGGGTAAAAAAGGCACGAAAGTGCGCATCGAGGTCCAGGCCGCACGCTTCGGCTCGCCCGTCGACGGGTTCCTCACACTTTATGATGCCGACCACAAGGTGATCGACTCCGCCGACGATGTGAACGGTTCATCAGATCCGATTTTGACCGTTACCCTTCCGAAGGACGGGGCGTATTTCGTCGCCCTCATCGACGCACACGACCTCGGCGGCGCTAACTTCGGTTATCGTCTCGTCGTGAAGGCCGAGTGAAACGCCGCTACAACCCGAACGCGAACCGAATATCCCGTTGACTCTGCGTTTGCACGCTCTGGGTAGCGGGGTATAATTCGGTAAGCGTGGTAGTTGTCCTCTCACTACCGCGCACCTTCGCCGGGGGACGTTCATGCCGCACCCCAAGCGCCCGAGTCCGACGCCAGCCAATTCGTTTCCACCCGGTTCGATTCTCGGGCTCCTTGCCGAGCGAACGCAACTCGATTTTGAACTCGAGTTCTTTGGGAAAGTCCTGTCTTCAGTGCCCGACTTCGCCGACGTGCTCCGCGCACAGGCGTGCAACCTGACCATGAAGGGCCGGTTGCAGGACGGCCTCGCCGTGGACCGGCAACTCGTCACGGTCCGGCCGCACGACCCGACCGCACACTACAACCTCGCGTGCCGGTACGCGCTCCTCAAACAGCGCGAAAAGGCCCTGACGGCGCTCCGCCAGGCCGTTGAACTCGGGTACCGCGACTTCGAGTTCATGCGCGAGGACCACGACCTCGACTCCATTCGCAAAGACCCGCGGTTCCGCAAGTTGGTGAAGGAATACGAGGGGCAGTAGCGAATAAAGGCCCCGGAAGAGAAGGGGTGAAAGTGTGAGCGGGCGAAGGGGTGACAAGCGGCCCGGGGCATGATATTGTCCCTCTGTCTTTTTCACCCGTCACCCGACCACACTTTCACCCCTTCATTTGCATGGCCGCTCCTCTCTTTACCTCTCCCGCGTCCGACGACGCCCGGGCCGCGTTTGCCGCCAAGCCGCGCGGTCTGGTCGATAAGGTCATGACCGTGTCCGAGGCCGTCGCGCGGTTCGTGCGCGACGGCGACTACTTCGCCACGGGCGGGTTCGGGGCGAACCGCATCCCGACGGCCGTTTGTCACGAGATCCTGCGCCAGCGGAAGCAGCACCTCGGGTTCTCCGGCCACACCGCTACACACGACTTCCAGATTCTTTGCGCCGGGAACCTTACCGGGCGCGGGCAGACGCTCGCCCGTGTGGACGCGGCTTACGTCGTCGGTTTGGAGGCACGCGGGCTGTCGCCGCACGCCCGGCGCGTCATGGAATCGGGCGCCCTGCAAGTCGCGGAGTGGTCGAACTACACGCTCGCGCTGCGCTACACGGCCGCCGCGATGGGCGTTCCGTTCGTCCCGGCGCGCTCGCTGTTGGGCACGGACACGCTCGGGAACTGCCCGGCGAAGGTCATCAC
Source organism: Gemmata sp. SH-PL17 (assembly GCF_001610855.1). NCBI lineage: Bacteria > Pseudomonadati > Planctomycetota > Planctomycetia > Gemmatales > Gemmataceae > Gemmata > Gemmata sp. SH-PL17. Next base: position 812,961 of record NZ_CP011271.1, read on the forward strand.
CTGTCCCTTTACCGGTGAGAAACTCGCGGCCGTTCCCGCGCTGTACCCCGATGTGGCCGCGATCCACGTTCACGAGGCCGATCGCTACGGGAACTGCCGGTTCACGGGCACGTCCGTGGCCGACATCGACCTCGCGCGGGCGTCCAAGCGCGTCATTATTTCGTGCGAGCGCCTGGTCCCGCACGACGAGATGCGCCGGAACCCGCACCGCACGCAGATCCCCTTTTTGTGCGTCGACGCGGTGTGCGAAGTGCCGTTCGGGAGCTACCCGGGTAACATGCCGGGCGAATACTTCTCGGACGAGGACCACCTGAAGTTGTGGATGGACGTCGAGAAAGACCCGGCCGCGTTCTCGCAGTTCCTCGAGGACCACATCTTCGGCGTGCGAGACTTTACCGAGTACCTCGACCTGTGCGGCGGGCTGCACAGATTACAGGCGCTCCGACAGCGGGAACTTCTACTGCACCTGGGGAAGTGAAGGTCGGCGCCGGTTTCTTCCGCGCGGTGCCCTACTCGATAATCACTTCGTTACCGTTTCGCGTGCCGAACCCGCGCAGCGCCGAGAGCGTCGTGGAGTTACTGAGGAACCGGACGCTACCGTCCGTGAAAGTGGTGTTCGCGCCGCCGTTGTGAAGGCTCCCGTAGGCCCCGATCCGCGCCCACCACTGGAGCTTGAGACCGTCCCACGGCACCGGTGGCGGTGGGGTTGGTGGGAACCCCGGGAGCGGCGGGGGAGGGGGCGTCCATACGGTGCCGTGCCGGTAGCCGATCGCGGCTTCACTGCAGAGGAGACTGCCCGCCGCGTTCGGTCCGGGGGGCGCGGCCCACAAACAGTAGTTCGCGCTCGGTTGGATCGCCGGTGAGGGCGTCGGGGTGATGACCCCGGCCGGCGCGTCCAGGAACGAGTCCAGCGCCGGGTCGCCGATGACCCGTTCGCCGAAGAGGAGCGTGTTCGCTGTGCCGTCGGTCACGTCCGTAATGCGCACGCCGGTCTGGTTCGCACGCGGTTCGGACGCCGGGCCGGTGGTGTGGAACATGCCGTCGACCGTGGCCCGCGAGGGCGGGAACGCAATGGTGCCGCCGTTCCCGCCGTAATTGCTGAGCGCGGGCGAACCTCCGCCGTGTTGCATCGTTTGCGACGGGCACACATAAACGGACAGCACCGTCCCGGCACGCATCGGGGAACCGGAAAAGTTCGTCCCCGGGTTCACAAAGTCCCATTGCTGGTACAGCGGGGTTTGCTCGATGAACGGGAGCAACTCGACGAACAATGACGAGGTCCGTGGGCCGGTCTGAATTCCGCCGGGGAACCGCTCGTAAGCGTCGTGATGGGCGTGGGCCGCGAGCCCGAGTTGTTTGAGGTTGTTCTGGCACTTGAGCCGTGCAGCCGCTTCGCGCACTTTCTGTACGGCCGAGAGCAAAAGCCCAATCAGGATCGCTATAATCGCGATCACCACCAGCAACTCAATGAGTGTAAACGCGCGACGAACAAGCTGCATGTGAGTCTCGCGAGTCGGGCCGATGTGCTCGGGCTTGTTTTATCATCCCTTTCGGGGGCGGGGCGGTCCACTCTCAAAGTCGGGAGATTTCTGGTTCGGAACCGCCGAGCCCGGATGCGCGTCAAACTCACCGCGTTGTTCCGACCCGGTCCCGTTTCTTCGATTCGGTTGGTGCTTTTCGAGACGCGCGCGAACCGCTAAACTGTGTCAGGCGTCCCCTTTGCATAAAGGGCGCTGCGAGTATTTGGAAGGGTGGCAGAGTGGTCGATTGCACCGGTCTTGAAATGCAAAAGATGAATTTTTGCGAGGCTTTTTAAAAAGTCATAAACCCCTGGGATTTCCAGGGATTCGTTCGTTCCATATCTGCTTGCAAAATGGCTCTTGTTGCTTCAAAACGGTCCCCTGCGGTAGTACATACTACCACAGGAAATAAGCATGTGGAGTGAAGGAGAACTACGAAGAAGCGAAGATAGCGGACTTCTCTCTGGCTCAAACTTCCCCTCTGGGGCAACTGATAAGAGGATTGGGGCGGCAGGGCAATATTGCCCTGCCGCCCCAATCCTCTTATCAGTCATTTTTGCAGTTGAGTTTTGGCCCAATCATTACGCTAAGTCTTTGACAAAGGTACGTTTGGTGCGTGTTCGGTCATCTCCACCAGTGAAGAGATGGAGCTGAAAAGCTGCTCAACTGCTTCGTCAAGGGCCTTTTGGCAGTTAAGATCGCTTTCGCAGTAAGCAAGAAAGCCCTCGCTCACGGGATCTCCACGCAAAAAACTCAGGAATTCTTCTTTCCATTGCGGGGCGATATTTTGCGTAAGTGTCATAGTAGCCTCCTCTGATCTTGTCTATGTCTTTGGGACACAGACATTGCAAGCACCTCTTACAACCGCCTCGAACGCAAATCTTGCAAGTTCCCCTAAAATATTCGCGAATATAAACAAAGCGATCGGCTGAATGGCTGATTTAAGTCGTTAAATCCAAAGGTCTTGCGTGTCGTAACCTATTTTTTTTAATTTTTCTCTAATGAAATTCATCGCGCGATAAAGCCTGACGCTGACACTCGCTGGAGATCGCTGAAGGGCTCCTGCGATTTCCCCTACAGAGAGCCCCTCCCCAAATTCCTCTCCTCCTGCAGATCGCCCAAATTTCATTTTAACCATCGTTATATCTTCTTTGCTCGGCAGCGAATCAATGAGGCTCTTGATGAGTTGCAGGGCATGTGGATTTGGAAATCGCGGAGGCGGCTTAGAGGCAATTTCCGATTCGACCGAGCTGAAATCTCGGCTGCGATGCGATTCACTGAACAGATCCATGCAAACTCTGTTTGCAACAACATTAATAAATGATTTGAATTGATTGATTGAATCAAATGATCTTTCTTGCTGTTTTTTTGTTCTTTCTGATTTGTTGGGGAAAGATGCTAGTAATTTCGCAAAAACACGCTGGGTCGCCTCGGCGCGGTCATGAAGGCGAAGCGATCGGATTGAATTATTATCTGACATGCAGTCGGAGATAAATCCTAGGAGATGTTGAAGTGCCCTAAGTGGTTTTCCTTCCATGAGGGATTTTAGCTCTTCTGTAAGTGTTATTTGTGTGTCTTCGTCCATGTTGCTAACCTCCGATCAACCTTCTGCAGGTTTGGTAGCATTTTTCCATGAACTTCAAATAAATGTTTGTGATGCGATCTGAATTCTTTTAGAGCCTGAAAAAGAAGTTGCTTAGCTCTGAGTTCGTCAAGCTCGAAGTGCTCTGCGTATTGCCGGTTATCATTCACCAGCACTTCGATCAGCATTTCACGCATTTCCTGAGTGCGTTTTTGCTCTCCGGTATCCACGAGGTTGATTACGTACAGAAGATACCCGCGGATGGTGCAGAAACGATCCCAGTCAGTGGCATTTACTTGCGAGTTTGGTCGTGTATTCACTGCGCCCTCTTCAGTCGTATCTGTGCATATTGGTATTGACATTAGTATGTTGTGGCCAAATCTAAACATTAGATAAGATAGTGTGATTAGAAAAATATCGGAGATCCAGCTTGTTTCGAGTTTGACGCTTGTTCTCAATTCTGGAAGAAAAGGAATTTTCTCAGGCGATGTAACAAGCCCTAAGTCGAGGGCGAATCCACTGGCGGCGCGGAGGGCCAGTCCGGAACCACTGAAGAAGAAAAAGAAGGCTGCATGTCTTCTAGCTCGACGATCGTAATTCGTGAAATAAGAATAAGAGAAATAGGCGATCGTTGAAAAAATAAGAAACACTGTCGACAGGAGCCTTATTCTCCAATCAAAATCGAATACAAGTATTGATGCATATACGACTGCTACAACTCCGGGGGCAACCCCGTAGACAAGAACGGCCTTCATGGTCGCACACAGAATCCAATTGCAAGATGGCGTGAATGACAACAGTCGTTAATATCTGAATTATTGGATCGTATCGTATCCGACTGCGCGCCTGAATGCGAGCGAAATGCGAACTCCCCGGCTCTAATTTCGACTTGGGGAGGCGTTGGAATTGCGGAGTTTCAATTATTCAATCGCCCATGCGCATCGAGTACGTTCGACTTGGGGGAGAGAATTTGAAGTGACGACTTGATGTGGCAAACGCACTTATGAAGGGGACCGCAAGCGGGTGAAATACACCCATTCACCTTTACGCCGGGTCGGTCGGGTCGCGAGGTTCCAACTCGCGTTCTCGAACATCGCGCGGGAGGCCATGTTCTCGGCGCGTACCCAGGCCGACGCCGGCGCTCGGAGTTTGCCGAGCAACGCGCGGCCCACTCCCTGACGCCGGTGTGACGGGGCAACCGCGATGAGGCGCACCAATTCACCGGGACGGTATCTCTCAATCAGGACGAATCCGCGAACACAGTCGGCGCCGAGCGACTCAACGTGAAGCGTCGTTCCCGGCTGCGCGAGCTTCCGAATCAGCCATGCCGGGCCGATCCGGTCCTCTCCCTTGAACCCGTCCGCCGCAATCTCCAGCACTGCCGCCAGATCGCTCGGAGTCGCTTCGCGGATCATTCTCCACCTCACACAAAGGAAGTGCCCGCGTCGCGCGCCAGCAATCCGACGCGCACGCGGGCAAGCCCCGATCAGTTCGCCAGCACATTAAGCCCCGAGCGCCCAGCGCATCAGTTCGGCTTGGTCCTCGAACACCGGGATTCCATTCTCTCGTGCGAACGCCGTTTCCTGATCCGCGCCCTTTGATTCACCCGGCAAGCGGAACACAGCGTCACACACCGCCACGTATGCGAGGTCGACCCGAAGCCAGTCCGCGTGCGTCAAGCTCGTTGGTTGGGCGCCAGCGGGCGCAACAACGGCTGTGTACTGCCCGCCGTCGTCGGTCGTGATGACCTCGCGAGTAGCCGGCCCACTGAAGCATGACCAGTGCGGACAAAACGGGTTGAGGCCCGCGAGCGTCAGCCGCTCGAACGCCTGCGACGCCTGATTGATGTTGTCGACGAGATCGCCCTTTGTGATCGGACCGGCGATGTAAATGCGCTTTGCGCCGCCGTTCTCCGCGCTTGCCGCGCGGAGTTTCGCGTCACGTCCGCTGCGCACCTGATCGAGAGCGAAAAGGATGCGAGTCGCCGCGTGTTCGAGGTGATCGTCGGAAGTGTCACCGGCACGTCGGGCGAGCAGGTGAACTAGCGCGTGATTCACGTTCTCTTCGGCCGGGATCTTGTGCCAGTTGTCGGCACCGTACTTGTCAGCGCCACCCTTCATAACGGCCGCGATCGCGAGCAGCGCGTGAGCGGGGAGCAGATCCGCGCGGTACGGAGAATCGGATTGTTTGCCGCCGTGTTCGTTGGTTGTGGTTGGCGCGTCTTTGCCGACGCCTTCGATCGTGAGCGAAGCGTTGTAGCCGGTTACTGCCATGCTTGAAGCCCTCGTGAGTCAAAAACCGATCACACTAACTCGCCGTCGTGAACGCGCTTGTTCTCGACGCTGAAACCGCCACTGCTCGAAACCTCGACGAACGCGCACCCGTGGTTCCATGAATTGAGGGGCATGTAGCGTGGGAACAGGTAGCACGCGCACCCGAGCGACCACGCGCGTTCTTCCTTGCCGCGAATGTCCCGGTCGCCGTACTCGCTCGAACGGTGGAAGTGGCCGCACATCGCGACGTAGCGCGTGCGGAGATACAGCCAGCGGGCCGGCATCACCCCACCGCCGCCGCGGTACTCGTGGCCGTGAACGACACAGAGCTTACCGAGCGAGATCACGCGCTTATCGTTGACCCACTCAGCGCCGAAGTCCTTGAAGTGCAACAGTCCGGGCAGGTCGATACCCTCCAGCCCGAACAGCGCCGGGGCGCGCTGGATGATGTAGCGTGAGAGCCGTTCTTCGTGGTTGCCTTCCTTCAAAACGAGTCGTGCGTTAGGGAACTGGTCGCGAATCCAGGCGAGCAGTTTGCGCCCGACCTCGACCTCTTCCACGTATCGCGGTGCGGACGGGTCTTTGTCGTGGCTGCTAATCTCGTGACTGTCGAGAGTGTCACCGTTCAGGAGAACGCCGACCACGCCACGCCGCTTAGCTTCCCGGACGGCCAGTTCCAACGTAGTGCGATCGTGGTACGGTGCGTGAATGTCGCTCAGGATCAGCCAGCGCCCCGGTGTGTCGATCCTGAACGGTTCGTAGTTCTCGGCGTGTGGCGTCGGCAAGCCGAGCGACTTCGCTTCCGACTCGTGCTTTGCGACCGGGAGCGCGACTTTCTGTGATCTTTTGCGCTTGAATGTGCGTACCTTCGCGACAGGCATTGCGCCCCCTGGAAATGAAAACGCCTTCTGTACAGACGATACAGAAGGCGAGATTACCGATTTCTCAAAACCATCTCAAGGACACTAGCGCCCCAACGCCTTCAGCAGCGCATCGAGCAGCGGGCGCTTGTGCTCGTCCGGGATCGCGGGAACTGCGGGCGCCACGGAATCGGGCTGTTTCACCGGTGCGGCCGGTTGGGTCGGCGCGAGGATCGCGAGCAGCGCGTTCAGGAGCGGTTGCCGCGGATCGGTCGGAGTCGCCGGAGCGGATGGGAGAACGTTCCGCGTGCGCAGCCAGTTCACGAGTAGCACGACGCCAGCGCCGATCAGCGCGCCATACGGCCCTGTGCCGCTAATCAAGGGAGTAAGCAATTGCAGGAGGTCCACGATTAATCCTTTCGGAAGCGGCCCATGATCCACCCCGCGACTGCCGCGAGGATCACATACAAGAGTGTGTTGTCCGGCTTCGGCGTGTCCGGTGCCGGCTTCACGTCCGGGGTTTTCGGGTCGACAGGCGGCGCGGGCGGCGCCGGAGGCGGTTCGACGTAGTTCGGCCCGCCCTTCGCCGCGAGCAGTTCGCCGAGCTTCGAGGCGCTGTACCCGTCCACGCTCACAGCCCCCACATCGGCCGCCGTGCGCGCCGGGGACGGCTTGCGGAGCGTCACGCCGTTCGCGAGCTTGTAAGAAGCGACCGGCCAATCCGACGGCCCGTAGCTTTGCACGAGCAGCTTCGCGCGAACGGCAGCCGGCAGTGCGGCAACGTCAGCCTTGAACCGTTCGCGGAACGCCGAGTCGCCAACTGCCGTGAGGTGCCACCGGTCGGAGTCGTCGCGCAACCCGTCGCCGCGGGTCAAGATCGAGTGCGCCTCTTCCTTCGTTGCGGGAACGCCGTTAATGCTGTAGGCCGGGTGCGCATGAATCTTGTCCGTGTGGACGCCGTGGTTCTCGACCGCGGCCGGCACGCCCTTCGCCTTTACCCCATCCGGCAACGCGGCAGGCGGGCTGATCGGCTTCCCGTTCGCCATTCCGTGTTCGTTCGTGCCCTCGACACGACCGTCAGCGAACGCGGCAGCAATGCGCCGGCCGTTCTTCCAGTAGCCCCACTCTCGGCCGCTCACGTCCTCGATCCACCGGCCCGCGCCGTTGTCGGGTTCGATCGCGGGCGTCGAAGGGATTCCACACCGACCACCGGGGCAACTGCTGGGGATTGCGACGGGCGCAGACGGGATACCGCACCGACCGTTCGGGCAATTTTGACCGAACACCACCGGGCACTTGCCGGGGCAATCACCCTTCTCGCAGGTGCAGAACTCGCCGCATCCACACGGGCCAGCGTTGAACGAGCGGGGCGCATCCGGCGCGGGCGGGGGAGGATCGGCAAGGAACGCGATCGCCCAACCACCGTCATTGTCGCGCCACCGTGCGAGAAATTCGGAGCGCGTCATCCATACCCACACGCCGGGCCGGTTGTTGTCAATGATTGCGGCCCGACTCGAATCCAGGTGCGCAAGGTTCACCATGTGCGCGATCGGCCCACGGTAGAAGTCGTCGTTTCCCGCGTAGGTCACGCACACGATGCGATCGGTCTTTAGCGCGAGTTCGAGGAACGAATCATCGCCCCCGGTGTGCTGGATGTAGGCCGGGACCGGCACACCCTTTGATTTCGCGAACGCGGCGAGAACGGCGTCAACCTTTTGCGGCCACCCGCCCCCCTCGCGCGTGGTCATGTACTTTTGCAGGCCGTACAGTTCAACGACGTTCTGCCACCGCGCCGCGTGCTCGATGCTCGTGAACACGCACAGACCGGCGCCCATTCCGGGACGGCCGAAGCGGTCGATCCCGCCCGTGTTACGCATGTGCTGAGAGGTCGGGAGATCGATTACCGCGCGCGTACCGTCCGGAGAGATCGGTTCGGGCCGCGGATCGAAAGCGAGAACGGCGCCGGACAGAATGACCAGCGCCGCCAGAGACAGGAGTTTTCGCATTGAGTCACCCACGGGGTTACACGTTCCTGCGTGCAACTGTCCCGTGGTGCGGTCCGATGTCCTGTAAGCCGACTACTCGATAATCGCGGCGTCCGTACCGACGTTGATGCCGACCACAATCCCGCCGACCACCGTCACGACGTGATCGACTCCACCGCGCTTAACCGTGAACGTGGTGTTGATGCCGTTGTGTCTGAGAATCCCGCCGCCCGATTGGTACTGGTTGACGGAGTACCGCGGGTTTCGGGTCGAACCGCCAATTGAGAACGCGCAGTTCAACAGTAAGCCGCCGCCGTCGTAAGTGCGAATATTCGGCTCGCCAAGAATCGACTCCAGTCCGACCAGCCCCGCGCCGGGCGATTGGAGCATTACACCCGGATACTGTCCGCACGAGAGTTGCGCGGTTGTCTGTTGACCGATGTAATCGTTCCGGAGCGCGAGGTAGCTCGAACCGAAGACGGCCCCCAATTCGGCCATCGGCGTACCGCCGCTGAAATTCGCCACCGAACGGAGAGAGGTAGAGTTCACATAGAAGATGGAAGCCTTGATGAACCGGCCGCTCGTCCCGTCAAATAGTGCCAGCGTGCTATCGGTGACGCTTGCCGTGGGGCCGTTCACGTCACCGCTCACACGGTGGATAGTAATTGCCGTCGAACCCATCGTCGGCGGAGCGTAGTTGGTGTAGTGCCAAAGGGTATTGGCGCTAACCGTCCCCAGCCGAACCGGAACGATCTTGCCCACGAATTCGGCCGACTCGTCGTTGTCCGCTCGACGGGTCAAAATCCACGGAGTCGATGGGCTTCCCGCGTCCGTAACCGTGTAAACCCCGTTCCTCGACGCAGTCCCCTCTGCGGCTATCAAGAGGTCGTCGCCCGTGTTGACGGTAAACCCGTCGGTAAACGGGAAGATCCCGTTGGCGTTTGCCGTCAACGTCGCGCCGACGCCGGACGATCCATTGCTGTAAGTATTCGCCGGTAGCGCCGTGGTCGTCACGAGCCTGACAGAATTCATCCAGTTCGAGGGCGCGGCCGGTGAACCAGCAATAGCGAATGCCCGCGGGCGCGCCGCAACCTGCGCTGACCCGGAACCGGACTCGTCCCCTACCGCGTCTCCGGCCACGATGCACAGGTATGTTTGATCCGCAACCGCCGCCGCCGCGTTGCCGTCGCTTCCGATTACGGTGAGGAGAACGAGTCCGCCAGTTTCGGCAGGGAGTTGTTTACTCCCCGAAGGGAACACAACCTGAGCCGGATAGCACTCCGAGAGAACGCCCGTCGCGCCGGCCGCCGTTGCGGAGAGACACTTCACCATTTGGATGCGCCCGGAACCAGACGCGCGCCGAGACGAGCGCCCGCCACCGTCCGACTGGTTCAGTAGTTGTTCGAGTCGATCGGCCGCGCGCGCGCTCAGCCCGTACACGTCCTCGCTCATATCAGAACCCCAAGAGGTCGGTGAAGTTTTCGAGCCGCAAATTGGTGGGCAGACCGCGGAAGAACTTGGGGGTCGCGTCGGCAGCCAGCCGCTTCCCCTTGCCGTCGAGGAGTTGGGGTTCGGTCGCGATCCCCCCGATCGAGTCCCTTATCTGCCGCAACTCCAGCTTGACCGAGACACCATCGACCTGCCTCACCTCATCGAGTGTGTACAGCCCCTGATCGAGCACTTCGAGTAGCCACGTTTCGCGCCGGATCGAGATATCAATGGACAACTCGACGTAGGCAATTCCGTTCTCGTACTTGTTCGCCGCGGTCACTCCGTCTACCTTGCACGTCCACTTCGGGTAGCCGCGCCACAGCCGATCGTTGACGGCGTTCTCCAGCCTCAGCAGGAACGGGAGACTGATGTTCGGCACCGGGAACGTGATTCGCACAACGGGGCGCGAAACCTCGATCGTGATGGGCGGGTCGAACGGCATCTTGGCGCTATTGCGGATCGCCGAAGTGGTGGTAGCCAACGTGTCACTACCAACGTCCTCGTACCACTTCGTGGCCGGCTCCGTCGTCTTCACGAAGGAGACCGACCACACCGGCGGCCGGAGCAGCGGGTTGTCCGGGATAGCGGCCGGTGACTGAAGCTCCCCGCCCGGCCCCGCGCCGCCCGGCAAGCCGGTGTCAGTGACGCCCGGCTCCAACCCGTTCGGGAGCGGAATGTTCGAGTCATAACGAATGTTGATCGACCAGTGACACGGGTTGTCGTCGGATTGTTCCGCGTTCACGGAGACGCACAGCGCGAACGGGAATTTCGCGTGCGGTTGCCCCAGGCGCGGAAGTCCGGGCGCGGCGCCCGCCACCTCTTCATCGTCGAGATGGTTGTTGGTGTAGACCTCCCACACCTCGTGGTACTCGCGCTGTTTGGAGATCGTGTCGGTTCCGCCGCGCCCCTCGTAAGTCTTGTTGACGCTGACGACGCTCATTAGGTGATTACCTTCAGGACTTGGGTTGTGTCGAGAATGTCAATGAGCTTTTGGAGCTTACGAATCTGCTCCTTGGATATCTTTAATTCCTCTTTCGCGATCTGAACGGGATTGTCCGACATCCCGAGTCCGGCCACCGCGTTCTGTGCGCGAAAGTTCGCCACCGCGCTGTACGCCTCGGTGGAACGGGACAGCGCCGCACCCGTAAGGTACGGGCCGCTCAGTTCCAGCTTGGTGTCCTTGACCCCGTTCGCGATTGCCCCGCCCAGGGCGTTAAGGTTGCCCAGAAGGTTTGCACCCTGTTGCAGCTTCTTGACCTCGTCCAACTGCCGTTCCGCCCAACCCTTCATGCGCAGGTCGTAGATTTGGATTTGGTCCGCCGTGAACCCGATCGTGTCGGCCTGCTTCTTGAGCGCGTCAGTTACCTGTTTGAACTCCTCTGCCGGAGCGCCCCCCAGGAACATCGCTGCGCCGCCGACCGCGTCCGCGACCTTGTTGAACCCCTCCGCGAGCTTCTCGGCTTTGTCCGCCTCGACCTTGAAGCGGTGAATCTGGCCTTCTGAGAAACCGCGCAGTTGCAGTTCGAGGGCTTTCGCCGCGTTCTCGGCTTTACCGATGGTTGCGGCCTGGATTTTGAAGGCTTCGGTAAGTTGGTTAATCTCGCTGACCTTCGCGATATCCCGCTCGGGATCGATGATCCTGTCTCGCTCTTTGTTGAGTTGCGTTCGCAGTTCTAGCGCCTTTTGGAGCCGCTCGTCCGCGGCCTTAAGGTTGTCCTCGAACGGCTTCTGATGGTCCTCCAATTGGCCCAATAGCCAAACGAGTCCCAATTGCGCGTTGTATGCCGCGCCCTGAAGGGTATTGGGGTCAGATCTCTTGCCCCAGAATTTTTGCATTTCCAGGTCAGATTCGAGGCGCTTTTTGTTGATCTCGGCCGCGCCGACCTCTGCGTCCAGGCCGCGCAACTGTCGCTCTATCTCCGTCAGCCGATCGCCCGGCGACGCGCTCTCCGCATCGAGCCGCACCGCGTTCTCCTCTGCGCGCCGGTCCATTACCTTCGCGAGTTTTTCGTTCAGTTCGATCGATCGCTCTACAGCCTTATTGAACTGCTCGGCGCGCAGAGCGGAACTCAAGAACGCGGCCCCGATCGCGGCGCCAACACCCGCAATCGCGCCGGTCACGCCCAACCCGAGCAGTCCCGGCACCTTGTTGAATTTTTCGAGCGATTCGGCAGCGCCGTTAATCTTCTTTCCGGTTCGATCCGCCCACGACTCGGTATCCTTCTCGGCCTTCTTCAACCCCTTCAGTAGCCCATCGGCATCGGCCGTGAGGACAACTGCGCCGGTGCCGATGGTCTGATTTGACATCACGCCCCCGTGTTGCTGAACTGCTCGAACCACGCCTTAACGCCGGCCACGTCGTCAACCTGTCGCTGTCGCGTGCGCGGGATCAATTCCGCGGGCTTTGCTTTTCCACCCCATACGGCACCGGTGTAGGACGCCCCGATTGCGCGCCCCCATTCGGCCCGATCGTCTGGGAATCCTCGCTCCTCGTACCACTGGCGCCAGATGTCCAGTTCCGCCGCCGAGAGGTCGAACACATCGGCCAGCGGGCGCCGGAACGCGAGCGCCAGCCGACACAGGAAGCTCAGGCTTGGCCACTCGGCGAAGACGCTTTTTTTGGGTCGGCCCCCATTCCGCTGATCTCGATCACGCGATCCCACACCTGTTCAGCCAACGCGCCGTCGAGGTCCGCGACCTCTTCCGGGCCGGCGAACAGGAGCGCCCCCGACTCGTCGCAGAGGGACGCCGCGAGCAGGCGCCCGACCACGCCAATCGGACCGGGGTTATCCTTGCGCCACGCGGCGAACTTCTCTTTCTCCGCGACCGTCAGGGGCTTCACGAACACCTCGACGTCGCCCACGGTGACGGTAATGGGCTTCTTTTTTAGCGCGGCAATCAAGTCTTCTTTGGTCATGACCGGTTCCGAGAGTGAGTGGTGGGGGTTGTGAGAATCGGCTGCGGCGCGGGTTAGCTGACAGGTCCGCTAACCGTGACCACGCAGGTAACCGTTTGAATTCCGTCCGGTTCGACCTGATCGAGTTTGTTCGACTTGATGAAGCCGGGCGCCGTGCGCACCCAAGTCGTCGGGCTGCCGTCCGAGATGAGCGTGATTTTGAAGTTCTTCGGCGCGCCCAGGAGGGTATCGAGGCGCGATTTTTTCGCGGCACTGAACTCGTACTGGAACTGGAACTCGCCGGGGGAGAGCATTGTCGGAATCATCCGAATCGTCTTGTCGGCGGCCTGATTGAGCCGCTTAGATTCGGCCGATCCCATTTCGGGTTCGGGAGTCGTCAGGTTCATCACGTCCACGATTTCGACGAACGCATTGCTCGCGCCGTCGTCCACTTCGATCTTTGCGCCGAGACCGATTACCGGCATTCGTCACCTGCTCGTTAGCGCCCGCGCTACGTCGGGAAGTGCCACACGAGATAGGTGTCCCGCCACAGGCGCGGCGTGTCCTGTGCCGCATCGTCCGCGATCTCTTCCGTGCAGTCCTGCCAGAAACATCCCTGTACACCGTTGTCGAGGTCGCGCCACGGCCCGTTCTCTGGCGCGAGCAACGCGCGAACCTGTGTGGACAGTTCGCGGGCGCGCTTCTGCGTGGTCGCGTAACACTCCACGCCGATCGTCACGGCGAGCAGCGCGCGCGTTCTCCCGTCGAGTCCGGACCTCGGTTGCACGCCCTGTCGGGTCACGGTGATGAACGGCAACACGGGTTCGGACGTGTTCACCTGCGGATTGACGCGATCTTCGGCCGCGGTCGCGCCGGCCTTCAGCTTCGCGACCACGGCGATTTCTGCGGTTGCGGCAGCCATTACGCCCCCTTTGCTTTCTTGATCGCCTGTTGCGAGAGAACGCGGCGAATCTCGGCGCCGAGCGTTTCGAGCATGATCTTGGACACTTCGTTGCGCTGACTATCGAGCGCCGGCCCCAAGAACGGTTGCGCCTTCGCGCCCGGGTGCCATCGTCGTTTCTTCGTGAGGTAGTCGCGGACCTTTTGAAACAGAGAACGCTTCCGGCTCCGCAGGCTGTGCGGCTTCGTTCCCTTTTCGACGAGGTGCGCGTAATAGGCGGGTATCGTCTTCTTGCCCTTGTACACTTTCTCGACTTTTCTGCGCGCCCCGATTACCGCGAACGCGAGCGTTTGGCCGCGCGTTCCCTTTTTCGCTTTCACGCCGAGAGACTGTTTGAGCGCGCCCGACTTCTTCCGTCGAGGCGCCCGCACCTTCGCCGACTGTTGCACCGGCTTCGCGCCGGCCTTCACCGCCTTCATCGTGATTTGCCGTTTCTTCGCGGTGCGTTCGATCGCCTGAAGTCCCGGGAACGAAGTGAAGACCTGAGCGCGGATCGGCCGGGCCATTAGACACCGTTACGGGATGAGAGGTGCGGCAAGCGCGCACACGGTTTGCCAGCCGCCGCTTTCGGCCCGTTCGCGCCAGATGCCCACGACGGCGTACACGTCGCCAGTCTCTTTGATCCGCACCCGATCCACCGCGGCGAGCTTCACAAGGTGTCGGAATCGGAGAACGGCACTGTTGTCGGAGCCGCGCGGGGTCTGGTTCGATTCATCGCCGCTCGGCGCCTCGATCCGCGCCCAATGCTCTTGCGCGGGCCGCGGGTCGGGCCACGATTCGACCGGTTCACCGTCCTCGTCTGGGGCGGCCAGAACGCGCGACAAGATCGCAATTTTGTCGCGGTATTCACCGATTCGAGGCATCGCCAACCCTCACCGGAAGTACCAGAATCCAGACCTGTCGAACCACTGCACGAAGGCGAGGAGCGCGACCGCGGCGGGCGCCACCACCCACACCGCGAACGAGAGACCGGTAACCGCCGCACGGTCCTGAACCTGTTCGATCTGGTTCACCGCACGTCTCCAAATTCAAGGGTGTCGAGGGCGCGCCGGGCCGCGGGCGGAATTCCAACCTCACCGGTCGGGTTCTCGCGCCGTTCGGCCATCGTCACGAGGATCGCCTTTTTCGCTTGCGCCGGCACATCGCTCGGCGTCGCGTACCCGGCCACGAACTGAACCGTCACGACATCGGGCCGTCCGCACTGCACCGCGGGCCAGTACCCCGCAACCGGAACAATGCGCCCCGGTTCGCTCGCGGTCGCGACCCAATAAGCCGCCGGGTCGATCGTCTGTTCCGTACCCGTCGCGTCGAAGTATTTCACACTCACGACCGACTGTAACGGCGGGCGCGGAACCCGAATCGTCGGGTCGCACCGCGGGAAGTCGTCGAGTGTCAGGTTGAACGTGGTCGTGAGGAATGCGCGATGGCACTCGGCTTCGCACAGCGCCCGGCACTCCGTTTGGAGCATTTCGAGGTCGGTATCCTCGTCCGCGATCGTGATCCGCAGCCGCCCCTTTACCTCTTCGAGTGTGAGGGGTTCGACGGTCGGGCCGGTCACCACTTGCACGCCGATCATTCCTCACCTCGGTATGCCGGTTGAAGCTCAATGACGCGGGTATCGTTCACGTCGTTAGGCGCGCTCATGACGATCAGGAGCGTGTACTTCTGGCGGTTCGCGCACAGCGCCGTGACGGTGGATTCGATCACACCCAGATAATCACCATTCGACTCCGCAACGTAAGGGCAGGAGCCGGAGCCGCCTGCGACGGGCGCGCCGGCGCGATCCCTGAGCGTGTATGTCACGGTCGCATCGTTGATGTAATTCCCGTTCGCGAATGCCCCTTCATAGGGAACCTCCATGTCGCAACCGATGAACAGCTTCTTAATCATTGCGGCCTCACGGTTGCGGTCGCGCTCACGCGCGGTCGGACAGTTACGTAGGCAGTGACGCGCGGGCGAACGGTCGCGCTGGCCGTCACCGCGGCGCCGCCCGTGGACGGTTCCGCGTCGGCCGCAATCGGGATTCGGAGCAGAATCGCGCGCCCGAAGAACGGGAGAACGCGACGAACGTGAGCCACCAGAATGGACGGGGCGCGCTTCGAGGCTTTCGCTTTCGCCGGGCGGCCAACCGTGGCCGATCCCGCGAACCGGGGCGGGCGCCGGGGTGCGGCCACGAGTACAACGGGCGGGCGTTTGGCGACGACTTGAACCGCGAGCTTCGAGGGACGCCCGACCTGCGCGCGACCGACCTGCGCGCGTCGGACCTGCGAGGCGACGAGCGTTCGCACCGGTGGTCGGGCCGAAACGACGTTAGCCGCTCGCTGGGGAGTCCCAACGAACGGCTTGCGGCGCCGGATTCCGGTGATGATCGTCGGCACGGGTTACTCTTCGTAGGTCGCTTGAACTGCGACAGTCGGCGTTCCCGTCGAGGTGCATTCAATGTTTAGCGCCGTTCCCCCCGGAATGCGGATCTCCATTCCGGGCGGCAAGAATTCGATAACGCCCGATTGGTCCGGCACTTCCCACAACAACCCTGTGTCGGTCGGAGTGGTCGGCTCGACAGTCGCGTTCGCACCGCACGTGGTCTGGATCGTCTCGCTATCGCTCGAATCGTTCTTCCCGGACGTCGCCCCGGAGAGCGTGCCGAAGTTCGCCGTCGATCTCGTAGCGCGCACCTTGACCGGCACGCCTGTGCCGCCGGCCGCAGCCTTCCCGAACAATCTCAGCGACTTGACCAACACTCGTTGGTTCGCGGGCGCTTTGATTTGCAACACGGTCTTCGCGGCACTCGCGGCCAGCGCGACTTCGCCGCTGTTCACATGCAATACGAGACCAGCCATCAGTTACCCCACAAGGTGCCAAGTGTTGGGCGCGAGTATGCGAACGGGGCCGCCCGAATTCCCGCCGCCACTGTCTTGGTGCTGAATTGGTCCGATGTCCCGGTAGTTCGCACCGGCCCCGCCCGGGAACGTCACCGGCAGCGCCAGCGCGCGCAACAGGGCGCCGGCCCCCGCGGTCGCGTTGAGCCGGAAGTCCCCGCCCGCCGCGTTCACGAACGCCGACGCGCTCAGGTTGATCGGGTCCAGGTCTCGGATGTTCCCGCCGCTGCGCCCGGACGAATTCCCGAAGTCCGCGCAGTTGACCACGAACGGGAGCGCGGAGTTGCCCACGTACCCGCTCACCAGATTCGCTTCGGAGATGCAGTTGTAAGCCGCGCTCTCGGCCGCGCTCGATAGGTTGAACCCGTTCCGCGCGTTCCCGTAGGCGATACAGTTCCAGAACTTCCGGCTCGCCGAGAACCCGTCCGTGTTCACACCCGTGTTGCCGAACGAGATGCAGTCCCGCGCGCTCGCTACGAACTGAAACGGGGTCGCGCTGTTGTTCCACGCCACGCACCCGATCCCGTGGTACACCTGCGCCGCCGCGGCCCCCGAGTTGCCCGTGAACTCACAGAACGCGGCCTCGGTGATGCCCGTCGCCGCGCCGTCCGTCACCCCACCGTTCGTGAAGTTCTGGAACCGGCACCGCCACGTCGAGCCGCGGTGCGCGCACCCGGTTCCGAGTGTGATGTTGTTCCCGTCGAGAATCACGCTCTCGATCAGGGCGTAACTCGTACTCGACACGATGTTCGTGGTGGACAGGCTCGCGTCGAGTTGGATCGTCGGGCGGTTCGCGTCCCAATTCCGCAACCGGCGCGTGGTGTCGTAGCCCGAATAGGACACGCCGTTTGTGGGCGAGATGCGCCCGCCCGTCGCCCCTTGCGTGGTTGAGGTGATGACGAACGGGAGCGCGTTGTACTTGTAAAAGACGACGTTTCCGGACACGAGCAAGCTGTTGAACGCGCCGCCCGGGGACGCCAGCGCGCCGCCCATTTTCAGGGTCGCACCGGTCCCGGTCGTCAGCCCCGTAGCCGCGTCCACGACGACCGTCGTGGCGCTCGTGCGCGAGAGGATCTGCACGTACCGGCGCGTGATGGCCCCGGTCCCGCCCTCAATGCAGATCCCGTTGCCCACGCAGTTCGCGGGGAAGTTCGCCGTGGCGCTCGTGATGGTCGTCGAGGCGTTCGTCACGGCATCGGTCACCGCGATCTGGGGCGCCGCCTGCTGGGAGTAGTCCGTGTTCCCGGTCCCCAGAGCGTTCGTGTTGAAGCTCCCGCCGTTGCTGTCGTCCCCGTCGACGCGCACTTCCCACACCGTGTTCGCGTTGAACGCCATGATTACGCCACCGGATAAGAACGGGGGTTGACCGCGATCTTCCGCACGAGCGGTCCCAACTGGTCGTTCGCTTGGATCATCTGCCGTACCACTACGAGCACGCGCAGGAGTGCGATTACATCGTGATTCGTCAGTACCACTCGCGCGCTGTCATCACTCCCAGCGATACCTTGCGCCGCTCCGAGCGCGGTGTAGTCGCTGGCTTCCCAAGGCGCCTCCCGAAGCAGGGCCGCGTTATTCGTTCCGAGCGTCGCCGCAAGCCCCTGCCCAACCACCGCGTCAAGAACGGCGGTCGGCACGGTCAATAGTCCCGCGAGCAGGTCCGCAGTGGTGCGGATGCTCTCGTTCGTGAACCTCAACAGGGGCGCGTTCTCGATCATGGCTCGACCTCAGATTCGGGGCATCGTGGCACCCAGAGCGGACGGCATGGACGGCGCGGGCGAACACGAGGGGTGTTCCATTTGCCCCGACAGCAGCCGCGCCAGCCGGTATTCGAGACTCGCGTAGCTCCGGTGCGCGTGGTACGCGAGGTTCGCAATCTTGTCGTGAGCGCTGGTGCGGACCTCCGGCACCGAACCGAGAGCACCCATAGCGCGCTGATACCGCTCCACATCCGACTTGAGACGCACCAGTTCGGCGAGAAGGTGCTGAGCTTGTGCGAGTGTCACACCTTCCCCCTTTCAAGAACGAGTCAGGACGGATCGCTTACGCGCCCTGTAGGTAACTCCAGTTGGTGCCGTCGAGACACTCGAAGATCGCGGGCTTACGGGCCACCGCGCTAACGCTCGCGTTCGCGGCCCCTTCGTTGATCGCACCACCGGTTCGCGGGTAAACCTTCAGGATGTTCGTCGCGGCCTGCGAGTACACGCGAACGACGTCGCCCGCGGCGGCCACCGGTAGAAGAACGCCCTTCGTCGCGTCGGCACCGGTCACGATGTTCAGCGCGCCGCCGATCAGCGCGGCCGCGTCAGCTTGGGTCGAACCGGCCGCCGCCACAGCTCTGGGGACCGGACCTTTGTTCGCTAAGAACGGCATGTGGACACCCTTGAGGACAGTTGAGAGGGAGTCGCGGCGGGTTGAGTCGAACAACCGTGAAGTCGGTAATGAGCCGCTTCCAGGCACCGGCCTCGCCGCAAAATGCCCGGCCGAAGGGAACAGAGTCCATCCGGCCGGGCGCGCCAACAACGGTTACGCTTGGAGCAGGTACTTGATGGCTTTCTTGTTCACACACCGCGAGTCGCCGCGAGCGAACCCGACGAATCCGACCTGATCCTTCTCCGCGTACCGCTCATCGAGCCGGCGCACGCGAACCACGCCCACGTCGCGGATCTTGTGTTTCGACATCGCGCCGAACAGGACGTGCTTTTTCGCCGTGACCGGAACACCCGCCGGCAGCGCGTCCATGTACTGGTTCGTGTTCACGGTGAAGCCGTTACACACCAGCGTCGCGATACCGTCGCGGTAGCTGTCGCGGAGCAGCGGGCGCCCTTGCGTGTCCTTGAGGAGCAGCGCGTAAGCGACGGCTGAATCGTGCATCATGTACCCGCACGACGAATCGGACCGGTACGCACGATCAACCGAGAACGCGAGCCGGGTGAGTTCGTCGGCCGTGAACGCGGCCGCCGCAGCCGCGGTGATGCCGAGTGACGCCGCCGTGACGATCCCTTCCGGCTCGCCGGTGCCGCTCCCCACCGTGAACTTGCGCCCCTGAACGCGCCCGATACGGTTCCCGATCTGTTCCCCGATGTGCGATTCGAGGTCGAACGCGGAATCGTTCAGCAGTTCGTTGGAGATCAAGATCCCCTTCGAGGTGAACTTGAACCCCTTGAACGTCACCGACCCGAAGTTGTCGTCCTCGAAATCCGTCTCCTCACTCTCACCGAGTTGCGCGCCTTCGTTGCCCGTGTCGTCCTCGGTGGGGTAGGGTAGGTCCACGCCGGTGTCGGTGGTGAACTGGCCGACGACACCGCGCACGTTCGAGAAGTCGACCAGTGCCTTTTCCATCTCATAGGCGAAGTCGGGCGCCACAGTCGCGCCACCGAGCGACGACGTACCGACGCCCAGCGCCCGTTTGAGCAACGACTTCGGCCCGCCGAACCGGAACTGGAACACCTTCGCGCGCGGGTTCAGGCCGGTGCGCTTGCACGCCACCTTCTGTTCGCGAGTCATGGGCAGTTCGTGTTGCGTGCGCGCCCACGCCTGAAACGCGACCTTGCGCAGTTCGATCGCTTCATCTGCGTTGCGGTCGTTGCGCCGTTCGCGGGGAGCCGGGCGAGTGTCGCGGTTCTCGCGCCCCGGTTGGCGGTTGCTATTCTGGCCGCCGTTCGCGTTCGGGTCGGTGTTGTCGCTGCCGCTGTCCTGACCCAACAGGTCGTCGATTGCCTGGATATCGGCCTCCGCCGTGCGGTAAGCGTCGCCGAGTGAGGTCCAATCCTTTTGCAGTTTGTCGAACGCCGCGCGCTCGTCCGCGCTCATGGCGCGAGCTTCGGTCTTCAGCTTCGATCCCATCGCTTCAAGTTCCTTCCGGACCTTGCCGCGCTTCTCACGAAGATCCTTCAGTTGGAACGCTTTCGACATGGTGTGTCCCTGGAAATGGCACCGGCGGAAGCCGGGGGTATCAGTCCCCGTTCCGCCGGTCGCGGGACGGGATATGCGCTACCCCATCCGTATCCAGTTCACCCCGTCCGTGTCCTACTCGCCGTTTTCGTTTTCCTCCATCGACATGAGCGCGAGCGCGACCGCAACGGCGTCGGCATCCGCGGACGCGCGCCACCGATCGACTTCGGCGCGAACGGCCGCGAGTTCGCCGGAGCGAACACCGGCGCTGGCACCCGTGTAAGCCGGGAACGTGACTGGCCCCACGTCGAACAACTGCAGGTCGTTTCGCTCGATTACCAGTTCTGCCGGCTTCCCGTCGATCGCGGCCACGTCGCGGCGCGAGGTGTCGCGCGGGTAGAACG
Organism: Gemmata sp. SH-PL17; assembly: GCF_001610855.1. Lineage (NCBI taxonomy): Bacteria > Pseudomonadati > Planctomycetota > Planctomycetia > Gemmatales > Gemmataceae > Gemmata > Gemmata sp. SH-PL17. The sequence goes on from NZ_CP011271.1 coordinate 833,703, forward strand.
CGAACGAGCTTCCGGAAATGTCCCCGCGCTGAAGCGACTTGATGAGGTCGCGGGCCGCCTGCGTGTCGGGCGGGTCGATCTCGTATCGCAGCCCGACCGAATCCACCGAGAGCCGAAGCGTTCCGGCACCGGACCGACCCAGAACAACGGCGGAATCGTGGTTGAAAAGTCCCCGAACGTCATCCTCTTTAATCGCCTTGTCGAACGCGCGCGGCATGATCCGTTCCACCACGCGCGGCCCGTAACTGTCCGCCGCCCACATCTCGTATTCGGTCGCGGGGTCGTCGGCGCGGTAGAACACGGCCGCGTATCCCGCGATGAGCGGCAGGGCACCATCGGACCGCGTGAGCAGTTCGGGCTTGCGGGCGCATTTCGGCAGGTATCGACGGTGAATCTCACTCACGGGTTGCCCTCGGTACCGGGTTGCTGGTTCGAGTCTGGCGCCGGATCGGGTTGCGCCACGGGCGCCGGAACGGGTGCGAGGTTGACCGGCACCATGTAGCGCTTGCCCGCGCCGTTCGGGAGCGGGTTCATGTTGAAGATGCCGCGGGTCTCGTCCTGATTCATGGAGCCGATGTTGAACATCGTGGAGCAGAACGCGGCGAGTTGCGCGAGCGGGACGCCCGCGAACGGCTGCGGGTCGAACCGGTGGCAGTGGGTTTCGCTCGCCTTCTGCTCCTCGGTTAAGAGCTTGGCGTCGCACTCCTGCTCCCAGACGACGAACCAGTTGTTCAAGGTGTCTTCGCGGTATCCCGCGTTCTCGGATTCCAACGAGTTGTAAGCCGTTCGCGAGGGGTCACCGACCTTGTGAGCCGGGACGCCGAGAATGTTCGCGACTTCGCGCGCGTCGAACGAACGACTCTCCAACATTTGCGCGTCGCGGGCCGATGCTTTCGAGTAGGTTGCGAGCTTCACGCCGTCTCGCAGAATCGCGATTTCGTGCGCGTTGCGGAACCCCCGGTGGAGTGCGCCCCACGTCTTTTTCAGGTTCTCAATCGCCTTATCCGGCATCCCGGCCGGCACCTCAATCACGACACCGGGCGAAGCATCATTCCGGAAGTACCGGCCGCCGTAGTCGCGCGCCGCAATCGCGCCGCCGATCGTCTCGCGGAGGATCTTGATAACCGGGTACCCGCACAGCCCGTCTGATCCAAGTCCCTTGATGTGCAGCACGTCGGTAGAGGGCATCTTGACCCAATTCCGCGCCCCGCGCCGCTTTCCGGGAACGGGCGCGCAAGATTCGGTCACGTACCAAAGCTCGCCGTTATACCGAACCGGCCACGTGCGTTCGGGATCGAGCGGGAGCAGTTGGAGTGGGGCGCCGTCCTCTTTAGAGCGGAGGATGTAGGCGTAGCCGTTCCCGCTCAGCAGCGCGTGCGCTTGCAACGTCTGCCGGAACGTGAACGGCGTCATGTAGTCGTTGGGCTTTCGGAGAACGCGGGCGGCCGGGTGGAGCCGGTCCGGAACCTTCGCTTCTCCGCTCGCGTCCACGTACTTGTAAACGCCAAACGCATGGCGCCCGATGTCGCCCGCGATCAGGTTCACCCCGCGCCAAACCGCGCTCAGCCCCAGCGTCTTCCCAACGGTGACGCGAACGCCGGAGCCGGACTTACCCCCGGCCGTGAGCGCGTCGTAAAGGTCGGAGTCGTCCGCGATTGAGGAGAGCGGGACGGCCGGATTCTCAGCGCTCATTCAAACCACCTCGACGCCGTTGGTTTCGTAGAACCGCCCGCCACTCTCGCCGCCTTTGACCGCGGCCAGCCCGCGCGCCATGATCGCGGCAACGATGCCGTCGATCTTCTGAGATGATCTTTTCCGTGAGGGCATCCGGTGTCCGGCGCCGTTCCCGTTGAGCACGACATTGCGCGCCATCCACCGGGCGGCCGCGTTCCCGTTGTGCCTCGTGCGCCCGGCCGCAAGATCGTCGAGGAACAGTTTCGTGGGTTCTGAAAAACTCGATAACCGTTGCGGGAACTGGAACACCTGAATCCCTTCGAGAGCGAAGCGGTTCGCGACGGTCTGCGCGTTGAACGGGTCGAACGCCAACCCGCGGAGGTCGAAGAACTGCGTATCCGCAATCACGTCGGCTTCAATCGCGGTAGGGTCAACACCTGTTCCGGCCGTGACCTGAACCCATCCGTCCGCGATCCACGGTTCCGCGATCTCACGCAGGCGGATACCGATCGGGTTCTCCGTTTCCTCCGGAATCCACAATCGCCAAATGTACGCCCACACGCCCGGTCGCTCCGGTTCGGGCGCGGGTTCGAGATCCTCGGTGAGAGGGAACAGATGGCACAACGCCGCGAAGTCGCTCGTGTTCGCGAGGTCCAACGCGCTCCAACAGGGTAGCCCCTTCAGCGCGTCGCGTGTCAGTTTCAGTTCGCGCGCCGCATCCCACAGGTTCAGGGGGATCGCCGCTTCGCCGTCTTGCGTTCTCCGACCCAACCGGAGGCGCTTCACCTCATTGGCGAACGCGGGGATCCGCTTCCCGCGCTCCACCTGCGCTGCGATCTCCGGAGCGAACACCGACACGCCGAGATTCGGGTTCGCCTTCACGACCACCTTCGGGTCGGTCCAATCGTCTTCCGGGTCGATGCACGCGATGTAGCCGAATCGCGCGTCGTCCTGCACAACGCCTTCCAACACCTGCACCGTGTAATCGTGCTCCTGGCCGTACACGTCCTCGCCGCCGTCCTCGCCGGCCGTCGTGATCGCCCACATCAACGGCTGTTCGCGGGCACCCATGCCCGTTTCGATCACATCCCAAAGGGACCGGTGCGGCCACTTGTGAATCTCGTCGCACAGCGCCGCGGACGGGTTCAGACCGTCGAGGGTGTCCGCGTCGCTCGATACCGCCTCGAACTTGCCGAACGACTCAGCGCACGTGAGGGAGAACGCGAACGGCTGAATCATCTCCGCGAGGTCGGGGTTGCGCGTGACGGCGCGCTTCGCGAGGTCGAACACGAGGCGGGCTTGATCGCGCTTCGTTGCGACGGAATACACTTCTGCGCCCTCTTCACCATCCAGCGCGAGCGCGAACAATCCCGCGGGGTAGAGCAGGGTGGACTTGCCGTTCTTTCTCGCCACTTCGACCCACGCTACCCGGAACCGGCGCGACCCGTCCGCGCGCTTCCAGCCGTACACGCTGCCGATGATGAACCGCTGCCAGCCCTCCAGTTTGAGCGTCTCGCCGCGCTTTGCGGCGCGCCCCTTCAGGTGTGGGCATATTTCCCAAAAGTCGATCGCGGCGAGAGCTTCGGACAGGTCGAACCGCAAGCCGCGGGCACTTGCGGTTTCGAGGTCGTTGAGGTGACGTTGACAGGCGAGTTTGACGAGTTGACCGGTAACGATGCGACCCGCGACGACATCGCGGGCATAGGACGTGACGGGATCAGTCGCAGTCGTGTTCCCTTCGCCGTTTACAGGCTTTGCATTCTCGTTGAGTGCTGGCGTCACAGATGAACCCCACAACTAGCACAAGCGACACGCAAGCCATCAGGAAACAAGCCACAACTGTGAAGTTGGCGCCCATAGGATCAGCCCCCATTTCGCGCCGCCTGGATGCGGTCGCGGATTGCCGCAACTTTGTTATCCGGGGCGGACTCCACTTGCGCCGCGTCCCCTTCCAGTCGAGAACGCGCGGACGGATTAAGCCCCAGAGCCGAACCCAACTTTTCGATGCGCCGCGACGCATCTGCTTGGAGCTTCACGGCCGGATGCTCCACGAACCGAGAACCGAGAACGGCGCCCTTCGAGTTCTGCACGGGCTGTTCGACCCAGCGCCCGTGACGGTTGATCGCGTCCCGCGCCGCGAGCAGGTCCGCGACCGCGAGACAGTACGCCGCGAGAATGCCGCGATCAGTCACGGCCAGCGTTCCCGCCTCCGTCAACGCGGCAACTTGCCAATCCCATTCGGCCGCTGCTTCGCCGGTCAGTTCCGGCGGGCGAACGGGTGCGCCCTTGCGGATGCGCCCGCTGCGCGACCGTTGCACCGGCCGCTTGCCGGGATTACCGGCGAGCAGCTTCAGTGCGGGATTCTTCGGTTTCGGGCCACGCGCACCCATGATTCACTCCGCTTACTGCTCCGATGTGACGACGCGCAGCGCGTCAATGTCCACCTCGAACACGTCGGCTGCGCTGGACTTTTCGAGGTGCGCAAGCGCGAACAGTGGGCCGGTTGCGTTATCGAGCCGGAACGTCGTCCCGCTCAGCACTTGCACGCCGTTCACGTACAGCTTCACGTTCGTGAGGTCGCGCCCGTCGATTTGGAGCAATACCCGGTTCGCGACTGCCGAACCAACCGCGAAGTCAACCGTTGTGTCCGTGATCGCGACTGTGGTTGTCCCGTCACGACTCGCCGCGCGGACATCCAGTGCCGCGCCGTCGATGTGGAAGAAAGCGGCTTGTGTAATCGCGTCCGCATCGCTGGCGTGAGTCCCGTTCGCGACACCGATGTTGAGGTCCGGCGCCGCACCCGCGCTGTTCGAGACAACGCGGATCATCGCTTCGAGAATCCACTTGGCGCCCGGTGTCATTCCATCCACAGAGAGGAGATCAACCTTTTGCGCTTCGGTCGTCGAACTGAGCAGGAGTTTCACCGCACTCCCGATCGACAGCGCGCGCCCAAACCCGCCGGCCGCCGGTGTGCCAACCGTCGTGGACAGCGCCGGGCCATGAACGGCGTCAATCTTGTAGCGCGGGCGCTTGTTCAGATCGACTACCGCTGACGTTTGGAGCGAACTTGCGTCATCGACCACAACGCCCGCCGCGAAGTCGCGATCGTTCACCGGGAGATTAGTTAGCGCGTTCGCGGAGTGGTCCCAGAACGCTTCCTGTCCGGCGAGCAACACAATGCCCGTTTGTTTCTGCACCGTGGCTTTCCCGCTCGTGCGAAAGTTCTCCGAGTACGCGCCGGCCGCGAGCGGATCTTTGGAATCAAGAAACGCGGCCTCGCCGGTCGGCAACTGGATGAGTTGACCACCGGCGAGCGTGTTCACGGTTTTGAGCAGCGACGTTTCAGCGGAGCGCGTGTAGGTTGCTTCAGCCATTTGGCCCCCGAAGATGTTCGCGGCGACGCGCCGAGTCATCGGGAATGTGTCGTGTTCAGGGCGCGGATGTCCTGAACACGACAACACAAAATTCAAAGAGCCGCGGCACCCGCGTAGAATGCCGCGAATAGCGAACCTAAACAGTGAGCTAAGTGTCCATAACTGATTCAAGTAGGAATTCAGGAGGGGCGGATGAGAATGATTACGACCTGGAGGGCCGCGCGAGGCAGCAGGGTGTCGCCAGCGGGTGCGCACGTCGGAACGCGGACGTTGTTAAGGGGCCAGCTTCAGCATCCGACAGCGGAACAGATTGGGACGCAAACTCTTACGCAAACAGCCGCCGAGACGAGGCCGCGCCTCCAGTCCCGTTCTCTCGCTAGCTATCGCATTCGACTGCGCTCACGTGCGCGGGCGCGAACGCGGGTGCGAACGGGCCTAATGTTTCACACGGTAAGCGGTTATCCGGTGGGTCGCGGGGCCGCCTACGAACCGGACGACACGGTTCGTCCGGATGCGCCATGAACCCTCCGCGCCTTGACGCCTGTCAGGGGCATCAAAGAACTAAACCACTAAACCCGTCAAAAAGCCAACGGACATCGCGATAGCGAAATGCTAGCTGTAATATCCTTTTGACTGTTGTTGGCAATTTAAGAAGCACTTCCGCTTCGTTGCCTTCTTTGCAGTCAGGAGGACGACCAATGGACGCTGAGAAGCGCCGAATTCTTGTGAACGGTTTCAGCGGGCACAGTCCAAAGGAGAACGGGAGCGGTGGATTTTGGTTAGAGTTCGTTCCACGCGAACCCCAGCAGTCGATTTGGCCGGGTGGAACTGAGCGCCCGGTTGCGCACTGGAAAGCACGTGTTGATATCGACGTCGATTCCGCTGGCGAGCTTAAGGTCCGAGATCATCAGGAGATCGACCCCAAGATTAAGGGGCTGACCCGAGAGGATTATGAGGCTTTCGCGTTAGAGCGAGTTGCCGAGTTTCTTAAAGGATCGTCGGACGCGACGTAGACATTTCGCCGCAACAGCTCGTCAGCGAACCACGGGCCGTGGAATTGCTCCTCGGCCCGCGCTCGTTATCCCACGCTTTTCTGCGGCACTTCTTCCCACACCCGCGTGCCTGTTGTGCGAACTCGCCTTCGGACGCCTGGGAGCCGGTGAAGGGTGATCGGCCCGTGTACGTGCACTGGTGCGATATGGAGGCATGCACCGCTTTGCCATTTGCGATAAAAACGGGGAGGTTGAACCCCTCGTTTCACATGGTGGTTAGAACGACGACCTGCGATCGAGCAACGCAGCTATGGATAGGGCAGGAGTGACCGAACGCACTTTGGTCAACAAATACCAAGACGCGAACCAAGTAGCGCGGGTGCCCGGGAGACGGGTTCGGGCAACCCGAACCCGCAGGGCCGCTCTAGCGTCTTTTCGGTCGCGCCTTGATCCCGGAGATGGCGATCGAGTCAGAACCGGAGCGCTTTGATTCGATCAAGTTTCACCTTGAAAGGTACTAACAGATAGTATACATTTCCCCTGCCACTCTTGGAACCGTTCGAGTGGACAGGAAGGGCCGCTTATGGCACAAAAGCGTTCCGCGAAACGAACGGAGGCGGTTCTTAAATACCCGCCCCACTGGTTCAGTCCGGAAGACCTTTTACTCTTTATCGAGCTACCTCACTTCTCACGGCGCTGGGAAGAGTTGGGGCTTGATGATAGTGACAAGTCCTTTCTCCAAGCGCTGATTATGCTCAGCCCGAAGGGGAATCCGGTGATCCGGGAGACAGGTGGTCTCCGTAAAATGCGATGCGGGCGGAATGAGAAGGGAAAGAGTGCCGGCTTTCGCGTTTGCTACGTCTACTTCGAGGAGTTCGCAACAGTTCTGTTGGTCTTGATCTACCCGAAGAACGAAATGGATACGCTTCCGCCCAAGTCCAAGCAAGCGATTCGCAAGCTCATTGCTGAAGCTCATAAGGAATTGGCGAGCCGGCCGTATCGAGCGGGACCACGTTCGGAGGAAGAGTGTGAAACGGATGATGGCGCGGAACGCTAAGGGGAGCTAGCGTGAACGAAAGGAAGAAGAGTCGGAAAGAAATTAGGAGGGGTGCCGTGGGGAAAACTAAACACACTATTGCGGATGAAATTGTAGAGGGGCTTACCGAATTTGTTTCGGCTCTCAAAGCGGGAAATAACCTCGGCAAGCAGTTCACCTGCCGAAAAGTCGTTCTCGATCTGCGCCCCGAGTCGTACACCCCGGAAAAGGTTAAGGCGACGCGCCAAGCCCTTTGCGTCAGCCAGCCCCTTTTTGCCAAGTTTCTTGGGGTTTCAGTCAAGACCGTCCGCCACTGGGAGCAGGGGCTCAGTGAGCCCAATAAGATGGCGTGCCGGTTCATGGATGAGATCCGCCGCGACCCCACGCATTATTTGGAGAGGCTGAAAGAAGCAACGCACTCCAAGAAGAACCCGACTGACGTCATTGCTTAGAAACGGATTGGACTATGAACAGAGCGAGCCAGGGCGCCCTGGCTCGCTCTGTTCATTTCTTGCGATTGAGTTCACACGTGCGGACATCGCCGCAGCCGTTGCCCGCACGCGGTCGAACAGAATCGGTTCTTCCGCTTCACCCCCTTGAACCCAGTCCCGCACCCCTCGCACAAGAGCGCGGAACACTCACCCCGGCGCCGGTCACTGTCGCGCTTGTGCCCCGCAGCTCAACGGCACGAGTGTGAACAGTAGGTCGGGAGGGGGCCGCGAGCGGGAACACGGACGATCGGGCGGGCGCACCGGGCACACGCGCGGTTTTCGACCGAACGACTCACGATCCCCCCCTCCCATGCCTCTGGATACTTGCGCGAGTTTTTGCGTCAGGGCGGAAGGGTCTTCCGGACCTCACCTCAGAGAATCCGGAGGGGTATCCCGCCCCGACACTTTGACGGATGTCACTTAGCTAAATGTCGAATCTTCTCGTCGAGTCGGGCCGCTTCGCTCCGGAGCTTCACCATTCGCCGATTGTCACGTCGTGTTGCTGCCGCGAGCGCACGCCGCGCCTTCCGGTTCGAGCCGTACTCGTTCTTCAACTCCCGTTCGGCCGCTGCCACTGTTGCGAGCGCTTGCACCGCCAGTGCCGATGCTCGATCGTTGCGCGATTCCATTGGTTCACCACCGGGATAAGAGCCAGATGAGGAAGATGGTGTCAGCGATCACTTTCGCCGACACCACGCCGCGGATGAGCAGATCAGAGCAGGAAGTAGAACACGAGGAACAGGAAGATTGCCCAGACGCCGAGACAGGTTGCGAGTTGGACACCCTCTTTAAGAGCGACTCGGTGAGGGTTCCGCACTCCACCATCGCTATCACCGTCGTCGGGGGGAAGGGGCATCATCGCTACTGCACTCATGTGGTCGCCTTTCTGTGGCCCAACCCGCCGTCTTCGCGGGCGGTCTTCTTGGAGTGACAGGACTTGCAGAGCGCGCGCAGGTTCGTGAGGTCGTGACCACGTTCACCGAGCGGACCTTTGCCGTCGATGTGGTCGACCTCTCCCGCCGCGCTCACAATCCCGATGATTTCGCAGTCTTCGCAGAACGGATGTTGCGACAGCTTCAGCAGCCGCGTTCGCTGCCAACGCCGGTCGTATCCACGTTTCGCCGCGCTGGGGCGCATGCCGTCCACAGTCGCGGATTTGGGTCGGGTGTTCAGGACAGGGAAGCGTGAAGGCATAATGCAAACAGCCTTTCCCGCTCACACCTCCGACGTCCTATTCTGACCCGATTCGGATTGTTGGTCCCGGAGAACAGCACCCGTGGCACAGTCCCGTTCTGATGCTCTCTTCTGTCCAGATGAACGCCGGACACCGCGAACAAGCGGGCTGTTCGGTGGCAACCCGCTCCTCAACCTTCGATTCCATCTGAAGCCCTCACCACCCCGCGGACAGGCGCTTTTCCCCGTTCCCGCGTGACGGCTTGAGACGTCCGGGGGAAAGCAGTTCTGCCGCGCGGTGCAACTTGCGGTTTACCGTGTCGTGGCTCTGACCGGTGAGCAGGCTGATTTCACGACAGGTGTAAGCGTCCACCATGTAGAGCCGGACGACGAACGCGATGTCGTCGGGAAGCTCCTCGATCATCATGGGCTTGGTCGGCTTCTCCCGGCGGCCCTCGACCTGCTCCGGCAGTCCACCAAAGCCGGGCCGATTGTTCTTCTTCAATTTGTGACGGTGCAAGGCGCGCCCGAACCAGCGCCGAACGGCCGACTTCGCGAGCGCGATGAACGTGGTCGCGTTCTTGCAGTTGGTGCGCGCCCACATGAGCGCGTCGGTTGCCGCGTCGATCAAGACTTCCTCGACCTCGCTGCTACCGCGTGCGCGCTTCCGCGCGTACCCCATCGACCAATCGCACGCCGCCTTCATGTCTGGTTCGGGAATGTTCACTGTCACACCTCGTTGATTTCCACACCCAGCGCCGCGAGCAGTTTCTTTTTGAGCCGATACACGGGCAGCTTGCGCGTGAACGCTGATTTCACATCCTCGACCACGCGCCGGCCGCCCGCGATGTACACGAAGTCCGCGACGTATGCACAGACCCGCGTACCGTTAACGATGATGGGTATTCGGACTTGGCGCCGGAGCGCGACTATTGCTCCGGCCGCCTCTCGCGTTCTCAGTTCGCCCCACCGCGCCGCTTCCTTGCGCGAATCGAACTGAACGCCGTCAACCTCACACTTCGAGTTGCGGTACTTAGAACGGGATCTCGTTTCCGACTGAGGCGGGCGGATTGAACTCCGCATCACCGGGGGAGGCGAGACCTTGCGGGCCGAACGCTTCGCTGGGACTGACGACGCCAGCACTATCGCTTCCAGTTCCGGCGGTAGTCTCATCCCCACGGATCAGCCCTCGTTCCCGCGCGAACTCTTTGTCGCCGCCCGCGTTCCACCATGACCAGAATCGCATTTCCGCTTCGCTGATCCGATCCGCGCCCGCCTCGCCGATTCCCTTGATGTCCGCGTACTTCCGCGAGTACCCGTTCGCGGTCGGAGTCGAGAAGTTCGAGAGGTCGCCAACTGTGCGAATCGGCATCGGTTGAGACTCGCGCTTAACCCCGCCGGCCTCCAGCTTCTCGATGTCCTTGGCGCTGATCCCGAACCGATTCCAGCGAACAATCGGGTACTCGCGCCAAAGGCTCTCGGTCACGTCCACTTGAGGTTTCGCGCCTTTCTCTGCGTCCTGAAGATCCGCGATCGCCATTCGGATCGTCGCCACGTCGCCGAGCGCGAGGCCGTATGGGGCACCATCCGCCGAATTGAAACTGGTGATCTCATCCCAGAGAACGCCCAGGTTCGGAATCTGCTCGAAGCTCAGGTGAGCGAGAATCCCCTTATCCACGTTGAGTGAGTCAACCGGTAGCTCGCGCCACTTCTCCGGCGCCGGGATGAAGTCGAGGAGTGTTACTTCGGGGCGCTTACCTCGCATCTCTTCGCGGTCGCGGATCAGCTTGCGGAGATCGGAGATTCGCGCGTCGAGGATCTTCTTGGCTTCGGCCGCATCCGCTTTCAGCGTGTTCCACTCGCGTTCGCACGTGCCGACCTCCCGTTCGGCTTCCATCACGAGCTTGACCGTATCGGCGTCGTACTCGCTGAAGTCCGGCTCCGGCTCTGCCTGCTGTTGTGGTTCCGGTTCGGCCGCCACGGTAATTGACGCCTCAACGTGCGGGTTGCCGTCGTCGTGAAGCCGGTCGATTTCGTGCTGTTCGGGCTGCATGGTTCGTCGTCCTCGGTGGTAAGTTGGTGGCGTGAATCGCGGGGCGAGAGATCCGACCGGGCCGCTTTCAAGCCAGTCGTCGCGCAGCCGCCACCATCAGCCGCGCGTTCGCCATCTCCCGCCCCGTTTCTCAATCAGTCCTGAACAGGTCGCCGAGCTTCAGAGTTTCGGCAATGTTCACGACCGGTTGTTTCATGGCTTCCAATCGCGCGAGCGATTCGTTGTGCTTTGCTGCCTCTCCGACCATTCGCGATAGATCCGCGATGACGTCGGAAGCAAATTTGTGCCCGGCGCGCAGGTCGGGTTTGAGTAGCCGCGAGACGATTCTTTCGATGTCTTCTGGTGTGACTTTCTGTTCTTCGAGGTATACCCGTATCGTTGCGCAAATTGCAAGCGAACTGGCAAACAGATGCTCGTTGCACATCCAGAGCTTTGCGACAGCCTGCCGACACTCCTGCGGAACCGCCGTGAGCGGGTTGAAATCCTGTCGCCCCGCCAACGATTGCCAGTCGCTTCCGACTTTGGCCGGCGCCCGCGGCGCTTGCTTTTGAATCTCACTCCCCATTGTCTTCGTCCCCCCATCCGTAACGATCAAAACAGGTCGGGCAGTACGCTTCTGACTCGTTCGCGTCCCCTGCGAGGGAGCGCACCTTCCAGCCCTCTCTGCGGCCGACTGAGCTACTACGGCGTCGTCGCACGCAAAGCACTGAAGGGTTTGAGCGACGGGCTTAAGCACCCCATTCCGCTGGCGCCGCGGATACACGAGAACGGGCACATCGGGCGGGCCATCGTGAAACAGCGGAAGATCGAGAACGGCGCGCGCGGCGTAAGCGTCGAGCCGTTGAAGCAACTGCTCAGGGGTGAACACTTCGTTCGCCTTCTTCACGTTCGCGACGGGCGCGAGATTCGACCGCGTGGGAATCGGTGGCGATTCGGTGGTGATCTTTGCTTCACCCATCTCGTCCGCGTGCGCAATGAACGTGACGAACTTCCACGGCCGCCCGTGGACGGCGTGACTCTGTGCGATACTCGGCATTTGGGAATTACTCCGGGGGCTGTGACAGCGCTTCGGCCACTTGCGCGAGAACGCGAGACTCTCGCCGCCCCCCGTGGTCGAGACTGAAGAGGTTGGGTTGTCGAGAGGTCGCGGCCCGTCCGCTGTCCTGCGCTCGTCCGAGCCAAGAGCCGAGGAAGCGAGCCATGCCGGAATGCGTCTTGCACTTGCGCGGGTTGTCGATGAGCCACTGGCGCGCCTTACGGCACTCCGCGAGCACATCGACGCCGGGGAAGGCGTTCGACCATTCGGTGAGCTTGCTTTGAGTGAGACACCATTCCCGCGGACCGGAACCGGCACACGGGAACGTCATCACCGGCGGTTCGTCCGGCTCGCGAGTTGGCTTGTCCAACTCCGAGCAAGAGAACGAATCCGCACCCGAATACGAATCCGTACCCGAATACGAATCCGGTACATCTGTTTTCATCTGCTCGCAGGCGTTTACAGATGTAATTTGAGGCGCGGCCTTAGCGCCCTTGTCCGCCTGCCCCGGTCCCGGGAACTTGGACTCTTTCGCGCGAGGGGTGCCGAGCTTCTCGAACAGGATGTAGGGTTTGGAATCGACCGTGTAGAGGGAGATCAATCCGACCTTCTCGCACTCGGCGATCCAGCGGGTAATGTCTGCCTCGCGTACCGTGTCGAGTTTCAAAGCGTACAACCGGCCCCGGAGAACAGCAGGGCGCCCGTCGAATCGTCCGAAGTCGTCAACAACGCTCATGAGTCGCCGGTAGAAGACCTCTGCCGGGAGCGAGAGCGAATTAACGGCCGCGGAATCCAAGATCCCTTCGCGCAACAATCGGCTTGGCACTAGTTCCACTCCGACAAGTGCGCACGGTTCCCTAACGCCGTGCGCTTGCTGCTGACATCCACTGAAGAAAAGGGAAGGCCGCCGGCCGGGAGTCGAACCCGGCGAGACGTGCGATCGTCGCACGCCCCAGGCCGATCAGCGGTTGTCGATACCTAACTCTCGCATCCGGAATCCTCACCGATCAGGTTCGCGAGCGCGGCATTCAGTTGCCCATTCACCACGTCCAAAGTTCGGGTCTTTCGGCACTCGCTCGCCGCGTTCACCCACTTGATCGCTTCCATAACTAGTTTGCCCGCCGTAATGATCGACTGCCGCCGATCTTGCTCCCGATCTGCTACCGCCGGATCAGGCCGGGCGGGTTCAGCATCGCGTTGCGGGGCGGGCGGCTCGACGGCTTGCGGCGCGGCTTGCTGCCGCTCCTCGACGCGATCAGCTTCAACAACTCCACCGACTCGTGGAGCACTTCGAGTTGCTCTTTCTGGATCTGGTTTTGTTCCTCCAGCAACCGAACTCGGTTCTCCAGATCTTGCATCGCCCACATCGGCTTTGGCCTCCGGATTTGGCTTCTGCCGCTCCCGCAACGCGCGGTGTGCGGCATCGACCGACTTGGTATCCATCAGCGCGGGCAAGTCGCCGAACTTCTCCGGCTCTTTCCGCGCAGCCCCAGCAACCTGTTTCATCTTCTCGTAGGTCTTCCCGCTGACCCCGAGCGCCCCGGCCACCTTATCGCGAGTGTCACCGGCGGAACCTTCCGGTAATTTGCCGGAAGGTTTATCCGTGCGGGAGCCCTGCCGTTTCTTAGCCGCCGGACCTTCGAGGGCTTCGAGCTTAGCGCCGATCTCAATCATCTCCTCGTGAGTGAGTCTCTCTCGGCAGGTGTTCTCGTCGCGTTCGGCGAGCAGCGCCAGCGCCGCATCATCCAGGCTCCTGACCACCCGAACGGGAACTTTCTTCCACCCCATTGATTTGACCGCGGCCAACCGCCGGCGCCCCGCGATCAATTCGTTCCGAGTGTTAAGGACAACCGGGTGCAGTAGGCCAACCCTCTCGATCGAGCCGACCAAATGCAGGATGTTCAAGCCGTCCCGTGCGCTGGACGGGACGGTAATATCGGCCACGTTTCGAGTCTCACTCATGATCGGTGCCCGCGAGGAGTGAAGGGACTTTTCCAGACCGGCGCTTTTCGTTGATTAGCTTCGCGACGCCGGCCCCGTATGCCCTGCGCCCGCCGATGCCCAGACCGGCAGAAAGGTCGCGAATGGATTTGTCAATTGCGATGGAACCGGCCTTCAGAAGAATCTTCCGATTGTCAACGTCGTCGAGGCTGCGGGTCGCATCGCGCTTTTTCAACGCCCGCTCAAGTGTGAACAGACCCAGGAAGACGCGATCAAGGGGCTGCTGTCCGGCGTAGAGGTCAACGCAGAGCTTCCACGCGACGTAGGCCGCGCGCTCGTCCGCATCCACCGCGGAGTAGATCGCCCCGACGCACTGAACCGTCTTGTTCGCGGCACCTTTTGCGATCTTGTAGCCGCTACCCTCGACCATCTCTTTCATCGCGACCGCGACGGGGTCATTGGCAGCCATCAGCCCATTGAACTTGTCGAACATCTTGACCGCGCCACGGTCCATGTTGATCCCCAGGAAGCCTTCGGCTTCCTGCACGCGACTAAAGGCGTTGAACACCATGCACGGAACGCGGGGGATGTCGCTCCGTTTGAGCGCGGCCAACAGGCGGTGTTGACCGTCGATGCACCAGTAGGTTCCATCCTGCCTACGGATGACGGTAATGGTTCCGAATTTCACCCACGACAATTCGGCCGCGATCCGATTCACTCTTGCCTCGACAACGCTGTCGCGCTGGTAGGCGTGGTCGATCGAGATGAGTCGCTTATCCAGGTTCGTGAATCGGCCGGGCTTGTCGATAGTCTTCCAGTCGTATGCGTCCACCTTTTTGACAGTCCCGCCGCCGTTGGGGACCATGATTTCATCATCGAGCAGGGTCGACTGAACGCTCTTCGTGACCATGATTCAAGATCCTGTTTCTTGTTGCGGTGCAAGATGTCCCGCGGGTACACGCACCCGCGGGTTGTTCGGGAACGACTACTCGGCGTTGTCCGGCACATCCGCGAGCGAATCGAGCTTCGCCCGGAACGAGTTGCATGCCTTTTCGAGTTGGTCTTTGGTCATGTGTTCCGGCGCCGTGACGCACTCGTGAAGTTCGGCCGCGATTGCGTACTTCAGGAACACGTGCTCCGGCGTCGCCTTCGTCGCGGTCGCAACTCGCTTCACGAGGGTTTCGAGGTCTATCGCGCTGTTGAGGTCTGGCATGGCTTCGAGTTGCTTCACGGCCGCCTCGCGGTGCGTCTTGCTTACATCGCCCCACGGGGTTGTGGGCGTGTAAGCGGCCTTGAACTTCGTGTTCAACCCCTCGTAGATCCGCGCGAGGGTGAAGCCCTTCCGCATCCCTAGTTCTTTGATCGCTAGGGAATCGTTGAGCGGGTTGCCGAGCTTCTGTTGGCGCCGAACGCGATCGTCGGCCGACTCGGTTTGAGGGGCCGGCGCGGAGGTCTTCGCGGCCGGCAGTTGCGGCTGCTGCGCCGCGGGCGCGGGTTGCGATTGAGTCACGGGCGCATCCGGTTCGCCCGCTTGCGCCATCTCCTCTTCCGTGTAGAGTCCGGAGAGGTCAGCCGGGAACGCCTTGCGAAGCGCGAGCGCTTCGGCACACTTGGCGATTTGGTTCGCCGACATCTTCCCCCACATATGGGAGAGTTGCCCGTTGTAATACTCCGCGTACTCGGCGAACTTCGCGATACCCGTGAAGGCTCGCGAGCAGCCCTTGCGCCACACGATTACCTTCGCCGCGACGGGCGGACCTTGCTCAACCCAGACGTCCTTCCAGGCGCCATCCTTGCCGCACCAGAACGGCCCTTCCTGTCCGTCCAATTCGCCGGTCCGGACCGCGATCACGCGGAAGCCGTCGATACCCGTCTGGATGGTGAGCTTGCCTTTGCGCTTCATGCCGTAGATTTGCTTCGCGAACGGATCGAGCTTCGTTCGGTTGCACACGGCCGCGAACAGTTCCATCTCGTCGTTATTGAGGTCGGGGCAGAGCGTGCGCCGGAGGAGCGCGACCTTATCCCCCGTCAACGCGCTGTCTTCGATCCTCGCAACCGCCGTCGTCATTGGTGAATCCCTCGTGTCACTCGTGGGTTGGTTGGTTGAATCAGGCCGACATGGTGCGCGGGACGATCGCGCGCCCGTGTTTGATGCGTGCGATCACGAGCGTGAACACCGCGTTCTCCAACTTCGCGACTGCGGCGAGGAGATCGCGAGCGGAGTAGAGGAGGTCGCCGAACTCTCGGTTCGGGTTCGCGAGTTCAGCCTGAACCTTCTTGATCTCCGCGAAGATGCTTTGCACCTTGTCGCGCGAGTAGCCGCCGAGCAGTGTCAGCAGCGCCGATGCAACGCAGAGCCGCCGAGGGGCGAGCGAGAGCGCGAGGTCGATCATGAGTTCCGGCGCTGCCGCCAGTTCGCGAGGTTCGGCGCCGAGTTCTGGGAGTGGCTTATCCATTGGTTGAGTTCCCTGTTTGGTTGGTGCGGGCGTTTGAGTGCGGAGTTACACGACGGCGCTGGAAGTAGGCGCGTGCTGCTCGTCAATCGCGCGTGCAATGCCTGCGATCTGCGTGAGTTCTTCGGGATCGGTCGGGATGTAGCCGACCTGTTCCGCGAGTCTGCGCGTATCGTCGATGAGCGCGGGCGCCATGCGCCAAAGGTCCGCCGGCGCGAGCGCGGGGATTAGTTGACCCGGCTTGTCCGCCGGAATGAGCGTGATGCGTTTCAACAGGCGAACAGTGCGCTTGAGCAAATTGCGCACGGATTCCTTGAGAGATTCATCCATTGAGGATGCTCCTATTAATGCGTTGCGTGCTGAATGAAGCGGTGACGCTTTAAGTATCGTTGAGAATCTTAGAGATTCAATAAGAATCTTTAAGATTCATTAAGTTTCTGCCGAAGGTACGTTACCGGGAAAGCCATTGGCAGCTAGTTGACACCAATGAGGCGAGGTTTAAGATGTTGCGCACTATGGGGAAAAGGAAAAGTAAGGATGAGTTCCCGAATACGGTTTCGTATCGGCCTTCAGCGGAACTCATCGCAGCCGCGAACGCATTCAATCAAAGCCTCTCGCCACCAGAGCGGTACGAAGGCGCAGCACTCGTTGACAAAGCCGTAAGGAAGTTCCTTCGCGAGTCTGGGTACCCTCCGGCCGACGAACCAGACCAAATCAAGCTTCGTCAAGAGCAGTCGCCCACACAGCCCGATGATTCAACAGAAAGTCAGTAGAGCCGCATTTCCGGCCCGTCAACCGCACAGCGCAGGTCACAGCCTACCGCGTCGAGCTTTTCGTTGACTCGGTGAACGAGACTGTGAACGCTTCGGCGGGCCACTTCCGGCACATTCCACACATCTTGGCAAATCTCCGTAATGGGCGCAGATCCACCCTTGTTTGCGAGTAGGGCAAGGGCGCGATACACTGTCGCTCCAACATCGGCTTTTCGGCCATCGAAAACCAAACAGGCGGGAGCTTCGAGCGCGTAGGCAATGGCGGGCATGATTCGTCGCGAGCCTTCTAAACGGACGTTCAGTTGGATGAAGGAAGTATCACCCGTATGGCCTAAATTGTCAACTTAGTTGCCAAAAGTGGATGCGCCGGTAAAAGCGCGACATCCAGCGCAAACCGGCTCTGGGGTGTAGTGATGGGCCGGGCTGACCGCAAATCGAACAACTCGAAGGGCGCTAAGATTGCAAAGATGGTGTTAGTTTCTATCCTCCTGACGATTATTTCTGGGATCGCGATACCTCTTGCTGGAAATCCACTCTACGCAGCTATCTTCGTGCTGGTTATTGCTTGGTTCGCGGTTCCGGCCTACATCGGCAGCCAGATGGGTCGGGTGCGATCTATCGGCGCTGACGCGGGAGGGATTCTGGGGCTGCTCTTTGGCGTGATCGGGTTACTAATCCTTCTGCTCTATCCGGTTGTCGGCGATCGGGTTCACTGCCCGTATTGTGATGAGCTAATCAGCGCGGCGGCCAATGTGTGTAAGCACTGTCGCCACAAAGTTCTGGTGCAGCCCGACTTTGAAGACTAGCGCGAACCCACTTTGTAAAACTCGATTACGTCGGCGGGTGACTTCCGACGGCGTGGTGAAGGCGCTGGGGGTGGCGAAGGGGTGCGGGACTGCTCGAACGCTTCAAGTGCGGCTTGCGTGATGCGCCACCGCGCCTTTTGCCGCGCCGCCGTTCGGCCCACGTTGATAGCTTTCAAGTCGCCGTTTCTGATCCAACCCAAAACGGTATTCGCGGTCACCATGTAGCGCTTTTGCAGGTCTGCGACCGTGAACATGATTGATCCTCACTGGCGTGAGTCGATATGTACCCGGTCGCTTCACAAAAATCCAATCAGCTGGCAGCCGGCCACACCCACGCGCGGACGTGATCGGCCACGGCACGAAGCCGCACGTCGTCAATCCGTTCACGGTACGCGCTCGCCATTGAAGGATCGCTGTGTCCCATTACTATGTCGACCGCGACCTGATCCTTTGAGTCGCCGGCTATTGTCTCGAAGACGTGGCGCAACGAGTAAAAGCCGACTCGCGGGCGGTGTAAGCCGAGAGCGCGGATCAGGGTTGTGAACCGAACGCCGACCAGATCTTTTTTGTTGCCTCGCTCGGTTTGTTCAGCGAACGGTGTTCCCCGCATTGTGAGGAACGCGCGCCCAGCGTCCGCCGGACTTTTCGACTTCGGCCGCTCCGCGAATGCGGTCCGAAGTGCAGCAACTGTTTCAGGCCAGAGCGGACAGCGCCGAGCGATACCCGTCTTTGGGCGCGGAAAGTCGATCCATCCCGTATTGAGATTCACGGCGCCGGTTGGTAACTCGGCGCAGTCCGTATTACCAAACCCACAGTTCACGCCCAGAAGGATCATCGCACGAATGGTCGCGTCGGGCTTTACCACATCCGTCCCATCAATTAGAGAACGGACCTCGTTCGCCTCGAACATCTTCACCGGCATCTTCGCTTTGTGGCGTCGGAGAACGGATTTGTCCGGCTTCACGAACTCCGGCCCGTACCGAACGGGGCGCTCCATCGCGCCAGTTTCGTACCCGAATTTGAATACGCTCTTAACGCGCGTGATGCTGTTGCCGAGTCGGACCGGCCCCCATTTCTTTGCCATGCGCGCACGCAGATCCGCGAAGTCGTCGGCCGCGAGATCGTCGATGGGGCGGCCAGTGCCGAACGCCTCAGTAAGTAGGTCGGTAATCGTTCTGTAATCGGCGAACAAAACGGTACTCAACTCCCCCGCCTCGACCTTCCGGAGCTTCGCTGTGAGGAACCGGTTGCATAGGTCCGCAACGGTAAGTTCACCGTCCTTTCGCACCCGCGGCGTGCGGCCCGCGTGGAGGTCGTCTGCGACGCGCTTGTATTGCGCGAGCGCCTCTTTCCAGCCGTCGCCCTCGACCCGTGTGAGAACGCCGTCAACGAGTTGTCCCCACCGGCCGAAGTAATGGATCTTCCCGCGGATCTTCTTTTGCCACATCCCAGACCGGTGCGGGGACAGAGGGAAGTCCGCGTAAGGCTTCTTTGGGCTGACTGCTTTTCGGGACGCGCGCGAACCGCTAGACTGTGACATGCGTCACCTCTGCTTATAAGGGTTCAGGTGTCGCCGCTCGTGCCGGGTCGCATCCGTCACGGGCAACTCTACTACCGCGAATTAGCCTTCAGGTAGTACAAACGGTAGTATAGCGAAAATGGCCGAAACCGCGATGTGAGTAGAAAGGGCTGGAAATTCAAGCGTTTGGAAGGGTGGCAGAGTGGTCGATTGCACCGGTCTTGAAAACCGGCAACACCGAAAGGTGTTCCAGGGTTCGAATCCCTGCCCTTCCGCTGCAAATCTCAACGAGTAACTGCACGGCACGAACGAGATCAAATCGCATTCGGGTCGCTTCCGGTGTCGAACAGCACAGTTCGCTTGCCGGACTCACTCGGTGGGCGGTAGGTTTTAGAAACGAATCGGCGAGCCAGGTGCCGCGCTGTTGGGAACCCGGACGGGTTCACGTTCGTGCCACTTTCCGGGCCGTGCGGCGATAAGATCCCGGGCAATCAAAATGAGCGCGATTGGGTGCCCGTGACTGCCCGCCACATCAACACGAGCAATCCGGAGACAATAACTCACCGGCCGCGACTCCAAATGCGCGGCGACGGCACGCGGTGCGCAACGAGAAGCAGATTTGATCAGACTGCCCGGTCCGGTGCAATACCGAGGTCGGTGCTTAATACAACTCCTCCACCGCCGAGAACCCGCCTCTCCAGTGGCTCACTAACGGTGTGCAAGCCGGCCAGTGGCGCCGGGAACGTCGGCGAGTGCCGACCGTTCGCCGGTACCAGATTGCGCCTACTCCTCCGCCATCGGAATGAGCGTTGTTGGCCGGTTGCTGGGTGCAGGAGGTGGAGTCGAGTCGTGTGGCATCGGCGCGACCGGCACTTGAGCCGGCGCGGTGGCCGGCGGCGCACTCGGCGCGGGCGTACCCGCGAGGCCGGTTTTGGTCCTCTTCCACTCCCGGACGTCCCGAGCCACGACGTCGACGGCCTTGAGCAACTGGCCGTCGATGCCCTTCGCCCAGTCGTCGGGGGTGACTTCAACGGGCACGTCCGGCTGCACGCCCTGTTTCTCCATGTTGATGCCCTTGTTCGTGTAGACCCCGATCCGCGGGAGCCGGAACGACGAGCCGTCGATGAGCCGCGTGCTGCCGGTGCCGATCACGAACCCGCCGGTCGCCTGACCAACGACCTTACCCAACCCCAAAGCGCGGAAGGCGTGCGGGAAGATTTCCGCGTCGGAGTACGACCGGTTGTTGGCCATGACCACCATCGGCTTCGTCCACTTCCGGTCGGCACTGCGAAGTACAAGTCCCTCGCCGCCGTCGCGCTGCTTGAAGAACGTGTGCTCCTTCCCCGCGAGGTAGTTCAGCACTTGGTCGTGCGTGAACCCGCCCCCGTTGAACCGCACGTCGATGACCAGCGCCTCTTTGTCGAAGTGGTCGGAGTACAAAGCGCGGACGAACGTATCCAGCCCCGGTTCGTCCATGCTCGGGATGTGGATGTAGCCGACCTTGCCGTCGCTGACTTTCGCGACCGCGTCGGCGTTCTGTTGCACCCAGCGCTCGTACATGAGTTGCGAAATGCGGGTGCGGCTCGCCGCGACGATCTCGATCCGGCGCTTCGTCTTCGCGTCTCTCGGGTCACTGGCGATTTCGAGTTGCACGCCCTCCCCGATCTTGTTGTTGAGCAGCTTCGAGACGTTCACGTTGTTGGTCAGTTCCGTGCGATCGATCGAGAGCACGATGTCGCCCGGTTTGATGTTCATCCCGCGCTTGTCGGCCGGGCCGCGCTTGAGCACTTCGGTGATCTTGAGCCCCGGTCCGCGGTAGGTGTCGTCGAAGATCAGCCCGAGGTCCGCGGTCCACTCGTCCGGCGTCGGCATCTTCCCGCTGATGCCGAGGTGCGAAGCGTTCAGCTCGCCGAGCATCAGGCTGACGAGCGCGTAGAGGTCTTCGCGGGTCGCGGTGTGGGCAACGAGCGGGAGAAACTTGCTCCGCACCGCGGACCAGTCCGCGCCGTGGTGCTTGGAGTCGTAGAAATTGTCCGAGAGCGCCCGCCAGCACTGCGCGAACATCTCGGCGAACTCTTCGTCGCGCTTGATCGTCATCTTCGCCGAGAACGCGACCTTGCTCGGTTCGGGCGGCCCTCCACTGGTCGAGTTAAACCCGAACCCGGTGCGAACGAACCGCAGCTCCCCAGACCCGTTGAGGAAGTACACCGTCCCGAACGACGTCTTCTTCGACCACTTGATCCAGCTCGGCACCTGCCCGCCGGACGTCATGCGCGTGAGGAGCGCGCCGTTGCTGCTCACGATCCACAGGTCGTCGCCGTTGGACAGCGAGCGGAACGCGACCTGGGTTCCGTCGGGCGAGACGGTGCCGTACTCGGCGCTCATGTTCGTGGGGCGCTCGACGCGGAGGTGCAGGTCTTCCCAGTCGATCTGGTCCGCGGGCGGCCGGGTGCTGCCGTCGGCGAGCGGCTTCTGGAGCGAGACGACGTGAACGCCGTATGCGTTCCGGCGCTGGCCCACGAACGCGAGCTTCCCGTTCGTCTGGCTCCAGGACACGTCGCTGTTGAACGTGGCGTGCCGGGACACGTTTACGGGCGCGCCGGTGCCGTCGGTCGCGGAGATGTAAATTTCCGCCGAAAACGAACCATCCATCCGGCAGTACGCGACGTGTTTCCCGTCCGGTCCCCAGTCGTAATCGAGTACCTTCTGGGCGCTCACGAGCACCCGCTGGTTGCTCCCATCGGGCTTCATCAGCCAGAGCTTCCCCTCGCGGATGAACGCGATCTGATCTCCCTTCGGGCTGAACGTCGCGCTGATCTCTTCGGACCCGGTGTTCGTGAGCCGGGTCGTTTTGAACTTGTGAGCCCTGGTCAGTTCGGGGTGCTCGGCGTCGTCCGCTTCGAGCACGTACAGGTCCGTGGTGCCCCCGCGATCGGAGGCGAAGAGGATCTTTTTGCCGTCGGGCGACCACGTCGGGTTGCTGTCGGCGAATGCGTGCTCGGTGAGGCGCGTGCATTTCCCACCGCCGGGAATCTTCGTCAGGAACAATTGCCCGTGGATCACGAGCACCGCGTGGTTCTCGTCGGGCGAGAGCGCGTACTCGGTCGCGTCGCGGGTGAGGGTGACCGTGCGCTCGGTGTTCGACTTGTCGTCGGCGTTCACTTCAATGGCGAGCTTGCGCGGGGACCGGTCGCCCTGCGTGTAGGCGACCCACAGGTCCGCGCCGCACTCGTACACGATCCACTCGCCGTTGCCGGAAACACGGGCGTGGCGCACCGTGTCGTCCTCGTGCGTCGTGAGTCGCCTGGTCGGACCCGCCGGGGTGAAGTCGGACGAGAGCGGCTGGCACACGAGGTTCGCGCACCCGGACCTGCTGCCGTTCTCGGTGACGTAGTAGAGCTTCCGCGCGTCCGGGCTGAACATCGGGTAACTGTCCTGCCCGTCGAACGTGGTGACGCGCCGCGGACTCTTGCCGTCCACCTCACTCACCCAAATGTCGTCGTTGCTCGACCCGCGGTACCCGCGCCGGTACCACGTGCCCGGCCCGCGCACGAACGCGACCACGTTCCCGGAGGGCGAGAAGTGCGCTTCTTTGGCCTCGAACAGGTTCAGTTTCCGCTCGGCGCCGCTCTCCACTGACACCGTGAAGCACTCAGAGTTGGACGGGTACGCGGTCGAGCGCGGCGAGGTGAAGACCACGCTCTTCCCGTCCGGCGCCCACCCCGTCACCATGTCGGGCGCGTGGTCGAACGTGAGGCGCTTCGGCTTCCCGCCCACCGCGGAAACGACGAACACGTCGTACTGGCCGAACCGGTTCGAGCTGAACGCGATCCACTTCCCGTCCGGGCTGAACATCGGGTTGACGTCGTGGGCCTCGTGCATCGTGACCGGCCGGGCGACGCCACCGATGGCCTCGACGGTCCAGATGTCGCCGAGGTAGCTGAACGCGATCGTCTTGCCGTCGGGCGAGATGTCGGGGGTACGGGCGAACCGGATCGGCTCCTGGCCCGACGCGACCGACGCGGACAAGAGCAGCGCGAGCGGCAGCAGGAACCGAACGAGGGTGCGCGGGGCGGGTACCGTTCGCGGTCCCCGGGTTCTATTTCCTTCGCCGAAGATCGGGGCGCAGAAGTGCGTGCGCATGGGGTAAATGGCCCTGGCAAAAGAAGGATAATTGGCAGATTCCGAACGCCGCTCAGTTGATTCGAGGCGGGTTTTCGGCTTCACGCGCCGGTCACGCGGAATTCATAATCCACTTTACCCGACCGGTGCGACGGGTTCAAAAAGGAATGACGGACGAGGTCGCCCAAGCTCACACACGAGATTTGGTGGCGCGTGTTGTCTCCGATGCGCCGGCTTTGGCGTTTAACAAGTACACATTGCGCTCGTTGACCAAACACAAAAACGGGCACATTCATTTCTGAAAGTAAGGTGAGACTTTCGCGAATGCCCCGTGACTTGTTGGGGCACTTAGGGTTAGTATCACCATTGACATATGCTGCCCATTTTTGGGGTATCGCCATGTGGAAGAAGTGGCTCGCGTTTTCCGGCATGCTCGGTCTGATCGTCCTCCTCGACCCGACCCCCACACCAGCTCAACCCGGCGGTGGTAAGGGCGGAAAGGGTGGTTTCGGGCGGGATAACGGCGGTGGCGGCGGCTTCCCGGGCGGTGGCGGGTTCCCCGGTGCCGGGGGCGGTGGCGGGTTCCCCGGTGCCGGGGGCGGTGGCTTCCAGGGTGGGGGCTTCCCCGGCGCGGGAGGTAGTGGCTTCCAAGGCGGCCCCGGTGGAGGAGGTCGCGATCGCGGTAACGGCGGCGGCTTCCAAGGCGGTGGTGGCGGGTTCCCCGGTGCGGGAGGCGGTGGATTCCAGGGTGGTGGCATGGGACCGGGCGGTGGCGGGTTCCCCGGTAGCGGAGGTTTTCCCGGTGGTGGGTTCCCGGGTGGCTCTGGCGGTGGCACGGGGCCGGGTGGCGGACGCGACCGTGGTAACGGTGGCGGGTTCCCGGGTGCGGGCGGTGGCCCCGGTAGTATGGGGCCGGGCGGCGGGCCAGGTGGCGGCGGCGGAATGGGCCGCGGAATAGACCCCGAACGTGGCTGGTCGATGCTCCAACGACTCACGAACAGCACCGGCGACACCGTTGATCTCGGCGCGATCCCCCCGCAAACGCGCGACTTCCTGAAAAACATGACCGAACGCATGGGCGGCCGACCGCTGCCCGAGAGCGGCACCATGTCGAAAGCCCAGTACCTCGAGTATCACGCCGCGAACGAAGCGGCACGCGCGGCGTCCGCGGGTAACGGCGGCGGTCCGGGGCGCGGCCCCGGCGGTATGGGTCCGGGTGGCCCGGGCAACTGGGGCGGTGGCCCCGGTGGTTTCGGGGGCAGTTTTGGCGGATGGGGCGGTGGCGAGAACAGTTGGGGCGGTGGGGACCAGCGCCAATTCGAGAAGCGAGAAACCGAAGAAGAGAAGCCGATCGCGATGCGCTACGGCAAGTTGCCGAAGGATCTTCCGTCGTGGTTCGAGCAAGACGATACGGACAAGGACGGACAGATCGGCCTCTACGAGTGGCGCAAGGCCGGCAAAGACATCCAAGATTTCATGAACATGGACCTTAACAACGACGGGTTCATAACCGCCGACGAGTACCTGCGGTTCACCCGCCAACAGAGCATCGACGCGAAGATCGCGAACTACGAAGAAAACGGCACCCGCCCCGCGAATTGGGGCATCGGATCGGTGGCCGGTGGTAACGAACCGAAAATGCCGGGACGAGGGCCGGGTGGCTTCGGCCCCGGTGGCTTCGGCCCCGGTGGGTTTGGGCCGGGCAGTAGCGGCATGGGGCCGGGCGGCCCCAAGGGTGGTGAGAAGAGCGATCGAAGCGACCGAGGAGGAGGCGAGAAAGGCGGCGATCGCAAAGGCGGTAACTCGTGGAATAGGAAAAACTGACACGTAAGCCCCTGAAACGACGCGGCCCGCCGAATGATCGGCGGGCCGCGTCGTTTCAAAGTGTAGCCCGCGAGCGGTTACCTCCAAAGTACCGAGCCCCGGAACACAAAATGCCCGAGTTCGCTCACGGCTACAGATCCAAGCACTTCACCGTGTGCAATCCACCGCGGTTCGTGTGTTGAAAGCTTGTGTTTTGTGTTCGTGGTACGGGCCAAACGCATCAATTTATCACGGGCAATCCGACGCGGACCTAGTTCAAACCGGCCGCCCGTTTGCGCCACTGCACGAGAGTGGCCTTGTCGGGAGCTTTGGCGTCGATCGCGTTCCACGCATTGATCGCCTCGGTCAGCACGTCGCCCGGTTTGGCCCCCGTACCGAGCTTCCGGATCGCGCTTCCGCCCGCTTCGGTCAGAGCCGCGCGGTCCGGGCCGCGGAGCCCGTAAGTCGGGTTCTTCACCGTTTGGCCGACGTAGTGCCGCAGTGCGTCTTGAAGGGTCTTCGAGCGCTCGGCGTCGAACCCGTAGCCGAGCCAGAGCAAAATGTGATCGGGGGTCAAATGGGCGCTGCGGGTCGGTCCGGCGCCAAGCCCCGGTGTGCTAATCAGTTCGGCACTGCGGGCCGGTCCGCCGAGTTCGGCGAGTAGGTCGAACGCGACCTCGGGCGTCGTGCAGCGCGCGCGAACCACGCCGAGGCGCCCGCCGGAGAAGTGCGGGACATAGTTGGTGCCCGGTGCCGGGACGTCGATGTGCGTGCTCTTCGCCGAGTCGAAGTACCGGGACGAACCGGGTACGCTCGCCAGTCCGAACCGCGCGGGAACGGCGCCGTTCTCACGCGGGAACCGGGCGAGTTGGTCGAGTGACACGAGCGCGAGGACCGCCCGGTTCTCGGTGAGTGCGGCGACGGGATCGTCCGAACCGCCCACGGGCAGGCCCCCCGTCGCGTGCAGGCCCGCGAACCACTCGGCGGCGGCCTCGAAGCCGGGCGCCTTGAGCCGCGGGGCGCCGGTCTGCATGGCGAACTGAAACGCCATGCGCTCGGTGTTCTTCGGGCCGTCCAGATCCTTTTCGCTGAACGCGGGCCGGTCCATTGACGACGCGACGCGCGAAAAGAAGTCGAGCGCCCGGGCGGGATCGGTCGAAAGCGGCGGGAGGCTCGGTTTCTTGTCGCGCTTGGCGAAGAACTCGGCGACAGCGGCGAATTCTTGCCACGTCGCGGGCGGCGCGAGCGGGCGCCGGAACTGGTTCACGAAATCGAGGCTGGTTGCCTGATCCCCGAACCGGTCCGCCCGGTACACCACGAGGTAACCGTCGCCGGTGAGCGGGATCGCTTGGGTTTTCGCGCCCCACTCGGCGAGGCGGTCGGCCGAGTCCGTCAGGAACCCGAACCACTGGAGCGGGTGATCGCCCCCGCGGAACTTGGTCGGGAGCGCCACCAGGTGCCCCGGTTCGGCCCACTCCCCGAGTTGCCCCGCGGAAATGACCGCGAGGTCGGCGTAATCGGTCGGCGTCATGGCGTCGCGCGTGAGCGCCACTTTGGCGCCGGTTCGCGCTTCCCACGAGCGGACCATCGGCTCGATCGCGCCGGCGAACGCGGCGTCCGGGCAACTGAACGTTAACTTCACGCCGTCGTGGGGTTTAGGTTTCTCATTTGTGGTGGGCGGCGCATCACCACACCCACTTAGGGATATAATGCCCGCGGCGAGGCCCAAAATTGACGCAATTGTGGCAACGGCGTGAAACTTGTGCCGGTTGCGCGGAATCGGGTGAACTGGCTGTTGCATCGCACTCGCCCAATAACGTAGAATAACGATCACAGCCACCAGGGTTAACCGATAAACCCATCAGCGACTCGTAGTGGCTCGCACAATCTGAGCGTAGCCCAGCGAGGGTTGACGGCAAGTCGGCAGCAACAGACGCGAGCACGACATTTGTCGTGCCGTTTGGCGCTTCCCCCTTCCGCGGCTCTTCACCCCCGTCCCGTACCGGGCGGACTAACGGCGAAGGCGGACAAAATATGAAGGTGAGTTTGGTCGTTGCGGCGGGAGCTCACGAGGGGCGCGCGATTCCACTCACAGGCGCGCAGTTCCTCATTGGCCGTGACCAACAGTGCCACCTTCGCCCGGCCAGTCCCGCGATCAGCAAGGTTCACTGCGCGGTGCTGATCCGTGACGGGAAAGTGTACGTCAAGGACTGCGGCAGCACGAACGGCACCCTGGTCAACTACGAACTGATCCAGTCGAAGGAAGTCGAGATCCAGGACGGCGCCGCGCTGCAAGTTGGCCCCCTCGACTTTCGCGTGCGCATTGCGAGAAACGCCCCTCAAACCGATGGCACCCCGCTGCCGGGCGGTTCGGCGGAAACGGCGGCGGCCCTCGCCGCGGTGAAAGCCGCGACCGCGGCCACGGCCCCGAAAGCCCCGGTCCGCGACACCACCCCGGCCCCGGCGAAGTCGGGCGTAACGGCCCCGGGCGCGCCCAAGTCGGTCCCGGCGACCAAGCCCGCACCGTCGAAGGAAACGCCGGCACCCAAGCCCCCCTCGAAAGAATCGCCGGCGCTCACAACGTCCTCGGAAACGACGAGCGACGACGATCACGACCGCATCGCGGCGATGCTGCTCGGAATGGACGACGACGGCAACGGTAACGTTCCCGAAGGGAGCACCGTAATGGAGATGCCGTCCCCGCTCGCGGGCACTGGCGAAGGCTCGAAAGTCGAAGAGAAGAAAGATCCGAAGAAAGTCCAGAGCCGCGAAGACATGACGAACGCGGCCAACGACCTCCTTCGCCAGTACATGCGCCGCCCCAAGTAGCCTCACGTTTTCGATCACCGTTTCTCATCGCGAGTTTGAAGCGAGTGGCGCCAGTGCTACTCACTTCAAACTCGTGCGGCTTTCCCTCCACCCCCGGCCTAACTTGGAACGCGGAACGCGGAACTGGGAACTCCCCGAAGGCTGGTCCGGCCGCACGCTCACCGGCCTTCGCACCAAACTCCTCAACTGGTTCGACGCCCACCAACGCGACCTCCCCTGGCGCCGCGATGCGACGGGCCAACTCACGGCCCCGCGCGACGCCTACCGCGTTTGGATCAGCGAGGTCATGCTCCAACAAACGACCGTCGCGGCTGTGGTGCCGTACTTCGAGCGCTTCATGGCCGCGCTGCCGAACGTCCGCGCGCTGGCGGCAGCCGACGAGCAGCGGGTGCTGAAGTTGTGGGAGGGGCTGGGCTATTACCGGCGCGCCCGGCACCTGCACGCGGCCGCAAAAGAACTGGTGGCGAACCACCTTCCGGCATCTGAAAAAGGCGGGGCGGGTGCAGATCACCAGCTTCCCGACGATCCCGCGGTGTGGGAGTCGCTGCCCGGCGTGGGGCGGTACATTCTCGGCGCGGTGCTGTCGCAGGCGTTCGACCGCCCGCTCCCGATCGTCGAGGCGAACAGCCTGCGTGTACTCGCGCGGATCTTCGGTTACCGCAAAGACCCACGCGAGGGCGAGGGGAAAGTGTGGGTGTGGGGAGCGGCCGAGGCTGTATTGCCTCAAAAGCGCGCGGGAGACTTCAATCAGTCGCTGATGGAACTCGGCGCCCTGATCTGCACTCCCACCGCGCCCGCGTGCGACACGTGCCCGGTTTCAGCAAACTGCATCGCGAACCGCGACGGCCTGCAGGACGTGATCCCGCCCAAGAAGAAACCGGTCGCGATTACGGAAGTGGCCGAAGTCGGCGTGGTGATTCGCGACGGGGACAAAATGCTGCTGTGCCAACGACCGGCCGACGCGGGACGCTGGCAGAATATGTGGGAGGTGCCCCACGCGCCGCGTGCTGAGGGCGAAGACATTAACACCGCGGCCGTGCGCGTGGCGAAGGAGTTGACCGGTTTCGACATCGAACCGGGGGCGGAACTACTCGCCATCAAGCACGGTGTGACGCGCTACGCGATCACGCTCGTGTGTCTGGAAGCAACTCGCACCGGCGGCAAATTCGTGCCCGGGTCTTACGCGGACGCGAAGTGGGTATCGCCGACCGATCTCGCGGACTACCCCGTCAGTTCCCCTCAGCGCAAACTGATGACCGCGCTCGCCGATCCGAAGCGCCAACCGCGATTGTTCTAAACGCGCTACTTCAATTGCACGCGGACGAACGTGGGCCAGTACAGGTCCGCGTTGTTGATGACCGGCGCCAGGTCGAACGAGTTGACGACGTAGGAGATCACGAGTTCGTTGCCGGTCGCGAGGTGGGCGTGGGACTTACCCGCGTAGGAGAACACCTTCTTGTCTTTCTTCATCTCCGAGCACGTGTAGAGGAGCACCGGCGCCGACCACGGACCTTCGGGCGCGGACGCGAACCGCCCCACGATACGGTCCGACAAACCGTCGTCGGTGGAAACGAGTACGTACTGCTTCAGCCCCGGCAGGTAGCTCACGGAGAACTCGGTCCCAAGACCACCTGCCTGACCGGTCGCATCTTTAACGTCGGCCTTCCACTCACCGTTCGCGAGGAAGCGCCAGGCGTCGAACGCGGCGAGTTTGTTCACCGGAACACGGGCCGTGAGCAGCTTCCGCGTCGGGAACGGCTTGCCCGGCTTTTCTTCGTAGCCGTAGACGTAAGCGTGCTCGCCGACCGCGAGTACCGAGGAGCCGAACGAAAACTTGCGCCCGCCGTCCAACGCAGCGAACGGAACTTTCGCGTACTTCGTCTTCCACTTCAGCGGGTCCGCGTCCGGCTTTTCGACCGTGCCGAGCCACAGGTCGAGCGCCTTGAAGCCGAACGCGCCGGGATCGTTCGTCTTCTCGAACTGCGGTAAGAAAACGTGCAGTTTGTCGTCCGCGAAGTGCCCCGCGAACTGCCAGAACCACCCCTTTCCGTCCGGCGGGGTGAAGATTGCGGCGGGTTTACCGTTCGTTCCCTTTTGAACTGCGAAAGTGAACTTCGCATCAACACCCGTGCCGTCTTGAACGCCGACGGTATTGTTCACCATCGTTACGTCTTTGCGCTTGCCGTCGCGCACGGTACCGACCCACGTGTCACTGAACAACCACAACGCTCGCTTGTCCGAAAGCGCCACCGAGAACGCGCCGTCGCCACCGACCCAGCCGTCTTTGAGTCGGAACCGGGAGTTGAGGGCCGCGTCCGGTTCCGCTTTTACGACCGTCGGTGGTTCCGGCGGCGCAGTGAGGCAGGTGAGCAGCACGAATGCGGTCGCGTTCACGTCTTCGGTTCCTTGTTGACAAGCGGATCTGGCCGATCCTGTCAGTAGGGGTGTTGTGCAATAAGTTCTGGTTCCGTCGGGCGGCGGTCGGGTAGGTTCTGAGCGGGTAACAGCGGCCCGCCGATCCACCAACGGGCCGCCACTCGAAGCGCCCGAGTGTGCCGACCGAATACGCCGCGCGACATCTGCCGCGGCACCTGGAACTGGCTCAACTGGGCCTTCACGCGCTCGCCCGCACCAGGGGCACCACCGTCTGCGTGCCGGTGTTGGCCCCCCGATGTACTCCTTGTCGGCATCACCCCGGTGCCGGCCGGCACCGGGGTGATGCCGGTCCGTTACTTCGCGCGTTCGGTCCAGTATGTCTGCTTATGGCCGCGTGCCTCGAACTCGGCCACAACGCGATCGGCCTCGGTCCGCGTCAGGTGCTCGCGCACGACGAACGTGTTGCCGTTGTCATCCGTGCGACACACCGCCCACTTCTCTTCCGGTGGCGCGAGCGGGAGCGTGATCGCCCGCTTCTCTTGATTGGAGCGGTAAATCGCGCTGAACAACTCTACCACCGCCCGCCCGTCTTCGCCGGTCACAAGTGGCGGGCGGTTCTCTCGGATCGCTTGCAGGAAGTCGCGAATCTGGAGCATGTGGTAGTAAACCGTGGCGTTCACGCTGGTGAAACTCGCCCGGTCTTGCGCCTGGAACTCTGCAAGTTGTTTTTCCTCACCGGGGACCGTCCAGAGGTCGGTGAGCGGCGGTTCCACGATCTCCGACACGCCCGCAATGAACGTCGCGCCGCGGTCCGTTTCGACCCCGACAGATGCCCCGTGGGAACCGTGGATGTGGACCTTCGTGTAAATGCCCGGCTTCTGCGAGAGGCTCGTGATGATTGAACCCAACCCACCGTTCTTGAACCGAATTGATGCGACCGCGGTGTCGTCCACTTCCACGGTCGGGTGATTCAGGTTCGCCCAGTAGCCGCTCACTTCGGCGACCGGTCCCATGAGCCACAGGAGGATGTCGAGTTGGTGCGGTGACTGGTTCACGAGCACGCCGCCGCCCTCGGTGTCCCACTTTCCGCGCCACGGGTCCGAGAGGTAGTACGCCGCGTCGCGCCAACTGTACTGGATGAACACGCCGAGCGCCGGCTTCCCGATCTTGCCCTCATCGATCGCGCGTTTCATTCGCTGAACCGGTTCGATGAACCGGCGCTGGCTGATGACGCCGAGCGTGGCCCCGCCCCGCTTCGCGGCCGCCAGCATCCGGTCGCAGTCATCGAGGCTCGCCGCGAGTGGCTTCTCGACGAGAACGTGCACGCCGGCTTCAGCCGCTTGAATTGCGGCGTCCGCGTGTAGGGGGTGCGGCGTGCAGATGATGATCGCATCCGGTCGAGCGTCGCGGAGCGTCGTACCGAGGTCGGTAAACGGTTTGGCGCCGTACTTCGCGGCGAAGGCGCCCGCGCGGTCCGCGCTCACGTCGCATGCGGCAACGAGTTCCGCATCGGGTATCGCCGCGAGTGCCGCCGCGTGAATCCCCGCGACCTTCCCGCAACCGACGAGAGCAACACGCATTGGTGTCATGGGAGAGCTTCACCACAAGTTGCAATTTCGATCGACAAGTTCGTCCCGGATTGGCAGGCTAACATTTGCTAACATTCTGGCCCGGCGGGGCACTTTTCCCGCCCCGATTGCACAAAACACCGAGGTTTTCGAGGTCGGCAACGAGCTTTCGCTCGGTATTTGGGGATAAAATGCTAACAGTCGCATTCTGTGAACACCGATTGCGCCTGCCACCAACTGGCTCACACCAGCCGCTCGATTACACCTTGCGTGTATGCGCAACGAGCCAATTGTGAAATCATATCCAATAGTGAACTAAAATACAATTAAAATCTGTAGGCGAACGGCCGGTGTAATCCGGCTGGTAGGGCCACTCACAAACGACCGGTAGGTTGCCGCGAATACACTGGTCTGTTCTGATCTGGTTGATCCTGTAAATCCTGTCAAAAACTCTTCGTGCCCCTCACCAGCCGGCTCACACCGGCCGTTCGCCCAATGCAGACACTCGCTGGCATTACGGGAAATACTTCGCGGTGATGTTCCGCAAGAACGCGAGCGATTCGGCCATCTCGCCCATGCCGTTCATGCCGTCTTCGATGCTCACCCACCCGCGGTAATTGTGCTCCGCGAGAATGCGGAAGATCGCGTCGAAGTCGTTCAGCCCCTTCCCGGTGACGCCGTGGCGGAGCTTGTCGAAGTAGCCGATGCTGCCGTCCGCGGCGCGGAGGTCGTCCAGCGTGGCGCCGTCCGCGAGATACCGGTCGCTGGCGTGCATGCTCACCACGCGGTCCGCAACGGCCCGAAGTAGTTCGATGGGATCGTCACCCGCTACAACCGCGTTCGACGGATCGTACTGCACGCCGAAATGCGTCCGGTCCGGGATCGCGTTCACCAGATCGAGGAACACGTCCTTCTTCTGCGCGAACTCGGGGTACTTCCAGAACCCGTCCTTGTAGTGGTTCTCCAGGCCGAGAATTACATCGCACTCGCGCGCGACGGGAAGCACCGCATTGATGCACTCGATCACCCACGCAAGCCCCTGTTCGCGCGAGACGTCCGGGTAGCGTGGGCCGCTGAGCACGCGGCACACAGTGCCGGCGCCGCCGAGCCGCCGCGTGACGCGGACCATCTCGATTTCTTTGTCGATGGCGCGTTTCCGGGCGTCCGCGTCGGGGTTGGTGAAATCCGGGGAGCAGCAGAGCATCGGCATCGCGCGACCGGTCGCGCGGATCGCGTCGCCCACGGAATCGAGGTAGCCCGGTTCGAGACTGGTGAAGAATCCCTCGTACATCTCCAGGCCGTCGCAGTCGAGCGACTTGGCCATTTCGATCCACTCGAAGACGGTCATGCTCCGGTGGCCGGCGATCGCTTCGAGGTAGCACTTGGGGAACGCGGAAATGCGTAGCGGCATGGGTCGCTTCAAACCGTGGGGGAGGGTTTTCGACAGGATAACAAGATCGAGCGTGATCGGGATCAGGAAAGTGAATTTCCCCGTCGCGCTTCGACTCGCTCCGCTACCCGTCGCTCCGCGGTTTTTGTGCGTGTGGATTTTGGTTTAGTGGAACAGGCCTCTGGCCTGTGGAAGCGCTTCCACAGGCCAGAGGCCTGTTCCACGAACAAAAAAGCAAACGCGCGTTACTTCTTGAATTCGCTGTCGTCGAGCTTCTCGAAGTACTTTGCTTCGAGGATTTCGGCGTCGAGGAAGTCTTTCCCGTCGTGCTTGACCGTGATCTTCTTGGGGATCATCAGCCCTTCCTTGTTCTTCGCGTAATCGCTGGGCATCCGCTCCTCGGTGATCTCGTTCCCGCTCGCCTGATCGATGGTGCGGTGCTCGATCTTCGCGATCAGGAACGTTGCCTTGTCGAAGTACAGGCTCACGTCCTTCTCGCCCTTCTTCGACACGCGGACGCCCACCACCTTCTTGTCGCCCACTTTGTCGTCACCGATGAGGCTCAGTTCGTACCCCTTCTCCCGCACCGGCACCAGACGGGCGACTTCCATCATGTGCCCGATGCCCTTCAGCGCGTCCTTCACCTTGTCGCCCGCGCCGTCGATCTCCTTGCCGTTCACCTCGACCGTGACCTTGTCGCCGTTGATGAGCGTGAGCAGGCTCACGTTCTGGCCCGCCACCTTGAATTCCAGCGATTCCTTGATCTTGTCGGGGATCATGAAGGCAGTTTCTTGTGTGAACTCGACCTCGCCCACACCGGGGATGTTGAGCTTGCCCTTCGTCTTCAGTTGCGCGGCCTTGTTCTTCGTGAGAACGTCCGCGCCACCGTGGGCCTTGATCGCCTTCTCGATGATGTCCTTCGGTTCGTCCGCGGCCCGCGCCCCGGCGGGCGCGAACGCGACCACAAATGTGGCAGCGGCAGACAGGAGCAACAGACGTGAGCGAGACATGCGGCACTCCGTTCGGGATGGGCTGGGCGATCACTGCTATTCGGGACACAGGTGAGAATATTTCTCGCAAATTGTGACGACAGTCGACTGGGCGCATTTCACCCGGGACCGGGGTGTTGGGGTCGGTTGGTCCCAACTCGTCGGTGAACCCCGCCCGCAAGGGTGGTGGGTTGTTCGCCGTCTACAGCACCCACCGCCCTTGCGGGCGGGGTTCACCCAGTTGCGGTGAGTCCGGTCGCTCTACCGGTCTGGTTTCCCAGGAATCACCGCACGCGGAACAGCAGTTCCTTCCCCTCCAGGCCCGCGAACAGATTCACGACCGACAGTTCCGCCATGCGCCGGCGGGTTTCTTCAGTCGCGCTGCCTAGGTGCGGGGTGATGATGACGTTATCGAGTTTCAGGAGCGGGTGGTCGCGCGGCAGCGGTTCCGGGTCGGTTACGTCGAGCGCAGCCGCAAAGATGCGTTTCGCCGATAGCGCGTCCGTGAGAGCGTCTTTATCAACGACGGCTCCTCGCGCGACGTTCACCAGCGTCGCAGTGGGCTTCATCTTCGCGAGTTCAGCCCGACCAATGAACCCGCGCGTTTCGGATGTCAGCGGCACCGTCAACACCACGAAGTCCGAAGCCGCGAGCAGTTCGTCCTTCGTCGCGTACCGGGCCTTTAGCGCGACTTCGGCCTCGTCGTTCCGGTTGCGGTTGTGGTACAGCACCTTCATCCCGAAGCCGTTCGCGCGCATCGCGACCTGCCGACCGATTCGCCCCATCCCGAACACCCCGAGCGTGCTGCCGTGGACCTCGCGCCCGAGCATGTACGACGGGTCGTACCGCGTGAAGTCTGGTCCGCGTGCATAGCGGTCGCCTTCCACGATGCGCCGACCGGCCCCGAGAATGAGCGCGAACGCAAGGTCCGCCGTCGCACCGTCGAGAATGCCAGGGGTGTTACCAACGGGAATGTTGCGCTCGGTCGCCGCCTTCACATTGATGTGATCGACGCCCACCCCGAAGTTGCTGATGACCTTCACACCCGCGAAGCGGTCCATCATCGCCGCGTCGACGGTCGGGTGACCGTAGGTGTAGATCGCGTCCACGCGCCCGGTCGCGTTCCAGGGCACGAGATCGACGCGCCCGCCGAGCAGTTCCAGCACGGCCGATGACACCGGAAGATCGGCGAGCACGCGGGGAAGAGGCATCGTGAATCTCTCTTCGGTCCTTGTTTCCGGGGGCGATCATTTCGTGACAGGCCCCCAAGCTATGAGATACTACCCCTTCGGAGTAAAAATCAAAATCCGCCACTCCCGGCACGTTTGTTTCCCGCACCGGCCGTCTCCACGCTATCATTAAAAGATAGAACCTCCCGCCCGCCCCACGCTTTTGCTCCTAGTTCACACGGCACAAACGCATGACCTCCTCCCTGCCGAAGTTCGGCCCGGCCGTCGTCGCGCTGCTCGCCTTCGTTCCGCTCGCGAACGCCCAAGAGAAAAGCGGCGAAGTGATCTACCGGCAGATGTGCGCGAAGTGTCACGGCGCGAAGGGCGAGGGGGGCAAAAGCTACCCGGTACCGCTCATCGGCGACAAATCGGTCGCGCAACTCGCGCAGGTGATCGACCTCACCATGCCCGACGGCGCGCCGGAACTGCTCGACGCGGCGGGGTCGAAGCGCGTCGCTGAGTACATGCACGACGC
The DNA here is from genome assembly GCF_001610855.1 of Gemmata sp. SH-PL17. Classification (NCBI taxonomy): domain Bacteria; kingdom Pseudomonadati; phylum Planctomycetota; class Planctomycetia; order Gemmatales; family Gemmataceae; genus Gemmata; species Gemmata sp. SH-PL17. The sequence goes on from NZ_CP011271.1 coordinate 869,805, forward strand.
CTTCTACTCTCCCAACGCACAAGCGAAACTGAACCCGCCGCGTGTGGAATTGTCGCGCCTCACGGTCAAGCAGTATCGCAACAGTATCGCGGACGTAATCAGCAGCTTCCGGGGGCAGCCGAAACCGGAAGACAAGCAAGGGCTTCGGGGCGAGTATTTCAACGCACGCGGGTTCCAGGGTAACAAGCGTCTGATCGACCGCACCGACGCCGAAGTGAAGTTCGACTTCGGCAAAGAGGGACCGGCCGTGGCCCCGGACGCGAAGGAAAAGTTCGATCCGCACACGTTCTGCATCAAGTGGGAAGGCTCGGTGTGGGCGCCCGAAACCGGGATGTACGAGTTCGTTGTGCGCACCGACCACGCACTGCGTTTGTGGGTCAACGACAACCGTAAAGCCGCCATTGATGCCTGGGTGAAGTCCGGCACCGACACCGAGTTCAAGACAAACGTGTTCCTCCTCGCCGGGCGCGCGTACCCGATCCGGCTGGAGTTCTCGAAGGCCAAACAGGGCGTCGACGACTCGAAAACGAACCCGAACCCGCCCGTTAAGCCCGCGTTCGTCTCGCTCAACTGGAAGCGCCCCGGGCGTGCGATCGAGGTGATCTCCGCGAAGCACCTTACCCCGCAGAGGTTCCCAGAAGTCGCGGTAATTGAAGCGCCGTTCCCGCCCGACGACCGCAGTTTCGGCTGGGAACGCGGCACGACCGTCTCGAAGGAGTGGGAAGCCGCAACCACCGAAGGGGCACTCGAAACGGCCGCGTATGTCACTGCGAAACTGCCCGAATTGAGTGGCGCGCAACCCAATTCGACCGATCGAGTTGCGAAGACCAAGGCGTTTTGCCGGACGTTCGCGGAGCGTGCGCTGCGTCGCCCGCTGACGGAGCCCGAGAAAGCCCTGTACATCGACCGGCAATTTGAAGCGGCCGGCGACGATGTGCAACTTGCGGTGAAGCGCATCGTTCTGATCGTGCTGAAATCGCCTCGCTTCCTCTACCCCGATGCGGCCGGGGCGCCCGAACAATACACGATCGCGTCCCGGCTCGCGTTCGAGTTGTGGGACTCGCCGCCCGACAAGGAACTGCTCGACGCGGCCGCTGCGAACAAGTTGGGTACGCGCGCCGAAATCGCCAAGCACGCCGAGCGCATGCTGAACGATCCGCGTGCGAAGGCCAAATTCCGCGATTTCCTGCTCGCCTGGCTGAAACTCGATCAGGCCAAAGAACTTCCGAAAGACACGAAGCGGTTCCCCGATTTCGACGCGGCCCTCGCGTCCGACCTCCGCACGTCGCTGGAACTGTTCCTGGATGACGTGGTGGGAAGCCCCAACGCCGACTTCCGCCAGCTCTTCCTGAACGAAGAAACGTACCTCAATGGCCGGCTCGCCAAGTTTTACGGCGCGAAACTGCCCCCCGATGCGCCCTTCCAGAAGGTGAAGCTCGAAGCCGATAAGAGGGCCGGTGTCGTCACGCACCCCTACGTGCTTTCGTCGCTCGCGTACACGGGGGAAACGTCGCCGATCCACCGCGGCGTGTTCGTCGGGCGCGGGCTGCTCGGCATCGGCATCAAGCCGCCAATGGAAGCGTTCACGCCCCTCGCACCGGACCTGCACCCGAGCCTGACCACCCGCGAGCGCGTCCTGCTGCAAACCAAGGCGCCCGCGTGTGCCGGGTGCCACACCATCATGAACCCGCTCGGGTTCGCGCTGGAAAACTTCGACGCGGTCGGCCGGTTCCGCGAGCAGGACAACAAGAAGACTGTGGACGCGAGCGGCAGTTACGACACGCGGGCCGGAACCACGACCAAGTTCACCGGCGCAAAGGAAATGGCGAAATTTCTCGCCACGAGCGAAGAAACGCAGTACGCCTTCGCTCAGCAAGCGTTCCACTACTTCGTGAAGCAACCCGTCCGGGCTTATGGGCTTGCGAAGCCCGAAGAATTGCGGAAAATATTTGCCGATAACGGCCTGAATATGCGAAAACTGGTAGTGGAGATTGCCGTAATCGGTGCTATGCCTCCCAAGAACGAGAAACCGCCGAAATAGTGTGGCCCACGCTTAACCCGCGTGGATGTTACCTCGCCCCGCATGCCACACCCACCCAATACTCACCCGCCTCGGAGCCAAGCCATGTCCCTCACCCGCACCCGGCGCGAGTTCGTGCGCGACCTCGGCATCAGCGCCGCGGCCGTGCCGTTCCTGCTGAACCTGCCGAGCCTCAGCTTCGCGAACCAGGCCAAGCGGAAGCAGCGGATCGTCTTCATCTTCAGCCCGAACGGGATCGTGCCCAAGTCGTTCTGGCCGGACGAAGAGGGCGCGAAGTTCACGCTCAAAGAGATCCTCACGCCGCTCGAACCGTTCAAGGACAAGATGCTCACACTGCACGGCGTCTGCGACCGCATCCGCGGCGACGGCGACGGCCACATGCGCGGCATCGGCTGCTTGCTCACGGGCATCGAGCTGTACCCGGGCAACGTGCAGGGCGGGTCCGACACGCCGGCGGGCTGGGCGAAGGGCATCTCCATCGACCAGGAGATCAAGAACTTCCTCCAGAAGGACGCGGCCACCAAGACGCGCTTCGGCTCGCTCGAAATGGGCGTGATGGTCCCCGACCGCGCCGACACCTGGACGCGCTGGAGCTACGCGGGCGCGAACAAGCCGATCACCCCGATCGACGACCCGTACCAGATGTTCAACAAGCTCTACGGCCGGGCGAAGGACAACGAGGCACTCGCCAGCGTCCTCGACGACATCAAGGACGATCTGAAGAAGGTCGGCGACAAGGTGGGCGCGGCGGACAAGCGCCTGCTCGACGAACACGCCGCGTTCGTGCGCGACATGGAGAAGGAACTGAAGGAGCAGAAGGCCGCGGCGAACGTGGGCCACGCGGTGCCGAAGCTCGAAGCCGGCATGAAGAAAGACAACGACAACATGCCGAAGATCAGCAAGGCGCAAATCGACCTGCTGGTGAACAGCTTCGCGGCCGACTTCGCCCGCGTCGCGTCGTACCAGATCACGAACTCGGTGGGCGGCGCCCGCATGAAGTGGCTGGGCGTGGAGGAGGGGCACCACGAACTGTCGCACGAGCCGGACACGAACGAAAAGGCCCAAGAGAAGCTGGTGAAGATCAACAAGTGGTACTGCGAGCAGGTGGCCTACCTCGCCAAGCGCCTGGCCGAAACACCGGAACCGGGCGGCACCGGCAGCCTGCTCGACAACACGCTGATCGTGTGGACGAACGAGCTGGGCAAGGGCAACTCGCACACGATGGATAACATCCCGTTCGTGATGGTCGGCGGCGGGCTGGACTACAAGATGGGCCGCTCACTGAAGTACAACAAGGTGCCGCACAACCGCCTCCTGATGTCGCTCGCGCACGGCTTCGGGCACAACGTCAAGACGTTCGGTAACCCGAACCACTGCGCCGCGGGCGCGCTCACCGGCCTCGCGTGAGACGAGTAACGGGAAGCCGTTCCGCACCCACAACGCCGACCAGTGGTCGGCGTTGTGCTTTATGCCGGCTGCTTTGTGGCGAGCGGCCGGTTTGTCAGCGGTTGGGGCGAACGGCCGGTGTCAGCCGGCCGGTGAAATGCTGCAAATGGCCTGTCGGTTCTTGATCGTGTTGATCCTGTAAATCCTGTCCAAAACTCTTCGTGGTTCTCACCGGCCGGCTCACACCGGCCGTTCGCCTGGCCACACAATGCCGGCCGGGTCGGAGCGTTTACTTCCTGACCTGGAGTGTGGAAGGCTGTTTCCAGCACCGCTCTCGTTTCATTTGGCACCTGAACCGCGGTGGCACCACGATTGGCGGGGTAGCACCAGACCGCCGCGGTTCAGGTGCCCCAAATGAAACGAGAGCGGTGCTGGAAACAGCCTTCCCCACGACGCACGGACCGGCAAGCGCTCGGAGCGACGCAACATCGCCCCCGTGCAAAGTACGGAGCTAAACGCAACCGACCCGACCGACGCCAGTACGATAACACTCGCGCTCGACTCACCCAACACAAAACACTATCGCCCGAGCAAGAACCGCAGCGCGGGCTCCAGGTCCGGGTGATCGAACGTGAAGCCGTTCGTGGCGAGTTTCGCGGGCCGGGCCTTCATGCTCGCGAGCAGCGCGTCGTCCGCGACGCCCCCGAACACCGCCCGAAGCGCAACTCCCGGGAGCCAAAAGAACGCGGGGCGGCTCAGCACGCGCCCGAGCGTCTTGGTGAACGTGCGGTTCGTCACCGGGTTCGGCCCCACCGTGTTGACCGGCCCGCGGATCTCATCGCTCATCAGCGTGTGGTAAATCGCGCCGACCACGTCGTTCACCGTGATCCACGGCACCCACTGTTTCCCGTCGCCGAGTACCGCCCCTACGCCCATCTTGAACGGCAGAAGTTGCTTACCGAGTGCTCCACTCTTGGGGGAAATGGCGACCCCGATCCGCATGTATGCGGTGCGCACGCCGGCGTCTTGTGCCGGAACACAGGCGTCCTCCCACACCTTCGCCACTTGGGGAAAGAACCCCTCACCGGCCGGCGAACCCTCGGTCAGTTCCTCTTCGCCGCGGTTCCCGTAAAAGCCCACCGCCGACGCACACACAAACACCTTCGGCCGCCGGTCTAATGGGAGAGCGGCGATAGACTGAGCGATCGCCCGCGTCGGTCCGGTGCGACTGTCGAGGATCTTCTGCTTCTTGGCGTCGGTCCACCGCCCCTCGGCCACGTTATCGCCCGCGAGGTGAATCACCGCGTCGACGCCGTCGAAGGTGTCCGTCGCGAGGGGCTGATCCGGTTTCCACGCCACCCACTTCGTGCCGTCGTCGTAGGGCGGCGTTGCGTCCCCCGTGAGTAAACGCACGACCTGGTGTCCGCCGGTCGTGAGGAACGGGACCAGTTCGGAGCCGATCAGCCCGCGCGACCCGGTTACTGCGATCGTGAGACGCGGTTTGTGGGCGAACTTCGCGTGCCGGCGCAGATCGCTCGCGGTGATGAAGTGCCGGTACGCGAACATCGCCGCGAGCCGCTCGCGCACTATTCCGCCCGCTAGCGCGCGCCCCGCGATCCCCAGCGGCAGACGGTACTCGATTGTGTCTTCCAGAACGGAAGTGCCCGCATCGCCGGGAACCATCAGGTGCGTGTGGTGCCAGGACGCAAACGGTCCTTCGAGCGCGCGGTCCTGGAACCGCAACCCGGGCTGGAAATCGAATGCGTCCGCGACCCACGTTCCCCGTAGCGGCCCAACGGTTCTGGTACGGATCGTAATGCGGAACCCGTCCTTACCGAACGTCCCCTCTTGCTTGATGATCCGGGCGTCTTCCCACGGCGGCTGAAGGCGCTGGAACGCGAGCGGGCGCGCGTGCCACGCATACAATTCTTCGGCCGACACCGGCATCGGCGATCGCAGGGTGAACGTCTCGTTGGGCATATGTACCTTCATCAATAAGCCGGGCAAGAAGAAGTTCGACAGGATCAACAAGATAAACAGGATTAGAACCGTGACTTCTTGATCCTGTTCATCCTGTAAATCCTGTCAAATACTCTTCGCTCTTACCAGGAACCGCAATGAGCGCCCCGCGAATCACCGTCCGCAATCTCCATGCCGACCTCGCGGCGAGCATCGGGCACTTCGCACGCGATACGTCCGCGGTCGAACGGAGCCGGGCGCGCGTGGAAATCGCGCTCGCTGATGGCCACCCTCATTACGGCATCAACACTGGCTTCGGTGTACTCGCGAACAAGCGCGTCCCGGACGAACAACTCGCGGCCCTTCAGCGAAATTTATTACTGAGCCACGCGGTCGGCGTGGGCACCCCGGTGCCGCCCGAAATCACTCGTGTCATGCTCCAGTTGAAGGTTCACGCACTCGGTCTGGGTTACTCCGGCGTATCGCTCCCGGTGTTCCGCCGGCTCGTCGAGTTCGACCAAGCGAACCTCCTTCCCGTGGTCCCGAGCCGCGGAAGCGTAGGGGCGTCCGGCGACCTCGCTCCCCTCGCGCACCTGTGTTTGCCGCTCATCGGTTTGGGCGAGTTCTGGGACGACGACCGGCGCGGGTACGTCCCCGCAGCCGACGTACTTCGCGCACGCGACCTTGAGCCGGTCGCACTCGCGGCAAAGGACGGGCTGGCACTCATCAACGGCACGCAGCTCATGGCCGCTTACGGCGCGTGGATTTTGGAACGGTGTTCGCGCCTCATAGATTTATTCGATCTCGCCGCCGCAATGTCGCTCGAAGCACTCCAGGGGAGCATCGCGCCGTTCGACTCGCGCATTCACGCGATCCGCCCGCACCCGGGGCACGGTGTCGTCGCGTCTAACGTGCGGTTCTTGTTGCAAGCGAGCGAGATCCTGGAATCGCACCGCAATTGCGGGAAGGTGCAAGACCCCTACTGTCTGCGGTGCGTGCCACAAGTTCATGGAGCGAGCCGCGACGCGCTGAACTACGCAAGTGGCGTTCTGGAAACCGAGATCAACGGCGTGACGGACAACCCGCTGGTGTTCGAGGCCGGCGACATCGTGAGCGGCGGGAACTTCCACGGCCAACCGCTCGCGCTGGCACTCGACTTCGCCGCGATCGCACTCGCGGAGTACGCGAGTATCTCCGAGCGCCGGATCTATCTCTTGCTCGAAGGGCACGACGGTTTGCCAAAGTTGCTCATGCGCGAAACGGGCCTCAACTCCGGGTTCATGATCCCGCAATACACGGCCGCGGCACTGGTGAGCGAAAACAAGGTGCTGTGCCACCCGGCGAGCGTCGATTCGGTCCCGACGAGTCTCGGTCAGGAAGACCACGTGAGTATGGGGAGTATTTCCGCGGTGAAATTGCTCGCGGTGCTGAAGAACGTGGAAACGGTGCTGGCGATCGAACTGCTAACTGCGGCCCAGGCGCTCGACTACCGCTCCCCGCTGCGCCCCGGGCGCGGGGTGGAATCCGCGCACCGGCGCATCCGCTCGGTCACCACACACCGTGAAACCGACTATCTGTTCCAGGACGACTTGCGCCGCATTACGGAACTACTCGACGACCGCGCGCTCTTGGATGCGGCCGGTCTGCGAGAGGGTGCTACTGCACCTTGAGTAGCGCGTCCCAATCTTTAGCAGACAATACCTTCATCACAATCCGATCGAGTCGATCGAGGTCTTCGATTGTAGCCAATTTGTTCTTCTGTTTCTCTGTCGGTGCACCGAGTTTAGTCGATCCCTGTCTCAAAATCAGCTCGCGCATGTGCTTGACGGCGCCTTCTTCGAGGATCAGTTGGTAGGTTCCCGACTCTTGCATGGCAATCACCTTGTTGAAGATACCTCGCGCGAACTCGGGTGCGATGTGCATCGCGCACAAAATATACGACGCGGTGAGCAACATCCCCGCGTCCGATTTGGCTTCGCGCTCGGCCCGTGCCGCAATTTGCTCAACGACACCCCGAAGCGCCTGTTCACGAGACTTCCCGGGCGGAGGTTTACCCAAAACGGCGAGTGGTAGGAATCCCACACCAGCCTTCAGTAAATCCTCTGCGGGCAGTTCCCACGCTCGCACGGTCTCGAACCGGAACCGAAGCTCACTAGAACCCGGGGCCGGAGCGTATTCGACTCCGCTTATCGGCCCGCTCCCGACCGCCTTCGAGCGGAGCAACACAACGATCGAACGAACCGGCAACCCGGTGTGGTGGTGAGCCAGCACATTGTACAGCAACATGCGCCGCGCCAGGAAGTCGTCCGGCCCGCTCTCCACGTCAATGTGAACGACCAGATCACCGACCTTGAGAAGCGTATCGGCTGATGCGGTCACCGTAGACAGATCGGCCGACAGAACTTCGGGCGGGTCCGTGACCGGCACACCGAGTTGAGTGAGCCAGTCTTCCGGATAGGAACTGATGAGCTCCTTCAACGTCGCGTCGAACGGTTTGGGCATGAAGCGAGTTTACCGTACCGCTGAAGGTTTCGATACTCAACACCCACCCGCACCCGTGCACGCCACACCACGAGACGGCTGCTATACTGTTCCACTATCGAGTTAACCGAGAGGTTTGGGATATGGCAGGCCACAGCCACTATAAGAACATGGTCCGCCACAAGAACGTGGTGGACGCCAAGCGGGGCAAGCTGTTCAGCAAGCTGAGCCGGTACATCATCATCGCGGCCCGCGCCGGCGGCGGCGACCCGACAATGAACCTGAAGCTCCGCTACGCCATCGACAAGGCGCGCTCCGTTTCCATGCCCAAGGACAACATCGAGCGGGCCATCAAGCGCGGGACCGGGGAAACCGAAGGTTCCAGCTTCGACGAGATCATGTACGAGGGCTACGGCCCCGGCGGGGTCGCGGTGCTGGTCGACGTGCTGACCGACAACCGCAACCGCACCAACGGCGAGATCAAAAAGATCTTCGAGCGCGCCAACGCGAACGTCGGCGTCCCCGGAAGCGTCAGCTACATGTTCGAGCGCAAGGGGTTCTTCGCGGTCGAGGCCGCGAAGCACGCGGACGAGGACGCGCTGATGGCCATCGCGCTCGAAGCGGGTGCGGACGATCTAAAACGCGAGGGAGACGTGTTCGAGATCACCTGCGATCCGTCCAGCTTCACGACCGTGTTCGAGGCGCTCAAGGCCGCGAACATCGAGGTGGCCGAGGCCGAAGTGAAGTACCTCCCGAAGATGCAAAAAGAGATCGACGTGGAGACCGGCAAAAAGGTCATCAAATTCATCGACGCACTCGACGATCACGATGACGTGCAGAACGTCTACACCGACGCAATGCTCACCGAAGAAATGGCCGCGGAGTAAGAGCGGGAGCCTTACCCCTTACTACCCAGCGGTATCACCCCGTCCCAACCCGGGGGCGGGGTGCGGTTGTTTTTCAGGATGAACTCCGTCAGCACATCTTTTCCCCGATCGTCTGGCGGAACGCGGTGCAGGTGTTTGTAAGCCGCGTTCCAGTCCCCTCGAAGAAACGCATCGAGTGCGGCATCGTAAGCCGCGAGGTCCGCGTCCGAAAGCGCGCCTTCGGTTGCTTCTGCGCCCGGGGCAGGAGCCGGCGGAATCAGTTCCGAGACGACGAGCGGCGTTTCTAAACCGTAGGGCCGAACCTTCACCATTCGGCGCACGCGACCGACGTCGTGCGGGAGCTTCTCGCGGACCGCGTCGGCGGTCGGTTCGTCAATGAGGATCGGTACGCGGAGCAGTTTGGTCATGTCCTGGAGGCGTGACGCGAGGTTCACGACCGGGCCGAACACCGTCACTTTAGCTTGTTCCGGCGTGCCGATACCGCCCGCCACCGCGCGCCCGCTCGCGATACCGATACCGACCCGGAACCCGTACAGCGGGTGCCCCGCGTCGCGTCCGACGGCCTCGAACGCGGCGCGAATTCCCAGCGCCGCGCGACACGCATACTCCACCTTCCCCGGCTGCTCCAGGGGCCAACCCCAGAAGCCCATCGCCGCGTCGCCGAGGAAGTCCGCAATGGCCCCGCGGTGGCTGAGGATGTTCTGCGTCATCAGTCCGAGAGCGGCACTCACCCGCGTGAGCACTTCGAGCAACCGGTCTGCTCCCTCTTCCACCTTGCGCGAGAACCCGCGGAGGTCGCAGAACAGCACCGTCACGTCGGCCTCACGCGGTTCGAGCGCACGCGGGGCGTCGCCACCGGAGAGCACGTTCATCACTCCTGGTGAAAAGAACCGCCGGAAGACGCCCTGACGCTCTCGGAGTACTTGTACCTGCCGGAGCGCCCCGAGGATGTCGCCCACGAGTTCCGTGAACTTCACATCGTCGCGGAGTTCGTTCGATTCCCACGGCGCGAGCAGCGTGGCCGGCTCCGCCCCGTTGAACCGCCCCGCCACGTACAGCCCCCACCCCGGGCACGCATCGCAATGCACCGGCGTGCAGAACGCCCAATCGAACCGACCCTGGAGCGTGAACGGATCGTCCCTCAGTGAGCTACCCGGTGTCGCCCCCCATACGTGGAGCACTGTTTGCTTCTGTTCCGCGACCGCGGCCGTGACGAGTCGCTTGCTCGGCTCGAAATCCCCCTCGCCCGAGAGACGCCGGTCCCAGTGCAACAGTTTCAGGCGCTCGTGGGCCGCGTCCGCGCCGGCCGGGAGCGAGACGATCGCGACCGCGTCCGCCCGGCGAATCCCCGCCAGGAGCATGTCCACGAGCCGCCGGAGGAGGTCCGCGTCGTCGGTGGCGCTGGAGATCACGTCCGGGAGTCGGCTCAGCACGTCGAGCCGGTGCGGGGCGTCGCGGAACGCGAGCCGGTCGAGTTCGTGGTGCGCGACGGTCCGCATGTCCAAAAGCGGGGGCTCGTTCCCGGGCGAAACCGGTTCATACGCGGCGTCACCGAACGTGAACGTGGTATGCCCGATCACGAACGAGCCGCCGGGGAGCAGGTCGAAGTGATCGACGGACCGGCCCGCGTGGAACACCGGGTTGGACGCCCCGATGATCTTGCGCACCTTGAGTTTCGCGCCGCGCGCGGTCAGTTCCGCGTGGCGCCGCGCGAGAAACGGTTCCCACGGCACGGCCCATTCGGGCGAATCGCGCCCGAGAACGACGGGAACGTCGTTCGGCAGTACGCGGCGCCAGGAATCGAACGGGGTCGGACCTTGTGCGATAAGAATCATTGCGCGGAACGAGAGGGTGGCACGCGGGCGAATGGAGTGAGTGTACCACTTGGGCCTCCCGGTGCCCGGCCCGTTCTCCAGCTTACCGCGCCGGGGGAGTTCGCCAAAACGGGCCATTTGACGCTTGACCGGGCACACGGGTGCTGTTATTTCCGCCCGGCTCAGGCCGAACAGACTTTGGGGGTGGCATGGGAACCGGCTCGTGCGAGCGACGGGGGTACGCTCGAAACGTGCACTTGTTCGCACTGATGACAGCGCTGGTGCTGGCGGTGTTGGTCGGGTGTACCGGTCCCCGGGTTCAGAACCCGGTCCCGGACGCGCTCGCGACGAAGGCCTGGACCAACGAAAAACCTTCCGCCGACTACCACGACGCCGATGCGGACACGGTGGCCAGCCTCGCCACCGCGCTCCGGGGAGCCGAACCGGTGCCCCCGCCCGCCGCGGAGAAACCCAAGAACATCCTGTGCGTGTCCGGCGGCGGGAAGTACGCGGCGTTCACGGCCGGTGCGCTGTGCGGGTGGACCGCGTCCGGCACGCGCCCGGATTTCGACGTCGCGACCGGAGTGAGTAGTGGCGCGCCGACCGCGTTCATGGCGTTCCTCGGCCCAAAGTACGACGACGAACTGGCCCGCACCTTCCTGAACCTGAACCGCTCCGACCTGTTCCGCTGGCGCCCGGTCCGCGGGCTGCTCACGGGGCGCGGGCTGATGACCTCGCACCCGCTCGAAGACCTGCTCGACAAGCACCTCAACGACGCGGTGATGGCCGACCTGTGCGCGGCCCACAACCAGGGGCGCCGGCTGTTCGTCGCCACGTCGAACGTGCTGTCGCACCGGCTCGCGATCTGGGACATCGGCGCGATCGCGTGCTCCGGGCGCCCGGACGCGAAGGTCATCATCCGCAAGGCGATCCTCGCCGCGTGCTCGATCCCCGGACTCGTGCCGCCGGTCGAGTTCGACGTGACCGTGGACGGCGTGCGGTACAAGGAGCTGCACGCCGACGCCGGGAACCTGACGCAAGTGTTCCTGCGCACCGCCGGCCCGATCCCGGCCGGCTCGAGCGTGTGGGTTCTCTCGGCCGGGAAGACGCACCCGAACCGCGCGGAAAAGTGCGCCGGCATCTTCGAGACGATGGTGACCGCGGTTTCGACCACGCTGTACGCACTGTTCCGGGCCGACATGGTGAAGCTGTATGCGTTCTGCGGCACGACGCGCTCGCGGTTCGGCCTCATCGCCCTCCCGGACAGCTTCCAGGGCCGGTCGAGCAGCATGGTGTTCGACCCGGAGGAATCCCAGCGGATGTACCTAGTCGGGTACCAAATGGGGTCGAGCGGGTCGTGGGACGTGCTCCCGCCCGACACCGCGCCCGGCTCGGTCAGCCCGCCGCGCGCCGGGCTGGAGTTCACCACTGGGAAGTAGAAGGGGCTGCGGCCGAGCCAGTGCGCCAGGAATTGCGCTAGCGCGTCACCCCTGGCCGCTCGCTATCGCCCCTATCGGGGCTAGAAAATCACCTTTTTGTCTGATCCGCGTAATCTGCGTGATCCGCGGCTCTTCCTTCCGCTTCTCGCACGGTGGCCGCAGCAACGAACCCGAACCGGAATTAGGCGAGCCCCAAGTCCTTCACCAATCGCGCCGAACGAACAACGTCTTTCTCATCGAGACTACCTGCGCCCGCGATGCAGACGCGCACCCCGACAAAAATCTGCGCCTCGCGCCACGCGCGCCCGGTGCGCTCGGGCGGGAGTTCCCATTCGGAGTGGTAACGGGCCACGTGATCGACGAGATCCCAAACGGTGACGAAGCCGTCCGGCAAGAACCAGTGGCCCTGCTCGAACTCCAGCGGTGGAATGTCGCACGCGAGGCGGCGCTGGATCGCGGTCCACTGCCGAGGGGTAATCGGGGCGGCGAATTGCTCCTCCAACCCGGTCACCGTGTGGACCGGTCGGAAACAGTAGCGAGCGGCGTGAATAGCTGCCGCGACCTCATCGAGAACGCGCATACTTCGCTCTCCGTTCGTGTGACGGGAATCTGCGAACTGTCGCGTTACTCTACCGGGAACTTATACTTCGCCAGTAGCGCCCGGTACTTATCGAGTTCGATCGGGTGCAGGGCGTCGGCCGTCAGCCCGGCATCACGCGCCTTCCTGAGTTCCCCCACCGCCAGCGCACGGTTCGCTTCCAGCTCGTTGAGGTCATACGCCCAGGCCAGGTGGAAGTGGTACGTCGGGCGGTCGAACTGAACGAGGGCCATTTCGAGATCCTTGATCGCCCCCTCTGGTCGGCTGCTCACGAGGTACGCGACTGCCCGGGTGTCGAGGAACGACGGGACCGGTCCGCGGATCGCGATCAGGTCCGTCATCATCTTCACCGCGTCGTTCGCCCGGGCCGGCTGGTACAGCGCGAGGAGCATGCACAGGTTGTTCACAACCATGTCGTTGCTCCCCTTCGGACCGGCGACGCGCGCGAACGTGGCGACCGCGCGCTCGTACTCCTTGATCGCGTTCGCGTACTCCCCGCGTGCGTCGAACAGTTCGGCCTTCGCCCCGATGAGCGAGGCTTCCACTTCGAGGTTGCCGGCCGCTTTAGCGAGAGCGCCGTCGAGCCACTTCTCAACCTTTGCCTCGGTCGTGGCGTCCGGGCGCTTCACCCGCACCGCTCCGGTGAGTAGCCGGGCCGTCAGCGCGACAGGCGCCTTCGGTTCGTGTGCGAACGCGAGGTCGATGGCCCGCTCCGGCTGCTTCTGCCGGACGTACAGGATCGCGAGCGCCTGGTGCGCGCTGGGTGACGAGTTCTCCGCGAGGTACTTCTTGTAGAGGGACTCCGCGTCCGCGATCATCCCGAGTTCCTCGAAGAGAGGACCGGAACGGAGCGTTGCGCTCGCACCCGTGTCCCAACCGGGAAATTTCTGGATCGCACCGCGAGCCTGTTCGAGCAGGCGCTTCGCCTCGTCCGGCTCCAATATGGCCCGGTCCTTGCACTTACGGTACAGCACCCTCGCCGTCTCGCGTGCGGCCTCCCAACTGTTCGAGTAGTTCCCCCGCAAGCGCTCCAGTGCGGCCTCCGCAAGGTCCACGCGGTTGAGCGCCAGGTACACGCGAACGTGCGCGGCCAAGTGCTCGGGAGTGACGCCCGGGCGCAGGCGTGCAGCAAGTCGGAAATACTTTTCCGCCTGAACGAACTTGTCCCGGCCCTGGTCGAACGCGAGCCGCCCGAGCAGGTAGAACTCCTCCGGGGCGAGGTCGCCGCGATCACCGTAACCTCTCAACACCTCGACGCCCTTTTCGCGCGTGACCGGGTCAAGCGTCCAAATCACGGCCCGTGCTTTCACGTCTTCCGGGTCGTCCGCGGCGACCGCCAAGTTGCGCTCGATCAGGTCCAGTGCCTTGCCCCGCAACGTGTACGCATCGGAGCGGCTAATCATGGTCATCGCGAGGTGCCGTCTGGCCCACCGCGCCACGTCCGGTGTGGTCGCGTCCTTCGCCCGGTTCAGCAATTCCTCGGCCCGCTCCATTTGCCCGGTGCGCTGGAAGAACTGGACGAGTTGTCGCGTCGGGTTGAGATCCCGCGGGGCGATCTCAACGGCCGCGTTGTAGTAAGCGAGAGCAGGTTTCAGATCGCCCACCACCTCGTGCAAACTGCCTAAACCGATCTTGAGTTCGGCCTTCCCTTCGGTCGTCGGGGGAACGGGGGCATTCGTGAGCGCTTTCTCGGCCTGTGCGACCGCGCGCTTCGCGTCGTCGAGCTTGTCGGCGCGGATCAGTTGCGAAACCAACCCGCCCCACGTTTCGGGCAACTGGTCGTTCAGTTCGACCGCCCGGCGAAACGCGACCAGCGCCTCCGCGTCCTCGCGGATCGTGGCCAACAGCGACCCGCGGAGCAACTGGAGTCGATAATCCTTGCTGTCGACCGGAGCAATGCGATCGATGGTCGGGCGCGAGTTCTTGGGTAGTTCTTGGGCCAGCAGCAGGTTGCGGATCGAGCGGTACCGTTCCAGGTCGTCCGGGAGCCGGATCTCGGTACTCAGCTTGTTCAGCGTGCCGACGGCATCGTCGTCCTGCTTCTTGGTGCGGTACAGGTCCACCGCCCGGCGGATCACGAACTCCTGGCGCTCGCCCTTCTTGATGGCTTCCGTGTAGTTCGTCAGCGCCGCGTCGTTCAGCCCCTCGATCATGTCGAGTTCCGCGAGCGCCACGAACACGCGGCCCCAACCCGGGCGCAAGTCCCGCACGCGCCGGGCCAGATCGCGCAACTCCCTCACGGCTGCTGTGCGCAGAGGGCTATCGGCCATCTTGCTGACTTCGGGCAACTTGATGGCGATGTGCCCCAGCGCGCCGACCGGACCGTCCTTCCCCTCGACCTCAGCAATGTCCCGGAGCGCCCGGGTCACGACGTCCATGTTTCCGCCGGCAATACCGTGGTCGAGTAGCGCCGCGTGGCACGTCAGATCTTTCGGTTTCAGGTCCGCCGCCGCCCGCAGGCACGTGATGGCAACCGCGCGAAGCCCCTGCGCTTCGGCCGGTTTCTGAAGGTCCGCCACCCGACCCGCGACCTGACCCAATCCGTACCAGAGCCGAAACTGCTCGCTAGGCGGGAACTTCGCCGCGCCAGCCCCGAGCGCTTCAAACTCGTCGGGGGCGGGCACCTTCGGGCGCGCGGCGAGCAACCCGGCGCGGGCCAGCCGGAAATCGACCGCGTCGCCGATCTTGCTTTCGGCCTCGTCGAGCACCGAGCGGGCGGATTCGGTCCCTCCGCCGTCCTTGACCCGCGCGAGCGCCACGAACACACTGGCCGCCTTCGCGTGCTTCGGGTTCGCGTCGAGCCACCCGCGCAACAGCTTCGCGGCCTCGGCGGGTTGGTTACGGGCCACGAGCGAATCGGCTTCGAGAACGTAAATCTCCGCAGCGCGCCCCTCGACCGGGCCGAGGCTCTCCTGGAACCGGCTCCAGTTCCGTACCTCGGCCTCGACCGGTTGGCCGAGCACGTCGAGGAGTTCGAGCCGCACCAGTTCGGGCCGGTAGTCGAACAACTGGAAGGCGCTCACGAGGGTGCGGTACCGGCGCAGGGCGGCCTCGGTTTTGCCCATCTTGGACAGCGCTTCGGCCTCGCCGATGATCGCGAACGCATAGTTCGGGTCGTCACCGAGCGCCTTCTGGCAGTATTCGAGTTGCTTGTCCGGGTTCTGCACGTTCGCGTAGCACGTGGCCAACCCGACCATCACTTTCTTGTGGAACGCGCGCACGCTCGCGACCTTCGGGGCGGCTTCTTCGAGCAGTGGTTGAGCGGTTCGCCAGTCCTGTTTGATGAGCGCGAGGCGCCCGCGGTAGTACGGTACCAGCACCTTGTGCGACGGCTCGGCCGCGAGCTTCTCCACCAGTGCGGCCGAGTCCGTCTGCTCGCCCAGATCGATGAGCCGGTCCACGATCATCGCGAAATCGGGGTCCACCTTCGGGAACAACTTGGCGGTCGCGCGCAGGAGCTCGATCCCCTCGGCCTTCTTGTCCTGCCGGGTCAGCACGTCGGCGAGCAGCGTACCAGCGGCCAGGTTCTTCGGGTCGCGTTCGCGTGCGCGGCGCAAGTACCCTTCGGCCTCCCGGAGCTTGCCCGGCGCGTCCTGGATCGTCTTGATTTCGGCCACCGCGAGTTCCGCGGCGGCGAGGAGCGCGTCCGGGTCATCGGCCCCGCCGGGGGCCTTCAGCGCGTAGGTGATGTTGGTCCGCGCGTTCTGCAACTCGCCCAGGAAGCGCTGGAATTGGGCCACCGCGACGCGGGCCGCGACGTCGTTCTCGAACCGGGGGCTGCGCAGCAGTGTTTCCAGTAACCCGGCGATGTTCGCATTTTTCTGGTCGGACGCGCTCGCGAAGTTCAGTTCCAGCGCCCGCTTGTATACTCGCACCGGCGCCGTTCCGGTCTTGATGGCCGCGTTCAGGTACTCGATGGCCTTTGTGAGATCGCCCAGGCCCTGTTCGCACGTCGCGGCCAGCTCCAGCAGTTCGATATCGGATTTGTGCCCCCCGCCGGCCGCGAACAGCATCTCGATGTGCTGCCGGGCGCTGGTGAACTTGCCGCTCTTCACGTACAGTTCGGCCAACTGCCGGCGCTCGGTCGCGTGCGCGGGGAACGCACGCAGAAAGCCCTCGACCCCGGTCACCACGCGCTCGGCTTGAACGGGATCGGTTTCAGCTTTCCCCTGCTCGAACAGTAGCGCAACGTATTTCTGGTACGCCGATTCGTCGGTCGGTCGGAACTTGAGGTACTTCGCGTACAGCGCGATCACTTCTCCGCGCTTCGCGGAATCGCTGCCGATATCGGCCTCGGCCCGCTCCGCGGCCTCCCTGTAGACCGAAACCTGACTTTTGATTTGAACCCGGTGAACGGCGAAGACGGCCCCACTGAGAACGAGAAACACGGTGCAGACGATCAGAAGGCGCTTCCAGTACAGCGTTCGACGCACAGGCGTGATCCTCGGTGGGCGGCCGGAAAAACGAAAACGGGGCAACAATTGTTGCCCCGTCCAGCGTAGCACACATTAATCGTGACGAAAACCCGGCGCGCGGTCAGGTCGCAGCGCGTTTGCGGAGCGTGCGGCGCAGCCCGAACAGTGGCAGCGCGACCAACCCAAGGACCAGGCCCCCCGGTGCCGGAACCGCACGGGTGGTCGGGTCCACGCGGGCACCGGCCGAACCCGTGAACGTGCTGTTCGGGTCGATCGAGCCGTTCTGGTTCTGGCTCACCGAGATCAGGATCACTTGCTGGATCGCGTAGGGCGTGTTCAGGCCCGAAACGTTCGCCGACGTGATGCGGGCGTTCGTGGGGTCCGAAGGCAGCGAGTCGGTCGCGACTCCGGTCGGACCGCCGAGCGTCGTGCCGTCCGCCAGCGTGCCGGTGTTACTGGCCGCGACGGAACCGGAGGCCGTGGGGTCGTAAATGCGGCTGAACGAATCGACCTGGATGCTCCCGCCCGCGAACCCGAGAGCGACGCCGGCACTGTTCTGGAGCACAGCGGGGGCACCGTTACTGGTGTACTTGTCGTCGGTCACGGTGATCCGGAGCGTGTGCCCCTGGGTCGGGTCGAAGTTGCTCGTGAACCCGGCCGTGAAGCTGGTCGAGAGCGAAGCGTTCAACGTGCCCAGTTGACTATTCGTCCCGGTCGTGCCGCTCAGGGTGAACTGCCCCGTGGGGCTGGAGTAACTGAAGTTTTGGAAGAAGGTCGTCGCCCCGGTCGGGCTACCGACGGTGTAGGCGCTGCTCCCGACAACGGTGCTGCTCGCGTTGAGTTCTTCAACGAGGATCTGGACTTCGGCGCTCGACCGAGCCGGGGCGAAGCCGATCACGGCGGCGGCCGCGCAGCCCGCGACGATCCACCGCAACTGACGCTGAAGCATAACGGGCAGCTCCTATTGGAGACCGAGTGGGCGTAACAGTCCGAACTCCGCGGGTCGCGATCCGATGCTCCTTGATGGAGTTCGGTCCGTTGGGAATCGAGGGGCGTTCCCGAGCAGGCGCGTTGCGCGGATTCCGCAACCTCTTGCTAAGAAAGCGAGAAGGCACCCGCGCTGTCAACCCGATTCCGCACACAACCGAGAATTTACTGTGCAATCTCAATGCCGGTCGAACTGACCGAGCCGTGTGAACGTAACTGCTGCTGGACGAGGAGTTTCGCGTATTGGAAGCAGCAACGTGAGCTAGTCAGGTCACTCTCTGCCACTCGGTAGTACTTACTAAGGTAGCGAAGAGCTTACACGACGATGCGAAACCTTTACGGTTCGGCATTTCCAAGACCCGTCTTGAGTCGAACTCCCAAAAAGTGCTACCCTTCAGCGCCACGCCCTGCTGAACCCGTCCGGCTTCCCGTTGGAAGACCGATATGAGCGCAATGCGAGAGATCGTGCAATCGCCCTACCGCCCCCTGGGGGCCGCGAGCGTGAGTACGGGTACCAGTGTCCCGACTCGCTCCGGACACTCCCCGGCCGTTCGCGTGGCAAACGTCATCAGCTTTGATGTCGAAGAACACGACCGGATCGAGGCCGCGGTGGGGCTGCCGTGCTCCCCGGAACTGAAAGCGAACTACGCGGCCCGAATGGAAGCCGCCACGCGGCGCCTGCTCGACCAGCTCGCGGCAGCGAAAGTCACGGCCACCTTCTACATCGTCGGCGAGATCGCCCGGAACCACCCGAAGCTCGTGCGCGACATCTTCGCGGCGGGACACGAAATCGGATCGCACAGTTGGGACCACCGCCGCATCCACCAGTTCACGCCGGCGAGCTTCCGCGAAGACCTGCGTAAAAGTAAAGACATCCTGGAACAAACGATCGGCGCAACCGTATTCGGATTCCGCGCACCGACCTTCAGTTTGATGCGCGAGACGTGGTGGGCGATCGACGCGCTCGCCGAGTGCGGCTTCGAGTACGACAGCTCCATTTTCCCGGTGCGCCACGACCGCTACGGGCTGCCGACCGCGCCGCGCGTGCCGTTCGTTGCACAGGGCCGCGAGCGCGAGATCCTCGAACTCCCGCCGCTGACGTACCGCGTGGCTGGGATGAACCTGCCGGTCGCCGGCGGCGGGTACTTCCGCCTGTTCCCGCTCGCGGTGATGCGTGCGGGGCTGCGGCAGGCGGCGCGCTCGGAAGTGCCACAAGTGGGGATGCTGTACTTCCACCCGTGGGAGTTCGACCCGGACCAGCCGAAGCTCCCGCTCGGGCGCCTCGCGCGCTGGCGCACCTATGTCGGAGTCGGGCGCACAACGGACCGACTCGCGCAACTCCTGGGCGAGTTCCGGTTCCGCCGCGCGATCGACACCGTGCGCGAACTTCGCGCGAACAGCGACGATCTGCCGCGGTTCCAGGTCGATGCGACTGATTGTGAACCCCGACCGCAAGGTCGGGGGTAACAGCCAAAAACCAGCGCCACCGTCGGTCCTAACAGTCCGCGCCACCCCCGACCTTGCGGTTGGGGTTCGCCATTTAGGGGCCGAGGTTTCTTACTCCGGCTTCTTCTTACTCCGGCTTCTTCCCGTCGCGCCGGCGGAACCCGTAGCCCGCGGCCGCGGCCAGCCCAATCACTCCACCCACGATCGTACCCGGCTCCGGCACCCCACACGGCGGGGGCGGGCACGTCGGCGGTACGATCACCGGCGGCGGCACGACCGGCGGCACGATCACCGGCGGCGGGGGCGGCGGCACGAACGGCGGCGGGCTCACCGGCGGTACCACAATAATGGGCGGCGGGCTGACCGGCGGAACCACCGTGACCGGGGGGCTGCCCCACACCGGCGGGAAGAACGCCTGTGCCGACGACGACCACACCGCGAACGGGACCGTGGTAAGCGTCACGGTCACGGCGGGGATCAGTTGCTTCATCTTCTTCTTGAGTCGCGTGCGCCGAGTTGCCACGATCGCCCTCCTTGGCATCTTCCCCGAGAAGCTTCAGTTTGTGCGGCTTCTGACGCTTACTTCGGTCCGCGTACCGGCGCCACTTCAGCCATTCCCCCCGAGTAACGCGGTCCCCGTATCTGCGCTCCCGGCGCGGGTGAGTACGAAGGCGCGCGAAAATCCGTTGAGTCCGGCGCGCCGGGAAAAGAAGTTGCGCCGGACGGCCAGTGAAGTTCCGTGTGGCGCGGGAATTTGGCCGAATGAGAGATGTGACGTGACGCATTCCGGGCGGCAGGAAACCGACCCGACAAGCGTGTCAGGGAGGACCACTTCACATGCGCCGCATTCTGCTCGGCGGTCTGGGAATCGCGCTGGGCGTGTTTGCACACCCCGCGTTCGCTCAGCAGCCGGCCCCGACTGGTACGAAGAGCCCGCGCGCCGCAGCGTTCGGGCGCCCGAGTGCGATTCCCGACCCGCAACCCGATTCGGGCATCACGCAGACCGGGTTGCGCAACATCACATCCCGGCCGACTACGACCAGCGTGCCCGGCAGCTACCCCCCGAGTAGCTCCTACGCGCCCGGCAACTTCGGTACGCCCACACCGGTCATTTCGCAGCCGCCCACGGGCGTCGTGATGGGCGAAATGCCGATGACTCAGCCGATGACGCCCGGCGCTCTGACGCCGCCGCGTGCCGTTCCGGGCACACCGAGCATCACCGAGTCGCGCGACCCGACCGGGCGCATCCCCACGGGCAGCCTTTCGAGTGAGGGCGTCGTGGTTCCGTCCGTTGTGCCCGGCTACGACTGCCCGGTGGGGACGGACGATCCGTTCTATAACGCGAACCAGCAGCACGGCCCCTTCGATCGCCTGGCCAGCACCCGAAGGTCGTGGTGGTTGACCTCAGAAGTGCTGCTGTGGTGGAACCGCAGCAGCCAGGTGCCACCGCTCGTGACCACCAGTTCGCCCCAATTCAACGGCATCGTCGGTCAGGGCGACACACGGGTGCTGCTCGGCGGGTCGTTCGGCGACACTTACCACGTCGGCGGGCGCATCGGGGCCGGCTACTGGTTCGGCGAGAACGAGTGCCGCGGGATCGACGCCCGCGTGTTCTGGGTCGCGCCGACCACGGCGACGTTTTCGGCGAACACCAATCAGTTCCCGCTCCTGGCGCGGCCGTTCTTCAACATCAACGGCACGCTCTCGGACCCGAACTTCCCCTTCGGCCAGTCGTCGGAAGTGATCGCCGGTCCCGGCGTCGCGGTCGGCAGCGTGACTGCCGCCATGAAGAGCACCGTGTGGGGCGGGGAACTCAACTACCGGCGCTACCTCATCGGGGACTCGACCGCGCGGATCGACCTGCTCGCCGGTTACCGCTACTTGAACGTCACCGAGCAACTCACGATCACCGAGCGGTTCGCGCGCACCGCGGACTCGGATCCAAACGTCGGCATCCCGGCAATTTCAGGCGTGATTAACGACTCGTTCCGCACCGAGAACCAGTTCCACGGTGGTCAGATCGGGATCACCGGAACGTTCCAGCGCGGGCGCTGGTCGCTCGATCCGCGTGCGACGGTCGCGTTCGGTACGGTTCACCAGACGGTGGAAATTAATGGCTCCCAGGCGCTGACGTTCGCGAACGGTCTGACGACCACGACGCCCGGCGGGTTGCTCGCCGTGCCCGGGGCGAACATCGGGCGCTTCAGCCAGGACAAGTTCGCGGTCGTGCCCGAAGTCGGGCTGAACGTCGGGTGGCAGGCCACGGAGCGCCTGAAACTGTTCGTCGGGTATAACTTCCTGTACCTGAGCAGCGCGGTGCGCCCGGGTGAGGCGATCGACACCCGGCTCGACGCGGCCCGCGTACCGAACCTGCTCCCGCCGGGGTCCGGGGCGCCGCTGGTCAGCCCGATCCGTCCGCAGCCGCAATTCAGCACGAGCGGCTACTTCATCCAGGGCATCAGCTTCGGCTTCGCGTTCAAATGGTGAGCCAGTAGAAAGGTTCGTCACCCGGCCCTCTCCCAATTGGGGGAGGGCCGGTGCATTTCATCTCCCGAGCAGCCGCCCGATAGTTACTTGCGACAGCCACACTTTAAGAAATCCCCGATCGCGCCCGAAACGGTCTTTACACGCGCGGTTCTCATTGGCATAAGCCGCCCACTCACTGCGAATAGTCACCCGCTGAAGACGTGCCGTTGGGGAACGCGCGGATCACGGGCTGCCGCTCGAGCCGCGCTTGCGGTACTGCGGGAAATGGGGGGAACCATGAGCCGACTACGGGCTTGGGGGGTCGCCGCTGCGCTGGCGGTCGGCACAACGACGGCGACACCGGCGATCGCGGCCGATAACGGGTCCGCGACCGATACGCGGCCGTGGTACAAGAAGGTCTTCAGCGCGCCAAAACCGACCGGCCCGACGGTTCGCAGCGGACCGGTTATGGGTGGTCCGCGCCCGGCGGCCCCGCTCCCGCCGGACGTGGTCCAGGGGGCCGTACAAGCCGAGGCCGAGGCCCTGCTCCGCCGGCTCACCGTCTGCACCGAACTCCGCCAAGCGGCCCTGGAGAAAACTCCGGTCGACGAGGCGCTGATGCGTCAGGTCGACGAACTGGAACGCCAGGCCAACGCGATCTACCAAACGCGGGTCGCGGCACTCGGCGTGTCGAAGAACACGAAGGCCCCGCTGCCCTCGAACAGCGTCGCATCGTTCGATCTCGCTCCGGAGAAGCCGCTCGACGCGAAAGCGGCAGCGGCGAAACTGGTCGCCCCGGCCGCCCCGGTCCCGGTATCGGGTACCGCCGCAGTCGGCGGAACCTCGGCTCCCGTGCGTCCCACTCAGGAAGTTCGGGAGGTGAACCCGTGAAATCGCTCCTCTTCACGCTGGGCGTGTGCTTGCTCGCCGGGTGCAACACGTTCAAACCGGTTGGACCGTTCGCCAAGGACGCGCCGCTCTCTCAGCAGGGCAAGCCCCTCGCAAGTGTGCCCAGCATCGACCCGACGCCGCCTCCGGCTATTGCCCCCACGCCGCCGACGATGCTCGTCGGGCCGAGCGACGTGAAGGCCAATCCCCAGGAGGCCGCGAACAAGCTTTCGAGCGAACTGGGAATCGATAGCAAGCCGTCAACGACTGGCCCGGTCACCGTCGAGGTGTCGCGCGTTAAGGGCGGGATCAAGTAAGTGATGGGTACGAAAAACGACGCGGCCGGAGAGAAGCACTCTCCGGCCGCGTCGTTCGTTTATTGGTCCGAGTTATTCGTTCTCGTCGGCGAACTCTTCGAGCCGGCACGAGCGCGTCGGCTGACGGAGTTTCAGCAGCCCGCGTGCCTCGATCTGGCGAATGCGCTCGCGCGTGATGCCGTACTGTTTGGCCACTTCGTCGAGCGTGCGCGGGGTGCCGTCCTTCAGACCGAACCGCAGTTCGATCACCTCGCGCTCCCGGGGTGCCAGACTCTTCAGCACTTCGCCGATGCGTTCCTTCAGCAGATTCGCGTCGACGTGCTCGCCGGGGTTCGGGATCTGACCGTCGCTCAGGAAATCTTCGAGAGCGCGTTCGCCCTCTCCACCAACCGCGTCGTTCAAACTCACCGGGTGCCGGCCGACGATTCGCAAGCTGCGAGCGTCTTCGGGCTTGATGTCCAGCGCCGCGGCCAGTTCCTCGGTGGTCGGCTCGCGACCGGTTGCGGCCGTGAGTTCCCCTCGCGTCTTCTCCATACGCGACAACAAGCTGATCTGGTGGCACGGCACGCGGACCGTCCGGGCGTTGTCGTGCAGTGCCCGGGTGATCCCCTGCCGAATCCACCACGTCGCGTAGGTGCCGAACTTAAACTCCAGCCGCCACTCGTACTTGTCCACGGCCCGCATCAGCCCGCGGTTGCCCTCTTGAATGAGGTCCGAGAACGGCAGCCCGCGGTTGCGGTAGTTCTTGGCGATCGAGACGACGAGCCGGAGGTTCGCTTCCGCGAGTTCCTTCCGCACCGCCTGGTACGCCAGCCGCCGCTTCCGCAGCACGCGGATCAGCGCCGCCAGTTCGTCGGTCGTCATCGACGCACCGCACTCGGCGTCGCGGAGCAGTTTGGTTTGTTTAATGCGGTCGGCCGGGCACCCGACTTCGCTCTGCGCGATCGCCAAATGCTTCAGTTCGTCCGCGAGGTCGTTCAGTTCGTCCGTCCAGCGCTCCAGAAGCTCCGTTCGTGGCGACAGTTCGCTCACGAGTCGACGGCACTTGGCGAGCCGGTGGAACCGGTCACGCTGCCACGCGCTGTGGTCGCCGCGGAACTCGTCCCGCACGCCGGCCGCGAACACCACGCTGTCTTGACCGAGCAGCACGCGGAGCGTCGGGAGGTCGGTGCCGAGGCGTGCAAGAATCTGCGCCCGAGTGAGACGCAGGTCCGCGGAAGAGTAAGCGTCGATGTTCGGGTCGATGGGCGTTTGGCCGGCCGCGATCTGCTCGAACTTCTCCAACACCCGGACGAGCAAACGCGGGCACAATAGTGCCGCACTGCGGAACCGGTTCCGGTGGTGCTCCAGGCGCTTCGCCAGTGCGAGTTCCCGTTCGCGGTTGAGCAGCGGAATGGAACCCATCTGCCGGAGGTACAACCCGAGCGCGTCGTCCGGTCCACCGGCATACTCGTCTTCGCTCGCGGCCTCGCTATCGCCACTCGCCTCTTCTGGTTCGAGTGCGGTATCCTCGTCCGATTCCTCACTGTCGTCGGCCAAATCGTCGTCCGAATCCTCGCGCTCGTCCTGCGGCACACGTTCGTCGTGTGGCAGTTCGTTCACGGGTTGGTCGTTCAGTTCGTCGTTGTGCGTCATACGGTTCATATTTCAGTCCGTTCCGTCCGGTGAACCCCGGTCGGCAAAAGTCGTGTGCGTACCGTATCGCGATACGGGTCTACCGGGGCCTGATCGCTCCGAGTCCCGTGCCAACGAATTTGTCTTGATGGGGGTCTCGCGCGTCAGTGGTTCCGGACACTGGCCCGCGATGGGAACAACAGCTTAGGTCGCGATTGTGGGCGGAACAACCCGCCCCAGAATTTCGACGGTCCCGAAGAACGAAAGGTTCACGGTTCGCGCCGATTCCGTTCGATCCCTCAGTATTATACCCGACCTTCCAAGGCCGGGCGCAGATTCGGCCGGTAAACTTTCGCCCCCTTCACTAATTACACTTCCGCGCAAACCGCGTGCCCAAATCTACTGGCGCGATCGGGACGAACTCGGTTCACGCTTCCCCGGGAGCCAATTACGACATTGCGCAGTTCGTTACAGATGGTCCCGTTCAACGTGCTCAACGAGTCAGTAAGTTCACGTTCCGGAGAGGTACTCATTTCCTAAAACGTCCCTGTGGAACGAATTGGGGCAGAAATCTCTGGTTTTCGTCGGGAATGGCTCTCATTCCCCGTGTCTCCGGGCGCGCCGCTCGTGATCTTCCTCACCGGCACGGGCGGGACCGCGGAATGGGCCGACCGCGAAACAGGTTGGTCGGAACTCGCCCGGCGCGAAGGCTTTGCGCTCGCTGTTCCGGAAGCACTTCCCCCGGACCCGACTAAACCGCCGTCATTTCTTGCGAATCCGCAGCGCTGGAACGACGCTTCTGAAGCGAATAACAAACCGCGAGCAATCGAAGACTCAGGCACCGAATCTTCTTCTAATTCCGACTCGCCCTTCGCGCCGCGTTCTTCGGCTTTACCGGACGATGTTCGTTTCCTCACAGCGGTCATGGACGACGCGATAATTCGTCTCCGCGCTGACGCGCGCAACATCTTTGTAACGGGCTTCTCGAACGGGGCCGGGATGACATTTCGTCTCGCGGCAGAAGCGGCGAACCGTGTGGCGGCCATCGCCCCTGTTGCGGGATACTGCTGGCTACGCGACCCGCGCCCCGCTCGCCCCGTCCCCACACTCTATACCGTCGGCGCGCGTGATTTGTTGCTCCCACTCCGCGGGGGCGATGTGCGGTTGCCGTGGCGCAACCGACTCGTGCGCCGGCCGCCCATTACAGATACGCTCGAACGCTGGGCGCGGGCGCTCGGGTGCGCCGAAGCCCCCGTACTACAACAAGACGATCAGACAGTTAGGGTGGATCGCTACCGCGGACCGGTCGTCTTCGACGCGGTCACGGTCGAAGACCTCGGCCACCACTGGCCCGGGGGTGGAGCACAACTGAACCCGCGTGTGGCCGGACCGCCCTCGAACGCCGTCAACGCCACCGAGATGATCTGGGCGTTCTTCAAAAGTGTCATGAACACAGGCACTGGAGCCGCTCCCTTATAAGAAGCGGACTCCTCAATTCTGAGCGCGTCACTCACCCGGTTTCGCCAAATCGAGGAACACGACAATCGACGGGTTACCAACGGGCGTGTAGTGCCCCGTAAAGGTGAGTCCGCCGGTCTTGCGGTCCACACGGAACACGGTGACATTGTCCGCGCGCTGGTTGCAGCAGTACAGAAACTGGCCAGTTGGATCGAAACTGAAGCTGCGTGGGTAGTTCCCGCGGGTCCACTCGTCGGCAACATGGGTCAGCGTGCCCTTCTCGCCGATGGCAAAGACCCCGATGCTGTCGTGCAACCGGTTGCCCGCGTAGACGAATCGACCGTCGGTGGAAACGAGGATCTCGGAGCAGAAGTTACTGCCCGCGAACTTGGGCGGCAGCGTGGAGATCGTCTGCCGGGAGGTCAGCGTGCCGGTCGTGCCGTCGTAGTCGAACAGCACGACCGTGGAGCCTTCCTCCTGAATGGAGTAGAACCACTTGCCGTTGGGGTGGAAGTGAAAGTGCCGCGGGCCGTCGCCGGGCGGTAGCGAAACCGCGGGCGGTTCGTTCGGTGTCAGCGTGCCCTTCTTCTCGTCAAACTTCCAGACGAAGATCTTGTCCAAGCCCAGGTCCACGTGCAGCACAAAGCGCCCGCTCGGATCGGCTTCGATCATGTGCGCGTGGGTCCGGTCGTGGCCACTAAAAGCGAAACTCCCGGGCGGGGCATGGGTTGCCTTGGTGGGGCCAACCTTCCCGGCGTCGATTTTGGTGTCGGTGGCGTCGCCCAACCGACCGTCTTCGAGGATCGGCAGCACAGCAACCGACCCGCCGAAGTAGTTAGCCACCAGCACGAACTTCTTGGACGGGTGGATACTCACGTAGGTGGGGCCGGCGCCGCCCGAGTTCACCGTGTTGAGCAACTTCAGTTTACCGTCCGCCCGGTCGATCGCGAACGCGCTGACCGTGCCCACTTTGTCCTTGCCCACGCGATCAGTTTCGTTGGCCGAATACAGTCGCGTTCCGGCCGCGTTGACGGCCAGACAGCTCGGGCTCGTGCCCATTTCGTGAACGCCGGTCGCAGTCAGCGCCCCGGTGGTGCGGTCCACTTTGAAAATGTGAATGCCGCGCCCGTTACCGGGCGGCAGATCCACCTGAGTCGGCAACACGTCGCGCAGCGGAGAACTGAACGTCCCCACATAAGCAAGGAGCGGCTTGTCGGCTTTGTCCGCTTCCGCGCGAAGGGTGCCGCCCATGAGGGGCGCGGAACCTACCAGCGCAACAGAGTGCTTAACGAACGAACGGCGTGAGTGTTCGTGTGAGTTCATGGTGTGGGAACGGCGTGTCAGGATGAAGGCGGGACCAACTCGAATCGAGGTGCTTATCATCGCCTTTTGTGCGCGGCCGTCAAGCACACAGGGCTTCCGCCCTGTGCTACGAACACCGGCCCCTCCGGGGCGGAAAGGCACTGGCCTTCACCGCCACATTGCAGATGAGATGAAGGTGACCGGGTGGCCGAGGGTTCGGGTTTTCGCCCCGGAGGGGCCGTCTGACGTAGCACAGGGCGGGAGCCCGGTGAAGAAGTCGGGGTTAGTTCGCCTGGGACTGGGACCACTCCAGCGTGCGGCGCAGGCCCTCGGCGAACGGCACCGTGGGCGCGTAGCCGAGGTCGGCCCGGATGCGGTCGATCTTCGCGCGCGAGTGCCGCACGTCGCCGATGCGAGAATCACTGTGGGTCGGGACCGCGGTCGTGCCGAGGATCTTGTTCAGCTCCGCGATCAGCATCAGCAGGTTCACGCTCCCGCCGGTGCCCACGTTGTAAACGCGCCCGCTCACGCCCGGCGTTTCGGCCGCGAGCATCAGCGCCTTCGCGACGTCCGAGACGTACACGAAGTCGCGCGACTGGAGCCCGTCGCCGTGAATGGTCGGGGTGCGCCCCGCGGCGAGCAGTGCCGCGAAGATCGCGATCACGCCCGAGTACGGGCTGTCCGCGCGCTGGCGCGGGCCGAACACGTTGAAGAACCGGAGCCGCACCGTTTCGATGCCGTAAGAGTGCGCGAACGATTCCGCGTACAACTCCCCGGCGAGCTTCGCCGCGGCGTAGGGCGAGAGCGCCATGAGCGGCGTGTTCTCGTCCTGACCGGCCTCGTCGGAGGCGTTCCCGTAGGCGCTCGCACTCCCCGCATACACGATGCGCCGAACGCCGGCCTTGCGCGCCTGGTGGAACACGTTCAGCGCCCCCGTTGCACAGGCCGCGTGCGACGCGAGCGGGTCTTCGACACTTTTCGCGACCGACGCCAGGGCCGCGAGGTGGAACACGACGTCGCACCCCGATACCGCGCGTTCGACCACGCCGGCATCGGTCACGCACCCACGAACCAGTTCCGGGGCGGGTGAGATGTGCGCGAGGTTGCTCGGGAGCCCGGTCGAAAGATCGTCGAGCACGCGCACGGTGTAACCCGCCGCGGTGAGTGCTTCCACCAAGTGCGAGCCGATGAACCCCGCCCCGCCGGTCACCAGACACTTTCCCGCCATCGCAAATTCCCCGTGGAAGAGGTGGAACGTGGAACCGGGAGCCCCACAAACACAGCAACCCGACCGGGTCGCGGTCGGGTGCGGGCGACGGTCCTCGGCTTAAGATACGATCACGGATTAAACTTGCTGCCCGGAACCGGCGGGATCGGCGGCAGGTCGCCGGGCTTCTTGGTGTCCGTCTTCGGCTCAGCGTCGCTCCCCTTCGGATTGGTTCCCTTCGGCTCGACCGGGCGCGGCGGGTTCAGTTCTTCGCCCGGGCGAGGGGGCGTCATGACGGGCGGCTTGGGGGCGTCGCTCGCGTTCTGCCCCTGGTACGGGTACGGGCACACTTCGTCCCACTTCCGCCACTGCGTTTGGAAGTACCCGAAGCACGCGCCGGGGGCCAGGGTGACCGGGTACGGCTTCTTGTTCTTGTTCGGGAAGAGGATCGACTTCCCGCACGTGGTGCAGCTCCCCTTCGGGGTGCCGTGCTGACAGGTTTCACAGCCGGGCGCACCGAGAGTGACCGGCGCGCCGACCGCCACCGGGACCGGCGGCGTGACGTCCGCGGCGCGTGCGGACGAACCGGCCCACGCCACTACCCCCACGGCCGCGACCTTCGTCGCGAGCCGGGCGAAACACGAGCAAATACTCATACCGAGACTCCTTTCACGGTTGAGAGCAGAATTCGTTCAAACGAACCATTTTACGAGCCGCGACCGCAAGGGAGCGGTGCAACGGCATCCAGTAGCGGGCACGATTCCGAGAACCCTGGGAGTTTCCCCGCTCCCTTGCGGTCGCGGCTCGTAAACACACGTCCTCACGGCGCGGTTCGTTACGTGCCCGAAGTAGCGCAACTCGGGTCTTCATTCACCGACGGAACGAGCCGACTGCGGCCCCTACACCCAACGCGGTTCCCCCGACGGAATTCAGCAAGCCGCCCGATCGGGCCGAGTTGCCCACCGTCGGGCCGACGCTCCCGCCGGGACCAAAGGTGCCGTTCCCGCCGCCGTAGCCCAACACCCCGCGCCCGTTCGCGATCCCGTTCGGGTACCAGTGGCCGTAGCTCCCCGTGTTCCCGCCGTACCAGTGCCCGAGGTTGTTGAACGAGCCGACGACGCCCGTGGGTCGCATTTGTGGGTCGACGGCGGTCGGGCCGTTGAGACCCTGGGGGTACAAAACCTGACCCGGGTACGCGAACCCGGGCACTTGCGGACCGTTCGGGTTCACGACCGGTTGGTTCTGCCCCAGGAACCCCTGAGCGGGATTGGCCACGATCGGGCGCCCGCCGCCGAAGACGCTCTGAAACTGCGTGTTCCGCGGGCGGACGGGGGCCTGCGGTTGTGCCCCCGCTGGGTTGAGCGTCGCGAACTCCAAAACGATGACAGCGGCGATGATCGCGGACACTCGGAACGACATACGGGGACTCCTTCAGAAGAGGGTGCGCGAGGCCGTTCAATTTAGCACGACCCACTTCCGGCTGCCGCAAACGACATCGGCGCCGCGGAACGCGCCGAAGCAGGCGCCGCACCACCGATGTCCATGTTCCGCACGGTGACCGGCGGCACGACCAGAAGAACCGGCCGGACGTGCCGATTCCTCAATTCGAGCCACCAATAACAAATGACAAAGGTCGTAGGGTCGAAAGTCACAACGTCGGAGACCGCAATCGAGCGCGGTCTCCGACGTTGTGACTTTCGACCCTACAACCTTCGATTCAGACGGTCCCGTTTTAAGGGATGATCGGGGCCACGATCCCGACGTTCCCGTTGTTCCCGTTGTTGCGGAACTGGTTGTTCACGCTCCCGGCGAGCAGCGCCACACCGAGCGTGCGCTGGACCGGCGACAGGACGCGGGCGAAGTACGTGTCGAACTTGCTCAGCGGCTGCGACAGGATGTAGATCCGGTCGGCCGGCATGATCTGGTAGTTCGTCTTCACCTGCCCCTTACGGGTGATCCCGCACCAGTCCACGGGCAGGATCTGGTCGTTACCGGCTTCGGTCGGGGCCGGGCGCGCCACCCAGATCTTCTTGCTCGACACCGCCGACAGCCCGCCGATGAGCGACACCGCGTCGAGCACGGTCTCGTTGCCCGTGTGCGGCAGGCGCGTCACCTGTTCGCCGTTGCCCGCGAAGTCGGTGATGACGTAGTAGAACTTGCTGTTGTACGAGTACACGTCCACGGACACTTCGGGGCGCACGAGGTACTTCGAGAGGTGCGCCTCGATCGCCTGCTTCACTTGCGCGAGGCTCAGGCCCGCGACGTACACGCTCCCGTAGGACCCCAGCCCCACCGTGCCGTCGGGCCGGACGATGTGCTGCCCGCTGATCTGTTGGACGCCGTGCGACTGCGCCAGCGACACGGTCACGCTGACGTTCTTCGCCTTGATCCGCGCCTTATCTTCGATGGCCTTTTGAGCCTCTTCGACGGTCATGTCCGCGACCCGGAGCGCCCCGCCGTAGCGCGGCCCCAGGTTGATGGTGCCGTCCGGGTCCACCGGGTACAGCCCGGTGAGCTTGTTCTGGTCGAAGTCGTTCTCCGCGCTCAGGTAGAGCACGTCGAGCGGCTCCAACCGGAACGGCGGCAACGGGATCACCCGGATCGCTTCGATCTGAAGGACGTCCGGCGTCTCCACGATGTATGCCGGGAGGCTGACCTTGTTCAGTTCCTTGGGAACCGGGACGTCGGGGATGGTGCAGCAGTTAAACTGCGGCGGCTTGCAGCAGTCGCGTTCCGCTTTCAAATCGTGGGCCGACCGACACCCGGAGCCGCCGAACGAACCGGCGACCGCGGCCAACGCCACCCACACTTTCCAGAAGCGCCGGGGCGCCATGATACTCTCCTTATCCCGATCCTTGGGACTACGCAAACAGTGCGGACGACCGGGACCGCTCCGGTTCCCCGGTCCGCCACGCTCGCCTGTCTAATCGGCGTCCCCCATTTCCCGGTCCAATAAAAACATTCCCTCCCATCCGCCCTTTCCGGACCCACCCATCCTAACCCCACCTTTAATCCTTCCGCGCCGGGGCCAAATCTTCCCGACTGCCTTGACAGGTGCTCTTTCCTATCCTGGGTTGCAGAGATTACACTGTGACGGACCAAACGAAAGTGTCGTAAACTCCGGCGAAAATGGCGCGGACGTCGGTAATACCTACGCGGCACCATTCCGGCGCGAACCGCGGAACCGCAACCGCGCCCCGGCACCGCGGCAAAACCGCTGCCGGAACTCCAACGACGGTAGTTGTTTGCGATCGCTCAGCGAGAAGCATCGCGGCCACCGGAACATCCGGCGCGCAGCGTGCTAAGGTTTTTAACGGGGTTGAATTTGCGGGTCGAATCGGTCGCCCCGGATAAACCAGCCCCGGTCCCGGCTCCGGGTTCGGCCCGAGCCTGTCCGCACGCGGGACGTGCGCACGCACCCCGCTCCGAGCTTCCGCGCCGGAGACCCCACATAATGGCCCGTCCGATCGCCGGTGACCCACCCATGATGCAGCCGCCGTACCAGGTCCCGCAGAGCGGGGGGCCGGTCCCGGTCGCGCTTTCGCCGTTTAACTACACGAACCAGCCCAACATCCCGGGACCGGCGGTGGCGGCCACTCCCACCCCACTTGGGTTGCTGAACGCATTCCGACGGCGGTGGGTGCTGGGCACGTTTATCGGCGGTCTGGTCGCGGTCGCGGTCGCGGTCGGGATCTGGCTCGCACTGCCCACGGGCAAGCACCAGGTCCGGGCGCTCGTGCAACTACAACCCAAGCAGGTCGAGTTCGTCAACAAGACCCAGGAGGACTTCGAGGCGTACCGCCGCCACCAGATGTTCCTGCTGAAGTCGCGCGACGTGTTCACCCGCGCCCTCGCGGACCCGGCCGTATCGAGCCTCGACACCGTCAAGCAGTCCGAGGACCCGGTCGCGATGCTCGAGGACACGATCCGGGTCGCGGTCGCGGCTCCGGAGATCCTCGAAGTCACGCTCACCGGCAACAACATCGAGGACATGAAGGTGATCCTCGACCACGTCGTCCGGCGGTACGTGGACGACGCCACCGTCCTCGACCGCAAACAGCGCGACGACCAGAGCGCCGCTCTCCAGGCCACGCTCACGAGCATCGAAAAGAAGCTCAGCGACCAAAAAAGTAAGCTCGAACTGGCCGGCCGGACCAACGGTACCACGGGCGCGGAGGCCACCAGCAACGCCCTCGCGCTGCTCCAAAAGCAGCACGTCGAAGCCGACGCGCTGTTCGTGGGGGCCGGGCGCGAGATCGAGAAGGCCGAGGCCGAACTCAAGGTGGTGCAAAAACAGTTAGAAGACAAGGATCCGAAGACCCCACCGGACCCGGCCATCGTCACCCAACTCGTGGCCGCGGACGTGCGGGTCAAGGCGGCGAAGAGCGCCTACACCGCCCGCAAGGAGTACGCGGACAAAGAGGCAACGAAGGCCACCAACCCGGACCTCGACGACGGGATCGCGACCCTGCGGGCCGAGGTGAAGAAACTCGAAGCCGAGGTCAAGGGCGCCGAAAAACTGGCCGCGACCGAGGCCCTCGAGGTCGCCCGGGCGATCGACACCGCGAATAAGAAAAAACGCGCCGAGGAACTGGCCTACACGATCGAGGTCAAGAAGGGGGTGCGCGAAAAGCACCGGCTCGAGCGCGACGGGCTGCAACGGGTGATCGCGACCACCGCCGCGGGCGGGCTGAGCATCGACGAGGACCGCAAAAACCTTCAGCCGCAGCGCGAGATGCACGACAAGATCCAGTCGCAGCTCATTCAGTTGCAGGTCGCGGCCCTGCAGAGCGGGCGCGTGAGCGCCCGGGGCGGCGCCGAGAAGATCCCGAACAACAACCAAAACAAGAAGATCGTGCTGTCCTCGGCCGGCGGAGCCGTGTCCTTCTTCGGCGTGATCCTGCTCGTCTCGTTCCTCGAATGGCGCTCGCGCCGTGTCGACGGCGTCGACCAGGTGGTGAACGAACTCGGGATGCGGGTCATCGGGACCGTGCCCGCGTTCCCGAACCGCGCGAGCCTCCAGGCCGCGACCGAGGCCGGCGGCGCGAACTGGCGCTTCGTACTCAACGAGTCCATCAACTCGACGCGCACGATGCTGCTCCACACCGCGAAGGCCCAGGCGATGCAAGTGGTGATGGTGACTAGTGCCACGCAAGGCGAGGGCAAGACCTCGCTGGCGAGCCAACTGGCAACCAGTATGGCGACCGCCGGGATGCGCACCCTGATCGTGGACTGCGACTTGCGGAACCCGTCGATCATGAAGCTGTTCGAGCTTCCCCTCGCGCCGGGCGTGTCTGAAGTGTTGCGTCAGGAAGTGGACGTGAGCGACGCGGTGCAGGCTACCGCGGTCCCGAACCTGTGGGTCATCCCCGCCGGCCACTGCTCGAACGCAACCATCGCCGCGCTCGCGCAAGGGAACCCGCTCAAAACGTTGTTCAACCGGCTCCGCGGACAGTTCGACTTCGTGATCGTTGATAGCTGCCCGGTGCTGCCGGTCGCGGACGCCCTCTTAATCGCGCAACACGTGGACGGTGTTGTATTTTCGATCATGCAGGATGTAAGCCAACTGCCGAAGGTCGTTACCGCATCGGAGAAACTGACGCAGTTGAATATCCAACTGGTCGGAGCCGTGGTGAACGGCATCAAGCAGGACGTGTATTCCTACGGTTACAACTACGTGAAACAGCTTCCCGCGTAACCATTTTTCGGATAGAGACTTATGTCGCTATCGATTTCGCAAGGCGAGCGAATTTAAGCCCTGCTCACCTTGCGAAACCGCAGTTCGATGCGAATAGTGCCCACATGAGCATTCACCCCCACCAAATCGCGCCCGCACTTTCGCCCGGAAATGCCGGGCGTGCGGTGCTTCGCAAGTGGTTGGTGATTGTGCTTGCGGTGGCGGGGCTTGCGGGAGCCGCGATAGTTGAAGGAACGCGGTCGAATCGATGGGGACCGTCTGAAGACGTTCGCGCCGCATCTGAAAAGCTCACCGGTATTCCCACAAATTTCGGAAACTGGACGAGCTCAGAATACCAGATGTCTGATAAGGTGTTGAAAGTAGCTGAAGCGACTGGGCATTTGTCAAGAATTTATAAACACAGAAAGACCGGAGCAGAATTCAGCGTACTGATCTTGTGCGGTCCTAGCGGTCCTATCGGCGCCCATACCCCCGAGGCTTGTTACGCCGGTAGCGGTTATACAATGGCAGGAGAGCCGCAGAAAAAAGCGGTCGCACTGCCGGACCAGTCGCCCGCGACCTACTGGTCGGCTCGATTTGATAAGATGGCCCCACCAGCCGAGTCGCAACGGGTTTGCTGGATGTGGGGATTGGGTGGAGATTGGGAAGCTTCCACAAATGTCCGGTTCGGTTGGCAGTCTGCGCTATACAAAATGTACGTGACGCGACCCGGGCCAGATGCGACCAGCGCCCACGACCCGATCCACGAATTCCTGACGGACTTTTTGCCCGAAGTGAAAAAAGCGCTGGCCCCCCGACCGTCCGAATCGAAGTAAGACCCGCTGCTTCGCCCGTAACGCGAGCGGGAACCCGAGAACGTTTAACGCCTCGCCCCGAAGCCGGAGAACGGACTCCTTATGAGTGCTGTGCCGACGCACCCGCCGACACTGCCGACCCCCGCCCAGTCGCCCGAACGCGAACCGTGGCCGGAGATCGATTGCCTCCCGTCGGACGCGGTTCTTGAGATCCCCGTGAACTTGGGCTGGTACGCCGCGGCGAAAATCGTGTTCGACTACGCCGCCGCACTCGCCATGCTCCCGTTGGCTCTCGTTCTCATGGCGTTCGCCGCGATCGCCGTCAAGATCACGTCGCCCGGCCCGGTGTTCTACACACAAACGCGCGTCGGGCTGAACGGGCGCAAATACAAGATCATCAAGATCCGCTCGATGCGACTGAACTGCGAGGCCAGCTCCGGCATCCAGTGGTCGCAGAAGGGCGACACGCGCATCACCGCCGTGGGCAAGTTCCTGCGGGCCACGCACATCGACGAACTGCCGCAACTGTTCAACGTGCTGCTCGGGCACATGAGTCTGGTCGGCCCGCGCCCGGAACGGCCCGAAGTGATCCAGGCGAAGGGCCTGAACCAACTCGTCCCGGGCTACCGCCACCGGCTCCGCGTGAAGCCCGGCGTGACCGGCCTCGCGCAGTGCCAACTGCCGGCCGACTCGGACGTGACCAGCGTGCGCTACAAGGTCGTGTACGACCTCTACTACGTCGAGAACCAGAGCCTGTTCCTCGACCTCCGCTTGATTGCGGCCACTCTGTGCAAAGCGGGAGCAAGCCCGAACGCGCTCCGCCGCCTGTTTTTCCTCCCGAACCGCGACGCCGTGGCCGCCGGGTTCGTCGCCAACGTTGTGTCGATCCCCGACGACAGCGAAACGATGCCCGCTCTCATGCCCGCGTGATGGACCGGTCGCTACAAGAACCCGCCCCGCGGGTTCTTTATCTCACGCACCGCGTTCCCTACCCCCCAGATAAAGGCGACCGCATTCGCACGTACCATCTGCTCCGGCAGATGGTGACGCGCGGCCGCGTCTGGCTCGGGTGCCTCGCGGACGAACCCGTTCCGCCGGAATCGCTCACCGCACTCAATGATCTCTGCGAACGGGTCGCTGTGATCCCAGTCGGCCGCGTGTCGCGTTGGGGCCGGGCCGCGTGGAGCCTCGCCACCGGCGCGAGCCTTTCGGAAGGGTTATTCGCGTCGAGCGGGCTGGCCCGCGTGTTGAAACAGTGGGCGGCGGAGACGAAGTTCGATACCGTTGTCGCGTCGTCGTCCGCGCTCGTGCCGTATCTGCGCATCCCCGCTCTTGCTGGTACGCCCGCGGTCGTCGATTTGATCGACGTGGACAGCCAAAAATGGCTCGATTTCGCGGCGGTCGGTCGCGCGCCCAAGAAATGGCTGTACCGCCTCGAAGCGAAGCGGGTACGAAAGGCCGAACGCGCGATAGCCGAATTCGCGCGGGCCGCGAGTGTAGTAAGTCGGGCCGAAGCGAACGTCTACGATTCGTTCACCCACGCGGGCGCTGCGACGGTCGCGACCAACGGCGTCGATTTGGACTACTTCGCGCCGGTGCAGTACGAAACACAACTGGCGTGTGCGTTCGTCGGCGCGCTCGATTACCTGCCGAACGAAGACGCCGCGATCTGGTTCGCGCGTGACGTTTGGCCGGCGCTCCGTGAAAAATTCCCCACCGCCGAGTTCCGCATTATCGGGCGCAAACCGACGGCCGCGGTGCAAGCGCTCGCCGCGATCCCCGGTATCTCTGTTATCGGTCAAGTGCCTGATGTGCGCCCGTTTGTGGCTTCGGCCGCGGCCGTAGTGGTTCCGCTCCGGCTCGCCCGCGGCGTGCAAAACAAGGTACTGGAAGCGATGGCAATGGCGAAAGCGGTGGTGGCCGCGCCGCCGGCGCTGGCCGCACTGGGCACGGAGAGCGGGGTTCACCTGCTCTCGGCTTCGACCCCGCAAGAGTGGGTCCGTGCCGTCAGTGCATTGTTCACGGACGCGCCCCTGCGTCACGCGCTGTCGGGTGCCGCTCGGCAATACGTCGAGCAGCACCACCACTGGGAACACTGTTTACAACCGCTGCTCGCCGCGATCTTTCCGCCCGCTTGATCGTGCGCTTCTCCTCACGCGCGGGCCGTTCTCGACCTACACTTACTCCAACCGACCCACGCCGTGGACACCGCCGGCTCACTCATTCACCCGCCCGCTCTGTTGTCCGATTCACCGGAAATCGAACGAGGCGCTGAACCGACCACCAAACCGGTGATCCTGGACGCGCGCGTCGTGACCGGGGCCGGCGGCGGGCCGGAGAAGACCATCCTGAACTCGCCGCGGTTCCTGGAGCCGCTCGGGTACCGGACGGTGTGCGCGTACATGCACCCGCCCGGTGATCCGGGGTTCGACGTGCTCACGCGCCAGGCCGCGAAGTACCGCGCGCCGCTCACCTCCATCCCGGACCGCGGAGCGTGGGACTGGCGCGTCGTGACGCGGGCGCTCGCGATCTGCCGGCGCGAAAACGTAACCGTGTGGCACGGCCACGATTACAAGACGAACGCGCTCGGGCTGCTGCTGAAGCGCCTGTGGCCGATGCGGTTGGTGACGACGGTTCACGGGTGGGTCCGGCACACGCGCCGGACGCCGCTGTATTACCGCATCGACCAGCTCTGTCTCCCGTACTACGAGCGCGTGATCTGCGTGTCGGACGACCTCCTCGATGCGTGCCTCGCGGCCGGGGTGCCGGCCAAAAACTGCGTGCTGCTCGAAAACGGTATCGACACCGCGGAGTATTCGCGCGTACAAACTTTGGCGGACGCAAAGGCCACATTAGATTTACCCACAAACTCCCCCGTGATCGGCGCGGTGGGTCGGTTGTCGCCCGAGAAGGGATTCGATGTTCTAATTCGCGCGGCTCACGCGCTCGTCGCGCAAGGGCACGACGTTCGACTCGTCATCGTCGGGGAGGGGGACGAGCGCGCGAACCTCGAGCGCCTGATTCGCGAACTAGACTTGGGCGCCCGCGTGCGGCTCGCCGGCTGGCAGACCAACGTGCGGGCGTATTTCGAGGCGATGGACGTGTTCGCTCTGAGCAGCTTGCGCGAGGGGCTCCCGAACGTGGTGCTCGAAGCGATGGCGCTCGGCGTGCCGGTCGTCTCGACGCGCGTGAACGGCGTCCCGCGGTTGATTCGGGACGGGCACAACGGCGCACTGGTCGAACCGGGTGACCTCAATGGCTTGACCGCGGCGCTGGCCGAGTTACTCCGGAGCGATTCCCGACGGGAACAGTTCCGCGCGGCCGGGCGGAAAACCGTCGAGACACGATACAACTTCGCAACGCGAATGCAGCGCCTCAAGTGCCTCTACGACGAACTGCTGGCACGGTGAATCGGAAACGCCACAGGAGAACGTTGATTCAGGCACGATCAAAACAGAAAAACGGGGCTGGCCACAGAAGGGCACCAGAAGCACATAAAGAGGACCAGAAATTACCTAATTTACGGATGTGCCCCCGGTCCATTATCCGTTTTATTTCTTGTACGATCCTGCGTCTTAGTTTTTCTGGCCGTGATTGATGTGCTCCCCATTGTTCGCTGCCGGTTTTTGACCCTCGGTAATTCGTGATGCATCGCCCCATGTCGCCCGTCCCACCACCGCCGCTCGTCACGGTCGCCCACTCGCGCGCCGCGATCTCCGGCCGGGTCGCGGACCTCGCGGCGTTCGTGCGGCATTCGGCCCCGGAGGTTCCGCTCAGCAAGCACCCGCTCTGGCTCGACGTGCTGCGCACCGGGTTGGGGCACGAGGTCTACGCGCTCGAAACCACCGCCAGCGGGCGCACCGTCGGGTTCCTGCCGCTCGCGTGCGTCAGCTCGATGCTGTTCGGCCGGTTCCTCGTCAGCCTGCCGTACCTGAACACGAACGGCGTCGTCGCGCATTCCGCCGAAGTCCAGGCCGAACTCGTCGCGCGCGCCGCGACGCTCGCCGAGGAACTCAACGTCCGCTACCTCGAACTGCGGCACGAGGCCCCGATCGCGCACCCGGCGCTGAACGCCTCGCTGACCAGCAAGGTTCACATGCGGTTGCCGCTGCCCGGGTGCCCCGAGCAGTTGTGGAAGGGATTCAGCCCCAAGGTGCGCAACCAGATCCGCAAGGGCGAAAAGGGCGGGTTCTCGGTGCAGTGGGGCGGCGCGGAGTGCCTCGACGGGTTCCACGACGTCCTGTGCGCGAATATGCGCGACCTCGGTTCACCCGTGTACGGCAAGGAGCTGTTCCGCGCGATCCTGAACAAGTTCCCCAACGACGCGGAAATTTGCCTCCTGCACGCCGGCGACCACCCCGTAGCGGCCGCGCTCCTGCTGCACGGTTGGGGCATCACCGAGGTGCCGACGGCCTCGGCGCTGAAAGAACAGAACCCCAGCAACGTGAACATGCTGATGTACCACCACCTGTTGCGGCGCGCGATCGAGCGCGGGCAGCGGGTGTTCGACTTCGGCCGCTCGACCGTCGCGAGCAGCACGTTCCGGTTCAAGAAGCAGTGGGGCGCGGTCCCGCACCCGGCCACCTGGCAGTACAGCGTGCTCCAGGGCGAGGTCGGCGACATGCGCCCGGACAACCCGCGGTTCCAGCAGGTCATCCGGTTGTGGCAGCGGCTCCCCGTCGCGCTCACCCGTCTCGTCGGCCCGCTCATCGTCCGCGGGATCCCGTGATTGGTCCGCTCGGCAGCGATTGCTCCGTGATGCGGGCGGGGCGGCCCGCACGGGTCGTTGCCGGCGCCGCTTTCCCGGAGCCGCTGGACCATTAATCGCGCTCGCGGGTGGGCGACTTCGCCTCACGAGGAGGGGGGGCAACGGGTAGGGGGAAGCGCGCGCGAAACGGTGGCCCGAATTGTTTCGGGTCGAGGCGCACCGCTTCGGCAAACGCCGCCCGCCCGGCCCCCGCGTCGCCCGACTCCGACAAGGCCAACCCGAGCGCGGCGTGGGCGCCGGCGTGCCGGGGAGCTAGTCGGATCACCTCGCGGTACGCGGCAACGGTCCCCGGCAGGTCGCCGGATGCCTGTAGTAACGGCGCTAAACTGGCGTGAGCGGGGAGGAGGTCGGGGTTGAGCCGGAGGGCCCGTCGGTACGCGGCGATCGCCCCGGGCGCGTCGCCCTTCGCTGTCAGCGCGAGGCCCAGGTTGTAGTTGGCGGACACGTGCTTCGGATCGAGTCGAACGGCTTCTTGGTAGGCGCCAATAGCGCCCGGCAGGTCGCCGGTGGCTTTCAGCGCGACCCCGAGATTGTTGTAGGCCGGGGCGTACTTGGGGTCGGTTCGGACCGCGGCCCGGTACGCCGCGACGGCGCCCGGCAGGTCGCCGGCGGCTTTCAGCGCGATCCCGAGGTTGTTGTGCGCCGGGGCAAATTTGGGCCGGAGCCGGATCGCTTCTCGGTACGCGGTGACGGCCCCGGGTGCGTCGCCGGCGGCCTTCAGGACCAGTCCCAGGTGGTAGTGCGCGTGTGCCTGGTTCGGGTCGAGCCGGACCGCCTCCTCGCACGCCGCGGCCGCGGCCCGCAGGTCGCCGGCCTCGCGGAGCGCGTTCCCGAGGTGGGAGTGGGCCGGGGCAAATTTCGGGTCGAGCCGGATCGCCTCTTGATAGGCCGCGATCGCACCCCGCAGGTCGCCCCGGTCGCGCAGGGCCGCCCCCAAGTTGGATCGGGCCGGTGCGTACCGCGGATCGAGTCGAATCGCGTCCTCGTAAGCACCGATCGCCCCGTCCGGATCGCCCGCCTCGCGCAGGGCGCTCCCCAGATTGGAGCGGAACGCTGCGTCCGCCGGGGCGAGCCGAACGGCCTCCCGGCACGCCGCGACCGCCGCCCGCGGGTTCCCCGACTCGCAAAGGGCGCTCGCCATGTTCGAGTGGGCCAGGGCGAAGTCGGGTTTGAGCCGAACGGCTTCCCTGAAGGCCGCGAGCGCCCCGGGCAGATCCCCCGCGTCTTGCAGGGCGTTGGCGAGGTTGTTGTGCCCGAGGGCGTAGCCGGGGTCGAGTCGGACGGCATCCTTGAAGGCGGCGGCGGCGCCGGGCAAGTCCTTTGAATCGCGCAGTGCGTTCCCGAGGTTGGAGTACGCCACGGCGAACTTCGGATCGAGTCGAATGGCTTCCCGGTACGCGGTGACCGCCGACGGGAACTGGCCCAGGGTGTGCAACGCGTTGCCGAGATTGTTCCAGGCGGGGACGTTGCGGGGGTGCACTGCGATCGCGGCGCGGTACCACCCCACCCGTTCGGCGGTGCGCTCGGTGCGCTCGGTGCGCTCGCCGGGGCGCACCGCCGCGAGGTCCATCAGCACGTGGAAGTCGTTCGGCTGCCGCTGGTAGAGGGCCAGGAGGATCTGGTCGCGCCTCGCGGGAGGGAGCCACGTTTCGCGGGCGAGCAGGAGAGCGAACCGGGCCGGCTGGCGGAGCCCCTCTGGTGCTCGCGCCAGTTCGTGCAACCGCGCCACGTTCTCGCCTCGCCGGGCCGCGCGGACGTCGTTGCGGTACCCGTCGGGGTCGGCCGCCCGGAGCAGGGCCAGCACCTCGTCGGACGGCTGCGTCCAGAACCAGTTCTCCAGTGCCCCGAGCAACCGCTCGCGGGTCATTGCGTCTCGGATCCGGTTCGCCGTCTCGTTCGACGGCGGCGAACTCGCGGTGAACCCGAGCGGGCGCAGCGCCTCGGACCAAGCGGCGATCAGGCGCTCCTTTTTGGTATGTTCGCCCTTGATGACCCCCCACTCCAGATCGCGGATGCGATCGAGTTCCCTGAGCAGTGTGAGTTCGGCCCGGAGGCGGCCCAGGCGCTCGTTGGCGCCGGCCGCGCCGCCGTCGGCGAACCGCTCCTCGGCCCGGCGCAGTACCTCCTCGGCGCGGTCGGCGTCGCCCTGCCGCAACCGGTCCTCGCAGTGCGCCAGCAAGTCGTCGAGCGCCGCCGCGTTCCGGTCCCGGCGCTCGCGCTCGGCGAACTGCCGGCGCTCCTCATCGCGCTGCTGGTCCGCGGCCCGACGGTCCTGCCACCACGCTCCCGCGCCGACCGATCCAACCAGGGTGACGATCGAGACGGCCAGTGCCAGTTGCACGCGCCGCTTCTTCCGCTGTTCGGCCGCGCGGGCCTCGGCGGCGGCCCGCGCGCGCTCGGCGCCCCTGAGCCGCTGTTCGAGGCCCGCGCGGTAGGCCGCGACGGCGCCCGCGACGGCCCTGCCGTCGGCCGGGCGGTCGGGCGCCTCGGGGCTCAGCAACTGCTTGCACAGTGAAACCAGCCCCGCGTCGGCGGCGCAGGAATCGAGGCGCACGAAGGCGGGGGCGATGTCGCCCCGTGCCGCGCGCCGGATGGTGTCGTGGACGGTGTCGCCCTCGAACGGCGGGCGCCCGGTGAGGACGGCGCACAGGATCCCGCCGAGCGCGAACACGTCGGTCGGCGGGCCGAGGCACTCGCCGCGCGCCTGTTCGGGGGCCATGTACGCCGGCGTGCCCAGCGCCAGGCCCGTTTCGGTCCGGACGGGGGCGCCCGCTCCCCGGGGGCCGCCGGCCCCCCATTCGGTCCCGGGATCAACAGGGAGCGCGCCGCTCCCCGGTTCCCACACCCCCTTGGCGAGCCCCCAATCCATGACCTGCACTTCACCGAAGGCCCCCACCATCACGTTCGCCGGCTTCAGGTCGCGGTGGATCAGGGACTGCGAGTGGGCGAACCCGACGGCTTGCGCGACCTGCTCGAAGATTTGCAGGAACCGCGGCAGGTCGGTCGTTCGGTCGGGGCGCGCG
Source organism: Gemmata sp. SH-PL17 (assembly GCF_001610855.1). Lineage (NCBI taxonomy): Bacteria > Pseudomonadati > Planctomycetota > Planctomycetia > Gemmatales > Gemmataceae > Gemmata > Gemmata sp. SH-PL17. The sequence continues at coordinate 912,793 of NZ_CP011271.1, forward strand.
AGTTCGGCGGCGAGGGTGCACCCGCGGACGAGTTTCATCACCAGGAAGGGGTTCCCATCGGGAAGCGTGCCGAGTTCGTAGACGGGAGGGATTCCGGGGTGCGGGAGCCGGGCCGTGATCTTCGACTCCTGGACGAACCGCCGGGCCGCGTCGTCGGACCCGCTCCCGGGGAGCAGCACCTTGATGGCGACGTCGCGGCCGAGCTTCGGGTCGCGCGCCGCGAGGACCATTCCCATTCCGCCCCGGGCGATCTCGTGTTCAACTTCGTACCCCGGAACCCGCGGCCCCGGCGCTGCTGCCGACGCGGGTTCCGGGCCGGCGCCGGGCGCGCTCCCAATAACCCGCGTCGGCAGCAGCGCCGGGGCCGGCTCCCGAGCCGCACCCGCGTGGGCCGGACCCGGTTCGGCAGACGGTGCCTCGGGGACCGTGTGTGCGTGCTCCCGGACCAGTGCCCCGACGTGGACGGTATCTTCGGTGGGCATGGGCGTTCCAACGGAAAGTGGTACGACCGCTTTCGCCCGCGCGCGGGGTACCTGCGGAACGGGCGAGGAGTGCTCCGGTGGTGCGGTCTCCGCCGGGAGTTTAGTTCACAATTCTGTGGCGGGCGAAGCACCCGCTGTGGCCCCTGGTGGCTGAGTGAACTGCTGATCCGAACGCGCCGGTGGGCGCGCTGGGCCACAAGAACGGATCGTGAGATGATTAAAATCGCACGAATAACAACTGGATACGCTGTTCGCGCGCGCGGTCAAAAAATGCGCACGCGCGCCGGGTGACCGAACCTCTGTACGTCGAAAATCCGCCGGAAATGAAAGTTCACGCGCGGAGCCGGGCTTGGTCCGACTTTTGCCACATGTAGCCAGCTTGACCCAACTGAACCCGAGTTTGCTCCGCTCCGGACGCCTCTCCGTCCCGCTACGCAGCTCCTGATGAACTCCGTGTTTTCGCACTTGTGGAGTGACTCATGAATCGGCGCCCCCGCCGCGCGTTTACGCTCATTGAATTGCTCGTGGTGATCGCGATCATCGCGATCTTGATTGGGCTCCTCTTGCCCGCGGTTCAGAAGGTGCGAGAAGCCGCGGCCCGCATGAGCTGCCAGAACAATCTCAAACAAATCGGCCTCGCGATGCACAACTACGAGTCGGCCAACGGCGGGTTGCCCCCGCGCCGGAACCTGACCGCCGGGCAGCGCCGCGGGTGGGGGCCGGCGATCCTGCCCTACGTCGAACAAGCCGCACTGGGCGGGAACTACCGCCTCGACCGGGACTTCTACGCCCCGGAGAACGCTGCCAACATCACCGTGCCGCTGAAGATCTTCACCTGCCCGTCGGTGCCGAACAACCCGCGCACGATCGAGGTGAACTACTCCGGCGTCATCTCGACGGGCGCGGCCGGCGACTACTTCGGCCCGAACAGCTTCCAATCGGCCCTGTACGGCAACCAGTCGCTGAGCGGGAACAACACCTGCACCGCGATGCACGACGGGGTGAACCGGAAGTTCACCGAGATCACCGACGGCACCTCGAACACGCTCCTGGTGAGTGAGCAGGCCGGGCGCCCGGGCTTCTACATCCTCGGCAAGCAGCAGGCCAGCAACACGTCGCAGGCCGCTTACAACCAGTGGGGGCCGTGGGCCGCGTACCAGGTGACCCGGGTCCAGCAGTTCGGGTCCGACGGGATCACCGCGGACGGCACCGGCGGGCCGTGTACGATCAACTGCAACAACAGCCAGGGGTTCTACGCGTTCCACACCGGCGGCGCGCCCGCGGTATTCTGCGACGGCAGCGTGCGGTTCCTTCGAGTCGGCCTTCACCCGAACACTCTGTTTGGAATGATTACCATCAACGGCGGCGAGATTTTCTCTGAAGACTTCTAACACCGCATGCGTACCGGACTGAGTCGAATAGACGCATTGATCGTAGGGCCTCGGCGTGCTCGTCGTCGGGCTAATTCTGCCCTGGGTGCGGGCTGCCGATCGCCTCAAGTGCGGTGACAACCTGCGAAAAATAGGCGCCGCCTTCGCCGAGTACGAGAAGGCCAGCGGCGGGTTGCCACCGCGACGCACCGGGCTCAACAACGGCGAACCCTACGGCGGAGAAGTCACCGGCGGGTACTAACCCAGGGCCGCACGCGACAGTGAACGAGCGCGGGCGCCAGTTACGACACAACCACGGAGAGGCAATCACCTCTTCGTGGTGGCTCGAAATCTCAAACCCAAAACGGGCCTTTGTGCCCACGGGCGGTCTCGGTCTGGTGCTTGCTTTGATCGAGGGAACTACCCCTCAGAATTTGCTCCGCTCCGGACACCGTTACCGTCTCGCTACGCGGCTAATGACACGGGGAGTGTGAACGATGCGCAGAGGATTCACTCGGATCGAACTCGTCGTAACGGCGGGCATGCTCTTCCTGGGTGCGGGCCTGCTCCTACCGCGGTTGCAGGCCGCCCGCGCGGACGCGGCCCGGACCCAGTGTACGGACAACCTCCGCAAGCTCGGGCAGGGGTTCTCGGAGTTCGAGAAAGTTCACGGCGGGCTGCCCCCGCGCCGCGGAGGGTTCAACAACGGCGCCCCGTACAGCGGGTGGGGGGCGTACATCCTCCCGTACCTCGGGGAGGAAGCCGTCGCGAAGAAGTACAACCTCAAGTACGACTTCTTCGACCCCGCGAATAAGGCCGCGGTCGAGGCGCCGGTGAAGCCGTTCCTGTGCCCCGCGGCGCCCGGCGCGCGCACGATCACGATCCAGTCCCAGGCGTCCACCAAGTCCGAGAACGCCGACAAGGACACGGTCTACACCACGAAGGCCGGGGTGTGCGACTACATCTCGTCCAACGGGGTGCTGATGACCCGCGGCGGGTACGGGCTGAACGCGAACACCACCGATCAGATGATCGGCAACCAGCGCCAGCCGATGAGCGACAACGACTTCGTGCCGCTCGCGAAGGTCACCGACGGGCTGTCCTGCACGCTCCTCCTGATCGAACAGGCCGGGCGCCCGGACGTGTGGCGCGCCGGGAAGAAAAAGGACGGCGACGGCCAGTTCGGGCTGAGCCCCAACGCACGCGGCGCGTGGGCCGGCTGGGGGTCGATCGCGTTCGGGCCGGCCGACGCCAAGACCGGCGAGAACCCCGGCCGGGGCGACTCCACCGATTGCAGTGTTAATTGCAACAACTGGTTCGGCATCTACGGGTTCCACACGGCCGGGGCGAACGTACTCTTTTGCGACGGCTCCGTGCGGTTCGTCGGCACGAAGCTCGACCCGCTCACGTTCGCGTACCTCACGCTCCGCGACGACGGGCACCTGATCTCCCCGAATGACTACTAACCCGATCCCCCCACATTGATGAACCGGAGATCATCGCACCGATGCGATACCACCGATACCTGCTCCCGCTCGTCGCCGCGGTCGCGTGGCCGGCCGCTCTCGACGCGGCCCCACCGGACCCCACGCAGCTCGCGGCACTGATCGACGGGCGCCTGAGTTCCGAATGGCAGAAGGCCGGTGTGAAGCCCGCGCCCGTGATCGACGACGCGACGTTTCTGCGCCGGGCGACCCTCGACCTGAGCGGGCGCGTCCCCACGACCGCGGAAGTGCGTGAGTTTCTTGCGGACACGTCCCCCGATAAGCGCACGAAACTCATCACGCGACTCATCGAGTCCGGCGGCCACACGCGCCACATGGCAACGTTCTGGCGCCGAACCTGGGTGCCCCAAGCCGACACCGCCGAGTTCGCGCGGCTCGCGGACGATTTCGAGTCGTGGGTCGCGGCGCGAATCCAGGAAAACGTGCCCTACGACCGCGTCGTGCGCGAGCTGCTCACGATGCCCGAGTCCACGAGCACCCGGCGCGGGGGCGTCAGCCCGGTCGGGTTCTTCGCGGCCAGTGAGAGCAAACCGGAAAACCTTGCGGCGAATGCCACCCGCTCGTTCTTGGGCGTGAACCTCGATTGCGCGCAGTGTCACAACCACCCGTTCGCGCGCTGGACCCGCGACCAGTTCTGGCAAACGGCCGCGTTCTTCGCACCGCCGACCAAAGACAAGTCCGGCAAGGCGGTGCCGCCGGAATTGATGATCCCCAACACGAAGAAGTCACTGGCCCCCGAACTGCTCGACGGCGGCGCGGTGAAGTGGCCCGAGGTGCTGGCTTCGGACACCGGGCGCACGTTGCTCGCGGACTGGTTGACCGCGAAGGAGAATCCGTACTTCGCCCGGAACGCGGTGAACCGGCTCTGGGCGCACATTTACGGCACCGCGCTCGTGGAGCCGCTCGACGACCTGAGCGGTGACAGCGGCAACACCGGCTACCACGCGGAGCTGCTCAAGGAGCTCGCCGATGCGTTCGCGGCCAGCGGATTCGACCTGAAGTACATCACCCGCGCGCTGGTGCTCACGAAAGCCTACCAGCTATCCGCGCTGACGCGCGAAGACGCCCCCGCGGACCCAAGACTCTTCGCACGCATGCCGGTTCGCGGGCTGACGGGCGAGCAACTTTACGACAGCCTCCGCACGGCCGCAGGGCTGCCGCCGGAGCGCGCGGACACCGGCCGCGGGTTGGGGCTTGAGGGGCGTAAACGGTTCGCGTCGCAGTTCCACGTCGAGCGCCCGGTCACGGCCGAGCGATCGATCACTCAGGCGCTTTCGATGATGAACGGGCGCCTCACAACGGACCTCACCGACCCGACAAAGAACCCGACGCTCGGCGGGGTGGCGAGTGCCCCGTTCCTCGATACGAAGGGGCGGATCGAAACGCTGTTCCTCGCGGTGCTCGGGCGCAAGCCGAGCGCGAAGGAATCGCAGACGATGGTCGCGTTCGTCGAAGGTGTCACCGAATCGGAACGCGAACGCGCCCTCGGCGACGTGTTCTGGGCGCTGGTCAACACCACCGAGTTCAACACAAACCACTAGCGGGACGCGGGGCACTTCGGGCGGATTGATTTCGCCCGGAGTGCCGCGAACCGTAACCGAATCAACAGGAGGGGTCCATGTTCTCACTCCGCGTTTCTGGCTCCGCGCTCCGTGCCGGGCCGTCGCGCCGCGACTACTTGCGCCTCTCGGCGCTGGGCGCTATCGGCGCGTCCCAATCGGGTTGGTTGCAAGCGCTCGCGGCCGATGCAACGGCCGGCACGAAGCGCCACAAGTCGGTCATTCTGCTGTGGATGAACGGCGGGCCGGCCACCATCGATATGTGGGACTTGAAGCCGGGGAGCGACAACGGCGGTCCGTTCAAGGAGATCGACACGGCCGCACTGGGAATGAAGTTCAGCGAGCACATGCCGAACCTGGCGAAGCGCGCGAAGGACTTGGCCATCGTCCGCTCGATGGCCACCCGCGAGGGCGATCACGCCCGCGCGCGGGTCGTCAGCCTGACCGGGTACACCCCGCAGGGCGCGATCCAGTTCCCCGCGCTCGGCTCGCTGGTCGCGCACGAGTTCGACGACCCCAAAGCCGATCTGCCGGGGTTCGTGAGCATCGGCGGGCGCACGGGCGACATCGGCGGCGGGTTCCTCGGGCCGCGGTTCGCGCCGCTCGTTGTGGGCGGCGACCGCGGTTTGGGCGTTCCGCCCACCGAACTGAAAGTGCCCGACCTGGAGCGGCCCGCTGGTGTAAGCACCGAGATCCACGCGAAGCGCCTCGACCTGCTCTCCGGGCTGGAGAAGGATTTCGCGCCCGGGAAGGGGCACCCGGTTGCAGAAACGATGAAGGCAGCAACCGACCGCGCCGTGCGCCTCATGCGCCCCGAAGCGGCCGCCGCGTTCCGGCTCGAAGACGAGAAGGCCGCGGTGCGCGAGTCTTACGGGCGCGGGACGTTCGCCCAGGGGTGCTTGCTCGCCCGGCGTCTCGTGGAGCGCGGAGTTTCGTTCGTGGAAGTCACGCTGGACGGCTGGGACACGCACGCGAACAACTTCGACCGCGTGAAAACGCTTTCCGGCACGCTCGACACCGCGTTCGCGGCGCTGCTGGCCGACCTCAAGGACCGCGGGTTGCTCGACAGCACGCTCGTGGTGTGCCAGGGCGAGTTCGGCCGCACGCCGAAGATCAACGGGCAGACCGGGCGCGACCACTGGCCCACGTCGTGGGCCGCGGTGCTGGCTGGTGGTGGGATTAAGGGTGGGCAAGTGGTCGGCAAGACGAGTGCGGACGGCACCGCGGTGGAAAGCGAGCCGACGCGCACGCCGGACCTGATCGCGACCGTCATCAAGACCATCGGCCTCGACCCGATGAAGCAGAACATGTCGAACGTGAGCCGGCCGATTCGCCTCGCCGACCCGAACGCCAAGCCGATCAAGGAGCTGCTGTGATTCGCATGACTTCGTGCGTGCTGGTGTTGGGATTCGCCGCGCTCGGGTGGTCTCCTGCGGCCGATCCTGCTCCCCCTAAAGGCGCCGCGGCACCGGTGCAGTTCGTACTGTTGGGCGAAGAGAAACTCGCCCGCATCGACCTCCGGGCGGAAGTTGACGGCGTCGCGGTTTCCGCGATCTGGGACGAAACGTTCGCCAAGCTGTTCGCGTTTTTTGACCGCAACAACGACGGCTCGCTCGACACCAAGGAAGCCGCGCAGCTCCCCTCCGTGCGCTCGTTGCGGCAGGCGATGGGTAACGGGTTCACGCCGCCCGTTGGCGCGGCCCCGACGTTCGCGGAACTGGACCGCAACGGCGACGGCAAAGTCACCTCGGACGAACTCGCCACGTGCTACCGTGCGGCCGGCGTCGGGAACGTGCAGGTCGGCGTCGGCCGGTTGCCCGCGAGTACGGAACTGGCAGCTGCGCTGGTCAAAAACCTGGATACCGATGGCGACGGGAAGGTGAGCGAAAAGGAGTGGAGCGCGGCCGCCGATGTGCTGAAGAAGCTCGACAAGAACGACGACGAGTTGATCGGCGCGGGCGAACTCGTGCCGAAGGCTGTTTATCCCGGCGCGGCGGGGACCGTGCTACTTGCTCCGCCGGCCGCGGACAGCGTGCAGCCCGATGTGCTCGCGAAGCTCCCGCTCGTGCTGCTCCCGACCGACCCCAAGAACACGCACTGGGCAACGGGAATCGCCCAGCGCGACAAGCGGTTCAAGGCCGCGGAACTCTCCGCGTGGAACGCGCAAGAGTCGGGCACGTCCTGGGTCGTGAAGCTCTCCGATAAACCGGGCACCACGAACCGGTTCGCGTTCGCGAGCGGGCGGTTCCGCGTGGACGGGTGGGTCGCGAGCGGGAAAGTGAATGAAGCACTGGCGGCCGCGCGGAAGCAGATCGTGGCTCAACTCGACGCCCCACCAGAAGAGGGCGCCGGCGCCCGGCGGCGCGGGGGTAATTTGGCGTGGCTCGCGCCGATCGCCGACCTGAACGGCGACGGCACCCTCGACCGTAAGGAACTCGATGCGTGGCTCGATCTCCAGGCGCAAGTAGCACGCGGTCAGGTGCTGCTCACGGTGCTCGATGGCGCGGGGCTGTTCGAGATTCTGGACACGAACCACGACGGCGCTCTCTCCCCGCGCGAACTCCGCGGCGCGTGGGAGCAGTTAAAGGGTGCGGGGTGCGTCACCAGTGGTGCGTTCGACCCGAAGGCGTTGCCGAACGTGCTCCTCGTCGCGGCGAGTCGCGGGTACCCTCAAACACTGGCCCTCGACGCGCGCCGCGGACCGGCGTGGTTCCGCTCGATGGACCGTAACGGCGACGGCGACGTGTCCCGGCGCGAGTTCACAGGCCCGGCCGACGTGTTCGACAAACTCGATCTTGATAAGGACGGGTTGTTGAGCGCGGAGGAAGCAGAGAAATCGGAGAAGGCCAAGAAATAGTAAGAGCCGTGCGGCGCGGGCGAAACGAGGCACGGACGCTCTCGAATCGCCCGCGCCGCATCACTTCTGCCGTTGGTCCGCCCCCAACGGCAGAAGTGACCGGCCCGCCCTCACCGCCACCGGTAAGGGCCAAGACCATTCACGAACACCTCGCGAATCCGTGGCACTTCCAGATCGAATGCGCGAATCCAATTACTTCGCGTCGGCGCGGCGCACTTGAGCCGCGCGGGGGATTTTCCTGACGCGCGCTACCCGCGGGTGCGCGCTAGGGTTGGTTGTCTCAACGGAAGATCGAACCGCACGCACTTGAAGCTCGAGTTCCTTGCGAAGCTCGGGCGGTGTGGCACCTGCCGCGCGCCACTTTGCCCGCGCCCTTATGCGATGCCCTCGTCCTAATTTGGTGATTGGGCCATAAGATTCGCCGCCTCGCGCGAATTTTGACATTCCTGCCCCGTAGGAGGCGCACGGCGCGGATGCGGTTCTAGTGTTGCAATGCTCAAAGAGTATTTACAGAAAATAGCTTATAAAGAATCGACGATTTTACGTTATTTAGTAAATTAAACGCGCTCCTCACACCTCGACTGACTTCAACCGGTTCGTGACGACCACCGCACGACCGGTGCCCCGGTTCGCCCGCGCCCGAACGTTCGCCCGCGCCGCCCGCTCGCCATGCCGCCACCCGATTTAGGATACGCTGTCCATGCCGAGCCAACTCACGGAGAAGTTCAATAACCTGGGGATCGGTACGCGCCTCGTCGGTGGGTTCCTGGTGCTCGCGGTCGCGTGCGCGGCCGTCGGGCTGTGGGGCGTTCGGTCCATGACCCAGATCAACCAGTCCCTGGAGAACGCCAACGGGAACCTGCTCCCGTCGCTCCGCGCGCTGACCGACCTGCGCGGGCACCTCAGCGCCGTTCAGCGCACCGAGCGCTCGCTCCTCATGGCCACGCGCCGCAAGGACGAGACCATAAGGACCCAGGCCTCGGGCGCGCTGGAAACCGCGGTGGTCAAGGCCCGCGAAGCGGCGAAAAAGTACGAAGCGCTCCCGATGGTCGAGAAGGAGAAGAAGCTCTGGGCCGAGCTCCAGCCGCGCGTGGCGGAGTTCTACCGGGACCACGAGGCCATAATGGGGGCGCTGAAGAGTGGGGATCTCGAGCGCGCGGAACAGGTGTGCTTCAACTCGATCCCCAACGCGCTCAAAATGAACGCGCAACTGAACGAGATGTGCGACCTACAGGGCGAGATCGGAGAGGGCGAAGCCAAGGACGCACGGGAACTGTTCGCGTCGTCCAAGGCAACCATGTACGCGGTCATCGGGGGCGCGGTGCTCGTGGCCATCGGGCTCGGGATCTTCTTCCGGAACCTGATCGTGAACCCGTTGAACACCACGGTGGAGGTGCTCCGGGCGGTGTCCACGGGCGACCTGACGCAGAAGGCGACGGTGACCTCGGCCGACGAGTTCGGGCAGATGGGCGCGGCCCTCAACGCCACGGTCCAGGGCATCCACACCGCGCTCCACCAGGACAAGGTCGACTGGGACGCCGTGGGCAAGCAGCGCGCGGAGAACGCGGACTTCGCCGGCCAGATCGCGGCCATCGGGCGCGCCCAGGCCGTGATCGAGTTCAAGATGGACGGGACCGTCGCGAGCGCCAACGAGAACTTCCAGCGCACGATGGGCTACGCCCTCGCGGAGGTTCAGGGCCGGCACCACCGCACGTTCGTCGCCCCCGCGCTCGCGTCCGGCCCCGAGTACCGCGAGTTCTGGGCCAAACTGAACCGGGGCGAACCCGTAATCGGCGAGTTCCAGCGCGTGGACAAAGCGGGCCGGGCCGTGTGGCTCCAGGCCTCGTACAATCCGATCCCGGACCTCAACGGCAAGCCTTACAAGGTGGTCAAATTCGCGACCGACATCACGGCCGCCAAGAACATGGAACAGAAGGTCAAGGAGGACGCGGCCGAGTTGAAAGACAAGGTCGCCACGATCATGACCGCGGTGCGCGCCGTGGCCGCGGGCGACTTCACGCAAGAGGCCCCGGACCTGGGTACCGACCAAGTCGGGCAGATGGGGGCCGCGCTCAATCGGGCGATCGTCTCGGTCCGGGCGGCCCTGGAGGGGGTGCGCGAAGTGTCCGAGCAGCTCGCGCACGCCTCGAGCCAACTGTCCGCGGCCAGCGACGAGATCTCGACCGGCGCCCAAGAGCAGGCCAGCGGCCTGGAAGAAACGGCGAGCACGCTCGAAGAGATCACCGCCACCGTGCGCCAGAACTCCGACAGCGCGCAACAGGCCCGCCAGCTCGCCAGTACCTCGCGCGACATCGCCGAGAAGGGCGGTCAGGTGGTCGGCAACGCGGTCGACGCGATGAGCGCGATCAATCAGTCGTCGAAGAAGATCGCGGACATTATCACGACGATCGACGAGATCGCGTTCCAGACCAACCTGCTCGCCCTCAACGCCGCCGTCGAAGCGGCCCGGGCCGGGGAACAAGGCCGGGGGTTCGCGGTGGTGGCGAGCGAAGTGCGCAACCTGGCCCAGCGTTCGGCCACGTCCGCGAAAGAGATCAAGTCGCTGATCGAGGACTCGGTCAAAAAAGTTGACGCGGGCACGGAACTGGTGAATCAGTCCGGTTCGGCGCTGGGCGAGATCGTCACTTCGGTGAAGCGGGTGACGGACATCATCACGGAGATCGCGGCCGCGGGCAAGGAACAGTCCGCGGGCATCGAGCAGGTCAATAAGGCCGTCACCCAGATGGACGCCGTGACCCAGAAGAACGCCTCTCAGACCGAAGAGATGTCCGCCACGGCCCAAACGCTCACCGACCAAGCCGCCCAGCTCCGCGACCTCGTCGCACGGTTCAAGCTCAGCGAAAACGGGCGGGCGCCGAGTGCGGTTCGGGCCAAACTCCCGGCGACCAAACCTCGCCCCGCGGTGGCCCGGGCGCTCAAGAATGGGCACTCCAACGGCAACGGGCGCTCCCACGAACTCGACCGGCTCGGGAACGACGATCACGGCGGGTTCACCGAGTTCTAAAACCGTTCCGGGATCGCCCGAGCGGTGAGTTCCGGTACGGCGGGGAATTTGTTGTATTCTTTTGTTCACTTCGTTAGAATTAGCAAATGGCTGCCGTCGCCCGCGGATTTGACGAACGGTAGGTGATCGGCAGCCGTTACCGGCGAACAGCCGGTGAGAAGTGGAAGAGTTTTGACAGGATTGACGGGATCGACCGGATTCGGAACAGGCACTCGAGATCGCGGCTCGTGAGGCCGTGTTCAACCGACTTTGGGTTCTGATCTCGTTCATCCTGTAAATCCTGTCAAAACTCTTCCATTTCTCACCGATTTCCACCCAAAATGAGGTGCCGTGTTAGCCGAAAATCGCGGTTTTTGGAGGATTGTTAGCACCCGCTGCCGCGCATGTGGGGCGAATGTCTTCCCAAAACCTTAAGGCGCAGACAGTTAGATCGCGAATATAGCGAATCAGAAACCGCCCGCGGACCAAAAGGTTAGCAATTGTTAGCGTGGCGCGGAGCGGGTATCGAATCCGCGAGTGGGAGTCTCATGGGCTTTCGCGGAGCGGTGGCGTATATTACTCCGACGGCCTTTTCCATCCGGTAACAACTCAGGAGTCCTGCGGATGTTGCGCGCGATCCGTTTGGTTTTGGGTGCGGCGGCGGTAATGTTCGGCGGCGCGGTACTCGCGCAACCGAAGGACGCGCCACAAGCCGAAGGGTACTTCCCGCTCAAGAAGAACACGACGTGGACCTACAAGGTCGGTGACAACGAAGTGAAGGTCGTGGTCGTGAAGTCCGACAAGGTCGGCACCGAGGACCACTTCCAGGTCGATACGAAGGTGGGCACCGAGTCGAAGATGTCCGAGGTGTACGTCATCAAGGCCGACGGCGTGTACCGCACGAAGGTGAAGGAAGACAAACTCGACCCGCCCGTGAAGGTGCTCGCGCTCCCGATCAAGAAGGACGCGACCTGGGAGGTCAACAGCAAGGTCGGCACGCAGACCATCAAGGGCACGATGAAGGTGGTCAACGACAAGGAGAAGATCAAGACCCCGGCCGGCGACTTCGAGACGGTGTACGTAGAAGGTAAGGACATGGACGTCGCGGGGGCGAAGACCACCGTGCGCCTGTGGTTCGCCAAGGACCGCGGCATCGTGAAGGAGGAGTTCGTTCTCCAGTCCAACGAGGTCGTGAAACTGGAACTGAGCAAGTACGAAGAAGGCAAGTAAGTTCGGCTTCGAGCGCCCGTCCGGTTCACCTCGATCGGGCGCTCTCGGTACCGCCGGCTCGTGCCGGCCGTTCGCCCGGCTTTTCGGGGCTTTCGCATGCGTACCGCGATCGCTCTTTTGTGCGTTGCCGCCATCGCTCCGGTGGCCGCGGCGCAAACCTCCTTTCCGATGATTACGCACGTGTCGCCGGTCGCGGTCCAACGCGGCACCACGGCGGACGTGATTGTCGAGTGCCGCACCAGTTCGCTCGCAGGCGCGTACAAGGTTCTCATAGAAGGCGCCGGCGTCAGCGCGGAAGTCGCACCGAACAAAGAACCCGCGCCAAAAACACCAAATCCGAAGGCGCCGACCAACCCCAATATCCTTTCGGGCACACTGAAAGTCACGGTCGCGCCCGATGCGCCGCTCGGCGTGCGCGAGTTCCGCATCGCGTCGACGCTCGGTGTCTCGTCGCTTGGGCAACTCCTCGTCGTTGATGCCCCCGTTGTGAGGGAAAAGCCCGCACCGTCCACGATGGCGAAGCCGCACCCCGTTCCGGTGCCGTCTGTGGTGTGCGGGCGCATCAAGACCCCCGAAGCCGTCGACTACTATTCTTTCCGCGCGCGGGCCGGTCAGCGACTCACGCTCGAAGTGACGTGTGCCCGGATTCAGGACAAGATCCACGATCTCCAAAAACACGCGGACCCGCTCATCGCGATCTACGACACCGAGGGGCGCGAACTCGCGGCCGCGGACGACGGGTATTTCGCCGATCCTGTGCTGACGTTCACCGTGCCGAAGGACGGCGAGTACCGCGTTTCGGTGCGCGACGCGAAGTACGACGGCGATCCACGTTGGGCCTACGCGCTCTCGATCACCGATGCACCGCGGGCCGTGTGGTCTTTTCCACTCGCCGTGAACCCGGGCCAGTCCGTGAAGGCGCAACCCGTTGGGAGTGCGGCCGTTGCTGGGAAGGACTGGCTCATCACGGCACCAACTGCACCCGGTATTCACACCGCGCCGCTGAAACTCAACGGAACCGAAACGAACCCCGTTCCCGTTGTGGTGACGCCCGTTCCGCTGATCGAGGAACAAGAGCCGAACGACACGCCGAAGCAAGCGACGCGAATCGCGATTCCGGGCGGCGCGAACGGCCGTATCGGAACGAAACGCGACCTCGATCACTTCGTTTTCACGGCCCCGAAGGGACGCGCGGTTCGCCTCGAAGTTTTCGCCCGGCGCTTCGGTTCGCCGCTGACCAGCCAACTCGATTCTCAAATCGACGTAATGACGACCGAGGGCAAGATTCTCGCGTCCAACGACGACCTCAACGGCAAAGACGCGGGGCTGACTTTCACACCACCGAGCGACGGCGATTACGTCGTCCGCATGCGCGACCTGAACAACAAGGGCGGCGACGGGTTCATCTACTACCTCGAATGCGACTTCGCGAAGCCGGACTTCGCCATCAAGTGTGATCCCGCGAAGGCCATGATCGGCCCTGGCTCGCGCACCGCGTGGTTCGTGCAAGTGACGCGAGCAAACGGTTTCACAGGACCGGTGAAGGTGGACGCGCAGGGGTTTCCCGCCGGTATTTCCGTGAATGCCCTCACGATCCCCGCGAATATGACTCAGGGCTTGCTCGTGGTAAGCGCGGCGAAAGACGTGAAACTCGATGCTTCGGTCGTGAAGGTCACTGGCACGGCGACTGCAACCAACGAGCGGGGCGAAGCCGTTCAGCTCACACGGCCGGCGGTCGCGGTGGAGGAGATCTACCTTCCCGGTGGGGGCCGCGGACGGTTCGACGCGGGCATGATCGCGGTCGCGGTCACCAACCCGTCGGACCTGCTCGAAATCAAAGTGAAACAGCCCCGCGTCGCGCTGAAACCGGGCGAGGAGGTGCGAATCGATGTCGAAGTGGTCCGCGGACCACAGTACACGAAGGACGTGACGCTCGACGTGCTTTTGCGGCACCTCAACACGGTTTACGGCAACCCGCTCCCGCCCGGTGTGACAATGGTGGAGGGCAAGAGCAAAACGCTGCTGGGCACTGGTAGCACGGGTTACATCACGCTCAGAGCCGATCCGAACGCTCCCGAGTCGACCGACGTACCGGTATGCGTACAGGGATTCGTCGCGATCAATTTTGTGGTGAAAATCGGGTACGCGAGCGACGTGATCTGGGTGACCGTGAAAAAGTAGGGATGCTTCTACGGCAACAGGTCGAGTGCGGGGCAACTTCCTGACTGGCACGGACGGGGTTATCAGCGCAAACGTACTCCATTGCCGCCCTTAAGATGCCGTTCCCGTTTACGGGACACGAGGTCAACAATCCGTGTGCCATGCACGAAATGAAGCCGCGGCGCACATTGTAATTACTGTGAGGCTTGAGGATCGGGCACCCGTGCTGATAATGGCTGTTCGCCCCGCCCGCGTGTTGCACTAATGGTCGTAACCTGCCCCCGCTGTCACCGCTCCCTGTCGTCCGTCTCCGCGGACGCACAGCCGCTGTTTTGCATGTACTGCGGGCAGAAGCTCACCGACAGCGCGCGACTGCCGTCCGAAACGCACACGCAGACGTTCACCCCCAACGCCGATCAGGTCTATTCGGGGATCGATGACGACCTGCCGCCCGCCCAGGAACCGGCCCCGGAAGAGGTCGGCGGGTACAAGCTCGTGAAGATGCTCGGCGCCGGCGGAATGGGCACCGTGTACGAGGCCGAAGCGCCCGGTTCCGGGCACCGCGTCGCGGTGAAACTGCTGTCGTCGCGGCTCGCGTCCAATCCGTCGTCGGTCGAACGGTTCCGCCAGGAGGGGCGGCTCGCGAGTCAGCTCACGCACCCGCGCTGTGTGTTCGTGCTGTCCGCCGACACTGAGAACGGGCGCCCGTACATTGTGATGGAGCTGATGCCGGGGCGCACGCTCAAGGATCTCATCGACGAGCGCGGTCCACTGTCCCAGCACGAGGCCATCACCCGAACGCTGGACATTATCGACGGACTGAGCGAAGCGCACCGCGTCGGCATGATTCACCGCGACGTGAAACCGTCCAACTGCTTCCTGACGGCCGACGACCGCGTCAAAGTCGGTGATTTCGGCCTGTCGAAGTCGCTCGCGGGCACCGGGCAGAACCACCTCACGCAGACCGGCGCGTTCCTCGGTACGGTGCTGTTCGCGTCCCCGGAACAGATCCGCGGGGAGCCACTCGACTACGGCTCGGACGTGTACTCGGTCGCGGCCACGCTGTACTTCCTGCTCACCGGTCAGGCGCCGTTCCACCACGAGAGCGCAGCGACCGCACTCGCCAAGGCGATCTCCGACCCGCTACCCCGAATCCGCACCAAGCGCCCGGAAGTCACCGCGGAACTCGAAAGCGTTCTCCTGCGAGGGCTGGAGCGCGACCGCACGCGCCGGTGGCAGACGCTCGACGACCTGCGCGAAGCGCTCGTCGATTTACTCCCCGAGCGCCAGCGCCCGGCCCGCCCGCGGGTGCTCGCCGCCGCGTATATTCTCGACCGCATCTTGCTCACGTTCCTGATTTTCCCAGCGGAAGTACTCCGCATCTGGCTGGAAGGCTCGCGGACGGGCAAAATCGACCTCTTCGAGCTGCGCTGGCTCCCGGTCGGGTTACTGATGGCGTACTTCGCCCTGAGCGAAGGGTTGCTCGGCGCCACGCCCGGCAAGTGGCTCCTCGGGCTGCGAGTCTCACGCATCGGGCAGACTGGCCCTCCCGGGGTCAGCCGCGCGCTGGTGCGGGTGTTCGTCTTCCACGCGCTACTCGCCGGGGCGTTCTTCATACCAGAGGAACTGATCCACTGGTTCGGTCCTGGGTTGGGTGGGGTGCTCGGTACCGTCGCGTTCCTCGGCAGCGCCACGGCGATTTTGCTCCAGGTTCGGAAGAAGTGGTGCTACCGAGGGATACACGACTTCGCGAGCGGGTGTCGCGTCACGCAGCGGCCCCTGGGCGCGCGCAAGCTGCGGCTCGCGGTGCGGCAACCGACCCCGCTTCAAACGCTGCTTCCGCCCCCCGCGGATGCGCTGCCCGAAGTCGTCGGTGGGTACGTCGTGCGCGGGCGCCTCTCGGTCGAATCGAATGACGAGCAAGTGTGGCTCGCGGAGGACCGGTCGCTCGGGCGCAGCGTGCTCCTTTGGCTGCGTCCGTGGGGCACGCTCAGCCTCAACACCGACCCCGGGCGCCCGACGCGCTTGCGCCGCGTGGGTCGCGGGGCGATCAGTTGGGGCGGAACCGGGTTCGACTGGACCGCGTTCGCGGCGCCGCTCGGCGGACCGCTCGTCGAAGCGGTTCGCCCCGGGTACCCGATGCCGTGGGCCGATGCCCGCTATTTACTCGAACAACTGGTGGAAGAGTTCCGCGTCGCGGAGACCGAAAGCTCGGTCCCCCCGCGTCTCGCACTCGATCACGTTTGGGTCGAGCCGAACGGCCGCGTGCAGGTGCTCGATTTCCCGCTGTGTGCGTCGCATTACCGCCCCAACGAGCCGCTGGCCGTACTGCGCGAGGTGACGTCGCTCGTACTGGAAGGCCAACCGCGATCGAACAACGGCCCCGTGCGTGCGCCGCTCCCGGCGCACGCGAGCCGCGTATTGAACCAGCTCTTTGAAACCGAGCCCCCGCTCGTGGAGTTTCAAAAGGAACTGGCCGAAACGCACGCCCAGCAGCCGGAAGTCACCGCGCAAGTGCGGGCGGCGCACCTGGGCATCCAGGCCGCGCTGTTAGCCCTGCCCGTGGCGAGCATGTTCGCGATTGCGTTTATGCTCGCGCTGTTCATGGCGTTCGAGTCCACACTGCAAGCTCAGCGCGCGAAGCAGGCCGCCGAAGTTCTGGCGCACCCAGAAACGCTAACTCGACTTCCGGACGCGGTCACCCCGGAACTTTTGTCCGCACTCAGCAACCCGAACGCGAAATCGCGCGTGAACGAACTCGTCGAGCGCACCCAGGCGGAAGCCGAACTCCGGCACGCACAGTTGTTCCGTCCACAGCGTCTCATACTGGAACGTTCGGGCGCGGACCGCACCGTGTTCTCCCCGAGTGCGGTGGAGCCCGTGCTCCTGTGGGCCGGTGCGCCGGCGGGCTCCTCTCAGTCTCGCTCCCGCGCGCCGTGGGTTTCGGTCGTGCCAATCGTATCGATGGTGTTCGCGCTCGTGCCGGTCGGGTTGATGCTCTTCGCGGGTGTAACTCGGCGTGGGGTATCAATGATGCTGGCGGGTATCGCAATTATCCGTGCGGACGGGCGCCCGGCGTACCGTCGACAGTGTTCGTTCCGGGCCGGACTGGTGTGGTTCCCGATTACGGCGCTGTTGCTCGGTTCGATTCTGTTGCAGGTCTATTTGCCCGACGCAATGTATCTGGCGGCCGTGCTGTGGCTCCTCGCAGCGGCACTATTGCCCATATACGCGGTAATCGCACTGCGATTCCCGGCGCGCCCGCCGCAAGACCGGCTCGCGGGCACGTACCTCGTTCCGGTATAGCCAATAAATCCAAGAATCCAGGGGTTGAAACCCCTGGCTACTACCGGTGACCCCTTCGGGGTCCAAATGCAAAAGACCGGTGGCCCCGTTGTCTTTGCGGCCGCAACGGGGCCACCGGTAATGGCCAGGGGTTTCAACCCCTGGATTCTGTTGGTTCCCAATAGATTACTTCAGTTCTTTGATCCACACGTTGCGGAAGTCGACGCGGATGTTGTAGCTCTGGAACCCGATGTGCCCCTTCGTGCGCTCCAAGCCGGGGTGCTTATCGAACTTCTTCTTGTAGTCGTCAAGGGTCGCGTTCACCAGTTCCACGTCGTTGTGAACGACGGTCACCTTGCGCCCGTCACAGACGATCTTCACGGTGTTCCACTCACCGATCTTCTTGTTCTTCGCCTCTTTCGCGGGCTGCACATCGTAGATGGAGCCGGTGTGCTGGTAGCCGGCCAACTTCGACTTGTTGACCGATTCCCAGCCCTCGTCGTCGATGAGTTGGATCTCCATGCCGGCGTAGGCCGGATCGCCCTTTTCCGGGGTGCGGATGCCGACGCCGCTATTGCCGCCCGCTTTCGCCCACTTGTACTCGCACCGGAACTCGAAGTTGGCGTACTCTTTTTCGGTCAGCAGGTACCCGCCCCCGCCACTTTTGCACACGATCGTGCCGTTTTCGGTGCCCCAGGCTTCGGCCTTACCGCCGCTCACCTTCCACCCGTCGAGGCTCGTGCCGTTGAAGAGGCTCGTGAACCCGGCGGGCGGCGCGGCCGGCTTTTCGGGGGGTTGGGCTTTCTCGTCCGCGCGCAGGCTCGCGGCGCACACCACGACCGCGAGGGCACCGAATTGTAAAGCAATTCGCATGAATCAGGCTCCTTTATAGGTGTCGTCCGCACGACATCTTACCCGCTGCGCGTAGAATGGTCAGCGAAATGCTAACGGATCGCGAGTTGGGGATCACATGCGCCGATTCATGATGAAGTCGAAACTGCACCGCGCGACGGTGACGGAAACGAACGTCGAGTACGAGGGCAGTCTGACGATCGACACCGACCTGCTCGAAGCCGCGGACATCCTGCCGCACGAGCAGATCCACGTGTGGGACGTGACCAACGGGACGCGCCTCATCACCTACGCACTCGAAGGGCCGCGGGGGAGCGGGGTGATCTGCGTGAACGGGGCCGGTGCGCACCTGATCCGCACCGGCGATATCGTGATTATCGCGACGTTCGCGGAGTACGAGGACGCGGACGCCCGCGTACACCAGCCGCGGGTCGTGTTCATCGACCGCGGGAACACGATTAAGGGCACCGTGTCGTGAAGCCGGGTTCGTCCTGTCGCGCGACCGGTGCGGGGCAGTGCTCCCCCGATTGCAAGGAAGGCGAGAGCGGGAGCAGCTCCGGAGCGATTGGCCCCAGGAGTACGAGTAGCGCGAACGCCAGCGCGCCGCCGGGGCGGTAGAAATCGAGCACCGGGCTTGTGCCGTTGATAGGGATCGTCTGAATCACCAGGAATAGCACGGCCGTCCAGCCCCACACCAGGCGCCGGGCAGCGAACAAATCGCGTATCCACGGCACGGCGATCACGAGCATCAGCAGCTCGTACACCAATACCTGACTGCACACCACCGCACCCGAAACGGCCGCCGCGCCCGCCCACGGCGCGGGCGGGCGCCGACCTGTCACCGCACACCGACCGACCACCAGCCCGCCCCATACGAGGTAGCCGGCGATCGTCGTGATCGCACTGAGCTCGATGGGTGGACCGCCGCACGAGATGAGAAGGCGGTTCCAACTCGTGATTTGTGGGTTCCGTTCCGCTTGGTTGTACAGAACGGCCTTGTGGCCGGTCGGGAGGTAGTCGAAGTAATCCTTCAGGAACAGTGGCGAACCGCCCATCACTGTTGCACCGAGCAGGTTTAAACCGGCTACTAAAGCGACCAGGATCGCGGCAGGTTTCCAGCCACCGAGGTACCAAGCCAGTGGAATAAGAGGCAGAGCGACGTGTGGCTTCACGAACACCACGGACCACAGAACCGCGCCGAGCACCGGTCGGTTGTACGAAATGCACCACAACCCCACCACCACGCACCCGACCGAAACGACGGTGACCTGTCCGACGATTGCGATTGCCAGTGCGAGCGGGTTCAACACGAGCGAGAACCGCACGATGAGCGATAGAACCCCCGTTCGTATCGGCGGCTCGGCACCGGACTTCTGAAACAGATCCGGTAACGAGGCGATCCCAGCCGCGGCGAAGCCGATCACGATCCCCCAGGCGACCTTGGCTGCCGGCCACGCGAGTGCCGCGAACGGCGCGAACACGAGTGCGGCCATCGGTGGGAGAAAGTACCCACAATTCAGGATGAAACTGTCTTCCTGTGGGCTATCGTCCGGGAACTGGGCCGATGTGATCTGTCGAATGAGTGCGATGTTGTAAGGAGACTCGCCGCGCAGCCCGAGTTCCGAGCCGGCGCGGTAGATGAAGAGGTCGGGAAAGTGGTTCGTTGCCAGAGCCTGCTGAACACCCAGCAGGCCGAGTAACACGGCCGGCGCGAACCGTAGTATCCACGTTGTACCGCTGCGATCAGCCACCGAACGTCTCCGGCAGGAGCAGCACGGCCGGAGTTTGAAGGTAGCGCGTGACGGCATTGCCGAACGCGGCCCCGATCGCGCCGTCCACGACGCGGTGGTCGAAGGAGAACGACAGGTACACGATGTCCGACGGCTTCAGCGCGCCGTTGGCGTCGTAGAGCGGGCGCTTCACCACTTTGCCCACGCCCATGATCCCGACTTCCGGGTGGTTGATAATCGGCGTGGAGATCAGCCCACCGATCCCCCCCACCGACGTGACCGTGAACGTGCTGCCGCGCAGGTCGTCGAGCTTGCTCTTGCCACTTTTCGCGTCGTTGCCCAGGCGCTCGATGTCGGTGGCAATGGTGGCCAGATCTTTCTTGTCCGCGTCCTTGACGACCGGCACCATCAACCCGCTCGGGGCCGCGACCGCGATGCCAATGTGATACTTGTCGTGGAGCACCACTTCACCCGCGGCCTCGTCGTAAGTGCTGTTAACGATCGGTACTTCTTTGAGCGCCCGCGCTACGGCCTTCACGAAGAATGCGAGGTAGGTGAGCTTCACGCCGGCCTTGGCGAGCGGCTCGCGGAGTTGGGTCCGCAGCTTCACCGCGTCGGTGAGATCACACTCGTCGATGTACGAATAGTGCGGGATGTGCTTCTTCGATTCGACCATGTGCTCGGCAATACGCCGGCGCAGGCCGATGAGTTTCTGTCGCGTGCCGGCGATGCCGAAATCGAGTTTCGACGTGTCCGTTCCGCTCGGCGCGGACGCGGGACGGGCACCGGGGCTGGGGCGCGGAGTAAGGTACGGTGCGAGGTCGTCGAGCAGGATGCGCCCGTGCGGGCCGCTCCCGCGAACGAGTGAGAGGTCGACCCCGAACTTGCGGGCGAGCATGCGCACGGACGGTGCTGCGGGCGGAAGCGTCGTGGTGTGGCCGTTGGAGGTGCGAAGACCTACCCCCCCGTCCCCCCTCCCTGAAGGGAAGGGGGAGACAGAACTCACACCCGAGGGAGACACTGACCCAAGTTCAGCGGGCTCGCGCGTCAGCTCCCCCTTTCCTTCAGGGAGGGGGGGCGGGGGGGTAGGTTTGTCTTTCGCGCTCCCATCGCCGACCGGGGTGTAACTCAGGATCACCTGACCAACTTTGATCTTCGTGCCCGGCGCGGCACTCAGCGCGGTAATCGTGCCCGCGAAGGGTGCCGGCACCTCCATACTCGCCTTGTCGGACATCACCTCGGCCATCGCTTGGCCCCGCGCGATCGCGTCGCCGGGCCTCACGAGCCAGCGGGTCAGCTCGACTTCGAGCAGCCCTTCGCCGACCGGCGGGAGAGGAAAATCCATGTGTTCGCTCCGCTCGCGTGTCCCGTGTGGGCTTTTCGTTCGACCGGGAATCGGGTTCTTTTAAGTGGCCTCGGTCGCCAGATCCCACAGCGCGCTGCGAATGTCGCCCAACTGCGGGACGCTGTTGAGTTCGTAGTTCTGGTTCATGCCGATGCCGGGCACGTGTTTGCCCATCAGCGTCCGCGGGCGCACCGAGAGATCGTAGAAGTGCTCGTCCACGATCCGGCGGAGCAGGTGCTCGCCGAAGTTCGTGACCTCGGTGTCCTCGTTCACGATCAGCACGCGGCCCGTTTTCAGCACGCTACGGGAGATCATATCCCAGTCGTAGGGGAAGATGCTCCGCAGGTCGATCACGTCGAACGTGCGGTGGTGCGCGGTCGCGAGTTCGTCCGCGGCTTGTGCGCACAGCGGCAGCAAGCGCCCGTAGCTGATGACGGTGCCGAACGTGCCCTCGCGAACCAGTTCGGCGGTACCGATCTTCACGGTGTGGTCTTCGAGTTCCGGCCAGTTCGGTTCCCACTCGGTGCGGTCCCCGATCGGCGCGTCGATCATCCGGCTCAGTTCGTCCGCGTCGGCCGGTTCGCCCGGGATGAGTCGCGTGTCGCGGGCGCGGAGCAGCGCTTTGGGGAGCAAAACGAGGACCGGGTTCGGGTCTTTGATCGCCGCGAGCACGAGGCCGTAAGCGTCCAGTGCGCTGGACGGCATCACGATTTTCCAGCCCGCGAGCCGGCTCGCCCAGCTCTCGAAGCTGTGCGAGTGGTACAGGCTCCCGCGGATGCCCGCCCCGTTCGGCGTCATCACGACAATGGGCATGTCGTACCCGCCGCCGCTGGCCCACCGCTGGTTGCCCGCGAGCTTGAACATGTCCAGAACGTTGAAGGCGTAGTCGCAGAACTGGATCTCGCAGACGGGCCGGCCACCGGCGTAGGCGATCCCCATCGCGGTGCCGATGATGCCGCGCTCGTCGAGCGGGGTGTTCCACGCGGTCTTCAGCCCCTGGGTCGCGGTAAACACCCCGCCGAGCGGCGGACCGACGTCTTCACCGAACACGTCCGTCACACCGAGGTGCTTCTCGCCGTAGTGCAGTGCCATTCGCACCGCTTGTGCCATGTTCGCCATCATCGCTCCTCGGCGAAGTTACAGGCCGTAAAAGCCGTTCACCACGGGGAGCGGGATTTTCGATTGCGGATTTGCGGTCGAAGATTGAAGGACGGGGAACTCCCGAAAGCTTCCAATCACCAATCGCAAACCGACAATCCGAAATCCGGCCCCTCGTGGTGATGTCTTACTTCGCTCCGGGAAGACCGGTGAAATCTTTGGGATAAACTGCGTCCACCTCGCTCGCGGCGTAGGTGAAGGCGTACACGTCCTCGCGGGTCGGTTCATCTTCTTTCATTGTCGCGACGACGGCCTCGTCCGCTTCCGCCTTCGCCTCGTCCTTCATCGCGCGAACACCGTTGATGTCGATCGCGCCCGCGTCGATGAGCTTTTGCTCGAATGCGTTCAGCGGATCGACTTCGTTCCAGTTGCGCTGGGCGCCGCTCGAAGACGAGTGCCCGTGCAACCGGCTCACCATCGCTTCGAGCAGGAACGGCTTGCGCTCGCGCCGGCAGTACCGCATCGCGCGATCGATGCCGTGCCACGCCGCGATCGGGTCGGTGCCGTCGATCGTCTCGTGGCGCACACCGTAAGGGACCGCCCGGTCCGCGATCGGCCGGTGCGTGTGAACGGTATCGAGGTCGGTCGAGATCCCGTACCGGTTGTTGGTCACCAGCATCAGCACCGGCAGTTCCATACCGGGCCGCGTGCTCCAGTTGAGGCAAGTCTCGAAGTCGCCTTCCGCGGTACCCGCTTCGCCCCCCACGACGACGCTGATCCCCTCGCTCTCGTGCGGGTTCTTCAGTCCGTGGCGCTTCTGGACGAGCGCCGTACCGGGCGCCATCGCGAACTGCACCTCGATCACGCTCGTCACCGGAACGACGTTCCACTCGGGAATGCTGTAGTGGCCGACGAAGTTGCGCCCGCGAGAGTGCCGGTCGGTCCACCGCATCGCGAGTTGCCGCGTGTGCTCGATCATGGGCATCCCCATCGCGAGCATGACCCCGGCGCTGCGGTAGTGGAGGTGCAGGTAATCGTGAGCGGGACCGCGGCCCTTGTTGATTTGAAGTCCGAGGCAGACGTTGAAGGCCTCTTCGCCCGGCCCGCCTATCCAGAAGTAGGCCTCCCCGGACTTGGACATCTTGATGCTGCGCTCCTCAAGAGCGCGCGTGCGGAGCATCTGACGAAAAACCGTGAGCGCGACCTCGACCGACATGACGTCGCGACCCGAGCGGATCGCGGACGGTGCTGCGGTGCGTGTGCCGCGCCGCAGCAGCGCGTCCTCAATATCGGGCGGATCCTCGTTTGATTCCGGCATGTGGAATACTCCCGGCAGAGGTCGGTTTTGGAGAGGAGGGACCGACCAGGGTCCGAAAACGACAGTGATCCGGGCTTTCGTTGATATTAAGTGTTTCGGCAGCGATTGTCGGGGGAACGCCCACAGCAGGAATCGGGCCGAAACGCAAAATACCAAATATCAAGCACCAAACACAACGCTGAAGAAATCCTAGACGACGGGCGCGTCGCGCGATTCGGCAAACTGTGCGGAATACGCGAGCAGGGCTGTACTGTTGCGAAATCGAAACGCGCCCCGCTAACTGTCTATCGACATTATACACCTCGGGCTGCTGCGCCGTCGGGCAGATTGCGGTTTCCGAACGCGGCCGATAGGAGATAAAAACCGCCCGTCACGCACAAGAGCAACTGGAACCGAGACCTTCCGCGGTGTTAGTTCCGAGTGCACGGGCGGGCCGCGAAATGCGTTGAAAACCGCGCTAAGATCCCGCCCGTGAACATGATCGGTACAAACTCTAACGCGCATCCACCAACAACTTGCACTGCCGATGCCCGCCGAGAAACAACTTCGGGTAGAGCGTGCGCCGCCCGGACGATTTACGAACCGTCCGGGGCAGCGGACGCCCTCTCTCCAATACTCACTCGTTAGACGTGCCGCGCGTACCCGCGACACGCTCGTTGTTCTCCTGCGCTCACTTCTTCGGCGGGTCTTTCGCTTTTTGATCGAGCAAGTACGCGATGATGTGATAGAAGTCGACTTCGGGAATCACATCACTGAAGTTCGCGGGCATTGCGGAGAGCAACGTTTCGCGGTTCAGCGTGATCTCCTTGAGCGGGATACGTTTCTCCTTGCCCTCCAGGTCCGCGACCACCAGCACCTCGCCCTCGACCCGGAGCATCAGCGCGGTGATGGTGCGATCGTCGCTCGTGGTGATCGACCGCGCGCGGAACGCCTGATCGACGTTACGGTTCGGGTCGAGCACGTCTTCGAGCAGGCGCTCCACCCCTCGAACGCCGATGCCATCGAGCTGCGGGGCGATCTTCCCGCCCTGGTCGCCGATCTTGTGGCACGCGGCACAGTGCTTCGCGAACAGCTTCGCGCCTTCAACCCTATCGGCCTTAGCGGACGCGAACCCGGTCGCGCGCTTCTTGATGAGGTCCGCGAGCCGCTGGTCCGCGGGCGGAAGCCCCTTCGTTAAGTCCGCGACCTGTTTCTCCCAGTTCGGCACGCCGGACGCTTTCAGCCGTTCGACCACGGCCTTTTCCTGGAGCAACCGCTGCGGCGCCTGCCCTTGCTTAACCGCGGTAAGAAGAACGTCCGCACCGCCTTTTGTGCCCGCGAGGTTCAGAGCGATCTGCACCGCGATCCGGTACGGCACGCCTTTCATCCCGTCACGAGCTTCGACTTGCGCCCCGGGAACGTTGGACGCTGCGAAGGCGATCAGGAACCCCGCACGCACGGACTCGGACGTGGTCGGTTCCGCCAGTTGCTTTCGCACCGCATTAATACTCTCCGCCGGCGCGTACCGGAGCAGCACTTCCGCCGCCCCGATGCGGATCTCGTCCGACACCTTCGAGCTGGCCACCGCGGACGCGAGGGCCGTCACGGATTGAGGTGTTAATTTCGGTCCATTCGCTCCGCGCTCGGCAACGGTGGGAAGTGCATTAAGCACTCGCAGTCCCCAAACCGCGCGAATGACACCCGCGGGAGGGAGGCCCGCCGCAAAATCACTCGCGTGAACCGCGCTCTGCGCGTGCTCCAACAGGTGTTTCGTCGCATCGGCG
This sequence comes from Gemmata sp. SH-PL17, assembly GCF_001610855.1. Taxonomy (NCBI): domain Bacteria; kingdom Pseudomonadati; phylum Planctomycetota; class Planctomycetia; order Gemmatales; family Gemmataceae; genus Gemmata; species Gemmata sp. SH-PL17. Next base: position 938,351 of record NZ_CP011271.1, read on the forward strand.
CCGAGTTTTGCTCCACGAGCCTGCACCCCCTTAAACGCGGCAACGACCGCGTCCGCGTTCGGCGGCGACGACAGCGACTTGAACAGAGTCTCTTCGTCCTCAGTGCCGCCGTAACGGGCGACGTGTTCGGCCGCGGGCGGCAACCGGTCCGCAGACAGCTTCCGCGTGCTGATCTGAGACAGGAGGTACTTGGCCGCGTCGCGGCTGGTGATCGCGAGGGCCATGTCCGCGTAAACGGCCTTGTACTCCGTCGGCCACCCCTTCGGGTCGTCGCGGAGGCAGTTCCGCAGCGCGATCCGGGCCGCCTGCCTTAACAGCACGTCGTCCGCCGGGCACTTCCGCAGCACCTCGACGAGCGGTTCCACGAACTCCGCGTGCGGGTGCAGGGCTACCGTTTCGACCGCGGCCCGCGTTTGGTGAGCCGAGTCGGACGATTTGAGAGCTTCGAGCAGGATCGCGCGTTCGTCCTTGTCCCACTTCGGGCGGCTCGAAAGCGCGCGAATCAGGTGCCCGGTCTGTTGATCGGATTTAACACCCACGTCCTTGTGAATCGCCCGCAGCAATTCGTAATCTTTTGCCGCCAGCGGTTGCGGGCGCGCCTCGGAGATGAACGCGCTCCAGCCGATCACCGAGGCTGCGAGTTCCGGGTTCTTTGCCAGCTTGTCGCCGGGGACGCCCCCCTTCAGATTTCCCTCGGTCGCGCGGCGCCGGAGTTGGTGCCCCGCGAAGAACCGCACCGCCAGGTTCGGGTGGAACAGGTCGTCCATCAATTCCGCGTCCGTCGCGGTCGTGAAATCGGCGCGGTGGAACTTCGGCGCGGGCGCCTTCTTGTCCTTGCCGGTCCACACGATGCGCCAGATGCGTGCGCGGTCTTTATCGCGGCGCGGGTCTTTGAGGTCCACTTCGTAGTGACCGATGATCTTGTTGTAAAAGTCCGCCACGTACAGTGCGCCGTCCGTGCCGAGCTTGATGTCCACCGGGCGGAACCACCGGTCCGTGCTCGTCAGGAAGTCGGGCTGCTCGATCGCGACCGGGGTCGATCCCTTCCACACGATCTTGTCGGAGCTGATGCAGTTGCTGACCACATCGCCGAGGAGCATGGTGCCCTTGTACTCCGCCGGGAACTGGTTCGCGTCGTACCACACCAGCCCGCACAAGCCGGTGCTCTTGTGCGGGTGCGCGGTGACGTGCGGGGTGAACCCCAGCCCGTCGTGCGGCTTACCGAAGCTCTCGTAGTACGCGCCCGGAACGAGTTGCGTGATCGGCTTCGAGTGGCAGTCGGCCGTGTAGAGGTTGAACCACGGGTCGACCGCGATCCCGAACGGGTTCACTTGCCCGCGGGTCCAGACCTCGAGCCGCGAACCGTCCGGTCGGAACCGGAACGTGTTCCCGGAGTTCATTTTCACCTCGTGGCCGTCCCTCCCTCGCACGGTGCTGTCGTTCGCGAACCCGTGGCAGGAGTACACCCACCCGTCCGGCATGAGCGTGTACGAGTTGTACATCCCGTGCGTGTCGCGGGAGCCGAACCCGCTGAACAGCACCTCCATCTTGTCGCCCTTACCGTCGCCGTCGGTGTCCGTGTACTTGCGGATCTCACCGACGCTCGACACGATGCAGCTCTTGCAATCCGGGAGCGGCAGAATTCCGATAGGGATGTTCAGATCGTCCGCGAAGACCTGCACCTTCCCGGCCTTGCCGGTTTTCGAGTCGAAATCGGAGAGGACGAACAGTTTGTCGGTGGGCTTGCCCTGGGGCACGAACGGGTAGTGGTACGAGGTCGTCACCCACATCCGGCCCTTCGCGTCGAAGGCCATCTGCATCGGCTTCTGGATATCGGGTTCACTGGCAACGAGTTGCACATCGAACCCGGCGGGCACGGTGAACGCCTTCCGCTCCTCCGCGGGTGTGAGGGCGTCGGTGGGGGCCATCAGGTGGGGGGGCAGGTCCGGGGGCTTTGGCTGCGCGAGTGCCGGCAGCGCGAGTACGAGTAACGAGGCCACTGAGAGAGGGAACCGCATAACGTCGGATCTCCGCGAAAAGTGCTAACGAGGAAGACCCAGATTAGACCACCTCGCGTCTCAGAACAAAAGCCCTTCCTGCACAGTTCCAACACGGTGCGACGAAATGGGGGAGTGGGTAATTTCGACCTCCGAACTCGGAACTGTTCAACCGAGAACTTGAAGCCTCACGGAGCGAAGTGTGATTTTCGGACCGGCAGAAAAAATCAGTGATAGGATCACGCGGGCCGGGCCGTAACTTAGGCATCCAACGCGGGCCACGAGTCAACGGCCCGAAAAAACAAACGGTTCGAGTCCGGGGTGCTTCACCCCACAACTGAGGAGAAGGTTATGCCGGTTTACGTCAAGTACGGGAAGATCGTCGGGAACGTGACCGAGACGAATCACAAGGATTGGGTGGAAGTGAGCAGCTTCCAGTGGGGTGTGGGGCGCGGGATCGGGTCACCGGTCGGGAAGTCCGCGAACCGCGAGGCGTCCGCCCCCTCGGTCAGCGAGATCGTGGTCTCTAAGGAAATGGACAAGTCCAGTTTCGCCTGGCTCCAAGAGGCGCTCACCGGCAAGGGTGTAGAATGCACCATCCACTTCTGCTCAACTGACGGTAAGAACCTCCGCATGTACGCGGAATACAAACTGACCAACTGTATGGTGAGCGGGTACTCGTTGTCGAGCGGCGGCGACCGGCCGACCGAGAGCCTCTCGATCAACTTCACCAAGATCGAATACGCCTTCAAGGAATACGGCCAGGACAACTCGGTGACCGACAGCCCGCGCGTGTCCTACGACCTGGCGACCGCGGCCGCCGCGTAAGCAGGTGGTGCCGAGTCGAACGTCAGGAAGGTCGAAAGTCGTAAAGTCGAAGGTACCAACCACATTGGTCTTCGACTTTACGACTTTCGACCTTCCTGACGTTCAATCGCCCGGCCACGCGACTCGCAGTGCTCCCGATTTATGACGTTCGACCCGGCAACCGATTTTACGACTTGCGATTCCGAAAGATTGGGACGCGGAACGACATGCCCCTCACACAGAAGCGCCGACTCGTCACGCTCACGACCCCGCTCGGGGCCGATGCGTTCGTCGTCACCGGGTTCCGCGGGCGCGAGCGCGTCTCCGCGCCGTTCGAGTTCACGCTCGATCTGGTTTCGGAGAACCTGACGGTCGCGGCGGCCGATCTGGTCGGTAAGGCGGTCGGGTGGACCATCAACATGCCCGACGATTCCCCGCGCCCGTTCCACGGGTTCGTGCGGAAACTGGTCGCGGGCGAAACCGCGGACCGCGGTTTGCGCCGGTACCGCGCCGAAGTGGTCCCCTGGCTGTGGTTCCTCACGCGCACCACGGACTGCCGTATCTTCCAGAACATGACCGTGGACGCGATCATCACGAGCACCTTCGACCGGCTCGGGCTCACCGACTACAAGAAGAAGCTCCAGGGGACGTACCCGACGCGCGAGTACTGCGTGCAGTACCGCGAGACCGCGTTCGCGTTCGTGTCGCGGCTCATGGAAGAGTACGGGATCTACTATTTCTTCGAGTTCAAAGAGGGGCAACACACGCTGGTCCTGGCCGACTCGAACTCGGTCACGTTCGACTGCGCCCCGCACGGCACAGTCGAGTACCGCCCGGACATGCCCGGCGCAGAAAGCGTGTCGAGTTGGGACCGGCGGTTCGCGTTCCGCTCGGGAAAAATTACCCACACCGACTACAACTTCGAGACGCCGGACACGAACCTGCTGAAGGACGTAGACACCAACCTTTCGCTCACCGGCATCGGCAAGTTCGAGCTGTTCGACTACCCGGGCGGGTACCCGGTCGCGGGCGACGGTACCGCGCTCGCGAAGTCGCGTATGGAGGAAGTGGAGGCCGGGTACGACACCGCGACCGGTTCGAGCCGGTGCTCGTCTTTTACTCCCGGGGGCAAGTTCACCCTGGAGAAGCACCCGTCCGACAACGGCAGTTACGTGTTCCTCGAGGTGGAGCACAACGCGAGCGAGGATTGGGCCGGGGGCGGCCCCGGCATGGCCGATTACTCGAACTTGTTCGTCGTTATCCCTACGGCCCGGCCGTTCCGCCCCGCGCCAACGACCCCGCGCCCCCGGATCTCCGGGGCACAGACGGCCGTGGTCGTCGGCATGAGCGGGGAGGAGATTTACACCGACAAGTACGGCCGCGTGAAGGTGCAGTTCTTCTGGGACCGGCTCGGCAAAAAGGACGAGAACAGTTCGTGCTGGATCCGCGTGTCCGAGATGTGGGCGGGCAAGCAGTGGGGCATGGTCTTCACGCCCCGGATCGGCCAGGAGGTGGTGGTCGAGTTCCTGGAGGGCGACCCGGACCGCCCGCTCATCACGGGCCGCGTGTACAACGCCGAACTGATGCCGCCCTACGCGCTGCCCTCCAACATGACCCAGAGCGGTTTGAAAACGCGCTCCAGCAAGGGGGGCGGGACCGAGGACTTCAACGAACTGCGGTTCGAGGACTTGAAGGGCAAGGAGGACATTTACTTCCACGCGCAGAAGGACTTCCACCGGTTCGTGGAGAACGACGACGACCTGAAGGTCGAGCACGACCAGTTCATTCAGATCAAGAACAATCGCACGCTCACGGTGCAAAAGGGCTACGAAAAGATCACCATCGAAGAGGGCGACCGCGACCGAACGGTCTCGAAGGGCAACGACACGCTGCTCGTGAGCAAGGGCAACCGCAGCGTCACGGTGTCCGAGGGCAACGAATCATTGACCGTGAGCAAGGGCACGCGCACCGTCGACGTGAAATCCGACTACACCGTGACCGTGCAAGAGGGGAACCGCGGCATCACGGTGTCCAAGGGCAACGACACGCACACGATCACGAAGGGCAACCGCGTGGTGGGCGTCGACACGGGCAACGACACGTTGACCGTCGCAAAGGGCAATATCGGTATCAAGGCGACCGCGGGCAGCATCGAGATCCAAGCCGGAACGTCGATCACGCTGAAGGTGGGCGCGAACAAGATCGTCATCGATTCGAGCGGGGTTTTGATCGACGCCGCAAAGGTGACGCTCAAAGCCAGCGCGGGTTCGGTGGAAGTCGCCCCGGCCGGCGTGACCGTGAAGGCGCCGAACGTGAACCTGAAGGGCGACGCTCAAGTGAAGGTAGAAGGCCCAATGGTCGCGGTCGAAGGCGCCGGGGTAACGACCGTGAAGGGCGGTCTCGTGCAAATCAACTGAATCTTCCGCCCGCGACTGCGCCCAAGGCGCGGGCGGGGCCGCATGGAAATCAACCTGCTCCGTAACCGGCGTGCCGGTTCGCACCATCGAGAACGGGTTGGGTTGTTTGTGCCGCTCTCGCGATACGGTCCAACAGCAGTTGGTATCATTTCCACACCGGTTCGGGCAACTTCACTCCTCGTGCGGCTTGTCCCACCTGGCCGGCGTCTCTCAGTGGGGCGAGTAGTTTCGGGTCCGTGACCGCTTTTCCGGTAGCCTTCCACGACGCCTTCTCAAGCAGCGCATCCTGACCCGCAACGTATCCCTCCGGTGCCAGGGACACCCACGCGCCGTCCGCCCCCGACCACAATGTGACCAACAGGCGCGCGTCGGTCGCGTCCCACAACTTCACCACACCATCAGCGCCACCACTCGCGATACGTTTCGCGTCGGCGTCCACCGCGACCGCGAAGACCACCGAACCGCTTTGCATCGCCTTGATTTGCGCGGCGGTCTTCGGGTTGAGCGTGCGAATCGTGCCGTCCCCGCCGGCTGTTACGACGAGCGTTCCCTTCGGGTCGATTGCGATCTCGTGCGTGGACGTGCCCGGCCCGCCCGCTCGACGCTGACGCTCGGCCGTTTTGGGGTCGTACCAGCTCACGAGCGGATCGAGTCCCGCGGCCATGACTTGTCCGTTTGTCGGGTTGACCGCGACCGCGAGCACCTCCTGGTCGGTACTGCTGAGCGTGAACAGCCCTTTCCCGGTGGCGGCATCGACGATGCGTCCGGTGCGGTCCTTGCTCGCGGTCGCGTACCAGGAACCGTCCGGACCGAAGCTGACCGCGTGTACGAAGTCGGAGTGCCCGGTGTAGGCGTGGAGCGGCTTCGCTTCTTTGATGTCCCACAGCCGGACCGTTTTGTCGAAACTGGCGCTCACCAGTTTGCTGCCGTCCGCGGAGAACGACACGCTCGACACCGTATCGAGGTGCCCGCCGAGTGCGTGTAAGAGCTTCCATTCGGTCGTATCGAAGAGTCGCAAGTCCCCGCGCGCCGAGGGCTGCCCGCCCGCGACCGCGAGCAGTTTGCCGTTCGGCGAGAACTTCAGGTCGTTTACCGCGCCGAGAACGTTTGTGAGTACCTTCGCCGGCTTCGCGCTGGCGAGATCCCAGATCGTGACGCGACCGTAAACGCCGCTCGCGAGCCACTTCCCGTCCGGGCTGAACGCGACGGCCGCGACCGGCGGGAGCGGCCCGACCGGGAGCGTGAGTTCGAGCGGCCCCGGCAACTTCGCGGTTCGAGGTAGTGTGGCTTTCGTACTGAAAACGACGTCGATCTTGCGCGTGAGGCGTGCCGGCCCCGTTGTGGCCGTTCCCGCGCTGTCAGCGGGCTTCGTGCCCTCCGGGGCACCGACCGCGACCCATTTGCGGATGGTCGCGATCTCGTCGGCAGACAACGGATCCGCATCCAGCGGCATCGCGCGCTTTTTGTCTTTTGCAGTGAGTAGAGTTACGATCAGTGACTCATCCGGTTTGCCCGCAACGAGCACGGTCACCTTGCCGCCTTTGCCGCCCTTCCGAATGTTGTCCGGCTTGTCGAGCGCGAGGCTCGCTGAGAGGTCCGGTTCGTCGAGCCGGCGCTCGCTGTGACACACGACGCAGTGCTTGCGCAGAATGGGCCGCACGTCCTGCCAGTACGTCGGGTCCGCGGACCGGGATTCGCCACGAAGGGCACAGAGGGCACACACCACAAACAGGAACCGGAGCATGCGTGCTCCTTCGGGGATAACGACAGGCGGGTATTGGCGGTCGGTATCGGCTCGATGCCTATTTGGTGAACCCCGTCCGCAAGGGCGGTGGGTGAAGTACAAGGGGCGAGCACATGCACGGTCGAACAACCCGCCGCCCTTGCGGGCGGGGTTCACCACCTCAACCCGCGCCGACAGGCCATCACCGGCCGGCGTCCAGCAACCTTATCGCAATCGCCGGTTCGATGCGCCCCCGATTTGCGTTCAGTTCCGTTCCAGCACCAGATCGAGCACCCAGCACCCGCGCACGTGTTCGCCCGGCTTGCGGCAGTGGTTCAGGATGTCGGCGTTGTCGCACCCGGCGTCCTGGAGCGCGTCCCCCAGAATCGGCATCGCGCTGAAGTCCTTCGACTCGTACATCTGGCGCGCGAGCAGCACGGCGGTTTCCGTGCGCCACGACTTGTCGAACATCCACCCGCGGCGCGGGACACCCTTGCGTGTACGACCGAGCGTGAACGGGTTGCCGAACACCTCGTGCAGTACCCAGATCGCGCGTTTCTTTGCGGGGCCGCCTTTTTTCCATCCTGCGGGCGCGCGAAGGGTACTCATGAACCCTTCCCGAACCCGGTGGTTGAAGAACACGAGTGCGAATCCCCTGGCGGCGTCGGCCGGGTAAACGCCGCTGTCGGCCCACTCTTCAACGCGCGCCGCACGGCTGCGCAACAGCTCGCACTGGGCGTCTGTTTCGAGCCGGTGCGACTGCCAGTTCCAGAACGCGGCCATGTACAGCCGCAGCACCCGCGCACTGGCGCGGCGCTTCGCCCGCACGAACTCGCCCATCACGGCCGGGTCTTTCGATTTCAACCATTCGGCTTCGGTCATGAAGGAACCTCACGCATGACCCAATAGCGAATCTCTCGCACGCGAACCTGAATGGACGACAACAGTTCAGAACGTTACCACGAAGAGAGGTACTCGGGCATTCGTCACCCTTTGCCGAGTATCAAGGCCGCGCACCAACAGCAAGAAAGGTGCGGGCCGGGGCCTCGCAGGTGGTCCAATATTGTGCCGTCCTCGCACCCTGCGTCCTGAAGCGCGTCGGCCAAAATGGGCAGCGCGGAGACGTCGCCGGAGTCACCCGTTCGGGCCAGTGCGAGCGCTGTGAGCGTGAGCCACTCGGGATCGCAGGTGTGCGCGTGAAACGGGTTCCCCGCAGCGCACCGCAAGGAGAACACTTGCTCGCGGACGACGTGCTCGGCCACCTCCCAGAACCGGAACCGGAGGTCGTACACGGACCTCGCGCTGGCCGGGGTGCGCGGACCGTACACGCGGTCCTGGGCGACGGCGCGCCCCGCGACCAGCGCCGCGGTCGTCCAGTCGTTAAACTGGAGCGCTTGGGCCGCGTCCTCGGCGTGGTTCGCCGCGCTACCGTGCGTGAAGCTCGTACTGAACCCGGGCGAGTAAGCGTACCACGTGTGCTCGATCACGCGCCCCGGTTCGGCGGCTTGCACCCGGTACTGTTCGACGCCCCGGCGGGTCGCGTCGGTCAGCAGGTGTAGTGTCTGGTCGACCCAAAACAGCGCGTAGGAGCAGAGCCGCCGGCCGCTTACCCGGCGCCGCGCGTAGTCGAGCAGCCCGAACAGGTGCGTCGATTCGAGCCACTCCACTTCGGTCACGCGAATCCCCTCAATATCACTCCTTCCCCAATAGTAGGTCAACAATCCAGCACCCGCGCACGTGAACCTGCTTCGGGTCACGGCAGTGGGTCAAAAGGACATCGTCCTCGCACCCGGCCTCCTGGAATGCGTCGGCCAGAATGGGTATCGCGCTGAAGTCGCGTGACTCGTACATCTGCGCCGCAAGCGCGATGGTAGTTGACGTGCGCCATTCCGAAGAGAAAACGCACGGGCGAAACGGGTTAACAAAAATGTCGCGAAGTAGCACGCAATGGCGCCGGCGCTCCTGCAGCCCTTCGATATACGACCGGCGCTGAAACGCAATCGCGACATTTTCCGATGAAGCGAATGAAGGTGAGTTGGCCGTCAAAACTGCTCTCGCTGCGACGATGCGAGCCCCCCGGAGCGGATCATCTCGACGACGCCACAAGTGCCGGATCGCGTCTCGTACTGCTTCTTCCTCACGATGAAACGACCGAAGCGTATTGCGCCCCCCGTCCGCCATATGCGCTTCTAACTCTTCGAGAAAGTGCGCACACCGCTCGTCATTGATCAAGTCACGGGCGCGACCGATGCACGCGAGATTAAAGTGAATCCAGCGGCGGGGAGAGTAGCGCCCCAAGCCCTTCAGCACGTGACGCATGTGAACCCGAGAACCGCTCGTAAACCACTCCGCTTCGGTCATTCTCTCACCGCCCCGCCAGTTTCGCCGCGATCAGGTCCGGATCGTACACGCAGCCGCCCCACACGCCGCCGCTCGCGTGCTGGAGCGCGGCCCACAAGCGGGTGTCCGCGGGCAGTGCCGGGTCCGGGGCCAGGTCGGGGCGCGGGGCGCGCGCTTGGAGTTCCGCGCCCCCCCATAACGGACCGTGATTGCCCGTCGCGTCGCCCACGAGGTCGATCGTGCCTTCCAGTTTGTTGCGGTCGATGATGATCTGCACGAGATCGCCGTCGCGCAGCTTGCCGATCGGCCCGCCCACGAGCGCCTCCGGGGAGACATGCCCGATGCACGCGCCCGTCGAAACGCCGCTGAACCGCGCGTCCGTAATCACCGCGACCTGCTTCCCCCACTTCAAGTGCTTCAACGCGGACGTCACCTGATAGGTTTCCTCCATTCCGCTACCCATTGGTCCGCGGCAACACAGCACGAGCACGTCGCCGGGAACGACCTTGCGCTCGCCTTCGCCCTTAATCGCCTTGATCGCGTCCTTCTCGCGGATGAACACCTTCGCCGGGCCGAGCTTCCGGTACACGCCGTCCTTGTCCACCACCGCAGGATCGATCGCGGTCGATTTGATGACACACCCGTCCGGTGCGAGGTTCCCGGTTGGGAACGTGACCGTGCTCGTCAGCCCGCGCTTGCGGGCCGCGTCCGGCGACATGATGACGGTATCCGGATCGACCCTATCGCGCGTGCGGAGCAGCTCGCGCAGCCGCGTGCGGCGCTCGGACTTCGCCCACCAGTCGAGGTTGCTGCCGAGCGTTTCGCCGCTCGCGGTGAGAGCGTCCAGTTCGAGCAGTCCGAGTTCGCGCAAGTGGAGCATGACTTCCGGGACGCCCCCCGCGAGGAACACCCGCATCGTGGGGTGGTTCATCGGCCCGTTGGGGAGCGCATCAACGAGGCGCGGAACTTTACGGTTGTAGAACGTCCAATCTTCGATCGTGGGGCGCTTGATGCCCGCATGGAACGCGATCGCCGGCGTGTGCAGGAGCAGATTCGTGCTGCCACCAAACGCCGCGAACACGGCGAGCGCATTCTTGAAAGCCGCTTCCGTGAGAATGTGCGGCGTGCGAATACCGCGATTCGTCATGTTGACCAGCGCGCGGGCGGACCGCGTGGCCATGTCGAGCCAGATCGGTTGGCCCGACGGTGCGAGCGCCGAGTGCGGTAAACTCAGCCCCAGTGCTTCGCCGATGACCTGCGACGTGGCCGCGGTCCCGAGGAACTGGCACCCGCCGCCGGGCGAAGCGCAGGCGTGGCACCCGGCGTCCGCGGCTTCCTCGATGGTCATTTCGCCGTGCGCGTACCGCGCGCCGATCGTCTGCACCTTCCCCGTGTCCTCGTGGTCCGCTTCTCCCGCGAGCATTACCCCGCCGGGTACCAGAATCGTGGGGTGATCGTGTTGCGACGCCAGCGCCATCATCATGGCGGGCAACCCCTTGTCGCACGTCGCGATGCCCATCACCCCCGCCCGCGTGGGGTGCGAGCGCATCAGCCGGCGCATCACCTGACTCGAATCGTTGCGGTACGGCAGGCTGTCGTACATCCCGGCCGTACCCTGGGTGCGCCCGTCACACGGGTCGGTGATCGCGCCCGCGAACGGGACGCACCGCAGTCGGGCGAACTCTTCGGCCGCGGCCTTCACCAGCAACCCGACCTCCCAGTGCCCGGAGTGGAACCCGAGCGCGATCGGCGTGCCGTCCTCGGCCCGCAGCCCGCCGTGCGTGCTGAGGATGGTGAACTCTTTGCCGCCGAGCAGCGCCGGGTTCCAGCCCATCCCGACGTTCTGCGTCCACCCGAACAGGTTTCCGCTCGGGGAGTGGCGGAGGAGTTCGTCGGTGAGCGGCAGCGCGCCCTTCGGCCCGCTCCCGGTGGTGACGATTTGGTACGCGGACTCGGGCGTGTCGAGGACATCGGACGGCATCGAAAGCTCCAAAGCCAGCGGCGGCACAAAAAAGCACACCGGGCTACAAATGGGGAGACGCGAGCGTTCACTGTTTCATTATGGGCTTTTTGCGCTTCTTTGGGGCCATTCTCTAGCTTGGCCTTTGAGGTTGGATACCATGTCCCCACCCCATTTCGCTTCCGGAGGACTCATGCGAACTCTCCCCGCTCTCTGTATCACGCTCGCACTGACCGCGGGTGCGTCCGCCCAACCGAAGGCCGGCACCGGGCCGGCGTTCGAGGAAACCAAGTTCGGTGCCCTTCCCGCGCCCGCGGACAACAACAAGAAGGGGCCGACGAACGTCTCCCAGTACACGCTCACGAACAAGAACAACGTGGTGCTGAAGTGCATCGACTACGGCGCGATCATCACCGAGCTGCACGTCCCGGACAAGAACGGTAAGTTCGCCGACGTGGTGCTCGGGTTCGACAACCTCGACGGGTACCTGAAGGGGCACCCGTACTTCGGCACGAACGCGGGGCGCTGCGCGAACCGCATCGCGAACGCGAAGTTCACGCTCGAAGGCAAGGAATACAAGCTGTTCGCGAACAACGAACCGCACACCCTGCACGGGGGCAAAGAGGGGTTCGACAAGAAGGTGTGGCAGGGCAAAGCGAGCCTGACCGCGACCGGCCCGAGCGTGACGTTCAAGCGCACCAGCCCGGACGGGGAAGAGGGCTACCCCGGCGCGCTCGCGGTCGAGGTGACGTACACGCTGACCGATAACAACGAACTCGTGATCGACTACCGCGCGACCACGAACAAGACGACCCTCTGCAACCTCGCGCACCACAGCTACTTCAACCTCGCGGGCCACAACAGCGGCGACATTAAGGGCCACGAGGCCACGATCGCCGCGAAGAACTACACCCCGGCCGACGAGACGCTGATCCCGACGGGCAAGATCGCCCCGGTCGCGGGCACCGCGTTCGACTTCACGAAGGCCAAGACGATCGGCGCCGATCTGGAGAAGGCCGGCGGGAAGCCGGTCGGGTTCGACCTGAACTACGTGCTCGACAAGGGCACCACCGGGCGCCCGGAACTGGCGGCCCGCGTGGTCGAGCCGAAGAGCGGCCGCGTGCTGGAAGTGCTGTCCACCGAACCGGGGCTCCAGTTCTACACGGGCAACTTCCTCGACGGCACGAACAAGGGCAAGGGCGGCGCGGAGTACAAGCAGTACAACGGGTTCTGCATGGAAGCGCAGAAATTCCCGGACTCGATCAACAAGGCGGAGTGGAAGGACAAGTCGAACGTGGTCCTGAAGCCGGGCGAGACCTACAAGCAGACGACCGTGTATCACTTCAAATGGTGAGCAATTCTTCCGCCCGGAACGCCCCGGAAGACGGGGCGTTTTTACTTGTCAGGGCTATCTGTGGCGGTTTTCTAAAAGCAATTCAATTTGCCGCACTCGCGCGCCCGGCGCTTCCAAGCACGCCGTGACACTTCGACCAGTTTCTGAACACACTTGACCCTGGGTCCGGTGCCTGCGATTTTACGCCCCCTCTCGAGCGCTTCGCGTGGAATAGCGGGATCGTAGCTATACGTCCCAGGCGCACCGGCTTGCCCACCCTCGATTTAACCACCGGGCCATGAGTTCCGGACGAGAAGTCACCCGGAAGTGCCGGTAAATCCTCTGGACGTATTCGCTGACCGTGTGCCGGCTGATCCCGAGGCGCGCCGCGATTTGCTTCTCGCTGTCCCCTTCGAGGAGGCTCCGGAGAACCCGGCGGATCGCCGGCGTGAGGTCGGTCGGAGCCGGGTCCGCGAACGCGGCCAGTGCGCCGCCCACGAGCGGAGCGATGAGGTCGTGGGACGCCTGAATGAGCGCCTTCTCGCGGGCCGAAAAATCGGGCGCTCCGATGGCCCGCATGACCAAGATCGCGCTGTGCTCGTCGGCGGAGGCGGGGCCGATCCGGTGGTTGCTCCACGTCAGGTGGTTGATCCCGATGACCCGGCAGATGTCTTGATAGTCGGGCGAACGGTCCCACTCCCGGTCCGCCATCACGTCGGACCGGGCCAACGCCTGTTCGCCCTCGGCGCGCACTCGGTCTAAGTACCGGGATTCGGCCGGGGAGTAGTCCGGGTTCCGGGCGTAAGCTTCGATCGAGCGCTCCCACCCGGTCGGGTCGAACCCGTGCTCGAAGCCCCAGGCGGCCACCCCGATGGTTCTCCCGGTCCCGACCAGAACCCCGGCCTTCTCGCCGCCGCAAACGAGATCCGCCCCGGTGAACCGCGCTAACAGGGCGAACCAGTGCGCGCGCCACGTGGTCGGGTCGTCGCCGAGGTCTCGGCACTCACCAGCGATCCGAAATAAGGACCGAATGTCGGACGAGCGAAGGCGAGCGGATTTTCCCATGCCCGATGAGATTTATGTGGGTGCTATTGAACACTACCTACATCAGGTAGCCGCTTTGAAATCTGGTGTAACAGCTCGTGGCGCAGTGCAACCGCACGTCTAATTGGGAGAGTATTGCCAAGAAATAGAATTACCTTGTCGTAGAGGCACACACAAGTGCAGAAATGAACGAGCGAATGAGAAGTATTGATCCGTAATTGGTTACATCCCGCACGATCCGGTTCTTCCGGCACCGGTCACCCCGCAATGAGTCGGCGTGAGGTGTTCGGGAACTGCCCTACTTCACGCTGCCACCCCGTTTCGCCTGCCGTTTATCGGACCGGGCGGGCGCGCTTCTGCGCCCGCTCCGCAGCGGGGGAAACCCCGGTACGGATACATGTTGCGCTGGCTACCCCTTAATTACGGGGGTCGACAGAAAACGTGATGGCGGTGTAATGTCCCGTAGCTTCACGGTGTGCTGCCGACTCGCGCAATAAGACGGCAGATTCGACATGCTTTGAGGACCGAACGTCACGTTTTTATCTCCGTAATTTGTTTGCCCCTGTGCGGTAAGCGAACTTCGTGTTCGCTTCCTACCCGAGTGTCGGCGGCTTCGCCCTCGCCGACGGTGCGGTCGCGCCCCTGGGGTTGTCCCGGGGCGCGACCCACCCCGAGCCCACGGCACCGGTGGACTCGGCAAGCGGCTTCAGTTTGTGCTCGGACGGCTCCGGTTCCGAGCGCGAGTGAATCGGTGATATCGGCCAGGAAAAGCACCCATACACGAATGATCGCGGTGAGCCGCGGTCCCATTACGTCCGCGCACCATTCTCGGAGTGGTCATGCGTTTCGCCCGTGTTTGCCGCCCCCGCGTGCTGCTCTTCGCATGTGCCCTCGTTGGGTTGGGGGCACTTGCCTGGGCGCTCCGCAATCTCGCGTCCGGCTCGTATGGGTCGGGTCCGGAGCCGAGCCCACCGGAACCTCGGTTCGTCGAGGCCACCCTCGCGATCTCGAACGTCACCGTCGTTGATGTGGTCGCCGGGCGTACCAAACCGAACATGACCGTGGCCGTGCGCGGGGAGCGGATCGTCGCGGTCGAGCCCACGGGCACCGTTCGCGTCCCCGACGGCGCGGGCGTCGTGGACGGGACGGGGCAGTTCCTGATCCCCGGGCTGTGGGACATGCACGCCCATGTCGCGGAAGAGGCGTCGGCGGCCGAGTTCCTCCGGTACGGGGTGACCGGGGCCCGGCACATGTTCAGTCTCAGTGCCGGGGTTCCGGACCCGAAGTTCGCGTCCCCGCCCGGCGCACCTCGGCCCCGGTTCGTGGCCACGTCTCACATGCTCGACGGCACGCGCACCGTGATCCCCTTCCCGCTGAACTTCCGGGTCCTTCGGGCCGACACCCCGGAGGACGCGCGCAAGCAGGTCCGCGCGCTCAAGGATCTCGGTGTTCCGTTCGTGAAGGTGTACCCGATGCTCCCGCCCGAGGCGTACTTCGCCGCGCTCGCCGAGGCCAAGGCGCAGGGGCTCCCGTTGGTCGGGCACGTGCCCCGAGGGGTGACCGCGACTCGAGCCAGCGCCGCCGGGCAGTACACGATCGAGCACCTCGACGGGGTGGCCGCGATGTGCTCCCCGATCGAGGACCGGTGCGCGGTCCGGCTCCGGGAGTCCGTTACCGCACCGAACCCGGACCCGCACGTCCACTGGAAGACCGAACTCGAGGCTCTCGATGCCTACGATCCCGCGCACGCGGCGGCCGGGTTCCGGGTGTTCGTGGAGAACGGCACGTGGCACGCGCCCACGCTCGTGCAGACGCGCGGGCTGACCCGGCTCGACGACCCGAAGGCGCTCGACCCGGAACTCGAGAAGAAGCTCCCGGCACTGGCGAAGTTCCTCTGGGTGCGCAAGTTCGAGCCCGACGGGGTGCGCCTGGTCAACGGACGCCGGTGGTACACGCACCAGGATCTGGCGCAACTCCGGCGCCTTCTGGACGGGGAGATCAAGCTCGTCGGGCGCATGCACGCGGCCGGGGTCCAGCTCCTGGCCGGGACCGACACGCCCAGCCCGCTGGTGCCCCCCGGGGCGTCGCTCCACGACGAACTCGAGCTGTTCGTGCGGGCCGGGCTGACTCCGGCCGAGGCACTGCGCACCGCGACCGTGAATCCGGCCTGGTGCTTAAAGCGGATCGCGGACCTGGGCGCGATCGAGCCGGGCCGGTACGCGGACCTGGTCCTCTTGACCGCGGACCCACTGGCTGACATCCGCAACACACGAGCGATCGGGGCCGTCTGGGTCGCGGGCCGAAAAGTGCCCCGGTGATCGATCGGACTACGACAATTTGAGGCACACGTTCTTCGGTTCGGTGAAGAAGCGGAGCGCTTCCCAACCGCCCTCGCGCCCGACGCCCGACTGTTTGACCCCACCGAAGGGTGTTCTCAAGTCGCGCACCATCCAGCAATTCACCCAGGTGATCCCCGCGTGCAGGTTCGCGGCGACGCGGTGGGCGCGGTCGAGCGAGCGCGTCCACACCACGGACGCGAGGCCGTAGGGCGTGTCGTTCGCGAGCGCGATCGCCTCATCTTCGGTCTTGAAGCGGTACAGCGACGCGACCGGGCCGAAGATCTCTTCCTGGCTCGTGCGACAGTTGTGCGGCAGCCCTTCAATGACCGCAGGCGAGAGGAACCAGCCGTTCGCGCACCGACCTGGAGGAGAGATCACTTCGCCGCCACAGAGAACGGTACCGCCCTCTTTGCGCGCGAGGTCGAGGTAGCTGCGCACCTTCGCATGATGCTGCTCGGAAACGAGCGCGCCTTGTTCGGTCGTCGGCTCCAGTGGGTCGCCGACGCGGAGTTTCTTCGCCCGCGCCACGAACTCGGTTTTGAAGCGCTCGTAGATCGCGTCCTGCACGAAGATGCGCGACCCGCACAGGCAGATTTCGCCCTGGTTGCTGAAGGACGAGCGCAGCGTGGTCGCGAGCATTTCGTCGAACGCACAGTCGTCGAAAACGAGCACCGGGTTCTTCCCGCCGAGTTCGAGCGAGAGTTTCTTGAATAGCGGCGCCGCGACGGAGGCGATCCGGGCGCCGGTCTTCGTTCCCCCGGTGAACGAGACGGCCTTGATGGTGGGGTGCGTGCAGATCACTTCGCCCACATCGGGGCCGGTGCCGTGAACGATGTTCAGCACCCCCGGGGGTAACCCCGCTTCGCCGCACAGTTCGGCGAACATCGTCGCGGTTACGGGGGTCATTTCGCTCGGCTTCGCGACCACGCAGTTCCCGCTCGCGAGCGCGGGCGCGATCTTCCACGTGAACAGGTACAGCGGGAGGTTCCACGGCGAGATGCACCCCACCACGCCGAGCGGAGTGCGGAGTGTGTAGTTCAGCACGTCGGCGGACGTCGGGTGGCACTCGCTCGCGAAGTGCTGAACCGCCCCCGCGAAGAACCGGAAGTTCGACACCGCGCGCGGGATGTCTACGGCCCGTGCCAGTGACACCGGCTTGCCGTTGTCTTTCGATTCCGCGCCGGCGAAGCGCTCGATTTGCGCTTCCAGCTTGTTCGCGATCGCGTCGAGGATCACAGCGCGCTTCTCGACCGGCGTCTCGCGCCACCCGCGGGCCGCGCGCTCGGCCGCGATGCACGCGGCGTCCACGTCCGCCCGGTCGGACGACGCGACCTCGGCGAACTGGCGCCCGGTCGCGGGTTCGTAAACGGGCAGGTACTCGCCGCGCACGGGTGCGACGAACCGGCCCTCGATGTAGTTCTGCAGGCGCTCGCGCTCAGACACAGTGCAACCTCCCGCCGTCCACCGGAACACTCACGCCGGAAATGTACCCCGCCGCGGGCGACGCGAGGAACGCGATCACGGCCCCGATCTCGGTCGGTTCGGCGAACCGGCCGGCCGGGATCTCCGCGCGCATGTGGGCTTCGATTTCTTCTTGCGGTTTGCCGCTCGCGCCGGCCTTCCGCTTGATGATCGCCTCCAGGCGCGCGGTCCGCGTGGCGCCGGGGAGCACGTTGTTCACGGTCACGCCGAACTTGCCGACCTCACGCGACAGCGTTTTCGCCCACGACGCGGTCGCGCCGCGAATGGTGTTCGACACGCCCAAGCCCTCGATCGGCTCTCGGACGCTCGTGGAGACGACGTTGATGATGCGGCCGTACCCCTGGGTCTTCATCGCAGGAAGCGTCCACTGCGTGAGGAGGTGCGCGGCGAGGACTTGCTGTTTGAACGCCGTGAGGAACTGTTCGGACGTCGCGTCCACAATGGGACCGGGCGGCGGACCGCCACTATTGTTCACGAGAATGCTGAACGCGGGCGCCGACTGTAACTGACTTTCCAGCGCGGGAATGAGAGCTTCGATCTGTTGCAGGTCCGCACGCAGAAACGCGAACTGATCTTCACCCGGTGGCTCGGAGCGCGCGAGCACCGTGACTTCCGCTCCGCGCGCCGCGAGTTCCCGCGCTGCCGCGAGGCCGATACCCTGCGAGCCGCCGCACACCAGCGCCTTCTTACCAGCGAGATCGTTCATGATGACGACGTGCCCGAGAACCGCGTGTTCTGTTCCCTGACATCCTACACGGCCCCGCGAGTGGCACGAGATACCACCGCGGAAATCCCTGTCGCGTGCGTAAAGTGATGTCGAGAGCAGGGCGGGTGAGTTATCCTGGATCGATATCCAGAGATAAGTCACGAAGCGTCGCCTTTGGCCTCTTCGTTGGGTTGCTACTGGGATGTTTGTTTACCCGATCCTTATCCGGAGTCGGTCACCGGCCCGTTAGCCCTCCCTGTCCAGGAAGCGGCTCGACCGCTAGCCACATCCCGTTTCTGGCCCTGAACGGTCAACCCATGCTCTCAGCTACTAATCGTGGTGGACATTTAGATGCACATTTTGGAGACTCGACAATGGCGAGTTGGAATTTTCCCGTTGCGCCACCTAAACAGCCCACGCTACCGGCTGATGGGGAAGTGATTGTTCATAACAATCACCAATACCGTCTGGGGCAGGAAATAGCAGAAGGCACGTTCGCACGTGTGTTTCAATGCGTTGATGAGTGGGGAAACAACCTCGCCGCAAAGGTACTAATTCCCCGCAACCAGAGTTACGCAGAAGTGCGAGATAATTGGCATCGGGAGTTGATGAATCTAATTACGTTCCGTCACCCCAATATTACGTATGTCCACGAGGCATTTGAATACCGAAATACATTTTATATAATAGTCGAGCGTTGCGATTTAACGCTTGAGAAATTTATCACATTTTCTGATGTTGAGGGCGAGGCCTGGCTTCCATACATTGCCCGTGACATCTTGCAAGGGTTACATTTCATACATGGCGAACAGTACGTCCATAAGGATTTACATGCTAAAAATATCCTGGTGACGCGCGTGAATAATCGTATTGAACCCGAGGCTGCGCCTGATCTAGTGTTCAAAATTAGTGATTTCGGGATTAGTAAATTGGAAGCGGAGATCCGAGCGTTCGGAACCGTCATGGCTCAATGGATGCTTCCACCCGAATGCCTCGCGCCTGTTCAGTTCGGTCAGGTCGGGAAACACACAGATATTTATCACACAGGTTTGCTACTTCTTTCACTGCTTACGAAGACCGACCAACGGTTCACACACGAACAGATCGTCAATGGTGTGCCTAGTAGCAGGGCCAAACAATTGCCATCGCCATACGGACCGATAATTGCTAAAGCGCTGCAGTGTCACACGCATTTGCGAATTCCATCGGCGTTACAATTCTGGAAAGAACTGCGAGACGCTAGATCGTGGTCGTAGGGGTAGGCGACTGTCTGTTTAGGTGTGTTCGGTGCTCAAGAATGTTTTGCGTGGAGCGTGGGTTCGTAGTGCCTCTCAGTAACAGTAGAATCTGTTGAATTACTTGGCGCCTGCGCGGATTGTGCGAAAACGCGATGCGTGGTAGCGCAGTTCGTGTTGCCGTGTTGGGTATCTGGCGGCTCCTTACGCTCATCGAGAGTATCGTCCAATGCGCGTCCTTGCTCTGATCGCCTTGTGCTTTGTCGCGATGCCCTCCATTGCCGCCGACCCGGAGAAGGCCGCTGCGATCAGCCACGTGCAACACGAACCGGTCGCGCCGAAGCCCGGCGCGTCGGTCCTCGTCACCGTGCGGTTGGCGGAGGGCGTAACCAAACCGGTCCTGAAACTCCAACTCGTCGCGCCCGGAAAGTACATCCGCAAGGGCGACGCCGAATACGAGAAGAACTGGTTCGACCTGTCACTGCGCGACGACGGCAAGGAGGGGGACGCGAAGGCCGGCGACGGCGTGTACAGCGCGCGCGTCCCGGCTACGTACCAGAAGCACCGCTGGCTGGTGCGGTATCGCGTTACGGCAGTCGGTCGGGACGGCAAAGCGATCCAGGCGCCCGAGGCCGACGACACCTGCCCCAACTTCGCGTGGTGGTGCGATGCGGGGCCGGCCATGTGGTCCGGCTCGCGCGAGCCGGGCAAAGCCCCTGTCGTGAAGTTCCCCGCGGCGTTCCTCGGCACGCTGCAAACCCTTCACCTGCTCGCGCGGGCCGAAGACGTCGCGAAAAGTCAGTGGGACGGCAACTTCCACAAGCAGAAACAGCAGGGCACGCTCGTCTACCGCGGCGTGGTGTACGACCACATCCAGTACAGCAACCGCGGTCAGGGGAGTGCCCACATCGCCGGCAAGAACAAGTGGGGGCTGAAGTTCAACCGCGGGCACGAGGTTCCCTTCGCCGATCACGATGACAAGCCGTTCCCGGCCGCGTGCAGGGGGCTCGACCTCAACCCGGGGCAGTCCACCCCGTACCTGCCCGTCCACCGCGGCATCGCGGGTATGGACGAGGTGCTCTCGATGCGCTCGTACCGGCTCGCGGGCGTCCCCAGCCAGCCCGCGACGTGGGTGCAGTGGCGCGTGGTCACGGGCGCCACCGAGGTGCCGAAGGACCAGTTCGCGGGCGACTTGTGGGGGCTGTACGTGGCCCTGGGCGACATGGAGCCGAAGTTGCTCGCCGACCGCAAGCTGCCGGACGGGTTGACGGTCAGCGCGCAAAGCGGAATCAAGCACACGCCCAAGACCATCACCGGCGACCAGGCCCAGAAAGAGTGGGAGACGTTCCTCAACGGGATGCGGTCGAACCCGAAGGAAGAGTGGTGGCGGAAGAACCTCGACCTGCCCGCGTACTACAGCTTCCACGCGCTGAACCGGCTGTTGGGCAACGTGGACCTGCGGCCCGACGGCAACCACGGGTACTACCGCCATCCCGATGGCCGGTGGGCGCCGATCCCGTGGGACATGGACATGACGTTCGTTCCGCGGCACCACCAACCGGGCCACATCGAGGCCATCGGGTGCCTCAACCACCCCGCGATCGCGATCGAGTACCGCAACCGCGCCCGCGAGATCCTCGACCTGTTCGCGGCCGACGGTACCGACCGCGGCGGGCAGGTGGGGCAACTGGTGTCGGACCTGAGCGCGGCCCTCACGCCGAAGAAGCACGATGTCGATTGGCCGCGGCTCGACGAGGCGCGCTGGAACTTCTCCCCGCGGATCAACCCGAAGGGGGCGTACTTCGTGAACCCGTCCAGTGCCGATCACTTCGGCGGGAAGTGGACGCGAACACTGGCGACCAACGATTTTGCCGGCTTCCGCAAGTACCTCGTCGATTTCTGCACCGACTCGCGCCCGACGAAGAACTACGCCCCGAACGACGGCGACCAGCGCGGTTACGGGTGGGGCTACCTGGCCCACGAAGCCAAGGACGACAAGATCCCCGCGAAACCGACCGTCGAGCGGCCCGACGGGAAGTTCCGGTTCGAGGCGGCGGCGTTCGTCTCCCCGGCCGGGCGCAAGTCGGTGGCGCTGGAGTGGCGCGTGGGTCGTGTGGGGCAACTCGGCTGGTACGAACTCGACGACCACTGGCGGAAGGAAGAGGCCACGGGCCGCGCGATCGACATCCCCGCGGACGTGTTCAAGGCGCCGGGCGAGTACCGCGTGCGCGCCCGCTGGCGCGACGACACGGGGCGCTGCGGGCACTGGAGCGCCCGGTCGAGGTCCGCGTGAAGTAACACGCGAGGCCCGGCTTTGGTGGGACAACCGGCGCCGGGTTTAAAAGCGCTGCCTCAGCTCTCCTGGTAAGTCACGACCTCGGGAGGCCACCCTACTATCCGCTGCCACCACGCGGTCGGCGGGCCCTCCCCTCTGGGATACACCACGATTCCATAGTGAAAGTGCCCGGCCCCGTATTCGACCAGAAGCGGTGGGCCGGCACGGACCCACCCCCGTAAGCCGGGGTAATCCTTTGGTGGGGCTGCTCGGTATCGGCCTTTCCGGATTCGCGCTCTGCCTTCTGTTCGTTCATCACATCTTGTGCCCAGTCGTTGAGCGCGTTGGGACCGCCGGCCCAGTACACACTGGCGATCAGGTGCAGTTCCACCGTCACGCCCGGAGCGCCAACAAGGACCGTCACGCACCCCAGCATCAGAAACAGCGGTAAGGCTCTCGCCTTCTTTGCCCGGCGAACCGCAAGTTGGTACGCGAGTACGAGGGTGACGACTGCCAACACCGGAAGGGTGAGGCACCCGAACGCGAGCAAGAGCAGGTCGGGACCAACGAGCACACACGAAATGAACCACGCGCCGAATGCCGCCGCGGTCGCGTACCCCCACCAGGCGTCGGCGGGTATACCACGCAACCGCTCGCGCAACGTCATGGGTTATCTCGGCGGAGCTACAGATCGAGGTCGCGCGGTCGCTGACAGGCTGATACCGTCTCGTTTTGATTGGTTTCTGTAGCCGGCCTCTGCGAGGCCGGGAGGTCCACAGTTTGTGGCTCCCCGGCCTCACAGAGGCCGGCTACAGAAGACCAGTAATCCGCACGATTCGGTACGGGAAACGTAGCGCTTCGTTACCAAGGTAATCACAATCAGCCGCCGGCACAACAATCCGTTCCGAACCTCCGGCCCGTTACGCACGCCGCACACATAATCAATCGTCTAGACGAGAGACGGGCGGCATTTTCGCGTGCGTGCTGGCGGGCCGAATAGCGGTTTGATAGGCTTTACCGCACCGCCCCTCTCCGGAGTCCTTCATGCGCTCCCTGTTCCTCTCCGCGGTCGTACTGCTCGCGCTCGTCGCGGTGCGGCCGGTTCGGGCCGACGAGAAGCCGAAAACCGGCTTCATTGACAAAACATTCAAGAACGCGGACGGCAGCACCTCACCTTACGTGGTGTTCGTCCCCAAGAGCTACGACGGCACGAAGGAGTACCCCACGATCCTGTTCCTGCACGGGTCCGGTGAGACCAAGGGCGGGCAGAAGATGCCGGTCGAGGTCGGGCTCGGGGAGGCGATCAAGAAGCGCGAAGCAACGTTCCCGTTCATCGTCGTGATCCCGCAATCGGAGAAGCGCACGTGGAGCGCGACGTCCGACGACGGCAAGCGGGCGCTGGCAATGCTCGACGCGGTGCAGAAAGAGTACAAGACCGACCCGAAGCAGCAGATCCTCAGCGGGCTGTCGATGGGCGGGTACGGTACCTGGAGCATCGCCACCGCGCACCCGGACCGCTGGGCCGCGATCGTCCCGGTGTGCGGGGGCGGCAACCCGAAGGAAGCGGACAAGATCAAGAGCATCCCGTGCTGGTGCTTCCACGGGGACGCGGACACCGCCGTGAAGGTCGAGCGCTCGCGCGAGATGATCGACGCGCTCAAGAAGGCGGGCGCGGAACCGAAGTACACCGAGTACCCGAAGGTCGGTCACAACTCGTGGGACATGGCCTACGGCACCGACGAACTGTACAAGTGGCTGTTAGGGCAGAAGAAAAAGTAACGTCGTCCCGCCAAAGATTTGTGATTCTCCGCCTCAAAAGTCCCGATTTCAGTGTGGTGGTTGGTGACCGGGTTCGCTGCCACTGGTTTTGCGGTCGCGAGCCGCCCCACTGAAAACACTGATCCTCTCACTCAGGAGTGCTTACCGTGTCGAAGTCCTCAGTGAACCGCCGGACGTTCATCGCCGGCAGCGCCGCGGCCGGGGCCGCGATGAGCCTGCCCGCCGCCAGCTACGCGAAGATCAAGGCCGCGAACGAGAAGCTGCGGGTCGGCTTCCTCGGCGTGGGCGGCCGGTGCCAACAGCACATCGGCGTCATCCTCCAGATGCAGAAGGAGGGCAAGGCGGTCGCGCCGGCCGCGGTGTGCGACGTGTGGGACGGCGAGGTGAAGAAGGGCGTGATCCAGGGGCGCGGGCTGTACCCGTCGGCCGATAAGTGCGGGCTGGACAAGACCGACAAGAACCACGTGTCGAAGGACTACCGCACGATCCTCGAGCAGAAGGACGTGGATCTGGTGTGCATCGCCACCCCGGACCACTGGCACGCGCGCATGGCGATCGACGCCATGAACGCGGGCAAGGACGTGTACATGGAGAAGCCGATGACCAAGACGATCGCCGAAGCGATCGCGGTCGTCGACACCGCGGCGAAGACGAACAAGGTGGTCACCGTCGGCGTGCAGAGCATGGCCGACCCGACCTGGCTGGCCGCGCACGAGTACGTCGCCGCCGGCAACATCGGTAAGGTGATGCAGGGCCAGACCAGCTACTTCCGCAACAGCTCGGTCGGCCAGTGGCGGTACTACCCGCTCACCAAGGACATGAGCCCGAAGACGATCGACTGGGACATGTGGCTCGGGCACAAGTTCCAGAGCGTGGACGGCGCCCCCCTCGGGCCGACCCCGCAGGAGCAGGCGTTCGACCGGGCGATCTGGGCCCAGTGGCGCTGCTACTGGCCGTTCGGCGGCGGCATGTACACGGACCTCTTCGTCCACCAGACGACGCACATGATCGCGGCGATGGGGCTGCGGTTCCCGGCCCGCGTGGTGGGCGCCGGCGGCCTGTACCTCGAGTACGACGGCCGCGACGTGCCGGACGTGGCCACCGTGGTCGCCGACTACGACGAGGGCTGCCAGTTCATCGTCGGCGCGACGATGTGCAACGACGTGCAGTTCGGTGAGATGATCCGCGGCCACCTCGCGACCATCAAGTTCGACGGCGGCGGCGACTTCATCAAGGGCTTCTCGGTGTACGGGCAGAACATCGCCGGCGGCCCGGCCAAGCCCAAGAGCAACAACGGCGAGGACAAGCCGGTCCACGTGTTCGAGAACCCGAAGAAGGGCGACGCCACCTACGCCCTGTGGGAGAACTTCCTCGAGTGCGTTCGCACCCGCAACCGCACGACGCTCAGCACCCCGGAACTCGGCGCCGCGGCGTTCGCGACGGTCAACATGGGTGTGCAGAGCTACCGGTACGGCAAGGCGCTGTTCTGGGACAAGGAAACGCGCGCCCCGAAGGAAGCGGACGCGAGCTGGGCGAGCCGGTGGGAGGCCCGGAGCAAGAAGCGCGGCAAGCCGAACCAGGTTCAGGGCTGGAAGGCCGGCGACAAGGGCAGCTTGCTGGAGGCGCCGGCGTACCAGAAGCTCGAAGGCCCGTGGGTCAACGGCAAAGACCCGGCCGGCGAGTAAATCGTCACCCGCGAACGGTCGGTGAGCCGACCGTTCGCTCCCCGCACTGAGCGGTGAGCACGGAACCGGAACGCGGCCCCAACTATTGGCCCGCGTTCCGGTTCCGTGCTTTGTTCGTTTTCGGATTTTCTGCCCGCCGGTACAGTCCGTGCTCTAAGAGAATGAATAGGCCGCCCGATTCGGTTGGTTCGCTATTTCGGCGAGCGGGGACGGAACTCCTTAACTTACTTTTTCACGCTCGCCCGGTTCCCGAATCGCATGACTCCCCTCGCGGACACCCACGTCCACTTACTCGCGGGCCTCGACGACGGCCCCCCCACAATGGACGTCGCGCTCGCAATGTGTCGGATGCTCGTGAGCGAGGGGGCGCGCCACGCGACCGCACTCGCGCACCAGAACAATAACTACCCCGACAACACCGCCGATCGACTGCGCTCGTCCGCCGCGGCGCTCGCGGCCGTGCTCAGCGAGAAGAAGATCCCGCTCTCGGTGTACCCGACCGGCGAGGTCATGCTCTCGAACACCACGCTCGACGAGTGGCGCGGGGGCACGCTGATGTCCGTGGGGGACCACAAACAGTGGCTCCTCGTGGAGATGCCGCACGGCGCGTTCGTCGACGTGCTCCCGCTCGCGGACGCACTACGGGGCGAGGGCGTCCGCCTCATCATCGCGCACGCGGAGCGCTACGCGGAACTGCTCGACGATCCCGCCCTGACACAATCGTGGGTCGAGGCGGGGTGCCTGATCCAGGTGACGGCCCGCGCGATCGCGGAGCCGTGGGCGCCCGAGTTCGAGGCGGCCCTCAAGCGGTGGGCGCGGGACGGTTGTATTCACCTGCTCGGGTCCGACGGGCACGGCATCGAGCGCCGGCGCCCGAAGATGGCCGCCGGTTTCGCGCGGCTCGCGAAATGGGTCGGGCGCAAACACGCGGCGCGGATCGCGGGCACGTGGGGCGCGGCTGTACTCCGGGGCGAACCGGTCCAGGTGCCCGCGCCGCGCCCGAGCGGTCGCAGTTGGTTCTCGCGCATGTTCGGGGCGTAACGGCGTCCCGTCTTCGTAGCTTCTGTTCGCCCCTCTCGCACATCTCCACCGGGAACGACCGCGGCCGGTCAACCCGAGGCTCCGCGGTACGGCGGGCCGGTCCCTTCTGTTCGCACTTCCGCCCCGCAAATAAGCTAATGGCTTCTCGCCGCACACGTTCCCTCCCGGAGATTCTGTCAATGGCCAAGATCAAGGTGAAGAACCCCGTCGTCGAAATGGACGGCGACGAGATGACCCGCATCATCTGGCAGAAGATCCGCGAGAAGCTCATCCTGCCGTACCTCGACATCGATCTCAAGTACTACGACCTCGGTATGGAGCACCGCGACGCGACCGACGACAAGGTGACGTTCGACTCCGCGGAAGCGACGAAGAAGTACGGCGTCGCGGTGAAGTGCGCGACCATCACCCCGGACGAGGCCCGCGTCAAGGAGTTCAACCTGAAGCGGATGTACCCGTCGCCCAACGGCACCATCCGGAACATCCTCAACGGCACCATCTTCCGCGAACCGATCATTTGCGCGAACGTGCCCCGGCTCGTGAAGCACTGGGACAAGCCGGTCGTGGTCGCGCGCCACGGGTTCGGCGACCAGTACAAGGCGAGCGAGATCCTGTTTCCTGGCGCGGGCACAGTGAAGCTCACCTACACCCCGGCCGACGGCGGCCCGGCGATCGAGAAGGAAGTGTTCAAGGCGCCCGGCGGTGGTGTCACGCTGGCGATGTACAACCTCGACGACTCCATCAAGGGGTTCGCGCGGGCGTGCTTCAACTACGGCCTCGGCCGCGATTACTCCGTGTACCTCTCGACGAAGAACACGATCCTGAAGGTCTACGACGGCCGGTTCAAGAACCTCTTCCAGGAGGTCTTCGACACGGAGTTCAAGGCGCAGT
The DNA here is from genome assembly GCF_001610855.1 of Gemmata sp. SH-PL17. Taxonomy (NCBI): domain Bacteria; kingdom Pseudomonadati; phylum Planctomycetota; class Planctomycetia; order Gemmatales; family Gemmataceae; genus Gemmata; species Gemmata sp. SH-PL17. The sequence goes on from NZ_CP011271.1 coordinate 965,405, forward strand.
TCGACGCCAAGAAGCTCACCTACGAGCACCGGCTGATCGACGACATGGTGGCCGCGAACATGAAGTGGACCGGCGGGTACCTGTGGGCGTGCAAGAACTATGATGGCGACGTGCAGAGCGACACCGTGGCGCAGGGATACGGCTCGCTCGGCCTCATGACCAGCGTGCTGATGTCGCCGGACGGTAAGACGGTCGAAGCGGAAGCGGCCCACGGCACCGTGACGCGGCACTACCGCGAGCACCAGAAGGGCAAGCCGACGAGCACGAACCCGATCGCGTCGATCTACGCCTGGACCCGCGGGCTGATCTACCGCGGGAAGATGGACGACACGCCGGACGTGGTGAAGTTCGCGGAGACGGTGGAGAAGGTCTGCGTCGATATGGTCGAGGGCGGTAAGATGACGAAGGATCTCGCGATCCTCATCAGCGACAAGACGCCGTACCTGACCACCGAACAGTACCTCGACGCGGTGGACGCCGAACTCAAGAAGCGGATGGGCTAATAGCACGCACCGCGCCCGGCTGGCTTCTTGTGGGAACCGGGCGCGGTAATCACTTCAGTGCGGCCTTATGCGGGGGAACGGCATGGACGATTTCCGCGCGATGGCCCGTAACCCCGAGTTCCGTCGCAAGTTCGAGAAACTACTGTACCTCGCCGCTCTACGTGGTGACGCGGATCTCGTCGCGGAGCGGCTCTCGTGGGGAGTCGATCCCAACTGCCGCTCCGCCAAAGGCACCACTCCGCTCATCGCCAACATTCGCAGTTCGTGCCCCAACGCCGCCACGGTGCGGGCGCTTCTCACCCACGGCGCTGATCCCCACGCGACCGACGGCGCCGGCCTGACCGCGCTCGATTATGCCCGCCGCAAGCTCATGCGCCTGCAAACCAAGCGGCGGAAACCGCACAAGTCCCCGTCGCTCGACGAAAACAACCAGCTCCAACTGGGTGCGGACGAACAGGCCGAACTGGACCGAATGCGCCAGGAACTGCCCGACGCGGACCCCGAGTTCTTCCGCATCTGGTGGCAGGAGCGCCGCCGCGCCGCGCGCCGCGCGTTCAACGACCCGGGGCAGGTGGAAGAGATCGTGTCCGTACTCGAAGCAGCCAGTAGCCAGGGGTAGCCAGCGACCGGTTCGTGCGGACCGTGGCCGTTTGAGGCGAACGGCCGGCTCGAACCTCATAGCTGGTCACCAACAGCTCCTGACAAGGGGCTGTAGATTTTGGCGGATTGTCGTTGTTAGGCTAGAGGAGCAGGGCCACGAAAAAATTCAATCGCTGTTCTGGCGAGAGTACGGCATTCGACATTATTCCGGGCGCTTCAGACCGCGACGCACGGGAATCTTTGATGGGAGAAGTGCCGGTCCTTATTGGTAGGGCGCGGGCGTTTCACCACAACCGACGGTCCGTGCGCGTGTCGGCCATGAGTGCGGGGAAGTCCACTCCGTCGCGGCGGTCGTTGGCGTGAACCGAGTACACGCGGTGAACGCGATAACCGGTGCGGGTCACGAACTCGATCATGCGGTCACAGGAGCGCACCCGCGCCTCGACCGGCACCCGCTCGTTCACCGTGCGCACCGTGTTGAGTTCCCAGTCCCCGGTGCAGGCCGCGCCGCGGAAGATCACCATCGTGTCGGTGTGACTGTGTTTTGGGGCGTGAACGAGGTGCAGCGGTTCGCCCCCAACGAACAGCGTAGCTCCATCATCGAAGTACCGGGGGCCGGAATCGCCGGCGAGTTGCCGGAAGCCGCTCTGCAAGACCGGGGCCGCTTCCGGGAACCGCTGGCGCATCGCGTCGAACGTGCGGGTGCTGAAGTGGTCGTGGTGCGCGTGCGTGCAAAGGAGGAATTTCACCGCGACCCCGAGTTCGTGTGCGACCGCTGCCGCGTCCGCGGCCGGACCGGGGCCGAATTCGACCCCCACGAGGCTGGTCGGCGGGAGTTCCAGTACCGCCGCTTCGCCGTTGTGAGCGAGTACCCACACGCCGGTTTGCAACCAGTTGTACCGGCCGACCAAATACACCCCGTCGAACCAGCGGTTCATGTGTGCCCCCATTCCGACCGAACCCGGCGCGAACGGCGGTCGTCCGTTTCTGATGTCGTGCGCCCCGAATGAAGGATACCGCGGCCCATGATCGCTCTAAAAATGGTCACGCGCCAACCGGTTACGCACATCGTTTTTAGTCCGGACGGGAACACGATCGCGGTGTCTCAACCGCACTACGGCGTCACACTCCTCGATCGCGCAACTGGCCACACGATCGCGGTATGTGCCCAACCGCGGCGCGACGTTCTCCGAGGACTTACGTTCTGCGCGGGCGGACGGTTCGTTGCGACCGGGAGCGCGAAGTGGGTCGAAGTTTTCGACGCAACGACGGGGGAACTTCTCAGCGCGAGTTGTCACTGGAATTTGCTTCTGACCGCTGACGACACGCGCACGACGGGGATCGACCCGTACTGCCGGGTGATTCAGTGGGAGCCCGATCCGGTTACGAATCCGCGTTCCCGGTGGCGCGGGTACAAACACAACGGATCGGTCGCCGTAGACGCGCTCTCGCCCGACGGTCGCTTCGCGGTTCTCGATACCAGGACGCGACCGACCCGTCAGAATGTGGTGCTCGATCTCCGCACCGGAAACGTAATCGCCACGGTCCAGCGCGACGAAGAGAAGCCGAAACACTTGTGGCCGGGTTCGGTGAAATTCTGCCCCGGTGAGCAGCGGTTCGCGATTCACGAGGGGCCAACACTTCGCGTGTACGAGATCGGCGAACACGCGGAACCGGACGAAGACGAGTCTCCGGCGGACGCCGCGCGTGTCCAGCGAGAGAACGGCGCGAACCCGCCCGCGCAAACGACGACCGCGGCTCCGGTACCACACGTCGTACTTGCTCCGGTATCGACCTTGCAGGTGGAGGACGAGCGCGGGAACTGGGACTGGCCCGGGACGTTTGCGTTCGTAGCCGACGGGCGCGGGCTTCTGGTGAAGCGGCCGCGCAATCGCATTCAGTTGTGGGACGTGCCGACCGGAACTCTCATTAACGATTGGAGTTGGCAACTCGAGTGCGTGATGTGCGTTGCGGTGTCGGCCGACGGGCTGACCGCGGCCGTCGGCGGGCGCTTCGGGCGCGTCCTGATCTGGGATCTGGGTTAGAACCCGGTTGTTTTAAGCGGGTAAAAACCCGAATAAAATAGTCCGCTCTCGGAGATTGCGTTTGCGTTCCCGTGCGGGTAAACTCTTCTCCATTCACTCGAATAACTCGCGCTCACAACACACTATGGGTACCAATCCAATAACGTGTCCGCAGTGCTCGCGCCTGATTCTGCCCGAATCGGGTGACGGGTGCTCGGTTTGTGCGAGAACCCGGCGCGTTAACCCGCGCGCGGAAACGGACGTACCGGAGATTACCGAACCACGTGCGCGCGTGCGCTCGACGCCTCCGGCGCCCGAAGTGCTCCCGCCGAACCCGCCGGGGTTAGTGTTTTCCCACCTACTCGGGCGCGGCGGAGTGGGCGCGGTGTACCTCGCGCGCGACGTCGAAACCAAGCGCCAGGTTGCCGTCAAACTGCTCCACGTGCCCGGCGATTCCGGTGCCGTTGGTCGGCTCCAGGTCGAGGTTGAAACGCTGGCTTCGCTCACGCACCCGAACGTCGTTACCGTTTTTGCCGCAAAGTTACAGCAGAACCCGCCGCACTACACGATGGAGTTCGCCTCGCCCGGAACGCTGTCCCGGTTCGTTGGTGCCCGTGGCCCGCTCGCTCCAAAGGATGCCGCGAAGTTAATTCAGGCCGTTGCCCACGGAACCCACGCGGCCAATCAAGCGAAGATCATTCACCGCGATATTAAACCGGGGAACGTGCTCCTACAGTTCAAAAACGGGACCGCGGACTCGAGTGAGGCTGCTGATTTGGCGACCCTGCAGTTGACCGATGTCGAGCCGAAGTTGTCCGATTTCGGTCTCGCCAAACAACTCGACCGCACGGTCAGTGTTACGCAGGGTACCGGGGTCTTGGGCACGCCGGGCTTCATGGCGCCGGAACAAGTTACCGGAGCTTCCGTTGTTGAGGCTACGGCCGATGTTTACGGCTTGGGTGCGACTCTCTACTACGCGCTCACCGGGCGGGCGCCGTTCAAGGAGTCCGAACTGCACAAGATCGTTAGGCAAATCGAGCACGCGGAGCCGACCCGCATTCGCACCGTGCGCCCCGAAATCTCCGTCGACCTCGAAGCGATCGTCCACAAGTGCCTGGAGAAGGAGCCGAGTGCTCGGTACGCGACCGCGGAAGAACTGGCTGCGGACTTGGGCCGCTTCCTTGAGGATAAGCCCGTTCTCGCCAAGCCGCTCACGCCCTTGCGCCGGGCACGGAAGGCGGTGCTTCGGAATCGCGGTTCGCTGGCCGGGGCTGCGTTACTCGTGTGTGCTCTCGTGGGTGTGTTTGTCCTCGGTATAAGCCTTAGTACCTGGCCGCCGGCCACTGGCGCCCCGCTTCCCCCTCCGCCCAAGCCGCTCTCGTATATAGAGGCAGAACTTCTTGCCGGCCGCTCGGTTACGCTCGTGAAAGATTCGGGGCGGCCCGTGTGGTCCGAATGGGCGTTCGGCTCGGCGGAATTTGTTCCCGACAAGGCCAATGCTCCGTGCGCGTTTAGCACGCAAGACCTATCAATGCTCGATCTACTCCCCGATACGACGATCAATCGTTATCGCATCCGCGCCGATCTGTCGCAGGCGGATGTGATTCGTACCTCAGACGGTCGATCGCGCAGTCCCGGGGGGCACGAAGTTGGGCTGTACTTCGGCCGGCAGACCGCCCTTGGCGACAATAATTGGCGGTCCCAAATTGCGTTTTTGGTCAAGTTCACTGAATTCTCTACTCCTCCTCCTCCCGGCTTTCCTCCCCCGGGGCCAGAGGGGGCTAGCCTCGTCCATGTGTGCCTTCCGAAATCGCCAACCGTTTCTTTCGGTCTCCGTTACATGGGTTTGGCTTCTGTTCCGTTCACTCAAGCGAATCAAACTCCGGGGCCGTGGCGCACGATCGAGGTCGACGTGACCCCGGCGGGTATTGAGGCCCGGTGGATTCGATCGGGCGACAATACGTCACGGTTTAGGCCGTTACCCATTGCCGAAGTTCAGGCGAAATATTCCAAGCCGCACGAAGAGCTGAACAATTTGATCCCCGACAACGGCATTAAATACCCCGCGTGGAACGCGCGAGGCGCGATCGGAGTTTGGGGGTACCGATCGGTGGTTGCTGTCCGGAACGTGACCCTTACCCCCCTTCCTTGATTCCGGAGTTAGGAACTCGAATGCCCACACCCTGGATCACGATTTCTCAGCCGACCAATGGAGCAACAGTAGCTCGCTCGTTTACTGTGAGCGGCAAGTGTGAGGCGACGGTTACTTCGTCGCAAATTAGTGTTGTGCTAAAAGATTCCGGTGGTGCAACGGTGGCAACGGGAGCTCTCGTCACGGCTGTTAGCGGGGACTGGTACTCGAATATCAGTGCCACCCAAGCCTACACGGGAGCCTCGGTCGTCGCAACGGTTAGTGGGACGGCGTCCGATTCGGTGGGTTCGCTCACCGTGAGTTGACGATTGGTAGTGGACGGTTCACATCCTTCGGGTGACCTTAAGCGACGGACCCTTCCGCGACTTTCTCGTTGCCCCGATCACCTTTCGATCGCAGGGCCGTCCCTATCTATAATCGTGACCACACGCGCCGCCCGGCGTTAAACCCGGGCGCGCGCCTCATTTGTCAAGGAACTTCTCATGGCCGACGTGATTACGCCCCGCGCCCGGAACTACTCCCAGTGGTACCTGGACATCGTCAAGGAAGCCGGGCTCGCGGACAACTCGGACGTTCGCGGGTGCATGGTCATCAAGCCGACCGGGTACGCCCTCTGGGAAAAGATGCAGCGCGCGCTCGACCGGTTGTTCAAGGACACCGGGCACGTCAACGCCTACTTCCCCCTCTTCATTCCCATGAGCTTCCTGGCGAAGGAAGAACAGATGGCGGAGGGGTTCGCGAAGGAGTGCGCGGTGGTCACGCACTACCGCCTGAAAGCGGAACCCGGCAAGCCGCTGCACGTCGACCCCGCGGCCGAACTCGAAGAGCCGCTCATCATTCGCCCCACGTCCGAAACGATCATCTGGAACACCTACAAGAAGTGGGTACAGAGCTACCGCGACCTGCCGCTACTCATTAACCAGTGGGCGAACGTGGTGCGCTGGGAGATGCGCACGCGACTGTTCCTCCGCACCGCCGAGTTCCTCTGGCAAGAGGGGCACACCGCCCACGCGACCGCACAAGAGGCCGAAGCGGAAACGCTCCAGATGGTCCGCGTGTACCAGAAGTTCGCGGAAGAGTGGATGGCGATGCCCGTGCTGGTCGGTCCCAAGACCGACGGGCAGAAGTTTCCTGGTGCGGTGTACACGCTCTGCATCGAAGCGATGATGCAGGACGGTAAGGCGCTCCAGGCCGGAACGTCGCACTTCTTGGGCCAGAATTTCGCGAAGGCATTCGATGTGAAGTTCAAGGACAAGGAGAACAAGGAAGAGTTCGCCTGGGCGACGAGTTGGGGCGTGAGCACGCGGCTCATCGGCGGCCTCATTATGACGCACTCCGACGACAACGGGCTCGTAATCCCCCCGCGGCTCGCGGCCACGCACGTCGTTATCGTACCGTTGGGCAAGAACGATACGGAGCGCGGCCCCTCGATCGCCGCTGCGGAAAAGCTCGCGACCGAGCTGCGTGCGCTGCCCCGCGACGACTTCTTCGGCTACGAGCCGATCAGCGTGAAGATCGACACGCTGTTCGACAAGCAACCCGGGTTCCGGTACGCGGAGCACGAGGTCCGCGGGGTGCCCGTCCGCGTGGAGATCGGGCCGAAGGACATCGAGAAGGGCGCCTGCGCCGTGGCCCGGCGCGACGTACCCGGAAAAGAGGGGAAGCAGTTCGGCATCCCGCTCACGGGTGCGGCCGAGCACATTGCGAAACTGCTTCGCGACATCCAGGCATCGCTGTACAACCGGGCGAAGGCGTTCCGCGACTCGCGCATCGTGACCGCGAACACGCTCGACGAGTTCAAGGCCCTGTTCCCCGCGCGCGAGGAGGCTGCGGAAGCGGGCACGGAGCCGCTGAAGTTCGTGTACGCCCACTGGGACGGCACGCGCGAGACGGAAGAGAGTGTGCAAAAGGAGTTCGCGGCGACGATCCGGTGTCTACCGTTCGACGGCCCGCAGGAAGCCGGGACGTGCATCTTCACCGGTAAGCCGTCCGCGCGCCGCGTGGTGTTCGCACGGGCGTACTAGATCAGGCCGGGGGGATCGGTGGAAACACGCCCTCGGCCAAAAGTGCGGCTCGAACGACGCGGGCCATCGCGTCGTTCATTGCCAGAACAACACCCGTCGTGCGCCCAACGGGTGTTCGGCTAGTGAGGATGTGACCGGACCATTCAGAGTGATCGTTCCAAACATCTACGCGCGGGTTAAACAGGCGCGTCAGCAGGCCGGTCGCGGGATCGAGTCCGGCGATGTTTGGCCCCTTATGTAAGTTGCAGTGCCCGCAAGCGTAAGCCAAGTTGTCGTCGCGATCGGACCCGCCGTGCTGTCGGGCGATGATGTGTTCCGTCGTGTAGGGGCCGGGATACAGGGCTTCCGGAAGGCGACAGTATTCGCATACCGCACCGGCCCGCGCACGAACGAATTCATGCCGCGGGTGTGCCATTGTTGCTTATTGAGCTGGGCGTTCGTATCGCAACGCGGGCCTTGGACTGCAACACACTGAGGAACGCGGTTGCGTGGCAGTAGGCTTCCAGTTCCGCACGCTCATCGATCGAAAGTGTCCCGGCTTGAGACTTCTCAGACAATTCCCCCATTCGTGCCCGGTCGCCGTCATCAAATCCGAGGCGCAGAACGTACCCAGCCAGGTTTGGCGGGAGGGGGTGTCCCGTTGGGCTAATGAGTCGGCTCCAGAGAGACAGGATGGGATCGTCGGCCATGAGTGGTTCCGGTCGGAAGTGGAACTCCTAACCAAATATTACCGCGTCCTACACCACAACGGAAGCTGATACTCTCAACAAACGAACCGGCCCGCGCGTCAGTACGCGCGGGCCGGTTCGTTTGCGTTCCTCTCGGATTGTTTTAGCCGATCGCGGTGGCCGTCGCGTCGTCGGGCAGCACGTTGATGCGCTTGCCGCCCTGGTCGAAGTACACCTTACCAGCCACCAGCGCGAAGATGCTGCTGTTCTTCGCGAGGCGCACGAACCGACCGGGCGAGTACCGGGTGCCACACTGCGTCACGATGATGCTACCGATGGTGACCGCCTGGCCGCCGTAGGCCTTCAGCCCGCGGCGCTTCGACAGCGAATCGCGACCGTTGCGGACTGACCCCTGACCCTTTTTGTGTGCCATGACTCTATTCTCCTGAATTTCTGTTTTTTACGCAGGATGGAGTATTGTAGCGGTCCTACGGGGGTGGGCAAGGCGCGAGTACGGGAGGTATTCTTGTGGATTTTTGTCCACTGCCTGGCGTATAATCCCAGGTGCGGCTTTGCAACCCATTGATGCGGGTACATACACCGGGGAAATGTTGGTGATTGTTAGCCGCGGGCATGGGGCTGTGAGATCGTGTAATTTTACTATTTGACTGGAAAAACGAGTGTTTTTGCTCGGTTGAGGGGTCCGCGAGACTCTGCTGAGCCGGAAATGTTAGCAAATGTTAGCGGTGGTCAATCACGTGTCGGGTGGCGATCGGAAAACGCCGAGGCCGGCGCTCGCTGACCACGTACTCGCGTCCGCGGCGCGGGTGCCATTCGTCCGGGCGAAGAAGAATCCCTCTTCTTGGTCCCGAAAGTCGGCCCCACGTCCCGCGCAGAAGGTGGTCAACACGCTTCGCGCGGTGCAGAAGGGAGTTCGTAGCCAGTGAGCGCCGGCCCACGGGCGTGATCGGTTACTTAGTAGCGGCCACCGCCGCTGCCGCCGCGCCCGCCACCGTAGCCACCGCCGCTGCCACCGCGCCCGCCACCGTAGCCGCCGCCACCACCGCCGCCGTAGCCACCACCGCCGGTGCGGGGGCGCTCTTCGCGGGGCTTGGCTTCGTTCACGGTCAGGGTGCGGCCGCCGAGTTGGGCGCCGTTGAGGGCCGCGATCGCTTCGTCACCGCCGTCGTGCATTTCGACGAACGCGAACCCGCGGCTGCGGCCGGTTTCGCGGTCGCTGACGATCTGCGCGCCCAGCACGGTGCCGTACTGGGAGAACGCTTGCACCAGGTCGTCACTGGTGGTTTGGAACGAGATGTTACCGACGTACAACTTCTTCGCCATTAGTCTTCTTACTCTTGGGCCGGTGGCCCGATAGAACGCTGCGCGGAAGCCCCCCGCGCTGAGGACAGGACTGACGAGTGGCTGGGGCCGCAATCACTCACGAGGAATGATCGTGTACCACAGTTCCTCTGCAACGATGCTGGCTTGACTGTCTTGGAGGCTGTGAGGGTAGCTCAGAGTCGAAAGACCAAGAAGTGTCGAAGCAGATGGCAGCAAAGCGATTCGTAGCTCCTGGACTGAGCGGCACCCGCCACATCAGTGTGAGGAATAATACACCGCGTTTACAGAATAAAAAGAGCAATTCTGCGGGAACCTGAAATGTTCTTCCTCGGAACTGTGTAGTTCACAGTCCCGAGGAGAGGCGATTAGCCGCGTACCGGGCTGGGGTACTCGCCGGGCACCACCGCGCGTTCGACCCGGCGCCCCTCGCGCAGCACTGCGGCTTTCGCGGGGATTCCGACCGGGAGTTGCGTAAGCGCGCGGTGCAGGTCGTCCACACTTGCCACGGTTTTGCCGCCGAAGCCGATGACAATATCGTCGATCCACAGCCCCGCGTTCTGTGCCGGGCCGTCCTCTTCGAGCATCAGGATCTCGACGCCGCTCTTTTGCTCCAGCTCGAACTTCTCGCGAAGTTCTGGCGCGACCGGTACTTGCCGCACGTGCAGCCCCAGGTACCCGCGGATCACCCGGCCGTGTTTCAGCAGTTGCGGCAGGATCGTCTTCGCGGTATTGATCGGCACCGCGAAGCAGATGCCCTGCGCGGGCTGAATGACCGCGGTGTTGATGCCGATCACGCGGCCGTGCGAATCGACGAGCGGTCCCCCGCTGTTGCCGGGGTTGAGGGCCGCGTCCGTTTGGATGACGTTATCGACCAAGTGGCCGGACACGCTGCGGAGCGTGCGCCCGAGTGCGGAGATCACGCCCGCGGTCACGGTCGATTCAAACCCGAGCGGGCTGCCGATCGCGACGGCGAGTTGGCCGACCTTGATCTTCGCCGAATCGCCGAACGTGGCGAACGGGAACGACCCGCCCTCCGCTTGTACCACCGCGAGGTCGGTCCACGGGTCGTTACCGACCACGCGACCGCTCATTTCCGCACCGTCGCTGAGGCGCACGCGGACTTTTTCGTGCCCCTGGACGACGTGGTGATTCGTGAGCAGGAAGCCGTCTGGTGTGAACAACACGCCGGACCCGCTCCCACCCCGCATTCCCTTACCGACCCGGAGGTTTACAACGGCCGGGCGGAGTTTGTCTGCGACGCCGACAACGGCGCGCGAGAACGCATCGAGTACGTCTTCCGGCTCGGGAGTCGATTCGCGCTTCGGTTCGCCGGGCGCGTCGGTATCCTCCCCGCCGTTCGTAATGAAGTGCTGCCAGAACCGCGACATGGCACGGACCTTTCTCGTTCGAGGTGCCCATTCTATCCCGGTCAGGCAAGCGGCAGGCTGGCGCGGCCGGACTACCCGGCTAGGTTTCTTTCCCGGGGGCCGTTATACTCCGGGCGCGTGAACGCCCGAAGGTTGCGGTCCGGTTCCCATGTCACACCTTGTCGCACTCGACACTTTCCACGGTCCGCTCGACCTGCTCCTTTATTTGGTCAAGCGGAACGAGGTGGACGTTCTCGACATCCCCATCGCCGAACTCGCTGACCAGTTCCTCGCTTACGTTCAAGCCGTCAAGGATTTGGACATCGAAGCCGCGGGCGAGTTCCTGGTGATGACCGCCACGCTAATGGAGATCAAGGTCCGGTCGCTACTTCCCGTTGACGAGCACCACGCTGCCGACGACCAACCGGACCCGCGCCGCGAACTCGTGCGTCAGTTGCTCGAATACCGGAAGTTCAAGGACGCGGCAGCGGCGCTCGAGGCGAAGGCGGAAGAGGCCGGTACGCGGCTCTCGCGCCTGGAGCCGCCCGAACCGGCGCGCGAACACGAGCCCAAAGTGCGCCCGGTCGAGTTGTGGGACTTGGTCAGTGCGTTCGCCCGGCTCATGCGCGAAACACAGGCGCTCCAGCCGACCACGATCGCGGTGGATGACACCCCGCAGCACGTGTACGAAGCGCAACTCATGGAGCGCGTGACCGCGTCCGGCGGTCGGTTGCCGTTTCGCGAAGCGTTCCCGCCCCCGCATTACAAAGCGCGACTCATTGGCATCTTCCTTGCGGTGCTCGAACTGATCCGGCACCGTGGTTTGGGTCTAGAACAGCCCGAACTCGACGGCGACATTTTCCTCGTCACCCTTCCCGACGCACCGGCAGAGGTCGAGCCGGCCGCGGACCCTATCCTGTCTTGAACGAGCCGGTCGATTCGTGTGACGGACCGCTCGAAACGTCGTTCGTCACACCACAACGAGTACCGTTATGTCCACGCCACCGTCCCCGCGGCCGGTCGCGCTCGTCACCGGGGCCAGCGCCGGGATCGGCGTCGAGCTCGCGCGCCTGCTCGCTGTCGATCACGATCTCATTCTCACCGCGCGCCGGGCCGAGCAGCTCCGCGCGCTCGCTGACGAACTGAAGCAGAAACACGGGGCTGCGTGTCACGTGTTTCCTGCGGACCTCGCGGACCCGGCTGCGCCGCGCCAGTTGTTCGCCGCTGTTCAAGGGGCGGGAATTACGATCGACGTGCTGGTGAACAATGCCGGGTTCGGGGATCTTGGCCCGTTCACGAAATCGGATCTCGGTAAAGCGCTACGAATGATTCAGGTGAACATCACCGCGCTCACTGAACTGACCGGGCTGTTTCTACCCGCGTTCGTCGCGCGGAACAGTGGGCGCATTCTGAACGTGGGTTCGATCGCGGGGTTTCAAGCCGGCCCGTTCATGGCCGTTTACTACGCCACTAAAGCCTTCGTGAACTCGTTCTCCGAAGCGCTCCACAGCGAACTACGCAGGACCGGAGTTACGGTAACGGTGCTGTGCCCCGGACCGGTCGCGACTGAATTCGCGGCAGTTTCGGGCATGCAAACGACGCGCGTGTTCAGTGCGGGGCAGGCGATGGGACCGCGCCCGGTGGCCGAGGCCGGTCTGAACGCAATGAAAGCGGGCCGCCGGATGGTCGTCCCCGGTTGGCGGAACAAGGTGATGCTGTTTTTGGAGCGATTCGCCCCGCGCGGTGTGGTGATTCGTGCGGTGAAGTGGATGATGAGCCGGCGCCTTTGAGGATGGGGCCTCGGCCCAACCAAGCGTGCCGTGGCGGTCGTACCCGTTCCAGTACCCGCGCGAGAGAGTAACCCTGTGGGCGACGGCCGGTGCGGAACAGGCGCGCGGCACCGGCCGTCTCAATGTGCGTTACTTCTTCTCGCCCGCGTCAGGGTACTTCAGCTTGCGATCGGGATCGAGGAAGCGCGCGTAGACCGCGTTCGGCCCGCCGCCCTTCACCACTACCGCGAGGGTGTGTTTGCCCGCGGGGACTGTCACGTCGAAGCCGTCGCGGTCCGGGCGCGTCTCCTTACCCGCTCCTCGACCGGTGCCGATCACCTTCCCGTCGAGCCGCACCTCGTAGTCGGCCGTCGAACCGATCAGCACCCGCGTCTTCAGTTCGCTCGCCGCGGTCACTTCGGCTTCGACCACCGCGGGCGCGCCCTTCGTATCGGGGAGCACCACCCGGCCCGGCGCGCCGACCGCGTGCTTCGTGCCGTTCACCGTGACGTCGGTGACGAACGGGTTCGCCATCAGATACCGCACCAAGTCGCGGAAGTCCTGGGGCGTCATGTTGTAACCCAGGCCCTCGGGCATGAGTGATTTCTCGGCCACGCGGACCGGCTCGGCGAGATCCTCCTTCTTGATCTTCTTCAGCACCGCGTTTTCGAGCTTCAGCGTGATGGTCTTGTCGTCCTCTTCCGCGAGCAGGCCCGAGAACACGGTATCGTCGGTCAACCGGGCGGTGCGGAGGAAGTACGGCGCGCCGATCACGCGGTTCGGATCGAGCACGTTACCGAGGATGTACTCGATGTCGCGCCCGGCGCCGTCGAGCGGCGGGCCGACTTCAGCGCCTTTGCCCTCGAACTTGTGGCACTTCCCGCAGTTGTTCTCGAACACCTTGCGCCCGCGCTCGAACGACGCCGGCGCCTCGTACAGCGACTCGCGCGTCTTATCGATGAGCTTCGCGAGGTCCGCGGGCGTCGTCCGCGTGCGGCCCCACGCCTTTTCGATGAGCGCATTCAGAGCCTTGTCGTTGAACGCTTGCACGCGGAGGATCGTGTTGTCGGTCACCTCCGCGCGGTCGATCTTCTTGTCGGCCATCGCGTTGAGCAGAACCCGCGCCCATTCCTTGCGGGTCGCGAGTGCGTTGATGATGTCCGGGCGCACGGCCTTCGGGTAGTCCTTCCAGCCCGCGAGCAGGTCGTCCCCGAGCTTCGGGACGTCGAACCCGGCCAGTGCGCGAACGGCTTCGCTGCGCACCGTGTCGGAGGTGTCCGTGCGCACGATGCTCAGCAGCAGCGCGACCGTTTCCGGCGCCCGGATCGAGCCGAGTTGCCGCGCAGCTTCGGCCCGCACGTCGGCGGCGAGTCCGGTATTCGCCACGATATCGACGGCACGCTTGAGTGCGGCCGGGTCGCGGAAGACCACCCCGAGCTTGTTCGCCAGCGCGACGTGCTTGGCGTTGTTCTCCTTTGCGATCTCTGCTTGCAGCGCGGCCCACCCCTCGGGCGCGTTGATGGATTGCTTGTCGAGCGCAATCGCCAGTCCTTCGAGTGCTTTGGCGCGGGCGTCCGCGTCCTTCAGCTTCGTGACGAACTCGACGCACAACCGCAGGTCGCTCGGCTGCCCCGTCGCGACGAGCCGGCGCATCACCTTCGGTACGATCTGGTCGCGCACGAACTCGTTCTTCGGTGCCTCCTCCGCGAGCCACCCGAGTTCCTTCTCCGCGGGGGTGCTTGCTCCCTCCTTCTTCGCGATGATCCGCTCGTATGCGAGCCACACGAGTTGCGGAATGACCGGGTCTTTCGCGTCCTCCTTGTGGGCCATCAGTGCGCGAAGGAGCGGCATTACGTCGTGCTTGTCGGACAGGCGAATCGCAGTCGAGGCGAGTTCACGGCGCACCACCGGCGAAGCGTCTTTCTTGGCTTGCTCGACGAGGTGGCCGAGGCGCTCGGCGACCAGTTTCTCAGCCACAGGGTCGCTGCCGAACATGCGCGGGTCGTTCTGCCCGGTGAACCGCGCGGTGGTAGCTCGCATCGCGGGCGGTTTGGTGTCGAGGAAGCCGTCTTCCGTGTATCGCATGTCGTACAACCCGCCGGACACGTCCGACGCCCACAGCCCGCGGATGCGCAGGTGCGCGTCCGCGATGCCTAGGCCCGCGAGGACGCGGGCGCTGTCACGCTGCTTCTCGGTGATGCCCCCGCTGCGCTCGGACAGCAGCCGAAGTGCCGTTCGGTAGCGGTACGGGTTGTCTTCGCGAATCAGCACGCCGTTGAGAATCTCTTCTGTCGTCAGCTTCGACATGTCCTCGGGCTTCTTCGTCTTCGTCCCTTTCAGTTGGATGCGGTACACGCGGCCGCGCTCGTAGTCCCAGTCGTCGGGGTTGGTTTGGTGGCACGGGTTCTGGTCGTGCCAGTCGATGAGGTAGATGTCGCCGTTCGGTCCCCACTTCATGTTGATCGGGCGGAAGTTCTTGTCGCCGCTCACCAGGAAGTCGTCGCCGCGGCTCGCGGTGTACGTGCTGCCGTTGGGCTTCAGGATATTCTGCTTGATGCTGCACCCGTGGATGCTGCCGAAGATCACGCTGTTCTGGAACCGCTTGGGAATGTGCGGTACGTCGAGCGAGATGAGGCCCGCGTGCGCCCAGCCCGATTCCTTGTGGAACGTGTGATCGCAGATCTCGTTGAGGTAGCCGTACACGTGCGGGTTGAAGCTCGCCCCCGCCTGGCGCTTGTAAATGCCGCCGGGAACGATGTGGTACAGGTGCGGGATCACGCAGCACGCGAGGATGAACTGCCCGTCCGTGTTGCGCCAGTCCATGCCCCAGGGGTTCGATGTCCCCTCGGCGAAGATCTCGAACTTCTTCAGTTTCGGGTGGTAGCGCCAGATGCCGCCGTTGATGCGGGCCTCCGGGCCGTCGAGCTGGTCGCCCGGCTTCACCGCGGAGTTCGTGAAGATGCCGTGTAGACCGTACAGCCAGCCGTCCGGTCCCCACTGGAACGTGTTCAGCGTTTCGTGCGTGTCCTGGCTGCCGAAACCCTTCAGGAGCACATCGAACTTCCCGGCCTTGTCGTCCTTGTTCTCGATGAACCACAGATACGGCGCGGCCCCGACGAACACGCCGCCGTGACCGACCTCGATGCCGGTACACAGATCGAACGCGCCCAGACCGGCCTTCTTTCGCTCTTCCGTCACGGGGAAGTCCTTGCCCTCGGCGAACACGGTGCGCTTGTCGCACACGCCGTCCCCGTCGGTGTCTTCGAGGATCACGATGCGGTCGCGCGGCGCCTTGCCCTTCGGCGTGCGCTTCGGGTACTCGAAGCACTCCACGACCCAGATGCGCCCCTTCTCGTCCACCGTGAACGCGACCGGGTTCACCACCTGCGGCTCGCCCGCGAACAGTTTCACCTCGAACTCGTCGGGCACTTTGATCTTCGCGACCGTTTCGTCCGGTTTGAGGTACGGCTGCCCCGAACCCTTCTGGTTGTCGAACCCGAACTCTTTTTGGGCATAGAGGTGTGCGGGGGGAGACAGTCCGCCGAGCGATACGAGCAAGGTGAGTGCAAACGCGAGGGAGAGACGCGGCATGAGGATCGTCCTTCTGACTGATAAGAAGCCGGAAGGATGATGGTATTCGGCCAGCGAGCGAGATGCAAAGAGAAGAACCTAACCCCCCAACCCCCTTCCCTAAAAAAGGAAGGGGGAGAAAACATAGACAGAAGAACTCACAGCACAAGCGCCGGTTTTAAGCCCCTCTCCGTTTAGGGGAGGGGTTGGGGAGGGGTCGGAGGCTTTACCGCTGAAGTGAGGTGAGGATTTCGAGCATGATCCGACCCTGATCGGTGTCACTCAGGTAGACCTTTTCGGACTCGCCATACTCGCGGATATAGGCGCTGACGATCTTCCGCAATTCGGTGATTTCGAGCCGCGTCACGTCGTACACCTTCAGCGCCGCGAACTTGGAGAGCAGGCGCTCCAGAATCCGAACGCGGTGGCGCGCCAACGGGTCGCTGATCCCCGACGCGGGCGGCTCACTGGGTACGCGAGTACCTGGCAATAACGTGGTGCCGCTGTTGGAGCGCGGAGGGGTGGTGGGGGCGGATACCGTTTTGAGCGTCCCCTGCGAGGTCGAGCCGGTGGCCGGCAGTCCGGGGAACGCGCCGCTCGCGTCTTTGGGGAGCATTCCGCCCGGGAGCGGCGATTCGCGGAGGAACGAGGCCGTTGCGGGCTGATCGAGGGCTTCCGGCGGGATCACCGCGATCGCGCGGAACCCGTTGGGCAGGCGCATATCGAACAGCGCGATGCTGGTCATGACCGGGCCGATCGGTTCGGCGTGCGTCGCGATCCGGTCGAGCGTCGCGCGGACGTGGGCCTCGTCACGGAACTTCACGCTCGTGGGGAGCCACTGCCCGTGTTCGCGGCGCGCGATCACCGTACCGGGACCGGTCAACATGACTTCGCGCACGTTCACATCGTTGAACAGCTCTTCGAGTGGCCCGAACCCCAGTATCTCGGCCAGAGACTCGTCAATCAGGCGGTCGCGGTCGGCCTTGGCAAATCCGCGTGCTTCCTGATCGGTAATTTGCTCGGCGTGTTGTCTAAGGCTCTGGCGCAAAAGAGATTGCGGCATCCGCTTCGACGCGCTCATGTCGAGCCGGTCTTCGAGCTTCGCGAGCACCCGCCGCTTCACCGCTTCATACGAAGGGGCCGGCGCCCCAACGCCGATAACACGATTCACGGGGTGAGCAATCGATCCCGACGAGCGCTGCGGCAGCATAGCGGCAACTTCCTGTGCGGAGTGCGGCGATCTGAGCAACAACGAGCGTAGAACGGATTCCGGACCGGTGTAGGGGTGAGGCAAAATTCCGTTCCGAACCCCTGATCTGGTACGGTGAAAGGCACAATTCGCCCAAATCCCCCTCTTGACGCACCCGGAATCTTCGTTTAACGTTCGCTCTCAGCTTAAAGTGCCCGTTGACCGCAAACCGCGGGCGCTTCTTAATTGCCGGCAGCACGGACTCGATTCGCACCCACGGATGGGCCGCTCCCCTCGCCGGTGAGTTGCCCCGACACCAATGACGCGCTCAAGCGCCCCGACTCCGCAAGCGGACCCGCTACCGGTCCATCCGGCGTTTTTCGCCGGGTCGGATGCCGTCGTTCTTGCCGCACCCGCAAAACTCAATCTGTTCCTGGAAATCCTCCGCAAGCGCCCGGACGGCTACCACGACCTCGAATCCCTTATGGTCGCGGTGAGCCTGTTCGACACGCTCGAAATGCGTGCCGCGCCGAACGGTGAAATCACTCTTACATGCGATCCGGCGACGCTCTCAACCGGCCCGGACAATCTCGTTCACAAAGCGGCAGCCGCCCTGCGCACACGGGCCAACCGACCCGATCTCGGGGCCGTTATTCACCTCACGAAGCGCATTCCCACGCAGGCCGGTTTGGGCGGCGGATCGAGCGACGCGGCGGCCGCGATCGTGGGCTTGAATCAAATCTGGAAATTGGCGCTGACACGCGAAGAACTTGTCGCTATTGCCGCGTTCATTGGTTCGGACGTGGCGTTCTTCCTCTCGCTGCCGGCCGCATGGTGTACCGGGCGCGGGGAGATCACGACACCGGAACCGGTTGATCGCGGCGCGGGTGTGGGGCCGTACTTCGTGCTGGTGTTCCCTCCCGTGGGGATCAGCACGGTGGGCGTGTACCGGCGCCTCACGGTCCCGCAGGAGCCGGTGAGCGGCGGGCGCGTGCGTGCGGCGTTCCGGGCGCGCGACGCGGCGGCCCTGGGCGCGGCGATGTTCAACCGGTTGGAAGAACCGGCCTTCGCGATCGAGCCGGTCGTGGGCCGCATCCGGGAGCGCCTGGGCCGCTTGAACCCGGCCGGGGCGATGATGTCCGGCAGCGGCTCGACGGTCTTCGCCCCCTGTCGCGACGCCCGTGAAGCACACAGTGTGGCCGCGGCCTTTACGGACTCGCGCCCGGCCGACGAACCCGAATCTCGCGTACTCGTAGTTCACGGTTTTACCCCCTGATCCCGCTGAAGGAGACGTGCGGTGGTCATCACGGAAGTTCGCATCAAGTTGTGTGAGGAGAACAACGAGCGCCTGCTCGCGTTCTGCTCGGTCACCTTCGACAACGCCTTCGTCGTCCGGGATTTGAAGGTCATCGAGGGGACCAAGGGCGTGTTCGTGGCCATGCCGAGCCGCAAGCTCACCGACCGGTGCTGTCGGTGCAGCGGCAAGAACCACCTGCGGGCGCGGTTCTGCAACCAGTGCGGCACGCGGCTCGACGACCAGCGCGCGATGCGTGCTGTTGACGGGCGCGCGAAATTGCACGCGGACATCGCGCACCCGATCCACAGCGGCGCCCGCGAGCTGATCCAGGCGGCCGTGGTGGAGGCCTACTCGAAGGAGAAGGAGCGCTCGAAGCTCCCGGGCTACGTCTGCACCTACGACGAGTTCGACTTCGACGACGACGTCCCCATGAGCTACGGCGGCATGGTGACCGAGATGGGCAAGACGGTCAAAGCGCACGGCCCGCACGCGGCCCCGAAGGGCACGCACTTCCACGGCGCCGACGCACCGGCCCCCGTCGCCAAGAGCGGACGGCCCGACGATTTCGCGTCCGGGATCGTGTGACTTGCAGATGTACAAAAACTAAAAGCCCCAGGTAAAACCTGGGGCTTTTGCGTTTGAGTTGTGGTGAGGTCTACTATTCGACCTGGATTGTGGAAGGCTCACGGCACTGCCGCCCGGAGGGGGAATTCCCCTTCAGTGGAACCACGACTCGCGGGGTTGTCCCAGACCACTGAAGGGGAATTCCCCCTCCGGGCGAAAGCGGTGCTGGAACAGCCTTCCTCAAGCCGCATTCCTGACCATTCGCTCGGCTGACGCAACATCAGCCTGGTGCAAAGCACCGAGCTAAACACACACCAACAACACCCCCGCAGCGTACCCCGATGCGCACTCATGTACAAGCACCGTAGCGGGATCGCGGCAGAACTTTCGCTCCGCTCTTTTCCTCTCGTTCGTGAGAGGCGATCATGTCTTCAGCCATGCTCCACACGAACGACGATTTCCTAAACGCGATCCGGGCCGAACCGCACGAGCGCACGCTGCGCCTCGTCTACGCGGACTGGCTCGACGAACACAACGACCCGCGCGGCGAACTGATCCGCGCCGAAGAGGAGATGCGGCAGGTACCGGTGTTCGCCGATCGGTTCTGGGAACTGAAACCGCGCCGCAACGAACTCCGCACAATGGCCGGCTCGGAGTGGTGCGCGCTCATGAAGTACGGCACCGAGTGCGAACCGGTGTTCTGGCACGGCATCCCGGACGGCTGGCGCGAGCGCTGGCGACTGATCCGCGAGTTCACAGAACGCTGGCACTGTGTTCCGATGCCAGACGTTGGTGGTCGGCAATCCGAGATCGCCGAAGTGGAAGCGCGATTGAGAAGGAGGTTACCGCCATCGGTACGGGAATGGATCTCCTTTGGAAGAGATGCTTCGGGTGGTATCGATAACTCCTTTATGTTTGGTGGCGTGTTTGAAGTTGAGGCAACGCCGAATGCGTCGGCTATTTCTGTGGTGGACCTTCACCAAGGGCACCGTTGGGGCATTCGGCAGATCGATGGTTGCGTGCCCGACCCACCCGTTTATTTCTTTGAATGGCCTTACGGATTGAATGTTGGCGTACCAGACCGCCTTCTTGCGCAATCGGTGACAGACGCCATTTTTCACATGCTCATGACGTACCCTGCTCGCGTGTCTCAGTGTCGCTTTTACCGCCCACAAGGTGTCGATCTCCTTGCTGATCTCGAACGACATTTTCCGCGGCCTACGATGTGGAGCACGACTCGTATTTTTGAGACAAATAACGCCATAGTTACACACAAGGAATTGGGTGGCGAACAGGAAGCCCACGTATCACTGCGTGTTGCTTCACAAGCCTCGCGAGAATCCCTCCCCGCCTTTCTGCGCAAATTTATCCTCGATCCCAATAATTCGGTCCCCTTCTAATCAGCATCGGCTTAGAAATAAGACTTTACTGTCCACTTTCGTCTGCTACACTTCCTTTGTACCTGCCGAATCGCCCTCCTGCCTGTTCGCTCTTCCGCTTCGAGGTCGGCTCATGCTCCGACTCACGTTCTCGATTGTCGCCACGTGTGTTGTTGCGCCGCCGGTGACTGCGCAGATTGATGAACTCGAACGCGAGCCGATCAACTACAAGACCGCACGGGCTGAGAACGCCGTCACCGCACTTCAGAAGCGGATCACGGCCGGTCAGGTGAAGCTCAAGTTTGCGGAAGACCACGGGTACTTACCGGCACTCCTCAAAGAACTGAACGTGCCGCAATCGTCACAGATCCTCGTCTTCTCCAAGACCAGTTTCCAGCGCGAGCGGATCACGCCCAAAACGCCGCGTGCGCTCTACTTCAACGACGACGTTTATGTCGGCTTCTGCCTGCGCGGGGACGTGCTCGAACTGTCCGCGGTCGATACCAACATCGGCACCGCGTTCTACACGCTCGACCAAGAACCGGAACTGGACGGCAAGGTCGAGTTCCTCCGCCAGCGCGACAGTTGCCTCACTTGTCACGCCTCCAACGCGACGGGCGGCGCGCCGGGGCACCTCGTGCGCTCCGTGTTCACCGATCGCGTCGGGATGCCGCTCCTCAACGCGGGCACGTTCCGGACGAATCACTCCAGTCCGTTTGCGGAGCGCTGGGGCGGGTGGTACGTGACGGGCACGCACGGGAAGCAGAAACACATGGGCAACTGGGTCGTCGAGAACAAGAAAGACCCGGCGGCCGAAGGAAACGCGACCGGCCAGAACGTGACCGAACTGAAGTCGCGGTTCACGGTCGCGAACTACCTCACCCCGCACAGCGACATCGTCGCGCTGATGGTCTACGAGCACCAAACGGAGGGGCACAATCGCCTCGCCCGCGCGCTGATCGGCACCAAGCAAGCGCATCACTACGAAGAAACGCTGAACAAGAACCTCGGTGAACCGGTTGGTCACAGGTGGGAGAGCGCCCAGCGCCGGATCGCGTCCGCGGGCGACGAATTGGCGAAATACCTGCTGTTCAGCGGGGAGGCGAAACTGGAAGGCCCGGTCGAGGGCACGTCGGCGTTCGCGAAAGAGTTCGCGGCGCGCGGACCGTTCGACAAGCAGGGGCGTTCGCTCCGCGAATTTGATCTCAAGGCCCGGCTATTCAAGTACCCGTGCAGTTACCTCATTTACTCGACGGGTTTCGCCAAACTGCCGAAAGAAGTGAAGGACCACACTCTGAAGCGGCTCCACGACGTGCTCACAGAGAAGGATACCTCCGCACCGTTCGCGCACCTGACCGCGGCCGATCGCGAGGCAGTGCTCGAAATCCTCCGCGACACACTCCCGGACTTGCCGGATTACTGGAAGAAGTAACGCAGGCGCTCACCCTGTTGCTTCGCGCTGCCACGAAGTGCCCCACGGCGGCGCGACACCCACCCAGTTCCAAAACGCTTCTGCGATCCGGCGCTGGATCTCGTGTTCCATGTTCGTATCGCCCAGCGCGCGGTCAACGTGATTCACCAGCCCGTCGGTGCCGACTTCCAGTGCGACCCATTCGCCCGTCGGTTTCTGGAGTAAATCAACGCACCCGAACGATTCGAGTAGACCGGTCGCATGCAGTGCGGCCCGCGCCACCGCGATCGCTGCGTCTGGCGCAGCGCCCGCACGCTCGTACTGCGCCCCGCGAGCGTGTGCCACCCACGGCGAAGTGGTCGCGCCGGCCGGGTATCGGCGCGCCATCCAGCCGAACGTTGTGCCCCCAGCAGCGTAAATCCGGTACACCTCCGGTCGCTCTAATCGCACGAATTCTTGCACCACGAACGGCGCCGGCCACCATTTGGGCGGTGCCGCGTCGGTCAGCATCCGGTGCCCGCTCGCGCCGCTCGCGGTGGGAAACTTCAGGCACCACTCTGTGTCCGCGCGAGACGCCCGGAATTGCTGCACCGCGCCCCACGTGTCGAAGAGGTGCGTTTCGGGACTCGGCACTCCGTGCCGAGCGAAGGCTTCCGCCGCCCGGCGCTTGTCGCCCGCAAGCGCGATCGCATCGAGCGGAACAAACGACGCGCAGCCGTTCGGTAACGGAACGGAATCCGCAAAGAGCACGTAATTGAACCGTCGCGGCTCGGGTGACACGTCCACCCACAGCGCGGCAGCGAGTTCGCGTGCGAGCGGCTCGAACGCCCACGCCCCGTCCCCACCACACAACACGCAACAATCAAACGGTGTCATAACCGAACCATAACTACCGATTCGTGAAGTAGTTCCCACGAGTATAGGGGCACGGGTTTCACGGCGGAAGCACTCTACAGGGCGGTTTAGTTCTCGCGTAGCGGGGTGCGGTAGTGGAGTAGTCGGAGTGCTTCACAAGGGGTAGATCGTGAATCGCCGAAGTGCGGTCGCGACGTTGGTAATTTGGGCGCGCACGTGGTTTGAGACGTTCCGGTGCGCGCTCGGACGTGCGGATTGTTCCCACACCGAATCCGGCCCACGTCCTCACCGCGGGTGACGTCGCGGACCCGGTGTCGGTTGTTCTCAACGGACCAATGGTTGCGGTTCCGTTGCCGTCGTCGAGCCGCGCCGGGGGCCCACGGGTGCGGACTGGTGATTCCGTGGCCGTCTCCTGTTCGGTGTGCCCGTCCGAGAACCGGCGCATCCGGTGGAGTTGGAACACTTAGGCGAGGTCGGGCAGGGGACTGTCAGGGTGCGGGCCTAGCCCCGACCGTGTCCCTTGTTGGTGGCGGTATCCCTGCTCAGCGGCCCATCGGGGCTGTTGGTGGGGAAAAAAGCCGACGACGCGGCGAACGTACAGGCGATGTCGTCGTGCAGTGTGGGCTGGTTGTCCTTGACCGTGAACGGGTACTCGCCCTCAATTACGGCGCCGCACGTCCTTCAGACAGAACATGGTGACCACGGTGCCCTCGATGGCAAGACGCCCAAGAGCCCAGCGCGGCCTCGTACAGCGAACGCGCGGGCACCGGACACTTCGGGCCGAAGGAGCGCCCCGTCTATCCAACAAGCCCGCTCGCGCCAAGGTGGCACGAGGAACGCCCCTGGGCTCTAAGGGAATGGCCCTTGTCGCCGCATTCAAAAACAAAAACTGCCCTGGACGGGACGCACCGTTTGTGGCATGGGCGACACACTTCCCGCGCAAAATTTTTGAAGAGAGATGCTCCGGCCATGTCCCTATTCCGGTGCGGTATCGTGTCGCGATCCGCGTAGGGGGCAAGCATCGGGAACCCGCTATGAAATCGCTCGTGTCCCGACTGGCCCCGTTCGTCAGTCTCGGGTTCGTGGTCGCCTACGGGTGCCACACCACAAAACCGGCCCCCACCCCGCGCAATTCGGCGCAGCAGTTCAACCTGCAAGCCACGAGGGTGGATTACGTCGACTCGGACGCCTTCGACCTGCTTTTTGAAACGACACTGCTCAACGCGCCGCCGGTCGTCGTGGTGCAGACCGACCACGACAAACCGGAATGGGGGGCGCGACTCAACGCCTGGATCGCGGCCTGGAACGCGGGCCGGCGCACCGAGGGCTTCCGGATTCGAGGGCAGATCCCCGGCGCCCCGGGCGTGGTCGTGGACGGTGACAGCATTCGGGAGTTCCGCTTACTGATCGACGGGTTAATGAACCGCGCCGAGGAATCGGCCCGAACGGGAACCCGCTGGTGGGCCGAAAAGCACTTGCGCGACCGCCGCGTCGCGCTGCTCAAGCCGTACAGCCTCCGGTTCCACCTCGACGCCAACGAGCGCATCCAACTCATCTTCTTCCACGGCGATTTCGCCGCGCAACACGAAAACGTCGTCCGCGCGCTGGCCAACCCCACGGGGGACGAATCTTTGGAGTGGGCGCCCGATTTCTACTGTTGCTCCCGAAGCAAGGAATCGACGAAGAGTAAAAGGCTCACGAGGAATTAGGACGAGCGCTCTAAGACCGTCTTTTCACCCTTCTTTTTCCGGACGGAGTCAGTTCACGGCCATCGCGAGCGGGACGAATTCGGTGGTTCTGGCCAATTCGTCTTCGGCCACGACAACACGAATCGCTTCGGCCACTTCGTTATCGTCTGGTGCGATGTGGGTCAGCACCTTTGCACACCGAGAGCGGAAATCGGCGTCCGCATTGCGCAAACCAACCAGGAGCACCGGGACGGCTTCGTTCCCGATGCGCTTGAGTGCGGTCGCGGCCACCACGCGGCTGCGGGTTTCCGGTTCGGACAACAGGTTGACCAATCCTTGTGCTCCCGGACCTGCGGCCGGTCCGAGGCGCCCGAGTGTCCCGGCACAGTCGCGGCGCACGCTGGTGTCAATGTCGCGCAGACCGATCACGAGAGCGGGAACAGCGGGAATGGCTTGAGCGCCGAAGTCCCCCAGCGCCCGGGCCGCCCGGCGCCGAACGCGGGCCGAAGCGTCGCGCAGCCCCTTCGCTAGAGCCGTGACCCGCTTGGGAGCGGGCACCGGTAACTCGGCGAGCGCGACCACGGCCAGCTCGCGCACTTGCGGGTTCGGGTTGTTTTGGGCTTCAAGGAGCACATCGTAGGCCACGTTCGTCTGCGCGTCTGGCAACCCGTGGACGAGGATGGTGAAGACCAGCTTGTGCATCACTTGCGGCGTGAGCGGTTCCATAATGTGCGCTTCTGGGCGGGGCGACCAGCGGGCGATCGCAGGGGATGTTCCTTCTGGCAACCGTAGATCACTACCGAACGAAAGAGCGCCCCGACTCGAATGATTTGCGCCCCGAAGCGCGGGTAGTTAACACTCTGGGATCGGCGCTAACACACGTTAACGTCTTCACCTGTCACAACCTGGTGCTATCGGTACAACTTGTGGAAAGTGTTTGCTATTTCGCGTTTCGCGGTTTGTATTTCGCTCCCCGCACCGTATTCCCGGGAGCGGGATGAAGGCTACACATGAAATCCCGGCGCGAAATACGCACATACATAAACGCAGTTAACTGAGGCAATAATGGCCGCACAGGAAAATTTCGTCGGTTTAGACGTGGGCGGAACCACGATGAAGGCCGCCGTTGTAACGAGCGACGGGCGCCCACTGTCCGCGCCGGTGGTGATGGACACCAATCCCGAGCGTGGGCAGGAGGAGGGGCTGGAAACGATGTGCGCGACGATCCGCAAAGCGATCGAAGCCGCCAACCTCACTCTCGCCGACATTACCGCGATCGGGGTCGCGACACCGGGGCTAATGGACATCAAAGCGGGTCTGATTCTCGACCCGCCGAACCTGAAGCCGTGGAAGAACGTTCCGGTGCGGGACCACGTTGCGAAGGCATTCAACAAGCCGACCGCATATCAGAACGATGCGAATGCCGCGGCCTACGGCGAGTTCTGGGTGGGGGCCGCCAGTGACGCGAAAAGCATGGTACTGTTCACTTTGGGGACCGGCGTCGGCGGGGGGATCATCCTCGATGACACAATCATTGAGGGCGAGCACAGCCACGGTGGGGAATTGGGGCACTTGCGGATCGCGATGCCCGACACCGGTCGGCAGTGCGGGTGCGGCGCACGCGGGTGCCTCGAAGCTTACGCGAGCGCGACTAACGTGGTTCGCCGGGCACGCGAGGACATGGCGTGCTGGCGCGGACCGGCGAGCAAGTTGCGCGACTACTACACGGCCAACGATGAAGATTTCACCGCGAAGGTGATCTTCCGGCACGCGGCCGAGGGCGACGAACTGGCTCAGAAGGTGGTGGACGACACCGCTTATTATCTGGCACTCGGAGCGTGTGCGGTGATCGCGGCCGTGGACCCGGAGATGATCGTGTACGGGGGCGGAATGGTCGCCGCGGGCGAGTGGTTCCGGTCGAAGATCGATGTGTACGTGAAGCGCTTCGGCCTCCCGTTCCCGACGAAGAACGTGAAGATCGGGTTCGCGAGCCTCGGTTCGGACGCGGGGTTCATTGGCGCTGCGGGGTGTGCCCGCTTGTTGGTTCAACGAAAAGCGTAAGGCGTCGCTCTCCTCTCCGAAGGGTTTAACGGGTACCGTTCCCCATCTCGCCGGGTGGGGATCGAATGTGGAGAGCGGACATGGCCGCGTGGGACGAGTTCGACCGGCCGAGTTACGAGCGCCCGGTCGAAGGGTTGAAGCGGATCGCCCGTTACCACCGGTGGCTGATTGCGGTCGTGCTGGCACAACTCGCGCTGTGGGCCGGGTTCATCGCGCTGACCGTTCTGGCACGGGGGCGCGAACCGGACATGCAATTCCCGTTCGTTCTCACGCTCATCCTCGGTGGCGTCGGCGGGATCTTCGTTTTCCTGTTGTCGTGGGAGTTACGGGGCGCGTTCGCCGCGCTCGTCTTCGGTTTCGCGACAGTCGTGCCCTGTATGGGGTTACTCGTCCTCACACTGGTGAGCGGGTACGCGACGGCCGAGTTGCGCAAACACGGAGTGAAGGTCGGGATACTCGGCGCGAGTCTCGCCGATATCGACGAGCGCCCGTCGCTCTACGACGACGAGGACGCGGGCTGGTGACCGTCATTTCTTTGGCTTTTGCGCCGTAATGAGCGCCTCAATGTCCCAACGGTAACCGAGGCCGGTTCCACCGAACGTGAACGCGCTCTTCCCGTCTGAACTGAACGCGACGGCGTCTATCTGGAAACCGTTCTCCAATTTGGCAAGCCGTTTACCGGTGCGGGTATCCCAGAGTGCCACGAACCAGCCGTTGAGTGCTGCCGCGAGTAGCTGCTTCCCGTCTGGTGAAAGGGCCAGGGCGCGAATCGAGTGCCCTCTGCTGCGCCACAAAACGCTCGGGGCTCATGAGGCGGTAGAGGTGGAGGTTTAGTGCAGGACGCTGTCGGGCAACGAATTGCGACCAGCCTCCACCTCTACCGCCTCATGAGCCACGGCTCGGAACAATCTCGTAACGAACGGACTGTTCCCACTAACGGACCAGCGCACCATTCTCGTTCCCTGCTCACCGGGCTGGGTGCGGGTCTTCGACCGGCACACCGGGCGGGAGCGAACGGTACCAAACCGGTACCACGACGCGACCACGTTCGCGCTTTCGCCGGATGACGCATTTGTCGCGGTCGGCGATTCGAGCGGCCGGCTCGATTTGCTCGATGCGACCACCGGCGAGCCGGTACGCACGATCCGCGAAAAGGGTGAACCGGTACTGAAGTTGGTGTTCAGCCCGGACAGTTTGGCACTTGGGATAGGCGAAGGGGACTACCAAAACGAACAGACCAAACACCGCGCCGCGGTCCGCGCATTCGAGATACCCAACGGAAAAGAGTTGTGGTCGCGGCCCTGGGATACCCGGGAGAAAACGGCGTGGTCCGTGTGGCCGCTGGGGTTCACGACCGGGAACCGGACGGTCATCGCTCGGTACCCGGAAAATGCCAGTGTGTGGCACACCAGGACCGGAAAAGAGCACGCCAAATTAGCGGTCAAGAGCTTCCGCGCGGTCACCAATTCGGACGGGCGGTGGCTCGCGGCCGACGAACACGGTGAGATCCTCATACTCGACGTGGCCACCGGAAAAGAAAAACACCGTATCGAGGTCGATCACGAAGAAAGGGAGCACAAGCGGCGCGTCGGCGATGCACTGTTCGCTTGGGCCACCGATAACCGAACGCTCGCCACGACGTTACCCGAAGATCACGTCTGCATCATCAACCCACTCGACGGCACCGTTCGCGCGCGATTCGACGTGCATTCCGAGAACGCTACCGACGCGATAAAGAGCGTTGGCTCATGAGGCGGTAGAGGTGGAGGCTGGTCGCAATTCGTTGCCCGACAGCGTCCTGCACTAAACCTCCACCTCTACCGCCTCATGAGCCCCGAGCCGTTAACCGTGGCCGTTCTTGAAACGTGTTCATGTCCCACCGGATAATCTCACCACCCGGGACTTGGAGCCACACTTCGTTACCGTCCGGTGTCAGGCCGCCGCGGTGCTCGGTCAGGGTCGCGGTGGGTTCTGCCGCGGGTGCGCGGAATCGTTTCACGAGTGCGCGCTTCGCGACGTCCCAAACTTCGATCTCGGTAGTGTTCACCGGGGCGAGCACGAGCCGCTTTGCGTCCGGGGTGAACGACACCCGCGGCCACCACCCAACGTCGGAACTGAAGGTGTGCAAGTCCGTTCCGGTTACCGCATCGCCCAGTACGAGAGCCGGCTCGGTCCGGTTGAGGTGACGGACGAAATGCTTCGCATCGGGCGACAGGGCAATCGTGCATGGTGCGGTCACCGACCGCTTCTCGTCGCCCGTATTCGGGTCAAAAAAGCGGAGCTTTTCCTTGTCCGAGAGGGCCAGCAACCCGTCCGGGGTGAACGCGCAAAATGCCTGCCACCGCCAGCGATCGCGGCCGTCGAACCGGTGCATCAGTTTGTCACTCTTCAGATCCCAAACAAATGCGAACCGCCCGTTCTGGGTGTAGGCGAGCTGGTTGCCGTCGGGAGAAAATACGAGGACATCTCTGTAAGCCCACGTCCCGCCGGCCCCATCGGTGGGGAACGTTTTCAACAACCGCCATGTTGCCGTTTCGTAGATTTGAACGCCCGCCCCGTTGGCAACGGCCAGGCGCGCGCCGTCCGGCGATAGAGTGGCGCAGTCGATGCCGCCCAGTGCGCGGAAGCGCGTACCTCCGAACCGGGCCGTAACACCTGCTGGCAGGGGAACGGCGGGATCGTCCGAGGGGCGGCCCGGCGCGGTAAGCGTGCGCGGGGGAGGGGCAATTTCAGGTGGCGCGTGTCCGGCCGACACGAAGGCGAGGCCGCACGCCGCTACGATCGCGGTGGTCGCGAACGACGCTATTCGCGACACCCCGGCCGTGCGTGTACCCGTTCCTTTTGCGGTTTTGATCGCAGCCGCCGCGAGCGATCGAGGAACGTCGGCCCGGAGGCCATTGGGCACCAGAACCGCAGTCGCGGCCAATACGGGAGCCAACCCGCGGCGCGTGAGCCGTGTACGGAGCAATTCACGGCCCACACCGAGTCGGCGCTTGAGGGTGTTCAGCGACGTGCCGAGTTTCGCGGCGGCTTCGTCCTGTGTCAGCCCGTCGAGCCAGCACAACACCACCGGTCCGCGGAACTTTTTCGGCAGTGCGTCGAGTTCTTCGTCCAGCACGCGACGCACGTCACCCCACGACACGTTTGCGAACGGGTCGGTCGGGTCCGCGGGTTCGCTCGCCGTCGTTGTGGCAATTGGCCCCGAAGTGCGCTGAGTGAGTGCCTTGCGAGCCGTGCGCAGTGCGACGCGGTGGAGCCACGCGGGTAACGTGCGAGCGTCGCGAAAGGAACGGGCTTGTCGCGCGAGCGCGAGGAACACGGCTTGAAATGCGTCGTCCACTTCAACAGACGGTCCGAGGACGCGGCGGCACACGCCCAGTACGAGCGGCCCGAACTGCTGAACCAGTCCGGCGAATGCTTCCGGGTCGCTCGTCTTCGCGAACTGCGTCAACAGTTCTGCTGGGGACCGGGCGGCAATGTGATCGGTCAGGGCACGGCGGGCGATCTCGGCGGGCGTCGTGGGCATGTGGCACCTCGGAACGGCGAGTTACCTGACAGGTGCTCCGCGCCCGCGACAGCAGCCCAAGAAAATGGCGCCGAGTGCCACACGGGGATCAACTTCCGGCCGGCTTGTCGCGCGGTTCCGGGGCGCGCGGTTTCAACGGTTGGTGGGTGCCGGACTTGTTCGGCGCGCTGCCCGGGCGCCGGCGGGCGAGCTTCAGCTTCGGAACGGGTACGTCGTGCTCGTCCTCGATGTCGCCTACGATCTCTTCTAACACGTCTTCGAGGGTAATTAGCCCCAGCACTTTCCCTTCCGCGTCGCGCACGATCGCCATCGGGCGGTGCGATTTACGGAACAGGCGGAATGCGTTCGCGACCGGTTCGTCGGGGCTGAGGAACGTGGCCGGGTACAGTGCGTCTTCGAGCACTACCGCGCCGGACGTGCTGAACAGGAAGAACAAGTCCTTCGTGTTCACGATGCCGACGATTTTGTCCGGCGTGCCGTCGAAAACCGGCATGCGCGTGTGGGCGCCCAGCCGGGCGATTTCGAGTACCCGGTCGGGCGAGGTGGACACGTCGAGCGCGGCCATTTTTTCGGCCGGTACCATGCAGTCGCGTACCACCTTGTCCGCGAGCGCGAACACGCCCAGCACCATGTCCGCGGCGTCCGGGTCGATCTCGCCCGCCTCTTCGCTGTCTTCGACCAACAGGCGCAACTCGTCTACGGTGTGAACTTCGCCCTCCTCACCGTCCCCGTGGTAGCCCAGGCGCCGGAGGAACCAGTTACTCGATCCGTTCATGAGCTGGATGATCGGCGACATTGCCCGCCCAAACAGGTAGACCGGCCGAGCCACCCACAACCCGACCCACTCGCTCTCTTGCAGCGCGGCGAGTTTCGGCATCTGCTCGCCGAACACGACGTGCATGTACGTGATGAGTGACAGCGTGATGAGAATAGAGAGCACCCGCGACCACTCGCCCGGGAGCCCCGACAGGAGCGGGTGAATGAGTCGGTGAATGGCCGGTTCGCTAACGAACCCGAGCGCGAGGCTGGCGACCGTGATCCCGAGTTGGCACGCGGCCACGCTCCGGTTCAGGTCGTTCACGGCCGCAAGTAAACCAGGGGCGCCGGGGCGCCCCTGGTTCACCAGTTCTTCGACTCGCGTTTTGCGAACCGCGACGAGCGCGAACTCGGCCGCGACAAAGAACCCGTTGATCGCAACCAATAGCGGTATCGCGACTAACCCCACGACCAGGAGCGCCTGGCTCATCTCGCCCTCGGCGTTGGCCAAAAGTGCGAGAGAATCAGCGGACCACGCAGCCACTTTGGAGGTTCCCTAAATCTTGAAGCGGCCCGGAACCGCACAGTGCGGCTTCGGGCGCTGAGTATTCTATCCGCGCCCGGCGCAGTGACCGAAACAGAAGCCGGACCGGGAGAAATGTCTACAAAACTGGGTCGCACAGGTTGGCACCGAGCGAAATAATGCCGAGGAACACTCCAAAAACGGTCGATATCCCATCTTGACTCGTGAGCGGAACCCGTTCCGCCACTGGCATAGGCGCGGGTGGTGCGGCCCGCGTAGACTGCGCTGGTGGAATCGCCACGGAGGACGAACTGGAGCCGATGACCAGCTCGCACGATGCACTGTACCGCGCCATTTGTGCGCACCCGGACGAGGACACTCCCCGCCTCGCCTTTGCCGATCTCATTGATGAGAACGGCGAGAGTCGGCGCGCGGCGTTCATCCGCACGCAGGTCGCGCTCGCCCGCCTTCCCGTCTACGACTCGGGTTGGGTGAACGTGCGCCAGCACGACCCTGCCGTGGCGACCGGTTGGTGCATGACGGAACAGCTCCCGAAACCACCGTCCCCCGGGTGCGAGTGGAATCGGTTCGAGTTCCGCCGCGGGTTTCCGTGGAAAATCGGCGTGCGGTCGCTGGCCGCGTTCCTGGAAAGCGGCGACGCGGTGTTCGATATGGCCCCGATTCAGGCCATTGATTTGGACCCGCGCGACCGCCCCGACCTTGCCTCACTCTCCGAATGGCCTCACCTGACCCGACTGCACCGGCTCACGTTTTCTACCGGTTGGTTCGGTCCGGCCGATGTCGCTCGACTCGCCGAGTCACCGCACACAAGCAACGTCACGGAACTCGGGTTCGAGGGAGATGCTCTCGAACCGGAGGGGTTGAGTACGCTAGCCGCGTCGCCGCTGTTCGGTCGCCTGAAAGCACTCGAATTGAGCGCGAACAATTTCCCGCCTGCCCTACTGATCGACGCGCTTGGTGCGGCCCCGAGTGGAGGGGAACTATCGCGGTTGTCACTTCCGAACAATCGCGTGGACCGCAACGACGCCGAAGCTCTATTTCGGCTCCCCGCGCTTCAGGATCTTCAACACTTGGATGTGAGCGACAACCCGCTCGCTGGGGAGGGAATCAGGGAACTCGCCGAGAGTGGAATCGTTCGCGGCCTGCGCACGCTGAACCTCAGCCGAACGCGACCCGGCGTGCCCGGGGTGAAGGCACTGACAGAAGCCGGTGGACTGGCCGGATTGCGCCTGCTCGACCTATCCCACAACGCACTGGGGCCGACTGCCGTGAAAGCGGTTGCTGCGTGCAGCGGGTTCCGCGGGCTGCGCGTACTGAACCTCTCGAATAATCACGTCCGCGACTCCGGGGCCGTGAGCCTCGCCGGATCGGGTGCGCTGGCGGGGGTACTCGAACTCGGTCTGTGCGAAACGGGAATCGGTGACACGGGCGCCCTCGCACTCGCCGAATCGCCGCACTTGAATCACCTGATTCGGCTCGACTTGCGTACCCATTCCGGCCGTGCGTTCGGTGACGTCGCTCGCGCTGCACTGATCGAGCGGTTCGGAGACCGCGTGTGTTTGTAAGGCGGGCGAGTTTTCGATGGGATAACGGGATAGAACAGAATCCAAGCCCGCGCGGTGTCTCGAACTCATCGCGTTCACGTTGTCTCGCCGGACCCGTTCCGTTTTGTCATGAATGACCGCGATGCACTTTACCGTGCCGTTCTCGATAACCCCGACGACGATACACTGCGTCTGGTCTACGCGGACGCGCTCGAAGAGAGCGGTGACCCGCGCCGGGCCGCGTTCATCCGCACGCACGTCGAATTGAGCCGCCTACCGGAATACGACCCGTTTGCGATCCGCTCGCGGTACCACGATCAAAAGAAAAAAGTGGACGGCGGGCGCTGGATCACAGAGCTGCCGCCGCTTCCGGACGGCCTCTCCTGGGCGCGCGACCCATTTCGCCGGGGGCTACCGGGGGCGATCCAAGCCAACAATGGGGGCACTTTCGTCGCACATGCCGACGAGCTTTTTGCGCGGTACCCCATTGAATCACTCGAACTTGCCGTCACACGGGTTGCGGATACGGCGGAACTAGCGGCCTGCCCCTGGCTAAACCGACTGCGGAGTTTGTCGTTCGTGCAAGGTGCCGGTGGGCCTGCGGCTCGGCGCTTGCTTAACTCGGAACACTTTGAACGCCTCACCGACTTGCACCTCGGCTCGCAACTGACGACGCAGGCGGCCGTCGCCGCGGTTGTGCGGAGTCGGGTGTTCCCACAACTCACGGGTCTCAGCGCGCGAGAGGACCGGCCCGGCGGCGGGTCGTTGGTCGGGGCGCTAGCCCGACTTTCAAGCCCGCCGCGGTTGAAGAAGCTCGATCTTTCGGGCAACCGGCTCTCGGCGGACTCGCTCGACTTGTTAGTCACGTCGGCGGCATTGCGGACAGTCGAAGACCTTGATCTGAGTGACAACAACTTAGGCGAAGCAGGTCTGACCGCGCTCGCGGGGGCAATGCTTCCTAATTTGCGCGCCTTGCACCTTTTGCGAACTCGGCCAACCGTTGAAGGCGTCGCGGCACTGGTCGGCGCCGGCTTCTTTTCAGAGCTGCGGAGCCTCACACTCGGTGGCAATAATCTCGCTTCAACGGCGGCGACGTGGGTCGCAGGGGCACCCGCCGCGAACCTCCGTGTCCTTAACTTGCACGAAAACCGAGTTGGTGATCGTGGCGCGGAGTCGCTTGCGAAAAGCGCGAACCTCGCGGGGTTGTTGGTGCTCGATGTCGCGGAAGCACACATCGGGGACGCGGGTGCCGAAGCGCTGGCTCGCAGCGAGCACTTGAACAATCTGATGTACCTCAACCTCTACGGTAACGCGATCGATTCCGCCCCCGTGGGGCGCTTGCGGAAACGTTTCGGCGACCGCGTTTTCCTCTAACGTACACCGCATTCCATCCCGCGAATGACCGATCACGACGCTCTACTGCGTGCGATCTGCGCGAACTCGGCGGACGATACTCCGCGCCTCATGTTTGCGGACTGGCTCGACGAGAACGCGAGCGCGCTCCCTGATCCGGTCGGCGCGCGTGACCGGGCCGCGTTCATTCGCGATGACATCGCGATGTCTCACCTCGATGAGTTCGCGCCCGAACGCCTGCGGTGGGGGTTGATCGAGAAACCGCGCCGCGAGGGAGATGGATGGGTACGCCGCCTTCCGTGGGTTACTGAGCTGCTGAACGGGCCGCTCTTGCGACGCGGGTTCCCGTGGGGCATTCGCTTGAACCCGCGGCAATTTCTGGCTCAAGCCGACCGCCTGTTTGCCGAAACTCCGGTCGCGACACTCGCATTTGCAAGCAATGACGGTGCGGCGGGCGAATTATTCCGGTCGCCGCACTTCGCCCGATTGCGGGGGCTGCGAGTGCATCGCGCCCACCTCCCCGAGCGCGTAGTGGCCCGACTCGCCGATGCGCCGGTCCTCGAAGAACTGAACGCGAGCGACAATGGACTGTCTCCCGATGCGGTCGGCTCGTTACTGCATTCTCCTTTGTTTCCACGACTCGCGCGCCTGGAACTGGATGGCGTGGCGGGTGGGCCGCTCGTCGTGCGCGCGATCACAGATTCCGCCGGGCCGGTTCGCCTTCGCGAGTTGTCGTTCGCCCGGGCCGGATTGACCGGCGAGGACGTTCGGCGCCTACTTACGGCATCCGCGGTTGCTGGTGTTGAGCGTTTGCGACTGAGCGGTAATCGATCGGGCGCTACGGGTTTGCACGAAGCGGTTGCCCGTTTAGCGCTCGAACGCCTGCACGATCTCGATCTGAGTGAAACTGCGGCGGGACCGGCCGGGTTGCGCGTGCTGTTGACGTCGCTTACTTTGTCGCGGTTACGACGGCTCGTGTACCGGCAAAACGGTGTAAACGCGGTGCTCGCTGCCGAACTCGCGAACTGTTACGAAGTGAGTAACCTGCGCGTTCTTGATCTGGCCTCAAATGCTATCGGAAACGCCGGCGCGATCGCAATCGCCCGGTCACCCCACTTCGCAGGGTTACTTGTTCTGAATCTCAGCTACTGCATGGTCGGGGACGAGGGCGTGCTGGCAATCCTCGAATCTCCGCTCGCCAACGGGTTGGTGTTCCTCGATTTGACCGGTTCACCCGCGTCCGGAGAGTCGAAGGAGTTGCTCAAGGCGAAAATGGGCGACCGCGTGCGTGTGTGATTTTTGTGCCGTGTCGCGAGTAAAATGCCTCCATGTCTGACCGCGACGCGCTCGTGAGCGCCATCTGTGACCAGCCCGATGAGGATACCCCGCGACTCATATTCGCGGACTACCTGGACGAACACGACGAACCCGCGCACGCGGCTTTCGTCCGCGCGCAGGTCGAACTCGCGCACACCGCGCCGTGGGAACCGTTCGCGGTCCGGTGCAAATGGCGCGAACCGAACGTAGTGACTGGCGAAGGGTTTCGCCCCGCACTTCCGAAGCTCTCGGTGGCCGTTGAATGGGCGCCGGCCCCGTTCCGTCGCGGGTTCGGTTGGTGGGTCGAGGTGCTTATGGCCTCGGAGTGGGACGCGCGCATCGCTCCGCTGTTCGATCGCGCACCGATTGGGAAGGTGACCTTGCGCGGCGCCCTTCTCGACGACTGGCGCCATGTAGCAGAGTCCGATCGCTTGAGCCGTTTGCGGGAGATCGTGTTCGCTATCAGCCCCATTGAGCCATTGTTCGCCATACGTGATGCGGTGGGTATCGAGCGTGTCACAGATCTGCATTTCAACCGCGCGAGTGGTGCCGGAATGCCGGAGGTCATCGAAGACCTGTTTCGCTCGTACCTCGGTCGAGCTGTTCGCGGGCTACACTTTCACATGGGATACGAATCGCGCGACGCACTTCTCGACGCGCTCAACACAGGCGCACCGCTTGAGCGGCTCTCGTTCTCTGTTATGGGACTCGCGGCAGACTCTCTGCGCAGGTTGTTCGATGGCCCGATTGCGCACAAATTGGCGGAACTCCATTTTGTCAATGAACCGCTGTCGGACGACGGGCTGCGTGTGTTGGCCGGTACGCTCCCACCCGGGCTCCGCGACCTCACGCTCATTAGCGTCGGGATGCGCCCGGACGGATTAGAGGCGTTCGCACGCAGCGACCGCCTCACGAACTTGCGCCGACTGACGCTCCACGGGAACGCGCTCACCCCACGCGCGGTGAAGGTGCTCTCACTGACGCACTCGTTGACCGCGCTGCGTGCGATCGATTTGTCTGGGTGCCACATCGGAGACAAGGGCGTTCGGCACGTTACGCAGGCGAAGTGGTGGGGCAACTTGGTGGAAGTGGTCTTGCGGCGAAACCCGCTCTCGCAAATCGGTGTGAAACACCTGCTCAACGCCCCGGTGCCACCGGACCTGACCGCTCTTGTGCTCGATCGGGACGCCCTGAGCCCCGAGAGCCGGGGCGCGCTGGTGAAGAAGTTCGGCGCCGCGGTTGTGTTCGTGGTACCCGATCCGTTCGGTTGACCCGCGCCCGTGCTTCCGCGAGTATAAGGGCATGGGCATGAGCATGAAGAAGTTCGCGGCCGTCGTCCGTCGCGCCATTGATTCGCTGCCGGACGAGATCAAGGAGCACCTCGAAAACGTCGTCATCGACGTGGAAGAGGAGCCGTCGGTCGAGTTCCTGCGGGACGCGGGGTTCACGGACGAGGAGATCGAGGCGGGCGATTCGCTGTACGGATACTTCATGCCGATGGAGGGCGTACAAGCCAGCGAAATGCTGGAGAACCCGAACCGCATCCTGATCTTCCGCAACCCGCTCGAAGACGATTTTCCCGACTCGCACGAGTTGCAGATCGAGATCCGGAAAACCGTCGTTCACGAAATTGCTCACCACTTCGGCTGGTCCGACCGCGATCTCGAACGATTCGACGATAACCCCGACCCGTTTGGGTAATGCGGAATGCGGAATGTGGAACGCGGAGTGAAAGCCGAAACGCTGTGCCTGTTCCGATCACGCTTCTTTCCCCCGTCTTCCGTTCCGCATTCCGAACTCCGCGATTCTACTTCTTCCGGGTCGCACTTGACCGTCTCCTTTGCGCACGATTAACCTCCGCGCGGTCTAACCGAGGAGGTGAACGTGAGCACCCGAGCGCTACTCGTGTCGGTCGGCTTGCTGTGCGTCTGTGGTGAGGTGCGTGCGCAGCAACCGGCGCCACAGCCGATCCCGAACCCGGGCAGTCCGCTGATCCCTCCGACGGGACTTCCGTTGCCCGGTTCCTCGCCGATCACTCTGCCGCCGATTCCGGTAGAAAAAACGGTCGACGACCTGATTGCCGAACTGGAGCGCCTGCACGCACAAAAGGCCGATTTGGAGAAGAAGGAACAGGAACTGAAGGCCGTTCTCCGCAAGAGGCTTCAGTTGCAAACCGAACGACTTCAGAAACTGGGTGTTACACTGAAGGATGTGAAGCCCGGAGCGCCGGATCGCGTGGGGCGCATTCTTCTCGAGGGGACCGCAGAGAAAGACGAGAAGAAAATCCTCGACGTGATTGGCATTCGTCCCGGTGAGGTGCTGCGCTACCCCGTGTTGGAAGAGGCTCGCATCAAACTCGAAAAAACCGGGTTCCGTGACGTAGTTGTTGAGGTCGTCTCCAACAAACAGGATGCTCAATTCAAGGACATCCGCGTGCGCGTCGAAGAACTCAAACGCTGACCGGCGCCGTTCGCCTTGCAACTCTTTTGACCCGTCGCTATTCCCCGGCTACCAAAGCTTCTAAGCCGGGGTTCACACATGCCGCTGCCGGTGGCCCTTAGCCTCGTTGATGTGACCGTGCGCTACGGCGCGCGCACTGCCATCGAGCGCGTGTCACTCGACGTTCGGCGCGGGGAAATTGTCGGTCTGCTCGGCCCGAACGGGTCCGGTAAGAGCACCACGCTCGCGGTCGCCGCGGGTGTGCTCGATCCCGTGTGTGGCACGGTTACAGTCGACGATCGCACCCGGACCGCAGACCCGGTCGGGTTCGCCCAGCGCGTTGGCTTGGTGCCGCAAGAACCGGCCGTTTACGAAGAACTCACGGCCGCGGCCAATCTCACGTTCTTCGGCCAACTGTACGGCCTGACCGGTCACGACTTGCGCCGGCGGGTGACGCGGGCGCTCGCCCGCGTGAAACTCACCGATCGTGCTCAAGATCGCGTTTCTGCGTTCTCTGGCGGTATGAGACAGCGCTTGAATCTCGCAGTTGCGCTGCTCCATGATCCGCCTGTGTTGCTCCTCGACGAACCGACCGCGTCACTTGATCCCGCGAGCCGCGACGCGCTTTTCGCCGATCTCACACGCTTCCGAGACGACGGTCACGCGATCCTGCTCACCACGCACCACATGGATGAAGCCGAAACGGGATGCGATCGCATCGCGGTTTTGGAAGGGGGGCGGCTCGTCGCGAACGGTCCACCGTCGGAACTGCTCCACACGCACCGAATCGATCGCGCTGTTTTGTACGGGCACCTCCGCACGCGCCCGCCTAAGTACCTCGAACGGGCGATCCGTCAGCGCCTCAACGCGCGCGCGGAACTGGAGATTACCGGCCGCCGGTTGCGCCTTTCTGCGGACACGAGCGAACAACTTGGTACTGCGCTTGCGGCGCTGTTGGTGGAAGGTCTTGAATTGGAATCGTTCCGCACGCCCGCCGGCGCGCTGGAGCGGGCGCTGCGTTCGGAAGAGTGCGAAACGGGAGAGCGGGCGTGAGGAGCAAGGTGTCACTGGCGCTGGTGCTCGCCCGCAAGGATTGGTGGCTCTTTTGGGCCGACCGGCGCGCGGCCGCGCTGTGCTTCGTTGTGCCGGTGCTGCTCGCGTCCGCGTTCGGTACGATCTTTTCTCGGCCCGTATCCGGTACCGCAACGAAATTGCCCGTGGTTATCGTCGTCGAGGACGACGGGCCGTTCACGCGCCAGGTTGCCGACGAACTGCTTGCTTCGCCGCGTTTGGATGTCAGGGAAGTCACTCGTTCGGAAGCCGAATCTGCGGTTGCTGAACGCAAGATTGTGGCCGTCGTACTCCCAACCGGTTTCGAGCAACTCAAGAACTGGCAGCCGGGTGTCACCACCGAACAACCCGAGCTTCTCTTGCTGTGTCACCCGAACGCGACCGCCGAGCGCCAGATGGCGCAGGGGATCGTCACCGAAGCCGTCATGAAGCGGGTCACGCGCGAAGCGTTCCGTGACGTTCTGAAAGACAGCACTGAGGACGCACTTGCCCCGCCATTCAGGATCGAAACGGTGACCGCGGCCCCGTTCGCCGGGGCACAGTTCAACTCCTATGCGCACAGTTTCTGCGGAATGACGTTGCAATATCTGCTGTTCTGGGGCATGGAGAGTGGGCTGCTTTTGCTTCGCGAGCGCTCGCGGAGCGTGTGGACCCGCGTGCGGGCCGCGGCCGTGCCCCTCTCCTGCGTGGTCGCGGGTAAAGCGCTCGCGACCGGGATGGTTGCGCTGTTGCAAGTGCTAGTCACGTTCGGTGTCGGCTATCTCGCGTTCGGTGTGAAGATCGACGGCTCCGTGATCGGCTTCGTACTCCTCGCTGTGGTCGCGTGTGGACTCGCCGCGTCCACGGGATTGCTTGTGGCTGCACTCGGCGGAACCGAGGCTCGGGCGCGGAACGTCAGCATTTTGGTGATTCTGGGTGTATCGATGCTCGGCGGGTTGTGGGTGCCGGCCTTTCTGCTGCCCGAATGGGCGCGTGACATTTCGCTGGCACTTCCGACGAC
This sequence comes from Gemmata sp. SH-PL17, assembly GCF_001610855.1. NCBI lineage: Bacteria > Pseudomonadati > Planctomycetota > Planctomycetia > Gemmatales > Gemmataceae > Gemmata > Gemmata sp. SH-PL17. The sequence continues at coordinate 1,005,420 of NZ_CP011271.1, forward strand.
GTGGGCGCTACGCGGATTTGAAACGGCCACGTGGCAGGCCGGTGGCTTCTGGGCTGTCGCGCCCAACATTGTGGTCGTCGCCGGTTTCACAGTGTTGCTGCTAACGATCGCCGCGATGCGATTACGGTTCGCGGAATTGCGTTTGCGGCAAGGAAAAATCTAGCGGGGGAATCCCGATGAAGCGATTGATGTGGACCGGGTTCGTCGCACTGATCGCCGTCGCGTCGGTTCACGCGCAACCGCCTGCCGCGATGCCCGGACCGGCTCAGAAAACGGTCGAGCTTGCGCTCGAAGACCAATTCGACCGGAAAACGGACGTCGCGGACCTGCGCGGGCACGTGGTCGTCGTGGTGTTTGGTGACCGCAAGGGGAACGAGGCGTGTCGCGCTCTCGGTGAGCAACTCCACGTGTACTGGCACCCGGACGCGAAGGGCCAAACGCCCGCGAAGGCCCAAGCCGCGCCGGTCGCGCCGCTCGAAGGACTGAAGCCGGGGCAGGTGTCGCCGAACGTGATTGTGGTGCCGGTCGCGTGCTGTGGGAAGGTGCCCGGGGCGATCCGCCCGGCCATCAGCAAGCAGATTGCAAAAGGTTCGCCGGACGTCGTGGTGTGGCTCGACTTCGCGGACAAGATGAAGGAATCGTTCGGCCTGACGGCGGGCGAAACGAACGTGATCGTCCTCGACGCGGCCGGCAAACTGCGGCTGAAACTCAACGGCGCGCTCGACCAACTCACAATGGACAAACTCGTGAAGACGGTTCAGACGGCACGATACGAAGCCGTGCGCTGAGTTGTGATCGTCGGTTGGTAAACCGGAGGCCGTCGCGCGACGTGCCTCCAATCGTAAATCGGCAAGCTCCGATCTGAACACTCACCCCGTCGTCAGCCGCGCAGCAACCGCGGCCCACACATCTTCGATCACCTTTTTAGCGGTGCCTTCGAGTAGTCCCTTCGGCACCATCTTGAGCAACCCAGTAACGGCCACCAAATCGCCGGCCCAGTGGACGAGTGTGCCACCGTTTTCGCCGTCCTTGAACTCCAGTTTCGTCTCTACGGTGCTGCTCGCGCCCATCGTCTTCGTGTCGATCTTGTACGCGACCGACTTACCGGCGTCGCGCGCCGTTACGGTCGCGTCGAGCGTCAGACTGCCCGTGAGGAACGACAGCTTCGGCTTGATCTTGCCTACCGAGTGATCCGCGGTCGCTTCGGACACCTGCGCGTCGGGGACACAATTTGCGAGGAACCCCGCGTCGGAGAGTTTGGCCGCGACTTCGGCGGGTGGCAGGGGAATAGCTTGGTTACCTTCAAAGTGAATCATGAGGCGCTCACTGAAGATTGCTCGCGGGCGGGGTGCCCGCGGGGATTTCGCCCATTGTATCCACGTTGCACAATTCCAGATTTCGTGCGAGCATTTGCCACCTGTGAGTCCTATTTTACTTTGGACTCGAACCGGCACTCACGCCCGGACACCACGGAGCCGCTCCCATTTCGACCGCCGCACCGCAATCGGGCGTCGTTCCCGCTCTGCAAGTCCCCACGCTCCCCGCGCTGAAACTTCCGCGCCCGCCGGTCGGCTGGTACGCGCGGCTCCGGGCGATCCCGTTCATCGGACTGCACGTCGCGGCGGTAGTGACGCCGTTCTTCGTGCCGATCACCTGGGAAGCGGTGGGGTTGGGGCTACTGTTCTACGTCGTGCGGATGTTCGGCATTACGGGCGTGTACCACCGGTACTTCGCGCACCGGGCCTACAAGACGAGCCGGTGGTTCCAGTTCGTGCTCGCGTGGATCGGCTGCGCCGCAATGCAGAAGGGGCCGCTCTGGTGGGCCGGGCACCACCGCCACCACCATAAACACTCCGACCAAGAAGACGACCCGCACTCGCCGATCGTTCGCACGGTGTGGTGGGCGCACGTGGGCTGGGTGATCTCCGGTCGTTTCCGTGACGCCCCCGCACTGAAGGACTTTGAAAGGTACCCGGAACTGCGGGTGTTGGACACGTTCTTCACCTGGGTGCCGGGGCTGGCGCTCGCGGTCCTGTGCTACGCCCTCGCCGACTGGAGCGGAGTGGTGTGGAGCTTCCTGGTCGGCACCGTGCTGCTGTACCACGCGACGTTCCTGGTGAACTCCGCGTGCCATCTGTTCGGGACGCGCCGGTACGAGACGACCGACCAGAGCAAGAACTGCTGGTGGGCCGCGATCCTGACGATGGGCGAGGGCTGGCACAACAATCACCACCACTACCAGAGCTGTGCCCGCCAGGGGTTCAAGTGGTGGGAGATCGACATGAGTTACTACATCATCCGCGCGCTGGGAGTAATCGGGCTGGTGTGGGACATCCGCGAACCAACCGAAAAGGCACTGAATAGCAAAGCGCTCGCGGCGGAAGAAGCGTGCGCCGCGGATTAGAAGAGCAAATCGGCCACGGATAAACACAGAGAACACGGATCAGAACGGACGAGCTTCGGTCGAATAGCAGAATCAACATGATTCTGATTTCGGTCTTGTTCCGGTTCTGATCCGTGTTCTCTGTGTTTATCCGTGGCGGGTTCTTCTGTTTGCCTTTCTCCCTCTACGCCAGGATGTCTTTCACCACAGTGCCGGCTACATCCGTCAGTCGGAAATCGCGTCCGTTGTAGCGGTACGTCAGCTTCTTGTGATCGAGCCCCATCAGGTGCAGCACGGTCGCGTGGAAGTCGTTGACGCTCACGCGGTTCTCTGCGGCCTTGAAGCCAATCTCATCGCTCGCGCCGTAGCTCGTACCGCCCTTCACCCCGCCACCGGCCATCCAGTAGGTGATCGCGTGCGGGTTGTGGTCGCGGCCGTTGTTGCCCTTCTGAACAATTGGGAGCCGCCCGAACTCGCCGCCCCAGATGACCAGCGTGCTGTCGAGCAGTCCCTTGCGCGCGAGGTCTTCGAGTAGCGCCGCGATGGGTTGGTCCGTTTCTTTTGCGAACCCGCCGTGGTTCTTCGCGATATCATTGTGCCCGTCCCAGCTCAGGTCGTTCTCCATGCCGCCGCTGTAGATCTGAACGAAGCGCACGCCCTTTTCTACCAGGCGCCGCGCGATGAGGCACTGCTTCGCGAAGTGCGTCGCCTTCGGGTTATCGATGCCGTAGAGCTTCTTCGTCTCCTCCGTCTCTTTCGACAGATCGAGCGCGTCCGGTGCGGCCATCTGCATCCGGTACGCGAGCTCGTAGGACTCGACGCGCGCGGTCCAGTCGGCCTCGCCGGGGTGCTTGTCCGCGCCCTTCTGGTTCAGCTTCGCGAGCAGGTCGAGCTGACCGCGCTGGCGCTCGGGGGTGATGTCGGTCGGGCGCGTGAGGTTGTCGATCGGGTCGCCCTGCGGTTTGAACGCGGTGCCCTGATAAACGGTGGGCAGGAAGCCCGCACCCCAATTGAGCGAGTGCCCCTTCGGGATGCCGCGCCCGAGCGTGTCGTACATCACGCAGAACGCCGGCAGGTTACGGCTCTCGCTACCCATGCCGTAAGTGACCCAACTCCCGACGCACGGGAACCCCATACGTGCCATTCCGGTGTTCATCTTGAACAGCGCCGGGGAGTGGTTGTTCGAGTCGCTCCAGAGCGAGTGAACGAACGCCATCTTATCCACGTGCTTGGCCATGTGCGGGAACAGGTCGCTGACCATCTTCCCGCACTGCCCGTGCTTCGCGAACTTGAACGGCGATTTCATGAGTGGCCCGACCTGACCGGTGAAGAACCCGGTGCTCGGGTCGAAGCCCTTCAACTCCTGACCGTCGCGCTTTTCGAGTTCGGGCTTGTAGTCCCAGGTGTCCACCTGGGACGGCCCACCGTTCATGAACAGCCAGATGACGGACTTGGCCTTCGCCTCGAAGTGCGGCTTCTTGGCCGCGAGCGGGTCTTCGGCGCGGGCCGTGGATTTTTCTTCCGCGCGCAGAAGGTCGGCGAGAGCGAGCACGCCGAAGCCGCCTCCGGCGCGACTCAAGAACGCGCGCCGAGAGGGGTACGCGGCTTTCGGTGACGCGAACCAGCGGGGGAGGTCGAGCATGAGGTTCTCGCAGTGGCGGGGTCAGGCTTGCGGTTGCGACGGGAGCATGTTGCGGAGCATGTCGAGATCGGGTGCGCTTTCGCCCGCGTTGAAAAACACTTCAACAACACCCGGATCGGTGAGCTGGCACACTTTAAGTGGGCAGTCGCTCATGTCTCACTCCACGTACAGGAACTCGTTCAGGCAGAACAGCACCTGGCACAGGTCGGCCATTGCGGTTTCACGAGCGGTTCCGGTGTGGCCCTTCAGGAACGCGGTCGCGTCGGCGAGTTCGTCCCTGGTCGGTTCGCGACACAGCGCGAGCTTGTACGCCAGTGTGACCGCGTCCGCGTCACTGGTTTTGCTGTCGGCCGTTGCGCGCTTGGCCAAGCCGTAGGCCGCCGCACGCACGTGCGGGTTGTTCATCAGGTGCAGGGATTGCGGCGCGACCGTTGTACTCGGTCGGTCGCCCACACCCGTCGTGCCGTCGGGTGCATCGAACACGACCAGTGACGGGATCAGCTTGCTCCGTTTCATAGTGAAGTAGATGCTGCGCCGCGGGCTTTCTTCGCTCAGCGTGCCGGGGCCGTACATGGTCGTGTTCAGTCGGCCACCGACGGCCAGGATGCTGTCACGGATCACTTCGGCTTGCAGCCGGCGCACCGGCTGACGCCACACGAGCTTGTTGTCCGGGTCGAGACGCGCCTTTTCCTCGTCGCGTGCGGAGCTTTGCTGGTAGGCGGCGCTCGTCACGATCAGCTTGTGAATCGGTTTCAACTTCCAGTTGTTGCGGATGAGTTCACCGGCGAGGTAGTCGAGCAACTCGGGGTGGCTGGGCGGCTCTCCGCGAACACCGAAGTCGCTCGTTGTAGTGACCAGTCCCTTACCGAAGTGCTGCGCCCAAAGGCGGTTCACGATCACGCGAGCGACGAGGTGCCCGGCCCCGTTTTCCGCGTCCGTCATCCAGTTCGCGAACGCGGTGCGCTGGTAACTGAGGCGCGAACCCGCGGGCGGGGGCTTCACCCACTTGGCTTGCGCTTCCGCGTCGGGCATCAACGTTTGCAGGAACGCGACCGATGCGACGCCCGACTTCTGGGCCGGGTCGCCGCGGCGCAGGAAGTGCGTTTCCTTCAGGTAATCGTCACCCTGAGTGTGGAGCCGAATCGCGGGCAGGCCCTCGCTCGATACGAGCGCTTTGACCTTGTTGGGTTTCGGTGCGGTCGCGAGGTGGTCGCGTTCGGCCTTTTGGAGTTTTTGGAACTCCGCATCTTGTGGTGCGTACCACGCTAAAACAGCCGCGATTTGTTCAGGTGCTCGCTTATCGGCGGAGAGAGCGAGTGCCGTGCGCACGATTTCGCTCGTCGCACTACCGGTGAGGTCGGGCTTCTCGTTCGCGCTCAAACTGATGCGCGGCCGCCCGATTCCGTGGCCCGTGTTGTTGTTGAAGGCCAGCGTGATCGTAAGTTTCGTTCCGCCCGGGAAACCGACCGGTTTCTCGAACGTGAATGCCGCGGCGTGATCTTTGCCAAATTGCGGGTCAACAGCCCACGCGGTCGTCGTGTTGTCGTCGATCGTGTTCGCGACTCCGAGGCCCTTTTGCTCGAAGGTGGCGCGGGGGCTGGCGAGTTTCACGCGGACCGCTGGTTGCGATCCTTTCTGTTCGAGCGCCTCTGCGAGCACGCGGATGTCGGACAGAGCGAAGTTGCCGTTCGCAGCCCGCCCCGGGCCGTTCTTCACGAACGATGAGTGCGCGAGCGCTTCGAGTCGCAGGGACTTGATGCTTTCCAGGGCGGTAATCACCTCAAAGGTCAAAGTTTCGGTGGTGGGATTCTTCCCAGAAAACAGCACGCTACCATCGGGTTGTGCAGTGAATGTGGCCCCACCCGCGGACTTGCTCGCCGTGATCTTCGGTAGCACCCAAGCATCCGCGGGAACAGCTTTACCGTTCCTTTCCTTTTCCCAGTTCGCGAACCGCGCCGGCAGTTGGTCTTTCTCGAACTTCACGAGTGCGTCCGTGAACCGCTTGTGGTCCGCATCAAACGCCGCCTTTGCCTTCGCATACCCCTTTGGATCGAGATCAAGATCCACCTCCGTGCGGACGGTTGTGGTGAACGCCGCGAGCATCCGGTAGTAGTCGCGTGCGGGGATCGCGTCGAACTTGTGGTCGTGGCACCGGGCGCAGCCGACGGTGAGCCCCAGGAATGTGGTGCCGACGTTCGCGAGCACGTCGTCGAGTTCGTCGTACCGGTGCTTTTCGACCTCATTTTTCGTGATCTGCGTACTGTGGACCCCGGCCGCGAGGTAGCCGGTCGCTATCATCGCGAGTGGGTCGTTCGGCGCGATCTCGTCGCCCGCGAGTTGCCACTTCGCGAACGTGTCGAACGGCAGATCGGCGTTCAGTGCCTTAATCACGAAGTCGCGGTAGTGGTACGCGGTGGGGCGGTCGTAGTCGTGCTCGAAGCCGTGGCTCTCGGCGAACCGCACGAGGTCGAGCCAGTGCCGCGCCTGTTTTTCGCCGAAGTGCGGTGACGCGAGCAACCCGTCGATCACCTTCGCGTAGGCTTGGGGCGTTTCGTCCTTCAGGAACGAGTCGACCTGTTCCGGCGTCGGTGGTAGCCCGATGAGGCCGAGGTAAGCGCGGCGAATCAGTGTTCGCTTGTCGGTCGCGGGGTTCGGTTTGATGCCCGCGGTTTCGAGCTTCGCCAGTATGAACCCGTCGATCGGGGTTTTTGCGTCCGGTTTGGGGTTCTTGATGTCCTTCAAGAGCGGTTGGTAAGCCCAGTGCTCCTTTCCCTCTGCGGGCGTGACCTTCTTGGTCCACGCTGTCTCATCGATCGCGACGAACGGCTTGTCGTAGGGCGCGCCTAAGTCGATCCACTCCGCGATTTTGGCGATGTCCGCGTCCGCGAGCTTGGCCCGTTCGTAGGGCATGTGCGGCTCTTTTTGGTGAGCCGTGAGCTGATACAGGAGGCTCTTCTTGTGATCGCCGGGCACGAGGGCTGGTCCGCGCTCGCCTCCCTTCATTGCGAGTTCGCGGGTGTTCATGTCGAACCCGCCTTCGAGTCGTTCCCCGCTATGACACTTCACGCACTTCGCTTGGAGAATTCCACGCACGCTCGTTTTGAAGAGTTCCGTGCCCCTCGCCATCTTCGCGACGTGATCGGGATCAACCTTTTCCTGGCCTTTGTCTTTGGGTTGTGTGACGGGGGTACCGGCAACTGGGGCGGAGATCGCGCGAGCAGCGAGAGCGAACACTACCACGAAAAGCGCAGCGCGGAGGGAGGTCGAAATGCGCATCAGCGGATCCTCGGCAGGCGGGATATTCACAGAAGTTACCAACACGCGGCTGTGAAGGGAAGCGACGGGCGCCCTTCGGCACGCGCGGTGCATCTCCTTGAGCACCTTCGCCCCGAGCACGAGGTGCCCTGATGAGCACGAAACAGGTGCGGTTCGCGGTGGTCGGGACCGGTTGGTTCGCACAAGAGGCGATTCTGCCTGCGTTCCCGAACGCGGAGAACGCGAAACTTGCCGCCATCGTTTCCGGTGACCCGGTGAAGCAAAAGGACGTCGGTGAGCAGTACGGCGTCCCGGCTTACGGATACGAACAGTACGGAGACCTGCTCGAAAGCGGCACCATCGACGCGGTGTACATCGCGCTGCCCAATTCTATGCACAAGGAGTACACGGTTCGGGCCGCAAAAGAGCACGTTCACGTGCTTTGCGAGAAGCCGATGGCCGCGACCGCCGCCGAGTGCCGCGCGATGATCGACGCCTGTAACGACGCCGGCGTGAAGCTGATGATCGCGTACCGGCTGCACTTCGAGTCCGCGAACCTCCTGGCCATTGAACACATTAAGGACGGCAAGATCGGCGAACCGCGCGTGTTCAATTCGGTGTTCACCCAACAGGTCCAAGAGGGGAACACGCGACTCGATGCGGACCTCGCCGGTCACCCGCTCATGGACATCGGGATCTACTGCATCAATGCCGCGCGCTACTTGTTCCAGGACGACCCCATCGAAGTCACCGCGTTCAGCGCGAGCAACCGCGAAACACGGTTCCGTGAGGTGCCGGAACTGGTGACCGGGGTGATGCGGTTCCCGAAGGAGCGGCTCGCGACGTTCACCTGCGGGTTCGGCGAGGCCAACGTGTCCGAGTACCGCGTCGTCGGCACGACAGGTAACCTGGGAATGGAACTCGCCTACACGTTTCGCGGCGACATCACCATGCGCCTCACGGATAAAGAAGGCAAAACGAAGGAAGCGCGATTCCCGGAACGCGACCAGGTTGGGGCGGAAATTGCCTATTTCTCCGACTGCGTTTTGAATAACCGCGAACCGGAGCCGAACGGCCTTGAAGGGCTGACGGACATCGCCATTATCGAGGCCATCGAGAAGTCGTGTGCGACCGGCCGAGCAGTTCGGCTCGATCCGGCCCCGTCCAAACCGCGCCCGTCACTCAAGCAAGAATACAAGCTACCGAAGATCGAGGCGCCGGAGTTGGTCAACGCTTCCTCGCCGGGTGGGTGAACGAGGCGCACTTCACGTGGCTAACAATTGCTAACATCTTGGGACGGGTGACGCCTAATTTGATTTTTCGCCGGAGAAAATGACCAGCGCCACTAACATTCGGCTAACATCGTCGCGTTGTTTGCGGTTGGCCGAAGAATTCTAGAATCGCCAAAGAGATTAATCTGATACTGGATCAGCGTGTTTATTTTAAACACGTATAGGGAAAAGTCAATTTCGGTAGGTCGCGAACGGGCATGTGTCTTCGGACGTGAGCCGAACTCACATTACTGCGGTGGTCGGTCCTGTTTCACGGCGTCCGCCTTGTTCTCGCGCGTGCGCTTCTGGCGGACCAGGAAGGCGTGCAGGAACTCGGCCGCCAAACCGTGGAGCATGAGCCGGTGGGCCGCGCCGAGTGTGGAACTCGGGACGATCGGGTGCTTGTTGTTCACCAGCCCCAAGTACCGGTGGTCGTTCAGGAGCGTGGTCGCGTAGAGTGCGATCGTCTCGTCCAGTTGGAGCGAGTTGCACGCGCGCCAGAAATCACTGTCGGTCAGGAGCAGTTGGTACATCGGCGTGTACATTTCGATCGCCGATTCGAGGTCGATAAAGTTGAACCAGCCGTGCGGCATGTCCTCGATCGGGAACTCGCCGTCGGTGATGCAACTGAAGTCGAGGTCGCCCTTCGGTTGGAGTTCCAGCCCCTGCTCGTTGAGCTGCCGGTTGATCTCGATGATGAAGTTGAAGATGTTCAGGTCGTGTTGCAGGAACACGTTCTGTGTCAGGTCGTGCAGCTTCTCCGGGCGCAGCCCCACGAACTCCATGTTCACGCCCTTCGCGTTCTTCGCGATAAACTGGAGCAGCTCAGTGCCGATGTGGAAGTGGCGCATCACGAGGTAGTTCGCGTAGGGCGACACGAACCACTTCAGCCCCCAGTAGATCGAGTGGTGCAGCAACCACGACGACGTGAGGAACCGCGGCATCACCGTTTTCAGCACCTTGAACCCGCAGATCGTGAGCCGGCAGAACGGCCGGATCATCGGCAGGAACCACTGGCGCGACGTGGAGGCCACGTCCACTAGGAAGTTCGCCTTCGCGACCGCGTGGAGCGGCACGCTCGTGTCCATGTAGAGCGCGAGCCACGGGTTCGGGTCGAGCGGGTTGTGCTTGATGCTCTGGAGCTTCTGCGTCGCGTCGGTGGGCGGCATCGTTAGAAGTTCCCGATCTCTTCGAGTTGCAGGACGTACAGCCGGGCCACCACCTTGGCGGCCGTCACGATCTCGTCGACCAGCTTTTCGGTCAGGATGCCGGACTGCACCGCGGCGTCGAGGCGCTCGAAGTGGACGTCGTCGCTCGCGGAGTGGTACGCGAGAAACGATACCTGGCGCGGGTCGAGGTTCAACTGGGTGCGGATCAGTTCGGCCCAGCGCGCGGCCACCCGGCGCCCCAAACCCTCAATAATAAACATCGCGCCGATCAGGTCGAACGGGTTCTCGCGGCTCGCGCGACTCAGGATGTACTCCGAGAGAGCCGTGCTGCCGATGTTCTTCTGGCCCGCGCGGATTTCTTCCGCATTTCCGCCCACCGATACGTAATCGCGTTCGATCATCTCGAAGTCGCGGTGCTCGTCGCGCGAGTGCCCGATGAACGCGGACCGGATCGGGAAGTGCTCGCGCGTCACGTTCGACGCGGCCCGCGAGATCCACCGCGACCCGTCGATCACCTGCTGCCGCAAGTTGAACAGCAGATCGCGGTAGTCCTGAAGCGTTACGCGCCCGTCGAACATCTTCGCCACGATCGGCGCGCGGTTCAGGCGCGTCTCGAACGCGGTCCACACCCCTGCGAGTTGTCGTACCAGTGACTCTTCGAGGGGTGAACCGCTGGTCTTGATGTCGGGCGGCTCAGAGACAGTGGGAACGACCGCGGTCGGGCGCACATGGGGGCTAGTGCTTCCGACGACGCGCAGGATCACGTAGCCGAACATGAACCGGCCGCTTTCGGGCACGATACACACGATGCGCTGACCGGGTTCCAATTTTCCGCTGCGGAAGAGGTCGCCGAGCATCAGCGGGAACGACGCGGACCCGACGTTTCCGCTCGTGTAGAGGTTCGTGAACACGCGCTCGGGATCGATCGTCAGTCCGCCCCGAACGAACCGCTCGTTCGCCTGCTCGCGGAACAGGTGCGACGAGTAGTGGGTGACCCACCAATCGACACCTTTCGGGTCGAGTTTGCCCTCTTCAATCAATTCAAACACGCCGTTCACGCACAACCGCACCACGTCGGTGAGTAGCTCGGTACTCTGGTGCAGGTTGATCGCTCCCGCACGCGATGCGGTCTCATAATCCGGGTGATCCAGCCAGCCGACTTGCGGGTCGGCGAGCACCTCGTCGCGGTTGCCGACGAACATGCACGGCGGGAACTGGCTCGCGTAGGACTTCAGCGCAATCGTCTCGATTTCGAGCGACAGGCCGGCGGGGGCCGGTTCGTTCGCCAGGAGGAGCGCCCCCGCGCCGTCTGAGAGCATCCACCGCAGGAACTCGGTCTCGAAAGGCAGGCGCTTGCCTTCGCCGTAACCCTGGGCGCGAAAACGGGACGCTTTGAGCAACCGGCTGGCGAACTCGCTGGCGACGCACACCGCGTTGGGCACTTCCCCCGACCCAACGGCGAGCGCGGCGTGCCGCAGCGCGACCACGCTACTCGCGCAGATGCCGTGGATCGTGGCGATCTCGCACGGCGGCATGTCGAGTTCGCCGTGGACCATGCTCGCGAAGCCGGGGAGCGGTAAGTCGCCCTGCGAAGTGGCTGCAACGAGGAGTCGCACGTCCTTCAGGTCGAGCGTGCTGTGGGCGATCGCATCGCGGACGGCGCGAGCCGCCATTTGCGCGTTGGTGTGCGTCGTGTGCTGGTTGTCGTCGATCGCGTAGTAGCGCTGCTCGATCCTGTTCTGACGCAGCACGCGCTCGCGCAGGCCCGAGGGCTTGGGGCCGATTTGTCCCAATCGCGCTTCCATCTGTTCGTTCGTGACCGGTTCGCCGGGGAGAAACTGCCCGACCGAGGTGATGAAGCAGCGGCGTTGCACCGGGGTGTCCTTGTGAATGACGGGCGCTCGCCGCGTCCGCCGCGGGCGATTCGCCGCACTACAAGAAGACGTTCCGAGTGTGAAAACTCGCCGGTTGTGCGACGGAAATGACAGTGCTAACCGAACGGAACGCGGGAGTCAACGGGCAGCGCGGGTACGCCGCCCGTTGGGGCATTCGATCACCCGTCGTTACCAAGAACTTCACCGCCCTGGGAGGTACTCAGGGCGCGCCACGTCACCAGGCTGATCGAGTTCGGCACGAACCGGACGCTCCCGTCGCACATGGCCACGGTGACGCCGTTGGTGTGCCGGCTGCGGGCCACCTGCATGCGCGGGCGCGAGGCCGTGGAGGTGGTGGTGCAGGGGGCGTTCGGGGGTGTGCTGTTGCACCCGGCCCCGGTCAGCACGTCGGGGTCGGTGCTGTTCGGCTGGCTGTACGCGGTGAACCCGGCGGCCCCGCCCCACCACGAGAACCCGCGGTAGTCGCCCCCGCCCTGCCCCTGGCAGACCTCCGACGCCATGAGCGTGTTGCTCGTGCCGTCGGTGATCTCGGCGATCTTCCGCGGGCGCCCGCAGCGCCCGAAGGCCGGGTTGCCGGCGCCGTAATCCACGGGCGAGGAGTCGCCGCCCGCGGCCAGGGTCGCGGGTCTTCGTACCACCCGAACGGGGCGCCGCCGAAGCTCGTACACGTGGTGCTGGTGACCGACCCGCCGGTACACCCGATCGGGATCTGTGACTGGTAGAGGCTGGTGTTCCCGGCGTTCAGCACGTAGTTGTGCTGCGTAATGGTTCCGATCACGCTCGGCGTGTCGCTCGGGCAGGTGAACGTCGGGATCCGCTTGTTCGCGACGTCCGCGTTCCCCCCGCCCGCGTACCGCGGGCCGGCGTCCAGGCCGCCGAAGTTCGTGTAGATCTTGAAGATGTTGTCCTGTTCGATGTACGGCAGGATCGGCACCTGCCAGGTGCCCCAGCAGCACCCCGTGCGGCTGACGCCGGGGATGAACGTGCCGATCGCGCTCTCGTGACTCATGTTCCCGAGACTGATCTGCTTGAGGTTGTTACTGCACTTCATGCGCGCGGCGGCCTCGCGCACCTTTTGCACGGCGGGCAACAGCAGCCCGATCAGGATCGCAATAATCGCGATCACCACCAACAGTTCGATCAGCGTGAACGCGCGCGTCCGGGGCGCCCCGCGACCGAGGTAATGAGAACGGGACCGGAGGTACATGAGCGTCTTCCTTTCTGAAAAAACAGAAATGAGAGAGGACAGACGAAAAACCCGCGGCGGAACAAGGAGAAGGGCGATTTTTAAGGGATCTCGATCTCGAACCGGTTCGGGCCGTCCGCGGCGACCGTGCGCTCCTGCTTGGATTTCACGTTCCAGTCGGCCGGGATTAGTTCCTTAGAGATGATGTTGGTGCCCCCGCCGGGACCGGGCGGCTTGTCGGCCTCGACCGGGTTAACCGCCGTCTTGCCGTCGCCCGCCGACACGCGGAGCAGGTACCGGCCCGGTACGAGGCCGGTCGGTCTGGGGATCGTGAAATCCCCCGCGGTCAGCAGCACGGTCGCGCGGGTCGGTTGCCCGTCGAGCGGCTCGAACGACACCGTGCCGTCTTTGAGCGATTGGCCCTTGAATTTGACCGTCCCGGAGATCTCCTTCCGTCCACCGTGCGGATCGGAACACCCGGTCGAGAAAACAATGAGGACAAATAATGGGACGAACCCGCGGAACGAGAACATGAGAGCCTCTAAAGATGAGCGAGAGAGGGGCAATGAAGAACTCGTGAATATATCTCACGTATCTGCGCTTCGATCAAGCGAAAATTGTCAAATTACGTTCGGGAAATAGGGTGGCTGATGTGCGTTGCAATATGAATGCGCGCGCCGGCCCGGTATCCGTTGGTGGGACGGAGTTGGGGCTTTGGGCGAGGGCTACACACCCCCGGTGGGCGAATGGGCGGTTCGGGGAGAGAAATGGACGTGCCCCGTATCAGAGGGGCGGGAGAGCGTGTGCGTGGGCGGGAGCGTGATGCACGGGTGCGAGGCCCGTGCGACGGTTCGCAGTCTCAAAAAACTACTTCTTCTCAAAAACCATGAGCAGCGCTTGAACGGTGGCGGAGGTTTTGAACTCCTTCGGGCGGTCCGCGGGGTTTTCGGATTTCGCGGCGCAGATCGTGAGCTTGTCACCTTCGAGCTTGCAGACACCGTACATCTTTTCGGACTGGCCGTTCGGGTTCGTTCCGCTCATGTCGATTTCGTTGGGGCTTTTCGAGGAATCGAGCGTGTAGCTCAGCGGCGCCTCCTTATTGCCCCCGGGGAACGTTAACTGGTTCGCGGTGATTTTGACCGTCTTTTCCCCTTCCGGCATCGCGCTAACGTACTTGTCCTGGACCGCGCCGCCGGCCTCCAACCGGACGAGGAGCCACGCGCCCTCGATGCTCTCGTTGCGCGGCGGATCGGCTTTTTTACCACACCCAATCGCGAGCACGAGGAGCGCAGTCACCAGCCCGCTGCCAAAAGGTCGACGCATGACTCCGTCTTTCGCGTTGGCTCCCGGGCGCGAAGCGCACAAATGAGATATTAGCGTAATCGTTCTCGGGAACGGATTCCAGACCTGTCGTGCGATTTGTAAGTTCGACCGAACCGGGGCTTCAGCCGCGCGAGAAGAGCGCGATGACCGCCTGCCACCGCGTGGCGCGCTCGTGTTGGAGCGCGTGGAGCCGGTCCAGACTTTGTGCCGGTGCGGGTGTCGTGTCGAGGCTGCGCGGGATCGGGGGATCGGGAATGGGGGTGCGCGCGGACGGTGGCACCCACGCTTCCGGGCGCGCCGCGCCCGGGTCCGCGGGCGGGCGGGGGAACACGTGCCCGTCGGTCGAGGGGACCGGCACGCCGTCCGTAGCGGCGCGGGCGACCACCTGGCGCGAGATTTCCGATTGAAGGGACGTGATTTCAACTGTCAGCGCTTCGATCCAGTTCAGCTCGGTCTGAACGATCGACAGGTGCTCGTGCCTCACCCGACCGAACAGCCGGGCGACCAGGCGCAACCACTGCTCGAATTCGCCGGACATCCGGGCGTGGAGATCGGCCATTTGGCGCAAAATTGGCGCGAGCGGCTCCTGATCAGTTGGTTCCAACCCGAGCGCGCTGAACAGCCCCGCCAGCGGCACTTCGGGGAGAACGGGCGCGGCGGTGGTCGGGGGCGGGCCGGAATTGGAGACGGTGATCGGGTTCGAGGCCGGCCCGTTCCCTCCGGCCGGCAGCCGGAACGCATCGGCCATGATGTGCGAGTTCGGCAGATCGTCGGCCGATTCGGGCGTGGCCCCGAGTTCGACTTCGTCTTCCGTTCCCTGGGCCGGTTTCGGGGCGGGAGTTTCGGACGGGAGCACCGGCGAGTTCTTCGAGGTCGAGGCCGAGTTCATGACCCCGTGGTCGCCGGGGGGCGCACCCGAAGAACTGGCGAACGGCGGGGCCGAGGCTTGATACTGGCACCCGATCAGGAACCGCCCGACCCACAGTTCCGCGCCGTTGGTGAGCGGCGCGACGCGCATGCGCTCGCCGTTCACCACGACCCCGCGCCCGGACAGGTCCACGACCCACAGCCCGTCGCGCGTGGACACGAGGCCGCAGTGGTACAGGGAGATGTCGTCGGCCGTCAGGTGGATTTTGCAATCGGGCGAGCGCCCGACGAGCGTGATGAGCCGGTTCACCGCCCAGCGGTCTTTGGCCCGTTTCCCGTTCCGGAACTCCAGCGACACCACCGATCGCGTTTTGGCGCCCGTATCAGCCGCGAGCGGGTTGTAGTCCGGGGGGAACGTGCTGGGGCGGTCGGTGACGGGCACGCGGAGCCGGAGCAGGAACGGCCCGACCTTCGCGGCGACGCCCGCGTCGAGCCAGCCGGGCCCGCGGGTGCCGCTCGGCCACACGAGCCCCGTGCGGCTCCCCAGATCGACGGCGAACACGCGCCCGCCGAGGGTCTGGAGCCAGGCGTGCCTCGGGTTGATGTCGGGGTCGGAAAGGGTGACGTCGCAGGAGTCGTCGCGCCCGACGAGGGTGAACGGTTGGTCGACCGAACCTTCGGCGAGCAGGCCGCCGCCGGCCAGATCAACGCGCAGGTCCAGCGGGGCGGTCGCGCCGCAGGCGCCGGCGAACCGGGCGATTAGAGGATCGTTCACGGACCAAAGCCCTGCCGGGACGGATGCGGGGCAAGTACCGGAGAGGAGGCACTAGTGAGTATACACCCCAATCCGACCGATAACCATAGTTTACGCTAACACACTTCGCACTCTCTGCGGGAACTTTGTGCGCGAATCGTAGCCCGCGAACGTGTCCTACGGTTGCAATCGGCCCGGAAATCGGCCTGCCCCGTTGCGCCCGATTCTGGTATATGTTGAACTGCCCACCGCTCGCTCGGAGACCGCATCAGTGAGTTCTGCCTCCCCCTCTCCGTCGCGGTCCGGTTCCGCTCTCGCCGCCGAAGTGGTTCGCACGCCCGGCTGGATCGCGGCCCTGGTCGCACTCGTCGGGGTGCTGGTGTTCGTTTACGCCGCCCTGTTCCGATACTGCTACGGGGAGTGGCTGAAGCCGGACTACTCGCACGGGTTCCTCGTGCCGTTTTTCGCGGCGTACCTGGCGTGGCGCTGGCGCGCGTGGGCGCCCGAGCGCGTTCGCTGGCCAGAACCGTGGGGGCTCGCGTTCCTCGCGGTCGGGGGCGGGCTGTTCGTCGTGTTCGGCGACCGGAACGTCGGTAAGGAGTGGATGCAGGGGCTGTCGTTCGTGCTGAACCTGTGCGGCGTGACCCTACTTTTGGGCGGATGGAAGGCGCTGAAGTGGTTGTGGCCGGCGCTCGCGTTCCTGCTGTTCATGTTCCCGCTGCCCTGGCGGGTCGAGCACGCCCTTGGCTGGCAGCTCCAGAAGGTCGCGTCGATCGCGTCCGAGTTCGTACTTCAAACCATTGGCTACCCGACGTACCGCGAGGGGATCATCCTGCACGTCAAGGACCACGTGCTGCGGGTCGAGGAGGCGTGCAGCGGGCTGAGCATGTTGCTCACGTTCGCCGCGCTCGCGACCGGGATGGCGGTGCTCGTGCAGCGCCCGTGGCTCGACCGCGGGCTGATCCTCGTTTCGGCCGTGCCCGTCGCGGTGCTCTCGAACGTGTTGCGGATCGCGCTCACCGGGGTGCTGTATAACGAAGCCGGTAAGGAACTCGGGGACCGGGTGTTCCACGACTTCGCGGGGTGGATGATGATGCCCCTGGCGCTGGCCGTGTTGTGGGGAGAGTTGAAGCTCCTGGACTGGGTGTTCGTGGACGAAGGTGGGAAGGCGAGCCGCGAGGAAATGCTCAAAATGAATTCGGCGAACCCGGCGTATCTCATCATGACCGCGCCCGCACCAGGGAAGGGCAGCACGCGGGCGCCCGCCGCACTCCCGACTGCGGCACAGCCGGCAAAGCCCGCCGCGGTTCCCCAACCGGCCCCGTCCGAGGGGGCGAGTCGGTGAAGTCCGTGCGCGGGGTGTATGCGTGGGCCTTGGTCGGGGTGGCCGCGTTCATCGTGTACGGCAGCCTCGTGCCGTTTCACTTCGGCCCGCGCACGAACAGCTTCGGGCGCGTCCTGGCTGACGGCGTGAAGATCACCTCGCGGTCCGACGCAATCGCGAACGTGATGCTCGGAACGCCCCTCGGCTTCGTGCTCCTGGGACTAGTGGCCGTCGATCGTTCGTGGCCGCGGCGCAAGGTCGCGGGGCGCGGGGCACTCCTCCTGCCTGTCTGTGCGCTGTTTTCCAGCGCAGTCGAGTTCACGCAGCTCTACACCGTCGAACGTACCTGCTCGGTATCGGACATCGTGGCGCAGGGCTTGGGCGCTCTCGCGGGAATGGTGGCGTGGGTGCTGTGGGGCCAGAAGCTCACGGACCACGTTCGCCTGATGTGGGCGCGGGCCGATGTGAACGCCGCTGGAAAAGTGCTCATTGCGTATCTCGCGCTGCTCGCATTCATTCAGGTACTCCCGCTCGATCTCAGTGCGAGTCCGGCCGAACTGTATCGGAAGATACGCGACACGGTTCGGTTCGTGCCGTTCGGCACCTTCGAGGGGCTGAACGCCGCGGAGCGGTGGGAGCAGATCGCGAAGTTGGCCAAACTCGTGGGCCTGTACTTCCCGCTCGGGGTGCTCGCGGCACGGCTCGGGGGGCGGGTACAGTCGTGGAGCGTAATTCGCGTTGCGCTCGTGGCCGGGGCTGTTGCGCTGTGTTTGGAATCGGCCCAGTTGGTTGTGAAGTCTCGCACCCCGAGTACAACGGACGCGGTCGTCGGCACGCTGGCCGTGATCGCCGGGTGGTACGCGGGGCGCGTTCACCACGAGGGGCTCGCGATCCCGTTCGCGATGAGTTGGGGAATCGTGTGGTTCGCCGGGATGACGCCCGTCACACAGCCTCCTGCGAACGCTCCGCGGCTCGAAATGCCCCGCCCGTTCGACTGGATGCCCGGGCGCCCGCTCGAAAGCGGTGATCCGCTCTTTACGCTCGAAGAGATGCTCACGAAGTTGGTGCTGTTCGGGCTGCTCGGCGTGCTTGTTGCAGCCTGGCGTTTGCCCCCGCGCTCCCGACGTGGTCCGCACGGATCGGTTAGCGCCGCTGTGGCGATTGCCGTCATTTTAGGGGTGGCCGTCTCCGCGTTCTTCGAGAACGGGCAGCGCTGGTACGACACGCACACGCCCTGCATCACCGACGTGCTGCTCGGCGGCCTCGGCGCGGCGGTTGGTGTGGTCGGTTCGAGTTTAACTTGTGTGCGAAGCGGCAGTTCGCCAGCGCGAACGCCCCGCCCCGTGTGCTAAAGGTAGGGTATGGTGGTTACCGATGCGCAACCCGAAGCCGATACTGTGCGCGGAGAGATTCCGGAGCTGGTAGCGGGTGCTTCTGCGCCAACAGCCGAGACCGAACCGCCCCTCACTGTACTGGAACCGCAACGCGGCTGGGCGCTGCCCGACGTGCGGGAACTCTGGCGCTACCGCGAGCTGTTGTTTTTTCTCGCGCTGCGCGACGTCAAGGTTCGGTACAAGCAGACGGTCCTCGGGCTCGGCTGGGCGGTCGCGCAGCCGCTCGCGACGATGGCCGTGTTCGTGTTGTTCCTCGGCAAGATGGCCGGAACGTCGAACGGGATCGAGCACTACCCGCTGTTCGTATTCGCCGGGATGGTCGCGTGGACGTTCTTCGGGGGCACCGTGACCACGGCGGCTGGCAGCGTGGTCGCGAACGAGCGGCTCGTGACGAAAATCTACTTCCCGCGCCTCGTGATCCCGCTCAGTACGGTCGGCGTCAGTGTGTTCGATTTGGTCATTGCGTCGGGCTTGCTCGCGGTTATAGCTCTGTCGTTCGGCGTCGTGCCCGGGTGGTCGATCCTCGCGATGCCGCTCGTAGTGCTAATGCTTGCGGTCGCGTCGGCTGGAGTGGGCGTACTGCTCGCGGCGCTGATCGTGTCGCAGCGCGACTTCAAGTACGTGCTCACGTTCGGCGTGCAGTTGTGGATGTTCGCGACGCCGAGCATCTACTTGCCGACCGAAGCACTCGGGCCAACAGCTCAAACTTACCTCCCGCTGAACCCGGCCTACGGGCTGGTGCTCGCGTTCCGCCAATCAGCGCTCGGTGGGGCAATCGACTGGTACGCTTTCGGCGTGTCATCGGCCGTAGGCGTACTCTTCGCGGTTGCGGGTGTGCTGTACTTCCGCCGCGTGGAGCGATCCTTCGCGGACACGATTTAGGAAGTGCCAAGTAGCTCTGGGCGAACACATTGGGGCGCTCGGGACATGCTGCCCGTACCGGCCGGCTCACACCGGCCGTTCGCCCGGCACCGTGGATTGGTACCTGCGTAAGTGTTCCGGCCTTGTGGACGAACAGTAGTTGAGGCCATGCACCCGGCGATTCGTGTCGAGAATCTGACGAAACAGTTCCGGTTGGGCGGTCGGCCGAAGGGCGGGCTGAACCTCACGGAGTGGCTCGCGTCCGCGCTGCGTTCGAGGGGCGCTTCGACCTCATCCGAAGCCGAGGACTTCTGGGCGCTGAAGGGCGTTTCGTTCGAGGTGAAGCGCGGTGAGGTGGTCGGCATCATCGGCCGCAACGGGGCCGGTAAGAGCACACTGCTGAAGATCCTGTCGCGGATCGCGGACCCGACCGGCGGGCGCGTGGAGCTGCGCGGGCGCGTCGGGAGCCTCCTCGAAGTGGGCACCGGGTTTCACCCGGAACTGACCGGGCGCGAGAACATCTTCCTGAACGGCAGCGTGCTCGGGATGAGCCGCCGTGAGATCACCCGGAGCTTCGACGCGATCGTCGCGTTCGCGGGCGTGGAGGGGTTCCTCGACACGCCGGTGAAGCGGTATTCGAGCGGCATGTACGTGCGGCTCGCGTTCGCGGTCGCAGCGCACCTGAACCCCGAGATCCTCATCATCGACGAGGTGCTCGCGGTCGGCGACGCGGAGTTCCAGAACCGGTGCTTGGGGAAGATGCGCGAGGTTTCGGCCGGTGGGCGCACGGTGCTGTTCGTCAGCCACAACATGACCGCGGTGCAGAACCTGTGCTCGCGCGCCATTGTGTTGGCTGAGGGCAAGGTGGTGACGGACGGGCCGCCGGCGGAAGCCGTTCGCGCGTACCTCACGCAGCGCGGCGATCTCGCGGCCGAGTGGACCGACACGCGCGAACCAAGTGCGAACCGGCGCGTGACGCTCAAAACGGTCCGCGTGCGCCGGGCAGACGGGACCGTTGCGCCCGCGCTGCTCCCGGACCAGTCGTTCGCCATTGAGATCGAGTACGAGGTGGCCGCGCCCGCGAGCACTCAGATCGCGTTCCGTTTGAACCGCGACGACGGGCAAACGGTGCTCACTACCGCGGACAACGACACGAAACGCGCGTTCTGCACCGCGCGCCGGCCCGGGCGATTCGTGGCGCGCGTGGGGTTCCCGGCGCACCTGCTCGCGCCGGGCCGCTATCACTTGCTCGTGGCAGCGAACCAAGTCGGTGACCGCGGACACGACCTGCTCGAATCGGTGCTCGACTTCGAGGTGTCCGCGATCGGCTCGCTCCAACAGATCGAGAACCGGCTCGGCGTGGTGATGCCGCTGCTAGAGTGGACCGAGGAACGAATCGGAGATTGACCCGGGTGGAGGCCCGATGTCGGCGATCGTGCAAGCGTACCAAACTCTGGTCCCCGCGTTCGTGCGCGGCCCACTGTACCACTGGCGCGCGTGGGCCGCAGCGCTCGTGACGACCCCCGCCGCGCGCGGTGAGTGGCTCGCGCGCCGGCTCGTGTCGCTGGGGCGTGCCGTGCGAACGGTGCGCGTGCCGCACGGCCGGTTGTGGGTCGATTTGCGCGACTTCGGGGTGGGGCGCCGGATCTTCATTCACGGCCGCTACGAGGAACCGGAGGCCGCTACGCTGCGCGCGCTGCTCCGGCCCGGGATGACGTACCTCGATGTGGGCGGGAATCTCGGATACCTCGCCACACTCGCGGCGAAGCTGGTCGGCGACACGGGCCGCGTCATTGCGATTGAACCGGAGCCGTACAACTTCGGATTGCTTCAGAAGAACTTGAAGCTGAGCGCACGCGGGGGAATCGCCGTGAACGTCGCCGCGGGCGGCGCACCGGGAACCGCGAAACTCTTCAAGTCGGTCGGTAATCTGGGCGATCACCGGCTCTACACCGACGGCGATTCCGCCGGGCGCGCGTTCGTGGAAGTGCCGGTCGTGCGGCTCGATGACCTCTTCACGGCGAACGACTGGCACGCACCGGACTTCATCAAAATCGACGTGCAGGGCTACGAACCGCACGTGGTCGCGGGGCTGGACGGCCTGATTCGCACGGACCGCCCGCGGGCGATCCTCACCGAATACTGGCCCATCGGCATTCGCAACGCGGGGGGCGATCCGACCGTGTACCTGGAATGGTTCCGCGCACGCGGGTTCGCGTGCTCCCTGATCGGCGCGGATTGCAGCCTGACTCCCGTGGCTATTGAGCGCGTGGACGACCACCTCCCGCCGCTGAACCCGGCCGTGCCCGATGCCCAGATGCTGAACCTCCTGTTCCGCCGGTGACCACGAGTCGCGCCATGCCGATCGTTTCCAACTGGCCGAACGTGCGGATCGAGAACCGCTATCTCGACCTGTACTACGGCGCGCTGGCGGCACACGGGGTGACTCTCGGCCCCGGGTGCGAAGTGCGCGACGACTTCTTGCGCGCGCACGCGGGCACGATCGACGCGGTCCAGTTCCAGTGGGCACCGGAGCAAATCTGGCGCTGTCGCGGGTCGTCGCTGTGGGCACGGGCACGCGGACTGGCCGGATTCTGGAAGTACCTGCGGCTCGCCCGATCTCTCGGGATTCGCATCGTCTGGACGCTTCACGACGTGGAGCACCATGAAGGGAGCGGCCGACTCGACGAACTCGGCTATCGGCTGCTCGCGCGGTTCGCGGACCTGTGTGTCGTTCACGACGAATGGGCCGCGGACCAGTTCGTGCGGCGGTTCGGCGGCTCGCGCGAGCGTGTGTGCGTGATGGAACACGGGAACTACGACGGCGTCTTCCCGCCCGCTGCCCCACGAACGGAAACGCTCGCCCGCTTCGGAATCGATCCGGCATGTCGCGTACTGCTGTGCCAGGGGAACATCAGACCGTACAAACGCTTCGATCTGGCCATCGAAGCGGCTAAGCGTCTCGGCGCGGCGTACCACCTCATCGTTGCGGGCCGTCCACCAGACCCGACCTTCGCGGACGAGCTGCGCCGGACCGCGGCCGGTACTGCAAATGTGACGCTGCTTCTGGAGAGTCAGTCCGACCAAGTCGTGAGCGATTTGTTCGCGGCCGCGGATTGTTTCTTGCTTCCCTATGCGAAGATTACTGGGAGCGGGAGCTTGCTCACCACGGCTACGCTCGGGCGCGGGTTCGTCGCGTCGGAACTACCATACTTTCGGGCCGCGCTCGCGCAGGAGCCGGACGCCGGGGTGTGCTTCCCGGTCAGCTCGGTTGAAGGGCTGTGCAACGCCGTGCGTGCGTTCTTTGCCGGTGACGTACCCGCGCGCCATCAAGCGGCCCGGCGAATCGCGGACCGCGTGCCGTGGAGCGAGGTCGTGTGCCCGGTCGCGGAGTGGTTCCACCGGACGTGCCCCGTTCGTGCGCCGCGAACTGCGGAGGTCGGCACGCCATGAATCAACCTTGCTCGCTGACCGTCATTATCCCGACGTACAACCGGTCCGGGTACGTGCGCGAGTGCCTTGTCGCGCTGCGGGCGAGCGGTGTACCGGACCTGGAGATCATCGTTTCCGACGACGGCTCGACGGACGACACGCGCGAGGTCGTCGCGGCCACAAACCCAGACGCGAAATACTTGTGGCAGCCGAACAGTGGAACGCCCGCGACCGCACGCAACGCGGCCTTCGCGGTGAGCCGCGGGCGCTATGTGGGCTTCCTCGATTGCGATGACGAATGGCTCACGGGAGCGCCGGCCCACGCGGTACGGTTCCTCGATGCGCACCCGGAAGTGGATGCACTGTTCGCCGAATCGAAAATGGGCAACCCGCAAGAGGGTTACGTTTCGTGGATCGAGTCCGCGGGGCAAGAGGCGTTCTTCCGGTTGCCGCATTCGGAACCGGAGCCGGGCTTTCGTGTTCTGGAGCGCGGGCCGTTTTTCCGCCGGATGGCCGTGCGGAACCCGGTGTTTATTGGCGCGACGATCGTGCGGCGCGAGGCATTCGCTGCGATTGGCGGTTTCGATCCCCAACTTTGTGGCGCTGCGGACTGGGAGTTGTGGTTGCGGATGGCGCACCGGTTCACCTGGGCGTACATGGCCGAACCGCTCGCGAAGTACACGCGGCACCTCGATAACATGTCGAGCAACCACGACAAAATGATTGCCGAGTTCGTGCAGTCGCTCCGGAACGTGTTGGTGAAGTGCCCGCTCTCGTCGTTCGATCGGCGCTTCATACGCGCCCAACTCCGGACGCACCTCTTTAGTCATGCCTATCTCGCCTACGATCGCGGCGACATCGCGGACGCGCGCAAGAGGTTCTGGCGGTCCGTGCGCGCGGGCGATGTGCGCCCGGCGACGCTCGCACTCGCGACCTTCTGCACGCTACCCGGCGCGCTCGCCCGCCGGGTGCGCGGGCTGAAGCACACGGTCGCACCGGGGGGCCGCGCGTGACCCCGAACGTGTGGATCGTACCGGTCAACTACAACGGAACCGAAGATACGCGGAAGTGCCTGCGCTCGCTCGCGGAACTTTCGGCCCCCGCGCACGTGGTCCTCGTCGATAACGCTTCGCACCCGGACCCGACGGCCGAACTCGCGGCGGAGTTCCCGTGGGTTCACATTGTTCGTAACACCGAGAATCTCGGCTGGTCCGGCGGGAACAACACCGGCATTCGCTACGCGCTGGAGCGCGGCGCCGATTTCGTGATGTTACTGAACAACGACACGACCGTTGCGCCCGACATCGTCGCGCGCCTGCTCGGCGCGTTCCGGGCACACCCGCGGTTCGGCGTGATCGGTCCCGTGATCCGCTACATGGACGAGCCCGATGTGGTGATGACCGACGGTGTGACGTTCAACCCGCCGCACTTCCCCGGGTTCTTCCAGCGGAAGGTGGTCCCCGAGCGCCGGGCCGATCCGCCCGCGGTGGACGAAACCGACATCGTAAACGGCTGCTGCATGATGGTGCGCGCGGACGTGTTCCAGCGCGCCGGGCTAATCGACGACCACTTCTTCCTCATTCACGAAGAAGCCGATTTCTGCCTGCGGGTGAAGGAGGTCGGCTTCGGGTGCGGTGTGCTGGCCGAACCGCTCGTGTGGCACAAGGGTCGACCGCGTTCAAGCGCGCGGGAAAGAAGTGGCAACGATACTACGACACGCGGAACCTCGCGCGGCTCATACGGAAGCACCGACGGGCAAGCGGGCGCGGGCTGTTCTCGGCCTACGCAACCTACCTGCGCTATGCGTACCACCGCTACTGCCACGAACGTGAGGCCTCGCAACGCGACGCGGCCGACGCGGTCCTCGAAGGGCTCATCGACGCCGCGACGCGCCGCACGGGACCGTATCGCGCCCGGAACCGTTGGAGCGTGCCCGCGCTGCGTGGCGTATTCGAGTTGGGTCGCCGGTTGAGGGTGATGGCGTTTTGCGCTGCGTTGGATGCCTGGGCTTTGTGCTTGTGGCACAGGCCTCTGGCCTGTGTGAGCGCCTCCACAGGCCAGAGGCCTGTGCCACGAACACAAGACTAAACACATCAAGCTGACACAGTGTTTTGCTCACGAAAGATGGTTTTGATGTCCCTCCGATTGCTATTCGTCAAAGACTCGCTCTCCTGGCCGCGTTCGAGCGGTCACGATGTCCATTGCTTCCACATGATGCAGGCGCTGGCGAAACTCGGTCACGAGGTGGGGTTGCTCACCGCAACCGAACCGCACCCCGAAGCAGTCGCCGGGTTGCCGCTCGCGTTCCAGCGCGTGTTCCCGAAGCGAGGGGAGCCGGCGGTCGGCCCCGAACCGCAGTTCCGTTGGCTGCAGCGGAAGTTCCAGAGTTATTGGGGTGTGGACGAGAACCGCGTGCGCGCGGTCGGGCAAGCTGCGCTCGATATGAAGGCGGACGGCGTGGTTGTGGTTGGGTTGAACGTGTTGCCGTACCTCGGTGCGGTGAAGGACCGGCTGCGAGTATGGTACGCGGCCGACGAATGGGCGTGGCACCATGTCTCGCAGGTGCGCGCGTTCCGCCCGCGAACGTGGAGCGAGATAAAGCAGGCGCTGATTAAGGGCGTGTACGAGCGCGCGTACCGACCGATGCTCGATCGGGTGTGGGTCGTTACCGACGCCGACAAACGGGCGATGCGTTGGGTCGCGGGTGTTCGCGGAATCGATGTGGTGCCCAACGGTGTGGACGCAGAGCACTTCCGCCCGCTCGACGTGCCGCAGCGCGAACACAGTTGTACTTTTTGGGGTCGACTCGATTTCGGGCCGAACGTGCAGGCGCTCGAATGGTTCTGCGGGCGCGTGTGGCCGCGCGTTCGCGCCGCGTACCCGAACGCGACGTTCACGGTCTACGGCTTCAGCCCGACGCCCGCGGTTCGTGCGCTGACCGGGCACAACGGAATCGAACTCATTGCCGACTTGCCGGACCTGCGCGCAGCGGTGGCCACACACCAAGCGGTGGTGTTCCCGTTCGTGAGCGGAGGGGGCATCAAGAACAAGTTCCTCGAAGCCGCGGCGATGGGCAAGCCGATCGTGTGTTCGTCCGTCGCGCTGAACGGTCTGCGTCACCCGACCGAGAGCGGCGCGCTCGTCGCCAGTTCGCCCGAAGATTGGGTACGGGCGCTGGGGACGTTGTGGTCGGACGCGGCCCATCGCACAACTGCTGGCGAATCGGTCCGGCGGTGGGTGATCGAGCGGCACAGTTGGGATGCCGCTGCACGCACTGCGGTCGAAGGGCTGGCGAAGTCGATGAGCGCGAAGAAGTAATCAGCTAATTGCATCTGCGTGCGGGTCCGGTACGATGAGGCCACTTCGCCGCTTCGTCCTCACCGGATCGCAATCATGTCCGAGACGACCCCCACACGTCGCGACTTCCTCCGTACTACTGTAGCCGGTGCCGCCGGGTTCGCACTGGCTGGCGCTGCGAGCGGAAACGCAAATGCACCGGCCGCACTCGGGAATGCGAAGAGCTGCATCTTTATCAACATGGTGGGCGGCCCGGCGCACCTCGATACGTTCGACCCGAAGCCGGATGCGCCGAGTGACGTGCGCGGACCGTTCCGGCCCATTCAGACCGCGACGCCGGGAACGCACCTGAGCGAACTGTTCCCGCAACTCGCGAAGTTGACCGACAAGTTCAGCCTGATTCGCTCGATGCACCACGACGCCCCGCCGGTTCACGAGTGCGGGTTCCAACTGCTGAACACCGGCCGCCTCTTCCGCGACGGTCCCGAATGGCCGAATGTGGGCGCGGTGATCGATCACCGTTTCGGGCGGAAGTGGTCCGACACGTCGAGTTGGATGGCCATGCCGAACGCAACCATCGACACAGGTATTTCCGTTAGCCACGGACAAGGTACAGGCTGGCTAAAACTCGGGGGCGCTCCGACAATTATGCACCCGCTCTATCACCCCACCATGCCATTTGATGAGTGCTGCAGATTTGCCTCAGTGATGGATGATCTCGGATTGCGATTCATGACCATCAATCAGTTCCCTACCGTTTTCGACGCGCCTTCGTGGGATTGCCACGCGGACGGCGGTTCGCTCCGCACGACGCTCGGTGATGTTCGCGATACGGTGGCGCCGAGCTTCGATACGGCGGTTGCGCGACTCCTCACGGACCTCGAAGATCGCGGACAGTTGGAATCGACACTGGTGGTCGCGACGGGCGAGTTCGGACGCACGCCGAAACTGAACTCCAACGGCGGGCGCGATCACTGGGCCGGGTGCTGGACCGCACTGGTCGCGGGTGGCGGTGTGAAGGGTGGGCGCGTCATTGGGGCATCGGACCGCATCGGGAGCGAACCGAGCGCCCGACCGGTTTCGCCACAGGAACTCGTGAGCACCGTCTTCCACGCGCTCGGCGTTCCGCACAACGCGACCATTCCGGGGCCGGATGGTGCGCCCGTCGCGGTGTACCCCGGGGCGCCGGTCACGGAACTGTTCTGAACAAAAACATCCCGCCGCAGATCACGCAGAGCGAAGAAGGATCAGACATGAAGCCCGCATTCCATCGAGTTCTGTTCCTGATCGTGTCTTCATCCGCGTTATCTGCGGCTCCTCTTTTTGCCGCCGACCCCGTTGCGCTTCCCAACACCAAGCCGCTGGGGGATGAAGGAAACCTGTCCGAAAAGATGGTCGCGGGGATGCACAAGTACCTCGACCGTGCGCTGGCGGCGTCCGTGAAGAGTCGTGAAGCGCTGTGGAAGACCGACAACTCATCGCCCGAAGCCTTTGCAAAGTCCGTCGATCCCAATCGAGAGCGGCTCCGGAAGTATCTCGGGGTCGTCGATAAGCGCTCGATCCCGCACTTAGAGTATCTCGGGGTTCCAGAGCGTTTTGCCGTCGCGGAAACCGAGCGCTACAAGGTGTTCGCTGTGCGTTGGGCGGTGTTGCCCGGCCTCGACGCCGAAGGGCTGCTTCTGGAGCCGCGCGGGAAGATTGTTGCGGCCGTCGTTGCCGTTCCGGATGCGGACCAGACACCGGAACAGATCGTCGGGCTGTCGCCGGGCTTGCCCGCGATTTCGCAGTTCGCCCGCCGGCTCGCAGAGAGCGAGTGCCGCGTGCTCGTCCCGGTTCTCATCGACCGGCGCGATACGCTCTCCGCAAACCCGAAGCTCGGGCGGACTACCAATTTGCCGCACCGCGAGTTCGTTCACCGCATGGCCTACGAAATGGGGCGCACGCTGATCGGGTACGAGGTCCAGAAGGTGCTGGCGGCGGTCGATTGGTTGTCCGCCCCAAAGGACCGCCCTCCTGTGTGGGCCGCCGGGTACGGGGAAGGTGGGCTGGTTGCGCTGTGTGCCGGCGCGCTCGACGCGCGGATCGAACGGTTGGCCGTCAGCGGTTACTTTGGCGCGAAGCCGGACGTGTGGAACGCCCCCCTCGACCGCAATGTGTGGGGGCTACAGCACGAATTCGGCGACGCGGAACTTGCCGCGCTTGCGGCGCCCCGGCTGGTGTTCATCGGGAACTGTGAGACGCCTAAATTCGATGGCCCGGCGAAACCGCAACCGGGGCGCGGGGGGGCCGCCCCCGGTACTCTTGGCGGGTGCCCGATCGAGCAGATCGAGACCGAATGGAAGCGCATCAACGACCTCACCGGCGGTGCCGGTGTTAATAAGTGTAGCATGGCACTAGCCGAGAAGCTGGTTCCAGCAGCCGGTCTCGATCAGCTCGTGCTGCCATTAAATTTGCGGAACAAAGCCACTGATGGGCGCGTCCCGCCGACCGACTTGCGTCAGGATTTCTCCCCAGTCGCGCGCCACAAGCGCCAGTTCGACCAACTCGTCGCCTACACGCAGAAGCTCTGGCGCGACTCGGAGGCGGTACGGAAAGAGTTCTGGAAGAAGGCCGACGCGCGTTCGCCCGAGGCGTGGGAGAAGTCGTGTGACTGGTACCGCGATTACTTCCACACGGAAGTGATCGGCAAGTTGCCCGACCCGAAGGGGCCGCTCAATCCGCGCACGCGACAAGTCTATGATGAGAAAACGTGGGCCGGGTACGAAGTGGTGCTCGACGTGTACGATGATGTATTCGCATATGGCATTCTGCTCCTCCCCAAAGACCTGAAGCCCGGCGAAAAACGGCCGGTCGTGGTGTGCCAGCACGGTCTCGAAGGCACCCCGCGGCACACGATCGATGTCGAGCAGCGTACCGTTTACAACCACTTCTCGCGCCGGCTCGTGGAACTCGGTTACATCGTGTACGCGCCGCAGAACCCGTACTACGGCGAGAACGTGTTCCGCCAAGTCCAGCGGAAGGCGAACCCGCTCAAGCTTTCGCTGTTCAGCTTCATCATCCGGCAGCACCAGCGCACGCTCGACTGGCTCGAAACGCTTCCGAACGTGGACCCCAAGAAGATCGCGTTTTACGGCCTCTCTTATGGCGGGAAGACCGCGATGCGCGTGCCGGCCGTCGAGAAGCGCTACTGCCTTTCGATCTGCTCCGGCGACTTCAACGAGTGGATCGGCAAGAACGTGTCGGTCGATCTGGACCGCAGTTACATGTGGACGCGCGAGTACGAAATGTACGAGTTCGATCTCGGCAACACGTTCAACTACGCGGAGATGGCCTATTTGATCGCCCCGCGCCCCTTCATGGTGGAGCGCGGGCACGACGACGGCGTGGGGACCGACGAGATGGTGGCTTACGAGTTCGCCAAAGTGCGGTACCTGTACGCGAACCGGCTCAAGATCCCCGGCAACACGACGATCGAGTTCTTCCCCGGTGGCCACCAGATCAACGCGAAGGGGACGTTCGCGTTCCTGAAGGCCAAGCTCGACTACCCGAAGTAATCCCTGGATTAAGAGAGTAAACCTCAGCCCGTTACCGTGCTGTCGCGGACCACGAGCCGGCCGGCGAGCACGACCTTCGCGAGCGGGTCGTTGGGGTGCGCAATGCGGTTCGCTATGACGCGCAGCGCCGTCCGCGCGATGGCTTCGGACGGGTAGCTGTAGGACGAGACGCCGAGCGCGAAACTCTGGCCGATCGGGAGATCGTCGCACCCGACCACGGCCACGTCGCGCGGGACGTTCAGCCCGCGGCGGAACAGTTCCAGCATCACCCCGACCGCGACATAATCCTGATAGCAGATCACGCCGTCGACCCCGATCCGGACGAGTTCGTCCGCGATCCACGGGTACGCCTCGCGCGCGTCCAGGTGCTCGGGCACCCGCACGACCCGTGGAGAATAGCCGTTGCTCACTTTCTGAAGTGCGGAGAGGTACCCCGCGAGCCGGTCGGTGTGGGTGCTCGTCGGGGACGCGATTACGCACGCCACGTTCTTCCGCCCCAACCCCAACAGGTGTTCGGTACAGCGCAGCCCGCCGTCGAAGTGGTCCGACGCGACGAGGTCGTATTCCAGGGGGCGGTCCACGCCGCGCAGGTTGCGGTCGAGGAGTACCACCGGTAACCCGACTCTGCGGCACCCGGCTAGGAACCATTCGTCCTGTCGGCACGCTTCTTCCGAGACGCGCGAGGGGAGGAAGAAGACACCTTTCGCGCCATTGTCCGCGATGCGCCCGGCGATCAGTTCGGCTTCCACGCGCCCGCTCCCGGGTGACAGTTCGAGCGGGTGAACCGCGAACGACCCTTCCGTCGCCACGCGCTCGAAACCGACCTTCACCACCGCTTCGGACGCACTCTGCCACGGTCCCGGGACACCCGCGTGACCACCGCCCATCGGCCCGCTGGTGTAGCCGGGGGAGGGGCTGAGCGCTCGTTCGCAACATACGATCCGGACCGATCGCGTGTGACCACGAGTCCGCGGTCGCGGAGCAACTGCAGCGCACGCGACGCGGTGAACGAAGACACGTCATACGTCCCGGCGATGTCGCGCACGGTCGGCACCTTGCCAAGCCCCCATTCGCCGGCTTGCAAGCGGGCGGCGAGTTGCTCGGCGAGGTGAACGTATTTGGGAGACGAGTCGTCGGGCGGCGTTTCAGAACGAGACACAGATCGCTCCGGCGGGAAGTCGGCTGTCTGTACCATTCAATCGAAGTCGGCAGGATTGTCTCTGAGCGAGCCAATTGCGAGACAGATCCGCCTCTTGTAAGGGAATTTACCAGAGTTTACGCGGTGTGCAACCGCTTTTGTAGAAGGCAAGAATTTATGATTGCTACAGATTCGATCAAATTCGCTGTTTCTTAACACAGATCGAATGGCAATTACTCTTCTGTATCGTTATTGTTCCCTCACAGACGGGCTATCTGTTCGGACACTCTCATCCAATCCCGTGGAGTAACGTCATGGCGCACGCACGCCAAAAGTCGAAGGCCGGAGTTCCGTCCGGCTTCACGCTCATCGAGTTGCTCGTTGTCATCGCCATCATTGCGATTTTGATCGGGCTGTTGCTCCCCGCGGTGCAGAAAGTGCGCGAGGCCGCGGCCCGCATGACGTCGCAGAACAACCTCAAACAGATGGCGCTGGCGACGCACAACTACCACGACGCGAACAACCAGTTCCCGCTCGCGTGGAACGACTGGGACGGCAGCGATTCGGCCGCGATGTGGAACAAGGCCGGGTCGGCGCTCTTCTACATCCTGCCGTACATCGAGCAGGACAACCTGGCGAACCTGGCGAACAAGGGCAGCACGAACTATTTCTGGTCGGTCTACACCAACTACGGCGTGAAGTCTTACGTGAGCCCGTCGGACCCGTCGTGCCCGCCGAACGGGTTGTACAACGACGCCGGCTGGGGCAACTACGGCGTCACCAGCTACGCGGCCAACTTCCAGGCCCTCGGGTGGTGGTTCAAGACGAGCAACAACAAGGTCATGCGGATGACCTCCCTCACCGACGGCACCTCGAACACGATCTTCTACGCCGAAAAGACCGCGGTGTGCCTGAACAACGCGATCCCGTCGGGCTACAGCGGGGCGAAGTACAACATTTGGGCCTACGGGCGGACCTCGTGGAACGAGTGGAACCCGGTGTTCGGCTACCAGATCACGGGCTCCGCGTCCAAGTTCCAGGTGAACCCGACGTGGGCGGCGACCAACTCGAACTGTGACCCGCGCCTGGCCAGCTCGCCGCGCTCGGCCGGTATCCTGGTCGCGCTGGGCGACGGGAGCGGCCGGATGGTGTCCGCCGGCGTCGACCCGAACACGTGGTGGTGGGCGTGCACCCCGACCGGCGGCGAAGTCCTCAGCAGCAACTGGTAACCCGACCCGGAGTGAACCCATGCGAGCGATCTTCTTCGCGGCGGCCACGACCGTCGCGGTTGTTCTGGCCGGGTGCGGCGGGGACGTGCCGCGCGGGCGCGTTCACGGGACGATCAAGTACCAGGGCAAGCCGCTCACCGGCGCCACCGTGATCTTCATCGCCCAGGACTCCAAAACGCACGTGCTTGACCTCAAGCCGGACGGCACCTACGACGTGAGCGGCGTGGCCCTCGGCCCGATCAAGGTGTCCATCCAGACGGTAGCGCCGCGCTCGGCCGTGAAGGGCGAGTTCGACCCGCCCAGCAGTCAGGCGAAGGGCGTCACGGACGAGAAGGCCGGCAAGAAATCCTCGTCCGCAGAGGTGAGTAAGGTCGCGGGACCGATGCTTCCCGCGCGCTTCGCCGACGCGGACAAGTCCGGGCTCTCGTTCGACCTGAAGGAACCCGACCAGGAGTGGTCGGTTGACCTGAAGTAAAGCCTTCGGTGCGGGCCAAACCTTTTTGCGAACAGTCCGGCGTAAGCGGTTGGTGCTTCCTGTAAGTACCGGCCGGCTTACGCCGAGCCGTTCACCATCCTCTACGCAATTCGGTGTTCCATAATGACTTCTCCCTCCCGACGCGATCTGTTCGGCGCGGCGATCGGCGCCGCAGCGCTTCCCGGCTTCATCTCCACGGCACGAGCGGCCGACCGTAAGCCGGTGCTGCGGGCCGCGCACATCACCGACGTTCACATCACGAAGGACCGTGAAGCGCCCCAAGGCGTGGCCGCGATGTTCTCGCACATGGCGAGCCAGAAGGATGGCAAGCCCGAACTGATCCTGAACACCGGCGACGCGGTGATGTCCGTGGACGGCAAAACGACCGGCGCGAAGGCCGCGGAACACATCGCTGTGTGGAAAGAAGCGGTGAAGAGCGCCCCGGCCCCGATTTACTCGTGCCTGGGCAATCACGACGTGTGGGACGGCAACGAGCCTACCGACGCGATCCCGGCCGAGAAAAAGGGCTTCGCGCTGATGACCGGCGTGCTCGGGATGCCGGCACCGTACTACAGCTTCGACAAGAACGGCTGGCACTTCGTGTCGCTCAACAGCATGTGCAACTGGCCGAAGTACGCCACGCTCTCGCCCGAACACTTCGACTGGCTGAAGGCCGACCTCGCGAAGACGAAGCTCCCGACGGTCGTGCTTAGCCACGTGCCCATTCTGAGTGTCACGTCCCAGGTGTACGGCGATGGGTGCCGCAAGAACAACGACAACGTGGTGCCGGGCGTGTGGCACCACGCGGACTGCTGGGCCATCAGCGAAGTGTTCCGCAAGAACCCGCACGTGAAGCTCTGCCTGAGCGGGCACATGCACACGTGCGACCGGTGCGAGTACCGCGGGGTGTGGTACATCTGCGGCGGGGCCGCGTGCGGCGCGTGGTGGGGTGGCAGCGAGTACGGGTTCCCGCCGTGCTACGGCAAACTCGACCTCTTCGCCGACGGCACCTTCAGCTACGACTTTGTTGACTACGGGTGGAAGGCCCGCAAGTGGCAGGGTAAGGAACTGAAGGACTGAGCGCGGCCACATTTACGAGTCGGGCGACAGAATCATTTGCCCATTCACGGCGGACGGGATACCTTCGGGTTCCCCCGCCGTTTTTTGTTTGAGGGTTCTGATGACCACCCCGCCTCGCGCGCTCGAATGGGTCGACCGGCTCGCAAAACTCTACACCCCTGTCGTCGCGGATGTTCTCGACAAACTCGGGTACCGCAACCAGTGCATGAACCCCCGGGTGCGCCCGCTGTGGCCGGAGGCGAAGGCCGCCGGGTTCGCGCTCACCGTGCAGACGGTTCCCGCCCGTGACGTAGCCCCGCCGCACCCCTACGCGGGCGAACTCGCCGCGGTCGATTCGCTCCAGAACGGCGACGTGCTCGTGGTGTCCGAGTCCGCGTGTAGTTTCTGGGGCGAACTGCTCTCGACGGCCGCGACCTACCGCGGGTGCCGCGGGGTGGTCCTCGACGGCCCGACGCGCGACTCGCTGGCGATCAAGGAGATGGGGTTCCCGGTGTTCCACGTCGGTTTCCACCCCGCGGACAGTCTCGGGCGCCTGGACGTGGTGACCCACAACGTCCCCATCTCTTGTGCGGACGTGCTGGTGTACCCGGGCGACCTGATCCTCGCCGATCACGACGGCATCGTGGTCATCCCGTCCGTCGCCGCGGAAGAGGCGTTGCGATTGGCCGAGGAGAAAGTGAGCGGCGAGAATCTCGTGCGGAAGGCGCTCGCGGGCGGAATGACCACGACCGAGGCGTTCAAGAAGTTCGGGATTCTGTGAAGACGTGAAGAGTTTTGGACGGGATTAACAGGATCAACGGGATGAAGAGGAAACTCGATGTGAATCCGTTTTGAATCCTGTCGATCCTGTTAATCCTGTCCAAAACTCTTTACCGCGTCACTTGTTGAAGTGCCCGGTGAACGCGCCGGGGTTCGCGACCAGCGGGCCGTACATTTCCGGGCGCCGCCAGTTCACGCGGTCGATCTCGTATTCGCCGGCGCACGTTACCACGCGCTTCTGGGCCGCGGCCGCCGGATCCACGTCGATCGTGAAGATCGCTTCTTCGCCCTCGGGGGCGAAGTGGAGCACGTTGCCCGTGTAGTCCGCGGCCGAACTCAGGCCGATGTAGCGGAACCCGCTCTCGTCGCCGACCCGGTTCACCGCGAGGTAATAAATGTGGTTTTCCCACGCGCGCGCCGCGGACACCAGTTCGGCCATCTTGCGGGCGTTCGTGGCCCAGTTCGTCGGGAGGACGACGAGGTCCGCCCCGAGGAGCGTAAGAATACGGGCCGATTCGGGGAAGCTCCCATCAAAGCAGATGTTCATCCCGATCTTCAGCCCGCCCAGGTCGTGGACCGCGAGCGGTCGGTCGCCCGGATCGGTGAACCGGTCCGCTCCGAGGCAGGGCAGGTGTAACTTGCGATAGCCCGCGACAAAACCCCGCGGCCCGACCAGCGCCGCGGCGTTGTAGAGCTTGTCGCCGGGCGCGCTTTCGAGCAGCCCGAAGACGGCCCACACGCCGAGTTCGGCGCACGCCTTCGCGACGAACTCGGTGCTCGGGCCGGGGAGCGGTTCCGCGGCACTAAGGGCGTGCGCGCGCGACGTGAACCCGTACCCGGAGAGCACGCACTCCGGGAACACCACGAGCTGCGCCCCGCGCTCGGCGGCCCGGCGCAGGTTCGTGACGAGCGCGGCGCGGTTCGCTGCGCGGTCGCCGAGCGCGCAGCTCATCTGCACGCCGGCCACGGTCCAGTTCGACATGAGCACCTCGCCCGGCGCACGCGGGGCGGTTCCGCGTGCGCCGACTTACGGTTTGACGGCTTTCTTCTCGGCCCGTTCGATCAACAGGAGGTACTGATCGGCGAGCGGTGAGTGCGTTGAGGGCAGCCCCCACCCTTCGGGGGGCTTGCGGAGCGACTCCTTGAACCGCTCTTTCGCGGACGGGACGTCGCCCTCCAAAAGGAACAGGACGCCCCGGCGGGTGAAAAAGTGGCTCTCGGAAGTCAGGTGCTCGAGGATCCCCCGCTGGATCATCACGCGCAACGAGTCCCACGTGTTGAGCCAAATGTGCGCGTGGAGCACCTGGTCGTGCCCCGGAATCATTGAGAGCGGCGGGGCGAGCAGCCGCGGGGGGAACTTCTCCGGGTTCTTGGTGAGGCCCGCGGCGACGATGACGCGCTGCACGTATTCCAGCGGCAGTTCGGGGCCGGGCGGCTTCTTGAGCTTGTCCAATTGACCGATGTTGGGGCTGAGCGCCTCGAGGGTATCGCCGGCCGCCTTGTACTCGCCGGCAATTATGAGGGTCTGATATTTGAGAGCCTGTATGGATTCGAGTGCGGGCAACTGTTCGAGCTTCTTGGCGTTGTCCGGCTCGGAGAGCCTCTTGAGCCTTTCCGAGGCGTTCTCGATTTGGCCGGTAGCGAGTTCGAGTGCGATTTGTAGGGCCGTGAAATACCCGTCTTTGTTGGATTCCGGGTCCAGTTCTTTGTTGTTCAGGAGGTTGAGCGCCTCGCTCGGCATGCAGTTCCGGATCGCGCTGATAACGAGGGCGGGCAACTTCGGCGAGAGCCCTTTGGTCGTCTCGTACCGCTCCTTGTACCGGATCAGCAGGTTATCGACGGCGGTTTTATAGGTTTCTATTTGCTTGGCGAACTTCTTCTGCTCGTCGCTCTCGTTGGGGAAATCGATCGGGGCGTATTCGAGGGCCGTCTGGAGCGCCTCGCGCGCCGTGTCGAGTGGGAGCAGGAACGGTAGCCCGTTGTACAGAGGGGCCAGGGGCGCGTTGGGCGCGTTAAAAGCCGCGCGCTGGTACGCCTTGGTCTCAACGTTTTGGAAGACGGGTTGCCCGATCCCGAGCCGGTCCCGGAACGGCGCCACGTCGACCGGGAACCCGGTGAACTCGATCGCGTTCCGGCCCCGTTCCGACCACGGGAGCCGCCGCCCGAGGTACGTTTGGGCCAGCTCAAAGGCGACCTGCGACGCCCGCGCGGAGAACTGCCCGCGCGCGTACCGGTCGGCCTTCGGGTACCGGCTCAGGCACTGGCGGTACGCGACCACCATCCCCAGCGACCGCTCGCTCTCGCTGAACGGGAGGTCGGTGTCGCGCAGGGCGTGGGCGAGGGCGTAGTAGCCGTCCGGGTGGTCCGGGTCCTCCGCGATGGCCCGGCGCGCGGCCCGGAGCGCCAGGACGGGCAAGGCGCGCATCGCGGCGGCCTCGGTCTCGGCCCCGGCGTACTGGGGCACGATCTGGATCAGCTCCAGGGCCCCCGCCGTGCGCAGGGCGAAGTGGTGCCACGTGTGTTGGCCCGCCAGCCAGCCGACCGTGGCGGGGTGCACCCAGTTCTGGCGGATGACCTGGCGCTGGAGCAGCGCGTTCTTGTAATCGAGCCACCCGAACGCCTCGACCGCCCCCGCCGGTGCGGGGCGCGGGGCGCGGACGAAGGCCTCCTCCCAGCCGGCCTGGACGAGGAGCTGTTGTACCACCGGGTCCGGTACCTTCTTCACCCCCGGTCCGAACGCCTTGAGCGCGGGGTCCAGGTGCAGGGCCGCGAACGAGGGCCGGCCCCGGTCGGTTCCGGGCGCCAGCCGAACACCGCGGTGCGCCCGTCCGTGTACCACTCGGACCACGTCCCCCACTGCTGGTACAGCACGAGGATGGGAACCTGGGCCGCGAAGCGCGGGTCCGGGGCGCTGCTGCCGGGGTTGACGGAGGCGGACATGACCACGTACTCCGCGCTGTGGCGGGCCAGTACGTCGGTCGCGTCCCGTTGCTGGGGCAGTTCATTTTCGGTCGGGACCAGCCCGAACCCCCGGCGGAGCGCGATGTAGTCCGCCAGCTCGCGCCGGTGGTGGTTGAGGCGCCCGTTGATGAGCACCCTCTCGGTCGGCGCGAACCAGGCCGCGTAGTTCGCCAGATCGATGTTCGTGATGATCCCGCGGGCCTCGGCCGGGAGGTCGCCGCCCTGGCGCCACGTGTTGAGCTGCTCGGCCGCCTGAACCAGCCCGCGGTCGGGCTCAACGGCCCAGGCCACGCGCCGCGCGAGCGCCGGGGTGCTCGCGTCCGGGTGGACCCAGCCCGGGTACGCCAGTACG
This sequence comes from Gemmata sp. SH-PL17, assembly GCF_001610855.1. Taxonomy (NCBI): domain Bacteria; kingdom Pseudomonadati; phylum Planctomycetota; class Planctomycetia; order Gemmatales; family Gemmataceae; genus Gemmata; species Gemmata sp. SH-PL17. Next base: position 1,043,021 of record NZ_CP011271.1, read on the forward strand.
CACAAAATGCACACGCCGAGGACCGAGAGGACGCGCCCGCCGGACGACGCGATCAGCAGCAGCCGGGTGCGCGGGTCGCCCCACGTCTTGAGTTCGGCGCGCGCGCCGAAGGCGTTCAACTGCGCCGCCACGAGCGGGACCGCGACCAGCACGAAGAACGGAACGGCGTACACGCTCAGGAGGCTCAGGACCGCGAAGCCGAACCACAGCGCGACGTGCGAAACGCGGACCCGGCCGACGCCCAGGCTACCGGCCAGGGCGACGACCGTGGCGCCGAGTACCAGGAGCAGAACGTAGCACAACCCGTTCGCGTTGTACCCGAGCTGCGGGTTCTCGGCGTAAAGGCCCATGTCGTAGGGGGCCGAAAGGAGCAGCTTCATACTCGGGTCCGAGGCGGCCCCGGGCGCGCCGACCAGCTCGAACGGGAGTTGCCACACGCGGACGTGGTTCGGGGTCAGGGTGCAGGCCAAGAGGCCGATCCCGAGCGCCTTCGCGAGCGCCGCGGTGCCGGGCAACCGGCCGAGCGCGTCCGCGTCGGTAGTGCCCTCGGGTTCGTCCGGCGCGTTGAAGCCGTACTTCTGGATCAGGTCGCCGAGCAGAAGGAGCGCCAGCGCGAGCGGTCCGACGAAGAACCACTGGTCGCAACTCGCCCACAGCCAGAACGTGACCCCGGTGGCGATCGGGAACTGCTTCGAGCCCTTTTTGTGCGGCACGCGGAACAACAGGAACAGTGTGGCCGCGAAGAACAGCATCGACGCCACGAGCGGGCGCAGTGTGAATTGGGGGGCCGCCGCGAGCACCCCCACGCACGCGACCGCGGCCCACGGCCAGAGCGCGAATTGGGGCCGGCGGATCGCGATCAGCAGGCCGAACGCGAGCGCGACGAGCAGCGCTTTCGCGGCCACGAGCACCACCCCGTCCCCGCCGTACAGCAGGTACATCACGGGGGCCGCGAGCCAACTGTGGTTCACCCAGGCGCGCCCCTCGGCGCTGTAGCTGAACGGGTCGCTGCCGCCGGGGACGTATTCGCCCGCGAACAGGCGCTTGCCGGTCGCGAGGTGGAGCCACAGGTCCGAGTTGCGGGCCGCGAACGACGCCGCGACGAACGCGAACAGCACCACCAGACCGACGAGGGCCGCGTCGATGCCGCTGAACCAACTCGGCCACACCGCGGGCTTCGATTTCGGAGCGCCGGGGGCCGCGGGTTGCTCGACGGGCGCGCTCGCGGTGGCGTCGGGCTGTTCGTTCGGTTCCTCGGGGGAGCCCGCCCCCGGGGTTCCGTCACTGGGCGGCGGTGGTGGCGGCGGCGGAACGGACAGCTTCACGACGACCTCATCGATGATGGCGCAAGGACGGACGTGGTATCACGCTAGGTTCTCCCACATGTACGGTCAAGCAGGGGCTGCAGTTCGGTTCGAGGAGCGCTCTTTGAGGGGCGCGGTACACGGCCGGTGAACCGGCTCTGTATTTTGGTACCCCCCAGAATCCACCGTGATGTGAAGAACACGGAAGCCCTTAAAATTGGAGAGGGTTCATAAATGGATGTCAGGGCCCAACTTGAATCGCCGTCATTTTTGGCTCCGCGCAGTTCGGCTTGTCAACGGTCCCGGAATGCGTTCCAATCTCCATAATCTCTGAATCCGCACGCTATGACGGCGCGCCCGGACCGCTCTCCGGGAGGGATGGAACCTTCACCATGATGGCCCCGCTGCCGAACCCCGCACCCGGCGACCGGCCCGACCTTCCCAAGGTCCGGCTCGACGCGCGCACGGGCATCGGGCGCGCGGTTAGCTACGATTTCACGGGCGAAGAGTTCCTCATCGGCGCCGCCGCGGGGTGCGATCTGCGGTTGACCGTTCCCGGGGCACCGCTAGTTGTGGTGCAACTCACGCGCAAGCCCGACTTCGTCGGCATTCGCCGCGTAACGGCCGCGATGCCGGTATTACTCAACGGCTCGCCGATTCAGGCCGGTGCGGTTTACCCCCTTCAGCACACGGACACTGTTCACGTCGCGGGCGTCGTGGTCGTGGTTCAGATCCCGGCGCAAGCGGTTCCCGAACCACCGGTTACGTACATCGCGCCGAAGTTCGCTTCGCTCGATGAGGTGCCGCTCGCGTCCCCGGTCGACGACGAGCCGGAACTGCCCGCGCCCGACTTCACGGCGGAATACGAGCGCCTCGAAACTCGTAAACGCGCTCTGGATGCAGAGGAAGCCGATCGCCGGGCGTCGTGGGAGGCACGCGACGCGGAACTGATTCGCCGCCGGCGCGACCTCGACCAGTTCGCCGAGGAACTCGAAGCGGATCGCGCGTTGTGGCACGACCGCCGGCGCGCGATCGAGCAGGAACTGGCCGACCGCCGGGCCGAAGAAGCCGCGGCGCGCGAGGCCGAACTCGCTCGCACGCGCGACGAACTGGTCGCGTTGAAGCAGCAGTGGACGGACGAATGCGGCAAGCAGCGCGAAGAGTTGGCCCGTCGGGGCGAACAGCTCCGGACCGATCGCGAGGCGTTCGAGGGGGAGCGCACGGCTTTTGAACCGCAACTGCAATCTCTTCGTGCCGAACAAGCTCGCACCGCGGTGCAGATGCAAGAACTGTCGCGCCAGCGCGAACTGTTCGCGGCCGATCGCGACATCTTCGAGCGCGCGAGCGACACGTTCGAGGCCCGGCGCGCGGCCGAGACGGATCGCCTGACGTCGTGGGAAACCGACCTCAATGTGCGCGAGCAAGTGGTCACGCACCGCGAGGGATTGGTCCGCACCGCACGCGACGAGTACGAATCGGAACGCGCCCGATTCCAGGAAGACCTTGTTCGGCTCGAGCGCCGGATGGCCGCGGCCGAAGAACTGGAACGCAACCTGACCCTCCGCACGCAAGAAGTGGACGCGCGGCTCGACCAACTGCGTTATGACGCGGCCGAGTGGGAAGAAACTGTCCGGCTCGCGGCGAGCGAACAGGAACGTTTGCGTGCCGAGGCCGAGCGGCTCGACCGCCAGAAGGCGGAACTCGACACCCAGACCGCGACTCTGGCCGAGCGCGCCGGGCAACTCGAAGCGCAACAGGCGGTGGTGGCAGTCTTTCGCGCGAAGCTCGACCGCAGTCGGCAGGACATGGAGCGCGAAGCGTGGCAACTCGCGGCCGCCCGTGCGCGCGAAGACGAGTCGATGGCCGAACTGCGCCGGCGCATTCAGGAAGCGGAAGAGGTTCGCGCCGCACTCAATGCGGTGCAGGAGAACGCGGACCAGGAGCGCCAGCGGCTCGACGAACGCGATTCGCTCCTGACGGCCGGGCTGGAAGAGATCCGCGTGCAGAAAGAGGCGCTCGCGGCCGAAGCGACGCGGATTCAGGAGCGCGAAACGGAACTGGACGTCCGATCGGCCGAGTTCGCGGAACAGGCCGGGATGCTCAAGGGCCGCATGACGCAAGCGGTTGATCTGCAAAGCCGGCTCGAAGCCGATCGCGTGGCGGTGCGCGAGCGCGAAGCGGCGATGTCGCAGTCCGAAGAGGCCCGGCAAGCGCTGCAAGAACAACTCCGCCGGCGCGCGGAAGACCTGAACACGCGCGGGAAGGCGCTCGACGATCTGGCCCGTCAAATGGCGGCCGAGCGCGCGTCCGTGAACGAAGCCCGCGCCGCCCTGGAAGCGTCCCGTCAGGCGGCCGAAGACGAACTCGCGTCGCGCCGGTTGGAACTGGCTGCGCAGGCCGCGAGCGTGGAACGCCAGGCCGTCGACTTCGCCGACAAGGAACAGGCGCTCGCGCGGCAAGTGGGCCGGCTCAAGGACGTGGGCGCGGCGGTCGCGGCGGAACGCAAGTCGCTGGCTGCGGCACGGGCGACGTGGGAGGCCGATCGCGCCGCGGCGCTGGAGGCCGACCAAGCCGCACGCGACCAACTGGCGCGCTTCCGCACCGAGGTCGAAGCGGACCTCGAAGCTCTTCGCACCCAGGCCCCGGAACTCGACGAACAGGCGAAACTGGCCCTCGACCGACTCGCCGGCGCACGCGACATGCTCCGCGGACACCTCAATGAGTTGAACGAGTTCGCCCGCACGAGCCGTACCGATCTCGAAGCAGCCCGCGCGCAGATCCGCGAAGAGAGCGAGCGCCTGCGCGAGAAGAACGAAGAACTCGACCGCGCGAAGGACGAGCACCGGCTCGCGGTCACCGCGTTCCGACAGCAGCTGATCGAATGGCAGGGCACCGTGGCCGAGATGCGGCGCCTGCTGAGTTCGAGCGAAACGCGGCTCGACGCGAAGCAAGCCGCCGCCGCCGAAGCCGCGACCGCCGCCGCTGACGCGACGCAGAAGCTGGCAGAAGAAACCGACCGGCTCCGGCGCGAGCGCGAGGAGTTCACCGCTCGACGGACGGAGATGGAGCGCCACCTCTCCGACATGCGCGAGTGGTACCGCAAGAAGTTGCGCGAACTCGCGCGCGGGAACGCCGAACGCGGCGCGCGGGGCACCGAGTCGGAACCCGAACCGGCGCTCCCGCGTCTGGCGGACACAGGTGACAGCACGCCGCTTCCCACTGGAGTAGTGCCGCGCGGAGCCGAAACCGTTCTCGAAGAACTCGAACCGGGCGACCGGCAACTCGGCGAACTGCTGCGGTCGTCGGGGCTGGTCGATCCGGACACACTCACCGCGCTTTGGGAAGAGGCCACCCGCCAGCGCCGGACACTGCGTCAGGTGCTACTCGCGAGCGGCGCCATCACGCTGTACCAGCTCGCACTTATCGAGGCCGGGAACCTCGACTCACTCGTGCTCGGCCGGTTCCGCGTTATCGACCGGCTCCGCGTTGCGCCCAAGGAAGCGATTTATCGCGTTCACGACCCGAAGCGCACCGGCGAGAAGTCCGGCGGGCTGTACCTCCTGCGCCACCTCAGCGAAGCCGAGATGCAGGACGCGGTTCACCCGGACGAGTTCCGGCAGCGGTTCTCGGCCGCACGCGACGCCGCCAGCCCGCACCTCGCGGGCATCGTCGAGGTGCTCGACATCAACGGCCGACCGGCCGTCCTTCAAGAGTGGCTGACGGGGCTGTTCAGCGCGGACTGGCCCGCGTTCGCCGCGCACCCCGGGTGCTGGGTCCGGCTCGCGACGATGGCCGCCGGCGCCCTCGACGCGGCCCACCGCGTGGGGCTGGCACACGGCCGGCTCACGTCCGATTCGTTCGTTCTCACGTCCGACGGTGTGCTGAAGGTGACCGGCTTCGGCGAACCGTCGTGGTTGATCGGTCCCGCCGGTCCGGAAACGAGCGACGCCACGTTCGCGGCCGACTTGCGAGCGTTCGGGCAGGTCGCGTTCGGGTGGTCACAGCTCGCCGGTCGGAAGCGCGTGGCGAAAACGAAGGGCTTCCCGGAATCGCTGTGGGCCGTGATCCGGCGCCTGGAAGCGGACGCGGAACCACCGATGGCGGATACGGTCGCGGCGGCGCAGCCGTATCAGTCCGCGGCCGAACTGCTCGCCGACCTCCAGCGCATCGCACGCGACACGCCTTTCAGCGACGATGCCTGGGAGAAGTTGCTCAAACACGTCGCGGACAACGCCCCGGACGCGCCCGCGGGGCTGAAGAAGGCGGGGTAGGGCGGGAGCGCAATCAAAGATAACGTGCTAGCGCGCCAGGGGGTTCGCGTTGGTATCGTTGATTGCGTAGCCCGGTTTCGCGTGGGGTATTGGCCCGTCGGGGAGGGGCGCGTTGGTACCGTTGATTGCGTGACCCATTCGCGTGATCGCGTAGCCCGCCAGGGGTTTCGCGTTGCTCCACCCCTGGCTACGCGCCTGCGCCCCTACCGGGGCTGAAGAGGGGTATTAATCCCAAAGGTCTTCCTCAGCAAATTCATGCCCGTGTTTGGTGAGCAACGTGCGGAATTCGTCTTGGAACGTTCGGTGTTTGTGATGCTCTTCTTGGTTCGCGATGTACGCTGCAACCTTATCGATCCCGGAGTGGCTCACGGTGAACGCGCCGTAGCCGGTTTGCCACCAGAAGTTATCTACTTCTGGGAACATATCGTGAACCCAACCTGACGAACCGGCCTTGAGGTGACGTAGTACATCCGAAAGTGCTGGCTGTTGACGGAGTGTAACAAGCAAATGGACGTGGTCGGCGGTCCCACCAATTGCCACCGGCACTCCGCCTTCCTCACGAACAATCCCACCCAGGTAGTTCCACAACCGCGGGCGCATCTCGTCGGTAATCACGGGCATGCGGTACTTGGTGCTGAATACGAGATGGTAGTGCAGGCGCGTGAATGATTGCGGCATAAACCCCTCTTCAGCCCCGGTAGGGGCGCAGGCGCGTAGCCAGGGGTGGAGCAACGCGAAACCCCTGGCGGGCCTCAACGCGAAACCGGGCTACGCGATCAATGATACCGGCCGCGCCCAACGCGAATGCCCTGGCGCGTTATGCGATCACGCGGACTGGCCACGCAATCAACGACACCAACGCGAAACCCCTGGCGGATCAGCGCGATTGCATGGTTGACCTCTCGCCGTTACGCCTTGTTACATTCGCCCCGCCCCGCCCTTTCCGCTTGCCGTTGCGCGCCGGGCGCCGATACCATGCGTTGGTGCCTTCTCTGTCTCCCGGCATTTCGCCAATCGGTTCGGGGTCGGTCGTCGTCTAGTTGGTAGGAGGATATGGCCAAACCCGGCGCGCCCCCGATTTCGCGGCCGATCGCGGGCTCGGACCCCGCCCCGGACGCGCCCGTCGTCGGTCCGCCCACATCGGCGGACCGCCCCAGCGACGACACGCTCGTGGCCACCTTCAACCAGGTACGCGACGAACTCGTGAGTACCCTGCTGTACCTGCTCGGGAACGCCGACGACGCGCAGGACGCGGCCCAGGAAGCGTTCCTCAAGTGCTGGCGGGCGCGCAGCTCGGTGCCCGACGTGCAGAACCTGCGCGCGTGGATCTTCCGCGTGGGGCTGAATGCCGCCAAGGACTTCCAGCGCAGCGCGTGGAACCGCAAGAGCCGACCGCTCCCAGAGGACGACGTGATGCTGCCGACGCGGGATGAAGCGCCGGGCCGGGTCGCCGAGGACCAGGAAGCCCTCGACCGGCTCCGCCAGGCGATCTCGCAGTTGCGCCAGGACGAAAAAGAAGTGTTCCTGCTGCGACAAAACGGCGATCTCACTTACGAGCAGATCGCCGAGATCCGGAGCGCACCCGTGGGCACCGTGAAGACCCAGATGCGCACCGCTCTCATTAAACTCCGCAAGGTGCTCAATCCGGCCGGGGCTACTGAGGAAGAGCCATGTTCGTGAGCACAATCCGGGGCACTTTTGCGGCCCTCTTCGTTGTACTTTGTGCTACGCCCGGGGCCGCTGCCCCGGTGCCGGCCGAACGTGCTAAAGCTGAGAAGGAACAGGCGGCTGTGGCCGCGAAGTTACAGGGTGAATGGCTCGGCGGACCGTGCGACGGCCGCCTCACGTTCCGAGCGGATGGGACGTATGAGTGGAGGGGAGCCGGCCCCGTACCGAATGTTAGCAGAGGAAAATGGGCGATTCGCGGGGACGCACAAGCGCCGGTTTTGGTTTGGAAATGCGCCGAAGCCGACGACAAGGAACTTATCGGGAAGACCGTTGAGATGCCGCTCGTGAGGTTGGATGGGGCCGTTCTCGTACTCAAGTGCGCGGAACCCCTCGAACCCCGGCGCTTCGAGCGCGTCAAGAGCTAGTGGAGCCTGTAGCTAGTCGGAATGGTTCGCGAGTGCTTTAGACTGACGGTTCGTAGACGGTATCAGTAACGAGCAGGGAGCGCGTTGGGAGGGAGGCCCTGGAGGGCCGAAATGTTAGCAAATGTTAGCCACCAGTGGCCGGGGGTGAGACCCGACCCAGGCGCGTGACACGGACAAAACAGACCCGACCCGCCCGCCGGGACGAGACGACGATGAACTGCGAACACTGCCAAACCCTGTTGCTCGACCACCTGTACGGTCTCCTCGAAGGGAGCGAGGCCGCGGAGGTCGACGCGCACCTCGCGAACTGCCCCCAGTGCAGCGACGCGCGTGCCGAAACCGCTCGCGTTCAGGGATTGTTCGCGCGAGCTGCGAAGTCCGCGTTCCCGAACACGAAGTTCGAGCCGCCGGCCCCCGCGCCGCAGAAGTCGCACACCCGCACGCCGACCCTCGCCGCCCCGTCAGTCCCGCTTTCGCAGGCGCCCGCCGACCATCAAAGTGGCCGCATGTTGCGCCGGCTGGCCGTTGCGCTCCCGTGGGCTGTGGCCGTTGCGGTGTTGATCGCGATCCCGGGAACCGTCGTGCCGGTTCTGAACATTCACGAGCGCGCCGCGGTCGCCCAGCGTAGTGCAGAAGTCGCGGACCGCGAAGCGGACGACGCCAAACTCGCGGTCGCCAGCGCCCAGAACGTGCGCGACGGCCGGCTGAAGGAAGCGGAACTTAAACTCACGACCGCGGAACAAGGGCAGGCCGCGCTCCTCGATAAATGGATGGACGCGCAAAAGGCCGCGGTCGAAGCCACGACCAACCGCAAACTCACGATCGACGTGCAGAAGCCCGCGACCGTTCAGCCGGGCGCGCCCAACGACTTCTTCGTCGTCGTGCGGGACGAGCGCGACGTGTGGGCGTCGCGCCGGAAGATGGTCGCCGAGGTGCGCAGCAGCGACGCGGTCCTCTACACCCAGGAACTCGACCACGAGAAGCGCGGGAACCGGCACGAGATCCGGCTCCCCGCCAGCGTGTGGACGAAGGTGAAGCCGGACGACGACCTCACGCTCGTCGTCGCGCAGGTGGACGAGAAGACCAACGTCCGCACGCCGATCCAGGAGGTGCGGCTCGCCGGCCCCGTGTTCACCACGCTCCTCGTGACCGACAAGCACACGTACCGGCCCGGCGAGCGCCTTTTCTTCCGCTCGCTCACGCTCGACCGCGTCACGCTCCGGCCACCGCAGCGCGAACAGATCCTCCGCTACGACCTCGTTTCCGGGAACAACCACTTCGGGCGCCCGCTCCCTGGTCTGGTTGCGATGGGCTGCACCGACCTCGTGCGCGTGACCGGTGGGGCGAACGGGCGCGTCGAGCCGATTCGTACCGCCGACGGGCGCCCGATCCGCGGCGTCGGGTGTGGCGAATTCGTGCTCCCCGCGGACCTCGCGGACGGCGACTACACGCTCGTCCTCCACGAACTCCCTCAACCCTCGGGCGGGTTCACGCCCACGCTCCCGATGCCGGTCACTCGCACCGTGAAGGTCCGAAACGGCACGGCGGACCACTACGGTAAGCTGATCGGGTTCGCGGGCAAGTCCTTCTGCCCGGGCGACACGGTGGAGGCGTGGGCGGACCTGAGTTTCCAGGAAAAACCCGTCGCGGACGCAGAAGTGGCCGGGGTCGCGGTCGAAGTCGACGGCGTCACTCTTGATGGGGTGGAGGTCGCGCCGAGGACCGACGCTCAAGGGCGCGCGCGTGTCCGCTTCGCGCTGCCAGAGGAGTTGACCAACGGCGACGTGCGCCTGAAGGTCGCGTTCCGGGCCGGCGGGCGCAGCGAAATGGTCGCGGACCGCGTGCCCGTGGTCGGTCGGCGGCTCTTCGTCGAGTTCTTCCCGGAGTCTGGGGACAAGATCGTCGCGGGGGTGCCGTGCAAGGTGTACGTTCGCGCCACCACGCCCGCCGGTCAGCCGGTGGACATTAGCGGGATCATTACCGACGGCAGGGAAACGCTCGCGACCGTCAAAACGCTCCGTGACGACGGGACGCCCGGCGCGAACCGCGGGCTGGCCTCGTTCACTTTCATCCCGCAAGCCGGGATCCGCACGTGGTTGAAACTCGACGCGCCGAACACGGTTTACGCGCCCATTGTAGACGGACCGGTTCACACGTCGTCGGTCGCCCTCGTGGGCGGGGCGGGCGCGGTTGCCGCACGGACCGGGTTCGTGCTCCCGGAGACGCAACTCGAAGGTGTGGTGATGAGCGTGCCGGACACGATCACGGCACCGGGGCAACCGATTCGCGTTCACCTGCGCTCGGTCGGTGGCTCGCGCACGCTGGTCGTGGGGGCGTACATCCGGGGACGACTCTGCGACACGCAGCGGGTGACGGTCGAGCCCGAACAGCTCACGGAAGTGAAGCTGATGGCCGGTACGGACCCGCTCACCGGCGGGCGTGGCGGCGTGGTTCGCATCACCGCGTTCGAGGAAATGGACCCCAAGGACGTGAAGGGCGGCGACGAGAAGCCCGACCTGAAGCCGGTCGCGGAGCGCCTCGTCTTCCGGCGCCCCGGTGAGGTTCTCAACTTGGCCCTCGGTGTCACCCCCAGTTTGCAGACGGGTTTCGCACAAGCGGCCCCTCAGAGCACGGCGAAACGTGTGGTCGCCGCGGACGACAGCGTGACTTGCACGATCTCGGCGACCGACGAGAAGAACAATCCCGTGGCCGCGATCCTGTGGGCGGCGGTGGTCAACACGGGCGCCGCGCCGGGCGCGAAGGACCGCACGATGCCGACGCACTTCCTGCTCGCGGGCGACGTGAAGAGCCCCGAAGAACTGGAGTTCGCCGACTTCCTGCTGACCGATCACAAGCTCGCGGGCGAAGCGCTGGATCTCGTACTCGGCACACAGGGCTGGCGCCGGTTCGCGGAGCAAGCGAAGGTGGCGGGCAAATCCTCGCCCCCACCGCCGCGGAACCAGGAACTGACCCGGATGATGGTGCAGAACGGCCAGTACCAAGTGTTCGCCGAACCGACCGCGGCGCGCGAGTACCGCCGGATCGCCGAGACGTATGCCCCGCTTTACGAGAGCGCGGTTCAGGCCGTCGGTCGGGCGCGGACCAGCTTGAAAGCGGCCCACGAGGACACGCGCGACACGGTGGTGGTCCGCGAAGCCGAGCGCGTTGCGACTACCGCAGCGCGAACCGCGGACGAGAAGCACGAACGTGCGGAAGGCGCCCGCGAGCCGATTCGACAGTTCCGCTCCGCGGTGTGGTACGGGGTCGCCGGGTTCGCCGCGCTCGCGCTTTTGTGCGGTGGGGTGGCAGTGGCGCGGCCCCAAACACGGTTCCCACTCGGGGCGAGCACGATCGGTTCTTTCGGGCTGGCCGCGTTCCTCTTCGTCGCTGCCGGTTGGGGCCACGAGGTGCAAGCGAAACCGATCCTACAGGCGGAAGCGGCTCGTCCCGTAGATTCGGTGTTTGACTCGGCCGCGGACGCGCCCGTTGCCCCACAACCTCACATGAAGTTGACCCCGCAATTCGACGCGGCCACTGTGGTGGCTGCTCCCACACAGTTGCAGAACTTCGGGGCGAATAAACATGACGGCCCCGAGAAGTCGAGCTTTGCCCCGCCCGGGACGGCTGTGCCGATGAGTGGAGGTTCCAAAGTCGAATCGTTCGGCGGACCGCCGCCCAAATCGGCCGGTTTCGCGCCATCGCCGCCGAATCCGCCTTCGGGTTTGCCGGGCGCTCCCCCGAGCATTGGGCGCATGCCCGATCCGAGGGGGGGATACGGGGGCGGCGGACCGGGGGGACCGACGACCCCTGTCCCTCTGCGCCCGGAGACGCGCCCCGAAGCGAAACCGGGGGCGCCGAAAACACTTGCCGGTGGAGCAACCGGTTGGAACCCGATGAGCCGCAGTGGGGTTACGATCGGGGATCTTACCCAACACCGTCCGATGGGGACCGTGGGGGGCTTCGTTGGCGGGCCGACGGTGTACAACGAGCGCGTCGATTCTCTGAGGAAGGACAACGACAAAGTTGCGCGGTACACGAGTGAGCGCCAGCGGGTGATTACCGAGTCGCTAGATGCGTGTCTGGCCGCACGGGGGGCGGCCGGGGCCGCGCAGGACAACATGATGGCTCAAACCGCGCAGGACGCATCGCGCGTCGAAGTGCTCGCGCTCCAACAGCTCCGGGCGTCCGCAACGCCGACCACGCCGCTCGTCGTGCGCGAGTTCGCGGCCCCGCGCCCCGGATCCGCTTCGTTCTCCGACTCGATGATGGACGCGCCGGACACGATTCTCTGGCAACCCGTCATCGTTCTCCCGACGGACGGGCGGACCACGCTGAACTTTCAGCTCGGCAACGCGCCAGGCGGCTACCGACTGATCGTCGCCGGGCACACCGCCGACGGGCGGCTCGGGGAGGCCCGCATGGTCATCCTTACCCCGTCCGCACAAACGGTAAATGCGCCCACGAAGCTGACACCGAATGGGCCAGCGGCACCGCTCGCACCGGCCGCGCCGACCGTGCCGCCGAAACCGTGACACACCGCCGAACTTCCGGTTCCCTTCGGACCCGCCCTGAGCGCAACGCTCGCGGCGGGTCGAATCATTTCAGTGGGGAGCCGGAAGGAGTAACAACCGTGAAGATGCGCGCGTTCGGTTTGGCGGTCGCGGCGTGCCTGGTGCTACCCAGCATCGGGAGCGCCCAACACGTCTTCCTCGGTGTGGGGGTGACCCACGGGTACCCCTACGGTCCGCGGGTCGCGCCCGCGTGGAGCTACCCCGGGCTTTACGGCGGCCCGTTCGTCGGGTACCCGCCGCCCCTCCGCTACGGCTACGGTGGGTTCGCCGGCTACGGCTACGGGTACCCCGGCTTCGGGTACGGCTATCCCGGGTACTACGGGTTCGGGTACCCGTACTTCGGCTCTCCCGGGCGCGCGGGGAGCGTGTGGTCGAACGGGCTGAGCCTCTACGGTCCGCCGGTGCCCGTGTACGGCCCGGTCCCGGGGGTGTTCGGCAACAACGACCTCGTGCGACAGTGGCGCGCCACACCCGGGTTCGCCGGGTACGGGTGGGTGGGGATCTACGCTGCGTCGCCGCGCCCGCGGCACCTGAACGTGTCCGTGTGGCCCACGGTGGAGCAGTTCAGCAGCGGACCGGTCGCGCCCGTGCCCGCGGCGAAGAACGGCGGGAGCCTCATCCTGTCCGTGAAGGTGCCGCAACCCACGGCCGACGTGTTCGTGGACGGGAAGAAGACCGCGCAGACCGGCACCGACCGCATCTTCGAGTCCCCGCCGCTCGAAGCGGGGCAGGCGTACAAGTACACGATCACGGCGCGCTGGCTGGAACGCGGACAGACGGTGGAGATGTCGCGCGAAGTGACCGGTGCGCCGGGCGAAGTGGTCCGGGTGGACTTCGGCAAGTAACCGGCGTGAACCCCGCCCGCAAGGGCGGCGGGTGCCTCCTACCCCCGCTCTTGCGAGCGGGGTTCACCCTACTCCTCACGCGGCCGTTCCTCTTCCTCATGCCAGCACTTTCTCGATCAGTTCGCCGTGGACGTCGGTGAGGCGCATGTCGCGCCCGCCGAAGCGGTAGGTCAGCTTCTTGTGGTCGAAGCCGAGCAGGTGCAGCGCGGTCGCGTGGAGGTCGTGGACCTGCACCTTGTCCTTGACCGCGTGGTACCCGAAGTCGTCGGTTTCGCCGTAGATCGTGCCGCCCTTCGTTCCGCCGCCGGCCATCCACATCGAGAACCCGAACGGGTTGTGGTCGCGCCCGTCGCTGCCCTGGGCGACCGGCGTGCGCCCGAACTCGCCGCCCCAAATCACGAGCGTTTCGTTCAGCAGCCCTGTTCGTTTCAGGTCGGCGAGCAGGCCCGCGATGGGCTTGTCCACGGCCCGGGCGTTCTCCTCGTGCCCGCGCTTCAGGTTCGAGTGCTGGTCCCAGCGGTCGTGCCCGAGGTTCGGACAGAGCAGTTCCACGAAACGCACCCCGCGCTGAACGAGGCGCCGGGCGACGAGGCACTGGCGCCCGAATATTTCGGTCTTCGGGTCGTCGAGGCCGTAGAGCTTCTGCGTCTCGGTGGTTTCCTTGCTCAGGTCCGCGAGTTCGGGCACCGCCGTTTGCATCCGGAACGCCAGTTCGTAGTTCGCGATGGCCGCGTCGAGCGGGTCGCTGTCGCCGAACTTGTCCTTCGCCGCCGCGTCGAGCTTGCGGAGCAGGTCGCGCTTGGCGGTCCGCGTTTTCGCGCTCTCGCCGCCGGGCGGGGTGATGTCCGCGACCGGGTGCGCGCCGTTGCGGAAGATGGAACCCTGGTACGACGCGGGAAGGAACCCGTTGCCGAAGCAGTCGGCGCCGCCGGGCGGGATCAGCCCGCTCCCGAGGACGACGAAGCCGGGGAGGTCGCGGCTCTCGCTTCCCAAACCGTAGGTCACCCACGAGCCGAAGCTCGGGCGCCCCTGCTGACCGTGGCCGCTGTGCCAGAAGTAGTTCGCGTTGGTGTGCTCGGAGAAGTTGGCGACCATCGAGCGGATCACCGCGAGGTCGTCCGCGCGGGCGCCGACGTGCGGGAACAGGTCGCTCACGGGCATCCCGCACTGACCGTACTTCTTGAACTTCCACGGGCTGGCGAGCGTGTTGCCGACGTTGTTGAACTGCGTCGGTTCCACCTTCGTGGGGAACGGCTTGCCGTGGTACTTTTCGAGCGCCGGTTTGGGGTCGAACGTGTCGACCTGGCTCGGCCCGCCGTCCATGAACAGGAAGATGACCGACTTCGCCTTCGCCGCGAAGTGGGGCTTCTTCGGGGCGAACGGGTCGTTGGGGGACCGGGCCGTGTCAACGGCGCGCCCGTCCTGCTCCAGCAGGGCCGCGAGCGCGGCGGCGCCGAACCCGTTGGCGGTACGGAGGAGCATTTCGCGGCGCGAAAGGGGGAAGTGCATGGGGTGGGACTCGTTCGGAGGGCACTCGCAAATCGAGCGAAGCCCGCGACCGGGCCGCGGGCTTCCACAAAGTTTAGCCGATACCGAGGCGTCCGCAAAGCGAACACTTACCGGTGGCAACGTGGCACCGAATTACGAGCCGCGACCGCGAGGGAGCGGGACGGCGGCCTCCCGTGCCGGATGCGGCCATCGAGAACCGCGGGTGTCTCCCGCTCCCTCGCGGTCGCGGCTCGTAATTCGGAAGTCGGGCTATTCCTTCTCGTTGATGACCTCGCCGCCGTCGCGGGTGAAGAACGCCTTGAGCGTCTTCTCATCGACCGCCGTGCTGATCGCGCGGACGGAGCCGTCGCCGAAGAGCGCCTGGAACACCTTTTGGGCGCCCACCGGGTTGATCTTCGGGAGCGCCTTCTTCGGGTCGAACGGGTAGTCGCCCGGCTTCGCCCACGGCACCGCATCGTTGGTCTCGATCACCATAATTGTGTTCGAGGTGCCGTCGGTGAAATCGGTGAGTTTGAGCTTCTTGCCCGCCTCGAACGCGGCGCCCGGGCCGCTCACGGCGCGGTAGTGCGTGAGCCCGAATTCGGGCTTATCGGGAAAGGCGCCGTTCGGTGAGACGAAGGTCTTAATCATCACCTGCGAGAGTGGCTTGTTGTTGGCACTATCCCACGGCTCGTCGAGTTTAAACTGGTTGTAGAGGTTGGCTTGCTCGATGTACGGCAGGATCGCGACGCGCCAGCTCAAAATCGGTTTCCCGTTCTTGTCCACGATGTCCTGGGGCAAGTGGCCGTTGGCGTCGTGGTAGTTGTGGATCGCCAGCCCGAGCTGCTTCAGGTTGTTGGAACTCTGCATGCGCGCCGCGGCCTCGCGTACCTTTTGCACCGCGGGGAGGACGAGCGCGGCCCCGAGCGCGACGAACCCGCTGCCGACGACGAGCAGTTCCTTGGGCAGCGGCACCGCCAGCGCGAGTTCCGTGTTGTTGCGGGTGATGAACTTCGGGTCGGTCAGGATCTCGTCGAGCCGGTTGATCGCGCCGAGCCCGAACACCGTGGCCATCGCTTCGGGCAGGTCGCTCGGCGGGCGCGGGGACTTGATCTTCGGGTCGTAGAGCTTGTCTTCCAGTTCCTTCTTCGATTTCGCCAGTTCCTTGCGGCCCAGTTCGGCCAGATCCTTCACCGCTTTCTCCGCGCCCTGAGCGGCGGCGACGTCCGCGTAGGTCGCGCGCAGGTCGACCCGGGCGTCGGCGCCGAGGTCCACCGCGAGCGTGAGCTGCTTCGCTTGCAGGATCGCGCGGCCCTCGGGCGGGACGTCCTTGAAGGCGTTCGGCGGGATCGGCAGCGCCGAGATATCGGCCGACGCGACTAGCACCTTGCCGGACGCGGCGAGCTTGATCGCCGGGGTCAGCGGGCCGTCCTTGGCGGGTTCTTTGGAGAGGTAGTAGTTGAGCGACCCGCCGTAGCCGATGACGATGTGTTTGTCGTCGGGGAAGTAGAGTTCCACCTCGTGGTCCGGCGTGCGGTACACCGTCTTCGAGCCCACCTTCTCGGTGGTGTTGTTGGGCAGGTACAGTTTCACCACTTTCGCCGGATCGAACGCGGCGGAGAACGCCAGGATGCCGACCGCTTGCGGCTTCTTCTTGTCGTCCAGCATCACGAACGCGGTGCCGCGCGAGATCGAGGACGGCGCGGGGATGAACTGCGCGTCGAGGGCGGAAAGGGCCTTCGGCCCGGCCTTTTCCCACGTCTTGCGGAACCCGTCCATCACCTCGTTCTTCCACAGTTCCGCGAGCCCGACGTGGACGAACCCGACCGCGTCGGCCGGGACGAGCGCGAGGTCCGCCGGGAGGTCGCCCGGTTGCGCCGCGGAGAGGGAGCTCGATTGCGGGGCCGCGTCGGGCTGTAACGCGGTCACCGCGGCGGCCAGTGCCGCGACGACGGCGAAACCGCCGGTTCGGAGTGCGAATCGCATTTTCAGGGTGCTCCTTGTGGTGGGCGAACGGCCAGTGTGAGCGGACCGGGGTGTTCCACTCAATTGAGTGAAACACATACCAATCCACTCACGCTGGCCGTTCACCGGGTGGGTGAGGTTAGAAGTCGTTACCGATTACTTCGCCGCCGCTCCGGGTAATGAGCGCGTTGAGCGTTTCCTTCGCAGGAATTTTTGACAGCGTGCGGACCGAGCCGTCGCACATGGCGACCTGGGCCTTACCGTTCACAACCAGCCCGATCAGCTTGCTGTTGTCCTTCTCCGGGTCGAACTCCAGTTCGTCCGGCTTGGTCCACGGGACCGCGGTCGCGCCGGTCGCGCACATGAACGTGTTCGAGGTGCCGTCGGTGATTCCGATGAGTGACGTGCCCATGAGCCAGTCGAAGCTGGCCCCGTTACCGACGAACACGCGGTAATAGGTGTCCGTGTCGCCCGGCTTGGACTTGCCCGGCATCGCGTACACCTTGGGCATTTTGGCGATGAGCTTCTTGTTGTGCTCGCTGTCCCACGGCTCGTCGAGCTTGAACTCCTTGTACAGCGCGTCCTGCTCGATGTACGGCAGGATGAGGACGCGCCAGCTCAGTTGCGGCTTGCCCTTCTTGTCGCACACCGCGGCCGGCGGGAACGCATTGTTCGCGTCGTGGTAGTTGTGCATGGCCAGCGCGATTTGCTTCAGGTTGTTGGCCGACGAGCTGATGGACGCTTTTGCTTGGAACGCCTGCACGCCGGCCGCGTAAGCGGTCGCGAGCGGGAGGTCCGTGAGCGAGAGCGTCGCGGTCGCGCGGGCCTCGGTGTCGTCCACCTCGAACTTCGCGCCCTTCGCGGCCGCCACGACCGCTTTTAGCGCCTTCACCACGTCCTTTAAGCCCTCGTTGTCGGCCGCGCCTTTTTCGAGGTTCGGTAGCTCACCCGTGAGTTCGTCGCCGAGCAGTTTGGCGAGCGCGGCCAGCGCCTTCTCCGCGTCCACGGCCTGGGCCGCGCGCTTGGTCTTCACGCGGACGTTGAGGTCGAGGGACTTGCCGAGGTCGAGGGTGGCGGTGAGCGCAGTGGCGTGGAAGAGCGGCTGGAACGGGCGCACCTGGGCCGGGAGATTGTCCATCCGGATCTCGTCCGGGAGGCTACCGAGCGCGGTGCCCACGACGAGCGTGTGCTTGCCGCTCGCCGCGGCTTTAATGGCCGACGAGAGCGGGCCTTCGTCCGCGGGCAGGCGCGGCTTCGCGTACTCGTCGTCGAGCCCCACGAGAACCAGTGCCGTCTTCTCGTCCGGGGCGGACACCTTAGTTTTCGCGTTCTTGAGGAACAGCTCCGCGAGGCCGTCTTCCAATTTCTTTTTGTCGAACGCTTTGGTAAAGGTGAGGACGAATCCGACCCGGTCGGTGTCCTGCGGTTGCTTGAGGTTCGGGTAAAACACTACGACGTTTTTGAGATCCGTGATCTTCATGCCGGACACCTTGGTCGCGGCACCTTCGAGCAGGCCGAACGTGTTTTTGTCCGCGTCGCGGAAGCTCTTGGTCGCTTCGTGGGACCAGATTTTGGCGGCATCCGCGTACAGGAAGAAGGCCGCGTCGTTCGGGACGTACCGCAGTTCGATTGGGAGCTGGCCGGCGGGTGGTTGGGCGGCGGCGGGTAGCGTTGTGCCGAACGGGGCGATTGTAACGATAGCTGCGACGAGTAGGGCGAGTGACGCCCATTGGGTCGCGCGCCAGCGGAAACCGGGGGAACGACTCATGTTGAATCTCCGGATCGAGTTCCGGTCGGGGCGACCGGGGCGGACCTGCACGGGAAATTCGATCGAAATTCAAAAGAAATGCAAACCATTTCTGGGGTTTCCCGTTACACTCCCATAGACGCCTCACCCGGCCGGTGATTTCACCGACCCGGATTCACTCTCCCCGAGCTGCTCATTCGCGTTTCCCGAACGCGCGGCTCGGGGAGTGAATTTGGGTAGGCGTCGGCTCGCACAAGTGCTGCACTGCGAACGAAATGGCGGCAAAATCATTCGCCGGGAGTTTTCACCGCGACCCCCGGCGAACAGGACTCGCGCGGAACACCTCTACTGAGGCAGGCGGAACATGGTCCGTTCGTTGTACCGGTCTCTGGTTTGGGCTACCTTTGGCTTGTCCGTTCTCGCACTCCTGCCGTTGACGCAAGTCCTGAAAGCGCAGCCGCCGAACGGTCGGTACCGCGCGCCCGCGAGCTTCTCTTACGTACCGCAAGGTGCCTGGCGCCCCGCGGGTTCTGTCCTGGGCAACAACCTGGGTAACATTGGGAACAACGGCGGGAACAACCAGGGTAACATCGGGAACCAGGGTAACACCGGGAACCAGGGTATCCAGGGTAACCAAGGCGGTATCCAGGGCGGCGGTATTCAAGGTGGCTTCGGTGGCGGCGGTATTCAGGGCGGCTTCGGCGGCGGTGGTATTCAAGGTGGCTTCGGTGGCGGTGGGATCGGTGGCTTCGGTGGCGGTGGGATCGGTGGCTTCGGCGGTGGGATCGGCGGCGGTGGTTTCGGTGGTGGTGGGTTGGGCGGCGGGATTGGTGGTGGGATCGGTGGGATCGGCGGTATTGGTGGTGGGTTGGGCGGTGGTATTGGTGGCGGGATCGGCGGTGGGATTGGTGGGATTGGTGGAATCGGCGGTAACATTTCGCAGTTCCCGACGATCGGTAGCTACCTCGGTGGGGCCGGTGGTGGCGGGATCGGCGGCGGCATTGGCGGTTTCGGTGGTGGTATTCAGGGCGGTTTCGGCGGTGGTATTGGCGGTATCGGTGGCGGCATTCAGGGCGGCTTCGGCGGCGGTATTGGCGGTATCCAGGGTGGCTTCGGTGGCGGGATCCAAGGTGGTTTCGGTGGCGGTATCCAGGGCGGTTTTGGCGGTGGTATTGGCGGCATTCAGGGTGGTTTCGGCGGTGGTATCCAGGGTGGCTTCGGTGGCGGGATTGGCGGTTTCGGAGGTGGTATTCAGGGCGGTTTCGGCGGTGGTATTCAAGGTGGCTTCGGTGGCGGTGGCTTCGGTGGTGGTAAAAACATTGGCTTCAGCGGAAACGCGGCTTACTAAGCCACTTCATGCAGGACTTTGAATTGCGCACCGCCGACCCGATTTTTCGGGTCGGCGGTGTCGTTTTGATCGCATCTTTACGGAACCGGATGGCACGCCCTCCCCGGCAGAATAATTCAAGACAATCACTGCATTTCCCCGCGATTACTCCGGTGACTCGACTCGGTGTCACATCCGCGCTACCGGATATTCTTTCCGATCACTCGCGCAAGTTCCCCCAATCAGCGCATTTAGCACCTAACGTGGGCGCCGATCGAAGTGGTCGGTTCGAGGCGCTCGCGCAGCACACCGGGTGTCTGGCACCGGCACGTCCGGCCGGTCGAACCTGCGCCCCGCGGATTCTCTTCATGAGGTGAGCGTGCCATGTTTGGATCTCTCCAACGGCGGCTAACTTGGCTGGCGTGCGGCTTGGGCGTGCTCGCCCTTTTGCCCCTTTCGGGCGTCCTCAAAGCGCAACCGCCGGGTGGCCGGTACCGGTCGGTCGCCAGTTTCTCCTACGTTCCCCCGGGCGCGTGGCGCGCGCCGGGTGGCACTCAGGGAAATAACCAAGGCAACACGGGGATCACCGGAACCGCGGGCAACACCGGGAACACCGGTGTGAACGGCGGGAACGCCAACGGGTTCACCGGTCAGTTCGGTCAGAACGGGTTCTCGGGCCAATTGGGGCAGTCCGGTCAACTCGGTCAGTTTGGTCAATTCGGGCAGACGGGTCAGTTCGGTCAGAACGGCTTCAATGGTCAGTTCGGCCAGAGTGGGAACGCCGGGGCCGGGACGAGTGGGTCCATCATGACGTACCCGACGATCGGGAGTTATCTGGGGACCGGAACCGGTGGCTTCGGCCAGCTCGGGCAGATTGGAAACAGTGGCCAATTCGGGCAGATGGGGTTCAGCGGCCAACTCGGGTTCGCGGGTCAGTTCGGGCAACAGGGCCAGATGGGTTTCAGTGGCCAACTTGGTTTTGCGGGTCAATTCGGGCAATTGGGCCAGTTCGGACAGGGAGCGTTGGGGCAGTTCGGACAGAACGGCTTCAATGGTCAGTTCGGCCAGTTCGGGCAAACCGGATTCGGAGCCGCGGGGCAGTTCAGTATGTTCGGCCAGGGGGCGTTCGGTCAGTTCGGGCAGATCGGGTTCGGTGCCGGTGGCCAGTTCGGTGCGGGGGGGAAAGCGTTCGGATTCAGTGGCGGATCGGGTTACTAGTTGATTTCTCTACCTATAACGAAAATTGAGACGCGGCCCGTGGCTCCGGTCACGGGTCGCGTTGTTTCGTGCATCCGCTGGCGCGCACGCGACGAATGGTGTCGCGTCTGGCGCGCCGCGGGCCAGGGGGCGGATCTGGTGACGGACAGCGTGCTCCCACGGATCGCGGCCGGCGACCCGGCCGCCGTGCCGGACTGCATCGCCCGCTACGGCGGGCTGGTGTGGTCCCTGGCGCGGCGGTTTCTGGGCAACCCCTCTGACGCCGAAGACGCCGTTCAAGACGTGTTCATCGAGTTGTGGAAGAACGCGGGCCGGTACGATCCCTCCCGTTCGTCTGAGCCTACTTACGTAACCATGATCGCACGCCGCCGGTTGATCGACCGGAAACGACGGACCGGCCGCGCCCCGACCGCACAAACACTGGCCGACGAGCCGGTGGAGCCGGTGACGGTCGCGCGCATCGACATTGAGGACGAGGCCGCGAAAGCCGCAGCCGTTCTCGCCGAGCTGCGCGAGGACGAGCGCCGGGTGATCCAGCTCGCCGTTTATCAGGGACTCACGCACGAAGCGATCGCCGCCCAAACCGGGCTGCCGGTCGGTACCGTAAAGACACACATTCGCCGCGGGCTGATCCGCGTGCGCGAGCGGCTCACGGCCGGGGGAGGGGCGTCGTGAATACCGATCCCCGACTCGACCGACTGGACGACCTTTTGGCTCGTGAAGCCACTCAGGGGTTAACGTCCGACGAGACAATGGAACTGGACGCGCTACTCGAAGCGTATCCGGACGAAGACCCGGACGCGCTCGAACGCGCGGCGGCCGCGGTCCATTTGGCGTTCATCGACACTCCGGACCCGCTTCCCACGCATCTGGCCGAGCGGCTTCAACTTGCGGCGACCGTGTTGACTCCGGTCTCGCCCGCAGCGGCCAAACCGACCCGTTCCCGTTCCCGGTCCGCATGGGGAACGTGGGCGGGCTGGGCTGTGGCCGCGTGCTTGATCGGTGTGCTCGTTTACACGCAGTGGCCCAAAGACGTGTCGGTAGTGCAAGGCCCGGAAGAAGAGCGGCTGAAACGCGATCGACTCACCAAAGACGCCACGGCACAGGCCGCGAAGTTCGCAGGAGAGCAGGCCGGGGCCGCCGGTGAAGTCGTGTGGAGTACGGCGAAGCAGGAAGGGTACCTCGAAGTTCGCGGACTCCCCCCCCTCGACCCAACTAAAGAGCAGTACCAGCTCTGGATCGTGGACGGTGGGCGCGCCAAGAAGGAGCCAGTGGACGGCGGGGTGTTCGACGTGAAGCCCGACGGTACCGTCCTCGTGCGCGTGCGTAACCCCATTCTGGTCAAGGACGCGAAAGCGTTCGCCGTCACCAAAGAAACGGCCGGCGGTGTGGTGGTCAGCGACGGCCCAATGCTCCTGGTGCTCACGCCGAAACAGGGTTAATGCTGGAGGTGAACCCCGCCCGCGAGGGCGGTGGGTGCCCGTAACACGTTACGTACCCCGCTCACGAGGGCGGTGGTTCATTTCAGCTATTCGCAGCGCGCATTCTGTAACGCGGATTGACTCAACTCCCTATAATCCCAGACCACACCATTTCGCGCCTTTCGCCACGGAGCCGCCATGCAGGACCGCATTGCGTATCAGGGGATTACATTCGATGACGTGCTGCTGGAGCCGGGGTACAGCGATCTCGTGCCGAAAGATACGGACGTCCGCACTCAACTGACCCGGAACGTGCGAATCAACGTTCCGATCATTTCCAGCCCGATGGACACCGTCACCGAGAGCGAGCTGGCCATCGCGCTCGCCCAAGAGGGCGGGATCGGGATCATTCACAAGAACCTCACCGTCGCTCAGCAGACCCGCGAGGTGGACAAGGTGAAGCGGAGCGAGAACGGGATCATCACCGACCCGATCACGCTCCCGCCCGACGACACCGTCGGGCACGCGCGCAAGATCATGGAGGATCACCACATCAGCGGCGTGCCGATCACCGTGAACGGCGTCCTGAAGGGGATTCTCACGCGGCGCGACCTCAAGTTCCTCGACGACAACGAACAGAAGCTCGAAGAGGTGATGACGAAGCGGAACCTCGTCACCGCGCCCGAAAACACCACCCTCGACGCGGCCGAAAAGCTGCTCACGAAAAATAAGGTGGAGAAATTGCTCCTAGTAGACGATCAATTCAGACTGAAGGGATTGATCACGATCAAGGACATCGACAAGACGCAAAAGTTCCCGAACGCGGCAAAGGACGCGCGGGGGCGGCTGAAGGTCGGGGCGGCGATCGGGGTCCGCGACTTTGAACGGGCCGCGTCGCTGATCGAGGCCGGGGTGGACGTGCTGGTGGTGGATTCCGCCCACGGGCACAGCCGCAACGTGATCGAAACGGTGCGCGAGCTGAAGAAGCGGCACTCGATTGACGTGATCGCGGGGAACGTGGCGACCACCGAGGGCGCCCGGGCGCTGGCCGAGGCCGGCGCCGACGGCGTTAAGTGCGGCATCGGGCCGGGGTCGATTTGTACAACGCGGATCGTGTCGGGCGTGGGCGTGCCCCAGATGTCGGCGATCGCGAACGTGGTGAAGGGGCTGGCCGGGACGGGCATCCCCATTATTGCGGACGGCGGCATTCGGTACAGCGGCGACATCACGAAGGCACTCGCCGCGGGCGCGTACTCGTGCATGATCGGCGGGCTGTTCGCGGGGCTGGCCGAAAGCCCCGGGCAGCTCATCCTGTACCGCGGGCGGTCGTTCAAGCAGTATCGCGGAATGGGTTCGCTCGGTGCGATGATGGCCGGCAGCGCCGACCGCTACCAACAGGGCGGGGGCGGCGGGTCCGGTCAGCCGACGAACGGGAAACTGGTACCCGAAGGGGTCGAAGGGCGAGTTCCGTTTAAGGGCCACCTGGCCCCCTTTGTATACCAGTTGGTCGGCGGCGTGCGGGCCGGAATGGGGTATTGCGGCTGCAAGACGCTCGATGAGTTGCGGACCAAGGCCCGGTTCATTCAAGTGACCGCGGCGAGTGTGCAGGAGAGCCACCCGCATGACATTGCTATCACGCAGGAAGCGCCGAACTACAGTTCGGTTGATTACGCCGGGGACAGCGGGGGCTAAGGCCGCTCTGTTCTTGGCGCTGGTCGCGGGGCCGGCCCTCGCGCAGCCGCCCGGCACCCAGCCGCAGGCGCAACCGTCGAACACCCAGCCGGGGGCACTCCCGCTCCCGCCCGGGTACCGGCCCCGAACGCCACCGCCGCAAGCGCAACCACAGCCCGCGCGCCCCGCGCCCGGGGCGACGCCCGGTTCAGCCGGAACCGTGATGTACTTCCAGAAGGCGGCCGACGCGCTCACCGCGACCGGTGGCGGGCTGCCGAGCGCGACCGAAAACTTGGGCGTCGCGCAGTTGAAGGACAAGGAACCGGCGCGCGGGTCGGCGATTCCCGACGTGCCGGCGGTTCCCTCGCTCAACCTCCCGCCGCCCGAGCGCACGTTCGCGCCGCCGGTTCAACCGTCCACGGTCCCGACCGGGTTCGCGGCTCAGCCCGGCCCCAAGGGGGGCGGGTTCCTGCCCGAAAAGAAGGTGGGGAACCCGATCCCGCCCGTCGACCCGCGCGAGATCCAGTTGCCGTCGCGCGACAAGATCTTCACGGTCTACAACGACCCCGAACTGGAACGGGCCATCATGTTCCAGACGATCCGGGACCGGATCGCCATTACCGAGAAGCAGATCCGCGAAGAGAAAGATCCGGGGGAGATTCAGAAGCAAGAGCGGACACTGCAGGAACTCAAGGCTATCAAGGAGCCGAAGGACAGCGGGTACCAGTTCCCGCCGCTGCCGGTGATTTCCTCGCCGGGCGTGGCGTACCAACCGAAGACGGCGGCATACGCGCCGCACACGATGTACCTCGAACCGGGCTACGTGGTTCACCGGCGCCTGCACTTCGAGGAGCGGAACGCCGAGCGCCAGGGCTGGGATCTCGGGCCGCTCTCGACCCTCGTGTCCGCGGGCACCTTCTACCGCAACGTGCTGTTGTGGCCGCAGAGCCTCGTGTCCGGGTGCCGAACCGGGTTCTGGGACACCAGCGCGGGTAAGTGCTTGCCCGGCAGCCCCAGCCCGTACTACCTGTACCCGCCCGGCCTGACCCTCACGGGCACCGTCGCGGAAGCGGGCATCATCACCGGGGCCGCGTTCCTGTTCCCGTAAGGACCGGTTCCGAGTTCGGGGTTCCAGAGTTCCAAGCTAAAAACAGACCCGGCGGGTGTTTCCCGACCGGGTTTCTTCGTTTCTGCTAACTTGGAACTCTGGAACTTGGAACTCTGGAGCTTGGAACTTTGGAACTTGGAACTCTGGAACTTCTCGCTCCCTGGCTCGACCCGCGGACCGCTTACATCCACGTCCCGTTTTGCGCGCACCACTGCGGGTACTGCGACTTCGCGGTAACCGCGGGACAGGATCACCTCATTGACCTGTACCTCGACGCGCTCGCGGCCGAACTCGCGACACTGGGCGCCCCGCGCCCGGTCGAGAGCTTGTTCATTGGCGGTGGAACGCCCACGCACCTGTCTGCGAATCAGTTGGAACGCTTGCTGGAGGCGATCACGCGCTGGCTGCCGTCGGCACTCGAAGGTACCTCGCGCGAATTCTCTATTGAGGCCAATCCCGATTCACTCACCGAAGAGAAGGCGGCGGTGCTGGCGGCAGTCGGCGTGAACCGCGTGAGCATCGGGGTGCAGTCGTTCCGGCCCGAGTCGCTCGCGGTTCTGGACCGGCGTCACGCGCCGGAGCATATCGGGCGCGCGGTCGAAGTGACGCGAAAGCACATTGCCACGGTGTCGTTCGATTTGATCTTCGGGGCGCCGGGTTCGACGCTCGCGAGTTGGTGCGCTGATTTGGACGCCGCGCTCGCGTTCGCGCCGCAGCACGTTTCCACTTACGGGCTGACCTACGAGAAGGGGACACCGTTGTGGAAACGGCAGCACCGCGGGCAAGTCGCGCCGGTGCCGGAGGACGACGAACTCGCGATGTACGAGCGCGCGATGGACCGGCTCGCAGAAGCCGGGTTCGAGCACTACGAGATATCGAACTTCGCGCGCCCCGGGTTCCGGTGCCGACACAACGAGCGGTACTGGGCGAACGAGGCGTATTACGGTTTCGGTGTGGGAGCCGCGCGCTACGTACACGGCGCACGCGAACTGAACGTGCGCGACACGAAGCTCTACATTCGCAAAGCACTGAGTGGAGAGCCGGTCGCGTTCCAGCGCGAAGAACTGGAACCGCGCGCGCGGGCCTTCGAGACGATGGCGACACAACTCCGGCGCGCGGACGGGATCAACCGCACGCGCTTTCACGAGCAAACCGGCTTCGCGTTGGACACACTGGCTCCTGCCGCACTCGCGCTTCTGCGTGAAAACGCTCTCGTGAGCGACAACGGATCGGACGTGCGGCTCACGCGCCGCGGGAAGTGTGTCGCCGATGCCGCGGTGTCGGAACTGCTGAAGGAAGCCTGATTCGTAGGTCGGGCCGTGCCGACAGCGTTTGACTACAAAGCAACACACCCGCTCGTTAGCACTCGCGGTTCGCCTTGGCGTTTGGCGAACCGCGAGTGCTAACGAGCGGGTGTAGATCAAACGCCGGGCACAACCCAACCTACTACGCAAACCACATTACGCCTTCACCAGAATCGCGCCCTCGCCGTTGCGGAGCGTCACCGACGTGACGTACTGGCCCAGCGTGCCGTTCGAGTTCACGATGCGGTACGTGCCGTTCAGTTGGTGCGTCGTCGCGGTGTTGTCCGCGGTCGTGCCCTCGCCCTTGCCCTGGGCGTAGGAGAGCGGCTTGTACAGCACGAGGGCGTTCTCGTACTCGCGCGAGAGCACCCGGTAGGTGAGGTCCGTGTTCGCCGGATCTTTGCCCGTTGCGAACGTCTTCATCGTGCCCACCGGGGCGCCGACGTCCACGTTTACGACCGGGGTCCAGTGCCCGGACCACGAGGTGGAGGGGCTGTCGCCGCCGTAGAACATCAGGAACGTGCGGTCCGGGTCACCGACCAGGTAGTAGTAGGCGAGCGTCGCGACCTGCGTGCGCGAATCGAACCGGCTCCCCCCCTCGGGGCTGCTGTCGATCACGAGGTACGGGTTCCCGGTTGTACCCAGGCGCCGGTTGATGAGCGCGACCGCGTCGCCCACCTCGGACCAGTTGGCGCTCATCGGGCGGATCAGGAACTCCTCGAACGCGCCGCCCGAGTTCGCCACGATCGGGTCCGCGGTCGTCGCGCCGCCGGCCGTGTTCGCCAGCACCCACTTCGGGCCGATCGCGCGGGACACGGAATTCATCAGCGCGCCGGAGTCCTCGCTGAAGGTTCCGGTCGGCTCCAGGACGCTGACGCCGGGGAACGGGAGCTTCCCGGTCGCGTTGTCCATGAAGATGCCGTCGGCGTTCGGGTACCCGGCCAGCAGGCGCTGGTGGTAGTCGGCGGCCCAGTGGCGCACCGCCGCGGACGACGGGTTGGTGACGTACCGCATCTGCCCGTAGTACGGGTAGAACAGCCGCGACTCGTACACGAACCGCGCGTCCATCCCGGCCTGCCGGTTGGCGTACTCGGCGTCGCTCAGGTACCCGTCGTGGTTCGCGTCGGCGGAGTAGTCGAACGCGGGGATGGTGCCGGTCTGCCCGCCGTTCGCGTTCACGTAGTCGCGCCCGAAGACGGTGAGCAGTTCCGCGCCGTTGGCCGCGGTCCCGCTCGTGACGCGGAACCGGACCGAGAAGAGCCGCGCGCCGCCCGGCGTCATCGAGGAGGCCACCCAGTCGCTCGGCGGGTCGAAGGTGATCTGCCCGGAGGCCGTCAGCCCGTTGGTGCCGTCCTTGTTCAGCGCGAGCGTCTTCCACGCGGTCGGGTTGCCGTTCGCGTCCACCGCGGTCGCGTACTCCCACGTTCCGGACCACCCGCTCGACGCGCCGCGTGCGAGCGTGATGTTCATTTCGCGGAACTTCTCCACGAACCCGACCGAGGTGGACGTACCGGCGGCCCCGAACTGCACGTTGGACGAGCGCCCACCCCGCGCCGCGGAGGTCACGTCCGTCGGGGTGGCGGTGCCGTTCGACTGGTACACGCCCCAGAACCAGGTCACCGGCTGCGACGACGGGCTGGTGCCCTGGAACGCGGTCGCCTTCGTCACGTGGTAGAACGCGAGTTCGCGCGACGCCCCGGTGCGGTCCGCGTACTGGAGCCAGTCCGTGAGCAGGCCCTGGTAGAGGTTGCTCACGTTACTGTAAATGAGCTGCGGCGTGTTCGGTGAGGCGCTATTGATCGTGTTCAGGTAGCTCGGGTTCGGGATCACGAGGTCGATGCTGTTCTTGAGCAGGTACTGCTCGAACGAGTCGCCGACGGGCGTCCCGCTGTACGCGAGCATCGCGAGGCGGATGTAGTCGTAGTGCTTCGGGATCACCGGGTCCGGGAGCGGGTCCATGTTCGGGTTGGACACCGTGAACGTGAAGTCCTCCTCGGCGACGTTCCCCGCCTGGTCGAACACGCGCACGACGAGCGTGTACGTGCCGTTGACCACGGTGGTGCTGTCGAACGTCCAGTCGGCCGGCCCGGTCGCGGAGATCGCCCGCACCACGTTGTTCAGCCGGAACTCGATGCGGTTGAAGTCCCCGGTGACGGTCGCGCGGAAGGTGACCTCGCCCGTCACGTTCCCGGTCCCGTTCACGCGCGTCACGTCGACCTGCGGCCCGCTCGCGGCGCCGATCGGCTTCGCATCGAAGTCGTCGACCGTCAGGGTGCCGGAGACCGCGGCCTTGCGCCCGACCCCGGCCTTCCCGCCGCCGGTGATGCTCGAATCGCTGAGCGTCACGGCAAAGTCCGGGCTGTCGGACCAGGTGCCGTTCGGCGTGAGCCACTGCCGCGTGTCCGGGCGGTACAGTTGCACCTTCAGTTGGTTGCCCTCGACGGTCAGGCGTGCCCGCACCCATTGTCCGCTGAGGTACGCGGAGGACTTGACCGACGCGAGCACCGTTTCGGTACCGTTCACCACCTTCACGAGCTTGGCCTCCAGCCCGCGCGTGAGGGTGATCGCGTAGTAAGTGGGAGTGGAGCCCTGGACGTTCGTCCCGCGGGCGAAGATCTGTGCGGGGATGAGGCTGTCCAGGTAGATCGCGGCGGACACGTCCACGCCGGCCGGTAAATCGGTGTTCGACCACGCCCGGGCCGTCGTGTTGGAAAGCCCGTTGGAGGCGAAACCGTTGTCCGGACTGAGGGCGCGCGTGAGCGTCGTCTTGAAGCCGCCCGTGGAATCGGAGGCCCAAGTGTTCCACGTGGTCGGCGCCGATCCGACCGGGGTGGTGTCGAACGTCTCCGTGACGCTCGGCGCCGTGCTGAACCCGGAGAAGTCGTCGAGCTGAACGGCGCCGTAGTACAGCCCGTTCCGCCCGACCCCGATCTTGCCGCCACCGGTGATGGCCGTGGTGGTGGAAATGACGCTCGTTTGCGCGGCCTGCCACGTTCCGTTGGCCGCGAGGTACTGCCCCGTGTCCTGGCGCACGACCTGGACCTTAACGCTGCTGCCCTCGGGGACCAGCGAGACGCGGACCCACTGACCGGAGAAGTACGACGAGGTCGGCGAAGAAACCGTCCCCAGGACGCGCGTGCTCGCGCCGTTGACCTCCAGGAGCTGCACCTTCAGGCCGCGCGTGACGACCGCGGCGAGGTAGCTCCGGTCGCCCGATTCGAGGTTCGTGCCGCGTGCGAACACGTACATCGGGACGAGCGAATCGACCTTGAGCGAGACCTCGGCGCCGGTGTCGGCGTCGAACGTCGACGGGTACCACGTCATCGAGGACGTGCGGCTCCCGGCGCTCGACACGAGACCGGCGGACCCGTCCGCGCCCTGACCGGTCGCGCTCGTGAACGTGGTGGTTCCGTCGCTCGCCCACGACGACCACCCGCTCGGGAGGGCGGGCGGCGCTGTGGTGTTGAAGGTTTCGGTGAAGAGGGGGGAGAGGTTCTCGCGGACTTCGAGCGTTTCGAGCGAAAGACACGTGCGCGGTTGTGACATGGTGCGGCGTTGCTCCTCAACGTTGTGTGTCAGCCCGCGAACGGGTGGCCGCGAAGCGCTGGTGAGCCAGCGCGGTTCGGGCCGTTCGTGACCGTGGGTCGTGTTGTCTCCTAAAACTCGGTCGCCGGTTGAGGTGGCGGAGAAGAATTGCGCGCACGATGTCGGAAGCCGCCGGATTCATGCCGTTACCGCACCGAGGACGGGCGCGACACGCACGACACGAACGGTTTCACATGGGAAGTAGTGCGGGCAGAGACAGATGTGCGGGCGAACTTAGTCTCTAAGCGATTTCATGAGAAGGAGAGGAAGGCGACCTACCCCCCGTCCCCCTCCCTAAAGGGAAGGGGAGAAAGAACGGTCGTTCAACAGCCATGATCTCTACGATTTCGTATGCCTGCACCCCTTCCCTTTAGGGAGGGGGACGGGGGGGAGGTCGCTCCCCTCTACGGCTCGCAGGACGTGCCGCCTTCGCCGACGCGAACGACGCGGACGGTGGGGAACCGCGGGCCGCCCGCGATCGGGTGCCCGGCGAGGATCACGACGCGCTCGCCCGGGGCCACCGTGCCGGCTTTGAACGCATCTTCCACAGCGGTGGCCATGCGGTCCCCGCCCGGCGCGACCGGTGTCATACGCACGGGCGTGATTCCCCACACGAGCGCCAGGCGCTGTAATATCGCGTCGGTGGGCGCGACCGCCACGACGGGCGTCCACGGGCGGTTCCGCGTGACCAGTTTGGCCGTGCGCCCCGAGAGCGTCGGTGTCACGATGGCCGAGGCGTTCACCTCGTCGGCGAGCGAGCACGCGGCCAGGGTGATGGTGTTGTCGATGTCGTCGCTGGCCGCGTCGAACGACATCGTGTGGGGCGTGCGCGAGTGGCGCAGGTGCGATTCGGTTTCGACCGCGATACGGTGCATGCACGCGACCGCCTCGATCGGGTACGAGCCGACGGCCGTTTCGCCGGACAGCATGACGGCGTCGGTGCCGTCGAAGATCGCGTTCGCCACGTCGCTCGCTTCGGCGCGCGTCGGGCGCGGGTTGTTCCGCATCGAGTCGAGCATGTCCGTCGCGGTGATGACCGGCTTCCCGGCCGCCCGCGCTTCGGCGATCAGCCTCTTCTGCACGGTCGGCACGCGCTCCAGTGGCAGTTCGACGCCCAAATCTCCGCGTGCCACCATGATCGCGTCGAACGCGGCTACGATCGCCCCCGCGCGCCCGACCGCTTCGGGGCGCTCGATCTTCGCGAGGACCGGAACGTTCATTCCCAGAGCCGCACACGCGGCGCGCACTTCGTCCGCGGCTTCCGGCCCGCGCACGAACGAAACCGCGACCCAATCCACCCCCGCGCGCGCGGCCACAGCCAGCGCGCCGTGGTCCCGTTCGGTGAGCGCGGCCATCGTGAGCGGCGTGTCCGGCAGGTTCAGCCCCTTGTTCGGGTGGAGCGTGCCGCCCACCACGACCCGGGCGACGACGCGCCCGTCGCTGATTTCGCCCGCTTCCAGTTGGAGCCGCCCGTCGTCGAGGAGCATCCGGTGCCCGGGGCGCACGTCCGCGAGCATCTCCGGTTCGGTGATGACCAGATCGGAAACGTCGACCGGCGTGCTCGTGAGCGAGAAGTGGACCTTGTCCCCCGCGTTGAGGAAGCGGAGCGAGGAAATCTTCACGCGGAGCTTCGGCCCGGGGAGGTCGGCGAGGACCGCGGCGAATTTGCCCACGCGCTGAGCGGCCGCGCGGAAGTTCGCGACCCGGCCGATGTGTTCTTCTGGTGCGCCGTGGGAGAAGTTGACGCGGGCCACATCGACACCGGCCCGCAGGATCGCGTCCAGAACGTCCGGTGAATCGGTCGCCGGCCCGAGCGTGGAGACGATCTTCGTTCGGCGACTCATTGCGCACTGCTCCGTCGAGTAAACTGGGGCTGCTGAGTACAAGGAGAGGAGAGGTGATGTATGGCAGAAGCGGAGCGGGTTCAATCGCATCCGGCTCGCGATACGGGTGCGGTCGTTGTGATGTTCAGCGTCCTGGCCGCCACCAACGGGGTTCTTTCGCTGTTCGACCCCGCACAAATGAACCCCCAGCACCCGGCAATTCAGGAAACGGCGTTCGGAGTGGTAATAGGGTGGGTGACAGGCTTCTCGCTCGCGTTCGCCCGGCGCCGCTGGGAGCCGGCGACGATTTTCGTGCGCGCCATCTACACGTGGGGCTGCGCGATGTGCGTACTTCACATTGTGGTCGCGTTTCACCTCGCACACGGGTGGTCGCACGAGGTGGCGTGGGAGCACACGCGAGAGGTGGGCGGGTACGGCAACGGGATCTTCGTGAACTATGCCTTCGCGCTGGTGTGGTTCGCAGATGTGGTGTGGGCGTGGGTCGCGTTCGATTCGTACCTGAGCCGACCCCGTTGGATCACGTGGGCGGTTTACGGGTTCACGGGGTTCGTTGTGTTCAATGCCAGCGTCGTGTTTAACACCGGCTTCACCCGGGCCGTCTGTGCTCTGCTCTTCATCGCCCTTGCTCGAATCACCTGGAACGATTGGCGGACCCGCGGGTATTCGCAACAAGAGGCCAACGCGGAGGACCGGGGCGGTTCGGAAGCTCAATGAACTTTCACGCAACGAACATAGCGGCTCTCGCCCGTGCTGAATTTTCGGCCCCATGCCCAATCCAAAGTTCGCGCACAGTCAAAACGTAGTGAGTCGGTTGCCGCATGGTGAGGGTGAGCTAAGGTTGTCAGTGGTTGCCAGGAGTCAACCGCTCGGTTCCTGTGGTGAGCGACGGAAGCGTGCAACAACCAGGTGCGACCGCCGACGATCCGCTGCCCGCACTCGTTCGTGCGCTGCGGAGCACGAACGTGGTGGACCGGCAGCGTGCGGCCAAGGATTTGGGGCGCCTGGGGTGGCTCGCGCGCGACGCGATGCCCGCCTTGGTTCGCGCTCTCGACGACGAGAACGCCAAGGTGCGCGAAACGGCCGCCCACGCGATCGGCGGAATGGGGCCGGACGCGCTCGGGACACTCGTCCTGATGCTCGGCCACGCCGACAAGTACGTTCGGCGGAACGCGGTTTGGGCACTCGGGAAACTCGGCCCGCTCGCACGTCCCGCTCTCGAAGACTTGTGTAACTCGCTCAAAGACCCCGATCCGCGAACCGCGTCCGGCGCGGCTCAGGCGCTTGGTAACATGGGGGCGGACGGCGCGGAGAGCGTCCCGCTTCTGGCGGAAGCGATGCGCGGGACGAACATCGTGCTGTGCCGGCTCGCGTCCAAGGCGCTGAGTCAGATCGGTGCGCCGGCGCTCGCGACTCTCATCGCGCACTTGCAACACGCGGACCCGTTCGTGCGGGCGGAATCGGCCATCGCCATCGGCTGGATGGGCGTTTCGGCCCGGTCCGCGGTCCCGTTCCTCGCTCGTGTGCTTCGCGGGCCCGAGTGCCCGCTCACGCGCACGCCGATTTCGTCCCTCACGCCGACCGCCATCGAAATGCCGAACAGCGAGGCGCTCACCCCGGCTCAATTGCCCGTTCCGGACCCGACTTCATCGGAAATGACCTGCCGGGTCCACGCGGCGCAAGCACTGGGGCGGATCGGATCTGCGGCCTCGGGCGCGCTGGTGGATCTGCGCGAAGCGGCCCGCAGCGGCGCCGAACCTCTGCGCCAGGCCGCGCAGCAGGCGATCCGGCTGATTCAGGGAGCGTAACGAAGTACGATCGTGCCCTGCGGAAAATGGTTTCCCATCTTTGCCCCGCAAGGGCTATCAGCCACACATCTCGGCCGCCCGCGTAGTCGGCGGCGCAGCATCGGATCAGTAATCTGTAGCGGATTGCTTGCTAGTTGCGTCCGCCTGCTCCTTGGAGTGGTCGTTCGAGGAACCCCTGCCACACTTTGTCGGTGCCGTTCGTTCCGAGAACGAGTCGCTTTGCCGGTCCCGAGAACTTGGAAGGCTCGAAGTAATACTCGTTGACCTGACCAAGCCCGGATGGGTCCGCGAACCGCGCGAGCGCGATCTGTCCCGCGCGCACCGGCTCTTTTTGGGACTTAACTTGCGTGCGAACCGTTCCGTCGGGCTCGATGGATACGGCGACCGTGTCCAGGCGGAGCGTGACCGGCGGTTGAAGAAGGTATCCATCTTGTGTTTCGAGCTTCCCGTCGGTGTTGACGTGGAAGCGCCCACGCCGCGTGAACCGGCGCTCGCCCGCGGGCGTTTGGACCTCAAAAAAACCTTGCCCCTCGATCGCGAGATCGAAGCATCGAGCCGTGGGAACGAACTGCCCCTCCGGTTGCAGCGGAATGTACGATGTCCGGTCGAGGTAACCCTGGCGCACGATGCCCACGTGCTTAACGCCGGGGGCACTTTCGACGGCTTCGCCCGACTGCCTGCATTCCTTGTAATACGGCCCTTTCACCTTTACCAACTCACCCAGCTTGGGGAACTGATACAAGTTGAGTTGGCCGATGGAAACCGCCACATTGTGGTCCGTTCCTAACTGTGTGGAAGCGTGGCCATCCAGCCCGACCGAAAGGGCAATGGCGTTTCCCGGAAGGAATAGCCGCGGTTCGAGCACGTAGCCTTCGGCGGTCACGATCCGGCCCTCGTCATCAAGGTGGAAGCGCCCGTATCGAGTGAACAGTCGCTCTCGGGTCGGGGTAACGACCCGGAAGAATCCTGCCCCCTCGATCGCGAGGTCGAACATCCCATTAGTACGGGTAACGTTCCCCCTTGGTACTCGCGTAAATGTGGCAATCGGGGGAACGTTAATCGCGCGCTGACGGAACTTCCCCGCGCCATTCTTGCCCGGTTTGCTCACCTTGGGTGGGCCGGATTCGTTGGTTCCGACCTCGTAGCCGCGCTCGAACGGCAGCAAATGTTGCGGGTGGGCGAACCGGTAGAGGAGAATTTGGCCGAGCGGCTGGGGCTTGTGATTTGGCACAATCGCGTGAACTAGACCGTCACTGGCAACCACAACTGTGGTCGCAGATTCGGGCACGGTGATTTGGGGAGAGAGGAGATAACCTTCGCTTGTTTCCAGGCTGCCTTGAACATTCCGGTGCAACCGTCCGACGCGCGTATACAGACAGTCCCCACAAGAGTTCGTGGCTTGGAAGTACCCGTCCCCTTCGATCGCAATGTCGAGCATTCGGTCTGTCGCGACTAGCTTTTCCTTTTGAAGAATCGGGAGAAATGGGCGAGCGTGAGCTTCTTGCGTGAATGCAAGAAGTGCGAAGGTTACCAATCCCATCGGGATCTCCTCCCCGAGTTTTAGGGTTGAAATCCCTCCGACAGTATCGAGTTGAGGTGACCGAAGCAAGGGCGTGTTAGTTCAAGAAATGGCTTAACGTCTGCTCTCTATCAGCATTCACAGCCTTGTTCTCGCTGGTATGTCGGGGAACAAGGCTGCGCGTTCTTCACATCTACTTAGGCTGCTTCAACTTGCTGATGGGAAGGGGCGGAGACACCACCGACGGGAGGTCCGGCTGGAACGGAGGGAGCGTCGGCACGTATTCGGATACTGTCGGTACGGGTACGTGCTGAACGAGCGGCGGTTCTGGCGTGTGCTTCGGCGGCGTGCTCATCGTGACGGCCGGTACCGCGGGCTTCTTCGCCAGCGGCGGTTCGTCCCTTGAAAC
The DNA here is from genome assembly GCF_001610855.1 of Gemmata sp. SH-PL17. NCBI lineage: Bacteria > Pseudomonadati > Planctomycetota > Planctomycetia > Gemmatales > Gemmataceae > Gemmata > Gemmata sp. SH-PL17. Next base: position 1,078,516 of record NZ_CP011271.1, read on the forward strand.
CACCAGTGGCGGGAGGTTCAGCGCCGCGCGAACCGCGGACCGCGGACCGGGCAAGATGTTCGGCCAGAACAGCCGCGGACCGGGTTGTGGCGTGGGGCGGGCTGCGACCGGCGGGAGCTGCGGGACGGGCGTTGCCGCGATGGGCTCCGTTGGAGGCGAAGCCACGGGCACGGGCGGCGCAGGGATGAAGGCCACCACCTGGCGCGGACCGGACGGGCTGGCAATGGGCGGTTCGATCGTCTGGTTGCCGGTGCCGTCCTCGTTCTTCGCGGTACGGTAGCCGTTCAGGTGATACACCCACAACGCCCGCTTCGCTGCGAGGCGCACTAGCGGCGACGGATCGTTATCGAGGGCCATTTCCAACGCGGCGCCGGCTTGCGGAACCACTTCATTCAACTGGCGGAGCGAGTTCGCGGCTTCGGCCCGAACCCCGGCGGACGTGTCTTTGCGAAGTGCGGTGATCAGAGTGGGGGCCGCGTCCGGGCACATGCGCGGATCGGCGCCGCCGAGTTCATCGGCCGCGGTTTTGCGCTTCTTTTCGTCGGGATCGCTCTTCAGCGTTTCGATCAAGGCGCGGGCTTTCGCCTCGTCCACCGCTTTCGCCTTCCGAACAAACAGACTGTCGGCCTTGGCGTCGGCCGCGCTGATTGCGGAGAGCGCGAAAAAGAACGTGAGTAGGAACCGGGTGCGCGACACGAGGGAGCTCCACGAATGGTCTCCCCCCGTGGGCGCGGGCTTCGAGGGAAGAACTCAAATAGGAGATCGTCCCGGTGGCGGCTATGTTGCCGGAGTTTTGGGAAAATGGGAGGGCGCGGGGATTTGCCGGACCGCTACGCACGGCAAGCCGGTCGTAATCGACCGGCCCGCCCGCTCGTGCAATTAGAATTGGCTTGTTAATCGGCGAAATCACTAGAACCCACCGAGCCCGCCGCCCCCCGGTCCGCCGCCCTTGTTCCGGTCCCGGAGGTTCTCTTCCTTCTTGGGAGTGGGCGGCGGGCGGTACGTCGCTTTATCGGGTTCGTTGTAGCGCGTCTCGTTCGGCGGGAGCTGGTAGTCCTCGCGCTGCGGACTGTTCACGTTGTACTTGTCCTGGTAGCACCCGACCGCCGCGCACGCGACGACCAGGGCAAGTAGCGCCCGCATGTCTGCACTCCCACGTTCGTGTTTCGGCCCGGATATAGCCGGATGAACCTGGGATGCAAGGGGAATGTTTCCGCCCCTCGCGTGAACACGCGGTTCGACTCAGTGGGCGATCTTCCCGTTTCCGTTCCCATTGCCGTTTCCGTTCCCATTGCCGTTGGACAGGGAACCGTTGCGGAGCAGCCACTTGGTCGGGAGGCCGCCGGTGCGGAAGACGTCGGTGAGCATGAGCCGGGCGGTCGCGTCGCGGACGGTTGCTTCCATTGCGCCCACCGTTTCTTCGATCGCGTACTCGATGCGCTTCAACTGCACGTCGTCGCCGTCGATGATCGCGTAGGAGGCGTGCGGGTTGCCGTCGCGCCCGATCCCGACGCTGCCGGGGTTCACGACGAGCGTGTTGCGCACCCGGAGCGTGTAGGGCACGTGCGTGTGGCCCGTGAGCACGTAATCGACCTTCAGGCCCGCGAGCCGCGGGTACCAGAACGCGGGATCGGCCGGGGCGTACTCGTCCATCGGGTCACGCGGGGTGGCGTGAACGAGCAGGAACCGCTTGCCGTTGAGTGTAAACATGCGGGACGTGGGCAGTTCGGCGAGGTAGCGCCGTTGGTCCCCCGAAAGGGTCGCGACCGCGATCGGGCGCGTCACCGACGTGAGGAAGCGGAACCCGCCGGCGCCCTGAATGTCGACGTTCTGTGCGACGCCGTGGTCGTGGTTCCCGCGCACGCAGTAGGTCGCGTTCTGGCGCACCCAGTCCACGCACCACGCCGGCTCCGGGCCGTAATCGACGATGTCACCGACACATAGGCACACGTCGAACGGCTCGCGGATCGCCTCAAGCGCGGCCCTGTTGCCGTGGATGTCCGCGACCACCAGAACGCGCATGCAAACGGCCTCCTATCGCGAATTCTAGAACGCGAACGGGTGGGTGATGGAAAACCGGGTGTAAAGCACGGGGGCAGTAGACAACGTAGTCAGCAGAGATCAAGACCAAAGATCAAATTAGAATATTCTCGGATTTTGTCGCGTGGGTGATTGGATGAGGGTGCGCGGGCGTAATTGACCCGGCGAACGCGAAAATTCTCAGTAAGTATACTTGCGTCCAAAGAAGGCGTGTGGTATTTTTCGTGTACAGATGTGATTGGCGCCCAAAACTGAGCGAGAGGACCGAGGTGGTTACCACCATTATTCTGGGCGGGCGCTTCTCGTCAATTCAACACTTTTAGGAAACAGTGGAGGCCGCGGAGGAGTGATGGGGCGTAGCTACCTTCAAGATCCATTCATGCGTGAAGTCGCCGCGGCCTTTGCAGCTACGCAGGCCCGGATCGCCCGGCGGTTCGCCGAGGTTCCAGTGGAAGAGTCTGCTGCTGTCGTCGACGATGAACTACGAGGGTTGTACCACGGGCTGTTCGTGATCTTCGATGGCGGAACGGCGCTGGCGGATAAGGGGTTAGTGCAAATCCGGAGTGACGACGGGACCGCATTCGACCGCTTTTTGCACGAGATCTGTTTCAGCTATTGGCCGAAAGCAGACGCATGAAGTACGTGGGAATTGCAGGCCCGAGACGTGCGGATTACTGTAGCAAATGCACAGACACGTTGTCTGGTGATTCTTTACAACAATTTGCGGGAAAGCTAGTTGCGGCGATTGGCTAACAATCGGGTTCCGGAAGATGTTAGCAAATGTTAGCCGGAGTCGGCACGGACGCCTCTGAAACCGGCCCCATTCTTACGGTGGCCGAGACTCGGTTTCAGAGGGTCGATTGTGACCGACGAGATTCCATCACTTCACCAGCTTCGGGTCCACCGCGACGCGGACGACGCCCGATACCTTGCGGGCTTCCGCCACGAAGTCCACCACGTCGGTGATTTGCGCCGCGGACCCGCTCACGAACAACCCGCCGTCGGGCTTCAGTTCGGCCGTCAGCTTCGCGAAACGGGCGTCCGTCGCGCGAATCGCCGCGACCGCAGTGAGGACGTCCGACGGCTTCGCGCCCGCGGAACCGGTCAGCGCGCCCGGAGCCGTCGAGGGGGCGCTCGGCGTCGGTGTTGGTGTTGGTGTTGGCGGCACCTTAGCGACAGTGTGCGGAGCCACAGGCGCTCCGAGCAGGCCGACGACCGGCGGACCGAGCGAGGTCGGGTGCTGGGCGACGACCGTCTTCTGCACCGACGCGACGAGGTCGGTCGGTTGGGGCGGCGGCACCGGCGGGATGTACCCTTCCGGGGCCGCGGGCGGGATCGAAACGCCGGGCAGGGGCGTGCTGCTAATGGTCGGTTTCGTGCCGGGCTTCATCCGGTCGGCCACGGCCCGCATGAGCGGGTCCGGGTCGGCTTCGATGAAGCACGTGTTCTTCACCGACTCGATGCCGGGGATCGCACGCACAACGGCTTCCGCACGCTTCTTCACCGATTCGCTGGTGACCGGGCCGCCGATCACGGCCCCGCGGTCCACCACACTCACGAAAACGTGAGCATCCTTCAGCACCGGGTCCGCATCAAATGCAGCAAGGGCGGCACGCGCGAGTGCGACGTCCGAGATAGAAACCGGCTTCGCCGCCGGAGCGACAAGTGGTACCGGTGAGGAAACCGGCGCACCCGGGGGAAGTGGGTCTATTGCGAACAGTGTTCCGACGCCGACCGTGCCCGCCACGCAGGTAAACCCGGCGAGCGTGCGAAGCGTTGTCGATGACAGTAGGTGCGCGAACATGGTGAAACCTCACCGGCGGGCAAGGTGCGTAACGATTGTTACGACTCGCAGCGCCGCGGGGGCGTGCTTCTATTCTTTGTCACGGTCAGTTGTGATGAAATTGCGCGTGTGTCATTTTTACAAAATCGATGTGGCGAATCGTTCCGCAGGGACCGTGTAGCGAACAGTGTCCGGTCAGCGAAAGAGGTCTGGCTGGGTAAGATGTGCGGTCGCGTGCTCCCGATTCCCCAGCCCGCGGAACCCGTCGTTGCGGGCACCCGTATTGGCGTATCACCCACGAAATCGCAGGGGAATCGCCCGTTCGGGTGAGTGTGGATTCGTGCCTGTGATGGTGGGGTAATTGGGGGTGAGTAAGGTGCCGGTATCGCCCGGCGCCTGTGAGGGCGTGTTCGCCCCGGTGCGCTATTCTTCGAGGGGCGGAAGGACGGGGAACAACCCGGTAGCGGCGTTCGCGTCGCCGGTGAACGCGGACTTCATTGGCAGGCGGATGGTGAACTTGCTCCCCTTATCGATGACGCTCTGAACGAGGATGTCGCCGCCGTGTTCGCGGACGATCTTGCGGCTCACTGGCAGGCCCAAACCCGTTCCGCGGCTGCCCTTCGTGCTCACGAACGGGCGGAAGATGTCTTCGAGCTTGTCCGTCGGGATACCGGGGCCGTTGTCCATCACGATGATTTTGGCCCAGGTACCGTCCGGTTCGAGGATCGCTTGTACCGAGAGCTTGGCGCTCGGGTGGTCTTCGAGGGCATCAATGGCGTTGCTCACGAGGTTCAGTGCGGCGCGGTGGATGCCCTCTGTGTCGCACGGGACGACGGAAACACCGACCCCCGGGCGCCACTCGATCGCGACGCCGCGGTCCGTCGCGCGCCCGCGGATGATTTCCAGCACGTCCTCGCAGAGCTTGTTGAGGTCCGTCGGCTCGACTGCCGGTTCGCGCTCCTTCGAGTAGCTCAGCATGTCGAGGATGAGTTCGTCGATGCGGCTCTGGTTCCGCTCGACCAGCTTCCAGCCCTTACCGAGCAGGTCGGTATCGGATTCCTTGATCGCGGTGCGGACCATATCGGCCCCGAACCGGACGCCCTGCATGATGTTCTTGATGTGGTGCGAGAGCGCCGCGATCGTTTGACCCACGGCCGCGAGGCGCTCCGCGTTGACGAGCGCCTCGTGGTACCGGCTCTCTTCAACTGCGATCGCGGCTTGGTGCGCGATCGCGCTGGCGAGGTGCAGGTGGTCCTCGGTGAATTTGCCCGTTTCGAGTCCTCGGGTCACGAACTGTTTGAGTGTAGATTGGGTATCGAGGAACAGCACCCCAACTACTTCGCGCCGCCCCTTCATGGGGACGCAGATAGCCTCGCGGATGTTGTGCCGGTGGAGGCTCTCGACCCCGCTGAACCGGTCGTCGTTGTGGACGTCCGACACGAGAACGCCCTGCTTCTCCTTGATGACGTGATCGACGATCGTGTGGCTGACGGCGAGTTCTTCCTGCCGGTTCGTGCCCTCGCGGTACCGCACGGCCTTGGGGATGAGGCGCCCGCTCTCGTCGCGCACCATGAAACACCCGTGGTCCGCGTCCACGGACTTGAACACGAGGTTCATGACGGCGTCGAGGAGCTGATCAACGTCGAGGATGTGGCTGACGACCTCGGCGGTTTCGTAAAGGGCCGCGAGGCTCGCGAGGCGGGTGCGGACCCAGTCGGTCGCGACGGACGGGCGCGCGAGGATCTGGCTGCCCGCGTCGGCCGCAACGGTGCGCACGATAGCCGAGTTGAGATCCTGGTCCGGTTGCGCCCGGAGTCGCACGCGCTCGGTGAGTTCGTTACCGAGCGCGGGCATCTCGTTGCGCCCGACGGTGAACATCAGCACCGACTGACCGATGGTGATCGCGTCGCCGCTCCGCAGCGGGGCGACCTGGACGGGCTGTCCGTTCAGGAGCGTGCCGTTCCCGCTCCCGAGGTCGACGAGTTCGTACCCGTGCGCGCCCGCCCGCACTTCGAGGTGCCGGCGCGAGACCTGTGTGTCGTGGAGCGATACGGCGTTCGCCGAGTGCCGGCCGATCGTAACGGTGGCCCCGGTCAGCTCGAACTGCTTCCCTTCATCAACACCGCGAATGACGATCAGCCGGGGCACGCGCTCCTCCGCGCTTCGATTCTGAGCGACAGGGGATACCGTACCCCGGGAACGGAGATGAGGCAACCACCGTTAGGGCGCTGCGTGCGGATCGAGCAAGACGCGGTTCTTGCCGATGAGCTTACTTCCGCTGAAACAGCACGAGTTGGCTCTTGTTCGTCCACCCCTTTTCCGGCTTCGGCTTCGGCTGCCAATCCTTGCTGACGCTCAGGACCAGATCCTGATGCCCGGCCCGGCCCCGGTCCGCCACCGTGAACCCCTCGTACCCCCACCCGTCGGACTGCGCCGGGGCCGTGAGTAACCGGACGGGCTTCTCGAACCGCGGTTGCCCCTCACGGGACGTGTTCCGGCACCAGTAGAGGTCATAGAGCCACCGTTTATCTGCGCTCAGGTACCCGCCGGCGAATAGCACGTCGAACACCCCGTCGCCGTCCCAATCGGCGAACTGGAAGTCGTAGGGCTTCCGGTCGGCCACCTCCGGCAGATCGAACGGCCTCACGGTCACCTCGGACTTCCCCTTAAGTGGGCCGACACCCACCAGGAGCTTCCAGCTCTGTGAGTCGGCGAGCACCAGGTCGGTGCGGCCGTCGCGGTCCCAGTCGAGCAGGTGTGGCTGGGAGTGACCGCGCATGACCCAGGCCCGCTGCTGGGGCGTCATGTCGGACCGGACGAACGTGATCTCTTGGCGGGCAGCGAAAGTGCCGTCCGCTTTCCGCAGGAACAGGTGAACCGTCCAGGGATCACAGCAGTTGGACCCGGAGACCAGGTCCGCTCGGCCGTCGCCGTCGAAGTCCCCAAACTGGGGAGTGAACAGTCCGCAGCTTCACCCGGCCGGGATGCGGCCCGACGGCACGGCTTCGTCGAACCACGTCGGCTTGGCGTACTCGGGCTCCGCGTTGGTCCCTCGGTTCCGGTAGACGAGCAATCGGTCCCAAGCGCCGACTAGCAGATCGATCTTCCCGTCGCCGTCGAAGTCCGCGTAATGGGGTTTGAGTCGAGCTGCGAACTCCGAACCGTCCAGGATCACTTTGGGCGGACCGAACTCAGTCAGCCGTTCGGCGGGCCGTGGATCGGCATGAGACTGACGAGGCGCTCCGACGGCCACCAGCACCAACCCGATGGCACCCAGCGCTACACGCGAGCGGATTCGCATTTCGAGACCCTCCGAGGGGCGATGGACCCCACCCAGGGGCCGCCGGGCCGTTCTGCATCCCGGAATCACTACGTCCCCCGGCTCGCTGTGGTTGATCGCATGTTACATTGCGCTGGCCGAGGTGCGGAAGGCGGCCGAGGTGCAGAAGATGTGCGCAGGTGATGCGCTGCCTCGGTGGGCGGCCCGGGCTCGTTACGGGCCGGCGTTCGCGCTTGCACCGGGCGCCGGATCGGTCATGCTGGGAGCGGGCAATCGATCGAGGACTCCAGCGGAGTTAGCACATGGGGCTTACTATCGCGACCACTCTCCTGGTTCTGCTCGCGAAAGAGTCGCAGCCCGCACCCACCAAAACTTACGTGACCGGCTTCGTTGCGGCGTTGCAGGAGCGCATCGAGGACGACGAACACTTTCGGTATCAGGCCCTCTGTGTAACCTGGTGGTGGCGCACATCTGACCCGGGCTATCTCAGGAATTACATTTCGGCGCGCGAGTTCCAAGAGTGGCGACGAGGTCTGCGCGAGGAAAAGGCCAAGATTCGGAAACTGCACGTCGAATCACTCGTACTCCAGGAGCTGGCGGAACGGGCCAAACGGAAAGCGGAAGAAGCGGAACGAGAGGTGGAGCGCGTCAAACGCGAAGTTTTGGAGGAGCAGCGTCAGCAAAAGAAAACGCCGTGACTGAAGCTTACGACCGCCCCGACGTGTTCGATCACTGCCGTGGTCCCGGGCCACACGTGCCGGGTACTGGGGCGTCGACTTGGTGTTGGGGAAGGAGTAGTGGGAAAAACACAACGATGGTATTTTGGATCACTGTCCGGTGGCCCGCTTCTCCTGGAGGACTGCCTGTGTTCCGAATCGCCACGGCAACCGCACTACTCCTGACCGGCGCCAGTTTCTCAACGGCAGCAGACGATGTGGCACCGGTGCTAAAGTCCGGAACCTGGTACGTCGACGTGCGGGCAGTCGTGATGGGGACTCGCTACGAATACACCTTCCGCAAGGATGGAACGTTCAAGGTCGAGATCACTAACGACGTGGCGAACCCACCGGCTACCGGGACGTGGAAGATCGAGGCCAAGGACGGTAAACAGGTACTCGTACTCGACACGAAGGGCAAGCAAGGCCACGCTCTGCCAAGCGAGTCGGAGGTGAGTTTCGACCGAGCGAAGAACGTATTAGTCAGCCGCGACAAGGGCGGAGCGGAAGTGGTGTTGAAGTTCCGCAAGGGTCGCTGACCACAGAGCCTGCGTTGCGGCTAAGCTGACTCCAATTTTCGCTCACGCCCGCACTTCGATTAGGGCGCTGCTGATTGCCGGTATCGCGCTGTTCACCTCGATGTGTTGATCGCGAAGTACGAAGTCGGGCGGTGGTTGGCGTGAGTGCGCGACCGGATCTCGCAGATCAGCCTGCGCGCGCTGGCCAAGGTGAAGGCGGCTATTGAAGAGCGGGACGGGGCTCTTTCAGCGCGATGATCGAAAATTTCGAGGCTATTAAAGGGCTGAAACCGAGCCTGCTCACTGTCGTCATGTGTGCGTGCCCCGGCCTGTTCACCGCGAGGTGCCCGTGCTGGGGACGGAGGTGATCAATGACCGAAGCGGAACAGGCGACTGATAAAGACAAGTTGCACGCTGGGACCGCTCTCACGACTTTAGTTTTCTACGCGAAACACGTGGTATGGTTTGTGGTCGCATTCGGCGCGGCTTACACAGCCACGTTCTTAGCGTTCTGGTTTGGGTCCGGTGTGGCCGCAGAAGTTAGGGAACAGTTGCCTTCACCACTACCCGCATTGCAGATCCCCAAGCTACCCCAAATCATTCGGGCTTTGGTACTTCTCATCGGCCCAGGTATTTTCGCCGGGATTGTGGCTGTGGCCTGCCCCCGGTGGTGGAAGAGCCTCATTGCCGGTCCCGGGTTCGGCGTGCTCGGGGGAACCCTCTTTTATCTCTCGCCCGCCGAACGGCTGGAGGCTTCCGTCATCATTCCAGTTGCATGGACTATAGCTGGGCTGATCGGTAGCGCCATCGTAATCGTCAGGCGAGCTTTCACTGTGCGCGCCGCGTACTGATCGCGAAGTGCGAGGCGACCCACTGGGCTCGCCGAGTTCCGCGACCGGTGCAGGGCTTCAGCCTCGCGAGCGAATTGATAATCTGTGTACGGTAAAGGTCGAGGGGCTCCACCGTGCGCATCGTTTGCATTTCCGATACTCACGGTTGGCACGACCGCGCGGACGTGCCCGAAGGGGATGTCCTCGTTCACGCGGGCGACATCACCCGACACGGTTCGCTCAAGGACGTCGAGGACTTCGACCGCTGGCTCGGGACGCTCCCACACAAGCACAAGATCGTCATTTGTGGCAACCACGACTGGTGCTTCCAGGAAACACCGATGGAAGCCCGTGTCCGCCTCACGAACGCGACCTACCTCGAAGATTCCGGCTGCGAAATTGAGGGGCTGAAGTTCTACGGCAGCCCGTGGACGCCGTGCTTCTCCGACTGGGCGTTCATGCTCCCCCGTGGTTCGGAACTGGCGGCGAAGTGGGCACAGATCCCGAACGGATTGGACGTACTCATCACGCACGGTCCGTCAGAAGGCATCCTCGACCGCAATCGAACTGGTGAGTGTTGTGGTTGTCGTGACTTGCTCTATCGCGTGCTGGAAGTGAAGCCGCGCCTGCACGTGTTCGGCCACATCCACGAAGCGGCGGGCCGAGCAGACATCGCGGGGACCATTTTCCTGAACGCCAGCACCCAGATGGGGAAGGGGCGGGGCGTGGTGATCGAACTCGGGAACGGAGCCTGACGGTCAGGCGACTAACACGCTGCCTGCACCATTCGTGGCGTCGGCCGCGACAGCAACGCACCGTATGTCTTTAAAATCGGCCGGGGCAAATCCCCCCGGCCTGCGACGTTGGGAGTCACTCCCAGTAGCTCGCTCTAACGGTTAGTACCGGCGGCCACCGCCACCACCGTACCCGCCGCCACCACCGCTGCGGCCACCGCCACCACCGTACCCGCCGCCACCACCGCTGCGGCCACCGCCACCACCGTACCCGCCGCCACCGCCACCACCGCTGCGACCTTCACGTGGCTTGGCTTCGTTAACGGTCAGGGACCGGCCGTCGAGCTGCGTCCCGTTGAGGGCCGCAATAGCTTGGTCCGCGCCGCTGCTCATTTCCACGAACGCGAACCCGCGCGGGCGCCCCGTCTCCCGGTCCATGATGAGCTGCACTTTGGTCACCGTGCCGTACTGAGAGAAAACCTCTCGGAGTTGATCCTCGGTCGTCGAGAAGGACATGTTGCCGACGTACAGATTAGTTGCCACGGTCGTAAATCCCCAGGCCCGGTTGGGCCGAAAATTGAACACAGGTGAGGTTGTCTCACCTGCTACCATCGTACCCGCGCCACACCGGCAAGCGACATTTATTCCGCACCAATGTACGGATTAAGTGCGCCCGCCGCTACTTTTTGGGAGAATTGCTTTTCTGCTCGTCGCGCCAGTACCGCGGGTTGCGGTTCGGGGGCGTCGGAATGATCTGGTCGAGTGCCTTGAGTAACTCCGGGGAGAACGTGAGCGTACCGGTGGCCCGGTCGTAGGTGGCCGAGAGGGAGTAATCCTGCGGGTGGACGAGTACGTCGGAGTAATCGTCTCGCCACACCCAACCGCGGTCCAACATGGACTGGACCTGCTCTTTGGCGGTAAGTCGCTCGGCCATGTGGAACCTCTGGTGAGTGAACGGGGTTCAAATCTGTCGAAGTTGTCCGAGCTCGCGCAGCCAGCGGAAGTGGGAGGTGATGCCCCCCCAGAGCGTGCGGTGGGCCGTGTACCGGACCCCGAACTCGTGGCACGTGGCTTCGACGATCCGCGCCAGCGCCGGGTAATGGATGTGGCACACGCGCGGGAACAGGTGGTGTACCACTTGGAAGTTCAGCCCGCCCAGGAGCCAGCACAGCACCCGGCTCTCGCGGGCGAAATCCACGGTCGTCTGGACCTGGTGGACCGCCCACGTGTCCCCCATCCGGCGCCCGCCCTCGATCGGTTGCGGGAACTCGGCCTCCCCGACACAGTGGGCCAACTGGAACACGACCGTGAGCACCACACCCACCACCGCCGTCACCACCGCGTAGAACACCAGCACCACCCACCACGAGTGTACCAGCATCGGGATCACCAACAGGAGCCCGATCGATACCGCCTTGCCCGTCAGGAACACGACCAAGTCCCAGCCCGTGGGCCGCGGCACGCGGTGCGCCCCGATGGTGCCGGCGATCACGTCCCGGAAGTCGCCGTACAGGTGCCACGCGGAGGCGGTCACCCCGTACAGGGGCCACAGGTACAGGTGCTGCCACCGGTGGAACCAGAGGCGCGGCTGCTGGGGCGCGAGGCGCGCGACGCGCCCCACGTCGATGTCGGTGTCCTGCCCCGCCACGTTCGGGTACGTGTGGTGGTAGACAACGTGCTTCCACTTCCACATGTACGAACTGGCCCCGATCAGATCGAGCGTGAGGGCCGCGAGCCGGTTCACCCAGGCGAACTGCGAGTAGGCGTGGTGGCCGCCGTCGTGCTGGATGCTGAACCCGACCGCGGAAATGGCCAGCGCGAGGGAGATCGAGAGCGGGGCCGCGAGCCACACGGTCGGTGCGGCGAACACGAGCAGCGCGTAAGACGTGGCGAGCCACGCGAGGATCACCGCGGTCTTCAGGTACATGCGCCAGCAGTCGCGCTCGCTGCACCCGGTCTCCGCGAAGTACGCATCGGCCCGGCGCTTCAGTTCGTTGAGGAACCCGGCCTCGTCCTTCGGGAATTTTGGGGGGGGGGCCTGGGCGCCGACCAAAAATTCAGATCGTAGCGACATGAGGAAGTGGTCTCCGTGAACCGGCCGGGTACGGCGCGGCACACGAGTGAAACGGCTGCGCGAACGGGCACCGGCTTTGGAGTTACGAGTCGAGCCGGCCGCTCCCGGGCCGTAATCGGCCCAAAGAGTTAATCTTACGTCGCACTGGGGAAAAGACGAACCGAATCCCGGGTTGTATGGGCACGCGCGCCACGTCTCGCGAATAAATACGAAGAGCGCGCACCCCCATCGCGCGCGGTACGGGTAGTATCAGCGCAGCGGTCATTTGGCCGCTCCCGAACCCGAACCGAGGTACGTGCGATGGCGAAAGGCAACAACTCCCAGGGGCGAGAGAAGAAGAAGCCGAAGGCCGCGAAGGGGGCGCCCGTGAAGACCGCACCTCCACCAAAGAAAAAATGATCCCGTAAAGGCGGTGCCCGGGGAGCCGAAGTGGTACGGAACCCGGCACGAACTGGGTCCGTGATTTCTGCATCCCCGCGGACACCGCACCGCCGCGGTAAGGCGGCGCTATTTCGGAATAGTCGAACGGGGCACTGTCAACTCTGCTATGATCGACCCGCCGCGGCACTCAAACAGGGAGACATAGTGAGCGATGAACTAACCATCGATTTCTTGGAGTGGCTGACCGAGAGTGGGCGGGTGCGGCTGCGGTATCAATCCCAAGAGGGCCGCTCGGACGAGCTGTGGCTGGGTGCAAAGCAGGTGACCCCTTCCGACCTCGCTCGGGTCGCGCGGCACTGGTCGGGTGGGGGCAATTTGTCTCCGGAAACGGCCGGAGTGTTGGTGGGGCTAGCGCTGGAGAAAGTATCAACGTCCTTGGGACGCGAGTGGCACTCAGCCAGCTAAAAGACGTGCAGCGAACGGGGGCTCCGGCCCCCGTTTGAGTTTTCCCATAGCGCAGAACTCCCCGCACACGACCCTATGGTGAAGAACGGTACCTGGTGGCGCCTGGCCTACGAGCGCTACTAACCACCTCAAGATCCGAGCGCCTTACAACTTGTCGCGGCGCTCCTTGTTTCGCTTTCGGCGCGTGATCGGCTGTTTGCGCACCCATTTGATGAACGCGACTAGCTCGGGCGCTTTTCGCAGCGCTTCGATCGTCGGGTACACGGCCGCGAGCGTCGCGTTGGTGTAGGTCGCGTGGACCATCCCGTGGCACTGCGAGCAGATCATCGCGACGTCGTCACTCGTGCCGCCCTTGGATTTCGGCAGGCAGTGGTGCTGCGTGAGAGCGGGTTTGGGGAACCCGCGCCCGCACAGGCCGCAGGGCATTGGCTTCGGCTCGTTCATACCACGTGCCCGCTCGCGGTGAGGCGACAGAACGCCGGTGTACTTCCCACTTCCAGGAATGATACACTGAAGCACGATTGGTTCGCGCTTACCCGAAAGGACACGCCGCATGAACGTGTTGTTGCTCTCCCTCGCGCTCGCTCCGGCGGCTCAGCCGGACGACTGGAAGACCGCCGAAACCGCGCACCTGAAGAACATCAAGCAGCTCACGACCGACTTCGTGCGGGCCGGTGAGGGCTACTTCGCGCCGGACGGCACCAAGATCATCTTCCAGGCCGAGGAGAAGGACACCGGGAATCCGTTCTACCAGATCTTCATCATGGACCTGAAGACGGGCAAAGCCACTCGCATCAGCCCCGGAATCGGGCGCACCACCTGCGGGTACTTCCACCCGAGCGGCAAGAAGGTTCTCTTCGCGTCGAGCCACGGCGACCCGGACGCGAAGAAGCACCAGGAGGCCGAGTACAAGCAGCGCGAAGAGGACAAGAAGAAGGGCGTGCGCCGGCGGTACTCGTGGGACTTCGACCCGCACATGAAGATCTACGAGGCCAACCTCGACGGGACGGGGCTCAAGTGCCTCACCCCGGACGCGAAGGTGTACACCGCCGAGGGCAGCTACTCCGCGGACGGCAAGCGGATCGTGTACAGCGCGGGCAACGCGGGAAATGTGCAATTGTTCACAATGGGCACCGACGGCACGAACGCGAAGCGCGTCACCGACGCGCCCAACTGCTACAACGGCGGCCCGTTCTTCAGCCCGGACGGGAAGAAGATCGTGTTCCGCGCCGACCGCAAGGAAAAGGACCGGCTCCAGCTCTACGTCATCAACAGTGACGGTACAGGTGAGAAGGCGCTCACGGCCGATGACAAGTGGGTGTTCTGGGCGCCGTACTGGTACAAGGACAACAAGCACATCATCTACACCGGCGCGGACCACTCGAACCCGCTGGCCCCGCCCAACTACGACCTGCACTGGATGGACACCGAGTCGGGCAAGAAGGCGCGGATCACCTTCGCGCCCGGCCAGGACGTGCTCCCGGTGTTCAGCCCGGACTACACGAAGGTGATGTGGACCTCGTCCCGCGAGGGCGGGAAGGCGGCCCAAATCTACATCGCCGACTTCACCCCGCCGAAGGAGTGACCGGTGTTGTGACCCTTCGCAAATGAGTAAATTCCGTTGCTTGCGGAACGGAGCGTTTGCGGTTAGAACCGCAGTTAACGTGTCGTAGCCTGCGTTTAGCTCGTGGGCTTCCCACAGGACGATGTTGCGTCGTCCGAGCGCCTGCTCTTCCACTCGTCTCGGGGAACGCTGTTCCAGCACCGCTTTCGACCGCGGTGACCTCATCAGTGAGGCGGTCGGGAGCAACCCCGCGGATCGTGGTTCCGCCTCACTGATGAGGTCACCGCGGTCGGCGGTGCCGTGAGCGTTCCGCGAACCAGGTTCAGAAGTAAACGCAGTGATTCGACACGCACGAACCGGGGAAGCGCTGGCGCTTCCCCGGTGTCATTTTGCTTTGTCGGTGCGATCGGTATTCGCGCGGGTGCGGCCGCAAGGTAACGCCGGGCCGCACGCATTTGTTGCGAACCGGTGCTAGAATGAGGTCGCGTTAGAGCAGGTTGGCTCGCCCGGTGGAACGGAGAACAGGGGCGAAGATGGCAGACGCAAAAGACCGGCGCGCGGCCGAACGAATGGCCGTGAACGCCGGAACGGGGTGCGGGTTCGTCGGTCCGGTCGCGGAGAACTTCGGGCCGGCCAAAGTCCGGGACGTCTCGCTGGACGGCATCGGGCTCGTTTTGACGCGCCGCGTGGAGATCGGAACGCTCCTGGCGCTCACGCTCACAAACGCCACGCAGAAAATGTCCAAGACGGTCCTGGTTCGGGTCGCACACGTCACCGCGTCGCACGGCGGGTTCCTGGTCGGGGGAACGTTCGCGGAACCGCTCACCTACCAGGAATTGACGTCCTTCGTGATGTAAATCGCTATTTGAAAGCGCGTTTCACCGCAGAGGGCACAGAGGGCGCGGAGAAAAGCGAAGGCCGAAATGCTTTGCTTTTCTCCGCGCCCTCTGTGCCCTCTGCGGTGAAATCCTTTGTACCTCAGCTAATCAGCCCACCAGTTGGCGGGGACGGGCTCAGTTCTTCCCACTCCTCGCGCACCTTTCGCAGACCGATCGCGCACACCTCGAACTGGTCGCTCAGTCGGCGGAACAGGCCGGCTTCCGCGTCGTGGTGCTGTTCTTCTTCCAGTCGGCTCGTGAGCATGTACCCGCGCTTGCCCTGGGCCGTGTAGTTGACGAAGGCGTCCTTACACATCCGCGACCGGATGCGCTCGACCGCTTCGGGGTAGATGCCGGTCCAGAACAGGGCGAAGTCGCCGATGTGCCGGTAGTAATCGCGCTGCGTCTTCCCGCCGGTCGGCAGGCGCTCGGCTTCGACCACCATTTCGCTCAGTTCCGTGAGCGGTTGCCCGGTGGCGCCGCGCAAGCGGTACACGTCGTCGTTATGAATGAAGCGCGTGAGCAGCACGGAGAGGTAATCGGTGAGGGGCGGGTCGGCCACGCCGAGATGGGAGAAGAAGGCGTGTTCGGCAAGCCCCGCGAACATCCGCCGCAGCGGGTGCTCAGGGGGTGGGGTCCACATGGTCGCTCGGTCCTCCGTTCGTTCGTCGCTGGAAGTCGGGGTAGATCCCTACTCCAAACATGACGCACGACTCATAGAAAATCAACCGCAATGTGGCAAGGTTGAAAATTGAATTATTATTCAATTACCCGATTCGGGCACGACGACCGGCGGGCGCACCGGCGTCGAAGGGAGCGGCGGTTCCTCAATCACGGTCGGTAAGCGGTTCGCACCGGGCACGGGAACCGACGTCCATTCCTGCACGGGCAACGGTTGGGCGGTGTTCGGTGCTGGTGGAACCACAGACGCCGGGGGCGGTACCGGTGTGAGAGCCGCCGCGATCGGTGCCGCGGGCATTTCCCCTGCCACTTGGGGAACGCTGGCAAGTGGCGCCGGTTGCGCGGACGGCTTCATTTCTGGCGTGGGGCTGAGCGGCATCGCGGCGAGTGGCGCTTGCGGAACGGGGTTGGCGAGGCACTGGTTCGGGTGCCCGAGCACGCAGTAAAGCCGGAACTGCGCCCGGTTGTACTCGGCAACCGCCGCGAAGAACTCGGTATTGGCTTGCGAAAAGGCCTGAAGCGCGCTGGCTATTTCCTGCGGGCTCGCGTTCTTCTGCGCACGTTCGAGCGCAGCTTTTAGTGCCGGCTCCGCAGCGTTCAGTCGTTGTGCCGCGGCGCGCACTTGCGCAAACGCCGTGGCTACTTCGGTCGCGATGCGGTCTTGTGCGCGGAACAGATCGATTGTCGCGCCTTCCAGTTCGTCGCGCCCCTCGTTCGTTTGGGGCTTGTCACTGAAAGCGACCGTTACGAACTCGCGGAGTTGCTGCGGGGCGATGTCGAACCGTTCGCCGGAGGTTTCCGGATCGCGCGCACTGGTGGGCACGCTCCGCACGGCGAGGCTCGGCACGAGTGGGCGGAGTGATTCTTGTTTCAGGCGCGCGAGTGTCGCACGCACAAGAGCCCGGTTCCCGGCCAATTCCGGGCGCGTTGTGAGCGCAACGGGAACGAGTTCGTCGAGGTTGATGACCGGATCAATAACCGCGATCGGCAGGAACGCGGGTTCGGCCGGCTCGAGGCGGGTCGCGGGCGGGAGCCCCAGCGCGCGAGCGAGTTCGCTGTTGGCCGTGCGCTCGCGTTCGCGTGCGGTGGTGACGGCTTGCTTTCGCCGACCGAGTTCCGCTCGCGCGTCGGTTGCATCGGTCGCGCTCTTGACAAACTCTTCCGCACGCGACTCAGCGGCAATCGCGCCCGCCAAATCGCCGCGTGCCTGCTGCAGCGCGAAATACGCATCCGCCGTTGCAATCGCGGGATCGTTTACAGGTGAAGTCGCGCGCTGTTCTTGGCGTGCGGCGAGTGGGCTGTAGATCGCGTCCGAGAACGCGAACAGCGCATTGGACCCGGTTCCGACCGTGAGGGCGTTTCGGTTCGCTTTCCCAGTGGTTGGCAGTGATCCGGAATTTGCGGGGTAGTCCGCTCCCAGTGAGACGTTCGCGAGCCACAGGACGCGCGCCCGATCGTAGATCGCAGCGGCCGACGTGACTTGCTGTGCGGCAATTTGCACATCGAGCGGGCGCGCGTTTGAGAGCTTCAGCGCGGTCGCGAGGTTGATGGGCAACGGCGCAGGTTCGGTTGTTTGCGCGGAGTTGGTAGCGGGTTGCTTCCCGCTCGCGAGTGAAGCGGGCGGAACGGGCGTGGAACTGCGCGGAGCGGGGCGCGTGGGCTGTTGGGCGCGTACCGTTTCCCGCGGCCCGTCGGAGGCGGCGTCCGTTGCGCACCCGGTCGCGGTCCCCAAACCCGCAACGGCCCACGCGAACAGTGCGCGGCGGAATCGCTCCATCCTGAACGTCCCCCGTCTCGACTCGTCCGAACAATGTTTCGGGCCGGCATACCCCCGTCGGTGCCCGGGTGCAACCGCAACCTCCGGGGCACTTCCAGTGTTCGATTGAATGGATAAACTCACGGTGCCGCGGGCGTTACACGGCCCGCGCCCGGTTCGCATTTGTGAGACACCATGCTCCACATCCGGATTCTCTCCGCCGGGGTCGCGTTCCTCAGCGCGCTCTGCCTGGCACTTCCCGGTAACGGTCGGTCCGACGAAAAGGCCCCCCCTCCCAAATCCGTCCTCGTTGATCGCGAACAGGTGCGCAAGGAGCTGGAGGCAAAGCTCACGGGGCGGGCGCCGGCCGAAGTGGTCGCGTTCGTGGAGCAGTTGGCCCGGGAATGGGTCGTGCGGAAGGGGGCCTATGAACTGGCTCACCGGCGCTTCACATCGCAGGCGGCGGAAGTGAGCAAGGACCGACAGCGGGTTGATGATCTCAAAGCGCCGGCGCCGGTTCCGCTGGTGTTGCGATCGGCTGATGTGGAAGCCGCGCTCAAGGCCGAACAAGCCGTGGTGGACCACCATGCGAGCCGCGTGAAGCATCTCGAAGCATGGAATGGCGCGGCGGCCGCGCTCGCCGTTGCTGGGGCCGATTTCGACCGTGCCGCGCGTGCCGCGGACGATCACCTGTTCGCGATGCGCACGGCGTCCGCGTTTGCCGCGAAGGTCGGGGCCGGCAAACTGCCCGATGCTGTTGAAGCGAAGCAACTCGATGATGCGGCTGCACGAATCAAGGCGCTCGGTTCCGAGGTTCGAGCCGCGCTTGAGAAAGCGACGAGTGATTCGGCCGGTGTCGAGAAACAACTCGTTGACGCGCGGGCCGCATCCGACGCGGCCGCGGCGAAACTCGAAGCACTGAAGGGCGCCCAGGCGGATACGCTCGCGGCGTTCCGGTTCGAGGAACAGGCGCGTTCGATGGCACCTGCCCAACTCGTGGACGAGTTCGCCAAGACGCGCAAATCGCTTGCGGAAAAGACGGGTGCCATCAGCGGGGACGCGGGCGATTACAAGAAGGCGGTTGCGAGCGCGAGTGACGCGCGACATTCTCTCAATGCGGTCAAAGAGCCGCCCCCGCCGACTCGTGCGGAAGTGCCCACCTCGTTGGAGCAAACGACGCGGGCGCTGGCCGGCGTTGAGGCTTATCTCACGGCCCGGGTGCGGAACTCGGCCGAGCGCGAGGAAAAGGCCAACGCTCTGATTTCCGCGCTCGACGAATTGGAGCGACGAGCGGTCGCGTACTCGACGACGCTCGATGACGCCCGGCGTCTCGCGGCTCAGGTCACGGCGTTCGCGACCGAGACCGAGCGCCGCGTGGGAAACGGGGATCTCGACGCGGCTCAAGTGCCGGCCGGATTTGGAGACACGAATCGTGCGCAACCCGACGGTGAATTGCGGGCTGTTACGCTCACCATCCAGCAACTTCGCCAGGAACGCGAGCAACTCCGCAAACCTGATCCGGACGCCGAAAACATCAAGGCGCTGACGGGGCACCTCCTCGCGCGAGTGGACGAGCGGCTCAACTTGCTCGCCGATTTGAGGGCACTCGCGCACAGCTACGCCGTCCCGTACAAGGACCGACCCGAAGCCGAGCAGAAGCGCCTCGACCAGCGCGTTACCGAGCGCGTGAACGGGGAGGCCGCCGAGTGGGACTGGCTCCTCGCGTTCGACCGATCGAAGGCGAGTGCGAGCGCCGCGGAGCTTCTTTCGGCTGACTACCGGGAACTCATCGATTTCGACGACCAGGCCGACACGCTGAAGCGACAAAAAGAGGCGCTGGAGAACTTGGTGGACCTCGGCCGGCGCGAAGCGGCCGACATCGCGAAGTTGCGGACCGTGTTGGAGAAATACGAAGCAACTTCCGAAAGCACGCGGACGTGGGACGAGTGGCTTCGCTTACGGACCGCTTCGGGCGGGTTGAAGGCGGAAGAAACCACCTACCGCGATGAAGTATCCCGATTGAACGCGGTCTCGCTTGCGACCGCCCGGCGCGTCGAAGCGCTCACCGGTAACAGCGCCACGGACGCGAACAAGGTCACCGAGCAGACCAAGCTCCCGGCTGGTGGTGGCGAGATCGGCAAGGCGCGAGCGGAACTGCGTGCGGCACGGATTCGCGGGCTGCGCGAAACGGGGATTCGGATCGGGATCGTTCTTCTGTGCGCGTTCATTCTCCCGCGAGTAATGATCTTTGTTCTGGGGCGCGCGATTCGAGGCGGTACGAACGAGGCCGGTAGCCCGTCACCCGTGCTCGCCGCGCTTCGCAGAGTGTTGAAGGTCGGGGCGTGGGCCGTTGCGCTCGTACTCGTTCTGAACATTCTCGGCTACGATGTGACCGCGCTCGTGATGGCTCTGGCGATCGGTGTGCTGGCGCTCGCGCTCGCCGCACGGCCGATGATCGCGGACGTGCTCGGGTCGGTCGCCATTTTCGCCGAGCGCCGGTTCAAGGTGGGCGACGTTGTGCGACTGGGAACGGGCGAACCGGCTCGCGTCGTCGGGCTGACGTGGCGCTCAACCGCACTGAAAAATGCGACCGGGCTGATGCTCAGCGTGCCCAATCGCAAAGTGACCGAGTTGACAGTGGAGAACCTCTCCCGGGGTGGCGAAACTTACGACGCAATCGCGGTGACGGTCAGCACGGATAAGGACGCGGGGAAGGTCGTGACCGTGCTCCGCGGCGCGGTGGGGCAGTGCAAGAACGTCTCGGCCGACAACGGCGTGGCCGTGGTGCGGTACAGCCAGAAGGGGAACGTCAAGGTCGTGGAGTACCGGTTCTGGTGGTTCTTGAAGGACTACGAGGCGCGGACAAAAACCCGTGACGAGGTGTTCGCCCGCATCGCGCTCGGCCTCTCGCAAGAGGACATGGCGGGGATTGAAGTCACCCTGGGGTGAACCAGGGCTTCTCGGAACTACTTTGAGTCCACGTCGAACCAGGCGGTGATGTCGAGGCGCGTGTGCGGCGAGCACTGGTTCGCGTCGGGGATCGCATCGTAGGCCGCGGCCGCGGCCGGGCCGAGGTGCGGGAGCGCGGCCAGCGGGACCGAGGTCCACTCGCGGTAGATCGTGAGGTCGTCGCAACTGTCCGTGATCGGCAGCGCGGCGATCGGGATCGCGCGCCGCGCCAGTTCCCGCAGTGCTTCGCCCGATGTCCCCCCGGGGCACGAGAGCACGGACACTTCCGACGCGGCCCAGGGGCCGTTCCCGGCCCACGCCGGCTCCGCTTCCTGGTACGCCTGTTCGATGGCCCGTTCTGCCTGCTGCGGTGTGCGGAACCGTTCCGCGAACATACTCGCCAACCCGACCTCGCCGAGCCGCTGGTCCAGGTGCGCGCGGGTTTCTTCAAACACGACCGCGATCACGTCTTCGACCCCGGACGACGAGTTCAGGCACACCTGGAACAGCCCGCCGGTCTCCGGTTCGAGGACCGATTGTACGCGCCGGTCGATGTCGGTCAGGTCCGCGTCGGAAAGCACTTTGAGGAACCGGTTGACCGCGTCGCCGATGGTTGGGCACCCCGGCGGCATGAGCCGGCGGAGCGACGCGGGCGGTTCGGGCGGCGCATCGGGCACGCTCGCGCTGGCGGTCGCCATGCGCTGCCGCGCCACCGCGACGTCGGCGATCTGCATCGAGAGCACGTCGCGCACGATCTGGTACGCGGTGACCATTTGCCGGAACGTGATCGCCTGGAACCGGGCACGCGGGTACTGGCGCAGCGCGTCGGTCAGTTCCGCGGTCGACGGCTTCCACATGCCCTTCTGGTAGTGCGCGTACCGCGAGAGGCACTCGAACCCTGCGACGGCCTTGGAATCGAGTTCGACCGCCAGGTGCGTGTACCGGTCGATGAGCCGGTCCGTGGTGGCGAGGAACTGGCGGAACAGCTCCTCGGTCCCGGCGAGCCGGAACTCGGCGTCGTCCACGAGCACGGGTGCGAGCGTGCGGAGGTCCAGCGCGAACGCGGAGCCGGCGTCCGCCGCGGCCCGGGCGACTTCCTCTTCCAGTGCCGTCTGCGGGCGCTTCACGGACGACGCCGGTGGCCCGAGCAACCGGTTCAGGTCGTTGAGGGCCACGTGAATTTGGGTCGGTTCGGGGAGCCGGTTGAGCCACCCGCGCGGCACGAGCGGTTCGGTGACCGACTCCACCAGCGTGTCGACGCGCCGGCCCGCGCTCTGGTCCGCGGCGCGCTGGAGGCGCTCGATGATTGTTTCGGGATCGAGTCCCAGTTGGGTCCACCGGCTCTCGGCGATCCCGGGCATCACTTCGCGCACGCGCTTTAGATCGGGTGCGGCCCAGCGCCGGAGAATCTCGCGCCCCACGGACGCCGCGGTCCGGCTCACCACTTCGGCGCGGGGCCAGTCGAACGTCGCCACGCCGAACGCGGAAACTGTAACCGGTCCCGGGTGTTCGGTGACTTCCTCGGCCGCGCGTGTTTCGTCCGTGCAGCGCCCGATCGGGGAGAACAGGTCGAGCCGGATGCGCTCGGCCGCGTCGCCGTATGGCTTGAGTGCGGCGGCCGCGGCGCCCGGGTCCGGGGTCCGCTGAGAGCCAAGCGCGCCGAGTGCGACGATGCGCG
The DNA here is from genome assembly GCF_001610855.1 of Gemmata sp. SH-PL17. Taxonomy (NCBI): domain Bacteria; kingdom Pseudomonadati; phylum Planctomycetota; class Planctomycetia; order Gemmatales; family Gemmataceae; genus Gemmata; species Gemmata sp. SH-PL17. The sequence continues at coordinate 1,100,843 of NZ_CP011271.1, forward strand.
AGCCGGGTTTCTGAACGCCCCCGGACCCGAACCGTGCGCGCGAACCGGGGTTCGGGGTGCCCGGCGGCGGGGTGATTCCCACACCGGATTGCGGTACGACTCCGGACGCTGAACCGGGCAGCAAGTAGCACCGGGTGAACGGCGCGTCCTGTTCTTTGACGTAGCCGCTTCGCTCGTCAAAGTGCGCGGTGAACTGCGTGTCGGACCGGCTGTAGTGGTTCAGTTCGGTGAGCGCGGCGAAGGTGTTGCCCAGCGCTTGGGGCGGGGTGAGCGTCGCGTCCGCGGGCGGCAGGACGAACAGCCCGATGATCTCCGGGCGCTCGTACCCCATGCGCTTGAGCCGGTTGCGCACGGCGAACGCGAGGTCGAGGAACATGCCGCCGCTGGTGCCGCCGGCCAAGCTGCCCGTGATGTACACGCGGGGGCGGTTCGTGCGGCGCTTCAAGCCGGTGCGGGCTTCGGTAAGCAGCAGCGCGTCGGGCGCCACAGCCGCGTCGAGATCGGCCTGCACCTTCGTCATCAGTGCGCGGTAGTGGTCGAGGAACGCGAGCCGCCCGAGCGACCGGATTCCCAGAGTTTGGGGCGCGCGCGGGATCTTGTAGAGCAACTGCGCGTCGAACCAGCCTTCGGTGAGGCTGCGCCCGTTGAACCGCGGCTTCAGGTAGTGCCCGGCGCGGTTCAGCTTGGCCGCGAACACTTCGTCGGCGTCGAGCTTCGCGAGTCGGTCGGCGGGGCGCTCGCGATTCGCTTCATCGATGGCTTCGGAATCGGTGTCGATGTACAGCGTGCGGAGCGCCGGCGTTAAACCGGAACGCCCGTAGCGTTCGTTGAGATCGAAGCGCAACCGCTGAATGACGCGCAGCCCCGCGTTGCCGAGCCCGAGCACGAGCGCCGGTTGGAGCGGGCCGTCGCCGGACAGTTCCGGGGGCGCGGGGGTGAACACCGGGCCGTAAGTTTCGCCGCGCTGGGGCGTGTCGTCGGTCAATGACAATGACGAGAACACGGACCCGGGCGCGGGTGGAACGCTAATCAGGTTGGGCGTTTCGGATTCGGACGTGTTGAACCGCCCGGGCGCGGAGATGCCGCTCAGGGGCGGGGCGCCGGCCAACGCGCGCACGAACGCGGAGACGCTCGGCCACCGGTCCTCCGGCTTCTTGGCCAGTGCGCGTGCGAGCGCGGGCCGGTCCGCGGGCGGGCTGGGGTCCAGGTACGGCGGCAGGCTCAGGTGCTGCATGAGCAGTTGACTCATGCTGCTGCCGTCGAACGGGCGCGCCCCGGTGAGCAGTTCCTGGTACACGCATGCCAGGCTGTACTGGTCGCAGTAGCGGGTAATCACGCCGTCGAACGTTTCGGGGGCCGCGTACACCGGCGTGATGCCGCCGGTGACCTGGGCCATCAGCCCTTGCAGATCCTTGACCTGCCCGAAGTCGGCCACCTTCACGTGGTTGTAGAGCAGGAACAGGTTCTGCGGCTTGATGTCCAGGTGCTGGAGCTGGAACTGGTCGTTGAACAGGTCCAGCACCTCCGCGATCTCGGCCATGTACTGGAGCAGCTCGTCGCGCGGGATGCCGACGAGTCCCGCCTCGCGGCACGCGCGGAACCGGTCCCAGAGGTTGCAGTCGGCCAGCTCCATGACGATCATGAGCCGGCCGTCGATGATGTCGAAGCGGTCGAGCGCGAGGAGGTACGGGTGTCGGACCTGCTTCACGCGCTTGAGCGATTTGAGTTCCTGCTCGGCGTAGCGCACGAGGTCACTGTCTTTGGACCGCAGGTCGCCGTGGATGATCTTGACGGCCTTGAAGATCCCGCCGGGAGCCTCGCAGCGCCAAACTTCTCCGAACCCGCCCGCGCCGAGGCGATCGAGGAGCTTGTAACCGGGGATCGGCTCGACCTGGGCTTCGGGACGGACGAACATTCGGGCGGCCCCGGAACGGAGGGGAGCTTGGGTGCGGACGTACTTAGTGGAACCGTAGCACAGTATTTCCGGCCGAGTCTGAAGAACCCGCGGGATGGGAAGAGCTGAAATTTCGTGCGGGATCGAAACCGAGTGGCTTAAAGATGGGCGATAGTTAGTTCGATTCCCTAACTATGTTGACTCCCGGTTACTTGCGAACGAGATGGTGTCGCCCGCCTGGGCGATGTTAGCCCCGCTGCCCTCGTGGGCGGGGTTCGCCTGACTCACCCATCACCGTGCTTCGGCGTCCTTCTGCCACACCGCGGCGAGCAGGTGCAATCGGCGAACGATGCGTTCCGCCAGACCGACGCCCGCGACGCCCGCACCGATCAGGCCCGCGACCAGCACCCGGAAGCCCAGCGTAAGCGCGGTATCCGCGAGGGTCAGTAGCAACACTGCACCCACGAGCGGAACGCCGCTCGCCAGCGTTACCATCGCGCCGAAGGGGGCCGTCAGTGGGTAGACCTCGTTCCAGCCCTTTGTCGGGGTGTACGTGTCCGCGTTCCCCAATTGCGGGTACAGCGCGCGGAGCACCACGTAGGCGATGCTCAGGTAGCTGAACACGACCCCGATGAGTCCCCCCAGCGAGAACGAGATGAAGTAGTGCGCGTACAACTGCCACTGAATCGGGCCGGCGCACGTGTCGATAACGATCGGGAAGATCAGCGCGCCGGGGAACCAGCCGATCGCGCCGAGGGCCGCCGCGCGCCAACACAGTTGACACACCTGTCCGCGGAATGCGTCAAGCTCCGGGCCGGACATGGTCGCCACTTTCGGGAGCTGGCGCTTCACTTGCCGGAACAGGTAGAGCGCGGTGCCGCCGAAAACGGGATACGCGATCAGGTTGTACACGATCACGAGCCACGCGAACACGGTTCCTTGCTCGGTGGTCAGGCGCACCTCGACCGTGTTGTAGCTGATCTGCACCAGGGACGCGATCACGTGCGGGAGGATACCCGCCACGGCCAGCGCGTAGAGCGGGAACGCGGTTGCCCACCGGCCGATCGGGGACGACACGGGAAGGGTGCGCCGTGCGGTCAGTAACTGCCTCGCGCTGGCCAGTGCGGTCGCGAGTTCCGTCGCGGTCTGGTACCGGTGGGTCGGCTCGGGATCGATCGCCCGGCAAATCACCGCGGCCAGTTCGCGCGGCACGTGGATCATCGCGTCGGGGACCGTTCGCACTTCGGGCAAGGTGGCACGGGCGGGCACGGTTCCCTGAGCGACCGTTTCTTTCGTTTCGGAGACGTTGTGTTGGAGCGTGGGGCGGGTGCCGGTCGCGAGTTCGTACAGCACCACGCCGAGCGAATAGACGTCGCACCGCTCGTCGGCCTTCCCGCCGGGCAGGTTGAGCATCACCGCGCGGTACTCGGGGGCCATGTACGCGAGCGTCCCGCCGTACCGCGTGTCTTCGGGGTTGTGCCGCGTGCGGTCGAACGCCACGTTGAAGTCGGCGAGCATCGGCCGGCCGTAGGGCGTGAGCAGGATGTTACCGGGCTTGATGTCGCAGTGCAGGATGCCGTTCGCGTGCGCGAACGCGAGCGCTTCGGCCATGCGGCCGCCGAGCCGACACACCGCTTGCGGGAAGTCGTCGGCTTCGAGCGCCTCGCGGTCCCGGAGCGCGGCCGGGTCGAACCCCGGGTCGCCGCGGCGCAACTGGTCGAGTGCATCGAGCAGCGCCCGACCCGATTCCGGAACGCGCCCGCCCTCGAAGACGCGGCGGATGATGACCCCGAGGTCCGCGCCGGGCACGTACTGGAGGCACAACCCGCTCAGCCCGCTCGGTGGGTCGAGGAACGCGGAGTAGACCTTCACGATGTGGTCGTGTTCCAGCCCCGCGAGCACCTGGCCCTCGTTGTGCCCCGTCGGTTCGCCGTCCATGACCTTGAGTGCGACGTGGCGCTCGAGTGACACTTGGCGCGCGAGAAACACCTGCCCGAAAGACCCCTGACCGAGTTTGGAGATGACCTCGAAATCGCCGAAGCGCTTCGGGACCGCGTCCGCGTAGGTCCACGCGGGCGGCCCGGTCGCGGCTTTCGTTCCCTCTTGGTGCGGCCGTTCGGGGAGCGTACTCATCGATTCCCTTGTACGGACGGTTCCGAAAGATTCCGGTCACCGCTCACCAGTAGTGTATCCCACCGCCGCCGTACCGTGGGGCCGGTCGACTGTCGGAATCTGTGTGCACCGCTCTTATCTACGATGAAATTTCGCTCGCGAGGCGGCAGTAAGGAATAAACCCAGGGCACTTGTTGATTGTCCCCACTAAATCGGAGCACGACATGAGCCTCGAAGATGCGTGGAAGGGGTTGAGCGGCGTACTCAAGAAGCAGCGCCAGGGCACCTGTGGGGTGTACTCGCTCTGGTACGCCACGGAGCTACTGGCCAAACTGGGCGGCAAAAAGCCCATCGTTTACCCGCGCCGGGGCGAGATGCCCAAAAAAGCAACCGGGGAATCGGCCCGCCACTTCGCCAAGCAGAGCGCGAGTTCCGGGCAGGGCGAGGTACTCAGCGAGGCCGAGATGACCCTCATCGTCAAACACTTCGGGTACACGCCCACGTGTTACGCCAGGCAGAGCACCGACAAGCGCAAAGAGTTCATCACCGAGCACCTGAAGGCCGATCGCCCGATCCTGGTCGCGTACCTGATGCAGAACAGTCCGGTCACGTCCACTTCGGCTACCGGAACGGCACAGGACGACTACGGCGCGCACTGGTCCCTCATCATTAACGAGGACGCGACCGAGTACCGGTACCTGGAACCGAACAACCCCAACAAGATCACGACGTGCAACAAGGACATCATGCTCGCGTCGAACGCGGACGTGGACGGCGTCATCTACGACCGGTTTTGGATGAAGCCGTCGAAGAACAAGCTCCAGCGCATCGGCGACGTTTCCTGGGTGAGCGCCCGGTTCACGGCCGGGTTCAGCACCTTATACGACCTCGGGTCGAGAGACCGGCAATCACTCAACTACGTTTTGATCGCGGTGAGCTGAACCCTCGCGCTCGGCTCTGGAATCACTTCTTGAGTGCGGCGCGCAGGCGCGGAACCCACTGGCCTGCGACGGTCTCCTCGATGAACTGCGCGGCGTTGCGCTCGGTCGAGGTCTTGTACTTGTAGGACTTGTCGTCGTCCTCGTAAGCATCCGGCACACGCCCGCCCGGGCGCCGCATGATGATAATGGCCGAGCACCAGTTCTCGCCGCGCGCGGCTTGGTAGCTGACGTGGACCCGGTCCCCGATCCGGAGGTCGGCGATGGCGTGCTCGCCGCGGTTGCGCCTTCCGACCCAGACCCGGTTGGGGGGCAACCGAACCCCGTGAATCGTAAGCAACTTGTCGGTGAACATGAACGTCTTGGGTAACTGGTTGTTGTCCTGCTCGTAGTACCGCTCCTCGCGCACGCCCTCCGGTGTGCGCCAGGTGACATCTTCGCGCAGATACCCTTCGGGCTTGACGGTGATCCTCTCGGTGCTGAGGGCCTCAACCCGACCAAGGAACTGTGTCGACTCGTATCCAGGGTCGACGGGTTTGCGTGCCGGTTTGAGCGGTGCGGGTGGGACTGGCCCCGCGAGAGTAGCTCCAGCGACCAAACAGAGGACGAGTAGGATGTATCGCAAGGAATTGTTTCCTGAACAGAACGGTAGCCTTCGGTAAACGTTGACGAAGGCTACCGGAAATTATTGAGCCACGATTTCAAGCCACCGACACTGCTGGAGCGGTGCAATCCCGTTAACTATGATCCAGAGCACGACTATTTCTTCACCTGAAAGAGAGTGCCGGGCACATTTTTAAATACAGTGAAACCACTATCTTGGGGATCCGGGTCGGGACTGAGGGCGGCGAGAGTGCCCCATTTGATACTGTTCCAGGTTCCTGTCAGTTGGCCCGCAGGAGCTTGATAGGTCACAGCTTTGATCGATGGGGTATTGGCCTTAACGGGATTCGCGGTGATCGTGAGTTTGCCCGTGATCATCCACAGGTCCGCATTGCTCTCACTGCCCAGGTTACCCATAGCCCCACCCCGCGCATCCACGCCCGGCACCCACACACCACCCGACCAGTTTACGTCACCGTCCACTTTGAACGTGTACCAGACGGGGACGCCAGTGACTGTCCCTACGGTCGTTGTTAATCGGTCAACGAGCCCGGTCCCGAGGGCACCGGCGGTCATCGTGTAAGTACCCTTAACCGTCGCGACCTGATTCGTGATGCCGACGAAATTTTTGTTAGGCATCACGAACACGAGGCCGCCGTTGATCGCTACGCCCTTGCCCGTGGTCGCGTCCAGGGTGCAACTGCCGAAGATCAGCAGCTTAGTATTGGTGTTCCCGGTTTGGGTGTACTCGTAATTGTTCGCGTTGCTCGGGGTCAGTTTGAGGATGATGTTCTTCGTGCCCGTCTTCGGCATCCCGACGCCGAAAAGCCCACCATTGTTGACGACGCGAATTTCGTCCGTCCGCGTCCCTTCGCCGTAGTACGCCCACTGCGCACCGGTGTTGAGCGTTAGCACTTTCTTATCTGAGGACAGTCCCTTAATCGCGGCCGGGTTATTAACATTCGTAACCTCGTTCTGAACGTCGGCGTTGGCGTACACGTTGAGGGCGTATTCGTCCGTGCCAGCGAGGGTGAGGTTCCCAGAGCCGCTGATGGTGGTCGTCTTCACGGTCCCGTCGGAACTGGCGAAGTTGAGGGTGCTCCCGGTGGTGAGCCCACCGCTCGGGGTCGTGATCGTCCCGCCGCCGAAGATGTTGACGCTCGCGCTATTCAGCGCGCTGTTCAGGACACCGCCGGTCCAGGTAAACAGCCCGTAGATGTCGATGGGCGTGCTGTAGGGGCCTGGTTGAGCGATCGCACCGCCGGCGAGGGTGAAGGTGTTGGTTGCGAGTACGCTGTCCTGAGCGACGGAGACGGTTCCGTTGAAATCGGCTGCCAATGTAATCGAGTTAAAACCGTAAGCCGTGTCTATCGAGGAGAGGTTATTACAGTTGTGGGCGCCGGGGGACATGGCCCCGAAATACACGTCGTCGCCGTCACCCGGGGTCCCGTAGATGGACCAGTTGTCCGGGTTCGTCGCGTCCGTGTTCACCGCGCCGGTCCAGGTGAACGCGGCCGGCACCTCGCGGGCCTCGAGCCCCTCGAGCCCGAGGCGCACCCTGCGCGGCGCCCCGTGTCGCCGGGCCGGTTCCCCGGCGGTGAGACGTTGATACAATTTGGATGCGATCGATCGAATCATTGCGTTCATAGTTCGTTACTGGCTCTCGTGTGATATGTCGCAATGGATCAGGCGGCGATACGATAGTCCGGTTGCAGCGCGGTGTCAATGTGGGCGAATTCGTCTTCTTGATTTGTTCTTGAGATTTTCATGACGATTTTTCGCGTAAAATATTTTCTGGACACGCACAGAGATGATGGTCAGTAAATTGCATCGATTCGATGTGAAGACGTGGGGCAGTTACCGAGATTCAGAAGAGTCGGCCCGATGGCTGCGCGTCACCAAGCGGAGCGCGGATTTTGCCTTTATTTTCTCCCGCGGGATGTGTATAGTGTAAATATGTTTTTAGGCGCCAGTTTCGGGGCAGGATGGGTACTGAGAGCCCGAATCGCTGGGCTAACAATAATTACAGCGCGCCAAGTCGTAAAATGCTTTGCAGTGCGATTTTGCGTCGAAATGAGTGGCGGGCGGCCGGTCCGGGAATGTTAGCAAATGTTAGCTGCGCGTGTCCGTGACCTGGATGTGTGCGGGCTTGCACGCACAAACGCTGACGAGTGAGCGAAAACACTTCCAACCACTCGTCAGCGATACCGGTCCTGTTTTTCCTTTTCTCTTTTGCCTTGTTTCAGTCTTCCAACTCCGCCGGGTCGTCGAGTTTGGCCGCGGCCTGGTCCGCGAGCTGGTCGAGCGTGCCCTGGATGTGGCTCATGCGCTCCGGGCGCTTGGTCGCGTTCGGCTGGAGGCACTCGTGGATCAGGTCCGCGAGGTCTTCGGGCACCATCGGGTTCGCGGTCCGGACCGGTTTGAGTTGCTCCTTGAAGATCTTCTTGTTCATCGGCAGCGCGTTCTCACCGGTCATCCAGCACGGCGGGAGCTGGAGCGTGACGAGCCGGTACATCGTGACGCCGAAGTTGTAGATGTCGGTGCGCTCGTTCACGATCTTGTGCTCCACCGTTTCGGGCGCCATGTACTCCGGCGTGCCCTGCACGCGGTCCTTGCCCTCGCCCTTGATCCACGCCAGACCGTAGTCGAGCACCTTCACCCGCGTCCCGCGCTCGTGGATCAGATTGTTCGGCTTCATGTCGGCGTGGTAGACGCCCTGTTTGTGCATGTGGGTGAGGCCGTCCGCGATGCGCTCGAGCATCCGGAGCAACTTTGCCATTCTTTGGAGCGGGAGCTTGTCCATTGTCTGGCCGGGTACGTATTCCAACAGTAGCTTTGCTTTTTTCGGCCCGGAGAACCACCCGGCTTCCGTTTCGAGCGCGTGGACCTTCACCAGATTGGGGTGATTGAGCATCTGCCCGACGCGGAACTCGTGCTTCGCTTGTTCCAGGTACTTCAGATCGTCCTTCCCCTCAATGGGGACGAGCTTCAGGGCGTACTCTCTTTCGTCCTCGGCGCGCCGGACGTGTAAAATGCTACTGTTCGCACCGGTACCCAGCGTACCCAGTACCGTGAACTTGCCGATTTTGTCGATCACCATCGGGCACCGCTCGTCAGGTGTAATGCTCGGGTGAATGGTACACGGTCCGGCGCCGAATGAAAGCACTCCTCCCCACCTATCTCCCTTTGGGGCAGGAACTTTGATTCTCCCTCCTCTGTTTTGAGGCGGGACACGATCCGATTCATAACGACCTTCACATGGCTAACGACCTCGACGAACGTACCAAACAATACGGCCGCGAAATCTTCGCCCGGCTCGACCGTCAGGGGCCGGTGCTGTTCACTCGCGCCTGGCTCGAAGACAAACTCATGGGCCTGGGGATGCACGACCCCGCCCTCAAGGTGCAACTGTTCCGCTTCGTGGACACGCTGCCGTACCTGAAGCAGCCCGCTGAAGTGTCGCGGCACCTGCGCGAGTACCTGAACGAAGCGAAGGACGAACTGCCCTGGTGGGTGCGGTGGGGCACGCGGCTCATCCCGAACCGCGGCGTGTTGGGGCAGGGGCTGGCGTTCGCGTCGCAGCGCGGCGCGGAGCAGATGGCCCGGAAGTTCATCGCCGGGTCGAACGTGGGGGAGGCCGTCGAAGCCGTTCGCGCGATGCGCGATCGCCGGCTCGCGTTCACCATCGACCTGCTCGGTGAGGCGACCATCACCGAGGTCGAAGCGGACCACGTCCAGAAGCAGTATTTGGACCTGCTCACGGGCTTAACGCGCGAAGTGAATGCGTGGCCCGAGGAGCCGACGATCGACCGCGACGACCGCGGACCGATCCCGCGCGTGAACGTGTCGGTGAAGCTGTCCGCACTGTTCAGTCAGTTCGACCCGATCGACCCGGAGGGGACGTCGCGTGCCGTGTGTCGGCGCCTGCGGCCGATCCTGAGCCTCGCGAAGCAGACCGGCGCGTTCGTCAACTTCGACATGGAGCAGCACAGTTTCAAGGACGTCACGCTGAAGATCTTCCGCGACATCCTCACGGAGCCGGAGTTCCGCGACTGGCCGAGCGTCGGGATCGCGATTCAGGCGTACCTGAAGGACACCGAGGCCGATCTCCACGCGCTGCTCGACTGGGCGAAGAACGTTCGCAAAACGCCCGTGTGGATTCGCCTGGTGAAGGGCGCGTACTGGGACTACGAAACCGTGATCGCGGCGCAGAATCACTGGCCGGTCCCGGTGTTCACGAAGAAGTGGGAATCGGACGCCAACTTCGAGAAGCTCACCGAGTTCCTGCTCGCGAACGTGGACTGGCTGATCCCCGCGTTCGGGTCGCACAACATTCGGAGCATCTCGCACGCGATGGCGGTGGCCGAGAAGCTCGGCGTGCCGCCGCGCCGGTACGAGTTCCAGATGCTCTACGGCATGGCCGACGCGATCAAGGAATCGATCCAGTCGCTCGGCCAGCGGGTCCGCATTTACACGCCCTACGGTCAATTGCTCCCCGGTATGGCGTACCTCGTCCGCCGGCTGCTCGAGAACTCGTCGAACGATTCGTTTTTGCGCCAGGGCTTCTCCGAAGGTTTGTCGGAAGAAGTGCTGCTCACGAACCCGGCAGCCAACCGTCGTGTGCTGCCCGCCGAATCCCCCAACACTCCCACTACTTCCATGATCGCTACGCACTCGCCCGCACACACCGAGAGCCCCGCACCCGCACCCACGAGCGCGCCCGCCGCGTTCATCAACGAGCCGCTCACCGACTTCTCTGTGGAAGCGAATCGCGTGGCGATGAAGGCCGCGCTCGATCAGGTCCGCGCGGAATTCGGTCGCACGTACCCCATCGTGATCGACAACAAGCCGCTGCCGGTCACGAAGACGCTCGACCGCGAGAACCCGTCGCGCAAGTCGGAGCTGCTCGGCAAGGTCGCGATGGCCAACGTCGATCAGGCGAAACTCGCGGTGAAGTCGTGCCTCACGGCGTTCGACGCCTGGCGCGACACGAGTGTCGAAACGCGCGCCAAACTGCTCCGTGACGTGGCCGAGCAGTTCCGCAAGCGCCGATTCGAGCTGTCCGCGTGGATCGTGTTCGAGACGGGCAAGCCGTGGCGCGAGTCCGACGCGGACGTGGCGGAAGCCATCGATTTCTGCGAATACTACGCGGTCGAAATGCTGAAACTTGGCGCGACGCAGCACCGCGACGTGCCGGGCGAGGACAACCGGTACTTCTACGAGCCGCGCGGCGTGTCGGTGGTCATCGCGCCGTGGAACTTCCCGCTCGCGATTCTTGCGGGGATGGCGACCGCCGCGATCGTCAGTGGGAACACGGTCATTCTCAAGCCCGCGGAACAGTCCGGGATCATCGGCGCGAAGCTGATGGAGTGCCTGCAAGCCGCCGGCGTTCCTCCGGGCGTCGCGAACTTCCTGCCGGGGGACGGCGAAGAAATCGGGCCGACGCTCGTGCAGCACCCGGACGTGGCGCTGATCGCGTTCACCGGGTCACTGAAGGTCGCGCTGCTCATCAACGAGCAGGCCTCGAAGACGCCCGGCGGTCAGAACTTCGTGAAGAAGGTCATCGCCGAGATGGGCGGCAAGAACGCGGTCATCGTGGACTCGGACGCGGACCTCGACGAGGCGGTGAAGGGTGTGGTCGATTCGGCGTTTGGCTTCGGCGGGCAAAAGTGCTCGGCCGGGTCGCGTGCGATCGTGTTGGACGGTATCTACGACCAGTTCCTGAACCGGCTCGTGGAAGCGACGAAGTCGCTCGCGGTGAAAGCCGCAGACGATCCCGGGTGCTCGCTCGGCCCGGTCATTGACGCGGAGGCCCGGGACCGCATCCTCAAGTTCATCGAAGCGGGCAAGAAAGAGGCAAAACTCGCGCACCAGACCGACCTCGGCGCGCTGATGGAGCAGGGGCACTTCATCCCGCCGACGATCTTCGCGAACGTGCCGGAGAACGCCGGGATCGCGCAAGAAGAGATCTTCGGGCCGGTGCTGTCGGTGATCCGCGCGAAGGACTTGGACGACGCGCTTCGGATCGCGAACGGCACGCGGTACGCGCTCACGGGCGGGTGCTACAGCCGCAGCCCGAGCCACCTCGAAAAGGTGAAGCGGAAGTTCCGCGTGGGCAACCTGTACATCAACCGCAAGTGCACCGGCGCGTTGGTGGACCGCCAACCGTTCGGGGGCTTCAAACTGAGCGGGATCGGCTCGAAGGCCGGCGGACCGGACTACCTGCTCCAGTTCGTGCTCCCGCGCACGATCACCGAGAACCAGATGCGCCGCGGATTCGCCCCGGAAACGGGCACGGGGGAGTGAGGGCTACTCCTGCAGTCTTCCGTCAATCAGGGCTCCCGCGCCGAAACGGTTTTCGAGTATCCGTCGCGTTTCTGGTGTGCAACCTTTTAGTTCGACACCGCTCTCGGTGTCGTAGAAGTTTTGTCGCAGATCGAGCGTCGTCAATCGCGGAAGATTTTTGGAGGCCGCGAGCGCTCGTAATCCTCGATCGCCGATTCGGTTTGCAGATAAATCCAGGTGCGTTAACGAGCTAAATCGCTCGCAACGTGCCAGCACTTCAGCTCCGGAGTCGTCGATATCGGTGCATCGAAGCCTGAGTGATTCGAGTTGCCCGATCAAATTTCCTTCCGTCAAAATCGCTAGCCAAATGCAGTTGTAGGAGAGGTCGAGATGGCGCAGTGCGGGCAGCGCTGTTGATCGGCTCAGCAGTTCGGTTCCTTCCCCGGTGAGGTACCCGTTATCGTTATCAGCTATCAACTCCAAACGGGTCACGTTTAGGAGGGATTTTGAGCGAAGTAGCGTCCCCAGCGCTTTAGCTTCAAACCCGGCCCGGTAGATTCTGAGTTCCTTCAGTCGTAGTAATTCGGCGCATTCGGCTGAGGCCGCGTGGGGCCATGTGTGGAAAAAAGTGATCCTCTGAATTGGAGCGAGTTGGAAGATTTCGGTGGCGTGATCTGCAAACCGGCTTTCTTCGTCGCTGATAACGAGTGCCCGGATAAAGCCGCGGTGGAAAAAGATATCGTAAACGAGATTGCGGAAGGAATCGGTGACTTTGAACTTCCCTAATGGTTGCTCCCACACTTCTTGGTGTGCGGTAAGCAGTTCTTGCTCCCGCTCTTTCAGCTTTGTACTCGCGTCTCCGCGTGCCAGCGCAATCTGCACGCGGATGAACTCGGCCCGCACCTCGTCGCCGTGCTCCTGGAGCCAGTCGGCGAATACGAGACGCGGGGTGTCATCGTCGGGGTTGTCGCAAACCGCGCGTAACAGGGCGTCGCGTTCGTTCATCTCCGCCTCGGGTGGATGATTTCCAGTGTGAGGATCAGGCGATCGCCGAGGATCGGGCGCAGTACCGGTTCCGCCTCCGCAAGACCGCGAGCGTCTCCGATCAAATGCACCGCACGCAGGCGGGATAATTGGGGGTAATCCAGGAACGCCGCGATCTGGGGTCTCGCACCCCATCCCCATTCCTGATTCAGAGTGTTGCAAATGACTTCGATTCGGTGGAAGTACCGGAAGCTCCGGAACGTTCCCCGAGAGCTGGGGATTTTCGACCGGCCGATATCGATTTCCCGAATCGGGGTCGTTGCGAAGATCCGGTCCTGGTCTTTGAGAAACAGTGCGATGCCCTCGTCGGTAATCCGCACCGATTCGATAAACCCGCGGCGAAATTCGCCCCACTGAAGACCCGGTGGAACGTACCGGTGCTGCGTCGAGTACATGACTGAGAGCGGCATTTGAGGCAGTTCGTACTTCCAGTCCGAGCCGTGTGTCCGGCGCAGGTGTTCGGCCCGTGCGCTTATTGCTCGAAACTCGGCGTCGGGTAAATCCGGAGTTCGCATCGCGCAACTCACGCGGATGAACTCGGCACGCGCCTCGTCGCCATTTTCCTGGAGCCAGTCAGCGAATACCAATCGCGGCGTATCGTCGTCGGGGTTGTCGCAGATCGCACGCAACAGAGCTTCGCGCTCGTTCATTAACACCTCTGCGGAGTGGGACTTCAGACAAAGTAACCGAATTCGGCGGCGAGAGTAAATCTTTCACCGGTCGGAGCGAATACGATTGAGTGCGGGCCGGTGAAGCGGCTACATTTTCAACAGACACACCACCCGACAACGGGTTCGATCATGGTAGACGACTACGACCGTGACCGCGAACGACGACGCGGGGAAGGTAGCGAGCGCGATCGGCACCTCGCCCGGCGCTTCGAGCGCGCCCGCCGGCGCTACGACGACGAGTACCGCACCCCGCGCAGGGGCGCGAGCACCCTCGGCATCATCGCGTTCGTGGGTGGGCTTCTCGCGCTGGTTGTCAGCCTCATTCCGTTCTTGGGTGCGGTTGCGATCTTCGCGGGCGGACTCGCACTGGTGCTCGCGATCGCGTCCGTTCTGATCGCCCGGAGCTCCAATCAGAAGATGGGCTTCCCCGTCGCGGCGACCGTGGTGAGCGGAAGCGCGGTCGCCCTCTCGTTGATGTGGATCGCGGTCATTGGGTCCATGATGGACAACAGAGCCGCAAGGCGGGCCGCTCCTCCACCGCTGCCCGTGCCGCCCCCCGCACAGGTCCGAGGGAACGCGAACCCGCCTCCCAAAGCACCGAACGACAAAAAACTTGAGGACGAGAAGTTCCAGAAGCAACTGCTCGAAGACCTCGCGAAAGACCGCATCAAGGAAGAGATTCGCAACGGCCCCGGGACTCCCGTTAGCGCCGGAACGCTGGAAACGGATTACCTCGCGAACGTGGTTTCGGCAGAACTGCGGTATAAGGACAAGGTGCTCGCGGTTACGGGTAAGGTGGTTCGCGTCATCCGCGAGGAGGGCAAGCCCTACGTCCTGGAACTGGAGACGGGCGAACCCACCAAAACGATCAACTGCGAGTTCGCCGAACAAAAGAAGTACCCGCTCGCCTCGGTCAAGCGCGGCCAGGAAGTGACGGTCCGCGGGCTGTGCGCCGGGCGCGTCTCGGATCTCGTGACGCTCAAGGATTGTGTCCTGGCGAAGTAACCCGTCAGAACGCCAACTCGCTACTTCTTCACCGCGGGCGCTTCAAGTGCCCGCGGTTTGTGTTGTGGGGCGATCGCTACCACCGGCAACCCGAGCAGGCGCTTCACCGGGATGAACTCGCCCACGTCGTTCCCCTCGATGCGGTGGCCGATCCACTGGAGCAGATAGCCCCCTACAATCGCCCCCACTCCCCAGTACCACTCCGCCACAAACAGCAGCGGAATGCCCGCGAACGCGAGCGGGATGCCGAGCATGTGAATCCAGTAATTCGCGGGGGTCTGGTGCCGGTCCAGCCAGTTGCGCCGGGCGCGGCCCGCCAGCGCCAGTATGTTGCGCGCGATCGGAAAACGGTAACTCATGCGATCAGTTTCAAATTCCCGGTTGCAAGTTTCAAGTTGTTCCGCGCCGCGACTTGGCGAACCCGGCCGGAACCGACAGACTGATTGAAACGCGGACCCCTGGAACCCGGAACCGGAACTCCTCCCAATGATCGCACCTTCCATTCTCGCCGCCGACTTCTCCAAACTCGGCGAACTCGTGCGCGAAGTCACAAAGGCCGGGGCCGACCGCATCCACGTCGACGTGATGGACGGCCACTTCGTCCCCAACCTGAGCATGGGCTCGGTCGTCGTGAAGGGGCTGCGCCCGGTCACCACGATCCCGCTCGAAGTTCACCTGATGGTCGAAGACCCGGGCCGGTTCCTCGACGGGTTCGTCAAAGAGGGCGCGGACACGCTCATCGTACACCTGGAAGTGCTCGCGGACCCGCGCCCCATGCTCGAACACATCAAGAAGGCGCTCGGGAAGAAGGTCGGGTTAGCGTTCAACCCGGACATGCCCATCGAGCGCATCGAGCCGTACCTGCGCGACATCGACCTCGCGCTCTGCATGACCGTGTTTCCCGGCTTCGGCGGCCAGGCTTTCATTCCCGACAGCCTCGAACGGCTGAAGAAGCTCCGCGCGCTGGTGAACGAGCACAACCCGGCGTGCGAGATCGAAGTGGACGGCGGGATCGATGCGCGGACGATCGGGAGCGCCGCCGGCGCCGGTGCGAACGTGTTCGTTGCGGGGACCGCGGTGTTCGGCGCGCCGGCCGGACCCGCCGCGGCCGTGAAGAACCTCTCGCTACTCGCGAGCGAGCAGATGTCATGGTGAGCGGTGGAGATCAAAACAAATTCAAGAAGAGCCGCGGATAAACGCAGATCGCGCGGATCAAGACAAAAGCAGAAGAGCATTTGACAGGATTAACAGGATCAACCGGATTCGGAGTCCCAATCCTGTTAATCTTGTTGATCCTGTCCAAAATTCTGTTTTAGTTTTGATCTGCGTGATCCGCGATTCTGCATTTTTCTGGATCAGTGGCGCCACTCGAAGCCGAAGTTGACCGACTGCGTCCAGAAGTCATTGAGTACAAGTCCGCTGTTGGCGGGGGTGAGGGCGTCGCCCAAGCGCCCCGCGCGACTGAGGTACTGGAACGTGTAGCCCGCGAAGACCCGCGTGCGTGCGCTCACTTGGCGGCCGATCGACAGGTTCAGGACCGGCATCGCCGCGAACTCATTCTTCTCGGCCGTAGTGAGTGCTCTCAGTGCCGTGAACTGCGACCCCACACGCCCCTCCGCACCCGCGAAGAGCCCGGTCGCGGTCACCTCGGGCGTCACCACCCCGAACGCGACCTTCGCGGCCCCGGAAGCGTACCAGCCGTTTTTGCGGACCTCGCCCGCTAAGCCGACCTGCGCGCCGTGGAACGGGTTCGCTACTGCCGCGCGGTTGCGCTTGTAGTCGCTGTTATCGTCCGGCACTTCGCCGAGGTACAACTCGTCCCGCAGGTACGCGAAGCGGTACCCCACGAGTGCGTCGAGCCGGGCGTTATCGGTGCAGAGCAGCTTGCGCCGGTAGTTCACGTCCACCGTGGTGAAGAACGTCGAAAGCGTGGACGGGAATGTGCCCAGGATTCGGTCCCCGAACGGTTCCGGGAACGCGATCACTTGTGGGGTTCCGCGCCACGGTCCCTCTGGGAACAGTACCAGCATTCCGGGCGTGACGCCGCCGAACGTGTTGTCGGCGCTACGGATGAAGAAGCTCGCTTCCGCGCCGTTGGTGTGCGACTCGTCGAACCAGTGACCGAGAACCAACCCCAATGCCGCCTCGAATTGTCCGGCCGAGCGCCCGGCCACCGGGATCACCGGGCCAGGGGCCGTGTTGCCAAGCCCGTCCGAGAGGCGCAACCGAACGCTCGCCGGCGGGCGGACCGACGGCACCCAGGAGAGTTCAAACGACGGCGTGACCCACCACCGCCCGCCCGGTCCGCACTCTTCGGGTCGGCGCGGGCGCTCGGGTGCTTTTTCTGGCAGGTACAGGTAACCCTGGTCGTAATCGATCCCGGGCGCGGTCCCCGGGCGGGGTACTTCCGCTAACGGGGCATCGGGCGGCGGGGGCGGGAGCAGCGGCGGGAGTTCGGTCGGGCCGTTAGAAGCGGGAGGGACCGGAGGTGGAAGTGGCGGTTGAGGTTGCGCGCTCGCCGAATCGAGACCGAATAGCACGATACTGAACGCGATCAACCAGCGGCTTCGCATCTCGCCCCCTCGTCCCCGCGCACTGCCCCACAAACACGCGCCAAATAGTCATGGTGCCGCACAAGTTCAACTGGAGTTTCTCCGCGTCCCGGTCGAACAGAGGAAATACGCAGTTCGCCGTCACTTCCGTAACCGGGGCACTTCAGATGGCTTACGCTCTCCGGCGCGCGGTCCGCGCGTTGTTCCCGTTCTTCGGCCCACGTAAACTGTCGGGGGACGCGCCAGTTGCCGCAGGAGGAAGGAAGATGTCCCGCCGACTCATCGTCGTGATCGCCCTGCTCGCGTTCCTGATCGGTGCGGGGTTCGTGGGCTACGATCGGTACTTCAGCGCCCCCCCGCCGGCGGTCGCGCCGGTCCACGTCGGTGAAGGCGAACTCCCAACTCAGCCGGAGTTCGACGAACTCGCCAAAGCGGACCCGGTGAAGATGCTCTCCGCCTGCCTCACGCGCTACGAGCGCGAGGTACAGGGCCTGCACTGTACCCTGGAGAAGCAAGAGCGCGTGCAGGGGAAGCCCAAGCACCCGGAAGTGCCCGATGCGGAGGTCATCGACCTGTGGGTGCGTGGCGACGTCCCCGGCGCCCAAACCAAGCTGACCGCGATCGAGGTCGTGATGAAGTGGCGCGCCGGTGCCCGCCGCTCTTTTGGCGGGGTCGAGGTCCGGGGCACGTTCTTCAGTGAAAAACCGGTCCCAGAAGGGTCCGACAAGAAAATCGTGACCTGGCGCCCGGACGCCCGCGCGTTCAAGCTCGGGCCTTCCATCGACCCGGGCAGTAGCGTGGCCCAGGCACAATCACGGTACTGCATCCGCGACGCGGGGCTTTACCGCAGCATGCTCCGCACGCACGAAGCTTGGAAGGGGCGCCAGACGGCCGGCGAGTTCAAGTACGAGTACCTCGGTACGAAGGCGGTCGAGAAGGCCGACGGGCGCGAGTGCCACGTGATCCGGCGCATCTGCCCGCGCACCGAACTGGATGCGTTCGAGTTGGGCGGGACCGCGTCCACCGACCCGAAAATTGTTGCGGCCGAGGGGTTCACCGAGGTCGTGATTTACATCGACCGCGAGCGGTGGCTCCAGGTTGGGACCGAGCAATACCGCACCGAACCCGACGGTACGCGGGTCACGCTCGGCACCTACTTCTTCCGCGACGTGGTTCTCAATCCGACCTTTGCGAGTGACACGTTCACAACCGACGGGTTGAAGAAGTGAGGTAACGTGCGACGAGCCCACCCGCTCGTTGACACTCGCGGTTCGCCAAAGACCAAGGCGAACCGCGAGTGTCAACGAGCGGGTGGAGCTTTTCACCCCTTCTCTTCCGTCAGGCGCCGCACGATGTTCATCAGGTCTTCGGGGTGGAACGGCTTCTGAAGGAACTCGGTGTGGGCGCCGAAATCGGCCGTGACGATGCGCTTGTCCGTGAACCCGCTCACGAGGATCGCGGGCAATTGGGGCGCGAATAGCCGGAGCGTCTTGAGCACCTGATCGCCGGTGACCCCCGGCATCATCACGTCAATGACGGCCACCTTGATCGCGTCGCGGTTGCGGTGGAACTGCTCGACCCCGGACGCGCCGTCCGCGGCCAAAATTGCGGTGAAGCCCAGCTCTTCCAGCGTCGAGGCCGTGACTTCACGGACGAACATTTCGTCGTCAATCACTAAAGCCGCGTTCGTGGTGCGCGAGGAACTCGGGTTGGCAGCAGGAACGGACGCGACCTGCTCGACCGGTCCCGGCCAGTACATGGTCACGGTGGTGCCCACGCCCGGCGCGCTTTCGACGCGGATGCCCCCCTTGTGGGCGCGGACGATCCCGAGTACGGCCGCCAGGCCCAGCCCGCGCCCGGTGAACTTGGTCGAGTAGAACGGGTCGAACATCCGGCCGCGCACCTCGGCCGACACGCCGGGACCGGTGTCGCCGACCGCGAGGCACGCATACCGTCCCGGCGGCGGGGCGAGGTGGAACGTGCCGTCCGGCACCCCGGCCGGTACCTCGGCGGGGTAGGTGCGCACCACGATCTCGCCAGAGGCGCCCGCGAGCGCTTCGGCCGCGTTCGTGACGAGGTTCACCAGCACCTGCCGGACCTGGGCGGAGTCGGCGTGCGTCAGCGGGAGGTCGTGCGCGAGTTCGTACCGCACGTTGTGCGGCGCGGCCGGTCCCGCCAGGAGCGGCGCGGACTCGCGGACCAGGGGCGTGAGGTCGATGCGCGCGGCGCCCCCGAGGTTCCGCCCGGCGTATGCGAGCATCTGCCGGCACACCTCGGCCGCGCGCCGGCACGATTGCTCGATCTGGTCCAGGTACGCCGCGGCGGACGAGTTGGCGGGCAGCCCGCGCCGGGCCAGGTTCGCGCTCCCGAGCACGACGGTGAGGATGTTGTTGAAGTCGTGCGCCACGCCCCCCGCGAGCACCCCCAGGCTCTCCCACTTCGCCGCGTCGCGGAGCTGCCGGTTGAGCGCCTCGCGCTGCTCCTCTCCGCGCTTGAACTCCGTGATGTCGGAGGTCACGGCGATGATCCGGGCCGCTCTACCCGTGGTGTCGCGGAGCACTTGTCCGCGGGTCGAGAACCACCGCGGGAAGCCGTCCGCGGTCGGGGCGCGCCCGCGGAACTCGTACCGCATCGGCTCGCCGGTCTCGATCGCCCGCTGGCGCCCGGCCGTTACCAGGGACACGTCGTCCGGGTGGACCGCGTTGAGCGCGAGTTCGGGGTTCGAGTAGTCCGGCCCGCGGGGGGCGCCGTAGAAGTCGGAGATGTCGATCGTGGTTTCCCACGTGTTCGCGACGAGGTCCATGTCCCAGGCGAGCATCTTCGCCCCGTCGAGCGCCGCCCGGAGCCGGGCGCGACTGTGCTCCAACTCCTCGGCCGTGGCCCGGTACGGGGTCACGTCCAGTGCCAGGGACAGCGTGGAAACCAGGTGCCCCGCGTCGTCGAACATTACGGAGGTGTACCACTCGCACCAGACGAGCCCGCCCCCCTTCGTGTAGTTCGGCGTAACGACCACGCGCCGGGCCGCGCTACCCGCTTGCCGGTCGCTCGTGATTTGGCGGGCCAAATCGCGGTTGTCCTCGTGGACGAACTTCCATTCGAGCAGCCCCTTGCCGAGCACTTCGGCGGCGGCCCAGCCGAACACGCGCTCGGCCTGGGCGTTCCACCGGGAGACGCGGGTGTCCCGGTCCCACTCGATCACGATCAGCGGAGTGTTTTCGGCATGAGCGGTAAGTTTCTGGTGTGCGAGCCGGAGCTGGCGCGCGGCTCCTGCGCCGGCGTCGTCGGGGGGAACGGTGGGAGCGGGCGAATCGGGCATCGGCTGCTCTGGGCGTGAGAACGATCGCCAACAAGAACTTCCGCGGATTATAGGAGGTCGCCCCGAGGAAACCGCGCCTCGGGTCCATTCAAGCGTAATTACCTTCGTGCAAAAACTAACTCAAACCGCCGGCGCTTGGAAGGTCAAATTGTTGCCGGCGCTTTGGTTCGGCGGACCGTCACGGCCGGTCCGCGCCGGCCAGGGCTTCGAGCCGGTCCAGTTGCCGGCGCTGGCCCAGGGCGATCAGCACCGTTTCGGGTTCCAGGACCAGCTCCGGCTTCGGGTTGTAGAGCAACTCGCCCCCGGGCCGCATCACCCCGACCACCACGACGTCGAGGCTCTCCCGGATCTGTGCCTGGTGGAGCGCCCGCCCCGCCAGCGGGCTGCCGGGCGCCACGCGGATCTCCTCGATCTGTAAATCCAGGAGTTCGGGCCGGGCGGCCATTTCCATGAAGTGCAGGACGGTGGGGCGCAGGGCCGCTTGTACGGCCCGGTGCGCCCCCGCGAGGTACGGCGAGATCACCTTGTTCGCCCCGACCTTCCGGAGCTTCGATTCGGCGTCCTCTTCTTCGGCCCGTGCCACGATCAACAGTTTCGGGTTCAGGAGCCGGGCGCTGAGCGTGATGTAGAGATTGTCCGAATCCGAACCGACCACGCTGATGAGTGCCCGGGCGCGCTCCACCCCCGCTTTCCGGAGCAGCTCGTCCGCCGTCGCATCACCGACCAGCGAAAGCCCGTAGTGGTACGGGGCGTCTTTGAGCGCGTCGGGGGCCTTCTCGACGAACACGAACCGGCGCTTCTGGCGCTCCAGCTCCGCGCACACGATCCGCCCCATCCGGCCGTACCCGCACACGATGAGGTGCCCCGAGAGCGTCGCGAGTTGGTCGTCCACCCATTGCCTCCCGATCACCTGCCGCAGTTCGCCCGTGACGACCGAGCGGACCAGTTCGGACGCGAAGTACGCGAGCGTGAAAATGCCGCTGTACGCGAGCACCACTGTGAACACCCGGCCGTAGTTCGACAGCGGGTGCGTCTCACCGTACCCGATGGTGGTGAGCGTGATGGCCGTCATGTAGAAGCCGTCGAAGTACGTCCACGGGTCGCCCTCGATCCACCGGTACCCGACCGTACCCGTAGCGAGCAGGAGCCCCGGTGTGACGACCGCGAGCCACACCCGGCGCGGGACGTGGCTGTGGACCCACCGGTAGAGCTGGCGCCCCCGGTACCGCAGGTGCGCCGCGAATCGCCGCCACCGCGTCACGTGCCCGCCCCCAATTTTTGCGCCGCCTCCGCGCACCGGTCGAGCAGTGCCTGTTTCCGCTTGGGATACACGAAGCGGCCTTGAGTCTCGATCCATTCTTGGGTCTGTTCGATCAACCCCTTCAGCGCCGCGACCGCGTCCGGCTTCCGGCTCGGTGAACCCACAACTACCGGCGACGTGTGCGCGAAACCCGCGCTCCCCGCCGCACGCGCTGTGACCCACCCGGGGGCGCTGATAGTCGCTTCTGCGTGTTCACCCGACGCCACGACCTCGCCGTTTGCGACGATTTCCACTCGTTGCGTACCGAGGGGCGAGCGCGAAGTGGCGCTGACGCGCGAGCCTTTGACCGTGAGCGTGAGCAACGGACCCGCGGTGACGAACGTGCTCCCCGTGCGAACAGCGTCGAGCCAGGAAGAACCTAACCCCCCGCCCCCCTTCCCTAGAAAGGAAGGGGGAACCGGACCCAAAACAATAGATTCTCTATTGTCTTCTGTCCGAAGCCCCTCTCTGTTCAGGGGAGGGGTTGGGGAGGGGTTAAAGGCAGAACCTACCCCCCCGTCCCCCCTCCCTGAAGGGAAGGGGGAGCTGGCGCGCAATTCTGCTGTGCTTGAGGCTACGTTTGCTGACAGTTCTTTCTCGCCCTTCCCGGACAGGAGGGGGTTGCAGGGGGAACCCGGAGGGGGTTCCCCCTCACGAGAGGCGGGGGGGGACGGGGGGGGCTGTCTTGCCCGCGCGTAGGTCCGCATCGCGCCGAGCGGAACGGTGTTCGAGTCCTTTCCGCTCGCGCCAACGAGGGGAACCATCACCCCCGCGTCCCAGAGCCGGTACACCCACGGCATCAGAGGCGATTTTCGCGGCTTCGCACAGACCTCGATCGCGTCGATCTTCCCCAGAATCGCAGCGACGAGCGCTTCGCCTCCGGTGATCCCGCCGGCCGGCTCGAACGCATCGACCCACACCACCAACCCGCGCTTGCGGTGGCACTGGTCGCACCAGTCGCAGATGCCCCAGTCGTCCGAGTCTTCGCCGCCGAACGTGAGCGGGAACACCGGGCGGTGTGAGTTCAGGAGCGACACCTTCCCCAGCACCGGGTGCGTGTTGAAGGTGTTCACCACGACCGCGTGCCCGTCGCGCTCCAGAGCGGGGACTTGCCCGCTGAACGCGAGCAGATTCGGCGTGGTGCTGTACGTGTTGGCGTCCAGCGCGAGCACCGGGAGGGGCGTCGCGAGCACGTTCGCGGATGTTAGATCTTCGGCCTGTGCTTCCAGTAGTGCCGCGTGCGGAGAGAGGAAATGGCTCCGCGCGTCGAACGTTACCCAGCCTTCGGCGCGCGTATCGACCCAGCGCTCGATGGTGAACCGCAGCGAGATCTGACCCGGGCCGAGCGTCGTGGTCGCGTCGAGGGGCGTCCATTCCGGTCCCTTTGCGGCCTGCACGCGGAGCGGAACGCCGGCCGGGAGCGGTACTTCGCACGCACCGTCAATGTAGAACCAACGCTCGCGCCCGAGCTTCAGGTGCCCGCCCACGTCCTCGCTGCGCCCGCTGGCGAATTCCGCGGGTCGGCCCAATGGCGCGTAGGGCGTGCCGTCCGGTCCGGTGATGCGCACGCGGACGGGAACCGGGCGGTGTGTGGTCGCGTCGGTGATCCGAAGGTGAACGTTCAGCATGATGAGAAACGTGTTCCGACACAAAGAGACCGTGCTCAGAGCGATCCCGTTTCGGGCACTACGGGTTTGCGCTGGCGTTGTTACTGGCCGATGTTATACTTGCGTAAGACCTACCCGCCGAAAGATCCCGCCGCGCCCCGACATCCTACCCCACCAGGAGCACCCTTCATGCGGCTCCGTTTGCTGCTGCTCGCAGCCGTTTGTGTGCTCGTACCCGTAGCGACCAATGCGGCGGACCGTGCACCGGCACCGCGAACCGTTGAACCGTCTCCTATCCCCGCTCCGCGTGCCGTTGAACCGGTTCACGTTCCCGCTCCTCGCGCGCTCGTCGCGTCCGGATTGCTCCCCATTGAGCGAGTCATTGACCAGTTCGTGGACGCCGCGATCGCCGAAGCCGGTATCGCGACCGCGGAGCAGGCCGACGACGCGACCGTGGTTCGCCGGCTCACGCTCGACCTCGTGGGGCGCATCCCGACGACGGGCGAGGTGGAAGCCTACGTCAAGTCTACCGACCCGGACAAGCGCGCGAAACTGGTCGACCGACTGATCGCGTCGCCGGGGTTCGTCCGGCACCAGGCGGCCCTCTTCGACGTCATGCTGAACCCCGACGGCGAGCGCCGCGGCGGAGCACTTCGCGCGTACCTTGCTGATGCGCTGAAAGAGAACAAACCCTGGGACCGGATCTTCCGCGAGGTGATGCTGCCCGACGAGTCCGACCCCAAACTAAAGGGCGCTGCGGAGTTCTTGCGCGGCCGCCTCGCCGATGCCGACAAGCTCACGGCCGACGTGAGTGTCGCGTTCTTCGGGGTGAACGTGAGTTGCGCCCAGTGCCACAACCACCCGCACGTCGAAGATTGGACCCAGGATCACTTTTACGGGATGAAGGCGTTCCTCGCGCGGACCTTCGACAACGGCGGGTTTCTCGGTGAGCGCGGCTACGGCACCGTGAAGTACAAGCCGACCAAAGGCCCGGAACGCACTGCGAAAATGATGTTCCTCACGGGCGCGACCATCGAAGACGCGAACGCGAAAGAACCGAGCGCCGCAGATCAGAAGGCCGAGAAGGACGCGCTCGACAAAGCCCGGACCGCGAAGGCCCCGCCGCCGGCGCCGAAGTTCAGCGCGCGGGCCAAGCTCGTTGAAGTCGCCCTCAAAGGGGAGAACGCGGACTTTTTCGCCCGCTCGCTCAGTAACCGCCTGTGGCACCGGTTCCTCGGCACAGGGCTGGTGAGCCCGCTCGACCAGATGCACAGCGAGAACTCCCCGAGTCACCCGGAACTGCTCGCGTGGCTCGCCCGGGACACCGCCGTCAACGGCTACGACATCAAACGCTTGGTGCGCGGGATCGTGATGAGCCGGGCGTATTCGCGCAGCAGCCGCTTCGAGGCGTCCGAGGCCGCGCCGCCGAGCAAGATGTTCGCGGTCGCGCGCCTCAAACCGATGACGCCGCTGCAACTCGCCACGTCCTTGAAGATCGCGGCCACAGACCCCGCGACGTTCGACAAACTGAAGCCCGATGAATTCGAGAAGCGGATGGAACAGATCGAGTCCTCCGCACGCGGGCTTGCCGCGCAACTCGCACAGCCGACCGACAACTTCCAGATCGGCGTCAGCGAAGCGCTCCTCTTCAGCAACGGCGACCGGCTGATGAGGGAGTTCCTCACGGACGCGCCGGGTACTACGCTCGGGCGCGTGAAGCAGATGAAGGAACCGAAGGAAGCGGTCGAGTTCCTCGTGCGGACCACTTACGGGCGCCCCGCTACCGAATCCGAAACCACGGCGCTCGTTACCTACGTCGAGAAGCGCAAGGGGCGCGAACCCGAGGCGTACCGACAAGTGCTCTGGGCGCTCGTGACCGCGCCCGAGTTCCGATTCAGTTATTAGCCCCCGACCACGAGACATTCACCCCCGGTCGTAAGGTCGGGGCGCTAAACGCGAGGCAATTATGGCTCGTAACACGTTTTGCGGCTCCGCGGCTCATGCCGTCGACCGCCGCGGATTTCTCGGTGGGCTTGCCGCCGCGGGCGCGGCCGTCGCTGCCGATATGACTGCCCTGAACGCGCTCGCCGCTCCCGGGGTGAACGGGGCGCTCAAGAAGACGCAGAAGCGTGTCATCCTGTTGTGGCTGGCCGGTGGAGCGTCACAGCTCGAGACGTGGGATCCGAAGCCGGGCGCGACCACAGGCGGCCCGTTCCGCTCGATCCAGACCGACGTGCCCGGATTGCGCATCTCGGAGCTGATGCCGAAGATGGCGGCGCGGATGAAGACTACGTGCCTGATCCGCGGGCTGAACACCAAGAACGGCGACCACGGGAGCGCGGCCCAGACGATGATGCGGGGCCGGCGCGACGAAGCGGCCCTGCGCTACCCGGACCTCGGCGCGGTGATCGCGCGCGAAATGGGCCGCGCGGACAGCAAGGTTCCCGATTACGTCACGTTCTACACGCAGACCGAGGGGCGCAACATGGCCCCCGGCGACGCCGGGTTCCTCGGCGCCCGGTACGCCCCGATGGAACTCACCACGAGCAACTACCCGGAGTTCATCAAGCGGCTCGACGGCATTACCGACCTCGACCACCAGGAGCGCGGGGAGCTGCGCGACCTGCTGGGCAAGCAGTTCGGCCGCGGTCGCAGTTCCGAAACGATGAACAGCCAGAACGAGGCGTACCAGCGCGTCCGCGGGATCATGGCGAGCGAGAAACTATTCGACGTCACGCAAGAACCGCAGAAGGTCCGCGACCGGTACGGTTCGACGCAGTTCGGCGAACAGGTGCTGATCGCCCGGCGCCTGGTAGAAGCCGGCGTGCCGTTCGTGCGCGTCGGGCGCGCGTGGTGGGACAGCCACGGGCAGAACTTCGAGACGCACCAGGAGATGGTGCCCGAACTCGATCACGTCATGGCGACGCTGATTGACGACCTCTCCGAGCGCGGGATGCTCGACGACGTGATGATCGTCACGCTCTCGGAGTTCGGGCGCACGCCGAGCATCAACTCGAGTTTGGGGCGCGACCACTTCGCCAGCGCGTGGAGCAGCACCATCACCGGGTGCGGCATCAAGCGCGGGTCGGTGTACGGCAAGACCGACCCGAAGGGGCAAACGGTGGTGTCCGAAGAGGCGGACGCGGGCAGCCTGTTCGCCACGATCTACTCGGCCCTCGGCCTCGACCCGGACAAGAACTATCACGTCGGCAGCCGGCCGATCCCGCTCGTGAACCCCGGCGTGCACCCGATCTCCGCAGTGTTGGGATGAAAACGAGCGCGGTATCATGGTCACGGGTGTCCGTGACCGGAGGTAGCACATGACCCGCGAAGAGCACCGCGCTGTCAACGAGGACGCGTTCCCGCAACTGAAGTCAACGATCGACGCGGCGTACCCGCCCCGGCAGTTCGTTGCGATCGCGGGCGGGAAGATCGTTGCCGACGACGCGGATTTCGAGAAGTTGCGCGAGAAGCTGCGGTCCCTCGGGATCGATATTTGGAACGTGCTCGTTGAGCGCGCGGGGGATGATACCCCGGATTACCTTGAGATTCTTTAGACACGGGACGCCCGATGCCCGAACAGCGCAACCCCTACCGCGGTCCGCGGCCCTGGCTCCGGTTGGGGTTCCGTGCCCCGGACCGAACCGTCATGAGTCTCGACCTGGTAGCGGACACCGGTAGCCCGGCCGGGATCATCATCCGTAGCGACCTCATGAACCGCGCTCCGCGTCGCCCCGTCCCGGAATCGTCAGAGCAATTTTGGCGAACTCGAAGGCGGTTGGATTCAGTGGCACAATCCCGATCTGGGGATCGTCGAACTGGTCCTTGCTTTTGGGAACGATCGGGCCGCGACCGCAGCCGCGCGATCCCACCCCGACTTCGTGGGCCTGATCGGGCTTCCCTTGCTCCGGTTGGGCGAATACGGCGGCAACGCTACCGACTTCTGGTTCCGGTACCCACCCACCCCAACTCCCACTTCGTTGCCATGAAAGCTCCACTGCCGGATACCCTCAAGTCGGTCAAGGACTTTTCCCGGCCGACGATCACGTTCGCGATCGCGCGCGCGAACGGGTTCGACGCCGCGTACATCGGGTGCTCGGACTTCAAGGTGTACCGGGCCGACTTCGCCGCGCCCAAGTTCGAGCCGAAGGAAATGTACTCCCACGAGAGCTACGTTACGGGCGTCGCGCTCTCGGGCGACACGCTCGTGAGCGGCAGTTACGACGGCAAACTGGTCTGGTTCGATACGGACGAAGGGGACGTGTACCGCACCACGGACGCGCACGCGAAGTGGATCCGCAAAGTGATCGCGTCGCCGGACGGGAGGCTCATCGCGAGCGTGGCCGATGACATGGTGTGCAAGGTGTGGGACGCTGCTACCGGCCGGCTCGTTCACGCGCTGAGGGGGCACAAGGAGAGGACGCCCAACGACTTCACCTCCATGCTCTATGCGGTGACGTTTTCCGCGGACGGCAAGCTGATCGCGACCGGCGACAAGGTGGGGCACGTCGTCGTGTGGGACGCGGCGACCGGGAAGGAACTGGCCGTCTGCGAAGCGCCCGTCATGTACACCTGGGACAAGGTACAGCGGCTTCACTCGATCGGCGGTATCCGTTCGCTCGCGTTCTCACCCGACGGTAAGTCACTCGCAGTCGGCGGGATGGGGAAGGTCGGGAACATCGACCACCTCGAAGGCAAGGCGCGCGTGGAGGTGTTCGACTGGAGGACCGGCAAGCAAACGGCCGAGTTCCCGGGTGACAAATTCGCGGGGCTGGTGAACCGGCTCGCGTGGGCGCCGGACGGCTCCTGGCTCGTGGGGGCCGGCGGCGCGAGCGAAGGGTTCCTGTGCTTCTTCGACCCGGCCAGCAAGAAGACGCTGCGCCAGGAGAAGTTAGCGACGCACGTTCACGACTTCGCCATCTCCGACGCGGGCGACCTCATCACGAGCGTCGGCCACAACCGGATCACGGTACACAAGCTCGGGTAAATTGAGTTGCGTAGCCCCACCCGCTCGTTAACACGAGCGGGTGGGGCTACGCACGCGAGTTTCTGATTTGTGACTTTCGACCTTCGACGGTTTCAGGACGCGATTGCTGTGTTCCGGCTCTCGGCGCTCGAACGGGTCTTGGTCAGCGTGACCCGGTTCCCGGTGGTGTTGTACCGCACGTCGGTCATGAACGAGCGCATCAGGAGCAGCCCGCGCCCGTTCGGGCGGTCGAGGAGCGCCGGGTCGATCGTGTCGGGCGTGCTCGGCACCTCGAACCCTTTGCCCTCGTCGGTGATGACGAACGTCGCTTTGGCCGAAGTCACGCGCGCCAGCACGCGGACGCGGCGATCGATGAACGGGGGCTGGTGCCGGCGCGCCTTCACCAGTGCTTGGAACGCCTCGCCGCCGCTGTTCTTCAGTTCGCCGCCGATTTCCAGGTTCCCGTGGTAGATCGCGTTCAGGAGTGCCTCTTCGAGCGCGATCCCGACCCGGGTCGCACTGTGGCGGTTGCACACATCAAGTGCCAGCAATTCTTCGCGGAGCTGGGCGACCAGCGGGCCAACCAAGCGCGGGTCGTTTTCGAGCACGAACCGGCTCGTGCGCCCGGTCATCCCGGAGAGCAGGCGCGTGCGGTCCGACGCCGACTGCGCGTTCGCGAGCACTCGCTCCAGGATGCGCCCGAGGTCGGTCACCATCGCCCGTTTCGGCACGTAGTCCGCGGCCCCCGCCTTGAGCGCGTTGACCGCCACCTGCTCGCTCCCGTGCCCGGTCATCAGGACAACGGGAACGCTCGGGAACCGGTCGCGAACCTGTTCGACCAGCGCGAGCCCGTCCATCTTCGGCATGTACACGTCGGTGAGGACCAGGTCCGGTTGGTCCTTCTCGATGTGCTGGAGGGCCGCGACCCCGTCGTTGGCGTGCGCGATCTGCCACGAGCCCGCGGCGTCGAGCAGCGTGTGGACGATCCGGCGCTGCACGGACGAGTCGTCGACCAGGAGAATCGTCGGGGGAACCTGCGCGATCGATTGCGGTGCGCTGGGGGACGCGGGCGGAGTATCTACGGGAGCACTTACTTGGGCAGGCATGTCAGCGCACCTTCCACGGCTTCGGCCGGATCGGACCGATTGAGAGTACAGATTCCACCGTAGAACAGGGCCGGTCGGCGCGCGGAGCGGGCGCCGGGGTTGCCGGGTATTTCTCCCGCGGAACATCCGGGGTTCCGCATTAGCGCGAATCGTTTGCGCCGGCGCGAACGCGCGGTCAGATCCGGACGAAGATTTTGTGCCGGTACATCCACCACAGAACGAGCCAGAACGTGACCAGGAACGCGAACCCGCTCGCCAACGGTTCATACGGTCCGGCCTGCGCGAAGATGTTCGCGCCGAGGTGCGTTTTGAACGAATCGAGTACGAATCCTTTGATCAGGTGTTCGCCGGCGTAGGCCACGATCGAGTTCGCGCCGATTACTTTCAGCGGGAACGCCCACCCACCGGGTAGCCCGGTATCGAGCAGCGCCGAGAACAGCGCGAGCAGGAGGAAGCACCACCCGGCGCTGAACAGCACCCACGCGGGCGTCCAGATGCGCTTCACGTTCGGGCAGATGCCGACCGCATCAAGGCCCCATCCGGCCGCCAGGAGCACGATCCCCAACCCCACGAACCGCCCGATCTTCGCGCCCGGTGTGCTCGGAGCGCGCAACCACCCGCCTGCAATCAGCCCGAGGACCATCGTTGCGAGCGTGGGGATGAAACTGAGCGTCGCGTAGCCGCCGCGGTTATGGGTAAACGGTGTTTCGCGCGGGAACAGGTTGAGGAACCACACGTCGAACGCCCACGCCGCGTTGGTGTTCTTGTCCCAGTGCGCTGCGAACCCGGTCGGGCGCTCGGCTTCGGGTAGTCCGCTCACGGCCCGATAATCGAAATCCGGTGCGGGGAGCGGGTACAGCGCGAACGCGGCCCAGTAGCCTACGAGGAGCGCGCCGACCGCAACCCACTGCCACACGGGGCGCACGCGCCCGAGCGCGAACAGGAACACGTACCCGAGGCCGATCTGCGAGAGCGTGTCTTCAAACGTGAAGTTCGTTTGCGCCTTCCCGACCGATCGCAAGAACACCCCGAGCGCGACAAGCAGAAACGCGCGCCAGAAGGCGTGCAGCCAGCTCACCCACGGCGCTTCGACCCGGGCCGCACGCGACGCGAGCGAGAAGGGCAGGGCGACCCCGACCAGGAACGAAAACGATGGCTGAATCAGGTCGTGTAGCGAGCACCCGCGCCACGCGACGTGGTCCTGGTGGTGCGCGAGAAAGCTCCAGAACTCGGAGCCCGGGAACGCTTTCTTCATCGCGCCGAAGCGCAGCACCTCGGCCATCATCAGGAACATGACGAACCCGCGGTACGCATCCACGGACGCGATGCGCGCCGCGCGCGGGGAGTGTTCAGGCGACGACATGGCGCTCCCGGAGAGTGAAAATGACGAGTGGGGAGTGAGAAACCGGGGTGCATCCCCGATCCCTCACTCCCCACTCTATTCGTCGCTACCCGTTCGTGTCAGTCCAACCGCTTGTTGGCCCCGGCGGAGAGCAGCGGCAGGCGCCACTTGCGGGCGCTCTTGTCCCAGCTCGCGGAGTACACCGACCGGCCGTCCGGCGCGAAGCACACGCCCTGAACGCCGTCCGCGTGGCCCTCCAGCTTCTTCAGTTCCTTGCCGCTGTCGAAGTCCCAGATGCGGACCGTCTTATCGTAGCTCGCGGACGCCACGAGCTTGTTGTCCGGGCTGAGTGCGATCTGGTACACCTGTTCGGTGTGGCCCTTGAACCGGCGCTGCTCCTTGCCGGTGGCCACTTCCCACACGTGAACGTCCTTGCCGCGTGCGCCCGACAGCGCGGTCTTCCCGTCGGCGCTGACGACGATGGTGTAGACCATCATCCCGTCGTGCCGGTCGTACTTGCTCACCACGTCGCCCGTTTTGCCGTCGTACACGGTGATGACGCCCGCGTCGTTACCGGCCAGCACGAACTTGCCGTCTTGGGAAACCGCGACGCTCTCGACCGATTCCTTGCCGTCGCCGTACCGCTTGGTTTCCTTGCCCGTCTTCAGATCCCACGCGCGGCAGGTCTTGTCGCTCGCGCCGGAGATCAGCGTCTTCCCGTCGGCGGTGAGGGCCAACCCGCGGATCGCGACCGTGTGGCCCTTGATCTGAGCCGTTTCCTTACCCGACTTCAGATCCCACACGCGGATGATGTTGTCCCCACCGGCGGTCACAGCTTGAGCGCTGTCGGGCGTCAGAACCACGCTGCCGACCCAGCCCGTGTGCCCTTCGAGCACCTTCAGGCACTTGCCCGTCCGGGTGTCCCACACGCGCACCGAATTGTCGTTGCTCACCGTAACGAGCGTCTTGCCGTCGAGCGTGGCGGCGGCGGTGGCCACGGCCCCGGTGTGCCCCTGGAAGGACAGGTTGAAGAGGGCCGGGTAGTTCTTCTCGATGTCCTTGACGCGCTCGTTGCTGGCCTTCAGTTCTTCGTCGTTCGCCGCAACCGCGACTGCCGCCGAGTACCACTCCCAGGCGCGGTCGATCACGCGGCGCTGTTCCAGGCCCCGGAACTCTTGTGCGAGTTTGTACCACGCCTCGCCGACCGCGGCCCGGTCCTTCGAGGTCTTGGGGTTGGCGAGGTCCAGGGTCGCGGCGGCCGCGAGTTCCTTGCGCGCGGCTTTTTCGAGGTACTTCAGGCCCACGTCCCAGCGCCCGCGAGTGAAGGCCTGGTACCGGCCGAGGGTCTCGCTCGCGGCGGGGTCGTTCGGCTTCGCCTTGATCGCGCCCTGTGCTGCTGTGAGCGCCTCGGCTTCGCGCAGGAGCCGACGGGCTTCCAGCGTGGCGTCCGGGTCTTCGGCTTTCTTGGCCGCGGTCGCGAGCAACTTGCCGAGGACGACGGTGGTCGTGAAGTCTTCGCGCTCGAACGCGGACGACGCGGCTTCGGTCGTGAGCGCGATCAGCCCGGTGTCTTCGGTCGAGGCGAGGGCCGCGTCGCCGAGCAACTTGATCGTGTCCGGGGCGAGGTTCTGGTCCACGCCCGGGAACTTGGTGCTGAGCGCCACGAGCGCGTCGAGCGTGAGCCGGACGTCCCCGCTCACGGCCGCGAGCTGGCGGGCCTCGTCGTAGCTCGCGTACTGCATCGCGGGCGTCTTGCGCTTGGGGGCCTCGGTGTACAGTTTCTTGGCGAGATCCTTCTTCGCCTTGGCGTCCATTTCGGCCGCCTTGTAGTGCTTCTCGTAGGCGTCGCGCAGCGCGTCAACGGACTCCTTCACGTCTTTGGGAGTCGGCAGGTCCGGTTCGCTCGCGGCTGTCGCCAGCCCGAAGGCTGCGAGTGCAAAGAGCGCCGGTGCGACGATCCGGAGCCGGGTAACTCGAATAGACATGAACGGTCCCTCTGGGGAGCATCGAGTGGTGGTACCGTACAATTTGGGGGAGGCCGCGGAATAAAAAGCCGAATAGTATCCGCAACTTACCTAGTACTCGCATTCTACCCCCGCGTAATAGCCTCGCAAGCAACGGACCCGCGAGAAGGCACGATGACTCAACTTCCCAGAATCGCAATCACTACAGGTGATCCAGCCGGTGTTGGCCCTGAATTGTGCTTAAAGCTGCTGCGCGACGAGCGCGTGCGGGAACTGTGTGTGCCGGTGGTGATCGGGGACGCCGACGTGCTCTCGCGAGTCGCCCGGCACCTCGGGTGGCCGGAACCGGAGCGGGTGCTCGACCGCACCGAATGGGTGAACTTTAACGGTGCCAGCAATGCGGCGTGTGTTCTCGACCTGAAGGCGATCGACGCCGGCATGGTGCAACCGGGCACGGTGTCTGCGGCGTGCGGGAAGGCGGCTTACGATTATGTGAATTGCGCCATCGATGAGGCTCTTGCCGGGCGCGTGGACGCGATCGCGACCGGCCCTCTCCATAAGGAGGCGCTACACGCCGCCGGCATCCCGTTCCCGGGGCACACGGAGATCCTCGCGAGCCGCACGAACGCGGACCGCTCCTGCATGATGCTCACGGCCGAAGCGATCACGTGCAGTCTCGTCACCGTTCACGTCGGGTACCGCGAAGTGCCCGCTCTACTCACCACAGGGCGCATCCGCGACACGATCGACCTCACGGCAGAAGCCATGCGCCGCATTCGTGGGCGTGCGCCGCGGCTCCTGGTGTGCGGGCTGAACCCGCACGCGGGCGAACACGGGTTGTTCGGCGACAGCGAGGAGGAACGCATCATCCTCCCTGCGATCGAGTCCGCGCGGGCTGCGGGCATCGATATAGACGGGCCGCTTCCGCCGGACACGGCGTTCCTGCCGAAGTACCGCGCGAAGTGCGACGCCTACGTGTGCATGTACCACGATCAGGGACTGATCCCGCTGAAAGCGCTCGCGTTCGAGGAGGCGGTCAACATTACGCTCGGGCTGCCCATCGTGCGCACGAGCGTCGATCACGGGACCGCGTTCGACATCGCGTGGAGAGGCGTCGCCGACGTGTCGAGTTTCGTGCAGGCGGTCAAGCTCGCGGCGAAACTCTGTGGGCGCGCGAAGTGATGGGGCACTCGTCACGAAGGTCAGCAGCCAAGCGAGGCCGCTGACCTCTTTTGAATTACTTCACTTCTTGGCCGCGAGTCCCTTGAGCACGTCCTGGAGCTTCTCGTTGAACTCTTTCGGCTTCTCCAACATCGGATAGTGGCCGACGTCCGAGATGGTGACCGCGTCGTAGTCGGCGTACTTTTTGTTCGTCTCGACGGCCGTCGGGGTGAAGAACTGGTACCCGCCGGCCGAGTTGATGCACCGCACCGGCACCCCGGCTTCCTTGAACACCTTCTTTTGATCGAGGGAGAACAGATCTTTCATGAGGGCGATGGCGATCGCGGGTTCCCGGCTCGCCGCCTTGTCCCCGAGCCAGTCCTTCAGTTTGGCATCGGACTTCTCGGCGAGCATCGCGCCGAACATCCCGCCCACCATCCCCTTGAAGTCTTTCTCCAAGCCAGTGGTCAGGGATTTGACCAGTTCCTCGGGGCGCTTCATCTCGGCGTCCTGGAGCGTGTCAACACCCACCACCGCGACGACCGTACCCGGCAAGCGCTTGGCGGCCAACAGCGCGACCGGCCCGCCCATCGAGTGGCCGACGAGGATCACTCGCTTGAGCTTCAGGTCTTTGACCACCGCTTCGACGTCGCCGGCGAGGGCGTCGACGGTCCACACCTTGCGGTCCTTGCCCGATGCTCCGTGGCCGGCCTGGTCGACGGTGACGACCGTGTAATCGGTGGCAAAGGCATTGGCCTGATTCTTCCAGTACTCACGGTCCCCGCCCCAGCCGTGCAGGAAGACGAGGGTCGTGTCCCCCTTGCCGCGGACGTCGCAGGCGATGCTCAGCCCGTCACCGGCCTTGACGGTCTTTTTGACCGGCTCGTCGCCGACGGCGGTCGACGCCAGAAATAGGCAGGCGATCGACGACGCAACTCCGATGAATCGCAGGTTCACAGACAAACTCCTCTGGGCGAGAGTGTTTTCGGCCCGCGTGTCCCACGCGGCCGCTGCTCTGGGGACACAAGTGGTGTCCCCAGAGGAGACCATTTTAGGGCGACCGCTTCACACCGCGGACCGAGTTTTGGTAAGGCGGAGCTTTGGGGAACTTGCTGGCGTTCTGGCCGCTTATTTGTTGGAGTGTTTCTGTCTCGCCAGCGAAAGATCGTAGCCCCGACGAACCGCGGTGCCCGGTTCGGGCGACTACCGCGCTTGCACCCGGCGCGGGCACCGCATACCATCCTCTTCACCACACTCGGGAAGTGACGATGGCCCGTGACCGCAAACCCCCGCCCGCCGGAAACGGCCCCGATTGGGACCGCACCGTGCGGCTGTTCCAGTCGGGCGTGCCGGAATTCGTGGAGGCGATCCGCCAGCGCACGAACGCTCCCGCACTGGCCACGTTCGCCGAGACGTGGTGGACGGACCCGCGGATCGAAGCCAAGCGGTTACTCTTCAGTTACCTGGACCTCCCGTTCAACTCCCCTCGGCACGAACCGCTCGTCAAGCGGCTGTTCAAGTTCGCGGACACGACCGGCGACGACGCGGTGATGGCGCGGTTCCTCGTCGGGTTCGATCGCACCATCCGGCGCCGGCGCGCGACGAAGCAGAAGTACAACTATCGTTCGCGTTCCTACGAGTCTTACGAGTCCGTTTCGACCCCCGGTGACACCACACTCTCGCGCGACGACCGCTCGTACTCGGGGCCGTGGTTCAGCCAGAACCGCGAACAGTTCACGCGGGGCAAGTTCCTGTTCTCGGTGGCCACGCGGACCTACTTGCGCCGGCGGGCGTGGCGCTACTTCCGCAAGCTCGGGCGCAAGGAGCCGGCGCGCTACATCCCGGCGGTCTGCGCGGCGCTGAAGCTCTACACCGACGCGGACGTGCCCGACGGTCTCGCGCTGCTCGACAACTGGGGACTGGTCCACGTCCTGTTCCACTACTCGCCCACGATCGTCTCGAAGCCGGCGGGGTGGCGCGTCGCGGACGGGGGAACGCTCGCGCGGTTGCAACCGGACCCGATGTTCCGCAAATTGTGGTTGCGCAGCCCGGAGCCGATTTTCGACCTGCTCGTGACCGCGAAGTGCCGGGTGGTCGCGACGTGGGCGGTGCAGATGCTCCGCCGACACTTCCCGGACCGGCTCGCGCAGCTCACGCTCGATGAGATCCTCGCCTGGGTGACCGCGCCCAACACCGCGCTGAATGAACTCGCGATGGAGTTGCTCGAAGCGCGCGGCGGGCTGGAAGAGGTTAGCATCGAGCAGTGGTTGCGCATCACGGACGAGGTGCGCACGGACCTGCTCGACCGGATCTGTGCGATGGTCGAGCGGAACGTGAAGCCGGAGTTGGTCACGTTCGCGTCCGCGGTGCGGCTCGCGATGCAGCGCCCGGTTCCGCTCGCGCGTCTGGGGTTCGCGTTCCTCAAAGGAAAGAAACCGCGTTCGCCGGAAGAACTGACCGCGGTGTTCAACTTGCGGAACGCCGAGGCCGAGCCGCTCCGCGTCGATCTTGTGAAGTGGGCGTGCGAGGTGCTGAGCGAGCGAACGGACTTCGACCCGTTGTGGGTGCTGGAGTTCCTCGACAGCCGCTTCGAGGAGGTGCGCGAGGTCGGCTGGGAGTGGCTCCAGACCGAGCCGCGTGCGCGCGACGCGATCCTGGTGTGGCAGCGGCTCCTGGAGTCGCCTTACGACAATATTCGGTTGCGGTTGGTCGGAATGCTGGAGGACCGGGCCAAGGAACCGACGGGGCTGACGAAGTTCTCTCCGGAGCGCGTGCGGTTTCTGTGGGCCACGGTGCTCCTGAACATTCATCGCGGGAGCCGCGCGAAGCCGTTCGTGATGCGGCAAATCATCGACCGCCTCACGGACCACCCGGACGAGGCCGGCGACCTGCTCCCGATGGTTGCGGTCGCGCTGCGCTCGGTACGCGGGCCGGAGTTCCGCGCGGGGTTGGCCGGTGTTGCGGGCTTCGTTGCGAAGAACCCGACGCGGAAGCCGCTCGTGGAAGCGGTCTTCCCGGAGTTACAGTGGAACTGAATCGTGCGCCCCGCTCACAATGAACGGGGCACGAAGGAGCTACGGTGTCCGCCGCGATCCGAGACCACCATGCTGCGATGTTCCGTCGCGGTTGAAGTTGCTCGCGATTGCGTTCCCAGGTGCGTTGTTCTTGTTCGCCCGCCCCCGACCGGTCGGGCCGAACTGAATCGACCCGAGTCCTCGGCCCGACCGGTCGGGGGCGGGCGTCGTGAACGCATCTGGTCCTCGATTGAAGTCGGTTGCGGCGGACACCGCAATCTTGGCGAACCCCGCCCGCAAGGGCGGTGGGTGGCGCAAGGGCAGTCGATAGCCCAACGACTAAGGGCAATGGTGATTGGCGGTCAAACTTTGATAGTGAGTTTCACCCGCCGCCCTTGCGGGCGGGGTTCGCCAAGATTGCCAAAACTTGGGTGGTGGTTCCGAGACCTTCTCTGCGGCGCTCCGCCGCGGGTGAACTTGCTAGCGATTGCGTTCCCCGTGTCGTTGTTCTTTTCGCTTGGCGGGGGTAATTCCGCCGGCACTGAACCAACCTGCGTCTGCCGGCGGAATTACCCCCGCCAAGCGCGTGTGAACGACTCGGGTCCACGATAGAAGTCGGTTCCACCGCCCATGATTCCCAGGCGCCTTGCCAAAGGCGGGCGCGAGAGGTCGCTGAATGCTGCTGAACACGGCGTATCGCGGGCGGAGTAACGTCGCACAGACCCCCGTTGGCTTGGCGGTGTCGCTGGCGCCCAACTTGCGCCGCGACCGCGTGAGCTTCGTTGGTGTGCTGCGGCAACCGCTCCGCTTCCGTGAAGCGATGTCAGCCCTTCACGACGTCGTCATTTCCGACTTGCGCTTCAAACCGAAGGACAAAACCGGCTACGAGGAGTGGAAGAAGCAGGAGGTCGCGAAGGAGGCTCGCATCCGCACCGAGGCCGTGAAACTCAAACGCGCGGAGCTGGAGAAGGAACGCGGGCGCCCAATGCCGCGCAACCTGGAACGGCAGTTCCAGAAGTGCCGACAGCGGTACTGGGAGGCGCGCACGCGGTACGGCACAATGCTTTCGCGCGAAGACCCGGAGCTGTGGCGTATGCTGATGCCGTGCGACCCGGTCATCACCGTTAGCCCGGACGTGATGTTCTTCGAGTGCTTCAGCGCGGACGAGAGCAGCTACGGGTGCCTGACGGTCGAGCGCGAGGCGTTCGAGGCCGAAACCGACGTGGCGCTCGGTACCACGAACGTCGACTACTCGTGGCGCCTCTACGAGCACTTCCAGACCATCCGCAGCTACCGCGAAACGCGCTTCACCATCGACCCGATGGGCTTTGAGGTGCAGACCACCGCGGACGAGGCCGGCTATCGCGAAGAGAAGATTGACTTGCCGCAATCGTGGTTGCGCGGGTTCTCGGCGCTGCAATCGGCGATGAGTTTGCCGATGCGCCGCGTGCCCGTGAGCCGCGAAGGGATTTACGCGCTGGTCGCGTTCCTGAAGCGCAACAAGGCGAAGGCGTCGCCGCGCGCGGTTCGGTTCGAGCTGACGCCCGGCGCGCCGGTAAAGATCGTGCTCGAACCGTGGAACAAGGAGATCGTTCTCCACGACACGCCGTACCCCGGTCCGCGCAAAGAGGTGATCCGCACCTGGGGCCGCGACCGGCTCCGCGTGTTGGGGCGACTCCTTCCGCTGCTCGACGGCGTGGACGTGTACCTGCTCGGGACGGGCCTGCCCAGCTTCTGGGTCGCGAAGATGGGCGAGATGAAACTGACGCTCGGCCTCTCGGGGTGGACCACGAACGACTGGACCAGCGGCGGCAGCGCGATCGATCAACTCGCGCCTCCGGTCGCGCCGCCGGTCGAGGTGATGAACGCGATGGCGGCGGCGTTCAAGCAATCGCCGACGTGGACCCTCGACGCGCTCGCGAGCAAGACCCGCACGTCGGCACCGGCGGTATCGGCCGGTCTGAACAAGCTCGCGCTTCTGGGGCAGGTGATCCACGATCTGCCGCACGGCGTGTACCGGTGGCGCCAGGTGATGCCGGTCACGCTCTCGGCGGAGGTCATCGGCCCGGAAAACGAAGAGACGGTCGCCGCGCGCGACCTGGGCCGGTGGAAGTGTCGCATCACGTCCGACAGCGTGGACGCGAAGGGACAGCGCCGGATCGTCGGGACGGTGGACGGGCGGTCCGGGTCCGAGGTCGCACTCGACGCGGACGACCGCATCGTGGCGGGGAAGTGTTCGTGTTCGTACTTCTACACGGGCGGCCTGCGGAAAGGCCCGTGCCGGCACCTGCAAGCGCTCCGCAACCGGGCGCTCGACATCGGCACGGACGGCGGCACGCTGGACACGTGGTTCAAGCGGTTCACGAGCTGACGGCGGATTGAACGCGCCGCGCCCGCAAGGAAGCGGTGACAGTGGCTTCCTGAATGGTGAGTCGTACCGCAGATGGCGGCACCTCCCTCGCGGTCGCGGCTCGTTACGAGGACACGGGAGCCGAGCTAACTCAAGGGGCATTCTGGTGACGAAGTCGGTTCTGTTCGCGGGCGTGCTCGGTGGGCTGCTCGGTGGGTTCGGGGGCTACGCACTGTTGCGAACGCTCCCGTCGGCGACGAAGTCCGGAACGGGGGGCGAGAAATCAGCACCGAGCGAAACGCGCCAGCGGGCCGATGAATTGGTCACCAAGCTCCGCACGGGACAGGAAGAAGAGTTCTTCAATATGCTCCGCACGGGATTCATTGACCCGCTCAACGACGAACAGTTCGGGCGACTCCGACAAGGGGTCATTGAGTGGCGGCAGAAGTTCGCGCAAGAGTACGGCGCGCCGGGGGATTTCGAGTTCGGTCGCGAAACTGTGCTCAGCCCCTCGCTGGTCCGCGTCGCTTACGTGGTGAAACACGCGCACGGGGCCGTGGTGTGCATCGTGATTTTTTACAAGCCGGCGAACGACTGGCGAATTCTCGCTTTCAGCTTCAAACCGCTGGAAACCGCGTTCGATATGTTGCGCTGAGTGCATTCGGATAGCTGAGACGCGCGTGGCACGAATGCGCGCCAGCGTGTCTAACGGACTGACTGAAGTCAAGCGACCGGCTCCGAGACTTAAACATCCTGCGGCGCTCCGCCGCGGGTGCGGTTGCTTGCGATTGCGTTCCCAGGTGCGTTGTTCGTTTCGCCCGGATATCCGCTCCCGGACCGGGCTGAATCCACCGTCGTCCCCGGTCCGGGAGCGGATATCCGGGCGTTGGTGAACGCATCTGGTCCACGATTGAAGTCGGAGCCGGTCGCCTTGTTTACCCACCGACCACACGGTCGGGGTTCGTCGTGCGAGCGCTGCCATGAGCATGTTCGATTGGATCTTCCGGCGCAAACGCGACACGACCCCGCCTCCGGAAAACGCTCCGCTTTCTGTTCCTCCGCCGCCCGACCCGCGCGGGCAGCAACCCGCACCCAAAGCCGAACCACAAACGGAAACACCCACCGACCCGTACTCCGCGTCGGAGTTCTTGCCCATCTCGCGACAGGAGATCGTGGATGCGGCCCAGAAGCACGGGCGCCTGCTCGCGACTGCGTTCCAGTTCGGCCGCCAGAGCATCATCCCGCCCGTCAGCGACCCGCGGACCGAGATCATCGACCGCGCGCTCGTCACGCACGGGTTGCTCTCCCCGGAAGAACTCAACGAGATCCACCGCGTCGGCGAGGAGTACGAAAAGGTCCGCCCGACGGAGACGGGGATCGCGGCCGCAGCCGGCTTAGCGGGTAACGCGGCGGTCCAAGCGTACCGCGAAGCGAAAGAGCGCGAGAAGGCCCGCAAGAAGGCCGAATCCGCCGCCCGCAAGAAGGAGCGCGTGGAGGCCGTTCGGCGCCGCCGGGCCACGGACATCATCTTTTTGGGGCGCGGGGTATCGGGGCGGCTCCACCTGCGCATGAGTGACGAGGCGAAGCTCACCGCGCTCGGGCTGCCCGTGCTCCACGCGCCCGCGGACGTCGCGAAGGCCCTCGGGTTAACAATCAGGCAACTCCGCTGGCTCGGGTTTCACACGGAAGTGGCCACCCGCACGCACTACGTCAAGTTCCAGGTGCCGAAGAAGTCCGGCGGGATGCGCACGCTCGCGGCCCCACACAAGAAGCTCAAGGCCGCGCAGCACTGGATTCTCGAGAACGTCGTCAACAAGCTCCCGGTAACCGAAGCGGCCCACGGCTTCGTCGCCGGACGCGGGATCGTGACCAACGCGAACCCGCACGTGAACAAGGCCGTCGTGGTGAACCTCGACCTCTCGGACTTCTTCCCGTCGATCGCGTTCTTCCGCGTGCGCGCGGTCTACGAGCGCTGCGGCTACTCGGGCAGCGTCGCGACGGTTCTCGCGCTACTTTGCACCGAGTGCCCGCGCGCGGCCGTCACCTACGCGGGCACGAAGTACGAGGCCGCGACCGGCCCGCGCGGGCTGCCCCAAGGCGCGCCAACAAGCCCCGGGCTGTCGAACCAAGTCGCACGCAAGCTCGATAAACGGCTGCTCGGCGTGGCGACCAAGCTCGGCGTCACCTACACGCGGTACGCGGACGACCTCACGTTCTCCGGCAACGCGGACCTCGCGGGGAAGATCGGCTGGCTGCTCGCGAAGGTGCGGAACATCACCCGCGAGGAAGGGTTCGCGGTCAACGAGAAGAAGACCCGCGTGATGCGCCGGAGCGCGGCTCAGGTGGTCACGGGCGTCGTGGTGAACGACAAGCCGTCCGTGAGCCGCGACGAGATCCGCCGGCTCCGCGCGATTCTGCACCGGGCCAAGAGCGAGGGGCTTGATGCCCAGAACCGCGAGGGGCGCGAGAACTTCCGCGAGTGGCTCGCGGGCAAGATCGCGTTCGTGAACATGGTCCGCCCGGACGCGGGCGCGAAACTGAAAGCCGCCCTGGACTCATTGGGCGACCGGCCGGCGTGAGCCGATCGGTGATGATGTTTCGGTCCGTTTGCTGACGGCTCATTTACTTGCCCCGATCGCCTTACCAGCCGGTTTACACCGGCCGTTCGCCAGGAGACCTCATGCGACTGTTCCTCTCCCTCACGGCGCTCGCGTTCGCGCTGCCCGCGTTCGCGGCGGATGCGCCCAAACATCCCGGGTACCGCGTGCTCGCGCAGGACAAGGGGCACGTGGTGCTCGTCGGGGCCGATGGCAAGATCGAGTGGGAGGTGGAGTGCAAGCACAACTCCCACGACATCGACCTGCTCCCGAACGGCAACCTGCTCCTGCACACCGCGCCCGCGACCGTGACCGAGATGACGCCCAAGAAGGAGGTCGTGTGGAAGTACGAGGCGAAGCCGAAAGAGGGGTACAAGGGGCGCATTGAGGTCCACGCCTTCCAGCGCCTCGCGGACGGCAACACGCTCGTTGCGGAGAGCGGTAACAAGCGGATCGTCGAAGTGAACAAGGACGGCAAGATCGTGAAGGAGATCGCGCTCAAGGTGGACCGGCCGGACCCGCACCGCGACACGCGCATGGTGCGGAAGCTCGACACCGGGAACTACCTCGTTTGTCACGAGGGCGACGGGTGCGTCCGCGAGTACGACGCGACGGGCAAGGTCGTGTGGGAGTACAAGCTCGACCTGGGCGGGCGCAAGGCTTCGGACGGCCACGGCCCGGAGGGGCACGGGACCGCGGTGTACGGCGCGCTGCGCCTGGCGAACGGCAACACCGTGATCTCGGGCGGGAACAACAACCGCGTGCTGGAAGTGAACAAGGACGGCAAGGTGGTGTGGAGCATCGACCAGAAGGAGCTGCCGGGTATCACGCTCGCGTGGGTGACGACGCTACACGTGCTCCCGAACGGCAACCTCATCGTGGGGAACTGCCACGCGGGACCGGACAACCCGCAACTCTTCGAGGTCACGCGCGACAAGAAGGTGGTATGGACCTTCAAGGACTTCAAGATCTTTGGTAACAGCCTGGCAACGGCCCACGTGCTGGACATCAAGGATGTGAAGCGCTAACCAGATTGCTGCATTTACGAGCAAGAACCCCGGAATTGTCGGGGTTCTTGTATTTCCCATCTCGGTTGCCCCTATTTTCTGGCTCATGAGGCGTCAGGGTGAGAGGGATCGTCATGCGGAGCGTGTCCGGTACAGCGTGCTTAAGGTCGTAGCTACACGGGAAGACGGCGACGTATTGGTCGAGGTAGTGCGTGCTGGTCCCGCGGACCGGGCGCAGAAATGTCCGTAGCGCGGCCCCCCTTCGAGGGTGTCGTGGACTTCGCGGATCTTGTCCCCGCTGTCATCGCGCGCCCACTCCCGTTGGCTCGGTGTGGGTCACGGTCGCGTGGCCCCGATTGTTTTCGGGCAACCGGTTGTACCCTTTCCATTCGTCCGTTTACACCATCGCTCCCGCACTCGTGGACGATCACACGAATGCGGTCCGCGCCTCCTGGTCCGTGTGCCCGACGACCCCCAGGGTGACTTCGCCACGGTCCCGGCTGACCACGCCGAGTCTCGCGCCCGCTGGGTCCGCGGTTTGAACGAATCGATGGCCACCGCCAGCCCGGGCGTGTCCCGGAGCCGGGCCGGGACTCGCCGGCAGCGCGGGGCACCCGGGTCCGGCATCCGCGTGGTGCCCCGCCCGGACCTCCAGCATTTGATCCGGAACGTGCGGTGGAACCGGGCGGGGGCGCTGTCCACTCTCGGGCGCTCGGGGGAAGCGCTGCCCGTGTGGGACGAGTTGCTCGCGGCGAAGCACGCCGAGGCCACGCGGAACGAATTCTGGTCCCAACGGGCCGTGAGCCTGGCCGCGGTCGGACGCGGCCGCCGAGGTCACCGCCCTGACCGCGGACCCGAAGGCCGCCCGGCTCATGTGCTTCCGGGGCGCCGAAACTCTGGCCGCAGCGTCGGCGTCGGCCCGACGAGACGCTGCGATGCCCGCGCTCGCCCGGAGCGTTTGGGCCGAAGTGTACGCGGCCCGCGCGATCGAACTCTGGTCCGTGCTCGTGACGCCGGGTACCTCGTGACGCGCGACGGCAAGCGCGAATTGGCGACGAGCCCCTACCTGGTCCCGCTCCGCGAGCGCCCGGGATTCAAGCGCGTGGTCGCCGCACCCGCACCGCCGACCGTTCCGAAATGAACGACGGTCTGCTTTCCGGGCCATGTTCTCCCCGCGTACCCTCGTGCTGTAGGTCTCACCATCCGGGTTCGCGGTCCGCAATCGCCTCCGCCGCGCAGGTTTTCCCCGACGCTCGTGGGGCGGCGGGTCGGCCCCCTTAACAACCCACCCGAGTAGCAGACGCTGTGACACAGGGACGTCACC
The DNA here is from genome assembly GCF_001610855.1 of Gemmata sp. SH-PL17. Lineage (NCBI taxonomy): Bacteria > Pseudomonadati > Planctomycetota > Planctomycetia > Gemmatales > Gemmataceae > Gemmata > Gemmata sp. SH-PL17. The sequence goes on from NZ_CP011271.1 coordinate 1,145,001, forward strand.
TGAGCTTGACGGCACGGCGCAAGGGGTTCGGGCTGTCACGACTAACGTCACTTCCGACCAATAAGTCAGAGACCCGCGCATCCTCTTTGTGCGTTCAGCTCGACCGGGATTTCACTTCCCCGCGTTTGCGGGTCGCGGCTACCATCGGAACACCTCTTCCGGGAACCGTGACTCATGCTCTACCTCCGACTCGCTTTCGTCCTTCTTTGCACACTCACCGGGCGGGTCGTCACGCACGCGGTCGAGCCGTGGACCGACGACAAGCTCCCCGTTACTGACGGCATCGCGTTGTGGTTGGACGCGGGCCGCATCGACGCCGCGCACAAGGCCAACAAGGAGAAATTCCCGGCAGGTGGGAAGCTCGCGACGTGGTTCGATGGGTCCGGGAAGGGGCGGAATCTGAAGCAAACGGTCACGACCGCGCAGCCGAAAATTGTGAAGGTCGGTGACGCGAGCGTCGTGCGCTTCGACGGCGAAAACAGTCACCTCCGGTTCACGGGCAGTAAAGACGACGCGAAGGCATTCACGGCTTTCGTAGTGGTCGCGCCGCGAGCCAACCCCGGCGCGTTCCGCGGGTTCTTCGCGCTCAATGCCCCCAACGGGCGCGACTACGAAACCGGCCTCGCCATCGATATGGGACCGAACTTCACGCCGCGCTTCACCGATCTCAACGTGGAAGGCCGGGGGTTCGGCGGATGGCAGAACCTGCTCAAGCCCGGCGGCGACTTCGGCAAGCTCTATCAACTCGAAGTTCGCGGGAACCCCGAAGCCAAGTCGATTCGACTGTTCACGGACGGTATCGCGAACGGTGAGCGCTCTTGGGCACCAGTCGCGTTGAGCTTGGCAGAGATTACCGTCGGCGCGCGGTTCTACACCAACGGTCCCGGCGCACACGAGGTGCGCGGACCGGCCCGGTGCGACATCGCGGAGGTACTACTTTACGAGCGCGCGCTCACCGACGACGAGGCGAAGAAGGTGCGCGGGTACCTCGCCGCGAAGCACGCGAACTTGAAGCAGAACCTCCCGCCCGAACCACCGGCCGCGGGCGAGCGCCTCGTGCCGGTTACGGACCCGCCCGCGGTGCAGGTCTTCGTGCCGGGGTTCACGGTGAAGCAGCTCCCCGTCGATCTCACGAACGTGAACAACGTGAAGTACCGCGCGGATGGGGCGCTCGTGGCGCTGTGCTACAACGGCGACATCTGGGTGCTGAAGGACACTGATGGCGACGGCGTCGAGGACAAGGCTGAACTGTTCTGGGAGAATAAAGGGCGGCTCCGGGCGCCGATCGGAATGGACCTCACGCCGCCGGGGTACAAGCACGGCGCCGGGGTGTTCGTCGCGTGCAAGGGGAAGGTGACGCTCATCGTCGACACCGACAACGACGGCAAAGCCGATAAGGAGATCATCGTCGCGGACGGGTGGAAGGAGATCGTGAACAACGTGGACGCGCTCGGCGTCGCACTCGACCCGAAGGACGGGGCCGTCTACTACGGGCGCGGGGCGTTCAGTTACACCGATGCGTACCGCGTCGACAAGGACGGCAAATCGCAATACTCGCTCAAGGACGAAGAAGGAACGATCATCCGCGTCGCCCCCGACTTCAAGACGCGCGAAGTCGTCGCGACCGGCATTCGGTTCCCCGTGGGGCTGCGATTCAACAAGGCCGGCGACCTGTTCTGCACGGACCAAGAAGGCGCGACGTGGCTCCCCAACGGCAACCCGCTCGACGAGTTGCTCCACATTAAACGTGACAGCCTACGACACTATGGGTTCCCCCCGCGGCATCCGAAGCACCTGCCCGACGTGATCGACGAACCGAGCACGTTCGATTACGGCCCGCAGCACCAATCGACGTGCGGGTTCTGTTTCAACGAGCCGGTGAAAGATGGTGGCCCCACGTTCGGTCCAAAAAGCTGGGCGGGCGACGCGCTTGTAACGGGCGAGTCGCGCGGCAAACTCTACCGCACGCAGTTGGTAAAGACGGACGCGGGCTACGTCGCGAAGAATCACCTGTTCGCGTGCCTGAACATGCTCACCATCGATTGCTGCATCGCGCCGGACGGTTCGCTCGTGGTCGCGTGTCACAGCGGCGGGCCGGATTGGGGCAGCGGACCGACGGGGAAAGGCAAGCTCTACAAGATCAGCTACACCGACAAGGAGCACACGCAACCGGTGCTGGTGTACCCCGCGGGGGCGCGCGAGGTCCGCGTCGAGTTCGATCGGCCGGTCGACCCGCAATTACTCCGCGACGTGCTGGCACAAACGAAGCTCACCGCGGGGAAGTTCGTTCGCGCCGGCGACCGCTTTGAAACGCTCTGGCCGGGGTACGCGGTCGTTCAGGCCGAGAAGCTCGCCCCGCGCTTCAACGTAGCAGTTCATTCGGCCCAACTCACACCCGATCGCCGAACGCTCGTGCTGGCCACGGATCCGCTCCACGGCGCCGGGCACTACGCGCTCACGCTCCCCGGCATGGGGCGCCCCACAAAGGACAAAACGCCGAAGGGCACACTCCCGCAGCACCCGCAGATCGACCTCGACTTCGATTTGAGCGGCTGCGAGGCAACGTGGAGCAAGAACAAAAAGGTCGTTTGGTCCGGTTGGCTGCCGAGTTTGGATCCCGCGACCGCGCGCAAGTTTACGGAAGGTAGCGGTACTCACGAATTACTTTGGAGCGCCAGCAGCGGTGTGGGTGAGTTCGCACTCAAGACGCAACTGAACCTTAATCAAATGCTCCGTCCCGCCGTCCAACCCGGATCAAAGCTCGACTACGAGCCGCCAGCAGAGAGCGTGAATGTGGGGCTCGCTGTGTCGGACTCGTTAGAAGTGATCGCACCCGACGCCAAGGGCGCACTGAGGATCGAGGGCAACGGCTCACAAACGACTGGCGTTCTCAGGGGTAGTCCCAAATCCGGCCGAACCACGCCCGTTGAAATTCGTGTCGATTCGGCGGTGCTCAGTGGGCCGAAAGTTGTTGTCAACTACTCCACAAACGAAGACAAACGCCCGCGCCCGTTCCCGCTCCACCGCGCGCTTGTTCCGTGGGCGGACACGAAGGCCGAAATCGGGAAGCCGATCGAACTCGCGCGCCCGAAGGAACTCGACGGCGGCAGTTGGGCACGCGGGCGAAAAGTGTTCTTCAGCGAACAGGCGTCGTGCTTCAAGTGCCACAGCGTCCACTCTCAGGGTGGCAGCATTGGTCCCGATCTCACGAACCTCATTCACCGCGATTACGGGTCCGTGGTGCGCGACATCACGCAACCGAGTTTCGCCATCAACCCCGATTTCGTCGCCTCGGTGGTCGCTCTGAAGGACGATCGCGTACTCACGGGCGTGGTACGCACGGTCGGCGATAAGCTCCACATCGGTGACAACAAGGGAGCGACCACGATCGTCGATCGGGCCGATGTGGAGTCGATCAAGGCGTCGCCGCTGTCGGTCATGCCGGACGACCTGCTGAAGAAGCTCCCGCCCGATCAGGCCCGCGATTTACTCACGTTCCTGCTCACTCCCGCACCGCGCATGCCAGACGATTACGCCGGCCCTGAGAAGCGTCCCAAACCGCGCACGCTCGCGGAGGTGAACGCGGCGCTCGCGGGGGCGCCCAACCCGCCCGAGAAAACGCGCCCATTCGTGTGGTGCTGGTGGCAGGCCCGAAGGACCACGGGAAGGGCGAGCACGATTACCCCGCGTGGCAGAAGGCGTGGGCCGAACTGCTCGCGGCCGGTGACAAGATCGAGGTCGCAACGGCGATGGACTGGCCCGCGAAAGAAGAGTTCCAGAAGGCCGACGCGATGGTCTTCTTCCAGCGGGGCGACTGGGACGCGAAACGCGCGGCCGAGATTGATGCGTTCCTCGAACGCGGCGGCGGTCTGACGTACCTCCACTGGGCGGTGGACGGGCGCGGCGACGTGCCGGGGTTCGCGAAGCGCATCGGATTGGCCGCCGATAGCGGTAAGATTAAGTTCCGGCACGGCCCGCTCGATCTCACGTTCAACACGGACGCGAAGCACCCGATCACGCGCAACTTCGACAAACTCAAACTGGTCGACGAGAGCTACTGGCTACTCACCGGAGACCTGCCGAAGACGCGCGAACTCGGCTGGGCAACTGAAGAGAAAGAACCGCGCCCGCTGTTCTGGTCGGTCGAGCACGGGCGCGGGCGCGTGTTCGTGTCGATCCCCGGCCACTACTCCTGGACGTTCGACGACCCGCTGTTCCGCGTGCTGCTCCTGCGCGGCATCGCTTGGACCGCAAAGGAACCAGTGGACCGGTTCAACGACCTCGTGTTGCCCGGTGCGGACGTGGCGAAGTGAGCCCTAGGACCGCGGGCATCTTGCCCGCATCCCGGACTGTAAGGAATCGAGGGTGCCCATGCTGATTGACGTGAGCCACACGATCGAGAGCGGGATGATTACCTATAAGGGGCTGCCCGCGCCGCTCGTGTGTGACTTCCTTTCGCGCGAGGCGTCGCGGGCGATCTATGCGCCCGGCACCGAGTTCCACATCGGCAAAATCGAGATGGTCGCGAACACCGGGACGTACCTCGACGCGCCGTTCCACCGGTTCGCGGACGGGATCGACGTCGCGCAACTGCCACTGGACCGCGTGGCACACATCCCCGGACTCGTGGTGCGTTTCGACCCGGCCGCGGGCCGCGCGGTTACGCGGAAGTTCTTTGCGGGGCTTGATGTTCGTGGGAAGGCGGTTCTCGTTCACACCGGCTGGGACGCGCACTGGCGCACGGACCAGTATTTCGAGGGTCACCCGTTTCTCACGGGCGACGCGGCCGCGTACCTCGCCGAAGCGGGCGCGGCCCTCGTCGGGATCGATTCGCTCAACATCGATGACACCGCCGACGCCCAGCGCCCGGTCCACACCGCGCTGCTCGGCGCGGGCGTGCCGGTCGTGGAGCACCTGACGGGACTCGCGGCTCTGCCCGATTTTGACTTCCGATTCTTCGCGACCCCTGTCAAAGTGAGAGGCATGGGTACGTTCCCCGTGCGCGCGTTCGGACTCGTGTAATGAACCCGCAAACCGGCCAAGTCTATGCGCGGCGGCGCGGCGGAAAGGCCGAAGTGGTCCGCATTTCGGTCGTGACGGATGAGTGGGTCGAGTTCCAGTTTTTACACGGACCGGAACGGTCCCTGCGAGCCGGTTCGGGGCGCTGTAAGGTCAAAAACTTCGGCTCCGCGGGCTGGGAGCCGACGGACGAGCGCGCGGAATACACCCACCTCGACGGCGCGACGCGCTACGAGACGTTCCGCGTCCTCGACACCAAGGGCGAGCCGATTTTAAGATGCAGCGCGAAACGGGCCGCGTTCTATTTGCGGAAGGGGTACGCCCACAAGATCGCGCCGAACGTGTTGCAGTTCACCGACCCACAAACGGAAGACCGGCTCCGCGAACTGTACCTGGGCGGGTTCACCGAGTTCTTCATGGAGGTGAAGAACGACCGGTGCGTGTGCTGCGGGGCCAGGACCGACCTCACGCGGCACCACGTCGTACCGAAGCGCCACAAAAAGAGCGTGCCGCAACCGTGGCGCTCGTGTTTGTCGAACGTGCTGTTCGTGTGCAGCGGGTGCCATCGCACTTACGAGGACGCGCCCGAACCGGCGATCGAATCGAGCGCCGACTGGCGGGCGTTCGTGTGGGCGTGGCGCGATCACTTTCGGGCCGTACTGAAACCGCAGTTCCTACCGAACGGGTGGGACATCATTTCCGTACAGAATTTCGCGGCCCTGGAAGGCTTGTGCGGTGGCTAACCCACATCGTTCTGCGACGCGCTAGTTTGTCCCTTAATTCGGCCGTTCGGCCCCGCCCCGGGACCGGTCCGCGTTCCCGTTGTACGGCGGACTTCGTGTGGCGCGTGAATTCGCCCTTCACCACCGGGCGAATTTTCGCGTACCGGGCGCGAATCGGGGGCGATTACCGGGTTCCCGCCGTCCACTTCTCCGCCATTCAGTTGTCACCACCGGAATCGTGCCGCAGGTTTGTCGCGGACCAGCTTCTGTGAGCCGGCCGATCCACGACCTGACGCCCACCTGTTATGAATCTCTTCCCCCGAAGCCGAAACGACGAGCGCGATCGCGTTCGGGAGGGTTTGATGTCGCCCCTGGTCGATGAGTTCGCGACCGACCTGGAGCTGCCCGTGATCGGGAGCAGCCCCGGTACGATGGAAGCGGCGATGCCCCCGGCCCAGTCCCTCCTCGCCCGGCTCCTGTCCGCGCAAGTGCTCATGCCCGAAGAGTGGGAAGAGGTGCCGCCGGACCACCGCGACGTGCTCACCCGGCTCACCGCGGTCGACGCGCTCCTGGCCAAACTGCTCGGGCTGCACCTGCTGACCCGGTTCCAGGTGGACACGATCCGCAAGGGCGGGGCCGACGACCTGATCCTCGGGAACTACCGGCTCCTCGACATACTCGGCCAGGGCGGGATGGGCACCGTGTACCGGGCCGAACACATCCTGCTCCGGCGCCAGGTGGCGCTGAAGGTGATGTCGCGCTCGACGGACGTCAGCTCGCGCCTGATCCACCGGTTCTACGGCGAGGCCCGGGCCGTCGCCCGGCTCCAGCACCCGCACATCGTGACCTGCTTCGACGCGGGCCGGCACTCCCGGGCCGGGAGCCAGGCGCGCGAGTACTTCGTGATGGAGCTGATCCCCGGCCAGGACCTGTTCACGCTGGTCCGGGACAGCGGGCCGCTCCCCGCGCTGCGGGCCTGCGAACTGTTCCGCCAGGTGGCCGACGCGCTCGGCGAGGCGCACCGCCACGGGCTGGTGCACCGCGACATCAAGCCGAGCAACGTGCTGGTGACCCCGGACGGGCAGGCGAAGGTGCTCGACTTCGGCCTCGCGCGGCTCCCGACGCAGCAGATGACCGAACCCGGCGTCGTGCTCGGCACGATCGGGTACATGGCCCCCGAACAGGCCCGCGACCCGCACTCGGTGGACAGCCGCGCGGACCTGTTCAGCCTCGGGGCGACGCTGTACTGGGCGCTCACGGGCCGCGACCCGTACCCGGAATCGGGGAACCCCGTTCAGGACCTGCACCGCCGGTTCACCACGGTGCCCGCGGCCGTGCGCCGGGTGCGCCCGGAGGTGCCGGCCGAAGTGTCCGACCTCGTGTCGCGCCTGATGGAGCCGGACCCGGAGATGCGGTTCCCGTCGGCCCGCACGGTGTCCGCGGCGCTCACCGGGTTCACGCTCTGGTTGCCGCACGGGGTCACGCCCGCGGCCGGGAACTCGCGCCAGGAGCGCATCGGGCGCGGGCGCGTGGTGCTGGTCGAGGACGACCCCGGCGTGCGGGCGCTCATGGTGGCGCTGCTCCAGGACCAGTACGACGTGCGCGAGGCCGAGGACGGCGAGACCGCGCTGACCGAGATCACCCGCGACCCGCCGGACCTCGCGGTGGTGGACGTCGGGCTGCCCGGGATGAGCGGGCCGGAACTCGTGGAGAAGGTCCGGTCCGCCGGGTTGGACTCCGAGCGCATGAAGGTGCTCATCACCTCCGGCGACCTGCCGGCCGAGGCGCTCGGCGGGCTGTCGGTGTCGTCGGCCGACGACTTCATCAGCAAGCCGTTCGCGCCGGTCGAGTTCCTGTCCCGGGTGCGGGCGCTCATCATGCGCCGGCCCGCGAAGTCGAGCGATTCCGATACCGTTCTCACCCCGCCCCCGGTGGGCACCACGCGCCCGGTCGCGGCCGAGACGCTCTCGCTCACCGTGTCGCGCCTGCTGGCCGAGACGCAACTGGCCGCCGACGGCCAGTGGCAGCGGCTCACGCGCTACGTGCGGGCGCTGTGCCGGGCGCTGCCCGACACGGGCTCGTACATGCAACTGAAGGACGACCGGTACGCGGACGTCCTGGCCGCGGTCGCCCCGATGTACGACGTCGGGCTGCTCGGGGTCCCGCGGCACACGCTGCTGAAGCCCGGGCGCCTGGACGCCTCCGAGCGCTCGATCGTTCAAACGCACTGCTCGATCGGCGCCGAGGTGCTGGTCGGCGTGGCGCAGGCTTACGGGAGCGAGGTCCAGGGGCTGGACGTGGCGGCCGAAGTCGCCCGCAGCCACCACGAGCGCTGGGACGGCACCGGGTACCCGGACGGGCTGATCGGCGAGGAGATCCCGCTCGCGGCCCGCGTCGTGTCCCTGGCCGCGGTGTACGAAGCGCTGCGGAGCCGGCGCCCGCACCGCCCGCCGCTCAGTCACGGGCAGACCGTGAAACTGATCTCCACCGAGTCCGAGGGCGAATTCGACCCCACCGTGGTCGCGGCGTTCCTGAGCATCGCCCCGCGCTTCGAGCAGATCCACCTGGGCAAGTAGCCGTTCACCGCGATTGTTCTGCGGTGCCGTTTAGTACGTGAAAGTGAGCAGATGCGGGCACCCACCCGCTCGTCAACACTCGTCAAGAGACTCAGGCGAACGGTCGGTGTGAATCGCGAAGATTATTTGACAGGATTAACAGGATCGACCGGATTCCAAAGGCAACTCCGCGTTCGGTCTTATGGCCATTGAGTTCTCGCTTCGGCGACCCGGTTGGGGTGGGTAAATTGCTAACATTTGCTAACGTTTTGGCCCCGGATTAAAGCCAGACATTCGTCGCAAGTAATTTGGCTAGCAGGATTTGTGTTTTGAAAGCGCGTTAGCAATCTGTTACCCGCTTGGCGAACCCCGCGAGGGTGGCGGGTCATTAAACTGGTGGACCTACAGCACGCCACTTACCCGCTGCCCTTGCGGGCAGTGCCTATCGCTTCGCTCGGCCATTTTTCCTGATCCGTCCGTGGTGGCTCCGCCACTGCACGAGCTATCGATAGTGTGCGCATTGACACTTTGTTTGTCAAATGAAATGCACTCGATCCCAGTTCTGTTTAATGTGTAGAAGTGGGCAGATGTGGCCCCACCCGTTCGTTAACACTCGCGGTTCGCTAAGAAAGCTCCGGGCGAACCGCTCGTGTCAACGAGCGGGTGGAGCTACGTGACTACGAGAACGATACGGCCCCGGAGCGTTCCGCTTCCGGCTTGTGTCTCCGCGTGCGGCTCCCGATAATGGGGACACCCGCGGAGGTCTCCCCCCATGCTGCTGGTCGGTCGTCGAACTACGCGCACGTGCGCCGGGCTGAACCGGCGCGCGTTCCTTCAGGTCGGTGCGTCGTCCGTTCTGGGTCTGGCGCTCGCGGACCTGTTGCGCGCTCGCGCGGCGGGGGCCGGTGAGGGGGCCAAGGCGAAGGCCGTTATCCTCCTGTGGCTCTGGGGCGGGCCGAGCCAACTCGACACGTTCGACCCCAAACCGAACGCCTCACTCGACTACCGTGGACCGTTCGGCACGATTCAAACGAAGATCCCTGGCGTCCGGTTCTGCGAACTGTTCCCCAAACTCGCGCACCTCACCGACAAGCTCTCTGTCATCCGCACCCTCACCACACAGTCGAACGACCACGGCATCGCGGGCACCATCGGGCTGACCGGCAGCGCTGCGGGCGGCACCGGACTAGACGGCAAGCCGCTGCAAGGCTCCCCGCGCCCCGCGCTCGGCTCGGTCGTCGCGAAGGCGCTCAGCGGGGCCAAATCAACGGGCGCGATCCACCCGTTCTTCGTGATTGGCGGGAAACTGCACCAGGGCAAGAAGGCGATCATCGGTGAGGGGGGCGGGCCGCTCGGCGGCGGGTACGACCCGTTCCGCCTAGAATACGACCCCGCGACCGGCACGAAGATTCCTGCGTTACAACTGCCGAGCGACCTCACCCCGGAGCGCGTGGCCGATCGGCAGAAGCTCCTCTCTGCGCTCGGCAGCGCGGACCGGCGCGTCAGTCACCTCAGTTCGGTGGGGGCGATTGACGAGTACCACGCGCGGGCGCTGGGCATGTTGACTTCGCGCACCGCGGCCGACGGGTTCGATCTGTCGAAGGAGCGCGACGCGACGAAGGACGCCTACGGGCGCACGCGGTTCGGCCAGTCGTGTCTGCTCGCGCGCCGGCTGGTCGAGGCCGGGGTGCCGTTCGTACAGGTGAACTGGAGCGACCACGTCGAGGCCGAAGAGGATGCGGGCGACGGCGGGTGGGACCACCACTACCGCAACTTCCAGATCATGCAGGACCGGCACGCCCCCTGGCTCGACCAGTCGATGGCCGCGCTGCTCACCGACCTCCACGAGCGCCGGCTGCTCGACAGCACGCTGGTGCTCGCCGTGGGCGAGTTCGGGCGCGAGCCGCGGGTGAACGACAAGGCCGGGCGCGACCACTGGCCCGGGTGCTACAGCGCGCTCGTTGCCGGCGGCGGGGTGCGCGGCGGGCGGTTCGTGGGGACCAGCGACGCCCGCGCCGCGAAGCCGGCCGATTCGCCGCTCTCGCCCGTCGACCTGAACGCGACCGTGCTGAACCAGATCGGCCTGACGAGCGAACAGATTACGGGACTCGGACTCACCCCGGTGGGCCGCGTCATCGAAGAGTTGTTCTGACCGCGAACCGCTCCCGCACCCGCGGCGTCTGTTCGGCGAGTCTGCCCCGCCCCCAAACTCGCAAAGGCCCGCGATGGCGAAGAAGACCAAAGCCACCAAAAAGAAGAAATCGGCGCAGAAGCCGGCCCTGTTCACCCGGCTCCGCAAGCACTTCGGTACCGATCCCGCCAAACTGCCCGTCATCGAACAAACGTTCCAGAGCTACGACCGCGCGAACCTGCACCTCACGATCGAAGAGCTACTCGCGGGCGCGGACCCGGCGCTCGTCGGGGTCGTGCTGCCCAATCTGTACTCCGGCGTGTCGCTCGCCAGACTCGCGCGTCCCACGACCGGGAAAGAGTACGAAGAGGGGCCGGTCGAATTCGTCGACGTCCAACTCGCCAACGATCAGCGGCTCGCGTGCGTGAAACAAGGGTTGTACACGTTCCGCGACGACGGGCACCCGGTCGCGCTGCTCCTCACGGAAGAAGACCGGCGAGCGTTCCGCGATAGGGGGCTTCAGGTTGAGGTGATGGCCCCCGACCGCGAGGCGGCGGAGCGGTTCTCGCGCAAACTCGTGAAGGGCGTGCGCCAAGGCGCCGCGTTCCGGGGAAAGGTGCTCTCGGTCGAAGAGGGGTGCTTGGGTGGCACCACGGTCCGGTTCCACAAGTTGCCCGACGTGAACCGCGAGAGCCTGATCCTCCCCGAAGAACTGCTGACCCGGATCGAGCGGCAAACGATGGGGTTGAGCAAGCACGCCGCGAAGCTCAAGGCCGCGGGCCGGCACCTGAAGCGCGGCATCCTGATGCACGGCAAACCGGGCACGGGTAAGACGCTCTCCGCGATGTACCTCGCGGCGCAAATGAAGGGCCGCACGGTGCTGGTGCTCACGGGCGGGGCGGTCGGGTCCATTGAAACCGCGTGCGCCCTGGCCCGGCTGCTCGAACCGGCGACTATCGTGCTCGAAGACGTGGACCTCATCGGTACCGAGCGCGAGCAGCAGTCGGTCGGTGCGAACGCGCTGCTCTTCGAGTTACTTAACCAGATGGACGGCCTCGGCGAAGACGCGGACATCCTCTTCATCCTCACCACGAACCGCCCGGACTTCCTCGAACCGGCGCTGGCCGCGCGCCCCGGGCGCATCGACCTGGCCATCGAAGTCCCGCTCCCCGACGAAACGTGCCGGCGCCGGCTGTTCGACCTCTACAGCCGCGGGCTGAAACTCGAACTCACCGATCTGGACGTGTGGGTGCGCCGAACGAACGGTGTGAGCGCCGCGTTCATCCGCGAGTTGCTCCGCAAGGCAGCGGTGCTCGCGGCCGAAGCCGACGGGACCGGCCCCGAACTCGTCGTCACCGACCAGCAGTTCGAGGAAGCGATTGCCGAGCTCCTCGTCGCGGGCGGCCCGATGACGCGCGCGCTGCTCGGCTTCGCGAGCGGCACCGCGTAGGTGAGAAGTAAAAACGGTTCACCGCAGAGGGCGCGGAGAGCGCAGAGGAGAAAACATGAAGCGGTCCGTACTGCACAGTTTTGTCATTGTTCTGCTCTGTCTGCCTCTCTGTGCCCTCCGCGCTGTCGGTGGTGAAAATGCTCCCGTTCGCCTCACCAACGACGGCAGCTTCAAACAAAACCTTCAGTGGTCGCCGGACGGCAAAACGCTCCTGTTCACGCGCATCCACCAGGGCAAGATGGCGCTGTGGGTGATGCCCGCGGACGGAGGGGAACTCAAGCGCCTGCTGCCGAACCACGCCGAACCGCACTTTGATGGGCACTTTTCGCCCGATGGGAAGCGGATCGTTTACGTGTACGATAAGCTCGAAGGGACCGACGGCAAGTTGCGCATCAACGTGTGCGCGGCGGACGGTAGCGAAGACCAGGTACTCATTCCGCACAAAGCGTTCGAGGAGTCGCCGCGGTTCAGTCCGAACGGCAAGAAGGTGCTGTGGGTGTCGACGCGGAACAAGAACCCCGACCTGTTTACCGTGGACGCGGACGGCAAGAACGAAACGCGACTCACGAACGACCCGGCCTACGACCTCCACCCCGCGTGGAACGCGGACGGGACCAAGATCGCGTTCGCGAGCGGGCGCAGCGGGAAGCAGAAGATCCACGTCATGAACGCGGACGGGAGCGGCCAGACGCGCATCACGGACGGCGAGTTCCTCGATGCGTGGCCCGTTTGGGAACCAGAGGGCAAGCGGATCGCGTTCGCGTCCAACCGCTCCGGGAATTCGGACATCTGGCTAATGACAGAGGACGGCAAGGAACTGACGAACCTGACGGAACACAAGGCGCAAGACACCGCCCCCGCGTGGCACCCCAAGGGAAAGAAGCTCGCGTTCGTTTCCACGCGCGACGGCGGTAGCGACATCTACGTGATCGACGTCAAATAACCGCACGGGCAACCTGTGAGGTCCGCGCGGTTCTGATCCGGAGTTGCGCAGTGGCAGGTAGAATCGCTTCGTCTATTTGGTAGGCGGGATGAGCCGAACGCGAGCGGACATTCCGGGCGAGAAAAGCTCCTTCGGATTCGAGATCGTGGCCCGGAACCGCGCAGTCCCCGTCTTCGGATCGACCTCCGGCGCGATCAGGTCCAGCTTCGCCTCGTGGGGGAAGCCCTTATCGCCCGCGAACCCGACCGCCACGCTCAATTTACTCGGCTCGGCCTGCCCGTCGCGGCGCAGTTGCAAAAGGATGGACTCGGGCACGTTGAATGTGACGTACATTGGGTCGGTGGCCACGACGGTCAGGATGTGCGTCTGGTCGGCGGTGACGAGGCCGCCCTCGGTGGCCGGAATGCGGCTCACCCGGCCGCTGAACGGAGCGGTGACTCGCGTCCACGACAGGGTCAGTTCGGCCCGCTCCACTTCCACCTTCGCCACGATGAGTGCGGCCGTCGCTTCGGCCTCTGCCGCCGCGTTCAGGCCCAGTTCGTCCGGGCTGATTACCTTGTTCTCCAGCAACCTCTTGGCATTAGCGGCCGCAATCTTAGCCATCTGTAATTTGGCCTCGGCGACCTTCAGGCGCGCCTGGGCTGCGTTCAGGGCCAGTCGGTACGGTCGTGAATCAATCTCGGCCAGCAGATCCCCCTTCCCGATCGGATCTCCTTCCCGAACCGCGACCCGGGTGAGGTGCCCCGTCACCTGCGCCCGCACCTCGGCAGTAGCGGTCTGCGTCCGGCCCGTGAACGCCCACTCCTTCGGAGGATCATCTGCACGCACAACGGCGGACGGGAGCGCCAGCGCCAATCCCGTAACCAGAACGCACATCGCAGCTCGCATGTGGAGAGTCTCCGGGCACGGCGGGTGAGTCCAGTATCTGCCGACCCAGCGGAATTGTCCAGCTTTCGTTTGCTCGTGATTGAGGCCGGGGTTGCCTTCTGCTAATGGAAACGTGATAGAGCACCATCGCACCCGGCAGTAACTGGTTCGGCACCTCACGAGCGACCGAGTAACAACCGGGGCGAGCCTTTGCGCACGGCCCACCACTCACCGTTGGTGTCGCAGATGATCCCACCGCAAACGTCAGCCAGGTACTCGGCCACCTGCCCCGCGATGACCAGCCCCATGTCTTCGAGATGAACCAATCCCAACTCCACGGCCGCTACTTCGACCACTCCCAACAGAGCCTTTCGGACAGCCGTCGCCCCTCGCCCCGACCGGCCCGCGAGATGTTCGTCCCGCGCCTCCGCCAGTTCCTGCTGTACCCGCTCTTGGTCGGCCCACCGGTACACGTCCAGCGGTCGGCCCCGCGCCGGCCGGTAGCGGACCCGGAACCACTCCCCGAGGTTACCAGCAGATGACCCGACGCGCAGGGCGGACGCTGCTCGCTCGACGACCGCTTCGTCCTCGATCCCGAATGTCTCGGCGAGGATGTACCAATCCACCTTCGGCCCCCGCAGATAGGCCGAGACGTCGGCAAGTGTGACGTGCTGGAGTGGCTTCGGACTGTACACGGTAAACCAAGCCGACATCCTGCGCCCTCGTGACCAATGAAGATCACTGGCCGCAACGACCGCGAGAGTTCGCACTCATGAAAAGTGCCGGTGCCGCAGCGAGTGATGAACCTCTTATCCCTCAATCGTGAGGGGCTTGCAAGTTGTCACGGCGGGCGGACACGTTTCTGCTCGACGGGAAGTACAGAACTTTCAGATGTGGGAATTGTGCGAGGTGCTGCAAAGGTCTGTTTGCTCATGAGCCGGGTCAGAAACCCGCGGGATCGTTCCCACGAGCCTCCGACCCGGCCCACAAAGACCACGCATGACGTTAACGAAGCGAACGGCCGGCTACAGAAGACGCCCCAAACGAGACATCTCGCACGCGATACCTTACCAGTTCGACGAGAGCACGTTGCCGTCATACGGGTCGCAAACGAACGTCCACGTCTGGTTGCTGACGCTGGACGACACGCCGCGCACGCTGCCGTCGCACATGGCGACGCTCATCGTGCCGGACGACATGCCCTGCGGCACCATGTCGTTGGCGATGTTGTTGGCCGGCTTGCTCTGGAACGGGAACGGTTGGGCCGGGGCCGAGAAGTATTGCGGGAGGAACACGACCTGGGACGGGGTCGCGCCGGTCGGGAACCAGAGGTGCTGGCCGTACACGTGCGTGAGTGTAGCTTGCGCCGCGGCACCGGCCACGCCGCTGTACGTGACGGTCCCGCTGCCCGTCGTGGTCACCGCGTACCGCTCCGCGAACAGAAGGGTGTTCGAGGTGCCGTCGCCCGGGGAGTTCATGCTGTACAGCTTCGCCGTGTACGACGGAGTACCCGTGTTAACGACCGGGGCGACGCCGAGCGGATTCACGATCCCCAGCACCAGCCCGTTGCCCGAGTAGCTGGTGAGCGGTTGCCCGCTGACGAACGAGGCATCGTTCGGGGCCATGAAGGTCTTGATGACCGTGGTCGTTGCGGCGTTCTTGGAGGCGTTATCCTGCTCGATGTAGGGCAGGATGTGCCACGTCCACGGCCGCACGGGGTCGCCGGTGCTCGTGGTGGGGCGCTGACCGCCCCAACCGGCGCAGAACTGGTCGGACTGGTTACCCGCGAGGTTGTGCATCGCGAGGCCCATTTGCTTCAAGTTGTTTTGGCTGCTCATACGGGCCGCGGCGTCGCGGACCTTCTGGACCGCGGGGAGCAGCAACCCGATCAGGATCGCGATGATCGCGATCACCACCAACAGTTCAATCAGCGTGAACGCGGTGCGCTTCCTTTGTGGGGCGCGAGTGGTTGTGTGGGTGTGACGAGGGGCAGAAAACGGTGACAGGGATGCGATCGCACCAACCGGCATTGTGAACCTCTTAGAACGTGAGCGGAAAAGACCGGACACCGCCCTTGGGTGGCGGTGCGAGGACGTGACGAAACCGGGGAGAAGTTTGTCGCGGGCTAGAAGGGGATACGCAATCACCGTACCGCGCTTACAAAGTAAGCGAACGTGACGCACAATTTCGGCGGCTCTAACGGGAATTTTTCGTGAATAATTCTTCTTTCGCCCTCTCGATTTTCATATTCGAGGTAGCCACGTCTTGCCCGAATTAGGAGCTAACCAACAGCCGAATGTGCTCGCATCTTGTGCTTTGCAGGATGTTAACAAAGATTATCATAGTATAATAAGGTGCGCGAGTGACCGATACGTGCGCCCGGGCGCCATTGCTACGCACTCTAATACGAGGCTCTGCACCGTGAATACGCAGGCGACAGCACAAAAATGAGAACGAATCGCGGAGGTTGTGCACCTTCGGCAACGGGCAAGTATGACGGGTGCCATCACACGTGCGGCTCTCTCCTCTGCCGAGGCATAAAAGACAATCAAAACGAGTCTAGCAAGACACGAGTTGCCACATTGGAACGTCGCTTCCCTACAGGCGGGGCATCAGCGCGCTGGCGCGGATGAGCCGGGCCGATACTTTTGCGCATTGCGAGTTCGATCGCCGGGTTCGCGCGAGTACAATCCGTATTTGGTAGCCGAGTCGGGGTGAGTGATGCAGATTATTCAGGCGTAATGCGAAATGACGGCCCGCGACCGCGAAGTGAGCCTTAAGGTCGCCTACGGTTCGCAACGGGACGAAGTGAGCGGGCCGTTTCTCGTCGCGCGTTGAGGGAGCCGTTCGAGCATGTCTCTGAGCGACCGCGAATCGCTGCTCGCCGCCATCACCGCGAACCCGGAGGAGGACATCCCGCGCCTCATGCTCGCGGACTGGCTGAAGGACAACGGCGCGCCGGACCGCGGGGAGTTCATCCGCCTGCAAGTGGAGGCCGCACAGCAGGAGGCGTTCAGCCCCCGGGCGCGGGAACTGGAAGCCGCGTCCCAGAAGTTGCTGGACCGCTACAGCGGAGAATGGACCCGGGCGCTCTCGGAACGCATCATCGGCCACCGGTTCGCGCGCGGGTTCATCGAGCACGTGGGTGTGAACGCGGCCACGTTCGTGCAAAGTGCCCCGGCGCTGTTCGCCACCGCGCCGATTCGCTCCCTTCTCGTGGAGCGGTTCGCGCGAATGGTGGACCCCGTTTCACTTGAGCCACTGTTCAACTCCCCTCAAATGACGCGGGTGAGGAAGCTCGATTTCAGTAAACTCGGGCAGCATCCGGATTACTTCGATCAACTAGCCGCGTGCCGGCACTTGGACCAACTGACCGATCTGAACTTGCGATACAATCCGGTGCCCGTTCCCTGGCTTCGGGCACTTCTCGCAGGATCGGCGTTCCCGGCACTGACGGGACTCGATCTCGCCGACAATGTGCACCTTTCCCGCGTACTGGCCGAAGCGCTCCCGTGCGCCGATCACCGACGATTCACTCGGATCGACGTGAGTTTTATCGTGTTTCAATCGGATCAGATCCAGAAGGTTCTTGCGAGCAAGTGCCTGCGTGCGGTCGAGGAGTTGAGATGTGCGTGGCGCCGGGAGTTGAGCGGCCCCGGTCCGTTGACCCGTTTGGACCTGGGTTGGACCGTTCCGTGGGACCGGCTCCGAGTGCTCGACCTCGACGGACAGGGCGTGAGCGACGCGGGTGTGGGGGAGATCATCGCGGGCACGAGTCGGCGCCCGACCCCGTCGCCGCTCCGGTGGTTGAGGCTAGCGAACAACGGCCTGACCGCGAGCGCGGTCCACGACTTGGTCGATTCGGACCCGGCGCGGCTGAAGTTGTACTACCTCGATCTGCGGAACAACTTCCTGAGCGATTCGCACCGCACCGCGCTGAAGGGCCGGTTCCCGGAAGCGGAAGTGCTTGTATGAAACATTTCCACTCAAAAGCAGAACCCCCGGGCGATGGCGCCCAGGGGTTCGGTGGTAGCACAGCGCGATCCGACGTTAGGCAACGACCGGGGTGCTCTTGCGACGCAGGGCGCGGCGGAGGCCGAGCAGCGGCAGGCCGAGGCCCGCGAGGACCAGGGTGGCCGGTTCCGGGCTGCCCACTACCGTGCCTTCACCTTTCGGCACAAAGGTGTTGGTGATGTTGTTGTCGGTGGCCCCGGTCTTGACTTGCGGGTTCGTCGCGGTGAAGAAGCTCTCCGTGGTCTCTTGATACAGCGAGGTCGCGGAGAAATTGCCCAAACCAAGCGCACCCGCCGGGATGGTCGGTCCGTTGTAGGTGAACGTCAGGTTCGCGATGTTCGGGTCGTCCTGCGGGTTCAGCCGGTCCGGGGTCGGGCCGACGTTCGAGGTGCTGACCGTCCAGTACTGCGCGAAGGTGTCGTCGGGCGAGGTGCCCGACACGCTCGCGGACCCGGCCTGGTACCCAGCGAAGTCGTAGATGGTGAAGTAGTTGCCGGCTTGCAGCTTCATGTCGGTGGGGAGCACCACCGAGTACGTCCAGCGGAAGTTTCCGGCTTCCGGCTGAACGGTGACCGAAACGGGCAGGAGCCCGGCGCTGGCGGTCCCGGTGCTGACCACGATCGCGACGGCCGCGGTGAACAGGCGGGTGATCCAGGTTCGACGAATCATGCGGTAACCCTCCGTGATAGGCGATGTCTCGACGGTCCGACGCGGTCGTTCTTGACCGTTTGGGGCAGGGTCGGTGCTCCGGTCCGAATCCGGAGCCAACCCCGTCGGTTCGTTCGGGCGGCATCTTTAAGCGAACTGCGGAAACGTGTCAACCGCAGGTGATGCGAGGGCGGTACCGCGGAATTCCTTGTGTTTTGTGACCAAACTGCGGGATACGAAGGAGAAATGTAGGCCCAAAAATGAGTAAATTGGAGTTAAAGACCGCCAATCAGAGGCGTTTCCCAACTCCGACCAACTGCGTCACCCGCACGGGTGTCTGGCACTCATCCCACTAATACCCGGGCGACCAAACGGTTCGGTGCGATACAATTCAACACCGGCCCGAATCCCGACCGACCAGCACACCACATCCCAAACAACTGGGCCACCACTCAAGTCAATGGTGACCGTCGAGGCGGTCGTTGCGTCGGATTTACGGCGGCTGAATATCGCAAATCGGCGACGAGGTGGCGTGAACAGCGATCGGGCCGTGGCAAGGAGTTTTGTCGCGTAACCGGGCGGAGGAGGAATGAACTCGTAGCGAACGTCTTTCACGACGTAGTACACCGCCGCGAGGCCCGACGCCGGTTCTGAGTGACAGTGCACAGAGGTCGCGTTGTCCCTGACGGCTATCAGCAGCACGTAAATCCAAAACCTTCGCAGCTCTTTTGACAGTTCAACGGCGTCGGCCGGAAAGTGAACGACCGCGTTGCCTTGGTCGTCAGCGGGCCACGATTCGTGGGGACCAATCAGGTCCAAGACGTGAAGAGTGACCGCGGCCACTTCAATCTCCGCAACGGGCTTACGGGGAGATTTTCAACCTGTCGTGTGCAATTGTGGCAAATTGACGCTGGAAAAAGAAGTGGGGCACGGGATTCGGTCGGGGGACTCGCATACCCCGACTATTCCCGTGCCCGTGTTTGGAGTGATGTCTTTCTTGAGTCGGGACTCGCATACCGACTCGACACAGAATAAAGCACGCGCGGTGCCAATCGCGGCACGCTCCGCACGTCTACTTTGTTAAGTCCTTATTTCTGAACGACTTGAGGGTCGGGAAAATAATTTAGCAATCTTCTCGGGGCAATACGGGACCGTGCCGGAGGGGTAATTCGCGCTGTTTCAATACAGGTGCTGTGCGATCCTGCAAAACACCTGCGTTGCGAAATCCACCAAGCACTCCCGAACGCGGTCGCGTCGCTATTTCGCGGTGACGCGGATGGACTGCTCTTCCTTCAGCGGGTTGCGGAGGTGAGCAGCCTTCACTTCCGCGGTGAATCGGGCGTCTCCCGTCTGAGTGGCGTCGACATCCACGTTAAAGGTGAGCGTTTGCCCCGGTTGCAGTTCTTCCACCGTTGGGAACACGACGCGGCCGGTGCTGTCGATGCGCCCTTCGGACGGCCCGGAGCCGCGGGCCGGCTTCAGTTCTGGCGGAGCGAGGGCAGCAACGGCGATGTTGCGAGCGGAAACGGTGCCCTGGTTCTTCACGCGGATCTGGAACCGAATGCGTTTGCCCACTTCTGTCAGTCCGGGTGGTGTGGCGAGTTCGAGCGAAAGGGCCGGCGTGCCGATCACAGCGAGCGGCGTTTCTGCCCGACCTTCGACCGGCGTACCCACCGACTTGCCGTTATTCGTCGCATCGGCGACCACGGAGACGATCACACCGGCTTGCGAGACGAGTTTGATCGCGTCGCCTTCGATCTTGAATGACTTTTGAGCGCCCGAGGCCAGTTCTGCCAGTTTCCACTCCACCGAGTTGGCCCCGATGCTCCCGCCGTCGGCCGCGCTGACTTTCACTTCGGGCGGAAGCGTGGCTCGCACCACGGCGTTCGATACAGGAGCGTCGCCACGATTAGCTACTGTCAGGGACCAAGCTACCTGCTGGTTCAGGTACGCGACTTTCGGCCCGGTGACCGTGACCGCGAGTTCAGCTTTGCGCACCTCGACCGAGAGCGCGTCGGCCGAAGCGGAGAGGTTGCCGTCGCCGGTGGCGTTGGCGCGAATGCCGTACCTACCGGTGGTTTTGGCGACGAGCGGCAGGTCGAGTGTCTTCGTTTGCCCGGGCGCCAGCGTGCCGGCGCTAAGCTCGACCGGGCTGCGTGCCGTGCCCGCGAGCAAGCCCTCATCGAACCGCGCCCACACACTCACGTTCTCGGCCGTTGTCGCACCGCTATTCGTGACCGCAATGCGCCCCGGGATGCGCTCGCCGGCGAGCGCGATCGGCGGCACTTCGAGCACCAGTTGCAGTTTCCCCTGCTCGATGCGCGTCGCGGCGCTCGTGTTCGCCGTCATCCCGTCGGCGGTGGTGGCGTCCGCGGTGATCGTGACTTGCCCCACCTTCGCGGGCTTCACCTGGAGCACGATCGACTGTTTGCCCTTACCGTTCACGGGCGGGAGGTCGAAGATCAGACCGCCCTTTTCGTCCTGGCGAACGGGCGGCGGCTCGCTGCGCGAAAACGTCGCCCCGTCAGAAAGCGTCACCCGCACGCGCGTGTCCCGGCTGTCCACACCGGCGATGTTGTCGAGCGCTACCGTGACCGGGAACGCACCCATCGCACTCGCAACGGGCGGGGCGTCCACGTGGAGTTTCACCTCGGCCGTCGCCCATTCGACGACCGTTTCGCGCCGACCGACGACCGTACCGGGGCCGACGCCGTTCTCGGGCGGCTTCACGACCTCGACCGCGACGCGCGTCTTGCCCGCCTTCGGGTCGCGCTGAACGAGGCGCACGGCCGCTTCGCCGTTGGTATCGGTGAACGCTTCGGCTTCCTTCCCGCCGCTACCGGACAGGCTCGCAGTGGTGTCGTCCCCGGTCTTCGACACGAGAACAGCGGGCGGGCCGCCGATCACGCGGTACCGCACGCGGAAGTTACCTCCGGCGTCTGCCGAGGTGGGGTTGATGCTGGTCGCGAGCGTGGTTTCGCCCCCGATGCGCACGGTCGCGGTCTCGGGAAACTTGAACCGCGAATCGCCCCACATCACTTTCGTGACGACGCGCCCGTTGTCCCAGTTGAAGACCTCCGGCGCGTAAGCAGTTACGACCGTTTCGCCCGGAATCGCCGAGCTGATGACGACGAACGTTTGCCCCGGTTCGACGGCTACGTCGTCCTTCGGGTCGTCGTTGCCGCGCGTGATGTTCTTCGGCACGTAAGACGTGTACGTGACCGCGTACTTGTTATCGACCTTGTACCCGCGCCCGGCGAAGAACCCGGACTCGTCCGCTTCGACGATGTTCCCCGGCCCCTCGATCATCCACTCCACGCGCCGGTCGCGGCGCGGCACGCCTTCCTTGTCGTACACGGTGGCGACGAGCACGATCTGCGAGCCGAGCGGCGCGGTCGCGTTGCCGCTGGGTTTGATTTCGAGGCGGCACGCCTTCGGGTCGAAGTCGCGGAAGTAGCCGAACCCGCGGGGCTTCGCGTGCGTCTGCTCGACCCGCCCGGGCGGGAGCCAGTACGGGAACGTGGCGGGGTTGTACGAGCACCCGCCGATACCCGCGACCGCAGCGACGAGAACCAGAGCGGCGAGGCGTGCGAACATCGGTGCGAAACCCTCCGCGCAGGGGCTCAGGCGCGTGGGGAGATACGCAGAGTTTGAAAGAAGTGCAAGGTGGGTCTGTTGTGGTCCGGTGTTCAAAGGAAGAGCCGCGGATAACGCAGATCACGCGGATCAGACAGAAGTGTTTTAGCCCCGGTAGGGGCGGCAGAGAGTAGCCAGGGGTGAAGCGCGAGCGCAACCCCTGGCTTGATGAAACTACAACGACCGGGCCACTAATCGTCGTTGCTCACGCTCATGAAGATGCGGAGCACGTACCAGAACAGCAGGGCCACGGACGCGAACAGTTGCAGCGCGGCCGACACGTGCTGGTCGGTGCTGTAGTGGTGCATGATGTTCGACGTGTCGTAGATGATGAACCCGCACGCCAGCGCCACCATCAGCGCCGCGAACCCCAAGCCCAGGCTGACCCCGCCGATCACCGCGGCGATGACCAACCCCGTCCCCAGAAGCGCCCCGACCCACAGGATCGGCCCGAGGAACGAGAAGTCCTTGCCCGAGGTAAACACGGCCACGGTCAGCCCGCCGAAGGCGGCGAGCGTCACGATTCCAGCCTGGAGCGGGAGGTCTTTGCCCGCGTACTGCGGGGCCTGTGTCGCGACGATCAGGATGGGCAGGAAGATGATGACTTCGAGCAGCACGTACAGCGTGAGGCCGGCGTACTGCATGCCCACCGATTGGCGCGACCGGGCCATCATCTGCGCCCCGATGCCGCCCACGACGAACAGCACCATAAGCCCGATCCACGCGCCCTTACCGCCGCCCATGAAGAGCGTCCGGACCAGGTCCATCCCGAGGCCGGACGTGAGCAGGAGCGCCTCGATCCCGACGAACGCGAGGACCGCACCGGCGAGGTGCGCGTAGGTCCGGCGGATGAACGCGACGCGGGCGCTCGGCGGCGCCGAGGCAACGATTTCGCCGTGGTAGCCGTCAATCAGGTAACTCATGTTCCCCTCAATGAGTTAAGTGTCTTAAATCGTCTATGCTGTTGATTCGTCTTCGTGTGCTGGTTGCCGCAATTGATTGTATCCCGGCCGCGCCCGTCGTGCGAATCAGTTCCCGACCGTTGCGGGAAACGGCTGACAATTGCTAACGTCCTTTGCCCGCAGTTCGGGCGGCTATTCGCACAAAATTCCAGCAAAATAGCCCAAAACGGCCCCACTAACATCCGCTAACATTTTCCGGAGCGGCCCGTTTGCTTCGGCCCACTCGGGAGCGTGGCCACGAACACGGTGCACAAGCAATCGCCGGTAAATAACTGCCGGAAAGCTACCCATTTTACGCACACCGCGCGCCAGAATACAAGTCGCTCAACGGTGCGATTTACAAGGAGTTGCGTCACGAAAAAGCCGCTCGCGAGTCTCGAAATCCGCGCGATCCGAATTGAACGAGCGCGGTGGTCCACGTAGCAATCGATATTCACCCGTAAACGCACGGTGTGGTGCCTCCCGTTACCACGACAACAGTCCCGGCAGGCAGTGAGGGAGCCGCGATGGAAAACCTGGCCACCGAGTTCGTTGCGCGGCAGCGCGGAGCGGACATTGGTTTGGTGTCAATTCGAGAGCGAGTCTACCGAGGTTGGTTCCTCAAGCCCGGCGTGCCACCGATTGCGTGCGAGCTTTCCGGTTTATTGAGCACCGTATTTCGTCCGGTGCCGGGCGTAAAAGGCGCACTTGTATGGAGAACGATTAGTTTCCCCGGACAACTCCTCCGCGCAGAAGACACGGATGAACTCAGCGACGGCTTCGTAGTCGCTGCGAGCGACGCCCCGCGGTGCGACGAGTGGTGGGTTGATCTTTTGTTCGCATCGGAATCCGCGCTCCCCTGGTTCCTGAGCCCGGAGGACGAGACGGTCTACGAAGTGGAGGGCAAACACGAGCGGCTGAGCGCACTGCGGAACGCGCGACTGGAACCGGCCGTCTGGTACCCCGTGGAGTTGTTTGACAGCACGATTTTTTATGGGCACGGCGTGTTCCGGATCGAAGCATCTCAAGCCCCCGGCCCGGGGCAATTGCGTTACGTCACCCCGGCACCCGAATCGACCGACTGGCCCGAACTCGAGATGCGCAGGCACGGAAGACGTTGCGGGCGCATCGTTAACAAGCGGCGCCGTCATTGAAGTTTCCCGGGAACGGATTCGGCATTCCTTGCTCCTACTATACTTGTGGCTGAGATTCGCTGACTTGGGGGCGAGCCGGTGCGCGTCGAGAACGATCGCACGCCCATCTGAAACGGACGATTCAGATGGCCACGGGCGCCCGGCCTATGTCAGTGCTGATGTCAGATGAGCGCGCCAGTAGCCGAATTCTGGCTGACGTGCGGACGTAAGGTGCGAGGGACGCTCGTTCAACGCCCCAACCCGGTACGGAAAGGAAAACGTAACTGATCGCTTTCAGCCCTGCTTTCATCTGGCAGGGCGTTTTTCTTGTCAGGACAACCGAATTTCGCCCCGATCTCATTTTTAACCCGACCTCGGAACGAGTCGTGCTCTACAGTTTGCATGCCCGTCACTCCGTGGAGACGTACTGCGTGTCTGTCCAGAACCGGCGAGGGTCTGTTCGCTTCGTGCCCGCTACTTCCACGTCCTGCTACACTGAGTCCGGCGGTGAGGGGGTGCTGTGGGACATCTCCGCCACGGGCCTGAGCATGCTGGTCGATACGCCCCCGCTGCTCGGGGTGACGCTGACGGTGGAGGTGACGTCCTCGTGGCGCGTACTGACCGTCAAGGCTCAAGTGGCTCACGTTAAGCAGGTGGCGGCCGGGGATTACTTCGTCGGGATGGAGTTCGCTTCTCCGCTCGCGCTGGAAGAGATCGAACCGTTCATCACTCCGACGACCGTGTAAATTTTATACAGTTGGGCCGCCACCTTTCCGGCCGTCATGTGCCATCGGACGTGTCATTGTCCCCGACGTTCGGCCGGGATTCGCTGACTTGGGGGCGATCAAATCGATGCGCGTTGAGGACGATCGCTCGCCCGTCTGAAACGGACGTTTCAGACGGGCGAGCGATCGTCCTGCCTATCTCAGTGCTGATGTCAGACGAGCGTGCCAGTAGCCGCTATGCAGACCTCGAATAACCACATCGGACATACCCCGTAACCAAAGCGGGCGAGCAGCTCGCGATCCCCAGAGCGAATTGAGTTTGTCCACGGTTGTCCATAGTGCAAAGATGCGCTATGGACAGCGCAAGTCGTTGTGGCGCAAGGGGCGGTCACACTGGTCATAGTGGTCACACCGTTCCTATTTGCTGAAACACTCCGCGACCTACCCGTCTGCTCACTAAAGTACACAATCGATCCCGATCTAATCTGGCAAACACAACATTACCGACGATTATCCAGTCGGCACCACCTCGTTGCGCACGAGCGAATTCCAAAATGCCGTGACCACCGTGACCACTATGACCAGCCGTTGTGGCGCAAGGGTTTACGGTGGTCATAGCGCATCTTTGCGCTATGACCAGCTATGACCACGCACTCGTGGGCCGAGCGCTTGAACACCGCGGCGCGCCTCGATCAACGGGTTCTGCCATCGGGGAGCGCGCCAGCGCCAGGGGTTGCGCATGCGCTTCACCCCTGGCTACCCGCGGCCGCCCCATTCGGGGCTACCTTGGTGGTCTAGCCCCGGTTTAGGGGTGCGGGCCTGTAGCCCGCAACGTCTGGCGGATTTACGGTGGTCACAAATTCGGCGATGAGAATCCGTGCTCGCCCCTTTCGCCAAGTTTACCGGACTGGTAAACTTTCCTTCGATCAGCCCTCCTGCATTCCTGCCTCTTGAGCGAACCTGCCATGATGCGCTCGTTCGGTTGCTTGCTGCTCACCACCACGCTGCTCCTCGTACCGCAAACGGCCTCGTCTGCTCCGCGCGAAGGCGCGGGCGCTGCGATCGCTCCGCCCCCGCGTGCGAAAGCGCAGGCCGCGAGCGATTCCACCCCGAAGATGCCGCTGACCGGCCTCGCGGCCGCGAAGCCGATGTTCGATGCGTGCGTCTACAAGTACCCCGTGGGCACCACGAACCCGCAGTGTCAGGCGTTCGTGGATCAGGGGTTGGGGATGTACTACTCCTACGTGTGGATGGAAGCGGCCCGCGCGTTTGAAACGGCGCTCCAACACGATCCCGAGTGCGTTTATGCGTGGCTGATGCTGTCGCGCTCGCTGGAGAAGTGGGGCAAACCCGGCGTCACCCCGCCCGTCACCCCTTACGTGGGGCTGCTCGGCGGGCTGGTGTACGGCAAACTGCCGGACCGCGTGGGCAAGAACGCGATCGATTACTCGCTCGATACCGCCCGCCGGTTGATGCCGAAGGCCAATCCGCGCGAGCGGCTGCTGGTTCAGTCGCGGTTGCAGGAAAAAGGGATGTGGCCCAACGTCGGCCCGGACGAGCGCCGGAAGAAGGCCGCGCAGTCGCTCGACGAACTGCTGATGCTCCACGAGGACGACGAAGAGGGTTGGTTCTGGCGCGCCCAACTCGCCAGCGCGGACGGCCCGAACGCGACCGCGGTGTTTTACAAGGCGCTCCTCCGAGTTAACCCGCTGCACCCCGGCGCCAACCACGAGTTCGTCCACTTCTACGAGAACGTCCAGCGCCCGGCGCTCGGGTGGCCCTACGCCGAGAACTACATCAAGTCGTCGCCCGGCATCCCGCACGCGCACCACATGCAGGCGCACCTCGGCACGCGGATCGGGAAGTGGGGCGAAACCACGGACTGGTCCGTGAAGGCGGTCGAGCTCCAGGTCGCGTACCACAAGCTCCAGGACGTGAAGCCCAGCGAGGACCACCAGTTCAACCACCACATGGATATTCTCTCGCGGAGCCTCATCCACGACGGCCGCTTCGCCGAAGCCCGGGCGCACCGCACCCTGGCGGAGAGCTACAAGTACACGTTCCGCACCGACTGGTTGCGCATGGCGATGGGCCAGCACGACTGGGACGAGGCGCAGAAACTGGTGGAGCAGTACCGGCGCTCGGACAAACAGTCGGGTGCGTACTTCGCCGCACTCGTTGCGCTCGAAAAGTTCGATACCGAACAGGCCGGGCGCGAGGTCGATACGCTGCGCCAGCTCTCGCAGTCCAAGAAATTCGACAAACAACTCGAACGCCGGTTGTGGGAAGTCCAGGGCCGGCACCTGTGTCAGAAGGGTGACGGCGAGGCCGGGCTGAAGCTGCTCAAGAAGCTTGTGGACGCGACCAAGAACGAGTTCGGGCACCACGCCTGGGGGAACGGTGCGGTGTACATGGAATCGTGGGGCACCGGCGCGCTGGAAGCCGGCAGCGCCGTGGACGCGGAAGAGGCCTTCCAGGAAGCACTCGCGCACGACGCCGGCAGCGTCCGCGGCGCGCTGGGGTTGTGGGCGCTGTGTGACCGGTTGGGGCGCAGCGAGGAAGCCGCCCGATACCTGAAGATCGCGCACCGCGTGTGGGCGAAGGCCGATTCGCGGGACTTCGCCGCGCTCCAGAACGACATGGCCCGCCGCGCCGCGAAGCTCGCCCGCCCCAACGCGACCGCGGCCGGTGAGTGAGCGCGATCGCCTATGCGTTAGGTTGAGTGGTCTTTAGTTTGGTGGCACAGGCCTCTGGCCTGTGTGAGCGCCTCCACAGGCCAGAGGCCTGTGCCACGAACACAAAGCACGCCCTCTACGTAGCGCCCGAACCTCGAACCCTGAAACCCAACACACTCAATAACGACTCACGATGACGCGACTACTTCTTTGCCTCCCGTTGGTGTGCGTGCTCACACTTCCGCTCCGGGCCGTTGACCCGTGCGTGTCGGGTACGCCGGTCGGCAAGCGCCCGAGTCCGTACAGCTTCCTCGTCGCGACCGGCCCGCAGCGCGGTCAGCAGACCTGTTACGTCTGCGAGCAGCACGAGGGGAACAAACCGGCCGTGATCGTGTTCGCGCGCACGACGTCCGATTCGGTGGGCAAACTGGTCACGAAGCTCGACGCCGCGGCACTCGCGAAGAAGGATGCTGGGGGGAAGGTCTGGATGACGCTCCTCGCGGACAAAGCCGACCTCGATTCGCTCGCGAAGTGGGCACAGAAGCAGGGCATCAAGAACGCGCCCGTCGGCGTGTACGAGGACGAAGACGGCCCGCCGTCGTACAAGCTCCACAAGGACGCCGACGTCACGGTCCTGCTGTTCGTGAAGCAGAAAGTGACCGCGAACTTCGCGTTCCGCGCGGGCGAACTCGACGACAAGGCGATCGAATCCGTACTGAAGGCCGTCCCTGCGCTGTTCGAGGCTAAACCGACCGAGCGCACCGAACCGGTTCCCCAGCCGTAACGATTGCAACGCAACCGGGCGGGGAGTCGATCCCCGCTCGGCGTTTCGTCGTATCCTGTCTCGATGAGCTTTTCCCGCCTGTTACTCCGCCTCGCGCTCGGGCGCCGACTGCCCACCACCTCCGGCGAACTCCGGGTCCGCGGAGTGTCCGCCCCCGTCACGATCCGGCGCGACAAATGGGGCGTTCCGCACATTGATGCGAGCACCGACGCGGACGCGCACTTCGCGCTCGGGTTCTGCCAGGGACAGGACCGCGCCGGGCAACTCGAAGTGATGCTGCGCCTCGTGCGCGGAACGATGGCCGAATGGGTCGGCGCGGTCGCGCTCCCCGCGGACCGCATGAGCCGGCACATCGGGTTCCGCCGCGCCGCCGAAACGCAACTCGCCGCACTCGGCTCCGACACGCGATCGGCGTTCGAGTCGTTCGCCGCGGGGGTGAGCGCGGGCACCACAACGGGTCTGCCACAGAAGCCGCACGAGTTCGCCATTGTCGGCGGCGCGCCGAGTTCGTGGGACGCGGCCGACGTGCTCGGTCTCCTCAAACTGCAATCGTTCCTGCTCCCATCGAACTGGGACGTCGAACTCGCGCGCCTGCGCATCCTGCTCACCGACGGCCCGGAAGCTCTGCGGGCGCTCGATCCGGCAGCAGGCGGAAGAGAAGGGGTGAGCGGGAGAGCGGGTGAAGGGGCACCCGGTTCCCACGCGGGTACCCATCCCCCACACCGCCCTTTCGCTTCCGCAACGATTCTCGACACGCTCGCGGCCGATCTCAGTGTTCTCCAGGCGTATCTGCCGCGTGGAGGTGGGTCGAACAACTGGGTCATTTCGGGTGCGCGAACGGAGTCCGGCAAACCGCTGCTCGCGAGTGATCCGCACCTCGCGCCGACGTGCCCCGCGCCGTGGTACCTCGCGCACGTTCGCACGCCGGAGTGGGAGGCTACGGGCGCAGCGCTCGCCGGCGCGCCCGGGTTCGCGATCGGGCACAACGGGTTCGCGGCGTGGGGCGTGACCGCGGGCCTCACCGACAACAGCGACCTCTTCCTCGAAACGCTCGGCCCCGACGGGCGCTCCGTGCGCCAGGCCGACGGCGCGTTTGTCGCGTGCGACGTGGTGAAGGAGATCATCCGCGTGAAGGGCGCGGCGGACGTTGTGGAAGACGTGCTCGTCACCCCGCGCGGGCCAGTTCTTACACCGATCTTACCGAACGTAAATCTGGCCATCTCACTATCAGCGATCTGGCTCGAACCGCGACCGCTCGTCGGCTTCCTGCACGCGCCGCGTGCCCGGTCGTTCGACGAGTTCCGCCGGTGGTTCGCCGAGTGGCCGGTGCTCCCGCTGAACCTGCTCTACGCAGATGCCGAAGGCACCATCGGCTGGCAGCTCGTGGGCGAAGTCCCCGCGCGCCGCGGCGGAGCCAGCTTGCTCCCGCGCCCCGCGGACGTCTCCAACGCGGAATGGACCGGCACCGTCCCGTTCGACGAAATGCCGTTCCGGGTGAACCCGGAGTGCGGGTATCTGGCCACCGCCAACGACCCACCGACAGCAGAACCTACCCCCCCAGCCCCCCTCCCTGAAGGGAAGGGGGAGTTCGAGGCAGAACCTACCCCCCCGGCCCCCCTCCCTGAAGGGAAGGGGGAGAAAGAACTGTCGGCAAACGTTGTCTCAAGCACAGCGGGCTCGCCTACCAGCTCCCCCTTCCCTTCAGGGAGGGGGGCCGGGGGGGTAGGTTCTTCAGACAACCCCTCCCCAACCCCTCCCCTAAGCGGAGAGGGGCTTAATACCGCCGACAATTCTTCCTCCCCCTTCCCTTCAGGGAGGGGGGCCGGGGGGTAGGTTCTTCCCTCCACCAACTCGGGCACGACTTCATCGATCCGTACCGCGCGCAGCGCATCCGAGAGTTGCTCGCCGCACGCGACACCGGCTGGACGCTCGCCGAGTGCGCGGCGATCCAGTTGGACGTGAAGTCGCTCCCGTGGGTCGAAGTGAAGGAAGCGGTCCTGGCACTCACCCCGACCGACGAATACGCCCGAGACGGGCTGGCCCTCCTGCGCGAGTGGGACGGGCAGGTCGATACCGAATCGTCGGCGGCTGCGGTGTTCGAGCTGTTCGTCGCGGAGATGTGCGTTCGGGTGGCGAAGGCGAAGGCCCCGAACAGTTGGGACGTCGCGCTCGGCGAGGGCGCGCTGGGAATCCTGCCGTACAACCTGTTCTCCGATCGGCGCGTTTCGCACCTCACGCGGCTCTTGCGCGAACAACCCTCGGGCTGGTTCGCGTCGTGGGCCAAGGAAATGGAAACGGTGCTCACCGGGGTCGTGCGCCAGTTGCGCCGCGAAGCGGGACCGAGCGCGAAGTTCTGGGCGTGGGGGCACCTCCGGCGCCTCCTGTTGGAGCACCCGCTTTTCGGCAAGCACCGGTGGCTCGGACCGGCGTTTAATCGCGGACCGTTCCCGTGGGGCGGCGACGGCAATACGGTGAGCCAGGCCGGGGCACGACCGGCCGAGCCGACTGCGTTCACGCACAACATGGCGAACCTGCGGACCGCGTTCGATCTCGCCGACTTGTCGAAGAGCACGTTCGTGCTGTGCGGCGGGCAGTCGGGTAACCCGCTCTCGCCGCACCACGCGGACCAGCTTCCGCTGTGGCTTCAGGGAGAATCGTTCACACTGGCCTGGGAACAAGCCGATGTGATCCGCGCCGCGGTCGATACATTGCGCCTGCTTCCGCAATAAGCGCCCGCAAGCCGTTACCGGCGTTCGCCTTCCGATCGAAATACAATTCGCGAGAAAAAATCGCCCGCGGTGTCTGCTTCGCCGGTCCGCGGGTTTCCATTTCAGACGAGTTCGCGGCGCCCACACAATGCGCCGCGAACCGACTCTCCCGCCAACCGCCCGCAACTATTTTTCGCCCGTTCCGGACGATCCCCGCCGAGACACTGCCATGTTCTCTCGCCGCTTCGTCTACGCCCTCGCCGCTTGCTTTGTTGCCACCGGCGTGAGCCGCGCCGATGTCGATCTGCCCACCGGGGGCAAAGTCAAAAACGTGGACTTCGAGCGGCACATCATGGGCCTCGTCTCGAAGGCGGGCTGCAACGCGGGGAGCTGCCACGGTTCGTTCCAGGGCAAGAACGGGTTCCGGCTCTCGCTGTTCGGCTACGAACCCTCGGCGGACTTCGCGAACCTCACGCGCGACAACCTCGGGCGCCGCGTGAACGTGGTGCGCCCGGACGAGAGCCTGCTGTTGCTAAAGGCGACCGGCCAAACGCAACACGACGGCGGCATGCGTTTCAGCAAGGACAGTTGGACGTACAACGTGTTCCGCGAGTGGATTCGTGCCGGGGCCAAGTGGGAGCGCGGGAGCGGAGAGATTCAGGAACTCACCGTTTCGCCGAACGACTTCGCACTCCTCACCAACGCGAAGCCCAAACAACTGACGGTCACCGCGACCTTCACCGACGGCTCGCGGGAAGACATCACGCCGTTCTGCGACTTCAAAATCACCGACGACGCGATCGCCACCGTTTCGCCCTTCGGGTTGCTCACGCCCCGACAACCGGGCGACGCGGGCCTCACGGTGCTGTACCGCGGCAGCGTGAAGGCGATCCGCGTGCTCGTGCCGTCGCCGGCGCGAACCGAAGCATATCCGAGCGTGCCCGAAGTGAACTTCGTCGACACGGAAGTGTTCGCCAAGCTGAAGATGATGAACGTGGTTCCGTCGGACCTCGCTTCGGACGAAACGTTCCTCCGCCGGCTCTACATCGACGCCCTCGCGCAGCTCCCGCCCCCGGACGTGGTCCGGGCCTTCGTCGCGGACAAAGACCCGCAGAAGCGCGCGAAGATGATCGACAAGGTGCTCGCCGACCCGCTCCACGCGGCGGTGTGGGCGACAAAGCTCTCGGACATTACAGGCAACAACACTCAGGCGCTCGAAAACCCGCAGCCGACCCAGCCGAAGCGCTCACAGATGTGGCACGACTGGCTCCGCAAGCGCGTCGCCGAGAACGCGCCCTACGACCAGATCGTGCGCGACGTCCTCACGGCTACCAGTCGGGACGGGCAAACACCAGAAGAGTGGATCGAGTTCGTCAAGAAGATCGACGAACAGTCCGCGAAGGGCTTCAAGACAGACTACCCCGACAAGAAGACGCTCGACCTGTTCTGGCGCCGGCAGCAGGCCGTTCCCGCCGAGCAGTGGGGCGAGAAAGTGGCTGCGGCGTTCCTCGGCGTGCGGCTCGAATGTGCCCAGTGCCACAAGCACCCCACCGACCGCTGGACGCAGGACGAATACTGGGCGTTCGCCAACGTGTTCGCGCAGGTCACGTTCCAGAACAACCAGTTCAGTAACTCCGCGGTGAAGAAAGCGGTCGACGCGGAGAACGCCGCCCGGCGCGACGCGGCCCCGAAGGGGAACAATAACAATCAGATCCTACTCGTCCGCGAGATGTTCGGCGGCGGTCCCGGGCGCGCGAAACCGAACCCCGCGACCAACAAGCCCCCGGCCCCCAAAGTGCTCGGCGGCGCGGTCCTCAGCGTGAAACCGGGCGAGGACGCCCGCGTGAAACTCGCCGACTGGCTCACGGCGCCCGAGAACCCGTTCTTCGCGAAGAGTTTCGTGAACCGCGTGTGGGCGCACTACTTCGGCGTCGGGCTCGTGAACCCCGTGGACGACTTCTCGCTCGCGAACCCGCCCACCAACGCGCGACTCCTCGACGCACTCGCCAAAGGCTTTATCGAGAGCAAGTTCGATATCCGCAAGCTGGAACGCACGGTCCTGATGAGCCGGACGTACCAACTGAGCTACGCCACCAACGAGAGCAACAAGTTCGACAAGAACAACTTCTCGCACGCCTTCATCCGCCCGCTCATGGCCGAGCAAGTAGTGGACGTGCTCAACGCCGCGATGGGTGTGGAAGAGAAGTTCACGGGTCAGGAAGAAGCCCCGCTCGGCACGAAGATGGTCGAACTCGGTTCGAGCCGGCTGAACGGGAGCGTGGCTTACGCACTGCGGATCTTCGGGCGTCCGCCTCGCACGACCGCCTGCGATTGCGAGCGCGCGATGGAACCCGCGCTGCCCCAAACCCTGTTCCGCATGACGGACACGGCGGTGCTCGCGAAATTCACCGCCGGTGACGGCCGCGTGATGGCTCTCGCCAAGAGCAAGCTCACGAACGAAGAACTGGCCGAGGAACTGTTCCTCGCGACGCTCTCGCGCCTTCCCAAAGCGACCGAGAAGGCCGACGCGGTGCAACACCTGAAGGACGCCAAAAACCGCACAGCGGGCGTCACGGATCTCATGTGGGCGCTCGTGAACACGCGCGAGTTCATTCTGAATCACTGATGCCGATGTCGTGCGCCCGGGGCGAGAACCCGGGGTTGAAACCCCGGGCTATTCCCGGTGACCCCTTCGGGGTCCAAAAACAACGCCCGGTGTTTGCGCCCCAACGAGCGCAATGCCTTTGTGACCCCAAATGGGGTCACCGGGAATAGCCCGGGGTTTCAACCCCGGGCGTGGACAACCCGGATTCCCGGAAAACCGACGCCCTTAAAAAACGACCCCACCCCTTTTCGGAGGCTGCCATGTCCGCGACGCGCCGAACCGACTGCGAAGGCTTCCACCGCCGGGACGCGCTGACCATCGGGTCGGCCGGTATTCTCGGGCTGACGCTCCCGGGCATCCTCGCCTCGGAAGCGAAGGCCAAAACCGCGAACAAGGACCGCGGGAGCGGTCAAAAGGCCAAGAGCGTCATCCTGCTGTGGCTCGCGGGCGGTCCCGCCACCATCGATATGTGGGACAACAAGCCGGACGCCCCCGAGGGCATTCGTGGCGAGTTCAAGTCGATCGACACGAAGGTGACCGGCATGCAGCTCGCCGAAACCTTCCCGAAGACGGCCCAAGTGGGCGACAAGCTCACCATCGTCCGCTCGCTGTACCACACGATCCCGAGCCACGGCCCCGCCGCCGTGTTCATGACCACCGGGAACAAGCCGACCGCGGCGCTCCAGTACCCGGCCCTCGGCTCGGTCGCGTCGAAGCTCCTGAAGACGGAAGTCGGCGTGCCGCCCTACGTCACCTTTGGCGACATCCGCAACGGCGGAGCCGGACAAGCCGGGTACCTCGGCACCGGGTACAACCCGTTCATCATTGAGGGCAACGGCGGGGGCGGGAAGAACGCCGGCGGGTTCAGCGTGCGCGGGCTAACGCTCAAGGGCACCTTCACACTGGAAGACCTGGAAAAGCGGGATTCGCTGCTCCGCAAACTCGACACGGGGTTGGCCGGTCTCGATCAATCGAACGAACTCGTGGACGGGCTCGACACGTTCCACCAACAGGCGCTCGAAATCCTCAAGAGCGACAAGACCCGCAAAGCACTGGACCTGAGCACGGAAAAGCCGGCCACGCGCGACCTGTACGGCAACACGCCGTTCGGTCAGGGGGCGCTCGCCGCCCGGCGCCTCGTCGAAGCCGGGGTGCGGTTCTCCACCGTGAGCTTCGGTGGCTGGGACACTCACAGCCAGACGTTCAACGCCCACAAGACGCGCCTCACCCCGACCACCGACACCGTGCTGTCAGCGCTCATCAAAGACCTGGACGACCGCGGGTTGCTGGACAGCACAATCGTGATGTGCGCCGGGGAGTTCGGGCGCACGCCGAAGGTCAACAAGAACGCCGGGCGCGACCACTGGGCGCGGTCGATGGCGTGCGTGCTGGCCGGC
The DNA here is from genome assembly GCF_001610855.1 of Gemmata sp. SH-PL17. Lineage (NCBI taxonomy): Bacteria > Pseudomonadati > Planctomycetota > Planctomycetia > Gemmatales > Gemmataceae > Gemmata > Gemmata sp. SH-PL17. The sequence goes on from NZ_CP011271.1 coordinate 1,179,954, forward strand.
GGCGGCTTCAAGCGCGGGTACGTCCACGGCAGCACCGACGCGAGTGGCATGGCCCCCGCAACGGAACCGGTCACGCCGGACGACGTGGCGGGGACGATCTTCCACGCCCTCGGCATCGCGCCGAACACGGAACTTCAGACCCCGACCGGGCGCCCGGTGCAACTCTTCCGCGAGGGCAAGGTGGTCGAGAAGTTGCTGACGTAAATGAGTCCCCACCCGGGGTTGAAACCCCGGGCTATTCCCGGTGACCCCATTTGGGGTCACAAAGGCATTGGCGCCCGTTGGGGCACAAACCCCGTGCATTGTTTTCGGACCCCGAAGGGGCAGGGCTGTAAGGGTATTCGGATCGTCGTAAGTTAGCCACTCGCGGTCGGTTGTAATGCTCTCGGATGGAGGTTCGGTCGTGGTGCCCGCAGCATTTGAACCGTTCCTCAAAGCGTCCCCGGTGTGCGTCTTGGCTCGGACCATTTTGGAGCGCCTGTTCTTACCCGAACGACTGGATCAACTGTTCCGCGACACCGCACAACGACAGTACCAACACGAGTTGCTCTTCTCGCAGGTGGTCGAACTCATGTTGGCCACCACACTCCGAACCGAATCCTCTCTCGGGGCCGCATATCACAAACGGGCCGAGCACATGCCCGTCAGTCGCCAGGCCGTGTACGACAAACTACGATCCACGGAACTGGGGATCTGCGCGGCACTCGTTCGGGACTCCGCGGACCAGGTTGCTCCCCTCATTCGGACCCTTCAGGCGACCCGGGCACCCTTGGTTCCGGGATATCGCACTCGGGTTCTCGATGGCAACTATTTGAGCGCCACCCAGCGCCGACTTCGGGTTCATCGTGACAGTTGGGCGGCCCCTCTGCCGGGCAAAGTGCTGGCCATTTACGACCCCCAACTGGATTTGGTCACCGACGTCTTTCTGACACCCGATGGGCACGCCAACGAGCGCGAATTGATCCCCCAAGTGGTGCCTCACATTGGGGCCAACGATCTGTGGATCGCGGATCGGAACTTCTGCACCCTGGGATTCCTGAGCGCGTTGCACGAGGCCGACGCCGGATTCGTGATCCGTCAACATGGAGCCCTCGAAGGGGCGTTGCGGGGTGAGCGTCGTGCCCTGGGGCGTTGCGAGACGGGTCAGGGGTACGAGCAAGAGGTCGAATTCCGCCACCTGGATCGAACGTTGCGCGTGCGCCGAGTGACCGTGGTTCTGGATCAACCCACGCGCGACGGTGACACCGAGATCCACGTGCTGACGAACGTGCCCTCGGACGCAGCCGACGGGTGCCGTGTGGCCGCGTTGTATTTGAAGCGCTGGTTGATCGAGAATCGGTTCTACGAATTGGCGATGACGCTCAACTGCGAGCCCGACACGTTGGCCTATCCGCCGGCCGCGCTGTTCGCGTTCTGTTTGGGTTTGTTGGCCTCGAATGCGGTGGCATTGCTCAAGGGCGCGGTGCGGAGCGCGCATGGTGCGGAAGCGGTGTCGGAGTTGTCGAGTTACTACCTGACGGAAGAAATTCGGACCACCTGGGTGGGGATGAACATCGCCTTGCCGGGTCCGTTGTGGGAGCCCTTGGGTGCGATGCCCCTGGAGTCGTTCGCGGAGTTGTTGCGGGCAATCGCCGCGCGCGTCGATCCGAAACGATATCGCAAAGCCAAGCGCGGGCCGAAAAACCCTCCACCCACAAAGAAGCCGTACCAGAACGGAGGACACGTTTCGACCCACCGTTTACTCCAGAAACGCAAACGATAGTCATTCCACCCTTACAGCCCTGCCCCGAAGGGGTCACCGGGAATAGCCCGGGGTTTCAACCCCAGGGTTTCTGAAAGCCCGCCCGTCTCGCACGGTATCTCGTGGTGTCACCGACGGACATGCGGTGACACCACTGGACTTACCAATGCTCACCATTCGCAAGGGTACCGACCGCGGCGTGACGAAGTACGGCGGCTGGCTCGACAGCCGGCACACCTTCTCGTTCGGTGAATACCAGGACCACAAGCACCACCAGTTCCGCACGCTGCGGGTCATCAACGATGACCGCGTCGCGGCGGGCGGCGGGTTCCCCACGCACCCGCACCGGGACATGGAGATCCTCACCTGCGTGCTCTCGGGCGCGCTGGAACACGCCGATAGCATGGGCAACGGCGAGGTGATCCGCGCCGGCGAGTGGCAAGCGATGACGGCCGGTACGGGCATCACGCACAGCGAGTTCAACCCGTCCGACGAAGCGCCGGTTCACCTGCTGCAGATCTGGCTGTTCCCGGACAAGCGCGGGCACAAGCCGGGCTACCAGCAGAAGGTGTTCACCGACGCGGACAAGGGCGGGAAGTGGGCGCTGGTCGCCTCCCCCACCGGGGAGAACGGGTCGCTCGTCATTCACCAGGACGCGCAAGTGTACCAGACGAAGCTCGCGCCGGGCGACGCCGTCCGCCACGAACTGAAGGCCGGCCGCGCCGCGTTCGTACACGTGGCCACCGGCGCAGCGACCGTCAACGGCACGAAGCTCGTGGCCGGCGACGCAGTCGCCGTCGAAGACGAAAAGGAACTGACCGTGAGCGGCGACGGCGAAGTGCTGCTGTTTGACTTGGCGTAGGAGTTGGGAAATACGCCACGGATCAACACAGAGCACACGGATCAGACGCGGACCCGCGTTCGAGCCTTCCAGGGCAGAAAATCGTAGCCAGGGGCGAAGCGCGAGCTTTACCCCTGGCTACTGTGCTATTCGCGACTTCAAACCGAATCACGCTCTTTCATCTGCGCGACCGTGCCTACTTTTTGCTGGCCTTGTAGCTGCGCAGTTCCGAGTCGAACACCCGCACCTTCGCCCAGTTCGCCTTGTTTTCGTCGATGAACTTCAGGTGCTCCTTGTCCACCGCGTACTTGTCGTGCGCGGCCTTGTCCACGAACACCAGGTGCAGCGCCACGTCCCAGTCGCGGTCGTTCACGTCGCGCTTGAACTCGTCGCCGATCTCGCCCGCCGAGAAGAACACGGTGCCCGGGTGCTCGGCCAGGTACTTCTCGCACGCCGCCACCAGCTTCTTGCGGTTCTCCGGCGTGTTGTCCTTGAGCTTGAAGTACACCATGTGGCCGATCATCGGCGGCTTCTTGTCTTCGGCGGAAGCCGGCGCGACACAGCAGGCAACGAGAGCGGCGGCGACTAACAGGCGCAACATGAGAGGTTCTCCGACGGAGGGGACGGGCGAAGGGGAATTGTAGGAACGCCCCGGCGCCGGGCACACGCGGCCCGTCCGTGCCCGCGAGGTGCTCACGTCCACCAAATGGCCCAGCAACTGGCACCCCGCGCCCCTTCGCCCGAGGGGGCGACGCTGGAATTGCGTCGTATCCACGGTTCGAGGCGCAATCCCGTTCCACTTGAATGGTTACAAAGTGATTCCCGAACGGGTCGCGTGCCGATAGTCTGGATGGACGTTTCGCCCGCACGGGAGCCCCTGAATGAACCGTCGCGCGTTCCTCTCGCTCTCGGCGTTCACGCCGTTCGCACACATGTTGCCGGCCTACGGGCAGATGCGCGATCCGGCCAAACCGGAGCGCGAACTCACGGCCGATCTGGTGATCTTCGGTGCCGGGGTGGGTGGGGTCGCGTGCGCGCTGGCCGCAGTGCGTAAAGGTCTGAAGGTGATTCTCACCGAAGAGTACGATTGGATCGGCGGCCAACTCACGGCCCAAGCTGTTCCGCCGGACGAGCACACGTGGATTGAGACCCAGGGGAGCACCAAAACCTATCGGGCGTTCCGCGCGAAGGTCCGCGACTACTACCGCCGCTCGTACCCGCTGACCGAGGACGCGGCCAAGAACCGGCTCCTGAACCCCGGCGCCGGCAGCGTGTCGAAGCTGTGCCACGAGCCGCGTGTCGCGCTGGCGGTTCTACTGGAGATGCTCGCACCTCACCTCGCGAGCGGGCGCGTGAAACTGCTCCAGCCGTTCCGCGCGATGAGCGCCCAAACCGACGGCGACACTATCACCGCGGTGTTCGGCCAATTCAAGAACGGTAAGCCCATTAATCTGGTCGCGCCCTACTTTGCGGACGCGACCGAAACCGGCGACCTACTGTCGATAGCCAAAGTCGAATACGTCACCGGCGCGGAATCGAACAGCGACACCCGCGAACCGCACGCCCCGGACCGCGCCCAGCCGAACAACCACCAGGCGTTCACGGTCTGCTTCGCGATGGACTACGAAGCCGACAAAGACAACACGATCGAGAAGCCCGAGGGCTACAACCAGTGGCGCGACTACGTCCCGAAGATGACTCCCGCGTGGCCCGGTAACCTGTTGTCGTGGGACATGGCCGACCCGAAAACGCTTAAGACGCGCGCGGTGGGATTCGACCCGACCGGAGGGGCCGTAAAGGGATTGAACCTGTGGACCTATCGCCGGATCGTTGCGAAGGACAACTTCGCCGACGGGTCCGGACTGAGCGACGTGTGCCTCGTCAACTGGCCGCAGAACGACTACTGGCTCGGGAACCTGTACGGCAACGGTAAGGAGGGCTGGGAACACCAGCTCGCCGGGCGCCGACTCAGCGAGTGCCTCCTCTACTGGATGCAAACCGAAGCCCCGCACCCCAGCGGGAAGAAAGAGGGCTGGAAGGGTCTGCGCCTCCGCGGGGACGTGACCGGAACCGAAGACGGCGACGGGCTAGCGATGGCCCCCTACGTTCGGGAGAGTCGGCGCATCAAAGCGCAATTCACCGTGACCGAGAACCACGTTGGGGTCGACGCGCGGGCCAAGCAACTCGGCAAGAAACCGGGCGAGTTCACCGCGGAGCCGTTCAAGGACTCCGTCGGGACCGGGAGTTACCGCATCGACCTGCACCCGTCGTCCGGCGGGGACAACTACATTGATGTGAGTTCGCTGCCGTTCCAGATCCCGCTCGGCGCACTGATCCCCGAGCGCGTCGAGAACCTGCTCCCGGCCTGCAAGAACATCGGCACCACGCACATCACGAACGGCTGCTACCGGCTGCACCCGGTCGAGTGGAGCATCGGCGAAGCGGTGGGCGAGTTGGTCGCGTTCTGCACCACGAAGAAGCGCGTTCCGCGTCAGGTCCGCAAGGACGCGAAACTGCTCGCGGACTTCCAAACAGAACTCTCGAACGCCGGGTGCGATCTCGACTGGCCCGAGAACATCGCGAAGACCGTGCGGTAACCTGACCTGTTGGCAACTTCGTGGCCAATGTGAACATTGAACGCCCGGTCTAAAGGACCGGGCGTTCAATGTTGGATCTGCGGATGTGTCCGGTCGGTTTATTTGGCGATTTGAACCTTCGCGTCGGTGAGAATCTGGTTGATCCGCTCCTGCGGTGAATCGGAGATGACCACCACCAACGGCTTTTCTTTCTCTCCAGTGTAGACGTACATCCAGCGGCACTCGAAGCAGATCAGCATGTCATACGTTTTGCCGTCGTGGGACACGCGAATACCGTGTCGCGGGGTAAAGCAGTCGGCTTTTTCGGCCTCGTCCTTCAGCCCCTTCTTGAGTGCGGTAACCAGCCCCTTCGCGGCCTCACCCTTCACGCTCGTCTTCCCGATCAACCGCGTCGCGTGCCACCCGGTTTCGTCCTCATCGTTGGTACTCCCGTTCAGAGAGTACACTTCGATCGCTTCGGCCTTTTCCAGTGCCGTTAGCACCGCATCGGGCAATTTGGTCGCGGCCTGCTTTTGATCTTGAGCCGCAGCGGTGCCACCGAGCACGGCCGCGCACCCCACAACGAACCAACGAACGGCGTTCATGACCGTCTCCTGGCGGGAGGGCACAACTCTGAGTGGTCGTTGGGCGCCCAAGCGGAGCGGGTAACCCGAGTCTCAGAAGTCAGGCCGGCTCCGGCGCAGAGTTGGGCGTTACGGTGCGAAACAGCCACCCGAAAGGCTCGGCGTCACTTCTCCAGCTTCGCCAACGGCACTTTGGCATCAGTCAAAATCTGATTGAGCAACTCCTGGGCCGAAGCAGAAGTTCTAACCTTTTGGGGGCTCTCATCCTTGTCCGTGTAGATTTTCACCCATTGGCACTCGAAGCAGATGACGAGGTCGTAGGTCTTCCCGTCGTGTGTCACGCGGACACCGTGGCGCGGAATGAAGCACCGCATACCCTGTCCACCTTCACTCACGCTTTTCACCATAGCGGCCGTAATTTTCTTCGCATCGTCCACCTTTACGGTCGTCTGCCCCAAGATCTTGGCACCGTGCCAACCGTCTTGCGTCCTCGTGTCGCCATTCAGTGAATAGAGTTCGATTTCGGTGGCATTCTCCAGTGCCGTCAGTATCTCGCCGGGCAATTTGTTCTCCTTCCCGCACCCGGTTGCACCGAACGCAAAAACGCACAGTGCGGCACACCAGAGGCTCGTTCTCATGGGCAACTCCGGAGATCGGGAGCCACATTCTAACTGCCGAAAAGGTGCCGTTGACGCCGAAAACCGGATCGCGGTAAGTTTGCCCGAACGTCCCGTTGTCGGCTCACGGATGGCAGCCCCCATGCTGAACCGCTCTTCACTCGCGCCCCTACCCGCCGGCGCGGAAGTGCGTAACACGGTCCCGAGCGTCGCGTGGGAAGAAACTCCCTGCCCGCTCTGCGGTACCGACGCGGGCGCGCCCGTTCTCGAAGCCCCGGACCCGCTCCCGGCCGCCGGCACGGGATTGGTGTTCGCCGTAGTGCGCTGCGCGAGCTGCGGGCTGACGTACACGAACCCGCGCCCGACCGAGCGCACGATGGCGGGGTTCTACCCGATCGATTACCAGCCGCACCGCCGCCCCCGGAAGATCCGGCAGTCGCGCCGGGCGCGGCCGTTTTGGGCGCGCCTGTCGGGGCGCCCGTGCGCGGAGCGCCGCGGGGTGCTGCCGTGGCCCGGTCCCGGGCGCCTGCTCGACTTCGGGTGCGGTGCGGGAAGTTTCTTAAAGACGATGGCGGATCAGGGCTGGCAGGTGACCGGGCTCGACGCCTCCGTCGGGGCCGTCGAACAAGCACGCGAGCAACTCGGGCTAGCTGCACTGGTCGGTACGTTACCGCATGCCGACTTACAACCTGGCTCGTTCGATGTGGTGACCATGTGGCACTCACTCGAGCACGTCCACAAGCCGCTCAGCCTATTGCGAGAAGCGTTCCGGCTGCTGGTGCCCGGCGGCAAACTCATCATCGCGACGCCGAACATCGACAGCCTGCCCTACAAGCTGTTCGGCCACTCGTGGTTCGGACTGGACCTCCCGCGCCACCTCACGCACTTCACTCCGACCACGCTAACCACGATGTTGCAGAGCGCCGGGTTCCGCCCCGAACCGGTGCGCCACTTGCGGCACAGCGACTGGCTCCGCTCCAGCGCGCGCCTCGCCGATCGCAACGGCCGCAGCGGACTGCTCACGAAGCTGCTGCGGTGGAAGCCAACGGCCCGACTCGCGGCCTGGCTGTGCTACATCACCAGCGCATCGGACTGCATCGTCTGCGTTGCGGAACGGCCGGCGTGATTCAGAAGGTTGCGCTCTTTAATTTGGTAGTTGCGTAGCTCCACCCACTCGCTAACACTCGCGGTTTGCCAAGAAAGCTCCGGGCGAACCGCGAGTGTTAACGAGCGAGTGGTACTCTACTTGGTCTTCAGATTGAAGTCGTGCGGGGCATCTGCGCTCGAGTCGTAATCGATCTGTGTCGTCGAGTCCCGGTTGTACTTCGGCGGGATCACGTTCACGATCTCGTCCTTCATCTCACCGGGGCCGGCGTCCCGGTCCGGTACCTTGCGCCCGGTCTTCTTCTCGGTGACGATCTCGACCCGGTATTTGCCGCTCGTCGGCCCGCGCTCGGCCGGGATCTCGTACCGCCCGTCCTGAATGACGCCCTCGGTACTGATTCCACCGGTCAGCGCGAAGAAGCGAACCCGCCCGGCCGCGAGCGGTTCTCCGTCGACCGTGACGGTTCCGCGAATCGGTCCCCGCTTGGGCGCCGGGTCCGCGCACCCGCTCAGAACAGTGGCGACCAGGAGAGCCGCGCCAAAACTGTAGCGCTTCAGCATTAGAACTCCCCCAGCACTTCACGGCCGGCCATGCTGCTCATGCCGGCCCAGGTGGTGAGATCGACGGAGTTGTTAATGAACCGGACGCTGCCGTCGCACAACGCGGCGCTCACCCCGCCGGTGTGCCGGCTCCGGCTACCCATGAAGAAGTTCCGCGGGTCGCCCGCGGCGTCCCGGATGCACGGCCACCCTTGCTGTGGGTTGTCGATGCACTGACCGTAGTCCCCGGACGGGCTGTTCGGGGTGATCCGGGCCGAGATCTCGTAGCACGCGGAATCGTTGTTCCAGATCCGCCCGCGCCGGTCGGTTGTGTTCCCCGAGTGGTCACGCGGCGGTTGGAGCATCTCCATCAGGCACAGGGTGTTGCTGGTCCCGTCGGTCATGTCCGTGAACTTGGCGCCGAACTCGAGCCAGAACGGGGACCGGCCCGCGGTGCCGACGTTCAGCGGAGCGGGGTTGCTGGTCGGCCCGCCCTGGTCGAAGAACGCCCAGCGCCCCCAGTTTACGCCATAGTTCCCCTTGTAGTCGTTGGTCGGCGACCACGGCTCCTGGGTCTGGTCCGACGGGCACTGAAACATGGTCAGCTTCTGCGACCGTGACAGCGTGTTGTTGGCGTGATTGAAGTCCTGCGTCGGGTCGTAATTCTTGTAAAGCGCGTCCTGCTCGATGTAAGGCAGGACGTCGGCAACGAACGGTTTGCGTTTCTTAGTGGTGCTGTTGAGACCGGTCGCCGGGTCGTTCCCCTGACTACCGATCGGGAACCGGCCGTTGCTGGACTCGCAGTTGTGACACGCGAGGGCCAACTGTTTGAGGTTGTTCTGGCACTTCATGCGGGCCGCCGCTTCGCGCACCTTCTGCACGGCGGGCAGCAGCAACCCAATGAGGATCGCAATAATCGCGATCACCACCAGGAGTTCAATGAGTGTAAAACCAGTGCGGCGAGAAAAGTGAGTGTTGGGCATGGCGACTCGAAGAAGAAGCGATGATCTCGGCAGGTCCACCCAGAGTAAGCACGTGACTTGTGGAAATCAACCCCTTGGTTCGCGCTCGATTTGACAAACAAGGTGCGGCCCGTGAACACACTCCGACGCGCGAATGCCGCGAACCCGCCGCAACGTGATCCGCCAAGGTACGGGCTGTCGCGTGCCCGCGACCGGAGGCGGTAAAAAGTAATCGGGCGCCCTCGGCTCTCCTCGATCCGTGCCCCTCGGAGGCTCTCGTACAGTGCATACCTCCCGGTTACCGGTGTCGCGCCGCGGTGTTCCCCGAGCGGTCTTGGCGGGCGGATTTTTAGCTCACTGTGCTCCAGTTGCCCAACAACTACTTGCCCATCTTGCAAAAATAGTGACCACCGGGAGCCGCGCTCGACCGAAATCGAGATCCGAGCTAGTGTTATCGCGGTTCGCCGGCCCGTGGGCGTTCGATCCGCTGAGTACGGAGAATAAATTGAGGTAAAAACCTGACGCGCCATTCTTTGCCTGACCAGAAATCCCGAACTAGTGTCTGACCACCGGACCAGTACGGATCCGGATTAAGTCGATATTTAAAATAAAATTAAAATGACAAAGAAAAGCACAGGGGCGACACTCCCCCACCTCCTGGTGTCGACGTATCACATGTGGTGCCCGAGGTGCGGGCGCTGTGCGGAGGCCAGCCACGAGAGGCAGAGCCTCTCCTCGCGCACGAATCGGCCCCGGTGCTGCAACCGGAGGATGTGCCTCCTCCCCGTTCCTCGACCGGGCGTGAATCCGACCGAACGCCCCGAGTAGTTGGCAGAGAATCCACCACGATCCGAACGCGACCGGGCAGCCGCATTACAATACGGCTGTTGCCCGCCCCCGACGCGAGGATCTCTCGATGCAGAACGCACTTCTGGGAATAGTCGCGGCTCTACTGACGACCGTTAGCGTGGTCGCCGAAGAACCAGCCGCAACCAAACTCGTCTTCCCGATCATCCCGAACGCGGGCGGCGTGGTACCGCTACCGAAAGCCGCGGAGCAACCCCGCAAAGGGGCCAAGGTCGTTTTCGACGTCACCGCGGACTCCAAACCCACCGACATCAACAAAGGACTCGAACGGGCCGCTCGGCTGCTGAACCTCTATGGTGCGGCCGGGCTGAAGGCGTCCGATGTCAAGATCGCCCTCGTGTTCCACGGCGAGGCCACCAAAACCGCTCTCACCGACGAAGCGTATAAGGCGAAATTCGGGATCGAAAAGAACCCCAACGCGGCACTCATCCGTGACTTACAGAACGCCGGTGCTGAGGTGTTCGTGTGCGGTCAAGCCCTGAACTACAAAGGGTTTAAAGAATCTGACGTCGCGAAGGACGTTTCGGTCGCGGCCGCGGCCCTGACCGTCATCATCAACCGACAAACAGACGGTTACGCATACGTACCCGTAAACTGACTCTATGCTTTTCGACGGGCCGTTCGTGCCCGTCACCGTTATATTCACTACACACTGTCGCAGACGTCGTAGGGAAATTCTCTCAAAGCAATAACAAGTCGCCCGACACAAGGTATCGCCCCTGAACGACTTTACCTGCTGTGTAACACCAAAATCGACGAGAATATCCGATCGTCTTCCCTTGGCGCCTGCCCGATAGTGCTTAAGATTCACGTTCACTCGCCTTCACTCGCAACATAAATGTACCTTCATGCCGAATCGTCCGGTCTCCCACCTTCGCGTGTTGGTAATCGATGATGAAGCGGACACCGCCGACAGCTTAGCCCGGGTACTCGCGCTCCACGGATTCACCGCGGCCACCGCGACGACCGGGGCCGACGCGCTCCGCGCCCTGGAATCGGACCCGCCCGATGTCGTGGTGACGGACCTGCTCATGCCCGGCGTGGACGGGTTCGAGATCGCGCGCCGGGTTCGCTCCCTGGTCCCGCGGCGCCCGCTCCTGGTGGCCGTAACCGGCGCCGCGCGCGAAACGCTCGACGCGGCCGAAGAGAGCGGGTTCGATCTGGTCCTCATGAAGCCCGCGGACCCGGTCCTGATCGTCGGCGTGTTGCGCCGGTTCGAGCGGCTCTTTGCCGTAGCGGGGTAACGCCCCTTCGCTGACACCACCTCGGGGAGGAGACGATGCCACCCACCGGTGAACGCGCCCGGGTCGACGACGAACTCCGGCGCGCCTACGACGGCGACTGCTGGCACGGCCCCCCCCTACTCGAAGTGTTGCAGGGCATCACCGCGCAGACGGCCGCGGTACAACACCCGCAGCTCGCGCACTCCATCTGGGCACTCGTGAACCACCTCGCGGCGTGGATCGAGGTCGCGGCCCGACGAATCACCGAATGGCGCGCGATCACCGAACCCGACGCGGGGAACTTCCCACCCGTGACCGACACCAGCGGCGCGGCGTGGGCGGCGACCCTCAACGACCTCGACCGCCGGCATCAAACACTATTGAGTGTGGTTGCGAACCTCGCACCTGAGAAACTCGACGCCGTAGTACCCGGCAAAACCTACGCGGTGGCCGTGATGCTCCACGGTACGAGCCAGCACTACGCTTACCACGCCGGGCAAATCGCTCTGCTCAAGAAGCTGGTGGGCGCGTAGTCGAATCCCCAATTCCGTTGACTAGTCTCGTTTCGAGATCCACGTAGCGTCCGAACGAGCCGCGACCGCAAGGGAGCGGAAGCTTCCCGCACGTGGGATCGCGGCGATAAACGGGAGCCGCTCCCGCTCCCTTGCGGTCGCGGCTCGCTACAAGGAAACGGAAACGGGACCAATCCGCAGTCAGCTCTCGCTCGTCGTTCGCCCCGGGGCCGGCAAGCGCAAGTGCAACAGCGGGAACGGCCGCCCCGCGTCGTCCACCTCCGAGCGCCCCTCCACGACGAACCCGCACGCCTCGTAGAACCGCAGCGCCGCGGGGTTCTGTTCGTTGACGTCCGTTGTCAGTTCGCCCCGAAGCTCCTGAGCGTGCCGCACCAGCCGGCGCCCGCCCCCGCTGCGGTGGAACTGCGGGTCCAAGAACAGCGCGTCCATCTTGCTCCCGGACATCCCCATGAAGCCCATCAGCGCCCCGGACTCCGCACAGAGAACCCAAAATTCGGGCTCCTCGGACAGCAGGTAATCCCGGACCAGCGGGAGCAGGGACTGGACGTCCTGTTCCGACAGGAACGTGTGCGTCGCGCGCACCGACCGCAGCCAAACATCCGCCAGCGGTTCGCGGTCCGCGGGTTCGATCGGTCGGATGTGCATCGCCATTCCCTCCCGTCCCGCACCGATGCTAACAATTGCTCACATTCCGGGACCGACAGGCTTCAATATCTCAATTTCACCGGGGAAAAGCGACGCACGCCACTCACCGCGGCTAACATTCGCGAGCGCCGGCCCCGGAATCAGGGGGGAGCACCGCCCGCGATTATCCAGGCACGCGAGCACCCGCTCCGCAATTATAAACCGAAGCAACTAGCGATATCAATATCATAAGTGAAAATTTATTCACTATGTGCACAATGGGAAGCGACCGCTACGGCGAGATGTTCCCGGGCCAAAAGGACCGGGACAGGTGGCTCGGTTGGGAACGGTTCAAAATCGCTCACTTTCAGCAACTTCTGGCCGCCCAGGATCGCACCAGTGGGGCCCGGACACAGGGCGACGTCGGCCCCGTCTTCGTGACCGGCGTCAACCTGTGTTTGTTCCAGTTGGACGAAGGCATTCCGCCCATCTACCAGCGGTAACCGGAACGAAAACAAAACGAATTTTGACAGGATTAACAGGATCGACGAGATCCCGAACGCGCGGGCGCGATTTCGCAGCGTCGAAATCGTAGCGGTTGCGAATCGGACCGGTGGCAGGCGAACGGCCGGCGTGAGCCGACTGGTGTGAATAGCAATCACTGGCGATCGGAATCTTGTCGATCCTGTTAATCCTGTCAAAATCCTCTCCCCACCGCCGCACCTCCGGGAGTAGGCGTTTACGGCAGCGGCCGGTTTCGTTGCCCCGCGAGGTTGCCGCGCCCCGCTCTCGTTCCTAATCTTCTTTCTTCATTCGGCAGAATGGAGGTTCGCGGCGATGACGTTCACGGAGGCGGTGGCGGAGTTGTGGGCCAAGTATCCCAAGGCGGACCTGAGCCCGTCGGTCAGGCGCGGCCAAGCGTTCACCCGCGCGGCCCGGGTCGATTTCAAAAAGGACAAGAGCGGGATGTACGTCGGGCGCGATACCGACGGGACAGAGGTGCTTGTGTACTTCAACGATGACGCCAAAGTCATCGCCTGCACCGAGATCGAACCCGACGAGTGATGACTACGAGGCGACGAGCGGAGGCCTTTCGACAGTTCCTCGTCGTCTTTCGCCTTCACCGCGGCGATCCCGTTCCTGAAGCTCGCGTCACCCGACGAACACGCCCCCGGGCGCGCCGGTCCCGAGCGAGAGGAACGAGTCGATCGGATCGAGCGTGAGCAAGTCGTACCGGCGCACCGCCGGGGTCGCTCCCGCACCCACACCAACAACCAGCGCCGACGCACCCGCGCTGACCCGAACTCCTCCCGCGAACCCGGCGCCGAACGGCAGGAAGCTCGCCTGTTCGGTTCCGGATTGGCTGAACACTTTCACCTGCGAACCGGCACTCGCACCGACCACGATCTTCCCCTGATCCGCCCCCACGCTGATTCCGCCCTGGAACCCCGCATCGAACGCCAGGAAGCTCGATTCGAGCGCGAGCGAAGTCGCGTTGAACACCTTCACGTGCGAACCGGTGCCGGCCCCGACCACGATTTTGCCCGTATCGCCGGTGACCGTGACCCCGCCCGCGAACTTGGCATCGAACGCCAGGAAGCTCGCGATTCGAGTGAGGCCCGCGAACCGGAACACGGTAACGTGCGGATCGGCCCCGGCGCCCGCGCCCACGAGGATCTCGGCGCGCCCGTCGCCGTCGAGGTCCGCAGCGCCCACATTGACCCCGCCGTGGAAATTGGGATCGAACGCGAAGAAGCTCGCGAGTTCGGTCCCGGTCGCGCCGTCGAACACCTTCACGTGCGGTCCGGCCCCCGCTCCAGCACCAGTCACGATGTCCGGGGTGCCGTCATTGTTCACGTCTCCCACCGCGATGTGGGCTCCCCCCGCGAACCCGATGTACGGGACCAGGGTGAATCGCAAGGAACCGTCCGCGTTGTACACGTTCACCCGGGCCTCAACACCGGCGCCCGAACCCACCGCGAACAGGCGCCCGGGTACCGCGGGCGGTGGAGGCGGTGCGGGCGGCGAGGGCGGCGAGGGCAGGATCGCGAGCAGCGTGGACGCGGTATCGGTGGCGTCCGCGGGTGTGAGATCGATGACGCCCGTGGGCGGGGTCGCGGTGGCCGAGAGGGTGACGCTCGCCGCGCTAAATACGCCCTGGATCGTGTAAGTGATTGTGGCCCCGACGGGAAGCGTAAGAGTGTCGTTCACGGCCCCGGCGCCGCTGGCCGTGTTCCCGCTCGCGCCACCAGTCACGGAACTGGTGAACGTAACCCCGGTCAGGCCCGCGGGCAGGGGAGCCGTGAACCCGACGAGCGTGGCCGTTTGGGGGCCGGCGTTGGTCACGGTGACTGTGTAAGTGACTGTGGACCCGTTCGCGGCCGACGCCGGACCGGTAGCGGTTACCCGGACGTCCGCCGAGAACGGGGTCGTATTCTGGAACAGCGTGATGTCGTTGCTATTTGCGTTACCGGCCACGAGGTCCGGTCGCCCGTCCCCGTCAAAGTCCGCCGACACGATCCTCTGCGGCTTGGCCCCAGCGGAGAGGATCGAGGCAGCAGCGAAACTCCCGGCCCCGTTGTTGAGTACGATGCGCACGGTGTTGTTGTCGCGGTTGGTGACCGCGAGATCGGTGTCCCCGTCCCCGTCAAAGTCCGCTGCCAACAGGTCCACGGGGTGAGGCCCTGTAGTCACACCGGACGCGAGCGTGAACGAGCCGGTCCCGTCGTTGAGCAAAATGCTGATACCCTGACCGTTCGTATTGGCCGTCGCCAGATCGATGTCTCCGTCCCCGTCCAGGTCCGCCGCTACGACGCCGGCCGGGAAGCTCCCGGTGGTCGCAACGGGCGCCGCCGTAAAGGAACCGGCCCCGTTGTTGAGCAAAATGCTCACGGTGTCGTCGTTGTAATTGGCGACCGCGAGGTCGGTGTCTCCGTCCCCGTCCAGGTCCGCCGCTGTGATACCACTGGGATGGTCCCCCACACCCACAGCGGACGCGGCCGTAAAGGAACCGGTCCCGTCGTTGAGTAAAATGCTCACGGTGTCGTTGAAGTAATCGGCCGTGGCGAGGTCGACGTCGCCGTCGCCGTCGAGGTCCGCGGCCACGATCCCATACGGGAAGATGCCCGCGGTTACGGAAGACGCGAGCGTGAACGAGCCGGTCCCGTCGTTGAGCAAAATGCTGACATTGTTGCTGGCACTGTAATTCGCGGTAGCGAGATCGATGTCCCCGTCCCCGTCCAGGTCCGCCGACACGATCCTGGTCGGGCCGGTGCCGGTCGCGGCGGCGGGTGCGGCACTGAAAGCCCCGGCCCCGTCGTTGAGCAGGATGCTAACCGTGCCATCGTTGTAATTCGCGGTAGCGAGATCGATGTCGCCGTCTCCGTCCAGGTCCGCCGACGTGACCCCGAGCGGTCTGGTGCCGACCCCGATCGGGGAATTGGTGAAGGCAGCGAAGGTTGCGGGTACGTCTCGGGCTTCGAGCTGTTCGAGTCGGAGGCGGCGGGACATCAGCGCGCACCGTGCTTTAAGGTGGGGCCGGGAACGGAGTTAATTATTGTTTCCGATTTCAACGAATGCGCCGAAAGGGACGCTATTTTGGGAGAAATGAGGGATTTACGCTGTCACCAAAATCGGAACAATCATCTCAGGCAACCCACGCGATCATTGACCATCAGCGACACCCACAGGCCACAAACGCCCTCAGCATGACACCGGCCGTTCGCCGGGCACCGGGTTACACCGGCCGCAACTGACGAGGTGGTGTGCGCAAAACGGGATTGGTACGGTGTGCGGGGAGCAAGTGACGTTCGACGTGAGCCGGAGACGGAACAGTGACGATCGACCAAGTGTTCTTCGTGCTGGCACTCGTCGCGTGCCTCGGGTGCGGACTCATCGCCGGCGCGTTCTTCGCGTTCTCGACCTTCGTCATGAAGGCTCTTTCGCGACTCCCGGCGAATGAGGGCATTGCCGCGATGCAGTCGATCAACGTCGTCGTGCTGAACCCGCTGTTCCTGGGCGCGTTCGTCGGGACAGCGGCAATCTGCGCGCTCGCGGTTGTCACGGCGATTGTGTATTGGCACATGCCCGGAGCCGTCTGGTTGCTTGTGGGAGGAGCGCTGTACCTGATCGGCACGTTCGCAGTCACGCGGGCGTTCAACATTCCCAGGAACGACGCCCTGGCCGCGCTCCAGCCGACCGATCCCGCCGCGGCAATTTACTGGAACCAGTACCTCAGCGGGTGGACGGTCTGGAACCACGTCCGGACGATCGCCGCACTCGCTGCGGCGGCTGCGTTTGGTATCGCGCTCGGTCGCTGAACGAAGCCGAGTGGTTCGGCACCAACCGCCCGACCTCAGTGCCTACCGCCAGTCGAGTGCCCCGATGGTGGTTCGCGGGGCGAACTCGGATTTGATCGACATCACCGTCTTGGGGTTCTTCCCGGTCGCGTCGCTGATAATCAGGTGCGATTCCGTCTCGGTGTTCAGCTTCGGGTCGTTCATGTTCTCGGTGTTGATCGCCAGCGGCACGCCGGGTTGCACCTGCTTCCAGGTGTAAGCGATTTGCTTACCATCGGGGGACCAACAGTACCCGATCAGGGAGGCATTCAACGGGACGTCGGCCACGCGCTTGCGGCTCTGAGCCTTGAGGTCGTAAACAAACAAGCGCCGGAGTGGGGGCGTGCCCTTAGCCGGCTTCTCGTCGGCGTCGTAGTCCTGGAAGAGGAACTTCGTTCCGTCGGGAGACAGTCGCGGGTCCGGCATTTCGTTCCGCACCTCGCACAGCTTGGTGACGTCCTTCCCGTCGCGCGAGATCGTCGCGAGGCTGATCTTCATCGCCTTGAAGTCGAACACGGCCCCCACGAACGCCTCACCGTCGGGAGCCGCGGCGTAAACGACGGTGTGTTTCGGCAAGTCGAGTTTGGTCTTCTTCTGCGTCGCAACGTCCACGCGCCACACGAGAAGTTCCGTGTCCTTGAGTTCCTTTGCGGGGATGAATTCCGTAACAAGCAGCGCCTTGCCGTCCCAATCCCACGCGAGTGTCATGGGATTGAGTTCGATCTTCACGCCGGCTTTCTTGCCCTCCACATCGCGGAAGTAGAGATGCTGTTTCCGGTTCCCGCCCTGGTCGGTCGGGGGATCGTCGTTGACGCGGAACGCCACGATCTTCCCGTCGGGCGACAGAACTGGCTCGTTGAAAATCGCCTTCTTGTCCGGGTGATCGCTGACAAAAGTGTCGCCCTCTTTTCCGTCCGGAGTGAGGAAGACGTGCTTGGTCTCTTTCCACACCAGGAGCCGACCGGGGGCAGCGGGTTTGGCCGCGGGCGGTTGCGTCGCCCGAGTCGGTACGGCTTTGAGTACGAGAGGCGGGTTCGCTTTCGGCGGCTCTTTCGCCGCGCTCGTGGACAGCGCGCCCCACGCGGCCAGACACGCGACCGCGAGCAGAGCGGCCCCGGCGGACCCGAGAGTCAGTTTGCGCAAGAACATGGTTCGTAGCACCCCGTTCGAGATCGCCGCGACGGCGCGCGGAAGGGGCGCGGTCGCGTGGAGGAGCGCGGAGGTTCGGGCCACGAGTGCCGGCGCGAGCGCGGCTTGAGTGAGAACGGCCAGCCCGACCGCGGGCGCTGCGACGCCGCGTGCCCGGAGCCGCCCGGCGAGGAGCTTGCGCGCCTTCGCCAGTCGGCTCGACAGCGTGCCCTCGGGAACGCCCAGGCGTTCGGCCGCGTCCGCGCGACTCAGCCCGTCGAGTTCGCACAGCACCACCGCCGCGCGGAGGTGTTCCGGCAGCGCGCCGACCTCTTCGTCGAGGGCGCGAAGCGCGTCTGCGTCCGGGTGCTCGACGAGTTCCGCGGCGCGGTCGGGAACCTGGGCGACAGGAACCTCTCTCGCGTGCCGACGTGCTGCCACAGTGCGGGCCTCCCGAGCGGTGCGAACAGCGACCCCGTACAGCCAACTGCGCACGGCCCCCGCCGGGTACACGTCCGCCGCGCGCCGGGCCAGCACGACGAACGCGGCCTGGAACGCATCCTCGGCGAGGTGAGCGTCGCGCGTGACGCGCCGGCACACCCCGAGCACCATCGGCCCGAACCGGTGAATGAGCGCCGCGAACGCGCCCTCATCGCGGTCCCGCACGAACCGCGTGAGCAACCCGCCGTCGGTTTCGACGGGCAGCGGTTCGGCGGCGCGCGACGCACGGGAGACGAATGCGGACAAAGCGGCCCGAGACATCGTGACCTCCGCGAGCGAACCGTTGTGGCTCGCTTCCCATTTTGGGTGGAACTGCTCCCGCGCGTCGCGGAAAAATCGACGAGCGAAAAAATGACGTGAAAACTCGGTCGAAAACAGTCGCGGTTCGATGTGCGTTACAGTTCGCCGTCGGGTTCCGCGGGCGGCCCCGCACCGGGAATCAGCGCCCGGAGTTCTTCGGCCAGTTGGCTCAATCTGGGAAACGGTTTGGTGAGCACTCGTAGTGCCCCGCGAGCAAGAAGTTCTTCGTGCGTATACTCGCCCGTGTTCCCGGACATGAACACGGCCCGCACGTCCGGGTCGATCGCGCGCAGCGCGGCCAAAGTTCGGGGGCCGTCCCAGGGCCGGGGCATCTGAACGTCGATCACGACCAAATCGATGTCGCCGTTCTGGTATTCGTCGAACGCACCCACGCCGTTGTTAACGGCGCGCACCACGAACCCGGCCCGACCGAGGGCAAGTGAGAGGAGCTGGGTGATGGCGGGTTCGTCGTCGACGACGAGGACCGTCGGGATGCTCCGATCAGGCGAACTCATTCTCGCTCCGTCGGGGGAGGAGAGGTTACGCGGGGCGCAGCGCGGCACGCGGGCCGCCAACCAGCCTCACTCTATTGATCATCCCCTAATCGGCCCGTCCAAACTTTTATAGAAGTGAAACACTCAGCACGTACCGTCGGGCTCCGGTCCCTGCGCCACGGGGAGATCCACGTTAAATGTGCTCCCGCGCCCCAACACGCTGGAAATCGTGACGCGCCCGCCGATCCGCTGAACCGCCGCGAACACCGGGGCCAGCACCCGCGCGGGCTCCTGATTCATGAGCGCCGATCCGAACAGTTTGTTCTGGTCCCCGGGGATCATCCCGCGCCCGGTATCGGCGACCACCAGCCGCACGCACCGGCCCGCGCCCGGCTGCTCCGGTTCCACATTTGCGGTTTCGATGCGCAGTTGCCCGCCCCGGGGCATCGTGTCCCGGGCGCGGGCACACAGGTCCAGAAGCACCTGCTCCACGCGGGCGTGCTCGGCCCCGGTCGCCCACAAGTCGGGGGCCAGGACGACCGACACGGCGACGTCGGGGCCGACGACCCGGTCGATGATCGGGACCAGTTCGTGAACCAGCGTGTTGAGGTCGATCGGCGGCTTAGCGCGGGTCGGGCGCGCGAACGCCGCGAGCTGCTGGTTGAGCAGCGTCGCGCTCTCACCGGCGCGCCGGATCTGCCACACGAATTCGCGCACCGGGTCGTCCGGCGGGAGCCGGTCGAGGGCCAGGTCCGCGAAGCCGTTAATGGCCGTGAGTAGGTTGTTGAAATCATGGGTAGCCCCGGCCGTGGCCCGGCCGAGGGCTTCCATTTTTTGAGCCTCGCGCGCGTGATCCTCCGCGTGCGGGTCGGGGTCGGGGGCCGCGCTGACCTTCAGCTCGGCTTGGCTGAGGGGCGGGAGCATGGGACTTTTCAGGGAATGGGTAAAGTGAGCGATCTGGCAAAAGTAGCATAAACCCGGTCCGCGCCATTGGGATGTGAAAAATCGCACGATTTGCAATTGCCACTTTCTCTCGGGCCGCGTGCGGGCGCACGGTTACCACTTCCGCCCCCGACTCCGTACCGATAACCCGGCGCCTTTCCGCTGAAGACCGACTGTGCCGTGTGCCCGCGGTGACCGAACGGAGGTTCCATGTCCAGTGCCCGCCAGATCCTCACCGACCCCGTCACCGCGCACATGCGCACCGACCCCACTCGCATCCCGGCCGGCGCGTCCGTGGCCCAGGCGCTCGAGTACATCCGGGACCACGAGATCGGGGGCCGGGTCGTGTACTTCTACGTCGTGGACGACGCGGACCGGCTCGTGGGCGTCGTCCCCACGCGGCGCATCCTCCGCGCGGCCCCGGCCACCCCAATCACGGAAGTCATGATCGCGCCTGTGGTGGCGGTTCCGCACACCGCGACCGTGCTCGATGCATGCGAGTTCTTCACGCTCCACAAGTTGCTCGCGTTCCCGGTCGTGGACGCGGAGGGGAAGTTGCTCGGGTTGGTGGACGTGGACCTGTACACCGACGAGCTGACCGACCTGGAGAAGCGCCAGGAAAGCGACGACCTGTTCCAGCTCGTCGGTGTGTACCTGACCGAAGCCGAACAGCGCCAAACGGTACTCGCGGTGCGCAAGCGGTTCCCGTGGCTACTGTGCAACGTGGTGGGCGGGATGATCGCGGCCGTGATCGCCGACGCCTACGAGGACGTGGCCACGCTCGCGCTAGTCACCCCGTTCATCGCGCTCGTAACGGGCATGGCGGAGGGCGTCGCGATCCAGTCCGTCAGCCTCGCGCTCCAGACGCTACACGGGCGCCGACCGACGTGGGGCGTGCTGGCCCAGAAAGCCGGCCGAGAACTGTTGGTCGGGCTGCTACTGGGAGCGGTGTGCGGACTGATCGTCGGCGTGGTCGCGTTCGTCTGGAAAGGGAGCGCGATGGCCGGTCTGAGTTTGTTCATCGGGATCGCGGGCGGGGTCGCGGGGTCAGCCGCAATCGGGATCGCGCTGCCGTTCCTGTTGCGGCTCGTGCGACGCGACCCGCAAGTCGCCAGCGGCCCGCTCGCACTGGCCGCGGCCGACATGGTCACCCTGCTGCTGTACTTCAACCTCGGGCGGTGGCTGCTGCGTTGATCTTCGACCGCGTTGCGACCGCATACGACGGCGATCGCACTTGCTCGGGCACCAGATTCGGTGATGCTGAAGGTAAGGAGGGCTCCCGATGACCGAAGCGGAGTGGTCGAAGTGCGCAGACCCCGAAGCGATGTTGTCACAGGTCGGAAACACGGCTCGCGATCACAAATTACGACTGTTCTCCTGCGCGTGCTGCCACAGGGCTTGGGCCGTGGTGAGGGACGAGAGATTGGGGCGGGTGATCGACATGTTAGAGAGATACGCGGACGGGACTACGGCCGAGAGACTACGGGCCGAAGCGAGGAAGCAGAGTGAGGCGGTGAGGATGGAGTTGTACGACGACGTGAAAAGGACGAAAGAAGTCTGTGTGGCGGCCGAGTTGTCGTTCGCGGCCACGAAGTCACTGCGCCGCGTCGCCCGTGATTGTGGCAAACGGGCGGCCCAGGCAGCCGCTTGGACCGATGTCGGTGATTTCGCTGCCCGCTGGCAGGCGGAGCGGAGCAATCAAACTGCACTCCTCCGCGACATCTTCGGCAATCCGTTCCGCCCCGTCGCCTTCTCCCTCGATTGGCGCACATCCACCGCCACCACGCTGGCGTCCCAAATGTACGAGTCCCGGGACTTCTCTGCGATGCCCATTCTGGCCGATGCGCTCCAAGACGCCGGATGTGACAGCGCCGATGTGCTGAACCACTGCCGACGACCGGGTGCCCATGTGCGCGGGTGCTGGGTTGTGGATCTGGTGCTTGGCAAGGAATAGCGAGGGAATGCGACAGCGGGCGGTCATACCCCAAGTAGGCTCCCTAAAAAATCTGCATGGAACCAATCACGCTATCCGAATTCACAATCGTGGCGCTGCGGGCAATCGCGCATGTCGGGTTTGCCTACGAGCCCACTAAGGATGTGTGCCGATCTGCTCGGTGGGAGCTAATCGACGATGAACTGGATCTGGGATACCTTCGGTACGATATGCGGCCGACGGGGGCTCCAGACGAGTTAGGTTCGGCCTCACTGTCGATACAGGTTGCGGAGAGCGGTTCCCGCCCGTGGGCATTCGTGCCACTGTATTATTTTGGAAACTATCGCACCTCTCGCGAACCGTTCGATCGCGCGTTCCAGATTTTGTCCAATAATCTTTCCGATGCGCTAGGAGCGGAGACACGATCGGGCGAGTACACCTACAATCATCGCTCCGGATGGCCGTATTCGTTCGTCGGGTGGGCTCTGGCTGACGCCACGTTTGTGCTCGTCCAGGACGAGTTCGACATCCAGTTTGGTATGGATGTCACGCTGTGGGTAAAGCCCGCCGGGACTGCGGTCGAGGTACCGGTGCGAGCCGATTGATGCACATCTCGCTTCGACGCCTCACCTTCGCTGGTGCTGGGTCGTGGATCTCGTGCTCGGCAAGGAATAGCGAGTTGAGTGCGGCCGTGATACGCTGTGTCGAGTGCCGGCGAAAATCGTGTTGATGCGTTTCAGAGGCGCGCGATGAGTTCGTATGCGGTTTGCGTGGGCATCGGGCTTCTCGTGAGCCTCTACCTCATGGCCAAACGGAGGCGCCGGATGTTCGAGGAACAGTTCCCGCCCATTTCGGACGCCGAGTTCCTGGCGCTGTGTTCGCCGGGTACCGACCCCAAAGTCGCGTTGAAGGTGCGGCGGATCGTGGCCGACCACTTCGCCGTGGAGTACGAGCGCGTGCACCCGTCGACGCGATTCATCGAGGATCTGGGAGCGGATTAACCAGTACGCAATCGGGCCACGCTGATGACGCAGCGCGGCCCAAGCGCTGTCACAGGCGCTCAACTCGTCTCACTTCCGCACCGTGACCTCGTAAACGCGGTTGGAAGTCGGCCACTGCTCCTGTCCCGGTGGAGGGGTACCGCGGATCGTCGCCCGGTTCTCCTTCACCTCGTACACGAACAGTTTGCCCGAAATCGGATCGATCGGGAGCGGGAGTTTCACCGCGTCGAGAGCGGTCGGTAACTGTCCTCCGTTCTCGGCCGCGTGCGCACGCACGGCCTCTACCACGGTCAGTTGCGCGACGAGTTGCTCCAACCGGACCCGCGCCAGCGTCACCTTCTTGTAAACCGGGAGAAGGGTACCGAACGCGCCCGGGTGCTTCTGCGTGCCGAAATCCGCGGGCGCGCGCCAAAATGGAACGTTGGTCCATTTCATGTTGTCGTCGAGTTCATTTTCGTACTGCAAGAAGTCGTCCATTAGGATCACTTGGAGCGGTGACAGTTTTGCCAGGGCGTCGGCCTTGTGACCGGCTTCCGTGAGCCGGGTCGTTGCGGCCGCGACCGCGTCCTTGTCTCGCGATTGCTTCGCACACCACGCACTCGGCGTGGCACTCTTGCCGTCCCCCAACCCGTTGATCGTGTCGAGCATCTTGATCCGCGCCGTCAGCTCCGGTTCCGAAACCTGAACCGCCTTCCGCAACACGTCGTACTCTTTCCCGACCAACCGCCGCTCGCCCTCGTGCCCCTTGCGCAGGTCGATTAACGGGCGCGGGAGGTCGGTGAGCGCCCAGAATAGATTCGGCGCGCCCGGCTGCTGCACGAACTCTTCCAGTTCGGTGGCCGCGACCATGCCGAGAGCGATGCCGACGAGGTGGCCGATGAGCGTCGGGTGCTCGTTGAACGTGCGGGCCAGAGCGAACTGCGCCTGGAGCGTCTGAAGCGCGGCGCCGAACTCGCCGCGCGCGATCTCGCCGCGTGCGCGGACCTTCATCACCGTGGTGAGCATCCGCATCTGCTGCACGTCCGGGAGGAGCAACTCCACGCCCTCGACCCGGGCCTGGTGCGTGAGTTCCCAGTTCACCGCGTCGAGCCGTGCCGCGTAGAACGCCTGTTTGACTGCGCCGCCACCGTAGTTCACCAGTTCTTTCTCAGTGACCAAATCCTTCAGTGGCGCGGTGTTCCACTTTTGCTGTTTGTCCGTCGATTCCTTGGCGTGGAACAGCTTGTTCTGCTCGAAGAAGCACTTGTAGAACGCCTGAATCTGGTTCCCGGGTTGCAGGTCACGCGGGTCCGGAAGGAGCCGGTGCTTGAGCGCCGGGCGCGCCGGGGCGACCGCGTCCACGGTGAACTCGACGACGTACTTGCCGTCCTTCGGTTCGATCGGCGGTTGGCCGGGCGCTGCGGGCGCCCCAACGAATACGACCGCGAGCGCAAACAGGGACCAACGGCAACGCATCAGATGCCTCCGAATGAAGTTTGGTATGTGAAATAGGGGGATCGATCGTCAGTCGATGTCACCGCGGCGCCCGGACCGGGCCGTGAGCGGTTCGTTGCCCGGAACGAGGTTCGCGATCGGCTCCATTTGCGGCGAGCGCTCCAGGTCCGTTGCGCGGAGCGTGCGGTAGCTCCACGGCTCGTCGGTTGGGGCCGGAGCGGACGCCGGCGGTGCTGGTGCCGGCTCGGGGGGTGAAACAACGGGAACCGGAGCCGCGGGCGGCGCGCTGCGCGGAGCGAACGAGAGAATCGCACCAAGTGCGATATTCGATACCACCAGCCCCGCGACCGCAACCTTCCACCCCCAATGCGTGCGGGCTGAAGCGCGCCCGACCGCAAACAGTAGCTCGGCCGCATCGATCGAAGCAGCAGGGGTGAACTGCGCGAGTTTCGCGACCGGGTCGGGGGTCATTTCGGACACGTCACACCGAGCCTTTCTCGCAGGGCCACAATCCCGGCCTCGTACCGCCGGTGCGCGGTGGTGAGCGAACAGCCCGCGACCGCCGCCACCTGCTCCAGCGTCATCCCGCCCCAGAGCCGCGCGACAATCACCTCGCGCAACTCGGCCGGGAGCGCGCCCAGCGCTGCGACCGCCGTCGGCGCGTCTAGCCCGTCGACCTCGCGCTCCGCGAACCAGCGCTCGGGCCGCGCGGTGACGCTCTCGCGTTTCACGCGGCGCCGGTCCACGCGCCCGCGGTCAATGGCGGTGGTTCGCACCACGCGGAACAGCCACGCGACCGGGTCGCCCGGGGGTACGGACTGGCGCACGAGCTTGCAAAACGCATCCTGGACCGCGTCCTCCGGGTCCGCGCACCACTGGCGGGCGAACAGCGCGAGCACGGCCGCGTGCGAGGCGATCAGTTCGGCGATTTGCCGTGCGGTCATAGAAGGGGGACGACACCGGGGTGCGGATTTTCCGCGCGCCTTTTACCTTTTTGGAACCACGAACCGCGTTTCGGGCCGCGATCCGCCCCGCAAACGGGTTATGATGTCGGTATGAGCGAACAGCCACCGGGCGCCTGCGTCAACAATTGATGCACTAATCCGGCAATTTATTTGTCGAATCGATTCCTTTTTGGGCAATCTTTCAATAAATCAATTCCGATCCAACTATCACCCGAAACGGCCGCGCTCCGGTTCACGCACCCCGGAGCCGTGATCCGCTTTCACCCGACCCACGAGTCGTACCTCCAATGGCAAAACCACCCAAAGACGCAAAATTACAAGCCGAATGGCTCGCGGCCTTCGGGGAACCCACCCGCCTGGCCCTGATCCGCGCGCTCGCCGCCGGCGAAAAGACCGTGACCAACCTGGCCCGCGAGGTCGGGGCCGAGATGGTGAACGTGTCGCACCACCTGAGCCTGCTGAAAGACACCGGATTGGTGACCGTGACGCGGGACGGGCGGTACATGATTTACGCGCTCGTCGACGCCAAAGTCGTCGGAACGACCCTGGAATTGGTTCACTCGTCCGGGTCCAAAGTGTTCCTGCCGCTGGAATAAAAAGAGAAGGAACTGTGTGCCGGTAGTGCCGTTCGGTTACCGGCGCACAGTTCCCCAGCACGGCCCCGGCGAGCGTCGGGGCTTTATCCGCGACCGTTCATCCGGTCCATCGCGTAGTGCCGCCCGAGCAGGCAAGTCGCGACCCAGGCGCCGGCGGCCAGTGCTCCGGCAATCACGTCCGTTGGGTGGTGCACTCCCAGGTACACCCGGCTCCAACACACCGCGACGGCCAGTACCGCGCACCCGACTGCTACCCCCAGGCGCCCCCACACGTGCCACGCGCTCGCAAGGGCTATTCCGCCCAGGTACCCGAAGAACCCGACCGCACGCAGCGCGTGCCCGCTCGGGAAGCTGAACCCCTGGGCCGCGTGCCGGGGAACGGGTAGCACCGGGCGGGCGACCGCGAACAGGGGCTTGAGAACGCCCTCCAGTATCAGCACCCCACCCACCACCGCGAGCAGCGCCGCCGCGTCCACATAGCGCCGCCGGGCCACGAGCGCCGCCACCGTGACAATCACCAGCGCGGCGAACGGGCCGGCATCACCCAGGGTCGTTACCGCGACCGCGGCACCGGACCAGCCCGCCCCGTCGCGCGTCGCCGCGCCCACGCGCTCGTCCCAATCGCGCCACCGCTCACCAACCACCCCTCGCGCCACCCACGCGAACACAAGGATCATCAGAGCCGCCGCGAACCCGGCCAGAGCCGCCCCGGGGTCCGCTTTGCCAGCAGCAGTGCCCCGCCCAGCAGCCCGAAGAGCCGCGGCCCGATTCCCTTTTTGGGGACCGACGGAACCTCGTGCTCCTCCAGGGGCCGTTCGACCTCGGCCCGCGCACGGTACTCCGGCCCGGCGAGCACCCGGAGCGCACCGGGCACCACCTCGAACGTGAACCGCGCGCCCTCGTCCAGTTCGCCGTCGATGCTCACGGGGAGCGCCGGGTGCGACTCGATTTCGACCTTCCGGGCGAGCCGGTGGACCACGTTCTCGTCGCCGAGATAGTCGCCGTGCATGAGCCGGGCCGCGACCACCGACAGTTCGAGTGCCCCCGCGGACCGGACGATGACCACGTCCAGGAGCCCGTCCTCCGGGTTCGCGGTCGGCGCGACCGGTGTTCCCCCGCCCGCGGTGCGCGCGTTCGCCACCACCACGTTCAGGGCGTCGAACGACTCGGGAGCGCCGCCGTCGAAGCGCACCGTGAGCCGGTATTGAGGCGGGTTCGTGACAGTACCGACGGCCCCGCGCAGGTACGCGAGTGGTCCCCAGAATGCTTTCAGGTCCGGGGTTACGTCGGCCGCCACCCGCCCGCTGAACCCGCCGGTCGCGGCGTTCACCATGAACCCGGTCCGGTCACCGCCCAACTTCGCTACGTCGACCGCGCGGGGCTGACCGGTACGAAGTAGTGCGACGGCCTCGACCGGATCGAGTGGGATCGCCATCGTGCGGCAGAAGTCGTTACCCGTGCCGAGAGGAATCACGGCCAGAGTTGCACCCGCGCGGGCCGTCACCAGCCCGTTGATCGCGGCGTGAACCGTCCCGTCACCGCCGGCCACGGCCACCACGTCGTAAGTGGCCCCCGCTTCACCCGCGGCTCGACCCAGATCGTCGTCGGGTCCGAGTTCGCGCAGTGTGACACGCGGATCCGCCGCAAGAGCGGCGCGCAGTTCCTCGATCCGATCGGCTGATCCGGCCCGGGGATTAAAGAGCACGCAGACCTTCGTGGCCCCGGCGCCCCCTGGGGGTTGGGACGCCGTTAGATGATCGCATTTCATGTTCGAGCGCAAAACCGGTGAATCGATACTCGTAGTGGAACCGCCCGCGCCGTTGCCGCACGCGGGGGACATGCGCGTCATTCTTTGCGAACGTCGTGCCGAATGTGCCCTCTACCGCGTTTGCTCGGAAGGCCGGGTGAAATTGAAGTACGCGAGAGCACTCACGATTCGCGCGCCACGTTCCCGTCCGTGCTCGCGTGCGGCGGGGTGCCGGCCGTTTCCGACAAGAACTCGATCCCGCCCGTGGCCACGTCGTACAGCGCCCCGACGACCATGATCCGCCCCTGCTTCACGAGGCCCGCGAGCGTCTCGCTCTGCCCGAGCAGGTCCGCGACCGACCGGCGCACGTTCTCCCGGGCCACCGTGTTCACGAACGCCTGCTTCTCGGCCGGGGCCATGCGCTCGACCCGGTGACACACGTGCGGGTCGACCGAGCGCTGGATGGCGGTGATGACGTGGTCCAGGTGCTGGCACCCCGTGGCCTCGGCCGCGGTTTGAGCCGAGCACACGAGGTCCACGGCCGCGCCCACGGCCCCGCACCGGGTGTGGCCCATTACCACGATCAACTTCGCCCCGGCCACCGCGCACCCGTACTCGATGCTCCCCAAAATTTTCCGACTGGTCACGTTACCGGCCACGCGGACGCTGAACACGTCCCCCACCCCCAGGTCGAAGATAAGCTCCGCCGGGGTGCGCGAGTCGATGCAACTGAGGACCACGGCGAGCGGGTGCTGCCCGGCCGCGGTCGCCTCCACCTGGCGCCCCAAGTCCCGGGTCAGGCGCTGGCCCGTGCGGAACCGCTCGTGCCCGTCCTTGAGAACCTGAACCACCTGCTCGGGCGTCATGGCCGCTTGCAACTCGCGGGTCGAGTAGTCGACGAACTGGGTCTGGTCCGCGAGCCGGTAGCGGCTCCGGAACCCGACCCGGCTGACCGATACGCCCCGGGCCGGTCCCGTTTGCTCGGCGAAGTCGCGGAGCAGTTCCAGGACGTCCGGGTCGATGTAGTCGGTCCCGGTCGCGTCCAGCAGGACGTGCCCGCCGGCCGGCACCGCGTCGAGAACGTCGGCCAGCGCCGAGCGGTTCAGGAAGCTCACCTGGTTCGCCAGTTCGACGCGGACGACCTCTCCGCTCAGGCGCCGCTCCACGATGACGCGGATCGGGCGCCGCGCGTTACTCCACAGGATGAACGCCGCACTGACGCCCAGCCCGATCAGGACCCCGACGAGCAGGTCGGTGAGGACGATGGCGATCACCGTCGTCGCGAACGGGAGGAACTGCGCCCGGCCCTCGGCCCACATCTGGCGCACGAGTGCTGGGCTCGCGAGTTTGACCCCGGTGACCAGGAGAATGGCCGCCAGGCACGACAGCGGGATCAGGTTCAACCACGGCGCCAGAAGCGCGACGCTGCCCAGGAGCAGAAGCCCGTGAACCACGGTCGACCGCTTCGTCCGCCCGCCGGCGTGGATGTTGACCGAACTGCGGACGATGACCGAGGTGACCGGCAGCCCGCCGAGCAACCCGCACACGACGTTCCCGGCGCCCTGGGCCATCAACTCCCGGTTCGGCGGGGACACGCGCCGGCGCGGATCGAGCTTGTCCACCGCTTCCAGGTTCAGCAGCGTCTCCAGCGACGCGACCGCGGCCAACGTGAGAGCCGCCATGTAAACTGCGGGGCGCGTCAACTGCGCGAAGTCCGGCGCCTGAAGGAGGCCGAAGAACTCGGCCGCGCTGCCCGCGACCGGCACCTGAACGAGGTGGCCCGATCCGATCACCCACGAGCCGCCCAGTTCCCGGAACGCGAGGCTCAGCCCCACACCCAGGAGGACCACGATCAGCGGCGCCGGCACCAGCGACGTTTTCAACACCTTCCACCGGCCCCAGACCACCAACAGGGCGATCGAGAGCACGCCGATGACGGCCGCACCGGGGTGCAAGTCACCGAGCACCTCGACCAGTTCGGAGAACGTGCTCTGCTGGTCCGGTTGCTGGAACGCCATGTCCCCTTCCGGGTCCGCGTCGTGCCCCACAACGTGCGGGATCTGCTTCAGAATGAGGATGACGCCGATCGCGGCTAACAGCCCCTTAATAACGCTCGACGGGAAGAACGCGGCAATGAACCCGCCGCGCACAAGCCCCAAAACGACCTGGATCAGGCCCGCGAGAACCAGGGCCATCAGGAACGCCGGGAACGATCCCAGCGCGGCGAGTTGTGCGGCGACCACGGCGGTCAGGCCCGCGGCCGGGCCGCTCACGCTCGTGTGCGACCCGCTCAAAATGCCGACCAGAATCCCACCGACAACACCCGCTACCACGCCCGCGAAGAGCGGCGCGTTGGATGCCAGCGCGACCCCCAAACACAGTGGCAGTGCCACCAGGAACACGACCAACCCGGCCGCCAGGTCACGCGGGAGTGCGGCCCCGCCGGTGGGGAGCGGGGCACCCGCCGGCCCGTTCGTCGATGTCATGGTGCGATCCCCAGGAGAGTGTCTGCGTCAGAAACGTTTTACAGCGAACGGCGGCGCGGCTCGTTTTTTCTGGATCACTGGGATAAAGCTGCACGCGGTCAGCGCTTCCACGACCGGATCGGGTTATGCGGGAATCAGACACGCCCGCCCCGCGTAACCGGGGCGAATTCTGCGCGCCCCTTACTTTTTGCGCCCGTCCACAACTTAACCCGCGCGTCGGAGCAGGGTTACCGGGTTCTCAAGACATGCGACGCGGACCGGTGCCCGGGCGCGACGTGTTCAAATTCTGGTCAATTGTTACCCGATTAAATCAATTATTGCCAGAAATGCGCTCCCCTCTACCGCGTGCTAGGGTTGTCGGGCAAAGCACTCGCTTGAGTCACGATACTCAATTGTCGCCCTGTTACCGTCGGGCAGATAGCCGAGGCAAAAGGAGCACACCACGTTGGGCCCGGTCGCTCGGCGGCCCGGAACCGGCGCGCGCGTCCTGGCACATTCACGAGGGAGATGAGCTGTGAGTTCACTCGATACGAACGAGGCGGCCGAACTCGTAACCCACGGGAGCCAGTTCCTGGCGTTCCGGTTGGGTGAAGAGGAATACGGGGTCGAGATCCTGCGCGTGCAAGAAATCAAGGGGTACTCGCGCATCACCCCGCTGCCCAACACGCCGCCCGAGATGAAGGGGGTCATGAACCTGCGCGGGAGCGTGGTCCCGGTCATCGACCTGCGCATCCGCCTGGGCATGCGCGAGGCCGAGTACACCGTGTTCACGGTCATCATCGTCGTGACCGTGGGCACCAAGATCGTGGGCCTGGTCGTGGACGCGGTGTCCGACGTGCTCAACGTGGAGTCCGACGAGAAGCTCCCGGCCCCGGACCTGGGCGCGGGCGTCGATACCTCGTTCCTCACCGGGATCGCGCGCACCGGCGAGCGCCTCGTCTCACTACTCAACATCGACAAACTGATCGGCAACGCCGCCGAGCCCTCACTCTCCGCTTAATTGCGCACCCCGACCGGATCCGCCACGCACACACGAAAGGCGCCCATGAACTGGTTCCGCAACCGCCAAACGATGACCAAGTTGCTCATCGGGTTCTGCACCCTCTCGGCCCTCATGGCCGGTATGGGGTACATGTCGATCTCGAACATGAAGACCCTTCAGGACAATTCGGAGACACTGTACGAGAAGCACCTCAAGGGGATGCACGCGATCGACGAGACGTGCACCTCGGTCGCGCTGGGCGGGCGCGGGGTGCGCATGACGATCCTGTCCGACACGCCCGAGGAGCGCCGGAAGAACGCGGACCAGACGCGCCAGTACCTGCGCGACGTTCAGGCTAACATGGATCTCGCGGAGAAGATGCTCATCACCGCGGAGGCGAAACAGAAACTGGCCGAGGTCAAGCCCCACCTGGGGCCGTGGCTCGAGCGCCTCGGGCAGGCCAACACGCTGGCCGAGGCCGGGCGCGACAAGGAGGCGCGCGAGGTGCTCAAGTCCTCGGTCACCGGTGCGGGCCAACTGGTGGCCGGGATGGGGGCGCTGCGGGACGCCAAGTTCAAGGTGAGCCAGCAATCGTTCGAGAGCGGGGCCGAGACGTACCGGGAAACCCGGGCCACCATGATGGTGATCGTACTCGGGGGGATCGTGGGCGGGCTGGCCCTGGGGTACACGATTGCCCAGCTCATTACCGGACCGATGAACCGGTGCCTGACTGTGCTCGAGGGTGTTGCGAAGGGCGATCTGACCCAGCGCGCCGAGATCGACACGTTGGACGAGGTCGGGCGCATGGCCACGGCCCTGAACACGGCCATCGGGTCGCTCGTCGCGGCGAAAGAGGCCGAGAGGGCTCAAGCCGAGAGGGACCGGGTGCGGATCGAGCGCGAGGCCGCCGAGGCCCGGGAGCGCACCGAGCGCGAGGCCGCGGAAACACGGGCCCGGGCCGAACAGGAACTGGCCCGCGCGACCGAGCTCCAGCGCAAGATCGCGGCCGTCACGGTTTCGGTCAACGCACTGGCCGCCGGGGACTTCACCCAGGAGGTTCCGAACCTGGGTACCGACGAGGTGGGCCAAATGGCGTCCTCGCTCAACAAAGCGGTCGCCTCGATGCGAACGGCCCTCGAAGGCGTGCGCGAGGTGTCCGAGCAGCTCGCCGACGCCTCGGGCCAACTGTCCGCGGCCAGCGACGAGATCTCGACCGGCGCCCAGGAACAGGCCTCGAGCCTCGAAGAAACCGCCAGCACGCTCGAAGAGATCACCGCGACCGTGCGCCAGAACTCCGACAGCGCCCAGCAGGCGCGTCAGCTCGCGAGCACCTCCCGGGACACGGCCGAGAAGGGTGGGCGCGTGGTGGGTAGCGCGGTCGAGGCCATGAGCGAGATCAACGAGTCCTCGAAGAAGATCGCGGACATCATCACGACGATCGACGAGATCGCGTTCCAAACCAACCTGTTGGCGCTCAACGCCGCGGTCGAAGCGGCACGGGCCGGGGAACAGGGGCGCGGGTTCGCGGTCGTCGCGAGTGAGGTTCGGAACCTCGCACAACGTTCGGCCACGTCCGCGAAGGAGATCAAGTCGCTGATCGAGGACTCGGTGAAGAAAGTGGACGCGGGCACCGAACTCGTGAACCAGTCCGGCTCGACTCTGGGCGAGATCGTGACGAGCGTGAAGCGCGTGACGGACCTGATCACCGAGATCGCGGCCGCCGGAAAGGAGCAGTCCACGGGCATCGAGCAGGTCAACAAGGCCGTCTCCCAAATGGACTCCGTGACCCAGAAGAACGCCTCCCAAACCGAAGAGATGTCGGCGACCGCTCAAACCCTCACGGACCAGGCCGGCCAGCTCCGCGACCTCGTCGCCCGGTTCAAACTCAGCGAGAACGGGCGCTCCGTCCCGCGCCCCGCGCACCGGAGCAAGGCCCCGGCGCCCAAGCCCCGGCCCGCGGTGGCCAAGGCGCTCAAGAGCGGGCACTCCAACGGCAACGGTAACGGGCGCAAGCACGAACTCGATCAGCTCGGCGGTGACGGCGGCTTTACCGAGTTCTAAACGCGGCGCGAGCCCCCCCCGGCTCGATCACGGAAAATCGCACAAACGTGCGCACGCGGCCCGCGGGAAATCCCGCGGGCCGCGTGCGTTTCCCCTCGCCCCGACCACCCCGCGCTCGCGGCGACACGGGGGACGAGTGGGTGCGGAATCGCGCAAGTCATTGATCCAGTGTTACGACCCGATCGAGTGCCCGGGGCGCCCCGTCTATTCCTTAATCAGTCGGACTTCTTTTTGGGTAAATCTTCAGTAAATTAAACTTCCCCCTAGTGTGCGAGC
Source organism: Gemmata sp. SH-PL17 (assembly GCF_001610855.1). NCBI lineage: Bacteria > Pseudomonadati > Planctomycetota > Planctomycetia > Gemmatales > Gemmataceae > Gemmata > Gemmata sp. SH-PL17. Next base: position 1,213,349 of record NZ_CP011271.1, read on the forward strand.
GCGTTCTCGCACTCGTGCCGCCCCTCCAACCACGAGACATCACTTCCAATGCCGAAGCCCTCAAAAGAATCGAAGTTGCAAGCGGACTGGATCGCCGCAATCGGTGAACACAACCGCCTGGCCCTGGTCCACGCGCTGGCGGCCGGGGAAAAGACCGTGACCCAGCTCGCGACCGAGTTGGGCGTGGAAATGGTGAACGTGTCGCACCACCTCAAGATCATGCGGGAAGCGGAGCTGGTCACCGTCCAGAAGGACGGGCGGTTCATGATCTACGCGCTGAACGGTGCGACCGTGGCGAAGGGTATGCTGGAGCTGTCTCACGAGTCCGGGGCCAAAGTGTCCGTGCCCCTGGGGTGATACCGCCTCGTGTCGATGGCTTTCTGTAGCCGGTCTCTGGAAACCGACGTGCCCCGTGCTCGTGGCTCCCCGGCCCCGCAGAGACCGGCTACAAAAAGCCCAGTAATCCACACGAGTCGGTGCAGGTCACCGCGGCACCCGCTGAACCACAACGCACCCAATCCGCGGAATTGAAATAATCGATTCAGCCGACGTACACGCCGCCGTGTACGTCGGTCGAGCTAACGAACATGCTCAGCGGCGGATCGCCGCCGTCGGACTCGAACGCACACAGGTGCGGTCCGGCCCCCGGGCCGGCGCCCGTCAGGATCATCGCCCGCCCGTTCACCTCTTCGACCCCCACGCGCACCCCGCCGACGAACCCTTCGAGGTACGCGAGAAAGGTCTTCTGAACGGACTCGTCCCGGCCGCTGTACACGTTCACGATCGGCGGGTCGCCGAAGCCGGCCCCGGTCACCACTTCGGCGCGCCCGTCACCATCGAGGTCGCCGGCCGCGACGTACAGCCCGCCGGTCGCGCGCCCCGCCACCAAAACGCTGACCAGATCGGTCCCGTCGGCGCCACTGAATACCCGCAGGTGCGGCGCCGATCCCACGCCGCTCATGGTCACGACGTCGTCGAACCCGTCCCCGTTCACGTCCGCCGCGGACACCCGCACCCCGCCGCGGAACCCCGCATTGTAGGCCAGGAAGCTCCGCAGCAGCGACCCGTCGCGCCCGCTGAACACCTTCACGTGCGGGACCGCCCCCGCGTCCGCCGCCACGATGATGTCCGCGTGCCCGTCCCCGTCGATGTCGCCCGTCGACACCTGGACCCCGCCACGGAACCCCTCGAACGCCAGAAAACTGAACCGATCGGCCCCGGTCCGGCCGTCGAGCACCTTCACGTGCCCGCCCATCGGCCCCGGCCCGGCGCCGGTAATCATGTCAGTAAGCCCGTCCCCATCAATGTCGCCCGACGACACCCGGACGTCCCCGGCGAAGCCCGCATAGGGCCGGACCGATTCGCCCAGCGCCCCCGTAAGCGGGTTCACCGGCTGAACGATACCGGCCGTCGCGCCGCTCGTACCGACGCCGATCACGATCCGCGGCGGATCATCGTCGGCGATGGTGGCGGTGCCGCGTGCGACGGTCGCGTTCGCCGCCCCCGTGAGTACCACGGTGAATGACTCGTCCGACTCCGGCACCGGGTCACCGATCACGGAGACGAGAACCGTCAGCTCCGTGACGCCCGGCGCGAAGGTCAGAGCGCCCGTAGTGGAGACGAAGTCGGTACCGGCAACGGCGGTGCCGCCGACGGTGGTGTAAAGGACCGTCACCGGCGTGAAGCTGGGTCCGGACAGGCGCACCGTGAACACGAACGCGGTGAGCCCGTCCGCGCCTTCGCTCGCGGTGACGTCCCCGATCGACACCGTCGGTGGCACCGGAACCGTAAGGACCACGTCGTTCCCAGTGCCGCCGACGTAACTGATGGTAAACAGCACCCCGCCGATTGTGACCGTCGCGCCCTCGGGCAATCCGTTGAAGGTGCCAGTGATCGGGCTCCCGCCGGTGTTGTTGATGACGACGAAGCTCGTCCCGCCCGACGGCGCGAACCCGAGCGCGGCGGAGAGCGTCGCGCCCGTCAAGACGACCGGGCCGGTTGCCACCTGGTCGTATCCGGTGCCGGGAGCGATGCCGTTCAGGTCGACCGCAACCGTTCCGCCGCTCTGGAACGTAACCCCGCCAGCCAATGTCAGAACGCCGACTCCGGTAACACCAGCAGCCACCGTGCCCGCCGCGGTCACCGGACCGGTTACGGTCCCGGTCCCACCGAGCACGGCCCCCGCACTCACGACGACCGCCGAACTCGCGAGGGTGCCGGTCACGAACACGGTTCCGGCACTGATCGTAAACGTGCCGCTGTGCGTGTTCGTGGCGGATAGAGTGAGTGCGCCCGTGCCGGTCTTGGTCAGCGCGAACGCGCCGCCGACGATGCCGGACAACAATACATCGGCCCCGGTGCGGATCGTCGCGGCGCCGGTGAGTGTGACCGCGTTGTCGATCGTGGTCGCGCCGGTGACGTCCAGCGTCGTGCCGGCGGCAAGGGAAACGGCCCCGATGCCCAGGTTCGCGTCGGCGGCAACGCTGAGCGTGCCCGTGGAGACGGTGGTAGTGCCGGTGTAGGTGTTGGTTCCGGAGAGTGTGAGCGTTCCGGCCCCGGCCTTGGTCAGGTTGTTGGCCCCGGAGATGACACCCGAGACGATGACGGTGACCGCGTTGTTGATCGTCGCGGCACCAGTGAGCGTGACCGCGTTGTCGATCGTAGTCGCGCCGGTGACGTCCAGCGTCGTGCCGGCGCCCAGTGTCACGGCCCCGGTTCCGAGGTTGGCGTCACTCGCGATGCTCAGCGTGCCCCCGGACACCGTGGTCGTGCCGGTGTAGGTGTTCGTGCCGGTCAGGGTGAGCGTGCCGGCACCGGCCTTGGTCAGAGCGCCGGCGCCGGTGATCGTATTACCGAGCGTGGTTGTGCCGGTGATGTCCAGCGTCGTGCCCGCGGCCAGCGCCACGGTTCCCGACCCGATGTTCGTGCCGCTTGCGACACTCAGCGTGCCGCCGGACACCGTGGTTGTGCCGGTGTAGGTGTTCGTGCCAGAAAGAGTAAGCGTTCCGGCCCCGGCCTTCGTTACGCTCCCGCTTCCCGTAATCGCGACCGCGATCGTGTCGCTATCGCCGGCACCCGCGATGTAAGTGAGCGCGCCGCCCAGTTGCAGACCGGCGCCGGTGATCGTGACGCCCGCCGCCCCGCTCGCGTCGAGTACCAAGTTCGCGTCGAGTGCGAGGGCCGAGCCGAGTGCGATCGTTTGGGGTGCGGCGAAGGCAGCGCCGGTGAACCGGATCGTTTGCGCGCCCGGCTGGGCTGCGGCGATCAACGCGGCCTCGCGCAGAGTAATCGTGTTGCGGTCGGCATCGGCGGTATCGCCGGTGTCGTTCACGTAGATCTCGTTCGAGGTCACCGTGACCGTGGCCGCAGCAGCAACAACCCCGTCGCTCAGCTCGAACCGCACGGAGGCGTCGCCGGCGGGAGTGTCGTTCCGGTACGTGACGCGGCGCAGTACGTCTTGCACCAGTGCGGTGGTGGCCGCGGTTCCGGTACTGGTGAACGTGACCGTGAGCACGCCCGCGGTACCGGTAAATGTGGCGAACACCAGTCCGCCCGCTTCAAGGGTGTTCCCGTTGACGGTGAACAGCGCGCCGGTCAGATCGAATCCGAACACGTCGGTGGTGACCGCGGTACCGGACCGCCAGACGGTCAGCGCGGCGCCGGCCCAGTCCCCGAGGCCGCCATTCAGAGCGTCCAGGTCCGCGTCGCCGACCGTCAGAGGCGCCCCGGCGTCCAGGCGCACGGTGTTACCGACCCCGGCCCAGGGGACCGAGTCGCCGTCCAGGTCGGTCAGCGTCGGTGCGGTGTTCGAGGTAACGTTCAGGGTGCTGGTCAGCGTGGTCGCGACCGCCGTGGTACCGGTTTCACTGGCACCGGACACCGTCACCGGCATGACCACCTGCGTGGCGCCGACGTTCACGATCACTTGGAACGTGACGGTCGTGGTTTCCGCGATCCCGATCCGGCCGCCGCCTCCGCTCCCGGCCCCGGTGCCGAGGTTCACGGACACGGTCCGGGTAACCGGGTCGTACCCGCCCGCGTCGTCGCCCGTGGCGTCCGTCTGCGTGCCGGTATTGGAGCCCGAAGTGATGTGAATCGACCCGGGCACGTAGGTCACGCCGGTCGGCAGCGCGGCCGCCAGCGCGGAGCCCACCGAGGCGTCGTCCCCGAGGTTCTGCACCGTAACGGTGTAGGTCACCACGTCGCCCGCCAGCAGCGGACCGCCGTTCCCGTCGGTCGCGGTGAGGGTGGAGGGACCGAACTCCGGGGCGAAGCTGTTGATCGCGAGGACCAGCGGGCCGACGAGGTACACGTCACTGTTCGTGGTGGCCTGGGCGGTCGCCTGGGTCTGCCCGCCGACCAGCGCCCCGGCGAGGTCGAACGTGTCGATGTCGATGCCGCTCATGCTGCGCGGCCCCCCGGTCAGCCGGGGCAGGTCGTTGGGATCGCTGACGACGGCCCCGTTGTTCGTCCGGGTACCGTTGAAGATGTTGTTCGCGGGGTTGTTGGCGTTGGACAGCGCGATGCCGTTCACCGACAGCCCGTCCCCGCTCAGCGAGTCGTCGCCGTCGAACGCGATGACCCCGAGGCGCCCGCCCGGGTTGGACACCGTGAACCCGTTGAGCGTGATCGTGGTGGACCCGCCGCTGAGCACCTGGTTGAGCTGATCGGAGATGAAGAAGGTGCGGAACGGGTCGCTGCTCCGGGCGTAAATAACAACGATCGACCAGCCGGCGAAGAGCGACGAGTGGTTCACGTCGGCGAGTGGCAGTGAGTCCACGTCGCCGATGCGGTACGCACCGGTGCCGTATTGCTGCACCAGCGCCGTGACGTCGGCCACGCCCATGTAGGCCGGGCCGTTGAGCGCCGCGGTGTAGGTGGCGGTTGCGGTAACGCTCTGGGAGAAGGTACCGGGGCGCTCGATGAGCGCGTTGTTGTCCGGCGCGCCGGTGCCCGCCCAGTACAGGTATGCGTGCGTGACTGTCGCGCCCGCGGGCAGGTTCAGGACGGCCGTGGTGCGGGCGTTCAGGGCCGTGATGGTGGTGTCCGCGGTGGCGGAGCCGTTGGTCGGGCTGTCGGCGCGCCAGTACACGTCGGGCGCGGTGTCGCTCGTGTTGGTGCCAACGCCCCCGACTGTTCCGTTGACCGGCGCGATCACGCCCGGTCCGGCGTCCTGGGCCAGCGTGTTGCCGATCATGACGAAGTCGCCGCGCTGCGCGACGAGCGCGGGGACCACCCGGTCCTCGAGCGCCTCGACCGAGAGCCGGAACGCCCGATTCACCCCTTCAGCCGCCGGACCCGACCAGCCCCACGGTCCGCGGGTCGGGCGGCCACGCGGCGCCTCCCGGTTGGTGCGGAACGACATTAACAGGAACCTCTGTGCGATACCCGGCGCGGGCACCGGTTTAACGCACCGAAACCGCCGGGAAAATGGCAACGATCAGGCTGGCAAAGTGAGCACGGGCGCGGCTCCCGTTATGCACCGTATGCCACTTTCGCCCCGACGAAGTGGCCACCCGTGTGAAATTTGTCACAACGGAAGCTCCCATCGGCTTCGGTGCGGGCCTGCGCGGAAGATTTCCGCCCGGACGAATACTCCGCACGGGTGGTCAACGCGGTGGTGACTTGAAATGTGGGGATCGGCCGGAACCAGCTCGAACGAGCGGCTCAAGAATTCGTTGTCGCACACAACGTCCGACATCAAACAGAACATTTCGGGTCGGCTCCGATTTCGCGAGTCGCGGCCCTTCGATTGCAAAATTCGCGCGCCGATTGGCTCCGGGTGCCCTCTTACACGATAACAGGTACCGGGAGACCTCCCATGAGACTGACCGCGGCCCTTCAACTCGTCCGAACCGTCGAGCGCGCGCCCGTGTGCGACACCAGTGACGCCGAACTTCTGCGGCGCTTCTGTCGGGACCGGGACGAGGGCGCGTTCCGGGAACTCCTACGGCGGTACGAGGCACTCGTCCGCGACGCGAGCCGGCGCCTGACGCGGGACCGCCACGCGGTCGACGACGCGGTTCAGGCGACATTCCTGACGCTGGCCCGGAAAGCGCACACCATTCGGCACGCGGAAGCGCTCCCGTCCTGGCTGTACCGCGTGGCGCGCTCCGTCACGGCCCGGCCCGTTGCGGTCGCTCCCGCGGTTACCGAACCCGTTGATCCGACCGCGTCGCCCCTGGATCAACTCTCGGTCCGCGAAGTCCTGGTCATCTTTGATGAGGAACTCGCACGTTTGCCCGCACCTCATCGGTCGGCCGTCCTGTTATGTACCATCGAGGGGAACACGGTCGAGGACACGGCCCGGCGCTTGGGGACGACGCCCGGCGCGGTCCGGGGGTGGCTCCAGCGCGGCCGGGAGACCTTGCGCCACCGGTTGGGGCGGCGCGGCGTGGAACTTTCGGTGGCCGTGTCCCTACTGCTGATCGACTCAACGACCGGGACCGCGGGAGCCGCACACGACGCAATCATGCGCGGGGCGATGGCGGCCCACCGTCCCGTGAGCGCGGTCACCCGGTTCTTGACCGGTTCGTCCGTTACCGCTGCGGTGATAAGCGTTCTGGTTGCGGGAGCCGTCGCGTCGGTTGTGTTGTTTTCTTCCGGGGCCAGTGCCCCTCCTCCGACGCCGGCACCGAAGGAAGAGGCGAAAGTTGGTACACAGGCGGATGCGCTGGTCACGCGCGACGGTCTCCCCGAAGGGGCGGTCGCGCGGATCGGTTCGCCGCGCTTGCGGCACGCGGGAGAAGTCGGCGCGATAGCCTTCAGCCACGACGGGCGGTGGCTGGCAACCGCTTCGCCCGCGAACGGGGACAAGTCGGTCTGTGTCTGGGATCTGGCCAACGGGAAGGAACTGTACCGCGTCCCGGTCGCCGTGGATCTGCACCAGAGCACCATGTGTTACCGGACGGTCGCCGTGGCCTTCACAACAGACGACAAACGACTGCTGGTTCTGGACGCGAACGGGTTCCGGTCGTTCAACGCGGCCACGGGCCGGCAGGAGTTGGAGAAGATTCTGTACACAGAAGCGGACCCAAACCAACGCTTCCCACCGAACAGCATTATTGGTACGGGTTTCTCTCCGGACACGAAAACGTTCGCCGTCGTCCGCCGGAACAGTGAGATGCTGCTCGGCGACACCGCGACCGGCGAGGTAAAAAGGACCATTGCAAAAACGACAACCTTCCCCGAGAACTGGCTCTACCATTACGCCGGCGTCCTGTTTACTCCGAGCGGGTCCGAAGTGTGCGCGCCGATCCAGGGGCACCCGATCTCGATATTCGACACCGTGACCGGAGAATCGAAACGATCATTTGCGCAGGATTTTGTTCGTCAAAGTGACTTCAACCACAACGCCGCGTTCGCGAAGGACGGGCGGGCGTTCATCACCATCTCTGGCACCGCGCAAGAGGGGAAGCCCCGCACCGGCACGGTCACGTTCAGGGACATCGCGACCGGCAAAGTGCTCCGGTCCATTTCGATACCGCCCGCGCCCAGCGTCATGAGCATCAGCCCGAACGGTAAGCTCCTGGCGGTTTCTACAGAATCGGACTCATCGAGCGAGATACGGGTGCTCGACCTGGAAAGCGGCAAGGAGCTCCAGTCCATACCATTCGCCTGGCCCGCACTCGTGGCGTTCTCCCCGGATTCCCGACTGCTCGCCAGCACGCGCCGCTACGAGGGGCGAGTAACGGTGTGGGATCTCGAAAAGAACGCGCGGCACCCACAGTCGGCGGACGAGTACGTGCTCCCGGCCCGCTTCGACGCCCGCGGCAACGTCGTACTGCGCCAGTCCAACCGGACGATCACGGTCGACCGGCAGAGCGGGAAGCTTCTGCAAGACAAGGCACACGGTCCCCAGCCGCCCTTCGGCGACATCAGGTCCGAGGACGGACAGATGCGCGTCGAGTTTGATATCCCGAAAAGTAAGCCCCGGCTCCCACTGGCAATTCTGGTTAAGGAAGTGGCCACGGACCGAGTGGTTGCCCGATTAGAAGGCGTGTCCAATTACCCGTGGCACACGACGTTCGCGGACCGGGACCGGTTGCTCGTAACGGTCACGCAGGACCATGTGCTGACGGTCTGGGACATCGCGGCCGGGAAAGCACTTTGGTCGGAGGCGTGTCCCGGGGCCTTCGGCTACAAAGGGATGGGGGTACCGTACTTCGACGCCGTAAACCGCCGGCTGGCAATCTGTTCGCTGACTCAAAACGGAACCGCCATCGACGTCTGGGAACTGCGGCGCCACAACCGGGTGGCTCGTGTGGAAGTTCCCGGGCGGCCACTGATCGAAGGGATCGCGTTCTCCGCGGATGGGGCGTTCGTCGCGGGCGGACCCGAAGACGTGACGTGCTGGCGGGTGTCGGACGGGCGGGCGATGCACACGCTGAAGGGGCACACGCCCAAGGAATCGTCCAACGATCTCTCGGGCATCAGTTGCGAGTTCTCGGCCGACGGGCGCAAGCTGCTCACGGTCGATGGGGCGGGCACGATCCGCGTGTGGGAATTCGCTACCGGACAGGTGATCCGCACGTTCTCCGGCCACAAGGGACCGACCGTCGCCCACTTCGCGCCGGACGCCCGGGCCATCGTGGGGGCGAGCTACGAGGCCCCGGTCTTCGTCTGGGACGTGTACGGGCTGGGAGCCCCCACCTCTTTCAACGCCGACCGAGTCTGGACCGACCTGGCAGACGCTTCACCCGCGACGGCGTTCCGGGCGGTGCGTGAGCTTTGCGCCTCGCCCAAGGAGGCCATCGCGCTACTCAAGCAGAAACTGGAACCGGAATCGATCGACCCGAAGGCAATCGTCGGGTGGGTCAAGGATCTCTCGTCGGAGCAGTTCGCGGACCGAGAACGGGCGACGGCCGAACTGGAGAAGCGGGGCGAGTCGATCGCGCAGTTATTACGGGAGGCACTCGGGGCGACCACGGACGCAGAGGCCCGTCAGCGCCTCACAACGATCCTGGGGCGAATCGAGCGCCCCTCTTCTGCGGCCCTGCGGCTCCGACGCGCGATGGACGCGCTCGAACACCTTGGTACGCCTGAAGCAAAAACGCACCTCGAAGCACTCAGTCGCGGCACACCAGGAGGATCGCGAACGATTCAGGCGAATGAAGCTCTGTCCCGGATTTCCGAGCGGTAGTGCGTTCCTGCAAAAATACGCAAGGCTTCTCGGACTCATCCCATCCGAAATCTCCGCAACCACGAACTCAACGGCCGCGGGTCACCCCACATCGGTTCGCCTCTTACCCACTTGGCTCGCGCGTTTGCATGGAACCTCGGGCGCGTTGTCCCTTCACAGCCCGAGTCCGAGCGGCTCGCGGCACCCAGATCTTGGGCGCCTCTACCCACCGGAGCGAGGCGTCACCAATCGCGCCTCGGACCAAGTTCAGGCGCGCCCGTTAATTATTCTCACCGACCGGCCCCGGGAACTCACGTCCGGCCGTTGTCGTTCACCGAGCACATGAAGGGCTCGTTCGGGCGCTCGTAGGTGCGGCCTTCGGTGTCGCCCACGGCGTGCTTGCGGAGCGAGAGCTGGTACATCTGCTCGCCCGCCGGGGTCGGGTAGTCGCCCGTGATGCACGCCCGGCACAGGGTCGAGGTCGGCAGGTCGATGCACCGCGCGACCGCGTCCACCGGGAGGTAGAACAGCGAGTCCGCGCCCAGCGACTTGGCCATCGCGTCCTGTTCGGCGACCGTCGGCACCTTACCCGCCATGAACTTCGGCGCGAACAGTTCCTTCACGGTACTCATGTCGATGCCGTAGAAGCACGGCGACAGGATCGGCGGGCACGCGACGCGCACGTGGATCTCGGCCGCGCCCCCCTGGTCCCGCAAGTGCTTGAGCAGGCTCTGCAGGGTCGTACTGCGGACGATGGAGTCCTCGACGAGCAGCACCTTCTTGCCGTGCAGCACCTCGCGCAGCGGGGTGAACTTGAGCCGCACCTTGTCCGCGCGGTTGCCCCCCTCGATGAACGTGCGGCCGATGTACCGGTTGCGGATCAGCCCCTCGACGCTCGGGATGCCGAGCGAGAACGCCATCGCGTCGGCCGCGGCCTTGCCCGTGTCCGGGACCGGCACGACCACCGTTTCGGACGGGTCGAGCGGGACGCGGTTCAGGGCGCGTTCCTGTTTGGCGAGTTCCTGGCCCAGGCGCGCGCGGCTCAGGTACACGCTGCGGTCGTCGAGCGTGCTGGCCACGTTCGCGAAGTAGATCCACTCGAAGAAGCAGTGCGCGGTGCGCTTGCTCTCCGCGAACCGGTGGACGCTCAGTTCGCCGTTCTGGATGAGGATCAGCTCCCCCGGCGCGAGCGACTTGATGCTCGCCTGGCGGAACCCGAGGTTCTGGAGCGCGACGCTCTCGCTGGCGGCCCCGAACATCGGGCCGTCCTGCGCGTACACCAGCGGGCGGATGCCGACCGGGTCGCGGAGCACCACCATGTCGCCCATCGCGTTCAGGAACGTGAGGTTGTACGCCCCGTCGAACTTGGCCGCGAGCCGGCGGAACACGTCCACGAGGTCGGGGCGCTCGTCGCTCCGCATCTCGTGGGCGAGATAGTGCATGATGACTTCGGTGTCGTTGTCGCGCGTGAGGTGGTAGTCGTGGTTCTGGAGGAGCTGCGTGCGGAGTTCGGCGAAGTTGGTGAGCTGACCGTTGAACGCGAACGCGAACCACTTCCATTTGCACCCGTGGCGCCGCTCGAACGGCTGGGCGTAACTACGGGTCTGGCCCCCGCAGGTGGCGTAGCGCGTGTGCCCGATCGCGGCCCGGCCCGCGTAGTCCTCCATGATGGAGGCGTACTTCGACGGCTCGTTGATCCGGAACGCTTCAATTACGGTGCCGATGTCCTTGTACGTGTCGATGAGCTTGTCGCGGTCCGGGTTGTAGGTCGCCATCCCAGCAGCGAGCTGCCCGCGGTTCTGGAGGTCGAGGAGCATCCGCGGCATCAGCCGGGACACTTGGTCGGGTGCGCCGGTCCACACCGGCGACTTGTCCGCATTCCGGGGAAGGTAATACAACGCCGCCACGCCACATTCGTGGTGCAACTCGTCCATGTCACCGCCGGGTAAAAAAGAAGGGCAGAGCGCGCTGGCCCCTGGTTCAGAATATAAGTCGGTGTAGGTTTCGTGAACAATCTCATCTCCGGGCACGTTCGTCGGAATCTCGTGGCACGAGTCACCGTTCCGACCGGTTGCCCGGTTCGCGCCGCGTGACAGACCCAACAAATTGGAGGGCTGCGATGTTCCGAACGATTCTCCCGTCAGCGCTGTTTGCGCTGCTTACGATCGGCTCGACCCCCGTCGGTGCCGAAGACAAAAAAGACAAACCGCGGGCCGATCCGCCCGCGACCCCGCTCGAACTCTCCATAACCGGTACGACGAAGTACACCTTCGACGGTCGGAACGCGGACGAACTCAAAAACCTAATTGAGTCCGCGGCAAAAACGGGCAAGCGCCCACCGGCGGCACCAGCAGTAGACCTTAGCATCGAAATCAAGAACACGTCCGATAAGCCCGTCGCGGTGTGGGTAGCGGGTGATCCGGTGGTACTTACCTGTACCCTCCAGGGAAAGGGGGCCTTAAACGTTGCCCCGCCACTGGCGTTTACAAAAGAGTTCCGCGGCCCGAAAAGTGTGGAGATTGCAGCCGGAAAAACGCACACGATTCCGGTCAAAACACTCGTCAGCGGTTACCGGGGCGCGGCGCACTGGGCCTACTGGCTCGAAGCGGGTGAATACGAACTAACCGCGACATTAAAGACGGGCGCGAATCCGGCCCCGAAGGGTGCAAAGGATGCGAACGACGGCTTCGGCGTGGTAACGCTCACGAGCGCCCCGCTGAAGATCACCGTTGAGGCGAAGAAATAATCCGGTTTAGTACAGCCCCTGTTTCAGCCGCCCGCGCGCGTGTTCGGGCGCGAGTGGTTGGAACAGAGCGCCACCGAGCCAGCCGCCGAGAAACCCGAGAAACAGTATCCCGCCGACGGCAGCGGCAACGGCCGCGGGGGCTGTTGGGGCGAGTTCGCCGAGTGATAACTGTCCCAACCAGAAGTTCACGGGGCTGAGCGCCTCACCTCGGAGCGCCGTCGCCCCGAGCACCCCGACCCCTCCCATTGCACCCGCTATTAACCCGTGCCGGATTCCCGTTCCGGTGCTCGCGCCGGCGATCACCCCGCCCGTTAACACGCCGAGGACCGCGAACTGCCAGGTGATGAATTTCGCCTGCCCCACGCTCCCCACATTCAGCATTCCGTCGGAATACCTCTGCATCCCCAGACGAAGTTGGTCGGAAGCCGCGACCGCGATCACCATGAGCGTCGCCCCGAACATAATTCGCGCCCACGCCGTCGGGCGCCCGGTGGACACGAGGGCGTCCGGCGTCAGGCACAGCGAACTGAGCTTTTGCGACACGGGAACCGGCATATCGAGTACGGGGACCGCGCCCCACACGCGCGCCGCGAACACGCCCGCGATCCCCCCAACGGCGACCAACACGAGCGGCTGAATGTACAGCACAAGATCACGAAATGGTGCCCCGGCCACGAGTTCGGCCGCGAGGAACAGCCCGCCGCACACACCACCGACGGTCGCGCCGAACACGAACCCGCCGACCCGACCGGCCGCGGCGAGCACGGCCCCGAAGATAACCGCCGCGATCTGGGCACCGCAGACGGTCGTTAATCCCTCGAACGAGGTCCACCACGAGTCCGGTTCCGGGTGCGCGGCGAGAACCGCTCCCATCGCCAGTTTCCGCAAACCGAGGTACAGCCCCAGCGCGAACACCGCGCCCACAACGACCCGGCTGAACGGCGTCGGTTCGGGCGGCGGACCGGCCAGATCTCTCAAATTCAGAGACTCGGCCGCCACTTCGTGCGGGAGCAGCAGCAACCCCGCGCACCGCGGGCACCGCTGCGTTCCGGCGAAGGCGGCTTGGCATGCGGGGCAAAACAGTTGCATGACTGCGGTTCCGGATGTGCCAAAAGGGTCCGTTTTGAACTTAGAACGCAATTCCCCCTTGTGCCTGGTCTTTACTTGTTGTGAACACGCGACCGGTACAATACGCTGCGGATGTTGCCCCCAACGGGAGGTTCCGTCCATGCGTCCGCTCGCCGTTGCCCTGCTCGTCGCGTTTGCCGCACCGGTATCCGCCGCCGATAAGGACGAAGAGAAAGTGAAGGACGTGTCCCTCGCTTTCCTGAAAGCCGTCAAAGCCAAAGACCTCGACGCCGTGATGAAGACGGTAGACGTGCCGTTCATTCTGGACGGGAAATCGGAACCGATTACCAAGCCCGAAGAACTGAAGGATGCCCTCAAGCCGTTTCTGGAGAAAGTGAAGCCGGAGAACGTGCCGACCGAACTCGGCACGCTGCTCGACGGACCCGCGCTGCGCAAGCAGTTTGAAGGCAAAGAAAAGGAACGGGAGAAACAGCTCGCGGACATCGAAAAAATCTTGGGGAAGACCGGCTACGTCATGCTGCTCGTGCGGGACGGGAAGGAGCGCGGGGGAATTCTGGTCCGCATTAAAGACGGCCAAGCAAAGGTCGTCGGGATACCAAAGTAACTCATGCCGCACGCCGTCGTCGTGGGCGGGGGGCTGACCGGGTTAACGGTCGCCTTCCGCCTCAAGCAACTCTCCCCGGACACAACGGTCACGGTTCTGGAACCCCGGGACCGGCCCGGTGGGAACATCGTTACGGAAGACCACCGCGGGTTCCGCGTCGAGTGTGGTCCGAACGGGTTCCTGGACCGCACCCCCGCGGTTCCGCACCTCGTGCGCGATTTGGGGCTTTCCGATCGGCTCATCGCCGCGAGCGACGGGAGCCGCAAGAACCGCTACGTCTTCGTCCGGGACAAGCTCCACAAGCTCCCGAGCGGCCCGCTCGGGCTGCTCACCACACCACTTCTCACCCGTAGCGGGAAGTGGAAACTGCTCACCGAACCGTGGCGAAAATCCGCTCCCCCGGGCACCGACGAGTCCGTTCAGGAGTTCGCAACGCGGCGCGTCGGTAAAGAAGCCGCGGACGTGTTCGCCGACGCGCTCGTGACCGGCATTCACGGCGGTGATCCGGGGCTTTTAAGCGTGGCCGCCGCGTTCCCCCGATTGCCCGTCATGGAGCGTGAAGCCGGAAGTGTGGTCCGCGGGTTCATGCGCGCGGCGAAGAAGCGGAAACGGGACGCCCGGGCGCGCGGGGAACCGGCTCCCGGCCCGATGAAGATGTGGTCGTTCCGCGAGGGCCTGAGCGTACTGATCGACGGCCTGTGCAAGCACCTCGGCGATTCCGTGCGGTGCGGGGTCGAGGTGCAAACGATCACCGAAACCGCGAGTGTGGCCCCGTGGCAGGTGTCCGACCACACGGGATACTCGTGGGCCGCGGACGCGGTCGTGCTGGCGTGCCCTGCTTACGAGCAAGCAGTGATCCTCGAAGACCTGAACCCGCAACTCGCTGGTGAAGTTGGCGCGATCCCGTACAACCGCATCGCGGTGGTGGCCCTCGGTTACCGCGCCGAGCACTGCCCCGGTGAGCACGACGGGTTCGGCTACATCGCCCCTCAAAATACCCGGCGCGACGTACTCGGCGTCCAGTGGTGTTCGAGCATCTTCCCGGACCGCGCCCCGCAGGGGTTCGTGTTGTGGCGCGCACTGTGCGGCGGCGTTCACCGCGCGGAACAAGTGGAATGGGACGATGAGCGCCTGGTGCGGGCCGTTCACGACGAGATCCGGCACGCGATGGGCGTGACCGGGGAGCCGGTGTTTCATCGCATCGTGCGCTGGCCGAACGCGATTCCGCAATACGTGATCGGGCACCTCGACCGCGTGGCCCGGATCGACAATCTGGCCGCCAAGCACCCCGGCTTATTCCTGACGGGCAACGCTTACCGCGGCGTCGCAATGGCCGACTGTGTGGAACAAGCCGAGGCCACCGCGGTTCGCGTCGCGATGCACTTTCAGCAAGGGGAAGCGTAAATCGCACCCGCCGTCAGGCACTCGACAACGAGTAACGACATGATCTCGCGAAAGAGGTGGGAAGCGGGCACCAGCGCGGGGGAAATGATTAGGTCCGCGCTCCACTGGGTCAAGAATCCCAAGCGGAAGGGCATGCTGTACCGGATCGCATTGGTCCGCCGAGTATGGGACGAGCTACCGTGGCTCTGTCAAACTCTTACCGACCTCGCCGAGCGCGAGGTCGATGGGCAATTCGATCCGTCTCTATTAGCCGCTCCCCTGGAGCACATCGCCGAAGGAGCATCCCTCTGCATCCAGTTTAGTCTGGACCGCGAAGCATCGAACGAGTTCCCTTCGTACTGCTTCGCGGACTACGAACGGTATCTACTCAACGCCGAGTTCACCAAACCGCTAGACGCGGATCGCGCCATTGAGCAAACCCCACTGCCGCGCCTTTATGAATTGACCTGGCTGGCCTACGGGGTTCACTTTATGGATGACAAACCGCGCGATATCAGTGCGAAAAGTGCGTTCGATTCCATCCCCATCCTCCGCGACATTTTCGGTAACCCATTCAAGCGCCCCAACTTCAAAGGCGCTTGGCGCACGGACACCGCGGTCACACTTGCTCGTGGGATGTACGAGTCGCGCGACTTCAGTGCGATGCCGATTCTGGCGGACGCCCTTCAGGACGCCGGATGTGATAACGACGACATCCTGACCCACTGCCGCGACGCCGACGTGCCACACGTGCGCGGGTGCTGGGTCGCTGATCTAGTCTTGGGCAAGGAATAACGGCAGACGCTCACGAGCCTTCACGCCGTCCAATCTTCCCACAACAAACTGGGGATACGCGCGAAGACATACGCCGCGTGTGCGCGGACGGCTGCGGTGACGTGAAGGTGGTTGCGCTGCAGCAAGGTCAGTGTGGTCGTATCGAGAAGGTAAATCGCCATCACCCGGCGTCCGGCACGGTGTTGTTTTGCCGACGATACTCTTCAACCGCTTGCACCCAATCATCGAATAGTGGACTTGCGCCGACCTTCTGCGCGGCTTCGAGAATCGCCGTGTGGTCCGTTACTGTCAACGTGCGCACCTGCCCGCGCTGGAGTTGAGCGACAACGAGTGTGCGAAGTGCGTCGACGGCCGCGTCCAGAGTCGGCCCGTCGGCCTCGAGGTCAAACGGACCGCCGGTTGAAGCACGGAAGCCAACTGACTGCGGCGAAATAAGTACGGGGAGTTCCATGCGCCCTCCAGAAAAAGGTCACAGTTTAAGATACCACGGACGCGCGCACTTCGGCAGCCGACCGTCCCGTTGGCGCTGAATTGAACGTACTTGGTGGGCAATCAGTTCCCGTCGCCGACGCCCCAGTGGAAGGCCATCGCGTCGAGCTTGTCAATGACAGCCGCGAGTGGCGTAGGCGTCTCTCTCAACCCGAGATCGCGTTCGGACACAACGAGCGCGTTGCGGAGCGTCGCGGAACCGGCCGCGTCACCGGTGTGAAACACCAGTCGATCGAGCTGCGCTGTTCGCGCCGCGAGGATCTGAAGCAGCGCCATCAGCGTGCGGTGCCCGCCGTAAGCCCCGCACCCCCAGTACCCGGTGTGGACGACTACTTCCGGCGATGCGGACAGTCGGCCCGATTCGATCCGCGCGGCCAGAAAGCCCGTGTGGGCGGTGCGCAGAACGTACTCGATCGCGCTCCGCGTGTAGCGTCCGGATCCGCCGGTCGGTGCCTCCATCGCGAGCACATTGGTGATTGTCGGCGGAACGAGTGCCTCGGTCGCTCGCGCGATCACGTCGGGCTTCGCACGGGCGAAATTGTTGCCGTACAGCCCGAACGGGCGACCGAGCGCGGCGTCCGGGTTAATCGCCACGCGACACCGCCGCTCCACTCCTGTGACCAGAACCGGGGTCGGTGACCTGTCTTTGACGGTCAGTGGCTCGACGCCCGATTGCAACAGCGCTTCACGCAGGGAACCCAGCGCCGGGTGCTCCGTCACCTGCATTTCGTCTTGCGCGAACAGTCCTCCGCCATACGCACAGAACAGATCGTAGTGGGAGAAGTTCAGGTACCACTCCACGCGCCCAAGGCCCGCGGGCACAGGTTCGTAGCCGAAGTAGTCCTCACGCGGCTCGATGGTTGTTGCGTTCTGGGGCACTTCCGAGGGCGGGGCGACCGCTGCCCAGCGCGAGAACGTAACGCGCCCGGAATGAACCGCGTCGGGCGGGCACGAGATGCCGTACACGACTTTCTTGTTCGGGTGGCTGAACCGCGGCGGGAACTCCGCAACGAGCGCAACTGCATCGAATTCCCGGCGGCAAATCGGTTCGAGCGTTTCGGACATGACACGCTCCGCGATGAGTTGAGCATCTGTTATTGAACCATCACGTTCGCGATTCTCGCCTCCTGAATCACTTTGGTAAATAGTCCGCGCTCAAGACAGTGGTCAATCCGCTTTGTGACTTGCTGGAGATGGCCCGACTGTTCACCCAAAGCGTTGAGGGCCGGGGAGTTATTCCCCGGCCCTCAACGCTTTGTCTTCCTTCAAGTTACCGCTCGTTTTCGCCATTTCCTCGCGGCGGCGACGGCTCCAAAGCCCAGCAACCCGATTATCCCCGTAGAGGGCTCTGGGGTGTGTTGCGGGGGGCCGACCGGCGGTTTGTCCACCGGAACCGGCGGGCCGACCGGTGGGTTGGGTGTTTCGGGTTCGGTCGGTGGGGTGAGCGTTTCCCTCGGGGGCACGAGGCTCCCGGGCCAGCCGTACCAGTAAAATGCGTGCGCTTGCGTGTTGATCGCCAAAAGCACGATCACCGCCCCCCACATTCGCCAGTTGCCGCGCGGCACACGCATTGTCGTGGTTCCACTCACGCCAAATCCTCCGACACTCCCGCAGCGCGCCTCATTCCAAATTCACTCATGAATGTCAACATCGATTCCGTGCGGGGATTGCTCTTGTCCGGGGCCCGCTGATACTGTTAATTCCGTCTAACGTCTCCTGGCCCCCACCGGCCGGCTCGTCCGGCCGTTACTTGCGGACGGACCATGTCAGAGAACGCGAACGAACTGATCGCCTATTCGCTGCACCCGAACCAGCCGGCGGACGTGTTTCCGGAGCCGGCGCCGATCCCGCGCGACTGGATGGACAACGCGCACCAGCGGCACCCGTACCGGTGCCTACCGCTGGTGATCGCCAACCAGTGCGGGTGGGTGCTGCGCAGCCCGGTCGGGTTCGAGGCGTATTGGTACGGCGGGCCGGGGAAGGGCGACCTGGAGCTGCGCTTCGACCGCCCCGACAACCGCATCGTGAGCCACTTCGGGAGCGGCGTCATCACGTTCACGATCCCGTTCTTGTTTCGCACGCCGCCGGGAATCAACTTGTGGGTGAAGGGACCGGCGAACTGGATCAAGGACGGCGTGCAACCGCTCGAAGGCGTGGTGGAAACGGACTGGCTCGCGTCCACGTTCACGATGAACTGGAAAATGACGCGCGTGTGCGAGTGGGTCCGGTTCGAGCAGGGCGACCCGTTCTGTATGCTCGTTCCGGTACCGCGCGGACTCATCGAGGGTTTCGTCCCGCGTGTGGTCTCGATCGAGTCCGAGCCGGAACTGAAGAAACAGTACAAGCAGTGGGAAGAGAGCCGCAGCGGGTTCCTCGTGGGGCTGACCAGCCAGAACCCCGAAGTCGTAGCCCGCGGGTGGCAGAAGGACTACTTCCAGGGCAAAACGATCGACGGCAAGTCGGTCGAATCGCACCAAACGCGGCTCAGCGTGAAGCCGTTCCAGGAAAGTCCCAAGTCGTAAGGTCGAAAGTCATAAGGTCGAAACGCCGCCAACCTTACGACTCGGGACTTAAGAAGCTCAGCGAACTGCTTCGATCTTCGTCTCGGAAGTTACCGGGCCGGAATCCGTTTGCACGGTGGCTCTCACGACAAGAGGCGCGTTGAACGGCCCGGCGTTCGGTGCGAACTTCAGCACGAGTTCGCCGTCACCCTTGTCGGCCGCGACAACGAGCTTGGCGGCGGTCACTCCCCTCACGTGCTCGGGCAGCACCAGTTCCACGACTGCGGGACCACTCAAGTTCTTGCTCCGACTGACCTTCACCGCCAGCTTCACTTCTCCTTCCGCGAGGATACTGGTCTTCTCCGCGCTCACGTCCAGGCGCCCGGGGCCAACGACGACAATCATTTGCTGATTCTGCTCCACCGAACTGAAACTGACGGTGTGCTCGCGCCCGTCGATCGGATCGCGTACCTTCGCGGTCGCCATCACGCACACGCGACACGTGCGTCCCATCTCCATCCACGGTGGGAGGAACGCGGGGTACGCGAACTCGGTTTCGCCCGGCTTTAGTGTGAGAACCGGCCCGGTCACGCCCTGGAGGTGCCGCGCCTGCCGGTCCGCGAGTTGTATCTGAATCGGCCCGTCGAAGCCGTTACGGTCGATCGCGTATCTGCGGTGGTACGTTTCGCCGCGAGGGGCGCTGGTCATCACGTATTGGTCGACGATCTTGAAGGGCGTCGGGAGCGCAACCTGAAGCCGCATATCGGCGACACCGGAGAACGTCGCGCTGCTGTGGTGAACGGCTAGCCCGTCCGCGCCGACACAGATGAGACGGAGCGGGTGAGTCGCGATACGCGCGTCCGCACCGGCCGTGAATACCAGATCGGCACTTTGCTGGTTCGTGGCGATCCGGATCGTAGAGGCCGTAATACCCGTTGGCAGATCCACTGCACCGACAACGATCGGCCCGTTGAACGTACCGAACCGTTCTGCGGTCACCTTCACTTTAAGCGTACCCGCACGCGGCACGGTAAACACGTCGGTCGTTGCCGTGAGCTTGAAGCCGGGTTCGAGTTTCTCAGGGGCGTCCAACACGCGCAACCGGTACACGAAGTTCGCGCCAGCGCGCCCGCGGAACTTCTCGCCCACTTTTACCGTGTAAACGCCGTCGGTCGGTGGGCCGAACGCGAACGGCGCGGGATCACTGTTTTCGGTGCCTTCCGCGCGCTTCAGTTCCTTGCCGGTTGCGTCGAAAATCGTGACCACACCACACAGCGGCGACTCGTGGCGCCGGGCTTGCAGATCGAAGGTATAGCTCCCGGTTTTCTTCAGATCGAGTTTCCATTCGTTGACGGCGCCGGGGCGCTCGATCCGACCGTTCAGTGCGATCGGAGCTTGTAACACTGGGGCCGCGTCGAGTGCGTCCTTCAACCCGTCCGGCTTCGCGCGGAGCGGGTAGTGGAACTCCGGCACGTTCTCTGCGGTGATCGTGAGCCGGTACACGTATGCGGGACCACCGAGCGCGCGCGCGTCGGTGACGCGCACGCGGTACTTCCCCGCTACCTTCGGCGTGAACTTTACTGAGCCGTCCGTCCCGACACACGGGTGGAGCATCTGCTCCGCGACCACATTTCCCTTTGCGTCGAGGATGTCCAGCTTCGACACGAGCGGCGAGTTCAGCGATTGCGCGTGAACGAACGCGGTGACCGTTGTGCCGGCCGCGGCGTCGAACTCCCAGAGGTCGATGTCCTCGCGCGGGAAGATGCGCCCGTTTGCCGTGACGGGCAGCTTAATGGGTGTGGGGATCGGGTCGCCGTCCGTTTCTTGCTCCACCACTTCGGGCAATTCGCCGACCACGAACCGCGGTCCGCTCGCGGCCCCTTGCGCCGTGAACACGCGCACGCGGCGCGAACCGAGGGGGGCATCTTTTGTGAGCGCGACGTTTCCGCGCAGGTCGGCCGGGTAGTCTTCTTGCTGCTGGGACTCGGGGAGCGGGAGGAGCGGCCCCTCGAACCACACACGTTTCGCGTGCGCGAGGTGCGGTGAGTGAGTGATTCCCGGCCCGGTTACTTCAAATGCCGGCTTATCGTAGAGGAACAGCCCGCCCACGCGGACATCGACTGGTGTTCCGCGTTGCGCTCCGGCCGGGAAGATGTAACTGACCGTGGGCGGATTGGCGAGGACCACTGAATCGCTGGCAACCGCGGCGCAAAGGCACAGAGAGAACAGGAGGCCGAACGAACTACGGTTCCCGGTCATGATCGTTCTCGCGCTTGGCTCTGTGACTCGTTCCCGTTGAACTGGTGCGTGTAGTCATTTGTCTTGTGGCACAGGCCTCTGGCCTGTGGACGCGCTCACACAGGCCAGAGGCCTGTGCCACGAAATACAAAAGTGGGCGGGTTTCTCAGACGTTCACACTAACTCGGTCATCACCTTGCCGTTGTTGACCAGCGCGATGGGACGGCCGTCGGGCGTGTGGGCCTCGTCCTTCGGGTCGATGCCCATGCACGTGTACATCGTTGCGAACAGGTCTTCGGGACCGTAGGGATCACTCGCCGGCTTTTCGGCGCGGGCGTCTGTCTTGCCCACCACCACACCCGGCTTAATGCCCCCGCCGCCGAGCAGCACCGTGAACGCCGGCCCCCAGTGGTCCCGACCCGCGTTCTTGTTGATCCGCGGCGTGCGCCCGAACTCGCCGGTCACCACCACCATCGTCGAATCGAGCAACCCGCGGTCGGAGAGGTCGCGAAACAGGGTGCTGATGGCGGAATCGTACATCGGGAGCAGCGAGTTCTTCAGCACCGCGAAGTTGCCGTCGTGCGTGTCCCAGTTCGAGTGGTCGATGGTCACGCACCGGACGCCGGCTTCCACCAGTCGGCGCCCCATGAGGCACGACTGGCCGAGCGAGTGGCGCCCGTACTCGTCGCGGAGTTTGTCCGCTTCCGCGTGGATGTTGAACGCCTCTTTTGCTTGGCGCGACGTCATCAGGTCGAACGCTTTGTCACGGAACGCGGTGAGCGCGCCGGCAGTGGGGTTCGCTTTCACTTCCGCGCTCTTGTGGAACCGGTCCACGGTTTCGAGCAGCTTTTTGCGGTCGTCGAGGCGGTTGCTCGCGATGGCCGGCGGGGGTACGAGGTCCGGTACACTGAAGTTCGGCGCGCTCGGGTCGGCGTCGATCACGAAGGGTGCGTGGTTCGCGCCGAGGTAAGCCGCTCCGCCGCTCGGGTGAACTTTCGGCAGGGCGACGTAGGCGGGCACAGACCCCTTCGGGCCGAGCTTCTTTGACACGACGGACCCGACGCACGGGCGCTGGTTGTTCGGGCTGAGACTCGGATTGAACCCGGCCGCGGGGAAGTACCCCGTGAGGATGTAGTGGTCGGCGGGGCCGTGGTCCGAGTTGTGGTGGCGGAACGAGCGGATGAGCGAGAACTTGTCGACCTGCCCGGCCACCTTCGGCAACAGGTCGCAAATCTGGAGACCGGGGATCTTGGTTTTCGCGGGGCTGAAATCCCCGCGGAACTCGGCCGGCGCATCCGGTTTCAGGTCGAACGTGTCGATGTGGCTCTGCCCGCCGTGCAGAAAAATGAAGATCAGCGACACGTCTTTTTTTGCTTTCGCCTCGCTCGATGCGCGTAGCAGGTGCGGCAATCCGAGTGCGGAGCCAAAGAGCGCCGCGGTGCCGACGCGGAGCGCGTCGCGCCGGGAGAGACCGTCACAGAAAGGAATCGGCATAGGAACCTCGTTAGCGAACTTGCTCGCTAGGCCGGCTGGTACTGTCGAACGGTTTGGCAACGGTAAGGGGAACCCCGCCCGCAAGGGCGGCGGGTGGTTGCCTCTCATTGCGACCGCCCGCAACCTACTTGTGTCAGAGCAACTGCTCTTGTCGCCGACCCACCGCCCTTGCGGGCGGGGTTCACGGCGGCCGCACGTGACGGTCGCGCCAATCACCCGAACAGACCCACCACCGGTTTTCCGTCGCACAATCGGTGCGGGCGGTTCTCGCGGTCGGGGATCATCGCGGCGGGATCGACGCCCATCGCGTGGTAGATCGTCGCGAGGAAATCGTCCGGCGAAACCGGGTTCTCGGTCGGGTACGCGGCGATCTTGTCCGTCTTGCCGTACACCTGACCGCCGCGGATGCCGCCGCCGGCGAGAAGTGCCGTTTGTGCCGCTCCCCAGTGGTCGCGGCCCATGTCCTTGTTGATCTTCGGCGTGCGCCCGAACTCTCCTGCAACCGCGACCAGCGTGCGATCGAGCATCCCGCGGTCGCCCAGGTCTTCGAGCAGTGCCGCGAGTGCGCGGTCGAGCGGCGGGAGACAGTATTTTTCCTTCAGCATCGCGTACCCAGTGATGCTGCCCAACCCGCCAGTGCCGCCGTGGTTGTCCCACACGTTCGCGACCCCGCCGTTCGGCATGATGTACAGCCAGACGACCGAGACCACCTTTACGCCACTCTCGACCAGTCGGCGCGCGAGCAGGAAACTCTCGCCGTACTCGTTGCGGCCGTAGTGGTCGCGCAACCGGGACGGCTCCTTGTTCAGATCGAACGCTTCACGCACCTTCGGCGCCGCAATCATTTGCATCGCCTGGTTGCGGAAGTCGTCCAGCTCGCTCCCGCCGGTCTTCTGGAGGTGCGCGTCTTGCTTTTGGAGCAGTTTGAGCAACCCTTCGCGGGCCGCGAGGCGCGTTTGAGTCACATCCGGTGGGAGCACGTCCGGGTGCGCGGCCGGCTCGCTCGATTTGTTCGCGGCGAGTTTTTCGAGCGGGTCGAATTTCGGCCCCAGGAATCCCGCGTAGGTGCCCGCGTATGTCACGCCGTCGTGTCCGACCGGGCGCGGGATGGTTACGTTCGCGGGCACCGCGCTCGGCTTGGCGAAGTACGCGAGGGCCGACGCGAAGCTCGGCGGGTGCGAGCGCTTCCGCGGGTTGCGCGGCGAAACGAGCGTCGGGTCTTTGTGCCCCGTGAGCATGTGGTACACGCTCGGCTCGTGGTTGTTGTCCGCGTGCGAGAGCGACCGCACCAGCGCCACCTTATCCGTGTGCCGCGCGAACAACGGCATCTGGTCGCAGACGCGAATCCCGGGCACCGCGGTGTCGATCGGATTGAACAGCGACTTGATGCCGGAGGGCGCGTCCGGCTTCATGTCCCACATGTCCTGCTGGGGCGGCCCGCCCCACAGGAATATGAAGATGCACGAGTCCGCGGTCCCGCTTTTAGCGGTAGTGGGTGTGTTCGCGCGGGCTTCGAGGAGCGTCGGGAGCGCGAGGCCGCCCGCGCCGAGTTGCCCCAAACGAATCATCGCGTCGCGGCGGTGGAGCATGAGTCAAAGCTCCTGGTGAACCCCGCCCGCAAGGGCGGTGGGTGTATGGGACTATCGATGTACCCGCCGCCCTTGCGGGCAGGGTTCACCTGCGGTCTGCGGGCCAGTGCCTAATGGTTGAACAAGAACTCCGTGCTGTTCATCAGCGCCCAGGCGAGGTCTTCGGTCGCAGCGCGCCGATTGTTCGCGTACTTCTTCAGGTGCGTCATGCCCGTTGTGGTTTCGTCCGAGGTCGGGAAGCGCGAGTAAAACGTCAGGTACAGTTCCTCGATCAGTTTCACATCGTCTTTCTGTGCGCGAACCAGTTTCGCGACCGTGCCCGCTTCGTGGGTGAGCTTCGCCTGAATCTCGGTCGAGTTCAACAGGTTGAGCACCTGGCTGACCGACGGTTCGCGGGTGCGCTCGCACTCGCACGCGGTCACGCGGTTGGGGCGCCCGAACAGTTTCAGGAAGTCGCTGCGGGCCTTGCTGTCCCACAACTGAACGGCCCGCGTGACTCCGGGTGAACCGGTGAATTTCTCCGGCACCCCTAGCGACTGGGCGATCATGTCGAGCAAAACTTCCGCTTCCGGTCGGCGGAAGTAGGAGCGCGAGAAGTTGCGCTCGTCCTTCTCATTGGTCGCGTTGGGAGCGGCAGAGGTCTGGTACGTGCGCGACGCGGCGATGAACCGGATCAACTTGCGCACATCAAACTTGTTCTCGACGAGGTATTTCGCGAGTGCGTCGAGCAGTTCGGGGTTACTCGGCGGGTTGGTCGCGCGGACGTCGTCGACCGGTTCCACCAGCCCGCGCCCGAACATCCACGCCCACACGCGGTTCGCGAGGTTCCGCGCGAAGAAGGCGTTATCCGGCTTGGTCATCCACTCCGCGAGTGGAACGCGCCGATCGCCCGCAGGATCGGCCGCGGGCATGTCGGTGCCGAGCGCGTGTGCGAAGACGGGTTTCTGCGTGCGCGGGTGCGTGGTGGGCCCGGTGCTGAAGAACGCGGACATCCCGTAGTAATCGGACTGCTTCCACCGGTCGAACGGGTGGTGGTGGCACTCCGCGCACGCGATACGGACCCCGAGGAACACTTGCGAAATTGTTCCCGCGATTTCACCCGGCTTCGTCACAACCTTGAAGAAGTTCGTAGGCCCAACCTCGTTCACCGGGCCTTCCGCGGTGACGAGTTCGCGCGCGAACTGATCGAACGGTTTGTTCGCGGCGATCGAACCACGAATCCACTTGTAGTAGAGGTGCGCCCGCTGGTGCCCGAGCGGTTCGCGGTCCACGCGGAGCAGGTCGGCCCACCGCAGCGCCCACAGATCCGCGAACTCCGGCCGGTCGAGGAGCGATTCGACGAGCTTCGCGCGTTTGTCCTTCGCACGATCCGAGAGGAAACTTCGTGCTTCTTCCGTCGTGGGTAGTGTCCCGGTGAGGTCGAGAAACGCTCGCCGGAGGAAGTCGGCATCGCTGCACACGTCCGATGGGGCAACGTTCAGTTTCGCGAGTTTGGCGTCAACGAGTTTGTCGATGAGATTGAATTGCGGGAGCGTGTTTTGTACCGGGACGCCGGGCCGCGGAACCACCACGCGGAACAGCCCGACTTCGCCGAGGTACGCGGCCATCACCGCGGCCTCACCGGGGACGTCGTGTGTACTGACCGCCCCGCCCGCACCGACGCTCGCAACGGCTTCGGTGTTGCTCTGGAAGCGGCAGTGGCGCGTGACGTCTTTTTCGCTGCCGTCGGTGTACTTCGCGAACACTTTCAGTTGCTGTTCGGCCTTCTGGCCCATTACGCGCTCGGCCGGTTCCACGCGAAGCGCGACCACTCGCGGCGCGTCGGGTGAACCCACCGGAGTGCCCGCCGCGATCCAGGCCCGCAGCACGCGATAATCATCGTTCCCCGCGGGGAGCTTCGTTCCGCCGCCGTGTGCGACGCGCCCGCTGGCTTTCCGCAACAGCAGACTTTCATCCGGCGACGTCGGGAGTACGCGGCGCCCGCGCCCCTCTTTGGTGAGGGCAGCGAAATCAGCTTCGGGGTCCGACGCGAACACGGAGAGCTTGAACCCGCCTTGTCCCTCTGCTTTCCCGTGACAGCCGGACGTGTTGCACCCGTATCGACCGAGAACCGGCAGGACGTCGTTCTCGAAATGGATCGCGGGATCGCCGACACGATCATCGGTGGCCCGCGCGAGGCACGGCGCCGTGAGGAGAAGGATTGGCAGGAAGAACCGCATGGGGCGGCGTCCGGTGTGCGTGGCAAAATCGGGTGTGACCGGGCGTTTAGGAACGTCCCGGCAGTCTCGGCGGGTAACTGACTCGGGCCATTTTGCCGCGCTGCGTTCGCCGAAGCAACAGAAATGCGGCGCAGCGTCGCGGTCGGGGTGCGCAAGCCGGTGGTCCGACCGTGCCTCAAGACAAGAGCAGGGGGGGGGAGCCGGTGCCGGCGCGGTGTGTCACCCCGCGCCATTGCGCGGCGAAAAAGGACCGCGGTGCCTACCGGTGGTCACGAGCGGACGAAAGCTACCGGCGCTAAGACGCGCACCCCGGAGCTACTAGGTGCGGTAACGAATTCCGGCGACCGGGCCGGAGAGTCCGGTCGCATTGATTGGGGCCGTGCGCCCCGTCCTTCGGGCCGCGCACGGGGTTCAGGTGGTCCTTGGAAACATCTCTAAACGTGTGCCCTTACTTGCCGGCTTTGGCGGCGACGTACTTGGCCTCGACCGCCTTCCAGTTCACCACGTTCCACCACGCATCGATGTAGGACGCGCGGAGGTTCTGGTACTTCAGGTAGTAGGCGTGCTCCCACACGTCCACGCCGAGCACCGGCACGAGGCCCTCCATCAGCGGGCTGTCCTGGTTCGGCTTCTTGAGCGCTTCGAGCTTGCCGGAGGTCGGGTTGTACACGACCCAGCTCCACCCGCTGCCGAACTGCGTGAGACCGTTGTTCTTCACCGTGTCCTTGAATTTGGTGAAGTCGCCGAACCCCTCTTTGATCGCGTCCGCGATCTGCCCGGTCGGTTCGCCGCCGGCGCCCGCGCCCATGATCTCCCAGAACAGCGTGTGGTTGTGGTGCCCGCCGCCGTTGTTGATGACGGCCTGCTTGATCCCGGCCGGCACGCTCCCGATCCCGCGGAGCAGCGTCACGATGTCCTGGTTCGCGAGGTCCGGGGCCGCTTCGAGCGCCTTGTTCAGGTTGTCCACGTAAGCCTTGTGGTGCTTCTGGCTGTGGATCTCCATCGTCTTGGCGTCGATGTGCGGTTCGAGGGCGTCGAAGGCATACGGCAACGCGGGGAGTGTGTGTGCCATTGAAATTCCTCTAATAAAGTGAGACGGCGACCACGCGGGCACCCGGTTCGGGGCGCCCAACCACCTCAGTTTATGAACGGGTGCGACGTTGTGCGCGGAACTGCACAGCGGAACCGAAAAGCCCGGCAATAGGCAAACCCGATCGGGACCGGTGGCACCATACCGACAGCGCGCGACGTGAACCCCGCCCGCAAGGGCGGCGGGTGCGCGTACTTGTCGGCGCGAAGCACATCCGCCGCCCTTGCGGGCGGGGTTCGCTCTCAGTGGGTGCCCATCCTTGCGTGGCTCATTTGGGAAGTTCGAGGATCTCGACCTTGCGGAACCGCACGGTGCCCCGGCACTGCTGGAACCCGATCCGCCCTTCTTTGCGCTTGAGGGCGGGGAACCGGCTCCCCTGGGCGATGAGTTGGTCCAGGTCGGCCGTCTGAATTACGTTCCCGTTTAGCGTCACCTTGAGTGACTGCCCCACCATCTCGATCTCGACCGCGTTCCACTCGCCCGACGGTCGGAGTTTGGCCGGGCTCGTGGGCTTCAGCGCGGGGTCGCTTTTCCCGCTCCCGCCGTCCACCTGCCCGGTTGGGAGCCACTCCCATTCCTTTTCGGCGGGGTCCGATAGCTCGACTTGCTGGTGGTAGGGGATCTTGGTCGGGCGCCCGTCCGGGGTCAAAATCGGGCGCTCGCCCGGTACCGCGCGGAACACGAACCCGGAGTTCCCGCCCGCTTCGAGCTGGTACTCGAACCGCAACCGCATGTCGCCGTAGGGCTGCTGGCTCAGGAGCCACGTCTGCGGCCCGGTCTTGCGCCCGATTGTGACAATGGCGCCGGACTCGACGCACCACTGGTCGGCACTACCGCCGTCCACGACCCAACCGGACAAATCAGTCCCGTTGAAGATGGAAACGAACGGCCGGCCGGCAGGTTGGGCCGGGGGAGCGCTCCCGCCGCCCCGTGACGCGACGGGCGCGCCTCCCGAAAGCACGATGGTGGCCGCGCCGAGGACGAGTACCAGAAGCGCGATCCCCGAGCCGATCGCCCGCCACTTGCGCTTCGGTCGGACTGGGGGTGCCGGCTCTGGCCCGGTTACGGTGAACGGCTCCAGCGCCGACGCGACCTCGGCCGCCGTCTGGTACCGGTCGGCGGGGCCTTGTGCGGTCATTCGAGCGATGACCGCGGCGAGTCCGTCGGGCCAGGACGCCTGAATCGCCTCCGCCTCCGACGGATCGTCCTCGCCCGGTTGCTCCCCGGTCAGCAGGAAGCGCAACGTGACCCCGAGGCTGTAAACGTCCGACCGAACGTCCGCGGTGTCCGCGTTCCGGACCTGTTCCGGGGAAGCGTATCCGGGGGTTCCGAGTATCGGCCCCAGCACGGCCACCGAGTCGAGATCCGGCTCCGCGAACTTGGCCAGCCCGAAATCCAGAACTTTGAGCACGTCCTGCCCGTTTGACCGGAACACCATCAGATTTTGTGGTTTCACGTCCCGGTGCGTCATCCCGCGCTCGTGGGCGTGGTGAAGCCCCAGGGCCGCCTGTCGCGCGTAGGCGCAGGCGCGGGCCGGGGGGAGCGGGCCGCGCAATTTCACCTGGCGGGACAGGTTCTCGCCCTCGACGAACTCCATCGCGAACGCCAGGACGCTCCCCGACAGGGCGGTGTAAACGGTGACCACGTTCGGGTGGTTGAGACGGGCCGCGGCCCGGACCTCCTGCCGGAACTGGTCCTCGGACCA
This sequence comes from Gemmata sp. SH-PL17, assembly GCF_001610855.1. Classification (NCBI taxonomy): domain Bacteria; kingdom Pseudomonadati; phylum Planctomycetota; class Planctomycetia; order Gemmatales; family Gemmataceae; genus Gemmata; species Gemmata sp. SH-PL17. Next base: position 1,242,412 of record NZ_CP011271.1, read on the forward strand.
CGGCCCCTTCACGACCTTGACCGCTTCGAGTCGGTCGAGGAAGCGGTTCCGGGCCAGGTACACGACCCCCATGCCCCCGCGCCCCAACTCGCGCAGGAACTCGTATTCGGGGAACTCCCCGCGCGGCATCAGCGCGGCCGCACCGGTAATGAAATCCGGGACCAATCCCGGCACCGTCGGCGACGACGACCGGGTCGAGTCGTAGGACCCGCCGGCGCCGGAATCGGGTTCGTTCGTCATTCGGGCAACCTCCGGGAGGTGAGGCGTTTCCGTGCGTGGAGCGCGGCACGAACCCGGGGCGCTGGTGCGAGCGCAGCACCCCTTACGCGGTGTCCAACTCCTTCAAATATCGCGACCAGTACCAGCGAGTCTGGTTCGCCGAGAGAGGATCTGCGTTCTGAACCAACAACGGGAGCGTATCGGAATCGAACCGACAGCGAGCGTTGCTCACACCCGCCACAGGTTTTGAAGACCTGGGCCAACACCAGTTGTGCAAACGCTCCCAAGGCTTGTTTTTGCAGTGCTTCCCGTGCTTTCCCTCCTGCTGCCATTTTGGAGTATACTACCGTTTCGACTACCGGTAGGCTATCTTGGTAGTCGAGTGGCCTCTAACGGGTGAGATCCGTTAGAGGCCGTACCGCTCTGCCCTGAGTTATGAGAGAAGCGGCTAATGTCGCAGTCTAACAGCGCGCGCACGAACGGAAAAGCTTCTACCAAGCCCAAAAAGCCGTATTCAGATTTTCCGCTCACGCCTCACGCGAACGGATTTTGGCAGAAGAAGATCCGTGGAAAGATCCACTACTTCGGGAAGTGGGCGCGTCGGGTCGACGGGAAACTCGTCCGCGTCGAGGGCGACGGCTGGGAAGCGGCGCTCGCGGAGTACAAGCGGGTCGCCGACGATCTGCACGTGGGGCGCACGCCCCGCACGAAGACGGACGATCTCACGGTCGCGGCGCTGTGCAACCACTACCTCACGGCGAAACTCCGCAAGGTCGAGGCGGGCGAGCTCACGTCGGCGCTGTTTTACGACTACCGCGTGATCACTGACTTCGTGGTGAAGCAGTTCGGGACGAACCGTCTGGTAGAAGACCTGGCCGCCAACGACTTCGCGGAACTCCGTGCGGCGATGGCGGGTAAGTGGGGACCGGTCCGACTGGCCAACAGCATCACGCGGGCCAAGAGCGTGTTCAAGTACGGGTACGAATCGGGACTGATGGCACAACCGGTGCGGTACGGCCCCGAGTTCCAGAAGCCCAGTGCCTCCGCGCTGCGGCGCCACAGGGCGAACCAACCGGCCCGTGTTCTTGAGCCGACGGACATACACGCGCTGATAGGTTCCGCGGACGTCCCGATGAAGGCGATGATCCTGCTCGGGGTGAACTGTGGGTTCGGTAACGCCGACTGCGCGGATCTACCGATTCGAGCTGTGAACCTCGAAACCGGGTGGGTCGACTTTTCGCGTCCGAAGACCGGGATCGCGCGCCGGTGCTCGTTGTGGCCGGAAACGGTCTCCGCGATTCGGGTTGCTTTGGAGGTTCGTTCGCAACCCGCGGTACCGAGTGCCGCGAACCGCGTGTTTCTGTCGGAAGCAGGAACTCCGCTCGTGAGCCAGTCCGCGCGGGGGAACACGAAAGATCTCGTCGGGTACCGGTTCACGAACCTGTTGAAGGCGCTGAAACTGTACCGCAAGCAGATCGGGTTCTACACCTTGCGTCACGTTTTCGAGACCGTGGCCGGTGGATCTAAGGACCAAGTCGCGGTGGATCTCGTGATGGGACACTTGGACGGATCGATGGCAGCCAACTACCGTGAGCGCATTGATGATGCCCGGCTCCGCGCCGTGGCCGATCACGTGCGAGCTTGGCTCTTTGGCCCATCCGCGTAGCCGGACCTGCCGACCTTTCTCGTTTCTGCGAACCCGCTTACCATTCAACAACCGGAGCCGTGGGGAGTCATGACCACACCGCGGCCGGGCCGGAACGGATGCGTTTAACTCGAGCGCGTCGCGACGGCCCGGCCGCCCGGTTTCTCGCAATCGAGGATCACATGCCGAGCGCAATACCGCCTGAAGGCGATGACTTTATTTCCCGCCGGTCTCGCGAAAAGCAGGCGAGTGAAGAGAGACGCCGGGCCTATGGCGAGCGAATGGAAGCGGAAGTGTGGGGACCGCTGCGCCGCCTCCGCGTCGAGTGGAACGCCGCCTGGGAACATCTCTGGGAAACACTTTCACCCGTTTGGCGTCCGTGGCGCCAACTGCCCCCGGCTGGTACTCATCCAGACGCATCGGTTATCGCTGCCGGTCTGAAACGTGTTGCGGCTGCCGTTACTGAATACGACCAAATTATCGAACGTAGCCCCAACTCGGGACCAAAGGCCGCACCATTCGGTGGCTTCACGCTCAACGAGTTTCAACGGAACCCGCCATGTTCGCTTATCGACCGCCTTCTTTGGGTCGAGGGCATGGCCGGCAGTTTCGTTGGTGAACCGCCTGTGATTGCAGCTTCTCTGCTTTGTCTTGCCGTACAGAAGCCCGTCGAGACAGTCACCGAACGAGTTCAGTTGATTCTGACGGATGACGACTGGCGCCCGGCATTCGGGTGGTTCCCTTTCCTCCGCGACAATCTTTGGATGGAAGATTGGTCTGTAAGCCCGGCCGACCCGGTGGACCCCGGAATTGACAAGCCTTACCACTTACGAGTCCTCGTAGACGACTGTCGGCGCGTGGAATTCCTACTCCACCCCGGCGCATTCTACTCCTGGAACACTTCGGACCTTTTTCGTTGGGCTGAGCCCACTACTTCGCAGCCCGTCGCTACGGAATTGACGAACGACTCATCGGATGACACCTTGGTGGAAAACGATTCGATCCCCACCCAATTAGAGCCAAGTAAACCTGATCCGCTTACTGCCGGTATCACTTTTCTTTTTGAAGCGCACCAAGCGGGGAGAAAGGTGAACGTCGTGGCGCTTGCTAAAGCTATGATGGTTAAGCGACCGAATCTTTACGCAAACAGCAAGTACTTGCAGCTACGAAAGCGGGCGAACATGTTGTTTGGTCTCTTTGAAGACGAATTCGGGAAACCCGCTTGGCACGGGCCGAATGGGACTAAGACTAAAGACGGCCTCGTAGAAGCCGTGGAGTCGGATGATGATTGAAGGTGTCAGGCCTGACACCTCTCGACACTTTCAATTTTTCTCAAAATCACAAACCACTGGAAATTCCAGTGGTTTGTTCGTTTTCGCCGGCTGTCAGACCCGACACTTTGCCCGACACCCCCGGGATTTGGTGAGTACGCACCAATCTCGGAGGTGATGCCGTGGCACCATCGGAGAACAAGCTCAAAGAAGCAATCAAGTGGCCGTCCTACTGGCTCGTTGTCCTTGAGCGCGCAGTCTCAACCGGCGACTACAACCAGGCGGCTCACGCACAGCGCCAACTCTTGGCCCTCGGCGTCGACGTGACCATGCGCATCGTCCCGCAACGGAAGGCGGTGGCCACGTGCTGACCGTCCCCGAAGTCGCGAAGAAGTTCGGCGTCTCCGAGGCGACCGTTCTCGCCTGGATCACCCGCGGCGAACTGAAAGCCGTCAACGTTTCGCGCTCGGCCAGGTCGAAGCGCCCGCGGTGGCGCATTTCCCAAGCTGCACTCGAAGCGTTCGAGGCCGCACGCACGCCCAGCCCACCCGCGCCCACCGTCCGCCGGTCGAAGCAACCGGCTGATGTGATTCAGTTTTACGTTTGATCGAAGCATCCGTAACCACCGAGGATCTCTGATGCCAGTTCCCCAGCTCTTTTGTCCAGTTCCACAGTCACAGGATTTTCTTGAGGCGGCAATGGCGCACGTCGCGACCTTGCCTTGGCTCAAAGAGAGTCACGGGCTCCTTGTTCAGTTCGAGTACGACGCCCCGCAATGGTTCGCGATCATCCACAGCACTCCCGATTTCTCCGAAGCCGTCGGAAGCAAACTGTTCCGGCTGAAATCCCGGCTCTGGGCGGCCGGGTTCCGCTCGGACTCGATCGCCACCCTCATGGACGATCCGAAGCGGATTTGGGGGCTCCGCATTTGGGGTCCGACAGGGAACTTGGCCCGTCACCAGGCCATCGTTCGCCACATCGCGGTCGAGTGCGGTCTGAACATCTTTTCCGAGTTCTGAGACGGGCTGATTGACGTGAAACGAAGAACCCCGGTGGAAGCAGCACCGGGGTTCCGATCGAAGCAACCGTGATTACCGAGGACGTCATGATTATAACCCGCTCACCGGCGGTTGCAAGGTGCGGTGACACCACGATGTCACTGCCCGCACCCGCCCCGTACCGCCTAACATTTGGCCGGTTCAAAGGTTCGACGCTCGCCGAGTGCCGCGAAGATTACTTGCTCTGGCTCAGCGACTTCGCACCGTCACCGGCCCTCCGCTCGCTCGCGAAACGTCACCTCGGCATCGACATCGTCCTTGATTCCGAAGAAGAGCCCCGCTCCGATCAGGCCGCGGTTGTGCTTCCCGGTGTCGTTTGGCGGTGGAACGAAATCATGTGCGCCCGGTTCACGGAGCCGATCGAGCGGTTGATCGTTACGGCGGGACTCGACGAGTTGAAGCGGCTCACGTCCGAGTTCACCCGCAAACCCTGGCCGAACGGAGGTGCCGCTTGAACCTGCTCCCTCAGCACGCGGCCGACCTGCGCGCGTCCGGCCTTACTGACGAAACGATCGCCGCGGCCGGCATCCGCTCGGAATCGGACCCGGACGTGATCAGGAAGTTACTCAACTGGAAGGGTGGGGCCGCGAAACTCGGCCCGTGCATGGTGATCCCGCACTTCGGGCCGAACGGCGCGCCCACGGGCTACCACATACTCAAACCCGAGCGCCCGCTCACCGACAACAAGGGCCGGGTCCGCAAATACGAGTGCGTGAAAGGTCGCGAAACCGAAGCGTACTTCCCGCCCGGTACGCGGGCCGCGCTCGCCGATCCCACAATCCCGCTTCTCGTCACCGAGGGCGCGAAGAAAGCACTGGCCACCGATCAAGTCGGGTTGGCGTGCGTCGCGCTCGCTGGCGTCTTTGGGTTCCAGCAAAAACGGCCGAAGGGGACTGATGGCAAGGCGACCGGACCGCGGAAGTTGATTGAGAGCCTCACACCGGTCGTCTGGAAGGGCCGGACCGTCACGATCATTTACGACAGCGACGCAACCACCAACAAGAACGTCCTGTGGGCGGAATGGCACCTCTCACAAGTGCTCCGCGCTCAGGACGCAAGAGTAAACGTCGTCCGGCTGCCTGCCGGCGCGAATGGCGCGAAGCAGGGCTTGGACGATTTCATCGTCGTGAACGGGGCGGACGCACTCAAGGCACTCATCGCGGGCGCGAAGCCGCCCGTCCGCCCGAACTCGGACGAACCGAACGACGATCCCGCGAACCCGCACCGCTTGGCGGCCGGGTTTCTCGCATCGCGACCGATCGATCAGCCCATCCGGTTTCACCGGGGCGAGTTCCTTCGGTATTCCGAAGGCGCGTACCGTGAAATCCCCGACACCGACATGCGCGGCGAACTCACGTGCTGGGTGCGTGAAGAGTTTGTCCGGCAGAATGCCAAGGCCGTCACCGAGTGGGAAGCGATCGCGGACGAGAAGAAGGGTAAGAAGCCCACCGTCCGGCCCGTGACCGTCAGGCTGCTCAGCGATGTTCTTCAGGCTCTTCGCGGCGTCTCGCTCTTATCCGCGAGCACTCATTCGCCGGCCTGGATCAACGGCGCCACTGGCTCAAATCCGGCCGGGTTGCTGCCCGTAAAGAATGGCTTGCTGGATCTGGCCGCGGCTGCCGCCGGCCGTCCCGATTGCCTGTCACCGAACACGCCGAATTTCTTCACGGCGACGGCGGCGCCTTTCGACTACGATCCGACGGCACCCGAGCCCAAGGAATGGCTCAAGCTGCTTCACGAGATCTGGGACGCGGATCAGGAAAGCATCGACGCGCTGTGCGAGTGGTTCGCGTACTTGCTTTCACTCGACACGCGGTTGCAAAAGATACTCCTCATCGTCGGGCCGAAGCGCAGCGGCAAGGGGACCATTGCGCGTGTGCTCCGGGCGCTCATTGGGTTCCTCAACTTCGCCGGCCCAACCCTCGGTTCACTCAGCACTAACTTCGGTCTTTCCCCACTCCTCGGGAAATCGGTCGCCGTTGTCAGCGACGCGCGGCTCAGTGGTCGCACGGACTCCAGCATCGTCACCGAGCGGTTGCTCAGTATCAGCGGTGAGGACTGCATCACCGTGGATCGCAAGCACCGTGATCCCGTCACCATCAAGCTCCCGACCAGGCTCGTGATCATGACCAACGAGTTGCCGAAGCTCGGCGACTCGTCGGGTGCGCTAGCGGGCCGGTTCATCATCCTCCGCATGACGCGGAGCTGGTTCGGGAAAGAGGACGCGGGCCTGTTCGATCGTCTCGAAAAGGAGCTCCCCGGCATCCTCTTGTGGGCGCTAAAGGGCTGGTCTCGCCTCACTGCTCGGGGCCGGTTCTTTCAGCCGGCAAGCGGTGCCGTTCTCGTTGAGAGCATGGAAGACATCGCGTCACCGGTGAACATGTTCGTTAAAGAAAAGTGCCGGCTCGCGCCCGGGCTTCAGGTGGAGAAAAGCGAACTTTATAGCGCCTGGCGGCAGTGGTGCGACGCCAAGGGTCGCAAAGAACCGGGCACCGAGCCGATGTTTGCACGCGACCTCCGCGCCGCCTTTTCTGGCCTCGGGGACGCCCGGCCCCGTGCGGGTGGCGGTCGCATTAACGTTTACATCGGAATTGGAATGCGCCCCTTTGGGGATTTGTCGGAGGAAGAAGAAGTCAATGGTCACCCTGACCACCCTGACCAGAGAGAAAGTGGTCAGGGTGGTCACCCTGACCAAGCATTGCACGCATGTGGTGTGAAAAACCGTTCTGAAGACACATATAGGGCTACAGTGTCTGGTCACCCTGACCACCCTGACCACCCTGACCAAGCCGATCTCCTATCGGATATCCCCGGTTTCCTCGGTGGGGAAAGGGGGCGACTATGACGGCCCCCGAGGTACTCGCGGTGTGCTCGCTTCGCGGCGTCGTCCTATGGCCCGGCGGCAACGGCGCTCTTGAGTTTTGGTGCCGTACCGGGGCCATGCACGCAGACTTGAAGCAGCTCCTCACCGAACACAAGCCCGAACTCCTTCGGCTCATCGCCCCATGTCCGGAGTGCCGTCGATCGTTGGACCGGGGCCGGTGCTGGCACTGCAAGTTCCGGCGGTGCGAGACCTGTCGCGCCCGCGATACGGGCAGCCCGTTCATCGCGAACTGCCTGCAGTGCCAGCGCCTTTCTGATTCCTCACCAGGAGCGACACCATGACCACCGCACCCGTAGCCACGGTCCCGCAACCGGTGCTGTACGTGATCTGGCACAAGCCGCACGGCAAAGGCCAACGCTGGCGCAAAGCCGGGCGAGCGGCGACCCACGCCGAGGCCTTCGCACTCATCCGCGGAAAGGGCTCCTGGCACATCGCGCCGATCCACGATCCCGCTTTGGCACCGATCCAGGAACCCGACGGACCCGGATACCAGAAAGCCTGATTCGTCCGGCGGACCCAGCGGCACGACACCACCGAGGTAAGCATGAGCGACATGACTGTGACGACGGTGAGGCTCGACGAACTATACGTGACCCCGTTGCTCCAAACGCGGATCGCGGGCACGTGCAAGGACACCGTGAACGAGTACGCGACTGCGGCCCGGGACGGCGCCAAGTTCCCCCCGCTGTTGGCTTATCGCATCTCCGATCGAGGGTTCAAGAAGCCGGCCCTTGTCGCGGGCTTCCACCGCTACGCTGCGTACCAGAAAGCCGGCATCACCGAATGCGAAGTCGAAATCCGCGATGGAACTTTGACCGATGCTTGGCTGGCGGGGTGGGCCTCGAACCTGACCCACGGGCTTCGGTACAAGAGCGAGGATAAACGTAAGGCCGCGGTAACCGCGTTGAAGCTATACCGCGAGGACAGTGCCCCAGTGATCGCGGAACGCATCGGTGTGTCGGACGAGTTCATTCGCAAGGTGCGGAAGGGAATGGTCGCGGCCGGACAACTGCAACCAACCGAGAAGATCATCACCCGCGACGGGCGATCGTACCCCGCATCACTCCCCGATTCACCGGGACCATCTCCAACCGTTGGAGATGCCCAGGCCGACATGGACGAAGATCAAGACGACGAACCCGCACCCAACGCACCGAAGCGCGCCCGCAAGAAATTGGACACGAGCGAGCGCGTCGAGCGGGCACTGCGGGCCGATCCCACGCGGACCGACGAGCAGATCGCACTCGGTACGAAGGCCGACGTCGCGCTGGTGGCGAGCGCGCGTGAGGCGCTGCGGCAAAAGGGCGAGGTACCGCCCGCGGTCCCGGAACTGGACACGTGGGGGATTCCCATTCAGCCCCACGCGGCCGAGGCGTTCGCCGACGCGCACCTGTTCGACGCACTGCTCGCCAAGCTCCACGAATGCGCCCGGGACGTGGACGCCCTGTCCCGATCTCCGGCCGGCGCTCACTTGCACCTGCAGTACGTCGAGACGGGCACAAAAGCGGGCGGTAAGCACGTGCTGAAATCCCTCGAGGCCGTGATTGCCGAGATCAAGCGTGCGAAGTCCGCAGTGACCGACTGCCCTTATGCCTTCAACCAACACCAGCCCCACGATCGCGAGGGCGCTCAGTGCCCCGTGTGCCGCAACCTCCGTTGGACCGGCACGGTCCGCGAGCGCGACTTCCCGCCCGAAATGATGACGGTGATGAAGGCCCATTACGGCATCACGGAGGTCAACGGGTAATGGACCAGAAGCCCGAACCGCGCCCGCGTGGCCTGTCGTGTGCCCGGTGTCGCGGCAGTTTGCAAGTTTACCGCACGACGAAACCGACCGCGGACCTCGTCGTCAGGTACCGCCGGTGCAAGACGTGCGGCACGCGCACCGTGAGCGAGGAGCGGATGATTCGCACGCTCCCGGGGCCGGACGACAAAGTTCATGTACAGATCTAGCGGTGCATTTTGGTTTCGGGCCGTTTCACCGGCGCGCAACGACACCCCGCACGCGATTATTCAACCATGAGCACCACACCCGCGCTGAACGAACCCTACGAACAGTTGGTGAACGAACTGGCGCGCGGTGCCGAAGTGGACGTGCAACTGATGCTCACCGTGCTCGCCGCGTCCGGGAAGTCGGTGCTGGAGCTGGAACGGGACGTGGACGCTGCGGCGGGAGATTCGCCCGGAGATCCGCAACGGGGTGTAACCGAGTGAAAGGTTGGGTTCGATGGCCGGTGGGAAGAAGACCGCGAACCGGGACTTGGCGGCGGTCGCACTGGCCACCGGGAAGACCGCGGCCGAAGCCGCAACCGCCGCGAACGTGTCCGAGCGCACGATCCAGAACTGGCGCCGCGAGTCCGCGTTCACGGCGATGGTCGCGGACCTGCGGGGCCAGATGGTGGCCCGGGCGTGCGGCGAACTAGCCGACGCGATGACCGAAGCGGCGAAAGCGCTACGCGGCCTGCTGGGTTCTCCGACAGAAGGCATCCAATTACGGGCCGCATCGGAGATCCTGAGCCAGGGATTGAAGGTGATGGAACTCGCGGAACTGAGGGGCAAGCTTGAGGAACTGGAACGCCGTCTCGAAGGGGGCGCGAAGCAATGAGTATCCGGGGCATGGTCAACAGCGTGCGCAACCTGCTCACCCGACTCCCCGTAGGGCCGTGCCGGTGTGCGACAACTCCGGACGGCAAGCCGTGGGTCGATCCGGCGGATACCGACCGTTGGGCCGACGACGGCGGGAAGAACAACGACGGGGAGTGCAACTTCATCGGGAAGTGCCCGCGGTGCGGCGGGAAGTACCGGATCGTGATCGACGAGGTCGTTGTTGACGACGACGGGCGCGAGTTGGGCACCGTGGGGAGCGTGGCATGAGCATCCGCAACTTGTTCACCCAGGCCCGCAAACTGGCCGACGCGATCGCCCCGAAGTGTGTCCCCGGCGAAACCCGAGAGCTGCGCCGGTGGCGCCGGTACGAGGATAAGCCGTACCAGTTCGTCGAGGACGACCGGTGCCCGAACTGCGGGGTGTTGGGGTGCGGGGTGACGGTGATCGAGGAAGTCGTGGTGACCCGCGGTTCCAACGGCACGCCGGTCGACGCGCAGGGTATCGAGGTGACCCCGCTGTGAATCGCACCCGTCTCGCCAAACTGTTCCAGCGCGCCGACGAGATCCCGTGCCCGCGGTGCGGCAAACGTCGGGCCGATCGGGAGCGCGGTGACGACCTCGGCCCGTTGAGTGATGCGGATATGGCCGAGCTGAATCGGTTGATGCAAGGGATGTGGTCGCAGTGCGAGGTGTGCGGGCACGTGGCGTTCGATCTCATGCAGATGAGCGACGTGGACCTGAACCGGGCACTCGCGATCCTACGACCGGTGTGCTCTCCCGCGTTGAGGAAGTTCCTGTGAACCGCACAGCCATGAAACGCTTGGAGCAGCTCGCGGCGCACTTGACGTGCTCGGTGTGCAAGCGCTCGTTCGCACCGGTCCCGAACCCGCGGCCTCGCAAGCACCAGTTCACTCGAGAAGCGATCCGCGAACTGGCCGCGCTGTTGGTACCGGCTCGGGTGATGTGTGTGGGTTGCGATCGGGTCCGCTTCGACATCAACCTGATGCCCGACGAGCACAAGGCCCGCGCCCTGGCATTGTTCCGGGCGGCACGAGGGACCGAGTCGTGAACCGATCTCGCTTGCTGAAGCTCGAACAGCGCGCGGCCCGGGTGAAGTGCCCGCGGTGCGGGAAGGTGCCCGCGGACCGGACCCGAGCGCCCCTGGAACTGACGCCCGAGGAGCGGGCCGAGATCGCCCGGCTGTCGGTCGGTGCGTGGTCCCGGTGCCCCGGGTGCTCGGGCCTGATTGTCGACCTGAGCGAGATCAGCGCCGAGGACCGCAGGTATGCCGCCGGGATCGTGGCTCGGGCACTCCGGCGCGTGTGACACCCGAACGACTTGATTTGAAAACTGGCGATATGAACCCAAACGTGAGGAACGCAATGCAGCCGAAGCTGATCCGCGTCGGTGATGAGATCATCAACCTGAACTACGTGGCCTACGTGGAGCACCAGAAGCACACGAAGGGCGACGCCCTTCAGGTCCACATGGCCGTACCGGTCGCATACGGCAACAGCACCGGGCACCCCACGATTACGGTCCGCGGTGAAGACGTCGCGACGTTCCTGGCCGCGCTCGAGGCATCGACTAACGGGAACTGAGCCGCCGAACACGAACCGCACTCACCACAGAGAGGTAACACCTTGGCCACACCCACCCTTCCCGAGAACCCAGACGGTTCCCTTCGCGAATTCACCGAGGACGAAATCGCGGCGATGCGGATCCAGCGCCGTGGCGTCAGTGAAGAAGGGCACGTGCGATACAATCTCGGCCCGGACGGCGCGGGCTGCACGCGCGTGTTCTTCTGCGCCTGGGAAGAGCGGTTCAATGCCGCGATCTATTTCGCGGGCGCGTGCAAAATCTGGTTGGACGGGAGCACGGAGACGATCAGCCGCCTCGTGCCTCAACGCGACCCGGACTTCCCGAACTGGATCTGCACGAAGGTGGACATCGACCCGTTCCGGTTCACTGGTGACATTGAGGAGCCGGATGACGACGACGATGTGAGCGAACAACTCCCGATCTACGACAAGGCCGAGCTACGGTGCGTCTACGAAATGGTCCCGTTCGAGGTGAAGCCCGACGAGGACACAGAAAACGAGACCGAGCGCTACGTGACCAAGCCGGGGTACGTGGGGTGCGAGATCACGACGGAGGCGAACTACGTCGGGCTGCCCGGTGGGGTGCTCCAGTACGTCACCGACGACGGGGTGACCAAGCCGGCGAAAGTGCCAATCCCGTTCGCGGTCGGGTTCACCGAGCCCATGCGCCGGTTCTCCATCATCTGGCGCCGGGTGCCGTTCGATGCGTGGGGAGCGGGTAAGCCGTTAACCAACCGCGTGATTGGAAACGAGGACACGAAGGGTGTCCTCGGGAGCGTGAACAAGACCACGTTTCTCGGGTACTGGTCGTTGACGCTGTTACTGGTGGGAGTTGAGGAGCGGCTGTTACCCGACCCGACCGGGCTGGGGTACTCGTGGGACATCAAGTATATCTTCCAGCACAAACCCGTTCCGTTCGGCCAACTCGGGTTCTACTACCACACGGTCAAGACCGGAGAGGGCGAGGCCGGATACTACATGGTGCTCCGACCGCCCGCGGGCACCGGGACTATCGACGCAAACGACTTGGGGGATGACGACTCGCTGTTCCCTGTGCGAGAGTTCGAGGACTTGTTCCAAGTCGCTGCGATTTGAACTACGGCTTCTTTTCGGCGGGCTTCTTCTCGACCGTGCAGACGTGGAACTCGGCGCCCTTTGAGATCTTCTTCACGATCCAGACGGCGCCGTCCTTGTCCGTAAGCTCCGAACCTTTGTCCGGGTTCCCATCCGTCGCTAACTGCGATTTGGTCCACATCTTCACCACGCCGTCCTTGTCCGTCTTGCGGTACATCGGCACGTTCTCGACGGGTTTGATGAATATCTTCCCGTTCCACTTCCTCACGGACACCTTCTCATCGTAGCTCTCGTCTTTAGACGGGTTCTTCTTCTCCTGGCCCGGTGTCTGAGTCGTCGTTGCGGACATGAGCGCTCCGAATGCGAGTGCGAAAACGGCCGCTCGAATTATAGCGCTCATACGCGGCTCCCCAAAGGCGCGCAGGTGGGTGGCGACGACACGAGGGTAACCGGGGGCGGTACGGCATGGAAGCCGGCAGCCGTTCATTTCGAAACTGTCGGCGGCGCGGGTGCGGCGACCAGGCGTTTGAACCCCGGGCGCTCACGGAGCGTGGCCAGATAGGGGCTCGTCGCCAACTCACGTTTGCCGTCTCGCGTCACGAGGTACCCGGCGTCCCGCGCCCGGGTCAAGAGCTCAAGGGCCCGGATCGCGTACACCTCGGCCCAAGAATTCCGGGTCAGCACGGAGAGCGAAGCGTCGCGGCGCACCGAGGCCGACGCTTCGGCCAGGGCTTCGGCGCCCCGGAAGCACATCAGCCGGGCGGCCTTCGGGTCCGCGGTTAGGGCAGTGACTTCGGCGGCCGCGTCCGATCGGCGCCCGACCGCGGCCAAGCTCGCGGCCCGTTGGGACCGGAGTTCGTTCCGCGTGTCCTCGGGATGCTTCATCGCGAGCAACTCGTCCCACACGGGCAACGCCTCGTCCGAGCGCCCGAGGGCGGACAGCACTTCAGCTCGGTTCCACTGTACGTTTCGGATCAAATTCTGGAGGTCCGGGGACGCCGGATCCCCGGTTCGCAGCCCCTCGACCACGGCCCACGCCTTGTCCGCCCACTTCAGTGCTCCGGCGGGATCGGCCGCGACGCGCGCCTCGCTCGCCAGCTCGTCGTAGGCCCCGGCGAGCGCGTGCCGGTACCGCCGCGCGCCAGATCGAGCCGTCAAGTGTTCGTAGGTTCCGATGACCTCGAAGAACTGGCGACGAATTTCGTTCGGCGGTGTGGTCCCTTCCATTCGCGCAACGATGACCAAGTTGTTCAGAGCCGCGGCCGACCGGTACTGGTACTCGAACGCATCCGGTTCGGCCGCCGCCAGTTCGGTGTACAGCGCCCGCGTTTGCTCCAGCGCCCGGCGCGCGCCCGGCAGATCCCGAGGGGACTGCCGATAGCACGCCAATCCCAGCCCGTTCACTGCCGTGGCGAGGTTGTCGCGGTACTCCCGGTGCGGCCCCTCGGTTCGGATCAGGTCGGTCTGTAGATCCCGGGACCGCTCGTAAAGCGCCCGCGCCGCCGGGTATTGCCGGGCATCGAACCGGGCGGCACCGGCCATCCGGTACGCGGCCGACAGGTCGCCCCGGATCGGTACGTCCGTCGGCGCCTCGCGGAGCAACTCTTCGCCGAGTGCGATCGCCCGATCGAAGTGCTCGAATGCCCCCGTCGGGTCGCTCGAGACCGTGGCGAGCCGCCCGAAGTACGTTGTGGTCGTCACCAGGTCGTTCCGGTATGTGCGGCTCCCGGGCTCCTTGGTGATTAGCTCTTCTTGCGCGGCCCGGGCCGCGTTCAGGTGTTCCCGGGCCTTCGGCAGCGAGCCCCCCTCGGTCTCGACGTACCCGAGGTACGCGCGGAGCCGGGCGCGGTCCCCGATCAACCGCGGGTCGCCCGGATAGGCCGCGTTCAGTCGCTCGTGGTACTCGTCGGTGTCCGCGAGCAGCGCGCGCTGGACCCCGGGCAGGCCCAGGAGTCGCCCGTCGTTGGCAGTCCGCCGGCCGAACTGGTCGATCGCGCCGCGGGCCAGGTCCAGTAGGCCCTCGGCCTTCGCGCGCTGCTTTTTTGCCTCTTCGAGATTCTCGACGGCTTGTTTCTCGGCGGCGGTCGCCCGGACCGCGAGCCACGTACTCACGCCGGTCGCAGCGGCCAGGAGCAGCACGAACCCGAGCCCCGCGGACACGGCCCCGCGGTTGCGCCGGGCGAACTTCCCGAACCGGTACCAGCGCGACGGGGGCCGCGCGCCGACCACCTCGTCGGCCAGGTACCGCTCCACGTCCCCGGCCAGCCCGGACGCCGATTCGTACCGCCGGGACCGGTCCTTTTCCAACGCCTTCATCACCACCCAGTCCAGCTCCCCGCGGATCATGGCGGCCAGGCGCCGGGGCTCGGCGCGCCGGTTCGCGGCGATCGACGGCAGGGTCTCGGCCCCGGCCAGCCGGCTGCTCGGGGCGGGCGCCTCCTCCTCGCGCACCAGGCGCAGGACTTCCAGCAGCGCCGCGCGCCCGACCCGCTGCCGGGTGAGCGGGGTCGAACCGGTCAGCAACTCGTACAAGAGCACCCCGAGCGCGTACACGTCGGCCCGGGTGTCCACGTCGAGGCGCTCGGTGTCGGCCTGCTCCGGGGCCATGTACTCGGGGGTCCCCACGACGGCCCCGAGCCCGGTCACCAGAGTGCGCTCGGTGAGCGGCCCCTGGGTCGCTTTGGCGATCCCAAAATCGATCACCTTGGGGACCGGGCGCCCGTCGATCTCGGTCACGAGAACGTTACTCGGCTTGATGTCGCGGTGGATGACGCCCTTTTGGTGCGCGTGCTGGATCGCCCGGCACACCGGCACGAACAGCTCCAGGCGCTCGTGCAGCGTGAGGTGTTTGGTGTCGCAGTGCACGGTGATCGGAACCCCGCGGACCAGTTCCATGACGAAGAACGGGCGCCCGTCCGGAGTGGCCCCAGCGTCGAGCACCCGGGCAATGTTCGGGTGGTCCATCACGGCGAGGGCCTGGCGCTCGGCCTCGAACCGGGCCAGGACGTGCTGGGACGTCATCCCCGGGCGGATTAGCTTTACCGCTACGTCTCGGCGCACGGGCTCGGTCTGGCGCGCCCGATACACCGTTCCCATTCCGCCCTCACCGATGGCATCCCCGAGGACGTACCGCCCGCCCACCACGGTCCCGGTCACCGGTTCGGGTGCCGGCGCGGGCGCGGATCGGAGTGCGGCCGCGATCGAGCCCGCGTTCGTATCGAGCTTCTGAAGAGCGGACTCGCACCGGGCGCACCCCTCGACGTGGCGGGTGACCCGGTCGATTTCGTCGGGGGACAGGTCGCCGTGAAGGAACGAAGTCAGAACGGCGTCGGGCGGGCAATCGCTGGGCGTCGGGCGGGCGTCGGATGTCATGTGCGTGGTCCGCGGAGTGGAAGACCGGAGCGGTCGCGTTATAACACACATCCTGCCGCTGTGACACGTTCTCCCCGAATCCCGCCCGGTGCCCCATGTCCGACACCCGCGACGCGAACCACGCCGCGACCTCGATGACGCTCCTGGACAAGCTCCGGGCCGACCAGCCGGACGCCTGGGCCCGGACCGTGCGCCTCTACGGGCCGCTCGTTGAATACTGGGCCGGGCGCGGCGGTGCGACCGGGGCGGACGCCGAGGACGTGGCCCAAGAGGTGTTCCGGGAGGCCGCCGGTGGACTCGAGCGGTTCCGCCGGGACCGCCCGGGGGACACGTTCCGGGGGTGGCTCCGCGGGATCACCCGAATGATTTTGCTGCGCCACGCCCGGCGCCGGAGCCAACAACCGCACGGGAGCGGCGGGACCGCGGCCCTGGCCGCACTGAACGAGTTAGCCGACCCGGTGAGCGAACCGGACGCGGACGACCCGGTTTCGGAGAAACACGCCCTGTACCATCGGGCACTGGAACTGGTGCGCGGGGAGTTCGAGGGGAAGACGTGGGCCATGTTCTGGGCGACCACTGTGGACGGGCGGTCCCCGGCGGAAGTCGCAGCCGAACTGGGGGTCAGTACGGCCGCGGTGCGCCAGGCCAAGAGCCGGGTGCTACGGCGCCTCAAGGAAGAGGTCGGTGACCTGATCGACTGACGGCGAATATTTTTCTGTCACACTCCCGCGATTGGTAGGTACCGGGGAACGAACCCCGGCCTCACCCGGCCCCGCGGGGCCGTCAACGGAGCACGAAAATGTCGCCGAAAACCTGGGTTCGCAAGCTGTTCACTCCCGCCACCTCCCCCGCGGCCCGCCGCACCACCGCACTCGGACTCGAAGCGCTCGGGGAGCGGGCCATGATGTCCGCCACTGCGTCGGTCGCGGGCGGGGTGCTCACCATCACCGGCGACGCCGCGATCAACCGGGTCGAGGTCACGCGCTCGAACCTGAGCGGCGGTCGGTACCTCGTGTTCGACAACAACAGTATCGTCGCGAACGTGTCCGCCACTGGCGTCACGGCTCTTGATTTCGTCAACCGCGGGTCGGGTGACACTCTCACCAATAACTCGGGGCTGGCGACGG
The DNA here is from genome assembly GCF_001610855.1 of Gemmata sp. SH-PL17. Taxonomy (NCBI): domain Bacteria; kingdom Pseudomonadati; phylum Planctomycetota; class Planctomycetia; order Gemmatales; family Gemmataceae; genus Gemmata; species Gemmata sp. SH-PL17. The sequence continues at coordinate 1,259,269 of NZ_CP011271.1, forward strand.
TGCGTCACGAAACGGGCACGGTGAGCGGGGGGATCACCTGGGCGTTCGATTACAACCCGACCAGTCGCATCGGAACGCTGACCGTGAACGGGACCAGCGGGGCCGATCGGATCGACCTACAAGAAGCGTACAACAACGCCCAGGTGGGCGAATACGGGGACGGGGACACCCGCCCGGTCGGGGTCAACATCCTCAACGCCAACGACAGCGAATCTCAGGGCGGCCCGTCGTTCGCCGCGGGGAGCCAGATCACGATCGTGGTGAACGCGAAGGCGGGCAACGACATCGTGCGCAACTTCACCCGGTTCAACTCGGTCCTGAACGGCGGGTCGGGCGCGGACCAACTGTTCGGCGGGTACGGGAGCGACACGCTCTGGGGCGACCGCGACCTGGTCAACGGGGTGTACGTGGACGTGGTTACCAAGGCCGGCGAATCGAACAACGACATGTTGCTCGGTGGCTGGGGCGCGGACGTATTGCACGGCGGGTCGGGCGACGATCTGTTGTGGGGCGACCAGGGACACCAGGTGAAGGTGGGCACGCAGTGGCGCTGGGAGAGCCTGTCCGGTGACGGCACCGGGACCGCGGGGAATGATGTGCTGTACGGGGACGCGGGGAACGACACCCTGATCGGCGGGTACGGGAACGACACGCTCGAGGGCGGGGCGGGCAGCGACTGGCTGTTCGGCGGGGTCGGAAACGACACGTTGAAGGGCGGGACCGAGCGAGATTACTTGTTCGGCGGGGACGGATCGGACTCGCTGGACGGCGGGGCCGGGAGCGACTTCATCCGGGTGAACAACACCTACGGGAACTACAACGACCCGTACTGGGGGGTGAACGACTTCGCCCTCCCGCACACGGTCGACATCTACGGCGACAACGACAACGAGACCGTCAAACTCGGGTAATGTGTCGGGCGCCCGGGGTTCTCCCCGGGCGCCACGGTTTGCGGCCCGGCTCCATTGAGTGCCGGGCCGCGCTCACCCGAACGGGGCCTACCGATGGTTCTCGTGGTTGACGACGAGCTCCTTGTCGCGCAGATGCTGGCGTGGGCGTTGAACCGGGCGGGGTTCACGGTCCGCACCACGGGGAGCGGGGCGGTCGCAGTGGACGAGTACCGAGCCGGGGGTATCGATCTGGTGGTACTCGACGTCCAGATGCCTCACCCCTGGGACGGCCTACGGACCCTGGCCGCGCTCCAATCGCTCGATCCGGGTGTGCGGGCCGTGTTCGTGTCCGGGCACACGGGCGCGAGTACGACCGAGGAACTGCTCGCTCGCGGCGCGCTGCGCGTGTTCGCCAAGCCGCTCCCGAGTCTGGTCCGGTGGGCCGAAGAACTCCGGGCCCTGATTCCCGGAACGGGCCTGTGAATTTCGATATCGCCGTCTAAACTCTCACGTTCCGTGTTTCGCGAGCTCGGTTCGGGGCATATCACACACATTCCTCGTCGCGAGGCGCGGCGGGTCGTTCACCACGAAGTGTATGCGGCCAACGGGGTTCACGTCCCGGCTTGGGACGACATCCGGTTCGAGGAGCGTTGAAGCCGCGTCAGCCCATACCACCTCATCTCGCGGTTTGGCGCACCACGCCCGGTCTGGTCTACTGGTTCGCGTCCCTTGCTCCGTGGAACAAAAGGGGATCAGATGCGCGCAAGTTTAGCTTGTGTTTTGGCTGTCGTGGCATCCGCGTCGGGTGCGTCTGCGGACGATGCGAAGGTAGAGAAGATCGACCCCGCGAAATTGGTCGGGCGCTGGGACGCGCAAAACACGAAGAACGGCTTAATCATCGAGTTCACAAAGGACGGCAAGACCAAGTCCACCTTCATGCCGTCGCCCGGTAAGCCGATCCGGGTCGAGGGCACGTACACGGTCGAGGGCAACAAGCTCATTACGGTCGTCAAGAGCGGCGACCAAGAAGCGAAAGAGACACTCACCGTCACCAAGTTGACCGACACCGAGCTGGTGGGCACGACGGAGCGCGGGCGCGAGAAGGCGTTTGTTCGCAGTAAGGACAAGTAACCGGGAACGATCCGAGGTGCTCGCATGGGGCGTTGATGACGTCGCAAGAACGAGGTGCTTTTTAGGCGAGCGAGAGCCGTTTTTGTACCCGGTCAAAGGTGGTGACATTTAGGAGTTACCGGCGCGATCGACCCGTGGTGTGAACTCGGCAGATGTCGGGTGCATTGTCGCGGCTTCGAGATACGGACCTCCGCGTTTGAGCCACGAATCGTGGCTTGCCCCGGGCGCCGGATCGGTCGCGCTGAGAGCGCTCCCCGAGCGTAATCGCATGTCAGACGCAGATTACCACCGCCGATTCGCGGCACGCTGGGTGTGGGCTTGGCCCGCTTTTGCCCTGCTCATGTTGGTGCTCCATGCCGTCGATCCAATCCCCGATGCACCTGGTAAGTGGATCGGTGGGGTTCCGTTCCCCGCGCTGACTGGGGTGATATGCGGCGGATGGGCCGCAGTGCGAGCGAAGAGTTGGTGGTGCGCCGGGGCCGCGATAGCGTCCGTCGTGGTCGCGGCGATCGCCTTCGCGTACTACGGCTGGCCGTACTCGACGAAATGAAGCCTTGGCGTTCGATGGTGCGTTACCGGACGTGGTCCTCCCGCCGCATCGGTCATGCTGGGAGCGGTTCCAGGGAGCGACCGATGACCGAAGCGGACTGGCTGCTGTGTAATGACCCATTAACGCTGTTCGCCTACCTGGGCATTATCCGGGATCGGAAGGCTCGGCTGTTCGGAGTTGCTTGTGTCCGGCGTGTGATGGCGTGCCTGTTGGACGAGCGCAGCCGGCGAGCCGTCGAGATAAGTGAGCGGTTCGCGGATAAGCGCGCTAGTCGTCGGATTCTGGCAGCCGCCCGCCGTGAAGCGTATTCCGCGTTTCGCGCGGCTGATCAGATAGCGGCGCATGCGTCCGTTGTAGCTCTGAACGCGAGCGCTCGGGGCTCAGAGGCGCATACGCTCACCGTGGGTACCGCCGGGTGCGCCGTGAGTCTGATCACCCATCTTCAGGGCGACGACGTCGGCCTTGCCGAACGACAGGCACACGTGAACCTTCTCCGCGATGTCTTCGGCAACCCCTTCCGCCCGGTCACCTTCTCCCCGTCGTGGCGCACCTCCACCGCCGTTACACTCGCGGCGCAGATGTACGAATCTCGGGACTTCGGCGCGATGCCGATTCTGGCCGACGCACTCCAGGACGCCGGGTGTGACAGCGCCGATGTGCTCGATCACTGCCGCGGTCCCGGGCCGCACGTGCGCGGATGCTGGGTCGTCGATTTGGTGCTCGGCAAGGAGTAGGGATCGCGGTATGCTCTGCGAAGTTCTCTGCGGCCCAGGTGCGAATTCGCAGACGGAAATGAACAAGGCCTCGGAGGGCCAGTGCGGATGGAATTTACGTACACGACAACATTGGATGACTACGCCGCATTCAACGTTCACGCAATGAAGCGGTCGTCGTTGATCAGATGGCGGTTCGGCCTCAGTTGGGCTGTTCCGCCGGTAGTACTCCTGGCTTGTGCGGCGATGCGTGTCGACACCGGCAGCTACGACGTAGCTACTATCCAAATCGCGGTCGGCGGTGCCTACACTCTCTGCTACCCCTTCATCTACCGTGCCTGGGTGGGCTGGTCCGTTCGCGCGTTTGCCCGCGACCTCGGCTCCCGTGGTGTGATCGGACGCATCAACTTGGTCCTGACGGACGACTTGCTAATCGAGCGAACGGAGTCCGTTCAGACGGCTGTTCGATGGGAGGATATGTTGGGGGTGGAGGTGATTGGGGAGTGCGTTTACATCTACGTCACAGGACTGTCCGGGGCCATCGTTCCGCGCCACGGGTTTGAGAGGGAAGAGGACTACGAGGCGGTGCGGGACTTCGCTCTCAAGAAACTTGCGAAACCTGCCGCGTGAAGCACTGCGTCGGACCCGACCACCTGATCGATCGCTGGCTGCTCGTTCCCGCGTCGGAACGGCTCCGACCTCGGCCCGACGGCCGGGCACAAGGGCCACACACCCAGCCGATTTCACTTCGCGAACCACCGCGCGTGTCGATCTCCGACACGCACCAAATCTGGGGCACCGTGAAACCCTTGGAAATGAAGGCTTTGAGGTTGTTTGAGGCCACGAAAGGCGGCAAATTTAAGGCACCGCCATTGTCAGAATGTTTGGGCGCGGAACTGCATTTTTGGGGGAACCGTGAAACGCTTGAATTCCTAGGGGTTGGCCTCATTTAGTGTGTCCAAAGGGACCATTTTGGGGGAACCGGAAAGGAGATCTTTACGGTTGCCGTTGGGCCAGTGGAAAGGAGGCGACACGGGCGAACTGTGGTGGAGAACCCCACAGTTGCGGGCGAGAGACCCGCAACTGCGAGAATTGCAAAGGGTGTTCCGGATCGTAACACCCTTTGAACCCTGAACGAGAAGTTCATGGTTGCGGGCGGGCTCCCAGTTGTGGGCGAGAGGCCCACAACTGCGATCAGCGCGAAGAAGGCCTGTTGTAACCGAGATGGTTACAACTGATCTGCGTAACCATCTCGGCTACACGGCTCAGCCATCTGTTGCGTTCTCGGCAACGGTTGCGGGCCAGTCGTGTCGGAGAACAACACAACTGCCCGGATGACATGGCCCACGAGTCAACCAGACCCAAGCAATCAACAAATTAAATATCATTAATTCAATTTAGTGTAAATTCGGTCGAGAATTTTGCACTGCGGCGATAATAAGGGTAGCAATTCTGATCGGCCATGAGTATTGTACCAGTCTTGCTCAAGTTCGGAGACCCGTATCCCGCGCAGAGGTTCGTAACTGAGACTCGCGCGTTTAACCGACCAAGCCCTACGGGGACTTGGGGCCGTCCAGCGGACGGCCCAACCTTTTGGACGGTGGCCCCCGGTTTCGCTCCTGGGTTTGCCCTCCATCAACAGAAGGAGACGGTCAGATGAAGTGGTTCAATTCCGCCCGAAAGTCGCAGCCCTCAGTCCTGTGCCAGCTCGGTGTCGAGAACCTCTCGGCGCGGGTCGTTCCGGCCGCCCTGTCGATCAACGTGCCGGACGGAGTGGCAACGGTGTACGTCTTTTCGACCGGCGGTCAGACCTACATCAGCAGCGTCAACTCGTATGACACGACGAAGGCTACGGCCATCGGCGACTCGGCCGGGGACACGATTACGATCAACGGCAACGCCGAGAACAACATCATCGATGCCCGGAAAGTCGCGGCTGACCGCCACCTTATCGTCAACGGCGGGGACGGTAACGACACGATCTCCGGTTCGGCCGGGGCAGACCTCCTGATCGGTGGTACCGGCGACGATACTATTGACGGCGGTACCGGAAATGACCTCCTATACGGGGGCGGGCGCACCAGCGGCGATTACGTCTTCGGGATCGCGACCGGGGGCGCGGCGAACGTCCTCACCCGCGGTGATAATTTGGCTAACTCCGGCAACGACAAGCTGTACGGCGGGGACGGGAAGGACGAGCTCCACGGCGGGGACGGGCTGGACCTGCTCGTTGGTGGGTACGACTACTTCGCCGACGATAACGACGCCGACTGGGTGTACGGCGAAGACGGCAACGACGTGATCCGCGGTGGCGCGGGCGATGACTACCTCGACGGCGGGAACGGGGACGACAACATCGCCGGTGGCAACGGCAACGACACTATGTACGGGCGCAACGGGAACGACACCCTGAACGGTGGCGCGGGGAGCGACTCCGGTGTCGGCGGGAGTGGCACCGACACGGCGACTGACGCGCTCGAGGCTTTTAGCTTCTCGATCGAGATCCAGTACTGAGTCGATGTTGTAATTCGTTTGCTCGCGTGACACAACCGCCCGGCCGGTCAGCAAGGCGCGCCTTGCTGACCGGCCGGGCGCATTTCAAGGGCGCAGCCCCTCGAGTGTGCAGCACTTCATAGGAAGCCGATTATTCGCCAATTGGCGGGGACTCTGTTGCGGGCACACACCACACGCGCTGGCTCACTCCAGCGGCAGAACCACCTTCGCCCCGGACGTGTGCGTCAGCTCGAGCGTGGTTCCGCGGACCGTGGCTTCGACCAAGCTGTAGATCACAAACCGACCGTCCTTCTCGAAGGTCACGGCGCCCGCGTCCTTCATGATCTTGAGGTGGTGCGACACGTTCACCGTCTCGGCGCGGGTTTCCATTGCGAGTTGAGTCACCGTCTTCTCGCCGGCCGCCAGAGCGCGGATCAGGTCCATCCGGGTCGGATCAGCAGTTGCCGCGAGCCACGCGGTTAGTGGTGTCGCTTGGGCGTTCGAGCGGGACATTGGGGCTCAGGGTAAGGAGCAGGGCGTGCGCACTTTATTGTGCCGTGATTCCTTGGATAACTTGCAATAGGTAGTTGTCGTCCCACCCGGCTTTCATGCGCCGGGTCTTGATGCTGCCCTTGGTCTTGGCGCGCTTCAGGAGCGACACGGCCACGCGCCTCAACATCCCCAAGTTCGCGGCCGCGTGTCCCGTTCGGGCGCGGCTATCATCCTCTCGGAACGCCACATCCAATACCCGATGCAACCCGTTCTCGATGCCCCAGTGGTTGCGGATGTAACCCGCCAACTGCCCCGCACCCACCTTCAGACTGGTAATGTAATAATGCCCGGTGCCTTCGTTCTTCTGACCCTTCACCCGGCGCTCCCGGCACACCAGCGCCACCGCACTCACACCCGACCAACCGTCCGGTAAGCCCTCGGGGTCGTGAACCACGGTCACATACCGCTCCTCCGCGCGCCCGTGTCCCGCACCGACCTCGCCCGCCATGTCGCACCCGGCGAACTCGTCATCCCCGGCGCGGTCGAACACGTCGGCCACGGCGTCGCGCAACCCCTTCTGGTTCCCCTTCACGCACACCACGTACTCACCGCCCTGCTTGCGGATTTGCTCGATTGTCGCCTTCTGGCACCCGGCCGCGTCCAGTGTCACCACCGCGCCGTTGAGATCCAGGGCCCCCAGCAGGTCGGGCACCGTGGTGATCTCATGTCCGCCCTCGGGCACCGACCGCTGGCCCAGGATCAGGCGGCTCTCGGTCGCCCATGCGCTAACCAAGTGCAGGCACCCGGTGAACGTGTCCTGGGCCGACGCCCGCGCGCTCTTGCCATCGACCGCGATGTGGGTCAGCCCGGTCGAGTCGCACAGCTCCGACATCCAGCGCCCGAACCGGTCCGCGAACGCATCGGGATCGAGTTTGGCGAACACGCGCTCGAACGTGTCGTGGCTCGGAACCCCGTGGGGTAGCGCCTGGAACCGCCGAAAGAAGTCCTCCTTACTCTGGCCGTACTCGGCGATCTCCTCCCACCCGTCGGCCCCGGCGATCACCGCGCACGTGGCGATCACCAAGATGTCGGTGAGCTTGTGGAGCTTGTTGGCGGTTTCGATCCGAGGGTCGGGTACGTCCGCGAACACCGTGGTCAGTGCAAGGGGCATCGGGCATCCTCCTGATACCCTCGGTGTAGACGTAAACTCCTATATCGTCAGCAGTTCATAGTGCGCACGCCCTGGGCGGTGCCCTGTGAGCCGCAAAACTCAGGTCCATTGTCCGCAGTGTTCCGAACGCGCGCACGATACCGGGTTCGACGTGAAGCCCCGGCTCTTCGGGTGCAACACGTGCGGGCACACGTTCACCCACAAGCCCCCGAAGAAGAAACGCACCGCGGCGGAACTGGCCGTGGTCCGCGCGCAGCAAAACGTGAAGCGGGTCGAGCGCGAAGTGGCCTATCACGTGAAGGTCAAGAACCGCGAGTTCGCCGAAAACGAGTGCAGTCGCGCCCTGGCCGCCTGGATCATGGCAGTCCGCGCCAAGTTCGACGAGATCTACGAGAGCGTTCAGAAGGTCTACTTCGCGTCGCGCAAAGAGGACTGCTTGCTTCACGGACTCATCTGCGAAACGCGCCTGGAGCGGATCTACAGCGCGCTCGGTGACGTTGAAGGTGATATCCCGCTTCTCACCGTGGACTGCGAGATCCGCGACCCAGTTGAGTTCGCTGAAGGGATCAAAGCAAACTGGAAACTGTGAAGGCTAATGCGGGCGCGGTAGTTGTGGGTGCTCGCCCGACACCCTTTCTGGAGGCCCGCACATGGCACGCCCGGCCACGCCAATGTTCCCTGAGCCGACCGCAGAAGAGATTTGCTCAGAGGGAGCGCTCTCTCCTGATGGGGCTGCCGAGTTCACTTCACTGTCACGGCCTGAAATCGACCGCGCGATTGCTCGCGGCGAGATTGAGATTTTTCGCTACGGCCGCCGCGTGCTGATCGCGAAGCGCGAGGCGGTGCGCTGGCTCGCTACCTACCTGGAGGCCAGCAGACAAAACGCGGGCCGGATCTGACAGTCCCAACCCCGGACGGTTCAACCGTGTCGATCATCGACACGGTTCGTGTGTGGCGTTCTCCACCACACACCGGCGTTCGACTCGCCGGCGGGGTTCTCGTGCGGTCCCGCAATCGCACTGACGGTCTTTGACAACTCGATCACCCGTTTTGGGGTACACAGCTCTTCATCCGTTCTGTGCGTATCGGCGAACGGTGTGCAGCACCACGAACGCGACTACCATGAGCCAAACAAAGGCCGTCTCGACGAGACCCATCTGTTTCCGGTCTCGGCTCGCGATCCAGGCTATCCACGCCCACAGGGCGCTGACGAACGAAAAGAGAGCAACGCCCGCGATCGTTGCTGCGTCACTGCTGGGCCTCGGGATTCGGCTTGCGATCCCGACAACCATGAAGACGCATGCGGCCATAATTGGCCACCGCCGCTGCCGATACCAGCGTGCACGTGATTCGTTTGACGGTGGAATTTCTTGGGACATTCGCGCTGACTCTGCCCAGCAACGGGTGGAGGAAGAAGCCGTAGTGGGCGTCTGCCTTGGAGCAGAACCTTAGCTCAGAATGCGGGCCGCATCACGTTTTTTGGGCGGTAGTAATTACTACCGCTGGGGTCGATTTCGGTGAACTATTGGAGGCTTTGAGCGACGCGGTCGACATGAACGAAGTGCTTGAAATCCTAGGCGATCACGGCCGTTTTATGGACTCGGTGAAAATGCTCGCAGTTACATTTGAAGACCTGGGCCAACACCAGTTGTGCAAACGCTCCCAAGGCCTACTTTTCTAGGGGCTTACGACACTGTTTCGGGTCGTCGACTGTTGTCTTTTACTGCCCCGCGTACTATCGGCGGACGATTCAGTAACCCGGCCCTCTGACGGATCTCAACGGGGCGAGGGCGCCTTTGGCTCGTCAAGCCAGAGACCGTATGCCACAGTCTAACAGATCGCGCCCGAACAGAAAAGCTCCCAACAAGTTCCGACCGGTACCAGGGCCGTTCCTTGTTTCATGTTGTGGATTTGAGTGCGGTTGGGTAATCGGGGCGCGTTGCCTCTTGGTCCCGGAGTTGCGCATGCCCCCTCGCACCCTGTACGACGCGCTCGCCACGCTCCCCGACCCACGCAGTCGCCACGGTCGTGTCCACCCCTTGCCTGCCGTTCTGGGACTCGTCGCGTTGGCCCTGCTCATGGGACGCAAGAGCCTCTCCGGGATCGCGCGATTCGGGCGACAACACGGAACCCCACTGGCCCACGCACTCGGGTTCCGACGGGGCCAAACGCCTACCACGTCCACGCTCTCGCGCACGCTCCGACGATTCGACGCGCAACAACTCGAAGGCGCCCTGTCGCGCTGGATCGAGGGGCGCATCGACCCCGCCGCGTTTGAACACCTCGCGCTCGACGGCAAGACCCTACGTGGGAGTCGCGAGGGCGAGGTGCCCGGACTGCACCTGGTCGCCGCGTTCGCGCCGGCGGTCGCGGCGGTTCTAGCTCAGGTGCGCGTCGATTCCCGGACCAACGAGCACAAGGCCGCGTTGGAACTGCTGGGGATCCTGCCCCTGACGGGCAAAGTGGTGACGGGCGACGCGATGTTCTGCCAACGGGATCTGGCGAAACAGGTGATCGAAGCCGGGGGCGATTACGTCCTCGTGGCCAAGAACAACCAACCGGCCCTGGTCATCGACATCGAGGGCGGGTTCGCGTTCGCAACCGCCGCCCGCTCGATCGCGGCGGCTACTTCCCCCTGAACCGGTCCCGACGCCCGCGCCGTCGGGCCGGTCGGCCACCTCAACGGACAAGGGCCACGGGCGTCGGGAGACGCGCACCCTTGAGGTCACGCGGATCCTGACGGTGAGCCCGATGTGGAAGGGACTCAAACAGGGCTTCAAGGTAACGCGCGAGCGCATGGTGAAGGGCGCGCGGACGGTGGAGGTGGTGCACGGGATCACCAGCCTCTCGGCGGAGCGAGCGGACGCGGCGACACTTCTGGGCCTGGTTCGGGATCACTGGCGCATCGAGAATCCGTTGCATTACGTCCGGGATGTAACTCTGGGCGAGGACGCGTGCCGGGTGCGCAAGGGCACCGCCCCTCAGGTTCTCGCGGCCTTGCGCAATGCCGTGGTTCATTTGTTGTCCGGAGTCCGGGCCAAGAATCACCCCGAGGCCATCGAACAACTTCAAATACACCCGGACCAAGCACAGGCGCTTATCGGCATCCCGCAGTGTGAATAAAGGAACGGCCCTGCGACCGGTACCGGCGACTAAAAGGGCTTTGCAGCGGTCGCGCGTGCTCGCGCCCGGGTACTTCGTCTCGGCTGTGTACAACGCGGTACCGATCCGGGTAATATGCGATTCGCGGCACCGGACCCGGCGCGCCGCGTCAGCGGTCCGGCCCGATTCGATCGGTCGGTATGAGACCAACTCCGGTTTTGTGGGCTCACAAGGGCGAACGGTATGAGTGAGCAGTCCGCCACGCCCCTTTCTCCCGCGCGGCGCCGGTTCCTGGCCGTTCTCGTCGCGCTGCTTTTTTTGGGGGCCGCTCTCGTCGCGTCGCAGTTCCTCCGGCCCTCCGGGGAAGCTCCAAAGGAACCGGGGCCGGGCACCGTGGGTGGGGCGGACCCGCGCGTCCCGCCCCACATGAAGCTTGCGGTCGGTCGGAACCTGACCGTGTGGTGGGACGGCCCGCCCGACGTGCTCCGGCTCCGCACGGTTGCGGGCACAACGAGCAACATCCGCCACACTAACTACGCCGGTCCGGATACCTGTGCCCGGTGCCACCCGGGAACCCATGCGGACTGGTCCGCGCACCCGCACCGGTGGATGAACGTTCCCGCCGGTGCCGCAACCGTTCGTGGCGACTTCTCCCCCCAAGCGTCGATCAGCTACCGCGGCGGAACGGGAACCTTCGAGGCGCGCGACGGTAAGCACTTCATGCGCTTGGTGCGCGACGGTATCACCCGCGTGTACGAAGTGACACAGACCATCGGTTCGCGCTTTTACCAGTATTACGTGGGCAAGCAGACCGAAGGCCCGGAACCGCGCGCCCACCACTTCTACCACAAGGACCACGTGCTGCCGTTCGGTTACTGGTTGGCGAAGAAGGAGTGGGTGCCGGTCGTTCACGTCGGACCGGAGCGGGCGGACGACGACCGTCCCGACCCGTACCACCCGCCGGACCGGGGGCCGCACTACGCCGAGTACGCGGCCAGTTGCAACTACTGCCACACGACGTTCGCGCTCGGGGATCTGATGGCGCGCCGGCCCCACCAGGTGGGCGAGCACGCGCCGGTTCCGCTGCACTGGTCGGTCGGCGGGTACCTCGAACAGTCCCGCCCGTCCGATTTCAAAGCGGCCCTCGGCGCGATGCGCGACGCCGCGAAGGGCGCCCCCGTGCAGAGCCCGATGTCGAGCTGGGACTCGGCGCACTACGCGGCTTCCTTTGGCGTGAGCTGCGAGGCGTGCCACCTCGGGTGCAAGGAGCACGTCGCGAGCGACGGGAAGACGCCGCCGCGCTTCTTCCCCGAGGACCCGCTGCTCCTCGTCGAGGCGCAGCGCGCCCCGGACCCCGGCCGCACCCACGACAACCTCAACTGGAGCTGCGCCCGCTGCCACACGGGCGGGCGCCCCGCGTTCGCGGGCGGGATGTCCACGTGGAACTCGGTGGAGTTCTCCGACGCCGCAAAGGGGAGCTGCTACTCGCAACTGCGCTGTATCGACTGCCACTCGCCCCATAAAGCGCTCGGCGCGGTGTGGACCCCGCCACCGGAGAAAGACGACGCGGTGTGCCTCAAGTGCCACACCAAATTCGGCGCGCCCGCGGCCCGGCGCGAGCACACGCACCACGCCCCGGGCAGTTCGGGCGACCGGTGCCTGAATTGTCACATGCCGCGCATTAACGAGGGACTGAACGACGTGGTGCGCACGCACATGATCTACTCGCCGACGCGCCCGGACATGATTCACGCGAACCACCCGAATGCGTGCAACCTGTGTCACACCGATAAACCGATCGACTGGACCCTCAAGGGGCTGAAGGACTGGTACGGCAAAACTTACGACGAGAGCACGGTCGCACAGAAGTACCCCAGGCGCACTGAACCGGCGGCCCTCGGCTGGCTGGCGAGCGGCGAGGAATCGGTCCGGCTCGTCGCCGCCGACGCGCTCGTGCGGGCGAAGGACCGCGGCGCGCTCCCGCAGCTCTTCGGCGCGCTCGATGACCCCTTTTTGTTGAACCGACAGTTCGCGGCGAAGGGGCTGGAAGAGATGCTCGGCGCGCCCCTCGCGGACACGGGGTACCGGTTCTATATGACGAGCGCCGAGCGCCGCAAGCCGCTCGCCGACCTGCGCGAAAAGTACCTTCCGCCGAAAAACAAGTAGCCCCAATCTAAGGCGCCGATACTCACCGTGGCCCATCAAGGTCTGCGGTAGGTACGTGCACGAGACGGGTTCAACGAACCGCCGCGCTACGCCGCAGTTTGCGCCGTTCGGTTTCCGCCGGGGCCGGGCTCAGCGGGGCACTCCGACCTCGGCTTCCTAGCGACAACCTCGGCAGTGCGGAAGCCCGCGTTCATTCCAGGGGCAGTGACACTTTGGCCCCGGACGTGTGAGACAGCTCCAGCATCCCCTTCGCCACGGCCGCACCGACGAGCGAGTAGATCATGAACCGCCCGTCCTTTTGCGCGGTGACCAACTCGGCGTCCTTCATGATCTTGAGGTGGTGCGACACGTTCACGATTTCGGCACCGACTTCGGCCGCGAGTTGTGTTACGGTCTTCTCACCGGCCGCCAGCGCGCGGATCAGGGCCAGACGGGTCGGCTCGCTGAACGCTGCGAACCATGTGGCTTGCTGGTCCGGGGCGGAGTTGGAACGGGGCATCGGGTCTCGGGGTTAGGGAGAGGGACACAACGCGAACCGGTCACGATCAAATGCAAGGGTTGTTAGCTACTCTGACTCGGTGCGCGCGGCAGGGCCGACGGTTCGGTTTTGCCGGTAGATCGTGTGGCCGCGCTCAGCAAATCGGTCATCAGTCAGAGTACAGGATCTATCGATCCGCCGCAAGTTTATTAGTCACCGTGAGCCAATCCTCGTGACGTCTGAATGGCCTCGCGGGATTTTTTGTATTGGTCAGATTCCGTTGTGCATACGAGTCGTGTAACAACTCTTTTTGCACCGCGGTTCCAAGGTAACTTCACCCTTCTTCTTACTGAATTATACGGCACTTTTAGGCACTATAAGGCGTTCCGAGCGTTACCGTTTGTCGCACGTCGCGGATTATCACGTCACCGCCGTTACCAAACGACTCCGCGGTAATGTTGCTCCTTCGGGAAGGGCGATTCAGGTCGGCGCGTTCGCCCGTGTTGGTGGGAACGTGGTGCCGAGCGACACGGAAGAGTACGGGAATGGCCCCTGCGACTGTCGCGCAAGCTGCATACAGGGGCGAGGAAGGGCGCGGCGTACTGTCGCTCTCGTTCACCTGAAACGTTCGTTTCAGGCGCCGATTAGAATCTCACAGCAGAATGATCCACGCGGCGGAAAAGAAGATCGCGATGCCGCTCACGTCCACGACGGTCGCGACGAGTGCACCGGAGGCAATAGCGGGGTCGCCGCCGAGTTGTCGAATGATGAGCGGGATCACGCACCCGATCAGCGTGCCCCAGAGACAGATCCCGAGCACCGCGATCGAGATCGCCGCGCCGAGCCGCCACCGGCTGACGGGTTCAGTTCGGACCTCGCACTCCGCGGGGAACTGGTACTCCCACCACTCCGCGCTCTTCGTGGGAGCCTCGAGCCCCTTCGTGCCTTCCGGCAACCGGACCCGCGCGTTTTTCTCCGTCTTCGTTGTTTGCGGGGTTCCCGCATCGAGTGGCACGTCCCAGTATTTGGTGCCCCAGAGCGATGCCCCCTCTTGTGCGGGCAAGTCGGTCCCGGCGGGCACCCGAATGGAGAACGATTCGTTCACCTTCCGCGGACCGCTTCGCGTGTCGCTCGGAGTAAGCGCCCCGCGAATGAATGCGATCCCGCCCAGTGCCCCGCCCAGCGCCAGACCCATCATGAGCTCGCGGCGCAGCACGCGCTTCCAGTCGCGCGGGCCGACGAACCCCAGGGCCATTGCCCGAGTCACGAGCGTTGCGGCTTGCGTACCGGAGTTCCCGCCCGTTGAAATACACAGCGGAACGAACAGTGCCAGGACGACCACGGCCGCGATCAGTTCCTCGAACCGCTCCATCACGGTGAACGTGAGCAGTTCCGCGATGAACAGCACGGCGAGCCACTTCACCCGGCTGCGCCACACGCGGTAGAAGCTCGCGTTCAGGTAGTCGCCCTCGATCGGTCCGACCGCCGCCTGGCGCTGCAAGTCTTCGGTAGCCTCCTCGCGCACGACGTCGAGCACGTCGTCGTGGGTGACAATCCCGAGTAATCCGAACTGGTCGTCTACTACTGGTGCGGCGAGGAAGTCGTACCGGGCGAAGAGCTGCGCGACGGCTTCCTGGTCGTCGTCGTGCCGGAGGGTAACGAGCTCCGTTTCCATCAGCTCACGGATGAGTGCGTGCCGGGGCGCGAGGATCAGGTCGCGGAGCGAAACGACCCCCAGGAGCCGGCGCGGGCTGAGCGACCCGTCGGCGCGCCGAAGCGGGTCGTCGAGAACGACGTAGATGTAGTAGATCGTTTCGCGGTCCGGCGCCTGCTGGCGGAGCACGTCAATGGCCTCGGCCGCGGTGAGCGTCCCGGCGAGCCAGGCGTAGTCCGTGGTCATCAGCGCGCCGACGGTGTTCTCGCCGTACTGGAACAGCGTCGCAATGTCTCTACGGTCGGCCTCGTCCACCAGTCGCATGATGGACTCACTCACGCGCCCGGGGAGCCGGCGCATCAGGTCCACGCGGTCGTCGTGCGACATCTTGCCGAACAATTCGCCCATCTGCGGGCGCGCCTTCTCTGCCATCAGCACCTGTTGCTGCGGCGTAAGGTACTCGAAGATGGACGCCTGCGTGCGGATGCTCGCGTTACTGATGATCTCCCAAATCTGTTCCGGCGTGAGGTCGTCTTCGAGTGCTTCGGCCACTGTCGCGGGGTGCAGCGATTCGCAGAACTCCCGCAGGCCCGCGGAGTTCTTTTCCGCGAGCATCAGCTTGATCTCGGGGCTGAATAGCGGGTGAACCATCATCGCACCAAACGGAACGCGGAACGAAATCCGAGGCCAGCAGCAGTCGGAGCCGTTCCACCCGCTCGTTGGCACTCGCGGTTCACCCGAAGACAAAGGCGAACCGCGAGTGCCAACGAGCGGGTGGGCAGCAGCCCGCAGTTACGCGAGCACGAGGTTGTCGATCAGTCGGGTCGTGCCCAGGAACACGGCCACGGCCGCGACCGCGGGCCGATCGAGGCGCGCGAGCGGTTGTAGCGTCTCGGCGTCCACGACTCGCGCGTAATCGACCCGCGCTCCGGGGATCGTGGCCAGGTCCGCGGCCAGCGCCGATTCCAGCCGCGCGGCGTCGATTTCACCCGCCCCCGCCCGTGTGCGGGTCGCTTGCAGCATCTGGTAGATGCGCGGCGCAACCGTGCGCTCGTCCGTGCTGAGGTAGCGGTTCCGCGAACTCAGCGCCAACCCGTCGGCTTCGCGCACCGTGGGTTCGACGCGCACTTCAACAGGCACGTTCAAATCGCGCACCATTTGCGCGATGATGCGGGCTTGTTGATAATCTTTGGCGCCGAAGTGCGCGACATCGGGGCGCACGATGTTGAACAGTTTGAGTACGACGGTACACACGCCGCGGAAGTGTCCCGGCCGTGCGGCGCCACACAGGTGATCGCCCAGCTTCGCGACGTCCGCGAACGTGACGGAGTTCGTCGGGTACATCTCCTCGACGCCCGGCGCGAAGATGAGGCTCGCGCCGGCTTCGCCGCACAACTTCTGATCGGCTTCGATCGTGCGCGGGTACTTGGCGAAGTCCTCTTTCGGGCCGAACTGTGTCGGGTTCACGAAGATCGACACGACCACGAACTCGCGAGCGGCACGAACGAGCGCGGCGTGCCCCTCGTGGAGCGCGCCCATTGTGGGTACGAAGGCGATGGGCTTCTGAGCGGCGCGGGCCGCGTCAACGGCGGCCCGCACATCTGCGATCGTGGTGACAATCGGTGGGAGCATTCCGACCGAACCTCGGTGTATGGATCTCGAACCAGTACCGGGCGAACAGGGACGCTTACGCGGGCGCGTTTTGCGCTTCCAGCACCAAACCCAAATAGGAGCGCGGTTCTTTTTCCGAGAGCCCGAGTTCGGCGGCGGCGGCGAGCAACACTGCTTTCGCCGCTTCGTACTGCGATTCTTCCGCCAGAATTTCCAGTTCCACGAACTCGCCCACGCGGTCGACGCTGTCGAAACAGGCTTCGAGGTCGAACCCGTCCCGGTGGAACTGGTACACGCGGCGCTTTTTGCGGACCGTGGTCACCGGGCGGTACCCCAGTGAGACGAGCATCCGCTCCATGTCGGTCGCGGTCGCGTCCCCGTCCCCGAGCGGAACCTCGATCTCGGGACGGGTCTTTGTCTCGGTGTCACGTCGCGGACCTTTGTACGTGAGGCAGCTTTTCGCACCGATGCGCCGGAGCCGGAACGCTTCGTCGCTCGCTTTCAGGTCACGGTCGGGCGCCTGGAAGTAAAGATCCACATCGGTGCGATCCTGGACGAGCGTCGCGCCCCAATTCAGAAGCGTTGCGACCGCGGCGGTGCGGTCCGCGTTCCGGTACTTCACTTCGACTTCGAGCATCGTCTCTCGTGGTTGGAATTCCTATTTAGCCGCGACTGGAAGGGCACGAGATCCGACCACTGGCTAAGATGGTTTCTCTAGCCAGTTCTAGAAATTGCGTCGCCGTAGCCAAGTTCACGCACCCTCCCACCGCGCCGGTACCCTGTTCGGGCGCTCGTCGATCCGCTGGTCGCTTCTTCATCCGATTTTTGGGTCGTTCATCGCGGGTACTTTTCCACTACCGCAGATCGGTAATGAACGCACCTGGCACGCCGACCTCGACGAGCGCGCGGGCGAGGCTCACCCACTCGCCGCAGTTGTCGAGGATCATCGAGTCGGCGGACGCCACGAGGTCGCCGGGTTGTACCAGGACCGCGTCCGGGTTCAGAACCACCTCGGCGATCCAGTCCGGGTTCACCTCTCGGATCAGCCCCGCGAGCCGCCCGCTGTTCGACACCGGCGAGTCCAGCAACCACGTACACGGCCCCGCGCCCCACTCCGCGAGGTACCGGGCCGCCAGTTCCAGCGCCGGGCGCGTTTCGTCGACGTTCCGGTACGTGCCGTGGACGCTCGCGAGATCCCGGTAGCTCCCGTCGCGACAGGACAGGATCACCCCGCCCCCGAGCGCGGATTCTAGTGTCAGGATCAGGTTGAACCCGTCGATCCGAAGCGCACGCCCCCGTAGTGCCGCGATCCCGATCTCACGCGATCGGCGGCTGGTGAGTGCCGCGTCGGAGCACGCCGAGCGGAGTACTGCAATTCGCTGGCGTTCCACCAATTTGTACCGGTCCCCGACCAGTTTCAGGGCCGAAGCGTCGGCGTATCCGCGGGAGAACAGCCAGGAAAGGTCGGCCACCGCAGCGGTCAGTTCCGTGTGGGCTTCCGGGCCGAAATAGGTCGGATCTTGCGGACCGGGACCGCGGTGCTTGCGGGTATCGGACACGATGTTGCTCCATTTTGTTGCTGACCTCGACACGCGCCGGCGTCCCTGATCTACTTTCCCTTTTCCACCCCGAGGGGATCAGAGATGCCGCGCAGTGTCGTTACTCAACTCATGTTCGAGGGCAAGGCCGAAGAAGCGATGACGCTGTACGTCGCGCTGTTCAACGGTTCGGTAACCGCGATCGAAAAATACGGGCCGGGCGAGCACGGCAAGGAAGGTACGGTGAAGCGCGCCGAATTCACCGTCGGCGGGCACTACCTCGCGTGCATCGACAGCCCGATCCCGCACGCATTCACCTTCACCCCATCGGCCTCGTTGTTCGTCGAGTGCTCCGACGAGGCCGAACTCGACAAGGCGTTCGTGACCCTGTCCGAGGGCGGTGCTGTACTGATGCCGCCGAACAACTACGGGTTCAGTCGAAAGTTCACCTGGGTCAGCGACCGGTTCGGCGTGTCGTGGCAGCTCAACCTCGTGTGAGAACACCGTGGCGAAGATGAAACCGGCCGACACCGTGGAGGAGTTCCTCACCTCCCTGGAGCACCCGCACAAGCCCGCGATCCTTGCGGTCCGGGAGGTTTTCCTCAGCGTTCCCGGCGTCACCGAAGGTATCAAGTGGAACGCGCCCAGCTTCTGCACTACGGAGTGGTTCGCGACGTTCCACTTGCGAGCGAAAGCGGGCGTTCAGGTCATCCTTCACCTCGGCGCAAAGGTGCGGGCCGGGAACGGTGTCACGGTTGACGACCCGGACGGGCTGTTGGCGTGGTTGGGTAAGGACCGGGCGTCCGTCGTGTTTGCAGACCGGGCGGATGTAGCCGCGAAAGCCTCGTGTTTCACGACCTTGATTCGCCGGTGGATCGAGCACGTGTGAACCTGGGGTGTACCGGCTGGCCATCAGTCGGTAGCATATTTCGTTCCCCCCAGGAGCAGACATGACTATCGACGGAGTATCACAGACCACCGGGCTCGAGCGCCTGGTGGATGTTGGCGCGGACGCGGACGGCCTGAAGGTGACGATCCGGGACCGTAAACTGGAGGTCGTACTGGGTAGCGTTACGATCCCGGCCGAATCACTGATGGCCGTGCTCACGGAGCAGCCGAAAGGGGCTCAAACTCTCGCGGGTTCGGGAACACTGGAGGTCGAGATCCGGCGCAACGAGGTGCTGCTCTCGATCGGCGGTCCGGACGCGGCCGTCGGGCTCGACGACCTGATGGACGCCGTCGGCGGCGCGCTCCCGTCCTGATTCTCATACACCATACCGCCACACCATTCGGTGCATCTCGGAGCACTTGGGTTTCCGGAACCCGTCGTCTACTTTGAACGCATGAAACTGCTTTTGACGAACGACGACGGTATCGAGGCCGCCGGACTGGGCGCGCTACTTACCGCGACCCACGAACTGGGCGAAGCCGTGGTCGTAGCGCCCGCGGGGCCGCAGTCCGGGGTGAGTCACGCGGTCACCACGGGCACCGCTGTAAGATTCGAGACCCGCGGTCCCGGTCGGTACGCGGTTCACGGTACGCCGGCCGACTGCGTGCGAGTTGGGTTGCACCGGCTGTGCCCGGACGCGGCCTGGATACTGTCGGGCGTCAACCACGGCGGGAACCTCGGGGCCGACGTCTACTACTCCGGGACGGTAGCGGCGGTGCGAGAAGCGGTCCTCCACGGGTGGACCGGGATCGCGTTCTCGCACTACCACAAGCGGGGAATGGAATTCGACTGGGCGCGGGCGGCTCGTTGGGTCGGCGTCGTGCTCGCGGATCTGCTCGCTCGGTCCGTGGTGCCCGGGGCGTTTTACAACGTGAACTTGCCGCACCTCGCCCCCGATGCGCCGGACCCGGACGTGGTACTGTGCCCGCTCGACCCGCACCCGCTGCCACTGAGCTACCGGCACGAGGACGACGGCGGCATGCACTACGACGGCGACTACCACACCCGGAATCGGAGCGCCGGGGCCGATGTGGACGTCTGCTTCAGTGGGAACATTTCGGTCACTCAAATCAAACTACTCTGAGCGCCGCGTAAGCCCGTAACGTGACCCGTGAAGAGATTCGAGCGACTTGGTAAAGTAATTACAGACACCTGCCAAGTTTACGGAGTACGTGCGGTGCCCCAGCGTGTGACGGTCGCAAAAGTGGCGGACATCCCGGACGGCGGGAGCGTGGTGGTCAACGTCCTCAAGAGGGACGTCGCCGTGTTCAATGTGAACGGCTCGTTCTTCGCCGTCGATGACTTTTGCCCGCACATGGGCGCGTCACTATCGGGCGGGTTCGTTGAAGATGGGTGCGTGACGTGTCCGTGGCACTTCTGGCGGTTCCGCCTGTCGGACGGCGCGTGGGCGGACAACCCCAAGCAGAAGATCGGCGCGTACCCGATTCACGTCGTCGGGGACGATGTGCAGTTGGAACTGCCGGACCTGCCGGTTGTGTGACGGACCGTGCTTTCAATTTCGACGGGACCAACACCATGATGCGCGCGCGGTTCTGGTTCGCAGCGGCTCTCGTTGGGCTGGTGTGCGCGTTTGTCCCGGTGGCCCAATCGCAGCCGCAAGCGGCGCGAGGGAAGGCCGCGCCCAAACTGGAACCGGTCGCCGAAACGAAGTTGCTCATGGAAGGCATGGCGGACCCGAACACCCGCGCGCTCGGCAAACTGTTCGCCGCCAAACCCAAAGACGCGGAAGCGTGGGCGTTCGCACGCGGGCAGGCGCTTCTGCTCGCCGAAGCGGGCAACCTGCTCATGATGCGCCCGCCGAAGACGAAGGAAGGGCAGGAGCCGTGGCTGGTGCACGCGGCGGACCTGCGCGAGACCGCAACGGACCTGGCTCGCGCCGCGGCCGCGAAGGACTATCTCCAGGCACGCACGGCGCTCGCGGGCGTGGCGAACGCCTGCAACCGGTGCCATCAGGCATTCCGTGTGGGCGTGCGAGTGGACCCGTTCGCCGGTGAATAATCCCGGGTCAGAGTCCCACGATCCGGAGTTCCGTGGCCGGAGCGGACCGGGTTCCGTGCGGACCGTACCGTCCGACGCGCGTGTTCGTAACCTGTAACTTGAAACTTGGAACTTGAAACTCGGTACGTCGGCGTCTAGCCTGAGCGCGATTCGCGCAAAATTCCAACTCGCGATGGCCGAAGTACCAGTGACGCGGGCCGCGCGGCCCAACGCGACACTATTCACCCTCACCGAGTACCATTCACAATGTCCACCGAGCCGCACCCGCCGTCCGCCGTGCCGCCGGCCGGCGCACCGGCCCCGCAAATTCCGCAAAGGCGGGAAATTACGCTCATCAGCCACTCCATGCTGTTCTACTGGTGGCCGATCTGGTTGCTGGGGTCCGTAATGGCCGCGGTGACGTACTTCGAGGACCACCGCCTCGCGGTGCTGCCCGCGGGCACGACGGTCTCCGAGAAGAGAGACACCAAGGGAGACGTGTGGAAGGACGATAAGGGGAACACCTTCTACGAGGTCGGCGTTCCGGGGACCAGCACGACGAAGTCGCTGACCGGCGCGGTGGAGCGCTCGAAGCCCGTCCCGGGCGGCGGGACCGCCAACGCCTTCCCGACCCGCGTGTCGCAGAAGGTCTGGATGGCGCCGGTGTTCTGCGTCATCCTCCTGGTCACGGTCATCATCACGAACGTGCCGCTGCGCGGGCTGTGGTCGTTCCTGGTACTGCTGCTGTTCGTGGTGATCGCGCTGCTCATCACGCTGGTGCCCGACGGGTGGGACAAGGTGCTCGGGGCGCTCGGCCACCTGCACATTTACATCAACATGGCCGGGTACCTGTTCATCGCGTCGGTCGTGTTCGTGCTCTGGGGCGTGTCGGTGTTCATCTTCGACCAGCGCACCTACATCGTCATCACGCCGGGTCAGATCCGCGTGTGCGAGCACGTCGGCGCGTCGATCCGCACGTTCGACACCACCGGATTGTCGTTCGAGAAGCAGCGCGACGACCTGTTCCGCCACTGGCTGCTCGGCTTCTTCTCCGGCGACCTGATCGTGCGGACGGCCGGCGCCGAGCGCGAAACGATCCGCCTCCCGAACGTCCTCTGGATCGGCTGGCGCCTCGAAGAAGTGCAGAAGCTCCTGGCGGAAAAGGCGACCGTGACGCAGGCCTAATCGCTCACGGGCCAGGTGCTCGGCACCATATGAAACTCACGGGGCGTCGGGGACCGGTCTACAGCCGGTTCCCGACGCCCCGCCAATTTGAATGCTCGGTGCTGACTTGGTGGATTTAGTCTTTGGTTTTGTGGACCGGTACCCTGATTTCTAATTGGTGACATTAACTACTGAAGCCTCAATTGCTTGCAGCTTGCATAGTGCCTCCATTACCCAAATTTGACACCGGAGTTGACGCCCACTATCCTCGCAAACGACCACCGGGCGCTAACGACACCCGTGGTCGTGGCACCCGCCGTTTGTGGGGAACGCCCGCCGTGCCAAAGAGCGATTCGACCCCGTCCGAGTTTCCAAGTAAACCGAACGATCCGTACCCAAACTTCCCACTGTTTGCCCACGCCACGAAGCCCTGGGCCAAGAAGATCCGCGGGGGGATGCACTACTTCGGTCCCTGGGACGATCCCGAGCGCTGACCGCACGCCCCGATCCGAAGAACTCCCGAAGACGCCGGCCTCGTGTTCCTGACCGCGCGGGGAGTGAGCTGGCACAAGGCGAACCGGGAAGGCCGCACGATTTCCAAGGAGACGCGCAAGCTCGTGAAGGTTTTGGGGCTTACCGGGAACAAGAACTTCTGCGCGCGACGTCACACGTTCGAGACGATCGGGGAGGCCAAAGACCAGGTCGCGGGGGACCGCATCATGGGGCACGCACGCGACGAGACGGCCAGTGTGCATCGCGAGCGCATCAGCGGCGAGCGCCTCAAGGCCGTCAGTGACTTCGTGCGGAACTGGCTGTTCGGCGAGGAACGACGCGCGCCCGTAACTCCCAACCACACCTGAGACAGCTGGTCTGTCAAACCCAATACCAGCGCATCGAGAGACTTGCGCTGAACGTTCCACAACAGGGATGGCGGCATTGGGCACTCGGTTTCGTGCGATGCCGCGGTACGGTATCACGGTTCCAAGTGCTCAAACTATATCCACTTCCAGTTATGGCGCGTGAACGGCTTCAGGTCGGCGTAGTCGATGAACGTGAACGTGCTCTCGTTTCCGTTCCACTCCAACACACCGACGCTTCCGGGTTCCGGGTGGCCGTCGCGGGTGCGCATCTCGAACCCTGCGAGGTGGTACACCTCCGTGCGGCCGTAGTCGCGCTCGATCCTGCTGCCGGGACCGCTGTAGTGCCCGAAGAACGCGAACCGCGGTTGTGCCAGTTCAATCAGCGCGAGGAGTAAGTCACTGCCGTAGCCGGGGCGCTTCGCGTCTTTGGGCGCGTCGTGCATCAGGAGCACGTCGAACGCTTCGAGTGCGAGCCGGTCGACCGCTTTCTCGTGGATGTAGCCGCGCAGAGGGAGGTTCTGACGCGCGTTCGGCCCACCGCCGTCGACACCCCACACGGCCGCTGTCTTCAAGCCGCATCCGAATGAGTGAACCTCACCGTCCTTGATGCCGTGAACGCGACAGTAGGCGTCTACCGCGAAGTCCGATTGCTTGCCGGACGCCCGCGCGAAGCGCTCCAGTTCGTCGAAGTCCTCGTGGTTGCCGGCCGTGAACCAGAGATCGAAGTCGGTATTGGGGTCGTTGAACACGCGGTCGGCGATGTCGGTGCGAACCACCACATCGAGCGAGCCGAGTTCGAGCGGGTCGTCCTTCGCGTGGCGCAGCGTGGCTTTGTCGCAGTGCGAGAGGTCCGTGTAGTACCCCATGTCGCCGACCTGGAGCAGTCCCGCTAGGTCGCACCCGGTCCGCGCCGACCAGTACGACGCGAACCGAAACGCCGGCAGAATGCGCCCGTGCAGGTCGCCGAACACGAGGAACGCGGTGCGGTGAGAGGATGGAGCGTCCATGCGGGCAACGACACGCTCCGCACGAACGAGGTTCGGCAACCTGTCGTTCGTTGGTGGCGCATCAAACGAAAGAACCCCGACCGAAGTCGGGGTTCCTTGAGTTCTTTTTGAACTGGGGTTACTTCTTCTTCAGCACGGTTGTGGATTCGCCCGAGACAGGGCCGGCCATTTTGATTTTGACCTTGAGGTCGTCCATCTTCTGCGTGCCTTCCAGTTCGATCTTCCCGGAGAAACTTTCCTTCACGTTCACGCCGGTCTTGAGCGAACGGTAGGTGGTGATCTTCAGGTCCATCTTCACGTCGATGGTCGGCTCGCCCTCGTCCTTCATTTTCCCGGTGATCTTGCCGGCCGACTGGATGACGGCGCAGTCCTCGCCACCTACCTTCTCGATCTTCACGAACTTCTGGTCGAGTTTGCCCTTCACGTCGGTGAACGAGCTGCCGAGCATCTTGACGAGCGCGCCCCCATCCACCTGCCACGTGTGGCCGACCTTCACCTTTGCTTCCGGGTACAGGTCGTCGTCGTTCTCGATCCCGTTGCGGCCGTCGAGTTCCTTCGTTTGCTTCTCCGTCGGCTTGGTGTCGACCAGCGAGTGCTTCCAGTTCTTGCCGTCGCGTTCGCTGATGATGATTTCCTTTTCCAGTGCGCCCGGTTCGGTGTGGCTCATATCCTGGCCGCCGAGGTTGGCGGTCACGTCGGTCTTCTCTTCGACGATCTTGATCTGGCACTTGGTGACGTTCCGCCCGTCCACGGCGAGCACCTTGGCTTCTTCTTCGCTGGTCGAGTTCAGGGTGATTTTCAGATCCACCGACTGGCCGGCCAGCTTCATCGTGGTGTCGGCGTCGCGGATCTTGAACGTCCCCTTGGTGACGAACACCTGACCCTTTTCGGGCGCCGGCCCGCGGAGGTCGTATGCGTCGTCGGCCGCACGGACCGGACCAACGGCTCCGGCGAACAGTACGGCCGCGGCCCCGAGTACCCAGTTGAGCTTGAGCATTGGTCGTTCCTCTCGAAGTTGAGGCAGCAGCCCCTCATCTTCCGGGTTCGTTCGTGAAAGGGCAATATTTCCACGCGGAAAGGGGTGACCGCGGGTTCTCACGAATTAGTGCGGGTGTGGATGCGGGTGCGGGTGATCGTGGCCGTGATCCTGCCCGGCCGCCCCCGCGAGTGCCAGTGTGCCGGTGTGAACGCCCTTGAGTCCGCGGATCGCAGCCGCCAAGTTCTGGAGCGCCCCGCCGGGGCCGCGTAGTACGATCACTTCCATGCAGCGGTCGTGATCCAGGTGAACGTGCATTGATGCCACCACCTGGTTCGCGTGATCGTGCTGAACGGCGAGCAACTTCTCGACCAAGTGCGGGCGGTGGTGGTCGTAGACCAACGTGAGCGTGGCCGTAACCGGCTGGTCGTTCGCGTCGAAGGCGTCGCGCGTGAGCGTTTGCCGGAGCAATTGCCGGATGGCCTCGCTCCGCGTGGCGAACGAGCCGTCGCGGACGAACTTGTCGAACTCTTCGAGCAGGTCCGCTTCGAGCGACACCGAAAAGCGCGTGAGATCAGACACGACCGCCTCCACTCTCGTAGTCGCCGATTCTACACACGCTTTTCACTTGTCTAAGCCCCCTCGCGCGATATTACGAATGTGAATTTCATCACACTAGGGCCGCCCCGATGCGAACCTCTCGCTCCCTCCGCGCCGGTTTCACGCTGATCGAGCTGTTGGTGGTGATCGCGATTATCGCCATCCTCATCGGGTTGCTGCTCCCCGCGGTTCAAAAGGTTCGCGAAGCAGCGGCACGCATGAAGTGCAGCAACAACCTCAAGCAGATCGGTCTGGCGCTGCACAACCACGAGAGCGCGACCGGAACGTTCCCGAACGCCTACTGGCGGAAAACGTGGGCCGTCGACCCGACGAATCCCAAGGGGCACTTCCGCTGGTCGGCGCTTGCGCAACTCACACCGTACCTGGAACAGACCGCGGTGTACAACGCCCTCGATTTGAGCGTGCCGTTGTACGGTGGCGGGTCGGTTCAACCGCAGGTGATCCCGTTCCCGCAAAACCGTGCGCCACTCGCCGCGATCGTGTCGACGTTCCTCTGCCCGTCGGACGAGTTCCGCGTGGTGAAGGCGGATCAGGGACCGAGCAACTACGTCGCGTGCGTCGGGAGCAACGCGAGCGGCGACGCCCTCACGGGCGACGGTATCTTCTACGGGGTGGACCGGGACGTGGTTCTGAACCCGGGTGTGAAGATCGCGGGTGTCACGGACGGGCTGAGTAATACCGTCGCGTTTTCGGAATCGCTTCTCGGTGCCGGTGGAACGGCCCCGGCGGGAGCCACTGACGTGCGCCTCTATTACAAGAACGCGAACCCTTTGACTCAAGCGAACTGCGATGCCAGCACGACGCTCGTGACTGATCGCGGCGCGCTATGGGCGGACGGGGCGTACAACTGCGGGCTGTACAACAACGTGCGCACGCCGAACAGCCCGCTGATGGACTGCGTGCAACACAGTAACCCCGCGTGGAAAGCCGCACGCAGTCGGCACACGGGCGGGGTTAATGCGTGCCTCGCCGACGGGAGCGTGCGGTTCGTAACCAATAGCATCGCCCCGCAATCGTGGGCCGCGGCCGGCACGCGGGCGGGCGGTGACCTGCCCGGTAATGACTGGTAAGAACGGACCTCACCGCAGCACGGGTTTCCCGGTTCGGAACGCTTCCTCCACGATGTCCGCGGCGCGAGCGACACCGGGAACCGCCTTCATCTGATCGCGACTGCGCTCGGACGCAGCGCGGTACTTCGGGTCGGCGAGGAGTCGCTTGAGCGCTGCGTGCAGGCGCGGTGCGGTCGCGCTGCCGGGCTTCAGAATCTCCCCGGCGCCCAGCCATTCCACACGTCGGGCCACTCCGGGCTGGTCGTTCGTCACCGGAATACACAACATCGGCAGCCCGCGCGACAGCCCCTCCAGGGCGGTGTTCAGGCCCGCGTGTGTGATGAGTAAGCTCGCTTTGTCGAGCAGCGTCAGTTGCGGGGCGAACGGTACCACGATCGCGTTCGTGGGTACGGGACCGTCCCACACGGCGTCTTTTCGACCAAGCGAAAGTGCGACCTGCACGTCGAGCGTGGAGCACGCTTCGAGGATCGCGGCGAACACGTGGTGGAGTCGATTTTGGAGCGTACCGAGGGAGGCGTACACGAGCGGCCGGCCGTTGAGCTTCTCCCACGGGAACGGCGCGGTCTCGGAATCGCGCTGCGGACCGTGCCAGGGGCCGGTGTAGTGGAAGTGTGCCGGGAGCTGTTTGCGCGGGAAGTCGAACAGCGCCGGTTGTTGTGCGATTTGCGCCAGACCAATGGTCGTGTTGGAGCCCATTGAGTACCGAGGGAGTTTGTGCTTGTCGCGGTACTCGTTCACCACGCGCACGAGCGGCGCCGCGGCCATTGTGAGCAGCGTGTTACCGAAACGGTTGCGGAGCTCGCCGAGGAGCCCGGAGCGGTGCTTCCAGCCGAGAACCGGCGGCGGAACGGCCGGTTCCTGGTGAACCGCGAGCGCGTTACAGATCATCACGAACGGCAACTTGTGTGACTCGGCGACCGCGGACCCTTCGGGCGTGACCTGGTCGGACAAAATGCCGTCGACGCCCGCTTTCGTGATCGCATCGGGCATGTCACGCAGGCCCGTCAGCGCGGCGTCCCGGAGCAACTGGCCGGTGAGCTTCAGCGCGGCAATGCCCTTTAGTTCCGAGAGCCGGACCCGGCTCGCTGTGTACTCCCCGGACTCGTGTTCCGGCACGCCGATGGGCAGGTGCTCGAAGCCGCACGCATCCGCTTTGGGCTTCGACTCGGGCGAGCCGATGAGTGAGATTCGGTGCCCGCGGCGTGCGAGTTCGCGCCCGAGGGTGGCCATCGGGTTCAGGTGGCCGTGCATCGACGGGCAAACGAGCGCGAGGTGCATGAGGGCGTCCCGAGGAACGAACGGGCGACACGCCTCAAAGTACGTGAGCGGAAGAAAAGTGGATGCAGGATTTTCCCTGGGAACGCGGACGTCTCGTCCGCTTAATGTGCTCTGCGTGTGGCTTCTGGGATTTGGCAGAAGCCACTGGATTTTCGCTACCTGTGCGGACGGGATGCCCGCGGTTCCCGGAGAAGGGCGGATTCGTTATGCCGCGATCGATCCGCGCCCGACGGGGAGGGGGCCGCGATCCAGGTTCCGGCGCTCGCGGACCACATAGGGCCGCTTGCCCTGGCTCTCGAAGTACACGCGGGTGAGAACTTCGCCCATCAGCCCGAGGGACACGAACTGCACGCCGATCAGCCCCGCGACCGCGCCGAGCAGGAACAGCGGGTTCGCGGTCATGCCGGGGCCGGTGGTGTACTTCATCACCGCGCTCGCGGCGACGCTCACGAAACCTGCCAGCACGCACAACAGCCCCATGCTACCGAACAGGTGCATCGGGCGCGTCTGGAAGCTCCCCAGGAACTTCACCGTCATCAGGTCGAGCATCACTCGAATGGTGCGCGTGAGCGTATACTTCGACTTGCCCGCGGTACGCGGGTGGTGGCGCACGGGGATCTGAGTGACGGCCGCGCCCTGCTGCATGATGAGCGCGGTGATGAACCGGTGCATCTCGCCGTACAGTACCAGCCCGTCGAACACTTCCCGGCGCACCGCGCGGAGCGTGCAGCCGAAGTCCTTGAACGGCACGCCAAGTACCTTGCGGATGAGCCAGTTCGCCATCAGGCTTGGCACCTTCCGCAGCAGCAACTTGTCCTGGCGCTTCGCGCGCTGACCGAGGACCGCGTCGTAACCGCCCTCGGTCATTTTCGCGATCATTAGCGGGATGTCGGCCGGGTCATTCTGGAGGTCGCCGTCCATCGTGACGATGACGTCTCCCGCCGCGGCGTCCACGCCCGCCTGGGTCGCGGCGCTTTGGCCGAAGTTGCGGCGCAACCGCACCACTTTGATGCGGGCGTCCTCGCGGGCGACGGTTTCCAGTTCGGTGAACGTGCCGTCGGTGCTACCATCGTCCACGAACACGAGTTCCCACGACGCGGTTCGCGACCCGTCGAGCGCCTCGCGCACGCGGGTAAACATCGGGCGCACGTTCTCCCGCTCGTCTTTGACGGGCACAACTACGGATAGGAGCATTGGAAGAACCTCTCCCGGCCTTCATGGGCAGGGCTTAAAGCCGAAAACCGTGTGAGTGCATTTGTTTCTGTTCCCCCCTTCCTTCCTAGGGAAGGGGGTTAGGGTGGGTGTGAAGAACCCCTCCCCAACCCCTCCCCTAAGCGGAGAGGGGCTTAAACCCATCGCAGATGATTTCGCGTCTGTCCCCCCTTCCTTCCTAGGGAAGGGGGTTAGGGGGTTAGGTTCTCCCCTAGGTAACAATCACGTTCGTCATCAGTGGTTCGGAGCCGTACTGCACGAAGTCGGTGTTGAGCAACTCGATCGGTTGGCCGTGGAGCAGGTCCGCGTGGAGCATGTAGCTTCCGGCCGGTTGCGGCGGGATGCCGCACACGAGGTCGATGTGCTCACCGGGGTTCACGACGCGAGCAAGGTGTCCGACGTGAGCCTTGTGTTTCGTTTCGCCGGCCGGATGATCGGTGAGCGTGTGCCGCAACCGGATGCCGCCCGTGCCGCCCGGGGTGAACGTCCACGGTTCGATGGACGTGTTCCGTGCCCGCACCGTGACGCTGAACCCACGTCCGGCTGGGAACGTCTTCGGGCCGATCAGTGAAAGGTCCGCGCGGTAGGGGCCGGGGCAGTAATCGGTGTTGACCCAGCGCCGGAACCGGTCCGGGGCGTGTTCCTCGTTGCGTGCGGTGAGCCACGCCGCGTAGTAGTCGAAGAACTCGTCCAGCACCGCGGTACGGCCGTAGGGGAAGTGCCCGTACCGGAACCACATCTGGTGCCGGGCGGTCGCCAGATCCTCATTGGTCATGAGTAGTTTCGCAACGGTCGAGGCCAACCCGGTGCGGTCGGCCCCGCGCTGGCAGTGCATCACGATCGGGTACGCGGTGTGGTCGAATACATCGACAAGGCGCTTCACTTCGACCGGCGCCGGGTATCGCTTCGCGGAGAGGGTAATGTCTTCCTGGTTGATGTTCGCGGTGTGCGAGGTTTGGCACTCGCCGATGTACCACGGCATGTTGCTGCACACGCCACGCAGGTTCACAACGGTGCGAATGCCCTTTTCGGCAATGAACTGCTGGAGCGGTTCCGGCTTGAGTTGCGCGGTGCGGTACACGCGCCCGGGGATCACGGTGTGAACGTTGGTGAACGCGACCACCCGCAGGAACTCCGCACCGAACCCGAGCGCGACGGCGCCGCTCGCGAGCTTGAACAGCCGGCGGCGGGAGAATCTGCGCACGGGTGCGGAAACGGGCGGTGTGGTGCCCGGTACCGGTGGCGCGGGTATTGGGGTGGCTTCGGGTGCGTCCATGCGCCGCGGAGAATGCCACAAGCCGGGCAAGGACGAAAGGCCAACTTCTATGCCGATCGAAATGCCCGCGGAATGGGGCTGCTCTCTAGCTTTAACCGTACCGAAGTGCTTCAATGGGGTGGATTTGCGACGCCCGCCGGGCCGGATACAGGGCCGCGAGTGTTGTAACAGCGACCGCGAAACACACTGATCCGGCCCACAACCACCAGGGGAACACGAAGATCGTGGTGGAGAGCATCTTGTGTCCGTCCATCTGCCCCGCGATCAGCGTTTGTACCCATTTATCGGCCCAAATCGTCAGCCCGAACGCCAGAGCCAGCCCGAAGACGGCCCCCGCACAGCCGATCAACGCGCCTTCGGTGAGGAAGAGGCCCATCACCTGTCCCCGGGTGGCACCCACGGCCCGCAAGATACCGATTTCTCCGGTACGCTCCACCACGCTGGTCACGAGCGTGTTCGTGATGCCCACAGACGCCACGAACAGCGCGATGAAGGCGAACAGGTTCAATCCGGCAGCGATGAGCGTGACTTCGCGTTTGGCTGCGGCGAACCACTTCGCGCCACTATGTGCGCGGAAGCCCTGGGCTTCGATTTGCGACACGATGGCGGGGAGTTCGCTGCCGGGTATCACGCGAACGTCCGCGCTGTAGAAGCCGCCTTCCTTTTGCCACGGGAGTTTCCCGAACAACTTGTCGCCGGTTGTGGGGGGAAGAAACACCTCGCCCTGTGTGAGTTCCCACGAGTCTAAAGGCGTTGTTTTCTTGCGCTCGTCGCGTGTAAGTCGACTCACCACACCACAAATGCGGAACGTACCGCTCGCGGTTTTACCGGACTCGCCCTGGCGCTCCTCGCTCGGTTCGGCCGGCGGGGTGAGGAGCTTCTGCAACTCCAGTTGCTCCGCGATGCTGAGATCGAACGCGCTGAGCTTTTTGGGGAGCGCGGCCGCGATCTTTTCCAGAACTTGCACCTGCCCGCGTGTCAGCTCCCCCGCCGGGAGCGGCCCTAACATGGCGCGGGCCATCGTTGTCGCTTGGCTCTGCTTCACCCCGCCGACGTCGAGCTTCACCGTGCGGCCGACGGCCCGTTCCAGGTCGGCGTCGTCGCGGATGCCGAGCTGATAGAGCGCGTACTCGGACACCACGATTTCTTCCGCGTTGGGCGCACTTGGTAATCGGCCAGCGAGTAGTCGAGGCGCGAGGTCGTCGAGCCGTCCGCTCACGCAGAGTGCGCTGGCCGGCGTTTCGGAGGAGTCGATCCACACGCGCCCGTCGCCGGTGCGGTACGTGCGTATTTCGGCCACGCCGGGGATGTGGGCGATGGCATCGAGCTTGTCGGGAGTGAGCAGTCGCGTCGCGGGCCGGGACGAACGCGCGTGCTGGTAGCGGTCGACGAGGGCCTCGCGGATGCGTGCCCGGCGCTCGTCGGACATGGAGCCTTGGACCGCGATCTTTTCGGACGGAATGGTGCTCTCGTCCGGCGGCGCCTCATCCGCGCGGACCACAATGCGCCAGAAATCGTCGCGCCCCTTGAACTCGGTGTCAATGAACGCGCGCAGCCCCAAGCCCAGTGACACGCTGAACGCGAGCGCGCAGGTGCCCACGGTCACGCCCACGAGCGTGAGTGCGGTCCGCACTTTTTGCCGCCACAACCCACCGAGAGCGAACTTGAGCAATTGGACGAAGTTCATGAGTGAATGACGGCCGCGGGTGAAAGATCCGTTCAACCAAAAGACCAGAATCCGGGCGGAACAGCAAGGCGCTAACGAATTCGTTTGCGATTCCCTCGTTCATTGCCCTTTTTGAATCACCCCTGTTGCGAAGGCTGAACGCTCGATACAATTCCCCAACTTCATTCCCGTGGCGCGTGAACTGTGTCCAGTTCGCCGGGCCTGGAGCAACCTTTAACCCCTGTACCCGTCGTTCCTTCGGTGCTCCCTCGGACCGCACGGGCGTCTGCCTCCCTCACACTATGGTTAACCGCAACCTTCTCCGCCAGTTCGACTCGGCCGAAGACGACATTCTGGGCATCGACGATATCTTCACCAAAGAAATCTCAGAGTGGATTCAGAGCGAGGACCAGGACTACGAAGCCAA
Organism: Gemmata sp. SH-PL17; assembly: GCF_001610855.1. Lineage (NCBI taxonomy): Bacteria > Pseudomonadati > Planctomycetota > Planctomycetia > Gemmatales > Gemmataceae > Gemmata > Gemmata sp. SH-PL17. Next base: position 1,291,762 of record NZ_CP011271.1, read on the forward strand.
CAAGATCGTCACCGGTAAGGTGCTCGAGATCCGTGGCGACGACGTGGTCATCGACATCGGCTACAAGTCCGAAGGCGTCATCAAACTGGACGAGTGGAGGGAAGAGGGCACCGACGCCTCTCCGCCGAAGCCGGGCGACACCGTCGAGGTGCTGCTCGAAACCGTCGAGAGCGAAGACGGCACGATCCAGCTCTCCTACCGCAAGGCGAAGCGGCAGAAGGAATGGAACGCGATCCTCGCCAAGCACAAGGAAGGCGACGTGGTCGCCGGAAAGGTGCTCAAGAAGATCAAGGGCGGGTTGCTCGTCAACATCGGCGTGAACGTGTTCCTCCCGGCCTCGCAGGTGGACATCCGCCGCCCGCAGAGCATCGACGAGTACATCGACCGCACCATCGAGTGCGTCATCCTGAAGATCGACGAGCAGCGGCGCAACATCGTCGTGTCCCGGCGCAAGCTGATCGAGGACCGGCGCAAGATCCAGAAGGACAAGCTGCTCGGCGAACTGGAAATCGGCCAGATCCGCACCGGCGTGGTCAAGAACATCGCCGAGTTCGGCGCGTTCGTGGACCTCGGCGGGATCGACGGCCTGCTCCACATCACGGACATGGGTTGGCACCGCGTGACCAACCCGCGCGACGTGGTGCAGATCGACCAGTCGCTCGAAGTGTACATCCTGCACATCGACCGCGAGAAGGAGAAGATCGCCCTCTCGCTGAAGCACAAGACCCCGAGCCCGTGGCAGAACATCGAGGCCAAGTACCCGATCAACAGCCGCCACAACGGGGAAGTGGTCAACATCATGCCCTACGGGGCGTTCGTTAAGCTCGAACCGGGCATCGAGGGGCTGGTCCACATCTCCGAAATGTCGTGGGTCAAGCGCATTGCCGACCCGAAGGAACTGGTCCAGATCGGCGACAAGGTCGAAGTTCAGGTTCTGAACATCAACCACGACAAGAAGGAAATCTCGCTCGGCATGAAGCAGTGCCAGAGCAACCCGTGGGGCGAGGTCGCCAAGAAGTACCCGACCGGCACGGTCATCACCGGCGTGGTGCGGAACCTCACCAACTACGGGGCCTTCATCGAGATCGAAGAGGGCATCGACGGCCTCCTGCACGTCTCCGACATGAGCTACGTGCGGAAGGTGTCCAACCCCTCCGAAGTGGTCCAGAAGGGTCAGAAGATCACCTGCGTGGTGCTGAGCGTGGACCAGGAGCGCAAGCGGGTCGCGCTGGGCCTCAAGCAGATGGGCAACGACCCGTGGGAGACCGACATCCCGGGCCGCTACAAGCCGGGCCAGAAGGTCCAGGGCAAGGTCACCAAGCTCACCAACTTCGGCGTGTTCGTGCAGCTCGAAGAGGGGCTGGAGGGCCTGCTCCACATCTCCGAACTCTCGGACGACAAGATCGAGAGCCCGGAAGAGGTGGTCAAGGTCGGCGACGACGTGGACGTCAAGGTGCTCCGCGTCGACGCCAAGGACCGCAAGATCGGCCTCTCGATGAAGAACGTGGACGACAACACCGTCCCGGACGACGTGCAAGACCTTCCGATCGAAGGCCCGGAAGCGGAAAAGGCTATGGAGGAGAAGCTCAAAGCCACCCGCGAGAAGGAAGCCAAGAAGGAGAAGGAAGGCGGCAGCAGCAGCGGCAGCAAGGAAGCGCCCAAGGAGAAGGAAGGGCTTCGCGGTGGCACCGGCGCCGCCGGCCCGCTGTTCCAACTCCCGGGCGACAAGAAAGAATAAGTGCGAATGGAACTGCGGTGATAACTCTCACCGCGGTTCGATCGCGTGAATCTGCTGAACCGGCCCCGGCGAATAGTCGGGGCCGGTTCTTTTTTGTCGGTCGTGCGGATTTTGTTGGCGGGTGCGGGGCACGAATCAGGTTTGTGAAATGGGCACTCGAATCAGTTAAGTTCTGCCACGATCGTAAAGCTCCGGCCGCTGTCGTACTTCTCGACGCGGGCGGACCGTAGCGAATAAATCGTGGTTGACTTTCGGAAACTTTTTAGCGGGCCGGGATATCATAAAGTGACGTTCCGGTAATGATTTGGTACGGGAGGAAGTACGACTCGCCTTCGCCCCGACCGGAAATTAGTGTTGAACTCGTTCCGGAGCGAAATGTATTCTGATACGACCGCAGAACCATCCCATCCGGTTCTTCCGGTCGGCGACCCGATGACATTGTGCGACCTCCCCCGGTTGCGCCGGCCGTAACGATTCGTTGCGGTGGTCGGGTTGTGGCTGTGGTTCGTTCGACAACGCCCGAAATCCCCCTCGTCCGGGCGTTCCACCAGTGCGTTAATCCAGGTTATTGTTTCAGCGGTCGATACGTCTCTGCGGGTTCGTCCGAGAGCGACTTACCATCGCCCCGAACGACCCGGCGCCCACCCGGCGCTCTGCGGACTCGCCAGACCGCGACCAATGCCGGCCCTTTTGTAGACAGGATGCTCGATACCATGTCGCGACTCCGCCGCTACCGCCCGGATGTGGTCCAGTCCCCGCTGGAAACGTACCTCCGCGAGATCAACGAAACCGCGTTGCTCTCGGCCGACCAGGAGAAGTCCCTGGCCCGCTCGATCGGCGAGGGGGACACGGAGGCCCGCGACCAGATGGTGCGCGCCAACCTGCGGCTCGTGGTCAACATCGCCCGCGGGTACACCGGGAAGGGGCTGGCCCTCCAGGATCTCATCGAAGAGGGCAACCTCGGACTGCTGCGGGCGGTCGAGGGCTTCGACCCCACGATGAACACGCGGTTCAGCACCTACGCGAGCTACTGGATCAAGCAAAGCATCAAGCGCGCTCTGGTGAACACCGCGAAGACGATCCGCATCCCGGCGTACATGGTCGAACTGCTCGCGAAGTGGCGCCGGGCCACCAACAAGCTCAGCGACGAACTCGGGCGCCCGCCGACCCACGAAGAGGTCGCCAAACTCCTCGGCCTGCCGAAGAAGAAGCTGAACATCATCAAGAAGGCGATCCGCGTGTACAACGCGGCCCCGCAAGCCGACCAGGGCGAGGCCGGGTGGAGCATCGAAGAGATGCTCATGGACAACCGCGCGAAGACGCCCGACACCGAAATGGTGGAAACCGACGACCTGAAACAAGTTCTGGTGCTACTGGACAAGATGGACCCGCGCGAGGCGACGGTTCTGCGCATGCGGTTCGGACTGAACGACGAGGAGCCAAAGACCCTCAAGGAAATCGGCGAGTGCCTCGGACTGACCCGCGAGCGCGTGCGCCAGATCGAGGGCGAGGCGCTCGCGAAACTCGGCGAAGATCTTTGTAACTGATGGCTGCGTAAGCGGAACGAACGCGGGCGGTGTGCTTAGGTGCGCACCGCCCGCGTTCGCTTTTCTGGTGTGAAAAGTGGATTAGGTGACATATTGACATTATATGAACGGAGGAATAGTATTTCGGTGGCGTTCGCGGTTGAGGGGCCGCGTGCGTCCGTGAACGTTCCGCGGACTTGTGCGGGGACCGAGGGTGGGCGGTGCCCGTATCGAGTTACGTGCCGAGACGTTTGACCGTGCGCGTGGTGTAGGAGATACGACGCGCACAAGTTTCCTATTTTCGCGCCGCAGTTCGCTATGTCCCCCGAACTGCGTGAACTCGCGCAACCCGCGCCGTCGATTTCCCCGGTGTCACCGGAGGGTCGGCGATGCGGGTCGCGCTGTTATTGGTGCTCGCGGTTGTCGTTGTCGGGTGCGAGTCACTGCGCGCACCGCAAACTGTACCACCACCTGTTTCAACGAGCGGGCCGACAGACGAGCGAAGACAACCTACCCCCCCGTCCCCCCTCCCTGAAGGGAAGGGGGAGCAAAGACAACCTAACCCCCTAACCCCCTTCCCTAAGAAGGAAGGGGGAGCAGAGCAAAACGCAGAAACTGGTGCATCGCAAGCGCCAGTTTTAAGCCCCTCTCCATTTAGGGGAGGGGTTGGGGAGGGGTTGCAGCCACGACCTACCCCCCCGCCCCCCCTCCCTGAAGGGAAGGGGGAGACCGGCACTTTACAATCGAAGAACGCGGCACCTACCCCGGAGACTTCTTTCTCCCCCTTCTCTGGCAGGAGGGGGTTGCAGGGGGAACCCGTAGGGGGTTCCCCCTCGCAAGGAGCGAGGGGGGCTGGGGGGGGAGGTTCTTCGCCCCCCGTTCCTCCAGGAAGCGGGAACGAGGGAGGTTCTTCGCCCCCCGAAGACGACGCCTTAAGCCACGTCACGAAGTGCCTGGAACGCGACGACTATCTCAGTGCCGCAGCGCACCTCGAAGGGTATGTTCGGCGGCACGCGGACCAGCCGATGTTCCGGTTTCAGCTTGCGGAAATGTATTTGCGAGCGGCGCACCCGGCGGAAGCGAAGTGCCACCTCGAACAGTTCGTCGCTGATGCGCAGACCGGTCCGACCGCGTTGCAGTCACACTTGGTGACCGCACACATCAAACTGCGCGAGATCGCGATCAGCACACGCGATCGATTCGGCGAATCGTTTCACCGCGGTGTCGGGTTGGTTCTGCTCGTCCGAGAGCAGGACGGCGATCCCAAACGCGACGAGGGGTTCTGCGAAGAAATGCTGTGCAAGGCGCTCCGCGCTCTGACAGAAGCGAAGGACCAGCGCCCGGGGGATTCGCGCGTGCGGATGTACCTCGCCGAAGTTCATGAGCGAACCGGGAACCGACACGGAGCCGGTGCCGAGCGTGCTGCGGCGCGGGCCGATGTGGTGAGCGGTGAGTTGACCGCGAAGGAGCGGCTGCCCCTCTTGCTACGCGAGTGAACGTGTCCGATCACCGCTTGGGAAGGGGTACGAACTCGGTGACGTTGAGTTCGCCGTTCTGAAGGTGGTGGTCGAGCGGTCGCACTTTTCCGCCGCGCGTCTTCATCGCGATCATCGTGCGGCGCATTTCGTCCCACCACAAGAACGAGAGCGCGTCCGGGTTCGTCGCGCGCACGTCGCGGTACGCGGAGAGTTGTGCGAGGAACTCGGTCGCGTCGGCCTGCGCCAGTCGCAGTTGCGATTCACGGTACTCGCTCGCTTCTTGACCGAGCCGGTAGCGGATCGCGTCGGCCTGGCGCAAGCGCTGGTCGCGCTCCTGCTGGGCCTGGAACTCTTTCGTGCGAATCGCGGTTTGTGCTTGCGTAACGGCCTCGAACGCTGCACGCACTTCGTCCGGCGGTGCGATCAGAGCGACACTCACGCGCTGCACGCGGATACCGAGCTTCAGTTCGGGGAGCCGTTCGGCGAGCCGGTCCATGACCCATGCGGGGAGCATGCCGGTTCCGGTGAGCAGCACCTGATCGACCGTGTGACCCGCGACCCACTCGCCGGCGACGGCCTCGGCTGTGCGCGAGAGGGTCGGGTCCACGAGATCGCGGTGAATCACGTAGTCGTCGAGATCCTGGTCCGCTTCGCCGATGGCGTAATCGAGAACGATTTGCACGTTCACGAGGTTCTGGTCGCCGGTGAGCAGTTGGCCCGCGGGCATGGTCGTGTCGTTGGCAGCCTCGCTGTCGTAACCCACACGCAACTGCCGCACGGTTCGCACGGGTACGCGATCGACGCGATCGATGCCCCACGGCAGCCCGAACCCGAGCCCCGGTCCCGGGCGCGCGACGATCCCTCCGAACCGTCGAACGACGGCCCGTTCGTCCGGTGCGACCTGATAGACGCCGGTGAGGAGGTACGTCCCGAGCACCAGAACAAAGAGATAACGAGCGCGGAACATGGTGCTCCTGGCGAACACGTTCGGTGAACCCTGCCCGCGAGGGCAGCGGGTAATCTTCTGTGCTGATACGCCACCCACCGCCCTTGCGGGCGGGGTTCACCCGGGCACTACTTCGGTGGCGGTGCTTGTGCCGGGGTCGGCGGTCCCTGAATGATCCGCAGCAGTGGGTGCTTGGTCGTGAGCAGGAGCACGTCGCGGGTGTCAGAGAGCATTGCTTGGAACGACCGCAGTTGTTCCAGGAACAAGTAGAACTCGCGGTCCTGGGCGTAGGCCGCGGCACGGATGCGGGCGGCTTCCGCGTTGGCCTGACCCTCGATTACGGTCTTCTGGGCCTTCGCGTCGGCCTCAATGATGCGGGCCGCACGGTCGGCATCGGTGGTGATGTCCGCGGCACGCTTGCGGCCGTCGCTCTCGTAGTCGGCGACCTTTTTCGCGCGCTCGCTGCGGATGCGCTCCGCGATGCTCCCGCGCACGGTGTCCGGGTAACTGAACCGGCGCACGCGGATGTCGATTACCTGGATGCCGTACTCGCTGAGGGCCTTCGTGCGGATGTCGTCTACCGGGTTCGCGGGGCCGCCGTGTAAGCTCTCGGAGCCGAGCAGTCGCCGGCGCACGCGCTCGTTGCGCTCGTCGATGAGCCGAGAATCGTCGGAGCGGAACGACGACTCGGGCAGAGCTGCGCCCTGTCCGCCGGTGATGGCCGCGAGCGTGGTTTGCGTGTCGGTGACTCCGATCAGGTCTTCGATCGGCATCGTGCTGATGACCGCCGCGAGCCGCCCGTTGATGAGCGGCCCGAGGATCTTTTTCGCCTGCTCGGGGGTGCGGACGGTCTTCACGAAGCGGTCCGCGGCTTCGGTGTCGGGGATCTTCCACGTCACGAACGCATCGACCGCGAGCGTCTTGTCGACGGTGCGGGTCGCGGGGTCGCGTGTGAGCGCTTCGACCGCGGGTAGGTCGAACGACTGCACCCGCCGGTCCATGCGCAGCACGGAGTCGACGGGCCACGGGGCTTTGATGTGCAGGCCGGCGTTGGTCCCGCCGTCGTGGATCGCTTCGACGTGGCCGAACCGCGTCACGTACACGAATTCGGCCGCGTCCACCGCGAAGAACGCGGACCGGAGCCACAACCCAACGAGAAGCAAAGTGACAACGATGAGGAAGCGGCGCATAGTTCGTTGGAACTCGGCCCATCGACCCCTCTTCGTCGAAGAGGGGTCGATGGGGGATGCGATTGAGTGAACCGCCGGCACCAGCGAGCGGGTGTTTCTCCCCTCCTTCTTAAGAGAAGGGGGGCGAGCGGTTAGGGTTCTTCTCCGTTACTTCACCAACCACTCAACGACCTTTGCGGGATCGAGTTTTTCGGACACGCGAGTGAGGTTCTTGGCCGCGCCCGCGGCCTCGTATGCGGCGCGCGACACCTGGCCGCTCCCGGTGCCCTTGTGGTTGTGAACGAGCACCTCGCCCGGCGCGCATAGCGCGAGGAACGCGCCCAACCCGCCGTACTTCACGGCGCCGGGGAGCAGCATCGGATCGGCGGTGTCCTTGATGTCCTCGAACTTGAACTGGTTCATGTCGGCCGCGGTCTTCGCGACCGCGTCGCCGGCCAGTGCCTTCGCGAGAATCGCGATCGGCCCGAACGACTCCCACCCGACGAGGTGAACGGGATTGCCCTTCTCTTCGGTGCCACCGAGCACGAAACCGCGATTCTGGTACGAGCGCCGTATAAAGGAAACCGCGGTCAGTGCGTCGTGAACGCGCTGAGCTAAGAGGGTTCGGTTGTAGCCGTAAGTGTAGCCGGCGAACCCCTTGTCTACCGCGAACGGTTTGCCACTCACTTGCTCGCCGGTTCCGAGAACGTCAATCGCCATGATACCGATGTTCTTATCAAGGATCGCTTGCGCCGTTGGGACCAGTTTCCCCTTCTCGAACAGGCTCGATTTGCCCGCCGGATGCAGCCACAGAACCCATTGATTCGCGCGCTTCTTGGGTTCGGCCACGTAGAAAGGTAACACGTCGCCGTGGCAGTAGTCGGCTTCGTTGGGATGCGAGACGCTCGCTGCGTGAAGCTTTGCCACGAGATCGGCGGTGCTTGATGTGTGGTATGCGTCGTGGTTGCCGACACGAGTGAGTGCGCCACGAACGAACGGGAAGTTGCCCGTCCATTCGCTCAGCATGATGCCTTTGGGCGGGGCGCTGTTCACCATCACTCGCAACGCGGTGCCCACCACGCGCTTGTACTCCTTCAGGCTCTCGGTGTCCTTCGGGGTGAGCTTCGCGATCTGCTCGTCGCTGGCTTTCGCCATCACTTCGCGGAGTGCCTTCGCGCCGAGTTCGTCCTTCGGGCGCCGGTGTTTGTCGTCGTAAACGCTTAAACCGGATGTGGGCACGACCGGTTTGAACGCCGGTTCGGTAACCTTCTCCTCCTTACCCATTAGATAGTTGCGCATCCAGTAGTACATGAACTCGCGCGCGTGAACGTTGTACTGGTGCCCGTAACGCAGCCACTCCTTTGCCTCCACGCGGGTTACCGCACCGTACAACTTGTAGAGCTCTTCGAGTTCGGGGTAACCCTTGCGCACGAAGTCCTTCGTCCAGTCGTTGGCGCAGGAAAAGGCTTGCGGCTTCGGCGCAAACAGCCCGGCGATTTCCACGTTGCCCGTGTTTACGCGGAGCAGCGAGCAGTTCTCGCACACGCACCCACCCTGCATTCCGGTGCTCACCATCACCGCGGGGAACACGGCCGCGAGCCGGTCGTCGATAGCAGCGAGCATGAACGTCTGCGTGCCGCCGCCGCTCGCCCCGGTCATGCCCAGGCGTTTGGCGTCTACATCGGGCAACCCGGCGAGGAAATCGAGCGCGCGAACGCTGTTCCAGGTTTGGAGCCCCATCGCGCTTTGCAGCCGCAGTTCGCCTTCGGCGTCCGCGAAGCCCTTGCCGTGCGGGATCGCGGTGCTGTCGGCTACGCCCACCATGTCGTAGTGGAACACCACGAACCCGAGCTTCGCCAGTGTCGCCGGGAGTGCTTGCAGGAAGTACCGGCCGCGGTCCATGTCCGGTTCACCGCCGCCGTCGACGTTGGCTTTGCCGGCCTTTTCGCCCGCGTCGTGGAGCCGCCCGTTTTCCCAGTGGCCGTGCGCGAACAGAACCCCCGGGAACTTCACGGGTTTGCTGGCGTCGGGGCCGACCGGTCGGTACAGGTTGCCGGACACGTAGTGGCCCGGGGTGCTGGCGAAATAGACCTTCTCGATCGTGTAATCGCCCTTATCGATCTTGCCGTGAACGGTCGCGTTGAGCGGCGTCTTCTCCGGCATTGGCCAGAGTCCCGTGGCGACGAGTAATTGCTCGCGGAGCTGCTTTCGGCGTTCTTCCCACGCCTCTTTCGTTTTCGGCACGACGAAGGGGAAGTAGTCGTTGAGCGTCTTCGGTGCCTTGAGGCGCACATCAGTTGGTTTCTTGGCGTAGGTGAACACCTCCGTGGGGTCATCGGTGTCGGCAGCGAACGCAAATTGCAGGAAGGGGTGGGACGACAGGAGCCCCGCGGCGGGGAGGGCGAGTGCTTCGCGGCGTGAGAGCATGGGTAACTCCGGATGAGGTGAGCCGACATTAAGGGATGGGGCGCGCCGCGTCAACGATCCGTCACTCGGAGGACCGCACGCGGCCGGCGGGTGACCTTGCCAAAACGTAGGTGCGGTCGTTAATATGCCTATCTTCGGCACGGCACGTTATTTTCGCCGGCTCTCGCGCGATCTGCCGACGCGCGGCAAGGTCCGGCTAGTGAGTGGGGTCGCACCGCTTCTTTCCTTCGTGGACACTCGGCCGAGTGCCGGGCGGGACGCTTGTTCCGCTGAGCGCGGTCGGAGGAGCGGCGATCAGTGGGGGCCAGACGTGACGGAATCTCTCATCGATCTGCGGGCGCTTCTCGTCGAGCGCGAAGACTTTGAAGGCGGGATGGTCGGGCGGCTGCGTGAGGGGTTGGCCCAGGGCGGGCCACAGGTTCGTGCCCTCAAAGACATCATCGACACGCTCACGAAGCGGCTCGCGGTCGCGGCCCCGCCGCAACAAAAGAAGATCCACCTCAAGCTCGGTGTCGCCAACTACTTTCTCGGGCACGTCCGCGTCGCGGTGGACAACCTGCTGAAGGCGGAAGGCCCGTTGGCCGCGTTCTTCCTCGGGCAGGCCCACGTGACGCTCGGTCAGTCGCGCCAGTACGCGGAAGACGGGGCCGACACGACCGACCACTACGACGCGGCCGTGAAAGCCTTTGAGCGGGCGGAAAAGTCGGGCTATGCGCCGCAATCGGTGCAGCTCCAGCGCGCCGGTGTGCTCCGGTTGCAGGGGCACCTTGGTGAATCGAAGACCATCCTCGCCAAACTCAAGGACGCGGCCGCGCACAACGCGGAATACTACTACCAGGAAGGCGCGCTCGCGGAAGCCGAGGGCGATATTCCCCGGGCCGCGAAGTACTTCGAGCGCGCCGTTGAACTCGAACCCCGGCACTCGGCGGCCCTCTTCCGGTTGGGCTTCCTGAACGACCAGCAGGGGAACGACTACGAGGCCATCGGGTACTACGAGCGGTGCCTGAAGTACCCGCCGGTGGGGAAGGGCGTCCTGTACAACCTCGGCGTGCTGTACGAAGACAACGACATGTACGACAAGGCCGCGGACTGCTACCGCCGGCTCGCGAAGGCCGACCCGCGCGACGAGCGCGCCAAGCTGTTCGTGAAGGACTCCGAAGCGTCGCTCTCGATGCACTACGATCCGGAGGACGAACAACTCCGCATGGCCGACCGCGTCGTGCTGGAGATCCCGATCACCGACTTCGAGCTGTCGGTTCGCAGCCGCAACTGCCTCAAGCGGATGAACATCCGCACGCTCGGCGACCTCACGCGCGTCACCGAGTCGCAACTGCTCGCGAGCAAGAACTTCGGCGAAACGTCGCTCGAAGAGATCAAAATCATCATGAACGCGAAGCAACTGCGCATCGGGCAGTCGCTCGACCAGGGGCAACAGTACGAGTTCCGTTACCGCCCGCAGCAGAACCTCAGCCCGGAAGAACAGGCCACGCTCAACAAGCCGGTGAGCGACCTGAACCTCTCCGTTCGTGCGCGCAAGTGCATGAATCGGTTGAACATCGGCACACTCGGCGAACTCGTCCAGCGCACCGCCGACGAGCTGCTCGAGGCCAAGAACTTCGGCCAGACCTCGCTCACGGAAGTCCGCGAGCGCCTCGGCCAGTTCAACCTCAAGCTCCGCGGGGACTGAGCACGTGGGCGTGCCCCAAGATAAGGACGCCAAACGGTTTTATCAGGTTGCATGGCAGCGGTTGGAAGACGCCGCGTTCCTTCTAGATGCGGCTCGAACGACCGCTGCCATGTACCTCGGCGGGTATTGCGTCGAGTGTATGTGGAAAGCCCTGATCGTTACGCAGGCCGGGAAGAGCAAAAAGGACGAGGTGCTAGAGCTGTTCGCGGGCAGTAAGGCCCACAATTTCGATTGGTTGCGGTCTCTCTACGACAAATACGGCGGACCGCCGCCCCCGAAGAGAGACAAAGAATTGACGAACGCGCTCGTCGTTGTCGCTTCTTGGGGGACGCACTTGCGATACCACCCTGGTACAATGCCGGAAGACACCGCGAAGGAGTTTTTGGACGCCGTTCGGCTGGTTAGAAAGTGGGCCGACGAGAGGTTGTGACGATGGCCGTGAATATGCGCGAACCGGTCGACCCCGTCATGGAGGCCATTGCCGCCGCCGTTCGCAATTACACCAATGCCCACCCATCGGCGGAAGCGGACATATACCGGTACAGCCCGGTGTCCGTTCGGGTACGGGTCGTCGATCCCGATTTCCGTGGCAAGAGTCGGTCGGAGCGGCACAAAATCGTCTGGCCACTCTTATACGCTCTCGACGCCGATATCCTTGCCGACTTGACAATCCTACTGTTACTCGCTCCAGACGAACTGGAATCGTCTATCGCGAACCGTGATTTCGACACCCCCGTGTTTGCCGCCGAATACGCGGCTGCGCTCAAAGCCGTTTCGGGTGGTGGCGCAGCAACTCCGTGAGCCCTCCCTCCAAATGCTTTTTCCATTCACCCTTCAAGCGACCGATGGGGCCGCCCGCGCCGGTACGCTCACCACACCACACGGTGAGGTGCCGACGCCCGCGTTCATGCCGGTCGGCACGCAGGCCACGGTTAAGGGACTGACGCCGGAGATGGTCCGCGCGGCGGGCGCGCACATCATTCTCGGGAACACGTACCACCTCGCGCTTCGGCCCGGGGATGAGATCGTCCGCGACTTCGGCGGGTTGCACAAGTTCATGCACTGGGACGGCCCGATCCTCACGGACTCGGGCGGCTTCCAGGTGTTCAGCCTCGCCGGGCAGGTGAAAATCACTGACCACGGCGCGAAGTTTAAAAGCCACATCGACGGTTCGCCGCTCGAACTGACGCCCGAACGCGCCGTCGAGATCCAGCAGAACCTCGGGTCCGATATCGCGATGGTGCTCGACGAGTGCCCGCCCGCGACCTCCGAGCCGGCGAAGATGCGCGCCGCGGTCCTCCGCACCATTCGCTGGGCGGAACGCTGCAAAAAGCACCATTCTCGGCCCGGTCAGGCGCAGTTCGCCATCGTGCAGGGCGGGCTGAACCTCGATCTGCGTGCGGAGTGTGCCCGTGAACTCGTCGCGATGGACTTCCCCGGCTACGCGCTGGGCGGATTCAGCGTTGGAGAAGCGCCAGAAGCCATGCACGCGGCTCTACCCACGTGCGCCGCGTGCTTGCCCGAACACAAACCGCGATACCTGATGGGCGTGGGGCGCCCGCAGGATTTGCTCGCCGGGGTCGCGTCCGGGATCGACATGTTCGACTGCGTGATGCCCACCCGCAACGGCCGGAACGCCCTCGCGTTCACGAGCGACGGACCGATCCGCTTGCGGAACGCGAAACACCGGCGAGATCCGGCCCCCGTCGCGTCCGATTGCGCGTGCTACTGCTGCGAGAACTACTCGCGGGGCTACCTGCACCACCTGTTCGCGGCCGACGAGATGTTGGGGCCGACGCTGCTGAGTCTGCACAACATCGCGTTCTACCTGCGGTTGATGGCCGACGCCCGGCGCGCCATCACGGAGGGGCGGTTCGCGGCCTTCCGTGCCGGTTGCCTTGCCCGCTGGAACGCCGATTCCTAAATTGATCGTTCCGATTGTAGCGACCGAGCGCCGTTTCAGCGTAAAAGCTGAATCCCGCTCCGGTGTTTTGCGATCACGAGTACGGTGCCGAGTCAGGAACGCAGGGTGACAATGAGCTTGCTCTTATTATTCGCGCAAGAAGGGCAACAACAGCCGCCGGGCGCGCTGCCCGGTGGCCCGATGGCGCCGTTGTTCATCCTCGGGTTGGTGGTGCTGTTCCTGCTCGTGGTCGTCTTCCCGGCCCAGCGCCGGCAGAAGAAGGACCAGGAGCAGGTGATCGCGTCGGTCAAGCGCGGGACGAAGGTGCTGACCAACGCGGGCATCGTCGCCACCGTCGTTTCGGCGAAGGACGGCGAGGACGAGATCGTGATCCGCTCCGAGGACACGAAGCTGCGGATCAAGCGCAACGTGGTCGTCCAGGTGCTCGGCTCGGACGACGCGGAAGCGGCCAAACAGTAATCGCGGGCAACAGTCACACAGGACGCCGACGTGCGGCGCGCCCCCAAGACGGGGGCCGCCGGACCGTCTCAGGAATGGTTCACACGCCATGCAACGGAACTTCATCCGCGGCCTTTTGATCTGCCTGGTGCCGTGTCTCGTGGCGGCGGTGTTCGCCGTTCAGCCCCAGAAGTACCGGCTCGGCATCGACCTCGCCGGCGGCACCATTCTGGTGTACGAGATCAACCTCGAGCGCACGGCGGCGCGCAAAGCGGCCCTCGGCGACAGCAGTGGGCAGAGCGACCCACGGGCGCCCGGTGCGAGTGCTCCCCAGGAGCTCTCGACCGAGGAAATGAACAACCTCGCCGCGCAGATCAAGCGCCGGATCGACCCCACCGACATCAAGAACGTGACCGTGCGCCCGCTCGGTCGCACCCGCCTCGAAATCATCCTGCCCACCGGGGGCGCGTCGAGCGGCCGGGCGAACCTCTCGAAGGAAGACATCGAAGAGGTGAAACGGCTCATCTCGCAGATGGGCGTGCTCGAGTTCCGCATCCTCGCGAACGGCGTGGACGACCAGGCCGGCATCCTGGCCGCCCGCCAGTTGCTCGAAGGGAAATCGCCGGCCGACCTCGAAGCGCTCGCGCGCCGCGGGGACGTGCCGCCGGCGCCCGTGGAGACGTTCAACGTCGACATCGGCGACAGCAAGGCGACCGTTCGCTACGTGTGGTCGGAAGTGGGACCGGAAGAGCGCAAGAGCCTGGGCCTGAGCAACGAGCAGGAGAGCGACCCGCGCTGGGGCGTCCTCGCCGCCCAGCGCGACAAACCGGTCCCGGTCCGCGACGGCTCGCCGGTCGACTACGTCAACTGCAACATGCTCATCTTCAGCCGCAAAGTGACCAGCACCGAGCGGCTCGCCAAAGAGGAAATGGACGAGAAGCGGCTCCGCGCGGAGAACCCGGACAAGAGCGAAGACGAAGTCAAGGCGATGGTGAACCGGAAGAAGTACGAGTACTTCATCCTCACCCGCGTGTCGCCCGAGGACTCGCTCCGCGTCGGCGGCGAAATCACCATTAGCGCGAACTCCACGAAGGACCGGTCGGAGAACCCGGCCGTCGGGTTCACGTTCAACTCGGCCGGCGGGCGCCAGTTCGGTAAGATCACGCGCCGTAACAAGCCGACCGGTGGTACCCACCGCAACCTCGCGATCCTCCTCGACGACCGGATCGTCTCGGCCCCCACGCTCCAGAGCGAAATCACCGATCAGGGTCAAATCACCGGCAAGTTCGACCGTAAGTCGGTGGACCGGCTGGTTCACATCCTGCGGAGCGGGGCGCTCTCGGCCGAACTCCGCGAGAAGCCGGTCAGCGAAAACACCATCGGGCCGACCCTCGGGGCCGACACGATTTTCCGCGGGACGACGGCCATCGGGTTCGCGTTCGTCGCGGTGCTCGTGTTCATGGTCGTGTACTACCGGTTCGCCGGGATGGTTGCGTGCGTCGCGCTGTTCGCCAACCTGCTCCTGACGATCGGCTTCATGGTCGCAGTGAACGCCGCGTTCACGCTGCCGGGGCTGGCCGGGCTGGTGCTCACGCTCGGTATGGCGGTCGATGCGAACGTGCTGATCTACGAGCGACTCCGCGAAGAGCGGAACAAGGGCGCGAACATCGCGACCGCACTCCGCAACGGCTACGAGCGGGCGTTCCTCACGATCATCGACACCCACCTGACGAGTATTTTCACCGCGATCGTGCTGTACTCCGCGGGCAACGACCAGCTCAAGGGGTTCGCCATCAGCCTCTCGGTCGGGCTCATCATCAGCCTCTTCACCTCGCTGTACATGACGCGGCTGATGTTCGACTTCTGGTTGCACAAGCGGTGGCTGACCGAACTGAAGATGATGCGGCTGTTCGAGCGACCCAACTTCAACCCGATGCGGTACCGCCGGATCTTCTTCTCGATCACCGGTGTGCTGACCGTCGCGGGCCTGGCGCTGTTCCTCCACCGCGGCGAAGACGGGCTGAACGTGGACTTCCGCGGCGGGACCGTGTTCGCCGGTAAACTGAAGGCCGGCGAAGAACGCGGGCTTACGAAGACATCGGACGATAAGCCCGGGTTCCGCGAACTGCTGAGCGAAGAATCTCAGAAGGCCAACCTCGCAGTGAAGCCCGGCGACGACGCAATCGTTTGGGAAAACAAGCCGAGCGGGGACGAGTCGGTGAACGTGTGGATTTACACGGTCACCTACACGGACGGTACCGAGCACACCGTGACGCTGACGGCGAAGCCGGCCGGTAACACGGAAGCCGAGATGCGAGAGGACGTGCGGGCTCGCGTCAGCAGTCTGCCCGACGTGTCCGTGGAGCAGATGTTCCTCACCGGCGAGGACTACGGCAGCGGTAAGAGCCGGTACTTCACGGTCCGGACGACGGAAAAGCAGCGGCAGATCGTGCAGTTGACGCTCGACCGGCTGCTGCGCGCCAAGGACGTGTCCATCATGGACGGCGCGACGATGTCGTACCCGGAGGAAGAGGTCGAACTGGAAATCGAAAAGGACGGGAAGAAGGTCAAGGAAAAGCAGCGAGTCCCTGTGGTTGCTAACGGGGTGATTACTCTCACGTTCGACAAGCCGACCTCGCGGAACTTCACGCAGGAACTGTTCGACATCGAGTTCCGCAAGCAGTCGAGTGATCGCACCGACACGTTCACCCTGACCGGTGTCGGCGAAGCGGTCGAGGGCCGGTACACGCAGATGAAGCTAGACGTGTCGAAGAACCCGGCGCTCTCGCTGTTGGCTGCTCCCGCGGCTCCCGAAACCGCTGCGAAACGCGGCACCCAGCTCCTGTCGCTCAAGAAGGTTCTGGCCGGTGCGAAGCAGGCGTTCGACAGCACCCCGGAACCGGAGCGGCTGGAAGTGTTCGACAGCCAGCTCGCGTCCGATACCCGCGAAAAGGCGCTCATCGCGATCACCCTGAGCTGGATCGCGATCCTCCTGTACCTCTGGTTCCGGTTCGGGAACTGGACGTTCGGTCTCGCGGCCGTCATCTGCCTCGTTCACGACCTGTGCTTCACGATCGGGGCGATCGCCGCGTGCCACTACCTGCACCTGATCCCCGGACTCGGGTTCCTCGGGATCGAGGACTTCAAGATCGACCTCACGACGGTCGCGGCGCTGCTCACGCTGGTCGGGTACTCGGTGAACGAGATCATCGTGAACTTCGCCCGTATCCGCGAGGTCCGCGGCAAGAACCCGACGCTGACCCCGCAGATGATTAACGACAGCGTGAACCAGACGCTGAGCCGGACGATCCTGACCTCGATGACGGTGTTCCTCGCGTCGATGGTGCTCTACATCTTCGGGGGCGAGGGCGTTCACCTGTTCGCGTTCGTGATGGTGATGGGCGTGTTGGTCAGCACCTACAGCTCGATCTTCGTCGCCAGCCCGCTCCTCCTGTTCCTCGGTGAGGGCCGCGACGCCACGGGTGCCGCTCCGGAAGAGGCGCCCGAAGAGAAGGAAGAGGGCGCGGAAGAAGAAGTGGTCGAAGGCTAAGGTTTCTGAAGTCCGAAAGTCGCACGGCCGGAGAACTCATGATGAGTTCTCCGGCCGTGCGACTTTATTGGGAGTGTTTGGTGTGTGGCTCACCCGCTCGTTGACACTCGCGGTTCGCCTTGAGCCGGATGACAAACCGCGAGTGCGGTGGTTGGGGGAGGTACCTCACCGGCCGGCTGACACCGGCCGTTCGCCTGAGTCTCTTGACGAGCCGCGAGTGCCAACGAGCGGGTGAAACTTCTACGACCTCACGACTTCGCCCTGGTAGTGTCGCGTAATCAGGTCGTTCTGAATCCACAACAGTTTGCCGAACGCGCGGAGCGTCTTCACTTCGGTGTCCCGATCGAGCCCGAGCCCCAGGATCGTGGCGGTCAGCGCGTCGGCCACGAAGCCCAGCAGTGCGTTCATCTGCACGAGTGGCACGTCGAGTTCCTTGCTCCCCGCCTTCGGCGTGTGCATCTTCCCGACCATGTCGAGGTACTCGACCATTTTGCCGTCGTAGGGCTTCGTCACAAGGGCCGCGAGGTACCGGCCCAGGTGCTGCTTGCGGAACTGGATCTGCGGGTGGTCCATCGCGAGTTGGTCGACGGTCTTCGGCACCTCACCCTGGTACCCGTGCTGGCGCGGAACGAAATGGCGCCAGGTCGCGTCCTGCTGGAAGAGCTTGTTGTAAACGGCATCCACGAGGCCCGGCACGAGCGGCGCAAGAACCGGGGCCGCGCCGTGAATGGCCGCGATGTCGTCCGCCCCGAACCCCATGAATCCCGCGACGTACCCGAAGCGGTACCCCAGATCCGATTCCAGCCGCGGTTCGTCAATGTGTGTCATGTGTGGCTCCTTCGAGAGAGGATCGCACGGGAAAAGCGTGCGACGTGGAAACAGGAGTAGTTTATCCTATTTATCGAATCGAGTCCAGCGGCTACAATGAAAATCGGAAACCGAGCACGATCGCACGCGATTCAGGGGCCGTAAGGATGTTCTCGCGAACGGTAGAGTACGCCCTGCGCGCGGTGATTCACTTGGCGCACGAAGCGCCCAAAGCGCGAACCACGGCCCAAATCGCGGACGCGACTCAGGTGCCGAAGGACTACCTCTCGAAGATCTTGCAGGGGCTGGCCAAGAAGGGGTTGGTGGAAACGCAGCGCGGGGTCGGGGGCGGGGTTTCGCTGACGAGAACACCGGAAGAAATCACGATTCTCGACGTAGTGAACGCAGTGGAACCGATCGCGCGTATCGCGACGTGTCCGCTGAACCTGCCGAACCACGGCGCCAACCTGTGTCCGCTGCACCGGCGGATGGACGCGGCGATGGCCACTGTCGAGGAGGCGTTCCGCCGTAGCACTCTGGCCGAGGTACTGGCCGACCCCAGTACGAGTGTGCCGCTGTGCGACGGGAGCGGCACGATGCAAACGCTCAAAGTGCGTAACGGGTAAGAGCGGTTACTCGCGCTAAAACAATTCGTCAAACTGCCGGCGGAGTTCGCGGTCGCCGATGCGCTCGATCGTTTCTTCGACTTGCTGCCGAACCCGAGGCATGTGGCAGTGTGCGAGCGCGGCGAGTGCGTCGCGGGCCGTGCTTCTGTGTTCCTCAAGCAAAGAGAGAAGGAATTCGACCGCTCGGTCGTCCCGCAAAAGCGCGATGGCGATGAGCAGGTCGGGTTTGAAGTCGTCGTTGAAGGTGCTCCGCCACTTGGCGGTAAGAAGGTCCAACGCGCCGGGCGCCCGGGATTGGCCGATTGCGAGCGCCGCGTGCGCCCGAACCCGCGAGTCCTCACTATCGAGATAGTCCGCGACAACCGAGAAGTGCTTCACTTTGTCGCACGCAAGAATCTCCTCGAAGCCCGCGGCCATGACACTCGGGCTGTCGTCTCCGAGAAGGATCTTCAGCCTCAAGAGCGGGCCGCAAATCGCTCCGCCCAGCGCGGCGACGCAGTGAACCGCGGCCAGGCGCACGTCCTCGGTCGGGTCCGCGAGCAAACCCGCTAGTTCGTCGATTTCCGATGCAGAGCCCAACTCTGAATGGGCGTAGGCCGCGGCAATTCGCAACTCGGCGGCCGCGTCGCGACTACCCCGATTGGGTCGGGCGGGCCAGTAGCACGTCATTCCGCTGAGGTACGGTGCCGCGCGCTCGATTTTGAGTTGGCGCAGTGCGTTCACAATCGCAACTTTTGCCGCACAGTACCGATCCGCGCGCATCCCGTCGCTGTTGAAGCGCTCGAACGCGGCGCACAAGTCGCGAGCGAGTCGAGGGAGGGCGAGGCGCCCGGCCAACTCTGCTGCCTGAGCGACGACCGCACTCGTCCCGCTCGATAAGGCCGCGCGGAGCGTCTCGGTTGCCTGATCCTTGTCCGTGCTATCTCCCTCGTCGGACAACTGCTTGAGCGCGGCCGCGGTTGCTTTGGGGCGCGACATGATCTTCCGTGTTGGGTGTGTTGAGGGCGATTTTGGGGAGCGGCAATTTAACTGAGCTTTTCTCCGCTCCACATGTTGGTTGCTCGGCACGCGGGTCACTCGTCGCGCCCCACGCGGTACATCACGTCCGTCCGCAGAACGTACTTGCGCCCGGCGCGGACGGGTGCCCCTTCGTGCAACATGTAGTGGAAAAACACCAGTGCTTTGCCCGCTTCCGGCTTCACGCGGATGTCGGTCCCGTCCGGGAGTAGTAGCCCGTCGTCTTGGATATAGACGATGGTTTCGCCGCCCTCGCATTCACCACTCAGGTACACCATGAACGTGAACTGGCTCCGCTCGTCGTTCCGGGCGAAGACCCCGTCGGTGTGCGGGCGGAACGTCTGTCCCGGGTCGTAGCGGTAGAAGCGGAACCGTTCGTTCAGTGCGGTCGCTTCGCGCTCGCGGTACGGGGACGGCAGGAGCGGTTTCGCGCGGTCCCAGAGCTTGGCGGCCCAGTCGAAGTTGTCGAGCATCACGCGCTCGTTGTTCCGGACCTCCGGGGCCATCACGAACCCGGCGCCCGTGCTGATGGGCGCTGCGCCGTAGCCCACGGCTTCGGTCACGCGGATGTATTCCGCGCACTCTTCGGGCGTGAGGAAATCGTGGATCACGAACACCTGTTCGCCGTCGAGTTCTTCTTTTCGCATCGGGCGGGCCTCACGGAGAAAAGAGTGCGGTCATTGTCTCCGACACCGCGAGTCGGCAAAAGGTGATCTGCCGCGTGAACGGGAGCGCGTGTCGCGGTATACTTCGGTCGCGTTACTTCTCGGAGTACCCGATGCGACGATACCTCTCGGTTGCGGTCCTTGCGGCGTGCGCGTTTCCCGTTCGCGCCGCGGACAAGCCCAACATCATCGTGATGATGACGGACGATCAGCGGCACGACTTCATGTCGTGTGCGGGGCACCCGTTCATCAAGACGCCGAACATGGACCGCATCGCGAAGGAGGGTTACCGCTACGCGAACGCCTTCGTGACCAACGCGCTGTGCGCGCCGAGTCGGGCGTCGCTCCTCACGGGGCAATACTCGCACGCGAACGGCGTCCGGGACAATATGGGCACGAAGCTCAATCCCGATTCGCCGTGGTTGCCGGACGAGTTGCGGAAACAGGGGTACGAGGTCGCGTTCTGCGGGAAATCGCACGTTCCCGGGCACTTCCGCGAAAAGACCTGGGACTACTACTTCGGTTTCCAGGGGCAGGGGAACTACCTCAGACCGGTGATCGCCGAGAGCGGCGCGGACGGCAAGATCGGGCCGGACAAACCCTACGACGGCTGGATCGACGACGTTGTGACCGACAAGGCGCTTGAGTGGGTGAAGAAGGGACAGGAAAAGAGCAAGGGGCAGAAGCCGTTCGCGCTGTTCCTGTTCTTCAAGGCGCCGCACCGGGCGTGGCAGCCTGCGCCGCGTCACAAGGATCTGTACGCGGACGCCGTTGTGAAGAAGCCCGCGTTGTGGGAAGACGCCGGTACCGGAAAGCCGCGTGCGTTCCTTCAGGCCGCGAACATGATCGGCCAGTACCCGGACACGAAGGACTACGACGGCATGATCCGCGACTACTGCCGGTGCCTCACCGGGGTAGACGACAACGTGGGCAAGGTGCTGAAGGCGCTCGATGATCTGAAAATCGCCGACGACACGGCAGTCATGTACACGTCGGACAACGGGTTCTTCCTGGGTGAATGGCAGCGGTTCGACAAACGGTTCATGCACGAACCGAGTATCCGCGTTCCGCTCCTCGTGAAACTGCCGAAGGTGATACAACGGCACTACCGACCGATCGGTATGAAGCTCGACCCGATGGTACTGAACGTGGACATCGCGCCGACGGTGCTGGACCTCGCCGGCGTCGCGCCGCCGAAGGCGATGCACGGGCGGAGCGTGCTGCCGTTCGCGCAGCTCACCCCGGCCGGACCGCTGCCGCCGCACATGGTCCCGCGCGAGGCGTGGTACTACGAGTATTTCGAGTTCCCGGACGTGTCGCACAACGTGAACAAGCACCGCGGCATCCGGACTCCGAAATGGAAGTTCATTCACTACTACGAGCCGCCGTTCAAGTTCCGCGAGGAGTTTGAACTGTACGACCTGGAAAAAGACCCCGAGGAGCGCGTGAACCTCGCGAACCGCCCCGCGTTCCAGGCCACCGTGAAGGAATTGCAAGCGAAAATGGAATCGCTGCGCAAAGAGATCGGGTCCAAGGACGAGAAATAGCAGATTCCCCAGAATGCGAGCGCCCAATGGCCGACGACCCGACGATCCAAAGCCCACCGCGGACAACACTGACCGAGGTGCAGACCGAGCTACCGCACCTCCCAGAATCTGACGCACTTCCGGTGTTGTCGGGCTACACCGTGTCGCACGAGATCGCGCGCGGCGGGATGGGCGTCGTGTTCGCCGCGCACGATCTGGCCTTCGCGCGTGACGTGGCGATCAAAGTCATGCATGCGGGGCTGGACGCGAGCCGGTTCGTGATCGAGTCGCGCGTCACGGCCCGGCTCGCGCACCCCGGCGTTCCGCCCGTACACGCCCTCGGCACACTGTCTGACGGGCGCCCCTACCTCGTCATGAAGCTCATCCACGGGCGCACGCTCACCGAGGAATTGCGGCACACGGACCTCCCGCGGCTCCCGGTGTCGTTCGAGCAAATCTGTCAGACGGTGGGCTTCGCGCACTCTCAGGGGATCATTCACCGCGACCTGAAGCCGTCGAACATCATGGTCGGGGCGTTCGGTGAAGTGCAGGTCATGGATTGGGGGCTGGCGAAGGAGTTGCGGGACGCGGACCAGGACACCGTCCCCGACGTTCCTGCGGTTCGCACCTCGAATTTTCTGGAGACGATTGCTGGGCAGGTGAAGGGTACGCCGGCGTTCATGGCGCCGGAGCAAGCACGCGGAGAAGCGGTCGATGCGCGGGCCGATGTGTTCGCGCTCGGTGGCATCCTGGCCGTCATGCTGACGGGGAACCCACCGTTCATCGGTAACACCGTCCTCGACACCGTGCTGAAGGCCGCTCAAGCGCAATTGAGCGACTGCTTCGCGCAGCTCGATGCGAGCGGGGCCGATGCGGAACTGATCGCGGTCGCGCGCCGGTGCTTGGCGCCCGATCCGAGTAACCGGTACCCGGACGGTGCGGCCGTGGCCGAGGCCGTGAGTGCGTACCGGGCGGGCGTCGAGGAGCGCCTGAGCCGCGCCCAACGCGATCGCGCCGCGGCCGAAGCACGAACAGCCGAAGCGGTGAACACGCGGCGCGAAGCCGAGGCGCGACTGATCGAGCAGCGGAAGCGCCGGCGCGTTCAGTTGGCACTGGCGTTCGCGGTGCTGCTGATGGTGGCCGGGGGCGGCGCGGTCGCGTGGTGGCAGGACCGGCAGGCGGCCGAGCGGAAACTCACGGCCCAGCGCGAAGAGGCCGAGCGACTCGCGGACAGCCAACACCTGGAGGCGGATCGCCGGGCGGTCGAGGCGCGGCTCGTGGGCGAGCGCGACGCCGAGGCTCGCAACAAGAGCGCACAGGCGCAGCAAGGCGTCGAGGCCAGCCTGCGGCTCGCGGCGGATCTCCGGGGGCAGTACAAGTTCGGCCAGGCGCGTGCCGCACTCTCGCAAGCTGAGAATTTGGCTCGGGGAGGGGCGCCGGAACGACTCGCGGAAGTCGAGCAGGCGCGAGCCGATTTGTCGTTCGTCACCGAGCTAGACGAGGTGCGATTCCGCAAGTGGGTGTTCGTGATCGCGAACGGGAGGGGCGAGTTCAGCACTCAGAGTGCGCCGCCCGGCTATCGAAAGGCGTTCGCGGGTCGCGGATTGGATGTGACGACCCTCGATCTCGCCGAAGCGGCGCGGCGGGTGACTGCGTCGAGTGTGCGGATTGAAACCGTGGCGGCGTTGGACGACTGGGCGCTGTACGAACCGGACGCGAAAGTTCGGGAGCGACTGCTGGAAATCGCTCGGCGCGCTGATCCCGGGCCGTGGACCGACCGGTTCCGCGATCCCGCCGTTCGCACGAACAAAGCCGCCGTCGCGAAACTCGCTGCGGAAGCAGATTCGGCAGCGGTTTCGTCCACCGCGCTCGGTGGTTTGGCCGAACTGATGGAGCGGAACGGCTTGAACCCCGTTCCGATGTTGTCGGCCGCACGCGGGCGGTACCCGGCCGATTTCCAGTTGGCGTTCGTGTTGGCTTTGTGGCAGAAGGGCGGTCGGCAAATCGGCCCTTACGAGGCTGCTCGCGCGCTCCGACCCGAACACCTCACTACCTGGAATAACCTGGGATTTGCGCTGTACACACAGAGCGATTTCGATGGAGCTATCGCGGCTCTTCGAGGGGCGATCCGCATCGATCCGGCGTACCCGTCTCCGCACAACAACCTGGGTGTTGCACTGTATGCCAAGGGCGACTGGACGGGGGCCGCGGCTGCGTGGGGCGAACTCGTTCGACTCAGCCCGCTCGACGCGAAAGCACACGACAACTTGGGTTTGGTCCGGCACCAGATGGGTGATCTGAAAGGCGCCGAAGCCTCGTACCGCGAAGCGATACGGCTCGATCCGAAACTCGCTGCGGCGTACAGCAATTTGGGAGCGGTTTACCTCAACCGCGACGATCTCCCGGAAGCGATCCGCTGGGCACGCACCGCGACTCAAATTGATCCGACGTACCCCAACGCCTTTGCTCTGTTGGGCCACCTGCTGTTCAAGTCCGGCGACATCCCCGGCGCACGAGCTGCATTGACAGAAGCGGCTCGACTCAACCCACCGCGTTACTCGTCGCTCCTCGCGAGGTTGCCTCCGCTTACGATTGCTCCGCCGCCGCGAGAAGTCCGGCGGTAGGACGTGTGCGTCAATCGTTCCCGTTATTGAGCCTGCCATTTCGCCGCGTGCCCGGCTCGCGGTCCCTGCCACTCTGACACCGCGGGGCGTTTCTCTCCGCCGATGCGCTTTGGCAAAGTCTTGCTCCGTAGCATGTTGCGTTGCTCGTGGTTCGCGGCACAAACATTGCATGTGACCCGCGAAAACGATATTCCCTTTCGTTTCCCAACGGGCGGATAGACCGATGGCAGCCAAGCAACTTTCCTACGCCGATGATGCCCGGCAGAAACTCCTCGCCGGGGCCAGCAAGCTCGCTCGTGCTGTTCGCTCCACGCTCGGGCCGCGCGGCCGTAACGCCGTTCTCGACAAGGGCTGGGGCGCGCCGACCGTCACCAAGGACGGGGTCTCCGTCGCCGAAGACATCGAGCTGAAAGACCCGTTCGAGAACATGGGCGCGCAGCTCGTCAAGGAAGCGGCGAGCAAGACCTCCGACGTGGCCGGCGACGGCACCACCACCGCGACCGTCCTCGCCGAGTTCATCTTCCGCGAGGGGCTGAAGAGCGTCGCCGGCGGGCACGACCCGATGGCGCTCGTGCGCGGCATCCAGAAGAGCGTCGATAAGGTCGTCGAAGAGCTCCACAACATCGCCGAGACGATCGACCCGAAGGACAACAAGAGCATCACCGAGGTGGCCAGCATCGCGGCCAACAACGACAAGGAAATCGGCAAGAAGCTCGCCGAAGCGATGAAGCTGGTCGGCGCCGCCAACGGCGTCATCACGATCGAAGAAGGCAAGACCGCCGAAACCTCGATCAACGTCGTCCAGGGGATGCAGTTCGACCGCGGATACCTCTCGCCGCACTTCGTCACCAACCCCGAAACGGTGACGTGCGAGTTCGATAACCCGTACATCCTCATCTACGAAGAGAAGATCAGCAGCCTCAAGACGATCCTCCCGCTGCTCGAATGGGCGCACAAGGAAAAGGCCCAACTGCTCATCATCGCCGAAGACATCGAAGGCGACGCGCTCGCGGGCCTCGTGCTGAACAAGCTCAAGGGCGTCGTTCAGGTGTGCGCGGTGAAGGCGCCGGGCTACGGCGACCGCCGCAAGGCCATGCTCGAAGACATCGCCATCCTCACCGGTGGTAAGGCGATCTTCAAGGATCTCGCGATCCAGCTCGACGCCGTCACGCAGACCGCGAAGGGGCCGGTGCCGACGGTCGTCCACGACAAGGGGACGCTGGGCCGCGCCAAGAAGGTGAAGATCGACGCCGAGAACACGACCGTCACCGAGGGCAAGGGCGACAAGACCGCGGTCGAGGGCCGCGCCGAGTCGATCCGCCGGGAAATCGACAAGACCGAGAGCGAGTACGACCGCGAGAAGCTGCAAGAGCGCCTGGCGAAGCTCGCCGGCGGCGTGGCGCAACTCAAAGTCGGCGGTGCGACCGAAACCGCGATGAAGGAGCGCAAAGCGCTGTACGAAGACAGCCTCCACGCGACCCGCGCGGCCATCGCCGAAGGCATCGTGCCCGGCGGCGGCGTGGCCCTTCTCAACGCCCGCAAAGCGATCGAAAAGAGCAAGCTCGCGGGCGACGAGGGCGAAGGCGCCCGCGTGCTGTTCCGGGCGCTCGAAATGCCCTGCCGCATGATCGCGGAGAACGCCGGTGCGGACGGCACCGTGGTCGTGTCCAAGATCCTCAAGGGCGAGAGCAAGAACTTCGGGTACAACGCGGACAGCGGCGAATACACCGACCTCCGCAAGGTCGGCGTCATCGACCCGGTCAAAGTCACCCGCAGTGCGCTCCAGCACGGGGCGAGTGTCGCGTGCCTCCTCCTCACCACCGAGTGCATGATCGCCGATATCCCCGAGCCGAAGAAGGCCGGCGGCGACCACCACGACCACGATCACGGCGGTGGGATGGGTGGCATGGGAGGAATGGGCGGGATGGGCGGGATGGGCGGGATGGGTGGCATGCCGGGGATGATGTAGTAGGCAACATTCGTTCGCCCCGGGACGCTCTCCCGGGGCGACGTGTCACCCGATCGGGTGAATACAAAATCAGACCGAAGAACTGCGACTCCTCGGGGCGACGCCCCGGGTTCCGACAAGATTCAACCGGAGCACAGAAATGGCCAAAGCAGAAAAGCAACTGACCCTGAAGCCGCTCGACGACCGCGTGGTGCTGGAGCCGACCGAGGCGGAAGAAAAGTCGGCCGGCGGCATCCTGCTGCCCGACACCGCCAAGCAGAAGCCGCAACAGGGCAAGGTGGTCGCGGTCGGCCCGGGCAAGCTCTCGGACAAGGGCGCCCGCACCGCGCTGGCCGTGAAGGTCGGCGACGTCGTGCTGTTCGGCAAGTACAGCGGGTCCGACGTCGAAGTGAACGGCAAGGAATACAAGATCGTCCGCGAGTCCGAGATCCTCGGCAAGCTCAACAAGTAATTCAAAACCCGTTTCACCGCGGAGGGCGCAGGGAACGCCGAGATCGAGAACGAGGTTCCGCACTCTCACGTTTTCTCTCCGCGCCCTCTGCGTTCTCTGCGGTGAACAACTTCCTGGAGACACAATGGCGAAGCAACTGCTGTACACCGACGACGCGCGGAAGAAGCTCCTGGCCGGCGCCGAGAAGCTGGCCCGCGCGGTCGGCTCGACGCTCGGGCCGACCGGCCGCAACGTCATCATCGATAAGTCGTTCGGCGGCCCGACCGTCACCAAGGACGGCGTGACCGTCTCGAAGGAGATCGACCTCGCCGACCCGTTCGAGAACATGGGCGCCAAGCTCGTGAACGCGGTCGCCCAGAAGACGAGCGACGGGGCCGGCGACGGCACCACCACCGCGACCGTCCTGGCGCTCGCGATCTACCAGGAAGGGCTGCGGAACATCACCGCCGGCGCCAACCCGATGGCCGTGAAGCGCGGCATCGACAAGGCCGTGGCCGCCGCGGTCAAGCACCTCGAAGACAACCTGACGCGCAAGCTCTCCAAGAAGGAAGAGATGCAGCAGGTGGCCGCGATCTCGGCCAACAACGACCCGAAGATCGGCTCGCTGATGGCCGAGGCGTTCGAGAAGGTCGGGCGCGACGGGGTCATCACGGTCGAAGAGGGCAAGACCTCCGAAACCGTGCTGGAGTTCGTCGAGGGGATGCAGTTCGACAAGGGCTACATCTCGCCGTACTTCGTGGTGAACACGCCGGAACTGAAGTGGGAGCACGAGAACGTCTCCGTGCTGCTGTTCGAGAAGAAGCTCTCGAACGTGCGCGAGATGCTGCCGCTGCTCGACGCGGTCGCGAAGGCCGGCCGCCCGCTGCTCATCATCGCCGAAGACGTCGAGAGCGAAGCGCTCGCGGTCCTCGTGGTGAACCGGCTGCGCCAGTTGCTCGAAGTGTGCGCGGTGAAGGCGCCCGGCTTCGGCGACCGCCGCAAGGCCATGATGGAAGACATCGCGGTCCTCACCGGCGGCACGTTCGTCAGCGAAGACCTCGGGATCAAGCTCGACAGCCTCGAAGAGGTCAGCCCCGCCGAGCAACAGCGCGGCGCCCGCCCGCAACCGCGCGTGTTCGCGCTGCTCGGGCACGCGACCCAGGTGTCGGTCGACAAGGAAAACTGCACCATCATCGTGGACCCGGACGAGGCCCGCGAAGAGGCGATCAAGGCCCGCGCCCAGACGATCCGCACCCAGATGAACCAGACCGAGAGCGAGTACGACAAGGAGAAGTTCTCCGAGCGCCTCGCGAAGCTCCTCGGCGGCGTGGCGATCGTCAAGGTCGGCGCCTCGACCGAAGCCGAAATGAAGCAGACCAAGGGCCGCATCGAGGACGCGCTGCACGCGACCCGGGCCGCGGTGTCCGAAGGCATCGTCCCGGGCGGCGGCGTGGCCCTGCTCCGGTGCGTCCCGGTGGTCGAGGCCGCGGGCGAGAAGCTCAAGGGCGACGAGCGCATCGGGGCCGAGATCGTGGCCCGCGCGCTGGAGAAGCCGATCCGCACCATCGCCGAGAACGGCGGCGTGGACGGCGCGGTGGTGGCCGACGAGGTGACCACCCGCGGCGAGAAGGACCAGAACATCGGGTACGACGCCAACACCGGCAAGTACGTCGACATGTTCAAGGCCGGCGTGCTCGACCCGCTCCGCGTCACCCGCAGCGCGCTGACCAACGCCGCCAGCATCGCCGCCCTCATGCTGACGACCGAGGTCATGGTCACCCGCATCGACGAGGACGACAAGAAGTCCAAAGTCGCCGGGGCGATCGCCTGATCGTATGGGTAAAGTCAAGGGCACAGGGCTTCCGCCCTGTGCTACGGAAGACGGCCCCTCCGGGGCGAAGAGAAGGACACCTGAGCTGGTTCGTGGGTGTTTCTGTCTTCCGCCCCGGAGGGGCCGTCTTCCGTAGCACAGGGCGGAAGCCCTGTGCTTGTCTGTGTACCCATTACCGTGTGCCGCCTATGATGGGTATTGTGTCGTTCAATTACCCCCAGTTCACCGCCCAATTCCTATGGCCGAGAAGCGCGACTACTACGAGGTGCTGGGCGTGATCCGCACGTCCACCGAGGTGGAGATCACCAAGGCGTACCGGCAACTCGCGAAGAAGTACCACCCGGACCGCAACATTGGCGACGACGAAGCCAAAATCAGATACGCCGAGGTCGACGAGGCCTACGCGATACTGAACGACCCGAACAAGCGCGCCCGCTACGACCGGCACGGGCACGCGGGGGTGCAGGGCGGGGCCGGTGGGGGCGAGGGCGTCGACCTGGGCGACTTCCTGGGCGACTTCTTCGGTGGGCTGTTCGGTGGTGGCGGTGGCGGGCGCCGGCAGCGCGGCCCGCGCCGCGGGGAGAACATCGCCGCGGTTCTCGACTTGGATCTGCTCGAAGCCGCGACCGGCGTTAGCAAGACGTTCACCGTTCCGTCGGAACAGAACTGCCGCGACTGCGCCGGGGGCGGCGCGAAGCCCGGTACGCAGCCGGCCCAGTGCCGCCGGTGCCGCGGCCAGGGGTACGAGGTCGCGGACACGGGGTTCGGTATCGCGACGCGGATGCGGTGCCGCGGGTGCAACGGGCGCGGCGTGGTCATCACGGACCCGTGCCCGACGTGCCGCGGGGCCGGGCGCGTCGAGGTGCGCGAGCCGGTCACGGTGAACATCCCGGCGGGCGTGGACACCGGCATCCGGTTCACCTACCCCAACGGCGGGCACGCGGGCGAACCCGGCGCGCCGCGCGGGGATCTCGAACTCGTGATCCGCGTTCACGAGCACAAGAGCTTCGAGCGCGACGGGCACAACCTGATCTGCCAGTGCCCGATCACGTTCAGCAAGGCCGCGCTCGGCGGCCCGATCGAGATCACCACGCTCACGAATCAGAAGGTGACCATCGAGGTGCCGCGCGGGAGCCAGACGCACGCGACCGTCGTCCGCGTACCGGGGCACGGGATGCCCTGGCTCGACGACGCCCGGCGCAAGGGCGACCTGCTCGTGCAACTGGTGGTCGAGACGCCCACGAAACTGACCGCGGAGCAAGAGGAACTGTTCCGCAAACTCGCGGACCTAGAGGGCACCCTTGCCCCCGGCCCGCGGAAGGGAATTTTCGGTAAATTGAAGGATCTCGTGAGCGGTGACCACCCTCCAAAAGAAGAGAAGAAGTGAGACACCTGTAACTCGCAAGGTGGTCCGAATTTTGCACGCTCCCTCGTTGTGCTAACGAACACAATTTCACACAAACGAACGCGCTGACTCCGCCCCAGGGTTCCACGAATGGCCGACGAAACACCCCCCGATTCGATCCCTGTCGACAACCCTTCCGAACTCGCGGCGGTGCGCGCGAAACTGGAAGCGACCGAGCAGGAGCTGAGCAACTACAGACTGAAACTCGCGGACTTCGACAACGCCCGCAAGCGGCTACTGCGCGACGTCGAGGTCGAGCGCAAGTACGCGGCGGAGTCGCTCGCCCGCGACCTGCTCGCGCCGCTCGACAACCTGGACCGCGCGCTCGACGCCGTGAAACGCGCCGGCGAAACCGGGCCGCTCGCCACGGGCGTGTCCGCGACCGCGGCGCAGTTCCTCGACGCCCTCAAGCGGCACGGCATCACGCGGATCGTGTGCGAACCGGGGGCAGATTTCGATACGAACTTGCACCAGGCGGTGATGCAGCAACCCGGAACCGAGTTCGCGGCCGGGCAGGTGGTGCAGGTGCTCCAGCACGGGTTCATGCTGCACGACCGCGTTTTGCGACCGGCGTCGGTGATCGTGGCCAGCGAAGCGTGATTTCGAGTTCCGGGTTCCCGCTCCAAGTTGGCGGAACCTGGGACCGTGGATCGGTACCCAACTTGAAACCCGCAACTCGGAACCCGAAACCGCAACATGCCGACATACGACTACCGCTGCAGTGCGTGTGGCCACACGTTCGACGAGCTTCAGAAGTTTTCGGACGCGCCGCTGACGAAGTGCCCGGCGTGCAAGAAGAACAAACTCGAGCGCCTGTTCGGGGGCGGCGGCGCGATCATCTTCAAGGGCGGCGGTTTCTACGAAACCGACTACCGTCGTGCGGGGGAGAAGAAGGACGACGGCGCCGGCGACAAGGGCGACAGCGGGGCGGGCAAGACCGAGACGAAGGAAGCGAAGGCCGAAACCCCGGCGCCCGCGGCCGAGAGCGCGCCGAAGACCGAAACCAAAAGTGAGAGCAAGAGCGGGGGCGCGAAGAAGAAGGGGAAGTGACGGAGCGGGTTGTCCGGGTTGTCGGGAGAATTCCCGAAGTCGGGAGAAGGCGGAACCGATGAATAAGGTGCAATGCTCGACCTGTGACGCGGTAATGCCGGGAAGTTGGCAGGAGTATCCGGACTATCCGTTCTGCTCCGCACGGTGTCGCAAGATCGATTTGGGGCGCTGGCTCGACGGAAAATATCGCGTGCCCGACCCAACGCCGCCGGACGACGCTTCTTCTAGCGCGCCCGACGACGCCGACTGACCCGCTCGTTGTTCCCACGGCCGATCCTCCGGCCGATTTACGATAGATAACGCTTGAAGGCCGTGCGTCGCGACGCGCGGCCTTCGGCGTTTTGTGGCGCGCCGGGAAAGATCGGCTATGCTGTTAGTGTGTCCTTGCTGTGGTGATGTAAGGTCTGGTCTTTGGTTTGGTGGCACGGGCCTCTGGCCTGTGTGAGTGCCTCCACAGGCCAGAGGCCCGTGCCACAAGCAAAGCGCAATGTGCCCTTGTATTGAATGTGGTCCGCTCGCTCCGCGAGCGGTTTCGGATCTCGGACGACGAGCCGCGACCGCAAGGGAATGGTGGCGCTTCCCGCTCCCTTGCGGTCGCGGCTCGTTTTAAAGGTTCCGGCGCTCACGAAAACGCGAGCGCCGCCTCTCCCACCCGAACGGATCACACTCGCACGGAAACACCGCTCGCGGAGCGAACGGTCCCCACGACCCGAGCGCGAACCCCGGTGCGCCGTGACGTTCCTCATCGACGGCTACAACCTGATGCACGCGGTCGGCCTCGTGAACCGCAAGACCCCGTGCGCGCAATTCGAGCGCGCGCGCACGCGGTTCCTCGACTGGCTCGCCGACGGTGTGAAGGGGCGTGCAGTCACGGTTCGCGTGGTGTTCGACGCCCAGGATGCACCGGCGCCCTCACTCGAAATGACCCACCGCAGGGTGCGAGTGCGGTTCGCGTACCAGCGCACTGCAGATGACGTGATCGAGGAACTCGTTGCGGTCGAGCAGAAACCGCACACGGTCACGGTCGTGTCGAACGACTCGCGCGTCCGCGAGGCCGCCCGGCGCGCGGATTGTGGCGTCGCGTCGTGTCAGGAGTTTACCGACTGGTTGATTAGTACCGTTCCCGAGTATTCGGGCGTTGTGGCACCTCCACAGGAGCCGGACAAGCCCGAACTCACCCCGGACGAACTGAACGAGTTTCTGGAAGCGTTCAGCAAACCGAAGCCGAAACCGTAAACGGTCCGGCGTTATACTGGCGGCGGGGGCGGTATTTCGATCCGATCGCGGAACGGTTTGTTCTCGCGGTAAAGCGCCAGTCGCGTTTCGTAGTCGGGCTTGCTCGCGTCTGGAACCAGTTCCACCGCCTTTTGTTGCCATTTCACTGCGTCCTCGAACCGGCCGAGTTCCGCGTAGGCCGCCGCGAGCGTGTCCACGTAGCCGGGCGCCTCGTGGTTGGTGAGTTCGCACGCCCGGAGCGCGTCGCGGAGGGCCGCGGAGCCGTCTCGCAGATCATCCTGCGGACAGGTCGCGCGCACCCAGGCAACGTGGTTGAGTGTAGCCGCGTCGTTCGGGTCGATTTCGGCCGCTTTCAGGTGGTCCGCGAGCGCCGGTGCGAAATCACCGAGCTGGTACCGGAGCGACGCGCGAAGGTTGTACGCGGAGTCCGATTGCGGGTTCCGCTCGATCACGGCCGATGCGTCGGAGAGCGCGGCGTGAAGATCGCCCCCGCGCCGGTTCGCGAGCGCGCGGCCGAAGTACGCCCGCGCGCTATCCGGACGCAGCGCGATCGCCTGGGTAAAGTCTTCGATCGCCCGCGCGGTGTCACGCAGTTCGTGGAAAGCGTACCCGCGCTGTACGAACGGGGCCGGGTCGTCGGGCGTGAGTCGGATCACTTCCGTGAAGTCTTCGATCGCGGGCTGCGTGTTCCGGAGCCGCAGGTGCGACAGACCACGATTGAACCACGGCGCGGCGTCGGCAGGATCGATCGTGATGGCCTTGGTGAAGTCCGAGATCGCTTTGACGTGGTCTTCGAGTTCCGCGTAGGAGACGCCGCGCAGGTTCAATGCGTCCGAGTGCTTCGGGTCGATCTTCAGCACCCAGGTGAAGTCGGAGACCGCTTTCGCGTGCTCGTCGCGCTCGGCGTAAACGCGCGCCCGCTGCCAGAACGCTTCCGTGCTCATCGGCTGGAGCCGCAGGGCCGTGCTCAGGTCACTGAGTGCCTCGTCTGTCCGGCCGAGCGCGTCGAGCGACATCGCGCGGTAGAGGTAGGCCCGCCCGTGGCGCGGGTTGATCCGGAGTGCGGTGCCGTAATCGACGACGGCTTCTTCATGCTGGTTGAGCGCCGAGTACGCATTCCCGCGGTTGAAGAACACGCGGAACGTGTTGGGGGCTAACTTCGCCGCCACTTCGTAATCCACAAAGGCCGCGTCGTAGTTCTTCTGCCGGCTGTACACGGCCGCGCGGCCGTTCACAGCGTCCGGGTCGTCCGGGTCGAGTTCGATGGCCCGTGTGTAGTCGGCGAGCGCGGAATCGAGGTCGCCGCTATCGACGTGGGCGGTGGCGCGGTTGTGGTACGCTTCGGCATAGTCCGGCCGCAGTTCGATGGCTTGAGTGAAGTCGGCGACCGCATCGTCGTGTTTCCCGGCGGCGGCGAGCGCGTTCCCGCGGTGGAAGTACAGTTCGGCGTCGGCCGGTTCGAGATCGACGGCCCCGGAGAACGCCTCGACCGCTTTCCCGTACTCGCCGCGCCGCGTGTAAGCGTGCCCGCGGCGGACGAGGATCAGAATTTCGGAAGGGGTGTCGCTTGCCATACGAGCATTATACCGGCGTAAGCACTTGTGATTGGAAGCCGGTTGCCGCGCTCGCGGATTTGCGAGTTCGGTCACTCGGCCGGTTTCTCACTCTCTTTCTTCCATTCTTGCAGCTTGCGGTACATCGTGCGCTCGCTGATTTTGAGCATTTTGGCCGCCTCTTCCCGGTTCCCACCGGTCAGCTCCAGCGCCTTTTCCATGTAGAAGCGCTCGACCTCGTCGAGCGGGCGCCCGATCAGGTGGTCCGGACCGCTTGACACGGTTGTGCCGCCCGCGCCGGGCGGTTTCACACCCGCGTCGTCCGGGAAGTCGTCGGGCGTGAGTTCACCGTCGAGATCGAGGACCATCATGCTGTCGAGCAGGTTCCGCAACTCGCGCACGTTCCCGGGCCAGTCATAGCCCTCGAAGGCTTTCCACACACCGGGCGACACCTTCGGCACCGGCTTGTTGTCGCGCCTGGCGAAGTCCTTCAGGAAGTGCGAAACCAGTTGCGGGACATCTTCGCGGTGCTCTCGCAGCGGGGGAAGTTTGATTGTGCCGACCTTCAGCCGGAAGTAGAGATCCTGCCGGAACCGTCCCGCGTCCACTTCTTTCTGGAGGTCTTTGTTCGTGGCCGCGATGATGCGCACGTCCACTTTGATCGGGTCATTGGCTCCGATACGCACGATTTCGCCGTTCTCCAGCGCGCGGAGCAGTTTCGCCTGGAGCGCGAGCGGCATGTCGCCGATTTCGTCGAGGAACAGCGTCCCCCCGTGCGCGTGCTCGAACCGGCCCTTGCGCGCGCCCTTGGACCCGGTGTACGCGCCGTCCTCGTGGCCGAACATCTCGTCGTCGAGGAGGTTCTCGTTGAGCGCGGCGCAGTTCATCGCGGTGAACGGCTTGGCCTTGCGCGGGCTGTTGGTGTGGAGCGAGCGGGCGACCAGTTCTTTGCCGGTTCCGTTCTCGCCCAAAATGACAACGGACGCGGACGAGGGCGCGTAAGCCCGTAGCGCCTTCAGCACCTTCTGCATGTTCGGGCTGTTGCCGACTACGCCCTCGAAGCCGAACTTCTCGTCGATCTGCCGGCGCAGGTCGCGCAGCGTGCCCACGCGCTTGGCGGAGTTCTCGACCACCGCACGCAGTTCCGCCAGGTTCAGTGGCTTGCGCAGGTAGTGGGCCGCCCCGCGCTTCATGGCCTCGACCGCGGTTTCGATCTCCGCGAACCCGGTGATGACGTACACGTCGACATCCGGGCGCAGTTGCTTGCACCGCTCCACGACCTCCAACCCGTGTAGGTCGGCCATCTTCAGGTCGGTGAGCACCACGTCGAACGGCGTCTGCTCCAGCTTCGCGACGCCGGCCTTTCCCCCGGTCGCGATGGTGCAGGCGTGCCCGCGGCGCTCCAGGCTCTCGGCCACCGTTTCGGCGTGCGTCTTGTCGTCGTCGATCACGAGGATCTGGAGCGGTTCGGCCGGGGCGGACATAAAAGCGGTTCCTTCGCAAAACGAGTGCGGTTCCGTTAGTTTAGCGGTGCCCCGGGGCGAGGCACCGATTAACATGTTTCCTACCTGCCTCGAAAGGAGCCACTCTCCAATGACCCGTGTTCGCATTTCCGTTATCGCACTCACTTTTGCTGCCGTTGTGAGTGCCGCACTCGTCGGTACCTCCGCGCCCGCAACGACCGGTAGCCGGATGACCGCGTCCGCGACCGCGTTCCTCGGGTCGCTGTCGCCGGAACTGAAGAAGAAGGCCAGTTTCGATTTCACCGACCCGCACCGCGCCGCGTGGTTCTTCACCCCGCGCCAGGACGGGGAGAAGAAGTTCACGCGCAAGGGCGCGCGCCTCGAAGAGATGACCGCGGAGCAGAAAAAGGCCGCGATGGAATTGCTGAAGTCCGGCCTCTCCGCGAAGGGGTACGAGCAGGCCACCACGATCATCGGGCTGGAGAACCTGTTGCTTGAACTCGAAGGGCCGAAGAGCGCGATGACGCGCAACCCCTCGTGGTACTTCGTGAGCGTGTTCGGGGAGCCGTCGAGCACCGGGAAGTGGGGCTGGCGGTTCGAGGGGCACCACCTGTCGGTGAACTACACGCTCGATAAGGGCGAGGTGGTGGCCGGCGCGCCGATCCTGTTCGCATCGAACCCGGCCGAAGTGAAGGACGGGGCGAAGAAGGGGCTGCGCCCGCTGCCGGAGATCGAGGATCACGTCCGCGCGCTCATCAAATCACTCACCGAGGAGCAGGACAAGATCGCGAAACAACCGAAAGCGTTCCCGGAAATCAAGGAGGGGCAGGCCAAGGCGGACGTGGGCGCCCCGGTCGGCATCACCGCGGACAAGCTCACCGCGGACCAGAAGGCGACGCTCGTGAAGCTGCTGCAAGCCTACGCCGGGCGCATGCCGGACGAACTCGCCGACACCGAAATGAAGAAGGTGAAGGCGACGCCTGATACGAAGCTGTTCTTCGCCTACAGCGGCAGCCCGAAGCCGGGCGAGGGGTACACGTACCGCGTGCAGGCGCCGGATTTCGTCGTCGAGTTCCTGAACGTGCAGGCCGACAGCGCGAAGAATCAGGCGAACCACATCCACAGTGCGTGGCGCCGGCTCCCGATCGACTTCGGCCTGAGCGAGTAACGCGATCGGTTGATTGAAGTGAAATGCGCCGGGCGGCACTCTTGAGAGTGCCGCCCGGCGCGTTTCCTGGGACCGCAGACGTCCCGTCTGTCGCGTGCACCGTGAATACAGTAATTTCAGGCTGCTATGAGGTAGGGACGCCTTTACGGGGTGACCCCGACAGTTGCTAACGGACGAGGACCAATTGATGCTGCGCGGATCGCTGCTCCCGCTCCTGGCTCTGGTTTCGATCATCGCCCCCTCAAGTGCGTTCGCCGCCGACCCGCCGCTCAAGGGCGCGGTGATCGTGGTCGACCCGGGGCACGGGGGCCAGGGGTACTCGAAGAGTTACACCGGCGGAACTCGGGGCGTGCACTCGAAGATGACCGAAGGTGAACTCAATCTCAAAGTCGGGCTCGAACTCGCGAAGATCCTTCAGGACCAAGGGGCAACGGTCCACCTGACCCGCGTGGGCGACCACCGGCTCAGCCCGGAAGGGTCGAGCAACTCCGACGAGCTTCACGCCCGGATCGACTTCTTCGAGCACCACGAGTGCCACTTCTTCCTGTCCGTTCACCACAACGCGGGCGCCGCGAGCGCGACCGGTCACACGGCCCTGTACAAGCACAACGCGGCCGACGACACCTTGTATGAAGCGATCGCCCGAGGGGTGAACGAGGCCCTCGACGGAGCGGTCCCCGGACCGAAGCGGGCGCTCATCAAGGGCAGCTACCACATTCTTCGGGAGACACCGATCCCGGGAACCATCGCCGAATCCGGGTTCATGACCAACCGAGACTTCGACGACCTCTCGACCCGGCCCGAGTACCCGAAGAAGGAAGCGGCGGCGATCGCGAAGGGAGCGGTGAAGTATTGGACCACCCACCAGGCCGCGCTGGTCGCACTCCGGGAGAAGCTCGCGAAGGACCGAGCGGCAAAGCCCCGCGACCCGAAGACCTACACCGCGATCGCCCTGAACCCGGCTCACAAGGAGCGAATGAAAGCTCTCCTCGACACCGTCGCCCCGGGCGGGAAGTACGAAGCGGCGAAAGCGGGCGAATACGTCGAAGCGTTCCGCAAAGTGATAGCCACTGATCCGAAAGCGCTGTTCACTGTGAAGGCGGAAAGCACCGGGGAGCGGATCAAGTTGACCGGGGAAGCCGACCAGAAGCTCCACAATCAGTTGATCGACATGCTGGTGGCGATGAAGCTGTACGGGATCGTGAACGAGGTACGGGTGCCGAAGGCGAAGTGACGCGAATCGTCGGGCGCCCGGCTCTATGGGAACCGGGCGCGTGTCACGGACTTCGATGATCTCTTCGACGCGCTACTCCTTGCCCAAAACCAGATCGACGACCCAACAGCCCCGGGCGTGCTCACCGGGCTGCCGGCAGTGATTGAGGATGTCATCGTTATCACAACCGGCGTCTTGGAGGGCGTCGGCCAGGATCGGCATCAGGTCAAAGGCACGATCTTGGTAAATGCCTTCGGCAAGGGCGCAAACGACCGAGGTAAGCCAAGAAGGTTCGAGTGCGACAGGACGAAAGGGGTTGCCGAAGATGTCACGGAGCAAACTGGTCTGAAGACAACCTTCCGTCTGCTGGCAGGGTTCGTCAAATCCAACTCGCCCCAATCTCCTGCGAGAATCCATTCGGCAGCGCGCAGCGGAACGAAGATTGGCTCCATAGTGCCACAGTCGCACACCCTGCCCACCTCATGAGTCATTTCATCTCGCCACCGGCTCGGAGCATTAAGCAACAGCCCAGGTACAACTGCCCTAAACAACAGAATTTACAAATGAAACCCCATCTGACCACTGAGCGGCACGGCAATGGCTGTTGCATAGGGTTAATGACTCTTACGGAGTTGAATTTCAACTAAAGAGTCAGTCCGCAACCCAAGGCCGAGGAGGAAGGCATGTTTGCAGCCCTTTATGCGATTACTGCAGCGGCGTCACTGACCAGTTCACCGGTGATGGAGAGCCTACAGCCTCCCAAAGTGTGGAAAGACAAGCTAGTCAGCATTCTGACAATCAAGGACACCGTCGATGAAGGCACAGAGGGTAGTAAGGGCAGCACGTTCCCTCCGAGCGGAGGCACTACGTACAACACGCTAACCTACCCTGGAACGCTTGAAGTGACTGATCCGGGGGAATCTGGAGAAGGGGTTATCAAGTACTCCTTCAAGGCTCGAATCCGCAAGAAAAACTACGAAGCTGGTGCCGAGGTCGGAACTCACGACTCCAACATTAACGGCGTGATTACGGCAAAATACAGTTTCACATTTAGTGGAAAAGTACTGATTGATGTAAAGGACATTAAGTACGAGTCTGGGAACGAGCACAACGCGGGACGTTGCATCTATAACCGGATCAAGAATACGAACGGGGCGACCGTGAAGTGACGAACAGGCTCAGGAGATGCTTGCCCTCGCAACAGAGCACTGTGGGGGCAAGCGGATGGAACGAATCGAGCACCGGGAACAGACTCCGCTGATAAATGTTTGGCTGTAGACGCCCTCAAATTGCATCAGCGCTCCCACAGTTTGCGGTCCAGCGCCCGGAAGCCAATCGCTTCGGCGACGTGGTCCTGCGTGATGCGCTCGCTCGCCGCGAGGTCGGCGATGGTGCGCGCGACGCGCAAGATGCGGTCGTGGGCACGCGCGGATAGCCCCAGCGCCTCCATCGCTTCCTTCAACGTGGTTTGGCCGTCGGCGTCGAGCACACAGTAGGTACGAATCTGCTTCGAGGTCATGCGCCCGTTCAGTCCGCCGGCCTTACTGCCGAACCGCTGAGCCTGAATCGCACGCGCCGCGAACACCTGCTCGCGCATCGCCGCGCTCCCGGTGCCGTCGCCGGGTTTCGAGAGGTCTTCAAAGGGAACCGGCGGCACTTCGATGTGGAGGTCAATCCGGTCCAATAGAGGGCCTGAGACCCGCCCCATGTACTTCTCGACGGCAATCGGGGCACATTTACACGGCTTCTTCGGATCGCCCAGGAAACCACAAGGGCACGGGTTCATCGCGGCGCAGAGCACGAAGTCGGCCGGGAACGTGGTCGAGTGTGCGGCGCGACTGATCGTCACGCGGCCCTCTTCGAGCGGCTGACGCAGCGCTTCGAGGCTCCGTCGGTTGAACTCGGGCAGCTCGTCGAGAAACAGCACGCCGTGGTGCGCGAGCGAGATCTCGCCCGGTTGCGGGACGCCCCCACCGCCGACCATCCCCGCGTCGCTGATCGTGTGGTGCGGGCTGCGGAACGGCCGCGTGCAGAGCAGCGCTTCGCCCGGCTGGAGTTTCCCCACCGCGGAGTACACCCGCGTCGTCTCCAGGCTCTCGTTCGGCGTGAGCGGCGGCAGAATCGTGGGCAGCCGGCGCGCGAGCATCGTCTTTCCGCTGCCGGGAGACCCGAGCATAAGAACGTTATGCCCGCCGCTCGCGGCAACGGTCAGCGCGCGTTTCGCGAATTCCTGCCCCTTCACGTCCGCGAAGTCGATCGCGTACTTGTTGAGGTTCGCTTCGATGTCGTCGGTTGGGGGCGAAACCGGGTCGATCGGCGCCAACCCCGTCACGATGCCCACAGCCTCCGCGAGCGAACCGACGCCGTACACCTCCACCTCGCGCACGACGGACGCTTCTCGCGCGTTCGCCGACGGCACAATCAGCTTGCTGATCCCGCGGGCACGTGCCTCCATTGCCACCGACAGCGCGCCAACAATCGGGCGCACGGTCCCGTCGAGCGCGAGTTCCCCGACGATGGCGAACGTTTCGATCCGGTCGGCGACGATTTGCCCCAACGAAGTGATCAGACCGAGCGCGATAGGGAGATCAAACGCCCCTGCATCCTTCCGCAAGTCCGCGGGCGCCAAATTGACAACGGTGCGGCCCGTCGGCAGTCGGTAGCCGAGGTTCACCAGCGCCCGTTCGATGCGGTGAATACTCTCCCGCACCGCCATTTCCGGCAGCCCGACGATCACCGTTCGGGGCTGCTGGGCCGGCGACGTATCGACCTCGACCTGAACCGGAACCGCATCGATCCCGAGCAGCGCGAATGTGTTCAATTGGGCGAGCATGGATTGCCTTCGGTGAGTCCCCAGCGCCGAATGCAATATGATGTGCGAAAGCCCGCAGAATTGCGAGTGTCAAAATCAGCCGCAAGTGATCCGGTTCAGCTCCAATGCACCGGTACGGGCGAACGGCCGGTATGAACGAAGCGAAAACAAGAAGCGTTTTTGACAGGATTAACAGGATCAACCGGATCAGAACCAAATGCAAATTGCATTCTTAATCTTGTCGATCCTGTTAATCCTGTCAAAAATTGCCTTTTCATCAGGCGCAAGACAACCGGCCGCTTGCCCAATGCCAATTCCGCCAACTACTTCTTGAGGCGCTCCATCGGCTTGTTGTCGATCGCGAGGCGTTTGATGGCGAACCGGCCGGTTCGGATGATCGGCATGATTGTGGCTGCCCAGATGAGCGTGATGAACGCCCCCGGTTTCACGAGCATCGCCTTACGCGAGGGGTCGGTCGGGTCCGCTTGATCGGACTCCAGGAACGTGCCCGTCATCCAGTCGCGCATGTTGAGCAGACAAATGGCGTCCAGCACGATGAGCGCGACACAAATGATGAGCCCGATGATGCCCGGCCCCAGGTGGTTCATGTAGTCGCCGAACTCCGGCGCCCACACCTTCTTCTGCTCAGCCTTCTCGCGGGTCACGTTGTTGAACCCGCAGTGGATGCACACCTTCGCGTCGGGCGGGTCGAGTTCTTGGGCGCAGTGCGGGCACCGGGCCACGTCGGATTCGGCGATCACGCCGAGCGGGTTCGGCTTCGCGCCGCCGTCATCGTCGTCATCGTCCTGGAACTTGTACGGGGCGTCCGCGGGCTTCGGTTCCTCTTTCTTCGGCTCCGGCTTCTTGGCCTGAACCCCCACTCCACCGGGCTTCGCCGGCTTCGCGCTCTTCGCGGGTCGGGCCGGCTCCGGCTCCTCCGCCACGAACGGGTGGCCGCAGTGTTTGCATTTGATCTTCTTGCCCAGCACCGTGTCCGGCACCTTGAGCGTCGTGTCGCAATTCGGGCACGGGATCTCAGTTACGGTCGGCATAAGCGCCCCTCGTTCTCTCGGCTGCAACGCAGTGATTCGACCTTTTCCGGCGGACCTGGCGACGAAAACCCGAACGCGCGGGCATAAAATCGGCCGGGATGGGATCAGTATCCTAGAAAATAGCGTATCCGCTCGGCACTCTACCAGAGGCGGGGAATGCAAAGTTCCAAGTTTCAGGGTTCAAATTCCGATTTCCAAACACGACGTGAGCGCCCCTGGAACCCGCCGGACGCGGCCCG
The DNA here is from genome assembly GCF_001610855.1 of Gemmata sp. SH-PL17. NCBI lineage: Bacteria > Pseudomonadati > Planctomycetota > Planctomycetia > Gemmatales > Gemmataceae > Gemmata > Gemmata sp. SH-PL17. The sequence goes on from NZ_CP011271.1 coordinate 1,333,331, forward strand.
GTTCTGACTGTAACTGTTCGCTCGCCCGGAACCCGAACCCGAAACTTGAACCCAAACTTCCCCGGTGCCGCTGTGTCGCAAGCCACTCTTGAGCCGCCCGTGACCTTCGCGTCCGATAACCCGAGTTTCGAGATGCCCGCCACCGGCGCGATCGATCCCACCCCCGCGCAGACCGCGCCCGCCGCTTCGCCCCGCACCGGGGAACCGCGCCTCCTCATCTCACTGGCCACGTACAACGAGGCCGGGAACATCGCGGCGCTGATCGCGGATATTCACAAGGTCGTGCCTCACGCGGACGTGCTGGTGATCGACGACAACTCCCCGGACGGGACCGGGCGCATCGTCGCCGAACTCGCGGGATCGGACCCGCGCATCCAGGTGCTCCACCGCCCGGGCAAACTCGGGCTGGGCACCGCGACCCTCGCCGCGATGAAGTTCGCGATGGCGCGGGACTACGACTACCTCCTGAACATGGACGCGGACTTCAGCCACCCGCCCCGCTACCTCCCCGGCATCCTCGCCGGGATGAGCAAGAACGATGTGATGATCGGGTCGCGGTACGTTCACGGCGGCGGGACCGAGAACTGGCCGCTGCCGCGCCGGGTCATCAGCCAGTCCGTCAACGCCCTCGTGCGGCTCACGTTCCGGATGCCGGTGAAGGACGCCAGCGGCGCCTTCCGGTGCTACCGCGTGAGCATGCTGCGCGACGCGGAACTGGACCGCGTGCGCTCGCGGGGGTACTCGTTCCAGCAGGAAGTGCTGTTCCGGTGCTATAAGTCCGGGGCGAAGCTCGGCGAATACCCGATCCTGTTCGAGAACCGCCGCGCGGGGGTGAGCAAGGTCAACAAAAAGGAAGCCGCCCGGTCGATGAGCATGATCCTCTACATCGGGTTGCGGAACGTGTTCGGGCTCGAACAGCGCCGGGTGTAATTCCCACCGGTTGGGCGAACCCGGCCTGCAAGGGCCGCGGGTCTAGTTCCGACAGCGCTCGCAGCACGAACAACCCACGGCCCCTTCACAACGTTACCCGCGGCCCTTGCGGGCCGGGTTCGCCCAACCGGTGGGCCAACGAGCCGCGACCGCAAACACGAACACCCGTGGCCCTTGCGGGCCGGGTTCACTCAGTGCCTTGTCGCAGGCGAACCCGGCCCTTGCGGGCCGCGGGTCCAGTTCCCTCCGCAACATTACCCGCGGCCCTTGCGGGCCGGGTTCGCCTGATCTCTTTGGTCACACAACGCTTGCGGACCGAAGCGCATTCCGCGATAGTGCGGGCGTGGGGACAATTCCCCACGATCCCGGTCCGGTATGATACACTTCTAAAATCGTTCGCTCCGCGACAACTCGCTCAGTTCTACTGATCGCGCGAACGCTCCCGCGCCCCGCAACGTATAGGTATCAGGGCTGTGCTGGACCCAATACGCCTCCCGCCGGATACCGACGAACAACTCCTCGCCCGGTTGCGCGCCGGGGAACGGGACGTGTTCGGCGCCCTGGTGCGCCGGTACGAGCGCGAGCTGTTCGGGTACCTGCGCCGCTACCTCGGTGACGACGATCTCGCGGACGACGTGTTCCAGAACACTTTCGTACAAGTGTATTTGAAGATCCAGCAGTACGAACCCGGGCGCCCCGTGCGCCCGTGGCTCTACGCGATCGCCACGAACCAGGCCATCGACGCCTTGCGCCGGCGCAACCGGCGGGCCGACCAGCGCGCCGACGCGGTGACGACGTCCGACGAGGACGGGCAGAACCGGCCGCTGTTCGAGCTGCTCCCGACGCCCGGCGACGGCCCGCCCGAGTCGGCCGACCGCGCCGAGCAGCGGGAGTTAGTTCGCGCCGCCGTGGACCGGCTCCCGGACCTGTTGCGTCAGGTGGTCGTTCTCGCGTACTTTCAGGGGCTGAAGTACCGCGACGTGGCCGACGCGCTGGACATCCCGGTGGGCACGGTGAAGTCGCGGTTGCACGCGGCCCTCGCACGACTCACAGAAGACTGGAACGCGAGCCAGGAGTCGGGGACCGGCACCCAGGAAGCGGTTCAGATTCCGAACGTCTAACCCAGCACCGCCCGCGCCCTCTATACGCGAAGCCCTGACCAGCAGGAGCGGGATACGAAAGCCATGTCGGACGCAGACCTAATCGACTACCTGTTTGACGTGCTCGACCCGGCCGACCGGAGTCTGGTGGCCGCGCGCATCAGCGCCGACCCGCACACGGCCGCGCGCCTGGAACAACTCCGGGCCAGCGTCGCCCCGGTGCTCGCGACCGCAGAAGCCGAGCGCGAAGACATGCCCGCCCCGCCCCCGGGTCTGGCACTGCGTGCGCTCGCCCGCGTCGCGCAACACGTCGTGGAACACGAGCCGCGTGCGCCCGAACCGACGGGTTCCGACGCGATCTCCGCGTTCCTGCGTGAGTTCTCTTCCAGCCCCCCCACCGAACTCGAATTCGGCTCGGGCACCCGCGCAAAGGTGCCGGGCGCACCACGAACACCCCGCCCGGCCCCGCCCGTAAGCGACGGCCCGGACCCGCAACCCAGCCGCCGGTTCCGCGCCGACCTGCTCGTGGCCGCGTGCATCGCGTTCGTCGGGTTCGGGCTGGTTTCGTCCGGGATCGCGAAGGCCCGGCAGCAACAGCGGATATACGCCTGTCAGAACAGCCTCCGCACGCTGCACGTCGGGCTGGCCGGCTATGCGGACTCCGACCCGCAGGGGCGGTACCCGCAAATCGGAACGCCCGCGCACCCGACCGCGGATACGTTCGCTGCGTCGCTGAGCGACCAGGGCCACTTGCCGGCCGGGTTCCGCCCCGGGTGCCCCGCCGCCGCGGACTACATCGCTTACGCCTACACGCTCGGCTTCCGCACCCCGAACGACGAGATCCTCGGGCTGCGCCGGGCCGATGCGATGGCGCCCGCGGGCGAAGAACACGACCTGATGCCGATCGCCGCCGACTTCCCCACCGCGAGCGCGGCCCCGTTCGCCGGGCCGGTTTCGCCGCACTCGGGCTGCATGAACGTGCTCTTCGTGGGCGGGAACGTGCGCCCCACGACGTCGGCGCTCGTCGGGCCGGGCGGCGACGACATCTACCGCAACTTATTCGGCCAGGTGAGCGCGGGCGCCAGCCGCACCGACGCGGTCCTCGGGCGCCCCGGCGACCGACCGTGAGCACCGAGAAGGCGCGAGTCGATTTGAACTAAAAACGGAAAACAAAACGTGACGCACTAATCGAAGAACTAAATTCGCCCTTATCGCCCCACCAAATTCATTTCCTGCAGGCGCAGCGCTCGGATTGAGGTATCAACAGAAACTGTACTAAGCAGAAAGCTGTATTTCACAGCATTCCACCCCTTCGCGCGGTCGCGGCGCATGATACACTTGGCCAACTATATCGGACCGGGCGGCCCGGTCCGACGAAGGAGTTGCGTCGTGAAACGTCCCCTACGACTCCGCGGCATCAGCGGCGAAATCAAAGGGCAGGTCTGGGAATCGGACTCGCTCTTGCGCGCCGGCCGCCTCGGGTCGCTCGAAATCGTGCTCGACGACAGCTCCGTGAGCCGGCGCCACGCGGAAGTGCGGCGCGGCGACGACGGGTGGTTCGTGCGCGACCTGGAGAGTACGAACGGGACTTACGTTAACGGCGTGCGCATCGGCCAGGGCGACCAGCCGTTAAAAGCCCGCGACATCGTTCAGTTCGGTAAAGTGGCGGTCATCGTCGAACTGGTGGACGCGACGGTCGACGGTCCGCCGTCGAACCAGCACGTGGTCGCCGCGGCCGTGTCGAGCTTCGACGAAGGACTGCGCCGGATCGCGTTCGACCGCAACCACATGCCCCGCGCCGGCGAGCAGATGTTCGCGCTCCTCCGGGCCGGGCACCACTTCGTCAACACGCAGAGCGAGGACCAGCTCCTCGACGCGGTCCTCAACGACGCGGTCAGCGTACTCGAAGCCCAGCGCGGCGCGATCGTGCTGGCCGAGAGCGACGCCCCCGAACCCAAGATGCGCCTGCGGGCGCTGGCGGTCGGCCAGGGCGAACCGCCGGGGCGGTTCCACTACTCGAAGAAGCTCACCCAGCGCTGCTTCGCGAGCGGCGTCTCGCTGCTCTACAGCACCCTCACCGACGCCGAGGAATCGAAGCTCACCCAGAGCATCGCGGACGGCGCGATGGCCAGTGTGCTGTGCGTGCTGCTCCGCACCCCGCGCAAGCGCCTGGGCGTGCTGCACCTCGACCGGAGCTTCTGGCAGAACCCGTTCACCGAAGACGACCTGCACCTCGCCGACGCACTGGCGGCGCACGTGTCCGCGGCGATCGAGAGCGCGCAACTTTTGCGCCGGCAAAAGGAACAGTTCCTCAAGACGGTCACGGTGCTCGCCCAGGCGGTCGAACTCCGGGACGACTACACGGGCAACCACACGCAGCGCGTGACGCGCTACGCGACCATGCTCGGCGAAAAACTCGAACTGCCCGACGACCAGCTCGAACTCATCAAGATCGGCGGCCCGCTCCACGACATCGGCAAGATCGGGATCGACGACTCGATCTTGCGCAAACCGGGGCGGCTCACGGGCGAAGAGTACGAGTGCATGAAGACGCACACGACGAAGGGGGCCGAGATCCTTTCGTCGATCCCGGAAATGGGACCGATCATCCCGATCGTGCGGAGCCACCACGAGCGCTGGGACGGCGCCGGGTACCCGGACGGCCTCATCGCGGAAGAGATCCCGCTGCTGGCGCGCATCGTGGCGGTCGCGGACGCATTCGACGCGATGACCTCGAACCGGCCGTACCACGAGAACAAGAAGGGCAAGCCGCCGTCGTGGGCGTTCGCCGAAGTGGAGCGCCAGGCCGGTAAGCAGTTTGACCCGATGTGTGCCACGGCGTTCCTGGGCATCCGCGAAGAGATCGTGCGGGCGATGGCCGAACTGCTCCCCGGGAGCGAACTCGAAGACCCGGAGCCGGTCACCGTAACCGGGTACGTTCACGACCCGCGCGGCTGATCCGCGGTCGGGCCAGAACTCACCAGGCAGATCACAACCACACATCTTTTCTCGCCCGTCACCGGCGCTCATCTCGTAACGTCCGTCCACATTCAATCCCGCCCACAACCCGAATCCGCGCGCGACGAAGTGCGTAGACCTCCGGCGTTTTTCTTTGCACGCGGCATCGGGTAGCATGAATGCGGAGGTTCACCCGATGCCGCTCTACGATCACTTTCACTCACCGCTCTCGTTACGCAAATCGTGGGAGAGCATTCACAGCGCCTGGGCAGTGATGATGGTTACGCGATTAAATGGCGCGCTGCTCTCCGCGCGATTCGAGTCGGAGCCCAAGGTTCATCACGGTTCGCAGATCGAAATTGATCTCGCGGCCTACGAAGAAGACCGCAATTTACCGATGTTCGGCGCGAACGGGCACAACGGGGGCGGGGTGGCGACACACCCCCAGACCTACACCCCGCCCGTAGCGGCACTCGCGGGCGAAGTGGTTATGGCCGACGCGGACACGTTCGAGATCAACGTCTACAAACAGGAGGGCGGCTGGAAGTTGGTCGCCGCGGTCGAACTGGTCAGCCCGCGAAACAAGGACCGCTCCACGGCGCGCCGCGCGTTCGCGACCAAAATGGCGTCGTACCTGCAACAGGGCGTGTCCGTTGTCACGATCGACGTGGTAACGGAACGAAACGCGAACCTGCACGAAGACGTCGCCAACGCGCTCCGCCTGCCGGACACGTTCGACTGGTCCTCCCCGACCGGGTTGAGCGCGATGTGCTACCGCCTCTTGCGCGTTGACGGCAAGGAGCGGTTGGAAGTGTGGCCGCACCAACTCACCATCGGGGCCTCGTTACCCACGGTCCCGCTCTGGCTCGAGCCGAACCTCGCGGTGCCGCTCGAACTCGAACTGACGTACACGAGCACCTGCGAATCCCTTCGCATTGGGTGAGGAAGTTACTCGGTGCAATCGCTCTGGCTGTTGCCGAGGGAGAAGAGTTTTTGACAGGATGAACAGGATCAACCGGATCAAGACCGAATGCAACGTCGCCTTTTGAATCCTGTCGATCCTGTTCATCCTGTCAAAAACTCTTCTCTCCGACTTCAACGTAGTAAAGGCGCCTCAATGCCGCTCCGCGACCACTTCCGCCCGCCGCTCAGTAACGACACCCCGTGGTCGGTCTTCCACGGGAACTGGGCCACCAAGATCGTTGACCGGCTGAACGGGGACCGGCTCTCCGCCAAGTACAAGGCACAATCGGGGCGCCACTTCGGGGCACAAATCGAAGCCGACGTCGCCACGCTCGAACGCACGGAACGCGGGTCACTGTTCGCGGGTTTGAGCGAGAGTGGGGGGGGCGTCGCGACCGCAGAAGTCTTCTCGCCGCCCGCAACCACTCTTTCCGCGACCGTCGGGTTCACCGACCCGGATCTGTTCGAGGTCAAGGTGTACCGAGGCGCGGGCGGGTGGGAACTGGTCGCGGCGATCGAGTTGGTGAGCGAAGCGAACAAGGACCGAGAAGAAAGTCGCCGGGCGTTCGTTGTGAAGTGCGGCAACTATCTTCAAAAGGGTATCTCGGTCGTCGTTGTGGACACCGTGACGACCTATTCGGCCGATCTGCACGACAAGTTGTGCGACCTGATCGACGGGGCCGATTCGTTGCGGTGGACGTCGCCCACCGGATTGTCGGTCGTCGTATACCGCCCCACGCGCGTCACAGACGGCACGAACTCGGCACTGGCGATTGAAGTAACCCCGTACCAGTTGAACACCGGTTTCGAGTTACCCACCGTTCCGCTGTGGCTCGGGCGCGATCTCGCTGTACCGCTGGAACTCGAATTCACCTACACCCAAGCGTGTCGATCGTTGCGAATTGTCTGAGCGCCCGCTACGGTCGTCGTTCGGCCCAGGCGTGAAATGTGTTCTACACTTGCGGGCTTTTTCCACCCGCGAGACCTGTCGATGGCTCTGCTGTTTGAGCTGATCTTCACCGCGGCGATTGCTGCGCTCCCGGTTCCAGAATTTGAACTTCGGGACACAACCGGGGCCACAATCCGCCCACCCACCGGCCCGGACGCGCGCCCGATGGTGATCGTGTTCTTGGGTACGGACTGCCCGATGGCGCGGTTGTATTCGGTTCGCTTGAAAGAAATGACCGGTCGGTTCCCGGCCGGTTCGGTCACCTTTCTGGCAATCAACGCAAACGCCGGAGACGATCTTTCCTCAATGGCCGCGTTCTTACGCGAGCACCCGCTCGCGTTCCCATACGTCAAAGACGCGGACGGGCACGTTGCAGAGCTTTTGGGAGCCTCGCGGACCCCACAAGCGTTTGTTTTGGACGCCCAGCGCCGAATCCGGTATCGGGGTCGGATCGACGACCAGTACGCGGCGGGCGGAAAGAACCGCGGCGCACCCACGCGCGAAGATTTGGCCGAAGCCGTGCGGGACGTACTTGCGGGGCGCCCGGTATCGGTACCCCGAACGGAATGCACCGGGTGCGTGATCGACAAGCCGCGTCGCACAGCTCCTCCGCCCGGTGTGACCTACGCCCGCGACATCGCGCCGATTCTGGCAGCCCAGTGCCGGACGTGCCACCGCCCCGGCGAGATCGGGCCGTTTTCGCTGCTATCGTACTCGGACGCGGTAGCCCATGCCGGAACCATCGCGGAGGTCGTCGAGACCGGCACTATGCCCCCGTGGCACGCGGACCCGAAGCACGGACGGTTCCGCAACGAACGGCTCTTGAGTGACGATCAGAAGCGCCTGATTGCTGAGTGGGTTCGACTCGGGTGCCCGGAGGGGCGACCACTGCCCTCCGAACCCGCACCCGCGCCGACCGACTGGCACATCGGAACGCCGGACGCGGTGTTCCGAATTCCCCGCGACTTCGTGGTGCCGGCCGAGGGCGTGGTCGAGTACCAGCACTTCTTCGTGGACCCGGGGTTCACAACCGACAGGTGGGTGAACGCGGTCGAGGTCCGGCCCGGGAACCGGCGCGTCGTTCACCACTGTAGCGTGTACCTCCAGCCGCCGAGCGCCGCTGGTAAGGACGAGATGTTCGAGACGGGCGCGCTCGGGTCGTTCTTCCTCGTCGGGTTCGTTCCGGGCGTGGGGCCGGTGCAACTGCCCGCGGGGATGGCGAAGCGCGTCCCGGCCGGGTGGTGGCTCCACATCGTCGTCCACTACGCCCCCGTCGGCTCGCCCCAAACCGACCGCACCGAGATCGGGCTCCGGTTCCTCGACGCGACCGCGGTGCGAAAGGAAGTGGCGACGAAGCTCCTGCTCGTCGAAGACCTGGCGATCCCGCCGCACACCGCCAACCACCGGGCCGAGCGGACGTGGACCGCGCCGCAAGACGTTCTGCTCCTCTCGCTGCTCCCGCACATGCACGTGCGCGGGAAATCGTTCCGGTACGCGGCCGAGTACCCGGACGGGACGACCGAGATCCTGCTCGACGTCCCCCGGTACGACTTCAACTGGCAGCACCTGTACGAACTGGCCGAACCGAAGCGGTTGCCGGCCGGTACGGTGATCCGCTGTACCGCCGTGTACGACAATTCGGCCGATAACCCGTTCAACCCCGACCCGTCGGTGACCGTGCGCACGGGCGAACAGACGCGGGACGAAATGTTCAACGGGTACTTCGACATTGCCCTGGCCGACCAGGACATGGTGACCGAGCGGGCGGCGATCGAGCAAAAGCGGGGCCGCTCGCAACAGATAGGCGCCGGGGCGCTCGTTTTGGCCGGACTGTGGGGCACGCGGCTCTGGCGCAAGCGCCGCGCGTTGCAATCGGTGTGAACCGCAACGGGCGTTTTTCGATTCCCCGAACCACGAACCTCCGCGTCACTCCTTACCCAACACGAGGTCCACGACCCAGCACCCGCGCACGTGTTCGCCCGGCGTGCGGCAGTGCGTCAGGATGTCGTCGTTATTGCACCCGGCGTCCTGAAGGGCGTCGGCCAGAATCGGCATCGCGCCGAAGTCGCGCGACTCGTACATCTGTTGCGCTAGCGATACCACCGTATCGGTGCGCCACGAAGCCGAGAACACGACCGGCCGAAACGGGTTCCCGAAGATATCGCGGATCACACTCACTTGAACGAGTCGTTCGGCCTCTGCTGACTCTGGAACGGCTTCCGTCCCCGCACCCATTGCATTGCTAACGCTGTTTGGGTAGCAGTTAAGCCCCGAAACATAAAACGCCGTTGCCGCCGCCGCTCGTTCGGCACCGTCCTCGTACTTGCGGCTGATCTCATACCACGCCTTTTCTGCGTCGTCAGTAATTGAAGTGAGAGTGTGAGCAGGTACCAATCCGTCGGCAACGTGTTCCGATGCCTCGATTGCTCGCCGACTTCGCTCGTCTTCCATCAACGCCCAGATTCGCCGCGCGCAAGCACACACGGCCAAACGCCATTGCCGATCACTCGATTTGATACCGCTGTAGGCCAGTCTGCTGGGATCGACACACGTAAGCCATTCTTCTTCATTCATAGCTTCACCTTGAACCGCCCCACGACGGGTCGGTGATCGGAGGTGTCATCGGGGATCACGCGCGACTCGATCAGTTCCCACCCGGCGGGGACGAGGATGTAGTCGAGGCGCTCGGCCCGCTTGCCCTCGAAGAACGACGGGGCGCCGTCGAACTCACCGGCGAACTTGCCCGAGTCGCGCACGAGCGCGATGGAGCGGTCCTTCGGGCGGTTGTTGAAGTCGCCCGCCAGGATCGCGGGGCGGTCGCCGATGAAATCGAGCAACTGCTGCATCTGCACCGTGTTGTTCCGCATGTCGAACGAGTCGTTGTGCAGCGCCCCCATCAGCACGGGCTTGCCGCCGAACTCCGCCGACACGAACAGCGCGCGCCGGTTGTTCTTCGACACCCAGAACGGCTGGCGCCCCGCGAGGTCGAAGTTCGCGACGGGCGTGAGCGGCGTGCGCGAGAGCACCGCGTTCCCGCCGACGACGCGGTAGAACGGCAACCCGAGGTTGTAGTTCTCGCCGGTCGCGACGAACGGTAGCCCGCACTCGCGCGCCAGGTACGCGACCTGATCGATGTCGCACGCCGAAAGTTCGGTGAGCGCTTCCGACAGGAACACCACGTCGGCCTGCTCAGCACGGAGAACTTCCGCCATCCGCTTGAGCTTGTTCTCCACGAACTCGCGCGACTCGAAGCGCACCCCGCCCTTGTGCGCGAACCCCTTCGCGATGTTGTAACTGATGAACGTGACCTCACCGGGCGCGGACCGCGTCGGCGCGACGTGTACGTCCGCGAAGTGGCGCATGCGCGGGGTCTGCCGGTCCGCGAGCACCAGCCCGTTTAGCGCGAACAGCCCGACCACCAGCAGCACGAACGACCCGAGCGCGGCCAGAACCCACAGCACCCGACGCTTCCTGCGACTCATTGCAACCCTTCCTGGTGAACCCCGCCCGCAAGGGCGGTGGGTGAGCAGCGGTGGGCGAGCAACCACGGGAGAGCACCCGCCGCCCGCAAGGGCGGGGTTCACGCACCTGCGACACGGCCCTCACGTAATACGGGCCTTCCGCTGGCGGTAGTACTTCACCCCGGGCACGAAGAACGACAGCGCCGATACCGCCCCGAACAAGAGGATGCTCACGCGGGGTACCAGCGGCATGATGATAGCCGCCGCAAAGTTGAGCGCCGCCCAGCCGTAAAAGCGGCCGGAGAGGATGCCCGCCTTGAACACCATCACCATCCCGGCCGCGACCGCCACGGCCGGTGAGAGTGTCAGGGCTTCGAGCGGGATCAGCCACTCGATCCAGAACATGGCGATACTGGCGCACACCCCGGCCGCCCATGCGTGCGCGATCTGCCGCTCGACGAACAACACGGGACCGGCCGCCTTGCGCAGTTGCCACAACGCGGCGCCCCACGTCACCAGCCCCACCGACCACACGCTCATGTACCACACGTGATCGCGCAGGCCCTCCCAACTCATGACCTGCGTGAGCAGGCACAGCAGGAAGATCATTATGCTGTGGAAGATCCACAGCATGCCCCAGTTTTCGAGGACGTCGGCGTGGTGCGTTTCGCGGAACAGGCGCGCGATGAAGAACCGCAGTCCGCTCGGGGCCGCGGCGACCGGCTGCCCGGCGGCGTAGGCTTCGAGGTCGGCCGCGAGCGCGCCGGCGGACGGGTACCGCATCTCCGCGGGTTTCTGGAGGCACTTCAGGCAGATCAGTTCGAGTTCGCGGTCCACGGTCGCGTTCAGTTGCCGCGGCGGCACCGGCTCTTGTTCGAGCACAAGCAGCAACGTGTCGACCGGGTGCGCGGCCTGGAACGGCGGGCGCCCGGTGAGCAGTTCGTACAGGATCGCCCGAGCGCGTACACGTCCGCGGCGGGCGTGAGCTCCTTGCGCCCCGCGGCCTGTTCGGGCGCCATGTAGCTCGGCGTACCGACCACGGCGCCCGTTCGCGTGAGGCTCTCGGAGTTGTCGATCTTCTTCGCGAGGCCGAAGTCCCCGACTTTTGGTTCGAGGGCGAGCGGCCGATGCGAGAGCGACGAGGCGCCGGATTCACCGGCCGGCTCACACCGGCCGTTCGCCAAAAGAAGAATGTTCGACGGCTTCAGGTCGCGGTGAATGATCCCGAATTCGTGTGCGTGTTCGACGGCCCGCGCGATCACAGCGGCGAGCCGGGCGGCCTCGCGCGGCGGGAGCGGCCCGCCGGAGCGGACCTTTTCCGCGAGCGTCTGCCCGCCGACGAACTCCATACAGAGGTACGCTTGCCCGCCGGCGGACCCGACCTCGTACACCGTCACGATGTTCGGGTGCTTGAGGCGCGCGGCGGACTCGGCCTCGGTGCGGAACCGCGCGCGGTCGGCGTCGGTCGCGAGATGGGCCTCGCGCACCATCTTCAGCGCGACGGTGCGGTCCAGGCTCTTTTGCCGCGCGCGGTACACGACCCCCATCCCCCCGCGCCCGACCTCTTCGAGCAACTCGAAGTCGCCGAAGTCGCGCGGGAGCACGGAGGTTGTATGCGCGGTGTGGTCCGCGTTGAACGACGGCGTGAGCGGCCCGGTGCGTGCGACCGTGACCGTCTGGGCCGGGGCTGGTGGAGGTGGCAGCCGGACCATGTGCGCGAATTGGGCGACGGCCCACAGTTCGCGCAACTCCGACGCGAGGTCCGGGTGCTCGCGCGCCGCGGCCTCGACGTCCGCAACGCGCCCGGCCCGCTGCTCGCCCGCGAGCCGGTCAATGAGGGCGGCCAACTGTTCGTCGCGGTCGTGGGGCATAAGTCAGGAAGAGAAATACCGCCACGGATAAACACAGATAAGCACGGATCAGAACGGAAAATGCCAGTACGAAATAACCAGGCAAGACGAGCGTTCAGTCACTCCTCTGCCCTGTCTCCATTCTTCTCGTGTATTTAAATCCGTGTTTATCTGTGTTTATCCGTGGCGGTATTTCATTCTTCATCCTCCTCTGTGGCCAAGCGCGTCGCGTAGTCCGCGAGCGCTTCACCAGCGGCTTCGACGAAGTCTTCGGCGTCATCAATGTCGAACCGGATGTAGCCGAAGGGTTCGCGCGGGTCGATGCGGACCGCGAGGTCGATCCAGCGCCCGCCGAGTTGGTACGTGAGCCAGCCCGCTTCGAGCGGCTCGTAGCGGGCGCCGGGGACGCCCGCGATTACCGTGAGTTCCGGGCGCTCGGGCGACACCAACTGCGCTGCGTCGCGCACGGTGTCCTTGAGCAGCGGGTACACGTCGTCCGATGGAGGCGCGAGTTCCCAGTCGCGCCCCTCCACGCGGTAGTAGAGCAGCCCGCCCGCGTCACCGAACCGCACTTCGAGCTGCGTGGCCTTGTCGCGGATCGCGTTCAGGATGACGACGTGCAGGAACCGTCGGGCGTCCGGTTCGGCGAGCAGTTGATCGGCAGATTCGTAAACGAGCACGGGGATTCCTTGAGAACAGTTGAGGTCGCTCGGTCGGGTCAGGGCGCGGCGAATGCGCCGGGAATCGCGGCGCGCAGAACGGCTTCGAGATCGTCGAAGTCGGTCTTGCGCATCATGTGCTGCGAGAGGCGGAGCGGCACCGCGCTCGCGTCGTGTAATACTTCCAAAACAAGATTATGCACCGGGCCGGCGCGCCGCACGCTGCGAATCGCGGCGAGCGGGATCGTTGCCGGGTGCGGCGGTTCGTGCGAGATCGGCTCGCCGTGTTCGTCTTGGGGCGGCTCGCCGCGTGCGCCGGTTGGGAGGAACAGGCTCGTTGTTGTTACGCGCACGCGCGGCGGGCTCAGCGTGTCGCGCACGCCGGTCCACAGCGACCAGAACGACATGAGCAATGTGGGGACGCCGAACACCCCCATCACCATGAGCGCGATGCCGGTCGGCAACTGCCCGCTCTGGACCTTCTCGTACCCGGCCGGGAACAGCGAGACGCCGATCGAACCGAGCAGGCCGAAGAACAACACCGAACAGCCGACGGCGTGCCACCCGTTCCAGTACGCGAAGGCGCGTTCTGGTGGGGCTGCGGATTCAGATCCCATCGGTCGGCTCCTGCCCGTCGGGAACCAGTACCGTTTTCAGCCGGCGCAGGGCGCGCAAGTAGCGCATCGAGGCCGCGGCCTCGGTGAGTTGGAGCGCGTGGGCCACGTCCTGGTTGGAAAGCCCCTCGTGGTGCCGCATCAGAATGATTTCGCGGTCGTCGTCCGAAAGTTGGTTGATTGCCGTGGTGAGTCGGCGCTGGAGTTCGAGCCGGATCGCCTCGGACCCGGGGGTGCGCTCGGGGTCGATGAGGTGCGCGACCAGTGACGCGCTCGACTCGTCGGCCCACGCGGGGCGGGCGATGGCCTGTTCGCGGTCCACGCTGCGCCGCTGGGCGAGCCGGTGCCGCCGGTGCGTGTCGATGATGCGGTCCTGGGCCAAGTGCCGCAACCACAGGTGGAACGGCATGTCCGGCTTCTTCAGGTACTCCGTGAGCCGCTGGTTCGCTTCCACGAGCACGTCCTGAACGATGTCGGACGCATCCACGCGGCGCGCCACGGCCGGGTCGAGCCGCAGGTCCACGACCTGACGGAGCGGGCCGCGGAACTCCCCGAGGAGCTGGTCCACGGCGCCCGGCTCGCCGCTACGGGCGCGATCGAGCAACCGGTCGGTTTCTTCGCGGTTGGGCCACATGGCGACATTCTACTGACGGTTACCGACCGAAATCTCCTCCAATCCGAGAAGGGGCGGTAGCAGCCGTATCTGGTTCGTATCGAGGTTACAATTCGGGAGAATCACTTGAGGACGTGCCGTGCCACTCTTGGATCATTTCCATTCGCCGCTGTGCCCGCGCCGGCACTGGGATTCGTTCTTCGTCACTTGGGCCGGCACGATCGCCGATGCGCTAAACACGGCGCTACTCCCGAAAGGTTACTACTCCGAAGAATACGCACGTATCGGCGCGAGGACCGAGCCGGGCGACGTGACGCAAACAGATGAGTTCGAGGTCCGCGTTTACGAAGCGGAAGGGGGAGCACGTTTGGTTGCGGCACTGGAGTTGGTCAGCCCCGCGAACAAGGACCGCGAATCCCATCGTCGGGCGTTCACAACGAAGTGCGCGGGCTATCTGGCTCAGGGGATTGCGGTGATCGTGGTCGATGTGGTGACGAGCCGCTCCGGGAACTTGCACGCGGACATTTTGCGCTTGCTGGACCGCCCCACTGACACCAGCTTACCCGACGGAACCGAGTTGTACGCTGTGGCGTATCGCCCGGTGGTTCGTGACGGGGCGGAAGTCATCGAGATATGGCCGGAGCCGCTCGCCGTCGGGCGCGAATTGCCAACGCTTCCACTCGCACTCAACGCAGAAATGTGCTTACCCATCGACCTGGAGTCGACTTATACGGCCGCGTGCGCCCGCCGGCGATTGGAGTAGCGGAACGCCACTACTTTTTCTCGTCGAGCCACTCGCGGGCCTTCTTGTGCGCGACGGCCCGCGCCTTCGCGTCGGGGAACCCGTGGATGCGCGGGGAGTAGAACCAGTCCGGGTCGGGCTTCCCGCCGTCGAGGATGTGCGGGTGCAGGAAGCCGAGTTCCGCCGGTTTGCCGCCCGCGAGCTTCACGGCCGCGGCCCACGCACAGTCCGCGAGGCTGCGGTCGCCCTCACGCACGTCGGCCTTCCTCCACGCCTCGGCCCACTGTTCCTGCGATACCTTCTCGCCGAACTTGACACCGTGCCACAAGAAGTCGAGTTCCTCGCGGCCCTTCAGGATCACACTCCACTTCGTGTGCGGTTTGTTCGCCGCCGGCGCTTCCGCGACCCGACGCAGGAGCGAAAGATCGTCCCTGGTGCCGATCATCCCGATGGTCAGAATCGCTTGCGCGCGCCGGTCCGGATCGGCCTTCTCGTCCGCGACCAATTTCCGCAATAGCGGCAGTGCTTCGGCCACGCGATCACGCCCGATCGCATTCAAGCCGCCCTCAATAACGAGTTCGTGGTCCCGCAGCGCGAACCATGCAGTAAACACCCGGCGCACTGCGGGTCCGGCCGGTCCCGTGAGTGCCGCGTCCCACTTGCGAAAGAGCTGGTTCTCCAAGTTATCGGGAACCGCTCGGGCGCTCTGAGAATACGTTCCCAGATACAGCACAACGAGTTCGTCGGCCCACGGTCGCTCCTGCGGCGTCGGCATCTTTGAGTTGTTCACCCGGTCCAACTGTTTTTGCCACAATTTCTGCACGTACACGTAATACGCCTTCACCTCGGCCGCGTAGAGCTTGCCCGCACCGGCGGGGTCACGGTCGGCGGCATCGAGCAACTGGCGCCGGTGCGGGTCGGCAATGAGTTCCGCGAACAGCGCGCGAGCCGCCCGATCAGCCCCCGCGATCGTCTTGAACCGCGCCCAGATGGGGTGATCCGGCTCGGTGTCTTTGGCCGGATCGAAGTCCTTCACCAGCGCATCGAGCGCGTCTTTGCGGATCGCGGTGAGGAGTTCCGCGCACCGCGTGCGGATTTCGGGGTCTTCGGACTTCAGTCCGGTCCGGAGCGCGGGTTCGGCTTTCAACCCCACTGCACGCAGACGCTTGTGAGCCGCTTCGCGTGCGGCGAAATCGTCGCTGCCGAGCATCTTCACCAGATCGCCTGGATCAGCGACGAGTCGCGCAACGGGAACGTGAGCACTTTCGTCGGGAGGCGCATCGGACGAGTGAGTAAACGCCAGCCCGCCACAAACGATCACGAGGCACACCGCAGCGGCCAGCACAGCGGGCCGGAGTTGGTCGAACAGCATCGCCTTGACCACGGTCGCGGCGGTCGCGCTCGCAGCACTCCCAGCGGCTCCACGAACGGCGACCGCAGTTGCTTGAAGCAGTTGCGCGGAAACCGCGTGTGGCGCGAGAAGTGTGCCGACCACAATCGACGGAGCAAGGCCGCGAGCAGAAAGGCGCTCGGCGAGTTTGCGCTTCGCGCCTGCGAGTCGACTGGACAGCGTACCCTCGGGGATACCGAGTTCGACCGCGGCCCGCTTACGCGACAGCCCGCGCAGTTCGCACAGAACGATCGCTTCGCGGTACGCTTCAGAAAGGTTCGCGAGTTCCTCGTCAATGACCCCAGCGAGTTCGTGATCCGCGGGAGCTTCTGTGGGTGGGCGCTCGCGGGTCGCGCGTTCGTACTTCCGCCGGCGCTTGCGTGTGACGCGCACTCCCTTTGCGGTTCGGGTCGCGACTCCGTGTAGCCACGCGGCCAAATTCGTCCCGCGAATGGTCCCCGCTTTGCGCGCGAGAACGATGAACACCGCTTGAAATGCGTCTTCCGCATCGTGCTCGTCCGCCAGCACGCGATTGCACACCGCGAGCACCATCGGGCCGTATCGCCGGACCAGTTCGGCGAACGCATCGTCCGTCCGGGACGCGATGAACGTCTTCAGTAGCGCGGCATCGGGCGCGGGCACGATTCGCGGAACGATGGAACGTGCGAGCGCGACTGCGGAACGGGACATGAGCCGACCCCTCCGAGTGAATGTCCGCCGTATAGTGCGCGGCGGAGGGTCCGCGCGTCGCGCGAATCAGTTCCAGCGCGCGATCTCGGTGAGCGCTTGGGTCAGGAACAGCTCGACGTCGCGTGCGTCTTCGGCTTGAGGTTCGGCCCGCAGGTACGCACGCAGCGGGTCGATCGCCCGGCCCGGTTGTTCCGCGCGCACGAGCAGCACACCGAGGTCGCGGTGCTGCGTCGCGTCGCCGGGCACGAGCTGCGTGAGCCTGCGCGTGACGCGAGCGGCCCGCGTGTACGACCGGTCCGCGAGGTACGCGGTCTTCAGGTTCTGGAGCATCCGCGCGACAATCGCCCCCGGTGGTGTGGCGGCGAGCGCGTCCGGCGTCGCCTCGAAGGGCCGACCGGTCACCCCGCTCACCAGCAGTTCACACGCTTCGATGTCGAGGAACTGCCCGCCGTTGAACGGGTCGAAAAGTACCTCTTCATTCCCGTCCACTACCTTCGCGATGAAGTGGCCGGGCAAGCCGACACCGACCACGTTCAAGCCCGCCCGCGTGCCGACCGCCATTGCCAGGGCCGAGAGTGAGATCGGCAGCCCCACCTGACGGTCCAGAACCTTGTTGAGATAACTGTTGCGCGGGTCGTAGTAGTTCTCGGTGTTCCCCGCGAACCCGCACTCTTCAAAGAGAAACGTCGAGAGTTCGGCGGTGCGTGCGGCGAGCGACCCGCGCAACCGCGGGCGGAGTTGGTCCGCGAGCCGGTCGATGCGGCGGAGGTACACGCGCGGGTTCATCTGACTGTAGGCGTCGCGTGCGACGAGCAGCGCCACGCGCGCGATGTCAATCGGTGCGTGCGGATCGATCGCCAAAGTCTCAAGGGCGGAGCTGAGTTTCATGTACGTATTCTAACGGCCGCAGACCGTTTCAGGCTCTCAGTTTCGGACTCTGCTCGAAGAAACAGTCGCGCCGAAGTTCAATCCGGTTTCGTGGCCGTTTAAAGCAGAAATACACACCCGGGGTTGAAACCCCGGGCTATTACCGGTGACCCCTATCGGGGTCCAAAAACAACGCACGGTGTTGGCGCTCCCCTGGCACGCAATGCCTTTGTGACCCCAAATGGGGTCACCGGTAATAGCCCGGGGTTTCAACCCCGGGCCGGAGAGGGCACAGTCAAAAAAATTCGTGTGCTTCACGTTTGCAATCTGTTGACAGAGGCCGGCTACAGAACGCGCTCAACGGCCCCACACTCGTCACGGGTCAGCCTGCACATAGAGAGGCCACAGCGGTTATGATGAGCCGCCCTACGGTCACAGGTGCAACAGAGAGGAGTTACGCCCGTGGACGAGCGCCGCGCACTGATGGTCGCGATGATCGCGAACCCGGACGATGACACCCCGCGCCTCGTGTTCGCCGACTGGCTCCAAGAGCACGGCGACGAGCACGACCGGGCGCGCGCCGAGTTCATCCGCCTTCAGGTCGAAGCCGCACGACTGCCCGAGCGCGACAAGAAGCGGAAGAAACTGGAGAGCGCCGCGGGGAAGTTGGCCAACGAGCACCACGCGGCGTGGCTCGCCCCACTCACCGCGTTCGTTCATCAACTATCGACCGATCCGAAGTTGATCGGCCGCAGTTCCTATTTCGAGTTATTCGAGCGCGGGTTACTCAGGGAACTCTACGTCGAGGCCGCGAAGTTCGTTCAGGCGAAGTATCAGAAGGTCTTTCCGGACGCGCTCGCGGCGGTGGGGCTGGAAGCCCTGTCCTTCTACACCTCGGCAAAGCGGGTCCATGAGTTGCCCGCGTCGCCGGCATTCCGGTGGGTCGCCCGAATGGGGTGTCCCACTGTCGGCGATGCAGCATTAGAGGCGTTCGGTACCTCTCCGCACCTCGCTCACATCAGCGCGATCGAGTTCACTCAGGTCAAGATCAGCGACTCGGGGCTGAAAGCGTTTGCGCGAACCACCGACACCTCGCGGGTGCGAAAGTTCGCCATCACGAACGCGAGCCCACTGCTGTACACGAAGGCCAAGTTCACCGCCGCCGGGATTCTCGCGCTCCTGAACAGCCCGCGGCTCCCAGCGCTCACCGTACTCGAGGTCAGCGGCCCTACGGCCGAGAAGTTCGGCACAGAGGAGTTCCTGGCCGCACCGAACCTCTCCAAACTCACCGAACTGACGCTCCGCGTGCGGGTGAAGCTGGCCGACGTGATCGCGTGCCCGCACCTCGCGAACCTGCGTAAACTCCGGCTCGACGACGCCGACCTGACGGACGGCGACGCCGACGCACTGCTCACCAGTCCCACGTTCGCCAAGCTCACCAAACTGACGCTCGGAAGCCGCGATCCGCTCCCGCGCGGGTTCAAGAAGAAACTCCAGGCGCGGTTCGGTGACGACCTGTGGCTCCGTTCCGAGGTGTAAGCGCCACCGAGCGCTCACAACGCCGCGTCGAAGTTGATGTGGAGCGCAGTACGATCGAGCGACGATCTATTTAATGCACGCCAAGACCGCGCCTGCCCACTTCCACGCACGAGCATCTCGGAGTTAAATTCCGATTTCCATTTGTGAACTTTCGTGCACTCAGGTATAATTCTGGCGAGGTCGAAGTAGGACGGTTGCAAAACCTCGGTTCCGGCCATCGGAGGCTTCATGGAAATCCCGGCGTGGGCGCGTGAGCGAATCACCCGCGAGGCAAAAGCTTACCTCTCACAGCCGACCGCGCGCCACAACGATTTGCTCGATCGAGTTGTCCGCGAGTTGGTCGCGTTGCCCGTGTACGCTGATATGGGTGGCACCCTTTTGGTAGCGGCCGACGGCGAGGTTTACTGCTTGGATCACGACTCGATAGAGGTCCGACGGGAGCACGATCCCGGTTGGCAATTGCTCGCCCGAACCGCAGTCGCCGAAATTGCGCCTGAACTCCGCGTGTTACTTCCAGACCGCCCACCGAGTGCACCAGACTGCGCGGTGTGTAGCGGGTCGGGCCACATTCAGGCAACACCCACACATCGGTGTTGGTGCGGCACGTGTTGGGGATTGGGTTGGCGCGAGACAAAAATCGAACCCAATACTGCGTCAAATTCGGCAGTTTAGAGTCGATTTCCAATTCTCATGTTAGCCGGAAATCGTGATTTTTGGAGTTTTCGTAGCTGATGTTAGCAGCGATTTGGTCGCCACCAACAGCAAAAGATCGGCATCGCAGCTCTCAAGGCTTTGAAATGTCGCCACTTAACGCGACATCCGCGCAGGTTGTAGACCGAGCGGGGGCTTCTCGGTCCCAAAAGGTTAGCAATTGTTACTCTTGGCTCGGAAGCAACGACGGGATACCGCCACGCGGCGCCAAAGTTTGGTTGGCTTGGGATTGGGAACTCTGGAACTTGGTAGTGCGAAATGAGCGGTCGCTAGAAATGATCGAACCGCACGACTAACTGACAGCCTCTCCCTCTGTCAGTTAGCCGTGCGGTTAATTGGCTCTCGCCGTATTAAGCAATAGCGAGTGCCGTGCCAATTCCGTTCACGAGTGCGGCATGAAGTCGCAAAGGCCACTGAAATAAGGCGATTTGAAGTAAAAGAATTTTTCAGAAGGAAACGATCTAATATGCCGAAAGCACATATACCGCGCATCTCAACAGTTGAAATGCCCAACAATCGCGCATTGCTAACTTTGTGATTCTTTCGATTGACCCAACTTCCCGTTCTTGCCCACAATGCAGCGCGAAAAGTGCCTTGAGAGGTAGCGCTCGATGCCAGCCACGATTGATGACACCTACGCCGAAGCGTTCCGCAGCATCTACGCGAGCGTCCTCATTACCGCACGCGACCGATATTGGCTCGATAAGGCCATCAACGCAAGTACCGGCAACGCAAGCAGTACCATCCTCTGTGACTGCGAAGCCGGTCTGGACCGATACGTCGAGCCGAGCGAAACGCCCGATAACCGATCGGGCGCGATCATTCAGTTCCACGTGCCGCGATTCCACAAGGACCGCGAAGCCCGGCTCGAACGCAGCGTGCTGGTCCGCGTGTCGCAGAACGTGATGACGTGCCCGACCACCACCGTGTTCAACGTGCTACCCGCGGACGGGAACTGGTACGCGAGCACGCAGCCCCCGAAACCGGGCGCGAAGTGGTTCCCACTGGGACGAAAGACCGCGTACTTCGGCGACGGGCACCAGTTCACCGCGGAACGGTTCGGGCGCCGGTGCTGGGTGGTGCCGATCCTCAGCGGCGAGTTCGTGATCGAACGGCGCTGCGGGTTCGCCGACGGGCTGATGGGCGGCAATCTGTGGTTCTTCGGCGCAACTGCCGACGCTGCCCTCGACGCGGCCACAAAAGCCGCAGCCGCAGCCAGTACCGTTGCCAGCGTGATTCTGCCGTTCCCGGGCGGCGTCGCATCGAGTGGGAGCAAGGCGGGGAGCAAGTACAAGTTCAGTATCGCGAGCACTTTCGCGGAATACTGCCCGACGCTTCGCGGCAAGGAAGGGATCACATCGCGATTGCCAGAAGGCGTCACGAGCGTGCAGGAGATCATCATCAACGGCGCGGACCTGCCGACCATCGTGAAGGCGACGCAGGCCGCGATCGCTGCCGCGAAGGACACGCCGGACTTGCTCACGATCTCCGCGGGCAACTACGGGGGCCGGCTCGGGAAGAGCTTCATCTACCTGCACCCCGAAAAGCAACCCGCGACGTAAGATATCACGAAGACGGTGGTTGCGGGTGCAGGAGCTGAGCCGCCCACACCGCATCCGATGCCGACAACGACGGTTCGGGGTCGGAATCGTACAGGAACATACTGTAGCCGGCGGCGTCGTAAACGCGGTGGAGAATCGCTTGAAGGTCGACCGTTGGCTCGGCTTCGCCGGTCCGTAACGGGATCGGGATCGTTGGTAGTGGATCACGGACTTTCCAGGGCCAAATAGCGGCGCGGGGATCGTCTCCTTGTCGGTCCGCGTGTCGACTGACGAGCGCGTAGTAGTCGCACTCCGGGAGCCGATCCCACGGCATTTTGGCGTGCCCCCGCAAGAGATCGATCTCGACGAAGTTCGTTTTGCTCGCGAGGATTCGTTGCACCTTCGCCAGATAGTGTTCGCGTCCCCCACCCGTCGCCTTGTTCGCGGGGCTGAGCAGTTCAATGATCGTGACGACCTCGTTCTTAACGCGGTCGCGGATTTCGAGATACGGCAGCCGTTCCTCTTCCACGATTACCGGCATGCCGACGTAAGCCGGAGCGGAAATCGCTGTACCGCTGGTCGCGACAACAGAATGTGGGTTGGGATGAACGGAGAGATCCGGCCGCCCCAGGGCGAATCGCTCCTTCGCGGCCGGCTCGTGAATGTAGAGGTGTTCTTCGATGCGAACGTAGTATCGCGGTTGAACTTGCGCGGTCAGCACCTCACGAACGGCGGGGATGAAGCTGTCGTGGAAGTCGTTCCACACGTCCGGCCGTTCGATGTACGGGTTCATCCCGGGAAATGGCGACGGCATTCGCAACCCTCCGCAGTAGCGCGAATTATACCACCGGGTTACGTCTTGCCGAGCACGAGGTCTACAACCCAACAGCCGCGCACGTGCGGCCCCGGACCGCGACAGTGAGTCAGAACGTCGGCATTGTCGCAACCCGCGTCTTGGAGGGCGTCGGCCAGAATCGGCATCCGATCGAAGGCGCGGTCAGCGTAAATGCCCTGCGCCAGTGCGAGTACGTCAGACGTGAGCCACGCGGGATCGAGCGTGAGTGGGTGAAAGGGATTAGGAACGATGTCACGAAACAATTTCAGATGCAACGACTCAACCTGTTCGCGATCGAGATCGGCCACTGAAAGGTTCGCAGTTAAAGACACGAACTTGTACCACCGCGGATGATAGGCCGTCACAACCGTATCACCCGCGGCGTTCATGACGAGCTGAGCCACGTTACCGGTAGCGGTCGCACCTTCCCGAAATATCCGTTCGGCAACGGCATGCGATTCACGAAGTTGCGCAGAATCCTGGTGATCCGCGAACTGCTCGATCGCTTCTACAACAGCCCGGAGTTCGTTCGGAATGTGCGCCCACACGAGCCGCAGCGCTGCGACAACGAGGAGGCGGAACTTCCGCTCTTCCGAAACGGACGCGGGGCGGTTGGGGGCGCCGAAGTATCTCGCCAGGCGCCACAATTCAACGCACGTGTCCCAACTTTCAGCATCGAACGTTGGTGTCACCCACTGTTCGCAACTGACCATCGCTTTACCCCAAACGGCTCATTTTGATCGCGCCACCGACGATCGTAGCCACCGCGCGACCGGTGACCGTGGTGCCGTGGAACGGCGTGTTGCGGCTCTTCGACTTCGACTCAGTCTTGTCGATCGTCCATTTCGCTTTGGGGTCGATCACCGTTACGTCAGCGGGCTTCCCGGTTTGCAGCGTGCCGCGGTCGATCCCGAGCACCGCCGCGGGGTTACACGTCATCTTCGCCAGCATACGCGGCCACGTGAGGTGCCCCGGCTCGATCAGGTGCGTCACGCACAGCGGCAGAAACGTTTCCAACCCCAGAATACCGTTCGGCGCCTGGTCGAGTTCGCGCTCCTTCTTTTCAGGAGCGTGCGGCGCGTGATCGGTCGCCAGCACCGTGAGCGTGTCGTCCTTGAGTCCGTCGAGAATCGCCTGACGGTCCGCTTCGGTGCGCAACGGTGGCGACATCTTGTAGTTGCTGTCGAACGACCGGAGCGTTTCGTCCGTCAGGATGAAGTGGTGCGGGCACGCTTCGCCGCTGATCCAGAACGACGGCTTCCCGGCAGCCTTCAGCGATTCCGCTTTCTTGCGCCCCTGCCGAATGAGGTCGACGCCACCGGCCGTCGAAACGTGCAGGATGTGAACCTTCCCGCCGGTCAGTTCCGCAAGCACGATGTCGCGGTAAATCATGATGTCTTCCGCCACTCCCGGCATCCCGCGGAGGCCGAGCTGCGTGCTCACCAGCCCCTCGTTCATCACGCCACCCTGCGTGAGTTCGAGGATCTCGGCGTGAACCAGAACGGCCTTGTCGAACATCTTGCAGTATTCGAGCGCCCGCCGCATGATCTCGGCCGAATACACCGGCGCACCGTCGTCCGTGAACGCGACTGCACCGCCCTCGGCCAGTCCACCGAGTTCCGCCAACTCCTTCCCGGCGCGCTCTTTCGTAACGGCTCCGATGGGGAATACGTTGCAAAATCCTGCACGCTGAGCCTGATGGATCACGAACTCGACGGCCATGCGCGTGTCGAGCCCCGGCTCGGTGTTCGGCATGCACGCGACCGACGTGACGCCCCCCGCGACCGCGGCTTCTGTCCCCGTCGCGATGGTTTCGTCTTCCTCGCGCCCCGGTTCGCGCAGGTGAACGTGCATGTCGATGATGCCCGGCGACACAATCAGCCCGGTGCAATCGAGCGTTTTCACGTCACCGGTGATGCCCGCGGGCCGCGCCCCGGTGCCCGCGATCTTGCCGTCCGCGAGCCACAAATCGGTGACCTGATCGAAGTCGCGCGACGGATCGATGACGCGGCCGTTACGAAGGTGGAGTGGGGTCGACATCGTAAGTCTCAATCGCAAATGAGGTGAAAACGAACCGCGCCCAGCAGGGCGCCACTTGTCTGCGCGAAAAAACGCCGGAAACCGCACCCGTGCGGCCCCCGGCGTCGCGTGGGTTGCCGTGTAGCCGCTTAGCGGTTGCGGAGCCGCGCGAACAGCCCGCGGCGCTGCTTGGTCGGCTCGCTGTAGCTGGCCGTCATGACGGCGCCGCTGGTCGTACCACTCGCCACAACGACGTTCGCGTCCTTGGTGCCCGGCATCGGGGCCGCGCTGGTCTTGCCCGCACCCGGCATCGGCATCGGGGCCGGCGGGGTGGTCGACGGCATCGGCGTGGCGCTGGTCGCCGGAACGGTGGTGACCGGACCGGTCGTGTAGGTGGTCGTTCCGCGGTTGCGGAGCCGCGCGAACAGCCCGCGGCGGGGCGACGCGGTCGTCGCTGATCCGTACTCGACAACCGGGGGGCTCGGCGCGCCCACGACGACCGGGGTCGCGGTGGCCGGCGGGGTGGCCGCGGGCTTGTCCTCAGCGCCACCAACGGACGCGGCCAGGGCTACCACCGCGACCGCGAACAGGAACCGCTTCATGATGCTTCCTCCTGAAACACTCTGATCCCCGAACCGCCATTCAGCCGGGCGATCAGGTGGGAACAGTTTAGCGACCGCGCCGGAGAGGGGGAATAGTCCGGTCCAAAGTGGCACGCCGGTTGCGTGAACTGCGTCTTCAAGTAGCCGCGGCGCTTCGGTTTCCGCGCCCCACGGCAGCGCGTCCCGGAGAAAGCACAATGAGTTCCGCAGTTCCCACATACCCGGTCGGTTCCGTCCCCCCTGGCGTTGCCCCCGCAGCGGTACCACTCAGCGGAGGACCGGTACCGGACGAAGAGATCCGCGTTTACGGACACAGTAACCTCTTCTACTGGTGGCCCGTTTGGGCGGTCGCGTTCCTCATGGCCGGCCTGACGTTTCTCGACGGACACGTCATGGCGATCGTTCCGCGGGGAACGATGGTCGAACAGGGGCAAACGGCTCCCGGGACCGACAAAACGCGCGACGTACTCTTAACGCCTCCGGGTGAAACGGTTCCGCCCGCAACAGCTACCAGCAGCGATCCGTCGCCACGTCTTCGAGTGGCGGCCAACAACAACTACGGCGTCGTGTTTACCGGCGTCCTGCTCCTCGTAGTCACAATCACCAACTTAACTCTGCGCGGATTGGCTTCAGTGATTGCCATCGCAATTCTAGTCATCCTCGGGCTTGTGGTTGCGCTGTTCGGCTGGTGGGACCAGGTGCTCTTCTGGCTCGGGGGCGTGGACGTGCGCATGAACGCGGGCGGCTACCTCGCGATCGGCATTCCGCTATTTCTCATTTGGGCGTTCTCGACGTTCATTTACGACCACTACACGTACCTCATCGTCAGCCGCGGACAAGTACGTATCCGGCGGGAAATCGGCGACGGTGAACTCGCCGTCGATACATCTGGGTTGCTGCTTGAGAAAAAACGCGACGACCTGTTCCGTCACTGGTTACTAGGTCTTGGGAGTGGGGACTTGCACGTGAAGACGGGCGGTCCCGCGAACCTCGACTTTGAGCTAAATAACGTGCTGTTCATTGGCTCGAAAATGGCACGCATCCAGGATCTGATTCGCGAGAAGGAAATTGCTCCGCAAGCCGCCACTGCGTGAACCAAAACAACAAAAAATGCGGCCCCGGTATTTCCGGGGCCGCGTTCGTTTAAGACAGCATTATGCGGCCCTGCTCAACTCGCTCAGAACCGCCATTCGCACCGCGAGGCCGTTGGTGACCTGATCGAGAATCGCGGAGTTCGGTCCGTCTGCGACCTCGGGCGTGATCTCGACACCACGGTTGATCGGCCCCGGAGCCAGTAACAGGACGTTCGATTTTGCCTTTCGCATGCGCTCGCCGTCCACACCGAATAGCAACCGGTACTCGCGAATGGACGGGAACAGCCCGCTCCGTTGCCGCTCGAATTGCACACGGAGCAGGTTCAGCACGTCACAACGCGGGAGCACGTCATCGAGCTTGTCCGCGATCTCGACTCCGAACTGAGCCACCTCCGACGGGACCAGCGTGGTCGGGCCGCACACGATTACCTTCGCACCGAGGGCTGTAAGTGCGTGGATGTTGCTTCGGGCCACGCGGCTGTGCGCGATGTCTCCGACCAACCCCACCGTTAAGCCCTGCACGCGGCCGAGCTTCTTGCGGATGGTGAAAATGTCGAGCAGCGCTTGCGTGGGGTGTTCGTGCGCGCCGTCGCCCGCGTTCACAACGCGAACGTGTGGTGCAAGATGCTTCGCGAGCACGTGTGGCGCCCCCGGCGACGAGTGGCGCACGACCACCATGTCGATCCCCATCGCTTCAATGTTCTTCGCGGTGTCTATGAACGTTTCACCCTTGGACGTGCTCGATCCGCTCGGCGAGAAATCGAGCACGTCCGCGCCTAGCCGGCGCGCGGCCAGACCGAAGCTCATCCGCGTGCGCGTGGACGGCTCGTAGAACAAATTGACGACGACCTTTCCTTTGAGGTCATCGCGTTTCGGCACGTCTCCCACGCCAACACCGGCAAATTTCTCCGCTGCGTCGAAAAGGCGGTTCAGCCCCGCCGCCGACATCCCTTCTAGCCCTAACAAGTGCTTCATATAGCTCTCCGAGCGATCGATCGGCAGCCAACCGTTCGCCTAACCCCGCTTCAACCCGCGCCCCGGTCGCGCGTTCGTGCGCTCGCCATTGAGCAGCACGGGCGTACCGTTCACAAATACGTGTTCCACGCCGACCGCGAGCGCCTTGCCGTCATCGTATGTGGAACGGTCCGCGATTGTGCCCGCGTCGAACACCACCACGTCGGCCGCCAGCCCCTCGCGAATCAAGCCCCGGTCCTTCAGTCCGAACCGGCGCGCGACATGGTACGAGCACTTCATCACGGCCTCTTCGAGCGTCCAGTCGCCGTTGCGCACGTGGTGGCCGAGGTAGCGGGCGAAGCACCCGGTTCCGCGCGGGTGCGGTTTTCCACCCACGTAAATCCCGTCACTACCGGCCATCATCAGCGGGTGCTTCATCAACTTCAAAATGTCCGATTCCTGGCGCTCGGCGAAGTGCCGAATCACACACCCGGCCGCGAGATCGGTCGCGATGAGCAGATCACACGTGAAGTCTAGCACCGACTGCCCGCACAGTTCCGCGGCCCGCGGCAGCGTGTGCCCTTCGAGATGGCGATACTTGTCGTGCGGCAAACTCGCGAGCCGGATCGTTTCGATCGGAAATCGTGGGTTCGCGAACGCGGCTTCGAGCTTCTTGCGCGTTTCAGGAAGTTTCAATCGCTCAACGGTGGCCTCGATACCGCCTTCAAGCGTTTCCGGCGGAAGCGTGAGCATCGCGACAATGGTGCTGCCGTAGAGGTAGCAGTACAGATCGAAGGTTACGTCTACGCCTTCGGCACGGGCGGCATCGAGTAGCGGAACCGTTTGGTCGGCGAGGCAGTTGAAGTGCGACACGTGAACCCCGCACCGGGCACGTTTCCCGATATTGAACACTTCCTGTAACGCGGCCGGCGCCTTCTCGCGGTTGTACCCGCGCATGTGGGTCACGTACATGCCACCGAACGGCGCGATCTCTTCACACAGGGCCGTCAGTTCGTCTTCGTCCGCGTAGATACTCGGCACGTAGTCCAATCCGCTGGAAAGGCCG
The DNA here is from genome assembly GCF_001610855.1 of Gemmata sp. SH-PL17. Taxonomy (NCBI): domain Bacteria; kingdom Pseudomonadati; phylum Planctomycetota; class Planctomycetia; order Gemmatales; family Gemmataceae; genus Gemmata; species Gemmata sp. SH-PL17. The sequence goes on from NZ_CP011271.1 coordinate 1,361,478, forward strand.
ACCGCGCCCTGTTCCATTCCTTCGCGCACGAGCGCTTTCATCCACGAAAGTTCGCGCGCTGTGGGCTTTCTGGGGTCAAGCCCAAGCACCTCCATCCGAACGTTGCCGTTGGGAATCAGAACACAGGCGTTGATGGAAGACTGCCCGTCGAACTGTGCGAGGAACTCACCAATCGAATGCCAGTCGTGCCCGGGTGTTGGGAGGTTCCCATTGAACCCTGCGGTGTAGCGACGCATGTACGCCATCGTTGCCGGCGACGCGGGCGCGAACGCGACTCCGTCCTGCCCGATGACGTGTGTCGTTACGCCCTGCCGGACGCCCTGTTCGTGGACGGGATCGGCAAGCAGCGGTAAGTCGCCGTGAACGTGCGCGTCCACGAATCCAGGGCACACCACCATTCCGGTCGCGTCGATCGTCTGCTTCGCGCTCGCTCCGCCGAGGGCGCCCACAGCCGCAATGCAGTCACCGGTGATTCCCACGTCGGCCGCAATCCACGGAAGCCCGGTACCGTCAACGACGCGCCCGTTGCGGATGAGGTAGTCGAACATGAGAGAGTCGCGCCGTGTTGAGAGGGTTGTGAAGAACAATACCGCTGACCCGACACGCGGACCAGTTGAATCACGCCCGCGGCGCGGGATGGCGTGCCCCTGTTAGATGCGGTACAACAGCACTTCGTTTATTCTGCCGATCCACCATTCCGGGCACACTATGGCCGCCGCACACACGGTCCCGTACAAGCACATCCTGGCCGGATTGATCGGCGGTGCCGCACTCGGGTGCGGTGCGAACGCACTCGTCGAAAACGGCACCCTGGACCACGCGGTCGTCGCCGGAGCGGTGAAGTACGTCACTAAGCCCGTCGGCGACATCTTCATCAATTTGCTGTACATGGCGATCATCCCGCTCGTGTTCGCGTCGCTCGCGGTCGGTGTGACGCGACTCGGCGGCGGGGCCAACGTCGGCCGCATCGGGCTGAAGACGATCACGTACTTCATCGTGACCACCGCGTGCGCCGCGGCCATCGGCCTGACGCTGGTGAACGTGATCCGGCCGGGCGAGCGCGTACCACCGGAGCAGAAAGAAAAGTTGATGGCGACGTTCGGGTCGAAGGCGGACGAACGACTGGCGAAGAAAGGGGCGTTCGGTGTCGAGACGTTCGTAAACATCGTCCCGCGCTACCCACTGAAGGCGTTCGTAGAGAGTGACATGCTCGCGGTCATCTTCAGCGCGCTCGTGGTCGGCATCGCGCTCACCCGGATCGAATCGAAGCGGGCGGGCCTCATCATCGATCTACTCGAAGGGATCAATCAGATCGCCGATTTCGTCCTGCGACTCGCGATGTCCATTGCCCCCTACGCGGTGTTCTGTCTGATCTTCTCCACCACGGCCGAACTCGGGTACGACATCCTGGTCGCACTGGCCGCGTTCGTGTTCACGGTTCTGGGTGGACTCGCGATCCATTTGTGCGTCGTGCTGCCGGTACTGGTGAAATACCTGGGCGGAATGTCCCCGCTCGAATTCTTCAAACGGGCGCGGGGCACAATGTTGACCGCATTCAGTACCAGTTCGTCCAGTGCCACGCTCCCCACAGCGATGAAGTGCGCCGAAGAAGAGTTGAACGTGCCCCCGAGCGTGTCGCGGTTCGTATTGCCGCTGAGTGCGAGCATGAACCACAACGGCACCGCGCTGTTCGAGTCGGTGACGGTCCTGTTCCTGGCGCAAGCGTTTCTGCCGCCAGAAATCACGCTCTCGCTCGGCGACCAACTTGTGGTACTGCTGCTGTGCATTTTGACCGCGACCGGCATGGCCGGCGTCCCGGGCGGGTCGCTCCCGCTCATCGGGATGATTATCGTCACCGCAACGAAGGGACACGTTCCCGCCGGGGCCATCGCTCTGGTGCTGGGCGTGGACCGCATTCTCGACATGTGCCGCACGACGGTGAACGTGACCGCGGACCTGACGACCGCGGTCTTCGTGGCTCGGAGCGAGCCGGCCATTGATGCACCACCAACGCCGGCCGAGAAATCCGCAGATGCGAACAGTGCAAAAGTCTCGTGAATATCGGGAGGGCGCCGAGAATCGGCGCCCGTTGGTACTCAAACTCGCGTAACCCACGGGCGCACGTCCACGCCGAGCATCCCGGCTCGGCGCGCGGCTTCGAGGCCGATATCGGTGTCCTCGAACACCACACACTTCGCCGACTCGACCCCCAGACGCTTCGCGGCTTCCAGAAACACGTCCGGGTCCGGCTTGTGGCGCGCAGTGTCTTCGGCCGTTACAATCGCGTCGAACCAGTCGCGGATCGCGAGCCGGTCCAGCGTGCGCGTGATGGTGTCGCGGTACCCGCCGCTCGCGACCGCGATGGGCAACTTCCCGCGGTGCGCCGACGCGATGCCCACGACCGGCTCAATGGGCACGACCGCTTCGAGAAGCGTGAGGAACGTTTGCTCCTTCTCGTGGACCATCGCGTCCACATCGGGCACGGCGACGCCCACTTCGCCGGCGAGAATGCGGATAATGCTCGCCGTGGGCATCCCGCCCATCGCGTAGAACCGCGGCTCGGGGAACGGGATGCCGAACCGCCCGAGCAGCGCGGTCCACGCCCGGTAGTGAGCCGGCATGGTGTTCGCCAACGTGCCGTCGCAGTCAAAGATGAGTCCGGTCGTGCCCGCGGGCGGGGTCCAGGTGTGTGTGTGCATGAAGTTCTTTTAGGGCCGTTCCCGCCTCGCGACGACTGCCGGGCGAGTTTACGCGATCGCGCCAACTTGTCGGGGCGGTTCGGCGTCATATCATTGTGATTCGTCCAATCGGCGAAATCCTAGTCTCTGTTCTGCACCTAAGTCGCGACACCAACGGTCGAACATGCAGACGCCGGCGATCAACGTTCAGAACCTCTGCAAGAACTACGGTCCCGTCCAGGCCGTCGACGACGTCTCCTTCCAGGTGGCGCGCGGCGAACTGGTCGGGTTCCTCGGCCCGAACGGGGCCGGCAAGTCTACTTGCATGCGCATCCTCACGACCTGGCTCCCCGCGTCCAGCGGGTATGCGTGGCTCAACGGCTACGACGTGATGTACCAGTCGATGGAGGTCCGCAAGAACATCGGGTACCTGCCCGAAAGCGTGCCGGTGTACGGCGAGATGCGGGTCCGCGAGTACCTCGCCTACCGCGCCAAGCTGAAGGGCGTCGAGCGCCACGGGCGCGGCGCCCGCATCGACCACTGCATGGCGAAGAGCCGCGTGAAAGAGGTACAAAACCGCCTCCTCAACACGCTCTCGAAGGGGTACCGGCAGCGCGTGGGCCTGGCTGATACGCTCCTCGCCGACCCGCCCATTCTGATCCTCGACGAACCGACCAGCGGCCTCGACCCCGTGCAGATCGGCGAGACCCTCGCCACCATCAAGGAACTCGGCGGCCAGCACACGATCCTGTTCTCGACGCACGTCCTCCCGGAAGTCGAGAAGGTTTACGATCGCGTCATCATCATCGATAAGGGCCGCATCAAGTTCGACGAGACCAAGAAGGCCATCGACTCTCGCGAGGCATCGTACCTCCTGGAAGTCCGCGGACCGGCCGACGCGGTGGCCACGTTCTTGCGCGACCAACCGGAACTGGCCTCCGTCGAAGCCCGGCCGATCGAGAGCGATTTGACCGGGTTTGAGTTGCGCGTGCGCGACCGCAAGGACCACCGCGAAGCGCTCACCGCCCGGATCGCCGCAAGGGGCTGGGGGGTGCGCCGCGTAGACATTCAGCGCCCCAGCCTCGAAGCGATCTTCAACGACGTGGTGCGCCGGCGCCAGGAAACGGAATCTCAAGTCGCGCCCCCGCCCGAAGCACCACCCCCGGCTCCCGAGCCGGACAAGGCCCCGGCGGCGTAATGTACGCGGGAGCGCCCGGGTACGACGGGCCGCGCCCCGGTGAGAGTTCGTGACGGCCATATTCCGGTAAAAGTTCGAGCGCCCGACGCGACCAGTGGCAATGAGAACGGGGCACGTGCCCTCGCTCGCCTGAAATCAGAGCGCGAACTACCCATGAGCAGTACCCCGCCCGTAACGACCGCCCCGGTCCCCGCAGCGCCCGATGTGGGAGTGCTCCGCGCGCCGATCGAAACCGCGCCCTCGGCGATCAAGCTCGAGGGGCCGATGTTCGCCCGGTTCGTCGGGTTCCTCGGTCTGTTCCTACTGGTCCTCGGCGCGGTCGTGGTGGTCGCCACGCGCGTCACCGGGCAAGCGCGGATCGTTCCGGAGAACTGGGGGTTCCTGTTCTCCGGGGTGGGCATCGCGCTGATGCTCTACCACGCGATAATCGACGGCGAGCAAGAAATTCGGCGGCTGTACGGGATGCTGTTCGTAGCGTTCCTGGTCTTGTCCGTGGTCGCGGCCGTGCTACCGGGGCCGTTCAAAGCCGACTCCCAAACGGCGGGCTACTTCTTTATGCCGTGGGGGATCGGGGCGGCGATTCTGGCCATCCTGTTCGCCATCCCGTTCGTGCGACACGAGACGGACGAACTGCTCCGCACGATCAGCGGCGGGGTACTGTTGGTGCTGGGAGCGGGTTCGTGCGTCGGCGCTCTCGTGGCGGGCGCGCTGAACCCGGACTGGCTCGCGGGTCCGGGTCTGGCACTCGCGGTTCTCGGTTTGGGCTTCCTCAGCGTTTACTTGGGCCAAGTCGGGACCGACGACGGGATCGGCTACACGGTCGCGGTGGCCCTGGGCGCGTTCGGCGGTGCGGCCCTGTTCTACGTGTTCGCCCGCACGGTGTTCCCAACGGTCCTGTTTGACGGTCCGATGGCCCTGCGGAAACCGTCGCAGGCCCTCGACTACTGGAAGGTCGCCGGGCGGGTGGCCGTAGTGGTTGCCTCTCTGATCCTGGTGGGGACGGGCGCGCTGGGCAAGTTCCCGGTGTGGCTGCGCGCGGTCCTCGCGGGGACCGGGCTCGTGGTGGGAACCGTGTTCGTTTTGGGCAGCACGGGCACCTACGTGACAATAGCCCCGCGGCCGTTCCTGATCCCGAGCGGTGCGGTCCTGGGCGGTATCGGGCTGGTGTACCTCGCCGTTTCACTCGGTGTGTGCTCGGACAACCAGTTCGTCACCCTCGTCCGCCGCGAACTCGCCGCGTACTTCACCTCCCCGATCGGGTTCATCGTCCTGGCCGGGATGCTCCTGGTCCAGGGAACGTCTTACGTCCAGTTCGTCGCGACGCTCCAGAGCGGTCAGCCGATGCCCGAACCGATCGTCGAGGACTACGGTATCCACATCCTGAGCCTGATCGGGTTCATCCTCCAGATCCCGGCCCTGACGATGCGGCTGCTCGCGGAGGAGAAGCGGACCGGTACGCTCGAAGTGCTGCTGACGGCCCCGGTCAACGAGATCCCGGTGGTCGCCAGCAAGTTCCTGGGGACGTGGATCTTCTTCATGCTCTGCTGGGTCCCGGCCGGGCTGTTCCTCATCGCCCTTCGGACCGTCGGTGACGCCCCGTTCGATTACCGCCCAATGATCGGGTTCTACCTGGCGCTGGCCGCGCAGGGGGCGATGTTCCTCGCGATGGGGCTGTTCTTCTCGGCCCTGACGCGGGACCAAATCGTGTCCGCCGTGCTCACGTTCGCCGTTCTGTTGGTCCTGCTGGCGTTCGCGTTCCTGCGCCGCCAGCCCCTCTTGCTGGACCTCCCGGACGCGCTGCTGGCGGTCGCGAACCGCCTGTCCTTCTACCACACGTGGCTCGAATCGTTGTCCGGTCAGCTCCCGGTCCGGAACCTCCTCCTGGCCCTGTCGCTGACGGTGTTCTGGCTGTTCCTGGCGACGAAGGTTCTTGAAACCCGCAAGTGGAACTAACGGCCCGACCGCCCCGACGCACCGTAGGATCGCGAACCAACCATGCAACCGACGCCACCCGCACCCGTCCCGAGCACCCCGCCCCCGAGCGCGGGGCTCCCGATCGTTGAGTACGTGCGCACCCAGCGCCAGAACACGGGGATCGTGCTGGCGACCCTCGCGGTCGTGTTCCTGGCGCTCGCCGGGTACCTGGGCGTCAAAGGGTTCCGGAAGCCCCCGGAGCCGGAACCGGACAAGCCCGCGGCGGTGAACCCGCTCGACCCCGAGCGCCCGGAGCCGCCCAAAGGGGTCGCGCTGTCAAAGCAAAACGATTACGCATTGGGCGCGATCGCCACCCTCGGCGCGTTCTTGATCGCCGCGGTCGGCGGCGGGTGGCTGGTCGCGGCCCTGCCCAAGCCGACGGAAACGCAGCAGCGCACCGAGGCGCTCACGCTCATCTTAGCGGTCGGGGGCGGGTTCGCGCTGGTGCTCATCGCGGCCGGCGGCCTGTTCTTCTACCGGTGGAGCGAGAGCATCGTTAACTGGCTCGAAAAGAACCAGGAAGAGGAGGCCCGGTACGTCCTGATCCCGGTCCTGGCGGTCGCGTTCGGGGCCGCACTGGGGTTGGCCGCTGTCGCCCCGGCCCGGGCCGAGGAGCGGAACAACCCGTCCCTCCGCAAACTCGTGTACGGGTCCAACCTGGGGATCACCGCACTGGTACTGCTGGTCACCCTCATCGCCGCTAACGTAGTGTTCGCGTACCGCGTGTCGAACAAGATCGACATGACCGGCAGCGGGTTCTACGCGATGAGCCCGCAGACGGAGGAGTACCTGCGCGACCTGCCGGAACCGATCCAGGTGTACGCCATCATCCCGGACTCGGGGCAGCGCGAGGTCAACGACCTCCGCGACGTGCTCACGCGGTTCCAGGAGACGAGCCGGAACAAGCTGACGATCAAGTTCATCAGCCCCGTCTCCGGGACCGTTGACCTCACCGAACTCAAGGCCAACTACCCGCCCGTGCAGGACGGCGAACTGGGCGTCCTCCTCACGTTCCCGAGCGACAAGAAGCGGTTCTCGTTCATCCCGGTGAACGAGTTCTTCACCACCGAATCGGGCGGGCGTGGGGACGCCCCGCGGTCGGTCTTCACGGGCGAGGCCCGGCTGGTCAAGGAACTACTGTTCCTCGCGGACAACAAGCAGAAGCCGAAGGTGTACTTCACCCAGGGGACCGAGGAGCTGGACCTCACCGCCCGGACGGACCCGGAGCGCGGGGCGACCCGGCTCCGCGCGTTCCTGGAAAAGAACTACCTGGACGTGCAGCCGCTGGTTCTCGACGGGGAGAGCCCGAAAGTTCCGGACGACTGCGCCGTGCTCGTGGTGGCCGACCCGCAGAAGCCGCTCGGTCCGAAGTCCGTGGACGCGGTCCGCAAGTACATGACCGAGCGGAAGGGGAAATTGGTCGTCTTGGCCGGGGCGACGCTACCCGGCCCGACCGTGCGCAAGGTGTCCCCGACCGGGCTCGAACCGGTGCTCGGGCAGTTCAACGTCGGGCTGAGCGACAAGTACCTGTTCGCGCTGTCCGCCGACCGGCGCGTCCCGGTCACGACCCCGCCCGTCGAGTTCACCCAGGCCGCGGCGGACGCCAAGAACCCGATCGTCCGGTTGTTCCGCCGGCTCAGCCTCCAGATGCCCTTCCCCCGTGAAGTAACGGCCCTGACCACGGCGCCGGGGCTGACGGCCACGCCGCTCCTGATGACGGACACCGAGGGGGGGGCGTGGCTCACCGACGAGTTCCCGGCCAACCCGAACGTGCGCCCGGGGAACGCGCCCGTCGCGCGGCGCCGGACCGTGGGCGTCGTCGTCACCGAGGGCGGCACCGGGCGCGTCGCGGTGTTCGGCAACGGCCTCATGGTGTGCGACGCCCTGGCCGGTCAGTTCGGGGCGGAGAGCCCGCCCGCGTTCGACCTGCTCGGGGCCACCATCGACTGGCTCCGGGACCGCCCGCCGGTCCCCCAGGGCGTCGAATCCAAGACCTACGCGGTGTACGCCCTGCCCGGGGCCAAGACGATCGACGGCACCCGCCTCAAATACGTGCCCGTCGTCTTCGGGCTGCTCGTGGTCGCCTCGCTCGGGTTGGGCGTGTGGGCCATCCGCCGACAACAGGCGTGACCGCGAACCCGACCGCACCACCGACGAACGACTGGGAGCTGGGGTATGAATTTCCGATTGACAACGGTTCTGATCGGCACGGTGCTCCTCGTCGGCGCCGTGCTCCTCGTTCGGACGTTCTTCATCGAACCGCCGGCCCCCGACACGCTCTTGGTCGGGCTCGGGGACGCCAAGCCCGGGGACATCGACGAGGTCGTCATCGAGCGCCCCGAGGCGCAGACCGCGCTCAAGTTCAAGCGCGTCAGCGGGGACGACTGGGAGATCGTCGAACCGATCCGCGCGAAGGCGAACGGGGCCGCCGTCAAAGCCGTCGTCGAGTCCCTGCTCAAAGCCAAACCGACCGTGTTCGCGGAACTGAGTTCGACCCCCGCGTTCCACGGCCTCCAGCCGCCGAGCTTGAAGGTCACGCTGCGCCAGGGGGAGCGGTCCGCGGCGCTGAACGTTGGTAACGTCAGCATCGGCGGGCGCGAAGCGGTGGCGTTCGTAACCACGACGGCCAAACCCGAGCGCCCCGTCGCGGTCGGGCGCCGGGATCTCGACGCCCTTTTCCGCCAGGACCAGGTCGGGGGCGGGGGCAAGGCGGGCGACCTCGCGAAGTGGACCGCGGATTACCGCTCGCCGGCCGTCTTCCCTTCCGATGCTCGCGCCGCCGGCGAGGACGTCACGTCGGTTCGCTTGGAGCTCCCGAACAAGAAAGCCGCCCTCGCGCTGACTCGCACTCCGAGCGGCGCGTGGAAATTCGATAGCCCCGCCGGGTGGGGCGACGCCGATGTGGAGGGCGACGCGGCCGGCGCGCCCAACACGTTCACCGGTGTGCGCCGGTTGCTCGGCGCGCTCACCAGCGTGACCGCGGCGACCCCGGCCGACTTCATCGACGACCCGAAAGACCTCAAAGAGTACGGCCTGGACGCGGGCAACCCGGACCTCGTAAAGGTCGAGATGAAGACCAAGGACAACCAGACCGCGACCGTGTACTTCGGCAAGCGCGAGGCGGCCGCGCCGGGAGTGCCCCCGGTCACACCGGGGGCCAAAGTGTACGCGCGCGTCGAGGGCCAACCCGGGGTGATCCGCGCCACGGCGGGCGACCTCAGCGGGCTGAGCGCCGTTGTGCTCGATCCCGCCCCGCTCCGCGATCGCGCCCTCGTGAACGCGGACCGCACGAAGATCGACGGCATCGACATCGTGCTCGCGGGCCAACCGGCCGACAAGCCGACGAAGCTCCGCCGGTCCCGAGGGGAACGGTGGCGGTTGCTCAGCGAACCGGGCGCCCCGCAACCCGCGTTCGGTAGCGCGGTCGAGCGCCTGCTCGACGTCGTCGTGGCCCGCCGGTCGATCAAGGAATTCCCGGCCCCGAACCCGGCCAATTTCACGGCGATCTCCGCGACGCTCTCCGTGTGGGCCGACGGGTTCGCCGCCCCGACCGACCCCAAGACCGAGCCGACCAAACTCGAGTTCGGGCGCAAGGACGGCGACACGATCTACGTCCGGCGCACGCGCCTTGGGCTCCCGCCCGACGAGTTCACCATCCCCGCCCAAATGAAGGTCGGTGCGGCCACCGAGACCGTCGACGTGGCCACCACAGTCGGTCTCTCGCGCCTCGACCTGCTCGACCGGGACTTGCCGTCGTTCTCCGATTCGACCCCGGTGCGCATCACCGTGACTGGGGCGGGCACCTACACCCTCGCGCGCGACGAAAAACCGGGCCAGTCGCCGGAACAGTTGTGGCGCTTTGAAGCGCCGGACGCGCGAAAGGGCCAAGTGGCCGACGGGGGTATCGTGCGCAACGACCTGATCTACAACCTGGCGAACCTGAATTCGCGGTTCGGCCGGTTCGTGGACGAGGATCCGAAGCCGGAGAAGCTCGCCGAGTACGGCCTTGCGCCGCCGCGCCTCAAGGTGGTCGTCGACCTGCCGCCGAACTCGGAACCGAAGCAGGTCGCGTTCGAGTTCGGTAAGGACTACCCCAACGACCCGGACAAAGTGTACGCAAAAATCCCCGGTCGGTCCGCGGTGTTCACGCTCCCGCGAGCGGTGCTCGACAAGTTCGTGAACCCCGACCTCCGCGACCGGCTCGTTTTCCGCACCGTCCCCGCGGCCACAGTTAACAAGGTGGTTCTGCAGGGCTGGGGCGGCGTTCTCGGCGTCCCAACGACGCTGAACCTTGAGAAAAACAAGGACGGCGTGTGGGTGGCGGCACCGGCCGCGCCCGGCGCACCGAACACCCTGGCCGGGTTCCCGGTCGATTCGGCCAAGGTGTCGGCGTTCATTGACATAGTCACCAAGGCCCAGGTGAAGACGCTCGAAAAGGGTAAACCCGAAGCCAAGCACGGGTTCGCCAACCCGAACGAACTTTTCGATGTCCGGTTCGAGTGGCCGGGCGGGAACGCGACCTTCCGGCTCGGTGCCAGCCCGGACAATGGCGCCACTTACTACGGTGAAACGAGCTTGCTGCCCGCGAGCGATCCGGTGTTCACCATCGACGGTGCCCTCCTGAAGCCGTTCAAAGACCAGCCCCGCGGCTTCTCGAAGTAATCTCAATCGGCGGGCCGGTTTCTGTACCGGCACGCCACACCAACCGAAATGAGGCGGCGCGGAGCGGTGTCCGCCTCACAACTCTCCATGCAAACCTTCACCAGTGTCGGCTGCACCGTGTGCGGGTGCGTGTGCGACGATCTCACGGTGACGGTGGATCAGGGCCGCGTCACCGAAGCACGCGGCGCGTGCCGTCTCGCGGAGCCGTGGTTCCGCGCACAAAACACCACGTCTCCCTCCGCGGTTCTACTCGACGGTCAGCCGGCCGAACCGGGAGCCGCGTTCGACCGCGCCGCGGAGATCCTGCGAACCGCGCGTTACCCGCTCATCTACGGGCTGTCGCGCAGCACAACCGAGGGCCAGCGCGCCGCAGTCGCGCTCGCGGACCGGATCGGCGCGACCATCGACACCACCGCCAGTACCGGTCACGCGCCGTCCATCGTCGCGCTCCAGCAAGTGGGCGAATCCACCTGCACGCTCGGCGAGGGCAAGAACCGCGCGGACCTCATCGTGTTCTGGGGCAGCGACCCGGTCGTGACGCACCCGCGGCACATGGAGCGCTATTCGGCCGATCCGGTCGGGCGCTGGCTCCCCAACGGGCGCGCCGACCGGTTCGTGGTCGTGGTGGACGAAGAGGAAACCGAGACCGCGAAACGCGCCGACCTCTTTGTGCAGGTGCCGGGCGCCCGGAACTGGGACGCGCTCTGGACCCTGCGAATGATGTTGCGACAACCTACCCCCCCGGCCCCCCTCCCTAAAGGGAGGGGGGAGACAGAACCTAACCCCCTCCCCCCCTTCCCTAAGAAGGAAGGGGGAACAGAACCGAATACACAAACAGCCGCGCCGCAAGTATCAGTCTTAAGCCCCTCCCCCAAGGGGAGAGGGGTTGGGGAGGGGTTGCAGACCGAAACTCCCCCCTTCACCCCTTCACCCGCGCTCTCCCAACTCGCGGACCGCATCTCATCCGCGCGGTGCGGAATGTTCTTCTTCGGTTCCGGACTCACGCGCGGGAAACTCGCGCACCGCACCGTCGAGGCGCTGCTGCAACTGGTCTCCGAACTGAACGACCGCGGGCGGTTCTACGCGCGCCGCATGCGTCGGTTCGGGGACGTGGCCGGTGCAGACTCCGTACTCGCGTGGCAAACCGGCTATCCGTTCGGTGTGAACCTCAGCCGTGGATACCCGCGGTACAACCCGGGTGAATTCACCGGACCGAACATCCTCGCCCGCGGCGAAGCGGATGCGGTCTTGCTGGTCGGGAGCGAAACGGTCGCCGACTTCCCGCCCGCGGCACTGGAGCACTTACGGAAGATCCCGGTGATCGCGCTCGATTCGCCCGGTGCGGAAGTTCCGGTACCGGCGGCGGTACGGTTCACCACGGCCGTGTACGGTATCCACCGCCCCGGTACCGCGTACCGCATGGACGAAGTACCGATCCCGCTCCGCGTGCTCTTACCGACCAACTACCCCAGCGACGCCGACGTGCTAAACGAACTGCTGAAGCGCGTGGGTTGAAATCACCGAGTTCACCTCAGCCACGACTGGTACGCAAACACCCCAACGGCGATCACGAGCGCGAGCGACGCGGCGTACCCGATGGCGGTCATGCGGCGGTAGTCGCGTTCCTCGGCGACCGCGGTCGCGGTCCAGCCGACGTTGTTTTGTAAGCCGATGAGTTGCTGCACCACGCCCGCGACAAACGCTTGATCCTGTTCCGCGGGACCGGTGCCCCCGAGGTACGCTCCCGCCAACATGGGGAGCCGATCCGCGCCGTCGGTGATCCCGCGTCCCAGCAAGCGCACGAGAGCCGCTCGGCGGGAGTGCAATTCGCACAAAAGCGCCCACAGCCGGGCGTTCGCGCCCGACCAGCGCTCGCCGTTCCCCTCTGCTTCGCTGCCGAACCGCTGGTACGCGACGCCCGGCAGCAGGCTCCGCGCCACCCAGTCCATGCCGTTGAACAGCACGTCGGGGCGCTTTTCGGCCGGCACCGCGGGTACGAGGGGGAACGACCGCCCGAGCAGCCGTTCCCGAGCGAGCGGTTCCGGCAAACCGCGGAGCAGGTCGCGGAACCCGGGAAGGTCTTGCGCGTCACAGACCACCGCGGCAGCCGGGCAGTGAACTTGCAGCCCGGCTTCGGCCGCGAGCAGGTCGTCGCGGCACGCCAACGCGGTGCGGTCCGCGACCGCTTCGGACGACGTACCGGCCACCGGAATCAGCCAGATGATCCCGTTCGCGGGGCAGTACGGGCGCCGGCGCTCGGCGATCAGCCGGCACAGGTATTTCAAACGGCCCGCGAGCCGTTCCGCCTCGTCCGCGGGCACGGCGGGCACGTCCGAAACGCCCGGACGCGGGAGCCACTCGTCCAGCACATCCATCGATGCGCTCCCGGCTTCGGGTACGACGACAAGCGCCGAGCCGGGCAGCACTTCGAGCGGGCGCTCCGTACTGTCGAGCAGGTCGAACCCGGCCGGTGGCGGTGGGGGCGCAGCGGCGCGGGCTTCGCTCACGAAGATGTCGGCCAGTCGGCACAAAACCGACGCGCCGGGACACACCACGAACACCGCGTCGCGTGTCGCGTACACTTGCACCGGCGCGCCGACCGTGCGCGGTTCCGCGCGCACGGCGAACGGGAGCTTCGTCGCGGCGAAGAAGTCGGCGAGATCGGTTCGCGGCTTACCGATCACAACGAACAGCGGTACTTCGGTCGGGTCGATCCCGGCCGCGTCGAGTGCCTTGAGCGCCCCAGCCCACGCATCGTCGATGTCGGGGTGCGAACCGTCACGCGGATCGGTGAGTAGCCGGAAGAACCAGTACCCGAACCACGCGCCGGTGTACATCAACAGGAACAGCAGCGGCAGCCAGTAGGCGTACAGTCCGGGGAACGGCGAGAGCAGTTCGGTTTCGAGGTGGTATCGCTGGTTGATCGCGTACAGTCCGAGCGTAACTAGGATCACGATCAGAATGTGTAACGTCCACACAATGACGCGCAACACCTTGCGCGACGTGAGCCAAGTGAAGAAGTCTGTGAACATGCCGCGTCCGATTACGTGACTTTGTCTTCGTAGCGTGTTACTGAACGACCGAGCGCATGCACGTCCGCACGAAAACCCTGTTCGGCGAAGCCTTTAGGTCAAAAAACCGTCCGATGCCGGCTAACAATTGCTAACATTCTGGCCCGATAAGGGTTCAGAACCGGGCCGTTCGTAGCAAAAGCACCAAGATTTCCAGGCAATTGGCTCACGGGGTGTGCCGCGGTATTAATATCCACTCGGTTTTGGGAACGTCTTTCAAGGCCGCCACTGCCACGGAATAGCCGATCCAACATCGAAACAAGCCACCCCAGAGCGGTATTGAATGCCACCAACCCGGCACTTCAAAAAGGCGTCGTAATCCCAGTCGCGGCGCACATTGAACTGGCGAAATAGTGTCTCGTCTGTAGCAACGTAAAGCGCCACCCTCACGCTGTCAGCAGGACGATAGAAAGCCCCGCGCAGGACACACGGCGGTTCATCCGCCCAACCCCATCGACATTCTGCGAGGCCGAGCCGCTGAACCACATCGCCTACCTTTTGACCGAGGCAACCTTCCAAAACGGCTTCGGTCACTTCCACGTTTTGTGTACCTCGCGTTGTCAAATCTGGCGATTATCGACTAACACTCGCTAACCTCTCACCCTTCTGGAGCACATCTTCCAATTGATGCGCCAGTTTGGACACTTACGGCGACTACCGGCTCACATGGCATTATACGCCACTAGTATACCAAAATTCAGTAAAATTATCTCTTTCTGCTGGCCTGTTCACACGACCGAGGAAACGCGGCATCACTTCATCAGTTGCCGAGCCACTAAAAGCGCCCCGAACGGAATGCACACCAATACGGACAGCCCTGCGAACGCGGCCATCCGCGCCAGTCGCGCTTTGCCGTATCGGGGTGGCACGCTCGCGGGCGGCTCCAGCGCTTGCGGGCCGACCCACTCGGTGCGAAGAGCTTTCACCAGGCGCTCGCGCGTGGAACCGAGCCACGCCCGCAATTGCGCTTGGTCTTCGACCCATTCACCGCGGAACCCGAGCACCGCACACAAGTAAAACACTTCCAGGTCGTCGTCAGTGGCGCGTTCGGCGGCCATGCGAGCCTGGATCCAGAAGCGCCACGCGCGGTCGTTCGTTTCGTAGAACTCGACCTCGAACTTCCGCTCGTTCCACTGACCCGCGACCGGCGAATTGAGCGTGAACAGTTCATCGATCCAGCTCGCGAGCGCGTACCCGATGCCGAGGTAACGGGCTTCCGGCGAACTGAGACTCGCGGCGGACAGGTCGATCTCGAAGCTCGATACCCCCGGCCGCGCGGAGGGCGGGGCGAACGTCAGCAGCAGTTCGCGGAACCGCGCGATGAGCAACTCGCGCCCCGCGTCAAACGGCGGTCCCGAACCGGTCGCCCAGTCGTCGCGCAACTTTAGCGCCGTGCGCACGATCGGGTTCACCACGGATAGCAGTTGGTCGCGCATTCGCTTGTTCTACGCTCTCCGCTTTTGCGTTCCGCCGAGTCACAAACCACTGTCGTACACCGAAAGCCACTCCTTATGAGCGGCTTTGAGCCGGTCCCGACTAGTCGGCGATTCTGTGATGACATCCATACCGCCGTCGTAGGGGTGCAGAAGCCATCGGCAGTCCGGCGCCACGATCATCACGTTTGCGAGCGTGCAATCAGCAACCGATCGGACGATTGGGTCAAACGTCTTCGGTCGCCAATCCCATACACTCGCGAACACGTGCCAGTAACCCGGCGGGGACGAATCACCGTCGAATTCGTGCGTCACGACACTTCGCCACAGTGTCGCGTTCGGATCGACTGCGTCGAATCGGGGGCCTCGCACCGCCACCAAATCTTCCGAGTATCCAGCAGTCAGGAGAACGATTCTCCGCTCAGTCCCAGTCAGTTCGCCGAGAATACAATTGTGGCGTTCCAGTACCGTTTCGTACTCGCTTTCGTCTTCTGGATAGCGTTTCGACTCCGGTAAACTGTGGAACCGCACCCAGCGATCAGGAAACGCGACACGTAACCAGTGTCCAACCGGCTCACAATTCGGGAATCGCTTTTGCCAGTCTTCGAGCATCTGAGAATCTCTCGTCCCCTACCCCGCGGGCACCGCGTACAGCGTGAACTGCATCGTGTTCGTGCGCCCGCCGCCCGCGCGAACCGTGACCGTGCGCTGCCCCTGGATCGCACCCACCACGCGCGTCTCATTGAACCGCACAGCGACCGTAAGCGACCGCGTGACGGCGCCCCACTCGCGTTCCGGCAACCGGCTCAAGCGGCAGTAGCGCTGCCCCGCGAGGTCCGGGAGCAAGCCCGGTCGGGGGCACGGCTCGAACCGGAGCCCCGCCTGACCGAGTTGATAGATCGCGTCCACGCGGTCGCCGGACCCGATCTTCATGTCGAGTTGCCCCGGTACTGTGAGCAACCGCATCATCTCGTCCGGGTCCATCTCGGAGCGTACCCCGAGGTACAGTTCCCACGCCGGATCGAGCCACGTCGGTTCGATCGCGGCCTGCATCCGCAAACCCATCCCGATGAACGGCCGCTCCTTGTATTCCGGCTCCGGCAGGATGTCGAGGAGCGTGTCGAGGTAGACCTTCACGCGGTAGAAGCACCCGCCGAGGTCGTCGTGATCGTAAGGCGGGATCGCGGGCCAGCGCCCGGAGCGGTCGAAGATCGCGAGCTGCCCGACGAGCCGGCACAACTCGGTGTAAGCCATGAGCGGCGGGATTCCCGGCGTGAACGCGATCACGCTCAGCACCGCGTAGGACTCGTTCAGTTCGCGAAGGTGCGCGGCCGAAACCGCGTCCTGCGGGTCGGTCCCTACGAGCGCCCCGCCCCGAGCCGCCAGCGCGCTCGCGAGCCGTTCGCGCTTCCGCCCGATGCGGTCGAAGAGCCCTTGCAGGATGTCGCCGTGCAACGCGGGCCACGTGTCACACGCCAGCACCGGCGGGATGTACGACACGTCAATTTCGGGCGGCGCGTTCGCAAGTGCGGACTTCACGAGCCGCACGAGCGGGAGCGTCGCGAACCCCGTTTGGTCCTGATCGCCGACGAGGAGTCGCAAGTTGTGCAACCGCACTCGAATCGGTTGCGGGTTCACGCCCGTGTTCTCGTCTTCGAGTTCCTGCGTATCGAGCCGGTAGCGGGCGTTCGGGTCCGGCACGTCTTCCGAGATGTTCGCTTTGCCGAGGTTAAGGGCGGGGGTCGCCAGATACACCATCAGCGGTTGCCCCGGCTCGAACAGCCCCTTGAGTTCGAGTGTGGGGAGTAAACCGTCGGTGGGGACTTCGATCGGGGTGCCGTCACGGAACACCGCACGCAGCGACCGCACAACGAAGCGGTTGTTCGCGAGCGCGTCCGGATCGACTTCGACGGTACGCAGCCCCCAAACGTGGTGCGTGGGCCAGCTATTGGCACGATGCGCCCGGGCCGTTAGATACCGGTGCTCGGCCTGGAACTGGTGCGGCTGGAGGAACATCCCCTCGTGCCAGTGAACCGCCCGGGCCGTCATGCGGAGACCTAATGTGTTGAGGGTGTTTGAGTAGCGACAGTATAAGCGGGTGCGAAAACCGACTGCAAGTCTTACGCTCCTCGGGGCGTACTTCTTTCGTGCCGCGCGCCGGTACCGGGCGGTTTGTACCGATTACATGCCGCGCGCGAACCCGTGGACGTAAACGTCTGCACCGGATTGCGCGAACGTGACGCCCTGCAACGCGAGCGCCTCGGCCATTTTCGCAACGCCGGTCCCACCTAATGGGGGTGCGGCTTCAGTTCCCCCAATCACCTTCGGCGCAATGAAGACGTGAAATTCATCCACAACACGTTCGTCGAACGCAGAACCGAGTATCCCCGCCCCACCTTCGATCAACACGCTCGTAAAGCGCCGACGACCGAGGTCCGCGAGAACCGCGTCGAGCGTCACCGTTTCTTCACGAAGCGCGACTACTTCCACACCGTCCGCCACCCAGCCGTCGAGCCTCCGGGCGTTCGCGCTGGTCGTGTACACCACAACCGGCACTTCCCGCGCGGTACTCCGAAGCTGGCTGCGTTCCGGCAATTCACCTGATGCCGAGATCACCACCCGCGCAGGTGTTCGTGGCCCCGGTGGGCGAACCGTAAGTAGCGGGTCATCAGCAACAACAGTTCCGCGCCCCACGATGATCGCGTCCAGCCTCCCGCGCAGTTCGTGAACCCGGCGACGCGACTCCTCACCGCTGATCCATTTGGAATCACCCGTCCGCGTGGCGATTTTCCCATCGAGTGTCATGGCCCACTTCGCGTGGACCCACGGGCGCCCGGTCCGGATCAACTTCAAATAAGGGGCGTTGAGGGCGAGCGCATCTGATTCGAGCAGTCCGACGTGAATCTCTTTCCCCGCGTTCCGCAAAATAGAAAGCCCGCCGCCGGCGACTTTCGGGAACGGATCGGCCATCGCTACCACTACGCGGGCAACGCCGGCCTTCAGGACCGCGTCCGTACAGGGGGGCGTTTTTCCGTGGTGACAGCACGGTTCGAGGGTGACCACGAGCGTTCCGCCGTGCGCACGATCCCCAGCCGCGGCCAGCGCGAATACTTCCGCGTGCGGGCCGCCGAACTTCTGGTGCCAGCCCTCGCCCACCATTTGGCCGCTCGCGTCGAGCACCACGGCCCCAACCATCGGGTTCGGTTCGACGAATCCGCGCCCCCGCGCCGCGAGCGTAAGGGCATGTCGCATCCAGGGTTCTAGATCGTTCACGGTTCAGTTCTCAATAACCGCGCAAAATAAATTCGATTCTGTGCGAACCCTTTGATGAGTCCCGCGTCTATCTAGCGTACACCGCGAGTTGGAATCAACAACCGCGGGTGAATCACCAACACGGCAGTCAACATACACGCGATACAACCATGACACGCTGGCACACGAGTAACGAGCTTCACCTGACGACCGCAACGGTCGCCGCGAAGACGCTCTATACCGCCGCCGGCCTGGAAACGGGTTATGCGTTAGGTCTGGATCTTGATACCGCGGCGCGCGTCGAGCTTGAAGCCGGCATGAGCGGTACGAGCGATACGAGTGGGTGACCCCTGGCGAGCCATGTTATGGCAACCGCGCCGGCCGGGGGTACAAGTGACCCCCGGCCGGTTCTCGTTTTGAGGCGCCCGGGTGACGGATAAATGCCCCGTTCGACTTCCGGTGAGGTCGGTGGCCTTTCAAGCCGCTTAGGTCGGGTTCGACTCCCGCACGGGGTACTGAAACACAGGTGGGGATTGCGTCTGGGAACGCGCTCGGTCTCCAAAACCGACGGCTTGTCCTGCGGGGTTCGATTCCTCCCCCACCTGCTGATTGTGAATGGTCCCGCGGGCCAGTGGAGTGGCCGTCTCCCTGTCACGGAGAAGAACGGGGGTTCGAGTCCCCTCGGGATCGCTGCTGTGTTGAAAATTGGTGTTTTGCTCGTGGCACGGGCCTCTGGCCTGTGGAGGCACTCACACAGGCCAGAGGCCCGTGCCACCAAACCAAGAACCCCAAACATCAATTCGACGCAGTTGATCGCTACCCGGTACCGGGTAAACGGAAGTGTGTCCGACGTTGGCTAGGGGCCTGCCTCTTAAGCAGGTTTACGTGGGTTCGATTCCCACCGCTTCCACTGTTTGTGACGGTTTGATCCGCGCCCATGATGTAGCGGTAGCCTATCGCTTTGCCAAGGCGGATGTGTGGGTTCGACTCCCACTGGGCGCTCTTGATTGTAGAACCGGAGGCCGATCGCCCCTGTGATGTAACGGTAGCTTGCCGTCTTGGTATGGCGGACGCGCGGGTTCAACTCCCGCCGGGGGCTTGATAGAGCTTCAAGTTCCACAAGTTCTTAGTTCCAAGTCAAATACATGACTGCGAATTATCAACTTGGAACTTGGAACTTGGAACTTGGAACTTGGAACTTAATTGACGGCACGGTACGCCAACTGGCAGTGCGACCAAGCTCAAACCTTGGTGTGTGTGGGTTCAAATCCCTCCCGTGCTACTCGATTGATGTCGGTTACGCCTCCGGACGCGCGGTGGGCCGCCAGACTGCCTGTAAAGCAGTCGCCCCTTGTGGGCAATGTGGGTTCGATTCCCACCCGGGGCACTCGGAAAAGTGCGGAATGCGGAGCGTGGAACGCGGAACGAATACGAGGAAAATCGGAGCTTGGTTTTGGTTTTGGTTTTCGTTCCGCACTCCGCGTTCCAAGTTTCGCGCTCCCAAAATACGGCCCGTTCGTCTAGCGGTTTAGGACGCCAGGTTCTCAACCTGATAACGGGGGTTCGATTCCCCCACGGGTCACTCGGAACGGTTTGAAGAATAAGCACGGTGTTAGTTCACCGATTTATTGATATCAAGCGGTTCCCAAACGGTGATGTAGACCAACTGGAAGGAGTCGCCACGCTCAGAACGTGGACAGTGTGGGTTCAAATCCCACCGTCACCACTCTCAAACATTGCGGACGGGCCGGCGCCCGACCGGGTCTCATAAGCCTGGATGCTGGGTTCAACTCCCAGGTCCGCAACTCCCTCGGCGCGTTATGGCGCCGAAGTCTATCGCGGGCGGGCAGGTGCTCTGCTGGGTCTCATAAGCCCGGCCGCTGGGTTCGAGTCCCAGGCTTCGCGACTCGCGCTCCGCTCGGCGGGGCGCGCATGGCCCGGTGGTGTAACGGGAGCCACGCCGGTCTCAGAAGCCGGTGCCGTAACGGGCGTGAGGGTTCAACTCCCTCCTGGGCCACTGACGGAAAATGACCTCGTGCTGTAATTGGGAGCCAGAGTCGGTTGAGAGCCGGCTGCCGTAAGGCGTGTGGGTTCGATCCCCACCGGGGTCACTGTGCGTTGACGGGATCGCTCGCGGGCGAGAGTTGTGCCTTGCAAGCACGACGACGGGGTTCGACTCCCCGCGGTTCCACTCGATCGGTTTGCGTTCAACAGCCGCGTGGGGCGGACTAATCAACGTCCGGCCGACTGGGGTTCGTTCCGCGCCCCGCGGTTGCTGAACACAAACTGGTCACTTACGGACGGGAGCCGGATACGGTTGGCCGGGACGCTTTGCTAAAGCGTTCGCCCTCACGGGCGTGTGGGTTCAAATCCCACCCCCTCCGCTGGTACTTACCCTGGTGGTGAAACGGAGATCATTCCGCGCTTCGAACGCGGCGTTCCGGGTTCAAATCCTGGCCGGGGTACTTTATGAGAGCGTTCCGTCAGATGTGTACTGCACAGTTCGCACTGCGGATGTTTCCAAAACTGAGCGCTGAAGGAAAAGCTACTGAACATTCATCTGGTCCTGTGGTCTAGCGGTTCAAGGCGCCTCCCTGACACGGAGGAGAACGGTGGTTCGATTCCACCCAGGATCACTCCGAGTTGCGTTTTTTCAGACGATAATGCGCATCTCGGCTCCGTGCGGCATGTGGTGTAGCGGTAGCACGCGGCCCTGTGAAGGCTGAGGTGATGGGGTTCGACTCCCCCCGCGCCGCCCTCTGTTAACTTTCTGTTACGGGTCCAAGGTTCAGAATCATTCGCGATTTCGCGGCACTTCACAATTTGGGTTTGACGCGCTGAAGTGCTTGTTTTTCCAGTCTTCTGCCGGTGTGGCGCGACCCAGAAAGGCACCGAGCTCGTACCTCGGTTCATGCGGGTGCGAATCCCGCCGCCGGCTCTCGATCCGTGTCGATTATCGAACCCGTTGCGGCGGTGCGCGTTACGCGCCCTCCGCGCGGGATCGTTTCGTTTACATTCCCGTTCCCGCAGTGGCACGGCGGCGTTTAGGTCTGTAGGATTTCAACTCCGAAAATTGCCCGCCCTCTTTCGCCGCAAGTGCCGGCGTCTACCTGGTGCCAATATGACCGAGTTTGCAGAAGCTCGCAAAGTGGCCGCGTTGCTCGCGGCCGTGGCCGAGCCGACCCGCTTGCGCGTCCTGTGGCAGTTGGCCAAAGGCCCCCAGCACGTGGGCAAACTTGCGGACCTCGTCGACATCAAGATGGTGAACATGTCGCACCACCTCGGCGTGATGCGCCAGGCCGGGGTGCTGGAAGACGAGAAGGACGGGCGCCAGGTGATCTACCGGCTGCGCCCGGACGTGTTCATCCCCGGCACGACCCCGGACGTGCTCGGCGTCCTGACGCTCGGGAGCTTCCGCGTGGTGATGCGGGCCAAGCCGGAAGCCCCGCCGGTGTCGATCAACACCAAGACCCGCCGGAAGACCGCGAAGAAATAATGAACGCGCCCCAGCGCCGTCCTCGCAACGGCGTCCCGAAGCCCGCCTCCCTATGATGTGGGAATGCTCAGTCCCACAGCACCCCCGGACACACTGTCGCGCCCGCTCTGGCGACAGGTACTGGCACTCGCTCTCCCCGCACTCGCACAGCAGTACCTCCACCTCGTGGTCCAGCTCTCGGACCAGTTCCTCGCGGGGCGGTTCGAGCTGCCCGACCCGAACCAGCGCATCGGTTACCTCTCCGCGCTGAACACCGCCGGCTACCTCTACTGGTTCGTATCGAGCTACACCGTTCTAGTGAGCGTGGGGAGCACCGCGCTCGTTGCGCGGTTCGTCGGGGCCAAAGATTGGGCACTGGCCCAGCACGCGACCGGTCAGTCGGTGGTGCTCGCGGTCGTGTTCGGGTTGCTCGGCACCGTGGCCGCGCTCCTGGGGCTACCGAGTCTCATCGAAGCGCTGAAACTCACCGGCGATGCGGCCCATCTGTGCGTCGAGTTCCTCACACCGCTGGCGGTGCTGCTCGCGTTCCAGATCACGGAATCGGCGTGCGCCGCGTGCTTGGCGGGAGCGGGGGACACGCGCACCGGCCTCAAGGTACTCGGCCTGGTCGCCGTCCTCAACGTGCCGCTCGCGTGGGGGCTGTGTTTCGGTGTCGGTCCGATCCGGGGGATCGGCTTCGTCGGGATCGCACTCGGTACAGGGATCAGCCACGTCATCGGGTGCGTCCTGCTGCTCGTGATCCTCTCGCGCGGGAAATCGGGTCTGAAACTGCGCCTTGCGAATCTCTTACCAGCACCCCGGCTGATCCGCCGGTTACTGCGCGTGAGCGTGCCGGCCGCGATCGACAGCCTGTCGGCCGCGTTCTGTCAGTTGTGGTTCCTCAGTCTGGTAAACAGCCTGGGTGATACGGCCGCGTCCGCACACGGCATCGCACTGAAATGGGAAGCGCTCGGTTTTTTGTCCGGGGCGGCATTCGGAACCGCGGCGATGGCCCTCGTGGGCCAGAACCTCGGCGCGCGAACCCCGGACCGCGCCGCCCGGAGCGGGTGGACCGCCTACGCCCTCGGCGGCGGTGTGATGTCTTTTATGGGCCTGCTGTTCGTGCTGCTCGCGGAACACATGTTTCGCCTATTCTGCCCCGACCCGAGTTTGCAGCCTATTGTTGATGCGGGCGTACCAGCACTGCGATTGATCGCGTGCGCGATGCCGGCACTGGCGTCGCAGATCATCTTCACGGCGGCTCTGCGTGGAGCTGGTGATTCGCGAGTTCCGGTGCTGTTCAGTTGGTTCGGGTTCCTGTGCGTGCGGATTCCCCTCGCACATCTCCTCACCGCCCCGCAAGTTAACTTGGGTTCCCTCGGGACGATCCCCGGGTACGACCTCGGGCTGTTAGGGGCCTGGGTCGCGATGTGCTCCGACTTGTGGGCGCGCGGAACGTTCTTCGCGATCCGGTTCGCCAGCGGGAAGTGGAAGAAAGTGGAAGTGTAAACGTTGTGAGCGGCGGGGGAGTGAAATCACCGACCTACACTGGTAACAGAACGAGGGCACGACCGCGTGCAGTTGTTAAGAATCATACTGATGTCTGTAGCCGCGGCCGTGCTCTACGGTGTCGCCCACGATCAGGTGACGGCTCGCATCTGCGTCGAGTATTTCACGATCGGCCACCCGCCGGTGTTCGGAACCGACGACCCGACGCTACTCGGCATCGGGTGGGGCATCATCGCTACGTGGTGGGTCGGCTTGCTTCTCGGTGTCCCATTGGCGGTGGGCGCTCGCGCCGGGTCGCGCCCCAAACGGTCGGCCGCATCGCTGGTGCGACCAATCGCGCGGCTCCTTACCGTGATGGCACTGTGCGCGACGGTCGCCGGAACTACGGGGTGGCTGTTGGCCCGATCCGGGGTCGTGTTTCTCATCGGCCCCATTGCCGACGAGCTACCCGCTGATCGACACGTGCCGTTCCTCGCGGTTCTTTGGGCGCACGTGGCCAGCTACGTATCCGGGCTGGTCGGTGGACTGGTGGTGCTAATGCAGGTGTGGCGTTCGAGAGGTGCAACTATCGTAGTCACAGGCGGAACAACTGCAATCGAATGATTTTGCCGGTGACAAGCCATTTCGACGAACGCGAGTTCACGTTATTCCGATCGAGTCGCGTGAACCAGCGAAGAAGCAAGCACCCGCCCCGTGCGAATGAGTTCACCGCGCCGGGGGGACACGGCCGGCCGCGCCGACTACTTGTCTGCTTTCACGTACTTCGCGATCCGGCCCTTGGGACCGGCGGCCCAGCCGTCGCCCGACGCGGTAAAAGCGACGCTGTTGTACTTCTCCCGGTCTAGCGACTTCCAGGTCGCACCGTCGTCTGCCGAAGCGTCGGAGCCCGATGTGCCGACGGTCACCCACCGGTCCTTCGCCCAGGCGACGCCGGACCGGAACGGCAGCGGTTTCTCAACGGGCTTCCACGTTTTTCCGCCGTCGGCGGTAACCGCTCCCGTTGCTTCCGTGCCGTCCGGTTTGCGGTAATCGCCCCCGACGATCACACCGTGGTCGCGGTCCCGAAACGCGATCGAGAACACCCCGGCCGATTCGATCCCGGCCAGGAGTGGCGTTTCGCTGGCGCTCCAGGTTTTCCCTCGATCGCTCGAATGAAGCACTCGCGCGACCTTAGCCCCACCGGTGCAAAACCAGACGTCGTTCTCACCGCGGGTGACGAGACAGGTGCCGCTGGCCGCGAACGCGCCTTCCTTCGGCAGGGCCGCAGGTCGGCTCTTCTCTGGTAACAGAGTCCACTTCGCGCCGCCGTCGTCGGTAACGAGCAGATGGAACCGACCGTCCACCGGGTCGCCGAACGCGATCCCGTGCTTCTCGTTCCAGAAGGCGATCGCGTCGAAGAACGCCTTGGGTTCGGCGCTTTTGAACTGGAGCGCCCAGGTCTTACCGCCGTCCGTCGTCTTGTAAATCCGGGACGCTTCACCGGGGCCGGCACTCAGCAAATACGCCGTGTCTTCCCCGAACGCCTCGACGTCGCGGAAGTCGAGTTTGTCCGCATCGGGCACCGAGCCGGCGGTCCACGTCTTACCGCCGTCGGTCGTGCGACCGAACGTTCCCTTCGTGCCACTGACCCACGCCACTTTTGAATCGACCGCGTACAGCCCCCGGAAGTCCGCGTCCGATTTGATGACCTGTTGTTGCCACTGACCCGATGCGAGCGCGTTGTCGAACACGCAGAGTAGCACGGCAATGAGAAACGCCTTCATAAGTGCTCCGGTTCAAGTTCGCGAGACGACGTTAGGTTTAGTCCGCATCTCGTGACGTGGTTGCGGATTTCGCACACCTTGTACTCGGACGTGCGCCCGTTTCAGGCGAGGCGCCGCGGGTATCGGCGCGAACTTTTCTCCGGTCTGTGTCTCATCTCTGGGGGGCAACCCAATTTGCCGACGCGGGCAACGAAGTAAATCACAGCACCCGATTCTTCGTTCGCCCCGAGGCTCGTTTCTCTCACTGTACCTTCGAGGTGCGTTACCATGCCCGTTGCGCCGCCGGACCCTGCCAACTTACAAACCGAACAAGACGTTCCCCATCCGGTGTTGTTGAACACCTGGAAGCACCACGCGGGTTGGATTCGCGAGCGGATCGCCGCCGCGGTGCGGAGCGGGAGTGCAGGAGTTGCGGCGCTGCCCGCGGAGATGGCGGTGGTCGGTTCGCGCCTCATGGACCTGTACGTCGGAATGCTGAAACCGGCGACGATTGCCGAAGCCGTTATCACCGACCTGAATGCGCGCGGCTTGTTCGAGTTCGATCCGCTCGCGAAGTGGCTGGCGGAACAGGGAGCTTACGCGCTCACCGAACTCCCCGACCGCTCGACGTGGACGATCCGACTCGGCCCGGCCGACGGGCGCTATTTGCACCTGCACCCCGGCCGGTGGGCGCGGCACACGATGCGCGTTCAGGCCAACACGCTGCGGTCCGCGGTCATGGCCCACGCGCTCGCGCGGCTCACCGGGCGCGCGGCGAACGAGCTGGAGGTCGTGAACGAGGCGCGCAAGCAGTACCTCGGAATGCTACCCGTCCTCGAACTCACGGGCACCGGGGGACTCGGTGCGGTCATCGCGGCGCTTCAAGCGCCCGCGTGAGTGGCGAAAGCACGATGGATAGCGAGCGCAACGCGACTGACGCCCAGTTGTTTTTACGCAGTTTAGCGACTGGTATTCCAATTTTGATGTGGTATCTTCATTCGCGTTGCGCTCATTACTCGGCTCAGTCGGTGCCCATGTCGTCTGCCGTTCTGCCCTCGGTTCGATTCGTGTGGTGGAACGTGCATAACTTCGCGCACTTCGACACGAGCCGCGCTGGTGATGTCGGTTGTTCCCCGATTACGAATCGTCTGCGGGAAGCGCAATGAATGCAATTGCATCCTGCGCCGTACCACCGACAACTCCTTACTAACTAACTAGCATTATCATTAGCAAAAAATCATGCTAGCGAATCTGCACGGCCCGACCCGCTTTCCCCGCAAGCGGGCGGTCCTATGGGCACTTCTGCTCACAGTCGTTGCTGGTGCTGCGATCGGGGTCTGCCACTTTTTCTCACCGCCTTGGCGTGTGCAAGTGGACGTGACTCATATCCCCCCCGGCACCGCGTTCCTCAGCGTGGCTGCGGAATCTGGTGGGGCCGTCCTCAATATGGACTGGTCACCGGCCAACGAACTCTCGATCCCCTTCACAATGCACCCCGCGACGTGTACCTGGAGTTACCAACGGCCCAATAATCCGAATGTAAACTGGGATGCGTATGTCCGCTGGCAACCGGGCACGCGGTACGGGATTGTAACGCGGAAAACGGACGGGACATGGTGGGTACATTGGTTTGAGGCCGACGCCGTTCCGCTCAAGGGTAGGTGGTGGCTCGGAGGTGGGCGCGCCTCCTTTGATCTCACCGCAGGGCAAATGGTCCCGCTGTCAGGAGAGTTAGTAGCTGCGCTCGGGTTGGATAAGGTTGTGGGCCTTGACTAACCTCGCGCCGACTAATGCCTCAGTTGCGGTAATGATCGCACCCGGCACGCATACAACCAAGTGGCTGAATTATGCCGACGCTTGAAGAACTCCTGCGCGCTTCCTTGAAAGGCGCGAATGTAAAGTTCGATCAGGCCAACAGCGATTTGCATGCCACCGTAGTCGAAGCAGCTAAGGCGGTCGAAGCGGTGACAGGAGGAAAGGCGACTTTGCGGCTGTTTCCAATTGCGAAAGATGACACCGCGACAGGGTACGACCTCTGTGTTGTTACAGTGGGGCAGCAATTCCGAAAACTGACGAGCTTCACGGTAACTGGAGCCGGCTATCCGATCGCCCGACATGCTAGTCCTGAGCAGACGGCGGAGCAGCACATCAAGTCTTCAGAGGAACTGTCCAGTTATTTCCGGAAATTAGCGTCAGATCCGGATTCATCTCTTGTTGCCTACCTCGCTTACATTGTCCGTAATTTTCTCGAAGAGGAATAATCCGTACCCGCGCTCGCAGAACCTACGCAATGATGTCCTTCACCACGTTGCCGTACACGTCCGTCAGGCGCTCGTGGCGGCCCTGGTGGAAGTAGGTCAGTTGCTCGTGGTCGAGGCCCATCAGGTGCAAGATGGTCGCGTGCAGGTCGTGGATGTGGACCTTCTTCTCGACCGCCTCGAAGCCGAGATCATCGGTCGCGCCGTAAGCCGTGCCGCCTTTCACGCCACCGCCCGCGAGCCACATCGAGAACCCGTAGGGGTTGTGGTTGCGCCCCGGCTCGTTCTTCCCCTCGCTGAACGGCATCCGCCCGAATTCGCCGCCCCACACGATCAGCGTTTGATCGAGCATGCCGCGCGCCTGGAGGTCCGCCAGTAGCGCCGCGATCGGTTGGTCGACCTCGGCCGCGTGCTTGCCGTGGTTCGACTCGATGCCCGCGTGCGCGTCCCAGGTGTCTTCGAGGTGCCCGCCGCCGCTGTAGAGTTGCACGAACCGGACGCCGCGCTCCACCAAGCGCCGCGCAATGAGGCAGTTCCGCCCGAACTCGTCGGTGGGCTTCTGACCCACACCGTACATCTCCAGCGTTTTCGCCGATTCCTTCGTGAGATCGACCGCGTCCGGGGCCGCGGACTGCATCCGGAAGGCCAACTCGTAGCTCGCGGCGCGGGCGGCCAGTTCGCGCCCGCCCGGGCGCGCGTCCATGTGCTGCTGGTTCAGTTGTGCGAGCAGGTCGAGTTGCTCTTTCTGCACGTCCTTCGTGAGATGGGCGGGGCCGCGCAGGTCGAGAATGGGATCACCCGAGGGCCGGAACAGCGTGCCCGAGTACGCGGCCGAAATGAACCCGCTCGACCAGTTCGGCTGGCCGCTAATCGGCCCGCCGCGCTTGTCCATCAGCACCACGTAGCCGGGTAAGTCCTGGTTCGCGGTGCCGAGCCCGTACACCGCCCAGCTCCCGAGCGATGGGCGACCGATGAACGTCTTACCCGTGTTCATCATCACCAGCGCCGAGCCGTGCGCGTGGCTGTCCGTGTGGCACGACCGGATCACCGCGAGCTTGTCCGCGTGCTCGCGCACTTTGGGGAAGTAATCCGAGACGGGCAGCCCGCTCTTGCCGCCCGGCCGGAACTTGCGGAACGCGGGCGTCAGGTACCCGATCTTCCGCCCGCCGGAGTTGATGAATTTCTTGTCCTTCGGGATCTCCTTGCCCGCGTACTTCTCCAGTTCCGGCTTCGGGTCGAAGGTATCGACCTGCGACGGTCCGCCATTCATCATGAGGAAGATGCAGCTCTTCACCTTCGTGGGGAAGTGCGGCTTCTTTGGCGCGAGGGGCGAACCGGCGCTGGCCGGCGCATCCGACGCACGCGACTCGGACGCGAGCATCCCCGCGAGCGCGACTCCGGCGAACCCGCCGCCCATTTCCCAAATGAGTTCGCGCCGGGTCAGACCACAGGGGAAGAGGTTGGACATATCTGTCTCCAGGGGCGAGTGAGACACCCGCACAAGCTCATTCGTGTGTGTCGCAAGATATTTCGTTACGCTTCAACGCGGGCTGCCGGTGGGCGCCCGAGCTTCGCAGCGCGAATCAATCAACGTACATAAACTCGTTGGTATTCAGCAACACGTGGCACAGTGAGGCGAGCGCGTCGAGATCCGGCGTTGGACGGTTCGCGAACGTCTTCGTCTGCTTCTCTAAGTGCGCGAGCGCGGCGGCGACCTCCGCGTCACGTGGATCGCGCCCGAGGGCGCTGCGCCAGGCGTGAACGACCTGCTCCTTGCGCTCCTTCTTGGTGCCGATCCGTTTCGCGAGCGCGACACTTTGTTCGTGAACGAACGGGTTGTTGAGCAGCGCGAGCGACTGCGTGGGCACGGTCGTCACGTCGCGCTGACAGCTCGGGAGCGTGGTGTCCGGGAGGTCGAACGTGGTGAGGAGTGGTGGGAGCAATCCGCGCTTGGCGAAGATGTACACGCTGCGCCGTCCTTGTTCCACCGCGGGCGAAGCCTTCCATGCGTTGTCTTTCATGGATAGCCCTTCGAGCGCGTCCGGAGGAATTTCGGGCGCGAAGCTCGGCCCGCCGATCTTGTCCAACTTCAGGTTGCCGCCCGCGCAGAGCAGCGTGTCGCGGAGAGCTTCCGCATCGAGCCGTCGGCGCTCCGCGTGCCACCAGAATTTGTTACCCGCGTCGCGGCGCGCGTACTCGTCCTGCTTCGGGTGAACCGAGGACTGGCGGTAAGTTTCCGAGAGCAGAATGAGCCGGTGGAGGCGCTTGAGGGACCAAGAACCTAACCCCCCGTCCCCCTTCGTCGCCGTGCTCGCCGGTCCTGTCAGCGGAGCTTCTCGCGGACCGGCGCCGAAGGAAGGGGGGGCAGAACCATCACTGGTTTTAAGCCCCTCTCCGTTTAGGGGAGGGGTTGGGGAGGGGGTCAAGACCGGACCACTAGCCGAATTTAACCGTTCCCCCGAAGGAAGAACTGATGGGTTCACCAGTTCGCTCGCGAGCCAATCGAGCAGTTCGGGGTGCGTCGGCTTGTCACCGGTGAAGCCGAAGTTGTCCGGCGTGCGCACCAGCCCCTGCCCGAAGTGGTACTGCCACACGCGGTTCACCCAGACGCGCGCGGTGAGCGGGTTTTGGGGGTCGGTGATCCACTGTGCGAGTTGGAGCCGACGGGTTGTTGTCTTCGCGCTTGCGGGGGGAGTGGCAAACGGCTTGTCGAGTGCAGAAATCATCGACAGGTGTCCCGGTTCGACAACCGCGCCGGGGCGGTTCGGGTCGCCCTTCTTCAGGAGCTTGATCGGCGGAACCTCTTTACCGCGGTCGGTCCAGCCGAACACGCCGGCGTGCCCGAGGGCTTTGGCGTCCGGTCCGCCGAGGTGCTCGCGCGGTCCCGGCTCAATGAACCCCGCCCAAAATGCACCCGCCATGCGGTAATAGTCGGTCTGGCGGATCGCATCGAACTTGTGGTCGTGGCACCGGGCACATTTCACCGTCATCCCGAGGAACGCGGTGCTTGTCGCGCCCACCATGTCCTCGAGCCGGTCGTACTTGTACTCGTTCGGGTCGTTCGGCTCGTCGTTCCACGTGCCGAGCCGGATGAAGCCGGTCGCGACAGTGGTGCTCGCGTTCGCGCCCGGCAACTCGTCCCCCGCGAGTTGTTCCAGTACGAAACGGTCGTAAGGCACGTCGGAATTGAACGCCTTGATAACCCAGTCGCGGTACTTCCACACGTCCGGCTTCACCTGGTCGCGTTCATACCCACAGGTCTCCGCAAAGCGCGCGACGTCGAGCCAGTACCGGCCCCAGCGCTCGCCGTAGTGTTCGCTCGCGAGCAACTTGTCGATCAGTTTCTCGTATGCGTTCGGCGATTTGTCGTTGGCGAACGCCTCGACCTCTTCGTAAGTCGGCGGAAGTCCGAGCAGGTCGAAATACACGCGGCGCACGAGCGCGCGCCGATCCGCGGGCGGGGCAAGTGACATCCCGTTGTCACGGAGTTTCGTGCGGACGAAGCGGTCGATGGGGTTGGGGGCGTCCGCGACATCGGGAACCTTCGGGCGCGTGACGGGTTGAAGGCTCCACCAGTCGCGTCCGGCGCGAGTTGCTGTGGTCGCGGCGAACGGGTCGATGGGGTCCGTCCCCCACTTCGCGCCGCTCGCGATCCACTCCTTCAGCACGGCTTTTTCGCGCGCGGAGAGTGGTTTCTTGGGCGGCATCTCGTCGGACGCGACCCGCTTCCACAACTCGCTCTCGTCCGGCTTGCCCGGGGTGATGGACCCGCTCTTACCGAGCACTGCGTCTTTACGAGTGAGGTCCAAGCCGCCCTTCGGATCAGCACCGGAGTGGCAATCGAGGCACCGCGCGCCCAGAACCGCGACCACATCTTTATCGAAGTCGGGCGCGGCGGCAGAACTCGTGGCGGGAACGAGGAGGGCAGACGAGATAATGGCGAGCAGCCGCATGAGGTCGGCACCGGGAGAGTGACGGACGCTCGTGATACCCCGGTTCGGTTTCCCGACCGGCGATCAAGCATCCCATCGTGGGTGGCGTGAGCCAACAGACTAAATGGTGCGCCGACTTTTGTAAAGTATTTTTAGTAAATCAATTTTAGAAACTCGAAACTCTGCTAGAGTGGCCCAGTGCTGCTGCCGTTTCTCGGGCGATTCGGATGACGTGTGAGGTACCCGGTAACCCCTTCGCGCGAGGTACTTATCGAACGGCTACCCCTGAAAGAGTTGCACGGCAATGCGTGGCACACTCTCGCGCTCGTTCGCCTCGTACACAGTAACCACATTGTCGTGATTGACCTGCGCGGCAGCCCGGGCCTCGCGCAGGAACCCCTCCCGAGCGGACGAATTCGCAGCGAACCGTGGGAGCACACTCGCACGAGTCTATAAGAGCCACCCGTCACACGCCCGCGTTTTCTTCGAGCTTACCCAAGCGCCAGGCGCGGCGCTCGCTCCAGCGCCAGAAGAGTTGAGCCGCGACCATCAGAGCGACCGTCGTCGCGAGGAGTGTGAGCGCGAGTTCCGCATTCGACCAATTTGAGAGCGGCCCGCGGAGCTTCTCGGGCACTTCGCCCATCAGGGCACGGCGCATCCCTTCGAGCCAGTACGTCGTCGGTAAGCTCAGGCTCACCCACTGGACCCACGCCATACTTCCCTGGAACACCGAGAGCGGGAACACCACGCCGCTCAGCAGGTACACCAGCCCCGCGATCCCTTCGCTCAGGAACATTCCGTTCCGCGACATATTCAGACACGCTGCGGCGAGCAGCATCCCGCACGCCCAGAGCATCATCGCACCGATGACCAGGTACACGAGCAACCACGGCACGTCGACGGTGACCGAATCTCGCACCTGCGCGAACAGGATCAGCCCCGTGGTGAGGCTCAGCATACCGCCCACGATGCCTTCCAGCGCACGCGACGCCCCGCGCCCGAGGAAGTACGTCTGGAACTGCGCCGGGCTGATGTAGACGTACTTCAGCATGCGGTAGTGTTCACGGTCGCGCACCACGGCGTAACTCAGTCCGAACATCACCGTACCGACCAAGCCGTAACACGCATTGGAAACGTACATGTACGGCAAGAACTGCGGCGAAATGCGGGCACGCCCGATGCCGACGGCGGCTTGGTCCGCGGCGAAGAACATGCCCACGAGCATGAGCGACCCGCACACGGGCTTCACGAACATGTAGACCGCGAACAGCAGCGGGCTGGTCCAGTTCGTTTCGAGCTGCCAGCCGAGCCACGCGGAGAGCCGAAGTGTGCGGAGGTGTGCGAGCATAGAGGCATGATACGGGCGCGAAGGGCGCAAAAAGAAGACCTCAAGCCAAGCCACGGATGAACACAGAAAACACGGATCAGAGGATAGAGGACAGAAGACAAAAACGCGCGAGAGGTTTATAGCCCCGTGAGGGGCGTGGGCGTGTAGCCAGGGGTGGAGCGGAGTGCAACCCCTGGCGGACTCCCTCCAATCCCGGTGAAGGCGCGTAGCCAGGGGTGGAGCGGAGTGCAACCCCTGGCAGGCTCCGTCCAATCCCGGTGAGTTTGCCTTTTGGCACGGCAAGTTCGCCAGGGGTTGCGCCGCGCTCCACCCCTGGCTACACGCCTTCGCCCCTCACGGGGCTGAAACGCATCTGCCTTCTGTCTGATCCGCATTATCTGCGTGATCCGCGGCTCTTTTACATCACGCTCCTACTTGATCTCGCCGGAGTGCCCCTTGATCTCGCCGACAGCTTCGGCACGGCCGCCGAGGTGTTTGGCGAGGAACTGCTCCGTGATTGCGAAGAAGTGCAGCCGGTTCTCCGGGCGCTGGAACCCGTGGCCCTCGTCCGGGTACAACACGTATTCCACCGGCTTACCGTTCTTCCGCATCGCGTCGACGATCTGATCGCTCTCGGCCACCTTCACACGCGGGTCGTTCTTCCCCTGGCCGATCAGAAGCGGTTTGGTGATGTAGTTCACCTTCGCGAGCGGCGAGCGCTCCTTCAGGAACGCTTCTTCCTTCTCCAAGTCACCGACGCGCTTGGCGAACAGAGCCTTCGCCGGTGCCCAGTACGGTGGGACCGTCTTCAGCAGCGTGACGATGTTGCTGGGGCCGACGATGTCCACCCCGCACGCGAACTCGTCGGGCGTGAACGTGAGGCCGACGAGCGTCGCGTAGCCGCCGTAGCTGCCGCCCATGATCGCGACCTTCTTCGGGTCCGCGACGCCCTGCTTGACGATCCACTCCTTCGCGTCGATCAAGTCCTGGTGCATCTTCCCGGCCCATTCCCGGTTGCCGGCGTTCAGGAACTTCTTACCGTAGCCGGTGCTCCCGCGGAAGTTCACCTGAAGGACCGCGTAGCCGCGGTTCGCGAGGAACTGCGTCAGCGGGCTGAAGCCCCACGAGTCGCGTGCCCACGGGCCGCCGTGAACGAGGAGCACCGTCGGCAGATCCTTCGCTTCGACGCCGAGCGGCTTCGTCAGGTAGCCGTGAACGACCAGCCCGTCCTTCGCCTTGTACTGGATCGGCTCCATCTGCGCGAGTTTCGTGTTCTCCAGTTTCGAGTTGTTGAAGAACAGGAAGTCGGCCTTCTTCGTGTCGCGGTGGTAGAGGTAGTACGACACCGGGCCGTCGTCGGTGACGTAGGCGACGACCCACAGCGTGTCGTCCGTGGTCTTACTCGTCACGCTGAAGTCGCCGCGCCGGACCTTCGCGAGCGCGGCGAAATCGTCCTTCACGCTGTCGTCGAGCACCTTCCACTCGGTCCGAGCCTTCGCGAACGACACCGCGAGCGGGATGCGCTTCTTGTCGTCAATCATCGCGCCGCCGATGTCGTACTCTTTGTCTTCCGCGATCACCTCTTCCTTGCTGGTTGCGAGGTCGAACTTGGTGAGCCGGAGCGTGTCCGTGCTGTCGTTACCGATGACGTAGAGCGTGTTCGCGTCCGCGCCGAACCCGGCCGCCTGCCCCTGCTCCTCGTTCGTCCACTTCTTGATCGTCTTCCACTCCGCGCCGGGCTTCTCGCGCACCATCAGGTCGTAGCCACCGGTCTCCGAGTTGACGGCAGTCGCGGCACGAATGACGAAGTCCTTGTCCGTGGTCCAGCCCACCACGAGGCCGGGGTTCTCGGTGTCGATCTTCTCTTCGCCGGTCGAAATGGTGACGCGGTGCATGTCGAACGCGGCCTTGTTCCGCTTGTTCATGCCCACGAGGAGCGTGTCCGGGTGCTTCTCGTCGAGTTCGACGCCCTGCACGCGGACGCCCGTAAACGGCGTGAGGTCGCGCGTCTTCCCGGTGTCGAATTCCGCCGCGAACAGGTGGAAGTTCTCGTCCCCGCCCGCGTCCTGGAGGTACAGCAGGTGTTTGCCGTCGTGCGCCCAGAAGTACTGGCGGATGCCGCGCTTCTCGTCGCTGGTCACCTTCTTGTCGTTCGCTTTGCCGGCCGGCAGTGCAGTGGTGCGCACCCACACCTGGAGCACGTTCTTCTCGTCCGGGGCGAGGTACGCGATGTGCTTCCCGTCCGGGGAGATTTGCGGACCGGCCTTGTCCGGGTTGCCGAACAACACGTCGCGCGGGATGAGCGGCGGCGCCTCGGCCGAGGCGACTAGGGGCGTCATGGCGAACACTCCCGCAAAGAATGCGAAGCGGAACATGCGTTTCTCCAGAGTTGAGGAACGACGACGGGGCGATTGTAGACAAAAGCCGGTCTCCCGCCTCCGGCCCGTAACTCGAGTGGGGCCGCAGACGGGAGTCGAGTGAGGTGCTATTCGGCGAACCGGCCCGCATATTGCGGCCGTTTTTTCTTTGCAGAACTATGGGAGCAATTCTCGTAACGATTTGTGTTGTTAAGGAGTCGGCGTTTTGCTCGTGGCACAGGCCTCTGGCCTGTGCGAGCGCCTCCACAGGCCGGAGGCCTGTGCCACCAAACCACAAATCATCGGACCGCCAGTTCCGCGCCCTACAAAACCGACAGTTCGCTCCCCGCGACGCGGTCGGCGACGAGCATCTCGCCCTCGCTGTCCAGGTACCACTCCTCCGTGGCCCGCGCGCGGAGACGCAGGAACATGTCGTCACCCACTTGCATCGAGTGACCCGGCGCGAACGACTTACCGGACGAGCGCAGGTACGCGAGCGCGTTGTTGAACAGGTCGAATATGAAGCGCGCCATCTCGTGGTTGTCCGCGCGCAGCGCGAGGTCCGGCAGCCCGAACCGGTGGCACCCGTAGGTGCGCATCCAGACCCCCGGTTGCCCGTCCACTTCGAGCTTCACGAACCCGCAATAAATGAGCAGTAGCGGCAGCCCGCGCAGGGCCGCGAGCATGTTCCCGCCGTCCTCTTCGTGCGGGGTCAGCACGGGTGCGGGGATCGCGGTCCGGGCGGTTTCGTTCAACGTGAACACCGCGCCGTGCATCGTGAGCGAGCCCGCAACGGCGGCCAGCGCGACGTACTGTTCGAGCGGGTTCTGATCGTACCCGTTGTAGTACAGCATCACGTGCGCTTGGTTGCGGTACGCGATCTCCTTGTACTGCGGGTCGAAGTGGGCGGGTTGCACGCACCCCCTCACGATATCCTCGGGCATCGGGTTCGCGAACCCGACCAACTTAATCACGTGTGCCCCCCACGCGACCAGCCCCATGAGTACCGGTTCGAGCGGGGTCGGTTTCGCGGCCGGTGGAACCTGGTAGATCTCGACCGTGGCGTCCGCGAGGTCCGGGTGGTACTCGCGCACGGTGACCGCCAGTTTGTCCGCGGGCAGATCGAGCGGGATATCGAAGAGGCACTGCAACCCGACGGGATCGGTCAAACGCGGGTTCGCGACCGCCGGTCCGCCGATCCGCGGTACCCCTTTTCCGAAGAACCGGTCCAACAAATCGTCAGCCATCGCGCACATCACTCCGGTTTCTGATTGCGTGGCCGCGGCCCCGCCGTAGTATCATACACGTCTCCCGCTCCCCACCCACGCACTCGCTCGTTTCGTGAAAGGAACGGTCATGTTGGACCGCGGAAATCTCTCCCGCCGGGGGTTCATGAACCGCTCGGTCGCGGCCCTGATGCTCGCCGGGCTGCCCGAGTGGTACGCCCGCGACCGGTTCGGGGCTGCCGCCCGAGCCGCCGAGGACGTCAAGCCGACCGGCGCCAACGGCAAACTGAACATCGGCGTCATCGGGGTCGGCCCGAACCCGCGCCGGTCCAACGGCCTGTACAGCGAAGCCAAGAAGTTCAGGGACCGGGTGAACTTCACCGCCGTGTGCGACGTCGATGGGCGCCACGTCGGGCACGCGGTCACGCAGTACAAGCGCGACGGGTTCGACGTCCACGGGTTCACCGACTTCCGCGACCTCATAAACAACAAGAACGTGGACGCGGTCATCGTCGCCACGCCGGACCACTGGCACGCGATCATCGCCATCGCCGCGATGAAGGCCGGCAAGGACGTGTACTGCGAGAAGCCGCTCACGCTCACGATCGAAGAAGCCCTCGCGATGAAGAAGGCGACGGCCGAAACGAAGCGCGTGCTCCAGACCGGGAGCCAGCAGCGGTGCGAGATGCAGGGCCGGTTCCGCCTCGCGACCGAACTGGTCCGCGCCGGGCGCATCGGGAAGGTCGAGGGCATCGAGTGCCGGGTCGGGAGTAACCCGCGGAGCGGGGCGATCAAAGAAGTCGAGGCGCCGAAGGAACTGGACTGGGACATGTGGCTCGGGCCGGCGCCGAAGGTGCCGTACCGGTGGGCCGAGAACACCGAGAAGCGCGGCGAGGACTTCACCAACTGCCACTACCAGTTCCGCTGGTGGTACGAGTACAGCGGCGGGAAGATGACCGACTGGGGCGCGCACCACATCGACATCGCCCAGTGGATGCTCGACATGGACGGCAGCGGGCCGGCCTCGGTGCAAATGAACGAGTGCGCCAAGTCGTACTCGAAGGGCGACGGGTACAACTGCCACGAAACGTTCAAGGTGACGCACACCTACACGAACGGCGCAACAGTAGAAGTGAGCCACGGCGCCGGGTCGGTCGCCAAGGGGCTCGTGGACGCCAAGGGCGCGAAGTGGAAGGACCGAGCCGGCAAGGAACAGGACGGGGTGAACGGCGGCCAAAACGGGCTGTTGGTCAAGGGCGACAAAGGGACGCTGTTCGTCAGCCGCGAGCACCTGCTCGCGAGCGACAAGGACGTCTTCGCGCCGCTCAAAGACTCCGAGAAGCCGAAGCTCTACAGCTCGACCCCGACGAACCACATGGGCAACTTCCTCGACTGCGTGCGCTCGCGGGAAACCCCGATTTGCGGCGTGGAAGTCGGCGCCGGCTCGGTGATCGTCTGCCACCTCGGGACAATCGCGCTGCGGCTGGGCAAGAGCAAGCCGCTGACGTGGAACCCGAAGACGAACACCTTCGGCGACGAAGACGCCAACAAGATGATCGCACGCGAGCGCCGCGGCGGGTGGAAGATCAGCTAACCCCGGGGCGCGGTCAGACGAACCGATTGCTGTGTTGAATCAATGCGTTGCTTATTGTTTGTGGCACAGGCCTCTGGCCTGTGGAATCGCTCACACAGGCCAGAGGCCTGTGCCACAAACAATAAAGCAAGCTTCCAACACAGCAAGCACCCCTCATACCGTACCCGGCTCCACGCAGCAGATTGCAAACGTGCAACATGCGAGGTGCCGGGTCGGTTCATTTCCGCCTTCCCTTGCGACTGATCGGGGACGGATTTGTTTTTTGGTTTGGTGGTACAGGCCTCTGGCCTGTGGAATCACCCATACAGGCCAGAGGCCTGTACCACGAACAGAAAATGCGATCAACACAGTGCCGTTGTGGGGAGCATAACCCGAGCGTAGCCACAGAAAACAGACGCTTCACACGATCCGGTGTCACCCAATCATGAACCCCACTCAGCGCAAGATCGTTTCGGAGCGCGCGGCGGAGCCGGTCGGCGCGTACCCGCACGCGCGGCAAGTCGGCAACCTGCTGTTCCTGTCCGGGATCGGGCCGCGGAAGCGCGGGAGCACGGCGATTCCCGGTGTTAAGATGGACGAAGCGGGCGCCGTACTCGACTACGACATCGTCGAGGAAGCGCAGTCGGTGTTCCGCAACATCCGGTTCATCCTCGAAGACGCCGGGAGTGCGTGGGAGAACATCGTCGACGTGACGGTGTTCCTCACATCGATTGAACGCGACTTCAAGCGATTCAACGAAATCTATCGTGAGCACTTCGGCAGCATCGAGCCGTGCCGCACGACGGTCGAGGTCAACCGGTTACCGACGCCCATTCACGTCGAACTCAAGGTCATCGCCACCATCGGCTAATTCGCGGGAGAGTGTGACATGCTCCGCACGCCGCTCAACTTCAAAGCCTGGATCGACGAGCACCGCCACCTCTTTAAACCGCCGGTCGGCAACAAGATGGTGTGGGAAGACGCGGACTCCATCGTCATGGTGGTCGGGTCGAACACGCGAAAGGATTTCCACGTCAACGAGGGCGAAGAGTTCTTCTACCAGGTCGAGGGCGACATCGTTCTGAAGGTGCAGGATGAGGGAAAGATCGTGGACATCCCGATCCGCGAGGGGGACATCTTCCTGCTACCGGCGCGCGTGCCACACTCCCCGCGCCGGCCCGATGGCACGATCGGCCTCGTGATCGAGAAGAAGCGCGAAGCGGACCAGATGGACGGCTTCCAGTGGTACTGCGAGGGGTGCGGCGCCAAGTTGCACGAGGAGTTCACCCACATCACGAACATCGTCACGCAGCTCCCGCCGATCTTCGCCCGGTTCTACGGCGACGAAGCTAGGCGCGTCTGCAAGGTCTGCGGAGAACGGTTCACGGACCCGAAGAAGGCCGGCGCGTGATGCTCACCGTCGATATCCACACGCACATTTTGCCGCAACACTTGCCGCGCTGGGCCGACCGATTCGGCTACGGCGGGTTCGTGGAACTCGCGCACCAGGGCCCCGGCTGCGCGCACATGATGGTCGACGGCAAGTTCTTCCGCGAAATCGAGATGAACTGCTGGAGCGCGGAGAAGCGCATCGAAGAGTGCGAGGCGTGCGGCGTCCGCGTGCAGGTGCTCTCCACCGTGCCCGTCATGTTCGGCTACTGGGCCAAACCCGAACACGGGTACGAGGTCGCGCGGTTCCTCAACGACGACGTCGCAGAGACGGTGCGGAAGTACCCGAAGCGCTTCATCGGCCTGGGTACCCTACCACTTCAAGCCCCGGACCTTGCGGTGCGCGAGTTGGACCGCTGCGTCCACGAACTCGGCTTCCGCGGGGTACAGATCGGCTCGAACGTCAACCAGACGAACCTGAACGCGGCCGAACTCTTTCTCATCTTCCAGCGCGCGGAAGAACTCGGGGCCGCGGTGTTCGTTCACCCCTGGGAGATGTTCGGCAAGAACGAGTTGAACCAATACTGGATGCCGTGGTTGGTGGGGATGCCGGCCGAAACGACGCGGGCGATCGTGTCACTGATCTTCGGTGGCGTCCTGGAACGGCTCCCGAAGCTGCGGATCGCGTTCGCACACGGCGGCGGGTCGTTCCCCACAACCATCGGGCGCATCGAACAGGGGTTCCGCTGCCGCCCGGACCTGTGCGCGATTCACAACCCGGTCAACCCGCGCGAGTACCTGAGCCGCATCGTGGTTGATGCGCTCGTACACGACACACGCTGCCTGCAATACCTGATCGACGTCATGGGTTCGGAGCGCGTCGCGCTCGGCACAGACTACCCGTTCCCGCTGGGCGAAACGGAGCCGGGATCGCTCATCCGCTCCATGAAGCTCCCGCGCGACATCGAAGAGAATCTGCTGTTTCGCACCGCGTGCGCATGGTTGGGAGTGAAGCCGGAGCAGTTCGAGTAAATTGAGTCATGAGGTGCCCTCATGCCGTTCGCGCAGGTCACCATCGGAGAGCGCGTCTACCCCCTCACCAAGTGGGTCGACATCTCCATTCCGCTCGATCCGCACGGCGCGCAACCGAACGCTTATGGAGTCCCACCTGCAACCGCGCGTCCGTACTCCGGCGACGGCTTCGTACTCGATACGCGACGGGGCGGATCGTGTAACTGCGACGTAATCGAACTGACACCGCACTGCAACGGCACGCACACCGAGAGCGTCGGGCACCTCACGACGGAACGCTTCCCGCTCTCGAAGGTTACGCTGCCGTTGTTTCTGCCGTGCGCGCTGATTTCGGTGCCCCCCGAGGGGCGCGAGATCCGCGCCGATGCGATCGAGCGCGCGATAGGAAGGGCTCCGACCGAGTTCCGAAACGCGCTCGTCGTTCGCACGCTCCCGAACGATCCGAACAAAATTACGCGCAAGTGGGAGGACGGGACCACTCCATACTTCGGACCCGACGCAATGGCCGCGATCCGCGCGCACGGTGTGCAGCACCTGCTCGTCGACCTACCGTCGCTCGATCCGTTGATAGATGGGGGCCACCTGACCGCGCACCGGATATTCTGGAGCATGTCGACCGGTTCAAAAGAATTACCCGATGCGCGTGCGCGTCAGCGCACGGTCACCGAGATGATCTTCGTGCCCGATCGGGTGCCGGACGGTCGTTACGCGCTCGTGCTCCAGGTGCCGCCGCTGGTTTCGGACGCGGCTCCGTCTCGCCCACTCCTCTTCGATCTGGATGGCGCGGTATGACGATCGCCGAACTGCGCGCACAAGCCGACGAACTCGACCGGATCGACGCGCTCGCGCCCTTCCGCGCGCAATTCTGCGTTCCGCGCCACACGGACGGATCAGAAACAACGTACCTGTGCGGTAACTCGCTCGGCCTCGCGCCGAGGGGCGCCCGCGCGTCCGTCGAACAGGAATTGCTCGCGTGGGAAGCGCTCGGCGTCGAGGGGCACTTCAAGCCCGAGCGCCCCTGGGTGTCGTTCCACGAGTTGTTCGCCCGGCACCTCGCGAAGATCGTGGGCGCGGCCCCGCACGAAGTGGTCGCGATGAACACGCTGACGGTGAACCTTCACCTGATGCTCACGAGCTTCTACCGCCCGGAGCCGGCGCGCTACAAAGTCCTCGTCGGGCACGCGGCGTTCCCCTCGGACCGCTACGCGCTGGCGTCGCAGATCGCCCTGCGCGGGTTTGCCCCAGCCAATGCTTTCGTCACTGCTGCACCGCGTGCGGGCGAGCACACGCTGCACACCCAAGACGTCGTCGCACTCATCGAGCAGCACGCGAGCGAACTGGCACTCGTGCTCATGGACGGCGTGAACTACTACACCGGCGAGCGCGTCGACATCACCGCAATCACGGAAGTCGCGCACCGGTACGGGATCACCGCGGGGTTCGACCTCGCGCACGCGGCCGGCAACGTGCCGCTCGCGCTCCACGACTGGGACGCCGATTTCGCCGTGTGGTGCCACTACAAGTACCTCAACGGCGGTCCCGGGTGCGTGGCCGGGTGCTTCGTTCACGAGCGCCACGGTTTCGCACGCGACCCACTGCCGCGCATGGCGGGTTGGTGGGGGCACGACAAGCACAGCCGCTTTCAAATGGGGCCGGAGTTCGAGCCGATCCCAGGGGCAGAGGGCTGGCAGCTCAGCAACCCGCCGCTGTTCTCGCTCGCCGCGCTGCTACCGTCGCTCGAACTGTTCGCGGACGCCGGAATGGACCGCCTCCGCGCCAAGAGCGAGGCGCTCACGGGCTTCCTCGACCGCGCGCTCCGCAGTCTGTTCCCCGAATGGATCGAGATCATCACGCCCGCCGCTCCCACTCACAGAGGGTGTCAGCTCTCCGTGCGCGTGAAGCGCGATGCGAAGAAGGCGTTCGCCGCGCTCGGCGCGAACGGCGTGATCTGCGACTGGCGCGAACCGGACGTGATCCGCCTCGCGCCGGTCCCGCTGTACAACCGGTTCGCGGATGTCGTGCGGTGCGCGGAGGTGCTGTCCGCGATTCACGCGGGTTCGGATGCCCCATAAGGGCACCCGGGGTTGAAACCCCGGGCTATTCCCGGTGGCCCCGTTGGGGCCGCGAAGACTCCCCGGTTTATAGTTTTTGGACCCCGAATGGGGTCACCGGGAATAGCCCGGGGTTTCAACCCCGGGTTCTTGTGGCTCACGCCACCCAACAGCGGAACCTCCCATGCGTGAAGTCACTCTGGTCGGCGGCGGGTTGTCCGGCGCGCTGCTCGCGCTGATGTTGGCCCGGCGAGGGGTGAAGGTCACCGTCTACGAGCGGCGCGCGGACGTGCGCGCCGAGCAGATCGAGGAGGGGCGCTCGATCAACCTCGCGCTCTCGGTACGCGGGATTCACGCCCTTAACCGCGTGGGGCTCGACACCGAGGTGCTGGCGCGGGCGATCCCGATGCGCGGCCGGTACATCCACCCCGTAACCGGCTCGTGTTCGCTCATCCCCTACGGGCGCACGGCCGACGAAGTCATTCACTCCGTCGGCCGTCGCGGGCTGAACGTGCAACTACTCGATGCCCTCGCGCGCGAGAAGAACGCCACCGTACACTTCCAACACCGCTGCACCAACTACAACCTCCGCACGCAAACACCGACCGTCCGCGACGAGTCCTCCGGGCGCGAGTTCGGGGTCGAAGCTCCCGTCGTGATCGGTACCGACGGTGCGGCGTCCGCGGTACGACTCGCGCTGATGCAAAGCACGCGCATGAATTACGCCCAGGAGTATTTGGACCACGGCTATAAGGAACTGACGATCCCGCCCGCGCCCGACGGCACGTTCCGGATGGAGCCGAACGCACTGCACATCTGGCCGCGCGGCGGGTACATGATGATCGCGCTGCCGAATCTCGATCGCTCGTTCACCTGCACGCTGTTCTTGCCGCACCGCGGGGAACCCGGGTTCGACCAGTTCTCAACGCCCGACGCCGTAACGTCGTTCTTCACGCGCACGTTCCCGGACGCGGTCCCGCTCATCGCCGACCTCCCGGGCGAGTTCTTCCGCAACCCGACCGGCGGACTCGTGACCGTGCGCTGTTCGCAGTGGTACTCCGAGGGCCGTGTGCTCCTGCTCGGCGACGCGGCGCACGCGATCGTCCCGTTCTTCGGTCAGGGAATGAACTGCGCGTTTGAAGATTGCGAAGTGCTGGCGGACCTGTTCGACGAACACGGCGAGAACTGGGACGAGGTGTTCCCGCGGTTCTTCGCGTCGCGGAAGCCGAACACGGACGCGATTGCGCAACTGGCGCTGGACAACTTCATCGAGATGCGCGACACGTCTGCCGATCCGCACTTCGCGTTGAAGCGGCAACTCGAACACAAGCTCGAAGAGCGCTACCCGGGTCAGTTCGTCTCGAAGTACGGGATGGTCTCGTTCCACCGCACCCCGTACCGCGACGCCCTCGAACGCGGCCGCGTACAGGATCGAATCCTGATGGACGTGTGCGCGCGGGCGAACGCCCTCGCCGAAATCGACATCGCCGCCGCATTCGCGCGCCTCCGTGCGGGGGCCTAACACTTTAACGGGCAATTTGAAGCGATCAAGTTGCCGTATTGGAGGTGCGCGTTTCTGTTGGTGGCACAGGACTCTGGCCTGTGCCACCAATGCAAGAATACACATCGAGACGCACATATTTCAGGCTTTTGGCATTTTTCAGTGGCACCAGTTGCCCCTTGTCGGACCCGTTTCGGGTGTCAGTTCTGAAATGCACGACCCTTCAGCAGGCCTAGCTGAAAAAAGGACTCACGATCCAGTTTGTTGTCTTCAGTCTTACTTGATTCGCATGCAATCGTTTTGATATTTTATTAATTATTATAATAATAATATTGTTTGTGCTAATTGCTGTGTATTGTTTGAGTAGTCGGCCCCACCGCTGGCGCCCTAAGCAGCCAGCCGTAGTTCGTTGTCACCATTGGCTTGGAGTCGCCGCCGGTACGTCTCGAAGTCGTCCTCGACGGCTTTGCGGAGGGCGGCCCGGGTGGTAAAGCTGCGGGTCGGCATCTCGTGGTGCTTGACCTGC
Source organism: Gemmata sp. SH-PL17 (assembly GCF_001610855.1). Lineage (NCBI taxonomy): Bacteria > Pseudomonadati > Planctomycetota > Planctomycetia > Gemmatales > Gemmataceae > Gemmata > Gemmata sp. SH-PL17. The sequence goes on from NZ_CP011271.1 coordinate 1,405,644, forward strand.
TTGAATACTGGCTCGATGCGGTTCAACTCCGGGCTGTAGGGCGGCAGGTAGTACAGGTAGATACCGAGCTTCGCCAACCCGGGCCGAGCGGCCTTAACCACCCTGCCCGTGTGGATACCGGCGTCGTCCAGAACCATCACACGCGGCACGTCTGCCGTCGGCAAACGGTTCCGCAAGTACGCGAGCAGGTCGTCCGACGTCAGCGCCCGCTCGAACGGCACCGCGTCCAGGCACCGGGCCTGTGGCTCGCACGTGGCCAGGGCGTTCACCCGCCGCCCCTGCGGGTACTCGTACTTGACCCGCTTGCGTTGCTTCGGAGGGACCACGAGTGCCCGGTCGGCAACGGCTGGCTGAACCCGCTCTCGTCCAGGTAGAACAGCCTACCGGCCCGCCTCAACTTTTTTTCAACGAGTCGAAGGTGCGACGCGCCCGCTCGACCTTGTTCGGGTCTTGCTTGTGCCCGACGGTCTGGGCGGTCCGCCCACCTATGCCTGTGGGCGTTCACGATGACCGGGGCGTGGGAGTGGAACCGATCCGGTGATGCGCTGGTGGCCCACCGACTCGCGTCACCGTGGGATGACCAGGAGCGCCGCTCCAGCCACACGGACAAGCACCGGGCGCGGCAGCGGGAATTGCTGGCCGAGGAAATTAATGCGGTTGTGGTGATCGCAAAAGACGTCGCGGAACTCCGTGAACTCGCCGAACGACTACTCAACCTCGCCATATAAAACCTACAAGATCGCGGAAAGTACAGTTTTCTCTCAACAGCGCACTTTTCCGCCCCTCGCAATAACTTTCGCGGGAACTGTGCTTCTTCGCCGATACACTGCTGCAGTTTCGGTTCTGCCTGGACTATACTCAACATGCGCCTGCGCCCACGAACATCAGACCGAGTACCGCGATGAGCGAAGCGACCAAACCGGCCCCGGCCGAGGCCACCGAACAACTCATCGACGCCGTTCAGCGGCTCTCCTCCGCGCGCACCACCGCGGAAATCACAAACATCGTCAAGGTCGCGGCCCGGCGCGTGACCGGCGCGGACGGGGCGTGCTTCGTTCTTCGCGACGACGAGAAGTGCTACTACGTGGACGAGGACGCTATCGCGCCGCTCTGGAAGGGTAAGCGGTTCCCGATGGATGCCTGTATCAGCGGTTGGGTCATGCGGAACCGCCAGCCCGCACTCATCCCCGATATCTACCTCGACGACCGCATTCCCCACGACGCCTACCGCGTTACGTTCGTCAAGAGCTTGGCCGTGGTCCCGATTCGATCACTCGGCCCGGTCGGGGCGATCGGAGTGTACTGGGCACAAACGGCGTGTCCGACTCCGACCGAAGTTCGGTGGCTCCAGTCCCTGGCCGATTCGACCGCTCTCGCACTGGAATACGTCCGGTCCCAAACCGAGACGAACAAAGCTCGGGGCATGGAAACCCTGCTCCGCGGCGAAAACACGCGGTTGCGCGACGCAGCCCAGCGCCCCACAACCGGCGGACTCGTGCGCATGTGTTTCCTCACCAAGCGGTTCGAGGTGAACGGTCAGTGGGTGCCGGTGGAAGCATTACTCGAACAGTCGTTCGGGCTACACGTGACTCACGGTCTCAGTCCCGAGGGCATCGCACAACTGGCGCTCGACCGCAACAGTCGCGCCCCCGCCGACGACACGCAGCACGACAACGAACCCGCAGCTAGCGAAACGGCAACTCCCAACCCCGATAGAGTTTGCGCTGCTCCAGTTTGTGCCGAGTAATCTTCGGCTACCCATTTTGCCGATAGTACCGGTTGGGCAACCGTCCTTGGTGGCGGCGCTGCGCGCTGCTAAACTGGGCGCATGCACACTTTGACGCCCGACACCGCGGAGCGACCGGCCATGACGGCCCCCAACACGCTGTTTGAAGTCGAAAACGAGCGCGAACTTCCCAAACCCGTTTCTGTCCCCGCGACGCTGTTCGCGGACATCGTGTTCGACCGGCCGCTCGACCACGCCTACACCTACGCGGTTCCCGAATCTCTTACTGCGAAAATCGGCGTCGGGAAGCGCGTCGAAGTACCGTTCGGTAAGGGCGGCAAAGGGACCGCGGGGTTCTGTGTGCGCGTGACCGACGTGCAGCCCACGTCCGGCTACGAGATTAAGACTGTCACCCGCGTTCTCGACGACGACGCCATCGTCGACGAGCACCTCATGAAGCTCACGCGGTGGATGGCGGACTACTACCTCTGCGGGTGGGGCCAGGTGCTGCATGCGGTCGTGCCCGCGGGCGTGCGCGACAACGCCGGCACGCGCGTCGCGTCGTTCGTTGAACCGCTACCCAAAGAAAAGCTGCCGAACCCGCTCCCGACCGTCACACCGCAACAGAAGGCCGCGCTCGACAAGCTCAAGAAGGAGAACCGGCCGCTCGAAGTGCTCCAACTCGCCCGACTCGCGAAATGCACAACGGGCGTGGTCGCCGGGTTAATCAAGAAGGGACTCGTCCGTAAGTTCAGCGAGCGCATCGAAACGCCCGCGGCAATGCCCGACGCCGAAACCGAAGACCAAAGCACCAGCGCGCCGCACGTCGAGATCGCGCTGAACGCGGACCAACTCCGCGTGTGGGAACCGCTCAAAAACGCGCTCGAAACCGGTGGCTATCACCCGTTCCTGCTGCACGGCGTTACTGGCAGCGGCAAAACGGAAGTGTATCTGCGTGCGATCGAAGAGGTGGTGAAACAGGGCAAGGAAGTCATCGTTCTGGTGCCCGAAATCTCGCTCACGCCGCAAACGATTTCGCGATTCAAGGGTCGGTGCGGGAACCTCGCGGTGCTACACAGCCACCTCACCGACGCCGAGCGCGGCGGGTACTGGCGCCGCGTGGCCACCGGGCACATTCAGGTCGTCGTCGGCGCACGCAGTGCCGTGTTCGCGCCGACGCGGAAGCTCGGTCTCATCGTGATCGACGAGGAGCACGAAAACAGCTTCAAGCAAGAATCGACCCCGCGCTACCACGCACGCGACGTGGCAGTCATGCGCGCCCGGCTCGAAGGCATTCCCATCCTGATGGGGTCCGCGACGCCGAGCCTCGAAAGCTGGGCGAACGCGGAGCGCGGGAACTACACCGTGCTGAGCATGCCGAACCGCGTCGCGAGTCGCCCGCTCCCCGCGGTGAAGTTAGTGGACCTGCGCCACGAACCGAAGACGCCCGGCAAGCACTACGCGATCGGCCCGACGCTCGAATCCGCGATGCGGAAAACGCTCAAGGAGAAGGGGCAAATCATCCTGCTGCTGAACCGCCGCGGGTTCAGCACGCACGTGCATTGCGAGGCGTGCGGACACGTGGCGCAGTGTGCCCACTGCGATCTCGCGATGACGTTCCACCGCACGAAGAACTCGCTGATGTGCCACTACTGCGGGTTCGAGACGGCCCCGTTCCAGAAGTGCCCCGCGTGCTCGCAACTCGCGATGCGCTACCAGGGGTTGGGGACCGAGAAACTACAGGTCGAAATCGAAGAGAAGTTCCCCGGCAACGTGTGCCAGCGCATGGACTCGGACACGATGTCGAAGCCCGGGAGCCACCAGCGCGTACTCGATGCGTTCCGCGACGGGCTGATCCAGATCCTCGTCGGCACGCAGATGATCGCGAAGGGGCTGGACTTCCCCAACGTCACGCTCGTGGGCGTGGTGAACGCGGACGTGGGGCTGCACCTGCCGGACTTCCGCAGCGCGGAACGCACGTTCCAGTTGCTCGCGCAGGTCGCGGGCCGGGCCGGGCGCGGCGAGAAGGGCGGGCAGGTGCTCGTGCAAACGTTTACTCCAGACCACCCGTGTATCACGCTCGCTTCGCACCACAATTACGGCGAGTTCGCGAAACTCGAACTCGTACACCGCAAGCAGCACAAGTACCCGCCCTACGAGCGCCTCGCGCGCCTCATCGTTCGCAGCGAAAAAGAAGAGGCCGCGGCCACGTTCGCGGACACGCTGGCCGGTACCTTCAAGGAAGCGATGAAGCGTGCCACCACCGCACAGGGACACACGCCGGTGCGACTACTCGGTCCGGCCGAGTGCCCGGTGTTTCGGTTAAACAACTTCTACCGGTTCCACTTCCAGATCCAGTCCGACAGCAGCGCGGTGCTGCACGAAGTCCTGCGCAACGTGCTGACGCTCGCGAAGCCGCCCAGCGGCGTCGAGTTCCAGGTGGACATCGACCCGTACAGCATGTTGTGACCCGCCCCGCCAGAAGCTACGATCGGTTCAGTCCAACAGGGGCTGAACCGATCGCGTTTCGTGGGTGCGTAACGTTGGAGTCAGTGAATCGCGCGTACCCCGACAAGTCGTAAGAAGCTTGCGTTGCACCGTCGTTTGAGTTCCAATCGTGTCATCAACTCACGTCGGAGTGACACATGCCCACATCAACAACGTGTGGTGTCGCGGCGCTCGTACTGCTGATCGGTTCGACACCCAGTACGGCGGAAGACGTGATCTTCGCGGACAACTTCAAGGACGGTCTGTCCAAGAAATGGGAGCCTGTCGGCCTCGACAAGAAGGACTACCGAATCAAGGACGGCGGGCTGGAAATGCGCGTTCAGAACGGGGGATTGGGGAAGAACACACCGATGCTCAAGGTGATCCTGCCGTTCGACGCGACCGACACCGTGGTCGCCTCGGTCAAAGTGACGCCGCTCGACGAGTTCACGGCCGACAAGGAGCTCGCCGGGGTCTGCCTGCTAACCGACGGGAGCCCGGAATTCGCCGCCAAGAAACAGCGCGTGAAAGACAAGCTGGTCTTCGCGCCGGGCAACTACATCTTTAAAGGTCAACCGGGTGAAGAAGGCGATGTCGCGAAGTACGAGGTGAAGTACACCGACGCGACGAACGACGCCGGCGCGTTGCGGATCATTGTCCGCGGCAGCTACGGGTACTTCCAGGTCGGGCCGTCCGTGAAGGACGAATACAAGAACTTCTTCCACTCCGCACTACGAAAAGAAGCCAAGGAACGCGGATTCTGCCTGACCGCCACCGGCGCGCCCGACAAGGCGGACCACTGGGTCCGGTTCACCGACTTCAAGGTCACCAAGAATTGAGCTTTGAACTTGATCGGACCATAGACCGAATAAAGCCCACGGTCGATATCGGTACGATTGGTAGAGACGGGTCTGGACCGAGTGGGTTGCCGAATTTGTTCGGCAGCCCACTCCCGGAAAAGCGAAAGTAGACTACAGCCACGAGCAGTCCGACGAGGTCTGTGTGACTCGATCCTTCGGGAACAGGATCGACGACCCCAAGTTACTGTACCCCTCGTTGATGACGTCCGTCAAACAGCCGGGACCGGTCGCCATCTGGGTCCAGGCGTTCTTCGTGTCCTTGTTCGTCCGGCGGTCCGCGGCCCACGCTTTAGACGAATAAGTCTTGTAGCTTTCGATCATCTTCTTGCGGTACTTGATGAAGAACGGGTGCCCCTTCTTGCCCGCGTACAGGACGTCGTTCGAGTAGGCCCCCTCCAGGGGCTGGTTGACGAGGAACTTGTGCGGCGCGGGCAGGCTCCCGAGCGGCTTACCCGTATCGACGTCCGTGTCCAGGTACAGCCCGCCGTGCTTAATCAGGATCGCCACGCGCAGGATGTCGCTGGCGGCCCCGTAGTTCGGGTACTGGAGGTACAGTTCGTCCGAGAACATGTCGTCGAGGCCCACGAGCACCTTCTTCGACGACTGCCCGCAGTCCATGTACGTGATCCCGGGGAACTCGCGCTTCAGGCGCCCCATCATGTGGAGCCCCAAGCCGTCCAGAGTTTTGCTGCTGTACCACAGGTGTACTTGCCACCCCCGGTTCACCGTGGCCCACTTCTGAATCCGCTGGAAATAGGGCCGGTCCTTGCTCATCGGGACGAAGCTCCCGACCCAGATGAAGTGAAGCTTCTTAATCATCGACAGTGCCTACGATTTTGAGTGCTGTTGACAGGCGAACAACGGCGGCGAGTGTGAAAAGTATTACGAAGGCACGGGCGATTTTATTTCACCCCCGCTGAAAAAGTCATGGCAGATCGAAGGCGCTTTCTTTCGCTGCTCCCGCGCCAATGCGCGATCAGCGCCCGGACCGCGCATCCGTTGTCTAGCGCGGCAGCGAGCGAGAGGGAGGCGTTACTTTTTCGTTTTCTTGATGATGATGATCTTCTTGATGTCCGCGCTCCCCTTCTCGGTCTGAATCTCGATCGTGTCTCCCTCTTTGATGTCCGCGAGCTTCGCTTCGGCCTCACCGGTCGCCGTCTTTTTGACGATCTTAGTTTCATCGTTCGGCTCGAACACCTTCGCGGAGTCCGTGAAGATCCGCCCATCTTTGACGCGCTCGACCGTTTCGGTCTGCGTCACCAGTTCAGCAGCACGTACCCCGGCTACAGTGCCGATCAGAGCGAAAAAGATCGCCAGATACTGGATCGCCTTCATGGGAACCTCGGATGGATAGTGTTGCTCGGTCCGGTTCTGAGATTACTCTCTCCCGAGTACCAGATCAACCACCCAGCGCCCGCATGTGCAGCGCCCCGAACAGCGACATCGCACACGAGAAGCGAGCCAAGTAGACCGCCACCAAAATTCCGGCGTTTCCGTGTATGAATTCGACCAGTTCGCGGATCAGTATGGGGACGAGAGCCCAATACCCCACGAATCCGCGTTATGTCGCGTCGCTTGCTACTCCGATTACTCGCGTCTACGCCGACCGCGACCGATCACGTTGCGGACGCGGAACTGCTCCGCCGGTTCGTCGCGTCGAACGACTCGGCCGCGTTCGAGCTGGTCGCGCGCCGGCACGCGGACGCGGTCTGGGCCACGTGTCGGCGCACGCTCCGTTCCGAGGCCGACGCCGAAGATGCGTTCCAGGCCACGTTTCTCGCACTTGTGCGCAAGGCCAAAACGATTAACGCCCCGTGTGTCGGCGGATGGCTGCACCGCGTAGCCGTGAATGCGTCACTCAAGCTGCGCGAGCGTGCGGCCCGCAATTCCCCACTCGAACCGAACCAACTCGATTCGATACAGGCCGCGTCTGCGTCCCCGACCGATACGGAAAGTGCGATCGCCGTTCACGAGGAACTCGCGCGACTCCCCGAGCGCGAGCGTCTGCCCGTCGTGTTGTGCGACCTCGAAGGTCTGTCGCACGCGGACGCGGCCAAAGCACTCGGCTGGCCGATCGGCACCGTGTCCGGGCGCCTTAGTCGCGCACGAGCGAAGCTCCGCGAGCGTCTGGCTCACCGCGGGCTGACACCAGTCGCGATTCTGCTCTCCACACTGACCGCACCTCCGCACCTGACCGCAACCATTCTGTCCCTGACCACGGGCGCGGTACCGCCCGCGGTCGCGTCTCTTACCGAAGGAGCCCTTGTGATGCTGAAGACAACGAATTGGACCTGGACCACAAGCATCGGAATCGCTGGTCTGTTTGGTGCGGGCAGCGTAATCGCGTTGGCCTCTGGTAACGGTAAGGTGCTGCCACTTCCGGACATCGCGCTCGCACCCGTTCCAATCGCAGCCAATAACCCCGCACCGACGAAAGACGAACCCGCAGATGAGAAGTGGATTGTAGGCCAGATAAACGGTACCCCGGCCATCCCCCCAACGGCATTTCCCGAACTCGCCTTACCCGAACCGTATCCAAATGACCTTGATGAGCGCAAAGCCGCTTTCAAGAAGTTGTGCCCGCGACTAACTGGGGAAATCGTCCTGAAAATTGAAGCAACAGATAACACGCACCGAAAATTGTTGAAAGCGCGATTGCACCAGGGAAGATTAGAGTTTCAACGTTTTCAGGAAGCACTTGATGTCGTCGGGGGCGTGGAAGCTGATGTCCCTCTCAGATACGACTGCCTGTCCGATATGCAAATGGCAGCAACAGAACTATGGGCAAAGGAGCCGAAAGAACTCGTTCCGTGGCTCGAGGAACTGCTCGTACTCACCAAGAAATTGGAACGATCCACGCACCTTCGCGTGGAAGCAGGTGCGATCCGACCCATGATCCTCAACCACGCGATCCGGCACCGCCTGGCGCTCGAAGCGGCACTTTGGAAGGTGAAGAACGGCAAATAAGCGGTGGTGTGCCTCACACATCGAAAAAAGCGAACAGAAAAGGAGCACGTGGACATTTTCCCGGCAGTACACGTTCGCTTCCGCTCTCGCCTCAACCGGAACCGGAGCGAAGGAGCTTCGGACCCTGGTCTGTTACTCGGGCCCGCGCCTCACCCGCGATCTGCACGCCCACGCCCGGATCGCCAAACTCGCGAAAGCCGTCAGCCGGATTCGGTTCAACACCCACTTCGAGCCCCTTGTGGGGCTCTCAACCACGACGAATTGGAGCAAATCATTTTCAGGTTGTGCCTTATGTTCAAGTCCATGCCCGCCACGGTTGCAGTTTTTTGGGTGCACTCGCCGTGGGGATTTCTGGGAACTCTGTGGAACACCTGGACACTAAGTGGCCGTCGAAAAGGGCATACCCATAAATGACACGAACCCCAGGAAATTCCGGGGGTTCGCTGAGATTCACGGGCTTTCGGGACTTAGAGGCCTCGCCCGGATTTGAACCGGGGATGACGGTTTTGCAAACCGTTGCCTTACCACTTGGCGACGAGGCCATCAACCAACAATTTCAAGGCTTTTCGCGTTCCTCGCGTCGAATTCCTACTGAGGTTTGCAACCGTTGTGGGAATCACCACTCGCACCCACGTGTTGAGTGACGCATAAAGGATTCTACCGGTTCACGCTCTCCTCGAAAAGTCCCCAACCGACCGAAGAAACCGCACCCCGATTTTCCTCTCACACCTCACCCCGCGAGGGTTTTGACAGGAGTAAGATCCGGGCTGCATTTACTACTTCGGCAAACGGGGGCGGCGGGTTAACGGGAAAATGCAGCGCGTGCCGGATGGCGGATGTCGGGAGGCCCTGGAGGAGTACAAGCGCGTTGCAGGCGCTCCGTTCCCTTGAACCGTGTGCGCCGGCAAGGAACGGTTTGGAAGACCTCGCGGCTACTTCGTTCGCCGCTCTGCGTGGGCTGCGGCGAACGAAGTAGGGCCGGTGATACCCGCGAACACGATCACGATACCCAAGATGGTGTCCAGTACGGCCTGGGTAACGGCGACTTCGAGCCAACGGGTCCGAACGAGTCGGAGCGTGCGGGCGCCTGCATCCCGACGCGCGAGCGGTAATTGTACCCGGCGGCCGTCAAGAACTCTTTCAACCGGATGATCGTAGGTGGTCGATGGGCGAGCGTCCGGTAGTCGACGCACTGGAGGTGACGCGGGGGCTACGATCTCAATGGCTTTCGATTCGGGTGGTGCTTCGGATCGGGCAGGCCTAGGGCGCCAGCGACCATTACCAGCGGGTGCCGACGGGAACTGCGTGCGGCGTGAGCGGATCGGTTCGTTTGTAGGGCTATTCTTCAGCGGATGAAGCGCGAGAGCGAATCGGCCCGGATGTTCGCCACCCGCGACCACTGACCCTCGAGTGCCTGGAAGCGTTCCACAACCGCGACCGCTCATCCGGGGGGGGCGGCCGAGATTGAACGGACGTGTGAACCGACGCGCCGTTAATTTCGTGTCCACTTTTTCTTGGAGAAGACCACCCGTTTCTGGTCCGATCGTATGAGAGCGGAAAAGCGCTTGCTGTTCTCCCGCACGAAAATTTTCGTGGTGGCCGTAGTGGGCTGTTACCCCTCAGTGTCCGCGTCACTGGGGGTGGAGCACACCATCGGGAGAAAGCAGCAGTCCGGCCAGCCCTCGCGCATGTAGCGAGCCAATTCACCATACGCGAGGGGGAAGATCCGGCGGCACCATTCGCACCGCAGCACGAAACGAACGGGAGGTGCGTTCCCGCCAACATTGCTGAAGGTGACCGGTTTAGCGTCGGGTTGAAGAGTTGATTGGGCCACGGCTGATCCCCTTTGGACTGAATGCGATTAATCGCGGTGAGGAATCAATCGATGTCGGAGGCATATTCGTGTCACATATTCCGTAATTGCGATCGGCCCGTGCACAAATATCGTTGCTCGGCGGCTTCGGTCGACCCATTGCTACGAGCAGTGTTTTGAAGGCGAACGCGGCCGGCATGGGAGAAGGCCCCCGAGAAAGAATGCGCCGGGGTGCAGGCGAGAAAACTGCTGGTACCCATGATCGGTTGGCCCCTGCTCAGTCCGGTGGTGAGCGGCCAAAGACCACAGACGACACCGGCGGCCGACGAGCCGAACAAATCGCTCCCTTCTTCGGGTACTCGTCCGTTAGCAACTGTCGGGATCGCCCCGAAGGGCGTCCCTACCTCGTAGCAGCCTGAAATTACTGTATTCACGGCGCACACGACGCGGGGGCGTTGGGTCACCGATCTGGTTCCGGGGACGGAATGAGGTTAGTTTGGGTGTGGAGGAGACGTGCCATGACCGCCAAACCGCCCGCCGCGCCGCGCCCGTTCCGCTTCACGCGCGAGCAGTATTACCGGCTCGGGGAACTCGGGTTCTTCGCCGACACGCGCGTCGAGCGGATTCGCGGAGAGATCATCGAAATGAGTCCGATCAACTGGCCGCACGTGGTCGGCTGTCGGAAGACGGCGCTGGCACTGGAGCGAGTGTTCGCAGGGGCCGCTTGGGTGTCGCGTAACGAGCAGCCGCTCGCGCTGGCCGAGAGCGACCCGCAACCGGACGTGATGGTCGTGGCCGGCCGGTTCGAGGACTACACCGACCACCCGACAACCGCGCTGCTCGTGGTGGAAGTGGCCGACGCGACGCTGTCGCGCGATACCACGGAGAAGGCGGAACTCTACGCCGAAGCGGGGATTCCGGACTACTGGGTGTTGGACGTCGAACACAGTCAGTTGCTCGTCTTCCGCGACCCGCAACCGCTTCCGGCCGGATTGGGCGCGACCGCGTACCGCACGCGCCAGACTCTGGCTTCTACCGACCGCGTGTCGCCGCTTGCGGCGCCGGGGGCGTCCATTCTGGTGAGCGAACTGCTTCCGTGATTGGCCCGTTTTCGTGCTTTGCGCCGCGATGAACCCGAGCCCGTGTGGGTTTCTGGGCGACTCCAAGTGACGTAAACGTTCAGATGTGTGTCGTTAGCGGCGTAATGTGGTTGTCGACTCAGCAGGTGGATTCCCCAGCCCTTGCGATTCGGGGAGTGCGGACGCTTCCCCGAACCAGAATTCCCGATACTTCCTATTCGCCTCTTTCTCTTCTGGGGTGTTGTCCGAGCCGTATTGCAGATAGCCCAGCCAGCTGCGCCTGCCCGCAACCTCCCCCTTTGTGGACGTACACCCGAAACCAGTGAGCAGCAAGAGGGTGGCGAAACCCACCCGGGTTTTTCGGGAGATCATTTCGCTATCCTCGTTTGGGCGCGAGAGTAGCGGCAACCCGGTCCGTGTCAATAGAGGTTAAGAAGCTGCAACGACACGACTACAAAGGGCAGGGTGGCGAACTCTTGTGACATAGAATTTAAATTTATTATTTCTTGATGTTTTTAAATGTTTATTGTTTGTTTGTACTAGGCACGGTTATGACGATCCAATGCCAATTAGATGTCCACGGCACGGCGAACAGGGTTACTGGGCTTTCGCCTGCCGGGACATAGTGATTGCCGTCGCCGGCAGCGGGCCTTCGCTCGACGTGGTTTGGTATGAATGTACACTGGATGGTAAGCCAGCTTGGGCCTCCCTGCTGTGTTCCGGGTGCATCGCGAAGCATCATCTTCCGGCCTCGCCAGCCAGCATGGATGATCCGTGGTTTTCCGAGCTTTCCAACGAAACCGCCAACCTTCTTGCAACGCCAATCTGCATGAAGTGCGTAACCGTCCGGTGAAGTCCAGGTCTTGCGTGGTGAGGTACGATGGAGCATTTCCTCGGGAGTGCTCCTCATGCCTCGACCCCACCTGCGTGACCCCAAGCTCGAACAGTTCTGGCGTGCGAAGCTCACGACCTGGACCTCGTCCGGTCTGAACATCCGAGACTTCTGCCGCAAGCACCGACTCTCCGAGCCGTCCTTCTACGCGTGGCGTCGTGAGATCGCCGCTCGCGACGGTGCTCCCGTCCCCAAGCCCGCTGTAACTCCCCAGCCCACCGCCGTATCCCGGCGCCGTTTCGCGCCGGCCCCGAGGCCACGACCCACAACGCCCGCGCCGCGCCGTAGCTCGACGACAACGCCGCGTTTCGTGGCTCTGCGCGTCGTACCCGACACCCCACTCGAACTGGTGCTCCGCTCGGGTCACGTCCTGCGTGTCCCACCGGGCTACGACGCGACCCACCTGCGTGCCGTGGTCGCCGCCCTGGAGGCCCAACCGTGCTGAGCCTCGCGCTGCCCGGGCGCGTGTTCGTGTGCGCCACGCCGACCGACATGCGCAAGAGCTTCGACGGGCTCTCGGCCGTCGTACGCGAGCACCTCAAGCAAGACCCACTCGCCGGCGATCTGTTCGTTTTTCGCAATAAGCGCGGGGATCGACTCAAGCTCCTCTACTGGGACGAGGACGGCCTAGCGGTCTGGGCCAAGCGGCTCGAAGAAGGCACGTTCCAATTCCCGGCGGCGGACACCGATGGTGCCGCGGTCGAGGTGAAGGCCACCGAGTTGGCACTGATCCTCGGCGGGATCGAGCTCAACTCCGTCGAGCGGCGCAAGCGCTACCAGCGGCCCACGCCACGTTGATGTCCTCCCCGTTCGCAACTCTTCGGCCTTTCGCTCGTCGGAAGGGTATGACGCTTCCCCGGCCCGACGACCCGCTCCCCGACGACCCGCGCACGCTCCAGGCGATGGTGCGGGAGTTGCTCGACGCGCTGGCCGCCGAGCGCCAGGAGAGCGCGGCCCTTCGCATCCGGCTCGATCAACTCCTGCGCCGACTTTACGGACCGAAGTCCGAGAAGGTTCCGGACACGACTTCACTCGACACGAGCGCGACCCGTGACAACGCATTGTCATTGACGCCCGTACCCGAGCCACGCACCGGGAGCGGCGACACACGCCCTAAGCGAAGCCACGGGCGCCGACGCCTGCCACGCGACTTGCCGCGACGACGCATCGAACACGACGTGGCCGAAGCCGAGAAGCTCTGCCCGTGCTGCCGTCGCTCGCGCGTACGCATCGGCGAAGAGATCAGCGAGCGACTCGACTACCGGCCCGCAAGTCTGTTCGTCGTCGAGCACGTGCGGCCGAAGTACGCCTGTCGTAACTGTCACGCGCAACTGGTCGCCACCCCGATGCCACGCGAGGCGCTGCCCAAATCGGTCGCCGCCCCCGGCCTGTTGGCCCAGATCATCACCGCCAAGTTCGCCGACCACCTCCCGCTCTACCGGCTCGAAGGCATTCTGGCTCGGCACGGCGTGGAGTTGGCGCGCTCGACGATGTGCGACTGGCTGGCCGGTTGCGCCGCGGTCCTGCAGCCGATCTACGACGTGATGTGTGCGCGGGTGCGACGCGCGAAGGTGATCCACACCGACGACACCCCGGTGCCCGTTCTGGACCGGACACGGAACCGCACCCGCACGGGTCGGATCTGGGTGTACGTCGGTGACGCACGCAACCCGTACATCGTGTACGACGCGACACCCAGCCGCAGCCGCGACGGGCCGCAGACGTTCTTGAAGGGGTACAAGGGGTACGTTCAGGCCGACGCATTCGGCGGGTACGACGGGCTCTATGCCACGGGCGCCACCGAGGTCGCGTGTTGGGCGCACGCGCGTCGCAAGTTCGTCGAGGCGCAGGAGAGCGACACACGGCGGTCACTCGAAGCCCTGGCGTTCATCCGGCGCCTGTACGACACCGAGCGTTCGGCCCAGGAACTCGACCGTGACAACCGATGGTCACGGCGTCAGCGCGAATCCGTACCGGTCTTACACGCGCTGGGAACGTGGCTCGACGCGACGCGCGCCGAAGTGCTACCGAAGAGCCCGCTGGGGCAGGCGATCACGTACGCGCGGAACCAGTGGGCGGCGCTGAACGTGTACGTCACCGACGGCGACCTGGCGATCGACAACAACGCGGCCGAGCGCGCCTTGCGCGGTGTCGCCGTGGGGCGAAAAAATTGGCTGTTCTGGGGAAGTGATGTCGGAGGTACGACGGCCGCGATCCTGACCTCGTTCACCACGACCTGCAAGCGCCACGGGATTGACCCGTGGTCCTACCTCTCGGATGTCCTCACGCGGCACCCGTCACACCCATCGGATCGCATCGCGGAACTGCTCCCCGATGCCTGGGCACAGGCCCAGCGCACGTCATAGCTCAAGTCGGCTTCCGTTGCGGACCAGGCTCTCGCGTGCGAAATTCATCGCCACCCGGCAAGACTGCATTTCGCCGGGCGCTTACTGAAGTGCTTTGAAGAGTGGCGCAAGGCGGCTGGTGTATCGGTGACTGGCAATTACCCAGGCATCCCTTCGTAGTTCGCCGGATGTGCATTTGGGGTAAACCATGCTCGAAGAGGACGCAATGTGCCATCGCTGCGGAGAGCAAGCAGCGACTTGCGACGATTGCGGTTGCTGCGACGAGTGCTGTTCCTGTCCCGAATGCCACGAGTGCGGTAAGCGTGCCGAGAGCGTCTGCAAGCAGTGCGGCCGTTGCGATGACTGTGACCACGCGGACGACTGCGATCACTCGGACTGGTACGAGGAGGTTGACGAAGAGGACGCTGATTGAAGGCCGCTCGGCAGGTCGCCAGAATCCGGCGCTAATCGCAGTTCCATGAACACCGCGCCCGGAACGGGATTGTCGCAGTAGGGCGGTATCTCCTCGAAGCCGAGCGCTCTGTAGAGGGCAACAGCTTTGCCCATGATCGGGGCAATGGTGTCCAGTCGGATGCGACGCTGGCCGAGTCGCTTGGCTTCTTGGATGATTCGTTCCGCGAGCGCGCGGCCCACTCCTTCCTTTCGGAACGGCGAGCGGACATAGAGCCGCTTCATCTCACCCGTATCGCCTTCCAACGGCCTCAAGGCCACGACTCCTGCGGGCTGGCCGTCGACTTCGGCCAACAGGATGCAGCCCGTCGGCGGCGCGTATTTGCCGGGGAGCCCGGCCAGTTCCTCGGCAAAGTTCTGAAACCCGAGATCGATCCCCAGCGCGTCGACGTACTCCTGAAACAGCACGCGGACTGTCTGTAATTCTTGGGGCGTGGTGGGTTGAAGGATCGTCAGGTTCATACGGCACGGCTCCGTGCGTTCGGTCTCGGCTTCTCGCCGTCGCAATTTGGGTTGATCGTATCACACGTCCCAAAATGCCGAACCCCGCGACACTGCGTGCCGCGGGGTTCGTGGTGCTTCTCTTCGACAAGCGTCTTACTTCTCGCCGTAAGCTTTGTACTTGTAGGGCGAAGTCGCGGGCTTCGGCTTGAAGGAGACCGGCAAGTCCGCGGACGGATTGGCCGGCGGGTTCATTTGCGGGTCCGCCTTCGGCAGCGGAACCGGGTTTGCGGGACCGCCGTCATACGGGAACGTGCCGTCGCCCGCGGTAGGAGCGGGAACGGGCTGAGAAACGGGCCGGGAGCCGATCCCACCAAGATTTATCGCCGTGGCATCGTTCGAGTTGCCGCTGATGCCGATGTAGAAACCGCCGCCGTAGTAGGTCGGGTAATACGTCGGATAGTAATAGTTGGAGTAATACACCCGCGGCGTGTAGTAGTAGGCCGGGCGGTACCCGCCATAGTACCCACCGTAGTAACCGCGGTAGCCCCCGTAATATCCGCCGTAGCCTCCGCGATAACCGTACCCGCCGTAGTACCCGTAGCCACCACGGTAGCCGTAGTGCCCGTGATACCCGTGCCCGCCGTAGTACCGGTACCCGCGGGCCAGCTCGGTGTCTTCGGTGGCGGCTTGCTGGGCGGTACCCTTACCCCCGAGCGTCATCGTTGTGCCGGTCGAACCGGCCAGTTGGCGCGTGTCGCGGTCGTCGGCGCCGGCGGCGCCGGTTGCTGCCAGCACCGCACCGAGCGCGAGTGCCGGTTTCCAAGTGGTCCAGGTCATCGTTCCTTACCCTCCTCCACCTGTCGGAATGGCATGAGTTCCGCTGGTGCCATCTGCTCCGATTGTAGGCGACTCGCGCGCCGGACAAAAGCGCAACAGGCGCGAAAACGCTCAAGAGTACGGCCAACGCAAATCATCACCCTCGCGTTAGCACTTTGAGATCGGGTACACTCGATGGTGCGGCTCGCCCGCGCTTCGGGAACGGGCCGCGCGTCTTTCGCACCTCGCAGGAAGTGGTGTTCCATGAGCAAGTCCTTTCGCGCTCTGGGCCTGGTGGGGCTGTTCTTTGTCGGCGCGTGGTACTCCGGTGGGGGCGCGCGAACGCTCTCCATTGATGGCAACTCCGAACTGGTGGCCGCGCCGCTCGCTTACGGGAACCTCTGCGTGTATTTCGTGTACGGCCCCGATGCCGTCTCTGGTGCAAAAGTGCTGACGCTCCAAGAAGCGCTCGAACGCGAACTGGCGGTCGTTCACGAAACGGGTACCGTGAACACGCTCGCGGTGGAGAACCGGTCGCCCGATTACGAACTATTCATTCAGTCCGGCGACATCGTGAAGGGCGGACGGCAGGACCGCGTGGCCGCGGTGGATATGCTCGTTCCGCCGGGATCGGGGAACGTGCCGCTCCCGGCGCACTGCGTCGAACAGGGGCGGTGGACGGGGCGCGGAGGGGAGAGCGCGAGAGTGTTTCAGAAATCGAATGCGTTCGCCGCGGGGAAGGAGTTGAAGTACGCGAACGCGAGCGGCCAGCAGTCCGCGGTGTGGCAA
Organism: Gemmata sp. SH-PL17; assembly: GCF_001610855.1. Taxonomy (NCBI): domain Bacteria; kingdom Pseudomonadati; phylum Planctomycetota; class Planctomycetia; order Gemmatales; family Gemmataceae; genus Gemmata; species Gemmata sp. SH-PL17. Next base: position 1,422,333 of record NZ_CP011271.1, read on the forward strand.
ACGGTGAGTGAGAATCAGAGCAAGTTGCGCGCGAATGTCGCCGCGAACGTGACGGAAAACGCATCGCCCTCCAGCTTCCAACTCACGCTCGAAGCTCCGGCGGTGAAATCGAAGGTCGCCGAGTACGAAGTAGCTCTCAAGGCTGCTGGAAGCGCACGCGGAGACATCGTGGGGGTGGTGTTCGTGGTGAACGGGCAGATTACCGGGGCCGAGGTGTACGGATCGAACACGCTGTTCCGGAAAGCGTGGCCGAAACTCTTGAGCGCGGCCGCAGTCGAGGCCGTGGCGGAGCACGCGGGTCAAGCGACCACGCAACCGCCGACCGCTCGCGCAATCGAGCACTTCCTGGCTCGCGGTGGGGAATCGGAGCCGGTGGGCATCCGCAGTTCGGTGAACGAGAACGCTTCGAGGGTGCACACACCGGTATCGATTAGGTACGGGTATACGTCGAACGTGTTTTATAATGGTTTCGAGATCCGAAGTCGGAGCGACTCTGAACAAGCGCCCATATTCCAGGCATTTCAAACAGAAGGGCGCCTGCCGGTCGTTCAGACTGAGGGGCAGGTGCTGCAAACGGACGGTCTTCCCGTGACGGGGCTCATCTTCGATTCTGCGGCCCAACCGAATTCAGACGGTGCAGCGCAACCCCGGGGCGCAGATAACGAGCGCGCTTCGGGGAGGGTACAAACGAACCGACCGAACTTGCAGCCCGCACCTCCTCTCAATGCCGACGGGAACCGGTTGAGTAGCAGTCGCGCGGAGAACCGGTCGACGCTGATGGTCGAGTCGCGCGACCCCGCACGCCAGAACGCGGTCATCCACCGGAGCTACATCAAGAAGTGAGCGAGACCGGCGCGCGGGGCGGAACTACACTGCCTAACATGCTCACACCCGCCACAACCGCGCTGCTCGTCGTGGACGCGCAGCAGGGGTTTACCGATCTTTGCCCGGCGGAACTGCCGGTTCCCGGTGGCTCCGCGATCGTGCCGCACGTGAACGCGCTGCTCGCACTGCCGTTCGCCCGCGTCGACGCGACCCAGGACTGGCACCCGCCCGACCACCGCTCGTTTCTCGGCCAAGCGGACAACATCTACCCGCCACACTGCGTCATGAACACGCCCGGCGCGGAGTTCCTTCCCGGCCTGCACACGGACCGCTTCAGCGCGATCTGGCGCAAGGGCTACGACCGCGACTTTGAAGCCTACGCGGTCACCGCGCAGCACCCCGGGTTGGGCGCGTTCCTGTCTGCGTCCGGCATCAAAGCGGTTGTCGTGTGTGGGATCGCGACGAACATCTGCTGCTTCTTCGCCGCACGCGACCTTCGGCGCGCGGGTTTCGATGTGTGGCTCGTGGAGGACGCTAGCGCCGGCATCGACGTGCCTGCGGCGGGGTTGTTCCAGTCGAAGGCCAAAGAAGAAGGCTTGGCGCTCGGCATCCGATACTGCACGGTCGCGGATGTCATGCGCGCGATGAGTGGGAACTAATCCGGCTTCCGGTCGGCGAGCCGTGCCCGCACGCGACCAAGCAGCACGGCGTGGTCGAACGCGAGTTGGGGGGGGGCGTCGAGCGGGAACAAGCCCACCGCGCTCGCGTCGTCGGCCGCGACGGGTTTCAATGCGTCTGGGTCGACTTGCGCCAGATACACCACACTTACCGTCCACCCCCGGGGATCGCGTCCCGGATCGCCGGCTGTGTACAGTTGTTCCAAATCAGCGATCGTGATTCCCGTCTCTTCCGCCAATTCGCGCCGAGCGGCGTCCCCGAGTCGCTCGTTCTCGTCGACGAAACCTCCTGGGAATGCCCAACTTCCGGCGAACGGGTCTTTTTTGCGCTGGATCAAAAGGACGCGCGGTCGGGCCTCGCGGGTCACAATGGCCACGTCCACAGTCAAGGCCGGTCGGGGGTATTCGTAAGTGTGCTTCTGACCGCTGCTCGTGGACATTTCAAGCTCCCTCCCGGCCATGATGTTGCGCCGACATTCGCGCACCACCTTGAGTAACTTAGCCGTTCTCCCGCCCCCTGCCAACAGCGCGAAATTTGAGCCCCCTGGTACAATTGGCTGTGCTTCCTGGGGGAAATTCGGAAGCACGCAAGATTATGAGCCAAACCCCAAGTGAACCGCGACACAGGCGCACCATCTGGCTCGCCCCGAACCTCGTTCGGCCCGCGGATAAGCGTAAGGAGAGGTGATTTGTGCAGTTACAGCAATCCGCGCCGGTGAAGACGCCGGCGCAGAAGGTCGTCGTGTGGGAAGCGTTCGATGCGACCGACCCGATGACCAAAGCGGCGTCGCAACTTTATGAACAGACGCTGGCGGCGGACGAACGGATTCCGTGGATGTGGATCGAGCAGTCGGTTCAGGACCGCACCAAGAGTAAGCCGCGGCCGAGCGGCTGGAGCCGGCACCTTCTCCTTGCGGCCCCCGAGGGCCGACAAGACGACCCGGACGCGCTGGCTGGGTATGTGTACGGCGCGCTGCTTCCGGGGTACGGCGGGTACCTGTGTTACGTCGGCGTCGCGGACTGGGCGCGGCGCATGGGCGTCGGGGGGGCGCCTGTACGAGCAGTTCTTCAAAGTGCTCCGCGTGGACGCGGGGGAGTTGGGCGAACCGCTCCCGTTCGTGATCTGGGAGAGCCACCGGCCGGACCCGCTCGCGCCCGCGGCCGACTGGGAGAACTGGACGGCCCGCACGCGCCTGTTCGACCGCGTGGGCGGGTTGTGGGTGGACGGCGTGGACTTCCTCTCGCCGAACTTCGCGGCGGACGAAGAAGACGATGACGTCCCGCCGGTGCCGCTCCAGTTGTTCGTGAAGCCGCTCGATTCGCCGGAATCGGCGTTCACACCGGAGCGCTTGCGCGAAGTGGTGGGCGGGCTACACGAGCGCGTGTACCACAACCTGCCGGGCAGTGTGCTCTACGACAGCACCCTCCCAGTTGGATGTGAACCGCGACTGCGCCCGGCTCGCGTTGCGGGCGCGCAGAAGAGCGAGCGGGGCGAGCTGGTGTAAATGACGAGCGATCGGTGCAACCTCTGTGTGGGTCACGGCGCAGGGCCGCCTCGTGCGAACGTGGACCGGTCGAGCTCATGAGTGCAGTGATAGCCTCCAATACAGAAGCATTTTTGACAGGATTAACAGGATCGACAGGATTCCAAAGGCAATGTTGCATTTGGTCCTGATCCGGTTAATTCTGTCAAAAATGCTTCTTGCGTTTGCCCCTCGCAACCAACTCACCCGAGCCCCGAGTGACGAACAGGAAGAGCCTCTCGCGGGTGGCACTCCCGCTTTCGCACATTAAGCGCCCCTGCGACGGGGTACTCCGCGTTGGTCGGTGCCGGTTTCGCCGAACGTGATTTTAGTTCCCCAATCTCAATTGCGTGGCGTCCCACGTATCACGGTTCCGGGGCGAACGTGATTAGACGTCGCGCGGCGGGCTATTTTGTCTATTGATTGTATTTGAATTGCCCTTCAATGGATCGATCGCCTGGAACGCGCACTAGCGTTTCACGACGGGCCGGGCGCCGCGGATCGTGACCGCGCGCCCGCCCGACGTGCGTAACGTGGGGCCGCGGAGGTTCTCGCCCTCCTCTCACGGGGCGCCCCGTTTCACTCTCACCCGTTAACCGGTTCATCGGCAGCGCCGAGCCGGCGCCTCGACCGACCCGACGGGGCCGGTGGAGTTATTTCGTACCCGTCGCGGCCGCGCGGCCCTCTCAGCTCGTGTGCCTCATGAACTGGTTTCGTAATCGGACCGTGACGACCAAGATGCTGTTGGGGTACGCACTGGTTTGCGCCATCGCCGCGGTGTGCGGGGTACTCGGATACCGCGGGCTGTCCGGCTCACGGGAGGGGATGCGGGTTCTGTACGAGGACTACACGACCGCGGGGACCGACCTGGCCAAAACCTCGATCCACCTGGCCCGGTACCGGAACAATATGGTTGCCGCGGCGAACGCGAAAGACCTCCAGACCATCGACCGGATTTTCAGCGATCAGAAAGACATTCGTGATCAAATTACGGCGAACTTAGATACCTACGCGGGGACGTCAATGCGCGTGTCCCGGAGCGGGCGCGACGAGCGCAAGGATCTGGACACGGTCCGCACCGCCGTGAAAGAGTACATCGCGGCCGCCGGTGTAACGGCCCACGCGCTGCGGGCGCACCTGGGCGCAACCGCCCCCGGCGAGCGGGACGAGTGGAAACAGAAGACCGCCCAAGCTCTGGCCGCGGCCGGGGGGAAGTTCGACGCGGTTACGGCCGCGCTCGAGGAGCTCATCAAGACCGTTACGGCCGTGGCGAAGGACGTCAACGAGGACGGGAACGCGGCCGCGGCCGCGGCCCAGATGACCCTCGCGGGCGGGACCGGGGCGACGGTGGTCCTGAGTATGCTCGTCGGGGTGACGATCGCGCGATCGATCACCGGTCCCCTCGGGCGCACCGTCGTGGTCCTTGAAGGTGTGGCGAAGGGCGATCTCACCAAGCGCGCCGACGCGGACTCGCAAGACGAGGTCGGTCGTATGGCCGTCGCACTGAACGCGGCAATCACCGCACTGGTGGCCGCCAAAGAAGCCGAGCGCCAGCAAGTCGAGAAGGACCGCCAGCGCGCCGAGCGCGAGGCCACCGAAAAGCGCGAGCGCACCGAGCGCGAGGCCGCGGCCACCCGTGCCCAGGCCGAGCACGAGCGGGTCCAGGCCATCGAGTTGCAGCAGAAGATGAACACCGTGGTGGCCACGGTCAACGCGCTGGCCGCGGGCGACTTCACCCAGAGCGTGCCCGATCTGGGCACCGACTCGGTCGGGCAGATGGCCGGTTCGCTGAACAAGGCGATCGTGTCGGTCCGGACGGCGCTGGAGGGCGTGCGCGAGGTGTCCGAGCAACTCGCCGACGCCTCGAGTCAACTGTCCGCGGTCAGCGAAGAGATCTCCACCGGCGCACAGGAGCAGGCCTCGAGCCTCGAAGAAACCGCGAGCACCCTCGAAGAGATCACCGCCACCGTGCGCCAGAACTCCGACAGCGCCCAGCAAGCCCGCCAGCTCGCGAGCAACTCGAAGGACACCGCGGAGCGCGGGGGCCAGGTGGTGGGTAACGCGGTCGAGGCGATGAGCGCGATCAATCAGTCGTCGAGGAAGATCGCGGACATCATCACGACGATCGATGAGATCGCGTTCCAGACCAACTTGCTCGCGCTCAACGCCGCCGTCGAAGCGGCTCGAGCCGGGGAACAGGGACGCGGGTTCGCGGTTGTCGCCTCAGAAGTTCGCAACCTGGCTCAACGTTCGGCCACGTCCGCGAAGGAAATTAAGTCACTGATCGAGGACTCGGTGAAGAAGGTGGACGCGGGCACCGAACTGGTGAACCAATCCGGCTCGACCCTCGGCGAGATCGTGACCAGTGTGAAGCGCGTGACGGACATCATCACCGAGATCGCGGCCGCGGGTAAGGAGCAGTCGGTGGGCATCGAGCAGGTCAACAAGGCCGTCTCGCAAATGGACTCCGTGACCCAGCGCAACGCTTCGCAGACCGAAGAAATGTCCGCGACGGCCCAAACCCTCACGGACCAGGCGGCCCAACTCCGCGACCTCGTCGCCCGGTTCACACTCAGTGAGAGCGGGGGTTCCGCCCAGAAAGTGGCGCGCACCAAACCCCGCTCCGCGTTGGCCCGGGCACAGAAGAGCGGGCGCCCACGCGAACTGGACCGGGTCGGTTCGGGCGGTCACAACGGGTTCGCCGAATTCTGATTTTCGGGCCACGGGGCCGAGTGCGATGCGCCGCCCGTCGGGCGCGGCCGTTCTCCACTGCGCTCACGATAAGCTTTTAATGTGCATCCACTTGCAGTTCGCTCGATCGCGTGCCAAGGTCTCTCAAGTGAGACTCAAGTTGACCAGTTCGTGAGCACAAACGGGAGCAACGCATGCGAGCCGTGTTGAGCAGTGTCGTGGTGGCGCTGGTGACGTGTGGCGGCTTGTCCGCTGACGACAAGATTGACTCCAAGAAGCTGGTCGGTAAGTGGTCTACGGAAAACAAGGAGCTGGGAGCCAAGGTCGTGATCGACTTCGCCAAGGACGGCAAGTTGACCGTCACCGTCACGGGGAAGGGCGAGAAGGAGGTCCAAATCAAGGGCACCTACAAACTGACCGGGGACAAACTGGTGATGACGATGGTGGGCGGTGACAAGGAACACAAGGAGACGCTCACCGTCGTGGAACTGGACGACGACGAGTTGGTCACCAAAGACTCGAAGGGGCACAAGGACACCTACGAGCGCGTCGAAGAGTAGGGGGCACGTGAGCCCGGTGCCGCCGGGCGCAAGCCTGCGGATCGCGGATCGTTGAGCGCGCGTCCGTCATTGGACGACGCGCTGTTACCGTTTACCACAGTAAGGCCCGCCTTCATCTCGAATTCTTCACTGTCGGCGAACTCACCACCCAGGGCGGATTGCTCGCCTGCGTCCGGCTTTGCGTCGCGTGAGCGCGGCCCGCCCGCGAACGGGACCGGTCAAAACGGCTTCGCCCCGCCGGGTTCGTAAATTCCGAGCGCGACGCATAAGGCTCTCGCCGCAAACGCTTTAAGACGACTGCGAGGGCGAGCCGAAGATACACTCCTACCGAGAGCGTTCGCAATCACCGTTCCCACGGAGCCAAGCGTGCCGCAAGCGAAGAAACCGCGCTGGGTGGTCTACATCCTGCGGTGCGCGGACGGTACGCTGTACACCGGCATTACCACCGATTTGGCGCGCCGGCTCGGTCAACACAATGCGGGGACCGCGTCCAAATACACGCGGGCGCGCCTGCCGGTCGCGGTGGCGTACCGCACAACGGTGAAAACGCACGGCGACGCGCCCCACCGGGAACTCGCGATCAAGAAGCTGACCCGCACGGCGAAAGACGCACTCATCGCGAAACAGGCGCAGCGCCGGAACCGCGCGTGGCGCCCACTCGAAGGTACACCAATGAACCGTTCCCTCTCCCGGATCGCGGTTTGTCTGCTGTGTTCGTTCCTGCTGTGTGACTCCCTTCGTGCCGAAGTCCCAATTCCCGTGGAGTCGGCAGACGCGGCCCGGAAGCGGCACGAGCGCGTCGGGGAGCGCCGGAAAGGGCCGGGGATCATCTGCCACCGCGGGGCGTCCGAGCACGCGATGGAGAACACGCTCGAAGCGTTCCGCGCCACCTTTGAACTCGGCGGCGACGGCAGCGAGATCGATATTCGGATGACGAGCGACGGAGTGCTCGTCGTCTTCCACGACGACATGCTCGACCGGCACCTCGAAGCCTACGGCGACGTGAGCGATTACACCTGGGCCGAACTCCAGCGGTTCCGCTTCCGCGCCCCGGGGAAATTCGGTGCGCAGTGCCGCATCCCCACGCTCGCGGAAGTGTTCGCGTTGCACCGCACCCACGCGGGACTGATGCACCTCGATATCAAACGCACCGGGCTCGATACCGCGATCGCCGAACTGCTCACGAAGATGGATATGTGGGACCACGTCGCGTTCGCGAACAGCGACACCGGCGGGGTGATCCTCAAAGACCCGCGATTCAAATCGCAACGGTACAAGGCGGGGCTCTACCTTGATCGCGGGGAAGTGTTACCGGACGCGATCGGGGCTGTACTGAAGAAACCCGGAGATCACGTGATCGTAGACGACCCGCGTGGCGTCGCAGTCGCACTCGGTCGTAAGCTCGGCAAACTCTCAAAGGAGCCAGTGGCGCCACGCAAGACTGAACCGCGCACAGACTCGAAATCACCGGCCGAAGGCGATCTACTCGCCGCTCTCCGGGCGGCCGATGACTGGAACACCCCGGCGGAAACGTTCGCGGGTCGCATGATCTCCGGCGCACACATCCGCGCTCGTGCTCGGGCAGCGGAAGGGTTACTCGCGGTTGGTGCGTCATCGAAGGAGGCCCTCTCTGTTCTCGAAGAGCGAGTTCGCAAGCGGAGCCTACACCCGGACTGGATGTTTCACGGCTTCGACGGGGCCATGTCGCTCCGCACGCTCATCCTGCTTCGCGCGCCGAACGCGGTCGATCTGGCGCGGTTCGTTCTTTGGCGCGACGACCCGGCACTTGAGCCGGTAATTGACCCGCGCTGGAAGAACCCGCGGGCGTGGACCGACTTCCGCGTGAAAATGGTTGTGTTTCCCGCACTGGCAAAGTGCCCCGGCGCCGCGACCGAGAAGCTATGTCGCGATTACCTCGCGCTCACCGACGCCGAAGTACGGGAACTGGGACCGGCGCAATTCGAGGAGGCGGGAAGAGCGCTCCTCGCGGTCAGTCCCAAAACGGAAACGGCACTGGAGCTGTTCCGGCACCGGCTCCAGGAGGTCCGCGGGCGGGCGATCCTCGATTGCCTCATGCACGCGAACGAGGACTGGGCGCTCACCGCACTCAAGAACGGCGCGCCGCACGCGCTCGCGTACCGCGTCGAAGAATAACGCGGCACACGGCGAGGAACGGTTCGTCCGTCGTCTGTTGCGAGTAGTCCGGGTTCACGGGGAACGCGGACGACCCGCACACGGTGGGGGACGAGTGATGATCGCGCTGTTGCAGGCGAGCGTGCTCGCGGTGTCATCTTTCGGGTTCGGGGCTCCGGTCCTCGCGGATCGGGCCGACGAGAAAGTGAAGGTCGAGTTCCGGCGCGCCGAGACGAAGAACGCGGAGGGGCTGGTCGAGGCCAAAGTGGAGGGCACGCGGACCAAGGTCTATCTGCACAAAGAGGCCGACGCGACCAACAAGGACATCGCCTCGGCCCGCGTGTTCGAGGACGACAACAAGAAGGTGCTGATTGAGGTCACATTCACCAAGGACGGCGCGAAGAAAATCGCAACCCTCTCGGGCGAGCACAAAGGGAAGCCGGTCGCCGTGGTGATTGACGGGAAAGTGGTGTGCGCGCCCGTTCTGCGTGCGCCCCTCACGGACAAGGCACAAATCTCCGGTCAGTTCACCAAGGACGAGGCGGAGAAGATCGTGAAGGGACTCACCGCCTCGTAGTTGCCACGATCGGTCGTTCGTGCCCGACGTGGACAGGTGCATGAACCGGCACGCGCGTTGCAGTTGTGCGTCTCGGAGGGTAATCCGAGATGTCTGGTACCACGACCCGCACACCGGCGCGAAAGAAGAGTACGAGCCCGTCCTTTGTGTTTCCCACCAAAGCCCGCTTGCACCTCTGGTGCGACACCAAGCCGGCTCTCAAGCGCGAGCGCGCGGGGCGCGGGTTCCGGTACCGCGATGCGGACGGTTTGGTGGTGCGGTGTGTCGTCACACTCGCACGCATTAGGGCACTTGCGATCCCGCCCGCGTGGGCGAACGTGCTCATCTGCCCGGACGCGAACGGGCACCTCCAGGCGATCGGGTTCGACGCCCGCGGGCGCAAACAGTATCGGTACCATCCGGCGTTCCGTGCGAAGCGGGACAGGACGAAGTACGCACGCCTGCTCGCGTTCGGGCGCGCGCTGTCGCGCATCCGCACGCGCGTCGAGTGCGACCTCCGGCGCCGCGGGCTCTCGCGCGACAAGGTGCTCGCGGTGGTGGTGAAGCTGCTCGACCGAACGCACCTGCGCGTCGGAAACGCCGAGTACGTGCGGGCGAACCAATCGTTCGGCCTCAGTACGCTGCTCGACCGCCATGTCACGTTTACTCGCGGTGCGGTACGAATCCGGTTTCGCGGGAAGAGTGGCGTCCGGCACGATCGCATCGTTTCTGACGCGAGACTCGCGCGCCTGGTTCGGCAGTGCCGCGACCTGCCCGGTCAGGATCTGTTCCAGTACCGCATCGGCTCCGATTCCCGGCCCATCGGTTCGGCGGACGTGAATGCGTACATCCGCCGGGCCGCGGGCGCGGAGTTTACCGCCAAAGATTTTCGCACCTGGGCCGGTACGGTAAAGGCCGCGACGAAGTTGGCCGCGCTGTCGAAACCCGAAACGAAGACCGAGGCCGAACGCGCGGTGTGCAGCGTGGTGCGCGAGGTGGCGCGCGAGTTGGGGAACACGCCCGCGGTGTGCCGCAAGAGTTACGTTCACCCGCGGGTATTGGAAGAGTTCACCGAGAGCGGTTTCCCCTCAACACGTGCCCGCGGGCACCTTTCGGCCGACGAAACGCGGGTGCTCCGGCTCCTTGGTGGGTAAATGCCTCAATCCGTACACGTCGACGCGGCTGGGTAACTATCGCGCGCTCCGCACACCACCACGGGCAGCACCTCGTTCAACCGAGTTTGGGAGATGCTTCCCAATCGGCCCACCCGATCGCTGTCGCAAACACAGCGCGCCCGCGTCCTGATGGGATTTTGTTCGGTTCCCGGCGTTTTCAAGCCGTTTCCAACGGGGCGGGTCGCAAAGTAAAAGATGACGCGATCGCGCGTGTATTAGTGATTGGTAAGGTCGGAACCCGTACTCACAGGTTTCACTTGCCTCCGGCACTCGTTCGTAGAGAATTTCTTTCTCGCCCCGCCAGCCGAGGAGCTGCATTATGCGCGATGAATTGCCGATCAGCCGCCGCGAGTTCGCGATGACGACACTCGCCGCCGGGTTCGCCCTTTCGACTCAACCTGTTGCCGCCGACACGATCGCTACTGACACCAAGGGGCTCACCGCCGGGGAAGTGAAGATCCCGGTCAAGGACGGCGACATCCCGGCGTACCGGGCCGCGCCGGAGAAGGGCGGGCCGTTCCCGGTCGTGCTGGTGGTGCAGGAGATCTTCGGGGTTCACGAGCACATCAAGGACGTGTGCCGCCGACTCGCCAAACTCGGGTACCTGGCCATCGCCCCCGAACTGTACGCGCGCCAAGGCGATGTGTCGAAGCTCACGGACATTCAGGAGATCTTCAGCAAGGTGGTCTCGAAGGTTCCGGATAGTCAGGTGATGAGTGACCTGGACGCGGCGGTCGCGTGGGCCAAGAAGACGGGTAACGGGGACACGGCGAAGCTGGGCATCACCGGGTTCTGTTGGGGCGGGCGGATCACGTGGCTGTACGCGGCCCACAACAAGGATCTCAAGGCCGGGGTCGCGTGGTACGGGCGCTTGTCCGGGGCCGGAAAGTCGACCGAACTACAGCCGAAGTACCCGATCGACCTGGCGGGCGACCTCAAGGCCCCGGTGCTCGGGCTGTACGGGGAGAAGGACACGGGCATCCCGGTCAAGGACGTCGAGGCGATGCGGGAGGCGCTGAAGAAGGCGGACAAGCCGAGCGAGATCGTCCTCTACCCGGAAGCCCCGCACGCATTCTACGCCGACTACCGCCCGAGCTACCGGAAGGAGCCGGCCGAGGACGGGTGGAAGCGTCTGCAGGCGTGGTTCAAGAAGAACGGCGTAGCGTGATGTGCGATCAAGCCGCCCCGAGAGGAATTGGTCCCCGGGCGGTTTGATCGATTGCACGGCCACAACTGCCTGTAAGAACCGCTCGTCAACGGGGATACTCCTGGTGTCACCCCCACGTCACCAGGACGCACCCATGAACAAGGTCAAGCTCGGGTCACAGGGCGCGGTCGTTTCCCGTATGGGGCTCGGCTGCATGGGGATGAGCGAGTTCTACGGCCAGCGGGACGACATCGAATCCGTTGCTACCCTCCTGCGGGCGCTCGACCTCGGCGTCACGTTCCTCGACACGGCCGACACCTACGGGTTCGGTGACAACGAGGAACTGGTCGGGAAGGCCATCAGGTCTCGTCGAAACGAAGTGTTCCTTGCCACCAAGTTCGCCAACGTTCGCGCGAGGGATAACCCGAAGTCGTGGAGCATTAACGGGAAGCCGGAATACGTTCGGCAAGCCTGCGATGCGTCTCTCAAGCGCCTGGGCGTGGACCACATCGACCTGTACTACCAGCACCGGGTGGACCCGAACACGCCCATTGAGGACACGGTCGGGGCAATGGCCGAATTAGTAAAGGCCGGGAAGGTCCGGTATCTCGGACTGTCCGAGGCGTCCCCGCGGACGATCCGCCGGGCGCACAAGGTCCACCCGATCACCGCGCTGCAGTCCGAGTATTCGCTGTGGACCCGCGACGTCGAAGCGGAAATCCTGCCAACGCTCCGGGAACTCGGGATCGGGTTCGTACCGTTTAGCCCGCTCGGGCGCGGGTTCTTCACCGGTACCATCAAGCGCGAGGAACTGGCCAGCACCGACTCGCGTGCCACCGTGTACCCGCGATTCGCGGACGGGGCGTTCGACAAGAACCTCGTGCTCGTGGACCGGCTGAGGGCCATTGCCGACAAGAAGGGCGCGACGGCCGGTCAGCTCGCTCTGGCGTGGGTGCTGGCAAAGGGAGAGGACGTGGTCCCGATCCCCGGTACGAAGCGGCGGAAGTACCTGGAAGAGAACGCGGCGGCCGCGGAGATCAAGCTCACGCCGGCTGACGTGGCGGAAATCGAAGCCGCGGTGCCCAGGAGCGATATTGTTGGCGAGCGGTACACGGAAGCGATGATGAAGTCGGTCGACAAGTAATCGACCCGGCTGATGATTCCGTCAGATGGGATAGTAGCGCGCTCTTATCCTCGACCAAACAGGCACATCTAACGCCGCGTTGCTTTCAGCCCCACTCGGGTTACCTCAAATTCGAGTGAGGTTGCTCACCTCTGCTGTGTGCTGAGTAAACGGTTGCACTCGCCTCGCAAATCGGGTCGAATACGGCGGCATCGGCCTTCCACCAAGCCCGCCACAATTTGTTCACCTGTTGCCCGCGAAGCGCTGTGTGAGGGGCTTCTGGCCCGCCCGCTGTGCCGCGTAACGTGAGACGTCCATGCCAACACCCACGCGCCGCCACGCGCTCGCACAGTTCGGTGCCGCTATCACTCTCGGTGAATCGGCGTATTCGCGCGCGGGCGATCCGAAGCCCGCCGCGCCGCGGATCAAGATCGGACAGATCGGCGTGGGGCACGCGCACGCCAGCAAACTATCCGTGTACCGGGCCTCGCCCGATTACGAGGTGGTTGGCGTCGTCGAACCGGATACGGAACTCCGCAAACAGGCCGAGAACTCGCCGACGTATCGCGACGTCAAGTGGCTCACGCGCGAGCAACTCCTCGCGACCCCGGGGCTTCAGGCTGTACTCGTGGAGACCCGCGTGCGCGACCTCCTCGACAACGCCGAGGCATGTGTGTCCGCCGGGCTGCACGTCCACATCGACAAGCCCGCTGGTGAATCGCTTCCGCAATTTCGGCGCATTCTCGCCGCGGCGGAGAAAAAGAAACTGCTGGTGCAAATGGGCTACATGTACCGCTACAACCCGGCCGTGGTGCTGCTCCGCGAGTTCCTCAAGAAGGGGTGGCTCGGTGAGGTGTTCGAGGTTCACACCGTGATGAGTAAGGTGGTCGCGGCGCCGGAGCGGAAGCGGCTGGCCGAGTACCGCGGCGGGATCATGTTCGAGTTGGGGTGCCACGTTCTCGATCTGGTGATCGGTGTGTTGGGGAAGCCGAAGGGCGTCACGGCATTCCCGCTCCACTCTTCGGCGCTCGACGACATGTTCCTGGACAACACGCTCGCGGTACTGAGCTACCCGCGTGCGACCGCGAGCGTGAAATCGAGTGCGATCGAGATCGAGGGCGGGGACCGGCGGCACCTCGTGGTGTGCGGGACCGAGGGCACGTTCCACATTCAACCGCTCGATAACCCGGCCGCGCGCGTTTCGCTCTCGAAGGCCCGCGGAGAGTACAAGAAGGGCACGCAGGACATCACGTTCCCGAAATACACGCGGTACGTCGGCGACGCCGCAGATATGGCTCGCATCATTCGTGGCGAGAAGGGAGCCGATTTCTCTCCCGAGCACGATTTGATCGTTCAAGAAACGATCTTGCGTGCGAGCGAATTTCCGCTGAAGGATTAAACTAACGAACAGAAGCTCGGATCGGGCGTCGATCACATCGACTCACGTGGGGCTATCAATTATGGGGGCGGTTATGGTGCGTCCGGTTCTGCTCCTGGGCTGCGCTCTCGGTTTGCTCGGGTGCGGGGAACTGAAGCCGCTGGCGAACGCTCCGGCCCCCAATACATCCCCTTCCGCGCGACCGGAACCGGCCCAACCCGGAGAACTTCTGGCCGGGGTCGCAAAAGTCGAGATCACCAACAAGACCGTCCTCCCGCTCAACGATCCGTTGTTCGTGAAAGCGCTGGTTCTCAAGAACGGTGCGACGACCGCGGTACTCATCGCGGTCGATGCCGTCGCCATCGGCGAGATCGGTCACATCGGCAACGACTACCTCGGCAAAGTGCGCGGGCGGGCCCAGAAAGAACTGAAGATTGCGCCCGAAAACGTTACGATCAACGCGAGCCACTGCCACGGCATCGTGTGCGCTGATGTCGCCGAGAAAACGTTCGAGGCCGTGAAAGCCGCGACTGAGAACATGGTGCCGGTGAGCGCCGGTGTCGGAGTCGGGCACGAGTCCCGCGTCTCCGAGAACCGCCGCCTCAAACTGAAGAACGGCCGCGAGGTCGACGTTCGCCACGCCTATGCACTTCCCCCCGATGAGGAAGTCGCGGGCGTCGGCCCCATCGATCCGCAAATCGGCGTCTTGCGTTTAGACAAGAAAGACGGACAGACGCTCGCGGTGGTGTACACCTTCGCGTGCCACCCGATTATGGGCGTGCTGGGCGACGGGAACACCGCAGACATTGCCGGGTTCGCGTCGAAGGTGATCGAGGACAATCTGAGTGCCGGGGCGGTTGCGCTGTTCGTCCAGGGGTGCGGCGGGGACATTAACCCCGTGCGGTACAAGGACGTACACAATCCGCGCCACGCCGAGCCGTTGGGCAACATGCTCGGCCTCAGTACGCTTCAAGCGGTTCGGAAGATCAAGTGCAGCGCGGGTGCACCTTTAAAAGTGTTCAACGAGACGATCGGACTCCCACGCGCGGATCACGCCGAGCGGATCGAGGCTCTGATTGCGGAACAATCGCGCCTCGTGAAGTCGCTCCAGGGGACGAGCCTGAACTTCAAGACGTTCCTTGAATTGGCGGGGAAGTACAACCTGTCGAAAGAGTTCCCGTCGTACTCGTCGCACCTCTACCTCACCGAGCAGGCCCAGGGGCGCTCCGATCTGCTCAAGCTCGATGACGCGAACCGGAAGAACCTGCGTGCGTACCTCAGCAATATCGAAACGATGGAGCAGATCACGCGCGTGCAAGCCAACCTCGCGCTCCTTCAGAAGCACCAGGCTGCGAACTTGGCGGCCGGGCGCAGGCCGCTCGAAGCCGAACTCGCGGGTCTGCGTATCGGCGACTTCGTACTCGTGACGTTCCCCGGCGAGCTAACTGTCGAGATTGGGCTGAACGTGAAGAAGACTTCGCCGCACAAATCGACGTTCGTGGCCGGGTACACGAACGGGTACATCTACTACACCCCCACGGCCCAGCAGCTCCGGAACCGCGGTGGTGCCCAGGAAGACAGCGATTGCCGGCTCGCTCCCGAGTGGGAGCAGATCTTTTACGAGAAGGTCGCGGCCCTTCTGAAGAAACTGTGACGTCCGCACGAACCGCGTGCTGTGGACGGGCCATGCTCATTCTCCGATCGCCACTTCACCACCAGCACGGCTGGCCATATCAGCGGGAACTCGGGGATCGACGGCATCCCGGATCAGCCGGGCCGAGCCGTCGCCCAAGAGCACCTCGACCCCGCCCGAATGTGGGCTACAGAACCCCCACTTGTCCGGGCCGTTGAGCCGCAACGGTCCCTCATCGATTGCCCAGTAGCACCCACTGATCCACAACCCGTCCTGGTCCTTTCGGTTCGCACCGGCCCAGATCCCGCCCCACTTGTCCCGGCTTTGATCCAGGCACACCTCGGCGACGAACAGAGTGCCCGACAGCCCGTCGGCTACATCCGCGATCCGGGTCCGGCTGTTCCGGTACAGAACCCCGTTCGGGTTGTTGATGTTCGTAATCATGAGTCCCTTCGGCCCGGGTGCAGTTTGAGGACGGCCCCACCCGATCCCTCGGTAACTGGCCGTGGCGTGGCCGTCGTAGTTGGCGTTGGCCGGAGAACCCGGATCGGCCGGGCAGCGGAAGACCGCGAGTGCGGTGAGCGTCTGCGGGGTGGGCGCAGTGAGGTTCGACCCGGCACCGAAGACGGTGTGCTCGGGATCGATCTGGTCGTGCAGTGCCGACTGCTCCAGGAACGGTAGGAGGAACACGGGCCAACCCCAGCCCGGTCCCGGTTGCGTGTCCGGGCGCGGGTCGCGGTACCCGGGCGGGAACTGACCGTGCGCGCCCTCGTAGCCGTGGAGGGCCAGCCCGATTTGCTTGAGGTTGTTGGCACACTTCATTCGGGCCGCGGCTTCGCGGACTTTTTGGACCGCGGGCAGGAGCAATCCGATGAGGACCGCGATGATCGCGATTACTACCAGCAATTCGATCAGTGTGAAGCCGCATGCGGGCCGGGAGCGCTGAGCGGCGGGGGATGAGCGGGACATGGTCGATCTCGCTTCGGGCGACCACTCCCTTGTACCTCGCGGTGGCGCCAACTCCAAGGCACAAGCGTTGGACGCTGAGGCACTCGACACGCAAGGAGCAACTAGCGGGGAATCGATGGACGGGACCGCGATCACGAGGTACATCACCGAGACGCATTCGGACGGTACCGTCGCGCGAGACGCGGTGTTCTTCTACGAAGACGGTACCGCGTTCCGGCACGAAAGGACAACCGATCCGTGTTGCATGACTTCACGTCCACCGTTCTGCTACTCGTCGCGGGGCTGTTCCCCATCATCAACCCACCGGGCGCCGGGTTCATCATCCTGAGTCTGGTCCCGGGCGGAACGTCAGCCCAGCGCGCGGAGTTGGCCCGGCGGGTGGCGCTCAACAGCTTCGTCATCCTGCTGGCCTCGCTCTCGATCGGCGCTTACGTGCTGGCCTTCTTCGGCATCTCGATTCCCGTGCTCCGGATCGCGGGCGGGATCGTGATCGGCAGTGCCGGGTGGAAGCTCCTGCACTCGCCCCACGACGACAAGAAGGGGCACGAGCCGCCCCAAGTGGAAGGCTCGGACCGCGAGGCGCTCCGCGTGCAGGCGTTCTACCCGCTGACTCTGCCCATCACGGTCGGTCCCGGGTCCATCGCGGTCGCGATCGCGCTGGCGACGGGGTTCCCGCGCGAAGGCCCGACGCTCGCTCACGCCTCCGCGGTGGGCACCGCACTGCTGATCCTCTGCGTCAGCATTTACCTGTGCGTGCGGTTCGCCGCCAACGTGGAACGCCTGCTCGGGGCCGTTGGCTCCCAGGTCGCGATGCGCCTGTTCGCGTTCATCCTGTTTTGCATCGGCGTGCAGATCTTCTGGCTGGGGCTCTCGGAACTGATCGCGGCCCTCAACGCGAAGTGACGCCCGCGACGAGAGAATCCGCGTTACGGGAGGAAATTTCCGGATAAGTGTGCCGGTGGCGGGAAAGTTGTATGTAGTCGGCGCCGGAAACACGCCGCTCACCCCGAGGGATCCGTTCGTGGTACGAAAGCCCGATTCGCCCGGTACGCTCCCCGCACTGGTTCGCGCCACACTGTCCTCCGTTCGGCTGGCCGAACTCTCGGACGGCGAACTGCTTGTGCGCTTCGTAGCGACGCGCGACAACGAGCCCTTCGCCGAACTCGTGCGCCGGCTCGGGCCAACCGTCCTCGGTGTGTGCCGGCGGCTCCTCGGAACGGGGCCGGACGCCGAAGACGCCTTCCAGGTGGCGTTCATGGTGTTGGCCCGCCGGGCCGGTTCTGTCCGCCCGCCCGGTCGGGTCGCCGCGTGGCTCCACGGCGTCGCGCTCCTCACGGCCCGGAAGGTGCGTCACGTCCGCAATCGCCGTGCGGCCCGCGAGTCGACGTCTGACACACCGATCGAACGGACTGAACCGTGTCGCGAGTGGGAACCGGACCTGGCGGAAGTGCTGGACGCGGAACTGGACCGGCTCCCCGCGAAGTACCGACTGCCCGTGGTGCTCTGCGAGGTCCGCGAACTGACGGTCGCGCAGGCGGCCACTGAACTCGGCTGGCCTGTCGGTACGGTCGCGAGCCGACTGAGTCGAGGGCGCGCCGCCCTCGCGAACCGGTTGAGACGCCGCGGGGTAACAGTTGGTTCAACCCTGTTCGCGGCGGGGGGCACGTGGGCCGCGACCGCACAAGTGCCGGCGCACTTCATCGGCGCCGCGGTGAGAGCGGCCGACACGGGCGGAACGGTTTTCTCGGCGGTCATATTACCCCTATTGAGCGAGGTACTTCGAGCCATGACTCTGAGCCAAGTACGGATGGTGGGCGCGTGGGTGCTGGTGGCGGCCACGGTGCTGGGCGGCTTCGGCCTGTTGCGCACCACGGTCGGTGCCGCCCCCTCTCCGGAGAACTCGGCCGTGGCGAAAACGGTGCCACTCAACCGGGCGATCGATGAGGACGATGACCGGCGCGCCGCGGCCGAGTTGGTCCTGACGATTCAGGTCGTGTCGGTAAAGGAAGTCGTCAACGGGGCGAACAAGGACGTGACCGTCACTGCAAAGGTGTTGGGCGTCGAGAAGTCGGCGTTCGGCACCAGGAAGGGCGAGGAGCTCATCATTGCCTATACCGATTCGGTGAAGCCGATCCCCGGCTTCGAGTCGATGCCGACGTTGGAAAAGGACGGAGTGTACCCGGCGTTTTTGAATCGCAACGATAAGGAGTACCAGCCGGCGGCGTGGGACGCGAGTTTCCGGATGGCACCCGGGGGCGGGCGGGTGAAGGAAAGCAAAAACGCGGCCGAGAGGTTCGGCGCGGCCATGCGCACGATCGACACGTTCCTGAAAGCGAGACCCGCTGACCCGAAGCGGGACGAACTGCAACAGGCGGTAATCGCGATCGGTCAATCGGGTGAGCACAACGGGTACGTGTGGGCCCACGCCCGGCTCGGTTGGGAGTGTGGGTTCCTGGAGGCACGGAAGGCTGAACTAGGCAACAATCTCACCAAGGAACAGGTGAAGGAAATCGACGACCAGGTCGCGTACCTGAAGCGGACCCAGATCCTGATCGACGCACCGAAATAGGGGCGGGTATGCTGCCGACAACGGATCACGTGATCGATGGCGTCCGGTGCGCGGTCTACGACAGCGCACCCAGGACGCGCGAAGCCGTGGTGTTCGTCCACGGTAACCCCGGTCCGATGGACGACTGGGAAGAACTGGTCCCCGCCGTCGCTCCCTTTGCTCGCGCTGTCGCGATGGACATGCCCGGGTACGGTCGGGCCGAGCACCCACGGAAGTTCGACTACACCATCGACGGCTACGCCCACTACCTCGGGAAACTGCTCGATCAGTTGTTGGTGGACCGCGCACATCTCGTACTGCACGACTTCGGCGGTCCGTGGGGCTTGCGGTGGGCGCTGGCGAACCCGGGTCGCGTTGCGAGCGTGACACTCATCAACAGTGGGGTACTCGAAGGGTACAAGTGGCACAGCTTCGCGCGAGTGTGGCAGACGCCGATCCTGGGCGAGTTGTCGCAACTCACCACGACGAAGTGGGGGATGAAGCGGGCGATCAACGGGATGAGTCCGAAGCCGATGCCCGACGCTTTTTTCGACCGGGTGATGAAGTTTGCCGACTGGGGACACAAGCGGGCGGTGCTGAGACTGTACCGGGCATCGAAGAACGTCGGGACGCGGCCCCTGGAAATGCCCGAATTCGCGAAGACCCTGCCGGTGTGCGTGATTTGGGGTGCGGGCGATCCGTTCATACGGGTCGAGTTTGCCGAGAAACAGAAACGGTACTTTCCGATGGCCGAAGTACACGTCCTTCAGGGGCTCGGCCACTGGCCGTTCATCGACGACATCGAAGCAGTGAGGACACCACTGGTGGAGTTCCTGAAGCGGCAGATCCGGAGGTAGGGCGCTTCGGCGAAAGTGCTCGTAGTCGTCACTTAACCGACGTGCCCGCGAGCACCCCGCCCGCGACGATCAGCGCTGCACCCGCGAGCAACCGCCAGACGTTCACGCCCTGCCACTCTCCGAGCAGGACCAGGCCGATCCCAACCGCGACCAGCGTGTTCATGTTGTAGAGTGGGACAATCACGCTCACCTGCCCCTCGTACTTCCCCAGTCCGAGCATGATCCCGAAGATGCCCGCGGACCAAAGGGCGGCGAACCCCGCGGTCTGGACGGCCCCGGACACGGTGACCGAAACGTCGCGCTGGGCGAGCGCAACTGCGCCTCCGATGGCGGCGACGACCAGTCCGATGATGAGAAGGTACGGTCCCGGTGCGATGCCGGTCCGGGATGCGGTCTTCTGGAGAACGCCCGAGACGCCCAGGAAGAACGCGGGTAACAACCCGCCGATCAGAATCGCCAGCCACTGCTTTGACATCGCCGCTCCCCTTTGTGCTCAGGGGCAATATACGCACCTAGCGAACGGTCCCGCGGGAAGCGGATGCGCCACAGCACCGAGAGGCTCACCCGGACGATTTCTTCCACGTAAACTGCGGCACCCGCTCGGTGCGAGCCGAGTGTGCGATCAGTGCGTCCAATCGCTTCTGTCGCGTTTCGTCCTTCTTGGCGCTCGAGACCCACCAACTGACCGCTTTCCGATACGACGCCGGTTGCTTCTGGAAGAACTCCCACGCGGCCGCGTTCTCTTGCAAGAGCTTCTGATACACCTCGGGAAGGTCCACGTCCCCCTGTTCGTGGGAGTAGATGCCCGATCGGTTCTCCTTGCGCGCCTGGAACGCGGCCAAGCCGGTGGGCCGCATGCGGCCGAGGTCGGTCAGTACCCGGACGGGATGGATGTTCACGTTGCTCCACACGCTACCCGCTTTTCGTGGCGTGAAGCGGATCACGTAACTCTCGGTGTCGATGCCCTTGCGGACGCCGTCGATCCACCCGTAACACAGCGCCTCGTCGACCGCTTCGGGCCAGGTGATGCTCGGGCGCTTCGACCCCTTCTTGTAGAACCCCACCCACAGAGCGTCGCTGGTGGCGTGGTTCTCGGCCAGCCACTCCCCGAAGGCAACCGGGATCTCGAAGAACGTGGGAGTCATGGCATCCTTGCTGGTGGAAGAATCCGGAGCCGGACAGCGTACCCGTTACCGCCTCAACGGGTTCGAGAACAAGTTCACTTCCCTCCCGTGAACGAACGGCGCAGGTCGGTTCGTTTACCCGGCCGCCTTCTTTGCCAACTCCAGCAGCTTGAGCACGGTGTTCCAGTTTCGCGCGGTGTTGGGCACCCCGATTCCCTTATCGAACTTTTCGCCCAGTTTGGATGTGCCCAGTCCGTGCGGGGTGTACAGATAAGCGACCCGCCCGACGGCTTCGATCTGCTCGCCGTCGACTGCAAACGACCGAAGTCCTTCGATCGCTTCCTTGGTTGGATCGCCCGCGAGAACCACCGCGTGCAGGTACTTGCCGGCCTCGAAGTTGGGAAACGGGTTGTTCTGAATTAGGACTTCCCATTCCTCCAGCGTCGGGGCGTAGATCGCCTTGGTGAACCCGAACTTGTCTTCACAGATCTTCGCGACGCTGGCGATCACTTTCTCGCGGGGGAGGTGGCTGCGGAGCACCGCGTTGCCACTGCTGATGTACGTGGCAACGTTCTCGAACCCTGCCTCGGTTAGTGCCGCGCGAAGGGGAGCTGTGGGGAGTTGAGTCGCACCACCGACGCCGCGGAACAGCAGGATGTACGCAGTTTTGGTTTTCGGCATGGAGCCGTTCTACAGAAGAACGCGGGCAAGGCTGACGCACAAAAACGAGAGGACGTCGGCCCACAACTGTGGGCCGACGTCCTGCTGAGATCGAAACTCATTGGGTAGTTTAAACGGTACCGGTCCGGCGGCCGGCGAATATCATCGCGATGCCAGCGACCGCGGCCACGACGCCGACAATCGGGTTAAGCACGATCGTATGGGGCTTCTGATAGTCGATTTGCAAGAAGCCGGTATCCACCGCTCGCTCGGTGGTCATGAAAGTGATGCTCGGTACGGCGAGAGCCAGAATGCCGAGGAGCACGAGCATAATGCCGATGACGCGCATGGGATTTCTTCCGTGTTGGTGCTGAGGACGGGGTTCCGCTCCGACCCACTCGGGGCAGTGGCCCGACACGTTCGGGAGTATTGCAAACGCGGTGCCACGAGTGGTTGGTCGAGACGTCTGAGCAGATCCGGGTTCACCGCACGCTTCACAACCCGCGATTGTAACAAGGCGCGTGAGCCGCCGCTTGTCGTCACAGGGGCAGGAATCAAGTAGACAATGGACCCTGTCCAGGCTTGAGTATGGGCATGAACAGCACGTTCTTCCGGTTGATGGCGGGGTTGATTGGGGTTCTCGGGTTGTTCGTCACGATCATGATGGCCAGAGAGGGATTGAAGGCGGATCTCCTGTTGGGTGTCCTCTTCGTGCTGTTCTTTCTGTTGTATGCGGTTCTGGGAGAGTACAAGCTTCGTTGGCTTCTCATGCTTCTCGGCGCGAAAAATCTGTCATCAAAGCGGAGCGGGCGGGGGAACTTCAGGCAGTGATGTCTGAGGCGAGGGGAACTCCCCCGCGCACTATCATGCCGGAGTTCGTTGTGAATCGCCACCCGCGCCGAGGTCGGTCATGAAGCTCGCGTTCCTCACGTCCGTGTTCGCACTCGCTCTGGGTTTGGCCGCTACGGGTCAGCCCGGTGGAGGTGAGCCGAAATACGCACCGATGCCGTGGCACCTCACTGATACCTGGTGGGATCTCGGGCAGGAAACGCCGTTCGAGAGTCTCGCCGTGGACGTGACGATCGGCGCCGACGTTCCGGCTTCCGTGAACTTGTACGTCGCACCGATCGGACTGGGGCACCTGAGCAAGACCCAGTTCTACGGCGGCATCCAGACGCAATCCGACGGCTACACCAAGAAGGATCTGAAGCTCCGCGGCATCGGGCCTGGGTTCCTGTTCTCCATGTGGGGCGAGCGCGGCAATGACGCCATCCGCCCGTCCGACGGCGGGTTCTTTCAGAGTTCGGGCCACGAGGGGGATTTCGTCAGCGTGCGGCGCCCGTTCGCGTGGAAGAAGGGGAAATACACCTACCGGCTGACTCGTATGGACCGAGAGGAGATCGACGGCAAGCCGTTCACCTGGGTCGGGGCGTTCGTGTACTCCCACGAGAAGGACGAGAACGTGTTCGTTGGGGCGCTTCGATTTAAGGGCGAGAAGCTGGCTCTGGATCGCAAGGTCGCGAACTTCGTGGAGATCTACGGGAACCGGCGCCCGGTTTCGGAGATCCCGAAGGTCACGATCACGTTCGGCCCGCCGGTGGTGAACGGGATGCCCGTGGCGGGCGCGTCGGCGGAGGCGGTCTACCCGAAAGGCGTGCCCGACTACGCAGACGTCGCGGCCAAAGACGGGGCGCTGGTGGTGACGGTCGGTACCCCGGTAGAGGGGCGCAAAAAGCGCAGCGTTATGCTGATCGAGGCGAAGCCGAAGTAGCGGAACCACCATGTACCCGTGGCCCGGCTCTTGTTTACCGGAGGGGCAGGGGCCGCGCGTTCTTACTCGTCAGTGGATCGGAAGTCGTTCAGCGTCGCGCCGAGGATGCCCGCCAGGGTACACAGTTCGGTGAAGGTCGGCTCCGTTTCGCCGCGCTCCCAGCGCATGTACGTCTGGATGTGAACGCCCACGGCTTTCGCGGCGCGCGCCTGGGACAGCCCGGCCGCGTTGCGCAGTTCCCGGAGCCGCATCTTGAACGTGGGGGATTGCTGCTTGGCCACGGTTCGCTTGTGTTCTTTCGCGCGGGGCACCAAAGCACGAGCGCTCTGTTGGCCTCGTACTTTTAGTGAGCGGGGCGCGGCGTGACGCGGTTGTGTTCGGGACCGGCGGAGAGAGGCGGATCGGTCCGTCCCGACGAACTTGGTCCATTAAGTTCGTGTGTGAAGTCTACCATTTTTGCACTCGGCTGCAAGATCGGGGACAGAAGCCGAGGCGTGCGGCCGTAATGCCCAATCGTTCCGTGGGCCAACGAGTGCGCGCAAACGGGAACGCGGCCGGGAACGGTCCTCGGCCGCGCGGTGTCGACGTCTGGGGCCGGCCCGGGGCTACCGCCCGCCCTTGAGCCGGTCCTGTTCGCGCTTGACGGCGTCGTCTTTGGCGCCCTTCGGTGCGTTCGCGGGACCGCCCCCGCCCCCGAGGCGCTCTTGTTCGCGCTTGATGGCGTCCGAACTGGCCGTCGGGGTGACTTCCGATCCGCCGCACCCGATCGCCAGCCCGCACACCGCGGCCAGAATCACAAACCGTTTCATGAACCGAACTCCGAATCAGTTGAGGGGGAGGGTTTCGCCGCCGTTGCGGGTGCCGGCCGCGGTCCAGGCGTCCTGGCCGACCCCGTCGGTGATGAACCGGACGCTCCCGTCACACATGACCACGTTCGCCCCGCCGCTGTGCCGGCTGCCGGGTGGTGCCACCATGCGCCCGTAGGCGCCCGGGCGCCAGCACGGGCTGTTCGGCGGGAGCAGGTGGTTGTACAGCCCGCGCCACATGGACCCCTCGCCCCACGGGTACCCGCGCCCGCGCCAGCCCCCGCCGGCCAGCGACGCGGTCTGCCAGTTCATCGCGAGGAGCTGGGCGCGCGCCGCCGGCAGCGTCGTCGCGGAGATCGCCCCGGCCTCGAAGCAGTCGCCCAACTTGCTGTTCGCCCCGGACGACGGGTAGTTCCCGCCTTCCGCCGCCGCCGCGGTGTTCGAGGTGCCGTCGGTAATGTCGGTGAGGGTGACGACCTTCGCGAGCTGGGCCGGCGCGCCCTCGTCGGCCGAGCGCATCCCGAACACGCCGTCCCACCCGCTGATCTGGTTCCAGCTCCCCGAGTTGAACTTGTAGCTCCCGTACCCGAACGTGGTGGACTCCCCGCGCTCGCTCTCGGACGGGCACACGAACACCTTCGGCTTGTTGGCGTTCCAGGCCCCGAACGCGGACTCGGTTTCCGGGTTCGGGATCAGCTTGGCGATGTTGTCCTGTTCCAGGTACGAGAGCAGGAACACGTTCGGCCCCGCGAACGACCCGGGGCTGGTGCCCGGGGGGAGCTTCTGCTGGGCCGAGTGGTAGTTGTGCAGGCCCAGCCCGATCTGCTTGAGGTTGTTCTGGCAGGTCATGCGGGCCGCGGCGTCGCGCACCTTCTGCACGGCCGGCAGCAGCAGCCCAATGAGGATCGCGATGATCGCAATCACCACGAGTAGTTCAATCAGCGTGAACCCGAGACGGCGCATGAACGGAACTCCCGAATGAGAAAAAAGAAGTACGACCCGCCGAGCGGCAGGTTGGTGGAAGAGGGACGGGTTGGGGGCGAACGGAGATAACCCGCGCGGTGGGCAAACAGCGGCGGGGGGGCGGGAGACGGACCGAGGAGGAATTTATCTACGGCCCAAAAGTATGTCTATAGCGACGCAGTAGTATTTGACACTTTGTGCTTCTATTTTAATTTTTATCGGGCGAAATGGGAGATGTCATGCGCGTAAATTAAGCATCGTGGATAGTTTTCTATTTCGTCGCATTGAAATTGGGCAGTGGTCGCATGGGATATGAGGGCCGGTGCGATTGGCTGTGCTGCACACTCGCGCCGGGCGTGACCAACATTTGGACACGGTACGGTCTGGACTCGGCCCACGGGGCGCGGTACGCTTGCATCCTCCGCTACGTTCGCCCGCCCCGCCTGCCCCGGCCCGTCTCATGCGCTACGGCTCGCTTCCCACCATTGTGGTTTTGTTGTGGATTTCCACACCCGTGCGCGCGGCCGAACCGATCACGTTCGAGCAGCACGTGCGCCCCATTCTGAAGGCGTACTGCCTCGATTGCCACGGCGCCGAGGAGAAGGTATCCGGTAAACTCGACCTGCGCCTGAAGCGGTTTGCTGTGGCGGGCGGTAAGAACGGTCCGGCGGTCGTTCCGAAGGAGCCGGACAAGAGCCTGCTGATCGAACGGATGAAGTCCGGCGACATGCCGCCCGTGGGGAAGAAGGTGCCGGCGGACCAGATCGCGATCATTGAGAAGTGGATCGCGGCCGGCGCGCCCGCACTTCGTGACGAACCCGCGACGCTCCCGCCGGGGCTGGGCATCACCGCCGAAGAACGTGCGTACTGGTTCTACCAGCCGCTGAAACGACCCGCACCACCCGTTTTCGCGCCGACGAACCGCGTGCGGACGCCGATTGATGCGTTTGTGCTGGCGAAACTCCGCGAGCGGGGGCTGAGTTTCAATCCCGATGCGGATCGTGCGACGTTGATTCGCCGCGCCGCGTTCGACCTCACCGGGCTGCCGCCCACGCAGAAGGAGATCGACGAGTTCGTCGCGGACCCCGCACCGGACGCTTACGAAAAACTACTCGACCGGCTGCTCGCATCAAGCGCTTACGGCGAGCGCTGGGGGCGCCACTGGCTCGACGCGGCCGGGTTCGCGGACAGTGACGGCGACGGCTCCACCGATACCGTGCGCCCGTTCGCGTGGCGCTACCGCGACTACGTCATCCGCGCGCTTAACGCCGACACGCCGCTCGACCGGTTCGTGACCGAGCAACTCGCGGGGGACGAACTCGTTCCTCGCCCCTGGACGAATCTGAAACCGGAGCAGATCGAATTACTGGCCGCGACCGGGTTCTTGCGGACCGCGCCGGACGGCACCGCGAGCGGCGGAACCCCCGCCGATACCGAACAAGTGGTGACCGACACGCTGAAAATCGTCACGTCGAGCTTGCTCGGGTCGTCGGTCGCGTGCGCGCAGTGCCACGATCACCGGTACGACCCGATCCCGCAAGCGGACTACTACCAGCTCCGGGCCGTGTTCGAGCCGGCTCTGGACCCGGGGAAGTGGCGCCGGCCCGGAGAGCGCGTTGTGTCGCTGTATACCGACGCGGATCGCGCCAAGGCTGCCGCGGTAGAAGCGGAAGCAGCCAAGATGCAGTCGGACTTCAACCAGAAGCAGTCTGCTGCTGTTCGCGCCGCGTTCGAGAAGGAACTGGAAAAATTCCCCGCCGACGCGCGCCCGAAGCTGAAGGTCGCGTTCGACGCGCCGGCGGACAAGCGGACCGACGAGCAGAAGAAACTGGTGGCATCGAACCCGAAGTTGAACATCACGCCGGGCGTGCTCTACCAGTACGATGTGAAGTCCGACAACGAACTGAAGGCGATGCAGTCGAAGATCCAAGCGAAGCGCGCCGAACGCCCGGTCGAGCCCTTTGTTGCGGTGATGGCCGAGGTGCCGGGCCGCGTGCCGTCTACGAAATTGTTCTACCGCGGGGACGCGCGCCAACCGAAGGGACCGGACCTGGCTCCCGCCGATCTGACGATCGCCGCGCGGGACGGCAAACGATTCGAGATCGTCCCGCAGAGCGCTGGCGGATCGACCACCGGGCGCCGGCTCGCGTGGGCGAAGCACCTGACCGACGGTACGCATCCGCTGTTCGGGCGCGTAATGGCGAACCGCATCTGGCTGAACCACTTCGGGCGCGGGATCGTGGACACGCCCGGCGAGTTCGGCAAGCTCGGCCAAACTCCGACGCACCCTGAACTACTCGACTGGCTCGCGATCGAGTTGCCGCGCCAGAACTGGAGCCTCAAGAAGTTCCACAAACTCATCATGATGTCGACCGTGTACCGGCAGTCGTCGGTGCGCGAGCCGGTGAAAGACACGATGGAC
The DNA here is from genome assembly GCF_001610855.1 of Gemmata sp. SH-PL17. Lineage (NCBI taxonomy): Bacteria > Pseudomonadati > Planctomycetota > Planctomycetia > Gemmatales > Gemmataceae > Gemmata > Gemmata sp. SH-PL17. Next base: position 1,449,874 of record NZ_CP011271.1, read on the forward strand.
CGTGCGAACGCGCTTTACGGCCGGTTTCCGGTTCGGCGCCTCGAAGCGGAAGCCGTGCGCGACCGGATGCTCGTCGCCGCGGACCGGCTCGATCGCACGCCGTTCGGTCCGCCGGTGGCCGCCGTCGAGGACGGCGCCGGGCAGGTCGGGACGCCGGACGACAAACCGCGCCGCAGTGTCTACCTTCAGGCGCGCCGGAGCAAGCCGGTCGCGTTCCTCACAGCGTTCGATGCCCCGGCCGGCGAACTCCAGTGCGAGCGCCGGAACGCGACCACCACGGCCCCGCAATCGCTCATGCTCCTCAACAGTACCTTCGTGCGGAAGCAGGCCGAACACGTCGCCGCCGCGGTGAAAGCGGATACACTCCCCGCGCGCTCCGGGTTCCCGATCTCCGTGGTCGCGGCTCTCAAGGCGGACGTTCCCGTGGAGCGGCTCGTTGAGAGGGCGTGGAACCGGGCCTACCTGCGCGGCCCCACCGCGGACGAACTGAAAATCGGGTCCGCGTTCCTCAAGACCCAGACGGCCGCGCTTCAAGGGAAGGCGAAAGACCCTCGGTTTGCGGCGCTGACCAACCTCTGCCAGCAACTCTTGGCCTCGAACGAGTTCCTCTATGTCGATTAACGCCATCCCCACAACGCGCCGCGCGTTCCTGTCGCAAACGGCCGGCGGGGTCGGGTTCTTCGCGCTCACGCACCTGCTCCAGCGCGAGGGCTTGCTCGGGGCCGACGGGCCGAGCAAGCCCGGCGAGAACCCCCCGGCGAGTCTCGCGCCGCAGAAACCGCACTTCGCGCCGAAAGCGAAGGCGATGATCTCGCTGTTCATGCACGGCGGGCCGTCGCACGTCGACCTGTTCGACCCGAAGCCCGAACTCACGAAGCACAGCGGGACCGAGTATAAGGGTGACGTTCATTACAGCTTCGTGAATCGCGCGAGCAAGAAACTGTTCGGCAGCCCGTGGAAGTTCGCGAAACACGGCAAGTGCGGGACCGAGGTGTCGGAGCTGTTGCCGCACACGGCCGGGATCGTGGACGACATCACCGTGGTCCGGTCGATGCACACCGGGTTCAACGGGCACGAGGTTTCGATCCGGTACTTCCACGGCGGGATCGCGGGAGTAACCGGGCGCCCGACGATGGGCAGTTGGATCGTGTACGGTTTGGGCACCGAAGCGCAGAACCTCCCCGCCTACATGGTGCTTTCCGACCCGGGTGGCGCGCCGGTGGACGCGACCCACAACTGGGACTGCGGGTTCCTGCCCCCTCTGTACCAGGGCACGGTGCTGCGGCCCCAGGAGCCGCGCATCCTCAACCTCGATCCACCGCCGGACGCCGCGGGCGACGTCCAGCGCCAGAATCTGGACTTGCTCGCCGAACTTAACAAGCGTCACCTCGCGACCCGGCCCGGCGAGGCCGACCTGGAGGCCCGCATCGCCAGTTACGAACTCGCCGCCTCGATGCAAACGGCCGCGAAAGAGGCGCTGGACGTGTCACGCGAACCGGCCCGCGTGCGCAACATGTACGGTCTCGATCGGGCGGAAACGCGCGAGTACGGCACGCGCTGCTTGATCGCCCGGCGGTTGGTGGAGCGCGGGGTGCGGTTCGTGCAGATTTTCCTCGGTGGTCAACCGTGGGACACGCACAACGGCATCCGCACCGGGTTACCCGCGATCTGCACGCGGACCGATCAACCGGCCGCGGCGCTCGTGAAAGACCTGAAACAGCGCGGGTTGCTCGATTCGACGATCGTCCACTGGGGCGGCGAGATCGGCCGGCTCCCGGTGTGCGAGGGCGAACTGGACGCCAACGCGGGCCGCGATCACAACGGCCAGGGTTTTACTTGTTGGCTGGCCGGCGGAGGGATCAAAGCCGGTATGACCTACGGTGCCACGGACGAGGTGGGCCACAAGGCGGCCGAGAACGTGGTGACGCCGAATGATTTCCAGGCGACGCTGCTGCACCTGCTCGGCCTCGACCACACGAAACTCGTGTACCACCACGGCGGGAAGGCGCAGCGGCTGACCGACGGGCGCCCGGCCCGCGTCGTGAAGGAGATCCTCGCTTGAGTGCCGGGGCGGTTATTTCCCCAGCGCGTGAATCGTGTTGTGGATCGTGCCCGTAACCGCCCGTCCGTCCGTACCCTTCACTCGGTACGTGATCTCCATGCCCCACGTTGGGGCGATGTCGGGGATGTCGAGGTGAACCGTTTTCCCATCCGGGGAGACGGTCGCCTTTGAGATCGTAAGCGGTTTCTCGTCGATGTGTTTGGAGCCGTACTGCTGGCTTCGCTTCAGCCCCCACACCTTGACTTTGTAGTTCTTCGCGTCCACCGCGCTCTTGGCATCGAGTGCGTCGGTGAACGTGAGTTCGATGCCGCCCGTCTTGGCCTTCAGACCGACGGGTAAGTCGGCCGGCTTTCCAGTGTAGCGGACACGGTAGAACCCGCCCGGCTGCGTCTGGTTCCCGGCCCACGCGAACATCCCACAGACATAGAGGTGCCCGTCGGTCGGGTGGAACCGGGGCCGCATGATCCCGGTGGGGGACATCGGGAGCGGGAGCGCACACATACCGCCCTGGGCCTGCCCGTCAATGGTCTCGTGCGGCACGACGAAGATCTTCCCGTTCCCGTAGGAGGTGTTTAGCAGCGCGCCCTTCAACGGCCCCCATGTGTTGGATGGCACCCAGATCAGCTCCGCGGGCGAGCGATCGAACTCGTTGGTGATCCAGCACAGTGGTTGCTTCATCGCGGAGTCGGACGTGTCCGTGATATCGGTGTAGCCCCACATGTTGCCGTAGAACCCGCCCTTCGTGACGAGGTTGATGCGGTTCTTCGGGGTCCAGAACCCTTCCTGATCGGTCACGAAGAACGTCCCGTCCGGGTTGAGGCAGACGCCGTTCGCGGCGCGGAACCCGGTCGCGAGGATTTCCGTTTTCGCGCCGTCCTTGCTCACCTTCAGCAGCGTGCCGTGGTGCGGGACGAGGGCGGGGAGCGCGTGTCGGCCGCTCTTCGCGTAGTAGAAGTTCCCTTCGGCGTCGGTCTGGAGCCCCATCGCGAACTCGTGGAAGTGCTCCGTGACTTGGTGGTCGCTATTGAAGCACTCGTAGAAGTCGGTTTCGCCGTCGCCGTTGAGATCGTGCAGCTTCACGATCTGGTCGCGGCAACACACGAAGACGGCCCCGTCCCGGATCTTCAGCCCGAGCGGTTGGAACAACCCGGACGCAATCCGCTGCCATGTCAGCCCATTCGCGAGGTTATTCAGCCCGGACACAAGCCACACATCGCCGTCCCACGAACAGACAACGAGTCGCTTACCGTCTGGGGTGAAGTCGAACCCGGTGAGTCGGAGTTGTGCGTTCCACGGATTTCGATTCGGCAAACCGAACGTATCGACGGCGAACGGGCCGTCGTCCTTGCCGACCGTGACGGGGGCTTTGAGCGCGTCGGGCCAGTGCTTCGGTCCGCCGTGCGTAAGTGGTTCGAGCGCACGCGGTGCAGGGGAGTTTTTGGCGAATGCCTTCAGTGCGGCGGCCTCTCCCTTCGTGATGAGTACCTTCACGCGCACCGGAGTCGCGTTTGCGGGAACGCGGAGCACAGTGAATCCGTCGCGCTCTTCGAGGGTGACGCGGTCGTTACCGATCACTGCCGCGGCTATGCGAGTCGGCGCAATACGCGAGAGTAACTCGCGCGATGATTTCCCGATTTCGAGTGTGCGCGTGAAGAGAACATCTGCCGGCTTCTTCGGATCGAGTTCCGCCCCGGACAGTTCCAGCACCGGAGCGTCGCCCACAGTGTAGGAGACGATAGTCTGATCGCCGTAGTGGTACACCCCGCGGAACTTCGCCCATTCCTTGGGGAGCGGGCCGTAGGGCCGCTTATCGCGCCCGAGTGGGCGCGGGTCTTTGAAGCTCCCCGTCGTAGGTTCGGCCCAGCCGGGACCGACCGGGTTCGTGATCCGCACTTCGCCGGTGAGTTTCGGATGGATCTGGTGCAGGCCGTTGAAGTGGATCCCGTTCCAGTCGATGAACCCCTCACCGGTCCACGCCGCGGCGAACCGCATCAGGTCGTGATCGAACAGCGCCCAGCGCGTCCCGCGCGACACGCCGCCGGTGCCGGTGTCGAGCCGAACAGCGATCCCCTTGTACGCGATGTTGGGACCGGTTCCGCCCACCTCGTAGGTGTTCATCAGGCTCGGGCCGTAGTCCATCATCACCCACGGTTCAACAGTGACCGCGGCCGGGCCGTGGGTCGTGCCCTTCGGGAGCGCGGTGAGGTACACGGCATCAATCTTCGTGTACTGCGTCGAGTTGTGCGGCTTGAGGTAGGTTTCGCGCAGGTAGTGAATGAGGTCGTACTTTTGCCGGGGGACCATCCAGGTTTGAGGGGCCATGAGGCCGTAGCCGCGTGTGAGCGTCTGGTACAGGCTGTACGGGTCGCTCCCGTTCTTGAAGACGTGCGCCACGAACTTGGGTGACGTCGGGAGCGACCCGGGCTGATCCTTCGTCCCGTGGCAGTTCGCGCACACGCGGGCGTAGATCGCCTCCCCGCGGCGCAGCGTTTTGTCGTCCCACGCGCGAATGAGGCCGGCGTGGTCGATGTCCTGCTCGTACTCCGGGATCACGAGCGTGGTCACGGCCGGGCGCAGCTCTCTGGCCCGTGACGGCCCGCCTTCGGACACTTCGATGAGGTACTTGGCGAGGTCGAGGAACTGTTGCCGGTCCGAGAGCAGGTTGGCCAACCCTTCGGGCATCAGCGATTTGGCGCTCGCAGTTCGTTTTTCGATCTCGGCTTTCGGAACCGCGATCATTTTTCCGTTCGCAGCCGGATCAGTCAGCGTGAGCGCATCGGGCGTTTCGGCAGTGACCAACCCGGTAATCGTTCGGTCGTCCTTCGTGGTGACGACGACCGTTTCGTACCCCTTTTTGAGTACCTTCGAGGGCGTCAGAACGGACTCGATGAGGTACTCGGCGGTCACTTCTTTGCCGGCCTTCGCGAGGTCCGGGCCGAGGGTCGTGCCGGCTTCGCTGTCGTGGCACTTGACGCACGTGAGAAACTGCTGGAAGAACAGGGCGGCCCCGCGCCCGGCGTCGCCGCGCTCGCGCGCTGATTTCGCGAGTGCGCCGATCGGTTCCTGGGTCAGTTGCTGCTGGAGTGTCGGTGGATCGGCGGAACGAACCGGGGCGATGATGAAGCTCATCAGGAGAATCGCGTGCAAGGTACGAACGAGCATTCCGCGCCCTCGGATCGGGTCGCACCCGCGTTCACGCGGCACAACCCACACAAATTACAGGTGAAATCCCAAATCTCGGATGGGCGTGAGGTTGTCCGCTAGCGAGTTCGGATGAAAAATGACCTCAAGGATTGCGCACCCGCTACGGACGGCCCAATCTCGCCCGACCGGAGTGTACCCGTGCCAGCACTAGTCGTCAGTACCGTTGTTCGCGAGATTCTTGCCGGTGACATCAATTTGTCGGCCGACGAGGTCATCAAGAAGGCCAAGGCTCGCGGGCTAACCGCTCCCGATTCGTCCATCCGGTACACCGCGCACAACATCAAGAGCGAGCTCAAGAAGAAGCTGGCGAAAGGAACGGCGCCCAAGGCGGTTCCGGCCGCGGCCCGCGCGACCAAGAGTGCGGCGCCTGCTCTGGTCCCCGTGCCCGAGGCTGTGGTCGTAGCGGTTCCTACCGTCGTAGCGCCACCCGCGTCCGATTTGGCCGGAGTGCTCGCGAACGTGGCCCTGGTGAACACGGTGGTGGGGGCGTGCGGCGGTGCGGAGTCGGCCCGGCAGGTGGCGGAAGCGGTTCGGGCGTGTGGGAGCGTCGAAGCGTTCCTTCAGCACGTCGAACTGGTCGCGGGCATTCGTGGAGCCTGATGCGACTCCGATCGCCCGTTACAGAACTGATACGCTGTGATCCCCGCGGGTCGAATCGTGGGGCCGCGGCCGAGTTCGCGCTCACCCACAGCCCAATTACCAAGTCATTAGGCACCAGGCGCATCGAGCGATGTGCAGTGGCGCGCCAGGAAATTCGATCAATTTATCTGATGCGTGAGTCGTGGCGAGCCTACGGTGCGGGGCGCGTACCCGAACCCGGCGTCGGTATCGTAGCGGGCGCGCGGGCTTGTTGTCGGTGTGCTTCGGCTTTGGGCCGGTCGCCCTTGCGCTGGTAGTGTTCGGCGAGGGCGCGGTGCGCGCGGGCGTTGTTGGGGTCGCGCTCGAGCGCGCGCTCGAGCCAGTACAGGGCCACGTTCTCGCGCCCGATCTCCAGGAACATCCCCCCGAGTTCGGCGTCGTTGTCCGCGGTCCCCGTCGGGCTGTCCGTGAGGTCTTTGAGGATGGCGTTGATGCGCGCGAGCGCGGCGCGCGTGCGGTCGTGCTCGGCGAGGGCGTCGGCGGCGTCCTGGGTGCGGCCCTGGAGCCGGAGCGCGGCGGCGAGTGCGAACAGGGCCTCGGTGTCGGCGGGGTCGGCGCGGAGCACGGCGCGGAGCCGGGGCTCGGCGCGCTCGGGCTGGTTCTCCTGGATGTCGAGGTTGGCGAGCGTGATGAGCAGCGGGGCGTCGGTGGGGAGTTCGGTAAGCGCGGGCTCCATGAGTTCGCGGGCCCGGGTGCCGTTGCCCCGGAGGTAGTGGTAGATTCCGAGCCTTGCCCGGACCCGCGGGTCGTCGGGCGCCTGGCGCTGGAGGTACTCGAGGTGGGGCTGCGCGTCGTCGGGCATGCGGTCCTCGAGGTGCATCTCGGCGACCCGGAGCCGGGCGGGTAAGAGGTCCGGGTCGAGTTCGAGGGCGCGCGCGTAGTCGAGTTTGGCGGCCTTGGGGTTGTTGAGGCGCTCGAGGGTCCAGGCGCGCCAGTAGTGGGGCTTGGCGCTGGTGGGCCGGGCCTCGATCCACCGGCTCAGGCACCCATACGCCGGCTTGTACCGGAGGCGGTGAATGTACGCGCGCGCGAGCGAATCGAGGATCATCGGTGATTCGGGGTGCTTCTGGTCAACGAGGCGGAACAGCGCGGGGGCCAGAGTATCGATGTCACCGGCCTGGACCCGCATGAGGAGGAACTCGAGTTGGACCCCCTCTGTCGCGCCCTCTTGAAGTTCGAGGCATCGGTTGAGGTGCGTTTCGGCCCCGGGGAAATCGCCGGTGAGCCGGGCGGCGCGGGCCGCGAGTAGGTGGACCTCGGGGTTCCGGGGCCAGACCCGCAGGCAGAGCGCGAGCCGCTCGCGCGCCTCATCCGGGCGCTCGGCGCTGAGTGCGCCCTGAGCCGCGCGCCACTGGTAGTGCGCGTAGCCCCACAGCCCGGCGCCCGATCCTGCCAGTAGTACCAGAAGGAACAGCGCGGTCAGAAACGGGTGGCGCCGGGCGCCATTCGCGGCGCGGAACGGGAATCGCAAAACCCGGCTCAGAAAGTGCCACGATCCGCTACCGCGTTTGGCTTCTTGGACCGGGGCCGTGGCGAACAATGATTGGCAATCGGTAGCATCGGACATGAGTGTATCACCGAGGCCGGTGCTCGGGGTTCGCGGGCACACGAGAACGTGACGTGTCGGCAACCTCGGTGACCCACGGTTCGGGCCACCGAGAACTGGATGCTTAATCTTTTAGTTCCAGCGTGATTTGCTGCGTGCCTTCTTTGAGATTCACTTTCAGCGTGGACTTGGTTTTGTCCGCGTAGGCCCGCGGGATCTTGACGTAGTGGCCGGGGTCGCCCTGGGGAGAGTCCTCACCGGCTGGACTTTTCTCTTGCTTCCCGGCGCCTTTCACGCCCACGGGCGGGCCTTTGGTGACCGGGGGGGGGCGCTACCGCCCTTACCGTACTTCGAGGACGCACCGCCGGGGCCGCCCGATGATTGCCCCATATACGTTTCTTTTTTAACGCTCGGGTTGAGTGATTCGGTATCGACCGTCACGGTCACGTCTCCGATGGGTAAGTCGCTCGCCTCGAAGGTTCCGTCGGTGCGGAGCGCGGCGCTGTACACGCCCGAATCGGTGTGGAACGCCAGGTTCCCGCCGGTCACGGGCGCGCCCTTGTACGTCACCGTTCCGGACACTTTCGCCGGCGCGGTCTTCTGTGAGCAGCCGATCATCAGCCCGAGTGTCAGGAGAAAGAGAAGAGGTACGAAGATTAAACGTCGCTTTGTCATGGCGTGTGAACTCGGAAGAGGGTGAAGATGAACTTTTGCCCCTGAGTACGCAGAGGGGCGTGTAACCAGCAGTTGTGGGTCGGCCGCTGGTCGGATCGGATGAATTTGGTTGGGGAAGAAAGTGATTCCCACGCGGGGCGGCCCGGTGGGAATCTGCGAGTTCCGTTTGCGAGTCGCCGATCCCGAACGATTCTTCTGCCTACCAGTTGCTGCCCAGCACTTGTCCGTCGTTGGGCATAATCGCGAAGGCCCACGTCGACTGCGAGACGCCCGAACTCACGGACCGGACGCTGCCGTCCATCAGGAGGACGTTGATCCCACCGGAGGTGAACCCCTGAACGCGCCGCGGGTCGCACTGGTTCTTGTTCACGCCGAACTGCGGGAGCGTGATGTAGTTCTGCGGGTACCCACTGGGGAACCTCTCGGGCGACCCGAGGTCGAATCCGCCCGGGTAGTACGCCCACCACGCGGGGACGAATCGCACGTTCGGGTCGTTGCGCCCCGACATCTCGGCGAGGGGGTTGCAGTTTTGCCCGTCTTCGCACCACACTCGCTCAGTGTACCCGCTGCCGGTCGGGGCGCTCGGGTTCCCGCACACCGAGTACCACTCGAAGTAGCCGATCGTGTTGGACGTACCGTCCGGGAACGAGGCCGGGATGCGCGCCTTCCCGCCGAGTTGCCAGTCCTCGCCCCACCCGCCGCCGAACGCGTGCCAGTTCGGGGTGTAGCTCGTAGCCCCGCGCCCGTTACCGCTGACCCAGGTGCGCCCGTCGCCCGGGAGACTCGGGTCGCTCGGGGCCAGGAACGTCTTGATGATTGCGGTCGAGCGCCACGAGTTGCCCGCGGCGGTCCCGCCGGCGTTGATTTCCGAAGCTTTGTAGACGTTGTCCTGCTCGAGGTACGGGAGCAGGAAGTACTGTTGCGTTCCGAAGTGCGAGGGGTTGTAAGCCGCGCCCCAGTTCGGGTCGTTACCGGTGGGGAAAGACCCGTGACAAGTGGGCAGTTTGCCCGCCGCGTCGTGGCAGGCGTGTAGCGCGATGCCGATCTGCTTGAGGTTGTTCTGGCTCTTCATGCGGGCCGCGGCTTCGCGGACCTTTTGGACTGCTGGGAGCAGCAGACCGATCAAAATGGCGATGATCGCGATGACCACCAACAACTCAATGAGCGTAAAACCCTTACGCCCGGCCGGTCGGAAAGAATGGAGGGACATTAAAGCACCCGCGGAGAATGGGAGAATCCCACGGAAGGAGAATGTGTCAATATTTCGTCAAAATTGCCACTTTTGTCAACCCCAAAATCATATTTTGTGAGAGGTTGAAGGAGCGGCTTTCCGCGTATTGGCCGTGTTTTTCAGGTGTTTGTGTCGATTTTATAATTCGACAATGGTTTTTGTTCTAATCGGCAATGAGTTGGCAATTTTTCTCTCATTGATTAGCATTTCCGGCGGCAAGGTTCGGCCGACGACTTAAATTGCCGTGGCGTATTTGGCCTGCACCCGGCGCTACCTCGGAGGTAGGAATTGGTTCTTCCGGCTCAAAAGAGTTCAATGTTCGGGATGGCGATTGTGTGGTCCGGTTGTTAGTTTCTATTTCGTAGCGATTGTTTTTAATTTATTTATCTAATATATTGGAAATAGTCCTGGCATGCTCTCCCAACTCTCTGTTTCTTCCCCCCGCGGGGAAGAACAAGGGCGGCCCTCCGTCGCCAGTTCGCGCTCCGCGCCCAAGCTCCCATTCGCTCTGGCGTTCATCGGCCTCTTCGGGGTGCTGTTGGCGTCGTTCCCCGGGCGGGACGGCGACATCTGGCGGCACCTGGTGGCCGGGCGCGAGTTCGTTTCGCGCCCGGGCACGATCGGCCCCGCGTGGCTCTACGACCTCGTGGTTTATGCGGTGTATTCGGTCGCGGGCGGCGGTGCGCTGGTGCTCGTAAAGGCCCTGGCTTCCGGGACGATCGCGCTCCTGATCTTTCAAATGAGTCGCGCACGCGGGGGGCGGTTGCTCCCGTTGGCGATCTCGGGTTTGGCCGTACTCGCGCTGGGGAGCCGGGTGCTGCTCCACCCCGCGACGTTCTCCGCGTTTTTCTTGACTGTTGCGGTTCGGCTCTTGTTCCGCGCCCCGCGCCCCGCGGACCGCCCGCGCGCGCGGTGTCCCGATTGGTACCTGGTCGCGTTGTTCGTGGTGTGGGGGAACGTCGACCAGAACGTTGTGATCGGACTGTGTGTCGTCGCCCTGATCGAGTTCGGGCGCCTGCTGGATGCACGGTCTTCGGGCGCGTTCGGGTCGGAGTTGGGGCGGATGGTTGCGAGAATCGCGGTTCTGGTCGTGGCCGCGTGTGCCGGCCCCGCGCACGTACACAACTTACAGGTGCCCGCCGAACTCAAGCGCGCCCTGGCCGCGCTACACGAAGAAGGCGGGGGCGGAGCTGTGAACTCACCGTTTACGCGAGAGTTCTTCGCCAGTTTCCGGGAAAGCCCCGTGGTATTGTCTTATTTCCCCCTGTTGGGGCTGGGGCTGGTGTCGTTCCTGTTAAACCGCAAGGCGTGGCACTGGGCGTGGGTGCTGCCGTGGATCGGCTTGGCGCTCGTGAGCGGTATCCAGGTCCGGCTCGTGCCGTTTTTCGCGGTTGTTGCAGGCCCGGTTACGGCCTGGAACTTCGTCACGTACTTTACCGGGCGCGAGGCGCCGGCGCTGGTGCGCCCGCGGGTCCGGTTCGCCCTCCGCGGCCTCACGGTCGCACTGGCGGTCGGGTTCCTGGTGGCCGCTTGGCCGGGCTGGTTACAGGCGCCGCCGTTCGAGCCGCGCCGGTGGGCGGTGGAGCCACCGAGTGCCGTATTGGACGGTGCCGCGTTCCTCCGACGGGCGCACGCGAGCAACTTGTGGCCCCAGGAGTCGCGAACGCTTTACCTCTCTTCGGAAACTGCGTCGATGCTCGCCTGGTTCTGCCCCGAGGACCGCGGACTGCGCGACGAGGACGCGGTGAAGGAATTGTTGAAGACCGACGTGCCCGAGAAGGCCCGCCAGCAACTCCGTGCACTGGGGGTGTCGCGAGTCGTCGCGTTCGTGGCCGAAACCGACGGCTCGGCGCGCGAGGCACGCGCACGCCTCCTGGCCGACCCGGACGAGTGGCCGGTGCTGCACCTGACCGGGGGGCTCGTCGTGTTCGGCTGGCGCGATCCCGCTCGGGGGCGCGGGGCGGACCCGTATGAGGGCCGGGGGGTAGACTTCACCGGGCGCGCGTTCCGCCCGGGCGACGAGGATCGCGCGCCCGGCGCGCGACCGGCGGGCCGGCGCTGGTGGGACGCTTTCTGGAAACCGGCGCCCGCGTCCCGCCCCGCCGGACGGGACGAGGCGCTGGTGCTGCTCGAGAAGGCCGAGGCCATGCTCGGTTCGGCCCCCCAGCGCCACTTGAGTGTGTGGGTGCCCGGGCAGATGGGCGGCCTCGTCGGGGCCGCGAGCGGGTGGAGTACGCCCGCGGGGGCACTCGACGCGACGATCCGCGGGGCGTTCGTCCGGCCCCCGCTCGTGCGGAACGCGCCGCCCCCACAAGTTGCGCAACTGGCGCTCGGGTTCGAGCAGCGGTTCGAGTACGACCGCGGGTCAGCGCCCGTCGGGATCCTGTACGTGGCGGCGCGGGCCGCGCGGCGCGCGGTCGCGGAGAACCCGAACGACGCGACCGCCTATTTTGCCCTGGGGCGGATTTACGCCGCGCTCGTGCGGATCACGTCGGAGCAGAGCTGGGCCGGGCGGGTACCGGACCTCGTGCGCCTCCGGCAGATCCAGGCGAGTGCGGCCCTCAACCGGGCGGTTGCCCTGGACCCGAACCTGGCCGAGGCCCACATCGCGCTCGGGCAACTGTACCTGACGATCAAGTACCTGGACCTGGCCGCCGCCCACCTGCGCGCGTACCGGGACGTTCCGGCGAGCCGCGGCGGGCCGAAAAAGGGGGACCGGCGGGCCGCGGAAATTCTCGCCGAACTCGACCGGCTGACCAAAGAAGTGGACGAACAGACGCGCGCGTTTGCCAACGAATCGGCCCGCTCCTCGGTGGGCGACCGGGCGATCATGGCCGACCGGCGCGGGCTGGCGGGTGCGGCCCGCGACCTGCTCCTGAAGTCCGACGTTTCGGCGTTCGGCACGCAGGGCATGGAACTGGAACTCAACCTGCTGTTGCGCACGGGGCGGCCGGAGGACGTGTTGGAGTGGACGACGCCCGAACTGGAGGGCTCGCTCGGGGGCTTCACGTACCACTGGCTCCGCGCGCAATCGCACATTGCACTGGGCGACTACGCGGCGGCGGACACCGAACTGGGGGAGATCATCGAACCGGGGAGCCTGCTCGTCGTGCCGTCCCCGGTCGGGACCGAGGTCGCTGGTGTGGTCGGCAAGGCGCTCCTGGACGCTCAACCCAGCACGTCGTTCACCTCGCAGGTCGTGATGCGGGCGCTGAGCGAATTCGACCTCCGGACCCGGATGACACAGATCGGACTGAAACTGAGCCAGGTGGCCGATATGTCGGTGCTCCGCGGGGTAATTGCGCTGGAAGCGGGAACGATCGACCGCGCCCGGGATTCCTTCCGCGCGGCGCTCACGTACTCGCCCGAGCGCTGGGCCGGCGGTCAACTGGAGTTCCCCGGGCGGTGGGTAGCGTGGGCGGGCCTGGCGCTGATCGAGAGCGCCGAGGCGAAGCCGGCTCGCGCGCCTTGACAGCCGCAACTAGCGCGTGGCCTGTCGGAACCATTCGCGCAGGTTCGCTTGTACTCGCACGTCCGGCTCGAACCGGAGTGCGGTTTGAAGCTCGCGCTGACCGGCAGCCGGGTCGCCGCGTTTGTGCAAACAGGCGCCGAGGTACGTGCGCACCTGTGGGTGCAGCGGGTTGATGCGCAGCGCCGCGCGGCAATCCGCTTCGCCCCGCTCCCAATCGTTGCGCGCGAGGTGTACGATCGCGCGACTGAGGAGCGGATCGACCGCGGTCGGGTTGATTCGGACGCGCGTATCGGCCGCTTCGAGGGCCGCGTCGTAGCGCTCCGCTACCGTCGCGGCTTCGACCAGTCCGGCCAGAGCCGCTTCTGCTTCCGGGTTCAGGGCGAGTGCGTTTCGCGCGGCGCGGAACTTCTCGACGGCTTCGGCCGGATCGGGGCGCGTGGACGCGAGCGCGCGCCAGGCGTCCGCGTCGCCCGGCCATCGAGCGAGTGAGGCGCGTAATCGCTCGGTCGCGAGTGACCGCAAGTCGCTACGGGTTGTGATTTCGGGGGGCAGCCGTTTCTTGGCGAACCCGGCGAGTGCGAGCCCGAGGTCGCGCTCGCGTTCGTCACCGGTGGGGGAAAACGGGCCGCTTCGGAACCGCACGAGCGGGGATTCCGCGAAGGGCAAACCCTTGGGCGCGGGGCCGGGGGCGGCGGTCCTCGGGACGCGGTGGTTCGTCACGCTAGCGTGGATGATGTTGGCACTCGCGGCCTTGGGCATGTGGCACGCGACGCAACTATCGTTCTTCGTCCGCCGGTCCGGTTCGGGCAGGGTACATCCCTGTGATTTGTGGCAGCTCAGGCACCGCTGGCGGTAGTGCGCGTCGCGTGTCGGGGCGTCCGGGGCGGCGTGCGGGTCGTGGCAGCTCGTACACAACAGCGCGCCGCGGCTCCCGGTGAAACAGCGGCTCTGCTCCATTTGCTCGAACTGGCCGACCGAGCGGTTCGCCGCGGCGAGGTCCGGGTGCCGGACGTACACGCTGACGAACTGCTCGAACGGTAGCCCCGGCCGGTACTCGAACAGATCACGCCCCCGCCGGGGTACTCGTTCTTCCCCCTGAAGGTGGCACTGTTCGCAGATCGCGGATTGGAGCGCGGGCGCGAGGTGCCGCGGGTTCACGATAGACGTGTCTGTTTGAGGGGTTGCGCCCGCAGTGCGCTCGGCGACGTGCAGCGCGCCCGGTCCGTGGCACCGCTCGCACCCGATCGCGGCCTGGACGGGGAGCAGTGGTTCGCGGTAGCGGTTGTCGGCCCCGGGCACGGGCTCGACCCGGTCCACGTGACAGTAGAGGCACTCGGGCACGATCGCGCGTCGGGCCATGCTTCCGAGGTGAAATCCGGGCGAAACGTCCCACCGGTCTTCCGGCCCGAACCAGCTCACGGGCGTTTGCCAGACGGCCCCGCCCTCGACGCTCAGGTATGATCGCCCGCGAGTGCCGGAGCCGATCGCGATTTCGGCCGGGATGATGACATCACTCACGGGAACCGGAGTCGGTTCCAACACGCGAACCCGGTGCCGCACTTCTGTGGGCGATTTTTCGATGCTGAGGGCGAACGGTCCGGAGGTGAACTCGGTGTGCCCAGAGGGGGCGTACTTTTCGATGGGCGTTGCCTGGGATACGAGCGCCGCGGACCGGCCCATTGGGTGCGCGTGATACGACTTGGTAAGGGCTTGGTGGCACTTCGCGCACGCCGCGTCGCCGACGTAACCGACCCCCGGTTTCACGTTCCGGTACGGAGAATCGAACACGATGCGGGGATCGGGTGTTGGTGGGTCCGGTTGAGGCGGTTCGGGTTCGGTCGATACGGGAGGCGGAGTGGGGAGGGTGAAATACCAGGCCGCCAACGCCGCGGAGCCGAGGAGCACAAGTGCCCCCAGGAATATCAGGCGACCGGAACGGGAGAGGTGCATCGGCGAAGCCCGGTGAGTGGATCACGTGCCCGCTAATATACCTCACTGCACCCGCCGTTCGAGGCCACAGAAGGAAGCGTTGCGCCCCCTGTGGCCCTGATCGCATGCGGACGCCCAGGCTGGATGCCGCGACCCTTTCACGCCCCGCCCTTATCGAGTTCGGTCACGAGCGCGCGGATGAACGGCTCGGCGTCGGAAACGATCCCCACGGTCTGCGTGCTCCCGCGGTCCATGAGCTTCGTGACAGTCGCCGGGCTGATGTCCACGCACGCGACCTTCACCCACGCGGGCAGCAGGTTGCCCACCGCGATCGAGTGCAGCGTCGTGGCGACCATCAGACAGAAACCCACGCCCGGGATGAGCTTGCGCATCGCGTCCTGGGCCGCGAGCGCGTCGGTAACGACTTCCGGCAGCGGGCCGTCGTCGCGGATGCTGCCCGCGAGCACGAACGGCACGTTCCGGGTCGCGCACTCGTACATGATGCCGCTCTTGAGGCGCCCGGCCTCGACCGCTTTCTTGATGCCCCCCATTCGCCGGATCGTGTTGATCGTGCGCAGGTGGTGCTCGTGCCCCTCGTCGGTCGGCAATCCCCGGTCGAGCGAGACGCCGAGACTCGTGCCGTAGAACGCCTGTTCCATGTCGTGAGTGGCGAGCGCGTTACCCGCGAACAGCACGTTAATGAACCCCTCGCGCACGAGCTTCGCGACCAGTTCGGCCCCGCCGGTGTGAACGACCGCCGGCCCGAGGACCGCGAGCACTTTGTCGCCCGCGGCGCGCGTCTTGCGCATCGCGCTGGCGATCTCGCGCACGCTGACGGCTTTCGGGCGCTCGCTCGAAACGGGACTGGCCATGAACTCGAACAGTTCGTGCTTGCGCATCTCGGCTTCGGGCGGGAACACGCGCGTCCCTCGGCGCCCAACGAGCACGCGGTCACCGGTCTTCACGGCCGTCATGGGGAGGCACCGGGCCGCGCCGCCCTCGGGATCGACCACGATCCCGCAATCCATCTCTTGGTCCTCCACGTCCACCCATTCGCCGTTCAGTTTCACCTGGGTGCGGAAATTGGTGGAGCAGTAGAACCCGTCCGGGAACGCGCCGTCCAGATCGGCCGCGAGCGTGCGGCAGTCCTCCGACTGCGCCGGCACCGCGCCGTGCGGGTGGACCTCTGCCAGTATCGCGTCGAGCTGGTCCGGCGAGTCCGCGCGCACTTCGATGCGCACGAAACTGGGATCGTCCTGGCGCTCGCCGAGCTTCAGCGTCTCGATGTGGTACCGCCCGCCGCGTGACAGGATCGCGTCGAGCACCTTCGGCAAAAGGAGCGAGTCGACGATGTGGCCGGTCATTTCGACGTGTTCGACGTGCGGTGCGGACATGGCGTGAACCTCCTCGACCCGTGCGGCGTCGTTACGGGCGGCGCGATGAACCCGTCCGCGCATCGCCCCTCATACCTTGATACCGGGACCGGCGCGGGAATACGAGACGGCCATGAGCGACAGCTTGGGCGACCGGATGAAGCGGTACGAGGGCGCGGAGGCCGGTCGGCGCCTGATGCCACTGGTGCCCGCGCTCGCGCGGCTCGACGGGCGCGCGTTCCACTCGTTCGTGCGCGGGCTGGAGAGACCGTTCGATAAGCGCCTCTCCCATCTCATGATCGATACCGCGACGTTCCTCGTGCGCGAAACGAACGCGGTGGTGGGCTACACGCAGTCGGACGAGATCACGCTCGCGTGGGTACCGGGGGAATACGACACGCAGGTCTTCTTCGACGGCCGCATTCAAAAGATGACGTCCACGCTGGCGGCGCTGTGCTCGGCTCACTTCAATCGAAGATTGCCCGCGTTTTTGCCCAGCGAATTCGCTGACCGGCTGCCGGTCTTCGATTGCCGCGTATGGAACGTGCCGACGCTGGAAGAGGCCGCGAACACCTTCTTGTGGCGCGAACTGGACGCGACCAAGAACTCGATCGCGATGGCGGCCCACGCACACTACGATCACCGAGAGTTGCACGCCAAGAGCGGCGCGGAGATGCAGGAGCTGCTTTGGAAGAAGGGCGTGAACTGGTCCGATTATCCGACGTTCTTCAAACGCGGCACCTACCTCCGGCGCCGGACCGTTTCGCGCCCGTTCACCGCGACCGAGCTATCCGTGCTGCCCGCGAAGCACGCCGCCCGGAGCAACCCCGCGCTGGTCGTGGCGCGCACGGAATGCGGCCCGTGTGACCTCCCGCCACTCGCCCGGGTGGAGAACCGCGTCGGAGTGCTTTTCTACGGCGAAGTACCGCGCCCGAAGTCCGTTGTCGCTCAACCCCGTGCTAGGTGACAAAAATTGCTGAAACGCGGCCGGCGCGTTCTGATGGGGAGCGAACCCGTTAGGGCGTTACGTCATCGTATTCGATCGCCGCACTCTTTACTTCCGCGTCCAAGAGCCTGTTCACGTCCAGGTTGCGGTACGCGACGACCAAATCGTCTGCGTTTTTGAGCCGGATGGACAATGTGACGCGCTGCTTCCCATTACTCGATGTGGCATGAACACGGATGATTGCGAGTCGGTCCGGCGGCTCGTCGAACAGTTTTAGCTGCTTTGGATCGATTTTGAATGTGGAGAGCAAGTCCCGGACGGTACGCAGTTCTGCGAGCCGCCCTCCGACTTTTGTTTGCTGCTCGGCCTGCTGTCGTGATAGCGATGCCGTCGGAGGTGTGGCCGAACTCGGGAGGGGACAGAGGACGATCAGTGCGACCGGGGCGAACGCAATGACGGCTCGAAGCACGGTCAGAACCTCCAGCAATCGGCCCGGTACTCGCTCCTGTACCAAATCGACGGCTTCCGGCCCTCTTTAATCACTATAACCGCTTTCACCGCAAGGGGAAACGGAATGGGTAAAGTAACTATATTCCACCTTTCCAGAAAGCAACACGCAGCAAAAATTAGGCGCGCGAGCACAGCTCCAAGAAGGATTTCCCGTAGGTGAGAACTGTCCAGGTTCCTAGATTTAGTGGACGGATTGACAGATTGCCAGGGCCGGACCATGACGGACGCCACTTGAACGAATGCGAGGAAGTTGCGGGCCGTCTTCTCGTAGCGGGTACCGGGCGGCCCCGGTCCGGCGTCCGCGTCTGGGCGGCGGTGGTCGTGCGGTGGGTGCGGACGTTTCGCCCACCGAGTTGCGCGAGACCGGGCACGATGGTGTAGCGAGTAGGCGCGAGGCCCTCAATGACCGTTCTCGCAGTGCCGCGGGCCGAGGAGAAGTGCCTAGATGACGGCGCGTGGCGCCGCTACCCGTCCTTAAACAAATTCATTTCCCCGGATTGCTCCGGGGACAAACGGACGCGCTACCTCGCGTCGATCCCGAGAACCTTGCTCTTCTCGGAACGGTTGAAGACGATGTCAACTCGCGAGTAATACCTGTTGGCGGTCTTGTCCCAAATCACTTTCTGATTTTCGTAGATCCAGATGTCATTGAACCCGATTTGGGGGTCCGATTCATGGGTGTGGCTCGGTCGCCCCATCAGCTGCTTGACCTCATCCCGATTCATTCCCCCTGCACTCGTTTGTGAGACCATTTGGGACCGGGCCTCTTCCAGAGTTATCCTCTGGGACTCACTTTTCTTAGCGGATCTGTGTACCACTCTGAACTCGCACGCAGGTGCGCTCGCCGCGAACACGGACAGAGAGATGCAAAATACCGTGCGCATGGAGCCACCCAGTGCGGGCACAGCCTCGCCGAGTGCTGCGGCCCGCGCGCTGCAACTCGTCAGTAAACGTGGCGATCAGCTTACTCGGGTGCACGGGCGGGTGGAAGTGTGAGTTCGATATTCGCGAGATGAGCAGAGGATTTTGCCGCTGTCTTACCCACAGCCGACACCGCTTCCCACACCCCACTGTGTGCGGCAACAAGAGCCGCCATTACGATTGCGGTCAATACCGGCTGAAACGAAATGCAAGGCCTATTCGTGCTCATGCGTGCCCCAGGGTAGGGACCCGGGTGGTACCAAAGACGCGAGAGTAACTGGGGACAGAAAGGCACGGAAGTAAAATCACATCGTGGTGACGGTTACAAACCGCCTCATTCCACCGCTCTGGTATCCCGTCTTAATTTGTGTGAAACTTGCGTGAAATTTTCGGGTATGATGATCGAGCCGTTTCTCCATGTCGGCTGAACATCCCCTCGATTCTGGGTTTACTGATGACAGCTCGTTCCGCACGCCGGGCCGCAGAACGGTCGTTGCCAGTGCTTTTCACGGTATTGGGGCTGTTCGGCACCCCTTCGCTTTCAGCCGCGGAGAAGTCCGAAGTTTTCGCTCCCGGCAAACTGTGGCCGGTCCATATCACCCTATCGGCCGAGGAGTACGCCGCCATCGAGCCGCGCGGCAACCGCGGGTTCCCGGGCTTCGGCCAACCGGCTCCCAAAGCTCCCGACAAACCGGTCGACTCGAAACGGGAGGTACACCGCAACAATTTCGGTACGGACCTGCCGTGGGGTACCGCTTCGGTGGCGATCGGGGATCAGACGTTCGAGAAGGTGGGCATCCGGTACAAGGGTAACGGGACCATCATGGACGCGGCCCGGACCGCCAAGAAGTCGATCAAGATTGATCTCGACCGGGCCGGCGGGAGCGGGCGCTTCGGCGGGTCCAAGTCGATCAACCTGCACTGCGAGGTGACCGACCCGACGAAGTGCCGGGAGGTGCTCGGGTACGCGATCTACCGGGGCGCCGGGGTGCCCGCCCCGCGGACCGCTCTGGCCGAGGTGTGGCTCACTGTGCCGGGGAAGTTCGACAAGGAACTGTTGGGCGTGTACACGCTGGTCGAGGAGGTGGACAAGTCGTTCCTGAAGGACCGGTTCGGGGACGACAAGGGGGTACTGATGAAGCCCGAGGGGCTGCGCGAGTTCGAGGACCGGGGCGACGACTGGAGCAAGTACAAGGCGCAGTACGCCCCGAAGCGGGAACCGACGAGGGGCGAGGCCGCGCGCGTGATCGCGTTCGCGAAACTGGTCCACAAGGGCGACGACGCGACGTTCGAAAGGGACATCGGTTCGTACCTGGACGTGGACAACTACCTGCGGTTCCTGGCGGCCACCGCGTTCGTGGCCAACGGGGACAGCCTGTTCTTCGGACACAATTACTGCCTGTACCTGAACCCGCGGACCAACAAGCTGCACCTGGTCCCGTGGGACCTGGACCGGGCGTTCGCGAACTTCCCGGTGCTGGGCTCGAACAGCCAGCAAATGAACCTGAGTCTGACGCACCCGTACCCCGGGACGCACCGGTTGACCGATCGGCTCCTCGCGATCCCCGAGGTCCGCGAACAGTACCAGAAGCTGCTCAAAGAGCTTTCCGGGAGCGCGTTCTCGAAAGAGCGGTTGCTCAAAGAACTGGTCGAGGCGGAGTTGGCGGTAAAGGCACCACTGGAGCGGGACCAGAAGGCCGCCGCGGCACGCAAGGAAGCCCCGGGCGCGGTCACCATGTTCGTGAAGCCGCCGGGGCTGAAGGGCTTCATCGAGAAGCGGACCGCGTCGGTCGCGGCCCAGGTCGCGGGCACGTCGAAGGGGCACATCCCGGCGGGATTCGGGTTCGGCGGGCCGCCGAAGTTCGGTGCGTTGCTGGCCCCGCCGATGATGGAAGCGATGGACAAGGACGGGGACGACTTCGTGTCGCGGGACGAGTTACTGGCATCGGTGAAGCGGTTGTGGGACGCCTGTGAGAAGGGGCCGGACGGCAAGGTGGACCTGAAGGCGCTCACCGCTGGGTTGGGCAAGTCGCTCCCGCCCGCACCCGAGGGCGCGCCGCCGGGTGGCTTCAACCTCGGCACCTTCATGGCGACGGCCATCATGGACCGGGCGGATGCGGATAAGGATAAGAAACTCACTTCCGAGGAGATGCTCAGTGCTGCAAAGGCGGCATTCGATGAATTCGACAAGAAGAAGGGCGGGAGATTGGACGAGGAAGCGTTCTCGGACCTGCTAACGACCGTGTTCCCGGCGCCGAAGTTCGGCCCACCGCCGGGGCCGCCGAAGGACAAAAAATAGGACCAGTTGCCGGAACGATCTGCCGAGCCCGTTCGACGTGGCGTAAGGGTGCCCGGCCCGTGCTCCGCTCGTCGGTCGGGTCCAATCGGGCCACGTACACCTTTCTCGGAAGTCGCGTGAAGGGAAGACACTCATGGTTCGCGGGGCGCTCCGGGTCGTTCACCACGAGGCGGGCGTATGCGGTCAACGGGTTCACGTCTCGGCCCGGGTGAGATCCGGTTCGAGGCGCGCTGACGCCCCTAAATCCGCTCTGTGTCCCGATTACGAGCGCTCCGCGGACCCCTTCGAGGTCGGCGTGAGAGCCGACACGATGTCCTTCGCCGATCAGAGCAAACGAGCACGGGCCACTTTCCGCTCGAGCGCGGTGACGAATGAGTTGTTCTGCTGATCGTTACGCCGATTGTCGTCGCACCCACACCCATACTCGTTCGTCACCCGAAGCAAACGAGTACAGGGACCGGCCCGTAAATCAATTCCAAGTTCGGTCACAGAGTTGGAAACTCCGAGGCGCTTCTCGTGCCCGCACCGTCACTCCCGACTGAACCGTCCCGCCCGGCCGACGACGCCCGCCTGGCACTGATGAAGCTGCGCATCAAGGACGGTGCCTCGCTCGGTCCCGTGTTCGAGCGCGTCACCGAGGCGGCCGCGAACGTCCTCGACGTTGAGCGCGTCGGGATCTGGCTGCTGGCCGACGAACGGTGCCTCCTCCGGTGCGTCGATCTGTTCGAGCGGGGGAAGACCGTCCACTCGGCTGGCGCGACCATGCGCGTGGACGAGTTCCCGGAATACCTGGCCGCCCTCGGCCGGTGCAAAACTCTTCCGGCCGAGAACGTCGTAGTGGACCCCCGGACAACACGGCTGGCCGACGCTTATCTCGCCCCGCTGGGCATCACCTCGAAGCTCGACGCGCCGATCTACGTCGGCGGGGAGATGATTGGCGTCCTGTGCCACGAGCACATCGGGGCACCGCGGGAGTGGACCACCGAGCAGCGCGACTTCGCCGGTTCGATGGCCGATGTGCTCGCGCTGAAGATCCGCGCCGCCGAAGCCGAAGACTTGCGCGGGGGCTTGCAGGAGCAGGCGGCCCAGTTAGCCGAGTCGCGGCGGGTGGGCGAACTCATCGAGACGGCCGCCGGCGTCGCCCACGACTTCAACAACGTTCTCGGCGTACTGCCGCGAAGTTCGGTACTTTGGCCACGGCGCAAGAGATGCGTGAGAGCGTTGCGACTTGGGGCCAGCACCCGTGGACTGTTGCCACAACGAACACGGCCGGCGCCCTCACCGCCCGATACCGAATGGGGGCAGGAGGGCGGAGGGAGTTGCCTCGCGCGGGGCTTGGCGGACCGGAACCCCAGCGCGAGGGTCTGTGGCTGTTGTGGTCGCGTGCGAACTGGGCAACGGCTTCCAGGGAACGCATGCCCGCGAGTGGGGCGACGATCACGAGGTTCGGAACCACCGGGAGCGTGGCGCCCCGACCGATCACGCGGGTCCGGGAGCGCGGCCAAAACCTCTGTTAACGACGGCGCGGCTCCCATACCGGTCTCCCGGTCCTTTTCCCGGGAGCGCATAACCGAAACTCGCTAAGTTGTCAGAATTAACGAACTAAACAGCCCTAATCAAAGTTTGGGCGGGACGCTGGCCGGAGCGGGTGAATCGTCGAATTTTGGAGTGTTCGATGGAGTCACACGGGTTGGAGCTTTGATTGGTTCGGGTTCGATCGCTGCGCGTTGGGCACCTGGTTCGCTGACTTCGTCTTCGATTCCCTTTAACCCTTTTTTCACCTCGACAACCGTTTTGCCAAGCGAGCGGCCGATGTCGGGCAATTTCCGGCCAAACAGGAGAACGCCGAGAACCAATAGGAGCAGGATCTCAGGCGGGCCGAGACCAAACACAGCGAATAAAGATGCGGACATAACTTCCTCCTCAGTTGAGTGGTAATGTGACAGAACTGGATTGTAGAGGAGGTTGAAGGTAACCCCGCTGGCGTGTGGTCTGCAGACCATCAATAAGTATATCTCTCGAACCCCCGAAGGGGCAAGCGGTGGCGGGAATTTTCCAGGGCCGTGGGGCAGGGGCATTCCGTTATTCACGCTGGGGGATGCCAATAAGCTCGTGTGCGTGCTCGGGATACACGGGCAACCACCCGATGGCCTCGGCGCATCTCTTGGCGGGAACGGTGGCGAACAGGTGAACCGCGGCGTTACGGAACGCGGCTAGCACCTGTGGGCCGCGCCACCGCGCACCCGGCACGGATCCTCGCGCCGGGTCACGTCCCGCACGTAGTGCAACTGGTTCTCGATGCGCCAGTGACCGGACCCAATTCAGAAGTGCTCGCGCACCGGTCCGCTCGGGTGATAGGTTGGTGATCCCGTGCATCACTTCCACCGTGGCCATTCGCTTCACTGCCCGGTTCCGGGGGCCCGGAACCCCGCCCACCGGTCGCGGGCGGTCAGGATCGGAGTGGCCCGCAGGGTTCATCCACCCGTGGCCGGCGCCTTGCCGCGCCGGAACCCGAGCGCGTGGGCACGCGGAGTCCGTGCGGGCGCCCCCGGCACCGGTGAATCAGGCCCTGTAACCCACACACCTAGGGTCGAAGGATTGCCATATCTATCCAACAAGCATGCTCGCGCCAAGATGATCCGAGGAACGGCCTGCCGAACATCACACGTACATCCACCCCTCACGGGTGAGTCGGGGGTGCGTTGACAGAACCGCATGGTCGGCCGCGCAGAACCCGCGAAACGCCCCGACCGCCGCCAAGACCGCGTCCAGCGCGTCCCCACCGGGGTTGCGCATAATCACGCGCCGGTGCCGGTCACTGATCCGCACCCACTTGTCCGCGTCCGCCAGGATCTCGTGTCGAGTGAAGCGCCGGAGCCGGAGCAGCGGACCGCCCTTGGGCTGCTTGTAGTTCTGGTGCGGGAGCTTGTTCTTCTTCAGGACCGACGACGGACAGCACTCGACCACGACGCGCTTCGCCTTCGGCAACTTGCGATACTGGAATGGCAGTACGGCCGTTCCCGGTGTAGCGGCCAAATGCTGCACCACGTCGCGCATCCCAAAGAACGTCTGGTAAATCATGCGGTAGTGGAACAGGAGGAGCTGTAGAACGCTAGAGAAACCTGCAAATCCCAGTATTCCGCGGCTCTCATGAAACGCTTAGACCGCACAAAAAAGCACGATTTGCGCAGGATAACGTGCGGGAAAAGATGCGGCCCTAGTAGATTTTTTGCGAAAAGTGCGTAACCACTTCTGACCTCGCCGGAACCCTATGAAACGCGGGATAATGACTGCATGAAGCTTCCGGTTCTCGAGCACTTTTTCGGGGTCGATTTTAGCGGCGCGCGGCAGGCCGGGGACTTCATTTGGGTGGCCGAACT
This sequence comes from Gemmata sp. SH-PL17, assembly GCF_001610855.1. Classification (NCBI taxonomy): domain Bacteria; kingdom Pseudomonadati; phylum Planctomycetota; class Planctomycetia; order Gemmatales; family Gemmataceae; genus Gemmata; species Gemmata sp. SH-PL17. Next base: position 1,474,061 of record NZ_CP011271.1, read on the forward strand.
GGAGCCGCACCCCCGCCCGCCCCGATTGGCCCTGACGTCCCTTCGTCCTCTCTCCGCGATCTGCGGGACCGCCGAACGCGCCCCTGCCCTCGCGCACCTGGTCGGCTCGATTCTCGAGTCCGAGCGGGCGCTCTGGGGGTTCGACTTCCCGTTCGGCTTGCCCGTGGAACTGTTCCCGAAGGGAACGCCGTGGGAAGAACAGTTCGCCTTCCTGTCGGAGTGGGAAGACGACGCGTACGGGTGCGGGTTGGAGTGCGTCCGGAGGGCGACCGAATTGCTCCAGCGCAAGCACATCCGCCGGGCGTCCGACACCGAAGCCCGGACCCCGTTTGATACGTTTCACTACCGGCTCATTTATCAGACCTTCTTCGGGATGCGCGACGTGGTCAACCCGCTCCGCCGGGCGGCGTGCACAGCGGTGCTCCCGTTCCAGTACCGCAAGCTCGCCCGGGCGAAACGCGTCGTGGTGGAGTGCTGCCCGGGCTCGGTCCTGAAACTGCTGGGAGTGCCGCATCAGAACTACAAGCAGCCCAAGGGCGGGCCACTCACCCGGGTGCGAAGGGCGACCCGGCACGCGATCCTGGAGTGGCTCGAAGGCGCCGTTCGGGTGGGCGACCGGTTCCGCCGGGTCATCATGCGGAACCCCGGCGGGACGCGCTCGACGCGGTCATCGCGGCCGTCGGCGCGGCCCACGCGGTGCCCACGGCCGATCACCGCGCGGTCTCCAAGCACCCCCGGTACCGGTACGAGGGGCACATGTACTTGTGCCAAGCCCCATCTGGAAAGGGTGGTTAACACCCCGGTAAGGCCGGCCTGCCGGGACCAGGTTCCTTTTGCGTCGTCTGGGCAGGCACCGGGGGCCCAGCAGAGAAACCCGTTCGTAACTCGGCAGCCGCGCGGAAATCTTCGCACCGAATTCGGTTCTCGTTGAGCGGTCGCACGATTCACGGCTTCGGGTGTAGGCACGCCACCTCGACCAACGATCAGGGGAAGGTTACGAGAACCCGTTCACGTGGGCCGGAGCAAATCGTGTGCGGTCGGGGTGACCTGGTTCAGCGGGAGCGCGTAGTACCGCGTGCGCCCCAGGCGCCGGAACCCCATGCGCCGGTAGTACCTGCGCAGCCGCACTGTAGCGTCCCGGATGGCCTCGTCCGAGGGAAGCGGCGGGAGCCACGCCGCGGGCACCCGGAGCGCCTCGTACCCTTCGGCCGAGAGCGGGGCAATCTCGCTCACCACGAATCCGCACCCGCCCCCAATCAGGTCCACGAGCTTCCGCACGGCCAGCAGGCCCAACCGGAGCCCGCGCCACTTGGGGCTCAGGATGACGTAGTCGAGCACCAACAGGTCGCACCCGGTCGTCTCGAACCGGCGCACCAGCGGGGCCTTGAAGTCGTACCCGTCCGGCTCGTACACGAACCCGTGCAGGTCGTGCAACTCGGCCGAGTGCGCGTCGCACACGTCGTACAGCCACTCCCCGGCGTCACACGCCCGTTCGGCGTGAACCCGGCGCGCGGCCACCCGCCCCACGTTGGTCACCACCCCGGTCTCGTCGTCCGTGCACCGAATGAGGCCCGCGTACTCGGAGACGAACTCGGTCGGCGAGCCGCCCGGGTGCAAGCTCCCTTGGGTCCGTAACACGATGTCGAATGAAGCCACCGACGCTCCTAGGCTCAGGTCTCTGTGTTCACACGTGCTACCGGGCCGGGGTCTCGTCCCGGCGGAACTGAATCGCCAGGGCCCGCACGTCCGGGTCCGGCAGCAGATTCGTGCCCAGCACGTCGGCCACGAACACGGACCCGTCCCGAAGTACGAACCGGACGACCAGCGGGAGGTGCTCGCCCGGGGCCAGCATGACCCGCTCCAGCCACGCGCTCACGGCCCCACGGTCGTCCGGGTGCACCAAGCCCCACAGGTCCGTGCCCGAGAACTCCTCAACCGTGAACCCGAGGAGCCGGGCCGCGGTCGGGTTCGCGTACCGCACGGTCCCGTCGGCCCCGACCAGCACCTCCCCGTCCGGGCTCCGCTCGACCAAAGAGCGGAACAGCATCCGGGTGCCCCGGAGTTGGTCCGCCGCGCGCTTGGACTCGTCGATGTCGGTGCACGTTCCGAACCACCGGACCACGCGCCCGTCCTCGTCCCGCACGGGTTCGGCCCGGGCCAGGAACCACCGGTACTCGCCGTCGCTCCGGCGCAACCGGTGCGACACCTCGCGCGGGGTCCCGGTGCGCACGGCCGCGGCCCACACGTCGAGCGAGTTCGGGAGGTCGGCCGGGTGGACGACCCAGCCCCAGTTCCACCCGAGCAGGTCGTCCAGGGGAAGGCCCGTGTACTCCACGTATCGGGTGTTCATGTATTCGACGGCCCCGTCGGGGGCGGCGCCGAACACGAGTTGGGGCAGGTTGTCCAGGGCGGTGCGGTAGTTCTGCGGGTCGTTCACAGCGAATCCGGCGGTGGCGAGCGAATACCCATATTATCCGCCCCGGTGAGGGGGCGTGAACTCCGTAGGGACACACCGGCCGAAACGTTCCGAAAGAGGAAACGGTCCTGAAAATGCACACCGGATGTGTGGGTGCGTCGGGGAGAAATGATAACGGCCGCAATCTCGCCCCGGTGTCCCCTGCTGTGGTGGTGCGGGGAGTCGAATCGGGCAGGTCAGCGCGCTTATCGACCCGCAAAAGGACGCCACCCGGACGTGTGCCAGCCTTTACGACTGGCGCCCGCCCGGGTGGTTGCGTGACCACGACGCGTGTTACAGTTCGTGAAAACGGCACGCCGTGCGGAGCGCCTCTCCCTCGCCCCGCACGACGAACCGTCTCAACTCGGAGCCGCCCGTCCACAAGCACACCCGGGGCCAATCCCGCGGGGCCATCCAGAATCTCGCTCCGGCCATCGTTTCTCAGCCGCTTTTCCGTCCTTGATTGTCTCCCCGAACCACTCTCGTTGTTCGGTGTGTGCTCAGTACGCGAGCAATCGCACTCGGAGAACCGCGCACCGGTGCCGGACGCCCTCGCTCAGTCGAACAAGCTCGGGGTCTTGTTTCGGCGCCACTCGGCCAACCGGTAGCCCTTCTTGTCTCGCGGGTTCACGAGCACCCCCGACGTCGTCAAATCGGCCAGCGCCTTGACCACCGTGCCCGGGCCGTGAGCCTTCCCTGCTAACTTCAGTTCGCGAACGATTTCTTTCTGCGTTCGCGCCTGCCCGGCCGCGGTCACGACCGCGAGGATATCCGCCCGGCACTCGTCACGTCCGCCCGTAGCCCGCTTCCGACGCTTGCTGGTCGCGGTCGGCATGACGTGGTCACCGCCCCACACCTGGATGAGGCACGCCACGCGGCCGTCGGCACTCGCCACACGCACCCGGGGCGCAACCGGTAACGCGGATAGGGCCCGCAACAGTTCGCGGGCCGCGCTCTCGACGACGGCTCTCGGGTCAATCATGACTCGTTACCGGAAGGTACCGGAACATTCTCCCCACTGGACCAGCTTAATATTCGGGTGTACAGTTTCAAGCGTGAGGACGGTACTGAACGCAGTGGCAGACGGCACAATCGGGAAAATCGTCATGGTTGCGTATTTCGCCCATTTGGACGCGGACTGTTATTACGTCAGCGCGGAGCGCGTTCGGCACCCGGAACTGACCGGGAAGCCGGTCGGGGTGCTCGGGAACAACGGGGCGTGTGTGATTGCCAAGAGCTACGAGATGAAGGCCCGGGGCGTGAAGACCGGGACGCCCATCTGGGACGCCAAGGAATTGTGCCCGGACGGCGTTTACGTGAAGCGAGATTTTTACTGGTATGAGCTGTTGAGCAGGAAGATGCTGGGTATCGTGGGGTTGTTTAGTCCCCAAATCGAATACTACAGCATCGACGAGTTCTTCTTCCGGGCCGAACCTTCGGCACTAGCGGCAACCGACATCCGGGACCACATCTACGAAACCGCGGGCCTGCCCGTAACCATCGGCGTAGCCCGCACGCGCACGCTCGCGAAACTGTTCAGCGACACGGCTAAGCCCCTCGGGGCCGTTGCCGTTCTGGGCCGGGACCACGAGCGCGAACTCCTGGCGCACATGCCGGTGACCGAAATCAGTGGCATCGCGGGGCGCCGCGCAGCTCGGCTCGCGCCCTACGGCATCCGCACGTGCCTGGACCTGGCCGACGCGGACGGGCGACTCGTGCAGAAGCTCCTGACCAAGGCCGGGTACGAACTCTGGCTTGAGCTTAACGGGCGCCCGGTGACGCCCATCCGGACCGAGCGCACCCCGCACAAGGTGCTCGCGCGGGGCGGGTCACTGATGGGCAATGTGTCGGACCCGACCCTGTTGTGGGCGTGGACCGTACGCCACGTCGAGCGACTCATCGAGGAATTGCATTTCCACGTCGTACGGACTAGCACGCTCGGGGTCGAGGTCGCGTGGAAGAACGGAGAATCGACGGGCGGGCTGTGCCGGCTCGCGTGCCCCTCGGACCGGTTCGACGAACTGCTCGACGCCGCGCGCGTCGCTCTCCGGCGCGCTTACGTACCGGACGGGACCGCCACACACTTGCACGTCATCGCGCCCGAGTTGCGCCGGGCGAAGGGGTTCCAGCTGAGCCTGTTCGATATTCCGGACCCAAAACGCGAAGCTCTGGCGGCGGCGAAAGCGGCCATCAACGCGCGGTACGGTCGGTTCAAGGTGCGGAGCGGGACCACACTGCACCTCCCGAAGGTCTACAAAGACCCGGCCAACGATTTCGACATCTGCGACGTGCGCGGGAAGGTGTGCTTCTGAGGGGAGGCGTTTATGCGCGCCGACGAGTTCGTTCGAGGGGCCATCGAGTGGGTTGCCATTCGAGACGCGGTTCGCGCCGCGTACCCGGGTGACACGAGCGCGTTCTACACGACCGTGTGCGCGCTGTACCGCGAGTTCGCGTGGGCCCATCTGCTTTTTCGTAAGGGGCAATACGCCCCGGCCGTTGCCCGACTACGGTCCGTCTGTGAAGGGGCGCTGAACATCACCCTTCCGGTCTCAGTGCCAACACATCCGAGCCGGGACGAGGTGCTCGCGTTCGCCGTGGCGATTCGCGCCCGGTTCCGGTCCGTGGTGGTCGCCCGCTATCCGGCTGCCTTCAACCAGTTCGGAAGACCAAAGGCCCGGTTCCGGCGCTCGGCGTGAGTGTGGAGGCGGTGAACATCATGTGTGTCGGTGTGGCCCTGGCGTACAGCGAACTCCCTCTCCTGCTTATGGAACAGAACGGCCTCGACGAACGAATCCACGACCGGGGCGGGGAGAAGGAAGTGCGGTTCTACTGGGCCGCGACCCCGACCCTGCTCCCGGTCTGGTGGAACGGGCGGTTGCAAGTCGTTCGGTGGGGGAACAAGGACCGGGCCGAACGGAAATTACCCCCGACCGGGTGGACCTGGGAAGATTCTGTCGCCGCGGGTAAGTGGTCCGCACTGGCCCCCGAGCCAGTCGTCGTGCCGGCGACCTACGCGCTCGCGAACGGGGTGTGGTTCAAACTGAAGCAGGGAATGCGGGGGTTGTTGGTCCACGACCACACGAACGCTCCGGTCGTGTTCCTCATCTGCCAGCCCGCCACACGCTATTACCAGGTGATGACGCGGTCCGAGTGGATGCCGCTGCTCGTCGGCGAGGTCATCTGACCGCTCCTTCTATTGCTTCGGTCACTCCTTCTCCGGGACTCTCAGCGAGTGGCAGGCGCACGATGAACGTGCTCCCGTGCCCGGCCCCCGGGCTCTCGGCCGTGACCGTGCCCCCGTGCATCTCGACCAGGCGCCGGACCAGCGCGAGCCCGATGCCGAGCCCGCCCTGCGCGCGGTCCAGGGTCTTGCCCACCTGGGTGAACATCTCGAACACCCGGGGCAGCATCTCGGGCTCGATGCCCACGCCCGTGTCCGACACCCGGATGACCGCGTGGCCCCCGTCCCGCTCGGCAGTCACCATGACGCGCCCGCCCGGGGGCGTGTACTTGGCCGCGTTGTTCAACAGGTTCGACACCACCTGGGTGAGCCGGACCGGGTCCGCGTGCAGCACCAGCGGCTCGGCCGGCACCCGCACGCCGAGTGTGTGCCCGGCCGCGCTCAGTGCCGGCGCGCTCGTGTCCACGGCGCTCTCGACCACGTCCCCAACGGCCAGCGCCGCCCGGCGCAGCTCGAGCTTGCCCCGGGTGATTCGGGACACGTCCATCAGGTCGTCGATGAGCCGAACCAGGTGGGCCAACTGGCGCTCCATCCGGACCAGGGCCTTCTGGGTGGCCGGGCTCTCGACCGGGTACGCCTTGAGGAGTTCCATCCCGTTGCTGATGGGGGCCAGCGGGTTCCGCAGTTCGTGGGCCAGGGTCGCCAGGAACTCGTCCTTGCGCCGGCTCTCCTCCAGTAGAGCCGCTTCAGCGTGCTTGCGGGCCGTAATGTCCTCGACGATGGCGCACGTCCGGACCGGGAACCCGTTCGGGGTCCGCACCACGGTCGCCGTGACGCGCCCCCAGAGCACCGACCCGTCCTTGCGCACGTACCGCTTCTCGACCGCGTACTGTGAGATGTCCCCGCGCACCAGGGCCCCGAACCGCTCGTCGCTCGCGTCCCGCTCGTCCGGGTGCGTCACGTCGCTCACGGTCCGGCCCAACAGTTCGTCAGCCGTGTACCCCACGAGCGCGCAGAACGCCGGGTTCACGCGCACGATGCGCCCGGTGTGCGGGTCCGCGTGCACCTTCCCGACCCCGGCCCGCTCGAACGTGGTGCGGAACTCCTCCTCGCTCGCCCGCAGGGCCTCCTCGGCCCGCTTCGCCTCGGTCACGTCCAGGTACGTGCCCAGGCACCGGACCGCTTTCCGCCCGACCCCCTCGCCCGCGAAGAACGCGCGCCCCCGGGCCCGGAGCCAACGCTCCTCACCGTCGGGCCGCACGACCCGGTGCTCGACCTCGAACTCGCCCGGCCCGGCCGGGTCGAACGCGGCCCGGACCCGGGCCATCACCGCAACCCGGTCGTCCGGGTGGAAGTGCTCCTGGGCCCGCGCGAACGTGGTGTGCGTGGTCGCCATCCCGAACAGGTCCTGGCTCGGCCGGTTCACCACCACCGCGCCGGTCCGCAGGTCCACGTCGAACGTGCCCAGCCGGGCGATGCCCGCGGCCAGCTTGAGCCGCTCCTCGCTCTCACGCACGGCCGCGCTCGCCCGCTCGCGCTCGGCCGCTTTGAGGGCCTCGGTCTTCTGGTACAGTTCGACGAACACCGCGACCTTGGCCCGCAGGATCGTCGGGACGAACGGCTTGGTCAGGTAGTCCACGGCCCCGAGCGCGTAGGCTTCGGTGGCCGAGAACCCGTCCCCGTCCGCGGCCGTGAGGAAGATGATGGGGGTGGACCGGGAGCGCGGGCGCGAGCGGATGAGTTGCGCGGCCTCGAACCCGCTCAGCCCGGGCATCCGCAGGTCCATGAGGACGACCGCGAAGTCCGCTTCCAGGACCCGGCGCAGGGCCTCGTCCCCGGACCCGGCCCGGACCACGTTCTGGCCCAGGCCCGCGAGCACCACTTCGAGGGCGAGTACGTTCGCGGGTTCGTCGTCGACCACCAGGATGTTGACCCGTTCCGCGTGTGTCCCGAGTTGCGACATCGGCCCTTCTTCGGCAGGAGAGCGACACCAAACACTAGTGCGCGTGCCCCGGCTCGGAGGGCGTACACACCAAATCAGAGCCGTGCGTTCCCAATCGGTTCCGGCATTCGAGTTGCTGGCTCTGAAGTGTACGGGCCGATTTCGTGCCCGGTGCAACCCGGAGAGAACAAAATGGCCGGTACGGCGGAATACGCGCAGACCCGACAAGGCGTGCGAGACCTGAACCATCCCGTGCGCTCGCCCCGGCCCGCGGTGAACGTGGGTCCGGGTGAACAGGCCGCGTCCACGATCGGCGGGGCGGTAATCGCGGGCCTGGGGGTGAGTCAAGGCGGGTGGGCCGGCCTGGCGCTCGCGGCGTTGGGCGGGGCGCCGGCGTACCGCGGGGCTACCGGGCACTGTTCCGTGTACTCGGCCCTCGGAGTGAACGCGGCCCGGTGACGAGCACGAGGTATTCGGGTTGACGGGCAGGAGAGCGAGGATAAGAGCATCGAGCTCTCCGGCCCGGACCCAGGCACTCACGCGGGCGAAGGACCCCGGATGCCGGTCACGACGTCGAGGTGCTGAAGGAACGACTCGACGCCCCCGCACGCACGAACCGCCGCGGCCACCTGCCGGGCGGGCTCGGCCCCGCCGCAACCGACGAGCACCGAGTTCACGAGCGCGACGTTGGCGAGAACCGAGGTCAGGTCCGGCCCCGAATGTGATGAAACGGGTTCCGGGACCGAAGCGGCGACCGCGGCCGGCTCCGGGGCCCGGGTCGTGCGCGCCGCGGCCGCAACGGGAACCGCCTTCGCGGCCTTCTTCTTCAGCTCGCTCTTGATGTTGTGCGCGGTGGTCCGGACGACCCGGTCCGGCGCCGTGACCCCGCGCGACTTGGCTTTCTGAATGACCTCATCGGCCGACAGGTCCAGGTCCTCGGACAAGATGGTACGAACGATGGAACTCATGACCGGAGCCGGCATTGGGGTGCCCTCTTGGAGTAAAGGTGTGACGCGTGTAGCAGTGACGCGGGGCTCTCGTTTATTCAAGAGTGCCGGCCCGCCTGGCGCAAATGCAATCCCTCGTTCCGGTTCCGATTTCCCAACAGGTGGTGCGGGTTGCACCGGATAATCTTTCCAGAAAACCGGAATCGTTTTGACAGGGGACAGCATCTAAGCTGTGGCACTCGCTCAAGTGGTTCATCAGTACCGTTCGTCCGCCGCAAACAATGGACCAGGCACGCGAATGCGTGCCAATAATTGACGTTCGCCAGTCGCGCCGGAAGGTGTGCGTGACCGCGTGGCTTGCCACTCTAAACCGGAGCCCGGCCCTCCGCGCATGGCGACGACCTTTACCGACCTCAACGGACCCCAGATGAGTGATTCCCCGCGCGCCCCACTTTCCGTTCTCGTCGTCGAGGACCTCCCGGACGTGGCCGAGTCGACGGCCGATCTGCTGGCCGCGTGCGGCCACGAGGTGAGGATCGCGTCGTGCGGGGCCGAGGCGCTGCGCGCGGCCCGGTCGGACGCCCCGGACGTGGTCCTGTTGGACATCGGGCTGCCGGGGATGAGCGGGTGGGAGGTGGCGCGGCGGCTCCGGGCCCAATCGACGGGCGAGCAACCGGTGGTCGTCGCGGTCACCGGGTACGGGACGAACCGGGACCGGGTGTGCTCGGCGGACGCGGGCATCGACCTGCACCTGGTCAAGCCCGCGGACCCGGCCCACCTGACCGCCCTGCTGGCCCGGGTCCACGACCTTCTTGTCCCCGGGCCCCCGAAGCGGCCCGCCCGGGCGGCCGCCGGGGCCGCCTAGTGGTCCGTCACGCTTACTTCGGCAGATGGGTACGGGGCCATTGTTACCGCCATCCTCTCAGTCGAACCGCCGCCAGATTCCTCACGGCCCTGTTTGCCCCCGCTTCCGCGATTCGCTCCAATTGCCACCGCGTCAACTCCGGTCGGGCCACGAGCGCGCGGTGGACGGCTCCGTTGGCGGCGGTCAGGCACCTGTCGAACAACTCCTCCGTCAGCCCACAGGCCAACTCGGCGATCAGGACCGCCTGCCGGACGGCCGCAACCAAACTTCGCTCCCCGGACCCCAGGGCACGGTCGCGGACCACGGACGGACATTCGGGCAGGCAGGCGATGTCCCTGGTCATTGCCCCGCCCATCCCCCGGTCCGGGCCCGCCTCCCCCAGCAAGTAGAGGGCCTCGGCGACGGCGGGCTGTAGCGGCCGGTGGGCCGCCAGGTAGTCGCGGAAGGCCGCGTACCGATAGTGCTCTGGGTTCTTGTCGCTGCTGGACTCGAATTCCCGGCCGAGGGCCTCGACCCGCTCACGGGTGACGACCCCCAAGGCCAGCCAGCGGTCGGTGAACCCGAGCAACGACATCGGGTCGGGCAGAGCCATCGGAATGTGCGCCTGGTGGAAGTTCGGCTCCGGGCGGTGAAAATCACGGGGTGGAACAGGTTCCTTTTCCTTGTCCACGCTCATTCTCTTCGACAAGGGCGGGGCACCACCTTTTGACCGGAAGATCCATCTCGGTAAGAGTTTACAAGATCGCATGAATTACACAGAATGCACTCTTTTGCAGCCGTTGATACGGATAGAGAGCACTTGTAGGGAGCACACCTGAATGTGCTTTCGTGCTGGTCGAACGAGGGCACCCGCGGTTCGTTCGTAACCTGGACCAAAGCGAGCGGGGATTTGTTCGTTACCAACATCCGCGCGATAAAACACCTCCGGCGTCCCCAAGATGTTTCTCCTCGAAACAGAAACGATGAGGTTACGCGAGGCGCATCTCAGCTAGGGACGCGTGCTCGTCACCGCCTGACACGTCCGGCGTGACGACCAACTCCAGTTCGGTGACTCCAATCAGGTCCACCCGGTAGTCTTCCACCTCCTCAACCGACCCGCCGGCACTGAAATTCCACCGCTGGCGGACAATCTCCCGACGGTTCGAGGTCGCATCCAACCACCGGAGGACGAACTCTTGCGTGCGTGCATAAGTGCCGATCCCGAACCGGACGCGGATGCGGCGGATGCGGGCCTTGCGCGGCTGCGAGAGAGGCTTCACCGAGACCGAGATGGCTGACGTCCTCGGAGTCACCCGCGAAACCGTATCCCGCTGGTGGTCCGCGTACGTCACGGGCGGCTTGGTGGCCCTGCCGCACGAGCGCAGCGGGCGGCCCTCGGGTTCGGGCCGCGCGCTAAGTGCCGAACAGGCCGCCCAACTCCAGCTAATCATTGATGGGCACACCCCCGAAGAGGTGGGCATCACCGTCCCGCTATGGACGCGGCGCGCCGTGTGCGACTTGATCCGACGGGAGTACGGTATCTGTATCGCGGTGCGGACCGCCGGCGAGTACCTGCGGCGCTGGGACTACAGGACTATAAGGCCAGTGTTTCAGCGGATAGAGCGCGACGATGCCGTGATCGAGCGGTGGATCAAGAGAAGGCTTCCCCAGGTCCTGAAAAGAGCAGCGACGCGGGACGCGTACGTCGTCTTCATCGACGAAAGCGGGTTCATGATGAAGCCACTCGTCCGCCGGGCTTATGCTCGTCGGGGCCACACCTTGGTGCAGCGAGTAGCGGACGAGCACGGCCGCATTTCGGCCATCGGAGCGATCATAGTTAGCCCCCTGCGGGATTGTATTCGGCTCCACTACGGCCTGTTGGCAGACAACGTGAATTACCGAGGTCCGACGGTGGCGCAATTCCTCCGCACACTGCATGCAGATTTAGCCACTCCTATGACGGTCTTCTGGGATCAGATTCCAATCCACGACTGTTCGGCAGTGACCGAGTACCTTGCAATTGCGCCCGACGTGGTGCTCGAACCCTTCCCGCCATACGCCCCGGAACTGAACCCAGCTGATGGCATCTGGCGCTATATCAAGTATGGCCGGCTCGCCAATTACTGCCCGCCCGATCTCTCGGTCCTGCGTAGTAGAGTCACGAGTGAGTTTGAGCGGCTGCAAGGTAAACCCGACCTGCTCAAGTCATTCGTTCGCTTTACGAAACTTCCCCTCCATCTCTAGCCGGAAAGTGCTCCAACGCCAGGCGCACACTTGAGGCGACCAAACCCTTGGCTCGTGAACGCATACATCGTACCGTCGCCACCGTGCCGTCGCCCCGCTCTTGCAGGGCTACGATCTTGGTTCGAGCGAAGAGGACGGAACCCACGTTTTGCTCATCGACCGCGAGGAGAGTCGCGCCACCGTGGCGACGACAGAAGCGGCCCGCACCTTTCTCTTCGGGCAGCATCCGCCCGCACCTGAAATGACTCCGGAAGAGCAGGAAGCGGTCCAGCGGGAGTTCATGCGACTGCTCGACGAGATGCGGAGCCGGCCGATCGACCACGAGGCCATCGCACGTCAGATGGAGGAACAGCGCGGCCGGATGGGCAGAATGATGTCGTGGCTGGATCAGTGTCCCGTTCCACCACAGCAGGGGCCGACGCCGTAAGCGAAAGGCTTTAGCTCTCCCCCATTGCTTTGAGACGTTTCGTAACCAGGGCCGCGTCATCGAAGTGCCTCAAATCCCTTAAACATCGGCGGTAATTCTTAAGGACATTTTTACAGTCGGAGATGTCTGGATCGCCGAGCGCCTCATAAATCGAAGCGGCTTGTTGATAAATCTTGACCGCATCTTCTTTCGTTCCAATCCACATCTCGATATATGCAAGCTGGGCAAGCGCCACGGCAACGCCGTTGTGGGCCTCGCCATACACCTTCCGCCGAATGGTCAGCACTCGCTGATAAAAATCCTTTGCCGCCTTGTACTCCTTCTTCTGCAAAAGGTGAAAGGCCATATTGTTCAGGGGGGAAGCGACATTAATGTGATCCGGCCCAACGACGTTTTCTAGCAATCGAACCGCACGTTGAAACAACTCGATTCCCTTGTCGAGGTGCCCGAGATCTATGTGGCAGTGAGCCATGTTGTTGTAAATGGTGGCGATGCGCGGGTGCGCCACCCCCATTGTGTACGCAATCACATCGCCTGCCGTGTTGTACCACTTTAGAGCCTCGTCATGATGCCCGCTGTCTGACAGCAGCCGCGCGTAGATGTTGCAAGCATTTCCATAATCTGGATGAACCTGCCCGATCGATTCCTCTTGAATGGCCATCCCTCGGCGGACTAGCACCAGCCCCTCCTCGGTTGCGCCCCGCTCGCCGACGATAGCAGCAAGATTACAAAGTGCGAATGCGATTAGAGGGTGTTTTTCGTGTAGATGTTTTTCGCGATCTGCGAGTGCCTTCCGAGTGACGTCCTCTGCCTCTTTGTTCTTTCCACGCTCATTCATCAAGATGGCGATGTTGCACAACGTCGTCGAAGCGCCTTCATCCCACTCACCATCCGCGTCTCGCTCCAGAATTGCAACCGCTCTGTCAAAGTACGCTTGGCTTTCGTCCAATCGCCCAAGCTCACCGACTGTGAGCCCAAGGTTGTTGCAAGTCTGTCCGACATCCCGATGCTGCTCGCCGCACGCCTTCGAACGGATTTGAAGCGCCTGCAGCAATATCTTCTCGGACTCCTCGTAGTGACCGAGCTTGAACAACATCATGCCCATATTGTTCATGCTTGTGCCGACGTCGGCGTGCTCAGGACCGAGCGCCACCTTTCTTACTTCGACGGCCTTGTGGTACACTGACAGCGAGAGTTTATAGCTCCCCGTCTCTTCCAGATAATGTGCGATACGATGAAGTAGCACACCGGCTTCAACTGTCTGAAGCTCAGAATCGTCGGTCGATCCTACGAACCCAATTGCTTGGTGAAGCAATCGCTCACAGCCAGCCCAGACTTCAAAGTGGACAATGGGAAAAACGCTCGCCAAGGCTTTTAGCAGGCGAGCGCGAAGGCTTTTCCCCTCTGCTTGATCAATACTTGCTCTGATCACCTCTTGGAGTAGACGATGAATCGAAAACGTGCGCCCGTCAGAGAATTTTTCAATGAGTGAGTAGCGAAGTAGCGGGAAGAGCAGGTCGTCTATAAGGGTTTCATCGATACGTGGCTGAGGATTCACCTGCTCGTCGTGATCGACGTAGAAGTCTTTCAGGGCGACTTGGATCTCGCCTCCAAAGTCATTGGCTCCGTTCGCGAGTAGCTCGAATGGTACATTATCCGGACTGAGAAAAGCGATATACCCGAGCAGTTCTGCTGCAGCCTTCGACTCCTCTCTCACGGCGTCGAGGTTCAGCGACCAGGTTGTCGAAACTGTTTCTCGATACTCGCCAGCCTTTGGGCGCGACTGGTCAAGCAGTTTAAGTTTTCGCTTGAGATAAGATGATAAGTATGCTGCAAAGACGGTGTTTCGCGAGACGATATAGCCGCCAGCCTGTTCGAGCGCGAGCGGTAGCTCACCCAGTTCTGCAGTGATCTGCTTTGCCGCTTCCAGATCTGCGCCTTCGGCGCCCTCTCGATTAGTTCGCTTCAGGAGAAATGCGATCGCCTCTTCGGGAGTAAGAGTCCCGACCTGGATCGGGCTTGCTACACCAATTCCATCAAGCTCGGGCGATCGAGAAGTGACGAGATAATTCCCCAGCCGATTACCAACGATGAGTGGCTGCACCAACTCAGGCTCATCTGCATTGTCGGTCACGAAGAGCCATCCTTCGTTGGCTTCCAGCCACAGCCTTACGGCTTCGGTAATGATAGCCTTGTCCTGCGCATGGGCCTCCGGCAGCTTAAGCCGCCGCGCGATTTCTGCGATTCCGGTATCGATCGTGAACGTCGAGGCAGCATTGACCCAAAAGACGTGCTTGTAATCGGCGTAATGCTGGTACACGTACTCGACGGCGATCTGCGTCTTTCCAACACCGCCAAGACCCCAGATGGCTTGGATGTTGGCTACTCCGTCCTTTCCGGGCTGCAGGAACGCACCTCGGAGGCGCGACAGAATCTCCTCTCGTCCACAGAAGAAGTTGTTCCGGAGGCGATGAATCGCCGCCCGAGCCGAGGTTGCAGGCTTCCCACTTCCCTCCGAACGCTCGCCTACTGTTGCGTCGGAGGCTACTGAGGGTGGCGGTCGAGTTCCTCGATCAGGTCGGGCCACCCAAGATCCTTGAAGGCGCCTCTTAACTCGCCAAGCCGATTCCGCTCTTCCAGCCACTCAAAGATCTGTCGAGGCTCGTGGCCCTGCAAAAATTTCGCCCGATCTTCTAGCGAGATGTCGAGGTATGTGGCAAGCGCACTCCAGCGGGTGACAAGACCTGCATAAAGCGTCAGCTTTGCCTTGCCACTAAGTTTGATGAGCCGTGGAGCTGGAGGCACTGGGGCTTCCGGGCCGCCAAGGGCTTTCCCGCCGGCTCGCAGCGATAACGGGAAGTTAGTCTCCAGGTTATGAGCCTTGAAGACAGGGTGCTGCTTTTTCTCCTGAGCTGGCACTTTGTCCGAGACGTAATTAAACACATCGAACACGCGAACCACGTTCTCCGTTGAGGCCTTACCGCGGAGCGCGTCCAATAGGTGATGCGTGAAAAGGCTGTTTCGCATTCCGCCGAGTACGACCGAGGTTTCATCTGCGCGGCACGATGCCATCATCACCCGCCCCTTCCCCTGAGCGAGCAGGTTGTACGCGGCGTCGGACAACCCCGCCTTGACGCCTTCGGCGGGATCGAGGCTTTTCAGCTCCGCAGTCCCGGACGAATGGCACGCATCCAGCAGAATCGCGAGTCGCTCCGCCTTAATGGTGCTCAAGAAGGTGGTCAGTTCTGCACCGCTGAGCGCCGTGTTCGCGATGTTCCTCGGGTTGCAGTCGAATGGAATCAAAAACTCACCGGAAGGAATGCGACCGCCGTGTCCAGAGAAGTACACAACGACCGTCTCATCCGGTGCGGAGGTTTGGGTCAGCCGCGTCAGTGACTCACGGATTCCGTTCAGAGTAGCCTGCGCATCCAACAGCACCTCTACGTTCGCTGGCGGGTAGCCGCAGAAATCGGACGAGCGCAGGAGATCGGCCACATCGCGCGCGTCGTCGAGTACTGAACCCGGCAGCTTGTTGACGTGCGGGTAATTCGCCACGCCAATCACCAGCGCGCGACCTTTCGCAAATGTAGCGGTCCGGCCTGATGCAGGCGGCAAGCCGTGCGCCTTCTGATCGGAACTCGGTGATGAGAGCAATTGCGGCGTCACCTGCTTGGCTTCGTGCGGGCTGTTGCCTTCTGACTGAACAGTCAGCTCGTATTGTTGACTGCCGACGTGCCATCGGATCAGGGTGAGCCCAGTCGTCGTCGCGAAAGCGTGAAGTGCGTCCTGCGATGCTTTGAATTGTGCCACAATCCGAGCCAAGACCTCCGGGTCGCCTTCGAGGCGAACCAGGGTGCTTCTTTTCTGAATAGATGCAATACGGGCGGACGAAACGTCAAGTCCGGTAGTGGTCTGTAACGCTTGCCGGAAATTTGACTCGTTGAACTCCTCGATTGGCCCCCGAAGCAAGAACTCGATGAACACTACGTGCTCGGCCCTATTATCTCCTTGTTGCTCCGCCCGATCGTTTTTCCCCGCAGCAACCGTGGGCGACTTGGCTTGAGCCTGAGTGTACTTGAGCGGCTTCGGCGTGACGATACCAGAGCGGACAAAGGCGCCTGCGAATGACGCGGCGGTTTTACATGCGTAACTGGTCCACTCGCCAGCGCGCTTAAAGCCAACAATGTCACTGAGCCCCCGTACCACCAAGACCGGATACTCTCGTTCCGTGCGGCGGGCGGCGCGGTACACTCCTCCCGCTTCCATTTCAACGAAGCCTAATGCCCTCGCGCTTTGCTTCCACTCGGTAATTAGCGCGGGGTCTTTGACGAGGATGCCGCCGCCACCGACAGGAATGACCGCGTAATTGGGTAATCTGGGCTTTCTGCTTTCTGGAAAGTGGCGCGCGAGACTTTTCTGCACTTTTGATCGCCAATCCACTGGGCCATACAGCCGGTCGCTCGACGCGTCATGCGGAATTTCACAAACCGGCTTCTTCATTCCGACTGTGGTCTGCTTATTCCATCCCTTGAGCTTAGACTCCCAGCCCGGAATGGCGCCCAAGACCGCGGCAACATCGGGGTGGACTGCGCCACCACCTAGGCTCCATTCTCGCTGATGTTGTTCGCCGTCCAGAATTTCAGCGGACACGGAAAAGTCGTAGATTCTGCTCGCAAGCAGCACGTCACCTAAGCTGTAATCGTCTTCGGGCAGCCCTCCGGCGATCCCGACCACAAGTATCCAATCCGGATCGAGATCTTCAATCAAATCGCGAGTCAGATCATGAGCCGCGCCCGGACCTTGCTCAAGGCTTCGGGCAACGGCGATTCCGACTCGCTTCCCGTCCGCCGCCTCTTGCTGGCTGTACTCGTAGAAGACACGTCCCTTGACTGTCTCCCTGTTGGGGAAATGCTCCAGAACGGCGGTGTACTCGTCCGAGCGTACCGTCAGGATGCCGAAAGTTACCGACCCGCGAATATCAGACGCTGCAAGCATGGCGGGGCATTCCACTCGGTCGAAGCGAGGCGCAATCGCGACCCGCATGTCGGGGCCGGCACGCGAAGTGCATCAGTCCGGCTGGGAGCGCGATTGGGAGTGATTCTACGCGACGGGAATTGCGTGGGCCAACAGTTTCGATTTCGCGCGAGCGATTGAACAAGCGTCAAGCTAATCGGTGCCGGTTGTGCTGCTTGCGAGGCTACACCACCGGCGTTATCGTGATCGAATCGATCGCCCCCGAACCGGGCCGCACCGAGGCCCGTTTCCCTGCCGCGATCATGTCCACCACATAAGCGGCCTGTTCGCCCCGGATCTCGATCTCCACCTCCTGCTGATCGTCCTTGGCGAAGTAGATCTGCCGTGCCTTTTCGCCTTTCTTGCCTGCGGGACGGGGAAGGAAGCATCCGTCGGGAATGAACCACACCTTCCCTTCATCGTCCGTGACCAAGAGCGCGACGAGATGAGCGTTGCTGTTGCGTCCCGGCGCGCGGGTGTCTTCGACCTGATCGCTCTCTTTCTTGTCAGCTACGTCCCCAAACACTGGTGCGGGTCTCCCGCTCATTTCCAAACCCCGCGAGTGTACCGATCCGCTGCAAGAGCGCAACGTGCGCCTTGTTCTTCCGCACCAACGCACCGAGATTCCCGAGCTTCGGCTTGGCCTTCAGCCACTCCAGCCCGACCCGCTCGTTCCTCGTCAGCCGACTGTCCCATTCCGCCTTCAGGTCCGCGAGCGTGTGTTCTTCTCCTTTCTCTTCCCTCGTTTCGATCCCGACCTTCCCGAGGCGCTTCCCCTTCACAAGGTGCTTGTCGATGAACTCGGTGATGACGTTGCGCCGCTGCGAGAATTTCTTGATCGTCTTGTCCGATACCCCCGCCAGCTCGAACACGCTGCCCTTGTCCACCGTCTTGAAGCCCAGCGCCTCGATGTTGCTCCGCAATCGCTGGTGAAAGGCGTCCTGCAGCACGGGGGCTTGTTTCTTGATCTCGTGGACCTTCAGCGCCTTGAAGCGATTCTCGGTGGCGTCCCACGTGTGGTTGAAGATGGTGGCGTGAACGTGCTCCTGCGGATCGGGCCTTCCCTTCACGGGCCGCGCGAGGGAGTGCGGGATCATCGCCCAGGTCATGTTGCCCGTCTGCCGGTCGTCGTAGTGCGGGCGGATCTGCATCTTGCCGTCATCGAAGGAGACGACAGTTCCGCGGATGCGGGTTGCAGCGAGCGGCTCGACGTCCTCGCGCATCGTGTCACGAACGGCTTGGTGAAACGCCTCGCGAATGCGTTCTTCTTCCGGGTTGTACCAGATCGCGAGCGTGACAGACTTGGGACAGTCGAACGTAAAGTCCCACAGGCAGATGCGGTCGGAGCGATGCCGAGGGGTGAGCTGGGCGTTCGTGGCGGGGTGCTTCCCATCGACCAGCCGGTTGAAGGCGCGCGTGTCGAAGTCGCCGAGGGCCATCGCCTGCCCGCCGAACTCCGGGGCGAACCGGGCCAAGCCCTGAACGGCAGCGTCCTCGCGCTGGTAATACTACTTGGCAGTGGCGGCGTTGGTCCTCGGGATTATTGTGAGCATGCGCCATAGTAGGGGCTGGCGCGGAGCATATCAGCAGACTTGTCGTGAAACGGGCGATTTCTCAATGCGTATTGTCCAAGGAACCCAGCCGCGGATCACGGAGGCGTGTTCGCTCCACAGAGAGCCTTCCCCCGAATACCAGCGCCGGAGGCACTCGTGCTCCAGCTCACGAACTCCTTCGAGATCGGATTGTACGCGGGTGATGACCGCGAAGTTCATTACCAGCTCCTTCCCAAATCAGCCATTGCAACGGCGGCGATAATGCCAGCAACGAGAGGGAAAATCCAGCGCCAGCTCATCTCGCGGCCCACCGCAGTGCGGCCTTGAAACCGTCGTCGCACGTTACTTTGTTCAAGATTCGGCACGCGGGCTGCATTATCTCAAGTGGGCGGGGCGACCGCAGTGGGTTGAATGGGCGACGGCCCACCACGGAGCGCCCCGCCTTTTCCTTTTCAGCCCGGCAGCCTCTTCTCCCGATACCCTCACTTCCCGCACTTGCGCATTCCGCCGCCACCTAAAACCCGCAAACCAATTTGCTTTCCGGCACGAATAGCGCACATAAGTGCATTATCCGAGTGAAGAGGGTTCGTACATGCAGCCGGTCAACCTGAACGGTGCCGACGTTTGGGGTTACGTTGTGGAGTCCGACGAGGGAGTGCGGGTGCGGTTCGGAATCGACGACTGGCAACAGCTTCAGATCGGCGAAGGTCAGCTCATCACCGCGCGGATCGGCGGCAAAGACGCGCGGCTGTTCGTGGCGAACGTGCGCGTAGAACCGCCCGTAGTGTGGGTCACCATGGCACGGAGGATCAGGGCGGCAGGTTGACGAGTTGGAAATGCTCGACCGTGGGAAACGGGTCGTAGAAGTGGTGCAGGAGCGCCTTCCATCGGAGATACTGTGGCGACCCGCGAAACCCCTCGGTGTGATCCTCCAGTTTGCGCCATCGGACTAAGAGGACGTACCGAGAAGGCCGCTCCAGGCAGCGCTGGAGTTCGAGCCCGAGGAAGCCGTCGATCAATGCGATCAGTGGGCGGGCCTCTGCGAAAGCCGCCTCGAAGGCTGCTTCGGACCCAGATCGCACATCGAGTATCGCCACTTCGAGGATCATGGTGCTCCTAGATGCACGGCAGCTCTTCGCCCTTGAACACTTCCCGAGCGTGCCACGCGAGATTGCTTTCGGTCGGGTGTAGGGCCGGGTCGATGGGCTTCTTCACTTCCTGGCAGTGGAATTTCATCAGGTGTTCTTGGAACCCCGCGCCTTTCGCTTTGCTCGAAACCCGCAGCCGCCCTTCACGAATGGTGAAGGCACCGAAGTCGAACAGCTTGTGGTGCATCACGCATAAGGCGAGGCCGTTCTGCTCGGTAGCCGGGCCGTTGAACTGGTGCCAGCGAATATGGGCGGCATCCAACCCGACGAGCACGTCCGCGACGCGCACTTCAAACTTGCAGACGGCGCAACACCCCTGATACGCATCGAGTACCTTCTCACGGAACTTCGCGTCGCGTTTCTTCCGCGTCACCGCTTCCGTCGAGAGGTGAACGGCGTCGAGGATCTCCTGGTGCAACGACTCCGGGAAGTGGCGCTCAAGGATGAGGTTTGCGATACGCGTAATGAGCGCTTTGTCCGCGGTCAGCGCGGTCTGGACTTCCGGAGAGAATTCCCCGCGCACGGCCGGGGACCGCAGCGCGTCGATAGTCGGAATGGTGTCGCCCGTTTTCCGCGGTATGTCTGCTGGTGCTTGAACGGCCCACACGCGGTTGCGCTGCAGCCGCCAGAACGGCTGTTCGGGGTGATCCGACTTTCTGGGACGGCCGAATCGTTGAAGAAGCTTCCTCAACTCCGGCTCTGCTTCCTTGAACGTGACTTCGCTCCGCCCGCCCTGCCACTGCCCAAGAGCATAAAGAATGAGCAGCGGTTTGTGCGGCGCGCGCTGGTCACCCTTCTTCCAGACGTTGATCTTCTCGAACCGGCTCAGGATCGCGGCGCTGTTCATGGGCAGCTTCCAAACAGAGGGCGCTGTAGAATCACGTCGGGGGCCACGGGTTTCCTTGCCCATTCAGGTGGCGTTCCAGCGCGAGGGAAACAGCCGCAAAGACGCAGGACATTTCAACCAACCACCGTTTTGGAGTGTCCTTCTGACCCCAGGTCGTCTTGATGTAATCTTCGGGCGGATCAAACCATGTCTGTTTCCGGCATTCGTCTGGGCTGAGCTTTTCGATAGCCCACCTGAGAAGATGCTGGTACTCCGCTCGCCCGCCAGGGACGAAGCTACCATCAACAGTCATTCCGCAATCCTTCAGGTCGAGCAACCTGATGACTTCACCCGCCAGAGAGTGGAACATATTCAATGCACTCTCCGGAAACGGGGCGTTCTTAGATCGCCTCAGCAGCCAGCACCGCCAGGATTCGACAGAACTCAACATCGTCGCGTCGTTGATTCCGTCCTGTCGCTCAGATGCGGGTATTCTGACCATTTCTGGCCGGTCCCCGCCGCCCGCGTAGCCCAAGCATCTCCAGCCAAACGGTTGCGGCGGTCCATTGGGGAAGTCATGAAACCATCGGTACGCCTCGTTCCAAGCACGTCGTTCTTCGTGCGGGATTAGCACCAAGGCAAACGATACCTCCCTCGGGAAGCGATCCTGTGCGGCCACGAACCGGCTCCGCAGGTCGCGCAGGGACAACGCAACGGCCTCGATAACCCCCGGTCGCTCGCTAGCGACGGCGCCGGGGGCTACCAAGGGTGGCGGTCGAGTTCCTCGATCAGATCGGGCCACTTGAGGTGATCAAAGGCACCCCGAAGCTCCCCCAACCGACTCCTCTGCTCCAGCCACTCGAAGATGTGCTCAGGTTCGTGACCCTGCTTAAATTTCGCTTTGTCCGAAGGCGGGATGTCGAAGTAAATCGCTAGCTCGGTCCAGCGGGTGACAAGCCGCCCGGACAGCACCAGTCGCACTTTGGGATCTAGCCCCGACCCGTTCATTCTTGCACCTTGTGGTAGCAGTTCTATGCCAAGGGCCAGACCGTTCCCGCCGTTGGCGCTGAGAGTCAGATTAAACCGACGAACCAGCTCGTCCGGTGTGCAGTTGGCCGTCTTCGCCTGCTCGTAAAGCAGCGCGGCTCCCTCAGAGGATAGCCGAAACCCTTTGACGCGCTCGGCCTCGATCGACGCCTCTTGGAGAGCCTTAAGCCCGTCGAGAATTTCCTGCTGACCGCCGCTGGACTCGTAGTTGCGGATGACCTGCTCGAAGCTTTCTCTCCCAACTTTAAGGGCCAGTACAGGGCCGAGCCGAGGCTTGAGGACGCGGTCGGCGACGCTGCTCAGCGCAGCAAAGGCTTGGTCGTTCCCGACCAAAGCTGCCGGCCTGTATCGTACCTCTCCATAGCACTCCGCCAGACGCACCACTGAACAATCAAAGTTCGTCCACCTCACCGACGACTCGACCTCCGCCGCGGCCGTTTCCAGTGCGGACGCAACGACCGCACACTGGCTTGCAACTTGCGACGCGGCAGGACTGCGGTCCATCCTGAAGATCTCCTCCGCGAGCCTGCCGCCCATGTCACGCAACTGGGCTGCCACCTTCTTGACACCAACCGCAGCAGCAGAGCGGTCACGTTCTAAAGCCGCGAACTGGAGAACCGCGTCGAGCAAGAGCCGAAACAAAGTTGCGTCCGGGCGCACCTCCTCTGATTCCTCAGCGACCCTGAACGCCTCACGCGCGGCGGACAGCGAGTTGGTCAACCCGTCCCCGGAATCCGCGAGCAGTGCATCTGCCAACCTCATCAAAGCGAGCTGGCATCTGGCTTCGGCGCGAACGGGCACGTCTGAACTACCGGCGATCGCGACCAGCTTCATCCGCAGGTCGGGCAGGTCGAACCGATCACAGAGTACGCCGATGGCTTTCGCGCCGGCCACCAACAGCGGCCCAGGTTCGCCCACTTTCAGTTTGAGCAGGTAGCGAGCAGCGCCAGTACGGGCTGTGGGGTTCCGGAGGCCGAGCAGCGTCAGCGAACTCAGCAGCGCGGGAGCGAGGAACACGTGGCTCCGGCGCGAATCGTACGCCTGCTCCAACTGATCCACGGAGTCCGTGTCGTCATCGGTTGCGACCCACGCGAGGGCGAGCGCAGCCGACCTGACGCTCAGATCGGATCGTGCGGCTGACAGCGCCTTGATAGCGATGGTGGTCGCCGTGGGATCAGGCGGTGTGGAGAGCAGTAACGCGGTGAGTTCATCGACCGCATCGTCACCTTCGTTCTCGAGCCTTCCGACCCAAGGTTGCCAATCGGCCATTCTTTGCCCTTGCTAGAACGCGCACTTCTTTCCGCTCGTCACGGCTCGGTGCCCATAGACCTTCGTGGTTATGGTCGCTTTGCGGAACTCGGGCTTCGCAGTGAAGCAGATGATCTGGACGTGCTCGGCATACTTGTCCTCGATTTGCTTCAGCGCCACGGCCGAGGCTTTCAGCGCTTCCGGCACAAGTTCCGCGGTTCCGAGTTGGTCGAGCATGAGGAAGCCCGGGTGCCGCCCGACTCC
Organism: Gemmata sp. SH-PL17; assembly: GCF_001610855.1. Taxonomy (NCBI): domain Bacteria; kingdom Pseudomonadati; phylum Planctomycetota; class Planctomycetia; order Gemmatales; family Gemmataceae; genus Gemmata; species Gemmata sp. SH-PL17. The sequence continues at coordinate 1,497,200 of NZ_CP011271.1, forward strand.
GGCTTCACATCCGAGACGCATCATTGCCAGGAACAGCGCCAGTTTCGCCCGATAACGCTCGCCGGGGTTCTTGATGTTGGAGAACGAAACGAGTTCGTCGTTCTTCGTTAGCTTCACCAGCCCGCTCGCGTAGCACTTGATGCCCGTGATCTGGTCGGCTCCGAGCGCTTTGATGACTTCCGTCGCAAGTTCGTTGAGCTTCGCCTCGATCTCCTTGTTCCGCTCCTCGGCCTCTTCCTTCAGAACGAGTTGTACCTTTTCGATGATCTTGAGCTTTCGCTCGTGGTCTTCTGCGGTCCCTCCACCCGTAACGCGGTCCAGGGCGGTGACCTCATGGTTAATCTCACCGATCTCTTCGTGCATCTTTCCGCGGCGCTCGTTCTCCTCGGGGGTCGGGAAGCCCTTGGTCATGCCGTCAGTAATGGAGGCCCGTAGCGCCTCGACGACCGCCCGCTGCTCCGCGGCCTTCTTTCTCGCCTCTGCCAGATCGCGCGCCACGCTGGGCAGTCTTTCCTTAATCTCGGCGGCGAGTCGTTCACGATCCTTTGCGGCGGCTTCAAGTTGTGCCGCGTCATCGGCACCGACCGTGGGTACGGGCCGAACGCAAAGCCGGCACTGATGGACCGTTTTTTCGCGCTCCAGCGCCTCGGGATCGATCCCCCGCGCGCAACTCGGGCAAATGCTGACGTCGAGCCCCGTCAACTCCCGGCTGAGATCTATTTGCTCGCGGAGCAGCCGCGCCGTCGCGTTGTGCTGCTTCATCTGAGTGTTGAGTGTCTGTTGCTGCTCCTCGATCTCGGTCACCTCCGTGTTGGCCTCGATCAACTTCCCCTGAGCCTCAGTGTGTTTTGCCGTCAGATCCCCGCCCTTAATCACTTCCAGCCGCTTCGCCTGATCCGCATCGAGAGCGGCCAGATCCTTCCTGAGCTTTTCCCGTCGCTCGACCAGTTTCGCCCGCTTCTCCGCCGATTCTCCCGCCTCGGTTGCGGTCGCCTCCTGACGCTTCCGAATTGCTGCCGCTTCCATGCTGAGTTGATTCAGTGGTTCGCTGAGGTGCAAACCGAGGAACGCCGAGAACAGGATTCGGTCCTGATTGGCGTACTCCGGCTTGCAAAGTAAGTAGGTGTGATTGTCGTCGAGGATACGCAGGGCTTGGAAGTAAGCGGGCCACGTCGCCGGTATATCGATGCTGTCCTTGCCCTTCGTCGGGTGAGCCCGATTCCAGCCGAGCGCCGCCAACTCAAACTCATTTACGAAGAACGCGCCAAGCGCCGCCTGCACCTCCTCGTCTCCGCTCTGCTGAAACCCCTTTCGGATTACGGCCTTCGGAACGTCTTCCATCAGGCAGGTGTGATCTTCCGGCACCAACACGCAACGGAGTTCCTCCTTGCGCCAGCCGAGCAGGACGGTGTAGCGCCTGTCATCGAGGCTGAACTGGAGCCAGATGTCCGTGATCCACTTACGGACCTCTTGGTCGTATTCGTCGTAGCTGCCGGTCAGCGCGAACTTGATCGTCTTCAACACCGAGGATTTCCCGACCAAGTTATCCTCGATCACGAGTGCGTTGACCCCACTCTGAAACTCCTGGTCGTAATCGATTGGCGACGTGACGTCCTTCAGTACCTTGGTTCCGACAAACTTCAACCGCCGGACGAGCAGGCGCGGAACCTTTCGAGTTGACCGCATCTTGGCGAGATCGAGCTTCGCGACGATCGCGCGCACCTCATCGCGCGGAATTCTCTCCCGCACCTTGGTCTGGAAACGCTCAAGCGCCGCGTCTGTCACGCCGTCTATGGTCAGGGGTGAAGCCGCCGGCTCTTCCGCTTTCTTCTTGGGGCCTTTAGCCATCCGACACCTCAAGCTGCTCGCCGAATACGTAAAAGAAATTGTCCGCGATTTCTTGCGCGGTAAGGTCGGGTATGTACTCGTTCAGGTTCGCGTCCTTGTACCGAGCATGACGGTACTGCCGGTCTTTGATGTCGGACGCGCTCAAGTGGCCCATGTAGTGATGGATCTGGCCGATTCGGTCGGCGTACCATTGGGCGTGCGACAGGTTCCTAACGAGCCGCTCGGCCACGTCCACTCCGGCTTGCGTCAGGAAATAGTGCTTCCACGGGCGAGCCGAACCGCGCAACTCGAACCGGATGTACACGAGACCTCGTGACCACCACCACGCTTCCACGTCGTCCCGCCGCTCGTACGCCCCGCGCCAGAACTTCCGGAACGGGATCGTCTGCAGCTCCGGCTCACGATCGCGGTGGATCTGGCGGATGGTCGCGATGACGATATCGCGATCGGCAGCGTTCTCTTGGTACAGTTCCGTTAGTTCGTGGATGAAGTAGGCGGGGTATCGCAGCAGGAAGTCGAGCTTCTGAAGGTAGTACTCGGACGCGAAGTGCGCGACGAATGGTTGCGCAGGCGCGTACCGGGCCGGAAACGTCTGCTCCTCCGCCGGTCGCGCGAACCGATGGAGAATGAGGAGCAGGCGAGCCGCATCGACCTCGAGGAACCCTTCCGGTCGAACTCCATGGATGAACTGTGGGGCGATCATTCACGGACCTCGGACAATCGCAGAATAGTGGATTCTAAACGATGTCTGACCCGCAATCACCCGCTTTCCCGGCCCTCACCCTCAACATTCGTTGCTCTCGTACGGCAAGACGGGTAAGCTCGGATGAATCGAGGGATTCTGATGCGCCCGAATCACGTCCGTACCACACTTCTGTTCATACCCGTTCTCCTCGTTGCCACGTTTTTTGCGCACGCGGACGAGAAGAAGAAAGACCTCAAGAGCACGACTGCGTACAAGGTGCTGCGCACGATCGACGGCGACACCATCGAGGTTGAGAAGGACGGCAAACCCGTAAAGGTACGGCTCATCGGCGTGGACACGCCCGAAACCGTTCACCCCTCGAAGCCCGTTGAGCAGTACGGTAAGGAAGCGTCGCGGTTCACCTCCAACCTGTTGAAGGGCGAATCGGTCTACCTCGAACTCGACGCGAAGCCGGACAAGTACGGGCGAGCGCTGGCGTTCGTCTACCGCGCGCCGGACGTGCTGTTCGTGAACGCGGAGATCATCCGTCAGGGCTACGGTTTTGCATACACCCGCTTTCCGTTTGACGACGATCTGATGAAGCAGTTCCGTGCCCACGAGAAGTCAGCGCGCGAGGCCGGGCGCGGATTGTGGGGAAGTGCCGACCCGATCGACGGCAAGGACACGAAGGCCGATAAGGTGGAGCCGAAGGACGTCAAGAGTGAGGTGTACGTCACCAGCAGCGGCGCGAAGTACCACGCCGACGGCTGCAAATTCCTCGCAAAATCGAAGATTCTCTGCTCGCTCGCTGACGCGAAGGCGAAGAAATACGAGCCGTGCAGCGTTTGCAATCCGCCGAAGTGAGCTTGATCAGTTCCGCTCGGCCGTGATGCCATCCGCTCTTGAGCTTGCAGAGGAAAAGGGATGCCATCCCAAGCGCTTCTCAATTGGCAGAACACCAGGATTCCCAACCTCATTGAGGTCGAAAATCAGTGCGTGGCAACGAACGCCATCGTACCGCTCCCTAACCTGGCCGATGAGAACATGCGCGCGCACGTGCTCCTGCTGAGCGCTCATTTTCAGGGCTTCTGCCGCGACCTGCACACCGAATGCGTTCAGTTTCTTGCCGCTGCAACCCCAGCGACAATGCAGTTCGCTATTCAACGGCAGGGCGTCGCGTCGCGAAAGCTCGACAAGGGAAACCCGAACTTCGACAGCCTCCAAGCCGATTTCGAGCGGTTCGGGTTCAATCTCAAGGCAGCACTGGGCATCGCAACAGATCCTCCAGCCAACCCAGCGAACAAGGCACACGTCAGGCTGATTCATTACATGAACGAGTGGCGGAACTACGCCGCCCACCAAAACGTCTCAAGACCGACGGTTGGGCTGCCATTTACGGTTGCGACCGTGGTCGGCTGGCGGAATTCTTGCAACGCGCTGGCGACAGCGCTTGACGGCATCATGTACAATCAATTACACACGCTGACCGGGGCACACCCCTGGTGAGCCTGCCGGGAGGGATGCGATGGCTGAGAGCAAGAAAATCGTGACCCTACACAAGGTCGGCGAACGGGTGAAGATCCTGCACGCGAACGGCGTGACGGGGCGAATCGTCGAACTGCGCGGCCCCCTCGGTCCCAAGGGCATGCAGGTCTACCGGGTCCGCCTGCGGAAGAAACCGACCCCCGACTATGTCGAGGTGCGGGAGGATCAGCTCGAAACCGTTGCTGCAGCCGAGTGACCAGAACGACTCCGGAGCCCCGGCAGATGCCGGGGCTTTCGCGTTTGATGTGCCTCCGAAGGCCTTGCGGGTACGAGGAAAGCACCGGGAAAGGTCTCAGGTGCGCGTTTTGGCTGGTACGGAATCGGTACAGAATGGGTACCGAAGGCATTGTAATCCAAGGTAAAAGGCGCTAATCTGTGTGAAGTCACGGCAAGCGTCGGAAGCCTGTGACGCGATCAAAATCCCCGAGAAAATAAGGCATTTTTAGCGAGGCAGGACGGCAGCGAGTATCGACCTGTCGATCCGGCACTCTAAAATTTGCAAAACTGCGGAGTAGAACCGGGTAACGAAATGGTAGAACCGGTCCACAGTGCTCCTCTCCGAGCTTCGGCACGCTGTTTTGTGATCAATCGCGGTATGAGGGTCATCCACGTACACTTGGTCGCGCCGTAAAGTTATCCCCGCACATTTGGTCGCGCGTGTTACGTACACTTGGTCGCGCCACCTCGCCAGTTTCTGCGGGGCTATAACGTACACTTGGTCGCACAAACCTATATACACCTATACTTCTACCGATAGTTGGTCGACCGTTTCGGTGGATTACGGGGATAACGGCTGCATCCGGGGCAGCTTGAGTCCGAATTGGCTTGCAGGTGACGGAGACGAAGGACCGGAGGCAACCCCACCACGTTCTCGCAGAAAACACCCACCCAAGCGCTAAGCCGAAGCACTGGCTATCAACCCACCTCCACACACCTTCACGCTTCACAGGCCTATTTCTGTGCGATTTTGAGCCATCTCGTTCGGAAGCTCAACCGATCTGAAGCCGGTCCGGCTTTGCAGTAACTGGCGGCGGGCTGTGCTCAAGGGTCACGCCCTTTTCATCTGCCGTAAGTCGCGCCTGCGGGTACACGGCCTGGACCTGCCGGAGCGTCTCGAGGAACCGGCGCCGGAAGTCCCGGATCCGCGCGTACCCCTGACCGAATTGGTCATACACTCCGGTCCAGGGAATGAATTGGGGCTTGCCCGTCGGCACCCGGTGCAGGCGCTGCGCCAGCCACGTGTACACGTCCAGGGCCAGGGCCGAACCGGACAGCGCGCCCACGGCCCGGCGGTCCAGCGGGACCGCGTGCCGCTCCAAACTGGCGAAGTACTCGGCGCTGAGGCGCACGGTCGAGGGCCAGAGCATGCGCTGGCCCGGCTCGGTCGGGTACCACAAGTCGAACGCGCTGACGATCTGGGTGTTGAACTGCACGGCCCGGCCGCCCTCGACCATGCCCATGCGCACGGTCGCCGCGGCCAGGCGCGAGAGCTGGTCCTTCAAGTGACGCAGGTGCGGGCCGTTGACCGCAATCCCGAGCGCCCGCGCAAACGCGGTCATCGAGTCCTCGACGTCCACCACGGGTGAGCCCGTGCGGATCGCCTCGGTGGCCAGGTGGATGAGCACGAGCCGGGGCTTCTCCCCGTACGGGAGTCCCAGCCGGACGAAGTCCCCGGTCGCCGGATCGTACGCCGACCCGGCCTCGATCCGGAGCGTCGCCAGGCCCTGCTTGCGCTCCCATTCGCGTACCTCGTCGCCCGGGTTCCCGTACGGGATCCCGCACTGGCACTGGACCGTGTGCAGGAAGTCGATGCGCTCGGGGCGCGCGGTCATGATCGCGCCCGCGGCGTCCAGGCGCTTGCGCTGGGTCCGGGTCAGATGCAGGCCGTCGGTGAGCGCGCCCATGACCGCTACGGGACGTACCCGTGGGCCGTGAGCCACGGTTCCAACGCCTCTTCCAGAATCTCCTGGAGGGAACTCGGGATCTGACCGTCGAGTTGCCGGGTCAGGCTGGCACGCTTGAGTGCGGCCACGTAGTCGGCCCGGATCCGGGTCGTGAGCGGGGCCCGCACCGGCGCCGCCACCGCGCGTTCTACCGGCGGGACTGGTTCCGTGCGTCCCCCGAACACGAACTGCTTCTCAACCACCGGGTCGTTTGCCGGGTTCGACTTTAATCCTTCGATCAGCGGACGGCGCTCGCTCATCCCCACCTCCTCTTCGCTTCGTGTTGCGTCACATCGGTTGATTTATTTCGGCGCTTCTTCTGGGCCACCGCATGGGGCAGCACCTCGCGGAACAGGGCCTCCATCTCGGCAGCGGCTTCGCGCCCCCGGGTGCCCATGCGCCACACCACGGTGCCCTGGCCCGGCGCGTCCGCGTAGATCTGCTTGAGCGTGAGCGCCGTCCGGGCCAGCGGGAGGTCGAGGGCGGTTGCGGCGTCCTTCATGTCCTGGGTGAGCCGGTACCGCTTGCCCACCATCGAGAGCACGATCACCGCGTCCGGCTTGCCCTGGCGGATGTCCTGGGACTGGCGCAGCACGGTCGTGGCTTGCGCGAGGGCCCGGACCTCGAGCATCGAGGCCTTGCACGGGACCAGCGCGAGGTCGGCCCGGAGCAGCAGCGCGCGGCTCGTCTCGGTGTTGCTCCCGGGTCCGTCGGCGACCACGAAGTCGGCCTCCTGGGCCAGTTGGGGCATGGCGTCGAGGATCGCGGTCGGGTCCGCGAGCCGGACGGTGCGGATCCCGGGCGCGGCCTCGGCGGCCCACTCGCTCGAGGACTCCTGGGCGTCGCAGTCGGCGAGCACGACCGAGTGCCCCTGTTCGGCCAGCCAGGCCGCCAGGTGCACCGAGATCGACGTCTTGCCGACCCCGCCCTTGGAGTTCGCGAGGACAATAATCATGCCCCGGACCGTAGCGCCACTTGAAACGGTTGGCAAGCAATATGTGCGTCCCGCCGGCAAGCCGTCGTACCACCGGTACGGCTTGCATGCCGGCAAGCTGGCTGGCCGGCATGCAAGCCGGCTGGCCAACCGAGCAGACTGCCAACTCGCAGTCCAGTTAGCCGACTTCTCGGCCGTTCGGACAGCACACAGGCGTGATGGCCGGCCAGCCTTCCGTTGAGTCGGCCAGTTGTACGGCAGTTCTGAAGTCGCGCCGACAAGCCAGCACGTCCGCAAGCCGGTATGTCGGCACGCTGGGCGGCATTCCGGCCCGTCGCCCAGCCGGAATGCCGCCCGGTCAGGCGTCTTTCACGGTGCAAGTCGGCCGATGCGGTGCATCGGGAAGATGCCTGCTGGTCGGAACAACTTTGGGTCGTGCGAACTCGAGAGTCATTCAGACGGCTAACTCATTAATTCTGGTACCGGCGGACCGCTTGCGGACACGATCAGAAAGGGCGATACTGACCGGGTTCCCGCAGGGCGATTGCGCCATGATGGGTGATTTGGGATGATCGGGAGATGGCAACCTTCGGTGCCGCGGATCACCGGATTGCCGACGTACTCGGGATCTCGTGCCATCATGTCCGACAAGCTCTGCTCTCGGATCCAGGATCACTTCGCCGACCTGACCGACCCGCGCCGTCGCAAGGTCACGTACCCGCTCATCAACATCGTGACCATCGCCGTGTGTGCCGTCATCGCCGGGGCCGATGATTTCGTCGCCATCGCCGCATGGGCGCGCCAGAAGCGGACTTGGCTGGCCCGGTTCCTCGACCTCACCAGCGGGATCCCCTCGCACGACCGGTTCAACGCCCTGTTCCGGGCGATCAACCCCGACGAGTTCGAGCGGTGCCTGTTCTCGTGGATCACCTCGCTGCACGAGATCACCGCCGGGCAACTCGTGGCCATCGACGGCAAGACCTTGCGCCAGAGCTTCGATAAGGCCGATGCCAAGTGCGCGATCCACATGGTGAGCGCCTGGGCCACCGCCAACCACATCACCCTGGGTCAGGTGGTCGTCGATCAGAAGAGCAACGAGATCACGGCCATCCCCAAGCTGCTCGAACTAGTGGATGTGTCCGGCTGCCTGGTGACCATCGACGCAATGGGCTGCCAGGCCGAGCTCGCCAATCGGATCATCGAAGCCAAGGCCGACTACGTGCTGGCGGTCAAAGGGAACCAGCCGACCCTCCACGATGGGATCATGGACTTCTTCGTGGACCAGATGGAGGACGACTTCGCTCGGGTGAAGGTGAGTCGCCATGAGACCAAGGAGCACGGGCACGGTCGTGACGAGCACCGGACGTACTTGGTGTGCGACGTGCCCGCGGGCTTTCCGGATCGGGGCCGTTGGAAGGGGTTGAAGCGGATCGGGGTGGCCATCCGTGATGCCGTGCGTGGCGGTAAGGGGTGCGATGACGTGCGCTACTACATCCTGAGCAAGAAGTTGAGTGCCCGCCGGTTCGGGGCCGCGGTTCGGGGCACTGGGGGATCGAGAACGGGTGCCATTGGCAACTCGACATGTCGTTCGGCGAGGACCGGAGTCGGATTCGGAAGGGGCGAGCCGATGCCAACTTCGCGGTGGTGCGGCGGATGGCTCTGAGCATGCTGAAGAACGAGAAGAGTCAGAAGGTGGGCGTGAAGGCGAAGCGGCTCACCGCCGCCTGGAGTGATGACTACCTCGAACAAGTGCTATTCGGAACATGACTTATGGTGCAATCGCCCTGCGGGTTCCCGGAGGGCACTCCCGAAACCCGATACGCTGCCGATGAAGTCGCAACTCACGATCGACGCGGTCCTGGCCTGGTGCGACGCGTTCCGGGACCGGCGCGGGCGCTGGCCCCGAATCAGCGACGGCCCGGTCCCGGGGGCCGACCTCACCTGGTGCGCCCTGAACCTGGCCCTGGCCCGCGGGTACCGGGGCCTGTCCGGGGGGCACTCCCTGGCCGCGCTCCTGCGGGACCGCCGGGGCGCACGCCACAGGACGTACCCGCCGCGCCTGACGCTCGCCCAGATCCTGGCCTGGGCCGACGCGCACCACGCGCGCACCGGGGACTGGCCCGGGCACGACTCCGGTCCGGTCCCGGACACCAACGGGGAGACGTGGCTCGCGGTCGAGACCGCACTGCGGGCCGGGAGCCGGGGGCTCCGGGGCGGGTCCTCACTGGCCCGACTGCTCACCGCCCGGCGCGGGGCACGTAACCATCTGGACCTGCCCGCGCTGACGGCGCAACAGATCCTGAGGTGGGCCGACGCGCACTACCGGCGCACGGGCGCGTGGCCGGCGATCGGGAGCGGCCCGGTCGCGGGCGCCCCGGGCGAGTCGTGGCACGCGGTGGACGCGGCCCTGTTGATGGGGCACCGCGGGCTCCCTCGGGGCGGGTCCCTGGCCCGACTATTGGCCAAGCACCGGGGCGTGCGCAATCCCGCGGCCCCGCCCGCGCTCGCGCCCGAACACCTCCTCGCCTGGGCCGACGCGCACTACCGGCGCACGGGCGCGTGGCCGGTCGGGGCCGGCGGGGCCATCGACGGCGCGCCGGGGGAGACGTGGGCGGCGGTCGAAGCGGCCCTGCGGGCCGGGCTCCGGGGGCTCCCCGGGGGCGATTCACTGGCCCGGTTCCTGGCCCGGCACCGGGGCAAGCGGAACCCGGCCGCGCTCCCGCGCCTGACGCTCACCCGGATCCGGGGCTGGGCCCGGGACCACCACGCGCGCACCGGCGCATGGCCGACGCGGGGCTCGGGCGCGATTCCGGGGACCGCGGGGGAGACGTGGCACGCGGTGGCCAAGGCCCTGGAGCGGGGCCGGCGCGGGCTGCCCGCCGGGCTCACCCTGGCTCGCACGATCCGCCGGATCGCGACCCGGCCTTTACTACGTCCCGCGGGCGACCCAAACGTGGCCGCCCGCGGGACGACCGGCTAGAGCCGGTCGTCGTCGTACATGATCACGTACCGGGTCCCGGGCGGGACGTTGCGCACCTCGCGTACCGCCCCGTCCCCCACCTCGATGACGATCGGGGCCGCCGCGCTCGGGTCCGCCGGGCCGCGGTCCGCTTCGACGAGCGCCGCGCGCACCCGCCCGAGGTGCGAGCCCAACCGCGTCGTCAGGTCCGAGAAACTGCACGTCGAGCTCAGCCGGTGCGCCTCCGCGAGCAGATCCAGGCCCTCGCGGAGGACCCCGACCAGTTGGGGTGCGGCCGTCATGGCCCAGAGCGACGCGAGCGTCGCGGGCACCGGGTCGTCGCCTTCCGGGAGCCAGAACGGGCGGCTGGTCACGAGCACGTGCCCGTTGGCGTCACAGATGAAGCCCCGGTCCTCGGTGCCGTCGCGGTCGAAGAGCAGGGTCCAGGGGGTGTCGAGCGGGTCGTCGGTCATAGTCGGGTTCCTTTCGGTGTGAGCCGGCCCCACCGCGGGGCCGATGGGGAGCGCCCGAGGTGCCGGCCCGAGTGACCCGTCCAGCGAAACCGGGAGGGTCCGCGGAGCGGAAACCCGGTTGGCAGCTTGACGGGCACGCCCGGTGCCTCAGCCTCCCCGCAATCGGCCCGGCGTGGGTCCGGCACCCGAGAGCCGGCCCCGACCGTACCGATCCACTCCGCCCTCGTGCACGGTTCCGGATTCGCCGCGCGCTCTCGGGAACGCCATCTCGCCGACCCGATTCCGATGCTCGGCCATCAGGCCCTGCACCGCGCCTGGGGGCCGCCGCGTGGGCACTGCGCGTCGAGTGGGCGCGAGTGAACTGGGCCGCGCAGTGCGCGGGCTCGTCGGCGCCAATTTGGGCGCCGACGGGTGCTGACCAAAAGCGGCCAGCCAGCTTGCAAGCCAGCCGGCTGGCCGGCCAGCTTGCCGGCGGTCCGACATGTCGGCCGGCCGGTCGAGCCCCGAACCGTCCCAACGGTGGCAACTCGGCCCGCGACGACTCGAACGCCCGTGGCGATTCGTACCGCGCGTGATACGCGGCACAGCATCCCGCGTTGATCAAACGGGCCACCGCTGAAGGCTTTGGTCCGCGAGCACGGAGGCGATGAAAGAGGTGAAAGGCGGCGCGTCGGGTACGCCGTTCGGGTGCGGCGTCCTGCGGTGGGCGGCCTATTCTTGGGCCGCCCGGTTCGTTACCAGCTCGCGCGATACGCGACCGAGCGCCACACGTCCGGTTCCTCGGTGTCGAGCCACTCCAGTGCGTCCTCAAGGATCTCGAGGTCATCCGCGACCTGCTCGTCGGTGCTCTCGCTGACCCCCAGGGCGATTGCACCATAAGTCATGTTCCGAATAGCACTTGTTCGAGGTAGTCATCACTCCAGGCGGCGGTGAGCCGCTTCGCCTTCACGCCCACCTTCTGACTCTTCTCGTTCTTCAGCATGCTCAGAGCCATCCGCCGCACCACCGCGAAGTTGGCATCGGCTCGCCCCTTCCGAATCCGACTCCGGTCCTCGCCGAACGACATGTCGAGTTGCCAATGGCACCCGTTCTCGATCCCCCAGTGCCCCCGAACCGCGGCCCCGAACCGGCGGGCACTCAACTTCTTGCTCAGGATGTAGTAGCGCACGTCATCGCACCCCTTACCGCCACGCACGGCATCACGGATGGCCACCCCGATCCGCTTCAACCCCTTCCAACGGCCCCGATCCGGAAAGCCCGCGGGCACGTCGCACACCAAGTACGTCCGGTGCTCGTCACGACCGTGCCCGTGCTCCTTGGTCTCATGGCGACTCACCTTCACCCGAGCGAAGTCGTCCTCCATCTGGTCCACGAAGAAGTCCATGATCCCATCGTGGAGGGTCGGCTGGTTCCCTTTGACCGCCAGCACGTAGTCGGCCTTGGCTTCGATGATCCGATTGGCGAGCTCGGCCTGGCAGCCCATTGCGTCGATGGTCACCAGGCAGCCGGACACATCCACTAGTTCGAGCAGCTTGGGGATGGCCGTGATCTCGTTGCTCTTCTGATCGACGACCACCTGACCCAGGGTGATGTGGTTGGCGGTGGCCCAGGCGCTCACCATGTGGATCGCGCACTTGGCATCGGCCTTATCGAAGCTCTGGCGCAAGGTCTTGCCGTCGATGGCCACGAGTTGCCCGGCGGTGATCTCGTGCAGCGAGGTGATCCACGAGAACAGGCACCGCTCGAACTCGTCGGGGTTGATCGCCCGGAACAGGGCGTTGAACCGGTCGTGCGAGGGGATCCCGCTGGTGAGGTCGAGGAACCGGGCCAGCCAAGTCCGCTTCTGGCGCGCCCATGCGGCGATGGCGACGAAATCATCGGCCCCGGCGATGACGGCACACACGGCGATGGTCACGATGTTGATGAGCGGGTACGTGACCTTGCGACGGCGCGGGTCGGTCAGGTCGGCGAAGTGATCCTGGATCCGAGAGCAGAGCTTGTCGGACATGATGGCACGAGATCCCGAGTACGTCGGCAATCCGGTGATCCGCGGCACCGAAGGTTGCCATCTCCCGATCATCCCAAATCACCCATCATGGCGCAATCGCCCTGCGCTGACCCCGAACAAGAAGCCGGTCGTGTGGGGCAGTCGGCGGGCCGTGACGGCCCCGATGATCTCCCGCACGCGCTCGGCCGACAGCGGGATGTCCCGGCTGTCGTCGACCCCGTCCGCGAACGCCTGCACGATGAACCCGTGTAAGTCCGGGTGCTTCCGCCAGTGCCCGAGATCGAACTGCTCGGACTTCTTGTCACCGCGCGTCCGTGCGCCGTAAAAGTATCGTTCTCCGGTTAAGTACATGTCGAGTCCCATACGGTTCCTTTCTGTTTTGGGTGATGGGCGGGCGGGGCCCCGAGACCCCGCCCGGTCGGGTTACTCGGTGGCCTGTTCGGACTGTTTACGGCCCTGACGGTCGACCTCGAGTTGGTGCACTGCCCACGTATGGGCCAAGTCGAGCAACTTCGCTCCTGCGAGCAGGTCGTCGTGACCCAAGCTGTCGGACTCGCGCCACCCGTCGTCGGTCTTGTACCCGCGGGTGAGTTTGACCGAGTACCAGTCGCCCTTCTCGGACGGGTTGCGCCAGATCGTGGCTTGCAGTGCACCGATGCGGATCTTGTGAGCGGGTTGTGACATGATGTTTCTCCTTCTTGGTTGAGAGGCCCGACCCCCGGGCCTTGTGGGACCGCGGGCGAACCGGGTCGAGCCGGGAGCGCAGCGCGGGTGCACGGACAATTACGGCGGGGCCGCGCAGCGGAGGAACCGTCATTGTCCTTGCGGCCCCCGGCGCCCGGTTCAGCGTCCCACACCAAGACCCGAGGGCTCGGGCCGCCCATAGTTAAGAGGAGTAACGAGAGCGGCGCCCGCGCGGGTCCGCTTCGGCGTTCGCGAGTGAGTCGGAAACGGCCCCGGCGGGAATGGCAGACGGGCTCGAACCAGGTCCCACGGCCGCTGAGGGAGCACGCGTCCCGGAACCGGTTGATCGAACGGACGTGCGCGGCACGGGATTCGCGCCGTCAGGACAACGCGATCCGCTCGTACCGACCGGGTTCGCGTATCCGGACCGGGCGCCCGAGCGCGTCGACTGGGCGCCGGTCGCGGTGGCGGATACGCTGCAGTTGCCAGGTTCCGAACCCGTTCCCATCAGGAGAACCGATGAAACTGATCCTCCCGGTCCTCCACTTCGAGTGGCAGGTGCTGCGGGCCGTGGGGCGCAGCCGCAAGCCCGTGCCCGGGCGCGCCCTGCGCCTGGCCCCGACCCGGCGCACCAAGGACGGATCGTTCCTCACCGCGCTGGTGTCGCGCGGGCTCTTGACGTACGCGACCGGGGGCGAGGGTGACCCGTTCGGGGCCACGTGCGCGCTGACCCCGCTGGGCGCGCACGCGGCCGAGTACGGCGAGTGCGAAACCGAGTACGTCCCCCGCGCTCAGGTGCCGAAAACGCGGCCCGTAAAGGCCAAACGAGCCGGGCGCCGCGGCTCAACTGGCTCGGCCACGTGAGAACCCGATTCAAACCTTGCGGGGCCCGAACGGACGAGCACGCATCCGTTCGGCCAGTGGTACCTCGTAGATCGTTCCGTGCGGACAAGAAGGAGTCGGGATGGGTGAGAAGGTACGGCAGGTGCCGCGAGAGGAGTTCATCGCCCTGTGGAACGCGGCCGGGTCACTCGATGAGGTGGCGGCGCAGATCCTCGCGCGCGTCGGCCCGCGCGTGCCGCGCTGGGTGGTCATGGCCCGTGCGGCCGAGTTACGCCGGGACGGCGCCACGCTCCGGGCACTCGTACCCAAACAAGCCCTCTCGACGGATCCCACCCCACCGGCCGGGCGTTGCCTTCCCGGGACGCGTTCCGAGAATGGTGCGAAGCCGGCCGTGTGACTCGACTCGTTCAGGGACGAACGGTCGGCTCACCGGCCGGTGCGTTCGGTTCGTGCCGGTCGCAAAGGGCGCTAACGGTGCCTCACCGCATTCGCGGCGCCCGGTCCCGCTCTGATCCCCGCTGTGGTTCGTCATCGCGCCAATCACCCCGGCGTGGTTCCCACCATCGTTGCCGCAGCAATCCACCGGACGCACGTCCGCCTCCGCTCGAAGCTTCGAGCGATTTGAGTTGCGCGGGCGCACGTTCGAATGGGGTTGTTCGGGTACTTGGAACCCGGACCAGAAAATGAACGGGAAGACGTCGCCGGCGCCTTGGTGAGCCGGGGCCGTTTTAATGTGGTCCCCCGGCACGCACATTCTGAATTCGTTGACAGCGTCGCCGAATGCGTGTTACGGTCGAAAGATCGGCAACAACGAAACGAGGGATGCGTGACCAACACACCGGTACAAGAAGGGCTGCTGCACTGCCCATTTTGTGGAGCGGAGGGACGCTTCCTCAGACGCATCCGAGAGCGCCCGCCGCGCGCCCAATGTTCGCGGACGGGATGTGCAATGGAATCCTTGTCCGTTCCGGTCGAAACGTGGAACACGCGCGTCGGACCCACGGCACCGGACCACGTTCCAGCGGACCTGTAGTTCCCTCGACCTCGGGCACTCGGCATCGGCCGGCTACCGGTTGTTCGAACAGGACCCAGATTTACTCACATTGATCACAGCCGCAAGCGAAACGTCTGCCCCGGCCCGGGCTCCGGAACGGTCCCGGAAGTGGCTTGCGGACCGCACCGAGGGAAACGACGGAACACACCGTGCTGTCAGGTCCGAGTCGTCCGGTGTATGCCAACCCGCCACCGTACCGACCCGTCAACTGACGTGCCCATTGGTCGGCCTCGCTCCGAATACTTCACAACCCCACAATGCCATTAGAACCCGTGCGTACCGACATATGTCCGCACGTTCTAAATTTGTTGACACTATTTGCGAATTCGTGTTACGGTCGAACTATAGGCAACAATGGGACGAGGGGCGTATGACGGAGGTGCGACTGCGGAACGTGGACCCGGAGGTACTGACCGTGATCCGGGAACTGGCCCGACAGAACCGGCGCACGATGGAACAGGAGATCCGGGCCGGGCTCCGCGAGATCGCCAGTGCCCGCAAGGGCCGTTTACTCGATCGACTCGCGACCGAGCGCGCCGCGCAATTCGCACAGTTCGGGGAGCTGTCGGACAGCGCCCCGGGGATCCGCGCCGAGCGCGAGGCCCGGTGGTGATCGTGCTCGATGCGTGCGTGGCGACCAAACTGTTCGTAGCAGAGTCGCAGTCCGCCGCGGCCGCCCGCCTGGTCGCTCGGTACCCGCTCTTGCTGGCCCCCGAGCTCGTGGCGCTCGAAGTCACCTCGGCGATTACTCGCAAGGTTCGGAACCGCGAACTGGACCGCCCCGCGGCCGAGCGCGCGCTCGACTCGTGGTGGGAGTTCCTGAGCCTGGGGAACGTGCGCCTGACCCCGGACCGGGCCCTCCTGACGGACGCGGCGGCCCGCTCCCTGGCCCTCGGGCACCCGCTGGCCGACTGCTTGTACCTGACCCTGGCCGCGCGCCACAACGTACCCTTGGTGACCGCCGACGAACCGTTCCGGGATGCCGTGCGCGACACGTTCCCCGAGATCCATCTGCTCTCCGAACTCGGTACCGAGAACCGTTTGGTCGAGTGAGACCTCCTTGAGTGAACACCTTATCGCACCGTTTGTGCTCGTGGGACCGACCCGTTGGCCGCGTTCCAGACAATTGAGCACCCGTTGGCCGAACGGGTGAAACGATCCATCACCGAGTGCGGTCCCATCCCGGCACCGGCCCCACGCCCGGCGGAACGGGCGCGCCTTGTGTTCGCTGGTCGGCCCGGTCCGCCCAGCAACCGCATCGAACCCGGGCCCGGGTTCGGTGCTCGTCAGCTGTTGTACCTCGGTCATCGCTCGCACCTTTGCACCCACCGCGACGATGGCGAACGCAAAGGAAGCAAGGGGTGCCCGGTTCGGGTTCGTGGGGACCGCGGGCCCGTGCGCGCCGCCACCGGCGGTTACTCGGTCGTCAAGAACGGAAACCCGCCTGCGCACCGCGGCCGCGAGGTTCGTCCGGACCCGAACCCACCCCGCTCCTCGGACCTCGGCTGGCCTGCTTTCGGTCGTGTTCGACCTGGGCCTCCTCGATCGAGTGCGACGCCTTAAAGTCCTCGTCCTGCTTCGCCAGCTCGACCAGTTTGCGGAAGTGCTCCGTGAGCACCCGCACCTCGTCCTCGGTCAGGTCCTCGGCGCTGATGAGCCGGTTGCTCGACCAGGGCAGCGCGGCCACGATCTCGTTCAATTTCAGGTGCACGGCCCGCGAGTCCTTGTTCTGGGCCCGCTGGATCAGGAACACCATCAGGAACGTCACGATCGTGGTGCCCGTGTTGATGACGAGCTGCCACGTGTCCGAGAACGTGAAGATCGGCCCGGTCACGGCCCACACGACGATCGTGCCCACCGCGAGCCCGAACGCGAGGGAACTGCCGGTCCACTTCGTCGCCCACCCGGATGCCCGCTCCAGCCACGTCCCTTTGCCGCCCATTTGGCCCTCGTTTCTCACCCGGTCGGCATGGCGGGCAGTGGTCTAGCAATTTCCGCACCGACACCGGGCGGCAAGCCATCGGTCCGGTCATCCGTTTCGTGCCGGCCGCTGCGCGACCGGCATCTGCTCCCAAAGTCCCCCTCCGTCGCCGTCGGCCGTCATCGCCGTGCCCTCGCCCGAGTTGGGGCACGGCGACGACGGACAGAGGCGACACGCCCGAGGGGGACGATGTTTGGCTCCCCCTCTTGAGCCCGAGGTTGCTCGGAGTCGACCTTCAGGCGTTCGGAGTACGGAGGTGGAAAACAGGCGTTTCCGACAAAAAGAAAGCACCAAGGCCGCCCCTGGTGCTCGCAGCGGTAACGGGTCAGAACCCCATCGGTTGATGCTCAGGGCAGCTTGATGCCCACGGCCTTCAGCCCCTTCGGCTCATTGACTTTGAGTTTGTCGCGAACGGCTGCGATCCGCTCCGCGTAGTGATCCCGTTCGGCCGGGCACAGCCGCACCAGTTTCTCACAGAGCCGGAGAACTGCTTGGCTGTCGCGCCCGTACTCGCGCTCGCACGCGGCAATTGCTCCCAGAAGGAACTTCTTGCCCGCTACCGTATCGCCGAGTTGAAACGCAGCCGTGCCCACGTGTTCATGCAAAACCGCGGCGAACACGTCGCTCGGTTTCTCTCCTTCGAGCCTCTGTCGGCTGGCTTCAAGTGCCAGGAGCGCCGCCCGGGGGCGCCCCCGGGCGAGGAGGCACTCGGCTCGCAATTCCTCGACCCGGTAGCGGAACATCGCCGACCGGCCCACGGCCTCCAGTGCCTTCTCGGCTAACTCCAGTTCGCCGCGCACGCAGTACACCGAAACCAACTCAATCGAGGCCTCGGCAACACCGGTTTCGTAAGCCGCCTTATCGCCGTACAACTCGACGGCACGGCGTCCGCACACGCGGGCGTCTTCGAGTCGTCCAGCCACCCGGTACAGCTGTGCGAAGATCGCGAGCACTTTCGCCATGTAGTCCGGCTCATCCGGGTAACAAAGGGCCGTATTCGTCAGGTGCGCGGTGAGCCATTGTTCGGCTTCACGGAACCGGCTCTGGTTTGTCAGAAAGAAAATGTAATTAATCACCGGAGCTGGGGTTGCGATCTGACCCGCGCCCCATTTTCCCTGGAACATCCGGCATAATTCTTGGAACGTGCGATCGGCGTCGGCATGTTTATGGTTCCGCGCCTGGGCTACCGCGAGCGTGTTGAGCGCACCGGCATACGCGCGATCATACCCCGCGCGGCCGCGATAGTACGCGGCCGCAATCCCTGCCAGGCGCTCGGCTTTTGGGCGCTCGTTGGTAATCAGGGCCTTGAACGCCTCGCCCTTAACCTGCTCCATGACCTCATCGGTCACGGGCGGCGCAACGAGGAACAAAACCAGCGGCGCGATACCCATCATGCGTTCTCCGAACCACGGCCCGACTATCGATGGTAGGAGCGGCCCAGGCTGGTCTGGACGAATACCAGCAGATCGCGCTGTTGCGGCGCCAGTGCGCGGCCCCTTTTCCCAAAACGGCTGTGGGTCCGCAACGTCATCTGCGCCACCCTGCGTTATAAAGCCCCCACACCCAACTGGGTGTGGGGGCCGCGGTCACGCCTTCCAGCAGTGCCCGCAGTTGCCGCAGTTGACCCCGAACCGGTGCCCGGCCGGGGTCTCGTTCGGGCACACCACCGGCAGGGCCGTGCGCGGGCGCGTGCCCCGAACCGGCTCGTCCCGGAACACCAGGTTCCCCGCGACCGGTTCGTCCGGGTCCGTCTGGAGCCACGCCACCCGCACCCTTTCGGGGAGCGGATCAGGCAACCCCGTTTCGACATCGGCCGAGTACCACGCGCGGACGTTATCGAGCGCCGTGGCCTGTTCCAGCACCGGCACCACTTCCGCCACGCGCCACGAGCGCGTGTAGAAGTAGAACGTGGCGGTCGGGCACCGGCGGAACACCGAGAGCCATTTGCCCGCGTATTCGGGGTCGTAAAAATCCCCGGACACGTGGACCCGGACCACCAGCGCGCCCTTGCCACGAACCTCGCGCACCATGCGGTCCGCGAAGTCCGGGCGCTTCGACTGCGCGAGGCACCAGCGCAATCGGTCCCGCACCAAACTCGTGTGGAACCGCCCGCGCGTGGCGTAACATGCCGCCTCACACACCTTCGAGCGCCCGGGGCAGGTGTGTACCGCCGCCAAGTCGAAGTGGTGGATCGCGCGCCCGAGCTTGGCGTTGCCCAGGGCCAACAGCGAACGTATCGTGGCCATCGTCCTGTCCTTTCACGACAGGGCCACGGGCCGGGGAGTGTTCGCGCACTCGCCCGGCCCACTTGATTCCGCCGGACCATCCGACGGAACGCGACACAAAGCCGCACCAGAGCGGGCAGTCGTAGCGCGTTCGCGCGGGGGTTGAAAGAACTTTCTGATGGTGCTACCAACGTGACATGAGCGCGCGTCGGTTCCCGGTCCCGGACGCCCAAGTGGCGGCCTTCCTGAAGCACTACAAGTGGTTGCTGGCGGGCAAGCCGCGCGAGAAGTTGGCGTACCGGATCATCGAGCGCCAGCGCGACGAGATCGCGCGGCTGCGGGTGGAGGTGGATACGCTCAAAGGCGCCACCGGGCGCAACTGGGCCGAGCGCGTTTCCGGGGAACGATAGACCCGTTGCCGCTGGTCGATCCGGCGAAGAGCGGAAGTGCCAAATCTCAGCGGTTCTGCGACAGTGAGTGATTGAGAGCCAAGGCGCTACGGGCGCATTCCCTCAGCCCCGCCGACCAGAAATTTCGCGGCGAAACGTGGCGACGAGCGCTCAGCGACGTTTCTTCGTCCCCGAGTCGGGTGCCGCGTCCACACCCGGTGCCGCGAGCTGATAGAACTCGTGCAATTTGGCTTGGAGAAGGGCTTTGTCCGGCAACTGGGTGTGGTATTCAGCGACGACGGCCGGGGAGGCCGACCGACTGAGCGCGTATTCGACGACCTCTGCGTTTTTGGCGGCGCACAAGAGCACCCCGACGGACGGGCATTCGTGCGGCTTGCGCACGTCCCGGTCCAGGGCTTCGAGGTAGAATTCTAACTGCCCGAGGTGCCCGGGCTCGAACTCCGAAATCTTGAGCTCGATCGCAACCAGAGCGGCCATCCCGCGGTGGAAGAACAGCAGGTCGAGGGCGAAATCCTTGCCCCCGACCTGAAGCGGATACTGGCTGCCGACGAAGCAAAAATCGCGGCCGAGTTCGAGCAGAAAGTCTTTCAGCCGCTCCACCAACCCGCGTTGCAGATCGGCTTCCGCGTGCGGGTGCGGAAGTTCCAGAAAGTTGGGTAGGCGGCTGGCGAGGTTCCGGTCGCCCGGACCTTTTCCATCCGCCCCCCTCCGAACCGGACTTGATACTTTCGCATCATCCGGCTCTCCAGCCACTCATTCCGACTTGGGTCGCAGCGGCCGCCCAGCATGGATGTTGTCGTGGCATACGCGGCAGAGGACCAGCGTCTTCCGCCGCCGAGAGGCCATGAGTCGCACCCAGTCGGGTGGCGGGCGTCCGTTCCGGCGGTTCAAGTCGGCGAGCTTGCGGACGTGGTGGACTTCCACGTTCTCCGTGGACCCACACGCCTCGCACGCGTCCGCCAGAACACGCTGGAGCAGTTCGCTGCGGCCCCGGCTCTTGCGAGCAAGAAGTCGATCGTCGATGGACGCCGACAGGGTTGTCCGAAGTGGCAGCCCGCCGAATCGTCCGACCAGCGGCGGTTTCCCCTCCCGCGTCACCCGCACCTCCAGGCACGTCCTGGGACCATGCGGCGTTTCGACTTTCGCCTTGAATCGGCGGGCCAACTTCGCGACCGATGACCGGTGCTTGTGGGCCAACGTTTTCAACAGCGAGGTCTGCATGACCCAGTGTAGCCGGTTCAGCCAGGCGATATTATCCGCGAGTTGGTAGTACTGCACGAAGCCCCGATACTCCGCCTGGTAACCACAGACGATGCTGTAGTCCGAGTCGTGAGTTCGTTCCATCCGGTGGATGGGCTTGCCGTCCCTCGTGTAGAAGCGGCTCCGTTCCGCCACGAAGGAAGGTGGCATCCGCAGGGTCACCACCCCGTTCACCGAGCGCCGGTTGGCGGCGATCTTGGTGTCGCAGTGGGCGACCGAGATGTCGTACCCGAGAAAGCGAGCTTTCTCGGTATGGGCGTGGGTGATCAGGGTCTTCTCCGCCGACAGTTCCAGTCTCAGTTCTTGAGCCAGGAACGCCGACAGTCGGTCCCGGATCGCTTCCGCCTCCGACCTCGGTCCGGCGAACCCGAGCAAGAAATCGTCCGCGTACCGGACGTAATACAGTCGGCGGTAGTTGGGGTCGTGAGGGTCGTTCGCCGGGACGGCCCGTCGGGCCGCTTCCAGTGCCTTCGCCTCTTCCCCCCGCCCCGTCCTCCGACAGTACCGCGCCCGGCTCGAGATCCGATTGTAGTCCGGGTTCTTCGCCCGCCGGTTGCCTTTCGTGTACTCCGGAATCAGTGTCTGCTTGACGAACTGGTCCAACTGGTCCAGGTAGATGTTCGAGAGGATTGGGCTGACCGTCCCGCCCTGCGGTGACCCACTCAGGGTGGGGTGTAGTCGCCAGTCCTCCAGGTAGCCCGCCCGGATGAGGTTCTGTATCAGCCGGAGAAAGCGGTTGTCAGTGATGTCTCGCCGGAGGATGCCCAACAGGACCGAATGCTCGATATTGTTGAAGCAGCCCCGGATGTCACCCTCGATGAACCACTTGGTGCCGGTCCACACCTTCTTGATCGTCGTCAAGGCGGTGTGGCACCCGCGCCCCGGCCGGAAGCCGTGGGAGCGGTCAGAGAAGCGCGGTTCGTAGTACGCCTCCAGAATGGCGCGGACTACGTCTTGGAGCAGCTTATCCGACCAGGTGGGAATCCCGAGCGGCCGGGTACCTCCTTTCGGTTTCGGGATGTGAACCCGTCGCACGGGGGTCCAACGGTAACTCTCGCGGCGGACCCGCTCGATGATCCCGTGGATCTTCCCCTGCGACATCCCGTCCACGGTCTCGGCTGTCGCTCCTTGCGTCAGGGCTCCACTGTTACGGTAGAGCCGTGCGTAGGAGTGCAGGTACAGAGCCGGGTTGAATAGTTGTCTGTAGACGTCCCCGAGCGGCAGCCGTTTCCGACCGCGCTCCCGGATGATGCCCAGGATCGTTTCGGCGTTACGCATCTCGCGCACCTCAGGACCCGTGGCACCGAGTGACCTGTCCCCCTTCGCCATGTGCCGGGCTTTCCCCGGCGCGGACTATTACGGGGACTCCGTGGCCGTGGGGCTCGCGCCCGGTAGGCCATCCCATGCTTCGCCGTGAAGACACGTCCGAGCGAAGGGTAGGTGCTCCGTTCGTTCCGTGGGCGGGCTCATCACCCGTCACCCCGACCGCCGGGATTCCGCACGCCATCGATTTAAGCGAGCGGAGCGGTCGGCGTCGTCATCGAGTGCCATGCCGACGGGACTACCTGAGGTCCGGTGGAACTGGAGTTCAAGCAGTATAGCCTTCACCCTTCTTCGCAAGCCTTGCGGCACGTGGGTCCGGGCACTTCGTCGCCCACCGCCGCTTCACCAACAGGCTATGTTCCCCAACGTCTTTCGACGGTGAGTAAGTTGGTCGGCTTAGATACCTCCTCCCGAGTGTTCTGCTGACTGAGTCAGCAATGCCTTCACGGTTGTCATGGCGCACCTCGACCAAATAACTGTCTCGAAACACAGCGGCCGCGTCCGGGTGCAATTCCGTCAGCGTCGTGGACAGTTTTACCGGTGACAGGGCCGCTCGCTCGAACAGCGCGCCGTCGAGTTGCCGTTGGAGATCGCGCGAGGTCCACCGTTCGCGGACCGCCATGCGCAGGTAAAATTCTCGCTCGTCCTCGCGCTTGCACCGGCCGAGAATGGCCATGTTGTGCGTCCAGGGCAATTCTCGCAGCAGCGCTGCGAGAATTGGGGCGGCGGCATACGTGTCATAGAGTTGGCGCATTCGCCACAGATTTTTGGCCGAGAACCCGGTTGCGTTCGGCTGTGTCCGGCGGATGTGGGTGGCAAGTTGTTCAACGGTTCCGTCCCCCCACTCACCCACCGCGATTTTCGCGGACAAGTGGGCTCAGATGCGCCAGTACAGATCGACGAGAGTGGAATTCACCTGCGCCACGGCCTGCGCCCGGGCGTCGCGGATCATTGCCACCACCGCCTCAAAGTCGGCCGGCGGGTTCACGGATTGAAGTGCCGCCGTTTTTGTCGGCGGTTTGCGTTTGCCCATCGCGATCCCTTTCGGTCCGACCGTACCCTAAACCGACGGCCGACTCAAGAACGGAGTGAAAAGCGCGACCACTCCCGGCACCCGCGCGAGCCGTTTTATGTTGCGGCAGGGAACCGGTTTGAAAAAGCCCTAACGGTATCCGAGCTCGGCAGTGACGAGCGGTTCCCCGAGCGCCTCATGTTCCGCTAACGTGAGGGTGGCCCGATCTTGCTCGATGGGCCCGCGCTCGGCCTTTCGGGCCACGCCACATTGCTCGTGGGCAGCTTTTGCATACACCTGAAACCGCGCCGCGACACAGTCATCCCGCAGATGACTGTTTCAGCAGGGCACGCGCATTCCAGTTGGCCCATCAAATCTGAACTTTCGCGAGAATTAGCCTTCGCGCCGGGGTTCAGTTCAGTAACATTCACTTCTCGACTTGCATACGATCGACCGGCTCTTACCCGACCGCTCGCACGGTCCGGAGTCGCCCATGCCGTCCCGTCGCCCCCGCATCCGCCGGCTCTTTGCCTGGGCCGCCGCACGCGTCCGCGTTCCCCGTCCGTTCGTCACACCCCAGTGCCGGCCCCTGACCTCGGCCCTGGAAGTGCTGGAAGACCGGGTCGTGCCCGCATCGCTCCCGGCCCCCACGCGGTTCGTTTTGGGCGACGTCGACGGGGACATGATCCCGGACCTCGTGACCGCGTCCGGCCCGGGTCGTACCCCGTTCGTTCGCGCGGTCAGCGGGCGCGACGGGCACGCGCTCTGGGACGCGTTCCCGTATGATCCGCAATTCCTGGGCGGCGTTGAGCTCGCGATCGGCGACGTCACCGGTGACGGCCGGGCCGATGTGATCACCGGTGCGGGGCCTGGCGCGGCCCCGCACGCCACCGTCATCGACGGCGCGACCGGACGGATCGTCCGCTCCTGGCTCGCGTTCGATGCCGGGTTCCACGGGGGGATCTCGGTTGGCGCGGGCGACGTGACTGGCGACGGGCGGTTCGACATCATCGTTGGAGCCGGGGCCGGCGCGGGGCCGCACGTGGAGGTGTTCGACGGGGCTTCCGGGACGCTGGCGTCCGGACCGATCGGTAGTTTCCTCGCCTTTGCCGCCACGTTCCGGGGTGGTGTTTCGGTTAGCGCGGGCGACGTCACCGGCGATGGTCGGTCCGACATCATCGTTGGGGCCGGCCCCGGGGCCGGGCCACACGTCGTGGCGATTGACGCCGGAACAGGTCGGGTCACGCACAGCTTCTTCGTCTACGCCCCCGCATTCCGCGGTGGCGTCCGCGTGGCCGCCGCCGATGTCGACGGCAACGGCGCGGCGGACATCATCGCCACGCCACTCGGCGGGCCGGCCCGCACGTCGCCGTGTTTAGCGGACAGGGCAGCCTGTTCTTCAACTATTTCGCGGCGGATCCGGCACGGCAGGGCGAAACCACGATCGCCGCCGCCGATCAGGACGGGGACGGGTTCGCGGATCTGGTCGCCGGTTCGGGGGACCAACTATACGCGACGCGCGGGCTCGACGGGACAGCACTTTGGCAGCGCGCGGTAACGGCCGACGGAGTAGTTAATCCGGCCGCCGGGTTCGCGGTCCCCACCGGGAGTTTCGCCTCGACCGTGTTCAACGGGCGCGCGGTCGTGATCCCGGGGACTGCCGGTGCTACCACCGACGTTCGATTCATCCGCTACCGACAGCACACGCTGTACACGAACAGCGAGGCCGGGTTGTTCGCGGTCGACGACGCCACGGGCACGATCGGCGGGCTCGCGCCGGGCGCCCCGGGCTATACGCGGGCGGCACTGGACGCGAGCCGCCGGGTTCCGCTTTATGGCTCCGGTTCGCCCTCCGAGGTGAGCGCGCGTCTCGTCGCCGGGCGCCATTACGGGCTCTACCTGGTCCGGGGCGGGTCCGCCGATGCGGCCCGCGCGACCGAACCGGCGGACGCGGTGCGCGACGGCGGCCCCGTGGCCTGGTTCTCGTTCCCCGGGGCCAATTCGGACGGGTTCGATCACCTGCGCGTGCTCGCGCGCAACCGGTTCGCGTTCGAGGACCTGCCCGGCGGGGGCGACGAGGACTTTAACGACCTGCTGGTCGAGATCCGGCCCCCCGTTACCAACGGCGGATCGAACCCGTCGCCCGTCCTGACCAACGCCCCGCCGACCATTTCGGCCGTTGCGGCCCAGCACACAACCACGGGCGCCGCGACCGGGCCGATCGCGTTCCGGGTCGACGACCACGAAACGCCGCCCGCGCGCTTGCGGGTCCGCGCCTCGTCGTCGAACCCGGCACTGGTGCCCGATGACGGCATTGTGTTCGGCGGGTCCGGTGCCGACCGCACGGTGGCTCTCGCGCCGGTGGCCGGGGTGACGGGCACCGCGCGGGTGACGCTGTGGGTGACGGACGAGGGCGGGCTCACCGCGTCCACCGAGTTCGAGTTGAGCGTCACCCCGCCCGATGCGGCGCCCGCGTTCCGTAGCGTGCCGGCCGGCACCGCCGCCGTGGGTCGCCTGTACGCGTACGCGGCCCGGGCCGAGGGCTTCAGCGCCCTGAAATACGCCCTCGTTTCCGGACCAACCGGCGCGCAATTCGATCCGGTCGCCGGGTACCTGGGGTGGCTCCCGACCGCGGCCGACATTGGTACCCAACAAGTGGTCTTGGAGGCCACCGACGATCAGGGCCGCACGGCCCGCCAGAGCTTCACGGTCGCGGTTTCTGCGACCGGGGAGGTGAGGGGAACGGTGACCGCTGGCGCACCGCTCCCGTCGGCGCTCGCGGTGTACCTGGACGCCAACGCGAACGGGCGGCGCGACGCGGGCGAGCGTGCGGTCCCGGTGGACGCGAACGGGAATTACGTGCTCACCGGGTTGGAAGCCGGGTCCTACGCGGTCGCCGTCGATCTCCCCGTCGGGTGGGAAATCACCGATCCGCCCGCGGGTCTTCGGACGGTCGCGGTCACCGGCGGGGCGGTCACGAACGGTGTGAACTTTACGATCCGGGCGCACTCCGGCAATCACGATCCGGTCATCACCAGTACACCTCCCACTCTGGTCCCGGGTACCGTCTACACGTACCCGGTCGAGGCGACCGACCCGGACGGCGACCCGCTGAGCTATTCGCTCGTTGAGGGGCCGGCCGGGATGGCGGTTGATCCCGTCACCGGGGTTCTCACCTGGCCCGCGCCGAGCGAGGCGACCACGTTCCAGGGGCGAGCGGCCTGGGAAGCGTCCGCGGGCGGGGCCGCGGCGACGACCGCGCTCCATTTCGACGGTCCGACCGCGACCAACGAACGGGCCGTGAACGATCCCCGCATCGACCCGTCCTATTTGAGCCAGGGCGTCCGGTTCCTGCCGTTTACCGGCACCAACGTGTACCCGTATATTCTTCGGAACCAGCAGCACCAGATCCCCGACCCGGCGCGCGACGGGTTGCTGGCCAACAACTCGTCCCCGAACCCGGTCTCGGACCTGCTCGGGCGCGCGATCCGGTTCGAGTTCACCGTGCCCACTTACGCGGTCGGGGTGGTGACCAACCGGCACCCGTTCGACAACCCCACTGGCGACGGCGGGTACATGCGCGTGTACGACGCGGGCGGCAGCCTGCTCGCGCAGGTGGACGTGGAACCGGGCGTGTTCGCGGGCGTGAGCACGTCGGTGCCGATCGGCCGGGTCGAGGTCGTTAACACGTTCGGCTCTGACATTAAGTTCGGGATCTCGGAACTGGCGCTGGGCACCAAAGCTCCGGCGTATCCGGTGCGCGTGCGGGTCGGGGACGGGCGCAACGGGGCAACCGAACAGGCGTTCGTCGTGGCCCCGACCGCGAGTCCCAACTTGATCGTCAACGGGGGGTTCGAGACCGGCCCGGACCCGCTCCCCACGGACCTCGGGTACCGGATCTACGGGGCCGGGAGCACCGCGATCCCGGGGTGGACCGTCACCCGCGACACGATCGACTACGAGGGCACCCACTGGACGGAACTCGACGGGACCCGGAGCATCGACCTGGCGGGCACCCCCGGGGCCGGGGCCATCGCCCAGACGATCCCGACCGTGCCCGGGCAAACGTACCGGGTCGCGTTCGACCTGGGCGGGAACATGTACGGCGGCCCGGCCGTCAAGGAGATGCGGGTTTCGGCCGCGGGCCAGTCGGCCGATTTCCGGTTCGACGTCACCAACTCGACCACGGCGGTGATGAACTGGCGCCGGGTCGAGTGGACGTTCGTCGCCGACGGGCCGACCGCGACCCTCGAGTTCGCCAGCCTGGGGCCGGCGGGCGGGTCGTTCGGGGCGGTCATCGACGAGGTCGCGGTGTACGCGCCCGCCGCCCCGGCCGCGGGTCCGCGGTTCACGTCACAACCTCTGACCGGCGCAACGGTCGGCCACCCCTACCGGTACGCCCCGACGGTCGCCGCGCCCGCCGGCCCGGTCCGGTTCGACCTCGTCGGCGCCCCGGCGGGCATGTCGGTGGACCCGGCAACCGGCGCCCTATTTTGGGAGCCTGCTCCCGACCAGGCCGGGCCGAGTGACGTCGTGCTCCGGGTATGGGACGCGGTCGAGCGTTCCACGACCCAAGCGTTCCGGATCGTGGTCCACACCGCGGCCGACAACCGCGCGCCGCGGATCACCTCGACGGCACCGGACGTCGCGCGGGTCGCGGCCGAGTACCGGTACGCGGTTGCGGCGAGCGACCCGGACGGTGACGCGCTGGTCTTCGCGCTCACCGAAGCCCCCGCCGGGATGACGATCGATCCGACCACCGGGGCCGTTACCTGGACGCCCCGGGCCGATCAGGTCGGTTCGGCCCGCGTCACCGTCACCGCGACCGATCCGTCCCTTGCAACCGCGACCCAAACGTTTACCGTCACGGTTCCCGACCCGGCCGCGCGGCCGGTGGTGACCATCACCTCGCCGACCAACGGGGCGCTCGTCGGGTTACCGGTCGAGGTGACCGGCACGGTCGCCAGTCCCGGCGGGCAGGTAGACTTCTACAAGGTGTTTTACGCTCGCGCCGACCGCGTCGACCCGTCCCAACCCGAATGGGACGCGGTTGCCGGTCGGCTCACGGACCCGGACTACGTGCTCATCGGCGAGGGGCGGGGGCCGATCGCCAACGGGCGCCTGGCGGCGTTCGATCCGACCGTTCTTACCGACGACGAGTACGTGCTCGTGGTGGCCGCGTTCGACCTGAACGGCCAGGGTTGGGTCGAGCCGGTCCGGGTGAGCGTCACCGGCGGGCCGAAAATCGGCGCGTTCACCCTCGCGGTCACCGACCTCGAGATCCCGCTGGCCGGGATCCCGATCACCGTGACCCGCGTGTACGACTCGCGCGAGGCGGGCGAGGAGGGGGACTTCGGGTTCGGGTGGCGCCTGGGGATCGCCGACGCGCGGATCCGTGAGACCGTGCCCCAGACCGGGGACGGGTTCTTCGCCACCGGGGCCGCGTTCCGGGTCGGAACCCGCGTGTACCTCACCAATGCCGAGGGCAAACGCGAGGGATTCACGTTCCAACCGGTGCCCACGCCCGCGTTCTTCACGGCGGCTTTCAAGCCGGTCTTCGTCCCGGACCCGGGCGTCACTGACACGCTCACGGTGGACGACCTCACGCTGATCCAGAAGGCCGACGGGACGTTCGCGGCGTACCTGGTTGGGTTCCCGTACAACCCGGACACGTACCGGCTGACCTCCAAGGACGGCCGCACCTACACCTACGACCAGGCGGGCGGGCTGCGCACGGTCACCGACCGCACCGGCACCACGCTCACGTTCACGCGCGACGGGATCACCAGTTCGACCGGCGTGGCCGTGCGGTTCCTGCGCGATACTTGGGGCCGGATCACCGAAGTAATCGATCCCGACGGCAAGTCGATCCGCTACGGGTACAACGGCGCCGGAGACCTGGTCACCGTTACGGACCGGACGAACCAGGTCACGACGAACGTGTACCGCACGGACCGGCCCCACTATTTGGGCGAGGTATACGACCCGCTCCAGCACCGGGCGGTGAAGACCGAGTTCGACCCGTCAGGCCGGTTGGTGGCGACCACCGACGCGCTGGGCAACCGCTCGGTACAAGCCTACGACCCGGACCACTTTACGGAGACGGTGGCCGACGCGCTGGGGAACGTGACCACCCTGGTCTACGATACGCGCGGTAACGTGGTGCGAGAGACCGACCCGCTGGGCCGCACGACGCTGCGCGAGTACGACGCGGCCGACAACGAGATCACGACCACGGACCCGCTCGGGCACGTGACGCGCCGGACGTTCGACGCGCGGCGCAACGTGCTGAGCGAAACGGACGCGCGCGGGGGCACCACGCGGTACACGTTCAACACGTTCGACAAGGTCACCAGCGCCACCGACGCGCTCGGCCGGGTGACGACCTACCGGTACGACGCGAAGGGCAACCCGCTGGGCACGGTCGACGCGCTCGGCTACGCGACCGCACGGACCAACGACGACCAGGGCCGGCCCGTCACCGAAACCGACGCCAACGGGAACGTCACGAGCTACGCGTACACCGACGAGTCGGTCGCCGGCCCCACCCGGGTGACGCACGCGGACGGGACGTTCCGCACCATCGCATACAGCGCGCTGGGACTGCCGGCGCTCATCACCGACGAGCGCGGCGCCAAGTTGAAACTGGCGTATGACGCGAGCGGCCGGTTGCTCAGCGTTCTCGCACCCGATACCGGGCTCACCGAGTACCGCTACACGGGCGACCTGCTCACCAGCCAGATCGACCCGCTCGGAGGTGTCACGCTGTATGCGTACGATGCCGCAAACCAACTCGTTGCCAAAACGGACGCAATCAAGGGCGTGACGCGCTACGGATACGACAAGGCGGGCCGGTTGGTTACGACGACCGATCCGATGAACCACACGACGACCACGGCCTACCGGGCCGACGGTCAGGTGGAGAGCGTAACCGATGCGGCGGGCGGGATAACGAGGTATGAGTACGATGCGGCCGGCAACCGCACGGCCGAGATCGACGCGCTCGACCGGCGCCGGAACTATATTTACGACGAATTAAATCGTCTCGTCCGCAAGGACGATTGCCCGTGTCCCGATGAGATTTATGCCTACGATGCCGTCGGCAACCTGGTGAGCCGGACCGACAAGAACGGCCACATCACGCGGTACGAGTTCGATGAGCTGAACCGACTCGTCACCGAGACCGACGCGCTAAACGGGGTGACACGCTATCAGTACGATGCGAACGGGAACCAAACGGCTGTCACCGACGCTAACGGCCATGCCACACAAAGCACGTACGACTCCCGCAACCGGCTGACCCGGCGAACCGACCCGGCCGGGTTCAGCGTCACGTTCGGCTATGACGGGGCCGGGAATCAGGTTTCTACAACGGACCAACTCGGCTTTATCACCCGGTTCGACTATGACGGCTTGGGCCGATTGGTGCGGACCGAGAACCCGGAACACGGAGTCACGTCGAACAAATATGACCTCGCAGGTGATTTGGTCTCGACCACCGACCCGCTGGGTCGCGAGACGCACTACACGTTCGACCTTCTGCGGCGCCTCGTCAAGGTCACCGACGCAGCAAGCGGGATCGTGACATACGAGTACGACAGCGCAGGGAACCGAACGGCGCTGACCGATCCGGTCGGGAACCGCACCACGTTCGGCTTCGACGAGTTGAACCGTCAGGTGCGCGAGACCGACCCGCTGGGGCATTCGATCAACACGCGCTTCGACGCAGTTGGGAACCGCATTGAGGTGGTTGACCGCGATGGGCGCAAGCGGACGTTC
This sequence comes from Gemmata sp. SH-PL17, assembly GCF_001610855.1. Lineage (NCBI taxonomy): Bacteria > Pseudomonadati > Planctomycetota > Planctomycetia > Gemmatales > Gemmataceae > Gemmata > Gemmata sp. SH-PL17. The sequence continues at coordinate 1,528,166 of NZ_CP011271.1, forward strand.
ATCTACGACGAACTCGATCGATTAACCGACGAAACCTGGTGGGACGGTGCAACCGCCATCCGCACGATCCACTCGGACTACGACGCGGTCGGCAACCTGATGCGGATCAGCGACCCTGACAGCACGTACCAGTTCTCCTACGACGCCCTCGATCGACAAATCACGGTGGACAATGCGGGCACCCCGAACCTGCCGCACCTCATCCTGACGAACCGTTATGATGCGGTCGGGAACCGCATCGAGGTGCGGGACAACACGGGCGTGACGGTCGACTCCACGTATGACGCCCGCGATCTGCTCACTTCGCGTCGCTGGTCCGGCGGCGGGGTCTCAGACGCGAGAATTGATTTCGGGTACGACGCACGGACCGAGCGCACGAGTGTGGCCCGTTACAGCGACCTCGCGGGTTCGCAACTCGTGAGTCACAGTAGCCTGAGCTACGACAAACTCGGCCGTGTCAGCGAGATTGACCATTTCGGTGCAAACGGAACCGCGGTTTCTGCTTACGGCTACAGTTACGACGCCGCGAGCCAACTTGCCCGCGAACTGCGGAACGGTACGGTCATCGATTACCGCTACGATGCGATCGGCCAACTCTTAGGCGCGGACCGCGCCACCGGACCGGACGAATCTTACAGCTACGATGCTGCCGGCAACCGCACGGGCAGTGGCTACCAAACCGGCCCGGCAAATCGTCTGCTGAGCGACGGCACGTTCAATTACAGCTACGATTTCGAGGGCAATCTCGTCCGCAAGACGGAGATCACCACGGGCGCATTCACTGAATACACCTACGACTACCGCAATCGTCTGGTTGGCGTGACGGAACGAGATACGGTTGGGAGCATCACTACCGAGGTACATTACACCTACGATGCCCTCGACCGCCGCATTGCCACAACCGTGAATGGGGTGAGCACCCTCACTGTTCACGATGGCAACGCTACTTGGGCCGATTACAACACAATTGGAGATGTTAGCGCCCACTACCTACTGGGCGACCGAATTGATGAAATGTTGGCCCGCTTCAGGCCACGTGAAGAGACCGTGTGGTACCTCACCGACAAAATTGGCACCGTCCGTGAGCTATTCAGCGATACCGGCGCAGTGCTAGGTCGAATCGACTATGGTAGTTTTGGTGATATTATTAGCCAAACTAGCACGACCTATGGTGACCGTTTCACGTTCACTGGGCGAGAGTTAGATAATGAAACAGGCTCTTATTACTATCGGGCACGCTTTTACAACCCAACAAATGGCCGGTTTAACACCGAAGATTCAATCAGGTTGCTAGGAAATTCAATTAATTTTTATCAATACACTGGCAATCACCCGATAAACAGTACCGACCCAAGCGGAAACACTGAGGCGATTGAGTATTCATTAACAACTAATCTCGTTATCGGCGCGGCCGTTGGAGGATTGTTTGGGATACTTGTGGGTGCCGGCCACAAAGCAATTGACAAACCAGCAGACGAATGGACTAAAGACGATTACATTGACATTGCAACCAGTGGAATTCTTGGCGCCTTTCTTGGCGCAACATTTGGAGTCGCCTCTGCTGCCGCTGCCGCCGGCAGCACCCTCGCGCAAGCAACAATAGCCTTTTTAGAAGGATTGGCGACGGCTTCGTTTGGATATGGAATCTACACCACAACCGTTAATTATCAAGATGACCCAAATCGTCTCGTAGAGCATTTAATTCTTGACATTGCAGTAGCTGGATTTACGATACTATCAGTTAGATGGTCAAAAACTAGTATACTCCGTGATCTTATCCAAGATGAGAGCGGATCAGCACCTAGGCCACGAGGAGATCTGCCTGCGCGAGGCACACCAAACAGTACAGCTGCAAAGGATGATGGCAAGGGTAATAGACAGACACGAGAATATGGGCCGGATGGTCGCGCAACAAAAGACATTGATTTTGGCCACGATCACGGTGCTGGTGATCCACACGCACACGATTGGGATTGGACTCAGATGAAACCTCGTCAACCTGGCCGCCCTCTTAAACCAGGAGAATGAGATTATGCCCCCCTTTTCATATGGACACTTGGTACACTGTTGCCTTCGCGACGCCTTGACCATCGCAGCTATTTTTTTCGATCGCGATTGGATTGCCATCATCCGTAGCATCGATAGCATCACCTCACCAGCTCAATTGGAAAACATACTATGCAATCACAAAATCACGTGCTGTCATCACAACGGTAATATAATTCTACCCGCCAGCAATTTGCAATCAGCCCTGAAAAATAAAATATTTACAGGATTTGATGAAGTATGGATTGCCAGAACCCCTCCAGCATTAGACCTCCGGGCAGTCCCGGCCGCCACCTCAGATGCGGCTAACTTCTCCACACATGTTCCAGGTGAAATCTTACAGTGCGCATTAGAGACCAACGTCGCAATAATTCTCGGCGATGGGTGCGGATTAAACTACCTATCCTGCAATCACCAAGTGCAGATCTACAACAGCCCAATCGCCCCGCCAACTTCGTCTTAGTTATACAATGCGATAGATCCACGGAAGGCAGGATATTCAACCACTAATGCCTCTCCTTCTATCCAAACCTCCGAATACATTAGAATTTATTTGACCATATGTGCCGAACCGATTGTTCCACTGGCTTAACGCAAATCTAAGACATCCGGCCGCGCTTGCCTTCAGGGGCCGGTTCCTTACCCTGCGCCTCATGTCACGCGCGCATACCGAGTCCCGCTCGATCTCATTCATTCACCCTATCTTTTGGATACCCGCTGCGGAAACCGCATTTTTGGTGCCCGCAGCCTGGTTCGGGCTACCCGCGCTCACGCTCGCATTCCTCGGGATCGGCATCGGCGCCCTTATGGGGATGCTCGTTGCATGGAGCATGCGGGGGCGATTCCGCGTAGTACACAGCGGACAACAAGGGCTTCCACCTGAGTTCACTTCGGACCCGGAACTTGCGAGATTGTACCGAATCCTGCATGAGGCCTTGGCCGGAATCACGGAACAACCAGCAGGGGAACAACGGGACACCCTCACGCAGAAGTTAATAGCTCTGGGGGTACAGTTCCGCAGAGTGGCCTCCGGAACGGCTTCATTTACCGGACCCGCATCCTGGTACGTCGCGCATGATGCGGTCCTCACCGTTCCGGGCTTGAAAGAATATTTAGCAGTAATTTGGGTGCGGGCGCCCGCAGACATCCACAATCCGGTCATCCAGGAGGGCTTGCGCGCGACTTACGCGGCGGTGCGCCGGGGCGTTCTGGTCGAGCGCGTGCTTGTGGTTTCCGATTCTCTCTGGCCGGCCGACCGGATACTCCCAACCGACGACATCCGACCGTGGATCGAGGATCAGCACAATCACGGGCTTCGCGTGATCCTCCTGCGCGAGCGCGATCTGTTAAACGACACGGGGAGAGCGGTCGACACCTGCGTCTTCGATGATTGGGGGGTCGGGACTCGGAACCTGGACGACCGCGATCAAACGCTGCGTGTCACCCTCGACTTTGCACCCGACGCCATTCGCATCGCTCGAGAACGGCTGGATCGTTTGTCACAAATCGGGATTCCGTACGGAGAACTCTTGGAACGCGCTGATCGGAGCCGTTAAGATCAAGCCCGGCTTCCGGAGATCAACGTGTCCGACCTCTTGTACTTGGATACTGCTCGCCTCGGCCGCATGACGCCCGCTGCGCAACGGGCCGAACGCGCGCTCGTGTCGCTCGCAGGGCAGGAAGGTCCGTCTGCCTACTTTGAGCAGTTCGTGCGTTTCGGGTTTGAAGCAAGCCCGCTCGCGACCCAAGAAGAGCATTATTCGGGACTCAAGCACTGGGCGGGCGTCGGCGAGTTGAAGCAAACGTTTCGTGCGCTAGCTGGCCATCGCCCAGACCTTCCCTTGTTCGTGGCCCATCGCGCGGCCGAGCTAATGAAGCTGGCTGGGCACCTGTTGTTCACCACATGCCGCAACGTTTTGGTTACGGACCTCGGCTGGCCGACCTATCACGACATTCTGGAACACGAGGCCAAGCGCGCGGACCGGCGCCTGACGCGGATCGAAGTGCGAGCTGACGTTACTTCTGGCCAACTGAGTGAACCCGAGTTGATCGAGCGTGTATGCTCTGCTTACACGCGCAACCGGTGCGACGGATTGTTCCTCTCGGCGGTGAGCAACTGGGGCGTTCGTCTCCCGGTCGAGCGTATTGTCCGGTGCCTTGAAGCGAGGCGCCGGGTGTGGTTTGTGGTGGTGGACGGAGCCCAAGAGTTCTGCCACGTGCCGGGGCGATTGGACGCCGAATACTGCGACTTATACCTGACCGGCACCCATAAGTGGCTCGGCGCCCATCATCCGATGGGGCTCGGGTTCTGCGGCCGACGCCGGTCCCAGGTCGTGATTGAAATGACGGCAACCGATCTCGTTGCGGCCAAGGTGCTTGATGACCCGCTACTGCGTTTCTCGGCACAACTCGAGGAGGGGCAGGATCGCGCCATTGAGACACTGAACTTAACACCCTTATTCACGGCCCGCGCGTCGGCCCACGATGCGCTTCAACGCAGTGCCATTTCCGAGCAATTGAACAATGTCCAAGCAGCAGCGGCACTCGCAGCCGAGGTAGGCTGGCGTCCCATGTTGTTGGACCTGCCACTCCGCTCGGGAATCTTACTCCTCGAAGCCGAACGCCCCGCTGTTCGGTCCGTTTCTCCCGACATGTTGCGAACGGCACTTCGGAACGCCGGTATCGCGGCGACGACGTACGAGGGTGGGTTGATCCGCCTGTCGATGCCCGCCACTGCATTCACCTCCGCAGAACGGGAGCACCTGTCCCGCGCGCTGCACACGGTGGCGTGAATCCCGAAACGGCACACCGCGCTCGGCGAGCCACATCGAGCCACTCGCTCCGCTTGCACCTCGGCGGCTATCTCGCACTTGCGCGCGTGCCCCGGGTGCGCTAATGTGCGGGCCATGCCACGTGAACAACCTCCCCAAAGGCGCTCGGCCCTGCTGAGTTTCCGGTTTCTGTTCAGCGCCGCATTCGGATCCATTCTTATGGGCCTCGTTGCGGCACTCGGCACGCTACCGGCACAACTCGCAACACTCGGATGCTTGATTAGCGTCGTGGGGGGACTGTTTCTCGCGTATCTGGGCCAAGAAGAGGAGCGCGAGCGCCGCCGCAACGCGGCCCTCGAAAATTTGTCGGTACCGCTGGCCCTGGCCGGCGACCCCGACGTGTTCCGCGTGTACCGATCCTTGTGCGACGGACTGCAAGCCGTATCCAGGTTGCCCGACGGTATTCTGCGCGAAGCCGCTGTCCAAAAGCTCGAATCGGTCGTGGCTCAGGTCGCGGAATTAGGGGAGGGGCGCGTTGTGTTCGCGTTGACCGAAGGGTGGCGCACGGTGTACGAGCACTTGTTGATGTCCCCGGGTCTCAAGTCGTACCGCTCGGTCGCATGGGTGCGAACGAAGGACTACTGGCAGGACGCACCGGGGCGCCAGAGCATGCGTGCGAACTTCGAGGCCGTGGGCCGCGGGGTGGCGGTCGAGCGGATCGTGATCCTGTCGCGCGCGCTGTGGCCGAATAACGCACCGGCACCCGAAGCGGGCATTTACCCGTGGCTCGCGGAGCAGCACCAGCGCGGGGTGCGACTCTGGATCGTTCGTGAGGCCGAACTATCGCGCGAGCCGGACCTGCTGTGCGACACCGGGATCTACGGGAGCAGAGCGGTGGGGATCCAGGAACAGGACGAGTCCTCACGCACGCTCAAATTCACACTCGATTTGGACTTGCAGCGGGTGCGTGAAGCGGAGGAGCGGTGGAGTCGATTGACGCTTTACGCGTCCGAGTTCCGCTGTCTGTACAGGCCGGACGCTCTTGGGGGTCCCATTTACGGGGTGTAACTCCGATCGACCCACCTCTTGCTTGAACGATAAATGAGAGCGGAAGAACTCACTCAAGTTCCTCCGCTCAGAATGCCCACTCGCCATAAGAAACAAGAATCATTTTTTGACTGGTGGGGTTAGAGGCGGGATCTGCACCGGAGCGTTGGGAACAACATATTCGATCACTTTGCTGTCTGTCAGTTTCCGAACAGCTTCGTCTAGGTCGATCCCCTCTTTCCATCGGCAGAGCAGTAGGCTTCCGGTTCCATACACCTCTGCGACCTCCAACCCCAGTTTTTTGCATAATTCGACCGCATCGTCTGCTCGTCCCGCTTTGAACCGAACGAGCGCCTCTTTTGACTCCCGGAGTTGCTTTATTAGAGTCATGTGGCCGTCTTTCGGGTCTGCCCCGACTGGGGCAATCGAGTGAACTCGCACGATAAAGCCAGATCCCTTCTCAGCAACCGAGGCCGGTTCCAGGTCCCCGACGACGACAACGACCTTTCCTTCAAGAGCAGTTGCCACCCGCGCTCCACCACCTTTCTCGTCGAATACGAGCCCCAGCGTGGTAGTTTTGTGAGTCACGGTGTAATGGCCGACTTCGTTTTTGGGGGCTGCTTTCAAAAGGCCCTTCACCTCGACCCGGGCGAATCCAGATGGACCACCGGTGGCTTTGGTGTCAGCCGGTGGTTGGGCGCCGGGAACCGCCGTGGCCGGTTGCCCGGTCCCAGCGAGCACCAGCACAAGTAAATAAGAGGCTACCATCGTGTTACTCCAGTTCCGGGCGGACCGCCCGGGGCGCGACTTGCGCGCTCCGGGCCAGTCACACCATGATACCCGCCCGCCGCGCGGGGCTTCAAGGCATCGGAGGTAACGGCTTGTAACGCTAGCGCCGGAACAAGCGGCACTTCGGGCGGCTCGGCGGGAGCCACGCGCAACTGGGTGGACAGGGCACGGGGCAGATAATGATCGGGGGGCACGGTGGGTCGGCATCGCCCGCGCACACGAAGCCGAGGTCGAGGATCGCTTCGGTTGCGCACAGGCCCTTCAACGCGTCGACCCTTCGGGCTTTACTCAGAACGAGCCCTTTGATCTCGCGGCCCGACAGACCTGAGTACTCTGGACGACTCCATACCAGAGCGATGGCCCCACTAACGTGCGGGGTGGCCATTGAGGTTCCGGGCAGGTACGCGTACTTTCCGCCGCCTTCGCGCTTAAAATTCGGACCGAACGTGTTAGTTGCGGCCACCGAACTCAGGATATCGGTCTCGTCCGTGAAAAAGGCGCCGGCTGAATCGAATTTGACCTCACCGCCGGGAGCCGCCAAGTGGACCGAACGTTTACCAACGTTCGTAAAATTCGAGGGCTGCTGATTGATGTTGATGGCAGCGACCGAAATCACATTACCGAGTGCCCCGTCAGGATCGCTGGGATCACCGAACGACGCGGGGTAAACCGGGCGGGTGTCGTTGTTATTCCGGTAATTGTTTCCGGCGGCCGCGACGAACACCGCACCAGCAACTTCGGCACGCGAGATCGCCTCGCGGACCGGAAGCACCAGCGCCCGAGGCGTTCCAGGTTGCCAGCCGAGGCTGGCACTCATGACTTTGGCCCCAGCGCGCCAAGCGTAATCGATTCCCTTCACTAAGCCGAACGTGCTACCACTCCCGTTGTCATTAAGGACCTTGACCGCCAGTAACTGGACCTTCCAATTTACACCAACCACTCCAAGACCATTGTTCCCGACTCCGCCAATCGTTCCCGCGCAGTGAGTTCCGTGTCCGTGTCGGTCCATAGGGTCACCGCCACCGGTGAACGTGTTGAACCCGAATACGTCATCAACCACGCCATTCCCGTCATTGTCCAGTCCGTCTCCGGGTACCTCATAAGGGTTGCGCCGCATGTTGGCGGCCAGGTCCTCATGGTTATAGTCGATCCCGGTATCGAGAACGGCCACAACCACCTTCGCCTCACGGGCGCATCCCCATGCCTTGTCGGCGTTGATGGCGCTCATACCCCACAGTTTGTTGAGAAAGGGGTCGTTCGGAGCACCCGCTCCGGTGTAGCCACTCACCGAGGTGCTCTTCGCCTCAAGAGCCGGAGGAGCGGCCGCGGCCGGCGCCTCACGCGGAGCGAGAGGCGCTTTGCCAGCGGGTTGTAATGGTGGGATACTGACCGGGGCGTTCGGTATGATGTACACGATTGCTTTAGATTTGAGCAATTCGGTCCGGGCCGTTACTGCTTTTACTTCTTTCGGCCACCCGCAGAGCAGCAGGTTGCCTGGGCCGTGTACCTCTTTCACAACCAACCCACGTTCCTTGCATTCGGCGATTGCCTCGTCAGCTTTACCGGCCTCGTAGCGAACGATCATTTCTCCGGTTGCCTCGTAGGCGGCCTCTGCTGCGGGGCCGGGTAGTGGCGCTTCTGGTTGTGCGGCCGCTGGTTGAGCGGCAGTCACGGGTATCGCCCCGATCGCCCCGACCCCAAACAGAGTTGCGATCACTAGCGCGGTGTGCAATAATTTCATGACCTTAACACCCCGTTACTTTCAAATTTCATTTACGAATCAACCCGAATCAAAATATCCAGATTCAGCCTGAATATTTTAAATTTATTTAACACAGCAAGACATACGAATATCAATCGCATGCGTAAAAAGCGCGACCGCAACATGCGGTCGCGCCAAATCCGAATCGGAGTTTTGGAGCTTAGGTTCGTCGAGCGAACTGCACTTTTTAAGGAATCACTTCGAACTCGAGCGGAACGTTCACGATCGTGTTGTCCGACATGACGAACCCCACTTTGACGCTCGTCTTCCCGACCTTGGTTGGGCAAAAGAAGATGGACCAACGGATCGGGGCGCCGGGCTTACCCGGGGCAGTAGCGCAACTGTTGTACCCTTCGTACTTCACTTCTCCCGGACCCGTTTGGATCACACTGATCGTGCCTGTCGGTTGGGGGTTCGTGCCCGTTGGGGCGTTGATTTCGACAATAGCCCCATGATGAAGTTTCACCACCCGGAGTTTACCCGAGTACGGCGGGTGGAGGTTCTCGGCAGGTTCGGAGACGCGGTACACACAACACCCGTCGTGCGGCCACGTCGGGATCGGGTAGCGCGGGTAGTAGTAACTCGTCGTCGCGTGTCGCCGCCCAAACGCTTCTGCGGGTGTCGCACCGAGGGCGACCACGAGTCCGGCAAGGATGCTCAACTTTGCGAGCTTCGTACCCATTACAGCCCCTTCAACAAGAAACACGAACTGCCCCGGCTCATACGAAAGTCGGGATAAACAGCGAACTCGCCACATATTACCCATAACCCCTGTGCTACCAAGGGGCGCGGCGGGGGCGCGTCAGGGGCGGCCCGACTTGACGTTCGCTCTGATTTCGGCGAACCGCCCCTTGATGAGAAGTCACCGAGAGCGGTTGGTCCCTCAACCTCTCGAGTTTGCCCTCCTGCAGCGAGGAGTATCGAACCGCCCTACCGGTCAACTACAAAACAGACAATGATGAAGCTCACTGCGGCTCACCTGAACTCGAAAAAACCACGGCAAGGGACAATCAAATAAAGCAGTAGCAAGGGAGGCCTTTTGTGGGGAAGGTTGGGACGAGTTCGAGATTAAAGGCTCGCCGTCTAAAGTGTGCCGGTCAACAATCTCAGTAAACCCGCGAAAACCTAACTCGTCGTTTGTTCTTTTATGATCGAGCGAGTTATCCCCAGCTAGCGAGACGCTTTTCGATCGAGCTGGCGCGATAGCTGGGGGTAACTCGTCGGGCAATCGAAGCAGTGTCGCCTTTGAGAACTCGGGGCGGGGCTTGCATCAACACTCTAAAGAATCGTTCGTACCGCAAACGACTCGGGCCACATCATCGGATGTGGCCCTCAACCTCTGGGGACTGTAACGCGCGGTGAGCAGTTAACGGCCGCTCACTCCTTGGCTTCTCTTCGACAGCCTTACCCTTAAACTCTTTGGGTAACCCCTTCGGACCAGCGGCCCCTTGCAACAGAGCAACTAGCTCGATGTGCCCGTCCTCGTCTTGCTGAAGGACGTACCCGACGGTTGGAAATGGGGAATCCGCCGCGTTGAAATACGCTTGGCCATACACCTTCCACGGCCGGTTCGGGTTGCCGGATCCGGCGATGAGTGCGCGATCTCCTTTAATCGCTTTGAGGTCGAGGTGCGTGTCCTGATTCGCTCCCAGGGAAACTGTGGTCACGATCGTGTTATCGCCTTCGTGACGGATGATGTCGAAGCGGGCCGTAACTTTGGTCGCGTTCTTGATGTACAGCTTGTTTGCTGGACCACCCGGCGGTTGCGCCGCAGCGGTGGGTGCCACCAAAGTCGACAGAGCCAGTACGCAACTGAGCATGGCAGTTTCCTCACCTGAATAGAGCAACTGAAGTGGGCTGAGGCATATTACTCCTGATAGCCGCCCTACCGAAGGGGCGCGGTAGTGGCGCGCCGGGGGCGATATACGTCTACGCCCATCGATCCCTTCGCCGCCCTAAGAGAGGCCGTGACGTCCGCACTGCCCAGTCCCGGATCAGGGGTAGTTCACTCCCCGCGCCAACAGATCCCTTTACCCGTTCCATCTCGACTGAAATAGATGCGCCCATCAAGTTGGTTGCCGTTGAGCCGACGGATCGCGTCGTGCAAGCGCTCAACGGGGTCGCGCGCGCCCCCGACCAGCGGATCGTCGATCCGGAGCGTCCACTTCTCTTCTTCGAACACGGCGAGGATCCGCTCTTGGTTGTTGGCCGGGGTGCGGAAACGCTTGACCACGCGCCCCCGCCAGTTCAGTTGCCGCGTGGACTCGTCCCAGTGCGGAACGGGAACCGATTCGACTTCCGGCCCGAGAAACGGACCGGTCTCCTGCTCGTGCCCATCGAACGCACGTGCGAACCGGCGCCCCCGCTCCGTCAGCACAAACCGGGATTGCCCGGTCAATACCAGTTCGATGCCGGGCATCGGAGGCTGGTACCCGATGCTCCGTTGACCCGCTACGGTTTTGTGTGCCAAAAGGTCGTGCGCAATGAGCCAGCGAAGGTCGACCCCAGATACCCCCGCAGTGGACAACTCCCTGACACTAATCGAAAAATCCCATCGGTCGCGCTGGCACTCTACCGCGTCATCGAACGCATCACAAAGAATCGGGAGGGCGGCGGAGAGGCGCTTTTTCCGGGCCAGAGAGGGAATGGGGGCTGAGAGTCTTGCGTCGCAGGCGCCAGCAACCGGCGCACTTGGGTCCAGGGAACGCATGGGGCCATTTCTGAGCGACATTTTTGAAGCTTCTTGAAACTTTCTTTGGGCAGAATCAGGGGGCGGCGTTCTGATTCGAACGGTCGCTTCCACCGGCCGTGGGGGCCGGCCCGAACACTTCGGTGGCGTTTTTTTGCTGCCGGATAAGGTCCAAATCTTCGGCCAGCCGCAGTGCCAACATCCAAGCGCGCATTTCGTCGTCTGAAGTCCAATCGTTGAGAAAAATGGTCGTAACGCCCTGTCGCTCGAGCCAGTCCCGCACGACGGGCGGGCCACTCCCTTGAGTCATGGCAGCCCGCACTAAGGGGAGCAATTCGTCCGCGCAGAGTGCCTGAGCCGGTGCGGACGAAGCGTGAGATCGCTCGTTGCTGCTTGGAGGAGGCGCCATCAACGGCCCGCTAAAGGTCGGGCGATTCGGTTCGGCGGCGAGGAAAGCCGACGGCTAGGGTGTCGGGGTAATGTCCCAGAGCGCGATGTTTGAGGTCTGCCCGTTGACTGTGGCCTGGACCGTCACGGTGCCATCATCCGAGCCATCGGTCTTAACGCGAATGAGGAGGGCAAAGGTGCCGTCTGACGCGGTTGTCACGGTTTTCCCCTGAAGCGATGGCACGCCCCCAAACGTGACGGTGATGCCGCTGGCAGACGGAGCAGCACTGACCCGACCGCTGAAGTAGTACCAGCCGTGCTCGACCTCTTCGCCGGTGAAGTCCAGGATCTGCGGGCCGGTTGCGGCTTCAATGCCCGGAACCGCGGGCGGGGGATCGGTTAATGCGGGCGTCGGGAGAACGCGGGCGTCTAATCGTTCCAAAGAAAGGCGCGCACGGAGGGCGGTCCCCTCTCGGCCCGGCCGAGGGGGTTTAACGAAAAGGGGCATTGACGTTCCGGGATCGCGGTGGCGACTCCGGGCGGACCGTAGGGCTACGTGTTACCGCCGGAGGCAGCCCCCCGATCGAGATGCGGCCCGAAAAGCGGACAGGAAAAACAAAAGGCCGCCCCGCGGGCGGCCTTGGTCAAAAAACAGGTGAGTTACGAAAGCGGCTCTACCAATCGGAGTTGCGGAACCCGCCCCGGCGGTTCTCCGCGTGGGGTCGCGAGCGCCGCCTCGAACCCAGGGTCGATCTTCAAGTGGGTAGCGAGGAGGGCATCCGTCCGGCACGCGACGGGGTCTTTGCCGGCGGAAATTGCGGCTCGTATTTGTTCCAGCGCGGCGATCCGGAACTCGGGCGCCTTGACCGAACAGGCGGCGTAGATCCGCGCGGCATCAAAATGAAGATTCAAGGACGGCTCCCCGAGCGAGAGTGCGGTGGCGATGTCCTCCGCCGCGTGGAGGTCCACCGTCTGGGCCGCGAGCGCGGCACGGTACCGGGCCAAGGCCCGGTTGTAATAAGCAGCTCGAAGTTGCGGCGCGCGTAGGATGGCCTCGTTGAGCGGGGGAACCGCGTCCGCGGGCCGGGCGGATTGGGAAAGGGCGTACCCCAAATTGTTATACACTTCAGCCGAAGCGGCCCCTTCTTGGATCGCTTGCTTCCCGGCTTCAATTGAAGGGGCCGCTTGGCCATCAAGGGCCATTCCGTACGCGACCAACGCGAGGGCCCGAGGGTCCCCCGACCGGTCGTACGCGGCCGCAAAATCGGTGCGCGCGGCAGCCACGTTTCCGCTGCGGAGAGAGTTCCGCCCGCGCTCCAGGAAATCGTTGGCACTCCGGGGCAAGGGTTCCGATGCCATGAGTTCACGCGAGGGGGAAGAGGGCCACGTTCGGGCCAAGGCAGCCGCTACTCCACAAAGTAAGGCAAGGGACGCGAGCGCGGCAACGGTGCCGCGCTGCCTCAGCCGCCGGCTCCGCCAGCGCGCAACGAACCGGTCCAAAGCGACCGCAACGGGCGCGGCCGAGGCCGGGCGTTGTTCCGGGTCCGTTGCCAGACAGGACGCTAGAACCGAGGCGACAACAGCCGGGAGCGCGGGCGGCAACTGGGCCGCGCCCCGTTCGACCACCCCTTCAAGCTGCGCGCCCTCTCTGGAGCCGGTGAGCTCGAACGGCAATCGCCCAGTCAGCAGCTCTGTAACTACAAGCCCGAGAGAAAACAGGTCCGCCCGCACCGCATCAATACCCGCGGCCGTGCCCCCGGCGCGGGCCGCCGACAGCAACTCTGGCGCCATGTAAGCGGGAGTCCCGCGCACCATTCGAGGCGCTTCGGCTGTCGAGAGGTTAAAATCAATCAGGTGAGGCGTCCCCCCGGGACCGACCACAATGTTCGAGGGCTTCAAGTCCCCGTGAATAACGCCATGATTATTGAGGTACGCAACCGCGTGCGCGATCTTCGCGGCGACCGCGCACGCGCCGACCAGGTACGGTTCGTCCGGTCGTACAACGGGTTGCGATAAGCGGTCGGCGTAACCGGCCAGTCCGTCGGCTTCAGCCGCCTCCAAGATGACGCGCGCCTCGTCGGGCGGCTGGCCCCCGGGCCGCGAGAAGACGGCCGAGTTGACGTCCGCCAGCGTACTGACCCCGACGAACGGCATACAGAGCGCCGTTCGGAGTCCGACCGGGCGCGTCCAGTAAATGTCCGTAACGTTCGGGTGCGCTAGGCGCCCGATGACACGTGCTTCGGCGGACCGCCCTGTGGTCAACTTGAGTACGCACAAGCGATCGGTCCCGGGATCGAATGCCAAATACGCGCGCCCGAATGCCCCCCGCCCGAGCTCGACGTGGAGTTCAAGTCCTTCGAACTGAGTGCCGGGTTCCGGCCAGGCGGCTGCGGCCGGATCGAGTAATTCGGGGTGTTCGGTGAGCAGTTGGTGGGCGTCGAGCACCTTTCGAACGCTCCCACCGAACACGGGAAATTGTCCCGCGAACGCACTGATCTCCGGCGCCGCGCCAGCCTTTTCGCGGAGCAAATATTCTTCGTAGGCGAGGTCGACCACGAGCGACTTGTGCCGGGTCAATTCGGGGTGTTCGGCGAGAGCGGCCGCCGCGTCGGGTGACTCGCCGCGTCGCCACCGCCGTTTCAGTTCCGTCGCCAGCGCTCGTTCGGCGGCGGTCCCGGTGGTCGACAGCAAGGGAGTCACAGTTCGTCCTCGCAGATTTCCCGGACGCGTTCCACAATGCGCCGGACCGTTCGGTCCGTGATGCCGGTCAGTTCGGCCACCTCTTGTTGTGTGAACCCTTCACGCAGGCGCGCGACAACTACCAGGTGCTGGGGCGGTAGTTGAGCGGCGATCGCGGTCCAGCGCTCGGCCGCCATCGCCCACTTACTGGGGGTAGGTTCGCGTCCCGAGACGGGGATGTCGGCTCCGTCCCGCCTCGTCAGGGGGTGTTCGCGGCGGACATTAAACGCTTGCGTCTCGAAGCGCCGCCGGCAAACGTCAATGACCTTATTGCGCGCGACCCGGGCCAGGAACCCACCAAGTTCTTCTGGGGTGGCGAAATGGTACGAGCCCCCGGCGAGCCGGCAAAATGAAGCCCAAACGTCCTGGGCGAAGTCCAGCGAATCGTATTCCTTCCGAAGCCGGTCGGGAAGGTGGCGGCGAACGGCTGCGCGGATAACGCCGCCGTACTCGGCGTAGATGTTTCCTGCCGCCTCAGGATCGCCGCCGCGAAAGCGTTCTAGCAAAGAAACAAAAGTGAACGTTCCGGAGCCCATCGTACACTCCACCAGCACTCTGTTTGGAGCTATAATATCGGACCTTTCGAGATAATCGGCGGCCCGAATGAGTTTGGCAAGAGTGAATCCGTTCCGGCAATCGATTGTGCCTGCAGAACGTAAATCTGACAGTCTAGAGGGCGATTTGCACCAAACGGGCCGGCCCTGATCGCAAAAACCCGCGACGATATGCCCTCGCTCAGTGCTTCGTAGTAGAGGTGAGCGACGTTGTGGGCACCTAGCTGAGCGGTGCGAACGAACGAATCAGGACCAGTACGCGTGGGCGGCCCGGTCAGCACGGCTCGAGATGGAGCACCACGGCGGCGGTGTGCAGGGCCAGGGCGTCCCGGAGCACCTGCTCGGTCGGGAGCAAGGCACTAATGGCGGCCGTCGTTTCGCCGCAATTTAAAGCGATCCGCGCCTCGGATGCTGCGCGACCGGCTTCGGACAGTTTGCCCGTGAGGGCCACGAGCAGATCGGACAGGGACTGGGCCTGGTGGTTCACGGTTTCGGGTAACGCGTTGCCAGTATGCTCGGTTCGGGTGACGAGTTGTGAAATCATGGTAGTCCTCCTCGGATCGTCGTATGGAACCCGGCTCCGGGCCGGGGAATCATTAGTGCCACAGATCCGCGCCGCGCGCCAGCAGATTCGTCCCACAGATCACCGCGCCCACACAACGTGAAGCCGCGTGGCGAAAACACGATCCACGAAACCGATTTCGTCCGACGTGATGAAGGGCGCGTGGAACCTCGCAAGTTCCACGGTGGCGGGGGTAACCGATCGAAGAAAAGGTGGGCAACACTTCAGTGCATCACCCGGATGCGGCGATACCACTGCCGGGTCGGGCTGAATACGCGGCGCAAGGGCGCCGGATACGAGCGTGGTGATACCACCCGAGCAAAAGCACCCCTGCAGGAACCATTCACCGGTCCGACGGGAGCGCGCTTCGGAGTTCGGCGATCAGGTTCTTTAAACTCGGGAACGGCTTGGACAGCACCCGAACGGCGCCAAGGGCGAGTAGTTCCTCGACCCGGTACGGGCCGGTGCTCCCGGACATGAACACGACCCGCGCGCCCGGGTCGAGATCCCGCAGTGCGACCAGGGTCCGCGGGCCGTCCCACGGCGGCACCATCTGGACGTCGAGCAGCACCAGGTCGACCCCGCCGCGCCGGTACTCAGCGACCGCTTCGACCCCGCCACACGCGGTGCGGACGCCGAACCCGGCGCGGGTGAGAACCACTTCCAACATCTGAAGAACGGTGCCCTCGTCGTCGGCGACGAGAACCGTTGGGGGGACCGAGTCAGGTGGGCTCATTCCCGCTCCGGCGGCGACGGACGGCGCGTGTGAATTGTCTACGGGCCAAGGCCGTTTTATCGAATTCGGCCCCGTCGGGAGGGGCCGAATTTAACGATAATCACAATTTTATCGGCAGGGCGCACAACATTTTGAATTAAGACCTGGGGGCCGAGCCGGCCCGGGGCAGGTACACCCGGAACACGCTCCCCTGGCCTGGCGCGCGGGAGATCTCGACCCGCCCCCCGGCTGCCCGGACCACGCCGAACACGGTACCCAGGCCCAGCCCGGGCCAAGGGACCGGATCCTTGGTCGTAAAGAACGGCTCCCCGGACCGTTCGAGCACCTCGCGGGTCATGCCGGTCCCGGTGTCCGCAACCGTCAGTAGCACGTGCCCCTGGTCCCCAGGCCCCGCCGGGTCGCCCGGTCCCACGTTGGTCGTTTCGATGCTCACGCGTCCCCCGTCGGGCATCGCGTCCCGCGCGTTGGACACCAGGTTGAGGAGCACCTGTTCCACGCCCGCGGGGTCGACCGCGACGGGCCACAGGTCGGGCCCCGGGGCGACCGCCACGGTGCTCCCGCGCCCGATGAGCCGAGTCAGAACCGGGGCCAGTCCGAGGAGCACGGCGTTCACGTCGGTCGCCCCGTCCCCCCGGGCTCCCGTGTGGGCGAACGTGAGGAGCTGGCGGGTGAGGGCGGCCCCGCGCTCGCCCGCGCTCCGGATCCGCAGGACCAGTTCCCGGGCCGGGGCCCCCTCGAGGTCCTCGGCCACCAGCTCGGCGTACCCGTTGATGACGGTGAGCAGGTTGTTGAAGTCGTGGGCCACCCCGATGGCGACCCGCCCCAGGGCTTCCATTTTTTGGGCGCGGCGCACGGGCTCTTCGGCCGCATCGGTCGGGTCCGCGGTGGCCTTCAGCTCGGACGGGCTGAGGTGCGGGAACATGGGTGTTTCGGGAAAAGAGGTAAACTGAGTGGTCCGGTCAAATCAGCATAAACAAGGTGTATATGATTGGGAGATAAAAAATCGGAGGATTTGCGACCGCGCCCCGGCTTCGATCGCGCGTTTAGATTCGAGGCTCAACAGGTATCATGGGTACCGGCCGGTAGCGATCGGTTGAGGTGCGATGCGGTGGGGCCGGCGAGGTGACCCAGGTGACCGCTTGTACTTCGAGCGAAGGTCCGCGGGCTCATGCCCCGTCCGACGGGCATCGTGGCGTTCCAGGCGCGTGCCCTCGGAGACTCGTGCTTTTTCACTGGCGATGGGCCGTCGTGAATCGGCCCACCAGAATACGTAAATAGAGTGGGACCACGGAGGTGAACGATGACCGACGCGCAGCGTGCGGCACTCGCGCAGGTGGCGGTGATCGCACTTGCTCTCGACCGCCTGGGCGGAACGGCCACGGTGGCCGCGCTCAGTGAGGGAACCGGGTTGCCCCTCCCGGTCGTGACCCGCCGCCTGTCGCACAATGGGACGTCGATCATGCGCCCCGAGTGCCGGTACTTTGTTAAGATCTACGGCGGGTGGCGGCTCACCGAACTGGGCCGGGCCTTGGTGGGTGAGCGGGCGACATGAAGCACGGTACAGGAACAAGCCCCGCACCTGAATCCGTCGCATCACCGTCTTTGGAGGGACAAAAGAATAACGTCCACTTTTCAGCTCTCGATTATTCCCAGATGTCGGCGGGTACAACCGAGTACTTCCACCGCGGACAGAGATCGTTGCTGAGGACGTGGACGCGATCCATTTGGGCACGGGTCACTTTCACGCCCTTTGGATAGGCGCGCGGTTGCCATTGGGCGCTCACCCGCAACCCGCCCCGCGTCGAAGTCCCGCGCAGGCACGACAGCATCACCCCGGGAGTCCGCAACGGGATGCCCGCCCAGTTCACGCTGATCGGGCCGAACAGGCGATGCTCCACCGGGTTCCACTTCGACGCACCGGTCGGGTAGTGGCACACGTTCACCACCAACCCGTACCGATCCGCCAGAGCCTGCAGTCGGTACTTCCACAGGCGCGGCCGGCACCCGTTACTCCCGCCCGCGTCCGCCAGCACCAACAGCGCTCCGGCGCGCGGGTAACGGCGCGACCCGATCCGGCCCCACCACGTGGCGATGGCATCGGTCGCGAAGGCGGGTGTGTCCGACGAGGTCCCCACCACGACGGGTGCCGCGGTTGCCCAGGACGTCGTACAGGCCGTACGGCACCGCCTTGCACAACGCATCCGAGGGGAAGTCGTGCGCGTTCACCGCGGCACCCGTCCGGCACCACACCGCGCCGGCGTTGCGGAAGTCGCCGATCAGTTCCTTCTTCTTGGAATCGACGCTCAGAACGGGCCAACCCTCGGCACGGAACTCGGCGATCTTCTCCCGAATGTGCCGGAACTGGCGGTCCCGATCGGGGTGGGGCGGACCGGTCAGGCGCTTGACGTTGACGCGCAGGTTGTACTTCTGGTCGCGGAGCAACCGGGCCACCGTGGGTGGACTGGCCGGGTGACCGAGTCGGTGGAGCGCGTCACTGAGGGATCGGAGGCTGGCGCGGACGAACTTGTCCGCGGACATCGGATCGCCGCCCGTTTCGGGTTCGACCAGTGCCGTCAGCGCCGGGACGATCTGGGGATCTTTTTTGAGAGGCGCGGGCGACCGCCGCCGGGCTTGCGGATGCGGTCGGTGGGCCGGTCCTGAAGGTCGGCGTCGAGTTCTTCGCGCCCGCGCCGGATGGTGTCGGGGTGGAGTCCGGTGATCTGGGAGAGCAGGATGTCGCCCCCGTGCCCGATCTTCTGCGACTTCAGAGCCGCGAGCCATCGTCGCTGTTGTTCGTCGAGGTGGCTGAGCAGGAGGTTGATGTTGTGGTGGAGGTGTCGGTCGGGATGGTCCTCACCCCGAACGCACGCCGGGCACTGGCACTGGTGGACCGTGATCTCAGCCATGACCGGCGCTCCCTTGACTCAACTCCGCCTACCAAAAGGAGCTTACGGAAAACCGGATCTTGTTCTTGAGTGCCTCCAATTTGATACGCACGGAATCCGCGCCCGTTGCGGCCCTCCGCCTTTCTCCTCCGTGAAACAGCAGAAATTTACACGACCTGATCTTCTGCGGGCCGTAAACACCTTACACAATCAACACTTCCGCAGTTGCACAGATGGCACCGGCCCACGTTTTGGTATGTTTTCTACCCCGTTCCGTGCAGGATTCAGTGCAACCCGTGCAAATCCGGGGCGGGCCGCCTGACGGTCAGTGAAACTCTCCTGCGGAGCAGAGTAGGCCCGGTACACGTGCGGTCTCACAGCCGTCCTAAGGACTACCGGACAAAACTACGAAGTCGCCTATCCTGATCGGCACCCATTCTGCTCAGGATTCGGTCCATGCAACTGAAGGATCTGGCCCGCGAACTACCGGAAGGCATCTGGGCGGTCTTTGAGCCGGTCCTGCCGACCAAGGTTTGGTCCGGCAACGGTCGCCCGCCGTGCGGCAATCGGGAATGCCTTCACGCGCTGTTGTACGTCCTGGCCTCGGGCATTAGTTGGGAGTTGCTCCCGTGGTGCTTCCCGTCGTACAAGACGGTCCAACGCCGACTCAAGGACTGGCTCCGCGAGGATGCGTTTCTTCGGGCGTGGCAACAACTGGCCGAGCGGTACCAGCGGTTGCACGGGATCAACTGGGACCAGATCCTCCTCGACGGGTCCAAGAAGCCGTCGGAAAAGGGGGCGAAGCTTCGGGGCCGAGTCCGGTTGATCGCGGCAAGTCGGGCACGGCGATCCACATAGCGAGCGACGCGCGAGCCATGCCCCTGGCGGTCGTAGTCACCAAAGCCGGGGCCAACGACGGCTGCCAGACCCACAAGGTGCTGGCGGCCCTGGTCGTTCGTGCGCCGGCCCCGGAGGTGCCGACCGACACGACCGACGAGCGGGGCCGACCAACCGCCCGAGCGGACGGTGCATACGGGAACGAACCGTCGCGGGGCCGAGCCGGTTCCCAGGGGTTCCGGTTGTACGCTCCCGGCCGTGGTCAGAAGCGCCCCGGAGTCGGCAAGGTGCGCAACGCCGTCGAGCGGTGTCACAACTTCTTCGCCCAGTTCGGCCGGGTCCGCAGGCGGCGCGACCGCAACGCGCGCAACTACCTCGGCTGGTGCCAGATGGCGGCTTGCGTGATCCTCTTACGATCGGGTTTTGTCCGGTAGTCCTAAGAAAGAACATCCGCGGTCATTCCGACGCCGCAACCGCTCGTGGTCGAGGCAACCGACACAGGTGCGACGTCCTAAACGCACGTCAGGCATCACGAGGTGACAATTCAGAACGTTTTTCGGCGAGCTTTTTTGACCTTTGGGAAGTCTCACAAGAAGGCAATCGCAGGGGGAAACGATATCGGGTGATGGGCGTTTGCGAATGCAGTGGCCGATTGCGGTCACCGGTCGATCAGGAGCATCTTGAGGTGGGCCAGTTGCGTCACATCCTTGACACGTGTGGTCCGTATGTCAATATGCTCGAGTTTCTTCAGCCCGGATAGCGGGCTCAGGTCCGACACAGACGTACCCCGCAGCCACAGTTCCCGCAGCCCGGTCAGCCCGGACAGCGGACCCAGGTCCGACACCGGCGTCTTTGCCAGATCCAACCTTCGCAGCCCGGTCAGCCCGGACAGCGGGCCCACGTCCGACACAGACGTACCAAACAGCGACAACGTCCGCAGCCCGGTCAGCCCGGACAGCGGACCCACGTCCGACACAGACGTACCCCGCAACCACAGTTCCCGCAGCCCAGTCAGCCCGGACAGCGGACCCACGTCCGACACCGGTGTGTCGATCAGCTCTAACGTCCGCAGCCCGGTCAGCCCGGACAGCGGGCTCAGGTCCGACACAGACGTGCCACGCAGCCATAATCCCAGCAGCCCGGTCTTCCCGGCTAGCGGACCCAGGTCCGACACCTCGCGGGCGACGCCTTCGGGCAGCGAATGTTCTCCTTCATGGAGATAGCCCATCACTGCCGGAAGAGTCAGCGGGTTGAAAACTGGGGCGAGTTCGGCCAGTACACCCCAACGCTTCTCGTCTCGGTAGGCATCCAAGGCAGCTCGCGCGTCGCGAGTGTTGATGAGCCGAAGGGTGCGCACACACGCCGCCGCTTGCACATCGTCCAATCCGGGCGTCCGCTTCAACCGGTCCACGATGTCGTTGCCGGCCGCGGCCAGCCACTCGGCGTCCGCCGTTGCTCGCGGTGGCAGCAGTTGTGGCACCAGATTCGCCACTCGCGTGAGGATGTCAGGGGCACAGCCGGTCGTGAGCTTCCAGCATCGCAGGGCGAACAGGGCGCGATCTCGCATCCTGCGATCTTCCGGTCGCCACTCTTCTGGTAACGGGTCGGGCAGCGTTTTCAGGAACGCGCCCAGGAACTCGTTCTTGAACGCGACACTGTCCGTGGTGGCGAGGGCGAACAGAGCCGCGCGCTGCCACGTCTCGCTGTCAGCGTGGTTGAGCAGCGGCTTCGGGTTGCCCTCGGCGGCGATCCGCGATCCGGCGAGGAATTCTTTAAACGTATTGTGGACAAAGGTGAGCGTCTTCGGCTGGTCGTCACGCTCCGGAGCCGCCTCGCGGAGCAACCCGTAGCGCTCGTGCAGCCCGTCCAGCACGTCGCGGGCGTCACCAGCATCCGCCCCCGGGATACGCTTCAGTGCCTCGCGGATGACCTCGCGAGCCTGCGGGACCGGAATCGTGGACTGGTCCGATTCCACCGCGGCCACGGCGAGTTGACCGTTGAGGAATTTCTTCTGGTCGTAGTTAACTTTGACATAAGCGGCAGGGAACTTCTCCCACCACTTCTCGCCTTCAGGCCGCTCCCGCTTGTGCAGCATCCAGCACAACTGCTCGCATAGTTTGGCGATGTTCTCCGGTACCTCCCGCCGCTCGTAGAACAGAGCGCAGGTCACTCCGCAGAAAAGCGGATTCGCTGTCACTTCGGTGAGTCCCGGAGCGTCGGCCAATTTCGCGATCAGGTCTTCTGCAATCTGCGGCATCTGAGCCTTCTTCCGTGCGCCCATATCCGCGTACTCGGCGACGGCCTTGTACCACCGGCGGATGAACAGATCTCGGTCGGGAATTGACATCGGGGCGATTTCGGCCTCGCCGAAGCCGAGGGGTTCGAGCCACCCGGGCCGCACCGCCTGCGGCCGGGTGGTCAGTACAAAGTAGTTGTTTGGGTAGGTCTCGACGAGCGTCTTGATCTGCCCCTTGAGACGTTCACGGTGGAACATGGGTACCTCGTCGATTCCGTCGAGAAACACGAGCCCCCGTCCAACCCGCAGGACACGTTCCACCCACCGCGCCGGTTGCGGTGCGATCATCTTGCCGGCGAACCGCGTGAACTCCTCCACAGGCGGGATTTCGCCGTCGTAGTTACGGAGAAATACAATCAGCGGAGTGCGGAATGGCCAGACCGAGACTACCCCGCGTGGAGAGAGATTGATGAAAGACGCTTCAGCCGTAGAGCGAATGTCATCCCAAGCAGCGAAGACCCTATTGGGTTTCGGAGCAACAATCACTTGGTTTTCGATCGCAAAAATCGGATGTGCAATCTGGGGATGAACATTTCTATTGAACCAGGATTTCAATGCTGTGATCGCAGCCCATTTCACCAGTGTCGTCTTTCCTGTACCTGCACTGCCACGGATCAGCAACCTGCCACAGTTGCCGTCGGAGAGGAGTTGATTGAGCGCGGTGCGAGCGCTGACAAGTTCGTTGTCTGTTTCTGTCTGGCTCGCCTCATCGAATTCCGCATCGCTCTGTACCTCT
This sequence comes from Gemmata sp. SH-PL17, assembly GCF_001610855.1. Lineage (NCBI taxonomy): Bacteria > Pseudomonadati > Planctomycetota > Planctomycetia > Gemmatales > Gemmataceae > Gemmata > Gemmata sp. SH-PL17. The sequence continues at coordinate 1,551,002 of NZ_CP011271.1, forward strand.
GATTCCTGGTGATTGAGGTTCAGCATCACGAACGCTTGGAGCAGTTCGGAGCACCGCACGTCGTGTTCGATATCGGCACCGATCAGCTCCACGCGGTTCAGTTCGTTGAATGCTGCCTCGCGGTATTCCCTTTCGAACAGTTCGTCATCCTCCGACCACGCCACCGATGATTCTGGCGTGGCCGCCGGCGTTGGTGATGACCTGCCGAGCGACATGATGATCTCGGCCACCTCGCCCCCGAGTGCCTCCGCCACGTCCGCAATTGTCTGGAGGTTGACCGGATTACCTCTTTCCAGGTTCTCGATAGTGCGTTTCGAGACTCCCGCCCTGGCAGCCAGATCTGCTTGAGTCCAGCCCTTCAGCACCCGCCACTCCACGATCCGCTTCACATTCGGCTTCGCGCTCCGACCCGGCTTGTTGGGCTGATGAGTGGCCATGACCTGAGTTCTCGCGTTCGGTGCCGTGGATGTGGTGAAGTTGCGGCGAGGGTTGGGTGATCCTTCAGACCACTCGTTGAAGGATACAGCATGTCGATCGATGGCCCCTAGCCAGGGGCTGGTTTGAAAACCCAACCCATGATACCGCGAGGGGCAGTGATGACGCAACGATTCGGCTGCTGCCGCCGGTAGCGAGTTCTGAGCGTTTCGACCTGGAGTGTGGGTTTAACCAAGACCACCGAGTTTTCTTCTGACCCGTTCTTTATCCGACCCCACGAGTGGTCGGTGCTCTCGAAGGAGGACTTCAGCGTGAGCGATTCAGCTATCGTCGGACTGATTCTCGGCGGAATCGCAATCATGTGCTTCTCGCTGACCATCGCCGTTCTCGGCATCCTGGCGATTTGCTACGGTCGCCGACCTGACGACCAAGCGGCGAAAAACGAGACCGAGGAGGAGATATCACCACAGAACCCGGTGCCCCCGACCGAGCCCAAGCCACTGCAGTCCGAGGTGAAGGCCGACGCCTCGACCGAACCCAAGGTGAGGGTCGAGCTCGAGGTGACCCACCGAAGTCTAGGGTGAAGGCCAAGTCAGCAAGACGCACCAAGCCAGCCAAACGTAGCAGTAAGTGAGCGGCCGGCCTTTTTCGAAGATGTCACGCGCCTCTGAACCAGAAGGTTGCGAGAGACTACCGGGATGTTCATGACCAAGCCGCCGTCGGGCGGCTTTTGAGGAGGGCTTCGAGATGAACGACACGGTGATTGCGGCAATGGTCGTCAGCGTGGTCGGAGTCACGTGCTTCGGCCTGACTTACGCAGTTCTGGGCATTCTGAGTATCTGGAAAGGAAACTCGTTCTCCGGCACCGCTACGGAGAAGGGTGTCAATGTGACCAGCGCCCCCAACCAGGTCGGCCAATGACGGACCCCAGGACGAGAACGCCGAGGATTGGAACAAGCGGGAGATCGGCGTGCGATGGCGATTCTGCACGGCCGATGCCCGCATCAAGCTCCGATTCCTCTATCCACCGATCGAAGAATCACAGTCCGCTGCTGTCCGAAAGGTAAGCAAAGCTAACCGTTTGGAGGTTCTGGGAAAGGGAGTTCCGAGCCATCCCAGAGCGAGCTCAACAAGGTGGCGTTACCTTCAATCTGATGATCCCGTCACACAAGTGCAATCGAAACAGGCGCGTTGTGGGACCATGAAAAGGATCGGGCGAGCCGCGATTCAGATCGTGATCCGCTCGACGATGTTGCGCGATACTTTCTGCTGGCGCCGATCGTACAGGCGAGTGGTGCGCGGGTCGGCATGCCCGACCAGGTACTGCACGTCCTCGAGCGGCACCTTTTGATCGAGCAAATCGGTGACCGTGGCGACCCGGAACGAGTGGGGGCACAATCGGTTCGGCACCCCGGCCGCGCAGAGCCGGCGCTTGAGCATCCGGTAGATGTCGTTGCCCGAGAGCGGTTTGTGGGTGAGTTGCCCGGTCCGGCCGGCCACGCTCGGGAACACGGGCGCGTCCTTGGTGGCGTGCACGGGACCGGCCGCCCGGCGAAACTGCAGGAGCAGTTCTTGCAGGTCGTACCGAACCGGAATCTCCCGCTCCTGGCCCCCCTTCTCGCGGAACCGCAGGAGCCACTGGGTACCGTCGTCCTGGAGGTCGCGTACCCGGAGCCGGGCCACGGCCCCGACCCGGGCACCCGTGTAGGCGAGCATTGCGATCAGCGCCTTGTCCCGCTTGCCGATGAGCGTGTCGGGCTCGATCGAGGCCAGCAGGGACCGGGCCTGGGGCACCGTGATCTCGGGCGTCTTGCCCTCGACCACGCGGTACTTTTCGCCCCGGACCGAGGCGGCCGGGTTCAGGAGCATGACGTGCCGCTGGACCAACACGTCGAACAGGGCGCGTAGTGCCGCCAGGGCGAGTTTCCGGGACGGGATGCTGCCCGGGTGCTGGTGGAAATACCGGCCCACGAGACCGGGTGTGATGTCGGGCAGTTGGGTACCGGTCGGGGCGAGCCAGGCGAAGAAGTCGCGTGCGGCCCGAGTGTACGCGCGCCGGGTGTGCGGGTTGGCGAGCATACCACAAAAGAACTCTTCCCAGGCGAACCATGCGTTGGGCCCGGCCTCGGTGACGCACGCTGGCAGCACCATTTCGCCGGGTGCGGTCAGGTGAGAACGAGGTGCGGGCGGGACGAGATCGCTCATCGGAACACGACGATTTCTACTCCGACGTTGACTTTGGTCCAGTCCCGGTCCCCGGTGACGGCCGGGAGCCCGCGGTCCAGGCACAGAGCCAGGCACGCGCGGTCCGCGAATGAGAGCCCGAGAGGACGGGTCGGAACCCGAAGCGTGGCCGCCACTTTGGCGAGGGGCGTGTCAAACGGGACAACGGTTAGGGGCAGGCGCCCGAGTTCGTAATCAAACCGGTCCAGGGGCATCCCTTTCTCGAGGGCCCGGGCTGCGACTTCCGATAGGTTAACGGCCGAAACAAGGCCCCCGGGAATGCGCGCGGCCACGACATCGGCCCCGGGTTCCCCGAACAGGAACGCGATTAGCGCTGAAGCGTCGAGGACGCAGCTACTCACGAGCGGCCTCGACCCGGCGCTCAGCGATCAGTTCGTCGACGAGGCTCTCGCCCGGGGCGTGGTACGGGGCGAACGCGGCTTGAACGTCACGTAGCAGGTGGTTGCACGGGATCAGACGGAGTGTGTCGCCCTCCTCTTCCCAGACGAGGGGTTCGCCCGCGGCGAGCCCGAGCCGGGTGCAGACCTTAGCAGGGATGGTGACGCGGCGGTCCTCGCCGAGGCGGGTGTGGGTGTAGTGGGTCATGGGCGTACCGAATCCGTTGATGTGACGAGAATCAGGTTGGCACGAAAAGCCCGAACCTGTCAAGCACTTTCGCGCCCCGTCCGGGAAATGAGCGGCACGCCCACCAACACGCCGAATAGTAACTCGTGAATGATAACGTCCTTTATCATCCACTAATTGGATTCTGTCGCGCTGACCGAAGCCGGCCGGCCGTCATGCCAGCAAGCCGACAAGCTGGCATGACGGCCGGCCGGCTGGGCGTCCGGGATTTCGACCGGGAACGGAGCAAGGTGGTGCCACCACACGCTGTAACGGATCGGGTACTCGTTAAACATCCAAACGAAGGAGCGGGCACGGTTCTGTTCACTCACCCAAATCGATCCGATCGGCTACGAGAACGCCCGCGCGATCAACCGTTCGCAAGTTGCGAACGAATCCAGTCCATCGCCTTTATCAAGATCGGTTCGCAAAACTGAAGCGCTCGGTGAAGTGCAGGTGGCGATGCGCCCGAATTCGGACCACTGGAGAACCCCGCGAGGCGCTTTGGGTCTCGAGGAACCGCGCGAGCACGTCCGACCCGGAATCGATCCCGTGGCACTGACACGTGGCGGTGAACAAGGTCAACAGGACGTGGTCAGAGGTTCGTTCTTTTCTATTCGACTGTCCCTGTGGGTTCGGCCTGGAGCGACCGGATCCGGCGCGCGATCACCTCTCGGATCTTTCTGTCCCCGGACAGCCAATAGCTGACGGTGCGCGTCGAGACGGGTAGGGCCCGCGCGAGCGGGGTCTGCCATTCGGTGCCGTAGAGCTGTTCACCGAACGTGCGGAGTTCGGCTGGCGTCATGCCGCTGTATGATGTGTTCGTGCGGTCAGACATGCGGGAAGAGCTTCCTCACGATGTCCAAGGGAAGTTCGCGAATGCACTGCAACTTTTCATCCTGAGTCAGTTTGTGCACGGGATTAGCCTCATGCAACTGATGGCTCAGGTATTGGTCATCGTCCATGTCCGCGATCTGTGATTGTTTCCGAACCGCGCTCGCGATCCGCTCCCGGTTGGGGTGGTCGGGATGCGCGTTCAGAGTCATGACCGCGTGATTGGCCAGGGCCTTTGCCATCACCCGTCCATCGCACATTCCTTTGGGGATCTCCTCAAACCCGGGGTAAGGAATGGGTATCGGCTCGTGACCCACATGAGCATCGGAAATCGGCGCTTCCGACCGCGCGGAAGCCAGGGCCGCGCGCTTGGCCGCTCCAGCCATCCGCCCCGCCAGCCTTTGTCTCTCGTGGCAGGGCTTGCAGCTCGTCTGAAGGCGATCGCGAGTGAATCCGCATCCGCCAAACTCGGAGAGCGGTTTCTCTTTCTCGCAAATCTTGCACACCTTGGTTTTCAGCTCTTCCGTCACGTCTTTGCCTTTGTGCTCCTTCGCCGGGCTTCATTGCCCATGCGTGAGCCGACCGTAGCGCAGAACAATGTTCCGGTCAAGTACATCGTGAAACACAGCAGTTTTATGGATCTTGGTCGTGAGGAACTCGATGCGGCAGTACACCCCACGCGCCCCGGCATCGGCGAACAGGACCGGGATGTCGGCGACCACCACCGAAGAAAAGTCGGCCGGTGACGCGCCTGTTCCCGCTGGAACGCACACCGTCACGGGTTCCCGGTGCCGAACTCGGCGAGCAAGTGAATGCTGGGGAAGGTGCCGTGCACCGCGTCGTAGAATGGGGTATCCGCGGTGACCAAGGGCACGTTGTGGCGTGCGGCCAGGGTCAGGTATAAACAATCGGCCAGCGGGTGCCCGAGCGCCAGGGACCGGTCGGCCGCTTCGGTCATCAGGGCGCGGTCCGGAGTCAGGCGCAAGTTCCCCAGGCGCAGGAACTCCCACCACGAGCCGAGCGCGCGTTCGGCCGCGGGACGGTCCAGCTCGCGGTTGCGCGCCTTACGGGTAATCGCCGAGGTCACTTCGAGCCCCACGAGTTCGGGGGCCAGCAGGAGCGGGTACCGGGCGACCAGGCGGGCCGCCGCCTCGGACTGGTGCTCGACCACAAACAACTTGGTCGCCACGCACGCGTCGAGCACAATCACCACCGGGTCTCGCGCTCGGCTCGGATCTCTGCCGTGCTGTCGGATAACTCGCCGAACCGGGCCAGTTGCTCGGCGCGCTCGCGAGCCAGGCGGTTCAGAAGGTGCGTCTTGCGCGCGTTGGCAATTTCTACCAATCCGGCCCGGATCTCCTGTTCCATCGTGCGGCGGTTCAGCCGGGCCAGTTCCCGGATCACGGCCAACACATCCGCATCCACATTGCGCAGTCGCACCTCGGTCACACACACCTCATCTCGTTGTTGCTGATCTCGCGATCGTAACACCAAATCGAGAATGATGTCAACAAATTTAGAATGTGCGTGGACGGGCATCGACGCAGTATGGCCCCTGCTCCGTCATAAAGGACGTTATGAGACATCGGCTACAGAGCGAAGCGAGCTAGATGAGACATTTGCGATGGGGATCCAGATAAGGCGACACATTATTTTTCGCAAACAATTCCAACAGAGCTCGCAAACCATAGCGGCGTTCAAAGTCGCGCTCGGCAGTATAAATCGGCAATACTGTATAAAACACCACGTCATCACCATTTGGACGCGTGAAACCTGTAAGCGGCGATTTGTCAACTAACAACAACCAGCAAGTCATTAAAGTGTATGCCGAGAGCGGTGCGGGCGAATCTCCGTTAGCAACAATGCTATAAGGCTGCCCCAGCCACAAACCCGCTTCAAAAGGATACTCTGCAAGGCGTAGAAGCCATTGGACAGCCCATGAGTACTTCTCTTCTTTCCAAGCTGCCGGATGATCGGGCCAATATTCGCCCAGTGGCATAGCTAGCTCTGCGAATCTGTAACGTTCCATGCCACTTGGCACCACCATAGGTCGCGATGACATTCCATCGGTGAACGCGCCCGCAAAATCCTCATGCAGGACAGTATGAACTGTAACAGAGGCACTTCCTGGAAAAACCGGCTGCCACCCCAAGGGTATGATTGAGCCGCAGCGTTCCTCCATATATCGAAAAACTGGTGTCATCGGTGGCGGCTGCCTGTAATTGCGAGCCTGTTCGGATTCGACGGCCCCCTTTGAACGCAAATAGTCGGCAATTTCGGTCTTTCCGTACGCGATCGCCCAAGAGAGCGGTGTATTGTTTGCACGGTCACATACATCAAGTACGGCGCCCGCCTCAACTAATAACTGCACGACATCCAACCGGCCCGCCAAAATCGCCGGGGCTAGCGGAAAGCAATGAGGCTCACGGCCTTCGACCTCATAGTTAATATGAGCACCGTGTTTCACCAACCATTCTAGAATCAACCATCGATTGGTGCTGGCAGCGGCGTTTACCGGCCGGTTGATCGGGTTGTTTGGCGGGCTAATGTCAAGCTCAACGCCCACACCGAATAACAATTCGACCAAATGTGATTCTTCGCGGCGTGTGGACGCTGCGATCATCAGATCGGCCCGGCACTCAGGGTCATTCAAGAATGCCGGGTTGTTGATCAAGAGTTGTCGGATCCCCGCGTCATCGCGTTGCCAGAGCATATCAAAGAAGCGAGTGCGCAAGGGTTGAAAGCTCATTGTGAGCACCTCTCATTGACCAGGAAGCTGTTTCAGAATGAAGGCCGCCGCAAATTGCTGCAAAAGAGTAACAGTCGCAGCTTTACCAGCGGCAAAATTCCCCAGGTTGTCTATGAATGCCTTATTAAGCTCGCTGTCCATATAGACGATTGCATCTTTAGGGTGCCCGTGATTGGGCGCGTATGCCAGATTCTCTTGTCCCCAATACGGGTTAATCCCGAAATAGAGAAGGATATCGCGTGCATCGCGACCCTCAGCCTTACCTGTACCCTTGGCTGCAGCCAGTTTATTTATGATATGATGCCCGTGCGTATTAGTCGACAGGCCTAGACCGGATATATATGTGTTGTACGTTGCCAGATCTCGCCCGATAGCGTCTTTATCATTTAATTTGTTTTTGATGTACTCTTTCCAGCCTCCTGGCGGAATCGCATTCTCCAATGTAGCCCGCGATTGAGCTATATTCGCCTGTCCAAAATAGCTCCTTATGACCCGCTCTACAGTTGGCACCTGGTTTTCAAACCCGTATGACCCTATGAGGTTCCCAGCAATCGCATCAGTGATCGCATTGTAGTCGCCTACAACGCCATATTCTGCCCCCTTAGCTCCTTCTGCGAGAATTAATTCGACAATTTTATTTTTTGCGGCCATGGAATAGATAGTGGTTCCCATTTTCGCCGCAACATCTGTCGCAACCTTGCGCCCGCTCAAGAATTCGTAGGTATTGTGGGCCCACGCGGCAAATCCCCAATGATCACCACCTACGAAGTATGTGTGAAAATCTGCTACCCGCAAGTTGTAGACGGTAGCGTCGAGGCCTGTATCGAATGTCTCTTCGATCCCTATCCATTCGCCGGACAGGGTGGCAATTCGGTCTCCGGCTTGCAATTCTCCTGCGGGGGTCCAGCCCCGATCGCTGGTGAAGAACGGGTGCTCAGCAGTAGTGCCAATAACTTGCCCACCAATGTGCAAGTTAAGCACCCGCGCGGGCCGCACGAGTACCGCCTCCACTACCTTCCCCACGACCGGCCCGGATGGGTCGAGTTCCGAGCGCGAAAGAACTAATTCCCCAACCGTTATTTCCTCAATCGACTTAGCACCATTCGGTGTCAGGAGTGGCGTCCCAGCGACGAAACATGCCCCGTTGAGACACGCCAAAACGGTTTGTGCCAGTTCACCAATTGCATCGCCAGGCTTTGTTCCACCTTCAATCGCTTTCAGATCTGCGGTTGCCTTACCAAACACGACAAGCTGCTTCTTGATCTTCGCCTGTTGCGCAGCCAGTGCCTTTGGATCAGCCGCGGGCGCCTGAGCCTTCATCTCGGTCTTGAGCTTCTGATACTCGGTATCTGCCAGCTTTAGCTTAGGTGTTGCGGCCTGTTGAGCCTTCGCCTCGTTGTTGAGCAAGGTACGAAGCGCTGGCGTAGTCCGCGCCTCCAACGTCCAATCGGCAACGTACTTGTCTAGCGGTGCGTTAAGGCTACCAAACATAAATTTTGGGGCTCCGCCGTTAGTACCGGCTACTGCCCACATGCGGTAGGTCAAACCTCCGATTTCAAAGGTTACCACATTGCCGATGAGACCGGCAAATTGATCTGGCCGCCCGAGACCGGGCCTCGCCAACACCTTATCGAACTTTCGCGTAACTGCAGAAACGACTTTATCCATCACCAGATCGACTTTATCGCCGATCCTTTGTCGCAGTGATGCAACAGCCTTGAACACGTCCCGGGGCAGGGTACTCAGCCCCAGCACGCTCATCCCCAGGTCCAAGGCCAAAGGGGCCAGTTTCGTTTCCAGGAGCGCCGTAATCTTGTTCGCCACGGCGTTGATCGCCGCGTCGGAGTTCACCTTCAGTTGGTCGACGTTGTCCCCCAGTTCCTTGACCGCGAGGGCCAGATCGTTCACCTGATTGATGTTGGTCACCAGCCAGGTGGCCACGTTGTACAAGGCCGTGAGCCCACCCCCGGCCGGGTTGATGATGCTGCCGGCCCACTGTATCGCTTTGGTGGCCACGATTTTGAGGGCCTGGTTCTTGATCGCGTCCAGCGCCAAGTTCTTCATGTTGTCGGCGGTCAGCACGTCACCGAGCAGCGCCTGCACACTGGTGTTGTCCTCTAACTCCCGCAGCCCGTTGGCCAGCATCTCCGGGAGCCCGGTGAGGAACCCCAACTGGTCGTCCTTTTGCAACTGCGCGCTGATGAAGTCGTACGCCGTGGACAGCAACTGGATGTTGTCTGGGCCGATCTTGGCCGCGGCCCGGGCCACGAAGTCGTCCCACGTCAGCCCCAGCACCTTGAGCACGAACCCGGCGACCTCCGGGGCCTTCGTGATGTCCGGCAGGTCCTTGGCTTCGATGAGGACGTCCGCCGGGATCTTGTTCTTCACCCAGTTGAGCACCACGTTCTGCATCGTCTGGAGCAGGTGCTCTTCTTGGAAGAAGGCCGCGAACCCGCGCTTCCCGGCCTCCACCAACCGGTTGCCGAACCCGGTCGGATCCGCGAGCAGCCCGTCCAGGACTTTGGGCACGGTCTCACCGAACAGCGAGGACAGCGTGCGTTCCAGTTGCGACAACTTGCTCACGAAGTCGCCGACCGAGTCGATGAACTGTGTGGCCGCGCCGACAGTGAGGTCGTACAGGCGGTTCGCGTACTGGACGATGATCTCGACCCACGATTCGCTCGTGCTCTGTTCCTTGACCTTTTGTGACTCCTGGTAGTACCCGCTGAGCACCTGCCCCGGGGACAGGACCTTGGTGGCGAGCGTGGAGGTGACCGAGTTCCTGCCCACGGGTCCGTCGTCGCTGACGGTGACCTTGATCCCGCCCTGGGGCAGGGCCGTGAACGTGTGGCTCAACTTGGTGCCGATTTCGGACGGGTCGAACGCCCGGGATCCGCGCGTGAGGGTGAAAGTGGTCACCGGTGAGCCGTCGCCCCAGTCGACGGAGACCGTGTGTTCGTCGTCCAGCCCGGGGTCGACGAATGACCCCTTCAGAGTGATCGTCACCGGCTGGCCCGGGGCCGGGGCGGTCGTGAGCGGCGCGGCCAGTTGCAGGCGCAACTTCGACGGGACCACGTTCTCGACAACCGGTTGGCCCAGGACCGACACCTCGGTCCCGCCGCCCGACGGTTTGACGGTCGCCCGGAGGGCGTACGGGAACGGCCGCGGGGGCGTTTCGCCGTCGTAGTCCTTGTTGTTCCGGTACGTGTACTTGGCCTCGAACCGGAGGGCCGTACTGTAGGACTGCGATTCGGGGCGGCCGAACGCATCGTTGAACTGAGCCCAGGGCACCAGCGCCACGTTCGATTCGGCACCGGTTACCCCCCAGGTGACCCGGACCTGGCCCCAGGTGGTCTGACCCGGGTTCATGAGGGACCCGACGACCGTCACCTCGTCCCCCTCTTTCGGGTTCGACGGCGAGATGTGATCGATGACCAGGACCGGGGCCTGTTCGCGGACCGTGACACTCGCGGCCCCGCTGACGGTCAGCGTCGGCTGGTCGTCGTCGGCCACGTTGAACGTAATGTTGTAGACCCTGTTGCCGGGCGTGGCCCCCGGTGCCACCCCGACCTCGTACGTGTGGTACACCCGAACCGGCTGGCTAAAATCGACCTGCGTCGTTTTGCCGTCGCCCCAGGTGATCGTCGCTTTGTGGAAATCGCCCGAGCCCGGGTCGGTCACGTTCAGGGTGAGTTGGACCAGGACCCCGCGCGGGTCGTTCTCGCCCCGCCCGTCCGGGTTGACGGTCACCTGACCGGTGACCGCCGACGGGCGCACGTTCTTGACGGTCGTGGTAAACGCGCGACGGGCGGTTACGCTCGTGTCCCCGACGCGGGTGAAACTGACCTGCACCCGGGTCGGGTCACTAGCGGTACCGTTACCGGGGGCGCGGCCCCCGAACCCGTCGTCGACCCACCCGTCGTCAGCGAACCGGTGCGCGTACGAGAACCCGATCATGGCCCCCGCGGAGCCGAGCGTGTACGTGTGCGTCGTCGGTTGGGTCCCGTCGCCCCAGTTGATCGTCATCAGGAACTGCGTCCCGCTCGGGGTCCCCGCCGCCGGGCGATAGGTCCCCACGAGGGTGAACTCGGCCCCCTCACTGACCTCTGCCGCGTTGTACCCGTCACCGAGTCCCGGGTCGGTAAACTGAATGCCCGATCCGTCGTCGTCCTCGATCGTTACGACCGCCGAGGAACTGCCCCCGACGGTGTAGTCTCCCTCCGAAAAAGCCAGCGTGACGGTCTCGCTCCCCTCTTCCTCCGTGTCGTCCTTCGGGGTGACCTTGACCGTCAGCTGCTGTTCGTCGGTGAGCTCGGTCGTCCCCGCGAACTCGATCGACGCCGGGAGGGCATCGTAATCGGTGCCCGGGGTGGCGGACTTTTGAGGGGACGTGTCGGTGTGGAGGTAGACGGTCAGTGCCTCCTCCAAGTTCCCGTGGCTCCGGGTGATGACGAACTCACCGGCCGCCGAGGGCTCGGCCGCGTCCTTGACGCGTTCGATCTTCACGACGGGCGGATCGTCTTCGATGCTGATCGAGGTTTCGTTCGGGGCGCCTACCTTGTACTTGGTTTCGTTGGGCGTGACGGTCAGCGTCACCGTCTCGGGGCCCTCCTTGCGGTTGTCCCGCTTGGGCACGATCTTGATTTCGGCCGCGTCCTTGAGCGCAACGGTCGCGGGGAGCGCGTTGTAATCCACCCCGGACTCGGCCTGGCCCGACAGCCCGATCGACACGTCGATCGGGACCGACGTGTCGCCACCGGTCCGTTTCAAGATGATGAAGCCGTACGACTGCTCCGGGTTCTCTTCGTAGGCGTCCCGGTGGAACTCGGCATCGACGGTCACGACCGGGGGGTCGTCGGCGATCGTGACCGTGGCCGCCGGGCCGGCCCCGACCTGGTACTTGTTCGCGTCCGGGGTGATCGTGAGCGTCACGGTCTCGCCCCCGTTCTCGACCGCGTTGTCGAGTTTCGGGGTGACGCGCAAGTAGACGGTTCCCTTACCGGCCGCAATGGTGATCGAGGCGGGCGCGCCGGCGAGGTCGGTCCAGGGCCCGTTCGGATCGTCGGACAGGGCGAGCGTGTAATCGGTGTTCAGGGTCGCGCTCCCGCCGAGCGCGACCGCGACGGTCAGTGCCTCGTCCGGGTTGCCCCGGGTGCGCGTGACCTCGAACGTCGCGGCCTCCTGCCCGAGCTCCTTCGCGGCCCCGCCCGTGGCCGACACGATCGCCGGGTCGTCGGCGATCGTCAGGGACGCGGTCCCGGGCGCGCCGGTCAGGTACGTTTTGGTCCCCGTGCTCGCCTCGCGCACGGTCACGGTCACGGTCTCGCCGCCCGCCTCGACAACGTTGTCCCGTTTGGGTGTAACGTCGACCGTGGCGGTCGTCTCGCCCGGCCTGAACGTGACCGACCCGAGGAGCGCGACGAAGTCGTTGGCCTGCTCGGCGGTCCCGCCAACGGTGTAGTTGACGACGAGCGCGGAATCGAGATCCCCGCCGGTCCGGGTGAACGTGAACCGACCGGCCGACAGATCCTGCTCGCGGGCGTCGGTCGTTTTGGTGACCGTGATCGTGGGGGGATCGTCGGCGATGGTGATGAACGCGGTGCCCGGGGCCCCGGCCTCGTAACCGGTCCCGTTCTCCACCTTGACCTCGACCCGCTCCGAGCCCTCGACCAGGTTGTCGCGCCGGGCGGTGAGCCGCACGTCGACGCTGGTGGCCCCGTCGGGAATGACGACCGAGCCCGAGAGCTCCTCGTAGTCGTCGCCCGCGGTCGCCGTGGACGCGACGAGGACCGTGTAGGTGACGGTCAGGTCGCCCTTGGTCCCGGTGCGGGCGAACGTGAACGCCCCCGGGTCCCCGCCCTCGGCCACGGACGAAGACGAGGTAACCGTGACGGTGTCGGTAACGGCGACCTCGACCGCTTCGGCTTCACTGTTCCCCACGCTGTCGGTCACCGTCACCCACGCCGTGTACACCCCGGCGGTCGCGTACGTGTGGGTCTGGTTTGCCCCGGTGGCCACGGCCGACCCGTCTCCGAAATCCCACTTGTACGTGTACCCCTGCTCGGTCCCCCCGGAAGCGGTGGCGGTGAAGGTCACGGGTTGTCCGGCCCTGAACGGGGCCGGATCGGCGCTCGGGGTGACTACGAGCTCCGGCCACGGGGTGACCTCGACGGTCACCTTACCGGCGTCCGTCCGGGTGCCGTTCGTCACGGTGTACGTGAACGTGTCAAGACCGGTCCAGTCGAGGGCCGTGGGGGTGTACGTGAGGGTGCCGTTGGCGAACGTTACGGTCCCGTGCGCGCCCTGGGTGTTGCCGGTGAGCGTGGTGCCGGCCGGGAGTTGTGGGGCGTAAGCCACCGCCTTTTTCGGGTGCGTGGAGGTGCCGAAATCGGGGGCGAGCGAGTTCGGGTCGGTCACCTTGACCGTTACCGTGCCGACGGACATGCCGCCCCGCCCGTCCCGCACCAGGTAGGTGAACGTGGCCGTACCCAACCAGGTAGCGTTCGGGGGCGTGTACGTGAACGCGCCCTGCCCGTTGTACGCCGCCGTCCCGTTGGCCGGCTGCTTGACGACGACGTCGACCGCGTCGTTGTCCGCATCGGCGATCGCGATGGTGACCGTTTTGGCGGCGCCGGCGTTCGTTTGCACCGACGCGCCCGGGGCCGTGGGCGGGGCGTTCGAGGACGCGCTCGGGTTAAAGTTCGTCACCCCGTCAAAGCTCGCGACAATGTTGTGTGGCCCTTCAGCCAGGGTCACGGTCGTGGTGGCCCGGCCCTGGGAGTCGAGGGGCACGGAGCCCAGATCCGTAACCCCGTCAGAGAATTTAATGTTCCCCGTCGGGGTGCCGGAGCCCGGGGTCACGGCTGTAACGGTGGCGGTCAGGGTGACCGACCCGCCGGCGCCCCACGTCCAGCTCAATTGGGTCCTCGTCTCCGCGGGGTTGACCGACAGGTCGCGCGCGCCCTCGGACGGGCCGAAGGTGGAGTCCCCGCCGTACGACACTTGAACATTGTGGTACCCGACGCTCAGCGAGCTGGTGGTGAGTGTGGCCCGCCCCTGGGCGTCGAGGGTGCCCGTACCGAGCGTGGTCTCGCCGTCCTTGAACGTCACGGTGCCGGTGGGGGTGCCCGGGCCGGCGCCCGCGGTAACGGTGGCGGTGAACGTCACCGCTTGTCCGAACACGGACGGGTCGGCCGACGCCGAGACGCTGACGGACGCGGCCGACCGAACGGTCAGGTCCAAAACCTGGGAGGTGCTATGCGCGTAATTCGAGTTGCCTGTGTAAATCGCGTAGACCGTACGTGCTCCCGCGGCCAGTGCTGTGGTCCGAAGCGTCGCGACGCCGTCGGCATCGAGCGTTCCGTCCCCGAGGTACGTGCCCGAAGAGGAGAAGGAGACCGTTCCCCCCGGCACGCCGGTGCCGGGGTGGACCCGCGTCACCGTGGCCGTCAACGTCACCTCCTGCCCGGCGAGGCGTGGGTCCGACGCGGCCACCACGGTCGCCGTCGACTCCTTGACGACCTCAATATCGAACGGCGCCTGCGTCACGCTGAACCCGTACTCCGGGCTCCCGGAGTACGTGGCGAACACGCGGTGCGTGCCGACCGCCAGGTCGGACCGGGTGACACGTGCCCGGCCCTGGCCGTCCAACGTGACGGCCGGTTGGGCCACACCGTCGATCGTGAAGTGTAGCTGCCCGGTGGGCACCCCGGCGCCCGGGGCCACCGGGGCCACCGTGGCGGTGAAGGTCACCGCCTGCCCAAAGGCGACGAGCGGGAGGTCGGCGGCGACCGCCGTCGTCGTCTCGGCCTCCCGAACGGTGAGCGCGGCCGCGGGAGACGTGCTGGTGACGAAGTTCGTGTCCCCGGCGTACCGGGCCGTGACCTGAAGGGTTCCGACGTAGAACGGGATCGTGCCCCCGCCCTGAACGGTCATGGACGTCGCGGTCAGCGTCGCCCGCCCGTTGCCGTCGAGCGTGACCGCCGGTTGGACCTGGCCGGCGATCGTGAAAACGACCTGTCCGGTCGGGGTGCCGGCCCCGGGACTGAGGGCGGCGACCGTAGCCGTGAGGGTAACCGCCTGCCCGTACACGGTGGTGACGTCCGCAACCGAGGTGGTCGTTGCCGCCCGATCAACGCGGTGGTTAACCGCGGCCGAGGTGGTCGCGGCGAACGTGGCGTCGCCGTTGTACGTGGCGGTAACGGCGTGGGTTCCGATCGCCAGGCCCGAAACGCTAACGGTCGCTCCCCCGGACGGGCCGACCGTGCCGGTCCCCAGAACCGTGGTCCCGTCCCGGAACGTCACGGTGCCGGTTGGTACCGCGCCGCCCGGTGCCACGGGCCCGAACGTCGCGGTCAGCGTAACAGACTGGCCGAACACGGTGGGACTCGGGGCGGCACTGAGGTCGAGTGAAATTACGTCGGTGATTCGCACGTCGGCAGTCGCGGAACCGCCGCTGCTCCCGGTTACGGCGCCGCTGTCGACGGAGGCGCGGAACCCCTCGAACCCCTCGACCAGGTTGTCCTTGGGCGCGGTGACGCTCAGGGACACGGACGTCACCCCGGCCCCGAACAGGAGCGTGCGGCGCCCGTTCGCGTCCGGGGCGCCCAGGACCCCACCCGGCGCGGTGATCGTGTAGTCCGACCCGGGCGCGGCCAGCGGGTCGCCCCAGGCGTCGGTGCCGAACGCGAGCATCACCGTCAGCGGTTGGGCCGTGTCCCCGCCCATGCGGTTCACGGTGAAAGAACCTCCCGAGCCGCCCTCCGAAATGATTTGTGTTGCCGGGCCAAAGGTCACGGCCGGGGGCGCGTCGGTGATCCGCACGTCCGCGGTCCCGGCGGTCCCGCTGCTGGTTCCCCCGCTCCCGCCGCTCCCGAGGCCCCCACTTCCTCCGCTCCCCCCGCTCCCGGAGCCCGGTATACCGGCACCTGGTACGGCCCCGCTGTAAACGGAGACACGGAACCCCTCGGTGTTGTCGACCATGTTGTCCCTGGGCGCGGTAACGCTCAGGGCCACGGACGCGGTATTGGCGGGGAACAGGAGCGTGCGGCGCCCGTTGCCGTCCGGGGCCGACAGGGTGCCACCGGACGCGGTGATCGTGTAGTCGGCCCCGGGCGTGGCCAACGGGTCGCCCCACGTGTCAGTTCCGAACGCGAGTGTCACGGTCAGAGGCTGGGTCGGATCTCCGCCCTCGCGGTACACGGTGAGTGTGCCCCCGGAGCCACCCTCCGAGAGGACCAGCGATGGGGGGCCGAACGTGATCGTCGGGGGCACGTCGACCACCTCCACGTCCGCGGCCGCGACGCTCCCGAGGGTGTACCCGGACCCGGTCAGCACGCTGATGCGGAACCCCTCGTTCGGGTTCTCGACCAGGTTGTCCCGGTTGACGGTGACGGACAGGGGGACGGACAGGATCCCAGCGGGAATCAGCAACGTGCGGGTACCATTGGCGTCCGGGCCCGACAGCGTGGCCCCGTTCCCGGCAACGAGTGTGAAGTCGGTGCCCCACGTGGCGAGCGGCCGCCCGTTACTGGTCCCGAATCCCAGGTTCACGGTCACCGGCTGCGACCCGGCACCGGTACGCGAAACGGTGATCGTTCCCCCGCCCCCTTCCGACATCGTCTGGCTCGGCGGGCTGATGCTGACGGTGAGCGGCACGTTGGTGATTTGCACGTCGGCCATGGTGCCGGTGCCGAGGGCGTACCCGGTTCCGGCGATCGCGGTCACCCGGAACCCTTCGGTACCCTCGTCTACATCGTCCGCCAGGGCGCTGACGCCGATCGTCCAGGACGCCGACCCGGCCGGGATCGTGAGGGTCCGTTGGCTGGTGCCCGGCGAGCCCGAAAGGGCCCCCCTGCCGCAAGGGTGTAATCGGCCCCCTCCGTGGCCTGTGGGTCGCTGCTGTTTCCCAGGGTGAGAACCACTTGCAGCGGTTGAGCCACGCTCCCGGTGCGGCTAACCGTGATCAACCCGCCCGCGCCCGCACCCTCCGCGACACTCTGCAGGGGCGGGCTCACCGTTACAACCGGCGTTCCCCCGGACCCGCCGCTCCCCCCGGACCCGCCGCTCCCTCCGGATCCGCCGCTCCCCCCGGACCCATCATTGTCCTGGATGTAAATGGTCGCGGGGACGCCGCTGACCATGTAACCGCCGCTGGCCACGGCCACGGTCACCGGTTCGTTAGTTTCGACCAGAGTGTCGTTAATTGGGGTCACGTAAAGGGACGCGGACGTCAAGCCGCTGGGGATCGTAACCGACCCCACGGGCGAGCTCAGCCCGGTGTAATCGACGCCCGGCGTGGCTTGGCCCGGGGCCGTAGAGACCGAGTAGTACACCGTCAGGTCCCCGGTCGACCCGAACCGGTGCACCACGAAATACCCTTTCCCGGTCCCGGTCGGATCGGTCTCGGACGCGCCCTTGTCCCCGGTGATCCACACCGTGTCCGTGCCCCCGCTCCCGCCCGACCCGCCGCCCGACGGGGGGACCGGATCGTTGCTCGCGCCGACGTACAACCCGCCCGTGTAATCGGCCCCGAACGGGACGTACGCGCCCATCGGGGTCGGAAGTTCCTCAAGGGTCGCCCCGTCGAACACCTTGACCGTACCCGGTACACCTTCGCCGGTCCCCACGACCACATCGGCGTACCGATCGTCGTTTACGTACGCGACCGCGACCCGGACCCCGGCGGTCATCCCGGCCCCGAAGGGGCTGAAGTCCGACACCACGGCCCCCGAAACCCCGTCGAACACGCGCACCCGGGAGCCCGTACCGGCGCCGGTCCCCACAACCAGGTCCGCGCGTCCATCCCCCGTGACGTCGCCCGCCAGGAAGTCGGCACCCACCTCGACTCCGGTCGTGACCGACGGGTCGAACGCGTAGAAGCTCCCGAGCGGGCCGCCGATCACGTCCCCGGTGCTCAGATCGAACACCCGGACGTGGGGCCCAGCCCCGGGACCAGCTCCGACCACGAGTTCGGACTTGCCGTCGCCCGTGAAGTCCGCGGCCGCGACCGTGGCCCCGCCCGCGAACGCCGGGGCGAACGCGTAGAAACTCGCGAGCTCCTCGCCCGTGTGCCCGCTGAACACCTTGACGTGGGGCCCGGCCCCGGCCCCGACCGAGGTGATCACGTCGGCCCACCCGTCCCCGTCCACGTCCCCGCTCGCCACGTACACCCCGCCCGTGAACGCGGGGTCGTACGCGTAGAAGCTCCCCAGCGGGCCCGCGATCTGGTCCCCGGTGCGCCCGTCGAACACCCGGACGTGGGGCCCACCCCCGGCCCCGGCGGCCGCGATCAGGTCGGGCATCCCGTCGTTGTTCACGTCCCCTGCGGCCACGCGCACCCCGCCCGTGAACCCGGCGTCGAACGGCTGGCGCTCGAACGCGAGCTCCCCGGTCTCGGCCTGATACGCGCGCACTAGCGGCGGGGCCCCGGTGGCACCGCCAACGAACACGAGCGGCACGGGCAGCGGGCGCCCGTCCGGTACGACCCGGTCCTCGAGCCCCGTGACGTGGAGTTGCACGGGTCGGGGCGCGGGCGCGGAGCGCCGCTTGAGGCGCCGGACCAGGCGGCCGAACGGTTTCAGCAGGATCCAACGGTTCAGGCACGTCATGGCGAGGCTCTCACGAGGGGGTGAGTGACTTACGTCCGGGGAAATTATGTATCCGGCACGGCGCGTACCGGGGCACGGGTCGGCGGGAGGTGCCACGGTCGCGGACATCGGGGCGAACTCAAAAGTTTCGGTTCAGTTACGTTCCGTCACGCGGAACGTGTCTTCGCGGCGCGCGTCAGGTTTTCCAGGAAGTCGACCCATTTGGGACCCAGCACGTCCGGGTGCCAGGTGTGCTGCGCGGCCCGTTTCGCCTTACTCGAAGCCTCCGCGTACGCCACGGGATCGTCCCAGAGCCGCACGATGGCCTCGACCCACGGGCCGACGTCCTCGGGCGTAGGGGTGATCCGGGTGTCCGGGGTGAACCGGTCCGGGATGTCGAGCCGGAACCCGCCTGCGTCGAGCACTTGGCGGAGCCCGCCCCGGCCCGAGCCGAGGACCGGGATCCCGTTGGCCATCGCCTCGACCGCGACCCGGGGGAGCCCCTCGCGCCACAGCGACGGCATCAGCACCAACCGGCTCAGGCGGTGGAACCGGCGCGGGTCCGGGGTGTTCCGCATGCGCCGCAGAGAACCCGACTGGCCCAACTCGAGGCCGCACTGTGCGAACCAATCGATCGTGCCCCGGCCCTCGACCACCAAGAGCGGGATGTCGGGCCGGCTCCGGTCCAGGACCTCGGCGATCCGCGCGAACCAGAACACGCCCTTGGCCGGGTCCGGGTTCACGAACGTGACGTACTTCGGGTTCACCACGTCGCACACCATGCGGTCCCAGTTCCACGGCCCGGGGAGCACCACCGGGTCCAACCCGATGGTCCGGTAGTGCGCGCGGTTCGCCTCGGACGGGACCACGACCGCGTCGCAGCCGCGGAACGCGTCGCGCGTGGGGTACGCGTAGTTGTGGAGCCAGAACACGACCCTGGCCCCGACCGACCGGGCGATCGTGGGGACCACCTGGCTCGCCGGGTCGCCCCCGTAGAACAGGACCACGTCCGGGCGGAACCGCTTCACGACTTGGTCGAGCCGGGCCGCGAACGCCCGGGCCTCGTCGGGCGATGGTGAGCGTCGGGCCGCGGGCGGATCGGGTTCGAACACGGCAACCGGGTACCCGCCCGGGGCCGTGTACCGGTGCTCGGTGAACGATACGGCTCCTGCACGACCCGGGACCGCGGTTGCACCGATCCGGGTCCGCAGGACTTCACCAATCGGGAGCCCGTCCGTGTCCAGGTGGGGCCCGGTGAACACCTCGCACGCCCACCCGCGCGCGGTGAGCAGGTCGAACAGGTCGTGGGTGCATAGGGCCGCGCCACTGGTCCGGTCCTCGAAACAGTGGTACGACGCGAACAGCACGCGCGGGGGCCCGGTCGGGACGGCCTTTGTGGGTGGGACCGGGACGGCCAGATCGCTCCGGAGGTACTTGAGGGTTCCCACCCGGGGCGAGTGAACGAGCGCGCCGAGCAGCGCGTGCCCGGGGAGCAGCGCGTCCACGCGGCGCCGGGCCGCGTCCGTGTGGTACTCAACCAGGACCACTTTAACCCGGGCCAAGCGTTCCCCGAGGCGCTCCAGGATATCACCCTCGACGCCCTCGGCATCGACCTTAAGCACGTCCACGTTCTCGAGTCCGAGTTCGTCCCACGCGGCCGCGGCGTCCCGGATCGACACCGGTACGCGCCCGGCGGGGCTCGGGACCAGTTCGGGCACGATCGAGTGCCCGGCCCCGGACCCGGGATCGAGAAGCAGATCGGAGGTTCCGTCCGCTGCGCCGAGACCGAACGGGTGGACCGTAACCTCCGGGAACGGGGCCGTGTTGCGGCGCAGGAGCTCTACGTGCTCGGGGAACGGCTCGAACGCGTGCACGATCGCGCCTGGGTGCCAGGCGAGGCGCGCGTACGCCGCGAACGCCCCGCAGTGCGCGCCCACATCGACCACGACCGGGGGATCGGACAGAACCGCCGCGGCCACCCCCGAATACTCGCCCTGCTCAAAGATCTGGCCCACGACCCAGGCGTCGCGCGGGGGCATGTGGAGCACGTGCCGCGCGGCCCCCTTGCTCACTTCAACGGTCACCGCTCCCTTCAGCACCGAAGCGGCTGGAGATGCGGGTTCGTTAGATACGGGTAGCGATTGGCGCCACGGGAGGCGGGTCGGCGCGGGTCGGCCCGGCAGCGGCGGATCCGGGGGCCGGCCCGGGACGCGCCCTCGGCCCGGATGTGGTACAGCCCGCTCTTCTCGGGGCGGAACGTGAACACGGCCCCAGCAGTCGCGAACCGGCGCCACAGTTCTGAGTCTTGCTCCCGGGGCAACCGCTCGTCAAACCCGTCCGTGTGATCCGTCACCTTGCGCCGGTGCGCAACCCCGAGTGGGACCGCGATGTGTTCGCGGAACAGGCGGTCGTGGACTTGAGCCGGGTCGTGCGTGTACGTGTGCCCGTACCGTGGGTGGCCCAGGCGCTCCTCGAGCAGGTCGTACCGGAACACGAGCACGTCGGCCTCGCCCGCGGCGTGCGTGCGGATCTGTTCCAGATAATCCGGGTAGAACTCGTCGTCCTGGTCCAGGTACGCCACCCAATCCCCCCTGGCCCGGGCGAGCGCGACGTTGCGCGCGGCCGAGACGCCTCCGTTGGTGGGACGCCGGATCACGCGGACGCGGGGGTCGTGCGCGGCCAGTTGCTCGGCCACGGTTGCGGTCCCATCGGTCGAAGCATCGTCGACGATCAGGGCCTCCCACGCAGTCAGGGTCTGGCGCCGGAGCGAGGCGAGTGCGCGCTCGATCAACCCGGCGCCGTTGAACACGGGCACGACGACCGAAACGAACGGGGAGCAACCACTCGATACGGCGGAATTCATTGAGCTATCGATCTCGCAGAAAAGGCGGAGGCATTCCGCACCACGTCCCGGAGCGCGACGAGTGCGCGAGCAACAACGTGGTGTCGGGAGCCGACTTATACTGTGATGTGGAAGTCCCGGCCGCGCGCCTTATGCTGGGCGAGATGCGGCCGCAGATCGCAAGGGCGAGCACAAAAGTAATGGGGGGGCCGCGAACTCGATCGACGCGACGGGCAGGCGAATGAGGAGATTCAAGACATCGTCCTTGGCAAGGGCTATTCGTTCGGCCGTGATGTGCGAGTGGATCAAAGGTCAGGAGAGTCACGCGCACGATTTACGATACCGACTGAACGTGAATGATGATCTCGCGCGAATAAGCTATTGTCAACCACAGAGCATAATTTTCTTCCCGAGATTGCACAACGTGCTATGCCATAACAAATTGCGACGCAACTGGCGAGTCGCGATTGCGGCTGTCAGTCGTTAAGCTACTGGCAGTATTTGATCGAATAGAACTTGTTCTCATCGCGCGATGCGCTCAGAGGTCCAACGCCGCGGGATAGATCTCTGATTTTTGTCAGGCCAGAATTACAGTGCCGCGCAATCGCGGCACTGTTGAGTGTGTACTGCACTTAAGTGCGCGTTCCTGGGCTAAGAAGCAAATGTGATTTCAGGAATTATTTCAGCGCCCGACATCCATCACGGTGGTGACGACCACATCGTTCCGGCGACCAACGCGACCCGAATTACCGCCGACCTGACCGCCCAAGGTGTGAGCACCGATTCGTACACGTACGCCGGCGCCGACCACGGCTTCGGCTCCATCGGGAACGATCCCGCGGCCAACGCGGCGGCCCGGGCGTTGTCGAAATCCCGAACCCTGGCGTTTTTTGCCCGCCACCTCATCTAACGATCGGAACGCCACCACGTTAGCTGGCCGCGATCGAGAGAACTGTTCGTCGCGGGAATTGCTCTCCGAAGTTAAGCGCGACGGTTGCGGTCGCATCAGAAGTCGTCTCGGAAGTCGCTCGAATCGGAGTTCGTTACGGATCATCGGTGACCCGCGAGGGCGCGACCACCGTTTCCGCAATCAGAATTCGAGTTAATCGTCGAGCAGGTGGCGAGCGTACTCCGCCGCGATCGCCCCGACCCTGCCGGTCGTGCGCCGTAACAACCATCCCCGAAACCCGTGCGGTTCGAGCACTTCCGCGAGGGTCTTGACGCGCTCGAAGAGCGCGTCACGGAACCGAACGCGCGGGGCCGGTTGCGTGTCCCTCAAGCGCTCGTTGGCACTGTTCTCTAGGTCCGGGGTGATCGCGTACGGTGCCCCCCGTCCTGTTCCGGGTACGCACCCAACATACTCTCCAAGGTCGGGCGCGCCAGCACCCGGCCCTTGCGGAAGTTGTACTCCCGCCACCTCTGCTCGAAGAACCCGCCGAACCACTCGAGTTGCGTACCCGCGAGCCCCCTTCGGGAGGGGACGTAATCCAGGACCGCGGCCCGGCCCATCAGTATTGCTGCGCAAATCCCTTGCGTGAGCCACCGGACCGTGCTTCACTCGCCCCGTTATGCCAGCAATATCTTCATCCCCCACATTCGAGCCCTTTTCGGCAGGCAGCGCGCAGTCGCGGGCACGTCAGCGCGTCGTCTCCTGTAAGGGGCGGGAAGAGAGGTGAAGTGAGCCAATCGATCGAAGCCTATCCCCTTCAATGGCCGGCCGGAAAACCCCGAACGATCCGTCCCGAGCGGAGCCGGTTCGACGTATCTTTTGCCCGGGCCCGCGCCCAGGTGCTGCACGAGGTCAAACTCCTGGGCGGTACGCAGCCCGTTCTCTCCACCAACATCCCACTGCGTAAAGACGGATTGCCCTACGCGACCTTCAAGGAGCCACGTGACCAGGGCGTGGCCGTGTATTTCACTCTCAAAGGCAGGCCCATGTGCTTCGCGTGCGACCGGTGGGAAACCATCCGGGAAAACATGCAGGCGGTGGCCAAGACTATCGAGGCGTTGCGCGGGATCGAGCGGTGGGGCAGCGGGAGCATGGTCGAGCAGGCGTTCACCGGTTTCGTGGCGCTGCCCTCACCGAAGTCCCCGTACGACGTTCTCGGCGTCCCGAAGGGGGCGACAGTGACTGAGATCGAGGCCGCCTTTCGGCAGAAGGTCAAAATCGCGCACCCCGACGCTGGCGGGGCGGTGGGGGCCATCCAGGAGTTGATCGAGGCCCGTGACAAACTTCGGGTAGCGTTATGACGCATGGTACTGGTCCGATCGCCCTATGGCAGAGCGGATAAGTGCAACAGGAACCCATCGCATGAACGCCCAGAATCGGCACCAGTCGAGCTAAGAGGGACCGTCTCATTTTACCAACCTCGGGGCGGGGCGTGCGGAACGAGCGGTTCGGGCACTCGCTCCTTGTACAGTGCACCGCCCCCGAGTCCAACAAAGCGTTCGTTGGGGGCTTCTGGAGCAAGCGGTCGATGGACGCGAGTTCAACCCATGCCTTGTGCAAACCCGTTCGAGCGCCGAAATTGTTCATTACCGCTTAGGCGGCCCGGACCTCCGACCGTTCCGTGGGATCAGCAAGCACTACCTCCATCAGTACGTCGCCGTCTTCCAGTGAGCGTACAACAAAGTCGGCGTGGCCGGCATGGTCCGCACCCTACTTCGGCTGTCCCTGCCCACCCCGACAGCCTCATGAGCCGAAATTTTAAAATGTCCACCCGGTGAAATCTCACTCGGCTAAGCGCCCAAAGCCGGCCACCCTCGCATCCCCGGTCCTTCGATCCCTTTGTGTGGGGGCCGCGGAATTTCCGGGCCAATGACCAAGTGAAGCGAATCGGCACACCGCCCGCGGCAGCCCGTCCCGGTTGTGAAAGTCACAGATTTTCCTCGCCTCACACGAAATGATTTACTCTCCAGTTCGGGTGCTTATGATGGCGCATGCTCCGGATCACCCAACAAACCAGCGCCGACGGCGCCAAGACGTACTACACGCGCGCCGATTACTACACCGAGGGACTGGAAACCGTCGGCTTGTGGGGCGGCGACGGTGCGCGCCGGTTGGGATTGCAAGGAACGGTCGATCAACACGCCTTCGACAACCTGTGTGATAACCTCGACCCGGCCACCGGGAAGCAACTCACGGCCCGTACCCGCACCGATCGCACGGTCGGGTACGACTTCACGTTCAGCGTCCCCAAGAGCGTCTCACTCGTCTACGCGCTCTCCGGCAACACCGACATCTCCATCGCGTTTCGGGCGGCAGTCGACGAGACTATGCGCGACATCGAACGCGAGATGAAAGCGCGGGTCCGCAAGCGCGGGCAGGATACGGAGCGGACGACGGGCAACATGGTCTGGGCCGAGTTCGTCCACAACACATCGCGTCCGGTCGACGGCGTCCCCGACCCCCAATTGCACACACACTGTTTCGTGTTCAATTCGACTTGGGATGACGAAGAACGGCAGTGGAAGGCGGGCCAGTTCCGCGAGTTAAAAGCCAGCGCCCCGTATCACCAAGCCGCGTTTCGGGCGCGGCTGGCGAACAAACTCCAAGACCTAGGATACGTGATCGAGCGCAAGCGGGACGATTTCGAGCTCGCGGGTCTTTCGGCTGCAACCCTCAAACGTTTCTCACGCCGGACAAAAGAGATCGAGGACAAGGCCGCGGAACTGGGCATCACTAACCCTAAGGTCAAGGACAAACTCGGGGCGGCCACACGCGCGAAGAAAGATCACACGCTCACCTGGGCGGAACTCCAGAAACAGTGGGCTGACCGGTTGAGCCCGTCTGAGCGCGAGCCTCTCAAACGTGTGCAGAGCCGCACTGTACCCATTTCTCGTCCCGCGCGCGACGAGCAGGGTGCGGTCGACTACGCGCTGGACCACGTGTTCGCGCGCAAGTCCGTCGCCGCGGAACGCGAACTCGCGACCGAGGCCCTGAAATACGGGTTGGGGCGTGTCACGGTCGAGGGCGTGCAGGCGGAACTCGCCAACCGGCCGCTGATTCGCGACCGGCGGAACGGGCGAGCCGTTGCAACTACGGCGTCGGTTTTGGCGGAGGAACAGCGGATCATCGATTTTGCGCGGCGGGGGCGGGGCAAGTTTCGGCCACTCGGGGATCCCAAACGCGACGTAAAGCGGACCTGGCTGAATGACGGGCAGCAGGCTGCCGTTCGCCACATTCTCGGCTCGCGAGACCGCCTTATTCTCGTGCGCGGATCGGCCGGAACTGGCAAAACAATACTAGAACAAGAACTCGGCGACGCCCTGACCGACCTGGGCAAGCCGTGCGTGGCGCTCGCGCCGTCGGCCGGCGCCAGTCGCGGCGTGCTGCGCGAAGAGGCGGGCTTCTCGGGTGCAGACACGGTAGCCCGGTTTCTCAAGGACCAGACGATGCAGAAACGGGCGCGGTCGGGCGTCATCTTGCTCGACGAAGCCAGCTTACTCGGTGCAAAAGACGCCCTGGCCTTATTTATTCTCAGCGTACCCTGGAGTGACACAATTTATCCTTGAGGAGCCTGGTGCTGTAGCGGAAGATCGGTGCTCACCGTAATCCGTTACCGGGAGAGGCTCCATGCGTCCCACGTACTCGTTCCCCGAGTCGGTTGTCGAAGCGATTGTGCGCGATCGGTACGGGCACCCGGACCCGCGCGTTCAGGAGCGCATGGAGATCCTGTGGCTCAAGAGCAAGAACGAGTCGCACGGGCGCATCGCCGAACTCGCCAACGTGTCCCGGTCCACGGTTCAGCGGACCTTGCACATCTTCGCGGCGAAGGGCCTCGATGGGATTCGGTCGTTCGGGTGGAAGGGACAACCCAGTGCCCTGACGCCACACGCGGCAACGATCGAACAGGAGTTCCGCAAGCACCCGCCTCACACGGCTCACGAGGCGGCGCGGCGGATCGAGGAGCTGACGGGCGTCCGACGAAAAGTGTCGCGGGTGCGCAAATTCCTCAAGGACGACCTGGGGATGAAGTGCTTGAAGGTGGCACCGATCCCGGTCCCGCCCAAGAAGACGATCGAGGAACACGCCCGAGCGCAGGCGGACTTTTTAAAAGGCGGACCTGGAACCGAAGTTGGCGGAGGCGCGGAGCGGTAAGCGGTCGGTGTACTTCGTGGATGCGTCGCACTTCGTATTGGCGTCGTTCCTGGGTTGGGTGTGGTGCTTCGTGCGGTTGCACGTGCGCGCGGCAAGTGGTCGGCAGCGGTACAACGTGCTGGGCGCGCTGAACGCGGTCACGCACGAACTGGTGACGGAGATCAACACGACGTACATCACCGCCACGTCGGTGTGCGCGTTGCTTCACACGATCGCGCGCCGGGCGGGCTCGGTGCCCGTCACGTTGGTGCTGGACAACGCCCGGTATCAGCGGTGCGTGTTGGTGCAGGACGCGGCCAAGCAGTTGGGGATCGAGCTGCTGTTCCTGCCGTCGTACTCGCCGAACCTGAACTTGATCGAGCGCCTGTGGAAGTTCGTGAAGAAGGACGTGCTCAACAGTCGGCACCATCAGGACTTCAAGAGGTTCCAGAGTGCCATCGACGGGTGCCTCGCGGATCTGCCGACCAAACATCGAGAGAAACTGGCGACTCTGTTGGCCCACAACTTCCAGACCTGGAACAATGTGTCACTCCTGGGCGCGTAAAGCATAACATCGCGAAAGACCAGGACGCACGGGTCGTCGTCCTCGGCGATTCCCGCCAGCACCGGAGCGTAAGCCGTGGCCAGTTGCTCAAGCTTTTGGAAGAAAAAGCCGGGCTACCGGTCGCCGAAGTCACTGAGATCGTCCGCCAGAAAGGGGATTATCGCAAGATTGCCGAGGCGCTGAGAGAAGGCAAAACGGCGGAAGGGCTCGCCATGCTCGACCGACTTGGCTGGATACGTGAGGTGCCCGATGCCGAGCGGTACCAGGCGCTGGCCGAGGCGTACTTGTCTGCAGTGCAGGAGAAGAAGCGCGGCGGCGGTAACAAATCCGCGCTCATCGTCGCACCAACCCATGCAGAGTTGGCTCGGATCACACAGAGTATTCGCAACGCGCTCAAGGACCAAGGCAAACTGGGCGAGGAGCGTCCGCTCGCAGCTTGGATCCCGGCACATTTCACCGATGCCCAAAAGCGCGACGCGTCGAACTACGAAACGGGCGACTTACTCCTCTACCACCAGAACGCCCCGGGAATTACGAACGGTGCCCGCGTCGTCGTCACAGAAGGAGCAAACGTACCGACCACCCACACCGACCGGTTTGAAGTGTTCCGCCCCGCTACCATCGCGGTCGCAATCGGCGACCGCGTACGGGTGACGTCCAACTGCCGCACCCGGGACGGGAAACACAGACTCGACAATGGTGCGCTCTACACGGTTCGAGGATTCACCCCGAAGGGCGATGTCGTGATCGATCATGGTTGGGTAGTCGGAGCGAACAACGGTGTGCATCTGACACACGGGTACGCGGTAACGAGCCACGCGTCGCAGGGCAAGACGGTGGACAAGGTGTTCGTCGGATTGTCGAGCCAATCATTGCCCGCGATGAGTCAGCGCTCCTTGTACGTAGCTGCGACTCGCGGCCGCGACGAGGTCATGCTGTTCACGGACAGCAAAAAGGAACTCGTAGCAATTGCCCAGAAGCCCGACGATCCGCTCTCGGCCGTGGACCTTGTGCACGGGCGGAACCGGTGGAACCCCTTCCGGCAGCGCCTCAACCGGCATCTCACGTACCTGCGCCGACAGTTGACGTTCAACCGGATTCATGCGCCGCACACAGTGGACCGAGAGCGAACCGAACCGCTGCGGGAGGCTCGACATGAGCGATAAGACCGGGACGCGCGGGTTCGATCCCCACGCCCTGCTGGAAAACCTCGCCGACAAGCGCCCGCGAGCGATACCCAAAGAAATCGAACCAGAAGGAAGCGACGAGGAAGCGTGCCCCGCTTTTGGCTTTGTCCGGGGAACGCGCGACAAGGCGCTGATGCTGGAACTCCGGTTCCGCAACGGAAATCGCGAGTGGTACCCGTACAGCCTGCTCGGTCCGTGCAAATACAACCCGTCCGTCGGCATCCTGCTCAAATTCGCGGGGGATACGGTAAACTTGGTGCTGATCCGGGGCAGCAATCTCGACGCGTTCGTGAACCAAGGGACCGTCAACCTGACCGACCGCGGGATCCAGCGGCACCGGGTGTTATGGGTCCGTGAAATGGACGAGGACGAACTGCGTCGAGCACCACGGAACGAGCCAACGATCGACGGTATTGAAGTGGGCGAATTCGAGTCCCATGAAACTCAGCATGAATGGCTCGGAGCAATCGCCCCGGTGTTTCTTCGCTCTATTGAATAACGTACGGAAACATGCTCGACGCGTTGGTGCGTTCTGAACGCGACCTACCATCGAGCGACAAGAGAAAGGCCAGTTGCCTCTCGATGAACGAGAACTCTTCCATAACTCGGCCGAACACTTAAGAGTAAGAACGGTGAGCACCAGTACCTCCCCAGGAAGAGATTCGAGCAAATCAGTTCTGGAATATCGATCCACCTAGGGCTTGCTTCTTGACAATCGATCAGGAAACTTGGGAGGAACTGATCAAATCGCACTCGAAGAGTAGATTGCCTTGGGAAGGCAATCACAGCTTTAGCGCAAATACGTGTTTGAAAGGCTGTTGGCAATGAGCGAAGAGAGACAAAATCAACTACACATCGCACATACACCCATCCTTGGACTTGGCGACCGTCGGTTCTCACTGGGACGGGCCGCCCCTGATTTCACGGGGCGAGGCGTCGAAATCCGCCAGATGGTTGATCGATTTCAAGCCGGCACGGTTGGCACCTTCTTATTGTGGGGTATGGGTGGGGTGGGAAAAACCACACTCGCTCAGAGCGTGGCTCACGCGGTTGCCGATCAGTTCCCTGATGCACTGATCGAACTCAATTTGCAAGCCATGTCGGACGTACCTATCTCGTCTTCCGAGGCGATGGCTTCCATCATTCACGCGTTCCATCCAGACGAAAAACTTCCCGACAAAAAGCCCGAGCTGCGTGCACGATACCGGACCGTCCTCTACGGCAAGCGAGCACTGATCCTATTCGACAACGTTAA
This sequence comes from Gemmata sp. SH-PL17, assembly GCF_001610855.1. Classification (NCBI taxonomy): domain Bacteria; kingdom Pseudomonadati; phylum Planctomycetota; class Planctomycetia; order Gemmatales; family Gemmataceae; genus Gemmata; species Gemmata sp. SH-PL17. Next base: position 1,580,384 of record NZ_CP011271.1, read on the forward strand.
GAATGAAGAGCAGGTCCAAGATCTCCTCGCGGCCGCACCGACAGTTGGATTCATCCTCACCAGTCGCAACGCCCTTGCGTTGAGCAGCGTCTTATCGATTTCGCTAGACGTACTACCAAGCAGCGACTCAATTAAGTTTCTCGCAAGGATTACTTCAAGTGAAGTAAATAATAGAAATCTATCTGCAATCGCAAAATTATGTGGCCACCTACCATTGGCTTTGAGAGTAGCTGGTAGCAATCTCACAATCCGCAAAAGCCAGTCAACATCTCAGTATATCGAAGCGTTAGAAGTGGAAAACACACGATTAGAGCGTCTGAAAGGCAAGACAATCACAGACGACGTGAAAGCGGTGTTGTCCCTGAGTGCCCGTGAACTTGTCCACGAAAACGCCAGACTAGCCCAGCGGTGGCAAATGCTCTCGGTGTTCCCAGCTGATTTCGATAAATTTGCCGTCGCCGCAGTTTGGGATCTGATTTCCGATAGCTCACGGGCCTCAGGCACTGTTGAAGAAGAACTTACGGCACTGATCGACCGCAGCCTCGTGCAATACGACACGAATACAGACCGTTACTCACTTCACGATCTGATGCGCCCAATTTCCCGCGAAGTGTTTGAATATGTCGAAGGGCACCCTTTACAAGCTGATTCGGCAAGATGTATCGCCGCGGCTAAGAGGCGATTTGCAATTTTTTATTGTAATAAAGCATCTGAAATTAGCCTCCATCATAACAAAAACGACAGCCACATTCGTCAGGACCTTGACAATATTGCCTCTGAGATCACCAACATCAACCACGGACAAGCCTGGGCGAATCGGTCCCGTCATCTTGGCATCTGCACGACCAATTTATTTGGCGGCCGCCTGTACGAAAAAAACATAATGACAATTCGCACCACTTTGATCAATGGTTTGTAAACTGGCATCAAGATTCACTCCTCGCCTACCTCGAAAATGGAGACCGCCAAGGGGTGGCACACGCCTTGGAGAACTTAGGAAACGCATGGGCCGATGCGGGTGACGCGACAAAGGCCATTTCCTTCTATGACCGGTATCTCGTTGTTGCCAGAGAACTCGGAAACCGGTGCGGTGAAGGCCGCGCATTGGGGAATTTAGGAAACGCATGGGCTGATTTGGGTAACGTTAGGAAGGCCATTACCTTTTATGACCAGCAATTAGCTATCGCCCGAGAAATCGAAGACCGCCACGGAGAAGCATTCGCGCGCTGGAACAAGGCGTGGGCGATTGTGGAACTTGGCGAGTTCTCAGCCGCCGTCCCGTTACTGGAACTGTCACTAGCGTTTTATGAGTCGATTGGAGATCCGCGTGCCATTCTAATTCAACAAAATCTTACCCAACTACAGAAAGTTTCGCCTCTAGGCAATCACCCAGCCAATCAAATATCTATTGAAACAAATATATTTCCGGAACACCCCCCTTCCGACTCCGCCGAAGAAATTATTCAAAACAGCGCGAATCGCACCGAGGAAATTACTGATGAGGAAATATATTCATGGTTTAAGAATAACATAAACAACCCGCTATCCGAGTGGCTAGTTAAATTACAAGTATTTTGGTGCATAGGAATGCTGGATCGTGACGCCCTGGAATCAACTGATCTTGCACTTGGTTACAAACAATTGGCATCCAAATTGAAAAATTCCAATCCACAGTTTGCGCACATTCCGTTACCAAGAAGTATTGGTTACATTCGGGAAAATTGCCTCGCCGACTTGGAGAGCTACTTTAACTGTTTACCCTTTAGCGATTCGGCTTGGTCAGGCGAGGAACAACAATCTGCCCTGCGCATTGAGGGTTGGGTCGGTAGCCGTGCCCACGGCCGATGGACCCCGCGAGCACGAAAAGCTTGGATATACGTTAACCGCTTCCTGAAACTTCAAGGCTTGCGACCCACTATTACAAATATCTAATAACAACTATTGACATATAATAATTTTTCAGAAATAGTAAGCGACTAGTTCACTCATGTCTGATAAAATATGTCTCAGCTACCTGAAGAATACAAGCCAATTCATCCCGCAAGTCACCCTCGACGAGTTTACTTTCCTGGGATCGAATTTCCGAGCGATGCACTGTCAGTCAAACGGCTCCGCACTATCTTTCCAAACCAGTTCGATACGGGAACGGGAAACTTAACTGACGGCTATAGCAACCTGTTTTTCCCAGTAGATCACGAGCGGCCCGCTCAACTCGTGCAACTTGCGGAAATGATTTCACAGGAACGAGTTCTGGCCGAGTACGCCTTTTACCACGCCTTTGAATCGCACACCAACCAGATCCTCGACAAAGAATGCCACGAGTGCGCCGCCGCCGCGCGGATGGAATTGGAGCCACTTTACCAGCATTTCAAACTGGCAGATAGTCCCGAGACCGCACGCCTCCTGATCCGCTACGTTGAAGAACAAGGTGGGCACCAGGGCACACGAACCGCGAACCCAGCCCGTGACTAGTGGGTCAACCGGTCTGGATCGACGGGTAGAGGCGTTTGAGTTTGACGCGCGCGTCGGCGGTGGTGAACGGCCACTCGACCCGGCACGTGGTCGTATTGCGGCGCTGTTCCCATGCGGCCACTTCGGTTCGCAGTTCGTCCTTCTCGCCGATGCGCTGATCCAGGCACTGATTATTCAGCACCGACAGTTCCGTCTCGGCCATATTGAGCCAACCGCCGTGCTTGGGGGTGTAGTGGACCTCCAACCGTCCGATCAACCGCCTCGCCTCTTCCGGGGTGAACGCTTCGTACAGGCTCGACAGGCGGTGCGTGTTCAGGTTGTCCATCACGAGCACGACCTTCTCCGCCGTCGGGTACGGCTCGTCCACCCGTTCGCGGATCACGTGCGCGAAGTCGACCTTGGTGCGCCTCTCGGTCACCTTGACCCGGCGCCGGCCCGCGAGCGGCTCGAACACCATGAACAGGTTCGCGGTCCCGTTCCGCTCGTACTCGTAGTCCACGCGCTCCGGTTGCCCCGGTTCCACCGGGATCGGTGCTCGGGTCTCCCGGATCAGTTGCTTGCTCGTCTCGTCGAGGCACACCTGCGGGCGTTTCGGGTCGTATGGGCGGTGGTACACGTTGAGCACATCTTCCATCGCGCACACGAACTCGGCGTCCGCTTCCGGGGGTAATACCCAGTGCTCACGGAGCCACGGCTTGAGGTCGTTTTTTCGAGCGTCGTGCGCACCGCCTCGCGCCCGATCGACGTCACCACGTTCCGTTCCACCAGTCGGTCGGCCAGCAACTGCAAGGTCCATCGTACCCGTCCCGCCGGGGGCTTCGAGCACGCCAGCTTCACCAACTCGGCATCCTGCGCGCCGTCGAGCTTGCGGTACTGACGGTTCATCGAGGGCTTCCGAGCGAGCACCGCCTCGAACCCTTCGACCACGAGCAACCGGCGCGTGCGCTCGGCCGTCCGCACGCCTACCCCGAAGGCCTCGGCGATCTTCGCGTCGGTCCACGCCGGACCGCCCTCGCCCTCGTCGGCCTTCAGTAGAATCAGTGCCCGGTTGCGGATCGTTTTAGAGCCTTCACCCCGATCCACCATCTCCTGCAACCGCCCGCGCTCCGCTTCATCCAAGCGCACCACGAACTTCGCGTTTTGTTCCACGACAGGCCTCCTTAGACGACCATGAGAGCCGATCACAGGATGCCCGTCAATCCAGACCGGTTAACCCACTAGTTGATTGTGCGCGAGGCGCACAGTCACGCATCTCATCACTGATCAGATCGCGCACTACGCGCACAATATTCATCCTGGCAAACCGAAGGTACATTTCCCTCAGAAATCAAACGGCATGCACCGCTCGCAACATGGCGCGGTGTAGATCTGCCTTCCCACGGCAAACATTACGAACCGGACGAAGATCGCGGCCCTGCCGTTGGTCCGCGCCCCCTCACGTACTTCGGAGGTGTCCCATGACCATCCACCCCGGCCCGGCCCCGGGTCGCCTGCCCCAGCACAGATCACCCAGTACACCCACAGAAACACCCGTTAACTCCGTTCCCACGGCTTGGATCGCTGCTCTCATGCCCCTCGTGGTGAAGATCATTCAAAAAGACGATTTGATTCATGTCGACGATCGCGACGACGTGCAACAGGATGTGATGCTCCGCCTGTGGAAGCGCGTGTGCGACAACCCGTCACACGAACCGCGGCCCGAGCACTTAAGCACCATCGTCCGCGACGTCCGCGTGGGACACCACCGGATGGCGGACCGAGTGACCCGGAACCGGGACAAGTTGGTCAAGCAAGCGCTCAACCGCCTCGCCCGAAATGACGCGTCCATTGCTGAACGCGAGGCGGACCTCCGCGACCACTTGTGGGCCGCATTGGAGCGACTCCCGGCGCGGATGCGGGCCGTCGTCCAGGCCCTCTGGATCGAGGGGCTCTCGCAGAAAGAATTGGCACACCAACTCGGCATTTCCCCCCCGAGCGTCACGAGGTTGGTGCGCCGCACCACCGAACGGTTGCGCGCCTTGTTGGCCCCCTGGCAGGCCGAAATTCTCCCGGAATCGCGCTAACAGAATCGCGCTAACTCCCGCCGCCGACCCGCAGAGTTAGTGTCGAATACCGCCCGCGGTCCGCTCGCGGGCAGAACCCGGCTCGATACGGGTTCGCGCCGCGAACACCCGCGGCCCGAATCGGGTCCACAGGCCACGCCGCCCTCATTTATTCCGGCGCCCGGCGCCGAAGCCGGCCCCGCGACCGGCGACGAATCATCCGGGGAGACAACGCCCGTGTCAGAAAGCAAACCGACAGACCCGGACGAAGCGGAGCGGATCTCGCGCGAGGAGTTCTCCCGCCGCCACGCGGCCGCGCCGTTCCAGCACCGGTTCAATCACCTGTTCCCGCTCTGGAACGAGAACAACGCGCGTTATTTCGAGGACCGTTTGGCCGCGCCCCGGATCAGCATCGGGCCGACCTCGAGCCGGCGGATCAGCGAAACGCGTGTCAACACGGACTACGGGGCCCGGACCAACATCGTGTTCTCGCCGGGCCTGATGTTCGGCACCGACCGGCGCCTGGTCCGCACGGACGACCCCGACGCACCGGGCGTGCTGCGCCTCATTGCCGACCGGCTCCTGGGCGAGATGGTGAAGCAGTTCGTCATGGAAGTTCACAACTCATTGGAGGAAGGGTGGGACGGGTACGGGCCGCTCTACGCCCGTGAGGCCACGCGGATCGGGGCCCAAATGGGCCAAACGGACCCGGCCGACGCACTGTCCGAGGTTCACCCGCGGCGCCGCGCGGGCCGCCTGGCCGGGATGCCCGTGGCCGCGTGGTGGCCCCACGCGTTCCGCCCCGACGGGTACTACGCCGGGCACGTGTCGTTCGGGCACCTGCAGTTGCGCGGCCGGACCCGCGCCGGCGCCCCGGCCCGGCGCGCGGTCGGCCCCGGCGTGTTCGAGTACCTGCACTTCCTGGCCGCGACCGGGAAGCACGGGCAACTCCTGGAAGTGCTCGGGCGGGAGGTGGACGCGGCCAAGGTGGGCCGCAACCCGGCCCTCGCCGCCGCGGAGCGCGGCCCCGGGACGCGGCCGGGCGGGCCGTACCGCTGCCCCCAATCGCCCCCGACTGGCTGACGTGGAACGGGGGCTGCGTGCGGATCATCGCCGAGGGGATCCGCGCCCGCCGCGCGTTCGACGGGATGCCGATCCTGGGCGACGCGCTCCAGGACGCCGGGTGCGACAACCCGTTGATCCTGGACCACTGCCGGGCGCACGCGGACCACACCGCGAACTGCTGGGTCCTGCGGGGCTTGAGCGCCCCCGCCCGGGCCTGACACCCCTCAAGGTGTCGGTTTCTGCTCGCGGTTTGACCAGTTGGTTCGCGGATCCGGGCGCAGGACCGCCCGGCCCAATCCCGACCGCTTCTCGTTTCCCCGCTCGCGCTTTCGTTTCGGCCCTTTGCCTGCAATCAAGTTTCGTTCGCGCGGGACGGACGGTCCGTCCCGTGGGGCCTTCGTTCGCTCTGTTTTGAGGAATTCAACCGTGACCAAAACGTTCCGGTCCCTCGCCCTCCCCCCGGCCGAGGTGACCCGCTGGCAGGAGAACGTCCGGAAGTTCGGCTACCCGTCCGGCGCCACCGACCTCTACGCCCTCGCGCCCCGGGAGGCGCTCACCGAAGTGCGGGGCGCCCCGCGCCCGATCAACGACGAGTTCGTGCTCGGCTCGATCGTGGCCCAGGCCACCGCGCCGCCCGCGGTGACGGAGTTCTTCGCCCGGTTCGGTCGGCCGGGCGGGCCGGACGCGGCCGTACTCGACCTCGGCCCCGGGGCCGTCGACATCGACCCGGGGCGCCACATGCCGGTCCGGGGCCGCCGCAACCCGGCCAAGCCGTTCGGGTTCGACGAGATCGCGTTGCTCGGGATCGTCCAGGGGGCCGGGTTCCCGATGGCGCTGGTGCCCGAGGCCGGCCTGGACCTCGTCATGCCGGTGTCCCCGGTCCCCGGGCACGAAGCCTCGCGGTCGTCCAAGGGCGCGGCCCAACTCGGGTGGCACGTCGACAACCTCCCGTTCGCCCCGGACTACCGGCCGGACTTCCTCGCGCTGATGGGGTTGGTGTCGACCGAGCCGGTGGTGACCTCGTTCGCCCTGATCGACGACGTGCTGGCCGCGCTCCAGGAGTACGGGGGCCGGTACAAACAGGTTCTGCGCCAGCCGCTGTTCCGGTACGCCACCCCGGCCTCGTTCCACCTCGACGGTAGCGAACCGGTCCTGTCGCACCCGATGCCGGTGATCGCCGAGGGCCCCGACGGGCGGCCGGTGTTCAACTTCAACGAGTACACGCTCAGTGCGGGCGACGACCCCGAGGTCACCGCGGCGCTCGGCGCCCTCGGCCGGGTTCTGCGCGACGGCACGGTCGTCCGCGGGGAGTGCGTCGCGCCCGGCAAGGTTCTGGTCCTCTCGAACACCCGCGTCCTGCACGCCCGGGGCGAGGTGCGGGGCACGCGGTACCTGGCCCGGATGTACGGGAAGCGCGACCTGTCCGCGCTGCGGGCGCTCCCGTCCGGCGGGGACCGCGTGTGCCGGTACCGGTTCCCGATGACGCCGGCCGAGATGGTCGCGGCGTGCCGCGCGCCGGAACCGGCCCCGATGTGAGCCGACCCGCCGCCCGCTCTTATAGGGGGCGGTCCGTGCCCACGGACCGTTCACGGTTCTCAACGGGTGCCCGCTCCGGAGTTCCGGCCTCCGCTGAGTTGGCACCCGTTGAGAACCGGCTTGCCTTTAAAAATACGCGCCCTTGCGCCGGATCCGCGCGGTTCCCGGTCGCGGGCGTGCTCCGAACGAAAATCGCGCCCTGGTTCGGGGAGCACGCGCGCACGGCGAACCGCGCGGGTCGGAGATCGTGACGACCGATCTCGGTATTTCTTGGGCCGGATACGGGCGCCAGTTGTCAACAAACGGCGGCCGCAACACGGTGCAAGATAATTCAAAAAATCGCGCTAACGGAACCGCGCTAATTTCCGACCTCCGGCACGCAGAGTTAGTGTCGAATACCGCCCGCGAGTGTGGTCCCAACCCGAAACGTTTTTTGGCTCGATTCGCTCGTTTTCGCGGGCCGGAACCGGCTTCCGCGTGCAACTGTGTGGCGCGGGCGACGAACATGACGGCCGCGCCATTGGCCATCCTTCCACGCGCCCGATTGATCCGCTGATGGTGAGCGCCGTTCGCCTCCCCGAACCGGCCCCGCAGTCCATTTTCCCAAGAAAGGATCCGTGCATGACCGCGCTCCTGAAGAACGTGCTGGTCAGCTTGTGTGTGTATTTGTCGCAGCCGCGCTCCAAGCTCGACCCCGAGTACTGCCGCCGGCTCGGAGAGAGCATGCGGCTCCACGGGCAGAAGGTGCCCGTCATCGGGTACACCGACGGCGCCCGGTTCGTCATCTGCGACGGTGGGTGCCGGCTCGAAGGGGCACGACTGGCCGGGCTCACCGAGGTGCTGGCCCTCGATTTGGGCAAAGAGCCGACCCGCGCCGAACTGCTCCTGACTCAGGCCTCGATCGACCAGCACCGCCAGAACCTGCCCCCGATCGACCGGGCCAACCTGTTCCGCGCGATCCGCGACGAGAACCAGTGGACCGCCCGGCAGTTGGCCGAATCGGTCCGCGTGAGCGAGGCCCAGGTGAGTCGCGCTCTGGCCCTGCTCGGGTTGCCCCCGGAGGTCCAGTCCTTGGTCAACGAAGGCGAACTCGACGCCTCGAAGGCGTACCTGATCACCCAGGAACCGGACCCCGCCAAGCAGATCGAACTGGCCGGGCTCGCCCGCGTCACGTCCCGCGCCGAGTTCGAGGACCACCTCCGCAAACCGGTTCTCACGTCCGCACCCGCGGTGCGCCTCGCGCGGGTGAAACTGGCCCTTCCGAGCGGTTCGGCCGTGAGCATCTCGGGGGCCGAGTTGACGATGGAGAACGTGGTCCAAATTCTCGCCGAAACCCTCAAGGAGGCTCGCAGGGCGACCGAAGCCCGGTTCGACGTCAAGACGTGGCAGCGCATGATGGCCGACCGGTCCAAGGCCCGCGCGGAGGGCGACCATGTATAGGCTCACCCGCCTGGTTCTGGTGGCGAGCGTCCTGGCCGCCCTCTACGGCCTAATGGTGCTCGCGGCCCTCACCGCCCCGTGGTCGGTCGTCCTGTTGGTCGTGCTCGCGGGCGCGCGACTGGCCCGGAACGCCCGTCGGCCGCACCTGACCGCCCACGGGACCGCCCGCACGGCCGACCTCGACGACGTGCGGAACGCGGGCCTGCTCGACGCGAAAGGCGGTCTCATCCTCGGGCGGCTCGCCACGACCGTGCGTCCGCTCGGGCCCGCGCTCCGCGCCCTGTTCGACCGGCGCCTGGCAGCACGGCCGGCCTGCGAGCAGTTCCTGCGGGTATTCCGGCGCCGGCGTAACGACGGGGAGTTGGTACGGCTCAACAATGCGGTGCATTCCGTGGTGTTCGCGCCGACCGGGGCGGGCAAAAACGTTTCGTGCATCGCTTCGTTCCTGCTCACCTGCCCCGACACGTGCGTGGTCATCGATTTCAAGGGGGAGAACGCGCGGCTCACGGCCGCCCACCGGCGCCGCGTGTTCGGCCACCGGACCGTCGTCCTCGACCCATTTCGAATCGTCACCGACCAACCGGACGCCCTAAACCCGCTCGACGCCATCGCCAAACAGGTGTCGGACGCGCTCGACGACATCCGCGCCGTTGCGGAGGCCCTGGCGGTCCGCACGGGCCAGGAAAAAGAGCCCCACTGGGCCGACAGCGCCGAAACTTGGATCGCGGCCCAGATCGCCTGTGTCGCGCACTACGCGCCCCCCGACGACCGTTCCCTACAGACCGTCCGCGGGCTCCTCACCGACCCGAAGAAGATGGAGACGGCGGTCCAACTGTTGTGCGCGTCGAATGACGAGTACCTCGCCCGAATGGGGCACCAGTTGACGCAGTTCAAGGACAAGGAACTGTCCAGCGTGCTCACCACGACGAACCGGTTCCTCCGGTTCCTCGACACGCCGGCGATCGCGGCCAGCACCCGCGCGTCCAGCTTCGATCCGGCCGAACTGCGCCGGGGCAAGATGACCGTGTACCTGGTGCTCCCACCGGAACACATGAGGGCGTGCATGGGGCTGTTGCGGCTCTGGATCGGGACCCTTATGCGGGCGGTCGTACACGGCGGCCTTCAGGAAAGTCGAAAAATCCACTTCGTGCTCGACGAAGCCGCCAGTCTGGGGCACGGGATGAACGCGCTGGCCGACGCGGTGGACAAGTACCGCGGGTACGGAATCAGATGTCAATTTTACTATCAGAGCATGGGCCAGCTCAAGAATTGCTGGCCCGAGGACCAGGGCCAGACGCTCCTGTCGAACACGGCCCAGGTGTTCTTCGGGGTCAACGACCTGCCCACCGCCGAGTACGTGAGCAACCGGCTCGGGGAGGCTACGGTCGTGGTCACCAGTGGGGGCTCCAGCACTGGGCGTTCGTACTCGAGTTCGTCCGGCGGGAGCGGCCCGGGCCAGCAGACGAGCGGGTCGTCGTCGGGGCACAACGACAACTGGTCCCAGGTCGGGCGGCGCCTGCTCAAACCGGACGAGGTGCTGAACCTGGACCCGCGCACGGCGATCACCTTCGCCCCGGGCGTGCCCCCGATCCTGACACGATTGCTGCGCTACTACGAGGAGCGCGGGTTCGGTCGCCCTCCCGGCCCCGTACGGCAACTGCTGAAGGCCCTGAACGACCTGTGCCAAGCCCTGCTCCTCCTCCTCATTGCCGCGGCGTTCGCGCTCGCGGCCCTCGACACCGCGTCGGGGCCCGCCCGGTCAGATATCGGAGCGCCCGCCCCCGGCCCGAGCCCGACCGGTACCGGTTTCCCCGCGGGTCGGGACTTCCACACCCCGCCCTCCGCACCGAAAGGCAGGTAACTCGTGGCAAAAACGATGGACTGGTTGAACAAGGCACTCGAGGCCGCGGCCGCGCGGGTGAAGGACATCGGCCCCGAGGTCGGCGCGGAGTTCAACCGCCTGGGCGTGCAAGGAGCGGCCGAGATCGCCAACGTGCTGTTCACCGGGAGCGGGTTCGTGCCGTACGGCGCTGGTCAGCACACGCACGCGCCCGAACCCGGCCCGGCCCAAGAGGCCCCCCAGATGGACCACCAACCGCCCGAGCACCAGCAGGAACGCGGCGGGATGGAGATGTAAGTTCGCCCCAACTCAAAAGGAGGATCTCATGGCCCTGTTTGGCAGCTTCTTTGACCAGTTGTGCTTCCTGTTCTTCCTGGGGTGCGGGGGCCTGCTCGCGGCGGGCGTGCTCCTGATCCGCAGCGGGGCCGGCGGGGCCCTCGCCCAGGAAGCCGGCAAGGGCGCCGCCCAGCAACTCCTGGAAGGGTTCTTCAAGAAGCGCTAAAGGCGCCGACGGTTCGGAGTTGGGCACGTTGCCCGACTCCGAACCGACTCAACGGCCCCGGCCGCGGGAAAGGAGGTGCGCACACGCGGTCCGGTGCCCCACGGTCACAACGACGAATGAATCATTGTCCCGGTGCCCCGGTGGGGGGCCCGGTTACCGGCCACGGACGGCCGTCACACCCGAGGAGGAGATCATCCATGCCCGCGAGTTTGGTCGGCGAGGCCCTGATGGGGTTGGGGTGCCTCACGTTCTGCTTCGCGCTGACCGCGTGCGGGGGCCTGCTGCTGGCCCTACACTCCGGCCTCACGCGGGGCCTCGTCGAGAAGCTCAAGGCGCTGCTGGCGGCCGCGCCGAAGCCGCAGGACGGGGGCGCCCGTGACATTTGACCCGGGCCACGCCGAGGACGTGGCCCTCCCGAGCGCGTGCGTCCTGGTCCAGGAACTGTTCCCGCACGCGACCGGGGCCGCGCGCGAGCGACTGGTCCGCCGCGTGACCGAGGTCCTCATGACCACCCTGTTGGCGTTCTGTGAGTTCCAACCACCGGGCGCCGTTCCCGCACCCAGTCACAACTGACCCGCGCCGCCCGGTGGGGCGGTGCTTTTCGAGGAGGATCCAGCCGTGATGGCGATCGTGACCGAACCCCGTGCGTTCCGGGCCTGGTTGAACCACGCCCGTCAGGCGCTCCTGGACCGGGTGAGCGAACTGGCCGACGCGCCGCAGGAAGAACTCCTGGCCGGAATCGCGGACGAGTTGTGCGAGCAGTTGAACGCGTACCAGGTGCGCCCGGTACGGGGTAGCCGCCGGGGGCTCCACCCGGGTTCCCGAACTTGAAGCCGAGGGGCATCCGATGAACACGCAGCGGGTCCGGGTGACGTTCCGGGGTCGCGAGTGCCTCGTGTTCCGGAGCCGGCACCCGAACGGGGGGACCGCGGTGTGCCTGCTCGACGCGGAGCACGGCGGGTTCGCGGCGTGGGCGACCCTTAACACGCCGCTTGCGGATCTCAAACCCGGTCAGGTCGTGGTGAACGATTTCGACCGGTCCGAGGGCCTGTTGGAGGCTCTGGTTTCGGCCCGGGTGGTGGAACCGACCGGGGAGCAGGTGCGGTTCCTCGGGCTCGCCCTGCCGGTCGCCACGCTCAGTGCCCCGATCCCGGAACTCGAGCGGCCCGGCACAGCGATCGATTACTCGACTCGAAAGGAGGTGCGCACGCACGAGATCGATTCGGGACGGGAGTGGTAACGGTTCGTGGCCGGGCGCGGGGGCGCCCACAAACGGGAGGAAGCTCATGAAGAAGGCGGTGGCGGTCATCGGGGCGGTGTTCTACCTGGTCAGCCCGGTGGACCTGGTCCCGGACGTGATCCCGATCATCGGGTGGCTGGACGACATCGGGGTCTTAGCGCTGTTAGCTAATTACCTGGCGAAGAAGCCGGAGGAGCAACCGACGAAGTGAGACGGATCCGGGGCGTCGCCCACGCCCCGCGGCCTGAATGTACCGGGCGTAGGGACACCGCGCCGCAACCGAAGGCGTCCCGTGTCTCCACGCCCGACGAGTCGGAACGGGATCTTCAACAGTGTCGCTCGAACCGGAGGAGCCGTATGAGGAAATTCTTACACGAGTACGCGAAGGCTGTGCTGGTGGTCGCGAGCATATTCGGTGGGATCGCGCTGGCCTTCGAGGTCCCGGCGTTCGACACCGGGGCGCGGTGGGTGATGCGAGAATTATTCCACCTGACAATTGAGTACCGCGGGCCGGCAATTGCCGTAATTGTTTTGGGACTGGCCGGCATGCTCACCGCGATGAAAGTGGTCGAGGGGAAACACCTCGAAACTGATAGCGCCAGCGAAGGCCGCTGAGAAGGCGAACGTGCCCGTGTTACTCGTTACTAAGAGCTCCGTGCCGTGAGAACGGGCTCACCGGCTGGTACCGGCGGTTCACCCGCAATCGACTCGCACACCGCTCGCAGTCGGGAGTTGAACCGCGTAGCCCGAGCACGGACATCCTGACGCAACAAGAGGGCACCCGTGAACAGCCCAGCGTATCTAACGATCGCCCAGGCCGCTCTCCGAGCGTGTGTCTCCGAGAGCATGTTGTACGAAGCCTGCCGCCGAAAGCTGGTCGTGCATTACCGTCCCGGTGTCAACGGCCGGGGGAAAATCTTGTTCCTCCCCGAAGACGTTGACGCTTGGATGGCAGCGTTCAGGATTGAGGCCCCGAAGGCTACTCAAGGAGAAGATGAACTGACGTTTCTGAAGTAACCGCCAATCACCCCGTCACCGCTTTCAGGGCCGCGGCTTTGAGAGCGGTTTTGTCTTTTCCTACGTGCGCGTAATTTCGGTGCAAGACCGACGGCGTGTTGCCGACGAGTTCGGCGACCACCTCGACCGGAACCCCCCGGATCAGCGCGGCCGTGATATACGAGTGCCTGTAAACGTACGCGTGTGCCTTGATGCCTAGTTCCTTTTCGATCTCGCTGAACCACTTACGCGAGCTGCCGCTGTTCCATTTCGCCCCGCGGCGCGACTGAAACAGTGGCCCGTTGGGGTGCTGTTCGACCCGCTTCTTAAGGATCGCGAGCAATTCCGGCACGAGAAAAATCGTCCGCGGCTTGCCGGTTTTCTTCCGGTTCTTGTGCTTCTGAAGTGTGATGGTTCCGGCGTTGAGATCCACATCGGTCGCGGTCACCTGGGCCATCTCTGAGAACGGCCGTGCCCCGGTAAGCTCGATCGCTTTCAGGAAGTCGGCAAAGTCCGGCGAAACGAATTCCGAGATCTTCTTCTTCTCTTCTTCAGTGAAAACCCGGTCGCGACGAAGCGCCTCGCCACCCGCCATCTTCTTTAGCGGGCTCTCATTGAGATAGCCCTCTTTCACCGCCCAATTGAGCACCGCCTTGATCGTCTTGCGTTGCCCCGACTGCGTCGAGACGTTCCACTCCGGTTTCGTCGCCAGCCACGCGCGAACCATGTGTGGGCGGACCTCGTCGGCCCGGAGTTTCTTCACGTGATTGCTAAAGAGCTGGAGCGTCTTTGTCTGCTGCTGAAACGCCCGCTGCCCCTTGTCCCCTTGCGTGGCCTTCAGGTACTCGTCGGCGAGCTTTTTGAACGAAACGCCCAGAGCGGCGGGGGGTTCGGGATCGGGAGCCTCCGCCACCTTCTTAGCCATCAACTCGTGAAACATCCGCTGCGCTTCTTTTTCGTCCTTCGACAGGCGGATCTGATCACCTTTAAGGGTCACGTAGTACCAGGGAGTTCCTTTCCGCAACCAGATGCCGGGCTTACGAGCCATTGCAAGACCCTCCCGTGTTCCCGACGGGCGACAGTGGATCTTACTGGCAAAAGTGCGATCTCAAAAGTGCGAACGGAAAAATACGTTGCAAATTCCGTCATTTTTCCGCCATTTACAGCATCCGGTAATGGAGGTTAACCTTCCGGTAGTGGAACCCGTCGAACGGCGCTTTGGCGTCGAAGTCGGACTGGCGCCGGCAGTGCAGCGCGCTGCGGAGCGGCCCTTCGGGGAGCCGTTTCGTGCGGGCAATGCACTCCAGACCGCACTGGTAAGCGTCGTCGTATTGCGCCAGGAACGCGAACTGGTCCACCCACGGCGCCCCTTCGGGAAACAACTCGACCGGCAACCCGAACGGGCAATCGAAGCCCCACAGGGCCGCATCGCTCGCGTTCACGATCCGGACCAATTCCGCAAGACACACCTCGCGCTCCGCGGTCCCACAGAGCGAATCGAGTCGGTCGAGTGTAACAAGCGCGAATTTCCCCCGCGCACGCGGTTCGGTCCGGGCGATCCAGATCGTGCGCCCCGCCTGCTTCGCTCCGGAGAAGTCCACCCCGTATACCGACCCGAACTCTGGTATCCGCATCGTTCCCGCTCACTGATTGCAATCTTCCGTGTCGTGTGATTCAGTGTGACAAGGGGGCTCGCATTCGGCGAGGCCGGTTGTGGCCGTTGAAGAAGTCGCCGACGCATGAATGGCAATCTCTACAGTCGCAACGCCATAGCCAAATCAGATTATGGACCGGCCTCAACGACTTCCGAGTTGATAAGGGGAGGCCAACCGCCGCCTTTGCCGCACGGTTCTCTCGTCCGTAAATCATCTCGTGAACAGATGCCGCACCGCGGCGCTACCCCTCCTCACAGCGGACGACAATGAGCGCGAAGCACGTTTACTTCTTCGGCGGCAAGACGGCCGAGGACACCGGCCTGGACGCGAAGGGGCAGAAAGAGCTGCTCGGCGGTAAGGGCGCCAACCTCGCCGAGATGTGCCGCATCGGGATCCCCGTGCCGCCCGGCTTCACCATCACCACCGAAGTTTGCGCGGCCTACTACGAACAGGGAAAGAAGATCCCCGAAGCGGCCGTTCCCGCGATCGAGGAAGCGCTCAAGAAGGTCGAAGCCGCGTTCGGAGGGCGCAAGCTCGGCGACCCCGCCGACCCGCTACTCGTCTCCGTGCGCTCGGGCGCGGCCCTCTCCATGCCCGGGATGATGAACACCATCCTCAATCTCGGTCTGACCGACGCGAGCGTCGAGGGGCTGGCGAAGAAGACCGGCAACCCGCGGTTCGCCTACGACAGTTACCGCCGCCTCATCGACATGTTCGGGTCCACCGCGATGGGCTGCGAGCACGAGAAGTTCGAGCACGAAATCCACGAGATGAAGAAGGCGAAGGGGGCCAAGCTCGACACCGACTTGAGCGCCGACGACCTCAAGGAACTCGTCACGCGCTACAAGGCCGTGTACAAGGCCCACGTCAAGGACGACTTCCCGCAAGACCCGAAGAAACAACTGTTCCTCGCGGTCAACGCGGTGTTCAACTCGTGGAACGGTAACAAGGCCATCGAGTACCGCCGCATCGAGCGCATCACCGGGCTCAGGGGCACCGCGGTGAACGTGCAGGCGATGGTGTTCGGCAACATGGGCGGCACGTCCGGCACGGGCGTGGCGTTCACCCGCGACCCGAACACCGGCGAGAACGTCTTCTACGGCGATTACCTCATCAACGCCCAGGGCGAAGACGTGGTGGCCGGTATCCGCACCCCGGAGCCGATCGCCAAGCTGCACGAAGACATGCCGAAGGTGTACGAGCAACTCGTCGGCATCCGTAGCACGCTGGAAAAGCACTACAA
This sequence comes from Gemmata sp. SH-PL17, assembly GCF_001610855.1. NCBI lineage: Bacteria > Pseudomonadati > Planctomycetota > Planctomycetia > Gemmatales > Gemmataceae > Gemmata > Gemmata sp. SH-PL17. The sequence goes on from NZ_CP011271.1 coordinate 1,596,415, forward strand.
GGAGATGCAGGACATCGAGTTCACGGTCCAGGAAGGCGTCCTGTACATGCTACAGACGCGCTCCGGCAAGCGCACCGGGACCGCGGCCGTGCGCATCGCGGTCGAAATGGTGAAGGAAGGGCTGATCGACGAAACGACCGCGGTGAAGCGCGTCGCGCCGGACAGCCTCAACCACCTGCTCCAGCCGCAACTCGACCCGAAGTCGAAGGTCGAAGTGGTCGCTCAAGGGATCGCGGCCAGCCCCGGCGGCGCCTCCGGCATCGTGCTGCTGTCCGCCGAAGCCGTGGTCGCGCACGCGGAGAAGAACCCGAACGACTCGATCATGCTCGTGCGCAAAGAGACGTCGCCGGAAGACGTCGCGGGCATGCACTTGGCGAAGGGCATTCTGACCAGCACCGGCGGTAAGGCGAGCCACGCGGCCGTGGTCGCCCGCGGTTGGGGCAAGCCGTGCGTCGTCGGCTGCGAGGCGATGAAGATCAACGAAGAGGCCCAGACGATCACGATCGCCGGGAAGACCGTGAAGGCCGGTGAGTTCCTCACGATCAACGGCACCACCGGCGACGTGATGATCGGCAAGGTGCCGACCGTCGCCCCGAGCATGACCGGCGACTTCGCCACTCTCATGACGTGGGCGGACAAGGGCCGCAAGCTGAAGATCCGCACCAACGCCGACGCCCCCGCGGACGCGGCGAAGGCCCGCGAGTTCGGCGCCGAAGGCATCGGCCTGTGCCGCACCGAGCACATGTTCTTCGGTAAAGACCGCATCGCCGCGGTGCGCGAGATGATCCTCGCGACCAGCACGGACGACCGCAAGAAAGCGCTGGCGAAGATCGAACCGTTCCAGAAGGCGGACTTCGTCGGCATCTTCGAGGCGATGGACGGCTACCCGGTCACCATCCGGCTGCTCGACCCGCCGCTCCACGAGTTCCTCCCGCAGAAGGACAACGTCGAGGGCACCGAGGACGTGGCCCGGCAGATGGGCGTGCCGGTCAGCGCGATCCGCGAGCGCGTGGACGAGCTGCACGAAATGAACCCGATGATGGGGTTCCGCGGGTGCCGGCTGCCGGTCGTGTTCCCGGAAATCGGTGACATGCAGGTGCGGGCCATCATCGAGGCCGCCATCGAAGTGAAGAAGAAGGGCAAGAGCGTGCTGCCCGAGATCATGATCCCCCTCGTGGGCGTGGTCGAGGAACTCACGATGCTCAAGAAGCGGGCCATCGCGACCGCCGAAGAGTGCATGACGAAGGCGGGCATCAAGGTCGAGTACCAGATCGGTACGATGATCGAGCTGCCCCGCGCCGCGCTCACCGCGGACGAGATCGCGGCGGAAGCGGAGTTCTTCAGCTTCGGCACCAACGACCTCACCCAGATGACGTTCGGCTTCAGCCGCGACGACATCAAGGGGTTCATGCCGACCTACCTGAAGGAAAAGATCCTGCCGGTGGACCCGTTCCAGTCGATCGACGTGAAGGGCGTGGGCAAGCTGATCGACATGGGCATCAAGCTGGGCCGCGAGAGCCGCAAGGCGAAGCACGGCCAGCACCTGAAGGTCGGCATCTGCGGCGAACACGGCGGCGACCCGGACAGCGTGGTGTTCTGCCACAAGGTCGGGATGGACTACGTGAGCTGCTCGCCGTTCCGTGTGCCGATCGCGCGCCTGGCCGCGGCCCAAGCCGCCCTCGGTGACACCGCCCGCGACAAGTAACCGGTGAGTTCCGGGCACTCGTCCGGAAAACCAGTAACGCGAAAGCCCGGCTTGAAGCCGGGCTTTCGTCATTTTCTCTTCACAGCGACCACAGCTCGAACGACGCGATTGTTGAAACGCGCGCGGGTACGGAAGGCCGGACACGAACTTGGTGTTAATTGTGGGCGGCGTTCGCGGGTAAAAAGGGAGAGTTTCCGCGGGAGCGCACAGTGCCGTCACCACAAGACCTGAAACTGCCTTCACTCAACGAACTCGGCCGCGATCTGCTCGCGGTACCCTGGTGGCGCGTTGCGCTCTCGCTCTCGGCCCCGTTCGTGTTCACCTTCGCATATTTTGGGTTCGCGGTCGCGGGCCATTGGGTATTTGCAGTCGGCTCTGTGGTCGCACTTAGTTTCGTGACCTATGGCTCCGTGTCGCATGATCTCGTCCACCGCACACTCCGGCTCCCGAAGTGGTGGAACGAATTCTTTCTCACCACCATCGAACTCCTCCTGTTCCGTAGCGGCCGGGCGTACCGACTGGCACACCTGAACCACCACGCGCGTTACCCCGACGCGCCCAACGACCCAGAAGCCGCGGCCGCTCACGGCGGATTGTGGGGGGCTCTCGCGAGCGGTCCGCTGTTCTTCCTTCGGTTGTGGGTGTGGGCCGTTCGGCGATACCCGGCGCACCGCACGCGCCTCATGTTCGAGGGCTGTGCGATCGCGATTCTCGTGGTTGCAGCCGTTGGCGCAGCGGTGTGCGGTTGGTCGATTGTTCCGCTCGTGTATGTGGGGACCGTGTATTTGGGAACGTGGATCGTGCCGCTCGCGACCGCGTATGTTCCGCACACGCCCAATGGTGACAGCCCACTTTCACAGACGCGGCGGTTCCGCGGTCGGCTCGCCCGGCTCATCGCCCTCGATCACCTGTATCACTTGGAGCACCACCTGTACCCGGCGGTACCGCACCATCGGTGGCCGGAACTGGGCCGCCGGCTCGACCCGGTTCTCGACCGCAGCGCCGTTCCCGTCATCCGACTCGGTCTTTAAGCCCCATGTCGTACTCTCCTCCCAGTTCCGACCGCGGATTGTTCGGGCTGTTGCTCGGCGACGGCCGACCGGCGCTGGCCGTTGTGGGATTGGCCCTCGCGGTGGCCGGTGGGTTCGCGGTGTTCGTCGCGGCGCGCGGGGAGTTCCTCCCGCACGACGTCGCGTTCCTCGGGATGACGCCCGGCGACCTTTGCGCGGTAAACGAGTGCCGCGTGGTTCACTTCATGGTTCACGATCGCGTCGCGTTCGGCGGTGCCCTCGTCGCGATCGGAACAATGTACCTGTGGCTCGCGGCCGGACCAATGGGGCACGGAGAGCGGTGGACGTGGGACGTACTCGCGGCGAGCGGCGCGATCGGGTTCGCCAGCTTCCTCGCGTACCTCGGTTACGGCTACCTCGATACTTGGCACGGGGCCGCAACCGTAACACTGGCTCCCCTGTTCCTCGCGGGGCTGGCCGCGGCCCGTCGGCACATCGCGTGGCGGTCCCACGAATCGCGTTGGTTCAAGCGTCCCGTATGGCTCACGTCGTGGCGCGACCGCGTGTGCGTGGGTCGAGTGCTGTTACTCGTTGTGGCGGCGGGAATGGTCGGCGGCGGGCTGACGATCATGGCCGTGGGTATGACGACCGTATTTGTACCAGAAGACGTGGCGTTCATCGGAATGGGCCGGGCCGAACTGCGCGCGATCAACCCGCGCTTGGTGCCTCTCATCGCGCACGATCGCGCGGGGTTCGGCGGCGCGGTGTGTTGCGGGGGTGTTCTTCTCGCGGGCGTGGTGTGGCGCGGTGAGTTGGACCGCGCCGGTCGGCAGGCGCTGGCCCTCGCCGGACTCGCGGGGTTCGGGAGTGCGATCCTCGTCCACCCCGCGATCGGCTACGACGATTTGTGGCACCTCGCACCCGCTCTCGGTGGTGCCGCGTTCTTCGCGGTCGGCGGGTGGCTCACGCAGGCCGCTCCGCTTCGTCTTGGGTGAGAACCGGTCCGGCGACTGGGGCACCATTCCCGTGAACGAACTGCTGCCGTAAGTGACGCGAGCCACCCGACACGCGGGTAGCTCGCACTCGGTTCGGCTGCATGTCCTTATTTCTTCCGCGGACGTGCCACCGGCGGAGCAGCGTTCCGATCCGGGTTCGGGTCGGCCTTATACTTCCCGCCCACCATAGACGTTATCAAGAGCATCTCCTTGCCCGTTTTCTCATTCGCCAGTGCTTCCATGAACAGCGGCGAGCCGAACGGCCCGGCCTTGATGTCTTTGATCGTAATCGCGTCGTCCTCGACCCGAACCCGGAACGCGAAAGGCAGATCGGTCGCGACCGCAGCCAACGGTGCGAACGCTCCCGCGGCCTCGCCCGTTCCGGTAACATCCGCTCCCGTGATTACCCCATATACAAGGCTCTCGCGATTAATGCTGTAGTCGGCGTCCGCGGTGACGGTAACGGTGAACTTCTCGATACTCACGGTCGCCTGGACGTGCAGTCGGTCTTCGGTGAACGTGAGCGTCGCACGGCCGTAGGGTTGAACTTCGCGGGTGTAGCTGCCGAGCGGCCGGCGCACCACGAGTTCCTTGCCCGGACCGGTCACGACAACGTTCGGTTGTTGCTCTTCGTCCGCCTTCGCCGGCGCTCCTTTGTCGGCCTTTTCCACCTTATCAGCGGTGACCGGTTTCTTGCCGTCACCCGGATTCGCTTCGGCAACGGCGACCGTCGAGCGGCCGAGGCCCAGCCCGAGTAGCACGGCCAAAAGGAGTCCGATCCCGATAGCCGCTTTGAGTTTGGTTCCGATCATCGCTCGCACCACTCCATTCGTGAGAGGGAAAACTCGTTCCGATACCAATCCGTCTTCCACCCGCGCGTCGGTAACCAGCGCTGTAGCGACCCGCGTGATTCGATCCGAAAACGATGCGGCCCCGGCCGACCCGAGTCGGTCCGCGAGAGCCACAACCAATCCACCAGCAAGGGTGACGCCCCGTCGGGCCAACCGGTCCCGGAGCCGCTTTCGCGCCCAGGCCAGTCGCGTCAAAAGCGTGCCCTTCGGCCACCCGAGTTGCCGCGCGGCCTCGGCGGTCGGCGTCTCGGTCGCGTAGCAAGTGAGCACCGCGACGCGATACCGTTCCGGTAACTTCCCGATCTCGTCGAGTACGGCCGCCAAATCGGGAGAATCGCCAGCAACTTGCGCCGCAGGCGTGAAATCGGGATCGACGCCGGCGGTCCGGTCGCTGCGGCGCAGGTTGTCGGCACGAAGCCGATTCGCCGTGCGCGACGCGACGCGACTGAGCCACCCGCCGAGCGCGGCGCGGTCGCGAACCGCCCCGGCCCGGCGAACGAGCACCAAGAACGTAGCCTGAGCCGCGTCGTCGGCGTCGTTCGGGTCGCGGAGCACCGATCGGCACACCGCCCGAACCGCCGGCGCGTGCCGCGCGACGAGGTCGGCGAACGCACTCTGGTCGCGTGCGTCCAGAAACCGGCCGAGCAGTTCGGCGTCGGTGGGCGCGTCGGTCCGTGACCGCGGAGCGGTGAGCCGACTGGCGACGGTGTGAATTCGAGTCGGGTTCATGGCCGCTCCCTGGCCTTTCACAAGACAGGTGTCTGAAAAGCTGGGGATGATTTTCCGATTTTGCAGATTAGGAAGCCACAGAAATGCGAGCGTTCCGAGCGTCTATTCCCGTGCCCAGTTTCAGAAGTGCTGCACTACGCCTTCACGATCATCTTCTATTGAACCACCCCACACCCACGCTTCAAACTTGAACGTTCCACTCACTTTACGGCGAGTGGAACGCGGTTCACACTACGAAAGAAACCAACGATTCCGCAAATCAATCCTCGCCGCCCGTCTCGAACTCGTCGAGCAGGTGCCCGAGCTTGTCTTTCTTCGTCTGCAAGTAGTCGCGGTTGTGGTCGCCCGGTTGCATCTGGATCGGCACGCGCTCCACGATCCGCAAACCGTAGCCCTCGAGCCCGATCACCTTGCGCGGGTTGTTCGTCAGGAGCTTGATGTCGCGGACCCCGAGGTCGTGCAGGATCTGCGCGCCGATGCCGAAGTGCCGCAGGTCCGGGGCGAAGCCGAGGCGCTTGTTCGCCTCCACCGTGTCCAGCCCCTCTTCCTGCTGGAGCTTGTACGCCTTCAGTTTGTTGAGCAGCCCAATCCCGCGGCCCTCCTGTCGCATGTACACGATCACCCCGCGCCCGGCTTCCGCCACCTGCTGCATCGCGTACTTCAACTGCGGACCGCAGTCGCACTTGGTGGAGTGCAGCACGTCGCCGGTCAAGCACTCGCTGTGCATGCGCACCAGAACCGATTCCTCTTGGACCGGGATGTTCGACGCGCCGGCCGCGTCCGCGGTCGGTAGGCCGATGCCTCCGAGCGCCAGCGCGAGGTGCGGTTCCTGGTCCACCATTGAGGTGTACGCGAACAGGTCGAACGTGCCGAACTCGGTAGGGAGTTTTAGCGCGATCTCGCGCTTGATGAGTTTCTCGCGGCGGCGCCGGTGCTCGATCAGGTCCGCGATCGTACACATCTTCAGTTCGTGCTTTTTGCAGAACTCGCGGAGGTCCGGTAGCCGCGCCATGCTGCCGTCGTCGTTCAGTACCTCGCAAATCACGGCGATCTCGCGCAGCCCCGCCAGCCGACACAAATCGACGCTCCCCTCCGTGTGCCCGGCGCGCACGAGCACCCCACCGGGACGCGCGATGAGGCCGTCCAAGTGTCCCTTGTCGCGGACGAGGTCTTGCGGGCCGGACGCGGGGTCGGCGCACACTTGCACGGTACGGGCGCGGTCGAAAGCGGAGATGCCGGTGGAGACGCCGAACCGGGCGTCGAAGTTGTGCGTGAACGGCGTGGCGGTGGGGTCGAGATTGACGCCGGGGAGCAGTTCGAGGCCCAGTCGCTCCGCGTGCGGGCGCGAGAACGAAACGCAGAGGCGCCCACAGGCGTACCGGATCATGAAGTTGATGGCCGCGGGCGTTACCGCTTCCGCGGCCATTACGAGGTCGCCCTCGTTCTCGCGGTGCTCGTCGTCTACGAGCACAATCATGCGGCCGGCACGGAGGTCGTCGAGGGCCGCGTCAATGCTGCAAAATCCTTCGGCGGTTCGGGGCATAGCGGTCTCCGGGCGAGATAGCGTCACCACTATTGTAACGGCCACCCGGAGCGAATGCGCTACCCGCCGTGCATCCCGGGTCCGCCGCCCATACCGGGCGGCGGGCCGCCGCCACCGGGACCGCCCTGACCAGTTTGGTGCATGCTCACGGGGTTCAGGTCCGACTCGATCCGCACCACGCGCCACTGGAGGTTCACCCACTGGGTCAGTTCTTGGGGCGGGCTGCTGGTCGGTTTCTCTCCCCCGACCGCCGAAGCTTTACGCGCCTTGAGTTCGGCGAGCAGCCCCGGGTCTTTGCACGCGACCACGACCTTCCCGCGCGCGGTTTCCGCCCTGCCGGTGGTGTTTTGAATGGGGATTTCGATCGGCAAGAAAACTTCAACAGCGGTATCCGTGATTTTGAGGATAACGTCCTTGTCGGGCACGCCACCGTTCGGGTCTTTCAGGCGCCGACCGGCCTCAAATATGCCCTGTTCTTTCCACGACGCGAGGAACTTCTCCTTCTGCCCCGAACTCGGCTCGCCCCCGCCGGGCAACTTGAAGACGCTGTCCGCCATGTGCCGGGTGTACCCGCCCTGACCGGCGGCGGCCACACCGAGCGGGACGAAGGACGTGAGAAGGACCGTCCCGTTCCGCGAACCGGCCACCGCTTCGCTCGGAACGCCGCCCTCGGCGATGAAGCCCTGGTACGCGAACGGTTGTGTGAACGGACCGGAGTTGATGTACTCGATGAAGCCCTTACCGAACGAACCCCCGTTGATCTCCAGCAGCACCAGCATCCACCCGTAGGCCGTGCGCTCGACCTTGTCTTGTTGGATGAACCCGGACCCCGGCTGAAACGCGACGGCCCACTGGCGGCCCCCTCCGCCCTCGCTCGCGGTGACCCCCTCGACGCCTCTAAGTTTCACCAGGACCGGGAACGTACCCTCCGGGCACGTAACCGTTCCCGCGAACGCGCAGTCGATCGCGCCCGGTTTGTACGACCAGTCCGCGACCCCGACCGAGGTGAACTTAAATTCGCCCTCGGCCTTGTTGCGCTGTGCAAGGCGCACCAAATCGGAGTTACGGAACGTGAGAAATTCGTCCCGGAACCGCATCTCGATCAGGCTCGTGTCGCTCCGCGAAACGCCCTGGCGTTGCTGGGGCAAGAGCGTCGTGTAGAAGGCTCCCCCGACCTTATCGTCGCGCACCTGCCCGATCCACTCTTCGACCTTGTTCGCGGCGTCCCGGCGCACCGAGTAATCGATCGCGAACAGGTACGCAACGTATCCCAGTCCGAGCACCAAGGAGGCCCACCACGCCGCGTTCGCCAGCCCCTCGCCAGTGCGCGTGCCCTCAGAGTTGCGAATGATGCGACGGGCCGCGAAGCTCAATACTACCGCAATAACGGGCAGTACCAGCAACTCCTGCATGAGCAGGGGCTTCTTACTGATGAACGCAAAGATCCCCAGCATGAGGAGCGTAATCGCGAACACGCCCGCGGTCACGGCCGCTGCGACCGCGGTCCACGAAATGGGGACGTAGGGGGTCGCGTCCGCGGTGGACGGGAGCGCGGGTGATTGAGTCGGTTCGGCCATGACTGCACGGACCCCGGACCGGAAAATAGGACTTCTGCCTTTGTAGTCTCCAGCGGTACTACGGGACAGGCGGCCCTCCGGTTCGGTCGGGAAAGACGGCGGATCAAGGGGCCGGAATCAAAAAGGCCTACGGGCCGGCTCCTGATCTCGAACTCGTGGTCCGCTTTTGTATCATTTTGTGGCCCAACCCCTGGGGCGCGCACGGATTGGTCTTGGGTATGTTGCGGCGTGTGGGTATGTGTACGGTTCCGGAAACGGGGAGCCGTGTACGGCCCGTCTGGTCGAGCGGTTGGCCGAGTTGCCGGACCTGCGGAGCCGTCACGGTGGCCGGTACCCGCTGTGGGGTTGTTGACCCTGTCCCTGGGGGCGGTGATGGGCGGGCACACCACGCCCGAGGCCATCTCTCATTCACGGTCCGGCGATGAGCGCCTGGTTTACGGGTGCCCTGTAGCAGTCGGCGATGAGGGATCGAATCCGGGATCGAAGAAGCACAGACACGCAACATGTTTTCGCAGTCCCAAATACCGGCGACGAGACGGTGGCCCTTGACCCGCGTGCGACAGAGGGTCGGGACCATTGGGAACCGGGCACCGTCTTGCGAAAGCCGGACTACACCGGCCGGGGTCCCTTTTTCTAGGTCGGCAAACGTGACTGGATGAGCTTGTTTACCAGGGCCTTCAGGTACCCATCGGGATCGCGTCGGAACCGTCTCCGCTCGACCCGGCGCTGTGGGCCGACCGCAACCCGTCGCGCAGGATCACCTCCAACCGCGTCAGCTCCGGCGGCGTGCCCCCGTGCCCTTCGCGCGGTTCCGGCTGAGTGCGATTGCGCTCAGCCGGGCGTGGAGATTCAGCCCCGGCGCCTCCAGGGGCGGGCGCCCGTCGGTTACGGCGCCGCGCACGGCCGAGCCGTGCCCGCGCACCACCTCGGCCTCCGGGTCCGCTCGCCCCTCGATCTGGCGCACCCCGTACCCTCTTCTTAAGCCCTACTTCGGTGTGCCGATCGGCCTCTCAGATGGGCCTGGCGGCTTCGCGCAGGTCGTGGAACGGCCACAACGGGTGGGGAGAACTGGGAAGGGCCTTGGCCACCGCCTTGCGGACCGAGTACTGGCCGTCGGAGGTCACCCCGGCGACCGGGCCTTGAGCGCGAGTGGGCCGAACTCGGCGGCGGGGCGGTCGCCGTAGAGTTCGCAGACGTGTCGGGAGACGAGTTCGTTGGTGGTAGTGTCGTCGGCGCGGCGGTAGTGAGTTTCGGCAAGGTGATGAACGCGAGGAGCACTTCGTTGACGGTCGCGCCGTCGGGGTTAGTGCGCGCGTGCTCCTCGCGTTCGAGGAGCGGTCGGGCGAGCGCGGACCGGGACTCGGGTGAATCGAACGGTCCGGGCGGGAGTTTTTGCTGCCGGGTGCCGGTGGAATCGGTCCAGACGGCTCTCGCGCCCGGATTGTTTGTGGAGGAGATAGGATGGGGTGGGTTTGCGTCGGGCGACCGGCTGCGGATTCCTCGCTGTGAAGTGTGGAATCGTTCCACACTTCACAGCGAGGAATCCGCAGCCGGAGAACTCCGGTGTAAGCGTAAGACGCTTCGGCTAAATGGTTTCGGTCACAATCGGTCTAGTGCTGCGTCAGGCTAACGAATTAGGGTATCGGTGGTCCTGTGTTTTCGTGAAGATGGTTGAACCCCTGGAGGTTCGGCCATGCCGAAGAAGTATATCGTGCGGCTCACGGATGCCGAGCGAGCGGCGCTCGCGGACGTGGTCAAGAAGCTCAAGGGCTCGTCGCAGAAGGTACGTCGCGCGCAGATCTTGCTGAAGGCCGACGCCGACGGCCCGGCTTGGACCGACGTGAAGATCGCCGAGGCCGTGGGGTGCCGCACCAAGACCGTCGAGAACATCCGCGCGCGGCTCGTGACGTGCGGATTTGAAGTCACCCTCAACGGGAAGTGTCGCGCGCACGCGCCGCGCGCGGATGTTCTCGACGGGGAGCAAGAAGCTCCGGTGATCGCGCTACGGTTGGGGTCTCCACCCAAGGGATTCGCCAACTGGAGTCTGCGACTGTTGGCGGAGAAGGTCGTGGAACTGGAGATCGTGGAGGCGATCAGCCACGAGACGATCCGCCAGACCCTCAAAAAAAGCGGACTGACGAGGCGGAAGATCGAGTACTGGGTGATCCCTCCGAAGGCCAATGGCGAGTTCGTGGGCCACATGGAGGTGGTGCTGGACACCTATGCGGCGCCCTACGATTGCCGGTACCCGGTGCTGAACATGGACGAGCAACCGATCCAGTTGCTCCGGGAGACACGGGGGCCGATTCCGGCCACGAAGGATCACCCGCGCCGGATCGATTACGAGTACGAGCGGGCGGGTACGGCGAGCCTCTTTATGTTCTGCGAGCCGTTGGCCGGGTGGCGCCAGGTGCGGGTACGGGAGCACCGGACCAAGGTCGATTGGGCGGTGGAGATGGCGGACCTGTTGCGCGGCCGGTACGCGCGGGCCGAGAAGGTGATCCTCGTGTGCGACAACCTGAACACGCACACGATCGGGGCGTTCTACGAAGCGTTCGATCCAGTAACGGCGCGGTCGCTGGTGCGCCGGCTCGAGTTCCGACACACACCCAAGCACGGCAGTTGGTTAAACATTGCGGAGAACGAGTTGAGCGCGATGACCCGGCAGTGCGTGCAGGGCCGTCGGTTCGCGACGATCGAGGAGTTGAGAGCGGAGACGGCCGCATGGTCGGAATACACCAACGACAAACAACGCGGCGTCGATTGGCAGTTCCGCATCGACGACGCGCGGACCAAACTGAAATCGCTCTACCCTAAAATCAAAACCTGACACTGCACTAGGGTGACTGACGGGATTTGAACCCGCGACTTCCAGATCCACAAGCCGAAAAGTTGAAGCTGCTTCGCGTCTCGAAAGCCTTGAAACATAGGCATTATTACATCTCATCGGCACTTTGCAAGTCCCGCTATTCGTTGCGAAAAACTACGGGGAATTGCGGGCCGCACGGGAGCAATTGCGGGAATTGCGGGAGCAGTGTTCCGGCGGCCGTGGAGTGATTCCGCGCCTTGTGCCCCCTCGGTCCCGGCTACGTTGATCCCGTTCTCGTGGTCGATTTAGCTCGCTGCTTTGCAACAGAACGATTGTTGTGTCACCCAACACCTAATGCAATTGACTAGGGGACCACGACTTCGTTCTGAACGGTGATGTGTTCCGGTAGAATCACTTCGGCCCGAGTCACAAAGCCGTGAACAGAGAACGGATCACAGAGCAACTCATCAAGTCCGGCGGTGTCGATCTGCAAGATCGTATAAGCACCAGATGGTATACGCCCTGTGTTTTTTGGAAGGAGCAAAAAGCGCTCGGTCGCGTGTTCGCGTGACTCGAATAGGTGAATCCAGCGGTGTGTCTCTGGAAAGTTGGTGGTGTTCACTTTCGTCGCCCAACCGGGCTGTAGACCCGAAGCCAGAATACTCGTGATGTGCGTGGTTGGTGTTGCGTGGAACATCGCAACGGGTTTCGGTTGCGGCGGCATGTCGAAGACAACAAGGTGTTGCTGTTGGAACTGTTCCTCGTTGCGTTCAAAAGTTAGAGTCCGCACATGACCGAACGCTTGAAGGACGTGCAGTCGATCTTCCTGTTCTTGCGACAACGTGTTCTCACCAAACCAACGCATCGAAAAGGCGAATGGTGGAATGAAAGCTTGCGGTGTGTGACGCCAGCCCCAGAACCTCGCCGAATGCTCTACCGGCCAGCTCTCGTTGGTGATGGACATAAACACGCGGTCCATGAGTGCGCGGTACTGCGGGTGCATCATTGCGGCGAGTATCGGGTCGGAACTGTTTTCCATTTCGTTTTTGTCCCCCCGGAATGTTTCGAGGAGCTTCTTCGTGGGTCAATCGGCAGAGGAGTGAAGATCGGTAATGTAGCCGTGCCAGCCTTCCAAGTAATCGAACAGCGCGTTGGCGACGTGGCGCAGGTTGGCAACGTCGATGACTTGCGGCATGTCCTTGAATCGTTCTCGGTTCCAGCGTAGCGTTCGTGCGTCCCGGTCGTATCTGAGTTTGCCCATCTCCGTCAACCGCGTGAAGCTGGTCGATGAGTTCAGCCGCAACCGCCACTCTTTTGTCGCCCGCTTCAACGCTGGTGATGAGTTTCAGAGCGTAGCACCACAGCGGCGGGAGCCTGTGCTTGGTCAGTACGGCATCCCGGCTCAACTCCCCAGCTTTGTAGTCTTTGCCGAGAATGACCGCGAGGTCGTCATCGTCGTAAACGCCCATCGCGAGACCGAGCCTGACCAAATCTTTCAGAACGGTCTCAACGCTGTGCCGATAAAGCGTGAGGACCGGAAAGACGAGACTGTCGTTGTTAAAGGTCTGGCCTAGATACTGGTCGATGAGCATTTCGGCAGCGGTCTTGAAAGCATTAGCGTGGCCGGGGAATATCGGGTAAGAAACCTGAGCGTATTCAACGTGGAAGTAGCGGCGACCGTTTTCCGGTGCCACGAACAACGACATTCCCGGTTCCAAGCTCATGATTCGCTCTCGTAAGTCGTAAAGTCAGCCCCAAAAGAGACTCCCGCCTTGCTCAGAGGTTCGCCGACGAATAGCTCGCTCAGTCGTCAGGCGAAGGCGCAGAAAAAGCGCCAGCAAACCCGTTGGCGCGGCTTGCCGGGGCTTCGCGTTTCGGTCTTTACGCCGCTGTCCCCTGTTCCGTGAAGTACGTCAACCGGTTGTTGTTGATGTGAACTTCGCACCGCGTACCGTTGCCACGGAAGCCAACGAGCATTCCCGATCCCGGTTTCGTGAAGAGGTGATACCGGAACCGGGTAAACTGATCGCGGCGCAGCCCATCGAACCACTGCGAGACGTTCGCCAGTACCGCTTTTACTGCCTCTTGCGTTGAGGTGAACTGAGGTTGAATGGCGAACAGGATCATTCGCATTGGGTAAGCCCGGTTGTGTTTGGGGATTTAAATTCCGCCATTTAGGGCATTGTCCCGGTGGATTGCAAGTACCGCAATGCTGGAATTTGACATTTTGTACACTGCAATTGCCGCGAACGAAGAAGTCCCAGCGTTTAGTGTTTGAGGTTGGGAACGTTTTTCACGCTATCCGAGTCTTCGGAATCGGCAATCAATCTCGTTCTGACAGCTATTGAGCGGTTCCGCGCCTCGCAGTCCGCTTGTGCCGCGAGTACGCTGTCCCGCGTTCCCGCGGTCGGTTTAGCTCGTCGCTCTGCAACAGGCTGATGTTGCGTCAGCCGAGCACATTCCGCCACATCTCGCGCGGGGACCGCTGTTCCAGCACCGCTCTCGCCCGGTCCGACTCGGGCCGCGAGTGTGCCCGGAACAACCTCGCCGATCGCGGTTCCCACTCGCGGCCCGAGTCGGACCGGGCGGCGTTGCCGTGAGCGTTCCGCGTCCCAGGTCGGGAAGTAGACACCACGGGAACGGAGCGAGCCGGGGCTCATCTCCCTGGCCCGTCTCGTTTAGCTTCCGTTACGATTTCGCGAGTAGTAAGAGGAACTCATCTACCACATCCGCCGGGGAATGACGGCACCGGTTCGCGTCGAAGTGCTGAACGCACACAAGCCCGTAATGCTGGAACAGGCGCGAGCGGTCGTGATCCTTCGCGGTTGAAATCGCTCCCGAGTGCCACGGTTCCCCCGACACTTCCAAGATGCCCCACTTCCCTTTGTGACAGACGAGGAAATCCGGCTCTCGTTTCTCGAACGCTTCCGGTGAGTGCCTTCCCAAGATGGCGGCTGCGTTGGGGAAAAACAGAACGTCTCGGCTCTTAAAGACATCGTAGATTGCGATTTCCGAACGGGATCGAAACCGTAGTTCGTCGTGAGCAATAGTGGACTCGACTTTGAACGAAGCGTTGTTCAGTCCGCTTTCCGTGGCAGGGACGAGTGTCGGTATCACTTTGAACCACACGCGCGCCTTTACGTTGCTGTCTTCGTGCATCTTCTGAAAAGCGTAGTTGATCAGTTCAGAGAACCGCTCTTCTTCACTCGACTTAAACCTTTCCATCGGCACCCAGAAGCGGAGCGGGTAAACTGTATGGGTGATTGTCACATCGTCGTTGTCGGGTTCGGTTGTGGCGGACAGAGCATCCATCCGGCCTGCCTTCAAGCCAAGAAAGAAGCCTTCAATACGGGGGTTCCGCAGCGTGCGCTCAAGGCACTCCAAGATGCAATGACGAACAAATGCCGGGTCCGAATCGTGTCGGATCATAGGGGAATCTCCGAGCGGTGTGAGCACTGCGGAGAGTGTACCCAGAACCGACCACGCGAGGAAGTCAGCCGACCTTAACGCCCTGACACGCGAACAGCACTGCCCTGAGAGGAAGAAGACGAGAAAACCACCCCCGAACCCCGACCCATCCCGTACAACTTGTACGGATTCGCCCCGCGAGCCTACTCCTTCCCCTGCACGAGGTCCACTACCCAGCACCCGCGCACGTGCGGCCCCGGACCGCGGCAGTGATCAAGCACGTCGGCGCTGTCGCACCCGGCGTCCTGGAGCGCGTCGGCCAGGATCAGCATCGCGCCGAAGTCGCGCGACTCGTACATCTGGGATGCGAGCGCGACCGCGGTGGAGGTGCTCCACGAAGGAGAGAAGGTGACGGGACGGAATGGGTAGCCGAAGATGTCGCGGAGCAACGCAAGAGCTTTGGGGAAGCGGAAGTGCTGTGCTACCCGGTCGTAGGGTTGGGTGCCGGCGTCTCGAAGTGACCACAGGGCGCCGCCGGCCGCGGCAAATGCGGAGGTGCGAGTGACCCAGAAGCGGGCGTTATGCGGCCCTCCCTTGCCCGTCCGTGCCCCTCGGAGTTCTTCCGAATCGGCCAGCGCGTCTGCGAACCGCTCCGCCGCTTCAATGGCCGAGCGGGTCGATTCGTCTTCCGTACAGTCCGGCAGTCGCCGGTAGCAGCCACAGGAGAACAGCCGTAACCTGCGGTCGCGGTTGTTGCCGTCATTCAGGAACGCCAATAACCGCGTTGGATCTTCGCACACGAGCCATTCCGCTTCGGTCATCGGTCGCTCCCTGGAACCGCTCCCAGCATGACCGATCCGGCGCCCGGTGCCAAGTTGCGAATCGATCAATGACGGTCAGAATGTACATCCGCGGCGGCTTCCGTTCTTGCTTCGGACCGGACCCCCGCGGCTCGTTCTGGAGATCCGAGCGCGGCTCGGTGGGAACGTAACTCCCGGGCAGATCGCGGCCGAAATCCGGGCCAGTGGCTTACCCGAAGTGTCCGACGAAGATGTGCGCCAAGTCTGGGACGAAGGGCACCT
Source organism: Gemmata sp. SH-PL17 (assembly GCF_001610855.1). Classification (NCBI taxonomy): domain Bacteria; kingdom Pseudomonadati; phylum Planctomycetota; class Planctomycetia; order Gemmatales; family Gemmataceae; genus Gemmata; species Gemmata sp. SH-PL17. The sequence goes on from NZ_CP011271.1 coordinate 1,612,124, forward strand.
GCCCGTCCAATGACACCCACGTGTTTCGTTTTCGGGCGTGCTATTGCTCAGGCCGATCTAACGCGGAATGGGGAATCGTTCCCGGTACGGCGCCAGGGCACACGTCCGGAGTGTGTGATTCGGTCGCTCCGCCACTACAGGCTTTTCATTTCCAAAACGGTTGCGGCGTCGTAAGGGAACCCGTCCTCGGGTACGTCATCAAGGCTCTCGGCATTGCACTCCACGCACGCGGGCGCGTACCCGAATGTGGAGTTGGGCTCGGGCCACCAGATGCGTCCGCTGAAGCACTGTGGACACGGGGATGGGTTTACTGGGGGCTTGGGCGGACGCGGCATCACGGCACTCGGGCGGTGGAGGGATGAAACCGGCTCAGCAACATAGTTGCGTTCGGTGACCGTTGGTGGACATCGGCGCCTCTGTTGAAGGCACGCCCGCGCCGATGTGGACGCAACCACGTCTGTCCCCCACATGATTCCGACCGAAATTGTTGCGTCCCGCACGCTGGTCTGTTCCAATTAATCCCATGAACACGCTCATCTTTTGCGCCCTTCTCGGCGCCCAGCCGACCACGCCCGTCATCAAGTTCGATACCCTCACACCCGACCAAGCCGCGCGCTTCGCGGACCACAACGTGACGATCCGGTTCACGGTCGGGGACGCGCCCGCGTACACGTGGCCCGTCAACGGCCAGTTGCGCACGATCTGCGGCCCCGTGATGCGCGACGGTGACGACCAAGAGCGCACTGTGTCGCTGATCGGGGACCGGACGAGGAAGACGCGAGAGGGGAAGACGCACACGGTGCGCGGGATGCTACGGGTCGTCCACCACGAGGCCGTGACCATCAACGGCGTCCGGGTCGAAGCGTGGGCCGACATCCGGTTCGAGGAGCGGTAGGGAAGCTCGGCGGGATTGCTCCTGCGCCTCAACTTATACCCCTGAAACCCGCCCTCGCAAGCACTGAGCGGGGGCCGCGGGCATCTACCCACCAACTAAAAAACGCGGGCGGCGGTAGAGACCCAGCGCGGCCAGTCCGCACACTGCCAGCACCCAACTCGAAGGTTCGGGGGCAATGGTCGTCGCCACCAACTCCACGCGGAGACCCGTCGGAGTTTTCCCGTTGCCGTTGTCGCTGTTGTTAACCACGAAGTCGAGTGTGTTTGTGCCGTTCACGAAGTAGTCGCTGGGCAAGACGAACGATTGGAACGCCTTGAATGTGTAGTCGCCCGGCGCGCGGTAGGAGATCCCCGTCGAGTGGCCGTTGATGACGATGTCCTTGCCGTAGTTGTCGGCCGTCCAAATCCCGGTGATGCGGATACCGGTGGGGTCACCACCCACGATCTGAAACGATGTTCGGTAGACGTAGTCCCCGATGGAGTTTCCGACGCTCTGGTTCGATATTGGGGCGATCCACTTGGAGAGCGTTCCGCTCGCCAGCCAGCCGTCGGTGACGAAGGGGAATTTGGTAGTATCCGCCACGACCGCAGATTGAGGGACACTGATGGAGCCGTCCGCACTGCGGATCAGGGTGTAGTGGGGGTCCGAGGTGCGATCATTGGCGAGGTTCCCGTTGGTGTCGATGCCGGTGTTATAGAGGCCCGTGACGAAACCCGCGTGCGCTGAACTGGCGCCGAACAAAGCAATTGCAACCACAAAAAACAGACGCGACATGCTCTCCCCTTGCTCGAAATCGACGCCCCGGTACCCGCGCATGTGGTTCCGGGCAGCGACAGACATTCAGGATAGCTAAGGCACGCCGCGCGTCACTGTGGCCCGTTTCCGCCAGTTTACTGCGCCCTTCATGCACTCGCGCCCCGCATGATATCCCAATTGTGGATGCTGATGCCGAGCACCGGCATCCTGCCGGGCTGCTCGTCCTCGTGCGCCACGAACGCGATGCCCATTGGGGCGCCGGGGGCTGACTCCCAATCGGGATAGTACATCTCGTCGCCGCTATCGAAGAACAGCGGGAACTGCGATAGTACCTGCTGAAGCGGGCAGCCGATCCCGACCCGACCGAACGCCCGGCCGCGATACCACTCGAACGCCCAGATGCAGAACAAGTCACCGGCCGCGTTGAAGTCGAAGCGAACCACGTCCGCGCCGAAGAAAATGGCGGTATTCCCGGACCCCAACGGCAATGCGTCCCGAACAACCAATACTCCGGTGTTTTGATTGATCGCATCCACCAAGTGAAAAACCGGCCGGTATTCGACCTGTGTGGCGCCACGCAGCAACTCGCCGCACTCCGCAAGTTGAGCCCCGATCCGCCAACCGGCGGCGGAGATTCCCGGCACCAAGTCCGCATCCAAATCAACCATTGGCATGTGGAGTCCCCGCAATTACTGATTGCCGGCTCCGCTACATCGCCCGCCGTATGCGGCCGGACGCGGAACCGCTCAACTTCGGTTAGAACGTCACAAAGGAGCGCGGGGATGGTTGTGGATCGGGGTAGCGGCTCGATGCTCAAACACGTATTGAGCGGTTCGCCGTTTTTGGCCGCTTGAACACGAAGCGGATTATCCCGATCTCGCCGGGGGCGTGGTAAGCGGCCACCAGTTCTCAACCGGCCCCGGCACGATCGATCGCGGTTATAGTGCCGATCTCCGGGGAATGAGACAGCGGGAAGAAGCGGTTTCGCAAGAGGGTTGCACACGTGGCGACTGCAGAAGTGTTTCACACCCCCGCGCGATGCCAACGCGACGGGGAAGCATTGGGGCTAACGCTGTCGCTACATTTGAAACCGACGCGAAAAGAGGCGGATTTGCCCTCAGCACAAGAATGGGCTTTTCAGGCGACTCCGTCAGTGTGAACGGCTCGGATCTGGAGCGCTCCGAAGCTTCACGACCTTCCGAATCACGCGCCCATCGAATTCAATGAAGCGATGCGGGAGTTCGCTGAGGTGGCCCTTCAACACCGGCATCTTCTCGCTGGTGAAGAACACTACCTGCTGGTTGAACCGACCGGCGGTGGACGCCCTCTTGAGAAGCTCGGAGAAACTGATGTCCCGGGTGCTCTGCTGCCTCGGCTCATCAAACAGTAGGAACCCAGGGTGGTTCGTCTCGGAAAATCGGGCAACCTCTAGCATCCCGTGCAGGTAGGACCAGATGGTGCGAATCAGGTCACTGGCCGAGATACTGGTCTGCAGATCAAGGTCCGACCCGTCGTACTCCGGGCGATAGTTGTCCGGAGACACCGAAGTCTGAGCAACGGGAATGCTCTTGAAGCCGTACTGCGTCAACTGTTCCCTGAACACCTTCGACCACGCATCGATTTTACTCCGGTCCTCTGCCGTCGTGTCACCCACCGGTAGGGCCGAAAGCTCGGCCTGGTTCTTTTGCCACCGAGAGGCGAGTTGCTCGAACTCATCCAGACGCTTGGTGAACGATTCGACCAGTTCGTTGTCTCGCCGGATCGCCATCTCCAATTGAAACCGCTCGCGGATTGCCGCAACCGATGGCATCCGGCCATCCATGACGAGTGTCTGCCGCAGAGCCCGGATTCGTTCGCGGAGATCGTTCGCCTCCAACTGGCGTGCTTCGAGTTGATGTTGTCGCGTCTCGGTGACCCGCTCCGCGTTACTCAAAACGAGCTGGAACGTTTTCCTCTGATCTTTGAGAAACTCGATGTTCTCCTTTACTGACATGACCGCCTGGTCTTCGGGAAGTGGAACCAAAATATCCCTGATTGGCTGATGGCAAACGGGGCAACTTCCGTCCGTGACTGAGGGAAGGTGTGTGGAACCCAGGGACCGGAGCGTTTCGACGTCCTGATTTCTCTGTAGGTCTTCCTCGATCGCCCGGATTCGCCGCCGCAGCGATTCCAGTTCCGCCTGCTCCATTGCACTGGCTTCGAGCAGTCGAGACAGGAAGGCCTCTCGCGTTCTGAGCGTTCGCTCGGCATCAGCAAGGTCTTGTGCCGCAGACGATGCGATTTCTTGCACCTTGGGGATCTCTTCGGAGACGAGTTGCGTGAGTTTGCCCTGACGTGCGACGGTCCTCTCGGTCAGCGGAACCCACCTCTCCCCTTCGGAAACCATAAGGCTCGGGGGCACCTCTGGCGGCCAAACCGCGGTGGGGCGGCCGGGAAGGTTCTGAACTTCGGCCGAGTCACGAGAAGCAAGTTCCTGAATCTGACGCCGCAGTCCCGACCATTCTGTTTCTAGAACGGTACGCTCGAAGTGGAGTTCTTGACGGCGGAGAGCGATCTTGCGTGCGTCGAGGTTCAGGAGGAACTCGACGGCCCGCTTGCCCGGTTCACGCACCCTCAGGTGGGTTGGGACCGGAGGCTGAATCGTAGACCAGCCGCGGGTCTGTTCCACGATGAAGTAAGGGAATAGGTACTGCAGGTAGAGGGGAATCTCAGTACCGTCGTAGTTGGGCACCTGCGGGAGGTTCCAGCCGAGGAAGCCCGCCAAGAAGTGGTGGAAGCCACGCTCTCGAGACGCCCCACCAGGGCGGTTCACGAAGTAGTCCGTCGCTGGGTACGTCCCGGTCGGTGAGGTGAGGGCGGGTCCGGAATGGACAGTAATGAGGTGTTTGTCCCGAGAGCCTTTCAGGGTTCGCTGGGCAACGATCCGTTCGCCTTTCCCGTTCTCGATCTCGAGGTAGACCTCTGACTCCGTCACCGTGACCTCTCGGTCCCCCTCTCCTTGAAGTCGCGTCAGGACCGCGGGGGTGAGTGGCAGTTCGGACTGGTTGGTGGTCAGCATCGCCTCCAGGCCAAGTGCGACCAGGATGGACTTCACGCAGGTCGACTTCCCCATCGAGTTGTCGGCCCAGACAACGACCAGGCCGTCGGGGAAATCGATCGTCGTCCCGTAGGGACCGCCAGAGGTCTGGAGGCGGAGTTTGAGCTGTCGAAGTCGCATCACCGCACCTCACCCGAAGAAGCCATCGACGAGTGTTTCCGTCACCCGCTTTCTGAGGCGACCCATGAAGACACGTTCGGGGCGATAGAGGTTGGGATCTTTCTCGATGGCTACTGCGAGTTCGTGTCCCTTCTTCGTGAGTTCGATCTGGTCGCCCGCGTTCCGGTGGAGCAGCCCTTCACCAAGGGCGAGATCAACGGCTCGGTTCAGTGACGGCTCGATGCGGACGAGGACGGTATCGAGGGGCGCCTGCCCATTCACCGCCTCCTCCAAAGCTTTGCGGTTTTCCTGGTTCCTTACCCCCCAGTTCAGGACGTGCAGTTGTCGGAACCGAGCCCTGCTTTGGCGGCAGCAAGTTTTCAGCAAGAGTACGATGAGCCCGACGCGCCAAACAGGTCGAAGGTCGCCGGGAAGGTCGATCGGGCGCTGCTGGAAAATGAAGGGAGCGGCGAGTTCGGGGATCTCGAAGTTGTCGGCGATCATTGCCAAGCTGTCCATGACCGGTCACCTCGGAAAATCCAGGGGACAACGAAGGAGCCAATCGCTCACGGCCTCCCGTGTGAGTGATTCGGCCGATGCCGCCGATAACTCTTTCGCCGTGGAGCGGAGGTCGTCCTTCAGTTCTCGGAGGGTACAATTTAGAAGTTCGGCTGCCGTTCCCTCGTGTGTCAGGGACGCCACTGTGAGTCCCTTCTCCCGGTGAGCCTTCGCCGCGATGACCTTCTCGTGAGTTTGTGGGTAGTTCCGGAGGTACGCGAGGAGTTCCTGCCCCTCTAGGTACCAGCGGAGAATGTTCTCTCGGAAAACGTTGCGGGCGTCAGGCGTTTTGAGAGTATTCAGTCGTCGGAGCTTGTCATCCAGTTTACGGACCATCTCGTCGTTACCATCCGACCAATTCTGAATCTGGTTCGGAGTAGCGTCGGTGCAACTCAACTTTAGAGATTCGTCTCGGGCGTGAAGCAGGATGTCGCGTTCGGCCCGGAACTGATCTTCGTCGCAGATGACGACCTGGAACCCTTGCTCAACGTAAGCGAGATTCTCCCCGACCACCTCAGTCGTCTTCTTTGCAGCGTGGGAGACCAGATCCTTGCTGTCGAAGAACGGGACGAAGAGAACCCAGCGAGTAACTCTCAGCGTGCCGAAGATGGGTGTCAGTTTGGCCTTGTTGTTGATGAACTTCCCGATGTCCTCCGTCAGCTTGTCGCGTTGAGCTTCGTAACGAGCCTTCGAGCCGATGGGCTCCTGGCAGCCGTAGCATTGGTAAGCGTGACCGCAGCGGCTGAACCCTTCGATCCCAGCATCCCCTTTCTGATTGTCCGGAACTTTCTGGTATTCGGTAGGTCCGTAGCGTTGCGTGAGGAGTTGGGTCGCCCACTCCTGCCACTCGTCGCCGGAAAGCCGCGTGACTTGGACCGTCATGGGCCTTGCTCCACCCCGGACGTCAGTAGTACCGATTTGCCTCGGCAAGAACAGCCAAACAAACGGTCTTTCGACCAGTCGAAGTTACGTTTCGGTCTTGCCTAGCAGCCAGATCAGGATCGATACACTACCTCCTTGCAATGTCGACACGGCACGCGAGAAAATTGAGCCCCATTTCGTATTTTGCTGATCGGTGGGTTGAGTGCTCGGAAGTCTGGGCAGGTTTGATCCGACCCTGATCAGAGTTCGCCGCGGAAAGCCCGGTCGAGGACCGCGGGTAGCATGGCGTCGAGTTGAGCCATACTCGTCTTTCTCAGCTTACGGGTCAGTTTGAGGGAAGGCCCGTTATCCTTTTTGCTTGAATTTCCAGGATTTTCAGTGACAAGCACCGCTGAAAACGGCGTGTTTTGGGGCATCAAAAATCGCAAAGTGCTAGGATTTTCGGCATTTTAAATGCGCGTTGACCCTGGCGTACCGCGCCTGTGGCAAGCTGCGCCGCGTTTACATGAGGTTTCGTCATACCCCGCTCCCGCTCGCACATGACACAGTACGGCGCCGGGGCAACCTCTTTGTTTGTAAGGGCAACTCGTGACTTCCTCCCGCACAGAATCAACGACGGCGTGCCACTGTTTCTACGGCAGCGGGCTCGCGGTTCTTTCTGGTGTGGTGGAACTATCAGACGTCATGATGTCCGGGGCGCCGCGCCGGTTACTCTGCACCCGGCGCCCTCTTAAGTGCGTCGAGCGTCACGCTCAGGGCTGTGGCGAGTTTCACCGCGGTTGTGAAGCTCGGTTCGTACAGCCCGCGCTCGTAGCGGCTGATATCGGTGGCCGTCAAACCGATCGCGGCCGCTAGTGCGGCTTGGCTCAGTTCCGCAGTTAAGCGCAGATCACGAAGTTTCACGCTGTCGAACGCGCTCGGCGCTTGCCGCGGTTTCTGTTTGGGCTCTTTCTGTTTGGGAGGTGCCGGCTTCTTCTTTCCCATCTCGGTTCACGCCAACGCCGTAGAGATTCCAGCGCAACCAGCTTGACCACTGTAGACATATACGTCTATAGTGAGCCAACCCGGTCAACTTCGGCCGGGACAAAAAAAGAGCCGTCGCGCAGAGGCAGCTTGCGACCTACTCTGCGCGACGGCCGGCCCCTTTCGGAGTTGTAAGTGACAGTATCCGAAACAGCGTGCTCGTGCAACCACAGTGAGGGTGGGTTCACCAATCAAGATCTCGCCAACCTCGCGTCGATCGCGCGGGGCGGGCCGATGGACCCGCACCGCTTCAATGTGCGGGCGGCAGAAGACTTCTTCGCGGAACACGGCGACTTGTCACCGGCTGAGGCAGTGGTCGAACTATTGCTGCAAATTCGCACCGTTTGAGTCGCGTAACCGCTTCGCAACGCCTCAATCAACGTCACAATGACGGAAATTGAGGCGTATTCATTTCGATTTTGCGATACATTGTGTCGCAAATTGTATCGCAAAATCGCCTGTTTCTTTGGCCCGATCGCGCTGATATCGTGCTCCGTTGCGGTCGATCGCGCAAGAAGTCGCGGGCCGAAACGGAGGATTTACAGTGTTTAGAATCAACGTTCTCGCGCTTATAATGGGTACCCTTTTCCTCGTTGCGGGATACCCGAACATGAGCGTTGCTGCAGATCTCGAAAAGCTCACCCTCGAAGTCGTTGACTCGAAGACCGGGAAGGTGCTTCGCACCGTCGAGAACGTCGAGGCTACGCGAGCCGAGAACGGGACCGGGTTTGTCGTGAAAAACAACACACTGCGGACCGAGAAGCCGGAGGTGGGTTGGCGCCTCATCGACGCCAACAAGGTAACGTGGACGATCAGCAAAGCTACGCGCGGCGGGCAAGGTGAGCGGTGGGTGCTTACGTGCGAGAAAAAGAAGCCTTAGCTCACCTTAAATAAGTCGTTCAAGTCGATGCTGTTGTAGATCGACACCCCGTCGTCGAGCACATCGGCGGGCTGAACGCCGCTGCCCGGCTTGCCCACGAAATAGTAGCCACTGTTCGTGGCATCGGTTGGGTCCATGAAGTAAACCCAATTGTGGCCCGACGGCTTGAACGTGAACTCGAACGTAATGTCCCATTCGTAGCTGTCGCCAAGTGGCGCACGGCGACGAATGGGCTTGAAGCCGGAAAACAGCACACAGCCTTGAGGCAACCCGAACATTTCGGCGCTGTTGATCTTCCCTAAGAACGGGTCGTCCCCTTCATCAGTTCCGAACACGCGCCCCCAAAGCGCGCTTTCGGGTTCAAAAACTGAATCGGGTAATCGCCACCACGTCACCGACATCACGGCACCGGGAACGATTTTTCCGACGTTCGAGGGGATCGACTGGCCGTTTGGGGCTGCGGCCCCGCTCCGCTGCCACACAAACGCGGAGCCGGGAAGACTGAGGTATTCGCCCGAAACTTCAAAACTATCTCGGCTCACGTAACGGATCGTTTCATCGCCGTCCGCAGTGGCAACTTCCACGTCTGTTGCTTGTGTGAACGGCATTGATTCGTACTGGAAACTTAGCTCCGCGTCCTGGAACTGGTTCACCTGCGTTGCGCTGAACTCGTACCCCTCATCGGGATCGATCGGCACCGCGTTATCGACCCAGCGGTGCCCGCGGATCGACGTGCATTTCGTGCAGATCAGCCCGGGGAAGTCCGGGTGAACCTGTGCGAGCAACCGCGACAGTTTCAGCGTTCCCGAATCATCCCACACGATCGCGTGTCCCAGCATCCACTTCACGACGTCGGCGCGCTTGTCCCATTTACAGAAAAACGTTCGCTCCGCGTGTGAACTGGACCCCTCGAACGCTTCGGTCGGGCTGCCCCCGTCCCGAACCCCGCGCTCCCGAATTTCCCACGTCGCGATTTCTTCCGCGTCCGGCGGTTCCAGTGCTGGCATCGTTCACCCTGTTCGCATTGAAGAACAAATTGGCGAAAGATTATATGTTTTGCGGCGTCGCGTTTGAAACGGGTGTTCCTGGCGATGGGTACTTGAAATGGCATAGCTCGCGTGCAGTGGGTCAAGTTACGCGAGCAAGCAACGGGAAATGAACTAAGCGGCCGGAGCCTTGTGACCACAGGATGTGGTGCCGATGAATCTATGTTGGATTGTCGGCGATAAAACGTGCGATAAATTTTACGGTGTCCTCGGCTTCACCCGCGGATACCACCGTACCGTTCCCATGCGCCGCATGATTTCTTAAGTCGCCAACAGCCTGAATTCGACGCCAGATGGGTTGCGCATAAGCCCTGTCTCGCAGGACGTCATTGTACTTTGCAATGCTTCCGCTTCCGGTCCACGTTAAATTTCTAGTGGTAGCCATCTGTCGCAGATGATTTTCGAGGACGCCGCCTGCAATTACCAGCGCGGCCACGTGGTAACTCGCTTTCAGTAATTCGTGAGCCTGTACCATGAAGTCGTCGTGGACGTTCGCTCGCAACCGCGCCTCAAGTGTGGTCAGATAACCACGGTCAACATCAGACCGGAGCGAGGTCAGTACGCCAGTTACAGTTGGAACGAACGACTTGTCGAATCCAGCAAGCGCAATTTGCTCGGCAACTTTTTTCGCAGGAATATTTTTAAAATATTGGCTCTCGGTTCCAGTGATACGCTCGATGGCCGCCAACGCCGACGTGACGAACGCGCGCAACTCTTCTTCAGATGCGGTGGACTCGTAGCTGGCCATTTCGCACAGTCGAAACGTGCGAGCAAGGTGCTTGCCGGTCTCGATTAGCGTATCTAATTGAGCGAGGACGTCAGTCTTTAAAGCCATATTGCGTGCTACTCCGCTTCGTTGAACTACCTTAACGGATCGATTACTGCGTGCCCTCTGAGTCTGTAATGGGTTTGTGTTGAGAGAATCTACTCGACCCGCGCTGTGAATGACACCAGGATGCACTGTACCCGCGCCCTGAGCCGATCTCAAGGGCCGGTCGCGGTCAAGAAAACCGCGACCGACTCGGATCACAATTCTACCGTCGGGACGTGCGGGCGTGATTCGCGGCGATCATCGCCTCATAACGGTCCTGTTCGGCCCACGCCTCCTGTACCACGCGGATGCGCCGCTCGTCGCACCCGTGCAGGTCCGAGATGCAGTCCTCGGTGTACCCGCGCCCCTCCGAGCGGCACACGTCACACGGAGACTTATCGAGTCGCATACGATCCACCCGGGCCTCGCGCTTGCGCAGAACCTCGTCCCGTGCGGCCTTCACTGCGGCTGCTCGCGCGGCCTGCTCCGCGATCACTTTCTCCGCGGCCGCACGTGTGGCGGCCGCACGCGCGGCCTGTTCCGCCGCCTGCTCCGCGATAATCGCTGCCCGCTTTGCCGCTTCCTCCGCGGTCTTTCTCTTGGCGGCCTGAGCCACCTCGTAGCGCGCTAAACGGCGTTCGAGCCTGCGAAGCCATGCTCCAGTTCCCATCTCAGCTCCTTTCACGTTGACCGCGGTGGTCCGCGGCGATCTGTTCCAGTACGGTCAGCCGCACGTCCTCGTCCGTAACCTTGCACGTTCGCAGTGCCAGGTCCGCCAGTGCGAGCGCGGCCCGCATTCGCACCATCGCGGGCTGGTTCGTGTCGTCGCGGATCTCCCGCAACACGTCCACGGACGACCGGAACTCGCGCTTAAGCGTCGTCACGGACTCGGACCAGTGCGCCCCCCGCGCGGTCGCGAGCGCGACTCGGACGTCGGGCCGGGCCAACGCGCGGTACACGGTCGCGTGCCCGACCCCGAGTTCGGCCGCAGCCTGGACCGGCGTTTTGCCCTCCGCCAACAGCGCGACGAGGGCTTCGTCGCGCATCGAAAGTTCATTGAGACTCATAGATTGCATCCTCCATCCAAGCCGCGCCGCGGTCTGTGGTGCAACGCGGATCGGAGCGGGAATCAGTACGGCATCTTCATCGTGAGTTCGTCGATCGTGGCCTGTAGCGCGACGGCGTCGTTCAATCGGTCGCACACGAACTCGGCGCACTCGGCTGCGAGCACGTTGAGGCGAGATTGCGCTTCCGCCGTTAACGATGCGATCGCTTCGCGGGCCGCGGCCGGCGTCGTGACCGGTAGTTTGGTGGCGACGTCCACGCGGGCCGCAGCGCGGGCAATTTCCAGTTGCCGCAGTCGCGCGATGGCCTCTGTCGGGCTGAGCGTGATACCCACGGGCATCGCGAACGTGTGGCGCCCCGGGTCGGCGGTCGTTTCCAGACGCGGCGCACCAATCACAGCGGTCGTTCCATTGCTCATCTCGTAACTCCAGTCACAGAGGAAAATCGTTCCACGACACCGCGCCGCGGAACGGCTCAAGCGTCGATCACAGTGGTTGAATTCGTAGCCCGCGAGGACGCGAACAGGATCGCAAATCGCGGCGGCCCAAAGCGTCGCGATTTTTCGCTCGCGTTGCGGCCGGGGGGCCAGTTCCGTGGGGTGGCGGAAATAGTTGAGGGTCGCGGAAGGTGGCGGAAGACTCGCGGAAATCGTAAGTTGTTCAACCGCCGCGCCCTACGTCGATTCGAGCCAGTCGCGGAAAAATTCGCCCTTAACTTTCCCCGTACCGCCTTCTCCGTTCCCTTCTCCCTCACCAATCAGTCGATGAAATCTTTTGAGGGGGTATTTCTTCCGCCACCCGCAAAAATCGACGCAAGACATTACGGATCATAATGTTGCGATTTCCGCGACCCCTTCCGCGACCCTTCCGCGAGGTTCCGCCACCGGGGTTGTGGCGGAAATCTCGAACGAGAGAACGTCTCCGGGCGGCGCGTCGAGGCGTGCCCGCATCGGATGACCGTCCGGGAGCATGTCGGCACCGAACGCCGTCGTTGGAGATCGCGGATCGCCCGCGCCGAACCGCAGCCCGATCTTCCGTCCCTTGCGCGCGAGCTTGCACCACACGCCCGGTGCGTCGATCGTTTTCGACCATTGGCGGCCGCTGATCGTCTGTTCGTCCACACAACCGCTCTCGTCACCGCACGCGCGCCACGCGGCCGCGAGTTCGTTGTTTCCGTCCGTTGGCTCGAACACCTTCCACCCGCGCCCCTTCCAAGTTCCATCGCGAGTGTCCGGCGCACGGGCCGCGGCGATGAACAGTTCGCGGAAAGCGTCTTCAGGATCGAAACCGTCGTCGGTCTTTTCGTTCCCCACCGGGAACCCGAGTGTGCGCGCGTAGTCGATGAAGGAGGCTTCCGAGCCGAGCGCGCGGAGTTCGTCCATCACTTCGGACACGAGCATGTCAGCCGCATCGGTGTTGAGCGCCGAACGAGATCGCCAACCGATAACGCCACCGTTCGACGTTTCGTACCAGTCGCGCGCGTCGGCCCGGGCTTGTATCCCCGCGCCCAGGTCCACGCTGGGGAATCGACGGGCGATTTGATTGTCTGCTGTGAAGGCGTCCGGCTTGCGCGTGTCCGCCGCGACGAAGGGGGCGAGACGATCGAACGTTGCCGGCTGGCCGTAGGGGAGGCGGTACGTTTGCCCGCGCTGAACCGACAAGATCAAGGAACCGAATTCCCGCGGGGGCAAGTTGGGTTTCGCGATCTCATCACAGAACACGAACGCACCCCGGTCGATGCCAGTCGCGTAGTTGTTCTTGAACTCACTCCGATCTTTCGGCGTCGCGATCGGCGCACCGACGACACTCCCGCCCGTGATCTCGGCGGAGAAATCGACCGTCCTCGACTTTCCCGAGCCGGTGGCCCCCAGCACGAGTACGCGCGGCGGTTCGCACTGACCGGGCCGTTGGCAGAACGCACGCGCCCCGACGAGAAGCTTGGCGAAATTGAGGTTCATACCGGGGAACGCGCCGTCGATGTGCAACTGCCACGACAGGAGCGCGATGCCCTTCGCTCGCTCGTCGGCCGATCGGTAGCGGAACGCCGGTGTCATCGGGACCAAGAACGGGAACGACTTTTGTCCGTCTTCGCGCGTTCCGATTCGCTTCCAGAAGTCGATGCCGTGTATCGGTTCAACGCCCGCGTAGCCGTATCGCGATAGGTCGCCTCCGTCGCACAGGATCGCGTGCATCTTACCATCGAACGTCTTTTCTCCGGTTTCAGTGTCGATGTACCACGGCGCGGGAAGGCACCGCACAAGGCTCGCTGCGGCCTTGTCGCTCCGCACGCGCGACGGGTCGCTCTCGTGGACCCAGCGTCCCTCGACAAAGAGCATCGGTACGTCGCTGTAGAGCGCGCTGTTGATCCGTGTTTTGATGCCCTCGTGACGCCTGTCACCGTCCGGTACGTCGAACACGTGAGAGAGCTTCAGGAGCGCCCCGTACAGCGCTTGCAGGTCGCGTTCCGACCACCAGCCCCCAGCGTAGGCGCGGACGATGTGCTTGGCGTGGGGCCAATGGCAACAGTGCTTTACCGCCAGCCGAAGGTAGTTAACCCTCGCCACTTCACCGCGAAGGAACCGAGAATAAGAGACAAACCCCGGCTTTGATTCGCCGGGGTAGAATCGGTTTTTACCGGCGCAAGTGTAGCAGTTGATTCCGAAGTCGAGGGGGCGGACGCAATCCGTTGAATGCTCACCCTGTTTGATAGGGCACAGCCGATACCTCTGCCCGCGTCGCATTCCCCTCTCTTCGAGGAAGTCCTCGATAGCTTCGTCTTCCGGGTTGCTATAGCCCGCGCCCGTCAACCGCGCCGCGACCGCTTTCAGGTCGGGGATGCCCCCGCGCCCCTCCACACTTCCCGCGGTCGCTCCGTCGGCACGCTCGTACCCCGGATGCCGCGTTTCCGTTTTAATCTCGATGCCTGTGGGGATTCGCCTCCCGATGTACCGCGGCCGTGCGGCGTTGAATTCGACGACCGCAAGCATGGCAAGTTCACGTGCGGTGTAGCCCTCAACGCGCGCGAAGATCATTCGCACACCGCCACCGTGTGTCGGCCACCAGTAGAGCGCCCCGACCGCCTCCGCGACGTGTCGCGCCAGCAAGTCGAGGTGGTTACGATTCGGCTTGTGAGCGCTGTTCCCGTAGTGGAAATCGATGTCGAGCGCGGCCAGATCGTCTATCGAGTTCTTCGACCAAGTGACGACCGGTTCCGGCGCCGTGTAGTCGGTCTGGTCGAGCGCCCTACGAAATGCTTCGGCCATCGAAGGAGCGGTAATTGTCTGTCCGAGTTCGGCCGACTGCTTCATCCCACGAAGGGTGACCTCGCCTCTCGGCGCATGGCTCTGTTGATCCGTCAACGCCTCAATGTCGGCTTGAGTGTCGCCCTTCCGCGACGGGTTGCTCGCACCGGAATCGGTCGCAATTGAATCGATTGCCAGATTTAGCGCTTTATTGTCATCTTTTAGCGGCGTATAATTTTCCATCGTGCTCCTGTTTGCTCCGGATTGTGTTCAGCCGGGGCCGAAAACACGCCGTGTGGTTCCGCGGCGTGTTTTCGTTTGATCCCCACTCATCCGAAGCGCTTCGAGTTCGGTTAATCGCTCAACGATCACACGATCATTGAGCGGTTTTGGCTTCTGCCGTCACGTCGAGTTGGGTTCTCTCGGGAACATTTCCGCGGTGCCGACGGCGCGATCCGTTGCACGTCAGACACCTAGGAGCGCGAGCGCCGCATTCGCCGCGGCGACACCTCGTCCCCGTTCCGCGGGCGTGCGCAAAGCGGGTGCATCGTCCGGTGCCACGTGCGTAGCCGTGGTCCGCTCGATGAACGCATCGAGCCAGTCCTGGCACGTCGCCCATTTCGAGCCGACGCGAACCGCGCGCAGCTTCACGCGCGTTCCATCGCCCGCGCGCACGCCCGTTTGAATCCAACGTGTCAGCGTGGCCGAGTGAACACCGCGCCCGCCGCGCCCCGTGTCGCCGAGTCGTCGCGCGGCTTCAGCCAGCCCGATCAAGCGCGTCCCGTTGTCGCTCACGTTCGGCTCCCGTTCGTGTCGTGTGAGTTCGCAAAGGCTGTCACTAATTAGTAGGCACGCGACGAGACGGCGCACTAGGGGCAGAAACGCTGAAAAAGGCAGTATTTCGCGCTGTATGTGCGAATCACGATGGGAATTGCAACGGCCGCTGCAATTGGTGTTGCAGCGGCCGTTGCGAGTGAGTGTTTTCGGGGTCGCGGGCACTAACCGGCGCGCTCCGCGGCGTGCATCGCGAGCGCGCGGTCCGCGGTCCGGCTGTAGTGATCGGACATGTTCAAGGCGGAGTGCCCGAGCACCGCGCGAACGTGGTCGGGGCCGAATTGCTCGCGCAACTCAACGGCGCGCAGGTGGCGGAGCGTGTAGGGTGTGAACGGGGCGACACCCGCTTTCAGGCACGCGCGGCGCACGGCACATGAAAGAGTGAGGTGCGAGTAGACCGCGCCCGGCGCGCGTTTCCGGGCCGCTCCTTTTCGCTTCGTGGCGTTTCGCCGCATGTGCGAAGGCCAGCGTTTCGTCTTTCGGGCCGCGGACCGCTCAGTGTTGTGTTCGGCGTGCGCGCGGGCGGGCGAGAAGACGTAATCATCGGGATCGGGCGTTTTGTCCAGCCAGGGAGCCAGGACCGCTTGGGCGTCCGGCCCGATGTAGACGACCCGCGACTTCCCGCGCCAACTGCTCTTGTGACGGGTCGGCTTCAGTTCCCAGATGGGGCCGGTGCGATCGATCTCGCGCGGTTTCATTTTCAGAATCTCCGACGGGCGCGCCCCCGTCAGCCGAAGGGTGCGGATGATCGCGGCCACCGGTGGCCGGAGCAGAGGTAACACCTTCGCGACCGCGGTCGGATCGGCGGGCATACGAGCCTCTCCCTCCGCGGCCCCGTCACGCCCCGGCGCGAGGGGGCGCACCGCGCTCAATTTTTCCAGCACCCCCACCGCGACGGGTAACCCGTCCTCGACGCACCAACGAATGAACCCCCGCACCATTTTCGCGCGCCGGTTGACTTGGTTCCGGACTCGGCCGTCGCCGATCATGGCTTGACGGACCGTTTTGAAGCACCGAATGTCGAACTCCGCCAGCGGCAGCGCGCCGAAAAACCGTTGGAGGTAGCGGAGTGTAATTTTGATGTCTTCGGCCGTTCCGGTCGGCGTACCGTCCGGATTGCGGTAGTAACCTTCGACGTGTGAAACGTACTTCACGAGCGCTTCGGCCACGGTCAGATCGGTGGGCGCGTTAACGGGCGCCGGCGCCCCGTGGACCGGCGCAACCGATCGGCCCGCACGAAGCCGCACGAGTAACCGTTCGTATTCCAGTTGAGCTTGCTCGGAACCCCAGGGACCGAGTGTGACCGTGCGGCGGGTCGGACCGTCGTAAATATCGACGACCGCGGCGCCTTTGTGTTGACGGGGGTTCGGGAACGGATTTTTCCGACGCGACATTCTGACACCTTTCGTATTGCGGGAGTTCCCGCAGTATCAAGGCTGTCGAGACGTCGCACCGGAACGCCCGGTGGTAAGCTGAAGTGCTTCGGCTAAAAGGACTTAAGGCAAGGGTGACTGACGGGATTTGAACCCGCGACTTCCAGATCCACAATCTGGCGCTCTAACCAACTGAGCTACAGCCACCGTGAATAGTTACACAGAAAAACAATCCGATTGTTCGGATCAGATTACTACAGCGGGCGCTGCAGGTCAACCCCTCGGCCTCACTCCATCAGGGCCGTTTCAGGGATCACGTAAGGTCAATGCGGAAAGCCCGAATAGTGGGGCCGCCAGTCTAAAGAATAACGACTTATGCGATCCCTGAAACGGCCCTGGCCGCCCCGTAATTCTAGGAACCCGAACAGTCGCCACCAACGGTAAATTCTCACCAAACTCCTTTCACGCCCGGCTTACCAAACGAAAATCCCCAGCCGAAGGTTGTGGCGCCTCGCGCCACCCCTTACCGGTTCCGGCAAGGGAATTATCCCCCCTCAAACGGCGAGCGCGAGCCCCAGCAGTCGGGTTTCTTGGATGAACGCTCTCAATGGGTCCGGTCGGTGCTTCGGCGCGATCAATTCATCGACCACATGATCCCAGAGTTCCTGCTTGTTGTTGGCCGCCAGGTTCGCCAATCGACCGTACTTCGTCCACCCCAGACGCCCTCGTCCAGATTCAACTCGGGGCGTAACCGGGGAAGTCCTCCACCACCACGCTCGGATGTTTCGCCACCCGCGCCTGGACCGCCT
Source organism: Gemmata sp. SH-PL17 (assembly GCF_001610855.1). Classification (NCBI taxonomy): domain Bacteria; kingdom Pseudomonadati; phylum Planctomycetota; class Planctomycetia; order Gemmatales; family Gemmataceae; genus Gemmata; species Gemmata sp. SH-PL17. The sequence goes on from NZ_CP011271.1 coordinate 1,629,493, forward strand.
TCGACGTCGAGTGGATCGGGTTCCGGTCCCAGATCACTGTCTGCGGGTCCACGCGCCGGTGCCGGCCCTTCAGGAACGGGACCACGTCCTCGCCGTGAACGTTGTGGTCGAGCAACTCGAAGTATCGTCCCGGTCGCACGGGCACGGGGCTGACGGTGGTGCAGCGGGTCGCCGACCACTTGTCCCGCCGGTTCCCGGCGCGCAACACCGGCGCCTTCCCTCGCGGTGCCTGTGTGCGCCGGACGGTCCGAGCCAGGAAGAACCCGGACTCGTCGAGGAACACGTAGTGCGTCTTGCGCTCGAACGTTTCCCGGACGATCCGGGGGAACTCGTCGGCGACCCATTGGGCTACCGCCTTGTCGTTGCGCTCACGGGCTTCTGGCTGGTCCACCCGAGGCCCGCTTGGGGATCTTGCGCACGTGCTCGGGGTGGTACCCGATCCGGAACCGTTGCTCAAGCTGTGGGCGCCCCGCGTGGCCGCCCACAGCTCGTTGTGCCACCCGTGGGCCTTGGCTCCCCGAACCAACAGGGCCTCCAACGTCCGGGCGGGGCGTCGCTCAGTCCGAGTGTCGTCCCGGGCAGGGTCTTGGCGCCCTGCCCGCACGGGTATCGCGCGGCGCGCACCCATCGAGGGATGGTCTTGATGTGAGCGCCCAGAACCTGAGCGACGGTCTTTCGGGACTGGCCGTCGGCCACGGCGGGCACGGCCCGCTTACGGCGCCGTTCCAGTTCCTCAACGGTTCCAATTGGTCGGCTCATACGTGGTTAGAGACACGGGGCCGGCCAAAGGGTGCGTTCCCCACGGGAATCGATAGTTATCTGTCACGGCTGGGCGTGCGCACTTTATTGCAGTAGTTGCCATTGCAGTCGTCGGTGGTTGGGTTCGTGTGTCGGTGGGTACGGGTGTGAGGATCACAGATCCCAGGGGATCTCGTCCAAGGTGGCACCGCGTGCCGCGATCCACCAGGCCCACCCCGACCAGGAGTAACCGGTACACCGGGAGGTGCGGTTCGATCAGCTGCCACTGCGCGTCTGTAACATCACTGGGGTAGGATGAGGTTCTCATGAACCATTTTACCCAACCCAATCACCCCTAATATGGGACTGCCACACAATCGCCTTGGCAACTACTGCTTGAATCTGCGGATGAAACGGACCGGGGCGCGTTGGCGGGTCGAACAGGTGGGTCCGCTGGAGCTCCGGGCCGTCAGTCAGACGGCGGTCGGGCAATCGCTCTGGAACGTCGCTTAAAAACACTGCCCCAAACAATAGGGCCACCCAGCAACGCGAGAACCCCGGTGCTTGAAGCACCGGGGTTCTCGCGTTGCTGGGTGGCCCGCGCGATCAGTACCGAACCAAACCGAGCCGGTACAGGCGGTTGTAAATCACGTGCCACCCCAGATAGCGACGAATGCCCTTTTGGATCTCCTGCGGGGTCACGTCGCGCCCGTGCATGCGCCGGCGCAGTTTCGTCATCTCTTCTTGGCCGTGCGTGTTCACCACCGTCATCGTCTTGGACGAGTCGTGAATGCGGAACGCTCCGAGGAACCGCGGCATCCGGTAGAACTTGGCCCCGGCCTCAACGAACCGCGAGATCAGATCCCAGTCCATCGCGAACCGGAAGCTCTCATCGATCCCGCCAACCTTGTCCCAGATCCGGCGCCGCCAGAACATCGTTTCCTGCGGCACGTAGTCGGCCCACTTCAGCACGCCGGAGTCGTGCGGCGGCAGTACCCACCGCCCGATCTCGTCCCCCTGCTGGTTAATCAGGACGCGATGGCCGTACACGACATCCACATCCGGATGGTCCTCGAAATATTTCGCGACCGCGTGGAGCGACCCGGGCAACAGGATGTCGTCCGAGTTGAGGTACGCCATGATCTCGCCGTCGGTGCGCGCCAGTCCGAGGTTAATCGCGTGCGACTGGCCCCGGTCCTTCTGCATTTCGCAGTGGTGCAAGCGGGACTTGTACCGGGCGAGAACGTCGACGGTGCTGTCCGTTGATCCGCCGTCCTGCACGACGTACTGGAGCTTCGGGTACTCTTGATCGAGTACGCTCCGCATCGTGCCCTCCAGGAACTCCCCCTGGTTGTACGACGGGGTGGCGATCGAGATGACCGGCGGGTTCTTGAGTGCGGGCTTGGTGTGGTACCACTTCGGGACGCCCACGACCTTCGGCGGCTCACTGAATGAGAGCTTGCCGAGCACCACGCGCAGGTCCAACAGCACTTTGATCTGGTGCCGGATCCAGAACTTCCACGGGAGCCGCGGGCGGGTGTACGCTTTCAGCCGGCCCAACTCTTGCTGGAGCACCTGAACTTGGTTCGCCAGCTCTTGGACGCGGCGCTCCATCCCCACAATAATGGGGTACTCCGCGGCGTTCGTGTCGGTTTCCGGCGAGCTCATAGCTGTGCCCCTCTGTGGCGGCTGTGGGATCAGGCGGCGATCCGGGTCGGCGCCGAAAGTTGTGCGCGGTACCACGCGATGGTGTCCGCGAGCCCGCGGGTCAGTGTCGTTGTGGCCTCGAACCCGATCAGCGCCTTCGCGCGGCTCGTGTCCAAGCACCGCCGCGGTTGCCCGTCCGGTTGGGTCGGGTCGAACTTCAGTGTCCCGCGGTACCCGACGTGGTCGGCGATCATTTGGGCCAGGTCGCGGATCGCAATTTCGTGCCCGGAACCGAGGTTGATCGGGTCCGGGGTTTCGAGGCGCTCGGCCGCGAGCCGAATGCCCCGGGCCGCGTCCGCAACGTAGAGGAACTCGCGCGTCGCTTTACCGGTGCCCCATACGGGAACTTCTGGCACCCCCGCAATTTGCGCGTCCACGCATTTGCGGATCAGCGCCGGAATCACGTGCGACGACTGGAGATCGAAGTTGTCCCAAGGACCGTACAGGTTCACCGGCAGCACGTAGGTACCAGGAAAGTTGAATTCCTGCTGGTACGCCTGGAGCTGCGCGAGCAACATCTTCTTCGCCAGCCCGTAAGGAGCGTTGGTTTCCTCCGGGTAGCCGTTCCACAAATCTTCTTCTTTGAACGGCACCGGAGTAAACTTCGGATACGCGCAAATGGTCCCGGCGCAAACGAACTTCTCCAGCCCGCGGCGCCGGCACGCCTCGATGAGCTGCACACCCATCATCAGGTTGTCGTAGAGGAACGTGCCGGGGTACTTACGGTTCGCACCGATCCCCCCGACAACGGCGGCGAGGTGGATCACCACGTCCGGCCGGCTCCAATCGAGCGCCCGGCGCACCGCGTCGGCGTCGGTCAGGTCGTACTCGGCCCGGCGCGGGGTGAACAGGCTCGTGCAGCCCACTTGCCGCAGTTCCGCCACGACGTGCCGACCGAGGAACCCGCCGCCGCCGGTCACCAGGATTCGCTTGTTCCGAAGGTCCATCGGTTCCCTTCCCTGAGTTGCCCGGAACTAGCGCCGCCCCCGTCGCGGCGCCCGTGCCTACTCAATACATTCGGCAGAATTCCGGGAAGCGGTTTACACAATTCACTTAACCCACGCAACCGCAACCTCCCGTTTTGCGACGCACACGTTTCAGGCCTATCAAAAACCGCAAATTGGGTTTGTTTTGGCGAAGTGACACTACGATTCCGCGTGTAACGTCCAGCGTGATAGAGCGGCAAACATTTTTGAGGATTAACGGGATCGACCGGGTTCGGAAGGCAACGTTGCATTCGGCTTTGATCCGGTTGATCCTGTCAAAAACGCTTCTGGTGTTCGCACCTCACGGCCAGTTCACCCGAGCCTTTGTGACCGGCGGGAGGAACCTCTCACCAGTCGGCGCACGCCGGCCGTTCGCCAAGAAAGCTGCGGGCGAACTGCGAGTGCCAACGAGCGAGTGGTATTCTCGCATTCGTTTACCAAGTACCCTGTGCCGGTCCCCACCAGTTCGGAGAACCCCAAATGGGCCGATATCTTCTGTTGTGCGCGCTGGTCTTCGTCGCGCCGTCACTCCGCGCGGCGGAGTTCGATCCCAAACCGATCGACGAGGCTGTTACCAAAGCGCTCAAGGAGTTTGATGCGCCAGGCGCGTCCGTGGTGATCGTGAAGGGTGGGCAGGTGATCTACCTCAAGGGCTTCGGTGTCCGCGCGAAGGGGAAGGAAGACAAAGTTACGCCCGATACGGTGTTCCCGATCGCGTCGTGCTCGAAGGCGTTCACTGCGACTGCACTCGCGATGCTCGCGGAGGACGGCAAACTGAAGTGGGACGACAAGGTCCACGACCACCTCGACTACTTCCGCCTGTCGGACGAACTCGCGGACCGCGAGGTGACGCTCCGCGACCTGCTCTGCCACCGCACCGGGATGCCCCGACACGACGCGCTCTGGTCCGGGTTGAGCACGGACGGTGGCGACGTGATCCGGCGCTGGGGCCGGGCCACGCCCTCAACCTCGTTCCGCTCGAAGTGGGAATACGCGAACGTGCCCTTTACAACGGCGGGCGTGATTGCCGGGAAGCTCGACGGGAGCGACTGGGCGAGCGTCATCAAGAACCGCATCTTCAAGCCACTCGGCATGGAGCGGAGTAGTTGCACCTGGAAAGAAGGGAGCGCGCCGCCCGACCACGCGACCGCACACTATTACGGGTTCGACAAGTCCGTCACCGCGATCGGGTGGGACGAGATCGACCACGCGGGCGGTGCCGGGTGCATCAACAGCACGGCACGCGACATGGGTTCGTGGTTGCAGTTCCAGCTCGCGGGCGGCAAGTTCGACGGTCGGCGCCTCATCACCGAGCGCGCGTTGAAGGAAACGCACACGTCGCAGATGCTCTTCATTCCCCAAGACCCGTTCATCGTTTATTTCCCGCCGAAGGTCACGCGGTTCACGAGTTACGGCCTGGGCTGGTTCGTCCACGACTACCGCGGGGCGAACTGCGTTTCGCACGGTGGCACGCTCACGGGGTTCCGCGCGCAGTGTATGCTGGTGCCGGAAAAGAAGATCGGCGTGTTCGTGTTGTGTAACCTGCGCCCGTCCTACGTGTGCGAATCGGTGTGCAAGACTGCCCTCGACGCGCTGCTGGAGTTGCCGGCCGAGGACTGGGTGACGTTCTACAAGAGCCAGTTGAAGCGGCTCGATTTCGTGGTCGCGTCCGCGAAGGAGAAACGCACCGCGTCGCGCAAACCCGACACCAAGCCGAGCTTGCCTCTCAAGGACTACGCGGGGGCGTTCGAGGAACGCGCTTACGGGCGCGCAGAGGTCATCTACGAGAACGACAAGCTGATGATCCGGTGGGGGAAATACACCTTCCGCGTGGAGCACTACCACTTCGACACGTTCACCGCGATCCCCGTGGAGCCGAAGGACGACGTGATTTCGTTCGACCGCAGCACGTTCGACGTGCAGTTCCGTCTCGGGACCAACGGCGAGGTGCAGAGCATGCGGTTCTTCGACCAGGAGTTCCGGCGCGCGAAAAAGTAGGGGGATTGGGTACTTGCTCGCGCGGGGGAAAGCGGCGCGAGGAGGTCGCTTCCCCAGGTTCCCCACTCGGCTGGATTGGGTTACGGAATCTTCAGTGAATCTCGAAAAGAGCGAAAACTTCTGCGGAGGTTTGGCCGGATTATTCCGATTAACCATGACAAACTCTTGCCTTATAGGAGCCGTCATGAGTGCGTTTCATCGGACCACCAAGCCGGGTGCTCGGCTCGCAGTTGAGTCTCTGGAAGATCGGGCCACACCCGCGGCCGTGTACGCCCTCAGCGGCAGCAACTTACTCTCGTTCGATACGACCAGCCCGTCCGCGGCGCCGGTGACCGCGATTACCGGTGTCAGCTCGAACGAAGCGCTCGTCGGCCTGGACTTCCGCTCCCAGGACGGCGCCCTTTACAGCCTGGGTGTGGACGCGGCCGCGAACACGGCGACGCTCTACAAGATCTCGACGCAGACCGGTCAGGCCACGGCCATCGGCACGCCGGGTTCGGTCAAGTTCGTTGATACCGTTGGCAGCCAGGTCGATCTGCCGGACCCGTCCGCGGTGAGCTACGGGGTCGCGTTCGACCCGGCGACGGGCCAGCTCCGCGTCGTGACCGCGAACGGGCTGAACTTCCGCATCGATCCCGCCACCGGTGCGGCCATCGACGGCAACACCGGTCTGGCCGGGAGCGTGAACGGCGTCAACACCGACGGCGCGATCAACGGGTTGCCCACCGGTTCGACCGGTGTCGACGCGACCGCGTTCGTGGGGGGCTCCGGGAGCGCGACGCAGTACACGCTCGACGCCGCGAGCAACGGCCTGTTCGTGCAGAACGCGAACAGCGGGTCGCAGACCGCGCAAGTGGGCATCACGCTGAACGGCGCCCCGCTCGACTTCACCCGCGCGAACGGGCTCGACATCTCCGGGAACACGGGCGTCGCCGCCCTCACGGTGAACAACGTCACCCACATTTACGAGATCGACCTGACGACGGGCGCCGCGGTCGACCGCGGTGTCGCGCCGCAGGGCGTGAGCGGCCTGACCCTCGCTCCCGCGTCGGTCGCGTTCACGAGCGCGACGTTCGCCGCGTCGGAAACCGGCACGAACGCGACGATCACACTCACCCGCCCCGGCGACACGAGCGCCGCGGCCGCGGTTTCGGTCCTGGTGACGGGCGGCACCGCGACGCCGGGGACCGACTTCACCGGTAGCTCGTTCGTGGTGTCCTTCGCGGCCGGTCAGACCACGGCAACGCTGAACATCCCGATCGCGAACGACGGGGTCGAGGAGCCCGCCGAGACCATCACGCTGACGCTGTCGGCTCCGACCGGTGGCGCGGCCCTCGGCGCGCAATCGACCACGACCGTGACGGTCACCGATACCGATCCGACGGTTCCGCCGCCCCCGCCGCCGCCCACGGGCTGGTCGGGGACGGTTCTCGGAACCGGGGTCGGGGCCGGCGGGGTGCAACTGCTGAACGCGGACGGCACCCCGGGCCGCAGCTTCCTACCGTATGAGGGCGTCATGACCGCGGGCGTGCGGGTCGCGACCGGGGACGTGAACGGCGACGGCGTGGCCGACATCATCACGGCCCCGCGCGTGGGGGCGCCGCACGTGAAGGTGTTCGACGGTGTAACGGGCGCGGAGATCCGCAGCTTCTTCGCGTTCGGCCAGGGTTTCATGGGTGGGCTGACGCTCGCGGCCGGGGACGTCAACGACGACGGGTTCGACGACATCATCGTGGGGACCGCGGCCGGCTTCTCGCACGTGAAAGCGTTCAGCGGGGCGAACGGCGACGAACTCGCGAGCTTCTACGCTTATAACGGGTTCGCCGGCGGGGTGAACGTCGCGGCCGGGGACGTGAACGGGGACGGGCGCGACGACATCATCACCGGGACCGCGACCGGCACCTCGCACGTGAAGGTGTTCGCCGGCGGAACCTTCGCGACGATCCAGAGCATGTTCGCGTTCGTGGACCACTCGTTCTTGGGGCAACCGGGCGGGGTGACCGTGGCGGCCGGCGACACGAACGGCGACGGGCACGCGGAGGTGATCGTGGGCGCCGTGTCGTCGACGTCGTCGGTGAAGGTGTTCAACGGCGAGACGGGTACGGAGATGCGCACCTTCCGCCCGTTCGCGACGGGCTACTCGGGCGGGTTGAACGTGGCGGCCCGGGACGTGAACGGCGACGGGCTCGCCGACATCCTCGTCGGGACCGCGTCGGGCGCGTCGCACGTGAAGGGCTTCGACGGCGGCACCGGGTCGGAAATCAACAGCTTCCTCGCGTTCGGCGCGGCCTTCAAGGGCGGCGTGTACGTTAACTGACGCGGCCCGCACGGGTTACGTGGCCCCGATCGCGATAGAGGGGGCGTAAACTCTCGTTCGCCGGTGGTAACGTCAAAGATCTCAATAAGAGACGATCTTTGACGTTACCACCGGCGAATACCCTTTACCCGGCGCGATTTCGGCTGCACGCGGCCTTTACGAGCGGGGGCCGCCGATGGGTCGAACAGCCGTTACCTATGCACGTCCGCCTTGACGTCGGGTGTCAACCTGTCGAGAATGCGTGTACGGCTCCCGCTGATGTGCCCGCCTCTACACCGGCCCGCGAGGGCCGTCTCCGAGACTTCCATAAATGCCATTGCCACAACTTCGCGTGCGTTTTGTTCTGCCATTTGCGCTGGTCGCGGGCCTCACGGTTAGTGTGATCGGGTGCGGGGGCGCTGAGAGCGTGCAAACGTACACGGCGCCGAAGTCCGAAGGCGGCGAGGCGCCCGGAGCGGTCGAAGCGGTAGCCGAGTACCGGTTGCTCGGCTTGATGGTTCCGGCCGACAAACCGGTGTGGTTTTTCAAATACAACGGACCGGCCGACCAAATAACGAAGTACGAAGCGGATTTTGACAAGTTGGCCGCGACCGTGAAACAGACCGGGGACGCGCCCCCAGAATTTGCTCCGCCCGCCGGGTGGGTGCGCGGGCCTGGGCGAGACGGGTTCGTCAAGGTGTTCGCCACGGTGGTTACGGCCGACGGGAAGCAAGAGGTCTCGATCGCCCAATCGGGTGGCGGAATAGAGCAGAACCTAACGCGGTGGGTCGGCATGATCGGTTTGCAGTCCGGTCCGGACGACGTAACCAAATACACGAAGACCGTCGACGGGACCGGTACGAAGGTGTTGAGGGTCGATCTGCGGGGACCGAAGAACCCGGTTACCAACCGCGGCCCGATGATGGGCGGCGGAAAGTAGCACCGCACACCCCGTGGTCCAAATCTCCGAGGAACCAGCAATGACCCCGACCACGCCGCACGCCCCGGGCGAACACGGTGAACCGCCCGCTCGCACCCCCAGTCGGGGGCCGGGCTACTACGTGTTCCGGGGGCTGAAGGCGCTCGCCTCGCTCCAGCTCACGGTCGTGCTCTTCGCTCTGGGCATTCTGCTGGTCTTCTTCGGCACCCTCGCCCAACTCGAAAACGGGATTTGGACCGTTGTCGATAAGTATTTCTGGTCGACGGTCGTGATGGTCCCGTTTGAACTGATTCACAAGTTCTTGAACGTGTTCTGGAGGGAGGGGTTCGCGGACGGGCAGCCGGAGTGGTCGGGTGCGTTCCCGCTGCCGGGCGGCATCCTGCTCGGTGGGGCGATGCTGGTGAACCTGTTGGCCGCGCACACGGTCCGGTTCCGGCTCACCTGGAAACGGTCCGGGATCTTCCTCATTCACGGCGGCCTGCTGTTCCTGTTCGTGGGCGAGTTCATCACGCGCGAGTACGCGGTTGAGCAGCGGATGGCGATCGAGACCGGGAAGTCGGTCGATTTCACCGAGGACGCGCGGAACGTGCAACTCGCCTTCATCGACCACTCGGCACCGGAGACCGACCGCGTGGTCGCGGTCCCGCAAGAGCTTCTCAGGAGCGCGAAGGGGCGGATCACCCACCCGGACCTGCCCGTTGATGTCGAGGTCGTCGGCGACTACATGGCGAACTCGGAGTTCACCAAGTCCGCGCCGGGGGCACCGAACCCCGCGACGACGGGGTGGGGGCTGCACCTCATCGGGATCAAGCGGAAAGAGGTCGCGGGCGTCGATACCGAACAGAAAGTGGACACCCCGACCGTTTACGTGAAGCTCTTCAAGAAGGGGACCGACGAGGCGCTCGGGGCCTACTATACGTCCCTCTGGTTGTACCGGCTGGGGCGGTGCGATTACGTCGAAGCGGACGGGAAACGGTACGAACTCGTACTCCGGCCCAAACGGTATTACAAGCCGTACCGCATCCACCTCGATCAGTTCCGGTTCGACCGCTACATCGGCACCGGCAAGCCGAAGAACTACTCCAGCGACGTGCGGGTGTACGACCAGAGCGGCGGGGAGCCGGTCATCACCCAGCGCATCTCGATGAACGAGCCCCTGCGGTACGCGGGCGAGACGTTCTACCAACAGGGCTTCGATCCGTCGGAGAAGATGACCATTCTCCAGGTGGTGAAGAACCCGGGCTGGTTACTGCCGTACATCTCGTGTGCGGTGGTCGGGTTCGGGCTGCTGCTGCACTTCGGGATCTTCCTCGTTCAGTTCCTCCTCCGCACACGGGCGGCCCAGGCCCCCGTTTCAGCGGCCACCGCACTTGCTCCGGGGACCGTACCCGTCGGGACGCGGTACTTCCCGTGGCTCATGCTGGTGGCGATGGTGATCTACCTGCTCTCGGTTTTCGGCCGGATGGCGCCCAAAACCGAGCCTTATGACCTCGATGCGTTCGGGCGTATCCCGGTGGTCGAGGGCGGGCGGGTGAAGCCGCTCGACACGGTCGCGCGCGTGAACCTGCGCATCGTGAGCGGGCGCGAGGAGTGGGAGGACGAAGCCGGTAAGAAGCAGCCGGCGATCCGCTGGTACTTGGACGTGCTTTCGAGCGGGAGCCTGGAGGACCGTGGGGCCGCGTGGAAGCACCGGGTCATTCGCATCGACAACGAACAGGTGCTCAGCGCGCTGGAACTGAGGCCCGTGGAGGGATTGCGGTACTCGCTCGAAGAGCTCGCACCGAAGTTCGCGCTCATCGGGCAGCGCGGCGCGGCCCTCGAGAAGAAAGTCGACAGTAAACAGAAGCTCGACCAGACCGAGATGAAGTTCAAAGAATTGGTCGATCGAATCAACACAATTTTTCGCATCGCCGCCGAGAGCGGCCCGCTCCCCAGCGCGCCCGGGCGGGTGCTCTTCTTGCCACCGTCGAACGGGGAGGGGGAGAATTGGACCTCGCTGGGCGCGTTCCTGCAGGACGTTAGAGCGCAGATGCGGCCGCAACTCCAGGCCGAGTTCCCGATGATCTCGGAAGAGTCTCTCGCCAAAATGTCGGAGAAGGAGCACGCCGCGCTCTCCGCGAAGCTGAGGGCGCGGATCGAGGAACTCGAGCCCGCGGCCGTCGCGAAGAACCCGCCCGCCGCGGACTGGGTCAAGCTCCTCAAATCGTACCGGGCGAAGCAATCCGACGAGTTCAACGCGGTGGTCCGGGAGTACCGGGCGAAGCACGCCGGGAACGTTGCGGACGTGAACCCCGCACACGACTTTTCCGAGCGCCTGGTTTACGGCCCGTTCAACGGGGTCGGGAAGTCGCGCACCGAGGTCACGTTCAACCGGTTCCAGCCCTTCTACCAGTGCACCGGGCTGTACGTGATCGGGTTCGTGCTGTCGATCATCGGGTTCGCGGCGAGCGCGGCCCAGAAGCCGGGCGCTGCGACCGCGCTGCGCCGGTCCGGGACGAACGTCCTCATCCTCGCGCTCGTCGTTCACACGGTCGCGCTGTTCGCCCGCATGTACCTCATGCAGCGGGTCGGGGTGTTCGTCACGAACCTGTACTCGTCGGCGGTCTTCATCGGGTGGGGGTGCGTGGCGCTGTGCCTGGTGTTGGAGCGCCTGTTCCCGATCGGGGTCGGGAACGTGGTCGCCGCGGCGCTCGGGCTGGCCACGTGCATCGTGGCCCACAACCTCGGCACGCAGCAGGACACGCTGGAGATGATGGAGGCGGTGCTGGACACGAACTTCTGGCTCGCCACGCACGTCACCACCGTGACCCTCGGTTACACGGCCACGTTCGTGGCCGGGTTCCTCGGCGCAATTTACGTTTTGTGCGTGCTGGGGACGGTCGTCCGGGACTCGTTCGAGAGCCGGGGCGAGCCGACGGTCGGGGCGCTGCTCGCGTTCGGGACCGCGGTCGTCGGGCTCGTCGCCGTTCCCATGTTCTTCCTGTGGTTCCTCAAGGTCGCGCTGGAGAAGTTCGAGCTGGTGAACCCGATCCTGTTGGACGGGGCGTTCGGGCTCGCGGCCGCGGGCGGACTCGTGTGCGGCCTGATGACGATGCTCCTGCGGGTGTCGGCGGCGGGCGTGGACGCGCACGGAAAGCCGCTCCAGGGGCAGGTGCCCCAACTGGCCCAACCGATCACCGGCCTCGCGCTTACGCCCGAGTCCAGTAAGATCCTCGGCCAGATGGTCTATGGCGTGGTAGCGTTCGCGACGCTGCTGAGTTTCGTGGGCACCGTTCTCGGGGGCATCTGGGCGGACCAGTCGTGGGGCCGGTTCTGGGGCTGGGACCCGAAGGAGAACGGGGCCGTTCTCATCGTGCTGTGGAACTCCCTGATCCTGCACGCGCGCTGGGCCGGTATCGTGAAGGACCGCGGTGTCGCGGTGCTCGCGGTGTTCGGTAACACCATCACGGCGTGGAGCTGGTTCGGCACCAACCAGCTCGGCATCGGGCTCCACGCTTACGGGTTCGACAGCCGGCTCGCGGACGGGTGCTTCAACTTCTGGCTGCTCCAGTTCGTCGTCCTGGTGTGCGGGGCCGTGATCCCGCGCCACTTCTGGGCGAGCGCGACTCGTCGGGGCGCGGCACAGAAACTTCCGGTCACTGAAGTAGTGGGCGCGACAGCACCACCAGCGCCGGACGCTGGCGCTGCAACGCACAACGAAAACGCTGCGGGGGTGAACGGTACGGTGCCCGCGAATTCGGCGAACGGCCACGCCAACGGTTCGCCTAATGGCAGCGGTCAGTCGCACCGCGATAAGGGGAAGAGACACGGCAAGCGCCAGTAGCGGTTCGGTGCGAAACGGCGATTCGTAGCGTGCGGGGGAGTATCGGATTGTTACTCCCCCGCACGTTTCTTTTGGGGGGCCGCGCACTTCCTGCTCGTGAGCGGGGCTCGCTGGTGGCTCGACGGGATAATTCGATCGCATTCAATCGGGCGTGCCGCGGAACCGGCGTTCGAGTTCACGGAGCCGGGCTTCGAGGGCGCGCAAACGGCGTTCTTGCACTTGCATCACGAGTGCGGTGGCCAACCCCAGCGTACCTACACCGGCGAGCGCGAGGGCCGCGTTCGAGGGTGCGAGTACGGCCCCGCCTACGAGTACGAACGCAGTCACGATCAGCACCGGCAACACGCGGAACAGGGGCCAGTCGCGCAACTCGCGCTCGGGTTGTCGGAGGAGCCATTCGATGCGCCGCGAAGGGGCTATTTCTACACCCTCGTTTTCACCTGCGAAGGGAACGGACGGTTGTTCCCACTGGGACCAGTCGTAACCGATTAGTCCTGCGATCAGTCCCGCAAGTGCCCACGGGATTGAGGAACTGACGATCGGGTGCAACCATTCGCTCAGTGCAACGACCGCCGGAACGCTCAACCCGCCGCCGATGACTCCCATAAGAACGCCGATCGCGCCGAAAGTTGCTGCGACCGTGTCGCGTTCGCTCCCGCCGCGGAGCAGACCAGCGACAGCGCCCGCAATGAGCCCCGCGATACTAGAGAAGCCGCCGAGGAGCAGAGAAATCAGGATCGTGTGGTCGGTCAATTCGGTCGAAATGACCCCGAACGGGAACCCAAAAATGAGGACGGTGAGTACACCGGCCCACCCGCCACCGGCACAAATCGCACCAGCCAGTCCCCAGCGAATCGCGGTGACCGCACCGCTCGGGGCCGATGTCGTGGGTACAGCGGGATCGGGCAACGTGTTCGCCAGTGACATGGTTCCCTCGGCGCCGGCCCGGGAACGTTCTCTCATTACGTAAAATAAACAGGCGAGAACGTGCGGTGGCGTCATCACCACATCCGCGTTACCGGGTGAAGTGAAGACGTCACTGCGCGGGTCCGATTTCGCGCCCGTTACTTCTTCCAGTCCGGTGCCGGGGCGGAACTGCCCATCTGCTTACGGATGTTCTCGCCGCGCTCGGACTGTTTCAGCAGCGGTGAGACGCGGTCGAGGTCGGCGGGGTCGAAGCCCGCGCCCTTCAGCAGGTCGCGCGCGGCCTGTGCTGCGTCGGCCGCGTCGACGCCCCGGTTACCGCGCGGGAAGCGCTTCTCGTGGAACGCGAGGTTCGCCTGTTGCCCGGCGTCGACGGGCGTGCCGCCCCCGAGGACCGGGCTGCCGCCGAAACTCGCGTCCCGGATCGGGTCGACGTCGCGCCCCACGCTCTTCGCGGACCGCTTTTCGGCCACCATCTGGCCCAGTTCGGCGCACAACACGGCCGCGAGTTCCGCGTCCGTCTTGCACTTGTTCACCAACCCCTCGCTGATCCAGAGCTGTTCCGTGCCGTGGTGGAACAGGACCGATTCCTTGACGCCGGCCGTGAAAATGAGCGGCTCGATGCCTGTGAACGTGTTCTGCGCGAGGATCTTCCGGCCGAGCACCTCGACGCGCTCCGCGACGGGCAGGGACGCCTTCGGCGGGTTCTTGGGGTCGAAGCCGGGATTGTCGTCCCACCCGAGTGCCCGCGACACGGACCACTCGCTGTCGTGCATGCACCCGGTCGAAGAGAGCAGGGCGAGGCCCGCGACCAGCGCGGCGAGACGGTTCATAACGGGTGCCCCTTTGTCTTAAAGAATGGCGCCCCGCATACCGAAGAAGAGAAGTGCTGTCGAGAGACTTTCGCACCAAATCGCCGCGTGAAACTGCGCAAAAGAGTGAACCCGGCGAGCGTCGCGTGCGCTCACCGGGTTCACCCAGCTACCTCGTTGTCAGCGCCCGCACTCAGGCGGCGCGCTTCAGTTGGTTCGCCTGAACCGCCTGTTCCCAGGCGCGGAACTCGGTCATGAACTGGCCCACGGCCTCGTCCGTCTTCGGGTGGCCGCACATTTGCGGGAAGAACTTCGGCGGTACCGTGATGATGTGCGCCCCGGCCTGGATCGCCTCGTTCACGTCCACGAGGTGCCGGATGCTGCCGACGATGATCTCGCTGTCCAGCCCGCGCCGGTCGAGCGACTCGCGGGTCGAGCGGACCACCGAGCCGGCGTCGTAGCCGATGTCCCGGATGCGCCCCCAGAACAGGCTGACGTACTTCGCGCCGGCGCTGGCGGCCATCACCGCTTGGTTGTACGACATGCAGCACGTGCAGTTCACCGGCACGCCGCGCTTGGCCAGTTGCGCGATCACCTTCAGCTCGTTCCACCCGATCGGGATCTTGATGTTCAGGTACGGGTAGTCGCCGAACTCGTTGACGAACTGCTCCGCTTGGTCGGCCATCTTCGCCGGGTCGGTGGTGTTCACCTCGACGCTCAGCGGGATCTTCGCGTCGTGCTTGATGAGCGCGTCGATCATCGAGCGGATGTGCTCGCCGAAGTCCACGCAGTTGGACCGCGCGATGAGCATCGGGTTGGTGGTGACGCCCGACGCGAACCCGCGCTCGAGGCACGTTTCCAGTTCCTTCACGTCCGCGGTATCGACGAACAGTTTCATGCCAGCCCCCGTTTGTGAATATATTTCAAGCGGCCGAGCGCCCCGCGACCTCGCCCGCACTCGTTGCCAGAACCCAGTCCACGGCGCTCGTAATATCGGGCGCCACGTGATCCGGAGCGCACCGCTCCGGTTGGCCGAACGGTGTATCGATCAGCACGCCGCGACAGCCCGCGGCGCGCGCCGCCGCGACGTCGCTCCAGCGGTCCCCGATCAGGAACGCGCCGGACAGGTCCAGGTTCCACTTCGCCGCCGCCGCGGTGAGCATCCCCGGCTTCGGCTTGCGGCACGAGCACTTGTCCGCGGTGTCGTGGAAGCACGCGAGCACGTCGAGCAGCGGGAGCGCGCGGTACAGTTCCGCGTTGATCCGCTCCACCGCGGCGCGCGTCTGCGTCCCGCGGGCGACGTCCGGCTGGTTCGTCACGACGACGAGTACGAACCCGGCCCCGCGCAACCGGGCGAGCGCGCGCTCGACGCCGGGGAGCAGTTCGAGTTCGTCCACGCTCGCCGGCGGGCGCGTGGTGCCGCCCTCGGGGAACGCTTTGTTCAGCACCCCGTCGCGGTCCAGGAACACGACCCGCTGCCCCATTGCGAAACCCCACCGTACCGCGAATCTGTTACTTTTGCCCCGTCGGTGACTACGCGACCTTCTTCGCGTCGGCCGCGGCCGTTGATTCCCACTTGGTCGCGGCGGCCTTGAGTGCCGGGTGCGTGACGAACAGGTGCCATACCACCGCCTGGAACGCTTCCGCGTGCGGGGTGACGTGGGCCGCGTTCACCGTGGGCACGATCACGCAGGCGTCCGCGACCTTCGCGGTGTACCCGCCGTCGCGCCCGACGATCCCGCACACGGTCGCGCCCACGGCCTTCGCGTGCTGGACGGCGCGCACGAGGTTCGGGCTGACGTTGCGCTCCAGGTCGCCGCCGCCGACGGAAAATACAAGGATGCCGTCCTTCGCGTTCAGCCGGCTGCCGCGGAGCCACTCGACGAACACCGTCTCCCAGCCCTCGTCGTTGGTGCGGGCCGTGAGTTCGGACACGTTGTCGGTCGGCGAGTACGTCTCGATGCCCGCGATCTTGCGGAAGTCGTTGACGGCGTGTGCCGCGTTCGCGGCGCTGCCCCCGACGCCGAGGATGAACAGGCGCCCGCCGCGCCCGCGCACGCTCGCGAGCGCGTCCACGACCTGATCGATGGCGCCGGTGTCGAGCCGGGCGATGATTTCGCTCGCTTCGGCGAGGAACTGCTTCGTGAAGGACATTCGAGCGACTCCGTTCGCTGTAGGATCAGAGAACCTAACCCCCCGCCCCCCTTCCCTAAGAAGGAAGGGGGAGCAGGATTCGGCCCGTCCCTTAATTGGGTCAGGGGCGCACTCGCACCTTACGCCGCGCGGCTCAGAACGAACTGCTCCGCCTCGCGCAGGCCCGACGGCGACCCGATCTCGTAGAACCGCTTCGTCACCTCGAAGCCGACCATCTCGCCGGTCGCGACCAGCGCGCTGTACAGTTCCGCGAGGTCCGACGGCTGGCCCGCCGGGATGCGCTCGATCGCGGCCCGGCGCAACAGCGACAGCCCGTAGTCGATGTGCGTCATGTCCGGGGTCGCGTCCTGCTTGCTGTACCGCAAGAGGCGCCCGCGCTGGAAGAGCACGTTGCTCTTGTCGAAGCTGTTCTCGTTGTGGAACACGGTCATCAGCCCGAGCGCGGTGTGCGACAGGGAATCGAAGACGCGCGCGTAATCCACGTCGAGGAGCGAGTCGCCGTACAGCACGAAACAGCCGTCGCCGATGAGCGGCAGTGCCCGGCGCACCGCGCCGCCGGTGCCGCGCAGGGTCGGGCCGTCTTCCGAGTACCGGACGCGGAGGCCGAACCGCGCGCCGTCGCCCACGTAGTCCCGGATCTGGTCCGCGAAGTGGCCGACGCACATTATGACTTCTCGGACGCCCTGTTCGTAAAGATCCTCGAACTGGTGGTCCACGAACGGGCGCCCGGCGAGCGGCACCAGTGCCTTGGGGATCGCCTTCGTGACGTCGCCCAGGCGCGTGGCCTTACCGCCGGCGAGGATCAGAACGGGTGTCGAAGCGAGGTCCGTCACGGGCGCTACCTTACTTTTGTGACTTTCGTGCGTGGGAACCGGACCGGTTTCGAGTTACGCCGCCCGGCGGATCGCGGGGCGCAGGGCCGGCGAGGGCGTCGCACCGCTCACGATCCGCGTGCCCTCGAAGTCGAACCGGAACGGCACCTGTTGCAACCCGGCTTCGGTCATCGCGCCGGTGAGTTGTTCGGCGTCCTCGGTGTAGAACATGAGGAACCCGCCGCCGCCGGCACCGATCAGCTTGCCGCCCAAGCCGCCGTGCTTGAGCCCGAGGTCGTACCACTCGTCGATGCGGGAGTTCGACATGTTCCCGCTGCGCTTCTTCTTCGAGCGCCAGTGGACGTTCATCAGTTCCGCGAACCCGCGCAGGTCGCCGCCCTCGAGGGCGTCCTTACTCTTCAGCCCGAGATCCTTGATGAAGTGCAGGTTGTCGATCATCGACTGGTCGGCGGCCTTCGTCTTCGTGTCCTGCTCGCGCAGCACCTCGGACGCGGACCGCGTGTAGCCGGTGAAGTACAGCACCAGGTTCTGTTCGAGCTTACGGAGCGTGTCCGACGACGCCCGGAGCGGCCAGTATTCGACGTGCCCGTCCGGGTGGAACCGGAAGCACGTGACCCCGCCGACCGCGGCGATGAACTGGTCCTGCTTGCCGACCGGTTCGCGGAGCCGGTCGATCTCGATGTGGCACGCTTGCTCGGCGATCTCGGCGGCGCTCGGGTTCCCGTTGCGGAGCGCGTGCAGCCCGCGCAGGAGCGCCGTGCAGAAGCTCCCGGACGACCCCAACCCCGTGCCGGCCGGGATGTCGGCCATCGCCGCGATCTCCAGCCCGTCCGCGGGCAGGCCCACGAGCCGCATCGCCTCGCGCACCAGCGGGTGCTGGATGGCGCCGACGTCCGTGACGCGCTCGGTCTGCGAGTACTTGAGGATCATCTCCGGCAGGATGGTCCGGTTGATGACGATGTGGACGTGCCGGTCGATGGCCGCGGCGACGAGGAACCCGGTGTGGTCGCGGTAGTACGACGGCAGGTCGGTCCCACCACCACCGAGCGAGATGCGGAGCGGACTTCGCGTGATAATCATCGGTCACTCCGCTTCCGTGCGGTGTGGTACTTCGGGATAACCGCGCATCGCGCGGTATTGTAATGGTCGGTTACGGGGCCCACTCTGCTCCAGAGTTTGCCGGAAAATCCGCTCGTTCCGTCGCGCACCTTCTCGAACCGTTTCCCGCTCGGTGCTCGACTCTGGCCGTTACGCCGCGCGCTTTGCCCCACCGGATTGCTGGTACACGGCCGCGACCACGTCGAGGGCCGCGATCGCGTCTGTTAGCGTTGCGCCCGTGCCCGTCGTTCCCGCGATCGCGTTCTCGAAGTCCCGGAACTCGGCGTTCCAGGACGTGTCTTCGCCCGGGTACTCCCAGATGGTCGTTTCCGGCGGGCCCATTTGCGGCAGCATGCGGTAGTACGCGAGCCGTTCGACGCCGTAGCTCCCACCAAGCCCATCGATCTGGAGTTTCCCGGTGCGGCCGTAGATTTCCAGGCAGAACAGGTTCTTCCACTCGGAGCAGCTCGCGTGCAGCCACCCCACTTGCCCGCCCGCGTGGTGCAGGCAGACGAACCCGTTGTCTTCGACCGGCATGTCCCAGAAGAACGTCCCCGCGAACCCGCTCACGCTCGCCACGTCGCCGAGGAACCAGCGCGTGAGGTCGATCAGGTGAACGCCCTGGTCGAGCAACTCGCCGCCGCCCGCGAGTGCCGGGTCCGCGCGCCACTCGCGATCGTAGCCCACGCGCCCGCCGTGCCCGTAGCGCCCGCGGACGAACATCATCGGCCCGCACGCGCCCGCGTCGACGAGTTCCCGCGCCTTGCGGAGGGCCGGGTGGAACCGGTGATTGAACCCGACGCGGACCGTCACTCCCGCGCTCTTTGCCGCGGCCGCAACGGGGCGGAGCTCGTCCGCCGAGCGCGCGGCCGGCTTCTCCACGAGAACGTGCTTGCCCGCGCGAACGGCGCCGAGCGTGATCGCCGCGAGTGAATCGTTGATCGTCGCGACGACGACCGCGTCGATGTCGATCCGGGCGACCAACTCGCGCCAGTCCGCGCTGGCTGCACATCCCGGGTACGATTTGGCGAGCTGGGCCGCGCGCTCCGGGACCGCGTCCGCGGTGCCCGCGACGGTGTGCCCCAGCGCCGCGATGGACTTCGCGCGCTTCCCGCCGATCAACCCGCACCCCACGATGGCTACGCGCACTTCTTCCACCCCCCGCGGTCGTCCGGTGTGATCCGGCGCAGCGTGTAAATGTCGCCGGCCGCCAGTTCGTCTTTCTTCTCGGGCAGGTTCGCCCAGTCGTCCCACACCGCACTCAGGAGCCGCCCGGAGATCCCGTCGGACGCGGCAGAGGCCAACCACGTTACGAGTGCCGCGGCCTTGTCCGGGGGCGTGCCGCCGTTTGCGCCTCGCGCGACCGCGGCTTCGTACTCGGCCCGCGCCCGACCCGGTCCGGCGGCCAGTACTTCGTTCAGCATCCGGGTGTTCATCGCACCGGGTGCGACCGCGTTAATCGTGACCCCGGTACCGGCCAACTCCTGCGCGAGCGTCTCGGTGAACCGGACCAGTGCGCACTTGGACGCGGCGTAGGCGGCGAAGTCCGGGCGCGGACCGGTCGCGCCGCCTCCGGAAACGTTAATCACGCGCCCGAACCGGCGCTCGATCATGCCCGAGAGCACCGTTCGGGTGAGCCACACGGGAGCGAGCAGGTTAACACGGAACACGTCCTCCCAGCCGTCTCCGCCTTCGGCCACGAACGGCCCGATTGTGCCCTGAACCGCCGCGTTGTTTACGAGAACGTCTACGCGCCCGAAGTCGGACAGGCACGACGCGACCGCGGCTTCGGTGCCGGCGCGGTCCGTCAAATCGACCGGGTAGGCGCGCGCCTCAGAGCCCTCGGCCCGAACCGCATCGGCGGCTTGCTGGAGCGCGCCGGCATCACGGGCCAGTAGCCCCAAACGCGCCCCGTTCGCGGCGAGCGCTCGGGCGAGGGCCAACCCCAGTCCCCGGGACGCGCCCGTAACAACAGCGACGCGGTCGGCCAGTGGCTTCACGGTCCGCGAATCCATCCGGCTTCCTTCCGGAGCAACGGCTCATCACCGGTCACGGTAACTTGCACGGGTTGGGAATAAGAACGAAGCGTCTATAGCCGAGGTGAGAAACACGCTGCAAGGCCAACTGTGGTGTTCGGGGCCTTTGTAACAAGTGAGGCCCGGGGCGGGTGCCCCGGGCCTCGTGTGGCGCGTGTCTTGCTGGCATCAGGCCGCGTGGCGCGCTTCCAGAACCCACGGGTTCGTGCGGAGGTAGTCGAGCGTGCGCACGACCGCCTCGCGGATACTCAGGGTTTGGCACCAGCCGAGCGATTTGAGCTTCGCGGTATCGAGGAAGATGAACGGGCTGTCGCCGATCCACCCGCGCGTGCCGCCGGTGTGGTTCACCTTGGGGGTTAACCCGAGCCGTTCACAGATCCACCCCAGGGAGTCGTCGACCTGGCAGTACTCGTCGGCGCCCAGGTTCACGACGGTGACCGGGTCCGTGGCCTTCTCGACCACAGTGAAAATCGCGTTGATGCAGTCCTGTACGTAGAGATAGCTCTTCCGCTGCTTGCCGTTGCCGAGCACCTCGATGGCGTGCGGGTTGGCGAGCAGCTTCGCGTAGAAGTCGAACACGTGCCCGTGGGTGTAGCGCTCGCCCAGGATCGAGACGAACCGGAAGATGAACGCCTGGAACCCGAACCCGGTCGCGTAGGCCGAGATCAGCCCTTCGCCCGCGACCTTGCTGGCCGCGTACAGGCTCGTCTGGACCGGGAACGGCGCGTTCTCGGGCGTCGGGAACACCTCGGCCTCGCCGTACACGGAGCCCGTGGACGAGAACCCGATGCGCTTCACCCCGTTCAGGCGCATCGCTTCGAGCACGTTGAACGTGGCGATCGTGTTCTGCTGGAGGTCGCGGTCCGGGTGGTCGGTGCCGAACCGGACGTCCGCGTTGGCCGCGAGGTGGAACACGAGGTCGTGCCCCGCGACCGCGCGCGTGAGGGCGGCTTTGTCGAGCAGGTCGCCCTCGACGAGCGCGAACCGGGCGCTCGTCCGCGCGTCCGCGAGGAACTGGCGCTGGCCCGTGCTGAAGTTGTCGAACGCGGTCACGTGGTGCCCGGCCGCGAGGAGCCGGTCCACCAGGTTGCTGCCGATGAACCCGGCCCCGCCGGTAACGAAGTAGCGCATGTCGTGAGTTCCCAAAAATCAGGCGGCCTTCGCCCGGCCGAAACGGATGCGGAACAGGTCCTTCAGGTTCTTCCAGTTGCCCGACACGAGTTTCAACCGCGTGTCCCCGTCGTCCTGCCAGCTCACGCCGATCTCCTTCACCGTGTACCCGGCGCGGACCGCGAGCGAGAGCACCTCCACGTCGAACATGTAGCCGTCGATGCGCTGGCGCGCGAACAGGTCGCGCGCCACGGCGCGCCGGAAGAACTTGAACCCGCACTGGGTGTCGCCGATCCCGTACAGCCCGACGAGCGGGCGCATCAGCAGCGCGAACCCCGCGGACCCGGCGGTGCGGTACCACGGGCGCCGGGCGTGGAGGGCCGCGCCGGCCGCCTTGCGCGACCCGATCACGACGTCGAACCCCTGGTCGAACCAGGGGAGCACCTTCTCGATCTCGTCGATGGTGACCTTGTAGTCGGCGTCGAGGAACCCGACGATGGCGCCGGTCGCGGCCAGCACGCCCTCCCGCACCCCGCGCCCCTTGCCCCGGCGCTCCGGAGCCCCCATTACCGTGACCGGTAGCGCGCCCGCGAGCGCGGTTGCGGCCTCGCGCGTGCCGTCGGTGCCGTCGGCGGCCACGATCAGCTCGTAGGTGATCCCCCGTGGCGCGAGGTACTCCCCGATCGCGCGGAGCGTGCGCTGGATGGTCGCGACCTCGTTGAACGCGGGGACCACGAGGCTCAGTTGTGGGGCGCGCATTTGCGCAAGCTCCTGGGTGTTCGCGTGGGGCTGGGGCGGTTACGGTGCCGGGCGCGCGGGCTCGGTGCCGACGAACCGGAGCAGCGCGCCCACGGCGCGCCCGTCCGGGGCGGGGAGCACTTGTGTGTTCAAGAATCGGCATTCGAGTCGGTGCGCTTGAGAGCCCTTCGGCGAGGGCGCCCGCACCTCGAAGTCGCCCGGGGGCAGGGACCGTTTCGCGACCTCGGTCCCGTCGAGCACCACCACCAGTTCGGTCCGGAACCCCGTGTTCCCGTCGACCACGGGGATCTGCCCGCGCACGACCAGGTCGCGCCCCGGTTCGGGTTGCCACACCTGCGCCGCGAACGCCCGCGAGCACCAGCCGTCGCCGTGGACCCCGACCACCCCCGCGCGCGGGTGGCGCAGGTCGCCCGGGAACGAGGTGAGGGCCTCGGGGGGGCGCGAAAGGGCATCGTTCTTCGGCTCGAAGCCCACGGATCGGAGTAGCGCGACCGCGCTCCGACCGTCGGGCTCGGGCAGTACCTGTGCGTGCGAGAACCGCAACTCGATCCACCGCGGGCCGGCCCCCGCGCCCCCGGGCGCGCGGATCTCGAACTCGCCCGGGCTCAGTGCCCGGGTCTCGACCGGGCGCCCGTCAACGAGCACCGTGGCCTCGGTGCGGAACTCGGCCGCCCCGATCTGGGGGATCATCCCGCGGATCACCGCTTCCTGGTCCGGGGCCGGCTGCGTGAGCCGGACCTTGAACTCCGTCCCGACCCAGCCCTCCTCGTAAAGGCCGGAGTACTCGAGGTGCGGGTGGGTCAGGTCGTCGGGGAAGCGCTCCACCCGCTCCGGCGGGCGGAACGCCGCGTACTCTTCTTCGGAGAGCACCGAAATGTCGCGGGCGTGGCCGGCCAGCCGGCGCCGGTCGCGCGGCAGGTGCGCCCCCCAGAGCCGCTCGATCGCGGTCAACTGGTTGGAGTTGCGGCCCGTCGGCCCGAAATCGAGCGCGAGGTACCGCCCGGGGCCGTCCGGTTGTGTGGCGACCGGCGGTGAAACCAGTCGCGCCGAGCCGGAACCGATCGCGCCGAGTGCCACGCGCTGGTCCCCGGTCACGTGTACCGGGGGCACCCGGCGCTGCGCCGCGTCGCGCCGGAACGAACCGGTGCAGTTGACGAGTACCCGGACGCGCGGGGCCGGGTTGAGCACGTCGAGGAGCATCGCCCGGCCGACGCCGCCGACCGTGCGGTCGCGGAGCACGGGGTCCTGTTCCAATTGGTAGAGGGCGATCTCCTCGGGCGCGCCCATCCCGACGAAGTGCTGCCGGGCGCCGCTCGCGTCGCAGAAGACGGCAAAATTCTGAAACTCCGATAGCGGCGCGCACACGAGCCCCGGTCCGGTGAGTTCCGGGAACCGGTACCGGTTCAGGAGCGACAGGCCCCCGCCCCCGGCCACTACGAGCGTGCGCCCCGGCGCCCCGGTCGTGCGGTCGTAGGGCGCATAAATCAGCGTGTGCGCGGGCCGGTGGGTGCTCGGGTCGACGAAAGAGGTTCGGGTCCGCTTTTGGGCCGCGAGGAAGGACGCGCCCATCGACCGGAGCGGTTCCCGCCACTCCTCGTGGAACCGGAGCCAGGGCGAGTGGTTGTTGTCGTTGATGAAGCTGTACCCGGTTTCGGCCAGCTCGGTGAACGGGGAGACCCCGATCGCGCTCACCGGTGTCCCCCGGACCTCCGACGCGAGCAGCTTCATCAGCACGTTGTTTTCGGTCGCCAGGACCACGCGGTCCACGTCGCCCGCCGCCGCGCGGGCCGCGTACTGCGCGCGGAAATCGGAGAGGACGCGCCGGGAGGTGGCGGCCGTGACCTCGACCCGGTGCTCCCGCCCCTGGCTCTGGTCCACGTACCAGAACTGGACCCGGGCGTTCAACCCGGCCGCGACGAGTAGGAGGGCCGCGGCCCCCGCCGCCGCCCCGCGGGACCGCCGGGTGACCGCCCACGCGGCCGCGACCGCCCACAGGAACGGTTGGGCGAACATGGCGATTTTAAACAGCCCGAACGAGGTCCGCTGGGCGTAGAGCACCGCGGTCATAACCGCGATCGTTCCCAGTGCGGCCGCGAACGCGCGCCGCCCGCGGATGTTTGAAACGGTCGGGGCCAGTACGGCGCCCAGGAACACGAACCCGAAGAGGATGCAGGCGTCTTGCAGGGCGGCGGACTCGGGCCCCGCGAGCGGCAGGAGCCCGCACACTAGGGCCGGGGCGCGGGGGGTCAGGTAGTACGGGAACACCTCCGCCACCGCCTCCGATGACCCGCCGTTGCCGCCCGACTGCGTGGCAAGGAAGTGGGCCGCTCCGTACAGGTAGACGGGCAGCAGCGCGGCCATGACCCCGATCGCCGCGGCCGCGTGGCCCAGGTGCCGGGGGGCCAGGCGCCGGCGCACCAGATCCTGCACCCCCAGCAGCACGCACCCGCCCACGAGGATCGGAATCACCTCCGGATAAAACACGAGTAACCCCGCAAACACGAGCCCGCACGCCCCGGCCCGCCGGACGAGGAGCCCCGTTCGGAGCCGCCGGAAGTTCCCCGAAACGAGGGCGAGGGACGCGCACAACAGCGCGAGGCCGCCGACCTGGGCGATGAGCTGTTGGATCACCCCGTATGTGTTCGCGGCCGAAACCGTCAGGAGCGCGCCGGTCAGTAGCCCGGCGCCGCGGCGCCGGGTACCCGCGACGGCCAGTCCGCTGGCCGCGGCCACGAGGGCCGCGTTCAGCGCGGCTATTACCGGCATGAACACTTGCTGGGCCGCGAGGCCGGTCCAGACCGAGGTCAGTGCCAGGAGCACATCGGCCCCGGACCGGGCCTGTAAGAGCACCGCCATGAACCACATCGGCTGGGTCGAATCGCGCCCGTCGAGCAGGTCGTCGGCCGTCGGCACGGTCGCGAAGGCGTGATCGCGGTACCCGGTCGCCAGCAGGCAGTAGTTGGCCATGTCGTCGTTGCCGTTGGCCACCCAATCGAACCCGTACTTGAACAACGGCCACGTGTTTAAGACGAACGATGCGATGAGTATTAAGCCGAAGGCCCGGGAGCGGCGCCACAAGTTCCCCGCGCGCGCCGCGGTCGGGCGCGTGCGCCATAGCACCCCCAGCGCACCCGCGAGCAGCGCGCCGCCGACCGGGGCCGCCGAAAGGCGGACGGGCACGCCGAACCGTATCAGGATGTACGTGGGTACGAGCAGCGCGGCGAACCCGACGGTCGGCGCGAGGAGCAGCGTCACCGTGGTCCAGCGGAACCGGGCCAACTTCAGCACCGCGGTGCCGACGAGAGCCCAGCCCACGAACAGTGCCCAAGTTAATAGGACCGCCACTTATCACCCTCCGTCCGAACCGGCGCAGTTACTACCCGTATCGGCCGCACTGTCGCGCCGACTGAAGCGGTCGAGTGGTCGTTACCGAACGGGTCGAGTCGCCGGTCCGCGCGGGTACGGGACGTGGCGCGATCTTGCCGGCTGGGGGTAATAGCGAATTTGGCGAGTTGCTGCAATGCGACTCACGCGGGGCGCGGATCGGTCCGTTTGCAGGCGAACGAGTGCGTCAGGGGGCGTAAGTGTTCAGGAACGTGGCCAATTCCCCCAAATACGCATCGCCGGGCAGCGTGCTGTGCCCGGCCCCGTCGAGCCGAACGAAGAGTTTGGGCTCGTTCGCGGCGGCGAAGAGTTGCTCCGAGTGGTCGAACGGCACCACGCGGTCGGCGGTCCCGTGGACGAAGAACACCGGGCGCGGGCACCGGTCGATCTTCGCGAGGTTGTCGAATCGCGTGCGCATGAGCGTGTGAACGGGCAAGACCGGAAAGTGATGCTTCGCCGCAGCCGGGAGGCTGGTGAACGTATAGATGAGCACGAGCGCGCGGTGCTCGTGTTTCGTAGCGAGTTCGACCGCCGTTCCGCCGCCGAGCGACTCGCCACACAGGACGATCCGGTTCGGCGCGATCCGCGATTCGTCCGTCAGCCACTGATACGCCGCGTCGCCGGCCGCGTAACAGCCCTCTTCGGTGGGTTTCCCCGCACTCTTGCCGTAGCCGGGGTAATCGAACAGTAACACGCCCGCGCCCAGGGTGCGACGCAGGTCGGCCGCGAGCCGACCGCGGTGCGTGAGGTTGCCGCCGTTGCCATTGGCGACCAGTACCGCGCCGTGTTGCGGCGACTCCGGCGGAATCCAGCGCCCGAAGATTTTGGTGCCGTCGGCGGAGTAGAACCACACGTCCTGCGTGCGTGGGTCTTCCGGCTTCAGCCACGCTTCTTCTGCCGAGGACGGGCGGAACACGAGTTGGCGCTCGATGAACCAGAACACAACGACGATTCCCAGGTAAGTGACGAGGAGGAAGAGCGCCCATCGGCGCACGCGGCGAAGGGAGGGGTGCATCAGAAAATCCGCCACGGATGAACACAGATCAGAGAACCGAGGCCGAGTACGTATTTCGTAGTCTCCGGCACTCCGCCAGGGGTTGCGCTACACTCCACCCCTGGCTACACTCGGTCGCCCCTTCCGGGGCTAAAAAAACGACACACTTCGGCCCCTGCGTTCTGCCTTCTGCTTTTATGACCATCTCCTCTTCATTCTCTCTTGCCTGATCCGCGTTATCTGTGTTTATCCGTGGCTCTTCCTTGTTCCTCATTCCTCAATTTCCACCCGAAAGCCTTCTACAGCGACGATGAGTTCCGCGAGAACGGCCCAGGCGCCGTCGGGTTTGTCGCGGTCGACTAGCACGAACGGTACGCCCGCCAGTCGCGACGCTTCGCCTTCTTCTTCGTCCGTGTCGCCGATGCTCGCGATGATCTGGTACTCGCGGGCGAGGCGCGCATGAATCTCGGCTTTGTGGCGCTTCGACCCCTGCCAGTTCGGGCAGTAGTAGACGTTACGATGTCCCGGGAGCCGGTGTTCCGCGAGGAAGTCGTCCGTTCCCTTGCGGCTCACTTCGGTGCGCGCGGTGACGTAGTGGACTTCGACCTTCTGCCGGTGCAGGCGCGAGAGCACATCGAGCGCGGCGCGCAGCGGGCACGCGAACCCGGTACACACCGTTTCGTCGAGGTCGACGATGAGTGCCAACCGCTTGGCTGGCACATCGTCGCCGAAGAGCTGTCGGGCGAGATCATTCATGGGAATGAGGTTGTCGAGGCGAACCCCGCACGCCAGTGCGGTGGGTGCTTGGTCCCGCGGCGCTGTGTACACCCACCGCACTGGCGTGCGGGGTTCGCCATTACACCGCCGAGACGCACTCCAGGCCGAAGGTTTCGGCGACAGCGGCGTTGGTCACCTGGCCGGCCTTAATGTTGACGCCCGCGAGCAGCGCCGCGTTTTCCTTGACCGCCCGCTCCGGTCCCTTGTTCGCGAGTTGGAGCGCGTAGGGGAGCGTCACGTTGGTGAGCGCGTAGGTGCTCGTGCGGCCCACCGCGCCGGGCATGTTCGTCACGCAGTAGTGAACGATGTCGTCCACGATGTACGTCGGCTTCGCGTGGGTCGTCGGCAGGCTCGTCTCGAAGCACCCGCCTTGGTCGATGGCCACGTCGATGATGACCGCCCGCGGGGGCATCTTCTTGAGGTCTTCGCGCCGGACGAGGTGCGGGGCCTTGGCGCCCGGAATGAGCACGGCGCCGATCACGAGGTCCGATTGCTGGAGGCAGTCCATGATGTTCAGCCGGTTGCTGAACACGGTCGTCACGTTCTGCGGCATCACGTCGTCGATGTACCGCAGGCGGTCGAGGTTCACGTCGAGGATGAACACGTTCGCGCCCAACCCGGCCGCGACCCGAGCTGCGTTCGCGCCGACGATCCCGGCGCCGATGACGGACACCGTGGCCGGGGGCACCCCGGGGACGCCCGCGAGCAAAATCCCGCGCCCGTCGAACGGCCGTTCCAGGTACTTCGCGCCTTCCTGAATGCTCATGCGCCCGGCCACCTCGCTCATCGGCGTGAGGAGCGGGAGCGTGCCCTTCGCGTCCTTGATGGTTTCGTAGGCGATCGCGGTGATGCCGGACTTGATGACGGCTTCGGTCAGGTGCTTGTCCGCGGCGAAGTGGAAGTACGTGAACACGGTCTGCCCGCTGCGCATGTGCTCCCACTCGGCCCGCATCGGCTCCTTCACCTTCACAATGAGTTCCGCCCGCTTCCAAACGTCGGCGTCGCTCGCGACGATCTCCGCGCCGGTGGCGACGTACTGCTCGTCGCTGATACCGGAGCCCGACCCGGCGCCGGACTGGATGAGCACGGTGTGGCCGGCCCGGGTGAGTTCTTCCACGCCCGCCGGCACCATCGCGACGCGGTACTCGTCTTGCTTCACTTCTTTGGGGACGCCGACAATCATGACAGACCTCGGAAATCGAAGGTTCACGTTCTGAGGCTGGGGCGGCCGACCGATCGTTGTGACCGGCCGCTCCACACGGAACTCGGAATTCGTGGACCCGGAACTATTGATTTAGGAACCCGCGGAGAAGTGAAACAAGGGGAACGGCTCTCACGATGAAATGCCTTGTCCCGCACGGCGTCAAATGTCTAGGATTGAGAAGGCTCTCTGAGCCAATCTGGTGTTCACGTCTTGTTGGTTCGGGTCACGGGTGCTTTATCATGCCGCCGCGTTCCGCCGTTGCGGGCATCGTCGTGTTCTGGCTCGCCACAACTGTCTACATCGCGTACCGCGACCTGTGGCCGCGCCTGTTCGCGTCCGGCCCGCCGCCGGTCTCGATCGAACTCGCGGACGAGGCCAAACAGAACGTCCCCGCGCGGTGGACGCTGTACCGCAACGGGCAATCGGTCGGTAAACTCACGACTCTCATGAAGTACCACGACTCGGACGACGCCTTTCAGTTCACCTACCGTTACACCAACCTCAAACTCGAACAGGCCGGACTCACGCTCGAAGTTCCGGAAGCCATTTCTGATGTGCGCATGACCCGGGCCGGCGACCTCAAAGAGCAGGGCATGACGGCGAAGGTCAAAGCGATTTATCGCGGCATCACAATTGAGGGCGAGATCGATGTGCGGGGGCAGGTCAAAAACAACAAGCTGACCGGGCGCGCCGAACTGAAAAGCCCCCTCCTCACGATCGCGAGCGACCTCGACCCGGTGGAAGTGAAACAGGGGCAACCGCTGAACCCGCTCCAACCGGTGAACCGGATCGCATACGTACACGGCGGGATGCGTTCGTGGGTCGTTCACGAGTACAACCCGCTCCAGGACGCGCTTGGTGACCTGATTCGCAAGCAGATCGCCAAGAGCGGAATCACCTTCGGCGCGCCCAAACCTAAAGCGGCGCTGATCGCAGAAGTGGATAGCGCGCCGCAAAACCTGCGCTGGCAGAAGCAGGACATCGCGTGCTGGGTGATCGAGTACCGGCGGGACGCGGACGTGATCGCGCGCACTTGGGTGCAAGTCGCCGACGGCAAGGTGCTGCGCCAGGAAGCGTCTGAGGGCGGCGAGTCGCTCATGTTCGACCGGGAGGACTAGCGTGAAGGAACCTACCTCCTGGGGCGCCCTCGAAGAACCTACCCCCCGGCCCCCCTCCCTGAAGGGAAGGGGGAGGAAAGGCAACCTAACCCCCTACCCCCCTTCCCTAAGAAGGAAGGGGGAACAGAACCAAATACAGTAGGCACAAAACAATCGGTGACGGTTTTAAGCCCCTCTCCGTTTGGGGGAGGAGTTCTGTTCCCCCTTCTTAGGGAAGGGGGGTAGGGGGTTAGGTTGCCTTCGTGAAGTAACTATCCTCCCTCCGGAGAGTTGGAGCTGCTCGCCATGATCCGAATCGACAACGTCACGAAGCTCTACGGCCCGAAGGTCGCGGTGCGGGATCTCAATTTGCACGTCCCCGCGGGTGAACTGTTCGCCTTCCTCGGACCGAACGGGGCCGGGAAGACGACCACCATCAAGATGCTTTGCGGATTGCTCTACCCCACAACGGGGAGCGTCAGCATCGGCGGGTTCGATGTGCGTGCGCAGGGCGATCACGCCCGGGCGCTTGTCAGTTACGTGCCCGATCAGCCGTTCCTTTATGAGAAACTGACCGGGCGCGAGTTCCTCCAATTCACGGCCGATCTCTACGCGATGCCGGCCGCGCGCACGGCGGACAAGATCGAAGAGGTGATCGACCTCTTTCACCTCGACGAGTTCGTGGACGACCTCACCGAGCGCTACTCGCACGGCATGCGCCAGCGCACCGTGTTCGCCGCCGCGCTCGTTCACGAGCCGAAACTGCTGATCGCCGACGAGCCGACGGTGGGTCTCGACCCGAAAAGTATCCGCGAACTCAAAGTGCTGCTCCGCAAGCTCGCGGCTGGGGGAATGACGGTGTTCCTCAGCACGCACACGCTGGACATCGCCCAGGAACTCGCCGACCGCATCGGGATCTTGGACCGCGGTCAGCTCCTCGGGTGCGGCACCATGACCGACCTGCGCAAACAGGCGAACCAGGACGGCAGCCTGGAAGATTTGTTCATGAAGATCACTGAAGAAACTCCGGCAGAAGCCGCGACGGTCTGAGTTCTGTGAGTTGGGTTTGGTGTGATGTGCTGTTAATGGATTTGCGCCTTTGTTTGGTGGCACAGGCCTCTGGCCTGTCGAGGCGCTTACACAGGCCGGAGGCCTGTGCCACGAGCAAAAACAGCGGGTGGTTGGCTGGCTTTTGCCGCAGGTGCCCCATGCCCGTACCGCCGCGCTTGCGTCCGCCGCCGCCATCGGTCGAGGAGTTCCGCGAGTACATCGCGCTGTGCCACCGGATCGAGGACGCGACTTCCGACGAACTGGTCCCGCTCCTCGACCGGTGGAACACGCGAGCGGGAACGCTGTACACGCAGTCCGACGTTCGGTCGTATTACGGATCGATGGATGTTGAGACGTTCGTTGGTGGAATGCTGCTCGGTGCCCCGGCATTTGTGCCCGATTTGACCTACGCAGAGTTACGTCAGGTGCTGCGATCGGTGACGGATCAGGAGTTGTCCGAAGCGGTCGCGACGTACTACCTGAACTGGCTGGAAACCAATCTGCCGAACGCGAACGTGTCCGATTTGCTCTACTGGCCCAATCACTGGTTCAACAACGAATCACTGCTCTACGTTGAACTGACCACGGACCAGATACTCGCCTACGCGATTGCGAAATCGGGGCGGCTGTTCCCCGATGCAACGACCGGCGTTTCGATGCCATATCCGATAGCTCTTGAAAGGGAATAATCTTTTGCTTTTCTTGTTCACTAGTATACAATTGATTAATTCCTGGTGCGTTGGGGCGGAGATTGGGCGAACGACCGGTGCGAGCCTGCTAGTAAACGGAGAGCAATAACCTCTTGTTTGAGGGCGATATTGATTGTGGTTGTTAGCAGCCGTTCGCCAAAAATGGATGTTTTGAATCGGGTTGTTAGCGGATGTTAGCCTGTTTCGAGTGGTTCGAGGCGATGGTTTCGTGCCAAGTGGTTGTCAAATTAGTGGTTGCGGCGATGGCGCCGGCCCGAACGTCCGGAAATGTTAGCATTTGTTAGTCTCGCTGACGGAATGCTGTGGGGAGTCGAACATGGGTGCGGAAATTCCCGCGGTCGCCGATCAGGGGGCGCTGTTTCGGCGCCTCCGCGCGCAACTGTTTCGCAACGGTTTGCGCGTCGCACTCGAAAACGGTCGCGTGCGGCTGTTCACCATGATCGCCACGAGCGGGGTGGTGGCCGCGTTCACGTTCGCGGTGAGCCTGTACCTGTTCAACCAGCTCGCGGTCAACAACATCCCGTTCAAGGGGGCCATCGTCGAAGCGCTCTTCGACCTGCTGTTCTTCACGCTCGGTACGATGCTCATTTTCTCGACCGGGATCATCCTCTACGCGAGCCTGTTCACCAGCCCGGAAGCGCGGTTCTTGCTCTGCTCGCCGGCGCGCGCGGATCAGATCTTCGCGACGAAGTTCCAGGCCGCGGTGACGTTCAGTTCGTGGGGCTTCGTGGTACTCGGGCTGCCGGTCTTCGTGGCCTACGGCATCATGTCGAGCGTGCCGTGGTACTTCTACCCGCTCTTGCCCGCGTACCTGTTCGGTTACGTGCTCCTGCCCGGCTCCATATCAGCCGCGGTGTGCTTGTTGCTTGTGCGGTACATGCCCCGGAACCGCAAACAGTTCTTCGCGCTCGTCGCCCTCGTTTTCGTGCTCGCGCTCGTGGTGTGGGGGTACCGGGTGGTGCTGAGTTTGAGAAAGTCGCTCGTGACGAGCGGCCGGGAACTGGACGACCTGATCGGGCAGTTCAGTTTGCTGCGGAGCAGCTTTTCGCCGAGCCACTGGATGACGAGCGGGTTGATGGCCGCGGCCCGCGGGAACGTGAGTGGGGCGCTCGTCCCGCTCGCGCAGGTCTGGAGCAACGGGCTTCTGCTCTTCGTGTTCGCGGCGTGGGTCGCGCGGCGCGTTTACCGCACCGGGTACGATCGCATTTCGGCGTTCGGGCGCGGGAAGAAGATTTACGGTACCAGCCCGCTCGACCGGGTGATGGAACTGCTCGTGTGGTACTTCGACAAACGGACCCGCGTGCTCGTGGTGAAGGACTTCCGCACGTTCCGGCGCGACCCGACGCAGTGGGCCGTGCTCGCCATTTTCGCGGTGCTCATGCTGATCGGGGCTAGCAACTTCCGCCAGTATTACTCCGCCGATATCGGGATCATGGACAAGTACGCGATCAGCCTCATGAACCTCTGCGGGACCGCGATTCTAATGTGTGCCGGCTTGAGCCGGTTCATCTTCCCGCTGATCTCATTGGAGGGGCGGAAGTTCTGGATTCTGGGCCTCACGCCGGTCAGCCGCGATCAGATTCTGTGGGGGAAGTTCGCGTTCGCCGCGACCGGGGCACTGATCGTGGCCGAGACTCTCATTCTGGTGAGTGATTTATTACTCACACTCCCCGCAGAGGCTCTACTACTGCACGCGGTCGCGGTCGCGGTGGTCGCAATCGGCCTGAGTGCGCTGAACGTGGGGTTGGGCGCCTACCTGCCGACGTTCCGAGAAACGGACCCGTCGAAGATCGTGGTCGGGTTCGGCGGCACCGTGAACATGGTGATGGGTTTGGCGTTCCTCGTCACTGTAATCGGTGTGATGGTGGTTCCGTTCCACGTCACGCAGCTCGCGAAGGGGGGCGCGGCGAAAATCAACCCGTGGGTGTTTGTGGGCATCCCGATCGGGCTGATTATTGGTATGCTCGCGACCGTGTTACCGCTGCGCTACGGGGCACGGTCGCTGCGCGAAATGGAGTTCTGAATCAGCCTTTGGGCCGGAACGCTTTCACCACGGCCTCGTTTGTGGTCAGGAGCGGTCCACCGATCAGGTCGACGCAGTAGGGGATCGCGGGCATCACCGCGAGCAGGCACTCGCGGATCGCGGACGGCTTGCCGGGGAGGTTCACAATGAGTGTTTTTCCGCGAATTCCCGCCGTTTGACGCGACAAGATCGCGGTGGGCACAGATTTCAGCGAAACTTGGCGCATGAGTTCGCCGAACCCCGGCAGGATCTTTTCGCACACGGCCTCGGTCGCTTCGGGGGTCACGTCGCGCTTGGCGGGGCCGGTGCCGCCGGTGGTAACGATGAGGCAGCACCCCTCGTCGTCGCTCATGGCTTTGAGGGTCGCTTCGATGTGCTCCTGCTCGTCCGGGATCACCAGCGCGTGCGGCTGCCATTCGCACGAGAGGAACTCGGTCAGGCACTCGCGGATCGCCGGGCCGCCGCGATCTTCGTACACGCCGTGACTGGCCCGATCGGAAACGGTGAGGATGCCGATGCGCATGGGAGGGGTCGGGTCGGGATTCGGGGAAAGAACCGCGTGAGCGATCGCACACCGTGTAGTATAACCGCCCGGTGTCCCGAGACTCGCACTCTCGCGCCCCGAATTTCCATCCCGAACCCGAATCTTCATCATGCGCACCTGGTCCTTCTCCTCCGCCGGCGCACTGTTCTTCGGCCGGAACGCGGTCCGCGTCCACCTCCGCGAAGCGTGCGAGCGGCTCGGCGCGAAGCGCGCGTTCATCGTGACGGATTCCGTTCTGGTGAAGGTGGGCTTGCTCGCACAAACGACCGAGCCGCTCACCGCGGGGAACGTGGCGTTCGCGCACTTCGACAAGATCACGCCGGAACCGGGCGTGGAACTCGTGCGCGAGTGCGTCGCAGCAGCGCGGGCCTTCGATCCCGATGTTGTCATTGGTTTGGGCGGGGGGAGCAACATCGACACGGCCAAACTCGTGTCGATGATCCTGGCCCACGGCGGCGACCCGCTCGATTACACCGGCGATTGCCGCGTACCGGGACCGGTCAAGCCGCTCATCTGCGTCCCGACGACGGCCGGCACCGGGTCGGAAGTCTCTGCGGCGGCCGTGTTCACCGACACCGCGAACCACATCAAGGTGAGCTGCCTCAGCCCGTTCCTGCGGCCCGCGTTCGCGATCGTCGACCCGCTGTTCACCGTGAGCTGCCCGCCGAAGGTGACGGCCGATTCCGGTATCGACGCCCTCACGCACGCGATCGAGGGCTTCTGCGCCGTTCACAACGATGAGTTCCCGCTGCCGAGCGGTGAGAAGACCGTTTATCAGGGCAAGAACCCGATGGCGGACTCAATGGCGCGTGAGACGTTTCGACTCGTCGGGACGCATTTGAGGCGCGCGGTGAAGGACGGGAACAATCTTGAAGCACGCGACGGCATGGCGCTGGCCGCAACTCTCGGTGGGCTCGCGTTCTCGAACGCGGGCGTCGCCCTCGTTCACGCGATGGAGTACCCGGTCGGCGGAGCGGTTCACGTTTCGCACGGAGCCGGGAACGGGCTGCTGCTGCCGTTCGTAATGCGCTTCAACCTGGAAAAGCGTGTGCGCGAAACGGCTGAAATCGGTCGCGCTTTGCTGGGTGAAACTGGCACGACTTCGGACGAGGTACTCGCCGAAAAAACGATCTCTGCGATCGAGCAACTTCGTGCAGACATTGGTATTCCGCTGCGCCTGCGTGACATTGGCGTGACCGAAGCCATGCTGCCCGGGTTCGCGTCGAAGGCGTTCGCCATCAAGCGGCTGATGCGCGTGAACCCGCGGATGCCGCAGAGCGAGGACGATATTCTCGGCATCTACCGGGCTGCGTTCTAAGCTACCGCATGAACACTCGCGGCCTGTTTGCAATTACTGTTTGTGTCGCGCTTGTGGCGTGGTTTTGGAGCCGCGGCGAGCGTTTCATGGCTGCGAACGGACCAACGTTTGATGAACCGGCCCACCTCGCGGCCGGTTATTCGTATTGGGTGACGGGCAGCGTTCGGCTCAACCGCGAGCACCCGCCGTTCTTGAAAATGCTCTGGGCCGCGCCACTCGTGTTCGGTGCGAACCCGCCGTACCCGTATGACGTTGCGGGTGAAACCAACAACGATCACTGGCACGTCGGGAACGCCTTCCTCTTCCAATCGGGGCGGGCACCGAACGAACTGCTGACACCGGCGCGCCGCGTCAATCTGGCACTGGGTGTGTGTGTGGTTCTGTTGGCGGGGTGGTGGGCGTTTCGACTGTGGGGGTCGTGTCTCGCGGGCGCCGGAGCGGTGGGATTCGCGGTGTGTGACCCAAATTTACTCGCGCTCTCGTGTGTCCTCTCCACCGACGTTGGGCTGACGTTGTTTACGCTGCTCGCGTGCTACTTCGTGTGGGAGTACGCGGCCGCACCGTCGCGCGGGTTGCTAGTTGGTGCGGGCGTGGCTCTGGGGCTCGCACTCGGGGCGAAGTTCTCGGCACTGGCGGTCGTTCTGGGGCTCGGTGCGGCCGGGGCGGTGTTCGTGCTCAGGGGCGGAAGGCTCGCGTTACCGAACGCTTCGCCCGACGCCCCCCGTGGGCGCGCGCTTATCGAGTTCACGTTCCGGCTGGGACTGATTGGGCTCGTGACGCTCGCCGCGACTTACGGCTTCGTCCACTTCGACCAGTGGGGGCGCGGACTGAAGTTTCAGCTTACGCGCGCCGCGCACGGTGGCGGGGTGATGTACCTCAACGGCGAACTCTCGCGCGCCGGTTGGTACCACTATTTCTTGGTTCTTCTGCCCCTGAAGCTGCCGCTCGGGTTACTCACGGGTGTGCTGCTCGTGGGCATTACGGGCCGGTTGACTCGCGTACCACGAAGCGCGCTCCTGCTCGTACCCGCGGTCGTATTCTTCGCCCTCGCATCGTACTCACGGGTCGATCTCGGTATTCGTGTCGTGTTGCCCGTTCTGCCGTTCTTGTACCTCATTGCGGCGGGACTGGCGGGCGGGGCTTGTTGCCGTGTCGCAGGCCGAGTTCTGTTTGCACTTTGCTTGGTGTGGGCGGGTGCTTCGGCCGCGCGAAGTGACCCGTACCCGATCGCGTATTTCAACGAATTGGCCAGTGGGCCGCGCGGCGGGCTTCGTTTCGCCGCGGATTCCAACGCGGATTGGGGGCAGGGGCTCCCCGCGTTGAAGGCGTACCTCGACGCACACGGACCGGACGTGATCTACCTCTCGTACTTCGGCACCGACCGACCCGAAGCCTACTGCATGCGCTATCAACCGTTACCGGCATACGGGCGCGTAGGTGTCCCGGGTGGTGAACTCGTTCCCGCGGACGCGCCGCGCCAGGTCGTTGTCGTGAGCGCGAATAACTTGCTCGGCATTTACTTGAACGATCCGGACACGTTTGCCTGGTTGCGCGCGCGCGCGCCGACGGCTATTCTCGGTGGCAGCTTGTACGTTTTTGATCTCACCGGCGACGCCGCGGCCGTCCGACGTGTGCGCGCGATCTCGGCGAAGTGACGCGATCGCGGTAGCCCCGGTGGGGGGCAAGGAACAACCATCAGGATCCGCTCGACCGAACTATGTCACCACGCTTTCGTTCGGCATTTGTGTTGCTCGTGGGTGGAGTTGTGCTCGTGTTCGTTGCGGACGGACTCGTGCGCACGCCCGGGCTCCTCGTACCGCGCGACTTTCTTGAGTACTGGTCCGCCGGGCGCGTAAACCTGCGCGGTGGGAACCCGTACCACCCTTCCGAACTATTCGCTGAGCAGAAGCGCGCCGATCCGACCCGCGCTGACGCGGTAATGATGTGGAACCCGCCCTCTGCACTCGCCTTGTACATGCCCCTCGGCGCTTGCGCGCCGCGGTGGGCCATGCTCCTGTGGATCGGGTTGCAACTGGCTGCTGTGTTCGTCGCTTGTGATCTGTTGTGGCGCGCGTACTGCCCGGTTCACCGCTGGTTCGCGGCGCTCGTGGCGCTCTCCTTCGTGGGGACGTGGTGGCTGGTCAGTTACGGTCAAAATACGGGGCTTCTTCTGCTGGGATTGGCCGGTTTCGTGCACTTCACGAAAAACGAGCGGCCGCTCGCGGCCGGTGCGTGTGCCGCACTCACCGCGCTCAAACCGCACCTGCTCGCGGTGTTCGGCGTGCTGCTCGTGACTGACGTGCTTACCCGACGCGGGCGCGCGACGCTCGGCGCCGGGTGTGCAGTGCTCGTGCTCGCCCTAGGGATCGCGCTGGTGGCGAACCCGCGCGTCGTTTCGCAGTTTATCGCGGCCGTGCGAACTCCGGAAGAGGGGGCTGTTCCGCTATCGGAATGGGCGCTACCAGTTCCGGCCTACTGGCTGCGGATGTGGCTCGCCCCGGGCCACTTCTGGGTTCAATTTGTGCCCTGCGTGGTTGCGTGTGCCGGGTTTCTGGGATACCGAGTGTACAAGGGAAACACGTGGGCTTGGACGCACGCGCTGCCGCTAATCTGCGCCGTATCGGTTCTCGCAACGCCTTACGGTGGCTGGCTCTTCGACCTTCCGATACTACTCTTGCCCGTACTCTGGGTGACGGCTCGGTTTGTTCGGAACGGAACGTGGCTTCCCGCAGTTGCGATCGCGTGGTGGCAGGCCGCGATTACCGTCACTACATACGCGGTTCCCGGCGGATTGCACGGATACTGGTGGGTCGCGCCAGCCGTGCTGGTAACGTGCCTTTGGGGGCGTGCAAAGTGTTAGGGAAATCAGAAGGGAGAAGAGGGTACGAACAACTAGGGCAACTGATTCTGGGACGATTCTGGGGCGGTAAAAAAAACACAGCGAACATTGTAACTCGCTGCGGGCTTGA
This sequence comes from Gemmata sp. SH-PL17, assembly GCF_001610855.1. Taxonomy (NCBI): domain Bacteria; kingdom Pseudomonadati; phylum Planctomycetota; class Planctomycetia; order Gemmatales; family Gemmataceae; genus Gemmata; species Gemmata sp. SH-PL17. Next base: position 1,667,777 of record NZ_CP011271.1, read on the forward strand.
GATTATGAGTACACCCGAGAGGATTTGAACCTCTAACCCTCGGTTCCGAAGACGAATGCTCGTCAAAACCTGGATGTCGTTTAAATTCAATCTCTATCGGTACTTACACTGGCAGGTATCAAGCCTCCGTACCCAGCACTTCCTGCACATTATTGCAGGATTTTGCACGGTTGGGAATGCCATCTCTGCCAAACTCTGCCACTGGCCCTCGTGTCCGGCAAGCAGGAGAGTGAGGACGAAAATGCCGGCCGGGGGGCGCTGGCCGATAAGTTGGGCATCCGCGGGTACCCGCACACGCTGATCATCGGCCGCGACGGCACGTCATTGGCGGGTTCGGCGCGCGTGACGAGAAGGCGGCGGCCAAGCGGGTCGAATACCTCCTGAAGGAAGAGAGGAGATGACGCCCGGTTTACTACGTGACGAGTAACGGGTTCGTGACACACCAATACGAAGGGCGGGAACCACCCTTCGTCGTTTCACATGTAATTCACAGCGTTTCCGCACCGTTTATGGTGCATAAGAACAAAATTATGTATAAAAATAATAAGATTAAAAATTCTAACAATAATTAAGATATTTTTTCTTTATAGCATCCCGCTACAACCGGAATAGCGACTGGACCAAGGTCGGCCGGTGAGTGGTTTGTTCGAGCAACGGAGAATCGTCCGCTAAAGCAACCGCTTCTTTCGCTGTTTTCCCCGGTTTCTCACCGTCGGTTTTGGGTTGTTTACTCCCACTGATTGAGCAGCCTCGCTCGACGGTCTTACCGCCAAGTACATCCCGTTCTCGTCAAGTCTGCCGCTAGCTTTTGCCCCCTGAAGGAGGGCGACGATAGCCACTGTACCGAGGACCAGCGCGCCGAAGATCATCACCGCCCCGCCAACAAGAATAGCCGTGTCCATAAGTTCTCCTTCTCGGCCGAAGATGCATCGGGTACTATCTGGTGTGTGAAAAATTGGCCGAATCGCCGAGGTAGATCGGACCGCCCGTCATCCCCTGCTTCGATGCCAACTACCTGTTTTGCCTTCCGAGGCTGGAAGGCGAGAGAACATCCGCCACATTTCCCAGTCACTAATCCATTGTGACGGCCACGCGGGATTTGAACATTCGCGCCCGGCGCGCTAGCGCGCCGGGCGCGCCATTGCGAATGGACTGAAGAGGTGATCCAATGGCTTACAGCACCGGTTTCCGGTAGCCCTGACCCGGCGTGATGCGGGGGAACGCCATGGCGAACAGCCCAAAAGGGGTAAAGCCCCTCTTGTTGACGCCAGACCAGTATCTGGGATTGTCACGAAAGTGGTGGGTATATCGAGACCGGGTGAACCCCATCAAGGAAGCGTTCACGACCGCTTTCGCCGAGCTCTTCACCCCCACAATCAACGGCATCCTCGCGCAGCGGGCAGCTTCTGGCCTAACCCCAGGGAATTGGACCCAACTCAGTGCCGCGATCAACCGGAACCGGGGACACCTCACCCGAGCGAAGAAGGCTGCCATACCGTCCGTTGATATGCTGTACACATTTGCCAGCGCCCTTCAGGTCGAAGCGGACGTGCTGCTCCCGAAGCTCAAACACTTGCTTCCAATCGCTACCAGATCGCTTGTTAGTGAGTACGGCATATCGGCTGGAATCAGCCAGAAGGAATCCGAGATCTACGCCTTCTACTTACTGATCGAATGCCCAGAATCCGATCTCGACTCTGCGACGATCAGGGCAGCAGCAGACTCGGCCGCGCCAACCTCTTTTAACGATGCCAAGCAGGCCATCCTCACAACAGCCGAGGCCGTTGGTGGGGTGTTGAGAAAGCACGTCGCGATCACTCTGCTGGAGAATCCCGTGAGCATAGTGGGAGGTGACCATGGCCGCTTCAAATGACTCGACGCGAGACAAGGAGCTTTTCCGGTACCTGTTCACAGTTGTCGATACCGATTGCGCAGTCGCAACGGAAGTTGCGATTGCCAGTGACGCCGAATTGAGGGCGAAGGCGGCCGTTCTCCAGACGGCTATTTCCAATGGATTTCTCAGCCTGGCCGTCCCGATCCCGAGCGAGTTCACCTGCGAGCAATTGGTGTTCGCGGCCCCCGCTTCTTCAAACCCAGCAACAGCAATTGGCAGTGGCCATCGCGCCGCGGCGGACCGCTCCGCTGCGCCCCGAGTGGGTCCCAAGCAGATCGCGTTCGACCAGGAAGCCCGCGCCGCCATGAAGCGCGGCTTCAGCAAACTGGCCCGCGCGGTGAATGTCACCCTCGGGCCGAAGGGCCGCAACGTCATCATCCAGAAGTCGTTCGGCAGCCCGACCGTCACCAAGGACGGCGTGACCGTGGCGAAGGAGATCCAGCTCCCGGACCACTACGAGAACATGGGCGCCGCGATGGTCAAGGAGGTCGCGTCGAAGACCTCCGACGTGGCCGGTGACGGTACCACCACCGCGACCGTGCTCGCGGAAGCGATCTTCAACGAGGGGCTGAAGGCCGTCGTCGCGGGCACCAACCCGATGCTCATGAAGCGCGGGATGGAAAAGGCCGTCGAGGACATCGTCGCCAAGCTCAAGGAAATGAGCATCCCGGTCGGCGGGAAGAAGGGCCTGGAGAACGTCGCCACCGTCGCCGCCAACGGCGACGCGGACATCGGCAAGAAGCTGGCCGAGGCGATGGACAAGGTCGGTAAGGACGGCGTCATCACCGTCGAAGAGGCCAAGACCATCGACACGAACTACGAGTTCGTCGAGGGGATGCAGTTCGACCGCGGCTACCTGTCGCCGTACTTCATCAACAACTCCGAAACGATGGAGTGCGAACTCGAAGACGCCTACGTCCTCGTGTACGAGAAGAAGATCAGCGCCGCCCGTGACATGCTCCCGATCCTGGAGAAGGTCGTCCAACAGGGCAAGCCGCTCCTCATCATCGCCGAAGAAGTCGACGGCGAAGCGCTCGCCACGCTCGTGGTGAACGTCATCAAGTCGAACTACGCCTTCAAGGTGTGCGCGGTGAAGGCCCCGGGCTACGGCGACCGCCGCAAGGCCATGCTCCAGGACATCGCGGTGCTCACCGGCGGCACCGCGATTTTTGAAGACCTGGGCATGAAGCTCGAAACCGTTACGCTCGAAGACCTGGGCACCGCCAAGAAGATCAAGGTGGACAAGGACAACACCACCGTCATCGAGGGCGGCGGCAAGAAGGCGGCGATCAAGGAGCGCATCGCCACCATCCAGAAGGAACTGGAAAAGAGCACCAGCGACTACGACAAGGAAAAGCTCCAGGAGCGCGTCGCGAAGCTGTCCGGCGGGGTCGCGAAGATCAACGTCGGCGGGGCGACCGAGAGCGAAGTGAAGGAAAAGAAGATGCGGGTCGAGGACGCGATGCACGCGACCAAGGCCGCGCACCAGGAAGGCACCCTGCCCGGCGGCGGCGTGGCCCTGCTCCGTGCCAGCACCGGTCTGAAGGCCGGCGCCAGCCTGACCGACGACGAGAAGGTCGGGTACAAGATCATCGTGCAAGCGTGCCGCGCGCCGGTGAAGCAGATCGCAGAGAACGCGGGCGAAGACGGCAACGTGGTCGCGAATGAAGTGCTCGCCAAGGACGACAAGAACTACGGGTACGACGCCCGCGCGGGCCGCTACGTGGACATGGTGGCAACCGGCATCATCGACCCGACGAAGGTGGTCCGCAGCGCGCTCCAGAATGCCGCCAGCGTCGCCACGCTGCTCCTCACCTCCGACGCGATGATCGCCGAAGAGCAGAAGAAGGAAAGCAAGAAGGACGCCGCCCCCGGCGCCTACGACGACATGTATTGAACCATTCGCAAGCGAGTGGATGACGGTTAACTACGGCCCGATGCAATCACCATGCTGACAGTTGCAGGCAAGCACGGCGCCACCCTTATAGCCGACTACGGGATTCTCCCGTTCGGGCTAAACGCAGTTTCTGGCTGCGCCAATTGGTTCAGAGAAGTCGGTATGTAGTGACAGGTTCGAGTCGGCAACAAATTATTGTGAATGTATTATCATTATATGACGGAGATATCGCGTATCGATTAGCTTACAGTGACCACGAGTTCAATACCGACGAGCAGAGAGCGCACGTTCTTAAATTAGATCACGCCCCCCTCACCCGCGCGTTTCGGTCAACCCTTGGGCTGCCGCAGTGGCGATCTGCTCCATTGTGCGGAAATCCACGTCCAACCCCGGCCCCGTCATTCCCGAACGCTCGCTTGGAGGCAATTTTGCCCCATTCGGCCGCCAGTTCCCGCAAACGGTCGTGTTCCTCAGCCGGGAAGCGCGGTGCGCTCATGATTCGTCCCACATTGCACTTGCGACGTATGCACCTCACGCATTTCCTATCCCGCTTGCACCACGTCGCAGAGCCCACCGCAAACCGTGGCGTAATCTCGAATGGGTAGCTCTCGAGTTCCGGAACTTGATCCGTGGCTCACCCGACGGTAATATCTTGTTTTTTATCGTCACCTTCGGAATTACTATTTTTTCATCACATGAAACCGTGTCACGCTCAGCACCCGGTGCCGGCAGACGAGTGCCGGGTGTGCTGGCTCGCCGCCCACGTGCGGGCGTACCAGCGCCTGTGGGGGCTCCCGGAAACCGGGGAACACGAACGCGTACCCGCGGGCGCGCCCGGACCGGGGCCCCTGACCTGGGGGGCGCCCGTGGTCGCGCCGTGTGCCCACTTGGGCTCACGCGAGCCCGGTCAACCGTGCGGGTCCCCGCTCCTGCGGTGCGCGCTCCACGGGGACCTCACGACCCGGTTCGCGGCGTGCTCCGGGGCCCAGCGGTGCTGCGCGCGGTGCCCGGACTACTGCTCCGCGGTCGCCCCTCTGCGCCCGGGGGATCCGGGCGTGGGGTTGGCGATCGGGTCGTACAAGTGGCCCGAACTGGTCGAGCTCCAGATCCGGGTGGCCCGCGCCACGTGTGGGCCGGTGCCGGTGCTCGTGAGCACCGACCACCCGGAAGGGGTGCCGGCGCTGGCCGCGGTGTGCGACCGGTACCCGGACGTGTACCTGTGGCCCAACGCGACCCGGCTCGGGCACACCGGGGGGGACCTGGCGGTGTACTGGAAGGGGGTCATGTGGGGGGCCGCGCGCGGGCTCGAAGTCGTGGCCAAGGTGTCCCAGCGCATGGTCTTCACCGGGGCGTACTGGCTTCAGGACGGGGCCCGGGAGCTGCTCGCGTCCGGGCTCCCGGTGGCGTCCCGGGCGTCCTCGGGGGCACCGCGCTGGCCGCTCCGGACAGAGGCCGCGCTCCTGGACGTGGGCGCGTGGCACCGGCCCGGGGTGCTCGGGCGGTGCGCCCCGGGCGCGTACTGGGGGCGCCGGGACGGCGGGTTCCCGGCCGAGGCCGCGGTCCTCGAGCTCGTGCGCGAGCTCCTGGGCGGGGTGTACTGGCCGTGGCCCGCGCTGCCCGTGGACCGGCGCGCGGGCGGCGCGTTCCTGTGGCACGAGAGCCACGCGGCCGACGAGTACCGGGCCCTCGCGGCCCGGTTCGGGGTCGCGCTCCCGGGGGACTTCCACACGGGCGGGTGGGACCAGGAGTACCGGGACGGGGTGTACAGCTATGGGTGAGTTCAGCGTCTCGGTGGTGATCGCGACGATCTCGCGCCCGACGCTCGCGCGGACCCTGGGGTCCCTGCGCGGGCAGGCGTGGGGACCCGGGGACGAGGTGCTCGTGGTCGGGGACGGGTCCCAGCCGGTGGCGCGCGAGCTGTTCGAGCAGTTCGGGCTCCCGGGGCGGTTCGTCGAGAACCCGGGACCCACGGGCACCTGGGGGCACCACGCGCGCAACTGGGTGCTCGACACGCGCCTGGCCCGGGGCGCGTACCTGATGGCCCTGGACGACGACGACGAGTACCACCCGGGGGCGCTCGCGGCCGTGCGCCGGGCCCTCGGGGAGAACCCGGGGCGCCCGCACATCTTCCGGATGACCGGGCACCCGCTCAACCCGCTGTTGTGGGCGCGCCCGGTGCTCGAGGTCGGGAACCTGGGGACCCCGATGCTCGTGTTCCCGAACGACCCGGCCCGGCTCGGGCGGTACGGGATGTGGGGGGCCGGGGATTTCGACTTTTGCGCGCAGACCTGCGCGCACTTTCCGGACGGCCCGGTGTGGCGCGAGGAGCCCGTGTGCATGGTGCGCCCGTGGGGCGCCCGGGCGCGGTGACGAAGGGATCACATGCCTGATACATCGATTTGTGTTCTGATCCCGAGTATCGGGCGCCCGACGCTCGGGCGCCTGCTCGCGAGCGTTCGCGAGCAGGACCTGCTCCCGGGCGATGAGGTGCTCCTGGTCAGTGACGACCGGCACGGGGACGTGGCCCGGGTCTGGGCCGGCGCGGGTTTGCCGGGGCGCCACGTGGCCCTCGAGGGCGGCCCGTACCGGGACTGGGGGCACACCCCGCGCAACCGGACCCTCCCCCTCGTCCGGACCGGGTACGTGACCCACGCCGACGACGACGACGTGCTGCTCCCCGGGGCCCTGGCCCGGGTCCGAGGCGCCCTGCGCGCGCACCCGGGCGCGTTCCACGTGTTCCCGTTCGTGCACCACGCGGACGGGCACCTGGTGGGGACGGCGCGGGTTCTGGCCCACGGGCACGTCGGGACCCCGAACCTGGTTCACCCGGTCGGGATCCCGCTCGGCCGGTGGGGCGAGATGCACGGGGGCGACGGGGCGTTCATTTGCGAGACGGTCGCCCTCAACCCGGACCGGGAGGTGCACTGGCACCCGAGCCCGCACTACTTCGCGCACCCGCCCGCGGACCTGCCCCTGGCCGACTGCTACGCCGCCGGGTACCGGGTCGCTCGCGCGCATGTCCCGGGGCTGCGGTTGGTGCCGGCCAAGGCGGACTGGGTCGATCTCGCCGGGCACGGGGGCGGGGCCGGGCGCGAGGACTGTCAGGCCGGGTGGCACGAGCTCGCCGCGGGACTGTTCGCGGGGGCCGACGTGCTGGACGTCGGGGCCGGTCTCGGGTTCTCGCGCCTGCGCCTGGCCCCGGCGGCCGGGCGGCTGCGCCTCCAGGACCCGGGACCGGGGCTCCCGGTCGACCTCTCGTGCCCGGTCGCGGAGCTCCCGAAGGGCGACGCCGGGGTGGTGACCGCGTTCGACGTGCTCGAGCACGTGGAGGACGATCTGGGGTTCGTCGGGGCCCTGGTCCGCGCGGCCACCCGGTTCGTGTTCCTGACCACCCCGAACTGGAACGTGTCCCGGGCCGCGAACCCGCACCACTGCCGCGAGTACACCCCGGCCCAACTGCTCGCCCTGGTCGAGGACCTGCCGGTGGCGGGCCTCTGGATCGGGGATTCGAGTGGTTGGAACGCGCGGGTCGTCGACCGCACCGAGTTTACGGGGCACGCGGAACCGCATCAGGCCGTCCTGCTCCGGTGCCCGGAAACCTCACGATTAGGGACAACGGGCTCGTGGTGAGCGCGGCCGTCGCCACGAGCGAATGGAGGGCCGTCAGTACGGCCCGGTTCCCGACCGCGCGGTGCGTACCCACGGCGGATCAGTGAAAGAGTGGTCCGCCGGGCGCGTGATTACCTGCCCGGGGACTCGTCCATGCCCGCGTTCGACCAAGCGCGTTGTCCCGCGGTACGAGGCCCGGGCGCTGCCGCGTAGCCCCGGGCACCCGGGATCAGTACGGGACCGAACGGGTCACGCGAGGCCCCCTAGATCGCGCAAGGCGGCCGCGGTCTCGGCGTGGTCGGGCGCGGTGGCCAGGACCGCGCGCCACGCGCCGGCGGCCCCGGCCCGGTCCCCGGTCGCGCGCAGCGCGTACCCGAGGCACACCCGGGTCTCGAGCGCCCCGGGGCGCAGCTCGAGCGCGCGCCGGAACGCGCCGGCGGCCTCGGCGGCCCGGTCCGAGCGGAGCAGCACCGCGCCCAGGTTGTGGTGCGCGGCCGGGTCGTGCGGGGCCAAAGCCGTCAGGGCCCGGAGCACGCGTGCGGCCGGTTCGTCGGCCCCGGCCGCGAAGTATTCGCGGGCCAGGAGCCGGAGCGGTTCCGGGTCCGCGGGGGCCCCCGCGGCCGCGCGCTCCCACGCGGCCCGGGCCGCGGGTCCGTCCCCCGGGCCGCGGCCACGCGCCCGGCGAGCACGTGCCCCTCGAGCGCCAGGGCGGGGTCCGCGCCGAGGCCCCGGGCCAGTTCGTCGGCCTCGGCGAGCCGGTCCCGGAGCACCAGGAACTCGCCCCACCCGCGCCACCCGGCCCGGTACCCGGGTGCGTCCCGGACGACCGCGCGCCACGCGGCCTCGGCCTCGGCCCACTCGCCCAGGTCCGCGTGCGCCGCGGCCAGGTTCTGGTGCGCCTTGAACCCGGTGACCCCGCGGTCCAGGCTCGCGAAGTACCGGTCCCCGGGGGCCGCGAGCACCCGGTGGTACGCCGCGACGGCCTCGCGCGGGCGCCCGGCCGCGTGCAACAGCACCCCGTGCCGGAACCGGAGCTCGAGGTCGCCCGGGCACTCGGCGAGCCCGGTCTCGCACGCGCCCAGGGCCCGGCCCGGTCCCCCGCGGCCGCGCGGCAGTACGCGAGCAGCGCGTGCGCCTTGCGCCGGTGCGAGTCCCCGGGCGCGGAGTTGCGCAGGCTGTCCCCCAGGTACCCGGCCGCGCGCCCGGGCTCGCCCACGTCCGCGTACGTCATCCCCAGGTTGAACAGGGTGAACGGGTGCCCGGGGCGCTCGTCGATCTCGCGGTGCAGGATCCGCAGGTCCCGGTCCCGCTTGCGCACCTGGCCCGCCGGGGTGTGGTCGTACCCGGCGTGGACCACGAACAGGTCGGTCCACGCGACCTCCCCTCCGGCCCGGCGGATCGCGGGCAGGATCTGCTCGTGGATCCGGTGCTCGAACCGGAGCTCGGGCCGGTTCCGGAACAGTTTGACGTGGTCCACCACGGTCAGGTCGTCGGTCCCGGGCGGGCCCGGGCAGTGGACCCGGACCACGTACCCGAGCACCGCGGCCCCGTGCGGCCCGCGGGCCAGGTCCCGGAGCGCGCGCCCGTTGGGCGCGTCGATCACGTCGTCCGAGTCCATCCAGAACACCCACGCCCCGCGCGCGTGGCGCACGGACTCGTTGCGGGCCGCGGAGAAGTCGTCGACCCACGGGAAGTGGAACACCCGGGCCCCCAGCCCGGCGGCGATTTCGGGGGTGCCGTCGACCGAGCCCGTGTCCACCACGACGAGTTCGTCGACCCACGGGCGCAGGCTCTCCAGGCACGCCCTGATCGTGCCCGCGTTGTCGCGCACGATCAGGCACCCGGACAGGTGCACGGGGCCCGAGTGGCGGGTCAGGACCAACCCGCCCCCGGGGTGCGTGCGGACCCCGAACTCGTCCCGGGGCGCGCCCGGCCCCCGGTCGCACCCGGACCGTCCGGAGGGGCCTGGGGGCCCCACTTGGCGCGGAACCGCTCGGCGTTCCGCGCCAGGAGCGCGGTGTAGTCGATTCCGGTGGCGCGGAACGTCGCGCCGCCGACGTGGTGTACGAACGCGTCCCGGGCGATCACGGCCCGGAACCCGGCCGCCCGGGCCCGGTGGCAGTAGTCGTCGTCCTCGAAGTTCCCGAGCCCGAACCCCTCGTCCAGGAGCCCCACCGCGTCGATCACGGCCCGGGAGATCAGCAGGCAGAACCCCACGAGCCGGTCCGTGCCCTCGGTGCGCCCCGCGTGCCGGCGCGCGTGCTCCCAGGCGAACCCGTCGAGCCCGCCCAGGTCCCACTCGTCGTACGTCACCGGGACCTGCTGGTCCCCGCTCACCCGGTTCGAGCACGGGCCCGCGAGCCCGACGCCCGGGCCCGAGCGGAGCGCCCCAGGAGCCGGGCGAGCCACCCGGTGGTGGGCACGGTGTCGTTGTTGAGGAGCAGCACCTGGGCCCCGGCGGCGGCGCGGATCCCCTGGTTGCACGCGACCGGGAATCCCCGGTTGTCGGGGTTCAGGACCACGCGCACGCGCGGGTCCGCGGCGGCCAGGGCCCGGAGGTACTCGGGGGTCCCGTCGGCGGACCCGTTGTCCACGAACACGAGCTCGTACGGCTCGTCGGTCAGGAGCCGGATCCCGTCCACGCACCGGCGCGTGAAGTGGAGCTGGTTGTGGGTCGGGATCACAACGGACGTGAGCCCGGGGTCCGGGTCCGGGCGCGGGCGCGCGGCCCCGAGCCACTGGTACGCGTAGAACTCCTCGGCGTCGGCCGGGTCCAGGCCCCCGACCCGGAGCCCGCCCGCGGCGACCTCGCCGGGGCGCCCGGCCGCGGCCCAGTCCTCGTACCCGGGCCCCGGGACCGGGACCAGTTCGGGCACCGCGAACCCGGCCCGGAACAGGAGCTTCTCGATCTCGCGCCGGGTGAAGAACCGCAGGTGCGTGTGGTCCAACAGCCCGGCCGGCTCGTACGTCCAGTCCCCGCCCAGGAGCGCGCGCACGACCGTGTGGTGGCGCACGTTGGGGAGACTCACGACCAGAACCCCCTCGGGCCGGAGCCAGGCGCGGACCCGTTTCAGGAGCGCGAGCGGGTCGCGCAGGTGCTCGAGCACATCCCCGCACACGACCGCGTCGAACGAGTGGTCGGGGAACGGCCAGTCCAGGGCCTCGGCGTCGCCCTCGAGCACCAGGTCGAGCCGGGCCCGCGCGGCGGCCGCGGCCCCCGGGTCGTGTTCGACCCCGACCACGCGGCACGCCTGGCGCGCCTTGAGCGCGGCCCCGAGGCGCCCGGCCCCGCACCCGAGGTCCACCACGTCGGCCGCGGTCTCGGGCACTAGCGCGAGCAACTCGGGCCGGTCGAACTCGAAGTACCCGGGATCGAACGCGGGCGCGGGCTCCGGGTTTCGAGCGGCCGGGGGCGACACGGGCACCGTGTGGGGCCGAGCGGCGGCCGCGGCCAGGACCCGCTCCATCCGGTGCCGGTACGTGTGGCGCGCGGCGACCTCGGCGCGCCCGGCCCGGGCCACCCGCTCCCGCGCCTCCGGGCGCGCCAGGTAGAACCGGACCTTGTCGAGCAGGTCCTCGGGACCTGAATACGTGACCAGGTGCTCCCCGTCCCGGAACAGTTCGTCCTGACCCGCGTCCGGGGGCAGCGCGTTGGTGACCAGGAGCGGGCCGCACGCGAGGGCCTCGAACACGCGCATGTTCAGGTCGTCGCGCACGGACCGGTTGAACGCGACCCGGGTCCCCGAGTACACCCGGGCCATCTCGTCGAAGTACGCGGTGCCCGTAAAGTGGTTCGGGAGGTGCCGGGCCAGGAGCTCGAGGAGCTCGGTGCGCGGGCCCGGGAATCGGTTCCCGACGAAGCACCAGTCGCGCCCGACTCCGACCGGGTGCGGGCGGTGGACCCCCGGGTCGCACGCGAGCGGGAGCCACTCGGCGCCCGCGACCCCGGCCCGCTCCAGGGCCCCGGCCCCGGGCTTTTGGGCCGCGAACGTGAGGTCCGCGGCCCGTGCCTGGGTCAGGCACCGGTCGGGCCCCAGGTGCGTGTCGATGGCCCACCACGCGAGCGGGCGCAGGTGCCCCGGGACCGGGTACTCGAGCCCGTCGTCGACCCGCAGGAACAGGTCGAAGTCGGCCGGGGCCATCGCGCCCAGTTGGTCCGGGCGCGCGTGCGCCACCGGGCCCAACTCCCGGAGCGCGCGCAGGCAGTACCCCCCGGTCGTCTCGGGCCGGTCCCGGTCGTCGTAGATCACGCACACGCGCATAAGGTACCCGTCCCGACGCCCCGATGTTCACATCCCGCCGCGGGCCGATCGGCCCGTTTTCGGCGGGAGGACACGTTACCAGTAGGCGACCGCCGAAGCCCCGCCCGCGTCCCGGTGCTGGACCGCCCCCCCGTCCCGGTAACTCGTGAACGCCGCACCCGGGAAGTTGGCCGGGTACGCCGTGCCGCGCACCAGCGCCCCGCCGCCGCTCGCGTTGTTCAGCGAGTAATCTTTCGAAGCGGCGCTCGTGAACGGGTCGGACGTGAGGGCGACGTCGTCGAACCCGGCCGCCACGCCCGAGTAGCTCCCGGACGCGCTGGTGTAGTGGAAGTTCCGGCGCGTCAGGCGAACGTTCAGGTCCGTCTCGACTTGCGGGTCCAGGCACTCGATGTTGAACCCGGAGCCCCCGGCCCCGTTCGCCCCGAAGACCGTGTTCGAGAGGTCGAGCGTGGTCGAGAAACTGGTCTTGGCCGCGGACCTGATACCGGACCCCCCGTTGCCCCAGACGACCGAATCCTTCACCGTGATCGCGACGCCGCTCGAGCTCGAAACGTCGTTCACGCCGACCGCCCCGTTGCTCGTCACGAGACATTTCTCGAGGTACACGGTGGTCGTCGAGCCGTTCGTCGTCCGGACCCCGTCGGCGGGGTTGTTGTGGATCCAGCACCCGTACAGGTACGCGGCCCCTTGGACCAAGAGGGCGGCACTCACGGAGGTCGTGTTCTTGACCTCGACGGACTCCAGGACCACGACGTTGAGGAACCCGACCGACGCGAACACGCCCAGGCACCCGTCGACGACGCAGTCCTGAACGTAGAGCGGCGTGGTCCCGGACGTGACCGCGTTGAACGCGCCCCCCCGCGTCGACGCCGAGTGCGAGAAGTAGATGTGGCGGAACACCGTGTAATCGTTGTCGTTCAGCGTGATCAGGTTGCTACTGTTCGCCGCGTTCGTGACGGTCGGGCGCCCGTCCCGGGCCCCCGGGGTCGTGGTGTACCCCTCGAACGTGTTGCGCCCGTTGGTCGCGTCGCCCTTGAGGCCCGCGGTGAGCGCGATCGCGGCCGTGAGCTGGTACGGGCTCGAGGGGCCGTTGTTCTTGATGTAAACCGTGTTCCCGCCCCCGCTGATGTTGGCGATCGCGGTCGGGACGTCGGCGTACGCCTGGGCCGGGCTGTCGCCGCTGAAGCCGTTGTTGCCGTTCACGTTGTCCACGTACTTCGTCGCGCCCGCCACGAGCCACCTCGCGCTTCGGTTACGCGGACCGGGACCGGGAGGGCCCCGGACCGCAACGGAATCAACTGTTCTGGAGCAGGATCAGGAGGTAGACCGTGACGTCCTGGCCCGCGACCGTGCTCCCCACCTGGTCGACGTCGATGGTCAGCAGGTCGCCCTCGGCCACCGTGGTCGTGTTAAAGGTCGACTGGGTCCCGCTGGTCGCCCCGGCCGCGATCTTCAGCCGGTTCGCCTGCGTGGACCAGATGGTCGCCCCGTTGACGTTAATATCGAACACCAGGTCCGCGCCGGTGGGGCCGGTTTTGGCCGCGGCGAACGCCTTGGTGACGGTCCCGGCCCGGGGCGCGATGACCGCGTTCGTCTTGTTCGCTCCGGTCGTGGCCGGGGCGCCCAGGGCCAGGAGGAACGTCGGGCCCGACGGGTACCCCTGGCCGCTCGCGTTGAACCCGGGCAGGTCGGTCGCCGCCAGGGCGCGGAACGCGGGGCCCCGGCCCCGCCCGACGCCGGGCCGGCCAGCACGGTGCCGGACGCCTGGTCGGCGCTGATCGCCCCGAGCGCGTTCATCGCGGCGGCGGTGAGCACCTGGGTGACGGTGGCCCCGGTGGCGTGGGCGGCCCCGGTCGTGCCCTCGACCGGGCGCGTGGCGGTCCACGAGGTCCCGCTCACCGCGGTCACGAGCATGAGCTCGTTATCGATGCGCACCCGGAAGTTGCCCGCGCTCGGGAACGCGCTCGCGCTAAATACCGTAAAAACGATGGGCGCGGTCCCGGCCGCGATCGGGGCGGTCAACGTGGTCTGTGCGGCGTTCGCGAACCGCTCGACGGCCATAGCTGCTCCCTCGTTTAAGCAAGATGGAACGCGCTCGCGCCGGGGCACGGCCCCGCGGCTCGAGCGCGAGCCGTGATCACGCGGGGGGGCCGCGCCGCCCCCCGGGCCCGTACCGAAGGCCCGGGCGTACGCGGGCCAGCGGTCCAGGTGGGCCTCGTGGTCCGCGTCCCACATGACCCGGGCGTCCGGGTCGCCCAGGTCGGCGACCCGGTACCCGAGCGCGAGCACCTGCTCCATCAGGTGCCCGGGCCGGTGCTCGAACGCGAGGCACTGGTCCCGGGTCACCACCTTCGCCACCGGGAACCGGAGCCGCGCGGCCACGTCGCGCCGGACCAGGAACCCCGCGGTCCGGCAGTGGCGCTCGGACTCGAGCCCGCTCCAGCGCCCGGGCCAGTACCCGAACCGCCCGGCCACGAGCCCGACCCCCGGGTCCCGGGCCTTGTCCATGAACCGGAGCAGGAAGTCCGGGCGCACGGGCACGAAGTCGTCGGTGCACCAGAGCAGGTATTCCCAGTCCGGGAGGGCCCCGGCGAACCGCCCGGTCACCACGTCCTGGAGCGCCCCGATGTCGAACCCCACGTTCTCGCGCGGCACGTACGCGTCGGGCCGGCCCGCGGTGATCGCGCGCGTGGCGACCGGGTCCGCGCGGTCCCGGTTGTGGACCACGGCCAGGCGCGCGGGCCCGCGCGCGGACCGGTGCCACGCGGCGAGCCAGCGATCGGCGTTCGCGCTCCGGTCGTACACCACGAGCCCGACCAGGGTCTTCGCGAGCACCGCATCGGGCACCTCGGGCAGCGGGCCGTCCGCCCCGGTCCCGGCGCACGCCCGGTGCGCCCGGGCGAACGCGACCGCGCCCTCGTACCGGGCCCGGGTCGCCGGATCCCGGACCCACTCGCGCGCGTACCACGCGTGGAGCACCAGGGGGCCGCTCGGGCCTCGCACCAGCGTGCTGGTCCCGTCGCGCCAGGTCGCGGCCCGAGCCTCAGCACGCGCTCCCCGGCTCCCAGGAGCGCGAAGAACACCCCGTAATACGGCTCGAAGTCGTCGAACGCGAACGGCCCGGTCGGCTCGAACGGGGCCAGGGCGCGCTCGTACTCGGGCGCGTGGCGCAGGGCCGCGACGCGGTCCCAGTCGGCCCACGCGGCCCGGCACCGGCGCAGGTCGAACACGTTGAAGAACGCGTTGCACGCGGCCGGTTGTGGCCCGGATTGGGACTGCGCCCTCCGTCCGGCCACCCCGCACGCCGCGTACCCACCCGCTCCATGTGACGATCAAGCGCCAGGAGCCGGGCGGGTCCAGGAGGAAGCGCGTCCTCGTCCAGGTTCAAACGACCCAGTCCGCGTCGGAGCCCGGGCCAGGTACCGGGAAGATACTCCGAGCGGCCCAGCTTCGGTGACCCGCACTCCGGTGCGCCTGGCCGGTCCGTCGAACGTGAGGAATTCGCCCGAGAGCCGGTACAGTTCGGCGCTCATCGAGCGCGTCGCCACGACGATCTTTCTCGCCCGGGGAGCGGCCGGTACGGGTTCCGGGTGGGGCCTGTCGGGCGGGACAGGTGCCCGCCGTTGCGCACCACCTGTCCCGCGGCCGTCGCGCGGTCGAAGTACGCCGGTTCTCCGCGGCGTCCCGGCCTCCGGGGACGGCGGGTGCCACTGGTGGAGCAGCACGGCCTCGCGCCACGGCAGGTCGGCGACCGGCAGGGCCAACTCGGCCCGGGCCCGCAGGTCGTGGTCCTCGAACCCCCAGGTCCGGTACGCGCGGTCGAACCCCCGGCGTCCCGGAACCACGCCACCGGGCACGCGAACAGGCCCTGGCCGGCGCTCGCGTGGTTCTTGCCCAGGCGCTCGAGCAGGGGCCCGAGCTGGGCCGCGTCGGTGAGGGCCGCGGGCACGTCCGCGTCGCGGGGCAGGGTCAGGTACCGGAACTGGCAGAACGCGCCGGCCCGCGCCGGGCCGCGACCCCCAGCACCTCGGGGCCGAGGAGCACGTCGGTGTCGCTCTTGAACAGGACCTCGACCCGCGGGTCCAGCGCGGCGACCGCGCGGTTGTACGCGTCCGCCAGGTGCCACCGGGGCTCCGGGGGCTCGCACCGGACCAGGCGCCACCCGTACCGCGCGCACAGCTTCTCGTACTCGCGCGCGTGGGCCGGTTCGCTCCCGTAATCCACGAGCACCCGGTCCGCGGCCGGGGCCGTTTGCCACTGGTACGTCTGGAGCGTGCGCTCGAGCACCCCGGCCGGGCGGTCCCGGACCGCGAGCACACACCCCACCAGCGGCTGCGGGGCGGGTGCCACTGGTCCCGGTGGTTCAACAACGTGCGGAACCGGGTCGCTGACCGGGACGGGTTCCCCGAACAGTGGCCGGTAGTGGCGCGCGACGATCGCGGGCCACGCGAAGTGCTCCTCGAACCGGGCGCGCCCCGCGGCCCCCAGGCGCGCGCGCAGCGGGGCGTCGCCCAGGAGCCGGGCCAGGGTGCCGGCCAGTTCCACCGGGTCCCCGGGCGCGCACAGGGCCCCGGTGGCCCCGTCGGTCACGGTGAACGGGAGCCCCCCGATCCGGCTCGCGACCACCGGTTTGCCCGCGGCCATCGCCTCGACCGCGGTGCGCCCCAGGGCCTCCTGGGCCACCGTGGGCACCACCACGACATCGGCCCCGGCCAAGTGCCCCGGCAGATCCCCCTGGGACTGCCACCCGATGTACCGGGCCCAGGGCTCGACCGGCCCGTCCGGCGCCGCGTCCGTGACCACGACCTCGAAGTCGCGGCGCGCCTCCCAGAGCCGCGTGGCGGCCGCGCGGAGCACGTGGAACCCCTTCATCCACTCGCGCGTGAGCCCGGCGAACAGGACCCGCAAGCGCCCCGGGGTCGCGCCCGCCCGCCGCTCGTTCGGGAACGGCCACGGGAACCGGTCCGGGTCCATGCCCGCGGTCACCACGCGCACGTCCCTTGCGTGGGGCTCCACCATCGCCGCGGTGAGCGGGTTCACGGCCAGGACCGCGGCGGCCCCCTCGAACGCCGCGAACAACTCGGCCCGGTACCCGGGGGTGCCGACCCCGGCCAGCGCGCGCTCGGCCCGGTGCAGGTCCCCGGACGTGTGCCCGAGCTCGCGCACGCACCGGGCGCACGCGTCGGGCGTGGCCAGTTGGTGCCGGGTGCACTGGCGCGGCTCCCCGCCCGGGCCCGGGAGCAGGCGCACGTTGTTGAGCGGGCACAGGCACTCGAGGGCCTGGAGCCGGAGCACGTAGGGCCGCCCCCCTGCGGCCCGGGCCAGGACCGGCTTCAGGTTCCACGAGTCGGTGAGGACGACCCAGTCCGGGTCGAACGCGTCCACCGCGGCCCGGAACCGCGTGACGAGCCCCTCGGTGGTCCACTCGGCGCCGGTGAACTCGAGTGGTTCGGCCGGGAACGGGGTCGGCGCGGTGACCTTGCCCAGGCCCCACGGCTCGAACCGGGCGTACAGGTGGCGCACCTCGTACCCGGCGGCGGCTAGGAACTTGGTGAGCTCGGCCGAGTGAACGGTCCCGCCCCCGGTACTCGGCCAGTTGAACAGCACGCTGAGCACCGCGACCCGCACCGCGCGCGGCCCCGACCGCGGTCCCAGAACGGCCGGACCAGTTTCGTGATTCGGGGTCGGGGTCCCGGGTTCGGTCTCCCGCGCGGGTGCGGGAGCCCCGAGGGCGGCCAGGTTGGCCGCGGCCGGGGCGCAGCCCGGGTCCAACTCCAGGGCGGCCCGGAACCCGGCTTCCGCGCTCGCGCGGTTCCCGTCCAGGGCCGCGAGAGCGGCCAGGTCGTTGCGCACGACCGCGCGGAGCCGGGCCGGCGTGTCGGCGGCGTCCAGGGCCTCGAGGGCCGGGCGCGCGTCCGCGTACTCGCCGCGCGCGAGCCGGTCCTGAATCGCCCGGTACCGCTGCTCGAGCCCCGCGGGCGCGACCGGAAGTGGTGCCCGCGCGGGCCGGCTCCGCAGCACCCCCACAAGGAGTTTCCGGACCCGGTCCGCGACGCGCGCGGGCGCGAGCTCCCGGGTCAAACGCTCTCCCAAGCGCCGGGTGCCCTGGGCGTACCGCTCCGAGAGCCAGGTTCCCGGGTCGAGCGGCGAGGGCACCTCGAGACCCAGCGCGGCCAGGTGCTCGGCTGAGCTGGTGCCCGGGTTCATGGCCAGCGGGAGCCCCGAGGCCACGAAGTCCAGGGCCTTGGCCGGGGGCTTGTGCCGGGCCCGGAACTCGTCCCCCTTGACGTCCAGCGCGGCCCGGGCGGTGACGACGAACTGGCGGTGGCGCTCGGGGGTCCACTCGTGCACCCGGACGTCCCGGTCCGCGCGGAACCCGAGCTCGGCGGCGCTCGGGACCGGACCCGGGGACTCGGGGTTGGTGAGCACGTCGAGCGGCGCCGGGAGCGGGTGCGCGTTGACCCACTCGACCAGGGGCCCGAGGTTCGAGCGCACCCCGACCCACAGGATCGGACCGCCGGGGCGCGGAACCCGGCGCGTCGGGGCCGCGAACTTGAGCGGGTGGTCGACGTACGCGGTCGGGCCGAGCGGCGCGAAGTACGGCTCCAGGCGCCGGCAGTGGACCAGGATCCGGGCACACGCGCGGAGCCAGTCGGCGTCGGCCTCGATCTCGGCCGCGGCCCGTAGTGGTCGATCGGGCAGTACACGAGGGCCGCGCGCCGGGCCGCCGCGCGCGCCCAGTCCGGGGGCGGGGCGTGCTTGACGACGAGCACTACGTCCCCCTCGGGTTCGTCCCAGGCCCCGAACGTGGTCGTGCGGTACACCCCGTCGAGGTGCTCGACGAGGAACGTGCCGACCCAGTCCCAGGACCCCCACCCGGGCATGACCGGACCGATCGCGACCGTGCTGCGGGAAGCGAACGCCATGACGCGAGCGCACTCGTTGGAACGGGACGTGAAATCCCACGCATTCTGATCGCGGCGACCGATGAACGCAAGAGCCGAGGAGAAAATTTGTCGGAAATTGTATCGGCCCGCGACGTGCGGATCGCGGTGTGTTCAATGAACACGAGGAATCGGGGACGACCGGACCCGTTCGGATCTGCCGATTCGCGGTTCCGATCATTTGCGCTGTGAACTCCTGCGGACAGTTCACAGCGGCTTTAAACGAGAAGCGTTTCGGGCGGGGTGCGATCACTCTCGGACCGGGTTCATGAGATCGCATCTCACGGGCGAGTCACACGTTGGCCCGCGCGCTTCCCTCACCGCGTCAGGACCGGTTCGAACCGCACGGTCACGTCCGGAACCGGGTAGGCCTGGTCACCCGCCGGGGGCTCGCCGGGCGGAGTGAATTCGAGTACCACGGCGTCGGCCCGCCGGTACTCGTCCGGGGCCGCAGCCATCGCGCGCTGGAGCGGGGCTTCGATCCACTCGGCCACCAGTTTGCGCACGATCCGCCCGCCCTCCTTGCCGTTGGCCCGTTCGTCCAGCCGGCGGGCAGCAGACCCCACGTACTCCACCAGCGCGTCGGGCAGTTCCAGCCGGCGGTTGCGCCCTTCGGCCCACCCGCGACGCAACTCGGCCGCCTGCTTGCGCGCGATCCCGGTCATCGCCGGCCCGTCGAGCGGGCGGAACACGATCACGCGCTTGATTCGGGCCAGGAACTCGGGGGTGAACACGGGCCGGTCCGACTTCCCGTGCCGGATCTGCCCCAGCGCCTCTTTCATCCGGGTCGTGATCTCCTCGAGCGACTTCCCCTCCTTGTGCATGTCCGCGATCATGCGCTGGCCCACGTTGGTGGTGAGCACGAAGATCGACTTCTGGGCGTGCGCCTTCGTGCCCCGCTGGTCCGTGACCCAGCCCTCGTCGAACAGGTTCAGGAACGGCTGGAGCACGTCCGGGTGCGCCTTGTCGGCCTCATCCAGCAAGAACACCCCGTACGGGTCCGCGTTGAGTTCGGTGACCAGCCGGCCCCCGCGGTCGCTCCCCACGTACCCGGGCGGGACCCCGATGATGGTGGCCACGCTGTGGGCCTCGACGCAGTTCCCCAGGGTGTACGTCTTGAGGCGCTTGGACGTCGAGTAGAACCGGGCCAGGGCCTTGGCCAGCTCGGTCTTCCCGGTTCCGGTCTGACCGAGAAACAGCATGACCGAGGCCGGTTTCGTGGCGTCGGTCATCCCGGCCTTGATGAGCCCGAGCTCGGTCGCCACCTCGCGCACCGCGTGGGCCTGACCGAACACCACCTCGCCGAGCGCCGCGGCGTAGTCGGTGCGGTCCGCGACCCCGCGCAGAGTGTCGGCCGGGATCCCGGTTCGCGCGGCCACGACCTCGACCACGTCCTCCCCCGAAACGGCAGGGTGCGGGCGCCCGAGATGGCGTCGCTCGTAATCCGCGCCCTCGCACGCGGCCGTGAGCACCTTGAGGGCCTTGGCGGGGAGCTGGTCGTTAAGCACGTAATTGGCCGTGAGGGCGACCGCTTGGCGGACGGCCTCGGACTCGACGGGCACCTGGTACCGCTCGGACAGCCCTCGCGCGAAGTGAGTCAGGAGGCGCAGCGCGGTCCCGGGTTCGGGTTCTGGGGCGGCGACCGCGGTAAACAATTCGGCGAACTCGGGATCGTCCGGAACCAGGTCGTCGAACTCGCGGGGCGTGAGGGGCGCAAGCAGGTGATATCGGGCCCGGGCCAGGGACGCGAGCAGGGCCGGGCGGTTGGACTCGCGCTGAGCCGGGAGCACGAGCCCGTGGAGCCCGTCCAGGCACACGACCAAGTCCGGGTGCGGGGCCGCGTGCCCGAGGATCGCGGTGAGCCGGGCCCGGGCCTCGTCGGGCGGAGTGTGCCGGGCGTCCACGACCAGCACGCGCTTGGACTGCAGGAACCCGCGGTCCCATGCGGCCCGGCGCGCGAACTCGGCGATGAGCGAGGACTTGCCCACCCCGCGCTCACCGACCAGCGCAGCGTGTGGGCTCGCGCGCCGGTGGAGCGCACGGGCCAACTGGTCGAACAGGGCGTCGAACATCGGATCCCCCGCAAAGGGAGAATCGAGGTCCGGTGACGCGCGCCGCGCGAGCCACGTTAGATCCTCGGACGGCCCGACCTCAGGGGGGAACAGAACCGGTAGGTCGGCTTGAGGCTTATCAGGCATAATGCACTTTGGCTCAATTATTATATAAATTATATATTATTACTTATAATACAATCAAAACATAATTTACATTAGTGAACTTCTAGATAACAACCTCGCCACCACACGCGATACAATCCGTGACTCTACGGCAATGGACGGTAATACATTAAAATTCCCCTCCCCGATACTCTGTTGAAACCATCCGAATTGTCGGGATTCTGCGAGGGGTCGATTCGACGAATCTCCGAGAGCTCCGGCACCTCAAATCTGATAGTTTCAACAGAGCATCTCCCCGGCTCTCTTCAACGCAACACTTTTGGACGTTGCGAGCACCCACGGGCGGCACAAAAAGAGATTAATTATTCACTATACTAATTGATGTTGTCAATTTGAATCTATTTATATGAAATAAAATATGACATAACTTAATATTGCATTTTCACTTGACGCTTATAGCTAGAACAAGAAGCGGTCAAAGCTCTGGCTTTACCAAATTATTTAACTAAACCAATAGATCTACATCATCTGCGTTCGCAGGCATGGTAAACTCACATCTAATGCGGTGGGCAGTTGCAAAAAAATCAATAAAATTATAAAATAAACAATTCCTGATTCACTTCAAAATAATCGAGTGGTCAATGCTCTGCCAAGTTGGGCCGGGTTGAGGATTTGCACGGTCAGAATAATCGCCAAAGACACCAGATGACAATAGAATAGCCATAGCCGCCGATTGAGCAGATGCGAGTTGATCAGGATCAGGATGAGCTAGATTAACATCGAGATCCAGGATTACTCCCCACGGCCGATCATAGATAGTCCCTTTAACGGCCTCCAGTCGCTCTCGCCCAATTCGTTCAATAAGACGAGACCCCAAAAATGTCCGGGCTCCAAACCAAGGCGGTCCGTAAGTGGCAAAATTGGTAACTGTAATCGACCAGGATCTATTTCTATGAATTGTATCATTCGTGCTCGAGCGAAGAAGGTAGTTACACACCCCATATTCGGGACCGATCGCATCGGCTAGGCTAACGGACCAGTCAAAGAAATTCGCATGATCCTGTGCCGTGACATTGGCGTCCATATTGATCCATACGCCTCCGGGGCCATATCCTCCATTCCAAGTGGGATGTGATTTCCGTTCAATCGGCCCGATGGGTTCAGCATGGGAGTTCCAATAGTCGAGATAATCCTTAACTGAGAAAGGTAGCTCCGGCGGATCATCCTCTCCCCAGTGGGTTGCCGACATTCCCGGATGATCAAACAGCGGGGCCAATGCGAACCCGCGCCGCTTCCAATCAGAACTAAGCGTAAATAGTCGCAAATAAGGCTGTCCGACATTGTAGTCAGGCATCTGCTTTTGTCCTCAGTTGACCTCAATCGTCTCCGGAGTCAGATTCCGGTTTGGCTGAAACAGTTCCTCGGTACACTCCTGGTTTTTGCAAAACTGATGC
Organism: Gemmata sp. SH-PL17; assembly: GCF_001610855.1. Taxonomy (NCBI): domain Bacteria; kingdom Pseudomonadati; phylum Planctomycetota; class Planctomycetia; order Gemmatales; family Gemmataceae; genus Gemmata; species Gemmata sp. SH-PL17. Next base: position 1,690,014 of record NZ_CP011271.1, read on the forward strand.
GTTCACGATACCAGTGCCTGTTATGGATTGCACTTGATCAACAGTCTTGGCCACCCATTGGCCATCATCGAATAAGTACCATTCGCCTCCTGCCAAAGTGTCACATTTGGTACCAAGGGCGGCAGGGTCATCGCTCGGAGGGCTCCAGAGAAGAACATATACGGGTGGGGCTCCGGATCGCAAAACAGAACTGCCGCCGCCAAGCACATACTTGGATATTTTCGGATCCTTCCCTATGGCAATAATGACGATCGATAGGACGGGATTATATGTTTTCGCCAAGGCGTTGTATACCTGTACTTGCTTAGTCCACCCAATTTTCAGCTCATTACCCCGCCCGCTCTTGACATCTATAATGGCACGATCAGTCCAGCCATCAGGGCGAGCGACACGCATGTCGCCATTTCCAATGTCCGCTCGATACTGATACCAATTTCCAGATGCGTCATTGTTACCAACGCCTATTTTCTTTAGGGCACATTGCTTATATCCCTCTCCCAGTTGGGCGCTAGCTTGATTTTTTTCTGCTTTAGCACGGTGCTCACTATAGCTGAGTGCATCCGACCCGCAATTTTTTTCAAAAGGATTACCGAGTTTTCCTCGGCGATTGCGTTGAGTGGCACCTAGCAAATACCGCTGATAACGGAACCAATATGCCTCATTGTCAGACTTCGCCTTCTCGTCAATGCACACCCTAAAGGCATTTGCCTGCTTTGTAGTTATTCCACAGGGATCCTTAAGCAGTGTTGCGGTTCTCAACTCGTTGTCTGGGAGTTCCTTAATATCATCTCCACAAGTAGGCAGACACGCTTTTCGCAACGTGGCAAGGATATTAGCCAGCACCTTCCCCTTTTCCTTTGCTGAAGGCCTTTTCTTTTTCGGCGCTTTGGTTTCTTTTGCGATTTTCTCTAGCGACTCAGATTCCTTCCCGAGTTCAGCAACGAGAGTATTGGCTTGTGCCAATTCAGCTTTTTTTGGACAACCAGAATCTTTGAAATAATCAAGAGCATCCTTGACGCTTATATCTGGACTAGCTCGCATCATAATTTTAGGCATGTTATTGCCTATTTTTGCGATCCATACAGAAACTTTATTGCCATCAGCGCCAACCGGCGGAAGCACCAAAGTGCCCTCGGGCTTGTTACCTCCTAGCGTCTTGGTAACAATCTGGTCGACGTGAGTTGTGGCCTTGTTTTTGATACCAGTGATCAGTTTTGTAATCGCATCCTGAATTTTCGCCCTGCCTTTAGGAATGGCACCAATAACACCACGTCGCAAGTCAGAAACTCCTGTGACACTTGCCACAAAGTCTATAGCAGCAACAGCAAGTACTGAAAGACCAGACTCAACTGCCTTCGCCAAAGGCTCTGTGTTGCCGCCACACGCCAAAGGCTCGATTGCTTGCGCAGCGGCGTCCACTTGTTTTACCGCGCGGTCGGCATTATTAAGTAGAAATTCAAGCACTTTTACCACTGTCTGAACTGCTTTTACAGCTGCTCCAACGCCTCCTGGAATCAGTAACGGGGCAAGTTGCTTAGTAACGATTTCTGGGAGCCGATTAACCAACACGGCTACTCCCTGATCAATCGCTGTATTTCGGACCGTCTCGATCGACAATCGATCGCCAGCATCTGCTGGAAGCTCGATCAGTGATTGAAGTTTGGCGGCAGCAGATTTCGCTCCCGTACCTTCGTCTGAGCCGGCAAGAATATCTTCAAAAAAATCATATAGAGACATAACCAGTGCGATGTTATCTCGACCGATAGCATCAGCGGCAAGGTTGAATAAATTATCCTCAGTAAGCCCTAGCAATCTGAGCAACAGGCCTAGTATCTCTTCGGGTTTACCAAAATCCACCTGAAGAGTATCGCCCAAGGTGGATTTTATATCATCTATATTGATATCTTTGAAAAGCCATTCGAAAAGAATACTCTTTGCACGAGACTCGAGTTTATCGGCCTTGAAAAACTTCTCAAAGCCGGTTTGTAAGCCATTGCCCGCGTTAGTTATAAATTCTATCGGGCCGCAGCCGATGCAGCGAATGATTTTCTCTACATTTAAATCTTTAACTCTATTGAGTAATCCAGTCGTCACATCTACCAGTCGGTCAGCTTTATCTTTATCCATTCCCGGCAACTGTCGCAGTGCAAACTTGGCAACATCTTCAAACGAAGGTAGTGTTGGGAGTTCGATGTTTGGTAATGAAGGCAGCTCGATACCCTGCCTATTCAGCCAAGCCTCAAAATCATTTCCGCTCGGGTCTGCCTTATTCACTGGATCGTTGACACAATACAGGTAGAAATTAAAGCTTCCACCTTGCTCCTCAATGGGATCCTTGCTGAGGAACCGAGCTGTAGCCGGATCGTAGTAGCGCCCGTCGCTTCCGGACCCGCCCCCGGCCCCGAGTAAGTACAGGCCGGTCTCGGTGTCCCGGAAATAGTTCTCGCGCCCGACCCAAGCTAGGGGCGAGCCCGTTCCGGCGCTTGTTCCCCCGCCCAACTCCGCCGGGAGCGGGGCCGGCAGGGCCAAGCCCGGGTCGTTCCCGGCTCCGCTCTCCTCGGTGAGCCCGAACGCCCGGTACGCGAGCCGCGCGGTTACGCTCCCGGTGTCGTCCAAAAGCACCTCGGTCGAGCCCAGTGCGTCGAACCCGAAGTACGACGTCCCGCCGCTCCCATACGCGCTCACCAGGTCTCCGTACTCGCCCTCCGTCGACAGGTACTGGTTCTCCGTGGTCCCGGCCCCGTCCGCTTCCTGGAGCAGCTTCTTGAAGTCCCACACGTACCGGGTCGTGTCCGCGCCCGACACCTTGGTGGCGCGGCGCCCAGTCCCGTCGTAAGTAAACGTCACCGGACCGGCCACGGGTTCGGCGACACTCAAGTGCCCGCGCGCGTCCCAGGTGTAGTAAGTGGTGGCCCCCAGGGCTTCGGCCCGCGCCCGGTTCCCCGCGTCGTCGTAGGTGTACGTGGTGCGGTTCCCGCTGCTGAGCTCGCGCGTGAGCTCGTTCGCCGGGTCATACGTGTACGTGGTCCGGACTCCCGAATCGACCTGGAGTACTCGGTTCCCGGCCGGGTCGTACGTGTGCGTCACGTCTACGCCTGCGGGGGACCGGCGCTCGCGCACGAGCTGCCCCGTGGCATCGTAGGTGTACGTGGTCCGGTTCCCGTCAGACGCGGCCAGGTTCGCACGCCGACCCAGGAGATCGAGCGTGTACGTGAGGCGCCGGACGAGTCCTGCGGGGCCGCCCGTGTGGACCCCGGTGACGCGGCCCGTGGTGTCGTAGCTCTGGGTCACGCGGGTTCCGTTCCCCAGGGCCTTGACGACCTCGCGCCCGGCCGCGTCGTAGGCGAACGTGGTGCGACCGTTCTGTGCGCTCGTGAGCCAGGTGAGCTGGCCCGCCGAGTCGTGAGTGTACGTGGTTCGCCCCCCATCCGGGTCGCGCAAGGTGCGGCGGCGCCCGGTCCCGTCGAACGTGTACGTGACGCGCTTGTTCAGAGGTTGAGCCACAACCACAGTTTGCCCGGCCGAATCGTACACGGTAGTGGTGCGCCCGGTCGAATCGGCGACCAGCACCCGGCGTCCGGCCGTATCGTATGCGAGCGTGACCCGGCGCCCGTCCGAGTCCGACTCTCGGGCCCGCTGCCCGGCCGCGTCGTAGAAGTACGCGACCTGGGCAAGTCGAGCGTCCAGTTGTGAGGTCCGGCGCCCGGCCGCGTCGTAGGAGAACGTGGTCCGGCGCAACAGCGGGTCTACGCGCCCGATGTCTTGACCGGCCGAGTCGAACAGGAACGTGGTGGAATACTGGTTCGCATCCGTGAGGCGCGTTCGGCGGCCAGCTGCGTCGTATGCGTGAGTCGTCCGGTATCCGAGACCGTTGACCGAGGCGATCGACTGGCCCGCCACGTCATACACCGTGGTCGTGCGCTGGGCCAAGCCGTTGATGGACGCCAGTGACCGGCCCGCCCGGTCGTACGCGGTGCTCGTGCGCCGCAACAGCGGGTCGATGCTCGCAATGGACTGGCCCGCCACGTCATACACCGTGGTCGTGCGGAACCCGAGCCCGTTGATGGAAGCCAGCGACCGTCCCGCCCGATCGTACGCCGTGGACGTGCGCCGGAGCAACGGGTCGATACTTGCGATCGACTGCCCGGCCACGTCGTACACGGTCGTGGTGCGCTGGGCGAGCCCGTTGATCGAAGCGAGCGACCGGCCCGCCCGGTCGTACGCGGTGCTCGTGCGCCGCAGCAACGGGTCGATGCTCGCCACCGACTGCCCGGCCACGTCATAGACCGTGGTCGTGCGCTGGGCGAGCCCGTTGATACTGGCCAGCGACCGGCCCGCCCGGTCGTACGCGGTGCTCGTGCGCCGGAGCAGCGGGTCCACCGAGGCCACGGACTGCCCGGCCACGTCATAGACCGTGGTCGTGCGCTGGGCGAGCCCGTTGATACTGGCCAGCGACCGGCCCGCCCGGTCGTACGCGGTGCTCGTGCGCCGGAGCAGCGGGTCCACCGAGGCCACGGACTGCCCGGCCACGTCATAGACCGTGGTCGTGCGCTGGGCGAGCCCGTTGATACTGGCCAGCGACCGGCCCGCCCGGTCGTACGCGGTGCTCGTGCGCCGGAGCAGCGGGTCCACCGAGGCCACGGACTGCCCGGCCACGTCATAGACCGTGGTCGTGCGCTGGGCGAAGCCATCGATCGAAGCCAGTGAGCGGCCCGCGCGGTCGTACGCGGTGCTCGTGCGCCGCAGCAGCGGGTCCACCGAGGCCACGGACTGCCCGGCCACGTCATAGACCGTGGTCGTGCGCTGGGCGAAGCCATCGATCGAAGCCAGTGAGCGCCCGGCCCGGTCGTATGCCGTGCTCGTGCGCCGCAACAGCGGGTCGATACTCGCCACGGACTGACCGGCCACGTCATACACCGTGGTCGTGCGCTGGCTCAGGCCGTTGATCGAGGCCCACGTGCGCCCGGCGCGGTCATACGCGGTGCTGGTGCGGCGGAGCAGTGGGTCGACGCTCGCGATCGACTGCCCGGCCACGTCGTAGACCGTGGTCGTGCGGAACCCGAGCCCGTTGATCGAGGCCCAGGTGCGCCCGGCGCGGTCATACGCGGTGCTGGTGCGCCGCAACAACGGGTCCACTGAGGCGATCGACTGGCCCGCCACGTCGTACACCGTGGTCGTGCGCTGGGCGAACCCATCGATCGAGGCGAGCGAGCGGCCCGCGCGATCGTACGCGGTGCTCGTGCGCCGCAGCAACGGGTCGATGCTCGCCACCGACTGCCCGGCCACGTCATAGACCGTGGTCGTGCGCTGGGCCAGGCCGTTGACGGAAGCCAGCGACCGGCCCGCGCGGTCATAGGCGGTGCTCGTGCGCCGCAGCAGCGGGTCCACCGAGGCGATGGGCTGACCGGCCACGTCATAGACCGTGGTCGTGCGCTGGGCGAGCCCGTTGATACTGGCCAGCGACCGGCCCGCCCGGTCGTACGCGGTGCTCGTGCGCCGGAGCAGCGGGTCCACCGAGGCCACGGACTGCCCGGCCACGTCATAGACCGTGGTCGTGCGCTGGGCGAAGCCATCGATCGAAGCCAGTGAGCGGCCCGCGCGGTCGTATGCCGTGCTCGTGCGCCGCAGCAGCGGGTCTACCGAGGCAATGGACTGACCGGCCACGTCATAGACCGTGGTCGTGCGCTGGGCGAGCCCGTTGATACTGGCCAGCGACCGTCCCGCCCGATCGTACGCCGTGGACGTGCGCCGGAGCAACGGGTCGATACTTGCGATCGACTGCCCGGCCACGTCGTACACGGTCGTGGTGCGCTGGGCGAGCCCGTTGATCGAAGCGAGCGACCGGCCCGCCCGGTCGTACGCGGTGCTCGTGCGCCGCAGCAACGGGTCGATGCTCGCCACCGACTGCCCGGCCACGTCATAGACCGTGGTCGTGCGCTGGGCGAGCCCGTTGATACTGGCCAGCGACCGGCCCGCCCGGTCGTACGCGGTGCTCGTGCGCCGGAGCAGCGGGTCCACCGAGGCCACGGACTGCCCGGCCACGTCATAGACCGTGGTCGTGCGCTGGGCGAGCCCGTTGATACTGGCCAGCGACCGGCCCGCCCGGTCGTACGCGGTGCTCGTGCGCCGGAGCAGCGGGTCCACCGAGGCCACGGACTGACCCGCCGCGTCGTACACCGTGGTCGTGCGCTGGCTCAGGCCGTTGATCGAGGCCAGTGAGCGACCGGCCCGGTCGTACGCGGTGCTCGTGCGCCGCAGCAGCGGGTCCACCGAGGCAATGGACTGGCCCGCCACGTCGTACACCGTGGTCGTGCGCTGGGCGAACCCATCGATCGAGGCGAGCGAGCGGCCCGCGCGATCGTACGCGGTGCTCGTGCGCCGCAACAGCGGATCGATGCTTGCCACCGACTGCCCGGCCACGTCGTACACCGTCGTCGTGCGCTGGGCGAAGCCGTTGATCGAAGCCAGTGACCGGCCCGCGCGATCGTACGCGGTGCTCGTGCGCCGCAACAGCGGGTCGATGCTCGCCACCGACTGGCCCGCCACGTCGTACACCGTGGTCGTGCGCTGGGCAAAGCCGTTAATGGAAGCCAGCGACCGGCCCGCCCGATCGTACGCCGTGCTCGTGCGCCGCAGCAACGGATCGATGCTTGCCACGGACTGACCCGCCGCGTCGTACACCGTGGTCGTGCGCTGGCTCAGGCCGTTGATCGAGGCCGGTGAGCGACCGGCCCGGTCGTACGCGGTGCTCGTGCGCCGCAACAGCGGGTCGATACTCGCCACGGACTGACCCGCCACGTCGTACACCGTGGTCGTGCGCTGGCTCAGGCCGTTGATCGAGGCCAGTGAGCGACCGGCCCGGTCGTACGCGGTGCTCGTGCGCCGCAGCAGCGGGTCCACCGAGGCAATGGACTGGCCCGCCACGTCGTACACCGTGGTCGTGCGCTGGGCGAACCCATCGATCGAGGCGAGCGAGCGGCCCGCGCGATCGTACGCGGTGCTCGTGCGCCGCAGCAACGGGTCGATGCTCGCCACCGACTGCCCGGCCACGTCATAGACCGTGGTCGTGCGCTGGGCCAGGCCGTTGACGGAAGCCAGCGACCGGCCCGCGCGGTCATAGGCGGTGCTCGTGCGCCGCAGCAGCGGGTCCACCGAGGCAATGGACTGACCGGCCACGTCATAGACCGTGGTCGTGCGCTGGGCGAGCCCGTTGATACTGGCCAGCGACCGTCCCGCCCGATCGTACGCCGTGGACGTGCGCCGGAGCAACGGGTCGATACTTGCGATCGACTGCCCGGCCACGTCGTACACGGTCGTGGTGCGCTGGGCGAGCCCGTTGATCGAAGCGAGCGACCGGCCCGCCCGGTCGTACGCGGTGCTCGTGCGCCGCAGCAACGGGTCGATGCTCGCCACCGACTGCCCGGCCACGTCATAGACCGTGGTCGTGCGCTGGGCGAGCCCGTTGATACTGGCCAGCGACCGGCCCGCCCGGTCGTACGCGGTGCTCGTGCGCCGGAGCAGCGGGTCCACCGAGGCCACGGACTGACCCGCCGCGTCGTACACCGTGGTCGTGCGCTGGCTCAGGCCGTTGATCGAGGCCAGTGAGCGACCGGCCCGGTCGTACGCGGTGCTCGTGCGCCGCAGCAGCGGGTCCACCGAGGCAATGGACTGGCCCGCCACGTCGTACACCGTGGTCGTGCGCTGGGCGAACCCATCGATCGAGGCGAGCGAGCGGCCCGCGCGATCGTACGCGGTGCTCGTGCGCCGCAACAGCGGATCGATGCTTGCCACCGACTGCCCGGCCACGTCGTACACCGTCGTCGTGCGCTGGGCGAAGCCGTTGATCGAAGCCAGTGACCGGCCCGCGCGATCGTACGCGGTGCTCGTGCGCCGCAACAGCGGGTCGATGCTCGCCACCGACTGGCCCGCCACGTCGTACACCGTGGTCGTGCGCTGGGCAAAGCCGTTAATGGAAGCCAGCGACCGGCCCGCCCGATCGTACGCCGTGCTCGTGCGCCGCAGCAACGGATCGATGCTTGCCACGGACTGACCCGCCGCGTCGTACACCGTGGTCGTGCGCTGGCTCAGGCCGTTGATCGAGGCCAGTGAGCGACCGGCCCGGTCGTACGCGGTGCTCGTGCGCCGCAACAGCGGGTCGATACTCGCCACGGACTGGCCCGCTACGTCGTACACCGTGGTCGTGCGCTGGCTCAGGCCGTTGATGGAAGCGAGCGACCGGCCCGCGCGGTCATAGGCGGTGCTCGTGCGCCGCAGCAGCGGGTCCACCGAGGCGATGGGCTGACCGGCCACGTCATAGACCGTGGTCGTGCGCTGGCTCAGGCCGTTGATCGAGGCCAGTGAGCGACCGGCCCGGTCGTACGCGGTGCTCGTGCGCCGCAGCAGCGGGTCGATACTCGCCACGGACTGGCCCGCTACGTCGTACACCGTCGTCGTGCGCTGGCTCAGGCCGTTGATGGAAGCGAGTGACCGGCCCGCGCGGTCATACGCGGTGCTCGTGCGCCGCAGCAACGGGTCCACCGAGGCAATGGACTGGCCCGCCACGTCGTACACCGTGGTCGTGCGCTGGGCGAACCCATCGATCGAGGCGAGCGAGCGGCCCGCGCGATCGTACGCGGTGCTCGTGCGCCGCAGCAGCGGGTCCACCGAGGCAATGGACTGGCCCGCCACGTCGTACACCGTGGTCGTGCGCTGGCTCAGGCCGTTGATGGAAGCGAGTGACCGGCCCGCGCGGTCGTACGCCGTGCTCGTGCGCCGCAGCAACGGATCGATGCTTGCCACGGACTGACCCGCCGCGTCGTACACCGTGGTCGTGCGCTGGCTCAGGCCGTTGATCGAGGCCAGTGAGCGACCGGCCCGGTCGTACGCGGTGCTCGTGCGCCGCAACAGCGGGTCGATACTCGCCACGGACTGGCCCGCTACGTCGTACACCGTCGTCGTGCGCTGGCTCAGGCCGTTGATGGAAGCCAGCGACCGGCCCGCGCGGTCGTACGCGGTGCTCGTGCGCCGCAGCAGCGGGTCCACCGAGGCAATGGACTGACCCGCCACGTCGTACACCGTGGTCGTGCGGAACCCGAGCCCGTTGATACTAGCCCACGTGCGCCCAGTCTGATCGTAAACCGTACTCGACCGACGCCCCAAAGGATCGATCGTCGCGACGGTTTGCCCAGCCGCGTTGTAAACCGTGGTCGCACGCTGGTTCAGCGGATTAACGCTCGCGAGGGTGCGCCCGGCGCCGTCGAAGACCGTGCTCGTGCGCCGTTGCAACGGGTCCACACTCGCCACGGACTGGCCCGCGGCGTTGTAGATCGTACTCGCGCGCTGGCCCAAGGGGTTGACACTCGCCAGGGCGCGCCCGGTCCGGTCGTACACGGTGCTCGTGCGCCGAAGTAGCGGGTCCACGCGCGCCACCGCGCGCCCGGCCCCGTCGTACACGGTCGTGGTGCGCTGGGCCAAACCGTTGATCGAAGCCACGACCCGGTCGTTCGGGTCGTACACGGTGCTCGTGCGCCGCAACAACGGGTCGATGCTCGCCACCGCGCGCCCGGCCCGGTCGTACACGGTACTCGTGCGGCTCCCGAGCGGGTCGATCTGGGCGATCGGGCGGTCGTTCGGGTCGTACACCGTGCTCCAGCGCCGGTTCAGCGGGTCCACCCGCGCGGCCGCGCGCCCGGCCGCGTTGTACACGGTCGTGGTGCGGTTGTTGAGCGGGTCGACCGAGGCCGCCGGGCGCCGGACCGCGTCGTACACGGTCGTGGTGGCCCGGCCCAGTGGGTCCGTGACCCGCTGCACCAAACTGTCCGGGGTGTACGCGTAGAGCGTCTGGGCGCCCGACGGGTCGGTCGTCGCGGTGACCCGGCTCGAGGAGTCGTAGGTGGTCGAGTTGCGGCGCCCGAGCGGGTCCCGGGTCCCGGTCCGGTTCCCGGCCGCGTCGTAGAAGAAACTGGTCTGCTGCCCGAGCGGGTCGATCCGGGCCGTCTGCCGGTTCATCGGGTCGTGCGCGAGCGTGGACACCCGGCTCAGCGGGTCCACCACGCGCAGGGGCTGCCGGGTCCCCGAGTACGCGTACGTCGTTCGGGCTTCCAGCGCGTCCACGATCGCCCCGATCGACCCGTCGTCGTCGTACACGGTGGTCGTGATCGCCTCGAGCGGGTCCGTCACCGCGATCACGCGCCCCAATTCGTCGTAATCGTACTCGACCGTTTCGTCAAGCGCGTCGGTGACCGCGGTGCGCTCGCCCGGCCCGTCCCAGGCGAGCGTGGCCCCGTTGCCCTCCTGGTCCGTGAGCGCCTCAACGAGCCCGGTCGCGTCGTACCCGATCGTGTACGTGCCGTCGCGCGCGTCCACGATGGTCTCGAGGGACGCGGTCCGGTCGGCCCGGTCGAAGTACGTGAACGTGGTCCGGCTCCCGCGCGCGGTGACGAACCCCACGAGCCGGTGCGCGTCCCACAGGTACGAGGTGCGCTCCCCGAGCGGGTTCGTGACCGCGCCCACGTTCCCGAACGCGTTGAACGCGACCGTGGTGATTTTCCCGACCGGGTCCGTGACCCGGGTTTGCGCGTTGAGCCCGTTGCCCCGGTACGGAGCGTACGCGAACGCGGTCTGGGAGCCGCTGGTCCCGGTCACCGCGGACAGCTTCCCGGAGGTGTACCCGTACTGGGTCGTGGAGCCGAGCGGGTCCGTGAACCCGGTCATCCGATGGGCCCCGTCGTACGTCATGCTGTACCGGGTTCCGTCGGGCTGGGTCAGAGCGGTCAGGTCCCCGGACGCGCTCACCACCACCGTGGTCAGGCGCCCGCTCGGCTGGGTGATCCGGTGCAGGTTCCCGGATCCGTCGTAGGTGAGCGTGGTCCGGGTCCCGAACGGGTTGCTGACCGCGGCGAGCCGGTCCCCGGAACCGTACGTCAGGGTCCACCGGTTCCCCCCGGTGGTGGACATGTAGTCCGCGCGCCCGGCCGCGGTGTAATGGACCGCGGACCCGTCGGCCGCGGTCCGGGTCCAGGTGCCCGAGGCCGGGTCGCGCGCCAGGGCGTCGGTCGAGCCCCGGGGGTGCGATACTGCTCGTCCGGGTCCTTGCCGTTGTACCGCAGGACGGTCCCGTCCCCGGTCGCCAGGTCCAGCGCGGTGCTGGTGATCGAGGTGATGGCGGACTTGGGGAACACGGTCCACCCGTACCCGGCCTCGCCCGGGCCGGGGCGCCGCGAGTTGTAGACGAGGGCCACGGGGAGCACCACGGGGCCCTCGTCGGGCGGGCCCAGGGCCAGGGTGATGTGCCCGCCCCCGGGGTTCACGCGCGCGGGCCCGGCGTCGAGCCCGGGGATCGGGGGCGCTACTTCGCGGCGCCACCGGTCGAGCATCTTGGTGGCCTGGTCGAGCACCGGGCTGTTGAAGACCGGGACCGCGCCCGGTGGGGCCGAGGCGTTGAGCTGCCCCCGGCACAGTGGGAGCCAGCGGTACAGGAGCGGGGTCACCGGGGCCCCGCTCCCGCACGTGCCGTCCGTGCACGCGGTCGCGGTCCCGAGGTCGGGAAACGTGGGGAACGTGGCCCCGACGCCCCCGGGCGGGCACCCGGGGCCGAACGGGACCGGGTCCGGGATCACCAACTCGCCCCAACTCGCCCGTACCTGCGCCATGAGTCACTCGCTCCCGAGCCAACGGTGTTCGGACGGATTGTTCGGGCGTGGTGTGGGGCGCCGCCGGTAGCGAACCGCCCATCACGTTCGGGCCCGGCCTCGGGCCCCTCTTGTCGATTTCGGACCAGTCAACAAACCGTTATGAAACTCGGCCCCGATCGAAGGGCCGCGCCCCTACCTCTCCAGGTGCGGTATTTGCTCACGCTGGTGCCGCCGCTCACGGCCACGGTTTTGGAGAACGTACCGGTTGATCCCGTCGCCCGTCGGTTCTCGTTACCTGTAACCGGCAAGCCGCGCGAATGGGGCCGCTTCCATTTTGCCATCAGGGCATTCGTAATGGGCTCGACAGCAACAACGAGTCGCTCCCGATTCGAACCGAGCGATCGGTTGACGTGCGGAGGTCAAGCGACTCGTTCCCGGAACCACCTTCGGACGGACCGAGAGCCGCTCGTCTACGGAACGTGGCGCGTTAATTGACAACCCTGTTTGTGACTCGGCTGAACACGGTCCTGGGGCTCCAGTCGCGGCTCCGAACTTCGCGCCTCGATCGGCTCCGGGGCGTAATATCTTGCCTTTAAAGAAGATATTCTTCACGCGTGACGATCGCGTGGGGCCCGCTCCGGGTTCGCACATCGGTCGCTCCAGGAGCGGGGATCGAATCGACGGAGCCGGCGTTCGGGGCCGCGCCTGCGTCTGATCTGTCGCAAAACGAGTGGAATCTATGGCAACGGTTGCAACCCTGTCAAGGAAAATCGGACAGGATTTATCTCATCCCGGATGGCCTACAGTCAATTTGATTATTGAATATTAGTTGTATAATTCTTTGTTATACGCCTCGTGACTCGCTCGGCTGGGGGCGAACAACGTTTTTGGGAAAAGTGCTGGACAAGTGGGGCACGTGTGCGAATAATTGACCCGCTCGTTCGATTCCCTTTGCACAATTCGTGCACGTGTTCCACGGGTGCGGGATGTCCCAACCAGCGCGGCCGAGTGCGGACGATTACGTCGGCGGGTGGACCCCGGTCCCCCTGTGGCCGCGCCTCAATGAGTTGGTTCCCGACGACGCGACGTTCGTCACCAGCCCGTCCCTCCCCCCGAGTAGCACCTTCGTGGTGGACCTGGCGCCCCTCGGGGCCCCGATCGCCGGGTTCCCCGAGGACGCCGCGCAACCGCACACCCTGGTCGTGCGCCTGGACGGGACCGCGTGCACCTCGGCGGTCGTGACCCTCGTCGACACGGTGGACGGCGAAGACCGGTGGATCAAGTCCCAGTCCTACGACCTGCAGCCCGGGTTCCGGGACTACAAACTGACCTTGAGCTACCGGGAAGCTGCGGGAATCGAGGACTACTCGGCCCTGAAACTCATGGTCATGGTGACCGGGGGCGGGTCCAGTTGCAGTAGCAGCTCGTCCAGTAGTAGCTCGTCGCGCAGCAGCTCGTCCAGTAGTAGCTCGTCGAGTGGGAGCAGTTCGAGCGGTTCGTCGCGCAGCAGCTCCAGTGGTTCTTCACGCGGCAGTTCGTCGAGCGGGAGCAGTTCCGGGAGCTCGTCGGGCTCGGTGCCGACGTGTGCGGGGGTGAGCTCGACACTCACGTTCACAGCGTCGCCTGGTGGTTGCGGGATCCCCTCGGGCTTCACATTAACGAACCCTGGAAACGGCACGTGGGCCGGGGGCGCGACAACGGGGATGTGCTCACCGACTAAAGGCTTTATGGTCACGATCACTTGCGTGAATGGCGTGTGGTCGTACACTGCGGCCGATGGGTCCGTTGCCATGGGAACCTTTGTTCCTCAGAGCCTCAGCCCGTTCCACGGGGAATTCAGTTTTGTCGGGATGAATTGTTGCTCGGGTGTAACAATGCTGTGCACGATTACCGAGTGAGGGTGTGCGGTTGAGGAACGACGGCGTAACGAAAGGAAGAGTTAAAGCGAGACTATGTTACGCCGCGCCCGAGCTCCGCACATAGCGCCGCCGCAGAGGCTCTTTTTTGTTCCCGGTTTCTATTAACCTTCCGGAGCGAATTGCAGGTTCCGAGCCCGGCGGCTTTCGAACGGACGGGAGCCGGAACAGACAGGCGCCCGACCGATGTAGGCGGCTCGTTGCACGCCGCCGCTCTCCCTTGTGGCTTACCGCGAAGATACGCAAACTGGCGTGGTCGGAACCCGGCACGGAGCCGCTGGTGCAACCTCGTGATGTTAGGGGCGTGGGATGATCGGGGCCTTCGATCGGGTGGTGCTCATCAACCTGCGGCGCCGGCCCGACCGGCTGACCGCGTTCCGGGACGCACTCGAGCGGATCGAGTGGCCGTTCCCGGACCCGGTGGTGTTCGAGGCGGTCGACGGGGCCGAGGTCCCGGTGCCCGAGCGCTGGGGGGCCGGGGGCGGGGCCTGGGGGTGCATGCAGAGCCACCGCCAGGTGCTCGAGCGCGCCATCATGGACCGGGTCGGGACGCTCCTGGTGCTCGAGGACGACGCGTGCTTCCGGCCCGATTTCCGGGCCGCGGTGGGCGCGTTCCTCGCGGCCGTGCCCGGCGACTGGGACCAACTCATGCTCGGGGGCCAGCACATGGGAGCCGCGCCCCCGGTCGCCCCCGGGGTCGTCCGGTGCACGAACTGTCAGCGCACCCACGCGTACGCGATCCGCGGGCGGTTCCTGCGCGACCTGTACAGCCGGTGGTGCGCGGCGTCCGGGCACTGCGACCACGTCATGGGGCCCATGCAAGCCGGGTACCGGGTCTACGCCCCGGACCCGTTCCTCGTGGGCCAGGCCCAGGGGCCCTCGGACATCAGCGGGGCCCGGAACCCGTCCAAGTTCTGGGTCCCCCCGAGCGGGGACGAGTCGGTGGTGCTCGTGCGCGGGCCCCGGCACGTGGTCGCGGCCCTGCGCCGGCGCGGGCTCCACACCGGGTACGACCGGGACCCGGCCACGGGCGTCGACCGGGGCCTGATCCGCGCGTTCGCCGACCCGGACCCGGGTCCCGCCCTGCGCGCCTGGGTCGACATGATCGCCTGGGAGGTGGCCAACGGGAACGGGCGCGCGGGGGCCGTGTGGCACCCCCGGGCCACGCCCGAGGAACTGGGCCGCGCGGCCGGGCGCGGGGTGCGAGCGGTCGACGCCCCGACCCTGGACGCCGGGCTCCGGGGCATCCCGGAACTGGACCCGAAGGACCCGGAACTGGAACCGGTGGTGCTGCTCCGGGCCCCGCGCGAGGTGGCGGCCGAGCTCCGGGACCACGGGTGGCACACGGGGTACTGGCGCGACCCGGCGACCGACCTGGACAACGGGCTGCGCGAGCTCGTGGCGGGCCCGGGCGCGGGGCGGCGCGCGCGGCTGGGGCCCTGGTCGAGGTCCTGGCCGACGAGGCCGAGCAGATCCCCAACGGGGTCCCGGTCGTGTGGCACCCGGACGTCGGGAGCGACGAGTTGCGCGCCGCGACCGCGCGCCCGGTCCTCGAGGTCCGGGCCGCGCGCGCCGACGAGGCGCTGGCCCGGTGGCGCCGGGCCCGGGACCCACGTGACGAGCGGAGCACCGGATGAGCGGGATCTACTTGTACTGGGAAGGGGACCGGCGCCACTGGTACTACGACCTGTGCCTGGAGACGGTCCGGGCCCACAACCCGACGGCCCGGGTCCTGACCCGGCGGGACGTCGAGGGGGTGCTCGGGCCGCTCCCGCGCGAGCTCGACGACGTGTACGTCACGCACCGGGTCGACTGGATCCGCAAGGCGTTCGTCGCGCGCGCCGGGGGCCTGTGGTTGGACATGGACTTCGTGTGCCTCAAGCCCCTCGGGTCCCTGGTCGGGCTCGCGGCCGACTTCGACTACGTCGGGTTCCGGGAGTGGCACGGGTCCTGGATGGACAACTTCTTCGTGGCCCGGCCCGGGTCCGTGATCCTCGGGGCCGCGGCCGAGTACGCGCTCGGGCAGGTGCGCGAGTACGGGGCCAACATGGGCTGGCTCTCGGCGTCCACCGAGGCCATCGAGCACGCGTTCGCACGGCACCCGTGGTGCGCGTACCTGCAGATCCCGACGCACTTGGTGTCCCCGGTCTCGGTCATGGAGCCGCACTGGTTCTGCGGGGACCTCGGGGGCGACGACCTGGGCCAGTTCGACGTGTTCGGGTTCATGACCTCGTTCCACGGGCTCCGCGGGTGGCTCGAGGGCCAGACCCGGGACCAGTTCCTGTCGGGCCCCTCGCGCCTGGCCGATCTGGTCCGGAGGGCCCTCGCGTGACCGCGTTCTGGCACCTGTACGCGTTCGGGAACTGGTACGACGTTGCGGCCGAGCAGTTGCACTGCCTGGCCCGGGCCCGGTTCCCGGGGCCGGTGCGCGCGCACCTGACCGGGTCCGAGGTGGACGCGTTCGAGTTGCGGGCCCTGGCGGGCCGGTTCGGGGTTCCGGTCGAGGTCACCCGGCACCCGGAGAACCGGTTCGAGTACCCGACCCTGGCCGCGCTCAAGGCCCACTGTGACCGCGCCAACGCCGGGGAGAAAGTGCTGTACTTCCACACCAAGAACGTGACCGGGAAGGGACTGTACTACACGAAGTGGCGCTGGGCCATGATGGCCAGTGTGGTGGTCCCGTGGCGCGAGCGGGTCGCGGAACTGGACCGGTACGACACGATCGGGTTCTGCCGCAAGGGGAACGAGATGTACGCGGGCAACTTCTGGTGGGCCCGGGCCGCGTGGGTGCGCCGGCTCCCGGTCCCGGTCCCGTCCCCCGACCGGTTCCGCCACGAGACGTGGCTGTTCTCGGCCCCGGGATGAACGGGCTGTCCCTGGTCTGTGACGGCGGGGACCCGCACCTCGGGGGGTTCTACCCGAAGCACGGGAACCCGCACGAGCGGTACATCGAGTTCCTGGTCGCCCCGGCCCTCGCGCCCCGTGAGGCGCCCGGGGGGCCGGACCCGGGAGCGGGTGGCGTATGACGCTTGCCGGACCCCTCGCGCGCCCGTGCACGTGCGACAACCGGGACACGTGCCGGGTGTGCTACCTGTACCACACCGACCCGAGGTACCGGGCCCTGTGGGGCGACCCGGGCGCGCTGTTCGCGCCCGTGATGAGTGCCCGGGAGCGGGCGAAGTCGTACGCGCTGCTCGAGCGGGTCGACGCGGTTCTTCCCGGGCACGTGCTGTGCTGGGGCGCGTTACTCGGGTACGTCCGGTACGGCGCGGCCCTGCCCTGGGACGACGACATCGACGTGCTGTGTGTCGATCCCCCGTCGGTTCCGGAGTTACGGGGCCGGTTACCGGGCCTGGAGGTCACCGCACACGCGAACGGGAACGTGCTGGTCTTTGACCCCCGGGACCCGAAGATTCCCGGGTACCACCACGCGTTCCCGTTCCTGGAGCTCGTACCCGCGCGACTCGACGGCGAGACGGTCCGGGCCAACTCGGTTCACCATTCGGAAGAGAACGCGTTCCCGAAGGATCTGGTTTTCCCGGCGCGGCGCGGCACGTTCGGGGGCGTGACGTGCCGCGTGCCCAACAGGCCCGCGGAGCTCGCCGCGCACAAGTACGGGGAGCAGTGCCTGACGACCGCACTGCCCAGTCGCTGGAGCCACCGGCACGAGCGCCCCACCGGGTTCCCTCAGATCCGGTTCCCGCTCCCGCCGTACGTCGAGGATCCTTGAACCCGGTGGTTCGGTTACGCCCCGCCGAGCTTCACAGTTTACCACCGTGTGCATCATTTGTTTGCTCGAACTGACCGACCCGCGGTCCTCCGTTCAGATCCACTTTGGTACCTTGTCGATTTTTCCAAATTCGTTCGCTCAGAAATCCCAACGTGCGACAATTTAAGGGGTAATGTATGCCACTCGGAGCCGGCACGATCTGGTACATTCAAACGTCCGGGAGCGACACGGCCAACGGGGGCGGGTTCGACCCGGGGCAGGTCGCGGGCATGTTGACAGACGGGGTCGCCTCGAGCGGTACCGGGGCCTCTCCGGTGTTCACCTCGGCCTCCTACGCGTTCGCCTCTGGGGACGTCGGCGCGTGGGTCTACATCGCGAGCGGTACCAACTGGAACCCGGGCTGGTACCCGATCGCCTCCGTGAGCGCGGGCGCGGCAACCCTGTCGGCGGCGGCGGGCGCGGGGCAGAACGGGGGCACGCGGTACCCGACGACGTCCGCCGGGGTGGGGACCGTGGCCGGCCCGACCGGGGCCACATGGGCGATCGATTACTCCCGCGGGGCGACCGCGCGGATCAGCTACACGGACCTGGCGTCAACGGGGGCGGGGCTGACCGTGTCCAGTGCGGCGAACCCCATCGGCAGGCAACAGGTCGGGAACGCGATCGTCGTGACGGGCGGGACGAACTTCACCGCGGGCGTGTACGTGATCGCGTCGGTCGCCGCGGGCGTCGCCACGGTCGTGGGGCCGGGTAACATCACGTCCGGGGCGGGCACGGGCGGCACCGGTGGGCTCGGCGGGGCGTTTGCCTCGCCGGGCAAGGCGGGAAGCGTCCACGTCGCGGGGAACAACTTCTACATCCGGTCCGGGACGTACACGGTCACGAGCGCCTCGAACAACGTGGCGGGCGGGTGCCTGAGCGTCGCCGTCCAGGCGGCGAACGCGAACGCGGCGCGGATCGTGGGGTTCGGGACGGTGCCGGGGGATTACGGGGCCAAGCCCGTCGTGCTCGCGAGCGGGATCAGCTCGTTCACGCTCGTCACCGTGGGGACCGGGAACCGGATCGAGAACGTGACCGCCGACGGCGCGGGCTTGACGCAGAGCCGGGGCATCCAGGCGACGAACGGCAGCGCGTACAAGTGCAAGGGCCAGAACTGCAAGAACACGGCCATCTTCGGCGGCGAGTGCACCCTGTGCGAGGCGACCGGGTGCTCGGTCGCGGCGGCGCTGCTGCCGAGCCAGGGGCTCTTCTGCTACAGCCACGACAACACGTTTACCGGAATGGGCGTGGGGGCCAGTTCCGGGCTGATCGTCGGGTGCGTCTCGGTCAACAACACCGGGGCCAGTTCGCACGGGTTCGACTTCCAGTTCGGGACCGGCCACGTGACCGGGTGCACGTTCGCGAACAACGGCGGCGACGGGGTCCGGTTCAACGGGGCCGTGGGCAACGCGGGCGGCGGGCTGCTGGACAGCGTGATCTACGGCAACGCGGGCTGGGGGGTGAACGCGGGGGCCGCGTACGACCACTACCACGTGACGGGGTGCTACCTCGGGTCGAACACCGCCGGGCCCATCAACAACAACATCTCGCTGCCCAACCAGCGCCAGAACGTGACGCTGTCAGCGGACCCGTTCGTGGACGCGTCGGCACGCGATTATTCCCTGAACAACACCCCGGGCGGCGGGGCCCTGGTGCGGGCCAGCAGCGTCATGAACGCGTTCGCCGGCGGCACGACCTCCGGATTTAAGGACGGGGGCGCGGTGCAGCACCAGGACACGGGCGGCGGGGGCGCGTCGAACGCAGCTTACTGGTAGCGGAGACGCCGCACCCCCGTCGCAACGGGCCACGGTCCGACCGCTTCTCATGCGGGATGTGACCTCCGGGCGAAATCGCTCGGAGGCGCATTCCGCGCGGTCGACGACCGGTGCGGTCGGGTTGATGCGAGAGCACGCCTGACCGGTGGGCTCGCCCACCACGACCGCCCGGCTCGCGCACTCGGATTACGGCAGCCTCGAAAGCGCGGCCCCCAGATAGAATCGCACCCAACTCGGCTCCGGCCACGCGGCTCAGGTAACGATGCGAACCCATTTCTCGATCGGCTTCAGAAATAGCAGAATTTCAAGAAACTGATGCAGCGCCAGTTGTCCACGTACACTTGGTCGCGCTCTGGAGTTATCCCCGCACACCTGGTCGCGCCCGTTACGTACACTTGGTCGCGCCCGCCCGCCCGTTTCCGCGGGGGCTCCGCGTACACTTGGTCGCCCAAACCTATATACACCTTTATTTCTTCCGATAGTTGGGGCTTGTTTCGGTGGATACCGGGGATAACTTCTCTGACCGCGGATCGGTCGCGTCCCGTGTCATTCACGGCCGTGTGTGGTGACGTTCTGGGTTCGCGCCCTCGTCCGGGCACCGGAAATGCCCCTTCCCGTAGTGGAACGCTCGTCCCGGCTATCACCCTGCCCGCCCGTACCTTTCGCGCTTCTGTGGCCCGTTTCTGACTGATTGTGAAGGGCATTCCCATCCGAGTGAATTACCCGATGACCAACGTGTTCAAGCGTCCGCTTACCGGCGGCGGGCTGTGCTCGAGGGTCACGCCCTTCTCGTCCGCGGAAAGTCGCGCCTGCGGGTACACCGCCTGGACCTGCCGTAACGTCTCGAGGAACCGGCGCCGGAAGTCCCGGATCCGCGCGTACCCCTGACCGAACTGGTCGTACACCCCGGTCCAGGGAATGAACTGGGGCTTGCCCGCTGGCACCCGGTGCAGGCGCTGCGCCAGCCACGTGTACACGTCCAGGGCCAGGGCCGAACCCGACAGCGCGCCCACGGCCCGGCGGTCCAGCGGGACCGCGTGCCGCTCCAAACTCGCGAAATACTCGGCGCTCAATCGCACGGTCGAGGGCCAGAGCATGCGCTGGCCCGGCTCGGTCGGGTACCACAGGTCGAACGCGCTGACGATCTGAGTGTTGAACTGCACGGCCCGGCCGCCCTCGACCATGCCCATGCGCACCGTGGCCGCGGCCAACCGGGACAGTTGGTCCTTGAGGTGCCGCAGGTGCGGGCCGTTGACCGCGATCCCGAGGGCCCGCGCGAACGCGGTCATCGAGTCCTCGACGTCCACCACGGGCGAGCCCGTGCGGATCGCCTCGGTGGCCAGGTGGATGAGCACGAGCCGGGGCTTCTCCCCGTACGGGAGTCCCAGCCGGACGAAGTCCCCGGTTGCCGGATCGTACGCCGACCCGGCCTCGATCCGGAGCGTCGCCAGGCCCTGCTTGCGCTCCCACTCGCGTACCTCGTCGCCCGGATTGCCGTACGGGATCCCGCACTGGCACTGGACCGTGTGCAGGAAGTCGATGCGCTCGGGTCGCGCACTCATGATCGCACTCGCGGCGTCCAGGCGCTTGCGCTGGGTGCGGGTCAGGTGCAGGCCGTCGGTGAGCGCGCCCATGACCGCTACGGGATGTACCCGTGGGACCGGAGCCACGGTTCCAGGGCCTCTTCCAGGAACTCCTGGACCGAGTTCGGGATCTGACCGTCGAGTTGCCGGGTCAGGCTCGCGCGCTTGAGGGCGGCCACGTAGTCGGCCCGGATCCGGGTCGTGAGCGGGGCCCGCACCGGCGCCACCACCGCGCGTTCCACGGGCGGGATCGGGTGCTCGCGGCCCCCGAACACGAACTCCTTCTCGACCTGCGAGTCGTTCGCCGGGTGCGATTTTAATCCTTCGATCAGCGGACGGCGCTCGCTCATCCCCACCTCCTCTTCGCTTCGTGTTGCGCCACGTCGGCCGGCTTGCTCCGCCGCGTCTTTCGGGCCACCGCGTGGGGTAGCACCTCGCGGAACAGGGCCTCCATCTCGGCGGCCGCCTCGCGCCCCCGGGTGCCCATGCGCCACACCACGGTCCCCTGGCCCGGGGCGTCCGCGTAAATCTGCTTGAGCGTGAGCGCCGTCCGGGCCAGGGGCAACTCGAGGGCCGCGGCCGCGTCCTTCATGTCCTGGGTGAGCCGGTACCGCTTGCCCACCATCGAGAGCACGATCACCGCGTCCGGCTTGCCCTGGCGGATGTCCTGGGACTGGCGCAGCACGGTCGTGGCTTGAGCCAGGGCCCGGACCTCGAGCATGGACGCCTTGCACGGGACCAGCGCGAGGTCGGCCCGGAGCAGCAGCGCGCGGCTCGTCTCGGTGTTGCTCCCGGGCCCGTCGGCGACCACGAAGTCGGCCTCCTGGGCCAGTTGGGGCATGGCGTCGAGGATCGCGGTCGGGTCCGCGAACCGGACCGCGCGGATCCCGGGCGCGGCTTCGGCGACCCACTCGCTCGAGGATTCCTGAGCGTCGCAGTCGGCGAGCACGACCGAGTGCCCCTGTTCGGCCAGCCAGGCCGCCAGGTGCACCGAGATCGACGTCTTGCCGACCCCGCCCTTGGAGTTCGCGAGGACAATAATCATGCCCCGGACCGTAGCGCCGTTGTTGGCGCCTGGCAAGCGGGATGTGCGGCCCGACGACAGGTTTGTCGGCCGTGTGGCATTCCGGCAACACGGCCCGCCGGCTCGCCAGCCGGAGCCGCGGCCGGGTGGCGGGCCACCCGGTTGGAAAACCTGCCTGCCGTCTTGCCGGCAAGACGGCAGGCCAGCAAGACGGCTTGTCAGCAGGCCGGCCGAATGGCCGGCTGACAAGCCAGCAACCCGGCCGGTTGGCGTGCGACCCGGACAGCGGGCCGACGTGAAAGCCAGAAGGCCGTCATATCGGCTGGCCGGATGGCGAGCCGTCCCGTCGGCCGGCACGTAAGTCAGCGGACTGTCCAAACGAGTGCCCGGAAAGCCGACCGGGCGCGTTTCGCGGCGAAATTCGTCCTCAACGGAGTTGAGGGAAGACGTCTGAAAAACATTCTTATCCGCACCCAAATAACTCAGTTGACTGACTCATCGGCGGTACGTGGCACCGGGCCGGTCCCTTTCCACTCGTGGGAGCACGTGGAGGATCGGAGACGAAAGGGGCGTGGAGCGCACCGGTCACGGCGCCCGGAGCGAGCGGCTCGTACCAACAGCGTCGGCGCGCCGCGAAGTCACGGCCCGTGACCAATTCGATCCTGTATTCGGGCGATGTGTTCCGCGCACCAGTATCCCGCGCGAGCAACGGGCCAGTGCCCACGAGCCATTAAACGACCGTACCGTCCGCGACGCGCCCGTGTGCGTACCCCATCGAACCCCCGTACGCGTCGGCGCAGATCCATTTCGGTGGTGCCGGGCACGCGCCCAGGAATGCCATTACTCGCGCCCCATCCAGGTGCTCGTCCATCAGGCACCGTTCGTTGAACTCGTGCAATTTCTGGGGCCGGCACGCACGTTGCTCTAACCACCTCGGCCAAGCCAGCCGGGAGCACCCCGATCCAAAACGGAGAACCGATCATGGCCGATACCATTCGCGAGAAGATTGAGAACGCTGGCGAGGCCGTCAAAGACGCGGCGAAGAAGGCCGGCGAAAAGATCCAGGACGGGGCCGAAACGGTGGCCGAGAAGACCGCCGACGCGGCCAAGTCCGCGGGCCAAGCGGTCAAGGACGCCGGGCAGAAGCTGAAGGACAAGAGCGGCGCGTGAGCCGCGCACGCCGGTTCCCAACGCGGTCCGCCCCTCAATTCGGGCGGACCGTTCTTGATCCCACACAGGAGACACACCATGTCGGACATCAAAGATAAGGTCTCGAATGCCGCCCACGCCGTCGCCGACGCGGCCAAGAACGTCGGGCACAAGATCGCCGAGGGCGCGTCCGAAGCCGCGGCCTACGTGAAGGAGAAGGCCGGGTTCGGGTGCGCCGATACGGGCGAGAACCAAGGCGTGGCCGGAATCAAGGGGCACATGGAGGTGTACGCCTCCTGTGGCAAGAAGGTGGGCGTCGTCGATCACCTCGAAGGGAACGCGATCAAGTTGACCAAGAGTGACAGCCCGGACGGGCAGCACCACTTCGTGCCAACCGCGTGGGTGGGCCGGGTCCACGAGGACCACGTGCACCTGACCAAGAACTCGGCCGAAACCGAAAAGGGATGGAAGTCGGACGCGGCGGCGTGCGCGAGTTGCGCGGGCTGATGCCCGATCCGATGAACGCGACCCGACCCGCCTCCAATGGGGCGGGTCGCGTTCTTTGGTGGGACCGTTGTCAAATCGACTTTGTTCGGGGCGGCACGCCGCGTGCAAAGATCCGGGAGCGAACGGACGCCCCCACCCGAACAGGATGTCCCGATGAACGCCGCCAAAAAGACCCGCCGCAAGCAAGTCACCAAGCCCGTCACCGAAACGCTGCTCGAGTTGGCCTACTTCCTTCACGCCACCAAAGTCGTCGGGGTCCGCGCGGTAACAAGCGAGCCGCGCCGGCACCCGGCGCCGAAAGGGCAACGGTCCAAGGGTGAGGACTCATCGCTCGCGAGCTGACCGGTTCTTGTCCACGGGCCGGTCCCGTGGTGCCCGTTCCCGTGGCCGAGCACCGACAGCGCGAACAACCCGGTGAGACCGACCAGGAGCGCCGACAGCTCGCGCCCCATACCGGCGGCCAGCCCCTGTAGGATCCGCGTGACGTCCGCCGCCGTTGCCCCGGACTGTTGGGGCACCGCCACGAACGCGGCCGCGCCGACGGATACGAGGAGGTAGGTACGAACCCCCGCCGCCTTGCCCGCCTTCTCCCGGTCGCGCCCGATCAGCCCGCCCAGCACGGCGGCGATTCCCAGCCGTAACGCCAGTTGAACGGCCTGGACCGCCGACAGGTCCGAGAACTCCGTCACCACCCCGTCCACGATCGCGCCCATCGGTACCCCCACACGCACCGGTTCAAAACCTTCCGGTCCACCGCACGGCGCGCGCCGGGGTGGGAGGAATTACACGACACGGGGTCTTTCTTTCCAGCCGTTTCAAACTTTTGTAACGGACCAACGGACGTTGCATTCCCGAGTGCGGTTGTAATGAGAAGGACGTTGCCCGGAGATGATAAATCGGGCGCTATTTCTGGACCGGCAAAGCCGTGCGGATTATCACAAGCACCCGAAGCATTGTGTGTGTGGAACGCGGGTCGCTCCCGCGTTGTGTGAGGCCGAAGCCGCCCGTTACGAACGCGAGACGGTGTTCCCGACCGAACGGCGGTATAGTCGGGTAATCGCCCCACGCGAGGCTCACCTATGCTGACCGCATTCATCCTCATCGCCGGGCTTTCCGGCGCGGGCGACAAGGAGTTCCGGCCGTTCGTGTCCGGGGATATGGCACCCGACCCGGCCCCGGCGGCCGCGTTCGATAAGGTGCGCGACGGATTGACCCTGAAGGAGGCGGTGGCCCTGCTCGGCCCGGGCTACGTCCCCAAAACGTCCGGTACCGGGCACCTGCGCTGGACCTGTACCGACGGGCGCGAGTTAACCGCCTCACACGTCACCAACCCGAACGCAGTGCTGCGGACCACCGGGAAGGGAACCAAGGACGAGCCGTGGCTCAAGATGCGCGGTAAGGACGGGAAGGAACTCGCGCTCCCCGGGCGGGGCGATCCGCTCTACACGGACGAAGAGGCGGCCGTGTTCGCCGAGCGGCTGGCGGCCCTCTACGAGGCGGGTGCCGGGGGCAAGAGAAAGGTGCCGGAGTCGTGGGAGGGAATGGTGGCGGCGCTGAAGCTCGACGCGGACAAGCTGGGAAAGAGCTCGTTGAGTGTGGGGAACGCGACGGACTGGGTCCACATCCAGTTGAGCCCGAAGTACACGCTCGTTGCCACCTACGACCAGTTCAAGCCGAAGGCGGGGGCCCTGCGCCACCTGGAGATCACCCGTGACAAGCCGGTGAAGCCGAAATGAGAGCGCGGCTCGGTGGGCGCAACGCACCGCCCCCGAACCGTTCTTCTCGCACCAGGGCCGACCGGAGCCGACCCGCAACGAGGAGAGAGCCGTGATCCGCAAACTGATCCTGTCCGCCGTGCTCGCCACCGGGGCCGTCGCCGGTGTGGCGTCGACCGCAACCGCCGCTCCCGACGTGTTCGACCGCCACGACCGCCGCAACGTGCGGTTCGAGGTGCAGGTGCGTCACCGCGGGCACTGGGACACCTACGGCACCTACCGGGACCGGGACGATGCCCAACGCGTGGTGCGGATGTTGGAGCGCCAGGGGAAGGACGCCCGGATCGAAGTGGAACGCTGGTGAGCGGCGCAAAAAAGGACCAGCCGCGGACGGTTACGCTGTCGCCCATTCAGCGTGACTGTCGTGGCTGGTCTCAAGGAACTATACCCCACGGTCCCTGCCGAAATCAAACGCGCACGGAAGAAAAGTCGACACGAACGGGTCCCTCGTCAACTTCTCGGACACGGCCATGTGTTCAGTCGAGTCAAGCACCACCGCTTTGAACTCGATGCGATGCCAAGGGTTACGGCATTCGTGTGGGGAGAATTCACAGAGCGGCGCGCCGCGTGCTTTTAGGGCTCTCATCGCAGCAGCCGTTCGCCCAACATCGCCCTGATCGCCCAGCGGTTTCGCTTGCGATTCACCCGGTCCGCCCAGCGGGTTCCAAAACACCAGTGCTCCTGTTCCGGATCGCCCCCGGAACGCCGCCCGCACCGGGTGAGGCCGCCCTTGAGCCCGCCTCCCCGGTCCGGGCGGTTTCATTTCCGGTCCGCGTCTCACAGCGCCTGCTTCACCGTTGCCCGCACAACGCGGCCACTGTGGCTGGCGGTAACCGATCCGAGACTCGGTTACACCACACCGTTCAAACAATTCCGTCCGTGCCGCCGTGCCGTTCGGCGTCGGGCGGGCTTTATCAGTGGTATGAAGGCATCCTCTCTGCCGGCGGTGCTCCGCTCGCTCGGGCTCGCGGACTCGTCCGCCGAGTCGGACGCCGCCCTGCTCGGGCGGTTCGTCGCCGACGGCGATCAGTGGGCGTTCGCCGTCCTCGTCCGCCGGTACGCCCGCCTGGTGTGGCAGGTGGCCCGCACCCGCTGCCGCTCGGACGCCACCGCCGAGGACGTGTTCCAGGCCGCGTTCCTCGTTCTGGCCCGCAAAGCCGAGTCCATCCGCCCACCCGTCGCGCTCGCGGGGTGGCTGCACCTCACCGCCCACCGGCTCGCGCTGAGGGCCGCCCGCAAGGACCGTCCGTCGGCCCCGCTGCCCGGTGACACGTCGGTGTCGGCCGACCCGCTCGACACCCTCTCCGCCCGCGAAGTCCTCGCCGCGGTGGACGACGAGATGGCGCAACTGTCGGACGTCGAGCGCGCGGTACTGGTGCTGTGCGGCGTGGACGACTGCACCCTGGACGAGGCGGCCGAGCGCCTCGGGTGGACGGTCGGATCGGTGAAGGGGCGGTTGGAACGGGCGCGGGCGAAGTTGCGGGCCCGGCTCGACGCCCGCGGGCTGACCGTGCCGACGGTTCTCGTCGGGCTGATCGGGTGGCCCCCGGCGGCTATGGTCCGAGCGGCGGCCCTCGCGGCGGTCGGCGGTACCACCCGCCCGGCCGTCGCTCACCTCATCTCGGAGGGACGGACCTTGAAGGGGACGATTGCGAAAGCCGCTCTCACACTCGCCCTGGTCGGTGCGCTGCTCGCAATCGGCGGGTGGGGCGAGCGCCCCGTCCCGCGGGCGACCGCGGCTCCCGTGCCCAAGGGGCCGCCGCGGGAAACGCGACTGCTCGTGTGGGTCGGCGACAAGCCGGTCCTCCTCCGGCCCGACGGTACCGTGCTGGACGGGCCGGCCGCCGTCCCCGACGCCACCCTCCGGGTGATGACCTCGAACGCCGTCTCGTCGCCGGACGGCACGCGGGTGGTCTTCGCTGGCGAAACGGACCCACCCGAACCCGTTGACGATTCGAAGGGAGTGGTTGTGCGACGGGGCGTCCGGCTGCTGACGCTCAAACCCGGCGAGACGCCCCGAGTTGTGAAGCGATTCGGGGCATACGATCCCGTCTGGCTCGGCAGCGACCGGCTGGTCCTCTCCGGCCGCGAGTTGGCCGACGACGGCACCACCGGGGCGCTCAAAACGTGGGTGTACGACACGACCACCGGCACGCGGACGGCGCTGAAGGTGCCGGAGAAGTTCGCGGTGCGGGCCGTCAGCCCGGACGGCCGATCGGCCGTGGCGATCGACAAGTCGATCGCGGACGACCAGTACACCTGGTCGTGCCACCTGGTGTCCCTGGACGAGGGCAAAACCGTTCCGCTCCTCGGGGCCGATCACGTCATCCGCTCGCCGTTCCCACCCCAGTTCTCGCTGGACGGCGCCCGCGTGCTATTGTGGACGGAGCGAGTGGCCATCGACCCAAACAAGAAGATCGGGGGCATGTTGCGTGTGAAATTTCTTGGCCGGCAGCTCCTTGCGGTCGATGTGAAGACACGAAAGGCTGTCGTCGTCGCTGACGACAAGGACGGCGTGGGTCCGTTTGGGTGGCAGTGGTCGCCGGACGGGAAGCGGATCGCGTTCGTGCGACAGAAGTGGGACGCCGTGAGAGGCAACAGCCTCAAGGGAAGGAGCCAATTGTTCGTAACGGTGGTGGACGCCGACGGGAAAAATCCGAAGGATGTGTTCGAGACGCGGGGCAGTTTTGAGGACACCGGGCGAACAGGGGTGACGGCGGTGTGGTCACCGGACGGGAGGCGGTTGGCGGTCCTGCACCAGGAAGCGTGTGCGGACAAGAAGTACTCCGCTCGCGTGGTGGTGATGGACGCCGATGGCGGTCGCCCGTCCGAGGTGTATAAGGCCGGGGACACGTCGTGGGTGCTCATGGGTTTCGACTGGCGATGAGGCGGTTTCGCCCGATCGAAGTGGACTTGCGTTCGTCGTGTTTCGCGATTGTCACCGACGGACAGCCGGGCGCGTCCCCTTTGATCCACGCGGGACTCCTTCCAGCAACACGACGCTGTTCCGTACCACAACCAACTGCCCCTGTGGCGTCCGCCGAACTCGGTCGCCTGTGGGTGCTCCCCAATCGCGGCCGTTCCCTCGCTCGGGATGCGAGGAACGCGACCGAGGAGCCACTATTAACCGCCGATCGTACCCGGTGGGGCGGGCCGTTGGCCCGCCCGATGGGTGGTTACTTCATGACCTGTTCGGACAGCTTGCGGCCCTTGCGGTCGGCCTCGAGTTGGTGCATCACCCAGGTGTGCGCCAGGTCCAACAGCTTCGCTCCCGCGAGCAGGTCGTCGTGACCCAGACTGTCGGTCTCGCGCCACCCGTCGTCGGTCTTGTACCCGCGGGTAAGTTTGACCGAGTACCAGTTGCCCTTCTCGGCCGGGTTGCGCCAGATCGTGACCTGGAGTGCGCCAGTGCGGATCTTGTGTGCGGGTTGTGACATGAGGTTTCTCCTTCGTTGCGTTGTGGGGCCCGACCCTCGGGCCTTGTGGGACCGTGACCAGAACCGGGTCGAGCCGGGAGCGCAGCGCGGGTGCACGGACAATTACGGCGGGGCCGCGCAGCGGAGGAACCGTCATTGTCCTTGCGGCCCCCGGCGCCCGGTTCAGCGTCCCACACCAAAGACCCGAGGGCCGGGCCCGATGACGGCAGGAGAACACGGCCACTCCCGCACGCCCATCCGGTCGGATTCGGAAGCTCGCTCGCGGCGCGACACCGGATGCGCGGTGCTCGGGACCGCTTCACTGCGCGGTTGATCGAGGCGGGGTAATTAGGCCCGGCGTGCCGCGGGTGACGAGATGGAGCCGGGCGGAAATGAGGACGTAACCGGGCACCGGTTGCAACCGGTCGATGTCCCGGCCCGGTGCGAGGTAACGGTCCGCGCGTTGCGTGTGCTCGAACCAGAATGGAGCTACGAGGGTATCAGAACCCGTCGGAGTAGCGTCCTTGACTCTGTATAAATGGTTGCTGCGGACCGGGCGGTTCATCCCGCTGTACTATCCGCGGGCTTATAATCCCCACGTCATCAAGCGATCTTGCCGAAGAGCCCCGACCTTGCTTGCATAGGTGCGCTCTCGACGCCCGCAGCCCCGCGACACTGACACGTTCCTTCCGCCCGCGCAACACGTTCCTGATCGGAACCCGGAACGTACCGAAAAGCGGCCACTCGTTCGATCGAGCCGAAGTGAACGGCGCGCCTGGCTGCTACAAGGGCCTTCGGGCGCCCCCTCGTCGGTAAGTCCGCTCGAGATCCTCGCGCGCCAGATCGCGACGACCCGGGCCGCCGAATTGCGCCGGCGCTCACTCCCAAAGAGTCACGGCCGGTGGGCAAACCCACCGGCCGAACGGCTCACATTTGGAACGGGCGAACCAAGTTGAACCGAACGTATGGCCCCTTTCGGGTCGTTCCGATTTGCGGTCGGCGGCTCGCACGAACCCCTTCACGCGATCCGAACCGGTCCGTCATTTCTTCGGCTTCACGTGGATCCGGTCCCCGGGCACCAGCTGATAGTTGGTGTGAGTAATCCCGTGCTGTGTGAGCGCCACCCAATCCACGGGCAGAATCTTCCACTCCTTGCTGCCCTTTTCCATGCGAGCGAGCGAAATCTCGGTGCCGGGTTTGATCGCCACCTGCGCGATTTGGGAATTCGCCAGCGCGTCCAGAACCGTGTCGGAGCCCGTGACCGGGAGCGCGATGACCTGGTCACCGGCATCACCCCCGCCGAGAATGACGTAGTACCGCTTGCTGTTGTACGCCACCACGTCCACGATCACGGCCAGCGCATCCGCCCCGATCCCGAGGTTCTTAAGCGCCCCGCTGCCGGCCACGTGGGACCGGATTACCCCGACCGCTTCATCCAGGGTGCGCCCGGAGAGCGCCACGTTCCCCCAGTACCCGAGCCCCACGGTCCCGTCCGGGCGCACCTGAAACGGCCCGCTGATCGGTTGCACCGGGAGCGGTACGGTAACGGGGTTCTTCGGATCCTTCCGCTTCACCACGACCTCGACCGAGAGCATGTCCGGCGGCTCGATCACATAGGGCGGTAAGCTCTTCGCTCCGAGCTCCACCGGCGCCGGCCCGCTGACAGCGTCCACGACCGTGAAGGGAAGGGGATCGAACCCGGCGGCCTTGACCGTGGCCACGAATTCTTTAAGGACCGCCTGCGGGCACCGCTCGTCGACGCGAACGCTTAAGGTCTTGGGACCGGCCGTATCGTTCCGGCTGCGCGCCAGGAACCGGCCCAGCATCTCGAGGCTCGTCGTCTCGATCGTGCCGACCGCCTTGCCCCCGGCCTTGAACTCGGTCACCACGATCCGCGGGCTCGGGCCGCCCCCGACCTCGATCAGCAGGCGCGGGGTCGCATTCTGTTCGGCCTCGGCCAACCGTTTCCGCTCGGCCTCCAGCTCCTCGACCCGGCGCTTCGCGGCCTCCAGTTCCCGTTCCACCTTCGCCCGATCACTCGCCGGTACGTTCGGTTGCCCGGGTTGGGCGCGCGCGGAGGGTGCGGGCCAGCCGACCAACCCGGCCCCGAGGGCCAGCACCGCCACCAGAACCGTGCTTACCGCGGCCAGTTTCTTGAGCCGAACCATGCGCAGGACTCCATTCGTGAGGGCGG
Source organism: Gemmata sp. SH-PL17 (assembly GCF_001610855.1). Lineage (NCBI taxonomy): Bacteria > Pseudomonadati > Planctomycetota > Planctomycetia > Gemmatales > Gemmataceae > Gemmata > Gemmata sp. SH-PL17. Next base: position 1,720,755 of record NZ_CP011271.1, read on the forward strand.
CCACGGCCGGAGGAACGGCCGCGTCCGAAAACGACGTCGCGTACACGATCGCGGCTCGAACCGCAGCGGCAGTCAGGGTAGGCGGCACGACCGCCGACCCGGCTACGGCGAGCACCACCGCCGGGTCGCACCCGGCCAACCGGTGCCGGAGCTTCGCGAGCCCCCGGGCCACCAGCGACGCGGCGGTGCTCTCCGGGCACCCCAGGTGGTCCGCCAGTTCCCGGCGCGTCCACCCCTGGAGGTGGCACAGGATCACCGGCTCCCGGTACTTGCGCGGGAGCGCCGACAGGGCCGCGTCCACGTCGAGCCGCGCATCGGGCGCGCTCGGCCGGGCCGCGACTTCCACCAGCGCGCTCGCGTTCGCGAACCGGACCGCGTTCCGCCTCCGGAGGCTGCGGGCCGTGAGCACGGCGACCCGGTGCAGCCACGGCCCCACCGGGCGCCCGCGCAGCGCCTCGGCGCGGCGCACGAGCACGAGGAACGCGGCCTGGAACGCGTCTTCCACGTCGAGCGGGTCGGGCAGGAGCCGGCGGCACGCGCCGTAGACGAGGGGGCCGTGCCGGTTCAGGAGCGCGGCAAAGGCGTCCGGGTCCCGGTTCCGGGCGAACCGGTGGAGCAACTCGTCGTCCGGTACGCCGCTCGCCGGAACCGCACCGAACCGTCGCCAGAGGTCGAAAACGCGTCGCATGGCCACATCATGTCCCGGGCGGGGGCAAACCGCGCACGATTTTTCTCATCCGGGTCCGTGGGCGGGTAATCTCGGCCCGTTCGCCGGCGCCCGGTTTCGCACAAGGCGTTGAGAAAGTGTGCTTTGCGCCAACGACAGCTAGCGAGCATTCGCCCTTGAGTCCCCCTCCGTCGCCGTCGGCCGCCGTCACCGTGCCCTCATCACGGTTGGGGCACGGTGACGACGGCCAGAGGCGATCTTCCGAGGGGGACGATCCTCCCCCTCTTGAGCCCGAGGTTGACCCGAGCCGGGCTCCAGCGACCTGTTTTGAGGCAAAATCGGCAGCCGGTTCTGGCACCGCCTGTGATTCACCGCTCAGAAATCGTTACTCGCCATTTCTTTAATACGTGCGCTCCGGTCCGGAGTGCGTGTCAACGGCATGCTCGGCGCCGCAGGCTCGAGAGGTGGGACCTTTTTCATATTCAAAGAAGCCCCCACACCCGGTTGGGTGTGGGGGCGCGGTCACGCCTTCCAGCAGTGCCCGCAGTTGCCGCAGTTGACCCCGAACCGGTGCCCGGCCGGGGTCTCGTTCGGGCACACCACCGGCAGGGCCGTGCGCGGGCGCGTGCCCCGAACCGGTTCGTCCCGGAACACCAAGTTCCCCGCGACCGGTTCGTCCGGGTCCGTCTGGAGCCACGCCACCCGGACCCACTCGGGGAGCGGATCGGGCGACCCGGTCTCGGCGTCCGCGGAGAACCAGAGGCGCACGTTCCCGAGCCCGGCCATCTGTTCCAGCACCGGCACCACGTCCCCCACGCGCCAGGAGCGCGTGTAGGTGTAGAACGTGGCGGTCGGGCACCGTCGGAAAACCGAGAGCCATTTGCCTGCGTATTCGGGGTCGTAAAAATCCCCAGACACATGGACCCGAACAACCAACGCACCCTTACCCCGAACTTCGTGCACCATGCGGTCCGCGAAGTCCGGGCGCTTCGACTGCGCGAGGCACCAGCGCAACCGGTCCCGCACCAAACCGGTGTGGAATCGCCCGCGCGTGGCGTAACATGCTGCCTCACACACCTTCGAGCGCCCGGGGCACGTGGACACCGCGGGCAGATCGAAGTGGTGGATCGCGCGCCCGAGCTTGGCGTTGCCCAGGGCCAACAGCGAACGTATCGTGGCCATCGTCCTGTCCTTTCACGACAGGGCCACGGGCCGGGGAGTGTTACCAGCACTCGCCCGGCCCACTTGATTCCGCCGGACCACCCGACGGAACGCGACAAAAAAGCCGCACCAGAGCGGCCAGTCGTAGCGCGTTCGCGTGGGGGTTGAAAGAACTTTCTGATCGTGCTACTAGCGAGAGATGAACGCCCGACGCGCACCCGTCCCGGACGCCCAGGTGGCGGCCTTCCTCAAGCACTACAAGTGGTTGCTGGGGGGCAAGCCGCGCGAGAAGTTGGCGTACCGGATCATCGAGCGCCAGCGCGACGAGATCGCCCGGCTGCGGGTGGAGGTGGACACGCTCAAGGGCGAACCCGATCGCAAGTGGGTCGAGCGCGTCTCTGGGGAGCGGTAAAGCGTTTTTCGCCGATCAATTCGGTAGAAGTGACGAAGTGGTTAATCTCAGCGAGTCACCCGAATGCGACCGAACCGCTGCCGGAGTTCCGCGCTCCCGACAGCGTGGGCGTCAACAGGCACGACTGCGACGCCACCCGCGCGGCCGCCGCACTCCACAACGAGACCGGTCTAATGCGATCATTTCTCCATTGCATTGAACCCGCGCGTCACTGCACCGAGGCCCGGAATCTCATTCTGGTTCACCAGCCGGGACGACCACAAGATCCGCACCGAGCGCTCAAATCGGAAAGGGAGACTTATTTGAGTGCGACGCAAGGCGATCAGTCACTCGATGAACCTCAGGGGCCAGAAGACTTGGTATTTTATGGTTCCGAACGTCCTTTATGCACCATAAACACCGAATGCGCAAGACCGCGCCATCGATTCGAGTCGGTGGCACTGCGTCGGCAGACGGATTGCGATGAAGATGGCGATTTGACCCCTCGCACTGTCGTGCCAGGCTACTCGCGGAGCCCATCGCCGTGTTTGCTGATGAGCTGGGGGAGAGGAAAGCCGGATACGGGCTAATTTCCGGTGGATGAGGTCGCGGTGCTGCACGGGCGTTTGCTTGCGCGGCGGGAAGTCATTGGGTACAAGGCGACCGGTCTAGGACGGCTATTTGCCCTTAAATTCAGCCATTTTCACTGCCATTGCCAGTCAAAACCGGTCACTTATGCACCACTAAGTCGAAGACGACGAACCGAATCTCTCCAGTCACAACAGCAAATCTGCCTCGGAAGTATTTTCAAAATCTCGCCAAGTTCGCGTTGACGGATGAGTCGACCGCGTTACTATTTGGTTCATGAGTGGTTCAGAACCATCATGACCGCTTCTGAGTCGTTATGCTTAGTCTGTTTCCAACTCATCCACTAGGAGGCTCATGTGGACCCCAACGTCGCGATCATCGGGATTATCGGCCTCGTTGCTCTTGCTCTTGGTATCGGCGCGCTCGCTCTCGGCGGAATTATCAACTGGAAGTCAAAACACATTTCCGGCACGGTCGCTGGCGGTGGCGAGCCGCGGCGAGTGGCAGCCGCGGACTCAGATGAACTCTGAATCTGCTTGTGTCAAGTGACCCTCACGTCGGGTTGCCTTCGATCTCTCAAACAAATGGGACTGGTCATCGGTGTGATTCCGATGGCCGCTCCTCCGACTTCAACAGCGTGTCGCAATGCCAGCCAAAAATAATGAACCGATCGAGAATGCAACTCCTAGCCAGCGAAAGATGTTCAGCGACTTCATCCGCCATGAGGCGAAGGCGAGAAAGCACAGTTTTAGTTTTCTGGCTAAATCCGTCGGTGTGCCGGAGAACACGCTGCGAACCTGGCTGAAGCGGAATGCGTTCCCGGACCAAGTGCTCATGGCTCTAGCCAAGCACTTCGGCCGGGAGCCAAATATGGTGAAATTGAAAGAGGATTACAATTTTACCCTCGTTCGCACTGGCGACGCTACCCGACTAAATCACCCCCCCCAACCGGAGCACGCGCCGAAAACTCTGGAAGACTCTCTGGAGTACCACGACCAGCGCGGCGAGCAACTAGTCCACCGCCTCGACACAAATTTTAGCTGGCACATCGATACCCTCTTTCGGTCGATGCACGAGAAAGATCTTTTCGTCCTGTACTGCTGGGATGATGTGCCGTACGAGTTCGGGGTCAGTGTCTGGGCCACGTTCGGTCGCTTGATCGCCGAGGCTGCCGCTCGGGGGGCGTATTTCGTTTACCTGTGGCCGAACATCGAGCTCTACGACTTCCTCCGAAAGGCAGGGTTTCGGCCCCAACACCCTGAGGAGTTCCAACGAGGATTCACCGCATTTCAGAACGCGATCGGTGCGATTCAAGAGAAAAGCGGCCCGAAGAACAGTTCGAGAAATATCATCGGGATTCCGCACGCTGAGTTCGGTTACACGGATCCCTTCACGAAGTACTGCGTGTATCGGTCAGCCAACGGAGGCCGGGGATCTCCTTGTCGGGCGTTCGCGCATTACCCAACCGGGAGCAATGCGGTGGATTTCCCGATCAACATGACACTGGGTGAGAAGGCTACCACTGCCTTGGTCGCCTTCTTCAACCGCATACTGTCCAATCACCCGGTGTTGATGGATGCGTTCGTTTGGAGCCGCTAACCGCCCCTGTTGATGAGTTTACTTCACCCATTTCGGTGCCACTGTGAGCAAAGGATTCTGCCATGACCAACCAGCAAAAGACCATTCCTGTTACGCGAGAAGCCGCACTTTTGGCAACCCTCATCGGGCTGAGCGTGTCGATCAGTATCGCCAGCACGGCCGGTGGCTGCAAAATTATCTGGCTTCCGTTTGATTACGCTGCATCGGCTACCGTGTTCAGCTTCATCACTCTCTTCGCTCTCGGTGGTGTGAACACGGAGTTCTTCGGCCGAACAGGCGGAATGCTGGCGTTCCGAGCCGGACTGATTGGAAACCTGATCGCCACCATCATTTACACGATCGGAATCGCCGCTCCGGCCGCTCCGTGCTGGTCCGGGTCGGGCGGGATGAACGCTCAGCATGCGTATGCGTTCGTCCTCGGATCCGCCCCGCGGCTCTTCTTCGCTGGACTGTGCGCCTACGTGGTCGGGCAGATGCTTAATGTCGTCCTAATCGCTCGGCTGAAGCAGGTAGTCCCCAGACAACTGTGGCTCCGGCAGACGGTCGTTCCGCTCTTTTGCCAAGCGCTCGATACGGTCGTGTTCGTCACTGTCGCGTTCATCGGCACGGGTCCGGTGTTCGACATCTTCGTCGGTCAGTTGGTGGTGAAAACGATGTGCTTGCTGCTGTGCTCGCCCCTAGTGTACACCGCTGTGTGGGTGATTCGGCGTTGGCTGGCGTCCCCGCCGACCGTGCTCGTCACGCCCCCCGCGCCAGAAGTGTCCTAATCGACTCGAAGGAGAAACCATGAGCACGGTCGGCGTAGGAACAGAAAACGCGCCCGCAGGAGGGTGGCTGTCCCTCCGAGAAACCTGGACAGATATTGAGGCCGACATCCGTGGGGTACTCTACCGGAATTTCACGCTGCCGTCGCGAGCGGCAGCCGTCGAGGTGGCCGAAGTCATTTGTCTAATGCCAATTGGTGTTAGTCGGCGTCTTTGCGAGGCGGCTACCCGCCTCGGCCCATCCACTGATGACACTTCGGCGTGTGTGATGGTGTGTCACCGGAATGACACGGCAAGATGCATGATGACAGTGCGAGTGTGCGAATCTTACTCGGACTACGGATTGGATCGCGTCGCTAAGTTTGGCGATGACGGGTGGCAAGTGCATTCCCGCACCGTCAGATATGCATCTCCGATTAGCGACACGGCCAACAGCGATGTCGTCGCCAGAGCGCTTGTACGGGGCAAGACGCTCTACCAGCGAGTCGAACCGGACTCAAACACCTGCACGGAAGCCAAGCACCGAATGGTAGCGGTGCACGCCTTACTGCCTGAATCGCTGACGAACGTGGTTGACTTGGGGAAGGTGCGGCCCGGTGTGATCGTAGCCTTGAACATCGACTACTACAGTTTCGCGCACACCGGCAGACAGTCCTCAGGGACGTACGGGGAGCGATTCCAAGACATTCAGCGATTCCTCAACGCCCTTTACCCCATTTCGGTGCTCGCAGCTGCATTCCCAGACGGACATGAATCCGAGCTCGCTGACTTGCTTTTGGAAGCAGCTCGACGCTCACCCGGATCAGTTTCTCTCGCGGGATTGGCCCGCGACGTCGTGCAAAATGCGGATCGCAAGTGGTTGCTCCAAACCAAGCCGGTGGATTAAAGCGATTGAGACGTTCTGTCGCCGAGGTCGCCCGCCACCTCGACATCGGGGAGAACCTGCTCCGCCCGCCGACGAGCTGCGCCACCTCCGAGCTGAGATCGCTCGGCTGCAGACCGAGCGAGACCTGCCAAAAAAGTCGCAGTTGGTCGGGGCCATCGAAGAGACCCACGCCGAGGTGAAGCACCGGTTCGGCAGCCCGCGGATGACCGCCGAGTTGAAGACGCGGGGGCACGAGTGCTCGGAGAACACCGTGGCTCGGCTCATGAGCGCCCACGGGATCAGGGGCCGGATAACGCGAGTGGCATGGACTTCTTGCCTAACGCTAACCGTGCGAGTGTGCGTCTCTGGGCACGACGGTGAGGTCAACGAACCCTACGCCGGATAAGTTCCGCTACGAACCGCAAACAAGGAGGGCCGCTCCTAGGCGGCCCTTAAGCCCGAGGTTGGCCCGAACTGGGCCGCCAGCATGTCGGCCCATGCGCTTGCCTTCGTGGGCCGGTTCCTTACCCTGCGCCTCATGTCACGCGAGCGTTCCGCACCCCGATCCGCTGTGCTTTTCCGGCATTCCGTTTGGGTTCCGGCCGTGAGCGGAACCGTCTTGATACTCTTGGCCCTGATGGGTGTGCCCGCCATGCCGCTCGCGCTCATGGGAGCGGGGCTCGGACTGGTCGGCGCGATCGTCGGGTTTCGGGTCGCCCGTTCGGCACAGTGCCGGGATCCGGATGAGCGGCCGGTGATGCCGCCCGCGATCGCCCGCGATCCGGAACTCGCGCGCGCGTACCACATCCTGTGCGAAGCCCTAACCGAGGTCGCCACTCGCCCGAACGGAATACTCAAAGAAGCACTCACTCAGAAGCTCGTCGCGCTCGGGGTTCAGCTCCGTGCGCTGGCCACGGGAGCGAACACGTTCCCCGGAACCACCTCATGGTACGTGGCCCATGACGCCGTGCTGACGATGCCGGAATTAAAAGCGTACCGGTCCGTTTCCTGGGTACAGTCCGTGGCCTCCGTTCACGAGCCCCCTCTGCAGGAGAGCGTCCGGGCGATCTTTGCCGCCGCACACCGGGGGGTGTTCGTCGAGCGCATCTTGGTACTCCCCGAATTACTTTGGCCCGCCGAGCAAACGCTCCCCGTGCGCGCGATTCTGCCCTGGCTTGAGGATCAGCAGGCTCAGGGGTTTCGGGTCATTCTGGTGCCCGAGCGCGCCCTCGATCCGGGTACCGGGCCGCTGGTCGACACCTGTGTGTTCGACGACTGGGGGGTGGGAACACGGGACGTGGACGATCGGTCCGAAACCGCGCGCGTCACTCTCGATTTTGCCTCGGTCACGATCCGGGCCGCTCTCGAACGCCTAGACCGCTTGTCGCGGGTCGGGATTCCGTTCGGAGAACTCCTGGAGCGGGCCGCACGGAGCGGGTAAGATTAACCCCCGGCACCCCGGAGATCCGCCGTGTCCGACCTTCTGTACCTCGATACCGCCCGGTTCGGACGCACGTCCCCGGCGGCTCAACGGGCCGAACGTGCCCTCGTATCGCTGGGCGCTGAAGAGGGCAACTCCGCCTACTTCGAGCGGTTCTTACGGGGCGGTTTGGGCGCCTGCCCCCTTGCGATTCAAGGGCGCTATTCGGGGCTTGAGCATTGGGCAGGTGTGGGCGAGTTGAAGCACTCTTTTCAGACACTCATTGGGCAGCGGGCGGACCTACCAGTACTCGTCGCCCACCGCACCTCTCAGCTGATGAAACTGGCCGCGCGGGCGATATTCGGCTCGTGCCTCAACGTGTTAATTACCGACCTCGGGTGGCCCGGGTACCACGAGGTTCTGGCGCGCGAAGCCGTGCGCACGAACCGGAGCGTGACCACCGTCGACGTGCGGTCCGACGCTCTCTCGGGCCAGATCGGCGAGGCCGAGTTGGTCGACCGTCTGTGTGCAGCCTTCGCGCGCGGGCGGTGCGACGGGCTATTCCTCTCGGCGGTGAGCAATTGGGGTGTTCGGATCCCGATCGAGCGCATCGTCCGGCGCCTGGAGGCGGCCCACCGGGTGTGGTTCGTGGTGGTGGACGGAACCCAGGAGTTTTGCCACGTGCCGGGGCGCCTGGAGACCGAGTACTGCGACCTGTACCTGACCGGGTGCCACAAGTGGCTCGGGGCCCATTACCCGATGGGGCTCGGGTTCTATGGCCGGTCCCGCTCCCGTAGCGCCGTCGATACGGCCGGGACGCGGATGGCCGCGACCGGGGATCTGGATGATCCGCTGCTGCGTTTCGTCGCCCAATTAGAGACGGGGGAGTTCGGTGCGATCGAGACCCTAAACCTGACGCCGCTGTTCACGACCCGCGCGGCGATCTCGGACGCGCAACCACAAAGCATGATGTTTCGCGCAGAGAACATGCGCGTGGTAACGGAACTCGCGCCGCCGACCGGGTGGAAGCCCCTGTTGCCGGACCAACCGCTTCGCTCAGGAATCTTGCTCCTGGAGCCCGAACGCGCCGCCGTTCGGTCCGTTTCCCCCGACACGTTGCGAACGGCCCTCCGAGACGCCGGAGTTGCGGCCACAACGTACGGGGGCGGGTTGGTCCGCCTGTCGATGCCCGCCACCGAATTCACATCCGCGGAACGAGAGCACTTATCCCGCGCGCTGCACACGGTGGCGTGAATCCCAAAACGGCACACCACGTTCGACGTTCCGGCTCGGGTGACGTACTTCCCTTATCGCGTCTGCCGCGATCTCGTGCTTGCGCTCGTGTACCGAGTGTTTTAGTGTGCAGGCCATGTCACGCGAGGAACCTCCCCGCCGGCGCTCGGCCCTGCTGAGCTTCCGGTTTCTGTTCAGCGCCGCATTCGGGTCCGTCCTCATGGGCCTCGTCGCGGCGCTCGGCCCGCCACCCGCCCAACTCGCGACGCTCGGGTGCCTGGTCAGTGTTGTGGGGGGACTGTTCCTCGCGTACCTGGGCCAAGAGGAGGAGCGTGAGCGCCGGCGCAACGCAACCGTGGAGGGCCTGTCGGTTCCACTGGCCCTGGCCAGCGATCCGGACGTGTTCCGCGTGTACCGGTCCCTGTGCGACGGGTTACTGGCTGTGGCCCGACTGCCTGATGGGATCCTGCGTGACGCCGCGGTCCAGAAGCTCGAATCGGTCGCGGCGCAGGTCGCGGAGTTGGGCGAGGGGCGCGTCGTGTTCGCACTGACCGAGGGGTGGCGCACGGTGTACGAGCGCTTGCTCCTATCCCCAGCCCTCAAATCGTACCGATCCGTTGCGTGGGTGCGAACAAAGGATTACTGGCAGGACGCGCCGGGCCGTCAGAGCACGCGCGCGAACTTCGAGGCCGTGGCCCACGGGGTGATTGTCGAGCGGATCGTGATCCTGCCGGGCGCTCTATGGCCGAGCCGCGCGCCGGTGCCAGAGGCGGGCATTTACCCGTGGCTCGCGGAGCAGCACGGGCGCGGGGTGCGTCTCTGGATCGTGCGCGAAGCCGAAATATCGCGCGAGCCGGATCTACTGTGCGACACCGGAATCTACGGAACCCGAGCCGTCGGCGTTCAGGAACAGGACGAATCCTCCCGCACACTCAAGTTCACGCTCGATTTGGACGCCCAGCGGGTGCGCGAAGCGGAGGAGCGGTGGAACCGGTTGCTCCTTTACGCTACCGAGTTTCACCGATTGCCTCGAACTACTTGAGGCGGATCCTTCACGCCTTCCACCGGAATGGCGTCAACGCGCGACCTGGGTCGACGCCACACTGGAACGCGCTCGGGCAAACGAGAACGAGCCGTCCGAGACGACGGCGATAGCCTCAACCGGCCCTTCCGACGGCTCACGTTTCTCCGGCCTGAATCCGCCCGTTTGCACCCTTCAACTGGGTCACTAACTGAACCAGCCCCCCCCCCCGCGCAAGCCCCGCGTGCCCCGCTTCAGCGCGTTGTCGATCGTTAACTACGTCTCGCCCGGCCGTTCAGGGATCGCCCCGGACCGGATGGCCGGCCAGCGCCCGTGACGCAGGTGATGCGTCCTTATCCAGCCCCGGATCTGTTCGCGTGAACCGGATCAGCTGAGCGATACCGGGATTTAAGGCACCAAAGCCGTGGACGCACCGGAACTGGACGAATCCTCGTGTATCCTCAAGTTCGCACTCGACCTGGACCCGCAGCGAGTCAGCACGGTTCAAGGTGGAGCACGACGGCCGCGGTGTGGAGCGCCAGAGCGTCCCGGAGCACCTGTTCAGTCGGTAATAAGGCACTGATAGCAGCAGTTGTTTCTCCACGGCTCAGTGCAACCCGGGCTTCGGTTGCAGCTCGCCCCGCCTCGGAAAGTTTGCCCGTGAGGGCAGCGAGCAAATCGGACAGAGATTGGATCTGGTGGTTTGTGTTTGCCGGGACCGCGTTTACAGTGTGTTCAGATCGAGTGACAAGTTGTCGGATCATGGTGGTACTCCTCGTGTCGTGATACGGGACTCGGCCGAGGCCGGAGAATCATCCTTGCCACAGATTCTCGCCGTGCGCCAGCATTTTCGTTCCACAGATTATCGTGCACCGAGCTCGGTGTCGTAACAGCTCGCAGTCGATGTGGCCGACCCGCCTGGCCTGCAAGCTGTTTTGGGGCATTGCTTGCCAATGCAGAAGCGGCGTCCTACAGGCACGCCGTGCAAAATATGCGTGAAAAAGAGGGATTTCGGAGCAGATGACCCTCTGGACGACTTGCGCGGAGCGTCGATTTTGCACGCTCCGCACCCATTTCCCTTCTTTATCCCTTCCGACCTTCGCTGCCCTCGTCAACCCGACGACATGGCGGGCGCAACGAACGGCACGAAGCGTACGGCGCCTTCGATTTCGCCGATTCCGAGCCGCACCAGATCCAACCGCCGGCTCGCGGAGGGGATCAGTACGAGCAAGACCCTCTTCGTCGACCACTCCTCATAAAAGTCCTTCGCGCACGCCGCAAGGCTGACCTCCAGCCCGGGGAGCCGCTCTGTCCGGACCCTCGCCGCGAACAGGAGCGTGGGGGCAGGAAACCGCAGGAGTTGTCTGAAGTCCTTCGTATACCCGTTTTCGTCATCGAGGGAGTAACCGGTTCCGTGGTTCTCGTGCATCTCGGACTCGCAGCCGACCAGCACCCGGAGGGCAGTGGGCGATCGCAAATCGCCCAGCACGAAGTCTACGAACATCTCGCCAGGTACGAACGACAGCCCCCACTCGGCGATCAGTGCTCGTGCCCCCGCGCGAGGACGGCCATAGAGCACGGGGTTCGCCACCTCGGGGGCAAGCCTGGCGGCTAGATCGATCGCGAACGCGGTACCGGTGTTCTGGTTCCAGGGAAGGCCACCGCCGAACCTCGCGTCGAGAGTAGCGTTCACAGTTTTGCGGAGTTGTTCGACCACAAACCACCTCTTCCTCGGATGGAGACAGGAGACCGTAAGCCAGCCATCGCGGCGCGATGAGGAAACGGCGTCGGAACTCCAGCGAGGTGGCTCGAGACCAAGAATCGGTCCCGCCGTTCCGCCTGGAAACAGGCTGCCTTCCAGAAGGAAGAAACTGCTTGCGGTATCTTATTCACCCGCTTCCTCCGCACCCAAATCGCCCGCGAGACGCCGCGTCTTAAATCGATACACGGAAGCACTTTGTGTCATTTTCGAGGAAGAATGCGTTTCAATGAGGCGACCGGCGAGACAGGAGCGGCATCAGGAATTTGCCAAAATCGACATCATTTCTGATGTCTTGAGATTGACTTGGACGATATCAATTCCTACGCTAAAAGTGCGCGAATCCACCCCACCACCCCACCCGAGGAAGGCCGGAGTCATGGCGAAGTCAACGAAACGAGTCGTGTTCAGCTTCGACGAAAGGAGCCTGGAGAGCCTGGAAAAACTGACCACCCAGGGCCGCTTCTCGTCGATGGCCGACACCGTCCGAGAGTCCCTTCAGATCAGCCGTGCCCTTCAGGCGCAGGCGAACCAGGGCTTCACCGAAGTCGTCGTCCGCAACCCGGAGACGAGAGAAGAGCGTGTCCTGGTGATCCCGGTCCTGCAGGCTCCCTCCGGCGACGCGGAAGGAGGCGGTAAATGAACGGTGACGCTGCCACGAAAGCCAACACAGACGACGAGCCCATCGACGGAGGTGAGATCGGGGAACTGAAGGACATCCCGTTCGAGGACAAGAAGCATCGGGCGGAGACGGCTCGCTCACTCGCCCTCTGGCTGGTGTGGATTCTCGCGGGCAGCGTCGCGCTCCACTACCTCCTCACTCTAATTCTGCTCATCTGGGCCAAAGAAGAGGCCGTAAAGGGCCTCAACTCGATTTTCAACGCTTGGCTGCCCGCCATCTCAAGCCTGGTGAGCGCGGCTGCTACATACTATTTCACAAGGGAAAAGTGATGCACACCGCCGCCAAGTCTTCCGCGGTCCCCACGCCGTCTGCCGCTGCCAGCAGTCTGCCCGAGACCTTCCTGAGTTGCTACGAGATCCTCAACCCGAACGCCCTTCGCTGGGCGGTGCGTCTCTACAAGGTCCGGCAGCCCGGCGGGGATTTGGAGCACGCAGATCGAGGCGCGGCAAAGCAGGTCGTCTGGGATCTCCAGAGGAAGCACCGCGACGTCTGCCAGGGCCGTGGGTACGTCGTGGACATTGACGAAGAAACCGTTGCTGTCCCTGCCGAGTGGAACATCCCCAGCGACGTGAACGAGGGAGCTTACCTGGTCACCTTCGAGAAGGCGATCACCACAGACCCCAACACCCCCGCGCACCGAAGCGTTATCACGGGCATTCTGCGCGAGGCGATCAAGTCGCGATTCAAGCACACCCCCTCCGACACGCTGGGTGAACTCTGGCAGGACTTCGACCGCTTCTGCCAAGTGCCGGATTTCCGGAGCGAGGAGGACTATCACTTCTGCCGCAAGTTCGGCGCGGTGCCGAAGGTGCTGAAGGGCAACCGCTGGGTGATCCAGATCGTCATCACCACAGCGTCTCTCGACGGCTGGACGTTCGCCGAGTATTTCCGGAATGGGCGTGTGCGGGCGCTCACGGGCATGATCGAAGCTAAACAGGTGAACCGGATCAACCGCCGCAACAGGCCGGCAGCAGTCCGCGTCCTGCGTACCGAGACCGTCGAAGGCCAGCCCAAACACACCGTGGTCGAGTTGGAGAAGCCCAACCTGCTGGAAGGGTTCGCGACGATGTCGCGCCAAGAACAGGCTAAGAAGGCGGGTGGCGCAATTCGCTGCATTCCGTTCAAGGGACAGCCGGTCGAGGTAGCCTTCAGCGACCTGCGACTCGTGCTCGACACGCAGATCACCCAGGGCGACCACTCGCAGACGATACTCGATCCAGCGGATCGCAACGAGTTGGCGAGCACGCTGCAGGACTTTCTCGACGGAATGGAGGTCGGTCGGGTCGCGGTCAGCCTTAGCGAAACGCCGGTCGATGCGGCATCGTTCCAACACGAAGTCGTGGCCGTTCCGGCTGTTCGGGTCAAGAGTCACGGCACGACCGAGCAGACGATCCCCGCGCCTCGCCCGGTGACAGAGGAATCTTTGAAGGGGCGTGGCCAGCAGCGGCGCGATGCCCTGAAAAAGTTTGGGTACCTTCAGGGGCACTCGATCAATCCGCTGCTCGCTTGGCCCAAGGCGTTCGGTGCGGCTCGGGCCAAGCGGATGGCGGAGGACGTGAACCGCATCCTCGCAAGCGCGGGCATCACCTTCCACTTCAACCACTTCCTCTACGGCGACGTGGAAGAGTTGCGGCGGCACGTTCAGAAGAACAGGCACGACGCGCTGCTCGCGGTGCTACCGGAAGGGTGGCGAGAGCCGTTCAGCGACGACAACACGCACGAGCAGATTAAACAGCGGATCGACGTCCCCTCACAGTGCATCCTGCACGAGCACACGCTGCCGGAGGTCTGGGTATCTCGCGGCCAAGCCGACATCCAGCGAGAAGAATGGAAGCTGGCTCGCCGCATCACGCAGCGGTACGAGTTGTGCCTGTGGAACTTGTTCGCGAAGCTCGGGTGGGTGCCGTTTGCGCCCGCCGATCCGTTCGCCTACAACCTGCACCTCGGGCTGGATGTGGGTGGCCGCCACAACAACCGGGCGATGGCTTGCCTCGGCTACGGCTTCGCCACGCCGCGCGATGGCCTGTTCTTCCGCGCGGAAGAGATCGCGATCAATGTGCAGAAGGCCGAGCCCATTCCGACGGAGTCGCTCAAGAACGGCCTGATGCGGCTGTTCGAGCACGTCCACGCCGACCTGAGCGAAGCTCAGACCAAAATGAACTTGGAGAAGGCCCTGTTCTTCCGCGATGGGATGCTGCTCGGCGACGGAGACGAGTGGAACGAGATCGACGCACTGCGCGACGTCCACGCCAAGCTCCGCAAGCTCGGCTGGGTCAGTGACAAGTCGGTGTGGACGGCCGTCGAGGTCATGAAGAACGCCGAAGAATGGCGGGTTATGCGGGGCGGCACGTCCGTTTCCAATCCGCTGGTCGGCCAGTGCGTGTTCCCTTTCGACGACGAAAACACCGGCTTGGTCTGCACGACGGGGCTACCGTATCTGCCCCAAGGGACTGCGTCGCCGCTGAAAATCGGCATCGTGGACATCCACGGGCGAGCGGTCCGCGAGGAGGTGATCCGCGATCTGGTCTGGGAGGCCGACATGTGCTTCACCAAGCCCGACATGGGTATGGGCTTGCCCTGGGTGCTTCACGTCGCTGACGCCGGAGCACTGCAGGCGTCGCGGGCTTACAAAATCAGTGGTCTAACGCTTTGATGATGTCGAGGTGGCCTCGAATGGCGTTGCCTTCCCACTCGAGATACGCCTCCTCGGTGCCACCGTTCCGATGGAGCCACGCGGCGGTGATGAGCTCAAGCCCGAGGTCGGGCAGTTCCTGATCGCTGAGTTTCGCCCGAATCGAGTCGAGTATCGTGGGGGTACAGCAGGGCAGCAGAAGGGATCGGCAGGCATCGAGCGCGGCTTCAACGCTGCTGGTTACTAGCCGTGTGTCCGCGCACGCCGCATAGAGGTTCGCTCGCCCGCGTGCCCAATGGGACTTCGTCCAGGCGTCAAGGAGGTTGTGGTATTCCCCGGTGTAGTAGCTCCAGCCCAGCGGGATAGCCGCCTCGATAAGCGCCTTCGCTCGGAGCTCGTAGGGCGGGTGATCTTGGTCCAGTTGGTACGGGTTGGTCTCGGGGCGTTCCATTACGTCGTGCAGGGCCGCAATGTAGGCCGGGCCGCAGGTCCAGAGGGCGACGATGTCAACGGCAATCTCGTGCGCCCAGTTGAAGTGGTCATCGGTGGGTGTCCAAAAGCGGCGGATACCAGCGATGGTTTCGGCGGCGATTTCCTTTGCCGACCCCTGCAACGCTAGTGTCTGACGCTGAAGGCCGTTCGCTACCTCATCGAGGGACTTTGAAAACGCTATGCGGAAGCCGTCACCTTGCTTCTTCAACAACTCGTGGCCGAGTTCGTGGCACGCGAAGGGGTATTCCAGAAGGTTGACGTCGGAAAGGTTGTCCTCGCCGGGCACATGAATGAGGTCGAAGAAGGGGGTGGACCGCCCGGCGGCGGCAGGCATTCGGACAATCTGATGCCCCCAGCCGCTTGAGGGGCGGGGGACGTAGTTGCTCTGCGGCAACTCACTCAACTGCGTGCAGTCAGCCACCAAGGCGGAGAGGATGTTGAAGTCGAAGGTAAATCGCTCACCGAACGTGCTGGGCAGTAAACGCAGGAAGACGGACGTATAATCGGCGATGCGAGTAACGGCTTCGTCAGGAGTGGGATTGGACAGAGCGGATTCACGAATTTCGGTCAGCGTGCCCGTGAGCATCCGGCCGATGGCTTCCAGGGGCGAGTTTTGGAACCGGCGCTCGACCTGGGTGAGCAACTGCCCGAGACGGTCTTCGCGGTCACGACTTCTGCGCGGCACGGCAATCTCCTGTCCCCGCGCGGTCAGACCGACGAGCGATGGCTGCCGCGAGGCGGTTTTCGGGCCCGTCCGCGGCCGACCTTGGCACTCCGCCGCTGGACAACGACAATAGCCGGAACTGATTAATTTTAAGCTGGCACCCCGAGGTGTCCAGGTGACCGACCGTGTCTCACCGAACCCCAGCTACAAGGGCTTCGCGCCCGCGTCCGAGGCGGCGTCGCGCGCCAAACAAGCGAACCGCAAGAAGGACACTGCGCACGAGGTGCTCCTGCGTCGGGAGCTCTGGCGTTTGGGGCTGCGCTACCGCAAGCACGTCTCGAACCTCCCCGGCAACCCTGACCTTGTCTTCCGAAGTGCCCGCGTCCTCGTCTTTTGTGACGGCGACTTCTGGCACGGCCGGAATTGGGACAGACTTAAGTCCCAACTCGAACAGCGTCACAACGCCGTCTACTGGCTCGCCAAGATTTCTAGGAACAGGGAGCGGGACCAGCAGACCACCGCCTTGCTCGAAGGGCAAGGGTGGGTCGTGCTGCGCTTTTGGGAAACGGACATCAAGAAGGATCCCTCACCCGCCGCCCGAACGATTAGCGACGTGGTGACGTCGCGGGCCGCCAAGGCGTCCTGACCAAGTTGCCTCGCAACCAGCCAGCCAGCCGCATCCGTTAGTCCGCCGACCGGACCGCCAGGAGGGTTTCCGTCAGTTTGTCCATCCCACGCCGAGGTCGCCGAGCGACCGGGCGGGGACCGGGGAACGTCGATGAGCACAGTGCCTCTCCCGCTTGTGAATGTCACCCAGATCGGTGAATACGTCCGCCACCACGCCTGCGAGCGCCGGTTCAAGCTCGACGTGGAGGCGGCTACGCTCGTCAATTCCCTGCCATACCACACGACGGTCTTCAACGCGCTCGACCCCGTGCTGCGCGAGAAGGGTCGGGAGAGCGAGGATGCGTGGGAAGAGTCGCTGAAGAAGAAGGGGCTGAAAGACCTTACCAAGTACGGGAGCAAACCGGCAGACAGCAAGCCAACCCCCTGGGCCGACTTCCTGGCAGCCGTGAAGGGCGTCACGCCGGGCCAGCAGGCGTACGGCCGTGAGATCGCTATCGAGGTCGACTTCGGCCCGTTCCGGCTTGTAGGCCGCATCGACTTTGTCCTGGTGCTGTGGTCAGGCGAGGTCCCGAGGCTGCGACTGGTCGAGTGCAAGTCGAGCCGCCGCGACCGCACCTACCAGCGACTCCAAGTCGCCATCTACCGGCGGATGGCGCGCGAACGCCTCTCGGCTAATCCGGCGAAGGCGGGCAAAAAGCCGATCGACCCAAACGCCATCGAGTGCGTCGTCGCCCGGCTCGATGAGGACACCAATCTCCGGCAGGACATTCTCGCGCTCGAGCCCCTTGACCTATGGATGAAGGACGTCGACATCGAGCGGTTGCTCTCAGTCGATGGCGACCTCGCGCGCATCCTCGGGGAAACCTTGGCCAACCTGCCCTACCGGATCGACAGCAAGTGCGACGACTGCCGGTTCAATATCCACTGCCTCCCGGAGAGCAGCAGGCTGCGGGGGTTGGAGCTGCTCGGCCTCGATCCGACGACGACAGAGGCACTACGGCGTGCGAAGATCGACTGCATCGACAAGCTCGCGGATCTCGTGCTCACCAGCGCCGAGGCGTCTGTCGTCAGGAAAGACATTACATTCAACGAGAGCTTGGAGATCCTGAAGCACAAGGCCCTGGCGCGGCGGGCGACGCTCCCCAAGGGCGGCGCTGACCCCGATGGGTATCAGGTCGAGGTGTTGCCCTTTCGGTCGCAGAGTCAGCTTCCCGGCCACGTCATCGACGGCCAAAGGCTCATCCGCATCTACCTAACCGTCCACTACGACTACACGGAGAACCGAATCGGCGGCCTCTCCGCGCACGTTACAAGCAGTGACTGGGATTTCGACACCCCGACCGACTGGAAAGGGACGCCCGCTAAACCAGAGAACCGGCCGGAAGTTGTTGAAGCCCGCGAGAAGGGCAAGGACCTCGACAACCACCCTGTCTACCAGTACCGGCCGCTCCAGGGTGAGGACATCGTGCGGCTGCAGACGATCGCGTGGGCGGGCGACTTCAACAAAGACAACGATTCCGAGGCGGCCCTGCTCACGGGGTTCTTCAACGACCTCGTGGCCGCGATCAAGAAGGTGGCGGGCAAGGAACACAGGGCCCCGCTCCACTTTTACGTGTGGTCGCGCGGCGAGGTGACGCAACTCGTTGAGTCGTTCACGCGGACCGGGTTATCCCTCCACGCGTTCAACCAGCTTCTCGGGTGCCGGGAGGGACCGGAGCAGCTGATCTTCTCGTGCCTCCACGACGAGGTGGAGCGGCGCTACGGGCTAGGCTGGACAAGCCGCGGTCTCGTTGCGGCGATGGCGCTGACGTGGTTCGGTCGGCGATTCCACTGGCTCCGCAAGATCGACTCGGCGGAAATCGACCTGTCAATGGTCTTCCGGCAGGACGTGTTCGACTTCAAGCAGACCCTGCACTTCGACGGCGCGGGCAACTGGACCACCGAGGCCAAGGCAACGGGCAAGCACACGTTCGAGATCCGCAGCCGCTTCGGCGACACGCTACCGGCGCCCTACTGGCGGGCGTACTGGGGAACGCTGACCTTTCCGCCGGGGGCCGACTACCGGCTCATCGCGCAGATCAACCGGTATCACGAGGGCGGCAGGCCGGGTATTCTGGAAGGCTTCCTGATTGCCAGAGCGCACGGGCTGAGGTGGCTCGACGAGCGGGTGACGTTCAAGAACCTGGAGATTCAGAAGACGCCGTTCGTCATTGCGAACCTGCCGACCTTCACCCTCGGCATCAACGACGTCGGGCAGTCCTCACTGGATTTCCTTCGTCTCGACCACCGTGTCAAGCTGAACGACTGGATCGGCGAGCATCTCATGCCTCCTGCGTTCCGCGTGCTTCAAGGCCGAACGATCCCGATCAAGGACATCTGCTACCCGAGCAGTAATGTGATCCGGGCGACCATCAACCTGGACAACTGCGAGATAGACCTCGCCGGGCTGAGGGATCGCTGCGACCTCAAAGAGGGGGATTTCATTCGCGTCTCGCCATGCCACAGGACCGGCGACCTCCGCGAAGGCCAGACCATCAGGCAGTTGACCACGGCTGTCGGCCACAATGGCACCATCGACGAAATCGACTGGGTCGCCGGCACCGTTCGTATCCGTGTCATCCCGACGCCCATCGGCGGCGGGGGCGGGTATTACGTCCTGGAATCCCGAGCCGTGCAGTCCGATACGGTGCCCCACGAGGCGGCAACGATCGACGAGAGCGTCTCGGATTTCGTGGCTGGCCGAGTGGAGGCAAGATTGACTTCGCGCGAAGGCGCGCATGTATACGACTGGTTCGACCCGCGCGCCCCGAAGGTGCCGTCGCAGGCCCCTCCGAACGCCAAGGACATCCCGGCCTTCACGGACGTGCTGGCGCGGCTGCGCATTAAGCGGCCGTCGGGGACGGAAGATCCGCTGAACCCCGAGCAACAGACCGTCGCCTTGGCGGGCCTGCTGAGCCGCGTGCAGCTACTCCAGGGCCCGCCCGGGACCGGTAAGACCCAGACCACTTCTGTCGCGCTGCTCCTCCGCATCCTCGCAAGGATGAAGGCTGGCGTACCCAAACGGCCGAAGGTGCCCGCCGTAGCGGGAGACATCATCCTCATCGCCGCCCATACGCACAACGCGGTCGACGAGCTGCTGGTACGATTATGCCTCGTCATCGAGCCGTTCCGCAAGGCCGTCACGGAGGCCGGCCGTCACTTCCCCTTCACCGTGTTCGCCAAGGTGTTCTCGGCGGCGGATCAGATGGAGCAGCTGACGATCATCGAGGACGAGGCCACCGGCAAAAAGAAGGCGCTCAACATCGGGTTACTGCCCGCGAACTCCTGCGCGGCAAAGATAAAGGAATACCGCAAGAACGGCGTTCTGGTCATCGCCGGAACCACGAGCGCGCTGCTGAAGATGGCGGACGCCTTGGACGAGACCGCGGCCTTCCCGGACGGCTTGTCGGTCCCGATGCTGGTGGTCGATGAGGCGAGCATGCTCGTGTTCCCTCACTTCCTCTCGCTCGCCAGCCTCGTGCGTCCGGACGGGGACATACTCCTCGCAGGCGATCACCGCCAACTCGCCCCCATCGTCGCCCATGACTGGGACACCGAAGACAGGCCGACGGTCGAGACGTTCAAGCCGCACCTGAGCTCTTACGAAGCTCTCGACGGTATCAAGACGAACGCCAAGCTGCCAAACACGCAGATTTTCAGGCAGGCACTCGAGCACACCTTCCGCCTGCCGGCGATCATTCGCCAGTTGATCGCGCCGACCTACCGACGTGACGGGATCACGCTCAAGGGGCGGCCCGAAGCCCCGGAGTTCCCGAACTACGCCTCGGAGCCGGAGCCGTGGAAGCGCGTCTGGATGCGGGAGAGCGGGCTCTTCCTCGTATCCCACGATGAGCGGCAGTCGCGCCGCAGCAACGACGTCGAACTGTCTGTGGTCGAGAGCATCGTGCGGGCCAACCCTGCGGCGAAGAAGGCGTCGATCGCCATCATCTGCCCGCACCGCGCACAGCGCGGCGCGCTGCAGCACCGCCTCGAAGACCTCCGCGGGGATGGGAAGCCGATCAAGGTCATCGACACTGTCGAGAAGCTCCAGGGCGGCGAGGCTTCAACCATCATCGTCTCGGCAACGGCCAGCGACCCGTCCGCGATTGGGCGGAACGTGGAGTTCATCCTGAACCTGAACCGAGCGAACGTTGCGTTCTCGCGGACGCTGCACCGGCTCGTCGTGGTCTGTGCCGACACTCTGCTGAACTACATGCCGGTCGAGGTCGAGCAGTACGAAGACACGGTACTGTGGAAGACGCTCCGAACACTCTGCACGCGAGAAATCGGCACGCAGGCCGTCGGCGGGTACACCGCCCGGATCCGCACCGTCCCCGACGCCCCTGCGGGCTCGTGAAAAAACAAGAGGCCCACGGCAATGAGTGACACCGTCATCCGCATCCCGAACGCTGCGGACTTCTCGCCGAACCAGGTCAACCTGCTGCCGGCGCTCCAGATCGTCCGCGACGCCGCCGGCGACAAATCGGTCATGATTGAGCGGCTCCGTCAGGAGTTCTTCTCGCATCGCGCGGGGAAGCGGGCCAACCGCGAAGACCGCCTCGTGCAGCAGAACAAGTCGGCGAATAACATCCTCATTTCGCTCCGCTGTTATGACCTGCTCGATAGCGAGAACCGCTTAACCGCTGTCGGCCAATCGCTGGTCGCGGAGGGCGACGACGTGCGGCGTGCCGGGGCCTTCGCCCGCCACATCCTTCTGAACCTCCACGGGATCGAGGTGATCTACGGGGTTTGGGCACTGCAAAAGCGGGCGGAGCAGGTCACCAAGCGGTCGCTCGCGAGGCAACTCACGAGCATGGGCCTGCGCACGCACCAGGGCGGCGAGATCGAGGGCGACCGCACTCTCCACACCTACATGCTCATGTGGCTCCAGCAAGCGAAGGTGATCGATCCCGAGAACGGCTACGCCGTTGATGAAGCGGTGTTTCTTGAAATGTGCTGCGTGTCTCGGGGCCTGCTCGAGGAACTGCGGCAACTCAGTCGCCCGCAGCGAGACTTCCTCGGCCTACTCCGGGGCAAGGACCCGGGCCAGCGCACGCACGCCGTGAAGGCGATCAAGGAGGAGATGACGGAGGCCTTCGTTGAGGATCAGTTGGCGGAAGACGTGACCCGGCCACTGGCTGACGCCGGCTGGATCACTTGGGACAGGACATCCGTTGAGGGCAGAGGCGGGAAGTCAGGGACCGTCACCGTGCAGGACAAGCTGCTGGAGGTGCCCCCCGCTTTTCTCCGGTTCGGTGAAACGGACCCAGTGCCCCCCAAGGTTCGGAAGCTCCTCGATCGGAGGCTCGAAGACATCGAGAAGGATATCGACTCGGTAGACACCAAGCTCTCGGGCCACGGGCTCGAAGCGCTGGCCGTCCGCATGGCGTACGACATTAGCCTCACTCCCACCGACGTGCGGAGCCGCAAGGAGGGATCGAAGGACGCCGAGGTGGACGTCGTCGCTGAAACGCAGGACGTGCTCTTCGCCCGCTGGCTCTTTCAGTGCAAAAAGCAGAACAGCGTCGGCCGCGATATCTTGGTCCGGGAGGTCGGGCTCGCGTCCCTCATGCAAGCCCAGGTCATCGTTCTGGTCACGTGGGGAAAGTTCAAGCCCACAGTCCAGCCGTTCGCCGACGCCGTTACACGCAGCACGGCATCGCAGGTCGTCCTGGTCAACGGCGACACCGTCAGGCGCTATCTCCGCCGAGGTGGTGGGCCGGAATACCTCAAGCAGTTCTTCCAAGAGGTCGCGCGCCGGAACATGGCCATCAAGCGTGGCCAGCCGATCAGTGCGCTGCCCGAGTAGCCGGAACTTTAAGCCGATGGGTCCGTCGGCGGGAGCCCAAGATGCCACGATTGACAGAGCCCGTGCTCTACACACGGCTCGAAGCCGCACTCCCACCTGGGTCGACGATACAGAGCGTAGCGAATACGACTCGGCCGATCCTCGCCACCGTGCCGAGCGTCGGGCAGTTCCGCATTTACCTTTGGACGCTCACCCGTGATCGCTCGCGCGCTGGCAGTCGGCCCCGTGACGAATTTAAGATTCAACTTATCTTGCCTGGCCAACAGTCGGGATCATCGGCCAACTTCGATTTCACACCGCCGCATGTGACTGTTATCCTCGGGTTCTCGCCCGAGTTTGGCGTGTTCGGCGCATGGGAGCCGCAGCTACATCCGAACTTCCGCTACAGCAAAGGGTGCTACATCAAGGAATGGCAACTCGAAGAGGCCCGTGATACCGGATGGGCGGTATCACCGGCCCGGGCGTTGCGACGATCAACGCCCGAGGTCCGCGTTGCATTCTCTCCCGGCAACCTGGGGGCCTACCTGACTGCCGCACGCGATGCCGAATCGCAATCACTCTCGCAAGGGCCACGTGAAGCATTCTTCCTGGCACGGACACCGAACCTTACGATCCCTGCGCCGCCTTCCAGCCAAACTCAACTCCCGGCGTACACCGCTCGCGTCCGGCGCCGGATCGCTGCGACTCGCGTGAGCCGCGACCCGCGGTTCTCCGGTCTGGTCGGGCTCCAATACGGGCACGCCTGTGCCGTCTGCGGATGCCAGCTCGGGATCGTCGAAGGTGCCCACATCATTCCGGTGCGAGAAGCGGGTAGCACTGACGACATCTGGAACGGCATAGCGCTCTGCCCGAATCACCACCGGCTCTTTGATGCCAACCTGCTCCTAATCCGCCCAGGTCTGGAGATCGAGTTCGATGACGTGCGACTGACGAATCTGAGGAGGTCGGGATTGGCAGGCGGTGAAGCGCAGTGGATCGACCCACACCGAGGCCAATCGATTCAGACACCGGCGTTTTTCAACATCGATGCCACGGCGACAGCTTCAATGGTTAACGCGCTGGCCACGCGCCAGGCCAGGATCGGAGCCTAGCCCGTCAGGCGGGTGTGCGGGACCGGGCATGCTTGCGGCGGCTTGGAGCAGGTTCTGCCATAGGCTTTGCGTTAAGTTGAGCCACGATTGCCTCGCCGAGACAGCAGGCTAATAGCGGGGGAACGGCATTCCCGAGTTGCCGCCACTGGTCGTCGACCCGGCCGGATAGCTGCCAACCGTCTGGGAAGGTCTGCAGCCGCTTCACTTCGGCAATGCGGAGGATGCGGTTCCGCCAGTGGAAAGGCCCCATGTTGTTCGATCGCCGCGCCTGGATGGTCCACGACGGCATTTCGCGGCTCAGCTTCAGCAGGAATGACCAGTAGCGAGATCGCCACTTGAATTTAGGCTTCGGGTGCCCTCGCTCCTTAGTAAAGAACAGGTAGTTGTCGCCCTGCGGCACCTTCTCCAACAGGTCGTGATACTGCCCGCCGGCGTAATGCCCGGTGTCGTCTGCGTTCTCTTCCGTGTCGAGGTCGTCGATCGCCTGCCCGGCGGTCACCCACCGCGGTAGCGCATCAAGGCCCTTGAGCTTGGCTCGGGCATCGCCTGAGGAGTGGGTTTGCGGGGGGAACTCGAACTTTCGATCCCGTAGACCGACGACGAAGCACCGCTCGCGGATCTGCGGAACTCCGTAGTTCGCTGCGTTGACCACGCGCCAATTGGTCGTGTAGCCGAGTTCCTTCGCGGTGTCCTCTATGAGACGAAGTGCTTCACTGTGAACCTTGTAGGCCAACCCCGCAACGTTCTCCAAGAGGAACGCTCGCGGTTTCAGGAGCTTGAGCGCCGTGAGGTATCCGCTCATCGTCTCCTGGCCGATCTTATCCTCCAACGCGCGAGGCTTGCTCTTCCGGTAGAAGCGGGACTTCGAATAGGGCGGGCATGGAGGGCCGCCGGCGAGCAAGTCGATGCCGGGTGTGACTTTACCCTTCGACTGCTGCTTCATTAACGGCAGCGTTAAGTCGGTAACCGAGCCGTGGAAAAACGGCGTGTCAGGCCGGTTGAGGGCGTAGCTCTGAGCAGACCGCTCCCAGTTGTCGACTGCCAATGCGATCGAGAAGCCCGCTTGCTCAAGTCCGAGATCCAGTCCACCGCAACCCGAAAACAAACTCAGACATCGCATGGCTGCTCCTTGCGGGAGCGCCGACTGGTCCCGTTCCGCGCCGATCCAAGAGCGGAGAGAAGAGGCTCGATCAGCCGCTGCGCGAGAAGCGGCGGTACGGCGTTGCCGATTTGCCGCACCTTATCCCTCCGCTTCCCGTGGAAGCAGTAATCCGCAGGGAAGGTTTGCAGTGCAGCCAACTCCACCGTGCGGAGGCGGCGGGATGTCCAATGGAACGGGCCAACCCACGGGCCAGGGCTTGCTTGCACGGTCCACGAAGGCAGGTCCGGGCTGAGCTTTAAGAGGAACGTCCAGAACCGGGTTTCTGCCTCGAACACCGGATTCGCGTGCCCCGCCCACGCGGTCAGCGCCTTATAGTTCTGTCCGGGTGGGATCTCGCGGAGTTCCTTCTCGTAACGCCCCTTCACCACCTCTTCGGGTTCGAAGTATCTCTCGTCGTCGAGACCCTCGAGCGCCTCGCCCGCCGACACCGGGGGCTGGAGGTCGAATAGATTCGACCCACGCTCAGCCATGTGCGTTGCTTCCGGCGGCTCCGGCTTCCCTCGCTTTAGCCCGAGGACGACGACCCGTTGCCGGGCCTGTGGCACACCGTACTCGACGGCATTCACCTTGAGCAGGAGTGTCTCGAATTCTGCAGCCTGTGCGTCTTCGATGAAGGACTCAAGGACTTTCTTGTTCCGGGGGTGGGTGATGCTGACAACATTCTCGAACAGGAACGCTTGCGCGTCGGTCTCGATGATGAGCCGGAGGAACTCCTGCACGAGGGTCCGCCGCGTATCAGGCTTCGCCTCCGTGATCGGGGCAGGCTTCGGCGGAGTGGGCTCTCCCTTCGCACGCGCTCGACGATACCGCGAATCATTACCTGGATCTGTCCAGTAAGACGATTTTGAGAATGGCTGGCAGGGAGGTCCACCGATGACGATGCACGTATCACGAGCGGAAAGCCCGGCTTGCGCCCGCAGCGCCTTCCCTTCGAGCTTCGACACGTCCGCTTCGAGCACCGCCCCCGGGTGGAAATTGGGGTTCAGGCGGAGTGTCTGGCAGGCCGCAGCGTCATTATCCACAGACAGACGCACATCCGCACCAGCCAAGTGAGCTCCGATCTCGAGCCCGCCGGCCCCAGCGAACAACCCGATGACAGGAATCTTGCTCGGCATCAGCGTTGTCGTTTCTCCGCGCACCAACAAATCCCCTGCTTACGGGAAGGGAGCGTGGTTGCGATGAATGAAAAAGGGTCTAGATACGCATCGATAACGCCCGCGGGTAGCAGCCCAGACGTTCGAGAGCGGACCCAGAGGAATCCTCCGGTCCGATTTTACCACCTGGCGAGGACTACTCACGCCTCGTTGGACGTCTGCCGCTCGGCAATCCATAACCCCAGCAGGCAGAATCCGCAAGGTCGTCTTCGTCGCATCTCCGCCCAGTTTACCAGCTTCCGCACCGCCTACCGCCTTCGCTTCAACTGCAGGAATCACCGGCCTTGCCGCACCGAAGCGCGCGCGACGGCTCGGACCGCAACGGCCGGGAGGGATGAGAAACTACCCGAATGTGCGCCTCGCAAGCAATGTCGGTAGCGACGCCAGTTTTTTCGCGGGGTCACGATCGTGGAACGGTCACCCGCGAACGGCGCGATCGCCGGGCGGCACGCTGCGGGGCGAATATCGTCACCCTCGCCGATCAGCAGTCAACGGCGGTCTCGGCCTCGCACACCGCGACAGCGGCCGGGGCTTGCATGCGCAGTGCCTCGGGCAGTACAAGCAGGTCCGGCAGCATCCGGGCTTCGTGCAATTACAATTCATCGGAAGCACATTCCGGCGAGCGCAGCAGTAGCACATGGGGCACCTCCACCCTCAGCAAAGCGCGATTCGGTCGGTGGCGCGATGTCGGTTGCTGCCCACGGGTATAATTCCCCCTGCGGGGGTGGAGTAGATAGTCAACTCGCCGGGCTAATCCCCCGGAGCCGTGGGTGCGACACCCACCCCCCGCACTCGTCTCACTGGGCGGATTCCGTTCTCGCGGTCTCTTCCGGACGGAACCACTCATGAAAATCGCGACTTACAACGTGAACAGCGTGAACGCCCGGCTGCCGGTGCTGGTCCGCTGGCTCGCGGACACCCAACCCGACGTGGCCTGCCTGCAGGAGCTGAAGGCCGCCCAAGAGAAGTTCCCGTTCGACGCTATCCGGGAGGCCGGATACCACGCGATCTGGCACGGGCAGAAGGCGTGGAACGGCGTCGCCATCCTCGCGCGAGGGGGTGAGCCAGTCGAAACGGGACGTGGCCTCGCCGGTGACCCCGACGACCTCCACAGCCGCTACCTCGAAGGCACCGTCGGCAGCGTTCGGGTCGGCTGCCTTTACCTGCCGAATGGGAACCCGGCGCCGGGGCCGAAGTTCGACTACAAGCTCCGCTGGCTCGAACGGTTCACGGCGCGGGCAGCGGAACTGGTCGCCTCGCCGAACTCCGTCGTGCTGGCGGGCGACTACAACGTGATCCCCGAAGAACTCGACGTGTACAACCCGGCCGGCTGGGAAGCCGACGCGCTGTTCCGGCCGGAGACGAGGGCGGCGTACCGCACCCTGCTCGCGCAGGGCTGGACGGACGCGCTGCGGCACCTGAACCCGGGCAAACAGGTCTTCACTTTCTGGGACTACACGAGCGGGGCGTGGCGGCGGAACGCAGGCTTGCGGATCGACCACCTGCTGCTGAACCCGGCGGCGGCTAAGCGGCTGACCGCGGCCGGTGTCGATCGCGACGTTCGAGGGTGGGAGAAGACCAGTGACCACGCGCCGACGTGGGTCGAGTTGCAGGACGGTTAACCCCAGTTGACGCCACCGTAGTTCCTGCCGCCGGACAAGGCACGGGACGTAATAGTTGTGATCGTTGAGTGAATAGCCGAGTACAGAGGATTCTCCGTATTCGTAATAACTACACTCGTCGCTGCTTACGAGTGCAAATCTGCGGTTCAGATCGAGATCCGCTCGACAATGTTGCGCGACACTTTCTGCTGGCGCCGATCGTACAGACGAGTGGTGCGCGGGTCGGCATGCCCGACCAGGTACTGCACGTCCTCGAGCGGCACTTTTTGAGCGAGCAAATCGGTGACCGTGGCGACCCGGAACGAGTGCGGGCACAATCGGTCTGGCACCCCGGCCGTGCCGAGCCGGCGCTTGAGCATCCGGTAGATGTCGTTACCCGAGAGCGGTTTGTGGGTGAGTTGCCCGGTCCGACCAGCCATGCTCGGGAACACGGGCGCGTCCTTGGTGGCGTGCACGGGACCGGCCGCCCGGCGAAACTGCAGGAGCAGTTCTTGCAGGTCGTACCGAACCGGGATCTCCCGCTCCTGGCCCCCCTTCTCACGGAACCGCAGGAGCCACTGGGTACCGTCGTCCTGGAGGTCGCGCACCCGAAGCCGGGCCACGGCACCGACCCGGGCGCCCGTGTACGCGAGCATTGCGATCAGCGCCTTGTCCCGCTTGCCAATCAGTGTCTCGGATTCGATCGAGGCCAGCAGGGACCGGGCCTGGGGCACCGTGATTTCGGGCGTCTTACCCTCGATCACGCGATACTTTTCGCCCCGGACCGAGGCGGCCGGGTTCAGGAGCATGACGTGGCGCTGGACCAGCACGTCGAACAGGGCGCGTAGGGCCGCGAGGGCCAGTTTCCGGGACGGGATGCTGCCCGGGTGCTGATGGAAGTACCGGCCCACGAGACCGGGCGTAATGTCGGGCAGTTGGGTGCCGGTCGGGGCGAGCCAGGCGAAGAAGTCCCGCGCGGCCCGGGTGTACGCGCGCCGGGTGTGCGGGTTGGCGAGCATACCACAAAAGAACTCGTCCCAGGCGAACCATGCGTTGGGCCCGGCCTCAGTGACGCACGCTGGCAGCACCATTTCGCCGGGTGCGGTCAGATGAGAACGAGGTGGGGGCGGGACGAGATCGCTCATCGGAACACGACGATTTCTACTCCGACGTTCACTTTGGTCCAGTCCCGGTCCCCGGTGACGGCCGAGAGCCCGCGATCCAGGCACAGGGCTAGGCACGCGCGGTCCGCGAACGAGAGCCCGAGAGGACGGGTCGGGGCTCGAAGTGTGGCCGCCACCTTGGCCAAGAGCGCGTCGAACGGGACGACGGTCAGGGGCAGGCGCCCGAGCTCGTAATCGAACCGGTCCAGGGGCATCCCTTTCTCGAGGGCCCGGGTCGCGACTTCCGACAGGTTGACGGCCGAGACGAGGGCCCCGGGAATGCGCGCGGCCACGGCATCGGCCCCGGGCTCACCGAACAGGAACGCGATCAGGGCCGACGCGTCGAGGACGCTGCTACTCACGAGCGGCCTCGGCCCGGCGCTCGGCGATGAGTTCGTCGACGAGGCTCTCACCCGGGGTGTGGTACGGGGCGAACGCGGCTTGAACGTCGCGTAACAGATGACCGCACGGGATCAGGCGCAGCGTGCCGTGATCCTCTTCCAGGACGAGGGGTTCGCCTGCGGCGAGGCCGAGCCGGGTGCAGACCTTGGCTGGGATGGTGACGCGGCGGTCCTCGCCGAGCCGGGTGTGGGTGTAGTGGGTCATGGGCGTACCGAATCCGTTGATGTGACAAAAATTAGATTTGCACGAAAAGCCCGAAGCTGTCAAGCACTTTCGCGCCCCGTCCGGGAAATGAGCGGCACGCCCACCAACACGCCGAATATTAACTCGTGAATGATAACGTCCTTTATCGGTCACGAATATCAGAGCCGAAACGGCCGGCTGGCATGCCGGCTGCCCGACAAGCCGGCATGCCAGCCGGACAGCTTGCTGTCCGGCTTCACCACGCACAGAACTTAGTTGAAGTACGGTTTGTGAATTACACTTTGCACGACGGAAGAATGGTCCCGGTACCGACTCTCACCCAAACGGCGATTCGTTACCGGTCGTTAACGATCTGCGCTCACGCCGAGCCGAAGCAATCGGGGCTGGGTTGGTGCGTTCGCGCCACAAGCCGCACGAGTCCGTCCAACAGGTACAACCACGGATCGATCTCGTGACACCGACACATCGCGGTGAACGAGGTCAACGGAACACAGTCGGAGGCTCGGGCAGACGAGCCGCCCGGGATCGCCCCAGGGGGCTCGCTCTTTTCCCATTCGTCAGTCCCCGTGGGGTTCGACACCGAGCGACCGGATCCGGCGCGCGATCACCTCTCGGATCGTCCGCTCCCCGGACAGCCAGTAGCGGATCGTGCGCGTCGAAACGGGCAGGGCCCGCGCGAGCGGCGTCTGCCATTCGGTGCCGTAGAGGTGCTCGCCGCACGCGCGCAGCTCGGCCGGGGTCATGCCGCCACATGGTGCGTCCCCGCGGTCAGACATGCGGAAAGAGCTTCCTGGCGATTTCCAGTGGGAGCGCGCGGATGCAATACAATTTCTCATCCTGAGTGAGCTTGTGCACGGGATTGGCCTCGTACAGCTGGTGACTCAGGTACTGTTCGTCGTCCATGTCCGCGATCTGCGATTGATCCCGAATCGCGTCCGCGATCCGCGCTCGGTTGGGGTGGTCGGGCTGGGCGTTCAACGTCATGGCCGCGTGATTGGCCAAAACTTTTGCCAGCGCCCGCCCGTCGCGCGTTCCTTTGGGGATCTCCTCGAGTCCGGGGTACGGTATGGGTATCGGCTCGCGGTCCACACGGGTGTCGATAACCAACGCTTCCGAAGGCGCGGCAGCCAGAGCCTTGCGCTTGGCGGCGCCGATCACTCTCCCCGCTCGCTTTTGTCTCTCGTGGCAGGGCTTGCAGTTCGGCTGAAGGCGGTCGCTTGTCAGTCCGCACCCGCTGAACTCGGTGAGCGGCTTCTCTGTCTCGCAAATCTTGCACACCTTGGTTTTCAGCTCTTCCGTCATATCTCTTGGCCTTTGCGCTCCTTCACCGGGCTTCATTGCCCATGCGTGAGTCGACCGTAGCGCAGAACAATGTTCCGGTCAAGCA
Organism: Gemmata sp. SH-PL17; assembly: GCF_001610855.1. Taxonomy (NCBI): domain Bacteria; kingdom Pseudomonadati; phylum Planctomycetota; class Planctomycetia; order Gemmatales; family Gemmataceae; genus Gemmata; species Gemmata sp. SH-PL17. The sequence goes on from NZ_CP011271.1 coordinate 1,751,332, forward strand.
CTTCGTGAAGCGTAGCAACTGATGGATCTTGGTCGTCATAAACTCGAAGCAGCAGTGCCTTCCACGCGCCCCGGCATCAGCGACCGGGGCGTCGGCGGTCACTGCCGAAGAAATGTCGGTCGAGAACGCGCCCGGCTCGGCCAGTCACGTTACGGACGTGCCCCACGGGTTGTTCGTCGGTCCGCGTGGCCCACGATGTCCGGCTCGCGCGGCCAGCGCCGTCTTCAGCACGGCCTGCCGGAACGGGGGCACCGCCACCTTCAGGTCCAAATTCCGGCGCAAAATAGGTGAAATTGAGTATTTCCAACGGAAGAGCTGACCGACTGAGCGAACACCTTTCAAGCCGGCTGGCAAGCCGTATCGAACCGGCACCATCGCAGCACCGTCTCGGACCACGTACCAGATCGGCTCTCATTTCACTCACCGTGACCACGGGAGCGCCCGATACCGCGTCAGCGTGCCGGGCTGTTCGACCGTTTGGAAGCAATGCGTGCGGAGACGTCGCCACTTCCGGCTTCGTACTCACCGTTTCGGACCCGCGTGGTACCGGGCGCACGCCCTCGCACCGGCTGGTGCGCCCGGTACCTCGCGACCCAACAGTTCTTGTAACCGGACAAAATCGACCGCCCCGAGGGCATCTAAAAGTGGGACGGGCGCGAGCGCGCCCCGTTAACCGGATCGTCACACCCGGGCCGTAGGGTCGCGCCATGCTCCGCATCGTCCCCACCCGTTCCGCCGCCCAGGCCCAGAGCTACTATAGCCATTCGGACTACTACGCCGGGGACCAGGAGCATCCCGGTGTGTGGCGCGGCAAGGGGGCCGAGCGCCTCGGGCTTAGCGGCACGGTCGAGAAGGAACAGTTCGCCGCTCTGTGCGAGAACCGAGATCCGAGTTCGGGCGAGCGCGTCACCGCGAGCACCCGGGCCAACCGCACGGTCGGGTACGATTTCAACTTCCACGCCCCCAAATCCCTGTCGGTCCTGCACGCGCTGACCGGCGACCCGAACCTGCTGCGCGCGTTCCAGGAATCGGTCGACGCCACGATGGGCCTCATCGAAGCGGACGCCCAAACCCGGGTGCGCAAGGGGTACACGTACCAGGACCGGACCACCGGGGAGCTCGTCTGGGCCCGGTTCGATCACCTCACGGCCCGGCCCATTGACGGAGTCCCGGACCCGCATCTACACAGTCACTGCTTCGTCCAGAACATGACGTTCGACCGTGCCGAGGGCCAGTGGAAGGCCGGGCAGTTCCGCAACCTCAAGCGCGACGCACCGTTTTACCAGGCCGTGTTCCACGCCGAGCTCACGTCCCGGCTCCGCGCGCTCGGGATTCTGCTGGACCACACGCCCGAGGGGTGGGAGGTCCGGGGCTTCGACCGAACCACGCTCGACAAGTTCTCGCGCCGCACCAAGCAGATCGAGCAACTGGCCACGGCGCGCGGGATCACGGACCCGGACGCGAAAGCGGAACTCGGGGCGAAGACGCGCCGGGGTAAGGCCGAGTACCTGAGCATGGACGAACTGCGCGCCCTCTGGTCCGAGCGCCTGGATCCGGTCGAGCGCGGCGCGCTACAGCCCCCGTTGACCCCGACCAAGCCGGAGCCCGAAACCGGGCTCGAACCCCGGGCCGCGCTCGCGTTCGCGTGTCAGCACCTGTTCGAGCGCCGCTCGGTCGTGTCCGAGCGCGAGCTCCTGGCCGAAACGCTCCGGGCCGGGCTCGGGCGCTTCAACCTCGCGGACGCCGAACGTGCAGTCCGGGATTCGGACGTGCTGGTGCGCGAGCTCGACGGGCGGCGCCTGGCGACCACGCGCGCGGTCCTGGCCGAAGAGGAGCAGTTGATCGCGTTCGCGCGCGACGGGCGGGGCCGGTGCGCGCCGCTCGGCCGGGGCGACGCGGTTCCCCGGCGCGGCTGGCTCAACACGGGGCAAAAGGCCGCGGTGCGGCACGTATTGAGTTCTCCCGACCGGGTGATGCTGATCCGCGGAGCCGCCGGGACCGGTAAGACCACGCTTATGCAAGAAGCGGTCGAGGCGATCGAGCGCGCGGGCACCCGGGTGTTCACGTTCGCCCCGTCCGCCGACGCGAGCCGCGGGGTGCTGCGCAAAGAGGGGTTCACCGGGGCCGACACCGTGGCACGACTGCTCATTGATACGACGTTACAGGAGCGGGTCCGGGGTCAGGTGCTGTGGATCGACGAGGCTGGGCTCCTGGGCGCGACCGCGATGCGCGGCGTGTTTACGCTGGCCGACCGGCTCGGGTGCCGGGTGGTGCTCTCGGGCGATCGCAAGCAGCACGGCTCAGTCGCTCGGGGCGCGGTGCTCAAGGTTTTGGAGGAGCAAGCCGGGCTCGCGGTGGCCGAGGTCAAGGACGTGCAGCGCCAGAAGGGCGCGTACAAGGCCGCCGTGGAATTGCTGTCCGAGGGGCGCGCGGCCGATGGGTTCGATGCCCTCGATCGGCTCGGGTGGGTGAAAGAAGTTGCCGACGCGGACCGGTACACACAACTAGCCGCGGACTACGTAGCCGCGGTGGTGAGCGGGAAGAGCGCGCTGGTGGTTTCGCCGACGCATGCCGAAGGCGCCGAGGCCACCGGCGCGATCCGCACAGCCCTCAAGGCGGCCGGTAAACTCGGCACCGAAGAGCAGACGCTCGCGACCCTGACCCGGGTCGAACTGACCGAGGCCGAGCGCACGCAGGCCAATTCGTACCGGCCCGGTGACGTGCTCCAGTTCCACCAGAACGCCAAGGGGTTTACCCTGGGACAGCGGGTCGTTGTGGAGCCCGGCATTTCGATTCCGCTCGATCAGGCAGCCCGGTTCCAGGTGTTCCGCCCGAACGAATTGATCCTGGCCCCCGGGGACCGGGTGCGGGTCACGAAAGGCGGAAAGACTAAAGATGGTCACAAACTCGAGAACGGAGGGCTGTTCACGGTATCCGGGTTTACGCGGGCCGGAAACATCCGACTCGACAACGGGTGGATCGTGGACCGAGATTACGGGCACCTGAGCCACGGATATGTGGCAACTTCGCACGCCTCGCAGGGGAAGACAGTGGACCGAGTGATGGTAGCTCAATCGAGCCGATCCGGTGCGGCCGCGTCGCGTGAGCAGTTCTACGTGTCGGCGTCGCGAGCACGGCAGCAAATGACCGTGTATACCGACGACAAAGAGGTGCTTCGCGAGGCGATCGGGCACAGTGCCGACCGGCTCAGCGCGACCGAACTGGTCAGATCGGAGGTACACAGGGAACAATTGCGCCTGCGCGCCCGATTGGTGCAGTTACTGAATCGGTTCCGGGGGCACCGGCCGCAACCCACGAGTCTTGAACCCGAGCGCCGGGAGGGTCGGGCGTGAGCGAAACTTCGTTGCTCCACGAGCGGATCCAGGGGCGCCGCGTCGCGCCGGCCGAGGACGACCCGGACGCGTGCGAGGACTGCGGCGCGTTTGGACTGTTGCGAGGCGTCAAGGAGCGAGCCCTGATGCTCGACCTGCGGTTCTGCAACGGAAACCGGGAGGCCCTCCCGTACGCGCTCTTGGAGCGCGTCTCGTTCGACCCGTCTGACGGCTTAACGCTCCGGTTCCTCGGGGCCGTGGTAACGGTTCGGGGACGCAATCTGGCGCGCCCGTCGGGCTCGAGCGCCGCCATATTGGATGGGATCCACCGGCACCGGGTGTCGTGGATTGGTGAGATCGATGAACTGCATGCCGCTTTGAAGCCTGCGGATTCCGTTGTGGTTACCCGGATCGAGATCATCACGAAATGATACTACGCCCGCTACGCCCAAGACGTCGTCGGACAGGGGTGGCCGGCCCCGATGGAGCACGCTATAGCATCCGCATCAGCGTTGTGAAATCCAATTACTGGAACGATTCGCAAGAACCGTGGTACAGTCGCTATGTCGCTCAAGTTTGCCGATGGCGAGATAGATTTGTGGGGCGAGCGGCAGGTGTCCCAAGGTCCGTACCCCGGTGACGAACGCCCCGACCACGAACGGGATCGTTCTCGGCTCATCCATTCCGCCGCGTTTCGCCGCCTACAGAACAAAACGCAGGTGTTTGGTATCGGCGAGAGTGATTTTTACCGCACCCGTTTGACACACACGATGGAGGTGGCACAGATTGGGCGGGGCATCGTCTTGCAGCTTGAGAAATTAGCCCCACAGTATAACGAGTTTCTGCCGAAAGATGCCGTGGTTGAGGCCATCTGCTTCGCGCATGATCTCGGGCACCCGCCGTTCGGACACAGCGGAGAGATCGCTCTCAACTGGGCCATGCGGCAATACGGCGGCTTCGAGGGGAACGGGCAATCACTGCGGATCGTGACAAAACTGGAGAAGCACACAGAGCGTCACGGTCTTAACCTGATCCGCCGCATCCTGCTCGGGATCTTGAAGTATCCCTGTCGGCACTCGCGAGTGTGTCGGCACAGGTACCCGTCTTCACAGCTCTTGGAACTCCCGGCCACTGAATGGGAACCTCCAAAGTGTTACCTGGATTGCGATCGGAACGTGGTCGACTGGGTTCTCGAACCTCTCATCGACAAGGACCGGGAGCAGTTCGAGGAGTGCCAAAAGGAACGGACAGTGGATGCTCACGGTAAGCCGAAATACCGGTCACTCGATTCGTCGATCATGAACATCGCCGACGATATCGCGTACGGCGTCCATGACCTTGAGGACGGGATTGCACTCAATTTGATAAAGAGAGAGCACCTCGAAAAGTTGAGCCCTGAACTTCTGGACCGCGTGTTGGCCCCACTAAATAAGCCCGCGAGCCCGATCGAGTGGACCCGAGACATTCTTATCGAGGCGCTTTTCACGCCTTATCCGCACACCCCAACGCGAAAGCAAGGTATCGGCGCGCTGATCCACGCCCTGATTCTCAGTATCTCCATCCAAGATCGGGAGCAGTTCGTCTCGCCACTGCTCCGGCTCAATGCCGTATTGGACAAGGATACGACTGCCTTGCTCAAGTTGTTCCGGGATTTGAACAAGAAGCACATCATCGACTCTCAGCCGGTCCAGACGCTGGAGCTGCGCGGCCGAAAGATGATCGCTGAGATGTTCGCCGCGATCATGAGCGACCCGGAGCGTCTACTCGACGAGTACCATCGCGATCGGTTGGCACGGGATTTTGCGACCGACGGAAAGGCGGCCCGCATCGTTTGCGACTACGTGGCGTCGATGTCAGACACTTACGCCACCCGTTTCTACGAACGCCTTTTCGTGCCGGGTGAGGGTTCGGCGTTTGAACGCCTCTGAAGCGATCGTTTCAGACGATCTCACGGCTGCGAGTTTCGGGTGAATCAAACCTCGGTAGTAGCTCTCCTTGTCAACAGCCGGCCGCGGAGCCGGAACCGAATACTTCGTCCAGATGCACCGCCGGATCGACGGGACGATGTGATTCAGCAACCACACTTCGAACTCGGGCTCCGCCCATCTGCATGATTGAAGGATCCCTGTTTTTGCCAGTTTCAGGGTGTCGGGCCTGCGTCAGGTCCGGACGGGTTCGGGACTGCGCGAATATAGTTCAGCGCGTGATCGCCGTATTGCTGCTCGCCCAACTGAGCTTCCTTCAGGCGATTCAAATTCGGCGAGCGGAGAAACGCCAGCGCGTCGAAATCCGGCGGGCACAACCGCCGGTCCGTCAGGGCCAAGTGCGTCAGATTGTGAAACGTCGGCGCGTTGGCGATGACCTGCGCCCCGACCGCTCCAATTTGTGACGAATGAAGGTGGAGCTGTTGTAACCCTTTGAGGTACGACGACGACGCCAGCGCTTCGACTCCCTTCGGGCCGTAATTCGAGTGCGGCAAGGCGACGCCCGGCTCGTCGAACTCCAACGAGCGAACTTGCTGTAACGCCGGGAGCCGGGACAGTGTCGCGAGGTCGTCGTCCATGTTGTCCGTCAGTCGCCCCCGGAGCCGCAGGTACCGCAGCGGCGTGTACTCGTTCAGTGTCGCGTGGTGATCCAGGAAGGTACGGAACCTCATCGTGACTTCTTCCGGAAACCCCCGATGAAATCGGTGATCTTCGCCACCGTACCGCCCGTAGGCCTCTTCGATCCATTGTGCGCCGAACTTCTCCAGAAGGGCCCGCTCTTCGGTCTTGAGGTCCTCGAGCGCGCACTGGACGCGGATCAAGCGGGCGCGGTCGGGCCGGGCGTGTTCATCGAGCCAGTCGGCGTACACGAGGCGCGGGGTGTCGTCGTCGGGATCGGCAACGATCGCGCGGATCAGAGCGGCTTCCTCGGGATCGAGTGGGGGCTGAAGCTTGGAGAGCATAAAAATTTGACACAATCTGGTTCCGAACATGATCCATTATAATGCCAACTGATTAACGATCCGTTACCATCGCGGTGGACGCGCCAGGCGAGTACGGGCGACGGCAATTTTTCCATTTTCTGTCGGCACCCCGGAAATGATCCGTCTGGTCATTGCGGACGCGGCCGCCCGGAGATACTCGAGCCGTAGTGGCTGGAACCACCGAGCGCTGGCGTCCGCACGGAGCACCTCAATGAATTCGACCGATGGGCTGACGGCGTTGATCAATCGCATTCGCGCGGGCGATGAGGACGCCATCGGCGAATTGATTCGCGACCACGAACCGCTGGTGCTCGCGGCCATCCGTTTCGCCCTGGAACCGGGCAACGCACTGCGCCCGTTCATCACGACGAACGACATCCTGCAATCCGTCCACGTCCGGCTCGTCCGCGAGGCTCGAAAGGCTCCGGTCGCCGATTCCGACCCGCCCCCGCGGGAACCCATTGACAACGGCGTGGGATGGCTCATCACCGTGGCCACCCGCTTGGTGATCGATCGGAGCCGGCGGCTCCCGAAAAAGTCGGGGGAACCGGACGCAACCGGCGGCCCAGAACCCGCCGGACCGAAAATGGTGCCATTGGGCGACCTCGCCGCGATCTTGACCGATCCGAACCCCGGCCCTGAAGAGCGTGTGGATGACCGTGACATGTTGCACCTGATCTTGGAGCAGTTGTCGCCGGAAGAGCGCGCCGTTGCGGACGCGCGAATGGCGGGCAAAGATTGGAAAGAAATCGGCAAGCGCTGGGAACGGCCGATGCAGCGCCGGTTCCAATCGCTGCGCGAGCGATACCAGGAACCGAAGAACGACGAGTCGGAGTGACCCTTCCATGCCCGGTCCGCAAGATTCACCGTCCGCGGGCGGGTCGGGACGGTCCCCCGATCCACTCCTCGCCCAGATGGTCTTCGAGGCCACCTGGGACCTGCTCACGCGGTGGCAGAACGGCCAGCCGATTCCGGCGGAGGCCTATCGGGCGGATTTTGGGGACGCCCTCTTTTCGCGCCAGGACGTCGGCCCTCGGCTCGTTGCGGCCCAAATGCGCGCGCGATTCGAGCTGTTCCCCGCGCTCGCGACAGGGCCGACACTCCGATCCGCGGACCCGCTGTTGGACCTGTTCGGGTGTCGCCGCCCCCAGTCTGCCCCTTACCCGTATTTCGCGCCCCCACGAGCCGGCGGCGAGATCGGGTGGTTCGAGACGTTTCGGGTCATTCGTGAGGTCGGTCGCGGCGGGCTCGGTATCGTGTTCCGGGCATTCAACACGCGGGCCGTCGTCGGGAAAGATCGGCCACGGGCCCTCAAACTCCTCATTCCGGAGGGTGATCTCACCAAGAGCCGTCAGCGCCTGGAGGCCGAGGCCGCCAGCCTGTGGGCCATCCGACACGACCACGTCGTGGCATTCTACGACGCGAAAACCGTTACCCACCCCGACGCCGGTGAGATCGACTATTTGGAGATGGAGTACGTGTACGGGCCGAGTCTGGAAGACCTCGTCGTACACTTTCAAAGAGACGGGTGTCCGGTACCGCTCCGTCTGGCCGTCGAGCTGATTCGTCAGGCGGCCGCCGGACTCGACGGCATTCACACCCACACACAAGAGTTCATTCACCGCGACCTCAAGCCCAGCAACCTCCTCCTCGAGTGGCGGCCCGATTCCCCACCGAACGGCAGCCCGTGGCGCGTGCGGTTGTGCGATTTCGGACTGGTTCGGGCGGCAGAGCGACCACGCATCACCTCGGAAACTTCGATTGTTGGGACGCGGGTCTACATGGCCCCCGAGCAACTCAGATCGGTGCCCCGGCGGCCTGTTTCCACCAAGAGCGATATCTTCGCTCTGGGCGTCATCCTTTACGAACTGGTCGTGGGGCGGCACCCGTTTCTGGCCGACACAGTTACGCAAACCGACGAGAACATTTTCCGACTCCGCTACACACACCCGCGGGAAGCCAACCGGTCGGTTGACATCCCGGAAAGTCTCGACACGTTGATCCGGGCCATGTTGGCCGAACATCCCACGAAACGACCGGACGCGGTGACGGTCCGCGATCGACTGGCCGCGATTGCCGACCCCGGCGCGGGAGCGCCGCCGAACCGGGAACGAGCGCCGCGCGCCGTTCGCCGGCCGGCCGATTCAGCGGCCGCGCTAATGAAGGTCTACGTCTCCTCGGTGGCGAAGGAACTGATACCGTTCCGCAGGGCCGTCGTCGAGGCGATCCGCGCCGCTCCCGATCGCTACGTCGTCTTCCCCCCACAAGAGTACGCGGAAGAGTTCGCCTTTCCGGTCGAGGAGTGTCAGAAATGGATCGCGCAGTGCCACGTGTACGTCGGGCTGTTCGGATTCGATTACGGCCCGATTTTGAAAGAAGATTCCGTATCGCTTCTCGAACGCGAATACCGAGCGTCGTTGGGTTGGAAACTCACACCGCTCTTATTTATGTCCGAGAGGCCACATCGGAAACTGCACTCGTCAGCGGAATGGCAGGCCCTAGGGGCATCGCCGATCCACGCCCTTCGGAGCGAACTTGAAACGGCCAGAGCAGTCCTATTCTCCGACAGTCGCGAAGCACTGGCGGCTCAAGTCCTGGCGGCATTGAGCACGCTGTTGCTGCCCGAAGCGGTTGGGAGCTCGCCGGGCAGTTCGGGTTCGTCGGATACGGACTGGTCGCGTCGGGCGCTTGAAAACTACCGCAAGAAGGTGTGTGCCGGTTTCACGTTCTACAACGAGGCGCATCCCGATGCGTCAGAGAACGATCCGTCGCGGAAGGAACTACCGTTTCTCAGGTCGCAACAACTCTTCACCCTCAAGCCGGGAGTCGATGCGAAGGAGGCACTGCACCCGGAGCGGTTCCGCGCGGCCCGACTCGCCAGCGACGATCGTTCTGGCGAACCGCCAACCCCGGACGCCCAGTATTGGGAGGAACTCGACCGCGAGGCACTGATCGCGTCGCTGACGGGGGACGCGAAGGGCCATCGCATCGCGCTCACCACGGACGCGGGGTTGGGCAAGACCCGGAACCTGGCCTGGCTCGAACACGAGTGCCAGTCCCGGGGACCGGGCTGGGTCTTCTCGCTCCTGGCGGGTGAAACGCTCCCGCTCCACCAACTGGTTCCCAAGCGGCTAGCCGAACGCGTTCTGGCCGCGAACAACACTAACCTCGACGAATTGCAGGTCGCCGCAATACTGGAGGCCGCCAGGACCGACGGGGCCATCACGCTGATCGTCGACGGACTGGACCAAACCAAGACCGTCGGCTGGCTCAAGGACTTACTCGATCCGACCGCGGGGTGGGACCGGTGCCACGTTGTCGTGGCGGGCCGGCCGTTTGCCCTGGAATCGCACTGGGAAGATCTGTTTGCCGCACCGAACTGGCAATATGTCCAGATCGGAGAGTTAAATCGAAAGCAGCAGGAACAGCTGCTCGGTGAGCGTCGCTTTGGAGCCGTTCCCGAGGAAGCGCGGAGCATTCTGTCCACGCCGCGGGTACTGGAGTGCATCCGCGGGATCGATGAGAAGGAGCTGCCGACGCTCCGGACGGTCGCGGACGTGTACTGGAAAGCGGTTCGGTACATGCTCGTCCGCGCGCTCCGGCCGCACCCGGGCGGCAAGATCGACCGGGAGGACGAGCGCCGGTACCTGCAAATCCTCGGGGCCCTCGCGTTTGCGATGTACGCCGAGACGGAATCGGACGGGAACGGGAACCTGCGGCCGAATCTCGATCGCATTCTGGCCGGCGACGACCTCCTCGACTTCCTGTACGGCCCGCGGGACGGGAAACGATCCGTTCTCGAGCGCTTACAGCCGATCATTCCCAACTACGACAAAGAAAGGTTCAAGAATGATCTGAAAACGCTTTCGGCCCTGAACGCGGCCGTGAGTCACGGCTGGCTCGATTCGGACGGGCTGGGCACGAACGCGCCGCCGCTGCTGTGGCGGAACGCCTCGTTGCAAGAGTTCTTCGCCGCGTACTGGGTGTGCCGGTGGGACGCGTCGGACGCGGAGCTTCTCGGCGGCTGGGCGGTGGACCCACACAGCGGCAAGAACCGGGCCTTTTACTGGCTGTGGCGGTACGCGTCGGAAATGCCCGAGGAGGTCATTTGGCCCAACCGCAAGGCGCCGCCGATGGACGCCTGGGTTGCGGCGATGACCCCGCTCTACGTCGCCCCGCCGGACAAGGACGGGTTGCCGATCCGATCGTCGGAGTTCCTCTACCGCAGCTGGCTCCGACCCGGCGCCGAGGGTTTCGTCGACCCGATGGCCCATTCAAAGAAGGGCCGTGAGGCCCGTGCCACGTTCCTGACCGAGTTCCCGAAGATCCTCGAGGAAGCCGACTCCGAACGACAGCGAATCGCCCTGGAACTAAGTGACGCGTTCATCCCGCTCATCGGCCAGCCCGGGGCCAGCGGATCGTTCCTGATGGGGTCGGCAGGGGACGACAAGTTGGCGCTAGCCGATGAAAAGCCCCGGCACGAGGTGACGCTGTCAGCGTTCGCGTTACATCGGTATTGCGTAAGTAACGTCGCATTCGAACTGTACGACCCGTGGCATCGAAACGTTCGCTGGGAACACAAGAAGCAACATCCACTGGTGGCAGCGAACGGCCCGAGCGCGGACGACCGGTGCCCGGTGGTGAACGTGTCGTGGTACGACGCCTGGTGTTTCGCCCGGTGGCTCGGCTCCGTTGAGATCGGTGACAGGCGTTATCGGGTGGGCCTGCCGAGCGAGGCCCAGTGGGAATATGCGTGTCGCGCGGGAACAGGGACCTTGTATTGGAGTGGGAACGAGGAAGCGGATCTCGCTTCCGTGGCACGTTACGGGAGGAACAGTGGCGGCCACACGCACGCAGTTGATGAGGATCGGAGTCGGAACCCGTGGGGCGTCTTCCAGATACATGGGAACGTTTGGGAGTGGTGCGCGGATTGGTACTTGGCGAGCTTCTATTCTTCCAAAGAGGGCTCTTTTCAAGACCCCGTGAACTTCGCACCGGCGTCGGCGCGGGTTCTCCGGGGCGGTAGCTGGTACGGCGTCGGCAGGTACTGCCGGTCGGCGGCCCGCGGCAAGACCGAGCCGGACGACCGGCACCAGAGCATCGGGTTCCGGCTCGCCGCAGTTCCTGTCGTTGGAGCCGAGTGAACACAGCACGCATGCGGAGCGGAGGCCCGGAGGCGCAGGCGGATGCCGGAGCCGCAGGTGCCGCAGCGGGACGGGCCGCGGTTAGAATGCCGTCGGGTTGTCAGCTCTCGGCGAGCGTTGAGGGGGTCGCGCAATGGCCGTTGCTTGAATTGTGTTATTATCTTATGACTGAATGGCAGCGACATGGCTCTGACGTTTTTCACCGTGCCGATCCGCGATCCGGCACCGGGCGAAGGGGCGCTGAACGCCTTTCTGGGTTGCCACCGCGTCCTGGGCGTGGACCGTCGGTTCGTGGACGCGGGCGAGAACTCCTTTTGGGCCATCTGCGTCGATTACCTGCCGGTCGCGTCGAGCACCCCGGGCGCCTCGTTTGGCAAGAAGGCACGGGTGGATTACCGCGAGGCCCTACCACCGCACGAGTTCGCCGCGTTCGCCAAGCTTCGGGAGTTGCGACAGCAACTGGCCCGGGCCGAGGCGGTGCCGGTCTACACCATCTTCACCAACGATCAACTGGCCGACATGGTCCGCCGCCGGGTCGCCACACCGGCCGACCTGGAGGCGATCGCCGGCGCCGGTGACGCCCGGATCGGCAAGTACGGCCCAGCTTTCCTGGCCGCTCTCGTGGCCGCGGGGCTCAACCATGAAGCGCGTGACCCTGGGACTTGACGCCGTTGCGGCTTGGGACAACCTCCGCCTCGCGGCCCTCAAGGCCCTCTGTGGCAAGAGAGCCCGGCCCGACGCCCGCCGGTTCATGAACCGCCTCGACGCTCACCTCCACGAGCTCCGTACGCAAATCTTGGCGGGCACGGTGGCCGTCGGCCGGTCCCACCAATTCACCATCCACGACCCGAAGGAGCGCCTCATCACCGCACCGTGCTTCGGCGAGCGCGTCCTGCACCACGCGATCATGAACGTCTGCGAGCCGGTGTTCGACCGCGGGTTGATCGCCGACAGTTACGCCTGCCGCCGGGGCAAGGGCCGCATCGCCTGCCTCCGGCGGGCGCAGGCGATCGCCCGGTGTCACCCGTGCTTCTTGAAACTCGACATCCGCAAATACTTCGACAGCATTGACCACCAGACCCTGAACGAACTCCTGAGCCGCCGGTTCAAGAACCGGGGACTTCTGGACCTGTTCGGCCGGATCATCGCCGCCCACGCCGCCTCACCGGGCCGGGGATTGCCGATTGGCAGCCTGACCTCACAGCACTTCGCCAACTTTTATCTGGGAGGGTGCGACCGGTACGTCAAAGAAGTCCTCCGTCGGCCCGGCTATGTCCGGTACATGGACGATATGGCCGTCTGGGCCGACTCATCAGATACACTCCGGCGCACCCTGGTCGACATTCGCGCGTTCCTGGACGTGCGGCTGGGGTTGGCCGTCAAACCCGAGCCGTACATCAACCGGACGCGGCACGGTCTGGACTTCCTCGGCTGCCGGGTCTTGCCAACGCACCTCGTGCTGAGCGCCCGCAGCCGACGACGGTACCGGCGGACCCTCCGAGCGATCGAACGGGCGATGGCCCGGGGCGAGATGAGCGAAGAGGAGGTCCAACGACGAGGGCAGGCCGTGGTCTCCTTCGCTTGTGCCGCGGGGGTCAAGAGTTGGCGATTTCGCCGCCGAACGCTAGATCTGCTTGCGGGTGAAGGCCCAGGCGTCGGCGCGGGTTCTCCGGGGCGGTAGCTGGAACAACGACGGCAGGAACTGCCGGTCGGCGAACCGCAACAGGACCGAGCCGGACGACCGGAACCAGAACATCGGGTTCCGGCTCGCCGCAGCTCCAACGAGGGACAGAAGTCCCCGCAGGAACCGGCCGTTCACCCGGCCCCGCCGTGCGGCGGGCAAACGACGGCAGCCGACCGGGGCGCTAGTAGCGCTCGCGAACGCTCCCCGAGTCGGCGATTCCCCTCCCGCTCACCGCGCCCGCACGTTTCCCCGGCAGCCGACGTCCACAAAATTCAAACGCTTGGGCGCGGCACCTTCTTCAACGCGGTCGCGCTCCGATTCTCCACGTCCGATCATTTTCTGTCGGCAAGAACCCCATCTCGCGTCTTCGGAAAGCAACCGGGCCCGCATCGCCCGGCCAACTCCAGGAGGCTAACGCACGTGACAACTCGCACCCCCTTGACCCCGGCACCCGTACCGACCGAATGCACACGCCGGGGACCGGCCCTCGTGTTGGCCACGGCGATTCAGAGCCGCAACGGCGCCGCCGTGGTCGAATGGCTCCGTCACCACCCAGACAGCCCGTTCGGAACAACCTTCAATATCCTCGCCCAACACGTCGATGACCGGGCCGACCGGGTTCTGATTTACTCGCTCCGAACACTGGCCCGCCTGGTTTCCGCGGGCCGGATCGAGACCGTCGAGTGCCTCCAGAAAATGACGTCCCGGGTGCTGGCCACGAACGCCATGCACTTCCGCCACCTCGCGCGGAACGCCGCCGCTCGCACCGAACTCGGCTCGAACGCTCCTGGGATTGATGTGGACCGCATCGCGTCACCGACCATCGACGCGTCCGATATCGCCCAGCGCGGCGAGTTGCTTGCCGCCGTGCTCCGCGAAGCCCGGGGCGTCGGCCGGCTCCACGTGGGGGTGGCCCAGGCCTACCGCCGGTACGAGTACGAGTATGGCACCGCTCACGGGGCGTACCCCTACATCGCCCGGTTGGCGGTTCTCGACGTCAACGGCCGTGTGGTGAAGGTTCGCTCGTGGCGGGCGGGCCCGGTGGGAGCCACCCCGCCCGACACGAGAGTGATCCGCCGGGTGAGGGCTATCCACCGGGAGGCCGGCGAGCGGATCCGCACGGCCGCCCGCCGGCTCGGGTACAACGTCCCGCCGGCAGGTTAAGCAAAGGGCGACTCATAACGCCTCATCTCCAGAGGCCAGTGAGCGATGTCACCGGTCCCCAGCGCTAAGTGACTGTTCCATATGCCTCGAAATCGCGGTGTTTTTGCGTTACCACTCGCGATTTTCCAGGCTTTTTCGCACATATGGGACAGTCACTAACAGACCGTCGCTGGTCTGCGGACCAACAGTCGCAGCCGACGGGACGCTCCCCGCCGGCCGTTTCGCTTCCCGAATGTTCGTGGCGCGCGAGTCGCGGCGGGAGCGGTCGGGAAGAAAATCGCGGGCCGAAGGGGCATGAAAGTGTGTGGACCCGAACAATTTCATTTAACTCATGGGTGTTCCGTATGGAACAAATCGAACCAAACAACGTCCGCGGCGCCATCGACTGGTCGTTCGACTTTACGGCCGAGATCGCCCGGCTGTTGGCGTTCCCCGTGCTAGTGTGGACGACCAAGTCCGGAACCTGGGGCACGCGTTTCCTGGCGGGTTCGGCCGCGGCCGGGTTGTCCTGGCTCGGCGTGATCGGGATCGCCTGTGTCCGGTCCCTGCGGAATGACGACCTGTTCTACTTTTGGATCGCGACCGCTGCCCTACTCATTTTCCACCGCGTTGTAGGAATCGTTCGCCGCCTGGGCGGGTACGAATGCGCGGCCGAGTTTCCGGGGGCGTCGTGGCTTTGGCTCGGGCCGGGTCCGTGGGCCGAGCGGGCGGCCCGGTTCGCCGACGCGGTGGTCGCGTTCGGAGTCGGCCTCGTCCTGTTCCAACTCGGGAGGGCCCCGCTCGGTGCGGTGCTGATGATCGGCGCCGCGGCCAGACTGTTCGGCGAGGGCCTGGACGTCCGGGCGGTCCGGGCGCGGGCGTAGAAGGCCAAGTGCGGGCTACATGGTTGATGACCTTCGACAACGTAACGGGAGGGCCAAGATGAAGACCGAGCGACTGAAGACGCACCTGAGGGCGTCTTGGCGGTTCGTGCTGGTTTCGCTCCTGCGGCTGACGCGCCGCGTCGAAACCGGCCTGGCGGCGCGGGTCCACCGACGTCCGGTCCGGTGACCCACGTTAGGGAACCATCGTCGCGGCCGACGGGACGAAATCCCGTCGGCTGTTTCATTCCCGGATCCGAGGCGCCGCGACCCGATTCGCGGGGTCGGTTCCTCACCAATCAGACGCGCCGATGAACAAGGAGACGAGATGAATTCTCCGAGTCACAATCGTGCGCTCGATGTCGCCGCGCCGACCGCAGCCTATTTGGCCGAGCGGCTCCGCGGCGACTTGCTCCACCTCCCCGGCCCCGAATTACACCACGAACTGACCCTGATCATCCTGACCGCGCTCCTGACCTACGACGAGACCGGAACAGTGCCCCCTCGCGCGTGACCGGCTCGCGCCTTCAGCAACCAGCAGCGCAGTTCGATGAACAAAATAGGATTGTGCGATGACCATTGACCCCGACCGAGCCGAGGCCGTCGCGGCCACTGTGGCCGCGTGTGGGACGCACCAGCTAGCAAACTGGTTCCCCGCGGATCGGCACGACGAACTCCACGAGTTGCTGTACGACCTGAGCTATACCGCGATCCTGACGTACCTCGAGGCGGAAACCTGGCGCACCGCAGACCCGAGTGCGAACTGACCCGGAGAACAATTGATTCAGGACAGACTCACTCCAAAGGGGGAATAATGCTCACGGTCGCACAGGCGGCGGTGTACGCGACGGTTTCGGAACGGCTCATCCGCGAGTGGGTCACGTCCGGCCTGCTCCCCGTGCTCCGATTGGGAGCGAAGGGGCGCCGCGGGCACATCCGGATCCAGCGCGAAGACCTCGACGCCACACTTGCCGCGTTCAAGGTTACGCGCGCGCAACCGGGGCCGCGCCGGCACCCGGCGCGCAAACCCGCGCTCAAGCACCTTCGGCTTTCTTGAGCGCGTCCCGCAAGTGCGCGTCCGCTTGATCCATATGGCTGTACACCTTCTGGACCATCTGCCCGTCCGCGTGTCCCAACAGGGCCGCCACGGTCAGGTGGTCCACGCCGCTGATGAGGAGCCGCTGGGTAAACCCGTGGCGGAACTCGTACGCGCAGAACCGCTCCCCGAGCTTCTCCTTGAGGCGCCCGAACCGGCAGTTAACCGCGTACGAGGTCCACGCCGCCCCGTCGCGGTTGACGAACAAGGTACCCCGTGCGCCGGCGAGCCGTTCGCGCGCGAGTTCCAGGGCCCGGCCCTCGAGCCGGATCACGCGCCACTTCTTTCGCCCCTTGGCCTCCTTGGGGGGAATCGTGATCAGGGCCTTGTCGAGGTGTACGTGCCGGGGCTCGATGATGCGAGCCTCCTGGGGCCGACACCCGGTGTGCCAACAGAACTCCAGGAACGCGCGGAACGGGTCACCGGCTGGGTAGCTGTCCCGGATCCGCACCCAGTCCTCTGGGGTCACGAACTCCTCGCGGCGTCGGGCCGCGGGCTTCTTGATCTTGCGCACCGGGTTGATTTCGATGTGCCCGAGCTCCTCGGCCCAGTTGTACGCCCGCTGGACCGCGCCGGTGGCGTTGCGCCGGTACGTGGGTCCCCAACCCGGGTGCGCGTCGAGCCACTCGACGACATGGAACGGACGCAGGGCCAGAGCGGGCATCGTGGTCCGGTCCTTGAGGTGGTCACAGAACCGCTGCAGGTGCCACACGTACCCGTCGTAGGTGCGCTTCTCCCGGTGCTTCTGGCACCACTCCAGGTACTTGTCGAACAGTTCGCTGACGAGAAGTCCGTTCAGGGCCGGTGGCGAGGCGCTCGAGGTCGATGCCTGCGGGGTGTTGTCGTTGGCGGCCCGTTCCACCATGAGTTGGTGGAACGCGCTCCACGCGGCCTTTTCCGTGAGGGCCGTTTTCGGCCCGTCGCACAGTTTGAGTTGCTGCTTCCCGAGTTGAACGTACCAGGCGCTCCGGGCCGTTCGGAAGAACGGTTTGGGCATGTGCGGCATGAGTTGACCTCCCAGAGTGAAATGCTGGGTAGGAGGTCACTTTTTCTGCCAGAATTCTCTGCCACACGCGGGCAGATTCTCCGTAAGTTCAGTACACCCGAGAGGATTTGAACCTCTAACCCTCGGTTCCGAAGACCGATGCTCTATCCAGTTGAGCTACGGGTGCAAATACTTTCTTTTCAGTCACTTATGAGCTTTTCGTTTCACTCGCTTCACTTCGTTTGACACCAGTTGTGACCCCCAGTATCTTCGCAAATGACCAAGAGTGCGAGTAACACCCGTGGCCGAGTTACAACGGCTGCTCTCGATGAACAGCCGACAGGTTCATCGACGATTCTATCGCGCACACGTCCGCGAACAAGCCGAACAAAACCCGGGGCATTGCGGAGGTCACGTCGCGGTCGGCGCGGGCGCTTGCGTTAATTCCGCTACGGGGTAGGAAGTGCTGAAACTGTCATTGACGTAACTTCAGGGCAGGATGAGGTATGGCGCTCCCGCGATTCGTGCCCGAAGAACGCCAAGAGCTCCACGACCTTGCAGCTCAGTGGCCCCAAATTGTTTCCAAACGGACATTCGGGAACGGTGGACCAGGTCTTAATGTCGACTTCCGACCCTTGCAGCAGATCGCTACCACCGCCACGCAAGGGCCGACCGAAGGAACCTTCCACCTCCCGTCCCAGCAACAAGCCCAACGGCTCACTAGCGAACTGCCTTGTGGGACTGTGCAGTGTCGAGCGAGTGGCTCGCTGCCCCGACAGTCGCCGGGATTTTTCCCCCGCGAACGGTACTGGGGTTGGATGAACACGGTTGTAGCTCCTCTGTCCGCGAGCGAATCGGCACCGCGACCGCACGGTTCTCCTCGTTCAGCGGTGCCACCAACGCGGTTCGCATGGCAAACACTGTCGTCAGCGAGAGCCTGGTCGGGCGGCTCGCACATTGAGGTCGGAGCGGAACTCGTTGAGCGGCGCGACCGGAAGGTGGTCTCACGTCGCCGCCGGGAGTTGTCGGCTCGCGTGGCGGTGATCCCCGACGCTGTGGCACTCGGTGGCACGGCGTCGGGCGTTCACGCGGCCCAGAACAAGGATTCAAAGCGAATTAGCTGCGTTGGCCCTGGGGTGGGGGTTAGGTTCTTTCTCCGTGCTCCCATAGGCTTGTCTACGCGGTTCTCTTCACACGCACGTTACAGGAGCATCCATGTCCGATAAACCGCTCGCCGGGAAGGTCGCGCTCGTTACCGGAGGGTCGCGCGGGATCGGGGCGGCCATCGCCACCCGGCTCGCCGCGGACGGGGCGAAAGTGGTCGTCAACTATGCCCGGAGCGAGGCCGAGGCCAACGCCGTGGTCGCGGCGATCACCGCGGCCGGCGGATCGGCCGTGGCCGTGAAAGCGGACGTGGGAACCCCGACCGAGATCCCCAGGCTGTTCGCCGCCACGACAAAAGCGTTCGGCCGGCTCGACGTGCTGGTGAACAACGCCGCGATCATGCAGCGCACGTTCCTGACGGACGTGACCGCGGAATCCATCGACGCGCACTTCAACGTGAACGTGCGCGGGTACCTGCTCTGCGTCAAGCACGCGGCCGAGCTGATGACGGCCGGCGGGAGCATCATCAACATCGGCAGCGCGATCAGCCGGATGGCGTACCCCGGTGCGGTGGTGTACACGGCCACGAAGGGCGCGATCGACGTGATGACCCGCGTACTCGCGGCCGAGTTGGGGCCGAAGGGCATTCGCGTGAACGTGCTCGCACCCGGCTCGACGCGGACCGACATGAACAGTGAAAAGAGCGGCAAAACCAAGGAAGAGGAGCGCCAGGAGGAACAGGCGACCGCGCTGCGTCGGATCGGTGACCCGAAGGACATTGCGGACGCCGCCGCGTTCCTCGCGTCCGACGACGCCCGCTGGGTGACGGGCTCGTGGCTCGACGTGTCCGGCGGCATCCGGCTTTGATTTCGGCCCGGGCGGGGCGCTCGCGGGGTACCACGATGCCGGGGCACGTGTTCATCGTTCGCGGCGACGTTCGGCGCCTCGCTTGCGATGCGTGGCTCGTCCCGTGCAGCCGCAGCGCGCGCCCCGGGTACGAGTGGTTCCCGCCGGACTACGCCGGCCCGCGCGAGGGGCGCCGGTTTGTCGACGGGCAGAGCCGCGTGCAACCGCTCATCGCCCCCGCACCGAACCGCCCGCAACCGTGGTTGTGCTGGATCGGGCGCGGCGGGCAGCCGGTGTCCTGGTACACCTCCGGCGCGGCCGAGTTCCTCAACACCGCCGCGACCGAGATCGCCACGAACGACCTTCCACCACTCTTTGGCCGTGCCCGTTCGCTGCTCGCGCTACCGGTCGTGGGTACGGGGCAGGGCGGTGGGGCGGAGCGGGCCGGCGAGATCGTTCAAAGGCCGTCTAGAAAGCGGTCCCGGGAGCCGTTTGGGGTGGTCGTTACCATTCGGGTATGAGCACTCGCGAGCGCTACCCGAGCGACCTGACGGACCTTCAGTGGGACAACATCGGGCACCTGTTCCCGCAGGGTAATGGGAAGACCGGTCGTCCGCGCACGTACCCGGTACGTGAGGTGGTGAACGCGGCCCTGTACCTGGCCCGGGGCGGGTGTACGTGGCGCATGCTGCCGCACGACTTCCCGCCGTGGAAGACGGTCAGCTACTACTTCTACACGTGGCGCGATGCGGGGGTGTGGGAGCAGGTACATAACGCCCTGCGGTCCGAGATCCGGGTGTGCGGCGGAAGGGAACCAACTCCGAGTGCCGGGATCATCGACAGCCAGTCGGTGAAGACGACCGAGGCCGGCGGCCCGAAGGGGTACGACGCGGGCAAGAAGGTGTCCGGGCGCAAGCGCCACGTGCTCGTGGACACGCTCGGGCTGATCTGGGGTTTGGTCGTTCTTCCCGCGGCCCCGACCGACTGGGACGGGGCGGTGAAGGTGTTCGAGAAGGTCGGGAAGACGATGCCCCGGTTGGCCAAGGTGTGGGCCGACGCGAACTACCGGGCGAGCGCCCTGGGCGAGTGGATCAAGGGGCACGCGCGGTGGGTACTGGAGGTGGTCACCGGGCGCCCCGGTCAGACCACATTCGAGGTCCACAAGTGGCGATGGATCGTGGAGCGCACGTTCGGCTGGTTCGGCCGGTACCGGCGCCTGTCCAAGGATTATGAGCACAACACCAAGAGCAGCGAGGCATGGATCTACATCGCCATGATCCATCGCATGTCGCGGTTCGGCTTGCCCGACAAGAACAAGGACGATGACCTACTGAGGAGACCGCCCAAGGCGGTGAAATCCTAGCTTTCTAGACGGCCTTTCAGGCACTTCTGCCAGAACTGGAAGCATTTACCGCGCGGACGTTCCCCGGAGAGCGGGAGTTCGATGTCGCGCTCGTGTGCTGGGATTCTGCCAGTCACGCCGCGGCCCAGGCCGAGCGCGTGCGCCGGGCGGACTGGCCCACGGACCTCACCGAACAATTGAGGGCCGAAGCCCAGCGCCTGGCCGCACACGCTCTGCGGGGCGAACTCGCGCTCTTTCTCGGTGCGGGGGTAAGCATCGCGGCCGGACTTCCCAGTTGGGGCGGGTTGCTCGACGAACTGGCGGTTCGGGCAGAAATGTCTCGCGAGGAGCGTGCCGCACTCGCGGAGCTACGCAACGCACTCGATCAGGCGACCGTGATCGAACGGCGCCTCAAAGCACGCGGGGGTTCGATCGGCCGAACGGTTGCTTCGGCTCTCGGCCCGCGCCGGCACTACGCTCTTGCCCACGCACTACTTGCCGCGCTTCCGGTCCGCGAAGCGATCACCACCAATTACGACCAACTGTTCGAGGACGCCTGGGCGCTGTCCGATCCCGACGGGTTGTCGGTGCTACCGGGCGCGATCAAACCGGACGCCCGGCGCTGGCTCCTGAAGATGCACGGGTGCCTCTCGGACCCGGACCGAGTGGTTCTAACGCGCTCCAGTTACACGCGCTACGACGAGCAGCTCCCGGCCCTTAGCGGAATGGTTCAGGCGTTTCTTGTCACGCGACACGTTCTGTTCGTCGGTTTCTCGATGACCGATGACAACTTCCACCGCATCGTGGACGCGGTGCGGCGCTTACGCGGGGAACACCGCCCTCCGGGGCACTTTGGAACGGCCCTATCACTCGGTGCGGGCGGATTGGCCGAAATGCTGTGGGACCAAGATATTCGGCGCGTGCGCATGGCCGATGTGCCCGAGACGATGGCGAACTTTGCGGCGCCCGAAGCGGCCCGGCGCCTGGAAGTGTTTCTCGACTATTTGGTGTCCCGGACGCGAGACGCGGCCCACCTGTTGGTCGGGGAGCGGTTCGATTCACTGCTGACGCCGGGAGAGCGCCAATTGCGGGACGCCCTGGTGCGCTTCGTGAAAGACGTGACCGGTGCCGACGCGAGCGCCATTCGCGGAACGGTCGCGTGGCCGCAGATCGAGCGACTGCTCCGCGGGTTGGGACTGGAGCCGCCCGACGGGGCACTCGTCAGCGGTTCCGGTGGCGAGTAAAATGTTCGTGTAAGGTCGGTCGGGCGCCGTCGCTCTCAATTTGCGTGTCCTTGCCCCGGTACCACGCCGAGCGGAATGATGAATATACCTTCTGGTGACCCGCCGCAGCTTTTTTTTAGTCCCCACCACACGCCGCCCCCGCGCTCCTCGTTGCGCCGCCGACTCGTTGCGATTAGTGGGTGGTGCTGTCTCGTGTTGGCGCTCGGTTTGTGGGGCGTTTTGCGGTTCGCGGACTCGTGGCCCGTGGCCACGGTCGTGATGTTCGCCCCGCTCCACCTCGTGGCCCTGCTCCCCGGCGCACTTCTCGTTGTTGCGGCGGCCTTTCACCGCCGGGCGCTGCGAACTCTCGTGCCCGCGTTCGTCATAACTGTTGGCCCGGTAGCGGAATTCTGTGTGCCGTGGGCCGGCGCGAGTGCGGACGGTGTGCCGACGGGTGCGCGGCTCCGCGTGCTCACCTGCAACGCGCACTACGCGCGCATGTCGGCTGCGCCGCTGGAGGCCCTTGTTGCGGACGCCCGGCCCGATGTCGTAGTGCTTCAAGAATGGAACTCGAAGAACCGGTCCGAAGTGCTCACCGCTCCCGAGTGGCACACGCACCGCGACAGCGGGCACTTTTTGGCGAGCCGCTACCCCATTCGTCGGGTCGAACCGCTCGGCAACCAGTCCGCCGGGACGCAGGGGTCCGTCACGCGCTACGCGCTGGACGCGCCGGCCGGGGCCGTCACCCTGTTCAGCGTTCACCTGGCCAGCCCGCGCGACGGTTTGAGTGAAGTGGCAAAGGGGGGGACGTTCGGGTTCGATAATATTCTCGCGAACAGTGAGTTGCGCTGGATCCAGTCGCGGAACTTGGCGGATTGGGCCGGGCGGGTGGACGGCCCGGTCGTCCTCGCGGGGGACTTCAACACGCCCCCGCACAGCGACATTTTCCGCCAGGTTTGGGGCGAGTACGAGAACGCCTTTGCGTCGGCCGGGTGGGGGTGGGGGCACACGTTTATCGTGCGCGTCGCGGCGGTCCGGATCGACCACGTCCTCGTCGGCGGGGGCGGGCGCGCGAGCGCGTGTTGGGTCGGCCCGAACATCGGGTCGCCGCACCGCCCGGTGATCGCCGACGTCGCTTGGCCGGTCGGCGGACTCAAAGCGCCTTGAAGCCGATCGCGTTCGGTCCGCGGAGCGCGTTTGTGCGTCGCACGAACCGGTGCCGCTTTTCATGCGGGAGCAAAGTCACGCACCCGCCGTCCGTTACCCAGAAGCCAATTTCCCTACACTCGAATCGATCGGATATTCGTACTTGGAAAGGTTCACATTGACAGTGCGCGTGGACCCGTTAAATTCAAGGAAGTTACGGTCCGTGTTAAATCCGCCAAGCGCCCAGCCCGGTTCGTGTTCCCCGGCTTCTTAATTGCACAGCCGATTCCAACCCGAGCCGGTTTGGTGTGGTTTTGCACGTTCAACCCGCGTGAGGATTCGCCCTGTCCGCGCTGATCGATCATTTGGCCCTGCTCGCCCCCGAACGCCTCGCGGATATCGATGGTCTGCGCGCGCGATTCGCGTCCGAAGAGCAGCTCACCACGGAACTCGTCCGCCGTAAATGGCTGACGCCGCTCCAGGGGCGCTGGTTGCTCCGGGGGCACGGGGCGCGGCTGTTCGTCGGCTCTTACGTTCTCGTCGATCGGATCGGTGAGGGCGGCATGGGGCAGGTGTTCCTGGCCCGGCACCGCTCGTTCGGGCGCCCGGCGGCGATCAAAGTGCTGCGCCCCGACCGCCTCGATAACAAACGCGGGCGCGCACGGTTCCTGCGCGAAGTGCGGGCACTGGGCCACCTGGACCACTCGAACGTGGTTCACGCCTACGACGCCGGTCTCATCGGGCGCGCGTGCTACTTGGTGATGGAGTACGTCCCCGGTCCGGACCTCGCTCGGGTGCTGGCCGCCGGCGAGCGGCTCCCGGTCGGGCACTCGTGCGAGTACGCGCGCCAGGCCGCGCTCGGGCTGCACCACATGCACGAGCGCGGCCTGATTCACCGCGACATCAAGCCGGGCAACGTGAGCCTTGCCGAAGGCGGGCGGACCGTGAAGTTGTTGGACGTGGGGCTGGTCAAGGAGCGGATGAACCCGGACGCCGACGGCGAGGTGCTGACGCAAGCCGGGTGGCTGGTCGGTACCGCGGATTACGCCGCCCCCGAGCAGGTCCTGAACGCCCGCAACGTGGGGCGCCGGTCGGACCAGTATTCACTGGGGTGCACCCTCTACCACTTGCTCGCCGGAGAAGTGCCGTTCCCCGGCAGTACGCCGGTCGCGCGGGCCTTGCGGCGCGTGACCGAGAACGTGCGCCCGATCCACGAACTGCGCCCCGATTTGCCCGCGGGTTTGTCGGAGGTCGTGGGGCGCCTGTTGGCGCGCGAACCGAAGGGGCGGTTCCCGTCCGCGCGGGCCGCGGCCGAAGCACTCGCCCCGTTCGCGACCCCCCTCGTGACGGCCGCGGCCGAAACGACGGTTCACATTTCGACGTGCCCCACGCTCCCTACACTCCCCACACTCGACGGTCCCACTGCGACCGAGTCCGAGCTTTCCACGCCCGCTGATGCCCCCGCGACCGCCCCGCGCTCGGGGCAGTAGCGGCACATTTTCACGCGAGGCGCTCGCAACACCTTGGCGCGAACTACACACGTGCCCCGCGCCCGATGCCGTAGTAAGTGAACCCGAACTGTCGGAGCATTCGGGGGTCGTACACGTTTCGGCCGTCGAAGATCACGCGCTGGGCCAGGAGCCGCTTCATCACCTCGAAGTCCGGGTTGCGGAACTCGGCCCACTCGGTCACGACCACCAGCCCGTCCGCGCCCTCCAGTGCCCCGTAAGGCCGGTCCGCGTAGTGCAACTTGTCGCCGTAAATCGCGCGCACGTTGGCGGTCGCTTCCGGGTCGTGGACCCGGACCTGTGTGCCCGCTTCGAGCAGGGCGTCGATGAGCGTCAGGGCCGGGGCCTCGCGGATGTCGTCGGTCCGGGGCTTGAACGCCAGCCCCCACACGGCCAGCGTCTTCCCCGCGAGCCCGTCGCCGTAGTGCGCGCGGACCTTCTCGAAGAGCACGAGCTTCTGTGCGTCGTTCACCGCGTCCACCGCGCGCATCAGTTCGAGCGGCAAGTTGGTGCGCCGGCCCATTGCGATGATCGCCTCCACGTCCTTGGGGAAACACGACCCGCCGTACCCGGGACCGGGGAACAGGAACTGGAACCCGATCCGCTGGTCGTGCCCGATGCCCTTGCGCACGTCGTTGATGTCGGCCCCGAGCCGGTCGCACAGGTTCGCCATCTCGTTGATGAAGCTGATCTTGGTCGCGAGCATCGCGTTGGCCGCGTACTTGGTCATTTCGGCCGATTCCGGGGTCATCACCAGGAACGGGCGCTCGGTGCGCAGGAACGGGGCGTACAGCTCCCGGAGCACCTCGGCCGCCTCGGGCCGGCGCGCCCCCACGACCACGCGGTCGGGCTTCATGAAGTCCTCGATCGCGGCCCCTTCCTTGAGGAACTCCGGGTTGCTCGCCACGTCGACGTGCGCGCAACCCTTCGCGGCCAGGCGCTCGGCGACCTTGGCGTTGGTCCCGACCGGGACCGTGCTCTTGGTGACCACGACGCGGGTTCCCGGTGGACCCGGGGGGGCGTCCTTGAGCGCCTCGCCGATCGCGTCCGCGACCGCGAACACGGCCGTGAGGTCGGCGTCGCCCTCGTCGGATTGGGGCGTGCCCACCGCGATGAACACGAGCCGGGCGGCGCGCACCGCCGCGGCCAGGTCGGGCGTGAACGCGAGGCGCCCGTCGCGCGCGTTTCGCGCGACCAGCTCTTGGAGGCCCGGTTCGTAGATCGGGATGCCGCCCTGCTGCAGGACCGCAATCTTCTTGGGGTTGTTGTCCACGCACACGACGTCGTTCCCGCTCTCCGCGAGACACGTGCCGGTCACGAGGCCGACGTACCCGGTTCCGATGATCGCAACTTTCACAATAAGGTCGCTCCAGGTGTATTCGGAGCGGCGATCTCTCCGAACCGGAAAGAGGCCCCGAACCGCGCGGCGAAGAGGGAATTTAAAACGGCACCGTTCCAATCGTCAACACGGATTGTGTCTCACTATTGTGTGGCGCGAATCGGGGACTTGGGGAGCCTGTTTAAAGAAACTCGCACAGTTCGCCAAGAAAGATCCGGGCGAAGAGCGCTAATGAGCGGGCACACAACTTTGTGAACTTCGAGGGACAAACGGCAGCGGGGTACGGGTGCTTTAACACACCCGTACCCCGCTGCCTGGCGCCGCGGCCCGCTGACCCGAGCCGCGATACTACGTCCGGGTTACCCGATGCCGCCCACGTCGTTGAGCCCGGCGAACAGTGTGCGGGCCGCGTTGCGGGTCGTCGAGTTCCCGTTCCACGCGAGGCCACTGGTCGCGGAGTTGTTGGCCGCCACGAGGATCTGCCAGACGGTCCGCACGCCCCCGTTCGCGACCCCGAAGAGCGCGCCGTTGGTGCCGATGTTGTAGAACTCGTCGGCGATGCCCGTGGTGGTGACCTTGAACCCGTAGTTCCGCGCGTAGGTCCCACCGGCCAGGTCGGAGTCGGTCGCGTACACGGCCAGCGCGGTCGCCAGGATCTGGGCCTCGAGCTTGTCCGTCTTCCCGGCCAGGGTCTGGAAGTACGACGCGACCTGTGCGTTCGTCTTGCCGCTGAGGTTGTAGCTGCTCGACGACCCGTACAGTTTCGAGAAGTTGTTCGCGAGCCAGGTGCCCAGGGCGGTCTTCGTGGACCCGCCGTTGAGCGACTTGATCAGGTTCTGGCCGCTCGAGCAG
Source organism: Gemmata sp. SH-PL17 (assembly GCF_001610855.1). NCBI lineage: Bacteria > Pseudomonadati > Planctomycetota > Planctomycetia > Gemmatales > Gemmataceae > Gemmata > Gemmata sp. SH-PL17. The sequence continues at coordinate 1,777,925 of NZ_CP011271.1, forward strand.
TTCCAGAAGTCGATCGAGGCCGTGTCGCAACCCGACACCAGGCTCCCGGCCACGTTCCCGAAGTTCACGCCGGTCTTGTTTTGACCGGTGGTGAGGGCGACGAGGGCCGGGGCCGCGCTCTGGACCCACCCGGACTGCTGGACCTCACGGACCCGGTAGTTCCCGGCGGCGAGGTTGTTGAACTTGTAGTACCCGTTCGCGTCGGTGACGGTGGCGGTTTCCCACGAGTCCTTGTACCCGTTGTTGTTGCCGTCGAGGTAGACGACCCAGCCCGACAGCCCCTTCTCGCCGTTGTCCCACACCCCGTCGGCGTCCGCGTCGTTGAACTTGTACCCGCTGATCGTGCCGGCGTTGTCGCAGCAATCGTCCCCGCCGTTGTCCGCGCTCAGCAGGCGCTTCTGCGGCGTGTAGAAGATGTTGCTGTTCGCCGGCCCGAGCTTGTCGATCGCGAACCCGCAGACGAAGTCGACCTGGTAGTAGCAGTTCGGGACGCGGACCGTCAGCGTGTGGGTACCGGGACCGAACTCGTCCGTGTCCAGGTCGTAGATCTTCTGCTGGCTCGCCGTGTTCGCGTCGAAGTCCGCGCCCGGAGCCGTGTAGCTGACGAACGTGACCTGTTGTGTCTGCCCGGTCGGGACGTTGACCTTGAACGTGACGGTGATCAGGTCGCCCTCGCGGGTGCGCCCGCGCAGGTCGCTGACGGTCTCGCGCGTGCCGTCCGTGTGGTAGATCGTGTACGACACGCACGTGATCGTGTTCTCCACGCACGTGTCGCACGCCTCGGCGTTGGCGAAGTCGTACCCGGTGTAGCTCTTGCCCGTGGCGACCGCCACGGCGTAGTAGTCCGAGAGCGCCGGGCCGGTGCGGACGAAGCCCGCGGGGACCACTTCGCGGACGTAGTACGTCTTCGAGGACAGGCCCGTGAACAGGTAGTTCCCGTTCGCGTCGGTCACCGTCTGCGGCTCGCCCGCGTCGAGCCGGCCGTCGTTGTCCAGGTCGAGGTAGATCGTCACGCCCGCGAGCGGCGTGTCGGCCGGGGAGTAGGTGCCGGCCGTCTTGTTCAGGCCGTTCCCGCTCACGTCGAGGTACTTGGTGCCGCTGATCGACCCGCCCACCGCCGCGGGCGGGTTCTTGTAGTGGCTGAGGTCGCTGTCGCTGTCCCCGGGGACCGTGACGGTGGCCTTGTTCTCGTAAACGCCGGGCTTGACCTTCTGGAGGCACAGCGTCTCGATCTTGAAATTGTCGTCCGAGTCGCCGGTCTTGGCGGCGATGACGAGCACGTTGCCCGCGAGCAGGGCCGCGTTCAGGTTCGCGGTCCGGGTGCTCGACCCGCCCAGGTTGACCTCGGTGAACCCGAGGCTCGCCAGCACGCTGTCGCTGAGCGTGAGGTGGTTATTGAACGCGCCGGTCTTCGTGCCGATCCAGACCGTCAGGTCGCTGTCGCCCACGACGTAGCCGAGGAAGGCGGAGTCGATGACGACGCTTTCGGAGAACTCGAACAGCACGTAGTTGTCGCGCCCGTAGTTATCGACCGTGTGGGAGTTGCTGCTCCCGCTCTCGCTGGTGTCGGTGACGCCCAGCCCGCCACCGTAGCTGCCCAGGTACGCCGTGGACCAGGCGCCGGTGGTTTTGTCCCGGCTGAAGGCGCTGGCGTTGACCGACACCCCGGACGAGGTGAACGTGCGGACGTTGCCGGCCGTCCCGCTGACGGGACTGTTGCCCGAGAAGTCGAACGAGACGGACGAACCGGCTACGGGGACCGAGAAGTCCTGAACGGTACCGGTCGCCTTGTACAACCACACCTCGCCCGGTTCCAGGATGTTGTCGGAGTCGCCGGTCTGCACGCTCAGGAACGTGATCTTCCCGTTGGCGATCGAGAGGTCGTCGGACGTGAGGCCCGGCGTCCCGTTGTCGTCCACGATGGCGATCTGGCTGGTCGTGAACGCCACGTCACCCGTGTTCGTGACCTTGTAGGTCCAGGTGACGGTGGAACCCGGGGTGAGAATCGGCACGCCCGGGCCGTCCACGGCGTCTTCGTTGTCGTAGTCGGGGGCCGTCGTGTTGGAGTTGGTCGGCCCGTTCGTGGTCTTCTCGATATCGATGCCGGGGTTCGGCTTCTTGTAGTTATCGAAGTTCTTGCCGCTCGCGGTGCCGCCGCTCTGGACCCCGGTCCCGCCGACGGTGACCACGTACCCGGCGTTCCCACCCGTTTGCGTCCACCCGGCGGGGACCACTTCCTGGACGAAGTAGGTGCCCGGCGCGAGGCCCTCGAACGAGAACGTACCGTTGGCCGCAGTTACGGTGGTGGCAACGAGGGTACCCGCGGTCGAGGTGCCGGAGTACAAATTGACCGTAACCCCGCCCAGCACCACATCGTCCGAACCGAACCCGCAGCCGTCCATGTCTTGGAACTTGGTCCCGGTGATCTTCACCTTCTGGAAGTTCGCGAAGTTGTTGTTGGCCGACGTCCCGCCGCTCTGGATGCCGGTGCCGCCGACGGTGACGGCGTAGCCGCTGGTCCCGGTGGTCTGGACGTAGCCGTTGGGCACGACTTCCTGGACGAAGTAGGTACCCGGTGCGAGATTGCTGAACGAGAACGTACCGTTCGATGCGGTCGTCGTGCTGGCAACGAGGGTACCCGCGGTCGAGGTGCCGGAGTACAGGTTAATCGTGATCCCGCCGAGCCCGGCGTCGTCACTGGTGAACCCGTTGCCCGTCTTGTCGGTAACTTTCGTACCGGTGACGGACACCTTCTTGAAGTTGTCGAAGTTGTTCCCGGTGCTGTTCAGGCCGCTAGTGGCGGCGATGGTGTAACCCGCGTTGCCCCCGGTTTGGACGGACCCGGCGGGAACGAGTTCTTGGACGAAGTAGGTGCCGGGGGCGAGGTTATCGAACGAGTAGGTGCCGTTGGAAGCGGTCACGGTCGTGGCGACGGGCGTGGTGCCACCGTCTTTGAACAGGTTGATGGTGACGCCAGCGAGCGGGGTATCGTCGGAGCTGAAACTGTTACCCGTGATGTCGTTATACTTGGTCCCGCTGATCGTGATTTTCTTGAAGTTGGCGAAGTTGTTGCCGGTGGCGGTTCCCCCGCTCTGGACCCCGGTGCCCCCGACGGTGACGGTGTACCCGGCGTTCCCGGCGGTCTGCTGGTACCCGGCGGGAACGAGTTCTTGGACGAAGTAGGTGCCGGGGGCGAGGTTGTCGAACGAGTAGGTGCCGTCGGCGGCGGTGGTGGTAGAGGCGACGAGTGCCCCGCTCGCGTTGTTCTGGTACAGGTTGATGGTGACGCCACCGAGCCCGGTGTCGTCGCTGGTGATCCCGTCGCCGGTGATGTCGTTGACCTTCTTACCGGTGATCTTGGCGAGTTGGAAGTTGTCGAAGTTGTTGCTGCTGCTGACGAGGCCGCTGGTGGCGACGATGGTGTAGCCCGCGTTGCCCCCGGTCTGCTGATACCCGGTGGGCACGAGTTCCTGGACGAAGTAGTTGCCCGGGCCCTGGTTCGCGAACGAGTAGGTGCCGTCGCTGGCGGTGGTGGTGGTGGCGACGAGGGCGCCGTTCTTGAACAGGTTGACGGTGATCCCGGCGAGCGGGGTGTCGTCGGAGCTGAAGCTGTTGCCCGTGATGTCCGTGTACTTCGTGCCCGCGATCGTTATGTTCTTGAAGTTGGCGAAATTATTACCAGCGGACGTGCCGCCGCTGGTCACACCGCCGGGACCGACGGTGATGGTGTACCCAGCAATGCCGGCGGTCTGCGTCGAGCCTGCGGGCACGAGTTCCTGGACGAAGTAGGTACCCAGATCCAGGTTCCCGAACGAGTAGGTGCCGTCGCTGGCGGTGGTGGTTGTGGCGATCAGTGCGCCACTGGCGTTGTTCTGGTACAGGTTAATCGTGATCCCGCCCAGGCCCGCGTCGTCGCTCGTGATCCCGTCGCCCGTCTTGTCGGTGAACTTGGTCCCGGTGATCTGACCGCGATAGAAGTTCGCAAAGTTATTACCGGAAGACGTGCCCCCGCTGCCCACGCCGCCTTGTCCGATGACCACCACATAGCCGGCGCTTCCGGCCGTTTGTGTCGCACCTGCGGGCACGAGTTCTTGGACGAAGTAGGTACCGGGCGCGAGGTCGCCAAACGAGTACGCACCGTTGGCCGCAGTTACGGTGCTGGCAACGAGTGTGCCCGCGGTCGAGTTGCCGGAATAGAGGTTGATGGTGACACCACCGAGCCCGGTGTCGTCGCCCGAAAGCCCGTTGCCGGTGAGGTCCGTGTACTTGGTCCCGGTGATCGATCCCTTCTGGAAGTTGGCAAAGTCGTTGCCCGAGGAGGTGCCCCCGCTGACCACGCCGCCGGGTCCGACAGTGATGGTGTAGCCCGCGTTTCCACCGGTCTGGACGTATCCGCTGGGGACGAGTTCCTGGACGAAGTAGGTGCCGAGGTCCAGATCCCCGAAGGAGTACGTACCGTCGGCCGCGGTTACGGTGCTCGCGATCAGAGTGAGTGTGGACGTTGCCTTGTACAGGTTGACGGTGACGCCACCGAGCCCGGTGTCATCGGCGCTGAGTCCGTTGCCGGTGAGGTCGGTGACCTTCTTGCCGGTGATCTGGCCGTGGTAGAAGTTGTCGAAGTTGTTGTCGGCGCTGTTCAGGCCGCTAGTGGCGGCGATGGTGTACCCGGCGTTGCCCCCGGTCTGCGTGGCGCCCGCGGGCACGAGTTCCTGGACGAAGTAGTTACCCGGCCCGAGGTTCTCGAACTTGTACGTGCCGTCGGCCCCGGTCACGGTGCTGGTGACGAAGCTCCCGTTCTGGTACAGGTTGATGGTGACGCCGGCGCGGGGGGTGTCGTCGGAGCTGAAGCTGTCGCCCGTGATGTCGGTGAACTTGGTCCCGGTGATGGTGACCTGTTTGAAGTTGGCGAAGTTGTTGCCGGTGGCGGTTCCCCCGCTCTGGACCCCGGTGCCCCCGACGGTGACGGTGTACCCGGCGTTCCCGGCGGTCTGCTGGTACCCGGCGGGAACGAGTTCTTGGACGAAGTAGGTGCCGGGGGCGAGGTTGTCGAACGAGTAGGTGCCGTCGGCGGCGGTGGTGGTAGAGGCGACGAGTGCCCCGCTCGCGTTGTTCTGGTACAGGTTGATGGTGACGCCACCGAGCCCGGTGTCGTCGCTGGTGATCCCGTCGCCGGTGATGTCGTTGACCTTCTTACCGGTGATCTTGGCGAGTTGGAAGTTGTCGAAGTTGTTGCTGCTGCTGACGAGGCCGCTGGTGGCGACGATGGTGTAGCCCGCGTTGCCCCCGGTCTGCTGATACCCGGTGGGCACGAGTTCCTGGACGAAGTAGTTGCCCGGGCCCTGGTTCGCGAACGAGTAGGTGCCGTCGCTGGCGGTGGTGGTGGTGGCGACGAGGGCGCCGTTCTTGAACAGGTTGACGGTGATCCCGGCGAGCGGGGTGTCGTCGGAGCTGAAGCTGTCGCCCGTGATGTCCGTGTACTTCGTGCCCGCGATCGTTATGTTCTTGAAGTTACCGAAGTCGATACCGGTGATGTTCGAGCCGCTGACCGTTCCGATGTCGCCCGGGTTCGCCGTGATTTGGGTCCACCCGGCTTGGTTCACTTCGCGAACCCGGTAAATGCCCGGGGTGAGGTTGGTGAACGAGTACGAGCCGTCGACCGCGGTGAGCGTAGTGGCCAGTACATTGTCGTTGGTATCCAGTAACTGGATCGTCCAACCCAACAGACCGCTCTCGCCACCCTCGCGCGTGCCGTTGCCGTTCACGTCCTCGAACTTCGTTCCGTGGATCTCGGCCTTTTGTTCCGGGCTCGCGGTGATCGTGTTGAGGTTGTTCAGGCTCAGGTTGATCGGGGTGCTGTTCTTGAATACGAGCCGGAGTTGCGTCGTGGACGAGTAGGGGACCGTGTCGCTCACCACGAGAGACCCGCTCGCCGGGATGATCTTGGCGCCAGTCGTGTCGCCGGTTGTCCCGAATAGTGTGTTGCCGTCGTCGACCCACGTTTGTGCGGTCACGGTCCCGCCCGAGGGGGTCGAACCGGTGAAACTGTAAACGAGCGTTTGGGGCGCGGGGGCCGTGGTGAGGTCGTCGAGACTTGCCTGGACGACGATGTCGTGCCCGACCGTGGCCGAAGCCGCCGCGGTACCCGTAACGGCTAAGTTCAGGGTCGTGCTCGCGGCACTGGTGGACCCCAGGGACGAGGCCTTGATCGAGATGGCCCCGATGTTCACGCCGATGGTGCCGGCTAGTGGGTCGGTGTCGTTGATGCTTCCGTCGGTGACAGCGGCCCCGAAGGTCGCGCCGCCGTTGGTACTGAACCGCAGCGCGAACGAGGGCACCAAGCGGTCTTCGAGTTGTTCGATGGCGAGGGGCTTGAGGCGCCGCGTGCGCACCGGGCGCCGCCCGGTACCGGAAATCGTCGAGTGGAGCCGCGAAAGGAACGTCTTCCACGTAGGCGTCATGACGGAGGTTCCTGAATCTGGGTGAGGGCTCTAAGGGGGAGCCACAGTGTTGAGTGCTTTCGTCAACCGCCTGAACGGACACGCGATTGGCGGAAGCGTCCAAAAATCAAAAAAACGAGCTGCGGCCGAAGCGGGCCGCAGCTCGCGGGCAAACAAACGTCCGATTCCGTGGAAGCACGCTTCCCGGAGCCTGATTCATCGCACTATCTGAAGCGGGTTTGATTCGACGCGGCGGCGCGCCCGACGTTAAAAATTCAGAGGGCCAGAATCCCCTTGGTGCTCGGGTTGAGCACCAAGGGGAGCCGGTCTCGGTGAGCGGATCGTTACGCCACCGGCGCGGCGAGGTTCCGGCGGCGCAGTCGCGCGATGCCGAGGAGCGGCAACCCGCTTAGCACCAAGACGATCCCGGCGGGGGCCGGGGTCGGGGTGACCACGTTGTCGATGTCCGCCCCGAGATTCACTTCTTTTCTACCTTCCGTGGCGATGGTGATCTGTGTCGTCAGGGAGTACGGTACGTTCCCCGTGAAACTTCCAACGAAGTCGGGGGTGATCCCGTTGCCCGGGACAATGCTCCCGGTGGTGAAAGTGCCTGGGATTCCAAACAAGTTGTTGGCGTCGTCTACCCACGACTGCCCGGTGAAGGTCGCCGTCCCCGTGCTGGTGCCGCCGGTGAACTTCGTGGTCAGCGTTTGGGGCGCGGGGGCCGTGGTCAGGTCGGTCACCGTTGCCTGAATCACGATGGTGTGCGTTTCGCTGCTCGGGATGAAGGTACCGGTCACGTGCAGGTCGAGGAGCGAAACCGTCGGGTCCGTGTAGCTCGACGCGGTGATCTTCAGGCCGGCAACGGAGTCGCCGTCGTTGATCGTGATGAACGTGCCGCCGTCGATGCTGTACTGAATGGCGAACGCGGCCTGCGCCTGAGTCGGCGCTCCAAAAATAGCTGTGCCGACCAAAACGGCGGCCAGCACGCGCAGAACATTTCGGAAACGACTCATCACAGGAGCCTCCTCGGGGAATCGGCGGGGAACGGGAACCGCGACACCGAACGCGGGGCGTGAGGGGCACGTCCCGCGTTACCTTTCTTGACGCGCCGAACGTGCCGCGTTTGGGGGCATCGCCGTTCGGTGTTGGCCACCAACACTCACTGCGAACTGCTACGCGGTTCGCAGTGACTTGCGCCGAAGGTCAAGTCCCACGCAGGGCGCGGGAAACGAGCAGTTTACCACGACGAGGAATAACCTTCCCAAAGCAGTAAACACTGCCGAAAGAAGCGTTAGCATCGGCATGGGCGAATCCGGGTTGGGGCGCATCAACTCCGGCGGGCTACCGCGCCAAGCAGGCGGCGGGCTAAGTTCCAAAACTGGTGTTTGGGGCACCGTTGTGTGAGTGAGTATAGCAATTGCAAGTTACACGAGTTAAGGGGGATGTGCGAAAATTTCTAGCATGCAGCAACCACCTTAGGCGGGTACGAGTTGCGGCACCGTATCCTATGTTCGTTTCTACAAGTCGTTTGTCACTAAATACATCGGGTAGTTGGCCCGTGCACGAGAGCAGCCGGAGAGTACAGAACTTGTTGTTGCGCGCTTCTTTTTGGCAACACATTAACCGCTGCTCCGGGGGCTACCGCGCGAGGCCGGCCGGTCCGATTTCGGAAGGAGTTACACGCCCGTGTCCTTTTGTGAAGAGATTCTTCACTGATGGAGCTGGAAGAGGCGGGTGCGCTCTTGGGTTTGAAATGGTGGTAGGTCGAGGGGGAAATCGGGGCCGGGCGCTCGGGGTAAGCCGGCTTGTTCTGCTCGGGCGGGAAGGTTATAACGCCGCGCTCGGCGCCCGCGAACTGTGGGTTCCGAGGTGAGTGGGGAGAGTCGAGACCGATGCGGAACTTCCGGCGGAGCGTGTGGTTCTCGTGGCCGTACCGGCAGCGGTTGGTGGCGTCGGTCTTTTGTGCGCTGGTTGTGGCCGTTCTGTGGAGCGTGAACCTGGGCGCCATTTACCCGGTGCTCAAGCTCCTCAGTTCCGGCAAGAACCTCCAGCAGTGGGTCGACGAGGAGATCGCGGAGCAGCAGAAGCAGCGCGAAATTCGCGCGCGGGAGGTCGCGAACCTCAACTTCGCGCTGGCCACACTGGAAACCAAGCCGGACACCCCCGAGCGCGAGAAACAGAAGCGGAACTACTCGGCCGACCTCGCCCGCGCCACGGACCTGCAGGACTACCACGCGAGTTGGGACTACCGCTACCAGTGGCTGCGCGCGAAGCTGATCCGGTACATGCCGACGGACCGGTTCGAGGCGTTCCTGTGGATCATGGTGGGGGTGCTGGTCTGCGTGGTCGTGAAGGGCGTGTTCGAGTTCCTTCACGAGTCCCTGGTCGGCTGGGTCACGAACCGCACCCTGTTCGATTTGCGCAACTCGTTCTTCCGCCGGGTCGTTAGGCAGGACGTGCGGCAACTGTCCTCGGCCGGGACCACCGACCTCATGGCCCGGTTCACCAACGACACGGAGCAGATCGGGTCCGGCGTCAAGGTGCTGTACGGGCGGGTGGTCGCCGAGCCACTCAAGGCGGTCGCGTGCTTCGCGGCCGCGTGCTTCATTTGCTGGCAGCTCGCGGTCACGTTCGTCGTGGTCGTGCCGCTCGCGCTGTACGTGCTCATGCGCGTGAGCAAGGCCATGCGCAAGGCCTCGAAGAAGGCGCTCCAGCGCATGTCGGCCATGTACAAGATCCTGAACGAGACGTTCGGTGGCATCCGGGCGGTCAAGGGGTTCACGCGCGAGGCCCACGAGCGGCGCCGGTTCCGGCAGGCGAACTACGAGTTCTACCGGAAGGCGCTGCGGCTCGTGAACATCGATGCGTTCACCAACCCCGCGATCGAAGTCCTGGTTGTTCTTTCGGTCGGGCTGGCGCTCGGGGCCGGCGTGTACCTGGTGGTCAGCCAGAGCACGCACATCGGCATTTTCCGCATGTGTTCGCAGCCGATCAGTTTTGAAACGCTGTTGCAGTTCTACGTGTTCCTCGCGGCCATCGCGGACCCGGTGCGGAAGCTGTCGAGCGTGTACACCAAGCTCCAGGGTGCGGAAGCGGCGTCGGCCCGGATCTTCGAGCTGTACGACCGTGAACCGACGATCGGCGGGAACGCGGACGGCCCGCGCCTGACCGCGGTGAAGAAGCGGATCGAGTTCCGGCACGTCTGCTTCGCGTACAACCCGGCCGCGGACACCCCGACGCTCGATAACGTGAGCCTGACCGTTAAAGCGGGCGAGACGATCGCGGTGGTGGGCGGGAACGGGTGCGGGAAGACGACGCTGCTCGCGCTGCTCCCGCGGTTCTTCGACCCGGATTCGGGCGCGGTGCTCATCGACGGTGTGAACCTGCGCACCGCGCACCTGCGCTCGCTCCGCAAGCTGATCGGCGTGGTCACCCAGGACACGCAACTGTTCGACGACACGGTGCTGGCCAACATCGCCTACGGCAAGCGCGGCGCCACCCGCGACGAGGTGATCGCGGCCGCGAAACAGGCCCGCGCGCACGAGTTCATCGAGAAGAAAGAGGGCGGGTACGACGCTCTCATGGGCACCGCCGGGAGCAACTTCTCCGGCGGCGAGCGCCAGAAGGTCGCGCTCGCGCGGGCCATCCTCCGGAACCCGCAGATCCTGATCCTCGACGAGTTCACCAGCGCCATCGACATGCAGAGCGAGATCGACATTCACGACGCGCTCAAGGAGTTCGTGAAGGGGCGCACCACGTTCCTCATCACGCACAAGCTCCACACGGTGCCGGAGATCGCGGACCGCGTGGCGATAATGGACGCCGGCCAGTTGCTCGACTTCGGCACTCACGCGGAACTGCTCACGCGGTGCGAATCGTACCGCCGGCTGTTCGAGTCGGTGCAGATGTGGAAGACGGACGCGGCCGCGCCGGGCGGTACGAAGGAGTCCGCCCCTCTCACCGAAACGCCCAAGCCCTCACACCCGACCCAGCGCGGCGCGGCATGAGTAGCGTTCCGTTAACTCTCGGTCGCAGCACGTCGAATCGGTTCGTGCTGCGATGGTTCCCGTTCGTCACGTCTGCGGTTCCCGTTCTCGCGCTGATCCTGTTGTTCTTCTTCCAGCTCGGTGCGCGCGATCTGGTGAGCAGCCACGAGGCCCGCGCCGCGCAGAACTCGCAGCGCATGCTCGATACGGGTGAGTGGGGGCTGCCCACGCTCTTCGACGAACAGCGCGACCTCCAGAAGCCCCCCGGTTACTACTGGCTCGGCGCGGTCGCGGGGTATTTGGACGGCGGGCGCGTGTCTCCCTGGGCCGCGCGCTTTCCGGCCGCGGCGAGTAGCATTCTGGCGGTGCTCCTCGTGTACGGCTTTCTCCGGCGCGAAAGCGGGAAAACCACCGCGCTCGTGGCGGCGGTCGCGCTGGGAACGGCGAACCACTTCATCACCATCGGGCGCACCGCCCGTATCGACGTTCCGCTGACGTGTGCCGTGACGGTGGCTCTATTCGCGTTCTACCGCGGAACCACGGCCGGGGTAGGCACGCGAGTGGCGCGGAGAGAAGGGTGGTTCGTCCTCTCCGCGCTCGCGGCTGGTGGTGCGGTGCTGCTCAAAGGCCCGGTGGGACTGGCCCTTATCGGAAGCACTGCGGTCGCGTTCCTGATCGCAGAGCGGTTCGCAACGGCGCCCGCGGACCGCGCCCGTCTGCCGCTGCTCTCGGCGATTGTGGGCGTGATCGTGGTCGCGCTCGTCGCGGTGCCGTGGTTCGTGTGGGCACAGCACGCGACGCGGGGCGAGTTCGTGCGCGTGTTCTTTTGGCACCACAACGTCGAACGTTTCGCGGGCACGTCCGAGGCGCTCGCGTCGCACCCCTGGTGGTACTACGGTCCGCGGTTCGCGATGGCGTTCCTGCCGTGGACGCTGCCGCTGGTGCCGCTCGTGTGGTGGGGACTGCGGTCCGGCGTTTGGAAAGAAGATCGGGCCTTCCGTTTGGGCGTGGTGTGGCTCGTGGTAATGGTCGCGGTGCTGTCGGCGTCGCGATTCAAACGTGCGGATTACCTGTTGCCCGCGTTCCCGGGAGCGGCCATTGCTCTGGGCTGCGCGGCCGAGCGCTGGCTCACGTCGCGTGCCGACGCGCGGTCCGCGGTGCGTGCGAAGTGGGGATTCGGGGTGCTCGTGGCGGGTGCGCTCGCGGTGTGCCCGGTGATGTGGATCGTGGTCGAACCGGCGGAAAACGCCCGGCAGGAGAAGCGCCCGTTCGCCGCCGCGATCCGCGAATACGCTCCGAAACCGCAAACAATTCTGCTGTTTCGGGCCGAGTCGCATTTGCTCGCCTACCATCTGGGTGCGCCGCTGCATACTTTGGTGGAGTGGGGCGAACTGAGGGAAGTGCTCGCGGTGCCCGGTCCGCACGCGGTCGTGATGCCGCCCGAGTACGTGGACGAGGCCGAACGCATCACCGGCCGAAAACTCGTGCCGGTCGCGACGCTCGCGGACTTCACCTCCGTTCGACCGCCCCGCCCGCTGGTGTGCCTCCGCACCGCGGAGTGACCGGGTGAACCCCTCCCCGTTCGCTCCGCTCGCTGCTCCTCTGCCGGGAGCAGCGGACAGCGTTCCGTTTGCCCCCTTCCTCCCAGCGGGGAAGGGCGGGGGGTAGGTTCTGTGCTCTTCCATCTATGGCCAAACCTACTACCCCACACGACGGCGTGACCGTCGTCATCCCGGTTCACAACGCGGCCGCGCAGCTCGAAAAGATGCTGCCCGCGTGGGGACTGGTGCTCGGTAAACAGAACCGGCCGTACCAGATCATCGTCGTGAACGACGGCAGCACCGACGGCACCGCAGCCACCTTAGAGAAGCTCGCACCGCGGGTCTCGCACCTGCAAGTGCTCACGCACGACGCGCGCCGCGGGTTCGGCGCGTGCCTCCGAACCGCGCTCGCGGAAACCACGCAGCCGCTCTTCATGTACGCGGGGATCGATAACCAGTACACGCCGAACGACATCCGGTCGATGCTGGAGCGGATCGAGCTGCGTGACGAGATTTTCGGCAAACAACCGGACCTCATCAGCGGGTTCCGCGCCGGCCAACCGCGCCCGGCTCTTGTGAAAGTGATCAGCTTCCTGTGGAAGCTGTTCTGGCGCGTGTTCGCGGGGCTACCGATCGTCGATTCGCCGCCGTGGTACGGGTGGGGACAGTGGTGGTACAAGAACCGCGCGAGCTGGGTCTTCGGCGTGCCGCTGGCGGACGTGAATAGCGAGTTCAAACTCTATCGCACCGCGTTCCTGAAGCGCGTGCCGGTCCAGTCGGACGGGGACTTCGTTCACGTCGAACTCGTGGCGAAGGCGACGTTCCTCACCAGCATCATGGACGAAGTTCCGCTCACCCCGAAGACCGAGCCGCTCCCGCCGCTCGCTTCGGTGTCCGCGGACCGGAGCAAAGTGTTCAGAGACCCGAAGTTCGCTTTCAACACACCCGCCGAAGTGAAGCCGCCGGAAGCGGGGAACCCGCCCACAGCGCCCGACGTACCCGCGACGGAGGCGAACGCCGGGGAACCGAGTCCCCCGGTTCTCCAGTGCCCGCGTCATGAGTGCGCCCGCGCCTCTCCCGCGCATTCTGTTCATCACCGGGAAACTGGCAGAGCCGGCCCTTCGGCGCGTCGTGGAAGAACTCGCACCGAAGGCCGCGTTCGAGCCACACGTCGCGGTGCTCCCGATCACCGTTGCGGCGCTGATGACGACCAACTGGGTCTCGCGCCACCTTCCCCCGTTGCCCCCCGATCTCAATCGCGTGATTCTCCCCGGGTTTTGCCGCGGGGAAATCGAGGACGTGTCGCGCGCGGTGGGCGCTCCCGCCGAGCGCGGACCGACCGACCTCCGCGACCTGCCCGAGTTCTTCGGCAAACAGTCCGCTCCGCGCGACTACGGGAAGTACGACATCGAGATTCTCGCGGAGGTGAACCACGCCGCGAAGAAGTCGCTCGATACGATCTTGCGCGAAGCCCGGCGCTATCGCGATAGTGGCGCGGACGTGATCGATCTGGGCTGCGACCCCGGTCCCGCGTGGGGCGGCGTGGGCGACGCGGTTCGTGCCCTCCGAGCGGACGGGTTCCGCGTATCGATCGACAGCTTCAATTCGGACGAAGTGGACGCGGCGCTCGCGGCCGGTGCGGACCTCGTGTTGAGCGTGAACGGCACGAACGTCGAGCACGCGCGCCGGTGGCACGCCGCGTACCCGCGCGTCGAAGTCGTTGCGATCCCGGACACCCCGAGCGATTCGGACAGCCTCGAACGCACGGTCGACGTTCTTCGCGGTATCGGGATCAAGCACCGCCTCGACCCGATCCTCGAACCGATCGGGTTCGGGTTCGCGGCCTCGCTCGGGCGCTACGTCGATTCGCGGCGCCGGTTCCCCGACGCGGAACTGATGATGGGCGTGGGGAACCTCACGGAACTCACGGACGTGGATTCCGCGGGGTTGAACGTGCTACTCGCGGGGTTTTGTCAGGAACTCGGCGTTCGCAGCGTGCTGACGACGGAAGTCATCAATTGGGCGCGCTCGTCGGTGAAGGAGTTCGACCTCGCGCGCCGGCTCGTGTTCCACGCGGTCCGCGAGAAGGTGCTCCCAAAGCGCCTCGAACCGGGCTTGGTCATGCTCCGCGACCCGAAGGTGCCCGAACAGGGCGAGGAACTGCTGCAAGAACTGGCGCGCCGCGTGACCGATCGGAACTACCGCATCTTCGCGGAACGCGGGGAACTGCACGTTATCAACGGGAGCACGTATTTGCGCGGCACGGACCCGTTCGCGCTGTTCGAGCAACTCGCGGCGAACGACCCCAAGCTCGACCCCGCGCACGCATTTTACCTCGGCTACGAATTCGCCAAAGCCGTAACAGCACTCACTCTCGGAAAGGCTTACACGCAGGACCAGGCCCTGCGTTGGGGCTTCCTCACGGTACCCGAGGCGAGCCACCGCAATTCGGGCGACCACACCCGGGGGTGAATCCCCGGATTTCGCTTTGGGGCGCAAACACCGTGCGTTGTTTTCGGACCCCGAAGGGGGCACCGGTAATAGCCCGGGGGTTCAACCCCGGGTGTGGGCTCCGGGTCGTGCGTTATTTTTGGATCCCGAAGCGTCACTCCGGGGTGGCTCGTCTCCGCAACCCGGGTTGAAATCCCGGGTACGAGAGCCCATTGCCGGCCCCGCATGGTGTTTCGGGCGCCACCGGGCGTGGCTCGTCTCCGCAACCCGGGGTTGAAACCCCGGGCTATTACCGGTGACCCCATTCGGGGTCCAAAAGGCATTGTGTTTCGGACCCCAACGGCGCCACCGGGCGTGGCCCGTCTCCACAACCCGGGGTTGAAACCCCGGGCTATTCCCGGTGACCCCCTTCGGGGTCCAAAAGGCATGGTGTTTCGGACGCCAACGGTATCACCGGGCTACTCCCGCTGGGCAACCTCGGGTGCGAACTTCTCAAATGAGGATTCTGATTTTAGACTTTATGACGCGAGGTGCTTCTGAGTGACGAATACCTGTTTCCCTTTGCTCGTCTAATACGTTGGCGTAAACTGAGTTGGTTCCCGAACGGCTCACGCGGGCCGTTTCGCTCGTATCCCCCTTCACCGTAAGGACGCCGCAATGCGCCTGCTTTGTGCCGCCGCGCTGTCCTTGTCCGTGGGCCTGTGGGTCGCCTACGCACAAGACAAGAAGCCGGCCGATGGGCCGAAGACCGACCGGGCCGAGAAGTTCGCCGCCCTCAAGAAGAAGTTCGAGGACGAGAACAAGGAACTCGCGACCCAGCTCTCGAAGGTCGAGAACCCCGGCGACGCGCGGGCGATTCAGGGCGAGATGAAGGAGCTCGTGCTCCTCACCGCGGGCAAGGCGTTCGAGATCGCGAAGGACGACCCGAAGGACGACGTCGGGTTCGATGCCGCCGCGTTCGTCGTGCAAATCGCGGGGCGCATCGGTGCGAACAACGAGGACGTGGACAAGGCGACCCAGATGATCGCCCTGCACCACGCGGCCAGCGCCAAGGTCCGGGACCTGCTCGTTCCCGCGATGCGCCTGGGCGAACCGGGCGACAAGCTCCTCAAGGCCGTCTCCGAGAAGGCCACCGACAAGGACACGAAGGGCGTCGCGACGTTCATCCGCGGGTACAAGATTGCGCAGGCGATTGAAGAAGAAGAGGACGAGAAGCAGATCGCGCTCATGGTGAAGGACGCGACCGCCATGCTGGAACTGGCCGCGAAGGAGGCCCCGAACGCGAAGATCAACCCGTCGGCCCCCAAGAGCCCCACGGTGGGCGACCTCGCAACCAAGGAGATCGAGAACCTGAAGGCCGTGACCTCGGTGGTCGTGGGCAAGGCCGCACCGGAAGTCGAATCGATGACCCTCGACGGCAAGAAGGTCAAGATCTCCGACTACAAGGGCAAGGTCGTCCTGTTCGACATCTGGGCCACGTGGTGCGGGCCGTGCAAGGCGATGATCCCGCACGAGCGCGACCTGGTGAAGAAGATGGAGGGCAAGCCGTTTGAGCTCATCAGCGTGAGCGCGGACAACAAGAAGGAAACGCTCGAAAAGTTTCTGGAAGGCGAGAAGATGCCGTGGACCCACTGGTGGGACAACGGCCCGGAAAGCCCGGTGCTGAAGAAGTACCGCGTGCGCGCGTTCCCCACGCTGTACGTGATCGATCACACCGGCGTGATCCGGCACAAGTGGGTCGGCAACCCGGGTAACGACAAGGTCGACGCGGCGATCGAGGAACTGGTGAAGGCCGCGATCAAGGCGAAGGGCTAATAGTGCCTTTGTAACGAGTTTCCCCAGCCAGTAGTTCCGAGAGATTTGGTAGTGCCGCACGGGAGTTCCTAAGCTCAATGTTCTCAGACACTTGAACGGGACGCTCCCACGCGACGTGGTTACTCTGCGGTCACCCCGACGGTGGTCCACGCACTGACGCGCCGGACCTTGGAACGGGTCCTCAATTGGACCGACTACAAGGGATCCGCCACCTGGGGCCAACTGATCGACGTGGTGCTGTTAGTGGCGGCCGCTACCCAGACCCTGTTCGTGGTGGCGACCCGGTACTTCCACTCCTCGCACGAGACTGTATGATCTGTCGTTCGTGCTGCCTTTTGATCTGGTGGCCAGCTCACGGCGGTTGGTCGATGCCCTTCATGACGTGGCCGCGTTCACCCGCCGGGATCGGAACCGCTGGTGGACGTGTGCCCTCGACGTGCACTACGTGCCGTTCTACGGGGACCACTCGACCCCGGGCACCATCGGCGCACCCAAGAAGGCCGGAACCTCGTTCTTCCGCAGGGTTTTGGCCTTTATCCAGGGCCAACGCATCTTAGTAAGCACCTGATCGCGCCTGGGTTGTGTTTCGTTTTTTAACGGCGCGGCGTTTCACGAGCGGGGGAGGGCGAACCCGTACTCGCGTATCGCACTTTTGCAATCTGATGATCGAGGTCGGCTACGGGTGACAGTTAAATAAAACAGCGCCGGATCAGCGACATATCTCGACCGCACCTCTGAGTACAATCACCTGTTCACTGGCGTATAATTGCTAAGCCGAAGCCGTGCAGATACTCCGGCGGCGACAAGACAATGACGCTTCGGGGGACGAGAGCGTCAGCCTGTTGTTAGCTCGGTTCGGGGGCGAAATGGAGGCCTTGAAGCCGTATTTAGCCGATGTTAGCAATTTGTGTGAGCACTACGCGGGTCGAATCTGCGATAACATATTGCACAGGCAATACTTGGGGATTGAAGCCGCGAGAAATTCTCGGCGCGGGCCGAAAGCGTTAGCGTTTGTTACCTCACCCGGATCTGTGGAGCGGTGGGTACGCGGCGCTGTGCTGGGTGCGAGTAAGTGTCCGGTGTTGAGAGGAAGAAGCAAGAGCCACGGATCACGCGAACCCTGGTTCCCGGTTTTAGTGACAATGCGGTGTCACTCCTAAAGGCGCGGCGCTCGCGCCTCGCCTCAATTGGCTCGATTTCTCGTGAGTCCGTGCGGCGAACGCTTGCTTTCCCCGTGCGCCGTCCCTACCATCATGCCCATATCACCACGGCAGTTCGGCGTGGGAGGTCACACGTAGCGGGCGCCCCGAGGACGACGGTGCCCGCGGGTCCGCGGTCGGGATCACCCGGCACCACGCACGGACGGCGGCCCCTCCCCGCACCAGGACGGAGGCGACGTATGGGGAGAAAAAAGGTGGACGCCTCCGCGGTTTCGCTCACCTCGCTCCGGGCGGCACGCCTGTACCGCCTGCTCACGCTGCTCCGCAGCGGTCCCCAAACGCGCGCGGCGCTCCTCCGGCGGCTCAAGCTCGACGTCCGCGGGTTCTACCGTGACCTCGAATCGCTCCGCGCGCTGGGCATCGAGGTGAACGTCGGCGACGACACCAAGTACACGCTGGTGGGCGAGGTGGACGACGCGCTCGCGAAGCTGCCGTTCCCCGACCCCGGGCTGAACGTGCGCGACGCGCTCCAGCTCTCGATCGGTAACTCCTCCGCGCACCGCAAGTTGAAGCAGCGGGTCAATTCGTTCCTGAACGGTCCGCGCGGCGGGCCGAACAAGCCGCGCTGAGCGATTGATGTGACAAAGCACAGCGGCCCCGGAACAGACCGGGGCCGCTGTGCTTTGTCACATCAATCGCGGTTACTTCTTCTTGAACTCCTTGCGCATGGTGCGGACGTTGTCCTGCACCACGAGCGGCAGTTTCGAGCGGAGCAGGTTCGCGCCGTCGAACCACCCGGTCGGCTCGGCGAACACGATGTGCTGTTCGACGAACAGCGCGCCGGCCGGTTCCGCGAGCTTGGTGATCTTCAGGTACATCGCGGCCCCGCCCCACGGGTTCGGGTTACCGACCTTCGTCTGCCCGCCGGTCTTCGTGATCGAGCGCCACTCGTTCGGGAACTCCTTGTCGTCGCGGAACCGGGGATCGACTTCCGCCGCGGCCAGGACCGACTCCCCGTTGCGGCTCCACATCGCGTGCCCGGTCGCCCGCAGGCGCACCTTCTCCAAGAAGTCGAACTCGATGGTCCCGTAACCCTCGCGCTTCTCGTCACCCTTCTTGATCTCGATGTTTCGCTTGGTGAGTTCGGCCGCGGGCAGCGGGCCGCCCTTACCCCCGCCGCTTGACTTGCCCGCGCCGATCAACTTGTCGAGGAACTTTTCGTCCTCCAACAGTTTGAAATCGCCGTACACGACGAACCACACGTCCACGGCCCGCGCCGGTGCGGTCTTGTCCGCCGGTTCGAGGTCGCGGATCTTCATCACCTGCGGCGCCACCACGGAGTCGCGGACAAATTCGTCGTAGTTGTAGTCGGTCCCGATCGCCGATTTGATGATCGCCTTCTGTTTGTCCGCGGTCAGCCCGTCGGCCATCGTCGGCGCCGGGAACTTGGCCTTCGCGTTCGGGCCGACCTCGAGTCCCGGGTCCATCAGGCGCTTGAACAACGGGTTCAGATCGTCGTGCTTGTCGCCCGCGGGTTGTGCGGGCGCGAGCGCCAGGGCCGCGAGAAGTATTGTGCTCATCGTGATTCTTCCTGAAACGTTAGGGGCGGGCCTCGGCCGTTAGCTTCCGCAAACCGGCTTCGAGCGCGCGGGCTTCGTCGGGGGTGAATTTGGTCCTCCCGACCAGTTCGCGCAGTTCGGGCGGGACCGCCATCTCTAACCGATACGGGGGCAGTTTGTCCACCGCGAACGACAGGTCCGACGGGATGTTCCCCTTAAATTCTTCGGGGTCGGGCACCAACTCCGCCGGGTCAATGCAGTTCGGCTCGATCCAAACCGCTCGTGTCAGATCGTTGCACTCGCCGCCGTCGCCTCCGAGGAGCCACAGTAACACATCCAGCGAACCCGTTTTCGTGTCCACGAGCAGCGCGTACCGGTACCGGATCGTCCGGTGTTTGTTCCCGCAACGGCTGATGACTGGCGTGTCGAGAAGTGCAAACGACGGACCGTGGACGGGGATGATCGCCTGTTTTTGAATGCGGTACCCGGTGTCCAGAACCTGTCGTTTGATCGCGTTCATATCGGCGCCGTGTTGCCCCGCCGTGGCCGTCGTGATGACGACATCGCGCCCGTTCACGTTCGTGCCCAGCCCCAGTCCGATCGCGCGGAGCCGGTACCGGGTTTGGTCCCCCTGGTGCTCCTGAACCACGTCCGCGGTGAACGCGGTGAACATCCACGCGACCATGCGCACGGTCAAGTCACGGCCGACGATCGGGAGACTCGGTACGTGCTCCACTTCGCTTGGGCGCACGCGCGGCAAACTCTTGATGACGAGGTGCGACCACCCCTTCGGCGCAGCGCGCTCGATCACCGTTCCTGGGGCAATGGTTTCGGGGGCGGACGCGGTCACATCGTACTCGTCCACCCACGCGGGCGTCACGGGGTTCGGGCGCAACAGACGTATGGCCGCGCCGACCGCGATCAGCGCGGCGAGCGCGACGATGGTGAGAGCTAGTAGCGCCTTCCGGACTCGCATGTTCCCCTCGCACCAAGTGCGAGATTGAAGATACTCACACGCCGCGAATCGAGAAGCGCCTTTCTATTCGTCGGTAAAGTTGACCCGTAATTCGCATCTTTCCTAGTTTCAAACCGGCTCGCTATTCGTGCGCGCTCGGCAATTGAAAATCGCGCGGTCGAAATTGGCCGCGACGCGGCAAGCTGCGTATTTTGAGCGTCACGACGGCCGGCCCGAACTAGCACGGAAATCGACCCGGGACCGAGAAAATTGTCAGTTCAGGATCGATCTGCGCTGGGTTCTGAGTGCCCGGTACCTGACTATTGCGAAACCAATTTTCATTCACGTCGGATCACATCCACCGCGATATTTCTGGTGAGATAAAAAGCCGTTGGTGGCGGGGGAAGAAATCTCTTTCCACCCGTGAACAATGCTTTGAGAAAACTCGTATTTAAACAGAAATTCCACTAGTCAAGGAATTTCGACTGCGACAGAATCACGTGTGAGTTGACTCGCTACCCGTCGGCTCACTCGCCAGATGAACTCTGGCACCCCCTCAATGCAGAAAGGTTTCCATGAGCTTCCGCGCCCGTCTGTCTGTGTTCGCCCTCGAACAGCGCGAAAACCCGAGCGTGTCCGTTCTCGATCCGATCGGTATCGAAACGCCGCCCCTGACCGAGCCGGTGCCGCCGCCCGCGCCGACGACCCCGGTCGTTGTCGCCCCGACGCCCCCGACCGATCCGCTGCTCGGCACCAACCCGATTTACCAGATCCCGCTCGTCCCGTGATGTGAACCCGCGCGGGCGCGCGGAACCGCTCCTCCCATCCGGGCGGTACGACGGGCCTGAAACGCGAACGGCCCCGACCAGAGGATCTGGTCGGGGCCGTTTCTTTTAGTTGAGTTTTAGTTGAGTTCGAGCGGGGTTACTTGACGAGGCGGTTGGCCGCGTAGCTGATTCCCTCGAACTCCTTGGATTTGCGCACGGGTTCGAGGTCGGGGTCTCGCGCCAACCCCGGGAGGTTGCTGTACCCGTCGCGAACGGCCTGGCGCAAGAACTCCAGTGCCTTCGCCTTGTCTTCCGGGTTCGTCGCGGAGGTCAGCGAGTACACGCACGCGGCCTGGTAGCTCACCTCGGCGTCGTCGGACAGGAGCAGGGCTTGCTCGACCTCTTTGTGCGCGCCGTCGCGATCCTTGAGGCGGGCGAGGAGGACCGCCCGGCCCGAGCGCCCGAGCGCGAACTCCGGGTAGAACTCGACCACCCGCGTCGCGACCTTGAGCGCCCCGCGCGGATCCTTCTCTTTCAAGCGGTCGGCCAAAACGTGGGCCTGGTTCTGGAGCGCGACCAGGGACCGCGGGTTGAATTCCTCGGCGCTGCGGAAGTCCGCGAGCGCGCTCGTCGGGTCCTCAATGACGCGCACCGTTCCGCGGACCAGGAAGTCCATTTCGGTCGTCGCGGTGAGTTTGCCGGCGGCCTCGCGGTCCGCCTTCGCGCCCAACGGGTCGCGCCCGTCCCGCGCCGCGGCGCGGAGCAAGTGAATGTGGAGCGGGACGCGCCGCGCTCGAGGGCGCACGTGTAGTCCTTGTCCGCGGCCTCCAGTTGCGCGCGGGCGGCGGCGGCCCGGCCGGGGCGCGCCTCGTCGGTTCTGGCGAGCCGGTAGCGCGTCAACCCGCGTGCGCGGTACGCCTCGGCGTAGCCCGGGTCGAGGTCGATCGCCTTCGTGAACTCGGCCTCCGCGAGCGCCGGCTTCTTGCACAGGCCGTAGATCGCCCCGCGCTGGAGCGCCGGGCGCGGGTCCTTGGGGAGCAGCACGCGGGCCACGTCGTAGCGCTCCAGCGCCCGCGTGTACTGGCCGAGCTGCTGGCGGCAGTACGCGAGGCAGAACTGCGCCGCGCCGTGGGCCGGTTGGTCGGCGATCGCGCGGTCGAGGAGCGGGACCGCGGTGGCGTAGCGCCCGCTCATCAGCGCGAACGCGGCCTCAATGAATTCCGTGCGCGCGCCGGGCGCTTTTGCGGGGTTGGGGGCCTCGAACACTTCACCGACTGCCGGTGCGATGAGCGCCGCTTGCCGGTCGAGAGCGGCCGGGGCCGCGCTCGCGCCGAAGCACGCTTGGGCCGCGCGGTTCAGCTTCCACGCTTGGGCCGCGCGCTCGCGGCGCTCCGATTCCGGGCGCGTCTCGAAGCCCTGCCACCGGGCCTGGGCCAACAGGAGCAGCAGTTCGCCCAGGTCCGCGGTCAGGGCGCCGCGCTCGGTCTCGGTGAGCCGGCTCACTTCGGGGCGCTTCTGCCAGTCCGGGTCGCCGGGCAGCCCGTAGGCCGCGAGCAGTTCCCCGGCCCGCTTCTCGCCGCGCTCGTGGGTGGTTTTGTCGCCGTACAGGATCAGGTCGATGCGCACCGTGTCGAGCGCGGCGCGCGTGACGCGGGCCTGCTCCACGGCGCCGACCCGGGCCGTGGCCTCCGCGCGCTGGTGGAGGATGCCGCCCAGCCCGAGTGCCAGCCCGATGAGCCCCGCGGCCATCAGGCGCACGGTCAGCCCCGGGTTGCGCCGGCGCCACTTTCCGAGGCGCTCGGTGACCGAGGTCTCACGGGCGTACCGGAGCGGTTGGTCGTTCAGGTGGCGCTCGAGGTCGGTCCGGAGCTGCTCGGCGCTCTGGTACCGGTCTTCGGGTTCGGCGGCGAGCAGCTTCCGCACGATGGCCTCGACCGCGGGCGTCACCGCCGGGTTCAGCGGGCGCAGCGCGGGCGGTCCCTGGCGCCGGAGCGCGACCTGGCCGTCGATGTCGCGCAGCCCCTTCGGGGTCGGGGGGAACGGCACCGATCCCGTGAGCATCTCGAACGCCATCGCGCCGAGCGCGTACAGGTCGGTGCGCTGGTCGAGGGCGCCGGCGCCGCGGTTCCGCATGTCGAGCAGTTGCTCGATCGCCATGTACGGCATCGTCCCGCCGACGAGTTCGCGGTCCGGGCGGGCGGCGTCGAACGACAGGTTGAAGTCGAGGAGCATCGGCTCGCCGGTGTCGGCGAGGAGCACGTTGGCGGGCTTCAGGTCGAGGTGCAGGATGCCGCGCTCGTGGGCGTGCGCGAGGCCCTCGGCGAGTTGCACGAGCGCCTGCACAACGGTCCGCGGGTCGCCCACGATGGGCGGCGGGTCCGCGGAGTCCCAGGTCCAAACGGGCACCCGCGGGGCGCCCGAGCGCCCGTCGGAGGCCGGGACCGATTTGCTGTCCGTGGTCAGCGTCGTGCGCGCGCCGCGCGCCACCGTGCTCCGGCGCCCGGCCACCCGCGAGGGATCGGACCGGTACACCCGGAGCAGGTCCGCGATCGTGACCTTGCCCAGGAACGGCATGCAGAGCACCTGCACGGGGCCGTCGGTGTGGACCGAGTACACGGGCACGATGTTCGTGTGCTGGAGCCGGGCGAGGCGCTCGGCCTCGTGCGTCGGGCGCAGCGTGACTTTGAGCGCGACGGGCCGGTTCGCGAGGCTCTCCTGGTGCGCGAGGTACACTCGCGCGAACGCCCCGCGCCCGAGTTCCCCAACAAGTTTGAACCCGAGCACCGTGTCCCCGACACGCGGGGGCCGGCGTGCCCCCGGGAACATGGACTCACCGTCGTCGTCCCATTCCGAGCTCCAGTCGGAGCCCGAAAGGTTCGCGATCCCGAGCGGCGCGTTTGATAGTGGGGCGAGGCGCCCGCGCGGCGGGGGGGTCACCACCGGGAACGCCTCGGCCGGCGCCGGCAGGGCCGCGGGAACCCGCATCGTCGGCTGGTCCTCCGCCCCGGGCGCGGGGCGCGCGGGTTCCGGGGCGGGCACGAACCTCGGGTCGTTGCTCGGAAAGACCGTCGTGGGATGCACGGGCAACTCGGGCGAAACAGTATGGGCGGCGGCCGGATTTTCACCGACCGGAACGACCCGCGCCGGGGGCACGGGTTGTAACGAATACACTGCCGTACTTGCCCTGTAGAACGGAACCGCCCGGCTGTTGGGGGAAGATGGGCAATTTCCGTAAAATTTTCTTTCGTGAGAAATGAAAAACGCCCCGTCGTTGCGCTCGGGGCCAAATTCGCGCGGCGCGTTAGACCGCGGGCCGGTCGAGCACCTCGCGCACGAGGCGCGTGAGCACTTCGGCCGTGAAGGGCTTGTGAAGGAACACCGCGGTCGATTCCGCGAGCCCGCGCTCGACGAGCGCGTCCTCGGTGTACCCGGACACGAACATCACCTTGATCCCCGGGCGCAACGGGACAACGGCCTGAGCCAGTTCGCCGCCGCTCATCCCCGGCATCACCACGTCCGTGAGGAGCATGTGGATCGGCCCGGCGTGCGCGCGGGCCAGTCCCAGGGCTTCCGGTCCCGAAGAGGCGTCGAGGACCGCGTACCCCTTTTGCGCCAGGAGCATCGTAATGACGCGCCGCACCCCGGCGTCGTCGTCCGTGACCAGGATCGTTTCGGACCCGCGGTCCGTCTGCGGCCCGCCCTCCGCGGCCCGGGGATCGGGGAGCGGCTCGGACACCGGGAGGTACACGCTGAACGTGGTCCCGCGCCCGGGGGCGCTGACGACCCCGACGTCGCCCCCGGTCTGGCTCACGATACCGTACACAGTTGAGAGCCCTAAGCCCGTTCCTTGATTGCCTTTAGTGGTGAAGAACGGCTCGAAGATCTTGCCCTTCACCTCGTCGGTCATGCCCGAACCGGTGTCGGTCATTTCGAGCACCGCGTAGCGCCCTGGTTTCAGCCCCGGGATCGGCGGCACGGCCCCGTCGTCGAGGCGCAGGTCCGAGGTGCGAACCGTGAGCCGGCCCCCGCGCGGCATCGCGTCGCGGGCGTTCAGCGCCAGGTTCATCAGCACCTGGGTGATCTGTGTCGGGTCGGCCATCACCGACCCGAGGAACGGGTCGGCCTCGGTCGCGAACTCGATGTGGCTGCCGATGAGCCGGCGCACCATGCCGGCGGTGTCGCGCACCACGGCGTTCAGGTTGAGCGCGCACGGGAGCAGGATCTGCTTGCGGCTGAACGCGAGGATCTGCCGGGTGAGGGCCGCGGCCCGGTCGCTGGCCGCCTTCACCTCCTGGAGGTGCTCGCGGACCTCGCTCGGGGGCAGGATGCCGGAGAGGATCAGCTCGCTGAACCCGCCGATCACGGTCATGATGTTGTTGAAGTCGTGGGCGATCCCGCCCGCGAGCCGGCCCACGGCCTCCATCTTCTGGGCCTGCCGGAGGTGCTCTTCGAGGCGCTTGCGCTCGGTCACGTCGCGGAACACCAGAACGGCCCCGGCGAGGCGCCCGTTGGCGTCGCTGATCGGGGCCGCGCTGTCGTCGATCGGCACCTCCCCGCCCGCGCGCTGGAGGAGCAGGGTGCCCTCGGCGATCGCGGCCGGCTGCCGGGTCCGCAGGGCCTCGAGCGCGGGGTTCGTGACCAGCGCGCGGGTGCGGTCGGAGACGATCGGGAACACTTCCTCGACCGGGCGCCCCTGGGCGTCGACCGCGGCCCACCCGGTCAGTTGTTCGGCCAGCCCGTTCATGAACCGGACGCGCCCGCCCTCGTCGATCGCGATCAGCCCGTCCCCGATGCTCCCGAGCGTGGCCGCGAGCCAGCGCTCGTTATCGCGCAGCCGGCGCTCCATCTCGTGCTTGTACAGGGCCATTTCGATCGCGGTCTGCAGGTCGCGGTCCTCGTAGGGCTTGAGGACGTACCCGTAGGGCTCGGTGATCTTGGCCCGGCGCAGCGTTTCGGGGTCCGAGTTGGCCGTCAGGTACACGACCGGCAGGTCGAGCTGGCCGCGGACGCGCGCCGCGGCCTCGATCCCGTCCATGTCCCCTTCGAGGCGGATGTCCATGAGCACGATGCTCGGGCGCAGGTCCGTCGCCTTGCGCACGGCGTCGGCCCCGGTCGCGGCGAGCCCGGCGATCGAGTACCCCATGCTCGTCAGGCGCTTCTGGATGCCCAGAGCGATGATGCGCTCGTCCTCGACGATCAGTACGCTGGTTGGCATGTGCCCCTCTGCTGACGTGCCTGACCGCTTACCCGCGGGCCGGGAACCGGATCGTGAACCGCGTTCCCCCGGTCCCGTTCAGGGTGATTTCCCCACCGAGCTGGTCGACCAACGTGTTTGCGAGTTGAAGGCCGAACGAGGTCGACTGCCGGAAATCGAACCCGGGCGGCAACCCCACGCCGTCGTCGGCGACGGTGAGGACGTTCGTACCGGGTTCCGCGCGCACTAAGGATACCTCGATCATACCACCTTCCCGGCCCGCGAAAGCGTACTTTAAACAATTCGAGACCAGTTCGTTGATCAGCAGCCCGCACGGGATCGCGATGTCCAGTGGTACGGGCGGGACCGTGACCGACACGGTCAGCCGGATCGCCTCGTCGTCGGCCCGGTACGCCCGGAACAAATCTTCTGCCAAGTTCAAGACATACGTCCCGAACTCGACGCTGGCGAGGTTCTCGGACCGGTACAGGCGCTCGTGGATCAGGGCCATCGACCGGACGCGCCCGCGGCTCTCGCGGAACGCGGCCAGGGCCTCGGGGTCGGTGATCCCGTCCGCCTGGAGGTCGAGGAGCGTCGAGATGATCTGCAAGTTGTTCTTCACCCGGTGGTGGATCTCCTTGAGCATCACCTCTTTTTCGTGGACCGACGCGAGCAACCGGGCCTCGGCCCGTTTCCGTTCCGTGATGTCCTGGATCTGGGAGATGAAGTACAGCGGCTCCCCGCGCGCGTCGCGCACCAGCGAGACCGCGAGCAGCACGTCGATGACGTGCCCGGACTTGTGGAAGTAGCGCTTCTCCATCTGGTACGACGCTAACTCGCCGCGGAGTACTTGTTCGACCAGGGCGAGGTCCGCCCCGAGGTCGTCCGGGTGCGTGATCGTCTGGAAATCGATGGTGAGGAGCTCGGCTTCCGAGTACCCGACCAGCGCGCACACGGACTGGTTCACCTTGAGCCAGCGCCCTTCCGGGGAGACCAGGGCCACCCCGATGGGCGCGGCATCGAACGCGCTGCGGAACCGCTCCTCGCTCTCGCGCAGCGCTTCGGCGGCCCGGATGCGGTCCGTGATGACCTGTGTGTAGAACACGAGCCCGCCGATCTCGCCCCCGGCCTTGCGCCAGGGCCGGGCCTCCCACTGGAGCCACTCGATGTTTCCGTCGTCCCGCGGGAACGGGTCCTCGGAGCACATCTCGACGGCCCCCTCGAGGACGCGCCGGTGGATCCTCTTCCAGCGCTCCGGGATGTCCGGGAACACCTCGTAGTGTGAGCGCCCGATGACGTTCTGCCCGGTGAGGTGGTAGTCGGTCAGCCACCGGTCGCTGGCCTGCACGTACCGCATCTCGGTGTCGAGCATGGCGATGGCGGCCGGGGCGTGCTTGATGAACTGGCGCAGCAGCATGTCGGCCGCTTCCAGGGCGTCGGCCGAGCGCTTGATCGCGGTGATGTCGCGCCCCTCGGGGATGAGCAGGGTCACAGTCCCGTTCTCGTCGTGGAACGGTTTGAGCGAGAAATCGACCCACAGCAGTTCGCCGTTCGCGGCGCGGTGCGTGGTTACGAACCGCACCGTTTCCCCGCGGTTGGCCCGGGCGATCGCGTCCCGCAGACGGTCCTGTTGGACCGGGTCGTGGGTCCACCAGGGCGTTTCCCAGAACGGCTTCCCCAGAACCTCGTCTTCGGACAACCCGGCCGCGGCCAGGGCGGTCCGGTTCGCCTCGATGACGGTGCCGTCGGCCGTCATCAGCCCGATGAACTGGAACGTCTGGTCGAAGATCGCCCGGAACCGCTTCTCGCTCTCGCGCAGCGCGCGCGCGGCGGTCCGCGCGTCCGACACGTTGCGGATCGCGATCACCCCGCCCTCGACCCCGTTGGGACCGAGGATCGGGCGCCCGGTGACGCTGATGGGGATCCCGTCCGGGTGCGCGTTACTGACGGTCATCAGCTCCACGTCGTCGCACGACTCGCCGCGCATGGCCAGGAAGATCGGGAGCCGGTCCGGGGGGCACGGCGCGCTCCCGTCGGGCAGGTACACCCCGTTGACGCGGGCGCGCTCGATGGGCGAGAGGTGCTCGGTCGGCTCCGGGTGCAGTTGCCGGAACGCCCGGTTCTGCATCAGGAACTTGCCGTTCTTATCGACCACGAGCACGGCCTCGCCCAAACTGTCGAGGACGGTCTGGAGGAGCTGTTTCTGCTCGCGGAGCGCCCCGACCGCGCGCTGCAACTGGGTCGCGCGCGCCTCGGCGATCGCGGTGCGCTCGGCGACCCGCTGTTCGAGTTCGGCGTTCAGCCGGCGCACCTCGTCCTGGGCGAGCTTCTGCTCGGTGACGTCCACCGAGAACCCGATGAGCCCGGTGACGCGCCCGGTCGCGTCGCGGTAGGGGAGCTTGGACGTCTGGAGCCACCGGGTGCCGGCGAGCGTGTAGAGCGGCTCGATGACCCCGCGCACCTCGCGGGCCTCGGTCATGATCGCCTCGTCGTCCCGGCGGTACTGCTCCGCGTGCGGGGAGCCGATCTCGGCGTCCGTGCGCCCCTCCAGGGCCTCGCGCGGGAGCCCGACGAGCCGGACCAGTTCGTTGTTCACCCGCACCAGGCGGTGGTCCCGGTCCTTGTGGAAAATGAGGGCCGGGACGGTGTCGAGGATCAGTTGCAGGTCGGCGCGCTGCCGGACCAGTTCGGCCTGCGCGCGCTTCAGCTCGTCGATGTCCGTCGACGTCCCGATCCGGCCGGCCGGCGCCCCGTCGGGCCCGACTACCGCCACGGACCGCACGAGGAACCAGCGGTACTCCCCGCCGCGAACCGGGCGCATCCGGAACTCGCTCTGGAACACGGCCCCGGCCCGGCGCGCGTCCGCGTGCGCGCCTAGTAAGCGCTTCAGATCGTCGGGGTGGACCACCCGGGCCAGGTCGTCGGGGGCCGCCCCGGTCAGCCCGGTGTACTCGGTCCACTGCTGGTTCAGGTACGAGACGGCTCCGTCCGGGGTGGTCCCCCAAACGATTTGGGGGATGGCCTCGGCGAGGTTCCGGAGCTGCGCCTCGCTCGCGCGCAGCGCGGCCTCGATGTCGGCGCGCTCGCGGAGCACGGCGCACAGCACCAGGGAGGTGACGACCGCCACGGCGAGGAACACGTCGAGCAGCAGCAGGGACTCGTACACGTCCGCGCGCACGAACGGCCCGGTCCCGCGGACCGTGCCCCAGACCGCGAACGCCGCGATCACCACGACCGTCAGGGCCGCGCCGCGCGGCCCGAACCGGACCGACGCCCACACCAGAAACGGCAGGCTCAGGTACGCGAGCGGGCTGGCGCGCGCGCCCGTGTGCTCCCAACCGCCGAACGCCAGTACGCTGGCGCCCAGGAGCAGCGCGAACATGCCGACCGCTTCGCCCGCGCCCGGGCGGTTCGCCCCGGGCGCCCGGGGCCGTCCCCAGGTCAGGAGCACAGGTGCGACCACCAGTACGCCGACCGCGTCGCCCAGCCACCACGTCCACCACAGTGTGCCGAACGCCCCCCAGGGGGCCAACCCGCTCGTACACAGCGCGGTCACCCCGATCGTGGCCGCGATCAGGCACGCGCCGGGCACGAGTGCCACGAAGCGGAACACGTGGCGGGCGCGGTCCAGGGGCGGTACCGCGCCGGCGGCCCGGCGCACGAGTTGCGCCCCCGCGAGGGCTTGAAGGGTTGATCCCGATGCGATCGCGATCGCGGCGCCGAGATGCGCGCCGAACGCCCCGGCTCCCACGGGAGTAAAGGCGTCCCACACGTTGGCCAGGACCGCGCCGAGCCAGATCCCGGGCCACACGCGGGGGCCGAAAATGAGTACGGCCGCGAACGCGATCCCCGACGGGGGCCAGATCGCCGTCACCTTGTGGTCCGGCGGGAGCCCCAGGGCCAGACCCATCCGGGCGGTCGCGGCGTACACCAGTGCCAGCCCGGGCACGACGGCCCACCGGCGCCAGCGCGAGTGTCGTGATTCCATCGTGCGTTCCGGTTGCCGTGCGGGTCGGGAGAGGGCGCGCCCGGGCGCGCCGGACCGGTACCATCATTAATTTATGGTAGAACCAAAATTGATCCGACGCACTGATTATTATGTGAGGAGAGAGCCGCGCTCGGCGGGTCCGGTCGGAAGGGGACGTGTTGAGGTTAATCGCAGCCAGCGCCATCGTTTGCGCCGTTCCAACGGAACGGCACGAGGCCCGCGGAGCGATTGAGTAACTCAGTTGATTGTTAGAAGGGCACCAATTCGCGCGACACGGTATTTGTTGGTGCCGACCGTCACTCGGTTCGGTTCCCGGCATTCTGGGCGAAGTCGATACCGATCCCGCTCGCCATTTCGCGCTCGGGGACGGATTCGAGGTCGCCGAGCGCCTTGAGTTTTGTGGCCGTGTCCCGGCTCAAAACGTCCAGCAGGTCGAGCGTCTCCGCTGGGAGGACGCCTTCGCCCTCGATCCGGACCAGTTGGAGCCCGTTCAGGAAGTTGTTGACGATGTCGTGAACGGTCCGCATGGTCGCTTTCAGCACCCGGAGTCGCTCGGTTTCAAGTTCGCGCTCCCGGCGCAACCGGCCCGCGGCCACTGTGCGGTCCAACCCGAAGGCGCCAACCAGCAAAACCAGAGCCAAACCGAGGTCATCGAACTTGTGAACCGGGCGCGTTTCTTCCGCGAAAAATTCCAGGTGTACGACGTCGGTGCCCGTCGCGAGCATGAACAGCCCCGCGGCCCCACTGAACAGGAGCGCCGCTCCTGTAAACGGGAACGTTTGAATCACATTCATGCCGCGTTCCGTGTGTCGGACCGGTAACCGTACCCGGGCGAAAACGTCTCGGACCTCCGGCCCGCGACCGTGGAGATTATTATCGTCG
This sequence comes from Gemmata sp. SH-PL17, assembly GCF_001610855.1. NCBI lineage: Bacteria > Pseudomonadati > Planctomycetota > Planctomycetia > Gemmatales > Gemmataceae > Gemmata > Gemmata sp. SH-PL17. The sequence goes on from NZ_CP011271.1 coordinate 1,808,663, forward strand.
CTAGATCATCAAGGGCGGCCCCTCGATCGAACTCATCGCCGTACCAAGCATAGGTTGGCAACTTCGCGTGGGGAATCAATCGAGAGCGGTTTTTGTTTCGCGTCTGATTCGCGGCGCCTCGAAATTGAGGCCACGGGGCAATCCGGTGCGCGCAAGACCTGTCGGAAACTCGCTTTTCGGCTCGAAAAAAGCCTTTGACAAATTCTGTTAGGTCGGCGAGATTGATGGCATCACGTGATCCGTTCCGGCGCCCCTCACACACCACGCGATCTCGCGCGGCGGTCGACAGTTCCCTTTGATGGCGTGTGACTGACGTAACTCGCGCTGGAATGGCGCTCACCTCGATAGCGCTCGTGCGGTGCGGTCCGTGCGGGCTTTCGTGGGAGGAACCCGTGTACCCGTCCACCGATAACACGCGGCGCGTCGCGCGCCGCCCATCTCGGACCGAGCGGAGGGACCATGAACGCGGAAGCGGCGAGACTTGAAGAAGCGCGAGCGGGGGCGCCCTGGCGCAAGTGGGGGCCGTATTTGAGCGAGCGGCAGTGGGGAACTGTACGCGAGGATTACAGCGCGTCCGGCAACGCCTGGGACTATTTCAGCCACGACCAGGCCCGGTCCCGGGCCTACCGCCGCGGCGAGGACGGACTGGCCGGGATCTCGGACGACAAGCAGCACTTGTGTTTCGCGCTGGCACTGTGGAACGGCGCCGATCCTATTATCAAGGAGCGCCTGTTCGGGCTGACCAACAGCGAGGGGAACCACGGCGAGGACGTCAAGGAGTACTACTACTACCTCGACAGCACGCCGACGCACTCGTATATGCGGTACCTCTACAAGTACCCGCAGGGCGCGTACCCCTATTCCGACATCGTCGACACCAACCGAAGGCGCGGGCGCACCGAGCCGGAGTACGAGCTGATCGACACCGGGGCGTTCGCGAACAACCGGTACTTCGACGTGTTCGTTGAGTACGCGAAGGCCGCGCCGGAAGACGTACTCGTCCGCGTCACGGTCGCCAACCGGGGGACCGAGGCCGCCACGCTCCACGTACTCCCGACGCTCTGGTTCCGCAACATCTGGTCGTGGGGCGCGGCCCCGGCGCCCAAGCCCGCGCTGCACGAGGTCGACGGCCCGCGCGGGCTGCGGACGGTGGTCGCGGCCCACGAGGAACTGGGGCCGCGCTGGTTCTACTGCGACGGCGAACCGGAGCTGCTCTTCACCGAGAACGAGACCAACAACGAGCGCGTGTTCGGCTCCCCCAGCGCGTCCCCGTTCGTCAAGGACGCGATCGACCGGTACCTCGTTCACGGCGAGCGCGCCGCGGTGAATCCGGCGCGCACCGGGACCAAGGTCGCGGCCCACTACACGATCACGGTGCCCCCCGGCGGGCAAACCGTGATCCGGCTGCGCCTGTCCGATACGCCCCCCGGGAGCGCGCAAGTGCCCTTCGGCTCCGCGGCCGACGCCGCTTTCGGCGCGCGCGCGCGAGAAGCGGACGAGTTCTACGCCAAAGTCCTCCCGCGCGCCGCGACCGCGGACGAGGCCGCGGTCGCGCGCCAGGCGCTGGCCGGTATGCTCTGGTCCAAGCAGTTCTACTCCTTTAACGTTCACAACTGGCTGGTCGAGCGCGGGGTCGATCCCATGCGCCAGCGCCCCATCGCGCAGCGGAACCGGGACTGGTTCCACATGGCCAACGCCCACGTCATCTCCATGCCCGATAAGTGGGAGTACCCGTGGTACGCGGCGTGGGACCTTGCGTTCCACTGCGTGCCGCTGGCTATGGTCGACAGCGACTTCGCCAAGCAGCAACTCGACCTGATGCTGAGCGCGGCGTACCTGCACCCGAACGGCCAGTTGCCGGCCTACGAGTGGAACTTCAGCGACGTGAACCCGCCGGTCCACGCCTGGGCCGCGCTGTACGTGTACCGCATCGAACAGGCCCAGCGCGGCGAGGGGGACCGGGCGTTCCTGGCGCGGATGTTCTCCAAGCTGATGCTCAACTTCACCTGGTGGGTGAACCGCAAGGACCGGTTCGGGCACAACGTGTTCGAGGGCGGGTTCCTCGGGCTGGACAACATCGGGGTCTTCGACCGCAGCGCGCCGCTCCCCGGGGGCGGGTACCTCGAACAGGCCGACGGCACCGCGTGGATGGCGATGTTCTGCCAGAACATGTTTGAGATCGGGGTCGAGTTGGCCGCGCACGACCCCGAGTACGACGAGCTGACGACGAAGTTCGTCGAGCACTTCCTCTGGATCGCCAACGCCCTCAACCGCGTGGGCGACGACGGGATGTGGGACGAAGAGGACGGGTTCTACTACGACGTGCTCCGGTTCCCGGACGGGCGCTCGGAGCGGTTAAAGGTGCGCTCCCTGGTGGGGCTGCTCCCGCTGGCCGCGACGTGCGTGATCGAACCGCAGCAGCGCGAGCACGTGCCGCGCATGCTCGCGTACATGGCCGAGCGCGTGCGCGTGATGCCGCACCTGGTGCGCGGGGCGCACCCGCTCGGCGCGGAGAACCGCGGGTGCGGGGACCGCGGGCTCGCGGCACTGGTCGGCCCCGAGCGCCTGCGCCGCATCCTGAGTCGCGTGCTGGACGAAAACGAGTTCCTCGGGCCTTACGGGTTGCGGAGCATCTCGCGCTACCACCTCGATCACCCGTACTCGGTGACCGTCGAGGGGCAGGAGTACCGTGTCGCGTACCTCCCGGCCGAGTCCGATTCGGGGATGTTCGGCGGCAACTCGAACTGGCGCGGGCCGGTCTGGTTCCCCATCAACATCCTGATCGTGCGCTCGCTCCTCCACTTCTATCTCTACTACGGCGACACGTTCCGGGTGGAGTGCCCGACGGGTTCGGGCGTGGAGATGAACCTGTTCGAGGTCGCGCGGGAGATTTCGACCCGACTCAACGCGATCTTCCTGAAGGACGCTTCCGGGCGCCGACCGGTCTTCGGCGCCGCGGAGAAGTTCCAGGCGGACCCGCACTTCCGCGACCACCTGCTCTTTTACGAGTACTTCCACGGCGACAACGGGGCCGGGATCGGCGCGAGCCACCAAACCGGGTGGACGGGGTTGGTGGCCAAAACGATCGAACTGTTCCGCACGCTCGACGCCGAGAAGCTCCTCGACACCGGGCGCAGCGGGGCTTACGCACCAGCGGGTTGTAACGGAGTGCCCGCACCGAACGGGTAGCGCAGCATTGAATTGGTGGAGTTGATCTTTGGTTTGGTGGCACAGGCCTCTGGCCTGTGTGAGCGCCTCCACAGGCCTCTGGCCTGTGCCACGAACACAAAACACGCGCTTTCACGCGGCAAAGCGGTGACGGCCGAAGTGTTGGGGCCGTCGAACCCGAGTTGGCCTCGTTTGTTTGTCTTCTGTAGCCGGCCTCTGCGAGGCCGGGATGTCCTGTGTTTGTGGCTCACCGGCCTCGCAGAGGCCGGCTACAGAAGACAAACAATCAGCACGGTTTGGTGCGAACCATTAATTCGGCGCTGGTGCAGAATTGAGACACGAGCGGTGTGTGGAAATGCGGCGCGCGCTCAGGATTTCTTGGAGTCGCGCTCGTCTTTGAGTTCCTTCACTTCGCGCTTCAGTTCCTTGACGTCCTGTTTGACCTCCCTCACCTCTTCCTTGACTTCTCTCAAAAGCTCTTTGGTTTGTCCGGCTAGTTCGACGTTCTGTTGAGCCAGTTCTTGCGTCTGGGTCGCGAGTTTCTTGATTTCCTCGATCATGGTTAACACCTCCAACAGTTCTTGTGTGTCGCTCGCCTTGGTGATTTGGTGATCGAACCCCGCGCCCGCGGCCCGGTGTACGTGCCCCGCGTCGGAGAACGCGGACAGTGCGACCAGTTTCGTCTCGGCCAGGGCAGGGTCCGCGCGAACGGCCCGCGCGAGCGCGTAGCCGTCGAGTTCCGGCATCTGGATGTCCGAGATCACGCAGTCTGGAACCCACTCGCGCGCGACGCGCAGCCCGTGGGAACCGTCGTAGGCGGCCCGAACCTCGTACCGGCGCAGTTCGAGGAGCATGGCCAGGGTGTCGGCCGCGTCCCGGTTGTCGTCTACGACCAGAACCCGGAGTGCGGCCGGGCGAAGCGTATCCACGATGACCTCGGCGGCGACAACGAACTCGTTCACGAAGAATAGTGAATAACCTGGGCGCCCGGCTCCGCCTAGTCCGAGTAACGCGCCGGGACCAATTATGGCAAGTGAGCCGGTGCGGGGCGTCGCCCGTAACCGTCCCGCACCGGTCACCGCCGACATACTGCTTTAGCAAGTCGCGTGCCGTATTAGGCCACAGGGCTCCCGCCCTGTGCTACGAACGCATTGGAAGTGCTAATCTTCGCACCGCGAGGGACCGTGGTGCACCAACGCTGTAGTTGGTGATTTTTATTTTCGCCCCGGAGGGGCCGACTGACGTAGCACAGGGCGGATGCCCTGTGAATCTTTGTGACCTCACGTCACGGCGTCAGGTCGCCGTCCAGAGGGAAATCGAAGACGTTGTCGGTCTTGGCCACGACGTCGGCCGTGAGGCGGGACGTTTCCGGCGAGAAGTATTTCTTCGGGATCAGTGGTTTGCCCGGCATCCGGAGCGTTTCCGCCGCGGCCTCGGCTTTAGCCAAGTGTTCCGGGAGCGGCGGGGACGGACCGGTCAGCGAGATCGCCACGCGGCACCGACCGACCGGGGGCCGGGCCCGCCCCCCCGTGTATCCCAGATCCCCGCGCACCGACGCCGTCCGGGACGATTCATCAGCCGGGACCGGTCCGACCGCTTGATGTCCGCTCACCACCCGGATACCGAATCGGACACGTACACAATCCGCCCGGACTCTTCGTCCGCGGTGAGTTTTCAGGGCGTGGGCGCTCTTCGTGCCCGAGTCGCGCGCCTGCTGGCTGGGCCCGCGGCTCGAACGAATCGATGACGCCCGGCGGCGCGGGGTACCCGGGGGCCGGCATTCGCATGGTGCCCCGCCCGGCCTTGGCCAGCACCGGCGCGCATCGGTTCCGAACCCGGCTGGCGGTCGAGTCGGACACTCCGAATAAGAACCCGAGGGCCTCGTTGGTCGGGTACTGGCGCAACCAGATGACGGTTCGGAGCACCTGATCGGTGAGCGACAGGTCGAAGTCGTCGCCACCGCCGACGGCCCGTTTCCGGTTCGGCCGATCGAGTGCACTTGTAGTGCGCGGCTTCGACGGCCGGAACGACCTGTGTGGCCAACTCATCGAATGCGGCAACCGCCAGACCGGTCAGGTGACCGAACACGGACGGTTGCTTTCGCAGGTTGTCGAGACGCGCGATCGTAATGAGGGATCACCAAACGGAGATTCGTCCCGGCATCCTACGAAACGACAGCTATCGTGAATACGGTCTGATGACTGTCCTGCAGAGGCGTGAGGCATTCCGGTAACAAAACGGGGGCTCATCATTGATCGGGTGAAGTCGCCGGAACATGATCCGAATCATGGCCAGTTGGATCATGGCGCGGCTCGAGCGGGTGCTTTTCTCCCGGTCCACGGTCAGACGCACCACCGCTTGGGCCACGCGAACGTGCATTCCACAACCCGCTGCCGGGGCAACTTCACCACTCCTTCGTTCCTTCCGGCCGGCTTACCGCCGCGATCTCGTACCCGGTGCTCTGGGCCACCCGCGTACAAACTGTGGTTGTGGTACTTGTTGTCCACCTACAACAGCCGCAGTCGCAATTGAGTGCTCGTGACCTCACCCACACGACCGTGACTGTGATCCCGTCGTCACCGCGGCCACGAGCCGGCCTATCGCGTCCACGACGACCGCGTGCCGCTTGCGCGCATTGACCTTCTTGTTGGGCGTCGTATCTGCGCGCCTCGCCGCTCTCGGTTGGGCGCGGTGACCTTGGGCTTCGATCACGCGGTCGAATATCTGCGAAGCTGGCCCGCGCGTTACACCCGACCGACGAAGAGGGCGCGCAGAGCCGGACTGTGGCGCGGGCGCGTGACTCCGGGATGAAGGCAGTGAGGTCTTGATCGCGGTGCTAGTAAGAATGGGCGTGGCCCAATCGCAAAGGGGTGCCCGCGGTTCGTGCGGAAGTGTCGGGGCTACTTCGGCAATCAGGCGCGTCGAATGGATTACCCCGTCTAGAGGTCAACAGCGGGTGCACCGGCTCGGGTACCGTGGCGCGTACAAGACGGTCGTTGGCCAACGGCTCAAGGGTTGGAGGATGCGGTGGAGCGAAGGCGGGCACACGCACTCTGCCACGTCCGCGCGCTGCACCGCAGCGAACTGGGCCAGTGGACCGACTTCTGGAGACGGGCCACGGCTGCTTGACGCAAACGTCCACAAGGGACACGGTCGGGTCTCGACCCGCACCCTGACGGCCCCCGCCCTGGCCCAAAAGCCCGTGCGACCGGCCCTTGCGGGCGGGGTTCACCGAAGCGATGTCACTTCACCAGGTACCCGAAGCGGTCGCGGAACTGAGCCGGGGTCATCTTCACTACCGCGGCGAGGCGCTCGATGCGGCTCGCGTCGTCGAAATCACTCTGTTCCAGCCGGATCATGTAGCGGCGGGCGACCTCGTAGTTCTCGCCGGTGATGTCCACCAGCCGCGCCCGCATCTTCTTCGTGGCCGGGTCGATCATCTCCTGGAACGGGCACGGAACCATGTTCCCGCCCACGAACGTGATGACCACGCCGTTCTTCTCCGCCGCCGGCGACAGCAGGAACTTCACCGCCCCGTACCCGAGGTTGCGGGTGTACTCCGCGTCGAACGGGATCGGGTCGGCACACCGCAGTTCGTAGCCCAGGTCCTTGTCCACCATGTCGAACTTCAGACCCAGATCCTTGAGCCGGCTCGCGATCGTGGTGCGGATCATGCGCCCGAACTCGATCTCGCCCAACCGCAGGTGCCCGAAGGCGTCGAGTTCGATGTTCCCGAACTTGCCCGGGTTTTTCTCCATCAGTTGGCGCAGGCGCTCCTCGCCGATCTCTTCGAGGAGCCCCTCGGCCAGCACCGCGACGCCGTAGCCCTTGCCCTGCGCCTTGCGCTTAATCATCGAGCCGATGACCACGTCGCAGATGAGTTCGAGCGAGACGTCCTTGCCCTTCAGCTCTTCGGCGATCAGCGTCACGGTGGCGGCCGACGCCTTGCCGATGCCGAGCGCCAGGTGCCCGGCGGCGCGGCCCATGCTCACCAGGATGTACCACCGCGTGGTGGTCTTCGCGTCCTCGTGCAGGTTCCGCGCGACCTGCACGCCGTAGTGCCGGGCGGTCTCGAACCCGAACGTGGGGATGCCCGGGGGCAGCGGCAGGTCGTTGTCGATCGTCTTGGGCACGTGCGCGACCTTGATCGCGCCCTTCGCGTGCGCGTACACCTGCGACCCGCTGTACGCGGTGTCGTCGCCGCCGATCGTGACCAGGTACTTGATGCCGAGCTTGTTCAGCCCGTCGAGCACGGCCGCCATGTGGTCCGGGTTCTTCGCCGGGTTGGTGCGGCTCGTGCCGAGCAGCGCGCCGCCGCGCTGGTAGTAGGGCGCGACGTCCGGGATCGTGAGCGGGCGCACCTGGGAAATATCGCCGGCCGCGAGGTTCTTGAACCCGTCGCGGATGCCGACGACCTCGAGCCCGCGGTTGATGGCCTCGATCGTGACCGAACTGATTACGCCGTTAATACCGGGCGCCGGGCCGCCGCCGACCACGATACCGAGCTTACCGCGAGTGGAATCCGCCATGATGGGGTCCAAGTTATGGAGACCGGAATGACCCGGAGTACGGGGGACAAGGAGAGGCCGGGCCGACACGGAATAGGATTGGAATCCGCGGGGCGTTTTCAAGGGCGCCCCCGCCCCCGCCGGTGCGTAGATTAAGTGATCAGAGGAGGCCCCGCCATGAACGATCCCGCGGTCCTCGACACCCCCGCCGTCCCGTGCGAAAACACCTGCGCCGATCCCGCGCCGGGCGCGGCCGAGGCGACCGGCATCGCGGAACTCGCGGCCGGGTTCATCCACGAGATCAAGAACCACATCGGAACGCTCTCGCTGAACCTGCAACTGCTCGCCGAGGACTTCGAGCGCGCCGAGACCCCGCGCGAGCGCCGCGCGCTCGACCGCGTGTCGCGGCTCTCGGGCGAGTGCCGCAAGCTGCTCGACCTGTCGAACGACTTCCTCCGGTTCGCGCACCTGCGGGAGTTGCACATGCGCCCGGTCGAACTTGAGGAGGTCGTGTCGCGCATGATCGACTTCCTCGGGCCGACCGCGACCCCACGCGGGGTCGAGATCAAGTGGTTCTCGGACCCCGACCTGCCACTCGTGTGCCTCGACTGTGACCTCTTCGAGCAGGGGTTACTGAACCTCATGCTGAACGCAGAGCAGGCGATGCCCGAGGGCGGTACGCTCACGCTCATCGGGCGCACGGACGGGGGGCGGGTGCTACTCGACGTGATCGATACGGGCGTCGGGATCGATCCGGGATCAATGGCGAAGGTGTTCCGCCCGTTCCACACCACAAAACCGGACGGGAACGGGCTGGGCCTCGCGACCACGCGCAAAATTGTCGTCGCCCACGGCGGAACGATCGAAGTACAGAGCGCCCCCGGCCGCGGAACGAAGTTCACCATCGCACTTCCGACCGCACCGGGGCCGCAAAGCTGACAGTCTGACAGTTCGTGCGCGCCGGTTACTTGCGTTCTGTTCGCTCACAGTCTCGTCGCAACTCGGCAATTTTTCTGCGATTCCGCCGCGCATAGCCGTCCAGTTCGTGGTGACGGAGCGAATTGGCACGCGGGTTGAGTATTCAAATTTCGCTGTCCCGCGGAGAAAAGGATCGAATCCTTTCCCGTGCGCCACACTCGAATCTAGTGCTCCGGGAAACACGCTCCGCGAGATCCTTAACCACTTTAACTCGAGGCCCAACTATGACCCGTAACCGCCGAAACCCGCTCGGGGTGTTCCTGCACGAAGTGACCGCCGCGGGGGACGAGTTCGCCGCGCTCTGCACCCGGCTCGCCGGCCAAGACGCGCCCGCTGCGACCTTCCCGATCAACGTTTGGCAGGACGAAAATGCCGTCTTCGTGGAAGGCGACCTGCCCGGTGTCGACCGCGCAAGTTTGGACGTGACTGTAACCGGCGGCGACACCCTGACGATCCGCGCCGAGCGCCCCGCCGCGACCCCGGCCGAAGGTACGGCGTGGTTGCGACGCGAACGCGCGATCGGCAAGTTCTCCCGCATTCTCAACCTCTCAACGCTCGTAGACGCCGAGAAAGTCGAAGCGAGCTACGTCAACGGTGTCCTGAAAGTCACGCTGCCGAAAGTCGCCGCGGTCAAGCCCCGCACGGTGCCGATCAAGGCCGAGTAAGCGATGCTTGAGACGAACGGCCGGCGAACCGCTGGCTTGTCGGACACTTAAGTACAATGAGAGGAACGGAGCACACGGCTCCGTTCCTCACTTCTTTTCCTGGGTGAACGTGTAGGTGATGCTCCACTTCGTATCTTCGCCCGGCTTCAGGTCGATCGCCATGTAGGGTTCCGGGCAGATGGTCGTAACGATGCCCCAGACGTTAAACTTGGCGAACGGGTAACTGTGCCCGACCGCGATCGAAACACCGCTCGGTTCGTGGCGCATATCGAATTGGCGGTCCGCTTTTGCTTGCGGATCGAACCCGGTGAGGCCCGCCATCACAAAGTCCGAGTTCGGAATCTTGGCTTTGAAGTGGAACTCTTTGTTCTTCAGTTCCACCAGATCGGCGAACTTGCCCTTTAACTCTTTCGCCTTCGGCTCCCACGGGAACGCGAACGAGTAATTCGGCCCGACCGCGTCCCCGTCCACGTTGAAGAAATTGTGGTTGTAGAAGTCCGTTGTGATCCGCTTCTCGCCGATGTTCTCCAGTGCGTACTCCAGGGTAATCACGGTGCCTTTTTTGTCGGAGACGAACAGCGTTTTGGTGAAGCGGTATCCGTAACCGTTCGCTTTCTGCTCCCCCACCCATTTGTGCATCAACAACCCGTCCACAACGGGTTCGCTCCGCTTCCATTCGAGCGGCTTCACGATCTTGTACTTGTTCGCGAAGCTGTACTGTGCCTCAATAGGCTTCTCCAACACCCCCACCCCGATCTTGAGAAACGTCTCGCCGACCTTCGCGTCGTCGTAACCGAGAGCCTTCTCGATACCGAACTCGTCGCACGGACCGACAATGTCGTCGTGATTGGTCGGGTCGTGCGAGCCCTTCCAGGGGCCGAAAATCTTGTGACCCGCGAATTCGACGTGACCGAACACCCCGGCGTGGTCGAACCGCGTCCCGCGGTAGAACCCGCGTGTTGCATCTGCCTCATACAGTGTGAACTTCAAATCGTCATTTTTCAGGACGATGTGCGGGGGATCGGCCGCCGCAACGCTCGATACGAACAGCGAGAGCGATACGAGCGCGGCAAATGTCCGGCGCATTGGGAATCCTCCGAAGTGGGACCGCGAGTGTACCGCGCCCGTCGCTACTGTACACCTGCCTTTCGGCCCGCCGGCGCTTACTCTATACAGTCTGACGAGAACTCGGACCCACGAAGGAACGACGTATGTTCGCTCGGCGCGACTACATCCGCGACTACATGATGATCCCGCCCGGCACCGGCGAGGCCGCAGTGGTGAACGTGATCGTCGAGATCCCGAAGGGCCGGCGCAACAAGTACGAGGTGGACAAGGTCACCGGTCTTATCAAACTCGACCGGTACCTGTACAGTTCCGCCGTGTACCCGGGGGACTACGGGTTCATCCCGCAAACGCTCGCCGAGGACGGTGACCCGCTCGACGCGCTCGTCATGGTGAACGAGGCGACGTTCTCGGGGTGCCTCATCGAGGCCCGCGTGGTCGGCATCTTCCGCATGAAGGACAAGGGGTTCAACGACTTCAAGGTGCTCGCGGTCCCGCACAAAGACCCGCTGTTCGCGCACATCAAGAAGCTCGAAGACGTGCCCGTTCACTTCGTGCGCGAGGTCGAGTTCTTCTTCACGACCTACAAGCAGCTCGAAGGGGTGTCGGTCGAGGCGCTGGGGTGGGCGTCGAGCGAAGAGGGAACGTCCGAAGTGCGGTCGTCGGTGGACCGGTTCCGCTCGTCGCTGGGCAACGTGCGCGACTGACCGGCACGACCAGGAATTAAAAGACACGCAGCGAAACGACGCGGGCCACCAAACTTGGTGGCCCGCGGCATTTCGTACTTATTCGGCCCGCAGTTCCTCCCTTAACCGCAATTACCTGCTCCCGACAGCGAATACGACTGAGGGATAAGGGCAGCCGGATTTCCGGCGAAGGGGATGCGATGCTTGAGAAGTATGCGGATCAAATTCTCGGCGCGGTGTTGACGGGAGGTGGTGCAGTGCTGACCGCAGCCCTCGCGTGGTCGTGGAAGCGAGCAAACGATTGGTGGAACCAGCCTCGTGTCGTCATCGAAGTGAGCAACGCCGAAGGGCACATCTACGAGAACGTGCTCATCAAAAGTTACCCCAACGGCGTTGGCGGTTCTCCAACGCAGATTAGACGGGATGCGATCTTCGTCCGGGCGAAGGTGACGAACAAGGAAGGCAAGTATCGCACACCGGGGAAGGCCACCGGCTGCGTCGGTTATTTGGCCGGGTTGGAACAATGGGACGTCGCCAAATGCGAGTTCTCGCCTACCAAGTACCAAGATTTTTTGCGTTTGGAGTGGAGCTTTAACAAAGAATCGCACGGCATGGACCTGCTGCCGGGAATCCCGGTGTGGCTGGATGTCGTCTATGTCCTGCCTCCGAAGATTGCGCTTGCTCCACAACTAACGCCGGAGGAACGGCAGAAGCGGACGATGTGGGATGAGCCGCAGAATCATGTGAATGAACCAACATTGCTGAAAATCGCGAGCAACCCACCCGTCCATCGTTACATGGAAGGGTTTGAAGTACCAGGCATGTACCGGGTGAAGGTGCAGGTGTCCGGAGAGAACTGCGGAGCACAGTCAGTTCAGTTCTACGTACTGATTCAGACTTGCTCAGTGAAGCCGGAGGTGCTGGACGAAATTTCGTGGCGGGGACGGCTTTCGGCCTTAGAGCAAATCCCCGTTGAACAGGTGCAAGCGTTCGTAGAAGCCAACTCTGACTCGAAATAGCGGAAGAAAGAAACAGCTTGCGAGTGCGGGCAAATTACCCCTCGACGGACACTCCGCGTCAGCGGAGTTCCTCACGCAACCGCATCAGGAGTTGGCCCAAGCGGTTCTTACCGCCCCCATCACCGCCGTCGGCCCAGTACGAATCGTTCGCGGTGTGTTCGACCAGTTTCGCGTCACCGGTACCGAGCAGAATCGCCTTCAGGTCGTCGTGCTGGGTGAACTTCGCCCGCAGCGCGTCGAGCATGATCTGGTCTTTCACGCTCTCCCAGTCGCGCCGGAGCGGGAGCTTGCGCGACCGCCCCATGTTGGCCGCGTCGCTCGGCCTCTTGCACATCCGAACGGCCTCTTCGTGGGCCGTACCCGCAAACTTCTGGGCCTAGAAGTAGTGTTCAGTGGTGGCCCACCGCTTCCCCTTCAGGTGGATCGAGTGCCGCGAGAAGTTCGAGAAGCACCCGTATTCACCGGTGGTGGAGTAGAACTCGATCACGGTCGGAACCGGCTCGCCCATGACGGTCTCCAGTGTTGGGAAGTGTGAACACTACCTCACCGGAGGACCGGGCACCGATGTCGGTTCGCGCGGCGCAGCGGACCGTGGCTATTTCACCATTCGGCGGAGTTCTTCGGTGTGTTTTTTGAACTCGGTCGTTTCGACGAGCGTGCCGAGCAAATCCCGAAGGGCAGCGGCTTTATCGTCGCGCCGTGCGATCTGAGACGCGCCCCTGCACGTCAAACTCTTCGGGCGACAAGAACCTCAGAGCGGACTGACGGCGAACGCGGTTGTAGAACGCCTCCGGGCACTTGAAGATCCCGGCCCGCGCCTGGTCGCGGGGCACGAACATCGGACCCGATGCCATCTCGTACTTGAGTCGTCCGAAGAGCGACCCCATCGGGGTGTTGCCCCAGCTCGGGCCGTAACTCGTCGTACCGGTCGAGCCGGTTGGTGACGGACGGCGGCGTAGATCCGCTATCCGAAGCCGCTCCAGCGGCGGAAGCGGTCGTACACCGACTGCCGCGGGCCGAATTCGTCCGGCACGTTCCGCCACCGGCCCCCGTCGGACCGCGCCCACTGGATGCCGTCGATCATCGTCCGATGGTCGTGCCACTGGCCGCCGCGCTTGCCCCGGTTGGTCGGGAGCACGTCGCGCAGGGCGGCCCACTGGTCGTCGGTCAGTCGGTACGTCGGGAGTCGGCCATCGGAATCCTTCGGGGGGTAGACGGGCATCTACCCATAGGATGGACCCGCGGCACAATTGGATTCACCAGACGCGGCCTAGTACTTCTTCGGCGCGGCCTTCAGTTGTTCGAGCGTCGCTTTTGCCGTAGCGATTTCGGCGTTGAGCGCGTCGAGCGCAGCTTTTGCGGGAGCGACCGCTGCATTGGCGGCATCAGCCGCGGCTTTTGCGGGAGCCACAGCGTCCGCGGCGGGCTTTTGCGTGGGCGTGAGCGTCGCCACTGTCTTTTGGTTGGCAGCGACCGTCGCCGTTGCGTCGGTGTACGCTTTCGATTGAGCCGCGTGCTTGTCGGTCGCTGCTTTGAGGGTGGCGGCGGTATCAGCTTGGGCCTTCTTCGCGACGGTCAGTTCCGCGTTGAGAGCGGCGAGTGCATCGGCCTTTTTCTTTGCTTGCGCGACGAGGTCCGCGTTCGCGGGCGTTTTTGTCGAAGCGTCGGTAATAGCCTTTGCCGCGACGGTTTCCGCGCTCACCACCGCTTCGAGAGCCGCGGCTTTGTTCGCCGCTGCCGTTGCGATTGGCGTCGCCTTGTCTACTTCGGCCTTCGCCGCGTCCATTTGCGGCTTAGCGGCGTTCGCCGCAGCGGTGAAGTCGGTCACGGCCTTGTTTGCTGCGGCCAGATCTGCGTTGATCTTGTTCACGTTCGCGACGGCCGCGTTATGGGCGTCGGTCGCTTGCTTCGCCTTGAGCGCGGCCGCATCGAACGCAGCTTGGGTTGGCTGAATCTTCGCGTTCGCGGCGGCGATGGCGGTTTCGGCCTTCTTCAGCCGTTCGGCGGCCGGGAGCGGGTTCGCGTCGAGCGTGGCGACCGCTTTTGCGTCGGCCGCAGTCCACGTTTTCACCACGCCGGACCAGTCCCCTGCGATCACGCGGGCGTTATCGTGCGTTACCGCGACCTTCAGCCCCAGATCCGGGAACGCCTCGAAGGTCTTCAGTGCGGTGCCGTTCTGGTCCCAGAATTTCGTGACCCGGTCGCGCCCGGTGCTGGCGAGCTTGCCGTCGTGCGTGAACTGCACGCTGGCCGCGCCACCGCCGTGCGCACCCCAGTTCTTGATGTTCCCGCCGTTTTCCATTTCCCAGAGCTTGATCGTGGTGTCCTCGCTGCACGTCGCGAGCACGTTGGAGTCGTCGCGCCACGACACGTCCGTAATCATCGCGGTGTGCCCGCGGAGGCTGAAGTACTCGCGCCCGGTGAACGCTTCCCACACGAACACGCCGCCGTTGCGGTCGCCGGTCGCCAGCAGCACGCCGTCGGCACTGTACTCGACCGCCGTGACCCAGTCGGTGTGTTTCTTGATCTCGCGGATCACCTTGCCGTCGGTGGTGGAGTAGATGCGCACGAGTTTCGACGGGCTGCCGACGGCGATCTGCGTTTGGTCCGCGGAAATGTCGGCCGCGAGGATCGCATCATTCTCGATGCCGACCTCGATCACCTTCTCGCCGTTCTCCACCTTGTAAAGCACGGCCTTACCGGACGACCCGCCCTTACCGCCCGCCACCAGCAGGAACCGGGCGTTGCGCGAGAACTTGATGCTGTTGATCTGCCCGTGCTCGAACGGGATGAACCCGATCAGCGCGCCGGTGTCGGTGTTGTACAGGATGACCTGCTTCTGCCCGCCGATGGCGACGAGGGGCGCCCACGGGCTGGTCGCCATCGCGAGGACGGCCCCCGGTCGGCGCGCGGTCACCACCGGATCGAGCTTCAGTTTGCCAACGGCCGGCATCGGCGGCGGGCCTTCCGGCCGGCCCTTCACGATGGACTTCAGCCCGATGTCGGCGGTGGGCTTGGGCATCACGGCCGTTTTGCTCCCGGCGTTCTCTCTCGCACCTTGCTCCACCCACAACTTGATGACCGCGAGTTGCGCGTCGGGCATTTTGTTCCCGTTGGGCGGCATCTTCGGTTCTTCGATGTGCGCGGAGAGCGTGTAGACGCGCGACTTCGCCGGGTCGCCCGGCTTCACCGCGGCGCCGGACGAGCCGCCCTTTTGCAGCGCGGCGAAGGTAGCGAGGTTGAGGTCGCCCTTCTGCTTGTCGTTGCCGTGGCAGTTCACGCAGTGCTGCTTGATGATGGGCAACACGTCGTCGTCGAAGGTCGGGTTCTTCGCGTCCGCGAGGACGCGGGCACCGCCCGCAAGGACCGTGACAACGGAACAGAGGAATGCCAGTTGCCGCATATCAAGAAGCCTCATTGAGATCAATCAAGGGGCAGATCACAAGTTCCGATTTTTATTATTCGTCTTCTGCGAATTCTGCCTCTGGATCATATGATTCTGCAATCTTGTTCAGAAATTCTGGTTTCAAATCGCTCAGTAAATCTTTTGCTGTCTCAAGGCGTTGAAGCAGCCGAGTATATGGTAAAAAGCGGCAGAGAGTATGAAGAGGCTTACGAAGTAAGCGAGAGAATGTTGGTCGGGCAACCTCGCGGGCAAACTTCCCAAATCGCTCATCGGGAGCAACTAGGTAGAGACGAATTTCAATATTAGGTTGCATCGCTACAAGGTCAGACATCCGGAGTAGGCCGGAGTAGGCCGGAGTAAATCGTTGACGTATGCTCGACTTCAAAACCTGCAATAATTGCTTCTCGATCCAACCACAAAACGTCAATATTCTCGATGGTCTTATTCGTCGCATTGTCGAACTGCGTGGGGAGCTTGTTCAGCATTCCCGAGACCGCGCCGAGTAGTTGGTTGTTCCATGCCCTACCTCGATCATTTTGTGGGCACCAAACACGTAAGCCCATTTGGGAGCCAAGATCGAGGAGGCGCCACTGGATCTCATAATGTGTTGGGCCTGGCGTTAGGTCGCGGTCCTCTTCCTCTTCGTCTCCGGGAACGCTGACGACTGTAGATGTCTTTCCTTTTGTAGATTGTATGCGGAATAAAGCTGGCTTAACACGCACAGGCGTGTCGAGAAGATTCCATTTCCCTCCATTGACGCGCGTGAAATATTTCATTTCACGCGCTGATGGGAAATTGAGATCGTTACAATGCCGGCGCAAAGTACTCGTGACGATAGCAAGTGGATTCTGGGCTTTGAAGTCGTAGAGCTTCTGCGCTCTGATTGCCGAGAGTATTTCCTCGGCAGTCAGAGGATTGCCTTGTGTACGCAATACTTGGGTAATGGCTTTGTGGATCGTGAGGGCCATGAAGCCTCAGTGGTTGAACATGAACTCGCGCGAGTTCATCACGGCCCAGAACACGTCTTCGAGCGCCTGTTTCTTGTCCTTCGCAGCGTCCACGATGGCGGTGAGGTTCTTCAGCTCTTCCGGCTTGGGGGCGCGCGTGAGACAGCGAACGTAGATCTGTTCGATGATCTGCGCCGGGGATTTCTTCTCCTGGAGCATCTTGCCTACTAGGTTGCCCTGCGCGATCTTCGGCTCCACGGTTTCGCCGTTCAGCAGGTGGAGACTCTGAGAGAGGGTCGGTTCGAGCCGCACCTCGCACGAGCACACCGTTTCGCGCGTGGGCCGGCCGAAGGTCGTGAGGAAGTACGTGCTCACGCCGCCGTCCGCGATTTGCACCGCCCGCGCGCCCAGCGGCAGCCCCTGGAACTTGTTCTTCGTGTCCGTCACCTGGGTGATGACGTCGAGCATCGTCTCGGCCCGGATCCGGCGGACCGGCCCGCGCGCGAAGTTCCGCGTGTCGCCCTCGTTGGTCTTCGTGGGCTGCGTGCTGCGCTGGTACGTCTGTGACGTGCAGATGTCTCGCACGAGCTTCTTGAAGTCGTACTTGTACTCAGTGAACTTCTTACCCAGGGTGTCGAGCAGCTCCTGGTTGCTCGCCGGGTTCGAGATGCGCACGTCGTCCACTTCGTTCACAATGCCCTGACCGAAGAAGTGGTTCCACACGACGTTCGAGAGGTTCTTGGCGAAGTACGGGTTGTCCGCGCTCGCGAGCCAGTTGGCCAGTACCGTGCGGCGGTCCTTCCCGTTCACGTCGGGGGCCGCGCCGCCGAGGAACTTGGACGGCATCGGGCGCCCGCGCACCGGGTGGTTCACCTCGCCGCCGCCGCTGTTGAACACGACCAGTTCGCGGGCGTCGTCCGTGCCCTTGCGCCCGATCTGCGTGAAGAAGCTCGCGAGCCCGTAGTAGTCGTCCATCGTCCAGCGGTCGAACGGGTGGTTGTGGCACTGGGCGCACTGGATGCGCATGCCCATGAACACCTGGGCGACGTTCTCCGTCACCTTCAGCACGTCGCGCTCGAGCTGGTAGTAGTTGGTCACGGGGTTCTTGAACGTCCCGCCGTTGGCCCCGAGCAACTCCTTCACCCACACGTCCGTGGGCACGTTCTTCGCGATCTTCTCCTGGAGCCAGCCGTAGTACAGGAGCATCGCCTTGTAGCTGACCTCGTTCGACGAGCGGATCTGGAGCAGTTCCGCCCACTTGAGCACCCACAGTTCCGCGAACTCCTTGCGGTCGAGTAACTCGTCGACGAGCAGGTCGCGCTTGTTCGGCAGCGCGGACACCATGAACCGGGCGTACTCTTCGGGCGTCGGCAGCCCGCCGATGATGTCCAGGTACACGCGGCGCACGAACGTCGCGTCGTCGCACACGCCGGACGGCTCGATGCGGAGCTTCTTCAGCTTGTTGTGAACGAGTGTGTCGATGTAGTTCGTTTCGGGCGCGTTGGGCCACGCGAACTTCAGATCTTTCGGCAGCGTGATGAACGGCACGCCGATGGTGAACGTGTAGAACCGGGCCATCACGAACGCTTCACCGCGCTCGCCCGCGGTCACGGCGCCAGAGTCGTCGATCTTCGCGGCCGTGTCGTTGTTGGTGAGGAAGAGCGCGAGGCTCGTTACGTCGCGGTCGGTGCCGTCCGAGTACTTCGCCCGGACCACGATGCGCTGCTTCTCGCTCTTACCGTCGAGCACCGCACTCGGCGGGAACACTTCCATGCTCACCGGCAGTGCGATCGTGGGCGCATCCATCGGGGCGTCGGCCTCGAGCCAGCGCGTGATCGTCTGGTAGTACTCGTCGCCCTCTTTGATCTTCCCGCCGCCGGTGTGGGCGACCTTGCCCGTCGCTTTTTCGAGCAGCGTGCTCTCGGCCGGGAGCGCGAGGTTGATGCGCCGACCGTTGAGTTCGCGCGTGAGCCGGAAGTGGTCGCCCTCGGGGTCGAAGCCGAACAGCGACAGCCGGAACCCGTCCTTCCCGCGCGCGGCCCCGTGGCACCCGCCGGTGTTGCACCCGGCGCGCATGAACACGGGCATCACGTCTTGCTTGAAGGAGATCGCGCGATCGTCCTTCGCCTTCGTGACCTTCACGGGCACCTTGACCGTTTGCCCGTTGAACGCGACCGCCATTTCCGTGGCCCCGTCCGCGACGGGCAGGACGTGGAACTTGTCGAGCTTCACGAGCGCGGGGTTCGCGAACGTGATTTGCGCCTGGGCGGTGACGTCCCGCGTGATGCCGTCGGGCTGCGTGAGCTGCACCACGAACGATTGCCGGTCGCGGCTCGTTTCGAGGTTGATGTCGGGCGGGTAAACGGCGATCGTTTGGGCGAACGATTCACCGCCGAACGCGCAGAGGGCACAGAGCGAAAGCAGGTGAGCAAGGCGCATGTCAGAAAGCCTCATGCGGTGGGTCTTCACACGTCGTTCAGTCGGTCGAGCCAGTAGCCCGGTTTTCGTCGTTGGTTCACGACCGCGATCACGTGAGCCGCGGCATCTCGTTCGATGAAATAGACCGCGAACGGGAACCGGTTGAGGAGCCGGCGCCGCGCGGGACCACCTTTGTGGAGGGCAAACATCGTGGGCACGTTGCCGATCTGGGTGAGAGCGGCTTCGATTTCAGCCCGGAACCGTTCGCCGTAACCGGTCCTACGCGACTCATAGAAATCGGCCGCGTCCTCGATCTCCGTTTCGGCTTCCGGGTGCAGGATGACCGGTTTCATTTTGCGTACTTCGCCCGGAGCCGTTCCATCACTTCGTTTGCGGGTACTCCCTTCACCCGCCCACTATCCATCTCCTCGATTCGGCGCCGGAGCATCGCATCAAACTCTGGATCGTCTTCCGATACCGTACTCACAGTCGGCAACGAATCGAAGAGCGTGCCCAGTAGTTCCCACCGCTCGGTTTCGGGGAGCTCGAGCAGAGCGGTTTTCAGTTTCTCGGTGTCTTCGCTCATGGCTTCTCCGTGTCGAGTGGGCGAACGCCTCATCTTATCACGGCTTTTTCGGTTCTTCTTTCTTGGGCGGCGGTTGCGTGCCGCCGGCCGCGGCCTTCTCGCGCTCCTCGGCTTCCTTGCGGAGCTGTTCGAGGCGCGTGAGCCGCTTTTCGGGAGTCGCTGGTGTCGGGGTGGGCGGCTTCGGCGTCATCGGGGTTGGTTGCGGTGTCGGTGTAGCCGCGGCCTTCGGCGGGAGCGGGGCGTCGATGCGGAGCTGCGTACCGCCGGTATTCCCCGTAATGAGTTCGCCACCCTTGTCGATCACCACCTGTGCGAAGACGTTGTGCTGACCGATGGGGCTGGTCTTGTCTGCGACGATCGGGAACGCGATCTCCTTCGTGTCCTTCGTCACTTCCAGTACCTGAGTCGTGACTTTGGCTGGGAGGCCGTAGACCGTCACCTTCGCCTTGCCCTCGAACGGCCGCGTCACCGCGACCTTGCAGAACAGTTGCGTTTGTCCGCCCTGTTCAACGGCCGGGCGCTCCATCGCGAGCGTGACGACGGGGGCCGCGACTTCGAGCGCGAACAGTTGGCTCGAAACCCAGACCGGGCCTTTGCCCGCGTCCGCCACCGCGTGGACCGCGGTCTTCCACTTGCGGGCGCCCGCGTCCGGGGCGGCGTTCATCGGCAGCACGGTTTCCGTCTGGCCCTCCGGGATCACCGCGGAGCCTTGAATGCCCATGCCCGGCGGGGTCCACAGCGGGAACACCGTGATCGCGCCCTTGAAGCCCGCGGCGCGCTTGGCGACGACGCGGAGGTTGAACGAGCCGTTCTGCACGAGCGGCACCTTCGGCTCGATCACCTCGATCGAGTACGGTGCGACCTCACCGACTGCGACCGCGGTACGGGTGATTTCGTGCCGCGCGTACACAGTCTGGTTCGGCGGGCCGAGAACGAGCGCTGCATCGAGCGACAATTTGTACGGCGCTTTCACGTTGGGGTCGGGGTGGACCGCGGTGATCGCCGCGAGGTGCCCCGCGGTCGGAGCGTCCGGCTTGGCGTCGAGCACCACGGGAATGACGTTCAACCCAGCTTCCATTTGCTCCGCGGTCAGCGTGACGCCCGCGGGGAGCTTATCCAGCCCGATGTTGAGCGGGCCGCCGAAGTCGGCGCGGTTCGCGATCACGAGCACCGCGTTCCGCCCGCCCTTCGGAACGGTAATCGTTTGGCGATCCTGGTTCGCGGGGTTGTTGCCGTCCACCTTCGGAATGGTGGTGCTGATCGAAGCCGCGACCGGCGTCAGTTCGATGCGGTAGAAGTAGTCCGCGCCGCCCTTCTTCAGGTGGTCGTAAACCCAGAGCGTGTAGTCGCCGTCGGCCGGGATCGTGATGCGGAAGTAGCTGTCCGGGGTGCCGTTGTCGTCGTTGGCGGCGATCACGCCACCGGTCGCGTTGCCGAAGTAGAGCACCGAGTCGAGGGGCGAGCCGAGTTGCCGGGCGAAGCACCGGGCGTCGAATACCTGACCCTTCTTCGCGCTGAACTTGAAGTAGTCGACTTCGTTCGGGGTGCTCACGACGCCGTTGAACGCGCCCGGTGCTGTGCCAGGGCTGGCGGTCGCGGGCGTGCCATTGTTCGGCGTTTCGAGTGCGTTGGGCAGGTTCGCGATACGGAACTTGAAGCCGGTGGGGTGAATGCCTTCAGGCGCCTGGCAGTGCAACCGCCACTGGTCGTCTGGGTTTGCAGGGAGCTTGACCTTTTGCTTGATCGGGCCGGACGGATCGCCGAGGAAGGTGACTTCCAGTTCTTCGCCCGGTTTGCCACCTGCTGGCACAACCGCTGTAGGCCGCGGGAAGTTACCGATGTGCAGACGGTACTGGCACGCGCCGTTGCCGCCGTAAGCACTCTCGCGGATCTGAACGATGTACTTGCCGTCGGCCGGGATCACGACCGAGCACCCGCCGTCCTGCGCGCTGAGCGCGGAGTCGTCACCGGTCGCGAGTTCAAACCGCTTCGCGTCGAGAATCGCGACGTAGGGATCGAAGAACGTGACGCCCAGACGCATACCTTCGACTTCGACCGAGAGACGCTGCCCCTTCTTGCACTCGACAACGAAGTAGTCCTGGTCTTCCGCCTGCACGACGCCGTGAACGGTCACGTTCAGCGGGATCGGTTGCGGTTTGTCGAAATCGTTGTTCGGCTCGACCTCTTCCACAACGGGAAGAGCCCCGACCCAGAACGTCCGCACTTCCGAGATACCCGAGGCCGTCCGAACACGGAAAGCGTGCTCGCCGAGGGGACAGTCCGGGGCGATCGTGACCGTGGCCTTCAGCGTCGCGTCGTTGACAACTTCGAGCTTCTTGACCGCGATGCCGGGGTAGTAGACGAGCACTTCCTGCGCGTCCGCGAGGCGCCCGCCGGAGAACGTGAGTACGGCTTCGGTGCCGCGCTGAGCACCGCGCGGCTGGATTCCGCCCACCGAAGGGGAGGCCGCCGAAACGGAACCGCAGATCACGCAGATTGCGCAGATGGAAAGCCAAAAACGGGAAATCATGGTGTTGGACCCAGCGAACCCCGCCCGCAAGGGCGGGGGTAAGGTGAGCAAGTGTCAGGAGAACAACACCCCCACCCTTGCGGGCGGGGTTCACCTGACTACGCCAACAGTTCCTTGCGGGTCTTCCCCTCGCGGACGATGTCGATCGGGCGGTCGCCGGGCGACATCAGCTTCTTGGTCGCGTCGATGCCCAGGCAGTCGTAAACGGTGTGCGCGAGATCCTCGACCGTCAGCCCGTCCTCGTCCGGCTCGCTGGCGGTCGCGTCGGATTTGCCGTAGATGAAGCCCTTCTTGATGCCGCCCCCGGCGAGCACCACGCTGAACACCTTCGGCCAGTGGTCGCGGCCGGCGGTCCCGTTGATCTTCGGGGTGCGCCCGAACTCGCTCGACACCATGATGAGCGTGCTGTCGAGCATCCCGCGCTGCTTCAGGTCGGTGACGAGGGTCGCGAACGCCTGGTCGAATTGCGGGAGCTGGCCCTTCGTGCCGTTGATGATGTCGTTGTGAAGGTCCCACCCGCCGTAGGTGAGCGTGACGAACCGGACGCCGCCCTCGACGAGCCGGCGGGCCATCAGCATCCGCTGCCCGGCGGCGTTGCGGCCGTAGGCGTCGCGGAGCTTGCCCTCTTCCTTGTTGATGTCGAAGGCGTCGCGGGCCTTCTCGCTGGAGATCAGGCCGTAGGCGCGCTGGTAAAAGGTGTCCATCGCATCGATATTGTCCGACTTCTCTTTACCGGCGAAGTGGGCGTTCACCGCGTCGAGCATGTTCCGCCGGGTGGCGAACCGGTCGGGCGTGACGCTCCCCGGGAGGCTGAGATCCTGCACGCGGAACCCCCCGTTGGCCGGGTCGCTACCCAAACTGAACGGCGCGAAGGACGACGACAGGTACCCGCTGCCCGCGTCGTTCGCCGGCAGGTTCGGCACCGCGACGTAGGGCGGGAGGTTGTTCCGAACTCCGAGTTCGTGACTGACCACGCTACCCATACTGGGGAACTTGAGCGCAGGGCTGGGGCGGTAGCCGGTGAACATGTTGTGCGTGCCGCGCTCGTGGGCGGCTTCGCCGTGGGTCATCGCCCGGCACACGGCGATCTGGTCCGCGATCGCCGCCGTCTTCGTGAGGCACTCGTTGAAGACCTCGCCCTCGATCTTGGTCTTCACGGTGCCCATCTGCCCGCGATACTCGACCGGCGCGAACGGCTTCGGATCCCAACTCTCTTGGTGGGCCTGGCCGCCGGGCAGGAAGATGTGGATGCACGCTTCGGCCTTCGGCTTCTTCTTCCCGGCCGGTTCCGCGGCCTGGAGCCGCATGTACTGGTCGAGGGTCAGGCCGAGAGCACCAATTGCCCCGACGTGCAGGAAGCTTCTCCGGCTGAGCGGCGAACCCATGCAACGAGACAGCAAGTTCATCGGCAGGACTCCTGTCGGAAAGAGTGCGTGATGTTATTGGGGCGGGTCAGTTTCAGGGTGTCGGACGTAGAACGCAGGCTCGGGCCTGGGGAGGGCAGGCAGCGCGGTTATTGGCAGGACGTCAAAACGTGGCAGCGCGCGAACGCCGTGGCAGCGTCATTCGCGCAGGTAGAACATAGGCGGTCGGAGAGCGGTAGTCAATTCATTCCTTTGGTCCCCACAGAAATTACCCAGACGGTAAGGTCGAGTGGTTCTGATGGGGCCAAAGTATGAGAGCACGCGGCCTTTACGGAATACAGGGGCCGGGCGAACAGCCGTTAAAGGCGATACTGCTGCCGGTTGTTCGAGAGCTTCAGCTCGTCGTGAACTTCAAAAATGACGGTGAGAAATTCGCAGCGGTGAGGTCCGTGAAACACAGAGCCGGCTCTGTGCCAAGTCCGGGCTGCCGTCCCGTCAATTGTTCGCGAGTCTGTCATTTTCTTGAACGCGGGGCGCGAATCGTTTAGTGTGTCTGCGCCCCCCGCGCTCGCACTCCGCCTTCCTCGGAACGCCTTCCCATGCGGTTCTTCCTCTCTCTCTTGGCTTTGGCCCCGTGTTCGGTCCGCGCCGCGGAGCCGGTCGAGTATCGCAAGGACATCAAGCCCCTGTTGCAAGAGCGCTGCTACGCCTGCCACGGCGCGCTGGCACAGAAGGGGAAACTGCGCGTCGATAGCGGAGCGTATTTGCTGAAGGGTGGGGCGGTCGTTCCCGGGAAGCCCGATACCAGCGAACTCGTTCTGCGTGTCGTTTCCGATGATGAAGCGCAGCGGATGCCGCCAGAAGGCCACCCGCTCAAACCCGAACAGATCGCGAAGTTAAAGGCGTGGATCGCGCAGGGCGCGAAGGTGCCGGCCGACGACGCGCCCGAACCGGACCCGCGCGATCACTGGGCGTTTCGGGCCCCTGTGCGCTCGAAAATGCCCGCGAGCGCGGATCGCAGTACACAGAACGCGAACCCGATCGATGCGTTCGTGACGGCCCAGCGGCAGAAGCACGGACTCACCCCCGTCCAGCCCGCGGATAGGGGCGTGCTCCTGCGCCGAGTGTACTTGGACCTCATCGGTTTGCCACCCACTGCGGCACAAACGGATGCGTTCGTGAGGGACACGTCCCCCGACGCTTACGAGAAGGTGGTCGATCAGTTGCTCGCGTCGCCCCAATACGGCGAGCGCTGGGGGCGGCACTTCCTCGACATCTGGCGCTATTCCGACTGGTGGGGGCTGGGATCGGAACTCCGCAACAGCCAGCGGCACATCTGGCACTGGCGCGACTGGACCATTGAGAGCTTCAACGCCGACCTCGGTTACGACGAGATGATTCGGCAAATGCTCGCCGCCGACGAACTGTACCCCACCGAGCCGAAGAAACTCCGGGCGACGGGGTACCTCGCGCGATCGTACTTCCTGTTCAACCGCACGTCGTGGCTCGATGAGGTCGTGGAGCACTCGGGTAAGGGGTTCCTCGGGCTGACGCTCAATTGCTGCAAGTGCCACGACCACAAGTACGACCCGATCAAGCAGGCCGACTACTACCAGTTCCGCGCGATCTTCGAGCCGTATCAGGTCCGCACCGACGTGGTACCGGGCGAACCGGACGTGACGAAGGCCGGTATCCCGCGCGTGTTCGACTGCAACCTCGATGCGAAGACACCGTTCCACATTCGCGGCGACGAGCGCAACCCGGACAAGGACCGCGTGGTGCTTCCGGGCCTCCCGCAGTTCCTCGCGGCCGGTGGGCTGAAGATCGCGCCGGTCCAACTCCCCGCGGAGTCGCACGAACCGCTCCGGCGCGCAGAAATTGCAGAGACTTATCGCGTTGTGGTCGAAACGAGATTGAAGGAGGCCAAAGCCGCTCTCACGCACGCAGAAACCGTGGCGAGTCGCGGAGCGTTTCAGAGTTGGCGCGTGCTCCCGGCTCGTGCGGCTCACACCGCTGCGGTCAGGGAACGCGATGCGCTCGACGCAGCCATGCGCGACCCGAAGAGCGCGCCCACAAGTTACCGCGGCGCGGTGAAGAGTGCTGAGTCGAACGTGGAGGACGCCAAGTCGCAGGGGCGGCCGTTCCCCAATACGAGCACCGGGCGCCGAACTGCGCTGGCGAACTGGATCGCGGACGCGAAGAACCCGCTCACGGCTCGTGTCGCGGTGAACCACCTGTGGGTGCGGCACTTCGGCGTGCCACTCGTGCCCAGCGTGTTTGAGTTCGGTCGTAAGGGGGCGCTGCCGTCGAACCCGGAACTGCTCGACTGGCTCGCGTGCGAACTGGTCAACCCTCAATACAGAGTTGGCAGCAGCGCGAAACCGTGGAGTTTCAAACACCTGCACAAACTCATTGTAACGAGCAGCACGTACCGGCTCTCCTCGTCTGCCGCGGGTGCTGACGCGAACGCTCAGATCGACCCCGAGAACAAGTACCTCTGGCGCATGAACCCGGTTCGCATGGACGCGAACACCGTTCGCGACAGCCTGCTCCACCTAGCCGGTGATCTCGACCTCACTCAAAGCGGCCCGCCGGTGCCGATGCCCCAGCAGGAGGCGTCGCGGCGCCGGTCGCTGTACTTCTTCCACTCGCACAACGAGCACAACAAGCTGCTCGACATCTTCGACAACGCGAACGTGCTGGAGTGCTACCGGCGCAGCGAGAGCATCGTACCGCAACAGGCGCTCGCGCTGTGGAACAGCAAACTCGCGCAAACGATGGCCGCGAAGATCAACGACCAACTCCACGCGCGCCTCAAGGACGCCGACGATACGCGCTTCGTGACGGCCGCGTTCGAGACGGTTCTGGGCACGTCACCCACAAAGGACGAACTCGTGACGTGCCTGGAGACGCTCACGGAGTTGCGTGCCGTGCTCAAGGACGCGAAGGAGCCCGAGAGGGGCAAACGTGCCCGGCTCCAGGTGGTCCAGGCACTCATCAACCACAATGATTTTGTCACCGTCAGGTGACACCGCATTTTGTAGCCCCGGTAGGGGCGACAGATGGTAGCCAGGGGTGGAGCGAAGCTCCACCCCTGGCGGACAGCCAACCACAAATCCGGTGACCGACGCGCGATGTGCGCCGTTGGTCCGCGATGTCTCGCCAGGGGTTTCGCGTTGCTTCACCCCTGGCTACTCGCCCGCGCCCCTTTCGGGGCTGAAAAGCGAATTCGCACGGTGCCCTTATGAACCGCCGCTCTTTTCTCAACGATTCGTTCCGGAGCTTTTCGGGACTTGCTCTGGCGGCCATGCTCCACCGCGACGGGTACTCCGCCGAGGATAAGTGGGCACCGCCCGACGGCAAACCGCACCACGCGCCGAAAGCCAAGTCCGTCATCTGGCTGTTTATGAACGGCGGTGTCTCGCACATGGAGACGTTCGACCCCAAGCCCGCGCTCACGAAGTTCGCCGGGAAGACCATCAAAGAATCGCCGGTCCCGGACGCGCAAGACCCGGAGAAACTCAAACTCGCGCGCGTGACGGTCGTCAACGACGCGAACGGCCAGCAGCGGAACAAACTCTACCCGCTGCAAGTGGGCTTCAAGAAGTACGGCAAGTCGGGCATCGAGTTGAGCGACTGGCTGCCGCATACGGGATCGTGCATTGATGACATCGCGCTGATCCGATCGATGTGGACGACCGATGACAACCACGGCGCGCAAACGCAGTTCCACACCGGCCGGCACATGCTCGACGGCGAGTACCCGACGCTCGGCGCGTGGGTGCATTACGGCCTTGGCACGCTCAACGAGAACCTGCCGCAATTCGTCTCGATGGGATTCCGCGAATACTGGAACATCAAGGACGGCCACTACCTCGGCCCGGCCCACGACGCGGTGCCAATGCGCGTCGATCCCGCGAACCCGCTGGACTATGGCAAACCGGAAGTGCCGGTCACGGCGGCCGAGCAGAAGGCCGGGTTCGCGTTGTCGGGCAAGCTGAACAAGCTCCGCGAGAAGCAGTACCCCGGCGACGCGGCCCTCGACGCCCGCATCAAGAGCTACGAACTCGCGTTCCGAATGCAGAAATCGCTGCCGGAGGTACTCGACTTCGCGAAAGAGACCGTGGAGACGCAAAAACTGTACGGCCTCGATCGGCCCGAGACGAAGGCGTTCGGGATGCAACTGCTCGCGTCGCGCCGGTTAGTGGAACGCGGCGTGCGGTTCATTCAGATCCAGCACGGTGCCGGCGGCGCCGGTGTGTGGGACGCGCACGGCGGGCTGAAGGCCAACCACGCGAAGAACTGCCTCTCGATCGACCAGCCGATCAGCGGGTTGCTCAAAGACCTGAAACGCACGGGGCTTTTGAAGGACACGATTGTTGTGTTCTGCACGGAATTCGGGCGCACGCCGGGCACCCAGGGCAGCGACGGGCGCGACCACCACATCTACGGCTTCAGTACGTGGATGGCCGGTGGCGGGCTGAAGGGCGGGATCGTTCACGGGGCAACGGACGAAATCGGCTTCCACGCGGTCGAAAACCGGCACTACGTCACCGACGTCCACGCGACGATCCTGCACCAGTTGGGCCTGGACTCGCGCAAACTCGAAATCCCCGGGCGCAAGCGCCTCGACATCGATCACGGGAACGTGATTAAGGAGATTTTGTCGTAGAGTCGGCACCACTCGCCGGACCGTGCTCAACCTCGTGGTCTTTTCGCAGAGATGCGGGGCGATTTCGTGTGGGCGGGTACTGGGGCTCCCGTTCGTTAACACTCGTCGTTGGCCCGGAGCTTTCTTGGCGAACGGCCGGTGCTGTGTGAACGCAAGAAACATTTTTGACAGGATTAACAGGATCAACCGGATCAAGACCGAATGCGACGTTGTCTTTTGAATCCTGTCGATCCTGTTAATCCTGTCAAAAAATGCTTCTGTATTCTTGGCGAACCGCGAGTGCCAACGAACAGGCGGGTTTACGCAACTACGAGAACTCAACGGCCCCAGCTGAGGCGCCCGGGCGCTCGGGGCGCGGGTTTGTTATGGTGGTGCTTTCGCAGGGTGATCGGCCCGAATTGGAGCGTTCCTGATGTTCCGCCTCTCCTTCGCGTTGTGCTTTCTTTGTCTGGGCAGTTCGCTTTTACCTCTTCGGGCGGCCGACAAACCCAATGTCGTGCTGATCGTGATCGACGATTTGGGCCAGCGCGATCTCGGGTGTTACGGGAGCACGTTTTACAAGACGCCGAACATCGACCGCGCGGCGAAGGAGGGCGTGCGCTTCACGGACGCTTACGCCGCGTGCCCGGTGTGCTCCCCGACGCGGGCCAGCATCCTGACCGGGCGGTACCCACAACGAACAGGCATTACCGACTGGATTCCCGGGCGCAAAGACGCGCCGGACCAGCGGCTCAATCGCCCTGAAATCCGGAACGAACTGCCGCTCGAAGAAACCACGATCGCGAAAGTGCTTCAGCAGAACGGGTACGCCACCGCGCTTATTGGGAAGTGGCACCTCGGCCGGAAGGGGTTCGAGCCGGAGAAACACGGCTTCGACGTGAACATTGCCGGCGACGAGACCGGTACCCCGCGCAGCTACTTCGCCCCCTTCGAGAACAAGCTCGGCAAGATGCCGGGGTTGGAAAGCGCGAAGGAGGGCGAGTACCTCACGGACCGGCTCGCGGCCGAGGCCGAAGGGTTCATCGAGAAACACAAGGACAAACCGTTCTTCCTCTATTTGCCGCACTACGGGGTTCACACGCCACTTAAAGCGCCGCAAGCGCTTGTCGACAAGTACAAGGCGACGCCGACGCACGGTAGGCAGAGTAATCCCGTGTACGCGGCGATGGTCGAGAGCATGGACGCGGCCGTCGGGCGCGTGCTGAAGAAGCTCGATGACCTCAAACTCTCCGACAACACACTCGTCATCTTCACGAGTGACAACGGCGGACTGGCGACGCTCGAAGGGATGCCGTTCGCACCGACCATCAACTCCCCGCTGCGCGAGGGAAAGGGCTACCTCTACGAAGGGGGCGTCCGCGTGCCGCTCGTCGTGAAGTGGCCCGGTAAAGTGAAATCGGGCACAACGGACCAAGTGGCGTGTAGCATCGACTTCTTCGACACGATCCTGGACGCGACCGGTACGAAGAAACCCGCGAATCTCAAGACAGACGGAGTGTCGCTCCTGCGCACAGTCACGAGTTGCGACGCGCTTGCTCCGCGTGCGATCTATTGGCATTACCCGCACTACGCGAACCAGGGCGGTCGACCCGGCGGCGCGGTGCGGTCCGGGGATTACAAGCTCGTCGAATACTACGAGGACGGGCGCCGGGAACTCTTCGACGTGCGCAAAGACCTGTCCGAGTCGCGTAACCTCGTCAACGACGCGCCCGAGACCGTGAAGGCGCTGGCCGAGGCGCTCGATTCGTGGCGAAAAGAGGTCGGGGCGAAGATGCCGACGCCGAACCCCGATTACCGTCCGAACCCGCCCGACAAAGACGGCGTGATTACGATGCCCGCGCGGACCGCGCTCGTGAAGGGTGTGATGCTGAGGTTCGAGCCGCTCCCGCACAAGAACACGCTCGGGTTCTGGGTGAACAAGGACGATTCGGCCGCGTTCGATTTCACGGTCGAGAAGGGCGGGGCATTCACGGTGGAAGTATTCCAGGGGTGCGGGAAGGGGAGCGGCGGCGCGGACGTGGAACTCGCGGTCGGGGACGAGAAGGTCGTTTTCACCGTGAAGGATACGGGCGGGTTCCAGAACTTTGAGGCCCGCGCGGTCGGCACACTCAAGATCGAGAAGGCGGGGCGGTACACGATGACCGTGCGCGCGAAAACCAAGCCGGGCGTCGCGGTCATGGACCTCCGTCAGATCGTGCTCCGACCCGCGAAATAACGCTTGGTGCTTCAATCCGGGCACGGTGCGCGGTTGGGGTTGCTCGTTTTTCGAGCAACTGTTACACCCCTGTACCTGATTTGAGCGAACGGGCGGCAGGATTGTCAGCCGCACGGGGGTTCATGATGTCCGCGGTGAAGTTTAGCGTAGTGATCCCGACGCGGGAGCGCGCCGAGACGCTCCGGTTCGCACTGCGCACGTGCCTGGACCAGACGTTCGACGACTACGAGATCATCGTTTCGGACAACTTCAGCTCGCCCGCAACGAAGGCCGTAGTCGACGAGTGCGGATCGCCCAAAGTGCGGTACGTGCGCACGTCCGAGCCGGTGGCGATGAGCACGAACTGGGAGTTCGGGCTCTCACACACCCGGGGCGAATACGTTCTCCTGATCGGCGACGACGACGGGCTGCTTCCCCACGCGCTAACCGAACTGGACCGGCTCTCGCGCGAACCGGGGGCGCGGGTCATTCGGTGGAGCCCGATTTATTACACCTGGCCGAACGTGGCACTTCCGGGCCAGGGCGATTACATCGAGATGTCGTTCGGGTGTACGCTGCGTCACCGCGACGGGCGCACGGTGATCCGCGAGGTGGCGGCGTTCCGCGAGTTCTACACGGCGCTGCCAATGCTGTACAACGCGGCCGTTCACCGGGACGTGCTCGCGACCCTGCGGGCGCGGGCGGGCCGTGTGTTCCCGCACCCGGTTCCAGACGTGTACTCCGGGTTCTCCATCGCGCACGCGGCCGAGCGGTTCCTTTCGACCGCGGTCCCGATGTCGGTTTCGGGCCAGTCCGCGGCGAGCAACGGAATCGCGACCCTGTTCAACCGCGGGCGCAACGCGATCGACCGCGAGTTCCACGCGCTCAACGCCCGCGACGGGCTGCGGTCCGAGCCGACGGTGCCGGACCTGCCCGTGTACCCGCACGTTCCGGTCGCCGACGCGTTCGCGTTCGCGAAACGGACTCTGTTCCCGGACCTCGACGCGGACCTGGACCGGCGGGCGCTGGCCCGCGTGTGCGTGACCAACGCCCGCGTCTCGCGGGACGATTGGCCGGCGGCGCTGGTGGCCATTCGTGATTCGTTCGCGGACGATCCTGAGTCACAAAAATGGTTCGACGCGGAACTCGCCGCAACGCTGTATACGCCTCCGGCGCGGGTCCAATTGCGCCCGGAGCGCTTGGGTTTTGATGGCCGGCTCCTGCACCTGGACGCCGCCGCGTTCGGGGTTTCTGATGTGGCCGGGGCCGCTCAGTTGTGTGCGCACCTGCTGAACTACCGCGACCAGCCGGTGCAGTACTCGCACTCCGAGGACGACCGGCACATCGCGGCGATGAAGATCGCCGACCTCGCGCACGTGTGCAACGAGCGCGAGCGGGCCATTTTGCGAGTCCACCTGTCTTCGACCGACCTGATCCAAACTGTACACCGGCTCCAGGGCGTGTGCGACGAGCGCGAAAAGATCATCCTGCGCGCGGACGCTCAGACACGCGAGCTGAACCGGCAACTCCGCGAGGAGCGGCGGTGGTCGCTCAAGCGCCCGCTCCTGGCAGCAAAGCGCTTGCTCACCCGTGCTATCGGTCGAGTTCCTGTCCCGAAAGTGTGACGCACGTCGCGCGAATCAAACGATCACTTCTGATCGGCCGAAAAGAAACTGACAGGATTAACACGGTGAGCAGGATAACGCACCTCGACTTGGTGCGCTTTGAATCCCGTCGATCCTGTTAATCCTGTCAAAACACTTTGCGTAATCTCCCTTACGCGACCCGGCGCAGATAGGCCGACGGCCAGTGTGTGACGTGCTGTGTGATCTTCCCTTCGTTGAACAGGAACCCCGGTTCTTCGAGTGAGAAGTGCGGGTTCGCGGTTGCGAACTCGCGGGCCGCTTCCGAGGGGTTGTCCCATTCCCAGCCCGGCTTCGACCCCGGGCGCCCGGCCACCAGGCTCATGATGCCGTCGGTCGCCACGATGTACGACCCGGGGCTCACGAACCCGGCGTACAGGTCCAGTTCCGCCCGCACGTGCGCCTTCGTGTGGTTCGAGTCGAGCAGAACAAGTACCCGCTCCCCGGGGCGGATCAGCGAGCGCACGCGGTCCACTGTCTCCGGGGCGGTAGAACTGCCCTCGACGAGCGTGATGTAGCCCGTGAGCGGGTGGGCCTCGATCGCGGTCCGGTTGTGCGGCCGGATCTCGATGTCCACGCCGATCACGCGCCCGCGGTCGGTCGCCTTGCACAGGCTCGCGTAGTAGACCAGCGACCCGCCGTGCGCGACCCCGGTTTCGAGGATCACGTCCGGTTGCACCCGGTGAATGATCTCCTGAATGCGAATCATGTCTTCGGGCAACTGGATGATGGGGCGCCCGAGCCAGGTGAACCCGTAGGTGTACTTCTGGGTCCACCCGACGGTGAGCCAGTGCTCGGTGATGAGCCGGAACGCCTCGGGCGAGTCGAGCGGGTGGTCGTGCGGCCCGTTCGCGGTCTGTTCGGTGACGGTCCGCGCGTCCGTGTCGATGATTAGCCGCATTTGCGTACTCCTTCACTTCCCGTTGTGCGCCACCAGCCCACGGTTTCGCGTAGTCCGCGTGCCAGTTCGATGTGCGGGTGCCACCCGAGTTCGTTCCGAAGGCGCCCGGCGTCGGCCACCAGTAACGGCGGCTCGCCCGCGGGCGTTTCGCGCGCTCCGAGTTGCACCAGGTCCGGGCGCCCGCACGCGCGGGCCACGTGCCCGATCACGTCCCGGACCGCGACCGCGGAGCCGGAGCCGATGTTCACGGGACCGGTCAGTTCGCTCCGCACGAGGGCCATGAGCGCGTCGGCCGCGTCCTCGACGTGGAGGAAGTCGCGCTCCTGTGTGCCCGTGGAGCACGCGGCCGGGGTTCTGGCGAGTAACGCGCGCGCGACCGACGGAACCAAGCGCGCCGGGTGTTCGCCCGGGCCGTACAGGAAGAACAGGCGCCCGCGCGCGACGTTTATGCCGCGTGCTGAACCGAGCGCCTCGGCCCATTTCCCGAATTCGAGTTTGCTGCGGCCGTAAGTGGTGCGTGGGCGCGTCGGGGTGTCGCGCTCGTGGCACACTCCGCCCGCGCCCCAATCGTACTCGGCGCACGACCCGGCGACGACTGCACGCTCCCCGCCGTACCGCGCGAACGCGAGGAGCAGGTGCTTCGACGCCTCCGCCCAGCGGTGATTTTCAGGCGAGGTCCAGTACACGCCGGGGGTCGCGACCCACGCCAGGTGGAGCAGGTGCGTCGGGCGGACGGTTTCGATCAGGCGCGCGGTCTTATCCGTGTTCAGAAGGTCGCACGGGTGGAACGACACCCCCGCGTGTGCCCCGCGAGTCGCGCGGGCCGTCGCGTGGACCTCGAAGTGGTACCGAGCGAGCCGCACGACGGGTTCGCCGATGAACCCCGTCGCACCGGTAACGAGCAGCCGCTTCATATCGGCAGATCCGGGAATGACAGGTCGCGGGGGGCGATGACGCGCTGCGCACACGCCGGCCACGCGATGCCCAGCGCCGGGTCGTCCCAGCGGGCGCCGCGGGCCGCGTCCGCGACGTAGAACGCGGACATCTGGTAGAACAGTTCGGTCCCGTCGGCGAGCGTTTGGAACCCGTGCGCCAACCCGCCCGGAATGTACACGGCTCGCCGGTTCTCCGCGGTGATCTCCACCGCGACCCACTTCCGGTACGTCGGCGAATCGGGCCGTGGGTCCGCGATCACGTCGAGAGCCGCGCCGCTCGTACAGCGCACAAGCTTCACCTCTTCGTGCGGCGCGGACTGCCAGTGCATCCCGCGGAGCGTGCCGGCCCTCGTGTTGAACGACACGTTGCACTGGACCCAGTCGGTACAGAGACCGTGTGCGGCGAACTCGTCGCGGCAGTACGTCCGCGCGAACAGTCCGCGATCGTCGGCCCTCGGCTCCGGCTCGATCACGAACACGCCCGGCAACTCGGTGGAGAGAAATCGCATGGTTACGTGGGTGAGAGAAAAGCGCCGCGGATCACGCAGATAACACGGATCAAGACAAGAGAATTAAAACGTGCGATAATGGCGCGCTGAGTCATCCGCTTTCGTGCCTCTGTTCTTCAGTCTTGATCCGCGTTATCTGCGTGATCCGCGGCGCTTTTCTCCACCTCCCTTATGCGACACGCGGGAGCGGTACGGGCAGGATGAACCGGCCGCCGCGGTTCTGGTACTCGGTCTGCTGCTTCAGGATCTCGTCCGCGAAGTTCCACGTCAGCAGCAGCGTGTAATCCGGCATGTCTTCGAGCAGCTTTTCCGGCGCGTGGATCTGGAGCCGCGTGCCGGGAGTGAACTTACCTTGCTTGACCGTGCTCCGGTCCACGATGAAGTCGAGCGTTTCGGGGCCGATGCCGCAGAAGTTCAGGAGCGTGCTCCCCTTCGCCGACGCGCCGTAGGCCGCGATGCGCTTGCCTTCGCTTTTGAGGCGCTTTAGCAAGTCGCGCAGGCCGTGCTTGATCGCCGCGACGCGCTCCGCGAACGCACGGTACGGCTCGAACGTGCCCACGCCCCAATCCGCTTCTTCGGCCAGCAAGTTCGTGACGCGCGGGGACACTTCGTCGACGCTCTCGACGGGCGCCGCGAACAGTCGGAGCGAGCCGCCGTGGATCGGCACGCGCTGCACGTCGCGGATCACGAGATCGTGTCGGCGGAAGCAGGCGTCGAGGGCGGTGAGCGAGAAGTAGCAGAGGTGCTCGTGGTAGATCGTGTCGAACTCGCAGTGGTCGAGCATGTCCTTGACGTAAGGGGCTTCGATCACCGCGACGCCGGTCGGCTTCAGTACCGCGCGGATACCGGCCACGAACCCGTTCAGGTCGGGGACGTGGGCGAGCACGTTGTGCGCGTGGAACACGTCGGCCCGGTAGCCCTCGGCCGCGAGCTGTTTCGCGTAGGAGCGCCCGAAGAACTCGGCGCGCGTCGGGATGTTGTGGCGCTCGACCGCGATGCGGGCGATGTTGCGGGCCGGCTCGATTCCCAGCACGCCAACCCCGGCGCCGGCGTAGTTCTTGAGCAGGTACCCGTCGTTGCTCGCGGCCTCAATGACGAGGCTGTCAGAGCCGAGCTTCTCGGCGCGAATCAGATCGCGCGCGAGATCGGCCGCGTGCCGGAGCATCGTGTCCGAGAAGGACGAGAAGTACACGTAGTCGCGGAACAGGTCTTCGGGCGGCACCTCGGCGGTGATCTGCACCAGCGCGCACCGGGGGCACACCGCGAGGTCCAGCGGGAACGTCGCCTCGGGCGCGCCCAGATCGTTCGCGCCGCGGAGGGCGTTCGCGAGGGGCGTGTTGCCGAGCGAGAGCACCGGCGCGAGCGGGGCGCTCCCGCACGACCGGCAAGCGGGAATGGCGGTCACGCGGCTTTCCTCGTCGCCAGGAAGTTTCCGTACCAGGGCACCGTCCTGCGCAGCCCTTCGTCCAGGGTGAACAGCGGGTGCCAGCCCAGGCGCTCGCGCGCCTTGCGGGCGCTCAGGCTCTGGTGCTTGATCTCGTGGCTCGCCTCGTTGCGCACGTCGGGCGTCAGGCGCGATCCCGTGAGGTCGAGGAGCTTCTGCACGAGTTCGAGGACGGTGACCTGCGTCTCGTTCGAGAAGTTGAACGCCTCGCCGTGCAGCGACGGGTCGGCCGCCATTTTCTCCGCGAGCATGAGGTACGCCGCGGCGCCGTCCTCGACGTAGAAGTAGTCGCGGATGTGGCTGCCGTCGGAGCGGATCACCGGGCGCTCGCCGCGCTGGACCGAGCGGATCGTCCCGGGCACGATCCGGTTCCAGTTCAGGTCGCCGGGGCCGTAGAAGTTGCCGCACCGCGTGATCGCGACCGGCAGGCCGTAGGTGGTCGCGTAGGACTGCGCGATGAGGTCCGCGCACGACTTGCTGACGTCGTAGGGGTGCCGCCCCTGGAGCGGGGTCGTCTCGTCGTAGGGCAGCTTGTCGGCATCGCCGTAAGCTTTGTCGGACGACGCCAGAACGATCTGCTTCACGCGCGGGCTGCGCCGGCACGCTTCGAGCAGCGCCCACGTGCCCGCGATGTTGCTCTCGAACGTCGCGACCGGGTTCCGGTTCGCGACCGGGACCAGCGTCTGTGCCGCGAGGTGGATCACGGTGTCGATCTCGTACTCGCCGCACACGCGCTCGATCAGCTCCTGATCGCACACGTCCCCGCGCACGGTCTTCACTTGCGGGAGCAGCCCGCCGCGCACCAGCTCGCTCTCGGGAACCCAGTCGCGCACCAGGCACACGACGTCCGCCTGCGCGCGCAGCAGCCGGCGCACGACCCAGCCCCCCACGAGGCCGGTCCCACCGGTTACGAGCGTCGGACGGTCCTGCCAGAACCCGCTCATGCGGCCCTCCACGGTGCGCGGCCTTCCTGCCACAATGCTTCCAACTGCCGCTTGTCACGGAGCGTGTCCATGCACTGCCAGAACTTGGCGTGCTTGTACGCGGCCAGTTCGCCGTCGGCCACGAGGCGCGGGAGCACGTCGTTCTCGAAGCTCTCGTCGTCGCCGCCGATGTAGTCGAGCACCTTCGGCTCGAGCACGAAGAACCCGCCGTTGATCCACCCGTCGCCGGTTTGCGGCTTCTCGGAGAACGCACTCACGAGGTCGCCGTCGAACCGCAGCTCGCCGAACCGGGCCGGCGGGCGCACGGCGGTCACGGTCGCGAGTTTGCCGGTCGCGCGGTGGAACCGGAGCAGCGCCTGCACGTCCACGTCGCTCACCCCGTCGCCGTAGGTGAGCATGAAGGTGCCATCGTTCACCCACGGGGCCGCGCGCTTCACGCGCCCGCCGGTGTTCGTGTGCAGCCCGGTATCGAGGAGGTGAACGGTCCAGTCCACGTCGACCGTTTCGTGGTGCGAGACCTCGCCGCGCGCCAGGTTCACCGACAGGCTGCCTATGTACCGCGCGTACTCGATGAAGTACCGCTTGATGACGTCGCTCTTGTACCCGAGCGCGACCACGAACTCGGTCACCCAGTGGGCCGCGTAGTGGCTCATGATGTGCCAGAGGATCGGGCGCCCGCCGATCTCGACCATTGGCTTCGGCCGGGTTTCGGTTTCTTCGGCGAGCCGGGTACCGAGCCCCCCGGCAAGAATGACCGCGCGCATGAAAGATCCGCCGTCCTTGACGGAATAGGTGTCGGTCGCACAGAGCCGGTGACTTTACCCCGTTTACCCCAGCGCCCGCAAGCCCGACTTGGTTACAGGCCAAGGGTCGTTTAGTTCTCGATCAAGCGTGCGCTCGCCCTTATGAGCCGGAGGGCCTCAAGGGGTTGGATAGCGAACCGTCGGAGCGCGGCGGCGAAGTTGGGGCTTTTGGCGCCGGTGTGCAGTTGGGTCCGGGTGCTGCGGATAGCGGCTCGCATCCTCACCGAAGGTGACGTCGCGACCCCGATGTAGGTTGTTCTCGGTGGACCAGTGGGTGCGATTCCAGCACAACAGGCCCGGTCCCGGCCTTGAGCGGGCACGAACTCGTGAGCCCGCAAGACGTCTCTTGTTCGATGCGCCCGTCCGCGAACCGGCGGCCTACCCGGTACAGGATTTCAAACCTCAGCGCTACACTGATCTTGAACAGAGACTAATCCTTCCAGCCCAACACGATCTCCAGTGCGGGCACACCGGACGCCCACGCACCGGATGGGTCTTCCAGCGTGAGGCGGACCGGTTGGTTCGCAGCGCGGCGCACGTTGAGCGGTCGACGCCCGCCCTGGCGCAGCACGTCGGCCAGTTTCACCCGCGCCCGAGGACTCGCGAGATCGCCTACGAAGAGCAACAACGTCAACTCCGGGTCGAGTTGATCGGCTGTCAGCGCGCTGTCGCCAAACATGACCGCGAGGAACGTCAGTTGCCCCTCAGTGCCGGTCGCGGAATCGTACAGCGCCGCACCATCCGCCGGTGTGTGCTGCCCCGCCCTTACGCTGATACGAACGTCGCGCGATGGCGGAGCAATCTCGTTAAGAGAGGCCCATTGCCCGCGCACACTGGCTTGGCGGAGCCGGTCAATCATTTCAGGTGTCAGCTTCACACTGACGCCCGCCCCGCCCCCTGGTCCCGAAGGTGGCGGTGAAGCGATTTTTCGCGCTCTCCGGGCGCCAACGGGAGCAGGTGCGGGTGGGCGCGACAATACAGACGGAGAAGTTTGCAGCGCGCTCATACTCGCAGCGCCGCACACTACCGCTGCCCCACTGCCGAACTGGGCCTCCAACCGCTCCTCCGGCAGTCCGTTCGCCACCGCGACCGTTCCCGTAACGGGCTGTCCCGCTTCCGTGCGAACCGCGATGAACGCTGTCTCCGAACTCGGCACGCCGACCGCCAGTGATTCGCGCACGAGCAGCTCGCGCACCGCCTTCGCCGAAGCCTCGTGCGCGTTCTCCGCGAAGACCTTCTCTTCACCCACATCCACCGCGTCGTAACCGAGGCGCCCGAGTTCCGTGCGGAGCTTGTCACCGCTCGTCCCGCCGGTCATCACGTATTCGAGCCGGCGCACGCGATCCGCACCGAAGAGCGCCTTGAGGCCCGATGTCGCACTACCCGCATCAGAGCGCGATTCCGCAATGACGTCCGCTCCCGTGCGCAAGCGGAACGACAGCGGCTCACCGTCCAGCGGTACCCGACCAACGACCCACACCGGGCGCCCGGCGGGGAGATCGCCGATATCGACTGCACTGGCAGGTCCAGGAACGACGAGCGCGACGGTGCGCCCGGTCGCCTCCGCGCGCACGCGGTTCACATCGAGTGTGAGGCCCGTGAGGACCGGAGCGGACCAGTCCGCGAGCACTTCGTCGAGTGCAGTCGTCACGTCGTCTTCGTCCGGGTTGCTCGTGAGGAAGCGCGACACCCCGCCCCCTCGCTCAGCCAATTCGCTCGCGAGTGTGGCGTTCGGTGCGGCGTCGATACACAGCACGCTCACCCGGCGCCGGTTCGGTTTCTCCGATTCCAGGTCCGCCAGACGCAGAACGCGCCCCGCGTCACTCACTTCTGCGTCGGTGAGAATGAGAACGTGGCGCGACGGCGTGTCCGCAACCCGCGCCCGGTCGAGCGCCTGTTCCAGCGCGACGCCGAGTTCAGTTCCGCCGCTGTCCCGATTGGCCTTCAAGAACTCCACGGCTTCGCGCACCGCGTCCGGTGTCGCTTTGCGCGGGCGCTCGGCGAACCACTTGGTGGTGTCGTGAAACAGCCCCAGCGCGAACGAATCGTGCTCGCTCATCCCCGCCAGGAAGCGCTCGACGGCCCAGTCCGCGGCCTCCCACTTCGCACCCTCCATCGAACCGGAGTGGTCCACGAGGAGCACGACCTCACGCGGGATCTTCTTCGCGTTCGCGAACTTCGGCGGCGCGCACAGCGCCAGGAAGTACGCCTTCTCGGTCGCGGGATCGGTGTGAACCCACGTCCGCAGTGCGGGTTGCGAATCGTCCGCCTTCGCGCCCCACGAAATAACGCAGTCGCGGTCCGGAATCACTTCCCCTTCCCGCAATCGAACGCGGTCCCCCTCCACCGCGAGTGCGTGCGTGGAGCAGGCGATGCGCTCGGCTTCGCGAACGACGAGATCGAGCGCGAACCGATGGCCCGGGTCGCGCAGCACGGCGAGCGGTTGCCCGCCCGCGTGGCGCGAGCTGGCCTCGTCCGCGCGAACGTAGCGCGGCGCAGTGGTCAACGGCACGCGCAGTGACCACCCGGCCCCTTCCGCCTTCGCGACCTGCACGTAATCGGTCTGAACGGCGATGTCCTGCCCCGGCCGAATGCCGGCCACCGCGAGCGTGAACACGTCCGGCGATTCCCGCGTTACGAGGGCCGCTTGCCGCCCCGTGCGTTTGGCTTCGCGATAGTCCGTTTCGGCGGTTTCGCGCTCCTTCAGGGTGGTGTGAATCTCGACGTCGCCGAACCGCACGCGAACACCAGTCACGGCCGCGTCGCCCGGTAGCGGGAAGCGGTACAGTGCTTCGAGAACGTCGGTCGATCGGTCCGGTAGCGCGAAAGTTTGCGCGAGCGTGAGAGTCGCGAGCGGCCCGGTCACAGTACCGGTCAGTGACGTGCGCATCAGCGGAACGAATTTCCGCGGCGCGTCCGGCTCCGACGGATTGTCCGCGACTTCGAGAACACCGAAACCGTCCGGGCGCGAATTATAAAAAGCCTGTGAATTAAGCATTTCAGCCTCGCTCGTGTGAGAAGTGAATGGGAGGAAATTGCGTGGCTCGACCAAACGAAGACGGGACTTTCTCTAATTCGCGTTCTGCTCACTCCATTTGAGGAAATTGGCGGATATGGTCGGCGCTCGGCCCGCGTTTAGGCGAACGGCTGGCGTAAGCCGGTGAGAGCAATGTCCCACAGAGCACGCGCGACTGAGCCGAGAGGGGACGGCGAATCCCGCCCTCAGCTCGCGGACGAACCGCTTCGCGCCGCGACCATGATACACCGACACGCGATACCCGTGGGCGGGTTCGCATCGACGGGAACCGAACGCAGCGCGGCCGGGGCGGGTTGCATTTGGGCCACGAACCGTTCGATACCGGTCAGGAACATCTGAACCGCGATCGCGACGAGCACCATCCCCATCAGGCGCTCCAGGGCGGTGAGTCCCTTCTGCCCCAGGTACGAACGCAGGCGCGCACCGAGGAACACGATTACAGCTACACCGAACCACGCGACCGTGACCGCACCGAGCCACTCCAGCCACCGGTTCGGCTCGCGGCTCATCAGGAGCAACTCGACCGCAAGCACCGACGGCCCCGCGACATACGGAATCGCGAGCGGCACAATGAACGGCTCGCCGTCTACATCTTCGTGCAGACTGTGGGACGGGGTCGGGAACACCATCTTGATCGCGATCAAAAACAGGATCACGCCGCCGGAAATGGACAGCGCCGGCTCGGAAATTCGCATCGCGGCGAGCACGTACTGACCGGTAAACAGGAACCCGACCATCACCAAGTACGCGATCACCAGTTCCCGGAGAATCACGCGACTCTGGCGCGCCGGGTCCACGTGCTTGAGCGCGGCGAGAAAAAACGGGATGTTCCCGAGCGGGTCCATGACGAGGAACAACAGCATTGCCGCCGCTGCCATAGGCACATTTCCCTTCCGGTAGCGCGAAAACCGAGCAAGTGATACCAACACACGAGTATGAGGAGCCTGCTTCGGTTACCCGTGTGGCTCGCTCTCACACTTGCCGCTCAAAAGGTTCCCACCGTTCTATCCGTATATTCGCACATGGGCGAACCGGTACCGATCGCTGTTCCGGTTCCGGCGCGCGACTGTTACAGTTTTCTTGCACGGTTTTTGCCACGTCAGGGAAATACACAAGTAGTAAGCGCGGCGGAACCGGGCGGTCCGGTACCTCGAACCCCGCCAGGGAGCAGGAGCGCGTATGGCAATCGGATCGCTGGCCGGCGTGATCCCCCGGTTGCGGGCGACCGCACTCGCGCTCCCCGGCGCCACGAGCGACGCCGAGCTGCTCGACCGGTTCATCACCGCGCGCGACGCGGCCGCGTTTGAAGTGCTCGTGCGCCGGCACGGGCCGATGGTGCTCGCCGTGTGCCGCCGGATCCTGCGGAACACCCACGACGCGGAAGATGCGTTCCAGGCCACGTTCCTGGTGCTCGCGTACAAGGCCGCGTCGGTGTCGCCGCGGAACCGCCTCGCGGCGTGGTTACACGGGGTGGCCCAGAAGACCGCACTCAAGGCCCGGCACCGCGCCGCGCGGCGCACCGAGGTGGAAAAGCGGGTTCCCGCACGGAGCGCCGAAGACATGACGCCCGAACTCACCCGCGCCGACGCCGAGCCGCTCCTGGACCAGGAACTCGCGGCGCTCCCCGAGCTCTACCGGCTCCCGATCGTCCTGTGCGACCTGGAGGGGCAGTTGCGCTCCGCGGTCGCGGTCACCCTCGGGTGCTCCGAGGGCACTCTGTCCTCGCGCCTCACGCGCGGCCGGCGCATGCTCGCCGAGCGCCTGAAGCGCCGCGGCGTTTCGCTCTCCAGCGCCGCCATCGTCGTCATCCTGACCGAGCGCCAGGTCGCACTGGCCGAGTCCCTGGTCCGCGCGACCGTCCCGGTCGCACTGGCACCGATGTCAGCTTCCGCCGTGTCCCCAAATGTTGCTCAACTCGCGACAGGAGTATTGAAGAGCATGTTCCTGAAAAAACTGCAAACGGTCACCGTCGCCGCCGTCGTCACCCTCGGCGCCACGTTCGCGCTGACCGGACTGGTCGCGGACCCGACCCACGCGGCGGCCCCGGTCCCCAAAACACCGGCCGGCCCCGCGCTCGACGAAAAGGCGCTCAACGAGGCGCTCGCCGACGTGGACGGCCAGTTGCTCCTGAACCGCAAGGTGCTCAAGGACATCAAGTGCGACATCGACCAGCTCGACCGCATCATGGACGCCGTTGAAGCCGGAACCCTGGCGTCGCGCAAGAAGACCCAGGAAGCGATGGTGCAGATCAAGGTGAACGCGAACGGCGGGAACGTGAACCCCGAGGCCATCAACCAGATGTTCAAGGACGCACAAGAGGCCGGGGAGAAGGAGATGCGCAAGGCCACGGCGGAAGTCGTCACGAAGATGCTCACGATCCCCCAACGCGCCCGGCTCCGCGAGATCGACCTCCAGTCCCGCGGGCACGACGTGTTCACCACGGCCTCTGTCGCGAAGGTGCTCGACCTGAGCCCGAAGCAAAAGGAACAGTTCGCCGCGAACGTCCAACAGACCGCGGACGAGGTCCAGCAAGCGTTCCAGAAGCCGGTCCAGGTCGGACTCGGGAACTTTGCCGCGGTTTCCTCGTTCGATGTCGATTCGATCACCAAGGAAGCGCGGGCCGAGGGGATGAAGCGGGCGCTGGCGATCCTGACCGACGAGCAAAAGGAGTCGTGGAAGAAGCTGACGGGCGAGCCGATCAAGTACACGATCAACCGCCCGTGGATGGGTGCGAGCACCGGGGTCGTGCGCGCCAACGCGGGCGGCGTCATGGTCGCCCCGCGGGTCGTGGGCGTCGCTCTTCCCGCCCCCGCCCTGCCCGCGGTTCCCCTCCCTGCTCCCGTCCCGGCTAACCCGCCCAAGTAACTCGAACCGGGCCACTGATGCCACCCGACCCGCGGCCCAACGCCGCGGGTCGGGTCGTTGAGCGCCTCACATTTCTCCCGCGAACACGGAACCGCACTGTGGACACCTCCGCGCCGGGCGGCTACCTTCAGTGGCGCCTGCCCTTTCCCACGCCAGTAAGGAGTCCGCTCGTGCCCCAAAAGGTTACTCGCCGCCGCGCGATCCAGATCGGAACCGCCGGAACCCTCGGCTACCTGTTCACCGGCCCCACCTACTCCGTCACGCGCGCGTTCGGCGCCAACGAGAAGATCCGCGTCGCCGGGATCGGCGTCGGCGGGAAGGGCTCGGGCGATATTCAACAGGCCGGGGAACTCATGGAAGTGGTCGCGCTCTGCGACATCGACGAAGAGCGCCTCAACAGCCGCGCCGCGACCTGGCCGAGCGCGAAGAAGTATTTCGATTACCGCAAGCTCCTCGACGAGATGGCCAAGAACATCGACGCCGTCACCGTTTCGACCGCGGACCACTCGCACGCCCCGGCCGCGGTGCTCGCGATGCGGGCCGGGAAGCACGTGTACTGCCAGAAGCCCCTCACGCACACGGTCTTCGAGGCGCGCCTGATGCGCGAGGTCGCCGCGAAGCAGAAGGTGTGTACGCAGATGGGGAACCAAGGATCCGCGCTCAACGGGCTGCGCCGGGCGGTGGAACTGATCCACGCCGGCACCCTCGGCCCGATCCGCGAGGCCCACGTCTGGACGAACCGCCCGGCGCACTACTGGAAGCAGTCCCCGGACATCACCGCCCGGCCGAAGGAGGCCCCGGTCCCGAAGACTGTCCACTGG
Source organism: Gemmata sp. SH-PL17 (assembly GCF_001610855.1). NCBI lineage: Bacteria > Pseudomonadati > Planctomycetota > Planctomycetia > Gemmatales > Gemmataceae > Gemmata > Gemmata sp. SH-PL17. The sequence continues at coordinate 1,852,771 of NZ_CP011271.1, forward strand.
GACGAGTGGATCGGGCCGGCGCCGATGCGCCCCTACGCGCTGGCGTTCTCCCCGCGCCCCGCGTACCACCCGCACGACTGGCGCGGGTACTGGGACTTCGGCACCGGCGCGCTGGGCGACATGGCGTGCCACACCACGAACATGGCGTTCCGCGCCCTGAAGCTCGGCGCCCCGACCGCCGTGGTCGCCGAGGCGGGCGAAATCAACCCCGAAACGTACCCCGCGTGGGCACACATCCAGTACCTCTTCGCGGCCCGCGGGGACGCCCCGGCCTGCACCCTCCACTGGTACGAGGGCTCGCGCGACGGGAAGCGGGTGCTCCCGCCCGAGGAGTTGCTCGCGAAGCTGCTGAAGAAGGGTGAGAAGCTCTCCGACAGCGGGTCGATCCTGGTGGGCGACAAGGGCGTGCTGTTCAGCCCGAACGACTACGGCGCCCGGTTCCGGCTCACCCCCGAGAAGGACTTCGAGGGGCTGCAAACGGCGACCCCGGAGAAGCTCCCGGCGGGCGTCGATAAGGGCGAAGACCCGCACATGAAGAAGGAGTGGACGGACGCGATCAAGGCCGGCAAGCCGGCGCTGGCGTCCTCGAACTTCGACTTCGCCGGGCAGCTCACCGAGACGATGCTGCTCGGGAACATCGCGGTCCGGTTCGCGGGCACGAAACTGGAGTGGGACGCGACCAAACTGCGGTTCACGAACTCGGACGCCGCGACGAAGTTCGTCAGCAAGGAGTACCGCAAGGGCTGGGACTTCCTGACCCGGGGCTGACCGTAACGTTTGCCCATTCGCCCCGAACTCGCGGACCCAAATTCCCGGCGGGGGCGTTGTGAACCGCACAACGCCCCCGCCGGGAATTTCTTTGGTACAAAAATTCCGCAACGAAAGGAACAAAACGAACTAGAGTAGTAAAGAAAAGAACGTCCGGGCGTTCCGCGTGCCCGTCTGTTATACCGGTGTGACTCGCATCAATCGTGTACCTGAACTCATAAAAGAGCCAGGAAACGTACTCCAGAGCGACAGCGAGCCCTATGAACAAACAGATAATTGCAATTCGCACGTCGTTCGGCTAGATTCACTAGTAATTACCCGCCCCCGCGTTGCCGCGCCATCTTTTCTTTCTTATTCGCCTCGCTTGGAGAACGTCCCGTGCCCATCCGACCCACCTCGCACTTCGACTGGCAAGTACTCCGGACCGTAAAACGGAGCAAGAAGCCGCCCGTCGGGCGCACCCTGCGCCTGGTCCCGAACCGCAAAACCAAGGACGGCTCGTTCCTGACCGATCTGGTCGAGGAGGGGCTGCTCGAGCGCGCGACCGGCACCGAGGCCGATCCGTTCGAGGCGACCTACACGCTGACCGAGAAGGGCAAGTTCGCCGCCGAGTACGGCGAGTACGAGTACCAGGTCAAGCCGCGGGTCGCGGAACCGGCCCCCGCGCCCAAAGAGCGGAAGTCGCGGTAACGAATCCGTCGCACGTGTATTCAACAACCCGAGGCTTCGTGCCGCGCAAAAGCGCCCGCACGAAGCCTCGAATCATTAGGCGACCGGTTACAATTACCGCTACGGTTGCCCGAGACGTTTCAGTGTAGCGGCGGCATCGGTGGTGAGCGGCGTGCCAGGGGCACCCGCAGCGAGTTCAGCTAAAAATTTCCGCGCCGCGGGCGTCCCCAAACCTTCCAGTAGTTCCACTACCCGAAGCTGGCGGAGGCGCGCCGCCGAGAGTGTTCCCTTCTCGAACGACTTCAGGAACGCGAGCGCCCGCGCCCGTGCTTCTGCCGTTGGCTCACCCTCCAGTCGCTTCCGCACGCCCGGCACGGCCGATTCACCGTATTCGGTCAGCTCCTTCGTTGCGCGTTTCTGCGTCACCGGTTCGCCGCTGCCGAGATCGGTGAAAATGCGGTCCAGTACCGCGTCACTCGGGGCCGCGGGCGAGGGCTTCATGTGCTTCCGGAGCAGGGGCATCGCGCGATCGGGAGCACCCGCCAGTTCACACAGCGCGGTAAACGCCTCGGGGCTGGATCGACTGATCACCTCCCAGCGTTTCTCCGCGTCGGCCTCGGTAAGCGGTTGGCCCCGTTTGGGCGCTGCGCCGGCCAGGGTCGCGTCCCACACGATCGCGGTACCGTCACTGCCGCCCGAGAGCATTCGGCTCCCGTCCGCGCTGACATTCAGAGCAGGGACGTATCCCTGGCGCCCGGCCAGCGTGCGCCGAAGGAGCCCCGTCGCGACCTCGAACACAGCAACCTCACCCGTGCTGTAGGAGACGTAGAGCGTCCGACCGTCCGGAGCGAGTGCCGAGGAACCAATGTACCGAAACGACACCGTTTTCGGTACCGGCGGGCCGTCGAATCCCCGTACCCAGCGCCCGGCGATCGGGTCGATCAGGTTAATTTCGCCCGTGAACGATTCTCCGTCGCGCCCGTCCGCGAGCTGAATCGTTCCCCCGGCACCGGTCAACAGAAACAGGCCGTCGGCCGTGAATCCTCCCGAACGGTACGTGCCTTGAGATGTCACCAGCCGACGCACGCGCTGCCCCGTAGCGAAGTCCCACAAATCAACCACCCCGTCCGAGCCCGATCCGAAAACGCGACCGTCCTGTTCGCGCGAGCAGGCACAATAGGATACCGTGACGAGCCACTTCCCGTCGGTTGAAACGGACGCAACTTGGCACTCGCTCGCGCAACGAATCTTCGGGTCTTTAGGAGCGACCCTCGTTGGTTTCGGGAGCTCGATCGTTCGCGCGAGTTTCATTCCGGGCCACTCCCAGACCGCGACGTTCGGCCCGGACGAAGCAACCAGGTACTTTCCGTCGGGTGTGAAAGAAAGCGGACCGAATTTCGCATCACCCGGCAGGTTCGTGGGCGTGTTCTCCCGCCCGGTCACAGCGTCCCACGTTCGGAGTTTTCCGTCGCAGGTCGAAACCAGTACAGACTTCCCGTCCGGGTTGAAAGAAAATCCCCCAATACCCCCGAGAACGGAAATCGAGCGCCGGTCCGCCCCCGTTGTGGAATCCCACCAGCGAACCGTACCGTCCCGACTACCGGTGACCACGGTCTTACCGTCCGAACCAAAGGCGACACCGGAAACGGCGTCTTTATGTCCGACCTGTGGGCACACATCGGCCCCGGTTGCGAAATCCCACAATCGGATCAGCCCGTTCTGTCCCGCGGATGCGAGGGTCTTGCCGTCTGGGGTCACGGCCAGCGCCTCGACCCAGGTATGGTTCCCCGTGAGCGTATGTAAGAGCTTACTCGTTGCGACGTCCCAGACCTTCGTCACTTCGTCGTGCCCGCCGGTAGCGAGTGTTTTGCCGTCCGGCGAAAACGCCACGGAGTACGTACCGTGTCCGCGCCCCGGTTTCTTGTTCTCGTGCCCGGTCGCCAACTTCTGTTCCTTACCCGTCGTTAGCGTCCACAAGCTGGTGTCCCCCTTCTCCAGCCCGATCGCGAGAGTCGTATTCGAGAGGGCAACCGCGGTCCGGATACCGTTCCCGAATGGGGTGGCAACTTTGAACTGGGCTTTGGAATCCCCGGTGCTGACGTCCCAAACCGACACCAGCACCTCGGACTCGAACTTATCACGACCGAGCTGCTTGGCGCGCGTGAGCACGACGAGCGTCTTTGTGTCCGGGGTGAAATGTACTTCACCACACGACGCGGGGTGGACGGCGACGGCTCGGAGCGGTTTGAGCGCGTCCACTTTCACGCCGGTTTTCAGTTCGCAGAGGCGCACTTCGCGGGCGCGATCGAGTTGTCCCGCGCGCCCGATCGCTAGGGTCTTCCCGTCCGGGTTGATGGCGTAACAGGAATCGCGCTCGTTGTCCTGTGGGTTCGGGTTCACGGGCACAATGCCCATTTTCATTTCTCGCGACGCGAGTTGGGGCTTCGCGCCCTTCTCATCAGTGAACTCCCAAATCAACGGCACCCGATCGTCGTAACTGCCCCGAACCAGCGCGATCCCGCGCCCGTCCGCGAGCCACACGAGCTGATCGACCCGCGCTCCGGGCAAATCGACCCGGCGCAGTGCCCGCCCCGTCTTCGCGTCCCAGATGGTGAGTGAATCATTGGTGTGGGAATCGCCGCTCCACGACGCGAGCTGTGTCCCGTCCGGTGAAAACGCCATTCGCTCGACGCGGCCCCCGGCGCGCAACCGAGTGCTCCCGAGGCGCGCCAGCGCTGCGGGCGGAAGGGGATCGCCAGGAGCGTCTGCACGGGGCGGCTCGTCCGACGCGAGTGCGACCGCGGGCGGATCACTGGGCATTTCGACCTCCGCGCTTGCCGGGGTGATGAGTGCGGCGAATGCCCACCCGCACGCGACCAACCCAACTACCACTGCAACGAGAGTTCGGACCTTCAGTTGGAACCCACGCGACGCACTAACGAGTGCTGCGACCGCGGGTGAAGCCGTTCCGTGCGAAACGAACGCGACCGCGGCCCGGGTCGTGGAGTCGACGGCCGCGGTACCCGTGAGGTCAGTCGCGAGCACCCCGAAACCAGCAGCAGGAAGTGTGATCCCGCGCCGCGCGAGCCGGTCGCGGAGCAGGTTCCGCCCGCGTTCCAGTCGGCGCTTCAGCATCGCGAGCGAGCACCCGAGCGCGTGGGCCGCTTCGTCCCGAGTCCGCCCCTGGAGGTAACAGAGCACGAGCGGTCCGCGGAGCGCGTCGGGCAACGCGGCCAGTTCGTCATCGAGCGCGCGGCACACTTCGTCCCACGCGACCGCGACCGCGGGATCGCCGGCACTCGAAGGAACATCCCCGGAAACGGCCGGCACGTTCGCTCGCGTGCGCCGGAGCGCTTTGCGGGCGAGCCGCACCGCGGTCGCGTGCAACCACGGCCCAACAGTGCGCCCCCACTGAACCGTTGCGGCCTTCCCCGCGAGAACGAGGAACGTCGCCTGACACACGTCTTCCACGGTGTGCGGGTCGCGGACGCGCCGGCGCACGGTCCCGCGAACCAGCGCACTGTGCCGCGCGACCAGTTCCGCGAACGCGCACTCGTCGCGTGTGGCCGCGAACCGCGCAAGAAGTTCCGCGTCGGTGAGTTGAGGCGGTTGCAAGTCCGCACGCAGCAGTCGCACCGCGGCCTGCCGGAACTCAATTTGAGACATGTGTCCCCCCGGGATCAGCGAACGATTCCCAGGATAATGCCCCGCCGCCCTCAATGTGGCGCAAGAACGCGCGGTTCGGCGAATCGTCATTCCATAAGGTCGGCGGGCAAATCTGCTGCGTGCGGGAAACTCGTCTGTGTTCCTGGGGATTGCACACTGATTGCCGCGATCCGGTTCGCGCGCTGAGCAGCGGTCACCAGATCGTCTCCCCGCGCCAGGAAAAACGCGAGACTGCCGATAAAGGCGTCCCCCGCACCGGTGGTGTCCACCGCCTCGACCGCGGGCGCCGGGAGCGCGGTCATTCCGCGAGGTGTTGCGACCAGACACCCGCGTGCGCCGAGCGTCACGACGACGTTGTGCGCGCCGCGCGCCATCAGCTCCCGGGCAGCGGCTTCCGCTTCTTCCGGTGATTCAACGGGCTTACCCGTGAGAACGGCCGCCTCGTGTTCGTTGGGGCAGAACACCGTCGAGAGCCGGTACGCCTCGGCGGGTATCGTCGTGCTGGCCGGGGCTGGGTTGAACACCACAGGCACACCGGCCCCGGCCGCGAACCGCATCGCGGCCAAGTTCGTTTCGACCGGCACTTCTTGCTGGCACACGAGCACCCGCGCCGATTCGATCGCACCGCGTGTCGCGTCCACATCGGTCGGAGCGAGTAGCCCGTTGGCCCCGGGCGTCACGGCGATCGTGTTGCGCCCCGCGTCGTCGACCGTGATGACGGCCGTACCGGTGGGAACGCCGTCTGTTGAAGTGACGCGACGGGTATCAATGCCTTCGGTGCGGAGGTGCGCGAGCATGTCGCGACCGAACAGATCGTTCCCGACGCGCGCAACGAGTACGACGTCCGCCCCGAGACGCGCAGCCATCACCGCCTGGTTCGCGCCCTTGCCCCCGTACCCCATCGTGAACCGGTGGGCGTGGAGCGTTTCTCCCGGCACGGGGAGCCGGGTCGTGTAAGTGTTCAGGTCCAGGTTCGCGGAACCGACAACGCAAATCTTGGGAGGGGACATGACGAAAATCCGCGCGGGTGCGCCCGCGGTTGGGGCCGGGAGTGGTTACACTACGCGCGAGTCTACACCCAGTTCCCCCAACAGCGCACGCACTTTTCCGCCGATCAGGTCGCGGACCTTGCGGAACTCTTCGGGCGGCATCTCGCGCGGGTCCGGAATCTGCCAGTCGAACCGGTGCTTCGCCCGCACGAGCGGGCACGCATCCCCGCACCCCATCGTCACGGCCGCGTCGATCTCGGTACCGTTGAAGTCGTCCAGTCCCTTCGAGGCGTGCGTGGTCAGGTCGTACCCGAGTTCGGCCATCGCCGCGACCGCCTTCGGGTTCACCTTCCCGCTCGGGCGGCTGCCGGCGGACAGCGCCTCCACCGCGTCCCCGCCGTACATGCTGGCGAACGCCTGAGCCATCTGACTGCGGTTACTGTTCTCCACGCACACGAACAGCACGCGGATCTTGCGGTCGCTCACGAGCAGGCTCCGTCTCGGCAGCAGCCGGGTTGTTGGATGAGTACGCACGTCGGAACGGCGACCACCGCCCCGAGGAGCGGGGCGGCGATGTATACCCACAGGTGTTCCGTGCTCCCGGATACGAGCGCCGGGGCGAGCGACCGGGCCGGGTTCATACTCGCGCCGGAAATCGGCCCGGCGAACAGTGCTTCCAGAGCGATCACCGCGCCCACAATTACGCCCCCGAGCGCGCGCACCGAGGGTTCCGCGACCGTGACCGCGAGGACGACGAACACGAGCACCGCCGTGAGCCACACTTCGAGAACGAATGCGTGCCACGGCGGGCCGTGCGGGAGCGTCGCCCCGAGCGTGGCGTGGTGCGGGTACATGGCGAACAGGAGCGCGCTGGCCGCGAGCGCCCCCGCGAACTGCGCGAGAACGAACGGCGCCACCCGGCGCCCGGGGACGCGGCGCGCGAGCCACAGCCCCACCGTAACGGCCGGGTTCAGGTGCGCCCCCGACACGCTCCCGACCGCGTAGGCCATCACCAGCACCACGAGGCCGAACGTGAGTGCGACCCCGATGTGCCCGATCTTGCCCGGGTTCACGGAATCGAACACGATCGCGCCCGTGCCCGCGAAGACGAGAACGAACGTACCGAACAGTTCGGCGAACAGGCGACGCGACACGGGCGGACCTCAGTTTTGGGGTGCGCCCATTGTAGGCCCGAGTGCGCCCACAGTCAGGGCGCCGGGCTTCAACGATCCGCCCCAGTTCACTACAGTGTCCGCACCCGCACCACCAACCCCGGTTCTTGTATGCAGCCCCAGTTCCCGGAACGGTACGAACACGACCACCCGCCCGTGCGCAACGTGAACGAGGTCGTCACCGCGGACCTTTCGTGGGGCGCGTGGGCCGCCGACCGCGTGGCCGGCGTGGTCGGGTCGTGGTGGTTCATCGGCACCCAGTCGGCAATGCTCCTGTCGTGGGCGGCGCTGAACGTGGTCGCGTGGCTGGAGCACTGGGATCCGTACCCGTTCATTCTGATGAACCTGTTCCTCTCGCTCCAAGCTGCGTACACCGCGCCGATGATTATGATGAGCCAGAACCGCGTCGCCGCGATGGACCGCGTGCGCGCCCAAAACGATTACGAGATCAACCTGAAAGCCGAGGAAGAGATCCGCGTCGTGTTGGAGCACTTGGAGGCTCAGAGTGTGCTCCTGCGACAATTACAGCAGGAAGTGCGCGAGATGCGGGCGCAACTCGGGAAGCCCGAACAGTAAACTCCCGACTACCCCTTCTCGAACGCCGCGAGGCGAGCGAGCAGTCCGTCCTTCACGCGCGGCCAGTCGGTGGCAGTAATCGCGAACAGCACGCTGTCGCGGATGCGCCCGCCGCGTGTAATCATGTGTGAGCGCAAAACGCCCTCGCGCGTGGCCCCGAGTTTGGCGATCGCGGCCTGTGAGCGCGCATTCCGGAAGTCGGTAAGGAGTTGCACGCGGTTCAGCCCGAGCGTGTCGAATGCGTGGGCGAGGAGGAGAAATTTGCACTCCGGGTTCACCGCACTGGCCCACTGATCGGGGCGGTACCACGTCCACCCGATCTCGACGCGCTTGTGCTGCGGAACCGGGTCCAGATAGCTCGTGCCGCCGATCAGTTCCCCGCTCGAAAGCAGCCGAACCGCAAACGGCACGCGCTTGCCGGCGTCGCGCAGCGCGAGGGCGTCGTTGAACACGCCGTCGAAGCCCGCGCCGCTCCCGAGCACGGTCATGTGCTCCCAGATACTGTCGTCGGCAGCCGCGCTGCGCAGCCCCTCGCGGTGCTCCTCTGTGAGCGGTTCCAGACGTACCCATCGCCCTGTAAGAACTGGTGCCGTAATCTCCATCAATGGCGCTCCGTTAGTTTCACCCGCGAGTGTGGTGAATCAGGTCGCGTTCCGCGTTGTAGTACTCCAAAGAGTAAGGGATACCCGCCGCGGTGAGTGGTTCGGTGATGCGTGGTAAATTGACACCAACATCCGCGACGGAGCCGTGAATCAACACGTACTCCGGTTCCACCGCAGACCGCTCGATCACCAGTTCCGCGAACGCACACGTGATCTCGTAATCGGTCCACGAGCACTTCCGCACGTCCCAGCCGGAACGCGCGAACACCCGAGCCACCCGCTCCGGCGACCGGGACGTGTGTAGCGAACCGAACACGTTCGATTCGTCCGGGAGCGCGGGACCGTCCACGTTATTCCTCGTTCGGCCGGGCGCGGTTGTTCCAGTGCGCCGGAGTTTCACCGCAAACGATCACGCCCTTGTCGTGCCAGCCCATGTACGCTCGCACATCGCCGGGGGTGTACCGGAGCGTCAGCCCGCACCGGCGGCGGTCGCTGGTGTTCGCGTCGGATCCGTGGAGCAACAGATCGGAGTGGAGCGAGGCTTCGCCGGCCTTCAGTTCCACGAACACCGGGGCACCGTACTTTTCCACTTCGGGCACGGTCTGATTCAGGATGTTACTCTCGTCCGTTTCGCTCAACTGGTACGTGAGGTGGCCCAATCCCTGCGTTCCCGAGATGTACTTCATGCAGGCGTTCCCGCGGTCCGCGTCGTCGATCGCGAGCCACACGGTGACGGCCTTGCTCGGCGTGAGCGGCCAGTAGCTCGCGTCCTGGTGCCAGCTCACCGTTTTGCCGTCCCGGGGCATTTTGCAGAAGAAGTGCGAGCCCCACGCGACCACGCTCTCCCCGAGCAGGTCCGATACGATCGCGACGATTCGCGGGTTCGTGAGCACGTCCCACACGCGCCCGTGGCGCAGGTGCGCCGAGCTGATCGAGTAACTGTCCTTGCCTTCCGACATGTACTTCGCGAGCAGGTTATCGAAGTATGTTCGTAGCCCCGCGACCTCGCTCTCACTGAAAATGCGCAGCGGGAGAATGTACCCGGTGCGGTTGAAGTGCTCGACCTGCTCGCGCGTGAGCACCTTCGGGTTCGCGTTGGTGCAGGTATGGAACGACAAATCGCGCTCGATCTGGTGCAAGTCGTCCTGGCCCGGGATCGTCTGGAAGGTGTTCGGTGTGTTCATCGCACAACTCGGTGGGGAGAGATGCGGGAATTTTACTCGGTCGCGCGCATCGCGTCTTGTGGGTATCTGCGCCGCGCTCCTACGATGGCGGAGAAGTCCCACCCGCTCGTTGACACTCGCGGTTCGCCCGGAGCCTCTTGGCGAACCGCAAGTGTCAACGAGCGGGTGGAGCACCGCACCACAGACATCGCATCTTCTCCCCTTCCCTTTCAGGAAGCCGGGGTAGGTCTTTTAGGCTTCAAACGATGAGTGACGACAACGACTTACTCGGTCTGGACGATCTGCCCGACGAGGCCCGGAGCGCGGTGGACGCGGCCGAGCGCGCGGTCACGGAGGTGCGCGAGCGCGCGGACTACGAGTCCGCCCAGATCCGCGCCGCGGCCGAGCGGGAGTGCGACGCGATCCGCGCCCGGGCCGAAGCGGAACTCGCCGCGGTGCAGCACGCCACCACGCGCGAACTCGCGCCGCTCGTGCGCGGGCTACTCGACCAGCTCCGGGAGTTTCAGCAGCGGTACGCGCGCGAGGGGTTGCTCGATGAAGCACTCGCGATCCGCGCCCGCGTGCGGCAATTGCGGGGTGACTTGCTCGGCGTGCGGCCCGACCCGGGTACGCTCACCGAGTTCACCCCGAGCGACATCGGGCGCACGGTCCTGATCGAAGTGACCGGGCGCACCGACGGCAACGTGTGGGGCACCGACGTCTACACGGCCGATTCGCGGCTCGCGTCCGCCGTGGTCCACGCCGGCGTCGTGCGGGCCGGCGAGCGCGGACTGGTCCGCGTCACGATCCTCGACGGCGCGGACCTCGGCTACACCGGCAGCGCCCGCAACGACATCATCAGCTTCGACTACGCGACCTACCCGATCGGGTACCGCGTCGAGCGCGTTTGAAGCTCCGGGTGGCGGGAACCGGCGCGCCTTTCCACCGAGAACGTGACCCGGAGCCGATATGGAACACCCCGACTGGTCGGCGTTCATGGCGGCGATCCTGGCCGACCCCGACGACGACACCGTGCGCCTGGTCGCGGCCGATTTCCTGGAGGAGAACGGCGACCCGGATCGCGCTACGTTCATTCGTATTCAGTGTGAACTCGCGCGCCTCGAAGCGCACGGCGCGGCGGTATCGCCCGAAGCCGACGAGTTGCGGAAGAAAGAACGGGCGTTCCTCGGCGCGCGATCCGTGTTCCGACTGCTGTGGGCCGCGGATGCGTGCCCGGAGTTGGTCCCCATCAAACCGCCGCCGCGCGGGGCTTCGCCACTCGCAATGCCGCAAGTCGAAGGCGCGGAGAAGTTAACGTGGCGCCGCGGGTTCGTGGAGCGGGTCCATTGCCCGGTCGCGGAGTGGCTGCGACACGGGGCCGCGGTGCGGGCGCGCCAGCCGGTGCGAGTCGTGTCGTTCTCGACCAGCGCCCACCACATCGCCCGTGATTTGTGGTACACGAATTTCGCGGCCTTACGCGGATTGCGCGAGCTTTGGATGTCTGCCGTGTTGCCCGAAGAGGGGGAATTCGTGAGCTGGCTCAACCAACAACTACCGGGAACCAAGGTTGTGGGGGTGCCGTTCTGATTGCCGGCGCGTGACCGGAGGGTTCGCTGAGTGCAGTGCCTCCGGGGCTCGCGCCCCGGTCTTTTGATCGCCAATCACAAATCGGCACCCGCCGATTCCTACTTGCCTTCCTTCGAGCGCCGGAGGTACTTGCCGTCTTCGGTCTGCACCTCGATCAGTTCGCCCTGTGTGATGAACGACGGCACCTGAATCACCAGACCCGTTTCCAGCGTGGCCGCTTTCGTCTGCGCCGCGGCGGTCGCGCCCTTGATACCCGGTTCCGTCTCGGTCACCTTCAGCGTGACGGTCTGGGGCAGTTCCATCGACAGTGCCCGGCCGTCGTAGAACGTGATCTTCACGTCGTCGTTCTCGCGCAGGTACTTCATCATGTCGCCGACCATGTCGCCCGACAGCGTCACCGGCTCGAACGACTCCTTGTCCACGAACACGAAGTCTTCGCCGTCCTTGTACGAGTACGTGTAGTCCTTGGTGTCGAGGTACACCACGTCCACCTTGTGGTCGGGGTGAACCCGCTCGTCGGTGATGGCCCCGGTGGTCATGTTCTTGAGCTTCAGGTACAGGATCGCGCGCCAGTTCCCCGGCGTGTTGAGGTCGCGATCGAGGCAGTAGAAGAGGGTGCCTTCCATGTTCAGCACCATGCCCCGCCGGATGTCGATCATCTTCGTCGCCGCCACTGGAAGCCTCCGTTTAAGGGAGCCCACGTCCGTGTGGGCGGTCCCGGTGTGTGAAACGCTCAACCGTTGTTCTAGCAGACTCACGCCGGGCGGAGAAGGGAACGCGGCCCGCCGGTTCGGTGTTTCATACCCGCGAACGCGAGCCCGGTTCGCGCCTGCCCCCGAAACACCGAACACGAGCCTTTCGGGGCTGACTCCGCGCACCCGCCCCCTTACACTGCCGTAACCCACGACACCCCGGAGGTGCCCCGATGTTCGCGCTGCCACGCATTCTCGCCGCGGCCCTGTTCGCCACGGCTACCGCCAGCCTCGCCGTATTCCCCGCGGGCGCGTCCCGTGCCGACGGTCCCAAGGACAACATCGCCGACAACGTGCGCCCGGTCCCGCCGGTCGGGAACACGATCCCGGACGCCGACGCGGACGAGATCAAGAAGGGGCTGGTCGAACTCCAGCAGCTCATCAAGGACATCGGGAAGCACGACCTGCTGCCGGACGTGCAGGTGTACGAGAAAGCGGTGCGATGGGCGCTCGACTACAAGGAGATCTACGACGGCAAGGGCGCGAAGCCGGCCACCAACGTGAAGAAGGCACTCGCGGCGGGCCTCGAACGGGCGAAACAGCTCAAGGGCGGTCAGGCACCGTGGACGACGCAGACCGGGAGCGTGGTCCGCGCGTACACGTCGAAGATCGACGGCAGCGTGCAACCGTACTGGCTCATCGTCCCGAAGGACTACGACTTCACCGCGAAGACCAAGCACCGGCTCGATTTCTGGTGGCACGGCCGGTTCGAGAACGTCGTCGAAGCGGGGTTCATGGCCAACTCGCCCGGCACGGGCGGGATCATCCCGGCCCCCGGCGCCCTCATCCTTCACCCGTTCGGGCGCTTCAGCAACGCGAACAAGTTTGCCGGTGAGATCGACACGTTCGAGTGCCTGGAACACGCCAAAAAGCACTACCGCATTGACGATTCGCGCCTCGTGGCTCGCGGGTTCAGCATGGGCGGGGCCGCGTGCTGGCAGTACGCGGTTCACTACCCGACGCTGTGGGCCGCGAACGCGCCCGGTGCGGGCTTCAGCGAGACGCCGGAGTTCCTGAAGGTGTTCCAGCAGGAGAAGCTCGAACCGACGTGGTACGAGCAGAAGCTGTGGCACATGTACAACGCCACCGATACCGCGGTGAACATCTTCAACCTGCCGACGGTCGCGTACAGCGGCGAAGCCGATTCGCAGAAGCAAGCCGCCGACGTGATGGCGCGAGAGATGAAGAAGGTCGGGCTGGAACTCACGCACATCATCGGTCCGAAGACCGGCCACAGCTACGAAAAAGGCGCGAAGGCCGAGGTCAATAAGCAGATCGATGCGTTCGTCGAGAAGGGCAAGCCGGCCAAACCGAGCGAGATCAAGTTCACCACGTACACGCTCCGCTACAACCAGTGCGGCTGGGTCGAAATCACCGGACTGGAGAAACACTGGTCCGAGGCCAAGGTGACGGGCAAGACCGCCGACGGTACCTACGAACTGACCACGAGCGGTATCTCCGCGTTCAACATCACGACCCACGAACGCGACATCGTGGTGAAGATCGACGGCAAGACGGTCCTCACCGAGATGGGCATTCCGACCGACAAACCGCGCGTCAAACGGTTCGTCAAAGTCATCGGGCGCTGGGCCGTACCGGGCAACCTACCCGACGAACTGAAGAAGGCCCCCGGCCTCCAGGGGCCGATCGACGACGCCTTCATGGACTCGTTCGTGATGGTCAAACCCACCGGGAAGGCCGCAAACGAAAAGGTCGGCGCGTGGGCCGCAAAAGAAATGAAGCACGCGACCGAACACTGGCAGAAGCAGTTCCGCGGCGACGCCCCGGTCAAGAACGACACCGAAGTTACCGACGCCGACATCAAGAACAGCAACCTCGTCCTCTGGGGCGACCCGTCGAGCAACGCGGTACTCGCGAAGATCGCGGACAAACTGCCGGTCAAGTGGACCGATAAGGGCGTGGTGGTCGGCAAGGACACTTACGACGCCGGTACCCACGTTCCGGTGCTGATCTACCCGAACCCGCTGAACCCGAAGAAGTACGTCGTCCTGAATAGCGGGTTCACGTTCCGCGAGTACGACTACCTCAACAACGCTCGACAGGTGTCGAAGCTTCCGGACTACGCGGTGATTGATGTCACCACCCCGCCGAACTCGCGCTACCCGGGCAAGATCGCGCGGGCCGGATTCTTTGGCGAGAAGTGGGAACTGCTCGAAAACGACGGGAAGTAACAGACGGGTGCCGGGCGTGGTGCCCTCGCCGGCAAGGGCACGGTGAACCCCGCCCGCAAGGGCGGTGGGTATCCGTCAGTCACAAGGGTGTTGGCCCGTCACCACTCACCGCCCTTGCGGGCGGGGTTCACCACGACCATCACCCGCCCTTGCGGGCAGGGTTCACCTGGTCGGTTCGGCTCCCCCTCCCCTAACAAAGAGAGGGGCTTAAATAGGTTCTTCGCTTTCGCCCGGAGTTCATATGCCGCGTATCCCGGTCATTCTTGGTGCTTTGCTCGTGTTCGCGACCGTCGCAGGGGTCGGTGGGTATTTCCTGCTGCGCCCGCCCGAACCGAAGCGCCAAGCGCGCCCCGAACTCGCACCGGTCGATCCCGGCACACCGCCCGTTGATGATCGCAAGGCCGCGACCGAGCAACCGAAGCTCGTGGTGCTGGTGGTGTTCGACCAGATGCGCGGCGACTACATCTCGCGCTGGGCCGAACTCTACGGCCCCAACGGGTTCGAGCGCATCAAGAAGGACGGCGTCTGGTTCAGCGAGTGCTACATCCCCTACTCCTGCACGTCCACCGGCCCCGGGCACGCCTCGCTCTCGACGGGCGCGCCGCCGAGCGTTCACGGGATCATCGAGAACGAGTGGTTCGATCGCAAGACCGGCACGCAAATGTACTGCTGCCAGCCGAAGCGCCCGTATGAACTCGTTCCGCCGGTGCCCGAGAGCCTGGGCAAGCCCGGGCGCGGGGCGGCGACTGGCTACTCGCCCGAACGCCTGCTCGCGCAAACGGTGGCCGACTCGCTCAACGAGTCCACGAAGGGCCAGGGGCGCGTGTTCTCGCTCTCCATCAAGGACCGCACTGCGGTGCTGATGGGCGGTCAGAAGCCGACCGGCGCGTACTGCTTCGACACGCGCGACGGGCTGTTCCACACCGGTGCGTTCTACCGCGACGCCCCGCACCCGTGGGTCACCGAGTTCAACGCCGCGAAGCCCGCCGATGCGTGGTTCGAGCAGAAGTGGGAGAAGCTGCGGACCGACATCGACTACGCGAAGTTCAGCGGTCCGGACGACGCCCCGGGCGAAGCGGTCGGCTACAACGGCCAGGGGCGCGTGTTCCCGCACCCGTTTAAGGGCAAGCTCCCCGCCCCCGCGAAGGGCTACTACTCCGCCCTGGAGTGCTCGCCCTCCGGCAACGAGATGCTGTTCAGTCTGGTGAAAAAGGCCGTCACCGCGGAGAAACTCGGGCGCGGCGCGGTACCCGACCTGCTGTGCGTCAGCTTCTCGTCGAACGACATCATCGGGCACCAGTACGGCCCGGACTCGCAGGAAGTGATGGACGTGACCCTGCGCTCCGACAAACTCGTCGGCGAGTTCCTGACCTTCCTCGACACGGAAGTTGGCAAGGGGAAGTACACGATGGTCATCGCGGCCGACCACGGCGTGTGCCCGTTGCCGGAACTCCCGTCCACGAAGGCCAAGTACCCGGCCGCGCAGCGCGCGACGACCGAGGAACTGGCCACAGGACTCGAATCGGCGCTCACCGAGATGTACGGCAAGTCCGACGTGAAGACGAAGTGGATCGAGGTCTTCGACGACGATGTGTGGCCCTGGCTGTACCTGAATCACAAGACCATTGAGGCCCGGAAGCTGAAGGTCGAGGACGTCGCCGAGCGCGCACGCGACTTCGCGGCCGGGCGCGGGTTCGTCGAGACGGCGTTCACGCGGAAGGAACTCGAAGACGGGAAGTTCCCGCCGGAGCAACCGTTCAAGAAGGCCGTCGCACTCGCGTACCACCCGGACCGGTGCGGCGACGTCATCATCATTCCCAAAGCCGGCGTGCAGATCTCGAAGTACACGACCGGAACGGGTCACGGCAGCCCGCACCCCTACGACGCACACATCCCGTTCCTGGTGTACGGGGCGGGCGTTCCTGCGCTCGGCAAGCGCGCAGAAAAGGTGTCGTCGCTGTCGGTCGCACCGACGCTCGCGTGGGCGCTGGGCGTCCCCGCACCGAAGCAAGCAGCGCTGTTCCCTCCGGAAGTGTTTCCAGTGAAGAAATAGCCGAACACAACCCACGAAAAGCCCGCGGCCCGGACTTGTTTAGTCCGGGCCGCGGGCTTTTTCGCATTCACGATCGATCGAATCACATCCCGTTCGGGCGCTGTTGCTGCGGCACGCGGAGCCGGCGGTTCGGGTCGAGTTCGACCACGCCGAACATCTGCTCGTGCTGCGCGACCGCCCGCTTCAGCAGGTCGGCGAGGCGTTTCGCGGTCACGAAGTTCATGATGACCCGGTGGGTCAGCGTGATCGGGTCGGGACCGGCCGGCGTCACCACTTGGGAGAACGTGCCCAGTTCCAGGTACACTTCGTCCGCGTTCAAGTGGGCCTGAACGAAGTTCGCGTACACCGTTTCCCGGTTCGTCACGTCCACCGGGATCTGCACCTGCTGCTGCGGGTTCTGTGCGGGCGCCGGCTTGACTTCCTCGGACATTTTGGCGACTCCTCGAGAGATTGGTGTGCGCTCCGCGCCGTCGTCACGTACAGTCGCGGATTGGCACAGTATAGGACAAACCGACCACTCGTGTATACCGACGAGAAACGCCGCGAAAATCGAGTGGTGTGATAGTTCGGCGCGTGGGTTGATTGATACCCGATGAGCGCGGAATGTGACAGGTGAGTAGGGTCCGCGCGCTACTCCTTACCGAGCACAAGATCCACGACCCAGCACCCGCGCACGTGCGCCCCGGTACCGCGACAGTGGTCCAGGATGTCGGCGTTGTCGCACCCGGCGTCCTGAAGCGCATCAGCCAGGATCGGCACCGCAGAGAAGTCACGTGACTCGTACACCTGCGCCGCGAGTGCGAGAACGGTGGGGGTGCGCCACGCAGAGGAGAAGGCGACGGGGCGGAACGGGTTGCCGAAGATGTCGCGGAGCAAATCGGCCTGCGCAGCCTCTTCGACGCGCCGAGTCTGGTCCCCAAGAATCGCTACCTGATCAAAGAGTTCGGATCTCGCTGCGTCAAGCGTTCCGTCGTCCGGAAGCTCGTCGAGTCGGAATGATTCTTCCAGTTCTCGGATACGATATGCGGCTACGGCATTCGCCGCTCCGCCCCCGGCAGTGATGAAATACTCGTGTCGTGGCACGGGATGAGCAGGCGGAAAAGCTGCGGTAGCTGCACACGCAGCAGCGGCTCCTGCAGCTGCGTCGCCCCAGTAATAGAATATGGATTCTGGGCTAGACCGTTGGACGTCCTCTCGGGCACCTAGCGCCTCCGTGTGAGCGGCAATCAGGTCCACTTCGGCGGCTTTTCCGTCTGCGAATAACTCCGCAGTAAAAATGGCGCTACGACTTCGCTCATCAAGAAGCAGCGAGCTAACGCGGTTGCACGAAGCAATCGCAAACAGTCGTAATTTCCAGTTCCCCGCCCGGTTCCGAAGTTCCTCCAGCATCGGTACCGAATCGTCACACCTCAGCCATTCTGCTTCTGTCATTGGCCGCCTCTCAACTTAGCATGACCGCTTCGGCACCGGTGCGAGTTCCGCGGCCCAGATCGTTCGCTCGGTCCTCGACAGACCGCTTGCTCTGGGGCCGGGTTCGGGTACACTGCGGGTGTTCTCGTGGTCGGTTTAGCTCGTCGCTCTGCGACAGGACGATGTTGCGTCGTCCGAGCACACTCCACCGCACTCGTCGCGGGGACCGCTGTTCCAGCACCGCTTTCGAGCAGTTGCTGCGCAGCTGCGCGGCGAACTGGAGCAACGCCGCGGGTCGTCGTGCCGCCGCGCAGCTGCGCAGCAACTGCTCGGCGGTGCCGTGAGCGTTCCGCGTCCCCGGTCGAGAAGTAGACACCACAAGAACACCACGGGCCAGGGAACACTCCCTGGCCCGTGGCATTTCACGTTGAAGAGATGGCAAAGAGAGCGACCGCTATCGCGCGCCCACCGGTGTAGATGCGGTCGGGGCCGGAGGAACGCTCCCCGCCGGAGCCGGGAACAAGCGCTTCGCCAGTATCCCGCGCACGCCCGGCACCCACAGCACGAAGGCCAACGGCGAAAGCACCCGCAAGGCTCGGAACAGCGCCGTGACGCCGCGTGCGTCACTGTACCGGGTGCCGCCCGCGTCCGTCAGGGCCGGCGTGACGAGCCCGGAATCGGGGGTCAGCGCCACCTGCCCCTCGGTGTCCGCGGCGAGCGCGAGTGCCGCGGCGCGGCGCGATACCGCCGAACCGGGGTCGAACGCGAACGTCACCTTCGCCAAGCCCGTCCCGCCCCGGAGCCGGTCGCGGATCACGAGGTCCGGCAGGAACGCGAGCAGCATCACGATCATCAGCAGTTCAAACAGATTCAGCCCCATCAGCACGGCGATGCCCGCGTGCATCGCGGTCGCGAGGAAAATGATGAACCACCGCAGCCGGGTCCAGAGCAGGAACGGCCCCGCGATCTCGATGAACAGCGTGGACCACGAACTGAGCGCCACTGCCGCGTAGTACAGCGGCTTGATGTTCGCCACCGCGCGCAGAACCCGCTCGTACCACTCGTATTGCATCAGGGTGAACTCCGGGTTCACCATCACATCCCAGACCGCGTGCCCGTCCCACCACGCCGGCCCCTTGAGCTTGGACAGCCCCGCCGCCACGTAGATGAAGCAGAAGTGGACCTGGATCAGCCGCAGCGCGAACCCGGCCCCCTTCGAGGGCGGCGGGACCGCCAGGAACGCCCGCGTCGGGGCGTCGATCGCGCCCGTGCGGGCGAGGCTCGCGCGGGCCGCCCGGTACCGGGCGATCACGCGGTCCAGCGAGAGCGCGGCCCCGCTGTTCCCGATCATCAGGTAGAACAGCAGGATGTTCATCATCGTGTCCATCCCGAACAGCACCTGCTGCGTCCGGTGGATGTACCCGACGACCGCGACCCACACGAGCACCGACGTGACCCGCGTGAACAGCCCGAGGGTGAACAGCAGGATCGCGACCAGCACCGCCGCGTGGACCAGCGCCATCTGCGTCGGGTCCGTGACGTGGAACCAGATGGAAAAGATGCTGTGCCCGGTCCGCACCACCTTGTCCGGCTCGTTGTTCCAGTAATCGAGGTAGTCGATCCGCTTTGCGCGCTCCACGGGATCGGACGGGAGCGTGTAGAGGAAATTCACGAGCGCCCGGCGGAACTCGGGTCCGAGTTCGACGAAGTGGTTGAGCACGTAGGCCCGCGCGCTGTTGTCGGCGCGGTTGAGCGGTAGGACCTCCCAGAACGCGCGCGCGTCCGCCGCCACCTGCTGGCGCGCCTCCGGCGGGAGCGCCGCGAGGAACGCGGGCGGGGCCGGTTCGTCCTTGGCCGGCGCCGAGCCGCTCGTGAGCACGTTCAGGTACCGGTCGCGGCGCTCCGGGAACGTCCGCATGCTCTGGAACCAGTTGAGCGCCTCGAGCGGGTGGTCCGGGTTCTCGCTCGCGCTGATGCGGCGGAGGAACTCGAGCGCGCGCTTGCGCTGGGCCTCGTCCGCGGGCAGCCCGCGGATGAAATCGACGACGGCCTTGCGCCGGTGCGGGAAGTCCGGCACCTTCGCGGGCACCACGTCCTTCGGGTTCCAGTCCCAAAACGGCGACACCTGCCAGGGGTACTCCTTGCGCTCGCGCTCGATGAACGCGGCCGAGTACCACCCGTGCTTGCCGAAGAACTGTTGCAGGTCCACGCTGTACGCGAGGTGCGTGTACAGCACCAATAGCCCGGTCGTGAGGCGGATGAACCCGAGCGTGGTCGGGTCCGCGGCCGGGAACCAGAACGCGACCCACTTCTGCCACGGGGACCGGTACACGGGCTCGGGCGCGGTGTCGGGCGTCAACTCAGAGGCCATGACGGGATCTCACTACTTGCAACCAAGAACCTACCCCCGGTCCCCCTCCCTCGAAAGGGAAGGGGCCGGCGCGCGTTGACTGGCGCCCCGCGGGGCGCCTCGGACCCATCCGTTCGATTCGATTTCGTTTCGTCACAAGAGCCGCGGCCGGAGCGCCCTTACCGCAACTGGTTCCAGTCGAACACTTTGTCGCGGTACGCCGGGTCGTCCACGTCCCGCTCGCTCAGGTTGAGCGTGTCGAGCGCGTGGATCGACATGTAATCGATGTACTCGCGCGTGTTAGTGTCCCCCGGGGGGCGCCCGCCCGGGCGCGGGGCGACGGGCACGAGCCAGTAGAGCATCGGCTCCTGGGGGTTCAGCAGTTCGATGCGCGTCGATCCCGGCTTGTCCGGGTCCGGGACGAACCCGAACTCGCCCAGGAAGAACGGGCGGTACGTGGAGGGGTGGTACGGGTTGGTAATCATGTTGGGGCGATCGAAGGCGTTGACGAACTCCTCCACGCTCAGCGTCTTGTGCTCGAGCCGGTAGATCTTCACCGTCGTCTTGCCCGCGCGGGCCGCGTCCGTGTTCTCCAGAATGATGTGTGAGGCGTAGGACGGGAGCACGAACCGGGCGACCTCCGGTTGCGGGAGCCGGTACTGGGTCTCCTCACGGTCGGCCGGGTGGAGCGGGATGGACCGCAGCACCATCTTCCGGCGCGGGAGCATCTCGCTGTTCTCGGCGGTCGTCTGGCCCAGCCCCGGCGTGGCCCGCGCGATCTGCTCGGTGATCGAGAGCCGGCGGTAGTACGTGAGGCCGAGCGGGTCTTTTATGTCCGCCGGGCGCTTCGGCAGCACCACCCACCGCGTTTCGTACTGCGGGCGCCCCTGGGCGTCGGTGCCCGTTTCGGTCTTCAGCAGGCACACGATGACGCTGGCCGGTCCCGGCTCGGGCGAGTAGAAGTGGTAGGCGTTCCGGAGGTACAGGAACTGCAGGTACGGGTTGTACACGCGGATGAACGCCTGCTCCGTGACCCACGGCGTCGAGGGCGGGCTGGTCGTGGCGAGGAAGATCCCGGTGAAGTGGAACACCAGCACCACGCTGAGCACCGGCACCCGGTACTCGGCCGGGGCGAGCAGGAGCACGGCCCACGAAGCCGCGACCGCGCCGGCCACACCGAACAGCAAGCGGAACGAGTCCCAGTGCGCGGGGGTGCCGACAACGGCCAGTGCCCCGGCCGCGGCCCCGAGCGCCCACGCCTGCCACAGGTCCGGGCGCATCGATACGGCGGCCCCGGTGGTGATCGCCCCGATGAACACGAGGAACAACCGGGCGGTGTGCAGCCCCCAGGGGGGGGCTCCCAGTGCGGTCGCCACCAGGCCCAGAACCGCCGCCCCTGCGACCAGCCCCAAACCGACGGACCCGACCTTACGAACGGAAGCCCATTCAAACGGCGGCACGACTTCTGCAATAGATTGTGCGGGTACTGCGTCCCGGTCCATGACGTCCTCGTTCAACGGTGCGGCGCGTGAAAATACGCTCCTTTAATCGGCGCGTGTTCCCGGTAGTCATAACCCTGATTCCGGGGTGCCCGTTGGTATCGCGCAGCCGGGGTCGCGCCACCCGCATTTTAGCCCCTCCGCCGGGCGTCCGACATAGGGCCGTACAACCGTTGTTTTCGGACCTCTAGAACTAGCCAGATACCCCAATTTACCGTTGACTCCCATTTCGCCTCAACCTACCATCCTCACTACACGAATTCGCCTGCCTCATACGGTTAAAGCTTCCCCACAAAGCGATAACTAGACGCGAAAACCCGGCGCTCGTTCAGTTGCGGACACGGAGCCGCGACCGGGGGCCGTTCGCACGCGAGGTGGGTGTCGAGAGGGCATCGGGATGTACAGCATCGTTCTCATGGTCGCGGCTACTTCCGGCGGGGACATGGCGAGCTTCGGTGGCAAGGACAAGGCCGGGTGCCACGGCACCGTCGTCAGCGCCGGCTGCACCGGCACCGTCGCGAGCACGAGCTGCCACGGCTCGAGCTGCCACGGCAGCGGGATCTTCGGGCTCCGCAACGGCGGCGGGCTGTTCAGCAAGAAGGGCGGCTGCCACGGGAGCTGCCACGGCACCCCGACCGGCTGCACCGGTTACACCCCGGCGGCCCCGGCCGTTGTTGCGGCCCCGGCCGGCTGCACCGGCTGCACCGGTTACACCTCCACCGGCTGCCACGGCTCGAGCTGCCACGGGGGCGGGATCTTCGGGCTCCGCAGCAGCGGCGGCCTGTTCAACAAGAAGGGTGGCTGCCACGGTAGCTGCCACGGCAGCTAAGTGACTGCTTGAGCCGGGTACGCGAACGGGGGCCGAAAGGCTCCCGTTTTTGTTTTTGTGGGCGCAGTTATAATTCCCACATTCGGAGGAACCTGAATGGGCGCGCCCCTGGTTCGGCCGACGGTCGCGGAACTCGAGTTCCGACTCTACGACCGCCCGCTGCACCCCGAATTACTGGACGTCGTTGCCGTAAAGTCCGTGGCGCACGCCGGCGCGCGGCTCACGGTCCGGCTCACGCGCACGGGCCACTCTCTGAGTTGGGCCGGCCCCGGCGCCCATATAGAGGAAGTGATTACGACCACCGGAGCGGACCTGCCCGAAACGGGATTGCGCCTCGCACACCGGTTCGACGGCGGGCGCCGCGGGAACTGTGCGTTCCCCACCGTGCGGTACCAGGTATCGGGCCAGATCGAGGTGCTGAAGCCGGAACAGTTCGTTCACGTCCACGCGGAACTACTGGCCGACGGCGCACGCAAGGGCCTCGTCTTCCACGGTCCTGAGAACAACCGGATCGGTCTATCGCCAATCGGTGTGGTGATCGTGGAAGCCCTGCCCCAATGTCTGAGCGTGAATGCGTTTCACACGTTCCCTGAAGAATTCGCTGTCGTCAAAACACAATCATTGATCGAACCAATTTCGTAGTAAAGCACCGCTGTGGCTATCAATCTCTCTTTTGTCTGATCCGCGTTATCGGCGTTATCCGCGGCTCTTCCTTCTTTCTTTAAACCCGTCGGCGGCGGGCGGCGATCAGAAACCGGTTCGCGCGTTCCGTGTCGGGCTTCTCCGGGAGCCGGGAACTCGCGAACGCTTCCTGAAACACGCGATCCAACTCCAGCGCACGGGCCTCCACTGCCTCGAACGGCACTTCGCCGCGTCGAATGGCGAGCAACTCGTCGCGGTGCTCGCCCACGTCCACCCGAATGTCGCCCTCGCGGAGCGCATAAATGCCGCTGTGCAGGAGGCGGATCAGGTGCATCGCGTGCTTCGGCTTGTAGTGCCGGTTCGTGTCGAATCCCCGCTTCATCAATCGAAACTGCGACAGAACGTACCCCGAATACGTGCGGTACAGGTGCCGCGACAGGAACGCGGTGCGCATTTCGCGCAGTTCCGTTCCCGTTTCGTCGGTGTGCAGCACGGCGGGTGACCAGAGCACTTCGAGAATGTTCGGGTTCGCTTGAAGTGCGAGCCGCACGAACTTCTCGATCTCCCAATCGACTTCCTCGACGCCCTCCGTAAAGAACTCGACCTGTTCCGGCGGCTTGGTGAGCGCCCAGTGCCAGTCGGCGGGCGGCAGAAACACGCCGCGGCGGTCCTCGTCGGAGGACTCGGTCGCGAGTCCGAACGCGCGCGACCCGACCATCACCCGGTACACCACGAACGCGGACACGTCCGGCCCGGCGGTCGCGGTCGCTTCGACGGTGTGGTCCCCGCGCCGAACGAGCAGTTCACCAAACTTCAGCCGAAACGACGCGCCGTCCAGGAACCGCACGAGGTACGGTCGATCGTTCGACTCCGGCGCCTCCACCACTTCCCCCACGGTGCCGGCCGGCTTCACGACGTCCGTACCGGGCACGCGCCGGTCGTAGCGCAGCACCACTTGTGACCCAACCGGGATCAGGAAATTCGGCGGAAGGTTGTCGGCGCGGCCCTCGGACATACCACCTCTGGAGCAGAGAACCAAAGATTGGGGCACAGAAACCCAAAGGCAGACGACAGGGGTCTGAAGACAAGATTACAGACAGAAGTAGGAGCGTTGGGTTCAGAGTAGCCCGATAGTTCCTGCCAAATGGAGGGGCGGTATCGCCCCGGACACCGACGACCGCGTATCGGAATCACCTGCTGTTTACAGCTCAACGGCACTCGTGACAATTGATATAAGAACCGCAGGAAAAAATGATCGGCTCATAGGAACCACATACAGATGAGAGCAGCTCCCAGTGCCACGAACGCCTTGTGTATGTCCCCGTCGGGATCGGTTCGCAACCGGAGCTTGCCGAAGGTGTGTAACCAGGCGTTGGTTCGCTCCACGACCCGTCGATAGACGCCCAACCCACTACCGTGCTCGGTCCGACGCTTCGGGATCTTGGGGCGATGCCTCGGTCCCTCAGTTCCTCGCGATGGAGGGCCGAATCGTAGGCTCGGTCCGCATACAGTTCTTCGGGTCGGGTGGGCTTGTCGGCTTCCCCGGAGAGGTCCGGGATGCGATCCACCAGGGGTAGCAACTGGGTCACATCGGCGG
The DNA here is from genome assembly GCF_001610855.1 of Gemmata sp. SH-PL17. Taxonomy (NCBI): domain Bacteria; kingdom Pseudomonadati; phylum Planctomycetota; class Planctomycetia; order Gemmatales; family Gemmataceae; genus Gemmata; species Gemmata sp. SH-PL17. Next base: position 1,877,287 of record NZ_CP011271.1, read on the forward strand.
CGTTGGCCCCGGTCACGGTGACCGTCAAGGGGATACCCTGGGCATCGGTCCGCACATGGTGCTCGGTCCCGGATTTACCGCGGTCCGTCGGGTTCGGGTCCGTGTCGTCGCCACCGCCCCGCGCCCGAGACTTGGTGCCGTCGGCCGCTCCGCGGGACCAGTCGATCTTGTTCGTATCTGGGAGCTCTTGCAGGAGGAGATGATAGAGCTTGTCCCAAGTCCGGCTTTCTGCCAGGCTCGGAGGTAGTTCCGACAGGTCTTGCCACAACCCCAGCCCAGTTCGGCCGGCAGGTCTTCCCAGTCGATCCCGGTCTTGAGGACGAAGATGATCCCGGTAAGAACCTTTCGGTAGTCCAAGGGCTTGCGCCCCGGGAAGCGAAAGCGGCGGGATTTCGGAGCCGGCAACAACGGTTCGATCCGTTCCCACAGAGCATCACTCACGAGCGGCTTCGCCATAACATTTCCTCCCAAAAGCGATGGGAGATATCAACGCACGCGACGTGCCCGGGACTCATTTTTTCCTGCGATTCCTTGCATCATTGTTGCTATTGGCAGTCAATTGCAGAGACAGGCCGACCAACCAGAAAATACAGTGGCGGAAGAAGTGACAGGTTTAAGAGTGTCGAGGTGACGAGCCCGTCGAGGATGACCACCGCGAGCGGGTACTCGATCTCCTGCCCCGGCTTGTTACCCGTAATCGCGAGCGGGAGAAGAGCCAAGCCCGTTGCGAGCGCGATCGTCACGGCGAACACTCCGCCGACCAGCGCGAACGGAATGGTGAGCGCGACGAGCAGCGTCGGTCGCCACGCGCCGAAGTCCACGAACAACAGCAGTACGATCCCGGCCAGTGCCAGTGCGGAGCGTGCGTACAATTTCCGTGTCGATTCCTGGCGCGCCTGGTACTCGCCCAGGAACTCCGGGTGGTACTCGCGCTCGAACGGGATCTGCTTCACCTTCTCCTCGACCTCGCGCGCGACCGACCCGAGATCCCGCCCGGACACGTTGCACGTCACGTCCAGGCGCCGACTCGTGTTCTCGCGCCGCACCTCGTTCGGTGCGGACACGATGCGCACGTCGGCCACGTCCTTCAACCGCACCTGGGTGCCGTTCTGCACGTCGATCGGCAACTCCTGAACGGCTCCCAGACCGGAGCGGAGGTTGCTCGCGCCCCACACCACCACGTCGAATTTCTTCTGCCCGTCGAACACCTCGTCCACCTTCTGTCCCTTCAGGAGCACGGTCGAGGCGCGGCGCACGTGGCCCGGCGTCAGGCCGAACTTGCGGAGGTCTTCGGGGCGCAACTGGACGTTGATTTGGGCGACCAGCACCCGCGGTTCGACCTTCAGGTTCGTGACCCCGGCACGTCCTTCATCGCGGCCTCCACGTCCTTCGCCTTCGCGCAGCACCGCCGTGTCGGGGCCGTAGAGCCGCACGACGACGCTCCCGCTCGCGCCGGTGAGGACTTCCTTGATGCGCTCGCGCAGGTAGGTCAGGAGGTCGTGGTGCAGCCCGGGGTAGGTGTACACGACGTCCGCGATCTTCTTCACCGTCTGTTCGTAGTCCGCGTCCTCCGGGGTACTGATCCACAGCTCGGTGAAGTTCGGCCCGACCGGTTCGTCCGCCACCTCCGCGCGCCCGATGTGCGAGCCGAAGTTACGAACGAGCTTCTGTCCCTTCTCGTCTTCGAGCGCGCGCGGCTCCTTGCTCGCGGCCGTCGTCACGCGGTTCATCGCTTTCACCGAGGTACCGGGCTTTTCCACGAAGTGCATCAGGAAATCGGTTTCCTGGAAGTTCGGCAGGAACTCCTGACCGAGCCGCGTGGCCGCGGCGCCCGTGACGGCGAACGCGAGCACCCGCGCCGCGAGGCACTGCCACGGCCGGGCCACAAACGCCGGTAATACGGGCAGGTACCCGCGCTTCAGAACGCGCGTGAGCGGCGGGTCGCGTTCCGCACTGTGAGCACGGCCCGTGAGCAGCATGTACGACATCGCGGGCGTGACGGTGAGCGCGACGAACAGCGATGCGGCGATCGCCACGACGCAGGCCACTGTGCCCGCACAGTCAAGCCGCTGGTACCGGAGGAGTGCGACCGGCCGCTTGTCGTAAAGGGGGCGCCCCGGCACGCGGTGAAAAACATTCAAAAAAGGCGACACCTTACCTCTTGACAGGCTTCAAGTCGTGAGAAATAATCGGCATCATCCCAGAAGTGGTAAGTATTTGTCTAATTGTTTTGCGAATTCGCACGTGTTGTGGCGCGTGCGAATCGCTCTCGGCTAAAGTGCCCGCCGGCCGCAAGCCGGCCGCGCGATCCGATGCCCGTTTCTGCACCAATGGGTGAGTGCTCTCAGATGGAACTCCAGCGCAAGAAGCGGACGCCCCTCCTCGCAGCGCTCGGGGGTGCCGCCGTCCTACTGGCACTTCTGCTTGTCGCTTCGTGGGCGCTGTTCGGCTCGCTCGGGGTGGGCGCTCGCTACCTCCGCGGCGAGCGGTTGATCGTCGCGCCGACGCGAATCGATACCGGTGCTCGCCCGCAGGGGGCGCAGGAGCGAACTCGGGTGACAGTTCACAACTACACGGGCGGTGAGGTGACATTGCTGGGCGGGCAGGCGTCTTGCAGCCGATGCCTCGCCGTCTCTGACCTCCCTCGAACGATTCCGGCCCGAGGCTCTTTCGAGTTGGAACTCGAGGTGCGGTTCGCCGGCCAGCCGGGGCCGTTCGTGCAGGAATACGTCGTCTTCACCGACAGCCCGGCGCGCCCGCACGTGCGGGTGACGATTTCGGGCGCGGTGCTGGAACAAGCGGTGGAGCGGTAAACCTCCCGACGTGCGGGAAGGGCTGCGACGCCGTTGGTGCCGAGGAGGAAGCTCATGACGAAGTGGTTGAAAGCGGAGGTGCTGGGCGCTGCCCTCACCAGCCTGGCGCTGGTCATGCTGGCGGTGGGGGGCGTCTTGGTGGCCCCCACCGCGGGGTTCGCCGACGACGGATCGGTCACGGCGCCAGTCGCCGCGGGCTGCAACCAGAGCTTGTGCGATCGCGTTGATGTTTGCCAGAAGGATCGGACGCCCGGCAACTGTGCCGACGCCACGAAGACCGCGACGTGCACCGGCTGGATCTGCTTCTGCACCTGCAAGACGATCGTCGGCGCGGACGGGGTGCAGTACTGCGACTGCGCCGACGTGTAGGGGCGGCCGAACGACGCCTCGTCCGAACCCGCTCGGGACGGGCGGGGCGGCAGCGAACGCCCGCTCTCGACAGGTCGCGACCGGCCGAGTGCACTCGCTTGGCCGGTCGCGAAGGTGATCACGTGAGCCGCTTCGATCGAGCGGTCGCGCTTTCAACGGGTGCCGCAGTCGTTGATCGGGCGCTGTGCGGGTTGACGCCCCCCGAACCGCGACACCAGCGGCTCCTCTTCGGTCTTTCTGTCCTTCCGTTGGGTTGTTTTAACAGGTGCCGATCATGCATCGCGTCTGGCGGCTGCTAGCGCTACTCGGTCTGCTCGCGGGCCCCCGCCACGCGTGCGTGGCCGCGGAGGGCGACGAACTTCGCGAGACGTGCCTCCAAAAATGGGCGGCGCTCGAGAAGTCCGCCGAGAACTTGGCCACCACGTACACCCGGAACGAGCCGGCCCTTGTCGGGAAGGTGCCGATCCCGACCAAGTACAAGTTGCTGGCGAGCGGGAACTCGGTGCTGGTCTGGAACCGCGCGCCCTTGAAGTTCGACAACTTGGGTTTGGGCGAGATCGAGCGGGTGGTGGGCCGCACCCCGGACTACACCTACCTGCTCGAGCGGAAGGTCGGGAGCGAGGCGTACCGGCTCGGCTACCTGGGGCAGGAGCCGGAGGACTTCGCGAAGAAGCTCGCGAGCAGCCGGCAACCCCGGCTGGTGACGACCTACGTGCAAGGCCGCCCCGCCGCCGACTGGTTCACGAACCCGCTCTGTGCCGTCCGCTCGCTGACGCGGGTTCAGAAGGACGGGCGGAGCCTGATCCAACTGGACGCCAGCTACACCCCGGCCCAGGAGAGCGCCCAGAACCACCCGTTCACGGTGACGGCGTGGTTCGACGAGGGGGCCGGCGGGGCCGTCCGGAAGTACGAGTCCAAAGTGTCCTACGGCACCGTGACCGTCACGGTCGACTATGCCGAGCCGGCGGGTGAGACCCCCCGACCGCTCCGGGTGACCGAGCGGTTCGATTACCTCCCGGAGAAGAAAAGCCCTCCGGCGACGGGTTCCATCGAGTTCGAATCCTGGGACCGCCGTCCGGTCGCCCCGGAGGAGTTCCTGATCAGTCAGTTCGGGTTGCCCGAGCCCCAGAGCGTGACCCCGCCGCCGCCGCCGCGGTCGTGGCTCTGGGCGTGGCTGGTCGGCGGGGCAGTTGTCGTGGGAGCAGTCGGCATCCTGCTCCTGCGGCGTGGGCGTCGTGCGGCTGCTACCGAGTAACCCTACCTCCCGGAACGAGGGCTGCTATGTACCGTGCTACTGGCGCCGGCCTTTTGGCTGTCGCGGTCGGTCTGGTCGGGTGGGGGCTGTCTCTCTACTCCACGCCGGCGGGGTCCGCGTCGCACACCGCCCCGCAGGGCGGAGGGGCTAACTCGGACGGACTGACAGGGGGGCTCGCGAACGATCTCGGGGTGGTGAAGGCGTCATCCACCGCGCAGACCCGGTTCGAGTTCCGCAACGAGTCCGGCCGCACGGTCCGCATCACCGGTGCGGCGGACGGCTGTCGGGCCGGGCTGTGCGTGGTCCTGCGGACCGAGTTGCCACTGGCTGTGCCGGCCGGGCAGACGGCGTGCCTGGAGTTCGACTGCTACACCAAGACGCCGGGGCCGTTGAGTGAGCGGGTCGCGGTGTACACCGACGTGCCGTCGCAAGCGGTTCTCAAGCTGACCATCACCGGTGAGGTGGTGGAATGAACCCGCGCCCGACGCCCGGGTACGCCGCCCTGAGCGTGATACTCGGGCTGACGCTCGCGGCCGCCGGCGGCCTCAAAACCGCGGAAACCTTGCTCGGCGCCCCGCCCCCGCCGCTCGGCTCGGGTCGCCTCCCGGCCGCACTGCTTAGCGGCTGGCCGGTGGTCGAGTTCGCCCTCGGGCTGTGGCTGGCGAGCGGCGCCCGACCGTCGGCGGCGCGGGCGGTGGGGATCGTCCTCCTCCTCGCGTTCAGCGGGTTGACGCTTCACCAAGTCGTCACCGGCCTCCGGGATTGCGGGTGCTTCGGGCCGGTAAAGGTTCCTCCGACCGCGACGCTCGCGTTCGACCTGACGATGCTCGCGGGCCTCGTGGCTCTCAAGCCGCGCCTCGCCGAACCGCCCGCCCGCCGGTGGGCGGTGGCAGCGGCCGTCGGCCTGTTCGTCGGGTGCGCCGCGCTGCCCGCGCTGCTCCGGCCCGCACCGGCGGAGCGGTTCGAGGTCATCGACAGCTCCGATTGGGTCGGTCGGCGGTTCCCGCTGCTCGAAGAGACTGACATTGCCGACCGGCTCCGCGCCGGCGCCTGGCTCGTGGTGCTGCACCGCTCGGGTTGCGAAGAGTGCCGGCGGCAGGTGCCCCGGCTCACCGAGCAGGCCCGCCTGGGAGGGGCGTCGGTTGCACTTGTCGAAGTTCCCACTGTCGGGGGCGAGGCCGGAGACATGGAGCGGGGCATCGGCGTGCCGGGCCGCCTCCGCGCCGACCGGACGTGGATCGTCCAAACCCCGCTGGCGGTGTGGGTCAGGGACGGGGTCGTGACCGGTTTCGAGCCAGCTTCGCCGTGAGCGATCTAACCAGGAGAGATCAACTATGGGCGCGAGGGCGGGCCGGTGCGGTTTTACTCTCATCGAGCTGCTCGTCGTCATCGGGATCGTGGCCGTGCTGATGGCCCTCCTGCTCGGGGCCGTCCAACAGGCCCGCGCCGCCGCCGCCCGGCTCAAGTGCGCGAACAACCTCGCCCAGCTCGGGCTGGCCCTCCACGGCCACCACGACACCACCGGGGCCCTCCCACCCGGGGTGACCCCGGACCGGGCGAACGAACTGTACCCCCGGATGTCGTGGCACACCCGCCTGCTCCCGCACCTGGAGCAGAAGCCGCTTTGGGACGTGACGGCAGCCGCGTACACTCAATCTCGGGACCCGTTCGCCGCTCCGCCCCACACCGGTCTAGCCACGCCCCTGGCGGTGTTCGGCTGCCCGCTCGACAGCCGGACCCAAGCCCCCCAGTACGCCCGAGAGAAGCGGTGGGTCGCGCTGACCAGTTACGTCGGGGTGCTCGGGACGGACCTGTTCCACCCCAACGGAGTGCTGTACGCCGGGTCGAAGACGCGGCTAGTCGATATCTCCGACGGGACAAGCAACACGGTCATGGTTGGGGAGCGGCCACCGAGCAGCGACATGTGGTACGGCTGGTGGTACGCCGGGGTCGGACAGCTCCAGACCGGCTCGCCGGACATGCTGCTGGGTGTGCGGGAGATTAACACCGGCGGCTACGTCAACTGGTTCTGCCCGGCCACCCCCTACGAGTTCGCCGCGGGCCGCCTCGACGACCAGTGCTCGGTGTTCCACTACTGGAGCTTGCACCCACGCGGCGCGCAGTTCCTTTCTGCCGACGGGAGCGTTCACTTTCTGACTTACTCCGCCGCCACGATCCTGCTGGCACTGGCAACGCGAGCCGGCGGCGAGTCCGCTTCGCCGGATTGGTAAGGGCTAACCGCCGGGCGCCAAAAGGGGTCTGCCGGGGCGCTCCGGTCGTTCCGGTAGTGGAACCAAAGTGCTCGACAAGGCCCGCGAACAAAACTGTGCGTAATGCCGTCACGAATCGCCCCGGTTACCGAGCGCTCACCGTCTGCCAAAGTTATGGCTCTTGTTGTGTCACTTTGTTATCGGCAATGCAGGATAAACCGGAGATGAAATCCGATTATGATGATGGCGCCGAATGTGGGGTTTGGGCGCGGTAGTCGCGCAGGTATTGTTCGATTCCGTCCCGGCTCTGTCCGGGCTCGAAGCCGTGGTCCTGCATCTCGGCAATCGCTCGTTCGGCCGACCACCTCTGGCACTCCATCCGAAAAAGGGCACACATGGCCCCGGTGCGGTGGATGCCCGCGAAACAGTGGACGAGTACCGGGTGGTTGGCCGGGTCGCACACGATGTCCAGGAACGCCCGCACGACTCGTTCGGCCGGGAGTTCGCCCCTCTCGTCCAACGACCACGGCTGAGGGACGATTCGGATGTGACGCACGCTGTGGGCCGCGCACAGTTCCGCCTCCCATTCGTCGGGGTAGGGCCGATCGGGGTCGCGCACCGTTCGCAGCGTGACGACGGTCTTGATCTGGTACGCGCGCAGAGACAGCCTCAGTCCCGTCGGGGTCTGCTGCCCGCTCCGGTAGAGAACGCCCCGCTCGACCGCGTGAAAGTTTCGGGTGTGGTACTCCACGCCCCACGCCGCGAGCGAACCGCCCACCACGGGAAGGCCCGCGGCGAGCGCAAGGAACCGCCGTCGCGTCATCAAAGCTCTCCTCCTTGAGTCGAACTGTGCGGGCCGAATTCGCCCGCGCGCTCTTCGCGTGCCAAAGATAGGGGCAGGCGAATCGTGACCCGACACCCCCGGCCGCCTTCACTCGTCAAAGCAATCGTGCCGCCCAGAGCGGAAGCGATTCGGGCGGCGACGGCCAACCCCAACCCCACGCCGGGTACACCCCGCTTTCGCGCGGCCTCGGACCGAAAGAACGGCCGAAACAGGTGCGGCAACTCGTCCGCCGAAATCCCGCACCCCCGGTCTTCGACTTCCACCCACACGTCGCTCGCGGTGCGGCCGGTGCGCGTCGTGACGAGTGTTCCCGGTTCGCTGTACTTGAGGGCGTTGTCGAGAACCGCGTCGAGCAACTCGCCAAACAAATCCGGGTGAAGCGCCGCGGGCACTTCTTCACTCGGCGCTTCAAAGGTGAGATCTCGGGAGCGCGGATTATCGGCCCACTCCCCCAGCCGCGCGTGAACCCACTTCGCCAGGTCGATCCGCTCCAAACCGGGGAGCCGGGCGTCGGATTCCGAGCGGGCCAGAAACAGGAGCGCTTCGATGACCCGCCGGAGCCGGCCGGCCTGTTCCAAAACCGCGCCGAGTACCCGTTGATATTCCTGGGGCGGGCGGTCGCGGCGCCGCGCAACCTCGATCTGCCCGATGAGGGCCGTGAGCGGCGTGCGGAGCTGGTGCGACGCCTCGCCCGCGAACCGCCGCTCGCGCTCGAACGCTTCCATTAGTCGATCGAGTAAACCGTTGAACGCACTCGTCAGGTTCGCGATTTCGTCCGTGGATCGCGTATCCGGTAAGCGCTCGGTCAAGTCGGTGCCCATCGCTCGCGCGGTCTCGGCCATTCGCGTGACTGGGGCGAGCGCCCGCCGACAGACCGCGCGACTGGCAACGAGCGCGACGGCGAGAACCGCGAGCGTGAGACCCGTTAGTGTTGCCGCGAGGGTGCGGAGCGTGCCGTGAACGGGATCGAGCGGTACCGCAACCGTCAGCACGAGCGCTGAGAACTTTCCGCGCCGGAGTGGGACCGGGTGTGGGGCCAGTTCTGGTGCGAGTCGGATACGCGTCGCCTGCCACGCGCGGCCCGCACGGTCCACCCGGCGCGGGTTCCGGTGCCCGGTGCGGAAGCCTTCTTCGGCTTCCGTCAACAGTTCCCGCGCGCCTTCCTGGGTGGATTGATCGACGACGGTTCCGTCGTCGGTGGTGACGTTCCACCGGAGTTCGTCCCCGAAGGGGCTCGATGTAAACGGGAACGGCCGCGCCTCCGGTTCCCACTCGACGCCGTCGGGCTTGATCTCCGCGGCCGAAGCCAGCGTGCGCGCGGATGCGTCCAATCGGTCGTCCAGTTGCCGCGTCAGGTGGCGGTGCGCGAGGACGTACAGCGCCGCGGAGAACGCGACGAGTACCGTTGCGAGTGCGGCCAGGAAGAACAGTGATAGACGGGTCGTGAGGGTCACTCGAGCTCCCCGAACACGTACCCGCGCCCGCGGACCGTCTGAATGAGGCGCGGGCCGTGCGCTTCGAGTTTCTTACGCAGTTCCATGACGTGAACCTCGAGCGTGTTCGAGATCCCGTCGTACCGCTCGTCCCAGACCGCCTCGTAGATCCGGGTGCGACTCAGCACTTCGCCGGGGTGCCGGAGGAACAGCACCAGGAGGGACTCCTCTTTCGCGGTCAGGTCCAATTTTGCACCAGCGCGCTCGGCCCGGTGGGTCGCGAGGTCGAGTTGCACGTCGGCGTAGGAGAGCGTGGTGCCCGACGTCGCGCCGGGCCGGCGTGCCAGCGCGCGGACGCGCGCGAGCAACTCCTCGAACGCGAACGGTTTGCACAGATAATCGTCGGCACCGCAATCCAACCCCTGAACGCGGTCGGAAACGGCGTCGCGCGCGGTGAGCATGAGTACCGGCGTGTCGCAGCCCGCTTGCCGGAACTTCTTAAGGAGGGTCAGCCCGTTCGGACCCGGTAGCCACCAGTCGAGCAGGATCACGTCCCACACGGCGGTGCGCAGGTGGTGCCACCCGGTGTCACCGTCCACGGCCCATTCGACCTGGTACCCTTCTTCGCGCAACCCGCGGGCGACAAAGTCGCCGATCGCCGGTTCGTCCTCAACGAGCAGAATGCGGATTCCCATATCAATCGCCCCGAAAGCGCGGGCGCCCAAATTCAGGCGCCCGCGGACGTGGTCCCGTCGGCCTTCTTGCCAGCCCCGGCCGCGCCGTCACGCGAGCCGGGCTTGGTTTATTACTTCTCCGATTTTTTCTCTTCTTCGTGCTTGATCTTACCGTCGGCGAGAATCTCCACCTCGATCTCCTTTTTCGCGGCCGTGACGAGGAGCACCTCGTAGTAGTCGAGTGCCTCTTTTCCGTCCTTCACGGAGTAGACGCTCTCGATGATCTTGAAGGTGGCCTTCGCGTACTTCTTCTCGAGCGCATCGGTCACGGCCTTCGGGAGCTCTTTGGCGTCGATCTGTTTTTCGATGGTGGTGATGACGCCCTCCGGGGTGAGAGTCACGTCGATCGTCTTGCCGGCGTCCTTCAGCTCCACCTCGTACACCGTCTTGTCCTTCTCGGTTTCCTTGCTCGCACCGATCACCTCGGCCTTCGGGAACCGCTTCTTGGCGGCTTCCAGAACGGCCTTCGGCACCTTTTCCAACGGAACCTTTTCTTCGTCCGCCCGAACCGGGGCCGTGCCCAACACGAACGCGACGACCGTGGCGGCTGCGAGGTAACGCATGGCTTGCTCCTCAATACGCGGTCGGCCGCTCTCAACGTGGGCGGACCGGAACCGACGCGGGCGTACTGTACCCGACCGCGGTAAATCGAGGATGAAGCGAAGATAAGAAGTACTTTATCCCCGCGTCACGGCCCGCTTAGGTCCATCGGGTACGGTGTCGACTGTCCAGATCGGAGCCGTTCAACTGAAAAAGGACCGACCCAAATGCGTCGCGAACACGGATCAGTTTCGGGGTTTCTGCACCAACATTTTCTCTGGCTCCTGATCGCGGCATACGCTGCGGCCGGGGCGGTGCCGGGGGCCGGCCGTTGGATTTCGGGACTGGCGGGGGCGGGTTGCGTATTGGGGCACCCGGTTCGAGTATCCGCGCCAGCGGTGATGCTCGGCGTGCTTCTGTTTGCCGCCGGGTTCGCGGTTCGGGGCGAGCACCTGTGGGGCATGTTCCGGCGGCCCCTTTCTCTTGTGGTCGGGCTGGTTGCGAGCGCCGCCGTGCCCCTCATCGTGCTGACGGTGGTCGCTCCCGTACTGTTGCTCTGGCACGATCCCGCAGAGGCGCGCGACCTGCTCGTGGGCCTGGCGGTGGTAGCTGCGATGCCGGTGGCGGGTTCGTCGGCGGGTTGGGCCCGCGCCGCCGACGGCGATTGCGCGCTGAGTCTCGGCCTCGTGCTGCTCTCGACTGTGTTCAGCCCGCTCACGACTCCACTCGCACTCGGTGCGGCGGGTGCGTTTGCCCCGAGTGGTGCGAGCGAGATATTGAATCACCTCGCCGGATCGGGTGGTGCGGGCGTGTTCGTCGTTGTGTGGGTGGTTGTCCCGACCGGCTTGGGCCTCCTCAGTCGTTGGGTGGTCGGCGGGAGCAGGGCGGACGCGACCGGGCCGTGGGTGAAGCCGGTCGCGTCAGTGATCCTGCTGGTTTTGTGCTACACGAATGCCTCAATGTGTCTGCCCGGTGTTGTTGCCGATCCCGATTGGGACTTTTTGGCGCTGATCGCGGTCGCGGCCGGAACGATGTGTGTGGCGGCGTTCACGAGCGGGTTCGTGGCCGCGCGGTCCGTGCGCGCCGACCCCGCACAGCGCGCGGCACTCGTGTTCGGCGTCGGCATGGCGAACAACGGTGCCGGGTTGGGTCTGGCGGCAGGCGCGCTCGCGGGGTGCCCGTTGGCGCTGTTGCCGGTGGTCGCCGTCAACCTCATCCAGCACCTCGTTGCGGGGTGGGCTGATGCCCGACTCCGATACGAGAAAACGAGATGAGGCCGAATCTGAATTTAGCCGTGGTCACCGTCGGTACCGATTGCGTATTGTTTGGCGAGCGTCGCCTTAAGTTCACCATTTAGTGATTGGCTGGACAGCCTCCGAATGAATGGGCGCGACACAGAGTACGTCACCTTGAAAGCCGGTTTTGTAAGATGTCGGGCCGCCTCGGACCTCGTGGGATGCGTTTTATGATCGCTCGTCTGGACAACCTGTGAACGCACGCAGTGTTCGGTCAACGGACCGGCTTGACCGTGGCCGTGTTCGACGCGCGGGCGGCGGACGTGGTTCCGGTGATCGAAGCGGTGCAAGGGCCTCGAGCGCCCCGACCGGTACCGGGCCGTGGGTTGGGGCGACGACTTCGACCTGTGCACCGCGGACCAACTGCTGCTGACCGTGATCTGGCTGCGCCAGTACCCGACCAACGAGGTTCTGGGATTCCTCTTCGGCGTGCCGGGCTCGACCGCGAGCCGTGCCCGCGCCCGGTGCGTGCCGGTGTTGGAGCGGGCCGGTCGGAACGCGATGCGGATACCCGATCCCGGGACCGCAAGGCGCACGCGCCTCCGGCCCTACAGGACACGCCCGGGTTGGCGGTGGTGATCGACTCGTTCGAGCAACGGACCCAACATCCCAAGCGCCGCCAGCGGGCATATTACTCGGGCAAGAAGAAGGCCCACGCTCAAGAGCCAAGTGGCCGTGGACGAGCACTCCGGTCGGGACGTGTCCGATTCGGTTCCGGGGCCGTGGGCGGACATCCAGTTGCTCAAGACGTCACGGTTGTTCACGCGCCTCCCCAAGAGCGTCGGTGGGATCGGGGACTTGGGTTACGTGGGGATCGGTGCGTTGCACCCGTTGGGATTGGGTGCGTCGCCGCGTCAAGCCTCGCCGGAAGGACCGCCCGTCCGAGGACCGGAAGTATAACCGTGCGTTCCGCCGGTGCCGGATCGTGGTCGAACACGCGATCGGTCGGTGGCGCCGGTTCCGGGCGGTGGCGCACGTGAACCGGCACCGGCGCCACGGGCACGCGATGCGGGTTCGGGCCATCGCCGGGTTGGTCAACCGCATGCTCGACCACCGATCGGTTCCCTGAACGGGTCACGGGTAAGGGGCGGAACACACCACCCGCTATCGTGAATTAGGTCTAATACACTGTCCACGATCCTCCGTGGGGAGCTCCACTCGTTGGGATAGTTCCACTGGCCGAAGTAGATCTTTTTCCCGCGGATTTTCCTCGTTCGACGCTTCATAGCGTGCAGAAAAAGAGGGAAGTTGGGGTAGGAGTTGTCCGGCTTGATTGGCGTGCCACGCGCAATAGAATCGTTATTAGACGTGGCTCTCGCTCCTGTAAATGGTGGTTGCGGCTCTCACCAGAATTTGTGCAATACTTTAGATGTATCCAAATACACTGGGTATCGAATCTGGTGTCAACGTCGCAGCGGTTTTGGCAAGGGGCAGAGTGAATTGTCAGGGATTTGAAGCGAAAGGCGCCTGTAGCTCAGTTGGTAGAGCAACGGACTTTTAATCCGTTGGTCCTGGGTTCGAGTCCCAGCGGGCGCACTATTTTAAGTAACGGCTGAGGCGGCACTTGCGCCGCAGTCGTGTCATTTCTCTATTGATGCCATCAATATAAGTAATCAGGATTGAAACCTGATTTCTTGATGGTATCTGCATGCCCCGCAAGCCCAAACCCTTCCTGCATTAAGGTCACTACTACACCACAGTGGGTGGAACGTGGCGGAAACTCTGCACAGAGGCAGAGGGTTTCGACGCGGCCGTTGTTGCTCTCGCCACGTTGACGGCGAAACCCATTGCTAATTCTCCTGTTGCGCAAAATCCCCCGCCTCCGACGACCGGCCTGACACTTTCCGACGCGATTGCAGAATACCTGTACTTTCCGCGAAGTTATAAGCCGCCGGAGTGAGTTGGTGTCTGAGGAGTAGCGGAGTGCCGGTCCGCTCGGGAGGATGGTGTTACCACACAACCGTCCCGACCCGAGTAGTTTTCTGCACGGGCGAAGACCCTCGATCCGCGTTCCGGGCGCCGACTCGCACTGCTGTTCTTGGGTCGGATCCTAGCCCGCGGGGGCCGAGCCCTTAGTTGCTGGATTCGCGTTGCCGGGCTGTCGAGCCCGTACCGCCGGTGCTACGCCACCGTCACCGCCGTCGGGCGACGCACCGAGCGCATCGCCACCCGTGTGCTGTTGGAACTCATCAAGCCGCGGGTAGACGGAGCGGCGCGCGTGGTGCCGGCGCTCGACGACACCCCGACGGAGCGGTACGGATCCAGGGTCCAAGGGGCCGGAGTGCATCACAACCCGGCAGCCGGTTCGTCTACGGGCATGTGTGGGTCGTTCTCGGGTTGCTGGTAACGCACCCGCTCGGCGGGGTCGTCGCGTTGCCCCTGTTGGCCCGGTTGTACATCCGCCAGAAGGATCTCGGGGACGCCCCCGAGAACGCTCGGCCGGTGTTCGCAACCACGTTGGTGATGGCCGTGGAACTGGTGCGGTGGGCCCACGGGTGGCTGAAATGGTGGGCCAAGGCCGTGTGGGTGGTGGCCGACGGGGCGTATGCCCAGGCTCCGGTGCTCAAGCCCCTGCGGGCACTGGGGTGACGGTGGTGAGCCGACTCCGCAGGGACGCGGCCCTGTGCTCGGTACCCGGGGCGCGTGACCCGAAGAGGCGCGGGCGCCCGCGCGTGTACGGAGAACACCGGGTGTCGTTGGCCAAGCGGGCCGGACAGGCGCGCGGGTGGACCACGGGCACGTTCACCCTGTACGGGAAGGCGGTCGAGAACCGGTACAAGACGTTCGTGGCGGCGTGGCGCCCGGCCGGTGGGGCAATTCGAGTGGTGCTGGTGGACGAGCCCAAGGGTTGGGTCGCGTTCTCCTGCACCGACACCACCGCGACCGCGGCCCAGATCCGGGGCCTCGTCGCCGACCGATTCAGCCTCGAAATCGCGTTCCGCGATCTCAAGCAGGTGGTCGGAGCGGGCCAACCGCAGGTGCGCGGGTTGACCTCGAACGTGGGGTGCTTCCACCTGTGCGCCTGGGCGTTCACGGTGACCGAGGTGTGGGCCTGGGATCGGAACACCGAGGCACTGGTCGCCCATCGGTCCGCGTCCCCGTGGGACGATCCGAACCGGCGCCCGAGCCACGCCGACAAGCGCCGCGCCTGGCAACGCGAGCTACGGGCCGAAGAGATTCAGGCCGTTGTGGGAGACCCGCACGACGCGGCGAAAATTCAGAACCTGGCGAAGCGGTGCCTCGATCTCGCTGCGTGAAACCTATAACCTCGCGCAAAGTACAGTATCAAATATCAGTGATGAAATGAAGCTCCGGATGGGATTAGTAGCGAGTCGTTTCAGCTCAGGAATTGGTCAAATTGAATCGATGATGTGGATATTGTTTGACAGTGTCGTGGTCCGTATCGCACGGGGGGCACTGCCGAGACGGATCAGTTCCCCCAAAACACCGTGACGTTCTGACACAAGATGCGCGCGCACATTACGCACGTTACGCGGAATGCCGATAGTATCCGCGGCCCGACTCCTCATTCCTTGCCGCGCCCCGATAGTGGGGCACGGAGGATTGTCATGCGCGCGGAATTCCGACAGGTCGTGATTGCATCTGTGGGGCTATTGCTCTCCGGGGCACTCGCGATCGGACAACTTCCCACAACGACGGCGCCCGTTCCAAACCCGGGGCCGACTGTGACTGAGCCGTCGGCCCCGGAAGCAACAGCGCCCGTTGTTCCCGAACCTACCGGGGAAGCGGCAGCGGCACCCGAAAACCCATACGCCGGTGACCTGAGAACGCGCCTTCGTGCGCTCGGGGATCCCCTCGGGCTGCGCTCGCGAGCGGCCGACCGCGGGATCACGTTCGACTTGTTCGCGACTCAGTTCTACCAGGGCATTGCCAGCGGGGGACAGGAGCGAACGTTCCCCTTTGGTGGGAAGATCGACTACCTGCTCAACATTGACGGCCAGAAACTCGGCCTGTGGCAAGGGCTCTTTGTGAACCTGCACGCCGAGACGCGCTACGGCCGGTCCACGAACGAAATCGACGGCTTGATCGCGCCGAGTAACCTCCCTCTCAATTTCCCCCGAGAGGACGCGAACATTACCTCGATTACCGGGTTGAAGTTGACCCAGGCGCTGTCCGAATCGTTCGCACTGTACGCCGGGAAAATCAACACCCTCGACGAGTACCCGCTGCGGTACAGCCCCGGTTTGGGCAGCAATAAACCGGGGCTGGGTGGGTTCTTGAACACGTCGCTCGTGTTCAATCCGATTGCGGCGCGCACGATCCCCTACGCCGCGGCCGGTGCCGGGTTCGCGGTTTTGCGCGAGGGCGAACCGCTGTTCACGCTCTCCGTGTTCGACCCCGAGGAGCGGGCGACCAGTGACCTCTCCGGGTTGTACAACCGGGGCGTCGTCCTCGTACCCGATTTGGTCTTACGGACCCAGTTCCTGGGGCGCCCCGGCGTGTACAACTTCGGCGGTACGTACAGCAGTGCCAAATACCGCTCGTTCGACCCGGCCGCGTACCTGAACATTCCGTTCATTCGCTCGGCGGTTGCTCGTACCAACACGGCCCCACAGGAAACCGGTTCGTGGTCACTGTACGCGAACTTTTACCAATCGCTTTGGGCTGATCAGTGCGACAACAAGAGAAATTGGGGCCTGTTTGGTCAGTTCGGGCTCTCGGACGGGAACCCGAACCCGGTCCGGTTCGTGGCCAACGGTGGTATCGGCGGGCACAGCATGATCCCGGGGCGCAAACTCGACACGTTCGGGATCGGGTACTTCTATCTCGGGCTGAGTGACAACTTTAAGTCGCTTGCGCGGCCACTTCAGCCCCAACGGGACGAGTACGGGGTGGAGCTCTTCTACAACATCGCCATTACCCCGTGGGCCCGGTTGACGACCGACCTCCAGATCGCGCGCCCGAGCACGATCGGGGTCGACACGGCGATCATCCCGGGGCTCCGCTTTCAACTGCTGTTCTAGTCCGGTTCGATTTGAGACCGGTATTCCTCTCAACCGGGAGACCGCATTCGCCGATTGTAATAGTTGGTGCAATTGCTCCGCTGTGGGCGCGGCTCTGGGCGAGCGTATGCGAGCCGCCATCGCACGAACTATTCCGGCACTGGTCGCCGTGCTCGCGGCCTTACCGGGGTGCTCTTTCGGCCCCAAGGCGCTCGAGCGAACCCACGGCAAGTACGCGACTGCCGTTCAGCGCGTGGAAGAGGAACAGTTCCTCAAAAACGTCGTCCGGCTCCGGTACGCTGAGGCCCCGCGGAACCTCGATGTGGCTGCTATTGCGGCCCAGTACGAGTTCACCGCCGGGACCGAGGCGCGCCCTTTCTTTTCCACCGAAGCGCCCGGGAACCCGTTCCGCAGTTTCGCCTCGGTCCTCCCGTTCGCCTCCATTGAGGGGTCGAATCGTCCGACGGTCAGCCTCGATCCCCAGGACGATGCGTCCACCATCCGCCAGTTTCTGACCCCTATTTCGGACGAAACGCTCGTCTTTCTGACCCAGTCCGGGTGGCCCGTGTCGAGTATCGTCCGCATCTGGGCCGACCGAATTAATGGGGTACCGAACTGGGTTCCGGCCAGTGGCCCGCCACGGGATGTACCACCGGACTTCCAGCGGTTCCGGTGGGCGGCCGGGTTGCTCCAAGTCGCCCAGGACCGGGAGTGGGGGTCCATCAAAGCCGAAGATCGAACGACGGAACTGAGCGACCCGTTACCGGCCAACGCCGTGAATAGTTCGTCCGTCACCCAGGCGGCCAAAGACGGGTTCGAGTACCGCCGCAAGGGAGACGAGTGGGTGCTAACGGGAGCGCAGGCTCGTGTTTCAGGTGAACCCGAACGGGCGCGGGGCGCCCGAACTTGCGGAACTGGAAGGGTTACTCAACCTGAATGCGAGCGGGGATCGGTACGAGTTGGTTGTAGCGTCCGGAGTTCCGGACCCGGCGAAGAACCCGGTGGCCGGACGCGGCGTTCCGCCTCACCCCACGGTCCACGGCCCAGGCTCTGTTCTTCCTGGCGAACGGTGCAGACGTTCCGCAAGAACACGTGGCGCGCGGGCTGGTCCGGTTGCCGCCCGACGGGACCGCTCGACCGAGGCGGCGGAGGGCGTTTTCCGCGTCCACTCGTGTCCGGGGCACCCGCACAAGCCGCCACAATGCGCCTACGTCTCGGTGTGGTATCGTGACCACTGGTTCTACATCGACGACCGCGATCTGGAGAGCAAGTCGACGCTGCTCTTGATGCTCCAACTTCGCCGGTTGGACTTTCAGCGGCAGCGGATCGGCAACGTGCCAGCGCTGACGCTCCCCGTTGGTCGGTAACTGCTGTCTTCGGTCAGCGGATGCCCCATTGATCGCCCGGCCGTCACACTTTACTGCATCGAAACTCGGCGCCCGCTGTACCCGCCGATCACTTCTCGAACCCGAATACTCTTTTCCAATCTTTCTTCACGTCCACCACCGTCCAGGTTGATATTTCTTGCGATCGCTTTGGTAGCGCGGTCGCTCTACGTACTCGTGGTGGGTACTCGAATTCCGCACGCAGAACCTTGATTTTCTCGCACAGACGTGGTGGACGTGCTTTGGTTTGTGTGCCTACCGTGTGTATTTGCCGCAGGGCGTCTTGCTTGCCTCATATTGGATCGATCGGGCTGCTCGGGCGAAACGTGTGGTGCTTTTGGCGCTCACGGAGACTCCTGCCTGGGTAAAGGGGCGGGGTTGAATCGCGGAGCAGTGCGTCGGCTGGGGCGACGAGCGGTGCCTTTCGACTGTCACCGCTCGTCGACTCTGGCTGTCGGGCTCACTTCAGCAAGCCGTAGTTCACGAGCGTCTGGCGCACCTTCGCTTCGCCGGCCGCGTCGATCGGGCACATCGGCAGGCGCATCTCGCCGTTGCCGCGCCCGAGGAGCTTTATCGCGGTCTTCAGCGGGATCGGGTTCGTCGCCACGCCGAGCATGTCGCGGCAGAGCGGGAACAGCTTCCGGTGCCACTGAAGTGCTTCGTCAAACTTACCCGCGGCGAACGCCTTCACCAGCGCCATCATGTCGCGCGGGACGATGTTACCAACCACGCTCACCACGCCCTTGCCGCCGATGCTCATGAGCGGAAGCGTGAGGCTGTCATCGCCGCTCAAGATCGTGAGGTCGGTGAGGGCCGCGACCTGCGAGGCTTGGTCCAGGGAGCCGGTTGCTTCCTTCACGGCGACGATCGTGGGGCACTTCTCGGCCATTCGCGCGAGCGTTTCGGGCAGGATGTTGCTCGCGGTGCGGCCCGGGATGTTGTAAACGACGATCGGGAGGTCGGTGGCTTCCGCGAGCGCGGCGAAGTGGCGGAAGTAGCCCTCTTGCGTCGGCTTGTTGTAGTACGGGCCGACTTGCAGCGTACCGTTCGCGCCGGCCTTCTTCGCGGCCTTCGTCATCCGGATCGCTTCGGAGGTCGAGTTCGATCCAGTGCCGGCCATGATCTTCGTGCGCCCGCGGGCACGCTCGCACACGAACGAGACCACGCGCTCGTTCTCGTCGTGCGTGAGGGTCGGCGACTCACCGGTGGTGCCGCACGGCGCGAGCGCGTCGGTGCCCTGCTCGCAGTGCCAGTCCACGAGTTTGCCGAGTTCGTCCCAATCGACTTCGCCGTTCTTGAACGGGGTGATAATGGCGACGGTGACACCGGCGAACAACTCGCCGCGAGTGGCAGCCATGACGAACCTCGGCACGTTAGAAGGAGCTATTTCGTTAAGGAGTCAAGTTACGGAACGTTGCGGGGGCGATCAAGTTTGACCGAAGAGCACCCGGGGTTGAAACCCGGGTTCCGTTACGTGTTCTTCCGGGCCAACGTCAGCCCGTCGGCGAACGGCAGGAAACTGAGCGATACGCGGTCGTCGCTGTGGACCTTCTCGTTGAGTGCTCGGATCGCGAGCGTGTCCATGTCGGTCACGCTCAGATCGGCGGGTTTGCCGTCCCAAAGCGTGTTGTCGATCGCAATTAGTCCGCCGGGTCGGACCAGTTCCAGGCACCGCTCGTAGTAGACGTTGTAACTCGACTTGTCGGCGTCGATGAAGGCGTAGTCGAAGGTGCCCGCGTGCCCGTTGGAGAGCAGGTCCGCGAGCGACTGAGCGGCTGGGGCGATACGAAACTCGACCTTGTTCGACAGCCCCGCGGCGGCGAGGTGCTTCTGTGCGATGCCCGCGTAAACGGCGCTGAGTTCGCAGCACACGAGTTGGCCGTCGGCCGGGATCACGCTCGCGACCCACGCGGCCGAATAGCCCGTGAACGTGCCGACTTCGAGGCACTTCTTCGCGCCCATCAGTTGCACGAGCATCGCAAGGAACGGCCCCTGCTCGGGGGCGATCTGCCACTCGCACTCCGGGAGTTGGGCCGTTTCCTCGCGGAGCGTGCGGAACGTATCAGGCTCTCGCAACCCGATCGATAACACGTACTCGTAGAGCCGGTCGGTCATGGGCGTGGGGCGCACGAAGCTCGGCAGCATGTGTGAACCTCGGGGAATGGCGGCGCGGGCGTGGGGATAGTATAAACGCGGACGGGGCGCGAACCGGTTGTCCGGTCCGCGCCCCGCGCTTTTGCTCGATTTCGTGGTCGGAATCAGCGCCCGTCGGCGATGCCGTTGCTCGCCTTGTGGTCGACGTGCATTCGGGCGATTTCGATGGCGAGGTTCTCGATGAACTGGCCCTTGAAGGAGCTCTCGGACACGGCGTCGGCCGAGCGCACCCCGGTGCGCGGGTACGAGAACGAGAGCGGGTACTTGTCTTTGGGCATCCCGTCCCCGGCCCCGACCTCGTACACGGTCACCTGGATTTCGGCCCGGCCCTCGTAGATCTGGTTCTGGCTCCCGGGCTGGTACAGGCGCATCTTTTCCATCCAGATTTCCAGCACGAAGTCGGCACCGAGTTTCTGACCGATGTCGTCGGCGCTCATCTTCTTCCACGTCGGGTTCTGCATCTTGAACTTGTCGACCTGGGTCTGGGTCAGGATCTTCAGCTTGCGCTTGTCCTTGGTTTCTTTGGCCAGTTCGGGCATCTGGCGTGCGATCTTGTCGGCCAGTTCGTTGGCGATGGTCGCGAACTGCGGCGCGCTCCCGGGGGCTACCTGCGGGAGCAGGGCCACCACAACCTCGTCCTTGTCCTTTTTCGGGCCGTCCTTGGCGAATGTCAGTGGCGACGGGGCGGGCACCTTGTCGTCGCGTGCGAAGATGAACGCCGCGACGTTCAGCGGGCTGCACCCGATGGCCGCGACCGCGAAGACCGACCCCCACACCGCCCGGCGGGCCCACTTTCCGGCTTTGCTACGGTTCATCCGTGAACCCCCCTTACAACAGAATTCGGCAACAGAATTCGGAAGACAGTATTCGGAGAACCGCGGGCAGAGTCGGCGCTTTGGGCGCTCCGCGCCCGTAGCCCGTCGATTTCTGCCCGCCGGTTCTTACCCCCAAATCAGCAGCACGCCCCAGCGTGCGAGCATAAGAAAAACAACGGCGCCGGTGACGCACGTAAAAATCAGTTCGCCGGCCCCTCGGCGCTTCGGGACGAAGAGCGGCTGCCCCCGCAGCCCGCTCGCCAGTGCCCACACTAAAGTCAGCGCCCAGATCACGCAGATCGTGGTGCCCACCCAGTTCGCCCGGAGGGACGCGGACACGTCCCCGTGAACCAGGAGGGCGAAGCTCGTTGTCATCCCGCACGAGGGACACGGTTTGCCGGTCAGCACCGCGAAGTTGCACGGCGGCATCCCGAGCTGCGTGTGCGTGGACATCGTCCGCGGCGCGCCGTCCTCGTCGTAAGGATGGATGTAGGCCGCTGCCGCGAACACGGCCGTGAGCGCCGCCGCGAGTGACAGTAGCGCCGCCCGGACCACGCGCTTCAGCCGGGCCGCGTCTTCCGCGGGGCGAAGCACCTTTGCCCGGGGCGGCCTCTCGTCGCGGGTGTTCGTATCGGGTTGTTCGGGGTGCACGCATAGCCTCCGACGGGTCGCGACGCAAGCGGACTTTCTCATCACCCGGGCGCGTGCCGGGATGATATTTGGAATTCTACTCGGAGCGGGAACGTAGCGTGACGCGCGTGTTGCGGGCGGTACGGCGGTTTACGGCGAGTCGGCCGGGACCGGGCGTTGTGGCAGTTTCCGGTGGCGCGGACAGCGTGGCGCTCCTGTGTGCGCTGCGCGCGTGCGGCGCGGCTGTTGTCGTGGCGCACGTGAACCACCGGCTCCGCGGAGAAGAGTCCGATGGCGACGAAACTTTCGTGCGCGAACTGTGCGCGGCGCTCGGCGCAGAGTGCTACGTTCGGAGCGCGGATGTAGCAGCCCTCGCGAGTGGGAGCAACCTCGAATCCACCGCGCGCCGGGTGCGGTACGAGTTCTTCGCGGAGGTGGCGCACGCGATCGGCGCGGCCTGGGCTGCGACCGCCCATACTGCCGACGACCAGGCCGAGACGGTGCTCCACCGACTGATTCGCGGCACCGGATTG
Organism: Gemmata sp. SH-PL17; assembly: GCF_001610855.1. Taxonomy (NCBI): domain Bacteria; kingdom Pseudomonadati; phylum Planctomycetota; class Planctomycetia; order Gemmatales; family Gemmataceae; genus Gemmata; species Gemmata sp. SH-PL17. Next base: position 1,899,261 of record NZ_CP011271.1, read on the forward strand.
CAGGGATTGCGAGGGATCGCGGCTGAGCGGGGGCAACCTACCCCCCCGGCCCCCCTCCCTGAAGGGAAGGGGGAGCAAAGACAACCTAACCCCCTAACCCCCTTCCCTAAGAAGGAAGGGGGAACAGAACCAAAAGCAGAAGCCGGCACATCGGAGACACTGGTTTTAAGCCCCTCTCCGTTTAGGGGAGGGGTTGGGGAGGGGTTGCAGCCACAACCTACCCCCCCGGCCCCCTCCCTGAAGGGAAGGGGGAGCAGGCGCGCGATCTCGCAGGGCTTGAGGCTACGTCGGCCGACGGTTCTTTCTCCCCCTTCCCTTCAGGGAGGGGGGGAGGTTCTCCCATCCTCCGACCGCTACTCGCCGTCACGCGCGTCGATGTGTTGGCGTATCTCGCGGAGATCGATCAGCCGCACCGCACCGACAGCACGAACGCGGACACGAAGTTCACGCGCAATCGCATCCGGCACGAACTGCTGCCGCTGCTTAAGACGTTCAACCCCGATGTCGTGTCCGCACTCACGCACCTCGCGGAGCACGCCACCGAAGCACACGAGGTGATTTCGTTCGCCGCGGCCGAGTTGCTCGCCCGAGCCGGGCGCCCCAGCGCCGCAAATGTGCGAATCCTCGACGCGAGTACGCTCGCCGGAGCACCGCGTGCCGTGACGCGGGCCGCGTTGCGATTGCTTTGGGAACGCGAGGGTTGGCCAATGAACGACATGACGTTTGATGCGTGGGAGCGCGCGGTCGAGGTTGCGTGTCGTAACGCCGGCGCCTGTGATTTTCCCGGTGGCATCAGCATGCGATCCGCGGGGCGGGTGGTTCAGATCGCGTCGCGAAAGTAAAAAGGTAAAAAGCAAAAGGGAAAATGGTGCCTGCGCCGCATCTGTGCTTCGTTTTACCTTTTGAATTTTGCCTTTTTACTTGTTGGAACCGGAGGTTCCTGATGTTGCGTCCGATTCGCCGCGCGTTGCTGAGTGTGTCCGACAAGACTGGGCTTGTGGACTTCGCGCGCGAACTTGCTTCCAAGTACGGCGTCGAACTGATCGCCACCGGCGGAACCCGGAAGGCGCTGGCCGATGCCGGTCTGCCGGTGAAGGACATCAGCGAACTGACGAAGTTCCCCGAAATCCTCGACGGGCGCGTGAAGACGCTCCACCCGGCGATCTACGCCGGGCTGCTGGCCAAGCGCGACAAGTCGGAGCACATGCAGACGCTCGTTGAGCACGCGCTGCCCGAAATCGACCTCGTGGTCTGCAACCTGTACCCGTTCGAGCAGACCGTCGCGAAGCCCGGCGTGACCGAGGCCGAAGCGATCGAGAACATTGACATCGGTGGGCCGTGTATGGTCCGCGCGGCAGCGAAGAATTTCGCGAGCGTGACGATCATTGTGGACCCGGTTTCATACGGCCCTGTCCTGAAGGAACTCGGCCAGAACGCGGGCCAACTGAGTCGCGAAACGCGCCGGGAACTGGCGAGCGGGGCGTTTGCCCGGATCGCTGCTTACGACCACGCCATTGCGAACTACTTCCTGACGGGCGGGGCGCCGGGCGAAGTCAATTTCGACGACCCCGATGTTCTGCCGCTGCTGTTTATTCCCAACCAGAAGCTCCGGTACGGCGAGAACCCGCACCAGCGCGCCGCGTTCTACTCGGACGGCACCGCCGACCACCCTTGCGTCGCGACCGCGGAGCAGTTGCACGGCAAGGAACTCAGTTACAACAACATCCTCGACCTCGATTCGGCGCTGAACCTGGCGCGCGAGTTCGCGGCCCCGGCGTGCGTGGTGGTGAAGCACAACAACCCGTGCGGTGCGGCGACTGCCGGTAAACTTGCGGACGCTTTCGGGCTGGCCTGGGACGGTGACCCGCTCTCCGCGTTCGGCGGGATCATCGCGTTTAACCGGCCCGTCGATGTTGACACTGCCAGTGCCCTCATGGACCCGAAAGCCAAGCGGTTCATCGAGTGCGTCATCGCTCCGGACTACGAGCCATACGCGCTCGAGGGGCTCAGGAAGTGGAAGGAAAACGTCCGGCTCCTGAAGACGGGCGAGTTGACCGGCTTCCCGAAGGGGCTCGACTACCGACGTGTGGACGGCGGGTTGCTCGTGCAGGCTCGTGACTACGGCGCGGACAAGCCCGATGCGTGGAAGGTCGTCACCAAGCGCAAGCCCACGGAGGCCGAGTTCAATGCGCTGTACTTCTCGTGGTTCGTCTGTAAGCACGTGAAATCGAACGCGATTGTGCTCGCTCGCGATACACAGGTCGTCGGCGTCGGAGCGGGGCAGATGTCGCGGGTCGTTTCGGTCGAGATCGCGGTGAAGAAGGCCGGCGAGAAGTCGAAGGGTTCGGTGCTGGCGTCGGACGCCTTCTTCCCGTTCCCGGACAACGTCCACGCGGCTGCCGCAGCCGGTGTGACCGCGATCATCCAACCGGGCGGGTCCGTGAAGGACGCGGACAGCATCGCCGCGTGCGACGAGCACGGGATCGCCATGCTGTTCACCGGCGTCCGGCACTTCCGACACTAAACATCAAGGAACAGAGCGGCCGCAGATAAACGCAGATACAACGCGGATTGAATCAAGAATTCTGTTTAGATCCGCGTTTCATCCGCGTTTATCTGCGGCCGCTCTCTTTATTTGGAGAGCCAGAGATGGAACACACGTCGCACGAGTTCTTGAAGAATCTGCTCGAAACGCCCAGCCCGTCTGGGTTCGAGCAGCAGATTCAGCAAGTGGTCCGCGATCGCATGAAGCCGTTCGCGGACGAGATCCGCACCGATTCGCACGGGAACGTGTTCGCGGCCCGGTTCCCCGAGGGGCGCCCCGCTGACGCCCCGCGCATCATGCTCGCCGGGCACTGCGACCAGATCGGCCTCATGGTGCAGTACATCGATTCCGACGGGTTCCTCTACATCCAGCCCATCGGCGGCTGGGACATGCAGATCCTGCTCGGCCAGCACCTGACCGTTTGGACGAAGAGCGGCGGCATTCACGGGGTCGTGGCGCGGCGCGCGATTCACCTCCTGAAACCGGAAGAGCGCGGAAAGGTGCCGGACTTCACCGACGTGTGGGTAGACATCGGCGCGAAGAACCGCGAAGAGGCCGAATCGCTCGTGCGGTGCGGCGACCCGCTCACGTTCGCGCTCGGCTACCGGCCGCTCCGCAACGGCCTCGCGGCCAGCCCCGCGATGGACGACAAGGTCGGGCTGTGGGTATGTATGGAGGCCGTGCGGTTGCTCCAGGGGCGCCCGCTCAAGGCCGCGGTCTTCGGCGCATCGACGGTGGCCGAGGAGATCGGGCTGCGTGGGGCAACGACGGCCGCCTACTCGATCAACCCCACCGTGGGTATCGCGGTAGACGTGACGCACGCGACCGACACCCCAGGGAGCGACAAGAAGTCGCAAGGCGACATCAAGTGCGGCGCCGGGCCGGTCGTGTACCGTGGGCCGAACATCAGCCCGCGTGTGTTCGACCTGCTTGAAGAAACCGCGAAGGCGCACGACATCCCGGTGCAGGTACGCGGAACTCCGCGTGCCACCGGCACCGACGCGAACGCGATTCAGATCGCGCGCGAGGGCGTCGCCACGGGGCTTATCGGCATCCCGAACCGCTACATGCACAGCCCGGTCGAAGTGATCCACCTCGACGACCTAACGAACGCGGCGAAGCTCCTCGCGGAGTTCTGCGCGGTAGTCGGTCCGGAGACAAACTGGATTCCGTAACCGATCAGCCACAAGTAGCCGGGACCGCGGATGGCCTTTTCTTCCACTTCTGGGTGGTGAGAGCGGGCGTCCGCGGTCCCGGTTCTTTTATCCGCAGCCAATTTCCGCGTTCCGAATTGCGCTGAAGCATGAAAATTCAGTCAGATTCTGTCCTTCGGATGCCGGTCGTCGGGAATCCGGACGTGATTGGAATTTCCGACGGCCCCACGCGCCCGAAATCCCTGCGTCTCGTGGATCGCGCTCTACTCTTGTTCCGGCGACAATCACCCAGTCCGGCCGGAGCTTTCGTCCGTGGCAACACACACGCAACTTCCGCGACTCAACTCGCCGTTCCTGAGTGCCGTTCGTAAAAGTGGGCTGCTCACGCCGGACGACTTGGTAGCGGTGTTCGCGAACGCTTCTCTCGACCCCACAACCGCCGAACCGCTCCAGGTCGCGGCGCTGCTCGTGCGAAAGAAGCTGTTGACGAAGTTCCAGGCGATGCAGTTACTCAACAACCGGACGCAGGGCTTCGTCCTCGACAAATACAAGATCCTCGACGGCATCCGGCAGGACCGCGTCGGGATGGTGTTCAAAGCGGAACACACGACGACCAAGCGCACGGTGGCCCTGAAGGTGCTGCCGTGCGACCGGGCCAGTGACCCGACCATTCTGAAAGCGTTCATGGACGAGGTGCGGGGCGCCGCGAAGGTGGACCACCCGGCCGTGGCCCGCATCCTCGATGTGGGATACTGGCAGGGGACGCACTTCGTCGTCTCCGAATTCGTACCGGGACCGACACTGGATAAGATCGTCGCGGAGAGGGGGCCGCTGACGCCGGACGCCGCCGCGCAGCTCATCGCACAGGTTGCTGTGGGCCTGATGCACGCGCACTCGTGCGGGCTGATCCACCGCGACCTGAAGCCCGGTAACCTCGCACTGATGCCGGACCGGAGCGTGAAACTCATCGATCTGGGGCTGACGCACATGCTCGAAAGCCCGTGGGCGCGTGTCACGAAGCGGATCAGCACGAAGGAGTACGCGGAGGAGATCGCGCACATCGCGCCGGAGCAGGCGTGGGGCTGCGAGATGGATTGCCGCAGCGACGTGTACAGCCTCGGCTCGACGTTCTACTACCTGCTGACGGGCCAGGTGCCGTTCCCGGGGCTGGCCCCGGAAATGATGGCCGAACGGCAGATCCGCGGGGTGCCGTCGCCGGCCGATCTTCGGCCCAAGATCTCCCCCGAGTTGGCCCGGATCGTCATGAAAATGGGGGCGAAAGACCCGCACACGCGCTACCAAAACGCGCGCGAGGTGGTTCAGGCGCTCCAGGCGTGGCTCCCGCTCGCACAGTGTCGGGCGCTCGGTATCTCCGCGGAGCACCCGAGCTTCGGGGCGCAAGAAGACTCCCGCACGCACGCAGCCGTGACGTCGGCCAAGCCCGCGAAGGGCGGCATCTTGGGCTTCGTCCGCGGGCTCTTCGGGCGGTAACGTTCTCGATCAACCATTGCGGCATTTCGCGACCGGCGTTCTCCTGCGATAATGGGTACACGCCCAGACGAGGAGACGCCGTGCCTACTCCGAACTCACCAACACCCACGATCGCGCCGCCGGCCCCGACCGGTTGGAGCGAGGCGGATCTCCATGCCTTGGTCGCGTCGGATTTCTGGTACCACACGGTGGCCCCGCGGGAGCTCATCTTGCAGTACCGTGGGAAGCACGTTGCTATTTTCGGCGAACAGATCGTTGATGCCGACAGCGACTTTGACGAACTCGCGCGCCGATTGAATACAAAAAGTGATGCCATACCATTCAATCGGCTCCTACTCCGGTACGTGCCGACCGATGAGGAAACGGTTCGGTTTCGCTACTAACGTCGGAGAACGGATGTGGCCCGCGTCCGCCTCTATCTGATGCCCGCCGCCAACAACACGGTCTTTCGATTCGTTCGACCCGGTGGGCAACGCGATTCGATTCCCGCTCTCCGACTTCGTGCTTTGGTGAGTTTGATCGCGCACGTGCGCCCGGGTGGTCCGGCTTCTGCCAGAGCCGGGCTTCCGGAGTGCATCGTAGACACCGGCTCCCACCTAACGGTGATTCCCGAATACATTTGGCGCCACTTCTATCCGGGCGCGGTGACGCCTCTGCCGTTCGATTCAGCGATGTCGCACGTTCAACGCTCGGTGTCGCTGGGTGGGGGTACATTTCCGTATGAACTCGGTGAACTTGCGGTCCAACTGACCGATTACTCGCACCGCACGATGGACCTGCGCGTCGTTGCTCAATTGACGCACGACAACGGGGTGCTCACGATCCCGATGGTCCTCGGCTTGAGTGGCGGGGTGACCGACGGGCGCGTGCTGCGTGCCGAACCCGATCCGAGCGCACCGTTCGGCCAAGCGTGGTCACTTGAAGACCCTTAAACGAGTGCCGCGGGCGGTAATTCTGACTTTCCCATTCGGGTGGTTTGTGTTTACATTTCTGGGATGGATTTCTCGCAAGAAGAACTGGTCGAAACCATCGATCGCCTCATCGCGGGGTTGATCGAACGCGCTGGCGTGACCGCGGGGCCGGTCAACGCGCTCGCGCTCGCCGAGCACCATCTGGGCATCCCGGTTCAGTTCGTCGAGCCGGCGGAGGAAGACGAGTCCGGTCGGCGCCGGCCGCGCTCGCGCCCGGCCGGGAACGGGATCACGCTCACCACCGACATGAGCGACGAACAACAACAGCGCGCGGCGGCCGGCGGAATCGCGCTGCTCCTAATGCCAGAGATCTTCCGCAAACTCAGCGTGCCCCTCGGGAGCGAGAGTAAACAGTTCCAGACGCACGTGCGCGGGCTGGTCGTTCCCCGCGTGCTGATCCCCTCGCGCCTGCTCCGGGCCGCGCTCCGGGATTGCAAGTACGACGTCCCGGCTCTCAAACAGGTCTTCTCCACCGCGAGTATGGAAATGGTCGCGGCGCGGTTGCTCGATCTGGACGCCCCGTGCGTTATCGCGGTGGTGGACGACGGGGTTGTGGCGAGCCGTCGCGGGAACCGGGCGCCGGCCCCGCGCAAGCTCGAAGCGGCCGAACAAGAGTGCGTGGACCGGGTCACGGAGCTCGATCTCCCGCACCGCGCGCGCGTCGGGGAGTGGACGGCATGGGGGTGGCCCGTCCCGGATCGCCCTTTTCGCCGGATTCTTCTGCGCGCCGTGCCCGACGACGTATAATATCATCACGTTGCGTTCACACGGCGGTCGCCATAGCATTCAGGGCTGGCGACCGCCGGACCGTTTCCGGCCACCCGGAAGTTTCGAGTGCCGAGTGCTGAGTGCCGCGAACCGATAAGCGACACAACTACCGAACTTTTCTTTCAGCACCGGACACTTTGCTCTTCCGAATCGAGACCGCCCTTTACAACCGCCGGCCGGGGCGGGATGATTTTTTGTGTTCCCGTCCGCACCCCTCAGCCGTGCCGGACCGACAGACCAGGAGCGCTCGGCCATGACCGACGACCGCATCCCCATGACGCGGGAAGGCTACGACAAACTCAAGGTCGAGTTGGATCGCCTTCGCGGTGCGGAGATGATCGAGATCACCAAGCGCGTCGCCACGGCGCGCGAGATGGGCGATTTGAGCGAGAACGCCGAGTACCACGCCGCGCGCGAGGACCAGGGGATCCTCCAAGCCCGAATCAACGACCTGTCCGACCGCCTCTCTCGCGCGACCATCGTCGACACCGCGCTGCTCCCCAAAGACACGATCGCCTTCGGGAGCAAGGTGAAGGTCATGGACCTCGACGTCGACGAAGAAGAGACGTTTGAACTCGTCGGGCCGGGCCAAGAGAATCCCGATAAGGGGCGCATCTTGACCACGAGCCCCATTGGGCAGGGGCTGATCGGTCGGAAAAAGGGCGACACGGTCAAAATTCAAGTGCCCAGTGGCACCATCAAGTTTAAGATCCTGGAAATTACGACAGCGAATATATAAATCGCGCGGAACGTGAAATTATTGCGGAGTAATGATTGGATTGTGTCCGTTTTTTACTTGCACGAGAAAAAACGGGCACACTCGACACGTACAGGTGCTAGAGAGGCTTACAATTTCTTGCCAACACAGTGTTGGCGGGCACGGGTTGTTGCCGATACTACTGTTAGAAACGGCACCTACACCGTTTCTGGTCGGGCCGCCAGGAGGCGGGCATGTCAGATCCCCGGCTTCACAGCTTGCACTTGGAAGGTCAGTCCAGGCGGGACACGTTCCGTTCTGCGCGCGAGAAACTCCAGGCGGCTTGTGGCAGCCAAACGATGGCCGGCAACGTCCGCGTGCTCGACGACGCGGCTCTAGTCGTTTCGACTCTCGCAGCACCGGTTGGAGGTGCGGGCAGGAGCGGGATTGCGGGGCGCTTTACCTTCTATCTCAAAGACGGCACCAACGTTTACCCGCTGCACCTCGGGATGAATAGCATCGGTAGGCTACCCGATAACGACGTTGTGGTGCGGGACGAGTGCGTGTCCCGGCGCCACTGTGCGGTGCTGATTCACTCGGACCTTCGGTGTGAACTGCACGACGTCGCCTCCAAGAACGGCACACTTCTGAACGGCAAAAAGATCCCCCAGCCTCAAAAGCTTCAATCCGGCGACCAGATTACGCTCTGCAACCGCCGCCTCACGTTCCACATGGTCGAAGCTGCGAACGAACCCGCCGCGAGTTAAGTGACACTCTCAAGCTTCCAATCTCGATCAACATCTACACGAACCCGTCTGGTATGATGGGTGGAATAAGAGGATTTTGACGATTGTTCCGTGCGACGATTTAGTCGCTACATTCACTATATTCATTAGCTTTCGTGTCCCCTGGTCGCGCGGCCCGATAACCCCAATCGCCACACCTGCGAGGGTTACCGTTATGGCCACGTTCTATTTGCTCCCGCCGCGCGAGTGCCTCGAACGAGCCGTTGGCGATCTGTTCACAAAGTTACTCCCGGGTCTGCCGCTACCCGCGGATGCGTGGGATGCGATTGCCGGGCAACTCGCCAGCGCCACGGGATGGGCCGAGGACGTGTTTCTGGTTCCGCGAGACGAGCTGCCGGACGGCGACCCGGCCCCGGCGCTCGTTGAGGGGTTCGGGGCCGATCCGGGCGACCAAGTGGTGGACGTGAGCCTCGCGCGCCCGGCCCGAACATGGGTCGTAACGCCCGCTGACGTTTCCGGTGTTGCGCACGCGCGATAAGATAAATAAACCACGGTTCGCCTCTCTCGATCCGTGAGCCGCGCCCGATGCGACGCCGCGGCCACCGGCACCAGAAACACACACAAATGACTGACCCTCTCGATAACAACGACGACTGGGCCGATCTCGCACGCGAGTTCGCGCTGGACAAGCCGTCCGCACCGGCACCCGCGGACCGCGAAGACCGTGCCGAAGCAACCGAACCGCTCGCGGATGATGCCGCGCCCGAAGGTGCTGAGTCCGAAGGCGCGGAGGAATTCGACGACGCCGATGACGCACCGGGCGGTGACGGCGCCGACGGTGATGCGGCGCCCGGCACCGGGCGCAAACGTCGCCGCCGCCGTCGCCGTCGTCGTAAGGGTGGGGCGGGCGATGCCGCGGCCCCCGTTGCCGGCGCCGCGAGCGAAGAAAACGGCGAGTCGGGCGACGAGAGTGACGAAACCGCCGAAGTGGTTTCATCGAACGATGATTATGACGCACCCGCGGGGGAAGAAGTGGAAGACTTTGAAACCGAGCCGGCGCCGCTGGCGGCCGAAGAAGACACGGCCAACGAGGTGCTCCGCGAACTGATCGCGACCTGGAACGTGCCGTCCTGGGACAGCATCGTGAGCGGCTTGTACCGCCCCGGATAAGTCTCTGTTTCGCGCTCCGGAGCAAAGTGAAGATCCGGAGCGGGAGCCGGGAACCGGAAACTGGGAGCTGATATGGCGGACGCGATCATCGATGTTGTGGGCGTGGACGAGCTGCCACTCATCATCGACATGTACAACCAGATTTTCCGCCCCACGAAGACGATCGAGTCGTTCCGTCGGCGGTACATGGGGCGCCACAACATTTTACAGCTCGTGGCCCGCGTGAAGGACAAACCGGCCGGGTTCTTCCTCGGGTTCGAGTTGAAGCCCGACACGTTCTTCGCGTGGTTCTACGGCGTGATGCCCGACGTGCGGCGCATGGGGATCGGCTCCCAATTGATGGAAGCCGCACAGAGCTGGGCCGCGCAGCACCACTACGAAACGATCCGGCTGGAGTGCCACAACACCCACCGGCCCATGCTCCACCTCGCCATCGAACTCGGGTACGACATCGTCGGTCTCCACTGGGACGCCGACCGCGGTGACAATCTTATCATGTTCGAGAAGAGTTTGACCGACAGGTAATTCCCGGCGGAGTGTGCGGGGTTCGGGGCGCGGAGACTGGTCTCCGCGCCCCGAACCCCGCACACTTTAACACATTCTCGTCTAAATCGCTCTTCCTTTCGCCCCTTCTCACCTAATCCCTCTTTTCCCCGCGGGTCGCGTGGAGCAGAATGAGCACGGTCGTTGTTCCGGGGGTGGTCATGCGCGGCGTTGTCACTGTGATCTTGGCCGGGGGCAGGGGAACGAGGCTTGAACCACTTACACGCGACCGCGCGAAGCCGGCCGTGCCGTTCGGCGGGCTGTACCGCATTATCGACTTCACCCTGTCGAACTGCATCAACAGCGGGCTGCGCCGCGTGCTCGTGCTCACGCAGTTCAAGTCGCGCAGCCTGGACCGCCACATCCGCCACGGGTGGAGTTTCCTCAGTTCCGAACTGGGCGAGTCGGTCGAGGTTCTGCCGCCGCAGCAGCGCATCGACGAGACGTGGTACAAGGGCACCGCGGACGCGATCTACCAGAATATTTATTCGCTCGAACGCGAGAACGCGGAACACGTCCTGATCCTCGCGGGCGACCACATTTACAAGATGGACTACGGGCACATGATCCGTGCCCACATCGACCGCAAGGCGGACGTGACCATCGGGTGCATCCCGGTGCCGCTCGACGAGGTCCGGCACTTCGGCATCATGCAGGCCGCGGCCGATGACCGCGTGGTGAACTTCCTGGAGAAGCCCAAGACCGCGGACTCGATGCCCGGCGACTCGCACCACGCACTGGGATCAATGGGCATTTACGTCTTCAAAACGCGGTTACTGTTTGAACTGCTGTGTCAGGACGCGGCGAAGACCGGAACGTCTCACGATTTCGGCAAGAACATCATTCCGTACATGATCGAGGCCGGTCACAAGGTGATCGCGCACCGGTTCCTCGACCAGAACCGAAAGGCCGTTCCGTACTGGCGCGACGTGGGTACTCTGGATGCGTACTACCAGGCGAATATGGACTTGGTCGCGGTCGAGCCAGTGCTGAACATGTACGACGCGACGTGGCCCATTCGCACGGTCCAGCCGCAGTTGCCGCCGCCGAAGTTCGTGTTCACCGGCGAGGGACCGGCCGGTCACGCGCGCCGCGGGGAAGCCCTGGATAGCATTGTGTGTGCGGGGAGCATCGTTTCAGGGGGACATGTCCGGCGCAGCATCCTTTCGCCCCGCGTGCGGGTGAACAGCTACGCGGTGGTGGAGGATTCGATCCTGCTCGACGGTGTGGACGTGGGGCGCTACTGTCGCGTGCGCAAGGCGATCATCGATAAGGACGTGAAACTCCCGCCGTACACGGTCCTCGGTTACGACACCGAGTTCGACCGGCGCCGCGGGTTCACTGTAACCGACGCGGGCGTTGTCGTTGTGTCGAAGGCCGAGCCGCCCGAAACGTTCCAGGCGCCCAATCCGTTACCCAACTGACCGCACGAGAGGTTCTCATGACCCGTTTCGCGCTGATCGCTGTTGGACTGATGGCGTTTCCGGTCGTAGCTCGCGCCGCGGACGAGGCCAAGGGCGAGAAGGCCGCGCACACGGTGTACGATGCGTACTTCGAGAAGAACAACTCCGGGCTGAAGGGCGACGCGACGTACACCGCACTCACGAGCAAGGACGGGTTCGAGAAGGTGTTCGCGGCCCGTCCGCCGCTGAGGGGCGGGAAGAAACCGGTGCTGCTCGCGCCCGATGCGTTCGACAAGCAGTTCGTCGCGGCCGTTATCAAACGCGGACCCGCCATTACGACGTACAAGATCGAGGCCGTGACGCTCGACAAGGACGGCACCCTGTACGTGCAGTACAAGGCGGAAAGTGGGCCGGCGGGTACCGCGACCTTCGCCAGCCCGCTCATCGTGAGTGTCCCGAAAGAGGGCGCGAAGAAGGTCACGTTCATCGAGAACGGTAAGACCGTCAACACAGTAGATGCGAAGTGAGTCGCGGGTCCGAGGGACTCCACCCGCTCGTTGACACTCGTGGTGTGCCAAGAGGCTCGGGCGAACCGCGAGTGTAAACGCTTCCAGTTGATCACATTTTTGGTGTTGACGTAGCAAGTGACTGCTGGGGCTGATCTTCCGTCGAATGATCTTGTGTGGGAATTTTGCACTCGGAAGCGGGGATCGCGGTTGGGATCGCGATCCAATCGGTCGAAACTACGGGCATCTTGAAGAGATCACGACAAACACCGCCGTCAACCCCAAAGATGTGACCAACTGGAAGGTGTCAACGAGCGGGTGGGGCTGCCGAGAATTCGACGGCCTTGTTGTGTGAGAACTTACGACTTATGACTTGAAAGAAGCCGTTCCCACAGCAAGAGCGAAGTAATAGTCTTCGCGTCGCGGATGGTGCCGTCCAAGCACATGCGGATGGCTTCATCGAGGCGCACGGTGACCGGTTCGAGCTGCTCGTCCGGTTCCGGGCGGGCCGTACCGGGGGTCAGTTCTTCGGCCACGAATAGGTGCAGTTTCTCGTCCATGACACCGGGCGAAGCGTACATGTAGCCGAGGCTCCGCCACTTCGCTGCTTGATAGCCTGTTTCTTCGAGCAGCTCCCGTTTCGCGCACACTTCGAGTGCTTCATTCGGTTCCACTGTGCCCGCGGGCGCTTCCCAGAGCGTCTCACCGATCACGAATCGGAAATTGCGCAGCAGTACCACGTGCTCGGCGTCCAGAATCGGCAGAATGACGACCGCGCCGGGGTGCCGGATCGCGTCGCGACGGATCGTCTTACCGTCGGCCGTGGTAAGTGTGTTCACTTCAACGCGGATGCGCCGGCCGACGTGAACGGTTTCAACGGACATGGGAGTCCTCTATTGGGACCGGGTCAAGTTACAGAGCAGGGGCCGAAATACCGCGGAGAACCCGTCCTTTTGCGGCCCCGAGTCCGGAACTTGCAGCGCGGAACTCTGGAACTGGTAACGTGTAAGATGGTAGATTAACAGTTGTCCGCCGACAACCCGTTCGCGGCGCGTGAGTGAGTCCGTCCGATGCGCGATCCGATGAGTTGGTCGATCCCGCTGTTCCGGCTGTTCGGTATCCAGGTCCGAGTCCACGTCTTCTTTTTCATTGTCACACTCGGTCTGTTCTTCCGGCAGATGCAACTAACGCAGTACGACAACGTGTGGTGGGGCGACAAGTTCCTGCTCACCGTTGTGGCGCTGTTCGGAATCATTCTGTTACACGAATTCGGTCACTGCTTCGGGGCACGGTACGTCGGGGGCGATGCACGGGAGATCTTGATTTGGCCGCTCGGTGGGTTGGCGTTCACGGAGATCCCGCACCGGTGGAAGCCGCTGTTTACCACGGTTGCAGCCGGCCCTGGAGTGAACGTACTCATCTGCCTCGTGTGTGCGGGTGGGATACTCGCTGCCGGGTTCGTTCCAACACTCGACCCGACAATCGACCCGCACCGCGTTGAGGCAGCCAAGCTACGCGACAGCCGGATTTACACCAGTTCGTACAAGGTGAAGCTCTACAAAACCGGCACCGCCGAGGAGCCGACGCTGAAGGAGTTCACGAAGAAGCAGGAAGAGTACGAGACCGCACACGGGAAGGGTTCGTTCCCCAAACCCAGCGATACGGCCAAGTTCACGGAAGCCGTGCAGGAGATGGGCTACGAACGGGCCGTGCTTCCGGTGTGGGTGGTGTGGGCTTACCGTATCTTCTGGCTCAGTTGGCTCTTGTTCCTGTTTAACATGCTCCCGGCCTACCCGCTCGACGGCGGGCAATTGCTTCAATCACTCGTTTGGGCGCGAACCGACTACCGGCGCGGCGTTGTCGTTGCTGCGTACACCGGGATCACGGTTTCGATCGTGTTCCTGATCGTGTCGATTGCGTGGAACGAGTCGCTGTTCATGGGGCTCGCGCTCTTCATGCTGTATTCTGCTTCGATAAAGCTGATGCAGTTGGATACGGAGGACGGGCCGTTCGGGTACGATTTCTCGGCGGGCTACACGAGCCTGGAGAGGGACGACGAACCGCCCCCGCAACCGAAGCGCCCGGGACCGGTGACCCGGTGGTTGCAGGCGCGCAAGGCACGCCGGGTCGCACGCGAAACGGAGGCGAAACAGCGCGACGAGGAGCGCATGGACCTGCTCCTCGAAAAGATCGCCCGCAGCGGCCAGGGATCACTCACCGACGAGGAGCGCCAGTTCCTCAAGCGTGTCAGCGCCCGGAAGCGGAATACGTCGTAAAACAAGAGTTTGGATTTTACCCCGGCGGGGTAGGATTCCTCAGCCCAGGGCAACGCCCTGGGGAGCAGTGGGTAACGCAGGCGGTTCGTTGTCGGTGCGCGTAATTGGCACCGGTACTGATACCCACCCAGGGCGTTGCCCTGGGCTGAGGAATCTCACCCGTCGGGTGAAAAGGAAGACGAGAAATAATGTCCCTGATTACCCCCCGAACGCTGTCCGGGTTCCGTGATTACCTGCCGGCGGTCATGCTCGCGCGAGAAGAGGTGCTGCGCCGTGCCCGCGAGGTGTACCGCTCCTACGGCTTCACTCCCATCGATACGCCCGCGTGCGAGTCACTCGATGTGCTGCTGGGTAAGGGGGGCGATGAGTCCGACAAGCTCGTGTACCGCGTGCTGAGCGCCCGTGGCGACAAAGCGGAGATGGGGCTGCGGTTCGACCTCACTGTGCCGTTCGCCCGGTTCAGTGCGCAGTACATCAACGAACTCGGCACACCCTTCAAGCGATACGCGATGGGACCGGTGTGGCGCGGTGAGCGCCCGGGGCAGGGGCGGTATCGCGAATTCTGGCAGTGCGACTTCGACACGATCGGCACCACATCTAACGCTGCCGACATCGAAACGGCCCTCGTCATCAATGACCTGTTCACCGCGATCGGCTTCGACAAGTTCGAGATCCGCATCAACAACCGGAAACTGCTAAATGGCGTGCTGAATGAGAATGGGCTTGGGCAAGAGGTGGCTCCAATCCTTCGGGCTGTGGATAAGTTGCCTAAAGTTGGACCGGAAACCGTCAAACAAGAATTGATCGGAGTTCGCCGAGAACTGGTGGCGCCATTTGTTGCGAAACTCCAGGAACTACTAAATCAAGTTCCAATTCCTGCGAATCTTGAGCAAATAAAACAAATCCACCGCTCGATTTTGGAACCTCTCACTCAGGAGCTAATCTCCGCCGGTGCAGCCCATGTGACTTCGGAATTGCCGAGCATCCTCCTCCAGCTTTTGGGAAAGAGTTGGAAGGCTCGTATTCGACAGGATTCAAGTAACGATTCGGAAATTACTGAAATTCGATCACAGATTCTCAGAGAACAAGGGCCGTCAGCTTTGACACTAAGTGATCAGCATGTGGCGATAGCAAAGCGAAAGGCTTACCAGCAATTAGACAACTGGGCCGCCGGCGAACTGGCCAATCGCATGACGGGCGTAGGATTGTCGCCGAACCAAGCGGACGCCGTCCTCGAATTTGTGTCACTTGCAGGCACGAACACAGAGTTGCTTGGCACCCTTCTCGACCGATATGGTGAAAATAATCTCGTCAGGGAGGGTGTGCGGGATTTGTTGCAACTTATTGAGGTTACGGCAAAGGCTAGGGTTCCCGAAGAGCGTATCAAGATCGATTTGAGCATCGCGCGCGGACTGGATTACTACACCGGCACCATTTACGAAACGTTCCTGACCGATCTGCCGGGCATTGGCAGCGTGTGTAGCGGCGGTCGGTACGACAACCTCGCGAGCAAGTACACGAAGCAAGTGCTTCCCGGGGTGGGGGCGTCGCTTGGCGTGGACCGGCTTATCGCCGCGATGGAAGAACTGAAACATCCGCTCCTCACGGGGCAAACCACACCGGCTCAAGTGCTGATCGTGAACTTCGACGCGACCCGTCTGGGCGACTACCAGCGCATCGCTCGTGCGCTCCGAGCCGCGTGCGTAAACGTCGAAGTGTACCCCGACACAACGAAGAAGATCGGGACGCAGTTCGCCTACGCCGAGAAGCGCGGATTCAAGCTCGCGGTGGTCGCTGGTCCCGCCGAATTCGAGCAGGGCGTGTGGAAGGTCAAGGATCTGGCGAAACGCGAAGAAGCCGCGGTGCCGGAAGCGGAACTGGTCGAGCGCATCAAGCAACAGGTGTGACCCTCGGACGCGCCCATGAAGTCCGACAACCACTACGAGGTGGCGTTCGATGCGTACCTGCGCCAGTGCGGGGCCGCAGTCGTTCCCGTGGTGGAGGCGCGCCGGAGTTACATCGATGTGAGTGAGGTGAAATCGCCGGACTTCATTGTGGTCGGCCCATGTGCCGCGAAGCTCGTTGTGGACGTGAAGGGCCGGAAGTTTCCCGGTGTGGGGAAGGGCGGGAAGTCGCGCAACATCTGGCAGAACTGGTGCGAACGCGAAGACGTGGAGAGCCTGATCCGCTGGCAGGGAAAGTTCGGCGACGGGTTCTGCGGCGTGCTCGCGTTCGTGTACGATCTGGCTCTTCACATCGAGTTGCCGGCGGGCACGCCGGACGTTTTCGTCTTCCGCGGGCGCGTGTATTTGTTGCGCGGCGTGTTTGTGACGGATTACCGCGCCCACATGCGCACCCGCAGCCCGCGCTGGGGAACGGTACACCTCTCGACTGACGATTTTCGCGCACTCGTGAAGCCGATCTCGCACTTCCTCGCGCCGCCACCGGACGTGATAGAATTGACCGCGGAAGCCGCTCTGGGCTGACCGCTTTCTATCTTCGCGCTTCACGCTGACTGGTGCGAGCGCGGCCGTGCGCCAAAGATTGTGACCATGAAGCCTCTGAAAATCGGGATCGTTGTTGAGTCCATGCAGTTGTCGCTGCGCCAGGCGATCGAATCCGCGGCGCGAATGGGCGCACGCGGCATTCAGGTGGACGCCACCGGCGATCTCGCGCCGGACGCGCTGGGTGCGACCGGTCGGCGCGAGTTCCGCAACCTGCTCCGATCGTTCGACCTCGAACTCGCGGCGCTAAACGTTCCGGTGCGACGCGGACTGGACGTGGCCGCTGATCTTCAGCCGCGCCTGGAGCGCGTGCGCAAAACGATGCAGCTCGGGTTCGATCTCGGCGCGCGCCGGGTCGTTGTCGCGTGCCCCAAATTGCCCGAAGATGCGGCCGCGCCCCGCGCGCAACTCATGCGCGAATCGCTCCTGGCACTCGGCGGGTACGGGGACCGCGTCGGGAGCTTCGTCGCGCTGGAAATTGGGTATGATCCGGCCGAGAAGGTGAGGGAGTACCTCGCCGGGTTCGATGTGGGTAGCCTGAAGGTGACCTACGACCCCGCGAACTTCCTGCTCCACGGGCACGACCCGCTCGCGAACCTGATGCCACTCGAAGGTCTGGTTTCGCACGTTCACGCCCGCGACGCGCGTTCGGCCGGCGTGAGTCGCGGGTTGCAGGAAGTCCCGCTCGGTGCCGGCGACATCGACTGGATGGCCCTGACTGCCACGCTCCAGGTGCTGGAGTTCGACGGCTTCCTGACGGTCGAACGCGAACAGGGCGAACACAAGCTCGCGGACGTGGCCAACGGCGTGAAGTTCCTCCAGCGCTTCGTGCTGCCCGTGTGACGCCGTCCAGGTGAACCCCGCCCGCAAGGGCGGCGGGTTGGGGCACACTGACATCGCCCGCCGCCCTTGTGGGCAGGGTTCGGTCACACTTTCACCCACCGCCCTCGCGGGCGGGGTTCACCCGAAACACTTCAGCGCTTCGTCACATCCACGAGCGCGCGGAGTGATGGCGGGCGGAACCGCTGCTTGTGCCAGACGGCGCACAGGGTTCTCGTTGGGATCGGCTTGCCGAGCGGTCGGTATACGCACTGTTTGCTCGTATCCGCGGTCGCGGCCATTTCGGGAACGATCGACACTCCCTGACCGGCCGCGACCATTGCCAGCAGCGTAACGATTTGCTCCCCGCGGCAAACCACGCGGGGTTCCAGGCCCCCGCGGTGACACAGGCTCAACACCTGGTCGCCGAAGCAGTGCATGTCGTCGAGCAGGATGAACGGTTCCTCGAGCACGTCGGCGAGCCGAACTTCCGTCTTCGACGCGAGCCGGTGCTTGGCCGGGAGCGCCATCACGAGCGGCTCGGCGAACAGCTTTTCGACGTGCAGCCGGTCGTCGCGGATCGGCATTGCCATGAGCGCGACGTCGAGTTCGCCCGCGAGCAGGTCCGCGAGCAGGCGCTCCGTGAGGTCTTCTTTCAACTGAAGTTGCACGGCCGGATGGTCCTTGCGGAACCGCGTGACCGTGGAGGGGAGCAGGAACGGCGCGATCGTCGGGATCGCCCCGACGCGGAGCGACCCGCCCTCGGCCGAATCGCGGACCGCGCGCTCGGCCTCCTTCACCGCCGCGAGGATGCGCTGGGCGTGCCCGAGCAGTTCATGTCCCGCGTCGGTGAGCACGACCTTGCGCCCCAACCGGTCGAAGAGCCGGCGGTTCAGACCGTGCTTTTTGCTCTCCAGGCGCATGATCTGTTCACTGAGCGTGGGCTGCGTCACGTCCTCGCGCTCCGCGGCGCGCGTGAAGCTGCCCGTCTCGGCGACGGCTACGAAGTATTTGAGCTGGTGAATCTCCATAGCCGCTTCCGATGAGTGGTGTTTTTTGAATCGCTAATACCAGTTCTACCATAAGGAGCCGCGGCTGAGAAGTCGGTAGGTGTGGGGTGTTGCGAATCGGGCGCGAACCGGCGAGAATTGTGTCGGGAGCGAAAATCTGTGCTCCCGGGCAGCGAAGCGCAGGGTGAACTCACTTCCGGGGTGCCCCATGTCGATCGAAGATGCGATCGCGAAGGATCTGGTCGCGGTGCTGTTCGTGACGTTCCTTTTCGGCGGTGGGGCGCTGTGGCTCATCGTGGCAACTATTGCCGAGCAGTGGCGCAAGCTCCGTGTGGCCGATCGCAACGCGGCCCTCAAACAATCGATGATCGAGCGCGGGTACCGGCCGGACGAAATTGTTCGTGTACTGAACGCGGCCAGTGGTGACGGGCCGTGACCAGCGCCGCCCGTACACTGTTCGCATGAGCGATAACCCGTTTCGCGACCTGCCCTCTGTAACGAAAGTTCTCAACACGCCCGCACTGCTGGGGGCACGCGAGCGCCATTCATCCGAAGCGATTACCGCACAAATTCGTGTTGCGCTCGACGGGATCCGCGCCCGGCTCGTGGCCGGTGAACCGCTTACGCTCAACGTCGATGCAATCGCGGCCGATGTGCTCACTTCTCTCGATACGCAAGTTGCGCCCGTAATCCGTTCGGTCATCAACGCGACCGGTGTCGTGCTTCACACTAACCTCGGTCGTGCTCCGCTTCACGAAGACGCCGCACGCGCGGCCTACGAAGCGGCACGCGGGTACCTGAATCTCGAACTCGATCTCACCACAGGGAAACGCGCATCTCGACAGGGGAACGTTCGCGCGGGGCTGAGGGCCATTACGGGCGCGGAAAGTGCGACCGCTGTGAACAACTGCGCGGCCGCGACCGTGATCGCGCTGCGTGCGATTGCGCAGGGGAAAGAGGTCGTCGTCTCGCGCGGGCAACTCGTCGAGATCGGCGGCAGTTTCCGCATCCCAGACGTGATGGCCGCGAGCGGCGCCACGTTGCGCGAAGTGGGCACCACGAACATTACCCGGCTCAGCGACTACGAGCGCGCGATTAACCCGAACACCGCGGCCCTGATGCGGGTGCATTGCAGCAATTATCGCGTGCGCGGGTACACGAAGTCCGTGGAACTCGCGGAACTCGTCGAACTCGGGCGCAAGCACAACCTTCTGGTGATCGACGATGTGGGGAGCGGGCAAGCGATCGACCTGACGCCGTTCGGGTTACCGGGCGAGCCACTCGTTTCGGCCAGCGCCGCGTGCGGTGCGGACCTCGTGCTCTTTAGCGGCGACAAGCTCCTCGGCGGCCCGCAGTGCGGCATCATCGCGGGCAAGGCGGCACTGATTCAACAGATCGAACGCGACCCGCTCATGCGCGCGTTCCGGCTCGACAAAATGACACTCGCTGCTCTCGAAGCGACATTGCTGCTCTATCGCAACCCGACGAAGGCGATTCGCGATGTGCCTGTTCTGCGCATGCTGACGACCTCACCCACAGACCTGAAGCGCCGCAGTGAAGCGTTCGCGGCGTGGGTGCGGGAGATTCCCGGGGTAACGGTCGGGGTGTGGGAGGACGAGTCGTTCGTCGGTGGCGGTTCGCTTCCCGACGTCAGCGTGCCGACGACCGTGCTCGGACTGAGTGCGGACGGAGTGAGCGAAACCGAATTCGCGTCGCGGTTGCGCACGGGAACGCCCGCGGTGGTAACGCGCGTGCAAGACGGTCGCGTGCTGCTCGATTTGCGCTGCGTTTTTGATCGCCAGGAGGCCGAACTACTGGAAGCGATTACTTTGGCGGCTCGGAAGTAGTCGGGGCGCGAAGCCGTTCCCAGGGGACGAACACCGCGTAGCACGCGAGTGAGTACAGCGCGAAATGGCCCACTTCCATTGTGAACAACGTTCCGACGTGGAAGAGCACGCCGAGCGCGAGCGTCGCGGTTCGCGTGCGCTTGAGCACAGCAAGAACGGGGAACCCGAGTTCCCACACGAGCGTTACGAGGGCCGAGAGCCGGTGGAGCCACACGGGGAACTGGTCCGCGGCGCTGGGGCACAGGGACCACGCGAGGTCGTGCGAGGTCCAGTACATCGCGAACCCGCTCCGCCACAACGGGCTGATGCCCTTGTAGTAGCCGCAGAAGAAGTACATCACCGCGAGTTGCACGAAGAGCACTTTGACCGGCCAGCCCGGAACGAGCACCGGGCGCGGGTCGTTTTTGCCGCGCACCGACGAAACGCCCCACACCGCGCCCGAGCAACTCACCGCGATCATCAAAAAGAGTGTGTGACGCAGGCGGTCGCCGCCGTTGTGAAGACCCGGGTTGAGGTTCCACACGGAGAGGGCACAGATCCATACGATCAGCCCCGAAACGAGTGGGCGCCAGCCGATTAATAGTGCAACTGCCGAAGCGATCCACACGCCGAACAGCGCTTGCCCGCCCCATTCGGCCGGGAGCCAGCGCAAAACCGACCAGTACATGTGGTCGGCACGGAACCGACCGTCGTAGAGGCGCTGGCTAATTGCGTCCGGTCCGAAGAACGCAGTGAAGTGTGGCAGGTATTCGACAAAGATGTCCACGAGCAGCACGAGTGCCGTCGCGATCCGGAGCGCAGCGACGCGCTCGGCGGGCACCTGTTCAGTCCACCAGTTCCACCGCGACAGCGGCCACGGGAACCAGGGCTGCGTGCCGACGAGTCGCGCGTTGCTCACGGCGCCACTCCCACCGGAACGAACTCCATTTTCGTCACGTCAAACGCATCGACCGCGTTGGTGTCGGGCCACCACCGGGCGAACGGGCGCTCGGTCACCGTGCGCGGGGAATCGTGCGGTTCATCCGGATTCGGCGTGGTGATGTACCGGTGTTTCAGAATCACCACATGCGGTCGGTCGCGGTGCGGGTTGTTGGCGAGGTACTCTTTTAAACGCGAATCGAGCCAGGCGCGGATCTCGCGGCGCGAGGCACGCACGATGTCCGGCAGATCGGACCAGAGGTCCGGCCGTTCCGCAATTATCTCTGGGGATGCGTACCACACCGGAATCACGAATTGCGACTCAAAGTGAAAGTGCCGGCACTGAACAAGTGGGGCGCGGTACGCGGTGCTTATGTAAGTTCGTGGTTCGTAGTGCGACAGCAGCGTATCGCGGGTGCCGTCGTCCCATTGAAATTCTGTGCTCGCAAACACCGAGTACGGTGGCGTACCCGGCGCGAACATCGCCCATCCTTGCTCCTGCCCGGATACTTCGGACCAGAACGTGAGTAGCTCACTGGCACGCTCCGCGGTCCGCTGGAGCGGTTCGGACGTGGTGAACGTTCCTTTGGCTTGGTAACCGTAGGTGATCGGTTCGAGTGGCGGCTCGGACGGGCGGAGCGGTACGAACACCACGAAATTCGCAGCAACGATGTAAACGAGTTGCCATGTGGCGAACAGCCCCACCAGTACGGCGAAGCCGCGGCGCACGCGCGACGGATTCGGGTTCGGGTCTGTCATCGGGTGGTCGCGAGTAACGGGTGTTTCGGAAACGTAGCACACCTTCGGGCACGCGGCCGGCTACACCTTTCCTCCCATGCGTAAAATGCCCGTATCAGGTTCCCGCGTTCACGGACCACAGACTCACGGACCGTTCGATGACAACCGCAACTTCGGTTCCCGCGCCGGCAGAGTACCAGTCCGCACTCACGGGCGCGGCGCTTTTCGATACTTCCGGGGCCGCCAAACTCCTACTAACCGGCCCCGATGCGCCGATGTTCCTCGGCAACCTCAGTACCAACGACATTAAGGCGCTTCCATTGGGTGGTGGAGTCGAGGCGTACTTCTGCGATGCACGAGCGAAGGTGAAGTTCCAGGCGTGGATCTATCACGTTCGACTGAGCGATGCCCGCCACGCGATGTGGATCGAAACGACCCCCGGGCGCAACACAGAACTGGTGCAATACCTCGACCGATACCTCATCTCGGAGCAGGTTGAAATCGCTGATCGCACCGCGGACTTCGCGCAGTTCCACCTCGCCGGGCCGAAGGCCGCGGCCGTACTCGGTGCCGCGCTCGGAGAAGCGGTGCCGGAACTGCCCGAGTTCGCCCACATGGAACGCACGTTCGGGCGCGACGCGACGTGCTCCCTGCGCCGGCGCGATCAACTCGGCGTGCCGGGGTTTGACATCGTGTGCCGAACGGACGTTGCCGATGGCGTGAAACGCATGCTCCTCGCCGCGGGTGCGACTCCAGCCGGTGCGGATACGTTCGAGACGCTTCGTATCGAGGCCGGCGCGCCGATCTTCGGGAAAGACATCGACGAGAATCGGTTCGTGATGGAGGTGGGGTACGCGCTGCGTGCGGTCAGTTACGCGAAGGGTTGCTACTTGGGACAAGAGCCGATCGTGATGGCCCGCGACCGCGCCGGGCACGTGAACCGCGCGTTCTTGGGCCTGAAGGTGCTAGAAGGCGGCCCGCTCCCGGCCGGGGCGAAGGTGTTTCGCGACGGCCAGGAGGTCGGGTTGGTCACGTCGAGTTGTCAGTCCCCGCGGCTCGGTGTCCCGGTTGCGCTCGCGTACCTCAAGTGGAAGCACCAGGAACCCGGCACGCGGATGGAAGCCGAAACTCCAGCGGGGCGGCAACCGGTGGAAGTGTTGGGGCTTCCGCCGGTGAAGTGACGACAGCGAAATTCAGCACGTCCCGGGCCGCACTGTGAGGACCGGGCACGTAGCGTGGCGCACGACCATTTCTGCTACACTGCCGAGCAGCACGCGGGCGATTCCCTCGCGCCCGTGTGTGGCGATGCACACGAGATCGACGTTCAGGTCTTTTACGGCTTCGACGATCTCTTGTTCCGGTGAACCGAGCCGCACTTCCGCACGCGGCTTGTACTTTTCCAGCTTCATTGCAGTAATGAGGTTCGCCAGACCGATTTTGCCGGATTCGGTGAGTGCGTCGAGATCGGCCATCGGCGTGGGCGTGGGCATCACCGCGTCCGGGAGCGCGAGGACCGTATCCGGAACGACGTGGAGCAGGACAAGTTCGGCCTCGAACCTGTCGGCAAGCTCGGCCGCGTACCGCACGGCCGGGGTCGCGCACTCGCTGAAGTCGGTCGGAACGAGAATGCGGCGAATGGTAATCATGGCGTGGCTCCTTTCGGGCTACACCCACATTCTACCGCGATTCACCGCGCGTGAGTTGCTGATACCCTTCTCGAATTGCCCGCGTGATCGGTCCTTCACTTCCAGTACGAATGTGTTTTCCGTCCACGCGCACGATGCCGACGACGCCGCACGCCGTGCCTGCAATGAACGCCTCTTCCGCGGTGAGCAGGTCTTCGAGCGTGACCGTGTATTCCGCAACGACCAGCCCCGCGTCGCCGGCCATTCCTGCGATCGCGTACCCGGTCGCGTCTTCCGATTGCCCGCCCGCAACGACGAGCGCGCCGTCTTTCACCACGAACAGGAAGCCTTCCGTGGCGCCGACGAGGTGTCCCGCCTGATCCCGGAACAGTGCTTCGAGGCAGCCATTTTGCAGCGCGTGCTGCTTCGCGCGAACGACGTGGAGCTGATTCAGCGTGCGGGAACGGTGGGCCGGGTTCTCGGTGTCGAGCACAAGCGGAGAAACGACCGCGTGCAGCCCGTGTCCGGCGAGTTCGTGCGGGAACGGCTGGTACTCCTCCGCGATCACGATCACTTGCGGTTCGATCTTTCGGGGGTCCGGGCCGATCGTTCCCGGGCCGCGCGTAACGATGACGCGAACGTACCCCTCGGTTCGGTTGTTCGCTTTCGCTGTGGCTTCGATCGCCGCGAGCAGTTCCGCTTCTGATAACGGAATATCGATACCCACGGCCTGGGCCGCGGCGAAGAGGATGCGGAGGTGGTGTGAGGCGCGAAATAGCGCGCCGTTGAAGACACGCAGGTGCTCCCACACGCCGTCGCCATAGAGGAGGCCGTGATCGAACGGGCTGACGCGGGCGTCGAGCTTGTCGGTGAGCGTGCCGTTGAGCCAGAGAAGAGACATGTTCGATTTCGATTCGCGATTGAAGATTGACAGGGGCGCCGCTCAGTAAGCTAATGCCCCCCAATCTCCAATCGCAATTCTCAAATCGAAAATTACACGGCGGCTAATCGCGGTTGAAAGGACGGGCGCGGGGCCGGCGTGTCGTCGGTAACGACCCCACCCACCATTCGCACCACGCGGTCCGTTGCGGACACGATTTCCATGTTGTGCGTGACCATCACGATCGTCACGCCCTTGTTGTGGTTGATGTCGCGCAGGAGGCGCACGATCTCGCTCCCGGCTGCGGTGTCGAGGTTCCCGGTCGGCTCGTCGGCGAGCAGGACGCGGGGGTCCATCAGCAGTGCGCGGGCGATCGCGGTGCGCTGCATCTCCCCGCCGGACAACTCGCGCGGGCGGTGCTTCAGCCGGTGCTTCAGCCCGACCAGTTCGAGCAACTCCTCGGCCCGCCGGCGCCACTGGCGGCGCGTCTGCCACCAGGTGAGCACCGAGTGCCCGATGTACGCCGGCATCAGCACGTTGTCGACCGCGTTGAGTTCCGGGAGCAGGTGGTAGAACTGGAAGATGTAGCCGAACGTGCGGTTCCGCAGGCGGTCGCGGTCGCGGGACGGGAGGTTGTCGATGCGCTTCCCGTCGAGCAGCACGCGCCCCGCGTCCGGGGCGTCGAGCGTGCCGATCAGGTGCAGCAGCGTGCTCTTCCCGGAGCCGGACGCGCCGACGATGCTCAGGAACTCGCCCGTCTGTACTTCGAGGTCCAGCCCGTTCAGCACTCGCACCTGAACGGCGTGCCGGCAGTACGTCTTTTCGAGCTTTACGGCGGTCAGCATTTTCGTCTCCGGGCGAACGGCCGGCGTGAGCCGGCTGGTAGTTTTGCTCGTGGCACAGGCCTCTGGCCTGTGGTAGCGCCTCCACAGGCCAGAGGCCTGTGCCACCACCACAAGACGCATCACCTCAACACCGTAACTCGCGTTCTCACGCTGGCCGCTCGCCTACTCGAAGCGGAGCGCCCGGACCGGTTGCAGCGTCGCCGCGCGCCAGGCCGGGAGCAGGCTGAATGTGGACGCGATGAGTACGGCCCCGACGTTCACGTACACCAAGGTCAGCCACTCAATGTTGGTCGGGATTTCCTTGAAGTAGTACACGTCCTTCGGGAACAGCGCGGCGCCCGTTTGCCGCGTCAGGAACGCCTCGATCTCGTTGATGTACCGGGTGATAGTCAGCCCGAGCGCGGTGCCCAAGCCGCACCCGACGGTGCCGAGCAGGAGCCCGTAACCGAGGAAGATGCTCATCACGCCCCAACTGCTCGCGCCCAGCGACTTCATGATGCCGATGTCGCGGTACTTCTCGCTCACGATCATGGTGAAGATCGCGAGGATGCTGAACCCGGCGACGCCGACGATCATGAACAGGAGTATGTTCAGGATGCTGCGCTCCACCTCAATCGCGGACAATAGCGGCCCTTGAAGTTCTTCCCAGGTGGCGACTTTGGCCTCGCGGTGCGGGAAGTATTTCCGCAACTCCTCGCACACGGCCACCTTGTCCCGGTCGTAGTTCTTCAGCCGGAGCTGGAACGCCGTGGCCCGGTCCGCCATGCCGCGGATGCTCTGCAACTGTTCGAGTGGCACGTAGACGTAGTTCTGATCGTACTCGCTCATCTCCGTCTTCAGGTAGTCGGCCACATAGAAGCTGCCCCACACGGGCTTGAGGTCTTCACCGCCCGCAGTCGTGAGGATCACGTTGTCGCCCGGCGACAGCGCGACCTCTTCCACCATTTGGCCTTCTTTGTTGTGGTACCGGAAGTGCGCGAGACTGTGTCCCACGATGACGCCGTGCATCTTCGGCTTCGGGATGCCGACGTCGACGTCCATCTTCGGTTCGGGGATCGCGTCGGGTAGCGGCGGGATCGCCGTCTTCACGGCTTTCGACTGAACGACTTGAGGGGCCTCGCGGTCGTGGCGCCGCCGGTTCCACTCGACGCGCTGGAGCGCTTCCGGGGTGAGGTCGAAATTCGGGTGCGGCGATCCCTTTTGACGATCGAGGTACTCGGAGAACCCGCCCACCGCGGCGCGACCCTCCGGGTCGATGCCGATCAGCCGCACCGGTTTGGCCACGATCCGATTGTAGTCGTCGCGGAACTGGAGAACGGCGAACGTTTCGATGGTGGGCGTGACGGCTTCGATCTTGTCGCCCGCGGGACCGGTCTGGATCTCGTGCGCGATCCCGGCCGGGGTCAGGTACCGCCGGGTCGTGAGCGTTTTGCCGTCCGTTGTTTCGATGACCAGCGCGTGCGGGGTGTGTTGCCGGCTCACCTCGATCGACCCCCCGCGAATCATCCGTGGGTCGGCGCCGAACTTCTTGGCCTCGTCTGCCGTGAGGTCGCGCGTCGCTTCGCGGACGATCTCGAACCCGTCGGGGCGGTCTGTGTCTACTACGACATCGGACAGAACCCCGTGGAGCCGGTCCTTGAGCTTAGTGCTGAACCCGCTCATGACCGCGTTCACCACGATCAGTGTCGCCACGCCGAGCATCACGCTCACGATGCAGATGAACGCTAGGTAGCGGGTTTGCAGGTAGCGGACGCAGAGGAGCAGCTTGTACACGGCAGTCCTTCCGACCAGTGTGCGCGCGAGGGTGGTGGGAACACGGTCGCGGGTGCTTGTAACAAGACCGGCGGTCGAGGAAAAGGCCAAGAGCGAGGGGGCAAAGAAGGTAGGACAGAGAACAAGAGCGGGCAGAGATTTGGGTTTCAGCCCCGGATGGGGCGCAGGCGAGTAGCCAGGGGTGGAGCGGAGCGCAACCCCTGGCGGACATTTCTCGTTGCGACAAGCTCGCCAGGGGTTGCGCTATCGCTCCACCCCTGGCTACTCGCCCGCGCCCCGTCCGGGGCTACAAACACATCGGCCTTATTCCTTATTGCCCCAAACCTGTACACCGAAACCGTTTAGGTCGATGTCTTCGCCCTTTTCGGCTTCCCCGGGGCCGCCGCGGTCGATCGAGAGACGCAGGTACGCCCAGATGCTCGTTTTCTCGCCCTGCATGTCGTAACCGCTCGCGTCCGTGTCGGCTTCCAATAACCAGCGCCAGCTTCTGCGCTCGTCCTTTCCGCCGTCGGTGGCTTCCTCCTGCCAGCCCTTCAACACGCGCGACAAGTTCTGGAGCGCGGACCGCCAGCTCTTGTTCTCGGTAATGTGCATGCGCACCTCGTCTGGCGCCGCCTCAATGGAGACGTTGGCCACCGTTTTGAGGGCGTCGAAGAGCTTGTGCTCGATCGCGGAGCAGCGCCACGGCGACCACAGATAAAAGGTCACACTCGGCGCTTCCATCACCAACCCGAACAGGTCCACCCGCATGGCGGCTCTCCGCGTGTCAATCAAATAACATACCAGTAGTGCAATTTAGCTCGGAACGAACACCCGGAGAAGGTGAGAGGTGATGCAATTGCCCGCCCGAGTCGACTACCCCGTGATCGCGATCGGTGACTTGCACGGGCGCGTCGAGTGGCTCGATAAGCTCGTTGCGAAGTTGCGCACGCGCACCGAATGGCCGACCGCGAAACTCGTCTTCCTCGGCGACCTCGTGGACCGGCACCCCACGGTGAAGGATCTCGTCGCGCGCGTGATCGAGTTAATCACTGAGAAACCCGGGAGCACGTGCGTGATGGGCAACCACGATCTGGCGCTCGTGAAAGCGACCGGGTTGGACGGCCCGCCCTCAGAGTCGTGGGTGCGCCGGTACGCGACCAACTACGACCACAACTGGACGTTCCGCAGCTACTTGGGGCGCACAGCGGACTACATGCCGCCGGGTAAGTGGGAACAGGAACTCGCCGAACTGAAAGCCGCGATGCCGGAGGAGCACCGGGCGTTTCTCGCGAACCTGCCGTGGGTCGCCGAGGCCGAGGGGCACATCTTCCTGCACAACGGGTTGTCGCCGGAACTGGACTGCCCCGCGCCGGTCCAGTTGGCGTGTGCGCATAACAAAATCTGGGACCGTGCGGTGGTGAACCCGCGGTTCGGGACCGACACGGACCGGATGTTCAACCCGGAGTACCCGGTGTGGCTCGGTGCGGATAAGCGGCTCTCGGAGCGCCCGCTGCCGCTACCGGGAAAAGTGCAAGTGAGCGGGCACATTAAACTCGACGCTCCCGACGCAAACCGGGTCCGCATCCGCATCGATACGAGCGGCGGTGTGCGAGAACCGCTCACCGCGTGCGTTCTCACCGGCCCGGGCGCGGAGCCGGTGTTCGTGTTCAGCAACGAATAAAGCTGAGCGCAAATCAATCGTCGGACGAAGCCGGTACGAAAAGCTTTGGGCCGGGATTTAGCCTGGAACACGTCCTACGGCCCGACCGCGCTCCAGGCGAGCGACACCGCGGTGCCGATCACGAGCGCGATACCGAGGCCGATCGCGTAGTTCAAGAACGCGACCAGTGCGGCGCGCCCGAAGGTGGTCGGCAGCGTGACCACGAGGAGCAGTGCCAGTGCCAGGTACGAGGCGGGCAGGCTGAAACAAAATAGGACGAGTGGAGCGAGCCATTCGTTTCGCGCGCCCATGTCGTCGAACGCGAGTGCCATAAGCCCGCCCAGTATCCCGTAGCAACAGGCGTGAACGACTCCCCAAAGGAAGGTAATGAGCATCCCGGTCGCGATACCCGGTTCGGGAATGGTGCGGTCGGCGTTCTTGCGCGCTCCCGGTCCGGGTTCGCCCGAATCCCAGTCGTCCCACTGACCGAAGGTGTCTTCGTCGGTTCGCTTTGTTGGTTTGAAGATCCGGTTCGCGAGCGCCGTGGCCGCGCGCAGGATCGCCGAGCCGATCAGTAGGCCGAGGAACAGCCCGAGTAGTACGCCCCCGCACCCGAATAAGAACATTTGCGGCCACCGCGTGACAGGATGGATGCCGCATCGTACCCCGTGCGTTGTGCGCGGGCTATCGGATTCGGGAGCGCCTATTCTTCGCCAATCAAACCTTTGATGAACGCGACAGGACCGGCGGGTAGGTAGATGATCCGGTTGTTCATCGGCCCCGCGACGAACCAGGCGACCACGACCACCGTCGACTCACGGCACGCATTTGTGCCGCGCACTTTATTCTGGGCGTGGTTGATACAACACCCGTGAGACGCGGTACTCAACGGGGGACGTGATGCTCGGTTCGGTGCCAGGACGGCTCGCCGCGATGATGTTCCTGCAATATTTCGGCGTCGCGGCGCTCACGGTGCCACTCACCCGGTACCTCCAGACCGCCGCGGACGCGGGCGGGCTGGGCTTCAAGCCCACACACGTCGGTTACATCTACATGACGTTCTGCATCGGCGCGATCGTGGCGCCGATGGTCGTGGGGTTGCTCGCCGACCGGTGGTTCGCGGTGGACCGGGTGATCGCGGCGGCGCACGCACTTATGGCGGCGCTCATGGGCGGTGCGGCGGTCTGGTGCGACACCTACGACGGCGCCGCGGCGAACCCCGAGGACGTGGTTTGGCCTCTGTTCGTGCTCGTGCTCGGGTACGCGATCGGTACGCAAATCACACTCACGCTCGCCGTCGTGATTAGCTTCCGCAACCTGCCCGATGGGAACGGGTCGTTTTGGTACGTGCGCCTCGTCGGGACGGTCGGGTGGATCTTCGCGGGGATCGTGACGGGCTGGGTCATGAACCCGGTTTCGCCGCAACCGCTGTACCTGTCCGCGGTCACGTCGGCAATTCTCGCTGCGTTCGCGCTGGCGCTGCCGCACACGCCGCCCAAAGGTCACGGGCGTCCGATCCGCGAAGTGATCGGGTTGCCCGCGCTCAAGATGTTCCGCGACCGGTCGTTCGTGGTGTTCGCGGGCATCTTGTTGTTGTGCAACATGATGAACCAGTTCTACGGCCTGTTCGTGTCCCCGTACTTGAAGGATCTCGGGGTCGAAGTGGACCTCGGCGCTTACGGGCGGCTCGCGCCGGAAGTCATCATGGCGCTCGCGCAGGTGTGCGAGGTCGGGTGCATGGCTGCGACGCCGTGGTTACTGCGCCGGTTTGCAATGAAGCACCTGATGCTGCTCGGGCTGGCCGGTTTGCTCCTGCGGAACACCCTTTTGTACGTCGCGAACGTGCCGTCGGTGGTGGCGGTCGCGTTGCCGATGCACGGGTGGGGGTATGCGTTTTACGGGCTGCTCGGGTCGTACTTCGTGGACCGCGAAGCCCCACCGCACCTGCGGGCCGGCGCGCAATCGCTAGTCACATTCCTGGGGAGCGGGCCGGCCGTATTGGTGGGGAACATCATGGCCGGCAATGTGGTGCAGGCGAACCGAGTCGAAAACGTCACGAACTGGTCGGCGGTGTGGATCGTGCCGCTGGTGGGGTACGCGGTCGCGCTGGTGGTGTTCGCGGCACTGTTCCGCGAACCACCTTCGGCGTCGGACGAAGAAGAGTAACGACTTCGCGCTACGCCGCTGGAGGCGGGATGAGGCGGATGATGGCGCGGTTCCGGCCGGCTTCTTTGGCTTCCTTCAGTGTCTGAGCGGCGATCTCGCGGAGCTGCTCGTAGCCCGCGGGCGTACCGTCTTCTGCGACCGCCACACCGATGCTGACCGTCATGCGGATCGTGTGGCCCAAATAAACAGTCTGCGCGGCTTCGACGCTCGTCCGCAGTCGCTCCGCGAGTGCTTCGGCCCCAACGACGTCCGTTCCCGGGGCGAGAACCATGAACTCTTCGCCACCCACGCGGCCTAATGTGTCGATCGTTCGGATCGACGATTGTAGAATCCCCGCGAGCCACACGAGCACCTGGTCGCCGGCGATCTGCGAATAGTCCTTGTTCACGCGGCCGAAGTGGTCCGCATCGATCCAGAGGACTGCGATTGGTCCCGGAAGCCGGGTGCGGCGCTGGAGTTCCTTGCGTGCGATGGCGTCGATGGCGCGGCGGTTGGCCAGCCCGGTCAGGGGATCGGTCGCGGCCATCCGCTCCAGAATCAGGTTCGCCTGCTGGAGTTGCCCCAAAGCGTGTTCGAGTTCCTGGGTGCGCGTCTGAACGCGCTGTTCCAGTTCAAGATTCAGTTTCCGCAGTTCGTCGAGCAGGTGTTCGTGGCTGCGTTCGAGCAGCAGGCTCCGGGAGATTGCCCGAAGTGTTTGGAGTAAGTCTTCTGATCGCCAGGGCTTAAGTACGAGGCGGTGGACCTGGCTGTGGTTAATGGCGTCGACGGCGTCCTGCATCCGGGCCGTGCCAGTAATCAGCACTCGGGCGGTTCGCGGGGCGGTTCGGCGCACCCAATCGAGGAGCGAAAGCCCCGTTTCGTCGGGTAACTGTAGATCCGACAGGACGATATCAACGGACCGCTTCGAGAGCGTGACCCGCGCCTGCTCGGCGCTGCACGCGGTGATAACGTCAAAATCCCCCCCGAGTTGGCCCGTGAGAATGGCCAGGATCGCGGGGTCGTCATCGACAGCGAGGACCGAACACTTGTACCGGGTCACGTTCATGAACGGTCCCGCTCCCACTCCCACCGAAGCGGAAGCTCGCGGTAGCATGGTTTCCATGAGGGAAATCTAGAACACAACCGGCCGTGTCGTCGCGCCACGATCACAACTTTGAGCGAGGAGGAAGAAGTAACCGGTCAGGTGGTCGGGGAAGTTTGCAAAATGGCGCAGGTGGTTGGCGTGTCACGTCTCGGAAGATGAATGATAACCGAGCTTGAAAATCGAGTGAAGGTGGCCTCAAGAAAAAGTCGATTTTGTGTGTCTTGACGCTTGATCGGCGAAGAAATACCGCCTACAATCGGGCTGATAAATGGGGGTGGACCCCGGAAAACCACGCGACACGAGCCGTATTGCCGCCGGCTCGAGTGAGCACTCTCGCGAAGCTACTCGTTCGACGGAATCGCTTTCGCCCGGCTGACTTATGACTCGCCGGATCGGGGGACGAAACTGTTGGTTCGCAGAGGTACTCAACTCGAGTCGGGGATTTTTTTTCCCCTCGCGAAAAATTTAATATGCGAGGCAACGCCACCGCTGTGTCCCGTTTGTAAGTCCGGTGCGAAAACCCGGTAACCATCCACGAACCTCATCTGACGTAACAGGAAACGGCCACCATGAAGACTGCTAGGCGTAAGCGATCCGGTCAATCTGCGAAGGTCGATGACACCTCTCTCACGACTTTCTCCTCGGACCTGCTGACGCCCGAAGAAGAACGTGAATTGCTCACGAGCTTCTGGGATTGCAAGAGCGAACTGGTGCGTGTGCTGCTCCGCCACTACCCGAACGAACTCCGTGCCGTGCGCCCGCCGCTCGAACCGTGGCCGATGGCCCAGTTCATCCGCGAACACTGCACGGATGCACGCTGCGACGTGATCGCCGTTCGGCGCCTCCGCGACCGTTACGTTCACTACAAGCACCGGCTCGCGAGCGCCAACATCCGCCTCGCCGCCCACGTTGCTAAGCGCTTCCGCCACCACAGCTTGGCCTACTCCGACCTCCTCCAAGAAGCGGTTTGCGGCCTGATGCAGGCCATCGACCGCTTCGACGTGAGCCACGGCACCCGGCTCGCGACCTATGCGACGTGGTGGATTCGCCAGACGCTCCAGATCGCGGTCGCTCGTCAGTCGCACCTCGTGAGCCTCAGCCCGCACCACCTTCAGGAACTCGGTCTCCTCCAACAGGAGAGCGAAGCCCTTGCTCACGGCGGCAAGCACCTGCCCAGCCCGCAAGAACTCGCCAGCCGCACCGGTAGCTCGCTCGAGCACCTCACGCACCTCCAGACCGCGACCCGCACCCCCGTCAGCCTCAACGCCGTCCTCGACGACGACAGCGATTTCAAGCTGACCGAGGCCATGCCGGACACGGGCACCCTGGTGATGCAGGAGAACAACGAGCGCCAAGAGGCCCTCGGGTTCCTGATGGAAAACCTCCGGCCCCGTGAGCGCAAGGTGCTGGACCTCCGCTTCGGGCTGACCGGCAACGGCACCCACAGCCTGCGCCAGATCGGTCATCTGCTCCGGATCTCGAAGGAGCGCGTGCGCCAGATCCAGAACCGGGCGCTGGAAAAGCTCAAGGCCAACGCCGAGCGCGTGGGCTGGGAGCCGACCCTGCTCCTGGAGTAAGTTCTGCGCTTGTGATACTCTGAAGGCCCGCCCCGTTCACGTGACGGGGCGGGCATTTTTCGTTTTCGGAGCAGTCGTGAACGATTCCTCGCCCTGTCAGGCCAACGAACCGTTCCGCGTGCGATCGATTGCACGCGACGAGATGCGGCTCTTTTTCGAGTGGGCCAACGGTGAGGGGTGGAACCCCGGGCGGTTCGACGGACCGTGCTTCCACGACGCCGACCCGGGCGGGATGCTCGTCGCTGAACTGCAGGGCGAACCGGTCGCGTCGATTTCGTGCGTGCGCTACCCCGACAACTTCGGGTTCGTCGGTCACTACATTGTGCGACCAGAGTTTCGGGGGCGCGGACTGGGACTGCGCTTGTGGACCGCGGGACTAGCTCGGCTCGCCGGGTGCAACGTCGGACTGGACGGCGTGCTCGATCAGGTCGCAAATTACGAACGGTCGGGCTTTCGTACTTCGCACCACCACGTTCGTTACGGTGGGAGTGTTGGCGGGGCGCCGGTGGTGATTCCTCCCGCTCTCAAACAGGTTCCACTCGATGCTGTGCCGTTCGCGGACGTGCTCGCTTACGATCGCGAGTGCTTCCCCGTGGATCGGGCCGTGTTTCTCCGAGGTTGGGTCGCGCAACCGGAGTCCGTGGCTCTCGGAGTTTTGCGTGGTGGGGCACTGGCCGGTTTCGGGATCGCGCGGGCCGCCGTCAGCGGGCACAAGATCGGGCCATTGTTTGCGGACGATGTGCAGGTGGCCGAGGTTCTTCTGCTGGGATTGGCGAAGGAAGTCGGTGGACCGGTAGTGATCGACGTCCCCGACACTTCAGTGCAGGCTTACGCGGAGCCGCTGGTCCAAGGGCTTGGGATGACGGAAGTGTTTCGCTGCGCCCGAATGTACACACGCGGTCGCCCCGCAATGGCGGACCACAAAGTGTTCGGAAACACGTCACTCGAATTGGGCTGAACTTCTGGTACCTGGGGCCACGGGCACCTTGCCCGCTCTTCTAACGATGGAGTGCGGGCGGTGTGCCCGCGATCCCAGGACTGGCTGCCTCTACTGCGCAACCCGCCACTTCTCGGTGTCGAAGAAGATCGTCGCGACGCCATCTGTTGCGGCCAAACCACTTGCGGGGATATCCGCGTGTCGGCCGATCACGACGCTGATCGCGCGCGAGTAGCCGCCCTTCGGGGTGTCGCGGAACTTCGTCAGAAGTGCCTGATCCGCGCTTACCGCATTCGGATTCGAGAGGAACGCGAACGACACGGCCGCGAGTCGTTCGTCCGCAGCGCCGCGTTCGCCGAGTTTCCAGAACAGGAGATCGGGCGTCCGCGGACCCGCGTCCGGATCGCCCTGAATGAGTACGTGGCCGAGACCGCGTTGCACCGGGACCGCCTGATCCCAGAGCCTGCGGAACTCGTGGTAAAACTCCATCACGAACGACCGCTCACGGACCTTCCGCGCCGCGGGCGGCTCCTCGGCTTCGCTCGGCGAATACGCCAGCCCCTGCGCCGCGGCGAACCGCGGGTGCATCAGATTCAGCGCTTCGGCGACGAGAGCGAGAAACGGGTCGGTTATCAAGGTTCTCTCCAAAATCCCCGCTTGCTCTCCGGCTCGGCAGTGGAGCTTCTCGCGGGCAGAGGGAGGCAAACCGGCTCACGCGCCTGTGGGCTTGAACCCGATGGCATCGCCGGAAACGCGCAGGTACCACGCTAAGCTGGAATCCTCGTCCTCGTAAACTGTTATCTCGCACGGGTCGGTCAGAGGGACGCCGGTGAACAGATCTGCGTGCGCGTCGAATACCACCCGCATTACGTTCCGCCCGATCGCCTCCACCGTGTCCCGCCAGCCTTCTTGGTACCCGTCCCGGATCGCGTGAAGGGTCACGTCGTGACCGCCGTCATCGCGCACCCGCATATCCACCGATCCGGACAGGCTGTTGAGTAGTTCCCAACTCGGGATGGTCACGTGCTCTCCGTAGCTGGCTCGGTCGACCGTCTCGGAGTAGTCGGTTGGGTAGATGGCCCTGTTAAATTCGTAGGCCAGATTCGAGATGAGCCGAACGACCAAACGGGCGCCTTCCACCCAGAACCCGACCTCGATTGCGTTCACCGGTCGTTGAGCGAACCGCTGGGCGTAGCGGGTTGAGGCTTGGCGCACCAGGGCCGCAATGATCGGCTGCTCCTGGCGGAGGTCGTAGGTGTACACTTCGTCGGACATCGATTCGCCCCGCGCCCGTTTGCGGAAAGCGGGAATCCGTCGCGCCGGGCCCCGTGAGGCGGGTCGGTCACGACACTTTCACCCCGGCGAGGACTTCTTTCCACTTCTTGACGCGGGTCGCGTCGATGACACCATCGCGCTTGCCCGCGGCGCACGCCGAAGACCGCACCGCGAAGTAATCCGGCACAACGCCCTTGAGTTGCTTGATCTGCTCCGGGCGCAGCGAACCGCCGATGGACACGGTCGTGTAGACGCGCTTCAGTCCGTCCACCAAACCGGCGATCTCTTTCGCGGTCATGAAGTCGAGCAGCGTCTTGCCGTCCTTGCCCCACGTATCGAGCAGGAATGCCTTGAAGCGGAAGCGCTTGGCGAATTTGGCGACTTCCGCGGGCGGGACCGATTTCGCGCGCTCCCAGTCCGCGTAGGCGACTGCGACCATTTCCGTGCCAATGGGGAGTTCGCGCCGCGTATCGAGGAGGTCTTCGCCCCACCCCGGCGTCGGTGCGTACCCGGCGAGCCCCCACTTCACGTACTGGAGCGGCAGTTCGAGGTGCCAGTGGGCCTCGGTGATGGCATTGGACGACCACTCGCCGAGCGCGGCGCTCACGGAAACCTGCCCGTCGACTGCGTCGATGACGGCGGACACCACCTCGGCTTCGGCCGGGGCGAGCGCGCCCTTTGCGGGCTCTTTCACGTCAATCAGGTCGGCTCCGCCGGCCAGTGCTGCCGCAACTTCGTCCGCCGACCGCACGCTCACCAGTAGTCCGGGTGTCGCACTCA
This sequence comes from Gemmata sp. SH-PL17, assembly GCF_001610855.1. NCBI lineage: Bacteria > Pseudomonadati > Planctomycetota > Planctomycetia > Gemmatales > Gemmataceae > Gemmata > Gemmata sp. SH-PL17. The sequence goes on from NZ_CP011271.1 coordinate 1,935,951, forward strand.
TGACAGGGTGATTCCTTCCGTGAAACCAAATTCGGACTTTGAAGTACGAAATTGGAAATATTTTCCCGCCTCATTTCGGGTTCGATACTTCCAGTTTCGTGCGTCCGGCGTCTGCCGGTACCGGGTGATTCCTTCCACCGCGGGGCACAAAGTCCGTCCGGGTCGGACATGATAAGCGATTGTGCCTGCAAGTTGGAACCCGAACCCGAAAAGCCCGCCGAACTGGAATCCACGGGGCTTGTCGTGCGGGGCCAAAGTTTTCTTCCGCCCGGGAACGGCAATTCGCGCCCGTTCTTCGGATCGAGACTTGAGGGACGGGAGACGGGGGCAAAATCGGTCCGGAAATGGGGAGCGACCGAGTCTACATTTCGATTCATTTCATGCCGTACATGAAGAGGATACGCTCAGGTTCTTGCACTAAAATCGCAAGATACCTCGCAAAAGTGGTGGGTGATTCAGATGTGGCGTGAACGAGTTTCGGCTCGTCCGAAGCACATTTTTGCCAAACCTCACACCCTGAACTACAAACTAGTAGCCCCCGACTACGCACCCGTTCGTGCCGAGAGTCGGTCGGTGGTTGTGGTTTGGCTATTCAAGGCGGCCCCTACTCATGCCGGTTCGCTTGGTCAGCCAGGAAGAACTCCCACACCCGCTCAACGGGTACCGGCTGATCGAGCGCCTCGGCCGGGGCGGGTTCGGCGAAGTTTGGAAGATCGAAGCGCCGGGCGGGATGCTCAAGGCGGCCAAGTTCGTTTTCGGCGACCTCGACGCGATGGACGAGGACAGCCGCCCGGCCGAGCAGGAGCTGAAGGCGCTCGAACGGGTGAAACTGATCCGCCACCCGTACATTCTCACCCTCGAACAGTTCCGCATTATCGACGGCCAGCTCATCATCGTGATGGAGCTGGCCGACCGCAACCTCTGGGACCGGTTCCGCGAGTGCCGCGGACAGGGTCTGCCGGGCATCCCGCGCGACGAGCTTCTCCGCTACATGGACGAAGCCGCCGAGGGGCTCGATCTGATGAACAACTACTATCAGATCCAGCACCTGGACGTGAAGCCGCAGAACCTGTTCCTCATCTTCAACCACATCAAGGTCGCCGACTTCGGGCTGGCGAAGGTGCTCGAAGGCGTCCGCGCGACCGTGACCGGCGGCGTGACCCCGGTGTACGCGGCCCCCGAAACGTTCGAGGGGTGGGTGTCGCGGTTCTCCGACCAGTACAGCCTCGCGATCGTGTTCCAGGAACTGCTCACCGGGCACCGGCCGTTTAACGGAGCGAACACGCGCGCGCTGCTGATGCAGCACATCAACGGCACGCCGGACCTGAACGCCCTCCCCGTCGGGGACCGCGCCGTGATCGGGCGCGCGCTCGCCAAGAAGCCGGACGACCGGTGGCCGAGCTGCACGGAGATGATCCGCGCCCTGCGGACGAGCGGGCTGCCGCCCGCGCCCTCGACGCCGATCAGCCCCTCGCGCCCCGGCCGGTCCATACCCGGTTCGGGCGCGCCCACGATGCCGAACCCGTCCGGGCACGCGCTCGCCGACTCGATCCAGGCCACGCGGATGGCCGGCCAGGGGCAGGGGCGCCTCAACGCGGAACAGACCCCCAGCCGCGAACAGACCCCGCCGCCGACGCACCTGCCCCCGCTCATCAAGCCCGGTCAGAGCGCGAACCATACCCCGCTGCCGGCGCTCGTTCCGCCCGGCTCCGGCGCGCGGCTCGTGACCCCCGCTCCGCCGTCCACCCAGCACCCGTCTCAGACGCTCAACCGGCCCGTGGTGCTTCAGACCGGGCGCATGGGGAGCCTGGGCATCGCGCCTCCCGAGCGGTCCGGCGACGGCGCCCTGTTCCCCGCGCTCCTCGTCGCCATCGGGCAGACCGGGTACCGCGTCGCGGAACAACTCAAGCGGGTGATCGCCGACCGGTACGGTTCGGTCGAACGGGTGCCCAACGTGCGCATCCTGTACATCGACACCGACCCGGAAGCCGGTGTCCCACAAGCGCCCGACGTGCCCGCGGCGCTGACCGCGCGCGAAATCATCCCGGCCCGGCTGAACCGCTCGACCCACTACATGCAACGGGACTCGCTCTTGCCCGTCGAACAGTGGATGCCGACCGGCTCGCTCTACAAGCTCCCGCGGAACCCCGGCCCGGCCGCGGGGGTGCGCACCTTCGGCCGGCTCGCGCTCTTCGACCACTACCGCACCATCGCCCAGCGCGTGCGCCAGGAGATCGAAACGTTCCTGACCGACGACGCGCTGATGCAGGCCGATAAGGTCACGAAGCTCGGGCTGCGGACCAACCGCCCGCGCGCGTACATCGTGACGGGGCTGGCGGGCGGCACCGGCAGCGGGATGTTCCTCGACATGGCGTACCTGGTGCGCCACGAACTGCGCCAGGTCGGGTACCTGCGGCCGGAAGTGGTCGGCATGTTCTTCGTGCCGCCGGCGGACGTGACGGCGCCGCGCTCGACGGCGCTGGCGAACACCTACGCGGCGCTGTCCGAGTTGCACCACTTCCAGGCGCGGAAGTCCCGGTACCAGACGACGTTCGACAAGTCCGAAGCCCCGGTCACCGACAGCGAGCCGCCGTTCGCGCGGACGATGGTGGCGCAGCTCCCGAAGGCGGTGAGCGCGGACGGCGCGCGCCCGGTGCTCGCGGCTGCGGCGCGCGTCCTGTACCACGAGCTGCTCACACCGGCCGGGCGCGTGGCTGATGAAGGGCGCGACGTGTACCGCCACGCCTACCCGACCGATACGCCCTCGTGCCAGACGTTCGGCCTGTTCCGGCTGAGTTGGCCGCGCCCGGAGGTACTCGGCGCGGCGACCCGGCGCTTCGCGCAGCGGCAGCTCCAGCGCTGGACCGGTCGGGACGCGGGCCACCTGCGCGAACACATCGCCGGCTGGCTCGGCCAGCAGTGGGCCGATCGGAAGCTGTCGTTCGAGGCCATCGTCGAATCGCTCCACGAGGCCGCGCGCGACAGCTTGCGCGAGGACCCCGAGCGCGTCTTCGATGCGTTCATCGACCCGCTGCGCACGCGCACGCCGTCCGGCGGGCGGCTGGACGCGACGTCCGCGTGCGCGGTCCTCGACCAGCTCATCAAACTGGTCGGCAAACCGGACTGCGAGAACGACCCGCAGCCGAGCTCGCTCCAGGCCGCGATGAGCGCCCGGTTCGAGGGGCTGGTGAAGGAAACCGAGGGGCACATCTCGGTGATGGCCGCGACGTTCCTGGAAGTGCCGCAGTACCGCTTGCCGGGCGCGGAAGAAGCCGTGCGGCAGATGAGCGAGAAGCTGAAAACGCAGGTGGAAGCGCTGGAGCCGGTGCGCGCCGACCTCAACAAAGAGGTCGGTATGATCTACGGGCGCCTGTTGCAGGCGATCGGCGGGTTGGGGAGCACGGGACTCAGTGCGATGACGCGCAAGGTGAACGCGGCCGACGTCACCGACCTGATGCGCCAGTACACCAAGAAGCGCCTGCAACTGCACGTGCTCGACCTGGCGCTGTCCGTGTTCCGCAAGCTCGCGGGCAACGCCCCCGAGTACCTGCGCGAGATCAACTTCTGCCGGTCCACGCTGAGCGAAATGCACGCGGCCCTCACGCGGCTCGGGGCGTCGGCCAACGCGGACGCTTCGCCGGGCAAGCTGATCCTCCCGGACGGGTGCAAGAACCTGGACGAGGCCGCCGACCAGTTCCTCGCCGCGCTCGCGCCCGAAGACCTGCTCGCGTTCGACCAGTCGCTCCAGAAGGACATCACGCGCAAGTTCCGCGGGCTGGGCAACGTGTGCCTCAAGCCGCTCGAAAAGGGACCGGTGTTCCGCGACATGCTGCTGAACAAGGCCCGCGACTTCCTCGACGCGCGCCTCGACCACTCCGACCCGGCCACGGTGTTTTTCCGCTCGCGCTCGGAGAACGGTACCGCACAGCCGCTGTTGGGTGAGGCATTTGAAGAGGCGGCTCCGGACCTCGTGCCGAACGTGTACCCGCGGCCCTACGAGATGGTGGTGCTGGCCGCCCCGACCGGGGCCGACGGGGAACGGCTGCAGGAACTCGCCAAGGTCGTGCTCCCCAACACGGAGTTCGTCGGCGCGCCGTTACCGGACGACATCTGCTTCTACCGTGAGTTCCCGCAACTCACGTTGACGGACCTCCCGCAGTTGGGCGATTACGCGCGTGAAGCGTACCAGCTCATGAAGGTGGGCGGGAACTCTTCGCACTCGCGCATGGATGTACCCTGGCAGCCGCCGGGAATGTCCGGAATGTAGGAACAACTCCGCTTTAATGAGAGACGTCACGCGCTACCCGCTTGTAAACACTTGCGGTTCGCCCATACATTGGCGAACCACGAGTGCTACAGCGGGTAGAGCTATTCTGGGTCGCGAGCGATGCGTCAAATCTCGGGGTACCCGCTGTGGGTCGGGAGCGTCGCGGATATCCGTGACCTTCGCGGTGTGCTGTCTGCGGGGATCGAAGCGGTCGTTGATCTCGCGCTGAACGAACCCGTCGCCACTGTCACGCGGGAGTTGGTGTACTGCCGGTTCCCGCTGGTCGACGGCGCGGGGAACCCGCACTGGGTGCTGCGTGCTGCGGTAGAAGCGGTCGCCGGGTTCGTGCGGGCCGGGGTTCCCACGCTTGTGTTTTGCGGTGCCGGGATGAGCCGGTCGCCAACGATCGCCGCCGCCGCACTTTCGGTCGCGAGTAATCGAATGCCGGGCGAGTGCTTGGAACTCGTTACGGGCACAGGACCGCACGACGTTTCGGCCGGCTTATGGAACGATGTTATTGCGGCACTTCGACGGGACTGATCGCGTTTCCTCCGCTCCCGCGCAATATCAGTACAATGATTTCTATTCTCTTTCGCGGGGTAGGAGCGTTTTTGCAATGGCTGATATTCGAGGATTTCGTGGGTTCCGGTACGATTTGGGCTCCGTTGGGACGCTCTCCGATGTGGTCGCGCCGCCGTATGACGTGATCGATCCCGCGCTCCAGCAGAAACTCTACGACAGCAGCCCGTACAACGCGATCCGCCTCGAACTCACCCGCGACGAACCGGGCGACGACGAGCAAACGAACAAGTACACCCGCGCCGGCAACACCCTCCGCGAATGGGTCGTCGAGAACGCCGTGCGCCAGGACACGGCGCGCGGGCTGTACGTGTACGAACAGGAGTACACCGTCGAGGGGCAGACGTTCGTGCGCCGCGGGTTCCTGGCCCGCGTGCGGCTCGAACCGTTCGGCAGCGGGAAGATCTACCCGCACGAACAAACGATGTCCGGTCCGAAGGAAGACCGGCTGAAGCTCTACCGCGCGACCGGGTTCAACCTGTCGCCGATCTTCGGCCTGTACCCGGACGACGGCACCGTGTTCGCGCCGCTGGAGCAACTCATCCGGTCCGCGCCGCCGATCGTCGCACGCGACCACCTCGGCGTCATCAACCGTCTGTGGGTGGTCACCGACTCCGCGACCATCAGCAAGGTGATCGGCGCGATGGGGCCGAAGCCGGTGTACATCGCGGACGGCCACCACCGGTACGAAACCGGTCTGAAGTACCTCGAAGAACGGCGCGCGGCCGGCGAAGTGGCCGACGACGAGGCCGCGCCGAACTTCTGCTTGATGATGCTCGTCGGGATGAGCGACCCGGGCCTGCTCATTCTGCCGACGCACCGGCTCGTGAGCGGGCTGGCCGCGGACCTCAGCGCGCCGCAACTGGAGGGCGTGCTCGCGGAACACTTCGACGTCCTGGAACGCACCGGTACGAACGCGCAAGCCGCGTGGGAACACGTGCTGATGGACGGGTCGCAGTCCACGTTCGCGTTCGGGACCGTGGCCGACGGCCTGTGGACGGTCGCGAAGCTCCGCGACAGGGACGTGATGGCGTCGCTGGCCCCGGACCAGAGCGAGGACTGGCGCGAACTGGGCGTGAGCATCCTGCACAAGCTCGTGCTCGATCGCTTGCTCCGGGACAAGATCGGCGGGACGCCAGTTTGCAAGTACGTTCACCTTCTGAGCGAGGTGACCGACGCGACCGCGAAGAAGGAGTGCCAGCTCGCGTGCCTCGTGCCGCCGGTGGGGATGGGCCACGTCGAGCAGATCTCGGAGCACGGCGAGAAGATGCCGCCGAAGTCGACGTACTTCTACCCGAAGCTGCTCACCGGGCTGGTGTTCAACTCGCTCAAGAAGGACTAAAAACGTGGCCCGCACGCGACCCGGCGCGCCGGACGAGGACGACGAAGACGAGTTCGACGGCGACGATTACGACGCCGAGACCGACTACGACCCGGAAGACCCGGAAACCTATCCGGCCGGGTTGTACGTCGACGACTCGCGCGCGTTCGTACCGTGCCCGTACTGTCGCGCCGAGATCGACGAGGAAGCGGAGCAGTGCCCGAAGTGCGGGATGTTCGTCTCCCGGGAAGACGCACCGAGCGACCGAAAGTCGCCGGTGTGGATCGTGCTCATGGTGCTCGCGCTGCTCGCGGTAATGGCAATGGCCCTGGGCTGAACCGGGCGTTTCAGATCACCGTTTGTCAGATCGCAATACGCACGTCTACCACGTCCAATCGACGCGGTAGACGTGGACCATCAATCAAAGCCAAGAGGCAGAACGCGCAAAAGACGACGAACGCGCCACCGCGTTACGGGATTTGGTGTTGGAGCCACAAAAAGCGTAATCCGAACCGACAGCACCGGTGCAGCAGAAGGCTGCGGCGCGGAAACGTGGCGGCAGTTCTAGTCTCGTTTCGAGATCCACGTAGCGACCAAACGAGCCGCGACCGCAAGGGAGCGGGGCTACCTGTGTGTGGAACCGCGACGATAACGGGGGCGCCTCCCGCTCCCTTGCGGTCGCGGCTCGCTACAAGGAAACTGAAACGGGACTAGAGCAAAATACTTCCCGCCAAATGCGAAAGTGGTAGGTCGACTACGGCGACAAGAGGCTCCTCAGATGGCCGACGCTCCCGACTTCGAGATCCTACCCGCTGGCGAGATGCGGAAGAAGTATGGGCTAACAGTCAACGACCGGCAGACAATCCGATTAGATCCGGTCGAGGTGCCGGAGCGTTTGCGGCACATCATCCCGATAGCTGAGCGATTCGGTATCTCGGACGATCTAATCCGCGCGGATTTCATAGAGAATGCCCCTTCCGCGGAGTTGGCTGAACTCCGACGTATGGTTCAGGAATTCGCAGCCCCCTTGGACGACTGGTTGGCTGGGCCTGCTGCGGATGGCCCCAGTTTCTCTGCCGAGTACATCGCCTTCACGTGTATGAGGATGGCTGCGGACGGCTGCTGAGGGATGATCTCTTCTGAAAAACTTTCACTTTCTTGGCAGTATTCTGATGTTGCCGCCTACCACGTCCAATCGACGCGGTAGACGTGGTTCGCTTTGGGACCGGGGATCTCCCAGTACAGCCAACTCTTGTCCTCGGCCGCGACGGTGATGAGCGGGCCGGTGTACGGCCGCGGGTCTTCGCGCTTGGTCGGGTCTTCGCGCTTGGTCGGCGCGTAGAGGAACTTGTGCTCGCGGAACGGGTGGTCGTCGGGGAACAGCAGCAGCATGGACGCTTTCACCGAACCCTCGTAGCCGATCACCCCGAACCACTGTTCGTTGAGCGACTGGAGCGAGTTCCAGTACGTGCTGGTGTACCTCAGCGTGAACTCCTGCTTCACCGGGATGTCGCGCACGTCGAGTACGAGCTGTCGCACCTTCATGGCTTGGTCGCCCACGAAACCGGGGCGCTCCGTGCTGAACGCGCGGGCCTTCTTGGGCGTCGGCAGCACCGCACGGTTGACCACGTCGCGGCCCGTCGTTCGCGTTTCGATGCGCAGTTCGTCGGCCGGGGCGATCTTCATCATCTCGCGCCGGGTGAAGTACACCACCGAGCACTCGTCGTTCGGGTCGTTCGGGTTCAACTGCTTCCACCCGCGCATGTCGATGACCCGTTCGTCCTTGAACACGTTGAACCGTGAGTAGTCCGTCGGCGGCAGTTCGGCGTGCGCCGCCAACTTGTGCGGCGACGTGCGGTCCGGTTTGGGTTCCGCGAGTCGGAGCGCGCGGACCTGATTGGCTACCTCTTGGCGCAAGAGCACCAACGCGGCGTCCGGTTCCTTGGTTTTTCCCGAATCGTCGCTCGCGGCGGGCGTATCCGGCGGTTGGGGCTGTTGGCGGTTCAGTGGGGACGGGAGGAGCCACGCGGCGAGGATCAGCGCGACGAGTACGCTGACGGCGGCGACCGGGCGCCACCACCGGTGGGCCAGCTTCGTGCTCGTGTACCACAACCCGGTGCGCGGGCCGAGGAGCGCTTCGCCGTTGAGGTATCGTTGAAGGTCATCGGCCAGCGCCGCGGCGCTCGCGTACCGTTCGGCCGGTTCCTTCGCCAAACACTTCTGGCAGATCAGGTCGAGATCGTGGGGCACGCCGGGCGCGCGGCGCGCGGCCAGTTCCGGTTCCTCGCTAATCACCTGCCGGATCACGGACCACGCATCACTGCCCTTGAAGGGCACGGACCCGCACAGGCACTCGTACAGGATGACGCCCAGCGCGTACACGTCGGACGCCGGACCGATGTTCTTCGTCTCGCCCTTCGCCTGTTCGGGCGACATGTACGCCGGTGTGCCCATTACGGCGCCGGTTTGGGTGAGTTCGGCGCCGTTGCGCTTCGCCAGCCCGAAGTCCATCACCTTCGGCTCGCCCCACGGTTCCGAAGCGGCGTCCGGCGAGTCGAGTAGTACGTTGTGCGGTTTGAGGTCGCGGTGAACGATCCCGCGGTCGTGGGCGGCTTGTACACCACGTGCGATCTTGACCACGAGTTCCGCCGCCGCACGCGGAGCCATCTTCCCGGACGTGCGGAGGCGCTGAGCGAGGCTCCCGCCCTCCAGACACTCCATCGCCATGTACGGGCACCCGTGTGCCTCGCCACTGTCGAAGATCTGAATCACGTTCGCGTGGCGAATATCGGCGACCGCCTGGGCTTCCGTGACGAACCGGGCGATGTCGCGCGCGTCGGCGTGCCCGCTGTTCAGAACCATCTTGAGCGCGACGACGCGGTTCAGCTTGAGGTGCCGGGCCTTGTAAACGACCCCCATCCCCCCGCGCCCGAGTTCGCCGATAACCTCGTAGCTCGCGATGATGCTTCCCGGACCCGTCGGCGCGATCGCGGCCGTCACGCGCCGGATCTGGTCGGGTGTCTGGGCGAGCGTTTCGGCGTGCGGCACGGACTCGATGCTGCTCGTCGCGGAAGCGGCGGCAGTAAGGGCCTGGTCGTCGGTGGGCGTTGCGGCTCGCGGAGCCTGTTGAGTTTCGTCGCTCATAAAGCCGGTGCGCGTGAGCAAAAGGCGGTACGAGTCACTTTAGCTTGTTTTGCGGGGCCGCGATAGGAGAACCGCGGCATTCGCAGGGCTGTTTAATGTGTGGAAGTGGGCAGGTACTGGCGCCCACCCGCTCGTTAACACGCGCGGTTCGCCTGAGCCTCTGGGCGAACCGCGCGTGTTAACGAGCGGGTGGAGTGACGCAACCGCGAGAACTCAACGGCCCTGCCCGCATTACTTCTACCGACGGCTCCCCAAACTCCGGCCGCAAATGCGATGGCGGCGCCGTCACATCTCCGAGGAACGCCTTCGCGGGTTCACGGATAAGGCCACCAAGACTAATTCGGAATATCGTCCGAGCGACCTGAAAGATCGGTCGCGAGTACGCCGTAGAAAGGGGGCCGGTGAGGTGCCCGCTCGTGTGAGTTCGCGGCACCGATACTACGCGAGATTCTCACCAAACAGGGGGGTGTATGCCTTACACGTTGCCAAAAACGCTGCCCGCCGAATTACTCATTAACGGCAAGTCGTACAAGCTCGTGACCCCGAAGGAATCGGTCCGGCGCAAGGTCTGCAAAAGCAACAAGGACGGCTGGTTCTATTACTTCAATAAAGCGGTCGTGGACGGGCCGACTCTCGCCATTGGCAACAAGCGGCACTTCTCCGTGAAGAACGCGAAGGAGAACCGCTCCGTTCATATCTCAATGAAGTCGCACGGTACAACCGGGCCGAAGCGCGACAACATTATGATTTGGTACCGGTACGACAAACAGTGGACCGGGAACACGACCGAGGAGGCGGGTTGGGGGCGCACGAGTTTCCCCCACATGGACAAGAACCGGGTGGACAAGGCGGTCGATATGTTGACCGCGTTCCTGGAAGCGATGACTGCCGCCGCGGAGGGGAGGGCCGTGGCGGTGACACCGTGCCTGAGTCCGCCGCTCTCGACGATCCCGCTCATCTCCTCCAAGGAGTGGGAAGACTTCCAACCGGAAGAAGAGACGTTCACGACCTCGGTTGCGACCACGACGCCCACGAAGTCGGAAACCGCTGACTTCGACGACTGGGAAGCCGCAGCAGACGCTATGGGCATTACTGGTGGTAAGTAATCCGGTCGCGGGACGAGATAGGTGGATGTCGTTTCAGCCGGTGTGAGCCGGCTGTTCGCCCAGACGCTTCCGTGCGGTAATCGCTTATGCGGTGCGTGAATCGGGCCTGCGCGTCATTGGCGGGTGCAAATAACAAATCCCGACGGGAAATACCCGCCGGGATTTGAATGTTACGATCCGCGCCACTCAATCGTGCGTTTCCAGTCGGTGGAGGATCTCGTCGAGCAGTGCGGGGCCGGTTTTGCGGTACGCGGCCTCGTGCGGGCACGCCTGCACGCAGTACGGTTCGTCGCCGTTGCACAGGTCGCAGTTCACCGCGCGCCGGGCCGCGGTCATGTACGGGTTGCCGCCGGGAACGTCCGCCGCGGCCGGGTTCGGCGTGCCACGCGGCACCATGTGAATCGCCCCGTAGGGGCAGTTCCGCTCGCACAGCCCGCACCCGATGCAGTGGTTCTCGATCACCACTTCCAGGTGGTTCCCGCGCCGGTGGATCGCGTCGACCGGGCACCCCTCCATGCAGTACGGCTTGTGGCACGACCGGCACGAGGTCGCCACCAGGAAGTCGCCGAACCGCAACCCCTCGCGCAGCAGGCGCGCGTTGCCGTCGTGGGAGTCGGCACAGGCGCGGGTGCATTCGTCGCACCGCGTGCAACTCTTCAGGTCGAGCACCAGTAGCTTCTGGCCCTGGTACAAACCCTGGCGGACGTAGTCGCGGAGCACCGCGGGCGGCGGGGCCTTCTCGACCCCGGGCACCGCCGGGCGCGGCGCGGACTTCATGCCGTCCTTGAGCGCCGGGAACCGGTCGCAGAGTTTGCGGAACACGGGACCGGGCACGCGCACGACCTCGACCGGATCGAGCGCGGCGATGGTCGCGGTGCGGGTGCCGGGGCGATCGGACAGGAGGCCCGTTTCGCCGAACCCGTCGCCGACGGACAGGATGCGGAGCACCTGTTCGCCGCCCCCGGCCGTGGTGAAGACGCGCACGGTGCCGAGCCGGATGATGTAGAACGCGGCGGCCGTGTCGCCCTCGGCAATGATCGTTTCGCCCGCGGCGACGCGCCCGAACTGCACGCCCTCGGTGAGCAGGAACGTGACCGCCTGCTGGCGCTCCATCGTGTCGAGCAACTGGAAGAGGCGCCCGCTCTGCACGCCCGTCTGGATCGCGCGCAGGGTGTACATTTCCTGAATGTCTTCCCGCGCGGACGCGGCCCGCTGCATCATGTCGAGCATGTTGCGGGTGATTTCGTACACGATGACCGGCCCGGACCGCGTGGGGTGCGGGGTGACGGTGGGCCAGCCGTTCTCGTCGGTCCCGAGCACGAGTTCACGGTTATCCGTCTCCGCGACGCCGATCACGCTCGCGACGCGCGGGCGCTGGGTGACGCACGTCATTTCCCCGAGTACCAGTTCGTCGCCCATCGCGACCTTCACGAGATCGCCGTACCCGGCCGCCTTCGTGTTGCTGGCCTTCTTGCCGAACAAGCTCGCGAAGAACCCGGGCTTCTGGGTTTGTACCGCGCCGCGGACGTAGATCTCGAACGTGCCCGAGCCTTGCAGCAGGAACGCGGTGCTCCCGTACTCGCCCTCCTCGCACAGCACCTTCTTTTCGCCCGGGGCGATCTCCCACTTGCGGACCGCGCCCTCGTTCCACTTCAGGTACGAGTACGGGATCGAGCGGAACGGGAACACGACCCGCGGGCCGCGCGTGGGGCTCTCGTAGAGCAGCCAGACCTGCTGCATCTCGTCGGCGGTGAGGAACCCGGACGACTTCGGGAACGACGTGTTCGGGTTCACCGGGATCTGCTCCGGCGAGTCCTCCCAGGCCCGCGGGCGCACGCGGCGCCGCAGCGAGAGCGCACCGGTCGGGCAACTGTTCATGCACTCGCCGCACTGCACGCAGGTTGAGTCGCGCATGATCGAGTCGAGGTCGAAGCTGATGCGCGTGCCGTACCCCTTGCCCGTGTGCCCGATCACCTTGAACGGCTTCACTTCCGAGCACGCACGCACGCACCGGTCGCACAGGATGCATCGGTCGTGGTCCACCACCACGGTGCGCGACGAGTACGGGTAGTTGTCGTCAATCAGTGCGTTCCACTCTTCCCACGCGGGGCGCAGGTCGGACCGCTCCTCGTTCAGTTCTTTCGCTTCGAGGGTGGGGAGTAGCGGCAGTTCGATGCGCCGGGATTTGGGGATCGCTTCCTGCGCGGTGTTGCGGCTGGGCAGTTCCGGGGCGCGCTGGAGGCTGTCGCGAACTTTGAATTCTACCTCGTCGTCGCGCACCTCGATCACGCCGAGGGACCGTGCCACCGTGCTCAGTTCGTCTTCGTAGCGCCTGGTCGGGGTGAGCGGCTCGTGGCAGTGATCCGCGACCAGGAACTCGGCGAGCATGCGGATGGACGAGTTCACGTCGCCCGCGGCGCGTTCGATCACCTTTTCGTCGGCCGTGGTGCGCTTTTCCGGGTTGTAGCCCCACATCCCGGCGCGCGTGGTGACCACCATGTTCGTTTCGATGCGGTGCTGGCACGCGGGCACCAGCTTGCGCCCGGCCGTTAACTTCCCGCGCTTCATGCTGCTGATGTGAACCGAGCACATGCGGCACACGGCCACCGGCGCGACGTGGCGCTGGTGGCACAGCACGGGGATGCGGCTCTTGAGTTCCTCGTCGGACCACAGACCCTGTTCGACGAGCGCGGCCGCGGCGTCGTAGATGGTCGTGGTGCGCGGGATCTCCTTACCGTCCGCGTCGCGGAGCACGTTGCCCTGGGAGTCGGTCTTCGGAACCGCGCGCGGCACCTCGACCGCGTACCCGTCGATGACGATGGTCACCAGGTCGTTGAAGCGGTCGCGCGTTTCCTTCTCGCGGCGCACGAGGACGTCGTTGTCGTCGCGGGCGAAGAGGGATTCCTCTTCGCGGCCGAGAGAGATATCGGGATCGGCGAAGTCGGGCATGGTGGAAACTCACGCGGGCGCTGAACGAGTTCGGCGATTCCGGACGGCCGGTTTACACCGGCGGGGAAACAGTTGGTGGGCGAGTTTTACGAGCCGCGACCGCAAGGGAGCGGGAGGCACAACAGGTTGTTTGCGATCCCTGTTCAAAGTCCGGGCTGCAACCGCTCCCTTGCGGTCGCGGCTCGTAAAACTCGCTGCACTCAGCCCCGCGGCTTCTTCTGGGTGTCTTCCATGAAGTACGAGAGCGCGGTGGCGAGCGGGATGGGAGCGACGTACCCCAATCCGCAGATCGACGTTAGCTGCAACGTCTTGGTGATTTCCTTCACGTCGGACTTGATGCGCTCGGCCTCCTCACCGGCGATTGGCTTGCCGGAATCGCGGCGCGTGAGGAGTTCCTGGCCGATCTGCACCAACTTCTGTGACCCGAGCCGGCACGGGATGCACTTGCCGCACGACTCGTTGCGGTAGAACTCGGTGTAGTTCACCGCCTGGTCGAGCAGGTCCACGTTGCCCGCGTACACGGCGATCGCGGCGCCGAGCATCGGCTCGACCGGGAACCGTAGAGCGCCGTTCATGTGGCGGAAGAAGTTCAGGTCGAGCGGCACCTTCAGCAGGTCCAGTTCCGTCGCGCCCATCGGGATGTGGGTGCGGAGGAACCACGCCATGTAGTCGGCGTCCTGCGCAGAGCGCTCGCGGATCTTGGCGACCGCGTCCACGCGCTTCTTCTCATCGAACTTCGGGTCGATGGGTATCTTTGCGGGTAATAGCCCACCGGACGGACCGGATGCCGCGACCGCCCGGAGCGGCCCTGTAATTCCGCCGCAATACTTGTCGCCGGTGAACAGCTCGCCCAGCGTCAGGCCCACTGCGACCTCGTAGACGCCGGGTCGGGCCACATCGCCGCTTACGGAGAACAATCGGCGCCCGCCGAACTTGATCTTCGGGTCCGCAGCCAGGCGCCAACCGCCCATCTCGTACTTGTCGCCACCGAACAGCACGATGCCCGGCGCCCAGGCGAGCGTCTCCACGTTGTTCACCACCGTGGGGCGGTCGCGCAGGCCGTTGGTAGTCAGTTCGGGCGGACGGTTGCGAGGCTGCCCGCGCCGGTCCTCCATCGCTTCAATGAGCGCGGACTGTTCGCCGCAAATGTACCCGCCGGGGCTTTCAAACACTTCGACCGAGAAGTTGCGCCCGGAACCGAAGATGTTCTCGCCGCACGCGCCCATCTCGCGCGCCCGCTCGATCTCCTCGCGAACCGCGTGGATCTGTTCGTGGTACTCGTGGCGGATGAAGATGTACCCGGCCGACCCGCCGGTCATGAGCCCCGCGAGGATCACACCCTCCACAACGAGGTGCGGCATCCGCAGCAAAATCTCGCGGTCCTTGAACGTGCCCGGTTCGCTTTCGTCGCCGTTGCACACGACGTACTTTTCCATCCCCGACTCGCGCCACACGTCGAGCCATTTCTGGTACGCGGGCGCACCGGCCCCGCCCATCCCGAGCAGGTTGGACGTCTTCAGTTCCCACAGCAGCGGGTGGAACCGCTGGACGTAGTTTTCCAGATCCTTACCGCCCATGTCGCGGGGCGGGGGCACGAGCGGACGGATCAGCTTCGACAGGTAGTCGGTGAAGCGCTTGATGGCACGGTAGTCGCGGGGCCAGCGCTGGCGCCCGTACACGTCCAGCGACCAGCCGGCCGCGGGAAGGGGAGGGTGGGCGCTGTCGCCGTCGGATGGAGGAGTCGTGTAGCCGCGGTTCGAGTTCGTGTGCGGGGGGTACTCGGCGTCCGGGTCGGGTTTGGGCGGGTCACGGTCGTCGGCCAGCGCGCGGAGCACTTCTTCCAGATCCTGACCCGGGCGATTCGCGTACACCCAGGCGTGAACGTCCTCGGGCATCGGGCGCTTCTCGACCCAGACGGCCGGCGCGCGGTCGCACCGCCCCAAACACGACACGCCCTCGACGCAGATCTTCTTCCCGGTGCGCTCCGACAACTCGGCCGCGAGTACGGGCAATCCGGTCCGCTCGTTCAGGAGCGCTGCGGACCCGCGCAGGTGACACGTCATGTCGCGGCAGACGCGCATCTCGATGTCGGGCGGGTTGGTCCGTTCGAGCTTGAACGCGGGGAAGAAGCTGCTCACCTCTTCCAGCCGGTACATCGGCACGTCGATTTCGCGCGACAGCTCCTTCAGCTCCTTATCGGGAAGGAAGCCGAACCGGTTTTGGATGTCGCGGAGCCGCTGGACGATCATCGAAGAACCTGATGGTTGGCGCCTGGAGTTCCAGAGAGCAGACGTCCGAAGACTCTGCCCTCTGCTACTTACTGCTGCCCTTGAGCCAGTTGAGCAGGTCGAGCGGTTTGCTCGCGTCCCGGGCCGGGGCGCCGCGCCCCTGGAGCGGGTGGTCGCCGTTGTGGTAGCGGTGGCAGTCGGTGCAGTTGTGCCGCGCGCCGCCGCCCAGGACGTCCGGGCTGTCGGACACCTTGATCTTCGTGCCGAGCGGCGAGTGGCACGCTCGGCAGGTGTTGATGCCCACGATCTGCACCGGCTCCGGTTTGTCCGCTTCCACCTTGGAGATGTAGTCGGCGCCCGTCCCCGGGTGGCACGTCGCGCACGTCGTTCCGCGGTGCGAGGCGTGGTTGAACTTCGCGTGCTTGAACCAGACCGTGCGGTCCGGGACGGCCGTGACGCGGGGCTTGGCCTTTCCGTCGCCCGGCGTCATGGTGTGGCACTTGGCGCAGCTCCCGGCCGGTTCAAAGAGCAGCCCTTCCGCGAGTCCGGCGAGCCGCTCGGCTTCTTCGCCTAAAGTGCGCGGGGCGAGGTTCTTCGGCGGCGCGTCGAGTTTGCCGCCGAGTTCGGGCGGCGCGTTCAGGGCCGGGTGCCCGCTGTCGCTCAGCCCCTTGAGGTAGCCGGCTTTCAGATCGGCGATCAGGTCGGTCGGTTGCTTGCGGTGCGGCACATCGAACCGCGGCACTTCAAACTTCTTTCCGTTGGCTTCGCTCACGCCCTCGTTCGCCTTCTGCGGGTGGCACGAGCGGCAGTGGGCCTCGAAGTTGACCGGGAGGAAGTACGCGCCTTCGGCACGCGGGGGGAGCAGGGCACGGGTCGGATCGTCCTTCGCGAGCGTGTCCTTGAGCGAGTTAAAGCCGGGGGAACCCACGCCCGAATCGAGCGCGTGGCAGGAGGCGCACTGGAGTTGCACCTTTACGTCGTCGGCCGCGCCGGGGGCGAACCGGGTAACGGCGGCGTCCCCGCCCAGTTCGCGGAGCCGCTTCACCGTCATCGCTTCCTTCCCGTCGGCCGTGTACGCCTGACCGGGGTTCATGTGGATGGCGTGGCTGAACTTGAGCGTGCGCGGGTTCGCGGAAGTGTCCAGCGAGCGGAACTCGGGGTGGTCCTTCACGAAGTTCGTGATCTCGTTCTGGTACGGTTTGCCGGCCTTGGACTTGTTCGACTCGTGCCACTTGCCGAGATTCTCGTGGCACTGGTTACAGTCCTTGTCGGCCAATCGCACGAGCGAACTCAACCGCCCGTTGTGGTCGTGGTGGCAGTTGGAACAGCGGTCGTGGAACGCGCGGGCGCCCGCGTTCGCGGAGTCGTGGTGGCCGGGGCCGGAGTGACACTTTTCGCACGTCAAATCGTGCCAGCGGTCGCGCGCGTTGAAGACGGACACCGGCCCCAGGTCTTTCAGCCCGTGGGCGACGTGGCACGCGGCACAATTGTCGTCGAAGGAAGCGTGCGGGTTCGAGAGCGGCCCGTGCGAGTGCGCGTACTGAACGCGCTGGGCCGGCTGAACGACGTCCACCGCGGCCCACGCGCCGGCGGCGAGTAGAGCCATCCAACCGAGGGCGATCTTCCCGCGGCGCAGCGCGTCCGGCCGGCGGAAGTAGCCGCGCTTCCCGGTGAACCGGTCCGACAGGTCGCGACTTGGTGAACGAGGCATCTTGCACCCAGAAACAGTAAACAGTGTTCGGCGCGCTGGTGCCTGCGAGAGCACGGTGTAACGAGTTTAACCCGGCCCGAGCACCGAAAACCGTATACGGAACACGAATCACCAATATTTCAGCGCCCGGACCGCGTGGAGAACCATCAGCGCGGTCATCGCCACCGAGAGCGGCAGGTGGACGAGGAGCCAGTTGTGCAGCCAGAAGTACAACTGGGCCTGCGCGTCCCACCGGCGCCGCAAGTTGGCCAGTTCCTGGAGCCGGTCGAGGTCGTTTCGGGCCTCGGGCGGAACCGCTTCGCGGAGCCGGGCGAACCGGCGCTCGGCCTCGGCCGGGGCCGTTAGCGGCGAGCGCGAGTGACTGCCCCGTTGCAGGTACGGCAGGAGTACGTCGTCGCGGAACGCTTCGAGTTCGACCGCGAGCGGGCCGCCGATGATCGGATCGACCGCTTCCGCTTCCGGGGGAACGGTGGTTAGCCCGGTCACGATGCGGCGGGCCTCGTCCGCGTGGTACTCGCCGAGGCGATCGATCTGCGAGGCGATCGTTTCACCCGGAATATCTGCGAGCATCTTCTGCGGGAGCCACTGCTGCATGATGAGCCCCCACACGCCACTGAACGTGACGAGCAGGAACAGCACCAGCGTGACCGTGGCGAGCGGCCCCCCGAACCCGAAGCCCGCGTGGATCAGAATAACCGGCAGGCAGATCAGCCCCATCCAGATGTGGAGCCGCATCCACAGCCGCGTGCGGCCCAGGCGCCACCGGCGCCACCGCTTGCGGAGGACGATCGCCATCTCGAAGAACACGATGGCCCCGCCCACCACGCCGCACAGGACGCCGAACCCGCTGCTCGGCAGGGGCGGCCAGTCCCACAGCGTGACCAGCGCGCCGAGCCGGGCGAGGATCACCCCGATGAGGGTGACCCCGACGGTGGCGATCACGATCGTGGTGATGCGCCGCTGCACGGTCTTCGTCTTGCCGAGAAGCACTCGCCGCTCCGGTTAGTTCGTTGCGCCTTGGGGTTAGGTTCAGGATAGTAACCCACTCAAACGGAGCGGTCAACATTCCAGAATCCGGGTTTCCGGGTCAGTGACACCGGGGCGTCACTCCAGTCGGATCGCGCCATCCATCCCGTTACGGTCCGTACCTTAGAACTCACTTTGACGATTTTCCCGTCTTGTTTGAATTTATTTGCCCGCACGCGGGGCAAAGAGGCCCTATGGTCGGAACTTGAAGGGTATTGAAGCCGAAAATAGCCCTTTGTTGTGTGAAGAACCGGTGTTCGGCACGCCATCACAGACGGCGCGTAATCTGAAACCGAGTGAGCACTCTGGTCGAATGATCAGTAGGTGTAGAGGAGAGGTAGCCCGATCCGGAGTTTTGACATCAGATATCGACGGCGCGCGGTGGCTGGGCTGGATTCCCACCCACCATCCTTGCGGGCGGGGTTCACCAGGGGCGTGGGGCAGGGTGCCACGGGTGATGGGACTACCGGTTTTGCCAAAGTGCGGTGAACCCCGCCCGCAAGGGCGGTGGGTGGCAGACAACCGCTGTTGGCGAATGTTAGCCACCGTATTCGGTTGCCAGCGCGCTGAGATGGTGCCAAAGTACATGAAAAGCCAAGAGCCAGAGGCTCTACGTGTACCGATGCGGCTTCCGAGGCCCGGAAAGGTTAGCAATTGTTAGCCGGGGGCGGACCGGTCGGAACGGAGGGCGGCTTCAGTTTGATTTTGCACTTAACGTGCGATCACGGGTGAAGTGTTCGTGTTGAATGGTGCTTGCCGTTGCACCCGAAAACGCCGAACATGGTGAACGCGCCGGCCGGCGCATCGTAGCTCGCGGGTTTCTCAAACACTGACCCACATTCTCGGCTGACAATGAATCTCAGCGCGCGTACAGTTGCTCTCACGCTAGCCGGAGTGATCCCCGGCGTTGCGCTCGCGTTGGCTGCCGCTCGAGTTGCCCCGACCGCCACAATCAGTCTCCCCGTACCCGAGGCGCGAGCGGCGAGCAGCGAAGGGGCCGGGAACGCTAGCAGGCAAGCCATCGGTATGTCTGGGTGCCTCGCGGCGGCGTGTCACGGAGCGCCCGCGGGCAAGGTGCTGAACGGTGAGCGCGGGATCGATTGCTGGCAAAGCTCGGGGAGTTGTTGGGCCGCGGCCGATCCGCACACCGCGGCGTACAGCCTGCTGACCGACAACCCGCGGCGCCCGCTGAAGATCACGGCCGCGAAGATCATGGCCAAGTACGCGCCGGGGAAGAAGGCGACCGAGGACGCTCGCTGCCTCGCGTGCCACACCAATCCGGCGCTCGCGCGGGAGGAACTGATTCCCGATGCGAACGCTCTTGTATTGCGCGAGCAAGGGGTGAGTTGCGAGGCGTGCCACGGCAACGCCAGCGTGTGGCTCCAACCGCACACCGCGTGGAAGGGAGATCGGGCGAAGGTCTACGCAGACACGGGAATGAAGCCGCTGTACGACCTGGGCAAGCGGGCGCTTGCGTGTGCCGGGTGTCACGTCGGTGCCCCGGCCGAGAACGGGCTGCCGGTTCGTGACATGAATCACGACATGATTGCGGCCGGGCACCCGCGCCTGAACTTCGACTTCGCCGAGTACCAGCGCCGGTTGCCGCAACACTGGCAGGAGAAGGATCGCACGAAGAGCAGCTACTCGCCGATCGTGCCGAACGAGGCGAAGGTCTGGTTCGTCGGGCGCGTGGCCCACGCCGAGGCCGCGTGCAAGTTGCTCGAAGACCGCGCGAGGCGGTCACTCGACGCGAACGAGCACCGAACGCCGTGGCCGGAGTTCGCCGAGTTCAACTGTGCGTCGTGCCACCACAACCTCCGCATACCGGGTGAGAGCGAGAAGTACGGCGACTGGCGGAAGAGTGCCGAGTACCTCGGCGAGCGCCCGATCGGTGTTCCCCCGTGGCAAATGATTTGGCCGCTGACGTCCGCGGCGGGCATCGAGTCGCCGAAGCGGGATCAGGCGCTCTTAAAGACTGTGGTTCTCGCAATGGAGTCGCCGCGCCCCGCAAAGGCGGACAAGGCGCAAGGCGTTGCGAAAACCACAGGAGAGCAGGCCGGAAACTTGCGGCGCGAACTCGTGTCGCAGCCCGGTGAACAGGTCGAAGCGCGGGCACGAGCCTTCTTCCCCCGAGGGGCGCTGAACCTACCCGAGTGGGACAGCGCGACGCAGGTGTTCTTCGGCCTCGCGGCGCTGGAATACGCTCGCGGGAAACCGAGCGACACCGTGGTGAAGAAGTACCGCAGCGGCGTGACCGCGTTCCGCGATCAGGACTGGGATCGGCTAGAGCGCGCTTTCAAAGCGATTCACGAGAAGTGACACCCAAACGGATTCCCCGCATGGATGCGCCGGACACGAACCGCGGGTTTAACGTGCGTGCCGTTCCCCTCATCGCGGTAACACTCGTCGCAATCGTCGCGGGCGTGTTCAACACGGCGCAGTCGCACCAACCACCGACCGCCGCGGTCGCGATCGTCGCACCAACAGCTAAACCTTACGGCGTCGATAAGGTCGATTTCAAAGAGCCGTTCACGTACCGCGCGAGCACCTCGTGTTCGGCATCGGCGTGTCACGGTGGAGGGGCGATTGGGAAGGTCGGGAGCGAGCACTCGACCTGGGCGCGTGAAGCGGTTTCGGCCGGAACGAGCGACCCGCACTCCAAAGCGTACAGCGTGCTGTTCAACCCCGTCTCCGTGAAGATGGGCAAGGCGCTTGGAATCAAGGAGCCGCACAAGGACGCCCGGTGCCTCGCGTGTCACGCGGTCGATAGTGTGAAAGACTCCGCGACCCACGACCAGATTCTGGCCGAGGGCGTCGGCTGCGGTGCGTGTCACGGTCCCGCGGACAAGTGGATCGCGGAGCACACGCTCCCGTCGTGGAAGATCCGTAGCAACCAGGAGAAGTGGACCGAGTTCGGGTTCGTGCCGACGAAGAACCTCGTGGCCCGTGCGCTGAACTGCGCGAGCTGCCACGTCGGGGACAGCGAGCGCGACATGAACCACGACTTCATCGCGGCCGGGCACCCGCGGCTCGCGTTCGAGCCGGCCCGGTTCCACTTCCAACCGGATTACCGCAAGCACTGGACCGAAAAGGGCGATCCTCTCAGCTTTGAAGTGCGCATGTGGGTCATCGGGCAAGCCGCGACGCTGCGGGCGTCGGTGAACTTGCTCCACGAGCGGGCGAAGAAGGCCGACGCGCCGAACGAGAAGGCGCCGTGGCCGGAGTTCAGCGGTTACAGTTGCTACGCCTGCCACCAAACGATCGGTGACACGGAAACACGCGGGAGCCTGAGTGCGACTCCGCGCACGCCCGGCGTGCCGGGGTGGGAGGTCTGGTCGAACACGACGGTTGATGTGGCGGCGAAGTCTTGCGAACTCGCGTTCCCCGGGCTAAGCTCGCCCGAGTTACGCGACGTGAAGCTGCCGGCGGTCGAGGAACTACGCAAGTTCATGGGGGCGAAGCGGGCGCCCGCGCCGGGCGAGGTCGCGAAGCGTGCGAAAGCGGCCGTGGTCGAACTCGATACGTGGCTCGCGCACCTGCAAGCCGCCGAGGACCGCGGGCCGAGCTTCGTCGGGCGCGACGCGCCCGCGAAAATCGCACACCGGCTCGCGACAAATGCTCTATCTTCGGACGGGAAGGTGCTCGCGGATCACGACTGGGATTCACTGGCGGCGAACTACCTGGGCACGGCGGCCATGTACCACGCGGCCGGCGGTAAAGCGGGAACAGGTGCCGGGTGGCACGACCCGCTGACCGCGATCGACAAGAAACTGCGGTTCCCGCCGATCGCGAACGGGCCGGTGAAGTTCGACCGGCTCAGACTGGACCCGATCCGCGACAGCTTCGAGTCACTGCGCAACAAGACGGGCACACCGGAGGGGAAGTGATGACGACGGGATACGCGGGTCGGGCCGCGCGCGCGGTCGGGCTAGCGGGGGCGTTCGCCGGCCTCGTGATCGGGCTCGTCGTTTCCTCCGCGTCGGTGCGGCCGGTGGGCGCCACGCAGAAGGACGAAAAGAAAGCCGATTACCCACGCCCGGGCGCCTCGGACAAGGCACAGCACGGTCTGCTCGGCGCGGCCGAGTGCAAGAACTGTCACTCGGAAACCAAACCGCAGGATAAGGAACTGTACCAACAGACGAAAGGGTACGAGTTCATTCGGTTGTCTGAGAACATCATCTGGAGCACCCACGACCTGCACTCCACTGCGTACCGAAGTCTCTTGACCGACCGAACCGTCAAGAACAAGAAGGACAAGCCGAACGCGACCGCGCAGCGGATGGAAGACAACCTGCGGAAGTACAAGGGCGACACGTACACGGTCGCGAACGACATCGGGTGCTTGGCGTGCCACGCGAGTACCAAAGCGCCGTTGGCGCGAACCCCGCACACCGAATGGAAACCGACCTCGTTCTCGACCACCGAGGGCGTCGGGTGCGAGATGTGCCACGGGCACGGCACCATGTACGAGCGAACGCACCGGGCCAGCCGCGACGACGATACCCCCAACCCGCCGACGGAAAAGGTGGTGGACTGGCGGAGCTTCCCGACCGCGCTCAAGAGCGAATGGGGGCTGACCAACTTGCGCGACCCGGCCACGGCGACGCACACGTGCGCCTCGTGCCACATCGGGAACAAGGACGAGGGCCGGTTCGTCACCCACGATTGGTACGCGGCCGGGCACCCGCCGCTCCCGCCACTCGACCTGATGGCCTACGCCCGTGAGCAACCCCGGCACTGGGGCTTCGCGCACGAGATGCCGTACATCACCAGCCTCGCGAGCAAGGCCGCGACAAAGGACAAGGCCTTCGCCCTGTACCACTACCGACAGGACGAGTCGTTCGTCGCCCGACGGTTCGCCGAGTCGTCGCTCGCCACTCTCGGCGCAACAGCGAGCCTCGGCTCGCAACTCGCTGCCGACGCGAAGGCCAAGGCCGATGGCCTCGATTTCGCCGCGTTCGACTGCTACTCGTGCCACCACAATTTGAAGTACCCCAGCGAGCGCCAGGACCGCGGGTACGTCGGGCGCCCCGGGCGCCCGCTCTACCGCCCGGCCGCGTTCGCGCTCGCCCGGCTCGTTCTCAGCCACGCGGCCGGGATGAAGGGGCCGGACCTCAAGACCGCAGTGGCCGAACTCGACGCGGCCGAACTCGCGCTGGCCGATGCGTTCACCGCCAAGACCTACGGCGACCCGGACAAGGTCAAAACGGCGACCGCGAACATCGCCAAGTGGAGCGAGGACGTGCGGAAGAAGCTCGAAGCCGTGCGGTACACGCCCGAGGAGACCAAGCGGTTGTTTGAAATGGTCAAGGCCGCCGCGACCGACGAGAAGAGGCCCGTCGGTGACCCGGAAGTGGCACAGCTCTACACGTGGGCCATCGAAACGCTGTTCATCGACTTGCAGTCGAAGGAAAAAACGGACAAGCGGGAGGAACCGAAGGCGCTAATCGAGATGCGGACCAAACTCGACGGTACGATCGTGACGCGGCTCCGGCCGAACGCGGCCTTCTATTACGAGCAGGGCGTGACCGGCGGTATTCCCGGGCCGACCGTCGAATCGGTCGATAACCGGCTCAAGGTGCGCATGGAAACGTTCAACTCGTTCCGCCGCGACCCGTTCCGCAAGGCGCTGGGAGAAATCAAGCTCCCGTAAGGTGGCACAAAAACGCGAGGGGGTGACCGCATCAGGTTTGCGGTCACCCCCTCGCTGCTTTACATCGTCAATTTCGTAATCAGCTCACTACGACGGATTGTGGTGAGCCGAGGGTTGCCACGTTTCCGGCGTTGTCGGTTGCCTTCGCGTTCACAGTGTAGGTGCCGGGGACCGTGAGGGCGTAGCTCCAGGTCGCGAAGTTGTCCGTTGTCGTGGCCAGGAGGAACACTTCCGTCGCGCTGTCGAACGCGCTGCCGGAGTAGTACATCCCGGTGCCGTTCACGTCCAGAATGCTGACCTCCACCTTCTGGACGCCCGACGCGCCGGCCGTGTCGCTGCTCGTTCCGGTGACCTCGGCGGTGCCGGTTGCGTCTACCGTTACCGCGGGCGGGGTCGTGTCGTACACGAAGCTGAACTGGTTCGTCGCGTTCTGGTTGCCCGCCACGTCGACCGCGGCGCCCGCCGGGACCGAGACCGTGACGGTGCCGTCCGCGGTCGGGGTCACGTCGATCGTGAAGACCCGGCCCGTGGTCACGGTCTGGAAGTTCGACTTCGTCCCGTTCGTGACGGTGACGTCGTCCGTGGTGAAGTCGGTCACGTCCTCGCTGAAGGTGATCGTCACCGTCACGAGGCCCTGGTTCGTCGGGACGCTCGGGCTCGTGGTGAAGACGATGGTCGGCGCGGCCGCGTCGACTATCAACCCGGTCGCGTTCGACGCTGAGCCGATGTTGCCGGCCGCGTCGGTGGCGGTCACGGAAACCGAGTACGTGCCGTCGGCGAGTGCGTCGGTGAGGTTCACGCCCCAAGTGGTGCCGGACACGGACGCTGTGTAAAGGCTCCCGTTGACGGTCACCTGCACGGTCGCCGACGAGTCGTCCACGGTGCCGGTGATGGTCGGGCTCGCGCTGTTGGTCGTCAGCGCGTTGATTGCGACGACCGGGGCCACGCTGTCGTAGGTCAGTTCCACGGTGTTCGACAGCAGGTTCCCGTTGCCGTTCGCGTCGACCGCGGCGTTCGCGCCGACCGTCACGGACACGGCCCCTTGGCCCGTCGGGGTGACCTCGATCAGGTACACCCGCGCGTCCTGTGCGGTGAACGACGTGACGGTGCCGTTGTTCACGGTCACTTTCGATGCGTCGAACCCGGTCACGTCCGCGTCGAAGGTGACCGCCAGCGCGATGGGGCTGGTGTTGGTCTGGGCCGGGACCGTGGTCGTCACGAGGACCGTCGGACCCGCGTTACTACTCGTGTCCACGGTCGGGCGCGTGCCGCTGGTGACGCCGATCGTTGCCGGGCGCGCGATGGTGGAGCCGCGGTTCTCGAAGTAGTCGCTACCCGCCGGGTTGAAGACGCCGAAATCCGTGACGCCGATGCTCGACGCGATCACGGTGTCGTCGCCGGCCCCGGTGTCGAGGTACACGTACCGGCGGAACACGGACCCGTTGAGGATCACGGTGTCGTTACCGGCCCCGGTCGCCAGGGTGCTCTCGGAGCGGTGCCCGGCGTCCGAAATGCCCAAGGTGTCGTTCCCGTCGCCCGTGTCGACGTTGAGCGTGCCCTTGTTGCGCGTGCTCGTCACGAGCAGTTGGTCGTCGCCCCCGAACATCCGGATGTAGAGGTCGTGCTTGATCCCGCTCACCGAGATCGGACCGGCCTGCCCGTTGATCGTGGTCGTGTCGTCGAGCGCGCGGATGGTCACGCTGCTGCTGCCGGTGCCCGCGATCCAGATCTGGTTGCCCAGGTCGTCGCCCGCGACGTAGAGCGTACCGTCGAACAACATGACTTGCACGTTACCGGCCGGGACCGTGCGGTCTTCTAACCACTCCACACGGGGTACGAACCGTCCAGTCTTCGGCCGCTCACCACGTTCGCCCAAATTCATGTTGATTCGCCCTAGTGAAAAATCGGTCCCGGACGGCTCGGGGCGGAACCGTTACCCGGAAGCTAAACGGAGGCGCGGACCGGACGCGGACCGCACCGGCAGCGATTTAACTGTTCTGTTAGCACGGAGTATCGTGCGGAAATGATGAGAAATGCTCCGCAACTTACAATTGTGTCAGTTGCGGAGCTTTGTGCAATTAAGAACTAATGAGAGTGGCCGCCTTTTGTGCAGCGCGGACAAATTCTGAACGCGCCGCGCTACCCGGCGCAGACCCCGTTCGCGCGCGCGCCTTCGGGCGCGGGCACCTGGGGCAGTTCGCGCGGGCCGCGCGCGTTGTCGAGCACGAACTTCTGGAAGTGGTACACGCGCTCCTCGCGCGTGCCGATCACCCCGGGGTGCGGGCTGACCTCCATTCCGCGCTGGACGCCCGCGTAGATGGACCCGTCTTCCGCGAACACCTTCTTGGCGATCATCGTCGAAATGGACCGGAGCGCGCGGTACAGCACCCACGCCAGCGGGTTCTGCCGGTGCCCGCGCAGCGTGAAGAAGATGGACCGGTAGCGGCACGACGTCGGGCCGGTCGGGAACACGCACTGCATCATGCGGAACGAGTCGAGCGAACTGCCGGTCGCGTGCGGGTGCAGCACGCGGTGCCAGTATTCGTTGGTCACCGGCTCACCCATTCGGCGCACGATCCAGTCTTGCGCGTAGGTCGCGAACTCGCGCGGCGGGACCGTTTTGAACGACGTGAACCGGTCGGTCAGTTCGTGCCACGCATTTTCTTCCTGCGGGAACTCTTTGAACGTGTAGGGGTGGACTTCCGGGATGTGGTACGACTCCAGCGAGTTCTCGAGCACCACCTTCCAGTTGCACGGGAAGTCCTTCTCCCACGTCCCGGCGTGCCAGTACGCACCGCCGTAGTCCTGCCACACGTCCCACAGCGGACCGATCCACTCGCGGAGCGACGGACCGCTCTCGTTGAAGTTGACGAACACGAGGTCGCCGCAGGTGTCCACGCGGAACTGGCGCAGGCACGAGTTGTCGCGGTCCCAGGGGCGGAACGCCTTCGCGTCCGGGATCTTCCCCGTGCCGCCGTCCTTGTTGAACTCCCACCCGTGGTACTGACAGCGGAGCTTCTCCGCGTTCCCGCTCGCCTTGTCCGTCAGGCGGCTGTGACGGTGCGGGCACACGTTCAGGAACGCGCGCAACTCGCCGTCGAAATTGCGGATCAGGATCGGCGTGTCGAGCAGGTCGAATGTGAGGAAATCGCCCGGCTTCGCGAGGTCGCTTTTCACAGCGAGAGGGTGCCAGGCAGGATGAAAGAGGTGACGGAGTTCCGCGCGGTACTGTTCTTCGGACGTATAGTGGTGCGGCCGCAGGAGGTGCTTGAGGTGGTGCTGATTGGTGAACATCGTTGCAACGCGGCGCGTGGGATTCGGAACACGATACGCGGAACCGGTGTAACTGGGATACCTCCCAGAACCCGCAACCTTTGTATCTTTCTATTCAGTGTTCCGAATTCCACGCGCCGCGCCAGATATTTCCGCTTATTTGCCGCCCAACTTCTCAATCGAGAGTTCCGGCTGCCACAGGCTCAGGAATGTGGGCATCTTCGCGCGGTCGAGGCCCGGCAGACTCGGGAACAGCCCCGACCCCTGGAGCGGCACGTTGGCGGTGACCGCGTAGATGGAGCGGGCCGGGTCGTTAGTGCGGCGGTACATCACCGCACCGGGCCGCACGTTCGTGCCGGGGCAGCCGATCCCCGCCGCGAGTTGCAGCGCTTCGTCCAGGTCGCCGATGTGGTCGACCAGCCCGCGTGCCTTCGCCTGCGAGCCGGTGAAGATGCGGCCGTCGAACGCGGTCGCGTCCGTTGCGGCCGGGCGCGACCGCTTCACATCGGCAATGATCTGGTTGTGGAACTCGTCGGCCATCGCCTGGAGGATGGCTTTTTCCCCTTCGGTCAGCGCCCGGGCGGAGGTGCCGATGTCGGAGAACTCGCCCGACTTGATCGCTTGCGGAATTACGTTGAACTGCGCCATCAGGTCGCGCAGGTTGAACAAATTGAGGATCACCCCGAGTCCGCCGGTGACGGTGGCGGGACCGGCGACGATTTGGTCGGCGCCGGCTGCCAAGTAATAAGCGCCGCCCGCAGCGGTATCCATCAAGCACGCGACCACGGGCAGGTGCGTGCGCTCTTTGAACCGTTCGAGATCGTGCCGCATCGAAATACACGCCGCGACGCCGCCGCCGGGGCTGTTAATGCGGAGCACGACGGCCTTTACGCACGTGTCGCAGGCGACCGCTTCGAGTTTCTCGCGAAACAGAGCGACCGGGTTTTCGCCACACGATAACGGGCCGACGAACGGAGTGTTAAGAATCAGACCATCGACATCAACTATCGCGATCCGGCTCGCGCCGGGTTGGACGACAACTGGTTTAACGGGACCGGCACTGGGGCTGACCGGGGGCGTATCGAGGCGGGTTTCGACCTGCCCCGCGACCCGGGTCTTGACCACAAAACGGTCACTCCCACACCCCACGAGGAGCGGAATTGTCAGAATTGCAAGAAAAATATTGCGCATGCTCCGTCCCCGTCTTTCGATCCGTGAATTGCCTCTTGCGCCCGTGTTATCGGTACAACCGCCCTTGCCGAATTACCCTAATTCCGACACAACAGTTGAACTTGTTACAACCTGCCCTTTGGGAGTGTGCCGCGGGACCGTTCCAGGGACTTCCATTTGAACTAAGTCCTAATGTGCCATAGGTCTCCACACTGCCCAGTTTGCCAAACTGACGTTGACTTCCGATACTGACGGTTAAGGCGCAGCCGAATGTCGGCCCTGATGCGCCATTGGTGCCGGAGCGTGAACCGGCGAACCGACATCCCCGGACAGGGAGGTCCAGCCCTTCGAGGCGAGTGATGGAACCGCGCGACCTCATCGTTTTGACCCCTTCGGGAGCCGCCGACCCGTCACTCGCTATTGCCGCCTGCCGTGCAGGTGCGCGTGGCGTGTTGGACCTGGAGTTCGGCTCCCGCTTACTTGCGTCCCAAGCACTTACGAAACTCGCCCGGTTCGCAACCGGGTACGGTGTTCAGCTCCGCACGGGCGCCGCAGATCTGTTTGACCTCCTCGGTCAATTCAAACCCGCGTTCGTGATTCTCGCCGGGGCCGATCACCCCACTCTCGCCGCGCGTATTCGGGATCTGAATGCTGCGGGTATCGAAGTTTTGCGCGAGGCCACGAGCGTCGCGGAAGCATCGCGCGCGGTCGAACTCGGGGCGAAGGGCATCGTTCTGAAGGGCCACGAAGCCGGCGGGCGCGTCGGCGCCGATACGTCGTTCGTGCTGCTCCAACGGTGGCGCCAGTTCGCCGATAAGAACGGTGTGACGGTCCCGTTTTGGGTGCGTGGGGGACTCGGGGCGAATACGGCGGCTGCGTGTGTCGCGGGCGGTGCGCGCGGGGGCGTTCTCGATTCGCAAGTGCTCCTTACGCACGAAACTCCTCTGCGCGAAGCCGCGCGGAAGCGCGTCGCGGGGTTGGACGGGAGCGAGACGCTCGTTCTCGGCGCGCGACTCGGCGAGGGGTACCGCATCTACGCGCGTCCGGATTGCGCCGGTGCGCAGGAGCTCGCGAAGGAGGACGATCGCCTCCAGCACGCGGCGCTTTCCGCGGAAGAGAAACTGACCGCGTGGCGCGAAGCGGTTCGCACGCGCGTGGCCGCCGATCCGTCCACGGGCGTGTGGTTCTGTGGTCAGGACATTGTGAGTGCTGCGCCGCTCGCGGCGAAGGGGCTAACCGTTGCGGGTGTGGTGCAGGCAATCTGCGCCCGCGTAACGCATCAATTGGACGTCGCGAAGCGGCTCAAACACCTCGCGCCGGATTCCTCGCTCGCGAAAGCGCACGGGACAAAGTACCCGATCCTACAAGGCCCGATGACCCGCGTCAGCGACACGGCCGCGTTCGCGGACAGTGTGGCCGCGGGCGGTGCGCTGCCGTTCCTGGCGCTGGCGCTACTGCGCAAAGCGGAAACGGAAAAGCTCCTCGCGGAAACGAAGACGAAGCTCGGTGCGAAGCCGTGGGGCGTCGGCATCCTCGGCTTCGTGCCCAACGAGATCCGCAGCGAACAACTCGAAGCGATTCGCAAGTACAAGCCGCCGTTCGCGATCATTGCAGGTGGGCGCCCGGACCAGGCCCGCGAACTCGAAACGCAGGGCATCCCGACGTACTTGCACGTTCCGTCGCCCGGCCTGCTGAAGATGTTCCTCAAGGACGGTTCCCGGAGGTTCATCTTCGAGGGGCAGGAGTGCGGCGGTCACATCGGCCCGCGCGCGAGTTTTGCGCTGTGGGAAGCGATGGTCGAAGTCCTGCTCGAAAACATCGGCAACAAGCCCGCGGACGACCTGCACGTTGTTTTTGCCGGCGGCATTCACGACGCGCTCTCTGCGAACATGGTCGCGGTGCTGAGCGCGTCGCTCGCCGAAAAGGGTGTGAAGGTCGGTGTGCTGCTCGGGACCGCGTACCTGTTCACGAAGGAAGCGGTGCGCGGCGGCGCGATCACGGAGCGCTTCCAGAAGGAAGCCCTCGCGTGCGCGGACACTGTGCTGCTCGAAACCGGCCCGGGGCACGCGATCCGCTGTATCCCGACGCCCTACGCGGACGTGTTCGAGTCCGAGAAGCGGAAGCTGAAGGCCGAAGGCAAGACGCCGTTGGAAGTCGGCATTGCCCTTGAGCGCATGAACCTCGGGCGGCTCCGGGTCGCGAGCAAGGGCGTGGACCGCGCGCCGTCCGTGAACGGTAACGGGAGCGGTCTCGCCGACGTGAGTGCGGACGAGCAGTTCGCACGCGGCATGTACATGATCGGGCAGATCGCCGCGCTCCACGATAAAGTCACGACTATCGCCGAATTGCACGCGAACGTGACCGACAGCATCATCCTGCCCGAATCGGCCGTTCGCACCCAGGATGTCGAACTGCCCGCGCCGCCGCCGTGCGACGTCGCGATCGTCGGGTTGTCGTGCTTCTACCCGCAATCTACGTCGCTGTGGCAGTACTGGGAAAACATCCTCGCGAAGACGAACGCCGTCATCGAGATCCCGCCGACGCACTGGGACTGGCGGCCGTACTACGACCCCGACCCCCGCGCCAAAGACAAGATGGTGTCGAAGTGGGGCGGGTTCATGTCGGACATCACGTTCGACCCGCTCAAGTACGGGATCACGCCCAAGAGCATCCCGAACATCGAGCCGCTGCAACTGCTGCTGCTCGAAGGCGTGAACCAGGCGCTTGCTGACGCGGGCTACCTGGATCGGCCGTTCGCCCGCGAACGCACCTGCGCCATCCTGGGCGTCGGTGGCGGCGGGATGCCGCTGTCCGTCGCATACGGGTTCCGCGCGTGTATGCCGCTGCTCGATTCGATTCCCGGCGTGCCGGTGAAGTCGAACGAGATCGTCGCGCTGGGCGAGGGCATGCTGCCGGAATGGACGGAAGACTCCTTCCCCGGCATCTTGCTGAACGTCGCGGCCGGGCGGGTCGCGAACCGGTTCAACCTCGGCGGTCCGAACATGGCGATCGACGCCGCGTGCGGGTCGTCGTTGGCCGCGCTGTACGCCGGTGTTCGTGAACTGAACGACGGCACGAGCGACGTCGCGATCGTGATGGGTGGCGACGCAGTGCAGACGCCCTACGCCTACGTCGCGTTCTCGAAGACGCACGCGCTCAGCCCGAAGGGGCGGTGCCGGCCGTTCGACGCGGACGCCGACGGTATCGCACTCGCCGAGGGCGTCGGTATTGCGGTGCTGAAGCGACTCGCGGACGCGGAACGCGACGGCGACCGGATTTACGCCGTCATCAAGGGGGTCGGGGCTTCCAGCGACGGCCGCGACAAGGGACTCACCGCGCCGCGTGCGGAAGGTCAGCTCCGCGCGCTGCACCGGGCCTACGCTCAGGCTCGCGTGAACCCGGCGAACGTCGCGCTCGTGGAAGCGCACGGCACCGGGACCGTGGTCGGCGACCAGACCGAGGCTCGCGCGATTGGCCAGTTGATGCGCGATGCCGGGGGCGACCCGCAGTCGTGCGCGATCGGTTCGGTGAAGTCGATGATCGGGCACAGTAAGTGTGCCGCCGGCCTCGCGGGGCTCATCAAGACCGCGTTCGCGCTGCACCACAAGGTGCTCCCGCCCACGCTGGTCGAGACGCCGAACCCGAAGGCGAATCTCGAAGGCGGACCGCTGTACCTGAACACCGAAGCGAAGCCGTGGGTCCACGGGGCAGAGCACCCGCGAACCGCCGGCGTGAGCGCGTTCGGTTTCGGTGGCACGAACTTCCACACGGTGCTCGAAGAGTACACTGGCGACTACCTGAACCGCCCGAACACCGGGATTCGTCAGTGGCCGACGGAACTCTTCGTGTGGCGCCGAGCGGACAAGGCCGCGATCACCACGAGCCTGAAGAGCGTGCGCGACGCGATCGTTGCTGGCGCACGACCGGCGCTGGCCGATCTCGCGGCGAGCGTGTGGCAGAGCAGCAAAACGGCACCGGCCGGTAACGCGACACTCGCGGTGATTGCGTCCTCGCTCGACGACCTCAAGGAAAAGCTCGACGCGGCCCTCGAAGCGCTGCCCAAAGCGACCGAGACGTACACGGACCCGCGCGGGATCTACTTCGCCGCGAAGTCCGCGCCCGCGGGCAAGGTCGCGTTCCTGTTCCCGGGGCAGGGATCGCAGTACCCGGACATGCTCGCGCAGGTCGCGATGACGTTCTCCGAGGTGCGCGACGTTCTCGACCGGGCGGAAGCCGCACTCGACGCCGATCTCGACAAGCCGCTGAGCCGGTTCATCTACCCGCCGTCGTCGTTCACACCGGAACACGAGGCCACGAATCGCAACGAGCTGCGCCGGACGGAAATCGCGCAGTCGAGCATCGGTGCGACGAGCATCGGCATGTTCCGGTTGCTCACGTCGCTCGGGATCGAAGCCGATTTCTTCGCGGGTCACAGCTACGGCGAGTACGCGGCGCTCACGGCGGCCGGGGCGCTCTCCGAAGACGACCTGATGCACCTGTCGTTCAAGCGCGGCTTGGCGATCCGCGAAGCCGCGGTCAACGCCCCGGGCGGGATGATTGCGGCGGACAACACCGCCGAGGCGATCGCGCCGGTGCTGAAGGGCATCGCGGACGTGTGGATCGCGAACCACAACTCGCCGACCCAAACCGTGATCGCGGGCACCGAAGACGGCGTAAAGGTCGCCGCGGAGAAACTCCAGGCGGCGGGGATTCGCTCGCAGCGGATCGCGGTCGCGTGCGGGTTCCACTCGCCGCTCATCGCGGGCGCGAAACCGGCCCTGGCCGACGCCCTTTCGCGGGCCACGTTCACGGCCCCGAGTAAGCCGGTGTTCTCGAACACGAGTGCCGTGCCGCACCCGGCCGACGGGAGCGTGATCGCGAAACAGCTCGCGGAGCACCTCGTGTCGCCGGTGCGATTCGCGGACGAAATTCGTGCGATGCACGAGGCCGGCGCGCGGGTCTTCGTGGAGGTCGGGCCGCAAGCGGTTCTGACCGGACTCACGGGCCAGATCCTCGCGGGCCGACCGCACCTCGCGCTCGCGAGCGACGCGAAGTCCCGCCCGGGGCTGGTGCAACTCGCCCACCTGCTCGGGCAACTGCTCGCGGTCGGTGTATCGGCCAACCTCGACCGCCTCTTCGTGGGCCGGAACGTGCAAGCGTTCGACCTCGCGAAGCTCAACGCGGACACCGGCAAGCCGAAACTCGCGCCGACGACGTGGCTCGTCAACGGCATTCGGAGCAAACCGCTGAACGCGCCCGAACCGCGGTTGCTGGGGCAAGCACTTCCGGCCAACGCTGCGGCCCGGAACGAAGCCCCGCGGCCCGATACGAACGGCAAGGCGAAGCCGAAACCGGCGCAGCCCGAAAGTTCGACCAAGCCCGTGCCCGCGCCCGCGCCGCCCGCCGCTCCGAAGCCACCCGCGCCCAACGCTGCCGCTCTACCGCCCGCTGTCACCACGCCCTCACGAGCGATGATGCACAACACCGAAACTCAACCCGCTCTGTCGGTCCCCTCCACTAACGGGCACGCGCACCACCATGCCGCGCCCGATGGTGCCGCAGCCGTGATGATGCGGTTCCAGGAGGTGATGGGGCGCTTCCTCGATACACAGAAGTCCGTGATGCTCGGGTTCCTCGGCGCGCCCAACGCGGCCGCGACCGCACCCGCGCCGCACACGAACGGCCACACCGCGTACCCGGTGGTGCCGCACACGAACGGCCACACCTACACGAACGGGAATGGCAACGGCAACGGCCATGCCCACACCAACGGTCACGCCCACACGAACGGGCACGCGACCCCGATGCCGGTTCCCGCGCTGGCGACCAATCGCATCGCGACGCCCGTGGTTGCCCGGCCGCAAGCGCCGGCGCCCGTCGTCAGCACCAAGGCTGAAACGAACGGCAAGCACGCGCCGACTGCCGAAGTCGCGCCCGTGGTCGTTCCCGCGCCGGCGAATAAGCCCGCGGGCGGCGCGCTGGATCGCGATACGCTGCTCGCCCGGTTGCTCGACCTCGTGAGCGAGCGCACCGGTTACCCGAAGGAAGCGCTGAGCATCGACCTCGACCTCGAAGCCGACCTGGGGGTCGATTCGATCAAGCGCGTCGAGGTGCTGGGCGCGCTCGCCGAGAGCATCGAGGCCGGTGCGGACGGCAAGCAGCCGAACCTGGAGATGGAGAAGCTCTCCGTCATCAAGACGCTCCGCGGGATCGCCGACTACGTGATGGGCGCGCTGAACGAAGCCGCGCCCGCGTCGGCTCCTTCGACGAATGGCAAGCACGAAGTTCCCGCGCTGCCCGCGGCTAGTGAAGCGCCCGCAACCCGGGCCAACGCGAACGGCGACTTTCACCCCGGTGCGCGACAGGGGGACGTTCAGCGGCTCGTGGTGCGCCTGATCGACGCGCCGCTCCCGATCCGGCCGACGTTCAGCCCGCCGACCGGCACCATCGTCATCACCGATGACGAACTCGGCGTCGCGCAAGAACTGGCCGACCGGCTCGCGGAACTCGACATCAAGACCGCGCTCGTTCGCATGGGCAAGAACGAGGGCTTCAACGCCGATCTGACCAACCCCGTTGCGGTGAACGAACTGCTCGGCCGCGTGCGCGAGAAGTGCGGCGCGGTGTCCGGGCTGGTTCACCTGCTGCCGCTCGCGGAACCGCCCGCGGGCGAAACCGATGAACAGCGGATGCGGCGCGAAGTGAAGTCGCTGTACCTGCTCGCTCGCGGGTTGGAAAACGACATCCGCGCGGCCGGGACGAACGGCTCTGCCGTGCTGCTCACGGTGACCGCGATGGGCGGCGCGATGGGGTACAGTGACGAACTGCCGAGCGAGTTCTTCGCCGGTCACGGCGGCATCGCCGGGTTCACCAAGTGCCTCGGTTACGAGTGGCCCGAAGTCACCGTTCGCGTCGTGGACGTGAACGCGGAAGCCGCCGCACCGCGACTCGTTGAACAACTCCTCGGCGAACTCGGTGACCCGGACGGCCCGTTCGAGGTTGGTCGCGACGGCGAGTTCCGCAAGACGTGGCAGGTCGATCCGGGACCGCTAGAGAAAGACACCCAGGCGATCGAGCTCGACGCGAACAGCACGGTGCTCGTCACCGGTGGCGCACGCGGCATCACCGCGAAGGTCGCGCTGGAAATCGCGTCGCGGTACAAGTCGAAGCTCGTGCTGGTCGGTAGCTCGCCCGCGCCGGCCGTCGAGAGCGCGGACACAGCCTCGCTTCAGACGCCGGCGGAGATCAAGGCCGCGCTATTGAAGCAACAACCCGGCGCGAAACCGGCCGCGGTCGAGGCCGCGTACAAGCGCCTGCTCAAGGACCGCGAGATCCGCGCCAACCTCGACGCGATCCGGACCGCGGGCGGTTCCGCTGAGTACCGCGCGGTCGACGTTCGTGACTCTGTTGCGTTCGGCGGCCTCATCGACGAACTGAACGCCAAAGGTGGGATCGCGGGTGTGATCCACGGTGCCGGGGTGATCGAAGACAAGCTCCTGCGCGACAAGACGCCGGAGTCCTTCGACCGCGTGTTCGGCACGAAGGTCGATAGCGCCCTGACGCTGACCCGGAAGCTCGACCCCGCCAAACTGAAGTTTTTCGCGCTGTTCGCCTCGATCACGAGCCGCTACGGGAACCGCGGACAGTCGGACTACGCCGCCGCGAACGAAGTGCTCAGCAAGCTCGCGTGCGACCTCGACCGTAAGTGGCCGGGGCGCGTGGTGTCGGTTGCGTGGGGGCCGTGGGCCGAGGTCGGCATGGTCGCGGACCTGGAGAAGCACCTCGTGGCCCGTGGGCTGAAGCTCATCGAACCGGCCGTCGGCGCCGGGTTCGCGGTGGACGAAGTGATCTTCGGCACGAAGGGCGAACCGGAAGTCGTTGTGGCGGGCGGCACCGAGTCGGCACCGAAGCAGCGCACCAGCGCACAGCCCGTGGGCGCCGGTGCCGAGTAGCCAAAAAGAACCAGGGGTTGAAACCCCTGGCTATTCCCGGTGACCCCTTCGGGGTCCAAAGGCAAAATGCCGGGTGATCGTTGTATTTGCGGCCCCAACGGGGCCACCGGGAATAGCCAGGGGTTTCAACCCCTGGTTCTTTTTCCGTTTTCGCGGCCCCAATGGGGTCACCGGAAGTAGTCAGGAGTTTCAACCCCTGGTTCTTTTCGTTGTTTCGTGGCCTCAATGGGCCACCGGGAATAGCCAGGAATTTCACCCCTGGTTCTATTAACGCGAACAATTTCTCTCATGACTCAGACCCTCGCGCAACCGCAGCCCCGCGTCATTCCTCCCGTGACCGGATGGGACACGGAAGTTTTCGTGTTGCGCGGTGACGATCGTGCTGCGTTGCGTCAGCGCGTTCTCGCGCTTGTGGAACAGGTCGAACGCCAGCCCGACGCCCCGCTCGTCGATTTCGCGGCGGCGCTTGCGCGCGAGATTCAGCCCAGCGGCTCACGGCTCACGGTGGTTGCGGGTTCCCGGGCCGATCTGCTCACGCGCCTCAAACGTGCTGCGGAGCGAATCGGCGATCCGAAGACCAAGCAGGTCCGGGACGCGAACGGCCTCTACTTTTTCGAGCAGCCGCTGGCGGAGCAGGGGACGGTCGCGTTCCTGTTTCCGGGCGAAGGCGCGCAGTACCTGAACATGCTCGCGGACCTGTGCGGCGTGTTCCCGGAGGTGGAAGAAACCTTCGCGTGGTGCGACCAGCTTGCGGCCGAAGCCGGGCGCCCGGAAACTTCGTTGCGGCGCGTACTGCACCTCCCGGTCGATGCCACCGCCGAGGACAAGGCCGCGGCCGAACTCGAACTCCGGGGGTTGGGGCCGTCCATCTTCGGGGTTCTGCTCGCGGACCAGGCGATCCTCCGTGTGCTCGAAAATCTGCAAATTCCGGTGTCCGCGATGGCCGGTCACAGCGCCGGCGAACTCGGCGCGCTGCTCGCGAGTGGTGCGATGAACGCCCGCGACCAGCACGGCTCGCGGTTGCCGGAAATCATGGAGATCATGCAGCGCCAGGAGAGCGACGCGGGCGGGCCGGAGGTCGTGCTGCTCGCGGTCGGAGCGAGCAAGGCGACCATCATGGAGGTCGCGGACGCGGTCGCGGGCGGCGCGGTGATCGTCGCGATGGACAACTGCCCGCACCAGTGCGTCGCGGTGGGGCCGGCGCACCCGATCGCCGCAGTCGAAACCGCGCTCACGGAGCGCGGGATCATTTGCGAGCGGTTGCCGTTCAAACGGCCGTACCACACGCCGCTGTTCGAGCCGTACATGGGCGCGCTCCGCGAACTGTTCGTGGGTGTGCCATTCAATCAAACGCAAACGGCCGTTTACTGCTGCTCCACCGGCGAACTGTTCCCGACCGATCCCGACGCGATGCGCGCGCTCGCCGTGAACCACTGGGTCACCCCGGTCGAGTTCACGCGGATGATCGAGAGCATGCACCGCGACGGCGTGCGCCTTTTCGTCGAGTGCGGCCCGCGCGGGAACCTGTCGGCGTTCGTGGAAGACATCCTCCGGGGTAAGTCGTTCGCCGCGATCCCCGCGAACGTGCTCCGCAAGAGCGGCCCGACGCAGATCAACCACATGGTTGCGCAACTGGTCGCGCACGGCGTGGACCTGAACTTGGGCTACCTGTACGCGGGGCGGGTGGGCGAAGAACCTAACCCCCTAACCCCCTTCCCTAAGAAGGAAGGGGGAACAGAACCAAATACCAGCGAATACGCGCCGCAAGCGCCGGTTTTAAGCCCCTCTCCGTTTAGGGCAGGGGTTGGGGAGGGGTTACAAGCAGGTTCCTCCATCATGAACGGTTACCTCGACGTGATGGAGCAGTTCCTCGACGCCCAGCGCGAGGTGATGACGGCGTTCTTCCGCGGGCGCGGGCAGTCGGCCCCGCTGCCGCCGGAACTGTTCGCGCTCGCGGATCTCTCGATCCCGATCGATCCGGCGCCTCTTGCTCCGGCCGCACCCCGACCGTTCGCACTCATCGAGAGCGTCATTCAACACGAGCCGGGGCGCGAGATCACGTTCCGCCGGGTGATGGACGAGCGCGAAGACCTGTACGCGGACGATCACACGCTCGGCGGGCGCGGGGTCAGTCGGGAGAACCCGGCGCAGAACGGGCTCCCCGTACTCCCGATGACATTTAGCCTCGAAGCGATGTCCGAAGCGGCGGCGATGCTCGCGCCGGGCAAGGTCGTGATCGGGCTCCGCAACATCCGGCTGTTCCGGTGGCTGCCATTTGATGCCGAAACGACCACGCTCGAGGTGCGCGCTACGGTGTCGTCCGTGGACGAGGCGACCGGGACCGTCGAGGTCAAAGCGAACGTCCGCGACCTCGGCAACTCGTTCCTCCGCGACGGCGCGAACAAAGCGTCGTCCGAAGCGGTGATCGTACTCGCGGACCGGTACCCGGACCCCGCGCCCCCGCTGCCGTTCGATCTCACCGACGAAGTACCGTGCAAGTCCTCGATCGAGGACTTGCGCCGGAACATGTTCCACGGCCCCGTCTTCCAGATGATTCGCACGCTCGATCGCACCGGGCGCGAGGGGATCGAGGGCACGCTCGAAGTACAGTCGCGCGACACGTGGTTCCGCTCGAACAAAGACCCGCACTACGCGATCGACCCGGTGCTGATGGACGCCGCGATGCACATCCTCGGCGCGTGGCACCTCGAACAGCCGGACTGGACCGGGCGCATCCTCCTGCCATTTGAGGTGCAGAAGGTCGAATACTTTGGTCCCACGCCGGAAATCGGTTCGCACCTGGTCGTGCGGGGGCACAACGAGCAGGAATCGGCGCGGCACTTCCGCCACGGGCTGGAAGTGTTTGATACGCAGGGGCACTTGTGGCTGCGGCTCACGGGCGCGGGGTACTGGCGCTTCTACCTCCCGTTCGGGCACGTGAACTTCTTCGGACCAAAGGACGAATATTACCTCAGCCGTTACTGGCCCGAAGCTGTGGGGACCGAGCCGAATTCCGAGCCCGTGGCCCCGTTCGCGCGGTGTCACTTTATCGATCCGCCCGCGGACCTGAAGCAACCGGTGCTGCGCGCGGCGGGCGCGTATGTGACGATGACTCCGACCGAACTCGACACCTTTGGGAAGTGGACCGGGACCGACGCGGGACTGAACGACTGGTTCTTTGGCCGGCTGCTCGCGAAAGACGCCGCGCGTGCCGCATGGGTGCAGAAGTACGGCGAGACGATTTTCCCCGCCGACATGGAAACCGAAGAAGCCGACGGCCGCATTGTGTGCCGCCCGCGCGGGGCTGCTAAGAGTGAATCGTTCCCGCCCGTGAGTGTGGCCATCTCAGAAGGTACCGTGGCTGCCTTCTCCGCGTTCGCAAAACAGGTCGGTGTCGCGCTTCAAACGATCCCGAAGAAAGCTTCGGCCGAAGTCGAACGGGACGCGCGGGCGCGAGTGGCGTGCGACGCGGTCGCGGACGCGCTGCGTATTCCTGCTGAAGGCTGTGTGCTCCATTCTCTCGACGCGAACACCGGGGCCGCGCTGGTGAGCGCAAGCGGTCAACGGTTCCGCGTTCAGACGGCGCGACAGAAGGAATCGGTCGTCGCTACCACTCTGTGCGAGGTAGCGTGATGCGAACCACCGATGAACTGCTCGAAGCACTCGGGAACGTCGTTCGGCAGACGTTCCCCGATCGTGATTTCCCCGATTCCGTTGATCTCGATACGCGGGCGTTCGGCGACCTCGGGCTCGCGTCCATCGACCTCGTCGTGCTGGCCGAGCGGCTGGATGCACATTTCGGGCGCCGGTTGCCGTTCGGTGTCTTCCTGAAAGGTTTGCGGGATCGTGGCGCGGAAGACCTGTCACTCGGCGATTTGGTCGCTTTTTTGCAACAACACGCGGGGTAAGTTAGCCGAAAACGGCGAAAAATGGAGCAATGTTAGCCGTTGATGTGCGCTGCCGAACGTTGCAATGGCTCCAAGATGTTGAGGCGCCAGTTGTTAGCGCGTGTCTGATTCGGTAACTGCCCGCCACAGGCCCAAAACGTTAGCAATTGTTAGCACGGCAGGGGAAGAGAACGCACCGCCGTGCCGGGGCAATCCGACAACACTCGGTCCACAAGACAGCAGCTCCAAGACGAGAAATCATGCCCGAAGTTGAGGTCAACGGCACACGGCTCTTTTACCAGCAGTCCGGCGAAGGTCCGGACGTCGTACTGGTCCACGCGGTCACGAGTAACCAGGCCGTGTGGGTGTTCAGCGGGTTGGTGGAAGCGCTCGCGGCCGACTTCCGCGTAACCGCATACGACATGCGCGGCCACGGCGCTAGCGCACGCCCGGCAACCGGATACACGTCGGCGGTGATGGCCGAAGACTTCCGTCAGTTTCATGCGGCTCTCGGACTGAAACCGGCGTTCCTTGTGGGGCACAGTTTCGGTGGCGTCGTGAGTATGCACGCCGCGGTCGTTGCGCCGGAGTGCGTGGCGGGTGTGCTGCTCTCGGACTCGTTCTTTCCCGGTTTGAAGCACATTGAACCGAATTTCGGCAAGATGGGAATTTGGGGCGATGTGCGAGAGACATTTGCTCGTGTCGGAGTCGAACTTGGCGACACGGTGGACTTCACCCGCCTCTTCCGTGAGACGGCCGCACTGTCTCCCGAAAAGATGAAGGAACTCGAAGACATTTATGGCGCGTTCGGCCGCGGGTGGTTGCGGCAGCTCCCGCGCCTCGCCGAAACGACGTGTGGCGATGAAGTTCTGGCCGAGGCCGGGCTCACGGAGCGGGTGCTCGCGGGGATCACGAAGCCGGTGGTCGCGCTGTACGACGAATTCTCCCCCTTCCTTGCCACATGCCGGTGGCTAGAACAACATCTTGCTAAGTGTGTGGCCGAGATCATCCCGGCCGCGAAGCACTTGGCAATGCTCGACAACACGGCGGGCTTCACGGACGCCGTAAAACGGCACCTGACGCGGCTCTCGCAGTAACTATGCACTTTGTCACGTTCATCCTGAAGAACCTCACGCGGCGCCCGATCCGCACGGCCCTAACCGTTTTGGGGCTAGCGGTTACGGTCGGGAGCATGATCGCGTTCCTGGCGGTCAGCCACAACGTGAAGGAGTCCGCGGAGCGGGCCGTTCGGGGCTTCGACCTCCAGGTCATGCAGGCCGGTAAATCGAGCGGGCTGAACAGCGACTTCAGCGAATACTTCGTCGAAGCGGCGCGGAAGCTCCCCGAAGTGTCGCAGGTGGCCGAGGGCGTCGCGGACATGGCGGACATGACCCGCGACGGCGGGGCCGTCGATGCGGTCCTGATCTTCGGGTGGCGGGCGGACAACTTCGCGTTCGACGAGTTGAAGTTCACCTCCGGGCGCAAGTTCGAGGCCGGTGAGCACCACAAGGTCATGCTCGGGAACATGTTGGCCGACAATCTCGGCAAGAAGGTCGGCGACAAACTGGTTCTCGGGGGCGACACCAAGAACCCCTACGAGGTGATCGGGATCTACGAGAGTCCGCACATCTTCGAGCGGGGCGGGGCGATTGTCCCTTACAAGGACGCCCAAGTTATTACGGGCAAACGGGACCGCGTGACCGGTTTCTCGGTGCGCGTGCGGAAGGCGGGTGCCCAGGCCACGCCCGCCGAGGTGGAAGCGGCGCGGAAGAAGATCGAGGCGCTGGAAGACCCCAATGACACGACTGCTCGGCTCACGGCCCAGACGCCCGAAGACTTCGTGAAGTCGCTCCAGCAACTCAAACTCATGCGGGCCGTGTCGTGGTTGATCTCCGCGATCGCGCTGGCGATCGGCGTCATCAGCATGTTGAACACGATGGCGATGTCGGTGCTGGAGCGCACGCAGGAGATCGGTATTCTGCGAGCGGTCGGCTGGCCCCCGCGCCGGGTGATCGGCATGGTTCTGGGCGAGGCCGTGCTGATTGCTACCGCTGCTGCCGCTGGGGGGACGCTGATCGCACTTTTGGGAATGCAGGTTCTCACTCTCTCGCCGAAGGTGAACGGGTTCATCGAGCCGAACGTGGCCCCAATGGTGGTCGTTCAGGGCGCTCTCATCACCGTGTTCATCGGCGTGATCGGTGGCGCGTACCCCGCGTTCCGGGCGTCCCGCATGCTGCCAACGGAGGCGCTCCGCCATGACTGACGGCCCCGCCGCTCACCTGCTCTATGCCGACCAGGTGGTGAAGACCTACCCGGACGGGGACGTCCACGCGCTCAACGGGGTCACGCTCGGGGTGAAGGCCGGGCAGCACGTCGCCATCACCGGGCCGTCCGGGTGCGGTAAGTCCACGCTCCTGAACCTGCTCGGCGTGCTCGACAAGCCCG
This sequence comes from Gemmata sp. SH-PL17, assembly GCF_001610855.1. NCBI lineage: Bacteria > Pseudomonadati > Planctomycetota > Planctomycetia > Gemmatales > Gemmataceae > Gemmata > Gemmata sp. SH-PL17. The sequence goes on from NZ_CP011271.1 coordinate 1,978,662, forward strand.
ACGCCGGTGAGGTGTACTTCCGCGGCGAACCGCTCTCGCGCCACCCGGACCTGAACAACTTCCGTGCCCGTCAGATCGGGTTCGTGTTCCAGTCGTTCTTCCTGATCCCGACGTTGAGTGCACGCGAGAACGTGCAGGTGCCGATGTTCGAGGGGCCTCCCCGGAGCACCCGCGAGCGCGTGCGGAAGGCGGACGAGTTGCTCGAACTCGTGGGCATGGCGAAACGCGCCAACCACTTGCCGCTGAAGCTCTCGATCGGCGAGCGCCAGCGCGTGGCTCTGGCCCGCGCGCTCGCGAACGATCCGGCGATGCTCCTGGCGGACGAACCGACCGGGAACCTCGACTCGGACAACGCGGTCAAGGTGCTCGACCTTTTCGCGTCGCTCCAGAAGTCGCGCAACCTCGCGCTCGTGGTGGTCACGCACAGTGACGAGGTCGCCGAGCGTGCCGACCGCGTGATCCGCATGCGGGACGGGCGCGTGGTCAACGATTCCGGAACCGCCCGAGTGTCCACTTCCGGATGCGCGAGTTAAGGCGGGTATTCTTTTCGCGCCGGGCTGTCACTATCTTTGGGTCAGATAGCACTTTCAGAGACACTTTTTGCCAGTGCCTTAAGTGAAACGGGAGCGTGCTCGGTTACCCGGCGCTTTTTCTCGCGCACCCGCTCCGGCGCGCTACGATTGGGTTGACTGACGCCGGTTTGATTTGCCTCGCGCCCAGAGGATCGCGATGTTCACGTTCGTGAAAGCACTCGAGACACTTGCCCCGCCCCCACGAGCTTCACGATTGCTGCGGTTGACCGCGATGAAGTTCCCGCTGCTGCCCCAAGCGGCCGAGACGATGGCGCTCGGGATGGTCATCAGCGACGCCACCCGTCCCGATTACCCCATCGTGTACTGCAACCCCGGGTTCGAGCGTCTCACGGGCTACACGTCCGACGAAGTCGTGGGCCGCAACTGCCGGTTCCTCCAGGGGCCGGGTACCGACACCCAGGAACTCGAACGGCTCCGTCGTTCACTGCGAGAACACGCCGGGTGTTCGGTCGTGCTGCGGAACTACCGTAAAGACCGGACCCCGTTCTGGAACGCGCTCTCCGTGACACCGCTCGAAGACGAGACCGGAACGGTCACGCACTTCGTCGGCGTGCAGACCGACATCACCCACGTGAAGGAACTCGAAGCGCAGTTCCTCCAGGCTCAGAAGATGGGAGTGGTCGGTCGGCTCACGGGCGGTGTGGCCCACGACTTCAACAACCTGCTCACCGTCATCAACGGGTTCGCCGAGGCCGTACTCGATCTGCTGCCGCCGGACAACCCGACCCGGGACATGGTCGCCGAGATCGCCGCGGCGGGTTCGCGTGCGGCCGGGCTGACGCGCCAGTTGCTCACGCTCAGCCGGAAGGGTGGCGCCCGCCGCGCGCACGCGGACCTGAACGCCGTGGTGAACTCGTGCAGCGGGATTCTGCGCCGGCTCCTCGGTTCGGGCGTCGAACTCCGCGCCGAACTCGCGCCGGATCTGCACCCCACCACCGCCGACCCCGGGCACGTCGAACAAGTGCTCATCAACCTTGTGGTGAACGCGCGCGACGCGATGCCCAACGGCGGCGCACTGACCGTTTCGACGGCCGACGCGCACGTGAAGAGTGACGATCCCCAGCACCCCAGGATTCCGGCTGGCATGTACGCGGTACTCCGGGTCGCGGACACCGGGCACGGGATGGACCCGGCGACTTTGAAACGCATCTTCGAGCCGTACTTCACGACGAAGCCCGCGGGGCGCGGGACCGGGTTGGGGCTATCGACGGTTTGGGACATCGTGCAAAAGAGCCAGGGGCACGTGTGCGTGGACTCGGAACTCGGGCGCGGGACCGAATTCCGGGTGTACCTGCCGCGCGTGGACGCGCTGCCGTTCGAGCCGCTCCCGGACTCCTCGGGCGAGCATCGCTTGCGCGGGTCGGAAACGGTTCTGATCGTAGACAGTGACACGTCCGTTCGGGCACTAATGACCCATGCGCTCCGCTCGCGGGGCTACACCGTACTTGCAGCGAGCGACCCGCAGGAAGCCACCGCGCTCGTGTCCGACCACCCCGGCACGATCGATCTGGTGGTTTGCGACCTGGTGCTCTCGGGCGAGTCGGGGAACGCGCTGGCCCGTCGGCTCCGGGTGGCCCGGCCGGATCTGGCGCTCCTGCTCACGTCGGGGTGCGTCGGCGAGGGGTGCGAAATACCGGACGCTGCGGCGCCGTTCCTGCCGAAACCGTTTACACCGGCCGGACTCGCGACCGAAGTGCGCAAGGTGCTCGACCGGGGCTGAAGCCGGAGGTTCGGCTTGCCGAATTCCGGTAACGCGGGTCTAATCCGCTCGCGTTTTCCCCACCGGGCGCGCGGACACGGAGGTCGAGCATGCGCACCGCTATCGTTATCCCCGCGAGGTTCGCGTCGTCGCGGTTGCCCGGTAAGCCGCTCCTGCGCGAAACCGGGAAGTACCTGATCCAACACGTCTTCGAGCAGGCGCAGAAGGCGAAGTGCGCGTCCGACGTGATCGTGGCCACCGACGACGACCGTATCTTCGCGGCCGTGCGTGAGTTCGGTGGTACCCCCGTGATGACGCGCGAGGACCACGTGTCCGGGACCGATCGCGTGGCCGAAGTTGCTGCGCGTCTTACTGCGGACGTGGTCATCAACTTGCAGGGCGACGAACCGCAACTGGACCCGGACGCGATCGATCTGCTCGCGGAACTGATGCGCGCACCCGGTTCGGACATGGCCACGCTCGCGGTGCCGATCACGGACGCGGAGACGTACCGCAACCCGAACGTGGTCAAGGTGGTGTGCGACGACCGTGGGCGCGCGCTGTACTTCTCGCGGTCACCGATCCCGATGGTGCGCGACGGCGAACCGGACTTCACCGCTCGGCCCGCGCGGTTCCTTCAGCACCTGGGCGTGTACGCCTACCGGCGCGATTTCCTTCTCCGGATCGCGGGCGAACCGCCGCATCCGTTAGAGCAATCGGAAAAACTCGAACAGCTCCGCGTGCTCGGCACGGGTGGCACAATCATGCTCGGGCAGGTGCACCGCGCGCACCGCGGTGTGGACACGCCGGCCGATTACGCCGATTTCGTGCGGTGGTACCGGCAGAACGGGGACAACGGGGCGGGGGGAACGCGCCGCGCGGCTTAAAAAACCTTTGCGCGAGCCGGCAATCTGTGCTGATTGGTTTGGCTCGGGGCGGGCGATATAGTGAAGTGATAGCCCGCCTCACGTTAAGGATCGCCGCACGATGACTAAACACATTTTCGTTACTGGTGGCGTCGTCAGTTCGCTCGGAAAGGGCCTGACGTCCGCCTCCATCGGGTTGCTTTTGGAAAAACGTGGGCTGCGGGTGCGGTTGCAGAAACTCGATCCGTACCTCAACGTCGACCCGGGCACGATGTCGCCGTACCAGCACGGCGAGGTGTACGTCCTCGACGACGGCACCGAGACCGACCTCGACCTCGGGCACTACGAGCGGTTCACGCACGCGGTGCTGAACAAGGACTGCAACTACACCACGGGCAAGATCTACCTCTCGGTCATCGAGAAGGAGCGCCGGGGCGACTACCGCGGGAAGACCGTGCAGGTGATCCCGCACGTCACGGACGAGATCAAGGGCTGCATCAAGAAGATGGTCGCGCCGGACGTGGACGTGGTCATCACCGAGATCGGCGGGACCGTCGGCGACATCGAGGGCATGCCGTACTTCGAGGCGATCCGCCAGTACGCGCTCGACGTCGGCAAACACAATTGCCTGTTCGTTCACCTCACGCTCGTCCCGTACCTCAAGGCCGCCGGCGAACTGAAGACCAAGCCGACGCAGCGCAGCGTGCGCGACCTGCGCGAGATCGGCATCCAGCCGGACATCCTCATCTGCCGCACCGAGAAGGACATCCCGAAGGACGAGTGCGAGAAGATCGCGCTGTTCTGTAACGTCGAGCGGAACGCGGTGATCGAGGAGAAGGACAAGGAGTTCAGCATCTACGAGGTGCCGCTGAGCCTCGCGAACAACAAGCTCGACGAACTCGTTGTGGAGAAGCTGCACCTCACGCACGCGAAGCCGCTCGACATGAGCGAGTGGAGCACGATGCTCGAAAACATGCGGGCGCCCGAGCACGAGATCACCATCGGGTTCGTCGGCAAGTACGTGAAGCACCGCGACGCCTACAAGAGCGTGTACGAGTCGCTCGACCACGCCGGGATCGCCCACCGCACAAAGGTGCGGGTGCTGCGCATCGAGTCGGACAAGCTCGCGGACGAGGGTGCGGCTCAAGCTCTGGCGAACGTGGACGGGTTGCTTATCCCCGGCGGGTTCGACAAGCGCGGAATCGAGGGGAAGATTGAAGCGATCCGGTTCGCACGCGAAACGGGGCTGCCGTTTTTCGGGATCTGCCTCGGTCTCCAGTGCGCGACGATCGAGTTCGCGCGGCACGTGGCCGGCCTGGAGAACGCGAACAGCACCGAGTTCGACAAGGCGTCCCCGCACCCGGTTGTGTGCCTGCTCGAAGAACAGGAGGGCGTCACGAACCTCGGCGGCACGCAGCGCCTGGGGGCGTACCCGTGCCACCTGAAGCCGAACACCAAGGCCCGTGCCGCGTTCGGGGTGGACGTGATTAGCGAACGGCACCGGCACCGCTACGAGGTGAACAACAACTTCCGGGACCGCCTCGAAGCACACGGCATGATTTTCTCGGGCACGAGCCCCGACGGATCGCTTGTCGAGGCGATTGAGTTGAAGGACCACCCGTGGTTCGTGGCGGTGCAGTCGCACCCGGAGTTCCAGTCGAAGCCGACGAAACCGCACCCACTGTTCCGCGACTTCATCGGCGCGAGTCTCGAACGCCGGCGCACACGGAAGCCCATTGCAGTCGTGATGAGCTGAAGATAGGAAGCAAAGAGCCGCGGAAATCATCCGCGGCTCTTCTTTTCTACGTCACTCACTTCACCAGTTTCGCGATGTCCTCTTTGATCGCGTCGGCCCAAATCTTGTACCCCTCTTCGCTGAGGTGCAGGTAGTCGGGCATGATCTTCTTGTCGAGTGTGCCGTCCTTTTCCAGGAATTTCTCGCCGATGTCCTTGTAGAAGACCTTCTTGTCGTCCGCGAACTTGGCGAGGATCTTGTTCGTGTCGTTCACCTTCACGCGGATCTTATCGTCGGCCTTCGGGGAGCGCGGGAAGATCGCGAGCAGGAGTACCTTCGTGTCGGGCTTCTGCTTCTGAAGTTCGGCGATGATGGCCTTCACGCCGCCCGCGATCTGCTCGGGGGAGTGCCCGCCCATGTTGTTCGTGCCGATCATGATGACCGCGAGCTTCGGCTTCAGCGGTTCGATTTCCTTGCCCTCGGTGAGGCGCCAGATCACGTGGCCGGTCTGGTCGCCGCCGATACCGAGGTTCACGGGCTTAAACGAGCCGAACGCCTCGGGCCACACTTTCTTGCCTGCGCCTTCCCAACCCTGGGTGATGGAGTCGCCGAGGAAGATCACGTCCCCTTCGCCCTTTTCCACGATCTTCAGGAACTGCTTGTGGCGCTGGATGTCGCGATTGAGCGGCTTCACGGCCGGGTTGTCCTTTGCGTCTTTCGCGCTGAGGGGCGCGGTGACGCACAGCGCCAGCATGAGGCCGGTGCTCACGATTCGGCGAACGAGCATGGAGATTCTCCGGTACGGTCGGGGCGGGGTGGGAATGTGGGCGGGAAGGAGGCAGCCTGGACCCCGGTAGTATCGCGGTTCGTGGCGCGGGGGGCAACAACCATCCCCGCACCATTTCTGATACCTCCGCCACTTCGGAACGGGTTATTTCGTGCCGCGCGTATCGGGCGGGCGCTCGCCGGTGATGAGCCGCGCCGCGCGGTTCCGCGTGACGTAATTGAAGAACCACTGGAACAGCACCAGCACGCGGTTCTCGAACCGGGCTAAGTACAGGATGTGGATGAACAACCACGCGAACCACGCGGGGTGCCCGCTGAACCGGATGCCGAACGCCTCGGCCACCGCCCGTGCGCGGCCGATCGTCGCCATGTTCCCCTTATCGAAGTAGCGGAACGGCCCTTTGGGGCTTTCCCCTTTGATCCGGCGCACGATCGTGCCGGCCACGTATTCGCCCTGCTGCATCGCGACCTGGGCGACGCCCGGAAGCGGCTTGCCGTTCGTACCAGCGCAACTGGCGAGGTCGCCGACGACGAAAACGTTGGGGTGCGCGCCGACGCTGCAGTCGGGGTTCACCGGAACGTGACCGCCGCGCCCGACCGTAACGTCACCGAGCGCGTCCGCCAAGATCTTCCCGAGCGGCGACGCCTTCACGCCCGCGGCCCACACGACCGTTTCGGTATCGATGCGCGTTGCCTCGGCTTTTCCGCCGTCGGGCTTCACGAGCACGTGACCGGCTCCGATCGCGGTCACGTGACAATCGAGTTGCACCTCAATGCCCATTTCTTCCAGGGAGACTTTTGCCTTCGCGCTGAGCGATTCGTGGAACGCGCCGAGCACGCGCGTTTGCCCCTCCACGATAATCACGCGGGCTGTAGCCGGATTGATGTTGCGGAAGTCGGCGCGGAGCGTGTGCTTCGCGAGCTCGCGGATCGCGCCGGCCATTTCTACCCCGGTCGGGCCGCCACCGACCACCACGAACGTGAGGAGCCGCGCCCGTTCCGCCGGGTCGGTCGTGCGCTCCGCTCGCTCGAACGCGGACAGCACCCGGCGCCGGATCTCGGTCGCGTCCTCGATGGTCTTCAGCCCCGGTGCGAACTCTTCCCACTCGTTGTGGCCGAAGTAGTGGTGCGTGGACCCGGTCGCGACGATGAGCGAATCGAACGAAACGCGCGCGCCGTCTTTGAGGAGGACCGCCTTGCCGGGGATATCGAACCCGGTTACCTCGCCGAGTATCACGCGGGTGTTCTTTTGGTTCTTCAGCGCGGACCGGAGCGGGGCGGCGATGTTTGCCGGAGACAGCGCGCCGGTCGCGACCTGGTAGAGCAGCGGTTGGAACAGGTGGAAGTTGCGCCGGTCGATGACCGTGACGTCGGTCGGCGTCTTGTTCAGAGATTGGGCCGCGACCAGCCCACCGAACCCGCCGCCGATGATGACCACCTTGTGGGCGCCTGTGCCGTCCGACATGTCTACTCCCCGAGGTGTTAGTGTCGGGGAGTAATGTATGGAGGATGAGAGTGCGAGGGGGAATAGTGCCGGTGTATGCGGGTGATTCGCTCGCGGTGGCTGAGTGCCACCGCGAGCGGAAAGCTTTACTTGTCGATGAGGAGCATGTCCGCGACGTTCAGCGGCATGTTGATCTGAATGGCGCCTTTGAGCTGCGTGAACTTCAACTCGCCGCGTTCGACGCTGCGCACCTTGCTCACCTTGTCCACGCGGATCGTGACGGTCAGCGAGGTCTGTTCCGCGCCGGTCCAGTTGATGAGCGGGATCGCGAGTTTGGCCGGTGCGTCGCCCTTCGCGGGGGTATCGATGCACATCGTTTCCACGAGTCCGTCCGTGGTGACGACGGGCTTCGCGTCGCGCCCGCCGAACCCCAGGAAATCGTCCGCCAGCCGCGTGAGCAGGTGGAGCCGCATTCCCGTGGGCAGGAAGTGAGCGTAACTGTCCGCGTTCGCCCCGCGATCGACCGGGCGGACGGGCAAACCGCTTTGCAGGTACGCTTGCCCCGGTAGGAACCCGAACAGGATCGCGCGCCCGGTGCCGTGGCGCTTCGTAATCACTGCGGGAGAACCGTCCTTGAACTTGCCGATGACCGTGCCATCGGTCGCGGTGAGCGCTTGCTTCCACGCGATCACGGGCACGTTGAACACGTGGTTCGGCGACGGGGCCGGGTCCGGGTCGATTTTCGACAACCCGCCGATGTGCCAGTGGGCCGTGTCCATCGGCTCGTATTGTGGGAGATCGTGCTTGCTGAAGAACGGCGTGTTCTCTTTGAGCAGATACTTGGAGACGAGGTTGGGGTCCGTCGTGATCTTGCTGCCGGTGGCGCCGTAGAGCTTCGCGGTCGCCGGGTTCTCCTTCTGGAATTCGTTGAAATACCCGCCGCCGGCCATTGCAACGACCGTTCCCCCGGCCGCGCACCATTTCTGGAGCGAATCCAGACACTTGGACTGGAGGTACTGCTGCGTGACGTAGATGAGCTTGTAGTCTTTGGCCCGGTCGTCAATCACGTCGTCTTCCGACAGAAAATCGACCGGTACCTGCGAGTGCCGCAGCGCGTAATAGAGCGCCTTGCGCTCGTTGTTGTGGAGCGCGAAGGAGAAGTTGTTGACGCCGGTGATTAACTCGTCCGTGCTCGAAAGGAGAAGCCCGACTTTCGCAGGGCGCACCTTGCCGTCCACAATATAGTCCTCAAAGATGCCGGCTTCGTGCGTGCAGGTGTAGATCTCCTTCCACATCTTCAGGTCGTAGCTGTCGACGTAGTTTTCGGTGGCACCCACGGCGGACGGTGTCGCGCAGAAGTAGTTAATCATCTTCGCGCCGTGGGCGACCGACGTGTAGAAGCTCTGTCGGAACTCGCTCGGCAACTGACCCGGTGAGTGTGGCATCACGTACATGTGAATGGGTAGGTCATCATACTTCGCGCCGGCCCGCAGTCCGCTCGCGAGATACCCCACGATTTGCGGGCTGAATTCCGCGATCTGCCAGGCGTAGTCCTCCGTCCACGGCATCGACATCGCCTTGAGCTTGAACGGGCGGATGTAGTCGAGTTCGGTGACGAGGTAGTTCGCGTGCGGCGAGTAGTTCGCGCCGGTGAGCACGCCCTTCGACTTGTAGTACGCGGTTCCCTCGGCGAACTTCACCGCGCCTTTCTCTTTGGCCGCGATCTGGGAGTAGTAGTAGAGCGGGTCTTTCTTGTCGGTCGTGTACTTCACTGCGCCTTCAACGGTCACTCCTCGATCCTTGAGCCACTTCGCGAACTCATCGTCTTTAAGTGGGATTGCTGGCAGGTGAATCTCGTCGCCGTAACTCACGATGGCGAGGTCATCGAACCCGCCCTTGCGTGTCATTTCTTGCTTCTTGATCCACTCCACGGACGGATCGGCCCAGTGCGCAACCAGCTCGCGCTTCTTGCCGGTCGCGTCGACCGTGGTGTTATCGCCCAACGCGAGGGCGAGTTGTTTCGCTTCGGGGAACGCGGTGTGTGCGGAGCCGAAACCCATGATGCCGTAGATCGGCATTCGTTTGGGCACGCTACCGACTTGCGGGAACTTCGCGACTTCCGCGTTCAGGTAATCCAGCACTTCCTTCTGCGTGCGGATTTCGGGCTTCCAGTACCGCTTGATGAGCGCGAGTAAGTGGTCCTGGTTCGGGTTCACGCAGCCCGGAATGTCGAAGCACGCGGGCGAGAGATTTTGCGCCGGTCCCTTTACGATCACGTTCTTCATCAACTTGATCCCGCCGCGACCGTCCGGGATGCCGAACTCCAAGCGGAGGTGGATGCCCTCGGCTTTGCCCTTGTAGATCGCCTTCGGGAACCACTGCGAGTAGTTGAGCGAATCGAGCACGGGGCCGAGCGGTACCCACCCCGATGTATCTCCCGGTTGCAGGTACTCACTGTCCGGGATCGTTGCCGGAGTGGGGACGACCGGGGCGAGTGCTTCCGGCTTCACTTTGGTGGAACGCGGGCCGGCGTTCTGGTACTTCAGTTCCGATACGGTGCGCCCGCTCTTCATCACCTGTTGCGTGGGCCAGTCGCGGACGTGAACGTAGTACGGCGAGTGCTGCCCCTGATCGAACGGCGCGACGATCGGAACGACCGGCCCGAACCCGTCCTTCGGGTTCGTGAATCGGACGAACACGTCACCGTCCTGCACGAGCCAGCCGTCGAATTCGAGGTAGCCCGTTTTCTTTTGGGCTTCCATCCCGGCCTTGTCGTTCGTCAGACACACGAGATCGACGTTCCGCTTCGCGATGTTCACGCGCGGCTTGTCGCCGTCCTTCTGCTCGGTCGCGATGAGCCGCAGCTTCGCGGCACCGGCGGCGAGTTTCACGTTCCCGGGTTGCTGCCAAACGATGTTGTCGGTCCCGCTCCACGAATAGCGCTCCATCGGCACGCGCTTGTGGTCGTTGAACGCCCAGATTTTCGGATCGGTCAGGCGCCCGCACGAGAAGCTCCCGACGACTTTGCCGTCCTGCTCGACTTCGACCGTGAACTCAGCCGCGAACTGGTACGGTTGCTCGTACCGGACCATGACCTCGAACGTGTCGGCGTAGGGGATTGTGATCGGCTGCTCTGCAACCGCTTTCTTGCCGGAGGAGATCTCGTCCGGGGCGCTTAAACAGGCCATCCGTGACAAGAACGTGACGGCGAACGTCCCCGCGAAGTAGTTCTCGCGGTACGGCATCACCTTCCAGCCCGAGGTGACAGTGAAATCCTCTGCCTCTGCGATCAGGCGCACCGGCTTCTTATCTTGCGCGCCTGCGGGCGACGGCCCCGCGAGCACAAGAAGTGCGATAGTGACCGGCAACAGCGAGCGGATCATGGTGGCGTCCGAAGGATTGCTGAAATCGAGTTTGGAAACGATGGTAACCGGTCGGGGTGGGACGGTAAAGCAGATCAAGGGTGCCGAGAAATGCAAGTGGACGGTCTGCACTGCAAAGGAATACTGTTATTGATTTGAGATAATATAAAAATATCTACGATGGAATTGTCTGCTGAATCGCAGGGTGTTGGGGTTGTCCGTTCCGGGTGCCCCATCATAGCGTGTGTGGATCATGGGAACGATTTGAACTCGTGCCGAGCAGGAAGTGCGCCGTCCTATTTGCCGCCTCAGAACCCGCACTACTATGAGGCCACACGTGAGCGACTGGGTTATCTCGTTGCTGTGAGGCGGTTTACCGACCGGCTCACACCGGCCGTTCGCCCGACTTCTTCCCGCCCCCCCCGCGGTCGGCCTTGCGACGGGGTTTCGCGATCTGTTAGAGTCGCACGCGGGGGATTCACATGCGTTGCATTGTTACTGGCGCGGCCGGGTTCATCGGGTCGCATTTGTGCGAGCGCCTGCTCGCGGACGGGCACGCGGTCACCGGGATCGACTGCTTCACCGACTACTACGCGCGCGCCGTCAAGGAGCGGAACCTCGCGGGGTTCCGCGACCACCGGCACTTCACGTTCCACGAACTCGACCTCTCGCAGGGCGTCCCCGCGGGCGTCGCGGCCGGGGCCGAGTGGGTGTTCCACCTCGCGGCGATGGCGGGCCTGACCCGCAGTTGGCTCGACTTCGACAGCTACAACAAACACAACCTGACCGCGACCCACCGCTTGCTGGAAGCGCTCAAAGGCTCGCCGACGCTGAAGCGCATCGTCTACGCGAGCACGTCGTCGGTGTACGGCAAGTACGCGAGCGGCGACGAGGCGCTCCCCACGCGCCCGAGTTCGCCCTACGGCATCACGAAGCTCGCCGCGGAGCAGCTCTGCCGCGTGTACGGCGACGAGTTCGGCGTACCGGCCGTGGTGCTGCGGTACTTCAGCGTGTACGGCCCGCGCCAGCGCCCGGAAATGGGCTACCACCTGTTCATCAACGCGATCCTGCGGGGCACGCCGATCAAGCTCACGGGCGACGGGCTGCAGGTCCGCGGGAACACGTACATTTCGGACTGCGTGGAAGCGACGATCCGCGCGACGCAGGCGATGCCGGGCGAGGTCTTCAACCTCGGCGGCGGCGAGCTGGTGACGGTCCTCGAAGTGTTCAAGAAGCTCGAACGCATCATCGGGAAGCCCGCGATCATCGAGCGCCACCCGCCGCGCCAGGGCGACCAACTGGCAACCGGCGCGGACGTGACCAAACTCTTCCGCCACCTCGGGTGGAAACCGACAACGGGTATCGATGACGGCTTGGCCAAGCAGGTGGAGTGGCAGAGAACTTTGAATTAGCCGCAGATAAACGCAGATAACACGGATCAAGACAGAAGAATTTTTGCCAGGTCGATCCCGCCCACCCTGTCGGATTTTCTTCTCTGATCTGCGATTATCTGCGTTGATCCGCGGCTACTCTTCGTCTTTTTCGGAGGGCACGGATGCTCGACGCCTTGAACCGACACCTGATGCACCCGTTCATGGCATGGCGGGAGGGGCGCCCGCACCTGCGGTACCTGAAGACGCTTCAGAAAACACAGTTTGATGCGCCGGAGGTCATTCGCGCGCGGCAGTTGGAAGCACTGAAGGCCCAACTCAAACACGCCTGGGACACGGTGCCGTACTACCGCGCTTCGTGGACCCAGGCGGGCGTTCACCCGTCGGACGTGCGCGAACTGGCGGACCTCGAAGCGTTCCCGATCGTCACCAAGGCCGACATCCGCCGGCACAACCGGGCAATGGTTTCGTCGGCGTTCGACGTCACGAAGCTCCGGGAGAAGCGCACGAGCGGGTCCACCGGCGTACCGCTCACGATCTACTGCGACGAGCCCGCGATGCAGTGGAAGGCCGCGTGTACGATCCGCTCGGACGAGTGGAGCGGGTACCGCCTGGGGCAGCGGGTCGCGAAGGTGTGGGGGAACCCGGAGTACCGGCACTTCGGGCTGAAGGGGCGGCTCCGCAACTACTTCCTCGACCGCGCCGTGTACCTCGACACGCTCGACCTGAACGACCAGCGCATCACCGAGTTCACGAGGGCCATTCGCCGGCACCGTCCGGGGCTGATCTTCGGGCACGCGCACTCGCTGTACCTGCTCGCGTGCGCCCTGAAGAAGGCCCGCGTGTTCGACGTGCGACCCAACGGCATCATTTCCACCGCGATGATCTTGCACGACTGGCAGCGGGCCGTCATCGAACAAGTGCTCGGCTGCAAGGTCACGAACCGCTACGGGTGCGAGGAGGTGAGCCTCATCGCGAGCGAGTGCGAGGAGCACAGCGGGCTGCACGTCAACGCCGATTCGATTTACGCCGAGGTTCCGAGTAACGGCAAGTTGCTCGTGACCGACCTGTGCAATCGAGGGATGCCGCTCATTCGCTACCAGGTCGGCGACGTCGTGGTGCCCTCGACCCGCGTGTGCAAGTGCGGGCGCGGGCTGCCGATGATCGAGCGCGTCGAGGGGCGCGACGCGGATTACGTGCTCACCCCGGCCGGGCACCTCATCTCCGGGATCTCGCTCACCGAGAATTTCGCGGTGCTGATCCCGGGCACGGCCCAGGTCCAGATCGTGCAGGAGTCGATCACGCAGTTGCGCATCCGGCTCGTCGCGGACGATGCGTTCAACACGACCAGCCGCCAGAAGATCGCGGACCTGGTGCGCGACACGTTCGGCGACACCGTGGCGCACGACGTGGAACTCGTGGACGCGATCCCGCAGGAACCGAGCGGGAAGTACCGGTTCTGCATCTCGAAAGTCGCCCGCGACCACATGGAAGCGATGAGCGCATGAGCGAGGAACCTCAATCGCGGGGTGAGCAAAGGCAACCTAACCCCCTAACCCCCTTCCCTAAGAAGGAAGGGGGAACAGAACCAAAATCAGAAGAGCTTGAACCGGCTTCGGTATTAAGCCCCTCTCCGTTTAGGGGAGGGGTTGGGGAGGGGTTACAGCCACAACCTACCCCCCCATCCCCCCTCCCTGAAGGGAAGGGGGAGCAGGCGCGTGAGCCCGCTGGGACTGAGCCTATGTCTGCTGACCATTCTTTCTCCCCCTTCCCTTCAGGGAGGGGGGATAGGGGGGTAGGTTCTCCCGACTGTCACATCCCTTTCGCGAGGGAGGGGTTACAACCACCGCCCACCGTCTCCATCGTGATGGCGGCGAAGAACTACGCCCGGTTCCTTCCGGAAGCGGTCGATTCGGCGCTCGCGCAGACCTTCACCGACTGGGAACTGCTGGTTATTGACGACGGCTCGTCCGATTGCACGCCGGACGTGGTCCGGCCGTACCTCGCGGACCGGCGCGTGCGCTACTTCCGGTCGGACAAGCTCGGGCAGCCGCGCGCGAAGAACCTCGGCATCGCGCTGAGCCGCGGGCGGTTCGTGGCGTTCCTCGACGCCGACGATGCGTGGGAACCGACCAAGCTCGAAAAGCAGCTCGCGGTGTTTGCTGCCAAGCCCGAAGTCGGGGTGGTGTTCAGCAGGCGCTCGCTGATGGACGAAGAGGGCAGGGCACTTCCCGCGAGCGCACCGAATGTGTTCCCGCGCGGGTTCGTCCTGCCCCACATGTTCACGCAGAACTTCGTGTGCTTTTCATCCGTGGTGGTGAAGCGCGAGGTGTTCGCGCACGTCGGCCGGTTCGATCCCCAGTGGGATCTGTCCATCGATTACGACCTGTGGTTGCGCGTCGGCACGTTCCACCAGTTCGATTTCGTGGACGAGGAACTGGTCCGGTACCGCACCGGGCACGGGAACCTGTCGAAGCGACTGCGCGACCGCGTGGACACCGCGATGTCCATCATGCACCGCGCCGAGTCGCGGTACGGCGTCGCGGGCCACGTCTCCGCGCCCGTGATCGCCGACGGGTACGCTTCGACGTGTCAGACACTCAGCTACGTGATGCGCCCGAGCGACCCGGTCGAATCGCTGCGGTGGTCCGCCCGCGCGCTGAAGTGGCCCGCGCGTCGCGTCATTACACTGAAGGGATTGGCGGCCGGGGCACTCGCCGCATTTCGTGGAACGCGCTCCCCGGGTTCACCGGAAAACGCGACCGCGAACATTTAGTTCCAAGTTCCAGAGTTCCGAAATTCCAAGTTCCAGAGGCCCAGAAATTTCAGATGAAGGCACGCTCTAAGTGAGCTTCCTCCAACCTGGAACTCTGGAACTCTGGAACTCTAATTCTCAATACAGCCCGATGTCCAGCGAGTTGGAGAGGGCACGTGCGACCCACCACGCGCCACTGCGCCAGCGGGCGTGGATCTTCACGGTCGCGAGTTGCCCCGGGTCGACCGCGGCGTCCGGGTCGGTCATCTCGACTTCCACCAGGTACACCTGCGCGAGCGGGATCAGCACGTTCGGGTCTTCGCTCGGCTTCACCGCGAGCGACCCGCCGCCGCGCTGAGTGAGGGCCAGCGGGACCGTGGCCGCGTTCTGCTCGGGCAGCTTCCGGAGCTTGCCCTGGAACGTGCGGTCGCTGCGCCCCTTCACGTAGATCGACACGTTCAGTTCTTTACGCGCCGCGAGGTCGTCTTTGAGGACGCGGAAGTGCAACGGGCTCACGGGCACCTTCAGCACCAAGCGCCCCGGATCACCCACCGCGAACACCGGAGGCGCGTCGGTGTAGCCCTTGTCGTAGAGCTTGCCGATGTCGTCGCGCTTCGGCGCGGAAACGAGCATCCCGTCGCGCGGGGCCTTGAGTTCGTCCAGCCGGCTCTTGCGCATGAGCAGCCGGCTCACGTCGTCGTCGGCAGTTTCGGCCTTCGCGCGGGCCTTCTTCGCTTCCGCCGCGTACTGCTTGTCGGCCGCGTCGTTGCCCGTCTTGCGGGCGCTGGCGGCCGAGGACGTCATCAGGTCGACCGTGCGCCACTGCTCGTTGCTGACGGCCTTCGCCTTCTTCAGTTCGATCTCGAGGGCGTCGCTCTTGAAGGTGCCGAGGAGCTGCCCGCGCCGCACCTGCTGCCCCGAGCTGACGTCCGCGAGGGACTCGAGCCGGGCCGGTTCGGTCAGCATCACCGCGTCGAGCGCGTCGGGGTCGACCGCGACCAGCCCGGTCTCGTGGACCCGGCTCACCGGCAGCGGCAGGAAGAAGAACGCCAGGAGCAGGGCCGAGAACACCGCCAGGGTGACGTACACCCGCGCCGCTTTCATGTCTGGTAACCGCCCGCGCTGACGAATGTTTTTGATGAGCTTGTACCCCGGCCAGACGAACAGCGACGCCAGCGACATGATCGCCAACATCTGGCTCAGGATCTTGAGTTTCGGCCCCATGAAGTCGGCGAAGAACCACAGGATGCTGAACGTGACCACCCAGCGGTAGATCCAGCTCGCGACCGCGTAGATCACGAACAGCCACTTGCGCCACGGGGCCATGTACGCCTCGGGCGGCACCTCGATCCCCAGGCACTTCGCCTGGAACAGGTTGTTCAGGTACTTGTTGGCCTTCTCGCGCAGGTTCGGCACCTCGAGCCAGTCCGCGAGGATGTAGTACCCGTCGAACCGCATCAGCGGGTTCGCGTTGAACATCACGGTGGACACCGAGCACAGCACCATGATGCACAGCGCGATGTTGTTGATGACGGGGTACACGGGTGTGTACCACCACACGAACGTGGCGATCGACGCGATCACCAGCTCGACGTAGATGCCCGCGAAGCTGATGATGATGCGCTTCCACTTGTCGGCGAGCGTCCAGGCGTCGGTCACGTTCGCGTAGAGCGCCGGCGAGAGGCACATGAGCAAGACGCCCATCTCGTGGCACTCGCCGCCGAACGCCTTACAACTGAGCCCGTGCCCGAACTCGTGGATCACCTTCACCACGCCCAGCGAGAGCCACATGTAGAGCACCGAGTTCCAGGTGAAGAACTCCTGGTACGCGGGCAGTTTCGCCTGGAACGTGTTGAAGTGCAGGGTCACGTGGACCACGGCCGCGAGCATCAGCCCCACGCTCGCCGCGAAGAACCACGTCGTGAAGACCCACCACAGGTACCGGTACATCCACGTGAGCAGCCGGTCCGGGTCGAAGACCGGGATCTTGAGGTACAGGATGTTGCTCAGGGTCGCGAGGCGCCGGAGCCGGCGCTGCTTCGCGCGGCGCTGGAACAGGTGCCGCGCGGCGCCCGGTTGCTCGTTCTGGACCAGCCCGGCGGTGACGAGCTGGCGCGCGAACCCTTCCAGGTCCGACTGCTCCAACCGCATCGGCTTGAACTCGTCCTCGAACGCCTCCTGCACCTCCTCCATCGTGTGCTTGCCGTCGAACAGCTGGAACACGAAGTGCTCTTGCTTATTGAACCGGTAGTACCGCAGGCACACCGGGTCTTTGACGACGGTGAACGTCTTCCCCTCGTACTTCTGCTCGAACGCCTGAAGGTCGGGGCGCACCCGCAGGCGCACCTGCTTGCGGCGCTCCGCGGGGCTGTTCAGGTTCGCAATGAGGTCGTTGGCCATGTTTCGCTGACGGGGTACGCGGCCGACAAATGTTCGCCTTCGCACCCACCCACGAAGGGGCGAGCGCTCGGCGGTTCCAGAACCACGTGTGTTGTCGAACGGGCGGTAAGGGACACGGCCCGAAGAACCGGTGATGAGTTACGGCGAGCGAGAGAATGCCCGCTCGCCGTAACCCGTCGCTCGTTACTTTTCCGGGTTGATGATGATGTTGGCGACACTGTGGTCGAGGAGCCGGAGCTCCTTGTTGCTCATCTCGACTCGGACCGTCACGTACTTGGTGTCGGTCGCGTCGATGTTCACGATGCGGCCGCTGTGCTTTTTGGGCATTTCGGTCGGCGGCTTCCACAGGTGAACGGTGCCGGCGCTGGTGCCGACCACGAGGAACGGCTCGTTCCGGACCGGGCTGAACGCCGCGGCCGTGACCGGGACGCGCCCCGGGGTGATGAGCCGGCCCACTTCGGACCCGCGCCCGCCCGTGCGGGCCGCTTTCCACACCTGGACCGCGCCCTTCAGGTCGCCGTCGCCACCGGCCGTGGCGATCGTGTACGGCACGTCGACCGCCTGGGCACCGGCGGGTATCTCGTCGGGACCGAACACGGCGAGCGAGGAGAACGAGCCGGCCGAGCCGACGTTCTGGACCTGCCCCACGGTCTGCCCGTTGGCCGGGTCCACCAGGTCCACGCGGGTCTTGTCCTGGTCGAACAGCATCCGCGCCCCGTCGCGGCTGACGCCGAGCGCGTCGAGCACCCCGGCGCGGTGGTCGAGCGTGCGCGCGACGACGGCCCGCTCGGTGCCGAGCTTCCACACCTTGATCGTGCCGTCCTTCGACGCGGTGATGAGCGTGTTCTGCGGAGTGAAACTCACGGACGTGACCGAGTCGCGGTGCTCCATCGGGAGCGCGTAGAGCTTCTTCGCGCCCGCGAGTTCCCACACGAACACGTCGCGGCCCGCCGCGGTCGCGAAGAACTTCCCGTCGTTGTTGATCGCGACGGCCTGGACCGAGGACGAGTGCGTTTCTTCCGGCTCGGCTTTCGGGGTTTTGGGCAACCCGTTCCGGTTCGACACGTCCCAGATGCGGATCTTCCCGTCGTCGCCCCCGGTGATGACGATCGCGGTCTTAGCGGCCACGGGCGTCGCGGCGACGCTCCGCACCCCGACCGGGTGCGACAGGTTGTGCGGAACGGTCGGGCGGTTCGCGCTCTTACCCAGGTTCGGGTCCCACACGAGCGCGGTGCCGTCGGCCCCGACGGAAACGACGAGCGGGCCGTCCGGGTGCGCGGTCACGGCGACCCCGGTGACCGGCTGGCGGTGCCCGGTGTGCGACACCAGCGGCGCGCTGGGCAGGGCCGGTTCAACGACCACTTCCATCCCGTACCGGATCGCGCGCATGTGCTGGACGTCGAGTTGGCCCTCGATCCGCACCTTGTCGGTGCCCTCGATCTCCATGACCTTCTCGCCGGCCTTCACGTACTCGCCCGGGCGCCGGGAGATCGTGCGAATGACCCCGTTCACCCCGCTCCTGAGTTGGTGCCGCCCGAGGAGCACCTCTTGTTCTTTGTAATCCGCTTCGGATTTCGCGATCTGTTGGTTCGCCTGGTCGAGGTTTTCGAGGAACCGTTGAAGCGTGATGTGATCGTCCAGCAAATCGCGGCTCAGTTGGCCCTGCGCGATCTTGAACGTCATGTCGTATTTTTTCTTGGCCGATTCTGACCCTTCGGTTGCACTCTTCTTCGCGGCGGTGGCCGATGATTTGATCTTCTCGGCTCCTTCTAGACGCGCCCGAATGAGTTGGTCGTCCATGATCGCGACGATTTGCCGCGCGTCGACGGGCATGCTTTCCCGGACCCGCTTGAGTGGCGTCGGGTTCTTCGGGTTCGGGTCGCGCGGGTGGTAAACGACCCACTCGGCCTTTTGGTCCGCGGTCAGTTTCTCGTACTCGCCCGCCGCGAACGGCGTCGCGAACAGCTCGATCGTCCCGTCTACCTCGGCCGAAACGGTTTGTCGGTCCTCGTAGGACACGAGCGCGTTCGGGATCACGAGCGGCTCACCGCGCTCGGTCGTGGCCTTGTACTCCGGTGGCGCAACCGCTGGGAATAGCGGGGAACCGGCGTCGGTGTATACGGGTTTGTCGGTGGAATTCGACGACAAGTTGGTGTTCGGGGGATTGGTGCCGCAACCAATGAGCGCGCCGGTGAGGGCGGCCGGGAGGCACCAAGACGCGAGTACGCGCGAGCGCATGAAATTGTCCTCTAGTCTGTTAGGGACGGTAAGGTTGTGTGGCGCGGGTGCCACCGGGGTCTGGCGCTCGCCAGCCGACCGGGAGGCGGTACAGCGGAAGCCGGTTCCAAATCGTTACTTTCAATTTGGAACCGGAACTCGAAACTTGGGTGATTCTTAGAAGAAGAACACGACCTTCTCGTAGAACCATTCCCAGACGCCGTGGAAGAGCGTGTAGCCGATGGCGTGCTTGCCGCAGCGGATGCGGGTGCTGACTTCCAGCCCCGTGATGAACAGGTCGCGCGGAACCCACTGGCTCTCTGGAATGCCCTTCACGTTGAGTTTGACGTAAGCGGTGACGACCGGCTCGTTTTCGTCGTGCTCGTTCTTGTTGGGCACCGCTTCGGCTGCGATGTCGTCGCGGTACAGCCGGCCCCGGTAGCTCGTGTCCGATTCGGTCCGCAAGAGGACGTCCACGTCGAGGTACTTGCGCGGCCCCTTGATCGGGTCGTTTTCGACCCCGTGCATGCTCGGATCGGCGAACGCCTTCAGCACCTGCCCGACGTTCCGCTGCGGGATCTTCAGTTCCACGTGCCACGGGCCTTCGAGATGCCCGACCCGGAGCAGTTCTTCGTTGGGCCGCATGGTGCGCCCGAGCAGTCCCTCGCGGCGGTCGTCGTTGAGCACGGTCCAGCGGGTGCGCCCGGCTTCGCGAGCGAGTTTGGTATCGAACTTGGGCGCCAGCGCGCGGAACAGGCCGCGGGTGTTGGCCTTGCTGCCGTTGAACAACTCGTCCAGGTTCTTGAGGTCTTCGAGCGACTTGTCGCGTCGGGCCTCGGCGACCTTCTTATCATTAATGTACTTGTTTTTGTCTTCATCGCGCAGGTTGGGCGCCTGGATTGCTTGTGTCGAGGTTTCGATACTCGCGTTCGCTTCGCGCAGCTCACCGATCGCGCGCTCCTGTTCCTCGCGCAGATCCTTGCTTTCGAGCGAAACGACCTCGAAACCGGGGTCGATTTGCTGGCCCGGCTTCACGCGGATGTCACGCACCGTGCCCTCGCGGGGCGGGTAGATCTTGGAAAGCTCCACCGGCTGCATCTGGCCCTTGGCTTCCATCCGCAACTGGGCGCCGAACGGCGGGACCGACGGGGGGGCGGCCATTACGCCGATGAGGATCGCGACCAGGAGCGCGATTCCCCCGGCGATGAACCGCCGCTTGCCGCCGATGCCCTCTTGGACCTTGGCGATCGGCCACCACAGGAACTTGAGCGGCACGCGCCTCATTTCGGCCGCGTTGTACAGCGCGGGGGCCGCGTGCTTGTTCACGATCTCGAGCCGCTGCATGAGCGTCTCGGTCTGTTCCGGTGGGTTGAAGGCCTCCAGGACCAGCACCGCGCGGGCGGGCTTGGCCGTGTCCTTCTCGCGCTCGTCGCGGCACGGTTGCACGACGAGCATCTTCGGTTGGCTCTCGTGCAGGTAGTCGTCGAGGGCGCGGGCGACGGCGGGCGGCAGCCCCGGGTCTTTTTCGCCCTTGAAGATGAGCGCCTCGCCCCATTGGAGCACGGCTTCCATCAGGAGCCGCAGCCGGCGCACGTGCGTGCTGGCCTTTTCGACCACGTCGGCCCCGCTGACCGCTTCAACGGTGACGCGGGAGCGGTCGTGGCGGATGCCGACGCACAGCCGGTCGCACTCAATCAGCTTGCGCCCCTCGTTGGCGACGTGGTACGCCACCTCTGTCGGGTTCAGGCTGCCGTGGATGTCGCGCGCGAACGTTTCGACCTGCGCGTAGGTCTTCTCGACCCCCGCGGCGACGCGGGCGTTGCTGAAGTTGTGGTACTGGCTCGCGTACCCGGCCATCTGGAACGTGTAGTTCAAGAAGGTGGGGTACATGCGCGGGTCGTGCGTCGCGTCCTGGAACACTTCCAGGATGCCGAGCGGCTGCTTGTCGGGCGTGACGATCGGCGCGAACAGTGCGAAGTGGTCGGTGAGGTTGGCGGGCGGTACCGGGCCGGGTTCGCCGGGACCGGGGGCCATGCGCCCGTTCGGTTCGAGCAGGACCGGGCGCGGCGGCGCCGACTGGAACACCTGCCGGAGCACCTCGTTGTGGCACTGGCGCCCGCCGCGGCGCGCGTCCAGCCCCATCTTCTCGAAGTTCTCCTGACACGCCAGTTGCAGGAACCCTTGCGGCGTGCGCAGCCAGACGGCGCCGGCGGGCGCGTCGATGGCCGAGAGCGTGCGGTTCAGGAACTGCTGGTAGAAGTCGGTGGGCGGCAGCGCGGAGCCGGCCAGCTTCCCGGCCGACTCGAACGCATCTTCAATCTGACGCGCGTACTTGCTCTTGGCGTCGTCACCGCCCCCGGAAGATTGGGGGGCGGGCGCGGCGGTCGGGGTCGTGCTCACGGCGAGAACCTCGTACTGCGTTTACACCGAGCAAACCGAAAGGCGCGGTCGGCCGAGTCCTAACGATCATACCTCGCGAACGGAGGGGTGGGCAAGTTCCCCTCCCAAGTAGATCGCCGTTATCCGCTCGAACGGCCAAAAATCGGCCAAATTAAAAATTGGGAGCGCGCCAAGGTGTGCCGTCATCTTACGCACGGTTCACGCCCCGGGGTGCTGGTTCTCCCAAGTCAGAATATGGTGCATTAGGTCGCCCGGATCCATGTCGGAAGCCGGGAGCGGCCAGTCGAACCGTTCGGACGCGGCCAACTGGATCGCGGCCCCGCGGTCGAACGGGTCGTTCCACAATTGTACGAATCGCCCGATCGCGCGCCCACGACGGCACAACCGTTCAACGCACGACCAAGCATCGTCTTCTGTGCGCGCGGCGTCGGAAAGGAGTTCCGTCCAGTCCGCGAGCCACTCGACCAGCATCCGGGCCTCAATATCACCCAACCCCCGAGTCAGCGCTTCGTCCCGGAGCACGTAGCGAATGATCGAGTCGCACTGCGTCGGCATGAACCGTCCCCCAAACCGTCCACGACAATTCCCGGCCGGCGAGTCCCCCAACCCGCCGGCCTCGTCCCGTCCCCGTCCCGTGTGCTTCGTGTGAAGTGGGGGAGCGTATATCGCCGATTCGTGGCGCTCGCAAGCGGACATCGCGCGCTCCGGAGGCACTTCGCACCGACTTTTGAACGCGGAGTTGGCATGGGCGAGCAAGTCACGTAATCTGGGCGAACGCGGACCGCAAAAGATCCTCTCTGCCCGGCGCACCGGGCCATCATTTGGACAGCCATGACCGACCCGGCCGACGTCGCTCTCGCACTTGTTGCCGTTCTCGTTCTCGGGGGCGCCCTGACGTGGGCGCTCCCGTCTCTTTTGCACCCCGTATTGTGGCTCGTCGCGAACGGACTGTACCGGTTCACGGTGTACCACCGCTCCCGCGTGCCCGCTCAGGGGGGCGTACTCGTGATTTCCAACCACGTCAGCTACGTCGACTGGCTGCTGCTATGGGTCGCGTGCCCGCGCCCGGTCACGTTCGTGCTCTGGGGCCGGTATTACCGCAACCCGATACTGCGCTTCTTCTTGTCCTGGGCACGGCGTAACACGGTCCGCGTGGCCGATCGCACCACGCACCCGCACGCGGTCAATAGCAGCCTGAAGCAAATCGCCGCGGCGCTCGATGCGGGGCGCGTGGTGGTGATGTTCCCGGAAGGCGCGCTCACGCGGACCGGGAACATGCTCCCGTTCGGGCGCGGGATCGAGCGCATTTTGAAGCTCGTAACGACCGACGTGGCGGTGGTCCCGACTTGCACTACCGGCCTGTGGAACGGCTTCTTCAGCCACGGGGCCGGCCGGATTTTGTGGAAGTGGCCGAAAGCGTTCCGCCCGCGCGTGAGCGTGCTGTTCGGGGAGGCGATCAAGGTACCTACCCCCCCCGCCCCCCTCCCTGAAGGGAAGGGGGTGGAAAACAACCCCTCCCCAACCCCTCCCCTAAACGGAGAGGGGCTTAATACCGAAGACCGTTCCGCGCCTGTTCTTGGTTCTGCTCTCCCTTCCTTCCTAGGGAAGGGGGGTGGGGGAGGTTCTGCCTTTCTACCTCCCCCCGCCGCGGACATTCGGCTCGCGGTTCAGGAAGCGACCGCGGAGCTTTCGATCCTCGAAAGCGACCACTTGCTGCTGGTACACCGGCGGTTCGTGCGGGTCGCGTCGAAGTTGCGCCGACTGTTCCGGCCGGCCATTGTGGACTACTCGGGCGGCTCGGCGCGCACGCTCACGTGGGCGAAGGTGCTGGTCGGAGTGCTGTGCGTCACGCGGTTCTTGCGGTCGCGTGTGTGCGAGGCGCAGAACGTCGGGATTTGGCTCCCGACGGGCTTGGGGAGCGCCCTGGCGAACATGAGCGTGGCGTTCCTGGGCAAAACGTCGGTGAACCTGAACTACACCGCCGGAACTGCCGCGGTGCGATCCGCGGTGAAGCAGGCCGGCGTGCGGGTCGTTATCACTGCGAAGAAGTTCACTGCGCGCATGCCGCTGGATCTTCCCGGCGACGTGCAACTGATCTACCTCGAAGACGCACTCGAGTCCGTCACGAAGTGGCAGCGCATCCGCACGTTCCTCCTCGTGCTACTCCTCCCCGGTTGGGCGATCGATTACTTCCTGCTCGGGCTGTCCAAGCACCGGCCCGACGACGTGCTCACCATCGTGTTTTCCAGCGGGAGCACGGGCGAGCCGAAGGGCGTGGTGCTGACCCACCGGAACATCACCGCGAACACCGACGCCTCGCGGCGCACGCTGGAGGTCGCGCCGGGCGAAACGCTGTTCGGCATCCTCCCGTTCTTCCACAGTTTCGGGTACACGGTGTGTATGTGGCTGCCCATGACCGTGCCGTGTACCGCGGTCTACTTCCCGGACCCGCGCCAGGCCAAAGAGGTCGGCGACATCGCGCGCACGTATCGAGCCACCGTCATGGCCGCGACCGCGACGTTCCTGCGGTTCTACATCCGCCGGTGCGGGCCGGACGATTTCCGCACGCTGCGGCTCATCATCTGCGGCGCGGAAAAGCTGCCCGTGAAACTCCAGGACGAGTTCCGGGCCAAGTTCGGGGTGCTCCCGCTCGAAGGGTACGGCTGCACCGAACTGTCGCCGGTGGTGTCGTGTAACATGCCGGACGTGAACGTCGGCGGTTTGCTCCAGCAGCGGAACTCCCGCGGAACGGTCGGTCAGCCCATCTTCGGTGTGTGTACGAAAGCCTTTGACCCCAACACGATGGAACCGCTCCCGATCGGTGCGGAGGGTGTGCTGTGCAGTAAGGGGCCGAACGTGATGGCCGGGTACCTGAAGCAACCGGAGAAGACCGCGCTCGTGGTGCGCGACGGGTGGTACAACACCGGCGACGCGGGGCTAATCGAGCCGGAGGGGTTCATCCGCATTACCGGTCGGCTATCGCGCTTCGCGAAGATTGCGGGTGAAATGATTCCCCTGGAGCGTCTCGACGACGAGATGCACGACGCGCTCGCGACCGGAGGGGATCGCGTGCTGGCTGTGGCCGCGGTGCCGGACGAGAAGCGCGGCGAGCGGCTTGTGGTGCTGTACCTTCCCGAAATCGAAACAAAGCTGAGCGACCTGCTCACCGCGTTGCCGAAGCGCGGCATCCCGAATTTGTGGGTGCCCGACCGACGCGACTGTTACCCGGTGGACGTGATGCCGGTTCTTGGTACGGGGAAGCTCGACTTGAAGAAGCTCGGCGACTTGGCGAAGCACCTGGCGAGCGGTGCGTGATTCGGAGGGCAGAGGCGTGTCGCGGCGAAAGTTCCTCACGGCGCGGTGGTGTAACCTCATCCTCGCGAACTACGCGGTGCCGGAGGAGCTGTTGCGCCCGCTCGTGCCGCCCGGGTGCGAACTCGATCGCCGCGACGGAGCGTGCTGTGCCAGCCTGGTGGGGTTCCAGTTCCTGGGTACACGGGTGCTCGGGATCGGGTGGCCGGGGTTCCGCAACTTCCCCGAATGGAACCTGCGGTTCTACGTGCGCTGCGGCCAAGATCGCGGCGTGTGTTTCGTGCGCGAGTTCGTACCGCAGTGGACGGTCGCGACCATCGCCCGCGTGCTCTACAACGAGCCGTACCGCTCCGCGCGCATGTCGATGGACGTGAAGGACCAGCCCGATGCGCTCACCGCGACGTACACGGTGAAATGGGCCGGGCGCGTTCACTCGCTCCGCGCGGTCGGGGCGAAGCCCGCGATCCGACCCACCCCCGACAGCACCGAACACTGGTTCAAAGAGCATTCCTGGGGCTTCGGGACGTCGCACCGCGGAAAAGCGATTCGCTACGAGGTGAACCACCCGGAGTGGGACGTGTACCCCGTGCGCGAGTTCGCGGCCGATGTCGATTGGGGGCTGCTGTATGGCCCGGAATGGGCCGTCATGAACGCGGCGAAACCGGCGTCGGTTGTGCTTGCCGCCGGGTCGGAGATCAGCGTCTACCCGAAGGGCTGATTCGTTAAGATTATCTGCAACCGGTCTGTTGATACCGGAACGCGAGCCTGCTCGTAACCTCTGAGTTACTCAGATCCACTGACAACAAGAATCGGCGTCCACTGGGCCGGGGATATTATGTCGAGAATTTGATTTATTGGTGCTCTAGCGACTGTGTGATAAATGCCACGTTCATCCGCAGGATGTCGAGGGCCAAGTCCCAGTTGATGTGCGCGAGTGTGTCTTTGTCGCTATGGATGTTGTGGTTCGCGTCGTCCGTACCTTCGATCGTCAGCACCGCCGGCACGCCCGCGTCCAGGAACGAGACGTGATCGCTGTTGAACGGGTGCAGCGAGGTCTGCACGGCCAATCGAGTGTAGGTCGCTGCGGCACCGGCCAGCCCGTCGATTACTACCTGCGAAAGGGCGGCTCCTTCCAGGAGGACCGTCGGCGCCGGGGAATTCAGCGACGCAATCATGTCCATATGAACCACGGCCCGGATCCGTCGCCGTTGGGGCGCGGACAGCGACCCGACGTACTTCCGGCTCCCGAACAGTCCCTCCTCCTCGCCGCCGAAGAGCACGACTCGGAGGTCGTGCGTGTTGGGGAAGTCCTTCAAGGCTCGGGCGATCGCAAGTCCGCCGGCACTGCCGCTGCCGTCGTCGTCAGCCCCGGGGGCCGGCGCGGCGGGCCCGCCAGTGATGTTGATCGAGTCGAGGTGGGCGCTGACGATCACCACCCCGCGCGGGGCCGCTCCGCTCCCGATTTTCTCGGCGATGACGTTCTGGCTCGGTTTTCCGCCGACCGTGATCGTCTGGAGGCGGGTCGCGAAGCCGAGCCCCTTGAACTGCTCGCGGGTCCATTTGGCCGCCGCGGCGTACTGCGGGCTGGTGGAGTGCCGGGTGCCGAACTCGACGAGCCGGGTCAGGTCGGCTTCGTATGGGGCGCGGACGATCCGGTCCACCACGGCCTGAACTTCGGGCCGGGCGGGACCCGCGGCCACCGGTGCGCGGGTGTCGAATGCGGTCGTGAAATCGGCGAGTGGGCGGACGGCGTAGCACGGGAGGTCGCCGTGGTCGCACTTCCGGGCCTCTTCCGGGCCGAGGTCGACCACCAGGTACCGCCCCTTGTCGAGCAACACCGGCACACCGGGGTGCTCCTGTTGGAACAGGCGACCTTTTTGCACGACGACGTGGAGCCGCGCCGCCGGCACGGAGCCCAGCGGCACCGGGGCGCTACCCCGCGCACGGGCCGCTGCGACGGCATCGTCCCATTTGTCCTCTTCAACCGCGTGGAACAGCGTGTCCCCGAACCGCACCCCCAGCCCGCCCGGCCCCGAGTGGGATCGGGCGGGCGGTGTACCGGGCGCGGGCGAAGTCGCGAGGCGCATGACGGGGTTCTCAAAGGGTGGGGCGCGACCGGCCGCTTACGGGTTAAAGTCTTCCACAACCCCGGTCAGGGTGATGGAACTGGACGGCGGTGACTTGGCGTTTTTTCCCATCCCGCGCTTC
Organism: Gemmata sp. SH-PL17; assembly: GCF_001610855.1. Taxonomy (NCBI): domain Bacteria; kingdom Pseudomonadati; phylum Planctomycetota; class Planctomycetia; order Gemmatales; family Gemmataceae; genus Gemmata; species Gemmata sp. SH-PL17. Next base: position 2,005,830 of record NZ_CP011271.1, read on the forward strand.
GCGAACCCCTTTCGGGCGGCGGGCAGGTCGGCCGGGTCCAGTGCCGCCACGGCTGCCAGGATGCCGTCCCGTGCCTGGGTGAAGGTCGGCTGGCTGGGGGTCTGCTTCAACCCGCCGATAACGTACTTCAGCACCCGCTTCTCGGCGTCGGCCTGGCCGTGCTGTGCCACCAGGGCGACGAACACTTCCCAGAGCGCAGCGCACCAGACCTCGCCGACGTTGTGGACCTCGTTGTTGCCGCCGCCGGTCGGCCGGCGCGGCGGGCTGCCCGGTCCGCTCGGGAGCAGCGCGCCGGCGCTGATGTGCTTGAACGTCAGCGGGTTCTTCTTGAGGTCGGCCGAGTACGGGTAGCGGCGGATGGAGAAGTAGTAATTGTCCTTGAACGTCGCGGTCAGGTCGGTCCAGCCGCCGACCGCGAACGCGCCCTTGGCGAAATTGTCGCCGGCCTGCGAGGTCATGCAGATGGCGAAGAAATCGCCCCACCCCTCGCCCATCCCCTCACCCTGCGTGTTGTTCAGCCCGGATGCGTTCCCGACCAGCCGGTTGGTGATGTAGTGCCCCATCTCGTGGAAGGTGATGAGTGCTTCGTGGTTGCTGGTCCGCGACGGTTTCGCCGGAGTGGGGCCGAGGAACGTGAACATTTGCATGCGCGGGCTGGCCCCGTCGGCCGGGGTGGACATATTCGCGTTGTCGGTGCCGCTGAAGTCGGCCCCTTCTGCGAGGATCGGGTCGCCGCCCACGCCGCCCAGCCCGAAGTTGTCCGTTTGAGCGTTGCCCGACGCCTCGTCGAAGCCGGCCTCGTACCAACGGTCGTGGAGCCAGTTGACGTGGAAGAACATCCCGACCAAGCTGGCTTGCAGGTTGTTCGGGTCCGTTGCCGGCTTGGTGTGGTCGAACTTGTAGTCGAACTCGCCCGGGGCGGTAATCTGCCCGCGCACGTCACCGGTTCCGAACCCGTTCGGGGACTTCAGATCGGCGTAGGCGATGCAGTTGTTGCCGGTCGTCGCCTTCGCCCCGGCCGGTAGCCACGGCCGACCGGGCAGCAGGCTGTCGATGGCGACCAATTTCTCGGGGATCGTCGGCGCTTGAAACCCGTCCGGCTTGCCGGTCGGGTGCGGGGTGCCCGGGGCCGGGCCGTCTTCCGGGCGGAACGAGGGGGCGCCCGCGTTGTGGACACGGTACTTGAACGTCGCGGGGGAGCTCAGGTTTTTGCGGAACAGAACGTCGGGATCGTCCACCGAATCGACGACATAGCTGAACGCCGGGTAGTCGTCGAGCCACAGTTCCAGGTAGTACCCGGGAACGAACGTGCCGTCGCCCAGGGGGAATAGAACCTCTTTGAGTCGCACCGGCCGCTCGAACCCGGGCCGCCGGTCCTCTCCGGGCGGCAGAAACTCGAAGTGCGTGTACGGATCGATGTCGGTCCGCTTCTTGCCCGAGCCGGTCGGCTTCTTGACCGCCTTGAACTCTTTGGCGAGGTACGCCTGGCCGGTCAGGTCGGACGCTGCCCGCGCGATCGCGGCCGCGGGGGGCAGGCGCTTCTTCGGCCCGGCCGCCCCGCGCGGCGCCGCCCCGGCCCCAGGGAACACCTGCCCGGCGACCGAGCGGACCGAGTTGTCGGTTCCCAACCCGAGCCGGAGTTCGCCCTGGAACACATCGATCCCGCCGATCTGCTGGACCATGTGTACCGTCGGTAACCCCTGTGTGCTGACGGCGCGGACCCGCACCGTAGCGGCGTCAGCCGCGGTCAGCCCCCATAGGTCGCCGCGCTCCTTGAGGAACCCGGCCGCCGCGTCTTCAGGGGTGCCGGCCCGGGCGGTGAGCCGCTGGTGAGGTTCCGGGAGGGTGATGCTGACCGGCATCCCGGTCGCCTCGTCCAGGTGGACGACGGTTTCCCCGGCCTCCGCCGCCAACCGCGCCATTCCCCGCTGCGGGGCGGCCGTCGCGGCCGGGGCGGCGCCGCGGGCGGCACGAACGGCTGGTTCGTAAAGCGCGTGAAAGTTGCCGGGAACCTTCTTGTCGGAAATAGCCATAAGGTGATCTCGGTGGGCTACCGGGTCGCGAAGAGTAACCGTTGCCGGGGCTCACTTTGCGCTCCCCTTTGTGAGGGAGGGCCGCAGCCAAGGCGACGGCGCTTTAGCCCCGTCCTGCACGAGGTTAGTGGAATGCGTTCGGGCTCACGGCGTGACCCAGAGGCTCCGGAACCTCCGCGTCGTGCGCGCCGCCTGTTTGCACGCGACGCCATCAACGATCCGGCCGCCGTCGTCGCTCAGGAGGAGCAGGTCGGTCCGTGGCCCCGGGGGGGCGACTGCCGCTTCGGGGTTCAGGCCGGCGAAGTTGACTTGTGTGAGGAGAACGGGTGCCGCTCCCGTCGGCCCGCTCCAGCGGTACAGTGCGGACGTGCCCCCGTCCCCGACCGGGCCGGCGACGATGAAGTACGCTTCGTGTGCGGGCGCGAAGTCGATGCTCCGAACGCCCCGCGCGCCGAGGTCCAGGCGCACCGGGGCACCGAACCGGGGCGCCCGCCCGTCCGCCAGCACGGCGTCTGGGTTCTCTAACGGTACCAGCAGGGCGGTGCCATTGGGCACCGGGTTCCGGAACCCGATGAGGAGCCGCCCGTCCGGGGTGGCGGTCAGTCCTTCGATATTCAACCCGCCCGGGCTCTCGGGCGCCTTCCGCGCCCGCTCGGCGAACTCGAACTCGGCCAACTGGGGGTCCGATGCCAGCGCCTCGATCAGACCGCGGAAGGGGGTTCCGACGGGCGCCAGCTTGATCCGGCCGCTCGCGACGGCGACATCGGTGGCGAAGAAGCGCCGGCGGTTCGGCCGCGGCTTCCCATCTTTGTTGGTTCCGTGGGAAGTGATCCAGTAGACCCGGTCCCCCACTCGCGCCGCGGCCTCGATATCGGCCTCGGGGTGCGCGTCGGTCGCCCCGATACCGAGATGCGCGGACCAATCGAACTCCGCGACCGCGCCGCCGGGGGCGTCGAGCCGGTACACGCGGAGAATGTTATCTTCATCGTCCGCAACGACGAAGTGGTCGTCATCGAGCACGGCCGACGCCGAGGCGTCGCACATCCCGGTGTACTCGCGGGGCACGGGAAGTGGTTGGGTGGGCATCGAAGCTCCTGTGCGCGGTCGAACGGTCTGGATCCCGCGCCCGGTGGCGCCACTGCGGGACTGGTTGTTTTCAGTTCCGTGTTTCGAGCTTTTCGGTAAGCGCCCCTTGCGGGATGCCGTCAGCACGTTTCCGCGCCCGGTCTCTTCCGGCTTGGGCCCCGGAACTTGGGCCGGGCGCGCGTTGGTCCCGTGCGCGGGCGCTGGGATTAGAGCCCATCGAGAAACGGTATGCTCGGGGCGAAGAAGAACTCCCCGCCCTTCAGTGTCACAAACCCCGAGAAATCGGCTCGGATCGAACCGGGCTGCCCCCAAGACAGTGGGCACTTCTGCGAAACGGGCTTGTCGAGGTCCCTCTGCTGGCCAATGACCGGGTCCAGGCCGGTCCCGGCCTTTACAAAGGCCTCGTTGTTCGCCCAACTCTGTTGAAGGAACGCGAACTGACTCGGGATGTTGGCCTGAAAGCACATGAAGAGTAGTCCGACGTCCCGGGTCGGGAGTTCGGGGATCTTGGACGGGTCGGACGGGTCGGCCCCGCGGTCCCCGTAGGTAATCCCGCGGCGGGCGATGCGCCGCCCGCGCTCTTCGGCCAGCAACTTGGGCTCGTCGGCCGGTGCGGCGGCGAACGCCCGGACGGTGTCGCCGCGGGGGTTCATCTTTCGAATGTGCGAGTGGAACGGACATTTCTGTCCTTCCGGATCGGGCGCGTAGTCGAAATTGTTAGGGATCGGCTCCCGCAGGCCGTCGCGGTCGCGCATGACGACGGGTGTGCCGTCCTCGAACCGACCCACGACGTAAGCCCCGGCCAGTTCGCGGTCGTCCCCGGAAAGCCCGAGCCGGTCGGCCAGCGACTGCTCCTGCTGTTTGAACCCGCGGACGTCCTGCTCGAGTTTACGGAACACGAAGTAGCTCCCGAAGTTGTCCCCGCCCGTCGCGAGCGGGTCCGGCACCAGCACGAGTTCCTTCCCCGCCCGGGGATCGAACTTCAGGTAGTGCCGCGCGCCCGGCAGCGCGGGGTCCTCGCCGTCGAGTTCGGCGATCTCCTTCTGCAAATCCTGTTGGTAGAAGACCGGCTGGCTCCGGCCGTCGATGTACCCGAAGTGCTCGATCGTGTCGCCCGAGCTGTTCCGCAGCGCGTCGCCCGACTGAACGTGGACGATCTCCGCCGCCGCCTTGAACAACTCGATGGTTTCATTCAGCACGGTGATCAGCGTCGAGGGGTCGTCGTCGGCGAGCAGGATGAGGGCGTCAATGTCGTCGCGGAACGGCTTCTCCCATGTGGCGACCGGCGGATCCCCCAGCGCGGCCACCACGTCCGGCGCCTTGGCCCCTTTCGTGAAGGTGACGACCTCGCTCCCGAACGTCGGGAGCTGGGGCCTCTCGTCGAACGAAGAGAGGTCCGTAAACCCCAGCTTTCGGTACCCGGTCGCGCTGAGCAGCACGTTCGAGAAGAGGGGGCCGGGCACGCCGAACCGCTTGAACCGGACCTCGTGCTCGCGCTGGGTACGGGCCGACTGCACGTGGCCACACGCGATGTACTCCCGCAGCGCCGCCTTGGCCTCGTCGGCGGGCACGGTGAACCGGAGGAAGACGAGACGGATGTGGTCTCGCCCGTGCCCCTTGAGGATGTTCCCCTGCACGTTTCCCAGGAACGCCGGGGCCGCGGCGAGATCCCCGATGTCGATGAGCGAGGTGCCCCCCGCCGCCCCCGACGACGCATCCGGCGCGGGGGGAGGGGCGACGTCCTTGTAGTCAGTCGAGCGGTCGTTCTTGGGCATGGTCGTCAGTCCTTTCGGCGGGCGCGTGGCCCGCGGTTCACGAATTGATGGCGCTCCGCCGGGGCGCGGCCCCGGGCGGCACGGTTCACGGTGATCGGGTGCGAGGTCTGCGGGGCGGTGGGGCCCCGCGCCCCTCTCGAACCTGTGATTTGGCCCCTCGGCCTCACGCCGGCGCGGGCAGCCGTTTCACGCGGACGTTGCGGAACTGCACCTTTCCGGTGTGGTACTGGAAGCCGATCGCCCCCGACGGCCCTTTACCGGTGACGTTTCCGTCGCTCACCAGTTTGCCGTTCAAGCGGACCGTCACCCGGTCCCCCGAGGCGGTAATCTCGTAGTCGTTCCACAACCCGTCGGTCCCGTCCGTGCTGGGCACTTTGGCGGCCCACTGGTGCGCCGGAGCGATCTCGTAGATGGCCCCGGTCCGGTGCAGGGGGCTGCGGAACCTCCGGGCGGCGAAGTCGTACCCGGTTTCGTCGATCTGGATCTCGATCGCGCGCTTGTAGAAGTTGTCGTCGGTCAGCTTCTGGGGCGGGGCCGGGGCGCGCAAGAAGACCCCCGAGTTGGCGGTGATGTCCCCGCCGTCCTGGAAGAACGCCTTCCACTGGAGCCGCAAGACGAAGTCCCGAAACGGTGCCGGGTCGTCGAAGAACAGGACCGCCAGATCGAACGGGCTGGCGTCGGCCGCGAGCGCCGTCCCGGCCCCGGCCGCGACCTCCAGAATCGTGTCGCCGGCTAACCTCGGGTTCGGCCGGTTCACCCGCCCCGTGTCGTTCGCCTTCCACTTGGCCGCGTTCCCCCCCTTGAGAAGGAAGACGAAGCCGTCCGACTCCTCGCGCGTCACATCGGCCGGGGCCAGGTCCGGTTGGCTGGTGTAGCGCGCGACGAGTTCCTCGCACACCTTGCGCGCGAGACACGTCCCGGTCAGAACCGGGTTCGCCGACCCGACCGTCGGGAAGAGCGCCTGATCGACGCAGGCCGCGTTCGCGATGTGGTGGAACCGGCCGTTCACGTCGGTCACCGAACGTTTCGGGTCGTCCCCCATGCGAAGGGTGCCGGCGTCGTGCCACGTCGTCCCGACGCCGGCGCGGCCGAGGTTCTCGAACTTGTCCCCGCCGCCGGGGAACTCGACCGCGCCCATCGCCTTCGCGAGCTTCACGGCCGCGGTGTGCATCTCCTTCCAGATCGGAGCGTCCTGCGGGTTCTCGTAATGGACCCACGCGCGGGCGTGGTCGAACAACTGGTCCCGGTCGCCCTCCCCGGCGAGGTCGATCCAGTTCGTGCCGGGCGCGCCGACCGGCGCGTCGCCCCCCTTCATCTCGCCGCACGCCCGGAAGATCACGGCGATCCTGTCTTTTGACTCCATGTCTTCCAGTTTGGTGGCGACGTCCGGGTCGGGAATCATCCGGTAGATCTCCTCCCCGCCGCTCCCCGGCCGCGACGCACTGTAAACCTGGTAGTGGAAGCGGCCGTGGTCCCCGAACCCCTGGACGTGGAGGCTCGCGGACTGGAGGCGTTCTGCGAGCGGGTGTCCCAGTTCGGCCTTCATCCGGTCGCTCAGTTTTTTCCGGTCGAGCTGGAACCCGAAATCGAACCGCAGGTGAGCCATGAGGTTGCGGCCCATCAGCTCCTGATCGCGGCGCCCCGGGGCAGTTGGGAACGACTCCAGCGCGAGCCGCGTCGATTCGATCGCCCCGAGGGCGAGTACGACCATGCACGTCGGCTTGACCGGGATCGTCTGCCGCACCCCCTGGGAGATCACTTCGATCCCGTGGACGCGGTAGCTGTCCGGGGTCGCCCCGTCCTTGGGAACCGGCGGGCAAACGAGCCGGCGGACGTGTGTGTTGGGCACCAGAAAGAACTTCTTCTGTCCGTCCCCGCCGCCGTTGTCTCCGGAGCGGATCGCACTGATCATTGCCGGGACGCTGCTGTACTTGTCCGGCGCGAAGAGGCCGGATATGAACGATTGCGTCTGGACGGCAATCGGCGGGGGCAGGACGTCCTTGAGCGGGTCGTTCGTCGCCCCGGCCTTGATCGCGTCGCTGACGAGCTTGTGCAGCGCCCGATTCAGCCCGATCTCGCCCGCCGGGGCGCCCGGGCCGGCCACCGGGTCGAAAATGAAGTCGTCGGTGGGCCGGGCGCCGACCTCGTATTCAACGGCCTCGTAAATCGACGCCCGGGTTTTGGCGTCGGCCCCGACCTTCGGCTTGCCGTTCAGGTACTCGCGCACCTCGGCCGGCCACTGCTCGAGATCCTTGTCGGTCAGTCGCGGGCACCACCCGCCCCAGAACAGGGACTTGCCGCCGACGCAGTACGCGGTCCCGGGAAACCTCGTCTGGCTCCGCCACCCGATCCCCCAGACCAGCGCGTTCTTGAGGTTCTGGTTCTGGTCGTCGCGCGTGTCGAACGGAGCGTTCGAGGGGTCGAAGATCCCGACCTCCGGCAAGTTCTGCCCGTGCTCCGGCAGCAGAAACGGCCCCGCTTCGAGGACGAGTACGCGGAGCGGGTGCCCGGCGTCGATGCTCTGACGAAAGAGCTTCGATGCGAAGTACCCGCCGTACATTCCCGAGCCGATGACGATGGCGTCGAAGTCCGGGTTCGTAAGCGCCTCGCCGAGGGTGTTGCAGACGTACCGGCCGAGCACGTCGACCGAGAACGTGGTCGGCTGGACGTCGGGGGCGGGGAGCACGTCGTCGCTTGATACGAGCCGGTTGAGCGGCATAAAACGAACCTCGTGGTTGAGACAGCGCCGCACCCGGTGCGGGCGTCACAGGTGTACGAAACGGGCGCCGTCGGCAGCCGGCGCGGGCTCAGCGGAACCCCGGACCAGTGAAACGAATGCGCTTGACGGTCCCGTCCGGGTAACGGACGTGCGTAACCCGGGCCGGGAGCGCGGACGTGTCCTCGCCCTCTTTGACATCGGCGAGCTGCCCGGTCTGTTCGAGGCGCTCGTAGAACAATCGCGCCTCCTCATCCGGGGTCCGTTCGGGATCGGGGTTCGGGGTCGGCATGGTGCTCACACCTCGGACGGGTTGACGGGTGGTTCGGGTCCGGCCGACGCCATTCTACTCCCCCGATTTTTCGTTCCCCATTACGTTGAAGGCGGGCGCCCGCGGGCGGGCGAGAGCGGCGGCGCGGGCCGGCGCCCTCGCCGGAAAATGGGTCCTCACGACACCGGGCGGCCGGGCCGGCGGCCGCAGAACCCGCAGCAGAAGTGGCGCCGCTTCAGCACCGTCTTTCCGTCCTCCCTGACCAGCCGGTGGGTCTTGTCGCCGGGGTACGACTTGCGCGGACTAATCAGCTCGGCCGGGATCACGCCCGTGCCCTCGTCCTCAGCGATCCGGTCGAGCTGGATCAGGTCCTCGACAAAGGACCGGGCGTCGTCCTCGGCGCTGAGGGTCTCGTCGGCCCCGCCGGCGACCGCCGCGGCCGCCACCCCGAACCGCTTGGGCGCGGACGGCAGGTGGACGTGGATGGTCGTGCCGAACCGGGTCGTCAGCGGGTGGAGGGGCATGGCCGGGGCGTCCTGGGCGGTCCTCTTGTATCCCTCGTTGTCCCCCTCGAACTGGAGGTGCTGGGCGGGCGCGGCGCTGGTGACCCCAAAAGCCGCTCCGGCGTGGACCCGGAGGTCGCGGGCCAGAGCCACGCCCGACTCCGGGGCCAGGATCCCGCGGCCGACGAAGCTGCTGATCAGGGCCGTTCGGTAGCGGCCCCGGAAGAGGCTCTGGTCGGCCTGGACCATTCCGGCCGCGACCTGGCTGTAGAACCCTGCCCCCACAGGGGCGATCCGGACCCCCTCGATGAGCAACCGCCCCGCGTCTCGTGAGATCGCCACCAGCTTCTCGGAGTCGTCACCGCACGCCCCCGCCGGCCCGGTCTCGAACATGGCCGCCAGCACGTCGAGAAAGGCCCCCGAGAAGACCCGCGAGAACGAGTGCACCTCGGAGGAGAGCTGGGCCGCCGGCGCGCTGGGCGGCAGGGCGGCCGGGTCCTGGTAGAAGAACGAGTTGGCGGTGTTACGAAGGCAGTCGACGTCCACGGCGTCCGGGGCGAACTGGCGGATCGCCCACCCGAGTTCGCGGGCCATCTGCGAGAGCCGGGAATTGAGTCTCAGGTCCCCGTCGGTCTGTGCGAGCACGAACTCCCGCAGGGACGGAATCTGCAGCGCGCAGAGCATTGCGGTCATGTCCCCGAACGCTTCGTGGAGGGCGCCCACTTCAAGGCTGGCTACATCGAACAGATCGGGCTTCACGGCGTCCAGGACGGCGTGCCCCAGTTCGTGGCAGACCACGTCGGGGCTCTCCCCCGAAAAGACCGTGTTACCGTCGATGATGTCGTGAAAGAAAACCAGTCCCCTGTCGCGGGAGTAGAACGCGTTGAGGTCCACCCCGTCGTCCAGTTCCACCTGCATCGGGCGCTGAAACGTCGACCACTGCGTCCCCTCGGGGAGCAGGGGAGCCCAGAAGTTGATTCCCCGGGCCAGGGCCGAGGCCGCGTTCCAGAACAGGAAGTCGCGGGTACCCGGGTCGTACAGGTCGGGGTCGGGGCTGGCTCCGAGGATGCGCGTCTGGAGCAACTCGTGCTCGTTGGTGGGCTCCTCGACCGAGATCGGCTCGGCCACAACCGGGTCGCGACCGCCCACGGCTTCGAGGAACGGGTCGTCCTCCCAGATCCGGATTGCGACGCCCTCTTCAGACGCGGGCAGGTGGGGCGCCTTGCCGCCCTTGACACCGGCCTTCTGCGGAACGACCTGGCTCAGTCGGCCGGTCAGTTCCTTTAGTGTCCTGTTAAGCGCCAGGAGCGCGTCACCATTCACCTCCGGCTGGGCGCTCGTGGCAGCGGGCGCGCCGTTGGTCGGCTTCGACCGCGGTGATTTCGGCTCTTTCGTGATGGCCATGACAGATCCTGTGTGGAATCGGGGGAAGGGAACCGGGGCCGGGGAAGCGAAGCGCTCAGGCGCGCCCGGAGGGGCACGTCCCCTCCGGGGGCCGGGCCTGTGGCAGGACTCCGGCCGCGGCCAGCGCCGCGACCAACTCGCCGATGTCCGCATGCGGCGGCGGTTGGACGCGGGCGGCCGCCATGCCGACACGCTGGGCGACGAGCGTGTCGATCAGGTCCTCGGTACAGAAGAGGCACTCGCCGGCCGGAACACCGGACGAGTCGGTGGCCCGCCGGAAGATCTCGGGGGACGGTTTCTCGTACCCGACCTCTCCCGAGAGAATCACCAGCGAGGGCGCGAACACGGCCCAGTCGAAATCGGCGGGCAACAACGGGTTCAACTGCTCCCGCGTCCGCCCGCCGGTGTTGGAGATCACCCCGAGCCGGAGGTTCCGCGACCGGAGGTCGGCCAGAGCGGCCTTCGCCCCGGGCACCCACGAGCGGTCGGCGGAAACAACCAGGGTGTTCCCGAGGTCGAAAAAAACGGCGCGGACGGGGGACATGGGCACGGGATCGGTCCTCGGGATTGTTACGCGGGGTGCCGAATGGCCCGCTCACGGGCAAATCACATCCACCACGCCGATGAACGCCTTGATGGCGTCGCGCCACCGCTGGGGAAGAACGGGGGTGTTGGAAGCGAGCAGCAGAAACGGGCGCACGACCTTGTATGCCGGGCAGATGCTCGCCAGCGCGACGGCGCCGGTGGCGCCCGCGGCCGGGTGGTGCTTGCCGCCCGGCTGGATCGCGGTGAGGTCCGCGCCCTGGATGTGCTTATCAACCTCTTCAAACGTCGGGTTCACGGAACCACCTCTTGTCTGGGGCTCAATCGAGTACGGAAAAACGCTGCGAGTCATGGGGCTGTTGGGTCGTGGACCGGCCACGGCGGCCCGGCCCTCACTCGGCCGGCGTGTGGGGAACCGCCCCCTTCCGATAAGAGATTTGCCGGCGCTCACGCGGCCTGGCCGGTCGAAAAATTCTCGTCCGAGCGTTACATTTAGCGCCGACAGGATTTAGGTTGCGGAGTGAGTAGCGAACAGAAATAATCCGAGTCAGATTGTTCATAGCCCGGTTAATTACCTGTTGGTCGCAGCCACAGCATGAGGGGCCCACTATGGCCGGCGCACGGGGAGTCTCGACCAGTCACACGCTCTTACGAGAACTGTGGAGCCCGGACAACAAGGAGGAAGCCTGGCGGACGTTCATCCGCAGGTACCAGCCCCTCATCCAGGAGTGGTGCGACCAGTTCGGGTTGAATGGGGACGACCGGGACGAGGTTTGTTCCGCGGTGCTGGCCGCGCTCCTCAAGAGCCTCGGTGCTTACGACCCCCGCCGCCGCTTCCGCCCCTGGCTCAAGACCGTGGTCCACAATCAGGCGCGGCTGTTCTGGCGGCGCCTGAGGCGGCACCCCGCCGACCGGGGGACCGGTGACCCGGACATGGACGAGTTGCTCAAGTCCCTTGAGTCTCCCGAGCGCGAAGCCGAGCTGATCGAGGAAATTGACCGGACCCTGGAGCGGAGCTTGAAGTTGGCCCGGCGCGCCGTCGCCCGGGTCCGGGCACAGGTGCAGCCCCACAGCTGGGTCGCCTACTGGCAAACGGCGATGGAGGACCGGCCGGCCCAATCCGTGGCCCGCGAACTCGGTCTGACGGTCGCGGCCGTCTACCAGGCCAAGTTCCGGGTCGAGCGGTTGCTCCGCCGGGCGGGGGCCGACCTGCGGGGGGGCGCTGGCCCGGGTTCGCAGAGGCGCGACGCATGATCACCTGCTACGATCGCGCGCGCCTCCGGCAGTTCCTCAAGAACCGGTTGCCCGAACAGGCGCAGCAGGAAATCACCAAGCACATTGACGGGTGCGCGCGGTGCCAGGAGAAGCTGGACCGGCTGACGGGTAATCGGCCAGCGTCCCGGAGGGGCGGTGGCAGCGAGATGAAGACCCCCCTTCCGAACGGCACCCTCGTTCTCGACGGCGTACCGTCCGGCGCGGAGCCGGAACCGGACGAGTGGCCCGTCATTCCGGGGTACGCGATCCGACAGCGGCTCGGTCGCGGGGGAATGGCCGTCGTCTACGAGGCGATCGAGACGCGCGCCCCGCGCCGCCAGGTGGCACTGAAACTGATGCAGGGCGGGCGGGACGGAAGCCGTCGGGACCGCGAGCGGTTCCTGACCGACGCCGAGGCGCTGGGGCGGCTCGAGCACCCGAACATCATTCCGGTACACGAGGTCGGCAGTTACCGCGGCGGGCCGTTCTTCACGATGCAGTACGCCGCCGGAGGGGACCTGGAGAACCGGATCGGCGACGCCCCGCAGGTGCCCGCTTGTGCCGCAAGATTGGTCGAAACGCTCGCCCGCGCGGTCCACCACGCCCACCAACGCGGCGTGATCCACCGCGACCTCAAGCCGAGCAACATCTTGCTGTCGGTTCCCGACCCTGGAACCGACAGCGCCTCGCCAACCGGGCTCGGGTCTTACGTACCGAAGGTCGCCGATTTCGGGTTGGCTAAACTGCTCGACTCGGGCGCCGGCCTGACGGGATCCCGTCCGGGCATCTACGGCACTGTTCCGTACATGGCACCGGAACAGGCCGCGGGCCAGTCGAATGAGATCGGGACGCACACCGACGTCCACGCGCTGGGGGCGATTCTGTACCGACTGTTGACCGGGCGCCTGCCCTACGAGGGGGAGACGGATCTGGCCGTCATCAAGCGAATCTGTTCGGAATCGGACACCCCGCGCCCACCGAGCCGCCTCCGCCCGGGCCTGCCAACAGACCTCGAACTGATCTGCATGAAGTGCCTGGAGAAGAAACCCGCGGAGCGGTACGCAACCGCCGAGCAACTGGCCGACGAACTGAGACGGTTCCGCGCACACGAACCGCTCCAGCACACGCGGGCGGTCGGCTACTTAGAGCGGCTCCGCTTGTGGGTGCACCGGAACCGCCCCCTCGCCGCGGCCCTGAGCTTCGGTGCGGTGGCGACCGTTACTCTATTCGTCCTCGCCATATGGTTCGGAATCTACCAGGCCCGAAGCGCCGAGCGCGCGAACCACTCGGCGCGCGAGTACCGTCTGTTGTTTGCCGAGGCGCTGCGAGACCAGGCCCTCGGCCGCTTCGAGAAAGGAGACCTCCGCCGCGGCATGTTGGAGCTGGTGCGAGCCCTCGAAACGGCGCCCGAAGATGCCGTCGACCTGCGACGAACGATCCGGGCGAATCTGGCCGCCTGGGCCGACGGCGTTCCGGGACTCGCGGGCCCTCCACTGGAGCACCCCGATGAGGTCGAGGCTGTCGCGTTCACCCCGGACGGGCGGCTCGCTTTGACCGGCTGCGCCGACGGGGGCGTCCGAGTGTGGGACGCCGTCGCCGGGCGGGAAACGGCCCGGCTCGACGATCACCGGGGCAAGGTTCACGCGGTGGCGATCGGGGCCGACGGCCGGTACGCGGTCACGGCCGGAGAGGACGGGGCGCGCCTGTGGGACCTGGCGACGCTCACCCTGCGGCACGGCCTGGGGACCGCGGAGACGTATTCGGCCGCATTCAGCCCCGACGGCCGAAACGTGCTGTTGGGGGGCGGCGCCGAGGCCACGGTGTGGGACGTGAACGCCGGGCAACCCCTCCGCCGCCTGCCGCACTCGTGTAAAGTTCACGCCGTGGCCTGGAGCCCCACGGCCCCCCGCCTTGTCCTGACCGGCGGGACGGACGAGCAGGCCCACCTCTGGGATCCAGCCACAGGGGAGGTAATCGATTCGCTCGCGTTCGCCCGACCCATCCGGACGGTCGCGTTCAGCCCCGACGGACAAACGTTCGTTGCCGCCGGGCTTTCCCGGTCAATCCAATTGTGGGATACGCGCAGTCGGAACAGACTTCACTCCCTCCCGGTCGACGAACGGGTTCTGTGCGCCGCATTCAGTCCCGACGGCCGGGTTCTCGTGACGGCCGGGGCGGACAAGATGGTCCGTTTCTGGGACCGAGAGACGGGAGAACCCATCGCTCAATCGCTCCCGCACCGCGGCCCGGTTGGGGCTGTGGCTTACCGCCCGGGTGGGAAGGTGGTGTTAACCGGATGCGGGCGCGAGGGGCGCCTGTGGGAGGCGGCTCCCGACCGCTTCCCGACTCGAACCCTTCGGCACCCCGGCGAGGTGTTGGCGGCCGCCTTTAGTCCCGATGGGAATCTGTTCAGCGGCGAACAGATATTACTCAAGGGGGCCAGCACTCTCCGGTGGTGGAACCGGGTTCCAAGCGCTGAAGAGGGGCAGTCGCTCCCGCTCCCGTGGCCCGTCCGGGTGGTCGCCGTGAATCCCAGCGGGAACACGGCTCTCGCGGGCAGCGGGAGTTTTGACGGCACCGTGATCGTCTTCGAGACGGTCAGTGGTCGTCCGATCCGTAGCTTCCCCCCTCAACCGGGTCGGGAGCGTGGAATCGTGACGGCCGCCGAATTCAGCCCCGACGGACAACTCGTGCTAGTTACGACCTCGAAAGGGCTCGTGTACCTCGGCGAGGTTGCCACCGGTCGGGAAATCAGGTTGGAGCACCAGGGCACCATCGTTGCGGGGGCGTTCAGCCCCGACGGACTGCACGTCGCGACCGGAGGCCAGAACGGCGCCCGGCTCTGGACCAGCAACGGCCAGCCGACGCACTGGTTGCACCGCGGGAAGACCGTTCAGGGCGTGGCCTTCAGCCCGGACGGACGATCCCTGGCGCTCGGGTGCGAGGACGGCTCGAGCTGTGTTTACGACGTGGCGGCGGGAACGGTAACTCGGGAACTGCGCGGCCACCAGGATCAGGTGAAGCGGGTCGCTTTTAGCCCGTGCGGCGGGTTCGTGCTCACTGGTAGCAACGACGCGACGGCCCGTGTGTGGGACATTTCGGCGGAAAACCCCGTTGGTCGGGTACTGTCGCACCGCGGGCCGGTGAACGCCATTGCTTTCAGCCCCGACGGGCGGATGATTCTGACAGGGGCCACCCTGCCGGATCGGGCCGCCTACTTGTGGGACACGAGGACGGGCACACCGATCGGCCCCCCCTTGTCGCATTCCAACTTGGTGAACTGCGTTGCGTTCGGCCCCGGTGGAACAATGGCTCTGACCGGGAGTTCCGATAAGACGCTCCGGCTCTGGCGGGTGAGATCCCTGGAAGAGGACGGCCCGCGGACCCGCCTCTGGATCGAGACGCTGACGGGATTGGAACCCGACGGCAACGGCGGGGTCCGAGAGCTCAGCGGCCCGGCGTGGCAAGAGCGCCGCCTGCGGTTGGAGGCGCTCGGGGGGCCACCGGTGCGGTGACGCGACGGTGACCTCGGTTTCCCGGGCCGCCCCCGGGGCCGAGTCGAGTGCGTTCGTTGGTGACTTACTTCTTAATTCCTACCCAGGAGGAGACCGATGCCCAGCACCGTGCAGGCGAGCGCGAACCAGAAGGCGCTCACCACCCAAGACCCGGCAAACGATCCACCGGACCCGCCAGATCCTTACATGACGGATCTGATTGACAGACTCAGTACCCGCCTCCAACAAGTGAGTCCCGACAACTTCCTTCCGAAACCGGACGGCACCCCTGCCGAGAAGGCTCTCGATCTCGCTCAACGTCTCGCCAGCGCCCAACGCGCTACCTCGGTGGTCGGAGCGTGCCACTTTATTCGAGGCAGCAAGGAATGTTTCGTCAACGCGACTCATGCGGATTGCGCGGTCGCTGCGTCCCCGGCGTCCTTCGACTGGGCACCGGGGCAAGTTGCCCGCGAGGGGTGGTTCGAGCCTGTGTCGTCCCCGCCCCCGCCGCCGCCAGTTTAATCGCGCCGCCGGCCCACCCGCCGCCGTTTGACCCGAACGGTCAGTTCCCCCAAGCTGGCCGCCGAGTATCGGCGGCCAGCTTGGGGGAACTGACACGAAATTTCTGAAGCTCTAGCCGCACAGCCCGCTCGGGCGTTAGTGAAGGCGGTCATGACATCCTCAAGTTGCGAGCCGTAACGTCTCGTTGGGGTGGCTATGTGGCTTGAGGACTTGTGACCTAACGGTTTGAGACTTCAGCAGAAACAAGGAACCGGCCGCTGGCCACAGATGTTGAGCCGGCGGCCAGTTGGCCACGGGCTACCACGCGCGGACCGCTACGTGGCCCTTTCGTTCCAGACGGCGTCCCGCCACGTTCCCCCTTGACGACTTCGCTTACACGTCCGACCCGGCCGCCAAGGGGTTTGATGACCCGCGAAGACGCCAGATTCGTTCACTGCTGGCGGCGAGCGCGGGACCGGTTGCCGGTCAACAGGCGTGCCTCGGAGAACTCGCAGTTGAAGACGTTCCGGGACAGCATGGGCGGCGGTTACCAAACTTGAATCAAACTGCACCCTTAACGGAGACGCCCATGTTCCGAACCCGTGTCTTCAGGTCCGCGGTGGCCCTACTCGGGCTGACCGCCCTACTCGCCTCGACTCGGCCGACGCCCGGCGGCCAACCCGATCCGGTGGCTCCAACTCCGCCCGAGCAATTATCTCCTCTGCCCCCAACCGAGGTCGATTTCCAGCAACAGAACGAGGGCGAGAAGGACCGGCCGTTTTTCGACGACTTCGCGTGGCGGGATTTTATCGCCCTGAACTGGCCTGCTGACGCCAACAAACGGGGGGAGCCGCATCCGTGCCAGAAGTTCGGGGACACGTCTGGGCCGACCGTCTGGGAGACCTGGAAGTCCATGTCGGAGACGTTCCCGGCCGACCCGGTCGCGAATCCGCCGTCCCCCTGGAGCGACTTCGCTGCCGTCCTCTCGGTCCGGGGGACCGACAAAACCGGTAAGGGGCAGATGGTCCCCGCCCCGCTTCCGAAGGCTACCGCCGGACGGACGAAGTTGCTGACCCGGCTGTCGAAGCTCGAAGACCTGAACCAGGCCGGATTCCCTCCGAGCTTCGTCGAGTTCCCGTTAGTCGCCCAAAACAAGACGCTCGTCCGGTACGAGGTCCGGGTCAATCGGGTAGCATACGAGGAGATTCTGGCAAAAAAGTACTACCGCCGGGAGAACCTTCCCCCTGTCGGCACGCCCGCCGAGTTCTGCGATCAATCGATCACTATTAAGGCCGCCTGGATGGAGGTGACGGACGAGTCGTCGCCGCGGTGGAAGCGGTTCTACCGGACCCGCGCGAAACTGGTCGACTGGGAAAAAGACGGTACCCCGGATCTGACCGAGCGCCCGGTCGCCCTGATCGGACTGCACGTGGTCCACAAGACCCCGAAGAGGGGGAATTGGATTTGGGCCACCTTTGAGCACGTGGACAATACCGAACTGTCTGCCGGGGGTGTCTCGCCGCCGAACCTCAACAGCAAGGACGGTGGCACGATGTTCGGAGCCCCGGGCACAAACGTGCCCCAAGCGAAGATCGAGTTCGGCAAGCCCATCCCGAAGGATCTGATCCCGGTCGAGGTTGCCCGGCGGACAGAGATCCACTCGACCACCAATAAGGTAAACGGTTTGTACCAGGGGCACGCGATGGTCAAGGACACCGTCTGGTCGAACTACCGGTTGATCGCCACCCAATGGCCGACCGCGCCCGGCAACGGTGATGCGGATGCTCGGTTCCCCGTCGGCCGCGTCGCCAACGCGACGATGGAGACTTATCACCAGGGGTCGAACTGTATCGGATGCCACAGTGCCGCCGAACGGATTAAGTTCGTGTTCTTCCCCGAGGTCCGGGCAGTGGGCGCTGGGACTGCGGCGGCGGTGGACCGGATCAACAAGCTACTCAAGGACGAGCAGAACAAGGCGGTTCCAGAGAAAGCCAAATGATACAGGGCGATCGCGCAGTTCGCACACTTGGTACCGAATTAGCCGAACTGCGCGCTTCACCGTGCGGTTCCCGCAACTAACTGGTCGACCGGCTGTCCGTTTCCGGTCCGTGCACGAGAGGAGCACCTGCTTGCGGAGCGGGTCTTCTCGCACGGGTTACCCGGTTTGGGCCACCTGCGAATCTCCATCTCTAGGCACGAGTGCCTGCAGATCGACGGCGCCGTCCAAGGTCAATAGATCGGAGCGGGACGTGTACCCGGGCGCGAGTTCGTGGCCGATGTCGATTGGGGGCTGCTGTATAGCCCGGAATGGGCCGTCACGAACACGTCGAAGCCGGCGTCGGTTGTGCTCGCCGCCGGGGCGGAGATCAGCGTTTATCCGAAGGGCTGATTTGCTCACGTCTCCTCGAACGGAATCGAATCGGTCACCAAACGCGCCAACACTTTGAGCCGCTCCCCGTTTCGGGTAGAGTCGTGGTGTTCCACGTTCGAGTCCATTTCTCCTTACGAGGAAGACCCATGCGCTTCTGTTTCCGGGCGATCGCGGGGCTGATGGTGATCGCGTGGGCGTTACCCGTTGTGGTCGGCCAACCGGCGGGATCGGGTGCACCGAGCCCGCCGGTACCGGGCGGTGCGACCAGACCCCTATCCGCCAAGCCGCAACTGACGGTGAAGGTGTTCAAACTGGAACGCGGCGAACCCGGAGCGGTGGTCGAGGCGCTCAACTCGCTGCTCGAATCACCCGATGTCGAGGTGAACTTGCCGGTGGGTCCGGGTGGTCTCCCCGGTAGCATGCCGGGAGGTGTCGGTGTGCCGATGGGAGTTATGGGGGCTCCGCCCGGCGGTCCTCCGGGTGGGTTCGGTGGGTTCGGTCCGCCACCCGGCGGACAGCTCGGGTTCGGTGGCGCGCCAGCGCCCGGCGCCGGGCAAGTTGGGCTCGGTGGGTCGGGCCAACTCGGGGCCGTCGGTTGCTTCATCGGAAACGGCGGAGTCAACACGACCCCGGTGTGGCGGGCGACGGCGCAAGCGCGCACGCGATCGGTGGTCGTGCGGGGGTCGGAGCGGCACCTCAAGGTCGCTGCTGATCTGGTAGCGATCCTCGACCGCTCGGCGAACGACCCGCTGCCGAAACTGCAGATCGTCAAGGCGTTTACCCTGAAACACGCTACTACCGAAGAACTGGCGGAGGTGATTAACGCGCTGTCGTTCGAGGACGTGAAACTAGCGGCCCTGGACGAACACTTGTTGACCCTCGTCGCTCCGGACGATGTGGTGAAGTCGGTTGCGGAATTGGTGAAGGAACTCGACGTGCCCGGCAAGGATAATCCGGAACTGAAAACGAAACCGAAGCCGAAACCAGAATCGAAGTAAGGGCGCTGACCGCGCGAAAAAGGATGAACTTCGGGGCCGCGGGCCGTGTCTCGGTTCGCGGAGGTGCCCCCGATGTCGCGTTCGACCCCGTTCGCGCGGTGCGTTTTCGTTCCGCGCTACCACGTCGAGAACTTGCCCGCCGGGAGCACGATTTACGACGTGAGCAGTTACGCGGAGCCGCCGTACTGCACGCTCAGCCCGATGTGGGTTCACGGCGGGATTCCCGTTCCCGGGTTCTCCGGCGAAACGAGCGACACGGTCGAGGGCGTGTGGCAGGGGCTCAAAATCATTCGCGGGAAGACCGCACCGCGGTACTTTCGCGGACCGGGTGCGAAGCGCGGCGGGAAACCGTCCGGCCATCAGTTCGGCAAGAAGCAACTCGGAGTCGTCGATGCCCGGCGCCTGATCTACGTCCCGACGTATGAATGGGTGATCGAGAACCGTATTTCACCGGAACTGATTCGGGAGTTCGTCAACGCGGCACGGGCGGGTGTGACGCAGTATTTTCACGACGTCGGCGATAACGGCGACCCGAACGACGCGGACCAGCCACTCGCACACGCCGCCGTTCTGGTGCGCTATTTGAACCGGATGAGTGGGGGCTGATCTACGAGCGCGAAGATTCTGGACCAAAAACTCTTAAAGGCCGTCTAGAAAGCGGTCCCGGGAGCCGTTTGGGGTGGTCGTTACCATTCGGGTATGAGCACTCGCGAGCGCTACCCGAGCGACCTGACGGACCTTCAGTGGGACAACATCGGGCACCTGTTCCCGCAGGGTAATGGGAAGACCGGTCGTCCGCGCACGTACCCGGTACGTGAGGTGGTGAACGCGGCCCTGTACCTGGCCCGGGGCGGGTGTACGTGGCGCATGCTGCCGCACGACTTCCCGCCGTGGAAGACGGTCAGCTACTACTTCTACACGTGGCGCGATGCGGGGGTGTGGGAGCAGGTACATAACGCCCTGCGGTCCGAGATCCGGGTGTGCGGCGGAAGGGAACCAACTCCGAGTGCCGGGATCATCGACAGCCAGTCGGTGAAGACGACCGAGGCCGGCGGCCCGAAGGGGTACGACGCGGGCAAGAAGGTGTCCGGGCGCAAGCGCCACGTGCTCGTGGACACGCTCGGGCTGATCTGGGGTTTGGTCGTTCTTCCCGCGGCCCCGACCGACTGGGACGGGGCGGTGAAGGTGTTCGAGAAGGTCGGGAAGACGATGCCCCGGTTGGCCAAGGTGTGGGCCGACGCGAACTACCGGGCGAGCGCCCTGGGCGAGTGGATCAAGGGGCACGCGCGGTGGGTACTGGAGGTGGTCACCGGGCGCCCCGGTCAGACCACATTCGAGGTCCACAAGTGGCGATGGATCGTGGAGCGCACGTTCGGCTGGTTCGGCCGGTACCGGCGCCTGTCCAAGGATTATGAGCACAACACCAAGAGCAGCGAGGCATGGATCTACATCGCCATGATCCATCGCATGTCGCGGTTCGGCTTGCCCGACAAGAACAAGGACGATGACCTACTGAGGAGACCGCCCAAGGCGGTGAAATCCTAGCTTTCTAGACGGCCTTTTACTGGTTTCCTGCATTTCGTGTGGTTTCTGGTATCGCTGCCAGCGCTTCGCAGTTGTTGCGGATGACGGCGTTATCCACGCTTCGGCTGACGCACTACGGCAGCTTCATACTCGCTGAGACTGAGGGAATATCCGGCCGGGTAAGTAACTGGCCATTCGTCGGATGGCAGCCACTCTGCGAATGCAATCATCCCATCCTCAGGCACGGTTGACTGTTGGTCCCACTGGTGAACCCGAGGCCGCACTCCGGGCTCAGCCGGAAGTGCCCACCCACCGGGGGTAGGATGGCCCCCGTTGACACAGACCGCCGCAAGCACTCAGCAAGTTGGGGGTAGCTCGGAACCGCGTCCCGGTTAAGGAATGTGTACGCCCAGATCAGGTACGCCAAGTCACAGCCCGGTTCCGGCAAACACCACAACAGGTAGCCGTCGAACTCTGTGAACCGCACCATTGTCGCTTTCGCGGCGAACTACCGCCGAGTAGACGGGTGCCGGACCGTCCGAGACAACGGCGTTGCCATACGACGGGCGTCCGGACGAACTCAGCATACTACCATCGTACTTGCTACCTCTGTCGTATCGCTGGGTTTTCGCCTCCGACCGCGCGCCGCCTATATCATTTGCCGCGCACTTCCCAAATCTCAACTCGGTAGCCTTCGCGCCAGAGCCGGGTCGCGGCTTGTCGGGCGTCTGCGTGGAGTGCGTAAGTGCCGTGGAGTTGCCACCCCGACTCGCGCAGAACGAATACCTTGAACTCGCGTTGAGGTTGGGTGGGCGGGGTAATCTCGGCAGCGGTCGCGACCGGATTCGATCCGATCAGGGTAGCGATTGCGATAGACAGGATGAGTTTGCGGAGCATGGCTCGTCTCCTCATCGGGTCGAGTCCTGTTCGACCCTTCCGCGAGAAGAACGCGATCCCGCCACTCGATTGCGCGCCCGGCTGCCAATGAGGTTGTCGCTCGACCTCGCGCCGGGCGCATCGTTATTCCTTGTCGATGGTTCGGGGCGGCGTGAGTTGCGGGAACTTGAGCAGTTCCGGGTCGAGTAGGAACAGGTGCCGGCGCCCGGGGGCGTCGGGCGCGTCGATGATGACTTTGTCGCGCACGCGCAGCACGTCGACCACAGTCTGGTACGTGAGGCGCGTTTCGAGCAGCGCCCGGCGCTCGGCGAGAATCTTCGCGCGCCGGTCCGCGATGTCCTGGTCCACCATCACCGGGTCTTGTTTGGCCGCGATGCGGTTCGCGCGCTCGGTCGCGAGGGCGGCTTCCTCCGCATCGGTCAGTTTCGTGCGGGCGAGGTACCACGCGAGGAAGGCGTCGCGGTCGGCGCTCGCGCTCTCGATCCGCGAGTGCTTCTCGGCCTCGGTGCGCTTCAGCACCCAGTCGGCTTCTTCTTCCGCGCGGCGCCGGGTCCGGATCGAACTCGCGAGCGCCTCGTTCACGGCCCGGTCGCGGTCCTGGATCGCTTTGGCCACCTCGTGGTACGAGTTCACTACTTCGGGCGGCGGGTGCAGGTCGTGGAGCGTGAAGCCGTCCAGCGCGACCCCCATCCCGTCGGGCGCGACTTCCGTGAGCCGGCGGTTCAGTCGGTCCAGGGCCGCGTGTTCCAGGTCCGGGCGGCGGACCGTGAGCAGTTCCAGGAAGCGGTGGCTCGACACGAGTTCTCGGAGCACCGATTCGGCCGACGAGCGCACGACGCCGTCCGGGTCGCGGGCGGCGAAGAGGTACCGGCGCGGGTCGCTGACCCGGTAGCGCACGGTCGCGAGGATCTCGACCAGGTCGCCGTCGCCGGTAATCATCACGGCCTCGTCGGTGAGGCGCCCCACGCCGTCGCCGTGCCCGCTCGTCCACGTGTTGCTGCCCGGCTTCTTTTCTTGCTTCTCGGCAAGAACGCGGAACCCGAGTTCGACGCTGCGCACCTCGTCCGGGCGCACGCGGGTGACGGTTTCGATGGGCCACGGCCAGCGGACGTGCAGCCCCGGCTGAAGGTCCGCGGTGATCTCCCCGAACCGGCGCACGACCCCGACCTCGCCGTTCTCGATCTGACTGAACGCCGAGCCGAGGAACGCGACGAGTACCGCACCGACCAGCCCGGCGCGAATGAACTTCCACTGGTGCGCGATCCCGTGCAACAGTTCGTCGATCGAGAAGCGCCCGACCCACCCTTCGATCGCTTGGGCCGCTCCGCGAGCACGCGAGAGGGTGCGATTAGACGTGCGGTCGAACGCGAGCAGCCGCATCGAGTTCAGCAGCACGGTGAGCGAGCCGAACTGGTGGTAGATCACGGCCGCGAGCGGGGCCGATTCGTACCACTCGGGCGACGACGCGAACAGCGGCCACAGCAGCCCGGTGAGCAGGATGCCGACGAGGTTCACACCGAACGCGAAGATGAGGATGTTCTGCCGAATGATGCGGACCGTTTCGCGCGACAGTTTCACGAGCAGCGGGAGTGGTGCGAGCGGCGCGCCCATCATGACGATGTCGCCCGCCTCGGCCGCCACATCGGTTCCGCTGCCGATGGCGATCCCCACACCGGCCCGCGCGAGCGCGGGGGCGTCGTTGATGCCGTCACCAACGAACGCGACCGACGAACCGGTTCTCTCCGAAGGGAGGAGTGACGCGAGTGGCCCTTCGACGCTTGCGTTCGCGTCTGTGCCCGGAAGGTCAGTTTCTGCTCGATCTGCGGGTGTGCTCGGCTCACACGACGCGACCCATTCGGCCTTCTGCGCGGGGAGCATTTCCGCGTGAACTTCCGTGACCGGTAGGTTCTCCGCAAGCGTGCGGGCGACGGCCGAACGGTCGCCGGTCAGCAGTGCGACGGGCGCGATCCCGAGCGCACGCAGGTCGGCGATCACTTGTGCAGCTTCGGGCCGGAGCGTGTCGCGTGCGCCGAGAACGCCGAGGACCGCGCCGTTTCGGGCGACGACCAGCGACGTCTGCCCCGCCGCGTCGAGTCGTTCGAGGGCCGCGATCGCGTCCGCAGGGAGAGTGACGCCCTGTTCCTCTACTAACCGTCGCGTGCCGACAATGATCGCGCCATCCGGTGCGGTGACGGTGACGCCGGCGCCCGGGTGGGCCTGGAACGCTTCGACCGGGGAGGCTTCCAGATTGCGCGTCGACGCTTCGCGCACAATGAGTCGCGCGAGCGGGTGCTCGCTCCGCTGTTCCGCGGTCGCGGCGGCTTGCAGGAGTTGCTCTGTAGTGGCGGGGGCGAGCGGAATCACGTCGCCGAGTTCGAGCTTCCCCTCCGTGAGCGTGCCGGTTTTGTCGAACGCGAACGACGTGACGCCCGCGAGCCGTTCCAGCGCGGACCCGCCCTTGATGAGCACGCCCGTACCCGCGAGCCGGCCGAGCGCGGCAATCACCGCGGCCGGCGTCGCGAGAATCAGCGCACACGGACACGCCACCACGAGTACCGCGAGCGCCGGGTACGCGGCGACTTTGGCCGCGGCCCGGAGCGTGGGCTTGGGGAAGCCGGGTTGGGGCGAACCCGAAACCTGGTACGCAACGTTCCCGATGAACGTAACGAGCGCGAGCGCGAGCACGATGGGCAGGAAGTACCGCGCGAGTTTGTCGGCGTAGCGCTCGATCGGCGCCTTGTCCTTCAGCGCCTGACCGGTCAATTCGATAACTTGCCCAGCAACAGTTTGCTTCGCGACCTTCTTCGCTTCAACCGTGAGCGAGCCGTGTTGAACGATGCTGCCGGCGAGAACAGCGTCGCCCGGCCCTTTGTCGACGGGCAAACTTTCGCCCGTAATCGCGCTGGCATCCACGGCCGATCGCCCGTCGATCACGGTGCCGTCAACGGGGACGCGCCCGCCGGGTTTCACCACCACCTTATCGCCGACAATGACGTCCGCGGTGAAGGCACGCACCTCGGCGCCGTCGCGCAGCACCCAGCACCGTTGGGGGAACAGTTCCGCGAGTTTGCCGAGCGCGTTCTGCGTGCGCGCGAACGTGAACGCTTCGAGGCACTCGCCGACGAGCCCGATGAACACCACCTCGGCCGCGACGACCGGCTCTTTCAGAATGATGGCCGCGAGGCACGCGATGGCGAGCGCGAGGTCGGACCCGATGCGCCCCTCGAACAGTGCTTCGAGCGACGTGTAGAGCACCCGCCCGCCGCCGATAACGGCCGCGAGGAGCGCGTACCGGAAGCCGTACAGTTCCCGCGTCCAGGAGTACGTTTCGACGCCCTGGCCCTTCAACCAAGTCGCGATGACGGGCCAAAGGTCGGCCCCAAGTAGCCCGCCCACGATGGCCGTGAGCAGGTACAGGCCGAGCGGCGATTCGGAGTGAAACGGGTCGTCTACGGTGCTGATCTCGCGGTGCATGGGGGATTTGTAGAAGAAAGGGCACTCCCCACCGAGACGCAGAAGGGGCGAGAATGCCTCCTTCGCGATATTCTTCAAGAACTCTTCTCACTTCCGGTCGCTTCGCGCGGTCGTTTCTGTGCAAATTCGCTTGTGCGAGCCACTTGGGAAGCAGGACGCTCACCACCACAGTTTGTCGAGGTTCACGTTCCCGCCGCTGAAGACGATGCCGACCTTCTCGGCGCCCGCGAGTACCTTTAACGCATCGCTCAGAGCCACTGCCGCACCGACCGCGCCGCTCGGTTCCACAATCAGCTTCATGCGCTCCCACACGAGGCGCATCGCGGCGCGGATCTCGTCGTCGGTTACAGTGAAAATGCGGTCCACCTGATCGCGGATGATCGGCCACGTGAGTTGACCGGTGCTCGTGAGCAGCCCGTCCGCGATGGTGTTCGGCGCCGTTTGGAGGAGCTGTTCGCCCGCGGCCTTCGAGCGTGCCGCGTCGTCGGCGCCGAGCGGTTCTGCTCCGAACACGCGGATACCGGGCTTGCGCCCGCGTGCCGCGACCGCGCACCCCGCGAGCAGCCCGCCGCCGCCCACCGGCGTGACGATCGCGTCCAGGTCGGGCACGTCTTCGAGCAGTTCGAGCGCGGTCGTGCCCTGACCAGAGATCACGTCCACGTGGTCGAACGGCGGAATCAGCGTCGCGCCGGTTTTGGCGACCAGCTCGTTGGCCGCGCGTTCGCGGTCGGCGAGGTTCGGCTCGCACTCGGTGATTTGCCCGCCGTAGCCCTCCACACCCGCTTTCTTCACCGCGGGCGCGGTTTTCGGCATGACGATGTACGCGGGGATTCCGCGCTCGCGGGCCGCCAATGCGAGAGCCTGGGCGTGGTTGCCGCTGGAGTGCGTGACGACGCCCTTCGCGGCTTCTGCGTCGGTGAGCTTGCGCACGGCGTTCGTGGCGCCGCGGTACTTGAACGCACCGATCTTCTGGAGGTTCTCGCACTTGAAGAAGAGCTTCCGCCCCGCGAGCCGGTCGAGCGTCTCACACGTCATTACCGGCGTGCGATGAACGATGCCCCGAATGCGCTCTGCAGCTTCTAGAACGGCGGGCAGATCGCAGGCGTAAGTTGGCATGGATGACTCGTGTGGATGCGATTTCCGGTGACGGCTCTCGATTTTTCTTCGCTCGTGATTGTATGCGCGTGCCGATCCTCCCTCACCGAATAGCCGGATGGAGAAGGGGAGAGCGACCAAATGCGAAAGTGATGTCTCTAATCGATGGCATTCTGGCCCCGCAGGAACTACGCCGATTCTTGCTTGGCGAAGTGCGCCTGCACGAAGTCCAGTGCCGCCTCTCTGGTCGGGTGTACTCGCTCCGGGTGTGCCAGTACCCAGCGGAGGAACTGAGCGGCCTCCAACTGGTCATCCCAACACGTCTCGCAGGTTGCTCCGTTCCTCGGAATGAACTCCAATTCGTGGGCAACGAAGCACCAGAGGCCATGTCGCTCTTCAGCGGCGATGCGTGGGGCGATTTCCTCCACTGGGATGCTGCGGAGTCGCCGTTGAATGTGCTTCCATTTCCTCTCTGGTGTGCTCATCGGTTCCTCAGCTTTAGGATGGTCGGGCTCCCACTGACCCTGATGGTACCTGGTTTCGCCGCCTACAGAGATCGCCCCGCCAACCTGCTGTCACTTTCGCGATTTGCGGGAGCTGTTTAGTCTTGAGTGCTTCACGACTTGCCCAGAAGTGCATCGAGTACCCAGCACCCGCGGACGTGGGGCGTATTCGCGCGGCAGTGGCCTAGGATGCACTCGTTGTCGCAACCCGCGTCCTGGAGCGCGTCGGCCAGAATGGGCATCGTGCCGAACTCGCGCGCGGAGTAGATGTGTTGTGCGAGGTCGCGCACGGTGGTCGTGTGCCAGTTCGGGTTCCATTCGAGCGTAACGAACGGGTTGGGGAACAGTTCGCGGTAGGCGTCGGCGAAGGCGTGCTGGGTCGCGGGGCGAAAGTTCTCGGTTGGTACCGGTGGTGTGGCGCTCAAACTGCCCACTGCGACTTGTTGCGCGTCCCAACTCGCGGTGGAGATTCGCGGTGTTTGCCTGCGTAACGAGCGGACGATGTCGTCGATACCGAACTGCGGTCGGTCCGTGTCCGCCCACTGCTCCGCGAATTCGATTGCGAGCCGGAACCACCGGTCCCGGCGCCAGTCGAACCCGGTCCGTGCGACCGTTGTGTAGAGGAGCCGGCGCTTCCGGGAACTCGGCACGCGATCGAGTGCGGTCAGGCACCCGTAGAAGTATTCCGGTCTGGAGGCCGTGTCCCACTCCGCCGATCCGAACGCCTCCGCGCTCGGGTACAGCGTTCGGTGTTGACACCTCGGGCATTCGACGCGGGGCAACGTGTCACCGAACGCGATTCCCGTACCGCACGCGGGGCAGAGGAACAGCCACAGCGGAGAGCGGGCCATGTGCCACCGTGCTCTCGGTAAATGCAAAGAGGGGGCCGGAGCCCCCGCTTCGCGGAACTGGAACGGTTACCGAAACTATACCAGTTCCGGCATGACCTTGCCTTCGGCCAGATACTGCGGGCGCCCGGTGGGGTCGTTGATCGTCGTGGTCTCCGCGTTCAGCCCCATGTTGTGGTAGAGCGTGGCGAAGATGTCGCCGAACGCCACGGGACGGTCCTTCGCGGTACCCCCGGTGCGGTCGGTGCTGCCGATCGCTTGCCCCATTTTCATCCCGCCGCCGGCCAGGATCGCGCAGCTCACCTGCGGCCAGTGGTCGCGGCCCGCTTCCTTGTTGACCATCGGCGTGCGCCCGAACTCGCCCCACGCGATCACGGTCGTGTCATTTAGCATCCCGCGCACGTCCAGGTCTTCGACGAGCGCCGTGAGGCACTGATCGAGCTTCCCGCCGTGGTCGCGGACGAGGTTGAAGTTCTGGCCGTGGCTGTCCCAGCGCCCGTAGCTCAGTGTGACCACGCGGGCACCGGCTTCGACCAAGCGCCGGGCGACGAGCAGGTGCTCGTTCACTGTCGGGGCGCCGTCGTACTGGAACTGGTACGGCTTGCCGCTGCCGTAGCGGTCGCGGGTCTTCTGGCTCTCCTTCGAGATGTCGAGCGCTTCGACCAGGCGGTTCGAGGTGAGCACGTCGAAGGCCCGTTCGGTCGCGGCGTCCGCGCCCCGAAGTCCGCCCGCGTGGTCGACGGTTCGCTTCATGTCGTCGAAACTGGCGAGCAGTTTCTTGCGGTCCGGCAGGTGGTCCTTGTTCGTGGCGTTGAGGACCATGTTCGCCATGTCCGGTCCGCTCGGCTTGAACGGCTCGAAGGCGTTCCCGAGGAACCCGGTTTGGCCCGAATCACTCCACGGTACGTGCTGCGTGCGCTCGGCGAGGCCGACGAACGGCGGCACGCTCGGATCGACGCTCCCCTGTAGTTTCGCGACGGCGCTGCCGATGCTCGGCCGACCGCCCAGAGGGGCGAGCGACGCTTTGAGGAAGCCCGTTGTACACTGGACCGCGTCGTGCCCGTCGCGTGCGCCGACGATCGATCGCACGAACGCGAACTTGTCCGCCATCGACGCGATGCGCGTGAATGTCTCCCCGATCTGAACGCCGTTCACCTTCGTGGCGATCGGCTTGAATTCGCCGCGGATCTCCTTCGGCGCTTCCGTCTTGATCTCCCACATGTCCTGGTGCGGCGGGCCGCCCCCGAGGAAGATGTTGATGATCGCCTTGTGCCGCGTGCGGCCGAACGGGTCTTGGTTCTTCGCGGCGGCTTCCGCGCGGAGCACGTCCGCGAGCGTGAGGTTCATCGCGCCGAAGGAGAGGGCACCGACCTTCAGGAAGTTCCGGCGGGAGACGCCGTCGCACATCCGAACGCGACCGAAGGGAATGTTGAGCATGGCGGAACGCCTCGGCGGAAGTTTTTGGCGGGATCGAACGCAGCTTCCGAACGCAAACGGTTGTGGAACATCGCCACTTTTCAGGAACGGCGAACGGTACGCCTTCCTTCACTTCGGCGGCGGAACCACGAAATTACGCGAGCGAGAATAGTTTTGGTGGGATTCTCGCACTTGGACCGTTTCCAGAAGGATACCCCGGGAGGGTGTTCCCTGCAATATAAAACATCGGAAACCCCGCCGCCGTCCGGTACGCGATTCTATTCACCGAGGGCTCTCCAATCATGTCGGTCGAAATCCCCTCCGCCGTTCTCGACGAGCTGCGCAAGTACGACACGCCGACCGTGTGCAACGTGCTGGAACTCTTCGAGATGCGCTCGCGCATCGTGGGCTACACCGACGTCCGCATTCAGGCGTGTTACCCCGCGCTGCCGCCGATGGTCGGGTTCGCGACCACCGCGACGTTCCGCGCCGGCGCCCCACCTCGAGGCGGCGACACGTACATGGGGTTGGGGGCACAGGTCGAGCGGATCGCGGCCCTGAGCGGACCGAAGGTGGTCGTGTTCCAGGATCTCGACGATCCGCCCACCGCGGCCACGTTCGGCGAGATCATGTGTACGACGTATAAGGCGTTCGGGTGCGTGGGGTTAGTGACGAGCGGGTGCGGGCGTGACCTGGACCAAGTCGAACCGCTGAAGTTCCCGTGCTTCACCGGCGGCACGATGCCGTCGCACGGTTACACGCAGATCGTGGAACTCGAAGTGCCGGTCCGCGTGGGGGGCGTCTGGATCAATCCGGGCGACCTGCTCCACGGCGACCGGAACGGCATCACCACGATCCCGCACGAACTCGCCGCGCTCACCGCCGAAGGCTGCGCCGGGTTCATGGACGCGGAATCGGTGGTGCTGAACTACCTCCGCGCCGGGAACGTGACGGTGGCCGGGTTTGTGACTGCACGCGACGAGTGCAAGCGCCGGATGATCGAACTGGGGAAGAGCCTGAAAGCGCGTGCGGCGAGCGCCCGGTGAGAGGCGCAGCGGAAGTGGACTGCCACGGACGAGAGTGAACGACCGGTCCGATATCGCGTCGTGTTGGCGTGCGATTCTGTCCGTTCGCACGAGGGGGCGGACAATGCCGCCGTCTGCAATCGATAAAGTCGGTAACAGCTTCGCGAGAAATGTAATCAGCCGTAGATCTCTTGAGTGCTTGGCGTCTTACGGGAAGCGGATCAGGTGGTGGTGGGTGTTCCATCGCCGGGCTTGGTATCTGGTTTGGCAACGCGGGCGCTATTGTGGTTGGTCGCCTTGAGTGCGTTCGACCGTGGAGGAGCAGGGGGGATTATGGATTTTAGCTTTGAAGCTCGAGACCAAATGACTGTATCCGGGTCGCACTCGGACCAGTTGTAACGGCCTTTCACGCTGGCGGAGCATTCGGTTTCACACGCCACACACCGGGTTCGGAAGGTAACGTGACACGCGATCTCGATTCGCCCCGGTCCCCAATTGCCGGGGTAACAGGCGATGAATTCCTGCACGTTCGCACCGACCGAAGGGAGCGTCGTTCCGCAGTGTGGGCACCGCCCCGGCAGCCCTCGAAATGGGTCATTCGGGGTATCTACCTTTCGCGACTCCATACGACACGTGCCCTTTGTGATCAAAAAAACTAGGCCGGCAAACCTCGCTGGTGACGATCGAAACCGGCTTGAAATAGATCGCATGAGCAACCGTCCACTCACGCGATTCACCGGTGAATTGCGACCTCACCAGCGAGGTTTGCCGGCCTAGAAAAAAACGACGACTAATCCTTTTCCAGCACCTGATCCACGATCCAGCACCCGCGTACATGGACACCCGGCGCGCGGCAGTGGTTCAGCACGTCGGTGCCGTCGCAGCCCGCATCTTGGAACGCATCTGCCAGAATGGGCATCGCGCTGAAGTCGCGTGCCTCGTACATCTGGGACGCGATCGCGACTGTGGTCGAACTGCGCCACTCGGGGAGAAAGATAGCCGGGCGAAACGGATTGCCGAATACGTCGCGGAGCAGGGCCAAGGCTTTGGGAAAACGGAAGTGCCGAGCCACCGGGTCGTAAGAGTGGGGTGCGTCCAGAGGGGACCACAGGGCGCCGCCGGCTGCGGCGGCCGCGGATGTGCGCGTGATCCAGAAGCGGGCGTTGCCCGGGCCTCCCCGATTCGTCCGCGCCGCCCGGAGTTCTTCCGGAGTGGCTCGCGCGTCCGCGAAGCGCTCGGCCGTTTCGAGGGCCGAGCAGGTCACTTCGTCTTCCAAACAGATCGACACCTGTCGGTAGCACCCACAGGAGAACAACCGCAACTTACGGTCGCTCGTGTTGCCATCTCGCAGAAACTTAAGCATCCGCTCCGGGCTTTCGCACGCGAGCCACTCGGCCTCGGTCATCGGCGGCCCTCACTGCTTACCGAGCACCAGATTAACGACCCAACGACTTTGAAAGAGATTTCACCGCCGAGGACACGAGAGGGCGCGGAGTAGAACCGAGGCGCGAACCGATCAAGGCCGCACTTGTTTTTCTCTGCGCCCTCTCGTGCCCTCGGCGGTGAAATGTTCTTACTCGCGACTACTTTTTCCCGAGCAGGAGGTCCACGACCCAGCACCCGCGCACGTGCGGCCCCGAACCGCGGCAGTGCACTAGCACATCGGCGTTGTCGCACCCGGCATCTTGGAGTGCGTCGGCCAGAATGGGCATAGCGCCGAAGTCGCGTGACTCGTACATCTGGGATGCGAGTGCGACCGCGGTGGAGGTTTGCCAGGAGGGAGAGAACAATGTGCTGTTGGGGAAGAGGCACCAACGGGCCGCTCGCAATAGTTCGGCGCCGCGCTGGAACCTGGTTCGGTACTCTTGCTCAGTTTGTAGTGAGAGCTGGGCCACAACTTTTTCGGGCGAAGTTGTGGTCCAGCTCTCACCCAGCACAATTCCCATCCGGTCCCATTCATCCTGCGCGATAGGAGCGCGATCGATCGTATCTAAGAGGAGATCGAGTACGGGTGGAGTGATGGCGTGGGAGAAGTCTTCCGTCGTCTCCGATGTGAGCTGTTGGAGGAGCCGAATCGGAAATTCGGCAGTTGTGAGAACCCCTTCCTCGTACTGCCGAATTATTCTCCGCAAATCCTCGGCCGCGCTAGCCATCGGTCACCCTCCCACTTTCAGCATGACCGTTCTGCCCTCCGGTTCAAATACGTCGTTAAAGGGCAGCTACTGGCTCTTCGCGCGACCCGGGAACGGGCCTTCGTTCCAGGACCACAACGGCCACCGGGTATTCGCCGTGCGCATCGTGCGGTCTCCGTTCGTGATTGCTGCCAGTGCCACGAACACTGCCAGCAAAGCGACCGTCCCGAGAGTTAATCGGCCCCACCGGAACGGGCGCTCGGGGGCCGTATCCGGGAGGGCACGCGGGCGGACGAACACCGGGTACGCGAGCACGAACGCGAACAGCATCCAAAAACCGGTCTGCGTGTTCAGATACCCGGGCCGTGCCGGGCGCCAGAAGTACAGCGCCGTCAGGTTCTGGAACACGAGCATCACAGCGGATAATACGACGGTCGGGAACCAAGCCGGCCACCGCCATCCGCGGACCAATATTAGCGCCCACACCAGCGCGCCGACCCCGGCGACCGCGCACACCGCGTCCGTGCCGCGGAGTATCGTTGCGCTCAGCCCGTCCGGGTCCGGGTACCCGAGGTCGCGCAGGGTCGTGACCCAACCGGGCACCTTGTCTGATACCCGGGTGAGTCGGTGCCAGAGCGGGATCACCCCGAGCACGAATAGTGCTCCGAGCACCGCAGGCGTGCGGAACTCGTTCGGTTCGCCCGTCGGGTCGAGTCGCCCGGCGCCGAGCATCCCATAGGCGAACACCCCACCGCCAACGAACCCGCAGGTGAGTTCCATCACGTTCCAGTGGTTGATGGTGTACCCCCAGGCTTCCAGGCTCACGGTCGCGTTGGCCAGGAGGCGCCCACCGGCCATTCCCAGGCCGAACCCGATGAACCCATAAACCGCGCCCCGGAGCCCGACGGCGCGCCCGCTCCCGGCGAGCCACGCGAACTGTCCGAGCGCGGCCCCGAGGAACGCCACGGCGATGTCGTTGCGAGGTGGATTGATGTGGAACCCGATCAGGTCCACCAGGAGCGTGAACCCGAGCCACCCCCCGAGTACCACACTCGTGAGCAGCCCGATCCAATCCCCGGTGCGCATCGGTCGGCGTTCGGCTAACAACCCGGCCAGCGCGCAGCCGAACGTGCCCCAGCACCCGCCCTGAAGGAACAGCGTGGCGAGTCCGTAAGAGTAGTTCGGCAGGGTGTCCGCCTGTGCGTACCCGTGCAGGATGCCGTAGCTCATCTGCCCGCCGGCCCCGATCCCGGCCGCGGTCAGTGCGGCAACTACGGGCATTCGAGGGAGCAGGGCCGGAGAACCGGCAACGAACACCCAGGCCAGCCCAAGAATCGCGCCGGGGTACATCGCCCCGATGACGTGGCCGTAATCCCCGCGGATGCCCCAGGCCAGCCCGACCGCGCACGCGACGAACAAGCTCCGCCCGAGTCGGTCCCGAACGCTCATCGCCGTTCCTCCGGTCGTGCTTCCGCTTTTCCCAAGAACTCGATTGGCCCGCGAAATCCGCTCTAACCGCGCGGCGGCGTCAGCTCGTGGACCGCGACCGAGCGGGCGGCGGTTCCCTCACCGATCGCCCAGCGGGAGTGCTTCGTCCCCCACCCGCGTGCTTCCAGCCCCGCGAGCAGCGAAAGGCTGGGCGGGCGGTACGGATCGGACAGCAGCACGCGACCGTTCGGCGCGAGGTTGTTGCGGAAGATGCGCTCCAGGCTCTCGTGCTGCGTGTCGGCGTACAGGATGTCCGCGCCCACGATCCAGTCGTAGCGCGTCTGGTCCGTCCACTCGCCCCAATCGCCCAACTGGTACTTGATCCCGGTGGCGCGGTTCCGCTCGCCGTTGCGCTGACACATGTGCAGGATCAACTCGGACCGGTCCGTCTGAACGACCTCGGCCCCGAGCGCCGCGGCCACGAGTCCCGGCACGCCCGTACCCGCGCCGAGTTCCAGCACGGTCTTTCCCCGAAACTCGGCGGACCGGGTCGCGATCTCGTGCGCCAACGCGAGCGCCGCGGGCCACAGCACCAACCCGTAGGGGGCGCGCTGGTCCGGGAGGTTCAGGAAGTGCGTTTCCTCGTCGAGGCTGAGGACCGCGCGTACGTGCAGTACCGACAGTTCCTTGTTCCCGACCGGCAGGCGGCACTCCACGAGTGGGAAGTCGCCGATGGAGGTGCTGAGGATCTGGGGCGGTGAAGCGGGGATAGTCATGCGAATTGAGATAGGAACTGCTCCGGAGAGCGTCTTTCCGCAACGCGCGCCGATCACTAGACCTCATTCACGATAGCAGGCGAGTTACCCTGCCCCTTCCCTGGTGCCGGTTCAGGAGGCTCGGTGTTTGAGCATCCGGTTGACCAACCCAGCAATGGCGCGGACACGCACCGCGTGCCTTGGTCGCGGGTGCCGGTTCACACGCGCGACCGCCCGGAACCGACGCAACCGCCCGATCGCGTGTTCGACCACGATCCGGCGCCGGCGGAACGCGCGGTTATATTTCCGTCCCGCGGGCGGGCGCTCCTTCCCACGCGGCTTGCGTCGCGGGGCCGCGCCCAACCCCGTCGGGTGCAACTCACCGATCCCGACGTACCCCAGATCGCCGATGCCCGTCGGCGGTCGCTTCATGAGCCGCGACTTCTTGAGCAACGTGATATCCGCCCACGGCCCCGGTACCGAGTCCGACACGTCTACGATCGCCCCGGACTCATCGTCCACGGCCACCTGGCTCTTGAGCGTGTGAGCCTTCTTCTGGCCCGAGTAGTACGCGCGGGCGACGCTTCGGGCGCTGCGTTCTCTGCTCGAAACTGTCGATGACGACCGCCAACCCGGGCGCGTCCGGGAGCAGCGCCGGCCGCCGCTTGCGCCGGGCCACGCCGGGGTCGGGCGCACGCATCGTGTCCCGGCCCGCGCGCGCGAGTGCCGGCAAGCACCGGGCGCGGCTCGCGCTCGAGTCGGACACCCCGAACCGGAACCCGAGCACCTCGTTGGTCGGGTTCCGGCGCAACCAGATGACGGTCCGCAGCAGTTGGTCCGCGGTGCTCAGGTCGAAGTTGTCGCCGCCCCCGAGCGCCCGTTGCCGGTTGGCGCGCGAGCGCCTTTTTGTGCGCGGCTCCGACCGCGGGGACCACATCCGCTTCCAACGCATCGACCGCGGCGACCGTCAGCCCGGTCAGGTGGCCGAACACGACCGGGGACTTCCGCAGGTTCTCAAGACGTGCAATCAGCGACGTCATCCAACAGGGCCAGATTCGTCCCGATATCCTACGGACCAACTGCTATCGTGAATGAGGTCTAATCGCCAACCCCGTCTCATCGGTCAACCGCTGGAGGGCTACTTTCCACAGCCGACGCCGACTCGCGTTGCTGCCGCCGGATTCGGCTGTAATCAACAGCTTCGTCGCCTCGGGATACCCGCCCGATCCCATATTCCTCCACCACCGGCGAATCGCGGTGATGACCTACTTGCGCCGCGCGAACGAGGCAAAAGCTGTAGAACGACTTCCGTCAATCCGGGCCGGGTGCGGAACAAGGGGGCGGATCATGGACGACCTGGGGCCGTTCTGCTGTCAGAACTCGGACTGTCCCGGCCCCGTACCGCGGGGCCACGGGAACCTGACCGTGGCCTCGCGGTACGGGGCCGGCAAGGCCCGTCGGATGCTCCGGTGCTCCACCTGCAAGACCCGGTTCTCGGAGCGCAAGGGCACACCCCTGTTCGGTGCCCGGCTCACCCCGACGACCGCAACCGCCGTGCTGGCGCACGTGGCCGAAGGGGTCGGCACCCGCAAGACCGCTCGGCTCACCGGGGGCCACCCGGACACGGTCGCCCGGTATATCCAACTCGCCGGCGGTCGCGCCGCCGGGCTCCACGACGAGTTGGTCGTTTTTTTCCCCGAAGACCAACGAGGTCCAGTTCGACGAGACGTGGGCGCTCGTCGGCAAAAAGCAGAAGATCTGCGCCCCGGATGACGCCCGACGCGGGGGGACTGCTGGGACCACGTGGCCCTCGACCCCGAGACCCGGTTGGTCGTCAGTCTGGTGGTCAGCAAGCGGACCGCCGAGGCGACCCACGCGCTGGTCCCGGACTTCCGGCGCCGGACCGGCTCTCGTGTGATGCGGCTGATGACGTCCGACGAGTACCCGGTGCACGAGGAGGCGATCCGGGACGCCTACGGGCACGTGGTCGTGCCACCGCGGACGGGTCGCCCGGGTCGGCCCCGGAAGCCACGCACGGTGATCCCACCGGCAGTGACCTACGCGACCGTTCACAAGGAGAAGGAGAACAAAGGAGAACAATCGGGTAGTGCGGGTGAGCACGCGCGTGGTGTTCGGGACGGCCGTGGCCGCATCGGCGGTCGGCCGGGTCGTGAACACGAGTTTCGTGGAGCGTCACAACGGGACGGACCGGAACCGGTGCCGCCGCAAGGCGCGCAAGAGCTACGGGTTCTCGAAGAACTGGGCCGCGCATCGCGCGGCGAGTGTGTTCGTGTCGCGGAGCAGAAAATATCGTGCGCGAATCAGCGAGCGAGGAGTCGCGCGACCGTTCGCGCGATCATGGCTTCTTCGTTCGTGCGAATGACTCGCACCGTGGCCGGGGAACCGTCCGGGGAAATGACGGGGGCGCTTGCGGTGTTGCGGGCTGGATCGAGGCTCACTCCGAGGAACGCCAAGTTCGCACAAATGCGGGCGCGAATTTCGGGGGCGTTCTCCCCGATGCCGCCCGAAAATACGAGCGTGTCCAGTCCCCCGAGCGCTGCGGACATCGCGCCGATCCACTTCCGTGCCTGATAGCAGAACACGGCGAGCGCTTCGGCCGCACGCGGGTCGGTGGGCTCGTGCGCGAGTAGCTCGCGGATGTCGGAACTGGTTTCGGAAATCCCGCGCAGCCCGGATTCGCGGTTCACGAGCTTGTCGATCTGGTCCGCGCTCAATTTCTCGGCCCGCGCGAGGTGGACCAGGACACCCGGGTCGAGATCGCCGGTCCGCGTGCCCATCACGAGTCCTCCGGTGGGCGTGAAGCCCATCGTAGTGTCGACGCACGAGCCGTTGTGAACGGCGGCCATGCTCGCGCCGGAGCCGAGGTGTGCGAGTACGATGCGCCCGCGTGCCACGTCCGCGCCCGCCGCGCGCGCGAGTTCTTCCATCAGGAACTCGTAAGAGAGCCCGTGGAAACCGTAGCGCCGGATCCCTTGTGCCTGGTAGCGCCGCGGGACCGGTAGCGTGCGGGCCACTGTGGGCAGCCCGCGGTGGAACGCAGTATCGAAGCACGCCACTTGCGGGACGCCGGGGAAGCGCTCCGTGCAGGCCGCGATCAGTTCGAGTTCTGCGGGCAGGTGCGTGGGGTCGAGCGGTTGGAGCTGTTTCAGGTCGCGGAGTAACTCGGGGGTGACCAATTCCGAGGCCACGCGGTCCGGCCCGCCGTGAACGAGCCGGTGCCCGATCCCCGCGAGTTGTACCGTCGCGCCGCGAGCTTCGAGTTCGTCCAGGATGGCGCCCGCGCTGGCGAGGCGTTCGAGTTTCCCGTGCGATATCTCTTGGGGCGCTTCACCCGCGGTGAACGTGGCGAACTTCGTGCTCGACGAACCGGCGTTGATCGTGAGGATGTGTGCCGCCACGCGGACCGCCTTTCTTACCGCCCCTCGCGCAATCGGTCGCCGAGGAAGTCGTTTAATTCGGGCACCGAGTAGATTTTCGCTACGGTCTTGTCCACATCGTATTGTACGCGCCGGAAGACCAAATTGAGTCCGTCGAGGGTCACGTAACACGCGCGCCAGTTCGTGTCGCGCGGCTGGCCCACCGAGCCGACGTTCACGATCGTCTTGCGGTCGTCGAGGCGCCAGGTGTAGTCGATCTCTTCCGGGGAGAGGAACTGCCACTGGGCGCCCGGTTCCGGCTCGATGAACACGCCGGGCACGTGCGTGTGCCCCGCGAAGCAGTAGCGCTCGATCTGCTCGCCGATCTTCGTCATCTTCGTGACGTTGTAGACGTCCTCGGGGAAGACGTACTCGTTGGTGGGACTGCGCGCCGACCCATGCACGAATAAGAACGCGCCGTCACGGGACTGCTTGGGGCGCTCGGAGAGGAACGCCCACATGTCGTCGCGCCGGGCGCTCTCTAGGACCGCGCGGGTCCAGAGCGCGGCCTTTTCCGCGGTCGGGCTGAACCCGAACGGGTCGAACAGCACCGCGTGGTCGTGGTTGCCCAGGACGTTCAGATCCCAGGTCATCGCGCGCTCGACGCACTCGATCGGGTTCGGGCCGTAGCCCACGATGTCGCCCAGGCTCGTAACGGACGATACCGGGAGCCGCGCGATGTCGGCGAGGACCGCGTCGAGCGCCTCAATGTTGCCGTGAACGTCGCTCAGAATCGCCCGCATGAGCCACCCGTGTGAGGCGCACGACCCGGAAGAAGATCGGCCACAAAAACGCACAAAGGAAGACCGGAACAGAAAACAGAAATCGGAGGTCAGAAGACAGAGGTCACTGGTTCGGTTGCTACTTCTGTATTCACCTTCTGTTCTCTGTCCGTAGTCTTCTGATCTTTTGATCTCTGTTTTCTTTTGTGCCCTTTGTGCGTTTTTGTGGCCCAACTCTGCTGTTTTCGGCCGTTCGGCTAAGCCAATCGCTTCTCCAGTATCGGGAAGCGGCCGTGTTCCTTGAAGTACCGCGTGTAGAAGGAGGTCAGGTGTGGGGCGTCGGACGGGCACTGGGCCGCGAGCGCGGTGACGGTGCCCTCGGTCATCTCCTGCGACGCTTCGGAGAGCAGAGCCAGCCCCGCCGTTAGCGCGCGGCCCGGGTCCGCGACCACGAAGCTGAACAGCCCGTTGACACGCTTTGTGTTCAGTCCTTCGGTGCCGAACGCGCCGAGCCGGAAGCACGGGGCGTTCGGGTCCACTTTCTTGACGTCCGCGTAGGTGGAACTCTCCAAACCGATCCCGATCGCGACCGGCTCATCGTCCGCCCCACGGAGAACCAGAAGCGCCTCCGCAGGAAAGTACGGGTTGGCGAAGAAATAACTTTCGAGCTTCTCGTCCGGAAGGCGGAGAAGTCCCCGGCCCATCGCGGCGACCGCCGGGAGGTCCGTTCGACGCAACCGGTCGATCGGCAACTTGCTCCGGTTCACGAGCGTGGGTAGATCGACCGGATCGGCCCAGAAGTTCACAATTTCGCGTGCAACGACGAAGCCGCGGTCCGCGAGGAACGTCAGGACCGGTTCCCAGTCTCGACGGTAGGCCGCGAACACCGTGTCCAGCCCGCGTGCGCGGGCGGCGTCCAGGGCCGCGTCGAACAGCGGACCGGCGGCGGACTCGAACCCCTTGCGGCACCACGGCACGCTCACGCGCCCCTGTTCCGGTTCGAGCACGCAGTATCCGACGACCTGTCCGCCCTCTTCCGCGTAGAACCGCGCCCCGGGATCGAACCCCCGCGCACGGGTGCGCCGCTTCACGTCGTCTGAGGTAGCGGCCTTGAACCCGGGCAGCGCGAACGCGGCGACGTTGAACAGCGCCGCTTGCGTGGCTTCGTCGCCGGGTTGGAAGGTGCGAATGTTCACGGCGAGCCGGCGTCCTGAATTAGGGCAGGTGTGGTGATGCTACCCGGTTGCTGCGCCGGGGACAACGGCGCGGGTGCGGGTATTTGCCCCAGTTCGGGCCGCGATGTTGGGGTTGCGATGCGTCACGTCGGCCGGCTACCCTGTTCCGCCCGACAGGAGGTCGCACCCGTGGAATCAACAAAAAACGTACCAATCGAGAACCGAATTCAGCCCACCGTGAAGTTGGTGACGGTCGTCGAGACCGCACCAGCTCCCACAAACCGGCCCGCGTCGCGCGTGACGGCCGCGCTGGTCGCGCTCGTCCTTCTAGGCGGCGGGGCGCGGACGGCGTCGTTCCTCACGGACCGGAACTTGTGGATCGACGAGGCGATGCTCGCACTCAACCTCGTGGACCGTTCGCCGGCCCAACTCTTCGACAAGCTCGACTACAACCAGGGGGCGCCGGTGGCGTTCCTGCTGGTCGCGAAAGCGGGTATCAGCGCGTTCGGGCCGAGCGCCTGGGCGCTGCGGCTGGTACCGTTCATCGCTTCGATTGTGGGGCTGATCGCGTTTTCCGTAGTGTCCCGGCGCCTGCTCTCTCCGGGAGCGGCCGTGTTCGCAACGGCACTGTTCGCGCTGTCCCCGCACATTGTGAGCTACGCGGGCGAGTGCAAGCAGTACCAGAGTGACGCGACTCTGGCGATCGGGCTGTTCGCCGTGTCGCTGGGGTTGCTCGAAGGTAAGGGGGGCTTCTGGCGATGGTTCGCGCTGGCTGTGTCCGGGGCCGCGGCGGTGTGGTGCTCACACCCGTCGGTGTTCGTGCTCGGCGGGATCGGTACCGCGCTCCTGGTGTGGGCCGCGGTCGAGCGCGACCGGGCGCGGTTCCTGTCCGCGAGCGCGACCGTTGGGGCGTGGTTGGTGAGCTTCGGTATTTGCTACGTGCTCTGCTTGAAGCAGTTAGGCGGGAACAAGTACCTGACCGACTACTGGGCCGGGCACTTCATGTCGTTTCCGCCGAAGGGCCTGGGCGACGTCGCGTGGCTCGTGGATCACGTGGTCGCGTTCTTCGTGGTCCCAGGCGGGTTCGGCGGGTTGATGGTGCCACTGGGCGGGTTCGCGGCCGTGCTCGCACTCGTTGGGGTGCGTGAGTTCGCACGCGAACGCTGGCCCCTGGCCGTTGCCCTCGTGATGCCGACCGTTCTGGTGCTGTTCGCGTCCAGCCTGCACAAGTACCCGATCGGCGGGCGGTTGATGCTGTTCATGGTCCCGATCGGGGGGCTACTCGTCGCACGCGGAGCGTGGGCCGTGTTCGACGCGATGAAGGACAAGAACCGCTTCGCCGCGGTTGCGCTCCTCGGGCTGTTGGTCGGGGCCAGCGCGTGGCAGACGTGGGAAGTGCTCCAACGACCCTTGCGCCACGAACAACTGGCGCCGGTGCTCGATCGAGTGCGGAGCGAGTTCCAACCGGGCGATCGCTTGTACGTGTACTACGGGGCCGGTCCCGCGTTCACGTTCTATACCCGCACCCAGTCGTTCCCCGCAGACGTTGTGGTGATGGGAGAGGAGCACCGGGACGACCCGGCCGGGTACCTCGCCGAATTGAAGAATCTGCACGGGCGCGTGTGGGTCGTGTTCAGCCACCCGCACAATTACGAAGAGACGATCATCCGGACGGCGCTCGATTGCCGCGGGCCGTGTGAGCGCGAGGTGAAGAAGCCCGGCGCCGGGGCGTTCCTGTACCGCTTGGAGTGAGGTGCGGGTATTGCAGGGGGCGTTGAAATCACCACCCGCTCGTTGACACTCGCAGTTCGCCAAGAGGCTCCAGGCGAACCGCGGGTGTCAACGAGCGGGTGGAATTACGCATTCGTGAAAGGTCGTCGTTAGAATCGGCATTAAGAGACGGAACGCGCCGCGCCCCAACTGTTTGGGGCGCGGCGCGTTCCGTCTGTGCGCTGTCGCCGGTCCACGAACCGGTGCGAAGTCGCGCGGGTCCGGTTGATCCGTTAGCCCCCGGCGGTTATGGTCAACTTTGGCACCTCTCGCCACTCGGGGTACATTATGTCGTTTCACACACGGCTCGACCGGCGAGCGTTCCTGGGCGCGGCAATCGCTTCCGCCGTGGGCGTGCCGGGCGCCGCACTCGCTCAACAGAACCTGGGCGAAAAGAAAATCGTCCCGCTCGACCTGCCGCTCGACAACGCGGACGTGTGGACGCTGCACTTCCGCTACAAGCCGCCGCGGATCGTCACACTCGACGGGTTCGACAAGGACGGCAAGCGGGCGAAGCAGGTCGTTTGGTACATGTGGTACCAAGTGTACAACGCGCCGCGCAAGCCGCGCGAGGCCGACCCGAACAAGCCCGACGTGCTCGCCAAGGCCGAACCGGTTACGTTCATGCCCGAGTTCGAGCTGGTTACCAAGGACTTGAACACCGCGCACCTCGACGAGCCGCAACCGCACATTTTTGAGCAGGTGCGCAAGATCGAGGACACGACCATCGGGAAGGATTTCCCCAACGGCGTTCAGAACCTCCAGTCCACGATCTCGATCTCGAAGCGCCCGATCCCACCGACCCTGCCCGACGCGGTGCCGCGCGTGGTGTCCGGGGTCGCGATCTGGACCGATATGGCCGAGGTCGCGCCGAAGACGAACAAGTTCAGCGTGTACATCACGG
Source organism: Gemmata sp. SH-PL17 (assembly GCF_001610855.1). Lineage (NCBI taxonomy): Bacteria > Pseudomonadati > Planctomycetota > Planctomycetia > Gemmatales > Gemmataceae > Gemmata > Gemmata sp. SH-PL17. The sequence continues at coordinate 2,047,884 of NZ_CP011271.1, forward strand.
GGCTGTCGAACGGCTTAGCGAAGGAAGAGTTGCGCACGGGCGAGGTTCTGATCAAACGGAAGACACTCCAGATCAACTTCGTCCGCCCGACCGACGACCGCCAGCCGGTGATTACCGACATCCGCCCGGACGACGCGAACGGACCGGCCGAGCAGTGGATCTACCGAACGAGTTCCGTTGTGAAGGCCGTGGGTCGGCCGATGCCGAAGCTCCCGCCGCCGCCCCAGTAAGTGGTAAAGGGTTTTCGCGAGCGGGGCGCACGAAATGTGCGCCCCGCTTTGTTTTTGTGCGCGTGTGGTTCCTACAGTGAGGGTGACGTTTAAAAACATTCCACTGACTGCAGTTTGGCCCGCCATGTCGCCGTCCGTTGCCGCTCTCGTTCCGCTCGTCGTTGCGTATCTGGTTGGTGCCCTCCCATTCGGTTACCTCGTGGGCCGCGCCCGCGGGGTGAACCTCTTTCACGCCGGGAGCGGGAACATCGGCGCCACGAACGCGGCCCGCGTGCTCGGCCGGTCGTTCGGTGTGCTCGTTTTCGTGCTCGATTTCCTGAAGGGCGTCGTTCCGGTTGCGGCGGCGGTGCCGCTGGCGAACGCGCTCGATGCGGGAGCGGCGACTGCGTTCGGCGCGCCGGACGTGGTGCGAGTTGGTGCCGCGGCGCTCGCGTTCCTCGGGCACTTGTTCCCGGTGTACCTGGGGTTTCGTGGAGGGAAGGGCGTTGCGACGGGGGCCGGAACCGTGTTCGTCCTCGTGCCGATCCCGGCCGCGCTCTCGATACTAACGTGGGTGGTTGTGCTGTTCGCGTCGCGCTTCGTGTCGCTCGCGTCGCTCGCGGCGGGCACGGTTCTGGTGGCCGCGCACCTCGTGAGCGCCCCGGCACCCTTCGGTGAAAACGCGCTGCCGATCACCCTCTACCTCGTCATTGGCACCGCGCTGGTTTTTGTGAAGCACCGGGCCAACGTGAAGCGGCTGCTCGCGGGGACCGAGAACGCGGTGGGGGAGTTTTCGATGCGACAGCCCGTTTTGCGGAGCATCCACGTACTCGCGCTCGGACTCTGGTTCGGGGGCGCTGCGTTCTTCAACTTCGGTACTGCAACGGCCATCTTCGCGTCGTTCAAAGAGGTGGTGAACGCGGGACCGTCGGACCGGACTGCGCACCAGGTCATTATCCCGGCCGACGCGCCACAAGAGCAGAAGAACGCGCTCGCGAGCGCGCTGGCCGGGTCCGCGGTCGGACCGGTGTTCCCGCGATACTTCGCGATGCAAGCCGTGTGTAGTGTGATCGCGCTACTCACGGCCCTGAGCTGGTGGAAACTCGGTGGCGTTCACCGCTGGCGCGTGCTCGTAATTGCGTTCGCGCTCGCGACCGTCGCAGTAGCATGGCCGATTTCGGACGAAGTGACCCGGCTGCGATTGTTGCGCTTTAACCCTGATAGTGCGATTGCCGACACTGCGAAGGCCGGCTTCGCGTCGTGGCACCTGGTCAGCTTGGGGCTGAGTTTTGTGACCGTGAGCGCCGCGGGTGTGGCGCTTGCACTCGCGGGGCGACTGCCGGCTGACGCAAAATCCGCTGTGTGAGGTGCGAGCCTTGAACTACGACACGGCGATCCTCGTCATGTGCGTAACGGCTGTGGGCGCCGTAGCGTGCGTTGTCAACGGGCTGCGTTCGGGGCAAAAACTGGTGGTGTTGGTTGGCACGGTGGCCCTGGCTGTTCAGGTCTTTTGTCCGCCCTGCGTCTTCCCGGACGGGACGACCGCGCGACGGTGGATGCCGGCGGACCTCAGATACTCACCGAACCGCGGGGCGCCCTGGGTTGATGCCGGTTGGCAAGCGATCTGGCTGACCGTTACCGTCACGGCGACGGTGGGTGCGTGTGTTTGGCTCGAGTGGCGTTACAAGGGCCAACAGCCCGGTGACCAACAAACGAGAAACCAAGGTAGTGCTGAAGGGTAAGTTCCTCCGACCACCTCCAAATATGGCGTCGGGGGCAGTCTCGCCCGCATCAACTACGGCATGCCGTGGGCACGTTCGGTTAGAGGCGGTGTAGCGCTTTCCGCACGTTCACTTCGGGATCGATTTCGCCCGTTCCGCACAGGTGGGCCGCGAGTTGGTCGGCAAAGAACGGCGCGAGCAGCGACCCCTTCGAGCCGAGCCCGTTGAAGTACGCCAGTTGCGGGTGCTCCGGGTGCCGGCCCAGCACGGGAAGCCCCGCATCAATCACGGGGCGCACTGCGGCGTGGTGTTCGAGCACTTCAAACGGTAACCGCAGGAACGCGCGCAAGCGCGACTCGATCTCCGCCCGCCCCTCCGCTGTGGGGCGCGAATCGAGCGGTTCCCAGGTATAAGTCGCTCCAACGCGGAATACCTCGTCGCCGATTGGGGCGAGCCAGATCCCTCGGTGAATCACGCGGTTCTCTGCGAGCCCGGGGACGCGCACGGTGAGGATTTCGCCCTTAGCCGCGTTGAACTTGATGGACCCGAACCACGGGTCCGTACCCGCATCGAACCCGCGACAGAAGACGACCGTTTGCGCCTCGACGGAAAGGGCCGGCACCCGCGCGCCGGTCGCCGTGAGTTCGAGGTCGTGTGGAGATAGGCCCGCGGTGCGGTAGACGTCGCGGGCGCGAAAGTGCGTGCGGCAAGCGTCGAGGTATCGCGGAACGTCGAGTCGAGCTGCGTCGGGCATCGAGAATCCGCCGAGGGGCGCGTCGAACCACTCCGCGTTGATGTCGGTTGCCGGTTCAACAAGCCCCAGCAGAAGGCCACCGGACCGGCGCTGGTACTCGGCCTGTTCTTGGGCGTCGATGAAAAGGCGTAGCGCCGGGCGCTGGTGGAAGAAGCGGTCGCCGAGTTCGCTTTCACGCGACCGATAGAACGTGACCGCGTTGGGGAACAAGTCCGCCCATCGCCACGACTTCGCGATGCGTTTGCCGGTCGCGGGGGTCATCAGCCCGGCCGCGATGCGCGACGACGAATGGCCGTTTTCGCGGTCCACGACGAACACGCTGCGCCCGCGCTGGAGCAGGCGCCAGGCCAGCGTGGTGCCGGCTATACCCTGCCCGATGATGAGGAAATCGACGCGCACAGATATGAACTACGAAAGGCGGAGTTCGGCTTCGAGATCTGTTCGTCGGGCAAGCGCGCGGTCGCGCCCGCCGCGGTTGAGTTCGTAAATACCGGGTGCTTCAAGAGTTTCGCCCGCGGTGAGTCGGCACTGAGCACGCTTTGTGACCGCGAGGGCGAGCAGAGGCTGCAAACACTCGGCGCAACCCAAACTGTACGTTTTCAGTTCTTTTGTGGTGCCGTCGCTCCACTTCGCGGCGATCTTGTACACCGCCGGAGCGTTACAACCCGGTGCGTAACATAGCACCGGGTACTGCGACATTGGCATAGATGAGCTTTCAGGCCGGCGGGAACGGGAGCGGTTCGCCGTGAATGTGAGCCAGCGCGTTCATCGCGGCCTTGAGTTCGGCTTCCTTCTTGGTGCTCCCCCAAGCTGGGGGGAACCGCTCGTCGTGGACCTGCGCCGCGACCTTGAAGCACTTGTTGTTATCCGGCCCCTGCTCGTCGAGGAGGAAATACCGCGGGGTGTCGCCGTACTCGCGCTGCGTCACGGTTTGCAACTGCGACTTGGCGTTCGAGGAGATGGCGTCCCGGGCCACGCGCTCGATCTCGGGCGTGATGAACCGCAGGATGAACTCGCGGGCCGCGCCCCAGCCGCCATCGAGGAAGATGGCCGCGACGAGCGACTCGAAGACGTTGGCGAGAATGTTCAGCGGCATCTCGCCGTGGGTGTGGACCCCCCGGCCGAGGAACAGGAAGTCGCCGAGGCCGATTTCCTGGCTGAACCGCGCACAGGTTTTACGGCTGACGACGGCGGACTTCACTTTCGTGAGGTCGCCTTCCTGGTATTCGGGGAACCGCTGGTAGAGTTGCTCGCAGGTGACCAACCCCAGCACGCTGTCGCCGAGGAACTCCAGTCGCTCGTTGGACGCCGCCCGCGTGTTCGCACTGGACGTGTGCGTGAGGGCCGACCGGAGCAGTTCCGGCTTCAAAAACCGGTACCCGATCGCTTCCTGGCAATTTTCGAGGACCGTGCGTTCCCGGTTATTAGTGAGTGTGTCCGAAGGAGGCATGATAACGGGTACATAAATGCGGGCGGGCAAATAAAGATCGATTTCAGACAGCCTACCAGCGCGCCCGGGGTGAGTCAACGCAGAGGCCATACGCGGATTTATTATTGCTTATGTTTGTTATCTGAGTTGCGAATGCGTCTTGCTTTTTCGGGTCGACTACTGACATTGCGGCCGTACCGCGGGGCACTACATTTGAGCGTTTTTCTGCCCTGCGAGGAGTGCAATGCCCATTATCGTGGAGAGCCGCCGAAAGAAGCCCGCCACTCTCGCGAAGTTGTGGCCCGGCGCGACCATTGTTGACGTCACGTCGAAGGGGCCGGCGCCGTGGGTGCGGTTCAGCCCGTTCTTCCCGCACGGCGGAATCCCGATTCCGAACAGCCCTCAACAAACTGCCGCCTCGGTGGAAGGGTTATGGCAAGGGCTGAAAGTGTTTGAAAAGGAGGACATCGACCCATCGAAGTGGGCGATCACTACCATGCGCGGCATCAAGCGGGCAGGAAGAAGCCGCGGGGCCGTGCGCGGACATCGATTCGGCATAAGTGGCGCTGATTTAATCGGTTACCGCGATGCACGATTCCGAATTTATTTGCCCGCGTACCGGTGGGTACTGGAGAACCGGCTGACGCGGGAACTGGAGCAACTTCGCACGGCCGCGAACGACGGGACCGTCGTATTACTCGACTACGAGACGAACGCGGACGTCGAAGACCTGACGAACCCGCTCTCGCACGCGGCCCTCGTAAAGCATTACCTCGAAGGCACTTGGCCCACGTCAAGTTAGGCTACGCTTTTGGTCGCGGTCGATTAACTGCCCAACGACTCAACAGGCGAGATTCGGGCGGCTTCGTGCCCCGCCCACTGGTGCGACGACACAACACTGGCCGTCCACTCTGGTCGGGTACGACGGGCGTATTCCAGCAGAGCGGCCAACCGGAAATCCCGTCCCCGCGCCTTCGGATTCATGATGATCCCGCCTTCGGGCACTTCGTAGCTGATGCGCCAGCGCTTGTCGTACAATCGCTCCGCCTCGCGGACCGCTTCGGTGAACGCCGCTTGGTCCGCGGTGAAAATCGCTCTCACCGCGTCGCTGTAGGCTTGGTACGTCTTGCTCAGGTGTGCGGTCGGCAATCGCCGCTCGAGTCGGCCGTCGAGGAGGGCCTCCCAGTCCGGGTGTGGGGTCCGGGTGCGGAGCCAGTTGAGAAGGCACGCATCGCCAAGCATAAACGGGTAATCAATCCACCAACCGGTCAGATCTTCGGGCACCGGGAATTGGGCAATGAGTTCCGCGTCAAAGGTTCCGTCGAGGAGGTAGACGAACCAGGCCGCGTGATGGAACGGGAACGTGGAAGGCGCGCCCGGAAAACGCTGCCGAACCGCAACAGCGTCGCGGGCGACCGCCACGATCTGACGAGCGGGTTCGGTGTGATCGCCGATCCCGTTCTGCCACCGAACTTGAAGTGCGATGACCAGGGCGCTTGCAGTGAACTGCAACCGGAAGAGGTGTTCGGCGGCCCCGGCTTCGTCGGACGGCTGCGGGATTGCTCGTAACGATTCGATCGCACGAGTCGCGAATTGCTCCTGCTCGCGCACAAGTGTGCTCGGACGCGCCGGCTTACCCATAACCCCCTCGCGCACAGAACCACGACTGTTCGGCTCGACGCCCCGTCGTGCGTCAATGCGCCCGCAGCGTAACAACAACCGGCAACCGCCGCAATGATCGGAGCGGGTGCCGGGGCGCGGGGCCAGTCAACGGCTCCGTTCGGAATGTGTAACCGTCACTTCCGCCGATCAGGACATAGCGGGGAGTGGTCGTGTCATGCGCACGAGCGGGAGTGTTTCACCGTCGGGCAATTCCGTTGTGATTCTTTCGACGGGCGTGAAGCCCAGTGCCTGATAGAGTGGTTCGCCGGGCAACGTGGCCATGAGTTCCAGTGTGTGGAACCCGGACCGACCCGCATCGGACGCACAGCGATCGAACAACTGCCGGGCCAGTCCGCGTCGCGCCCACGCGGGGTGAACGAAGAACGCTCGAATTCGCGCCGGTTCGGTCGCGGGGTCTAAAAGCGGGTCGTCGGTTTCTTTCATTTGGTCGCCACCGTAGAGCGTCCGGCGCCGGCTCCATCCGCCCGCGGCGGCCAGTTCTCCATTTTCGCTTTCGATAACGAAGTAGGTCTGATCCGCGATCAACTGCGTGTCAGGTCCGAACACGAACCGAAGCGCGCTCTCGATTTGTGCGGGGGTGTAGTAACCCGCGCTGAGCGCTCGCACCGATTGGTCGATGAGTTCGCACAAGCGGGGCAGGTCGGCGTGGGTCGCGGGCCTCAGTGGAAATGCGACGGTCCCCACAAGCGCCTCCTGGCGGTTTCAACACAACGCATCGAGCTACGGTACCCGAATGTTGTACTTGCTCGTCCACGGGCCGAAGCTGAGCTTTCTCAAAGAAATCGCTCGGGTGAAGAACGGCTCGCGAGTCGTGGCCGTGAGATAGTGCCGGAAATGCTGGATTCAGTCCTGAAATGATCTCACCGGTTGTCCGTTTTGACCAAGAGTCGTGGAGCGCTCAGAACGGCGCGGGCATACCGGTCAGTGTCGATGTGCCAGTACAACTCCCTTTCCTCCAGTACGAATTCAAAGAAATTTAACTCGATGACTTCCCGTCCGTTCGGGAGTATCGGGTACGGCCCTCGGTCCCGGCGGACCGGTCCACAGAACAGCCCGGTGATCCCGCCAGCCGGTTCGAGTAATTCGCTGAATCGTTGCTAGACTGTTGGTTCCTCGAATATCAGGCTGATTGAATTCGTTCGTGCGGTGTAACTGAACAGCACGTATTCTCCACCGACGCGGACTGCGAGATCGATGATCCCAATCGGTAGACATTCGAGCCCGGCGTCGGTCCACTCCGGCTTCAATTCATCGAACGGGTCGGCGTACCAGCGCGCCACCGCATCGGCGGGTAGCAACATGGCAAGTTCGGCGAACACCGGTGATTCGGGAGAGAGCTGGCTGAGGTCCACGGCTGGTGCGTGCTGGCGACCGCGTCGGGCGGTGGGCCGGGCGCCATTCAGCGCGATCAGAGCTTCACTTACCCGGGTAACTGGGTAGAAGAGTTCAAATGAGTATCGTTGGCCCATCCGCGTTCACCTTATACGTTCTGCCACTGTTGGTGCGGATTGACCACACGAATCTTACTCAATCCTGAGACCGACTGCCCAGATCCCGTTCCGACATGATAAGTGCTACAAAACGCGATCGGGGCGCCCAAAGGCGCCCCGATCTTCATTCACACTCGCTGTTGGCTCACACTTACTGGCCACCCGGCAGCGGCGGGAGCGTCGGCGGGATCGCGGGGCCGGCCGGCACCGAAGGGGTCAGCCCACTGGACTTGCTCGCGTCCGGCAGCGGCGGGAGCGTGGGGCGGTCGCTCGACGCGGACGGGATCGCGGGCGCCCCCGTTCCACTCACCGCGGGGCGGTACGGAGTCGGCTCCGGGACCGTTGCCCGCCCGGTGGGGCGGAAGTAGTCCCCACCCGAGGCGTTCCCGCTCCCGGTCACCGGGGGCACGTTGGTGCCGCTCGGTCGGCCGCTCGGGAGCGGCGGGAGCTGGACCCGGCCGCCCGGCTGGAAGTATTCCGGAGCCGAGCCGGTGTTCCCGGGGCGCGAGGCGTCCGGGATCGGGCGCTGGTCGGACCCGGGGCGCGGGGCGTTCGGGTCGTTCGGGTTCTTCGGTTCCGGCATCGCCGGCAGGTTCTCCGGTACCGGGTCGCGCTTCTCGGCGAACGGCGGGAGCTGGAGCAGCGACGCGGTGCCGCCCACTTGCGAGACCGAGTGCCCGCCGGCCGCGACGCCGCCCGGGGCCACCGGCTGGTCGCGCAGTTTGATGGCCGCTTCGGTCCGCTCGCGGATGTGGTCCTTGGCCCGCTTGGAGACCCACGGCGGTAGTTGACCATCACCGACCGACACGTTGTTGTACTGCTGAATCGTTCCCTTCGCCCACTCGAACTGGGACAGGGCGATGTTGTAGTTGGCCACCGCCTGCGTCTCGGCCGCGATCGCCGCCGCCAACTGTTGCTGCACGGTCAAGTTACTGAGGAAGTCCTGCTCGCGCGGACCCTCGATCAGCAGGGCGGCCTTGATCCGGGCCACGTACCGCTGAAGGGCCTCGCGCTCGGCCCGGGCCGGGGCGATTTCCGTGTGCGTCTGGACCACGCGCCGGTACTGGAGGATCAGGAACTCGACGGCCTTCAGCTCGTTGTCCCGGAGCTGGATGTAGCTCTTGGCCATGTTCAACTGGGCCTGGCGCACCAGGGCGTTGGCGTCGCGGAACCCGAGCGGCATGTCGAGCCGCACCCCGAGGGTCCAACTGTTGAACCGGTTGTCGATGAAGTTGCTGAAGGCGTTGCCCGGGGTCGTGTTCCCGTTGGCGCCGAAGTCCTCCGCGCGCCCGTCGAGTCGCGTGCCGAGGCCGGCCATGTCGTACTGGCCGAAGGCCCGCAGGTCGGGGCGCCGCAAGTTCTTCTGGAGCAGCAGGTCGAGCTGCCGGAACTTCACGTCCTGGCGGGCGAGCAGCAGGTCCGGGCGGTACGCGATGGCGTCGTTGGCCGACTCCTGGAAGTCCGGCTTGTAGGGCGCGAGGTTCGGTTCGTCGATGGGGACGAGCCGGACGCCGTCGTCGCTCCGCAGCCCGATGAGGCCGCGCAACTGGCGCTCGCTTTCCAGTACCGTTCCGCGGGCCTGGTACACCTGGCGCCGGAACCGCTCGAACTGGGCCTGGATCTGGTCCAGGTTCTGCGGCCGCAGGGCCCCCGCCTCGACGCGGAGGTACGTGTACCGGTACCCCTCATACGCCTGCCGGAGCCCCTCTTCCTGGGCGTACAGGTTGTAGTACGAGGCGTACAGGTTCCAGTACGCCGCCTCCACGTTCAACAGCATGTAGTTGACGAGGATGTCGAAGTTGGCCCGGGTCTGGTCGAGTCGCAGGCGCGTGAGCAAGATGCCCTCGGTCCCGACGCCCGTGGACTGCACGCCCTGGAGCAAGAGGCTCCCGGGGTGCGTCGAGGAGAGCTGGTTCATCTCCACCCCGAACAACCGCAACAGCGGCTGCTCGACCGTGAGCTGCACGCGCGGCGTGTAGTTCGGGTTGACCAGCGACGTCTGGGTCGTGGAGCTCTGCGAGAACTTCGAGTAATCGGTGCTGAACGTGATCCCGGCCACACCGCCCGTGGGCAGCGGCTTGGCGAGCGTGCTGCTGAACGTGGCCGCGTCGCGGGACTGCTGGAACGAGAGGAACTGGGCCGCGACCGGCTGGTCGATCTTCTGCCACTGCATCGAGGTGATCCAGCGCGCGTCGAACTTGCTCACCGAGCGCTCGATTTCCGCGGTGGCGATGGCCGGGTCGATGGCGAACGCGCGGATCGAGTCGGTGCCGCTGACGCTGCGCCCGGCGAACGACTCGGCCTGCTCGTTCTTGAACCCGGGGTTGCTCGGGGCCTGGCTCCCCACGTTCCCCTGTTCGAGCGCGAGGGCGACGCACTCGCGGAGCGTCATGTGCCGCGGCGGGCGCACGAAGTCGATCACCGTGGTCGTGCCGCCGCTCAGCTTGTCGACCTGCCCCGGCGCGATCGCGCCGTGCGGGTTCGATTCGAGCGACGCGGGCAGCTTCAGCGAGGCCGCGTCCTTGTAGTCCGCGGGGTCCATAAACAGTTGCTGCTTACACCCCCCCGCGGCGGAAACAGTTAGCACCCCGGCGAGCGCTCGTGTGAACCATCGGCTCCGGCTCATGTGTGTTCCCCGCTCCCACCCTGGACCCGCGATTACCCGATCGAACCGTTCGCCCGCATTTGCGAGCGGCCCCAGTCAATTCGGACGGGTATCCCCACCATCCCATCGACGGTACAGGCGGAAGTATTTAGCTAGTCTGCCAGTCGAACCGGAAAATTTTTGGGTTCCGGTTTAAGTTCCGGGCGTTGCCGCGAGATAGAAAAGGTTCGCGGTCGGGGGAAGAGACGCGAGATAGCTGACCCGAGGCAGGATGGGCGCCCGCGCTTGAGATGTTGCGCCCGTTACGGTAGGCTTGGAGGGAACCGGTTCGCCACGTCCCGCGCACGATACCCGAACGGAGTTGCACCAATGGACCAGCCCGTCAGCAACGAACTGAAACAGAGCCGAATGACCGAGTTCATGAAGATGCTGCCGCTCACGCTGGAACTGGCCGGGCTGCCGAAAGCGGACCCCGCCCGCCCGTTCACGTCGGACCAGATCGAGGGCCGGGTGATGAGCGTTCGGGCCGCGTTCAAGGCCGCCAAAGCCTTGTTGCGCGAAGTGGGCGACGGGTTGCAGTAACATCCGGGCGTTGGAAGGTCGGCCCCGCGTCAATCGTCCAGGGCCGTGTCTTCGGGAACCGGCGGCCCGGCCGCGCGGCCCGCGATGGCCGTCGCGGTCGCGAAACTGCGGCAGAACGCCAGCGTGAGCATCACGTGGTTCGCGCCGCGGGCCGTCATCAGTTCCCGGGTCGCCCCGCTCACGGTCGCGTGCGGCGGGGTTCCCGGGTCGCAGAAGATTTCCACGTCGGTCCAGTTCATCCCGCGCTTCCAGGTCGTACCCAGCGCCCGGAACACCGCCTCTTTCGCGGCCCAGAGCGCCGTGTACTGTTCGGTGGTTTGGCGCTTCGCGTTGCAAAACCGGACCTCGCGGTCGGTATAGACCTGTCTCAAGAAGGCGTCGGCGTGTTCGTCGAGCAACTGCCGCACCCGCGCGCACTCCATGACCTGGGTGCCGAGGCCGAGTATTTCCATCGTCCCTCCGGCGAATTCGGATGCGGGGAAGGGGCCGGTTCTGGCTGACCTTCGCACGCCCGGTGCGAGCCGGTAGAATTCGCAGTTGAAGAACCCGTCTCCATCCCCCTCCCGAACGCGGAGGGCCGAACCGCTTGTGGGTTTTCTTCTCTTTCCTCTTTGTAGGAACGAGGGCCGGGGACCGGATTCTCTGTCATTGTGCGGAAGAACTTCTGGAAGGACTCGCGATGTCCGATTCAAACGACCTGCTCGCCGACCTCACCGACGATCAACGGGCTGCGGTGATGCACGGGGAGGGGCCGCTCCTGATCCTCGCGGGCGCGGGGAGCGGGAAGACGCGCGTGATCACGCGCCGGGTCGCGCACCTGCTCCGGTCCGGCGTGCGCGCGAGCAACATCCTGGCGATCACGTTCACGAACAAGGCCGCCAGCGAGATGAAGAACCGCGTCGAGAAACTGGCGCCGGGCAACCGGGTGTGGGTGAGCACGTTCCACAGCCTCGGCGCGCGCCTCCTGCGCCAGTACGCGGAGCGCCTCGGGTTCGACCGCAATTTCACCATCTACGACGTGGACGACCGCAACAAGTTGGTGAAGGACGCACTCGAAGCGAGCGGCATGGACAACGTGAAGTTCAGCCCGGAGCGCGTCGGCAGCGCGATCAGCAAGGCGAAGAACCAACTCCTCACGCCCCCGCAGTACGAGCGCACCGCCACAGACTTCTTCCAGCAGGTCGTGGGGAAGGTGTACCACGGGTACGAGAAGCGGCTCCGCAAGGCCAACGCGATGGACTTCGATGACCTGCTGTACCTCCCCGCGATGGCGCTCAAGACGAACGAGGAGCTGCGGGCCGAACTCGACGCGCGCTTCAAATATGTGCTCATCGACGAGTACCAGGACACCAACTCGGCGCAGTACCAGATCGTCAAGCAGCTCAGCCTGAACTACCCGAACCTGTGCGTGGTCGGGGATCCGGACCAGTGCCTGCTCCCGGGCACACTCGTCGACACCCCGAGCGGGCGGAAGCCGATCGAACAGATCCGCGACGGCGATGAGGTGATGTCCGGTATCGGGTGGGGGAAGGTCGCGCCGATGCGAGTGGACAAGGTGATGGTTAACCCCCACCGGGGTAAGGTGATGCGGGTCACGGTCGAGGGCGGGATCGTGCTCCGGGCGACGCCGAACCACGTCTGCTTCGCCCGGCTCCAACCCGATCCCAATTTGCACCATGTGTACCTCATGTGGAAGCGCGGGGTCGGTTTCCGGTTGGGGACGACGCGCGGGGTGCGCACGAGCAAGAGCGGCCCGCTCATGTCCGGCCTCCAAGTGCGCACCAATCAAGAAGTCGCGGACGCGATGTGGATCGTGCGCACCTGCCGCTCGTCGTCCGAAGCCCGTTTCCACGAACAGTTCCTGTCGGTGAAGTACGGTATCCCGACGATGGTGTTCTTCGTTCGCGGGCGGAACATGGGGATCAGCCAGGATCTGGTCGACCGCCTCTTCCGCGAGATCGACACGTGCGCCGCGGCCGCCCGGTTGATGGCGGACTTCCATTTGGATCGGCGCTACCCGCACCACCGCCCCGGGGCCGTTACGCGCGGCGGGATCGCCCGGCGGTTCGTTCAATTCACGGTGTTCGGCGACCCGCGCCCGAAAACGGGGAAGCGGTGGCATGAGCATCGTGTTCAGGTCATTACGTCCGGTGCGGAGCTGCGGGCCAAGGCGATGGCAGCTGCGCTTCCGGTGCGTAACGGTAACAAGGGAACCTGGCGGATCGAGACGTCACGTAAGGGGTACGATGACGCACTTTTGCTCGCGGAGTCGATTAACAAGGTCGACGACTTTGAACTGGTCTCCCGCGCGCGGTTGACCAAGTCCAAAGCGTTCCCGTTTATGCCGGCCAGCCACCTGCAACCGGGAATGGTGGTGCCCGTGTGCGTCGGGAACGGAATCGAAGAGCGCTTGGTGGAATCGGTGGAGTGGGAAGATTACGACGGTCCTGTGTACGACCTGTCGGTTCCGGACACGCGCAATTTCGTCGCCAACGGGGTCGTGGTCCACAACTCGATTTACAAGTGGCGCGGCTCGGACATCAAAATCATCTTGGATTTCGAGCGCGACTTCCCGGACTCGCGCACCATCACGCTGGCACAGAACTACCGCAGCACGAAGTCGATCATCCACGCGGCCAGCGTGCTCATCGACCACAACAAGCAGCGCAAGAAGAAGGATCTCGTCACCGACAACCCACAAGGCGACCCGGTCCGCGTGATCACGTTCGACAACGGGCTGGACGAGGCCGAGGGCGTGGTGCTGCGCATCAAAGAGGCCGCGAAGAGCGGCAAGTTCAAGTACCGCGACCACGCGATCTTCATGCGCATCAACGCGCTCACGCGGTCGCTCGAAAGCGCCTTCGTCAAGCACGGTGTGCCGTTCCAGATCGTGAAGGGGCTGGCGTTCTTCGAGCGCAAAGAGAACCGCGACGTGCTCGCGTACCTGCGGTTGCTCGCGAACCCGCAGGACACCGTGAGCTTCCTCCGCGTCGTGAACGAACCCGGCCGCGGGATCGGCAAGGTGTCGCTGGACAAGCTCCAGGGGTTCGCCGCGGACCAAGAGATCGGGCTGCTGGAAGCGGCCGGGCAGGTCGCGCGGATCACCGAGATCCGCGGGAAGGCCGTGAGCGGGCTGCGGGATTTCCACCGGATGATGTCGGACATGCGATCGAGGCTCGCCCTCCCGCCGCACGAACTCGTTCAGCTCGTGCTGGAGAAGTCGGGCTACGAGGCCATGCTGCGCGACTCGACCGACGAGGACGACGCGGAGCGGCTCGCGAACGTGGGCGAACTCGTTACCGCCGCGAAACAGTTCTGGGACGAGGACAACACCCGCACCATTACGGACTTCCTCGAGCAGATCACGCTCGCGTCGGACGTCGACGGCTGGGACGAGCAGGCCGATCACGTCTCCGTGATGACGCTGCACGCCTCGAAGGGGCTGGAGTTCCCCGTGGTGTACGTCCTCGCGGTGGAAGAAGGGCTGTTGCCGCACGAGCGCAGCATGGGGCGCGACGACGAGATCGAAGAGGAGCGCCGGTTGTGCTTCGTAGGCATGACGCGCGCGATGAAGGAACTGTATATGTGCCACGCCCGGATGCGCGAGTTCCGTGGGCAGTTGAACTACTGCATCCCGTCCGGGTTCTTGCAGGAGTTGCCGCGCGGCGGCGTGGAGTTCATCGACCCGTCGATGGCCCGCAACGCCGCACGCACCGCGGCCGACGAGTGGCGCCTGAAGGCGAGTTCGGCCGCGAAGGACTGGGCCGATACCGGCGCCCGGCCATTCATCCCGCCGCGGAAGCCGAACCCGGAACTGAAGCCCACCATCCCCGACGCGCCGGACACCGGACTGGCGGTGGGCGTACTAGTCCAGCACGAGGAGTTCGGCCTCGGCAACGTGACGGACGTGAGCGGCTACGGCGCCCTGCGCCGCGTGAAGATCCGCTTCCCCGCGCACGGCGAAAAGGTCTTCGCGGGCGACAAGATCCGACTCAAGGTCGTCGGCCGCAAGAAGGCGTAGCGAGGGGCGAAATCCGCCACGGATAAACACAGAGAACACGGATCAAGACAGAAGGCAGGATGGCTATAAAAAGGCGCAAGGAAGAGAACAGAGATCAAAAGGCGGAGCCGCGGATAACGCAGATTACGCGGATCAAACAAGAGAAGAGCGCGTACTTGGGTCAGCCCCGATAGGGGCGTAGGCGAGTAGCCAGGGGTGAAGCGAGCTACGCGAGCGCAACCCCTGGCGGACTTCCCTTCCTCCAAACCTCGGGTGATTTGGTGTAACCTTGGGCTACCATCGGCCGCCCCTATCGGGGCTTAAGCCAAAGCGTGCGATCTTGGTCATCTGATATTTGCCCTCTTCTTTTGTGCCCTTTGTGCTTTTTTGTGGCCGTTCTGCCTTCGCTGATTTCTGTCTTCTGTCCTCTGCCTTCTGATATCAGTTCTCTGTCTTCTCCCACTATCCTAGTTTCCGATGTGAAATTCTGTTGTAAGCCCGCGCCCCTCGCCCGGTAGCTGAGTACACTTCCCACGACCGCGCACGTCACTGCGGTCGTGTCGCCGGTTACTCGGACCGGCGGATCGGTTCCCGTCTTTTCTTTTCAACGCGGAGAAGCTGACCATGCCTCGGATTCTGATCGCGCTCGGTCTCGTCGCAGCCCTCGCCGTCCCCGCCAGCGCCGCGGACGCGAAGTACGCCCTCACCGGCGACAACACGAAGGTCACGTTCGTCGGGAAGAAGACCGACGGCAAGCACACCGGCGGGTTCGGCAAGCTCACCGGGTCCGCGACCGTCGCTGGTGGTGACCCCACGAAGCTCGAGGTCACGGTGGAGATCGAAACGGAGTCGATTTTCTCCGACGACGAGAAGCTCACCGGGCACCTCAAAAACGCGGACTTCTTCGACGTGAAGAACCAGCCGAAGGCCACGTTCAAATCGACGAAGGTGGAGAAGGGCACGGCGGGCTACACCGTCACCGGCGACCTGACGCTCCTCGGCAAGACGAAGTCGGTCAGCTTCCCCGCGACCATCACCGAGAAGGACGGGAAGCTCGAAGTCGCCGCGTCGTTCGCCATCGACCGCACCCTGTGGGGCATGAACTACGGCAAGGGCAAGATCGAAGACAAGGTCGAACTGGGTATCAAGGTCGAAGCGAAGAAGTAAGCAATTAAGGAGCTCGTTCCGATGCCCCCGCCACCCCCACTCAAAGATGTGCTCGAAGCCCTGTACCACGCGGTACTCCCGGGCGCGGGCGCTGCGGCGCTCGTCTTGGGCGCGTTTCTGGCAGTCGGGCGGTGGCGGGCGGCGGCACTCGGGTCCGCGGTGGCGGTCGTGGTCGCGTTCATGTGCGGCAACTTCGCGCCACCGAAGTTGTCGATTGAAGATCCGGCGCCGACGTGGGAGAACACGTACCGTGTGCTCCTGTGGAAGCCGCTCGAAACGTCTCCGTGCGAGCAATGGTTGCCGCGTGTGTCGCTCGTGCTGGTCGCTGTTGGGTTGCTGACTCGCTGGCTCGGGTTGGCCGTGAGCCGGGCCGTGCCCGAACGGGCGTGGTGGACCGCGAATTTACTCGTCTGGCTCCCACGCATCGCGGCCGTTTATTACGTCAGCGCGTGGCTCCTTCTGGGAAACGCCGCGGCCGACCCCAAGTGGGCGTCCCTGCGGTGGGAATTGATCGCGTCGATGGTGTTCGTCTGGCTCGTTCTTGATAGCCTCGCGCGAGGTGGGGCGAGTGCGGAAATCTCTCTGTATTTGACCGCGGTCTTCTACGCCGGTGCCGGCGTGCTCCTCTATTCGCATAACGCGAAGTTCATGGAACTCGCGGTGATAATCGGTTCCGCGATGTTCGGAATCGCGGTCGTCACCCTCGTTGTGCCCGCGCGCGAAGACGGCACGCGGGCGATCGCGAGTGGTGCGATCCCGGCCGCGGTCGCGTTCCTGCCCGGGTTGTTCCTGGGTACACGACCCTCGCACAACGAAACTAAAGTTCCCGCGCTATCGTTCTGGCTCGTGGCGCTCGCGCCGCTGATCCTGTCGCCGTTTCTCGTTCCCCGGGTGAGCCGCCAGAATCGGTGGCTCCTGCTCGCACTACGGGCGGCCCTGATCTTGGTGCCAATTCTGATCGCGGTGCTCCTCGCCGGGCAGCACGAGAAGCTCCCGTATGAGGAAGAGGCGGAGTGGTAAGACAGAAGAGCTTTTGACAGGATTAGCAGGATCGACAGGATTCAGCAAAACACGGACACATGATTTTGTAGTATGACCGTTGTTGGGCCGGTGAGCGGTGGGTTCTGGCTTGTCCGAATCTGGTTGATCCTGTTAATCCTGTCAAAAATTCTTCGCGGCCTTCACCGACCGGCTCACACTGGTCGTTCGCCTTTGCCTGGTGAATACTGTCAAAAAGAGCTTCGCTGCCCCCACCGGCCGGTTACCTGGGCCTTCTCATACACTACCGGCACCAACCAACCCGTTTCGGTGCCGACCCATGTTTACCTTGTCCGCATTCGCTGATGAGATCTCGCCCGACCCGCGCGAACAGGTCGCGGTTCTGAAGGCGAGCCGCGTTCGGTTCATCGAGTTCCGGTCGATCCACAAGACCAACGTGTTGAACCTCACCGACGACCAGATCAAGGAGTTCAAGGCACTCATCGACGGCGAGGGCATCGGGCTTTCCGCGATCGGCTCGCCCATCGGGAAGGTCGCGGTGGACGCCCCGTTCGAGCCGCACCTCGATAAGTTCAAGCGGGCCATCGAACTGTGTGGCGTGCTCGGTACGCGCGGCATCCGCGTGTTCAGCTACTACCCGCCCGGCAACGACCCGAACTTCGACCCGGCGAACTGGCCCGCTCACCGCGCGGAGGTGATTCGGCGCATGGGGGCGAAGGCCGAGATCGCGGCCAAAAACAACGTCGTGTTGTTCCACGAGAACGAGCACCGTATCTACGGCGATTCCCCGGATCGCGTCGCGGACATCCTGGGCACTGTCAACAGCCCGGCGCTCCGCGCGGCCTACGACGCGGCCAACTACACCTACGGCAACTTCGACCCGGTCGAGGGGTGGGAGAAAACGAAAGCGTACACGTCGCACTTCCACATCAAGGACTGGAAGCGCGGGGGGCACGCGGCCGGTCACGACTACGGTGTGATCGCGGGGACCGGCGACGGGAACGTCGCGCACAGCATCCGCGGGGCGGTCGCGATGGGGTACAAGGGGTTCGCGGTGATGGAGCCGCACCTGCGCGGCGGCGGCCCGACCGGAGGGGTAACGGGACCGGACCTGTTCCCGTATGCGACCGACGCCTTCCGCGCCATTCTCCGTGACTGCGGTGGCGTCGAGGGGTGAGGCCTTCGTTGGCGGTATCACGATTTAATTGATACCGCTGTCCCTTACGACTACGACCCGCTGGGAACCACGTCGCGTGGCGCCTTCATGCGTGTGATGGCGGAAGGGGCCGGTTCGCTGGAGGGCGTCGGCAGCGTGACGCGGAACGTGGTCCCGGTGCCCGGTTCGCTTTCCACTTCGATCGAGCCGTTGAGCCGCGCCACGTACTCTTTTACGATGGCGAGTCCCAACCCGGCGTGAACCCCGGTGGCGTGGCGCGACGAGTCCGCGCGGTAGAACCGCTCGAAGATACGCTCGCGCACCTCGGGCGTCATACCGATGCCCGTGTCGCGCACCTCGAACACGACCGCCTCGCCCTCGCGCCGCACGGCCAGATCGATCGTGCCGTTCGGCGAATTGTACTCGACCGCGTTGTGCAGCAGGTTCATCAGCACTTCGCGCAGTTTGCCCGGGTCGGTGTCGACCGCCACTTCGTCGGTGTTCACCGCGACCGAGAGGTTGTTCGCGGCGGCGAGCGGGCGGATGACGGCCGCGCACCCGATCGCGAGTTCGCCCGCGTCGGTGCGCGTGATGTGCGTGTGGTCGTTGCCCGCGTCGAGCGAGGCGAGGGTCATGATCCGCTCGACCAACTGGCCCAGTTGCTTCGAGATCAGCCGGCACTCCTCGAGGGTGGTCCGGTACTGCTCGGGCGTGCGCGGCTTGCGGAGGGCGACGTCGATCGTAGCGAGGAGGGACGCGATGGGCGTGCGGAGCTCGTGCGAAATATCGGCCACTGCCTGTTTCTCCCGTTCAAAAGCCCGCTGGAGGAGGGTGAGGGTCTGCGTGATGCGGGCGTGGATGGGGGCCAGTTCGCGGCCCAGTTCGTGCGCGACAACGGGTAAGCGGAAGTCCTTTTCGGACACCTGGCTGACGGCGTCGGAGAGCATTTGGAGCGGGGCCAGCCCGCGGGCGACGAAGAACCACCCGCCGAGTACCAGTGCGGCGAACGTGCCGGCCCCGATCAGGATGAGGCGCCCGCGGAACTGCGCGAGTTCCACGCGCGTCTCGGTCCGCACGCGCTCCAGTTGCTCGTCCCGCGTTTGCTGGTCGGCCGCGAGGCGCGCGTCGAGGTCCGAGTACGGGCGCACGGTTTGGACGATCGCGCGCAGTGCCATGTCCGCACCGCCGCGCCACGGCGGGTACGGCGAGAATCGGGCGAGGGCGGCCGGGGCGGGCGGGGACGGTAGGAGCACCCAGAACCCGATCGGGCGCCCGCCCGCCAGGGTACCGGTGACGACGCGCAGGCAGTCGCCCAACCCGGGCAGGTTGTCGCCCACCAGTTTGGGTTCCAGTTCCTCGGTCGGTTCCAAGAACGCGGGGTCTATGGAGAGGTCGCTGTGGATCCCCTCCGATCGGATGACCGCGATGTTCCGCCCGGGGCGGTTCGGGTACGTCGCCACCAGTGTGATTTGGAACTGGTACGGGAACGAGTGCTCGTCGTCGGTGAACGCCTTTCGGAGCGCGTCTTGGACCCGGATCACGAGCCGCGGGCCGTCGAACTCCACCCAGTTCGGGTACGGGTTGAGCCGGCGGGTGTCGCCGCCCGCGCTCCGGAGGATCGGTTCGGTCGCCGCCGCCGGCGCGAGTTGCGACCAGAGGGTCGGCCCGGGAACGTTTCTCAGTAACCCGAGGCGCAAACTGTACTGACGGGCCTCGTCCTCGGACGCCCTCAGTGGTGGTTGCGGTTCCGGGCGCGGCCCGGGGCCGCCCGGACCGCCCCCGGGCGGGCGGCGCGATTCCATGTTGTGACCGAGAACGGCCCCACCGATTTGAACCGCGATTTGTTCCGTTGGTGTGAGCCGGCGCAGTGGTTCCGTTTGGCCCAGGAGCGGCCCGAGCTTGTAGAAGACTTCCTTCGAGAGGGCCTTCGATTCGGCTACCAGGTCCGCGTCGAATTTCGCCTTCGCTTCCTGGTGGCGCACTTTGAAGGCGTGCTCGATGTTGTCCGATTCCGATTTCTCGCGGGCGCGGATCGCGTCGATCGCGAACCCGTCCACGAGTACGCCCACCGCGCCCAGCGCGAGTGCGAGCAGCACCAGCAGGTAAGCCAGTAGCGAGCGCCGGATCGAGCGCATGGGGCACCAGAGGAGAAGCGAGGGGCGCCGCGACGCGACCGGAACCGCCGTTCCGGTGTGCCCTTGTTATGCGTCGCCCTTCGTTGTTGTCACGCTTTCTGGGGGGGCGGATCGTCGTCGCCGCGGAGCATGTACCCCTCGCCCCAGCGGGTGAGGATCAGCGGCGGATCGAACCCCTTATCGACTTTGTTCCGCAGGTACCGGATGTACACGTCCACAACGTTCGACGTGTTCTCGTCGTACTCGTCGTAGAGGTGCTCCCAGATCATGCTCCGGGTCACCACCTTGCCGCGGTGGAACGCGAGGAACTCCAGCAGGGCGTACTCGCGCGGCGTGAGGTGGACCACCTGCCCGGACCGGCGCACCGTGCGCGCCGCGGTATCGATCTCCAGGTCGTAGCACCGCAGTACGGGGTCTTTTTGCTGGTGCCCACGGCGGATGAGTGCCCGCAACCGCGCGAACAGTTCGTCCATCTCGAACGGCTTGGGGAGGTAGTCGTCGGCCCCCGCGTCCAGTCCCGTCACCTTGTCGTTGGTTGTGGTTTTCGCAGTCAACATCAGGACGTGTGTATTGATACCGGAGCCGCGCCACCTCTTTAACAGACTTAATCCGTCAACTTTTGGCAACATCACGTCGAGCACGACGACGTCGTAGGACGTGCTCCGGCACTTCACGTCCGCTTCTTCGCCATCGGTCGCGACGTCGACGGCGAACCCTTCCTCTTCCAACCCTTGCCGTAAGGCTTTGACGAGGGGCTGGTGGTCTTCAACGAGCAGCACGCGCACGGGTTCACCCTCCGGTAGGAATGTCCCACCTGGATACTTGAGTTTACTCACTTCCGATGAAGTGGGTATGAGAAATGAAACGTGAAACGCGCGCAGAACTCACCGCAGAAAACGCGATGAGAGCCTGTTTGGTTTCTTCAGAACGCGCCGGATGTGCGGCCCGTGCTACCGCCCATGAGCTTGACTAAAACGGTCTGCGGCGCGTTGCGTCGAAGAATTCGGAGACTGTGCTACTCAGGATTCGTGGTCGCGGGCGGCCCTTTTGCCCAGTCCGGCGTGGCACGTTTTGGCCACATCGGGCCAAAAATGTCGAGAGACACCGGCGTGTCGTCGGTCCAGTTGTTCTGCTGTGCGAGGAGCTTCAACCGGTCGAAGTCGCGCCGGATGCAGAGCAACTGGCGCCGGACCGGGGTCGCGGTGGTCGCGGCCGCGAGTATCAGGGCTGCAGTCCCTTCCGGTGATATCACCCCTTCGCGTAGCGGAGCCACACGAGCCGCACAGCGCGCGGCGAACGCTTCTCGCGCGGCTCGGGGGAGCGTCGCGACTTCTTCGGAGGCGGGTATCAGCGGGAGATCGGCGGGCGCCTTCGTGCGCGCGTTGGTCGCGGCTTGCTCAGCGGGCGCCAGTTCTGTGCCAGACTCGATCGCCGTCCATTCGGGCCGCGGGATGAGCTGCCCGCGACTCTTTGCCGGCGGCATCGGGTACGAGTAAATGAGCGGACCGGCTTCGCCGATCAGGAAGTCGGCTCCGTTGTTGGGAGGCGGACCGTTCGAGCGTTTCCGGCGGCGCTTGGCCATGTCATTTCTCGATTAGGACGTGCTCCCGCGCGACAATGAGGCGCCGCGTTTGCCACCTCAATCGGACTTCCCGGGAGAGCCGGAACTCGTACCATCCCGGGGCGGGAAACGTCACTCGTTTGAGGGAGAACGCGGCCTCCACAACCCCGCGGCTCGGCCGAAACGGAATTTGGGCGTAGGGGCGTGTCCAGATTCGTTGAGGCGTCCCCTGCGTGCCCGTCCGAAGCAGAGTCAAGAAGAACGGGATCGTTCCCGTACCCGCGTTCATGTTGAACACACGCAGGTACGTCCAGAACTCATCGACTTCGAACGGGAACTCGGTCCCGGGCGGGACGCCGAAGCGGTGGCACACGCCTTCCAACGTTCGCAGTGTGTACGGTCCCGGTGGCCCCTCCCACGAAACGGCGCGACAGACAACGAAGTGCCTGATGTCGATCTTCGGCCGGGCCATCGGGCGACCTCCGACACTTCAGTTTACCCGCCCGCGCTCGTGCCCGGAAGTCACGCGGTCACGACCGGCAGTTTGCGCCGGCCGATGCCCTCCGCGTCGGTGGTCTTCGGGATGCGGTGCTGGTTCTCCGCTTCCCAGCGGGCCAGTTCCTCCATGAGCGCGTCCACGATTTCCGCTTCCGCGACGCGCCGGACCATTTCGCCGTTGCGGAAGATCATCCCCTGGCCGTTGCCCGCGGCGATACCGATGTCGGCCTCGCGCGCCTCGCCGGGGCCGTTCACGACGCACCCGAGCACGCTGATCTTCACCGGCAGGCGCTTGCCGTTCAGCCGCCCTTCGAGTTCCGCGATGATCTTCTCCAGGTCGATCGCGAGGCGCCCGCACGTAGGGCACGCGATCAGCTCCGGCCGGCGCACGCGGCGCTGGGTCGCTTGCAGGATGTCGAACGCGGCGGCGATTTCCGGTACCGGGTCGCCCAGGAGCGAGATGCGGACCGTGTCGCCGATGCCATCGAGCAGGATCGGTGCGAGGCCCGCCGCGGACTTCGTGACCGCGTAGGGTGGCTTGCCCGCTTCGGTGATGCCGATGTGGGTGGGGTAGTCGCACATCTTGGCGAACAGGCGGTACGCCTCGACCGCGACGAGCACGTCACTCGATTTCAGCGACACGATGATGTCGCGGAACCCCTCGCTCTCGGCCGTTTCGATGTGGCGCAGCGCGCTCTCGACCATCGCGGGCGGGCAGGGGAACTCGTACTTCTCGCACAGGTCGCGCTCGAGGCTCCCCGCGTTCACCCCGATCCGCATCGGGATGCCCTTCTCCTTCGCCTTCCGCACGACCTGGCGGAACCGCTCCTCGGTCCCGATGTTGCCCGGGTTGATGCGGATCTTGTCGATGGGGTGGTCGAGCGCGGAGAGCGCCATCTTGTAGTCGAAGTGGATGTCGCAGATGAGCGGGATGCCGATCTTCTGTTTGATCTGCGTGAGCGCCCCCGCGTCCTCGGGTTTCGGCACGGTCACGCGGACGAGTTCGCATCCGGCCTCTTCCAGTGCGTGGATCTGCTTGATCGTGCCTTCGACGTCGAACGTGTCGGTGGTCGTCATCGACTGCACCGCGACCGGGTTCGACCCACCGATGATGACGGAGCCGACCTTCACCTCGCGGGTCTTGTGGCGCGGTTTGCCCGGAACCTTCTGGGCCGTTTCGAGCACGCTCAGGTCGAAGCGCGAGCCGGTGGTCATCGGTAATCCTCTACGTCCTGGGAAGTTACTCCTCATGCTAATTGAGTAACCGCAAATGCGGCAACGCCAACACCGGTCTTGCCCTTTACGCCGCGGCCCACGGAGGCAATAATTCACGCGGGAACGTAGGTCACGGAGGGCGAACGATGCGTGCGTTCAGGCGTTGGTGTGTGCCCGGCATTTTGAGTGCGGCACTATTGGTCACATTGGTGCTCAATAATGAAGGCAGGTGGCCCCGACCAACGACGCCCGCGACGCACACTGCTGAAGTTGCCGTTGCACCACCGCAACCGCATGTAATTGTCGCGCCCAAAGCACCTGCGACACACGCTCACGCCCCTTTCGTCGCAGACTCGAGCGAACAGGCGAAGATCGCGATGAGTGCTCCACTCGCTCCGCCCGTTCCTCCTGGTCTCCCGGTAACCCCCAAAATACCCGAACCGGTGTTTCCTCCGATTCCGTCGCCGGTGACGCCTCCGGTCGCGATTGGCGTGAGCCCCCCGGTGCCTTCTGTGGCTTCTTCGTCTACTTCATTGGCCGCCGTGGTACTTCCTCCGCCCCCCCCGGAGGCTTCCTCGGTCCTGCCCCCGCCAATCATTCCCGCGCCCACGGCGCTTGTGCCGGTTGCGCCTCCGGGGGGCTTGGTTGTGCCCATCGTTCAGCCGATTCGCCCGTCCGAGTTGCAGGGCGGTTCGCCTCCACCAGCAAGCGACGCTCTGATCCCTTCACCTGCAGCTAAACTGTCATTCGCTCCGACGGTGCTTCCGGAGCCTTCAAAGCTTCCAACACCTTCAGATGGTCCGCTCCTGCCGGCGACGCCACCCGAACTAGCGAAACCGGGGATCACCGAACCCGTTTTGACAGTTCATCGCTTCGATGGGAAGTATCTCTGTTGTGACCGCGAGCGCGCTTTGGTGTACGTGCAAGTCGGTCAGGATAAGGCGGAGATCCAGAGCCGCCCGCTCGCAAGTGCGATCCCCGCAGCCGACGCCAACGCGAAGAGCGACGTGAAGCGGATCGAAGTGGCGGCCGGGGAAACGGTTTCGCACAACGGAAAAGTGTTCCTCTGCACAGCGCGCGAGCTTCTCGTGATCGACACCGAGTGCCGCATCGACTGGCGGTTCGTGCTGCCCGGCAAAGTGGACAACGGCGAGCAGTTGCTCGGTGCCGTGGGGTTTCACGACGGGAAGGTGTACCTCGCGAGCCGAAACGAGCCGAAGGGCGGCGCAGCAGAGAAGACCGGTCACGTGTACATGCTTGATGTGGCAACCGGCCGGCAAACCGGGTTTGACATCGTGCGCGGCGGGTTCGGCGATCAGCCCAAGTTCTCTTCGAGAGCGGGCGTCATTTACGCGATCAGTGCGACGGGCGTGATTCGGTACAACGCGGTCGAGCAGCGCCAATCGTGGACGACCAAGCCCACCTCGACGGAGCCGCACCCGGCGGCAGATGTCGATTACCTCTTCGCGACGCTGGCCAACGGGTTCGGTGCGGTCCACGAGTCGAGGGAAACGGTGTTACTGGGTTCTTCTAAGGCGACCGCGCCCGCGACCCCGTTTGGCACCGCCCGCGCGCACGGCCTGCTCGCCCCGACGCGCAATGCCGCGAATGAGTGTTCCTTGGTGCTGTTCAAATACAGTGGTCTGGCGGATCGGTCCCAGGTCTGGCGGCTCCCGGTGAAGGACGCGATCACCACCGCGCCCGTGATTCACGGGGACAGCGTGTACTTTGTTTCGGGCACTGCGGTGTACCGCGTGAACGCCGCGACGGGGGGCGTGTGCTGGAAGCAAACCGTTTCATTGAACGCCAATGAATCTCTCACGGACCTCGTGCTCGTGGACGGCGAATTGCGTGCGTCCGGGGGTGGAGTGCTGGTACGGATCGCGGACCGGGTCGACCCACAACCGCGACAGATCTTCAATTTCAGCCCCGGCTTGTTCGGCACCAAGTAGCGATGAGAACGCTTCGTGCGTTCGCTTGGGGCGAACCCGCGTGTAGAATAATGTGTCGTTGACACACCCCTACACGCCGGGCCGCCCACAACCGCATGACACTCGAACAATACACCGCGAACCACCGGTACGTCCTCGACGCGGTGGCGAAGGCCACCGGGATCACGGACCCGGTGGCCTTCGTTCCCAGTGGCCTCTACTACCCGCTGCTCCAGAACGCGATCCGCGGGCCGCTCCTCCCGCTCGACGGCGTGCTCACACGCGACTGGATCGGCGTGAGCCGTAAGTATTGGCCCGGGATGCAATTCGGCATCCGACAGTACAGCATCGAGGGGATCACGTTCGCGCGCTGCGTGGCCCCGTTCGGGGCGTCCGGGAGCTACGATTTCTTCGTCGTCGCGAAGGGCGATTACCTCAAACTGTTCCGGCAGGCGATCAAGTCGCACCGCACGAAAGAACCCGAGGGCGAAGCGCCGGTCCTCCTGAGCGAGCAACTCGAAACGCTCAAACAGAACACGCTCGGCTTCCTCGACCGCAAGAACCTCCAGCGCATCAAAGAACTGGGCGGGCGCGCGAAGCGCGGCATTTTGCTCACCGGCCCGCCCGGTAACGGCAAAACGAGTGCGTGCCGGTGGTTGTGGCGCGAGTGCCTGCGGCTCGGCTACGAGTACCGGCTCGTTACGCCCGACACGTACCGCTCGGCCCGCGGGTCCAACGACCCGGTCGAAGCGGTGAAGGAGCTGTTCTCGGTCGGGCGCCGCGGGGTGATCTTCTTCGACGACATGGACATCGCCCTGCGCGACCGCAACACCGTCGGCGAGACCGAGGACCAGGCGGTGTTCCTCAGTGCGCTCGACGGCATCGAGGTGAACGAGGGCATCGCCTACGTGTTCACGACCAACTGCTCGATGTCGCTCATCGACCCGGCGTTCAAGCGCCCGGGGCGCATCGACGTGGTGCTGCACCTCGAACCGCCGGACGCGGCCCTCCGGCGCGAACTCGTTGGGCGCTGGCACGCGGACGTTCAGTCCGGTGTGGACGTGGAGCACGTCGTTTCTCAGACCGCGGGGTTCAGCTTCGCGGAAATCGAAGAGGTGAAGAACCTGCTCATCCTGCTGTTCCTCAACGACAGTAAGTGGGACTGGGACCGGGCGATGGACCAGTTCCGGGAGAACCGCCAGGAACTCGCGGCGCGGAAGTCTCGCTCCGTCGGCTTCGGCCCCGCGGCCACAGTTACGGCCAACGGCAGCGGGCATTGATCTTCACGGCGTGGGTCGCATATGCGTTTTTTCACCGTTCGTGAAGCAAAGGAAGGCGAACACGTCATCCGCCGACTATTCGGTGGTCGTCGTTTCTATGGCCCCTTCCGTTTCCGCCTATCACCCGAACCGACATGTGAGCAGATTACCGTTGATGCTGTTGCCGTACCCGATTCGATGAACTTTTGGGCCGTAGAATTGCATTTGGCTGATATTGCATCGGGAGTGAATGAAGGGCTTCGACACTCAATAGAGTACGGCACTCGCTACTGCGGGATTCGTTTGACGGTAGTGGACCAAAAATACCATGACGTGCATACGCACTCTGAGGGGATGTGTAAAGAAGGCTTGGCTCATGAGGCGTCAGGGGTGAGTCGGAGCATAATTCTCAGCGTGTCGGGTATCGCCTCTTTGAGGTTGTAGGCCCACTGAAAGACGGCGACGTACTGGCCGAGGTAGTGCTTGCTGACCCCTCGGAACGGGCGCAGGAACGTGCGCAACGCGGCCCACAATCCTTCCCGGGTGTTGTCATGCACTTCGCGGATCCCGTCCCCGTCGTCATCTCGCGCCCACTCCCGCTGACCGGGCGTGTGGTTCACCGTCGCATGACCGCGATTGTTCTGCGCCAACCGGGCGTACCCCTTCCATTCGTCGGTGTACACCATCGCCTCCGCGACGGTCGACGAGCCGACGAATGAGGTAAGCGTCTCCTGATCCGTTCGACCCACGACCGCGAGGGCAACCGCGCCACTTCCCCGGCCGACGACTCCGACCACCGGCGGGCGATCGTTGTCGAAGTTCCCGTGGCCCCGTTGCTTGTTGGCCCGGCGCCGAGGCGGGTCATCGGGGTCCGGGTGGCAAATGCCTTTTTTCCCCCGCGTTCTGGAACATTTCATCGGCCTCGGTTGTCGAACCGGGCACCGGACCCATGTGCTCCGCGGCTTGCAAAGCCAAGCCCTGAAGTCGGTGCCGGAGTGTGAGCAGGTGCTTGCGATCACATCCGAGTTCGCGAGCCAGTTGCGCGGTCGGGGTGCCCTGGCAGATACCGCGCAGGATCAGGACCAGTTGGGTCGGGGAGCGGTGCGTCTTCTGCAGTGGGGTGCCCGTGTACGCATTGAACACGGCCCCGCAATGACGGCACCGGTAGTCGAACACGGGTGGGCGATGGCGATCGTGAACGGACCGCGCATCATCCCGTCGGCACCCCGGGCAACAGAGCCCGTCGGGGTGGAGCGTGTCCACCAGGAACTGGTCGCAGGCGTCGTCGCTCATTAGCCCGAGGATCGGGAAATCCATCCGTGGGCGCTCCAATTAAGGACCGAGGCCAACCCCGAAGGGTAACTACTCCCGCTATCGAAAATAGCCCCATTCACCCCTGATGCCTCATGAGCCAAGGGCATTAATAGAGACTTACGAGGCGTCAGATGATCTGGAATATAATTATTAGTGTGTCGAGCGTGGCCTCTTTGAGGTTGTAGCCCCCACTGGAAGATGGCGACGTACTGATGGAGGTCGTGCTGGCTGATACCCCGAACGGGCGCAGGTACGTGCGCAACGCCGCCCATAACCCTTCGTGCGTGTTGTCATGTACTTCGTAGATCCCGTCCCCGTAGTCTTGGACCCACTCCCGTTGACCGGGCGTGTGGTTCACCGTCGCATGCCCGCGATTGTTCCGAGCCAACCGACTGCACCCCTTCCACTGATCCGTGTACACCATCGCCCCTTCAACCGTCGACGCGCACGAACCGAGTCCGGGTGATGCCCGCAGAACGACCGCCGCACCCGCTTGCAGACGTGCCACGCGGCGTTGTCCCACACCAGGGCGAACACCCGCTTCCCCTCGGTCGCCAATTCCCGGCACACCCACCCCAGATACTCCTCGGTGGTGGCACTCACCGGTCGTCCGTCGCAGAACCGGAGCATCATCCCGCCGGTGTCCGCAGCACCCCGTAACACGCGACGGCCTCCGGGCCGCCCTTCGGGTCGCGGACGTTCCCGGCCAACCGCAGTGGGGTGCCCGCGGCCGGGTTCGTGATCCGCTACGCGATGAGGATCGCCCGCCTCACGCGCCCGGGCACCCAGGACGGTGAGGCGCCGGACCCGAACGTGCCGGACTTCGTGAAGAAGTACGTGACGTGGGGTGCGGGTCCGCGGGCCGGGCAGAACCTGATCCTCGCGGCGAAGGCCCGTGCCCTGCTCCGCGGGCGCACCTATGTCGCGACCGAGGACGTGAAGGCCGTCGCGATGCCCGTGATGCGCCACCGCGTCGTCACCAACTACAACGCCGACGCCGACCGGGTCACACCCGACGAGATCGTGCGAAAGCTCCTCGCGCTCGTCCCGGCGCGAGCCACCGAGTAACACAAACGAGGATTCGCCAAATCCTCACAAACGCGCAATCTAAGGATTACCGCTAAACAGCCCATCTCACTTCATTCGATATATTCCGCGTGTCACTCCCAGCCCGTATCCGCGGGCTTCCACGCGGAATATATAGCCATGCGAATCACGTTTCTGGCCGGAACATTGTTTCTGGCAACGGTTAGTGCTGCGCGTGCCCAACCCGCTGCATCCACCACGCCCCCCACTTCCCCCGAGCCGGCCAGCAGGCTTGCCGAGCTGACGAGCGCGCCGACGGTCATGCCCCCAGTCGAAGCGCGACCGTTCGACATGAGCGGCCCGCGCTTCTGGGCGACGGGCGACTACATGCTCATGTGGTACAGCCCAATGCGGACCGTACCGCTCATCCAAACAGTCCCCGCGGCCATTGCGAACACGTCTCAGGCCACCGGCGCTGTCACCGTGTTCCCGGAGAACAACCGAATCGATTTCGGTGCGTTCAGCGGCGCCCGAGCGGCCGTTGGTGCGAACTGGGATAAGTTCGGTGCGGAAGTGGGCGGGTTTGTACTGGAGCGGAAAAACGAGACCGGCTCTTTCTTCAACAACGGCACCCCGGTAGCCATTGCCCAAGGGTACATCGCCGCCGGCTCGGGGGTGCCTACTTCACTCTACGCATCACTCCCCAACCAGTATTCCGGCGGCGTGTCCGCCGTGGCCCAAAGCCGGTTGTGGGGCGTGGACGGCAACGTCCGGCGCGCGTGGTACTCGCTCCTCTCCGATTCGACCGACATTCTCATCGGTTTCAAGTACCTCGACCTACAGGAAAGTCTGGTGATCGATTCTCCCTCTTTCTTCCCGAGCGGGGGCATCGTCGACGTGCGTGATTCGATCCGGGCGCGTAACTCGTTTTACGGCGGGTACATCGGCTTCAACAGCCGGTTCGGGGGGAACGACCGTGGCTTCGGCCTCGACCTGACCTCGAAGTCGGCGATCGGCGGAGTGGCTCAACGGGTCGAACTGGTCGGCTCGAACACCTTCGTCTCGGCGACGGGGTTGGTCGATACCGAATCGGGCGGGCTGTACGCCCGGGGGCTGAACGCCGGGACGTTCACGCGCGGGAAATTCGCCTACTCGCACGACTTGGACCTGAAGCTCACCTACAACTTCAACCGGTGGGTGCAGGTGTCGTTCGGGTACTCGCTGATGTACCTGAGCGCGGTGATGCGCCCGGGGCGCGCGATCGACCCAATCGTGAACGACAGCAACGTGCGGTTCGTGGCCCAACCGACGCCGAGCACCCTTCCCCGCCCGACCTTCGCGTGGCGGTCCGAGGAACTCGTCGTTCAAGGCATGACCTTCGGTATCCGCGTGCAGTATTAATGATAAGCCGTCGCCGCGCGCCAAACGCGCTGGCGATAAGGAGGGATTGCGTTTCGCCGCAACACGCTCGCCCCGCGTTGCGGTATCATGAGCTCCACGAACGCAATCCGGGCACCAAGCGACACCACCGTGACGAACCCCCTCGACCCCGCCGTACTCTCGCGCATCGACCGCCTCGAACTGGAGGCGCGACTTGCGGTGGAGGGTTACCTCGCGGGCAAGCACCGCAGCCCGCGCCAGGGTTTAGCCGTCGAATTCGCCCAGCACCGCGAGTACGCCCCCGGCGACGACGTGAAGCACATCGATTGGGCCGTGTACGCGCGCACCAAGCGTTACTTCCTCAAGCAGTACGAGCAGGAAACTAACCTCGTCGCGTGGCTCGTCGTGGACGCGAGCGAGTCAATGGGTTACGGCTCCGGTACCCGCACGAAGTACGACCTCGCGTCCACCGCGGCGGCGGCGATGGCGTACCTCGTGCTCCAACAAGCCGACACGGTGGGCCTCAGTCTGGTCGCGAACGGCGTGCGCGCGGTCCTTCGACCGTCCGGTCAGATGAACCAGCTCCGGGAAGCGTGCCGCGTCATGAGCAGCGGACCGTTTCCCGGTGGAGGCGGGATCGCACGCGGCGTGGACGAACTGGCCGGGCGCACCGGGCGCCGAGGGGTCGTATTTCTGTTCAGCGACCTACTCGACGACGTGCCCGATATTCTCGCCGCGCTCCAGCACCTGCGCTATCAGAAACACGAAGTGATCCTCTTCCACACGCTCGACACGGCCGAACTCGACTTCCCGTTCCGGCAGACCACGCTGTTCCGCGGGCTCGAAGGGTTACCAGAAATCCTCACCGATCCGTCCGGCATCCGCGACAGTTACCTGAAAGCACTTCACGACCACATCGACGCGATCGAAACCGGGTGTCGGAGGCTCGAAATCGACTACGTCCGGCTCCGTACTGACGCGGACCTCGGCCACGACCTCGCCGCGTACCTCCAGAAGCGCCACGGGCGGTAGCGCCGACGGTCCGGGAATCACTTCCACGCCACGAACGGAACCGGCAGCAAAAAAGCGTGCTGTTCGTACAGCGTCGACACGCCCTGCCAGCCGATGTGCTGCGAAACCCACACGGCGAACACATACGCCAGCACGACGGGAATCACCGCGAATCGCCCGGCCCAGCGTGCGAGCCAGAGCCGCGGTTCTGGTCGGCGGGCACCGCGAGCATAGGCCCAACCACCGAGCACCCGCGCCGGGAAGATGAATAGCAGGAAGACCAACCCTTCGAGAAACACCAGATCGCGCGGAATCAGTTCGATCTTGAGCAAATAAAGCGGCATCGCGAACAGCAAGTGAGCCCACAACGCGAGCGCGAACGCGAGCGGGGCACGCCGGTACACCTGTCGGACCTTGAGCACCTCGAAGAACGCCCGGAACCGGTGCGTGCGTGCGAACCGCACCTGCATGAACGGCACGTACAGCACCACGCACGCCAACAACCCCGCCCCCATCACACCCACGAACCAGTACCGGTGCCCCAATCCGAGTAACAGTAGTGGGCACGCGAGCCACAGGAACGCCCCAGCGAACCCGCGCACACCGAGCCAGAAGTAGTACGGCACCCGCAACCCGACGACTGTATTCCAAACCCGGTCGCGTGCTTCGGTGTACAGCCCCCCGCGGCACGCACGGTACGCGAGCCACGGAACGTTAATCGGGTTCAAAAAGTGCCGGATTCGCCCGCCGCGGAGCAGTGCCCCCGCCGCGTGAAGCGCGAACGCTACTGCGAATACGGTAAGACCGACTTCCCACTGCCGCGCGAGCCGCCCACTGGGGTCGATAATGCGGGCGGCTTCGGCCTGGAGCGACATGAAATACAGCGGGAGCCACATCACCGCGCACGCGAGCGCGGCTCCGCCAAACAGAGCTGCGGTGCGCACTCCAATGAAGCCGTCGCGGATGCGCCCGGTGCGCGCGACGCGCCCGCTCGCTTCGAGCAGGTGCCCGAGCGCGAGGAACTGACCGAGCGGGACCGCGGCCAACACGGACAGCCCCAGAAACAGCGCCGCGACTCCGAAAGCCCACCCCACTGCGGAACCAACCGAACCGAGCACACGCTGAAACAGGTTCTTCGGCGCGATCGGCATCACGACCGGAACTTCGCCCTCAAAGTCCGGTTCGACCAGAAGGGGTGGTGCGACGGGTATTGCGGCACTGGCCATGATTCGCACGGAGTGGAGCGGTGTGTGATATTCGTGCTACCCTTCAAGGTAGCTCGCGGTTTCGTGAAACGCGGCGCTGCGGGCCGGGGTATGTGCGTGCGAGTCTTCATCCACCGGAATCGCACCCATGTGGGGCCGCAACCTTCTTTTCATTGCGATTGTGGCGGGCGGAACGTTCGCGCTGCGGGCAAGCCTGTTCCCGCTGTACACCGAATCGCGCAAGATCAAGTTCGACTCGGCCCACACAGAACGGGATGATTTCCGCACGGTCGTCAGTCGAGTCGATCACTCGTTCCGCGAAGATTGGGCCGAGAAGCAAATTCAACCCGCGTCGCGTGCGAACGACCTCGCGGTCGCGCGCCGGCTGTCGATCGCGCTAACTGGCAGCGTTCCGTCACTGGAAGAGATCCGGCAGTTCGAGCAGCAACCACCCGAAAAGAGACTTGATGGCTGGGCGAACCACTTGCTCCGTGACCGCCGGTTCGCGGACTACTTCGCGGACCGACTCGCTCGGGCCTTCGTCGGTACCGAGGACGGCCCGCTCCTCACCTACCGCAAGCGCCGGTACGTCTCGTGGCTCGGCGACGAACTCTTCAAGAACACGTCCTATGCCGAAATCGTGCGGCAAATGATCTCGGCCCAGGGCCTGAACACGGACACACCCGCGGTCAATTTCATCGCGGCGACGTTCGACGAGAACAAGAAGGCACCGGACGCCGAGAAGCTCGCGATCCGCGTCACGCGCGCGTTCCTCGGGCTCCGCATCGATTGCGCCCAGTGCCACGACCACTTCCTGGAGCCCGCGTGGAAGCAAACGCACTTCCAGGCTCTCGCCGCGTTCTTCGGCCAAACGAAGCACGCGGTCACGAACATCGCGGACTCGAACAAAGGCGAGTACGAGTTCGAGGACCGCGTGGCGGGCGGAACGCACGAGATCGCGCCGTCGGTGCCGTTCGCGCCCGAACTGCTCCCGGAGCACGGAACGCGGCGCGAGCGCCTCGCGTCGTGGGTCACCGACCCAAACAACGTCTACTTCGCCCGCGCCGCGGTGAACCGCGTGTGGGCCATGATGTTCGGCCGCCCACTCCTGCGACGAGTTGAAGCGCAAACACTCGATGAGATGAGCGCCGAGAAGATCCCACCCGCATTGCGCATTCTGGCGGACGACTTCGCCGCCCACAACCACGACCTGCGCCGACTGATCCTGCTCATCGCGTCCACGGAAGTGTTCCGACTCGACAGCGCGGCCGAATTCGAGATCACGGACACGCACGACGATTCCTGGGCCGTGTTCCCGCTCACGCGATTGCGCCCGGAGCAAGTGATTGGCAACGTGATTCAGGCCGCGAGTGTGAAAACGATCAACCAGCAATCACACATCCTCGTGCGGGCCATGCGGTATTTCAACGAGCGGGACTTCGTGAAGCGCTACGGCGACGCGGACGACGACGAGTTCGCACGGGCACATGGCACCATCCCGCAGCGCCTGTTGATGATGAACGGCGATCTCGTGGACGGCAAAGCAAAGGACGAATTGCTCAGCGCGTCCACACAGATCGCGATGTTCGCCCCCAACGACGCCGCAGCCGTCGAAACCGCGTACCTGGCCGTACTAACGCGCCGCCCCTCACAAAAGGAAACGGAGCACTTCACGGCGAAACTCGCCGACACCACCGGCGACGACCGAAAGCGCCTGCTCGCGGACCTGTACTGGGTGCTGTTCAACTCGACCGAGTTGGCAACAAATAGGTAGCATTATCTTTTCCAGGAATTCCCAGCATTTTTCTCAATTTCGTGTATTGCCTCAACTGCAAATCGATTAAGCTTAGGATATCTCACAAACAGTCGCCCAACCAAAGGAGCAACCCGTGTACGAGTGCACGGTGGAAGAGATCCACGCGCCTATTCGATGGTCGCAAGACGGACAAATGTTCTGCATGCCGAACGCCTACGCGATCACCGGTTATCGGGGAGTGGTACGAGACTGGCGAACGGGGACTGGGGTACTGGTCGCAAAATCCCCCTACCCTTACCGGACTGCACGGGAAGCAGTCGAGGGCGCGGCTGCATTCGCGAACGCTTACCTATTGCGAGGGTAAGCACTCCCCATGTTTCTGCTTCCAGACTTGAGCGTCGGTGAGACTTACCGTGAGGTTGAAGTCCGCAGGTTCATTGCTCCTCACGGTGAGCAAAGAGAAGGAATCCGTTCAGATGACTACACTGCAGCGATCGGCAATTTCCCTCACCGAAGTCGGAAACGACGCCACAAAAACACAGAAATGTACGCAGAAGGCAAAGAGCGTGAAATCGTAATCGAATACGGCTTACTACCAATCGAACGGTTCAGAAGCTGGTTTCGGCTTGTTGAAACGAAACTTACAGACAGCACAGACGAACACCGAGCGACACAACGGGCAAGAATACACGCCATTAAAGAGCGGCTGCAAGCCAAGGAGTTCGCCTACCCGATTTGGATCGAGAAGCACCTCGTTAACGAAGATCCGATGGCGGTGTGGGAAGGAACTCACCGGGTGGTCGCATTCCGCGAATTGGGGTTTCCTGAAATCCCCGCCTTCCTGCTCAAATACGCAGATAAATCTGAGTAATTCGCGATTACCCGACCGAGTTGAGTTGGAACAAATGACGAGCAACTTCACACCAAAACGACCAAACTACTCGTTTCCTATCGAATCATTCGCAAATAAATAAAATTATCATATCAATACATCGCGCACTCTACCCCGCAGTAATCGCGAGTCTCCGCTACCCCGTTTCGCGGCGCCGAATTTGTTAAAAACCTATGGTTGACCTGAATGGCGCAGCAGGCGATAAGGTAACTTCGCCCCCTGCGAAAACAGGGAACCCCAAAAAATGAAAAGGACAAATGCAGTAGGAAGTGCTATTCGCAAAGCCGCGGAAGCATGTTCCGAAGCGCTGGAAACCTGGGAGCACGCCAAGCCCGAACTCGCGAAAGCCGTGTTCGAGGCGGGTCACCGAGACCTCATTTCCTTCCGCCGCGCGATCCACGCGGCCCTGCAAGAATGTGGGAGCAAGGTCCACCTGACCGGAAAAGACATTCTGTCCCTCTTCCAACGGGTCGGCGGGAAACGCACACAAAACCCGGCCGAGGCCGAGTTGGTGCGAAGAATTCGAGGGCGTTGTTCGATCGACCGAGTGTAGTCTCCTATTTTCACGAATTGTCGATAACACACAGCGAATAGATGACAACCCGGTCCTTTCCGAACTCACGTCAACCTCTCCCCAAATAAATGCCCACTCTCCCGAAGGTTAGCCCGGACCGCGTGTTATGAAGCACGCGCCGGTACGCCGGTCGAGGTCTGTTCGATAATGGCTCACCTCTTCACAAATTGCCCGAATTCGCCCTCAACACCTCCGCTAATGAATTCGCAACCAAATTGCGAAAGCAACCAGTTGGTAACTTTAACGGACGCAAAGCCGGTGTAAGCATTCAGGAATGTCGCGGTAAGTATTGGTGCTTGCAAATTAGAATGCGCGTCACCTATAATGTTAAACGATTTGGTGGTAGCGAGAGCTGGAATGCGACTACACCAACAGACCGAGTGGGAAGCCCTGGGGCTTATGTGCGAATTGAGCAAGGAAGCCAAAGCCCGTATCGGCACCGGTACCGTTAAAATGGCCGGGGACGATGCCAATTACAAATCGATGAAAGATGAAGAATTCTTCAACTTCTTTGCGGGAATCCTCAATCACGCACAAAAACGAATTCTGAGAATCCAAGAGGACCGGGGGATTAAAGGCAGAGCCCGGAGGAAAGCGAACCCGATCAGTCTCCGAGACGGTGTGGTCCAGCTACTAAAAAAGCACGGCCGACTGAACGTTAAGCAAATCGCGGACCTCATGATTTCGGAACTGAATTTTGACACAGAATCAACGGGCGAGCGGTGGAAGCGGTCGGTTTACCAAGGGGGCATCGTTCCGTTACTCAAAAGCTTCAAAATCAAGAAAGATTCAGACCGCCACTATTTCGTGGACTAGCACACTCTGAGTGCGCCCCACCACTAGCACAAATTGTGCCCGTCAGCGTTCGCACCCAGCTCCAGCTCTCTGAAACTCTCCCCACGATCTCCGGGTACATCTCTTCACCGTACTACATTTGCCAGTGTGCCGGCCCGATCTTATTCGGCGGAGCTACTGTGAACCCGCTTCTTCCGAATTTCAACCGTCGTCATTTCCTCGCGGCCGCGGGCGCCTCTTCCCTTGCTTGGCTCACGCCGCTGGGTACGGCACTAGCTCGCGCAGCGGAGAAGGATCGGGCACCCGCGAAGTCGGTCGTTGTACTGTGGATGGGCGGCGGACCGAGTCAACTGGAAACGTTCGACCCGAAGCCGGGAACCGACATCGCCGCTGGCACCAAAGCCATCAACACATCGGTCAAGGGGGTGCAACTCGCGGCCGGTCTCGAACAACTCGCGGAGCAGATGCAGCACGTCGCACTGGTACGGTCGCTTTGGAGCAAAGAGGGCGACCACGAACGGGGCACCTACGCGCTGAAAACCGGCTACCGCCCCGACGCGACCGTGGCGCACCCGTCACTCGGAGCGATCGTATGTCACGACCTGCCGAATAAGAACGTCGACATTCCCCGGCACGTGTCCATCATGCCGAACGAGTGGCCCGCACGCGGCGGGGTGCTCGGCGCCCAGTTTGATGCGTTTAAAGTACACGACCCAAAGGACGGCGTGCCGGACGTAACCCCGCACGTTTCACCCGAGCGTTTCGAGCAACGCCTCGAAGACCTCAAAGTGGTAGAAGAAGCGTTCGCGAGGGGACGTGGGAAACGTGTCGAGGCGACCGGGCACAAAGACACAATGGACCGCGCCCGCAAAATGATGAGTTCCGACCAACTCAAAGCGTTCGACGTGTCCCGTGAACCCGGCGCGGTTCGCAAGGAGTACGGCGACACACCGTTCGGGCGCGGGTGCCTGGCCGCACGGCGGTTGATCGAACTCGGGGTGCGGTGCGTCGAAGTTACGCTCGCCGGGTGGGACAGCCACGCGAACAATCACGACATCACCACTCGATTAAAGGGCGAACTCGATCCGGCCTTTGCCGCACTAATCCGCGACCTCGCGAACCGCGGCACACTGAAGGACACAGTCGTGTTGTGCGTTGGCGAGTTCGGGCGCACCCCGCAGCTCAACGCACTCGGAGGGCGCGACCACTGGCCGCACAACTTCACCGCGGCGCTGGCGGGCGGGGGCATTAAGGGCGGTACCGTCGTGGGCGAAAGTGACCCCGCCGGTGGAAAAGAGCCAAAGGACAAGCACCCCGCGGCAAACTTGCACGCGACCGTCCTCAAGGCGCTCGGCATCGATTGGGAAAAAACATTCCGCAGCCCGATCGGGCGCACGTTTGCTCGCAGCGAGGGTACGCCCATCGACGCAATCCTGAGCTGACGCGCGCACCAATCGCCACTGCCCGCGCGCCAGATGAACCGATCTTAGCTCGACTGGTGCCGAACCTCAGTGCTCAAGCCGCTGGGCCGGCTCTCGAAGAATTCCTGCACGGGTGCGGTACGTCTTCGCGAGCCGGGAGCCCCGACCTATGGCAAAACGGCCTCGCCCCAGAGCCACCGGCGGCCCACGCACAGGACGTTGGAGAATGTCACGGCCAATGTCCGGGCCGGCGTGAGGGCCGTGGCGGTGGTGAAGACGCGCTCGTCGCGGTGCGTCCCAGTTGTGTCGCGCACGAACGCCCAGTTGGGCAACTCCAGGAACCGCCCGAAGAACGCTTTCTTCGCTTCGCCGTAAGCCGCGATCTGCTCCCACCCGTCGGCCCCGGCAATGGTCGCGCAGGTGGCGATGGTCAGGATGTCGGTCAACAGGTGGAGTTTGTTCTCGGTGTCGCGGGGCGGGTCCGGTACGTCGGCGAACACTGTGGCGAGCGGCAAGGGCATCGGGGAGCCTCCTGGTGCCCTCGATGTAGTTGTAAACCCTCACGCCGTCATGGGTTCATAGTGCGCGCACCCTGCCTCAACCGCTCAGCCCAAGGGAATCACGGAAACTACAGGCCCCGGTTTAGTAGGAGGAATCCACTTTGCCCGGTTTCTTTTGTCGGTAGTGATCGTGATCGTCAAACACGTAGATCGCACGTTGATTGTCACCCCATGTTTGTGAAACACTGAATGTGGTGCGGGCTGTGCGCCTCTTCTTCGTAGTAGAACGCAGAAAACTAGCGCTTCACGTCCGCCATCGTGCGCGGGCGGTGCGACATCGGGTATTCGTCGTAGGGGTGAAATAGCGTGTGAAAGGCGTCCATGTCTAACCCGGTGAAAAGTTGCTTGCCGTACTCGTTCGCCTTCGCGCGAGTGCCGTGCAACTTCCACACGTCTTTCGCCCAGTCGAGCATAGTGTCGTGCTCGAATCGTCGGACGTGCTTCTCACTTGGTGCTCCGTAGTGGCACCGGTACACGAAGTAGACGGCCACAGATTGCGGCTCCGGGATGACCGATTGTCGGTCCGCGTCTTATTGCGTCAAGCACGGCGGTTGGTGGCTCACGTTTTTCCGCTCGCCCGTTGCCGCGGCGCTCACCGTGCCGGACAATGCCGCAAACCTTTCCCGTTGGAGATCCGCATGAAACTCGGGATGAACCTGCTCCTCTGGACCGGTCAGGTGACCGCCGAGCACTTCCCGCTGCTCGCCAAACTCAAGGCCGCGGGGTTCGACGGCGTCGAGCTGCCGGTGTTCGGGGGCGCGCCGAGCGATTACAAACCCGTTCGCGCCGAACTCGACCGGCTCGGGCTGAAGTGTACCACCGTCACCATTCTGACGAAGGAAACGAACGCCGCCAGCCCGGACGCGGCCACGCGCCAGAAGGCGGTGGAGTGGCTCAAAACGGTGGTCGAGATCAACCACGTGCTCGGCGCGGAAACCGTGTGCGGGCCGTACCACTCGGCCATCGGCGAGTTCACCGGGACCGGGCCGACCGCGGACGAGAAGAAGCACTCCGCCGACGTGCTCCGGCAGGTCGCCGAGGTCGCGAAGCAGGCGAACCTGATGATGGCCGTCGAGTACCTCAACCGGTTCGAGTGCTACCTCATCAACACCGCGGCGCAGGCCGTCGAACTGGTGAAGATGGTGGACCACCCGAACCTCCGCACGATGTACGACAGCTTCCATGCGCACATCGAGGAGAAGGATCCGGCCGCGGCGATCCGCACGATCGCTCCGGTACTGGCACACGTTCACATCAGTGAGAACGACCGCGGCATCCCGGGTACGGGTCAGGTGAACTGGGACGACACGTTCGGCGCGCTGGCCGACATTAAGTACGACGGCTGGATGACGATCGAGTCGTTCGGGCGCGCGCTCCCGGACATCGCCGCCGCAACGAAGGTGTGGCGCGACCTGTTCCCGACCGCGGAGGACGTTTACACGAAGGGCATCAAGTTCATCAAGGAACAGTTGAGCGGTTCGAGCACGTGTTGCGGATAGATCCGCGTGTAGCGACCGTAGCGAACTCACCAGATGTCCAACACCGGAGCCCGCGCGAGTGGTCGCGCGGGCTCCGTTCGTTGTTACCCCGGACCCCTTGCCCGCCGATGTAGGACTGCACTGATCGCCCAACGGGGATCGGTCGGTCGGGAGGTTCGCGAATGAAACGAGTTTTACGCTCGATAGCGGTTTCGGCGATTGGGTTGGGTTTGACGACGGTGTCACTCGCCGGGCCAACAACCAAGCCCGCGCCGCCCGCACCGGCGGCGGCCGCGGCACAACCGAGCACGCAGGCGCCGTGGGCCAACAAGTTCTTCCTGCCCGATATCGCGAACAACCGCGAGCAGGCCGCGCCCGCGCTCATCACGCACAACTTCGGCGAAGTGCCGCACGGCACGCTCTGCGTGCACAAGTTCACGGTCACCAACATCTATGACGTTCCGATGCAGATCACGGACGTGCGTCTGACGTGTTCGTGCCTCGACTACGTTCCCATGACGAAGGAACTGGCGCCGAACGAAACGGGCGAGTTCACGGTGACGATGAACACCGCCAAGTTCGTCGGCCAGAACTCTCAGACTTTTTACGTCACGTTCGGTCCCAAGTTCGTGTCCACGGCCGCGATTCGCGTATCCGCGACGAGCCGCACGGACGTGAGCCTGACCCCTGGGGCCATCGGGTTCGGCACCGTCCCGCAGGGCACGCGGTTGAACCAGTCCGTCCAGATAAAGTATTCCGGCCGCACTCGCGACTGGAAGGTGACCGAGGTGGTGCAGGGGAACTGGCCGTTCGAGGTGAAACTGTCCGAGGTGGGACGCGGCGGGCCGCTCCGCGGGGGCGCGGAATATCAGGTGGACGTGACGCTCAGCGGGCGCGCGGCACCCGGCCCGATCTCTGAACAGATCACGCTGAAGACGAACGACCCGACGAACCCGCTCATTCAAATCGGGGTGACCGGCACCGTGGTGGCGCCGCTGGAACTCGCGCCAGGTAAAGCACGGCTCGAAGCGAAGGTGGGCGAGTCCGCGTCGCAGCGGATTCTGGTGCGGGCCGCGAAGCCGTTCAAGATCGTGGGCGTGGACGGCGCCGGCGACGGGATCACGGTCGAACTCCCCGCCGCGCCCGCCGCGCTCCCGGTTCAGGTGGTCGTGGTGAAGTTCGCGCCAAAGACAGCGGGAACTGTTGCTCGTCAACTGCGTATTCGCACCGATCAACCGGGCGAAGGCGGTGCGCTGCTCCCCGTCGAGGCCGAAGGAACGAAGTGAGGTTGTTCGGGCGAACGGCCGGCGTAAACCCTTCCCGTTGAACACATTGGCTCATGAGGCGGTAGAGGTGGAGGTTTAGTGCAGGACGCTGTCGGGCAACGAATTGCGACCAGCCTCCACCTCTACCGCCTCATGAGCCTCAGTAAGCATTACCTCGATCAATACGTGGCCGTTTTCCCGTGGAGCTACAACGCTCAAGCGTGCGGTACCCGACGCACTCCGCATTATGCTACGCACCACCCCTGATGCCTCATGAGCCTCCTTAGATTGCGCGTTTGTGAGGATTTGGCGAATCCTTGTTTGTGTTACTCGGTGGCTCGCGCCGGGACGAGCGCGAGGAGCTTTCGCACGATCTCGTCGGGTGTGACCCGGTCGGCGTCGGCGTTGTAGTTGGTGACGACGCGGTGGCGCATCACGGGCATCGCGACGGCCTTCACGTCCTCGGTCGCGACATAGGTGCGCCCGCGGAGCAGGGCACGGGCCTTCGCCGCGAGGATCAGGTTCTGCCCGGCCCGCGGACCCGCACCCCACGTCACGTACTTCTTCACGAAGTCCGGCACGTTCGGGTCCGGCGCCTCACCGTCCTGGGTGCCCGGGCGCGTGAGGCGGGCGATCCTCATCGCGTAGCGGATCACGAACCCGGCCGCAGGCACTTTGCGCACGAGCCGCTGCATCGCTATGAGTTCTTCGCCACCCACCACACGCTGAGGTTGTGAACGGACCGCTGACGTGGTGGCTTCGATGATCCGGAACTCTTCTTCCTCGTTCGGGTAACCCACGTTGACCGTGAACATGAAACGGTCCTGCTGTGCTTCGGGCAGCGGGTACGTCCCTTCCTGTTCGATTGGGTTCTGGGTCGCGAGTACGAAGAACGGGTCGGGAAGTTGGTGCCGGACGCCGGCGACCGTGACTTGCTTCTCCTGCATCGCCTCCAGCAGCGCCGACTGCGTTTTGGGCGGCGTGCGGTTCACCTCGTCCGCGAGCACCACGTTGGCGAACAGCGGACCGGGGAGGAACTTGAACACCGGGCGGTGCGTTTCCGGGTCGTCCTCGATCATCCGTGTACCAGTGATGTCGGTCGGGATGAGGTCGGGGGTGAACTGCACGCGGTTGAACGTGAGGTTCATGCTGTCCGCGAGCGTGCGGATCATTAGCGTCTTCGCCAGCCCGGGCACGCCCACGAGCAGCGCGTGGCCCTGCGCCAGGAGCGCGATGAGCAGCAGTTCCATCACGTCCTGCTGACCCACGATAACCTTGCCGCACTCTTCGAGGATGCGCTCGCTGGCGGCTCGCAGTTGGTCCACTGCGTGCGCGTCGTCACCGCTCAGACCGACGGGTTCCGCTCTCACCGGCACGGGCTTACCTCACACATTAAGAGGAAGGCTGGCTGGCCACAAAAAACAGAGGTCAGAGAACAGAAAACAGAAGGCACGTGCGTCGTTTATTTGGTTTATGTTTCTGCATTTGATTTTCTGTTCTCTGTTCTCTGTTCTCTGGCCTCTGTTTTTTGTGGCCAATCTTACTCGATTACTTCAGCCACACGACGCGATCGCCGGTGGCGAAAACCGCGGTGTCCGCGTCGAACCACGCGCGCACGGCCGGACCTCGTGCCGGGATCTCGTAGCGGCCGATCCGCTTGCCCGTTTTGGGGTCGAGCAGCAGCACCGGGAGCGTGCGATCGACCCACGCATCATACAGTGTGCTCGCGAGTCCGGGGAGGCGCCATACGAGCGGTTCCGCCCGGAACGAGCGCGTGACGCGCGCGAGGACGGTGTCCATCGACTCGCGCGGGATCGCCCGCGTCGGGTACGCGATCACGCACGATTTCCCGGCGCGAACGGTCCACGTGGTATCGGGCAGACCGGGCAGGTTCGCGGTCCATTCGGTCTTGCCTGTGTCGAGCGAGATACCGAGTAACGTGTTCTCGGCCGGGACGTAAACGTGGGCGGCGTCGGCGGCGCTGGCGAAGAGGTCGATGCGGAAGGCGTCGGCGAACGCCGGATCGTTCCACACGGGTTTGCCGGTGGTCGCATCTACGCACTCGATATCGACGCCGTAGTTCCGGCGCACCGCGATTAGCACGCTATTGCCCCACGAGCGCACTTGCGGCGGCTCGCCCGCGAGCCCGTCTTCGTGCTCCACTTCGTAGGCCCACCTCACGCGCCCGCCGAGACTCACAAGGCGAACAAGCCCGGGACCGTCCGCGAGCGCGAGTTGGTTCTCGCTCAACGTCGCGGGTGCGTGCGGCCAGTTCACCCGGGCGGTCCGTTCGCCGAGCACCGGTTGTGCGGCCGGGCGCCCCGTTTCGAGTTTGATGAACCACCGGCGCCCGTCGCTGAGTTGAGCGATGATGTATTTTTCGGTCACCGCGAAGTGCGGACCGAACCGCGGGGTCGATGCGAACGCGAGCGATTCGTACCCATTGCGCCCGGTTGCGCCGAGTACCCACACCACACGCCGTGCCTGAAGATCAAGTGCGACGAGGTGGTGCTCCCCGATGCGCGCGAACAACCACGATCCCGAAAGGACGAACGACGACAGGTCCGGTACCGGTGTGGGGCCTTCGGTCAGCACGCGAATGGGGAGCGGGCCGTTGGGGAGGCGCTCGGTTGCGGGCAAGCGGAACACCCAGATCGGGTCGCGGGCCGCTCCGTAGAGTGCGACGGCTCGCGGGCCGGCCGCCACGAACCCGTCACGTACATCGGAGGCATGCGTGAAAAGGTCGACCGCGACGTGCTCGCTTTCTGCGCCCCGGTCGAGCGGGATCGCGATGATTTTCTGAAGCCCGGCGGCGAAGATGTGCTTGGGTGGTCCGGGTTCACCGCTCATGGCCGGGAGCGGTGATACTTCGGTGGGGAGCTTCTGCGTGTGTGCGAATTCGGATTCCGGTGTGAGGTCCGGGGTACACGATTTCGTGGCCAGTACGAGCGCGGGCGGGAACGCACGCACGGGGGTGCGGCCGAGGCGCTTTTGGAGGAAGTCCCCGAGCGTCACCGGAAGTCCGTCGGGTGCAATGACCCACTCGTTCACAAGCTCCGGGCGGAGCGCGTCTTGAACCTCTCGCGCGAGCTGGTCGCGCGAGGTTACTTGCGGCGACCACTGGAGGAGGCGTGCCGCCGCCCACGCGCGCATCGGAGCGGGGAGCCCGCCGGTCGCAACTTGCGCTAACGCAGCAATTGCGGCGGGGCGGTCGCCGGCGGCGAACTGGCGCTCGGCGCGTTCGACGATCCAGTCGAACCGGTCGCGGGGCGTGCTGTCGGGGCGCGGGACGATTTTCGTTGATTCCGCGCGGTAGAACCACACCTGCGTTGGGGTGACTACGACGAGCACACCGTCCGCGTAAGCGAGGTTACCGAAGTACCGCGCGAGGAAGTGCGGGAGCGGTGCCTGCCAGGGGTTCGGGCGCCCGGGCGGGAGCAGCCCACCTTCGGGCTGCAAGAAGTACAGTCCGTGGTGCGACGGCCAGACAATAATGTCGTCCGTGACGAACCCCTGCCCGTAAGGGAGCGTTCCACTTCCACCTAGTACCCATCCGCCGTCTTCCCGACGGTGCGAACCGGTATCGAGCGCCAGCGCGCGAAGGCTCCGGAGCGGGCCGGACACGCTGACGATTAATCGGCCGCGTGCGACGCCGACGATTCGCGCTCCTTCGGTCGGTCCCGATTCCCACACGAGTTGACCGGTGCGCGCGTCAAGGGCGTAGACGCGCTCGCCGTCGGCCGGGGCGACGAACACGCGCCCGTCGAACGCGACGGCCGGGCTCGGGTCGCTGCTCGCGCTCGCCGACTTG
This sequence comes from Gemmata sp. SH-PL17, assembly GCF_001610855.1. NCBI lineage: Bacteria > Pseudomonadati > Planctomycetota > Planctomycetia > Gemmatales > Gemmataceae > Gemmata > Gemmata sp. SH-PL17. The sequence continues at coordinate 2,092,766 of NZ_CP011271.1, forward strand.
CGCGCTCGGGGGTAGCGGTAGGCCCAGGAACGCTGACCTGTGTGCGAGTCGACGGCTACCACCGCGCCGCTGTTCGAGCAGAACACGAGGTGCCGGCCCGCGAGCGTGAGAAGTTCCTGGCGCGCGTTGCTCGTAACGGACGGGGCGCTGTCGCACAGTTCCGTGGCCCACGCGGGACGCTGGGGCTCGGCGTTACCATCGATCGGATCGTAACCGACTGCCACGTGGATCACGCGCCCGCCCTCGAATTTGGCGTACACCGCCCAGAGGCGCTTCCCGACCACGATCGGGGCACCCTCCCATGCGGCGGGCACTTTTGGGTCTTCTGGTGGTGCGAGTTTCCATGCGATCTTCAGATCGCGCCCCTCCGGGCGCAGGCAGCAGAGAAATGACTCGTTGGTCTTGTTCGCATTTAGTGGCGCGCGAACGATCGGGGGGCCGAAACGCGCGTAGAGTAGGCCATCGGCCGCGGTCAACGAACAGCACGAATCCGGGGGAGGATTGGTCTGATTGTTATTGGGCGGGCTGACATTCGGATCGAGTGCGACCTCACGGGTGCGCGTCCCGGTTCGGAGGTCGAAGCCGAACACCCGGGACGAGTCCGCGACGAACACCTCGCCGTTCGTGATAACCGGGTGGCCGAGCGGCGGGCGCGCGGGCGGATGGCCGCCTTTTGGTTCAATGGTGATCTGCTTCCACGGAACCGAGGACTCGAAGCGCGGGAGGCCGCCGGCGACGCGCCCGGTCCGCTCGGGACCACCGCCGTAAGTCGCCCACGAGCGCGATGGCGATTCGGAAGCGAGTTTGGGCGGCGCGCTGAGGAACGTTCGGAGCGTGTCCGCGAGTGGGCCGGTTTTACCGGCGAGCGTGCCTGTTGCAGTCGCGTGCTTGGCTTTGAATGCGTCGAACTCGATTTTCGCGCGCGGCGTGTCGCCCGCGAAAATGGCCGCCAGCACGACCCGCGCCCACACTAGGGCGTGGTCGGCTTTGGAATTCGGGTACGTCACGTCCGCGCCGCCGGCCGGCAAGAGCCGGCGCCACGAATCTTCGGCCGCTCGGAACTCGCCGCGCTCGAACAGTAGGTCGCCCAACAGGAGGAGCGCTTCGTCCGCGGGGCGCGAGACGAAGTAGCGGTCCTGGAGCTGATAGAGAGGGCGCGGGTCGCGCGCCTGCTTCGCTTGAGCGAGCAACTGCTTAGCGGGTTGGTCGATGCGGTCTTGGTACGCTTTCAGGGTGTCGCCCGGGAGTTTGGCGAGCAACTGGTGCGCGAACCACCGCGCCGGTCGTGCCTGGTTCGCGCCGACGAGGATCAGATCGCTGCCGGATTCATCGAGTACGCGCTGGAGTTCGTCGGCCGCGTCCGCGTGCTTACCGGCGAGGATCTTTTGCTCGATCTCAAGGAGTCGTTTGCGGGTTTGAGCGGACTCGCCCCGAAGGTTCGCCGGTTCCGGTGCGGTCTGTGCCGGTGGTTGGGCACGGGCGGCGGGGGCGGCTAGGAGCAGACAAAGTGTTGCTGCGGCGCGAACGGCCCGGTTCATAGAATGTGGTCCGTGGTCCCAGGGCTGTCCGTCGGGGACTGTGGGTCCATTGTTGACATTCCGACCGAAAGCACAAGCGCCACTCGGTGAAAAATGGCGCACGGATTCGGGTGTGCTTTCGGCGGGGTGGCGGGTTCGGGCCGGATCGAGCGCCCCAGCCTTACCTCACTGTGTACTGTTTTGCCATGAACCAACCTCGCTTCTTACTCGCTTGTGCCGCTCTCGCAGCCGCCGCTTGTGCCGGCTGCGGGTCTTACGCGGACCGGGACGCGCCTTCGCCGGCTGCCGCGCTTACCGTGCCGTCGGGCCGGTACCAGGCCCGGACCGACTTAATGGCGCTCGCGACGCCCAAAAAGGCCCAGCCGCGCTGGTACTCCCCCCAGTTCCCGCCGCTGCGCAGCGTCCGGCTGTTCCCGAACACGCCGGACCGGGATCTGGCTACGGACCTGCGTGCGGAGGGGCGCGAGGTGGTGCTCGACCCCACCGTCTACGAGCAGGACGTGTGGATGCCGGCCCAGGCGGACCGGCTGACGCGCCTCCTCGACGCCCATTTTGGTACCCCCGCTACCCCCGCGGTGCGGGTACCGACGTGGGACCAAATGGTCGCGGCGGGAGTCGTGCGATTCGACCAGTCCACGAGCTTGGGTGCGAACCTCAAGGAAATTCGCGGCAAACTCGGCAAGGCGAAAGTGAAGGACTGGACCGCCGACTGGACCGCGGCGACCGCGGCCAAAGCGGAACTCAAGCTCGACGACGCGACCCTGGCGCGTGGGTCGCTGGTGTACCGCCGGTGGTGCATGCAGTGCCACGGCCCGAGCGGGGCCGGGGACGCGGCCTACGCGATCGAGGCCGGCCCGATGCCGCGCGACTACCGCCAGGGCGTGTTCAAGTTCACCACCGCGTTCGCGCCCCCGAACGCGCCGAAGAAGTCCGGACTCGGGGCGAGCGGGAAGGCGCGGCGCGAGGACCTGAAGCGCACCGTGCGCAACGGCTTGGACGGGTCCATGATGCCCTCGTTCGCGGCGCTGACCGAGGCGGAAATCGAAGACGTGGTGAGCTACGTGATTCACCTGAGCATTCGCGGGGAGACAGAGTTCGCGACGCTCGTGAAGGCGATCAAGCCGGGCGGCGACGACCCGATCGCCGAGGGCGGGGAACTGGACTGGCTGTTCCTGCAACACCAACTCGCGGTGCTGATTAACTGGGGCATCGCGGCGAAGAGCCCGATCCCGGTGCCGACCGAGAAGTCGATGACGGAGACCGAGCGCATCCAGTCGGCGATCCGCGGGTTCAAGTTGTACAACTCCGCCGAGTTCGGGTGCGCGAGCTGCCACGCCAACTACGGCCGCGCGCAGCAACTGAAGTGGGATGCGTGGGACACCGTGGTGCAACCGCGGAACCTTACGCTCGGGGTGTACCGCGGCGGGCGCCGAGGGGAAGATTTGTACGCTCGCATCTACGGCGGTATCGCGCCGTCGGGGATGACCGCGTTCCACGACCGCATCGCGAACGCGACCCCGGGGCAGCCGGACAAAATTTGGGACATCGTTCACTTCCTGCAAGCGCTCGCGGATTCCAGCGACCGCCGCCGGATGCAGGAACTTGACCGCGAGGTGAAATTCGATCCGTAAGAAATGGGGTTTGTTGCCTTTCCAGTGACCACGGCAGTGGAACAACGCGCCGCCCAAAGCCCGTAACGCGGTGGCGCGAATAACTTCACCTCATCGACGCGGTTCGCTCGGATTTTTGTAGTCCGAGCGGACTTGTTCACGCCACGCCGCGAGCCGGCGCCAATCGTTCAGATTTCAGTCAAGTAAACCCTCGTTCCACCGAATAACTTCTCACGCCGTGTGTGTCGTCGGGGGTGATAGGTAGTTTTGCGCAGGCGGTATTGATTGATGAAGCTCAGTGCCCGGCTCGTGTCGGGTTTATGAAATGGGTCTGCAAGGCAGACGTTACATGAACGGGCGTTTCCGCGCGTTACAAACGGTGCGTGCGGGAATGCGTTGAATCAGGTACACGCATATCGGATCGGCCGTGCAACCGGTGTAACCGGCTTGTGCGGTATCACTTCGCCCACCGATGAGCGATTTGCTGCCGGTTTCGTTCGCGCACATAGGCCCGTTATCACCAGTCCTTCAGGACTCGTTAAGCGGGTACTAACGATTCGTCGTGTAATTTGGAAGCAGCCCATGCGTTACCGAACGGATTCGGGTATCGGAGTTCCCCCATGCTCGTCGTGCTCGTCGTCCTGTGCCCACCGCTCGCGGTGCTCCTGACCGCTCCGTCGCAAACCGCTAAAAATTTCGGCCTTACGCTCCTGCTGTACGTTCCCGGGGTGCTGCACGCGCGGTCCACAGTCGACCAGTACCGTGCCAACCGCCAGTACGCCTCGCTGATGCGCGCGCTCGACCGCCGCGTTGAACCGGTCCGCTCCCTTCGTGCCGCGTAGTGGCGCGCTGATTGCGAGTCGTCGCTGGGACCGGAACTCCCTCCGGTCGCCAGGAGGTACTCGCTATGAAGGGTACGAACAACAGTGACATCCGTGAGCACATGGACGTGTTCGGTTCCTGCGGGAACCAACTCGGTACCGTGGACCACGTCGAGGGCAACGAGATCAAACTCACCCGGAGTGGTGCGAAGGCGAACGGTCAGCACCATTGGATTCCGCTCGGGTGGGTGGAATCCGTGGACAACGCGGTGCGGCTCAACAAGGACTGTGGGCAAGCGGTGAAAGAGTGGCGCAGCGAATCGGTGACCACGGGTGGAGCGCGCTGATTTCGGTCGGAAACAAGAAAGTGAGCGGCGGTCGGGATTTACCGACCGCCGCTTTTGTTTTGTGACTTATCGCTCGGGTTTGGCCCGTGGAGCGACTTTCAGTCCTTTTTTTCGGGCTTCCGAAAGCCCGATTGCGATGGCTTGCTTCGGGTCCGTTACCCTTTTCCCGGAGCTACTTTTCAGCTTACCCCGCTTGAACTCGTGCATCACTTCGCCGACTTTTTCCTGGGCCTTCTCACTGTATTTGCGAGCCATGAGCACTCTCCAAACCGCGTTTTCGGGCGGGATTTGACACGTTCCGATATGCAGCACCTGACGTGCCGGAGCCGGTTCGGTAAAATTGTGACGCTCGCTGAAGTGACACTGCGTTGTCACTTCGTGATTTTTCCAGTTTTTTCTGTTGTCTTCTGTTTACAGCGGGGTAGCATCTCGACTTTGTGAAGAGAGCGGCAAAGTCGTGTGGACACTCCCGCGGCCGGGTCGTAATTCACCAGCACCATTCGGCGGACAGGTGGCAACTCCTCCTCTCCCCGCCGGCGAAAGGTTGGAAACTCGCGTTTCCGTACCACCTCGCGATTATCAGAACGGCTACGTAAAGAGCTTCACCCGTGTCACATGCGGGTGAAGTTCCCCGGTTTGTTGCGATCGAGTGTTCGGAGCCGCTCCCGGCTCCGGGTCTCGGGGCAAGTACCCCGGTCGGAGGCCTGATTGTGGAACATCCCCCCGCAGCCCCTGCGTCCGCTCCCGGCACCCGTTCGCCGAACGATTCATACGTTGCTCGCGGATTGGCCGGTGCCTCGGTCGGCATGGGCTTCTTCTCCGCGTGCGTGTTCTGGTGGACGCCGTTCACCTCGATCCTCGCAACCGTCGGCCTGACGCTCGGCCTCATTTCCGTCCTGCGGGGCGTGAAGGGCGGGCTGCGTGGTGAGAACTACGCGATGGTCGGCACCATTCTGTGCGCGACTAGTCTCACAATCACGGTAACGCTGAACCAGGGGCTGCGATACGCCCAGTGGGACTCGTTCCCGTGGCTGTGGTGAGCGGATCGCAGTCGTAGCGTGTCGTGGCTCGCCCCGGTTCTCGCGGGCGGTGCAGCAGTCGGTTCTCGGCGAGTTTGAGGTCGGACACGTAGGAAAGGTGGCTCGCGATGCCCCAGATCTTCCCCAAGGCGCTGAACCCGATCACCAAAATGCTCGTTCTCGCCGCGCCGCTCCTGGCAGGTGGGACGGGCGTGACTGGGGCCGCGTTTTACCGGTCGAGTTACGCGACCGGTGTGGGCGAGGTTCCGCCGCAGCCCGTCGCGTTCAGCCACTCGCACCACGTCGGGCAGCTCGGGATTCACTGCGTCTACTGCCACACGTCGGTCGAGTCCTCCGGGTTCGCGAGCATCCCGCCGACCAAGACGTGCATGAACTGTCACCAGCAGATTTGGTCGGGGACGGATCTCCTCGAGCCGGTGCGCAACAGCTACAAGGAAGACAAGCCCATCGAGTGGATTCGCGTCCACAACCTGCCGCACTACGCCTACTTCAATCACTCGATCCACGTCGCCAAGGGTGTCGGGTGCGAGTCGTGTCACGGGCGCCTCGATCAGTGGAACAACCTGACGAAGCAGAACAGCACGCTCCTGATGGAGTGGTGCATCGCGTGCCACCGGACCCCGGAAAAGAATCTGCGGCCGAAGTCCGAGGTCTTCAACCTGACTTACGACCCCAAGAAACAAGCGGAATGGGTGGCCGAGGACTTCCCCAAAATGGGGCGCCAGGCCGACGGTTCGCTCAACCCACTCATCGGTAAGCCCCGCCCCACCAATCAGAAAGAGTTGGGGTTGCTGCTGAAGGAAGAGTATCACGTTCGCGACGCGGTTACGCTTACCAACTGTTCGATGTGCCACCGCTAAGCGGTTGGTTTGGTGCAGTTAGCCGTTGGCTGTGTGCCAACTTCAGGTCCGCCCGCTGTCGACGCGGGCGGTGAGCCGCCGGTAGCGAAAGAGCCAAGAGCTAACGCGAGGTAGCGATGAATCCCGATAGCACGGAAACTCCCGCGACCACGTCTGTCTCGCTCCCGTTGTGGCGCGGGCTGGACGAACTCGCGGATTCGCCGGAGTACCAGGCTGCGGCTCTGAACGAGTTCCCCGAAGGCGCGACCGAGTTCGCGGACGAGCCGAGCCGCCGTCGGTTCCTCGCTCTCATGGGCGCTTCGCTCGCCCTCACGACCGGGGTCGGGTGCAACGTTCGTCCCGCCTCGCAACGCAAGATCGTTCCCTACACGACGCAGCCCGACGAAATTGTTCTGGGCGTCCCGCTGTACTTTGCAACTTCTGCTCCGTTCGGTGGTTACGGGCAAGGTGTACTGGTTCGCAGCCACGAGGGGCGCCCGATCAAGGTTGAAGGGAACCCGGACAATCCTTCCAGTCTCGGTGGGGCGAGCCTTCACGCCCTCGCATCGGTCCTCGATCTCTACGACCCGGACCGTTCTCGCGGTGTCACGCGGCGCGGGACCAGTGTTGGTTACGACGAAGCTCTCGCCGCGCTGCGTGCGAAGCTCTACCCGGGTGGTGTCGCGAACGCGGGCGTGCGGGTTCGCATTCTCGGCGAAACGACGACTTCGCCGACGCTCGGTTCGCAACTCACGAAGTTGTTCGCCACGTTCCCGAACGCGAAGTGGATTCAGTACGATCCGATTAGCAGTGACAACGTCCGGGCCGGTACCGCGAAGGCGTTCGGTTCACCGCTCCGGGCGATCTACGACTTCCTCAAAGCCGACGTCATTCTTTCGCTCGACGCAGACTTCCTCGGGAGCGGCCCGGGGCACGTGCGATACAGCCGCGATTTTGCCGATCGCCGCAAGATCCGCGAACACGGCAAAGACGCGAAGGCCATTGCCGAAGGCAAGCGTCTACCCGAGGGGGTGCAGGCCGACCAAGTCAGTCGGCTGTACGCGGTCGAGTGCATGCCGACGAACACCGGGGCCGTCGCGGACCACCGGTTGCCGCTCCTGAGTGCTCAGCTCGAAACGTTTACTCGTGCTCTGGCGGCCGAACTCGGTGTTGCCGGTGCGCCGGCGGCGGGCGCCCTGCCGGACGAAGCGAAGGCGTGGATCAAGCCCCTCGCGGCCGATCTCAAAGCGGAAGCCCGTAAGGGTAAGACGATCGTGGTCGTCGGTGAACACGCGCCGGCTTCGCTGCACACCCTCGCGTTCGCGATCAACGCCCACCTGGGCAATATCGGCCAGACGGTGCGCCTCGTGCCCTCGTCCGAGGTAACCGTTGCCGGGAAGACGGGTGACCTGAAGTCGCTCGTCGCCGAGATGAACGCGGGCCAAGTCGACGTTCTCCTGATCGTCGGCGACGCGAACCCCGTGTTCACCGCGCCGGCCGACATCGACTTCGCCGGGGCGCTCGCGGCTCTGGCGAAAGACTCGACCAAACTCACGTTCCACCTCGGCCAGCGCCAAGATGAAACCGGCGTGTTGTGCGAGTGGCACGTCAACGAGGCCCACTACCTCGAAGCGTGGGGCGACATCCGCGGGTACGATGGCACGGCCTCGATTCAGCAACCGCTCATCGCACCGTTGCACCACGGCAAGTCCGCGATCGAACTCATCGGGGCGATTCTGAAGGACGAACCGGGCGTCCCCGCGACCTCGCGTGACCCGCTCGACATCGTCCGCGCGACGTGGCAGGCGTGGTTCGAGGGGCAGAAGCGGACCGAAGCGTTCGACACCTTCTGGCAAGAGTCCGTGCGGTCCGGCGTCGTTTCCGGCTCCGCGCCGGCGGCCGTGACCGCGGCCCTCGCACCGAACTGGGCCGCGGGCGCCCCGGCTTCGCCGCCCATTCAGGGGGCGAGCGATTACGAACTCAATATTCGCGCGTGCCCGGCGCTGCACGACGGCCGGTTCGCGAACAACGGCTGGCTCCAGGAACTGCCCAAGCCGCTGACCAAGATTTCGTGGGACAATGCCGCGTTCCTCAGCCCGAAGACCGCCGACGCGCTCGGCATCATGGACACCTACTACGAGTGGAACAAGGGCGCCGGTGAGCACGGCCGGGCCGAGGTCGGCGTCATCGAGATCGAAGTCGAGGGTAAGAAGATCAAGGCCCCGGTGTGGATCCTTCCCGGGCACGCGGACGGGGCCGTCACGGTTCACCTCGGCCACGGGCGCGACGGGGATCGCGTCGGCCGCATCGCGACTACGCCGGACGAATTGAACGTTGACGGTAAGCCGGCCCGCGGGTTCAATGCGTACCCGATCCGCACTTCCAAGGATCCGTGGGTTACGAAAGCGAAAGTGAGCGTCGTCAGCGGGGGCAAGTACGTTCTCGCGTGCACCCAGGGCCACTGGGCGATGGCGGAAAAGGATCCGGTCTCCGGGAAGTTGCTCGACCGCAAACCGGTTCGTAAGGGTAGCCTCGACGAGTACAAACGCAACCCGGCGTTCGCGAAGATCCCGCCGATGGCCGCGGCCGAAACGCTCGAGATCAACCAGAACATTCCGCTCCCGAAGCAGAAGGCCGGCAAGAACGGGCACCACCCGCACGACGAGCGGTTGCACCCGCTGAACATGTACAAGCCCGCCGAGGGCCTGTCCCCGGGCCTCAAAGACGAGCAGCGCCGGCGCTGGGGCATGGCGATCGATCTGAGCGCCTGTAACGGGTGCAGCGCGTGCGTGATCGCGTGTGTCAGCGAGAACAACATCCCGGTCGTCGGCAAGCGGCAGGTGACCAAGGGCCGCGAGATGCACTGGATCCGCATCGACCGGTACTACGAGAGCACCACGGCCGACATGAAGGGTGCGAAGGACGCGGGCGCGATCAAGACGTACTTCCAGCCGGTCATGTGCGTGCAGTGCGAGAACGCCCCGTGCGAGATCGTCTGCCCGGTCGGGGCGACGGTCCACTCGACCGACGGCCTCAACGACATGACCTACAACCGGTGCGTCGGCACCCGGTATTGCTCGAATAACTGCCCGTACAAGGTCCGCCGGTTCAACTTCCTCACGTTCGAGGGGAACGACTGGCACACTGACACGCTCAAGTTGGGCCGCAACCCGGAAGTGTCGGTCCGTAGCCGCGGCGTGATGGAAAAGTGTACGTTTTGCGTCCAGCGCATCCGCGGGGCCGAGATCGTGGCCGAGCGCGAACACCGCCCGATCCGCGACGGCGAGATCCTGACCGCGTGCCAGTCCGCGTGCCCGTCCAATGCAATCGTGTTCGGCGACCTGAACGACGCCGACAGCGCGGTCGCCCGCTGGAAGAACGAGCCCGCGAACTACGGGCTGTTGGCCGAATTGAACACGCGCCCGCGGCTCACACACATGGCCGCGATCCGCAACCCGAACCCCGCAATGCCGAAGTGACGTGTTTGTGGGGCGGGCGCGCGCCCGCCGCGGCTCTGCTCTGGCAGGTTGAACGCCTGCCCCACAAGAATGCCTAGAGGGACTGACGTGGCGACAGCGGAACTACCTCCTGCTCGATCGACCGAGCTGCCGCTCGAACCCGAGATGCACCCGCTCGTCAAGAGCGTGCACACCGGGCAGCCGCACAACTTGGTGACGGTCGGCGACGCGATCGGCAACGTCGTCCTCGACGGCAACCACCCGCGCGGCTGGTGGATCGGCTTTTTGGCCGGCTTCGCCATGCTGCAGGTGCTGGCGCTGGCGGTGTGCTGGCTGTTCTACATGGGCGTCGGGATCTGGGGCATCAACGTCCCGGTGGCCTGGGGCTTCGCGATCGTCAACTTCGTGTGGTGGATCGGCATCGGCCACGCCGGGACGCTGATCTCCGCCGTGCTGCTCCTGCTCCACCAGAAGTGGCGCACGTCGATCAACCGATTCAGCGAGGCCATGACGATCTTCGCGGTCATGTGCGCGGGCCTGTTCCCGCTCTTGCACATGGGCCGCCCGTGGTTCGCGTACTGGCTCTACCCGTTCCCGAACGTCGCCGGCGTGTGGCCCCAGTTCCGCAGCCCGCTCACGTGGGACGTGTTCGCCGTTACGACGTACTTCACCGTGTCGCTCGTGTTCTGGTACCTGGGCCTCGTGCCCGACCTCGCGGCCCTCCGCGACCAGGCCAAAAAGCGCTGGCAGCGCATCGCCTACGGGCTGCTCGCGCTCGGCTGGCGCGGGTCGGCGATCCACTGGCGCCGGTACGAGAAGGTTTATTTGATCCTCGGCGGGATCAGCACGCCGCTCGTGCTCTCGGTTCACACGGTCGTGTCCTTTGACTTCGCCGTGTCGATCGTCCCGCTGTGGCACGCGACCATCTTCCCGCCGTTCTTCGTCGCGGGGGCGATCTACTCCGGCTTCGCGATGGTGGTGCTGATCGCGATCCCCGTGCGCCGGTGGTACAAGCTCGAAGACTTCTTCAGTGACCACCACCTCGACATCATGGGCAAGGTGATGTTGGCGACCGGGTTCCTCGTCACCTACGGGTACTTCAGTGAGCTCTGGATGGCGTGGTACGGCCACACCCTCTACGAGTGGGGCACGACGATCGAGCGCATGTTCGGCCCCTACGGGTGGTCGTACTGGTGCCTGATCGGGTTCAACTGCGTGTTCCCGCTCACGGCGCTGTGGTCGCGGAAGATGCGCGTCAGCCCGTTCTGGATGTCCGCGATCTGCATCTCGGTGCTGATCGGGATGTGGTTCGAGCGGTACGTGATCGTGATCACGCTGGCCCGCGAATACCTCCCGAGTGCCTGGGGCCACTACGCGCCGACGCTGTGGGACTACGCCACGATGGTCGGCTCGCTCGGGCTGTTCCTGTTCCTGTTCTTCTTGTTCCTCCGATACCTGCCGATGATCTCGATCACCGAGATGCGCGAACTGCTGCCGAAGAAGCAGGGCGGCGGCGGCGGCCACTCGATCATGGAGAACGCGCCGTGAGTACCACCGTCACCCCCGGCACCGGCCACGAGCCGGGCCACGCACACGACCACGGCCACGCGGACCCGACCGTACCGGTCACCTACGGGCTCCTGGCCGAGTTCGAGACCGCCGACGAGATGTCCCACGCGACCGCGAAAGCGACCGCCGCCGGGTACACGCACATGGACGCCTACAGCCCGTACCCGGTGGGGGAGGCGGCCGACGCGCTGAACTTCCCCAAGTCGGAGATGGGGCCGATCATGTTCATCGGCGGTCTCACGGGGGCGTGCGCCGGGTTCACCATGCAGTACTGGGCGAACACCTGGGGGTACTCGCTGAACATCGGCGGGCGCCCGTACTTCAGTTGGCCGTCGTTCGTGCCCATCACGTTCGAGATGATGGTGCTCACGACCGCGCTCACGGGGTTGTTCGGCTTCATGGCGCTCTGCGGGCTGCCGCGATACAACCACCCGCTATTTAACTCGACGGCGTTCGATCGGGCGACGCGGGACCGCTTCTTCCTGTGCGTCGAAGCGACCGACCCGAAGTTCGATCTCGCCGCGACCCGGGCCTTCCTGAACGACCTCCACCCATTATCGGTCGAGGAGGTAATGGAATGACCACCGCGCTTTGTGAAGGCACAAGGAAAAAGGACAAAGGAAAAATGGGGAGCCGATCAATCGGTTTTTACCTTTTCGCTTTTGCCCTTTTGCTCCCCACCACAGTGGGGTGCCGCCAGAAGATGGCCGATCAGCCGTACTACCGGCCGCTCGAAGCCACCGATTTTTTCGAGGACGGACGCGCCAGCCGGCCGCTCGAGCGCGGGGTCATTCACCGCGCCCAGCGCCTCGAAACCGACCCGCTCGTCACCGGGCTGACCGCGGAAGAGTGGAAGCGGAGCTACGAGTACCGCGTGCCGCCCAAGGTCGAGGTGCCCGCGCTCAGTGCCGAGGACCGGATCCTCCGCTCCGTCGGCGCCCCGCGGTACAACCCGAAGGCCGCCGACAAGCCGAAGGTGTACGTGGACGAGTATCCGTTCCAGATGACGCACGCGGACCTGAAACGCGGCCAGGAGCGGTTCACGATCTTCTGCGCCGTCTGCCACGGGCCGCTCGGTAACGGCCAGGGCAAGATCTGGGAGCGCGGCTATTTGGTGCCGACCTCGTTCCACACCAAGAAAGTGTCCCCGAGCGAACTGGACGTGAAGAACCCGCAGGGGTTGGGCATGTCGCGGGGGTACTCGACCTGGGGCATTTCCATCCCGATGGACGAGGTGCCGGTCGGGTACTACTTCGAGGTCATGACGAAGGGGTACGGCGGGATGCCGAGTTACTCGGCCCAGATTCCTGCCGCCGACCGGTGGCGGATCATCGCGTACATCCGGGCGCTGCAGTTGAGCCAGAGCGCCGACGCTGCGAAACTGCCGCCGGAAATCAAGAAATTGCTCGACGAGACGGGAGGTAAGAAGTGAGTAGTACTCCCGCAGCGGCACCGCCGGCGCCCGCCGACCAGCCCGACTGGTCCGGGTACACCCGTGTCGCGCTCATCATGGCCGTGGTCGGCTGGGTGCTGTTCGCCATCGTCGGCTTCGTTAACTACGGCGCGGCCAGTTCGCACGCGGTCGATGCCGCCGCGAAGGTCGAGAAGGCTAAGACCGAAAATACGCCGGACGGTCTCGCGCAGGCCGAGGCGGAGAAGGCCCACGCCGACGATGAGGTTCACGACTCGAAGTCGCGGTTCATGGTCGCGTATCTGTCCGGGTTCACCTACTGGCTGAGCCTGCCGGTGGGCGCGCTCGCGCTGCTCATGATCCGCTACGTCGCCAAGACGTCGTGGGGGCTGTTGCTCACGCGCCCGTTCGAGGCCGCGACGCGGACCCTGCCGCTCACGATCCTGCTGTTCCTGCCGATCGTCGGTGCTGTCGCGTACCACGACGACAAGCACGAGGCCCCGCTCTCGCCGTACTGGTGGTCCAGCCCGGCGCACGCGGCGCACGAATCGCACGACGTCAAGAACGACGCGCACGCCGATCCCGGCGACAAGCGGCAGCAGGCCGAAAAGCTCGGCAAGTTGCACCTGAACAAGGCCATCGCCGATCGCCAGGAGGCCGAGCGCAAGGAACGCGACGAGAACATCTACGGCTACCTCTCGGTGCCGGGGTTCGTCATCAACAGCGCGATCGTGTTCGGCGTGTGGGGAATCCTGATTTTCTTCCTCAACAAGTGGGGCAAGGAGACCTCCGACGCGACCGACCCGCGGGTCGTGGACCGCGGGCTGATCAAGCTCCAGAACATCTCGGGGCCGGGGCTGATCCTGTTCGCGATCATCACCACGTCCGCGGCGACGCAGTGGACGATGTCGCTCGAACCGGGGTGGTCGAGCACGATGTTCCCGGTGATCTTCTCCGTGAACACGTTCCTCACCACGATGGCGTTCGGCGTGTCGATGTTCCTGTTGATCGCGGACCGGCCCCCGTTCCGGGGGTTCATGCGGCCCAAGTTCCAGTTGGACATGGCCACGCTGATGCTCGTGTTCACGCTGTTCTGGTCGTACACCTCGTTCAGCCAGTTCATGCTGGTGTGGATCGGGAACCTGCCCGAAGAGATCCCGTTCTTCCTGAAGCGGTCGAACGAGCACGGCGCCCGGTCGTTCTGGTGGTTCGTGTCGGCGGCGCTGATCGCGCTGCACTTCGCGCTGCCGTTCGTGCTGCTGCTGTTCCGCAACATCAAACTGCACCCGAAGCGGTTGCGGATCGTCGCGCTGTACCTGATGGTTATTTGTGCCGTTGACGTGATCTGGTGGGTCGCCCCGAGCGCCCCGACGCACGGGAGCTTCCCGACGTACCTGATGGACGTCGGCGCGGTCCTCGGTGTGGGCGGGGTGTGGCTCATGTTCTTCGTCTACCAGTTGAAGCAGCGGCCGATTTTCCCGGACAACCAAGCGTTCTTGCTGCCGGAGGGGCACCACCATGAGCAGCACTAATCCCTCACCCCAAGACCCGGTCGTGAAACTCGCACCGAAGGGGCCGGGCGCGCCGGCGCACGACGACCACGATCTGAGTGGTCCGCCGTCCGCGGAAACGATCAAGCGCGGTTACGAAGAGGACAAGTACGACACCAAGACGGTCCTCAGCGTCCCGCTGCTCGTGGTGCTGTTCTTCGTGCTCGCGTTCGGCACCGTCACCGTGTTGTTCTCGGTGTACTCGAAGCCGACCGTGGACCCGAAGGCCCACCCGCAAGCGAAGGCGCGGAACGCGGCGGATCTCAACACCCGCCTGGGGCGCATTCACCGCGGTGGCGAGGTCGACCAGCCGCGCCTGGAACCGCTCCGGATGCGGTCAGGAGAGGCTCGTGCGATCACCCGACCGGAACTGCCCACCGGGAACTCGCCGGAACTGCACCCGGAAGACCTCGTCCCGAACAAGGACCGGTTCCCGGAACTGTACGCAACGGACAAGGGGCGCATCGGGCTCGACAAGACGATGGCCCTGGACGGCGACGCGCTGAAATCGCTGTTCAAGTCGTCCGCCCCGCCGCTCGTGGAAGAGGCGTCGCGGTTCGCGCCGAGCGGGTCCAACGCCGGGCGCGGGGGCGAAGGGTCGCAAGCCGTCGTGCCGAAAGTGCCCGAAGTGAAGCCGCCGGCGCCGAAAACGACCGAGCCGGCTCCGACACCGAAGGGGAAGGAGAACAAGAAGTGACACGCGCGAGCCGCTTCGCTCCTGTCGCTCTGCTCGCGGCCCTTTTCGGAGTGGTCGCGCTCCCGCTGCCGGTACGCGCCGGTAACGACGGCGTCGTGCCCGCGCACGACCAGAAGAACCCCTCGCTCTCTGCAGCCCGCATCGACGAGCAGATCGGGGCACAGGTGCCACTGGACCTCGTGTTCCGCGACGAGGACGACAAGCCGATCGCGTTGCGGGATTGCATTGCGGGGAAACCCACGATCCTCGTGCCGGTGTACTACCGGTGCCCGATGCTCTGCTCGAAGATGCTCAACGGTCTGCTCGACACGATGCGAGCCATGCCGGAGAACTTCTCCATCGGTGAACAGTTCAACGTCGTGACCGTGAGCATGGACCCGAAGGAGCACAGCGGGCTGGCGAAGGAAAAGAAGGCCAATTACGTCGGCCTGTACGCGCGGCCGGGGCCGGCGGCCGAAGCGGGGTGGCGGTTCCTGACGGGAACGAAGGAATCGAGCACCGCGCTCCTGAACGCGATCGGATACCGTTACGAGTTCGACAAAATGCTGAAGGAGTACGACCACCCGAGCGGACTGGTCATACTCTCGCCGACCGGGAAGGTCACGCGGTACTTCTACGGCATCAGCTACGACGGCGAGTTTGAACTGCCCGAGCAATCTAAGTGGCAGGGTAACGGCGCGAGACCGGATCTAACCGACGCCGAACTCCGTGCCCGGATGGAGACGGACCCGGAGAAGCGCCGGAACTACACCCGCCCCACCACCACGCTGCGGCTCTCGCTGATCGAGGCCGCGGACGGGAAGGGCGGGTCGCTCTTCGACAAACTTACGCTCCTGTGTTACCGCTACGATTCGCTGCACAAGGGCTACTCGCTCAACGTGCTCCGCGTGGTTCAGGCCGGGGGGATTCTGACGCTCCTGGCACTCGCGATCGGTGTCTTTGTAGCGCTGCGGCGCGAGCGCCGGTCCCGCACCCTTCCGCCGGCACTGCCCGACGGCGCGGCCGGCGCCCCGTCCAACGTGTTACCCTCCGGGGGGACCGCATGACGACCCTGAGCATGTTACCGTTCATCCCCGAGCGGGCGTCCACGCTGGCCGACCAGTTCGAGTACCTGTTCTGGTACATCACCATCACCACGGGGGTCGTGGGGCTGGGGGTGTACGCGGCACTGGCGTACTTCTGCGTCCGGTACCGGCGCGGGGCGACCAGCGGGTCCACGCCCCGCATCCTGGGGTCGACCCGGCTGGAACTGGCCTGGACCGTCGTCCCGCTGCTCGTGTTCCTCACGTTCTTCGCGTGGGGGATGTTCGTGTACAATCACGCGGCGCACGCGCCGGCCGATTCCGAAGAGATCTTCGTTATCGGCAAGCAGTGGATGTGGAAGGCCCAGTACCCCAACGGCCAGCGGGTCATCATCGGCGGGAACCCGGCCAACATGACCGAGGCCGAGCGGAAGTCGATCGGCAAACTGGTGCTGCCGCTGAACAAGCCGGTGAAGCTGACGCTCACCTCGGAAGACGTGATCCACGACTTCGGTGTGCCCGCGTTCCGCTCGAAGATCGACGTGCTCCCCGGGCGCTACACGACGGTCTGGTACCAGCCGACGAAGCTCGGCGAATACCACGTCTACTGCGACCAGTACTGCGGCACCTGGCACTCCCTGATGGTCGGCAAGATCGCCGTCGTACCGGAACAGGACTACCGCGACTTCCTCCAGGGCTTCAAACCGCTCCAGGGGTCGGACAACGCGGTGGACGGCTCACTGGCGCACGAGGGGCGGCAACTGTTCCTGAAGCTCCAGTGCATCAACTGCCACGGGGCGAACGCGACCGCCAAGGCGCCGGTGCTCGAGGGGCTGTACGGGAGCCGCGTGCCGCTGGCCGGGGGCGGGGCCGAGATCGCGGACGACCACTACATCATCGAGTCCATCCGCCGCCCGCGGCTGAAGGCCGTCGAGGGGTGGGAGAAGATCATGCCGGCCTACGACGAGAGCCAAGTGTCGGCCGAAGAAATGAACGCGCTCGTGGCATACATTCGGAGCCTGAAGAAGGGCACCACGCCGGACAACACCCAGCGGTTCCCGGCTCCGGTCGGCGCGCCGACCGAGCGGACCCCGTCCACCGTGCCCACGCCGGGAGGGAAATGATTCATGAGCATCGCGGTTACTCACAGCGGACCGGCCGCGGCGCCGGTCCCCCCGGAGCCGGCCCCGGCGCCCGTTAATTACCTGAACGTCTCGCACACGATCTGGTCGTGGTTGTTCACCGTCGACCACAAGCGGATCGGGCTGCTGTACCTCGGGTCGATCAGCGTGTTCTTCGTGATCGGTGGCATCTTCGCCGCCCTGATCCGAACGAACCTGCTCCTGCCGAACGGCGCCTTTCTTTCCGAGGACGCCTACAACCGGGCGTTCACCGCTCACGGCGTGATGATGCTGTTCTTCTTCCTGATCCCGGCCGTGCCCGGGGTCATGGGGAACTTCTTCATCCCGCTGATGATCGGGGCCAAAGACCTCGCGTTCCCAAAGCTGAACATCGCGAGCTGGTACGTGTTCATGATCGGGGCCGCGTTCGCGGCCTGGGCCGTGCTGATCGGCGGCATCGACACCGGGTGGACGCTGTACCCGCCGTACAGCTCTCGGGCGTCGCAATCGAACGTGATCCCCGGCGTGATGGGCGCGTTCATCTCCGGGTTCAGCTCGATCATGACCGGGCTGAACATCATGGTCACGGTACACAAGATGCGTGCCCCGGGGATGACGTGGGGCCGGCTCCCGCTGTTCGTATGGTCCCTCTACGCCACGAGCCTGATCCAGTTGCTGGCGACGCCCGTCGTGGCCGTCACGCTGGTCCTGCTCATGGTCGAGCGGGCCGCGGGCATCGGGATCTTCGACCCGTCCATCGGCGGCGACCCGATCCTGTTCCAGCACCTGTTCTGGTTCTACTCGCACCCGGCCGTGTACATCATGATCCTGCCCGGGATGGGCGTGGTCAGCGAGATCATCACGTGCTTCAGCCGCAAGAACATCTTCGGCTACCACGCGGTGGCGTGGTCGAGCATGGGCATCGCGGTCGTCGGCTTCTTGCTGTGGGCGCACCACATGTTCGTGGCCGGCATCAGCTTCTACGCGGCCCTGCTATTCAGCTTGCTAAGTATGCTCGTCGCGGTCCCGAGCGCCATCAAGGTGTTTAACTGGACGGCGACGCTCTACCGCGGGTCGATCACGTTCCACGCCCCGATGCTGCTCTCGATCGGGTTCCTGGTCCTGTTCACCGTGGGCGGGCTGACCGGTCTGTTCCTCGCGACGCTGGGGACCGACGTCCACCTGCACGACACGTACTTCGTGGTGGCCCACTTCCACTTCGTGATGGTCGGCGGGATGGTGATCGCGTACATGGCGGCGATCCACTTCTGGTGGCCCAAGATGACCGGGCGGATGTACTCCGACTGGTGGAGCCGGGTCGCCTCGGTGATCATGATCGTGGGGTTCTTCCTCACGTTCGTGCCGCAGTTCATCATGGGGTACCACGGGATGCCGCGGCGGTACCCGAACTACCCGCAAGAGTTCCAGATCCTCAACGTGATGTCCACCGCCGGGTCGAGCGTGTTGGGCCTCGGGTACCTGCTGCCCGGGATTTACCTGCCGCTGTCGCTGTTCTTCGGCAAGAAGGTGGGCGCCAACCCGTGGAGCGCGACGGGCCTGGAGTGGACCACCCCCAGCCCCCCGACGGTCCACAACTTCGAGGCCACGCCCGTCGTCGTGTGCGGGCCTTACGAGTACGCCATCGGCGTCGATCAAATGGGGCGCGGGCTCCCCGAACCCCCCGGCGCGCAAGACGACCCGGCCCACCGGGACGGCAGCACCGGACCTTCTGGACCCATGAAGAAGGAGACCGAAGTTGTCGGCTAGCACCCACTCACCGGTGCTGAAGCACCACTTCGAGGACCTGGGTCAGCAGCACGCCTGCGAGCGGCTGGGAATGTGGATGTTCCTGGCCACGGAGATCCTGTTCTTCGGCGGCCTCTTTGGGGCGTACACGGTGTACCGGCTCTGGTACCCGGAAGAATTCGTGTTCGCCAGCTCGCAGCTGAACCGGACGTTCGCGACCATCAACACGATGTTCCTGATCACCAGCAGCCTCACGATCACGCTGGCGATCCGGTCCGCGAAGCTCGGCGACCGCGGCGCGCTGATCCGCAACCTGCTCATCACCGCGGCGCTGGCGACCGCGTTCATGGTGGTGAAGGGGTTCGAGTACGCAGAGGACTTCCACGAGCACCTCGTGCCCGGTCCGTCGTTCAGCCACGAGATCGGCGGGAAGGCCGTTGAACACGGACTGGACCCGGGCAAGGTACAGTTGTTCTTGTGCTTCTACTACATCATGACCGGCATCCACGGGATTCACATCCTCGTGGGCATCGGGTGCATCCTGTGGCTAGTGTGGGAAGCGTGGCGCGGGACGATCCCGCCCGAGAACTACTCCACCGTTGAGGTGGTCAGCCTCTACTGGCACTTGGTGGACGCCATCTGGCTGTTCCTGATGCCGCTCCTGTACCTCGCCGGTGCCGGTAGCGGGTACGTGCCGCACCACTAGCGTAACGTCTCTGGGTCCGTGGCGCGGGCGATCCTGTCCGCGCCACGGATGAGATACCTAAGAATTCCCGCGTTGCCCGGACGATTCCAATGGCCAATCCAACGACCCACGGCACGACAACGTCCGACGACCCGCACGGCATCCGCGCGAGCGCCGATAGCCCCGGGCTGCTCCTGGCGGTGTTCGCCTGCATCATCGGGCTGGCACTGGCGAACATCGGGATCTCGATACAGGTCGGGCCGACGAAGTTCATGCTGCCGTTACAGCTAGCGATCGGGTCCGTACAAGCGGGCCTCGTGGCTTATTACTTCATGCACTTGCGCCAGGGCGACAAAGTGGTGATCCTCACCGCCCTCTCGTCGCTGTTCTGGATGGGCATTCTGTTCGTACTGTTCATGGGCGACTACATGACGCGGCACCTCGTCGTCGGCTCGTAGTTCGTGCCGGAGGGCCGGACCGGGATGGCGGTTACGTATCTTGGGCGGGGTCGGTTTCGAGTCGCGGTATCGACCGCGCTGCTCGTGACCTGCTCCGCCCTGATTCTTCTTCCCGGGTGCGGCGGCTGCACGAGCGCGCCCGACTATCCACCGAACCTCACGTTTCCCACGCGGGCCGATCGGCTCGTGCTCAAGCTCCCGGACAAACCCGCCCCGGCGACCAATGACCCGGGCAAGCGCGAAGAAGAGATCGCCGCGCTCGACTCGCTCGGTGGCAAGACCGCGGTTGTTACCGGACTGACGGCCGAGGCTCGCGGCGTGCTGGACACGTTTCTGAAGGACACGTTCGGCACCCCGGCCGCACCGACGATTGCGGTCACCAGCGAAACGGTGACGCACCTCAAACTGACGAACGCGCACCTGGCCGAGGGGGGCAAACTCTATCGCCGGCACTGTCTCCAGTGCCACAACATGGCGGGCGACGGCCGCGGAACGTCCGGGGCCACGATCCCGTTCCCGCGCGACTACCGACAGGGGCAGTTCAAATTCGTGTCGAGTGGCGAGAGCGGGAAGCCGCGCCGGGCCGATCTGGTTCGCACCATCGCGGAAGGTCTGAAAGCGACCCCGATGCCGTCGTTCGGGCTGCTTCAGGAGGGCGAACGCGATCTACTCGCGGGGTACGTGACCTACCTCGCGATTCGCGGACAGGTCGAGTTCGAGTCATTGCGTGCTCTGGCCGCAGGGGAGCCGAACGATCCCGGCGCTCGGCTGAAGGCGGTGCTCGCTGAGTGGGAGAAAGCGGAATCCGCGCCGCCGACTCCGACCGAGCCGGACGACGGTCCGGTGGGCGGGCCGAAACACCAGGAAGCCGTGCGCCGCGGGTTCGCTCTTTTCACCGCGAAGGTCGATAACTCGTGCGTCAGTTGTCACGGTGAATTTGGCCGCAAACCGGTGTTGCGGTACGACGTGTGGGGGACGGTCGCGAAGCCGGCCGACTTCACCCAACTCACGCTGAAGAGCGGTTCGCGCCCGGAGGACGTGTTCGCGCGTGTTCGCGGGGGCATCCCGGCCGTGGGGATGCCGGCGCACCCGAAGTACTCCGACCGCGAAGTGTGGGATCTGGTGCGGTTCGTGCGCTCCGCGCCTTATATGGCCCAACTCCCGCCCGACGTGCTGAGCGCTGTTTACCCGAAGTAGAATCCGTAGGCTGAAACTACCCCTTTGACGTGCCGCCCCGAGCTTTTCATCGATGACCGATTCGCTCCGACCCGTTCCGCGCTGGCTGCACGTGTGGGCCGTCCTCGCGGTGATTGCGACACTCGTGCTCCTGGCGATCGGCCAGTTGGTGACGAGCTTCGCCGCGGGCATGGCTGATCCGGTGTGGCCGACGGAACCGTGGTACGTGTTCCGCACCGCGACCGACACGGAGAAGGAGCGGTTCCGCAAAGATTATCGGTTCTTCCTCGAACACTCGCACCGTATCGCGGGTTACACCATCGGCGGGCTGGTGATCGTCCTCAGCCTCGGGGTATGGTGGACCGAGCCGCGCAAACCCGCACGGTGGATCGCACTCGCGGGCACCTTCGTACTGATTACCGGCTACGGTGATTTCCACCGGGGGCTGATAGCCCAGCGCAATGAGCCCACCGCGGATATACAGTTGCCGATGGGCGCCGCCCGCGTTGCGCTCGCGGGCCTCGGGACGATGCTGGCGGTTGCCGCATGGGGGCTGCTGGCACGGGTACCAGGGGCGGGTTTGCGCCTGCTCGCGGGATTGGCACTCGTTGCGGTAATGATCCAGGGGCTACTCGGTGGCTTCCGCGTGAAATTGAACGAACTCGTGGGGACCGACCTCGCGGCGTTCCACGGGATCTTCGCGCAGATCGTGTTCGGGTTGCTCACGTCCATCGCGGTGCTGTCGGCTCGTGCTTCATCGACCGCGAGCGCGGAATCGCGTCGGCTCGGTTGGTGGGCGTGGGTTCTCGCGCTCTTGGTGTTCGTGCAGGTCGCGTTCGGTGCAATGGTGCGACACTACCCGATTCCGCTGTCGCAGCGGTTGCACTTTGCGACGGCGTTCGTGGCCACGGCCCTTGCGGTGTGGGCACTGCGTGCGGTGTTCGTCGACCCCGTCTCGCGGGCACGAGCCGGGTGGTTCGCCTGGGCGCTTACCGCGCTGCTCGTTGTGCAGTTGTACCTCGGGATCGAAGCGTGGCTGGCGAAGTTCGGTGCGTACATGCTGCCGGAACTGGTGCCGATCACGCCCGAGGGCGGGGCGATTCGCACGCTGCACGCGCTCGTGGGGAGCGGCGTGTGGGCCGCGGCCCTGGCCCTCGCACTGAGCCTGTGGCGGCCGGCGCCCGTGCTCGGCAATACACTAAATCCACACGTTTCGGTCCGCGCCGCGGGTCAGGATTAGATCCTCGTTCGTGAACCAGAAATCGTTGCAAATCACTTACGCGGAGACGCGCGATGATGAAGGTGACGCTCACCGGCGAAACCGACACGCTGAAGCCGCTGACCTCGGCGGCTTCGGCCGTGAGCGCGCCGCGCGTGCATAGCCCCTCGCGATTTTCCGATTACCTCGAACTCACCAAGCCGCGGATCGCGGTGATGGCCCTGTTCACCGTGGGCGCGGGCTACTTGCTCGCCGCGGGCGGGGCCGCGGAGTGGCGCGTTCTGCTCCACACGCTCCTCGGAGCGGGTCTGGTTGCGGCCGGCGGTAGTGCGCTGAACCAGCTCTTCGAGCGCCGGATCGACGCTCGGATGCGCCGCACCCTGAAGCGGCCCCTCCCGGCGGGGCGCATCTCGCCCGAAGAAGCGGCCGCGTTCGGTGCGGGGTTGGCCGGCGCGGGTTTGGCGTACCTCGCGGCAACGGTGAGCCTGTCCGCGACTGTTGCTGCTGCCGCTACGTTCATCGCGTATGCGTTCGTGTACACACCGATGAAGACCAAAACTGCCTGGAACACGGTGGTCGGGGCCGTTCCGGGGGCGCTGCCGCCGGTCATCGGTTGGTTCGCGGCCCAGGGGTGGAGCGGTGAGTTGGCCTGGGAAGGGGCGCTCGCGCTGTTCGCGATCCTGTTCCTGTGGCAGATCCCGCACTTCCTCGCGATCGCGTGGATGTACCGGGCGGATTACTCTGCCGGCGGGCTGAAGATGCTGCCCGGCTGCGACCCTTCGGGCAAGCGCACCGCGTTCGTGATGGTGCTGACGGCCGCGTCGCTAATCCCGCTCGGCTTCCTGGTGCCGCTCGCGGGCTTGGGTAGTTGGTTCTTCACGGTAGGTGCGATCGTCTTCGGCGCGATGTTCCTGCGCCGGGCTGTCGAGTTCGCCCGGGACCGCACCGATCGCAAAGCGCGCCGCGTGCTCCACTCTTCGCTCTTCTATTTGCCGGGCGTGTTCGCGCTGTTGATGATCGACGTGCTTCTCTTGAAGTAATAAATTAAGCCGAGTTCTGACAGGATCAACAAGATTGAAATGTGATTCGTTCTGATCCCGTTAATCCTGTCAAAACTCCGCTCTTCCTCTGTGATTCCAATGCGCCGTTTATTGCCGTACACGTTTTTGCTTCTCGCCGGGTGCGGCGCGTGGGCCGGGTCGCGCACGACGCAGCCGACTCAATCAACACCGGAACCGGACCTCGAATACCCCGTCGGCACGTTTACCCTCACCGAGCGCGGTGGGAAGACCGTCACAGATCAGGATCTTCGAGGGAACGTGTGGGTCGGGTCGTTCATCTTCACACGATGCAACGGACCGTGCCCCGCAGTGACGGCGACAATGGCCACGCTCCAGCGCGACCTTGCTGACGAACTCAAAACTGGCAAGTTTAAGCTCGTCACGTTCACGGTCGATCCCGCGCGCGATGATCTGAAGTCTCTGAACGAGTACGCGACCGCCCGCGGTGCGGACCCGAAGAACTGGCTGTTTCTCACGGGCGACGAGAAGACCGTCCACAAGCTCCTGAACGAACAGTTCAAGCAAGCGGTGGAACGCAAGCTCGGTCCGGACGTGCGACCCGGCGACGAGTTCGGCCACAGCACGCGCCTCGTTCTTGTGGACAAGAACGGGGTGATCCGGGCGATGTACGAGGGGCTGCCGAACGAAGACTTCCCGGACGGCAAAGCCCGCTTTGAAGACAGCCTCAATCGACTGAAAGATCGCGTTCGTGAACTCTTGAAGTAAGCATTTTCCGTTGCACCGCGCGGGCGGTGCCGGTCCAATGGCAACATGGACCGCGAACCCTTCGACCACGTCTGGATTCACGCGCGCCTCGCCACATTCGATCCGCGCGTACCTACGCCGTGCGGCTTGCTCGAAGATCACGCCATCGCGGTTCGCGGCGACAGCATCGCGGCTGTTTTGCTTTCCAGTGCGCCCGAAGTGCGATCACACCGCGGCGCGGTCACGGATTGTGGCGGGAAACTCGTTACTCCGGGGTTCATCGACTGTCACACGCACAGTGTGTGGGGCGGGTCACGGGCCGCGGAGTGGGAGTTGCGGCTCGCGGGCGTTCCCTACACCGAGATCGCGAAACGTGGCGGGGGGATTCTCTCGACCGTGCGCGCGACGCGGGGGCTGAGTGAAGAGGAACTGTTTCAGTCGGCCGTTCCGTGCGTTCAGTCGCTCATTCGCGAAGGCGTAACGTGTGTCGAGATCAAATCCGGGTACGGGCTGACGTTCGATGACGAACTGAAGATGCTTCGGGTCGCGCGCCGACTCGGTGAGCGGCTCAACGTTGACGTGTCGCCAACACTACTCGCCGCGCACGCGGTCCCGCCGG
This sequence comes from Gemmata sp. SH-PL17, assembly GCF_001610855.1. Lineage (NCBI taxonomy): Bacteria > Pseudomonadati > Planctomycetota > Planctomycetia > Gemmatales > Gemmataceae > Gemmata > Gemmata sp. SH-PL17. The sequence continues at coordinate 2,117,458 of NZ_CP011271.1, forward strand.
AGTTCGCGGGGCGGGCGGATGACTACGTGTCGCTCATTGTGGATGAGATGATTCCGGTGGTCGCGCGCGAGAAGCTCGCGGACGCGGTGGACGTGTTTTGCGAATCGATCGCGTTCACGTCGGCTCAGTGCGACCGCATCTTTTCCGCGGCGAAGGCGCACGGACTCGCGATCAAAGGGCACGTCGAGCAAATCACGAACTCGCACGGTGCGGAACTGGTCGCTAGGCACGGTGGCTGGTCGGCGGATCATCTCGAACACCTGGACGACGCCGGAATCGCGGCGATGGCGAAAAGTGGCACCGTCGCGGTGCTGCTGCCGGGGGCGTTTTACTTCCTCCGTGAGAAGCAGAAGCCACCCGTCGAGAAGCTTCGCGCCGCGGGTGTGGCGCTGGCCGTGGCGAGTGACTTCAACCCTGGTACAAGCCCGTTCGCGTCGATTCGTCTGGCGATGAACATGGCGTGCGTGCTGTACGGTCTTTCGCCGGAAGAGGCGCTCGCTGGCGTCACGCGCGAGGCCGCGAAAGCACTCGGGCGCGGTGAGCGGCTCGGTACGCTCGAAGCGGGCAAGCGGGCGGATTTCCTTGTGTGGGACGTGACGCATCCGGCCGAGATCGTGTGCCAGCTCGGTGTTACACCGCTGGTCGGTCGTGTTGTGAGTGGGAAGAACTGCGATGCCTGAACCCGACATGAGCGTGTGGGCCGGTCGGGTCGATACCGTGGACGGCCCGACCGCGCTGCGGTGGCACCAGATGGTGAAGCCACTCGCTCCGGATTCGCCGCCCGGCCTGGCGCTGATCGGTTTCGCCTGTGACGAGGGCGTGCGCCGGAACGGTGGGCGCGTCGGTGCGAAGGACGGCCCGCGTGCGATTCGCAAGGTACTCGCGAACTTCGCGTGGCACCGACAACTGCCGGTTTATGATGCGGGTGATGTGCGGTGCGACGACGGCGACATGGAGGGGGCACAGGTACGGCTCGCTGAGGCCGTTCGGAACACATTCGTTGCTGGCCACCGCCCATTGGTACTCGGTGGGGGGCACGAAACAGCGTGGGGGACGTATCAGGGGTTGACGTCGTTTTGGCCGGGGGCGAATGTCGGGATCATCAACGTCGACGCGCACTTCGACTTGCGGGACGATGAGCCCGGAAATTCGGGAACTCCCTTTCGCCAGATGGCGGACTGGTGCCAGATACGCGACCGTTGGTTCGGGTACATGGCACTTGGGATCTCCGTGCCATCGAATACACGTGCGCTTTTTGATCGGGCGTGCGCGCTGAATGCTTGTTGGTATCTCGACCAGAACCTCGTGCCCTGGAACTTGGACCGCGTGCTGGCTGATGTAAAGGCTTTTGCCGACCACGTTGATTGCCTGTACCTCAGCATCGATCTGGATGTGCTGCCCGGCACGGTGATGCCCGCGGTTAGTGCGCCGGCTGCCCGGGGCGTGGCGATCGAGTCCGTGGAGACGATTATCGACGCCGTTGTTGGCACCGGGAAATTGTTTGTCGCGGACGTCGTGGAGCTGAACCCGCTGCACGACATCAACGGACAGGGCGCCCGGCTCGCGGCTCGGTTAGTTTGGCACCTCTTGAGCACAGGAAAGCCCGATAGGAAGCAGCCATGACCTTCACCCGAAACGATGCCGCGCGCGTGATCCGCGCGCCGCGCGGGAACTCACTTTCGTGCAAAAGCTGGCAGACGGAAGCGGTCCTCCGGATGCTCATGAACAACCTCGACGCGGAGGTGGCCGAGCGCCCCGCCGAGCTTGTCGTGTATGGCGGGATCGGGCGCGCGGCTCGGAACTGGGAGTGCTTCGACAAGATCGTGGACGTGCTCCGTCGATTGGAGAGCGACCAGACGCTATTGGTGCAGTCGGGCAAACCCGTGGGCGTGTTCCCGACGCATCCGGACGCGCCCCGCGTACTCATCGCGAACTCGAATCTGGTGCCGCACTGGGCGACGTGGGAGAAGTTCCACGAACTCGACCGCGCCGGGCTGATGATGTACGGTCAGATGACTGCGGGGAGCTGGATCTACATCGGCACGCAGGGCATCGTGCAGGGCACCTACGAGACGTTCGTCGCGGTTGCCAAGAAGCACTTCGGCGGAAACGCGGTGGGTAAGTGGATTCTGACCGGCGGACTGGGAGGGATGGGTGGCGCTCAGCCACTCGCTGCGACGATGGCCGGTTTCAGCATGCTCGCGGTCGAGTGTGATGAAACGCGCATCGATTTTCGACTCCGCACGCGGTACCTCGATCGCAAAGCGAACAGCCTCGATGAAGCACTCGCGCTCGTGCGTTCGGGGAAGCCCGTGTCAGTGGGGTTGCTGGGTAACGCGGCGGACGTGTGCGCGGAACTGGTCACGCGGGGGATTCTCCCCGATGTCGTCACCGATCAGACGAGCGCTCACGACCCATTGAACGGCTATTTGCCACAAGGGTGGACGCTCACTGATTGGCGCGAGAAGGCGGAAACGGCTCCGCAAGACGTGATTGCGGCGGCGAAACGCTCGATGGCAAATCACGTGCGCGCGATGCTCGAACTTCAGGCACGCGGGGCGGTCGCGCTCGACTACGGCAACAACATTCGACAGGCCGCGAAGGAAAACGGAGTCGCGAACGCCTTCGATATCCCCGGCTTCGTTCCTGCATACATTCGCCCACTGTTTTGCGAGGGGGTCGGACCGTTCCGCTGGGCCGCACTTTCGGGTGACCCGGAAGACATCGCACGTACAGACGCGAAGGTGAAGGCCCTGATTCCCGACGATCCTCACCTTCATCGCTGGCTCGATATGGCAAAGGAGCGTATCGCGTTTCAGGGGTTACCTGCGCGCATCTGTTGGCTCGGACTGAAGGACCGCGCTCGTGTCGGGTTGGCTTTCAACGAAATGGTCGCGTCGGGGGAACTCCAGGCCCCGGTGGTGATCGGGCGCGACCACCTCGATTCGGGTTCGGTCGCCAGCCCGAACCGTGAAACCGAGAGTATGCGCGACGGCTCGGACGCAGTATCCGACTGGCCGCTCTTGAATGCGCTGCTGAACACCGCGAGCGGCGCGACGTGGGTGTCGCTGCACCACGGCGGCGGGGTCGGTATGGGGTTCAGCCAGCACGCGGGTGTGGTGATCGTGTGCGACGGGACGCCAGAAGCTGCCAAACGCATCGGGCGCGTGTTACGAAACGATCCCGGCACCGGCGTGATGCGCCACGCGGACGCGGGATACGACAGCGCGATTCGCTGTGCGAAGGAGAACGGGCTGGACCTGCCGATGTTGGGTGAATGACACACGGACGATGAAGCACAGGGCATCCTTCCGTCCTATTACGGAACCTCTCGCCATGCACTCACTTCACTACTTCCAGATCGTTGTGCTCGCGCTTGTTGTGGGTGTCGGCGTCGCGCCTGCTGCGCCGGAATCACCGACGTTCAAAGTGACCGAGGACGGGGATCGCATTCGTATCGCAGGGGGCGCGCTGGAGGCATCAATCAAGAAGAGGGGATACGTCAGTGGGGTCGAAGCCGGTAGTCTGCTCGACACGAAAACTGGCGCACGCGATCTCGGGTTCGGGCTGGACATCGTTGATTGGGTCATGGAACCCGGCAGTGACGAAGAGTACCGCGACAAACTTCCGGGCGATTTGCCCTACGTTTTCGACAATCTCTATCACGGCAAGCGTGCGAAACGCTGCATCGAAGGCCCGCAAATTTGTACGCAGGCGAAGGAACTGAAACCGGTGGTGGTTTACGGTAAGGATTTCGTCGCGGTGAAGCAGAACCACACTTACACGCTCGCGGCGCCGGGCAAGAAGACCGGCTCGAAGTGGGAACAGACGATCGTGTTCCCGGCCGGCAAGCGCTACTTCATCTCGGCCGATAAGATCACCGCGGTGAACGCGAGTGACGCGATGTTCCTCCGCATCGACATGCCCGGCCACGTCAAGCACAAGGGCGGTGACACGTTTAGCGAAGTGTACCTCAGCTACCACGGAACGATCGCGCCAAAGGAGTTCGAGAAAGACTTTGCCCCGGACGAGAAGTTTCTCTACACGCGCGACGACAAGAAGGTTCCCAAGCGGATCATCCGGGCGTACCACATTCGCGATCCGAAGACCGGGAAGGATGGGCCGTGGTTGGCGGGCATGACACTCGACCCGTCGGCCGTCTACGAAGCGTGGTGCCACCAGCGCGGCTACGTGTGCATGATCGAAGAGATCGGCGGGCGCGCGGTGAAAGCCGGCGATACGTTCGGGGCCGCGTTCATCGTCGGGTACTTCGATTCCGTCGAGGAGATGGAAAAGGTGTACGACGAACTCGCGGGCAACCAGGGACTCGAAGTTAGCGAGAAGGGCTGGACGTTGAAGACCGCGCCGTAAGTCGCCCGTCGGTGAACACTCAATTTACTACGACGAACGGGCGCAGTTTATCGAGCGTCTTTGGCCCGATGCCCTTCACTTTGTCTAGGTCGTTGACGGTCTGGAACGGCGACTGTGTTCGGTGCGCGATGATCGCCTGTGCGATCACGGGGCCGATGCTCGGGAGGCGCTGGAGTTCTTCGTGCTGCGCGGTATTCACGTTGATCGGCGCTTCACCCGGTTGAATCTTCTTCGCGCTAGTCGATGCGGACCGCGGTGCTGGGATTGGCGTGGTCGCGCGAGTCACCGGTGGTGCGGGTGAAGTGGGCGCTTCTGCGAGAGGCCCGTTCGTCTGCGCACCGGTGCGGAAGTGTGCTCGGACCTTCTCGAATGTAATTGGCCCGATGCCGCGCACACTTCTCAGCTCTTCCACAGACTTGTAAGGTCCGTAAAGGTGGCGGTGATCGACGATCGCTTCCGCCATTTTGGGCCCGACACCCGGCACTTGGGCCAGTTCGATTTGGCTGGCCGTGTTCAGGTCGGTGAGATCGACCGCGACGGGTTCCGTTGGCCGCGCCCCGAAGCGGTTGCCGTACCCGCGGATGACGAGCAAGCCGAGCAGAACCGCGAGGAACACGCCGAGTGCCGCTTGTGCGCTACGCGAGGGCGCAGAAGCGCCCGACGCATTCGCAACCGGCGGTAACGAGGCGGTACTCATCGGAGCGGCTCAAGCGGTGCAATCCGCACAACCCCGATAGTCTAATCGCCCGTACAGACCGGTGCTAGTCCCTAAAACGGTCACGCGGCGCGAGTAAATCACAGTACGCGCCCCCTGTTACTTAAACGCTTCCCACTCCTTCCCCAATACCGACGCGGCGATCTTCAGCTTCAGGATTTCGTCGGTGCCCTCGTAGATGCGGCACACGCGAACGTCCGTGAGGTGCCGGCCCGGGCGGTAGAGTGTGCTCCACCCGCGTCCGCCGAACACCTGAACCGCGCGGTCGGCCGCGTCCCAGGCGGCATTCGTCGCGAAGAATTTCGCTTGAGCTGCGAGTAGATCGGCCTGGCGCAGCAGTTCCTTGTCGCCCGGCGCGGCTGCGGAACGGTCCTTCATTTCGGCCGCGCGGAGCACCATTGATTCGCTCGCGACGCGGTCCATTTCGATGTGCGCGATGTGGTCCTGAACGAGTTGGTGCCGGGCGATCTCTTTCCCGTGCTGCTTGCGCATCTTCGAGTATTCGATCGCTTCCGCGAGGCAGTCCTCGATCACGCCCAAACAGCCCGCGGCGACACTGAGCCGGCCGCTCACCAGCGTGCCCAACGCGATCCGGAACCCGTCGCCCTCGGTGCCCAGGAGGTTCTCGGCCGGCACCGCAACGTCGTGCATCTCGAACATCGCGGTGTTGGATGTGGGCATGCCCATTTTCGCGTTCACGGCGAAGCTCTCGGCCTCGAACCCCTTCGCGTCCGTGTCCACAACGAACGCCGAGATGCGTCCCGTGCCGACCTGCCCCTCCGGGTACCCGAACGCGATGACCGCGTGCGCGATCCCGCCGTTAGAAATGAGGTACTTCACACCGTTGAGAACGTAGCCGTCGCCCTTCTTGGTGTAGGTCGTGGTCATTTCGCGGGGATTGCTCCCCGCATCCGGTTCGGTGAGCCCGAACGCGAGAACTTTGTCGCCGCGCGAAGCCGCGGGTAGGTATTTTTGTTTGAGCCGCTCGCTGCCCCACGTCTGGATCGGGTACGCGCCGATGCTGAGGTGCCCCGAGAAGAACGTCCGGACGGTGGTTCCCTCGCGCCCGATGCGCGCGAGTGCCTTGAAGTAGTTCACGGCGTCCGCGCCGCGCCCGCCGTACTCGGGGTGGACGTTCATGCCGAGCAGGTTGTACTTCTTCGCGAGCGGCACGACCTGGTCGTTGAACTTGCGCTCTGCGTAAGCCAGTTCCTCGGCCGGGCGCACCGCCTGGCAGAACGCTTCGGTGTCTTCGGCCAACTTGACGGGATCGAACGCCATGACCGACTCCTCGGGTGGTTCTCCGCCTTAGCGGGGCGGTGGATCGTAGCCCTGACTGAAACCTGGGATCTGATGACCGTAGCGCGATCGATTACACACTATTGCTCGTCCCGTTCGACCTCGCCAGTACCAGAACCCCGGCTCTGAAACTATTATTCGCGGCCCAATTGGGGTGAAAAGCAGAATCGCACGCGGCTATTTCTTCTTTCGCGGTTTCGCGGCAGCCTTTGCTTTGGGTTTCTTGGCGGCTGGGGCTTTTTTCACGGCTGGTGGCGGAGGCGGTGCCAGCGGCGGTTCCGCGCCCCCGAGCCGAGCGTTCAGTGCGAGAACTAGCTTCTTCGGCGCGATTGTGCGGTAGCTCTCCTCGATCCACTCTTCGAGCAGGTCCATCGGCGGATCGTCGGTTGGATGGAACGTGCAGGTGACCCAGCCGCTTTTGCCCAGCCCGTACCCGGTCGGCTGGGCGTACCGCTGTGTGAGTGCGTACCGACCGGAATCGGGCAACTTCATCGTGACCGATAACTTCCCGTCGTTCAGGGCCAGGATCAGGAAGATCTTCGCCTTCACCTTGATCGCCCGGTGCCCCCACGGAAAGTCTTCTGTGGCTCCGGGATAGGTCATCGCCAGGTCGCGGAGCGCGGTTTCGGTCGGCGCGAGCGGGTCGGCATCGGGCATGGGAATCTCCGGGGGACGCGGGGCACCACGATACGATTGCAGAAAATTGCTGACTAATCGACAGGTGGCTGTTCGTCCGATATAATTTCGAGTCTGCCGGGGCTCTCATCGCGCCCTCACTGCGCGCTTCCCTCCGGCCGATCCCGCCGCCTCTTTGGTTTCGCCTCTCCAATTAAGCTGCCGAGGGACGTTCATGCTGCACGCCGCTCTCGCCCTTGCTGCTGTGTTCGTTACCACTACTCCGGCACCGCCGTCGCCTGATCCGAAATCGCTGGCGGTGCCGCAAGAGGAACTGTCGAAGGCCCGCGAACTCGTGCAGAAGCTCGGGAGCGAGACCTTTGTCGACCGCGAAGACGCGGAACACGGTCTGATCGCGATGGGGCGCGCCGCTCGCGCCGCGCTGCAAGACGGGGCGAACAGCGACCCGAACCCCGAGATCCGCGCCCGTTCGCGCTCGATGCTCTCACGGGCCAACGCCCTCGAAATGAAGGCCCGGCTCGACACGTTCCTGGCCGACACCGAGGGTAAATACGAACACGACCTCCCGGGCTGGAACAAGTTACGCTCGGTCGCGCGGGGCGAGTGGTCGATGTTCGGCTGGTCGTGGACCACCCGGGCGGGAACCTCCGTTGACCGCGCCGCGCGCGAACTGTTCGTCGAGCTCCTCAACGCCCCCGGCGGGCGCAAATTGCTCACGGCCCTCGGGTCCGGCACGACCGACTTGGGCGCGGAAATCGCCACGATGAAGCAGGAACTGTACTACGCGAAGTTCCCGCGCGTCGGGGGCGTCGCCCCGCGGAACCCGACCGTGATGGAGGTCGCCGTCCTCATGTTCGCGGACTCGCAGGTTCCTTTTAAGGGCGGCCCCCGGAACAGTCTGTTCGCGAGTGTTTTGACCACCTCTGGTATCGCGCAGGCCGCTCAGGGGACCGACGATCGTGCCCGGGCACTGAAGACGGTGATGACCGCGTGGTTCGATTCGCGCACCGATCCCTATGAGATGTACACGGCCCTTAACCTCGCGACCAACACTCAGAACACCGAGGCCGCGGGGCGCATGGCCGTGCGCCTCCTCGGAACCTCGGGCGCTCCGGCCGCTTACCGAGGCCAGGCGTTCGCGGCCCTCGTTCGGAACAAGTCCAAAGAGCACCTCCCGACGGTCGAAAAACTCATCGGCGACGGCACGGTGATTACCACGATCACCACCAACGTCGGGGGAAACCTGGTTCGCACGACGATCACGGTGGGCGACATGGCCCTGGCCGCGGCCGTGCTCATTACGGAGCAAAAGGTCGAGGATTACGGCATCGAGGACCGTTTTAAGGGGAGTGGGACGGCGTCGATCAGCTACACCCGGTTCAGTATCCCCGAGGACAAGCGGAAGGACGCGGCCGAGAAGTGGAAGACGTGGCGGGAAAAGAATCCATAAGGCGGAGGTCCGCGTCTGAAGTTGTAACCGGCGCGGGTGTAACTAACTTCTCTGGTGGGGTTGGCGGAATTTGGGTAAGTGGGGTGTTCTCGGATGCGAACAGGGATGTTCTATGAGCAAGACCGTCACGATTGAAATCCCCGCCGAAAGCGAAGCGCTAGTCCGGCAGCTATTGGCCGTCCACGAAGAGCTCCAAGCTCTGGCGCTCTCCGCGGCCAACGGCACGGTCTTGGACGCCTGCGAAACGGCGGTCATACCCAAGGGACGCGAACTGACCAAAAACCTCTTGGCCGATGCGGTCACCCGACGCATCCAAGCCGCCGAAAAAAAGGGTCGCCGATCCGAATCTGCGACTGCGGGCGAGCCAAAGAAGACCGCGGGAAAAAGCCCCGGCAGTTCGTGACCACTGTCGGCCCTCTGAACCTCACGCGACACTATTGGCAATGCCGCTGTGGAGCCGAAGGAGCTTACGCAGCCGATGCCGTCATCGGTCTGACGCAGCGATTCAGCACGGTTCTTCAGAAGCATTGCTGTCGTTTGGCTGCCGATGTGTCGTTCGCCAAGACCCGCGAACATCTCCGGGAGTTGCTGGGAGTGAAGTTGGCCCCCGAGACCGCGCGCCAGCTCGTGGGAACGCATGGCCGGGCGATGACGACGTTCCAACCCCAGGATCACGCCACGGCCCAGACGTTTCGCCAAACCCCAGGCGAGATCGAGTTGGCGATTGACGCGGGCAAGGTCAATACCCGCGAAGAAGGCTGGAAAGACCTGAAGATCGCAGTGATTTCCAAGCGTGAGGCCGGCACGGCGGTATCACCCGAGCAGTGGCAGGACGACGAGCGCTTGCCCCCGGCCGGTGCGGTCGTGTCGTTCGCGATGATCGCCAAATCGAAAGTGTTTCGACGCCGTTGGGGTCCGTCGTTGCGTCAGTTGGGTGTGGCGCAGTGGTCGAGCGTCCATGCGTTGGGTGACGGGGCCAGTTGGATTTGGAAGTCGGTCAATCGTGTGCTGCCGGGTTGTCGAGAGACGCTGGACATTTACCACGCCAGTGAGCGGTTGAGCCTTTGTGCGCAGAGGATATTCGGCCAGGGGACCGACGAGGCCCGTGCTGCTTTTGAGCGCGGTCGCGACGTGTTGTTGCGTGAGGGTTGGGGTGGTGTGTGCGTGTGGGTGTCAGAACTGTTGTCCGTCGAGACTCTCGAAGAACGGACACGAAGGCAGAAGGCGACGGAGAAGTTGTTGGGCTACTTCGCCAAGCACACGAATCGTTTGGCGTATCGTGATCGGTTGGCCCGTGGCCAGGCCATCGGCAGCGGTGCGGTGGAAGGACAAGCCAAGACCCTGGGATTGCGTTTGAAAGCCCGAGGTGCTCGCTGGCTCAAGAAGAACGTCCGACCGATGGCGAGCCTGGTCTGCGTGCGGAACTCCATCCAGTGGCAGGCCTATTGGAGCTTGGCGGCATGACCCCAGAGAATTTGGATACACCCACCGGCGCCGGGGCATCCGAATTGTGGTTGGCGCCGGCCCCATTATGCGTCATCTTTGTAAGGTGGCGCTAAACGAGTGAACACACCGAGAGTGCGTTGAGGGCAACACATGCGTCGGCTCCGGATGATGATGCTAGCGTGCGGGGTGTTCGCATCGGTCCCGGCTTTCGGCGCGTCCCCGGACCCGAAGGCTCTTGAAATCCCCGCGCAAGATCTGTCCAAAGCGCGTGAACTCGTTCGCCGGATGGGGAACGAGAACTACCGCGACCGCGAGGACGCGCAGGGCGAACTCGCCAAGATGGGCCGGTCCGCCAAACAAGCGCTCGTTGAGGCCACGACTACCGAGACGGACCCGGAGATCCGCGCTCGCGCGACCCGGTTGTTGCCGAAGGCCGAGGCCGACGACCTGAAGGCCCGCGTCGACACGTTCCTTGAGGACAAGGACGGAAAGTTCGATCACGACCTGCCCGGTCTGAAGATGTTCCGTAAGAACCTGGGCGCCACCCCGAAGGCCCGCGAGCTTTACGTCGAGATCCTCAAGTCGCCGTACAACCTGGAAATGTTCGCCGCAATGGACCGCGGGTCCGTCGAAGGTGGGCGGGCCGTCTCCGACCGGCGGAACAACCTGTTCAGCGACATGATCCAACGAAACGGTTTCGGCGGCGCGCGGCCCACGCCCCCGAAGCAGCCGAGCCTGGCGGACATCGCCGCGGTGCTGCTCGGCGAGTGCGAGATCCCCCACGAACTCATCCCGCGGACCACCATTCAGTGGAACCAGGTGAGCGGCGTGACCCTGCTTCAGCAGAGCGGCGCCGCGATGACCGCGCTGAACGGTACCGGGGCGCACGCCGAGATCTTTAAAACCGTCGTCGGCAAGTGGCTCGGAACCCGCGACGACCCGCAGGACCTGGCCCAACTCGTTTACCTGCTCAGCAACGGCAACCTGAAACAGTTCCCGGAATCGGCTACGCTGCTCCGGCGCATCACGCTGCTCGATACGGTTCCCGGGTACGCCAAGGGGCAGGCGCTGATTTACCTGATCCAACAGCGCGCCAAAGAGGAGGCGCCGCTACTCAAAGCGATCATGAAGAACGAGGTGCGCGTGGGTGACTACCCGGGCGTGTTCAAGAAGGGCGAGAACCCCGACAAACTGACCACGGTGGGCAGCGACGGGATGGTGACGCAGGTCTGGTTCCAGCGGAACCTCAACGGCGGTGTTGCGGACACGCACACGGTCACCCTGCGCGACGTCGCGTTCGCGTTCCTGATTACACAGTCCGGGCAAAACATGAAGGATTATGGGTTCGAGACCCAGCCGAACTCGAACTTCACCCCGACCCCCGCCGGGCTGGGCCAGTACGCCTTCACGTCCGAGGAGAAGCGCTCGGCCGCGTTCGTCAAATTCGGCTGGTACCAACTGAAGGACAACCTGAAGCGCCCCGCGAAGGATCTCATTCTGCCGATCAAACCCGGCAAATGAAAGTGACCCGAAGGTGCAAACGTGACGGCCGCCCACTTGAGGCGGCCGTTATCATTTCCCGCGTAGCTCGGTACTCGACACATCGGCCCGGAAATCGGCCTCGGTTAACGGAACGAACAGGTCCGCGAATTCCGCGAGTAGGAACCCGTCGTCCCACACGCGGAACGTGCCGGTCGCGTCCATGCGCCCACCGACCACGAGCCGGCACCCGCGGGCCTGGAGTTTGCGGAGCGCCGCGTCGCGCCCGTGTTCCCCACCGTAATACTTCGGATCGACCACACGGACCGCGGTGTCCCACCCCAACACGAACGCGGCCCCCGGGAACAGGTCCGCCTTCTTCTCGAACGCCGCAGCGCGCGTGACCCACACCGGGGCGACGTCCGCGAACTGCGATACCCGGCGCTCCACTTCCTCGCGCGGCAACTCCGGCTTGTCCGCGTTGGTGATCGACAACTCGAAATGAACTTCGGTCCCGAGGCGCCGCGCCGCGACCGCGGCCAAGCCGGTGTGCCCGTGGTGTAGCGGGTTAAACGACCCGGGCATGATCGCGAGTGGGCGCGGGTTCACACGCACGACGCTCGCTGATTCGACGCACGCGATCGAACGCGATGTGAAGAGATCCCAGAACATGACGACGGCTGGTAAAGAGTACGATAGTCTTGGTGAGATTGGAGGTATTTATATAATTAATAGTATATTATTGCAAAAATTATAAGGGAGGCGGCGGCCAACAAGGACAGAGGCGAACGGCCGGCATTGTACCCAATGCTGTTCGGCTCGACGTTTGTCCAGAGCGGTGTTACCCTTCTTGTACCGCTGGTCGAGGTAGTCTCGAAGTTCGTCGCCCTCAACCCACTTCTGGACGCCCAAGGTGAGGACCCAGAACTCGGTACCGGTGACGGGCCGCCCACCGCTTCGGCGAGCCGCACGCATGCGATCGCGTTGGGCTGGCCCGGCATGAGGCGCCTCAACCCGAGTGCCTATTTGAGGAACCGGAAGAACAACGCGATCGATCGCGTTGAACAGGGCGTCGCGCTCGTACCCGCGTCCGCGACGTGCACGCATTCGGGTGTAACAGAGCCAGCAGGTGCAGAGCGCGTAGTGCGAGTATCGGAGCGCACGGTTCCGTTCGGTCCCGTGTCCTTGAGCAACTCGAACAACCGGCACGCTCGGGCGCGACGGATCACGTTTTCCGCTGGTGACCGGTCCGCGCCCGCCGTGCCCATGAGCGCCTCTCCACTTGGGCCACGTGGTGCTGCTATGCGGGTCCACGAACGCAACTTTCGAGCCGAACAGCATTGGGCTTACACCGGCCGTTCGCCTCGACGCCAACGGCGCGATCACGCGGTCGGTAGGGTTTCGCCGGGCTTCCGCAGCAGGTGCTGGCGCAGGTCCGCGACGCGGTGGCAGCACAGTTGCTCCATCACCTGCTTCAACTGGACCTTCAGCATGGCGATCGCGTGCTGACCGCCGGCCCGACCGAGGGCCGCGACCGAGTACATGAACGTCCGGCCCAGGAACGTGAAATCGGCGTCGCACGCCAGCGCGCGGGCGATGTCCGGTCCGCTCCGCAGCCCGCTGTCGATCATGATCCGGAGTTTACCGCGGTACTTCGCCGCAATCGGGGCCAGCGAGCGGATCGTCGATTCGCCCGCGTCCACCTGGCGCCCGCCGTGGTTCGACACGATGATCCCGTCGAGCCCGAGCCGGACCGCGGTTTCCGTGTCTTCCTCGCTCGCCACGCCCTTGAGCACCAGGTTGCCCTTCCAGCGGTCGCGGATCGGGGCGATCTTGGCCTCGTTCAGGCGCCCGGAGAACGTCGCGTTCATGTACGCGCCGAGCTGCTTCATGTTCAGGCCCTTGGGCATGTACTTCACCATCGTGGCGAAGTTCGGCGTGCCCTGTAGCAGCGTCCGCACCGCCCAGCTCGGGCGCCCGAAAATCTGGAGGATGTTGCGGAGCGTCATCCGCGGGGGCATCGCCAGCCCGTTACGGATGTCGCGCGGGCGGAAGCCGAACGTCGGGACGTCGCACAGCAGGACCAGCGTCTTGCACCCGGCGGCCTCGGCCCGGTTCAGGATATCGTCGCGGATCGCGTTGTCCGCGGGGTGGTAGAGCTGGTACCAGAACCGCCCGCCGGTGATCTCGCCGATCCGCTCGATGCTCGCCGTGGTGACGGTGCTGAGGACGAACGGGACGTTGTGCTCGGCGGCGGCGCGCGCGAGGATCTCCGGTGCGCCCGGCCAGATCAGCCCCTGGAGCCCGATCGGGGCGATGCCGAACGGGGCGTCGTACTCGTGGCCGAACAGCTCGGTCTTCAGGTTCGATGTGGTGTGCGGCGTCAGGTACAGCGGTTTCAGTTCGACCCGGCGCAGGTCGTCCGTGTTCTTGAACAGGTTCACGTCCTCGTTGCACCCGCCGTCGAGGTACTCGAACGCGAACCGCGGGGTCCGTTGTCGTGCGCGCTCGCGCAGGTCGTCGATCCCGGGGTAACTCGTGTGGTAGCTGAGATTCATGGGTCCGATGGCGTGGGAGATTCGGATTCCGGTGGGCCGGCACACGGTTCGCGCCGGGTCGCACAGCTAAACGTACAACTCTACCGTCGGAAGGGCATTCGGGCCGCGCGTTTCGGGTGCGAAGCGGGGCGCGGCCGGTGCCGGCGCTGAAGGGAAGGGCGGAGCCCGGGAATGGCTTCTGTGGTTTCTGAGACTTGTTCGCGAACCCGGGCGCTATAGAATCGGTCTTAGACACGACCGCCGCTTCTCGAAAGCGGTCGTTGGTTCGGGCCGCGTGGTGTTGATCTTCACGCGGCCGTTCCCGAGAATAGTGAGTGTCCTGGCGGGTGTTGGGCCGCGGAGCTGAAACACCAGATGTCTGCGAGGTACTTGGAAATAAGGCGTTCCGCTCGCGTAGCTCAGTGGTAGAGCAGCGGTTTTGTAAACCGCTGGTCGTGGGTTCAACTCCCTCCGCGAGCTTTTCACTGCTGGGATCGGTTCATACAATCGAGAGTGCTTGTAAAAGAGAATGGTGACGGTGATTCACGGGTAGGTGGCAGAGTGGTCAATTGCACCAGACTGTAAATCTGGCTCCTTCGGGATTCGGGGGTTCAAATCCCTCCCTACCCACTGATCGAACGCGGAGTGCGGATCGTAGATCGCGGAGTGAGAGCGTGAGCCGCGAGAGTTTGAAGCGAAAAGTGAAAGTGACCAGGCGAAGGCGAGGAGAGTGAATGGGCTTGCGGCGGTATGCTGGGTAGCTTTGGTATCTTGTTCCGCGTTTCTGACTCCGAGCTTCGCGATCCTTCGTGCGGGTGTAGCTCAGCGGTAGAGCTCTTGCCTTCCAAGCAAGATGTCGAGGGTTCAAATCCCTTCGCCCGCTCTCCGCAAATGCCCTGGGAATCCCAGGGTATTTGCATTTCACCTCTTATTTTTACCGCACGCCGCAAAACGTGCGGCCGCACAGATTCCACTTTAGCTCGCGCGAGACGCCTTCCCGGGCCGATATTCCCCATCGAACCGGAGGAACGTCATGCCCTACCCGTCCCACGACCTTACTCACGCGGGCCGCACGCAATCAATTGCGGCCTGGTCCCGCGAAACCCGCATCCCCGCAGCCACGATCCGGAGCCGGATTTTCCGGTTCAAGTGGCCCGTCGACCGCGCCCTAACCACGCCACCGAACCGGAAATTGGCACGGGGCGGGCGAAAAAAATCCGGATCGGTTCGGGCGTGCCCGGAGATGAAAGAGCACGCCGACGGCCGGGCGTACTGTCGGTGGTCGGAAAAAGGGCAGGCGAAATGGCGCACGTTCGGGAAGTGGGGGAGCAACGAGGCCAAGCTCGAGTACCGGCGGTTCGCGCTCGACTGGGCGAACCGGCAGGGCGGCGAAGTAAACGCGCCCGGGGGTAAAGCGGAGCCGAAGATCGGCGACCTGATTAGCGCCTGGCTCGCCCACTGCGAGCGCACGTACCGGAAGTACGGGAAGCCCACATCGGAACTCTACTGCAACCGGGCCGCGCTCTTGCCGCTCGCCGAGCTATTCGGGGACGAACCGGCCCGCGAGTTCACCGCGCCCAAACTGCGCACCGTGCGCGAGGCCATGATCGACCGCGAGTGGGTGCGGCCGACGATCAACGCCCACGTAAAGCGGATCATCCGCGCGTTCGCGTGGGCCGCAACGGAACTCATGGTCCCGGCCGCGGTACACACCGCGATCGCCCTCGTGGAGCCGATCGCGGCGGGGCGCCGGGACGAAGTGGAGGAGGGGGAGGGCGTCGACCCGGCGCCCCGCGAAGATGTGGACGCGGTCCTGGTCGGCACACACCTGCACCGCGATCCAGGGCGCCGCGCGGTACTCGCCGCCCTGATCCGGGTCCAACTACTGGGGAACATGCGGCCCGGGGAGGCGTGCTCGCTCGCGGCCGATCAGATCGACCGCCGGAAATCCCCGTGGCGGTGCGTGGTGACGGACTTCAACAAGATGCTGCACCGGAACACGACCCGCGTCGTCTTCTTCGGACCGCAGGCCCGGGCGATACTGGCCCCGCTCATTGAGGAGCACCCGAGCGGCCCGGTCTTCGTGCTGCCGCCGGCTCGTAAGGGCGCGAGCCCGACCCCGGTCACGCCGCAGCGGTACCGCTACTACGTCCAGCAGGCGTGCGAATCGGCGGGCGTCACGTACTGGGCGCCGAACCAGTTGCGGCACACGCGCGCCACGGAGCTGATGGACACCTACGAGAGCGACCAGGCGACCGCGGCCGCACTGGGCAACTCGCCCGAAGTGGCGCGGCAGGTGTACGCGGACCGGGCCGGGGAATCGGTCGCGCGCCGGATCGCCGAAGCGACGGGGTGAGCGCCGGCTACCCTTCTTTGGGCGGCCCCTTTTTGATCTTCTTGCCGCTCCCCCTCACGTTCGTGCCCGAGTCCTTGCTCTCTTCCGCCTGAAGCTCGGTGAGTAGCGCGGGCCAGTCCACCGGCGGCTGGCCCGCTGCCCATTTCTCAATCAACTCGATGACGATGTCCGTCTCCTCGACCTTGAGCCCGTCCCCTTTGCGCGCCTTGGCCGCTTGGCGGTAAAGGAACTTCGCCAGGTGTGGGGGAACGAAGAGCTTGCAGGGCAAAGGCTCCCCTTTGTCGTCGTAGCGCACGCGCGGTCTAGGCATGGGGGAGATTTTGGGTCAACCGGCCAATCCGGGTCAATCTGAACAGACCAAAAAAGCCGAATAATTCACTGTTTAGGTCGATGAAAAGCCTTTGATATTCTCTCAAGGTGCTGATATAGGCCAAACGATATGGAATACTGACAGCACACGACACACAGAGGGTTACGGATGAAGAGCCAAAAAGAGCCGGAGGAGATGGTGGAGTTGACGCCAGCTCAAATGGCCCGGGCCTGGCAGCTTCCGGACGAGGACGGGGGCGTTCTGACGGGATCGTTCGTCCGCATCCCGGCCCGAAAGGTCAAGGAGTGGGAGACCCGGACCGGGCCGCTCGATGTGACGTTCGGTGACATCTCGCTTGTGACTGGGATTCCGGTCCACACCCTCCACTCGTGGAGAAAAAAGGGGCTGCTTCGGGTTCGGGTGTTTTCACCCAGCCATGCCGACGGGCTTCGAGTCGCACCGGCAGAGCTTATTCGGCTCCTTCGGAAGATGGCCGCGGACCGGAATTGCACCACGGAAGTCGTAGAGACGGTCGCCCAGTCGCGGGCGCGCGGCCATAGCGCCAAGCGAGACGCAATCATCGCGTGCGGCGGCACGCCCAAAGACACCGACTGAGCCTCGACCGATCGCCCGACCCCAGGAAAGGAGCCCGCACCATGCGCGTACACGGCGAGAACGAACACGGCGGCGACGCGACGGAATTTTGCACCTCGCTGACCATCACGGCCGGGAGCGACGTGCGGTTCCACAGCCAGCGCAAGTTGGCCACGCTCCTCCGCGTGCTGAGCGACCGCGAGACGCGCGACCGGCTGATCGAAGCGGCGGAAAGCATCGAGGCGGGTAAAGCGGCGGAACTGGAACCGGCCTTTAGCTAAGGAGGGCGAACCGTGGCGAAGAAAACGTCTCCCCCGACCGCTCTGCTCGAACTCGTGTGGGCGAACTGCCAGAGCGAAACGAGCCACTCGTGGGAGCGGCTCAACACCGCGATGCGGAAGGCGCTCGCCCTCACCATTGGGGCCGGGTTCGCCTTCACAAAGACGGACTTCGAGGGGCTCGCGAAGTTCCGGCACAGTTACTGGATCGGGGCCGACGGGGAGTGGGTCTACTCGATGGCCGTCGCCGAAGGCAACTACTCTGCGGCCGCGGCCTTCGAGGAATATATGGGGCGCCCGCCGATCATCGCGGACAAGGTGAGCCCCGCCGAGCGCCATGACAGTTACGCCCACTTGAGCGGCGACCGGACCAGCGAACGGCTGCACGTCGGGTGCTCGTTCGAGTGGCGCGGCGAGCGGGTGAAGGTCACGAGTTTCAACGACAAGGGCGCGGCGATCGCGTGTTCGTACCACCCTGCGGAGGGAAATGGCGAGTACGAACGCAAGGTGAAAAGGCGGTACGCGATCACCCGCGAACTCGTGATCCTGGACCGAGCCGAGCGGAAACAACGGGACGCGATCACGAAGGATCTGATCGCGAACAAGAACGACAAGATCGATTACGCGAAAGCGTTCGGCGTGAAGACCATGAGCGAACTCCGCGCGATCCCGTTCGCCCGGTTCGTCAAAATCGCCGAGCGGCTCAAGAAGCAAGCGGCCTAACCACCGGTACCGGAAGTTACGGAGGGCGACCCGTGGTCGTGTTGAATTCGCTGGCCGAGGCCCGCGCGCACTTGGACCAGAACCCGCGCGTGTGGCCCTTCATTATGGCCGTCTCGCTCGGGCAGATCGGGCTCGGGCCGGCGGCAACCGAATTCGGAATGGATGCCGACGACTTCGCGAAGCTGCACCAGGCGGCGCGCGAGAAGTGCGACGCGGTGGTCGCGGCGCACGCCGAACGGGTCAAGGGCCGCAAAGCGGCGTGAGGGCGACGTGGCGACCAAACAAAAAGCGCGCGGGTACACGAGCGCCCAACTCAAGCGATTCTCCCGCAACCCCGACGTGCGCGCGGTGCTCGTGCTGTACGCGGTCGGCGAACTCAACACACGGGACCGCGACCGATTGTTGTTCCGGTTCGGCGTGACGGACCTACAGCCGACCGAAGCGAGCGCGATTCAAGACATGATGTTGCAGGGTTTTCGCAAGACGATCGAGTGAATCGCGGCGGGAGTAGCCACGGGAGAGAGCGTGGCGAACCTCGCTCCGGCAGTGTGGCCCCGAGCTGTGCGAGATCGATCGGGGCGCCGAATCACAACGGGGCGGGCCGAGGGGAAAGGCGGCCCGCTCAGGTCGCGAGCGGTGTGGCCCCGAGCCGTGTGAGTTAATCGGGGCGTTGGTTCAGGTGCGGGCACGGTGACCCGTTCAGCAACAGTCCTGCCGCTGGCGGTTCAAAACCGCATCAACCATCTGCTTGCGGGGTGGGGGTACTGGTGAGTGCGGGCAGGATCACTACCCCGTTCGACTCGGGGCTGAGCCAGTAGCAGGCTAATTCTTTTCACACTTAGGAGTTCGAGCATGGTAGCCCCTGCGAACAGCGGGCCAGCGGAGCCGCGCGCGCCCGTGGCCCTCCCCGCCCCGACCGAGATCTACCGCGCCGGCGACTTCGTGCGGTTCCGCTCGCTGTCGGTAGTGTCTTCGGCGCTCGCGCAGTTTATCGGCGCGCTGGGCGACCGGGCCGCGTTCCCGATCGTCGCCGTGGTCGAGACGAACGAGCTGTTCGGCTTCAGCGTGCGGTACCAGTTGGTCGTCGCGGGAATGGTCATCGAGGTGAACCCGGCGCTCGTCGTGCGGGCCGAACCGATTGGTGGCGCGCCACCCGCTGCGAAGGTCGCACCCACGGCACCGAAACAGCCCTCCGCCGCAACTCCCGACGCCGACCCGGAGAGCATTTTCTCGCCACCGACTAACCCGGCCCCGTCGGTCTCGGACAGCACCGACGAGTTCCTCACGCTCGAACAAGACCCGCACGCGGCGGCCGACCGCGCGGGCATCACGTGGCACCAAACGAGTGCGATTCGGAAGACGAGCGCCAACGGCCGGTTCGAGATCGTCGCCACCTCCGGCGCCTACTACATCGCAACGGACCACTGGACCGGCGAGTCCACCGGCCCCCTCGCGAACGAGTCCTCGGCCCTCGACTGGTGCCGGGGGCGGCTCGAAACCAACCGGTTGCGATGGGTGCGGGAAGGAGCCGACGGCGGCTGGGTCGGTTACGGCGACGCGGGCGCGGAGTGGCGCGTGTTTCGCGCCGTTCTGAACAGCGCCGTCTTCCGGGCCACGGATTCGCGCCTCGGACTCGGCGATCCGATGGCCCCGATTCGCTCGTCGCCCGACTTCCTCTCGCTCGACGCGGCCAAGGCGTGGTGCGAGGTCCGGGCCACGTGCGTGGTCGAGGCCGGCGGCGCGCTCCGGTACGACCCGGCGGCCACGATCATCCCGTTCTGATTCCCGCAGCTACCGCGACCCCGGCCAGGGACGGCCCGGGCGCCTTTCACCGGAGCAGCCATGAACCCGCCGTGCATCGTCGACATGACCGCCGCTGAGTACCACCGTGACCCCTGTCCGTCACCCTCGCTATCGGCCTCGATCGCCAAAGTGCTCCTCAACGAGAGCCCGCTGCACGCCTGGCTCAAGCACCCGAAGTTCGGCGGGTTGCGGGGCGAGGCGACCGAGGAAATGGACAGCGGAACCATCGTTCACGAGATGCTGCTCGGCAAGGGGCCGGTGGTCGAGGTGCTCCACTTCAAGGACTACCGCACCGACGCGGCGAAGGCCGCCCGCGACGCGGCCCGCGCCGAGGGGCTGATTCCCGTCCTCGTGCACAAGTACGAGAGCCTCGCGGCGATCGCTCGCGATCTGGTCACGGAGATCCAACTGGCCGGGTTCGACCTGGCCGGGTTCCGCACCGAGGCCCCGGTGTTCTGGTACGAGGAGACGGGCCTCGGACCGGTCCTGTGCCGCGGGATGATGGACGCCGTCCGCATCCAGGCGGGCGCGATCCTGGACCTCAAGAACACGTGCGCGGACCCGAAGAAGTTCGCGAAGAAGGCCATCGACTTCGGTTACGACATCCAGTTCGCCGCGTACACGTCCGCGCTCCGCAAGCTCAACCCGGAAATCGCCGGGCGCGAGGATTTCGTGTGGTTGCTCGCGGAGGAGCTGCCCGAGGGCGCGCCGAAGCGGGTCGCGCTCACCGTGGCGCGGCCCGACGGCACGCTCCGCGAGCACGGGCGCAGCCGGTGGAAGCGCGCGTGCGAGCTGTGGGCGAAGTGCCTGCAAACGGGCCACTGGCCCGCGTATGCGACGGAACCGGTTCAGATCGAGGCCCCGGTGTGGGCTTTGAAAGAAGAACTCGGCACCGAGTAGCGCACGCCAAAAACTATTCCCGAACCACACGAGATTGAGCCGTGACCGCACCAGCCCGAACGTTCGAGATCAAGCCCGCCGTCCGCGAACAGGTGCCGCTCCTCATCGGGATCGTCGGCCCGTCCGGGAGCGGCAAGACGTGGAGCGCGCTGCGCGTCGCGACCGGCATCCAGCGCGTCACCGGCGGGGACATCGCCGTGATCGACACCGAGGCCCGGCGCGCGCTGCACTACAGCGACCGGTTCCGGTTCCGGCACCTGGACTTCCGCGCCCCGTTCGGCTCGCTCGACTACCTGGCCGCGATCCAGGCGTGCGTCGCCGCGGGGTCCAAGATCGTCGTGATTGATTCGGCTTCTCACGAGCACGAGGGGCCGGGCGGGATGGTGGACTTCCAGGAACAGGAACTCACCCGGATGGCCGGGGACGACTACCAGAAGCGCGAGCGCATGAAGATGCTCGCGTGGGCGAAGCCGAAAGCGGCCCGGCGCAAGTTCATCGGCGGGCTGCTCCAACTCAACTGCAACTTCATCTTCTGTTTCCGCGCCAAGTCCGTGTCGAAGCCGCTCAAGCAGAACGGCAAGACGGAAGTGGTCCAGATGGGGTTCGTCCCGGTCTCGGGCGACGAACTGGTGTTCGAGATGACCGCCAACGTGCTCCTGCTCCCGAAGTCCGGGGGCGTGCCGACCTGGGAATCGGACTACCCGGGCGAGGCGATGGCGATGAAACTCCCCGAGCAGTTTCGGGAGATCTTCGCGCGCCCCGAGCCGCTCTCGGAGGAGATCGGCCAGAAGCTCGCGCAGTGGGCGGCCGGCTCCGCACCCAAGTCGCTCCCGACCGTCAAGGAACTGCTCGACCAGTACGCCGCGTGCGACACGGACGAGGCGCTGACCAAGCTCGAGCAGCAGCGCGGCGACGTCTGGAACCAGCTCCCGCCCCCGGCCCAAGTGAAACTGAAGGCCGCGAGCGAGGCGGCGCGGAAGCGCGTCGCGGAGAAGCCCGCGCCGGAAGCGACGGACGACGGCGTCGAGAGGGACGAGTTCGGCGCCACGATCTTCGGCGGCGAACCACAGAAGTCCCTATTCGACAACCCATCTGACCGGCCCGTTGACTGATTCACCCGAACCGCTCCCAAACACACGGAGGATCTATGCGGCTCATTGAGTTGCGCGCCGAGAACTTCAAGAAACTGGTCGCGGTGCGCGTCGCCCCGACCGGCCCCGTCACCCCGATCACGGGCAAGAACGGCGCGGGCAAAACCTCGGTGCTCGACGCGATCGCGGCGGCGCTCGGGGGCGGGACGCAGGCCCCGGAGATGCCGATCCGCGCCGGTCAGGACCGGGCCGCGGTCGAGGTGGACCTGGGCGACATCGTCGTCAAGCGGCGCTGGACCGCGAAGGGCTCCAGCCTCGAGGTGCTGGCGAAGGACGGGCTCAGCTACAAGAGCCCGCAGGCCGTGCTCGACAAGTTCGTGGGCGAACTGATGTTCGACCCGCTCGCGTTCGGGCGGATGAAGCCGGGCGAACAGGCCGGGACGATCGCGCGGGTCGCGGGGATCGACCTGGAGTCGCACCAGGCCGCGAAGAAGGAGCTGTTCGACCAGCGCGCCCACATCAACAGGCAGGTGAAGGAACTGAGGGGCGCGCTTGCACTCATGGCCCCGGTGCCCGAGGGGACACCCGACGAGGAGGTCAGCGTCGCCGAGATCCTCAATGAACTGACAGCCGCGGACAAGGCTCGCAAGGAATTCGACGCCGCAAAACGTGCAGTCGAGACCATGAAAACCGCGGTCGCAATTGCGGGCCGCAAGGTCGACAGCCTCCGCGCCCAGCTCGCCGAGGCCGAGACCGAATTGGCCCAGTCCGGGGAACGGGCCCTGGCGGCGTGCAACGCGGCCAACGCAATGCCCACACCGCCCGACCTGGAGCCGATCCGCCAGCGCGGGAAGGGGGCCGAGGGGATCAACAAGGCCGTGCGGTCCAAGCAGATCCGCGCCAACCGCGAAAAGGAAGTGACCGCGCAAGAGGCCGAATCGAAGCGACTCACGGACCAGATGAACCACGCCGAGGAGCAGTTCGCACAGACGCTCGCGGCCGCGGCTCTGCCGGTTCCCGGCCTCGGCCTGAAAGACGGCGGCGTCACACTCAACGGCATCCCGTTCGGCCAGTCCTCGGGGGCCGAGCGACTGCGCACCTCGGTCGCGATCGGCCTCGCGCTCAACCCCAAACTCAAGCTCATGCTGATCCGCGACGGGTCGCTCCTCGATGCGGACGGGCTCAAGCTGCTCGAAGAACTGGCCGCGGGCGCCGGCGCGCAGGTGCTCATCGAGCGCGTGGCCGACGGGGACGCCGTCGGGGTCCGGATCGTGGACGGGGAAGTCGCGGGCGAGGAACCGGCCACGAAGGCGGCGTAAAGGGACCAGTTCGACACCGTGAGTTCGTGATGGAACGGCCCCCGTATTTCGCGTTCTACCCCACCGACTTCGCCAACGACATCAACGTCGAGGCAATGTCGACCCTGCAAGTGGGTGCTTACATGCTCCTCCTGTGCAAGGCGTGGCAGGCCGAGCCGCCGGCCTCGCTTCCAAACGACGACCAAGTCCTCGCGCGCCTCGCGCGCCTCGACGCGGTCACTTGGGCGGAAGTGAAGGCCGGCGTCCTCGTCCCGTTCCGACTTGGCACGGACGGCAGGTTGCATAGCAAGCGTCTCCGGCGGGAGTACGACGAGGCCCTTAAGCGGATGAAGTTGGCCCGGGAACACGGGCGGGCGGGCGCCGAAAAGCGGTGGACGGGCGGCAGAACCGGCGCGACCGCCAATGCCAATAGCCACCCCATTGGGGTAGCTATAGCCACCCCAATGCCCGGGCATTGCCCGAGCAATGCAATTCAGAGTCAGAGAGAGAAAGAAGAAGAAAAGACCCCCCTACCCCCCCCCGAGCGGGGGAGCGGAGCGGCGGCCGCACCCGAGCTGCCCAAGCCCCGGCGCGCCCGGGCCGACCCCACCGCGGCGGAAGCGGACCCGCGGTTCCAGCGGTTCTGGGCCGCCTACCCGCGGCACGAGAAGCGGGCCGACGCGGCGAAGGCGTTCGCGCGGATCGACCCTCCGGCAGAGCTGCTCGAGGCGATGCTCCGGGCGATCGAGGCGCAGAAGCTCGGGAGCGGACCGCTCGCGCCACGGCTCGTGGACGGGCGGTCGACGGTCCCGCACCCGACGACCTGGCTCAACGGCCGGCGCTGGGAGGACGGCGCCCCGGTCGCGCCCCCGGTCGTGGACCACGCGGCGAAAGCGGCACAGATCCTCGCGCAGCGCCAGCGGGAGGAGGCGGCCCGGGCGGCCGCGCGAGCGGACCTGGCGAAGCGGCCCACGGGCCTGATCCAAAAACTGGGCGACGTGTTCAAACCACCCGAGTGACCCCATGACCGAGTTGTTGCAGGCCGCGCTCCTGGCGGGCCAGTCCGCGGTGCTGATCGTGTTCGCCCGCAAGGTGCGCGCGTGCCGGAGGGACCGGAGGCGGGCCGCCGCCGCGGCGCGCGAGAGCGCCGTGGAGGCGGGTCGCGCGACCCACGCGGCCGGGCTCGCGATCGAGGGCGCGAAGCGGGCCGACGAGTGCGCCACGGTCGCCGATCGCGCGTGCCGGCGGATCGGCCGAAACGTGTCGGCCGCGCTCGATGTGTTCGAGGCGCCCGCCGTGTTGCCGTTCCCCGCGCCGCCCGCGGGGCCGGGGCTGAAGCTGTTCGACCCGAGCGCCGCGGGCGGTGACGAGCGCCACGCGTACACGGGCGGGGAGTGATTCCCGTGCCGAAGCCCCGGGCGTGCGCCCACTGCGGCAAGGCGCTCCGCAGCAAGCCGGCCGGGCGGGGCCTGTGCTGGGTGTGTTACCGCGACCCGGCGGTGTTCGCCGCGACCCCGCCCAAGCGCCCCGGGCCGCCCCCGCGCGAGCCCACGGCGGCGGAAGTCGAGGCCACGGTCGCGGCCCAATTGGAGCGGCTCCCGCGCTGGTGGGCCGCGGAGTGCGGGCGCGGGCCACGGGTGTTCACAATCGTCCGTGACGGGTGTACCGAGGTTCCAAACCGGAGAATGCGATGTCGTTCCTGAAGGGCTCGTTAACGTTCCAGCGGTTCCGGGTCGCGGGGCCGAAGCCGCGGCTGTTCGACGAGGCCCACCTCGAGCGCCTCGCCCAGAACGCGGTCGGGCGCCAGGAGGTCGCGTCGGCCGACGGCGTCGAGACCGGGTGGGCGGCCGGCGCGCACATCTGGGACACGGACTTCACGCAGCTGAAGAACGTGTACACGGACCACCTGCTGTTCGACTTCTGCGTGCGGTCCGAGCGGCTCCCGGGGGACCGGCTCAAGGCGTACTACGAGACCGAACTCAAGGCGCTCTCGAAGGACAACCCGAGCGGGTTCGCCAGCGCCCGGCAGAAGCGCGAGGCGAAGGAGAGCGCCCGGGACCGGCTCACCCAGGAGGCCCGGGACGGGCGGTATCGCAAGTGGAAGCTGTCCCCGTGCCTCTGGGACGCGGTGACCAACTGCGCGTTCCTGGGGTCCACGAGCGCGACCGATGCGGCCCGGTTCATGGCGCTCTGGGAGCAGACCTTTCCGGCGAACCTCACCCAGACCGAGGCCCTCGCCGGGTCGCTCGCGCCCGTCACCGCGGCGAGCCTGGCCTGCGCGCTGCACCCGAAGGCCGAGCACGAGCACCTCTCGCCGTTCGTCCCCGGTGTCACACCCGAGGATCACCCGGCGTGGTGCCCGACCGAGGGCGTCCCGCAGTTCCTGGGCAACGAGTTTTTGCTCTGGCTCTGGTACTTCGCGGAGTGCGAGGGGGACACGATCACCTCCCCCGACGGCTCCCGCATCACGTTCGTGTTCCAGGGCGGCATCAAGCTCGAGTGCCCGCGCGGGACCACCGGCAACGACACGATGAACTCCGACCAGGCGATCCGCCTCCCGGAGACCAAGGCCGCGGTGCGGGCCGGGAAATTGCCCCGCAAGGCCGCCCTCACCGTCGTCCGGAACTCGGAACAGTTCAGCTTCATCATCCAGGCCGAAACCCTCGCGCTCTCAAGCGTAAAGCTCCCGCAGGCGGACGCCGAGGGCGAACAGCGCGCCCGCGAACTCGACCGGCTCCAGCAGGTGCGCGACCTGGCCGAGATCGTGGACCAGATGTTCGCGGCGTTCATGGCGCGCCGGATGACGAGCTACTGGTCACAGGAAACCAAGGAGATCGGCGCCTGGCTCAAGGGCACCAGCGCCCGGTGGATGGCGGCGTAACCACAAAACTCAACCGAGGGCCAGGGACGGCCGGACCACCCGACCGAGGCCCTCATGCCCGCGCCCGAACCGCCGATCGACGAGGGGCACGTGTACCTGTTCCAGGTGCGGTTGCAGCCCAAGGGCAAGCGCACGAAACACGACCAGTGGACCACCGAGGGCGTGTACCGCACCCGCGCGGAAGCGGACGCTCACGCCACGGGCCGCAAGCACAAGTACCCGCACGGGTACCGCGTGTGCGGCGTACCGGCCGAGGGCGCGCTGCTCGAACTCGTGAAAGGGAACTAACGTGGGATCCAGGGTCGCGCCCGCACTCGAGCTGAAGATGCTCACCCAGGCGGGCGTGAACCCGGTCCTCGGGCTGTCCGAGGCCAAGTTCCAGTCCAAGGTCACCGCGCTCGCGACCGCCGAGGGCTGGGAGTGGTTCCACGTGTACGACTCGCGCCTGTGCCCGGCCGGGTTCCCGGACCTGGTGGTCATCAGAACGGGCGTGCTGGTCGTCGCGGAACTGAAGGTCGGGCGGAACAAAACGACCGCGGACCAGGAGAAGTGGCTCGCGCTGTTCGAGAGCATAGCCGGCACGCGGGTGTTCCGGTGGCGGCCCGAGCACTGGTTCGCGATCTACGCGGAACTGACCGGCAAACGGAACTGACACGACCGGAAACCAAACAGGAGGGAGTGCCAAATGGTTACTGCAGTTCAATCTGAGCGCCGGGGCGACTGGGTGCAAACATTTACGGGCCGCAAGTTCTGGCCCCTAGACCCGCGCCCCGAGGACGTGGACGTGCGGGACATCGCCCACGCGCTCTCGCTCCTGTGCCGTTTCACCGGGCACTCGCGAACCTTTTACTCGGTCGCGCAACACAGCGTTCTCGCGTCACAGATCGTGCCGCCCGAATCGGCTCTGGCCGCTCTCCTGCACGACGCGGCCGAAGCATACATGGGTGATATCGCCAGGCCCTGGAAACGGTTTTTGAGCATAACGTTTCGGGATGCCGACGGCGACACGTTTTCATCGACACTCAAGGGCGCCGAGGACCGTTTGCTGGATGTTCTCGTTGTCGCCCTCGGAGGGCCCCCGGCATCGAACGAAGCCGCGTGGGGGCCGGTGGCCAAGGCTGACGAGATTCTGCTGGTGACCGAAGCCCGCGACCTCATGTCCCCGCTCACCGACGGTTGGCACCACGTCCCTGCGAACGGCTTCGCGATCCTCCCGGAACTCATTGAGCCGTGGGCGCCGGAGCGGGCGGAACGCGAGTTCTTGCAGCGGTTCGCGACGTTAACCGGGACCAGCATCCCGCCCGTGTGCTCGCACCCCAGCCAGAGCGGGCGCGCGGGGCACTGGGTCTGCAACGAGTGCGACGCCGTGCTCGCGCCGCTGAAGGCAGCGTAAGCGGCCCGGCGGCTGGTCACTAACTGGCCACCTGCCGCGCCCCAATGCGGTCTGCCGCCTTGGGGCGCGAGTCGCAGTTGTGAAGGGCTGAAACTCGTCCACGGCGTAACGCCGCAGTGAAGCTGTCCGGTACCGCCGGGCCGCGGGCTTGTGATAGCGACCGGAAACCCAACAAGGAAGAGCGAATGGCACGGGCGGCGCGAGAACTGATCATCGACAGCTTCGCCGGCGGGGGCGGGGCGTCTGAGGGCATTGCCCGGGCGCTCGGGCGCGGGCCGGACATCGCGATCAACCACAACCCCGGCGCGATCGCGATGCACGCGGCCAACCACCCGCGCACCCGGCACCTGACCGAGGACGTGTTCCGGGTGAACCCGCGACAGGTCACGGCCGGCAAACCGGTCGGCCTCCTCTGGGCCTCCCCGGACTGTCGTCACTTCTCCCGGGCGAAGGGCGGGAAGCCGGTCGAGAAATCGATCCGCGGGCTAGCATGGGTGGTCATCAAGTGGGCGGCCGAGGTCGCGCCCCGGGTCATCATCCTGGAGAACGTGCGCGAGTTCCAGGAGTGGGGGCCGCTGTGCCCGCGTTGGGACTGCGCCGCGTGCCAGTGGCGCGGCACCGAGGGACAGGTGTGCCTGAAACGGCGGGGCAAGCGCGCGTGCCCGCGGTGCGACGCTGCGGCCGTCCGGGAGACCGAGCACAAGGTGCCCGACCCGGACCGGAAGGGCGTAACGTTCCGGCAGTTTTGCGGCCGGCTCAAGGGACTCGGGTACAAGGTCGAAACGCAGGTGCTGAACGCGGCTGACTACGGGGCGCCCACCCACCGCCGGCGCCTGTTCCTCATCGCCCGCCGGGACAAAAGGCCGATCGTCTGGCCGGAGCCGACCCACGGCGACCCGGCGAAGATTGGTCGCGACCTGTTCTCCTCGGAACTCAAGCCGTGGCGCACGGCCGCGGAGTGCATCGACTGGTCGGTGCCGTGTCCGAGCATCTTTAGCCGCAAGAAGCCGCTCGCGGAAAAGACCCTCAAGCGGATCGCGATGGGGATCAAGCGGTACGTGCTCGACAACCCGCAACCCTTCATCGTGCGGTACAACACGGAGAAAGGCGCCAGCGACAACCATTCCAGGGATCTGGGCCAGCCGATCGGCGCAATCACGGCCGACCCGCGATTCGGCCTCGTCACCCCGATCGTCTCGCCCCTCACCCACGCGGGCGAGCGCCGCTCGCACCCGCCGGGCGAACCGCTCCCGACCGTCACCGGGGCCAACCGCGGCGAACTCGGTCTCGTCGCCCCCGTTATCGCGCGCATCGGGCAAACGGGCGGGAACGGCGCGTACAGCAACGGAACTGACGAACCCGTCACCACGCTGACGAGCAAAGCCGAGCACTTGCTCGTCGCGCCGTCTCTCGTTCAAGTCGGTTACGGGGAGCGAGAAGGGCAATCGCCCCGCGCCCTCGACCTGCACAAGCCCCTCGGCACCGCGGTCGGAACCCCCAAGCACGCGCTCGTGTCCGCGTTCCTCGCGAGACACTTCGGCGGCTCCGTCGGCGCGCCTGCTGACGCTCCGGCCCCGACCGTCACCGGCGGCGGCCAGGGCAAATCGGCCGTCGTCGCGGCGCTCGTCACCAAACACTACGGTGGTATGGTCGGCGTCCCGGCCGATACCCCGCTCCCCACGACGACCGCACGCGGCGCCCAGAATCAACTCACGGTCGCGAACCTGGTCCACATGAACCACGGCGAGAAACAGTGGAGCGGGACCGACGAACCGATGCGCACCGTCACGACGGGCGGGCACGCGGCCCTCGTTTACTCCTTCCTGGTCAAATACTTCGGCACCGCGATCGGGTGCGAGGTGGACGCGCCGGCCCCAACGGTCACGGGCAAAGATCGCTTCGGCCTCGTCACCGTCGAGATCGAGGGCGAACCCTACGTGATCGTGGACATCGGAATGCGGATGCTCCGCCCGCGCGAACTGGCCCGCGCGCAGGGGTTCGGCGAGAACTACGTGCTCACCGGCACGAACACGAATCAGGTTGAAAGAATTGGCAATTCCGTGTGTCCCGATGTCGCCGCGGCGATCGTGCGGGCCAACTGTGCGGACATGATCGCGAAAGGACGGGCCGCAGCGTGAACATCACCGCTCTCGCGCCGTGGTACGGGTCGAAGCGCACCCTCGCGGCCCGCATTATCCACCAGTTGGGCCCGCACTCGGTTTACTGGGAGCCGTTCTGCGGCTCGATGGCCGTGTTGCTCGCGAAAGACCCGTCGCGCCAGGAGACCGTTAACGATCTGCACAACGATCTCATCAACCTCGCGCGAATTGTCGCCGACCCGAAACTCGCGCCCGATCTCGAGTGGCGCTTGCGCCGCACGCTGGTCCACGAGGGGCTGTACCGGGAAACGGTTACCTGGCTCAAGGATCCCGCGGCCGATCAGGAGGGCGTCGAGCGCGCCTATAGATACTTCGTCCGCTCGTGGATGGGCATGAACGGTGTCGCCGGAACCTCGGTGCGCTCGAACTTCGCGCGCCGGTTTACGAGCAACGGCGGGTGCCCGGCGGTACGCTTCGCGGCGGCCGTTGATTCCCTCCCGTGGTGGCACCAGCGGCTGCGCACGGTCGCGATCTACCAGGGCGACGGGATCGATCTGTGCACAAAGGTCGAAGACAAGGCGGGCACGGTGATCTACCTCGACCCGCCGTACCTCAAGAAATCCGACGACTACCAGCACGATTTCACCGATCCCGACCACGCGCGCCTCGCGACCGCGATCGGTCGCTTCAAACACACGCGGTGCGTCGTGAGCTATTACGACCACCCGAAACTGGCGGAGTTGTACCCCGGCTGGGGCAAGATCGCGATTCCAGTCCACCGCGCAATGGCGAACGCGAGCCGGTCGATGCGCGGCACGGCTCCCGAGGTGCTGCTCGTGAACCAGCCCCCCATCACCCAAACTGCAAAGGAAGCCGCGTAATGGCCGAAAATAGCAAGATCCAATGGACACATCCCGGACCCAACTGAGTTACTGAGCGCCGATGCTACGCGCTATCATTTCGGCTTCATCGTCTAGCTGAGGGGATCGAATGGGTAGCTCATCCGGGGTTAACAAAGGCGCGGCAACCAAGATCGGCGTGACATTCGAGGAATGGGAACGGCGACGCACGAACGGTGAGGCCTGGTGCTACTGCTGTCGGCAGTGGCAAGCGTTTCATCTCTTCGGCGTGGACAGTTCCAGAAGCAACGGGCTCACTTCGGCTTGCAAACAGTGTGTTAGCTACAAGGCTACGGCATCTCGTTACGGGATCACTGTCGAGGAGGCCCGTCAGCTTCGCACCGGAGCCTATGAGTGCGAGATCTGTGGTCGCCGAAAGGAACTTGAAGTGGATCACGATCACACGACGGGCGCCGTGCGAGGGCTGCTGTGCGGGCAGTGCAACAAAGGGCTCGGCCTTTTCAAAGACTCGTTGGACTTGCTGTCAAAGGCGACAGCTTACCTCAACCGCGGAAAGAAAGAGTGACATGGAAAACACGAAAATAGCTTGGTGCGATCACACGTTCAATCCGTGGCGTGGCTGCACCAAGGTCAGCGCTGGGTGCCAGAACTGCTATGCCGACACCCAGGCGAAACGCAACCCCAAGGTGCTCGGGATCTGGGGGCCGAACGGTACGCGCGTGGTCGCGTCCGAAGCGATGTGGCGCGAACCGTTGAAGTGGGACCGTGACGCGGAAGCCGCGGGCGAACGGCGCCGCGTGTTCTGCGCTTCGATGGCGGACGTGTTCGAGGCGTGGGGCGGCCCGATGATTGATGCGAAGGGCAACCCGATGTGGTGGTGTCACGGGTCGATGAGCAATTCGCCCGTCCCGGCCGCGTGGAACGGTGTTCTCGAACCGGGCTGCCGGTGGGTGACGATGGACGATATTCGGGAGCGGTTGTTCTTCCTGATCCGCGACACGCCGAACCTGGATTGGTTGCTCCTCACGAAACGCCCGGAGAACATCCTCGGCACGTTTGGGCGGATCGACGCGCACGATGTGGCCGAACAGCTCCCGAACATCTGGCTTGGAACCACGGTCGAGAACCAAGAGCAGGCCGACGCGCGTATCCCGCACCTGCTCACCGCGCCGGCGGCGGTTCACTTCCTCTCTTGCGAGCCGCTCCTCGGGTCGATCGATCTTCAGCACATCGACGGCGGGCCGGAGCGGTGTCGTCAGTGTGGTGTGGTCCCGCAAATCAACTGTTTGCACCTGCCGAACATCCGGTGCGAGTGCTGCGTTGAGGGTGCAGAATCGCTCGCGTGGCACCGACTTGATTGGGTGATCGTCGGAGGCGAGTCCGGGCACGGCGCTCGACCGATGCAACTGGCATGGGCTCGCTCACTTGTGGAGCAGTGCCAGCATTCCGACACGCCCGTGTTCGTGAAACAACTCGGCGCCCTCATCCACGCCACCAACATCATTGACCCGCTCGACCAATTCCCGGGCGACGTTCGGTCATTCCGCCAGGGGCCGAACGAGGACACGATCGCGCTCCGGTTGCTCGACGACAAGGGCGGGAACCCGGACGAATGGCCCGCGGATCTCCGCGTCCGCGAATTCCCCAAGGTGGCAGCATGACCGTACCCGTTTACGACCGAGTTTACCGGTGGCGCCGGTACCGCCCGGAACTCAAGGGCAAGCGGTGCCGGCTGCTCGCCCGCGGCACGATGAACAGTGCGCTCGTTGAGTTCGAGGGCGGCGAGAAGCACGTCGTGAGCCGGAACGCGATCAGGAAGGCAAAGTCACCCGGCCAATAACTCTACCAGATCCTCGACCGATTCCCCCTCCTCCAGGCCCTGCGCGAAGTCGTCGAAGTACTCCTCGCGCCGCTCCTCCTCGCGGTGCCACTTCTCTAGCACGCTCTCCGGGGTGATGCTCTCCCCGAACAGGTTGTCGCGCGCCACCCGCGCCACCGCTTCCGCCGCTTTGTACTCGCGCCGGGTTTCGACTTTCAGCAACCCGCGCTGGTGTTCGGGTACGGTCACCCCCAACGGGATGCGCTCGCTCGCCTTCCGCGCTCGTTTCAGCATTTCGACCACTTCACCTACCGTCCGCTCCCCGTACCACTCCCGGTCGAACGCCTCGGCCACCAGCCCCGCAGCCCGTTCCGCCAGCCCCTCGCCGCACGCTTCCACCGTGAACAGCCCCAGGTTCAGTGACCCGCGCCCGTCGCCGAGCCACGCCCGCGCCTGCCACGCCCGGCCCTTCACCTGCCGCACGTACTTGTACCGCCGGTCCGGGTTCCGCAACCGCTTCTTGTGCCACACGGCCCCTTCGCACGATTTGCCCACCAGCAGCCCGTTCGCCGCCGCACTTTGGGCCGCAACGCGCGCTGCCGCGTTGCAACTGAACAGCCCGCGCAACTCCCAATAGCCGTCATCGGCCCACACCTGTGCCGCGTAACCGGTTGGGCGCTTCGGGCACTTGATCTCGTAAGTGGGCTCCGTATCGTCCTCCGCGCCGTCGAACAGCGACAGGGTTGTTCCGCCCTTTGTCACCCTCCGGTTGTCCGGCTTGTTGTCGCGATCGTCGTCCTCGTCCCACGCAACCCGTTTGCCTGTACCCATGTTCGCGTCCCCCGGGGCGATACCGGGATTGCAGAATGGCAGGTTGCCTGCGTGCGGATCGCAAAGCCGGAGGTAAGCGACGGAGCTCATGCGCCCCACCATAGCGCCGCACCAGGACGGGCGCAACCCGCACTCGCTCAGGCAACTGGGGCGGTGAAAGTGCCGATTGCGATGAGCGATCCACTTCCAACGAAGCGCCAGCGGCGCCACAAGCGCAAGCCCCCTCTGTCCGCGACCGAGGTGCGGTTCTGCGTCCTGTGGGTGGACAAGAAGAACGCGACCCAGTGCTACATCGACGCCGGTTTCCCGGAAAAACCGAACCGCGTTGCGACGGCCAAAGCCGCGTCAGAATTGCTCAAAAAACCCGACATTTCCGCTTTTATCCGCAACCTCCAAACCGCCGCCGCGGACGCTGCAAAAGCCACAATCGAGGTGATCGCCCAGGGGCTCGCGCGCTCGGCGAACAAGGACTTGCGGAAGCTCTACGACGCGAACGGATGCATCAAGCCCCCCCACGAGTGGCCCGACGAGCTGGCCGCGGTCATCGAGGGCGTGGAGACCGAAGAACTGTACGAGTGGGTCGAGCGCCCGCACCCCGATACCGGCAAGATGGCTCGCGCACGCGAGCTGATCGGCTACGTGCGGAAGGTGAAGACCACGAACCGCACCGAGGCGCAGAAGACGCTCGCCGCGTGGCGCCGCATGATCGGCACCGACGCCGCTGTGCAGGAGAATAAGTCCGCCGCGCCCCTCGTGATCGAGCGCGGCCCGGCCCACATCCCCCCGCCGGACGACTTGGAGGCGCCCGCCGATGCCCCCGCCTAGGCTCCCCAAGCGCGCGCGCATCGACTCGGCGGCCGCGGTCGATTACACCGACGCCGAAACCGAGTTCATGAAGGCGATGGACCGGTACAAGCGCGAAAACCGGCGCCCGTTCCCGACGTGGAGCGAGGCTCTGCAGGTCGCGCTGAGCCTCGGGTATCGGAAGGTGGAGGCCGCGGGACCGCTGCCGGGTGCGAAGTAATGGCCGTCGGAGAGCGATCCTTCAAACTGTGCGGCGGCAACCTGCGCGCGTTCGAGGACACGCACTCGCGCGAGTACCTCATTTCGGGCGCGGCCGGTACCGGAAAGACGCTCGCCAACCTGCTCAAGATCCTGAAATTCGGTCAGGACTGGCCCGGCGCTCGGATGCTGATCCTGCGTAAAACCCGGCACAGCCTGACCGAAACCGCACTTGTCACATGGGAGCGCGACGTACTCGGCTCCGGGCACCCGATGATTACGCCCGTGCGCGAGCGCATGAACCGGCACGAGTACAAGTTCCCGGTGAAGAACGGGCAGCGCTCGGTGCTCGTGACGGCCGGTCTCGACAAGCCCGACAAGGTGCTCTCGTCCGAGTGGGATCTGATTTACGTCCCGGAAGCGACGGACCTCGAGCTCACCGACTGGGAGACGCTCGGGGCCGGTTGCGCGCGATGGCCGGCCCTTACGATCAGCTCTTCGGCGACTGCAACCCGACCACGCCGCACCACTGGTTGAAGAAGCGGTGCGACGCGAAGAAGTGCAAGTTGTACGAGTCGAAGCACCACGAGAACCCGCGGTACTACGACGCCGACGCCCGGAAGTGGACCGAAGCGGGCGTCCGGTACGTGAAGGGGCGCCTGCTCCAGATGACCGGGATGCGCCGCAAGCGGTTTCTCCTCGGGCTGTGGGCGGCCGCGGAAGGTGTCGTGTACGCCTTCGACCCGGACCTGCACCAGTTG
Organism: Gemmata sp. SH-PL17; assembly: GCF_001610855.1. NCBI lineage: Bacteria > Pseudomonadati > Planctomycetota > Planctomycetia > Gemmatales > Gemmataceae > Gemmata > Gemmata sp. SH-PL17. The sequence continues at coordinate 2,152,390 of NZ_CP011271.1, forward strand.
CCGCGCGGGTGGGTCGCGCCGCGCGAGTGGCCGCGGGTGTGGTCGATCGACTGGGGCAAGACGTCGCCGACCGTGCTCCAGATGTGGGCCATTGACCCGCCCGGCCGCATGTACCTGTACCGCGAGTTCTTCCGCACGAACACGCGCCCGGACCTCCTCGGTAAGTGGGCGAAAGAGCAGCTCGAATCGGGCCGGGAGCCGCACCCGCTCGCGATCGTCTGTGACCACGACCAGGAGCGCCGCGAGGAGTTCGAGAAGGCGAGCGCACTGCCGCTGGACCTGGCAGACAAGGCGGACCGGGATAAGGGGATCGAGGCGACGCAGAGCCGGTTCGACCGCGAGACGAACCCGGATGGCACGTTGGGGAGGCCGAGGATCTTTTTCGTCGAGGACGCGCTCGCGCACGAGCCGGACCCGAACCTGGAAGAGCGCGGTACGCCATCATGCACTATTGCGGAACTGGTCGAGTACCGTTGGGACGAGGATTTTCTAAAGGACGAGCCGATCGCGGAGAACGATCACGGCGCGGATGCCATGCGCTACGCCGAGCGATGGGTGAGCAGCAACTACGCTGCGCCGGACCCGAACTACCGCGCGCCGCAGGTCGAGCCGCTGGTGCCGCGCCCGCAGTTCGGGTGGTAGTGCAGGGCGGAGGGCAGGCAACTGGTGTGGGTAGGGTTCAGGCTCCTGGCGATTATCGCGCATCTCGCCCTCGAAGGGTCTCGTTGTGAAAGAAGAAAACGCTATTGGCCGCGCTTCGTGTTCGCGCACGGATACGGCTTTGCCGGTGACGGTTGTGAAGCCGTCACGAACCCTCATCGTGATAACCGGACCAGCTTCGCGAGTGAGTTCCGAAACTCAGAAGAATGACATCAACCAGCGTGTTCAGGACTGGCTCGACCGCAAAACCCCATGCCTCATCCTCGAAGAGGGGCTAAAGGTCGAATGCGTCAGCATGGCCCAATGAACGAGAACTGTCACGGGTGCGGCGCGCAGATCGCCCGGCACAAGTGCGCGTACTGCGGCCGGCTTGCGGACCTGACGCGCGACCGGGTTGTGCGAGATCCGCGTGACGATCCGAAGCGGAATATTGAGCCGCGGAAGATCATGAGGTGACTAATGGTTGCGACCTGGTTGTGCGTCATTCTGTGCGTCGTCACTTTGTGCGTTGGTTTCTTCCTTGGGATCGCGTTCGTGATGTTGGCGAGCATGATCGCGGACCATCGCGAGTTTAACCGGAAGCACGATGAGGCGTTCGCAAACAGCAACAGCCACAGCATGCCGCGAATTCGCATCTGAGCGCGCGTTCTCCTTCTGCCCCGATTGCGGGCTCCATCACGACCAGTTCGCAGACTGCATTTTGAGGGCATTCGATGGCGGCGGTGCTTTGGTTCTGCGGTGCTCTCCTTTCCGCCGCGGTGTTCATCGCGGTCTGCGCCTACTTCATCATCCGCTTTGTTACCCGTGATAGTTCCGGTTCCGAGCCTGTTGCTCCCGCCACTGCGGAAACCCCATCTGCATCATCTGCGCCTGCAGAACCTGTTGAGCCATCGGCCGCTCGGATCTCCGCATGGGGCCGTATCGCGCTCATCGCCCCCTTCTACGGCCTCGCGTGGGTGTGCTCCGCGGCCGTGGCTCTCATCGTCTTCGGTGCGCGCGACGGGTGGCGGGACATGCGAGCCATGACCGACGGCGAGGGTAAGTGATGTTCGGCCGCCTCAACAACATCGCGAATCGTCTCTCGGGCGCACCTGCCGCCCAGAGTAACGGCGCCGGCGTCACTACCCTGATGCCGATCCCCCAGAATCAGGCGCAGTGGAACGGCCTTTTCATGGGCATGTTCGGCGCGCCCGGCGCCGCCGATCCTACGCACGACCGCATGGTGTCGGACGTCTACAACGGGCCGTACCGTGGGCCGTTAGATCTGGATCGCGATGGGTGTGAGACCGCGGCCCAGCGGCAAGCGTATCGCAAAGAGTACGGCGTCTCTCCTGTGTTCTTCGCCGCCGTTCGCGGTAAGGCTGACGACATTGAGGCCCTCGAGCCGACGGTACTCGCCAGCGACAAGGACGATTGGGAGGCGAACGCCGCTGCCGAGTTCGTGAAGTGGACCGTTTCAATGGCCCCGGGCGGTTGGCCCGGTCTCATCGATAGCATTTATTTGCCCGGAAGTATCGACGGGTTTTCGGTCCTGGAAAAGCGCCTCAAGCAGCAGTTCTGGAAGGGGCGCAGCCTCTGGGGGCTCGCGCACTGTCGCAGTCTTGATACCTGCCATATTAGGCTGCAACTGGACGTCTATCGAAACGTCGTCGGGGTCGTCAACCTGGTGCGCGGGCTCGAATACTACGAGCCATCCGGTTATATTTTGTACACCCACAACGGGATGTTCAACAACCCGTTCGGGCGCTCGGACGGGCGCGCCGCGGTCGCGGCGTCGCAGTCGATTTCCACCGCGTACATGCTCTGGAAGATCGCGCTCACCGTGTACGGGTTGCCCTACATGGTCGGGAAGACGACGTCGCAAAAGCGCGCACTGATGGAGCAGGCGCTCTCCGCGCTCCGCGGCGGCGGGTACGCGGTTCTCACCGACGAAAAGGACGCGATCGAGGCGATCGATCTGGCCACTGGTGCGGCGCTTTCCGGTTTTAAGGACTTCGTTGACACGCGACGAGAAGACGTTTTCTTCGCAACACGCGGGGTTGCCCAGCCGTTCGTCGAAGGCGATGGCGGCCAGAACGCGCACGGCGACACCAAGGTTCAACAGGGCACGTCCAACGCCGGCGAGAAGCGGATCGCGCACAACATCGCGGACGTCATCAACCGTCAGCTCATCCCGTGGCTGGTCGGGCCGAACTTCGACCTCGACGAATCGCGCATGCCGCGCGTGCGGTTTGGCGGCACCGACTGGCAGCAGATCAGCACCGTTATTGACGTCGTGACCAAGGCGCAAGAAGCGGGCGTCGAGGTGAGCGCCGAATGGGTCCACGAAGCGACCACGCTGCCCGCCCCCCGTGACGAGAACGATCGCCTCGTGAGCCCGCAGGAGCGCCAGCAACAGGCGCAAATGCAGGCCCAGCAGCAACAACAGCAGATGCTCGCGCAACCGGGCGACCCGAGCCAACCCGCGAGCGCGCCGGGTGGCGGGTCGGAGGCCGATCCCACCGGCACGCAGGATGAGGTGGTTGCGGCGGCGCTGGATGCGCTGGGCGTAGACGGTGGCGATGTTGGCGATACGTCCGCGTTCTCGCAGGACTTCGCGTCCGGTCGCACCCCTGGCACTGGTCCGCCCCCGTTCCCCGGTGCAGTATTCGACCGCTCGCGCCACCGGTGGGTCCGTGGCCACCGCCCGGATGATGATGACGCGCCGGCGCCGCAGTACCCATCTCGCGTAAATCCTGGCGTTCTCTATGGGAACCAAGACGACCGCGACAGCGACGACCGGCTCTTCCGCGGTCACCAAAAGAAGCTCGATCGCGCCAACACGGAAGTCGAACGGGTTCGCGCTCAACTCGCTGCGGTTGAAAAACGCGACCCGGCGCAAGATCCGAAGGTGAAGGCGCTGCAAGCGAAGATGGATCAACTGAACGCGCGGGCGGCTCAACTCAAGACGCCTCAACAGCAGCGCGCGCGCCAACAGCAACCCTCTGAAGGTGCCCAGGCCGTTGCCGCCGCTCTCCAGAAGATCCCGCCCGAAAAGAAGCAACAAGCCGTTCAGCGCGTCGCTACCAAAGCCGCCTCGTCGCCCGAGTCGCAAGCCGTGCTCGCTCGGGCCGACAAGTGGGCCGACGCGCAGGCCGCAAAACACGCGGATCGCGTTGCCGCGAAGCTGAACGTGTCGCCGGAACTGGCCCGCATGATCCTCGCACAGACGATTCGTGCGCTGTGCCGCGAGGCGCTGGAGGGCGGCGGTACGGCATCGCGGTCGCTGAACACGTCGATGGTGCCGGGCGGCGGGCGGTTGAACCTGAGCGTGAAGCGCAAGCAGTTCTCCGACGACGATGACGGCCAATCCGCCGCGACGTTCAGCGACGATCACATTGAAGTGAGTGCGGAGCAAATGGACCGTGTGTTCGGTGGTCTGCTGGAGGAGTTGCTGGTATGACCGACGCCGAACTCGCGAAACTCCTCCGCCCCCACGCGGCTCGGCTCATCGAACTGGCCCGCGCCCGCCTCGAATCCGAGCGCACCACCACGTTCGCGGAAGAGTCGGACGAATCGCCACAGTTCAAGGCTGCGTTCGGCCCGGACGACGCATCACGTTACAGCGACTACTTCGCGGACGACAACGGCTCGTATCCGCACACATTGCACCGGCACTTCGGGATGAGTGTGCGTGAGTTTGCCGACAAGACGAAGCTCGTGCGGAAGTCGTCGGTCGGGCCAGGCGGCAACCTGGTGTGGAACTGGGCGAAGCGGCCCGCGGCGCAACCGCAGTCTGACGCCGACGTGGAGATGTTCTCGCTGGATCAGGTCAACGAGTTCTCCGACCGCAAGGAGGGCGAGCGCTGGGTGACCAACGGCCGGCACTACAAGCGCGAGGGCGGGCGCACGGTGCGGTACAGTCCGGAGAATGGCGGCGCGGGAGGAGATGGCGCGACCAAAAAAGAACCAACACCTGCGCCGAAGAAAGAACCGGAGTCTGCCCCAGCGCCCGCAGCGGAACCCGCTAAGCCGTCCAAGCCTTCAAAGGCTGACGTGCGCTCGCGCCTCGACGCGGCGTTCGCCGATTCCTCGAAGCTTACCCCGGAGCACTTCGCCGCCCTCAAAGACGATCTCCTTGCGACGCACACCGGTGACGAGCTGCGCGCGATCGCGGAGGAGCGCAAGACCCGGCTCACCGGCACGAAGGCGGTGCGCGTGCAGGCGCTGATCGATGCGGCGAGGGCGAAGATCAAGGCGAGCGGAGGCGGTGCGCCTGAACCGGTCTCCTCACCCACGGCCGCGCCAACAGATTCCCCGTCGTCTCGCGCGAAGCAAGCCAAAGCGAAACTCGACGCGATATTGGCCCACGTGCAGCCGCTCACCGACGAGTTCAACAAGTTGCCGCCCGGCAAAAAACGGGACAAACTCGGCGCGGAACTGGACCAGTACGACCCGCGCATTCAGGAGCTAAAAAAGGATCTCGATGCCGCTCACGAGACCCTCGCCGCGCACAACGGCCACGATTACGGCGTGTACACCGTCGCGGGACCGGGTCAACCGCCGCAACTGGTGAGCAAGCACCCGTCGCTCGGCGCGGCCAATGGCGCCCACGCGAACGAAGCGGGGCGGTTGCTGCGCGGGGATGCCCGCACGGACCACGGCCAGGACATCGAGGACGAGCACGGCGGTATGGGCGGCGCGTGGCACACGAAGGGCGCGGGCGGTAAAGAGGTGTACGTGGCGAAGGCGCCGCGCGGGGGCGAATCACGAACGGGAGACGAATCACGAACGGGAGACGAATCCGCGAAGCAGACCCCTACGGATCGGGCGTTTGATGCGGAGTACGAATCTGCGGGTGCGGATGCTTCAAAATTGCAGAGCTCCAAAGGCTCTAGTGAGATATCCGTGCGCGACGCCGTTCGCGCGCTCGCCGCGTCTGACCAACTAGATTCGGGTGATCTGAGTGGCCCAACAGAGCGCGTCAACGCGATGGTCCGAAACGGGTTCGCGACAGTTGAAGGCGACAGGTTTAGGCTTCGGGGCGGACCCGATCTCGGTCAGGCTGATCCGGACGTGATGGACCAGGTTCGCGGCGCATTCGACAAGTTGCAGGACAAAAATAACTTCGTCGGGCTTCACAAGATCCGTGAAGTCCTTCCGGGCGTACCGCTGCGAGCAATACACGCGGCCGTACAGCAGTTGCGCCGCGACCGCGAGTTCCAGTTGGGATCGGACGAGCGGTACTCGGTTCCGGGTGGTGGCGGTGGAGTAACTCCGGAACAGGAATCGGCTGCGATCCGTGAAGGGCGCGAACTGATGCTCAATTTGAGCCGGTTGAAGCCGTCGCCTAAACCAACTACTGCGGCACCGCCTGCGCTATCAACAGCACCAGCCAAAGAGCCGTCGGTACCGAAACCGATCGGCACCACGCCCGCTCCGCACTCTCAGGCCCGCGCTACCCTTGACGCTCTGGGCCTCGCGCACTCGCACCTGAGCGACGACGACGTGATGCAGAGGTTGCGGGCCGCGTTTGCGCCGCCTGAGCCTACACCGAAGGCGAAACAACAGTCAAAGTCGCGAAAGAAGAAGTGACCCGTGCCCAAAGACACTGACGACGCGCACGATAACGACGACGTTCTCGACGCCCTTCTCATCCTCCTCGCCGACGGGGACGAGGAGGCCGCGGACGTGCTGGCGGACGGGTTGGGCGAAGGGAAGGTGGAGGAGTCGGTAGAGGATTAGGCGAACTCGGCCTGCAGGTCGCGGACGTCCTGCATGAGCCGGGCGATCATGTCGGCGCGGTTTGGCCCGATGCCCAGGCTGCTCGCGATGTCGCGATCTGTGCCGGGCTCGTAGTAGTATATCTGCCAGCCGTAATCCTTTCCCGGTGCATCAATCTCCACCCGGAACGGCGGCAGCGTGATCGTCGTGACGGGGTGGGCTGCGAGGATGGATTCGCCGTGTGCGAGAAAATCATCGGAGACCAATCGCACCTGTTCGACGAACCCGCGCCGGTAGGTGTTCACGCTTCCGGCGGGAATCCCCTTGCACCAATCCCACACCACGTGACGGCGCCCCAGCATGTATTCGCGCCGAAACAGCGAGCAGGGCTTGCACCGGCACCGCGGCGTGAAGAGCACAGCCCCGCCACCATGCGACAGAATTTGAAGCGTCTTGCCGCACACGGCGTCGTGTGGGTCCGTCCGGGCGATTTGGCACTGCACCCGAATGAACTCCGCCCGCACCTCGCGCCCGTCGGGAACGAAGCACTTCCAGCAGTTGTGCGGCGGCAAGTCGCCACAGACCTTCACCGTGCCCGCGTTCTCCTGGAGCCAGTCCGCGTACACCAGCCGCGGCGTATCGTCATCCGGCGCGCCCAGGATCGCGGCGAGAAGGGCATCGTGTTCACTCATCGGCCACCTGTCCTAAAATCAACGGTTTCCGCACCATCCGTGAAGTCGGTCACCGACGTTATTGATTATTTCTTCCGTCTCGTCATCTGCGCCTGCGTCGCGCACCTCGTCGAGTAATTGGCCGAGTGCGTTGTCGAGTTCATCGCGCGCAACCCCTTCACTCGCCATTGCCTCGACGACGCGATTCAGTTCGCTTTCGCGGTCGGGTGATTCCCACGCCGCCTTCGCGCGCTCGAATGGAGTTTGCATTAGTTACCTTTGCGAATCGCGTCAGCAAAGTCGTGATAGCTGACGACCTCACCGCCGGGTGGATCAGGGTTTGGCTCGGTGGTTTTGTAGAACGCCCCCAACTGATTCGCGAGTTCAGCGAGGCGTTCACGCTCTTCTTCTACCGCCTCGCGAATCGCCTCGTTCCTCTGACACCCCTCGCACTCAAATCTGTCGGTATGGGCGGGTGTTTTCTTCTCGCCGTAGGCCGGGTCGTTTCCGATTGAGTTGGTCGAGAACTTCAAGTTGAAGGGCGGCCAGTTATTTTTCTGCTGGTCGAGGGCCAGTCGCTGACCGACTTCGTTGAGGGCCACGTCGTATGACCCGTCCGGGTTGACGGCTGAGACATGGCCGATGACATTCAGCCCGCGCGTCGTGTCCAAGACGTCAGCTCCGATTCGCATTCTTGGCGGTGCTTTGTCTGTCGGTACGTGGTGTACGTTGTTGATTTTCGACATGATTGGTCTCCGTCGTTAGCTGCTCACCGAATCCTACCTCCTATCGGCCCGCGCGCAACCCCACCTCCACGCAGGCAACCACCTTCGCCATTCTCATTGCATGCCAGCGCCAGCCCCGGACGCCGCGACCGCTACACCCACGATGCCCGCTACCTGTGCGGCTGCGCTACCGGCGACTTGTGCGATTCGCGGTCTCGTAGCGTTCGGGCCCGGGTACCACAAGAACGAGCTGTACTCGCCGCAGCGCTGCGACCAGATCGCCGCGAACTACGCCGCGACCGGCGGGCGCCCGATCCCGCTCGCGAAGATCGGGCACGACAAGCAGCAGCGATACGCCCAGTCGCTGGGCTTCCCGAATGTCGGCATGGTCACGAAGTGCGTGCCGGTCGGCGGCGGTTGTTTCGCGGTCGACATCGACAACGTGCCCACCGAGATCGGCGCGAAGGTGAACGCGGGGCTGCTCCGCGGCTCGTCGGTGGAACTCAAGAGTCACCAGCGTGACCCGAAAGACCCCGCTCGCGAGTTGCCCGGCGACGTACTCACGGGCATCTCGCTCCTCGGTGAAGAACAACCGGCGGTCCAGAACTGGCCCGAGCACTTACGCGCCAAAGCGGTGCCCCGTGCGACGTTCGCGGACGGCTCCGAGGTGCCCCCGAACCACGACGTGGCCCGCTGGCTGAACCTCGCCGCCGAAGTGAGCGACGACATCGCCGCGGAGCAAGGTGGCGAGTTCTCCGCGGACCGCCGGACCGTGCGGATTCGTGGGCGCAGCTACGCGGCCAACACACTTTGTTTCAGCGATTTCGATTCCAACCCGGACCCCGGACCCACCATGACTCCCGAACAAGAAGCGGCTCTCCAGGCGGCCGGGTTCACCCCGGAACAGATCGCGGCGATGAAAGCGGCGCTGCCCGCTGGAGGTGGCGCTGCCGCGGTGCCGAGCCCGCCCGCGACGAACCCGACCATGAGCGATGCGAACGCGATGCCGCCGTGGGCGAAGGAGATGTCGGACTGCGTCAAAAAGATGTCGTCCGAGGTCGACGAGGTCAAGAAGCGCCAGGGCGAATTTGCGGCGTTCGCGGACGCGCAACAGAAGCAGACTACCGAAGCTCAAATGGCCGCGTTCTCCGACCAGGTGAACAGGGCGTGCCTCGCCCTCTCGAAGAAGGTCGAACCGAAGTTGATGGAATCTGTGGTCAAGCCGACCGCGATGAACATCCTCACGGCGAAGACGTTCTCCGCGGAAACAGATCGCGTGAAGGCGTTCAACGACTACTTCGCCGGGTTCGCGGCGATGCCGGATGACCCGCGCCTCGCGATTACTGCCGGACCCGCGGTCAAGCAAACACCGGCCGCGCTCGCCAACAGCAACCCCGTTATCGCGGCCATGACCGCGAAGGGAACCGTCCTCGACCGGCTCAGCCCGGAACTGGCGAAGGCGTATCGCGAGCCCGCGGCGGCGTAACCCCCGCGCCCGCCGCTCGCGCTCGGCACCGCACACAGGTAGTAACCGCACCCGAACCACAGGTACACACGCATGGGCGCCCCAGTTCGCTTCGGCATGTTCGGTCTCCAACCCGCGCTCAGCCCGGAACTCGCGGTGCCGCGCGTCGGGGCGCTACCCTTCGGCGGGCCCACCGGCACGGGGCTCGCGTTCTCGCAGGGGCAGGCCCTGGGCGACGTCCAGGTCGCGGCCCAGAGCGAGGTCGCCACGCTGACGTTCACCGGTGCCGCTACGGGCGGCACGTTCAACGTGTCGTTCATCGGTGACAAGGTCTACCAGACGCCGAACCTCGCGTACAACATCTCGCTCGCCAACTTCCAGGCGGCCCTGATTGCGGCCGTCCCGGAGTTCGCCGGGAACCTGACCGTAACGGGCACCGCGAGCACCTCGGGCACCGGCGGCACGTACACCTGCACGTTCAACACGAACCTCGCGAACCAGCGCATCGGCGGGTTGTTTGTGGTCAGTACCGCCCTTACCGGGGGCTCGTCCCCGGCCGGGGCGTGGGCGCGCACCACACGCGGCTCGTGCGGCCCGGGCCAACTCGACGTCTACAACTCGTCCACCAACAACCGCGTGGATGCGTTCCTCAAGTACGACGTGACGCTCAGCCCGGGCGGGTCGGTCGTCGCGCCGGGTGCCGCGGCCCCGTTCACGTCCCCGAACCAGCCCAGCCAGCCGACCGTGTACTTCGAGGGCGTCTTCAACGAGTCGGACCTCGTGGGCCTGGACTCGAACGCCTACACGCTCGGGAAGCTCACGAAGATGCCGGGCGGACTGGCCCGCTTGATCTGACCCGCGCCGCGGGCCGAATCTGGCGCCCGCGCTCACCGTACAGACGATTCGCACCCGAACACCCTGAACGAGGCCCCGACGATGGCGACGCTCACGCAGAACTTCCAGGAGGCGATCGGCATCCTCATGGCCGATTACGCCCGCCGCGCCGCCAAGTCCCGGGGCGACGCGATCTTGTCGGCGTTCCCGTTCAGCTACGTGGACAGCGCCAAGGTGTACTGGGACCAGTGGGAGACGAACTTCGGCCTGACCCCGCTCCGCGGGATGGGCGCGAAGCCCGACGTGGTCCAGTTCAACGGGTGGAAGCGGTACTTCGCGGACCCGGCCTACTTCGGCCAGACCACGCTCCTCGAAGAGGGCGAGATCACGGCCGGGGTCGAACCGGGCACCCTCGGCGACCCGATCAACGTCGCGAACCGGCTCGGGATCTACATGACCGACACGGCCACCATGATCCTGAACCGCGCCCGCAAGAGCGCGGCGGACCTGTGGGCCACGGGCAAGATCGACATCACCGACACGCGCGGGCGCCGGTTCCAGTATCAGGTCGACAACTACGCGGGCCAGATCAAGGTGCCCGGGACCGCCTGGAAGTCGAGCAACACGACCGCGACCCCGATCCAGGACGCGCTCGGGTGGAAGGCCGCGCTCCAGAAGGGCACCGACAGCCGGTTCGGGCGCGGCTCGAAGTGGCTCATGAACTCGAACACCCTGACCGACTTCTTCTCGATTACCCAGATCATCTCGACGTACAAGCTGGACTACGGCGGGTCGATCCTGGGGCTCGCGAAGTACAACGCCGAGATCGCGGGCCAGAGCGGGGACGACGGGTTCGTGCTGCCCCAGATCGAGATCTACGACGAGGGGTACTACCCGACGGCGGCCGACGCGATTGCGAAAACGAACTGGACTTACTTCGTCCCGAACCAAACGATCCTCTGGCAGGGCACCCGGCCCGAGGGCCAGCAGCGCGCCCAGTGGCAACTCACCCGCCACGCCGGGCTCGTCGAGCAGGGCAAGGGCGGGTTCGACGAGGTGAGCATCGGCGGGGACGACGCGGACATCGGCAAGGGCCTGTACGTCCGGTGCCACTACAACAACAAGCAGCCCCACGGGTACGAGCTGGAGAGCGGCTGGAACGGCTTGCCGGTCATGTTCTTCCCGTCCGCGTTCGCGGTCATCACCTACACCTGATCCGCGCGCCCCGGATCGACCCGCGGTAGCGGTGGCACTTTTAACCGGTGCCACCGCTACTCCCCTCAAAACCCCTCAGCGAGAGTCGTCGCCGTGCAGAACTACGAATTGGGCTGTCAGTTCGGGGCCTACGCGCCCAAGAGCGTTGTGCCGGAACACGTGTTCGTCGGGCACGACCTGCCGCGGCTCGTGGACCTCGGACTGGTGAGCCCGACGGACAAGGCCGTCAACGTGCCCCTTGAGATCCCAAAGCCGGTTGCGGAGAAGGCGCCGGACACGGTGATCGACGAGCGGAACCGGCTCGCGGACGAGAACACGGATCTGCGCAAGCGGAACGCGACCTATGACGGGGTCGTGAAGGAACTGGAGAAGCAGCGCGACGCCTTCAAGAAGAAGTGCGACGAGTACACGGTCGAGACCGAGCACCTGAAGGGCGCGTGCGAGGAGCACCAGAAGGTACAGGACCGTTTAGAAGCGGAAGTGACGAGTTTGAAAGCCGAAGTCGCCCGACTCACCACCGACCTCGACAACGCCACCAAGCCCGGCACGCAGGCACCCGGCGACACCACTAAGAAGTAGCCGGCGAGCGCGCTTTCGTATTCGACCCGCACCCGGGCCGCTCGCGTCATGCGGCGGCCCATTCCGTTTGGTGACCGCACATGGCCAACCTCAACTTGCCCGCGACCGGTAGCCCGGTCAACGTTGAGGCGGTAACGTCGCTCAACGGTCAGACGGTCCCGCTCGGCAACTTCCAGCGCACGATCCAATCGATCTACGCGGGTCCGGGCGTCGCTTACGACATCATCGGCGGCGCGGGCAACGTCACCCCGGGCACCCAGCGCATCACCCTCGCGACCGACGACGCCGCAATCGCGACCCTCGCGACCATCCTCGGCATCGTGGACAGCGCGCCCGCCGCGAACACGGTCAACGACCGGTTGCGGCTCGTCGTGGCGGGGCTGGCGGCAATCTTGAAGGTAGGGGGCAAGTACAGCGCCTCGTTGCCGACACTAACGGACGGCGAAACGGCGCAACTCCCGACCGACGTGAACAGTGTTCTGTACACGAACCCGGGCGCGCTCAGTGCCGCTCTCGACAGCGTGACCGCGAAACTCGCGACCGCGACCAGCGGGGGCACCCAGGGCGTTCAGTACACGATGGCGGCGAGCACGAACGCCACCGTGGTCAAGGCGTCGGCGGGTCAACGGTACAAGGTCATCGCAATCAACACGAACGCCGCGGAGCCCCGGTACGTTCACTTCTGCGATTCGGCATCGGCCCCCACGCCCGGCACCACCACCGTCAAGACCACGCTCGCGGTACCCGCCGCGTCCTCGTCCATCCTACCCACCGTCGTCGGGGACTCGCAAGCGAACGGTCTGGAGTTCGCCGCCGGCATCTCGTTTTACGTCACCAAAGGATTCCTCCCGTCCAACACGACGGCGCTCACCGACGCCAACGACATGCTGGTAATCGTGGAGTACAAGTAATGGCGGACCGCCCCGAGTCGCTCCGGGCGCTGGTGCCGCGTCAGCGGGTGGCCCGCGCGTACCACTCCCGTGGGTTCGGCGTCGCCGTGCGCCCGCTTCCCCCCACGGGGCTCTCCGGCACCCCGACTACTAACAGCGTCACGCTGTCGTGGACCGACGCCAACGCGGGTATCGCGACCTACCGGGCGGAATACTCGCTCGACGGGGAGTCGTGGAGCAACGGGGGCAACACGGCGGCCGGGGGCACGTTCGTCACGGTCGGCGGCCTGACACCGGCCACTCTGTACTTCTTCCGCGCGTTCGCGGAGGTGGAGTTCAACGGGGATTCTGTCGATTCCGCCACCGCGCCGGTCATCACCGTCGTCACCTCGGACCCGCCCCAGCTCCCGCCCGGCGTGCCCGTCGGACTGAACACGCTCGTCCTGTCCAGCGAGCGCATCGACCTCGGGTGGACGCCCGCGGACGATACCGACCAGGGGTTCGAGGTCCAGTATTCGCTGCACGACGCGGACACGTGGACCTCGCTCCCGCTCACGGCGCCGCACGCGACCGGGGCGTCCGTCACCGGGCTCGTGACCGGCACGAGTTACGACTTCCGCGTGCGCGGGTTTAACGGCTTCGGCGCGTCCGACTGGACGCCGATCGTCACCGCGCAGACACAGAGCCCCGCGCAGGCGCCGAACGCGCCGACGAACCTCGCGGTCTCCCTGCCGTCCGGCGGCGCCGCGGCGACGCAGCTCAACCTGTCGTGGGTCGATAACTCGGTCAACGAGACCGGGTTCAAGATCGAACGGTCGCTGAACGGGATCGACGGGTGGACGCAGATCGATACGGTGCTGGCCGGGGTCACGACCTACCAGGCCACCGGGCTCAGTTCGTCCACGACGTACTTTTTCCGCGTCCGCGCCTACAACGGGTTCGGAGATTCGGCCTACACACTGGTGCGGAGCGGCACCACGCAATCGGGCGGCTCATCGGCCCCCGCCGCGCCGACGCTCGCGCAGCCCACGTCGAGCGACGCGACACACATCACGCTCGTGTGGGTGTCCAACGCGACCAATACCGAGTCGTACACCGTGTACCGCGGCATTGCTCCAACGAGTATGGAGGCGATCGCCACCGGGCTCCCGGCCGACACGCTCACCTACACCGACCCAAACGCTGGTCCGGCGGGAAAGTACTGGTACTACGCGGTCGCGGCGGTCAACGGGTTCGGTGAGGGGCGAAGTAACAACCGGTACCTCCAGTCCAAACCGAACGCGCCCGCCGCACCGGGCGGGACGCTCTCCGCCACGGCCCTCTCGCCCACGCTCGTGCGGATCGACCTGACGGCCAATTCCGCGACGAACCCGCCCGCGGTGTTCCTGAATTGGCAGATGTCGACCAACGGTGAAGATTGGCCCCCGGGCGACACCGCGAACGTGTGGCCCCAGATCCCGGACAACACCACAGATGTCCAGACCCAGGGCTACTACAACACGTTCCAGGCGACCTACGGCGCGGCGCCGCAGCGGTTCCACTTCGCGGGCTTGACCCCCGGCAGCACCTTGTGGTTCCGCGCGGTCAACGCGAACAGCGGGGCCGCGAGCCCGCCGTCGAACGTGGTCGGCCCGATCACGCTCCCGCTGAGCCCGCCCACCATCACGGCACCAACCGGTGTCACCGGTACCGCACTCACGGCCGTGTCCGCACTCGTGCAATGGACCCTGCAGACGGACCGCGTCGAAGAGGGCATCCTGGTCGAGCGCACGGCCGACAACGGGACCACGTGGCAGGTCGCCGCGCCCAACATGTACCCCGGGTGCGTCTACCTCGTGGACTCCGGACTCGCCCCGGGCGCGACGTACAAGTGGCGCGTGACCCCGTTTACCGGGCGCACCCAGACCGGGTACCAAACGTACTCTTACGGGCAGTCCGCGACATCAACGGTGTCCGCCGGCGTCACGCTCGGGGGCACGTCGGGCGGCGCGCCGACCGCGCCCACGAACCTGACCGCGAGTGCCTACGACGACACCCGCGTCAGCCTCGAGTGGCAGCTGAACGCGGAGGACGAACTCGGTACGGCGATCGAGGTGTCCACGAACGGCGGGGCGGACTGGGCGCAGTTGACCACCGTGGGCAAGTGGGTCTGGTCCTGCTACGTCACCGGGCTCGTCGCGTCCTCGTCCTACCAGGTCCGCACGCGGACCTTTAGCGCGGGCGGGTACTCGTCCTACTCGAACACGGTCACGGTCTCCACGCTCGCGGCCGGGCACACGTACACGGGCGATCTGGACCTGGCCCCGGCGCCGGCGACGGTCATGATCCCGCCGCAGCAACTGGCGATCTACCGCCAGATGCAAATCGACTACAACAACGGCTCGCCGATCAACCACGGGGGCCAGCAGTTCGCGCGCATCAAGACCCTGGCGGACCAGTCCGTCGCGTACCACTCGTCGGGCACCACCGCGGGCCTCGGGTACCTCGACGCCTGGGGCGACGTGGGCTGGTACGCCGCCCTCATGTACCAGATCACCGGGACGGCGGTGTACGCCCAGGCCGCGTACACGATGCTCGCGGCGAACCCGGCCGGCGCGCAGAGCACGTTCGGGGCGCAACTGCTCGTGCGCCCCGTGTGGACGCTCCGGGGCGCGCCCGCACTGAACTTCGTCAGCGCGACGCTGCAGCAAGTCATCATGATGTACGACTGGTGCCAGGGGGCGTGGACGACCAACCAGAGAGCCAACGTCCGGGCCGGCATCGAGGCGTGGATCAAGTACACCGCGGGCTGGAACACGAAGCAGTACACGGGCGGGGTGCGCATCGGCCCCGCGCAGGAGACGAACCACAACTCGTTCGCGGTCGGCTATTTCGGACCCGCTTTTTGGGACGCACTGGGCCGCGCCCCGTCCGCGGGCTCGTGGACCCGGCAGAGCCAGTTCGTCCCCTACGGGGGGTTGCAGCCGGCCTACGCGACCCAGACCGGCAGCCCGAACAACAACACGTTCGCCAACGAGGTGTGGGGCACGTGGGCGCAGCAGCTCTCCGGCGGCACGCCCGCGGAATCGAGCGAGTACGGGGGCAAGACCGCGGTGGCCTACGCGCTCAACGAGACGGCCATCCGCGAGGCGCGGTCGCTCGCCGGGGACAACACGGACTACCACCCGCTCGCCCGCACCGCGGTGCGTGAATCGGCGCTCGCACAGGTCTCCGAGTGGTCGCCGGACCTGCTTCAGGTGTACCAGTTCGGCGACGAGGGGGTGACCCACGGGATCGGGTCCAACGGGTTCGTCCGCGGGCGCCACGGGCCGCTCGCGCTGGCCGGCAACGTCTCGCGCGGGAACGCGACAATCGGGCCGGCCGCCCTGGGACTGGCGCGCGAGATCTACGACAAGAACAACGCGGCCCCGTGGGGCGGGAGCACGACGCCCTACTGGTGGTACTTCGTGCGGGTGAACCCCTACGCGACCACCGCGGCCCGTAGCACGCTCCCGGCCGGGCACGGCGACCCGGTGCAGGGGATGGTCACCTACCACACCGGCGCGGGAGCCGACGACAGCTTTTTCGCGTGCCTGATGAACCCGGTCAACGGCACCGACCACCAGGCGTTTCAGTTCCGGAACCACGGCGTGTACCGCAAGGGCGGGTGGGCGCTCACGAGCCCGCTCGGGTACGGCGGGCCGGGGATCTACGCCGACTGCTCGAACCAGATGATGATCGGGGGGCTCGGGCAGTTCGGCAACTTGTTCCGGCCGAACGGCGCGGTGGTCCGCGGCACCCAGCGCCCGCTCGCGTACAAGTTCGGGTCGGCGTTCGCTTACGCTTACTGCGTGGGCGAGACCTACGGCCCCTACTACGACGTCGCGGTCATCTACGGCGGCACCCCGCCCGCGTTCTGCCACGAGTGGACGCCGGCCGTCGTGTACGTCCCCTCCACCGACGGCAAGTCGGACGTGGTCGTCACGTTCGACCGGGTGCTCGCGCAGAACCCGATCCTGTTGCCCAACGGGGGCGGCACCGGGACCGGGGTCGGGTTCTACGCCACGTACCGCGCGAGTGATAGTTTGGCGGACCGTACCCGCATCACCTCGAACCCGGTCTCGAACGTCCCGCTCGGCGCGAGTACCACGGTACCCGCCAGCCCGGGCACGCCCGCGCTAAAGCAACTGATCGTCCACGCCGCCGCGGTCCCGACCATCAACGGGGGCGGAGCGGACATCACCTGGAGCACGGCCGGCGCCACCGGGTACCCGTCCCCGGGCTCGAACCTGAAGATGGTGCCGCTCCTGCCCGCGAGCCGGGTGGTCGCGACCTACTCCGAGGCGGCGATCTTCTACCCGCCATACCGCGACGTGATCGCGGGGAACGCGAACCTGAGCACGGTCGCGGACGGGAGCGCGTACTCGCCCGAAGCGCGGTACCAGGTCCGCGTGTGGCCGTCGACGCCCTGGCCCGCGGACACAACGAACACGTGGGACACGTTCCTGAACGTGGTGTTCATGGCGGACGTGTCGGGCGGACCCGCGACCCAGACCGCCACACTCGTCCAGGACTCGACCGGCGGGACGAAAGCAGCGGGGGCGCTCGTTACGCGGTCGGCGCAAAACGATTTGCTCGTGATGTTCGGGGCCGCGCCCTCAAGTGGGCTGTGGCCCGCGACGACGTTTAATAGGGTCGAATCGAGCGGGTACACGGTCACCTGGACCGCGGTGGCGGGTACCACGAACGTCGTGCTCGCCAACCTGGACCCGGCGAAGACGTGGACGTACACGGTCGACGGGGGCGGGGCGCAGTCGCTCGCGGTGAGCGTCGACTGGGGCGACGCGGCGCGCATCGGGGCCGCGGGCGAGATCCAGGTGAGCGGGACCGGAAGTCACACGATCGTGCTAACGGGAGTGTAGGACAATGGACGAGCAAAAAGAGATGACCGCTGATATGGCGTTACAAGTGGTTAGCGAAACCATTAACGCGATGCTGCAGCCAGTTCTGATCACACGAAGCCATTTAACAGATGAGAATCTGAGCCTATTACGATCGCGTGCTCGGGAGCTTTCTTCGGCCTACAGCACACTCAATGCGGCAGTTGAGAAGCAACAAGAAGTCCTCGCGGCCGAGCGCAAGCGGATCGCGAACGAGATGTTCGCCGAAGCCGACCGGCAAGAGAGCAAGTGCCGCAGTCAGTACGACGAAGGCCACGTTGTTGCAATCGAGTTTCGGGAGTTTGCTCAAAAGCTGTGGGGCCGACGGAGTTTTCCGCGCAGAAGCCCGAAGCGAAGACGGGCGACCGTTGGTGGTGGCGGTTCGATAGTTCGAGCGAACCTGTCATTGTTGCGTTCAGCCGGCCAGTGGTTCAGGGCGAATTGCATGTGCGGATTCCCGGTCTCAAAGATCCGGTCCCCCTGTCCCAGATGACTGGCGAGTGGGCACCGCTCTACACGCCGCCCGAACCGAAGAAAGCGGGTTCCTAATGCCCTCCAAAGACCGTATCCGCGCCGAGATCCGCGCCCAGACCACGGTCGCCCGGTGCGCCCTCCAGGTCGGTACGTTCCTGTGCGGGTGCTGCGAGCGGCCCCAGGACGGCACCGACTTCCACAACACGTACCTCGTGGACGGCGCGCGCGTGAACGTGTGCCGCGGCTGCAAACAGGCCCACAGCCCTTGTGCGCATGTGGCGGCGCTGTGTCAACACAAGAAAGATGGTGAGTGATGGCCGTCGGAGCGTTTTCACGCGGGCGCACCGCGGACCCGTTCGGGTTGTTGTTTGCGAACGGTGGGGTGGCGACCACGTTCGTGATGACCGGGACCGACGTCGGATGGGCAGCCCGGCACAAGGCACGCAGTGTCCGAAAACCCAAAGGCGTGTGGATCAACTGGGCCACGCCCCTAACATCGCCGAACACGGTGACGTTGCGGTACGAGACGACCGACAGCAACGGGAAACCTTCAGGCACGTTGTACGACGCGAACGCGACCAAAGATTTCACGCCGTCTGCGGGCTGGCAGTTCGTGCAGTTCGATGTGCTGCCCACTACGGCCAGAACGGTGGGGGGGCGCTACTGCGTTGTCCTCATCACTGCTGGTTCCAGCACGGCGTTGTCGCTCCGGTCGTCGATAAGCGTCAACACGTCCCCGGTCGCCCCCCTCACCACCACAACCGCATCGACCCGGAGCAGCTTCGCTGTGGTGAGCGCGGCTCCGATCTGCGCCCTCGTGCTCGATGACGATTCGATCGTCACCGAAGGGATGTGCCCCTACGCGGTCAGTGGGACGACGCAGCAGATCTACGGCACCCGTGCCGTCGGGTTCGAGTTCACGCTCCTGGCCCCCGCGGTGCTCGACGGGATCGACGCCGGAGCGATGTCCGTCACCGGTACCCCTTCGGATCTGCTCGCGAAGATCTACAGTGGATCGACGCCGGTGAGCGGGGCGGTCTCCACGAACCTGTTCGCGGACATACTGGCCACGTCGAACACTCGCCAGGGTCGGCTCCTGTTCGACAGCGGCCCGGTCACGTTGCAACCGGGCACGTACCAAGCGTTCGTGCAGCAGAGTAACACGGGAACCGTCAGCACGAACCGGTACAACTTGTCCACCGCGGTCGCCGTGTCCGCGGACCTGATACCCGCAAACTTAGCGATGGTTACGACTCTGGACGTCACCGCGGGGAGCGTCTCGTGGACGAAAACGACAACGGAAACGCCCGCGGCATTCGGCCTGATTTTCTCAGAGCTTCCCTCGGGCGGTGGCGGCGTTCAGATGCCGATTATCATCAACTTGTGATGGATTTTTTGCGGCGAAGCAGCGCCGCGAACGGGAGAGCGGACGCGAGCAAGATGAGACCGGCCGGCGCAGGGGTTGGCGTGACGATATCGGTTTCTCGGAAGTTAGTCAGGTAGAACGTGAGCGACGGGGTGCCGACATCAAGAGTTGCGTTGAGCTGTGATGGCGAGAGGGCGATATTGGGGAAAGGCAGTGTGATGTTCGTTCGGAGAGTGCCGTCGCCCCTATCGTTTGTAATCCCGTAGTTGTAGGAACCGAGAAACGTATCCGGAGTCGTGCCGTTCACGGCATACAGGTCAAAGGTGATGTTCGAGGTCTTGGCAACCAAGTAGTCACTGACCACCGTGATGTCCTGAAACCCGACAATTTGCAACGTCGTGAACCCACCGCTCGGAACAGGCAGCGGTCCCGAAACGAGACTGTTCTTGTCCAGAATATCGGCTAGGTACCCGATCGAGTTCAACGGATCGGGCGACGTCACCGTGAACGCGGCATCCGCCCGGCCCGTGGACATCAGCACCGTGGCAGCGGACAGGGCGAGGGCGAGAGAGAGGTGGCGCATGCGGCGGCTTCCTGACGTGGTTGTAGTGAACATAACATCTGAATCGACAGTATTAGAGCAAGGCGCGCCGAATCCCGCAAGGTAATTCGCGCCGGACACGAGGTGCGCGATGCTGTTACTCCTGTTCTCCGGCGAAGCGATCGCCCCGGCCGCTCCGACCGGCGTCCACGTCGGCACGCGCACGGTTTCCGGTGTACCGCTCTATTTCGTGCTCCCCGATCCGGTGCCCGGGGGCGGCTCGGTCATCACGGCGACGCTGACGCGCAACGGGGACGTGGTGGCGACGGGTGTTGCCGATTCGCCGTACTACTTCCTGCCGGCGGCTTACGGAGACGTGTTCGGGGTGCGCGCGGTGGACGAGTTCGGCAGCGAGTCGGCCGAGGTGACGGTCGTTTACCAGTCCGGCGGGCGACAGTTCGGCGCGGTGGGGCGCGGTGGGGCGCGATTTACGATCGGTGGCGACGACGGGAGCAGTCCATGACGAACAACGGGTACATCGAGTGCCGCCCGGCGGCGGTCTCGGAAGACTACACGATCACGATCACGGTCGAGGGCACGGGATCGATCGCGTCCGGTTGGGCGTTCGCCGGCACGTTGTGGAACGGCGAGACGGGCCAGGAGGTGGTCGGCGCGGTTTCGGTGGCGATCACCGACGCCGCGAACCGGGTGATAACGGCGACGATCGCGGGCCTGAACCTGGCCGCGCTCCCGTACTACAAACAGCACCGGTTCGAGGTGCGCCGCACCGACGACGGGGCGCGCACGGTCGTCGCGTATGGCGTCCTCGACCTGAGCGACCCGCGGTACACGATCCAGGCGGCCGTGCTCCAGCGCGTCGCCGATTCTCTCCACGTGCCGGTCGCGCAGCTCGCCAACGAGTGGTTGTCGCTGTCGGCCCAGTCGCTGCGGGACGCGACCGCGGACCTGACGTCGATCATCGCGACGATGGGCTACTCCGGGGCGCAGATCGCGTCCGCTGATCAAATGCCGATCTGGACGGAGCGGTTGGCCGCGTACTTCACGTTGGGGAGAGGCGCGGCACTGGCGAGCTACGATTTGAAGGCGGTGGAGTGGTTGGACCCGAGGAAGATGATTAAGGACATGACGGCGCTGTTGATTGGCGGTGAGCCGGTGGCGCCGGGGCCGAGTGAGGTCGGGGGAATCGGGTATGGGATGGTGAGCGCGGTGTGCGAGGCGGAGAGAAGGTACGGGAGGTATTAGCCGGCGGGAGCATCAGTTTCTTTTTGGATTCTTTCACGCACCACAACTGGATATTTTTGAGTCGTCCATTCTTCTGTGCCGTCTCGTTTAATCCGACTGGCCACCCACATAATTCCGGGGCCAGCGAATGGAATGGGGCTATC
Source organism: Gemmata sp. SH-PL17 (assembly GCF_001610855.1). Classification (NCBI taxonomy): domain Bacteria; kingdom Pseudomonadati; phylum Planctomycetota; class Planctomycetia; order Gemmatales; family Gemmataceae; genus Gemmata; species Gemmata sp. SH-PL17. The sequence goes on from NZ_CP011271.1 coordinate 2,173,838, forward strand.
GAGTTGCACTGTAGTTCTATTTATTAGCATGCCGTTTTGAGGAGCGAATTTAAAATCACTTGAGATGAGATCTAGTTTTGTAAATCCCAGTGGCGAGTCGGTATCAGGAATCTCAAAGAAAATCTCTTGAATAAATCTGTCTTTTTCAGTCTCGTTATTCTTTAGGTCAATCATCCACGCGGATATGATAAATAGCGGATTCCATCTAATGACTTTCGTTCCGTCTGGCTGGTTTGTCTCTTCGGATATTTTGTGAATATCAATCATTTCCACCAAATTGTACGCCGTCACCAGTTTAGTAGACGTGTCTTCGAGCAGTCCGCGGGCCAAGAGTGTGTAAACTGGCAATGGCATTAGAAGCTCTGGGCGTAAGAGAATTTTCGTTTTAGAGAAACGGTAGAGAAATTGCTCGCCGATGCATTGCTAATGCTAAATGGCCGCACAATTGAAGCATGTTGTGGCCACAACATCACTCCATGTTTGGGTAACACGTCGTGCGGAATGTCTAAAACGGAAACATCCCAGTAGCTTTGTGTTTCGCCGTCGTAAGCCAAGTCGACCAATCTCGCACCTTTAACGGCGATCATTGATCGAAGATCTTGGTAACCCTTCACGAGTGTCCAAATTGCGTAACTAGTTGTGGGAACCAACAGAAAGCGAAGCCTCTTCTCGTCTTCACCGCACTGGTAAGCGAGAAACAACTTCCCTCCAACGTCGCACGTGAAAATGCGGGGGCCATCGTACTCATAAAGTACGGTGGCCGGTTCGATTTTTATACTCGACGGCCGTCGCCTTTGGCCCTTAACCGCCCACATCTTCTGACCCTTCCACGAGATAAAATCCCTGTTCCCTTTGGCACCCATTATAGCACCACCAAGTCATATGAGGTGGTTTGTACGTCGGCATCGTGTGCCCGCGATCCGGGGTCAATTTTGCTCCTGCAATAGCCGCTCCTAGTGTGGGTACGGCCTTTAATGCGTGCCGTGCCCCTTCAATCGTTGGAAAAACAGATAGCCCGCACCAAGTGCAGCGGTCAAGAGGGCTTGGCTTTCGCCTGAATGTTTTCCCAAGTTCTTGGTGAGAAAGGAAATCCGTTGGAGATACACGATTTTCTTTTAGGATACGGAAAGCCGACCCGTTCGCCGAAACTGCTTCGGGCGGCGGGCACTGTTGTGGGTAAAAGTCGGGGTACTGAGCGTTTGCATTTGTGGCACTTTCGCCGTCCGGCATGGGCGAACTGCTCCGTTGTGTTTGGTTCCGAAAGAGCTTTACTGGGCGAGCTTGAAGATGTTGTCATAACTACGGGTCGAATGCAATGGCGTGCAAAAAATTTGACTGCACCACTGATCGCGAAGGTTCTGACCCTCTCATTTCTCCTTGCCCTGCCCGCCCGCGCGCGTTCTAATCACCACCCCGACCGAACGAATCACTCTTACCGCCCGGTTGCGATGGCAGAGGCGTGAAGCGATCGGGCGAGTAGCTGCGCGCGGGCCGCGCCTGCTCTGGTGGTGCGCCCGCGGCAGGCGGCTTATGCGCTCAAGTCACATTGCGATAATTTCTCTCATATTGTTTATTATTGGAGTTGTTAGTATCGAAGAGTCATCGGGCGAGCGGGGATTCGCCACCATCAGGACATGGAATCGTTCCACATTGCTGATCGGCGCTGTGTTTGGTGGGGCGGGCGCTATTGGTCTACTCGTGGCACTTCCTGCAGCGAAACTGAAAGAAAAGGTAAGATCTCTTCGCCCAATAGTTGGGAAAACCAAGGAAGAAATTACCGAGGTGCTGGGGCGGCCTAAAGACATTGATCGACAACATGGCGGAAAGATTGTCTACGGAACTTGGCGGTCGCTTCTGTTCAGCGTAACGCTTGAATTTGTTGATGATGTGTGCACGACTGTATCACGCGAGCGCAATTAGCCAAAAAGCTGCCGGAGTGTCTCAACTATCGCTCGTGGTGCCAGCGTCACTGGCCCGTGAGCATAGTCCATCAAACGGCCGATTCGTCGACCAGTTTCGGGCGCGCCTACCCATTTCCCCACTTGCTCCCCCCCGCGCTTTGAACTGGCCCAAGAGTCCGAGTTGGGAGCGTATCCGCTTTTATCAATGACGGCCCGGATGCCTTTCAGTTCCTCAAGTTGCTTCTCTTCAACAGATTTCCCCACTCCCGCCGAAAATGCACTCGTGTACGCACGGTTGATGTACGATTGGATGTCGCCGATCTGGGCACCTCGCACCGCAGCGCCGACGCTCGATTTGTTTTCGGGGAGCTTGTCCTTGCCCACCATCTCCCGGACGTCGTTCACAAAATCTCTTAAGGCGACGGCGGCTTTGTTTGCTTCTTCGGCCAGGTGACGAAGAACAGGTGTGATCACAAAATCGATCAGCGGAGTAATCGCGAGCGCTAACGCCTCAATTACGCTTACCGCCCCGCCCAGTGCTGCCTTGAACGCCTCAAAGATACTCTTCCCGCTGTCCATCGTCGAAGCCACGCCCACGAACGCCGCGACCAGCGCCCCAATCGCGACCGGCACACCACCAAACACCGCGATCGCCGCTTTCACCGCGACGACGATCCCGCCGATCGCGGCCCCCAACCCGGCGCCCACTCCCAACCCGGTGAGCAGCCGCTGGGCCTGCGGGGACAGGTTCACGAACGCATCCGCGACCGCACGTACCGCTCCCGTCATTCTCTCCAGAATCGGGATGAGCGCCCGGCCGATGACCGCCTGTGCGTCCGCGAGGGCCTGGTTCCACCGCATGATCGTGACGGGCGACGCCTGGCCCACGAACCGGGCGAGCGCGGAACCGAACGACGTGACGGACTTCTCCAGGGCCGCGAATACCCCGAGGAGCTTGCCGGCGCCGGTGGTCAACCCGGTGAGGAAAGTGTTCTTGGGGTCATTGGACGAACCGTTCCCGCTGCCGCTGCCGCCGGCGCCCGCGTTCTTCTCCAGGGCCTCGGCGGTGCGCCGTGTCCACTCGGTGATTTTGATCAGCCAGTTTTCGAGGTCTTGGTTCGGGTACATAGTCGTTGGCCTTCTTCACTGGCCGCCCACGTGTCGTACTCGCTTCCCAGTGCCTCCGGATCGCCGCCGAGGTGCGCGCCGGTGGCGATGTACTCCTCGCGGGTCGGGAGCCGGCTCGCCTTGCGATTCCGCCGCCTGCCACCGTCCCGCCGCCCGCTCTTACGTGCCGAGTGCACCGCCGGCCTGATGTACAGTTGCCACACGTGCCAGTCGGTCAGCTCGCCGATCTCCGCTCGCGGCACACGGAACGGATCCGCGAGGAGCGTCTTATAGACCCAAATTAAGCGGTAGCGGAAGCCGGTTCGCTGGCGAGTTCTCCGTGCATCTTGTTTGCGAGTTCGGCGGCGACGGCGTCTGCGGCCTGCGGTGTCGCGCCCTTTTCCAGGGCCGTCTGTCGCGCCACCGCCTGAAGAAAATCCGGGCTCACCACGGCCAGCGCCGCCTCCGTCTCAGCACGATGATTAGTGAGCAGGTTTTGGGCGTCGGCTTCGGTCGCGTCCGGGTGGTGCTTTTGCAGGAGGGACAGGAGGAACAGGCGACTCCCGGCGCTCGACTTAAGGATTCGCACCCACCCCGGCTCGAACGTATCGTAGTGACCCGCCGTTAGCGAGTCGCGCACGTCCTGGTAGTACGTCTCACCGTCGTCTCCAAGAACTTGGCGGGTGCGGATTGCGTCGCGGAGCACGTGCGCGCGGACTAGTTCCTCGAACCGCCCCTTCGCGTTCTGCGTGTTGAACCCGAGCCGCCACGTCTTCCCGTCTGCCTCGATCGTCGGGCCGGGGGTCATCGTGATGAATTGGGTCGACGGCGCTCGTTTGCCGCGTTTGTTTTGCTCCTTCGATCGATCTCGCTTGCTCACGGAACGTCCTCAGATTTGGCGACAACTTCACCGGTGGTGCCGTCGGGGTTCAGGCGCAGCGCGATAAACGGGCGCCGCTCCCAGGTCTCCAGCCGGTCGTAATAAATTTCGAGCTTCATCCCGCCGCGGCCGTCGTCCACCATCCGCTTTTTGCGCTGCGGGGAGACAAGCGGTTCGCCCTTCGCGTCGACGATGAACCGGGCGATTTGGCACCGCTCGGTGTCCAGGAAGAACACGTTGGGGATGCGCTCGCCGTCGGCGGGGTTGATGACGCGAACGGGGCACGGGAAGTATCGTGCCCGCGGGTCGCGACCGTCTTTTCGGCAGTCGTAGATGGGCATGTTAGAACGCCGGAAGGACGCGCCCGTTCGCCTGGAACTGGACCGTACCCATCGCGCGGTCGCGGACGGTCGTGCTGGGCTGGAACTCGAGGACGTCGGCCACAACGCCCTTGTACCCGAGTTCCACATTTTTGCGGTACAACAGGTCGCACACCCCTTGTGCTTCGGGGAAGAAGGCGTTGATGGTGATATCGTTCAGGTACATTTCGACCGTGAACGTCGTGTCCAAAACGCCCGTCGCGCCCTCGCTGTGGACGTTGTTCCCGCTGACGCTGATCGCGCTCTCGAAGTTCGTCAGGTCGAGGCGCTCGCGGCGGAACCCGATGTTCCACCGGAACGCGCCCGCGATGGCGGCCGGCGCGCGGAACCGGGCGAACTTGCCGGGCAGGAATGCCATTGGTACCTCCGATTAGCTCACCAGGGTGCGCATGTAGATCGTGGCCGGGTCCGCCGTCGCGTTGGTCCAGTACGTGGTCGTCACGGCCGCCGTAAACGGGTTCGCGATCCCGCAGCCGGCGTACCACACGAACGGCTTGCCCGCGGTGATCGTGATCGTGTTGTCCGGGCTCCCGCTGCTGTTCGTCTTGAGCGTCACGGTCACGTCGGACTTGATGTAGACGCCCTGGAGGTTCGTGTGGTTGAACGCGATGTTCTCTTGCTGGTTCGTCGTCGAGGCGGCGACGGCGATGTTCGCTTCGGTAGCTAATTCCCCGGTCACCTGGACGGAATCGGAAAGCGACACCGAGCCGCCCGCGTGCCCGAACGTGAACGTGTGGGTCACCACCCGGGCGCCGAAGCAGATCGCGACCGCGAGAGCGAGCAGCAGAGTCATCATGGCGGTGCCCCGGGCGTGTGCGGAGGGAGTCCGGCCGATTATCCGGTCGCGGGTTGCCTGTCACCGCACCATGCACGGTACACCCGAGAGGCAACCCGTGGGGTGACACTGCGCACATGGCAGCCGACGTCACACTGATCGTGAACGGGGTCGAATCCGTACTCGCGGAACTCTACCCCACGATTTCCGTCTACCGCACCAAGCGCCCTGTTGCAGGTGGTAAGCCCCCGAACGGCGGGTGGAACCCGGGGTGGAAACTCCCGTGCTTCGTGTTGTCCTCGAACGAGCCCGAAGAGGTGGACGCGGACGGTGATTTTGAGAACGTCACCGTCACCTATAACGTGCTCATCGAGTTCGTGAAAGCGTCGGCCGCGGTAACCCAGGGCGGCGAAAGCCCGGTGCTGCTCGAAGACGAGGAGTTTCGGGAGAAGCGGCAAGCGATCCGCCGCCGGCTCTACAAGCCGGGCGCGGGCGGGGTGAGCCCGGTCAACGTGCAGAACCGAAACCGATCGACTTACGACACGAGCGGTACCGGGGGCGCGATCGTCACGGTAAGCGGGATGATTTTCCGGTACGAGGTGAGCGAGCCGCGGGCGGAATAGGGCAGGCAACTGGCGGCGCCAACCTGTGCACATGCCAGCCCCCGACCCACTCGCCGCCGGGCCCGAAGCGTTTGACGCGAGCCACTGGAAAGAAGCGGTTCGCAACTTCCGCCCGTCCGGCGCCAACTCGTTCAGTTCCACCGGCGCCGAAGCGGTGCTCGAGGGGATCATTTCGGGCGACCGGGTGCGCGGCGCGTTACGTTTTTTTCTCGGGTACAACGCGGTCCAATACCTGGCCGGTACGTACCTGATCCAGCGCACCAACCCCGCGTACCACCCGCGGTACACGCGACTCATCTGCACGAGCGTCGCCGAAGAGGAGTTCAAGCCCGGGACCAAGACGCTGAGTTCGCAGACGCGACTAAAGGTGCCGGCGAACGGGTTCGCGCTCGCCGCAACCAACGTCGGGAACCGAGCGGCGTACCAGTACGCCAAGATCACGGCCCGGTTTACCCCACTCGTCCACAACCTGTTCCAGGACGATCAGATCGACCGTTTGGCGCAGGAGTGGAAGCGAAACGTTTGGGTCGACGTCGAGCCGCGAATCGAGTTCCTGAGCCTGGACGGGTTCACCCTCAAGTTCGCCGAAGGCGAATCGAACGCGCCACCGGTGTCGAACCCGAAGGGCACCGACTACCCGGCCCCGTTCGGCCAGATCCTCGTCAAGCCCGACATCGTCTTGCACTGGGGGGCAGTGCCCAGTGACTTCGTGCTCAAAACGGACACGGACCTGCCCAAGAACATCCTCGACGGGATGGGCAAGGTGAACCGCGACGAGTTCCGCGGGTACCCGGCGGGCACGCTGCTGTTGCTCGGCGCGAAACTGAACCGGGTGCCGTGGGCGCTCGCGATGGGGACCGAGAGCGCTTACGTGTACAACATTGAGCTCTTGATGAACTACTTCAACCCGACCAAGGGGAAGGCGTCCGGCTTTAACATCACGACGAACTTGGGCCACAACAACATGCCCTGGCGCGGCCCTTCGCCCGTGGTTGCGGGCGACACCAATTCGGGGAAGTGGTTCCTGGCGACGCGGACGGGCGGGTCGGGAGCGGCGTCGGTTGATCCGCGCCTGGTCGAAGATTATGACTACATCAAACTGTTCCAATCCCCGAACAACTCATGAACTTCCGGCCCGGTGAAATAACGTCGTCGGAAGCCCAGCGCCTGAACGAAATGTATCAGGAGGTGGAACGCTGGAGGCGGTTGTCCGTCGCCGCCCCATTGTCGCTCCACCGGGGCGCGGGGAACACGGTCATATCTGTCGCGACCCCGAACACGACAACAACCACGACCACCACCGTGGCGCCCTGCCCCGGCGCCTGCACCTGGGCCTACACCGCCTCGACCAAGACCTGGGCGCGCGCCGCTTCTACCTGTGCCTCCGGGTGCGCGTGCCAGGCCCCGACGTACTGCGCGGACGCCGACGCGACCACTACTACCGCGTGCGGCCACTTCTCCACGGATCAGCTCCCGCCGCACTGCGGCGGGGCCACGACGACCGCCGGCCCGTGCACCACGACGACCAGTTCGGCGTGCGCGGCCGGGTGCGACTGGTACTGCCACCCGACGCGCGGGTGGGTCCAGACCTCCAACGGGTGCTCGTCGGCGTGCCCGTGCCCCGTACCGTCCGGGTCGTGTACCGCGTGCTCGTCGAGCCACACGGCGTGCGTGTATACGCCGCCCTCCTGTAGCGGCGGCTGCCGCTGGGTGTGGACCGGAACCGCGTGGGAGAAGCTGTCCGACTCTTGTTCCGGCGTGAACGTCCCCAGCTGCTACTGCGACCCGCCCGCGAGCGACGGCACTGTCTGCGCGCAGGAGGCGTCGACTGGGTGCTACGTCCACGGGCCGGGCGGCGGGGGCGACCCGTGCTACCCGCCCGTGACGACCACCGCCGGTCCGGGGTGCTCGGGCACGTGCGTGTGGGGGACGTCCACGGGCGACAATTGGGACATTATTACGCGCTTCTGCGCCCTGTGCGGGTGCGCGGCGCCTGTCGGGTCGCCCCCGTCCCCCGGCGCGGCCGTCGAGACCCCGTGCATCGCGCCGGTTACGACGACCACGACGACCGCGGCCCCGACAACCACCACGACGACTACGGTGGCGCCGTGCGGTAACTGCGTGTACCAGTGCAACAACACCGGGATCGGGTACCACTACTTCTCCTCCGCCTGCGGCTCGGGGTGCGGGTGCGCGGACGCCTTCGGTGGTACGCCCTGCGTACCCGGGAGCTTCCTCGCCGGCGCGTGCATCGCGGGGGCCACCACCGCCGCCCCGCCGCTCACCACCACCACGCCGGCCCCGGCCTGCGGGACGTGCGGCTGGAACTGCGTCGAGGGCACCTGGAATTTGACGGGCAATTCGTGCACGGGCGTGTGCGAATGCGTACCGCCGGCGGGCGGGTGTTCGGGCGTCGACGTGGCGATCACGAACTGCGCCCCATAACTGCGCCCCCTAACGAGGAACTATGAGCACTCCGAGCGACGTGTTGACGATCGGCATGGCCACGCACCGGGAGCCGGACCACGTGTGGTTCACGCTCACGGCCCTGCACGCGAACCACCCGCGGTGCCGCTACGTCGTGGTGGACAACTCCCCCGAGCGGTGCCGGCGCACGGAGAGCATCACGCGCGCGGTCGGGGGCGCGTACTACCACCGCCCGGACCTGACGGGCACGAGCGCGCCACGGGACGCGGTGTTCCGGTTCGCCGAAACGCCGTGGGTCATGTGCATCGACTCGCACGTGATTTTGGAGACGGGTGCGGTGGCCGCGGCGATCGACTACGCCCGCGCGCACCCGGACAGCCGGGACATCATCCAGGGGCCGATGATCCACGACGACGGCGCGGGCCTGTCGACGCACTGGAACCAGCCGGCCGCCCCGGGCCTGTGGGGGATGTGGGAGCGCGACCCCCGAGGTGGCGACGCGGCGGGCGCGCCGTTCGAGATCCCCATGATGGGCCTGGGACTGTGGATGATGCGGCGCGAGGCATGGCCCGGCTTTAACCCACTGTTCCGCGGGTTCGGTGGCGAGGAGGGGTACACGCACGAATTGGTGCGTCAGCGCGGCGGCCGGGCCATGTGTCTGCCGGCCCTGCGCTGGAGGCACAAGTTCCGCGACACCAGCGGGTTCACAGCGCCCCCGTACCCGTTGCGATTGGAGGACCACGTCTGGAACCTGCTCGTCGGGCACCGTGAGGTTGGTATCGGCGCGCTCCCGCAGATCCACGAGCACTTCGGGCGACGGCTACCCGAAGGCACGTGGCGCGACCTGGTGAGCCGGTCCGAGGCGGCGCAACCGTTCGGCGGCCCGCGCCCCGAAATCGAGCGCCAGCGGATTCTGGCCGTGTGGTACTCGGACAGCGCGCCCCCGAAACAGTTATTGGCGAAGTCGATTCTGTCGGTGACGGCGTCGGCGGCCCAGACCGGGCGCCACGACGTCACCGTCAGCCAGTGCGCGTGGGATCCGTACATCGGGACGGGGAAGCCCGAATTCAACAGCACTTACAGCGGCGAGAAGCGGCGCGGGTACGACACCATCGTCGCTCAGATCCGCCAGGCCGTCGCGCATGCTACCGGCCGCGGAGAGACATACGACGCCGTGGCGTTCTGCGAACACGACGTGCTCTACCCGCCAAGCTACTTCGACCGGATCGGGGACGCCCTGGCCGCGAACCCGACCGCGCCGGTGGTGTCGAATCTCGACTACATCGGCCTGAACGGAACCGGGTGGCAGCGCGTGCGCGAGCGCCACGAGCCGCTCCACCAACTCACCCTGCGCTGGGACGTGTTTCAGGCGAACCTCGCGCGGGCCGAGCGCGAAGCGAAGACCGGTCAGCCGGTGATTCTGGAACCGGACCACGGGGGGCAGCGAACCAACTGGGCGCGGCTCCCGGTCGGCGACTCGACCCCGATGCCGTCCGTCCACGTAAACCACACGCACGGCCGATTCACGTCGCACGGCGACGTGTGCTACGAGCCGCGCGGGTACAGCCTGACGCACCCGCACTGGGGCGAGGCCCGGCACTGGTGGCCGGGTGAGATGACCACGGTGGCGAACGTCGCCCAGGTGGTCGCGCCGAGCGGCTGCGGCGCGTGCGAGGCGAACAAGCACGACACGCTGGCGAAGTGGTTCGCGGGGGCAAGTGCGCAGCCGTCCGATTTCCACGAGCACGTCGGCACGCTCCGCGATCTGGCCAAGATGTGTGACAGTGCGACGGAACTGAGCCTGTGGCAAAAGCCCGCGGACGTGGCGATCGCGTTCGGGCTGGAGAGCGAGATCAACCCGGGCACCTTCACCAGTATCTGTCCGCGCCCGAAGCCGCAATGGGACCGGCTCACGAAGTGGATGGGGGGGCGGTTCACCGGTTTCGCCGCGGACCCGGCGTCGGCGCCCGTGGCCCCCACGGACCTGCTGTTCATCGACACGGACCACACCGCAAACGCCCTGATGCCGCTCCTGGAGGCGCACCACGAGCGCGTGGCGAAATACCTCGTCGTCCACTGCACCGTGACCTTCGGCGAGACGGGGGACAGGCCCGACGCGCCCGGGGTGATGCACGCGCTCCGTGCGTTCTGCCTGAAGCACCCCGAGTGGGTCGTGAAGCGCCACGACCGGAACAACCACGGCCTGATGGTGCTGTCGCGCTGCCCCGAGGACGTGAAGCAACTTCCGTCGCTGTGGCGCAAGGCGATGAACTACACCGCGGCCATGATCCGGCACAAGGCGGCAGGGTCACCGGTGGTGAGTTTGGAGGTGCTGGAGGAGCGCCAGGGGCACTGCGCGACGTGCGAGGATCGCGCCCTGGACGCCTGCGCCGCGTGCGGGTGCCCCCTCGAAGCCAAACTCCCGCTCGCGACCGAAACGTGCGGCCTGGCGAAGAAGGGCCGGGAACCGAAGTGGAAGGCGGCCGCGTGAGAGCAACCGGTTAGCTCCCTCTCGTAACGATCATGTCCCGCGGGGATCGGTCCCCGCGGGACGCTGCGTTTGTGCCCGTGGCGGCGAGTCAACCCGGGAGCGGACCGTCGAGGCGCGGGCAGTAGTCGTCCACTGGGGCGCCCATTACTGCGGGCTTGCCCGATCCTGGGTGCGGCTCGGGGTCGATTTCGCACCAGCGCGAGCCGTCCGGATCGATTCGGGTGGGGCGGTCCAACTCGATGGCGTAGGTGACGGCGGACGGCGACTCGTCGGGCCGCATGTATCGCACGATCATCGGTCGTTCTCCTCGGCAAGCGGCCCCACTCTACGCAGGTGCCGCGGTGTCAGTGACAGACTCGGTGGCGGTCAGTCGCGGATCTCAATCCCCACGACGTGGACGATGCAGGCCAGTGGCGCGTCGAGCAGCACCACGGTGCCCGCCGCCCGCGCGAACTCGATTGTGTCCCGATGCGCGCCCTTGACCCCGGTGATACCGGGCCAGCCGGCCATCCGCACCGCGTCCACAGCCGCGGTCAATTCGGTGTCGGTCCAGGTGGCCGACGTGAAGCACAGCAGCGCGCCCAGGCGACCGTTGAGCCGGATCGTCACCGGCTCCCCGTCGTTCGCGAGTGTGAGCCATTCGGCCGGCTCGCCCTCCGCGGTGAGTGAGGGCAGGTCGTCGGTGATGTACCGGTCGAGATTGACGAGCCGGTCGAGCAGTAGCGGACCCACGCGAGGCTCCTGTGTTGGGTGAGCGTGGCCCGTGGCGGCGAGTGCCACTGGCCGGGGTGTGGGGCTACTTCGACATCAGGGTCTTAACGCCGCGGTCGCTCAGCCACTTCTCGCACTGGGCGTAGGTGCCGCTGAATGCCTCGTGGTTGCTGTCAGCCTTGACCACCTTGCACAACCCATTTTCGCCCTTGCCGATGACCCGAATCTCATAACCGCATTCGCACTTGATCTGGTACATCGTCTCATCCCCCTTTGTCGCGGGCCGGTGTGACCTCGCGTGAGTGGTGCTGCCGGCTCCCCGATGCCGCTCAGCACCCGTGTGAATCAGCGATATTCCCACCGCACGCCCGATTCCGTCTTGCCGCTCCGTTGCCCACTCGTGATCTGCGATTCGATTTCGCCCTGATCGGGCACTTCGGCCCCGCCGCAGAAATTGCCGTGGCTGTCGATCTCGCACTGTTGTGTTTCGCTCAATTCGCCGCCCCACACTCGGATAAAGCCTTTCATCGTCGCTCCTCGGTTCGGTGTTTGGTATCTGCGTCGGCCTTGTGATGTAATATTACACCCGTGTGGCCACACGGTCAATACGAGTTGGCGGTTAATTTCCAAATTTCTCGGAATCGCTAGAAATCGCAGGGTTTTCACCGCCGCATATTTCGCGGTGCGTGCGATCTACTGCGTATCGCACACCCTCTGCCTGGCTCACGCTGCCGATGTGCGCCGCGATGTCCGCGATCTTCGCGAGGGTGTCATCCGTGAGGCGGTATTTGCTCGCCTTGGTCCCGCGGTCCGGGCGCCCCTGGGACGGCTTCTTTTTGCGTGGTTTTGGTGGCATGATCCCTCCGTAAATTGCCACTGTACCCACACGGTCGTGTGGGTACAACGTCGCCCGGAAAATAATCCCGCCTGATTTGTCGCACTTCGCCCGCGGCCCGGAACTCTCTGTGTACCCCACACAGGAGGCTCCCATGTCCGCACCCGATCCCGTCGCATTCCACCGGCTCGCCACCAATCCGCGTGTGCTCACCGGCTCGTTCTTCCTCGGCCACTACCTGCACGTATTCGCCACCGCCCGCCAATGGGATGACGTGGCCCTGGCCGCGTGGCTCGCGTGCGAGGTGACGACGCTCGATCACCTGCGGCTGTGCCGGTCGCTGCACACGGACGCGGATTACGAGCTGGTGGCGGGCACATTCGGGGTGAGCGCGGAGCGACTGCGGGAAGTGATGCAGGGGTGAGGTGATTGCTAGCGCGCGAGTCGGCGCAGTACATCGCCGTAATACTCGCGCTCCCATTCGGCGCGGCCACCGCCCGTGCCGTGTGTGTCGCCTATTTCGGCGACACGTAGGCGCTCCCGGCCCCACCGGCCCCCGCCCAGCATGGCGTAGGCCGGGTGAACCGGGAGCGAATGTGTCGCGAGGTAGGCGAACACGTCAGCCGTCGTCCACCATGCCAGTGGCGCGCACCCGTTCGGGCTGTTTTCGCCCCAGACCCGGCACCGCATCTTCCGCCCGGCCGATTCACCGGCGCGGATGCCCAGAATGTGCCGGTGCCCGAGATCATCATTCAGACGCCGAATGCCGGCGTACCACCGACGGTCCGTTTCGCGGTCCAGTGCCCCAGCGGGCAGGTTGCGCGCGTGCAGCCCCTCGTAATCAATCGGGTGCTCAATGTACCTCTGATCCGGAAATCGGGCGCGGTACTCGTTGCAGACCGCGTCGCAGTCCGGGTTGCGGTTGGAGCACCGTAAATTGACCAGGGGCACGGCGGGGGCAACGGTCGCACACAGGTGCGCGACAACGACCGAATCTTTGCCCCACGAGACGCCACAGTACGCCGGGCCGCCATCCAAAAAAAGCCGCAGGGCAGCCAGCGACCGTTCCACCTTGGGGCCGATGCGGGGCGCGTGCGCGCGATCGGCGGCTTCCAGATCGGCCCACAGTTCCCGGTCCGCGGCGGCGTGTCTGGGGGATGGGATTAACACTCGGGCACCTCGCCGTACCGCTCGCGGTAGTGCTTCGATTCGCGGCCCCGGCGGTGCCCGAGCAAGGATTTCAGCGGCCGGTGCTGCACGAGCGGCGGGGCCGCAATCGCAACCGGCAGTCGCTCGCGCCGGCAGAACGCTCCGAGGGCCAAATCGTTCGCGAACGTGTGGTTCGGTTGCGCGGCGAGCCAATCGGGATAAAACGCCGCGAACGCGGGTACGATTCCGGACGCGACTACGAGCCCGACGGCGCTACACATGGCCGTGGGGTTGGCCGTCGCGTACCCGCGGGGCACCGGCGCGGCCTCTTTGCGCGCGGAGTAGAGCATGAGTACCGCGAACGGCCCGCGGGCCAGCAGGTTCCCGAGTCGCGGCGCGAAGTCCGGCGCGGGCCACGCATCGTCCTGCAGGTACACGAGCCACCCGCCGGCCGCGGGCGGGGCCGACAGGCAGTCCCGCCACGTTTCAACGGCGCCGCGACCAGTGTCCCATTCCACGCGCGGCTCTGGGCACCCTTGCCTCGCGAGTTCCGCGCGCAGTTGCCCGACCGCAGCGCCGCGCGACGGGTGCGCCTGCACGACGAACGACACGGCACCGGCACCCGAACTCAGCACGGCACCACCCCCTTCTTGGCGGCCTCGACCCGGCGGCGCAGCCCCGGGATACTGAACAAGTTGCCCACCCCGAACGCCGCGCACACCTCGCGGTAGTTGCGGCGCGCCTTGTCCCTACGGCGCTCACTGGTGTGCCCGTTCGGGGCCACGCCCGCCTTTTTCTGGTACTTGCCCACCGTGGTCTGATGGATATCGAGTTTGGCGGCGATGTCCCGCTGGCTGTACCCGGCCGCGGTGAGCCGCGCGACGCGCTCTAGCACGGTTTGACGACCTCCGTGTACCGGTCACTGTGCCAGTACGGGGGGCAGCACGAATCGTAGCCCGCGCGCCACCCGTCCAGGTCCGCGGGCAGCGCCGGGCACAGCGGCAGCGACCGCATGAGCACCGGGCGCCCGTCTCCCCCCGGGGCGTACCACGAGTAGTCCGCGGCTGAGTCCTCGACGCGCCACCGCTTGACCCGGCCCCACCCGTGTGCCACCTTGCGCCCGATCTGGGCCACGTCGCGGAGCAGATCCCTGAGCCGCACCGCGTCCCCGAGCGCGAACCAGACGACCCGATCGGGCGTGAGCACATTAACCGGGAGCCGGTAGCTCTTCGTCCACGTGTTGGACGTCACGACTACTTTGCGCTCGGACGGGTGGAGCAGCCCCGCGCGCTCGACCCCGATGCGCTTACCGAAATGCGCCACGTGCGGGGCCGAGCGGCGCGCGATCGGGTCGGACGCGCGGAACACCGGCCAGCCTCCGATCTCCTCGCGCGCGACCGGGATCTCCGGGCACCGCATCGGGTCGGGCGCCGGGTCGCACCGGCGCGGCACTTCCGATTTGGGCCGCCGCTCCCGGTGGAACGCGACCTCGACCAAGAGGCCGTCCAGCCGCGGCGCGTAGTCCGCGACCGGCCCGGCGAGTTCGGCGGTGATCTTCAGTGGGGTCACTGGAACAGGTCTCCCGTCGGTTCGGCTCCCGGAGCGGGTTCCGGGGCCGGTTTCGCTTTGCCCTTCGGCGGCGCCTTCGCTTTGGCCGGTTTCTTTTCCTTCGGCGCGCCGAACGCCGCTTCGAGCCACGCGCGGAACCGGTCCTTTTGCCCCCGCGCGTGCCGCAGGTACGCGGTAACGCACTCTTGCGGGGGGACGTCGCACCCCTCGATCAGGACGCGGGTGAAGAGCTTGCCGTGCCCCTTCGCGCCCATGCCCCCGACGACACCGCCCGAGCGCTGCCACAGGTCCAGGGACCAGAGCGCCGCGCCGATGTCGAGGACGGTCGGGTCCATCAGCGTGTAGTCGTGCGCGAAGTACGCACCGGTCATCACGCACTCGCCGGTGTAGATCATCCGCGGATCGGATTCGCTCTCGGCGAAATCGGGCGCGGACTCGGCCAGCGCCGGGTTCTTCTCGCGCACCCCCGACGTGGTGTTCTGGTACTTGCGGACGAACCACTCCGCGGGCAGCAGCGGCGGCAGCTCGCGGAGCGCCTCGTCCCCCAGAATCGCCCCGACGGGGGTGCGCGATTGCTCGCAGCACACCCAGGCGTGGGACACCCGGGCGCTGCCCCCGAGCATCTGTTCCGGGCGGCACCCGCCGAGCAATTTGAAGAGCGGCGAGCACTCGTGGAGCTCGGCGATGAGCGCCGTATTCTCGCGCCCGGTCGAGTCCGTGAGCGAGCCGCCGTGGAACAGGAAGTTGAGTTGCGTCAGGGTGCAGAACCCGCGCAACCCGTACTCGTCCACGAGCCACTGCGCCCCCGGCGTGCGCAGGGTCCGGTTGCGCATGTGGTTCCCGCTGATGGCCGGAACCTGTCGGTCCGTGCCGTCCGGCTGCTGCACCGGGGTGCGCAATATGAGCGACTCGTTGCCCGCGGTCCCGGCCATGTGGGTGATCGGGGCCGCGGCCCGCGACAAGCAAACGATTCGTGCGGAACTCACGCGGCACCGCCTTCCCGCGCCGCCGCCGGCGCGCTGTTGGTTTGCTTCCACTCGGCCCACGCCTGGCGCCCGTGCGCCATGACCGCGGTGCGCCGGGTCTCGACCCAGCGCACGAACCCCTTGCGGTACGTCGCGTCCCGGTGGCTAAGGTCGGCCAGCAGCCCGAGCAGGTCCGCGTGTTCGTGCTCCTCGAGGGTGCCGATCTCGCCGCGCACGTGATCGAACAGCAGGCACAGCCACTGCTCGGTGTCGCCGTCGGACACCTTGGCGCACGCGCTCACCAGCCCGCTGTCGATGCGGGTCCACAGGGTCTTTTTGTCGAGTACCGAACCG
This sequence comes from Gemmata sp. SH-PL17, assembly GCF_001610855.1. NCBI lineage: Bacteria > Pseudomonadati > Planctomycetota > Planctomycetia > Gemmatales > Gemmataceae > Gemmata > Gemmata sp. SH-PL17. Next base: position 2,190,005 of record NZ_CP011271.1, read on the forward strand.
AAAACGCGGCACAGGAGCACGACGGCCCGGTTCGCGACGGGCTGAAAGCTCGCGCGGTCCATCGCGCTCATCTGCCGGTCCGGGTCCACGATCTCGGCCAAGGCCTGGCGGAACTCGCTCCGGGATCGCACCGGGAGCGTCAATTGTTCGGACACGGTTCCTCCTTCGGTGGGGCTTCAAACAGGCACGCCGCGGCGACGGTGAGTAGCTCGTCCCGCACCGCGTGCCACTCTTCGAGCAGCTCGATTCGGTCCACGTCCCAGCGCCCGGGGCTAATCGGCAGCCGATCCCGGGCGGTCTTCGAGCCGTAGGTACGCGACACCATTTCGCACAACCGGATGCGGGCGCGCAATTCGTCGGGCCGGTAGTGCAGCGTGCGCCCGTCGTGCGTCAGGGACGCGAGCGCGCCCCCGCGGTTGACCGGCGCGCGGAACATCGTGTGCGTGCGCCCGGCCTCGCACAACAGGATCACGTAGGGCGGCTCGGGCGGGGCAAGACAGGCGGCACGAAGGGCATTTCGACCCGCGGCTACGCGATCGCCCCCGAGCATGACACAGAGCGCGCGCCGATCGGCGTTGGCTCGGGTGATTACCCACGACCACATCCACGGTTTGCCGTCCGGGGACTGGCCCGCGGTCGCGGTCATCGCCAGTGCGCACCCGCTACACCGGTGACCCGAACCGGGCGCGGCGAGTTGGTCGATCGCGGTAAAGGAGTCGGGGATTTCGTGCGGATCGGAGGCGGGCGCGCCGCAGTAGCAACACCGCTCGGCACCGATCGCCTCGCGGCCGTGCGCGACGGCGAAGAGGTGGGGTGCCGTTCTGATGACATCAGCGTCCATGCGGACATAGTTCCGCACCGGTTTGCCTGCGGCCCGCACGGTCGTAAGTGATAACGCGGAACGGATCGCGGCCCTGGACGAGATCGTAAAAGCGATCATTGCGGCCGCAGAGGGGTCGGGAAGGCGCAAGCCCGGGCGCCCGAGGAAAGCAGGCGGGGGAGCCGCGCCGCCCGTCGAGTAAGCTCACTTCTTTTTCGCGTTGCGATTTCCCCGTGGAGCGCCGCGGGGTGGAGCCACGAGCGCGGTAACGTCTGCGGCCCGGAGCAGGTAACTCTCTCGCTTGCCACTCCCCACTACGATTACGGGGAGCAGATCCTTTTCGATCCACATCCGAATCGTCCTCTCGTTCACGTTCCGGCGCTGTGCGGCGTCATCGACAGAAATCAGCCCCATATCTGAGAGCGGAATGCGGATCATTGCTCCTCCGGGTGATGTGTACGCAAACAGTGTACCCGCCGCGGCGGAAAAATAAATCCCAGAAAACCACTAACTGGACTTGAATAAAGAGCCCGTCGCGACGTATATATTGATGTGTCGAGCCAACCAACCACCTTCCGGAGTCTCCCATGTCGACCTTTAGCTACCTCCGCTCGAATGCCACGCTCGTCGACCTCCGTTGGGGGTGCCGCCTGGACCTCCCCCGCGTCGTCGAGATTGCCGCCTCAAGCTTCGAGTCGCCCTGGGACCACCGCGATTTCATGACCGCACTGAAACGTCGCGATTGCGTCCTCATGGTGGCCGAAGTCGGCGATGTGATCGTGGGTTACATGGTGTACGTCCTGCACCGCGATCGCATCGAGATCGTCACCTTAGGGGTTGCCCCCGAGTACCGTGGGCGGGGTATCGGTCGGCAGTTGGTCGAGAAGGCGGGCGACAAGGCGTACTACCTGAGCGGCAAGCGGGTCGCGTCGACGGTGCGCGAGAGCCTGACGGGTGGGTTGATGTTTCTGCGAGCGTGCGGGTTCAGGGCCGTGGAGGTGTTGCGAGGGGAGTTTTGGGACACGGACGAGGCGGGAGTGGCGATGGTGATGAAGGTGTGACGACGAGTGGACGATGTGGGCCGGGTGAGTCGCTCGGCCCTCACCCCGAACCGAGGATGCGAGCGATGAGCGACCGGGCTTTTTGGCGCAAGCTGTTTCGCAAGCAGAACAGCTATGCGGACGGTCGCGAAACCAAGAAGGGCGACATCGTTCGGGCTCCGCGAGGGTTGGGTGAGTGGCACACAGGAACCGTTGTGGCAGTTGGAACCGGCGCTGTCCGCGTCTTGTGGACCAAGAAGCAAAAAATCGGCGTCTGGACACTGTCAAAGACGTGCTACCTAATCTCTCGTGCGAAGTCTTGACCCCCTACGACGCGGGGCCGGAGATGACTGCAATCACCTCCGGGCCATTTCATTTCCCGTCCGGCGCAACCCTTCACCTCGCGCCGGCCCATCTCTACAGGCAACCGCCCCCGCCACAATCCCCGGCATAATGCGCGGCCCGGCCGCTTTCGCCCCGACCCTCCAGACGGACGGAGTGCCGTGATGCTGCTGGCTGACGAGATCTCTACCGGAGTCACCCTCATCGAGCGGTACGGCTCGTTCGGCCTCGTGTGCGTCATCGTGCTGGCGGCGATCATCGGCGGGGTGATGTTCCTGCGCTACGTGAAAAACGACTTCATCCCCCGGGCCGTGACGTTCCTCGAAGACAAGGATAAGCGCCACGAGACGTACCTGCGCGAGCGAGACGTGGTGTGCAAGCAGGCCGCCGAAACCGCGTCGAGCGCGGTGGACGCGCTCCAGCGGAACAACGAAGTGCTCGCGGATCTGGTGACCGAAGTCAAGAGACTCAAGGATCGTACCGACGAGCACCACGCGGGCGCCGGCGCCCGCCGGCGCCCCAGCAACGACTGAGGCTACTCGCATGATCGCCGGTGTGCTCCTCGAGTTCGCCCCCCTCGCCCTATTCGGCTCCTTCGTTCTCGCGATCCGGTTGCACTCGCGCGAGGAGCGCGGCGCGTGGGGCGGCGAATCATTCTGGAGCTACTCAGGTCGGTTCTTCTGGCCCCGCGTGCCCGACTGGATCGGCTGGCCCGCGTTCGTCGGGCTCGAACTGGCGCTCTACGCGGTCGCGTACCTCGCGCTCGTCCACGACAGCGGGGTGAACGCGAAGTGGCTCGCGCGGCTGTTTGGCTTGGTGCTCGCGGATTTCGCGCTGTCGCACGTCGGACTGTCGCTCGTGTTCGCGCGGCGGCGCGGGGCCGACGGGGAGCGAATCGAGAACCCCGGGATCGCCACCAGCGTGAACTACCCGCTCCTCGTGGCGATCGCGTGGCTGATCCTCCAACCGGCGATTGGTGCCGCTCACTTCGCTCAAGGCGTCGCGGTGTTCGCGTCGTGGTGGCTCGTGTCGTTCCTGTTCCTCCGTCGCAAAGGTGGCACCGTGAGTCGCAAAATCAGCGGCCGTCCGCACCCGTTCCCCGCTCCGGACGCTTCGTTCGAGACGGGGTTCAATTATCCGTTTATCCGGGGGAATGTGGCGCCGGCTGAATCTGTTTCCGCGCCAGCCGTCGGGCGCGTTCCCGTCGCGCCAGTCGTTGCGGATCGCGAAGATTCGGACCCGCAGTAGGCCCATAGCAAACCCGAAAGTCGCGCCCAAGAGCCGTGCCCAACGAAAAGGAACCCGTGTGATGGTCGCGCGTAAGAGTCGGTCGAGAGCCTTTATCCCGTGTTGCCTCAAGTGCCTGGAGCCCGGCGAGATGGTCGCGGCGGCGGCCCGGGCGGTCGAGCACAACCCGGCCAACGCGCCGCCCCCGGGCGCCCTTGCGTCTCTGATCGGAATTGCCCTGGTGGGCGAAGAGGCTCACCGGTGGGCCATCTCCGTCGTCACGTCGAAGTATTGGGGCACGGGCGGGCGCAAGTTCGGCGTTCAGTTCTTGGACAATCCGAACCAAGCGACGCGCACCAAGATCCTCGCGCACATGAACGCCTGGAACTCCCGGTGCAGCGTCTCGTTCCAGGAAAGCGCACAGGGCGAGATCCGCATCACGCGCGGGGGCACGGGGTACTGGAGCTACTTGGGGACGGACATCCTGAGCATCCCGTCGAACCAAGCGACGATGAATTTGCAAGGGTTCACCGAGAACACGCCCGACAGCGAATACAGGCGAGTCGTGCGCCACGAGACCGGGCACTCTTTAGGTTGTCCCCACGAGCACATGCGGCGCGCGATCGTCGACCTGCTCGACGTGAACAAGACGATCAACTACTTCGCGCAGACCCAGGGGTGGAGCGCGAACGAGACGCGGCAGCAGGTGCTGACCGCGATCGAGGAACGGTCGTTGCTGGCCAGTTCGACGACGGACCAGGATTCGGTGATGTGTTACCAGCTCCCCGCGGGCATCACGAAGAACGGTAAGCCGATCGTGGGCGGGGTGGACATCACGGAGAACGACTTCGCGTTCATGTCGAAGTTGTACCCGAAGCCCCAAGACCCGCCGCCCGCGCCCCCTCCGCCCCCGGTCGCGAGCGGCACGATTTCGTTCAACGCGCTCGTTTCGGACGTAATCAACAAGCTCCAGGCCCTCGGGTACACGGTCACCAAATGAAGCGAGAGGTCGCCAACCTGATTGTCGCGTGCCTCGTCGCGCTGGCGCTCGGCGCCCTGTTCGGCCTGATCGCGAGCGGCGCCGAGCGCGCCCCCGCGCCGAAGGATGCCGCACCCATTGGGTTCGCGGAGATCGTCGGCGCCGCCCACGCCGACGCGAAGTCGCTGCCCGTCGAGATCGCGGCCCGCACCCGGTACCTGTCCGCGGCACACCTGTCGGCGGGCGAGCGGCGCGAACTTTACGCTGTGGTGAGCTACCACGTGAACGGGCTGTCGCGCGAGTCGAAGCTCGTCGCGCCGCGGAAGGTCACCGAGTGGCTGTGGGCGGTTGATTTGGTGGATTACCGCTGGGACGCGAAGGTCTGGGACGAACTGAAGCGGGCGAACCACTACTTCGCGATCAAGGCCCAAACCGCATCCGTTGCCGCGGTGCCCGTCACGAAGACGCGGCAGGTCACGCGATACGACCAGTACGGTCGGTCGTATCAGGCGAACGAGGAGTACACCGAGCCGGGCACCGCGACCCCGGCGAAAGAGGACTTCATTCCCGCGCCGTGGCTCCCAGTGAAGGAGATGACGGAACTGGTCGCGCTCGCTGGCTCGCCCACGCCCATCGTGCGGGCCGACGAGTTCCTATTTCGCACCGGCGCCCAGGCGGACCGTAAGGGGCACGGGTACTACGACTGGCTCGCGCTCACGAAGCGGGCCGACGCGGAAAAGCTCGCCGCACTCGACCGGAAGAAGGCGGAGGAACTGTACCGCGAACTCGCGGCAATTGTGCCCGTGTCCAACGTGAGTCCGAACAACCGGCAGGTGTTCCGGTACGCGACCATAACCGGCTCGTGGTGGGAGAGCCGCGACGCGAACAACAGTGCGGACAAGCGGAACGCGGTCGCGAACCTGCTCGAAGACTACCAGCACGACGCGGAAGAGATCGTGTTCACGCTCCCGAACGGTCTGCCGGGGTTCTACCTCTCCGACGCGAAGGGCAACCAGGTCGACACGGCCCCGGACACGATTGCTTCGGACGGTCGGAGCACGAACAACGACCGCCGCGTTCACGTCGGGTACTCGTGCGTCGCGTGCCACCAGGACGCGGGGCTCAAGCCGGTGAGGGACTATGCGCGGAAGCTGTACGACCCGGAGACGGGTGTGTCGCTGGCAGCGGTGGCTCTCGACCCGCTCAGGGCGAAGCGACTGGAGAGTGTGTACCTCGGGCCTCTGGAGAAGGCGTACAAGCGCGACAGCGGCGACTACGCGGACGCAGTCGAACAGGTTTCGGGGCTCAAGCCCGCGGCGCTGGGCAAGGGATACGAACGCCAGTGGGCGCGATACCTCGACGACCCCGTTACCATCGAGCGCGCCGCGGCCGAATGTGGGGCTACCGTCGCCGATCTGCAACGCAAACTGCGCGACTACGCGCGAGCCAAGCGGGTCGTGGACCCGGTGCTCGTGGGCTACCTGATAGACGACGCGCCACCGATTCGCCGGGAGTATTTCGAGGAGCGGTTTCCCGTGCTCATGCTCATTTTGGGAGGTGCGACACCGTGAACAGTGACGGCGTCGTAATGTGCGCGGCTACTGCGCTGGTACTCGGTACCTGCGGAGGGATCGGGAGTTTGTTGCTGCGGGACTTGCCCAGACAGCACGTGGTACGTTCGGGCCGGGTCGCAATCGCGATTGCACTCTTTGTGGCCGGCACTGCGGCGATCGCGTCCATGCCCCCGGTGCAATCGTACTCCGTACCGGCCTACGGCGGGGTGCCGCTCCAACTGCTCGGCCAGCAAGGTGGCATGTCCGCGGCCGACGCGAAGCGGCTCCTGGAGATCGAAGAGGAGCGGCTCGTTCTCCAGCGCGAGAGTAACGAATTGCTCCGCGCGATCGCGATCAAGCTCGAAGCCCCGCTCCCGCAGGCGCAGAAGAAAGCCGACCTGTTCACCGTCGCGAAGGCGAAGTGCGCCGCGTGCCACACGCCCGGGAAGTCCGAGGCGAAGGGCGGCAGCTTCATCTTGTTCGCCGACGACGCCGCGGCCGCGCTGAAGCCCCTGAACGGGGCCGAGAAGCGCGCGGTCAAACAGGCCGTGCAAGACGGCTCGATGCCCAAAAACGGCAAGCTCTCGAAGGACGAGCAAGCCGCGTTCAACTGGTGACGTTTCTAACCCCGTTTCTGGAGAGATCGAATGAAGACTCTGATTGCTTTGGCAGCGGTTCTGGCGACCGCTTCCGTTTCACTCGCGCAGTGCAGCGCATCCCCGGTCCTGACGATTCCCGGTGGCGCGAACTTCTATCAGCAGCAGGCCCCGGTCGTTCAGGCCCAAGTGGTCGCGGTGCCGACCGCGCTGTTCGTCGTGCCGGGCGCGCCCCAGGTGCAGGTCGTACAGCAGCAGGCCGTAGTAGTGCAAGCGGCCCCCGTCGTCGTGCAACAGGCGCCGGTCGTGGTCCAGGCCGCGCCCGTCGTCGTCCAGCGTCAGGTGGTCGTGCAGAAGCAGCTCGTGCAGCGGGCGCCCGTCGTGGTTCAGCGTGCCCCGGTGCAGCGCCAGCGGTCGCTCTCGTTCCAGCGCACCGTGGTCCGGTAAGCGGTTTCGGCGGCGCGGGTCGCGCGCACGCCGGCTGATCGTCCGTGTCTCAATCCCCAGCGGGCCGACTTGCGCGGCCCGTTTTCACGCGCAACAGTGAATGCGCACCTCGCCCTTTGTTCCAGGAGTTCAACCCGTGGCCGATTTGAGCAACGTTCCCGAAGCGATTCAGGCAGCCCTGGCCGATGTGCAGGCCGAGTTCGACGCCTACCAGACCGCGACCGGCAAGGTCACCGAGAGCCTCGCCGCCCTCGCGCTGGCCCAGTCGAGCGTCAACACCGCGCTCTCCACCCAGATCGAGAGCAAGAGTGCCGTGGAGGGCGCGCTGACCAAACTCACCGACGATATCGCCGCGACCTATTCGCCGCCCCAGGGTGTAGGGGTGCCGCCCGCAGCGGACGCCCCGATGGGCGAGCGCGCGATCGGGGACGGGAAAATCCTCGCGCTGATCGCTCAGTACGGCCCGCAGTTCGTGGCCTTCCTGGTCAAACTCGGGGTGATTAAGCTCCCGGCGGGCGCCTCCCTGCCGAGCGCCGCGTAACCCGGCCCGCTCGCCCTATTGCCCCTACAGGATCGCGCCCGTGCTAATTGCCATCGACTTCGACGGGACCATTGCGGAGCACGAGTTCCCCGACATCGGGGCGCCCGTGCCCGGCGCGTTCGAGTGGATGAAACGGTGGCAGGAGGCGGGCGCGAAGCTGATCCTCTGGACGATGCGCAGCGACGGGCGGTCCGGCGACGGCTCGCGCGAGAACGGGCCGGTGCTGACCGAGGCCGTCGAGTTCTGCCGCGCCAACGGCGTGGAGTTCTTCGGCGTCAACCAGAACCCGGGCCAGGCGTCCTGGACGCAGTCGCCCAAGGCATACGCCCACGTCTACGTGGATGATGCCGGGTTCAACTGCCCCTTGCGAGAGAGCCGCAAGGCCGGCAACCGCCCGATGGTCGACTGGGCGGTGGTCGGCCCGCGTGTCCTCGGAATGATCACCTCAAAGAGTGCCAAATGATCCGCTTCGGCCCGCTCGTCCGCCTGGTTACCGTCGGGCTCTTCGCCGCGATCCTGTTCGCCGGGATCGCGGTGGCGCTGCAGATGTGCGTGCGGCTCCCGCGCGCCGTGGGCGCGCCGCTCCCGCCGCCTCCGAAGCTGTCGGCGGAGATCCTGGTCGGGAAGTGGGCGTACGATTGGGACGAGAAAAGTGAGGGTACGATCTGGGTCTATCCCGACGGGTCTTATTGCTCAATTCTCGGCGGCCCGAGCGGGGGTACGATCTGGCACGGCACCTGGGAGGTCCGCGACGGGGTGCTCCACCTTACGGAGTGGGCATTTAACCCGGATAACCAAGGGAGATGGGGGCCGATCCATTACCGCGTTGCGATCAGCATGAAACGGTACCCGCGTTTGGTGGGGAGCACCCAGTACGGCAACGAGGTCGTGCTGCGCGACCCCGTGCGGTGAAGTGAGGGTCGGTGAACGAGCGCGGCCCGCGGGAACTCCCCCGCGGGCCGTTGTATTTCACGCCGCCCCAGGCGTCCGTGCGTGAGGCGGGGCGATTCCCCCTCCCACCTGGGGAGGGGGTACACCGGGGGCGCGTCATGCGCCATGCCGGTGATCTCAGGGTGTACGGTTAGCCGATCGCGCGAATTGTTTCGCGCTCGTACTCGCCGTATTCGGCCGCGTGCCGGCCCTTCTCGGTGAGCGTGTAGAGCGTGCGGAACTGGACCGGCTGCCGGCGCTCCGTTACGCACGTGATGGGTTCTTCGGTGCCCTTTGCGAGCAACCCCTTCGCGACCAGAGCGTCGAGGAACTTACCGGTCTTCGATACCCTCGACCGGGTGTAGCGGATGTCCCGGCCGGGGACGGGCTTGTCGCCCGCGCGGACTAATACTCGGAGTTGCTGCCAAGTCTCGTGACTGATCGGCATTAGCATGGGCGCCTCGCGTGCGGTTGGGTTTCAGTGTGTGAACAAACGGCGGGCAGGGGCCGATTTTTGGGGTAAGAAATCGTCGCGCGATCCGTGCGCTGTCCGGGGTGCCGCATATAGGGGGACGCGACAGCCCGGCCCCGCCCGCCGTGTACGGGGGTCAAAAGACGTCGAACATTGCCGGGTTCGCGTTCGGGTACCGCCCTTTGAATCGCTCCCGGGCCGCTTCTTTGGCTCCCAGGTAATCGGCCGGCGCGCCGTTCGGCCAGCCCTCGATGATCTTCAGCAGCTCGTCTTCGGCCGCGGACATCGCGTTCACGTGGTCGCCATTGAGCTTAGCAAGCCGAGTGAGGAGGGCCGCGACCCCGTCCCCGCTGACCTCTCCGTACCCGTGGAGCCGCACCTGCGCCCCGGCGATGTCGACATTCGACACGACCGCGTGGCACACGGCGCTGCGCATCCGCTTCGCGAGGGCCTCGGCCAGCGTGAGCGGTTCTTTGTCCGCCCTCCGGCGGAAGCACCGGAGTTGCCCGGTGGCGGGATCAGTCATCCAAAGGTGCGGGAACGTGATCATTTGGGCCTCGATAAATCACTACAGCGGACGGGGAACGGTAACAAGTAACACCCAAATCCGCCGGGCAACGCACCCGTCGGGGCCACCCAGAAAGGCATGAGTGGCCCCTTACCCCGCCCGCCGTAGACACTGTGTGTCAAAAGGGAATTTCGGACGATCTCGGTACCGGGCGCGTCAGTTCCGCCGCGTGCTCCACGGCCTCTTTGCGCCCGACCGCGTACCCCTGGCCCGCGGCTTTGGCTTGCTCGGCACTTAGTGGGCCGAACTGCCGCACGAGGATCTCGCGGCTGTCGGTCGGCGCCACGTTCGCGTACCCGTGCCAGCGGGCCACGTCGTAGACGTCTTCGTGCTCCCAGTCGGTCGGCTCCAGGGAGTCGGTATCGTCGTTCATGGGCGGTCTCCGGATCGGATTGCGGCATAAAGACAGTAGTAAAACTCGGGCTCGGTCCACTCGCGCCCCGTTTGGTTGCACCAGTCGGTGCGCATCCGCCGCATCAAGGGCGAATACGCGAGGTCGGTGAGGCGGCGGGCGCCGGATGCGGCGTAGGCAGCCAAAAGAGCGTCCCGCTCGGACAACGCAAGCGAAGCAAACAACTCTCGCCCGCGAGCGAGCAATTCAGCCGAAGTCATTTCCGTCTCACGCCTTTCTTCGGGTTCACCCGCGTGTGACCCAGCCGCCGGCAGTCGGGCCGGAGCCCGCCATTCAGCACCACACGGAACAGCTTCGAGAGCGCCAGCGCGTCGCGCGCATCGGCCGCGCGCTCCTGGTCCCGTAGCTCGTGCGGGGTGAGCGCCTTGGTCTGGGGGAGCGATTCGGTTTCCGTGGGCATGGTCGTCTCCGGTTAGTTGTTCGCACGCCCGGCGGGGCGGTCACTTGCTTCCCACTCGCGAAGGAGGGGCCACCCTGGGGGACGCGCAACGGGCGAGTGCGCGCCGAGAGCGGTACAATTGTCGGGCGCCATCGGGTTCCCGCGACGTAACATCGCAGTTCACGCTGTCCGTGCCCCGCCGGGCGGCTTTCTCAGCGGCCGCATTTGGCTTTGGCGATAACCTCGCGAGAGTGCCAAAGTCGGCAGGCGCAGGGCGCAGGAATTAATTCCCCGCGCTCAAGTGGGTTCAGCGGGTATCCGTTGGACCGACAGGAGTTCGGGTCGTACCGCCCTGATTTGCACTCGTGTGAGTGGAACACGGTTTCGGTCGATGCTTCAAAAACCACATACTGTTCGAGGAGCGAGAGCAGATCAGGCGCCACGGCCGCGAGCGCCAGGTTGATACGCCCGGTCTCGTCCCAACGGATCGCACCATCCTCATCGTGCTCCGTGTGAATCTCCGCCACGTCGCTGTTGAGCGTGTCGAACAGGATTTTCCCGTTCGCATCTTTGACGACCTCGTAGGCGGTCTGCTCAGAGCGGTTTTGTACCGTCTCTCGTTCCCACGGTGCGGGGTTGTGCTTCGCAATCTGGCTCATGGGGCGATCTCCAGTTAAAGGGCGGTTGCCACGGTGCGGAACCCGGGCGCCGCGGTCAGGTTCTTCGGCCGGGGCACGTTCGCCTCGACGACTTCGATTTTCGGTACCAACCCCTCGCTCACCCGCACGACGGCGGCGACCACGTTACCGGCGCGGTACACGCTGGCGAGCACCCGGGCCGTGTGGACGTCCGCCGTGCGGTCGCACAGCGTCCACCCGGCGTGCCCCTCCGGGCTGAGCACCAGCACGCGGTAGGGCAGGTGCGGGGCGTGGATTCGCACGCGGTACTGCACGATGGCAGGAGCGATCACGGGTGCCTCCGTTACAGTTGGCCCTTGTCGAGCAGTTCCGCGACCGCCTCTTGATGCTTGCAGTGCGACCAGCGGAGGAACCCGCGGCACTCGCACCGCGTTCGGCCGTCGCGCCCGGCGAACACCGCGTACTCCGCGGCCTCCCGGTCCGTGCCGGCCGTGTGCTCGGACTTCACCAACTGGAAGCCCCGGCCCTCGTCTGCGGGGAACTCCTCGACCCGGTACAGCGTCGTCGCGCGGGCCGCGTAGATCCGCAGGTAGCCCGCGATTGGCGAGGACTCGGTGTCGGAGGGCAGGGCGGGCACCCAGTCGAAATCCACCGCGTTCGGGCGTGTTTCAGTCGCGGTCATCCGAGGCTCCGTTAGCGAGGTATCGAGATAATAAAGTTTCTGTTACAGAATGTCAATAACTAATTGTGTTGTTTTTTCAGAATCGCCAGTTATGATTCTGATGGCCAGTTACACTTGGAGAAGAACAGATGGTGCGTACTCTGGCCGTCATGGGACGCCCGAAGAAAACCGAGCCGACCGAGCCGATACGCCTGCCCGCGTCGATGGTTAAACGCATTAGACGCATCGCCGCGCACCGGGGCGTTGACCCCGGCGATTACGCTCTTGAGCGGTTTGGTGTGTTGCTGGACGAAGACGAAAACCAAATGCTCGAAGACGTTAAAAAAGAGCAGAAGAAGCCCAAGAAGCCCTAATCGCCGCGCCGACAGGGGTGCGGCAGAACGCGCCCCGCGACCCCGTCCGCTTCATCGTCGCTCACATCGAATTCCGCGATCACCCGCCACCGGGTGCGCCACCCGCGGTCGATTCGCGCCACTTCCACGACGCACGTTGCCGGGTCCGCCTTGTCCCGCTCGATCGATGCCCGGATCTCGAACGCCCAGCGCGGCGCGAACGTGTAGTCTGTCACCGGCTGCGCGAGGAACGCCCGCAGCGTGTACGCGAGCCGCACCGCCAGTTCCACGTCCTGCACGGCCCGCACGTTGACCTCCCACACGTCCTCCTCGGCGGTCCGAACGCGAAGCATGTGTAGAGTCGGAGCGGCGCTTGGGCGACCTTCCATAGTCATCCTCCGTGAAATCGAAACAATCCGCTTGATCCCATCGCGTGCGTCAGTTATCTAATTGAATAACTTGGTCCGATTGGGGTGTCAAGAAGGCTTTTATCGATTCGGATAAATGAAAGGATTACGCAATGAGCGATGAGCAACTGCCGCTGACCGAACCGGAATCGAACGCGCTCGCGAAGCTGCGCGAGTACATGCGACACAACCGGCGCCCGCCGACGAACGTCGAGGGCGCGCAACTGATCGGTTGCGCCTCGCCGCGCGCCTGGGCGTACCACATCGAGGCGCTGGAGCGCAAAGGGTACGTGGTGCGCGGGGAGGGGCACCGGAACCTGTCGATCGTCGGCGTGGCCGGGCGCCTCACGCTCAAGGTCTACGGCGAGGTGGCGTGCGGCGAGCCGATGCCGTGCGACGACGGCGAACCCGACGAGATCGATCTCGAACAGTTGTTCGACCCGGACACGATCACGCTGCTCAAGGCGCGCGGGGAGAGCATGATCGACGCGCACATTAAGCCCGGTGACCTGGTCGCGGTCCGCAAGGGCCAGAGCGCGAAGAACGGCGACACGGTCGTCGCGCGCGTCGGCGGGGACATCACGCTCAAGAAGCTCGTGCGGCGCCGCTCGGAGGGCGCCTACGAGGAGTGGCTGCACCCGTGCAACGCGAAGATGAAGCCGTTCCTCCTGAACCCGGACAACGGCGACGAGATCCTCGGCGTCTACGCCGGCGTGATCCGCGTGCCCAAAAAGGGCTGCTGCTGATTCCTACCTTTCCTGCCCCATTGCCCACCCGGAGATTCGCCCGTGCTCAACCCGCCACCCGCCCCGCGCCCCGTGACCATCCTCGTCGTCGGCGAATGGTCCGCACCAATTCAGGGCCTCATGATCCCCTGGAGCCAACCCATGCTCGTCACCGACGCCAAGACCGGGCGCAAGCACGTCGGGCCGAAGCCGACGCGCCTCGTCCAGACCGAAGTCGCCGGGCGCGTGCGGTACGCCCCGGGCGCGCTCTGCCAACTGCTGAGATCACACGACGGCTTCGATCTCGTTAAGCTCCCGAACGGCGTCAAGGTCCACGTGAAGTGCCGGACCGCGAGCAAGGGAGGGGAGGCAGCTTGAGCGCGAAGAAGGACGCCAACAACCCGGAACCCCAACGCGCCTTCTACGTCGCCGTGGTCGGCGCGCCCGACTTGATAGCGCCGCGCGAGCTGGGCGCGCTGCTCGACCGGCTGCTCACCCGGCACCAGGGCGGGAACCGAATCGTACTCCTCGTCACGAGCGACGGCCCGGAAGTGCAACTGACCTCCGGGCAGAACTGGCCGATCCATCTCGTGCCGCTGTGCTCGGGTGTCGTCAAGCGCGACTGCGAGATCATTTTCCAGTCGCACGCGATCGTCGTGATCGGCGACCCAGGGCCGTGGGCGCGGCTCCTGAAGCTCGCGGACGAGGCCCGCATCCCCACCCGCGTTTACCGCGATCCGCCGCGGGTGCGACTCTCAAAATGGCCCGATTTATAGGCGCCTGTACACCTTGTGCGGCCGCACCGATTTCGCTTTAATTGCAAGCATTAACCGGGAAACGGTGCGGTGAAGTCTAAATGGTGATGTGCGGATTTGCTTGGTTTTAAAGGGGTTTGGCTGAATCCCGGTTCCCTTCCAAGCAAGATGTCGTGGGTTCAAATCCCATCGCCCGCTCTGGCCGGGAAACTGGAACGGGAAAAAGTTCAAAGGAAAGTTCAGCCCCCCGGTCGTCCGCCCCTTCACTTTTGGTCCGAACCTTTTACCCTGTACCTGGGTATTGCTGCTGTAGCTCAGTTGGTAGAGCACCTCCTTGGTAAGGAGGAGGTCATGGGTTCAAGTCCCATCAGCAGCTCTCTCGGACCGAAACGGGAAGACGGCCGTTCGGCCGCGACCCCTGCAACCACCACGTTAAACCGTCGAGGAGTGAGGAGCGATGGCTAAGGGGACATTCGAGCGCACCAAGCCGCACGTCAACGTCGGGACGATCGGTCACATCGACCACGGCAAAACGACCACGACCGCTGCGATCATGGCTCGTAACGCGTATGTGAACAAGATCAAAGAGTTCAAGACCTACGCGGAAATCGCGAAGGGCGGGATCGTTCGCGACGCGAACAAGACCGTCACCATCGCTGTGTCCCACGTCGAGTACGAGTCCAACGATCGCACCTACGCGAACAAGGACGCCCTGCCGTACAAGGATCTGCTCGACTACCCGGGTGCGGACACTCTCGACTACTCGCAGACGATCAAGGGCCGACACTACGCCCACATCGACTGCCCCGGCCACGCCGACTACATCAAGAACATGATCACCGGCGCCGCCCAGATGGACGCCGCTATCCTCGTGGTCGCCGCCGACGACGGCCCCATGCCCCAGACCCGCGAGCACATTCTGCTCGCCAAGCAGGTCGGTGTGCCGAACATCGTCGTGTACCTCAATAAGTGCGACAAGGCCGACCCGGAACTCATCCCGCTCGTCGTGATGGAGCTCCGCGACCTGCTCAACAAGTACGAGTTCAAGGGCGATGATATCCCGATCGTGTTCGGTCGCTCGAAGGAAGCTCTCGAAAATGCGACCTCGGAAAACCCGGGCTCGCTCTCGATCGATGCCCTGATGTTCGCGCTCGACACCTATGTGCCGCTCCCGCAGCGCGAAGAAGACAAGCCGTTCCTCATGTCGATCGAAGACGTGTTCTCGATCAAGGGCCGTGGCACCGTGGCGACCGGGCGCGTCGAGCGCGGCACCGCGAAGGTCGGCGACGAAGTCGAGATCATCGGGCTCCGCAAGGACAACGTGAAGACGGTGCTCACCGGCATCGAAATGTTCCAGAAGACGCTCGAAAAGGCCATCGCAGGCGACAACGTCGGGGCGCTGCTCCGCGGGATCGATCGCGACGGGATCGAGCGCGGTCAGGTGCTCGCCAAGCCGGGCAGCATCACCCCGCACACCAAGTTCGAGGCCAACATCTACGTGTTGTCCAAGGACGAAGGCGGGCGCCACACGCCGTTCTTCAAGGGCTACAAGCCGCAGTTCTACTTCCGCACCACGGACGTGACCGGTTCGATCACGCTGCCGGCGGAAGTCGAAATGTGCATGCCCGGTGACAACGTGAAGATCACCGTCGAGCTGATGGACGGCATGCCGGTCGCTATGGACGAAGGGCTCCGCTTCGCGATCCGCGAAGGCGGCAAGACCGTCGGCTCCGGCGTCGTGACGAAGATCATTGCCTGATTTGGGGAGCCGTTGGCTCCGGTAGCAAGTTGATCGGGGCGGCGAGATCGGTTGGTGCCGCCGTCCCTTATGAATTAACTGCGTGTTGCCGGTGCCAAGTGGCTCTACGAGCGTAGCTCAACGGTAGAGCAACGGTTTCCAAAACCGTCGGTTGGGGGTTCAAATCCCTCCGCTCGTGCTGTCTCGGGTGCCGGCGGTCTCTCGGTGCCCGAAGCGCAAACGCAGTCGATACGCAACCGGCCGCCGAACAGGGAAGAATACCCGGTTCAGCGGCCGGTTGGCTCATGTGGACCGGTTCGGCTCGCACTTAGTTCCAAGTGGTTCCAAGGCGAGACGCGAACGAAATACGCCCGTTCCCGTTGCGATTGTGCCGCACACGCAAGTGGGGGACGTACCCAAGACGGGATGGAGAGGACGGAGCATGGCGACCGCTGTTGAACCCAGTTCCGTGCCCAGTACGCCGGGCCAAACGCTGAGCCTGCCGATCGCGAGCCTCCTGGGTGCGATCTACGTGTGCGCGGCGCTCGCGATCGTGTTCTACCTGATCCCGGTGACGTGGGCCGAGTACGTGACGCCGAGCCTGGCCAACCGGCCGGCGGACTACTTGTTCTGGTTCATCGCCGAGTGCGCCGCGCTGGTGACGCTGGTGTGGTTCGGCGGGAAGATCGCGGGCGACGCCCCGAAGGGCGTGCACGGCGGCATCTTCCTGATGATCTCCGCGGTCATTACGATCTTCTTCCTGGCCCGCGCATTCGCAATGAACATCGACGGGCCGGCGGGGATGGCGATCAGCGGGCTGGTTGTTGCCGGGCTCGCGTACCTCGCCGCGCGGTTCTTTGCCGGCCCGACCGGGAAGCGGTGGATGGTCGCACTGGAAGAGCAGGGGTGGTTCTCCTCGCACCAGTACAAGCGGTCGCTCGGCGTGAAGGTTCGGCGCCTCACCATTCTCGGTATCCTGCTCGTCGGTGGCTCGGGTGCGTGGTCGCTCTACGTGAACGGTCTGGTCCCGACGCAGATGTTGCTCGCAATGCCGTTCGGCATCCAGCCGATCCCGCTGATGAACGGGTTCCTGCTGAGCATCGGTGCGAAAGTCGTGGTGCTCGTGCTCATTATCGCGGTGACGCTGTGGGTCGGGTTCCGGTCGGTGAACGTACCCGATTTCGCCGAGTTTCTCATCGCGACCGAAGCGGAAATGAACAAAGTGTCCTGGTCCACCCGCAAGCGGTTGGCCCAGGATACCGTCGTGGTGCTCATCACCACGCTTATGATGACACTGTTCCTGCTCGCCGTTGACCTCTTTTGGGGCTGGCTGTTGAGTCGCAACACGGTCGGGGTGCTCCCGGCTCGGCCGACCAACGCGGACAAGGGCGCGCAGGTCCAACAAGAACAGAAGTGGTAACGTGTAACGCGGGACCGCGAGGCGGCCGAGGGTCAACATGATTGAAGACACCGACGATGTCCCCGCGACCAACGAACCGGAACCCGCAGCCCCGGTCGTTGATGCGCACTCGAACGACACTGTTTCTGCCCCCGCGCCCGCCGAAAGCGAGACGCGGGATCTGATCGAGTCGGGTGATTCGTCTGACGAAAGTGCCGCCGAGTTCGAGGCGGCTCCGGAAGTGGCCGAAGAGTCCCAACCGACCAAGAAGCCGCGGCCGGCTAAAAAGTCCGAGGAAGACGAAGAGCCCGAACCGGTGGCGGCCGCGTCGGACGATGACGACGAACCCGCCGAACCGGTACCCGAAAACAAGAAGAAGTGGTACGCGATCAAGGTCCAGAGCGGGCGCGAAGATACGATCAAGGCCGCGATTCTTCGTAAAGTCGCGATCGAAGGGCTGGAAGAATATTTCGGCCAGATCATGATCCCCTACGAAGAGGTGATCGAGAAGAAGGCGGTCAAGGTCAAGGACAAGAAGACCGGCGACACCGTGACAGTGGAGCGGAAGGTCACCCGCAAGCGCAAGAAGTTTCAGGGGTACCTGTTCGCGGAACTGGAATTCAACGACCGCATCCTGTACCTGTTCCGCGAAACGAGCGGGGTCGGGGACTTCCTGAACCTGCGCAACAAGCCCAACGAGCCGCCGACCCCGGAGCCGATGTCGGACCAGGAGGTCCAGCAGATGCTCACCGGCGAGAAGCAGGCCGGGGTGGACAACAAGGGCAAGAAGATCAAGATCGAGTTCGAGAAGGGCGACCGCGTGCGCATCCGCGAGGGCTCCTTCGCGAACTCCGAGGGCGAAGTCACCGCGATCAGTGAGCCGAAGGATCCGACCGACGCCCCGAAGATCACGGTGGTCGTCACGTTCTGGGGCCGGCCGCTGCCGGTGGAACTCGAATACTGGCAGGTTGCCAAGGTGTAGCGCGAGGCGCACCGGGTTGACGTAATTGTGGACGCCGCCCGGCGCCGGCACTACAACAGTTAATTCTTCAAAGACCATCCGTTCCAGGTGCAGCAATGGCGAAGCAGGTGACGGGCCAAGTGAAGCTCCAGTGCCCCGGCGGGTCGGCAACCCCGGCACCGCCCGTCGGCCCGGCGCTCGGTGCCCACGGCGTGAACATCGGTATGTTCGTGAAGCAGTTCAACGACAAGACGAACAAGCCCGAAATGAAGGGCCTGATGCTGCCGGTGGTCATCACCGTGTACTCGGACAAGAGCTTCGAGTTCAAAATCAAGAGCCCGCCCGCCGCGATCCTGCTGAAGCTCGCGGCCAAGATCCCGCACGCGAAGAAGGCGGGCAAGGAAGTGATCCCGGCCGACTCGAAGAAGGGCGGCAAGTACAAGGGTTTCACCGTCACCAAGAAGCAGGTAAAGGACATCGCCACGCAGAAGCAGGCCGACCTGAACGCGAGCGACGTCGATCACGCGGCCCGGATCATCGAAGGCACCGCCCGCAGCATGGGCATCACGGTGGTCGAGTAACCCTCCCGCCCGATCGCGTTTCGGATCACGCAGGTCGCTGTCAAGAGAAAAACGGCGTGTCGCCGTTGCCAACACTTGTTTGGTGTTGTAATCGTTATCTTCTCACTTACCGCCGCGCTCAGGTGCGGCGGAAGGGGTCGTAGTCGCGATTCGCGATGAGCCCCGACACGAGAGGTTTTGGAGTTATGGCAAACGACAAAGAACCCGCACCGGCGGGCGATCCCGTAGTTGCTCCGGCGCCGGCGGAAGCCACCGCTGCTGTCCCTGCTGCCCCGGTCGCTGCCCCACCGGTGGCGAGAAGAAGGCCGCCGACGCGATTGATACCCGAAGGTCAAGAAGAAGCCCGGCGTCCCGCCGCGCCGCGGGAAGAAGCTCCGCAACCACCTCAAGAACGTGGAAAAGAAGCTCCACGACGCCGGCCCGGTTAGCGTGAAGCAGGCGGTCGCCGAACTCAAGAAGCTCAAGCGCGCGAAGTTCGACGAAACGGTCGAGATCCACATCAACCTCGGTATCGACCCGACCCAATCGGACCAGATGGTGCGCGGCGCCATTCCGCTGCCCCACGGGATCGGGAAGAGCGTCCGCGTCGCGGTGTTCTGCCAGGGCGACAACGTCGAGAAGGCGAAGGCCGCCGGTGCGGACGTGGTCGGCGGTGCGGACCTCGTCGAGAAGGTGCAGAAGCAGAACTTCCTCGACTTCGACGTGGCCCTCGCGTCGCAGGACATGATGGGTCAGGTGTCGCGCCTCGGTAAGGTGCTCGGGCCACGCGGCCTGATGCCGACCCCGAAGGCCGGTACCGTGGTCCCGGCCACCGGCGACCTCGCGAGCGTGGTCCGCGAGTTCAAAGCGGGTAAGGTCGAGTACCGGTCGGACAAGACCGGGCAGATCCACGCGGGCGTCGGGAAGATGAGCTTCGACGAGCAGAAGTTGGTCGAGAACATCAACGTGTTCGTCGAGCAGATCCGCTCGGTCAAGCCGTCCGGGGTCAAGGGTAACTTCATCAACGGGGTCGTCCTTTCGGCCACCATGTCGGCGGGCATCCGGCTGACGGTCTGAGTTGTGTTCGCGTTTAGTGTTTGGTCCCTCGCGCTGGGATAGAGGTTCGGGGCGGAGTCGCCCGCGACGCTCCCGGACAGGGGCCGAGGCTAAGCACCCCACACCGACACCAAATACGAGCCAACTGCGAGTCCACAATGAGCAAGAAGATCAAAGAACTGGAGCTGAACGATCTCCGCAAGACGTTCAAGGGCGTGCGGGACTTTGTCCTGCTGGAGCCGCTGAAACTCGACTCCGCCGCGGACTACACGCTGCGGAAGAACCTGCGCGACAAGAAGGTTCGCGTGAAGATGGTCAAGAACAGTTTCGTGAAGAAGGTGTTCGACGAGAACGGGATGAAGGTCGATCCGGGTTCCGGCCCGACGCTCCTGTGCTGGGGCGCGGACAGCCCGAAGGCGCTCGGCACCGCGGTCGACGCGGTCCTGAAGCAGCTCCGCCCCGATCCCAAGCTGCCCGAGAAGGTTAAGGCGAAGACCGGGATCGCCGACGGCGAACTGATGCCGCTGGACCAACTCAAGGTTATCCCGACTCGCCAGGAGGCGATCGGCGACGTGCTCAACGCTCTGCTCAGCGCCGGCTCCTCGATCGTGGGTGCGCTGACCGGTCCGGCGACCCAACTGGCCGGCATCCTGAAGGCCATCGAAGAGAAGGGCGAAGGCGCTCCGGCCCCGGCCGCGGGCTGAACCCGTGAGTCGTGACCGCTGTCTGTAGTTGTCCGGGGCTTTGGCCCGAACTCAGAAAAATAGCCCTCAAGGGCTGAAGAATAAAACGGAGCCCGGGGCAGTACCCGGGCTTTAACCCGACCAGCTATTACGCTCCTAGCCGGACCGCTTCACCCGGCGCTGTTTTAAAGGAACTGAGACATGGCATCCGTTACCGAACTCGGCGACCAACTCGCGGCCCTCACCATCGCGCAAGCCGTCGAGCTGAAGAACTACCTGAAGGACAAGTACCAGATCGAACCCGCCGCCGGCGGCGTTGTGATGTCCAGCAGCCCGCAACAGAATACTACGCAAGAAAAGGCGGCTGAGCCGACCGAATTCAACGTGATCCTCGATAGCTTCGCCGACAAGGTGAAGACGATCAAGGTCGTCCGTGAACTGACCGGCCAGGGGCTGGGCGAAGCCAAGGCGACCGTTGAAGGCGCGCCGAAGGCCATCAAGGAAAACGTGGACAAGAAGACCGCTGAAGATGTGAAGAAGAAACTGGAAGAAACCGGCGCGAAGGTCACCATCAAGCCGGCCGGCTAAGTGGGAGCCGCGTTCCACTCGTAATGAGTGGGCGTTTTTGGCAGACTGCAAAAAAAATGCCCAGGTGGGGTGACTTTTCTGTCCCGCCTGGGTATTATTATTGTATGGCGGGTTTCCCGCTTTCGCTCTGTTACGACCCTAGCGTTCCCGCTCCGCTCTCTTCCTCACATGATGTGTACGAAGCGGGTGAAGTGGGGCGATTCCGCGTAGCCAGTGGTGAAAATGCACACAACCCACTCGCTTCGATGTGTCGTACCTTCTCGATTCAACACCATGCCGATGCCCGTTGACGTCCCTCATCCGAACCCGGCAGCTATTGTGGCGGGTCTGTATGGGGGAGTCGTATTTTCTGTGCCCCCGATAGGTGCGACTCGCGCCGGGGCCGCCTACATCGTCACTCAATAACGCCCGCTGCTCAACGACGCAAGGCCCGTTGCCACCAGGGGCGACGGTGGCCCATACGTCGTGCCATCGTTTCAACCTGGGTAAGGAGCACACCGATGCCGATCCCGGCCCAGCGGATCATTACGCCGGATACCGTTCGTAACTTCGGTCGTTTCGGCGATGCCGTGGACGTCCCGGACCTCACCGACGTGCAGACCCGGTCCTACGACCGGTTCCTGCAACTCGATGCGTCTTACGACCGGCGCACGCATACCGGACTCGAGGGTGTGCTGCAAGAAATTTTCCCCATCGAGAGCTACGACAAGCGCATCTCGCTCGAGTATTTGCGGTACGAACTCGGCAAGCCGCGCTACGACGCGGACGAGTGCCGCCAGTTGCGCCTCACCTACGGGCGCCCGTTCCGCGTGTGGCTCCGGCTCCGCAAGACCGAGGGCGAGCCCGTCGAGGAAGAAGTCTACCTCGGCGACATGCCCATCATGATCGGGGGCGGCGAGTTCATTATTAACGGCGCCGAGCGCGTCGTCGTATCTCAGTTGCACCGCTCGCCCGGCGTAGACTTCGTCGTCACCCGCGAAGCCGACAAGGACCTCCACTCCTGCCGCATCATCCCGGAGCGCGGGAGCTGGATCGAGATCAACGCGACCAAGAAGGACACGCTCGGGGTCCGCATCGACCAGTCGGGCAAGTTCTCCGCGGTGACGCTCCTGCGCGCGATGGACCCGGCGTACTCCACGACGTCGAGCATCATCAAGGAGTTCTTCGGCGACGCCATTGAGACGGTGAAGCTCAACGCGAAAGAGGCGCGCGGCAAGCTCGTTGGTGACCCCGACGCCAACGTGATGCCGTACATCGCGGTGGAAGACGTGATCGACCCGGAGAACGGCGAGGTGTACCTCGACGCGGGCAAGCCGTTCACGTCCGACAAGTTCGACAAGATCTCGGTGACGCAGGTCGGCTCCGTTCAGGTGATGCCGTACCCGAAGGACCCGATCATCCTCAACGCGATCGCCGAGGACGTCGGCACCGCGGTCGACTCCAAGGACTCGCACGAAGGCGCGCTGCTCAAGATCTACCAGCGCCTCCGCCCGGGTAACCCGCCGCAGCTCGAAAAGGCCAAGGAACTCTTCAAGGAGAAGTTCCAGGACGCGAACCGCTACCGCCTCGGGCGCGTCGGCCGGTTCCGCATCAACCGGAAGTTCGACCAAACTGTCGCCGAAACGGAGATGACGCTCCGCAGCGTCGACTTCGTGAACTCGGTGAAGTACCTGCTCGACCTGCGAGCCGGTAAGGGCCACGTGGACGACATCGACCACCTGGGCAACCGGCGCCTGCGGACCATCGACGAACTGGCCGCCGACGAACTCCGCAAGGGGTTCCTCAAACTGCGCCGCACGGTGCAGGAGCGCATGGCGATCCGCGACCAACAGGACATGAGCCCGCGGTCGCTCATCAACCCCAAGAGCGTCAGCGCCGCGATCGAGTACTTCTTCGGCCGGTCCGAACTGTCGCAGGTCGTGGACCAGACGAACCCGCTCGCGCAGCTCACGCACGAACGGCGCCTCTCGGCCCTCGGGCCGGGCGGTTTGAACCGGAAGCGCGCGGGCTTCGAGGTCCGCGACGTCCACATCTCGCACTACGGCCGCATCTGCCCGATCGAGACGCCGGAGGGGACGAACATCGGTCTCATCTCGTCGCTCTCGATCTACGCCGAGATCGACGAGTACGGGTTCCTCATCACGCCGTACAAGAAGGTCCACAGCAAGAAGTTGACCGACGAGGTCGTGAAGCTCCGGGCCGACGAAGAGGCCGACGCGGTGCTGGCCCCGGCCGACACCCCGACCGAGGGCGACAAGGTCACCGCGGACCGCGTCAGCGGCCGGCAGAGCGGCGAACTGATGATGATCCCGGCCGAGAAGGTCGAGTACATCGACGTCTCGCCGAAGCAGATGGTCGGCGTCTCCGCCGGGCTGATCCCGTTCTTGGAGCACGACGACGCGAACCGCGCGCTCATGGGTTCCAACATGCAGCGCCAGGCGGTGCCGCTGTTGATCCCGGAGCCGCCGCTCGTGTCCACCGGCCTGGAAATCGACGTGGCGCGCCACTCGGGGATGCTCGTCCGCGCCCAGGAAGACGGCACGGTGGTGTTCGTGGACGCCGAGCGCATCAAGCTCGAAGAGAAGGACAAGATCGTCCGCGAGTACGTGCTCCGCAAGTACCACGGCCTCAACGAGCGCACGTGCTTGAACCAGAAGCCCATCGTGCGGATGGGGCAGAAGGTCAAGAAGAACGAGATCATCGCCGACGGTGCCGCGACCAAGAGCGGCGAACTCGCGCTCGGGCGCAACGTGCTGGTCGCGTTCATGTCCTGGGAGGGGTACAACTTCGAGGACGCGATCATCATCTCGGAGCGCCTCGTCAAGAACGACACGTACACCTCGATCCACATCGAGGAGTTCGACATCGAGATCCGCGAGACGAAGCTCGGGAAGGAAGAGTTCACGCGCGACATCCCGAACGTCTCGCCGAAGGCGCTCGCGAACCTCGACGAGCACGGCGTGGTCCAGATCGGTACCTACGTGCGCCCCGGCGACATCCTCGTGGGCAAGGTGTCGCCCAAGTCGCGGTCCGAACTGACCCCGGAAGAGAAGCTCCTGCACGCGATCTTCGGGCGCGCCGGTGAGGACGTGAAGAACGACTCGCTCGAGGTGCAGTCCGGTACGGAAGGGCTCGTCATCGCCGCACACCGGTTCAGCCGCCGGGCGCACATGACCGAGGACGAGAAGAAGCAAATCGACAAGGAGCGCAAGGACATCGAGACGCAGTTCAACAAGAAGATCGCGGAGCAGTTCCGCGAGTTCGTGAAAGCGCTCGAAGAAGTCCTCGACAAGAAGGAACTGAAGGATCCCAACACGGGCAAGCAGCTCGCGTCCGACAAGGACGACAAGGTGGTCGCGGAGCAGGCGAAGGAGTTCAAGCTCGAGAAGCTCGACATCCGCACGCCGGACAGCCAGAAGAAGGCCCACAAGATCTACGGGCGCCACTGGGAGCGCATCCAGTTCTTCATCGACGAGCAGGAGCGCAAGCTCAACTCGCTCAACCGCGGGGACGAACTGCCCAGCGGCGTGCAGCAGATGGTGAAGGTCTACGTCGCGACCAAGCGCGTGATCTCGGTCGGCGACAAGATGGCCGGGCGCCACGGGAACAAGGGGGTCATCTCGAAGGTGCTGCCCGAAGAGGACATGCCGTTCCTCAAGGACGGCACCCCGGTGGACATCCTCCTGAACCCGCTCGGCGTGCCGAGCCGTATGAACGTGGGCCAGATCCTCGAGACCCACCTCGGGTACGCCGCCGCGAAGCTCAAGTTCAAGGCGGTCACCCCGGTGTTCGACGGCGCGACCGAGGAGGAAATCAAGTCCTCGCTCGAAGAGGCCGGCATCCCGACGACCGGCAAGAGCGTGCTGTACGACGGGCGCACCGGCGAGGCGTTCGACCAGCCGGTCACGGTCGGGTACATCTACATGCTCAAGCTGCACCACCTTGTTGATGACAAGGTACACGCGCGGGCGACCGGGCCGTACTCGCTCATCACGCAGCAGCCCCTGGGCGGTAAGGCCCGGTTCGGCGGCCAGCGGTTCGGTGAGATGGAAGTGTGGGCTCTCGAGGCCTACGGCGCCGCGTACATCCTCCAGGAGCTGCTCACGGTCAAGAGCGACGACGTGGAGGGGCGCACGAAGATCTACGAGAGCATGGTGAAGGGCGAGAACACGCTGGAGGCCGGCACCCCCGCCAGCTTCGACGTGCTCACGCACGAGATCCGCGGCCTCGGATTGAACATGTGCCTGGAAAAGAAGCGGGTGTAACCGCGGGCGCCCGGGGCACTGCCCCGGGCCGAGGAGTCTCGCCCCCTCCGGGGCTAAAAATACGCCGGTGCAGGCTGTAAGCCTGCGATTTCTCAGCCCAGGGCAACGCCCTGGGCTCGGGACACAGAACGCGACCTCCTGCCGCAAAGGGGATTCGATATGAGCACCGCCGCGAACAACAACAAGAACGCCGACGCTTCCGAGGGCACGAGCTACGAGCGGATCAACGACTTCGGGGCCGTGCGCATCTCGCTCGCCAGCCCGCAGGACATCCACTCGTGGTCCCACGGCGAGGTGAAGAAGCCGGAAACGATCAACTACCGCACGTACCGGCCGGAAAAGGACGGGCTGTTCTGCGAGAAGATCTTCGGGCCGGAAAAGGACTGGGAGTGCTCCTGCGGCAAGTACCGCGGGATGAAGTACAAGGGCATGATCTGTGACCGGTGCGGCGTGAAGGTCACGCACTCGCGCGTGCGCCGCAAGCGCATGGGGCACATCCAGCTCGCCGCGCACGTGGTCCACATCTGGTTCTTCAAGGCCATGCCGTCCCGCCTCGGGACGCTCCTGGACATGAAGACCACGAACCTGGAAAAGATCATCTACTTCCAGGACTACGTCGTCATCAACCCGGGCGACACCGAGGTCACCAAGCTCAAGGAGCGCGAGCTGCTCAACGAGGAGCAGTACAAGGAGAAGCGCGGCGAGCACGGCGACATGTTTGAAGTGGACATGGGCGCCGAGGCGATCAAGAAGCTCCTCGAGCGCCTCGACCTCGTGAAGCTCTCGGTGGACCTGCGCGAGCGCCTCGACAAGGAAGTGGCGCGCGGCGAGAAGAAGTCCAAGCAGCGCGAGAAGGAACTGGTCAAGCGCCTCAAGACGGTCGAGGCCCTGCGCGACAGCTCCAACAAGTGCGAGTGGATGGTGCTCGAGTGCATCCCGGTCATCCCGCCGGACCTGCGGCCCCTCGTGCTCCTCGACTCGGGCAACTTCGCGACCAGCGACCTGAACGACCTGTACCGCCGGATCATCAATCGGAACAACCGGCTCAAGAAGCTCGTCGACCTCAACGCGCCGGAAGTCATCATCCGCAACGAGAAGCGGATGCTCCAGCAGTCCGTGGACGCGCTGTTCGACAACAACCGGTGCAAGCGCCCGGTGCTCGGGAGCAGCAACCGCCCGCTGAAGTCCCTCACGGACATGATTAAGGGTAAGCAGGGCCGGTTCCGCGAGAACCTGCTCGGCAAGCGCGTCGACTACTCCGCGCGGTCCGTGATCGTCGTCGGCCCGGAACTCAAGCTGCACCAGTGCGGGCTCCCGAAGAAGATCGCGCTCGAGCTGTTCCAGCCGTTCATCATCCGGCGCCTCAAGGAGCTGAACCACGCGGACACGATCAAGTCCGCGAAGAAGATGCTCGAGCGCAAGGACGACGTGGTGTGGGACATCCTCGAAGAGGTGACCCGGAGCCACCCGGTCATGCTCAACCGGGCGCCGACGCTGCACCGGATGGGTATCCAGGCGTTCGAGCCGGTGCTCATCGAAGGGAACGCGATCCGCATCCACCCGCTCGTCTGTAAGGGCTTCAACGCCGACTTCGACGGCGACCAGATGGCCGTCCACCTGCCGCTCTCGATCGAGGCGCAGGTCGAGGCGACCGTGCTGATGATGTCCACGAACAACATCTTCAGCCCCGCGAACGGGAACCCGATCATCACGCCGTCCCAGGACATCGTGATGGGGTGCTACTACCTCACCGCGAGCCGCGGGGCCGAGGACGAGGCGGTCGAGGCCGGCGACGGGATGGTGTTCCACAGCCCGCTCGAACTGTTCCGCGCGCACGCCGAGCACAAGCTCGGGATGCACGCGAAGGTCCGCGTGCGCATGCCGATCGAGAAGAAGGTCATCAGCGAGGTGAAGGACGAGAAGGGCAACCCGCGGGCCGAGGAGCTGCCGCGCAAGTCCAACGGCCTCGTGCGCACCACCGTCGGCCGGGTCATCTTCAACGACATCCTGCACCCGAAGATGGCGTTCTACGACCTGCCGCTGTCGAGCAAGCACCTGAGCCGCATCATCGCGGACTGCTACCAGGTGCTGGGCCGGCGCGAGACCATTTCGCTGCTCGACCGGATGAAGGAGACCGGGTTCCGCCAGGCCACCCGGAGCGGCCTGTCGTTCGCCGCGAGCGACCTGCGCACGCCCGACAACAAGGAAGGCGTGCTCAAGGACAAGGACAAGGAAGTCGAGAAGGTCCGCAAGAACTTCGACCGCGGGATCATCACCGAGACCGAGCGCTACAACAAGGTGATCGACTTGTGGATGGAGGCCCGCGACCTCATCACCAAGAAGATGATGACGGACCTCCGGGACGACCGGCGCAAGGACCAGGTGACGGGCAAGGAGGTGCCGTACCTCAACCCGATTTACCTGATGGCCCACTCCGGTGCCCGTGGCGGTATCGAGCAGATCCGTCAGTTGGCCGGTATGCGTGGCCTCATGGCCAAGCCGAGCGGGGCGATCATCGAGACGCCCATCAAGTCGAACTTCCGCGAGGGCCTCACGGTGCTGGAGTACTTCTCCAGTACGCACGGCGCGCGTAAGGGTCTGGCCGACACCGCGCTCAAGACCGCCGACTCCGGGTACCTCACCCGCAAGCTGGCCGACGTCGCGCAGAACGTGGTCATCACGATGCACGACTGCGGGACGACGAAGGGCATCAGCAAGGGCGTGATGTACAAGGGCGACGAGGTGGACCGGTCGCTGTCGGACGCGATCCGCGGGCGCGTGAGCCGCAACTCGATCCCGAACCCGACGACCGGGAGCGAGATCCTCGCCGAGAACGAGATGATCACCCCGGGGAAGGCGAAGGAACTGGAGAAGATCGGGATCGACAAGATCACCGTGCGCAGCCCCATGACGTGCGAGGCCCCGCTCGGCGTGTGCCGGCTGTGCTACGGCATGGACCTCGCGACCGGCTCCATCGTCGAGGACGGGATGGCGGTCGGGATCATCGCGGCCCAGTCGATCGGTGAACCGGGTACGCAGCTCACGATGCGGACGTTCCACATCGGTGGTGCGGCCCAGTCGCGCGGGAACGTCGGCGACAACGAGCACAAGACCAAGAAGGGCGGGATCGTCCAGTTCGAGCGGATCACGGTCGTCACCAACGACGAGGGCAAGAACATCGCCCTCGCCCCGCGCACCGGTGAGGTCGTCATCATCCGCGGTAAGGACATCGCCGAGCGGTACGGCGTGCCGCACGGGGCCGAGTTGCTCGTGACCGAGGGGCAAGAGGTGCCGGCGACCACGGCGCTGGTGCGGTGGGACCCGCACTCGGTGCCGCTCATCGCCGAAGAGTCCGGGATCGTCCGGTTCAAGGACATCAAGGAGGGCGTGACGGTGCGCCGCGAGATCGACCGCGCCACGGGCGTCGAGCGGCTCACCATCATGGAGCACAAGGGCGACCTGCACCCGCAGATCATCGTCGAGACCGGGAAGGGCAAGGACGACCGGGTGTACTACATCCACGAGCGCGCGAACCTGCAGGTGGTCAACGGCCAGAAGGTGTCGGCCGGGTCCATGCTCGCGAAGACGCCCCGCGAAGTGTCGCAGACGCAGGACATCACCGGCGGTCTGCCGCGGGTGACGGAGCTGTTCGAGGCCCGGCGCCCGCGCAACCCCGCGGTCATGGCCGAGGTCGCGGGCCGGGTGCGCATTGACCCGACCCGGAAGCGCGGCAAGCGCATCATCGAGGTCATCCAGGAGACCGAGGACGGGAAGTCGCTCGGCTCGGCCCGCGAGCACTTGGTCCCGGCCAGCGCGCACGTCCGGGTCCACCCGAGCGAGTACGTGAAGGAGGGCGACCCGCTCGTCCACGGGCCGCTCGTCCCGCACGACATCCTGAAGATCCGCGGCGAGCAGGAGGTCCAGGAGTACCTGGTCCGCGAGGTGCAGTCGGTGTACCGGTCCCAGCGCGTGGACATCGACGACAAGCACATCGAGATCATCGTCGCGCAGATGCTCCGCAAGGTGAAGGTGACCCGCACCGGCGACACGGGGCTCCTGCCCGGCGCGGTGATGGACAAGTTCGCGTTCGACGAGGTGAACCGCCGGCTCACCGAGGAGTGCGTGAAGGTGGTCAACGCGGGCGACACGACCCTGGTCGCCGGGCGCGTGTACAGTCGTGAGGCGTTCGACGAAGAGCGGGTGCTGATCGAGAAGGACAAGAAGAAGCAGCAGCCGACCTTCACGATCCCCGAACAGGCCGACCGCGAGGTCCAGTTGCTCGGGATCACGAAGGCCGCGGTCCAGTCGGACAGTTTTATCAGCGCCGCGAGCTTCCAGGAAACGACGAAGGTGCTGACCGAGGCCGCGCTCGCCAGCAAGGTCGACTACCTCGTCGGCCTGAAGGAGAACGTGATCCTCGGGCACTTGATCCCGGCCGGTACCGGGTTCAAGACGCACCAGGAGGCCGAGGTCAAGATCAACGTCCCGGGCGGCGGGTTCCCGGCCCCGGCGCTGACCGAGGCGGACGTGCCGCCGGCCCCGGAATCCACGGGCGCGTGATTCGTGAACGGGGAAGTCGGAGCGCGGAACTGAAGACAAAAGGGGCGTTAGTTCGCGTCTCGTTCGCCCCGCGTTCCGAATCCCCCGTTCGCGCTTTTTTAAATGGGGGACTTCCCGCTCGCGAGCGGGACACTAACATACTTATTCCCGTTCGGCCGCCGCCGACGGTTGAACAGGACCAGACGAATGCCGACGATTAACCAACTGATCAAAAGCCCGCGTCAACCGCAGCGCTCGAAGCCCAAGCACCCGGCCATGCAGGGGTGCCCGCAGAAGCGCGGCGTGTGTACGGTCGTCAAGACGATGACCCCGAAGAAGCCGAACTCGGCGCTCCGGAAGGTGGCCCGTGTCCGGCTCTCGAACGGCATCGAAGTGACCGCGTACATCCCCGGTGAGGGGCACAACCTGCAAGAGCACTCGATCGTGCTCGTCCGCGGCGGTCGCGTCCGCGACTTGCCGGGCGTGCGGTACCACATCGTCCGCGGCGTGCTCGACTCGCAGGGCGTGCAGGACCGGAAGCAGGCCCGCTCGAAGTACGGTACGAAGAAGGAAGGCAAGTAAACCCGCACCGTCGCAGGTCTTAAAGTCGAAAGTCACGAGGTCGGAACCGGCCACTGACGCTTCTGGACTTTACGACTGTTCGACTTTACGACTTTCGACTGAGAAACATGGGCTCCAAAACACGCACGGCCAGCTACGACAAACTCGCACCGGACACCCGCTACGGGTCGCTCCTGTTGAGCAAGTTCATCAACTGCCTGATGCACGACGGCAAGAAGTCCGTCGCGACGCGGGTGGTGTACGACGCGCTCGACCAGATCAAGAAACGCATGCCGGACGTCGACCCGATCCAGGTCTTCACCGAGGCCCTGGGGAACGTCAAGCCGTCGCTCGAAGTGCGCTCGCGGCGCGTCGGCGGGGCCAACTACCAGGTGCCGATGCAGGTGAAGCCGAAGCGGGCCGAGAGCCTCGCGATCCGCTGGATCCTGGCGGCGATCCGCGCGAAGGCCGGCCGCCCGACTCACCTGCGGCTCGCCGAAGAGCTGATGGCCGCCTTCCAGCGCCAGGGCGAAGCGATGAGCAAGCGCGAACAGACCATCAAGATGGCCGAAGCGAACAAGGCGTTCAGCCACTTCGCTTGGTGATTTGATTGGCCAGCTACCAGTGGTCAGTGATCGGCGCCGCGAACCCGGCACCGGTCACTGACCACTTTCCTTTTGTCCGCTGTGGGTACACTGAGAACTGGGCACTGAGAACCGAACACGGGTGCGACAATGGCCAAAAATACGGGTGTTGACCTGACCCGCGTGCGGAACCTCGGGGTCATCGCGCACATCGACGCGGGCAAG
Source organism: Gemmata sp. SH-PL17 (assembly GCF_001610855.1). NCBI lineage: Bacteria > Pseudomonadati > Planctomycetota > Planctomycetia > Gemmatales > Gemmataceae > Gemmata > Gemmata sp. SH-PL17. Next base: position 2,221,009 of record NZ_CP011271.1, read on the forward strand.
ACCACGACCACCGAGCACCTGCTGTACTACGCCGGCGCCAAGCACAAGCTCGGGGGCGTCGACGAGGGTACGACCGATACCGACTACGACCCCGAAGAACAGGCCCGCGGGATCACGATTTACTCCGCGTGCGTGCCGTTCGAGTGGGCCGGGCACACCATCAACCTGATCGACACCCCGGGGCACGTCGACTTCACGGCAGAAGTCGAGCGCTCGCTCCGCGTGCTCGACGGCGCGGTGGTCGTGTTCGACGGGCAGAAGGGCGTGGAGGCCCAGTCCGAAACGGTGTGGCGCCAGGCGAACCGCTACGGCGTCCCGCGCATGGTGTTCGTCAACAAGATGGACGTCGTGGGCGCGAACTTCGCGCGCACGCTCGAATCGGTGCGCTCGCGGCTCACGCCGAACCCGGAAGAGCAGGGGCGCCCGGTCCCGATCATCATCCCCATCGGTTCGGGCGGCGCGGCCGACAGCCGCACGCCGTTCGGCGGGGTGATCGACCTCATCGAGATGAAGGCCAAGTTCTTCGACGCGGGCGATTTCGGGAAGACCGTGCGCATCGCGGACATCCCGGAAGAGAACCTGGCTGAGGCACAGGAGTACCGCGAGCAGTTGTTAGACGCCATCACGGATCACGACGAGAAAGATCTCGTCGCGACCGCGGCGCTAAAAGACCTCATCACATCCGCGCGACTGGAGGGCACGGAGGCGGACCCCGCGAAGCTGCGACAGCTCGTGCGCGAACAGTGCCTCGCGCGGAAGATTTACCCCGTGCTGGCTGGGAGCGGGCGCGAACACATCGGCATTCAGCCGCTTCTCGACGCGGTCACGTTCTATCTGCCCAGCCCGCTCGACCGTCCAGCCGTGGTCGGCACCGACGCGAAGGGCAAGGAGCAGAAGCGGAAGCCCGACCCGAAGGAGCCGTTCTGCGGGCTGGTGTTCAAGGCGTCCTGGCACCCGAACGGGAACCGGTTCTTCATCCGCGTGTATTCCGGCGTGATGAAGCCGAACATGCGGGCGTACAACCCGGGCAAGGACACCAAGGAGAACGTCGCGAAGCTGTTCCACGTCCACGCGGACCCGGCCCGCGGGCTGGAAGAGGTCGAGAACGGTCCGGCGGGCGACATCGTCTGCGTCGTAGGGCTGAAGGACACGGTCACGGGTGACACACTGTGCGAGACCGCGCACCCGATCCTGCTCGAAACGATCACGTTCGCGGAAGCCGTCGTGAGTCAGTCGATCGAGCCGGAGAGCGGCGCGGACAAGGACAAACTCGCGCACGCCCTCGAGGTGCTGCAACTCGAAGACCCGACGTTCAAGCTGAAGGTGAGCGAGGGGCAGACGGTGATGAGCGGGATGGGCACGCTCCACCTCGAAGTGAAGCGCCACCGGCTCGAGCGCGACTTCCGGCTCAAGGTGCGGGCGTACCCGCCGCGTGTGAGCTTCCGTGAGATGCTGAAGGCGCCGCGGACGGTCGACGTGAAGGTCGAGAAGCTCGGCGACAAGCCCGCGTTCGCGGAGCTGAAGGTGTCATTCACCAACTTCAAGACCGACAAGCCGGTCTCCGTGTTCAACGTGGTGAACACGGACGCGAACCCGGTCCCGGTGGCGTTCCTCGCGGCGGCGGAAAAGGCGCTCTTCGATTCGCTCCAGACGGGCGAACTCGGCTACCCGATGATGAACGCCCAGGCACGCCTGCTGGACGCGAAGTTCGACCCGCAAGTGTCCACGGAAGACGCCTTCGTTGCGGCGGCGATCCGGGCGTACCGCGAGGCGACGCAGGACAATGTGCAGTTGCTCGAACCGATCATGAAGGTGACGGTAACGACGCCGAATCAGTTCGTCGGGTCGATTCTCGGCGACCTCACTCGTCGGGGCGGGCAGATCGACGCCCAGGAGATGAGTCCCAACGGCGATATGGTGGAACTCATTTCTCGCGTCCCGCTGCGGGAACTGTTCACCTACGCGAACGAAGTGCGCAGTTTGAGCCAGGGCCGTGCGGCGATGGGCATGGAGCCGCACAGCTACGAACCGGCCCCGGATTCAGTGCTCCGCCAACTGATGGGCGAGTGACCCTACGTCGCACGATGTGGGGATCTTCTATACCCGATCGTTGTTCGCGTGCGGGTGACTTTGGTTCTTGGTCTGGTGGCACAGGCCTCTGGCCTGTGGAGACACTCACACAGGCCAGAGGCCTGTGCCACCAGAAAAAATACCGATTTGCCTCACTCCGGCCGCTCGGAGAGCAACAGCCAGCCGTAAGCGCGGAGCGCCCGGGGCCAGCCGGCCCGGGTGCCTTCGGCCGCGAGCGGAAGCCCGTCGAGCGTCCGGAACCCCGCCTCCCATAACATCATGACTGCCTCGCGTTTCATGAAGTGGTGAAGCGTGAGCGGCGCGCCGCCGTAGGCTTGAGACATGGTGATGTCGCCGGCGGACGGACGCTCGAACAGCGTGCGGAAGAACTGACCGCCCACCCGAGAAAGCCCCAGTCCGCGGAAGAACCGGTTGTGGACGTGCAGCACGAACCGTCCGCCCGGCTTCAGCAGGCGGAACACATTGGCCAGCACCTTCGCGCGGTTCTCCTGTCCGCGCACCATTCCGAGCGTGCTAAACAGACACGCGGCGAAATCGAACGATCCCTCGGGTAACGCGGACAGGTCGACGAGGTTCGCGTTGACGAAGGACGCAGAGCCCCTCCCCAACCCCTCCCCCAATGGGAGAGGGGCTTCAGAGCCCAGTTTCTGCTCCCCCTTCCTTTCTAGGGAAGGGGGATGGGGGGGTAGGTTTTCCCGGGCCTTCGCGAGCATTTCGTCCGACAGATCCACCCCGACGCAGTCGTACCCCTTCGCGGCGAAGTGAACGCACAGGCGCCCGGTACCGCACCCCAGATCCACCAACTTCCCGGGCGCGGGGAAGCTCTGTTCGCAGAACGCGACGTCCGCCGACGCGAGCGGTGAGGTGCGCATCTGGTCGTCGTAGTTGGCGACCATGTCGGCGGCGTGGAAGTAATCCCACAAACCGCGGTCGACGCCCGGAGGGAGCTGCCAATCGGGAATTGCCATTAGCCATTAGTCCTTGTGTCTGCGGTCGATCCGCGTGCATACTGAGCAATGTACCGGTCCCTCTCCCTCCGGTACACGTAGGCCCATCGACGAAGGACCAGACGTGCGCAGCACCGATATTCGTATCCGCGACGTGTACTTCGATTACGAAGATTTCCGCTACCGTGCGCCGATCAAGTTCGGCGGGGTCGCGCTCGACCGCGTTACGATTTTGAACGTGCGAATGGAGGTCGAGAGCGGCGCCGGGAAGACCGCGATCGGGTTCGGGTCGATGCCGCTCGGGAACGTGTGGGCGTTTCCGTCGCGCGTATTCACCTACGACCAGACGCTCGGCGCGATGCGCTACCTCGCGTCGCGCGTGGCCGGTGACTACAAACTGTGCGGGCTGAGCGGGCACCCTATCGACATCACGCACCGGCTGGAACCGGAACTGTTGCTCGCCGGGGACGACTTCACCGCGCTGCACCAGTGGCAGGAACCGGTGCCGAAGCTCGCGGTGCTCGTCGTCGCGTCCGCGTTCGACGCGGCCCTTCACGATGCTTACGGCAAGCTCCACGGGCTGAACTGCTTCCGCACGTACAGCCGGGAGTTCCTGCCTAACGACCTCGATCACTACCTCGGCGCGGGGTTCGAGGGGCTTCATCTGAGCCAGTTCGTGACCGAAGAACCCAAGCCCCGGATGCCGCTGTACCATCTCGTCGGCGCGCTCGATCCCGTTACCCCCGCGGACGTGACGAAGCCCATCGGCGACGGGTTGCCCGAGCACCTCGCGGAATGGATCGCGCGCGACGGGCTGACGCACCTGAAGATCAAGCTGAACGGCGACGACTTGCGGTGGGACGCGGACCGCGTCGCGGCCGTTCACCGCGTGACGGAGGAGGCGCAGCGGAAGCGGGGGGTGACGAAGTGGTGGTACTCGCTCGATTTCAACGAGCGGTGCCGGGACGTGAACTACCTGCTCGATTTTATTCTGCTCGCCAAGCTCGGGATGTCGCAAGCGGGGTTCGAGCGCGTCCAGTACATCGAGCAGCCGACCGCGCGCGACCTCAAGGCGCACCCCGAGAACAAGATGCACGCGGTGGCGAAGCAGGTGCCCGTCGTGATCGACGAATCGCTGCTCGACCTCGAATCGCTGAAGCTGTCGATGGAGATGGGCTACACCGGTGTGGCATTCAAGGCGTGCAAGGGCCAAACGCAGACACTGCTACTGGCTGCAGCCGCGCAGAAGTACGGGCTGTTCCGGTGCGTGCAAGACCTGACGTGCGTGGGGGCGTCGCTGATTCATTCCGCGAGCATCGCGGCGCACGTGCCGGGCGTGGCGGCGATCGAATCGAACGGGCGCCAATACTGTCCCGTCGCGAACGAGCCGTGGAAGTCGAAGTTCCCGGGCGTGTTCGCCATCACGGACGGCACGATGAACACCGCCGTTCTCAACGGTCCGGGTCTGGGAGCGGTGTGAGAACGGTTATTCCTTGCGCTCGCGGGCGCGCCCGTCGGGGATGACGGTCCAGACGCCGTCTTCCTCACCGATCTTTTCGCCGCCGTTCACCGTGAGGGCTGCTCGGAGTGCTTCGGGTGTGGTTTCTTTGGACAACCGAAGGACCGCGCCGTCGGCGTTAACTACCGCGGGCTGCTTGTACCAGCTACTTATGCCGTGGGGCGTGTCGACGCGGAAATCCATCGTATCGAAGGTGAGGTCGCGTGGTTCCATCCAGTGGACGTCGAGCCCGTTGTTCTCGGCGATCAGAATCGTCCAGCTCGTACCGTCCTTGATCTCCTCGGGTTTGCGCCCCTTCGTGCCCGGCCACATCGTATCCGTGCCCACGACCGCGAGGTAGTTGGTTGTTGTGGTCGGAAATTCAGTTCCGTGGAGGGCCAATGCCTTTGGCATCCGCGGGGCGAGGTGGCTGTTGTTCGGTCCGTTCCACGGCTCATCGAACCGGTACGACTGGAACAAGTCATCGTACCCGAGGTGGGGTAGAATGAGGACGCGCCAACTGTGCCACGGCAGGCCGTCCGGCCCGAGTTGGTACGCCGGTGGGTAGTGCCCGTTTGCGTCTGCGTAGGTGGCGACCGCCAACCCCAGTTGCTTGAGGTGTCAGTCGTCTGCCATGCGCCGGGCGGCGTCGCGAACTTTCTGCACGGCGCGGACGAACCCGTACCCGCCCGCGCCGAGCGCACCCGCGACCGAGAGCCTGATGAACTGCCGGCGCGAGATTGGAAGTGCCATCGCAAAACTCCCAGAGTTGTTACGGGAGTCATTATTGCGTTCGTTGAAGTTTCGGTCAAGCGGGTGGAGCTATCCCGCGCCTGCTGACCTCGACTCTCCGCGGCGTACCGCGTACTTTCCCAACCAACTCAAGGAGGTTGTTATGGAGCGAGTTGTTGGGATCGGTGGCGTGTTCCTGAAGGCCCGTGATCCGAAAGCCCTGGCAGCCTGGTACCGGGACCACCTCGGAGTCCCGGTCGACCCGGACCAAACCTACGGGGCGCTGACCTCGTCTGGTGCGGGCGAGACGACGGTTTGGTCGACCTTCCCTACCGACACGCAATACTTCGGCCCCGGCCCGGCGATGTTCATGGTCAACTACCGGGTGAAGAACCTGGACGCCATGCTGACGCAACTCCGCGCCGCGGGCGCCCAAGTCGAGGACAAGGTCGAGACCTACGAGTACGGCCGCTTCGGTTGGGCGACCGACCCGGAAGGCAACCGGTTCGAGTTGTGGGAGCCGAAGTAACGGCTTACCCAGCGCGCACCCGGCGTCTATTCCACGTCGAGGATCAGGTCCGGCACCCAGCACCCGGGCGTGTGCGGGTCTTCGTGCGGGTCGCGGCAGTGCGAGAGGATCTGTTCGTCCTCGCAGCCCGCGTCCTGGAGCGCGTCAGCCAAAATCGGCAGCGCGCCCAAATCACCGATCTGCGCGAGTCGCGCGAGGGCCTGCACGTCATGCGTGCGCCATTCGGGGGCGAACACGGGGGCGGTCGCGGATCGGGCGATCGCTGTTTGTGCCCAAACCCATTTCGGCGGGACCGGCGGAACTGCCCCTCCCATCCCCAGCGCCCACTGCACTGCCCCGACCGCGGTGTGTGATGCGCGAGACGCTTCCCGCGCATCGCCCGCCCGCAGTCCCTCGAAAATGCTCCACACGTCCGAAACAGCCCGTCGGCCGGCTTCCGTCGCACCCGCTTCGGCCTCGCGGAGCGCTGCGACGAGCGCGGCGAGCGGAACGAACCGGTTGGTGTACGCGCGGCCGACGTCCAGCATCTTCCGGATGCGGTGGTCGGTGTACAGCCCGAGCGCGTACCCCGCGCACCGGCACGCCACCGCCACGCGCTTGCGCGTCGTCGCCAGCGGACCGTATTCGCACGCCGCACACCGTACTTCTCGGTTGCCGACCCGAGGGCCGGTCGTTGATTCGACCAGTGACATGAACGCCCCTCCGTCCCCGCACGTCGGCGCGCGGCCGTAAACGAGCGGGAAGACCCGAAAATGGGAAAGCCGGAACGGGGCGCGAGGCGCCAAGCTCCGGAAACGGGTGGTTAACGGGGGGCTCTAACAGCGCAGACGTGCGCAGAGTGGGTCGGTGGGTGTGTGTCGCGTGCTAACGTTGTCGCGGACAACGCGGGCGCCAGATGCGGGCGCAGCGCGCGTGGGGCGGTTACTGTCGAGGGCAGGGCGTTCGGTATTAAGTGCTTGGCGGCTCGTCGGCGCGGCGAGTTCGATCTCGCGGCCGTCGTCCTGATCTTCGCTCGGGACCGATTCTGTGGTGGTACGTGCGAGGGATTCCGGCCCGGCCCAACTGACCGAAGGGATGACGAGGAACAGAGCCAGCACGAATTGTGCGAGGCGATGGAGCCGAGGAGAGGGCATATCTAATTATCGGCGCGCAAGTGACCCATGTCTAATGATTTCGTTTTGAAAGCCCCGATCTTGAGCCATATTGCAAGAAATCCGGACCGCTAACGTAGCGACAGAAAGATATTCGCGCGGTCCGGTATGACCTATCGAACGGGTTGGTTTTACCGATGCCCGCTCGTATTTTTGCTGTGGGGCTTCCTCTCTCGGCCCCACGGAGCGCCGATACCGCAATGAGTACGCACCTGCCAGGGACCGGCATCGACGACACGCCCGTCGCTGAGAGCGACCTGGTCGAGTACTTCCACGAGGGCGCGAAACCGCGTTCTGCGTGGCGCGTCGGCGCGGAGTTCGAGAAGATCGCCGCCGATCGCTCGACCGGCCGGCAAATCGGCTTCGACGACGGTATCGAAACGGTTCTGCGCGCGCTCGCGCTTCTATTTTCCTGGGAACCGCACTACGAATCGGGGCGGCTCACGACCCTTACCCGCGGTCGATCTACAGTTTCCGTGGAACCCGGCGGGCAGCTCGAACTGTCCACCGCGCCCTCGGAAAACCTCGCAGAATTGCGGTCGGAACTCGACACTCACTTGAACGAACTGCGGGCCGTGACCGACCCGGCGCGGGTCGCGTGGATCGCGAGCGGCGTCACGCCGGTCAGCACAATAACCGAGATCCCGCTGAACCCGCGCCCGCGGCACCGGCTCATGGCCGAGTATCTGCCGACTCGAAGCGCGTTCGCGCTCCACATGATGAAGGCAACCGCGAGCACGCAGGTCACGTTCGACTTCGCGGACGAAGCGGATGCGGGGCGCAAGTTCGCGCTCGCGCTCCGGCTCGGTCCCGTTGTGAATGCGATGTTCGCGAACGCGCCAATGTTCGCGGGTCGGCGCACGGAGTTCGTGTCGTATCGGGGGCACGTCTGGCACGGCATGGACCCGGACCGCAGCGGGCTGCTCACGGACCTGCTCGCGGGTGAGGTCACGTTCGCGCGCTGGGTACAGCTCGTTCTCGACGTGCCGCTCTTGCTCCTCACCGACGGCGAATCGCTCCGGCCCGCGCCGGGCGTGACGTTCCGCACGTTCCTGAACCACGGGATCGACGGCCGGTTCCCGACGCGGCACGACTGGGACGTTCACCTCTCGACGATGTTCACCGAAGCGCGCCTCAAGCGATTCCTCGAAGTGCGCGGCGCGGACGCGACCCCGGCCCCGCTCGCGCTGGCGGTCCCCGCGATCTGGAAGGGGCTGCTCTACGACGCGGACGCGCTCGGCGCCGCGACCGATCTCGCGCGCCACTTCAAACCCGAAGAACTGCGCCCGCTTTCGGAAATGGCTTCGCGCGCGGGGCTGCGTGCGGAATACCGCGGGAAGCCGCTGACGGACTGGTGCCGCGAAATCGTGGCGATCGCGGACGCGGGCCTGAAACACCAGGACGAGGACGCGACGTTCCTCGACCCGCTCCGTGCGGTGCTCGCGTCCGGGCGCTCGCCGGGCGACGTATGGCCGAAGGGCGGAGCGCCCGAGGCGCTCGCCGCGTGCGAATACGGGGGGTAATGGGTCGAACGGGTTCCCGCCCGTATCCCGGGTGTTGCCGCCGAAGCCTGCGCGTGCGATGTCCCGGCCCGGAATCGTGTGTGCGTGACGTCCCCGCCCGGAACCCAGGGCGTTGCCCTGGGCTGGGGAATCGCAGGCCTTCGGCCTGCCCGATAATTCACCCCAACGGGGTGGGATTCCCCAGCCCAGGGCAACGCCCTGGGATCCGGGCGGGGACAACACATCTGGGACACGGACGCGGACAATGCCCCGGTTTTGGTTCGGGCCGAGGGCAGTGCGAATCAATCCCAGACGGTCCGTTCGTCACATTCCTCGCCGGCGCGGTGGAGCAGACCGCGGAACTCGTCCTGGAACGGTTGCTCGGCGTGGTGCTGCGGCTGATTCGCGATGTACGCGGAGACCCGCGGCACGTTCTGCGGGCTAACCGAGAACGCGCCGTAACCGTTCTGCCAGTAGAAGTTGCTCGCCCCGCCGTTTTCCTTTGCCCACTTCGATGATTGCTTCTTGAGTTCCTCCACTGCCTTGCACAGCGCGACCGTTTTGTGCAGCGCGAAGAGGATGTGAACGTGGTCCGCGATCCCGCCCGCGATGATCGCCGGGCAATCGATTCCCTTCGCCGCGCCGATCAGGTACGCGAACATCGCCGGGTACAAGTCGCCGGTGATGAGCGGTTCGCGGTACTTCGTGCTGAACACCAGATGAATCAGGTTTCGGGCGACGGATTGCGACACAACGGGTGTTCCTCGGTGGGAGTGGTCTCCGGTGGGCATCCAGAACCCAGGGCGTTGCCCTGGGCTGGGGAATCGCAGACCTTCGGCCTGCGTTGGTGGTGGATGCGTTATTCGTCTTTCCACACTGCAATTTGACTGCTGCGCACGGACTGGTTCGCGAGGTGGGCCGCGCTCGCCGCGCTGACGCCCGCTTCCGCGGGGCAGGCCACCTTCTTCGACCGGTCGCGGATGCACTCGATCCAGTTCGCTAAGTGGAGCAGTTCGCCGTCCGGCTTGTCGTAAAAGTCCAGTCCCTTGCGCGGGTCGGTGCCGAGGACCAGGGACGACGGCTCAGGCTTCTTCTTGTCGCGGTCCGGGATGATCTCGTAGCGCCCGCGGTCGAGGTACAGCGTGCCCTCGGTGCCCATGAATTCGCACATCGAACCGTTGCGGTTGTTGCTGAACGTCCCCTCGAAGTACACCTGCGCCTCCTGCTTCGGGTAGCGCAGGAGCGTCTGCACCGTGTCTGGAGTCTCCCACACGTTCTTCGCCGCGAACCAGTCGCCCACGCTCGCGGCCGAGGCCGGGTGATCGAGATCGAGGAACCAGTGGACCACGTCGATCCAGTGAACCATCAGGTCGGTGAAGATCCCGCCGCCGAAGTCCCAGAACCAGCGCCACTGCCGGAACTTGTAGGCGTCGAAGTCTTGGGCCTTCGCCGCGCCCAGGAACCGCTTCCAGTCCACCTTGCCGGCGTCGAGCGGGTCTTTGCCGCGTTGGAACCGGTTCGCGTTGCGGTTCCAGGTGCAGTGAACCTTGTGAACCTTCCCGATCGTGCCGGCCTTGAGCAGCTTGTGGGCTTCGAGGATGTGCGTCATGCTGCGCTGCTGCGTGCCGACCTGCACCACGCGCTTGTTGTCGTTTTGGGCCGCGATCACGGCCTTGCCCTCGGACACGTCGTGCGTGAGCGGTTTCTCGACGTACACGTCCTTGCCCGCTTTGCACGCATCCACCGTGAGCGGGACGTGCCAGTGGTCCGGGCTGGCGATGAGCACCGCGTCCACGTCCTTGCGCGCGAGCAACTCCTCGTGCTTCTTCGTGGCGAACGCCTTCGGGTCGGCGAGTTTTCGGGCCGCGTCGAGGTTGTCATCGAACACGTCGCACACGGCGGTGATCTTCACGTTCGGCAGCGCGGGGAAGGACTTCAGCAGGTGCTTGCAGCGCCCGCCGACGCCGATCAGCCCGACCTGGAGCGTGTCGTTCGCGGCGAACCCGCGCGAGCCTTCGACGAGTAGACCAGCCGTGGCGAGAGCGGAAGAGGCGAGGAACGTGCGACGGTTGGAAGACATTGGCGCAACCTCGTGGGGAGAAGGTGCCCCCACATTAAGCCGCATCACGAGTCGAGAAAAGAAAAACCCCCGCAGGTAGTACCCGCGGGGGTTCGGATGAAGGCGACCCATCCGTTGAATGGGAGAAAAAAATCTATCCGATTTACGGGAGAATGAATCTCGGGATAAAATCGGGCAAAACGAGCCCGAATCTTTGATAGTCGCTTGAGAATTCTGGAGCGAATCGCTGGCAGGCGAGTCCGCAATTGGCAGGTTCTTCTTTCTTACACCCTAATACTACAGCGCAGGACGTTATCACCTACTTGACGGCTCGCGTTCAGCGAGGCGCCGCTTGCGATGACTGAGAGCGGCGCGGCGATTGCGTTCCTGTCGCCACCGGGACCATTTCAGGATCTCGTCGATGCCCCAGGTCCGCACGTCCAATAGGTGCGTCAGTAGCGCCCGCACTTCGGGCACGGTCATCTGGGGCTCTTTTTCCCCCCAACTGGTGCTTCCGTAGCACCAGGAACGCCAAGGCGAGCATGGACAGGGCGGTGTGGTGATGCCACCCGACCCAGCCTCGGGTCTCGTACTCGTCCAACCCGCACTCGCCTTTACACGACTGGATGTCCTCTTCGATCGTCCACCGCACGCCCCGCACCTGGGCCAGTTTCTCCAGCGGCACCTCGGCCGGGGCGTTGCTCCGGTGGTACTTCAGCTCCGGCTCCTGGCTCAGCGAGCGGTACACCAACAGGCGCTCGCCCGGTCCGGGCAACTGGTCCTCGCAGAACCACACCGGCACCTCGGCGTACTCGCACACCCGTGGGCCCTGACTCCCCTCGCCCACGACCACACGGCGCCACGCGCCGGCCGGGAGGGACGCGGCGATCTCATCCACACGCCGTCGGTCCCCGACCACCAGCGGCTTGGTCGGTTGCCGCCCGCGCGCGGGTCGCGGGCGCTGGTCGGCCGGGGTGACCTGCGGGGCCGCGGTCCACACCTGGGTATCCGACGAGATGTCCAGCACGTACCACTTGCCCAGCGCCCGCACGCCCTGCACGAACGTCGGGTTGTCCCCGTACACGCAATCCCCGCCGGCCCACCGGAACGGGACACCGGCGGCCACCGCGCCCGCGATCATCTCCAGGGCCAGGGCCGGCTTGGTGCGGAACATCACGTCCTTGGGAACCCCGGCCTCCGTTCGCCGGTCCACATCGTCGGCCCAGTCCTCGGGCAGGAACAGCCGGCGATCCACGAACGTGTGCCCCTTGGTCGAGCAATAGTTGGCGAACACGGCCACCTGGCAGTTGTCGGTGCGCCCCAGGGTGCCCGAGTACTGGCGCTTGACCCCGACCGACTTGGTGCCCTTCTTGGGGAACCCGGTCTCGTCCGAGTTCCACACCGCGTCCGCATCGCCCAACGCATCCAAGATCTGGCCACGCAACGCGGCGACGACATCCGCGTCCTTCCACGCCCCGGTCGTGACGAACGCTTGGAGGGACCGGACCGGGCCGCCGTCGAGTGCCTCGGCAATGTTCTCGGTGTTGCGCCGGTCGCCCCCACGCAACAGCCCCTGAACGAACCGACGCGCGTGGGCTCGGTTCCCGTCGCGACCGAACAGCGGAGCGTACCGGTCCAGGAACCGATCCAACTCGGGCTTCAGCGCCTTCAACTGTTGCTCATCCATGAGCCCGACCCCACACACATGATGACCGAAAGGGCTCATCTTGTACCCCATCGGCTCTTCGCGTAGAAGAGCAGCCGGATCTGCGCTGTAGTACTAATCCGTCGAATAGTTTCACGGACTTTCATTTCCGTCGGGAAAAGGTGGGGAAAAGTATTCGGCAATGAAAGAGAAATGAGACCGCACCGGAGGCGATTTTTCATATGTCGCCGTGCCCGCGGATTTCCGTTTTTGGCGGTTTTCAGTCACGCGGGCATTGAAACACGATCTGTGTAGCTCAGAAGCCGAACTTCTTCTTGAGTGCGTCCGCAGCGCCCGCGAGCGGATTCCCGCCGTCCCCGCCGCCAGACAGTAACCCCTGAAGGTGCTCGCCGACGGCCGGCACTTTGTTCTTCACGAACTCCACCACGCTGTTCACGGCGGCTTTCGCCTGTTCCGGGTTGATGCCGGCCTTTTCGCTCACGGACTTGATGAGTTCGTCCACGGTAGACCTCCCGATGTGTGTGGTCGTTACCCGCGCCGGTGCCGAATGCACCGGCGGTCGTTCACTCTTTGGGGAACCGTTTGCTCGCGGTCGCGACGGGCTTCTCGTCCTTGTCCAGCACCACGATGTAGGTCGCGGCACCGGGCGTCTCTTCGACGAGTTTCAGAGCCTGCTCGGGCGGGAGCACGCTCACCGCTTTGGTCATGCTATCCGCGGTCGTGCCGTTGGGCGCGATTACCGTCACGCTGCGCCGACCGGTTAACCCCAACCCGGTTTTCGGATCGAGCACGTGCGAGTAACGCACGCCGCCGATCTCGACGAACTGCTCCAGATCGCCCGACGTGGAGACGGCCGCGTTCGCGAGCTTGAGCGGGCGCGGTTTCTGACTCTTCGCGATCGGGGCGATTTCGACCTTCCAGCCGTCCTCACCGGGCGGGGGATCGCCGCACGCGATGTCCCCATAAGCCGCGACGAGAGCCTGCTTGATGCCGAACTTGTCGCGTAGCAGCTTCAGAGCTTCGTCGGCCGCGTAGCCCTTCGCGATCCCGCCGAGGTCGAGCTGCATTCCCGGTGTGAGGAGCTGTACGGTCTGTTTCGTCGCGTCCAGTTTCACCTTCTTGTAGCCGACCTTCTCGCGCGCCGCAGCGAATTCCTTCGGGTCGGGCAATTGCTGCGTGCGCCGAGCGAGCCGCCAGAGTTGCACCACCGGCCCCACGGTCACGTCGAACGCGCCGTCGGACTTCTTCGACAACTCATCGGCCTTGCGCAGGACGAAGAACAGATCGTCGCCGACCTTCACCGGATCGCCGACTTCCGTCGCGAACGTCTTGCACAGCAGCATGAGTTCGCTGTCCTTCTTGTAGTCACTCATGATGCCGTCGAGTTCGCCGACCCGCGCGAACGCGGCGTCCGACGCTTTCTTGGCCGTAGCCTTGTCGGGCGCGTACAGCACGATGCGGAACGTCGTGCCCATGTGCTTCGACTCGAACTCGAAGCGCTGGGGGATAGCAGAACCTAACCCCCCAACCCCCTTCCCTAGGAAGGAAGGGGGAGCAAAACCAAATACAACAGGTACGAAACAATCAACGGTGGTTTTAAGCCCCTCTCCGTTTAGGGGAGGGGTTGGGGAGGGGTTACAGCCACAACCTCCCCCCCGGGAATGGGGTTGGGGGAGGGCGGTCGCTGTCATAAGATGGCACAGTATAGCGCCCGCTATGCAGTAGCTCATTTGACACCCCGCCCGTTGACAGTAACTCTCTCTTCGGAGAATCTAGCAGAATGCCGCTCCGAAACACCCTTGCCGCCGTACTCTGCGCCGCGGTTCCGGTCTTCGCACTCGCCACCGTGCCGGACGAGAAGTCCGCGAGCAAAGCGCCCGACGCTCCCAAACCGGCCAAACTGGAGCCGAAAAAGAACTTCGTCGAGAAGACGAAGGGCTTCAAGACCGTCGTGGACGACCCCGACAGTGAGCCGCCGAAGACGCACCGTGAGGACATGAACGCCCAGTTCGAGATGGTCTGGGTTCCGGGCGGCGAGTTCACGATGGGCAGCCCGGACGCCGAGGCCGGGCGCGAGGCGCTCGAGGGTCCGCGCCACAAGGTGAAGGTGAACGGCTTCTGGATGGCCAAGCTCGAGTGCGGCTGGGACGAGTACGACGCCTTCTGGTACGACGAGAACTTCCTGAAGGCCGACGACGTCGCGGTGAAGAAGCTCGGCGCGGATGCGATCACGCGCCCGACGAACGCCTTCGTCGACGCCACCTACGGGCACGTGCGCGAGGGGCACCCGGCCCTCTGCATGACCCACCACGCCGCGATGATGTACTGCGCGTGGCTCCGCAAGAAGACCGGCCGGGCGTACCGCCTGCCCACCGAGGCCGAGTGGGAGTACGCGGCCCGCGCCGGCAAGGACGGGACGTACAGCTTCGGGAACGACGCGAAGGGCCTCGGCGAGTACGCCTGGTACAAGGACAACTCCTCGACCGACGCGAAGCCGGCCGGCACCACGCACAAGCGGGGCACCAAGAAGCCGAACGCCTTCGGCCTGCACGACATGCACGGGAACGTGTGGGAGTGGACTCTCGACCAGTACGACGAAAAGGCTTACACGAAGTTCGCGAAGAACGAACTCAGCCTGCGCCCGGTGACCGTGCCGACCGACGAGAAGTGGGCGCACGTGGTGCGCGGCGGCTCGTGGGCGGACAAGGCCGATCGGTGCCGCAGCGCGACGCGCCGCGTGTCGGACCCGACCTGGATGAAGTGGGACCCGCAGGAGCCGCAGAGCATCTGGTGGCTCACGCGGATGGACGTGATCGGGTTCCGCGTGGTACTCGCGGAAGAAGAACAGCCCGAACTCGCGGACCTGAAGCCCCGGGTCATCAAGAAGTCCGAGTAATTTTCGTGCGGCGGGCGCATTCGCGCTCGCCGATACTGGAAGCACCGTTGATGCCATTTTCCGTGGGGCGGGCCGTGGCCCGCTCCGCACCACCTTTCCTGTGGGCCGCACCCACACCATTCAAGAGGCTCTCCCCATGTCGAACCGTCGTGATTTCCTGAAGGCGACCGCCGCCGCGGGCGGGGTCGCAGTCGCCAACAACTTCGCGAGCGCGTTCGCGGGCGGCGGCGACACGATCAAGGTCGGGCTCATCGGCTGCGGCGGGCGCGGTATGGGCGCGGTCAAGGACATCCTGAACGCCGAAGAGAAGATCAACGGCTCCGCCGGGAAGGTCGAAATCGTCGCGGTCGCGGACGTCTTCAAGAACAAGTCCGAGAACGCGGTCAAGACGTTCACCAACGAGAAGAGCAAGGACTACGGCCGGTTCACGAAGAAGGTGAAGGTCACGCCGGACACCACGTTCAGCGGGCTGGACGCCTACCAAAAGCTCCTCGCGACCGATGTGAACCTCGTCATCCTCGCGACGCCCCCGGGCTTCCGCCCGTACCACCTCGAGGCCGCTGTCAAAGCCAACAAGAACATCTTCTGCGAGAAGCCGGTCGCGGTGGACGCCACGGGCGCCCGCAAGTGCTACGAACTGGTCGAAGAGTCGCGGAAAAAGAACATCGCGATCGTGGCCGGGACGCAGCGCCGGCACCAGAAGGGTTACATCGAGACGATGAAGCACATCCGCGACGGTGCGATCGGCGACATCGTTTCCGCCCGGTGCTCGTGGAACGGCAACGAGCCGTGGTTCCACAAGCGCCCCGAGGGCATGGCGGACAGCACGTACCAGCTCTACAACTGGTACCACTACCTGTGGCTGTGCGGCGACCACATCGTTGAACAGCACGTCCACAACCTGGACGTCATCAACTGGGCGATGGGCGAGCACCCGGTCCGGGCGGTCGGGTTCGGCGGGCGCGCGGTCCGGCACCCCGGTGGCCCGAAGGAAGGGGGCCAGATCTGGGACCACTTCGCGGTCGAGTACGAGTACAAGAACGGCGTGCGCCTGTCGAGCTACTGTCGCCACCTCCCCGGCGACGACGACGTGTCCGAAACGCTGTACGGCTCGAAGGGCAAGTGCTACACGCGCGACGGGTACTACGAGATCAACAAGAAGCCGTCCGGCTCGGACAACATCTCCGCCTACGTGCAGGAGCACATCGACCTGCTCAACAGCATCCGCGCGGGTTCGCCGCTGAACGAGCTGAAGAACGTGACCGACTCGACGTTCACCGCGATCCTCGGCCGTAACGCTTGCTACGGCTGCAAGACGCTGAACTGGGAAGACGCGCTGGCCTCGGCCGAAGACACGATGCCGAAGGGCTACGCGCTCGACACGCCGCTGGACGCGACTCGCGCCCCGGTCCCCGGCACGTGGAAGCTCCCTCCCCGCGCCTAATAAAGTAAAAAGTGAAAAGGTAAAAGGTAAAAGCAGAAGTAAGGCAAAAATGCCACCCGCTCGTTGACACTCGCGGTTCGCCAAGCGCTAAGGCGAACCGCGAGTGTTAACGAGCGGGTGGAACTGCTACAGATCAGGCGAACCGACCGC
Source organism: Gemmata sp. SH-PL17 (assembly GCF_001610855.1). Classification (NCBI taxonomy): domain Bacteria; kingdom Pseudomonadati; phylum Planctomycetota; class Planctomycetia; order Gemmatales; family Gemmataceae; genus Gemmata; species Gemmata sp. SH-PL17. The sequence continues at coordinate 2,237,674 of NZ_CP011271.1, forward strand.
TAGCACGAGCGGGCGATACAAAAGGCGGGGCGGAAGAAGAGGCAATGCCTTCTCTTCCGCCCCGCCTTTGCTTGCTTTTCCTTTTTGCCTTTTACCTTTTCACTTTTGCCTTCCTGGGTCTTTTCAAAGACCCAGGACTTTGTCCATTTGCGCAGAAATCTTCTTGAGGTGCTCCTCGCCGCCCCCGCCGACCTCGGACGTGGCCCAGCCGTTGTAGCCGATCTCGGCGAGCGCCTTCAGGATTTCGGGCCAGTCCTCGTCGCCCTCGCCGATCGCGACCCACTGCTTGGTCTTGCTGTAGCCCTTGAAGTCGAACTTGAGCATCCGCTTACCGAGCTTCCGGATCCAGTCCGCGGACGGGACGCCGTACTTGACCATGTTCGAGCAGTCGAAGTACGCGCCGACGAACTCGCTCTTGAAGTCGTCGACGTACTGAACGAGCTGCTCGGGCTTCGTGATGAAGTTGTTCCACACGACCTCGATCGCGATCTTCACCTTCAGCTTCTCGGCGAGCGGCAGCACCTTCCGCACTTCGGCCTGGGAGCGCTCGTAGCACTGCTCGTAGCTCACCTCTTTATTGACCACGCCGGGCACGAGCAGCACCGTGTCCGCGCCGACGGTCTTCGCGTCTTCGAGCGCGCCCTTCAGGGCTTCCAGACCCTTCGCGCGGACCTTCTCGTCCGGGCTGGAGAGCGTGTCGGTCCAGTGGACCGAGTCGATGACGCCGTGGACCGCGACGCCGGTGTCCTTGCTCGCCTTCACCAGTTCGTCGAGTTTGGTCGTTCCCGGGCTGTCGATTTCTACACCCAGGAACCCGCACTTTTTGGCGAGTTCGAGCCGCTCCTGGTGCGTCCCCTTGAGCTGAATCATGCCGTACTTCACGGCCTTTTTCAGCTTCGGTTTCTTCTGCTCGGCCGAGAAGAGGTACGACCCGGTGACCGCGGTAGCGGTGACGGCGGCGGTGGTGTGCAAGAAATCACGGCGCCCGAGTGGACGGTTCATAATAGTGGTCCCGTACCGAGGTTTGCGGCGTCCGTTCCGTGTCTCTCCGTCGCGAGTAAATGGAGACGTCCCGGCGCTCCGCACCGGTTGGCCGAATTGTGACGGTTGCGAGAGTATTCCGCAAGCGCCAGGTTAGATAAATTAGGGGCTGTCAATCCGGGTAGTTTAGGTGGCCCAGTCGGGTGGCACAATCACGCGCGCCACTCGACCGTTGCGGACTGCCCGGGGGCCTCTTCGACCTCGACGCGCAGCACTTCCGGCGTGAAGTTCTCATTGGTCCGGAGCGACTCCCAGAGGCGCCCCGCGATGTAGCGCGCGAGCAATTCCGCAGTAGTGTTCTCGATGGGGAGCAGGATACAGTCGCCGCGCGGGAACTGCCACTCGCGGTCCTCGTATTTCACGCGCACGCACCGGGGCGTGTCGTCGACCGCGATGACCGGGTTGCGGGTGGCGAGTAGCATGTGGTGATCGAGTTCGTCGGTAATTTCCTTCGTGCGCTTTTTGAGGGCGATGAAGTCGAAGACGTAGTAGTCCTCTTGCAGCACCCCCTCGACCTCGACCGCGGTGCGATAGTTGTGGCCGTGGAGCCGCTCGCACTGGTGCCCGCGGTAGCTGATGAAGTGCCCGCAGCAGAACGTCAGGTGGTCTTTCGTAACGCGGACTTTGAAGCGCTCGCTCGGCATGATTACAACCAATCCGGAACGTGCCACCGGAACGGGGCGGAGGGAGTCACCTTATTCTCCCGCAACGCGACGAACAGGCAGGCCGTAATCAGGTCGGCCGTTGTGCCGGGGTTCAGTTTATTACCGTCGCTGCGTAAGTGCTTGTCGAGTACCACCCCCGCAGCGCGCCCGTCCGGGGTGGCGATCCCACCCAAACGCAGCACTTCTGCCGCCCGCTTTTGCACGTCTTCAGCGACCGCGGGGCCGTTTTTACGTGCGATGAGCGAATCCGGGTATTGCGCGAGCCACCGCAGTTGTGAATCGATGATGGCCGCTTCGACGCTGCCGAACCGCGCGAGCGCGTCCAGGAACGCGGGCACGCCGAAGTCGAACACGTCCGCGAAGTCGTTCGCGTACTGGCGCGCGACCATGTCGCGGTCCGCGGCCAGTTTCATCGCTTCGAGCAACGTGACCGTGGGCTCGTCGCGGACGTCTTGCTCGGGTGCGTCGCCGAGCCCGCCGGGTTTCGCGATCCGAATGGCCTGGTAGACTTGCTGTGCGTCTTCGATCGAGAGCCGGGCGAGAAGCCGTGAGAGTTCCGCGCGCCCCTCCGGTACATTCGTCACTTCCCAGGTCGATGCGAGAGGCGCGAGGAGGAGAATGATCCCCAAATTGGTGTTAGTCCCCACGGCTTCGCGCACGTGCCGCACGGCAAAATTGATCGTCTCCCCGACGCGCCGAGTGCTCGCGGCGTTCCCAAGAGTGCCCATAATCGCGCCGGCGGACAGGACGAAATCGAGGTAGCTCGTGTCCGCGAAATCGGCGAACCGGTGGACGTTACCGACCTTCCGGCTCGTGGCCTCCCAGACACAGGCCGTGTGAACGGAGATTTCTATTAGTGTGCGGTCATACACGCCCATCTCACGTGCCCTCCGCCAGGAACCGCACGACTTCCTTCGCCACGTCCACCCCGCACGTCGGGGCGAGGGCCTTCCAGCCGGGGACCGCGTTCACTTCGATCACGAACATTTCGCCGTTGGGACCGGGGAGTAAATCCACGCCCGCGATTGGGCAGCCGACGACTTCTGCCGCACGCAGCGCGAGCGCCGTTTCGCTGGTACTCAGCACGACCGGTTCGGCGGTGCCGCCCTGGGCCACGTTCGTGCGCCAGTCGTTGACGGCTGTTCGCCGCATCGATGCGACTACGCGGTCGCCGATGACGAACGCGCGGAAGTCCCGCCCAGGGTGCCGCACGAACTGCTGAAGGTAAATCACCTGCCCCGTCTGTTCCAGCACGCGGAACGTGCGCCACGCGGTTTCGGGGTCGGTGATCCGGCACATCCCGCGCCCCTCGGAGCCGAACAGCGGCTTCAGCACGACGTCGCCGCCCAGGTCCGCGAAGCAGGTCATCGCATCGTCACTTTTTTGGCACACCGCGGTGGGCGGAGTCGCGATTCCCGCGCGTGCGAGCCGGGCCGTGGTGAGGTACTTGTCCACGCACACTTCGACTGCGCGCGGTGGGTTCAGGACGGGCATTCCGCGTGCGGCGGCTTCGTGCAGCAGGTCCATGCGGAACACGACCTGTTCTAGCGAGCCGGCCGGCATCGTGCGCACGACCAGCGCGTCGAAGCGGGCGAGCGCGTCGCCTCCCGCGTTCGCCCGCGCGGAGAGTGCCCGGAAGTCGACCGGAACCGCTTCGTGTTTCAGCTCGTGCGCGCCGCGCACGAGATCCTGAACGTGCCAGCCGGTTCCACCGGAGAGGATCGCGATTCTCATTCGTCCAGTCCGAACGACTTGCGGAGCAAAGCGGGTTCACTACGGCCGAAGCGGTGGGTGCGCCCCGTCTTCAGGTTGCGGAACTCGATCTCGGCCGGCGAGAAGAGGAGCGGATCAATCTTGTAGAAGTCGCCATTGTACCGCGCGAACACCTCGGCGAACGGGCTGCCGTGGTCCTTCGACGCGGCGGAGGGGACTTTCGGGCCGATGTGTTCGAGCACCTCGTCGTCCGCGCGCACCCAGAGCACGACTTTGGCGCCGTAGAGGATCGCGTCGTTCGTGCGCCCGATGGCCTGAACGAAGTCGGTCGCGACCGGCGGGAGCGGGGCGATACCGTACCCGCTGACGACCTGGTTCACGTCGAGCTTCAGTTCGTGGAGCTTGTGCAGGGCCGTTTCGACCGACCGCGCGACGATCTGCGTGGTGCCCGCGATGCTGCTGGTGGGCGCAACCATCAGCGTGAGGTGTTCCGCGACCAGCGGCAGTTTCGCGACGATCGCCGCGATGACTTCTTCCGTCGGGTGCTTGTGCGTTTCCAGCACGCCGACCGCGAACGGCGATTCCTCTTTCGCCGAGATGTGCTGGAAGATTTCTTCGCGCGCCGCGAGCGCCCGCATCGGGCCGGACCCCATCGCGAAGAACTTACCCGCGGTCACCTGCCAGCCCGCGTATTGTGACGCGAGGCACGCGCGAACGGGATCGTCCGTGGTGACCTGGACCGCGGGGCCGCCGATCTCGGGCACCGGGTAGGGCACATACGCGACCTCGCCCGCGTCCGCGAGGCACGCCCGCGCGAGCAGCAACCCGGCCGCGAGGCTCCCCTGGACCGCGCCGCCGCAATCGATCACGCGCGCCCCAGCGACCTTCGTGACGTGTACGCGCAACTGGGTCGCGTTGCGCTCGGCTTCGTCGGCGATGAGTTGGGCGCGTTCGTTGAGTGTCATGGAGAGTGCTCCGCGAAGAGGCGATCGAGTTCCGCCGCGCGTGATTGTAGCCGCTCGCGGACCTCGGCGTGCGCGGTTCCGGTCACAAAGAGCGTGAGCACGGGCCAGCCGGTTTCGATTGCGCTGCCTGGTTCGGGGATGTCTGCGAATGCGGGCACGCGCCACGGATCGAACGCCCCTGCGAGGTCCGCGTCCCACGGCCCCCGGGGAGGGAACGTGATCGCGTGGAGGGCGTAGTAGATCGCTTTGCCGATGATTCGTGTCTGCAACCCCTCCCCAGCCCCTCCCCTAAACGGAGAGGGACTTAATACCGGTGCTTGTGATGCGGTTGTCTGTATGTTTGGTTCTGTTCCCCCTTCCTTCTTAGGGAAGGGGGGTAGGGGGTTAGGTTGCCTTTGCTCCCCCTTCCCTTCAGGGAGAGGGGATGGGGGGGTAGGTTCTGCTCTCCCTCCCGCGTACTCCAGCACCTCGACCGCGGCCGTGTAGCGCGGGTTCACTTCGAGGGAGAAGGACACACTCCCCACGAGGACGAAGTCCAACCCCCAGGTGCCGCGCAGACCCATTTCGGCGGCGAGCATCTGACCGAGGCGCGTGATCGTGTTTGCAACTTGCGTGTCGACGGTGACGGGGCCGATGTTCCCGCAATACGCGAACGCCGGCGCGTGCAACCACGGTTCGCCGATGAGTTGTTCCGTGACGCCGAGTAACGCGCCATCAACGAAAATGGCCGACATCGGTGTGCCGGGGATGAACTCCTGGAAATAGTGGTGCGGCGACGGTGCATCGCCCGATTGCGCGAAGCGGATGCCGAGTCCGCCGCCGGACCGCAGCGGCTTGCGGAGCCAGCGCCCGTCCGGCGGACACGACTCGCCGGTCGGAACGAGTTTCGGTGTCGCGAGCCCGGCCGCAGTCAGGGCGGAGGCGAGTGCGAACGGGTCGCGGACGCGCGCGAGAACCTCGAGCGGGTTGCCCCACAGTTCGCGCGTCCGCGCGAGTTCTGCAACGATGTGTGGGTGGTTTTCGAGGCCGCCCGTGTAGAGGACCGGACCGGGCGGGAACTGTGCGGCGAGGGTGGGTATCGCGTCGGGGTAGCGGTCGTGCGGGCACACGGCGCAGTCGGCGACGGTGCGCTTCAGGTCGCGGTCCGCGAACAGGTCCACGGCCCACGCCCGGAACCCGGCGCGGGCGAGGGAGTGGACCGCCGCCCGCGCGCTCGTCCCGACGACACCGACCACTGTCACTGGTCCAACACCGGGGTCGGCAGCTTGAAGAACTTTCGGATTTTCTGGAGCTCGGGGATCAGCATTACCCGCATTACGTCGGCGAAGTCGTCGGTCCACGCGGGCACGTCCTTGTCGAACACTACCGGGCGGAACCCGTACCCGGTTTCCTTGTACAGCACGGTCATCGTGGTGTCGAACGCCGTGTACTTGCGGACGAGGCCCGCGTACATCTGGGCCTGCGGGTCCGCGGTGCGCTTGTCGAGGTACTCGAGCAGCGTGTCCTGCTGCTTGAGCGGCGCGCGATCCAGGAGCGGCGCGAGGTCCGGGTAGGTGCCCTTGAGGACGTCGATCAGTTGACCGCCGATCCCGTAGGTGCCCACCAGTTCCGCGAGCGGTGAACCGATCTTCGCGCCCAGATCCTCGGGCTTGCGGGCCAGGGCCACCCAACCCGACCCGGTCTTCCCCGGGAGCCCCTCCGCGTCGTCGCTCCACACGCGCGCCACGAGGCCGAGTTCCTTGGCGATCGCGGCGACCACCGGCTCCAGTTTCACGTACTTGTTGGAGATGTGCAGTGCCAGGATGCCGTCGTCGGTGAGCCGGTCCACGTACAGCCGCACGGCCTCCGTGGTCAACAGGTGGACCGGGATCGAGTCGGAGCTGAAGGCGTCCACTAGCAGCAGCGCGTACTTGCGGTCGGTGTCTTCCTTCAGTTTGAGGCGGGCGTCGCCGAGGCGGAAATCGAGCGCCGCGCCGCGCCGTTCCGCGTCCTTGACGTAGGTGAAATACTGGTCCGTGTCCGCGACCAGGCGCTTCACGGTCGGGTCGATTTCGTAGAAGGTGAGCTTCTGGTCCTTGAGCGCGTAGCACGACACGCTCCCGGTCCCGAGGCCGACCATTGCGACGTGTGCCCGGGCGTCCGCGCCGCCCTTCCGCGAGCGCAATGCGTTGAACATCGCGCCCACGGGTCCGGTGCGGTGGTAGTACGTCAGCGGTTCCTCGCGCATGTTGAAGTTCGTGAGCGTCCCGGTCACCGCGATGTTGTTCCACGGGTCCAGCGTGGACATGAACAGCAAGTCTTTGGGGCGGTTGCTCAGCTTCTTGGCCTGGGTGCCGTGCAGCGTCGTGCCGTGGACGAGGCGCAGGTACTCGAACCCGCCCCCGTAGATCGGCTTCCCGTCCGGGTCCGTGAAGGACGTGTCGAAGTACGTCTCTTCCGAGTCGATTTTTAAGATCCCGAAGAAGCTGCGCTCGGTGTACACCACGTCGCGGTTGTACCCGCGGAACATGCTGATCCCCAGGATCGCGCCCACGCACAGCGCGAACCGGAGCGGGCGGTCCACGAAGAAGAAGCAGACCATGACCGGGATCGCGAACGCGAAGATGACGTGGATCGTCTTGCCCGCGACCCCGAGCGCCTGTCCCAGTTTGCCGACGCTCCGGACGTAAGTGTCGACCCCGCCGGCCCGTTGTAACTGCCAGTACGCGAGCGCGGCCAGCACCGGGATCACGATGTCGAGGATCAGCCCCGCGCGCCGGCGCCGGTCGCCCGGTTCGGGCACGCCCCCGTCCTCGTCGTTCAGGCGCGGCACCAGGAGGCACGAGAGCACCAGCACGAGGTTGTACTCGTAGTCGCCGGTGAAGAGGACCGGGGCTAGGAGCGAGTTGAAGATCCCCCCGAGCACGCCGCCGAGCGACATGACGAGAAAGTACGTCGTGAGGTGCTGCGGCTTGGGGCGGTCGCGCGCCAGTTCGTAGTGGCACATCAGCGCCGCGGCGAAGAACGTGAGCAGGTGCAACAGCAGGCTCAGACCCACCCCGGGGTTCACGTCCGAAATGAGCAGGAACACCAGCAGCAGGATCATGACCGGCGCGAGGTTGCCGATCAGGATGCGGAACCACGCGGGGACGCGGCTGAACGCGACGATGAACGTGACGAGGTACAGCGCCAGCGGCCCGACCCACAGGAGCGGGATGCTCGCGATGTCGGTCGTCATGTGGAACGTGACCCCGAGCATCAGGCTGCTCGGCACGAACGCGAGCGCGGTCCACTTCGCCATGCGCCCCAGGCTCGGGGGCGGTTCGTTCAGGGACTGTACCCCGCCCGCGGCGCCCGCAGCCGGCTTGTTCTCGGCGCCCTTGCCGGACGGGGGGACGCCGAGCGGGTTCGCGGCGGCCTTACCGCAGAACGCGATCAGCGCGGCGAGCCCGACGAATCCGACGGCCCAGAACCACGCCTGGCCCCCCTGCGTCATGTACGGCTCGACGAAGAACGGGTACCCGAGGAGCGAGATCAGGCTGCCGAAGTTGCTCGCCGCGTAGAGGAAGTACGGGTCGCGCGCGGACGGGTGCCCGGTGTAAGTGAACCACTTCTGGAGCAGCGTCGCGGTCGTGGCGCAGACGAAGAACGGGACGCCGATCGCCACCGTCAGGATCGCAAGCACGCTGAGGATCGGGCTGGACCCGTCGCGCGGCGCGAGCGATTCGATCACGGCGATCGGCGTGTGCTTCGTGCCGAACACGGCCGCGAGTGCGAACGCGACCACCGGGAGCGCCAGCACCGCGAGGTGGATCACCCACTGCTCGCCCGTTTTGGAGCGCCGGGTGAGTCGGTCCGCGTACAGGTACCCCAGGAGCAGTAGCGCCTGGAAGAACACCATGCACCCGTTCCACACCGCCGGGCTGCCGCCCAAGAGCGGCAGAACGGCCTTGGCGACCATCGGCTGAACCATGAACAGCAGCGACGCGCTCACGAACATCGTGACGGCGAACAACAACGGCACGGGTGCGACTCCGGGAGCGGGCACGAGTACGTGTGGGGCGGATTCCTCGAAGTGTATCGAACACCCAAACGTGCGAGTAGTTTCGAGAAATGAGAAGCCGCGGTCGAGGAGAAGAGTTTCCGACAGGATCAACAGGATCGACCGGATTCAGAGGCGATTCGCCGGTTCCACCGCCGGGACTACTTACGAGCCGCAGGCCGGGCCGCCCCGGTGGATGCCACTTGGCTCTGCCGGGGCGACGTGACCTGAAGGGCACTGCGAACCACCCGCGGCGTAACGCCGCAGTTCGAGCTAATTCTAGGCGGCGGTGAAACGGGGTGTCCTCGTGTGGGATTGAATGTCGAATCGGTTCCGCCGCCCAGCTACTGTCCTACCGTTACACGGTCGGCCCGTGCGTACAACCTGTGTGTCCGCGCGGGCCGTGACCGTAATCTGACCGGCACTACAAACCACCCGCGGCGTAACGCCGCAGAAAACGCTAACTCCGTAGCGGCGGAACCGATGTTTCAGCACAAGTACAGGGCGGGAGCCCTGTGCGGCCTCCGTGTGGGTGTCTCAAAAGGTGCCCCGGTCGCACCGGCTACTTGCTTCGTACCGCAGTTGAATGCCCATATGCGTAGCACTGCGTAGCAAGCGGGCATTCAACGGTGATAGTCGGGCACCAGAAATCATCCGCGGCGTAGCGCCGCAGCATCCGCTAACTTCGGGTGCGCTCGGGGCATTAATTGTGAGTTGTTCGCGGCCGGCTACTTTCGTCCCTTCGGCACGCCTCCCGGCGTGGTACTGATCTGTAGTACCGTGCCGGGAGGACAATTGAACTGATCGGCATTGAGGACCGCCCACGGCGTAACACCGTAGTTTGCGCTAGCTCGTGCGACCGCGAACAACTCGATCACACTCTACCCGCGATTTTCGCGTTCGCCAACCCACGTCGGTAAATAAGTCGGTCGCGCCGTGTAGATACGAGTAAGAGATGGGATACTCGACCCTTCGGGATCGATTGACGGCAGTGTACATGAACCCGGCCCAGGAGGAGATCCCGTGAACCATTTGCTGTCGGTGCTCGGAATCCGTCTGCCGATCATTCAGGCTCCGATGGCCGGCGTTTCGACCCCGGAGATGGCCGCTGCGGTGTCGAACGCGGGCGGCCTGGGTTCGATCGGGGTCGGGAACGTGGACGCGGTCGGCGCCCGAGCCATGATCGCGGCCGTCCGCGCTCGAACCGCCGGCCCGCTCAACGTGAACCTCTTCTGTCACGCCCCGGCCGTCTCGAACCCGGCACGAGAGGCCGACTGGCTCGCCCGGCTCAGGCCACACTTCGCCCGGTTCGGCGCGACTCCGCCCGGAGCATTGCGGGAGATTTACAAGAGCTTCGTCGAAGACGGCGAGATGCTCGCGATGCTCCTCACCGAGCGCCCCGCGGTCGTGAGCTTCCACTTCGGGCTGCCGCCGCTCGACCGGATCCGCGCGCTGAAACAGGCCGGCATCCGGTTGCTGGCGTCGGCCACCAACCTCGCCGAAGCGCACGCGATCCGGGACGCCGGCATCGACGCGGTTGTCGCCCAGGGGTACGAGGCCGGCGGGCACCGCGGGGTGTTCGACCCACAAGCACCGGGCGAGCGACTCGGAACGATGGCGCTCACGCGACTACTCGTCACGAACCTCTCACTGCCGGTTATTGCGGCCGGGGGGATCATGGACGGAGCTGGGATCGCGGCGGCGCTCGCGCTGGGAGCGGGGGCCGCGCAACTTGGTACCGCCTTCATCCTTTGCCCGGAGTCCGCGGCCGATTCCGGCTATCGGCGGGCGATGACCGAGCGCCCGACCCGCGCCACCACCGTGACGAGTGCCATTTCCGGTCGCCCGGCCCGCTCGCTGTCGAACCGGTTTACCGCGTTGGGCGAGGAATTCGGCAACGACAGCGTCCCGGATTACCCGATCGCTTACGATGCCGGGAAAGCGCTCCACGCGGCAGCGAAGTCGGCGGGCGAATACGGCTACGGCGCTCAGTGGGCCGGTCAGGGCGTCGGACGGGCACGGGAGAAACCCGCGGGCGAACTCGTCGGACTGCTGTGGCAGGAGTGCCGGGACGCGATCACGCGAATGTCCTCCATCGAGAATCGGTGACGGGGCAGTCTGTTACGTGGCCGAATCCGGGGGCATGCCGGGTTTGGCCGGCTTGTTGGTGCCACGTCCCCTACTCTCCCGACTCGGCCAGGATGACGATCTCCTGCCGCTGCACCGCGAGGGCCGCGAGGCGGCACAACTCGCCCACGACCTTGGCCGCCATCCCGGTTTTCCGCGACCAGAAGAACTCCGGGTGAACCTGCCACCGCTCGGCCAGTGTACTGCGATCGGCCTCGCTCAGCCCCGCCAGGCCCTCGGTGAAGCCCGTCGGGAAGGTAGCGACGAGGAACAACGGCCCGTCATAATCGTCGTCGGCCGTCTCCCCAACCACCTCGTCGGCGAGATCCGGCTCCACGCGCTGCTCGAACAGCTTCCAAGTGCTCTCGCCGGCTACCCCGCGGAGCAGTTCGTACAGCGCCGCCACCTGGAACACATCGACCCGCTTGATGTGGTAGTGCGGCCACTGCTTCGACCAGCCCATCGAGCGGGCCGCAGGGCCGGCCTCCAAGTGAGGGACGACGTAGAAGTCACAGAACTTCCCCACCCACGCACCTCCGCCACCGAACATCGAGCTCACAAGCCCGGCCGCGGTACCAATACGCGACAACTACAAGCAGGCGGGCACAAGATAAATCACGCGGTCGGGTCCGGTATAGTGACCGGTTCGGCCCGGCTCCTCAATCCATGACGTTTGCGACCAAGTCCGCCAGTTCCTCGGGTGAACACCACTCCCGCGACTCGGCGCAGGCCATTGTCAACCACTCCCAGATGTTGGAGAAGAGTTGGTACGACGGCCAACCGGGTGCCTCGGCCCGCCCCCGCCACGTCAGGTGGACTACGCACACCTGTACGGTGGCTACCCCATTCGCGACCACGAACCCGGCCACCTCGTCCATGTGTTGAGTTTCGGCGAACGGGAGGAAATCTTGAACCGGGATCGACCCACCGTCGACTTCCGTGAGAAACTCCCGCCGCAGTTTGTCCGCCCGGTCAGCGGCGTCCAGGCAGTGCCACGGAGTGAAACCACGGAACCCGTGAGCCCGGAGCCAACGGTAATCGGTCGGGTAATCGTGCCCGCCGAGCGACAGCAGGCACCGCTCGTAGTCACGCCGGAGATAAACCGGTCGCATCCGCTTCGCCTCCTGTTGCCGAACAGCCGAGCCCAATGCCCCGGCCGGGACACCAACCAGCTCACACGGGCAATCGGCGAGCAACGAGACGCAGTTCACGTGGTCGGGTCAGGCGCAGCGCCGAGTTCGGCTTCTGGGACGCGGTCAGCCAGTTCCACGAGAATGTATGTGTACGGCTCCAGTTCGACGTGGTGTGGCCCCGTCCAACAGTCCGACGACTCCGTCGCCACCTCGTGGCCGTTGGCACACAGTGTGTTGACGCCGTCGATGCCGGACAGCCCGCAACACCCGCTCACTCGCCGTCCGTCGGGGTGGTAGCCGGTGTTGACCATGTCCCGGAGGTTGAGCAGGAACCGGCCGCACGACTTGCCCGGGCGGGCGTCCCGCCAGCAGCACCCCTCGGGGAGCAGATCGACTCCGTCACCCGACAACGGGTCCGGCACCTCGCCCAGAAGTCGAACCGGTCGGGTCACCGGCACTCCGCACACGGCGCACTTGAATAGGATCAGGGGCCGCCCGTCGCCCATCCGGAAGCCCTCTCTTGCCGAACGACACCGCCCACCGGCCCGGCCGGGATCGCAACCGGCCACAACGACGCGCGGTGAGTAACTCAATACCAATTACGTGGCCGGGGCGGGTTCGGTTTTGGCGCGTTTGACCCAAGGGGCGATGCGCTCGCCCGACTTGAGGGCCGCACCGCGGTCGTAATAGTACACGGTACCAAACACGATCTCCACGGACCCCGCAAGGATCGTATGCGCCCCCTCGTCACTGCGGATCGCGTACCGGCGTGGCCCGGCCGCGCTCCCGTCGTGAGCGCTAACCGGCCCCTCATCCGCGAATGTCGGGTTGTGGAACCGAACCGGGCAGTCGATCCGGGCGACCTCGACGAAATGCAGTTCCAAGCCGTGGTAGTAGCACAGGTCGAAACTACCCACGACGACGAGCCGCAGCCCGTCGAACGACTGGACGTGGAAGTCGCAGTGGTACCGCGCCAGCTCGTTCACATCTGCCAGGGTGGGCGCCCGGTAGCCGCCGAGTGCTTGCCGCAGGGCTTCGCTTGCTTCCACTACGGCCCCTCCGCCGTCGAACAAATAGCTCACCGGCCCGCCGCAAAGCCAATCCGCGACAACGGCCAGTCAGTGAGCAATAGGAACGAATCACGCGGTTGGGTCCGGTGCCGCGCCCCGTTCGGCGTGCCTTCGAGCGCTCAGGTTTACTTGCCGGATTGGAGGTACTGAGCGATGCTGGCGGCCCAGTCCTCTTTCCACTCCCAGTCGTCCATCACGAAGCACGCGAACTGACTGGCCGTGAGGACGATCTCCGTGTCCACGCTCATTTCCATCATTCGGATGATCTGGTCGTAGGCCTTCTCGTAGTTCACGGGCACCGACAGGCTGATGCGGAAACCAACGACGGAAACCGTCTGGCCCTCCTTCAACCGGTTCACAACCTCGCGGGCCTCTTGGAAGCTCTCTTCGAGCCGGCCGAGGGCGACCTCCCGGTAACCGATACACGCGGCCTTATACTCGCGAATGTGGCGCTCGCGGTTCTCGCGGAGAACCGCCAACAGTTCATCTCGCTTTACTTTGACTTCGCGATCCTCCCAACCCATCCGCTTGAATGTGGCGGCCATACGCACGCTTCCGATCAAATCGTGTTGTCTGGGAATGTACCTTTCGAGCCGCCGCCCCGCGCCGGCGTCACAACACCTTCAGACACCACAATCCCATCGGGGTTCGCACCTCCGGCACCGAACTTAGAACGGGTTCACCGGTCAGTGCCCGTACTCGTTTGCTTCATGTGGCAAACGAGTACGGGCACTGACCGGCAACCGTTGGTGTAATGTCCAGCAGGGTAACATATTCGCTACTGCGCTCAAGCAGGTAGCAGCCTGTGCTCGTTCGCTCCGGTCGACAGAAAGCTCCCCGTTGTACTCGTTTGCCCGGCTCGGGTGCTCGCCGCTCCCGGAGCCCCTGCGCCGTCAAGCGGGCTCGCGTGCCACGTGACAGCCGGGTCGCGGGCAATGAACAAGCCGGCTCACCCAGTCGCTCAGGGCTTCTTCCGCCAGACGGTGTCACCGGTCCCGAAGTACACGTTCGCGAACCACCGGGAATACTTGTCCGGGTCCGTCAGGATCAGGTGGAAGTGCCCGGGGTTCTCCATGCCGTGTACCAGCGTGAACTCGCCCTCCGGCTTGTCCAGGTTCTGCATTTGCAGGTCGAGCGTCCCCGTCACGGCCCCGGCGGTGGTCGACGCCGTCAGGTAGAAGTAGAGCTTGCCCTTCTGACCGGCTGGCAGCTTGTACTTCCCGCGCACCAGGTACTGGCCGCCGACCTCGATCTTCGGCCGCGTGCCCCAGACCTCGCGGATCTCGATGCGCCAGCCGTCGCGCGTCTCCGTGTCGCCGATCTCGAACGCGACCCGGTGCTTGAACCGCTCAGCCAGCGCGCCGGCTGCTGCGGCCCCGTCGCGCCCGGCGGGAACCTCCTGCTCCAGCTTGGCGAGCTTCTGCTGGAGCTGCTGGAGTTGTTGTTTCACCTCCGCCACGCGCTCGCGCACGTCGTCCGGATTCGCCCGCGTGCTCTCCTGTGCCGGCGCTTCGGTCGCCCCGGTCGTCGAAACCAGCCCCAGCACGGTGCCCCCGAAGACGAGAGCCGCGGCAGTCACGAGTTTCGTGAGGAACATGGATCGCCCTACTCCTTCCGTTAACGGAACACCCCGGCCCGAAAGAACGGCACTCATACTCGCTTCGTCGGTCGCGGCCCGGCCCGTCGAAGCGACCAGTCCGGCGGGGACGCCGGCCGAGGTCGTGCCACCTGCAAGCGCGGCCGCCACCAGAGCCGCGGCGAACCCGCGGTGGGCCAGCCGCCGGGCCAGAATGCTCCGCCCGCGCGCGAGCCGGCTCGCCACCGTCCCCTCGGCCCATCCGAGTTGCTCGGCCACTTCCCTGCGCGTCTTACCTTCCAGGTCGCACAGGACGACCGCGACCCGGTACCGCTCCGCCAGTCGCCCCAGTTCTTCGTCCAACACGTGCCGGAGTTCGGTCGACGGCCCCTCCGGAATTGCCCCTCGCGGGGGTACCGTCGCTTCCTTAGCCCGACGGCGCGCGGTCGCATCCCGGGCTTCCAGAGACGTGCGGGTGGCGACCCCGTGGAGCCAGTTGGCGATGGCGTCGGGCGCCCGGAGGGAAGCCGCCCGGCGGACGAGCACGAGAAAAGTGATCTGGAAGGCGTCTTCGGCGTCCGGCTCGTTGCGGAGAATGCGTCGGCAGACGCCCAGCACCATCGGACCGTGCCGGCGGACAAGAGCCTCGAACGCGCTGCCGTCCCGGTTCCGGACGTAGCGCTCCCACAACTCGGTGTCTGCCAAGCCCGCTGCGTGTCGGCAAGCCAGCGCATCACCCAGCCGTCGGACGGCCCCACTCAATTGCGTCGGCACCGTTCCTCTCCTCGGAGGATGGGATTCCTTTCACCCCTTCATACTGGGTCGAGGAGAGCGATTTGTTCCACTTTTTTTGTTTCCCAGCGTCGTGCTGAGGTTGCCACGGAAAGGGCTGCGGTGGCGTTTCACGTCGCGTCTGAAGGAAGTGGTATTTTGTCCATATTTCGACAAGGGAGGTATTGCTAAGCCGAATCGAATTTGTTAATTTGTCCACTATCCGGTAGGAGGTCGTTATGTCGTTCAGTAACGCGCCGTGCGTGATGGGTACACACAGCGTCGGGCACAGCCCGACCTACCGCTCCCGCGACGACCTGTGGTTGCGTGCTTCGTAACGGCTCGACGCAGAACAGCCCAAAAGTCGTCGATTCTGTAACCAAACACCCCCAAAAACGACGTGTTCAACACATTTGCAGGGCTGAAACGGGGTGAAACGAGAGGTGATGTTAGCCTGATGTTAGCGTGCCGGGTGCGTTTTTGCCGGGGCTTTTGCCTCCGGCGCCCGGGTCCGGGAGGCGGGAAATGTTAGCAAATGTTATCCGAGACCCGAGTCGCACACGGACCGCGAGGTCGGATGATTCACCCGGCGCGGTGCGCTGATCGCGGGCCGGTGCCGTCATCGCGCTTGCTTCTGGTCGCGAGCTGTTCGATAACTACGCCACACGCTTTCGCCGGAGAGTCATCGACATGGTGCGCATCGGTATCGTCGGCATCGGGTTCATGGGCCGGATTCACTTCCTCGCGAGCCAGCGCCTCACGGGGGCGAAGGTCACGGCCATTTGCAGCCGCGACGCGGCCAAGCGCGCGGGCGACTGGCGCAACACGCGCGGGAACTTCGGTCCCGAACCCGGGCAGGTCGATCTCACGGGCGTGAAGGCCTACGCGGACCTGAGCGAAATGCTCGCGGACCCCGACATCGACCTCATTGATGTGTGTACGGTCACCGACCAGCACACGCCGATCGTGCTCGCCGCGCTCAAGGCCGGCAAACACGTACTCGTGGAGAAGGCGATCGCGCTGTCGCCGCAGGACGCCGACGCGATGGTGGCGGCCGCGAAGAGCGCGGGCAAGCTCCTGATGGTCGCGCACGTGTTGCCGTTCTTCCCGGAGTTCCGGTTCGCGGCCGAGGTCATTTCCGGCGGGCTGTACGGGAAAGTGGTCGGGGCGCATTTCAAGCGCGTGATCGCGAAACCGGACTGGTCCGCGGACATCGGCGACGCCGCGAAGACCGGCGGACCGGCCGTCGACCTGCACATCCACGACACGCACTTCATCGGCCTCGTGTGCGGCGTGCCCAAGCACGTGTTCTCGGTGGGCACGGTCGAGAGCGACGCGGTGACGTATCTCACCACGTCCTACCTCTACGGCCCGGGCGGTCCCGCGGTGACGTGCTCCAGCGGGGCGGTGAGCATGGGCGGGCGCCCGTTCGTTCACGGCTACGAGATCTACCTGGAGAAAGCGACGCTGCTGTACGACTCCGGTGGCGTCCCGTTGACGATGTTGACGGCGGACGGGCGCTCTACGCAGCCCGAGCTGGCTGGTGGGGGCGACGCACTCTCGGCGTTCTCGGACGAACTCCAAGCTGCGGTGACCGGCGTAACCACGGGGACGGAGCCGGCACTGTTGAGTGGGCAACTGGCGCGGGACGCGCTGGTGTTGTGCCACCGAGAAATCGAGTCTGTGAAACTGGGTAAGCCGGTCGCCATCGGCTAGTTACCCAAAGCGCCCATCCTCGATAACCGGAACGACCCTTACCGATTGCACGGGAATGTGGCGCGTTAAGTTGCAACGGTTCTCGCGACTTCGCGAGTTCTGCCGATCTGAACAGGCAGAGCCGAAGAGTCAAGGCGAGGGACCGGTGATGAATGCGCGTTCCTGGGCAATCTGTGTGATCCTGGCAACCGTACTGGCGAGCACCGGGTGCGTTTTGTGCTGCACGAAGGGGTACGAGAAGACGCTGAATCACGGCCCCGACCTCGATCTCCCGGTGCAGTGCCGGAACGAAGTTCACGTGTTCATGATGCACGGCCTCACGCCCACGACGGATTGCGGGCTGAACGCGCTCCGCATGAAGCTCGGGGACGCCGGCTTCGCCAAGGTGGGCATGGGCGAGCTGTGCCACGGCGGGTGGGTGAAATCGGAGATCGACTGCATCCGGCGCACCGACCCGGACGCGCGGTTCGTGCTCCTCGGGTACGACCTCGGGGCCGCGACCGCGGTTTCGCTCTCCCGCGACCTCACCGCAAAGGGGATCCCCGTCGAGGCCGTCGTGCTGCTCGACCCGATGGGCTGCCCCGCGGAACCGTGCGGCTCCCGCACGCTGCTCATCACGAGCGGAACGTGCGCCGCGAGTGTCCCGCACTCCAGTCGCGTCGTGGTGGGCAACGCCAGTCACTTCGGGCTGCCCGCGCACCCGACAACGGTAGCGGTGATTACGGACCTGCTCAACAACATCGCGGCCCAGAACTGCGAACCGCCGCTGGAGGTAACCCCGGACAGCAGCACCCCCGGCACGGTCGCCCGGCGCGCCCCGAACCAACAGTCGGGCGGCGAGTGGGGCTTCCTCTCCGACCGCGGTCCCGTGCGTGCGATCGGCACCCACGTGAGCACTCGCCCCGTGCCGTCGGCCCCGGCCGCGTCGGGTGCGGTCGTGCAGAAACCGTGAATGGTACCAAATCGTGCGGATGGGTGATCTTCTGTAGCCGGCCTCTGCGAGGCCGGTGAGCCACAAACCGTGGATAGCCCGGCCTCACAGAGGCCGGCTACAGAAGGCAATCAAAACGAGTCGATATGGCCTCGTCCGGGTGTGGCCGTGCTGCTTCAATAACCACATGAAACTGAAGCAGCAGCCGGAGGACTTCCGGGTCGAGGAACTGACCGACACCGTGCCCGACGCGGGCGATTTCGCGCTGTACCGGCTCGACAAGACCGGTTGGACCACGCCGGACGCGCTCGCGGCGATCCGCCGGCGCTGGCAACTCGACTTCCGCCGGCTGAGTTACGGCGGGCTAAAGGATCGCCACGCGGTGACCTCACAGCACGTCACCGTGTTCCGCGGGGCGAAGCGGAACCTGTCCCACGAGCGCGTGACGCTCACGTACCTCGGTCAGTGCGCGGAGCCGTTTACCGCGGCCAACATCCGTGCGAACCGCTTCACGATCGCGCTCCGCTCCCTGAGCGACGGCGCCATCACCCACGCCGAAGACGCGCTCCGCGAGGTCGCCGGCGCGGGAGTGCCGAACTACTTCGACGATCAGCGCTTCGGCTCGGTCGGGGAGGCAGAAGAGTTCGTCGCGAAGGAGATGGTGTTCGGGCGGTTCGAGCGGGCACTGTGGCTCGCGCTCGCGGCGCCCTACGAGTTCGACCGGGCCGATGCGAAGCGCGAGAAGGCCACACTCATCGAGTTGTGGGGCAAGTGGCCCGAGTGCCAGGCGAAACTGCCGAAGGGCCACGCCCGCAGCCTGGTCAGTTACCTCGCCGCGCACCCGACCGACTTCAAGGGCGCGGTCGCGCGGCTGCGGCCGGAACTTCAGGGCCTGTATCTGTCTGCGTACCAGAGCTACCTCTGGAACAAGATGCTGGCCGCGTGGCTCACCGCGACGCTCGGCGCGGAGAATTTGACCACAGTGGAACTGAAGCTCGGGCGCGTTCCCGCGCCGGTGCGCGTGTCGGAGGAACACCGTGCTGCGTGGGAATCACTCACACTCCCGCTCCCCTCCGCGCGCGTGAAGCCTGCTCCCGATGCCGTGTGGCTGCCGATCGTTGAAGAGGCGCTGAAGTCGGAGGGCCTAACGCTCGCGGAACTGAAAGTGAAGGGGATGCAGAAGCCGTTCTTCTCGAAGGGCGACCGCTCCGCGTGCGTGCGCCCCGAGAACCTGAGCCACACCGCGGAGGCCGACGAGCTGAACCGCGGGCGCAAGAAACTGGTGCTCCGCTTCGACCTCCCGCGCGGCAGCTACGCGACGATGCTGGTAAAACGCGTTACTTCCCCTTCACCAACTCCTTGAATGTACCGCAGATGATGGGGGCGGCTTCAGGCCCGACGCTGTTCATTTCGCCGTACTGGGACTTCTTCAGCCCGTAGCAGAACGGGGCTTTGTCGTCCCACTGGCGCTTCGGGATGAAGTACCCCAGTTCGTCGTTCGCGAGGCCGATCAGCATGCGGTGCTTGCCCTTCAACTGTTCGTAGATGGCGGGTTCGATGGGGGCGTCGGGGAAGTCCGCTCCGGGATCAGCCGGGTTCTGGACCTTCCCCAGCACCAGTTCGGGGTAGATTTCGCCCGGTATCGCGGCGATTTCGAGTTCGCCGAGTTTCAGGTACCCGACTTCCGTTTTGACCGCGACAGGCTTCGTAACGTCCTTCGTCGCAGTGAACTTCTTCGGTGTGGGCGTCCCTTCCCAGGCGTACATGGTGCGGTCGAGCGTGCCGAGCGACCACCCGAGCCGGTAAACGGCGTTCTCCACCGGCACCAGAAGCTCCTGCGTGCGAGCCGTGAACGGCGTCAGTTTTACGGGCGCTGCGTCCTTCAGCGCCTTGTCCGCGAGGGCGGCAACGAGTCGGCCGTAGCGCTCCGTTTTCTCGAACGTTCCGTCGGCGAGTTCCTTGCCCTTCTCGTCCTTGATCGGCAGCTTCAGCGTGGTCATGAGCCCGCCGACGGTCCCGGTGAAGTACGCCACCGGGCACTTGTGCGATTCCCGCAAGTGCTTCACCGTGTAGTGAATGAAGTCGGCCGAAATCTCAGTGTTCCGCGAATCGAGCGATTCCGGGTGGCAGTTCCACTGCACCAACACGCCGAGCGACTTGTTGGTCTTCGGTTCGCGGAACTGGAGCACCACCAGTTCGTCGTGCTTCACGACCGGCTTGCGGTTGTCGAGTAGCAGATCGGGATCGCTCGCCTTCCCGATGCGCACGGTGGCCGGTGTGCGGGCTTTGTCTGCGGCCCTGATCGCGTCCGCGCAGCCCGTTTCCAGTTTCTTCTGGTAGTCGGCATCGATTCCCGTTTGAATCGGCGTCGGCCCCCAAAGGCCAAGTGTGTCCGGCCCTTCGTGGTTGTGGGTCGCAGAGACGAGCACGTACTTGAACCCGGTTACTTTCTCGCGGATCCGCTCGACGCTCGGGAGGAACAGCCCGATCACGTCGACCGACACGAACGCGATTTTCTCGTCGCCGTCGCCCATTACGACGGCCCGCGCCGTGATCGGGTCGTGGACCTTCGTTGCCTTGCGGTTCTGACCGAACCCCGCGATGTACACCGGCTTCTTCCCGACTTCGGGCGTGACGTCCACTTCACCGAAGCCCACACTGAACTCCCCCGCGGAACCGGGGAGAGCGAAGGAGAGGAGCACGCACAGCGCGGAGGCGAATCGCATGAGAACTCTCGGAAAGATTGAGGGAGAGCCGCGGATCACACAGATCAAAACAGAAGACAGGGATCAGAGACTCGATGTGTGTTAGTTTTCAGCCCCGTTAGGGGCGTAGGCAAGTAGCCAGGGGTGAAGCGCAGCGCAACCCCTGGCGAACGGCACGTGCGCCGGGTGGTCCGCCAGGGGGTTGTGCTCGCGTAGCTCGCTTCACCTGGCTACTCGCCTACGCCCCTAACGGGGCTAACCAATACACTCTTTTGCCTTTCTGATTTCTCGGCCTTGATCCGTATTATCTGCGTAATCCGCGGCGAATTTCGCTCCTACCCCGCGCATTCGCGCATGTAGCGGATGCTGTCGCGGGCGATGGTATCGGGGTCGGGGGAGTAGTCGAACACCTCGACCGACACCCAACCGGCGTAGTTCACGTCTTTGAGTGCCTGGAAGACGGGTTTGAAGTCGGTGTTACCGAAGCCCGGTCCGCGCTTGTTCGGGTCGTTGGCGTGGAAGTGGTGCATGTACTCGCGGTTCGCGCGAATCACGTCCGGCGTGGGTGCGGACTCCGCGGCCATTGCCTTCACGTCGAGGTGCAGTTTCACGAACGGGTGGGCCAGCTTCCGCGCGAGAGCGACGCCCTCTGCGGCGGTGGTCATAAAGTTCGTTTCCGCCGGTGTGAGCGGCTCCAGACACAGGTACACGCGGTCGCGTTCCAGTGCCGGGAGGCAGTGAGTGAGTGTGTCCGCAGCGAACGCTTCACCCTGCTCGCGGGTGATCCCTACGGCTAGGTTGCGCTGAAAGGGCGACCCGAGTACGAGGATGTCGCCGCCCAGATCGGCCGCGGCGTGCGACAGTTCGGCGAGGTACTCCCCCGTGCGCTTGCGGGTCGCGGCGTCGGGCGAAGTCAGGTGAAAACCCTCTGTTTTTGCGAGCAGCCAGTGGAGCCCGATGAGCTGCACGCCCGCTGATTCCGCTTGCTTGCGCAGCTCGGACCGGCGCGCGGTGCTCACGTCCGTAATGCGCGGGGCGAGCGTAAACGGTGCGACTTCGAGCCCGGTGTAGCCCAATTCCGCGATCCGGGCGCAAACACGGGCGTGCTCCCAGCCCTCGAACGTTTCGTTGCAGATGGCGTATTTCATGGGAAGCTCACTTCGCGCTCCTGGCGCTTCGCTTCGGTCGGGTCGATAACCGTCAGTTTGATGGCCTTTTGGCCCTTCGCGGCCGCATAGAACTCGGCGGGGGTCGTGACCGCTTTGTCGTTCACGTGCGTGACGAGCCAGCGCTTTTGTGGGTCGTCTCCCAGCTTCTTGAAGGCCGCCTCAGCGGGCGAATTCGGTACGAGGGTGCCGATCGATACGCCGCTAGGAATGTTCCTGGGTGTGGTCGCTCGAGCGCGCTCGCCCACAGTTTGCGCGAGGATGCTGTCGTGGTCGACGCGCAGCCCGAATACCGGGTCCGGGCGAACGGAGGCGATCACGGGGCGGGTGTGCTGCCACTTACCCAGTGCGAGAGTGACGTCGCGCGTGTTGCCAATTGTGAGCGTCACTTTTGTACCGGCAAGGGCTGACCCGATGTGGCCCAGTAAATCGTCGTAGTTTCGGACCGTGGCACCGTCGATGTGCGTGATGACGTCCCCGGGGCTGATACCGGCTTTTGCGGCCGGGCCGAGCGGGGTCGTACCACTCACCGTGAGGGATGCGAAGTTGGTGCCCAGCAACACGCCGAGAAACCCGATTTCAACTTCTTCCCCGCGCCGCAGAACTTCGATGACTCGGAGGCGCTGTTCCGTTAAAGGGAATGCGTACTCGGGCTGCTTTTCGCCAAGTCCCGGCACCGGTGCGCTCGTCGTCAGGCCGATCATCTCGCCGTCGAGGTTCAGGAGCGCGGCGCCACTGATGCCCGTATTCAGCTTGGCATCGTGTTCCAAAAACGGGCCGTGGAGGTAGTAATCATCCAACCGTCTCTGGCGCTGGTCCAAGCCTTGGATGGGGAGGTGGTGGCGCACGTTCGTTACGCTGCCGAGCGCCACACTTGGCTTATTAATTGGGAGATTTGGTACGTAAGCACTTGCGACCAGTACGGCGAGCTTGCCGGTGGTAACGTTCCCCCTTGGGCCGTCGCGCTGCGTGAGCCGGACGTCTCCGAATTTGATTGCTTTCAACCCCACGGGCGGGGTGAGTAGCCTCAGCACCGCGAGGTCGTGGCACGCATCGGCCGCGTGGATGTCTGCGTAAGACCCGGCCGCGCCGGGCAAGTGGACGTAGATCTTGGTCGCGCCGTCGACGACGTGGTAGGGTGTGAGGACGAGCCCCTTATCGTCGATGACCACCCCGCACGCGAACCCGTGGTCGGCGACGGCTCGTGGGTCCGACAGGTCGAGCGCCTTGGCCAGTTGCTCGCCCCCGTTCGGATTGTCCTTCGCGAACTGCTTCGGGTCGAACGCGCCGAGCGCGCCCGGTACGTCGCTGGTCGGCTTCGGGTACTTCTCGCTCCGCGACACGACCACGCACGCGACGCACGGCCCGGCGCGCTCGTTCGCGGCAACGAGTTTGCGCTCGACGGCCCGGAGCAGATCGTCCGCGGTCGTTTCCCGGTCCTGGGCGGGGAGCGCCAGGGCGAACGCGGACAGCACCAGCAGTGACACGGCAGCGCGCATGGACCGCCTCCGGGCGGAAAGGTGACTCCGTTGTACCCGCCCGGGGGCGCGAACGCCAGCAGCGGTGCCCCTACAGACCGGCCCGCGCCGCGCTCACGTAGGCCTCGAAGTTCGCGACCGGGGTGCCCTTATCGACGCCGTGGTTCAGGTTCATGATGTGGCGCTCGCCGCCGCCTGCCCGGAGGCACGCTTTGACCGCGTCGCGCACCTGTTCTGGAGTGCCGCTCCGGAGGATCTCTTCGTCGACGTTCCCTTGGAACGCGAGGTTGGGGTACTTCTGGCGCGCGGCGGCGAGGTCGTGAACGCTCCCCAGGCTAATGACTTCCGCGCCCGAATCGCACATCCGGTCCAGGTACGGACCTTCCTTTACGAAGAGGATGCGCGGAACGCCCGTGGCTCGCGTGATGATGTCCGCGTGGAATGGGTGCGCCCAGCGGTCGTACTCGTCCAGAGACAGTCCGCCGGCCCACGAGTCGAAGAGCTGGTAAGCGTCCGCGCCGTCGGCGATCAGCGTGCGCAGGAACCGGACCGTGGCCCCCGAGAGCCGTTCGAGCAACCCGTTCCACACGGCCGGTTCTTCCGCGGCGAAGCGCCGGGTCGCGTCCACGTCCTTGCCGGTACCGATGCAGTACGTGGCCACCGTGAACGGGGCGCCGGCGAACACCAGCACCGGCAAATCGCCTTGCAACTCGTCTTTGACACGCTTCAGTAGCGCGCGAATGTGGGCGTAGGACTCCGGTTGCGGATTGGGGTTCAGCCGGTCGAGGTCCGCGCGCGTGCGGATCGGGCGGTCCGGGACCGGTCCCGCGCCGGGCTGCAACTCGAACGGCACCCCCATCGAGAACGGCAGCGTGGTGATGTCGTAGAAGAGGATGATCGCGTCCACACCGAACCGGCGCGGGCACAGCGACGCGCGGGCCGACCCCTCGACGTCGGCCGAGAACTCGTAGAACGGTTTGCCGGCGCGGACCTTTTGGAACTCCGGGTCCCAGCGTCCGGCCTGGCGCATGGCCCACACCGGGGGCCGTTCGACGCGCTCGCCGTTTGCTGCGCGAACCAGAAGGTGCTTGTCGTGGAATGAATCGGGCATGGCTTCTCGAAGAACCTAACCCCCCGGCCCCCCTTCCCTAAGAAGGAAGGGGGAGTAAACAGTCTCCTGTCTTACTCCCCCTTCCTTCTTAGGGAAGGGGTTAGGCTCTTCTTCACACTCACGGCTTCTCACCAACGTACAGGGTCGCGACCCCGAAGGTGAACGGCACGTACTTCACCTCGCCCAGTCCGGCCGCGCGCATTTTGTCCGCAAGGGCTTCGTAATCTGGGAATTTCAGCACGCTCGCGGGGAGGTAGCGGTACGCGCTCTCGCCGCTGCGCGAGACGAGTTGGCCGACGAGCGGGAGCACGTAGCGGAAGTACCAGCCGTAGAGCCGGCCCAAGACCGGGCTGCGTGGCTTCGAGAACTCCAGTACCGCGACGCGCCCGCCCGGGCGCGTGACGCGGACCATTTCGGCCAGCCCACGATCGGTATCGGTCACGTTGCGCAGGCCGAACGCATTCGTGACGAGCTGAAACGTGTCGTCGGCGAACGGCAGCGCCTGTGCGTCGGCTTCCACGAACTTCACGCGCCCCCCCGCGCCCGCGGCGTCGGCCTTCTTCGCCGCGAGAACCAGCATCTCGTGGGCGAAATCGGCCCCGACGACGGGCACTGCCCCTCGCGCGTCGCGGTCGTAGGTGAGCGCGAGGTCGCCCGTGCCGGTGCAGAGATCCAGGATCGGGCCGAGGCTCGCGGGGCCGGGCGGTACGAGCCGGGCGGTACGGTCGCGCCACCGCTTGTCGATGTTCAGCGAGAGTAAGTGGTTCAGGAAGTCGTACCACGGCGCGATCTGACCGAACATGCGCCGGATGCGAACTTCCCGCTTGTCGAGCAACTGTGAAGACACGTAATGATCCCGTGAACGCTGGTAGCCTTGAGAGCGCTGGTTTATAACCTCAACCGAGGTCCGGCCCTCGTGTTAACACCCCCAACGCTCAAGGAGCGGCCCGTGCTGGAACGGAACACGCTGGTCGTCAAGCAAAAAACGAAGCTGTTCTCCTCCCGCGCCTCGTTCGAGATTCTTGACGAGACCGGCACGGTGGTCGGCACCGCGGAACAGTCCACGACGCCCCTCGCGAAGCTCCTGGGCACGTTGATGGGACCGCCGGCCACGCAGATCGAGTTCCGCGAGAAGCCGGACGATTCGCTCGTGTTCACCGTGCGCCGCCGGGGCCTGCTCCTCAAGAAGGTCGAAGTGCTCGACTCGCAGGGGGCGGTGATCGGGCTGTACAAGGCGAAGAAATTCAGTCTGGCCGGTGGGTTCCACGTGTACGACGGGGCCGGCAAACACGTTGCGGAGATCCGCGGGAAGCTGTTGAAGTCGGAATACACGTTCTTCCAGCCGGACGGGAAGACGGAAATGGGGAAGGTGTCGAAGAAGTGGGCCGGGGCGATGAAGGAAATGTTCACTTCTGCTGACACTTACGCGGTTCAGATCGCCCCGCAACTCGCGGACCAGCCGACGGTGAAGATGCTGATCCTCGGCGCGGCCGTCGCGATCGACTCGCTGATGAGCACCAAGGGCGGTGGCAGCAGCGGCGGTGAAAGCGACAACGAGTAATACGGGTAGTTTTGCCCACGAATTCGGGCATCATTAAGTTGTCTGGTGATGAGAGGTCGCGGGATGGCGACGCAGAGATTGACGGTGGCAACGCTCGCCGGGCAATCTGCGATCGCCGTCGCGACCCGCTTCGATGAGTGGCGCTCGGTTGCTGACCCCGTAGCAGTAGATTAACTTTGTGCTTCGATCCGCGAGCACGCCCTATCACTACCCGTGGTGTACTTCACGGAGTGGGTGGACCGTTGGCTGATGGGTGATTTGGTCCCCGGACCGAATAAAGTTGAACGTCATCGGACTCAGGCCACCTGCCTGTCGTCTACCGAGGCCGTCGCGTGGGCGGAACGGTGCGGCGGTCAGTTTGCCGAACACGGCTGGTTGGCCAGTCGACTTCGCGAGGTGGCCGGCGGGTGGAGCGGTGTCGGTGAGCCCTATGCTGTGGTGATCGTTCGTGAGGTGGTCTGGGCCTCGGTTACCGATGACGAGGTACGGGCTGCCGCAGCAAGTGTTCCGCCGTGGCTGCTTTAGGGCGGAAATCGGGCAAATCAGTTTGTGCGATTCGGGACCGGCCATATCATCGATCGGTTCCGGTATTTCGCTCATTAATTCGGGAGGTCCGCGATGCTCACCGCCGAAGGCTGCAAGGCACGTCGTCAGCGCTTTTTGGAGCGCCTGAAGCCGTCGCACCCGGTCGTACTCGCGGACCCGCTCCACCTGCGGTACTTCGCCAACTTTTACGTCGATGGGATCAGTTCCAGCGCGGATTTCGGCGCGCTGCTTGTGATTCGCGAAGACGGTCACGCCACGCTGTACCACGATAGTAAGCTCCCAAAGGGTGTCGAGTTCGCGCAGGTCGACGAGCGCAAGCCGCTGGTGTGGTATAGCGGGCAAGAACCGGAACTCGCCCCGCGCCGGTTGGTTCTCAAACCCGCGCTCGATGCTAACGGCGGGCGTATTCACGACTCCATCGCGGACCCGCTTGGGGCCACGATCATCGGTATCGTCACCGAACTGCGCCGGCGGAAAGACCCGGACGAGGTCGCGCTCCTAAAAACGTGCATGAAGGCGTGCGACGCGGGGCACGCTTGGGGCCGGGCGAACATTCGCCCCGGGATGACGGAACTCGAAGTCTACTCGGGCGTGGCGAACGCGGTATTCGCCACACTCGGGCACTGGGCCGTTGTGTACGGGGATTTCACGATATCGGTCGGGGGGAAGAAGCGCGGGGGGCCGCCGACACCGCACAAACTCGAAGTGGGCGAACTGTTCATCCTCGACTACTCGGTGATCGTGCAGGGCTACCGCAGCGACTTCACGAACACGATCTGCGTGGGCGGAAAACCGACCGCCGACCAACAGAAGTTAATGGACCTGAGCCTGTCTGCGATCACCGCGGGCGCGAAACACCTGAAGGCCGGGGTGCCGTGCCAGGAGGTCTATGACGCGATGCGGAACGTGTTCGCAGGTGCGGGGATGGCCGATTACTTCACCACGCACGGCGGGCACGGGTTGGGGATCTCGCACCCCGAACCGCCGTACATCGTGCGCCACTCGTCCGAAACACTGGTCGCGGGTGATGTGGTGACTCTGGAACCGGGTCTTTACGTGGACGGCGTGGGTGGGCTGCGCATTGAACACAACTACCTGGTGACCGAAACCGGCAGCGAGCAACTGAGCAACCACACGATCGCGCTGGTGTAGTCGAAAAGTGAACCCCGCTCGCAAGGGCGGTGGGTAGTACGCGAACTCTGGCACCGCTCGCACCCGCCACCCTTGCGGGTGGGGTTCGCCAGCATGTTTCCTGTGGAGGGTACGCTGCTGGTAGTTACTTCAGTTTCTTCACCAGCACGTCCTTGAAGTGAACTTCCGCGCCCTCGGATTGCAGCGCGATGCGGCCCTTTGTCAGATTGCCGTTCTTGCCCTCGTTCACCTTTACGCCGTTGATGACCAGTGTGATGTCGCCGCCCTTGCAGGTAATTTCGTACTCGTTCCACTCGCCCAGCTTCTTCTCGACCGGTTCTTTGGTTTCCAGTCGGAAGAACTGGCGCTCGAGCTTCGGATTCTGGCGGCTCTTGTCCACGTCGAGCTTCGCGTCCGGCGGGTTCGTGAGGAAGATGTCTCCGGCTCGGCCGGTGAGAAGTTGCGCCTCGATCGACGTCGGCCAGTATTTCTCGTCCTGAACGTGGAGCAGCACACCCGTGTTGCCACCCTTACCGTCCGCGGGGAAACGCCACTTCACGCGCAGAACGTAATCCGAAAATTCGTTCTTGGTCACCATGTAGCCGTTGGGTTTGCCCGTGCAGCGGATGGTGCCGTCGGCCACGCTCCAGGTGGTTTTCGGGTCGGCTTTCTTGCCCTCCTTGTCCGGCTTCACGATGAACGTCCAGCCGTCGAGCGTTTTGCCGTCGAAGAGGGGCGTGAAGCCGTCGGCGTCGGCCGCGGACACGTAGGAGGGGAGCGCGAACGCGGCAAAGCAGAGCAGGGTACGCATGGTAGTTCTAAGCGAGGTCAGTGGAACAGTTTCGTGACCGGGTGTCCCGTCACCGCGCGGTACGGGCGGTCGGTGGCGTCTGTGTAGTGTGCTTCCGGTTCGATGCCGAGCGCGTGAAACATTGTCGCCGCGAGATCGCCCGGCGCGGTCGGTTCCGATTGAGGGTACGCAGCGATGCGATCGGACTTGCCGTACAGGGCGCCGGGCACGATCCCCGCGCCCGCGAGCAGCACCGAGTAGCACGCGCCCCAGTGCTTGCGCCCCGGCGACCCGCGCCCGGCGAAGGACTTTTCCACCGCGACCAAGGGCGCCCGCCCGAACTCGCCCATCACGACGACCAGCGTGCTGTCCAATAGCCCGCGGTCGGTCAGGTCTTCAAGGAACGTGGACACCGAGTGATCGAAGCGCGGGAGCAGATGCGCTTTCAGCGAGTCGAAGATGTCGTTGTGCGTGTCCCAGCCGTACTCGTCGGTGTCGTCCGGGTGATCGTCCTGTCCACGGATCCCGTGGTTGAAGAACACCGTTGTCCACGGCACCCCGGCCTCGACCAGTCGGCGCGCCATCAAACACGCCTGCCCGGATCGGTGCCGGCCGTACCGGTCGCGGAGTTTTTCGGGTTCGCGGTCGAGATCGAGTGCCGCTCGCACGCGCGGGGCGTTCACCAGCTCGAACGCTTTCAACGCGAGCGGATTGGATTTCGTGCCGGGATCGAGTTTCGCAAGCAGATCGCGGCGCGAATGGAGGCGCTCGATGGGTACATCAAGGGGCAGGCTCAATGACGCGACCAACCGGTCGGTATCGGTGACGTTGCCGAGTTCCGCGGGTTCGTACCCGCGTCCGAGGAATCCGCCGTACTGCCCCGGACTGACCTCGATCGGCGCGAGTAGTGGGCCGTTGACGTGAACGGCGGTGTGCGGAAAATGCTTCGCGGGCCTAATTCGCTTCAACACCGCGCCGAGGGCCGGAAAGTCAGTGGGGCGCGGGGGCGGGTTGGATGATCTTTGTGGGTGAAATTGCCCCGTGAGCGCGAGGTAGCACGCGGAGCCGTGATCGAGGTCGTTGTGCGTCATGGACCGCAGCACAGCGAAGCGGTCCGCGAGTGCCGCCATGCGTGGTAAGTGTTCGCAGACCCGCAGTCCCGGGTTCCGCGTTTGAATCGAGCGGAACGCGCCGCGAATTTCGGCGGGGGCGTCCGGCTTCGGATCCCAAGTGTCGAGCTGACTCTGTCCGCCGCTCGTGAAGACGACCACAACGGACTTCGCGCGGCCGAAACCCGCAGCGCCCAACGCGGGTTTCGCGTGGACTCGGGACGCAGACAGCCCCAGGGTCGCGGGAACGCCGATCCGCAGCCAGTCGCGGCGCGACAGCGTGACGGAGGTACCGGTGACTGCTGTGGTGCGGGGCATGACTCCGTTATCTCTGATAACCGGCGGTCACGGCAAGCGGTTTCTTGTGGCCGCGTTCTTATAATCTCAGCATGCTGTTCGATCAGATCACAATTGTCGGTGTCGGGCTGATCGGTGGTTCGGTCGGTCTCGCGGCGCGGGCGCGCGGGGTGGCCGGGCGCGTCGTGGGCGTGGACCGCGACGAAGCGACCATCGCGAAGGCGGTTGCGCTCGGTGCGATTGATGCGGGAACGACCAGTCTCGCCGAGGGCGTGGCAAACTCGTCCCTCGTGGTCGTGTGTACCCCAGTCGACCGAATCACCGAGGTCATTTTGGCCGCCGCGCCGCACGTTCGGCCCGGTACGCGCTTCACGGATGGTGGGAGCACGAAGGCCGGCATCGTGTCCGCGCTGCAGGGGAAGCTGCCGGCGAACGTGGAGTATATCGCCGCGCACCCGCTCGCGGGGTCCGAAAAGGCCGGCGCCGAGTACGGGCGCGCGGACATGTTCCAGAACCGCGTCACGGTCGTCATTATCAGCAAGTTTGGCGCAGATTGGGAGCGAACGGTCGCAGTCGGGCGGTTCTGGGAGGCGCTCGGTTCCCGCGTCGTGCTGATGAACGCCGAGGAGCACGACCGCACCGTTGCCGTGACGAGCCACCTGCCGCACGCGGTCGCGTCGGCGGTCGCGGGCGTCACACCGACCGAGTGGCTCCGGCTCTCCGCGGGCGGGTTCCGCGACGTGACCCGCGTGGCCGCGGGCGACCCACAGTTGTGGGCCGCGATTTTCGAGGCCAACCGCGACGCGACGCTGTCCGCACTCGCCGCGTTCACGGACCGATTAGCCGAATTCCGGAAATTGCTCGAAGCCGGCGACCACGCCGGACTCGTGCAGTGGTTAACCGAAGGGAAAAAGGTACGCGATGCTCTGGGAACTTGAAATCCGCCCGCTCGGTAAGGACGGCGAGCGCGAGCGCGTGTGTGACGAGTTCGACCTGCTCACGCACGCGGAGCGCGGCGGCGACCTCGTTAGCGCGTCCGCCCGCGGGTTCCTGCTCGAAGGCGACCTGACCGACGAGCACCGCGCGCGCCTGACCCAAGAGGTGCTCGTCGACCCGCTCGTGGAGGTCGGCGAGTTCGCCCCGGTCGGCACGCGGACCGCGCACTCGTACACGGTGCTCCTCAAACCCGGTGTAATGGAACCAGTCGCGCAAACGGTACTCGAAGCGGTCCAGTTGCTCGGTATCCCCGTAACTGCGGTGCGCACGTTCCGGCGCTACTTCGGCCCGCCGGAACTGCCGTCACTCGACCGCGACGTGCTGTTCCGCAAGGTGCTCGCGAACGACGCCATCGAGCACATCGTGTCCGGTCCGGTCAAGGCGGACCACCTCGGGTTCGGGGCGCCGTACAAGTTCGAGCTGCGCACTGTACCGGTCCGGGATCTCGACGATACCGGGTTGGTGAAGTTGAGCAAGGACAACACACTTGCCCTTTCGTTGGACGAGATGAAGGTCGTTCAGTCGCACTTCCGCGACCTGAACCGTGAGCCGACCGACGCGGAACTCGAATCGATCGCGCAGACGTGGTCCGAGCACTGCTCGCACAAAACGCTCAAGGGTACCATTACCTTCCGGGACCAGTCCACCGGCGAAACGCGCACATACAAGAATCTCCTTAAAGAGACCGTGTTCGGTGCGACGCAGACCATCCGCCAGCAGCTCGGGGCGGACGACTGGTGCGTGAGCGTGTTCGCCGATAACGCGGGGATCGTGAAGTTCGACGACAACTTCCACATCTGCATCAAGGTCGAAACGCACAACCACCCGTCCGCGATCGAACCCTACGGCGGCGCGAACACGGGATTGGGCGGGGTGATTCGTGACCTCCTCGGGACCGGTCTCGGGGCGAAGCCGGTGTGCAACACCGACGTGTTCTGCTTCGCGCCGCCGGACTTCGACCCGAACCAGTTGCCGCAGGGTGTACTGCACCCGCGCCGCGTGATGCGCGGGGTTGTGGCCGGGGTGCGCGACTACGGCAACCGCATGGGCATCCCCACGGTAAACGGGGCGATCCTGTTCGACGAGCGCTACCTCGCGAACCCGCTCGTGTTCTGCGGCACCATCGGTACGATCCCGTGCGACAAGGCGTTCAAGAAGGTTCACGACGGTGACCTGATCGTCGCGGTCGGGGGCCGTACCGGGCGCGACGGGATTCACGGTGCGACGTTCTCCAGCCTAGAACTCACGCACGAATCGGAAACGGTGAGCGGCGGTGCGGTGCAGATCGGTAACGCGATTACCGAGAAGAAGGTTCAGGACGTCATCATCCAGGCGCGCGACCGCAACCTGTTCACCGCGATTACCGATTGCGGCGCGGGCGGGTTCTCGTCGGCCGTCGGGGAGATGGGCGCGGATCTCGGCGCGACGGTGCATCTGGACAAGGCGCCGCTCAAGTACGAAGGGTTGAGCTACACCGAAATCTGGATCTCGGAATCGCAAGAGCGGATGGTGCTGTCCGTGCCACAGGAGAAGTGGCCGGAACTCCAGGCTCTGTGCGCGAGCGAAGACGTCGAGGCCGCCGTTTTGGGTACGTTCGAGAACAGCGGGCGCCTCAAGTTGTCGTACCAGGGGAACGTTGTCGCCGATCTCGACATGCACTTCCTGCACGACGGGCGCCCCACCGTCGTCAAGAACGCAGAATGGGCGCCAGCGGAATCACTTTCGGCGCAACCGAGCACCGGCGCGGCGCAAACGCCACAAGACGCCCTCGTCGCGATCTTGGGGCACTACTCGGTGTGCTCGAAGGAATGGGTGATCCGCCAATATGACCACGAGGTGCAAGGGGGCAGCGCGATCAAGCCCCTCGTGGGCGTGATGAACGACGGGCCGTCGGACGCTTCGGTTGTCGTGCCGGTACTCGGTTCGTGGACCGGCGCCGCGGTCGGGTGCGGGATCAACCACCGGTTCGCGGACCTCGACCCGTACTGGATGGCGGCGGCCGCCATCGACGAGGCCGTGCGCAACGTGGTCGCGGTGGGCGCGGATCCGAAGCGGGTCGCGATCCTCGACAACTTCTGTTGGGGGAACATCCACGACCCGAAGGTGCTCGGCGCGCTCGTGCGCACCGCGGAAGCGTGTCGCGACGTGGCGGTCGCATTCGGCACGCCGTTCATTAGCGGTAAAGACAGCCTGAACAACACTTACACCGGCAAGAGCGGCGAGCGGCTCGACATCCCGCACACGCTACTGGTCACCGCACTCGGGCGCGTGCCGGACGTTCGCAAGTGCGTCACAATGGACCTGAAAGAAACCGGGAACGCGCTCTACCTCGTGGGAACCACGAAGGACGAACTCGGCGGCTCGCACTTCAACCTCGTGACCGGGCGCACGGGCGGGAACGTGCCGAAGGTCGATCTCGCGACCGCACCGAAAGTGTTCGCGGGCGTACACGCTGCTATTGTTCAGGGGTTGGTTCGTTCGTGCCACGACTTGAGTGAGGGCGGGTTCGCGGTCGCGGCGGCGGAAATGGCGTTCGCGGGCGGGATCGGGGCCGACATCACGGCGCTGCCCGGAAACTTGTCCGACGAGGCGAAACTGTTCAGCGAATCGCCGACCCGGTTCCTCGTGGAAGTGAAGCCGGAACACGCTCCGGCGTTCGAGGCGGCTCTAGCCGGTGTAACGATTGCGCGGGTGGGCACCACCGTGTCGGACCCCCGATTGCGCGTCGCCGGCGCCAACGGCGAATGGCTCCTCTGGGTTAAATTGGCGACACTCAAGGAGGCGTGGCAGAAACCGCTGCGGTGGTGAGTGTATAATGGGGCACCAAACGATCATGCCCTCTGGATTCACTGAGAATGTGATACGGCGGGCGGGATGGTTGGTGCTCGGAGGTAGTCCGCTATGACCCGTTCGCTGTTGGCCGCCGGTCTTGCCCTCTGTGTCGGGTTATTGCTCGTTTCTCCCACGCCCACTGTCGCACAGCCCGCTCCCGCCCCACCACGGGGCGCGAACTCGGACGTCGAACTCGTCGATAAGGTGAAAAAGTCCATCGATAGTGGTGTCGCATTCCTCAAGTCCGAAGCTGCGAAGAGTAACGGGAACTGGGAAACACTCGTTCTGAAGAACCTTGTTGACATGGACGGTGGGGCCACCTCACTGGCTGTGCTCGCGCTCCTCAACTCCGGTGTGAAGGTCGATGATCCGACCGTGAAGGGCGGCCTCGACTACCTCCGTAAGATCACCCCGACCAAGACTTACGTCGTTGCACTTCAGACGATGGCGCTGGCCGAAGCTCAGCTTGCGTCGCGGGACAAGAAAGATCTGCCCAAACTCGCCCAGAACGCGGAGTGGCTCAAAGAAAAGGCACTTCGTAGTGGGGGGAAGCTCCAGGGGTGGAGCTATCCCGGGAACAACATCTCGGACAATTCCAACTCGCAGTACGCGCTGCTCGGACTTTACGCCGCAAAGACCGCGGGCGTGAAGATCGAGGACCAACTCTGGAAGGAGATCCAGGAGTATTACACGCGCACGCAGTACCCGGACAAACTGAACCCGAAGTCCGGGTTCTGGAAGTACACCACGCTCGAGCGCGACGCGAGCTTCTCCATGACCGTGGCTGGGGCGTGCGGGTTGCTCATCGCCAACATGGGACTGGACCAGAGCGAGCAGCAACTGGACCCCGCGACCGGGGTCGCGGCCCGGTGCGGGATCTACGCGGACAACACCGAACTCGCGAAGGGCTTGTTCTACGTCGGAGCCAACTTCAACTTCGAGGAAGGGAAGTCGTACTTCTACAACTATTACGGCATCGAACGCTTGGGGCGCCTCTCCGGGCAGCGGTTCATCGGCCGCATGGACTGGTACCGCGCGGGCTGCGTCGAGTTGCTCAAGCTTCAACAACCCGACGGCTCGTTCGCGTACTCGGCTGCTGGTGCCCGAAGGAGTATTGACAGTAACTACCCGATCATCACGACCTCGTTCGCGCTGCTGTATTTGTCGAAGGGGCGCACCCCGGTACTCGTGAGCAAGTTCGCGTGGGGCAACTACATCCGGGGCGAGGTCGGTAAGGGCGATCAGGCGATCCTCACCGAGCGCAACCCCGACGGTGGGATCACCGGTGTGCCGAACTGGAACCGCAAGCACAACGACTGCCGCAATCTGGTCGAGTTCGCACAGCGCGAGATCTTCGACGGCGCCCCGCTGTCGTGGCAGGTGTACGATATGCGCCTCCAGGATCTCTCGACGCAGGCGAAGATCGACTCCGAGGTCGGGCTGCTGTTGCAGTCCCCGGTCGTGTATCTCAACGGGCACGGTTCGATGCCGTTCGTGCCGTCGACCGACGCGGCCCTTGAAGTTCCTGAACAGATCCTCAAACGGTACGTCGAGGAGGGCGGGTTCCTACTGGCCGAGGCGTGCTGCGGGGACAAGGAGTTCGCCAAGTCGTTCGAGCGCCTTGTGGGGCGCCTGTTCCCCGGGAGCACGCTCAAACGGGTGCCCCCGGAGCACGCGATCTGGCAGATGTTCCCCGGGGTCGGCCCGGGCGACTTCCCGGACCTGATGTATTTGGACCGCGGGTGCCGCACGGTCGCGATCTTCAGCCCCAGCCCACTGGCCGGGTATTGGGAAGAACGGCGGTTCATGCCCGCGGACGGGCGCGACCCGAAGAACCGCGGGGAAAAGGCGTTCTGCCTGGCGCGGAACGTCCTCGCCTACGCGACCGGGATGGAACTGCCCAAGCCCAAGCTCACACAGACGAAACTGGTGACGGTCGAGAACACGGGGATCGCCCGGAGCAAGTTCCGCGCGCTGCAACTGCGGTACATCAGTGACGCGAGCGCCCAGCAGCCCCCGGCGTTCGACGCGCTGCGAAACCTGATGTCGTACCTGGGCCAGCACGCGAAACTCGACGTGGCCCTGACCAGTGAGGTGCTCGCGCCGTCCGACGACAAACTCACGAAGTTCAAGTTCATGTACCTGCACGGGCGCAAACCGGTCCAGTTCACGCCCGACGAACTGGACAACGTGAAGGCGAACCTGCAAACCGGCGGGCTGCTGCTCGCGGACGCGGCGTGCAACGACATCAAACAGTGGCGCGTGTTCGACCAGTCGTTCCGCGAAGCGATGGCGAAGATGTTCCCGGACCAGAAGCTCGTAACGATCCCCGCGACCGACCCTCTTTTCCGAATTGCGGCCCAAGCCGGGATCGATATTGGGAGCGTTCGGTGCCGGCGCGAGAACGCTGAGGGGACCGGGGCCGAAAAGGAGCTGCGGACCTACCCGGTGGCTCTGGAGGGGATCAAGATTGATGGGCGATGGGTCGCGGTTTACAGCAAGTACGATATCGGGTGCGCGATCGAGGGGCACAAGTCCGCGGACTGCCTCGGGCACGACAAGGAGAGCGCCCTTCGTATCGCGAGCGCCGTCGTGCTGTACTCGCTGCGGCGGTGAACAGAACGGTGTGAAGATTGGCTGGGCGAGAAGGGGCGATTCCAAGACTGCTCGTGCCACCGAAGCGCGAGCGGCGCCGTCAGGCGGCGGCCGAATTCGGGGATCGCGCTATCTTTTGTGCCGTTTCAACGAGGGTCGCCGTAACGCCCTCCTGCACCACGCGGTCGTCTTGGTTGAGCACGCGGATCTGCCACACCACTGTTCCGCGGCGGCCCCGGCCCTGGGGCTGCTTCTCCAACACGCGACTGGTCACCCGGATCGCATCACCCGGGTAAATCGGCGCGCGGAACTGCCACTCTCGGAGTTCCAGGAACGCGACCGTTCGCACGGGCGGTGACCCCGCCGCCAGCCCGCCCGCCAGCGAGAGACCGAGTAGCCCGTGCGCAATGCACCGGCGGAAGGGCGTGGTGCGGGCGAACTCCGGGTCCAGGTGAATCGGGTTCCGGTCCCCAGTCAGTCCGGCAAAACAGCCGATGTCCTCGGTGCTCACGACCCGTTCCGGCGACACCCACTCGCGACCGACGTCCAATTCCTCGAAACACAGCAGTTCGTCGCTCATTTGTCCCGCTCTCTCCAGGTCACTCGGCCCAGCGGGAATTGTCATACCCGGAGTGCGGAATTGGTGAAAGGCGAACCCACCCGAACGGGTGAACTCGTTTTCGGCTCAACGCGAGGGGCGGGGAAGGTGATTGGGAACGGATAAAGAGGTGAGAAAGGCTCGTTAAATAGTACCGCCACGGGACATGTATCCCGTGGCGGTGGGAACACAGCAGGCGCTGTTACTTCTTTGCCTTGTATGCGTACAGCGTCTTCTCGGTCATCACGTACAGGACACCGCTGGAAACGATCGGGGTCGACCGGATCGGGGCATCGAGTTCGATCTTGGCGAGCAGATATTTGTCGGATACTTGAGCTTGCCGCGCCTTGATTTGCTTGCGAGCTTCCTTGAGTTCGGTCGCCGTGATGCCCTCCAACTCGTCGATTTTCGCCGGCTTCTTTTCGTGCTTGAACACGAACAGGTCGCCGGCGTCGGTGGCGAGGTACACCTTCTCGTCGACGTAGTAGGCCGAGCCCCAAATCGACGCCTTGGTGTCGTACTTCCAGTAGTGCTCCCCGGTCTTCGCGTTCATGCAGTGGATCTGACCGGCCAACTCGGACATGTACAGGATGTCGTCCACGATGCACGCGGTGGACATCGTGCGGCCGAACTTGAAGTCACGGGGGGCGAACTTGCGAGTTTCTTCACCGCCGAAGTGCCAGACGACGCACGAGTTCGGGTTCGGCTTCTCGCTGATGACGTCCTTGCCGTCCGCCCCCTTGGTCCGCATTTCCAGCACCCCCGAGATGTCACCCTTCTTGTCCTTCTTCGGGGCGATGCAGAAGAGGTGCGAGATCCCCGTGCTGTGCTCCGGGTCCTGGCCCAGGCCGATGTAGATCTTGTTGTCGTAAATGACCGGGGTGCCGATGTAGTCGCTCCGGGTGCCGGTTCCCCCGAGTTCGTACACCGAGTCCTTCGGGTTCCCGTCGAACTTCCAGATCAGCTCGCCGGTCTCGGGGACGAAGCTGTAAATCCATCCGTCGCCGCCGGGGAAGATCACCTGTTTGACGCCGTCGATCTCGGCGAATGCCGGGTTCGACCACTGGCCGTGCATGATGTTCTTACCCGGCAGACTGTTCTTCCACAGGAGCTTGCCGGTCTTCTTGTCGAGCGCGATGAAGCTCGGGGCGTTCGGGCTGGGCAGGTTCAAGTGCCCGTCGTCCACGCCGTTGGCGGTGTGAACGAAGAGGATGTCACCGATGATAAGCGGGCACCCGGCCGACATGTTGTGCGGGAACACGTTGAGTTCCTTCATCATGTCGTACTGCCAGACGATGTCGGCGTCGGTCTTCTCCTTGTACTTCTCGCCCTGGAACCCCTGGTTCCCGTCCGCGAACCCGTTGGCGTCCAGGCACATCACGGTGCAGCGGTTGCTGACGTAGTACACGCGGTCGCCCTCGACCGTCGGCGTGGCGCAGACCCCTTCTTCGGGCCAGTCGTTCACGCGCCCGGATTCCAGTTTGTCGTGGACCGCCTGCCAGAGGAACTTCCCGGTCTTCTCGTCGAAGCACATCAACACGCCCTTATCGACCGGTTCGATCGCCCCGTCTTTTGCACGGTGGACGTCCCGGTCGTTCCGCGGGCGCTGGTTGTTGGTCCCGACGTAGATGCGCCCGCCGGCCACGGTCGGCCCGCCGTAGGCCTTCGACCCGAGGTCGGCCTTCCACAAGAGAACTTCTTTGTCTTCGGCCTCGAACTTCCCGGGGATGTTCTTGTCGGTGAGGTTCACCATGTTGCGGGCCACGGTCCCGCCGAACATGGCCACAGCGCTCTTACCGCTCGTGGGGGGATCGCCCGCCACGAAGGTGCTCACCGACTGGTGCGGGTTCGGGGGACACGCTTCGCCCGTGCCCCCAACGGTCAGAGCGAGGACGCCCGCGGCCAGGGCGACAAGAGCGGCGAACCGGGGCGGACTCGATCGGAGAACGTGCATCATTTTTCGCTCCTGAGGTCGGAGTGTGAGTTTGATCGGGTCACTTCTTGGCGTTGGGGGTAATCACGATGTTGTCGTAGTAGCAGTTGGCCCCGGTCTCGACGGCGGTGCTGTTCGTCACGTACCCATACAGTCCGGCAGCGCCCACCCGGTTCGGGCTGGGGTCTTCGAGTTCGACGGTCCAGGCCTCCGGTTCCGGATCGCCCTTCTTCCACACCTTCCCGCGAATGATCGCCGTCTTTTCCTTGTGCTCGATCGTGAGTTTCGCAGTATACCACACGTCGGGCTGCCAGTCGAAGTCCTCGACGCGCGTGATCCGCGGCCGGGCTTCCCAGGATACCAGTCGGAGCTGGCGCTTCTTGCTGTCCGGGTCGGTCTTCCCGTCAAGAACGAGCGTGTAGCGGGAGTTAATCAGCCCGAAGTCGCCCATGCCCCCGCGCACCTGCGTCCCCATGAGATCGGCCTGAATCGTGTAGTTCGCGGCGTCCGGCATGGTGATGAAGGCGTTCGCTTTGGCGAGTGGCGGGCGCGGGTCGTTGTTGTTCTTCATCAGGGCTTGATTGCCGTCCGGGAGCTTCACAACGGTGAACTTGCCGTTAGCGTTCACCCATCCGCCCGGGGACGAACCCGCGGGGGCTTTCTCGAAGTCCTGTTTCCAGGGAACCAGCGCCGCAACTCGAACGCGGGCGCGGGCCTTGATCCCGCCGCTATCGAACTCAACATGCCCCTGTTGGGACGGCACCGGGGCAACAGTCAACTCGCCGTTCGCGACGGTGCCCTGGAGTGCGGGCGGTTGGGCGCCCGTGGGTGTCTTGGCCGGGAGCGGGAGCGACCACACGGCCGCGGGGGACGGGCGGTTGTCTTTCACCTCGCGACCGTTCGCATCCACGAACACCACCTGGAACTGCACCTTCTCGCCCGGCTTCAGCACCACATCGGCCGGGAACAGGCGCGCTCCCGCGATCGCGTTCTCCTTGAAGGGCGTTTCCTCGGGCATCGGCGTGTACTTCGCGGGTTCCGGCTTGGCGTCCGGTAGGCCGAGGCACCAGAGACTCGCGGCCGAAACGAAGTAGACGTGTCCGTTTACCGCAATCGGGGTGCCGTTGGTTTCGGAGTAGATCCCCTTGGGTTCCTTGAACTGATACTCGAATGTATCCAGCGCGTCGGGCTTCTCATTACCCTTGAGCGTAATGATGTGCATCCGGCGCTGAACGTCGTTGATGTAGATCTTCCCGTCGGCGATGAGAGGTGAGCCGCGAACCTCGTTCGCGTAGCGATACTTCCACAGCGGTTTGCCGGTTTTCGCGTTAAAACAGTGTAGGTCGCCGACATCGTCCGGGGCGTACAACCGGCCCTCCGCCAGTGCGGGGGACGCGAGGCCGAACCGCACGGACTTCCGGAACTCCCACACGAGCGTCGGCTTGCCGCTCTTATCGAGTTTCGAGGCGTCCAGGCAGATGATGCGACCGTAGGGACCGCCTTCCGGGTTCTCGTCGCCGTGGACGGCGTAAATGAGGTTGCCGTCTACCATCGGGGCCGGGTTCGTTGCCCCAGCACAGTATTGATAACTCCAAACGCGCTCCCCGGTTCGCACCTTGAATGCGTGTAGGTAACCGTCACCGCCCCCGCTCAGGAGGACGCGCTGACCGTTCAGAACGGCAACGATGGGGTGAGAGCAGTACGTTTCCTTGCTGGGGAACCCCGCATCGAACCACCACACCACTTGCCCGGTTTTGCCGTCGAGTGCGACGAACCGATTGGTACCGCGTGCGAAGTCGCCCCAACTGGAGCTAATCATCCCAACGATGACGAGGCCGCTATCGAAGATCGGGGCCGGGATGCGCCCGCCGTAACCACTGGCCCGACCGTATTCTTCGGTCAGACTGCGCTGCCAGACGAGTTTGCCGGCCTTATCGATACAGAGCAAAAGCCCGCCGGTCGTCTGAGCATAGACGTGTCCGGTGGCCGGGTCGCCGGTGAGCGGTGCCCAGGCGAGCCGCGTGGACACGATGTCGGTGTGGAAAACGTTGACGCGGTAGGTCCAGAGCAGTTTTCCGGTTTTCTCGTTCACGCAGACCATCTGCTCGGCTTCTTCCAAGCCGCTCCCGGTTCCCTGGAGGACGTACACGCGGCCGTCCATCACCAGTGGCGCACAACGCCCGCCGTAAGGCGCGGTCCAAACGACGTTCCCCTGCGCCTTATTCGCCGGGTTGAACTCGCCGGGAAGGTTCTTCTCGCGCGAGAACCCGTTCTGTTCCGGCCCGCGCCAGTGAATCCAGTCCGCGGCCCGCGCCGAAGATCCGGCCGTAACAAATGCGAGCGAGAGCAGGAAGAGAGGAAGATTTCGCGAGAGGGACATCGTTACTCCTCACGTGTGGCAGGTAGTCGTTACTAGCGTCTCGTGGCGCCTTTGGGCCGGCGCCGGACGAGGAGACGCGGTCTCAGAGCGCTCGCGTCCTTAAGTGGGAGATAAGGTACGGATGAGACCGTGTTGTGGTGGGAACCGGAAACGTCATTCCCGACTGGCTTCTCGACCGTACCGTGCTGCGCCCCTGCGCTTACACACGGCTCCCAGAATTGTACGAGAAGGCTCGTCGGGTCGGCGCCCGTTCGTTGGGTGAGGTTATCAAAGATTTGGTGCAAGGAACATCCCCGAGTTGCGAAGTGAAGTAGGGGACGCGAACTCGGGACCGTTGTCGCGGCCTCTCTAACCCGGACGGACCCCTCACGCGGACGGGAACTCCTCATGCGATCGGACGTGCGCGGTCTGTTCGGCCTAATCCTGGCGAGTACCTTCGTTACCGTCGTGGCGCTGGCGGTACTTGCCACGGCCGGTTTGGGGCTCATCTCGCGCGGGATCGCCGCTGGTTTAACTCTAGCAGTGTTGGTCGTCGGGGGCTTGGTCCTCGGTACGATCTTCGCGCCGGCGTTTCGGCCCCGAGTTCGCCCCAAACGCTCGAACGCGCGGTTCGATTGAGTTCACCAATACGCCATTTTGCGACGTGGGGCTCGGTTACGCCGGCAGGCGGACGTGGAGCGCGAATTCGCCGAAGTCGCTGGCGAAAGTGACGAACACGCGCTCGGGAGGCGCGAGCGTTGGGGTGCCGGTCACAACAGTCGGGGTGCCGAGTACGAAGTGGATGGGGGTACCAAAAAGAAGCGTTTTTGCCTGACCTGCGACGACGTTCACGATCTCACCGAGGCAGTCGCGCACCATTCCCGTGTTCGGTTCGGACACAACTCCGGCTAAGACCAACTTTGCGAGCGCGGTCGCGATGGCTTCGGTCACACTGAGTACGAAATACCCCTCGCCGGCTTGCGTCGTCACTTTCAGGACCGCGGATACGTCCGCGAACCCTTCGAGTGCGAATGTGTTTCGGGCCTCGCGCACCGAAACTTCAATGTCGCCCAGTGCGCGGAGAGCGCCCGTAACGGCTTCATGGAGAGTCGCGACCAGTTCGTCCGACGTATTCACCGCGACACCTGTTTCGCGAATTGGTGGAATCCGCCCTTGATGCTCTCGGCGCGCTGGAACGCGGTGTCGAGGTTGAGGGTCGTTTCGGCCCCGCCCAGGAGCAGGTAACCGTCCGGGCGTAGGACACGGGCCACGCGCTGGAGGATGGCTTTCTTCGTGTCCAAGTCGAAGTAGATCATCACGTTCCGCAGGAACACGAGGTCCATTCGCGGGAGCGCCGGCCACGGTTTGGTCAGGTTCATCGCGCGGAACTCGACCCTTTGGCGCACGTCGTCGGCCAGTTGCCACGTCGTTCCGGTCTGTTTGAAGTACCGCACAAGGAGCGGGGCCGGTAGCCCGCGGTTGATCTCGACCTGGTTGTACCGCCCCGCCCGCGCCTTCGCGAGAACTTCCTCGGACAAATCGGTCGCCAGGACATTGATTTTCCAATCGGCCAGTTCCGGGAAGTGCTGGCGGACCAGCATCACGAAGCTGTACGGCTCCTGGCCGGTCGAGCACGCGGCCGACCACACGTTCAACTGGCGCTCGTCGGCCCGGCGCCGGATCAGGTCCGGGAGGACCGTCGTCCGGATGCTCTCGAACGGCTCGCGGTCGCGGAAGAACAGCGTCTCGGTCGTGACCATCGCCTCGACGACGCGGGTCTGGAGGTCGGCACGCGCGCCGCGGAGTTGCGCGATGACCGCGCTCACGGACTCGAGTTGGAACTCGCGCGCGACCGGTGCGAGCCGGGTTTCAACGAGGTACTCCTTGCCCGGTTCGAGCACGATCGAGCTGCGCTCGCGGACGAACTTGCAAACGTAGTCGAATTCCTCGGGGGTCATCTCGCCTCCCGACCGACGCGGAGCCGGCGCACGATTTCGGGGGCGATCAATGGGAGCGGTACGACCTTGTCGGCCAGTCCCGCGCGCGACACGAACCCTGGCATCCCCCAAACGACCGACGTGGCCTCGTCCTGAACTACGACCTGTCCGCCGGCGGCCTTTACCGCCTCACACCCGCGCAGCCCGTCTTGTCCCATTCCTGTGAGGACCACGGCGAGTACGTTCGGGCCGTAGGCTCGGGCGACCGACCGGAACAGCACGTCGGCCGCCGGGCGGCACGAGTTCTCGGGAGCATTGCGGTCAATAACGAGGCGCGTACCGGTCGCGTTGCGTTCCACACCCATGTGGTAGTCGCCGGGAGCGAGCCACGCGCGCCCCGGGGCGAGGAGTTCATCGGCGCGCCCCTCTTCGATTGGTAACGGGTTCTGAGCGGTCAGGCGCTGGGCCAGCAGTCCCGTGAACACCGGGGGCATGTGCTGGACGATGAGTACGGGAACCCCGAGGTCCGCCGGTAGGTCCGCGAACAGGGTGGTGAGCGCGTTCGGTCCACCGGTCGAAGCAGCGATGGCAACGACGTCGACGCGCGCCGGGAGCGCGGGGAGCGTCCCGGACGGACTGACCAGTGGGCGCTTGGTGCTCGGTGGGGTCTGGCACAGGGACCGGTACACACCGGACGGTGGCGATTGTGCCCGCGTGCCGCAAATTGCTTTGATTTCGGGGATTAACTCATTGCGGATGATGCGGAGCGAGTCTTCCAAACCGCCCGCCGAGGCGGGCTTCGTGAAGTATTCCGTGGCGCCCAGCGAAAGCGCTTCCAAAGTTTCTGTGGCGCCGCGCTCGGTGAGCGCGCTGAACATAATGACCGGGAGTTGAGGAGCTTTTTTGCGGATCTCGCGTAGCGCCGCGAGGCCATCGAGTTCGGGCATCTCGACGTCCAGGAGCACGACGTCGGGTTTCACTTGCGCGAGCCGGGTGAGCGCGATTTTGCCGTTGGCCGCGGTGCCCGCGACCTCGAGGGCCGGGTCCGCGGACAGTTCTTCCGTGACCATGCGCCGGAACAGGGCGGAATCGTCCACGACGAAGACGCGGATCTTGGGCACGCTCACGACTCCCCGAAGACGTCGAGGAGGCTCAACTTGGCGACGAGGATCTCTTTGGTGAAGGGCTTCATCACGTACTCGTTGGCCCCCGCGTCGAGCGCCCGGACGACCTGCTCCTGCTCGGTCTCCGTGGTCACCATCACGAGCCGGACCGGGTCGTATGCGGGCGTCGCGCGCACCGCCTTGATGAACTCCAGCCCGTTCAGTTCGGGCATGTTCCAGTCCACGAGCACGAGGTCCAGATCGGGGGTCGCGCGCATCTGGTCCAGGCCCTCGCGCCCGTTCCCGGCCTCGATCACCTCGATCCCCATTTCGGTGAGGATCTGGCCGATGATGAGTCGGACCGTTCGGGAGTCGTCGAGCACCATCGCGCGCATTCGTCACTCTCCCGTAAACCGGGTTCGGTAAGCGCTCGGGGCCGAGCACCGCCTGAGCTTCCAGACGACTTTGCTACCGTTGTACCGAACGTCTCGGTTGGAAACGGGTTCGTCACATTTGGGAGGAGCCGACGCGCTCTGGGCGCATTAATGCGGCTTCCGATTTCTAGGGCGCGATTCGGGGTGCATCGCGCCGGCGCGAACGGAAGGATCGAAACGCTTGTGACCGAAACAGGTGCTCATACGCCCCGGTGGTAATTTTCGCGCCACAGAGCGCTTCCGATTCGCCCCGCGGCGCGACTCACACCGCGTCTATACCTTGAGTTGCGCGACCAGTTGTTGGAGTCCGATCGCCATGCGGGCCAACTCATCGGCAGCCAGTTTCGTGTCGTTAGCGCCTTCGGTGGTGCTGCGCGCGGCCTGAGCCACGCCCGTAATATTTAGTGCGA
This sequence comes from Gemmata sp. SH-PL17, assembly GCF_001610855.1. Classification (NCBI taxonomy): domain Bacteria; kingdom Pseudomonadati; phylum Planctomycetota; class Planctomycetia; order Gemmatales; family Gemmataceae; genus Gemmata; species Gemmata sp. SH-PL17. The sequence goes on from NZ_CP011271.1 coordinate 2,282,494, forward strand.
TCTCACCGCTCCCGTGGGCGGCCTCGGACACGTTGCGGCTCATTTCTCCCGTTGTGGCCGTTTGTTGCTCGACCGCCGACGCGATGCTGTTCTGGATGTCGTTGATCTGGTTAATGATCTTCCCGATCTGGCCGATGGCCTCGACCGCACCTCGCGTGTCGGTTTGAATCGCCTCAATCTTGCGGCTGATGTCCTCGGTCGCCCGCGCGGTTTGTTTGGCGAGTTCCTTGACCTCGTTGGCCACGACCGCGAACCCTTTACCCGCTTCACCGGCGCGGGCGGCCTCGATGGTCGCGTTCAGGGCCAGCAGGTTCGTTTGCTGAGCGATCGACGTGATGACCTTCACTACGTTGCCGATTTCCGTGCTGCTTTCGCCGAGTTTTGCAATGGTTGCGTTGGTCTTCTCGGCGACTTTCACCGCAGTGGTTGCGACCTTCGCGGCATCGTTCGCGTTCTTGGCGATTTCCTTGATGCTAGCGCCCATCTCTTCCGTGCCCGCCGCGACGGTGCCGATGTGCTCGCTCACCTGTTCGGCGGCACCGGACGCGACGTTCGCTTGGTTCGCGGTCTGCTCGGCGTTCGCGGCCATTTGTTGGCTCACGGCCGTTAACTCGCGGGCGGAACCGGCTAGTGATTCCACCGTTTGTTCCAGGCTCGTTTCGATCTTCTTGAGGTGCGTCACATCGGTGACATACTTGACGACCTTGTACGGCTTCCCGTTCAAATCGAGAATGGCGAAGTACGCGCCGCGGGTCCAGATTTCCTTGCCACCCCTACCGACGCGCCGGAACTCGCCCGTCTGGTACTCGCCGCGCGCCAATCGCGCCCAGAACTCGCGGTACGCGGGGCTGTTGCGCTCGGCTTCGGGTACGAACATGCTGTGGTGGTGTCCGCGGGCCTCCTCAATGGAATAGCCCATCATCTGAAGGAAGTTCGGGTTCGCGTTCGCGACCGTGCCGTCTAACTCGAACTCGACGACCGCCTGAACGCGCCCGAAGGCCGCGATTTGGCTCGCGTAATAAGCGTCCCGCTCGCGCGCGGTCTGGAGCACGCCGATGGCCGTGTCCAGTGCGTGACCGACGCGGCCGACCTCGTCGCGCGACCGGATCTCGGCCCGTTGGGTCAGATCGCCCTTGGCAACGGCTTCGAGGACCGTCATCGCCCGGCCGAGGGGCCGGGTTACAGACACCGTGAGCACCACGCCTAATGCGACGGCCCCGAGAACCCCGACCGCGCTGATGCTCCAGAGGGTTGCCTGAGTGCTCGTGTGTAACTCAACGGCCTGGTCCTGTTGTGCCTTGGCTTGCTCGTTTTGGCACTCGATCAGCTCGCTGAGTAGTTCGTTCAGTCGGGTCGCGTTCGGGATCTCGGAATAAATGATCCGCTCGGCGCGGTCCAGTTCACCGGCCCGGACCGCCGTTTCCGAGGCGTCGTAGTCCCGTTTCCACTCGTCGAACCGGGGGAGGAGTTGCGCCCACAGGTGCTTCTCGCGATCGGTCATTGGCAGGGCTTCGTACTCCGCCGTGCCCTCGCGGATGTTCCGCCACGCGGTCTCTTTTGCCGACACGGTCGAGAGTCGTACCCCTTCGTCTTTGGCCCGGATCGCCATCAGGGTCGTGCGCTCGGCTCGCTGAGCGGTGAGCACACCGGCCCGCATTTTCGAGATCGCGTAGATGGACGGCACAAGGTTGGTGCTGGAGTTCGTCAGCATCGCGTTCACCTTGTTCATCGAGCGCACGCCCCAGTAGCCGACGAACGCGCAGATCAGGGCGATCAGAAAGAACCCGCCGACGAGCCGCGGGCCGATCGGGACGTTCGTGAGGAGCGCGAGTACGGGGCGGGTCATGGCGGACTCGTTTGTATGTGAACGTTTAATTTGGTTCGGCGATCACACGGGCCACATCAAGGATCAGGAGCAACTGTTCGTCGAGCTGGTACGCCCCGCGGATCAACTCGCGGGCGGCACTCACGAGCGTTTCGGGCACCGGCTCGAAGGGCGCCCCCGCAACGTTCAGCACATCTCCGATGTCGTCCACGAGCAGGCTCACCGCGCCGTCGGTGGTCGGGATGACGATGTTCACCGGGCACTGATCGAGCGGGCGGTCCGGCAGTTCCAGCCGGCGCCGGAGGTCGATCGCGGTCACGATCCGCCCGCGCAGGTTAATCAGCCCGCGCACAACGGGCGTGGCCAGCGGTACCCGCGTCATTTCCTGGTAGCGGATCACCTCTTGCACCTTCAGCACGTCGATGCCGAAATAATGGCCGTCGAGGTAGAACGTGCAGAACTGGTGCGACTCGTTCACGGCGGTCTCCGGGCGCTCTCGCTGCTACCGTCGAAGCGCGTTTCATCCGCGCGCGTGTTGGGTGATCGCGTCCACGTCGAGGAACTCGGTGATGCGGTCGTGGACCACGGCGTTGAACAGCACACCGGGGCGCGTCGCCTTCGACCGGTTCACGGTCGGGCATTCGACGATATCGAGGACGCGCTCGACGATCAGCCCGACGCGCTCGCCCGCCCCCGCGAACACCACCACCTGAACCAGTTCGCCCGTACTCGGCGCGGGCGCCCCGAGCGCGTGAACCAGCGGCAGGATCGTTCCGCGGTATTGAACCATGACCTCGCCGCCGACCGTTTCGATGCGTTCCGGCTCGAACTCTTCGAGGCGCGCGACCTGGTCCAGCGGGACCGCCACGCGCCCGTCACCGGGCGTCGCGAATAAGAGGAGCATCGGGCGCGTGCCGGCCCGTTCCGTGACCTCAGCGGCCCGGTCGACGAGCGCCCTTTCTCTCGTGCCGCGCACGACGTTCGCGCGCACTGCCAGTCCCATTACGTCGAGGATCAGAGCGACCCGCCCGTCGTCCATGATGGTCGCGCCGGCAAACACCGTGAGGCTCTTGAGCAGCTTTTGCAGCGGCTTGACCACGATCTCTTCGGTGTCGCGGATCTCATCGACCACCAACCCGAATCGCCGATCGTCGGCCTGGAGGACGACAATGTTAACTTCGTTGTCGGGGTTCGGGACCGATTCGACGCGCAGTTCCCGCGCGAGATAAACCAGCGGGAGCAGGCGCCCGCGGAGCCGGTACACCGGTGCGCCGTGGACGAACTCGATCGCGCTGCGAACTTGATCGCCTTCGAGCCGGACCAGTTCGAGCAGGTTCACTTGCGGGATCGCGTACCGGTCGCCGCCGGTGACGACGGTAAGGGCCGGGACGATCGCGAGCGTGAGCGGGATCTTCATTTTGACGGTGGTGCCGTGCCCGGGGCGGCTCTCCACGTCGACTGTACCGCCGATTTTCTCGATGTTGGTGCGCACCACGTCCATGCCCACGCCGCGGCCGGAGAAGTGCGTCACTCGGTCCGTCGTCGAGAATCCTGGCAGGAAGATCAGGTTGAGCAACTCCGCGTCCGTCATGCGCGCGGCGACTTCGGGCGTCACGATCTTGGCCGAAACCGCCTTGTCGCGCACGCGCTGCGGGTCGATTCCACCCCCGTCGTCGGCGATCTCGATGACGACTTTGCCGCTCTCGTGGAGCGCGTGAAGGAGCAACCGGCCTTCGGGCGATTTCCCCCGCTCAGCGCGGATGTTCGGGGCCTCGATCCCGTGATCGACCGCGTTGCGAACGATGTGCGTGAGCGGGTCGCGGATGGCTTCGATGATGGTCCGATCGAGTTCCGTTTCCTGCCCGTCCATTTCGAGCCGGACCTGTTTGCCGCACGCGACGGCCAGGTCTCGCACGACGCGCGGGAACTTCGCCCACACGTTCTCGATCGGCTGCATGCGCGTTTTCATCACGCCCGCTTGCAGTTCCGTCGTGAGCGCGTTCAGGCGCTGGACCGCGCCCTGGAGCCCGGAGTCCTCGTGTCCGTTGCTGTATTGCACGATCTGGTTTCGCGCGAGAACCAGTTCGCCCACGAGTGTCATGAGCTTGTCGAGTAAACCGACGTCCACGCGGATGTTGGAGCCGGACACGGCCGATCCGCGCCCTTCGGATGTTTCGAGTGCAGGCTGCTTTGGTCGTGGGGCAGGGGGGGGGCTTTACCGGCTCACTCGGGACTTCCACGACCGGGGGCGGAGGCGGTGGTGGAGGAACGACCGCAACGGGAGGCGGAGGTGGGGGAGCGGGAGGAACAACCGGAGCTTCTCGAACTGCGGGTGGGGGGAGTACCGGTGAGCGCGCGGGAGCGACCGGTAGCAGTCGATCGAGCGCCTGGATTGCGGCTGAAAAATCCCCTTCGCCCTCGGTTTCGGTCGCTTCGAGGGCCGCGAGGATCTTCCGGATCGCGTCCACAACGCCTAGCAGTGCGGTCGCGATCTCAGCATTGAATGTGAGGGCACCGGAGCGAACTTTACTCAGAAGCGTTTCACCGGCGTGACTGACGGCCTGGAGCTTCATCAACCCGAGGAACCCGGCCGTGCCCTTGACCGTGTGAATGATCCGGAACACTCGCGCGAGCGTCTCCCGTTCCCCCGGTTCTCTTTCGAGAGTGACGAGGTCGAGGTCGAGCTGCGCGAGGCTCTCGTGGCTTTCGACCAGGAACTCGCGGATGATGTCGTTCACGGTACATCACGAGCGGAAAACGGCCCCGCGGCACGAGAAAACCCGTGCCGGAGGTGAGTACCGGTATTCTTGGTAACTTGGGAGGACTGTGCAAGAAAACGGGACGTGAGTAAGAGCAATTTGCCGAACGTGCCGGCCCTACAACCCTTCCGCGTCGCCCGGTTCAGGCGAGCGACGCGGATTGTGACGTCACGGGCCGATCGCTTCGGACCCGCGCTCACCGGTCCGGATGCGAACGCAGTCTTCGAGCGACAGCACGAAAATCTTCCCGTCGCCGATGGTCCCCGTGTCGCCGGTGCGGGCCGCGTGGATGATGGCCTCCACCGTGGCCTCGACGAACGCCTCGTTGACCGCGATTTCCAGCTTCAGCTTCGGGATGAGCCGGATCTGCACTTCCGTGGTCCGGTACACTTCGGTGTACCCGCGCTGCCGGCCGCACCCGCGGACGTCGCTCACGGTCATCAGGTACACGTCGCGCTCCGCGAGCGCCTTCTGCACGTCTTCGAGCTTTTCCGGGCGAATGATCGCAACAATGAGCTTCATGAGAGTGAATGTGAGTGTGAGTGTATTAGGGGAGGAACCAGCGTGAGGGGCGCGCGTGTGGGCGGAAGAGAAGGGCCGTCGGTCGGCCCCTCGCTCCCACTCACTTACGCGCCCGCACTCACACTTTCGTGGCCGTAACGGGCTTCTTCGCGAGGCGCGTGAACAGCGCCGACAGGCGCTTCGCGATCGCCTCCGCGTCACCGTCGCGGCAGCGGAACGTGGTCCCGCGGATCGTGGTCACGTGCGGGTAAACCGCGATGAAGTCCTTGTCCGGCGCCCCGTCGGTCGGTTTGCACAGTTCGGACCAGATCGCCATGAGCTCCTTTGGATCGGCGCCGGTGATCTGCACGTCGAAGCGCCCGTTCCCACGGGGCACGCTCGCCGGCCGCGGTTCAGCAGACGCAACGGTGACCGATTCCGTTGCACCGCTGAAGTCGAACCCGACTTCGCCGTGCTCCGTGCGGTCGAGGCCCTCGGCTTCCGACTTCGGGTCGGTCTTGAAGTTGCCGAGCGTGATCGCCTGCGTGAGCAGCACCAAGCCGATGCTCAGCACGAAGGCGTACACCACCGAGAACACCGAAGCCTTGATCTGAATGAACACCTGCGAGAGTCCGGACTTACCGTCCGCATCTTGCTTGTCCGCGAGTGCTTGCAGCACGGGCAGATCGTCTTCCAGTTTCTTCAAGGCTTCGGCCTTCAGCGCCGCCTCGTCTTTGAGTTTGTCCACCGGATCGGTCGCTTCCTTCAGCTTGTCCTTGGCTTCGGTGAGCGCCTTGGCTTCGGCGTCGCGCTTTCCAACGGTCGCGTCGGCGAACTTCTTTTCGGCTTCTTCCTTAGCCTTAGTCAGCGCCTCGATTTGCGACGCGGATTCTGTTTCTTTGGCCTTCGCGTCGGCGGCGGCTTTTTCGGCTTCTGCCTTCGCGTCCTTAATCATCTTGCCGTCGTCTTTCTTCAGCGCTTCCAGACGGCTGCGGTGTGCGGAGAACGCGAACGGGCCGTCGGTGCCGGCGGAGTTAACGAACGTGGAGCAGAACACCCCGGTCAGGATGGCCCCGACGAACCCGCCGACCCCGTGGACGCCGAAGGCGTCGAGCGAGTCGTCGTACCCGAGAACGTTTTTCAGTGCGACCGCGAGGTAGCAGAGCACGGCCGCGGCCAACCCGATGAGGACCGCGCCCCACATGTACACGAACCCGCTCGCGGGCGTGACCGCGACCAACCCCGCAACGATCCCGGACGCCAGACCCAGCGCGGTCGGCTTGCCCTTGTGGAGCCATTCGACCAACATCCACCCCAACCCGGCGGCGGCAGCAGCGGCTTGCGTCGCCGCGAACGCGGACCCGGCCAGACTGTCGCCGCGACCCGAACTACCGCCGTTGAACCCGAACCAGCCGAACCACAGCAACCCGGCCCCGAGGAGCGTGAGCACCATGCTGTTCGGGTGGGCAATTTGCTTCGGGTACCCGGCCCGCTTCCCGATCACGAGGCAGCACGCCAGACCCGCCATACCCGCGGCGATGTGAACCACCGTACCGCCGGCGAAGTCCAGAGCCCCCATCTTCCCGAAGAGCCCGATTGCGACGCCGCGCTTACCCGCGGGGATGCTCGTATCGAACCAGTCGCACGCCCAAACCATGTGGGCCAGCGGGCAGTACACGAACGTGACCCACAGCAGCATGAAAAGGCAGAACGGCCAGAACCGGATGCGTTCCGCGATCGCCCCGCTGATGAGTGCCGGGGTGATGATGGCGAACATGCCCTGGAACATGACGTGGACGTAAACGGGGATGTCGTAACCCGCGAGCGTCGCGCCCGGTTCGATGCCCTTCAGGAATACCAGATCCCAGCTCCACCCGAACAACCCGCCGTCCGTGACGCCGGCAACGTCGATCTTGATGACCGACGGACCGAACGCGAGCGCGTACCCGATGACAACCCAGTACACACCGACGACTGCGAGAGCCGCCATGCTGTGCATCATCGTGGCCAGCACGTTTTTACGACGCACCATACCGCCGTAGAAGAGCGCCAGACCCGGCACCATGAACAGCACGAACGCGCTGGAGGTTAGCATCCAGGCAGTGTCGCCACGCGCCCGAGCGGTTCCCGCGTCGGACACGCCCTTGTCCGCGGTCTTTTTGAGTTCTTCCGCGCCCTTTTCGAGCGCGGCGAGTTTGTCGGCCGCAGCTTTCGGATCGCCACTAGCGGCTTTGACCGCGGCGAGTTCTGCGGTCAAGGTGTTAGCCTTGGTCGTGAGGCCTTCGAGATCCTTTTTGGTGACAAGCCCGGTCGTCGTGGCTGCGTCGATCTCCTTCTTGAGCGCGGTGACCTTGTCGGCCGCGGCTTTCGCGTCCGCGCTCGAACTGGTCTTCAGATCGCCGAGAGCCTTTTTCGTGTTGGCGAGTTCTTTCTCAGTGGCGTCGAACGCCTTTTTCAGATCTGCAATCGACTTTTCGACAGCCGCCAGATCGGATTTGGCCGCTGACTTCTTCTCGTCCTGGGCGGAGGCAGTTCCTCCCATTGGTGCCCACAGACCGGGCATCATACTACAGCCCGCGAAGAGGAGGAGGGCTAACGAGAGGCGACGAACTTGCATTACGCACCTTGGTTACGCACAATTCAGCGGGAGAAAGCCAATACTTCAGCACGAGTCACGAACAATAAGTTCGGTGATACATCTGGTGCGGGAAAGCACGACAGGTGCCGTGCTGTGTCAAAGTGCGGGAATAATTTTAACTACTGTGAAATCAGAATGTTGTGGCGTGAGACAGGGTTCAACACGAAATGCCCAACTCGTTGGCATGCCTAATTCGTGGGCAACTGTGCCTATCGATAATGTGCAACTTGAAGTGCCTTCGGTGCAATTTAGAACTCGCTCTCGGCACAGCCGGAACAATCGATACTTTCAGCGATCAATTCGGACGGAGATTATTGGTTCGGCTCTTACTTCCAATTCAGACGTGCCGATTCGTAACCTCGCTGGAGTCACACCAAACGTTCTTCCCGGTCCACGGATGGGTCGGGTGAGATCACTCCGACGAGTCCCGCTGCTCCAGCAGCTTCAAGGAAGATATTCATGAATTCGCTCATCCTGTTTACGGCCCTCGCCAGTGGTCAACTGCCCGATACTCCCCCGCCCGGTGTTTACCTGCCGCCGGCTCAGTTCGCCGGGGCGCAACCGCCGGCCGCTCAGCCCGTGAAGCCGATGCCCCCCGCTGCTGGCATGCCTCCCGCCGGGATGCCACCGGCCGGTATGCCGCCCGCGAACGGCAACGGCGACGCCAAGGAAGAAGAGAAGAAGGAAGACGACCAGACGCCGCCCCCGGAACCCTACGCGCTGCAGCGCATCCTCTCGACCACCCGGTTCGGTGCCCGTCTCGAAGAGAACGGGATCACGATCTCCGGTTGGTTGCAGGGTAACTACTCGACCAGCACCGCCCGCCGGAACAACCAACCGGTGACGTTCAACGACCGCTCCGACTTCTGGCAGTTCAACCAGAACTACCTCAAGATCGAGAAGACCGTTGACACGAGCAAGAGCGAGTTCCAGTTGGGCTTCCGCACGGACTGGATCCTGCCCGGTACCGACGCCCGGTACTCGATCTCCCGCGGCTTGCTCTCGAACCAGAACGGCGTCGGTGCCCCCGGTGCAAAGGACGCTTACCCGGTCGACCTGTTCCAGGCCTACGTCGATGCGTTCCTGCCGAACATCGGGCCGAAGGGTACCACCCTCCGCGTCGGTAAGTTCGCCACCCACATCGGGTACGAACTCGTTCAAGGGGCCGAAACGCCGTTCCTGCAACGCGCTTACCTGTTTCAGTACAACCCGTTCACCCACACCGGTACGTGGGCGATCACCCCGCTCAACGACACCTGGACCGTGAGCAACGGGCTCGTGTTGGGGGCCGATAACTTCTTCGGTACCTCGCAGCCCACCTACATCGGCCAGTTGAAGTGGGCGCCGAAGGAGGGGAAGACCACCGCGTTGTTGAACGTGATGGCGACCGACCCGCGGTTCTCGACCAGTGGCTCGTACCCGTTCTACAACGTGTACAACTTCCAGGTGTCGCACAACTTCACCGACAAACTGACCTACGTCTTCGACTCCTCGTTCTCGCACATCGACGGGGCGCCGCTCCCGAGCGAGGGCGGGGCGTCCGGGTCGGCGACGTGGTACGGGGCCGCGAACTACCTCCTCTACAAGCACACGGACCAGGTGACGAGCAACTTCCGCGTGGAACTGTTCGAGGACACCAAGGGGTTCCGCACCGGGTCGAAGGGCCTGTACACCGAGGTGACCTACGGCCTCGCGTACTCGCCGACGCGGTCGGTGATCCTCCGCCCGACGGTCCGCTACGACCACAACAACACGAGCCGCCCGTTCGACGGCAGCTCGAACCTGTTCACCGCGGCGATGGACGTCATCATCCGCTACTGATCTGAGTGACCGCGATTCGTTCGCACGCGACGGCCGGGGAAACCCGGCCGTTGTTCGTTTTCACCCCTCTTGTGTGGGGGCGTCTGCCGAGTATGTGAACTCGGTCGCGTGCTCGACGCGGCTCACCCGCAGCGCGAACCACTGGTACCACTTCTCGCGGCCGAACTTCTGGGCCAGCAGGTGCTCCGCATGGCGTCCCCACGCGCGGACGTCGGCGAGGGTAGCCCAGTACGAGACCGTGATTCCGAGTCCATCGGAGCCGCGTGCGGACTCGACGCCCAGGAACCCGGGCTGTTGTGCCGCGAGTTCCTCCATGCGGTCCGCCGTTTCGCCGTACCCGTCGCCCGGTTGGACTCTGCGGCGCGACGTGAAGATGATCGCGTAATACGGTGGCTCGGGCACGTTGATCCTCCGGACTATTTCCGCGACAAACGGCTTCGGGCTAACAATTGCTAACCTTTTGGGACCGCATCGGGCGCATTAATCGGGTCAAAAGGCGACTGATGTCTCAGTTGCCAGAATTCCAAGACTCTCGACGCCGGCTCCCTTCGTGGGTCATCCAAAACGCGACGACTTCGTGCTAACAATTGCTGCAATGCATCAAAAAACTGGCGATTACCGGCTTGTGTGTGGGGATCAGTCACCCCATTAAGCTAACAATCACGCGACTCGCCTCCATTTTTTCAAAAGCGCAGAACGCGGTGCGTTCGTGTGTCGGGTTCAAAGTGTACTGGATTTTACGCATGTGAACAAAAGAATACAAGTGGTTTAATCCATCGTGAACGCGGACACAGAAATGACACGGTCCGGGGAAGAGGTTCCCCGGACCGTGGTGCTCTCGTGGCGTCTACTATTCGACCTGGAGCGCGGAACGCTGTTCCAGCACCGCTTTCGCCGCAGATCCGCGGCGCGGCGGCTCAGAACCACGACCGGCGGGGTTGTTCCAGCCTGAGCCGCCGCGCCGCGGATCTGCGGCGAAAGCGGTGCTGGAACAGCGTTCCGCGCGCGGGGTGTGATGGAATGTACTCGGCTGACGCAACATCAGCCTGCTACAGAGCAGCGAGCTAAACGAACCACGAGAACATCCACAGCTTACCCGAACCAACCCCCAGAGCAAGCGCGGGTATAACAACAGGGAGTTCGCTGCGGTCTGGATTCTGTTCGCAAATTTCCTGAAAGGTCCGGCGCGGTTCGAGGTAACTGTAACTAAGATTGGCACAGTCAACGACGTGCCGGAAGTCATGACAAAAAGCAGCCGATTCGTGATCGCGTCGCACGTTCTCGCCTTGCTCGCGCACGGCGACGGTGAGCCGCTCACGTCCGACTGGATCGCGGGGAGCGTCAATACGAACCCAGTGGTCATTCGCCGCATCCTAGCGCTGCTCGCGAAGGCGGGATTGGTGGCGACACAAGAGGGGGCGCGAGGCGGAACGCGGCTCGCGCGGCCGGCAGAGGAGATCAACTTGCTCTCCGTGTACCGCGCGGTCGAGACGGGGGAGTTGTTCGCTTCGCACCCGCAGCCGCCCAACCCGGCGTGCCCGGTCGGGTGCCACATTCAGGGAGCACTCGCGCCCGCTCTCGACGCGGCCGAAGAAGCGATGACCAAGAGCCTCGCGCAGACGACCGTTGCGGACGTTGTTCGCCAAGTGAAAACAGCAAAATAGGTGTTTTTTTACTCGCTACTGTAACTGAATTGATTACAGAAAGGGCCAGCCGTGAAGATCCTACTGATTGGTGCGAGCGGAACGATCGGTCAACGCATCCTGGCCGAAGCGCTCTCACGCGGCCACACCGTCACCACCGTGACACGCGACCCGTCCAAAGTCCCGGCGCAAGACCGGGTGAAAGCCGTGAAGGGCGATGTTCTCGATGCCAAGAGCCTCGCGAGTGTGGCGAACGGGCACGATGCGGTTGTGAGCGCGTTCGGTCCGAGCGGCGGTCAGGACGCATCGAAGACGGTCGACGCGGCTCGCGCACAGATCGCGGGGCTGAAGGATGCCGGAGTGAAGCGGCTCATCGTGGTCGGCGGGGCGGGGAGCCTCGAAGTCGCGCCGGGCGTGCAGGTGGTCGATACGCCCGAGTTCCCGGCCGCGTGGAAGGGGATCGCTCTGGCGCACCGCGACGCGCTCGAAGTGTACCGGAAAGAAGGCAACGACCTGGAATGGACCTACATCAGCCCACCCGCACTGATCGAACCCGGCACGCGAACGGGCACGTTCCGCGTGGGCGGCGACCAGCTCCTCGTTGACGCGAACGGCCAGAGCCGGATCTCCGCCGAAGACTACGCGATCGCGCTGGTCGACGAGGTCGAAACACCGAAGCACGTCCGCAAGCGGTTCACGGTGGCGTACTAATGGTTTGTGTTGGTAGGTGAACCCCGCCCGCAAGGGCGGTGGGTGAGAAGCAGAAAAAGAGCCGCGGATAACGCCGATAACGCGGATCAGACAATAGAGCGCGTTTTAGCCCCGGTAGGGGCGGAAGCGAGTAGCCAGGGGTGGAGCGCTAGCGCAACCCCTGGCGGACTGCCGTGCCTCACACCGGGGATGGCTCGGGTGACGCGCTAGTGCAGGATCATGGCTGAGGTTTTGGCAATGTGGGGTGGAGCGTGCAGCCGTAGTAGTCGCACGCTCGTTGCCGTACCTCAGCGGCGGTAAGTTTCCGGTCGGGCTCGACGATGGCCCGCTTGCCGTGGACCCACTTGGGTTCGATCGGATTGAGCCACGGGGCCTTCACGGGAAGTCCGCACACCCGGATCCGGCACCCGGTCTTCGCTCGCCGGACCCGCCGGTTGTGGGCCTCGATCCACCGCCGCACGCGCCGGCTCACGTGCCACGCGGCGTTGTCCCACACCAGGGCCAACACCGCCTTCCCCTCGGTCGCCAGCACCTCGCACACCCACCCCAGGAACGCCTCGGTGGTGGCACTTACCGGGCGCCCGTCGCAGAACCGCAGCATCATCCCGCCCGTGTCGGCCCGCAGCACCCCATAGCACGCCACCGGCTCGGGCCCGCCGCCCTTCGGATCCCGGGCGTTGCCCCCGAGCCGGAGCGGGCCGGAGGTCGTCCAGGCGAACAGATCGGGCTGGGCCAGTCGCGTCCACCAGCACTCGTCTTGAAAGCCCAGCACCCAGTCCGAATGCTTCGCCGCCTCAGCGATCAGCCGGTCCCGACGCCTTTTTTCTTGACGTATTCGGGGTCCGGGCTGGTGATCCAGTGCTTGGCCCGCTTCCACCCGACCCCGAGACGCTTCAACGCCTGTCGGATCGGCTCGACCGACAGCACCCGGGGCGTCCATCCCTTCTGGTGGCACACCTCGGCCACCAACGCCAGGGTCCACAGGCTCGTCGGCTTGCCGAATTCTCGGGGCCGGCGGTGGAGTAGATCCTTGAGGTCCTCGTCCCGCCCCCGGTCCCATACCCGGCCGGGATCCTTGCGGGCATGCGACTTGGCGCCCAAGCATCCCAGGCCGTCGGTCTCGAACGCCCGGACGGCGTTGCGGACCGCTTGGGCGGTACACCCGACCACCCGCCCGACTTCGGCCGGCCCCATCCGCCCGGCACTCGCCAACAGGATCTGCGACCGGCGGACGGTGAACGCATCGGCCGACTTACGGCCTCGCTCCAACGCCCGCCGCTCGGCGGCCGTGAGCGTGCGGACGAATTTACGGGGCTTGTTCATCCCGACAACATACGACCCCGACCGGATTCGCAAACGGTCAGCAATTAGGCTGCACTAGCGCAACCCCTGGCGGGCTGCTATCACGGATGAGCCGGTGCCACCGCCGGCTTTTCGGCACTCCGGTCTTCGAGCGTCATTTCTGCGGCCTGGTGACGGGACTCGATGTAGGTTTGCGGAAAGAATCCGCCGGCGAAGATCAGCACCGTGAGCGCCAGCACAGCGCCGCGTTCACGAACGGTGATGCCCAGCGGGACACGCGGTGTGTACCGGTCCCCGGTGAACAGCGCGAAGTACGCACGCAGGACCGCGACCCCGTTCAGCGCCGCGGCAACGAGTACGACCAACCCGACGACCGGGCTCGCCACTACTGCTCCGTCCACCAGCAACTCGGCCGCCACGAACCCGGACATCCCCGGGAACCCGACGCTCGCCAGCCCGGTCAGCAGGAAGCACACTGCCAGCGACGGCGACGCTGCATACAGCCCGCGGAACTCGGACAGCGAGAGCCGCCCGAACCGGGCTTCAATGGCGCGGAGCGTCAGCCCGAACCCGCCCAGCGATACGATCACCGATCCCCAAAGGGCCAGCGCCCCTGTAAGGCTGATCGTGGTATGCAATTCCAGCCCGACTAGCACCAGAGATGCGTGGCTCAAAAACAGGAACGCGAAGAACCGCCGCGCGTCCGTTTGTACCACCGACATGCCCGCCGCGTAGACCGCGGTGAGCAGCGACACGCCGCCGATCCCCTGCAGCACCCACTCCGGTGGTTGCGCCGGCAGAACGAGTCGCATGGCCGCGTACATGCCCGTGATCGGCGTAACGACCAGGAGCGCGGTGCCGAACGAGCAGTTCTTGAACAGGTCCGTCACCCAAACGTGAACGGGTACCGTTCCGCTACGCACCAGCACCGCCCCCATTAAAAGGGCCAGCGAGAGTTCGCCTTCCGTCATCAGCCCCGCGACGAGCAGCCCCACGAACATGGCCATGTGGATGACGTACACGCGCGTCGGGCTCCCGCGCCGGCGCAGCTCAAAGTACGGCGGTACAACGGCAAGCACCAGCAGCACGCCCAGATCCCACGGCATCATGCACGAGAACACCGCGATCCGCAGCGCGGAACTCGCCAACAGCCACGCGAACGAGAAGCGCGACATCTTCGTTCGCGCGGTGGCCAGCGCCGTCAGGAAGTGGAGCAGCGCGAGCAACGGGACCAACGGCGCGCTGAGCGCGTCCAGGGAAAACACCTTGCGATCGAACAGCAGCGGGAGCAGGTCGAAGCGGCTCGTCCCATCGGCGGTCAGCCCGCCCGCGAGCCCGCCCCAGGCCGTGACCGCGCACACCAACCCGGCCCCCAGGAACCCGAGGCACCAGCGCGACGCCGACAATGCGTCCCGGCTCCGTGCGAGGCAGAACGCGCCGAATAGAGGGACCGCGACCGCCAGTTCGAGCCAGGGAACGGACGCGAAGTTCATGATTGATGCTCCGCGAGTTCCGGAACCTGTTTGAGCTTATCGGCGGGCGGTGCGGGCGGCGGGGCCGGCTCGCGCGTCCCGTTGAGGAACGCGGTCCACCGGTGTTCCAACCGGTCGAACCACCGGAACACGAGTACGAACGGCCGCGCCACGAAGTCGGCCAGGAACGTGTCCAGGTACCCGCGCTCGAGCGCGAAGCGGTAGAGCCGCGTGCGCAGCGGGCCGGGGGCCGCGGCCAGGGGCCGGGCGGGCGCGGGAGCCGGCCGCCGATCGCGTTTTCGAGAATGCGGTAGTCCTGCAACAGCGTCGGGGCGCGGAGGAACTGGAGCGTTCGCAGACAGGCGTGACTGAGCAGGTGGGCGAGGGCCACGTACCACAGGAACGACACCCAGTGTCCCAACCCGATCTCCGTAACGATGATCCCGACTTGAGCCAGCGACGCGAACGACAGCGCGCTCTTGATGTCCGTCTGAACGGTCCCGGCGAGGTAGGCATACACCGCGGTGGTAAGCCCCAGCGCCACGACCGCCAGCGCGAGCCACATGGAAACGGCAATGAGCGGGCTGAGCCGGAGCAGCAGGAACGCCCCGAGGTGAACCGACAGCGCGCCATAAAACACGGCACTCGACGGCGTCGGCCCTTCCATTGCCCGCGGTAACCACCCCGAGAACGGCACCAGCGCCGACTTCCCGGCCGCCGCGAGCAACAGCAGCAACCCGATTCCCAGGGCTTGAAGTTCGGGCAGTGCCACGCGCCCGTAGGGCCACGCTTCGGCTCCCATGAGTTGGTCGAAGTCCCCCTCGCCGGTCACGTGGTGGAGCACGACCGCCGCGAACAGGAGCGCCGCGTCGGACACGCGGTACACGATCCACACCCGCAGCCCGTTCCGCGACGGCGCGGGGCGCTCGTGGAAGAACGCGACCAAAAGCGCGCTCGACAGCCCGACCAGTTCCCACCCCGCGAACAGGGTCTCGATCGTGTCGGCCAGCGACGCCGTCACCATTCCGGTGAGGAACACCGAGAACAGCACGAAGAACCGGTTGTACCCCGGTTCGCGGTGTAGGTACTTGACCGCGAACGCGCCGATCGTTCCACACAAGGTAAACGACAGCAGCGCGAGCGGGACCGAGAGCCGGTCGAACTCGAACTTCACCGCGAAGTGGTAGTGGGCGCTCTCGCGCGTGTCGTGGATCGACACCCAGTTGCCCAGGTTCACGACGACGTGCCGGTCCCCGGTCACGAGCATGAGAACGAACACGCCGAGGGTCGCGAGGAACCCCAGCGCGATGAACCACCGGCACGTGCGCCCCGTCGCCCGCTCGGACAGCGGGCGCCCGACCAGGGACGGCACCCCGAGCACCGCGACCAGGGCCACCGGTGCCACGAGCGCAACCAAGCCCGCAAACGTCGAGAGCCGGGCGAGATCAGGCACGAGAACCTCCCGCCGCTCGGCTTCCGAATCTGAGAGCACAGCCAACGGTCGCCCGTATCTCACCCCGGGTCATCGACGTCCTCATCGAATTACCAACTGCGTCACTGGGATTTGTCCGCTCGCCGCGAGTTCAAAGAACCAGCATACCGCGCCGCGGGTACTGTAACATAATCCGAGCCGGGCACCGACGGCGCGTCGGCTACCTTCAAATCGGAAAACCGAGGGTATCGCTCCGCGAGCGCCCTCGGTCCGGAAGGTTTGTTGGCAGCCGCGGTCGCACCGAACCCGTTCCCCGAACACATTTGGCGGGGAACCACCCCTCGTAATGAGGGGCGCTCGCGCGGCTCCGTTGTGGGGTTCAAAATCTTTGAATGCAACTGACGCGCCAATGCTCGTACCCGAGAAATCATGCAGGTGTGAACCAAATGCCCGAAATTGCTGGTCCCGATGCGACCAGCTTGGCCGCGCGCCGATCACGCGACGTTCTATTTGAAGGAAGATCGACATGAGCGGCCTCCGGTGGCGGTTCCTCGGCCCCGTCTCGCTGGGCACGCTGTGCATCGTGGCGCTGTGCGCGTTCACGGCTATTTCGCTGTTCCACCAGCAGGCCACGATCACCAGCGTGTTGCGGGAGAACGTGTCCAGCCGCCGGGCCGCGGCCGACCTGCGCGGGTGCCTGAACACGCTCATCGCGCTCGAACTCAACCAGGTCGAATCGGTCGCCGAACTGCACACCCGCGCGCAAACGCACCTGACCGAGATCCGCAAACTGGCGAACCACCCGGAAGAGAAGGCGCTCTCGGCCCGGCTCGACGACGGGGTCCAGCGGTACCTCGCGCTGTGGCAATCGCTCCCGCCGAAGGACGACCCGGCGCACGCGGCCCGGGTCACCCAGGCCACCGACTACCTCGAAAACAACGTCCTGTACTCGTGCCGCGAGCTGGAAGCGTTCAACGACCAGCGGGTCGAGGAGACGACCGCCCAGCACGAGCGCGTGCTGAGCCAGCTCGCGTGGGGGATGGCGGTCGTCGGCGGGCTGGGCGCGGTGGCCGGGCTGGTGTCCGGCTACGCGGCCGCGCGGCTCCTGAGCCAGTCCATCCGGCGCCTGCGGGTGCAGATCCGCGACGCGGCCGGCAAACTCGGACCGGACCCGCCGGAGATCGTCCTCACCGGTGACTTCGAGTTCGGCCGGTTGCACGAGGATCTCGACTCCCTCACCGACCGCATCGAGGAGGTCGTGCGGCAACTCGGCGAGCGCGAGCGCGAGGTGGCCCGGGCCGAGCAACTCGCGGCCGTCGGGCAGCTCGCCGCGGGCGTGGGGCACGAGCTGCGGAACCCGCTCACGTCCATCAAAATGCTGGTCCAGGCCGGGTTGGAGGACGCGGCCGGACTCGCGACCGAGGATCTGAGCGTGATCGAGGCCGAGATCCGCCGCATGGAGCGGTCGCTTCAGACGTTCCTCGAATTCGCCCGGCCGCCGAAGTTGGAGCGCCGACCGGTCGAACTGAAGACCGTGCTCCGGGCGGTTCTGGGACTGATCCGGGGGCGCGCGGAGAAGCAGCGCGTGACCACGAAAGTGGAAACGGACACCGACCCGATCGTGCTGGCCGCGGACGCCGGCCAGCTCCAGCAAGTGTTCGTGAATTTGGCCCTCAACGCGCTCGACGTGATGCCCACCGGCGGTACGTTAACCGTGACGGCCCACCGCACCGTAAACCAAGTCGAGATCGTGGTATCCGACACGGGACCGGGGATCCAGAAGGGGATGATGTCGCGCCTGTTCCAGCCGTTCGCCAGCAGCAAGGACACGGGGCTGGGGCTGGGGCTGGTGATCTCCCGGCGGATCGTCGAGGACCACGGCGGCACGGTGAACGCGGCGAACCAGGCGGGCGGCGGGGCGAGCTTCTTCGTGCGCCTTCCGATCGAGGGCTGATGATGCCGACGCTGTTGGTGATCGACGACGAACCGGCCATCCGGCACGCCTTCCAGCGCGCGTTCCGGGACGGCGGGGTGACCGTGCGCACCGCGACCACCGCGGCCGAGGGGCTCGCGGAGGTCGCGCGCGAGCGCCCGGACGTGGTCGTGCTCGACGTCCACCTGCCCGACGCGACCGGGCTCACCACGTTCCGCCAGGTGCGCGCGATCGACGCCCGCGTGCCCGTCATCCTCGTCACCGGGCACGGCACCACCGACCTCGCCATCGAAGCGATGAAGGACGGGGCCTACGAGTACCTCCTCAAGCCACTGGAGCTGGCGGACCTGCGGCAGCTCATCGACCGCGCGGTGCAGTCCAGCCAGTTGATGCGCACCCCGGCCACGATGCCCGAGGTCGAACCGGCCCCGGTGTTCGGCGACGTGTTGCTCGGCCGGTGCCCGGCCATGCAGGAGGTCTATAAGGCGGTCGGCCGGGTCGCCGGCCAGAACGTGATCGCGCTGGTCCTGGGGGAGAGCGGTACCGGGAAGGAACTGGTCGCCCGCGCGATCTACCAGCACTCGCGCCGGTCCGACAAGCCGTTCCTGGCGATCAACTGCGCCGCGATCCCCGAGCCGCTCCTGGAGAGCGAGCTGTTCGGGCACGAGAAGGGCGCGTTCACGGGCGCGGATCGCAAGCGCATCGGCAAGTTCGAGCAGTGCCAGGGCGGTACCATTTTCCTCGACGAAGTGGGCGAAATGGCCCCGCTCACGCAGGCGAAAATGCTGCGCCTCATCCAGGAGCAGCGGTTCGAGCGCCTGGGCGGGGCGGAGACGGTGCAGACCGACGTGCGCCTGGTCGCGGCGACCAACGCGGACCTCGAAAAGATGGTCGAGGACGGGCGGTTCCGGCGCGATTTGTACTTCCGGCTCAACGTGTTCACGATCAAGCTCCCGCCGCTGCGCGAGCGCGGCGACGACGTGGGGCTGCTGATCGACTACTACCTGAAGCGGTTCGGGCACGAGCTGAACAAGCCGGTGGCCGAGGTCGCGCCCGACGCGGCGGCCGCGCTCCGCGCGTACCCGTGGCCGGGCAACGTGCGCGAGTTGCAGAGCGTACTCAAGCAATCGGTCCTCCGGATGAGCGGTTCGGCACTGCTCGCGGATTTCCTGCCGGACCACGTTTTTCACCCAACCAGTTCCGTGGCGAGCGCGCCGGCGACGAACGGTGCCGGCGGCGCGTTCGACTGGGAGCAGTTCGTCGGCGGGCGCATCGCGGCGAACAGCGAGAACCTGTACGCGGAGTCCCTGGAGCGGATGGAGCGCGAGGTTCTCGTGCGCGTGCTGAAGCACACCGACGGGAACCAGCTCCAGGCCGCGCGCATCCTCGGCATCACCCGCGGGAGCCTCCGGAACAAGATCCGGACCCTGGGCATCAGCATCGCCCGCTCGGTGTGGTCCGACGACGACCACAGTGACGGCTAACCGGCCATCGCCCCTCTCGGACGCTCGCTGAATTACACGGAAAAATCAACGTTTTTGAAACGGCACGGGCATTGCCTTGAGTGGAACCAACGAGTTCCCGAGGATGCCCCGTGGCCGACCCCGTGCACAGTTCCGCCGCACCGCTCACACCCGGTTTGCTCCCGAACCTCCGGTTCGATCTCCTGTCCGGTTTCCTGGTGTTCCTGATCGCGATGCCGCTCTGCTTGGGTATTGCGTCCGCCAGCTACTACCCGCCCATTGCCGGGATCTGGACCGCCGTCATCGGCGGCATCGTCACCTGCTTCATCAGCAACTCGCAACTGACCATTAAAGGCCCGGCTGCCGGGCTGATCGTGATCGTTTCCGGGGCCGTGCTCGAACTGGGACTGGAAGCGGCCCCGCCCGGAACCGACCCGAAGGACCTCGCGACGCTCGCCAAGTACGGGTACCCGCTCGCACTCGGGGTCGGGGTGACCGCGGGGGTGATCCAGATCCTGTTCGGGCTGCTTAAGGCCGGTAAGGTCGGCGAGATGGTCCCGCTCACCCCGGTTCACGGGATGTTGGCGGCGATCGGCATCACGATCATGGCCAAACAGTTCTTCGTGATGCTCGGGCAATCGGCCCCCCCGGGCGCCCCGATCGATTCGATCATCGCGATCCCGAAGGTCTTTGAGAACCTGGGCCAATCGGTGACCCAAACCGTCGCGATCGTCGGGGTGACCGCGCTGGCGATCATGATCCTGTTCCCGTTCCTGAAAGCGCGGGTTCCGGTCCTGAAGCCGGTACCGGCGCAACTGGTCGTGGTCCTCGTCTCGATCCCGATGGCCCTCGGGCTCGGGTTCACGGGCCTCGGCGAATCGGTCGGCAACCCAATGAAATACCTGGTCAACGTTCCGAACGTGCTCGATAACCCGTCCGCCGCGTTCCTGTTCCCCGACTTCACGGGCTTGGCGACCGCGACCGGTGTGAAGTACGTGGTGCTGTTCGCGCTGATCGGGACGATCGAATCGATGCTCAGTTCGCAGGCCGTCGACATGATCGACCCGTGGCGCCGAAAAGCCGACCAGAACCGCGACCTCCTCGCGGTGGGCGTGGCGAACACCTTGTGCTCGTTCGTCGGGGCGCTGCCGATGATCTCCGAGATCGTTCGGAGCAAGGCGAACATCGACAACGGTGCGCGGACCAAGTACGCGAACTTCTTCCACGGGCTGTTCCTGCTCGCGTTCATCCTGCTGCTGCCGTTCGTGATCCGGATGATTCCGCTGGCCGCGCTGGGCGCGATGCTGGTGTTCACCGGGTTCCGGCTCGCCTCGCCGAAGGAGTTCATCCACACCTATAAGATCGGGATCGAACAGCTTGTAGTATTCGTCACGACGATCGTGGTGACCCTCTGCACCGACCTCCTGATCGGCGTGGCGTCGGGGATCGCACTGAAACTGGTGATCCACGTCCTTAACGGCGCCCCGCTCCGGAGCTTCGTTCGGGCCGACATCGAGGTGGCGAGTACCGACGACGAACGGGTCGCGGTCCTGAAGGTGCGCCAAGCGGCCGTGTTCTCGAACTGGCTCGGCCTCAAGAGCGCGATCGCGAAGTACGCGACCGATCGCGATGAAGTGGTCCTCGATCTGTCGGAAGTCAAGCTCGTGGACCACAGTACGATGGAAAAGCTGCACCAGATGGAACAGGAACTGGCCGCGGGCGGGAAAGTGTTGCGGGTAGTCGGTTTGGATTCACACAAGCCGCTCTCGTCGCACCCCCTAGCCGCACGCAAAGGAACCCGGCAGGCGCCGGTTGATGCCGCGGTTTGAGAGCGTGCCGCGGGCGCCGCGTCGGTGTGCGACCACATTCCAACCCCTTGTGGCGCCGCGGACGCGGTTCGCCCGCGGTACGTCCGAACTACACCGCCCGCTCCTGGGCGACTGCGGCTTGCCGACATCTCTTGGCGAACGGCCGGTGTGAGCCGGCCGGTGATAATCTCCCGTGCAGAAGAGCTTGGACAGGATCAACAAGATCGACAGGATTCTGAAGGCAATCTCGCGTTTGGCCTTATCCGGTTGATCCTGTTAATCCTGTCAAAATGCTGCTTGTTTTCACATCACACCGACCGTTTGCTGTGCCTTGTGGCGACAAACAGGAGAGGCCTCCCACCAGCCGGCTTACACCGGCCGTTCGCCAAGACATTCCATCCGCCGTCCTTGTGAGTTGGGGGCACCTACGGATTAATTCCCGTCAGGTCGCGGGCACCAATACTCCTGGGGAGCAATCGCTCGAGCGACACTTTCAAACACTTCGGTACGCGATTCACTCGGGAGAATGCAGCATTCGCACACCAATGCCACGAATCGACGTGGGCATTAAACGGTACCGCCCGGACTTCAATCTTACCTAGTAGAAATAACGAAGAACTCATCTATGCCGGATGCTGCGGAAGTGTGCAAACATGACCGAAGTGGAATGGTTGGCTAGTATCAATCCCATTGAATTGCTCACAGCCGTTCGCGGTGTGAGCCACCGTAAACTTCGACTATTCGCTTGTGCTTGTTGTCGAAGATTATGGGAATCGATGACGCCATCTCAACAACAGCAAGTCGAAATCACAGAGTCGCACGCAGACGGTCGCGCCGATCCAGAAGAATGGGCTTTGGCCTTCAGCAACCCCGATCTATCAAAGCCATTCGTACTCACTTATCGGCAGTATGTAGACGCCGCCGCTTTCTGTTTGGGGTGGCCCGACAGTGAAGAACCGGACTGGAAATTAAACGAGTGGGCTCAGTCGCTTACTCCGCGGCTTGAGGAACCCGGGGCTTACGCCGAGTTCTGCACGGCACGAGTTTGTTCCCACGCATCCGGAGCCGTACACCGCCGCGTAGGTAAGCCCTTTACTCCACTACAGGATCCCGAACGCGCTCGCCTAGTCTTTGAGCACGAACACACGGCGCAAAGCAATCTCCTCCGCGAAGTGTTCGGAAACCCGTTTCGGTCGGTCACATTCCTCCCGGAATGGCGCACGTCCACGGCTGTGGCACTGGCGGCGCAGATGTACGAATCACGGGAATTCAGCGCGCTGCCGGTCCTCGCGGACGCACTTCAGGACGCCGGTTGCGAAAACACTGATATTCTGAATCATTGCCGCGATAGTTCCACCCCGCACGTTCGCGGGTGCTGGGTCATAGATCTCCTCCTCCGCAAAAGCTGATGATCGGAACGTAACCGCATGGGAACCCCCGAACTCTCCCCCGACGCGCTTCCTTCACCCGCGCCGACGAAGGAAGTGACCCGCCTGCGCGACATCTCCCCGCAACAGTGGAAGTCCGGCGCTGCCGCATGGTTGGGTTGGATGTTCGACGGCCTCGACATGCACCTGTACGTGCTCGTCGCCACGCCGTTCGTCGCCGAACTCATCGGGCTGAAACACGACGAAACGAACCCCGAGGTCCGCAAGCATGCGTCCATGATTATGGCCGCGTTTCTGTTTGGGTGGGCGCTCGGGGGCGGGTTCTTCGGCCGGATCGCGGACCGCATCGGCCGCAGCCGCGCGCTCGTCTTCACGATCCTCACCTACGCCATCTGTACCGGGCTGGGGGCCGTGGCGCAAACGTGGTGGCAGTTGATGATCTTCCGGTTCCTCGCGGCGTTGGGGATCGGCGGCGAGTGGGCCATCGGTGCGTCGATCCTCTCAGAAACGTGGCCGAAGAAGTGGCGCCCGTGGATCGCGGCGGTCCTCCAGAGCGGGGTGAATGTCGGGGTGATGATCGCGGCCGCGGCGTTCTACTTTATGGCTGACCTCCCGGAGCGCTACGTGTTCCTCGTGGGCGTGGCCCCGGCGTTCATCGTGCTCTGGATTCGGAAAGCAGTTCCGGAACCTGAAGAGTGGGCCGGCGCGAGGGAGGCCGCAGCCGCGAACGCGCCCCGGTTCTCTGACCTGTTTCGCCCGCCGGTGCGACGGATCACCGTTCTCACGCTCGTGGTGTGCTCCTGTGCCCTGACCGCGCACTGGGCGTTCCTGTTCTGGTTCGGTCAGCACCTCCGCGCCATGCCCGAACTTGCCGAGTGGACCCCGGGCGACCGGAACCGTCTCGGGGGCATTGCGATGTGGGTGGTCATCGGGGCGTCCATCGTCGGGAACTTTATCGCAGCAGCTATCGCTCAGAAGGTCCGCTACCGTTGGGCTATTGTGATACTGTGCCTCGCGTACTGTGCGACGATGACCGCGACGTACTGCGTCCCGCGCGACCACAACGCGCTGTGGGTCGGGTTCGTTGCGATCGGGTTGTGCCAGGGCGTGTTCGGGCTGTTCACGATGTACATGCCCCCGCTGTTCCCGACGCTCCTGCGCACCACCGGTGCGGGCTTTTGCTACAACTTTGGTCGCATCGCGGCGGGCATCGGCACGCTGGCGTCCGGCGCGCTTGCGTCGATCGACTACCGGCTCGTGTTGCTCACTGCGGGGTTCCTGTTCATCCCCGCCGCAGCGTTCGCGCTGATGCTGCCCGAACCGCCGGACGAGGTTTCGTAGAGCTACTACTCGTCTCCCAACGCACGGTCGGCGGTGGCCCTCTGGGAACGTTCCCAGAGGGCCACCGCCGACCGTGTATTCATTCCTGTGTTGCTGAGCTCGGTCCTTTGTTCGCGGCACGGTCCTCTAGCCGGTGTGAGCGATTTCACCGGTAGAGGTCCGTGCCACGAACCCCGCTTGTCCCCACATGAGGACAAACGGGGCGGGCGAGCATCAGTAGGCGTAGGGGTAGCCAGGCGAACTCGGGCTGCTCGGCGAACTCGGGTTACTCGGCGAGCTGGTGTAGGAGTACGACGACGAGGGCGGCGGGGGAGGAGGTGGGGCCGTTTGCGACGTCGGCGGGCTGGCCGTGCTCGTCGCGTAAGGCCCGACGCCCTCGCTCAATTGAGTCATGAACAATCCGTACCCGATCCGCGAGGCGTTCGACTTCGCACCGGTGTACTTCACCGTGTACGTCCCGGCCTTCAGGTACCGGCTGGACGTGACCGCGGGCTGACCCGCCGTCGCGGTCAGCGTGAACACCACGTTGCCGTCCGCGTCGTACACCGTCATCGTGACCGAGTCGCCCGCGCTCTGCCCCTGGGCGTTCAGGGCGAACTGGTACACCCCGGCCTTGTTCAGTGCGAGCGTGTCGACCGCGGTGGTCGCACCTGCGTTCAAGGTTCCGTTCGCAACGTTATCGAACACGAGCGGCGCGAGCTGGTTGAAGTCGGCCGCGATGAAGTAGTTGCCGGTCGATTTCACCGCGCCGGCGCGGGCGAACACCTGAATGTAGTAGTCCTTCCCGGCGGTCGCGTTGAGCACCTGTACGCTGAACAGCCCGCGGTCGTTTGAGAGGACCTGGAACGCGACCGCGTTGCCGTTCGCGTCGAACACCCGGACCCGGGCGTCCACCGGGTTCGCATCCAGCCCCCACACCATCACGTTCAGCGTGACCGACGTGCCGGGGGCGTACCGGTCCGTCCGCACGCGGTAGCTGTCCACGTCGTAGGAGTCTTCGAGCACCCCGCGGTAGACGGCGTCGAACCGGGAGTCGTTGCCCTTATTTGTCTGCAGGTTGAGCGCGGTCGCGAGGATGTCGTCGGTGTGCCCGTCGAGAACCCCGGTCAGCGTCGTCGTGATCGGGCTGAGCAGCCCGCTGATCGAGAGGAAGTCCACCGCGAGCTTGTACCCGCCGATGTCGAATACGTCGTTCCGCGCGCCCTCGACCTTGATCGTGTAGTTCCCGCCGAACAGCCCCGGCCGGAACGTGAGCAGGAGGTCGTTGTTCATCGGGTCGGTGCTCGCGCCGCTCGCGACCACGTTGCCGGCCGCGTCGAATACCGTCACGCGCGCCGTCAGCAGGCTCAGCCCGGCGGTCTTCAGCCGCACGGTGACGCTGCTAATCATCGACGTGATCGCGGGCGCCGTGAACTTGTAGTAGTCGACGTCGGACATCGTCGTGAGGTCGCCGCTCACGAGGAGCTGCGTGATCGAGTTGCGCGGCATCGAGCTGGCCCGCGCGACCGTGTCGTTGCCACCGGCCAGGTCGTAGGCGTCCGCGCGCCGCGCACCGTAAAGCGCCTGGAGGTGCGCGATGTCGCTCGCGCTCAGCCCGGTCTGGTACTCGTAGCCCGAGTGGATCGCCGAGGCCTCGTCGTGATCGTGGTCGTGGTCCAGGCCGAAGGCGTGCCCGGCCTCGTGCAGCGCGACCGAGTACAGGTCGTAGGCGGACCCGATCCCGAACCGGGCGTTGGAGTTCAGCACCATGTCCCCGCTCAGGGTGGTGCCGGTCCAACTGAACGGCGACGTGCTCGCCAGCACGTCCGGTGAGAGCCCGGCTGCCGCGATTCGGATGTCGCCGAAGCGGGTGTCACCCTGCACCGCGCCGACCGCGCCGAGCACCTGCCCGCCGTCGGTCACGAGGCCGATGTTGATGTTGGCGTTCACCGCCCACGTCTGGAACGCGCGGAGGATTTCGAGTTTCCACTGCGGGCTCGTGCCGGCGGAGTTGAGGAGCTGGCTGAGGCTGTTGGTACCGAGCGGCGTTTGGGCGCCGTCCGGGACGAAGCTGAAGGTCAGGTGTTCCGGGTCGGCCCAGGGCACACCGAACGTGGTAGGCAGGCTGCGGTCTTCGAGAGTCTCAAACGTCGAACCGAGGCGGGCGAACTTCATCGGTATCTCACTCTGTGGGCGTTTTAGCGGGCAAACGATCTTAGCGGGCGGTCTTCGGGCAGGCGGACTCGGTGTATTGAGTGAAAGTGTGTGGCCGGTTCCGACCCGCCACACTTTGTCGCTTTTTTCACGAATCGCTCTGAGGGCTCGTGCGCTCCATCACATTTGTGGGCGGGTTACTTCGCCTCGGATCGAGGCGCGTTGAGGGCCTTCGCGTCGCGTACCAGTTTCTGGAACTCCTGGTCCTTCCGGATCGCGTCGAGGTCCGAATCGGTGTCGACGAAGTCGAGCGCGTACCCGGTCTTGATGCCGTCCCAGATCAGGTTCAGGGCCGCGCGCTTGTCCTCGGGGTTGGTCTTGGCGGTCAGGGCGTAAATACACCCGACCTGGTACAAGTTGGTGGCACGGGTGTCGCGTCGGACCGCCTCCTGCGCGTCACGCAGGGCTTCGACACGCTTCCCGGCGCGAGCGAGCAGCACCCCGCGCCCGGCGCGAGCTGCAACGTAGTCCGGGTGCAACTCGATTGCGCGGTTCAGGGCCGCGAGTGCGTCGTCGGGGCGCTGGAGGTGCTCGGAAAGCAGGTGTGCTTTCAGTTCCAGGGCGAACACCGACCACGGGTTGGCTTTCAGTGCCTCGTCGACGTCGGCGAGCGCGGCCTTCGGGTCTTGGGAAAATTGGAGCAGGTTTTCGGCTCGGGCGACCCAACTCATCTCATCCGCCGGAGTCACTTTGAACCCGGCCTCGCGGTCCGCCTTCGCGCCTTCGAGGTCGTTCTTGAGGAACTTCGTGGTGGCTCGTTTGAAGTACGCCCGCGCCGGTGCGATACCGGTCGCGAGTGCCCGGGTGTAGTCTTCGATCGCGCCCGGAGCGTCGCCGGTCGCTTCGCGGAGCTGGCCGCGCTGGACGTATGCCTCGGCCAGTTTCGGGTCGAGTTTCAGCGCCCGGTCGTAGTCCTCACGCGCTTCGGGGTAGACCCGCATGCGGTAGAACGCGAACGCGCGGTTCATCCACGCCGGGGCGAAGTCCGGGCGGAGCGAAACGCACGCGCTGTAGCACATCACGGCTTGATCGTCTTGTTCGAGCGCGAGGTGCGAGGTTCCGCGCAGGAACCACGCCGAGAAGTTCTCGGGATCGAGCTGCGTCGCGCGCCGCAGGTGCCGGAGCGCGGCCCGGTGGTGCCCGTCGCGCGTCAACTGGCTCCCGGCGAGGTACAGGTCCCGCGGCAATTCCAGCGGTGTGAGTTCGGACTCGGCCCGGAGCCGCTCGACCTCGGCCCGGCTCCCGTTGAGGTCCGCCACGCGCGCCCGCTGCTCGCGGACCGCTCGGGGCAACCGATCGTTCCCGTAGCGCTCGGCGAATTCGTTCCACTTGGTCGCGCGCCCGATGTGGGCCGCGCGCTCCTGCTCATCGGTGGTGCCCGCGGCTTTCAGCAGCGCGACTTGAGCCATGAGGAAGAACGTCTCGCCGACGTCCCCTCGCACGCGCTCGCGATCGGACTCCGGCAGGTACTGCACGATCGGGGTGGACTGCCACGCATCGGCCCCGGTGTCTTCGGGAATGCCGTAGCCGGTGAGCACGGCGCGCAGTTTTCCCAGCCCCTCGTCGAGCCGCGAACTGGACCGCGTGCGGTCGTCGAGGAACGTCTGGGCGTCGCGGAACGCGGTCTGGTGGTCGGCGAACCGTCCGCGTGCTTCGAGGTCGCGGGTGCGCTCGCGGGTGTACGCCGCGGCCCCGACCGTGCCGGTCAGGAGGAATATCGCGAGGGCGGCGACGACTCCGGACGACGCGAGCCGCGGGTGCCGCCGCGCCCACTTACGAGCGCGCTCGCGCACGGACCGGTCCGGGGCGAACTTCAATCGCTTGTTGGCGAGGTGTCGGTCGATGTCTTCGCGTAGATCCTCCGCACGCTGATACCGGTCTTCCGGCTTCGGCGCGAGGCACTTACGAATAATGGCATCCGCACCCGGTGAAACGGCCGGGTTCATCGCGCGAGGGGAGGGCGGGGTCGCCCGGTCCTCGATCATTTGCGGAACAGTAAGACGCGGCGACCCGCGCCGGACCGGGAACGGGTGCCGCCCGGTGAGCAACTCGAACAGGATGACGCCCAGCCCGTACAGGTCGCACCGGCCGTCGAGTACGCCCGACGCGGAGCGGAACGCCTGCATGTGTTCCGGAGCCATGTACGGCAGCGTGCCGCCGATCATTGCCCGCTCCGCCGAGCCGCGGAGCTTCATGTCTTCGGCGAGGTTGAAGTCGAGGAGCATCGGGCGCCCCTCGTCCGTGAGCAGCACGTTCGCGGGCTTCAGGTCGCGGTGCAGGATCCCACGGTTGTGTGCGTGTGCAAGCCCGTCCGCGAGTTGCCCGCCGAGCGCGAGTACGGCATCGACATACGGCAACCCGTCCAGGCGCGCCCAACCCTCCGGGGCCTCGGCCGGGAGCGGCGGTTCCGCGTCGGGTGCGACCGCGGACGCGACATCGGATGGCGGGAGTGCCACCTCGGAACCGGTCCCCGAAGCGTGACCGGCGTTCGTTTTAACGGAGGTTTCGAGGTTCCCGCGAGTCAGTGTGCTCCGAAGTTCGCGCCCGGATTTCGGAACGTTCGGGCGCGAACTCAGGTGCTGCACCACTTGTGCGAGCGTGGTGCCGCCCAGGAACGGCATGCACACGGCCTGGAACGGCCCGGCCTTGTGGTACGAGTAGATGGGTACGATGCTCGGGTGCTGGAGCTGCGCGAGCGTGTTCGACTCGCCCGCCAGCCCGCTCGCGACCTTGAGCGCCACGAACCGCCCGGCGAGATCGCCCTGGCGCGCGAGGTACACGCGCCCGAACGCCCCGCGCCCGAGTTCCTTGGTCAGGTGGAACCCGACGAACTCCGTGCCCGGGTCCGGCAGCGACGCCGTAGCTTCTTGCCACTCCGAAAGTTCTTCCGCCTCGGACAGCACCCGCGCCCGGGCCGTCTGACGCGGCGGGTTCCCGTTGTTGCGGTGCTGCGTGTGCCGCATTTCCGGAACGGCCGCGGTACGGGCGTCGTCGCGTGGCGGGGGTGTGAGATCGGGGAGGGCGTTCGTGCGCGCGATCTCTTCGTCCGGTCCGGGAGCAAAAGACGATCCCGGGCCGAAGGAACCCCAATCGGACGTGTTCACGCCGTACTTGTTCCGGTACTCGTCCGGGTGAACCGAATCGCCGGCCCGGAGCCGCTGGCGGTACTCCTCGAACGCGACCGCGGCGAGCAGCACCGAGTTCGTGAGCACGGCGGGGAAGCGCGAGGTGTAATCGGCCACGCGCTTGCGCCGGCCGCGGGTCCAGGCGTGTTCCAGGTCGATGCGGACCAACTCGCCCAGCACGGCGGGGTAGAGCGGGTGCCCGGGGGCCGGGAGGTAGAGCGCGAAATCGGCCCCGGGATCGGTCTCCAGGGCCGCCTCGAACGCATCGACTCGGTGGGCGAGTTCGGCGGACATGGACGGGACGGCTGCGGCGGTGGGCGCGTTCACAACAGCTCCGGCGGGGGATGGATCAGGCGCGCGACAGTCGCGCGCGGAAGTCTTGGAGGACGCGCTCAACGGTGCGGCGCGAGCGCCCGGTTTCCCGCGCGATCTCGCCGACCTCGTAGCCCTCGGTGCGCAAGCGGATGATGGCGCGGTTCGATTCGGGGAGCGCGGCCAGTTGCTCGTCCATCACCATCCGCAGGAACGCGGCGGCGGAATCGTCGGCGGCCAGTGCGGGGTGGGAGTCGAGGTCCGGAACGGACGCGGTGTGGCGCACCGCGCGCTTGTTGGCCTGGTGGTGCCCCACGAGCGCGCGCACCTTGTTCACGGCCAGCACCATCAGCAGCCCCCACAGTTCCCCCTCGGGGGGCACCTCGTAGGCCCGGTGCCGGGCGCCGTGGAAGAACGCGCGGAACACGGACTGGATCACGTCGTCCGCGTCGAACCGGCCGGCAAAATTGGGGGTGCAGTACTGGCGCGCGAGTGCGCGGAGGCGGTGCGCGTAGCGCGAATAGATGTCCGTGGCCGCGGCCTCGTCGCCGGACTGGTACCGCTGCAGCAGCGCCGCATCGGTGCCGGTAGCGCCCGCGGCGGGGCGGTCGGGCAGAGCGGGCATCGGGCGATCTCCTATCGGGCGCTTTTCGGTGGGACCACGGACCCAGCGCGTTCTAGTCGTCCACCGTGAACCGTAGGGCGCGGATATGTCCGCGCGCACGGATTTTGCGGAATGTCGGAATTCCGCCAGGATGATAGATCGCACCTGAATTGAGGTTCTTTACGAACCGCGTCGCCTCGGAAGTGAAGAAATCACGCACGGCATGATTAAATGCGAGAACTGGAGATGCGCCTGTAACGAATGTGCCGACGGGCCGTTCGCACCATATTGGCGAACGGCCGGTGTGAGCATGAAGGATCAGAGTGAATGGCTGGTAAGAGAAGAGTTTTGGACAGGATTAACAGGATCGGCCGGATTCAAAACGGATTCGCATCGCGTCTTCTCTTAATCTTGTTGATCCTGTCAAAGTCATTTGTTGATCTCACCGGCCGGCTCACACCGGCCGTTCGCCAAGAGGCGCCGAGCGAACTGTGTGGCATCTCCCCGCACAATTACCGCGCGGCCAGCGCCTTGATGTGGTCCCACTTCGCGCCGAGGACGGACTTGCTGTCGCAGTTCAGCCAGTCGTCGAGCAGCGTCGCGTACAGGCTGCGGAAGTCGGTGTGGTACTTTAGGTCGTCGGAATCGAGGTCGGACAGGCTCGGGTGCTTGCCCACCACGCCGCCCTTCACACCTCCGCCGGCCAAAAGTACGCACGAGGCCGCGCCGTGGTCGGTCCCGCGGCTGCCGTTCTCGGTCACCCGGCGCCCGAACTCCGAGAACGTCAGCACCCGCACGCGGCTGTCGTTCCCGGTGTCTTTCAGCTCACGGAAGAACTCGCCGATGCCCGTTGCGAGCTGCGTGAGGAGCTGCTGGTGCGCGGGCGCTTGATCGGCGTGCGTGTCGAACCCGTCCAGGCTCACGTAGAAAATGCGTGTTCCGAACCCGCGTGCGATTAGTCCCGCAATGAGCTGGAACTTCTGTTGCAGCCCGCCGCCGAACCCGCGGATCGCACGCGGACCTTCGAGCAACTCGCGCAGGTTCTCGACCGCGGTGAGCGTTTGCACCTGGCGCCGCTGAACGAACGCGAGCGGATCATCGTCGTCCGTGCTCGTCGCGGGAGTCGTTACGGCTTCGAGCAACTTTCGCCGCGAATCCTTGCGGTCCCCGTTACCGAGTTCGAGCCGGAACGAGTTCTGGTCGCCCACGCTCACGGCCCCGCGCCCTTGGGCGCCGGTCGCGGCGAGCGGCGCCTTGCCCGTCCCCACGTGGAGAATTGGCACCCCGCCGGACCGGTTCTCCATCTCGCCCGACGCGCGCCCGAGCCAGCCGGTCGTGGCCGCGCGCTTCGGGTCTGCGGTGTGCCAGATGTCCATCGCTTCAAAGTGCGAGCGGTCCGGGTTCGGGTACCCGACGCCCTGAACCACCGCGAGGTTCCCGGCTTCCCAGAGGGGCCGGAGCGCCTGCATCCCCGAGTGAAGCCCGACGTGGTCGTCCAGTACGACCACCTGCTGCTTGGTCTGGCGCAGCGTGGGGCGCGCCTTGTGGTACAGGTCGTCGGCGTAGGGGATGACGGTGTTGAGGCCGTCGTTCCCCCCGGTCATTTCGACCACCACGAGAATCGTGTCTTTTCCGGGTGCGGCCGCGCGCGCGGTCTGCGCGACGAATTGCGGCACCGCGGACCCGAGTGCCAGGAGCGACGACCCGCGCACCGCGCGCGTCAGGAACTGCCGACGGTTGAACATGGGTTTCTCCGGTCGTGCGGGTCGTGCCCGCGGTGTTCCAGGCGAGTATGAAGCACCACCGTCAAATGACGGCGTTTTAGCTCGTGGCACAGGCCTCTGGCCTGTGTGAGCGCCTCCACAGGCCAGAGGCCTGTGCCACCGAACCAAGAACCACAAATCACCAATCCAATACAGTCACAACGGCTCGTAATCAGACCGCGATCAGGCCAATTGAGCTTCCGGCATCGTCAGAATCGCGTGCGCGGCTTCGCGCGCCCGGTGCGCGAGGAGCAGGCCCGTTGGTTTGTCTTCGTCGACGAACGCCACGAGTTTCTCGCGCGCTTCCGCACGCACCCCACCGGGCGCGTATACGTCGATGAGTGCGTCCACCACGGCCTCGGAAGTGGTCGCGTGCGCGTCTTCGATTGCGCGGGCCGGGTCGAGCGCTTTCGGGGGCGGTAGGTCGCTCGACACCACGAACAGGGACATTTCCGGCGGCGGTGCCCACACCGTTCCCGACATGAGTTCCGCCGCGAAGTTGTTCCGTTCGAGTACGGTCGCGGTGTTCAACCACGTCCGGCCGCCCGGCCAGCCCTTCACGTTCGGCGGAGCGAAAAGTGACTGCCCCATGCCGTTTAACCATTTGATAAGTGACTGGTGCGAGATCACCTTGTAGTGCGGGTCGTCCTCGTCGAAGCGCCGGTACGTCGCCAGGACCGCGCCGAGCGCGTACTCGATCGGGCTCTTGATCCGCTTGCGGTAGGCGTGCTCGGAATAGAAGTGGCGCGATGCCAGCATCGTCTTCACGAGCGCTGCGACGTCGTACTCGCTCTTGCGGAACGACTCGCAGAGCGGATCCAGGAGTGCTTGTGGCGGTGTGATCTCGCTGACGAAGAACGTGTACAGTTTGCGCACCAGGAACCGCGCCGCGGCCGGCTGTTCGAGCACGATCTTCACGACGTCGTCGCCGCGCCAGGGACCGGTCTTGCCGAGAACGGTCTTGTCGCCGAAGTCGTACTGGGCCTCGTTGAACTCGAAGCCCGTGCCGTTGGTGTGCCAGCCGGTGAACGCGCGCGCCGCTTCGCGCACGTCCTTTTCTGTGTAATTGCCCACACCGAGGCTGAACAGTTCCATCAACTCGCGGGCATAGTTCTCGTTCGGCTTGGCCTTCACGTTGCTGTTCGAGTCGAGCCACACGAGCATCGCCCCGTCGCGCGTGACGGCGTGCAGCAGCGGGCCGAAGTGCGCCAGCGCGTGCGTGCGGAAGAGACAGTTCTGGCGGAACATCAGGTTCGGGTCGCGCACCTTCACGAGACTCGTGGCGAAGTGGTTGTGCCAGAACAGCGTCATCTTCTCGCGCAGCGGGTGCCCGCCTTGCAACATGCAGTACAGCCACCACCCGCGGAGCTGTGTGCCGTCCCCGTCGCGCGTGGCCGCGACCTTCCCCACGTCCGTGAGCGTGGGTACCATTTCCGCCGCGTTGGACTGCCCGGCGAGGAGCAGGTCCAGCGTCTTGATCGGCCCGGCTTTTACGGCTTGGTCGAGGTCCGCTGTACTCGCGCCGAACGCGGCCCGACGATAGAGGTGCGCGGCCCATTTGCGGTCCCACGGATCGGCCGCGGTCGGCACCCACGGCTTCCACACCTCAACGGGATCGAGCTTGTCCAGCGGGAGCGGAGCGGGCATGACCGACCTCCTGCATTTAGTTCCAGAGTTCCAGAGTTCCAGAGTTCCAGATTCTGCTGTCCCACGTTTCAGCTTCAGCGCGTGCGTATTTTCAACTTGGAACTGCTGGAACTTGAAACTTGGAACTTCACTTTTTCTGAACAATCACTTCGTAACTAAGGGCGTGCCCATCACGCTTTGGCGCCGATCCGCGCAGCTTGGCGACACCGCCCTCAAGCACGTAAGCGAAGGGCTTGCCCGTGAACGGGTCCACCGGGAGTGGAACGCCCGCGTCGTCGAGTTTGTTGGGTAACTTCCCGTCGTG
Source organism: Gemmata sp. SH-PL17 (assembly GCF_001610855.1). Lineage (NCBI taxonomy): Bacteria > Pseudomonadati > Planctomycetota > Planctomycetia > Gemmatales > Gemmataceae > Gemmata > Gemmata sp. SH-PL17. The sequence continues at coordinate 2,316,479 of NZ_CP011271.1, forward strand.
GGCCGCCGCGAACATGCGGAGCGCTTCCACGTGTCGCAGCAGCGCAACCCGTTGCTCGAACCGGGCCTGCGCGCGGCGCGTGTCCGCGATTCGCGGGACCAGATCGGTGAACAGCCCGTCCGCTGCGTGCTTCTCGCGCGGGATCGCGTCCATCTCCCACGCCTTCACACCGAGTAGACGAATCTCCTCGTCGCGACGAACCTCGTAATCGCGCTTGTCGTCCAGCAACACAACGTGGACCGGATCGAACCCCTCGACCGCGTTCTTACCCAGCCCCGATTCGATGAGTCGGCGCCGCGCGTCTCGGACCCCGGTCGCGTCCTTGGCCCGCGCCGCCAGCGCCGCCCGCAGGTTTCGCGGGGGCAACCCGGCCTGCTCGCGAATGTACCCCGCACGCCCGGATAGCCGGCTCACCAAGTCCTCGACTTCGGTGTCGGCCAGCACGGAGTTATCGCGGAACGCACGTAGCTCCGTATCCACCAGAGCGCGATCACCCTGCACGCCCTTGCGCAGTTCCACGAGCGGGCACGGCAAATCGGTCAGCGCCCAGTATAAGTTGGGGCAGCCCGGTTGTTGAATCATTTCCCAGAGTGTGTCCAGAGTCATATCGGCGATCGTAAGACCGATACGGTTCGCGGCTGTGGTCGGGTAGTCGCTCAGGTGTCGAGCGAGCGCGAACATGGTCTTCGCGGTCCGAATCGCGTCGTCGTATTCCCCGCGTGCCACTTCCACGCGGAACCGGATCTGGAGCGAAGCGGCAAGCAGGTGCAACGGTGCGAGTTCGGGCAGTCGCAGATCCGGCCCTTCGGCTTGAATGCGGTCGAGCACCTGCCAGTCGACCGTATCGAGTCGGGCGCCCCAATCCGTCTGCGTGAGTGCGGACCCGCCATAGTTGCTCAGCGGCTCACTCGCGAGTTCCTTCAGCGTCATCCCCTGGTAGCGCACGCGCTGGGCGGTGCCCTCCTTACTAAAGAAGAATGACCGCTGCTCCATGAAGGACCGCAGGTACCACTGCGCCGCGTTCCCGGCTTTTAGCTCGCGGATCTCGGGCAAGAACTGGTACTTGAGCGCGGGCTTCGGCGCGGCCATCGGTTGCACGGTCACGCGCACGGTCGGCGCCGCGACGGGAGCGGCCACGGCCGCAGCAGCCAGGAGAATGGCAGTCATCGCGAGCGGGTTCCTACGGGTTGAATGCGGGTCGCGCTAAAGAGAATGTGGACCAATGCCGCCGATCACTTGCGAATGATGATCTCGTAGTGCATGTGGTAAACGGCGTTTGTCTCACCGGCCTTCGGCGGGCTGCCGCGCAGGTGGCCCACGCCATCAACCAGTTCGTAGCGGAACGGCTTGCCCGAGAACGGGTCGACCGGCAGCGGGACCGCAACCTCGGACAGTTTCTGCGGCAGTTTGCCTTCGTGATCGGCCGCGTGCAGGCGCAGTGCCTCCACGTGACGCAGCAGCGCCAACCGCTGTTCCAGGCGCCCCTGCGCCCGGCGCACGCTGTAGAGCGAAGACAGGAACGAACTAAAGAGCGGCGTTTCTTTGGGGACGGGAACCTTGTCGATGTACGCGAGCGCTTCCCAGGTCGGCAGGGGGGCGTACTTCATCGTCTCGTCGCGCTGGATCTCGTAGTCCAGTTTCGCTTCCAGGAGCAGCACCTGGTACGGCGAGAAGAGCGCGAGTCGGTCCGCACGAAGCCCGTGCTCCTGGAGCCGCGCCCGGGCCGCTACGAGGTTCTTTTCGTCCTTCGCCCGCTCCGCGAGCCACTCGCCGGTCTTTTTCTCGTTCCTCTGAATTTCGCGAACCCGATCGAGGTGCGTCATGAGCTTCCGGAGCTGCGCTGCGGTCATTGGGTTCGTGTCGTCCAGTTCACGCAGTTCCGTCCCGACGAACACGCGCTCGCCCTCCAAGCCCTTATCAAGGGGGACGAACGGGTGCGGCAGTGCGGTGAGCGCCCAGTACAAGTTGGGGCACCCGGGCTGCCCGATCATCTCCTCCAGCGGGGCAATCGCAACGGTGGCGATCGCGACGGCGACCAGCCCGCCGATGAGCGTGGGGTGCTCCCCCATGTGCCGGGCGAGCGCGAACATGGTCTTCGCGGTCACGATGGCGTCGTCGAACCGGCGGAGCGCGACCTCGTCACGGAACCGGCCGTTGAGTTCGTTCGCCAGTTGCCGCATCTTCTGAACGTCCGGGAGCAGCAGGCTCACGCCGTCGGTTTTCAGCTTGGGCAGGATCTGCCAGTCGGGTTTGTCCATCCGGGCGGCGCGGTCCACCTGCTTGAGCGCGAGCCGGCTGAGCGGTGCGTCGGTTCCCTTTGACTCCTGATCCAGGACGCACTTCAGATAGTTCGGAATCGGGTTGCCCTGTGTCATCTCTCCGATTTCGGGCAACAGCAAATATTTGAGCGCCGGTTTTGGTGCCCGGGTCGCGTCGACCGTGAGTCGGATGAGCGTTTCCGGTTGCGGTTGCGGGGGCGCGCCCGACCCAACGGCCGACGCGATCACAACCGCGCACGAGACGAGCATTTCGGTCACAGCGAGTCTCCACCGACCGGCCGGTGCGGAATCGCGCCCGGTTGAAATTTCCGCGGCCGTCACCGCCAGAGACGACACCGGTCCCGAAGAATTCCACGAAAATGGAGAACTTGCGGGGGAACGAGTTTCTCATCCCCCGCAAAAGCGTCCTACGCTCGGGTCACGGGTGCCCGTGCAGAAGTGTGGCCCGGCGAAAAGTGACGGCTTTTTCGACAACAAATCTGTACCATTCGCCCCGTCGATACATCCAGATTCCCAATTCCGGGCCGCTCTGGTAGCATACTTCTACACGTCGTCCAAACTCGCAAGTGCGCCCAGGCACCGCAGTGACGCGGGAGTGCCGAATGCCCGTTTCGTATGTCTGTCCAAGCCCAAACTGTGGGGCGTCCCTCCGGACGCCCCTGCGGGTACCGAGCGGCCGAGCCGTGACGTGCCCGAAGTGCGGGTTCCGGTTCGTTGCCAGTTCGTCCCACCCCGGTGCGACCCCGTTCCGCCCCGCGCCGACCAGCTACCCCGGTGGGGCGCCGGACACCCGCGCGCAAGACAGCGCGGACCGCGCGCGCCTCGGGACCGGAGTCCAGGTCGTGGAACCGATCCGCCTCGTGTTCGAGAACGGCGACCCGATTCCGGGGCTGTCGAGCTGGGTGCTCGAGCGCCAGATCGGGGTCGGGGGGTTCGGCGAGGTGTGGCTCGTGCGCCACGAGTGGAAGGCCGTGCGCCGCGCGGTCAAGTTCTTCACGCACCCGGACGCGCGCCACCGGCTCGTGACGCACGAGAAGAAGGTGCTCGTGCGCGTGATGAAGCACGCGGGCGACCACCCGAACATCGTCCCGCTCGTGGAGTGCAACCTCGACGGCGAGGTGCCGTGGCTCATGTACGAGTACGTGCCCGGGGGCACGCTCGCCGACGCGGTGCGCGAGTGGAACACCCGGTCGCAGCCCAAGCGCATCCGCCGCGCGGTCCGCGCGCTGCTCTCGATCGGGGCCGCGATCGCGCACTGCCACCAACTCGCGACCCCGATCGTTCACCGCGACCTGAAGCCCGCGAACGTGCTCCGAGACGAAACGGGCGCGCTGCGGGTGACGGACTTCGGGATCGGCGGCACCGCGGTCGCGCACCTGATCGACGGCCAGACCCACGGGCTGATGACCAACAGCGGCCGCGTGCCGACGCTGCTCCGCTCCGCCGGGAGCTTCGGCTACGCCAGCCCGCAGCAGCGCAACGGCGACTCGCCCGACCCGCGCGACGACGTGTACGCGCTCGGGGTGCTCGGGTTCCAGATGCTCCTGGGCGACCTGACCCTCTGGCCCGGTCCCGACATGGCCGACGACCTGCGCGGCCTCGGGCTTCCTCGAAGCCTCGTGTCGCTCCTGGTCCACAGCGTCGCGCACAACCCGTCCCGGCGCCCGGCCGACGCGAACGAGTGGCGGCTCGCTCTGGAGGCGCTCACGACGCGCAGTTCGCCCGACCCCGACACGGCGTCCTCGTCCGCGACCCCGACCAGCATCACCCCGCCCCCGAAGCGCCCGCAGAGCGACGTCGGCTGAAACGCGCTCGCGTGCGGGACTCGGTCGAGTGCCTGACGGGTCGTGGTGTGTTTCAAGTGGCCGGTCGGCAAGCCGGTCGGTGCTTTAGGCGAACGGCCGGCTTATACCGGCCGGTGAAATCGCAGATCACACAAGAACTTTTGACAGGATTAACAGGATCAACACGATCCAGAATTAATGCACGCGCGGGACCGTAATCGAAATTTGATCCCGGTCCCATATTGTTTTGTTAGTAGCTTCGGTTCTTACCGATTCCAATCGATCTAGGGCGCCAGACGTTCGCGCACCCACCCGGTCGCGGTGTGCCGGAACACGACGCGGTCGTGTAGTCGGCTCGGGCGCCCCTGCCAGAATTCGATCGCCGTGGGGAGCACGCGGTACCCGCCCCAGTTCGGCGGGCGCGGCGGGTTCCCGTCCGGGAACTTTGCCATCAGTTCGGTGTGTGCTTTCTCCAGCACCTCGCGCCCGGCGATCACGGCACTTTGGGGAGACGCCCATGCCCCGAGCCGGCTCCCGAGCGGGCGCTTCACATAATACTCGTCGGATTCCGCCGCGGTCACCACTTCGACCGTGCCCTCCACGCGGACCTGGCGCTCGAGTGGGTGCCACAGGAACACCAGCGCGACGCGCGGGTTCGCCGCCATCTCGTTTCCCTTGCGGCTGTCGTAGTTCGTGAAGAACGTGAACCCGCGGTCGTCGAGAGCCTTGAGCAGCACCGCGCGCGCGGACGGGTGCCCGTCGGGGGTGCTGGTCGCGAGGATCATCGCGTTGGGGTCGGTCATCTCAGTCGCGACCGCCTGCGCGAACCAGCGGTGGAACAGTGCGAACGGGTCGCTCCCCGCGTCCGCCTCCGACAGCCCGCCGGCGGAATACTCTTTGCGCAAATCGGCTAGTGAAGGCACGTGTACTTTGGCTCCGTTCGAGTGGCGAGCGCCGAACAGTTGCGCCCGACGATATTGTACGCGCAGAGCCAACCCGCCGTCGGCTCCGAGCCTCGTCACCAATCAGTGGATGCCAGTGCGTCGTCGCCCGAGGTGCGCGACAACCTCCGAACGCGCACGTCGTGCCACAGGAACAGGGCCACGACGATGAGACCAATAACCGCGCCGCCGGTAACGCCCTGCGTGAGCCCCTGTCCGACACCGACGCTCACCGGATCGAACCACGGTTCATTGCCGTGGTGAAACACGCTGCGGTAGTAGCCCGGTGCGAAGGAACCGAGTGCCCACCCGATACCGCCCCCGATGCCGGCAAACAGCGCGGTACACACGCCGATCGTGACAATCGCCGCTCGAATCGTCATATATCAGCCGCCCTGATCGGTGTAATGGTGTTCAACATTCTTCGTACCGCACGGTGGGCCACGCGAAGGCACGCGCGTTCTGGCGCCCGCGGTGTTTATTCCTTTTCAAGCACCAGGTCGACGACCCAGCACCCGCGGACGTGCGAACCAGGACCGCGGCAGTGATTCAGGATGTCGGTGTTCTCGCAGCCCGCGTCTTGCAGTGCGTCGGCCAGAATGGGCATCGCGCTGAAGTCACGCGACTCGTACATCTGAGCCGCCAGCGCGACCGCGGTGGAGGTGCGCCACGAAGGGGAGAAGGTTATGGGACGAAAGGGATTGCCGAGAACTTCACGCGCGTAGCAACACCAAGTTCGTCTCTCCTTTTGGACCTGCACCTGCCCCTCAGTTCCATCGCCGAGCACACGGTCCACGATTTCGGAGCTGATTTTCAAAACCCGCCGCCAGCCTTGCTGCTCGGGCTTCGGCGGCTGAAAAAATAGGTGTAAAGGGTCCGGCTCTACACAACACGTCGTGTAGAGAGCTGCAATGTGAGTGTTGAAGTCACCGGCGGCCTGAGCCTCATCGTAAAGGTTAAACCCGGTCTCCCAGACCTCCTCCGCCTCGGGCGGTTGATTTCCCTCGTCGGCCCAGAGTTCGCCGGTATCGATCATTTTCCAGTAGCGCTCGTCCTTGATCTTCTTCCCCATGTCTCTGCAAATCGCACACGCCAAAAGCCGGCTCTTGCGCTCGCTCAGTTTCGCCTTGAGTAACTCCGACATCAACTCCGGTTCCGCACACTTCAACCACTGCTTTTCGGTCATCGGGCACCCTCTGGAGTCACATCTTCCATGACCGATTACGACACCGGGGCCAAGCGTTACCGAAGTGGACGTTCTGTTCTGGGGCAAATTACTGTGGCTGTTTGAGTGCCATCCGGCGCAACGCGGAGCTGTTCGATGGCTTCGAGCCGGTCCCCGGGCACTGTGCCCGGGACCGCGGGGCGGAGAAGGGGAGTGGGCATCACGTTCGGCCTGTGAGAAGACTCACCGCCCGTGTGGGCAGATTCGTCGAGCCGATGTGAGATTAACGACAGGCGGTGATTCGTGCAACCCGGTAGCCCGGTCGTTGCACTGATTGCAGTAAGATTTCAGTGCTCAAGGTAACAGTTTGTCGACCGGTTTGCCGGGCGAGGGTGATTTCGGTGCCGGTGTCCCGGCCGGCGTGTCGGATTTCGGCGCCGGTGTGCCCGCCCCGCCGCCCCCGCGGACGCGATCGATCGTGCCCGATGGCTTTTCCAGGTCGACGATCACTTCCTGGCCCCAGACGCTTTCGCCGGCGTTCGCGGCCTTGTCCACTGCCCGGGCACGAACGTAGAACTTCCACAGTTTCTCGTCCGGTACCTCCCAGGCGTAGCGCCCGGTTGTGGCCGTGAGGTCGTTGTCGAGCCGGTACTTGATCTCGTTCCACTTGGTCGCCTCTCTGTCGGACGACCACTCCAGGTTCACGGGCCGCGGCATCAGGTTCGAGTCGGTCGCGCGCCAGGTGATCTCGACGATCGGCCCTTTAACTCCGCCCGGCTTCACCTGCACGCTGGTGATCTCCACCTGCGGTTTTGTGGTGTCCACGACCACCAGCATCATCGGCGGTTCGTCCTTCTTGGGGTCGTCGGCCTTTTTGCCCGCTCCGCTCTCCGGGATGATGTAGAACCCGTAAATGCCCTCGTTGGGTGCATTGTACGACAGCGTGATTAAGTGCGGTTCCTTGCCGCCGGGCATCAGATTCTCCGGCTGCTTCTTCACGAACTCCCAGGGGCTCCGGTCCTTCTGCACGAACAGGTGCGCGGCCCGGACCCCCGAGCGCCCCATGTGCTGCACGGTGTAATCGAAATTGAAATCGAGCGTGTTCACGTAGTCGATGCGCGATTCGGGCATCGGCGGCGCCGGGTCACCGCTCCACGCCGGTCCCTTCGGCAGACCAACCGGCGTGCCCGATTCCGCGGGCACGCGGACGACCGGTGAGACGCCCTCGTGCCCGGCCCGGTCGCGGGCCTTCACGCGCACGTCGAGTGCCTCCCCCGACTTGAACTTCCACCCGTAAGTGCCGCTCGTCGAGAACGGGCGGTCCACCACATTCTTCACGTTCGTCCACTCGTTAGTTGCGGGCCACTTGCACTGAACGGTGACGCCCGCGGGGTCGATGTTCTCGTCGGTGGCGCTCCATTCGACTCCGTTGCCCGACGGCGCGATTCGCACACGCGGGGCCGTCGTATCGACAATGATCCGCAGTTCCGGGGCGAGCGCGTCGGTCGCGGGCTTGACCTTCCCGTCGGCGTACACGTGCTGCACGGTGAACTCGTAATCGCCGTCGCGAGGGGCCTCGAAGATGATGCCCTTCTTCCCGCTGTCGATTTCGTCCAGCCGATCGATTGGCAGTTTCGGTCCCTTCTGGAACGGGCCGCGCTTCAGGGAGTAGTAGAGCTGAAGGTGTGTGGGCTTGTTTTCGAGCCCCCCGAGTTTCTCAACGCCGACCGGGATGCCGAGTTTGCGGTGCGGCCAGTAGTGCGCCTGGAGCCCGTCGAACGGACCGCGCCCGTCCTGGGGCCGTGCGGCCGGAGTCAGCGCGAGGGCCGCACCCAACCCGATAACAATGATCAGGGCGTGTTTCGGGCGCACGGTCGGACCTCCTTTCGCGGTGCGCCGGCACTGTGCACCACACAGAAGATCGACCCGGAGGGATAAGCGGCTTGAGCGAAAGGGAGCGAACTTGGGGGAAATGAGGAACGGGAAGCAAGGAGAGGGGTCAGAGGGATATGTGGTATTACGCGGGTGAATTGCCGCGTTGAGAGTACGTGCTACTGTTCGTGGCACAGGCCTCTGGCCTGTGGAGGCGCTCCACAGGCCAGAGGCCTGTGCCACCGAACCAAGAACCACGAGCACCATTCAACGCAGCAAATTGAGATACAAGTTCGTACCGTTCCCGGAGCACGCAATTGGCTCCGGGAACGGTGGTGTTGGTTACTTGCCCTTCGTGTACTTGGCCGGGTCCGCGTTGAACTCGTCACGGCACCCGCTGCAGCACACGTAGTAGGTCTTGCCGTTGTAACTGACGGCGATGTTGGCCGAGCCGCCCGAGACGATGCACTCGGGCTTCTTGGGGCCGCCCGCCACGACGCCGTCTTTGTTGCCCTGCATCGCGTGGACCGCGGAGAACAGCCCCTTCCCGCCGTCCTGCTTCTCGTACTTCATCACGAACCGTTCGCCCTCGGCGACGGTGTTCAGCGTGAGGCGGTACACGTCGTTGGTTTTGGCGTCCTTGCGCTCCAGTTTCAGCGCGCCTTTCGCGTAGTCGCCCTCGAACGTCTGGGCGGCCTCACCCTTCGCGGCCGGGGTGAGCGCGAGCGCGTACTTCTTCTTTTCCAGGATGTACTTCAACTCGCCGGTGCTGAAAAACTTACCCTTCCCGTCGGCGAACGACACGACGATCCAGGCGTCGCCGTCCTTGAACTTCCAACCCCAACTCACCTTCTCCTTCCACGCCTCGGTCTTCGCGCCGACCTTCTGCGTGCCCTCTAGGTTCCACAACCCGATGAAGTCCTGGACTTCTTGAAGGGCTTTCTTCGACTTGGCCTGGTCTTCCGGTTTGGCCTTCTTGTCCGGCTGCGCGCTGCCGTGGAGCGCGGTCAGCCCGAGCCCGCACGCGGCGAGCGCGGCGATGTACGTTACCCGTTGAAACATCGTAAAAGTTCCTCTCGGAGGGGTGAGTAGGCGGGGTGATGCGGAACCGGACTCTATTTCGACGCCTGTTCGGGCGGTTCGGTTCCGCATCATCATTCCTAAGTCATAAACTCGCGCTCCGCCACTGAATACCGGGAGCAACGCGGCGCAATAGATGTGAGAGATGCAATGGCGACTGAGAGAGTGCGGATGCGAGGACGAGTGGGAGGCACTCGCGGAAGGTTGTGGGAGTTCGCCAGGGGTTGCGCTAACGCTCCACCCCTGGCTACACGCTGTCGCCCCAGACGGGGCTAGAAAACCCGATCTTTTGTCTGATCCGCGTAATCAGCGTTATCCGCGGCTCTTTTTCTGTTTCTACAAGAGAGGGCGCGGGCGAGACGACATTCCGCGGCTCACTTCGCGCTGTTCGCGGCCAGTTTTTCCTTCCTCACATGGTCTCGCATCGGCTGGACCATTTGTTCGAGGTCGCCGGCCATGATCGAGTCGAGCCGGTACGCGGTGAACTCGATGCGGTGATCGGTGCAGCGGTTCTGCGGGTAGTTGTACGTGCGGATGCGGGCGTTCCGGTCGCCGGTGCCGATCAGCGACTTGCGCATGTCGGACCGTTCCCGGTGGAGCTTCTCCTGCTGCCGCTCGAACAGGCGCGACCGCAGAATACGCATCGCCTGCTCGTAGTTCTTGCCCTGGCTGCGACCGTCCTGGCACTTCACTTCCATCTCGTCGGGAGTGCCCTTCCTGTACCAGATGCGGACCGCGCTCTCGGTCTTATTGACGTGCTGACCGCCCGCGCCGCCGGCCCGCATCCGCTCCCACTCGATGTCCGCGGCCTCGTTGATGACGACCTGCGCCTCTTCCGGCTCGGGCATCACCGCGACTGTCGCGGCGGACGTGTGGATGCGCCCCTGCGTTTCCGTGGCCGGGACGCGCTGGACCCGGTGCCCGCCGGACTCGTAGCGCAGGAACTGGTACACGTCGTCGCCGGACACACTGAACGTGATTTCTTTGAACCCGCCCGCTTCGCCGGGGCTGAACGCGAGTTCTTCGAGCTTCCAGCCCTTCTCGCGCACGTACCGGGTGTACATTTCGTACAGGTTGCCCGCGAACAGCGCGGCCTCATCGCCCCCGGTTCCGGCCCGGATTTCGACGATCAGGTTCGAGAAGTCCTCGGACGGGTCGACCAGGAGCTGGTCTTCGATCTTCGCGTGGAGCGCGTCGCGCTTCGGGCGCAGTTCGGCGAGTTCCTCGTCCGCCATCGCCTTCAGGTCGGGATCAGCGGCCATCGCTTCCGCGTCCGCGATAGCGGTGCAGAGATTCTTGTATTCGATGTACGGTTCAACGATTTTGGCGAGCGCCCCGCGCTCTTTGCTAATGGCCGCGGCCTTCGCCGGGTCACTGGCAATTACGGGGTCGTAGAGTTGCTGTTCGAGGTCGCGGTAGCGCGTGAGTTGCGTTTCGAGTACGGGAAACATGGGTCGTGTTTGGTTCTAAGTGTGTGATGGGGTTCGAGAAACGCGCGGACTCGGCCCGGGGCGCTAAAGCGGCCCCAGGTCGTAAGCGGCACGGTTCTGCGAAGTACCCGTCACAAGCACTCTCCGGGGCGCCAAACACCGCGAAGTGATTACTTCCCTTCGGCCGGCTTCTTGTAGCCAGCAGCGGTCTTTTTGTACTTGTCGTTGAACTTCTGAACGCGGCCGGTGGTGTCGAGCAGCTTCATCTTACCCGTGAAGAACGGGTGGCTGGCGCTGGAGATTTCCAGTTTGTACAGCGGGTACTCGTTGCCGTCTGCCCACTTGATCGTGTCGTTGGTTTGAACGCACGATTGCGACAGGAAGGAGTAGTTCGCGGCGGCGTCTTGGAACACGACCGGCCGGTAATTGGGGTGAATGCCCTTCTTCATGACTCAGCTCCGCGGATCTCGGTTAGGCTAGTTAGGATAGGAATTCGATCGCGGCGCGACAACTCGACCGGCAAAACAGAACCTACCCCCTATCTCCCTCCCTAAAGGGAAGGGGAGAAAGAACCTACCCCCGTCCCCCTCCCTAAAGGGAAGGGGTGCAGGCCGTTCATAGTCAACCGACCTGGTACTAAACTCAGAGATTTCGCGTGCCTGCACCCTTCCCTTTAGGGGGGTTCTGCCCGATTACCCCATTTCGACCCCCAACAGCGTGAAATCGTCGGCGTGGCGCACGTGCTGAAGTAGGTCGCGTGCAATCGCATCCACGAAGTCGGAGCCGGTTGCGGTTTGGTGCTTTACGACTATTTCGAGTAAACGGTCCGGACCGCCGGGACCGGGATCGCCGGTGGGCCGCATCCCGTCGGTGCCGATCACGAGCCGGTCGCCCGGGTTGAGGGTGTCGGACCGGACCGGATAAGTGGCGTCCGCGGAGCCCAGGAACGGTCCCGGCACTGCCCACACCTCTGGCGCCCCGGTCGCGGGGACGTAAACCGGAGCCGGAAGCCCGGCGCGGGCAATCGTTAGGGCGCCGGTTCCTGTATGCAGCACGCCGGCCAGCATCGCGACGAGCGGCAAATCGTCGCCCGCGTTTAGCTCGATCAGCAGCCGGTTGACGGCGTTGAGTACCTCGTTCGGCGGCACGATGCGGTATCCGCGGTCCGAAATCTCTTTCATTACCGCGGACCGCTGAACGAACGCGCCGAGCAACCCGCCCGAAGCCGCACCGGTGCCGACCACGTCCCCCACGAGGAACCCGACATGGTGCTCGTCGAGGCGCTGCACGTTATAGAAATCCCCTCCCGAACGACTGCGTGGGCGGTAGCAGACGTGGAACCGCGCCGCGCCGACTTGCGGGAACGAGCGCGGCAGAAACGTCGCGCGAACCCGGCGGGCCATTTCCTGTTCGCGTTCGAGTTGCGCGAGCGCCTTTTTTAACTGATCGCCGAGCAACCGCGCCTCCGCGGCGCGCACCGCCACTCGCGCCGCGGTCGATTGCGTTCGGGCCAGTGCGCGGAGTTGCGCCACGAACGCGCCCGGTTCGATCGGGCGCGTCAGCACCACATCAGCACCCGCATCCAACCCGACCGCGACCTGTTCTGGTGCCGCGACCCACAATACCGGTACGATCTGGTCGCCGAGTTCGGCCCGCCAGCGCCGGGTTTGCGCCGCGGCCACGTCCGTTCGCGCGCCCGCGTCGATGAGCGCAACTACGATCGGGTCGAAATCCACCGCCGGCGCGGACCCGAGAGAGTGCTCGGCGACCACGAACCCCGCGGACGCGACCAGTGCTCGGAGGTTGTCGCCCCCGGTCCGACCGGGGGAGTAGCTCAGCAACACAGTGGCGGGGGTGGGCATCGGCGCGTTTCGTGTTTGGTGTTTCGGCTTTGGTGTTTACTATTGGGTTGTCGGGTTTTGGGTGCGCGTTCGGCCCCGGGCCGCGGTTCAGCCAAATACTCCACACACACACTAAACGCGAACCGCCACACACTGCAACCGAGGGTTGTCCCCGTGCCCGTCCAGATGGAACTCCGTCGGATCATCATCAGTGAGACGGTGGAACACCAAATCGTCGTTCTGAAGGAAGTGGACGGCGAGCGCAACTTCCCCATTGTCATCGGTATCTTCGAGGCCACGAGCATCGACCGCCGCGTGAAGGGCATTCAGGCCCCGCGCCCGCTCACGCACGACCTCATCACCGCCGTGGTGGAGCAAATGGGCGGCGAGATCCAGGACATCGTCATCAGCGACTTGAAGGAGCACACGTACTTCGCCCGGCTCCGCGTCCGCAAGGACGGCGAGCTGATCGAAGTGGACTGCCGGCCCAGCGACGCGATCGCGGTCGCGGTGGCCAACCGCGTGCCGATTTACGTGAACGAGGCCGTTCTCGGCGAAGCGCTGGAAGAGTAGGGGCGCCGCTCGTTGCCGCGCAGTTCCAAGGGACCGGCGCGGCCGGTGTTGATTCCCAATATAGAGCAGAAGAGTTTTGACAGGATTAACAGGATCGACAGTCTTTAAAAGACAACTTCGTGTTTGGTCTTGATCCGGTTGGTCCTGTTAATCCTGTCAAAACTCTTCTTGTTTTCGCATTTCACTCGCTGGTCGACTGGAGCTCAATACCACTGGGCGCGTCCAGGGCCGTTTAATTCTCGCGCAAGTCGTTATTCTTCAGGCAAGCGGTCCCGATATTCGGGCCTTCCGCGTTGAACTTGCGCGAGAACTAAACGACCTGACGACCTGCCCACAACTTTGTTCGTCCTTGACAACGAGCTGCGATTAATTACGATTTGAATTTTTTGTCGCGCTTCGTCGAGCAAGAGCCCAGCCATGAAGCCTTTTGGAATCGCCGTTCTGTGTGTCGGCTTACTCTCCGCTTCAATTTTTGCCCAACCTCGAGGAGGCGGCGGTGGTGGTGGTTTTAACCCCGGAGGCGGCGGGGGCCGCCCGAACCCGGGCGGCGGAGGTGGCTTCAACCCGGGTGGGCGCCCGAACCCGGGCGGCGGGTTCAACCCCGGGAACCCTGGAAACCCCGGCGGGTTCAACCCCGGAGCCCCCGGTGGAGGTTCGGCGGGTGGTAATCGGCCGGGCGTGTTCAACCCGTCCGCCGGTGGGTTCAAAACGGGCGGCGCGCCCCCGCAACCGACCGCGCCGCTTCAGGTGCGGAACCCGTTCTCGAACTCGAACTCGCGCGTCGTGCCCGCGGGCACCGTGATCCAGGTTTCCAACCCCAATCTTCCGAAGTTCGGCGGCGGTTCGGCGCCCGAATTCAACCAGGCCCGCGAGTACGCTCGGGCCGGGCGCACGGCCGAACTGACTAGCTACCTCAACACCCACACCCAAACCAACAACAACAACCTGCCGGGCCTGTTCTCGGCCGTGAACGCGCTGCACGGGGTCGAGAACCCGGCGTACACCCAGCTCCGCACCACGACGCTCCAGCTCGCACAAAAGCAAATCAGCGCGGGCGCGAACCAACCGATGCCGTTCGTGGTTGTGGCGCAAATGTCGCTCCAGGATCAGAACTCGCAGAAGTTCAACGAAGCGACGCGCGCCCTCATGCAGAAGTTCCCGGACAGCGAATACGCGCACTTCTTCCAGGGCGTCCAGCACCTCCAGAACCGCGACTTCAAACAGGCCGAAGAGTCCCTGCAGCGGGCGCGGGAGCTCGGCATGCCGGAGGAGAGCATCGCGGAACTCATGCGGGTCGCGATCGACAACCAAAAGTGGATCTGGGAGTACGCGGAGGTCGTTGGGATCGCGGTCGCGGCGTGGCTGGTCGGCCTGTTCGCGCTCTTTCTGGTCGGCAAAGTGTTCTCGCGCCGCACCCTCGCGAACCTGCACCGGAACCCCGAAGGAACGACCGGCGACGGGTGGCAGCGGGCGCTGTACCGGCGCGTCATCGCACTGGCGGGGCTGTACTACTACCTGTCGCTCCCGATGGTCGTGGTCGTTTCAATCGCGGTCCCGCTCGCCCTCGGGTACGCGGTGCTCATGGTGCCCTATGTGAACATCCTCCTCGTTGCGGCCATTCTCCTCGTCGGCGCGGGCGGGGTCGTCACCGCGATCAGCGGCGTCCGGACCGCGTTCCTGCGGGTCCGGACGTTTGAAGCGGGGCGCAACGTCAGCGAGGCCGAGCTCCCGGAACTCTGGGCGCTGGTACGGGACGTCGCCGACAACGTGGGCACCCGCCCCATCGACGAGATTCGGCTGGTGTGGTCGACGGATGTGTGCGTCTTTGAAAAGGGGAGCTGGCGCGCGCGGCGCCGGGACCGCGCCCGGCGGGTTCTCGTACTGGGACTCGGCGCGCTGTACGGAATGAAACTGGACGCCCTGAAAGCGATCCTCGCGCACGAGTACGGGCACTTCCAGAACCGCGACACCGCCGGCGGCGATATCGCGCTGCGCGTCAACTTGGCGATGAACAACTTCGCCCAGGCGATCGTGACCCGCGGCACGATCCGCTGGTGGGACCTCGCGGTCCACTTCCTGCGCCTGTACCACTCCATCCTCCGGCAGCTGACGTTCGGCGCCAGTCGGCTGCAAGAGGTCTACGCCGACCGGCTCGCGGTTCGGTTGTACGGCGCGGCGGCCTTTCGCGAGGGGCTGACCCACGTCATCCGGCGCTCCGTCGAGTACCAGTGGGCGCTGAACAAGACCGTGGACAACGCGATCAAGACCGGAACCCCCGCGGTCGCGTTTTTCGATAACTCCTTGGTTCCCGAACTCCAGGAGCGCGAGCAGATCGAAACCGCCGTTGCCGAGATCCTGTCTCGCGCCACCGACGCCAAGGACTCGCACCCCAGTCCGAGGGACCGGTTCCAACTCGCCGCGCGGATCGATCCGGACCTGCGGGGGTGTTCCGACGAGGACACCTGGCCGCTGATCGCCACAAACGCGAGCCTCGTCACCGAGATGAACCAGGGCATCGCAACGATCGTCCGGATCGAGTCGGACACGATCCTCGGGCACATCAAGAACGGCATCGAGCTGATGAGTACCGTTCTCCGGCGGCAGTTCGAGCCGAACGCCCTGCTCGAGCGCGCGCGGCTCCACATGAGCCTCGGGGACTACGAGCACGCGATCGCCGACTTCACGCTCCTCCAGAACGCGATCCCGGGCGAAGTTCGGATCCGCTACTTCCTCGCGACCGCGCTTAAGAAGAGCCAGAAATACCACCAGGCGATTGTGCAGTTCGAGGCGATCGTCGCCGGATCGGGCCGGGACGCCCACGGTCCGTTCTCCCGCGACTCCACGCTCGGCGCAGAGGACTACGTTGTTTTCCTTGTCGCCCTTGCGGAATGCCTGACGAAAATCGGCGACTATCAAGCCGCGCACGCTCGGTACAGCGAAGCGCTTGAGTGGCGCGGCTCTTCGCTAGCGGCGCTCGTCGGGCGCGCCAACGCCTCCGCTGCGCTCGGGGACCATGAACAGGCGCAGACCGATCGCGAGGCCGTCCTGAAGGAATGGCCGAGCAGTTCCGCCGGCACGAGCGTCGTAGCGGTGCCGAGCGGGCCACGCGGGTGAGCGGGGCCGAGCGTGGGCTCAGTAGCCTCTCACCGCGACGCGCTGGTGGTGACCTATTTGCGCGGCATATGTTTGGCGGGATACGCCACCCATTCCGACATTGACCACACGTGATCCGCTAAACCGGCGGCCATTGCGGGCGTTCGTTTCTGCCACCGACCGCGTTCGCCCTTGACCCGGAGGGCCCGCACGGGCCAGCCGAAGTTGTAACTGAAGTAGCGGAACACGGTCGCGGCCCGATGGGTGTCCCAATCCTTCGAGAGCGCATAGGTCTTGCGCGCCTTGCGGCGGCACCGGTTCCGGTCCGTCCCGTTGTGGCGCCCCACGACGCTCGTGTTCACCACCCGCCCGACGGCGGACGCGGCCACGGCGAGGGCCACCGCCGCCGCCGTCCCGAGCACCACGCGCGTGCTCGCCCGCACCACCCGGTTGTTCTCCTTCTCCTTGTGAACGGTCGCGCACGTGACCGCCGGCGGAACCGCCACGTGCGGGTTCCGGGGCCGACCCGGGCGACCGGCCCGCGGCGGCGCGACCACGTGCCCGTAGGCGCCCCGGATGGGCTCCGCGTACACGGGGTACTCGTCGGACGTCATCCGCCGCATCACCCGACCGCCGGTCCGCGGGCGGAAGTCCCGGACCCGCGCGTGGGGCGCGTCGGCGGTCCGCTTGCCGACCACCGGGCTCACCACCAACCGGGTCTCGGGGTCGAGGGCCACGTGGTCCCCGCCGTCCCCTTGTCGGGGGCATCGCCGGCACAGTTCTTCTGCTTCCTGCCGACGAGCGCCCACGTCTCGTCGAACGGGAGCTCCGCGGTGTTCGGGGGAAAAAGGGACCAACTCGTCGTGCCGTTGTGCGGCGTGGTCGCCGGCCCGTCGGGTGTACCGGGCGACGGTGCCCGGGTGGGCGCGGATCCGCCGAGCCGTCTTGCGGGTGCCGATCCCTTCGGCCACGTGAGCCCGAACCGCGGTCACCTTCTCCGCCGAGAGCCGCGCGTCGAACCGGGGCGTGCCCTTGCGCTCGGAGACGCGCGCCTTGCCGGTTCGACAGCGGAGCATCCGGCGGACCTTACCCGGCCCGTACCGGGAGGTCACGGTCCGGTTCCCGTGACCACGCTTCCCGTGGTCCGGGCCGCGCGGGTTCAGACCGCAGAACGGCCCCAGGTCGTCCATGATCGCCCCCGTGACCCCGGATTGACGGGAGTCGCTCTACGGCAACCCATCTTGCTCGTGCAGCGCAAATAGGGCACCACCCGGATCGCCAACAACTCCAAAAACGAGGTGGATGTGATCGGGCATAATCGCCAAGGCGTCGATTGACCGATTGCGGACTCGGGCCGTTTCATGGATCTGAGCAGCAACGGCGCCAGCTTGTTCCAACGTGAGGTACACCGAGGTGTCGGTTAACTGCTCCTGTGCCCAATCTGCGAGAGCGGGCATTGACGGGCCGGTGATTTCCCCTGTTTGGTTGTCCGTTACCCGATTCCCGGCGGTCGTGACGTAGTTCCCCACGAAACCCGATTGCCCCGGGAACCAAGTCCCGTATGTGCGCCAGGTAAAGAACCAGTACCTGTCCATACGGTACTCGCTGCTCGCCACCCGCTCGGTTACCCTCGCGGTTCGCCAAAAACGAACGGGGCTGTTGAGCTTTCGGAGATTCGGACAGGCACCGACTCGTGACCTCGCAGTTCGTCAAGAAGCTCAGGCGAACCGCGAGGGCAACCGAGCGGGTGGAGAGCAGACAGACCTCACGGTTTCCAACCACCTCACTTCTTCGGCGGTTCCGGAGGCTTCGGAGCCACCTTCATTTCGTCTTTCAGCAAATCCTCGACCTGTTGCACGCGGTCGGGTTGGTCCTTACGGACTTTCTCGACGTGAGCGGCAGCGGCGGTGTTCTTTGGATCGGCCCAGCTCGCGGCCAGCGCGAACTTCAGGATCGCCCGCCGGTTGATCGGCAGCGTGTTGTGCGACTCCTTGTCCGCCAGCTTCAGCACCGCGTCGTTCAGTTCCCACGCCTTCCACTTGCGCAGGTCGTCGATGGGCATGTCCGCGATGTCCGGGTGGTCGAGCAATGCCGACATACCATCGAGCAACTGTTTGCGCGTCAGCACGTCCGGGCGGTACTCCCAGAAGAACCGCAGCGTCTTCAGTGCCGAGTGCTTGATGAGGAACTCTTTGTCCTTGTCCGCGACCAGCTTCATCAGGTAGTCGTACCCATTCTTCTTGTCGAGCAGGATGTAACCCATCAGCAGGCCGTCCAAACCACTGCTGGATTTGCTCTCGGGCGCGTCAATGAGGGCGCGAACCTCTTTCGCGTACTCGGCCTTCCCGGAGTGCCCGACGAGCATGCCGTACAACCCCAGGCGCGAGGACCGCGTGTTCGGGTCTTTCAGCCACTTCATGAGCGTCTCGAACGGGAGCTTCGGCGCCAGTTCTTTCACCTCTTGGTACGTGGCGACTGCGAACTCGTTGTACGCATCGCCGCTGATTTCGATCTCGTTCGATTCGAGGTAGTCGAAGAAGTACCGGAGCCGGGTCGTGACGTCCTTCTGCTTCACGGCCAGCGCGCCCTTCACGTACTCGGGCAGCTTGCTGTCGGTGCCCACCACCACGCCGCGGTACGGGTCCACGTCGCCGTTCACGACGTTGAAGAACACCATGTACTTGAACGGCTTCGGGTCCGGCGGAACGAACCGCGGGATGGTGAACACCTTTTTGTCCTTCACCAGCGCGTGCTCCTTTACGACGGAGTCGATGGTGATGTCCGTGGTGCCCTTCGTCGAACCCGGATCTTTGGGATCCGGCTTCGCGTTGCTGAGCGTGCCGTAAAGGATGAAGTCCGCTTGCGCGACCTCGTTGGTGAGCGTCTGACCGGAGGGCGGGCCGCACCCGGGGCACGCGGCCGCCGGTGGGGTGAACGAGAGGCACACGACCGCCGCCAGCGCGGTCGGAACCAAGCAGCGAAGTAACATGGGAGTCTCCGAAGACGTTTTCTCAACCGCGCCGGCATGGGTACGGGCGAGAAGCACACCGACATTATTCCGATTCGCTCCGCCCCGCCAAAGCCGCAATCCCGCACGCGGACAAGAATATCACGGCGTTAGACTGCGTTCGAGTTCGGTCAGGCGCTGCTCCACGAGCGCGAGCGCGGGCCGAATCTGATCGGGGAGGGCCTGACGGATGGCGTCGAGGTAGAACCGCGCTTTGCCCGCAGTCTTCCGGCGCCCGCCCGGGGAGAGGTGCTTGGAGTCGCTGAGGTTATCGTACAGATCGGCCAGCTTGAGTGCCTTCACTTGCCAGTCGGCCGTCGCGAGTTCCTTCGCGTAAACGGCTTCGCGCTCGTCGTGCGGCAATCGCATGTCCTTCGTGAGCGCGGCCACCCATTTGGCCACGTCCGCACCGAAGCGCTCGATGATGTCGTCACAGTCGATTGTGGTGTCTTCGATCGTGTCGTGCAGCAGCGCCGCGGCGAGCATTTTGGGGTCGTCGAAACCAAAGGTGTGCCGCACCACGAGGCACACGCGGAACACGTGACTGACGTAGGGTGTCTGGTTATCTTTGCGCTTCTGGTGCTGGTGCGCCCGTGCCGCGAGCGCGGCCGCCTCGAACGGCATATCGGCAAGAGGAATGGTGGTTGACATGAGGGGATTGTAGCAAAGTGAAGAACCTAACCCCCCAACCCCCTTCCCTGAGAAGGAAGGGGGAGCCGGACAACGCCCCCCTTCCTTCTTAGGGAAGGGGGTTAGGGGGTTAGGTGCCTTTTGGCCTTCTTCACAACTTCACGCCGCACGCCCGCTGATTTCGCACAATAACTTCCCTTCCACATCTCTACACGCACGAGGTCGAAACATGCGTGGGCAATCGCTGTTAGCGGTCGGGATAGTCCTGACTGCGTGCGTCGGGCTGTTCGCGGTCGATCCGCCTGCAAAAAGCGAGCAGAAGGCGGAATCAAAGCCCCTGGAACGGGTACTGCCGGGGTTGCGGCGCGACGGGTCGGTGCAGCTCCCGAACCAGTGGTCGTTGCGGCCCGCGGGCCGGCACATCGAGGCCGGCGACTTCCCGGTTAACATCGCCATTCACCCGACCGGCGAGTTCGCCGCGGTGTTGTGCGCCGGGTTCGGGCCGCACGAGATCCTCGTCATCGACCTCAACCCGGAGCGCACCCGGGTGTTGTCCCGCGTCCAGATTCACCAGGCGTTCTACGGCCTCACCTGGAGCGTCGACGGGAAGCAGATCTACGCGAGCGGCGGTGAAGACGAAGTCGTTCACGTCTTCGATTTCGACAAGGGCTTCCTGACGAAAGGCAAGCCGCTCGACGTGAGCGTGCCGAAGCGCAAGGGCGTGGTCGGCGGGCTGGCGTTCGACCCCACGGGCAAGGATCTGTTCGCCGCGGTGCCGTGGGCGGACGCGGTGGTCCGCGTGCCGCTCGTGAACCCGGACAACAAGAAGGTGATCTCGTTCAACCCGGAACAGTTCAAGAAAGAGCCAAACAAGGGCGAGCCGCCCAGTCCACCGGACGGCCGCAAGGAAGAGAAAACGAACGCGAAAGCCCAGGACGAGCCGGAAGGCGCCAGCGACCCGCAAGTGTACCCGTATGCGTGCCTCGTGGAACCGGGCGGTAAGCGGTGCTTCGTCAGTCTGTGGGCGCGGGCCAGTATCGCGGTGATCGATCTCGAAAAGAACCAGGTCGTCGCGACGTGGGCCGCCGCCGAGCACCCAACGGAAATGGTGCTCGCGCCGAAGGGCGACGCTCTTTACGTCGCGTGCGCGAACTCCACGAAGGTGAGCGTGATCGACCCGGCGACCGGTAAGGGGCTCCAGACGATCAACTGTGCCCTCTACCCGAACGCGCCCAACGGGAACACGCCGAACAGTCTCGCGATGACGCCCGACGGCCAGATGCTCTTCGTCGCCAACGCGGACGCGAACAACCTCGGCGTGTTCACCATCGCCGACCGCACGAAGGCCGTGTCGCTCGGGTTCATCCCGACCGGGTGGTACCCGACCAGCGTGCGCTACAACCCGACCGACAAGCAGCTCTACGTTGCCAACGGGAAGGGGCTGTCGTCCAAGGCGAACCGTGGCGGGCCGAACCCGCTCGTTCCCTTCGCGCGCAACCTGAACGAGTACATCGGGCAGTTACTCAAAGGTTCTCTCGCCGTCATGAAGTTGCCCACCCCGGAGCAAATGGCGACGCACAGCAAGACCGCGTACTCGTGCAGTCCGTACCTTCAGGGCGGTGCGGTGCGAGCCGATGCCGTGGAAGCGGGCAACCCGATCCCCAAGAAACTCGGGGACGCCAGCCCGATCAAGTATTGCATCTACATCGTGAAGGAGAACCGCACCTACGATCAGGTGTTCGGGGACATCAAGGAGGGCAACGGCGACGCCTCGCTGTGCCTGTTCCCCGAAGCGGTGACGCCGAATCAGCACAAGCTCGCGAAGCAGTTCGTTCTGCTCGACAACCTGTACGTCGACGGCGAGGTGTCGGCCGACGGTCACGAGTGGACGATGGGCGCCTACGCGACCGACTTCGTAGAGAAGATCTGGCCGCTGAGCTACCGCGGCGGGAAGATTTTCGGCTACCCCAGCGAGGGCGCGAAGGATCTCATCGCCCGGCCGAGCGGCGGGTACTTGTGGGACAAGTGCGCGGAAGCGAAGGTGAGCTACCGCACCTATGGCGAGTGGGTGACCAACGGGAAGCGCAAGCCGGACGGCGGGTTCGAGGACGCCACCCCCTCGGTCCCCGCACTGAAGGGCAAGATCGACCCGAAGTTCCGCGGGTACGACCTCGAATATACCGACGTGAAGCGCGCGGAGCGGTTCATCAGCGAATTGAAGCGTTTCGAGCAAACCGGCGACATGCCGCGCATGCAGGTGATGCGGTTGCCGAACGACCACACGGCCGGGACGAAAGTCGGTTCGCCGACCGTGACCGCAATGGTCGCGGACAACGATCTCGCGGTTGGGATGGTGGTCGAAGCGATCAGCAAGAGCAAGTTTTGGAAGGAAACGGCGATCTTCGTGATCGAGGACGACACGCAGAACGGTCCCGACCACGTGGACGCGCACCGTTCCGTGGCGCTCGTAATTTCGCCGTACACGAAGCGCAAGTTCGTGGACAGCACGCTGTACTCGACCACGAGCATGCTGCGCACGATGGAACTGATCCTCGGCGTGCAGCCCATGAGCCAGTTCGACGCGGCCGCACGGCCCATGTACAACTCGTTCACCGCGAAGCCCGACCTGAGCGACTACACGCACGAGGTGCCGAAAGTGGACCTCAAGGAGAAGAACAAGCCGGGCGGGTTCGGCGCCGCGTGGATGGAGAAGCAGAACCTCGCGAAAGAAGACACACTGGACGATCTGCTGTTCAGCGAGATCATCTGGAAGGCCGTGCGCGGGGCGAAGAGCGCAATGCCACCTCCAGTGCGGGCTGCGTTCTTCGTGCCGCTCAAGGCGGCGAAGAAGGACGATGATGACGACGATAACTGATTCGTCGCTCACGCGGAGCGTTTCCGGGTAGCCAGAGGTGGGACGACAGCGTAACTTCTGGCGCACCGGTACAACGCAACGCGAAGCAAGGACGAATCATGTTTCTCGGGATCGAGATCGGCGGAACGAAGCTCCAACTCGGCTTGGGCCACGGCGACGGACACATCCCCGCGCTGTGGCGCGGAACCGTGAACCCCTCGGAAGGCGGCGAGGGGATTCGCAAGCAAATCATCACCGCTGTGCCCGAACTGTTTGCCAAAGCTAATACCGCCCCCGGCACCTTACAGGGCGTCGGCATCGGCTTCGGCGGGCCAACAGACGACACAAATCAAACCGTCATTAAGTCACACCAAATTACCGGCTGGGATGGGTTCCCGCTCGCAGATTGGGTGAGCGATCTGGTCGGCGTACCCGCTGTGTTGTGCAACGACGCGGACGTCGCCGGGTTGGGCGAAGCGCTGTTCGGCGCGGGGAAGGGGATGTCGCCGATCTTCTACATCACGATCGGCAGTGGTATCGGCGGTGGGCTGATTATCGGCGGCCAGATTTACCGCGGCGTGGGCCGCGGAGCGGCGGAGATCGGGCACACACAAGTTTTGACGACCCAAGCGGATACGGAACCCGCGCTGGTCACACTGGAGTCCGTCGCGTCGGGGTGGGGGATTGCGTCCACGGCGCGCGCCCACCTCGCTCATTCAGACATGTGGGGAACGCGGCTGCGCGAATTGCCGCTCGAAGATATTACGGCGGTCATCATTGCCAACGAAGCGCGCGCCGGCGACACATTCGCCCAACACATCCTGGGATTGGCGCACTGGGCCGTTCAACAAGCGATCCGACAAGTTAGCCTGCTTCTCTGCCCCCGCCGAATCGTGATCGGTGGCGGGGTGTCGCTAATGGGCGAAGAGTTGTTCTTCGCTCCGCTCCGTCAAATGGTCGCGGAGCGCGCGTTCCCGCCGTTCGCCGGGCTGACGGACATCGTGCCCGCGGCGCTGGGCGAAGAGGTGGTCATTCACGGCGCGCTGGCGTTGGCGCGGCAGAAGTTCGGCGGGTAGACTGTGCGAGAAGGAGCGCCGCAATGACCGTCGAGGAATTCTGGGAGTTCGTCCACCGCCCGGAACACGGGCCGCGCTCGTTCCACCTCATCCGCGGCACGGTTGTTGAAGACGCGCGCCCAGAAAGGCCGCACGGCGTTGTTCTTGCCCGGTTCGGCTCATTTCTCGAAGAGTACGCGCAGCACGTCCGCTTTGGGTACGTCGTCACGGCATCCGGTGTGATCCTAGCTCGGAATCCGGCAACCGTTCTGGGACCGGACGTGGCGTTCTTCACAGACGCGAACAAGTTCGAGGACTTGCACCCAAAATGGGGCGACGTTCCGCCCGTTCTTGCGGTGGAAGTTTCGTCACCGAACGACCGCCCCGGACAAATTAACGCGAAGATCCGCGAGTACCTCGCGAACGGCGTGAAAATCGTCTGGCAAGTTGATTACGAAGAGCGCGGGATCACTGTTTACCGCCCGAAACAAGATATGGAAGTCATCGGCGCAGACGGCGAACTCACCGGCGGCGACGATTTGCCGGAACTGGCGATTAAAGTTGCGGACATCTTCAAACTTCCCGGCGAGCGCGGGCTAACACCTCCACCCGCGCCGCCCGCCGCGTAAACTTACCGTATGGTTCGTATCAAAATTTGCGGTGTCACCACCCCCGAGGCCGCACGCGGTGCGGCCGAAGCCGGGGCCGATGCGGTCGGGCTGAACTTCTATCCCCAATCCCCGCGGTTCGTCACTCCCGCACAAGCGGGGGCCATCGTTCGCGCGCTCCCGGCGTTCACGACGCCCGTCGGGGTGTTCGTGGGGATGCCGGTGCGACAGGTGTGTGCGGTCGCGTTCCAGTTGGGGTTGCGCGGGGTGCAGACTTACGACGACCAGCCGCCCGACGCCGATACCTTTCCGTTCGCCCACGTCCCCGCGTTCCGGGTGAAGGATCAGGCCGGATTGGAGCACGTGCGCCGGTTCGTTGATACCGCACGGGCACTCAACCGGGCGCCCGCCGCGGTGCTGATCGACTCGCACGTTCCGGGACAGATGGGCGGCACCGGGCACGTGGCGCCGTGGGATCTCCTGAAAGGGTTCGACGTCGGCGTACCTATCATCCTTGCCGGGGGGCTGACCCCGGAGAACGTTGCGGACGCGATCGCCGTCGTGCGCCCGTGGGGTGTCGACGTTGCCAGCGGCGTCGAAAGTGCGCCCGGCGTAAAAGATCCCGATAAGGTCGCCCTGTTTGTGAAGAACGTGCGAACCGCGTCGGAATCGCTTTTCACTTGACTTGCGGACCGTTTCTCGTTGCGTAAGTATAGTCCGCTCTTACAATATGCGGCGCCAGGACGGCACGCGGCCCACGACCGGACATACCCTACGGAAGCCCGGCATGAGCACCGGATACTGGCTCGGCGTCGACCTCGGCGGAACCAAGATTCTGGCCGGTCTGTTCGACGACGATCTCAAACTACTCGCACGCGCCAAACAACCCACGTCCGCCGCAGGTGGTCCGACCGGGGTTGTCGCCAACATCGTTAAGGCCGTCGACGAGGTCGTGCGCGCGGCGGACATCGACCCCAGCAAGATCCTCGGCATGTGCCTCGGTATCCCGGGGCAGATCGAGTTGGGCAGCACCCGAGTGAAGTTCGCGCCTAACCTCGACTGGCGCGACGTGGACGTGAAGCCACTCCTGCCCGAGTCGTGGCACTGGCCGATCATCGTCGAGAACGACGTGCGCATGGGCACATACGGCGAGTTCGCGCATGGTGCGGCGAAGGGCGCCCGACACGTCCTCGGTGTGTTCGTCGGCACCGGTGTCGGCGGGGGGATGATCCTCAACGGCGAACTGTTCACCGGGTTTAACGGCAACGCGGGCGAGATCGGGCACCTGATCGTTCACTGGCGCCGGGGGACCGAACTCGAAGGCATCGCCGGCCGCAAGTACATGATGAAGCGCGCGAAAGAGATTCTGGACGACGCCCCCAAGCGCGTGCGGAAGGAATGGAAGGGCGTGGATCTGGCCGGCGTTCGCAGTTCGCAACTCGCGGAATACTACCAGAAAGACGACCCGGTCGCGGTGCAACTGGTGGACGACGCGGCCCGCGCGCTCGGTGCCGCCCTCGGCGGCCTGGTGAACTTCATCAGCCCGCAAGTGATCGTGGTCGGCGGGGGCGTAACGGGCGCGCTCGGCGACACGTTCATCGAGCGCATCTGGGAAATCGCCCAGCGGTACGCTCTGCCCGGCGCCGCCAACGGTGTGAAGTGCGTCTCGGCGCAACTCGGGGACGATTCCGGTATCGTCGGCTGTGCGGCTTACGCCAAAGCTCACTTGCCCGCAGCGCCGGCCGTGCCCGCCGAACCCTCACCGGCCGAAGTGGTGCAGAGCGAAGCGATCTGACTTCCCCCCCCTACCTTGGATTGGAAGCGGGGTACGCCCCGCGCAAGCTCGCATGAACGCAGACTGGCGCACCCGATACGATCTGGCCGTCAACGCGGCCCACAAAGCTGGCGACCTCGCCCGCACCTACTACGAAACCACGTTCGAGGTCGAGCACAAGTCCGACAGCAGCCCGGTCACAATCGCCGACAAGTCCGCCGAAAAGCTGATCCGCGAGGCCGTGTCCGCGGCGTTCCCGGCGGACGGGTTCCTGGGCGAAGAGTTCGGCAACCAGCCCGGCACGAGTGGGTTCCGGTGGATCATCGATCCCATCGACGGGACCAAGTCGTTCATTCGCCACGTGCCCATCTGGGCCACGCTCATCGGGCTTGAATATCAGGGCGAGCAGATCGGCGGCGTGGTGTACATTCCGGTGTTCGGGATGACCTACCGGGCGCTCCGCGGGGACGGTGCGTACCACAACGAGCGCCGCATCCGCGTGTCGGACGTGTCCACGCTCGCGGACGCCTCGCTGTGCTATTCGAGCATGGGGTGGTTCTCGCGCGCCGGGCGCGAGAAGGTGTTCCACGACCTGTACGGCAAGACCAAGCGCCAGCGCGGGCACGGGGACTTTTACGGCTTCGTGCTCGTCGCCGAGGGCGCCGCGGACATCATGCTCGAACACGGCGTGAACCCCTGGGACGTGGCCGCGACCAAGCCCATCGTCGAAGAGGCCGGCGGCGCGTTCACCGACTGGAACGGCGTCCCGACCATTCACACGCCCGACGTGCTCGCGACCAACGGGAAACTGCACGCGACCGTGGTTGAAATGCTGCGCGGGTAGTGGTCAATATCTGGTCAGGTACCCCGAAATTCGGACCGGGGTTCTTGAAACGTTACGAAATACAAAGCACCAAACGCACGCCACCGGTTGCCGTCCGGACACTTCCGCAGAACAATAGGTAAGATAGGTTCCCGCCGTAGCCGCCCAATTCCCCTTTCCCAATCTGGAGTTGCCCCGAATGCAACGGTTCGTCTTTTCCGCGCTGTTCGCCGCGGCCGTGTTCGTCGGCCCCGGGAGCGCGGTGAGCGCCCAAGAATGGGCGACGATCAAGGGCCAAGTCGTTTTCCCGAAGGACAAGGAACTGCCCAAGCGCGCGACGCTCAACGTCACCCAGGACAAGGATCACTGCACCAGCAAGGGCGACCTGCTCGACGAGTCGATCCTCGTGAACGCGAAGAACAAGGGCATCAAGAATGTGGTTGTGTTCCTGCGTCCCGACGATACCGACCTGAAGGTCGAGTTCCCGAAGAACAAGATCCACCCGGACGACGCGAAGCGGAAGCCCGGTGAACTGGTCATCGATCAGCCGTGCTGCCTGTTCGGGCCGCGCGTCTCGGTCGCCCGCGTCGGCGACAAGCTGGTGGTGAAGAACTCCGCCCCGGTCGCGCACAACTTCTTCTGGGACACCGCCAACAACGGCACCCACAACAAGACCATCCCGAAGCAAGAAGAGTGGAAGCTCCCCGATCCGCTGGTGAAGGAAAACACCCCGATCCAGTACAAGTGCACCATTCACGGCTGGATGACGGGCTACGTCCGCATCTTCGATCACCCGTACTACGCGATCACCGACGAGGACGGGAAGTTCGAGATCAAGAACGCACCGGTCGGGAAGTACCGGCTCGTGTACTGGCACGAGAACGGCGTCCGCGGCGGCGCCAAGGGGCGCGCCGGTGAACAGGTCGAGATCGCCGGCCCGACGACCGAAGTGAAGACGGTCGAGTTCGACGTCAGCCCGAAGTAAACGCGCTGGTTTTCCATCGCACATAACGTCAGCCGGCCCCGCCGGGATGAAGGCAAGGACAACCTTGTCTTCATCCCGGCGGGGCCGGCTGACTTTTCGTCGTGTTACACCCGCCGTCGGCGGCGTTTCGGCTTCGGCGTCCGGCGCTCTTCGTACAGCCCCGGCTCCTTCGGGTTGTCGCTGACGTACCACGGTATCCCGTCGCGCAGGTACATCTTCCGCTGCTCTTTCTCGTTCAGCGGGCGCGCCCCGACGCGACCGAACACCCCGATCTGGTTGCCGCTCTCGTCCACCGCCCGGTCGCGATCAAGCCCGCGCGCCACGCTCTTGATGTGCCCGCCGTGCGGCAACCGGAACGTCGCCACCAGGCGCGGGGTCGGCTTCGGGCCGAAGCCCTCGTAGCCCGGGGTTTCCGGTGACATCAGTTGCACGATCCGCATCCCGTTCTTCCCGTCCGCGATGTACGCGAACAAGCTGTTGTACGTGATGCCGAGCTTCACATCGTGGGCGTCGTTGATGTGCCCGTTGGCATTGTACGTCAGTTCGACTTTCGGTTCCTCGGCGTTCTGGATGTCGAGGATGACCAGCCCCCGCGGGCCGGCCGCGACGTATGCGTAGGTGCGGGCCAGGTAGATGCTGTGCGCCTCCGGGAGCCGGATGAACGACTTCGGAACCGGCTTGGCCGGGTCGGTGATGTCCAGGACCTTCACGCCCTCCTCGTCGCACACGTAGGCGTAGCGGAACTGCGTCGCGACCATGTGCGGGTGCTTCAGGTGCTTCTCGCCGATGACCGAGGTCACCTTCGGCTTCTTCGGGTCGTCGATGTCGATCACCACGAGGCCCGCGGCGCACGACACGTAGACGTAGTGCCCGTGGACCACCGCGTGCTTCGCGTCGTACAGGAGCCCGTCCGGGTTGAAGCACACTTCCTTCTTCAAGAAGTTGTTCACCGGGTTACCGTCGATGGTGGTCGCGGCGCCGGTCAGGATCAGCCCCTCGTACTTGTCGCAGATGTAGAGGTACCCGAACAGCGGGTGGATCTTCTGTTCCTTGTTCCCCTCCATCTGCGTGCGGGTCGGGTCCACCGGGACCGTTGTCGGGGCCGCGACGTAGGTCGCGTACTTCGTGTCCAGGTAGAACTTCTGGCCGATCGGCGAAACCGGCGCGGTCGCGATGCGCTCGGCGAACGCCTTGTCGTCGATGAACGCGATGTCGAACACGCGGACCCCGCCCTCGCCGCACGCGGCGTACAGGTACTCCCCGCGGTTCTGGACCATCAGCACCTCGGACTTCAGGAACGGGCGCGTTATGCCCTTCGAGATGTCGCGCCCCGGGTGCTCGTGCGCGTTCTTCAGCAGCCCGCCCTTCTCGGCGTGCTTCTTGTAGTTGTCCGGGTAGGCGTAGTAGTGCATGTCGCTCCCGAACACCGCTTGCGGCTCGGTGCTTTCCGTCACCTGCACCGCGAACACGCCCTCTTCACCGGCCGCGACCCAGGCGTACTTGCCGACGAAGTTCATGAACCCGGTGCCCTGCATGAGCAACTGGGCCATCCACGCATTGTTGTCGTTCTTCTTCGAGAGGTGGCAGTCGCTGCACTGCTTGGTCTCGCCGACCCCGCGCCCGCGGACCGTGTGCGGCACGTTCGTGCTGAACGCGATGCCGCCGAAGCCCTCGGCCGAGATCGTCGGCTGTTGCACGTAGATCCCCTCGCGGTTCCCGTTGTGCGAACCCACGTGGATCGCGCAACTGGACCGGGCCGGGTTGATCTTGTTGCCGGTCACGTCGCCGTCGCGGGCGAGCATGTACGTACAGTCCCGCAGCGTCTGGAAGTTGTACGCGGTGTAGTTCCGCTGTACGCCCCCGTCCGCGTGGAGCGTCGGCATCTTCAGGTTGGCCCGCTGCGGCAGGTGGCACCCGAAGCAACTCGGGTTCCACGCCGAGTGACAGGTCATGCAGCTCATGTTGTCGTTGGAGTGGGCACAGCTCCCGTCGCCGGGCAGATCCCCCCACACCATCTTGCCGCTGGTCTTATCGACGCGAACCGTCTTCGCGAGCGCGGCCTTCTCGTTGTACCGGGCGTGGCCCTTCGTGATGGTGTCCTTCGTTTGCACCAGCTCCCACTGCAACCCCTTCTCGACACTGGAGTTCTGGAAGTAGCGCTTGGTACCGTCCGGGGCCTCGCGGATCTCGAACCGCGGCACACCGAACGGCGTCTTCATGGCGAGCAGGTTCCGCCCCTTACCGTCGGGCGCGGAAGTGTAGCTCGCCGGGCCGGAAGTCTTGAGCGTCGCGTAGGCGCCCGCGGTGCCGTGGCAGTCGACGCACTGGATCTCGATCGCGGCCCGTACTTCCATATGAAGCCGGTTGTTGCCGTGCATGTCCTGCGAGAAGTGGCAGTCCACGCAGTGCATCCCCTTCTCCATGTGGATGTCCATCAGGTGAACGGGTTTCCCGGCGCGGCACGAATCGTTGAGCTTGGTTTCGGCCTCGCGTGCGGCCTGGGCGCCGGTCTTCGGGTCCGGGAACTTCGAGTCCTGGTGGAACTTGCGGGCCTGATTCGGCCAGTCCACCCCGGCGGCCATCTTCTCCGCGGTGGGCGGGCCGACGAACCCGCCCGCGTGGTCGATGTAGTTCCCCTTCTTGTCCTTCTTGAACACCGCGCGGAACGCCCACCCGTGACTGTGGAAGTCCGCGAAGTGGTTCTTCGACAGGTGCGGGTTCAGGTCCGTGAGGTTCGCGGTGAACTGCGGATCGGACAGGTGCCCGCGCGCCGCGGACTCGTTCGGGTTCCGCAGCATCGAGCGCACCAGTTCTTCGGGCGTCGGGTCCTTCTGCTTCGACGGGTACATGTGCTTCCCGTCCGACTCCTCGTCGTACCACATGTACCCGATGTAACTGTTCATGACCGTGGTGCCGGGGTGGATGTGACACACCATGCACTGACTGGTCGGGATCGAGTTGGTGAACTTGTGCTCGATCGGGTGCCCGGGCTCGTTCTTGGGAATGGTCGGGTCGTCGCTGAAACTGGTACCGCGGTTGCCGAATTTCGCGAACGGTCCCGAATGAATCGGGGAGCGGTCGTTCGCGTAGGCCACGTGGCACGCCGAGCACCCGCTGCTGCGGTAGTCGCCCGGGTTGTCGTTGGTGCCCAGGAAGTTCAGCGTCGGGTCGAAGAGGCGCGTCTTGTTCGCGCTCACGAGCACGGGGTCGGTCCGGTTACTCGTGCCCAACCCGCGGAGGCTGAGCCGGACGCGCGTGCGCCCCGGTTCGTCTTTCGTCTCGGGGATGCCGATTTCGGGTAGGAACCGACCGCCCGGCTCGAAGATCCGGAGCACGTTACCGGGCTGGCTCATCTCGAACCGCGGGAGCGGCACGAGTTGGGCAACGACCCCGCGCTTTTCTTCTTCCGGTGTGGGCGGCGGGTACGTCTTGAGCATCAGCGGTGCCCCGCTCATGCCGTAGGCTTCGCCGATGATCGCGCGCTTCACCGGGAGCGTGCCGTTGTTGTAGGCCGCGGCCCCGAGCAACATGCAGCCCGTGTTCATGATCTGCTTGCGGTTCGTTTGCACCTCTTTGGGGTGACACCCGCTGGTCCCGCAACTGATGTGCGCGATTCGGAAGTCGCCCGGGTTGACGAACCGGACGAACGCGGGCGACTCGTTGTTCAACAGCGTGTACGAGCGGACCGGGTTCGCGGCACTGAGCCAGAACTGCGGCATCTTCGGCAGGACGTGCGCCTTGTTCTTATCGATCGACGAGGCGTCCCCGCCGTGACAGTCGGTGCAGCCGATGCGGAGCGTGTCCTTGCCGTGCGGGTCGCCGACCCCCTTGTGGCACGCCATGCACCCGGCCGACTTCGCATACGCCTCCTCGTGCGTCTGCTTCATCAGCTCGACGTTGGCGAGTTCCGGTGGCATCGGGAACGGGTCCGCCGGGTCCGTGGACCACTCGGGGTTCTTCGGGTCGCGCGTGCCGTCGCCGGCCGCCGGCAGGATCGGGGATTTGGGCGCTCCGGGCGCGGCCGGCTGTTGAGCGTAGACGACCGCGCAGAGCGCGAGCACGCACGCGAGCGGCAGGAACAGCACGAGCGCCCGAACCACTGTGTGCCGGGCGCGCCGGTGCGGGCAACGCCCCGGAGCCGATGTATCGACCGCGTCCATGCGGCACTCCCCCCCCGATAATCCGCGGATAGCGCAGAGAACCGGCGGCTATACCGCCCACACGCACGCTGTCAAGAGTATCTGAACGAAAAACGTGCCCGATTCTCGATAAACTCCTCGACAAAGTGCCGGCTCGGGCGCCCCGCGCACTACACTGTTGAAATCGCGCTCACGATGCCGCCCCACGCACCCGCCCGCGGGCCTCCAATTTCCGGCCCCAGCGCCCGAGCGCGCAGAAAACTCGGAACACGTGCCTCTCACCCAGCGGGTTCGTCAAGTACGATAAAAGGGTGCGACTGATGGGCGCGCGCCCGGAGGGGCGCGCGTGAGGAGCTTGCAGACGATGGCAGAGCTTGAAGCGATCACCGACATTCAGGCCGACCCGAAAAAATCGGCGGTCATGGCCCGGCAGTACGGGCGTCGGTTCCCGCTCACCCCGAACAAGGCGATGAACCTCGGCCGGGACGAGGGGAAGATGGACATCGCCGTCCCCGAGGACGACCAGATCTCGCGGTTCCAGGCGGTCGTCACCTGGGAGCCGGCCAAAGAGAAGCTGACCGTTCAAACCCGCCCGACCAGCCCCGGGTACCCGAACCCGCCCGCGAACCAGACGCTGGTCTTCGACGAGCGCGCGAAGAAGCTGGTGGAGGCGCCACAGGGCAAGTGCCTCGTCGGGCGCGGCGAGTCGTTCTGGATCGGGCAGACGCGCTTCACCCTACACAACGACGAAGAGTCCCAGCACGAAAGCCCCGTGGACGCGACCATCGCGCCGCGCCAGGAAGAGAAGACCCGCGCGCAGCTCGAAGAGATCCCGTTCGCGAACCCGGCCGCCGCGCTCCGGGCGATGGAGAACCTGCCCAACACCATTCGCGCCATCACCACCGAACAGGCCCTGTTCCGCCAGATGCTCCGCGTGGTCATGGACGCGATGCCCCGGGCCGATGCGTGCGCCATCGTCCGCGTCCCGCCCGACTGTCCGCCCAGCGAGAAGCGCCTCAACCTCGTGGAGTACAACGTCCGCCCCAACACGCCGCACTCGCAGGGCGGGTTCGCGCCCTCGAAGCGGCTCGCCCACCGCGCGATCATGGAGCGCCGGCGGAGCTGCCTCCACTGCTGGTCCCCCGATCCGACCGGGGCCGGGGGCGCTACCGAACTGACGATGGCCGATACGCACGTTCACGGCGTGACCCCGTGGGCCGTGTGTACCCCGTTCCAGGACGGCTCGCGCTACGCGCTCTACGTCGCCGGGCAGACCAGCGGGCAGTGGGATCTGCTCGACAAGGCCTCCCAGGACAAGATCGTCAGCGACCTGACCCAGTACCAGAAGATCGCCGAACTGCTGGTCGGGATGATCGAAACCACGCTGCGCGTGAGCCGGCTCACCGAGCAGAACAAGGTCATCCGGCGCGCGTGGCCGCAGAGCCTCTGGAAGTACCTCGACGACCCGGCCGAACTGGAGCGCATGCTGGTTCCCGAGGAGAAGGAAATCACCACGCTGTTCTGCGACTTGCGGAACTACTCGCTGTTCGCCTCGCAGCACGCCAGCGAGTTGCTCGCCTCGCAGCGGGAGATCGGCAACGCACTGAACACAATGGCCTCGACCATCACCGACCGGGACGGGGTGGTGGGCGGGTTCCGCGGCGACGCGGTGCTCGGGTTCTGGGGCTGGCCCAAGCCCCAAGCGCGGCAGGTCGAACTGGCCGCGCGCGCGGCCATTTCCATCGCCGGGCGCCTCGGCGACTGGACCCGGTCCGGGCGCTGCGGCGTGGGGATCACCCACGGGACCGCGGTGGCCGGGCGCTTGGGCGCGCACGACCTCGCGGTGGTGGACCTGTACGGCCCCGTCGTGAACCTGACGTTCCGCCTGGAGGCAATGACGAAGGCGTTTGGCGTGCCCATTATCGTTTCGGGCGAGGTCTCCAAGCAGGTCGCCGAAGCCGACCCGACGGGCCGCGAGATGCGCACGCGGGTGCTGGGTAAAGTGCGCGCGAAGGGGTTCCCCGACCCCGTGTGGGCCTACGAACTGTACTCGGCCCAAACACCCAGCGTCCCGGACTGGCTCCAAGAAGAATGGACCGCGACGGTCGAGTTGTTCACCCAAGGCAAATGGGCCGAGTGCTACGAAGAACTCACCACCCGGTTCACGGACGACACGGTGGGCAAGTGCCTGATCCGCGTCATGGACGCGACCAAGCGCAAGCCCCGGCCAACTGGGACGGCTCCTTCGCTCCCCCGGCCCCGTCGGGATCGGAGTAACTTCGCCCCTGGGACCGCGGGCATCTTGCCCGCACTTCACTGCCCACGTCGGAAGAGTGGGCAAAATACCCGCGGTACAGGTAAAGTGTTCGTCCACGGGTCCGAAGATCTCTATTGATTCCCGTTCGACTCCCCGGTATGGGCCGCGCAAATTGTTCAACGCGGGCTGGTTTCTGGGGGGAGTTCGGCCATGCGATACGTGCGTTCGTGGGCGGGAATCGGCGCGTTATTAATGTTCGCGGGGGGCGCCACCGCCCAACCGGGCACCTTACCGGGAATCGGCGCGAGCGGTACTTCGATGCCCCTCGCACCCATAGTGCCGCCCGGCACCCCACCGACGGCTTCTCCAGCGCCCTCGACCGGCCAGCCCGTTCGCTCGCTCTCCGCGCTGTCGGACGACTCTCTGCCAGTGAAAGACCTCACCCCGGCCGGCTTCGGCGATCTCCTTCCGCCACCGGATAAGCACGGCGGGCACGGCGAGATTCCGGGATCTCTCACACCAATGGTGCCGCAACACGGCGGGTTCTACACAACAGGCGAGTTCCTGTTGATGCGCCCCCGGAACTCGGACATGGACTTCGTGATCCGCAACAGTAGCGGTGGGTTGGGGACCGTGGGGCCGATCGATTCACTTAACTACCAACTCGGTAGCGGGTTACGGGCCGAAATCGGCTACCTGTACGACGGCGGGAAGTGGGAAACGGCGTTCGCGTACACGTACCTCACGGCCGGCGCCGATAGCACCATCTTCTCGACACCGAATGTGTCGCTACTCCCGACCCTCACGCGCCCCGGGCTGACCGATCGCGCTCTCACCGCGTCGGGCACCGCGGACCTCGACTACCAACTGTTCGACCTGCTCGCGGGCCGGCGGTTCGTGATCCAAGACAACTTCGCGGTGCGAGCCATTGCCGGGTTCCGGTTCTCCGACATCCGGCAAACACTGAATGCGTTCTACGACGGCGCTGATGCGAACCAGGCCGCGGTGCGAACCCGGTCGCGGTTCCAGGGCTTCGGGCCGCTCATCGGCGCGGAAGCGACCCTGGCCGGTCCGAAGGGGTTCCACCTCTACACACGGGCGACCGGGGGATTCCTGAGCGGGCGCAGCACGAATTTGGTGATCGAAACCAACGATAGCGGCGCCACGACTTACGTGAACAGCCGGTACGACGTGCGCAAGGAAGTGCCGTTCGGCAGTCTGGCGGTCGGGGCCGGCTGGCAGTACCGCACCATCTCCATCCGCGCCGGCTACGAGGTGACCCACTGGCAGGGCATCTTCGAGCGCCCGCGGTTCGTGGACGACGTGTCACAGGGCAAGGTCATCACCCGTCCCTCGAACCTGTCACTCGAAGGGCTGTTCATCCAGGCGTCCGTGGTGTATTGATCCACGAACAATGTGAACTTCGTGCGAGCCGGGGGACCTCCCCGGCTCATTGCATTTCCGGCATGGGGCGAACGGTCGGCTTACGCCGCCGGTGAGAATGCAGACTTTGTAGACAGGGCGAACAGCCCGAGTCATCTCGGTCGTTCGCCCACCACGTTGCCCTGAACGTCCTTTTCATCTCGTGACTTTGCGAGCGTGCCTCTTGATCTCGTTGATCCTGTAAATTCTGTCAAAATTCGTCACCATCTTCAGCATTTGTTCACAGGCACGGTTCCCGCCCAACAAACACAAAAGCCCCCATTCATTTCGATGAATGGGGGCCGCATTTGATGAATATCAATTCCTAACAAACTCAACTCGCTTACCCCGGATTCTCTGGTGAGAGATCGATGCGGAACAACGGGTGCCCCGCGTGTCGGCCGTCGAACTCCAGAGTGAGGATGTACGAACCGGGGCGGAACATGTGGGGTGGCAGGGACGGGTTCAAGTGCGGGAGTGGACGGCCGATGTACACACGGTACCGGGACCGCAGCACCGGCGCTCCCGCTGAAAGATCGACCGGATCAATATCGCCGGCCGAGTGCGCCATCAGGTGCTGCTCTACGAACAATCGCGGTTGCCCAACACAGACGGCACCGATCACAACTTCTGGCGGGAGTTTTGGGAGGGGCTTGGCACCGTCTTCGGATTCTGATTGCTCCGATCCCATCACCGACGCCGCACCCTGGCCAGTAACACCTTCGTAGGCAATCCACCCCGTGAACGCGAGAACGACCACACCGAGGAGCAGAATTGGGTGAACGTGGGAGAGTTTTGCGGTGAACATGGACACGTCTCAGTTTCACGAAAGCAAATCAAACATAGAACACACCCGAAGCGCATCGCGCGCTCGGTACATTTGCCGGTTCAAAAAAACTGGTCGGAGTTACCGCAAGTCCCGTACCTGACTTACAAGACGGCTCGCGGTCGTGCGGCGTGACGAGCAGTGGCGAATTCCTTCCGTCGTACCTAAAAGACGAGAGACCGGGGGGCGACCTAACACCGCGCCCGAATCGGGATGAAAATTCTGTAATCTGCCTGTTGGTCGAACTATGCACACATTGATCTGCGCAGCACACGTTACGAGAGAACTGCTCGAAGGCCGAAATGCGTTCTAAGCTGTGGCATGACTTCTCGTAATGTTCTCTCACTCGGCGTTCTGGCGCTCGTCGGAGTTCTGCTCGCGGGACAAGTTCGGCAGTTACTCGCCGACCCGACCGTGTGGCCGCCGGACGATTTCGTCGAATACTGGGCGGCCGCAAAATTGGCGCTAAACGGTCAGAACCCGTTCGATGAGTCGCTATTACTCCCGCTCCAACAACACGCCGGGCGCGACACGTCCGAAGCGATCATGATGTGGAACCCGCCGTGGTCGCTCCCCGTGGTGCTGCCGCTCGGCTTGTTGTCGGCACGCGAAGCCCAACTCCTGTGGCTGCTCATACACCTTGTTGTGACGGGTTTCTGTGCGGACCGAGCGTGGCTGCTACTCGGCGGCGCGCGCGAACGGCGGTGGATCGGCTGGACGGTCGCGTTCACGTTCTTACCGACCGTGTTCGCGCTCTCCATCGGTCAAATCAGCATGTTCCTCGTGCTCGGCGCGGTGCTGTTCCTCGAATGCGAGCGCCGGGCAGTTCGGAACCGTTCGTGGGAATATTGCGCGGGCGCGGCAACCGTACTCGTGGCGATCAAACCGCACCTCGCGTACCTGTTGTGGGCCGGTATCGCGGTGGACGCGCTCGTTCGCGGGCGGTGGCGCGTGCTCGTAGGTGGAGCCGTAACGGGATTGGCTTGTGCTCTCATTCCGTTGGCGTT
Source organism: Gemmata sp. SH-PL17 (assembly GCF_001610855.1). Classification (NCBI taxonomy): domain Bacteria; kingdom Pseudomonadati; phylum Planctomycetota; class Planctomycetia; order Gemmatales; family Gemmataceae; genus Gemmata; species Gemmata sp. SH-PL17. The sequence continues at coordinate 2,353,924 of NZ_CP011271.1, forward strand.
TAACCCCGACGTGTGGCACCAGTATGCGGACGCGATGGGCAACCGCCCGCCGGCGCAGTGGCTCTCACCCACGCTCGGCTCGGTACTGCGAATGGCGTTCGGCGAGCGCCTTTTCCGGCTTCAGTTCGTCTCGGTCGGCATTGGGGTGATCTGGTTCGTATGGTATCGGTGGACCAAACGAAACACTTGGAACTGGACCGAACAGCTCCCGCTGCTGTTACTCGTATCATTCACCACTGCGCCGTATGGCGCGTGGCCGTTTGACATGGTACTGTTGCTGCCGGCGGTGTTCGCGATGGTGATCGGAAAACGGTCCGAACGGGGAATCGGTTCCCCCGCGATCCTCGCTGGGCTTCTCGCAGTGAATTTGGGCTGCCTCGTGATTAATCTGCTCCAGCTCGGGTCGTTCTGGTTTTTGTGGGTATCGCCCGCCATTCTGCTCCTGTACACGATGCACACGTTCCGCGCCTCTGAGTCCGAAATCGGTCGCGCGCCTCGAACCGCCGCGGTGACGGCATGAAGTTCCCGCGCTGGTTCGGACCGGGGGCGATCGCGTTCCTTCTGGTCTGGCTGATGCTGCTCGGGGTCGGGCGCTCAGCGTTCTTCCGCGACCCCGGCACGTTCTGGCACACCACGACAGGCGAACTCGTTCTCAAAGACGGGTTCATCCGCGCGGACCCGTACACGTTCACGTTCGGCGGTCAGTGGTGGGTGCCGTACCAGTGGCTCGGCGAAGTGGGAATGGCCCTGGCCCATAGGGTAGGTGGGTTCGATACGCAGTTACTCGGTGCGGTCACACTGATTGCCGCCGTGTTCGCGTGGCTCACGGTTCGGTTACAGCGCACCGGGTTACACCCGATTCTCGTGTACGGCACGGTCGCGCTAGCCCTAGCCGCGGCCGGCTCGCACTTCCACGTTCGCCCTCACCTGTTCACGCTCGCGTGTATGACGGTGGTCGCGGTCGTACTGGCCGAAACAGATGTCGCCCGACCACGCCTCAAGCGATTGTTCTGGCTCATCCCACTGTGCGCGATTTGGACGAACGTCCACGGCGGCGTACTGGGGGGAATCGGCACGCTTTGTATCGCGTTCGCGGGTTGGGTGGTCTTCTGGAAACTGAAGCGCCCGTCCCCGGTACGGTCCTGGCGCGACGTCAGGCTACTCGCGCTCGTCGCGAGCGGCTGCGGGCTGAGCGTGCTCGCGAGCCCCTACGGGATCGACATGGTCCGGACGTGGCACGTCATCATGGACGCGCCCGAATTGCGCGAGATTATCTCCGAGCACCGGCCACTCGATGTAACCGCACCGTATGCGTGGCCCGTGGTAGCGCTGGCGGTGGTTTATCTGTTTGTGCTATACGGCGTGAAGCGCAGTGCGATTCGGGTGTCGTGGTTGCTCCCACTCGTGTGGCTAGCACTCGCATTCAGTCGGTGTCGGCACGTATCGCTCTTCGCGGTCGTAACAGTCGTAACCATCACCGCGATGTGGAAACATACGCGCTGGGCACTGTGGCTCGCGGCCTACCGCCCGGACCTGTACCAGCCCGGCAGTGCCGAAACACGCCCGGGGTGGGCACACGTGTGGCTGCCGGTCGCCGTGGTGCTGCTCGCACTCACGTTACAGACCACGCGCACACCGGTCCCACTCATTGGCTCGGGATGGGCAACACACGACCCGGCAGCGTGGCCGGTCGACTTGTTGGATGTGCTCAAAGAACATGAACCGAAACCGGGTGAACCGAATCACTTATTCAACGGCGAATACATTGATGGCGGATTCGTGATCTATCACGCCCCGGGATACAAAGTGTTCGTTGATGATCGCTGTGAACTAATGACCGGCCCGTGGCTCGTGAAGTTCGTTCACAAATCAGAAACCCCGGGCAGTGCGATTGACGATTGGCAGAAAGAATACGGGCAATTTGATTTCGCACTCACGCGCACCGGCACCCCGTTCGACGAATGGTTCGCCGAGTCCCCCGTATGGCAGGTCGTAAAAGTCACGCCGACCGCTACGCTCTACAAGCGCCGCGCACCCTGATCGCGCCGCAACCGCTCTTTTACGCCCCTTCGCGCGGTGGTAGGCTGGTTCCCGCTGTTCACTTCACACCGGGAACGCGGCGAGGGGCACGAATTTGAACCACTTGCGCCAACAACACGGCTCGGCGCGCGTGCGCCCGTTCACTCAGCGCCCCGGCAACACCGCGCTCCCGCCCGCGCTGCGTTTACGCGCGGAGCCTGCCGAACCGATCGCACACGACCCGCACGCACGCGACGGGAAGCTCGCCCGACTCGAAGCCGCTCTCATGATCGCCGATGAGCCCCTCCCCGCACGCAAACTTGCGGATGTGGCCGGCCTCGCGGACGCGGTCGAGGCCCGAGCACTCGTCGCACGCCTGCAAGCCCTCAACGATGCGGACGGGTCCGCGTTTCAGGTCGAAGAGATCGCGGGCGGTTATCAACTGCTCACGCGCACGCAGTATCACACGTGGTTGGCGCGACTCAAGCGCACGGGACACGAACTGCGCCTCACCCCAGCGGCCCTCGAAACGCTGGCCGTCGTCGCTTACAAGCAACCCATCATGCGCGCAGAAGTCGAAAAAGTGCGAGGAGTTGCGTGCGGAGAAGTGGTCCGCCAGTTGATGGAAAAGGGGCTGGTCCGCGTCGCGGGTCGGCACGATTCTTTGGGGCGCCCGCAGGTGTACGGCACAACCAAGAAATTCCTCCAGGCTTTCGGTCTGAACTCACTCAAAGACCTGCCCGAAGTTGAATCTCTCCGACTCGGTGAGCGACCGGCTTAGTCCGTTGATAAATAAGCTAATCACCATTGTAAACAAAAATCGACACTCCCGACCATTGGCTCATATACTAGCGGCATGAACCGTCGCCAATTCATCGCCACGTCGTCGCTCGCCGGGCTATCTGCGTTCAGCGGGTGCTCGGGACCGGACTACGACTTTGAACTGCTGAATGTGTCATACGACCCCACACGCGAACTCTACCGCCGGATGAACCGCCTGTTCGCGGAACATTATCACGCGCTCACCGGGAAGCGGGTTCGTGTGCGGCAGTCACACGGTGGCTCCGGCAGCCAGGCGCGGTCGGTGATCGACGGAATCCCGGCCGATGTGGTCACGCTCGCGATGTGGGCCGACGTCGATAACATTCGATCCAAGAAATTGATCGCGAACGGTTGGGAAGAGCGCCTGCCGGACCGCTCACTGCCGTATCACTCGACCATCGTGTTCGTGGTGCGGAAGGGTAACCCGTTCGGAGTCAAGGACTGGAAGGATCTGCTCCAGCCGAACCTGAAGGTCATCACCGCGAACCCGAAAACTGGAGGCGGCGCCAAGCTGAATTTACTCGGCGCGTGGATCGCGATACGCGCCGCGGGGGGATCGGCAAAGGATGCGCGGGATTTCATCACCGAAATGTACCGGCGCGTCCCGGTGCTCGATACGGGCGCACGCGGGGCCACGGTCACGTTCGCCCGCAAGAACATCGGCGACGTTCACCTGACCTGGGAAAACGAGGCGTGGCTGGAGAAGCGCGAACTCAAGGACGCGGTGGAGATCGTGTACCCGAAAGTGAGCGTCCGCGCCGAGCCACACGTGGCCCTGGTGGACGCGAACGCGGACCGCAAGGGTACCCGCCTCGCGGCCGAAGAGTACCTCAAGTTCCTGTACACGCCCACCGCCCAAGAGTTGATCGCTGAAACGTTCTTCCGCCCCGGGCACCCGGAGGTCGCGAAGAAGAACGAGAGCCGGTTCCCCCCGATCAAACTGTACCGCGCGACCGACCCAATAATGGAACTGGGCGATTGGACCAAGATCCAAACCGACTTCTTCTCCGAGGGCGGGATCTTCGATCAAATCTATCAGTCCGGCCGTTGACGGCCGTTCATGATGCGAATTCGCGTCGTTGTTGAGCTGGCGCCCGTAGTATTGATTTCGCATAGACATCCGACTACGGCGCCACGAGCTAAAGATACACATCCTCAACAGCACGCAGGCGAGCCCCTCACCTCAACACGGCACGTCCAAATCACAATCTGTAAAAAAGCTTCACATCTGTCTTCACATCGCGCATACTAAACACTAAATCAAAATTATTGAGATGTACGCATCTCAAACACTACACATTTTTACCGGAGCACCGACTGTGGCGAAGGCTAAACAGGAAGGGAAAATCACGCAGAAGGCAATGGTCCAAGCCGCACTCGACGAAAAGGGTTGGAAGGTCGGTCCGCAGGAGTTACAGGAGTTCATCAAAGAGCAATACGACACCGAACTCGCGACCAACATCATCTCGAACTACAAGTCGGTCATCAAGCGCGAAAAGGGCGGCGGGGCCAAAACCGGCGGGCGCAAGGGCGGGGCACAGTTCTCGGACCTCCAGGCCGTTCAAAGCCTGGTGAACCGACTCGGCGCCGATCAGGTCAAGAAGCTCGTGGACGTCGCCGAGATGTTCGCGTAAAACACTCGCCTTGTCGGTAACGCGGCCGTTGGTAATGATGGCCCCGTTCTGGGTGAGTGGTGGAATGGCAGACACAGGGGACTTAAACAGAAATTGAGCCACGGGAGGGGAAACCGCCCGTGGGATGCTGTCAAATTCGGTGAAGCCCCTGCCCCGGCGAGGTAACACCGAGCTAAGTTTGTTCTTCACACGTGTCGCGCCCCATTGGTACGCGAAGAACAAGAAAGTGTAGAGACTAGACGGCAGCGACCTACGGCGGGCGCCCACGGTCAAGGTATAGTCCAGACCACAAACCCAAACGGGGCGGCGAAAGCCGAAGTGGTACGAAAATCCCCCGTTCCGTGAGGAACATGCGGGTTCGAGTCCCGCCTCACCCACTGAAACTAGATATTTCGGGAAGTTGCAACGGCGGGATCATCCCGCCGTTTGTGTTTATAGGCCACCCAATGCGATTCTCGCATCAATCAAACAAATCTAATTTCAATTACAATCCGTAGCTAATACGAACTACCGCGTCATAGTTCGGCGCCATATCCAAACGATCCCCGCTGCCGCGGCAACGTGGACGGCCACACCGAACAGGTCGATGACAAAGTGTTTGTACATCCCGTAGGGGTCGGCATCCGGACCGTGCAACCGAAAGTACGAGACGCGGATCACGGTTAATGCGATCGCCGTCAGTATGGCCATTGTTCCGAACAGAAAAGCGGCGTAGGTGCCGTATCGACGAGATCGCCAGTACCGGGGGATCAAAACGAGGTGATTGACATCAACAGCAACGGCGAATGCCACAACAAGCGAAGCCGTTACGATAACCGCCAGTTCCGTTGTGAGGTGGAAATCGCGCGTCGTCACGTACCAGAATAACCCAACGATCACCCACACCAAGTACCGCCAAGTGGTTCGCTGCGGCTCTCGTTCCGTGCCCATTTCGTTTCGCCTTCCGTTGCGAGAGACCTACGGTCCCCGGAACACGTCCGGAACCGGCCCGTTCCGAGGGCCTCTCCCGCTATTTCGCGAAATCGGCTTGCGGCTTTCAAATTCGATAAAATATTGAAGACTGTCTGGCGAATGGCAAAGACGGGCACGCGACTCGGGAAACAAACACAACGAGGTGCGAGATGAGTGAGGTCATTTCCGGGATGACCGGGGCGCAACTAATTGGGCTCGTGTCCGTGGTGGGCGGACTCATCTGCACAACGGTGGTCGTCGTGACCGGGATCGCTATCCCGTTCCTCACCACGGCCCGACGAACCGAGGCACTCAGTCAGTTGAAGCGCGATCTCATTGCCAACGGGTATTCGGCCGACGATATCGAGCGCATCGTCAAAGCCGATCCTCAATCACAATCCGTCGTTTCTCAGCGATAAGTGCAAGTACCGCGGCCCATCTTAATGGAGGCGATCGCGCGCAGAAGTACCCTTCACTCAACAACGGTACCCGGTTCCACCCAAGGGCGTGGAACCGGGTACCGTTGTTGAGCGAGCTAACGTTACTTCTTAAACGCCGCGTTGTTGCGGTCCCCGCGCGACAGCACATACGCCATCAGGTCCAACACTTCGTCTTCCTTGAACGTGTCCATCAGGCCGGTCGGCATCATCGACACCTTCGACGGGCGCATGCTCTCGATCGCCTTGCGGTCCACAGTGACCGCCGAGCCGGGATCGAGCATGTTGGTGTTCACCATCACGTTATCGGCGTTCAGGTTCACGATGCGCCCCGCGATAACGCGGTCGTCGGTGGTACGGATCTCGACCGCTGCGTACTGGTCACTGACCTCCTTGCTGGGGTCGAGGATGGACTCCAGCAGGTCGCGCGGGCTGAACCGCCCGGCAACGCCGGTCAGGTCCGGGGCGTTGCTCCCGCCCTCGCCGTCGAACCGGTGGCACGCGAAGCACTTCCCGGCCGCAAACAGTTTGCGCCCACGGTCGTAGTCGCGCCCCGACTTCAGCCCTTTATCGAGCGCGTCCGTGAGGTCGGTCAGCTTGTACGCCTTCACGAACGGCCGCGCCGGTTCGGGCGGCAGCTTCACGGTGGCCGGGTCCGCGTTGATGAGATCCTTGAGGGCGGTCTTCTCGCTCGGCGTGAGCGTGACAATCGCGTCGTCGCGAATCAGCTTCAGGAACTTACCGAAGCTGCTCCCGCCCTTGTACGCGGCGGCCTTCACGAACCACTCGAAGTATCCCGTGCGCAGTTCCGGGGTCCAACCGGTGTTGAGCATCCGCAGCGCGCGAGCGTATTCGATCTGTTCTTCCTGCGTGGGAGCGTCCTTCAGCAACTTCATCCCGATCGACGCGGCCTTCTCGTCTTGCAGGTAGACGAACACCTGGAGCAATTCGCCGTTCACGAACCGGTTCTTGTCCGGGAACGCGGGCGCGTACTTCGCGAGCCACGCCTTCCGCTCGTCCGCGGTCGGCGGGCCGAAGCGATTGAAGAGGACGTGGTACACGCGGACGACGTCGAGCTTCTGTTCGTCCGTGAGTTTCGCGAAATCGAACCGTGCTAGGGCTTCGAGCACCTTCGCGCGCACCGCCGGGTCGGGCTTCGGGGTTCCCGGTTTCAGGTGGAACGGGCACGAAGCCGACACTCGCACCAGCGCGAGCAGTGCTTGCGTCGCGACGGCGGGGTTCTGTGCGTTGAGGGCGAGTTGCTGCCAGTCGCCCTTCGGGTGCAGTTCGAGCGCCGTGCGCCCCTGCATGCGCCCGACCCGGTCGGCCCCCTCCATCATTTCAAAGATCTTCTTGAACTCCGGCTGCTTCGCCTCACCCGCCGCGGCAATGTTCTTGCGCAACTGGTGCTGCTTGCCCGCTTCGCCCCCGATCGGTTGCGGCTGACTCGGTTCCGTCGACTCGGCCCCCACATACGTCACGCGGTAGAGGCCACTCTTGGTCTTCCGGCCCCCGATGGTGAAGTACATCGCGCCGTCCACCGGGTTGATGATGATATCGGTGAGCGGGAGCGGCGTGCCGGTCACGAACTCTTCGAGTTCGGCCTTGTAGGTGCTGCCGTTTGGGGTGAGGTGCGTCGCGTAGAGCTTGCCGTAACTCCAGTCGCAGATGAAGAAAGCGTCCTGGTACTTGGCGGGGAACTTCGCACCGTACCCGAAGCACACGCCGGTCGGCGACCCGGGGCCGACGTTCACCACGGGCGCGACCGTGTCCGGGTAGAACACGGGGTACTTGCCCGCACCGTTGCGCCAGCCGAACTCGCTGCCGGGTGGAACGAAGCACACGCGCGTCGGACGGTACCACGGCGTGTTGAAGTCCCACTCCATGTCGGCGTCATAGGTGAACAGGTCACCGGCCTTGTTGTAGGCCGCGTCGTACTGATTGCGGAACCCGACGCTGAACAGCTCCCAGTTCTTACCGTCCGGCGACACGTTGTACATCGCGCCGCCCGGCCCCATCGTGCCCTTCATGAAGCCGTTGCCGTCCGGGACGCGCGGGAGCAGGTGGTCCTCGCCCCACACAGGTGCAACCTTCGTGGCGTTGAACTTCGTGAGCTTGGTTTGGTTCCCGCACACGACCGTGAGCCGCTTGCCGTCCGGGTTCATCAACACCGCGTGCGGGCCGTGCTCCGCTCCACCGCCCTCAAGAGCGCGGAGCAGCTCCACTGTATCGAGTACGTCGTTCTTCTTGGACGAGGTGACGCGGTACAGCCCGCTCTTATTCGACGCATTCACCACGACGTAAAGCGCGTCGAACGCCCACAACAACCCCTGTGCCGAGCCGATCGCCGCGGGGATCTTCTCGATGGCTGGGGCGCCCTTCGCGCCGGGCGGGGCGACCGTGACGCGGTACAGCGCGCCGTACTGGTCCGAGACAATGAGCCGCCCCTTCGCATCAGCGCACATGCTGACCCACGAACCCATCGTTTTTGTCGGATCCTGGGATTGAGGAACGGAGAAAATCAGTTCAACTTTGAACCCCTTGGCGACCTTCATGGTCGCGGGGTCGGTGGCGGGCGGGTCGACGGGCTTCTTGGCCGGCTGCGCGGTACTCACGGGACTGAGTGCGAACAGCACGGCGGACAGCGCGAGTCCGGTCGCGCAGTGACGGAAGCGAGTCATGAGGGGAGATCTCCGGCGGGAAAGTTCGAGGTGAGTATACCCGACCGGAACAGAAATGGTATTCGATCGTAGCTCTCATACTTTTGGGGCACCGGCATGAGACCGGCGCCCCAAATCAGCGACCAAACACACGGTCAAACGGTCACAGTCCCGCCCCGAACTCGTCGTCGTCACTGACCGGCGGGAGCGGCTTCGGCGCGGGCTTCGGTTCCGCGCGGCGCGCCGGTTTCGCGGGCGGCGGCGTGTCTTTTGCGGCGGGCGGTTCCTTTGCGGGCGCCTTGGCCGCAGGTCGCGCGGGCTCCTTGGCTGCGGGCTTTACGGCCGGCTCCTTGGCTTTCGCCACGGGCTTCGCCGGCGCCTTGACCACCGGCTCTTTTACTGCCGCGGGCTTGGCCGGAGTGCGAGCCGCGGGTTTCGCGGGCGCGGCCGGCTTCACGGGCGCCGGCTTCGCTTCCACTTTCTTCGGCCCGTAGCTCGGGATCTCGTCGAGCGGTTCGTCATCGAGCGCGTCGAAATCGTCCACGAGTTCGCGGCCGAGCGGCCGGTCGTCGTCCCGCTCCTCGCGCCGGTCCACGGGCTTCGGCGGGGCAACGGGTTTCACCGGCGCGACCGGCCTCGGCGGGGCGACGGATTTCACCGGCGCGACCGGGAGCGTTACCACGCGCTTCTCGAGTGGTGGGGCTGGAGGCGCGACCGCACGCTTCTCCACAGGCGCGACCGCCACTGGCACCGGGGGCGCGACCGGCTTCTGCAGCTCTACAACTCTCCGCACCTCATTGTTGGGACGCACCACGGGTGGTTCGACCGCGCGCCGCTGATCGTTTCCGTTGCGCGGGGGGAGTTCGAGCACCTTGCGCGGCTCACCGCCGTTCCGGGGCGGGAGCGCCATCGCACGCGGGACCGGTGGGACCGCGCCGGCCTTCAGCTCCAGCCCGAACCGCGCCACGACGTACATGCCGCTGGTCCGGTGCTTGTCCAGTTCGAGCAGCCCCTCGCGCTGGGCGTCTTCGAGCAGTTCGCTGAACGTGCGGTAGCCGTAATAATCTTCGTTGAACGACGGCTTCTTCCGCTTGATCGTGTCCTTCAGCATCGACGAATAAATGACTTCTTTGTTCTCGCGCCGCAGTGCGAGGAGCGAATCGAGGAGAATCGCAAACACCTTCCGCTTCTTCTCCGGGATCTGCTCGTTCACCGCGATCGGGATGATCGGCGCGCGGTCCAGGTCTTCGTAGTAGATGAACTCGTCGCAGTTGTCGCGCAGGAGGTCGGACGTCGCGTCCGACAGCCCCAGCCCGATGACGTGCTTGCCGAGTTCCTTCAGCTTGGACACGAGCGGCGAAAAGTCGCTGTCGCCGGAAACGATCACGAACGTGTCGATGTGGTCCTTGGAGTACGCGAGGTCGATCGCGTCCACGACGAGCCGGATGTCGGCGGAGTTCTTGCCCGTCACGCCGCGGCGCGGGATCTCGATCAGCTCGATGGCGGCCTCGTGCAGCCCGCCGGTGTACATCCCGAACCGGCTCCAGTCGGCATACGCCTTTTTGCAGACGATCTTGCCCTTCTCGACCAGCCGTTCGAGCACCTTGGTGATCTCGAACCGGTCGCGGCGGTTGTTGAAGCCCAGGCCCATGTTCTCGAAATCGATGAACACGGCCAGCGACCGTTCGCCGTCGCCCGCGCGGTGTGCTTTCATCCCATTCCTGCCGTTCCGGTTGCGAGTTCGTCCCTTCCTCCAGACGCCGCTATTGTGCGAAACCTTCGCGGGCGGGGGAAGCCCAGACCGAAATGAGAAGAAAAGACCCGCGCCCGCCCCCCTTCCCAACCCAACCCCAAACGGAGAAAGGAGAAAATCCGAACCCCTTCGCCGCTCCTTTTTGTTAAGGAGCGGCGAAGGGGTTCTCGTCCGCGGTCGCGCGTCTACAACGTATCCATCCGCAAACGATTCTCCCCAAAGGTGCGACGTGTCCACGAACTTTTTCCGGATGGACGGCAAGGTGGCGGTGGTGACCGGTGGCGGTCAGGGCATCGGTGAAGCGATTTGTCGGCGCCTGGCCGGGGCCGGCGCCAAGGTCGGCGTCTTCGACATGAACGCGGACAGCGCGAACCGCGTCGCGAGCGACATCGGCGGCGTCCCGCTCGTCGGCGACCTGACGAAGGAAGCGGACCTGGACCGCGTGTTCGGCGAGATCGCGGCGAAGGCCGGCCCGGTGGACGTGCTCGTGAACAACGCCGGGGTCGCGAGCCGCAAGGGGCGCGACGTGCCCATTTGGGAGAGCGTGCGCGAGGACTGGGAGTTCGTGCTCGGGATCAACGTGACCGGCCTCGTGCTGTGCTGCAAGGCCGTGCTCCCCTCGATGATCGAGCGCAAGTACGGGCGCATCGTGAACATCGCGAGCATCGCGGGTAAAGAGGGCAACCCGAAGATGGCCCCGTACTCCGCGAGCAAGGCGGCCGTTATCGCGCTCACGAAGTCGCTCTCGAAGGAACTGGTCGGTAAGGGCGACATCTGCGTGAACAGCGTGGCCCCGGCCGTGATCCAGACGCCGATCCTGGACCAGCTCGATCAGTCGCAAATTAACATGATGTTGAGCAAGATCCCGCTGGGCCGTACCGGGAAGCCGGACGAAGTCGCGGCGCTGGTCCACTTCCTGAGCAGCTCCGATTGCAGCTTCACCACCGGCTTTTGCTTCGACATCAGCGGTGGGCGCGCGACGTATTAAATCGAGATTCGTTGAGTGCCGGGCGCGTCCATACAGCCCCGGCACGGTTTGGCCCGCCACTTCATCCCTTCCGCAGTGGCACGCGGCATTTGCACCCGGTACACTCTCCAAACGCCACCCGGTTGGCTCAAGGTAGCGAACTCTGCGGCGCTACGCCGCGGGCGGTAACGAGTTGTGCCTTCCAGAAGCACACGGGGGCTTACAGGTTAAGCCCCCTGCATGGACTAACCTCTGGCAGCGAGTCAGTACCCCGACCGGGTGGCCCCTCTCCAGGTGACGCATCGTGCCCGACGTGTGGTCCGAATTTCTGCCGCACCCGTGGAACCTGATCGCGACCGGTGTGGTTGCGGCAGGGGCACTGTTCGGGTTCATCGGCCTGTCCGCGTTCCTCGGCATCTGGGCGGAGCGGAAAGTATCCGCGCGCATGCAGGACCGCCTTGGGCCAACCCGCGTCGGCCCCCTCGGGCTACTCCAGTCACTCGCGGACGGCATCAAACTCATTGTGAAGGAAGACGTTGCACCCGCGGGGCCGATAAGCTCTTGTTCCGGCTCGCCCCCTACCTCGCATTCTGTGCGAGCTTCTGCGGGTTCCTCGCGCTGCCGTTTGGAGCCGGCTTGGTCGCGCAGGATCTGAGCGTCGGCGTGTTCTTTATGCTCGCGGTACTGTCGAGCGAGGTGTTCGGTATCGTTCTGGCCGGGTACGCTTCTGCGAGCAAATGGTCGCTGTTCGGCGGGGTGCGCGAAGCGGCCCAAGTGGTGAGTTACGAAGTTCCGCGTGCAATGTGTGTGGTTGTGCCGGTGTGTGCCGCTGGGACGCTGAACTTGAATGTCGTTGGGGCACAACAGGCGGGTTGGCTCTGGAACTGGAACCTGTTCCACGACCCGTTCACGTTCGTGGCGTTCTTCATCTTCTTCATCACGAGTACGGCGAGTTGCAAGCGCGCGCCGTTCGACCTCGCGGAAGCGGAGAGCGAGTTGGTCGCGGGGTTCCACACGGAATACAGCGGAATCCGGTGGTCGTACTTCTTCCTCGCGGAATACGGCAGCATGTTTGCCGTAAGCGGATTGGCCGCCCTCCTCTTCCTCGGCGGGTGGCACACGGGATTCTTGCCGTTCGAGCCGTCGGCCCCAGAGCACCTCGGGTTCTGGTTGGGGAACCTGTTGAACCTCATAGTGTTCGTTGGGAAGTGCTGGGTACTCGTCCTGGTGATGATCTGGGTGCGTTGGAGTTTCCCGCGACTGCGCATCGATCAGGTAATGATGACGTGTCTGAAATATTTCCTGCCGATTAGCTGCGTGCTGCTCGTCGGCGTGTGCTTGTGGCAGTTGCTCGTGCCCGCAATCGTTGCGCTCGCTGTCAAATATGCGCTTGCGTTCGTGAGCGTGTTCGTTCCGCTCGCGGTATTCGCGAGCCTGTTCCGCTCGGCAGGCACCGCTGCCGCACCCGCGGGCCAACTCCCGGGCGCCTGGGGCGGTCAGCCGTCGACGCTATCGGGACGGCGATAAGCGTGGAACCTAACCCCCTAACCCCCTTCCCTAAAAAGGAAGGGGGGACAGAACCAAGTACAGCAGGCACTCAAATCCCCGGGGTGGCTTCAAGCCCCTCTCTTTTTAGGAGAGGGGTTGGGGAGAGGTTCTTCCCATCACTCCGACCTCAGCTCGTTCTGGTCCTGCTCTGGGCGCTCTATTTCCACCCACTGATCCTTCACCCCGCGCAGGCGTTGCGCGCGATTGACCTCGACCAACTCACGGGTCCGCTTGCGAAAGCGCTGACTCGCGTTGTGCCCGGAAGTGCCGCCGGTGCTGCACTCAGTTGGGTGGTGGCGCTCCACGTCCTGGCTGCCGGTCAGTTCGCCTACTGCTACGCGCGGTCGCGTGCATTGAACGAAGTCGGCAGCGTTGTCGCGGCTGCGGGGTTCATGCTGTCGTCGAAATGGATGACGCACCTCCTGCTCGCGGGGCACAGCGTCACAGCGGGACTCGCGTGGCTGCCGCTTGTGCTACTGTTCGCCGAACGTGCGACAGATCGGCGGAGTGTGTGGTCAGCGCTGTGTGCGATGACAGCGTCTGCGCTACTGACCCTCGAAACGCACCCGCAGTGGACGTTGTACGCGGGTGTGTTCGCGGTCGCGTGGACGTTTCCGCGTGAACGTGAACGTATCCCTCGATGGTTTTTGTGCTGGGCCGGTGCGATCGGTGTAGGCGTAGCACTTTCAGCCCTCCACTTGGTTCCCGCAATGGGAGCAGGGCCGTGGGCCGCACAGAACGCGGGTCTCGAAGCGAGTGGCGCGCTGAACATCGGGTTGCCGACCGCGCTGGCCCTCTTGGGGCCGTCGCTGTCGTATTCGCCTCCTTATTCGTGGGAGATGCAGGGCATTTTCGGCGTGTACTGGCTCGCGGCTGCGATCGCTGCGCCGCTCGTGGCGGGCAAGGTCGCGCGGGGGCAGTTCGGCGTATTGTGTGGACTGGTCGCGTTCGCGCTCGGTGGTGCCGTCCTGGTCGATTGGCTCCCGGGCTTCAATCTGTTCCGCGTTCCGACACGGATGCTCCTCATCGTGTCGTTCCCGCTCGCGTTCCTGGCGGGAACGACCACTCACGCGCTCACACAATCCGCGTGGTCCCTCGAAACGCGATCGGCCCTCGCACGCGGGTTCCGGCGCGTAGTGATCTTCGTGGGATTACCTGCCATTGTCGGGATGTGGTTCGCAGACGGGCACGTGTGGTGGGCGTTCGCCGCGTACTGGGCCGCGGCCGTATTCGCGCTTCCGCTCTTCCTCCGAGTGCTTCAGAACCAGACCGTGCGCAGTCGCACGCGAACGGGGCTGTGGATCGTTATTCTACTCGCCGACCTCGTCGCACCGATTGCCGTTTTACCCGCGGTGAAGCCACAAGCGGAACCGTCACCCATACCGGTTTCGCCAGAACCACTCAACGCTCGTCCGTGACGAACCACCGCCTATACGCGCACCCGGTCCACAAAACGTTTGCAGAGTGCCTCGGCCCCAACAGCAGTGACGTTGTTGTCGCGAATGCTCAGATCGCGCAAATTTTCGAGGTATGGCGAACTCGCCAGCGCGTTCGCCCCCGCGTCACTAATGCGGTTATTCCACAAATCGAGGTACGCGAGGTTGTAGACGTGCGGCGACTGTGCCAGCGCCGTCGCGCCCGCATCTGATACGTGGCAGGCGCGCAGGATCAATTCCGTGAACCGCTCCAGGTGCTCACACCCGGCCAGAGCTTGCGCCCCCACGTCGCCGACCGGGTTCATGGACAGGTTCAGCGCCGGTCCGATCAACCGCTCCAAGAGGGGTGATTGGGTGAGCGCTGACACCCCGCGATCGCCGATGCCTGTGTTCTGAAGGTCCAAGACGTTCAGTGTGCGCGCGAGCTGGGACGCAGCCAGCGCAACCAGCCCGTCGCACCCGAACTGGTTGCGGTACGCGGACAATACCGCCAGTTGCTTCACGTGCGGTGCGCCCGCCAGGAACTTCATTCCGTCCGTGGTCAGTTCGGTCCTAGACACGTCGAGCGCGGAGAGGTTGACTAACGGCGCAGACGCCAGGAGTGCGGCGTTCGTGTCACTCAGTGCGGTCTTTACCGCGAGTCGGCGCACGCCAGTCACGTTCGCTTCGACCATCATGCGCAGGAATCCGACTTCGACAGCGGGGCCGTACAGCGTGAGTTCGCGCACGAGACTGAAGTTCGCGGACCTCAGTAAACGTTTGCAGCGCCGTTCGGTCATTTCCTCCTGTTCGGGGCGCGGCGTCCGCAACGTCGAGAACGCCGTCGTCCCGACCGCGTACCGCACGCCCAAATACGGTCGAATGCCAGCGCACGCAGACAGTCGCTCCAGGGCGACCACCCCACCGAGCGTGATACTCGCCTCCTCGACCCACGCGGCCAGCGGAGACGTGAACCACGCATCGAGTTCGAGGTCGCGTTGTTCGTCCTCGCCCAGTTCGATACTCAGCAACCCGCGCGTGAACCGCCACCGATTTCGCGGCGAGAACGGATCGAACGAGTACACGGGCGTGTTCGTGGTAATTCGGTTCGCTACGAGCAAGTTCGCCGCGAACCCGAACGGCCGGTGCCCCAACTCGAAAAGCCGGCGCGCGGCATCGCCGATCCAGCGCTCGGAGTGCGTCGCGATTAGCCGCCGTTCGATCGACCGGAGTTGGATCACGCGCCCGGCATCCGAGGTCGGGTGCGCGAGTTCCACTTGCACGCGGATCAGAGCGGCCCGCGCCCGGGCGTCGTCCGCGGAGGGCAGCCCGGACACATCCGCGTGCTCTTCGAGCCAGTCCGCGAGGACCAGGCGCGGCGTGTCGTCGGCGGGCGCGGACCGGCAACTCGCGAGTAGCGCGAGCAGGTCCGGGTTCAGCGGCGACGGCGGGGCGGATCGCGGCATCACGATCGACTACTCCTGGGGCGCGCACCGGCGTTCGTGCGGGAATATCCTTGCGGGCGGACACGCGGCAACTTATCCCTATTCTTTTCCCAACGACCCGGGATCACTCTCCACACGATCCGCCTGATGTCGCTACCACTCATTTTGTTCGTTCTGGTCGCCACCGCAACGTGCGTTTCCGCGGTCGGCGTGGTCGCGTCCCGCAACGTGGTGCGGATGGCGGTCTGGCTCCTCTTCACGCTCATCGGCGTCGCGCTCGTTTACTTCTTGCTCGGGGCCGAGTTCGCGGGCGCGGCCCAACTCATTGTGTACGTCGGCGGGACGCTCGTACTGGTCGTGTTCGGCGTGATGCTCACGGCCCACGGTCCGCTGCGCGAGTTGCGCACGCGGCGCGTCGAGTGGATCGTGGGCGGGGCACTCGGTGCTGTACTATTCGCGCTCCTCGCGGTCGTGTCACTCAAAATCGGCTCTCCCCCGCCCGGAGACGACGCGCTCCCGGGGGTCGGACAACTCGGGCTGAGCTTCCTGGGCGTGACCGAAACCAGCCCGAAGGCGTATGTGAGCGGGGTGCCGGACGCGACCCCGCCCGTGCGCACGCCAGTTGCGTACCTGCTGCCGTTCGAGATCGTGTCGGTTCACCTGCTCGTGGTCCTGGTCGGCGCGGCGTACCTCGCTCGCGCGAAGCGCAAACGAGTGAAACAATGAGCGAGATCGGGTTGACGCCGTTTCTGCTGCTCGGTGCGTTCTTGTTCGCGTGTGGTGCGGTGTGCGTCGCCTCGAAGCGGAACGCGATCGGCATCCTCATGGGCGTCGAACTGATCCTGAATGCGGCCAACGTGAATTTGGTCGCGTTCGCGCGGTTCAACACCGGGTTCCGGCTCGAAGGACAGGTGTTCGCCCTCATGGTTGTGGTCCTGGCCGCCGCAGAAGCGGCCGTCGCACTGGCGATCATTTTGAACTTCTACAACAATCACGCCACTGTGGACGTGGACGAGGCCAAGGACTTACGGGGATAGTTTCTAGTTCCCGGGTTCCGGGTTCCGAGCGGCACCAAACTGCTCGTGTCTGAACCTGGAACTCCGATTCGGGAACGCGGAGCCGATGCGATGCTCGACTGGTTCCAGTCCGTTCCCGGGCGCCTGTACGTGGTCGGCACGCTGTTGCCGCTCGCGGCGTTCGCATTCTTGCTCACCGCGGGCGGGATCCGCTCACTGTGCCGACCGTTCCGAGAGTCCGCCGGGTTCGCGAGCAAGCTCTACTGGCTCTTCGGCGGCGACACACCTCTGAAAACGGGTGCGTATTTCGCGACCGCGTTCATGGCAGCTTCCGCCACGCTCGGCATCATCGGTTTGGCGAACTTCTTGACCGATCCCTCCGCGGGCGAACAGCGGGCCGCGCGATGGAGCGAGCGCGTCGACTGGATTCGCCTGGGGCCGCTCGATTCCACCTCCCCGCCCGTATGGGAAGTCCAACACGAGGCCGACCCGCAACTCCCCACGCCGAAGCCGGCCCTGGCGCTCGAACTCGGGTACAAGATCGATTCCCTCACGGCCGTTGTCTTCGCAATGGTCACCGTAATCGGGACACTGATCTTCGTCTTCTCGCTCGGGTACATGAAGGACGAGACGCAGAAGACGGTAGAGGACCATGCGGTGACCATCTCCCCTGCCCACGCAAAAAGCGAGGGCAGTTCGGAAAGCAACCCCTCCCCAACCCCTCCCCCAAAGGGAGAGGGGCTAAAAACCGCCGAGGGTTCTGCCACCCCCTTCCCTTTAGGGAGGGGGGCCGGGGGGGTAGGTTCTGAGCACTTCCACCGGCGCGGGCGGTTCGGGCGGTTCTTCCTGTACCTGTCACTGTTCTGCTTCTCGATGCTGAACCTGGTGATCGCGGACAACCTGTTCCAGGTGTTCGTGAGCTGGGAACTCGTCGGCGTGTGCTCGTTCTTCCTCATCGGCTTCTACTACGAGCGCCCGAGCGCAGGGCGCGCTGCGAATAAGGCGTTCATCGTGAACCGCGTCGGGGACGCGGGGTTCCTGATCGGGATACTGGTCGCGTGGACGTACCTCGGGACGCTGAACTTCGACGAAATGAACCACCGGGTGCGGTCCCCGGAGCGCGACAGCCACCGGCGCCTGGAGAGCGCCAACCGGTTCGTCCGCGTAAACCCCTCGGACGAACGCGACCGGCGAGGGAACCAGCAATACGTGCTGCCCAAAGATGGAACCGGGACGCACCTCGCGCTGTTCCCGATCGTGCTCCCCGATCACTTCGACGGCATCCAGTCCGGCGGGCACCGGAACGGTAAGGCGGCCGTTCCGCCCGTCGCCACGTACACGACCTACGGTGCGATTCCCTACTGGTTATTCGTGGTGATGGGCCTGGGCATCTTCATGGGCTGCGCGGGCAAGAGCGCACAAGTTCCGCTCCAAACGTGGCTCCCGGACGCGATGGAAGGCCCAACACCCGTCAGCGCGCTCATCCACGCGGCCACGATGGTCGCCGCCGGCGTGTACCTCGTCGGCCGGTGTCACCCGCTGTTCGCGCCCGAAGTGCTGCTCGCGATCGCGTACATCGGCGCGATCACACTCTTTATCAGTGCAACAATTGCTCTGGTGCAAACGGACATCAAGCGCGTGCTCGCGTACTCCACGTGCAGCCAGCTCGGATTCATGATGCTCGCGCTCGGCATCGGCGGGTGGGTCGCGGGGTTGCTGCACCTCATCACGCACGCCTTCTTCAAAGCGCTCCTGTTCCTGTGCTCCGGCAGCGTCATTCACGGCTGCCACCACGAACAGGACTTGCGAAAAATGGGCGGTCTGAAATCGAAGATGCCGGTCACAGCGTTCACGATGCTGATCGGCGTACTCGCGATCTCCGGCGCGCCGCTCCTGAGCGGGTGGTACAGCAAGGACATGATCCTCTCGGCCGCGTTGGGGTACGTCAGCGTACACCGTGAACACGTGCTCTTGTTCGTGCTCCCGGCGTTGACCGCGGGGCTGACCGCGTACTACATGTTCCGGCTCTGGTTCCTCGCGTTTACGGGCGCCCCGCGCGACGCACACGTTCACGAACACGCACACGAATCGCCGTCGGTCATGACGGTCCCGCTCGTCATTCTCGCGTTGTTCAGCGTGGGGATCGCGTGGGGTTGGCCGGTGTGGGACGCCGAAGCGAGCTACCTCGGCCACGTGCTGCACAAAGCTGAGCCGATCAGCGTGAGTATCGGCTTCGCAGCGGAGAAGCAGCAGGAGCACCACGTTCACTTGATTGCGGGAGCGATCGCGCTGGTGCTGGCCGCGGTGGGAGCACTTCTCGCGTTCCACGTCTTCTACCGGAAGACACCCGCCCCAGACGCGCTGTACGCCCGCGGCCCCGCGTGGTACCGGTTCCTCCTGCGGAAGTGGTACTTCGATGAAGCCTACGATGCCGCGTTCGTGAACCCGACGGTGCGGCTCGCGCACACGGCGGCGGCGTTCGACAAGCGCCCCCCGGTCCACGATCATCCCGAACCGCGGGCGAAACCGTTCGATTTCTTCACGCTCGACGGCATTTTGAACGCGATCGGCCAATCTGCGGGCGCCCTGGGGCGCGTGTTCCGCGACACCCAGACCGGCCTCATCCGGTCCTACGTCCTCTCGCTGGCCTTGACTGCTGCGCTGTTGTTGGGGATGCTCACGGTTCTGGCGAAATGAAGAAAACGGCGGAATGAGTTTCTGACAGGATTTACAAGATTAACGGGATTTTAAGGAACACGGTATTCGATCCCGTTAATCCCGTCAAAAGCTCTTCTCCGACTCATCTATAAGGCTAAGGAATGCCCGAGACGGACCTCACCTGGCTATCGATCCTCGTGTTCTTACCGGCGGTGTGTGCGGCCGGGCTGTTCGTGTTCCCGTCGAAGTGGACCGAGGGGATGCGCTGGTGGGCCACGTTCGGCGCGGCCGGTACGCTGTCGATCGCGCTGTGCGTCGTCGTCGGGTACTACAACCTGCTCGACCGGCGCCTGGACGCGAACGGCAAACCGGGCCACTCCGTTCACACGCGCCTCGACAACCGCGCGGACAAGGCCGCCAGTGACGCCGCACAACCGATCCCGAAGAAACTCGATTCGGACGACTGGGTCGCGCGCCGCGCCTGGATCTCCATCTTCAACATTCAGTACGCGCTCGGCGTGGACGGCATCAGCCTGCCGCTCGTGGTGCTCACGGCGCTCGTGGTGCTACTCGCGATCGTCGCGAGTTGGAACATTCAGGAATCCGTGCGCGGGTACCTCGCGCTGATCCTGCTTTTGGAAACGGGCGTGATCGGAGCGTTCCTCGCGCTCGATTTCTTCCTCTTCTACGTCTCGTATGAGCTGATGCTGCTCCCAATGTACGTCCTCATCGGGTTGTGGGGCGGCGGGAACCGCAAGTTCGCGGCACTCAAATTCGTCATCTACACGCTGCTCGGCGGCGTGTGCCTGCTGGTGGCGATGCTCGCGCTCTACTCCGTGAACGCGCGCGACTTCGTGGACCAAGCCGAGGTCAAACAGCGCGCACTCGATTCGCACAAGAAAAACCCGCACGTCGCGCTCGACGATGCAGCGAACCAGGTCGAAATTCACACGTTCGATTTCGTGACACTGTCGAAGGTCGGGCGCGCGGCGGCACTCGTTCTGAGCGGCCAGGAGGACCGACTCGCGGTCAAGACGGCCGTGGTGGAAGAACCGAACAAGGGCGACGACGCAAGCAAAGTGAAGCTCTTCGCACCGGGCGTGGACCGCGACGCGGCGCTCGCCCGATTGAAGTCACAGCCCGTGTGTACGAAGCAGTTCCAGTATTTCGTGTTCGCGCTGCTGTTCCTCGGCTTCGCAGTGAAAGTGCCGATCGTTCCGCTGCACTCGTGGCTGCCGGACGCACACGTCGAAGCCCCGACCCCCGTTAGCATGATCCTCGCCGGGGTGCTCCTGAAACTCGGCGGCTATGGTCTGGTCCGCGTGGCGTTCCCGGTGTGCCCGTGGGCCGCGGCCGAACTCGCGTGGTGGGTGGGGTTGGTCGGGGTGGTGAGTATCGTGTACGGCGCGCTCGTCGCGATGGGGCAAACCGACTTCAAGAAGCTGCTCGCGTACTCGTCCGTCAGCCACATGGGGTTCGTGGTGCTCGGGCTGGCGAGTTGGGGCAGCGAGACCCGTTCGCAGTACTGGCAGTGGGGTGTCGATGGTGCGATGTTCCAGATGGTCGCACACGGGATTACTGCGTCGGCACTGTTCTTCATCGTCGGCGTGGTGTACGACCGCGCCCACCACCGCGACCTCAACCGGTTCGGCGGACTGAAGGAACCGATGCCACTCTACGCGGGCTTGAGCGCGATCCTGTTCTTCGCCTCGATGGGGCTGCCGGGCCTGTGTGGGTTCGTCGGCGAGTTCTGCGTATTCATTGGCGCGTGGAACTTCTCACCGGCACTCGCGATCCCCGCCGTGGCGAGCGTGATTCTCACCGCGGGCTACCTCCTCTGGACGTGGCAGCGCGTCTACTTCGGAACGAACCCCGCCACGAAAGACTTCCCCGAACTGTCGCCACGCGAAGCCGTGTGCCTGCTTCCGTTCGCGCTGCTCGCAATCGCGCTGGGAGTTGTTCCGAGCCTGTTGTTGTTCAACTGGATGGACCCGAGCGTGGCCGGTTGGATCGAAAACATGGCCCCGCTGAAACCTTAGAGTGTTCACCGCGGAGGGCACGAGAGGGCACAGAGGAAGATCGGATCGAGCGTATCTTCCGATCTTGGCTTTTCTCCGCGCCCTCTGCGGTGAAACATTCCTGCGCGCTCAACCGCGTGACACGGGCGTTGCGGCGCGATACACTCCGGTGGCTCCTTACTCTCCACGGGAGTCACACCATGCACAGTCGCCGACAGATCCTCAAAGGCGCGGTCGCTGCGTCCGCGCTCACCGCCTCAACGGTTCACACAATGACTCACGCCGAAGAATCGAAGACCAAGCTCAAGGGCCGCACGAACCAATCGGTCGCGTTCTGGTGCTTCAACGCACGCGGCGAGAAGTGGAACACCGAGAAGGTGTGTACCGTCACGAAGGATCTGGGGTGCAAGTCGGTCGAGCTGATCGCGCCGGAAGATTGGGGCGCCCTCAAGAAGCACGACCTCGTGTGCGCGATCGCGCCCAACGGGATGCCCGGCGCCCCGTTCATGCGCGGGTTCAACAACGAGAAGTTCCACGACGAGATCATCGAGCGCACGGGCAAGACCATCGACGCCTGTGCGGACGCCAAGTACCCGAGCGTGATCGCGTTCGTGGGCTACAAGTGGACGAACCCGGACGACCCGAAGTCGGCCGTGATCTCCACCGACGACGCGCTCGCCGACTGCGTGAAGGGGCTGAAGAAGCTCGCGCTCCACGCCGAGAAAAAGGGCGTGACGGTGTGTCTCGAGCACCTCAACACGCGCGACGACTCGGACCCGATGAAGGGGCACCCCGGGTACCAGGGCGACGACCTCGATTTCGTCGCGACCGTGCTCAAGAAGGTCGGCAGCCCGCGCATCAAACTGCTTTTTGACATTTACCACGTTCAGGTGATGCACGGCGACCTGCTCCGCCGCATCGACCAGACGAAAGAGCTGATCGGGCACGTTCACACGGCCGGAGTACCGGGTCGCGGCGAACTCGACGGCCTCCAAGAAGTGAACTTCCCGGCCGTCGTGAAGAAGTTGGTTGACGTGGGGTACACAGGTTACATCGGGCACGAATTCATCCCGACCCGCGACCCGCTCGCCGGGCTGAAACAGGCCGTGGCCCTGTGCGACGTGTAAGAACGTTACCACCGAAAGGCACAAACGCAGCGGGCCGCGCCATCACTGGCGCGGCCCGTATTCGTGGTCGGTGCTGGTTAGCTCAATTTACTCGTGATGTTCACGAACGTGTGGACGTGCGGCAGCGCGCGGTAGCTCCACACGAACCCCGGACCTTCCAACCGCCAGTGGCTCCACGGTTCCTTGTCGTTGATCTTCCCCTCCTGGTAGAAGGCCATCGCCAGCTTCTCCATCCCGCCGTTCGCCTTGATGATCTCCATTACCTCGTCACCGTCCTCCTTGCGGTAGGGAGCGACCAGTTCCGCCATCACCTTTTGGGTCAGTTCCTTCTGGTCCCGGGTCATGTCCGCGAACCCGAGCCCCGGAACGGTCGAACCCTTGCCCGGCACCGGAACGCCGGCGTGCTCGTCCTTCCACTTACCCGGTAGCACCGCGGTCTTGCGCTGCTCCGCGCTGAGCGCGCCGAACAGTTCGTTCGCGCTCTTGGTCTGCTTGTAGAACACGTTGGTGGTCGCGTACCCGCTCGGGCTGTGGCCGTAGTACAGCGGCCCGCCGAACGCGGTCTTCTCTTCGGAGTTGCCGTCGCACCGGACCGTGAGGTGGTGCCCACAGAACACCAGCGAGAATTTCTTCCCCTCCACCGCTTCGCCGTAGATCAGCGCGCCGATGGTCTCGAAGTCGTTGCTCGCATCGAACCGCCCGTTGCGGCTCAGTTGCTTGTACCCCTCTTCGCCGTTCCCAATCGCGCGGAAAATCCGGTCGAGCAGTTCGACCTGCTTCTTGGTGTACTCGTCGCCGATGCGCGATTTGCCGTCGGCCGCGTTGTGCGTCAAGAGCCGAGCCGGGAGCCCCTTCCCGCTCTCCGTGAAGTGGTACGGCCGCACCAGTTTCTTCTTCTGGTCCGCGTCCATCGACTTGAACAGCTCGAAAATCATCGCTTCGGCCTGCGCCTGCTTCTCGGCACGCGCGGCCCGGGCCTTTTGGAGCGGGGTCAGCCCACCGGTCACGGCAACGGCAGCGGCGGTGCCGAGCACGCGGATGAAGTCGCGGCGCCCGAGCGAAAGGTTCGGTTCCGCGTGGGACGGGGTCGAAGAAACGGGCGCGGATTCGCAATCGGGACACGACAGGTTTGATTCGGCGGGCATCATGAGACGCGCTCCGGCACGAGGGGGGAAGGGGCGGGCGAAGTCACGCGGTCACGTGCGCCATTAGACCCGATCCGGACGCTACTGTCACGCGCGAAGGAAATGAGAGACTCGCGAATTGCTACCAGAAGCGGCGGTGGCTTGTCAGAATTCCCCCTTCGGCACGTAATGTGCTGTTGCTTACAAAAGTCGACATCGAGCTTCGCGCTCCCCCTACCTTCTACTCAATGAAGTTTGAGCTGATGCGCCTGCAACTGGACAACGACCCTAAAAACGAAACACTGGGCCGTTGTGCCGGCGACCGAAGTGCAACTTCGCTCGGGCAATCGTCTCTCACTCTCCACAGCACTTTCCGTCCGCAGGGGGCAATCGGTTGATAACGTCCGGGCGTATACTCGAGCGCCTCAAACACGACACCGCGACCCAGCACGCGGCGGCGGAGCAGCAGCTCGATTTGGACAACCGATTACGGGATTCGGCCGCGTATGCCGCTCTCCTGGGGCGGTTGTACGGCTTCTACCAGCCCCTCGAAACGGCACTCGGCCGGGTCGATGGATATGAGGAATTGGGGATTCACTTCGAGGAGCGCAGCAAGGCGCTGAACCTTGCGAAAGATCTTGCCGCTCTCGGGCAGGCGCCCCGTAGCTTTCCGCTCTGCCCCGCTCCGCAGATTTCGTCCCTCGGCGGCGCACTGGGACACATGTACGTGCTCGAAGGCGCGACTCTCGGGGGGCGGGTCATTAGCAGAATGGTCGAATCGCGCCTGGGCTATACCCCGGAACACGGTGGCGCGTTCTTCGCCAGTTACGGTGACCGCGTGGGCGTGATGTGGACCGCGTTCCGCTCCGCACTCGTGCGGTTCGCCACCGCTCCAGAAGCCGAGCAGCAACTCGTTGCCGCTGCGACCGATACCTTCGAGCGCTTCAACTCCTGGTTGGCCTCCACCCGGGAGGTACTATGAGCGCGGCAGACGGTTCGGCAGATTTGAATCTTGATGCGTGCGCTCGAGAACCGATCCACGTTCCCGGAAGCATCCAGCCACACGGCGCCCTTGTGGTCCTCTCGGACCCGGAACTCGCTGTCCTGCAAGTCAGCGCGAATGTCGCCGACTTCTTCCAGAAACCGGTCGTAGCGGCCATCGGTTCAAACGCCGCCGATCTGCTGGGCGCGGAAGGCGCGCCGCTCTTGCGAGAGATCGGCTCCCGGCTCCTGCCCACCGGCGAACCACTACTGCTCCGCGCGTTCCGCGCTGGGGACCGACTCCTGAACGCCGTCGGCCACCGGACCGACGGGGGCATTGTTCTCGAATTTGAACCCGCGTCCGAAGAGGCTTCGCTCACGCACGGGCTGCACCCGATCGTGGCCGGGTTCATTGCGAAGGTCCAGGGCGCACAGGCGGTGAGCGAGCTGGCGCATCTTGTGGCCCGCGAAGTGCGCCGGGTCACCGGGTTCGACCGCGCGCTCGTGTACCGGTTCGACCCGGACGGCACGGGTGTGGTACTCGGGGAAGACGGCACCGGACGGTTGCCCTCGTACCAGGACCACCGGTTCCCCGAGTCCGACATCCCGAAGCAGGCCCGCGAACTGTACCGGCGGAACCGGCTGCGGCTCATCCCGGACGCGAACTACCGCCCGGCCGCGCTCGTACCGGCGCTCAACCCGCTCACGAATCAGCCACTCGATCTGTCGCACTCCACGCTCCGGAGCGTGTCGCCGGTCCACGTCGAGTACATGCGGAACATGGGGACGATCGCGTCCATGTCCGTATCGGTGCTGAAGGACGGCGCCCTGTGGGGGCTGATCTCGTGTCACCACCACGCGGCGCGGGTCGTACCGTTCGAGGTGCGCACCACGTGCGACCTGCTCGCGCAGGTGTTCGCCCTCCAGGTGGCCGCGCGCGAGCACGCCGCGGACTACGTGCGCCGCGTCGAGATCCAGTCCGTACTCACCCGACTGCTCGCACACATGGCCCGGGCCGACGATTTCGTGTCCGGCCTACTCGACCACCCGGACGACTTCCTCGCGTTCGTCCGGGCGGCCGGGGCCGCGGTGGTCAGCGAGGACCGGTGCGGCCTGATCGGGCGCACGCCGCCCGAGAGTCACGTCCAGCGCCTCGCGACCTGGCTGTTCCGCGAACAGCGCAAAGAAGTATTCCACACGGACGCCCTCTCGGCCGTGTACCCGCCGGCCGCCGAGTTCACGGCCGCGGCGAGCGGACTGCTCGCGATTTCTGTCTCCAAGTTGCACCCGACCGCGGTCCTGTGGTTCCGCCCGGAAGTGATCGAAACGATCCGGTGGGGCGGCGACCCGCGGAAAACAGTCGAGGCGGGAGCCGTACCCGGTCGGCTGCACCCGCGGAAGTCGTTCGAGACGTGGTCCCAGACCGTTCGCGCCCGTGCCGTGCCGTGGTTGACGAGCGAGGTGGACGGGGCCACCGAGTTGCGCAACGCGGTCCTCGGGATCGTGCTCCGCAAGGCCGAAGAGATGGCCGCACTAAATGTCGAGTTGCAGCGCAGCAACCGGGAACTGGAAGCGTTTTCGTACTCCGTCAGCCACGACCTCCGTGCGCCGTTGCGCCACATCGTAGGGTTCGCGGAGCTGCTCAAGGACGTCGCAAAAGACAAGCTCGCGCGGGACGAACTGCGCCACGCCGACACCATCATCGAGTCCAGCATCTACGCCGGTAAGCTGGTGGACAACCTGCTCGCGTACTCGCGCATGGGGCGTACTGCGTTGGACCGCTCGACCATTGATATGAACGCGCTCGTGACCGAGGTGCGAGCGGACGTCATGTCCGAGTTCCCCGGCCGCCGGGTGCATTGGGAGGTCGCGCCGCTCCCAGTAGTAAAGGGTGATTTGGTGATGCTCCGGTTGGCGGTGCGCAACCTGCTCGCAAACGCGGTAAAATATACCAAGAACTGCGACGAAGCCGTGGTCGAGGTCGGCTCGACTACCAGCGCGGACGCGCACACGTTCCACGTCCGCGACAACGGCGTCGGCTTCGACATGAAGTACCGCGACAAGCTGTTCGGCGTCTTCCAGCGGTTGCACCGCTGGGAGGACTTCGAGGGGACCGGGATCGGGCTGGCGAACGTGCGCCGGATCGTCGAGCGCCACGAAGGGCGAACCTGGGCCGACGGCGAAGTGAACCGCGGCGCGACGTTTTACTTCACGCTGCCGATCACGAACAATCACGAGAGAGAGTGACCGTGCTCAAGCCCATTCTGCTCGTCGAGGACAACCCGAAAGACCTCGAACTGACGCTCCTCGCGCTGGCGCGGAGCAACCTGGCCAACGAGGTGATCTCGGTGCGCGACGGCGAGGAGTGCCTCGATTACCTCCTCCTGCGCGGACCCTACGCGAACCGCCCGCGCGGGAACCCCGCGGTCGTCTTACTGGACCTGAAGCTCCCGAAGATCGACGGGCTCCAGGTGCTCGAAGAGGTGAAAAAAGACCCCACTTTGCAGGGCATCCCGGTGGTGATGTTGACGACCTCGCGCGAGGAGCAAGACCTGCTCCGGAGCTACAAGCTCGGCGTCAACGCCTACGTGGTGAAACCGGTCGCGTTCAAAGAATTTATGAGCGCCATCGAGGAACTCGGCGTGTTCTGGGCCGTGTTGAACGAACCGCCCCCGGGCAGCCTCAAAACCGGGCGCCCGGCACCGAGCGAGTGAGCTCGAAACGCCTGAGTTAATCCCGAACCCGCCCGGTCCTTCGCGCACGGACGCTGTGAGAGTCTATGAGAGTCTCGATCCTCCACCTCGAAGACAGCGACCTCGATGCCGAGCTGATCGCCCAGCGCTTGATTCGGGCCGGCATCGTGAGCGAACTCATTCGCGCGCGCGACCGGTCCGAGTTCCGGGAACACGTCACTGCGCATCACCCCTTCGATGTCGTGCTCTCCGATTACCAGTTGCCGGACATCGACGGTCTGGGAGCACTTGAGCTGGTGCGCGCGCACCGACCGAACGTGCCGTTCATCTTCGTTTCCGGGGCGCTCGGCGAGGAGCGCGCCGTTGAGACCCTGAAACTCGGCGCCACCGACTACATACTCAAGCACCGCCTCGAACGGCTGGTTCCCGCAATTGAACGTGCGGTCACAGAAGCACGCGATCGAGCCGACCGGCTCGCCGCAGAGCACGCTGCGAGAGAGGCAAGCGAGCGCCTCGCCCTGGCCCAAACCGCCGGGCGCTCGGGTGTGTTCGACTGGCTCATTCCCGAAGGCCGGGTCGTCTGGTCCCCGGAGTTGGAAAACCTGTACGGCATCCCGCACGGGTCGTTCGAGGGAAACTTTGCGGCCTGGGAGAAGCGCGTCGTGCCCGAGGACGCGGCCCGGGTTCGCGCCCTCGTTGGGCAGCACCTGACCGAGCGCGCGGAAGACATCGGGTACGAGTTCCGGGTCGTGTTCCCGGACGGGCGGTTGCGGTGGCTGGCGGGGAAGGCGAAGTTCTTCTACGCGCCCGACGGCTCCCCCGCGCGGATGATCGGGATCAATGTCGATATTCACGATCGCAAGGAAATGGAGGAGCAGCTCCGGGCCGGTCAAGAGAACCTGCACCGACAAAACGAGCGCCTCACGCTCCTCGCGGACGCCGCCGAGTCGCTGCTCGCCGCCAACGGCGATCCCGAGCAAATGATGCGCGCCCTGTTCGCCCGCGTCTCCGACGGGTTGGGGTTGTCGCATTACTTCAACTACGAACCGAACGAAGACGGCTCGGCCCTAGTTCTCGTCTCGTGTACCGGGGTACCGGCGGCCGAGGTCGAATTGATCCGCCGGCTCGATTTCGGCCGAGCCGTGTGCGGTACCGTTGCCCTGACCCGAAAGCCGGTGGTCGCGAACGCGGTACAGTCCTCGGCCGACCCCAAGGTTCAACTGGTGCGCGGGTACGGGGTCCGCGCGTATGCGTGCAACCCGCTCCTGGCGGGCGACCGGTTTCTCGGCACGCTGTCGTTCGCCACGAACACCCGCGACCAGTTCAGTGACGAGGACATGGAAGTGCTCCGCACCATCTGTCACTACGTGGCGATGGCGAAGGAGCACCAGCGCCTGGCAGCCGAGGCCCGCGACCGGGCCGAACGGCTGAAGGAACAGGACCGCAGAAAGGACGAGTTCCTGGCGCTCCTCGCGCACGAACTCCGGAACCCCCTCGCGCCGCTCCGGAACGGCCTCCAGGTGCTCAAAATCACCGAGGGGCGCGGGGAACCCGCAACCCGCGCGCGGGAGATGATGGAGCGCCAGCTCGCGCACACGGTTCGGCTGATTGATGACCTGCTCGACATCTCGCGCATCAGCCAGAACAAGCTCAACCTGCAACGCGCACCGGTCACACTGGCCGAAGTCGTGGACAGCGCCGTCGAAACCGCGCGCCCGCTCATCGACGCGGCCGAGCACACGCTCACGCTTACTCTCCCCTCGGAACCGATTGTCCTCGACGCCGACCTCACACGGCTGGCACAAGTGTTCTCCAACCTGCTGACCAACAGCGCGAAGTACACGCCTCAGGGCGGGCACATTGCCCTCGACGCGGACCTGCGGTCCGGGTCACTGGTCGTCACAGTGCGCGACTCGGGGCTGGGCATCCCGGCCGACTACCTACCGCGCATCTTCGATATGTTCTCGCAGGCCGATCGGGTCGTGGAGCGCGTGACGGGCGGACTGGGGATCGGCCTCGCGCTCGTGAAGGGACTGGTCGAAATGCACGGTGGAACGGTGGAAGCACAAAGCGACGGCCCCGGAACCGGTAGCACCTTTACCGTTCGGTTACCGGTGGCGAACAAGGCGAACGAGCGCGAGGACGAATTACCAGTTTCGCCCCCCACAACCGCCAACGGAACGAGGCGCCGGGTGCTCGTGGTGGACGACAACCACGACGCGGCCGAATCGCTCGCTCAGCTCCTCGAACTGCTCGGTAACGAGGTCCACGTCGGGCACGATGGGGTCGAAGCCGTAGAAGTGGCCGAGCGCGTCCGCCCCGATTTGATTCTGATGGATGTGGGTATGCCCCGACTCAACGGGCTCGACGCGACCGCCCGCATCCGGGAGCGCTCGTGGGCCACCGCGACCACGATCGTCGCACTGACCGGTTGGGGGCAGGATTCCGACCGGGAACGGACCACCGCCGCGGGCTGCGACGGGCACCTGGTCAAGCCGGTGCTTCTTGCGGATCTGGAGCGCGTGCTCGGGGAGAACACGCGCATGGCCTCGTCACACAATTCTTGAGCGGAGCGCGTGCGGGGCCGAAGTCACTGCCATTCAGTCCCGCGTCACACGTCTGGGGTCACTTCTTTTTCCGAGGATCGTCGGCGGGGTCGAGGTAATCGATCGTCCACGGCCCCTGTCCGTGAACCTGGAGGATCGTTTCACCCTTCACGTACCCGAAGTGCTTCATGCCCGCACCCATGCGCCCGTAAGAACCCGTGGGCATGACCTTGGCCGCTTTCTCATCGAATTTCGCACCCGTTCCGATGTAGAGCGTGCCGGCGATGACGGTCACGCGCTCGTCCTTCGGGTGCGTGTGCGGCATGATCTTGAACCCGTCGGGCATCTTCACGCGCATAACAAACGGGCCGTCTTTGGTCGGGTCACCGTCCAAAAGCACCATCTTCGCACCTTTGGGTAACGACGGCGGTCCGTCCACCCACTTGGTGTCGTCGGGGGTCACGATCTCGTGGTTTTTGTCCGCGTGGGGCGGAGCGCACACGAGAACAAGTGCGGTGAGCATCGCGAATGTCATCGGCGGCCTCCGGAGATGGGCCGCGTCATCATACCGTGTCGGAGCGCGGGCAACGATCCATTTCGGTAGTACCGAGCAGGGATCGGCACCGGGTTGAAGAGTGATTAAGTGAGTCCCCCCGCGCCGCCGTGCGCGGGGCTTGTGTCGTTTTGTGGCGATCTCGTCTTCTGTCTTGATCCGCGTGTTCTGCGTTTATCCGTCGCGTCTGCTCTCTCGTCCGTGTCCGGCGTGGGAGGATCAAAGCAAATCGGGCGCCGTGTGATAAGAGATGCGGAATACCAAAAGCACGAGGCCCGGCCAAGTGGCCGGGCCTCGCGTAATCATGAAGTCAGAGTTAGTTCTTGGGAGCGCGGCCCTTCCAGGTCGCTTCGGTCAGTTCTTCCTTTTCGGTCTTGATGTCGAGCTTAATGCCGTTCTTGCCGCCCTTGCCGGAGGCGCGCTTCTCGAAGTCTTCGTACTTGACTTCCTTCGAGTTGCCGTCCTTGTCGGTCACGCTGAACTTGGCCTTGTCGGAGATCTTGTAGGTCTTCTCCTTGTCCCCTTCCTTGACGGTGATCTCCTTCTTGTCTTTATCGAACTTCACGACGGTGACTTCGACCGCGACCACGAGGCCGGCCATCGCGAACAGGGCGACCAGAGCCATCAGCATCTTACGCATGCAAGAACTCCGAGGGGGGGTGGGACCGGTCCGGCGCGAGTCGCCGGGATACGGCAACGATTGAGCTTTACCCTTCCGGGGCAATCGTAAGTATCCAAACACCGAACCGCAAGCAGCGGCCCCGCAATTCATAAGTTTCTCATCGCCTTTCGCCTGTTTGGGCCGCGTTTTCCGCGTCCGTGTTTGGCCCGGATCGCACCAGCCGCCTGCAGTTTGACGAGCAGTTACGCGGATCGGCCCGGCCCCGTCGCGCACCAGTTTCGCGCTCCGCAACTTGACTTTGTGGCACACACGTTCACGTCGAATCGATGCGCACTGGGTACCGAATAGGCGTTCCTGACCACACCACCAAACTCAATCCCACCCGGAGCCGAGTAGACACCAAATCCGTCTTCAGGACGAAAGCGATGCAATCACCCGCGTCTTTCGGAACCTTGTCCGATCTTCGGCTCTTGGTCGCACGAAGAACGGACACGTTCTGCTGGGGCGGGAAAGTTACGAAACAGGCGAGAGGCGCCGCCCGGCAACTACCAAACAATCGCACCCTCATAAGATCCGGGAATATTTTTTATGGGAGATCGAAAGAATACCGGGAAAGTACGGTGCGGGCGCCTTGTGAACGCACGCATTGCGATCTAGAGTTCGCACGAGTCTCCCGTATGCCGCCGGACATTCTACGAACCACCATTAGGGGGGACGTCGCCCGCTCTCCGCGCTGACGATTGTTGCGTTCGTTCGCCAGCCCGTCGGATTTCAGAGCCGAACACGCCCACCACACCGGCACCGGGTCGCGCCCAACTTCGGAGCCTTGATCGTGTCCCGCACATTTCGCTCCCGGCCCGCTCCCCGCTCTAATGCGCGCGGGGGCTTCACGCTGATCGAATTACTGGTCGTTATTGCGATCATCGCGGTCCTCATCGGGCTGCTCCTCCCCGCGGTCCAGAAGGTCCGGGCCGCCGCCGCGCGGATCAAGTGCGGGAACCACCTGAAACAGATCGGGATCGGTTCCCAGATGGCACACGACACGCACCGGTCGCTGCCGCCGGGGCTAGGATACTGGCCTGTAAACAACAACTACGGTACGTACCACTTCCACCTGCTCCCGTTCATCGAAGAAGAGGCACTGTACAAGCGATCCTTCGCGTTCGATTGCTACTTCGCGGCCAACAACGAGGTCTATTCGCAACCGGTCAAGACGTACCTGTGCCCGTCGGACCCGAGCGCCCCCGCGGACGCGCACGCCAGCGACCTGGCCGGAAACACTTGGGGGGTCGCGAGCTACGCGGTGAACGTGCAGGTGGTGGCGCGGGTCAACCCCGAGGGCCGGATCAGCGCCCCGGACAACAAGGCGCTGCTCCTGGCAACGTTCCCGGACGGGGCCTCGAACACGATCCTGTTCACGGAAAAGTACGCCCAGTGCTTCAACGGGAGCTACCCGGCCGGGGGGAACATGTGGGCCTATTACTTCACCGGCTCGGGGCTGCAGCCGTACCACCCGGGCTTCACGATCTCGTGGAACGGGTACAGCTACGGTCCCGCGTCCAAGTTCATCGTCCAACCGCAGCCGTACAACGGCGCGTGCGACCCGACGATGGCCTCGTCCCCGCACCCGGGCGGGATCCAGACCGCGTTCGCCGACGGGAGCGTCCGGTTCCTTTCGTCCAACATCACCCCTTACACCTGGTGGTACCTGTGTACCCCGGCGGGCGGCGAGGTCATCGCCCCCGAATCGTACTAACCCGGAGCACCGACCGTGCGCCCACGCCGTTCATTGCGCGCCCCGCTGGGCGCACTCGCACTCGGGTGCCTGCTGGCGGCCGGGTGCGGGTCCAAGACCGCGACCGTTACCGGGCAGGTGACCTACAAGGGTAACCCTGTCACCGGCGGGTCCGTGGTCTTCTACTGCAGCGACAAGCAGATCGTCCGCGGGCTGATCGGCCCCGACGGGCGGTACTCGATCCCGAACGTGCCGTCCGGGATCGGCCCCGCCACCGTCACCGTCCAGTCGCACGCGCGGGTGCCCGAAGGGTTCCGCATGAAGCAGCAACTCCCGCCCTCGGTCGGCGGTCCGACCCCGCCGGCACCGGACCGCACCGACGGCCCCCGAACCCAGTTACCGCTACGGTACGCGCAGCCCGAAGAGTCCGGGCTGAGTGTGAGCGTGGACCGTGACCAAGTGACCTACGACATCGACTTGAAACCATGATTCGTGAACGCGCGACCCCCGACGCGACCGCGTCGGGCGCCGACACCGGAGGGGGCGATCCCTCCGAGTCGCGCGCCTGGCGGTACGCCCTCACCACCAGCGGCTGGTTCCTGTGCGCGCTCGGCGCCCTGGGGCTGTTCGCCTGGGCGTGCGGGGAGCAGGACTACCTCCAGATCGAACCGACCCGGCCCCCGCTCCATTACAACGGGGCGTTCGGGTTCCTCCTGTGGGGGGGCGGGTACCTGGCCCTGGTCCGGGGGCGCGTGCGCTCGGCCCGCGGGTGCGCGGCCGGGCTGCTCCCGGTCGGGGCGCTCATCTTCCTCGCGTCCGTCCCGGGGGCGGGGTTCCGCATCGACGACTGGCTGTTCACCCCGTCGCGGTACGCGACCCCGGCCGGCCCGGGCGGGTCCGCCTGGACCACCGGGGTCGAGTTCTGCGGCGCCGCACTCGCGATCGCCCTCGCCGCGGTACGCGGGCACCGGGTGCTCCAGGCCCTCGGGGGCACGCTGATCGGTGCGGCCCTGATACTCGGGGCACTGGGCGCCCTGGCCACGATCCGCGCGAGCGGGCTGGTGTTCATCCCGTCCGGGCCGTCGCTCCTGGGGATCACCGGGGTTTGTACCGGCGGGCTGGCGCTGCTCGCGTCCGGCTTCCGCCGGGGCGCGCCACCGGCCGTGCTCGGGCACATCGTCCCGCTCGGGTTCGGGGGGGCCGGGGCCGTTCTCACCGTCGCGCTGTGGCTGGTGCTCCAGGCGGAGCAAGAAGAGCGCGTGCAACGCCAGGTTCAGTTCGAGGCCGCGCACATCCAGCGCCTGGTACTCGAGCGCGTCCCGACGGAAATGAACCTGCTCGTCGAGTTGGCCGAGCGCTGGCCCGAGGCGCGCGCGGGCGCGGACGTGCCGCCGCCGATGAAGTTGGACGCGGGCAACTACCTGGGCCAGGTGCCCGGGTGCATCGGGGTCGCGCGCGTGGACGACCAAAACCGGGTCGTCTGGATCGAATCGGGGGCGCGGCACCCGGACACGTTCGAGGGCCTGGGCGGGGGCGAAGCACTGATCCGCGCTGCGGCGTCCGGACAGGCCGCGATGGTCCGCCCCCCGCGCTCCTACTGGCGCGGGCAGCGCGTGATGCTCCTGTTCGCCCCGGGCCGGCCCAAGACCGCGGGCGGCGGGATGGTGAGTGTGATCTCCGTGCAACAGTTCTACGCGAATGTCCTCAACGCCAATGCTTCGGCCGGGTACGGAGTTACCCTTTCCGAGGGCGAAGAGGAGGTGTTCACCCGGTACGCGGCCCAACCCGGGGCCGGGGGGCGGTGGAGCCAGAGCCTGCCGATCAACTTCCGCGGGCACGAGTGGCGCCTCACGGTGTGGCCCACCCCGGACGCGCTCGCCCGGGAGAACCTGGCGCTGCCGCGACTGGCGCTCCTGGTCGGGCTCCTCACGACCGCGCTGCTGGCACTGGCCGCGCACCTCGCGCAAACGGCCCGGCGCCGCACGTTCGCGCTGGAAAACGAGGTGCGCGAGCGCAAACTCGCCGAGCGCGCGATGCGCCAGAGCGAGGAGAAGTACCGAACTCTGATCGAGAACTTGGGCCAGGGGATCTTCCTCCAGGACCGCGAGCACCGGTTCGTCGCGGCCAACGCCCAGTTCTGCAAGAGCGCCGGGCGCGCGGAGGGCGAAATCATCGGGTCCACCGAAACCGATCTCTACGATGCGGCGCGCGCCCACGCCCACGCCGAAGAGGTGCGGACCGTGCTCACCGAGGGCCGGAGCGTGGAGAGCGAGACCGAGGCGCTCGCGGGCGAGCGCCGGACCTGCGTGCGGCGCGTACTCACCCCGGTGCGCGACGCGACCGGGCGCACCACCGGCGTGCTCGGCATCTGCTGGGACGTGACCGAGCAGCGCCGGCTCGAGGCCCACGTCCACCAGGCGAGCAAGATGGACGCGATCGGCCAGTTGGCCGGGGGAATCGCGCACGACTTCAACAACCTGCTCACGGTCATCCTCGGCAACCTGGAGATGATGCTCCCGTCCCTCGCACCGGGGCACCCGGACCACGCGCTGGTTTCGTCCGCCCAGAGCGCCGCGGTCCGTGCCGCGGCGCTGACCCAGCGGCTCCTCGGGTTCTCGCGCCGGCACCAACTGGACTGGCGCCCCACTAATCTCAACGGGATCGTGACCGAAGTCGTCGGTCTGCTCCAGCGCACCATCGATCCCCTCACCCGGATCGAGACGCACCTGGGCGATGAGTTGTGGGCGGTGCACGCGGACCCGACGCAACTCAACCAGGTGCTGATGAACCTGTGCATCAACGCCCGCGACGCGATCGGCGGGACCGGGCAGATTACCATCGAAACCGGGTGCGTTGCGGTCACCGACGGCCCGCCCGCGAAGCGCGGGGACTTCGTGCGCCTGCGCGTGGCGGACACCGGCGCCGGGATGTCGCCGGAGGTGAAGGCCCGGATCTACGAGCCGTTCTTCACCACCAAAGACGTGGGCAAGGGGACCGGGTTGGGGCTCGCGATGGTGTTCGCGATCGTGCGCCAGCACAAGGGCTGGATCGATTGCTACTCCGAGGTGGGCGCGGGCACGCGGTTCGACATCTACCTGCCCCGGAGCGAGGAGGCGAAGGTCGTCGCGGCCCCCGAATCGCTCCCCCCTTCGACCCGGATCGGCAAGGAGACGGTGCTCGTCGTGGACGACGAGGAACTCATCCGCAAACTGGCCGTAATGACCCTCCAGGGCCGGGGGTACTGCGTGCTCCAGGCGTCCGACGGGAAGGAAGCGGTCGAGTTGTACGCGCGGGAGAAGGACCGTATCGACCTCGTGCTCCTCGACCTGACCATGCCCGTACTGTCCGGGCGCGAGGCGTTCCGCCAACTCCTCGACCTGAACCCGCGCGTGAAAGTAATCTTCGCCAGCGGGTACGCGGCCGAGCAGCTCTCCGATCTGGAAAAGGAACACATGGTCGGGTTCGTGAAGAAGCCGTACCGCCCGAACGAGCTGATCCTGGCCGTGGAGGATGCGTTCCCGTGGCGCAGCGGGCTGCGTCACGAGGTGCCCCCGGTTCAGGTGTGTACCCCGCCCGCGGTCGCGGTCGCCTGACGGCCCCGCGTGCCGCCGATAAGATGGTTCGGGGCGACCACGGAGGGGCCATGAAACTGGAGCGCGTAATTTCCGGCGGGCAGACCGGCGCGGACCGGGCGGGTCTGATCGCGGCCCGGGCCGCCGGGATCGCGACCGGCGGGTGGATGCCGAAGGGGTTCCGCGCGCTGGACGGCGCGCGGCCCGAATTCGCTGAACTCTACGGCATCCGCGAGCACACGAGCGACCGGTACCCGCCGCGCACCGCACTCAATGTGAGAGACTCGGACGCCACGCTCCGGTTCGCGACCGACTGGGACTCACCGGGCGAGCGCCTCACGCTGGAGTTGTGCGAGCGCTACGGGCGCCCGCATTTCGAGGTCACTCCGGGCGATTCACCGGCTCCGACAGATGTAGTCGATTGGCTCATTCAGACGGGCGCCCGCGTGCTAAACGTGGCCGGCAACTCGGCCCGCACGTCGCCGGGAATTGAAGCATTCGCGATCACATTTTTGGCCGAAGTCTTTCAACTCCTTCGCGACGCAGACTGACTCTGTCACGCGGCACTCGCGCCCGATGGTTCGAGCGGAGCGACGGACGTAGTGATCTTCTTGTCGGTCCCGACGAGACTGATGAGGCGCAGTCCGGTGATTCGCGTTCCGTTGTGCTCGAACGTACTCACCAGATCGAGTACGGCCCGGCGGAGTAACTCCCGCGGACGAAGTACACTGGCCTGCGGGCATTGGGGGCAAGTGATGTGACACGTCACGCCCAGCCCGGACTCGGCCTGTTCCAGATACACGTCGCAGTGAATTTCCGCGAGGTTGTCGGGCGTGCACCGAACGAGTTCGCGGCCGACCCGTAGGAGCGCGGCCCCACTCGCTTTACCGAGCGCGATCTGCATTTCTTCGGCCGCTCCTCGGGTACTCGTGTGACAACGTTCTTGTCTATGTCTCTATGGTGCTGTGGTACAGACGTCTCTGCCTGTTTCTCGCGTTTTGTAACACAGCCCCGAGCGCGCGTGTCCTTCTGCATCTCAAGCGCCCAGACATTCTGCTCCGAGTGTGCCGCTCAGTGACATCGGAGTTCAGGTTTATACGGCTCTCGGACTCCGATCCGGTCAGATGCGGCTTTGTGCTACACACAATTCCGACACCTGTACCGGTCCGTCCCGGCTCACCCGTCACCACTGCGCCGGCGGGTCCGGATCGGGTGGCGGAGGGGGTGGTGGCGGCTCACTCGGCGGAATCGGGTCCGTGGGAGGTGGCGGCTCGCTCGGGGGCGGGTTCGGGGCGTTGTAGGAGCGGGAGTCCCGGTCGGGTCTTCGGGCTGCGCGCCCACTGGGTCGGTCACAATGGCGAGGCTCAGTTGGAAGCCCAAGTCGTCGCCGCTCACCGAGCGCATGGTGACCGTGTACTTACCCGCGGCGAGGTACACGTCCAGCGAGCGCCCGCGCCCGGCCGCGGCGCTAAACCACCCGACCACTTCACCGGCCTCGTTCGTGATGACAGCTTCCGCCGTGCCGCGTGCGCCGGTCGCGCTGAGCACGAGATGGACCTGGCCCGTTTGGTCCAGGGTGAATTCGGTGGTTGCCGAGGACGTTGCGCCCACCGTGCCGGTCGCCAGTTCCGGAACAGAGACCGCATCGGTCCGAACATCGGCCGCAAAGGTGTAGTCGCCCGCCGCTCCGCTGTCGGAGGACGTCTTCACGAAGTACGTCATCCCGGCCTTCAGCCCGGTCACTTGCACCGTCGTCGTGTTCCCGTTGGCGGCAACGACTTCAGCCGTGAACGTGCGCCCCGTCGCGTCGCGCACCTCGATCCACGGGTTCAGCGCCCGCCCGTCCGCGCCCCAAACCGTAATCAACAGACTCACGGACCCGTCCGATGCCGAACCGGGAACCGTGAGTCGGTAGTAATCCACGTCGCTGGGCGCACCGAACGAGGCCCGCGTGCCGTATTCGGTTTGCGGTCCCGGTGCGAGCGTCTTACTCAATAGCCCCGTCGCGGTAATCAGTGTGTCGTTCAGCCCGGTTTCTTCGAGCAGGCTCCCCACTACATCCGTGACTTGCGTGAGTAGCGACGACTGCCGGATTTGGAGTGTGTAAGCCCCAGCTCCGAATGCACTGCCCGGCGCGCTCGACACGCGGACGTAGTACGTTGAGCCCGCGCGCAGACCGCCCAGCGACATCGTGATGTCATTGGCCGTTGGATCGGTGACAGTTCGCGTCGCCAGCACGCGCCCCGTCCCGTCGAGCACCTCGACCCGCGCGGTGAGCAGACTCAGCCCCGCGGCGCGGAGATTCACCGTCACGCTCTGTGTGAGCAACCCAACGGTAAACTTGTAGGTGTCGACGTCACCGGTCGCGGTAATGTCCGCGGTGACGTCCGAGTTGCGGGTCGCGGTGGCGAGCGTGCTGTTCCCCTCGGCCCCTTCGTACCGGTCGGGCTGGCGCGCGCCGTAGAGTGCCTGAATCGCTGCGATGTCTCCCGCCGAGAGTCCCGTCCGCGCGCCGCTGTAGAACTCGTACATCACCGACGCCGGATCGGGGCTGTTGCCGATCCCGAGCGCGTGGCCGGCCTCCTGAAGCATCGCCGTGTAAAGATCGTATCCACCGGGGCCGAACGGTACGGCCGTATTCACCACGAGATCGCCGGAGTAATTGTCGTACAGATTGTACGGGGCCGTGATTGCCAGTACGTCTGTGGGAAGTGCCCGCCCGCCCACGCGGATGTCACCGAACCGCGGATCACCCTGCACCGCACCGCCGGTACCCAAGGCCGCGCCCGAATCGGACACGAGTCCGATGTTCACATCCGCGTAAGTCGCCCATGTCTGGAACGCACGCAGAACCGCGATTCGCGCGTCCGGGCCGAGTTGTGCAAGCAGGTCCGACGCCTCGGAACCGATGTGTGTGCCATCGGGGGCA
Source organism: Gemmata sp. SH-PL17 (assembly GCF_001610855.1). NCBI lineage: Bacteria > Pseudomonadati > Planctomycetota > Planctomycetia > Gemmatales > Gemmataceae > Gemmata > Gemmata sp. SH-PL17. The sequence goes on from NZ_CP011271.1 coordinate 2,393,149, forward strand.
AAACTAAGCGTGATGCGCTCGCCGTCCGGCCACGGGGAGCCGAACCTGGCGGGAACGTCGCGCGGTTCGAGTAGTTCCACTCGCAGAAAAGGGGCGGGCATTAACTCGGGCTCCTCTGATGGGGCGAGGAGGTAAGGATTATCCGGCATAAAACGTTAGTGTCACTTGTCGGCATTGCAAGGAAGTGACGGTTTTTACAGCACACGAGTGTCCGGATAATTGACAGCCGTATGTTCAGATTTTCGGCCCGATCCGATTTTCGCAACCCGCCACAAGTGCGGATCGGGTAATCACTGCGTAAATGGCTACGACTGCACCGCAAACCAAGCACGCCAATACTCGCGATCGATCAACACCAGCCGTTCTTCGACCTCCAACATCACAAAGAACATCCGCCACGAAATCCCGCCACCAAACTCCCGCCTTTGTCTCGTGCCCCACCGCTTTGAGGTTCCACATGCCCCGAACCGCTGCTCTATTTCTCGCGCTCCTGGCGCCGTCTCTCGCAACGGCCGCTCCGCCGGAGTTCCGCGCCGGCGCTTACGCAATGGACGTCACGCCGCAGAAGTTCCCGGTGTCCGTGAACGGCGGGTTCAGTGATCGAAAAGCGAGCGCCGCTCACGACCCGCTCCACGCGCGCTGCATCGTGCTCGACGACGGCACCACGAAGTTCGCTATCGTGGTCGTGGACAGTTGCGTGATCCCGCGCGAACTCATCGACGAGGCAAAGCAGCTCGCGGAGAAGAAGACCGGCATCCCCGCGACCAACATGCTCGTCTCGGCCACTCATACGCACACCGCGCCGACCGTCGCGAGCGTGTTCGGCAGCGAGGCCGAGCGGAACTACTCGAAGTTCCTCGCGCAGCAAATTGCCGCGGGCATCGCGCACGCGCACAAGAGCCGCGTACCGGCGAAGGTGGCGTGGGGCGTGGGCGAGGAGCCGAATCAGGTGTTCAACCGCCGGTGGAAGATGAAACCGGGCGTGAAGAACCTCGACCCGTTCGGCGGCGAAACCGATCGAGTGAAGATGAACCCGCCGCGTGCGAGTATGGACCTCCTCGAACCCGCGGGGCCGACCGACCCGCGCGTCACGGTCATGTCGCTGCGGACCGCCGACGACAAACCCCTCGCGCTGTTCGCGAACTACTCGCTGCACTACGTCGGCGACATGCCGGCGCTCTCCGCGGACTACTTCGGCGTGTTCGCGGACCTCGTCGGGCAAAAGCTCAAAGCCGGCAAGGGCTTCGTCGGGGTGCTCTCGAACGGCACCAGCGGCGACGTGAACAACATCAACTTCCGCGAGGCCGCGCCCAAGGTGCAACCCGGCGAGCAGTCACGTGTCGTTGCGGACGCCGTTGCGACCGCCGCGGTTAAGGCGCTAGACAAAGCCGAGTACACCCGCCCCCACCTGCGAACCGTTACGAAGGAAATCGAACTCGGGGTCCGCAAGCCGACACCCGACGAGGTGAAACGCGCAGTGGCGATTCTGGACAAAGCCAAGGGGCGCGAGTTGAGAACCGCGGAGGAAACCTACGCCAACGAGACGGTGCAGATGGCGCGGTACCCCGACACGTTCAAGGTTCCGCTCCAAGTTACGGTGATCGGCAACTCCGCGATCGTCGCGATCCCGTGCGAAGTGTTCACCGAGGTCGGCTTGGCGATCAAGAAGAGAAGTAGAAGTGTGTTCAAAACGACGTGCGTTGTGTCGCTCGCAAACGGTTACTTCGGCTACTTGCCCACACCCGCCCATCATGCGCTCGGTGGTTACGAAACCTGGCGCGCCCGGTCGAGTTTCCTCGAAGTCGATGCGTCCGTGAAGATCGAGAAAGCCATCGGTGAACTGTTTGTGGACGCACTGGTGAAGTGAAAAAAGCAACCGGTCGGTCACGAGCTTCACGAGTGGAGCGGATCTTCCGCAACCTCCTCGTATGGCTCACGACCGACCGGAAGTTATTGGGGAACGCGGTTCCGGCCGCGGTCCACCTGCCTCTTCAGTTCCAGCCCCGTTTCATCTCTTCGGCGGTGCCGGTTGAGAACGAAAGAAGTTAGAGCACGCCTCGTGCCAATCACAAAAATGCAATCCGCGTGCCCGTACAGCGTCACCTGCTCCGATCGCGCGCGAGGTCAATAGGTAAAAAACGGGAAAACGCTGCATTTCAGGCTGTAGGAATTACAAGCACCCGTGCTGCACCGAGCAAAATCTTCACACTTCATTGCACCAAAATTACGCGCACATCCATCACGTTCGTTCCCGTCAGCCCGCTGCGGATCAGGCCGCCTACGCGGTCGAACAAATGATACGCATCGTGTCGCTGGACAAAATCGTCCGCTGTGATTTTTTGTTCAGCGAGTGCGGCGAGGGTGGCCGAATCTGCGACCGCACCGGCCGCGTCGGTGGGACCATCCTCGCCGTCGGTCCCGCCACTCAGCGCGGTTACGCCTTCCAATTCGGCTCCGAGTTTCGCCACGACCGCTGCCACGAATTCGAGGTTGCGCCCACCTTTCCCCGCGTTCGCGCCGAGCGTCACCGTCGTTTCCCCTCCGAGCAGCACACACGCAGGCGCGTTTAGCGGCGCTCCGTCGCGTTTGATGCTGCGCACGACACCGGCCACAGCGGTTGCTACGTGTCGCGTTTCGCCCTCGACGAACGAACCGAGATCGAGCACGCGGTAGCCCAACTCTTCCGCCTTCCGTTTCGCCGCATCAAGGGCGACACGGTTGCTACCGATCACGCGGTTCTCCACGCTCTCGGGAATTGTTTTGAGCGTTTCGGGATGCCCTCCCGTACTCCCCGCTTCGAGGTACCGTACCACCGCAGAAGGAGCGGAGCGGCTCAGTTCATACTTCCGCAGCACCTGGAGTGCGTCCGCGAACGTGGTCGGGTCGGGCGCGGTCGGCCCGGACGCGATCACATCGAGCGGGTCGCCCACCACGTCCGAAACGATGAGCGACACGAGCCGCTTCCCGCGAAACGCCTCCGCGAGCCGCCCGCCCTTCACGCGCGAAAGGTGTTTGCGCACGCAGTTCATTTCATCGATCGTGGCCCCGCACCGGTGCAGCAACTTCGTGACCGCGAGCTTGTCCGCGAGTGACACGCCCTCGACGGGTGCGGGAAGGAGCGCGGACCCGCCGCCGGAGATCAGACACACCGCAACGTCGTCCGGCCCCGCACTCCGGAGGAGCCGCAACATCTCCTCCGCGCCCGCGACACCCTCGGCGGTCGGTTCGTTCACGCCCTGCGGCCGTGCGGCGTGCAGCCGGATGCGTTTCAATGGGGCAGTCATGCCAGCGGGAACGTTGAGCAACCCTTCCACGCGGTCTAGCCGGTCCGCGAGTGCCTCTTCCAACCCCAGCGCCATCCCGGGACCGGCCTTCCCCGCCCCGACCACCAGAACGCGCGGGGCCGTGTAAATCGCGCGCTCCGCCTCCAGCGCCGCGCGAACGAGGGGGGCGGGGCGCACAACATCGACCGCCGCGTTCCAAATCGCGAGCGCGTGTTCGCGTGACATGGCTTCGCTCCTGACGTGAACTCGTGCTGCTACAATAGGGGCAACACCGGAAAGGAACCGCGATGAAGTTCGACCTGCACATGCACACCGCGCGTCACTCGCCCGACGCCGATAGTGACCCTTTTGAACTCGTGAGTGCCGCGATCAAGGCCGGGCTGGACGGGATCGTCATCACCGAACACGACTTCCAGTGGCCCGAGGAGGAATTAGAAGAACTTCGCGCGTTCGCGCCGCAACTGGTCATCCTCGCCGGACTCGAAGTGACTGGGCGCGGCGGCGACATGCTGTGCTACGGCCTCACCAACACGTCCGCGGTGCCGAAGGGGATCGCGTGGCCGGAACTGTGCCGGGAAGTTCACCGCCAGGGCGGGGCGTGCGTGGCCGCACACCCGAACCGGTGGGGCCAGCCGTTCGAGAAGATCCTTGCGGAGCAAAAACCGGAACTCGATGGTATCGAGGTGATGTCGAACAACATGGACCCGGACCTGCGCGCGCGAGCGGCGGTACTGCTGGAGAAGTACCCTCACTTCGCCCAGTTGGGGAACAGTGATTCGCACCAGCCGTACACCGTTGGCTGCTGCTGCACGGACTTCGACGCGGACATCCACACGAACGCCGATCTCGTCGCAGCAATCCGGGGAAAAAAGGGCACCGCAAAGGTGAACGATGCGCACCGAACGTGAGAAAATGCTCGCGGGCGAACTGTACGACCCGCTCGACGCGGAACTCGCACGCCTCCGTATTCGTGCCCGCGACCTGATCGCGGACCTGAACGCGACGCGCGAAGCGGACGAGTCCGTGCGCCGGCGCGTGCTGCGCGAGTTGCTCGGTTCGGGCGGCGACACGGTCTGGCTCCAACCGCCGTTCTACTGCGATTACGGCGGCAACATCCACCTCGGCGAGAAGGTCTATTTCAACTTCAACTGCGTGCTCTTAGATGTGTGCGAGATCCGCATCGGCGCACGCACGCTGATCGGCCCCGCGGTCCAAATCTACGCCGCCACGCACCCGCTCGATGCGGAACTGCGGAAGACCCGCGAATTCGGGAAGCCGGTGACGATCGGTTCAGACGTGTGGATCGGTGGCGGGGCGATCATCTGCCCGGGCGCGACCATTGGTGATCGCACGGTTATCGGGGCCGGCAGCGTGGTGACGGGCCACATCCCCGCGGGGGTGATCGCGGTCGGGAACCCGTGCCGCGTGGTGCGGGAAGTCTCGTGAGCCAGGAAGCATCCGAAACAGCTCGCGTGGCCATCGTACTGCTCTCGGGCATGGCCGCCGACGAACGACTATTCGGCCCTCAGTTGGCTCACTTCCCTGATTTGCGCGTGCTGCGGTGGATCGAACCACTGCCCGGCGAATCGCTTCGCAATTACGCAGCGCGAATGGCCCGGTTGATTGAACCCGACTGCCCGTGCCTCATCGGTGGGGCGTCGTTTGGCGGCATCGTCGCGCTGGAAATGGCGGTCCACCTCCGCGCCCGCGAGTGCGTCTTAATCGGGAGCGTCCGGTCCCCGATCGAACTCCCGCTCCGATGGCGCCTCCTGTGGCCGGTCATGCTCCTCGGTCCGGACCGGCTCGGGACGCTCGCCGGTTTGGTCGCTCGATGGGGGCGCCGGTTTTTGTCTGGTGGCACGATCCGGCGCTTGCGCCGACTGTCGCAACCCGAAGCCGCGTTCGTCCGGTGGGCGATGTGTGCGGTGACGCACTGGCGCGCCCGGCCCGCAGTCCGACGGGTCCGCGTGTTCCAGATTCACGGCGCCAACGACCAAACGTTACCGGTCGCGCTCACGCGGCCCGATGTCATCGTCCCGACCGGCGGGCACGCACTGACGCTGTTCAGCGCCGCGACCGTTAACGAGTTCTTATCCGAAGTGGTTCGGCAGGTGGCGCCGAGTCGGTCGGCACGTCCCATCGAGAACTGACGCGACATTACCGTGGAAGCCCGCGAACCGCTCGACGTCTCTCCTCTGTCCGCATCCGAATCACGTTTGGTGGGCGCAGAATGCTCAAGTTACTCAAAGCGGTTTCGCGGCGCTCGTGGATGGTGCTCGGGCTAATCGTGTACCTGATTGCGGTCGTCGCGGGTGGCTGGTGGTGGTTCGGGCAATCGACCGTCGACACGCGATTCGTGGGCACGTGGCACATTCAGTCGGAAGTCACACCGCCTGAAATAGTCGTTGAGATGGGCCTGCACGCCGACGGAACGATGCACATGCGCGTCCGGAACCGCGAGACCGGGGCCGTTCTGTCCGATCATCCGTTCGGCCGCTGGCGCGTCGCGGGCGACCGGTTCCACGAGATCCACGCAACTCCCGCGGACACCGACCCCTCGCTGCGCCGGTTCTTCACCCGCAAAAAGGCCCGCGTTTTGGAGTACACTATGACCTGGGACGGACCGGATCAGTTCCGGCTGGAAGGGCCGGCACTCGTCTCCCCCTTCGTGACTTGGACTCGAATCGAATCACCGCATTCGCCCTGAATAGCGCCGGTCACTTCACCTTCAGCAGCAGTGATTTCGCGGCGTGTTCGGCCCCCGTTCCCTCGCGGCGGGCGAGCACCACAATGGGGTGCTCCATCGGCTTCACCCACGGTTCCGCGTAGAGCACCACTTCGCGGCTCGTGTCGCGCTCGGTGATGAGGATGCCGTTCAGCCCGATATTCAGCACGCGGACGCCGTGCGGCAGCCCCTGCACGTCAATCGGCACGCGGCCGGCGAACTTCCCCTGGCGCGCGATGTCCACCGTGAATCGCGTCTCCTTACCGGGCTGGATCGCGATCGTCTGTTCGCGCACGGTCGTCACGATGTCCCCCACGGCCGCGACCTTCGGCAACCCGCCCGCGACCTCGCGTGTCACCTCTTTCCCGCCGATCGTCGCACGCGCGATCAGTTTGAGTTTGGCGTCCGCGGGAATGGTGGCGTCTGCGTTCGCGTAAAGGGCGAACGTCGTCGAGTTGAACCCGCCTTCGACGAACGTTTCCGGCGCCCACATTCCGCCGGGAATCCCGGCGAGTTTGACCTGCACGGGGCCATCGAAGCCGTCGAACCGCGTAACGCTCACGTTGACCGGGATCGCACCGCCCTTCCACACGCTCGGCGCGGTCGGGTTGAAACTCACGGCGAAATCGGGCTTGGGGTGACGCACGGTGACGCGGTAAGCGTGGTTCGGCCCCGCCGATCCGCGTGCGTCCGTTACGCGAACCTGGTAGCTGCCGTCCGCGGGCACGTCGAAGAATAATCGGCTGTCCTTGCCGTACCCCGCCCCGCCGTCGTCGTTGCGGTACGCGAGCGGGAACAGCGGGAGGCCGTTCGGTGGGAACGTTTTACCGGGCAGGTGCAGTTCGACCTTGTACATGGGCAAGCCGAGGCTGTGGTGCGTCGGCGTGGTGCCGTGGAACGCGACCCGCTGGCCGCCGGTCTGGTAGAACTGGCAATCGTCGTCCGGTCCCTTCGGGAGCGCGAGAATGCGCATCACCTCACCGTTCACGTAGAGGTAATCGTCGATCGCGAGTTCGTTCCAGGCGTCGAGCCGGATGCCGGTGCTCGACGAGTCGTGATCGCGGAACGTGACGCTCGTTTTCGCGGTCGCACGCAGCACCCCGAGCGGAACTGGTTTGCCGGCCGCGTCCAAAATCTCGATTACCGGGTCGACGGGCGAACCCGCGCGCCGCGCCAGCACTTCCACGACGAGTCGCTCGCCCTTTCGTGCTTCAAACCGCGTGGTCTGGGCCTCGTTCGGCTTCGTGAGGATACCGTCGGCCGAACCGGGCACGCGAATGTCGGCCCCAGCGGTCGGATTGAGAACCACCGCCGGGAACTCGGCCACAGTCACTTCGGCTTTACCCACGGCTTGCATCGCGGCGCCCGAAAGCGGTACCGGGACTTTCGCACCGGGGATCGCCTCGGCTGGGACAGTAACCTTCGTCGTCACGCCGCTCGGCTCACCGAGGTTCACACCGGAAACGTGAACGCTCGTCGTGCGCCCGCGCGGTGCGGCGAGCGGGAACACGCCCGTCACGACCGGGATCGAGCCGATGTGGAGCCGGTAAGTGAAATCGCCGCCACCGCGGAAATCACGGTCGCGGACGCCGATCGCGTAAGTACCCGCGTTGTGTGCAACGAACCCGAGGGCCGCGGTGCCCTCCGCGAGAACGGCCCCGGCTTCGTCGGTGAGCACGATAACCGGGTTGAGTTTCGAGCCGAGTTCGGGCGCGAGCACTTGCACGCCGATCTGATCGCCGACCGCTGCCGTGAAGCGGTAATAGTCCATGTCTCCTTCGCGGTCCACGACACCCGCGACGGTCGTGTTTTGTTTCACGGCCATCGCGTTGCGCGCGGAATCCGTGATGCCGGTTTCGACGGCCGCGGTGAAATAATCGACCGCGAACGCGACCGGCGCGGACTTCCCTCCGTCGCCGTCGAGCGTGAACTGTGCGGCCCCAATGCGGACCGCGGCGCCGATCGTGACGTCCACCTCGAGCGCGGTCGCGCTGCGCTTGGCCGGGTCGATTTTCGCAGTGATTTCGGGCGTGGTGGAAGTGACAGCCTTCACCCAATCCAGCCCGGTCCCGCTAATCGTTACGCGCGTGGTTGCCCCGCGCACACCGCCAGAGGGTGCGACTCGTGCTACTTTGGGCGGCACCGGTTTGGTAGGTACTGCGGGGAGCAGTTGAGCCATAGGCTTGCCGTTCGCCACATTGAGTAATGCCCCCGCACCATCGAAGCGAGCGAGCGCGAGTTGCTTCCCGTCCGGGCGCAGTGCGAGATCCAGAACCGTATCGGGCTGAGCATCGAAGACTTTCGCTTCTGTCAGCTTCGCCGTGTTCCAGGCTTTAATGACTTTGTCTTCGCCAACGGAGTAGAGCCGCGAGCCGTCGCCCGAATACGCGATCCGCCACACCGCGCTCTCGTGCGCGAACGCCGCGTGAACCAGCTTTGCTCCATCGGCATCGACGGCCCACACCCGAACGCTCTTATCGACGCCGGCCGCGGCGAGGTGCTTCTTGTCCGGGCTCCAGGCGACCGTGTACAGCCAGTCGGTCGCGTCGCCGAGTGTGTACAGCCGCTTGCCGGTCGCGACCTCCCACACTTTCACGGCGCGGTCCGCACTCACCGACGCGAGCAATTTCCCGTCCGGGTGGAACGCCACGCCGTACACCGCGTCGCTGTGGTCTTTCAGAGTGAGGCGCGGAGCGGGTTTGGCTTCCGTGTCGTCCACGTCCCAGATGTGGACGACGCGATCGTACCCCGCGGTCGCGAGTTGCTTCCCATCGGGCGAGAACGCCATCGTGTAAATCGCGTCGCGGTGCGCGTTGATCGCGATCTGCCTCTTTGCGCCCGATTCTCCTACTGGCTGAAGAGACACGACGCCGTTTTTGCCGGCGTCCCCGTGCGCGATCGCGAGCCAGTGCCCCTGCGGGTGGAACGTGAGGGCCGTTACGCGCCCGGTAACGGTGACGGGTGTACCGATCGGCGTTCCGAGCACGTTGAACACGCGCACTTCGCCGGGCGTTCCGAACGCGACGAATTCCCCTTTCGGGGAGTACGCGACCGCGGTGACGGGCGGTGCGGCCGTCGCAATCGCGGGGGAGAGGAGGAGCACTAGCGAAAGCAGTCGAGCCATGAGAGGTCTGTCCGAGGAGTGAATCAGTGGAACAGGGCCATCGCGGTGCCGGCCGTGGCAAATAACAAGAACAGTATCGCGAGCGAGCACCCGGCGCAACCGTCCGCGCACCCGCCGGCGCCTTCGAGGGCGGCTCCAGCCACTTCGCCCGCGCCTTCGAGCGCCGCCCCCGCAACCTCACCGACGGCTCCCGCCGCACTGCCCGCGAGGTCGATCGCGCCGCTCGTCACTTCGGCCGCAAAACCGACAAGGTTGGCACCCGTACTCGCGATATCACCGGTCACAGCCACGCCATCAACAAAGGCGCTGTTTCCACTGGCCGCCGGCGGGTTGGGCTGGGGTTGCGGTTTGTCCCACGGCCTCGGTTGGAGCGGCAGTGTGCCCGGTACAACCGGGGGTGTATTTTCGGGCGTCGCGTTCGGGTTAAGCGGGTCCATCGGGCGTCACCGTAGCTTTCGCGACCGGCGCAACCGGTCGGCGGCTCAATGGTTGAACAGGAACTCGCGGCCCGTCAGGACCGCCCATACAAAGTCTTCGATCGTCTCGCGACGAGATTGTGCCCCGTCCTTCGATCCGTCCGCGAGAATGTCCAAAAACTTCTTCTGTTCGGCCTCGGTCGGCTTCCGGCTCAACCCGGCCAGGAACACGCGGTCCACAATTTCCTCGTCTTTTAGCTTCTCCGCGATCCACTTGGCGACGACGGAATTCGGGTCGCGCAGTTTGTCGTTGAGGGTGTAACCGTTATTCAGGTGAAGCGCCTGCGTAACACTGGCGTCGGAGGTGCGCTCGCACGCACAGGTCTGGACGCGCTCCGCGCGCCCGAAGGCGTCGAGGAACTGCGACGTGGCGAGTGAGTCCGGCACCTGCACCGCGCGCGTGCCGCGCGGGTACGAACCGATGGGCGAAGTCGCGTCGCCCGCGGCCGACGTGATCTTGTCGAACGGCGTCGCCACTCCGGTGAGGTCGGAGTACGCATCGAGGATTACCTCGCCCGGCAGCCGCCGTACCAGGTAGCGCGAGTAAAAGCGGTCGTCTGCGGCGTTCTCCTTCAGCGGCTTTGACGAGCGCTGGTACGCGGCCGAGTTCAGGATCGTGCGCATGAGGTGTTTGACGTCGTACTTGTTCTTCACGAAGTCGTCCGCGAGCGCGGTGAACAGCGCCGCGTTACTCGGCGGGTTCGTTTCTCGCAGGTCGTCTTCGGCCTCCACCAGCCCGCGCCCCATGTAGTTCTTCCAGACGCGGTTCACGAGCGACTTCGCGAAATACGGGTTGGTCGGCGCCGTGAGCCAGTCGGTGAAGTACGTTCGACGGTCGATGGGCGAATCCGCGGGGAGCGGCTTGCCATCAAGGGGCGTGGGGGACATCGCGACACCCTTGCGAAGGTGCAGCGCGTCGCCCTCGGCCTGGCTCTGCACGAGCACCTCGCCCCCGCGATCGCCGTTCTTCAGCCCCACGCGCGCGAACAGGTTCGCGAAGGCCCAATACTGGTCCTGGGTCCATTTCTCCAGCGGGTGGTTGTGGCACTTCGCGCAGCCGATGGACGTACCGAGGAACGTGATCGAGGTCGATTCGGCCAGCGCGCTCACGTCCTTGTGCAGCACGAAATAGTTCCCACCGCCGTTGGTGAGCGAACTCCCGCTGGCCGTGAGAACGTCGCGTGCGAACTTGTCCCACGGCTTGTTGTCCGCGACACTCTGCCGCACCGATCGGTAGAAGGCCCACATCGCGGGTTGTGGGAGTTTGCGGGTCGAAACGAGCAAGAGGTCGGACCACTTGTGCGACCAGTAATCGACGAACGCGGGGTGGTCGAGCAGTTTGTCGATGAGCTTCGCGCGCTTCTTCGCGTCCGTGTCCTTCAGGAACGCCGCGACCTCGTCGGCCGTGGGCAGGATGCCACACGAATCGAGGTACACGCGACGGATGAACTCCGCGTCGGTACACGGTTCCGATGCCGGGAGGCGCAAAAGCTGCAACTTCTGATTCACGTGCTCGTCAACGAAGTTGTTCTGCTTTGCGGGCGCACCGGGCTTGAGTTCGTTGGGGTACGGCGCGGTAATCGTGAGCGTGGCGACCTTCGTACCGAACCCGACCGTGATCGCCGCTTCACCGTTCCCCACCGGCGTGACGAGTCCGTCTTCCGCAACGCGGGCCACGAGTTCTTCGCTCGATCCGAACCGCGCCAGATTGGTTACGTCCTCGCTGGCGCCGTCGGAGTAGATCGCCCGCACCCGAACCTGGAAGTTGATCTTGGGACCACCGGGCTTCACGAGAATCGCGGGCGGGAACACTTCGAGGCGCTCGAGTTCCGCATCGGTGGGTTTGGGACCGGGCGCACCGGCCTGGAGCCACGCGAGTAGCGTCTTGTAGTGAACTGACTCTTCCGTGAAACGCTCGCCCCCGCTGTGGGGCACCCCGCGCACAGCCTTCTTCAGCAACAGGCTGTCGGCTGGTTTGGTGAGGTCGACGCGCCGGGCGAGTGCTTGCCGCGTGAGCACGAACCAGTCGGTTTCCGGGTCGTACCCGCGGAGCGACAGTTTCATCCCGCCCTTGCCCGCGAGCGCACCGTGGCAGGCGCCCGCGTTGCACCCGGTCCGCGTGAGTATCGGAATAATGTGATTGCGGAAGTTCGGCGTGCTGGGAGCGTCAGCGCCTACTTTGCAAGTCACGTTGACCCGCTTGTCGCCGTAGTTGATCGTGACGACGGATTCGCCGCCACTCACGGCAGTCACGAGCCCCTTCGCGTCCACTTTAACGGCGGAGCCGATCGGGGCCTGAGTCGAAGCGTATCGGACCAGCGCGGTCACATCGCGCACGGCCCGCGCGCCCTCTTCTTCGATGACGAACAGTTGCTGCGTCCGGTTCGGCCCACCGAGCACGACCTCGGACGGGAACACGCGCAAGTCCGCCGCCGAAGCAACCGGCGAAAGGCACAGCAGAGAGGCAAGAGCGGGGAGGAGGAACCGCATATCGGAAGTCTCGTCGTGGTCGGTGAATTCAGGGGGTGCGGGTCACACGCCCCCTCAGAACAGCTCGTTGATCGGCTTCAGGCCGTAGTCGACCATCGGCATCGGCCGGTTCTGCGGGCCGGGGAGTTCCTTGTGCGGATCGAGTCCCAATCCCTTGTAGAGCGTCGCCGCGACCTCGCCCGGGGTGACCGGGCGCGACTTCGGGGCGTAACCGAGTTCGTCCGTCTCACCGACCACCACGCCGCCCTTCAGCGGCCCGCCGCCGATGACGATCGACCACGCGCCCGGGTGGTGGTCACGCCCGCCGGCCGGATTCACTTTCGGGGTGCGCCCGAACTCGCCCAGAGCCACCACCATCGTGTTCGAGAGGAGTCCGCGCTCACTCAGGTCTTCGAGTAGCGCCGTGTACGCGGCGTCGAAGTTCGGGGCGACCTCCTTCGACATCTGCACGATGTCCGTGAACGGCTTCGAGCCGTGGATGTCCCACGTCACTTCATCGAACACCGTCTCGAACATATTCACCGTGACAAACCGCACCCCGGCTTCAATGAGCCTCCGGGCCATCAGACACGACTGCCCGAAGCGCGTGCGCCCGTAGCGGTCTTTTGTCTTCTCGGGTTCCTTCTCCAGTGCGAAGGCGTTGCGGGCCTTCTCGCTCGACATCAGCTTGTACGCGAGCTTGAAGTTGTCGTCGAGTTGCTTGGACTGGGCGTTCTTCTCGAACACCTCTGTTGCGCCGTCGACCGCGTCCCGCAGCTTCTGCCGGCGCTCAGCCCGGATTGCAGAAACGTATTCGGGCGGGAGCAGGTCCGGCACCTTGAACCCGGGCGCGTTCGGGTCCGCGTTCAGGATGAACGGATCGTGGGGCTTACCGAGGTAACCGGCCGTGTGACCGTGCGGCAAGTTCCCGCCGGTGCGCCCGATGGGTTTGGGCAACAAGACGTGTGCGGGGAGTTCTCCGCGGCCCCCCTTCAGATACCCGAGCGCGCAACCAATGTGGGGGTGCTCCACGCCGCCCGTAAAGAGCCGGCCCGTTTGCATCATCTGGTGACCGGTGTCGTGGACCGCGGTCGCCGTGTGGTACACGCTCCGGATCAGGGAGAACTTGTCGGCGTGCTTCGCCATTTTGGGGAAGATCTCGCTGATCTGCATCCCCACTGCGTTCGTTTGAACGGGCTTGAACGGTCCGCGCACTTCCGCCGGCGCGTTCGGCTTCATGTCCCACGTATCGAGCTGGCTCGGCCCGCCGACGAGGAACAGCATGATGCAGTTCACGTCGGCGTCTTTGCCGTTCGCGGCTTTCGCGCGTTGCAGTTCGGGTAGCGTCAGGCCGAGCGGGGCGATCGCGCCGGCGTGTAAAAAGTCCCGTCGCGAGAGGCCGTCACAGAACGTAGCGGGGCGGTCAGCGTCTAACCGGATCACTGGCGGGAACCTCTTCCGGTGGGAGGGGCCGAAGCGTTCGTATCCGCCACAGTAGCCGAGTTTTGCGCCCCAAACAATGAGAAACAGGGGAGGTTGCGCAATCTCTTCCGGGTAGTGAACCGTATTTCATGTTCGCCCTGTTGGATGACGTAGAGTAAAATGGTATCGTCCTACCTGCCCTCCCCGCCGCTCCCGCCAATAGACCGAGGCCGACCGATGCGGTTGATTCTCGCGCTGTGTGTCGTTTCGTGTACCGTTCCCGCCCGTGCCGCTGATCCTGCTCCGAAACCGACCGCGGCCCAACTCGAATTCTTCGAGACGAAGGTACGGCCGGTGCTGGCCGATCACTGCTACTCGTGCCACGGCACGAAGAAACAGAGCGCCGGGCTGCGCCTCGATACGTCGGCCGGCATCAAGACCGGGGCCGACGACGGCCCGGTTATCGTGCCCGGCGACCCGGCCAAAAGCCGGCTCATCAAGTCCGTGCGGCGCGAAAACGAACAGGCGATGCCGCCCAAGGCACCGCTCCCGGCCGACGCGATCGCGGTGCTCGTGGAGTGGGTGAAAACCGGCGCGCCGGTGCCCGCCGACATCGCCAAAGAGCCGACCGCCGACCCGAAGAAGCACTGGGCCTTCCAGCCCGTGAAGGAACCCGCGGTTCCGACCATCGCGAACCCCAAATCGCCGATCGTGAACCCGATCGATGCGTTTGTGGCCGTAAAGCTGACCGAGAAGGGACTGGCGCTAGCACCGCGTGCCGACAAGCGCACGCTGATCCGCCGCGCGTACTTCGACCTGACCGGACTTCCTCCAACCGCCGAGGAAGTGGAAGCGTTCGTGAAGGACGAAACGCCGAACGCCTGGGAGAAGCTGATCGACAAGCTGCTCGCGTCGCCGGCCTACGGCGAACGGTGGGGCCGGTACTGGCTCGACATCGCCCGCTACGCCGACTCAAAGGGCTACGTCCTCACGCAAGAGCGGTCGTTCGCGTACTCCTACACCTACCGCGACTATGTGATCCGCAGTTTCAACGAAGACAAGCCTTACGACCGGTTCGTCACCGAGCAGATCGCGGCCGACCTGCTGCCGCTCGGTGATGACAACCGCGCGCTCGCGGCGATGGGTTTCCTGACGCTCGGTCGGCGCTTCCTCAACGTCCAAGAAGACATCATCGACGACCGTATCGACGTTGTGACGCGGGGGTTCATGGGTCTCACCGTGACCTGTGCCCGGTGCCACGACCACAAGTACGACCCGATCCCCACGAAGGACTACTACTCGCTCTACGGTGTGTTCGCGAGTACCAACGAGCCGGCCGAGCCGCCGCTGATCGGCGAAACCAAGCGCACAGCCGAAGTGCTCGCCTACGAACAGGAACTCGAAAAGCGCGAAGCGGATTTCAAAGCCGAAATTGCCAAGCGCCACACGGCCACACTCAAGAAGCTCCGCGAACCGGCCGCGGTCGCCGAATACCTCCGAGCGGTGTTGGACATGCGCGGCAAGTCGAACATGGAAGTGCAAGGCGCCTTGCGCCAGCGCGACCTAACGCGGCACGTGTTCGATCGCTGGCGCACGTTCCTCGAAGCCGAGTGGAAGGCCAAGTCGCCGGTTTACGCGCCGCTGCTCCAGCTCGTGGCAGTTCCAGAGAAAGACTTCGAGGCAAAGGCGCTCGGTGCGCTCTCGAAGGACACGAACGCCCTCGTGCTAAAAGCGCTAACGGACGCGAAGCCGAAGACGCTGAAGGCCGCAGTGGACGCTTTCGCAAAGATCGTTGGCGCGCCTCTGCCCCCGGGCGAACTCACGAAAGAACAAGCCGAGGCATTCAAAGTTTGGAACGCGGGCGGACCGCTCGACATCCCGCTCGCGGACGCGGACAAGCTCCAGAACCGCCTCGACCGCGACGCACTGGCCGCGATCCGCAAGAAGATCGATGCGTTCAAGGCCGCGAATCCGCACGCCCCGCCTCGTGCTCACATTCTGAAGGAGAACGCGCAGCCTACCCAACCGGTGGTGTTCCTTCGAGGGAACCCGGGGAACCGCGGTCCCCAAGTGCCGCGCCAGGCGCCCGAAATCGTAACCGGTGTGAACCGCAAACCGTTCACGCAGGGCAGCGGCCGACTCGAACTCGCGAAGACCATCGCCAGCCCCGAGAACCCGCTCACCGCGCGCGTGATGGTGAACCGCGTGTGGCTCGGGCACTTCGGACAGGGGCTCGTGCGCACGCCGTCCGACTTCGGTGTGAGGTCCGACCCGCCGGTCCAACCGGAACTGCTCGACTGGCTCGCCAGCGGGTTCACAAAAGACAGTTGGAGCGTGAAGCGGCTCCACAAGCGGATCATGCTCTCGTCCACGTACCAGCAGTCGAGCGCGGTATCGGGCGACCTGTACAAGCTCGATCCCGAGAACCGTCTGCTCGCGCACCAGAACCGGCGCCGGCTCGACTTCGAGGGTCTGCGCGACTCGCTGGTCGCCGCGTCCGGTCGGCTCGATCTCACGCAAGGCGGGAAGCCGATCGACCTGTTCAAAGCGCCGTTCTCGACGCGCCGCACCGTGTACGGGCTGATCGATCGGACGAACATGCCGGGCACGTTCCGCGCGTTCGACTTCGCCAGCCCGGACACCCACAGCCCGCAGCGGTTCCAGACCACCGTTCCGCAACAGGCGCTGTTCCTGCTCAACAGCCCGTTCGTGCAAGAACAGGCGAAGTCGCTCGCGACACGCAAAGAAATCGCCGACGCGAAGACGCCAGAGGAGAAAGTGAAGGCGCTGTACCGCGTCGCGCTGAGCCGCAACCCAACGACCGAGGAAGTTGCGCTAGCGCTCGAATTCGTAACCGGCGACGACGCCCAGAGCGCGTTCGGGCGCTGGCCGCAACTGGCCCAAGTGCTGCTCTTGAGCAACGAGTTCGCGTTCGTGGATTAATGGAGGTGGAGAAGGTTTTTGACAGGATGAACAGGATCGACAAGATCAAGAAACACTCTTGTTTTTAATCCTGTCGATCCTGCTCATCCTGTCAAAAACGTTTGTAAATTCAGTGAGTGGCCGGTGTCAGCCTGCTGGTGTTCTTCTTCCCGTAAATCACCCATTTGCGCCGCCCGCCTATTGCGGCGCTCGGACCGACCCTCCCAACCAGCCGGCTCACGCCGGCCGTTCGCCCGGAGATGTGACCATGTTCCCGTCCGCAATGTCCCGTCGCGAACTGCTGACCCGCGCCGGGGTCGGTATGGGGTTGCTCGGCCTCACGCAGCTCATGGGCGACGCCGGGTTGCTCGCGGCCGACGGCCTCAACCCGCTCGCGCCCAAGAAGCCCCACTTCACGGGCCAGGCGAAGCGCGTCATTCACATCTTCGCCAACGGCGGGCCGTCGCAGGTCGACACCTTCGACCCGAAGCCCGCGCTGGACAAGTACGCGGGTAAGACTCTACCCACCACGAACCTGCGGACCGAGCGCCGAACGGGCGCCGCGTTCCCGTCGCCGTTCAAGTTCCAGAAGTACGGCAAGAGCGGGCTCGAAGTGAGCGAGATCTTCGCGAACACCGCGAAGCACGCCGACGACATCTGCGTCATCCGCTCGATGCACGCGGACGTGCCGAACCACGAGCCGTCGTTCCTCCTGATGAACTGCGGCGAGCCGCGGCAGATCCGGCCCAGCATGGGGTCGTGGATCACCTACGGCCTCGGCACCGAGAACCAGAACCTGCCGGGCTTCGTCGCGATGTGCCCAAACGGGTACCCGCTCCAAGAGAACCAGAACTGGCAGTCGGGGTTCCTCCCCGGCGTGTTCCAGGGCACTTACGTCGATTCCAAGCACACCGACGTGGAGAAGCTCGTCGAGTACGTGAAGAACAAGGTGACCTCGAAGACCGACCAGCGGAAGCAGCTCGACCTGCTCGCGCGGCTCAACGGGATGCACCAGTCCGCGCGCCCCAACGACCCGCAACTCGAAGCCCGCATCCAGTCGTTCGAGCTGGCCGCGCGCATGCAGACCGAAGCGGGCGAGGCGTTCGATGTCACCAAGGAACCCAAGCACATCCTCGAAGCCTACGGCCCCGGTGAACAGGCCCGGAGCCTGCTACTCGCCCGGCGCCTCATCGAGCGCGGGGTGCGGTTCGTGCAGGTGAGCCACGGACCGGTACAGCCGTGGGACAGCCACGACGACTTGGAGAAAGAGCACCGCCGGCTCGCGGGCCAGGTCGATAAGGCCATCGCCGCGCTGATCTCCGACCTCAAGCGCCTCGGGCTGTTCGAGGAAACGCTCATCCTGTGGGGCGGCGAGTTCGGGCGCACACCGGTGGTCGAGCTACCTACACCAGGCTCGAACCAGGGCAAGGTCAACGGCCGCGACCACAACCACTGGGGCTTCTCGGTGTGGCTGGCCGGCGGCGGCGTAAAGGGCGGACAGGCGATCGGCGCGACCGACGAGTTCGGCTTCAAGGCCGTGGAGAAGCCGATTCACGTTCACGACCTGCACGCGACCATGCTCCACCTGCTCGGGTTCGACCACGAGAAGTTCACCTACCGCTACGCCGGGCGCGATTTCCGCCTCACCGACGTTCACGGCAAGGTGGTGAAGGAAGTGCTGGCTTGAGTTCTGAAACCTGGGACCGCGGGCGTCTCGCCCGCTGCTCCACGTCCCCGATCGCGTTGCGCGTGTCTGTGCTTATTTGGGCTCGAATACCCGCCGGAATGTTTCGTGCTTCGTTCTTAAAATCTGGCCGTCGTACCATACGGCCGCGTGCTCCGATACTTTGGAGCACGCTTCGATTTGGGAGCTGCGGGCGAGACGCCCGCGGTCCCAGGAATTACACCGCCTTACCCGCGGTCCCGTTCAGTTCCTTCATTGGGCCGAACGCGACCACCGTGTTCCGGTCGATCGGGTAGGCGTCCAGGTACGCGCGGATGTCCTTCTGCGTGACCGCGTCGAAGTTCGCCAGTTCGGTGTCCACGTCGCGGTACTCGCCCGTGTACGTCCACATGGACGCAATCGCCATCATCCGCCCCATCGGGCGCTCGCTCCGGCGCACCACGCGCGACAGGATCTTGTTCTTCGCCTGTTGCAGCTCCGCGTCGGTGATGCCGTCGCGCTGAACGTCCTTCAGGATCTTCTCGATGCGGGCGAGGTTCTCGGTCGTGTTGTCCGGCTCGCACGTCAGCGACACGAAGATCGCGCCGCTCCCGTCGTTCTCGGCGTACCCGAAGTCGGCCGACTCCGCGTGCCCCGGATCGACGAGTTCCCAGTACAAGCGGCTCCCGCTGTAGTCGCCCACGGCCAGCGCCACCGTGTCGGCCGCGTAGCGCATCTTCGAGTCGGCCGGCGGGCCGTTACCGACGAACAGTGCGTACTCCTGCTGGACCTTCTCGCGCGTCAGCACGTGGAGCCCGCCGGGTGCGTCGGTCCACTCGGTGCGGTTCTCGCGGCCGACGATGTCCGTGTTCCACGTCGAGCACGCATCCGAGATCAACTTGACGAACTCGTCCCAGTCGAAGTTCCCGGCCGCGGACGCGACGATGTTGTTCGCCGCGTACCGGCGCGAGAAGTAGGCGTACATCTGGTCGCGTGTGAGCGCGCCGACGCTCTCCAGCGTGCCCAGGACCGAGTTCCCGAGCGGGTGCGACTTGTAGTAGATGCGCCGGGCGTGATCGGACATCACCGAGTCCGGTTGGTCGTCGTACAACTTGATCTCTTCGAGAATTACCTTCTTCTCGGTGTCGAAGTCGTCCTGGCGCAAGCTCGGGCGCAGCATGTCCGCGAGCACGTCTACCACTTTCGGCAGGTACTCGGGCAGCACCGCGGCGTAGTAAACGGTGTTCTCCTCGCTGGTCGAGGCGTTGTTGTTGGCCCCGATCCGGTCGAAGTCGAGGTTCACCTGCTCCGCGGTCCGGCGCGCGGTGCCCTTGAACATCATGTGTTCGAGGAAGTGCGACACGCCGGCCTCGGCCGGGGTCTCGTCCCGGGCGCCGGTGCGAACGAAGAACCCGACCGCAACGGACCGCGCCGAGGGGCTGGTTTCGCCGATGATCTGCAACCCGTTCGGGAGGCGGTGCGAGTGAAAGGGCATAGCGACCCTGCGAGGTAAACTCGAATGGGACTGAATACGAAGATCACCTGAACGGAAATCCGAAACGCCCGTGCGCATTCGGGGCGCCCCACCGGGCGGTTTGAACGAGCCGCGACCGCAAGGGAGCGGAAGCCTCCCGCTCCCTTGCGGTCGCGGCTCGTTACCGGGAACCCGAAGCCGTGCTTCTCAGGCGTACCCGCGGAAGAAGTACACCCACGAAAGCACCGCGGCCAACCACGTGAGCACGCCGCCCAGGTACAGGAACACGATGGGCGCGGTCACTTCGTCGGCTTCGGCCACTACGGACTGAGTTCGGTCGGTCGTCATCACGGTCTCACGCAGAAATAGTTAACGGGTTCTTACCAAGGGTCACGAGAGCCACGTCACGGACCGGGTGGCGCTCCAGGTGGGCCATCACTGCGGCCGGAGTCAGCGCGTCGATGGCCCCCTGGATCTCGTCGAACGAGCGCACCCGGCCGAGGAAGTACCAGTCGCCCGCGATGCTGCTCGCCCGGGCGCCGGTGGACTCCTCCGCCATAATCAGCGACGATTTCAGCCCGGCCTTCACGCGGTCGATCTCGTCATCGGTCACGCCAGCCTTGAGTTTGCGCAACTCGGAGAGCGTTACGTCGAGCGTTTCCTGGGCGCGGTCCGGTCCGGTGCCCGCATAGCCGATCATCGAGCCGCGATCACGAAACGACTCGTGCCGCACGCCGACGGAGTAGCACAGCCCGCGTTTCTCGCGCACTTCCGTGAAGAGTCGCGCGCTCATACCGCCGGAGAGTACGCCCTCCGCAGCGCGGGCCGCGAAGTAATCGGAGTGCCCGATCGGTACGCTCGGGTACGCGAACGCGATCTGCGTTTGGGCCGAATCTTTGAAGAGGTGTTCGGACTTCGGCTGGTGCGGTTGGGGAACCACGTCCGGCACGTTACCGGGCTCCCACCCACCGAACAGTTTCTCGATGCGGGCCTTTAGCGCCTCCCACTCGATGTTGCCCGCCACCGCGATGATCGCCTTGTTCGGCCGCACGAATTTCTGGTAGTGCGCCCGGACCGCGTCGATGGTGAGGCCCTCAATGTCCTCGGACCGCCCGCGCCGGTCCTTGTTGAGCGGCGCCGGGTAATAGCGCCGGTGCAACTCGACCATCACCTTGCCTTGCGGCGAATCTTCGAGACTCTCGATGTCCTGAATCGAGAGCGCCTGCACCGGTTCGAGTTCTTCCTCGGGCAGCCGCGGTTTGAGAATGATATCGGCGTAGATGTCGAGGAGCGGCAAAAGGTTACGCGCGAGTGCAGAGCCACCCAGCCGCATGTTCACAATGCCCGCGCTCTCGCTCCGGTCGACGCCCAAATTGTCGAGCGCGAGGGACAGTTCGCGACTATCCCGATCGCCGGCACCGCGCGTGAGCATCTCGGCCAGGACGGTCGCGATCCCGAACTGACCGTCCGGGTCGAACGCGGACCCCGCGGGGATCAGGAAGTTGACCGCCACCGAGCGCACGTGGTCCATGCGCTCCGCCAGCAGCACCAGTCCGTTGGGCAAAGTGTGCTGGTGTACCTGTTGTCCCACGGATTCGTTCCTGTTGGAAGCGCCGACCCGGGCGCGATACTTCGGGCACGGAATGCTCGTCCCCATTCTACGAACGGGGGTGTCACAACCCAACGCCGACCGTGTCCGGGTGCGGCAATTCGACGGCCCGGTAGAGCGTTTTACACGACCGGAACCCGAGCGTGCGGTACGTGTGGACGGCCGGACCGTTAGTCGCGGTCACTTCGAGGAACGCCCGGCGCACCCCGACCGACAGAAACCCTGCCAGTGCCTGCAATAAGAGCGCGCGACCCAACCGCAACCCGCGGTACTCCGGCACCACGCCCAAGTTCTGAATCCCGCCGAAGCGGTTTTCATCGAACAGCCCCTGCACGGTACCGGCCAAGCCATCGGGACCGGAGAGCAACCACGTCGCCTGCGGGCAGAACTCCGGGCGGTACCGGATCGCGGCCATCAGGTCACGGCACCCCGTCCGCGAACCGAGACTCGGGAATACGAGCGCGTCCGTTTCGTTGCGAAAGCACGCGAATTTTACCTCCGCGTGCCGGTCCAAAAGCGAATCGTCCCAGGCGACCCATGAAAACCCGGTCGGCAGTTCGATTTGCGGGAGCGGGTGCCCCAGCCCTAGCTCCATCCGGTGTCGCTTGAAGTATTTAACGTTCGCCATCGCTCGGCTCCACGGCTGCACGCATCGTACCAGCGGGAGAGGCGCGACACAACTGGCGCGAGCAAGCTGCGTCTCACACGTGCATGTGGTTGTAGCCGGAACCGGCACTCGGGCTAACAATCACTAACCTTTTGGGCGCGGGAAGCACCCGTTACACCAGCGGTCCGCCCGTCAGCCATCCAACAGTACAAAATTGCGCACTCGATGGCGCAAAATGAAACAGCACTTCGACGCCAGTCGATCTTTCGATTGACAGATTATCGAGCCCACGAACTTCTCCCGCCGCCCAAAAGCGTCCATCTCGCCAGCGCCACAACGCAATTTGTGCCCAATTCAGAACAAGATTTCATTCCTACCTGAATGCATCACGAGCAACACCAAAGAGATGCGAAATTTGCTTAAGTGCGGCCGAAGGTTTGCTCTAGTTTTGCGGTTTTGGAGCTGCAACCAAGCGATAAGTCCGGTATGTGATTCTGCCGCGCGGCAGATTAAGGAGACTGCGAATGAGGTCCAATCTCTGTAGTGACGACCTACACGACTGGTTGGTGGTGAGGTTCCTGACGCTCCCGGAGGCAACACTGGCCGACGCCGTTCGCGACCTCGAAGAACTGGACGAAGACGAAAAGCAGAATCTGAATCAGAACATGATCTTCCCGTTCGGAGCGGACGACATCCGGGCCGAATTGACGCAACTCATCGCGATTTACGGCGAACACACGCGCGTGAACGAGTTCGATAGCCACTTGCCGGCCATGTATTGAGAACCAGTCGCCCTCGCCCGTCTCTTTCTGATCAACTCCTCGACACTTCTCGGCGCCCTCGCGTCGCGCTCATCGACCTAGCGAAAAGCCAAAAGAGCCGCGGATAACGCAGATCACGCGGATCAGACAGAAGGACGATTTTTAGCCCCGTTAGGGGCGACAGCGTGTAGCCAGGGGTGAAGCAACGCGCAACCCCTGGCGGACTTCTGTGGTCGGATTTGCGCGGTGGTGCAGAAAAAACTTGTCCTGCGGGTTCGTCGGGCGGACATTACATCACATCAGGGACGATTCCCCGCTGAAGGGCCACGAATGGCTGCACTCCTCCCGATCCTCCGGCGCGCCGAGCGTGCCGAAGTCCCCGTTTCCGATGCCGAGCTAATCGACCGCTTTGGGCGTGCGCGCGACGAGGCTGCATTCACAGAGTTAGTGCGGCGCCACGGACCGGTGGTGTACCGGATCTGTCAGCGCCTAGTCGGGTCCGCGAGTGCCGATGATGCGTTCCAGGCCACGTTCCTGGTTCTCGCCACCAAACTGCGCGCGGCGCGAGCGTCGAACGCGCTGGGCGGTTGGCTGGCAGGGGTCGCGGGTCGCGTCGCCCGGCAGATGCGACGCGGAACCGGGCGCCGAGCGCGTTATGAAACCGCCGCGGCCGGAACGCGAGCCACGGAATGGGAGGACCCGTCCGTTGATCTCGCCGACCAGTTTCGGGCGCTCGACGAAGAGCTAACGCGACTACCGGACACACTTCGCGATCCCGTCGTTCTGTGCCTGCTTCAAGGGTATACGCAAGAACAAGCCGCCGCCGAATTGGGACGCGACGCACGGACCCTGCGTCGGCGTCTGGAGCGGGCGAAATCGGTGCTACGCAGCCGGTTGGAGCGGCGCGGAGTGATACCCGCGGTAGCTGGTGCGCTGGTGCTCGGAGCGGGTGAAGTGACCGCGGTGGTTTCGCACGGATTGGACCGGCGCACGGTCGCGCTAGTGTTCGACTTCCTGACTGGGGGACCGGCGCCAGCCGCCGCGCTCCCGGTCGCCCTCGCGAAAGGATTGGCGATGACCACGTTCGCACGGAAGCTCGTGCTCGGGGCCGTTACCGGCGCCCTCGGGCTGGTCGGACTCGGCGCGGTGCTGGCCGACGGCGGACCGCCCGCCCCAGCGCCCGCGGCACCCGTTCTCAGTGCCTTGACTACGGAATCCACGACGGGAATCCCTCCCGACGTAACACCTGTGGGAACGAGCGACAAACCGGAGTTCGATTGGGCACGCGACGAAGACGTGGTGAAGAATCTTAAGAGTTTGGCGGAAGCGACGCGCGATCCGAAGGCCGGGCCGTCAGTGTTCGTTCAGGCAACATGCGTTCGTGTTCCGACCGGATTCTGTGAGCGGATCGGACTGAAAAGCGAGCACGCTCAGGGAACTGTGTACGACGTCCATGTGCTTACTCCACGCGAGACGCGAATGTTCACCTCGCTGCTCCGCGTGGAACCGAACCGTGAGGTGCTGACCCGACCCCAGATGCTCATCGCGGACAAGAAAACCGGTTCTTCTCAGATCAGTCAAAATCTGGACATGGTGACCGAGGTGCGGGCCACGACCGAAGGCCAAAACAAGATCTACACCGCGAAGACGATGCCGGTGGAAGTGGGATTCAAGATGCAGGTCACTCCGACGATCACCTCCAACGGGCTCGTGCATCTGGAAATTAAAACCTTGCACACCAATCTAGTAGACGGATCTGTAAAGGTGGGTGGGGCGCGAGCACCGATTCTCAACGAGCATGCAGTTGGGTCGCATGTGCTTGTCCCGGATAGCGGAACGGTCGTGTTTCGTACCGTGGTTCGGGGGGCGCCTCCTCAAAAGGCGACCACGACTGAAACCGGATTCCCATTTCCTCTTACAGAAATCCGCGAGAACTGGCCGTCGCACGAGATTCTGTGGATATTGACGACGCACGTCGTCCGCGTTCCCGAAAAGGGGAAAGAATCGCAACCCGCCCCCACGCCAGCCGCACCGGTTGCGCCCGTCACGCAGCCCCTGCCTCCGGTCGAATTGCCCCCGCGCCAGTGACCGCGTGTTGGCCCCGCGCCCGGTGCGTGGGGCCAACGGGTTCCGGCACGCGGGCCACTTGCTAAAACAAAGGCACTGTTACCGTGCGCCGCACCTGTGGTGAAGTGCTTTTATGTGGTACCGCGTGTTCGGAGCGTCCGAAGTTGAACCCACCCCCGCCGCACTCGCCGCGCACCTGCACGCGCGCGGGCTCGCGGTGGAACCGCACTTCAAAGGCGACGACCTCGGCTGGACGAGCGGCGAACTCCGGTTCGCCAGCGGTTCACCGGTTCTGCTCGCGCGATTCCTTACCAAAGAGGACGACCTGCGCGACGACCTGAACGCGCACGCGGCCGAACTGGAAACGATGGACTACAGCCCGAACAGCGGGCCGCTCATGGAGCGCGTGATCCAGACGAAGCAGCTCGTCACGCTGCGCAAGCCCGTCGATGCGCCCGACGAAGTGCTCTCCGAAAAGGTGCTCGAAGAGGCGTGCCGGTTCCTGGCCGGCGCGACCGACGGTATGTACCAGATCGACGGCCGCGGGTGGTTCACGGCCGCGGGCGAGTTGCTGGTGCAAGAGTATTAGGGCGCGCCAGGGAACACAGGGCTTCCGCCCTGTGCTACGCCAGACGGCCCCTCCGGGGCGAAGACAACAAACCACCACCGCGGAGCGCGGCATTACGGCGGGCAGTCATGTTGAGGCGATAACAAATACCAATGCGTTTCCGCCCCGGAGGGGCCGGCGGACGTAGCACAGGGCGGAAGCCCTGTGTTCCCTGACACCCTGTGCGCTTCTTCCCAGCGACCGACGGTTCACAAGCAAACGGCTCCTTCATGAACGCAGAGAAGTACCTCCGCCCGGAAGTGATCCGTCAGGTCGCGCGGCTCGACCTGCGCGCGAAGTTCATCGTGCAGGGGTTCCTAACGGGCCTTCACAGCAGCCCGTACCACGGCTTCTCCGTCGAGTTCTCCGAGCACCGCAAGTACAACCCGGGCGACGACCTCAAGTCGCTCGACTGGGGCGTGTACGCGAAGACCGGCAAATACTTCGTGAAGAAGTACCAAGCCGAAACGAACATGACGGGCTACCTCGTCATGGACCTGTCGAAGTCGATGGACTGGAACGGCCCCGCGGAGGCGCGCAAGGCCGGCGTGAAGATCGACTGGAGCGCGCTGGGAGCGGCCGACGAGACGCTCACGAAGTTCGACTACGCAGTCTGCCTCGCGGCCGCGCTCGGGTACCTGATGATCTACCAGCAGGACCCCGTCGGGCTGGTCGCGTTCGACACGAAACTCCGCACCGTGGTGCCCCCTAAGAGCAAGCGCACGCAGCTCGGCACCATTCTCTCTGTGCTCGCGAACCTCAAAGCGACCGGTGAAACAAACATCCCGGAGAGCCTCTTTCAGCTCGCGTCGATGATTAAGGGCAAGAGCCTCGTGATGCTCTTCAGTGACCTACTGCCCACCACCGACGACTGGAAGGCCGAGGCGGACGCCCTGCTCCGGAGCCTTTACCGCCTGCGCTACGCGGGCCACGAAGTGATCGTGTTCCACGTGCTCGACGTACTCGAAGCGAAGTTCCCGCTCGCGGGGCTGGTGGACTTCGAGGACGTGGAATCGACCGAGCACAAAGAAATCGACGCGAACGGCATCCGGGACGACTACATCGCGTTCGTGGAGGAGTTCCGCGGGTACATCAAGAAAGAATGCACCGCGGCGAACGTGGACTACCTCGGTGTGGACACTTCTGTCGGCTTCGACGCGGCGCTCATCGAGTACCTCGTTCAGCGCCAGCGCCGGTTCGGGTAAGATCGCGGCTGTTGATTGCCTCCCGCGCTGGCCTGCTGCGTTGAATTGGTGGGTTTGGTTTGTGGTTCGGTGGCACAGGCCTCTGGCCTGTGTAATGCCTCCACAGGCCAGAGGCCTGTGCCACGAGCAAAGACATTTCTTTGACACAGCGCGCAACTGGCTACAGACTGAGGCGAATTGGTACAAGCCAGTGTAAGATCGCGGCTTGTATCCCTCTCCGCTCATTCATCCGGAGGTAAACGTATGCGAATCGCGCGTTCGGTCGCGGTCGTCGCCCTGGTGGTCTGTGCGTCACAACTACCGGCCGCAGACAAGCGGCCGATGACCCTCGACGACTTCTTCGCAGTCAAGCGGGTAGCCGCTCCGCAAATCAGCCCGGACGGGAAACACGTCGCCTATCAGGTCACGACGGTCGATCTGGCGAAGAACAAGAGCGCCACCGCGCTGTGGGTCGCCGCGACCGACGGAAAGGGCGAACCGAAGCAACTCACGCCGAAGGACGTGCCCGGTCGCGAGCCGCGCTGGTCGCCGGACGGCAAGTGGATTCTGTTCGAGTCGCGTGGCGGGCTTTACGTGACGGACCTTGCGGGCAAAGAGCCGCTGCTCGTCGCGCAGATCAGCACCGGTGCGAGTCACGGCATCTGGTCCGCAGACGGCAAGTCGATCGCGTTCGTGTCGAGCGTGTACCCGGAATTCAGCGAGAAACCGTTCGCCGAAAGCGACAAGCTCAACAAGGAGAAAGACGACGAGATCGCGAAGAGTCCCGTGAAGGTGAAGACGTTCACCAAACTCTTCTACCGTCACTGGGTCGAGTACACGGGTGACAAGCGCCAGCACCTGTTCGTGGTCGAAGCGAACCTCGACCCGGCGCGCAAAGCCCTCCCGGAGCCGCGCGACGTCACGCCCGGCGACCGTGACGCCTTCCCCACATCGTCCACGTTCGACAGTGGCGACAACTTCACGTTCACCCCGGACGGCGCGCACCTCGTGTTCACCGCGCCGCCCGCCGAGAGCGAGGCGTGGAGCACGAACTACGACCTGTGCCGCGTGAGCGTCACGAACACGTCCACAAAGTGGGAAACACTCACAACGGACAACAAAGCGGCCGACAGCGGCCCGAAGTTCAGTCCGGACGGCAAGAAACTCGCGTGGCGCGCGCAAACGCGCGCGGGCTACGAGGCAGACAAGTGGGACATCGTAGCAACGGACGTGAAACCGGACGGTGCGCTGAATGGCAAACCACAGAACTTAACCGCAAAGAGAGACGTGTCGGCCGACGAGTTAACGTGGAAGGACAACGACACCATTTATTTCCCCGGCGACGACACCGGTAGGAAGCCGATCTTTAAAGTTACGCTTACCGACACGGAAGTTAGCTGGTGGGCGGGTGGTGATCCGAGTGTCGGGCAGGGAAGCCGCAGCGCCATCAGTTTCGGCCAGAACGGGAGCTTCGCGTACCTCTACTCTCGACTGGATTTCCCTCCAGAAATCGTAACGGAATATGTCGATCCCACTGGCCCGGTTGTCGTGGCAAACGTGAGCAAGGCGAACGCAAAGTTGATCGACGAACTCGATCTGCCGCGACCGGAGGTAGTCGGTCATCCGAAAAACGCGGGTGTCACTGTCGATGGCAAAGTGGAAATGCAGATGTGGGTTCAGTACCCGCCCGGGTTCGACGCAAAGAAAAAGTGGCCGGTGGTGTACCTCGTTCACGGCGGCCCGCAGAGCGCGTGGCGTGATGCGTGGAGCTACCGCTGGAACCCGCAACTCTGGGCAGCGCAGGGCTACGTGGTGGTGATGCCGAACCCGCGCGGGAGCGTCGGCTTCGGCCAGAAGTTCACTGACGAGATCACCGGGGATTGGGGCGGGAAGTGTTACCGCGACCTCATCGCGGGCTTGGACTTCGTCGAGAAGCTCCCTTACGTCGATAAGGACCGGATCGCGGCGGCGGGCGGGAGCTTCGGCGGGTACATGATGAACTGGTTCGCGGTGAACGACGTCGCGCCGCGGTTCAAGTGCCTCGTCACGCACTGCTCGGTGTGGAACTTCGAGAGCATGTGGGGCACGACCGACGAATTGTGGTTCGACGAGTGGGAGCACGGTGGGCTCCCGTGGGAGAAGCCCCAGAAGTACGCCGAGTTCTCACCGCACAAGAAGGCCGGGAACCTGGGCAAGTACAAGACCCCGATGCTCATCATTCACAACGATTTGGACTTCCGGTGCCCGATCGGTCAGGGGCACGAGCTGTTCACCGCGCTCCAGCGCCAGGGCGTGCCGAGCCGGTTCGTGAACTTCCCGGACGAGGGGCACTGGGTGCTCAAACCACAGAACAGCGCCCACTGGCACAAGGAAATCTTTGCGTGGCTCAAGAAGTACGCACCACCCGGAGCGCAGTGAGCCTACGTCGAACGTCGTAAGCCGCAACGTCAGACCCCAACCATCGGCATCGGGTCTCTGACGTTGCGGCTTACGACTGTTCGGATTTGATTGTGCGTTACTGTTGCCAGAGAGACGCTGGGACGCGCTTCTTGACGGGCTTCGTTTCGCCAATCGATTTCCCACTAAGCTCAAGATCCAGGTACTGAATGGCTCTGGGTGGCTTGGGGAATACGAGCACCTCGACACGTGGCTGTTCGGATGTCACGGGCCCGGGGCCGAACTTGTACGACTTGGCTTTAGGCATGTTGTTCCACTGCTTCTCCAGCATCACATCGACAAGGAGATTAAAAGGCTTTTGCGCGTACTTGTTCCCGGCATCGTCGCTCATCTTCGCGGCCCCGACGCCGAACTGCCGCCAACCGGTGAAGTTCACCAATTTCCTGTCGTCGTCGGTGCTAACGACAACGAAAAGAAACAGCGAATCGTTCTCAAAAATCTCCGCAGCGATCACATCGACGTGAACTTTGTTGGCCCCAGCAAGCGGAGCCGCCGCTGTATTTGACGCTTCCGGATTTTCGTGCCGGTGTCGTTCCCGATAATCGAGAAGCACGATCCTCGTCACGACGACGACCACGACCATCATGAACAACAAAATGCCGAGTACGATTGCGATTCGTGCCGGGGTCGAAAGCCTCCACCAGAGCGGTCGCGCCCGTCTTTGGACGGGAGAGTGACGATGAACGGCCCGTTCATCGTCACTCTCGGGTTCTAACGGCTCGTTGCTACGACTCGGGCGCATCTTGGGCTCGCGTTGCACATTCCGGGTGGAGCACGTAAGGGTACTCGCACACGCGGGCGAAGGGAAGTATAAGCGCCCGCCCTTGTAGCTACACCGGACTCGATCACACAGTGCGTTACCGTCCAACGAATTGAGAGAACGGTGGAACCCTTGGAAGTGAAGGGCTCCAGGTTGTTTGAGGCCACGAAAGCGGGCCAATCCCGGGAGCCGCTACCGGCCGTTCGCCCAGCTTCACTTCGCCAAGTCGACGCAGATGAGTTCTTTGTCGTTGCGGACGAACATCTTCTTGTCGGCGAACGCCGGGGCGCACCACACGACCTTGCGCCCGAAGGCGGCACTCGTCTGCTCGATCACCTTCGCGCGGTCGATCTCGTCGTACCCCTGCGGCGTCAGCTTGCCGATCACGAGGTGCCCGGTTTCGGCGAAGAAGAAGAACCGGTCGCCGTTCTTCACCATGAACGCGGTCTCCGACCCCTTCGGCTTGTCCCCGCCGACCGGCCCCACATCCTCCCACACGCGCTTGCCCGACGGCAGCTCGACGGCGAACATCATCCCGCTGTCGTCGTAGCCGTACAGCAGCCCGTCGAGCAGGAATGGCTGCACGCTGCCGGGGTACAGCGCGGTCTTCTTCTTGTTGTTGAAGACCACCTCCGCCTCGGGCTTGTCTGCGGCGAGCTTCACGAGCAGGTTCTTGGCCGGGTACCCCGCGACGAACAGGTGGTCGCCGACCCGCACCGGGGTCATCACCGCGTACCCGAAGTCCTCGGAGTACGGCTTCGACCAGTACTGCGCGCCGGTCTCCGGGTTCACCGAGTACACCGCCTTCGGCCCGGCCACGATCATCTGACGCTTCCCGCCGGCCTCGGTAATCATCACCGGCGAGTACCCCTGCTCGGGCAGGTTCCCGGCCTTCCAGATCTCCTTACCCGTGTCCTTGTCGAACGCGACGACGTGGCTCCCCGCACCACCGACGAGCGTGACAAGTTTCTTGCCGTCGATGAGCGGGTGCGAGGCGTATCCCCATAGAGCCGGCTTCGTCTTGTACTCCTTCAGGAAGTTGTGCTCCCAGAGCACCTTCCCGGTCTCGGCCTCGAAGCAAAACAGGTTGCCCATCGCGCCGAGCGTGTAAACCTTTCCCTCGTGAACGGTGGGCGTGCAGCGCGGGCCGGACGGGTAACTGATCTGGTACGGGCAGTCGTACTCGTGCTTCCACAACTCTTTACCGGTTTTGGCGTCCAGGCACAGCACGCGCTCGGTGCTGTTGACTTTGGCCTTCGTGTCGAACGGGTCGGCCGGGTTCTCGGCACCCTTTGCGAGCACGCGGTCGGTCACGTACACTTTCCCGCCGACAACGGCCGGCCCCGCGTACCCGCCGGCCACGGGTGCGCGCCACAGCACCTTCGGCCCGTCCTTCGGGAACTTCTCCAGGATGCCGGTTTCGCGCCACACGTTGTCGCGCTTCGGTCCCATCCACTGCGGCCAGTCATCAGCGCGGGCGGTCGACGCGGGGGCGAGCGCCACCACCGCTAGTAGGAGCATCGTGCGGGGTCGCATGGGAACCTCCGGAGTGAGCAAATGAGCTGATTATCATGACCCGTCTGCGAACGGTGAGCAAGACGAACCGGGCTCGCAATTTCCCCTTCCTCTGCAAGCGATTCTCGGTGTATGAACGGCGGTCGGGGCTTCCCGGCCGCCGTTCGTCGTTCAGGAGTTCGCATGCTCCGCACCGTCACCGTTGTTGTTGCGCTCGTGCTCGCGGTTCCGCCCGCGCCCGCGTGTACGTTCTGTGGCGACAACGTGCGCACGCGGCCCACGTTGCGCGTGCAGTACGCTCAGGCGAAAGCAGTCCTGTACGGGCAACTCAAGAACCCGCGCATCGACCAAAAAACGGACGAGGGGTTCACCGATCTGAACGTTGGCGCGGCTCTGAAAGACGATCCCGCACGCGGGAACCAGAACGTGCTCGTCCTGCGGAGTTACTTGCCGGTCGTTGGTGACACGCCGCCCGATTACCTCGTGTTTTGTGGCGTGTCCGAGGGCAAACTCGCTGTCACGGGCGGGGTACCCTCGTCGGCCGCAGTGGTGGAGTACCTGAAAGGGGCCGTGAAGCTCGACGCGACCGATGCGGCCGCGCGCCTCGCGTATTTCTTCAAGCACCTCGGCTCAACGAACGCGATTGTGGCGGCCGATGCGTTCGTGGAATTCGCCCGTGCGAGCGACGCGGACATCGTGAAAGCCGCCAAGCACTTCGACCCGGCCGCGCTGCGGAAACTCATCACCGACGAAAACACGCCGGCCGAACGGCTAGGTGTGTTCGCGTTCCTGCTGGGCGTGAGTGGCGGGCGCGACGACGCGGCGTTCCTCGAAAAGTTACTGAAGCAATCTCCCGCCCCCGAGCGCGTGCGAGAAGCCTTCGGCGGGTTGCTCGCGGGCTTCGTGTTGCTTGATGGCAAGAACGGGTGGGCGTTCACGACGGCTACGCTCGCAGACACTAACCAGTCGTACTCGGTGCGGCTCTCCACCCTTGGTACAGTGCGGTTCCTTCAGGCGACACGCGGCGCAGAGTGTAAGGCGGAGGTGCTGAAGTGCTGCGCCGCGCTCCTTCCGGACGGTGACTTCGCGGACCAGGCCGTCGAAGACCTGCGCCGGTGGGGGTGGTGGGACTTGAGCGCGGACGTGTTCGCGCAGTTCGCCAAGCCCACGCACTCCGCTCCCATCGTCCGGCGCGGGATCGTTCGCTACGGGCTGAGCTGTCCCAACGAGGACGCCAAGAAGTTCATCGCCGCGGTAAAGCAGAACGACCCGAAGCTCGTCGCCGCAGTCGAAGAAATGCTGAAACTGTACGAGCTGGCGCCCAAGAAATAATCGCGCCGACGCCCCTTCATGGGTGAACCCCGCCCGCAAGGGCGGTGGGTTGCTTTTAACGAGCGGGTGATACTACGCGATTACGGGAACCTGCACCCACCGCCCTTGCGGGCGGGGTTCGCCCGCAAGGGCCACACGCAGGGAGTGTGTGCGCCCTTGCGGACCGACCGTGAATCGCGCGATATCATCTCTTTCACGATCCATCCCGTACCAACCTGGCCCAACCCGTGATTAACCTCCCGAAGACCCAATTCAACACGTCCTCCGAATCGCCCGCGAGCGTACCGGCCGATTGGCTCATCGTGGGCGTGTGGGCCGATCAGCCGTACAGCGGACCGGCAGGCGACGTGCTCGAAAAGTTGCGCGAGCGCGGCGACTTCGGCGCGAAGCCACTCGAACTGGTGCCCGTGCTGAACCCCATCGGCATCGCGGCGAAGCGGCTCCTCTTCGTTGGCTTGGGCACTCGGGCGCAAGCTAAGCGCGCCGCCCTTCACGATGCGGCCGCGGCCGCGGCGCGCCATGTCAGCACGAAGAAGGTCGGGACGGTCGCGTTCACGGTTCCGGGACCGGAATTCACGCTCGCGGTCGGAATCGGGCTGGCCCAGGGCGTTCAGGGACCGGGGATTCGGAAATCCGCGCCCACCCGGTTCGCGCCGGAATCGCTGCTCCTGGTTGGCGGGAACGGGGCTGACATGCCTCGTGTTCGTGCGGAAGCGCGGGCACTGTGGCTCGCGCGCGAACTGGTGAATCTCCCACCGCGCGAACTCTATCCCGAGACGTTCGCCACCGTCGCCGCCGACGCGGGGCGAGCGACCGGGTTCGATGTCGAAGTGTGGGATGAATCGCAGCTCGCGGCCGAGCGCATGGGTTCACTCCTCGGAGTCGCGCAAGGCTCCAACCGACCCGCGCGTCTGGCGATCCTGCGTTACGCGGGGGCGCCCGGCAAACCAGTTCTGGGGCTGGTCGGGAAAGGCGTCACGTTCGATAGCGGCGGACTTTCGCTCAAGCCGACCGACGGCATGGTGGACATGAAGTGCGACATGGCCGGCGCCGCCGCGGTGCTCGCGGGTGTCCAGGCGATTGCAGAACTGAAACTGCCCGTGAACGTTGTGGGCGTGCTCGCGCTCGTCGAAAACATGCTCAGCGGCACATCCATGAAGCTCGGCGACGTGCTGACCGCGCGCAACGGGAAGACCATCGAGGTACTGAACACCGACGCCGAGGGGCGGCTCATTCTCGCGGACGCACTGTGCTTCGCCTCGGAACAAACGAAGTTCTTGGTGGATTTCGCCACACTCACCGGGGCGTGCATGGTCGCCCTCGGCACCGAGACGTCGGGCCTCATGACGAACAACGACGGGTGGGGAGACCAGATCCTCACGGCCGTGTCGCGTGCCGGGGAGCGCGCGTGGAAGCTGCCGATGGATTCGAGCTACGACGGGCTGATTAAGAGCAAGGTCGCGGACATGCGGAACACCGGCGGCGGGCGCTGGGCCGGGGCTATCGCGGGCGCGAAATTCTTGGAACAGTTCGTCGGCGACGCGAAGTGGGCGCACCTCGATATCGCCGGCCCCTCGTTCGCGGAGGGCGATTCCGCTACCCTCGACGCCGGTGGCACCGGCTGCATGGTCCGCGCGATCGTCGAAATGGCGCGCGGGTTTGAAGGAACCGCGCTAGTATAGTCAGTGTTGGTTGCATCTCCCCAATCAACAGGCTAGAAAACGGGTGGCTCTGTTCCTGTGAGCCCCGCCACCCGAGCCTGAAATGCATCCCGACGGTCTCGATTTGGCCCGCACGCGCGCCGGTGGCGCGCGAGCCTCTGTCGCGCTCGTCGTTCGCCGAGCGGAGTTCGCGTCTCATGGCTGACCTGGAAGCACTGACCCGAATCGACCCGAGCGCGGCCACCGGGTCCAGCGTGATGTCCCTGCCGGGGCAGTTCAGTTGGCGCTACACGCTCCCCGAGAACCGCGTCCTCAAGCTCGGCAGCGAACCGAAAGAATGTGACTGGGCCGTGCCCGAGGACCGCATGATCTCGCGGTTCCACGCGACCCTGGAATGGACCGGTTCGACCCTCGTCGTCACGCGGCGCGGCGTCATTCTGCCGGACTACCCGAACAAGCCCGGGAACCAAATTTGGTTCCGCAACAAGGCGGTCGAACAGTGCGAAGTGCGGCCGGGCGAATGGTTCGTCATCGGTCAAACGCGATTCACCCTGCGCGGCGACGCCGACGTTGACCCCGACGCGCTGGTGGACGCGACCCTCGTTCAGCGCCAGGAAGAACGCAGCCGGTCCGAACTGGAAACCGTTACGTTCACCAACCCCGGTATGCTACTCAAAGCGCTGGAGCAGCTCCCCGCGTACCTGAAGGTAGTGGCGAGCGAACCCGCGCTGTTTAAGCAGATGCTCAAGGTCGCGATCGCCGCGCTCCCGAAGGCGGACGCCGCCGCAATCGTGCGCGTCCCGCCGGACAGCGCGATCACGGACCTGCGCGTCACGGTCGTCGAGCAGAACGTTCGCAACCCGAACGCGGGCACCGCGGACGAGTTCGTGCCGTCTCGCAAACTGGTACGCCGGGTCGTCTGCCAGCAGCGCAAGAGCTGCTTGCACATCTGGTCCACGGACCCGTCCGATTTCACCCAGGCTGGGAGTTCGCACCACACGCTCACACTCGGATCGCTGCACCAGCAGGGTGCGACCCCGTGGGCCATTTGCACACCGTTTCAGGACGGTTCGCAGCACGCACTTTACGTGAGCGGGCGGCTCATGAACCCGGCGGGCCGCGAGCAGAAGCCCGATACGACGTACCTGACCGAGTACCAGAAGTTCGTCGAGATCCTGGTAGGGTTGCTCGAGTCGACGCGCCGCACGCTCCGGTTGGCCCGCCAGGTCGCGGTCACCAAGGAGGCGTGGCCCAGCAACCTCCGCAAGTACCTCGACGACCCGGAGCGACTGGAAGCGCTGCTCAAAACCCCGCAGGAACAGGACGTCACGGTTCTGTTCTGCGACTTGCGGGGGTTCAGCGGGTTCGCGGAGGAGCACGGGGAGAGCCTGTCGAGTGCGTGGCGCGAGGTACAATCGGCCCTCGACACGATGAGCGGCGCGATCACCGAGAAGGGTGGCATCGTGGCCGGGTTCCGCGGCGACGCGGTTCTTGGGTTCTGGGGCTGGCCGGAAAAACCCGCGGACCAGATCGAGCGTGCGGCCGAGGCCGCGTTACGCATTTACGAACGGCTCTCGGGGCGCCTGCTCCAGCGCCGGTGCGGGTTGGGCGTCACCCACGGGCGCGCGTTGGCCGGGCGCCTGGGGGCACACGACCTCGCGGTAGTGGACCTCTACGGCCCGGTCGTGAACCTCGCGTTCCGCCTAGAAGAAATGACGAAGGCTTACGGTGTGGGGATCATGGTGAGCGACGAGGTCGCCACGCGACTCCAGACGGTGGACCCGACCAATCGACGGTGGCGCCTCCGCGGCCTCGGCACCGTTCGCCCCCGTGGGATGAAGAAACCACTTGCTGCGTATGAACTTTCGCCGACCAGTGCCGTGACGAACGCTGAGTCGTGGGTGACGAGCGACGCATACGAGGCCAACCTCGCGTTCTGGAACGCGGCGGTGGAGAAGTTCGTGAAGGGAGCGTGGGCCGAAGCGAACGACGACTTGGACGGCTTGTTCGCCGACGACCCGGCTGCGAAGTGCTTCCTGCGCTACATGAAGCGCCACAATGGTCAGAGGCCGCGGGACTGGGACGGAGTGTTCACCCCTCGCCCGGAAGAGTGATAGCCCGGCGAACCCTGCTCGCGAGGGCGGCGGATGCGGGTAGTGGGGGTATCCGCCGCCCACAAGGGCGGTCACCGAACAGGGGTGAATTCGCACTGAAATGGATTGTGGTCTTTTGTTCACATGGGTATAATCTGTGAGATGCGAGACGTGTCTCGCAACCAGTGCGCGTCGATCGGTGCATTCAGCTACACCGTTGGGCGCTAAATCTGACCTGGTGTGTTAACAATTGTTAGCCGTCGGCAGGGAAGATTTGGACGAACGACGGTACCAAAACGCTTAATTCGAGCGGATTTTTGCGCGAAATCAGTCGTTGCTGTCTCTGTTCGGCCGAAAACGTGAGCGATTGTTAGCCGGGTGGGGCGAGTGAGGTCGGGCCTGCCCGCGGGTACTTAAAGTCGTCGGCTCAATGCTGTCGAGTTCCCGAACGGTGAGGGGTATGTCCACAACACTTCAACTCGTCGTGGTCGGGGGCGTTGTCGCGTTTGCGGCGGGGTACGTTCTGCGTGCGATGTGGAAGACGTGGTTTGGCGCGTCGAAGCCCGGGTGCGGTTCGGGGTGCGGTAAGTGCGCGACATCCGATCCGGAACCCGAAGTGAAGGGCCGGCGCCCGCTCCCGATGGCGTAACTTCTGAACGCTCGCGCCGCGTACTTGTGCGGCGCGAGAGCAGATCGGTTATTTCTTCAGGGCGTTGATTTTCGATGTGAACGTTACGGCCCCGCGCATCGAAACCGACCCGACTTGGGGGAATTCGGCAACGATATTGACCTTGGCGTCCGCGGTGGCGTCTTCAAATTCGACGCTCCCATCGATGCACGTATCGATGGTGATTTTCATGACCATTTTGCTGTCTGACGTGGTCGCTATAGTTTCGTCGCCGCTCCCGATTTCGGTGACGATCCCCGTAATTGCGAACTCCATGACGCCGAACTGTGCTCCGGCCTTCTTGTAAACTTTGACGAGCTTCCCTTCGATCGTGGACTTGTCCGCGTCGAACGTGATCTTCCCGTCCCCGAACAGTTTGAGCATCTTGTTGACCTTGTCGGCCGGCACTTTCCAGCTCTGGCCGACCGCGACGGCTTTGGTGGGGACGAGGTCTTCGTTCGTCGGCTCGTCGGCCTTTTTGTCCTTGTAACTCTTAATCAGGTCCGGTGCGTTGTCCTCTGTGAGAGGTTTACCGTCGACGCTGAAGGTGAATACACCTTCGACCTTCTCGATGAGAACCGTTTTCCCGGCGTACACGGCCTTGGTGGTTTCGCCCTTTTCGGTTTTCTCGGCGACGGTGTACTTGCGCGACAGCATCGTGATCTGCTTGGTATCGGCGTCGATGGCCAGAACTTCCTCGGTGTAAACCTCTTTCGTGTCACTCGTTACGGTTTCTTCTTTCTTCACACCGTCGCCGTTGATTACCGTGCCGATTTTGCCCTTTTCGTTTTTCTCGACACGGCTCTGGGTTCCCTCTTTGCTCCTGTAGAGCTTGATGAGATAGGTTTCTTCGGCCCCGGCCGCTCCCGCGCTCAAACCGACTACGAGGACGCTCGCCAGTAACGTTTGCATCGAACCGTCTCCGCTGTTTTTTGGTGTGGTCGAGCGATGTGCCGACCTGCCATGCGAGCGGAAACGTGGCCGAAGTGTTACAGATCGGGGCGGCAGAGAAGGGGTGGTAGGTCGGGCGAGAGAGCGTTTTCGAGACGTTACTCGGCCCCGCTCCCGTGGTTCCGGGCCGCGACCTGGCGCGACACCACACCGACGGGCAGCAGTTTCGGGCGCGGGACCACGACCCCGGTGATGCCGCCGTGGGCGTCCCAGAGTTCGCGGTAACTCGCGCGCAGGAACTCGAACTTGCTGGGGTCCGGGTGGCGCGCGAGGTAGGCGTCCACCAGTTCGGCCATCCGCTCGTCGTATTGGTCCTTCGAGTGCGAGTGGACCGTGTAGCGCCCGGGGTGGCGCCGGAGGTCGCCGTCGAACTCCGGCGCGACATGGTACAACTCGTGGAACACCGTAATGAGCTTCTCGTGGAACGGCTGGTCGATGAACCGCGGTAAGCAGAACGTGAGCACGTAGAGCATCTCGTGCCCGTTCACGAAGAACCGCTGTACCTGATAGTCGGTCGGGCCGTGGCGCCGGGTAAGTGCGCCGTCGCGGAACCGGAGCGGCGTAACGCGGGCCTGAAGCCCGTACCGGCTGCGGTTGCGGCTCGGCGTGAACGTGACCAGCACGCGCGGCATGTGGACGTGGCGCAGCGGTTCACACCGGGCCACAACGTCCTCGCACAGCGTTCGCATGCCGGCGGTGAAATCCAGCGGTACCTTATTAGACCGAACCGGAACCGGTGGCCGCGCGCCGTCCGGGAGCACCCAGCGCGCCGGGAGCGGGGAGCGAGCATCCCACCGCAATTCGAGCGGTAAAGGGTGCGGGCGGCTGCGGTTCCGTGCGACGGTCATCCGTTCAGGTCGTCCGTTCGGGAGCGAGAAGCGACAGGGTGCCATGCTAGGGCCGAAACCCAACGCGGTCAACGACCGAACGTTCCCCGATCCCGCCCCAACGCGCGCGACCGCGAAATTTCACTGAAGCCGCGGTACCGTTCTTGTCGATACAAGCGGCATCACCGGTTACCCGCGCGTTGGGGCGCGACGGGGAACCGCGAATGAACGGGAGTGAGGATTCAGATGCGAACCAATCGGCGGTGGCTGGCGAGCGTCGCAGCCTTGCTCGGCCTGACCCTGACGTGCAACAGCGGGTGTCAAACGGTTATGGGCGGCATGACGCTGCCCAGTCCGCGGTATCTGGAGCACTACCCGCAATATTTCGCACCAGATCCCTCGTTCCCGCTCCCGCGTGAACTGGCGAGCCAGGAAGATCCCGAAGGTGCGGCGCGCCGCGGTGGTCCGGTTCTCGGCGGCCCAGCTCCGGCTGCTCCGGCGAACCCGGCTCCGGTCGGCGGGCGCTGAGCCGATCGAACTTTCGGTTCACTTTCGACACGAGCGGTCATGGACCGCTCGTGTTGGCGCTTTGGGCAAATTACACCCGCTTAGTTGCCCCATCTTGTGATCGAATTAGCCGCTTGTGTCCCGATGGTGTCGGGCATAAGCGGCTTTTGGTGTTTCAGCAATTCGCGCCAATTCTCAATCGCCGGTGCGCTGAAGCCTCTTCAGGGGCAAACTCGAGCTTCTCCCTCTGCCACCGGCATGAAACGAACATATGTCGCGGTTGGTACCGGGGCTACGCTGGAGCGGGTGAGCGCAGTCTTGTTTCGATTTGAGCGAAAACGCGGCGCTGTTTGTGGCGAACCACTTCCAAATGGGCGGGGGCGATTTCCGTTTCCCCATTTGCCCCGGCGGATACGCTGACACGGCGGAACCCCGGTTACACGAGAACGCAATGCCAACCGATCTCGACACGCGACTCGCCGAGTGGCGCAAGGCCCTGCTCGACACCACGAAGCGGAACCGGCTCATCAAGTTCGTGGCCGGGCGCATCGGCGGCGTGTCGCTGATGCACCCGCTGGCGCCGGACTTCTGGCGCCAACTGGTTCAGGACGGCCACCGGCTCACGTTCGCGTGGAAGCGCGACATCCTCGGGCTGCCGCAGGAGGTGCTCGATGCGGAAATGCTCTCGTCCGACTTCGATCCGACGACCGGAACGACCCAGGCGAACGAGGACGCGGTTCGCCGAGAGTTGCTCGATCAGTGTTTGCGCTCGAACCGCCTCAAATCCGCGCACCTACTCACGGACCAAACCGATCGACAACTCGCCGCGCGCCTGATCCGGCTCAAGCGCCTGTCGGAGGAAGCCCAAACCGATCACGGCGTTACCACGCTGTTCGCGGCGTTCGGCTTCCTCCGCTGGTACGAGAGTGCGGATTCGGAAGAGGAAATCCGCTCGCCGCTGTTGCTCGTTCCGGTGAAGCTCGAACGCGAAACGGTAGAGGCGCCGTTTACGCTCGTAGCAGAAGAGGACGACATTCTGCCGAACCACTGCCTCGCCGAGTTGCTCCAAACGCAGTTCCGCATCAAACTGCCCGCTGCGAACGAGTACACACTCGACCCGGAAGACCCGGAGTGCGCGGCGAAGTATTTCGCGCTCGTCGCGGACCGCGTAAAGGACATTCCTCGGTGGGGCGTGGTCCCCGAAGCGGCGCTGGGCGTATTCAATTTTCAGAAACTCGCGATGTGGGAGGATTTGGGGCGCAACGCGGAGAAGGTCAAGGCGCATCCGGTTTGCCGCGCAGTAGCGGGCGACGGCGCGGCGGCTCTCCAACCGCCCAGCGATCTGCCGACCGCGGAGCAACTCGACGCGGTGGTTCCGCCGGTCGCGGCCGTTCACATTCTCGACGCGGACAGCAGCCAGCACGAGGCGATCGAAGCGGTCAAGCGCGGCGCGCACCTCGTGATGGACGGCCCGCCCGGTACGGGTAAGAGCCAGACTATTTCCAACATGATCGCTGAAGCGCTGCAGTCCGGCAAAACGGTGCTGTTCGTGAGCGAGAAAACGGCCGCACTCGAAGTCGTGAAGCGCCGATTGGACCGCTGCGGGCTGGGCGACTTCTGTTTGGAACTGCACAGCCATAAGGCCAACAAGCGCGAAGTCGTGACCGAATTGGGGCGGTGCCTGGAACTGAAACCGGTCGGCGCACCGGACGTCGATTCGCAACTGACGCAGTTGGCCGAGAGCCGGAGCAAACTGAACGACTTCGTGGCCGAATTGCACAGGATTCGTGTACCGCTGGGGATGTCGGTGTTCCGCGTACACGGCGAGGTCGCGAAACTCGGGAGCTTGCCCGCACGCTCGCGCATCGCGATTCCCGATGTGTTGAATAAAGACGCGGCTTATCTCCAGTCATGCGACGATGTTCTTACACGCCTGGGCGATTGTGCGCCGGTGGTGGAGAACCCCAGTGGGCACCCGTGGCGCGGGTGCAAGCTCGTCACGTTTTCGCAAGAAGCGAAGGACGATGCGCGATTCCACCTGAACCGGCTCGCCGGAGCGATTCCCGCAGCCGAAAAAGCGGTGGCGGCTCTCGCCGAAGCGGGTGTTAGCCCTGAGCCGCCCTCGGTGCTCGAATGGGACGCGGCTCTCGCGGACGCCCGTTCGCTGCTCCCGCTCCCATTCTTTCCGCCCGAGTGGTTCGATTCTGACCCGCGAACGGCTGCGCAGCGCGCGGTCGAACTGCACCAAGCGGTTCTGGAGGCGCGTGAACTTGGCGCGAAATTGCCGGAATTCGACCTTGTGGCGGTGAAGAGTTGTGACGCTAACGCTCTCAGTGCGGTGAGCACCGACCGCGAGCGCCTGACCGAAGGGGCTGCACTCACGCTCCGCAACCGATTCGTTGTGGTGCAACAATCCGCGGACGCGATTCGGCGCTTGGACTCACTGGCCGCAGAACTGGATCGCGCGGCCCTCGCCGCGACGCAGGCACTTGGGGTGGGGCGCGTACCGGAACTGGCGAAGCTAGCCGAGTGTGTGCGCCTGGGAGATGTGATCGGTCGGATCGGTGCAGGGCCGCGTTCGTGGGGGACTGCCGGGCGGCGAAAGGACTTGCTCGCGGTGGTGTCGCGTGCGGACGAGCAGGACCGGGCCGCACAAACCGTCCGAACCGACCTCATTTCGCGGTTCTCGCCCGCGGCGTTCGCGCCGGAATCGTCCGCAATCGCGCGCGATGCGGCCAACGCCGGGCGGTCGTTCTGGTCGCGCCTGTTCCCGCGCTGGTGGGGTTTGAGTAAACAGGTTTCCGCGTGGTACGCCAGTTCGCCGCGAACGGGGACATTGCTCCGGACGGATGTAACCGCGCTCGCCGGGTACCACCAACAGGCCGATGCCGCTCGTCAGGTAGTGGGTGCGTATGGCAACGACCTGATGAAAGACACGACCGGCGGACCGGATTGGACCGGGACGCTGGAGGCTCTTCGGGCAGTGGAAACGCTGGAAGAGTGGGGCGTGAAGCACGAATCACTCGCAAAGCGCGACCGGAAAGCAGTTGGTGATAGTACAACCGCGCTGGAAGCCGCGGAGCGCGCGTTTCGCGATCAACTCACGGCAGCGGGGCGAGATTTTGTTGTTCCGCCTCTCGAAGCGAAGACACTCGCCGAAGTACGAGCGTGGCTCGCGATCGAGTTGGCCGCGCTCGATCGTGAAGCGGCCGGATTACAGGCACTCATCAAACTGTTGACCCCGGGGCAAGACGTCCCCGGCACCCGTATTCGCGACGCGGCTGTGGCTTCCGCACGGCTCTCGGTCGTGGCCTCGCGCGTCAAACAGTTGGAAGAAGGACAGCCGACCGATGACCGCGTGCGTGCGGAACGCGCTACACTTGGCGAGGAACTGCTCCGATTGCTTGATCGGTGGAAGCGCCCGGTGCTGCCGCAACTAAGAGGCGTCCTCACGGAACAGACGGCACGGGAACGATTAAAGGCGGCTATTCAGCAGAACGAAACAACTCGCGCCGGTGCGTTCGCGACTGAGTGGAGGCACGTTACGGGAGCCGTCTTCGATCCAACAGTCACGGTTTCGACCAACGTCGTTCTGAATAACTTGCCGCTCGCGGAACTCGCGCTGTGGGCCAGTGATCGCGCTGCGGATGCCGACCGCGTGTTCGAGTGGGTGCGGTTTGTGCACGTCGAGCGCGACGCCGGGGCCGCGGGTTTGGGCGGTGTTCTGGATGAGGTGCGCGCGGGCGAGTTCGGGGTGGAACACGCGGCCGAGGCGTTCCGCTCGCGCTTCTTCCGTTTGTGGCTCGATGCCATTCATCAACAAGTGCCCGTACTCGGCGAATTCACGACGGACAAACAAGAGCGGCTCGTGAGTCGCTTCGCGGAACTGGATCGACTTTCTGTGCGGACCGCGGGTGATCGCATGCGCTCGCTGTTGCTCACGAAGTCCAACCGCCCGCGTGTGCGCGACGGTGCGCCCGATGCGTCGGAACTCGGCATCCTGTTGCGCGAGGTGAACAAGAAGCGCCGGCACCTCCCGCTGCGCCACCTGTTCGCGAAGATGCCGACGCTGCTCCCGCGCATCAAGCCGTGCCTCATGATGAGTCCGCTCGCGGTCAGCACCTACCTCGATAACCCAGAGTTCGCGTTCGATCTGGTGATCTTCGACGAAGCATCCCAGGTCCGACCACACGACGCGGTGTGCGCGATTTACCGCGGAAAGCAACTCGTGGTCGGCGGCGACCCCAAGCAACTTCCGCCAACAGATTTCTTCGCTCGCAGTGGCGAAGACACGAGCGACGAGCCGCACCCCGACGAGGGCGGTACCGCAGGGTTCGAGAGCTTGTTGGACGTGTGCCTTTCGCTGGGGATTTGCCGCAAGCGATTGCGGTGGCACTACCGCAGTCGGCGCGAGGCGCTCATCGCGTTCTCGAACAAGTTCTTTTACAGCAGCTCGCTCATCACATTCCCGAGTGCGGACGACGCCACAAGTCCCGCAGTGCGGTTCGTGAAGGTGCCCGAGGGCCGCTTCAAGGACGGCGTGAACCCGATCGAGGCGAAGCGCGTGGC
Organism: Gemmata sp. SH-PL17; assembly: GCF_001610855.1. Lineage (NCBI taxonomy): Bacteria > Pseudomonadati > Planctomycetota > Planctomycetia > Gemmatales > Gemmataceae > Gemmata > Gemmata sp. SH-PL17. The sequence continues at coordinate 2,436,882 of NZ_CP011271.1, forward strand.
CGCACTCGTGATGGAACACGCGCGACAAACACCGGACCAGAGTTTGGGCGTGATCGCGTTCAGCCAACGGCAGCAGGACCGCATTCTCGATGAACTCGAAGTATTGCGCCGCGCGAACAAAGGGGCTGAAGAGTTCTTCGCAGCCGATCGCGTAGACCCGTTCTTCGTGAAGAACCTGGAAAACGTGCAGGGCGACGAGCGCGACGTGGTGATGCTGAGCATCGGTTACGGGCCGGACGACGTGGGTAAGGTCGCGATGCGGTTCGGGCCGCTGAACCGGCAGGGCGGGGAGCGCCGGTTGAACGTTGCGGTCACGCGGGCGCGGCGGGCGATGTGCGTCATCTCGAGCATGACCTCGAACGATGTCGATTTGTCGCGCACGGAAGCTGAGGGCGCGAAGCTGCTCAAGGCATTTCTCGATTTCGCCGAACGCGGCCCTACCGCTCTTGCGGCCGCAGTAACCGAGGCCGGCCGGCGCGGGGCCGACAGCCCGTTCGAGCAAGAGGTCGGCGACGAGTTGGCGCGGCGCGGGCTCACGATCCACAGGCAGGTGGGGTGCGGCGGGTACCTCATCGACCTCGCGATCACCGACGCGGGTGGGGGAAAGTACCTGCTCGGCGTCGAGTGCGACGGCGCCACCTACCACTCGGCCGCGACCGCCCGCGACCGCGACCGGCTCCGCCAGGCGGTGCTCGAAGGGCTGGGCTGGCGCCTCGTTCGGGTGTGGTCCACGGACTGGGTCCGGGACCGCAACGGTCAGGTGAATCGCGTGCTCGCGGCGCTCGAAGCGGCCCGCAAACCGCCCGCGAAACCCACCCCCGTGCCCGAGCCGGAAGTGGTCGCGGCCGTGAAGCTTAAACCGGTGAAGGAAGTCGAACTGGATTTCGATTCCATCGAAAAGGTCAGCGATAACGTGCTTCACGACACCCTGTTCGCGTCGCTGACAGAGTTCGGGACGATGCCCGCGGAAGACTTGATCTCCGCAGTGTCCAAGCGCCTCGGGTTCAAGCGCGTCGGGCCGAAGATCCGCGAGCGCGTGGCGCAGGCGATCAACACCCTGACGGCCGAGGGTAAGCTGACCTCGACCGAAGACAATTTGGTGAAGGTGGTTGTGCGGCCCTGAGTCCGCTCGCCTTGTCACCACGGCAGCGCCGCAGCACAATCAGCGGACCTCTCGGAGCGCGTGCATGAAGACAAAAGCGGAGATCGTGCTGGACTGGCTGCCGCGGTACACGGGGCGCCCGGTCGAGCAGTTCGGGAAGTACATTCTGCTCACCAACTTCGCGCACTATGTCGAATTGTTCGCTGCGAAGTACGGGGTCGAGATCGTCGGGCGCGACCGGCCCATGACGTCTGCGACCGCGGAGAACATCACCATCCTGAACTTCGGGATGGGCAGCGCGATGGCCGCGACCGTGATGGACCTGCTTTCGGCGATCGAGCCGAAGGGAGTGCTGTTCCTGGGCAAGTGCGGCGGCCTGAAGAGTACGAAGGTCGGCGACTTCATCCTGCCCATCGCGGCGATCCGCGGGGAGGGGACGAGTCACGACTACCTCGCACCCGAAGTGCCCGCGCTCCCGTCGTTCCGGTTGCAAGCCGCTGTCGCGGCGGCCAGTAGCAAGCACGACATCGATTACTGGAGCGGCACCGTTTACACGACGAACCGCCGCGTGTGGGAACACGACGACCGGTTCAAACAGTATCTGCGAGACATCCGCGCCAGCGCGATCGACATGGAGACCGCGACAATTTATGTGGTCGGGTTCGTGAACCGGATTCCCAAAGGCGCCCTCCTTCTCGTATCGGATAACCCGATGACGCCCGAAGGTGTGAAGACGTCCAAGAGCGACGCGACCGTCACCGAGATGTTCGTTCGCAAGCACCTGGATGTGGGGATTACGGCGCTGATGGAGCTGCGCGACTTCGGCACGTCCGTGCGCCACCTGCGATTCGAGGAGCGCCCACACTAACCGACGAGTTCCGGCTGTGAGGTCGGTGGGTGGAGTGCATTGGGAACAACCCACCGATCACAAGGTCGGGGCGCCCGGAGTTGTGTTTATGCCTCTCACGTTCCAAGTTCTCGGCCAACCCGAACAAGACAACGCACTGTTCGTGAAAGTGGACACGGGGCAGTCGCAAACGCGGCTCCTGTTCGATTGCGGCGACGGGTGCCCGCACCAACTCGGCCCCACCGACTTGCGCGAAGTCGACCACCTGTGTTTCTCGCACCTGCACATGGACCACATCGCGGGCTTCGATCTGTTCTTCCGGCTGAACTTTGACCGTATCACGAAGGAGAATCGGATCTGGGTGCCGCACGGCAGCGCCGAGGTGATTCAGCACCGGTTCCGCGGGTTCATGTGGAACCTCGTGGACGAGAAGCAGGAGGGCGAGTGGTTCGTTTCCGAGATCGGGCCGGACGTGGTGCGCGAGGCCCGGTTTCTCGCCAAAGAGGGCTTCCGGACCGCTCACACGGCGCCCGAACGCCCGCGCCAGGGGCGCACCGTGATTGAGGGCGAAGGTTTCACGGTCGAAGCCATGTTGCTCGATCACGGCACCCCCTCGGTGGGGTACTTGGTGCGCGAGATGGATCGCGTGAACGTGGATACGACGAAGTTGGCCGCGAAGGGATTGAAACCCGGACCGTGGGTAAAACGCCTCCGCGGTCCGAGTGCCGCACCGGGGGAAACCGTCGAAATTGACGGCGTTTCTCATTCGCTCGTCGCGCTGCAAACCGAACTGCTCGTCACCACTCCGGGCGATTCGATTGCGTACCTGACCGACTTCCGCATGACCCCCGCGACCGCGGACGCGCTCGTGTCGTGGTTACGCGGGGTGAACACGGTGGTGTGCGAGAGCCAGTATCGAGCCGCCGATTCGGATCTCGCCGAACCAGTCATGCACTCCACCACAGAGGAAGTCGCACTTATGGCGTCGCGTGCCGGCATCGGTCGGTTGATCCTGTTCCACTTCTCGGGTCGGTACGACGCGATCGCGCGCCGGGAGATGCTCGCCGAAGCCCGCGCGGTTTTCGCGAACACGACGTTTCCAGACGGGTGGGCGTAGCTTACTTGAGGCGCTGTTCCAGGCGCCGGAGTTTGAACATCACCCAAGCCAGTGCTGCTGCCAGCACCACGAGCCCGATGCGCTCGACCGTGACACCTTCCACGGTGGTCGGCACATGGTTCCTCACCAAGATCCACACGAGGAACGCGACCCAGGTGCAGGCGAATAGGAACGGCACCGCCAGCGCGAGCGGCTTCGAGAGCGAGAACCCGTCGCGGCGCCCCGGGCGGACGTAGCCGTCGAGCGTGGCCTTGTACTCGGGCACGAGCGCCCGGATGCGCGAGTTGATGTGTTCGCAGTACGTCCAGTGGCGCTTTTGGATGACGATCCACAGCAGCGTGAACAGCAGCCCCACGACCGTGATCGGGAGGAAGAACCCGATCGCGGGTTCCTTGTTGTACATGATGCCGCAGATCGTCAGGAGGCCCGTTTCGAGGAACGAGAAGTAGTTCAACCGGTCGTGAAACAGCCGTTCCTCGTGCATCCCGTGCTGCCAGAGGCGGTTCACTTCGTCGGCCGAAGGGGGCTTCGGCTGGGCGTCCGCGTCCGTCATGAATCGGCCCCAATCGTGGTCAGCGCGGCCCGGCGAACTGGTAACCGGCGCCGAGAACGGTGCGCGTGATGTGGATGATCTCTTGCGTGTGCCCGCGGAAGTGCGCCACGCTCCGCACGACCGCCTGAATGCCGGTCCAATCGAAAGCGTTCACCCGGCGCACGGCCGTGAGTTGCTCGACCGTGGCGCCCGCGACCGCAGCTTTGGCCGCAGCGACCGCGGCCGTCAAACGACCAAGTAGATCGGCTTTCGGTACGACGTCGCGTGCGGCGAACTCGGCCGGGCGGTCCCGGGTGTCGGGCGCGTGGGTCAGGTTGTTCGCGATGATTTGCTGGATGTTTCCAGTGAGGTGCAACACGAGGTTCCCAATAGCGTTCGTGCCCTCCGGCGGGCGCCACCACACTTGGGCATCGGTCAGTTGGTTCACACAGTGAACGATGCGCGACAGTGCCGCGTCCAGTTCGTCGCCAACGGCGTCAGTGAGTGCGGAACGGAGATCGCCGGCCATGATGAGTCCTCGCGGGGGGCGGTGGGCCATTTATAAAGTGTGAATCGCCCAGACGGTCCAGAGCGTGAGGCCGAAGATCAGGCGCAGCCCGATTTGCACGGACACCCACCACAGCGACGCATTCAGCGTGCTGCGGTAGTCCTGTAAACTCTTACGCACCTCGTCGTCGACCATCTTGTGCGGGTTCACCAGACCCAGGGTGAGCGCGCGCACGGCCGGTCCCTTCCAGCCGAGCCACGTTTCCGCCTGGTCGAAGTACTTTACCGTCTCGTTGTGGTCGAACTTACCCACGCGGACCACAAAGTAGACGTCCACCGCGAGCATCGGCACGAGCGGCACGAAGATGATCGGCACCCACCACCACTCGTGCTGGAGTTGGGGGCCGGTGAGCACCGCGAGTGGGAAAATGGCCCGCGACACGATCAGTTGAACGACCGTAAGGGCCAGTGCGAGGATCGCGGGGCGGAAGAAGGCCCAGTTCAAAATGAGGCTGCTGTGCTCGCTGAGTCGCGAGATGAGTTTCGGCCAGCGCCCGCGGACCCCGATCAGGATGCGCACCGCGTTGAGGTACACGTCCCAGCGCCGCACGAGGCTGATGACGAACATCAGCGTCACGTAAAAGTCGAAGACGCGGATCAGGTTGATCGGCGGTTGCTGGTCGGGCGGCATGGGTCCGGCGCTCGCGGGAGATCCCTCAAGCACGTTGTATCGACAGATGTGCCCCGGAAACTTGACCCCCGCGCGCTCCGCGGGTACCTTCTGCGAACACTCTCCCACGGGGCACCCATGCCGCGTCTGCTTTATTACCTGTTCGCCGCCGCGCTGCCGGTCCTGTTCGGGTGCCAGAAACCCGAGGAACAGTTCACCGTCGTCGTCATACCGAAGGGGCTGACGCACGAGCACTGGCAGTCGGTGCGCCGCGGGGCCGAGCGCTGCGCGGACGATCTGAGGGCCGAAGACGGCACCACGGTACGAATCATTTTCGACGGCCCACTGCGCGAGCGCGACGCGATCGAGCAGATTCGGATCGTCGACCGGCGCGTGGCGACCGGGGCGAGCGGTATCGTGCTCGCCCCACAGCACAGCCGCACTATGACCGCCTGTGTGAAACGCGCGGCCGACGCGGGCGTGCCCGTTGTCATTATCGACTCCGGACTCGATGATCCCGATCACTTCGTCAAGTACGTCGCGACCGACAACTACAACGGCGGGTGCCTCGCCGCCCGTCACCTCATCGGGGAACTCAAAAAGCAGGGGAAAGACAAGCCAAAACTGATCCTGTTCCGTTACGCGGTCGGTTCGCAGGCGACGGAAGACCGTGAGCGGGGCTTTGAAGAGACGGTGAAGAAAATCTGCCCGGACGCGGTCTGGCTCTCGACCGACAAGTACGCCGGGGCGACGCGCGATTCCGCGATGCGCGAAGCGGGGCCGCTCGTCCTTCAGTACGGCAATCAGGTGGACGGGATCTTCGCACCGAACGAATCGTCCGCGTCCGGCACGGCCGACGTGTTGCGCTCCCAGGGGTTGAACAAGAAAGTGCTCCTAATGGGGTTCGACGCGAGCAAACCGCTGCTGCAGTCCATCCAGGAAGGCGACGTGATCGGCAGCATTTTGCAAGACCCGTACCGCATGGGTTACCTATCGACGTGGTACTGCGTACAGAACCTGCGTGGGCGCGATGTGAGCAACGGGCGGAAGGACATGAGCGAGAGCACCGGTGAGTACCTCGTCACGAAGGAGAATCTCAATTCGGCGTTCACGCTCGGGCTGTACGACCCCGAAACGCAGGCCAAGCGCACCACCGAAGAACTGCGGAAGGGGCCGAAACGATGAGTGAACCTAACCCCCCAACCCCCTTCGCCTTTTCGTGCGCCGGTCCTGTCAGCCGAGCTTCTCGCGGACCGGCGGTGCAGGAAGGGGGAGAAACACCAAACACAGCCCCGCCTCCCAAACTTTGGGCGCCTTTCTCAGGAGCGGTTAGGCGAGAAAAACTCGTGAGGTACATCGTTCGCGGGCAGCGGGTCGGAGAAACGAAAACGCAATTGGCGAAGGAACTGCGCCGCGAGATGACACCAGCCGAGCGTATTCTGTGGGGGCGTCTGCGCGGAAACCGGCTCGGGTATCACTTCCGTCGCCAACAGGTCATCGAAGGTTACATTGCCGATTTTTACTGTCACGTCGCGGCACTCGTTGTTGAAGTAGACGGCCCGGTTCACGACTATCAAGTCGACTACGACGAGCGGCGAACGACAGCGTTCGCGATGCGCGGCATTCGCGTTATGCGATTTCGTAACGACGAGGTCGTCACCGATACGGAGAGCGTTGTTTTGTCTATTACGGCGTTGTGTGTTGAGCGGGGGGCAGAACCTAACCCCCCGGCCCCCTTCCCTAAGAAGGAAGGGGGAGCAGAACAAAAAAACGAAGACCAAATACCCTCTTCGGTATTAAGCCCCTCTCCGCTTAGGGGAGTGGTTGGGGAGGGATTCCAGCCACAACCCAACCCTCTGGCTCCCTTCCCTAAGAAGGAAGGGGGAGCAGATCCAGAAGCAGAAGGTTTCACCCCATCATCAGCGCCGGTATTAAGCCCCTCTCCGCTTAGGGGAGGGGTTGGGGAGGGGTTGCTATGACATCCCGTCTCCGCATGGGTGATATTCGCAAGAGCTACGGGCCGACGGTCGCACTGCGTGGCGTCGATCTCGAACTGCGGCCCGGGGAAGTTCACGCGATCGTCGGTGAGAACGGCGCGGGTAAGTCCACGCTCATGAAGATCCTTTCGGGCGCGGAACAGCCCGATACCGGGGCGATGGAACTCGACGGGGCCGTTTACCGCCCCACCGGGCCGCAATCGGCACGCGAGCGCGGCGTTGCAATGATCTATCAGGAACTCGCGATCTGCCCGGACCTTACTGTTGAAGCGAACGTCACGCTCGGGCAGGAACACAGCGGGTTCGGGTTTCTCACTTCAAGTGCCAACCGCGCACGAGTTGAGTCGGCGCTCGCGCAACTCGGCCACCCGGAGATCAAGCCTGATGCACCAATCGCGACCCTCAACCCCGCCGGGCGGCAAGTGGTCGAGATCGCCCGCGCGCTGCTCTCGGACGTGAAAGTGCTCGTTCTCGATGAGCCGACCAGTGCGCTGACGCAAGAGGACGCGAAGCGCCTTTTTGAACTGGTAAGGTCGCTGAAGGCCCGGGGCGTCACGGTCGTTTATATCAGCCACTTCCTCGAAGAACTCGACGCCATCGCGGATCGGTTCACGGTCCTGCGCGACGGGCAGGCGGTCGGCAACGGGCGCTGGGGGGACGTGACGCGCGAGAAGGTCGTCGAGATGATGGTCGGGCGGACGGTCACGGAGCAGTATCCGCGGACCCCTCACGAGATCGGCGCGCCGGTACTCGAACTCGCTGACCTGAACGGCGAGGAACTGCCGACCGGTGCGAGCCTCGCGTTGCGCCGCGGAGAAATCCTCGGTATTGCGGGGATCATCGGCTCCGGGCGCACGGAACTGCTTCGTGCGGTGTACGGTCTCGATCCCGTTCGGGCCGGTCGAGTGAAGGTGGGGGCACACAGTAACGAACGCGCGACCCCCGCGGAACGCATCGGGCAGGGGGTAGGGTTGGTGAGCGAGGACCGCAAGACGGAAGGGCTCGCGCTCGACCTGTCCATCGGCGATAACGTCGTTCTCAGCCGACTCGATACCGGTTCCACGTTCGGGTTCCTGTCGCGGTCCTGGTTGCGCGGGGCCGTCGGTGAGGTTCTCGCGCGGTTCGGGGTGAAGTTCCGTGACGCGGACCAGGCCGTCGGCGACCTCAGTGGTGGGAACCAGCAAAAGGTTGCGATCGCCCGCCTCTTCCACCAACACGCGGATGTGCTCCTGCTCGACGAGCCGACGAAGGGCGTGGACGTCGGGAGCAAGGCCGATATCTACCGGCAAATCGGTGCCGCTGCCGCGAGCGGCAAGGCGGTGCTGGTGGTGAGCAGTTATCTCCCCGAACTGTTCGGCGTGTGTGACACGCTCGCGGTGATGTGCCGCGGGAGGCTTTCGCCCGTGCGCCCGATCAGCGAATGGACCCCGGAACAGGTGATCGCCACCGCGACCGGGGCATAATCACGAAATTTGACCCATCAAGAAACCCAAAGTGGTTCGCAATGTCTACCTCTCCGCCTGGATCCGGTGCGAAATCGTTTAGCCTCCCCACCGGCCCGTGGATCGGGTTCGTTGCGGTGCTGGCGCTGTTCACCGTGCTGATCGGGATCAAGGGCGAACTCGGGACGTTTTTGAGCTTGGGCAACCTGCGAGTGTTGCTCCACGAAGGGACCGTCCCTGCAGTTGTGGCTCTAGGAATGTTGCTCGTGCTCATCAGCGGCGGGATCGACCTGTCTGTCGGAGCGACGGTCGCGCTCGTCACCGTGGTTACGATGCGGGTCTACACCGCGATGTACACCGCTTCCGGCCCTTCACCGACAAACAGCCTCGTCGCGATTGTGGCCGGAGTAATGGCAGGGGGATTGTGTGGCCTGATAAACGGCTTGCTCGTCACGAAGTTGCAACTCCCGCCGTTCGTCGCGACGCTCGGGATGTTCGGGATCGCGCGGGGCGTTGCGGTGTGGCTCGCGGCCCGCACGACGCTCCCGTTCCCGCTCGGCGGGACGCCGGAGTGGGTAGATACGGTGGGCCGCGTGTCGCTCACAAACCCTGGGCTGTGGTCGCTCGTGTTGCTGGCAATTCTGACGGCCGTGTTACTCAAACTTACCGTGTTCGGGCGACACCTGTACGCGGTCGGGTCGAACGAATCGACCGCCCGGTTGTGCGGCGTGAACGTGACTCGGACGAAACTGCTCGTCTACACGCTCGCGGGCCTACTGACCGGCTGGGCCGGCGTGATTTTGTTTGCCCACAGCAACAGCGGGAACCCGACACTCGGCGAACAACTCGAACTGGACGTGATTACGGCCGTGGTGATCGGCGGCGCGAGTTTGTCGGGCGGGCGCGGGACGGTAGTGGGGGCGATGCTCGGTGTGCTGATCCTGATTCTCATCAAGAACGGCGTGAGTCTCTTCAACGTGCCGGTCGAGATGCAGTACGTGCTTATTGGCGCGCTGCTCATCGCGAACGTGAGCCTGAACCGTTGGCGGCAAAAGGGCTCACGGTAACGGGAGCACGACCCGGAAGCTCGTGTACGGGCTGGCAACGGTGGCGGTCGCGGCTTGTGGTTGCGTGGTGCGCTCCGTTTCCAGCATTTTGAATGTGAGCGGGCGTTCCAGGAAGAACGCCCGGCCGCGAAGAACGATCTTGTCGGTTGCTTCCAGAGTGTCCACACCGAGAACCTTCCGCTTACCGTCTCGCGTGACGATCGTTCGTGTCCATTCGCGGCCGTTACCGGCCATGTCGAGTAACCCGAAGCGGTTCACATCGGCTTCGTTCGTCGGGCGTTTCACTGAACCGGGAGCATCTTTCCCGATCCATGCGCGTCCCGGCGATAGTGTCAGCCCCGTCTGCCCATCTTGGTCAAAGAAGCCGGCCGCGCGGTCCCATTGATCCTCGGTCGGGAGGTCACCACCGAGCGCTTTTTGTGCGAATTCTTGGGCACGGGGGGCATTCACGTTCACAACCGGTTTATCGTCGCCGGCACCGCCCGCGAACAGCTTGTTCGTGACTTTCGTTTCCGTGATGTAGAACGGGGCCAAGCTCGGCCCGGATTGACCCGTAATGAGTCGGAAACGCACTTTTTCGTTACCTCGATCGACAAACACCCATTCTGGCGCCCGTTTACCGACGAGTTGCACTTCTTTGGTGCCCGGTTCCGGAATCGTGCCTGTGGGGAACACCCATTTTGGCTCCGGTTTCGGCGGAACTTCCGGTCGCTTGTTCGTTTGGCTGGCGACCGCGCTGGCCGCGCCGAGAACGGTATCCGTCAGCAGTGGGTCGGCAGGTTGCGGAACACTCGGACCGGGCAATTTCGGGCCTGGGTCGGGAGGTTCTGGTTTCCCTTTGGCGATCGGTTCGGGTTCCGTCGAGATGGTTTTGGTGCCGCCGGTTGCTGCCCAGATGCCGAACGCAACAAGAACCGCCAGCGCGAGTCCTCCGCCCGCAAACAGGGGCCACGAGCGTCGCGCTTCTGTGGGAGCGAACTCTTCCTCGGGGAGCGGTTCCGCTTCTACGAGTGGTTCCGGAACGAGTGGCTCCGGGGGGGGCTTGGGTTTGCGCTTCAGCGAGTCGATGACGACTGTTCCGCCCGCGATGCCGGTTTCGGGTGGAGGGAGGTTACCGCTCTCGAACGCGGCAGCCGAACCGAAAACGGGTGGTGGTGGGCTGCCGTGGGAAGATCCGCGTCCCGTCACTCGGCGCCCGCCGCCCGCGAACGGCCGCCCGAGCGCGCCGGCGAGATCCGCGGCGAAGTCCACGCAGGTCGGGTGGCGGTCCTGTGGTTGTGCGGCCAGTGCCCGGAGTAGCACGCTCCGTTCGGCTTCGGTCACCGTTTCGGTAAACTCGTAACTCCCTTCCTTGTGCGCGATCATCAGTTCTATGAGCGGGCGGGGGCGCAGCGGCGATCGCCCCTGTCGCAGTTCAACGTAAGCGAACGCCAGACTGTACAGATCGCTGGCCGGGCCGCCCTCACCGCCCCATATCTCCGGGGCCATGTACGCGGGCGTCCCCGCGAGACTCATCGACTCCACGATCTGTGTTTGCGCCCGCGCGAGGCCGAAGTCCGCGAGCTTCGCGTGGCCGTGCAGGATGAGGATGTTGTCCGGCTTCACGTCGCGGTGCGTGATCTTCTGGGAGTGGAGGTAATCCAGCCCCTCCGCGGCCTCCGCGATGTACTGGAACAACTCGTCGACGGGAACGCCCGGTTGACCTTGAGCGAGGTATTCCTTCATGCGCCCGCGGAGCGTCCCCTCGGCCAACTCCATCACGATGTGGAGCCGGTTGTTCGTGACCCAGAAGTCTTCCGTCGCGAGCAGATACGGGTGGCGCAGGTTCTTGATGAGTTCGAGCGATTTCAGCTCGCGCTGCCCGGCGTCGCGGTCGGCGGACTGGTGCAGGATCTTGATGGCGCGTTCGATGCCGCTCGGCTTCTTCCGCGCGAGCCACACCTCGCCGAACATCCCGCGCCCCAACTCGCGCAGCAATTCGTAGTGCTGCGACATCGCGACGACGCTCTCGGCCATCGGCTCCCACGGGCGGGGGCCGCCCTCCGCGATCGTTCCCGACGCGGCGGTCGCGTTCAGTTCGGTCTGGATGGCGTCGAACTGGACGGGAAATCGGTCGCGGTACTCTGTCGGGGCGGGCACGAACCCGGCCCGGATCCGGCACCGAAACTCTTCGAGTATGAGCGCGGCGGGGACTTGGTCCGCCGGGCCGAGCTCCGGGTATCGCGCGAGGTATTCTTCGATCTTCGGCTGTTCGCCTTTCGCCCACCGGTGGCCCAGGTCGCGCGTAACCAAATCCGTGAGGAGCAGCCGGCGCGCGTCCCCGACCAGGCCCGCGAGGAACGGCTCCCAGTCGGCCGCCTCTTCGCGCCCGAGCGCGCGCTGGAACTCCTCGGACCGGGCCGTGATGCGGTTCTTGTCGTCGTCGGAGAGTGTGTCGAACATCAGTCTCGTTCCGTCCGTCGGGCGGTCAATTAATGCGATTGTACTTGAAACTGTCCGCGCCCGCTCGCGTATGCTATGGAGATTGGCCGCGCTTCGGCCCGCACGCAACCCACGAACCTCCATGACCGCGAATTCGATCTACTTCGTCATCGCCGCTGCAACATTTTTCGTTGAACCGGCCGCGGCGCAGCAGTTCGACCGGCGCGCGCGGGAGGAGCCGGAAATCGTCGTCGAGGCCGGCGGGCGCGTCGGGCCGTGCGACGTGTTGCGGTTCACACGGGACGGGAAGTACCTGTTCGCGGCCGGCGACGACAAAGTTGTGCGCATGTGGCCACACACGGTCAAGGACGGTCTCGAAACGGACCGGGCCAAGGTATCGACCCTGCGGTGGCGCGCGTGGCGTGAACAGCGCGGTGGGATCAAAGCGGCTGATGCAACGCCCGACGGCGCGAAGGTCGTGGTCGGCGGGTACGGCATGAAGCCGAGTACGGTCGCGGTACTGGATCGTGCGACCGGGGACACGCTCGCCATCACATGGCCGCTGTCGCGCGAGGGAGACGCGAACTTCAACGTGGTCACCGCGGTCGCGTTCCACCCGGACGGGAATCGCGTCGGGTTCGGTACCGCCGACGGCAGCTTGTGGATCTGGGACACCGCACGATTGAAGAAGCCGGACCTGGATGGCCGCAGCACTGCGCCGCCCGCGCGAGTGGGTAAGCACGAACCGCCGAAAGATCGCGCCGCGACCGGGGGATTCAACCTTCCGCGGCTCATCTACTTTCCCGACAACGATACGTTTGTTTCGGTCGCCCAGAGCGGGCAAGTATATTCGTGCCCGCTAGCGAATGCGGGCAAGGACACCCCCAAGCAACCGCCGCTGGGAAAAGAACTCTTCAACGTGAACGCGGCGGAACGGGACGACGCCCGCGTTTACCGTGCGGAACTCATCGACGACGGGAAATGGCTGCTGATTGCGAGCGTCGATGAGAAGGTTCTGCTGTGCAGCGTGGACGGTAAGAAAACGATCAAGCTGCCGCTCGGTGTCGACCAGTTCCCGCGAAGCGTGGCGTGGAATGCGAAGTCGCGACAGCTCGCGATCGGGGTCGGTGCTGCACTCCCCAAGAAGGACAGCACGCGGTTCTACTCCGAAGGGAACGATCAGATCTGGATCTACGCGGACCCGATCGCGGAGCCGGACCTGCAACCCCGCAAGTTCCAGCACACGGGCCGGGCCGAAGGTCTCGCGTTCCACCCGACCGAACCACAACTCGCAATTGCCGGCGGTGAAGCCGATGAGGTCACGCTGCGGAAACTCGCCGATTGGGACAAGCCACCAAGCGTGGTTCGCGGGGCCGGGCGCCGACCGTGGGCCGTCAACGTGTCCGAAAATGGGAAGGTCGTCGGCGTGCAGGTCGAACGCGACGCAAAGTCTCTCAACCCGAACGCCCGCGGAACCGGCGCATGGACGCGGTTCGATCTCTCGCGCCTCAAGCCTACGCTCGACGAGAACCAAGCCTGGATGAATCCGCGTGCGGAGGCCGATGGCTGGACCGTCGTACCGCACCGGGAGAACCGGTTCATCTGGTTCGCAGAACGCACGCGAGACGGCAAGAAAGAGAGCCTGCAACTCCTTCTGAATCGAGGCGGCGATCAGGCGCCGACGTGTTTCACGTTCCTTCCCGCGTCGAACGAGCACCCGACGCGCGTGATCGTCGGGCACTATTACGGCTGCACGCTGTTCGAGTTGGTTCCGAGTCGCGCGAAAAACGGCGAACTTCCGGGTACCAGGATCTTCACCGGGCACGCGGGCGAGGTCACGTCGGTTGTGGCATCGAAAGACCAGACGTGGTTCGCCACCGGTGGAACGGACCAGACGGTTGCGGCGTGGGCGCTGAAGGACTGGAAGGGAGAACCGGGCCTCGGGGCGAAGTTCGACGAGGACGGCGTGCGCGTCGCCCTCGTCGACGCGGGTTCGCCCGCGTGGGAGGCGGGCCTCCGCGTCGGCGACGTTCTCGACCTGCTCGCCGTGAATAAAGATGTCGTGTTCGATCGGCGAAGCGGGGCGAAGGTCGGAACAGTGGCCGCTGCGCTGGAGGCGCTCAAGACGCCGCGCCCGGGCATCGAACTGTTCTTCGGAATCGCCGCCAAAGAGAACACCCCGCGCCGGGATACGCTCACCACCGTGCGCCAGCGCCCGTTGTGGAAGTGGTTCCCCGCGTTCGATTCCCAAAACCGGATGAACGACTGGGTCGTGTGGATGTGGCACGGCTCGTACTACCACACGAAAACTGCCAACGGCGACCGACTCGTCGGCTGGCACGTCAACCACCCCGAACCGAGCGGGCGCCCGGAGTTCTACCAGCTCCAGCAGTTCGAGAAGCTGTTCCACCTGCCCGACGTCGTCGAAAAGCTCGCCGTCACGGGTGATGTCGGAGCCGCGCTCGTGGCGTTGAGTGGCGACAACCCAGCGCTCGTGCCGTTCACGAAGTACGAACCGGCGCCCGTGCGGGTCGCGCTCAAACAACTCGATGTCAAAGAAGCGGGCTTACCGCTCACGATCTCGATGCGCGCTCGTGGGACAAATCCGGACCTGCTGCCCGAGCGCGTTGAACTCTGGGTGAACGACCACTTGGTGGAGAAGTGGCCGCTCCCTGGGAAGACGCTCGATTCCAAGAAGCCGTTCGACGAGCCGTTCACGATCCCCGCAAACAAGTTCCGCGCGGGGGATAACCAGGTCACGGTGCTCGCGTTCAACGCGGCCGGCGGGCGTGCCGAGGAAATGCACCTCGTGCGGAACGCGCGAGAGGGAACGGACGCGAACCTGCTCGCGCTGCTTACTGCCGTCAACGACTACTCCGACACGCGGAAGAACGTGGCCGGCGCGCGGAAGTTCGGTGATCTCCAGAACGCACACGACGACGCGAACGCACTCGGCACTGAGTTGGAGAAATACGCCGGGCCGAAGCTCCTGTACGCGAAAGCGAAAGTCGACCTGCAACTCGATCCGGAACGCAAGACTTTCGCCGAAGAACTCGCGCGGATCGCCGCCACCGCGAAGCCGGACGATACGCTCGTCGTGTTCTTCGCGGGCCACGGCGACCTGCTCATGCCGAAGGACGGCGCGCTCCCGAAAGAGGGAAGGGGAGTGCTCGTGGGGGAAGGGGAGTTCCTGTTCTGCTGCCCGAACTACTCGCCCCTGAAGCCCCGCGCGACCGCGTACTCGGCGGAAGAACTATTCGCCGCGCTCGCGAAGATCAATTGCCGGAAGATCGTACTCCTCGATGCCTGTCACTCGGGGCGGACAACCACGGCGAACGTGCTCCGCCGGTGCGTTCCGAACGGACAGGGACCGATGATTATCGCCGCGTGTGATTGGGGCGAGCAGTCTTATGAGCACCCGAAGTACGGTCACGGCCTGTTCACGTTCGCGCTGCTCGACGCGCTCGATACGAAAAAGGGGTATCGTAAAGCGGACTACGATACCGACGGGGCGCTCTCGCCGGATGAACTGTACGGTTATGTTGTGTCGAAACTGCCGAGCCTCTTGAAGGGCGCCGGGCTAAAGGAACCGCAATCACCGGTGTGCTTCCCGCACCAGTTGTCGAAGACGCCGCTGTTGAAACGGTGATGTGTGGCACAAAAGACACCCGGGGTTGAAACCCCGGGCTATTCCCGGTGACCCCTTCGGGGTCCGTCACGAGGGAGTGGTTTCACGGGTTGCATTTGCGGCCCCAACGGGGCCACCGGAAATAGCCCGGGGTTTCAACCCCGGGACCAAGACCGTGTGTGGAGATCGTGTTTATGTCTCGTGTCGTCGCCACGCTTGTTCTGTTCCTGTCGCCCACGTGCGTCTTCGGGGCGACGCCGGAACATCGTGTGAACGGCGATCTTGCGATTCGGGCACGCGACATCCTGAAACGGTACTGTGCCGAGTGCCACACCGGGAGCCTCGAACCGGGCACGAGTAAACTGAAGTTGATGGATCACAAAAAGGTGGTCTCGAAGGAGCCCTCGGAGCTGCTCTCGAAGACGCCCTCGGAAACCTCCCCGATCCCGTTTGCTACTACTACGGGTGGTCGCTCGCTGATTCTCGATCTCGTCAAGGACGGTTCAATGCCGCCCGCGAACCGGCCGGGACCGAACGCGGACGAGATCGAGATCCTCGAAAAGTGGGTGCGCGCGAAGGCGCCCGCGTACCCAATCGCGTTCGATGAGAACACCACACTTACGACGATTGCCAACGATTTCGCGAGCGCGAGTGCGGATGCGAAAACCGGCGAACCGGGCGAGTACCTCCGCTACGTTTCGTTCGCGCACCTCATCAAAGACAAAGAGCCGTTACCGAGCTTGATCGTTGCAGAGCAACAGCTACGCGACGCGCTGGCGCTGGCGACCGGGAACCCGGCGAGCCTGGAACCGATCGACGCCACCGCGACTACCTTCCGCATCGACATCCGGAAGCTCGGTTGGCACACCAACGACCTGTTCAACAAGATGGAGGGCCGAACAATTGGAGGTGTGGTTCGGTTTCAGCTCTTTGACCTGATCCTTCTGGAGTACCCGCACGCGCGGGAATTGGCCGCCAATGATCCGTTGGCCACACGCCTCACTAAACTGCTCGCACGTGGGAGCCAGATCCGGCCGATCCCGTTCATCCGCGCTGATTGGCTTGCCGGAGCACTCGTGGACGGGAACCTTCTTTCGCGGGCGCTGGGGCGCAGCCGAGAACTCACGCCGCTGGCGGTGGATCTCAAGGCACTTGGCGCGCTCGAGCGGGGGCTGGCTCAAAAGGCCGAAGAGTCGGTCGGGCCGGCCGCGAAACCGTTCGCCCGCGCGCGATCCGTTCGCGTGCCCGAAGCGATCGAGGGGCGCGCGCCGATTCCCCCACTTTCCGCGTGGTACACGGGCGACGTGGCGCCGGCCAAACCTCCGTTCGTGCTCAAGGCCGAACTCGTTGTAGACGGCAAAACGGTCACCAGGGTCAAGGAAGGCGAGTCGTTCCAGTTGCGGGTGTCCTGTGATCGCGCCGTTCGCTTCACCCTACTCATGATCCAGGCGGACGGCGAAGTTCGGATGCAACCGGTGCAGGGCGGAGACTTTCTCAAGGAGAACACCGAGCGGTTACTCTCGCCGAACGGGAAGGGATTCGTCATTTCCAGCATCACCACCGGTGGCGATACCGCGACCGAGCACTTCGTACTGTTCGCGTCCGAAAACGAACTCCCGGCGCTCACCATCTTGCAGAGCCGACACACCGACAAACACGTCTGGCGCTTCTTCATGAATCCCACGGCAAAAGAGGCGTTCGACCCGAACGCGGTGGTGCGGAAAGTGGTTCCAATCGAGATAACGAGCAAATGAGTAGTTCCGGGAAATCTGAGAACGTGCGAAGGAACGATTGAACTGAAAGTGTGGGTCGCGCCGATAAGTGAGGGCGTTACACTCTTCCCTCGCGGACACGGAGCGTCCCATGCGCCGGCTGCTTGCCCCCGCCCTCGTCGGCCTGTTGCTCACGGGTACGGCCGCCCGCGCGCAAGACCGTTACGTCCCGTCGACCTTTGCTTTCGGCGGCGGGTCGCGTTACTCGCGCCCGCCCGTTGTACCGTGCCCACCCTACAGCGTCGGCCCCTACACGCCGGGCGTTCCAAGTGTGCCGGGTATGCCCGTCGACCCGAACGTGCCGCGCATGGACCCGCCGATCGCGCCGCCGGGCACCGACCCCCTCATGCCGCCCGAAGCCCCGGCTCCCAATCCGATCGAGCGCCGGTTGATCGAGCCGTTCGCACAGGCCACGGAAGCCGGGGGGCTGGCGCCGCGCACGTTCAACGAGAACTTCGACGGTGACTTCGGTGGTGTGTTCTACAGGCGACGCATCATGATCGGGTACACCGTTGTGCCGCAAGTGGTCGGGTTCACGCAGCGCGTCGCCGGGTACACGCCGGTCACCACGACCACCACGCAGACGACCGGAACGGACCAACTCGGGCGCCCGATCGTCACGACCACGATCACCACCACGAACAACCCCATCATCGTGAACGACCCGATCACGGTGAACACGCTCGTGGCGCAACAGCGGATCATCCGGCAGACGCTCGCGGGTCGGTACAGCGGCGTGCTGATCTCCGACAACGACAACCCGCGCCCGCAAGACCGAATTTACGGCGGGTACAACTTTTACGACAACATCGGCGGCTCGCTGAACCCGGGTTTGGGGCAAACCGATCTCCAGCGCGAGACGGTCGGCTTCGAGAAGACGTTCCTCGGTGGCGATGCGTCGTTCGGGATGCGCATGCCGTTCGTGCAGCAGTACGGGCCGACCGGCGTGGGCGGTACGCAGAACGTCGGCGACCTGTCGCTGCTCTTCAAATACGCCTTTTACAACAACCGCGAAACCGGTGACCTGATCTCCGGCGGTCTCATCCTGACGGTGCCGACCGGGAGCGGCGACGCGATCCTCCTCGACGGCACGAAGGCGCCGCACTCGGTGCTGTTCCAGCCGTGGGGCGGGTTCGTGCGGACCTTCGATCGCGCGTTCGTTCAGGGGATCACGAGCCTCATCGTCCCGACGAGCAGCAGCGACCCGACCTTGTGGAACAACAGCGTCGGCGTCGGCTACTACCTCTACCGCACCACGAACAACGCGGCCTGGCTGACGAGCGTAGCCCCGGTGGTGGAAGTTCACGTGCGCACGCCACTGACGCAGCGGAACCCGGACGGCCTCGTGTACCTGCAGGATCAGGTCAACGTCACCAGCGGTATGCGGTTCCGGTTCAACCGGGCGTCGTTCAGTGCCTCGGTGGGGGTACCCGTTGTCGGTCCGCGTCCGTGGGGTGTTGAAGCGATGTCGTTCTTCAACTACTCGTTCTGACAAGTACGCAGGGATTCTGATGCGACTCACTGCCCACCCCATTCGGTCCTCGCTTCGGCGACCCGGTTGGGGTGGGCAAATTGCTAACATTTGCTAACGTTTTGGCCCCAGGCTTTACCGGGGTATTCGTCGCAAGTGACTTGGTTGATAGGGTTTGTGTTTTGAACGCGCGTTAGCAATCTGTTACCCGCTTGGCGAACCCCGCTCGCAAGGACGGCCGGTCTTTAAGTCTACAGCAAGCGACTTACCCGCTGCCCTTGCGGGCAGGGTTCACCTCTATCGCTTCGCTCAGTCATTTTTCCTGGTCCGTTGATGGTGGCTCCGCCACCGCGCGAACTATCAATAGTGTGCGCATTGACACGTTCGTTGTCAAATGAAATGCGATCGATCCGACGCTTCACAGTGGGCAACAGTGTGCTGCGATTTTGCGAAGGAAATAGGCCGCACAAATTCTCCAAATTCGCGCATTTCGGAAAGCCGAACGCATTGCTGCAATAATTCTCCCCAGAATTGGGCCGCGACGTGAATTCTGGTTGACACATCCCGTTAGTCGGGTACTCTTAGAAACACCCGTTCATCCTCTAGGATCGCGCAGGACGTGCGATCGGCCAAGGTTGGCCGCGGATGCCTGGCTCCAGCCTTCCCCCCGTTTTTTTCGGCTGTGAGGCACCGCTAATGTCGAACCCAACAAACGCCACGCAACCCACCGTGGCGCCCGAAGCTGGCCCCGCTGCCGAACCCAAATCCGGCAGCACCGGTTTTCCCGCCGATCGTCGTAAGCGCAACATCCCGGTTGCGACGGACCGACGCCGCGCGGAGAACGCCGCTGCGAAACGCAAGAGCAGCGAACGTCGTCGGCTCATTGACCCGACGACGTGCGAGCGCGACTACTCGGACGATGAAACCGAGTTCATGAAGGCGATGGACCGCTACAAGCGCGAGAACCGGCGCCCGTTCCCGACGTGGAGCGAGGTGTTGGAAGTTCTCCGCTCGCTCGGTTACCGTCGCGTCGCCGAGACGACCGATCTTCCCGGGCGCGGGTCCGGGGTGACTGCCGTTCCCGAGCCAATGGGAGCGACTGCGGGCGCGCCGCCGGCGAAAGGCTAGTCCGGTTCCCGGTCACGAGCCGAGGTCGTAAGGGCGGTCGCGCCTCCCGCTCCTGGAAACTTCGGCCCGCTCCGCGCACGGAGTGCGTCCGGGGCACGATACGTCTCGCTGGCTTACACGAGACGGTTTGCACGGGACGCACGGAACGGGTATCCATTGCTCCGTTCCGTCAATCAACGGCATTTCACACACTCAACGATGGCAGGGACGCCACGATGAAGCTGTTTCTCAGTGCCGGGGAGCCGAGCGGCGATCTGCACGGCTCCAATCTCATCCGCTCCATTCGTGCCGCACAACCCGACGCACAAATCACCGCATTCGGTGGAGAGCGAATCCGCGCCGCGGGCGCGCAACTCCTCTACCCGCTCGCGAACTTCGCGGTGATGGGCATCAAGAACGTCGTGCGCGAGTTGCCCACGTTCTTTCACATCGGCGATCTGGGCATCCGCCACATCCGCACGCAGAAGCCCGACGCGGTGGTGATGATCGATTACCCCGGATTCCACCTGGCGCTGGCCAAGCGCATTCGCGACTTCGGCGTGCCGACCTATTTCTTCGTTCCGCCGCAAATCTGGGCGTGGCGCCAGGGCCGCGTGCGGACCGTGCGGAAGTGCTTCACCGGCGTGTTAACCGCGCTCCCGTTCGAGGACGACTGGTACCGCGCACGCGGCGTCAAAACGCACTACATTGGGCACCCGTATTTCGACGAACTCGCGCAGCAGCAACTCGATCCCGGTTTCATGGCTCAGGAGCGAGCCCGGCCCGGCGTGCGCGTCGCGATCCTTCCCGGGTCTCGCAACAGTGAGGTCGCGGTGAATGCCGCAATGATGCTCGCCGCGGCTCAGAAGGTCCACGCGGCCCGACCCGACGCCCGGTTCCTGGTCGCGGCCTTCAATTCGCGCCAGGCCGACGCTGTTCGCGCGATCCTCCCGCCGGGACTGCCGGTCGAGGTCTGCGTCGGGCGCACGCCGGAGATCATCGAACTGGCCGAGGCCTGTATCGCGGTGTCCGGTTCCGTGAGTTTGGAGCTGATGTACCGGGCGAAGCCGACGGTCGTGGTGTACCGCGTCGGGCCGGTCGCGTCGTGGGTGCTGTACCAGATCATCAAAGCGCGGTACATGTCGCTGGTGAACCTGCTGTTGAACGAAGAGCTGTTCCCGGAATTCGCGACCTCGCGCGACAAGTCGTCTGAGATCGCGGAACACATTCTCGGCTGGCTGAACGACCCGTCGCGCCGGGCGGCTGTTGTCGATCGGCTCGTGGAACTGCGGTCGCGTGCAGCGGTGCCCGGTGCGTGCGACCGCGCTGCGGCCTTCTTGTTGGGCGCGTCGCAGGGGGGGCAAACTCGGCGCGCCGCGTAGGTGTCGGCTGATTGGGGCCGAGCCGAGGGAAGAAGAGTTTTGACAGGATTCACAGGATCAACCGGATCAAGAGACGAATTCCCAGCATCGGCCGAACAGAGTCGCCCCATCGCGCGTTTTTAATCCCGTCGATCCTGTGAATCCTGTCAAATAACGTGTCGGATTCGTAACATCCCCGTTCGCCTCAAAATGCACGATTAAGCAACGGGGTCAACGGTTGGTTCCCCGGTTTCTTGAACTCCTCACGGCGCTCGCGTGCTCGGGTTCGTTAAGATGATGTGGGCGAACGTAGGAGTTTCGGCATGCCCGATCAGCCGACGCAGGCCGTTCAAGACTACCTGAAGGCGATTCACCGGCTCGGCGGCGCGGATGAGGGCGTCGCGTCCGGCAAGATTGCCAGCGCGCTGGGTGTGAAGGCTCCGTCGGTCACGGGAATGCTGAAGCGGCTCGCGGACGCGGGGTGGATCGAATACACGTCGGGCACCGGGGCGAAACTTTCGCCCGCGGGCCTTTCCGAAGCACTTCGAGTCATTCGCCGACACCGGCTCGTGGAACTGTTTCTCACGCAAGTCCTGAAGCTCGATTGGAGCGAGGTCGACGCGGAAGCCGAGGCGCTCGAACACGCGATTTCTCCGCGCCTCGAACAGGCTCTCGCCGACTACTTGGGCGAACCGCACGAAGACCCGCACGGCCACCCGATCCCGTCCCGCACGGGCGAACTGAAAGTGCGAAGTCTCAAGCGGCTTTCTGAATTTCGGGCCGGTGATGTGGTTGTTGTGCGCGAGGCACAGGACGACAACCCGGACCGGCTCCGGCACTGGCGCACGCAGGGACTGACGCCCGGCGCCCGGGTCCACGTTCTCGCGTACCAGGAACTCGACGACCTCTTTGAGGTCGAAGTGGACGGCACCCTGATCCGCCTCGGGAGCGAGGGGCTAACAGGGCTGCGCGGGGAACTCGTCACCGCCAACAGCGCGCAATAATTGGTCTGTCAACTTCTCGTTCACGTCTTTTGCCGCATTCAGCGGACGCGATAAAAGTGCCGAAAAAGCCGTCACATTGGGTAAATTGACCCGCGCCATTTTCCGTCACGTTCGGTTGACCGCCCGAACGCATGATCTACGGTTCGGGTATTCCCGGTAGCTAGCCCGTGAACCTCGCCCGACAAGTCGCCTTCACGCCGAATGTGGAGTAAAGCTCGTGTTCCAGTTGCTCGCATGCAACCTTGCCTGCCTCACCATTGCGGGCCTGTATTACACCTATCGCGACGTGTACCTGCACCGCCGCAAGCGTGAAAAACTGAATGATCGGGTTGCTTACATGCTGTGGGTTGCTGCAAACCGTATGGCATGAATCACCAAATTTCTGCCTCTCCTGCGGCCCGGTCCCGAATGGGATCGGGCCGCTTGCGTTTTGGTCTCTGCTTGATCCCAGGGGCGATCGCGGATTGTTCGCAGGGTGCGCCTGTTTGCTCCCAGGGTGCGCGTCTGCGCCGCGACCCTGGGCTGAGCAATTTGACCCCTTCGGGGTACAATCATTGATTGTTCAGGCGCCAGGATCGGACGAAGTTCTGCCCGCCGCCCTTGCGAGCGAATGTTTCCACATGCGGTTGGCGCCACACCCGTGCGGTGGGCCTACCCCGAAGGGGTTAGATTCCTCAGCCCAGGGTCGCGGCGCAGACGCGCACCCTGGGAGCAAGCAGGGGCAATCACAGGAGAGCCAATGACGTCACTGGCAGACCGGTTCCGCACGTGGTACGAGTACGAGCGGGACTGCAACGCGAAGTCGCTGGCGATGCTCGGATCGGTGCCGGTCGAGCGCCGCGGCGCGGCCGAGTTCCAGAAGGCGCTCGACAAGATGGCGCACCTCGTCTCCGCGCGCCAGCGGTGGTTGCACCGGTTGGGCGGGTGGCCTTCGTCTCCGGCCCTGTTCCCGGCCGGGACCGCACCGGCGGACCTGTCCGCACTGGTCGCGGACATTGAGGCGGCGTGGGTCACGTACTTGGCGCGGCTGGACGAGCAGGAACTGGCCCGCGAACTGGAGTGGACTGCTGCCGACGGGCACCGGTACCGGTGGAACGTCGAGGGCATGCTGACACAGACCTTCGGGCACGCCTGGTACCATCGCGGTCAGATCGCGCTCCTGGTCGCCGCGCTCGGCGGAACCGTCGTGGACACGGACTACATCCTCTGGTGCAAGCTTCCCCAACTCGACGTCCCCGCGCCGTGATCGGTCGAACCGTCCGGACGTGTGGCGAGGGTCTTGTGACTCGCCATTTCGTCGCGGCGAACGATTCCTCGCGCTGCGAAAAGTTTCACCGTGCGGACCAGTCTCCGGACCTGCTCGTGTTCTAGATTTGTTCAAATCGGGCATGTTCCAGGCGATTTAGCGCCCAAACCGCGTGGCACGCGACTTGCTTTCGGCGTGCGTAAGCGATCCCGCGCTCCGAAAACTCCAGCCGCACACGTTGCCATGACGCACACTCCCAAAGATTTTCGTTGGTCCCGGCTCGGACTCTTCGCCCTCGTCATTGTGGGGGTGGCGGGGGCGGGTGGTTCGCCGTGGCACGCGGGAAGCCGTTGTTCGACGAGAAGGCGCACGCCGAAGAGCCGAAAACGGCCCCGCAGACCACCGCCGAAGTCGTTTCGCCGCGCGCCGGCGGGATCGACCGCGTGTGCGTCCAGCCCGGGATCGTCGAGCCTCTGGAGTCCGCGGACCTGTGCGCCAAGGTGTCCGGGTTCCTGATCGAACAAGCGGTGGACATCGGTAGCGCGGTGAAGAAGGGCGACGTGCTCGCGCGGATCGCGGTGCCCGAGTACCAGAAGCAAGCCGAGCGCGACCGGGCGCGCGTCACGGCCACCGAAGCGAAGGTGCGCCAGATGGAGGCCCACGTGACGGCGGCCGAGTCCGAGGCGAAGTCGTCCGAGGCGTCGGTCGCGCTGGCGAACGTGCTCGTGCGGGCCAAGAAAGCGTACTGCCAGTACCGCGAGAAGCAACTCAACCGGTTCCGCGAGCTCGCCGCGCAGAAGGCCATCGAGCAGCGCGTGGTGGACGAGCAAGAGGACTACTACCTGTCCGCGTTCGAGGGCGAGAACGAGGCGAAAGAGGCCGTCCGCGCGGCCGTCGAGCGGGTCGCGACCGCGAAAGCCAAGATCGCCCAGGCTAAGGCCGACGTGGAGCAGGCGAGGGCCGAGGTCGGCGTCGCGACGTCGGACCTGGAGCGCACGCAGGTGTTCCTCGACTACGCGGTCATCCGGTCCCCGTACACCGGGGTCGTTACGCGGCGCGCCTTCCACGTCGGCGACTTCGTCAAGTCCGCGGACCAGGGCGCGGCGCAACCGCTCCTGTCGGTCACGCGCACGGACGTGATGCGGGTCGTGGTCCAGGTGCCGGACCGGGACGTGCCCTACGTCACCGTCGGCGACCCGGCCGTGTTCGAGGCCGGCACCCCGGACCGGCGCGTCACGTTCGCCACGCGCGGGATCTCTCGGCTGGCGAAGGCCCAAGACCCGGCCACCCGCATGATGCGCGTCGAGGTGGACGTGGACAACCCGACGAACGCGGACCACCCGGACGGCGTGTTGTATTCCGGCGCTTACGGGCACGCGACGCTCACGCTCCAGGTCGGAGCGCCGAACGCGGTCCGCGTCCCCACGATCGCGCTCTCGAACCGCAACCCGGGCAAGGCCTCGGTCCGCGTGGTGCGCGGGGACCGCATCCAGACGGTTCCCGTCACCATCGGCTCGGACAACGGCGTTGAGGCCGAAGTGCTCACCGGGCTGACGCCCGTGGACCGGGTCGTGCTTCGAGTCAACAACCCGGTGGACGACGGGGCCGTCGTCGCGACGACCGGGGCGAAAGTCGCCACCGCCGCTCACTAAGAGTGCCCGAGCGCGACCACAAGGGGCCAGTGGCCTCACGTGAACGATTGGCTGACGAGCCGCGACCGCAAGGGAGCGGGAAGCACAGCGATTTCACGTGAACGCCGTTTGGCATTGGAGCCACTCCGCTCCCTTGCGGTCGCGGCTCGTCAACCCGCCCGCGATTCGTTCGATCACCGCCCCGCCTGAACGCGCCCGGTCCTACTGCCTACCGAGATCCGCTTCATGAATCTGCTGATCCGCTTTTCCCTCGGCAACCCGCGCGCGATCACCGTTCTGATGCTGACCATTGCCATCGGGGGCGGGGCCGCGCTCGGGAGCATCCCGGCCGACATCCTCCCGGTGTACAAGTCGCCCGCGGTGCAGGTGCTCACGTTCTACGGCGGGATGTCCGCCACCAACGTGGAAGCGGACATTACCGCGCGCATGGAGCGCTGGGTGGGGCAGTCGGCCGGCACCCGGCGCCAGGAGTCGCGCTCGATCATCGGCGCGAGCATCATCCGCAACTACTACTCCGACGACACGGACCCGAGTGCGGCGCTCACTCAGGTGAACTCGCTGTCCACGGCCGCCATTCCGAGCCTCCCGCCCGGTACGCTCCCGCCCGTGATTCTGCCCTACGACCCGACCTCCTCTACGCCCGTCGCGATCGTGGCGCTGAACAGCAAGACGCAGGGCGAGTCGGTCCTGTTCGATACCGGGCGGTACCAGGTCCGGAGCATGATTATGGCGTCGCCCGGCGCGAACGCTCCGGTGGTGTACGGCGGGAAGATCCGCACCGTGCTCGCGTACCTGAACCGGCAGGAACTCCAGGTTCGTGGGCTCTCGCCCCTTGATGTGATGGACGCCCTCGACCGGTCCAACGTGTTCCTCCCCGCGGGCGGGGCCAAGCTCGGGGGCATGGACTACGCCCTCGACTCGAACTCGATGTACGACCTGATCGACCGGATGGGCGACGTGCCCATCAAGACCGGCACCGACGGCACGATGGTGTTCCTGCGCGACGTGGCACTCCCGCGCGACGCGAACCTGATTCAGACGAACGTCGTCCGCGTGGACGGACGGCGGCAGGTGTACATCCCCGTGTACCGGCAACAGGGTGCCAGCACGCTCGGCGTGGTGAACAACCTGCGAGACGAACTGCCCGAAATGAAGAGCCGGCTCACGACTCCGGACGTGGACCTGAAGCTGGTGATGGACCAGTCGGTGTATGTCAAGAGTTCCATCGAGAGCCTCCGGAACGAGGGCGTGCTGGGCGCGATCCTGTGCTCGCTCGTGATCCTGCTGTTCCTCGGCGAATGGCGCATGACGGTGATCGCGGTGCTGACGGTGCCGATCGCCGTGCTTGGGGCGATCGCGGCGCTGTTCGGCGCGTCGCAGACCATCAACGTCATGACCCTCGCGGGCCTCGCGCTCGCGATCGGGCCACTCGTGGACAACGCGATCGTGGTGCTGGAGAACACGCACCGGCACCTCGGGCTGGGCGCGAAACCGAAACAGGCCGCGTTCCTGGGGGCGAGCGAGGTCGCGATGCCGGCCCTGGCCGCGACGCTCTGCACGCTCCTGGTGCTGGCTCCGCTCGCTCTTATTCCGGGGTTGGGCGCGTTCTTGTTCAAGCCCATGTTCCTGGCGGTCGCGTTCGCGATGCTGGTCGCGTACCTCGTGTCGCTCACGTTCGTCCCCACGCGGTGTGCGGCGTGGATGCGGCCCCACGCCCACGCCGGTCCGGTCCAGGAGCACGGCGAGGACTACAGTCACCGGAACGAACACGCAGCACCCGCCCGGCGCGGGCCGATCGCGGCGCTGTTCGCGAAGTGGGAATCGGTACTCGATGCGGTCTTTAAAGGGTACGCATCGCTACTCGCCGTGGTGCTCCAGGCGCGACCACTGGTGATCGGCGGCTCGTTCGCGCTCCTGGCCGCGGTGGTCGTGCTGATCGGCCCGCACTTGCGGCGCGAGTTCTTCCCGGAGGTGGACGCGGGCGCGTTCGAGATCTACGTTCGGGCCAACTCGGGTACGCGGATCGAGGTAACTGAGGGGTACGTTGAAGCGGTCGAGAAGTACGTGAAGTCGAAAGTCGGAGGGGACACCGAACTCGTCGTGAGCGAGTTGGGGCTGACCGCCGACTGGTCGGCCGCGTTCACCCCGAACAGCGGGCCGATGGACGCGGTGGTGAAAGTGCAACTCACCTCCGAGCGCTCGAAATCGGCTCAGGAGCACGTCACTGCGCTACGGGCCGGGTTCGCCACGGACCCGGAGTTCGAGCGACTCCTTCAAGAAACCTACGAGCGCAAGATCGCGGCGCAGGAGCTGAACGCGGGCGTCACGCCGTTCTCGCGCGGGAACCTGGAGTTCGCGTTCGACTCGGGCGGTATGATCCGATCCGCGATGAACGAGGGCAAGTCGACACCGCTCAACGTGAAGGTGACCGGCAAGAACCTGGAGAAGAACCGCAAGGTGGCCGAGAAGATCCTCGACGAAGTGCGCGGGATCGACGGCGTGGTGGACGCGCGCATCATCCAGCGCCTGAACTACCCGCTGTACATCATCGATGTGGACCGGACCAAGGCCGCGTCGCTCGGGTTGAGCCAGATGGAGGTGATGAAGAACGTGGTGGCCGCGTTCAACTCCAGCATCCAGTTCAACAAGAAGAACTTCTGGATCGATCCGATCAGCCACAACCAGTATTACGTGGGCGTCCAGTATCCCGAGGGCGAAGTGACCTCACTGGAAACGCTACGCGACATTCCGATCACCAGCCCGACGCAGCGCAAACCAGTGCTCCTGGGAACTATCGCCTCGCTCAAACCGGCTCAAGCTCCGTCCGAGATCGTCCACACCAACCTCCAGCCGACTATCGACCTCACAATGGGTGTGGCCGGGCGCGACCTGGGGCACGTTGCGGAGGACGTGAGCAAGGCGGTCGCGAAGTACGGCGTGGCGCGCAAGGACGGGAGCTGGACCCCGTTCGACCCGGACGCGAAGGAGCAGAAGCCGATGGAGGGGGCGAAGATCGCCCTCAGCGGCGAGTACCAGAAGATGCAGACGACCTTCAAGTATCAGGGGATGGGCATGGTCGCGGCGATCGTGCTCATCTACTTCCTGCTGGTCGCGCTGTTCCGGTCCTACGTCACGCCGCTGGTGGTGCTCTCGGCGGTACCCATCGGGATCATCGGTGTCGTGCTCGTGTTGTTCGTTACCGGCACCGCGCTGAACATTCAGTCGCTGCTCGGGGTGATCTTCATGATCGGTATCGTGGTGTCGAACACGGTGCTGCTCACCGACTTCGCCACGAACCTGCAAAAGACTGAGAAACTCACACCCACAGAGGCGATCAAGCGCGCCGGGGCGATCCGCGTGCGCCCGGTGGTGATGACCGCGCTAGCGACGTTCTTCGCGCTCATCCCGATGTCGCTGGGACTGGAGCGCGGGAGCGAGGCGAACGTCCCGCTGGGCCGCGCCGTGCTCGGTGGCCTCGTGGCCGGGCTGCTCACCACACTGTTCGTGGTGCCCTGTGTGTACTCGCTACTCATGCCAGAAAAGCTGGGTGACGCCGAGGAGCCGGAAGCTTTCACTCCGGCCCACGGCCCGACAAAAGCGTAGAGAAGGGAATGTTTCACCGCCGAGGGTACGAGAGGGCGCGGAGAAAAACAAAGGCGAAAACAGCCATTCTTGCCTTTGTTTTTCTCCGCGCCCTCTCGTGCCCTCGGCGGTGAAACACCTCTACACGAATGACCGCACGCGCCGTCGGACGTAAACGATAGCGAGCACCAGCCCGAGTGCCGCGCCCAAGTACCCGCCGCCGTGCAGGTACGCGACGATCACGAACGCCGGAACGTCTCGGACAGCCAGTTCAGTGCGCAATTCGTCCCACGAGCTGAGGTCACCCGACCGCGCCAGCGCGACACCGACGAGCGCCCCAATCAATCCCGCGACCGCGGCCGTGACCAATACGATCCCGAAGCACCGGGGCACGCACCGCCAGCGCTCGGCTCGCGGCAATTCGACCAGTCCCGCGCGGGCCGCGAACCACCCCGCCACCATTCCCACCCACCACGTGCCCAGGAACCCGACCACGGACGCGAACACCCGCGGCGGCAGTCCGACGTCCGCCCAGTCGAACTGGCGGAACTTCATCTTGGTGAAATACTCGGGAGAAATGGCGTAACTGATCTGATCGTGAACGACCCCGTAAGCGCCGGCGACCAGTGTGCCGAGCGCGGCAATCAGGATCATTGCCGGGAGCCGGCGAATCGGGAACGACGGATAGAGGACGTTCATGCTGCCCTACGTGCGTTGCGCCGTCGGGTCGCGTCGCACCCATTCGATGAGGCACAGTGCGACGACCAGAACCCCGAACCCGATGGCCCACGAACCAACCTCGGTGTAAAAGGCATAGACATCGGGCTGAAGGCGGGCACCGTTCTCGGTAGTTGACAGCTCTCGCGCGTTGATCCGCAGAAGTCCGCCCAAAATAACGGCCCCGAACCCGACGCACGTCGCGAGTGGGAGCCGAAAACCAGCGCGCGTGGTTGCGCGCGGCGTGATCGCGCGGGGCCGTTCCGGTGGGTGCTCCCGTTGCTCGTCGATCTCGAACCGTGGCGGGATCGGTGTGAACATTCCGGCTCCTCGTGCGCTTCGCACTACCCCGACGCGGTCCGTTGGAACGAACGGCCTTATTGTAGGGCGTTCTGTGTCGGCGGGATGCGTGCGTTCAACCTCAATGCTCGTGAGAACAGGATCGCGCGTACCAATTTTCACCGCCGAGGGCACGAGAGGGCGCGGAGAAAGGCAAAGACGAAGGTAACCGTTCTTGCCTTTCTCCGCGCCCTCTCGTGCCCTCGGCGGTGAAACGTTCTTGCAAAGGCCTCGCGCGGGCGGTTCCCTCCTCAGCCATTTGCATTTTCGGATTTCGAGTTTGTCTTCGCTTCGGATTTCCCGCCAAATGGTCTGCGTGTTCCGAATTTCGTCACGCGAGGCTGCCGTGAAGTTCCTCTCCCTTCTGATCCCCGCCGCACTTGTGAGCGCACTGGCCGCGCTCCCGCTCCCCGCCGCGGACCCCGAATACGACCTCGTCATCCGGAACGGGCGCATCGTTGATGGAACCGGGAACCCGTGGTTCCACGGCGATCTTGCCATTACCGGCGACAAGATCGCAGCGCTGGGAACCGTTGTGGGGAAGGCCAAGCGCACGATCGACGCGAAGGGGCTGATCGTCGCGCCGGGCTTCATCGACATTCACTCGCACTCGGACGACCTGCTCCTCGAAGACGGTCACGCTCAGAGTAAAGTGCGCCAGGGCGTAACTACCGAGGTACTCGGTGAGGGGCGCTCGGCGGCTCCCGCGAAGGGACAACTACCCGCGCGCAAACTCACCGCACGCGGAAAAGACCTCACGTGGGCTACGCTCGGCGGCTACTTCGATACCGTCGATCGGGCCGGGGTGAGTGTGAACGTTGCGAGTTACGTGGGCATGGACAACGTCTGGGAGTGCGTGATGGGAAAATCCCACACACGACCCACACCGAAGCAACTGGACGAAATGAAGGCGCTGCTCGACGAAGCGATGAGGGATGGCGCGTTCGGTATGTCCACGCTCCTCATGATGCCCCCCGGATCGCTCGCGACGACGGACGAACTGGTCGAACTGTGCAAGGTCGTGAAGAAGCACGGCGGAATCTTCTCCTCGCACATCCGGAGCGAGGGATTAGACGTATTCGCGTCGGTGAAACAGGTGATCGAGGTGGGGGAACGGGCCGGCGTGCCGGTGGACATCATTCACCTCAAAATCGCCGACGAGAAGCTGTGGGGCAAGATGAAGGACGTGATCGAACTGATCGACGCGGCCCGCAAGCGCGGCGTGAACGTGCAGGCGAACGTCTACCCGTACACGCGCGGAAACAACAACCTGTCGAGCATCATTCCGCCGTGGGCACACGAGGGCGGGCTAGCGAAGTTCCTGGAGCGCCTCAAAGACCCGAAGGATCGCGTGCGCCTCAAGAAGGACATCAGTGAGGGCGTGCCCGGCTGGTACAACCATTACACCGCGGTGGGCGGGGACTGGTCGCGCATGCTGGTCAGCGGGCGCGGGGCATACGAGGGGCTGACGATGGACCGCGTTATTGCGGCCAAAGTGAAGGGCCAAACCCCGGCGCCCGACCCGCTCGATGTCCTCTTCGATGTGCTGATCGAACAGGGCGGTTCGGTGCCCACGGTGTTCGCGCACCACGACGAGAAGGACATGAACCTCGCGATGCAGCAGCCGTGGTGCTCGATCGGCTCGGACGGTGCCGCCTACGCGACCGAGGGCGCCCTCAAACGCGGCAACCCGCACCCGCGCAACTTCGGGACGTTTCCCCGCGTGCTCGGGCTATACGTGCGCGATCGCGGTGTGCTGAAACTGGAAGACGCGGTTCGCAAAATGACCTCACTCAACGCCGCGAAGATCGGCCTCACGGATCGCGGAACACTGCGGGCCGGGTTCTTCGCGGATGTCGCGGTCTTTGACCCGAACACGGTGATCGACAAATCGACCTACACTGCGCCGTTCGCTTACAACGACGGAATCGAGTTCGTCATCGTGAACGGGCAAGTTATCATCGACCGCGGCAAGCACACCGACGCGATGCCAGGACGCGCCCTGCGGAAGGGTAATCCGAAATAACGGCGGTTGCGGATTGTTCGCAGGGGCACCGGTTGATCCCAGGGGGCGCGTCTGCGCCGCGCCCCCGGGCTGAGGAATGTAACCCCGTTGGGGTATCAGCATTGGTGGTGCCGGCGCCGGTACCGTGGTTTGTGGCACACCCGCCGCTCTTGTGGGCGGGGGGCACCGGGCGCCCATTTCTGGTTTGTACCCCAACGGGGTTACATTCCTCAGCCCAGGGTCGATCGCGCAGCGATCGACCCTGGGAACAAACAGGGGTACGCACCCTTTGCTCAACCCGCGACCGCACCCCGCGAACCGTTGAGGCGCGCTGATGGCCGATCCGCTCCCGTCCGTTTCGACCGATCAAGTCGCCGCGCTCGTGGAACTCGCCCGTGCCGGGAGCCTGCGCGCGGCCGCGGCCGGGTTGCACATCACCGAACAGGGGTTGCGGAACCGGCTCGTCGCGCTCGAAGGGCTGCTCAAGGTGTCGCTGTACCACAAGCAGCGCGGCCCGCGGCGCCGGTCCCCGCTCACGCCGCAGGGCGAGCAGTTCCTCCCGCGTGCGACCGCGTTCCTGGAGAGCGCCCGGCGCCTCGGCGGGAACGAACCCGCGGGGCCGCAGGAGGTCCACGTCGCCGCGACGCAGTACCTCACGCTGTACGCGATGCTCGACGCGGTCCGTCGGTTCCACCGCGCATTCCCGGCGATCCGCGTGCGGCTGAGTTCGCGCACCGAGCGCGACATCGAGGACGCGCTGCTCCGCGACCCGGACCTTGCGTTCGGCGTGGCCGCGCCTTACGAGGGTGGCTCCGGACTGGACTACCGGCACCTGTTCTCACTCGATTGGGGTCTGATCGCACCCCCGCGTCACCCGCTCCTCAAGAAACGCGGGTTGACTCTGGCGGACTTGGTGGGCGTGCCGCTTATTGTGTTCGAGCGCGGGTCGACCGGCCGGCAGCACGTGCTGAACGCCTTCTACCGATTGGGATTGAGTCCGCGTGTCGATATGGAAGCGACTACGACGGGCATCGTGGTGAAGATGGTGGAAGCGGGCTTGGGGGTGTCGCTGGTCCCGCTGATGCCCAACGGGTCGGTGACCCGCGGGGTGAACGTCGGCGTGCGAAAGCTGCCGGACCAGATCGAACCGATCCACTCGGGCATTCTCATTCGCCGCGGCGAAACGCCCCCGCCCGCCGCGGAAGCGTTCATCCAGTTCCTGAAGCCCACAGACGCGCCCGCACCAGGGTGAATACAAATGAAGCCGATGTGCCGCAAGGAGACGGAACGATGTACTTCCTCGATTACCTGTTGATCGTAGTGCCGTTGGGATCGATCTTCGTTGCTCTGATGGTTCTCGTGATCCGATTGCCCGGCACCGAGGGCAAAATGACGTGGGCGCGGCTGTTACTCGCCGCAGGGGTTCTTGTCTTCGGTGGAGCGAGTTTCGCAGTAGCGAGTTACATCATTCAGCAAATGTAGGCAGGATTAACCGAAGGAAGAAACGATACGAGATACGTTCGGAATCGTGTTGATCCTGTTAATCCTGTCCAAAAATCTTCAATTCCTGGGCTGTTGGCCCAAAGTTACGACCGATTTACGCCGATTGCTCGACCCGCGCGAACTGATGGCTCGCTCAGTCCGTTGTGAAGCTCATGCTCACTTGACCGAGCGGACCGAAGTCCGCGGCGAGGTGGTCGCCGGGGCGCGCGAGGTAGATGCCGGTCGTGATGCCGGTCGTAACTCGGTCCCCGCGCCCCAACCGGCGCCCGAACTTCGGCAGTTGGTTCGCCAGCCACGCTACCACGTTCAGTGGGTTACCCAGCACCGCCGCGCCCGAACCGGGGAACGTTTGCTCCCCGTTAACCACGAGCGTGACCGGGTGTCGGGCGAAGTCCAGGTCGCGCCAGTCGGCATACGGCTCCCCCGCGACCCACGCGCCGTGGATCGCGTTATCAGCGAGGAGCGACGGCGCTCCCACCGTTTGCCAGTCGTGATACCGGTGGTCCACGATCTCAATTGAGGGCATCGCGGTTCCGATGAACGGGCGAATGGTGTCGGCCGTGTACACCGGACCGGGGAGTACGTCGGCCCCCATCTCGAACCCGAACTCCGCCTCCGCGCACCGAACCACGAAGTCCGATCCTCGAAGCGTCGCCGGGCTGCTGTACGAAGAGTGCGACATGAGCACCCCGAAGAACGGACCGTCCACACCGAGCGCCTTCTGCGCCAGTTCGCTCGTGCAGGCGATCTTATACCCAATCGGTCGGCTACCGAATTGATTCAGGATCTTCCCAACGAGGCGCTCCTGGACCAGATACCCCTCGGCGATCGATTGGGGCACGAGATCCGCGGGGAGCGCAGCGACCGGCCGCTGGGTTGAGCGCATCTCGAAGAGGTACTCGCATGCGGCCGTTACGCGGTCCATTTCTGCCCCTCAAAACACCAACGGAGAGAATTCGCAGGCGGCAGAATACCACGCCGGCACCGTCGCGGCGCGGGGAATCGTGGTGTCACCATAAGACCGGGTCGGGATTCACCTGCGGAACGAAAACGCAAAAAACTACCGCACCGGCGCACGGGCGCGAAACACGTACTAGGCTTGCTGCAGCCGCACATCGTCCCGGCACGGAGCGTCAAGCGCCGATCGCCCAACCAGCACACCCATTCGCCCCCTACAGGCTGCATCGCACGCGGAGGTGCGCCGTGCCCCGCTCGACCCAGGCCCGAAAACATCACGACAGCGCGGTCGCCTTCGCCGAAGAGGTCTGCACCGATCACATGAGTGCGCCGCCCCCGGCACTCACTCCCCACGACGCCACCGACTGCGTGTGCTTCGTGGGGCACGGGTCCGATTCGGGATCGTCCGTCGAACTCTCGGGGCTGCTCTCCGACGATCCGTACCCGCGCATCGGTTCGCACCTGCTCCACTTCGAGATCGTTGAAGAACTGGGGCGCGGGGCGTTCGCGCGAGTGTACCTCGCGCGCCAGGAATCGCTCGCGAACCGGCTCGTCGCGCTGAAGGTCACACTCGTCTGGACCGCCGAACCGCAGACGCTCGCCAAACTCCGGCACACGAACATCATCCCGGTGTACTCGGTCCACGAAGCGGGTCGGTTCCAGGTGGTGTGCATGCCGTTCCTCGGGCGCCACACACTGGCCCGGGTGCTCGCCGACCTGTCCGATGAGGTTCCGACTTCGGCCCGCGCACTGTTCGATCAGCTCCCCGCCGCGGGCGAGCACGAACTGAATCACGCGACCTACGCGGACGGGTGCCTGTGGGTGATCGGCCAACTCGCGGCCGGGCTGACCCACGCCCACCGCGCCGGCACCCTTCACCGCGACCTGAAGCCCGGGAACGTGCTGCTCACCGACGACGGCACGCCCATGATCCTCGACTTCAACGTGGCGACCTCGACCGACGGCACCGACGAGGCCGCGAGTTCGGTCGGCGGGACGTTCCCGTACATGGCGCCCGAGCACCTGCGTGCCTTCGCCGGTGAACCGGCCGTCGTAGACGCACGCAGCGACCTGTTCTCGCTCGGCGTGATGCTCTACCAGATGCTCACGCAGGAACTCCCGTTCCCACACGTTTCACTGCCGAATAAGCAGGACACCGTGCGTCGGCAGATTGCCGTTCAGGAGCAACCGCCGGTCCCGGTGCGCGAGCGGAACCCGGCCGTGTCGCCCGCGATCGCGGCCGTCGTCGCGAAGCTCCTCGACCCGGCCCCCGCGCGCCGGTACCAGAGCGCGGCGGACTTGCGGGAAGACATCGCCCGGCACCTCGCGCACCTTCCGCTGCGCTTCGCCCCAGAATCTTCGTTCCGCGAGCGCGCCCGGAAGTGGCGCCGGCGCAATCCGCGCCCCGCGACCGCACTGATGGTCACGGCCGCAGCTCTGGTGCTGTTCGTGCTGCCCGCGTCCGTCGCGGCCGTCCGGCAAACGCAGATCGCCACCCGCACAAAAGAAGTACAGCGCGCCGAGGCCCTGGTCGCGGCCGATGCCGCCGTGAGTCAACTCCACACCGCGGCCGTGGAACTCGGTTCTCGCACCGACCCGGCCCTGCGCGAACGCGGACTGGCCGACGCGCGCAACGTGGTCGCGCGGTACGCGGTCGCCGACGACCCGGCGTGGGACCAGCGTCCGCAGTTCGTGCTGTTGGACACAGCACGCCGCGTCGAACTGAAGAAAGCGTTGGCGGAAATGCTCGTGCTGATGACGCGCGTGGAGGCCGAGGCCGGCGGGTACTCGCGCGAGGCGATCGAGGCCGGGCTGCGCTGGAACGCTGCCGCTGACCGGCTGTTCGCACCGGAGGACCGCCCCGGCGTGCTCGATCGGCACCGGGCCGAACTCGAAGCCCGGCGCGACGGGCGCCCGGTGCCGTTGTTCCGCCCCGCCCCCGTAACCGCACGCGACGCGGACCTCCAGTTCGATGGATTAGACCTCGCGGCCACCGATCGCTACCGCGAAGCGCTCCCGCTCCTCGCGCGGTTCTGCGACCGTAACCCGACGCACTTCCGGGCGTGGTTCGCACGCGGGATGTGCCACGACGCGCTCGGGCAACCGGCCGATGCCGCGACCGCGTTCAGCGTGTGTCTCGCGCTCGTGCCAGACTTCCCACTCGCACTCGCGAACCGCGGTATCGCCCGGCTGAAACAGAAGCGCTACCAGGAAGCCGAAGCCGATTTCACCCGCGCACTTGAACTGAAACCGGACTGGACCGTTGTGCTGGTGAACCGCGGACTCGCCCGCGAGGGGTTGAAACAGTACAAGGGGGCCGAGGCCGATTTCACGTCCGTACTGGCGGACCCGGCGTCACCCGCCCGGGTACTCTTCCTTCGATCGCGTGTGCGCCACGCGGACAACAACCCCGCGGGCGCGAATGCCGATCGCGCGGCGGGGTTGAAGCGCGAACCGAACGACCCCCTTAGTTGGGCCACGCGCGGGCGCCACCGGATGGCGAAAGAGCCACTCGGCGCGCTCGCGGACTTTGACGCCGCGCTGAAGATCGCCCCCGCAATGCGCGAAGCCTTGCTCGATAAAGCCATTGTTCTCGCGGACCACTTGCACCGCGAAGCGGAGGCGATCTCGCTCCTGGACCGGTTGCTCGATTTGTACCCCGACCACACCGAGGGGCGCGCCGGGCGCGGGGTGTACCTCGCCCGGTTGGGGCGCGCGCCCGAGGCGCGCGCAGACGCAGCTACCGTGCTCGCGGCAGAACCAACCGCGTACCGCAAGTACCAAGCAGCCGGGCTGCACGCTCAACTCGCGAAGCACGCCCCGCGCGGTCCCGACCGCGCGGAAGCCTTGCGCTTGCTCGCACTCGCGCTGCGTGCCGGGTTCGACGACATGAAGCTCCTGGCAACAGACACTGACCTCGACCCGATCCGCACCGACCCCGAGTTCCAGCGCCTCGTTCGCGCGGTGAGTCACATCATTCCGGGCGCCCCGAAGTAGCCCCCTGTTTGTTCCCAGGGTGCGCTCGCTGCGCGATCGACCCTGGGCTGAGGAATCTAACCCCGTTGGGGTACAAGCATTGGTGGCGCCGGCGACTGGCGCCCCAAGCCCTACGACCCACCGCCCTTGCGGGCGGGGTTCGCCCATAACGTGGCCCGTACATCCGTTGCCAATGGTGCCTTAACCTGGCGCAACAGGTGAACCCCGCCCACAAGGGCGGTGGGTGTGGTGCCCACATGCGATTGGCTGGCCGCATGTGCGGTTGGCCTACCCCGAACGGGGTAAGATTCCTCAGCCCAGGGTCGATCGCGCAGCGAGCGCACCCTGGGAGCAAACAGACGCCCCAGAAGACTCATCAAGGCGGATGTCGCAATGCCGTACCTGCAACTGGACGTGCCCGGGAGTTACCCGACCGAGACGAAGCGTGAGGTCGCGCGCCGGATCGCCGCCCTCTATGCCAAGTCGATGGACACCACGCCGGCCCGGGTGACTGTTGGGTTCCGGGAACTCGGCGCGGGCAACCTGTGGACGGCGCTTGATGGAGAGGGCGAACCAGGGGCGATCGTAATGTGCGACGTCCGATCGGGGCGCACCCCAGACCAGCGGGCCGAACGCGCACGCGGTCTGATCGCAATCTGCACCGAGCTACTTGGGCTGCGCGACGACCGGTTGGTGGTCGAGTTTACCCAGCACACGGGCGACGAGATGTACCGGGCCGCGGGTGGGTGGTCCGCAGACTGGAACGCGACCGAAGCCGGATAAGGTGCGGTACCGGTAGCAAAAACCCTTGGGTTCGCGGATCGATTCGAGTACCTTGGTGCCCCGGCCGCGTTTCGCCGGGCCGATCCTCACCGAGCACTCGATGAGCAGCCCAAAGGATCAGGGGCGTTCCCCCACAGCACTTCAACTTTGGACGATTCGAGACGCCGTCTCGTCGGACATCGAGCAGGCGCTCCGCTCGGTGAAGGCCGCCGGCTTTCGAGCGGTCGAACTCGCGCCACTTCCTCTCGGCTTATCCGCTGAGCGCCTCGCAGAAGCACTCGCGCGGCACGAATTGACTGTCGTGTCGATCCACGGCGACCTGCCGACGCCCGCGAACATCGAACACTGGACACAAATCGCTCACGTGTGCCGGTGCCGGAAGATCATCTGGCACGGGTGGCCCCGCGATCCGCGTTACGATTCTGCTGCGGGGTTGCGTGATCTGATCGCGAACTGCAACGCAGCCGGGAACCTCGCACGCGAACACGGACTCGAATTTGGATTGCACAACCACTGGTGGGAGTTCGAGCTGCTCGAAGGCGTGCTCCCGATACGCACGCTTCACAAGGAACTGCATCCCGACATTTTCTGGCAGTTGGACGTGTACTGGGCGCGGACCGCAGGGTTCGACCCCGCCGGCGCCGTTTCGGAACTGGGACCGCGGCTCGGGTCGATTCACTGGAAGGACGGACCGGCCGTGTACGGCCAACCGATGACGGCTCTCGGGAACGGAGCCGTCGACATCCCCCGAATCCTGAACACCCTAACGCACCCGGTCGATTGGGTCATCGAACTGGACGAGTGCGCGAGCGATCCATTGGAGGCCGCGCGGCAAAGTCTCGTCTACCTCGAAGCTCGCACTTCGTGAGCGGCACATCGCGGTATATACGGCGGAAAAGTCGGGCACATATTTGCGCGATAATGGGCCGCCCCACGGCGCCCGCTCCGTATATTGCCCAGCACCGGTCCTAGCCGACGTGGTCGGGACGGTCACACATCTCGAACGGTGGTCACCATGCGATTCACCCTTTCGGCACTGCTCCTGGCGGCGGTCACGTGGGCGGTCGTCGCCGACGACGTCAAGAAGGGCGAGGACACGAAGAAGGCGGAGAAGAAGGGCGACGGGGCGGAAACCCCGGACCAGAAGTTCAACGACCTGATGAAGCGCTACTCGGAAACGGTGATCCAGTTCCAGAAGAACATGCAGGCGGCCAAGACGGACGACGAGCGCAAGAAGTTCAACGACGCGTTCCAGCCGAAGCACGAGAAGCTGGCCCGGGAAGCCCTGGACCTAGCCAAAGCGAACCCGAAGGCGGCGTTCGTCATGCGCGCACTGGCGCTGGCCACCCGGGACGACACCACCGACACCGAGGCGCTGAAGTTCGCGGTGGACACATTCGTGGACGACGTGAAGATCCTCGACCTGGTGCCGATGCTCGCGTTCCGCCCGGACGGAAAAGCTCTGCTCGCGAAGTTGGCCGAATCGAAGAACAAGGACGTTCGCGGCGGGGTGCAGTTCATCCAGATCACCAACGAGATCGACAGGTTGGACTCGAAC
Organism: Gemmata sp. SH-PL17; assembly: GCF_001610855.1. Lineage (NCBI taxonomy): Bacteria > Pseudomonadati > Planctomycetota > Planctomycetia > Gemmatales > Gemmataceae > Gemmata > Gemmata sp. SH-PL17. The sequence goes on from NZ_CP011271.1 coordinate 2,476,245, forward strand.
GGCAAGGCGAAGCCGGACGAGCTGGCGAAGGGGTTCGCCGAGGCGCGGAAGAAGTTGGACACGCTGGTGAAGGAGTACGGGGACGCGAGCGTGCGCGGTCCGCAGGGGCCGACGAAGCTGTCCGACGCGGCGAACGATGTGGTGTACATGCTCGACCACCTGACCGTGGGCAAGGTGCTCGGCGACGTGGACTGCCCGGTGCTGGACAGTGACAAGAAGGCGAAGGTGAGCGACTACCGCGGCAAGGTGGTGGTGCTGGACATTTGGGCCACGTGGTGCGGGCCGTGCCGGGCCATGATCCCGCACGAGCGCGACATGGTGAAGAAGCTGGACGGCAAGCCGTTCGCGCTCATCAGCGTGAGTGCCGATGAGAAGAAGGAGACGCTGACCAAGTTCCTGGAAAAGACCGAAATGCCGTGGACCCACTGGCACGCGGGGGAGAACGGGGCTCTGATCAGCAAGTACCAGGTGAAGTTCTTCCCGACCATCTACGTGCTCGACGCGAAGGGCGTGATCCGCCACAAGAACATCCGGGAGAAAGAGCTGGAGCACGCCGTCGAGGAACTGCTCAAGGAAACCGCGCAGGGCGAAAAGAAGTGAGCCTTCGGTTTAGATGAATCGTCTGCGCCGCGCTCGCCAAAGTTGGGAGTGCGGCGTTACCACAGGGCGCTGAGGCAAATCGAGATTGCTCTCGTGGTGGTTTTGCTCTCAGCGACGAAGATCGTATTCCGGTGGGCACTGTTGGGCTGTGGTCAGCCTGAAGCCCGAGTCCAAGAGCACTTCTGCACCCGGCCCCACGAAAAACGCCCTAATCTGGATGAACTGCTTCCGAAGCGCGGCGTCGAAGGCACGTTGTAGGCGCGCGGCAATTCGAGTTTTGTGCGCTGTTCGGACCTCGCCCTGGAGTAGGACGTTGTCACCGTACAACCCGCCGTGCCGGAGAACCGTGCTGTCCGGGTTGGTGAGTTGGTCGACGGACCACCGGTCTTTGCCTTCGTAACGGGGCAATGGTCGGAGCACAACGTCCGTGCCGACTTCCGTCACGAGGTATCCGGGGCCGCTCCCGGCGGACTCGAACGGCTGCGGTCGGAAGAGGGTGGGCAGATCCCGGGCGGTAAGAAAGTGGTCGGCCCTCGGCTCGCAGATGTGTTCAAAAGGCGTGTACACGATCGAGTGCCGGGCTTCAACACTTAGCAGGACCGACAACAGGTCGTCCGCGGTCGCGAAAAAGAACGCCATCCGTGCCTCACTACAAAAGTGCTCGCGCCGACAACAAAAACGAGCGGGTTGTTCTCACGAATAGTGCCCCGGTGCTGATTTCCTGCGCCGACTGCCAAGACGCAGTGCCGGTTGAAAGGGATTTTAAGAACTCGGCTGATTTTGATCTCGCTCTCCCGATTCTTCAAATTCTTGAAGGAATCGCGGCGCGCCGGGGCAGTACATTTCGCGGGTTGCAACCGGGGACCAACATGACCGCGACGCGATCTCTGTCCGCTTCGCTCCACCAACTGGGTCGAACCCTCCACGCCGACGAACTCGCCCACCTCTCCGACGCGGAGCTGGTCGCGCGGTTCGTCGAGAGCCGCGACGAGGGCGCGTTTGCTGCGCTCGTGCGACGGTACGGGTTCATGGTGTTCGGCGTGTGTCGGCGCGTGTTGCGGCACGAACAGGATGCCGAAGATGCGTTCCAGGCCACGTTCCTCGTCTTCGCACGCGACGCGGGCACGCTCCAGCGCGCGGGCGCGATCGGGAACTGGTTGTATGGGGTGGCCCACAACGTCGCACGAAAAGCACGCGGATCGCGCACTCGGCGCGACGCGAAAGAGTACACGGCCGCAGCGCTCCACCCGTCCGCTGTACTGCCGGTTCCCGTGGACGATCTCAAAGACGTTCTGGACGGCGAACTCGGCGCGCTGCCGGACAAGTACCGCGCGCCGATCGTATTGTGCGACCTGCTGGGTCTGACGACCCAACAGGCTGCCGTAGAAGTGGGCTGCCCGCCGAAGACACTCGGCACGCGCCTCAGTCGGGCGCGGCTGCTTTTGGCCCGGCGGCTCACGCGGCGCGGCGTCGCGCTGACGGCCGGTACGCTCCCCTCGGTACTGGCACCACACGCAACGGGCGCGGTGCCGGTTCGGTTGCTCGATCGCGCTGTCACCACAGCGACCCGCTCAGCGACCGTCCCTCCGTCGGTCGCGGCCCTTACCACAGGAGTCTCGACCGTCATGGCGTACAAGTCACTCAAGTTCGCGCTGCTCGCGTGCGGTCTGATTGTTATTGGCGGGCTGGTCACGCCCCCGGTGATTCAGCACCTCCACGCCGCACACGCTCCCAAGAAGACGTCAGCATCAGTCGCGGGTACATCGACGCAGAAACAAAGCGAAGCGGTCCCGCCGAAACCGCCCGCAAACGCCCACAAGGAACTGCACCAGTTCTTTATGCGGCTCATTCACGGCGAATTCTTCGCGGCGACCACCGAGGAAAAGAAGGACGATAAGCCCGAGACGCTCTCCGGCGCGTGGGGCAAAAAGGACGGCGAGTTGCGGGTCACGTTCGAGAAAACGGACCTGAAGATCTCCCCACACGGAAAGGACGATCTCATCCTGATCCTGTGCGAGTACACAATCAAAGACGGGCTGGTGAAAGCCAAGATTACAGGATTCGAGGGCAAGGCCGAAGCCAAGAAAGCGATCGCTGAGAAGTTACCGGTCGGTACCGAGTTCACCTTCAAGTGGGGCGCCAAGAACGGTACCGCCACCATCGCCGAAGTGAAGGGCGAAAAGGTCGAAATGCTCGCGTCGCACCTCGAAGGCGAGTTCGAGGAGAAGAAGTAGCTAGAGTATGTTGTGCAGACGGCCGGGCGAGAATCGACCGGCCGTCTGTGTCCCCGATTGACCGTTGGCGCGCGCTGCACGAAAGGCAATGCGCACGCACTCCAGGTTTGCAAACGAGTGCGGGTCTGTGCATAACTATAAGGAGTTGCTCTGCTACAATCTCGCGAAGTGAGTTTTGCCGCGGCCCCGAGCCCGTGGGCCAGAATACGCATCGCTTGGCGCAATGAGGTAGGCCTGTGAGCGAAAGCCCGCGCAACGAGTGCAGGTCCGGTTACCGTGCGGCGAGGCTTAGCGGCTTTACCGCACTGTGCCTGTTGTTCTCCGTGACCGGTTTTGTCGGCTGCCGACAGTCGCCCCCGCCCCCGGCCGTGGGCGCGGTCATTGAGGTAACCGCGGTTTACCCTGGTGCAAACGCGCCTGTGGTCATTTATACGATAGTCATGCTCTTTGAGCATTTTTTGCAGGGTGTCGAAGGAGTGGTGCGACTCGAATCCGAATCGAATAACTCCGGCCGGTGCGTCGCCCGGCTTTATTTCGGACCCGGTACCGACGTGACCGCTGCCAGAGAGCTTGTCCAGAATCGCGTGGATCAGATAGAGCTACCTCAGCTGATTAAGCGGGAAGGCATTTCAGTCACGGTCGGCCGGTTGGCCGACGGGCCGAAGCAAGTTGTTCTCGCGGTCGTAGACAAGACCAGTGCGGACTGGGCTGCATTGGACGCGGCATCCGAGACCGTTCGGGAGCACCTCGCTACAGAAGGGGCCATTGTCGCGCCGCACAAAGACCCACTGCCCGCGAAAGTGGTTTCGTTAGATATCGACAGAAAGAAGTGTAGAGAACTCGGCATCTCTCACGAGGATCTGTTTAAGGCGTTCCAGCAGACGGGTCCGAAGCCTACACCTACCGACTTGCAAACGGTCAAGGTGCGTGGGGATAGAACCTTCGGAGAAGTTGCCGCCTACCGCGAATTGGACGTCGTGACACTGTTCCGTGTCGACGGTCAGAATGCCACCCGGATTGTCGGTACACCGCCCGAAGGGAAATCCGTTACCGACGCCGCAAACCGGTGCCTTCAATCGGCTGGAGCCGCGTTCAAAGGGCCGGGTGCCGCTACGTTTAGCGTAATAAACATTTCGGAACGGTGAGGAATCCGCGACGGCGCGTCCGTCGCGGACTTCGAGTTGCCGATTAACGAAAGAACTACACCAGGCCGCTCGCTGCAACCTTGATGCCCTTGAGAGCCATGCGGAGCTGCTCCGGGTTGGGCGAGAACTCCAGTGCGGTCGCCTTGTCGATGCGCCCGCCGAGGCACAGATCCTCGAGGTTCTTGTTGAAGTCCATCATGCCTTCGTTGTAGAACGCGCGAATCGCGTCCAGGAGCTTCGCGTCCTGCGCCTTCAGGATGATGTCGCGGATACTCGGGTTCACGATCATGATCTCGTTCGTCGGCACCCGCTGCACGCCCGGGATGCACGACGGCACCAGCTTCTGCGCCACCACCGCCCGCAGGTTGAACACGAGTGACTGGCGCACCGCCCCGTGTTGGCTCGGCGGGAACAGCCCGAGGATGCGGTCCACCGTGCTATAGGCGTTCGAGGCGTGGATCGTCCCGAACACGACGTGACCCGTTTCCGCCGCGTGGACCGCCGCCTCGAACGTCTCCGAGTCGCGCATTTCGCCCACGAGGATCACGTCCGGGTCTTCGCGGACCGCGTGCTTCAGTGCGGTGTGCCAGTCGCACACGTCCAGGAACACCTCGCGCTGGTTCACGATCGACATCTTGTCCGTGAACACGAACTCGATCGGGTCCTCGATCGTGAGGATGTGAAGCGCTTCGTTCGCGTTCATGTAGTCCAGCATCGACGCGATCGTGGTCGATTTACCGGACCCGGTCACGCCCGCGAGCAGCACCATGCCCTGCTCGAAGTGGCATAGCTTTTCGATCGTGGCCGGCAGCCCGAGTTTCTCGAACGTCGGGATGCTCTGGTTCACGAGCCGCGCGACCATCGCGAACCGCCCGCGCTGCTTCAGCAGGTTCACGCGGTAGCGCGCCTCGTCGTTCCCGATGACGTGCGCGAAGTCGGCCCCGCCGGTGTCTTCGAGAACCTTCTTGTCCTTCTCACGCAAGATCGGGTAGATGAGTTTTTCGAGCGTTTCCTGCGTGAGCACGGGCGTGTTCATCTTCTGAATCACGCCGCGGAGCCGCATCATCCCGGGCAGCCCGGCCTTCAGGTGAAGGTCGGACCCTTTGTGCAGCATCACCGTGCGGAACAACTGATTAATTTGCGGTTCACCGGCCACGGTCGCGGCGACCTTCAGGCCCGGTTCCGGGGAATTGATCGGGATGGGAACGTAGGGCGCCGGAGGGGGCGGAGGCGAAGCGGGTGGGGGCATCGAAGGGAGCTCCTTGGACCTGCAAATGAGAAGGGCATGAGTGAGACGGCGCTCGCCGCCGGGCATTTCGCGCGATCAGGCGCGGGCGATCCGCACCGGCACGCCCCGCGCCGCGAGGTACGCCTTCGTGTCGGGGATCGAGTGCTCGTTGTAGTGGAAGATGCTGGCGGCCAGCGCCGCGTCCGCGCCGGCGTCGAACGCGAGCCGCATGTGCTCCGGGTGCCCGGCGCCGCCACTCGCCACCACCGGCACGTTCACGGCCCGGCTCACGGCTTCGAGCATCGGGAGGTCGTACCCGTTCTTCGTGCCGTCCGCGTCCATTGAGGTGAGCACGATCTCGCCGGCGCCGAGTTCGACCACGCGCCGCGCCCACTCGACCGCGTCCAGGCCGGTCGGCACGCGCCCGCCGTTAATGTGGACCTCGAAGAACATATCGCCCGAACCGTCGGGCCGCGGCCGGCGCTTGGGGTCGATGTTCACGACGGTCGCACAGGTGCCGAACTTGCGGCTCACCTCGGCGATGAGTTCGGGGGTCTTCACCGCGGCGGAGTTCAGGCTGACCTTCTCCGCGCCCGCCTGGATGAGCTGCGTCGCGTCTTCGATGGTCCGGATCCCGCCGCCGACGGTGAACGGCATGAAGATCTGTTCCGCCACGCGGCGGACCATGTCCAGCATGATCGCGCGCCCCTCGTGGCTCGCCGAAATGTCGAGGAACACGAGCTCGTCCGCGCCCTGCTCGTCGTACCGTCGGGCGACCTCGACTGGGTCGCCCGCGTCACGCAGGCCGACGAAATTCGTCCCCTTCACCACGCGCCCGCGATCCACGTCGAGGCAAGGAATGATCCGCTTTGTGAACATCGGGTCCGCGATGGAATCAAGAAAATGAACGGTATTCGCAAAGTTGATCGTACCGGGCGGGCCGGAACTGGTCAATCGGCGCCTGTGGCTCCAGGTTGCGGGTTTCCCAGGGGGCGCCCGGTTGTTCCGGTGGGCGCCTGTTTGTTCCCAGGGTGCGCTCGCTGTGCGATCGACCCTGGGCTGGGTTATGCAACCCCTTCAGGGTAGGCCCACCACACATGCGGGGATCAATCGCACGTGGACATATTCGCCCGCAAGGGCAGGGGCATTTCCAATTATCGGCGCATTTGCGCAACCAAGGCTTGTACCCCAACGGGGTTAGATTCCTCAGCCCAGGGTCGATCGCGCAGCGAGCGCACCCTGGGATCAATCCGCGACCCGCACCCTGGGAATAAACAGGCGCCGCACCCATTTGGTGCTCTCGCCCCAAATCAGCTCAGCGCCCACGGCTTGCGGTACTCTTTCGTGAGCATCGCCGCAGCGTCCTTGTCGCCGACGATCGTTTCCGCCTTCGCGTCCCAGGTGATCTTCCGCCCGGTGCGGATCGCGATGTTTCCCAGGTGGCACACGGTCGCGCTGCGGTGGCCGATCTCCACGTCGCAGATCGGCAACTTGCGGCTCTTGATGCAGTCGAGCCAGTTCTGGTGGTGGTTCGCGCTCACGTACAGTTTCGTGTCGCCGGTCGGCAGTTCGTAGGGCTTCTCGACCTTCTCCCCGTTCATCGTCACGGTGAGCGACCCGCGCTTCACGTAGATCGTCCCCTTCTCGCACTCGAACGTCACGCCACCGGGGTTCCCGCCTTTACCGAGCGTGCAGTGAACCCGAACGCCGTTCGCGTAAGTGAATGTTTGCTTTGCCGTTTCCGGGGTCTCGAACCACTTGTCCGCGTTGAAGGTTGCAGTGCCCTCGATCGTGGTCGGTCCGCTATCGTCCATCCCGAGCGCCCACTGCGTGATATCGAGGTCGTGGGCGCCGAAGTTCGTCTGCTGGCCGCCCGAATAGTCCCAGAAGAACCGGAACAGGTAATGCACGCGGTTCGCGTTGAACGGGCGCTCCGGCGCCGGCCCGAGCCAGCGGTCGTAGTCGAGTGCGGCGGGCGCGAATCCGTCCGGAACCGGCTTCTTCGCGCGGTCTACCCAGTTCGGCCCCGGTAACCCGACCTTCACCTCTTTCACCTTGCCGAGCGCGTTGTTTCGCACCAGCTCGCACGCTTGCCGGAACTCCTTCCCGGAGCGCTGTTGGCTGCCGGTCTGCACGATCCGCTTGTTGTCGCGTGCGGCCTTCACCATCGCGCGCCCCTCGGCCACCACGAGAGTCAGTGGCTTTTCGCAGTACACGTCCTTGCCCGCTTTGCACGAATCAATGGTGACGAGCGCGTGCCAGTGGTCCGGCGTGGTACACAGCACCGCGTCGATGTCCTTGCTCTCCAGGATCTTGCGGTAATCGTCGAACGTCGCGACCTTCGTGTTGCTCTTTTCCAGTTCCTTCGCCGCAGACGCGAGGTGCCCCTTATCCACGTCGCACACCGCAACGACGTTCTTCCGAATCGCCTTCATGTTTCCCGTGCCCTGGTTGCCCACGCCGACACACGCGACGCGGACGACTTCGCTCGGCTTGTCGTCGGCCAGGAGCGCGGACCGGTACGTGAGTGCGGGGAGCGCGAGGAACGTTCCGCCCGCAGCGGACGCCCGAAGGAACGAACGGCGAGTGGCTTGTGACATTGGCAGCTCTCGTTGGGGTGAGGAAATGGCAGGCTCCGACAGTTTACACGGCGCGGGGGCGGTGTGCGGCTGTTTTCCCCGGGACCGCGGGCATCTTGCCCGCTCTTCGCTACCAACATCAGAAGAGCGGGCAAGATGCCCGCGGTCCCGGGGAAAACAAGTGACCTGCTGCCACTCTCATTGGTGGTCTTGAACCGTCCGAGTGCCGCGTTATAGTGCGGCCCCGCTGCTCCTCGGGGACCGTTACTTGACACGACCACAGATCACCGTTCGACGAGCGTCCTGGCTCCTGTTAATCGTGCTAATCGCCGGGTGCGGAACGACCAAAATGACCGACAGCCCCCGCGCCGCGACCGAGATGCTCCTCGTTTCGCAGGCGGTGGATATGGCCGTGGCGAAGATCGACTTCACGCCGCTCAGCGGCCAGCCGGTGTTCCTCGACACCACTTCGCTCGAAAAAGACGTGGTCGACAAGGGGTACGTCATCAGCCTCGTGCGCCAGCAACTCCTCGCCCACGGCGCCCTACTCCAGGAAGAGCGCCCGCGTGCGGTGTACGTTGTTGAACTGCGCGCGGGCGCGCTCGGTACGGACCGGCACAGCGTGATGGTCGGCACGCCCGCGGTGTCGCTCCCGTCCGTCGTCCCGGGGCTGCCGACGAGCATTCCCGAAATCGCGCTGGCGAAGAAGAACGACCAGCGCGGCGTCGCGAAGATCGGGGTGTTCGCTTACAACCGAATTACGGGGCGGGCGGTGTGGCAATCGGGCACCGTGGAAGCGACGAGCCAGATAAAAGACACCTGGTTCTTTGGCGCCGGGCCGTTCACACGCGGTACTATTCGACAGAGGACCGAACTAGCCGGCGAACCGCTCCCCACGTTCCCCACCGATTTGTTCGGCGGGAAGGGTGAAAAGGACGCGCCTCCAGTTTCGGGCGGCACCGCGAAAGAGCAGTTCTTCCCGAACAACGCGGCCCCCGCTCCGCAACTCCCGGCCCCGGCCGCCCTCATGGGTGTAACGGGGGCACCGATCCTGACAAACACACCGCTCTTGCGCTAACCGCCGGATGCGCCCCCGCCCGGGCGCCCGCGTTGTTGCCGCAATAAAGAACTGTTGAACCCGATTCGCGAACTCGGCCGATATTGGACGATGTGTGAAGGAATCGGCGAGTTACTCCTGTAGTACCTCGGGGCGGACGTTTGGGATTCTCGTGTCGCGTTCGGCTCGGCAGGACGTTTGGGTTCTGATACCGAATTCCGGGCCGGATCGGGCGCTCTCGCGGATCATTCCTTTAGTGACGCAAGGACGAGGTCCGTTTTCGTTCTAAGTTTGAACAACTCGGTTCGCTAGCGCCCACCGCGAACCGATTTCGGAGACCACACCATGCAACCACTATCCCCACTGGCTCAAAAAGAACACACCAACCCCAACTGGGAACTGTTGCGTCGACTCGGCTGGTCCGTGGCGAACATTTCCGGTGCGTACTGCGTGGCCTGGCGCGGACGCGACGAGGTCGTATTCGAGTGGCGCAGCGACGGCTGGCACCGACTCGGCGGGACCGGCGCGCCGGAAGAAGTGTAACGAAACGGCAACCGTTACTGAACATTAACGCGCGGGACGCACTTGGCCCCGCGCGTTTTTGAGTTCCGGGGCCGGATGCTGCGTTGAAAGCTTGTGTTTTGTCCGTGGCGCAGGCCTCTGGCCTGTGAGTGGTTTCACAGGCCAGAGGCCTGTGCCACCAAACCAAAAGCCACGCGCCAATTCAACACAGAGATCAGACTCAGCGCTTTTGGTGACGCGCGAACACAGGTCCGGGTTTGTTGGGATCTATGCTTGACCGACGTGTAGCGATCGGGTAGTTTCTACCAATTGCCCCATTTCGCCGTCGCTCGGTTTTACACTCGCTCCCGATTCGGTTCCACTCGCACGCTACTGCTGACCGAATCGTCAAGCCGGGCACACACTCTCCTTCTTTGGGAGGCAGCTCGTGAATCTCGACAACCGTGAACCGATGGCCGCCGAATCCTACGCCACGTTCTGGGAACCGATCATGGTGGACCCACCACAACCGGCGCTCGGGCGCGACCCGAAGGACGCATACCAAGACTTCGTAAACGTGACGGAGGACGTCCACGTCACGCTCCACGTCGAGCAGATCTGAGTCGCCCGTGGCCGACCGCTTTTTCACGCCCGATCTACTGGGACCGGGCGAATACGTTTTGACCGGTCCCGAAGCACATCACCTCTCTGCCGTCCGCCGGTTCGCGGAGGGTGATGAGGTCGTTTTGTTCAACGGCGACGGCCACGAGTACCCCGCGCAGGTTCTCAGCGCCGGAAAGAAAACGGTCGTCCTCTCGGTTCTTGCGCCGGTCGTTGCGGACCGTGAACTCGGCTTCCCGCTCGTGGTCGCGTCCGCGCTACCCAAGAGTGATCGCGCTGATTTCCTGATCGAGAAATTGACGGAACTCGGTGCCACGCGATTCGTTCCGCTCCTGACTACCCGCGCCGTCGTTCAACCGAAGGCGTCGGTCGTGGAGAAGTTCGAGCGCGCGGTGGTCGAAGCGAGTAAACAGTGCGGGCGCAATCGGCTCATGCTCATCGACCCGCCGCAAAAGTGGGACGACTTCGTTGCCCGCACGGACCTCCCCGGTCCGCGGGTAGTGCTCCACACAGGCCCCGGCCTCGTACACGTGGGTTCGCGTGGCGGAACGATTGCGGTCGGCCCGGAGGGGGGATTCACGCCAGCCGAAGTGGACCGCGCTCGTGAGAACGGTTGGCTGGTGTTGAGCTTGGGCACGCGGATTCTGCGCGTAGAAACGGCCGCAATTGCGGCCGCCACCCTTCTTGGCGAACGGCCTGTGTGAGTCGGCGGCGTTTGCTCAGTGATCTCACTTCTTTTGATCGTGTCGGGCAAGTTCGATTTCGGTGTCGATGCGGGCGGATCGTCCTTCGTCAGCGACGAAGATGGAAGGGTTTTCTATGTGTAGCAATTCGACCCGCTTTCTAACAGCCACTTTCAAAACGAGCCACGGGCGCCGCAATTCGGCCGTGGGGTAAATTTCAAAGGCAATCGCTTGAGCCTCTGTCATTAAACGCGACAGGGCGCCGCAATTTCGAGACAGATTCTCGCGAAAGCCAAAAAATGCATTTGGATTCGTTCTTATATCTGGCGATTTTGTGTTTTCGACATAGTTCGTGGCGTCCGTTAGTTTTTGTAATGTTCTCTTTGACTTCATTTTGAGTAGTTTTCGCAGTGGGGTGTCACCGACAAAAATCGGTTCGACATGTTTCTGCTCGAAGTCCGTGAGGAACTGACTGGTGATTGCCGGAATCCCCGGATACGCACTGGGAGTGGAACCTTCGACCCATTTCGGATCGCGAGTTGTCTTTGGATCGGGTTCGGGTTTATCGTCGTCCTGCTCCGGTGCAACAGCGACGGCCGGCGCGTTCGGGCGCTCGGCAGCAAACACGACTCCGAGACCGACGGCTCCGAGGAATCCAACTGCGAGAAGGGTCGCAACTTTCATTTTTGCGGCGTGCATACTCAGGAGCACTCCTTCGGTGAGGTGAGAAACGAGCGTGGGTGCGGCGATCGCGCCGGTCCCGATCCCGATTGCGGCTTGAACGATTCGCGACGGAACGGCGCACGCCACAAAAAGCACGGGAGCGACGAATCCGCGTCGCGCGAGTCGGGCACGAAGCATGGCATGCGCGCGACTGAGCCGTCCCGACACGCTCCCGACGGGCCAGCCCAATACTTTCGCGGCCTCGGAGTGCGTGTGACCTTCGAGATCGCACAGAACCACGGGTAGCCGGTAGCGCTCCGGGAACTGAGCGAGTTCCTCGTGGACGGCCGCTGCGAACTCATCTCGCTCCAGGCGCTCGCCGAGCACGGGGCCGGGAGCGATCGTTTCATCGAAGTTGGCTTCTACTGTCGGTCGGCGCCGGGTTCGTAACCGCCGAGCCGTATTTGCAGCGACGCGGTGCAGCCACCCGCCCGCACACGTTCCGCGCACCGTTGCCGCGCGCCGCGTGAGTATCAGGAACGTAGCCTGGAACGCATCGGCCGCGTCCGCCTCGTTCCCCAACACGCGCAAACACGCATTCCACACCGTATCGGCGTGGCGTCGAACCAGTAACTCGAACGCATCCGCGTCGCCACTCGCGACGTACTTGCGCAGCAACTCCGCATCGGAGGTAACGTCTCCGGAAGGAGCCGCGGCGCTGAGGAGCCGAAGGAAGCGCGGGGGCATTGGGACGCTCGGATCGAGTAACCTGAACCCGTCACCATACTGAGCCAAAAACTCGCCGACCTCATACGCGGAAAATGCAAAATACGGGTGCTTGCTTCGGACGAGTGCTTGCTTCACTCCGGTTGATCGCGCGCCGACATGAGTTCCGAATCTGCTTGATTTTGTTCTTTTGTTCACTTGGTGTGCGTATAATGGGGTGCCAATACTCGGCCGCACGCGATCTTCTCCTGATGAGGAGGAGGGCGTCCACGAACGGAATACGGCCGTGGGTCGCAGAATGTTAGCGTTTGTTAGCCGGCGGAAGGGTGCGAAATGGAGTAGTCGTGTGAATAAGTCGTTGCTGCTTCCGATTTTATGGTGAATTCTGCTACGTGAAGGGGCGTTTCGGGGCCGGAATGTTAACAAATGTGACTGCGGATCAGTGCATTGACCGACCGACGAACCGCTCCTTGCCGTCGCGGGGCGTCAGCCGGTTACGATGATCCCGGAGCCTACTTTAGTAGTCCTGCTTCTCGAGTCGCGCGAGCGCGTCCTTGAAAGCGTTGGCGCTGGGGTATCGGTCGGCCGGCTCGCGTGAGATGGACTTCAGGAGGATCGACGAGAGTCGCTCGTCGACCTGTGGGTTCAGATCCTTGGCCTCGCGAGGGGCGGTGTTGAGCCGGCGCCGGAACGTTTCCTCACTCGACGGCGACCGCTCCCAAGGCAACTGGCCGGTGAAGACTTCGTAAGCCGTTACGCCCAAAGCGAATAGGTCCACGCGGTGGTCGGTGGCCTTGCGCTTGATGATCTCCGGCGCGAGGATGTCCGGTGTGCCTGTGCGGTTCCCGCTCACGCAGAATGCCGGCGTGTACGGGACGGTGAGGCCGAAGTCGATGAGCTTCAGCGTGCCCTCTTTGTCCACCATCACGTTGCGCGGGCACAGGTCGCGGTGGAGCCACTTGCTGTCGTGCATGTACTGGAGGGCGTTGCAGAGCTGGCTCAGAAAGTTGATGCGGTTGCCGGCCAGTTGCGGGGCGCGGGTCTCGATGAGGTAGTTCAACCCCAACCCCTCGACCCACTCCATCACCAGGTACGGTTCGCCGTCGGTGGTGACACCGAACTCGTAGGTGCGCACGATGTTGTCGTGCTTGAGGGCTTCGCAGATTTCGCCCTCGCTCGGCTTCTTCAGCCCGACGAACCGCTCCTCGAACTTCTTGGTTTTGACTTTGTCGAGGAGTTTGAGACAGACGTTGCGCCCGAGTTCGCGGTCGTAGGCGCGGAACACTTTGGACATGCTTCCCTGTCCGGTGCGCCCGCCCAACTCGAACCGCTTCGCGACGTTGGCCCTTTTCAGCCCCTTTTTGGAGCCACCGCTTTTGCCTTTGCCGAACAGGAAGTCGAGCAGACCCACGACGAACCCCCGGAGGCGGCACGGAACGCAGAGCGCGGGCGAAGTGCCGGAAAACCGTCCGGCGGACGTGTTTAATTGTAACTCCGCGCCCGGAGCTCCGCACCCGCGCTACCTGATCTGGCAGTAGTCTACAATGCGGGCGACCTCGGTGCGCAGATCCTTGCGGTGAACGATCCGGTCCACGAACCCGTGCTTCAGGAGGAACTCGCTCGTCTGGAAGTTCTCCGGTAGTTCGACCCGCACCGTGTTCGAGATGACCCGGCGCCCGGCGAACCCGACCAGCGCGCCCGGTTCGGCGAGTGTAATGTCGCCCTGGAACGCCCAGCTCGCGGCGACGCCGCCCATCGTCGGGTTCGTCAGGATGCAGACGTAAAGCCCGCCGGCGGAATCGTACCGGCCGAGCGCCGCGGAGATCTTCGCCATCTGCATGAGGGACACGATCCCCTCTTGCATCCGGGCGCCGCCGCCGGAGCCGCTCACAAAGATCAGCGGCAGCTTGAGTTCCGTCGCGCGCTCGGCGGCGCGGGTCAGCTTCTCGCCGACCACGCTGCCCATGCTCCCGGCCATGAACGCGAAGTCAGTGATCCCGAGAACGACCGGGCGCCCGCGGATGAAGCCCTTACCGGTCACGGCCGCGTCGGGCATGCCGGTCTTCTTCTGCTCGTCGACGAGGCGCTCGTGGTACGGGATGCGGTCCACGAAGTTGAGCGGGTCGCACGGGCGCAGGTCCGTGTCCCACTCCTCGAAGGTGCCCTCGTCGAGCAGTTGCGCGACGCGGTCCTTCGCGGGCATGGTGAAGTGGTGGTCGCAATCCGGGCACACGTGGTGCCGGGCCACGACTTCCTTCTTGTACACCGTGGTTTTGCAGTTCGTACACCGGATCCACAGACCTTCCGGTACGCCCCGCTTCGGCCGCTCCGTCGCCATGCGCTCCACTCCACATTCCCCCAGCGGTGACGTATTTTGAACCCGAAGGTGGCACCAATGCAAGTCCGAAGGCGACCGACTGGCGCGAAGACCAGGAGGTTTTGACAGGATTACCAGGATTAACGAGATTGAGGTCCGGCCGGATTCTCTATCTTGTTGATCTTGTGAATCTTATCAAAACCTCCAAGCCGCTTTCCTTACTTATCGTCGATTTGCGCCAGACTCTGGAACTTCTTACCTTCAACGTAGGCGAGGAAGGCGCCGCCGCCGGTCGAGACGTGGGTCATCTTCTCGGCGAACCCGAACTGCTCGGCAGCTTCGGCCGTTTCGCCCCCACCCACCACAGTGACGCCCGCGCTCGCGGCCATCGCCTCGGCGATGTACTGCGTGCCACGTGCGAACGCGGTCTGCTCGAACCACCCCAGCGGGCCGTTCCAAATGATCGTGGCGGAGTCCTTGATTTGCGCCTTGTAGTGCTCGATCGTTTTGGGGCCGATGTCCACGCCCTCGAAGCCCGCGGGGATCGGCCCTTCGCACACCTGAGTCTGGAGCAGGTCGTCGCTCTTCGCGGCGACGTAATCGACCGGAAGCGTGATCTTCTTGCCGACGTGCGCGAGCAGCGGCTTGGCCGCTTCGATTTCTTCGTCGCCCACGCGGGTCGCGCCGACGTCTACGCCCTGGGCCTTGAGGAACGTGTACGTCATCTTCCCGCCGATGAGCAGGTGATCGACTTTTGCCAGGAGCGTGTTAATGAAGGCGATTTTGTCGGAGACTTTCGCCCCGCCCATGATGCCGAGCACCGGGCGCTTCGGCTCGGTCATCAGGCCGTCGATGATCTCGAGTTCCTTCGCGACGAGCAACCCGATCGCGCGCGGTTTGCCCGCGGCCTTCAGGTTCGCCGGGAGGCCCACCATCGACGTGTCTTTGTCGTTCTGGCAGGTGCCGAAGGCGTCGTTCACGTAGGCGTCACCGAGGGCCGCGAGCGCGGCCGCGAACTCGGGATCGTTCTTCTGCTCGCGCGGGTCGAACCGCAGGTTTTCGAGCAGCAGCACCCCGCCGGGCTTGAGCGCGGCGGCCGCGGCCGTGACCGCCGGCCCGACTACGTCGTTCGCGGCCTTTGTCACCGGTACGGCGAGGAGCTCGCTGAACTTCGCGGCGACCTTGTCCATCGTGAGGTTCTTGCGCTCCTCCGGCGTCGCCTTTTCCGGGCGCCCGAGGTGGCTCATCGCGATCACGCTCGCGCCGGCGTCGAGGAGGTGCTTGATGGTCGGCAGCGCGGCCCGGATGCGCCGGTCGTTCTTCACGGCCCCGGTCTTCTTGTCGAGCGGGACGTTGAAGTCCACGCGCACGAGCACCTTCTTGCCCTTCAGGTCGCCGAGGTCGTTCAGGGTCTTCTTGGCCACGGATCAAAACCTCAGAAAAGAAGAGTGCCGCGGATGAACGCAGATAACACGGATCAAACACGATTCAAGAATATGAACTGTTCTGATCCGCGTTATCTGCGTTCATCCGCGGCTGATTTTCCGGTCCCGTATTACGCTTTGGAGATCATGTGCTTGAGCAGGTCCACGCAGCGGTTGCTGTAGCCCCACTCGTTGTCGTACCACGAAACCAGCTTGAAGAACTTGTTGTTCAGCTCCATACTGCTGCCGGCGTCGAAAATGCTGCTGGCCGGGTCGTGGATGAAGTCCGACGAGACGACGTCGTCGGCGGTGTACACGAGAACGCCCTTGAGGTACGTCTCGCTCGCGCGCTTCATCGCGTCACTGATCTCCTGGCAGCTCGTCGCCTTCGTAGTTTTGACCGTGAGGTCGACCACGGAGACGGTCGGCGTGGGCACGCGGAACGACATGCCGGTGAGCTTGCCCTTCACCTCCGGGCACACGAGGCCGACGGCCCGGGCCGCGCCGGTGGTGCTCGGGATGATGTTCACGGCCGCGGCGCGCCCGCCCTTCCAGTCCTTCTTCCCGCCGGGACCGTCCACGGTCTTCTGGGTCGCGGTGTAGGAGTGGACGGTCGTCATCAGCCCCTCTTCGATCCCGAACCCCTCCTTGAGGAGCACGTGAACGAGCGGCGCGAGGCAGTTGGTGGTGCAGCTCGCGTTGGAGACGATGTTGTGCTTGGCGGCGTCGTACTTGTCGTGGTTGACGCCCATCACGATCGTGATGTCTTCTTCCTGGGCCGGGGCCGAGATGATGACCTTCTTCGCGCCCGCGGTGATGTGCCCGCGCGCTTTGGCGGCCGCGGTCCACAGCCCGGTGCTCTCGATCACGTACTCGACGCCCAGATCCTTCCAGGGGATCTGTTCGGGCGTGGCTCGCAGGCCCAGCGACTTGATCTCGTGCCCGTTCACGACGAGGGTGTCGTCCTCGGCCGCGCCCGCGGACTTCTTGCTGGACACTTCCGCGGCGAACCGGCCCTGGGTCGAATCGTACTTGAGCAGGTACGCGAGGTTGTCCGCCGGCACGAGGTCGTTGACCGCGACCACGTCCACTTGTTTGCCCAACAGCCCCTGATCGACCAGCGCGCGAAACACGAGCCGCCCGATGCGCCCGAACCCGTTGATCCCGACCTTTACGGCCATCTCAGTTGTCTCCCGGTTTACAAGTTTGCCCGGCGCTCGGTGCGGCATGGCGAGCCGCAGTGCCGGAGTCCGCGTTCACTAGTTACGGTATGGCTCGGCCGGGACGATTCCAGTGCCGCGCGGAGTTGTCGGGCGCGGGCACGCAGACGGGTCAGTGCGTGGGATTATTTGGTCTTACTATTTGGAATGTGTGAATTTGTAAATGATTGCGTGATTTGTAGCGACTGGTCTCTTATGAATTGGATGTACTGTTAGCCCATCTGTGAAGCACAGATGGGGTTCCTTGTCCACGATTTGGCCCAGGCGGGCAGATAGCACTGGCACGTGAAATTATTTGAACGTATTATTCATCCAATCTCCACGCACAGTTGTGGGGCGATTCGTAGCATCAAGTCTCTCAGGTCATGGTACGCTGTCAATTGATCTGTGCTGCGCAGTGGGTCCGCCCTGCCCACGATCTTTCGTATTTGTTCTTACCAAACTACGGAGGGGGTATGGTCACCCGCGTTCTGTTAGCGGCAATCTTGGGAGTGGTGAGCGCGTGCGCCACCGGGTGCGGTGACTCCGGGCCGAAATTGTATTCGGTGAAGGGCAAGGTCAGCGTCGACGGTAAGCCGGCGAGCGACGCGACCGTGTTCTTTCACCGCAAGGGACGCGAAAATCCGAACGAACCGGTGCCTTACGGCAAGTGTGCTCCGGATGGTTCCTTCGCTCTGACGACGAGCAAAGAGGGAGACGGGGCGCAGGCAGGCGAGTACGTCGTGACCGTCGTGTGGCCGGATATGAGCAAGGCCCCGGACGGGAACGGCGGGCGCCCCGACTTGCTCCGCGGAGCTTACGACAAGGCCGCCAAATCCGCGATCAAGGCCACGGTCGAAGCGAAGGATAACCAAGTGCCAGAAATCACTCTGACCATACCGAAGGCGCCGGCCCCGAAGGAACCCACCGGCGGTATCAAGACGGACAAATAGTCCGACCGCATCCGATTCTGTTCTTGTTACTCCGATCCTTATTTCTGAATTCGAGGACTCACCATGCGCGCGTCTCGCTCGATCCGTACCGGTTTCACACTCATCGAACTACTCGTGGTGATCGCGATCATCGCGATCCTGATCGGGTTGTTGTTGCCCGCGGTTCAAAAGGTCCGGGCCGCGGCCGCCCGGATGTCGTGCAGCAACAATATGAAGCAACTCGCTTTGGCCGCACACAACTTTGAATCTGCCAACAGCGCGTTCCCCCCGATGACAACGGACAGCAGCTACACCAAGGCGCCGAACCACTACTGCCTCACGTTCATTCTGCCGTACATCGAGCAGGGGAACTTGGCCAATCAGATCAACATCCAAGTGGACGGGTACGCGGTCAGCAACTTCATGGCGTTCACCCAACCGGTGAAGACGTTCATGTGCCCGGCCGCGCCGCTCGAACCGACTATCGTCTACAACACCCCCTCGGGCAAGTACGCGACCCTGCCCAGCGGGGTCACGCAGATCCGTATGGGTCGGACGGACTATGCAGTGGCGTCCGGCGCGGGCGGCACGTGGGTGAGCCAGAGCATTGGGACGCAGGCGATCCCCATGAACGTGCCCGGCATCCTCGAGTACAACAAAACGATCGCGCTCACCGCGGTGACTGACGGGACCAGCAACACGATCCTGTTCGTCGAGGACGCCGGGCGCCCGTTCCGGTACGGCCGTGGCGGAGCGAAGGTCGGCGCCGACCGCGACGGGAACGGTGCCGCTGGCGGGTGGGGCGACCAGGACAGTTGGTTCGGGATCAACGGCGCGGACCCGGCCGCCGGCACGCAAGGGTCCGGCCCCGCGGCCGTTAACGGGTCGAGCGACAACGAGATCTACGGGTTCCACACTGGCGGCGCACACGCCGCAATGGGTGACGGCTCGGTGCGGTTCCTGAAAGACTCCACGACGCTGGCTATCATTGCCGCGCTCCACAGTCGCGCGGGCGGGGAAGTGCTGCCGAACGACTGATTCTGCCCCTATTGGTTGTTGGGCAAAATCTAATGATCGGGTCGCCGGTTCATCCGGCGACCCGATTTCGTTTCTGCGGCTCGCATCTCGGTCCCGCTCTTGTTTGGGGCTGTCACCGGCGTAGATCAACACAATTACCTCACCCGGTGGCCCGTTGAGCCGCCGTTCGGAGTACACCCAATGTCGAAGGTCGTTCGTGTGGCCGTGACCGGTGCGGCCGGTCGGGTTTCCAGTAGCCTCATTGTTCGGCTCGCGTCCGGTGAAGTGTTCGGGCCGGAAACGAAAGTCATTCTCCAGTTGCTCGAACTGCCGGTCGCGCTGAAGAACCTTGAAGGCGCGATGTACGAACTGCAGGACTGCGGGTTCTCGACGCTCAAGGACGTCATCATCACCGACGACGCGAACGTCGCGTTCAAAGACTGCAACTACGCGCTGCTCGTCGGCGCCGCACCGCGTGGTCCGGGCGAACAGCGCAAGGATCTCATTCGCAAGAACGGTCCGATCTTCGTGGGGCAGGGGCAGGCGATCGCGAAGAACGCGGCCAGCGACGTGCGCATTCTTGTGGTCGGCAATCCGTGTAACACGAACTGCCTGATCGCCTACAAGAACGGGCGAGACGTCCCCGCGGACCGCTGGCACGCGATGACCCGGCTCGATCACAACCGCGCCGTGTCTGCGCTGGCAGCGAAGGCCGGCGTGACCAACGACGCGGTGACCTGCGTGACGATTTGGGGTAACCACTCGAACACGCAGTACCCGGACTTCACCAACGCGAAGATCGGCGGCCAACCCGCGACGAGCGTCATCACCGACCGCGCGTGGCTCGAAACCACGTTCGTCCCGAACACCCAGGACCGCGGAAAGTTCATCATCGACACGACGAAGGTGTCGTCGTCGTTCTCGGCCGCGAACGGGGCCATCGACCACATCAAGACCCTCGTTCGCGGTACCGCAGCGGGTGATTGGACCAGCGCCGCTGTCGTCTCGAAGGGTGAGTACGGTGTGCCCGCGGGCTTGGTGTTCGGCTACCCCTGCACGGCGAGCGGCGACAACAACTGGAAGGTCGTTGAGGGCGTGAAACTCGACGCATTCGGCCAGGAGAAGTTCAAGAAGACACTGGACGAACTGCTGCAGGAACAAGAAGTGGTGAAGGATTTGCTCCCGTCCTAACGCATCGGGGAATGTTCAAACCCGAAGCACGACATTTGAAACTCGAACGGGAAGGGCGCCCTTCCCGTTCGAGTTTCAAATGTCGTGCTTCGGGTCTCGAATTGACTCCCATGCAAATGCTCCTCGTCCACGGTCTTGGGCGCACGCCACTATCGCTCTTCGGGTTGGCCGCCGCTCTGCGACGCGCCGGGCACCACACGCGATTCTTCGGCTACCTTCCCACTCTCGAAACACTTCCGCGAATCGTTCGTCGGCTTACAGCTCGGTTGCGCGCTTTGGCAGTGCGAGGGGAATCGGTTGGTCTCGTCGGGCATTCGCTCGGCGGGTTGTTGCTGCGCATGGCGCTGCCCGCGGTGCCGGAGTTGAAGGTTCATCACTTCGTGATGCTCGGTACTCCTGCGTTCGTGCCGCGAATGGCCACACTCACGTGGCGCTGGTTTCCGCCCTTTCGCTTCTACACGCGCGACTGCGGGCGGTTCCTGGGGTCACCGGAGGCGTTCGCGAAACTCCCCGAATTCGCGGTGCCGTTCACGTTGATCGCCG
The DNA here is from genome assembly GCF_001610855.1 of Gemmata sp. SH-PL17. Classification (NCBI taxonomy): domain Bacteria; kingdom Pseudomonadati; phylum Planctomycetota; class Planctomycetia; order Gemmatales; family Gemmataceae; genus Gemmata; species Gemmata sp. SH-PL17. The sequence continues at coordinate 2,496,905 of NZ_CP011271.1, forward strand.
GGACCGCTGGTCCGTGCGGGCGCTGGAGCCCGTTCGGTACGGACCCGAACGACGGGGTGGTATCGGTCTCGGAAACTCGCGTAGCCGGCGTCGAACCGGAACTCGTTCCGGCCGTTCACACGCTCATCATGGACTCGGTTGTCGTTCAAGCCCGGATCTTGGCTATCATGGGAAGTACGAGCGCGAATGCTCGCCCCCTCGTTCCGGGAACTTAGCCATGCCGTCCAACGCGAAGAACGTCCTCGGTGGTCCCCTACAAACGTGTTCCACGAACCCGCTCACCGGGTTCTACCGCGACGGGTGCTGTAACACCGGCGCGGAGGACGAGGGACTGCACACGATTTGCTGCCAGGTCACGGCCGAGTTCCTCGCGCACCAGAAGCAAATCGGCAACGACTTGAGCACGCCGTTTCCGGTGTACGGGTTCCCCGGGTTGCGGCCCGGCGACCGGTGGTGCGTGTGCATCACGCGGTGGAAGCAATCGCTCGAAGCGGGGATGGCCTGCCCGGTCGTTCTCGAAGCGACTCACATGCACGCGCTGGAGTACGTCGATCTGGAAGAACTGCAACGGCACGCCGTTAGCATCGAACGGAAAACCTGAAGCCGCGCGCTTCCAAACCCTTCGAGAGACCCAGCCAATGCAACTCGACGACGCCCCGGAAAGTAGCAACGTCACTGATAGTCGCGGGATGGGCGGGAAACTGGCCATCGGTGGAGTAGGTGGCATTCTCGTCGTCATTCTTGGGTTGGTTTTCGGAGTCGACCTCGGGGGACTCCGACCGGCCGCTGGACCTGGCGGACCGCCAGACAAAGAAACTCTTACGTTTACCCAAAAGGTGCTCGGTACCACAGAAGACGTGTGGGATAGCGAGTTCCACAAGATGGGGAAACGCTACAAGAAGCCGCACCTAGAATTGTTCAGCAACAGCGTCGATACGGGATGCGGTCGGGCGCCGTCGTCGGTCGGGCCGTTCTACTGCCCCGCGGATCAGAAGGTCTACATCGACCCGACATTCTTCGAGGAACTGGAGCAGCGGCTCGGTGGCTCCAAAGCGGACTTCTCGAAGGCATACGTGATCGCACACGAGGTCGGGCACCACGTCCAGCGCCTGTTGGGGTACCACGCGGAGCCCAACGACAACGACGCTTCTGTGCGCCTCGAACTTCAGGCGGATTACCTCGCCGGGGTATGGGCGCACCACGGGCAGAAGAAGTTCAACTTCATCGAGCCCGGCGATGTGGACGCCGCGATCAAGACGGCCAACGCGATCGGCGACGACCGGCTCCAGAAGCGCTCGGGCGGGTTCGTTCACCCGGAGAAGTTCACGCACGGCACGTCCGCGCAGCGCGTGAAGTGGTTCAAGGATGGGCTGAAGACCGGCGACGCGAGCAAAGAGAAGCTCGACCAGTTCTTCCGGGCGCGGTCGTCGAAGGATCTGTAAGTCGCTGGTGATCAAAATCGAAAGACACAATCCGCCACAGATGAACGCAGATTAAGACCAAAGGCAGATTGGCCACAAAAAAGCACAAAGGGCACAAAAGCGAGCCAAATACAAAGCTGAATTAATTTTCGGATCTTTGCTCTGGTTCTCTTTGTGCCTTTTGTGCTTTTTTGTGGCCAATTTGCCTTTGCTTATCTCTTGTCTTGATCCGTGTTATCTGCGTTCATCCGCGGCGGATTGCGTTCCTCCCACTTCCAAAAACAGAAACGGCCGGGGAATCGATTCCCCGGCCGTCTCACGTTACTGTGTAACTTCACTTAGCTGACGAGGTCTTTGATCCAGTAGGAGCCGGTCTTCTCGTTCGGCTTCTCGCCGGCCACGTAGTACGGGCGACCGAGGTTGTCGCGGACGCTGGCGTTGGTTTCCGGCGTCGGATCGATGCCCAGGGCGCGGTAGATCGTGCCGTAGACGTCCGTGATGCTTGTCGGGTTATCAGTGGCCGCGGTGCCGTCCTTGTCGGTCGCACCGTGGACAACGCCGCCCTTGATGTTACCGCCACCGACGACCACGCTCCACGCACGCGGGTAGTGGTCGCGCCCGCCGTTCTGGTTGATACGCGGGGTGCGCCCGAAGTCGCCCATCCATACCACCACGGTGTCTTTCAGCCGGCCGCGTTGGGCCAGGTCTTTCATCAAGGTGCCCATACCCTTGTCGAGCGTCGGGAGCGTGCGGGTCGCAAGGGCGTTGAAGATGCCGTTGTGCATGTCCCAACCGCCGAGGCTTACCTCGACGCAGGCCACACCCGCTTCGACCAATTTGCGGGCCAGGAGGCATCCGCGGCCGAAGTTGTTGGCGCCCGTGCCGGCTGCACCGTACTCTTCCTTCAACTTCGTGTCGATCGTCTTGCCGTCGATTTCCTTTTCGAGGTTGAACACTTCCTTGCGGGTTGAGACGACGAGGCTGAGGGCCTTTTCGTAAACTTCTTTGTGGGCCTGAGCTGCGTCCATCACCGGCTTCTTGTCGGAGTGCTGGACGAGCCCGCCTTCGAGCCGCTCGAAGATCGCGGCGCGGCGAACTGTCCGGTCGTCGGCAACGGCGGAGGACACGTTTTCCGGCGGTTGGCCCGGGTTCTGCACCGTGAACGGGGCGTACTTCATACCGAGGAAGCCGGACCCGACTTGAGAGCCGCCCACGGAGATGAAGGCCGGGATGTCCGCGTTCTTGGCGGCTTCCGGATCGAGGTTCTGTTGGAACGAGAGGACCGAACCGATCGAGGGGTAGTCGAGGATCGGGCTGCGCTGCTTGCCCGTGTTCATGATGAACGTGCCGCGTGCGTGGTCGCCTTCCAGCGAGTTCAGCGAGCGGATGATGGACAGGTTCTTGAACTGCTCGGCCACCTTCGGCATGTGTTCGGTGATTTCGATGCCGCTGGCCGCAGTGGGCTTGGGCTTGTGCTCGCCCCCGTTCGGGCTACCCGGCTTCATGTCCCACAGGTCGATTGTCGAAGGGCCGCCGCCCATCCACAGGACGATGAGGCTCTTTTGTTTCTTTTTGAGTTCCGGAGCGCGGGCCTTGAGGTTGGCAAGGAACGAGAGGCCGGGAACGGCGACGGCAGCACCGGCCGCCGCGTGTGCCATGAAGTGCCGACGATCGGTGGTCCCGAACATGAATCGACTCCGAATTGTGCCGGTGGATTGGGTCCGGCGGGTGTGAAGAACGAGTGTATCCTGAAAGTTCGGCCCGTTCAAGCAGTTAGGAGTGATCGACGGGTGCCGCGAGCCGCTTCTTACCTTCTGACGCGGGGCCGTCCTCGGAGTTCCCGAACCCAACACGAAAAACTCCAAATTCGCGCATTCGGGACATCAACGCACCGAAACGGACGTTTCCAGTCCGACGGTCTATTCGCACATTCGTGAGAGCTAAACCTATCGTTCGCTGTCATTTGCGATTTGGTCGGTGACAAACAAGGGCTTTTTTCGTGTCGGCATCGCCAAATTCGTTTGTGAAGTGATTATCGCGCGAGCCTGTGGGGGGCACAAAACGTCCCTGTAATTCGTTCTCCCGTTTCTGGTATTCGTGTGTACCGCCTGCCACTTGGAGAAGCTTGATGGCCGTACCGATAGAAGCCGGCTCGCAACCCCTACCGACCGCGAAAATTACGCGGGCCGAATGGGGCTTGATTCTCGTTCTGGTCGCGATCCAGTTCACGCACATGGTGGACTTCGTCATCATCATGCCGCTCGGCGGCCGGTTGATGCGAGAATTGTCTCTCACGGAAGGGCAGTTCGCACACATTGTCTCGGCCTACGCATGGGCCGCTGGAGTTGCGAGTTTGCTTGCGAGTTTCGTGATGGACCGGTTCGACCGTAAATCCGTTCTGCTCACGATGTACGCCGGGTTCACTTTGAGCACGCTATTCTGCGGGTTCGCCGCGGGGTACGAGTTGCTGCTGGTCTCGCGCACACTCGCGGGCGCGTTCGGTGGGACGGCCGCGGTCGCGCTGATGGCCGTGATCGGTGATGTGTTCCCGCCGGAGAAGCGCGGGCGCGCGAGTGGGGCGGTGATTTCATCGTTCGCGGTCGCATCGATCGCGGGGCTTCCGGCCGGGCTCATGCTCGCGGAGTGGTTCGGGCGCGGGGCGCCCTTTGTTGCATTGGCGGGGCTGAGTGTCCTTGTGTGGGTACTGGCGTGGGTGAAGTTGCCACCAATTCGTGGGCACTTGACCGCCGAGCGCCCGAACCGCTGGGCCGAATTCGCGGAAGTCGTGAGCAACCGTGGGTACCTCGGTGCGTTTGCGTTCTCGTTTTTCTTGGTGCTCGGTACGTTCACGGTCGCGTCATTTATAGGACCGTATTTGACGGCTGTTAACGACTGGACCGAAGGACAACTCTCGCAAATTTACTTCGTGGCGGGCGTTTGCACGCTCCTCGGTATGACTGTCGTCGGTCGACTCGCGGACCGGCTCCCGCGCCTCGGGTTGTTCCGCGTTCTGGGGAGTGCGGCGTTGGTGATGGCGCTTGTGGTGACAAACTTACCGCCAGGCCCGCTCTGGGTGGCGGTGATCGTGATGAGCGGGTTCATGGTGGCCGCGGCCGGACGAATGGTGCCGGTTCAAGCACTGCTGTTAGGAGTTGCCAAGCCGAAGAACCGTGGTGCGTTCATGAGCGTGAATACGTCCGTGCAACACGCGGCGACGGGGCTGGCGCCGCTCATCGCGGGGGCGCTTGTGACGATCAAGCCCGGAGTCGCCATTGGGTATCCGAATGTTGGTTGGGTCGCAGCGGGTACGGCGGCCATTTCGCTGGTACTCGCCGGGGTGTTGAAACCCGCGCGGGCGGATAAGTCACCGCTCGATGCGGTCAATTCGGTGGAACCAGCGTCGAGGGCTATCGCGCCTGTTGCAGCGGAAGAAACAGTGGTCGAGGTTGCGGGGTAGAATTGCGACCTGCCGCACACGAACCTGGGGCACTGGTTGGTAGGGAGATGTTTCTTCTTACAGGTGCTCCAGGTTCGTGTGTTAGGTAGAACCGGCAGATCGCTGTTCGGACGGAAACGGTAAAATTGCCGATCGCGGTGACCCGGTTGTCGGCACTGACAAAACCAGGGAAACTGCGTTTGCAGGGGCTTTCACTTTTGCACATTGCACATCAGTTTAGTTAAACATCACCGCGCTACCGATAATTCACTGGCAACCGCCCCGGACACGCGATAACAATTTCGACACCGCTCCTTCGTACCGCAATTCGCGCTGCCGTTGCGCCCGAGGTGCGCGGGGTTCGGACTTCTCCCACGACGGCCGCACGGGGCGTTGCCGTCCTTCGGTTCCATTGCTCCCTACTACCCCAAGAGTGCGTTTATGGATCGTCGCGAGTTGTTCGGTGCGCTGACCGCGTTGGGCGCGGTTCCCGTGTGCGGTGCGGTTGCGGAAGCGAGTACGAGGGCCGACCACGGTGCGAAGGGCGAGGGACCGATGTCCGCGCCGCACTTCCACTTCTGCGGCATCCACATGGCGAAGAACAACCCCAAGCTCCAGTTCGTCACGCAGCACTACTGCGCCGCGCACACGGGCGGGGCGGAAGGGGACGTGTTCCAATGCACGCTGTTCGATGGTGTGGGTAAGAACGCGAAACTCATTGGTGTCGAGTATCTCATCTCGGACGAGGCGTACCGCAAACTACCGGACACCGAGAAGAAATACTGGCACGCGCACACCTACGAAGTCCTCGGCGGCGGGCTGATTGCACCGGGCATGTCGCCCGAGGACGAGGTGAAGTTCATGAAGGTCGTCATCAAGACGTGGGGGAAAGCGTGGCACACGTGGCCCGATCCGTCCAGCCCGGTGCCGACCGGCGAACCTCTCCTCATCTGGTCGCTCATGGGTGACGGTCAAGCGGACCCCAAGGTCGTGGCTCAGCGCGACAAAGAGTTTAAGGTTGAAACGGACAAGATCCGTGAGGCGCGCATCAAGGAGTTCGGTCTCGATGTGCCGAACGTCGCGCCGCCGAAGGACATGAACACCATCGGTCGGCAGTGGACCAACGAGGGCAAGGACGAGCCGAAGCCCAAGAAAAACTGACGGCGCCAAACGTCCGGAGCGAGATCGTTCGGGGTGAGCGTCCCGTCTGAAGTGGCCGGGCGGGTCTCCGCCAACGAGAGGTGGTTCAACTGGTCAGGTCGGAAGAAGCAGCCAAGAACCGCCGAACGAAGGGCATGGAGTTCACCCGCCCGGCTGTTCAGAGATTCAAACCAATTCACTTTCGCGCAACAGCGCGGTCATGTCGCGATGGATGCGCCGGCGGATGAGGAACTCGTCCTCGTCGAGCCACGCGCGAACCGCGGCACCAAGTGTGAATTCGTCCGTTACGACCGAACGCACCACGGTGTCGATGAGGCGCAGCGGTTGGAGCGTGAAGTAACAGTTCGTGGACCCGCCCACGGTGACGCGATCGAGGCGCTGGAACAGTTCTTCGAGGCGCCCGAGCGCGATCCCCGCGGGCGCGAACCCGAGCGCCTCCGCGTAGGCCAGTGCGACCGCGGTGCGCTCCTGTCGGTCGTTCGGTGCCGCCAGGAACAGTTGCTCCCGGGCCGTGTTCAGAATGCGGTTCCCGGCCTCTTCATCGCCGGCCGTGAACCACCCGATCGCCAGCCCGACCCGGTCCGCTCTTACCGGTTCCTTTCCCCACTCCGCGCGGGCCGGGTCCAAAACGCGCATGAGTGCGTCGGCGTCCGCCACTAGCCCGAACTTGCGCGCGGCGCGGAATGCTCGTGGGGCTGCTGCGGTAGCGGCGGTGAGTAAGTGACCGCTTGCGGCTCCACGCGCCAAGTGGCGGAGTAGGGTACTCGCGACCGCGGTCGGCGCAACCGCGAACGCGGAATCGAGCATCGACTTCTGATACCGCGCTACGGTCGCGTCCCGTTCGTCCTCGCGCCAGCGGCCCGCGCGCACCCACGCTTCCATCCAATCGAGGGCCGTGGGGACGAGTGAGAGGAGCGAATCGAGCACGGGCGGGTCCAGGTGTGCTGCGAATTCTAAGAGTGCGAACGCAATGCGCGGGACGGTCGCGGTGGTCGGCTCCTCGGTCGCTACGGTGAGCAGCGCCCGAGCCTCGTCGTTGAGTTGAGCCGTGCCGGTGCGCGAGCCAAATACCGATAAGCGCTCCCCGAGCCGGTCCGTACCCCAAAGTGTTTTCAGTGCCAGCGCCGATCCGCGCACCCCGCCGAGGGGTTCCAGAATGCGGCAGTGCTCGCGCAGTCGGTCGACGGCGTAACGCGGGAGTTCGGGAAGCTTTTCCAAGCGTTCTTGGAGTTCATGGGGGAGTCCCGATTTGGGCGTCCCGCCTTCGTGAGCGTCCTTAATTCGGTGGAGGAACAGGTCGCCGAGCAGTGCATGTGCGGCCGGGTCCGCGCGCGGACCACTTGCCCGTGCCAGAGCCTTTCGCGCGCGGGCGGACCAGTCCCGCGCGCGGGCGCGCTCGCCCAGCGCTCCCAATCCCCAGGCCAGAAGAAGTTGCGCGTACACCGCGGTCGCGTCTGTTTCGGCTTCCAGACCGGTCCACGCGAACCGGCCCCCGCCGGTGTGTCGTTGCACCCAGGCCAGTACCGGTTCCTTTACGCGAGTGAGCCATTCGCGGGCCGTTTTGAACCGGTCCGCGTTGGCCGGGCCGCGGAAGCGCAGAAACGAAGGCTCGTCCAGATCCAACCCCGGTCCGCGGTCGTGGAGCCGTGCGACGAGTCGGTCGCGCCAGCGCGCCAGACCCAGTACGTCGCCGTCACACGAACGCGCCACCGCGATTCGGGCCAACCACGCTCCGCGAACGGGGATATCGTCGAAGTGCTGGTCCAAAACTGCGAGCACGCGGGGGAGAGCGGCGACGAACTCGGCCGGCGGAGTCGGTTGGAACCCCGCGCTCGCCGCGAGTGCCGCGACCACGCGCCCGGTGCCGGGGCGCCCGGGTTCGGCGAGCCATCGGTCCAACCCGACCGTGCGGTCGCCGCGCCTCACCGTGTGGCACTCTGCTTCGGCCCACTGTTCGAGCCACTCCGTCGGAGGGACAGTGCATTCCCAGACCGCGTTCACCCAACACACGGCCGCGTCGAGTGACTGGCCGGTCGCGCCGTACACGCCAGCGAGTTCCGCCCAGCGCGCGGCGCGTTCGTCTGGTCCGAGTTTCGGAAAATCCTTGAGCAACCGACTTTCCAGGTCGTGGCGTCGGGCCGCGCGATCGTGTCCGTGCAGCAGTGCGTCCGCTGAGCTGAGTTTCCGTTCGCGCTCGCCGCTCGGGTCGCTGGATGGGGGCTTTGGGTTCTCCGGTCGGACGGAGGCGATTCGAGACCCGGGCGTTGAGGGTTTCGTCTCATCCGGTGGGTGGATCGCTCGCCCGCGCAGCCACCGGACCATTATCCCGACCGATTTTGAGACCCAACTTGGTTCGGGTTCGGCGGGCAGGGCGGTGTGTTCGTCCGTTAACTCTTCGATCTCCGGTTCCGGCTCAGCGGCCGGATCGACCCGGAGCGCGAATTTCGCAAACGGGAACGGGTCCGCTGGGATCCGCAGTGCCGAGAGTGCGGTGCCAGTGGGGGCCGCGTACTCGACGTGTTCGCTCACCGGGCGAAAGGTCGCAAACGGGACCGAGTGGACCGCGAACTCGTTGTGCGGGAGCGGTTCGAGCCACGTCAGATTTTCGGTGCAGAGTTGCAGTTCGCGCGCGAGTTCCGTGGCGCGCACCCGTGGGCGCAGTGCGAAGCCCACGGGTGCGAATAGCGAAGGTATTCGCAGATCCACGCGGTATCCGCCGGTTGGTACAGGTAAACCGACCCCGGTGTCGTCGTTGGCCGTGCGGCGCACGAGCACGCGAGTTTCGCTTCCGAGATGAGCGGTCGCAACTTGGAACCTGCGCAATAAGCGCTCGTCCGCGTTGCGACAGAACTCGCGGAAGCTTTCCTGCTCCGGTCGAGCGAGTACCCAAAGAGATTCGGTCGTGTGCTCGTCGCACCGCGCGAGCCGGAATCGTACTTCGACTCGCGGGGATCGTTTCGGTGGCGCGGCGACGTGTGCCTTGTGTCGGAGTGCAAATTCGTCTTCGGTCGGGAGCGGTACGGGCGCTGCGAACTCGGTCGCGCCGCGCTCGGGATCGCACAGGAGAACACAACCGATTGGGACCGTAAGGTGTCCCGCGAGCGGGTGCTCCCAGCCGCGCGCGGTCCATACGCCGGGTGCCTGTTGGCGGTACGCGCGGACCGGCGATTCCGGCTCTTCGGCCCAAAGTAGAACGGTGAGTGGCGGTGCGGGGACTACTACCCAGGCGCGACCGATGTGTGGTTCGGGGAGCAAGCGGACACCGGTCGTCTCCGCGTGGAGGCTACGAAGGCGCGCGACAAATGCTGCGAGTTGTCTATCGGGAACGTCGAACAGAACCGGACCGGGGCCGGGTGACACTTTTCGGAGCGGGAGCAGTTCGGCCCAGGAGCGGTTCGTTTGTGTCGGGGCGCCGGGAGTACCGAGTGCGATTACACCAAGGCGCCCGAGCGCGGTGATGGTTTCGCGCGGTAGCAGTTCGTCCAGTTCGACCCAGACATGCGGTGCATCCACCCGGGACCGGACCGGCGCCGATGTGAGCGCGGTCGGCAACAGCCCGCTGGCGAGAGCGAGCCGGAGGGTGTCCAGGTTCGGGAAGAACAGTGCGGGCATGACCGAAGTGTAGTGCGCCGCACGCGGGAATGGACAATGGTTCTTTGGTGAACCCCGCCCGCCCTGGCGGTGGGTGCCATTTTTGGAGCATTACCCACCGCCAGGGCGGGCGGGGTTCACCGTCACAGGTTGCTCTTGAGCAAGTTCCGTTTCATATCCGCGTGGATGCGGCGGCGCACGAGGTATTCGTCGTCGTCGAGCCACCGGCGCCCGGACGGCCCGAGGGCCGCGTCGTCGTTCACCACCGCGCGGATCACGTCTTCCACGAGGTTCAGGTGGAACCGCGAGTAGTATTGCGCGGTGGTCCACGTGTTCGTGATTTTGGCCGGCGACATCCGTTTGAACAGTTCGATCATCCGCGCCAGAGCGCTTTCGGCCTGACCCTGGCCCAGTGCAGTCACGTAGGCCCGGGCCAGTTCCGTGTAGTCCTTGGGCGGGAGCGTGACCGCGTTCGAGTTGAGCAACTCGTTCCGCGCTGCGTCCAGGATCGGGTCCGCTCGGTCTTTTCGACCGAAGTGGAGCCATCCGCCGGCCAGATTGAGCAGCGTCTGAAGCACCGCGCCCCACGTTTCCGGTTTGGCCTGGTGTTTCTTTCTCAAATCCTCGGTGGACGCGCCGCCCAGAACCTCGCTGTGGAGCTTGGTCAGGAACCGGTCGATCTCGTTCGACAGGCCGAGCTTCTTGAGGCTCCGCATGCACTGACCCGCGACCACGTTAATCAACTTGAACCGCATGTCTTGCGATTTCGTGTGAACGAGCGCGGTGAAGTCGTCCACGAGCTTCTTCACGATGTCTTCGCGGGCGAAGTGACCCGCCTGGAACATTGCGCGCTCCAGCAGTTCCCCCTGTTTCTTGGGCATATCCGGCGGTTCGTTCGCCCCGCCCGATCCCTGGAGTGCGGCGGGCACTAGCGCGAGCAGTTCAACCGTGAACGACTCGCTCACGCGCGCCGCGAGCGGCAGCCCCTCGTGAAGCACGTGGAACTGCACTTCCTTGAGCGGCTTGCCGGGCACGCCGTCCTTGTACAGCTTGCGAATCCGCTCCGCGAGTTTGTTCGGGTCGCGGATCGTGTGCAACTCGGCCAGGGCCTTCTTCACTTCGTCGCTGTGTTTGGTCCAGTCCGCATACGGGTCGGGCTTTTCGTTGGGCTCCATGATGCGGGACTGTTCGCGCATCCGGTCGACCACGTACTTTGCCAGCTTGTACGGATTGTTCACCGGGCCGGTGCCCTGTTTCTTGGTGATGTCTTCTAGCTCGTCGAGTACCTCCGGGGACATTTGCCCGGAGTGCGGTTTCCCGGCCAGCACTTGCTCGATGCGGTATCGGAACGCTTTGAACAGGAAGTTACGGACAACGGCCGCCGTGACCGCTTGTTCCGACTGTGAACCGGTTCCGGTCGGGACCGGCCCCTCCATCGCCTTGCGCGCATCGTCGAGGAGCTTCTTGGCCTGGGTCGTCTCGCCGAGCTTTGCCACCGCGAACGCGAACAGCAGGTCCACGAGCGGGTGGTTCGCCTTGAGGTGCTCGTTCTTCTGCACCGCGGCGGAGTCGTCGATCCACTTGCGGATCGTGGTGTGCAGCTCCATCGACTTGTCGCGCACCACGCGCATGCGTTCGGAGTCCTTGACCCCGGCCACGCGGAGGAAGTACGGCAGGTCGCGCTCGGCCTGGAGCCCCTGTTCGAGTAGCCGTTTCAGGAGCCGGTCGCGGACCCGGGCGAGCCCCAATACGTCCGCGCCGGAGAGTTGCGCGAGCCGGAAACCCGCGAGCCACACGGCCCGGACCGGGAGCGAACTGTCGTGCGTTTCGAGGTAGTTCTGGACCGCCGGGAGCCGGGCCGGGAGCCAGGACGGGACCGGTTGCTGGGCCGCGAGCCACAGGAACGCGGATACCACCGCGCGCGACTCGGCCAACCCCGTGCCCGTGTGGTTCAGGAGCTTGTCGAACTCGTCGGCCTTGATGGTCGCGCCGGCGCCCGGGAGTTCACTACGCACCCACCCCGCGAGCCACGCCGGAGGGAGTGGGTCCGAGTCCCACAGGGCGTCGAGCCAGCAGATGGCCGCGTCCATCGGTTCTTTGGCGCCCGAATACGCTGCCGCGAGTTCGGGCCAAATCGCCTGGCGCTCGGGAGCGTCGAGAGCGCCTTCGAGCGCGAGGAACTGTGTTTCCAGTTCCGTGGCTTTGATTTTCCACTCGTTCGGTTTCTTCACCTCTTCGGCGGGCGGCAGGAATTCGGCCGTCGTGGTCGGTTTACCGGTTCCGGGCTTGCCCTTCATGCTGGCTTTAGGCGCGGTGCCGACGCCCTTCGGTGCCTTCACGTCGTCGTCTTTTTCCTTCGAGTCTTTATCGCCCTTATCCGGTTTGTTCTTCGGACCGCCCACGTCCTTGCAAACGAAGTGATCGAAGTCGAACCGCGTCGCCTCGATCCAGGCCGCGAGAGCCTGTTGCTCTGCTTCGATGACGTAATCGACCCAGTCTTCGAGTGAGCGGAACGCGGCGTCTGGGACGAACTCTGGTGTGAACCCGCCCTTGTCGTCGGGGTAGAGCCACACCACCTGATCGGCGTCGTCGGCCAGGAGCTTGCGTACTGCGTCGCGCCGGAGCGTGGGGTGGAGCCGCTTGCCGACCGGGAGGAACAGGTTCGGCAGCTTCCAGAACGGCTTGAACGCCAGCGCGTTGTCGAGCGCGAGTACCGGGGGTGTGAGTTTCGACGGTCGCACGCGGAGTACGACCGTGCGGGCGCCTTGTGCGTCCGTCGCGACCGCGAACATGAGCCGCTGGAGCAAGCGGTCGTCGGAGTCGCGCACGAGCGTATCGAGTTGCTCGATGGCGTTCTCGCGCAGCACCCACAGTTCCGCCGTGTCGCTCGCGTTACCGCCGGCGAGTCGCAGCGGGACCGACATCTTCTTGGGCGCTTTGGTTTCGGTCCAGGCCACCGGCGCCGCCGGCAGCTTGAACTGCATGATGTCGTACACGTCCTGGAACGGCGCTTCGTCCAAATAGGTCCACTCGCGCGGTTCGCGAATGAGGAGGAGCTGTTTGTCGGAAACGCGGAGCTGCTGCGCGAGCGGGAGCGTGTGCCCGACCTCGACCCACACCCGCGGCGCGCGCTCCAGATAGGCGCGGACCGTGCCCGAGGTGCCGGACGCGCCCTTATCGATCGCGCGGAGCAGGGTGTAGTACGGCGGGCCGATAACGCGAAGCAGCACCCGCTTGCTCTCGGCGATTACTTTGGTGCTTCCGGCTTCCTCAGAAATGTGGTCATGCTCAGTTGTGGTCGGATCAATGAGCCGGCGCCGCTCGCTTGGCTTCCGCTCGTCCGTCGCGAACCACCGGAACCCCTGCCGGTCGTTACCCAAACGGAGCATTTCGGTCACGAGCACGGGGAGGTCGTCCGCTTTCTCCAACTCGAAGAGCACCGGGGCCTGGTTCGAGATGGTGGGAGCGATCGGGTCGCGCGTGACGGGCAGCAACTGCGGCCAGCAGGTGATCTCTTGTGGGTTGTCGACGGCGTGGCGCTTCGACCCCTTCACGCCGATGCGGTCGAGGTTCTTCGTGACCGTGCGCGTGAGGTTCGCGGTCGATTCGATGTAGATCTTGCCCTGGTCGTCGAAGCTCACGGCCGCGGGCGCGAGGGTCACGTCCGTGGGTACGATGCCGCTCGTGAGGGCGAGGCGAACCGTGTCGAGATCGGGGAACAGCAGGATCATGGGTTCAACTGCGAAAAGGGCTGTGCTTGAGTTTGGGTGCCTAAAGGGACGCACAGAGCGGAACACCTGTGCGCTACTCGTTACGATCCCTTATTGCTGGCCTTTTGTTTTTCCGGCTCATTGGGCTGACTCACCGGGCCGGACGGTTGCGCCTCGCTCTCTCGCTCGATGATGAGTTCGCCCATGTCCTCGGGCTTCATGCCCTTACCGATCAACTTCTCGATGAGCGCGCGGTGCATCTGCTCGTGCTCGATCGGCAGCGCGTCCGGGTCGGAATCGAGTTTGATGATGATGTTCTGCTTGCCGGTGTTCGGATCGCGGCGGAGCATGATAATCATTTCGGCCATGTTTTCTCCGAGTTCCAAGTTCCAGGTTCCAAGTTGAAGACGCCGCGCCAGGTTCCGCCAACTTGGAACTTGAAACCTGGAACTTGGAACTACTCCGAATCTTTCTTCTTCGGGGTTTTCTTCTCAGCACCCGCTTCGGTTGTGGTGCCGGCTCCGGTACCGAGTTTCACCTCTGGACCGGGCGCGCCCACATCCTTCGGGAACCGCGCCCGCAGATCCTCAATGATCTCTTTGGTTCGTTCGCCCTCGATCGTCTTCTTCTCCGTCAGTTCGTCGCGGATCTTCAGGAGGTCTGCTTTGTGCTTGGCGAGGATCGCCGCAGCGCGGGCTTGCGCTTCGACGATGAGCGTGTTCACCTGTCGATCGATCGCTTCGGCCATCGAACCGGAGAGCACCTGCCGGTCGCCTTTGTGGTCGCGGAACGAACGCAGTGGGGCAGCAAGGTTCGACATCCCGCACACCTCGACCATGTACTCTGCGAACAGCGACGCACGCGACAGGTCTGAGTTCGCGGAACCCATTCCGCTGGCGCCGGTGGACACGTCGCCGACGAGCAGTCGCTCGGCCTCGATCCCGCCGTACAGCACCGTGATCTGGTCGAGCATCTCGTTGCGGCTCATGCCGATCCGGTTCTTCTCGTGTTTGAACTGCGTGAAGAACGGCGCCCAGGGCATGTCGCTCTGGATCGTCACCTTTTCGGGCTGTTGGTGGTGCTCGCAGAAGATGGATACGAGGAAGTGCCCGGCCTCGTGGGTCGCCACGACGGGCAGATCCTTTTCGTGGACCTCCACCTTCTCGTCGAACTCGGTGATCGCCTTCTCGATCAGTTTGGGAGTCGTTTCACCGGTAATGTTCTCGCGCATCCGGAGGCGCGCCACTGAGCGACATAGTGCGTTCAGGTGGTCACCGCTGAACGCGGTGCCGGTCGGCGTCATGTACCGGATGCCGGTGCGATTGATCGCGTACTCCATCGCCTCTTCGGTGAACTGGAGTTTCATCTTCTTGTTGTAGATCTCGAAGATGGCGCGGCGGTCGTCGTCGTCCGGGTACGGAATGTGGATGTGGAACTCGAACCGGCCGGGGCGGAGCAGGGCGGGGTCGAGCGATTCCACGAAGTTGGTCGTGCCCACGACGAACACGAGTTCGTCCTTGTGGAACCCGTCCATTTCGGTGAGTAGTTGGTTTACCATCGAGTGCTCGACGCCGCTGCCGGTGTACGTCCCGCGGGCGGTGGCGAACGAGTCGATTTCGTCGAACACGATGATCGACGGCGCGGACTGACGAGCCTTATGGAAGATCTGGCGCAGGTTCTCTTCCGACTCGCCGACCCACTTCGACTTCAGTTCCGGGCCGGACACGATGGTGATCGCGGCGCCGATGCTGGCGGCGATGGCCTTCGCGAAGTACGTCTTACCCGTACCCGGCGGTCCCCAGAAAATCATGCCGCGGGGGATGAGTTCTTCGAGACGCGAAACCTCTTCGGGGTCCGTGGCGCGGTCGCGCTTCGAGAGTGTGTCGAGGATCTCGCTCTTGAGCTTCGCTTTTACCTTTGCATAACCGCCGATGTCCTTTTCCAGATCGACGGACGGGATCTCCATGTTCCCGCTGAGCGTGGATTGCCGCACTTGGGCGTAGGCACGCTTCGGGTCGGCGGGGTAGTCCTCACCTTCGAGCGTGGACAGCAGCCGGCGCAGGCGCACCGCGTTCACACCGGAGACGTACTTGTAGAGCTGCCACGGCGAGAAGTCCTTGCCGAACTTGCGGCTTTCTTTCTGCGTGATGAGGTGGCGCAACCGGTTCCGCGAGATGCCGAGGATGCTCAGCCAGTGCGGGAACAGGTTCTCGATCACCTTCGGGAGCGGAAACGACGGGTCTTTGAACCCGAGCCACACGAGTTCGGGGTTCTCGTACAGGAGCGGGATGACTTCGCGCGCTTCGCCTGTAAGCCCGCCCTGACTGGTCGTCAACAGGTCCAGGTGCGGGAGCACAACGACGCGGCGCTCGGTGGCTCCGCGAACCGCGTCGCGGAGCTGTGCGATCATTGTCCCGATGAGGCCCATCGGCATCGCACCCTGTTGCGGGTCGCGTTGCCGGCCGTCGAGGTAGATGCACTGGAGCTTGGCCTGACGCAAGCGGTCGCGCACGTTCATGAACAGGTACGGCGCGAGTTCCTTGTCGCACTCGATGAGCGTGGGCAACCCGCGGATGAGCTTGCTGGCGACTTCCGCGAGTTCCTGACTGTACGCCGCCTCCACCGCTTGCGGCGGGGTGAGGTCGGCGGCGAGGTCTTTTTCCGTGATCGTGATGCTCATGTGTCGCGGGGGTCGGAGTCTTCGTTTCGCGGCCGGTGATCGTGGCAGGCACCACTCGCCTGCCATGTGATTGGCGGTCTTACACTTCCACCTTGATCGTGAGCGAGCCACTCTCGGCGTCCTCGCTGATTTCCTTCACAGTGCCCATCTGCTGGGCCTTCTGCTTGAGCGCGTCGCGGGTCACCTGGTTGACCACTTCGGAGATTTCGGGCTGGAGTTCCTGGAGGTGCTTTTCCAGCGCCTCGGTCGCCTTGCCCTGGAGCCGCGACTGTTCTTGATCGAACTTCTTGTCGAGGTCTTGCTTGAGTTGATCCTTGACCTTCTCGCGGAGGTTCTTTTCGTTCGGCCCGACGTCGTTAAAGCCGGTGGCCTCGCGCTTTACTTCCTGGTTGATCGTTTCTTCGGTCTCGGCCTTGACCGAAACTTCGCCGGTGCAGGGGTCGACCTTTACCGTGAGGTCGCCGTCCTTGCGGACCATCGTGCCGTCTTCCTGTTCCGCGAACCCGCGCTTCTTGAGTTCCTCTTTGAGAAGCGTGGCCATGTCTTCGGGCGGCAGGATTTCGAGAATTTCGAGGTCAGTGCAGATCTCGTCCCCGGCCTTGAGGTTACGGGTTTCGGATTCTTTAACGGTAATGCGGTACGCGCGGCTCATCGTTACTCCTGTGGGTAAACCCGTTATTCGGATGGGAGTAGTGCAGGCAGCGCCCGGCAC
Source organism: Gemmata sp. SH-PL17 (assembly GCF_001610855.1). Lineage (NCBI taxonomy): Bacteria > Pseudomonadati > Planctomycetota > Planctomycetia > Gemmatales > Gemmataceae > Gemmata > Gemmata sp. SH-PL17. Next base: position 2,513,616 of record NZ_CP011271.1, read on the forward strand.
TACGAAAGCTCGATTCAGGGCGTCAACGATTCTCGCTTAACCGGGACTGCCTTCTGGATTTTCGTCGCCCTGCGCGGGTCCGGGGGTACCGGGTTGTCCGGCCACGGGGCCGCGGAGCGGTTCGAGCATCTCCACTGCGGCGCGGGCGCGGGCCGCAACGCGGTCACCGTTGGCCGCTTCCCAGTCCGCTTTCCACATCTGACTGGCCTGGTAGTCTTCGTCGAAGTACCCGACGAACCGGGCGCGCTCTTGCCAGGTTTCGAGGATCTCCATCTGCCGGGGCAGTGCGAGGGCCGCACGCTGTGTCTCCAAACGGTCCGCGAGACGCTGCGGTCCGCTCCCCTGCAACCCGCCCGTCCAGAACACCGGCGTCAGATCAGACTGAAGAACGGCCGCGTTGGTTCGCAGGACGAATCGCGCGAGGTCCGTGCGCCGGGCCGCTTCTGCCGCTTGAAGGAAGTTGCGGAGGGCGGCAAACTCGGTCTGCCCCTGGTGCCGCATCTTCTTCCAGTCGCCGATCTGCCCCTTGTCCCGTTCTGATTTTACCCATCGGTGGGTAAGGTACGTCTGCATGCACTCCAGAAGGACCGCACGCAGCCCCGCGAACATCGGGGCGAACTCGGGTGGTTGCGGTTTGGTGGCGTCAGGGTCGGCCGCGTCTTGTGGCATCAGCAGCCAGCAGAACGGGTTCCGCGCGAACGTGTCTTTGCGCCGCAGAACCGTGAGCACATCCGGGTCCGAGCGCATCGCATCGAACGCCAAAGCGAAGAACAACTCATCGGTTGGTGTGAGCGCTTTCGGTACCGCGTCCCACGCCAATTTCGTCTCGTGAACCTTTTCGGCCGTCAACCAGAATAGGAAGTCGAGCACCGGGCGCGAGAACTCGAGCGTCCGCTCGTCGAGTGGGATACGGTCCCACACGCGGCCCGCGGTGGGGGCGTTGTTCCGCAAATACTTGTCGTTTCGCCAGCCGCCAGCGCGAGTCAGGAACAGTACCAGCGCCTTGCCCAGCGTGTCCTTCACCAGATCCACCGCACCGCTACTGATGCAGTCCGGTTTGGATGTTGCGGTGCGGACAAGTTGCAATCCCTGATCGGCCGGGAAGTGCCCGACGAGGAACCGCAGGATGCGGAGCAAGTTGAACTCGAACTTCGACACCTGCCGCGGTCCGTCCGGTTCCGGCGGTCGAGACGGTGGGGGCGCGGTGCGCGTCATTTGGCGTCGGTCTCTTCTGGTGAACGTTTCGTCTCGGGGGCGACCGGGAGCGGAATTGGTTTTTTACGCCTCCAACCCTTCCACAAGCCTACAGCATTCGCGGCCGGAAAGCCATTCACGGTGATCTCGCGCCCGACGACCCGGATCTCCAGCGTGTTCTTCGTCCGCCACTGCTCGTCGTAGGAGTAGCGCGGCGTCAGGAAGTGGATGCGCTGGTTCCGCGACCCGATCCAGCGGCGCTCGGTATCGGGCTGCTCGCGGATGTACGGCCCGTCCACCAGAATGTCTGTTAGCTCGATCAATTCCATTACGTCCGGATCGGCCTTTTCTCGCAATTCTTCGACCGTGAATCCACTGAAGACCATGACGGACAAACCGAGGTCGCGGGCCGCTCGCGCGAGTGCAAGAGCTGCAGGTGCGTGTGCGGTGGGTTCGCCGCCGAGTAGAGTGATCCCCTCGATACCGCTCTCATCCCGCGCCTGTTGAATCCCCTCCGACATTTCACGGAGCGTTTTCGTTGAGCCGCCTTTGAACGACAGGAACTCCGGGTTACAGCACCCAGGGCACCGCAGCGGGCACCCCTGGAACCACAGCGCGAACCGTTTGCCCGGCCCTTCGGCTTCGGTGCAGGGCACCACTTGGGCGATCTGCATCGTCAGTTCTTCCGCGGCGCCGGTCATCGTGTGTTAGTTGCTCCAAAAGGGTTGCGGCATTATACCCGCTGCGCAATGCGCACAACCCCTGATTTGTTGGGGTAGCCCCCCACGGGTTCCCCCAAACCCCCTCCTGCCTTGCCATCTCCATCCTCAATCTGAATGGTACGATCCACGAACTTCCGCACGGTTTCCACGTTGGTTGTCAGGTGCCGCGTGATTTCCGAGGTGCGATACTCACTGGCGTCGTCACTGAATGCGAGCGGTAGCAGGATCTGGTCGGCGGAGTGCGGATCAACGGGGCACTTCGCGTCGCGGAACGGGACCGCTTCGTGCATCGCATCATCGGCGACGCTTTCGGACGGCTTACCGCGTTCGCCGAGTCCGAAGAACAGAGCCGGCACGGGTGCCTGTCGGAAGATCACTGCGGCAACACTCCCCGGGTTCGCGGCCTCCCATTCTTCGACCGGAATGTGCGACTCGACCCCTTCCGCTTTCAATTGCGCGATCAACCGACGCGCCTGGCGCTTGCCCACCGATTCCGGTAACCCTGCGAACGCACTGAATCCACCCGCGGTGGTCAGTTCGGGGCAGGTCAGGAGTGACAGGCCCTTCACACGGGAACACGGATGGATGACCGCGCGAATCTCGCCGCCCCCGCGCGGATAGAAGCCGGGGCGGATCATCTCCACTTCGACCTGAATGCCCATCCGCGCGAGGTACGCGGCCCATGTCGTCTCAAGGAAGTGGTAGCACGGGGCGTGCTGATTGTGCGTGCCGCCGGTGACGGTCACGGTGCTCGGCTTGTCGCCGCGCAGCGCGAGCGGGAGGTACACCGTGTGGAGCACGAGCGCGGTTGCGCCCGCGGTGCCGATCGAGAACGTGTAGTCGCCGCTTTTGACCGGCCCCGGCTCGAAGTACAGCACGGACGACCCGTTCGAGGCGCCCTTGTACACCGCACCGCTGATCGTGCCGGCCGCGCGCACGCACATCAGGTGTTGCGGCTGCAACCCCGGCTTCGAGCGGTTCGCCCGAATGTTCACCAGTTTGAACGGCCGCCCGGTGAGGATCGAAAGCGCGAGCGCCGACCGCAGGATCTGCCCGCCGCCTTCGCCTTCCGAACCGTCAATTTCAATCATGCCATCGCTCATGGCAACACGGACACCAAGAGGGCGGGAGCGGTTCAGAGCGAACTTCGAGCGAATTGTACCATTAGGACCGTGCAGCAGAGAGAATTGTGAAGGTCATGCGACGGAGAGGTCGCAAAAGTATGCGGCTCTGTCGAACACGAAGAGTTGATCCGTCACTGCGTCGCGTAAACCGATAGTTCAATCTCGATTCCGAGGGCCGTGCATTCGGTGAGTAGGGCAAGGGGTAATTGGTAGAATCGCCCCGCGACCTCTTGGACGGGGAAATCGCAACCAAAATCCAATACCGCTGCTATGCCGGGACAACTCCGTAAGTGCGAGAGTGCTGCGCTGTTCGCGTGCAGGTATTGGATCGCAGAGCGGACTTGCCCCGCGAACCCGTTTTCGTCTTCGTCGCACACCAGCGCCGTAAAGCCGCTTGTGGTATGAATGGCCCGGGCCGATCGTCGGTCCCCGCGGTGGTAGATCGTGTCCGTGACTAACCCCGATGCACTGAGGAACGCATCGGGGTCGAACTCGGCTCCATCAACACGGAGAACGCATCCTGGCATGATTCCTCCTACTTCAGCCATTTCGCAACGTCGCGTGCGTGGTAGGTGAGGATCAAGTCGGACCCAGCTCTGCGGATGCTCGTGAGGATCTCTAATGTGACCCGGCGCTCGTCGATCCAGCCCTTTGCCGCGGCCGCTTTCACCATCGCGAACTCGCCGCTCACGTTGTACGCCGCCACCGGCACGCGGAACTGCTCCTTCACGCGCCGGATGATGTCCAGGTACGACAGCGCGGGCTTCACCATAATCATGTCAGCGCCTTCGGCCAGGTCGATGGCGACCTCCTTCATCGCCTCGTCCGTGTTGCCCGGGTCCATCTGGTACGTGTTGCGGTCGCCGAACGATGGCGGGCTTTCGGCCGCTTCACGGAACGGGCCGTAGAACCCGCTCGCGTATTTTGCCGCGTAGCTCAGGATCGGGACGTCCGTGAACCCGGCATTGTCCAACCCCGTGCGGATCGCGCGCACCATGCCGTCCATCATGCCGCTGGGGGCGATTACGTCCGCGCCGGCCTTCGCGTGACTCACGCACTGTTCCGCCAGAATGGGGAGTGTCGCGTCGTTGTCCACGTCGAGGATGCCGCCGCGGTCGCACAGAATGCCGCAGTGCCCGTGGTCGGTGTATTCGCAGAAACACTCGTCCGTCATGAGGAGCACGTCGGTGCCGTAGGCTTTGCGAAGCGCACGTAGAGCCTGTTGCACGATGCCTTCGTCTTTGAGGGCACTGGACCCGGTCGCGTCCTTGTATTCGGGGATGCCGAACAGGATGAACGATTTGATGCCCACATCGCGTGCGGCGCCGACTTCATCCACGAGCGTATCGGTGCTCAGTTGGAAGTTGCCCGGCATCGAGCTGATTTCTTGACGCACACCTTTGCCAGGGCGCACGAACAGTGGCAGGATCAGGTCGCGTGGGGAGAGCTCGGTTTCGCGCACGAGTTCCCGCACGAGCGGGTTATAGCGCAACCGGCGCGGGCGCGAGACGGGGAAAGTTGGGGCCGGAGATGTGTTGCCGCAAATTGGGTGGTTCATCGGTGCCGTGAGCGTGGAGGGAAGCGGGCGCGTTTGGCCCATCTTACCGCTCGGTGGGTTCGTCTGGACACGTCCTTCGCACTTCGGCATACCCCGTGGAGACGAGATTCCTTGCAGGGAGTTCGCGCATGCGCACGGTTCTTGCCGTGATCGCCTTCGCATTTCCATCGGTCGCGGCAGTTGCGCAACCGGTGCCGGCCTCTCCGCCCGCGCCCGCTCCACTTCCCCCGGGTCAGGTGGTACCGGTCGGGGCCGAACCACCGTTTCTGCAGCCCGGTAAGGAAGTGTCGCAGCCGCTCACGCCGGTTGGTCCCATGCCCGGTGATCGAGCGCCGCCCGCGGCCAAACCCGAACCCAAACTGGAACCGCCGCCACCTCCGGACGTCAAACCGGTGCCGGAACCGAAGCCCGCTGTCGAAGTGAAGCTCGGTTCGCCGGATCGCCCTCACGGTCCACTCGGGCCGAACTGGAGCAGTTACGAGTTGCTGTACTGGTGGCCGACGCGCCAACCGGTGCCGCCGCTCGTATCCGGAACCCGAACCGGTTTGCCTCCCGTATTCGGCGACCCGGGCACCGCGCAGTTGGTTGGGGAACGCGCAATCGGTTCGGACCCGAGCGCCGGCGGGCGCTTCACGATCGGGTCATCGCTCAATTCGTCCGAGACGCTCGGTTACGAGATCACGTACATGTTCCTCGGTACGCGCACGTTCCGCGAGCGCGTGACGGACCTGAACGGTCCTGTACGCAGTTTCGGGCTACCGTACACGAACGCCACCACCGGCGCGAACGAGTATCTGACACTCGCGCAACCGGGGATAAACAGCTCGCTGTTCACTGTGTCTGCTTCGACCCGGGTGCAGGGGTGGGAAGTGAACACCGTTGCGAACTTAGTTGACGACAAGTCTCTGAAAATCAACGCGCTGGCAGGTTGGCGGTACTTCCAGGTTCACGAAGGATTGCGGCTGGAGCAAACGCAACTCCGGTTCGCGGACATGCCCGGGATCGCCCGAACTGCGGACCAGTTCGACGCCCACAATCGGTTCCACGGTGGGCAACTCGGACTGCACGCAGACGCGCGCCGCGGGAACGTGTTTTGCGAGATGACGGCGAAGGTCGCGTTCGGTCAGAACTACGAGGTGGTGAAGAACGAGGGTATGACGGTGTTTCAGACGCCGGTGCTCGGTGGGCTGGCGACACAGGGGATCGGCGGGAGCGGCATTTACGTGCAGCCATCGAACGCGGGGCGCACTGCCAACGGTGTATTTGCTGTAGTGCCCGAAGGGACGATCAAATTCGGCTTCCGCCTCGGCGACTCGGGTCGCGTGTATTTCGGCTACACGTTCATCTACCTGAGCGACGCGGTCCGGCCCGGTGACCAGATCGACCGCACCCTCAATCCGTCGCAGATCCCGATTGTGAACGGTATCGGCGCCGCGGTCGTGTCTGACCGCCCGGCGCGGATCGTGAACCGCTCGGATTTCTGGACCCAGGGTCTGATTATTGGGTTGGAAACGCGGTACTGAGTTCGATGCCGTCGAAGGCCGTTGCCGGGACGAAACACGCACCTCGGCAATGGCCGCGTTTCACTTCTTAAGCGGTTTCACAGTTTTCACCCGGAGCATCACCTTCATTCCGGTCGCGTTGCCGCGAGTGAGCAACTCTACTTTGTCGAGAGGCTCCAACACTGAAGCCAGCATCCCGAGTTGCGCCGTCAGCGCCTTCTCTTCACCAGCGCCGGCTTCGGCCAGGAGTTTCGCGAGTTGCGGTGTGTGCGCGGTCAGGTAGTCGCGTGCGGAGATCGCGTTGAATCGCGCGAGGGTGACATCACCGCCGGTTTTGGCGGCGCCCGGGGGTGATTGGAACGACTTGATGGCGTCCGGTGACGATGAGACCAGTAAGTAGCCGGCTTTCAGCGCGAAACACGGACGAACGCCCATCGGGAACCCGTCACTGGCGAGCAACTTGATGACCGCGTCGCCGTCTTTTTCTTCTTTCAGTTCGATTTGGTCCTTGTGACTCGCGTTGTACGCGATGCGGCCCACTTGGAAGCCGTACTCCAGAGCTTGCACCAGTGCCTTTGATGCCTCCGCTCCTTTGAGGCTGTCCGCTTGCACTTTTACAGCCGCGAGAACTACCGGGACCGCAGTGCCCTTCGCGGGCGGCGCGGCCCATATCACGGCATCCGGTCCAAGTGCGTCGAGAACGAGAGGAAGTTTGTCTTTCCCGACGACGGGGCCGAGCGTTTGTTCCAGCGTTTCGCGCACACCGGGCTTACCGTTCGTGGGTGCGAGCATCGCTAGCACATCAATGATGTCGTTTGCCTTGGCGCGTCCCGCGAGCGCGAGAATCGCGTTGTCGGGAACACTGCTCCACAACGCGGACTGCGTGCGTTCACCCACGATCCACGGTTTCAACGCGGCGGGGAGTTTCTCGGGCGAATAGTGTAACGACACGCCGAGTTCGACGTCTTTCTCGACGGACAGGTACAGCGCCGCAGCGTCGGTCGCGCTCCACACTTCCGCGAACTTTGTGAGAAACCCTTTCTCGTCGGGATTGGCGTTCTTGGCTTTCTCTGCGAGTTCCGAGTCGAACGCTCGTGGATTCACGAGTAACACGACTGCGGCATCCGCCACGCCGAGTTTCGTTAGGCGTTCCACGAGAACGGGTGGCTTATCCTTTGGGCTCTTATCGCGCTCAATGATTGCCTTGATGTCGGCCTCGGATTGCGAGAACGCGAACACACCATCTCGGAAGCAATAGAAGTCGGATGGGCCGTTGGGTTTCTGTCGCTCGAAGTACACTTCTCCCGAGTATTTGCGCTCGATTAGCGATTTCAGTTCCTTCGACTTCATTTGAATGTCGTTGAGCGCATCGAGCACCTTCGCGAGCGCATCGGGGCGCCGCGGGCGAATGAGAATCACCGACCGCTCGTCCTTCGGATTACCGGCTGGTGCGGGAACATACGCGAACACGACCACGTCGCCGATGATGTCGTGGAGCACCTCCGTGGGGGTGATCCCCAGCGCGCCGAGAACGGGCGCCGCGCCGTCGGTGAATTTCTTGAAATCGTCCGAGTTCAGAACGTGCTTCCCGTGTGCGGACGTTGGAAACCACGCGGCGAACGGCGACTCACTAAGTGCCTTCATGTGGTCGCGGAGGTTCTGCACAACGAATACGATCGCGGCATCGGGAGGAGCGAGCCGTATAGCCTCGTCGCGTGCGGGCGGTACGGGTGCAGCAAGAGCCAGCGAGTTGATGAAACCGAGAAGGGCCGCGAGAACGAGTACGGAGCGAACGAGCATAGGAAGGCGCTCGGTTGAGTGGATAGAAGGCACACGTCGTGTGCCTGTCTCAGCGACAACTCAGGAGTTTGGTTTGGGATTCACAGCGGCCACGTCACGCAATAGGCGACTGAACGCTTTTTGTGCGGTCTCAGTTACCGGTTCGAGACTCAAACGGGCGGCCTCGGGCAATTCCGAAATCGACCTGCGTGCCGGTTCCAGTACTTCTTCCATACCCATTGGTGCCGCCGGTGTTGGCTTCGTGAACGGAGTCGCCAACACGTCGATCAACTTCGGCGCGATCGCGACGGATTCGGTAATCGGCTTCGGGGCGTCGCGCAGCACCTGACCAGCCTTCGCAACTTCGGTTCCGATGTGGACCGGGGGCTGGCTCGGGACGGACACCTTCGCTCGTGGTTCCGGAGCGAGTTCCGGTCGCTTGGCCGTTTCGTCCGGCAGCCACATACCCGGCGGGTGTTCGGACTTTTGAGCCGGGTTCGTGAGGGCGAATACCGCCAGGAGAACTGCCGCGGCAAGTGCGGCGCACGCGGCCACCTTGTAAATCCGTTGGCGCGTCTGTGTGTGCCGGTCTTCGTGTACCGCGTGGAGTACGCGATCCGTGAATCCCACGGACTCTGTCACCGGTTCACTCGGCGCGGCGAGAACCGCGAGCACGACCCGAGCCGCACGAAGGCGCTCGCGGCACGTAGCGCACACGCTGAAGTGCGGGTCCGTATCGAGCGCGTCGGGCGAAACATCGCCGTCGAGTGCGCGCTGGATGCTGTTAACCGCAGCGCGGCATTCAAGCGCGTTAGGTTCGGCGTCAATGAAATCGTCGGGCTTTCGCATTGTTCGTTCACCCCGGGCTTCAGGGTGTTTTGGGTACTTCTTCTTCGGGTACGAGTCCGCGGCTCCGCAGGTGATCCAGGATTTCGAGGCGCGCCCGGTGCAACCACGTCTTCACCGTTCCAACCGGGCGCCCCACCGCTTCCGCGATCTCCTCATACGGTTGACCGTGTTCGTGGAACAGCACAAACACCTCACGGTACTCGTGCCGCAACCCGTCCACTGCGGTGCGAAGTTCACCGGCCAGTTCCGCGGAATCGTCTGTGGGTTTGCGGTCGGGTGCGTCGTCGAGGTAGTCCGCGAGGCTCGGGGTGCGGGCGCGTTTACCGATCCAGGTTCGGCACCGGTTCACCGCGATACCCAAAATCCACGGGCGCAGTGGGCGCTCACCGTCCCACCGGTTCATGCTCCGGAACACGCGGATAAACACTTCCTGTGCAACGTCTTCGGCGTCGTGCTCGCTCGTGAGCAGGCGCCGACACACGGCGAGAACGTCGGACTGAAACCGCTCGACCAGTTCGCGCGCGGACGCCGGGCAACCGGTCAGGCACCGTTTCACGAGCGCGGCGTCGGCGGACACGACCTGCCCTCTAACTCTGATGTACCCGCGAACGCAATAAGGGGTTTCAGAAATGGTGTTCGCGGCTCACGCAGCGACATTTGTGGTCGAAGGCAAACGGCCAGGCAAAGTCGCCACGGATGAACACAGATAACACGGATCAAACAAGAATAGTCAGCCAGATTCGCAGCTGGACCAAGGCTGATTCTGACTTCCGTTAACGTTTTTCTGGTTCTGGTTTAATCCGTGTTATCTGTGTTCATCCGTGGCGACTTTGCTTGGCATCAACCTGTTTTTTCGATTGCAGCACGGAGCAGGTCGACGACCTCGCGAACGGACGCTTCGTGGATCGTTTTGCCACACTTTTCTAGGTTCTCACCGAACCGGATCGCGGTTTCTTGCATCCGTTCGTGCGTTTCCGCGGAGCCGCCGACCACGACCATTTCCTCGGTGCGAGTGACCCGCGTGTGCCCGTCTTCACCGTCCAAGCCGACGCCGACCACCCCGGCGACTTTGGGAGCGGATTTCTTCCGCCGCTGAGGTTTCTTCCCGGCCATGACATTTCCCCCGCAAAATACACGTTTCCTGTCCGACGCCGGACCCGTTAAGCGTATTCTATCTTGAACTGAAACTGCGCGCGAACGCTTGGTTTGGTTGCTTGCGGAAATTGGGCCGGAGCGGTACCATTCGGGGTGATTTGCCTGCGTCGTTCAGACCGTCGTGCCGTTCTTCTAAATTGCGGGCGCCGTCCATGCCGTCACTCATCTTGTTGAAGTCACCCGAAGGGGCCGCGCCGAACAAGAACATCCCTTTGAGCGGGGACGCGCTCGTAATCGGGCGGGACGAGAAAGAGTGTCAGATCGTTATCCCGCACCACGCAGTGAGCCGCAAACATGCCCAGGTTCTGCGGGTCAACGGCCAGTTCTACATCGAGGATCTCAAGAGCCGCAATCGCACGTTCGTGAACAGCAAAGAGGTCACAACGCGACAGGCGCTCAAGCCGGACGACCGGATCAAGATTTGTGACTTCCTGTTCCGGTTCCACGACGAACGCGCGGTTCGTCCGCAACCGCTCCCGGACTGGTTGTCCAAGGGCCGGGCCGCTGACGAAGATGAGGAAACCGGACAGACCACGATCGAGGGTTCGGCCACGAAGGGGGCGGCCCAGAGCTTCCTGGAAGTGGCCCCGTCGGAGCGGTTGCGGGCGCTCCTGGAAATCAGCACGAACCTGTCCCGCACGCACGAACTCGATGCCCTGTTGTCGCAGATCGCGGACACGCTGTTCGGCGTCTTCAAGCAGGCCGACCGGTGCTTCGTTCTGATGCTCGAAGAGAACGGCCGGGCACTGCCCAAAGCGGTCAAGAGTCGCCGGGCCGGGATGGAAGACACGCGGTTCAGCAAAACGATCGTGAAGAAGACGCTCGACTCGATGCAGTCGTATTTGAGTGAGGACGCGGGCAGCGACGCTGCTCTCGGGCCGGCCGCGAGCATCGCTGAATTTAAGATCCGCTCGGTGATGTGCGTGCCGTTGGCTACCGCCGACGGGCGCCCCATCGGGGCGCTTCAACTGGACACTCAGGACCGCACCAAGAAGTTCAGTCTCGATGACCTGAACCTGCTCACCATCGTCGCCAACCTCGCGAGCATCTCGATCGAGAAGGCCCGGATGCTCGCCCAGATGCTCGAGCGCGAGAAGGAAGCGAAGGAGATCGAACTCGCCCGCAAGGTGCAGCTCGGGTTCCTGCCCCAAACGCTGCCCGACGTGGCGGGCTACGAGTTCTACTCGCACTACTCGCCGGCTCAGACGGTCGGCGGTGACTACTACGATTTTGTGCCGCTCCGCGACGGGCGCATCGCCATCGTGCTCGGCGACGTGGCCGGGAAGGGTGTTTCGGCGGCGCTGCTCGTGGCCAAACTCAGTTCCGAAGTGCGATTCTGCCTGCTCACGGTTCCCGATCTGGCACAGGCCGTCGGGTTGCTCAACGACCAGATGAGTAACTCGATGGGCGACCGGTTCGTGACGCTCGCGGTCCTCGTACTCGACCCGACCGAACACACGCTCACGATCGTGAACGCCGGGCACATGAGCCCCAAGCTGTACCGCGCGGCCACCGACCAACTGATCGACGCGATCTCCCTTGACGACACCGGCACACCCATCGGCGCGCAGCCCGGGTACCCGTTCGGGCAAGTTACGGTCCAGTTGGACGTGGGGGATTCACTGGCCGTGTACACCGACGGTGTGACCGACGCCATGAATCCGGCCGGAGCGATGTTCGGCCCCGAGGCCGTGGACCGGTGCCTCGTTCCCGACGACTCGGCCCTCAGTGCCGCCGCGCAGCGCCCCAAGTATCTGGGTGAGCGCCTCGTCAACGCGGTGCGCAAGCACGCCAACGGTCGCGCCCAAAACGACGACATCGCCGTGGTCACGTTCGGGCGCCTCGAACCGAACACTGGCCCGAGCACCAACACGAGTCGCATCGCCGCCGCCGGGATTCAGAAGGTGCGGGTATAACTCTCTGAAAAGGGGCTGGTGCCCTCGAACTCGGACCCTTTAGAACTCGTAACGGGTTGACCCCGCGCCGGGATCGGTCACAATAAGGAGCAGACTCCACAGGCTCCGGAGACCGAGATATGCCCGGACCGGCTACTCTCCCCGACACTGAAGTCGAAACCGATCAGCGCACGAAGCGACAACCTCCGTACCACGTCGTGTTACTCAACGATGACGACCACAGCTACGAGTACGTGATCGAGATGCTGAAGGCCCTGTTCGGCCACCCGATCGAGAAGGGGTACCAGCTCGCAAAGATCGTAGACACAAAGGGGCGCGCGATCGTCTGCACCACCAGCCTGGAGCGCGCCGAACTGAAACGCGACCAGATCCACGCTTACGGTATCGATCCGCGTATCCCGCGCTGCAAGGGCTCGATGACCGCGGAGCTAGAAGCGGCCGAGTAAGGCAGAAGGCAAGAGTAAAAAGAGAAAAGGCAAAAACGAAGCAAACACTTGGCTCCGTTTTTGCCTTTTCTCTTTTTACTCTTGCCTTCTCTCGTCTGCCTTTTCAAGCTTATTTCTTTTCTTCTTTCACGACCTTCGCGGACTTGATGACAATGTCCTTGGAGGGCACGTTCTCGTGGCCCTTTACGGTGTCGGTCTCCACGGTCTTGATCTTGTCGATCACGTCCTGGCCCTCGATCACGCGGCCGAACACGCAGTACCCGACGCCGTCCTGGGCCTTGGCCTTGTCGAGGAACGTGTTATCCTTGACGTTGATGTACCACTGGGCGCTGGCGCTGTTCGGTTCACGGGTGCGGGCCATCGCGATCGTGCCCTTGAGGTTCGACAGCCCGTTGTTCGACTCGTTCTTGATCGGGTCGCGGGTCTTCTTCTCCTTCATCCCCGCCTCGAACCCGCCGCCCTGGATCATGAAGTCGTTGATGACCCGGTGGAAGATGGTACCGTCGTAGTGCTTGTCTTCGACGTACTGGAGGAAGTTCTTCACCGTGACCGGGGCCTTGTCCTCGAACAGCTCGATCTTGAAGCTCCCCGCGCTCGTTTCGACGACGACGACCGGGTTGGCCGCCCGCGCGGAACCGGCCACCACGCCAAGAACCACGAAGCACAACACTACCACTTTGACCGAAATCATGGTTGACCTCCGCGCGCGTCCGTCGGGTTCCCGTCGCGGCCCCTGCCGCGTGCCCCGAACCGGACCGTCTCGCATTTCGATTCTAGCAAGTTTCAGGTTGCGGAGATCCAAGTTCCAAACGGAAAACCGACGCCGGAACGATGACGCACCGGGCGGGTTCTTCTCGCCCGGAGTGCTGGAACTCGTGCCCGGGAACTGGTAGTGTGCTGGTCCCCGCTCGGAGACTCGTCCCATGCGCCTGGTTCTCGCCGTCGGTTTGTGCGCCGGTATTGCGGCTACGATCGGGTTTTCGCAACCCGACACGGTCGCGGCTCAAGAGAAAAAAGGTGACAAGAAGGCGGTGCAGCCGAACTTTGACCCGCCGAAGGCGACCAAGCCCGACGAGGCCACACTCAAGCAAATCACGGAGAAAACGGAGCAACTCCGCAAGGCAATTGCGGCGCTGAAAGAGAAGGAGATTCCCGGGGATGTGCTGATCGAAGTCGAAATCTACCTGAAGGCCGCGGAGAACATCGTCCGGTTCGAGGAGTGGTACCACACGAACAGCGGGAAGTGGGCGCTCACCACACTCGATCAGGGACTTGCTCGCGCGAAACAGGCCGAAGATGGTAAGGCCGTCTGGCGCGACGCACCGGGGAAGTGGGTTCTGCGCGCGTACCTCGCGGAGAACGTTGACGAGTCCATTCAACCCTACACCGTTCTGCTGCCGCACGACTACGGCAAAGATCCTCAAAAGAAATGGCGCGTCGACATCGTGTTGCACGGGCGCGACGCATCGCTGACCGAAGCAAAGTTCATCGCCACCCACGGCGGGGCCGCACCAAAAGATTTGGATCGCGTAGTCGTTGAGGTGTACGGCCGAGGTAACAACGCTTATCGGTGGGCCGGGGAATCCGATGTAATGGACGTGGTCCGCGCGTTCTTCAGATTCGAGGAAAAGCTGGGGAGTTCTCCCCTCGATCCGTCTCGTGTTATTCTTCGCGGTTTTTCAATGGGCGGGGCCGGTACCTGGCACATTGGGCTTCACCATCCATTCATGTTCGCTGCTATCGGTCCCGGAGCGGGATTCACGACGACCCGCGGCTACGTTGCGAGTCTGCCGAAGCAACTACCGGACTATCAGGAGAAGTGCCTCCACATCTACGACGCGGTCGATTACGCGGAGAACGCATTCAACGTCCCGGTTGTTGCCTACAGTGGCGAGAAAGATCCGCAGAAGAAGGCTGCCGACAACATCGAAAACGCACTCAAAGCGTTCAAGGAGCCACTGAAGTTCACGCATCTCGTCGCGCCGGGGTTGGAACACCAGATGCCGAAGGAGTGGCAAGACAAGGCCGAGGCCGAGTTCAAGAAGCACCTCGCGACCGACCGCAAATCTCCCGAACGTGTCCGGTTCGTGACGTACACCACGCGGTACTACGATTTCGGCCACGGGGACATTGAAGCCCTCGACCGGCATTACGAGAGGGCCGTGGTCGACTCGCGCTGGACGAAAGACGGTTTGCAGATCGAAACGAAGAACGTGGCCGCGATCCGCTTGCTACGCGCCGAGCACACGTTTCCGGCGGAAATCGTGATCGATGGGCAGAAGGTGCCCACAAAAGGGACGCAACCGACCGCGGTCGCACTCTTTCTGACTAAAGCAGGTGGCCAATGGTCGATTGCGGATCTCGACAAGTGGCAAGGGGACTTGCGTAAGCGCAAAGAACTGCAAGGGCCGATCGACGACGCTTTTCTATCGCGGTTCGTTGTCGTGAAACCCGGGACGACGGGGTTCGCTCCGGGCACGGACAAGCACGCGACCGCGTCCGTGAATCAGTTCGCGTCAATGTGGGACCGATATTTCCGCGGTGCGTTACCAGTTTGTGATGCGGAGGTTGTCGGAGGTCGGGCGCCCGAAAACCTCGTGCTATTCGGCGACCCGCAGAGCAATCCGCTTATTGCGAAGGTGCTGCCGAAGTTGCCGGTCACGTGGACGAAAGAGAAGCTTGTTGTGAACGGCGTGGAGTACGATCCGAAAACACACGTTCCTGTGCTGATCTACCCGAATCCACTGAAACCGACGCGGTACGTCGTCATCAACAGCGGACACACGTTCAAAGAGGCCGACTTGAAGGGCACCAACGCGCTCTTGTACCCCCGGCTCGGCGACTGGGCCGTAATCAAGCCGGCGCCGACCGAGAAAGATCCTGCCGCGTATGAGGTCGTCGCCGCCGGGCTGTTCGATGAGAACTGGCAGTTCCCCAAGAAGAAATGACCGCGGTTCGGCATGGCGCTGCCACACGCGAGCGCTGCGCCCGCGTTAACGTCACGGAGCGCAGGTTGGGCCGGCGGGTTTCACGCGCCGCCGGTTCCACGGCATCCGCGCCAGTAGCAATCCCATTCCGCAGGTATCGGTCACGCCCGCGAACACCAACCCCGCACCGACGAACGCCGAGAGGCCGAAGAACCCGGGGTGAACGAACCCGAGGCCGACGCCGAACAGCACCAGCGCCCCGGCCGCGATGCGCACCTGGCGCTCTAGCGAGATTGTTTTTTGCCCGCGAACCACGGGCACACCCGCCTCGACACACGCGAGCGTACCGCCGGTCACGTTCGTCACGTTCGTGAACCCGGCCGCGAGTAATTGCGCGCACGCTTTCTCGCCGCGGCTCCCGCGCTGGCACACCACGAACAGCGGTGCGGAGGGAGCCGCGCCCACCGTGCTCGGGTCGAGCCGGTTGAGCGGCACGTTGCGCGCGAACGCAACGTGAACGTCCTCGAACTCTGCCGGCGTGCGCACGTCGATCAGTGCGACTGGGCCGGCTTTCGCCAATTCCGCGAGTCGCGCCGGGGCGATGGTGGGGACGGACATTGCGAACCTCCTGTATTTGGCGGAGAAGCGTTTATCGGGGCAGAAGGCCGTCTTGTGCGGCCTTCCATGTCTTGAACGAGCCGACGAGGTTCCGGCATTGGAACCCGTGCTGCATCAGTACGCGACAGGCCGTGTACGAGCGCTGACCGCTCGCGCAGTGCGCGACGATTTCCCGATCGCGCGGGAGTTCGTCGAGCCGGGTGCGGAGTTCCCCGAGTGGGATGTGAACGGAACCGGGGATCGCTCCGCCGGCGCGCTCCTGGGCATCGCGCACGTCGAGAACGAGTGCGCGCGAACGGTCCAGTCTTGCGACCGCGTCCCATTGAATTGTTCGCACGCGCCCGGCGCGGACGTTCTGCGCGACCATTCCGGCCAGGTTCACCGGGTCTTTGGCGGAGCCGAACGGCGGGGCATAGCAGAGCTCCAAATCCGCCACATCGTCGACCGTCATGCCCGCGCGGAGTGCGGTAGCGAGTACGTCAATGCGCTTGTCCACTCCGTCGGCCCCGACCGCCTGTGCGCCGAGTAATTTCCCCGAATCCGGCGCAAAGAGGATTTTCAGCGAGAGCGCTTTGGCGCCGGGGTAGTAACCCGCGTGCGAGTTCGGGTGGAGGTGGACCGCCTCGAACGTGATCCCGGCGGCCCTCAGTTGCGCTTCGTTCGCTCCGGTGACCGCGGCCGCGAGTCCGAAGACGCGCACGATCGCGGTGCCGAGCGTGCCGGGATACGCGCTCGCAATCCCGAAGATGTTGTCGGCCGCGGTGCGCCCCTGACGGTTCGCGGGGCCGCCCAGCGGGATGAGTGCGGGCGCACCCGTGACCGCGTGTGTCACTTCGATCGCGTCACCGACTGCATAAATGTGCGGGTCGCTGGTGCGCAAGTGTGCGTCGACTTTGATGCCGCCGGTGCGACCGAGATCCAGTCCCGCTGCGACCGCGAGTTGCGATTCCGGGCGCACGCCTAAACCCGTCACGATCACGTCGGCCGGGAGGCGCGTACCGTCGGCGAGTACCACGACCGAGGCACCGGCCGTTTCTCCGGCGCCCGGCCCATCGAAGCGGGCGAGGCCGTTACTAAGGTGAAGGGCGACGCCGTGCCCGCGGAGTTCGAGGTGCAGGTGCGCGGCCATCTCCGGGTCGAACGGTTTCAGAACCTGCGGGTTCCGCTCGACCACGGCCACCCGGAGTCCCCGCTCGTGAAACTGTTCCGCGACCTCCAAACCGATGAACCCGCCTCCTACGACCACGGCCGTTCGCGCGGCCCGGTCCCGGACCCACGCATCGATTTGGTCCATGTCTTCGAGCGTGCGCAGCGCGAACTGCCCCGGGCGCTCGGTCCCGGGTACGCCCGGAACGATCGGGGCCGCTCCCGTGGACAGGATGAGGGCGTCGTACCGTTCCGTGGTTGTGTGTCCCGAAACGAGGTCGCGCACTTCGATTTCCCGGCGCTCGCGGTGAATCGCGGTGACCTCGGACCGCGTGCGCACGTCGACGTTGAATACGGCTCTCAGGCGCTCGGGTGTTTGCACGAGCAACTTCTTGCGGTCGGTGATCTCACCGCCCAAAAAGTACGGCAACCCACAGTTCGCGTAAGACACGTGCGGTCCGCGCTCGAACACGATGATTTCCGCGCTCTCGGACAACCGCCGGGCGCGGGCGGCCGCGCTCATTCCGCCGGCCACCCCTCCCACGATTAGCACGCGCATGCCCATGATCTTCTCCGCAGGTCTTCACCTGTGCCGGCCACGGCGGTAGAATTGCAGTGCCGTTAATTGTGATTGGGTGATATTGCTATTTGGCAATATAGTGTGGGGTGCGATGTGGAGTCAAGTCCTCTCGACCGAAACGCCCTTGAAGCGGTGTCTCGACTGTTCGCGGTGCTCGCGGAGCCGACGCGACTGGCGATTCTTCAGTGCTTGAAGAGCGGGCCGAAGGCCGTTTCAGAGTTGGTGGACGAACTCGGAGCGAAACAGGCTAATATTTCCAAGCAACTCGGCATCCTCTACGCGGCCGGTCTGCTCTCGCGCGAAAGAGATGGGAACCTCGTGCGGTATTCGATCGCCGAATCGATGATTTTTGAGCTGTGTGAGCTGGTTTGCGGCAAACTCCGGCGCGACGCGGAGCGCCGACTTGAAGCGCTTGGCGGGGAAGAGAAGTCGCGAAAGTGATCCGCTGTGGTGGCCGAACCGGAACACTTCCGACCGCCTTCTGCGCCGGGACCGTGGGCAATCCAACGAGTGCGAGGCGCACGGCCGGTGTTCGGGTGGGGTGGTTCGTCACCGGGTGGTCGTGTGACTTCTGGAGAGGAGCGCTCGACGCGGATCGTGAAACGGGCCGTTAGTCGAGGGGCGGCCACTGGTTGGCCATGCCCTCGCGCTCGACGTCGCGCACTTGGTCCTCGCTCACCGCGAACTGGCGCGCCACCGCGGTGCGCGACGCGGCCACACCCGCGCCGCCGTCCTGGGCCTCGACCAGTGCCTTGAAAATCGCGCGCCGCTGTTCGACGGTGATTTGGCCTGATTGTTCTTCGGACATGTCGAACCTCGCGGCACGGGTGCAATACAACACCCATACATCCTACGACCCGTTCCGGTTCGGGCACGAAATTCGCGCGCGGTTATCGGAACTGTTTCCCCCAATGCCGTTCCAAATGTCACTACGAGAACTACTCGTACCAATCACCGACGCCGATCCGCCGGCCGACGTGCGCCGGTTCCTCCGCGACGCGGAGCGCCGGATCGATCGGTTCCAGACCGCGTGCCAGGTGCCCGCGTTCGTCCCGTGCGACTATGTCACCGCGTACAAGGTGCTTCGGGCACTGGCCGGCGGGGAATTCACGCGCGGGTCGCGGTTCTGCGAGTGGGGTTGTGGGTTCGGGGTGGTCGTGGGGTTGGCCGCGATGCTCGATTTCGAGGCATGCGGGATCGAGATCGAAGGAACACTGATCGACGAGGGGCGCCAACTCGCCGAAGACTACGATTTGCCGGTGGAACTGGTCCACGGCAGCTTCGTTCCCCCCGGCGCGGAGGACCGCGTGTACAAGGGCGGGACGTACTCGTGGCTCACGACCGAGGGCGACCAGGCGTATGAGGAACTGGGGCTGGAAATTAGCGACATGGACGTGATATTCGCGTACCCGTGGCCGGACGAAGAGGCCGTGGTGTACGATCTGTTCGATCACTACGCGGGCGTCGGTGCGGTTCTGGCGACGTACCACGGCAGCGCCGACTTCCGGTTGCGACGCAAGGTGAGCGACCGGCAAATGGGGACGAAACGAAAAAGGCCCCGTGACCGTTGACGTGTGAGTTCTGTAGCTTATATGAGCCACAAATAGTTTCTCGAATGGGAACTTCCGGACCGCTTCCGGATCGTCTATAGTCAGGAACAACATTTTTTCACTCAGAACCCACACTGTGGGTCCGATTCACGGGGAGATCGAATGGGGTTGCGGATGCGTGTTCACGAGCGGGAGCCGATCGGCGCCGCTCTCCGGCGGTTCAAGAAACTGATCGAGCGCAGCGGGATGAAGGGTGAACTTCGCGCCCACGAGTATTACGAAAAGCCGTGCGAGGCCCGGCGCCGGAAAGAAGCGCGCCGCATGAACGCGATCCGTAAGGCCGCGAGCGCCCCTCGTTCCTAGACCGCTCACGTCCGACGCTCGGCACTCGGTGAACCCGAACCCTGAAAGGTAACGGGTTTGTGCTGTTTGTTGCCTTTCGCGCCAAATAGCTTCGACGTCGAGGTAATCCGCTCGCGGGGCGAGCGGTACTCGATCAATTCACCCCACCGAAATAGAACGCTGCCACCTTTCGAGTCAGTTGATTCGCCGAAACCTTAATACACTCATTAGGCTTTCCTCGCGTAGCGGGTATCGTGGCTGCCGATCGCGTGATCGCTAATCCATGACGCTCCTGTGGTGGGAACTCGTGACGTCAATTCGATGGGCTTTGGCCGCTGGCTGTTTGTTGGTGCTCGCGCCCGCGGGTCGGGCCGTGCCGGTTGTCGGGCAAGCTCAACCCGATTATCTCCCCTTTGGGACTGTTTGCGTGGGCGGGGCCGTGGAGGGGAGCTTCTTGGTGTACGCCTCGGCCGATGATCCGAAACCGACAGTGAAGGTCGAGGCACCGAAGTTCGTGAAGGTACTCGGCACCAAAACGTTTGCCCGACAAGTAGGCGCGGCGAACAGCTTCACGTGTGTTGAGGTTGAAGTGGCGATCGAAACGGCCCGCGAGGGCGAATTTGAGAGCGAGATCAAGGTTACTGTTGGGGAAGTCACGACCAAGATGCCGGTGTCGGTTGTTGTGAAGACCCGGAAGGCCGGACAGATACGACTCCTAGTTGCTGGCACGCCGTTCGAGTGCGCCGCGACGGACAGCGGGAAAATGTATAAGGCCTGGACCGACCTCGTTCGTGACGCCGGTCTGGACACGAGTTACCTGCTCGTTCGGCCCAAACAGCCCGTTCTCCGTGATCTCGATTTGAGCAAGTACAACTGCGTGCTCCTGAATGCTCATGCCCTGCTGAGCCAGACCGCGGACTACGTTCAACGGGTTCGGGCTTTTGCCAAAGCGGGCGGCCGCGTGGTCGTCACGACGAGTGCGTTCTTTACGGGATCGGTGCCCGCGGCGAATGAGGTGCTAGATGGGACCGGTTTGGAACTCCTCGATCAAGGGGCGCCGCGCGGCTTGAAGAATGTGACTCCGAAGGCAGACGATTTCTCCCCTGAAGTGGTCAAGGCCGGTATTAAATCGGCGACGTTCTTTCGGGCTTCGCCGATTCGCGTGGAGAATGGCGGTCGGGTTCTTGTGAGCGCGGTCGGGTTCGAGAAGGCGGGTTTGGGCTTTGTGGCTACAGCAAAGGTCGGAAAGGGTGAAGTGACCGTGATGGGCGTGTCGCTGTGGTGGTTGTGGACTGCCGGGGAACGCGGGGAAGGGGCCGATAACACGAAGTTGCTCCGTTGGCTCTTGGCCCCGCCTCTTGCCGGTTAGAGCGTTGACGGCAATCGCATCCGCGTCTCCCTCGATTCCGCGAGGGAGACGCAGCGCTCTCACCCCACGATGAGTCGACCTAACTGGAATGTGGCGAACGCGCCGAGGTACGCCAGCGCCGTCATGTAGACGAAGGTGAATGCGGGCCAGAGCCAGCTCTTTGTTTCGCGCTGGATTACGGCGAGGGTCGCGGCGCACTGACAGCACAGTGCAAAGAACACCATCAGCGACAGTGCGACCGGCACGCCGTACTTGCCGCGGATCGGGTCTTTCGACCAATCGTCTTGCACAGCTTTTGTCAGCCCCGCGACTTTCTCCTTTGCCTCGTCGTCGGCGCCATCATCACCGATGGCCTTCGTATCCACTTCGCCCACATCGTAGAGCAACCCGAACGTACCGACGATCACCTCACGCGCCGGGAAACTCGCCATCGCCGCGACGCCGATCTTCCAGTCCCAGCCCAGCGGCTCGAACACCGGTTCCATCCACAACCCGACTCGACCCAGGTAGCTGCTCCGTTTCCACTCGCCGTTGAGCTTATCGGGCAACCCCGCGGCCTCTTCGAGCTTCTCCAGTTCGGTCTTTTCGCCTTCGGTCAGCGGAGTCGGGGCGGGTTCGTTTGCCTCCGGCTCTTTCTGACTCGCCGTGCCCTTCTCCTTAAGTTCCTTCAGGCGATCGGCACTCTCCTTGACCGCGTCTTCGGCTTTCTCGATGAGGTCGGGGTACGATTGGCCCTGTGCGTCGGAGTACGGGAAGTAGAGCGCCGCCCACACGAGCACCATCGCGGCGAGGATGATCGTGCCGGCACGCAGTGTGAACGCCCAGCCCGCGCCCCCCATTCGGCGCAGCACCGAAGTAAACTTCGGGCGCCGGTAACTCGGTAGTTCCATCACGAAGACGGGCGGGGCGCCGCGGAGCAGGGTTCGCTTGAGTGCGAGGGCGACGAGCGGTGCGACGGTGAAGCCGACCATGTACATCGCGAACAGAACCAGCCCCGGCAGCCAGCCCGGTGAACCCGGGCGCGCGACAAACGCCCCGATGAGTAGGATGTACACCGGGAGCCGGGCGGAACAGCTCATCAGCGGCGACACCAGGATCGTGGCGAGCCGGTCGCGCCGGTTCTCGATGACCCGCGTGGCCATGATCCCGGGCACCGCACACGCCACGCTCGACAGCATCGGGATGAACGACTTCCCGCTCAGTCCGCACCGGCTCATGATCCGGTCCATGAGGAACGCGGCGCGCGCCATGTACCCGCAATCCTCAAGAACCGCGATGAAGCCGAACAGGATCATGATTTGCGGCAGGAACACCAGTACGCCGCCCACACCCTTAATGATTCCATCCACGAGGAGCGCGCGGAGCGGTCCGGAGGGGAGGGCCGATTCCACGGTTTTTGCGATCGCGTCCTGCCCGCTGCTAATCAGATCCATGAGCGGTTTCGCCCACAGAAAGATCGACTGGAACATCAAGAACATCACGACCAGGAACACGAGCGTGCCCCAGAGCCGGTGCGTGAGGACCGAGTCGATACGATCGGTCCATGTGACCGGGCGCACCGCGGGCTTGCTCACGGTCGCAGCGACTGCCGCACGCACCCATGCGAATCGCGTGCGCGCTTCGACCCCCGGGACCGAATGCCCGAGTGCCGCGAGTTTGTCTCGCGCGCCGACGAGCGCGGACCGGAACCGGTCCCCGTACCGCTCGACGAGCCACTGTTCCGTGTACCCGCCGATATCGATGACCGCGCGCCGCAGGAGGACCGGCGGAACCTCGTCGCTGAGTTCCTTCCGCAACTGTTCCACGGCCTCATCGAACGCGGGCGGGAACGCGGGGCCGCTCGGGGCGGTTGCACTTTCTCCCGCGGTGCGAACGGCCGCGGTGAGTTCCGTTAACCCGGTACCGTTGTTCGCCTGGATCGGTACGACGGGGACGCCAATCGCTTCGGACAGTTTCGCGTAGTCGAACTTCAACCCTTGCGCCGCGGCCGCGTCAATCATGTTGACCGCGACGACGACCGGTACGCCCAGGTCGAGCAATTGGCTCGTGAGGTAGAGGTGCCGGTCGAGGTTGGTCGCGTCAACGATCGAGAGCACGACCGACGGCCGGGGTTCTTCGGATCGGCGCCCCAGGAGCAGGTCCACTGCGACCATTTCGTCCGGGCTGCGAGCTGCAAGGCTGTACGTGCCGGGGAGGTCGATGAGGTCGACCGTTGTGCCGTTGGTGGTGAACTGCCCCTTCTTCATCTCGACGGTGACGCCGGGGTAGTTCCCGATGCGCTGGCGCAATCCGGAGAGCGCGTTGAACAGTGTCGATTTCCCCGCGTTCGGGTTCCCGACGAGAGCGACGGTGAGCGTGGGGGTGAGCATAAGTGAGTGCGGAACCTGGAACGCGGAACTCAAAACGCAAACAAGTGGAGCGGGCGCGAGGCCGGGGCCGACCCGCGCGTCGAACTCCGCATTTCTAAAGTGGGCGCACGCTAATGCCGGCGGCTTCGGACTTGCGCAGGCTCAAGCGGGAGTGACCGAGGCTGATTTCGAGCGGATCGCCGAGCGGCGCGCGTGCGATAACTTGCACCTGTTCGCCTTCGAGCAACCCGAATTCGTAGAGGCGCTGGACCAGAGCGGCGGGGCCGGTAACGGACAGCACTTCGGCCCGTTGGCCCGGCGAAAGATCGGCGAGAGTGGGCATCAGCCGGCGTGCCCCGCGGTGACCGGGCGGACGAGGATCTGGGCACACTCGCACCCGCGCAGGCCGAGCTTTCCTCCGTCCACTTTCAGGAGACAAGTCGCACCGGGCTGAACCACCTGGAGGCGGCAGCCCTGACGGATTCCGAGTTCGGCGAGGCGCCCGACCCAATCCGCTTGGCCGGTCACCTCTTCGACCTCGGCCCATTCGCCGGCGCGCACCATATCCAGGGGCATTAACATGACGGCTCATTTGTTGAGATTTCGTCTCAGTGTAGTTTCGCTTGTGGACACACACACGTCAAGGGCGCGAGACGAGATTTGGGGTGAATGGCCGGAGAATGAATTGAAATTGAGGTGGAATCGCTGGATTAAAGGGTGTCGAAGCTACAAGCGTTTTCGGGTGTACCACATTGGGAGCGGCACCCGAAACATCAGAGAAGCGTTCGCGACAAGAACTGGAAACGCACGGGGCACCGACCTTTTGAGTCGGTGCCCCGCGTGCGAACGGTGTAAGCCTATTTCGCTTCTGGCGCTGTTGGAGGTTGTTGGGCTGGAACCGGTTGTTCCGCCTCCGTTGCGATCGGTTTCCCGTTCTCGTGCGGTTCCTCCGCGATAACTTCTGCGATGAGAGGTTCCGCGATCTCCGCGTGCAGCGGTTGCGCGACTGCTTTGTGGGTGTCATGGGCACTGTGAGCACCGTGACCGTGCGCGCCGTGGGTTTCGCCTCCGGCGACGGGTAGGTCTTCGCCCGGTGGGGGCTTCGGCGGGCCGTTTTTGAGTTCGATCAGGCCCTGGATCGCGATGTAGAAGACCGGCACGAAGAACACCGCGAGTATGGTCGAAGTCAACATCCCCCCGAACACCGCAGTGCCGAGCGACTGCCGACTCGCGGCCCCGGCCCCGGTCGCGAACACGAGCGGAACCACGCCCAAGATGAACGCGAAGCTCGTCATGATGATCGGCCGGAACCGCATGCGCGCGGCTTCCAGTGCCGCTTGCCGGATGCTCCGCCCCGCGAATCGCAACTCGCGGGCGAACTCCACGATAAGGATCGCGTTCTTCGACGCCAGCGCGATGATGAGCACAACCCCGATCTGCGTGTAGATGTTGTTGTCCATCGTGCTCACGTTCGGCATGTGCGGGTGCCACCAACTGGCCTCCCCCTTTGCGATCGCCGCCTGCGCCCGCACGTAGAACTCGTGCAGCCAGATCCGCGCATTCACCGCGGCGACCACCCCGAGCAACCCGAGCGGCACCACCAGAATCACCGCGAACGGCAGGAGCCAGCTCTCGTACAGCGCCGCGAGCACGAGGTACACCATGAACACGGCCAGCGCGAACACGATGTATGATTCGGTGATCGGCTTGCCGAGCAGGTTGAACGCGGCTCCGCCGACGCGCTTCTCCTGGTAGGAGAGGCCGGTCCACTCGAACCCCATCGTCGGCGGGAGCTCGCGCGTCGCCACCTCTTCCATCACCTTGATCGCGTCGCTGGAACTGACACCCGGGTTCGCCCGGCCCGGGATCTGCGCGGTCGGGTACAGGTTGTAGCGGATGATGGACTGCGGCCCGATCCGGATCTCGTCCTTCAGGAGCGTGCCCAGGGGCACCCGCGGGCGCGGACCCACGCGCGTCGAACCGTCCGGGTTCACGCCCCCCTCGCGCCCGGGTACCTCCAGGCGCTTGATCGCGTTCGTGTCGCCCCGGTACCGACTGTCGGCCTGGATGCGGAGCTGGTACGTGCGCCCGAACTTGTTGAAGTCGTTCACGTACACGGACCCGAGGTTCGCCTGGAGCGTGGCGAACACGTCGTCCATCTTCACGCCCATCTTCTCGGCCTTCTCGCGGTCGATGTCGAGGTAGATCTGCGGCACGCCCGCGCGGAACGTGCTCGCGGTCTTCATCGCGTCGATCTCGGGGTTGCGCCCCGCGGCCATCGCGACGGCGGTCGCGCGCTCCTGGAGCACGTCGGTCCCCACGCCCTCCCGGTCCTCGATCTGGATCTGGAACCCGCCCACGAACCCGAGCCCCTGGATCGAGGGCGGCACGAGCACGAAGATGCGGGCGTCGCGGAACCCACCGAACTCGCGCTGGAGCTTCGCGACCAGGGCCTCCTGCGCCAGGTCCGGGCGCTCCCGGTACTTCCAGTCCTTCCACGCGGCGAACGCGGTCGCGGAGTTCGGCGCCGCGGTTCCGTCGAGCAGCGAGAACCCACCCAGCACGAACCAGTTCTCGACGCCTTCCGTCTTGCGGAACACGCCGTTCATTTTGTCCACCACCTCGCGCGTCCGGTCGATGGACGCGGCGTCGGGCAGTTGCACCGCGATGATGACGTACCCCTGGTCCTCATCTGGGAGGAACCCGGCCGGGGTTTTCTGGTACCACACGCCGGTTCCCACCGCGAGCGCGAGGAACGCCACGAGCGCGAGCCACCACACCCGGAGCAGGATCTTGATGGACCAGGCGTAGGCCCCCTCGATCGGCTTGTAGACCGCGTCGAACAGTTTGGAGAACCACCCCTTCTTCGCCACCGGCTTGAGCCACAGCGCGCACTGCGCGGGCTTCAGCGTGAGGGCGTTCACCGCGCTGATGAGGGCGGTGGCGGCGATGGTGAGCGCGAACTGTTTGTAGAGCTGACCCGTGATCCCGCCGAGGAACGCGGTCGGGAGGAACACGGCCATCAGCACGAGTGTAATGGAGATGACCGGCCCCGTGACCTCGTTCATGGCCTGGATCGTCGCGCTCCGCGGCGCCATGCCCTGTTCGATGTGGTGCGAGGCGTTCTCCACGATCACGATGGCGTCGTCCACCACGATCCCGATGGCCAGGATCAGCCCGAACAGCGTGAGCAGGTTCACCGAGAACCCGAGCAGCAGCATGAACGCGAACGCGCCGATGATGGTGATGGGCACGGTGGTGGCGGGCACGAGCAGCGCGCGGCCGCTCTGGAGGAACACCAGGATCACGACGAGCACCAGCGCCCCGGCCTCGAACAGGGTGACGTACACCTCGTCGATCGCGGCCTCCACGAACTTCGTGGTGTCGAACGGGATGCTGTACTCCATCCCGGGCGGGAGCGTGGGCTTCACCTTCTCCATCGCGGCCCGCACGCCCTTCGCCACCTCGAGCGCGTTGGACCCGGGGAGCTGGTACACGAGCAGGTTGGCGGACGGGTACGCGCTGCGCGACGCGAACGAGTCGTAGGACTGCCCGCCGAGTTCCACGTCGGCCACCTCGCGCAGGTACACGAGCTGCCCGGCGGCCCCGGACTTAACGATGATGTTCTTGAACTCTTCCGGGTCGCTGAGGCGCCCGAGCGTGGTAACCGTGTACTGGAATCGTTGGCCCGACGGGTTCGGCGGCTGGCCCACCTGTCCGGCCGCGACCTGTACGTTCTGGCGCCGCAGGGCCGAGAGTACGTCCTCGGTGGTGAGCTTCCGGGCCGCGAGCTTGTCCGGGTTCAGCCAGACGCGCATCGAGTACGAACCGACCCCGCGCACGATCACGTCGCCCACCCCGGGCACGCGGCTCAGGTCGTCGCGCAGTCGGAGCGTCGCGTAGTTCGAGAGGAACAGTCCGTCGTAGGCGCCGGGTAATTCTTCGACGCGCCCGACGTCCGAGAGCGGAATGGGCGAGCGCCCCGGCGGGGCCAGCGTGATCTGGCGCAGTTTGTCGCCCCCGGCGGGGCCGTTATCGGCGAACGAGTCCGGCGCCAGAACCTGGTAGCACAGGGGCTGCTTGTTCGGGTGCGGTTCGGCTCGCGCGCCGGCCGCCTCGATCGCCGCGGACACCTGTTCGACCGTCACGCCCGTGTCCCGGAGCGCTGTGGGGTCGAGCGTCAGGTTGTAGCGGTCCTTGGGTGGTGGTGCGGTCAGAGAGATCGCGAGAATGATGGCAGAGGACTGTTTGCGCACCGTCACGCCCTGCCGGCGCACTTCTTCGGGCAGCTGCGGTTCGGCTACGCTCAACCGGTTCTGCACGAGAACTTGGGCGTCGTCGAGGTTGGTCCCGATCTCGAACGTGATGGTGAGCCCATACGAGCCGTCGGCGGAACTGGTGGAGGACATGTACATCATGTTCTCCACCCCGTTAATCTGCTGCTCGATGGGGGCGGCGACCGTGTCGGTCACCACCTTCGCGTTCGCGCCGGGGTAGTTGGCGCTCACCTGCACCGTGGGCGGGGTGATCGGTGGGTAGCGCTCGACCGGTAACCGGTACAGCGCCACCGCGCCGAACAGCAGCGTGACGATGGCGAGCACGTTGGCGAAAATCGGCCGGTCAATGAAAAAACGCGAGATCATGCGGCGACCGCGTGTGGGTTGGGGCGAAGGGCACGGGGCGCGGACTACTTCTTGGACTCGGCGGGCGGTTTCAACACCCACTCATCGGGCGTGGCCGGCGCGTCCGGTCGAACTTGGTGCAAGCCGGCGAGAATCACGCGGTCGTCAGCCTTCAGCCCCGCCGTGATCGCGACGACGGACTTGATGTTCTTGCGCGTCTCGACGGGCGGCTGGCCCTCTTTCTTTGGGGGCGGAGTCGGGTTCACTGCGACCCAACTCGGCGGGGTCACGCCCGCTTCCGTGGCGGGTAGCTTCCACACGTTCGCGCCGACCGTGACGGGTCTCTTCTTCACAACCCCCTCGGGGGTCACCACGAAGACGAACCGCCCCTCCTGGCCGCTGAGGAGACAGTCCTCGGGGATCACAGGCGTCGGTGCCTTGTCACTCTTCGGCACCCGGACGCGGGCGAACATGCCGGGGTAGAGTAACCGGACGCCGTTCGAGAGCACCGGGTTATCCAGGCGCCCGCGCACGCGGATGGTCCCGGTCGCGGTTTCCACGCGGTTCTCGCGGAAGTCGATGAACCCTTCGTGCGGGAAGTCCATTTCGTCGCCGACCCCGACCTCAAGCCCGATCTGTTGGGTACTTAGGCTCGGACTCGACGATTTGATGAGCGTTTTCTGGTACGCGAGGAAGTCGGACTCCGGGGCGTCGTAGTACACGTACAGCTTGTCCACCTGCACGATGGTCGTGAGGAGCGTGGTGTCGGCTTGGACGAGGTTCCCTTCGTCCACGAGCGTGCGGCTGAGACGCCCACCGATCTTCGCCTTGATGTCGGTGTAACCCAGCATGATCTCGGAGGAGTGGAGCGCGGCTTTCGCGGCGTCTCGGTTGGCTTCCGCGGCCTTGAGTTCGGCAATGCGCACGTCGAGCGTGGCCCGGGCCTCTTCCTCGCGGAACTTCGATTCGATCCCACCGGCGCCGAGTCGGTTCACGCGGTCCAGGTCGGCCCGCGATTGAACGATTTGAGCTTCCCAACTCTTGATCTGTGCTTCACACTTGAGGAGTTCCGCTGCGGCCTTCTTGACCGCGGTTTCGTACTCCAATTTGTCGATCGTGTAGAGCGGGGTGCCGACCGCGACCTCGGTCCCTTCGACGAACTTGACGTCCTTGAGGAACCCGCGCACCTTGGACCGCACTTCGACTGCTTTGGTGGTATCGAGGTACCCGTTGTAGACCCAGTAATCGCGAACGGGGACGATGGCCGGGCGGACGACCGTGACTGTGGGCGGTGGGGGCGGCTTGACCTCGGGCTTGGGGGGCTGGCACCCGGTGAAGGTGGCAGTAAGGAGAACGGCGCTCAATCCGATTCGGCGATGGTACATGGATGGTCCCTCGGCGTGAGCGATAAGGCGGGTTCGGTCGAGTGCGCCGGGCTACAGCGCCCGAATTACTTTTATACACGCCCCATAGCGCCCTCTTACGGCGGCGCGAAGATACTGTCCTGTAGTCCAGTGGACCATGCTCAAGTACAGCGTTTTGAAGAGTGACGATCGGAAGAAATGTGTTCCGTACCGGTGCGACCGGGCGCTGGCGGAACCGTGATTGTGGCTCCGCATTTACTAGTTCGTTGGACTATGAATGCTCTGCGCGCGCGGACATTGGGATGAGGCTTGCCGACGCGAAAAGGTTCGCGCGGTCGCAAATTACTGTTGGTGCTTTGAAGTTTGGGTGAAGAGCAGCATCGCTGCTGACTTGAAAGCAGCTTCGATAAAAGTAACCGGGTGACGGGTAGTGCGGAGGAGTTACCACACTACCGTCACCCGATCGGCGACATCTTCGCTGGGCTTATGCCCGGAATCAAGCCGATTGCAAGTCCTTCAAATTCTCTTCCATCGCGGCGATTTGCTTCTCGACGTCGATCACCAAATCGCGCTGCTGCTGCACCACTTCGGGCGGGGCGCCGGCCACGAACTTCTCGTTCGCGAGCTTCGCTTTGGTTCCGTCGAGTGACTTCCGCTTGTCGCCGATCTGCTTTTCGAGGCGCTTGATCTCGGCGGCCACGTCGATCAGCCCGGCGAGCGAAACGTAAGCCTCGAACTCGGGCCGCACGATGCCGCCGGCCTGCTTCGGCTTGGACGCGGTCGGGCCGGCGGTGAGGGTCGCGATCCCTGCGAGCGGCCCGATGAATGCCGCGAGCGCATTGAAATCGGCGGCCACCGCATCGGACGATTTCACCGACACGTCGAGGCGCGTCTTATCGTCCACCTGATAGCGGTTGCGCACCTCGCGCACGCTCTTCACGAGATCCTGCATCCGCGCGAAGCGAGCTTCCACTTCGGCACTGATCCACGACTCGGGGTAGCTCGGCCAGTGTGCGATGCACACGCTCTCTTCGGCCTTGGCGGGCGCCGGGAGGCCGCGCTCGGGAGCGGCTTCGTTGAGCGCCTGCCACAGTGATTCCGCCACGAACGGCATCACCGGCTGCACGAGTCGCAGGATGCCATCAAGCACCCCGGCGAGCACGCGCTGCGCGAGCGGGCGGGCAGTGGCGTCTTTCAGGCGCCCCTTCGACATCTCGATGTACCAGTCGCAGAACTCGCTCCACACGAAATCGTAGAGGAGTCGCGCCACATCACTAAAGTGGTAACCCTCCAGCGCGGCCGTCACAGCCTTCGTGGTGGTCGCGAGCCGTGAGAGCAGCCACTTGTCTTCCGTGGGCAGTTCGTCCAACTTCACCGCGTCGGGCGCGTAGCCCTCCAGGTTCATGAGGAGGAACCGTGTCGCGTTCCACATCTTGTTGGCGAAGTTCCGGCCCTCCTCGAAGCGGTCGGAGCCCTGTTTCGCGGTCTTCAGTTCCGCGTCATCCATCGGCCACGGCCCGCCCGGGCGGAACGGCTGCTTGCACTCCGGGCAGTTGAGCTTCTTGGTCCGCATGTACATGTGCTCTTGCTTCACCGGCACTTCTTTGCCGCAGTGCGGACACACGTTTGACACCGGCAACCGCGAATCCTGCGTCTCGGTGGCGAGTTTCACCATGCCGTAGCGCATCGCGTCGGTGCCGTAGCGGTCAATGATGTCGAGCGGGTCCACCCCGTTGCCCTTCGTCTTGCTCATGCCCTCGCCGAACCCGTCCATCACCTTCGGGTGGATGTACACATGGCTGAACGGGATCTCGTTCAGGTTGTACAACCCCGTCAGCACCATCCGCGCCACCCACAGCGTGATGATGTCGCGATTGGTCACAAGCACCGACGTGGGGTAGTAGTAGCGGTCCTTCTCCCAGTCGGGCGCCACGCGATTCGGCTTCTCTTCCGGCAGCACCGGCCCGGGCCAGCCGAGCGTCGAATGCGGCCACAATGCGGACGAGAACCACGTATCGAGTACATCATCCGATTGGTTGAAACCGTGCTTTACTAATCGTTCCGTGTATAAGGGGTTTTCTACACGCAACGACACATGCACGTAGTGAGGTGGTCGTTCTCGTCTAATCTTGCGATACTCTTCGAGCGCTTCGGGAGTGCCTTTAGCGCGAATCTCCTCGTACTGTCTTGCCAGTGCCTCGTCGCTTTGCTTTGTGATTACTAAGTCTCCCGCCGCCGCGCCAGCCTGCAAAGCTGGATCTTGTTGAAGGCGTTGGATGTGCTCTTCCATATCGCGGATGTCCACGCAGCCGTCCGACCACACCGGAATACGGTGTCCCCACCACAGTTGCCGGCTGATGCACCAATCGCGTTTTTCGCCGAGCCAGTCGAGGTACGAGCGCGCGTAGCGCTCCGGGAAGAATTTCACGCGGCCATCGGTCACCGCGTCCATTGTCATCTGCGCGAGGCCGGCCTTGCCGTCGTCGCGGTCCGCCATCTTCACGAACCACTGGTCCGACAGCAGCGGCTCGATGGGCGTCTTGCTGCGGTCACTGAATTTCAGCGGCACGATGCGGTCCGCTTTCTCCACATAGAGGCCGAGTTCCTCCATCTTCTTCGTCACGGCTTCGCGGGCCTTGTAGCGGTCCATGCCCTTGTATTCGCCGCCGTTCTCGTTGATCGTGCCGTCGGGGTTCAGGATGTTAATGATGCCGCCGTGGAGATCGTTTGCCCACACCTGGAGGTTGCGCTGCCAGCAGGCGTAGTCGTTCGGGTCGTGTGCGGGCGTCACCTTCACGCAGCCCGTGCCAAGTTCCGGGTCTGCGAGCTGGCCGTCCGCAATGATGGGGATTTTGCGCCCCGTGTGCGGCTGCACCACGAACTTGCCAATGAGTGCCTTGTACCGCTCGTCGCTGGGGTGCACACACACCGCAGTGTCGCCGAGCACCGTTTCGGGCCGCGTGGTGCTGAAGGAAATGAAGGTCGGTTCCGTTGCAGCGGCGTTCGGATCGTACACTTCGTACTTGAACGTCCAGAACCCGCTCTTGGTGTCTTCGGTGTACGTTTCGTCGTCGGCCACGGACGTTTGCAGGTGCGTGTCCCAGTTCACCAGCCGCTTGCCGCGGTAGATGTAGCCGTCGCGGAACATGCGGAAGAACGTTTCGCGCACGGCCCGGGCGCACACCGGATCGAGCGTGAACCGCGTCCGGCTCCAGTCGCAACTCGCGCCCATTTCGCGGAGCTGGCCGAGGATGCGCGTCTCGTACTTGTCCTTCCACTCCCAAATACGCTTCACCAGTTCGTCGCGGCCCAGGTCGTGCCGGGTCTTTTTCTCCTGGGTGAACACGAGCCGCTCCACCACGGATTGCGTGGCGATACCGGCGTGGTCCGTGCCGGGCATCCAGAGCGCGTTGTAACCCTGCATCCGGCGCCAGCGAATCAACACGTCCTGGAGCGTGTTGTTGAGCGCGTGCCCCATGTGAAGCGCGCCGGTCACGTTCGGCGGCGGAATCACGATGGTGAACGGCTTCTTGGTCGAGTCCGGCTTGCTGTGGAAGTAGCCGCGTTCCTCCCAGAACGTGAGCCACTTCTCCTGGGCCGCTTTCGAGTCGTATGCCTTCGGGAGTTCGGTCGCCATGTCGTTACCTAAGCTGCCTCGGGAACGGGTTTCCGCCCCCGGTGTGTTTCGGGATCGTTTTGGTGAGGAAGAGTTTACCGCTTGGGCCGTTCCTCGTCCTTGAACAGCTTGTACTCGATCGCGTCGCACAGCGCGAGCCAACTGGCCTCGATCACGTTCTCGCTTACGCCCACGGTGCCCCATACGTCCGTGCCGTCGCGCGATTCGATTACCACACGCACCCGCGCCGCGGTACCGGCACGCGGGTTCACGACGCGGACTTTGTAGTCCACCAACTGCATCTCGTTGAGGCGCGGATAGAACCGCACGAGTGCCTTGCGGAGCGCCCCGTCGAGCGCGTTAACCGGGCCGTCGCCCTCGCTCGCCGTGTGCTCGATCTGGCCCGCGATCTTCAGCCGGACCGTGGCTTCCGTGATCGGCGTATTGTTCTCACGGGCCTCGATGTTTACGCGGTACGTAACTCGCTCGAACCACGGCTGGTAGAGCTTCAATTTCTTATCGACCTCCCACGGCTTGTGCTCTTTAGCGACCTTGCGCACCAGCAGGTCGAACGATGCCTCCGCCGCCTCGAACTCGTACCCCTGGTTTTCCAAGTTCTGCACCGCGTTGAGGATCTTCGCCATTAGCGCCTTGTCGTGATTCAGCTCGTACTTCGCGGTCTTGGTCAGAATGGTCGATTGTCCCGACAGTTCGGACACCAGAATCCGGCGCTCGTTGCCGACGGCCTCGGGCGTGATGTGCTCGTAGGTCGTCGGGTCTTTTGCGACCGCGTGGGTGTGCATCCCGCCCTTGTGAGCGAACGCGCTGGCGCCCACGAACGGCTGCCCCACACGGTGATTTAGGTTCGCCAGTTCGTAGACGTACCGCGACGTTTCCGTGAGCCGCGCGAGGCTCCCGGGTGTCAGCACGTCGTACTTGTATTTCAGCGCGAGGTTCGCGATCACGCTGAGCAGGTCCACGTTCCCGCAGCGCTCGCCGATGCCGTTCATCGTGCCTTGAACCTGAGTCGCACCGGCTCGCACCGCGGCGAGCGAGTTCGCGACTGCCAGTTCGCAGTCGTTGTGGCAGTGGATGCCCACCTCGCACGGGACCGCGCGCTTCGCGGCTCCAACTACTTCCGCGATCCGCTCGGGCATCGTGCCGCCGTTGGTGTCGCAGAGGATCACCACGCTTGCGCCCGCGGTCGCGGCGGCCTGAAGGGTCTTCAGTGCGTATTCGGGGTTCGCACGGTAACCGTCGAAGAAGTGTTCCGCGTCGTAGAACACCTCGCGCCCCTGACTTTTGCAGAACGCGACGGAATCCGCGATCATGCGCAGGTTCTCATCGAGCGAGGTACCGAGTACCTCGGTGACGTGGAAGTCCCACGTCTTCCCGACGATGGTGACGACCGGTGTTTTGGCGTCGAGCAGGGCCTTCAGGCAGGTATCCGTTTCTGCCGGTGCGTTCTTCCGCCGCGTCATCCCGAACGCGCACACTTTTGCGTGCTTGAGCGGGATCTCGCGCACGGCCTGGAAGTATTCAAAGTCCTTCGGGTTCGATAGCGGGTAGCCGCCTTCGATGTAGTCCACGCCGATCTCATCGAGCCGCCGCGTGAGTAGCAGCTTGTCTTGCAGGGAGAAGTTCACGCCCTCGCCCTGGCTCCCGTCGCGGAGCGTGGTGTCATAGATGGAGACGCGCATGACTGTGGCTCTTGGCTGGAGACGTTAGCTACGGAACCCGGCGACGTTCACGCGATTCGGTTCGGGTGCCGTTGATCGCTGGCAAAACCAGCGGGAGAGCGGCGCCCGTCCCAAAAAGAAAAACCCCGAAGCAGGTGCTCCGGGGTGCGTGCGGCAAGAGTACCGACCCCGAAGTTACCCGGTGGTAATAACCACGACCGTCGCAATAATGGCAACGGTGCGCACGCCCGGCGCGGCGGTAATCGCGATCGCGGCGGTTCGGGTGCGTGGGGTGAACACGGTTCGGTTCTCTTGTATGTCGATGTAAAGTTACACCGCGCGCGGGCGGAGTCAAGCGCGTCACGCGAAGATCGCGTCCACCGATAGACACCAACCGGTAACCGCGGGTTCGGCATCGGCGGTGTCGCCGCGGTGGAAAACGGTCGGGGTGGTTGGTGCGGTAGTAGTGTAAACCGTCACCGTCTCGGCTACGGGATCGACGTCCCACACTACGAGCGTTCCGGCCGCAAAGTAATCAGCTCGCTTTTCGGCGTATTCCAGATCCGGCTTCGGACCGTAGTCGTGCTCGCTCCGAACCTCGACCGCGAACACGGGGCAGCCGTCAATGAACCTCATTAGGTTCGTCGGGAGCGGTCCCGTGTAGAAGGACGAATCCGGCGAGAGCGTTTGCCGCCCGGAAGGGAGTGGCGGATCGAAGGCGTATCCCACGTTATCGGCGATCGGTTCTCCGTGCCCGCCGGACGCTACGAAGTCTTCCAGTGACCGCGTGATGCGGCGCGCGACGCGGCCGGGCAAGAAACCACTGGGCATAATGCGAACGATCCTTCCGTTGATCAGTTCGGCTTTGCCGTCGACCTGCATGAGATCGTCGAGTGTCGCGCGCGGGGAAACGACCGTGCTCATCAGAGATCCCCTGGTCAGTCGAGAATCGTCCAGGCTCACCGGGCGACTTAACCCGTCGAACGAAAAAAGTAAAGCGAGCGCCCACGGACCTCTGCCCGACCCTGCTTCACGTTAGCAGATCGCGTTCGGTGACACTACCCACGTGGCACGGCTGGAGCTTTGCAAACGGCGTGGGTACGCCCACTGATAATGGCGAACAGCACCGGCCGGCTCACACCGGCCGTTCGCCCAGAAGCACCGCATTTGCTACTTCTCGACGGTGATCTTCACCGGTTCGCTGGTCAGTTCCGTGCCCTTCCCACCGTCCTTGTCGGAGAGCTGGTACTTGGCCGAGAGCTTGTACTCGCCCGGGCCGGTCCAGTACACGAAACGCGACGAACCGCGGCTGCCGTCGGAGAGCTGCTTCACCGGGATCTCGTGCGACTTGCCGGCGGCGAGAGTCACTGCGTTGGGCAGGCGGAAGTCGGCGGTGAACGCCAGCCCGCTGTTCATCGCCACGGTTCCGGGACCGCCAGTCAGGTCGAACGTGAACACGTTCGAGTCGCCGCCCACGTAAATCGTGACCTCTTCCTTTGAGGTGTTGGTGATTTTGAGCACGAGGTCTACAGCCGGGGGCTTGGGCGAGCGCACCGCTTCGCCGTCGGCCTGCTTCTTCGCGATCGCTTCCAGTTCCTTCTTGTACTCGTCGGCCGTTTTGCCGCCGCCGTCGAACTTGTATTTGTCCGTTTTCGCGACCAGCGTGAGGGTGATGGGACCGGCCGGCTTCTTGTCTTCCGCGGATACTGCGGCCGTGAGCACGAGCAGGACCGCGACCGCAAGTACGAGCACTTTCATTGGGAATCCCCGGATGTGAATCGGGCGATACAGACCAGACGGAGTGCCCCTCGTGCCGGATTGCAGAGACTTCAAGAAAGTGCGACGAACGGCTCGCACGCGACGTGCCGCAGCCCCCATCGCTGGTCGTCTCGCGCGGGGAAGTCGCTCCGGAAGTGCGTGCCGCGCGACTCGTCGCGCGTGAGAGCTGATGCGATCATCAGGCGCGCGATCGTGAGCAGGTTCTGAAGCTCCCAACCGGCCTTTCCGTCGAACTCGCGAGAGAGTGCATACCGGCACCAGAACCGCAAATCTTCTTTGGCTTCGAGCAGCCGCGTGCGCTCGCGGACGATCCCCATTTTCCGCACCATCAGCGCCCGCAACGAGGCCACGAGGTCCGCGGTGTCGAGTCCCGTGCCCTCTTCCGCGGGGGGAATTATGGATCGGATCGGGTACGCGGTCATGTCGCGTGGCATCTTGCGGATCGCGTCCGCCGCGCCGCGCCCACAGAGCGTGCCGTAAACCAAACCCTCGATAAGACTGTTCGACGCGAGCCGGTTCGCACCGTGTAGCCCGCTGGAGGTCACTTCGCCCGCAGCCCACAGCCCCGGCACAGTCGTGCGCCCGTGCTGGTCCACACTCACACCGCCGACCATATAGTGCGCGCCGGGGCGCACCGGGATGCGGTCTTTTGTGATGTCCAGCCCGAAGCTCTTGCACACGCGATTGATACCGGGGAACCGGTTCAGAACCATTGCCGGGTCGAGGTGCGCGAGGTCGAGATAGACGTTCGGGTGCTGCGTTTTCTCCATCGTGCGGAAGATGGCGCGAGCCACCACGTCACGCGGCGCGAGTTCGGCACGCGGGTCACTCGCGGGCATGAAGCGCTCGCCGTTCACGTCGCGCAGGTACGCGCCCTCGCCGCGCACCGCCTCGCTGATGAGGTAGCGCGCCGAGCCCGCGACGTAGAGCACCGTGGGGTGGAACTGCATGAACTCCATGTCCCGGAGTTCCGCGCCGGCGCGGTACGCCGCGGCCATCCCGTCACCGGTTGCCACGGGCGGGTTCGTCGTTTCGCGGTACACCATCCCGCACCCGCCGGATGCGAGAATGACTTGCTTCGCCCAGATGAGGAACTTGCCCATCCCGTTGCGCGCGACCGCGGCCCCACAGCACGCCCCCTCGTGTGTGAGCAGGTCGATGGTGAAGGTGTCGTCCCAGATGCGGATGTTGGGCCGCGTGCGCGCGTAAGCGATGGTGGCACGCATCATCTCGAAGCCGGTCGAATCGCCGAGCGCGTGGACGATGCGCCGGTGGCTGTGCCCGCCCTCGCGGGTGAGCGCGAGTTGCCCGTTCTCCTCGTCGAACTTCGTGCCAAACTCGATCAGCTTCTCGATCTGGTGCGGTGCCTCGCGGACCACGAGTTCCACTACCTCGCGGTCGCACAGTCCGTCGCCCGCGACGAGCGTGTCCTCGACGTGGTTCTCGAACGTGTCCTCGGGGGAGCGCACGCCCGCGATCCCGCCCTGCGCGTAAGAACTGTTGCTCTCGGTCACGCGGTCCTTCGTAACTACGAGCACCGAGAGGTCTGAGGGTACTTCGAGCGCGGCACGCAGCCCGGCGATTCCCGCGCCGATGATGAGCACGTCCGCGAACCGGTGGAACGTGTCGCGTGCGTCGAAGGAGACGAGGTAGCGATTCGCGGCGGACATAACGAAACCCGGGCGAACGGGTGGAGAAATTTCTGTCAACGTATGAAGAAGCCCCCGGTCGCGTCTCGCACGGGACGAGTCGCGACCGGGGGCTTTGGGTCGGTTACATCGGTAGTCGCAAGGGCTGTGTCGCTAACCTCTTCCGGTGCTGTTCGCCTCAAAACGCGAGGAGTGAGATCCAGTAGCTAACATTTGTTAACATTCTGGGCCAAAACCGCCCCTATTCCCGGTCGCGTGTAGCGAAACACTTGGTTTTCCGGCTTTTCGTGTGCGGGTTACTCCCGGAATCCCGTCCGGAGGCTAACATCGGTTACCATTTTGGACGGTGCGGTGGAGGCACACCGCAGAGCCCGGGCGCCATAGCTTAATTGTAGTGTACAAAATATCAAATTGCAAGCGGAAATGCTTATTGATCCGATTGTGACGGGCCGGTTCTTGGTGCAGACGAGGCCCACCCTGTGTGATTGTCAGTGAGGACGACGAATGCGGTTCCTGACCAGCCGGATGCGGGTCGTCGATCAGGTCGCCTTCGCCCGTGACGGTCGACGACTGTTCGCGGCGGGGAGCAACGTTCCCGACCTCCGCTACAAACCCGACAACCGGGGCATCGACGTCTGGGACTTGGCCGGCGGACCGAACCCGGTCTCGCACCTGTTTCCCGACCAACTGATTGCTGGGTTCGCGGTTAACCCAGCGGGTCGGTGGCTCTACGTCGGGACCGGGTACGATTACCCCGACGAACACACATCGCGATATTTTGCGGTTGACCTGACGAGCGAGGGCATAATCTCGTTGGGGCTTCGTGGCGGGAACTCGTTCATTCTGGGAACGCATCCTTCCGGTGAATGGTTCGTCGGGTACGGTTACAAAACAAATTGGCAAACGAGACGACTCGTCCGCTGGCGACAGTCGTCAGCGGGCGTACCGACCGAGGAATGGGAAATCGCGCCTTCCGCGAGCCGCTTCTACACGTCACAAATTGCGTGTGCCCCGACCGAAGAGCTTCTCGTCACTCACGACATTGAGAGCGGTATTGCCGTCCGGGACCAGGTGTACGAACTGGTGACCCGCGACCCCGGCACCGGTGTCGTTCGCGGGAAGATTCCGATCCCCGGACGGATCGTGGACCAACTCCTGTTTTCCCCGGACGGAGCATACCTTGTCGTTCGGGGCGGGCCGTCGTTGTTGGTTTGGGACGCTCGCGACCTTACCCGCAAGCCGCAGAAGATTCGCGGGGCGGGGAAGGGGCACTTCACGGGACTGGCGTTCGACCCGACGGGGCGCTACCTCGCGGCCGCGAGTAACGACCGGAGCGTGAACGTGTACGAGACCGCGACATGGGGCCTTGCGCGATCGTTTTCCTGGGACATCGGCCGGATGCGGTCCGTCGCGTTCAGCCCCGACGGGCTGCTGATGGCGGCGGGGAGCGATGTTGGCCAGATCGTTCTCTGGGACATTGATTTGTAGAGCTTCGGAGCAGCTGCGCCACTCGCTCGCGGTAAGAGACGCGGCCCAACAAAACGAGTCGGCCCCTCGCTTCACTCCGAAGCGAGGGGCCGACTCGGGTTCCGGGGGTACCGATTCGTCGGTCGGGCTGTGCCCGACACCAGCCCACATACAGCTCACCTGCACCGCAATCACCCGATGAGCGGCGCGTCCCAATCAGCGGGCGGTGTCCGGTGCAGCGCCGGGTTCGGCCTGCCTTACTTGCCTACGGTTCCGGACGGCGGCTGCGATTCGTACAGTCGGCCGAGTGCTTGCAGTATTAGCCCTCCACCAACTGCCAGACCGTGGGTGACCCACACACTGACGGTGTGAATCAAGCTGTAGTTGTACACCGTTCGGCTGACCTCGGTGCGGACCCCGTGGTTGCTGAGGACGTACCGCCCGCCCTCGATCCGGCCGCTGACCGCGTCCCCACCGATCTGTGTGGAAACGACAAAGAAGACGGCGAAGTTGACGACGGCCAAGCAGCATACCGGCTGCCAATACCGGCGAGCGGTTCTCGACAGCTTTCGCATCTTGCAAGCCTTCGCCGAACATAAAGCTCACCGGCCGCGCACATCGCGAACCGGTCTACGAACCGCGTATTTTACAGCGGTCCGGTGCAGCGCCGGGTTCGGCCTTGCCACCCACACGGTCGCGCAGGCCGCGCGCCGACCCAAGGTTATTCCGCGCCATCAGACACGTAAGGGCTGGCCCTTACATACCCTCGGCTGGTGAGAGTAACGCGAGCTCGCCTTCGAGGATGCCAGGTTGGAAGTCCGAGTACCCGTCCGCACGGGCGATCTCGATCATGTAATCGACCGATCCGTCGGAGCTGACCATGATGCCGGCCACCGTGCCGATCCCGGAGCACCGCTGCAACTGCGACTCGAACCGCACTCGGTCGCCGAACGTGAAGCGGGTCCGCACCGTCAGCGTATGCATCCGCGTGCCCTCTTGTGGCCGAACAAATAGCTCACCTGCACCGCCATCACCGGATGAGCGGCGCGTTCCAAGTCAGTGGGCGGTGTCCGGTGCAGCGCCGGGTTCGGCTCGCCGCTAGCTGCCGGGGAACATCTGCGGATAGATGCGGGACACCAGCGCCGGGTCGCGGGTGCCACGCTGGAAACTCTCCCACGCCACTGGGTCCTTAACCGGTGACGGGCAGTTCTCCGGGATACGGGTGCCGGCCCGCACCAGCCCGCCGAACGCGCGGTCGCGGGCCAAGGCCGCGTCGTCGGCCGACAGGCCGAACTCGGCCGACAGCCGCCGCTCCGTCTCCGCGTCCCCAATCCCGCTCAGGGCCGCCTGGATGACCACCTCGACGACCTCGGCCACCGTTCGGCCAGGCGGCAGGGCTACCGTCATGTCGTCCGTCCAACCCTCAGGTAGTGCAGTCGGCGTCGCGGCCGATTGCCCGCTCACCGGGGGCGGTACTGTGCGGGTGGGTTGAGGGACAGGAGGAGGCGGTGCGCCGAGCAGCCGCTGCAGCCATTCACCCAGCCCCATCGAGTACCCTCCGTCGCCGAACAAATAGCTCACCGGCCGGGGCCGCTTCAGCAGCTTTTACCCGGGGAAAGCCTACATGCGGCCCTGGTCAGGTGCAGCGCCTGGTTCGGCCTCCACGCGACGCTACTGGGCCTCGATCTTGTCGAGTGCCAAGAGAAACTTCTCGCCAGTTTGTGTGAGCCTGACAAATGACGCTACATTCGCATCCTTGCCATCGAGGAAATCCCCGATTTTCTGGGGTGATACCTCCTCGATCAGCCCGAACCGTTTCAACTGCAGCAGGTCTTGGCGCAGACTATCTTGCCCCTTGTACATTTCCCCACCCCGGGCCAAGGCTCTGAGGTGGTACTTCATCGGAAGAGTTAACCGTTCGGACAAGATCCTGAAGAAGGCGTCGAGATATCGCTCCTGCTCATCCTGGCGGTTCTGAATGACCCCAACCTCGTCTTTGACCTCCCGCAATTCCGCCTTCATCCCTTCCTTCCCGACAGATAACGAGCCGAGGTCAAAGATCCGCACAGTGACAACCAACAACGCAGAGACGATTCCAATGCCGATGAGAAGACCTACGATGTCCGATGAACCCACAAATAGTTTGACCAGCAGCCCGGCGTCAATCACCGCCAAGACCACAAAGACGGCCCACTGTAGTCGCGGATTATGCTGGTCTCCATTCATCCAACGGCTCCGGTTGCCGAACCTGTGTTTAGTGTGCGAGGCTTCGCGCAATAACACGGGATCTGATACGCTCCCGCGCCACGCACGCCGGGGCCGAACTCGTTCGCCGGCCACAGTTACCGCGCGAACGCCGCCTTCACAATATGCGCAATAACAGGGTAACGGGTCCGTGCGAGGCACACCAGCGCGTTCCCGCCAGCTCTCAACCCTGCTACCGCCGAACAGCAAGCTCACCGGCACCGCCATCACCGGATGAGCGGCGCGTTCCCAGTCAGATGGCAGCGCCCGGTGCGGCGCCCGCAATTACGTTGTGAGGGCGTTCGGCACCGTCGGGCTGTGCCCGATACGAATCGCGCGCGTCGATCACTTCTTCTCTTGGATCAGCTTCTGGAACTTCTTCTTCGAGTCCTCGAAGCCGGGCGGAGCAACAGTCGAGCCGCCACCGGTGCCGGAACTGTCTAATTTCGCGGCCGGTGCGACCTTGCTACCGGTGCCCCCGAGGATAGGGGCGCCCGGTTCACTGGAGCCGGGTTGCGGCGGCTTGTTACCGGCCGGCTGGTTCGCCTCTTTACGCAGGTTCTCCACGTGCTTCGTGTAGTTATCCAGGAACTTCTCGTACTCCGCTTGGGTGAACCCCTGCTTTTTCTGGAACTCCTCGTCGTAGCGCTTCTTCTCGAAGTCTTCGAGCCGGAGTTCCGCGGTCTTCAGGCGGTTCTGCGGATCTTCTTCCATCGCGCCTTTCGGCTTGGGACTGGAGCCGGGGCCGGTTTGGGTCGTCGGGTCGTGTGACGGGTTCGACTGCTCCTTCGCCATCCGCTCCAGTTCTTCCTTGAGCTTCTCGTCTTGTTGCGGATCGCCGCCCGGTTTTTTGTCCTCTAGCTCCTTTTGCAGCTTCTCGCGGTTCTCCTTACCGAGCTTGTCGTCCAGGTCTTTTTCGGCCTTCTCGCGCGTGTCCTTGTCCTTCGACTGAAGGTCTTGCGCCTTCTTCATGAGGTCCGCGAGTTCTTCCTTCGACGGTTCCTTCCCTTTACCGTCCTTTCCGTTCTTGCCGGCCTGCTGTTTCTCCAGTTGCTTCTTCAGATCGTCGAGTTTTTTCTCCGCGGCCTCGCGCGTTTCCTTGTTGTTGGACTGGAGATCCTTCATCAATTGCTCGGCTTCCTTGCGGTTCTTTTCACCGACCATCTTGTCGAGTTTCTGCTGCGCGGCCTGTTTCTTCTGCTCGTCACCGCTCTGGAGATCTTTCATTGCGTCGGCGATCTCTTTCATCTGCTTCTCGTCAGGTTTCGCGCCGTTTTCGCCGTTCTGTTTGCCCTGCTGCTGTTGGGCTTGCTTCTTGAGTTCATCGAGCTTGCGCTGAGCATCGGCGCGTTTGTTCTCGTCGGGCGACTGGAGGTCGTTCGCCAGCTTCTCCATCTCTTTGCGCTTGTCCTCACCGATGGCCTTATCGAGCTTGTTGCGCGCGTCCTGCTTCTTCTTCTCGTCCGGGCTGGTGAGATCTTTTGCGGCCTGCTC
The DNA here is from genome assembly GCF_001610855.1 of Gemmata sp. SH-PL17. Classification (NCBI taxonomy): domain Bacteria; kingdom Pseudomonadati; phylum Planctomycetota; class Planctomycetia; order Gemmatales; family Gemmataceae; genus Gemmata; species Gemmata sp. SH-PL17. Next base: position 2,556,655 of record NZ_CP011271.1, read on the forward strand.
CAGCTCCTTCATCTGCTTCTCGTCGAGCTTGGGGGCGTTCTTCTGATCGCCTTGATCCCCGCCCCCGCCCTTAGCGTTCTTCATGGCGTCTTCGATCTTCTTCTGCGCGGCCTGTTGTTTGTCCTTGTCGCCCGATTGGAGATCCTTGGCGAGCTGTTCAAGTTCCTTGCGCTTGTCCTCGCCGATCGCCTTGTCGAGTTTGTCGCGTGCTTCCTGTTGCTTGTTCTTGTCGGGACTGTTGAGGTCTTTAGCGGCCTGTTCCAGTTCCTTCATTTGCTTTTCGTCGGGCTTTCCGCCGTTCTCGCCGTTCTGTTTGCCCTGCTGCTGTTGGGCCTGCTTCTTGAGTTCTTCGAGCTTGCGCTGAGCATCGGCGCGCTTGTTCTCGTCGGGCGACTGGAGGTCATTCGCCAGCTTCTCCATTTCCTTGCGCTTGTCCTCACCGATGGCCTTATCGAGCTTGTTGCGCGCGTCCTGCTTCTTCTTTTCGTCCGGGCTGGTGAGGTTCCGCGCCGCTTCTTCCAGTTCCTTGCGCTGGTTGTCGTCGAGTTCCTTTTGCTTGGGCGGTTCCTGGTCTCGGCCGCCGCTCGGTTGGGCGCCTTCTTGCGGTGGTGGCTTGTCCCGGCCTTCGTCGGCACCCGAGTTACCGGCGTTCATGGGCGCGTTTTTGTTGCCGGCCGGTTTGGTTTCGGCGGCGCCCGTGCCGTTGGGCTTTGTCGATTGGTTCGCGCCACCCTCCGGCTTGGATTCGGGCGTGCCCATCCCGCCGGACGTCATGTCTTCGGGTTTGGGTTTGTTTTCGCTGGGGGCCGGAGCCTTGTTCGGCTTCGCGTCACCCGCGTCGGGCTGCTTGTTCTCGGACTTCGCCCCACCCGCTGGTTGAGGTTGGTTTTTGGGCTGATTGGGCTTGTCTTCGCCCCGAGTGGGTTCGCGCATCGGCTTGGGGCCGCTGCCCGCGTCCGCGGCCGGGTCTTTCTTGTCGGACGAATCCGACATGCCGCCCTGTTGCCCGTCGTCCTTTTGGGACGCGGACTTACCCCTGGACCCCGAGTTCGGGTCTTGCTTTTGATCCGGGTTGGGGTTCGGATCTTTCGGATTCGGGTCTTTCGGGTTCGGTTGCGACTGCTTGGGCTCCTTGTCGACGCCCGGCGGCGCGCCGACCGGTTCGTCGCGCGTTTCGGACGGCGCGGTGTTCTTCTGGCCCGGTTTGTTCATCGGGTCGTTGCCCGGCTTCGTTTCGCCCTGTTTCGGTTCCGGCTTCGGCTCCGCAGGGTTACTCGGCTGTTCGAGCTTCCCTTCGGATTTCCCGCTTGCCGGGGCGTTGTCCTGCATCGGGCTCTTCGTTTCGCCCTGTTTCGGCTCCGGCTTCGGCTCGGTCGCGTTGCCCATGTCGCCGGCGGGCGGCTGCTTCTTCTGTTGTGCGGAATCGGTGCGCTCGTTCTCGTTGGCGCTCGGGTTCGATTTCCCGGACCCGCCTTCCTGCTTCTCCTTCTCGATCGCGTTGTTGAGCTTGTCAGCCCTATCCTGGACGGACTTCTCGTCCGGCGATTTGGGCGGAGGCGCTTCCGGCATGGGGTTGTCCGGCCGGGTGCCGTTCTGCGTGTTCGTGCCGTTCGGTTCTGGGGAACCCATCGGCTTCGGGGACGGGTCGTTCATGCCGCCCTTCGGCATGGGGCTACCCATCGGGTTGCCCGTCTCGGACATCCCGCCCATTGGGGTGTCGGACTTCTGCTCGCCCTTGTCCTTGTTCGGCGGAGGCATCTTCGTCGGATCGGGGGGGGCTTCTTTGGTCCCCTCGCCATTGGTGCCGTTCTTTGGTTCGGTCTTCTGGTCGGGTTGATTTTGGTTCTGCCCGCCGTTGTTGCCGTTCTTCGGATCGCGGTTCTCTTGATCGAGCTTCTGTTCCTGCTGCGCGTCGTGCTTTTGTTCTTCGTCCTTGCGGTTCGCCTTATCCTGGTCGAGCTTCTGCTTGTCCTGCGGTTCGACCTTCGGTGGGGTGAGGCGCACGCGCTTCGCGACCGAGCGCCCCACGTTCGGCTTCGGCTCGGTGCAGTTGTCGGTGGCTTCGAGCCAGAACTCGATCACCATGTCGGGTGTGAGCGTGAGCGGGAGATTCGTCGGGTCCGTCTTCAGTTGCGCGAGGTCGACGGACCCCTTGTAGTCGACGTCGGTGGGCCACGTGTTGTCTTTTTTGCGGTGGAACGACTTCTCCTTACCGTTCAGGTACGGGCGGTCGAGCAGCGGGCGCTCGACCGGCGACACGATCTTCATTTTGAGCGTGATCGTGTCGATGCCGAAGTCGTCGCCGACCTTGCCGTCGATCGCGATTTGCCCGTTCGTGGGTGCGGTGGACTCGTCTTCTTCCGGCTTGTTGATGGCGATTTCCGGCGCCTTGTCCGCTTCGACGAGAATCCGGGACTGGAACGAATCCGTGCTGTGCTCGCCGGTGGTCGCGTTGAAGCTGAGTTTGTAGCTGCCCGATTCCGTGAGTTTGAGCTTGAACGCCAGGCTGTCGGGTTTATCGGCGACAGGGGTACCGATCACGCGGACGCCACCCGGTTCGACGACCATCGCCCCTTCACGCACGTCGCGGTTGGTGCGCCCGACGAGCGTGACCGTCGTGCCGCGTGGTGCACGGAGTTGCGGATCGGTCGCGTTTTCGGTCTTGCGACGCAGGTAGGCCGGATACTCGTAAGTGGTCTGGAACTCGGTGAACAGCGGCAGCGTGCGCACCGTAACCTTGTATTCGCGCGTCGTGTAATCGCCACCAGCAACCTTGTACCAGAACCCGTACTGCACGAGGTGGTCCGGCACGCGGAGTTCAAAGTCGCGCGAGGTGTCTCCCTGCACCATCGGCAGTTCGGTGTAGTTCGGGTCGGCCTGATTGTGCCGGATCATCAGGCGCACGCGATCGGGGCCGTCCGTGCTCGGGATCTTCCCACCCACGTGAACCGCGACGACGATCGTCTGGCCGGTGGTGATCGTGGCTTCTGCCGGGTCGGGCCTCACGACGTCGATGTGCGTGCGCGTGACGATGTCGCCGGAGCCGAACGGGACGAACGTGCGCCCCACGAGCGAGGAGAACTGCGCCGGCCGGAACACGAAGAACAGCACGATGAGCGTCAGGAAGAGCGCGACCGAGGTGCCGCCGAGGTAGAGCAGCCCGCGGTGGTCGACGGCCTTGTTCACGTCGGCCGCGGCCACGGACTTCGCCGCCCGGTGCGCGAGTGCGGCTTTCACAGTGGCATTGAGCGTGCCCTGTTGCTGGGCGTCCACGTACCCGGTGACGCTGTTCTTGGCGTCGTCGATGGTGCTCTCGACCCGCTTGGCCGCGTACAGCGGGTTGATCTTCTTGCGGAGCGGGCTGAGGATCGTGGCGTAGGCGATGCCCGCGCACGCGGCCAGGAACCCGAGGAACGCGACCTGGCGCAGCCACTCGGCGAGCCCGAGGTACTTGTCGAGCAGGATCATCGCGGTGGCGTAAACCAGCACGAACGCGACGAGAACCAGCCCCCCAAACGTGATATCGTGGGTGCGAATGCGGCTGGTCGCCTGGGCGATCTGTTCGTCGACCCGCGTGCCGTTCTTCGTGGCAGCTTCGGCTTGCTCAAGAACCGCGGCCATGTATCGATCTCCGGGCAGCGCCGGGCTGCCAAAGGGCCATTAATCGCCGGATCGCATTGCGGGGCGCAACACCACCAGGGGATTATACCCTTAAGACGGGTCACCGCCACAGACGGATTGCTCGGCATCCCGCTCTTGGGACAGTAGTTACAATCGCGAGCGGAAGAAGCGGACCGAAGGAGGGCATCGTGGGCCGAACGAGATCGAGGTGAACCCCGCCCGCAAGGGCGGCGGGTGACGCGCCAACAGTACGCGGAGTACCGGTCGACCGAGGTCGGAGTGCCCCCGCAAGGGCGGCGGGTGACGCGCGGGAGTGCCCGTACATGCCTACCCATACGTGGGGCCACGATTAAACACCCACCGCCCTTGCGGGCGGGGTTCACCTGCGTGCGACGCGCCACGACCTCACGTGTGCCGGCGCTTGGGCTTCCGTGCTGGCGTACTCTGTTTGAGGCAAACGGACAATTTATCGAATTGAAATGAAGTGTTATAGCGCTTGATAATATACGACGGAAAAACTCAAGCGGATGGTCGGGGGCTTCGGGCGCGGCGCGGACTGTGTAGCGGTTCGTTCCCGTTCCGTGTACCGTCTGGTAAGGTATTAGAACTCGAAATCAGTGCGGCGCGCGGGGTGCGGCTCATGGGCATTCAGGACCGTGATTATTATCGCGAAGGCCCCAGTTTTCTGGACCGGGTCGGCCAGCAAGGGGCGACCGTCTGGCTGATCGCGATCACGGTGGGCGTGTTCTTCGGCCAGATCATGACGGGGTGGCCGCGTGCGCTGAGCCCGCTCGTGGCATACGGCGCGTTCGACACCGACGCGGTCCTCCGCGGTGAAGTGTGGCGGCTCCTCACGGGCGCGTTCCTGCACGCGGACCTGTGGCACCTGTTTTTCAACATGCTCATCCTGTATTGGGCCGGTACGAGCCTCGAAGCCGTTCGCGGGTCGCGCGAACTCGTACTGTTCTACCTCTTTAGCGCGGTCGGCGCGAACGTGTTCTACCTCGGCGGGCAGTTGGTCGGGCTGACCGCTGTGGGGAAGGCCATCGGCGCGAGTGGCGCGGTAACTGCTACTCTCGTCTTGTTTGCGTTTCACTTCCCGCGTGCGCAGGTGCGCCTGTACTTCTTCATCCCGATGCCGGTTTGGTTGATGGTGGTCGTGTTCGTTGGCTTCGACGCGCTATTTGCACTGGGCGCTGCGGACCCGCGGGGTGGGCGGATCGCGTACCTCGCGCACTTGGGCGGGGCGGCTTTCGGGCTGATCTACTTCCAGAGCGGGGTGCGGTTTAGCAACCTGTTCACCGCGGCTCCGAAAACGCGCGCCCGCCCGAAGCTCCGGGTGATCGCGCCCCCCGTCGAGGATGCGCCCGCGCCGGTCGCCGCTGTGGTCGAGGCGCCACCACGGAGGCCGGCCGACGAGCAGCTCGAAGCGAAACTCGACGCGGTGCTGGAGAAAGTTTCCAAATACGGCCCGGAGAGTCTCTCGCCCGACGAGCGCGAGATTTTTTACCGGGCGGGCGAACTGTATAAGAAACGCCGAAAGTAGCGGCGCTCGGTCGTACACTTTTTGGGTCGAAGTTCGTCGCCGTTTGAAGAATGTGGGCCGTCGCCACGTCTAGCTTGAAAATTGAGGGTTTCATGCCGCTTTACGAATACACCTGCCGGAAGTGCGCGCACGCATTTGAGACGCTCGTGTCGTCGCGCGTCGCGATCGCGGTGACGTGTCCGAAGTGCGAAAGTCCCGACTTAGACCAGCTCATTGGGTTGCCCGCACCGGGCCGCGTAACCGAGGGTGGCGCTGCGACAAACTGTCGCGGCGACGGCCCTCCGTGCGGTGCCCCGTGGTGCGGGCGTAAAGGTCCGTGATTGCGGTGGTATATACATGAATGTTCCACCACGGACTTGTTTTTGGCATGGTTAGGTGTATAAATACAATGATTGAATAACTCTGTTATTGACGCCGCAAATCCTGACAGAGTATTCAGTTCCGCCGAGGTGACCGTGCCACTCCCTCCCTCAATGTGCTGCAAGGGGCATGACAATGACTGAAAAGAAGCAAGCCGAAGAATGCGCCACTATGCTCCAGGCCCTCGCGGAGCCGAACCGTATCCGGATCATCGAGTGCCTTCGGACCGGGTCGATGAACGTGACACAACTCGCGAAGGCGCTTGACGTCGAGATCGTGAATGTGTCGCACCACTTGGGCGTTCTGCGGCTCGCGGGTTTGGTTGAAGATATTAAGGACGGTCGGTTCGTTATTTACTCGCTGCACCCGAAGGTATTCCGCAGCGACAACACGAAGGGCACCTACCTCGATCTGGGCTGGTGCCGGGTCGAGATCCCGCACAACTAACGGCCCCGGCGCGGCCTCGAACCCACCCTTTGAGGGTGGGTTTTTCTATTTCAGGCCACCGTAAAGTGCGGGCGGGAACACCTCGACGCGCAGACGCTTCGGCAGCGCTTCTAACGAAATTTCCTTGATCCCTTCATCCGGAACGCACACGAACTCACCGTCCGCGTGGACGCAGAGCGGGATTTCGCACGACACCTCAATCCGCCCCGCGCGCCCGAGCCCGACGAGGCGGTGGTTCTCGGGGAGCTTGCCGCGTGCCATTGCGGGCAGGTAGCGGAGCAGGTGCATGCGCGTGAGCCGCGTCGCGTGCATGTAGTCGAATAGACCGTCGGTCAGGCTCGCCCTTGGGCGGAGCGGGAAGTTCCCCTCGCGCTGGCCGTTAAGGACCGATAGCGCGAGTGTGGGCGTCGTCACCACGCGCTCGTCGAAGCGGATCGTCATCGTCGGTCGGTCGAAGTGCTTCACCAGTGCTTTGAGGAACGCCCAGGCATAAAGCGGTAGTCCCTTGAGCCAGCGCGTGCGTCGGGCTTCGCCGTTCACCATGCCGTTGAAGCCGACACCCAGGTTGCACACGAAGTGGACCACGCGGTTCGCGGTCGTCACGCGGCCGACGTCAATTTCGAGTGTTTCTGTGGGGGCATTTCGTTCGCGCTGTGCCCACCACCGGTCCATACCGAGCGTGAACGCGAAGTCGTTCGCGGACCCGATCGGCCAGACGCTGAAGATCGTGTCGCGCTGGTCGCTTTGAAGTATGCCGTTGGCGACCTCGTGAACGGTGCCGTCTCCCCCGGCCGCGACCACCTTCGCGAAACCTTCATTGGCCGCTTCGCGTGCGAGTTCGATCGCGTGAGTGGCGCGTGAGGTGGGGCGCAACTCGACCCCCGCGGCCAGTGCGGGCGGCAGCGCTTTTAACAGGCGCTCGGCCCTTCCGCGACCGGCGGCCGGGTTGTAAATCACACAGGTGGCGTGCATCCGGCCTCGCGGGTCGCAACGATGGTGGCGCTTCGTCCGATGACCGAGGAAGACATACCTGCCGCCCTCGCCCTTTGGCAAGGGCTGGCCGGAATCGGGCTGCGCGACGCGGACAATCCGGCCGCGCTCGCGAAGTACCTCCGGCGCAATCCGGGATGCAGCTTCGTCGCGCTCGACAAAGCTGGCACGCTAATCGGGGTGAGTCTCGCCGGGCACGACGGGCGCCGCGGGTACTTGCACCATGTCGCGGTATCGGAGAGCCACCGCAAACAGGGATTGGGGCGCGAACTGGTGGATCGCTGCGCTGCGGCACTCAAGGCCGAAGGGATCGAGAAGATCAACTTCTGGGTGAAGGCGGACAACGCGGCCGGGCTCGCGTTCTGGAATCGGATCGGCGGGCGCGAACGCACCGACCTCGTGATAGTGTCTCTCATTCTGGGTGATAACCCGAACGCATGACTTTGGGCAAACGGCCGGTGTGAACCGGTCGGTGATTGAACATGAACGGTCTTTTGGTGATTGATAAGCCGGGCGGAATAACCTCGCGCGACGCCGTGAACCGCGTTCAGCGCTGGTTCCCGCGGAAGACGAAGATCGGGCACACCGGCACGCTCGACCCGCTCGCGACGGGCGTGCTCGTGGTGTGCATCGGTGCCGCAACGCGCCTGGCGGACTACGTCCAGGCGATGGGGAAGAGTTATTCGTCGCGCTTCCGGTTCGGTGCGACGAGTACCACGGACGACGCGGACGGCGAGGTCACGGAAACCCCGAACGCGCCCGTCCCCACGCGCGAGCAGATCGACGCGGCACTTGCGGCGTTCGTCGGGAACGTGGAGCAGGTGCCGCCGGCCGTTTCCGCGCTGAAGCTCGACGGCGTCCGCGCGCACGAACTGGTGCGCCGGGGACTGGGGCCGAAGCTGAACGCCCGCGTGGTATCGATCTACGCGATCCGCGTGACGGGCTTCGCGTGGCCGTATCTCGATGTCGAAGTGGATTGCGGGAAGGGGACGTACATTCGTTCCATCGCGCGCGATCTCGGCGACGTGCTCGGGTGCGGCGGACTGGTGCAAACGCTCCGGCGCACGCGGGTCGGTCCGTTCCGAGTCGAACAAGGGATGAGCTTGGATGCGGACCCTGCAAGTGCGAAACTGCTCCCAATGGCGGAAGCGGTCGCGGGGATGAAGCACGTTTCCCTGAACGCAGACGACGTGACTCGACTGCGGCACGGTCAGCGTATTCGATTACCTGAGAACAATGCCCTGCCCGAGGGCGAGGAACTAGCTGTGCTCGACGGCCAAACGGGGCTGGTGGGCATCGGTATCGTCGAACGCGGACAACTCAAGCCTCAACTCGTGTTCGGGGTTTGATCGCACGAATTGGTGTATGCGGTCTCGGGAGCATTCGGCGCGCAGCTTCATCAGAAGTGAATCGCGGCGGATACAACGGCTTCCGAGTGCCGGATACTATGGGGCCGATACTGCACTTCCAGAGAATAGGAAACCCATGATCCGTTCCGCGACTCCCGGTGACGTGCCCGTTATTGCGAACCTCATCCGCGCGCTGGCGGAGTACGAGAAACTCGCGCACGCGGTTGTGCTTCAAGAAGCCGACCTGCACCGCCATCTGTTCGGCGCCACGAAGTTCGCGGAAGTGTTGCTCGTGGAGGATGCCGGGGCTGTGGTCGGGTTCGCGCTGTTCTTCCACAACTACTCGACGTTTCGCGCGAAGCCCGGCATCTACCTGGAAGACCTGTTCGTCATCCCGGAAGCACGCGGAAAGGGCCACGGTAAGGCGCTTCTGCGTGCGCTGGCGAAGCTCGCGGTGGAGCGCGATTGTGCCCGCGTCGAGTGGTCCGTGCTGAACTGGAACGAACCGTCGATCCAGTTCTACAAGTCGCTCGGCGCGAAGCCGATGGACGAGTGGACCGTTTACCGGCTCACCGACGACGCCCTCACGAAGTTGGCCGCGTCAGGAGACGGGCGGTGAATCCGCCACCCGTACTCGACGGCGCTCGTGTTCTGTGGTGGGCGTGGGCGGGTGAAGTGCCGTTTGGTGAATTGCCTGGCGCTCAGGGCGACGACCGCCTCGTGTACGGGTTCGCGGTATGTTGGTATGCGCCCGGGCAGTTGTACCGATTTACTTGCAACAAACACTGGAACGTTGTGCAGGACGCGGATCACAGTAACGAGGATGACGCGAAGGCGGACATTCCAAAACAATACGACGTCGAACGTGTCGTATGGCACCCGTGGGTTAGTCCTGACGGCAACGTTTCACTCACCTGATTGATTGTGTCCGCTCAACGTCCCGTCGTACAAGGCGGACGCGACCAGCACCCCGGTCGCACCGACTTCGCCTAGCGCATCCACATCTGCCCAGGTGCGAACGCCCCCGCCGGCGATCAGATCGATGTCGGGGAACTCGTTGCGAATCGCGCGGAGCAGGGGTTCTGTCCCCGTGCCCGTACCCGTTCCCACGCGGGCGAGATCGAGCACGATGAGCGCGCGAACGCCCATCTCGATCACGCGCCGGGCTAGGGGCATCACATCTCGGTCGCCATCCAGTCCCCAGGCACGCCAGTTGCCTAACAATCTCCCGCCCTTGAGGTCGAGAGAGAACGCCACCGGTCGGCGCAGGGGTTCGATGAGCGTTTCCAGAAGAATCTCGGGCTTGTGGCAGGTTTCAAACCCGACCACGGGCCGGAGGTGGGGAGTTTCGGGGAAATCAAGAACGTCTGTGCGCCCGATCCCGGCGTCTAACCAAGTCGGTACGGGGCACTGGTTTAAGATGTTCTGTGTGGCGCGGGAAACGGACCGCTTCTCGGTGATCGCGTCGAGGTCCGCGATGTACAACTCGTTGGCGTTTGCGAGTTTCAGAACGGCCTGGGCGACGTCCGTGGGTTCACGGCTCCCGGAAAAGGGGCACGCGATCGGGCGATAGTTCTCGCGCACCCCGCCGCGCGCGCGGACGACGTGCCCGTTCATCACGTCCAGAACGGGAATCAGCCTCGGTCGAGCGCGTTGCGCTAACATCGGTACGAAGAAAGCCGAGAACTGGGTTGGCCGATATTTCGCCGAGGATTATATTACTACCTTCTGGGTTCCCGCGCCCGTGATTTCGGGCATATTGGAACCTATTAACCGCCCCAGAAATCGTGTTGGGGGCGAATCTTTTCTCAGTTGGGGGATGTGCCTCGTCATGCCAAACATGTGCGTGATCTGTGCGGTGTCCTCGAAGGAGTTCTCGTGGCTCTCGTAGACGTGAAAGTGCTTCTGGAAGCGGGCGTCCATTACGGGCACCGGGCCAGCCGGTGGAACCCGAAGATGCGGCCGTACATCTACGGCAAGCGGAACCTGATTCACATTATTGACCTGCGCGAGACCGTCCGCGGCCTTCTGCGTGCGTACCGCTACCTGAACCAGGTGGTGGCCCGCGGTGGGCTGGTGATGTTCGTCGGCACGAAGCGCCAGGCCAAGGAAATCGTCGAGAAGGAAGCGTCCCGGTGCGGGATGCCGTTCGTCAGCGAGCGCTGGCTCGGTGGCACTCTCACGAACTACCGCACGATCCGCAACCGCCTGAAGCGCCTTCAAGAGCTCGAAGCCATGTGGCTCCCCCAGGGGGAGAACCCGAACCGCGTGGACCTCAACGCGCACATCGCCTCGCTGATGACCGACGCGGGCAAGCTCGACCCGGCCCTCGCGCCCGACACCGCGGACATCCTCACGCACTCCAAGAAGATGATCTCGACCTTGAGCCGCGAACTGCTCAAGATCCGCCGCAACCTGATGGGCATCCGCGACATGATCAAGCCGCCCGACGCGCTGGTCATCGTCGGCCCGAACAAGGAACACATCGCGGTGAAGGAAGCCAAGCGGATGGGGGTCACCACCATCGCGCTCATCGACACCGACAGCGACCCGGACCCGGTCGACCTGCCCATCCCCGGCAACGACGACAGCATCCGCTCCATTGAGGTGATCCTGGCGAAGCTCGCCGACGCCTGCCTCGAAGGGCGCGCCGCGCTGCCGCCGGAACAACAGGGCATCCAGAAGACCCGCGTGCAGCAGCCGAAGCCGCCCGCGCCGCCCGCGCCGCCGGCCCCGCCCGCTCCGGAGTCGAACCCCGCTCCCGCCGGCGCCGTCTAAACACATTGAGTTCTTAGTTCCCTCCACGCTACCCGAATTCCGCTGCTCCCTGTTTGCTCAGAGGGCGGGACGGTCGCGGGTCGCGTGGATAACTTGGTACTGAGAACCTGCAACTCGGAACTTTGGGAGAGAGTTATGCCAGCCGTAACGCCGCTGATGGTTAAGCAGCTCCGGGACCGGACCGACCAGCCGATGGGCCTGTGCAAGCAGGCGCTGGACGAGAGCGCCGGGGACATGGACGCGGCAATTGTCTGGCTGCAGAAGCAGAACTCGAAGATGACCGCGAAGCGCGAGGGCAACGAGACCGCCGAGGGGCGGATCGGGGTGTCCGTCGACAACGCCGCGAAAGTGGCCGCGATCGTCGAAATGCGGTGCGAGAGCGCGCCGTCGGCCAAGAGCGACCAGTTCATCGCGCTGGCCAACGACCTCGCGAAGGCGGCCGCGGGCAGCAAGGGCGCGGACGCGCCCGCGCTGCTCGTCGAACCGTTCGGCGGGAAGGGCACCGTCCAGGACCGCATTAACGACGTCGTCGGCGTGATCCGCGAGAAGATGGTGCTGCACCGCTTCCAGCGGCTCGAGGGCGGCGTTTACGGCGGCTACGTTCACCACGACGGCACCGTCGGCGTGCTGCTCGAGTGCAAGGGCGCTGCCGCGAACGACGAACTGCTCCGCGACGTGGCGGCCCACATCGCGGCCCTCAACCCACCGTATGCGATCACCACGGACGTCCCGTCCGACGTGGTCGAGAAGGAAAAGGGCCTCGTCAAGGCGGACATGGACGCCGACCCGAAGAACACCGGCAAGCCCGCGAACATCTTGGAGAAGATCGCCGAGGGCAAGCTCCGCACCCGTCTGTCCGAAATCGTGCTGAGCGAACAGCCGATGGCGAACGCGGGCAAGTACCCGAACACGAGCGTCGGCGCCGCACTGAAGAAGGCCGGTCTGGAACCGGTGCGGTTCGTCCGCTTCAAAGTCGGCGCGGTGGCCTTGTAAATCACGTACCCGTTCGGGCACCCGTTACACTGACGGGCGCCCGAACGGGTGATCCAATATCACCCGATTAGCGAGTAACACGAGACATGCCTCACACAGCTAGCGCGTGGAAGCGCCTCCGCAAATCCGAAAAGCGCCGCCGCCAGAACCGGGCCGCGGCCAAGAAGCTCAAGGGCCAGCGCAAGGAAGTCGCCGCCGCGATCATCGGCACCGACGCGACCAAGTCGGCGACCGAGGTCAAGTCGACGCAGGCGATGCTCGACCGCGCCGCGACCAAGGGGTACATCCACAAGAACAAGGCCGCCCGGCTCAAGTCGCGCCTCGTGAAGCGCCTCCGCGCCGCCGCGACCAAGCCCGCTCCGGCCGCAAAGTAAAACCGAACACAGAGCGGTCGCGCTGCGTTGGAACGCGGTGCGGCCGCTCCGTTTCTTTATCTTGGTTCTCACGTCGGCTCATCACTTCGAGCCTGGTATCACACCTACGACGGATCTGGTCTAAACGAGACTTGGCGGATGTCTTCTGGGTAATCCGGGCGCCACACGCGCGGTCGAATTCGGTGGTTTAAGGATTGCGCCAGGAAGGTGCTGAAGTTCAGGTCGAATCGCTCGAACGACTCGTCACGGTTTTTTGCGACCACCGGCCACTGGTCCGGATCGTTGCTTTCAACCAGCCAACCCATCATCCCTCCGTCCTCATCGCACCCCCAAGGAAATAGGCCGGGGATCGCCGGAAAAATGGCCGCAGGGTACTCGCACGGAAACGCTTCGCGCCTGAATCGCCAGAGATCCAATTCTGCTGCGAACTGTGAGAGGTAGGTCGGCGACAGCGGGTTAATGACCCAGAACGTGTACGTGTCGTCATCAAAACGGCCACTTCCGTAGTGGGTCGCGTAGGCCCGGTAGTCTGTCGGGAGCCGCGTTCCAACGGCCCGCTCGATTGCGTCCCAGTCCGGATGCGCTTGCGCATGACTCATTTTGGCTGGAGGAGCAACGAGCGCTAGCAATTCTTCAATCGCCAAAGGTATCCATTCGCTGGAAATTGTTCTGGACCTTGTGAGCTATCATGACAACTCTGAAATTCTGAAGTGTCACCGACACTTTCGTCGTTTACCAGCCGGCCGTTCGCTTCTTTTGGTGCGCCGTCATGAAAGTCTGGGAGAGCCACGCTCCTGTCGCCGACCGCTTTGCCGGGTGCTTGCTCGGCTTGGCTGTTGGGGACGCGGTCGGCGCGCCCTACGAGGGGCTGACGCACGCGGACATCTTCTTCCAGTTCGGCACGCCCGATAAGCTCGCCACGAACCCGTCCGGCGACACGCTCTATTACACCGACGATACTGAAATGATGATCGGTGTGGCGGAAACGCTCGCCGAGTGCGGTCGCATTGACGAAACGCGCCTGTGTCGGGCGTTCGCGGAGAACTATCACCCGGAACGCGGGTACGGTCAGGGCGCACGGCGCGTCATCGAAGCAATGGCACGCGGCGAAGACTACCGCACACTTGCGGCGAACATCTTTCCCGGCGGCTCGTTCGGCAACGGGGCTGCGATGCGCGTCGCTCCGATCGGGTTAGTGTTCGCAGATACGGTGGACGAGTTGAGGGAGCAAGCGCGGCTCTCGGCACTCTCGACGCACGCGCACCCGCTCGGCATCGAGGGCGCACAGGTGCTCGCCCACGCGACCGCACTGGCTCTGCACACGACCACTTTCAATCGCAAACAGTTCTACCGCGAGTTACTCGCTCGCGCGACCACCGAAGAGTTCCGCTGGCACCTCTCGATAGCCGCGAAGTTGAAGCCGGGCGATTCGTTATCCGGGTTGGGGAGCACGCTGCACGCACACCGCTCGGTCGTTACGGCGATCGCGTGCTTCGCAGCCACTTCGGGCGACTTCGAGATGACCATTGCTCGGGCGATCGGTCTGGGCGACGACACTGACACGGTTGCGGCAATGGCCGGCTCACTAGTCGGGGCGTTCGCGGGGGTGGGTGCAATTCCAGCGGCTCTGCTGGAGAAACTCGAAGACGGACCCGCGAAGGGCAGGGCACACATCTCGCGATTGGCCGCAGAGCTGACCACTCGGTACGAGCAGCGGCGGGCGACAACGGTTCCGTGACCACTCACGGGAACGCGACCGCCTTCAATCGCTTCAACTCGGAGTCGATGTCCGTGCCCTCGTAGAAGGACTGCCACCCGCGGACGGCTTTTGTTTGCCCTGGCGGGCAGTCCTCCACCACTGGGTCGGCGTGCAGGCACGGGCACGGCGGGTTGCCCCACGCGCGCCCGCACCGCTCCCAGCCGGTAATCACCCAGCGCTTGCCCGTGGCGTCCTTGCACGCGGCGAACGGGGCCACGAACACCTTGTTGTCGTTCGTTTGCTTGTCGAATCCGGTCAGTCCCGCGAGCATCACGCACATTTGCACCCGCAACCCGGTTAGCGTTTGGTCGGTGCCGTTCGTAACGCGGAACTCCATTCGCACCCCGTCTCTGCCGGGCACTACCTTTGACCCGAGCGTGACCTTGTTCGGCAGCGGGCGCTCGAGTGCGAGTGCCCCATCTTTGCTGCGGGTCCATTCCAGGGGGGCGAGTGCGATCTTCTGCCGGTCCCAAGTGGTCGGCACGTGCGTGTGCGCGAGGTAGAGCAGTTCGGGTTTCTTCGGTGTCGGCTCGAACCACACCGCTTCGGGCACGTCCGCGACCGCGTATCCGCCGTCGCTCCACGGTGCGAACGCGCTCACCTTTGTTTCGCGCTGGGGGCGAATCGCGCCGTCGCGAAAACCGGTTCGCGGGTGGCGCCCGCCGGGGTAGGGCAGCACAACGAGCGTGTCGCCGGGCTTTCGCTCGGGACGCTTAGTTGGGTCGATGCCGAGGCGCTTGGCCGCCGCAGTTACTTCATCGGCGGTGAGGTCCAGTGCGGCTCCAGCTTCGGTGGCGGTGAAGCGGTGCTGAACCAGTGCGTTGTCCAGCCAGTAGCGCAGTTCGTCGTCGCTTTTGGTCGAGCGGCCGGCGCTCCCGTCGCGTTTCGCTTCGACGAGCTTCTTGCGGTCCTCAATCACCCCGAACGGGTCCGACGGCGCGACTTCGGGGTCGACGAACTTCGCCAGATCGCGCATCGCGATGACGGTGAACTTCTCGTCCGCGAGGTATTTCACGAATGCCTCGAATTGCTCCTTCTTCGTGGTCACCCAATCGTGGGCCGTGTCGGGGACGCCGTGAAATTGCAGCACCGCGATCTTCCCGTGTTTGGCTTGCGCCACGGCGATTTTGAGGTCATCGAGCGTCCAGTTCGGGCGGGCGTCGCCGGCGGTGGGGACGAGCAGCGGGTGGTCGAGTCCCGGTTCGTAGGCGAACCCGCGCCCGTCCTTGTACGGGTGCTCGGGCGCGCCCCCGCGGCGCGCGAACTTGATCCCGAGGTCTTTCAGAACCGGGAGCGCGTCCTTTGTGATCGCGTTGCCTGGGTAGGCGAAACTGACCGGTTGCGGGATGCTGTGTTCCTTGCACCGGGCATTGATGGCTTTAATTTGGGCCGGCAGGTCGCGAATCGTCTTATCGGTCACGCTCTTGTGATCGATCGTGTGGTTGCCGATCTCGAAGCCGTCCTTGTGCAACTGCGCGATCTCGTCCCAGGTCATGTAGTCCTTTTGATTCGTGGCGAAATCCCACCCTTCGGTCACGAAGAACGTCGCGCCGAACTTGTGCTTTGTCAGAAGCGGGCGGGCGACGGTGTAGTGCGACTTGCTCGCGTCGTCGAACGTCAGCACGACGAGCCGGTCCGGGATCGGCTCGCGGGTCAGGGCTGTGGTCGCAAACACGAGTAACGTGACGAGAACGGCGGCGTGTCGCAGCATGAGGGCACCGAGGCGGGGTGGAGAGCGGCCGTGTGACCGGAAGAGTTGCCACGGTACCCCGAAGCGGAACCGCGGGCCAGAGCCTTTGTCTCGCTCCGGCGCTGGTGTCGGAAGAGCGTGAAACCCGACCGCGCCGGCCACGTCTTATTAATGGGCACGAACCAGCGAGTGGGGCGGCGTGTCATTTCGTGCGGAATGTGTTCGAGCCCATTTCAGAAAGAGTCAATCGTGTCCGAACTCACACGCGAAGTCAGCCCCGCGTTCGTGGCGTTCAAGGCGTTTGCGGCCGAGGCGCTTGCGCGGCAACCAGGGTTACTACGACTGGACTGTTTGAACCCCGTCAAAGCCATCGCACGTGACCTCGATTTCACATCTCCGCCAGAAATCACCCTCGAACACACCTGGCGCAAATACCTCAACGTGCGGTTCACGCACAGTTTCCGCTCGGTCGGCGTGCGCGACTCGCTTTTCAAGCTTTTCGCCGGCCCGCTGAACGATCGCGTGATTTCGGTGCCCGCGGACGTGTATCCGGTCTACCTGATGATCGCGCAGAAGGCCGGCGCGCGCTTCGAGACGTACCCGACGCTCCCGGAATTTGGCATCCAGGGCGCGCTCCGCACCAACACGGTGCTGCTAACGGCTCCCCTCACCCCACTCGGACGCGATCTGACCGAGCACGAGATATCGGTGCTGCTCCGGTGGCTGAGCGCGGACGCGGATCGGCTTCTGGTGATCGACCGCGTTTACGACTACGCCAACTCCGCACGCCTTCAGCCGCTCATCGACACGAACCAAGTCATCGTCTGTTACTCCCTGTCGAAGAGCCACCTGGCTCCGCTCGTGTCCGGATTCGTGATTACGCCCGAACGCTTCGCACTTCCTTCCGCGGATACACGCGAATCGGACCAAGCGAAAGTGTTGCTTACGCGGTACCGGCACTTCCCGCGAACGCAGCGATCGATTTTCCGCTCTCGGTGGGAGCGGCTCGCGGCGAGTATTCGCGCGTTCGATGCGAACTGGACGCCGCCCGAATCGGGGTACTTGTCTGTTGTCAACGTGCCGCAAACGGAATTACTGGAGCGCGGCGTGCTGGCTGTACCGGGCGACGTGTACGGGACGAGCAACACGCTCTCCATCGTTTCGTGCCTCCACGAGACCAACGCGGGCGCGGAAACCGAAGTTGTGGACCGGTATCATGTCACCGCGCTGTCGAATTTCGCACGCGGGTACGACAAGTATTCGCGCACCTACAGCAAGGCGAACATCCCGGAATCCACGTACCCCGAGCGGTTCTACCTGCTCGCGAACGATCAACTCGACATCGGGTTCGCCAAGGTGAGGCGCTTGCTCCAAAAGACGACCGCACGCGACCGTGCGATCGTGCTTCACACGCGCGTCGCGCGTCACGAACTCCGCGCCAATGAACGCACCGGATTGGGCGAGTACATCGAGCAGAATTATGTCCGCGTTGAGCGGCTCTTGGACGACACGCTAACCGAACTCCGTATCGAAGACGCACTCGCGGCGTCACTGGAACTGAACGGCAACCTCCGCGCTTGGGGCGACGTGAACCCGCGCTCGCTTTCGGTGCTGCCGATTGCCAGTGCGTGTCAGGCGAAGTGCGACTTCTGCTTCTCGCATTCGTCGATTTCCGATGAGCAGGACCAGGGCCGGCTCGTGTTACCACGTCTGGACGCCGCGTGCGCGGAGAGCCGCGCGCGAGGGGCGGAGCGCCTCGTGATTACCGGCGGTGGCGAACCGACGTTGCTCGCGCACCACAAATTGCTGGAAATCATGCGTGTCGGCGCGAAGCACTTCCGCAAAATTGTGATGATTACCAACGGCTACAAGCTCGGGCACGCGGACCCGGCCGACCGGTTACGCACCTTTCGCGACTACCACGAGAACGGGCTGACTGTGCTCGCCCTTTCGCGCCACAGTCACGACCGCAACGCCGAAATCATGCACCTGGAAACGCACTCGGAGTGCGTTGCGCAAGCGTGGCAGGCGCACCGCAACGAGTGGCCCGGGTTGACACTCCGGTGGGTGTGCGTGCTGCAAAAAGCGGGCGTTTCGGACGAGCGCACGTTGCGGGATTACTTAACGTGGGTCGTTGAAACGGGCGGCGACGAGATCTGCTTCAAGGAGCTCTACGTCGCGGCCAGCAACGAATCCGTTTATCACGACAGTGCCTACAACTCGTGGTCCACGGACCAGCAGGTGCCGTTGAGTCTGGTGACTGAGTTCCTCAACAACAACGGCGCGGAGAAAGTCGGCGAACTGCCGTGGGGCTCGCCCGTTTATCGGTTCCACTGGCGCGGGAAGGAACTGACCGTTGCCGCGTACACCGAACCGAGCGTGTTTTGGGAGCGCGCGAACGGCGTCTGCCGGAGTTGGAACCTCATGGCAGACGGGACGTGTTACGCGAACCTGGAGACGACGAGTAGCCGCATCGAGATCGGCCGCACTTCGCACGCCCTTCCACTGCTTGAACTCACGGGCGCGGGCGAATCGCGCCCGCAGTAGTCGGCGCCTAACGCGAGCACCGCACGGACCGTTCCAGCCGGTCGCCGAGCGGAATCTAGACCGTAACGTACCCGTCAACTTCAGCACCGGCGTTATCCCGAGATCCGCGGTACCGCTCGGGCTACGAAATCTGAGCTCGGGCTCACGAAGGTCGATTGCCGCAGATCGAACTGCGTATCACGGCCCGATTCACCGGGGACCGGCACGTGCTCGCAGAAGTCTGAGAATCCCTCGGGCTTCTGCCAAACCTATTAACGAACTCAACATGTCTCCATCTCAAGGAACTGCTGGATAGGGGCTTTTGAACGGGCGCGCCCGCGGGTAGACTGATTCAACTGCTCGCTTGCCCACCCGCCACCCCACCCGCTCGGAGTCGGTCCTTGTCCACACTCCGCCTCGCGCTCGTGGCCCTCGTTCTGGTCGGCCCCACTGCGACCGGGTTCGCTGCGCCGCCGGACTCGCACTTCGAGAAGAAAGTACGGCCTGTACTGATCGAGAAGTGTGTCGCGTGCCACGGTCCGGAGAAGCAAAAGGGCGGGCTGCGGGTCGATTCGCGCGCGGCGCTCCTCGCCGGCGGCGAGCGCGGCGCGGCCCTCGTGCCCGGGAAACCCGACGAGGGGTTGCTCCTTCGCACACTCGCGCACGACGGCGAGCTGAAAATGCCGCCGAAGGCGAAGCTCCCCGCGGCGGAAATCGCCGCAATCAAGGAGTGGGTCCAGGCGGGGGCGCCGTGGCCCGATTCCGGGGCTCTCACCGTGGCCCCCAAAGCTACGGAGCGGATCTTCACACCGGAGGAGAAGGCGTTCTGGGCGTTCCAGCCCGTGCGCCGGCCCGCCGCGCCGGAAGTCCGAGATCCGAAATCCGAGATCCGAAACGACATCGACCGATTCCTGCTCGCGAAGTTGAACGGCACCGGGCTGTCGTTCGCGCCACCCGCGGACAAGCGCGTCCTGCTCCGGCGGGTCACGTTCGACCTGACCGGGCTGCCGCCGACACCCGAAGAAGTGGACACGTTCCTAAAGGACTCCGCGCCCGATGCTTACGAGAAGGTGGTCACGCGCCTGCTCGCGTCGCCGGCTTACGGCGAGAAGTGGGGGCGCCGGTGGCTCGACGTGGCCCGGTACGCGGACAGCAACGGGATGGACGAGAACCTCGCGTATGTGAACGCCTGGCGGTATCGCGACTGGGTCATCAAGAGCTTCAACACTGACAAACCGTATGACCAGTTCGTCCGCGATCAGATTGCCGGTGACCTGGTCCCCGGCGGGACCGATGCCGACCGTGCCGACCGGCTCACTGCCACCGGGTTCCTCGTCATCGGACCGAAGATGCTCGCCGAGGACGACCCGGCCAAGATGCGGATGGACATCATCGACGAGCAACTCGACACGCTCGGCCAGGCGTTCATGGGCCTCACACTCGGCTGCGCCCGGTGCCACGACCACAAGTTCGACCCGATCACCGCGAGCGACTACTACGGTTTGGCGGGCATCTTCTACTCGACGAAGACGATGCGGAACCACACCGTGGTGGCCGCGTGGAACGAGCGCCCAATCGGGACCGCGAGTTCCATTGCGGCGCTCGCCGCTCACGAGAAGACAGTGGCCGCGGCCCGCGGCGAAGTGCGTGCGGCAGAAACCCGCGCGCGAGCCACGACCACTGCGCGGCTGACGGCGGAGAAGAAGCGCGCGGCCGAATACGCGACCGCGGCCACTGAGGTGTATCGCCGGCGCGGGGCGCTAAAACTCGTCGCGCCCGACCCCGGCAAGAGCCCACCCGCGGGCGCCCTGCTGGTCGAATCAGAAGCGTTCGCCCGCGGGAACGTCCTCAAACTGACGGACGGGTACGGCGCGGGCATCGGCGTCGTCATTAACGCCGGGCCGCTCCCGAACTACGCGGAATACGACCTTGATGTCCCGAAGGAAGGGACGTACCAACTCGCGGTTCGATACGCGGCCGCCGACCGCCGACCGGTGCGAATTATGGTCAACGGCCGGCTCGTCGCGGGCGAGGCGTGCGGTGCGAAGACCGGTTCGTGGAACCCTGACACGCAGACGTGGGCGGCCGAAGCGGTCGTCGCGCTTCCTGCCGGCAAAGCGGTCGTCCGGTTCGAGCGGAACGGCCCGATCCCGCACCTGGACAAGTTCGCCCTGCTCCCGATGACGGCCGAACAAGTAGCGGCCGCCCCGCTGCCCGTGGAGCGCGCCGCAGCAGATCGGAAGCTGTTAACGTCGCTCCTGCGCGAGTGGGTGAACGTGATCGCGAAACGCGAAGGCAAGCCGCCGACCGGGGCGGACCTCGATGCGCTGGTTGCCACCGCCGCCGGACCGTTCCGGGACTCGCCCGAACTGGACGCGGACACCCAGGGCGCGCACGCGGACGAACTCAAGCGTCTCCGGGAGAAACTCACCGCCACCGAAAAGGCGAAGCCACCGGTGGACGAGGTCATGGCCGTCGAGGACGCGAAGGGTGAGAATCTGCGCGTCCACCTTCGAGGGAACCACACCACACTCGGCGCGGACGCACCGCGGCGGTTCCCCAAAATCATGGCCGGTGACTCCCCGCTACCACTCGGCGCCGACCGGAGCGGGCGCCGGGAGTTCGCGGAGTGGCTCACGCGGCCCGATCACCCGCTCACCGCGCGGGTCATGGTGAACCGCATCTGGGCCGGGCACTTCGGGGCCGGGCTGGTGCGCTCGACGGACAACTTCGGTCGGCTCGGTGACCGCCCCACGCACCCCGAACTGCTCGACTGGCTCGCGGCGGAATTCGTCGGGGCGAAGTGGTCCGTCAAGCACATGCACCGGCTCATCGTCACTTCGGCCGCGTACCGAATGAGTTCTCAAGCGGAACCCGCAGCACTCCAGAACGACCCCGACAACAAGTTGCTCTCGCACTTCACCCGTCGCCGGTTGGACGCGGAAGAAGTGCGCGACGGGATGCTCGCTGTCTCCGGGTTGCTCGACCGGACGGTCGGCGGTACGCTTTTGAAGGCGACCCCGCGGCAGTACGTCACCGGCACCGGGAACCGCAACTACGAGGGCTACGCGCACACCCGACGCTCTGTGTACCTGCCGGTCGTCCGCAGCGCCGTTTACGATGTGTTCCAGACGTTGGACTTCCCCGACCCGTCGGTGCCCAACGGCCAGCGGACCGCGACCACGATCCCGACCCAGTCGCTGTTCATGCTCAACAGCGCGCTGGCGGACCAGACCGCCGAGGCGTTCGCGAAAGCGGTTCTGGCGGTTGGGGGCAGCGACGCGGAGCGCGTCCGCGAAGCCTACCGGCGGGCATACGGTCGTATCCCGAACGGTCGGGAAGAGGCGCGGGTGCTCGCGTACCTCCAAAAATCAGAAGAAGCGTCTGGGGCAAACCAGCTTCGGGTATGGCGCGGGCTGTGCCGCGTTCTAATGGCGTCCAACGAGTTCGTGTTCGTGGAGTGACCGTGATGTTCCGACAGAACCGCCGCGAACTTCTGCGGACCAGCGCGCTCGGGTTCGGATGGCTCGCCCTGACCGACCTGCTCGCGGCTTCCGAACCCGCGCCCCTGCCGCGCGCGGTGGGGCCGCGCGATCCGCTCGCACCTCGCGCTCCGCACTTCGCGGCCCGGGCGAAGCGCGTGATCTTCCTGTTTATGCACGGCGGCCCGTCGCAGATCGACACTTTCGACTACAAACCGAAACTGGCGGCCGACGACGGCAAGCCGCTCCCGTTCGCCAAACCGCGGGTCGTGTCGAGCGCGACCGGGAACCTGCTGAAATCACCGTTCGCGTTCAAGCAGCACGGTCAGAGCGGGGCGTGGGTATCGGAACTGTTCCCGCACGTCGCCGGGTGCGCGGACGATCTGTGCTTCATCAAATCGATGCACGGGTCGAACTCGCGGCACGGCGGGGCGCTGCTCGAACTGCACACCGGCTCGGACACCTTCGTGCGGCCGAGCATGGGTTCCTGGGTCACATACGGCCTCGGCACCGAGAACCGCGACCTGCCCGGCTACGTCACGATTTGTCCCACCCTCACGCACGGCGGGGTGAACAACTATTCGTCCGCGTTCCTCCCGGCCGCGTACCAGGCCACCCCGCTCGGGAACGCCAGCACCGCGGCGAGCCAGGTGACGGTGCCGTTCGTGAGGGGAACCACGCCCCGCGTGCAACAGAGGTTGGAACTCGATCTGCTCGCGGACCTCGACCGCGAGCGCGCGACCGGGGCGGACGCGGCTACGGAGGGGCGCATCCAGTCGTTTGAGATGGCGTTCCGAATGCAGAACACGGTCCCCGCCGTGCAGGATCTGTCGAAGGAGTCCGTGGAGACGCACAAGCTGTACGGTATCGACGACAAGGCGACGGAGAACTTCGGCCGGCAGTGCCTGATGGCCCGCCGGTTCGCGGAGGCCGGGGTGCGGTTCGTGCAGTGTACCCACAGCTACAAGTGGGACCAGCACGAGAACCTCAAGAAGGACCACACGACCAACGCCCGCGAGGTGGACAAGCCGATCGCGGGGCTGCTCACCGACCTCAAACGCCGCGGGCTTCTGAAGGACACGCTGGTGGTGTGGGGCGGCGAGTTCGGGCGCACGCCGGTCGCGCAAGGAAAAGACGGGCGCGACCACAACCCGCACGGGTTCACGATGTTCCTCGCGGGCGGGGGCGTAAAAGCCGGGTTCTCGCACGGTGCGACCGACGACTACGGCTACTTCGCGGCAGAGGACAAGGTCCACGTCCACGACCTGCACGCCACCATCCTTCACTTGCTGGGCCTGGACCACACGCGCCTCACCTACCGCCACGCGGGGCGCGACTTCCGCCTGACGGACGTCCACGGCGAAGTCGTCAACCAGATCCTCGCCTGACCGGGCGCGGGTCCGTCCGGCCCGCGCCTCGCGCCCACACAAAAACGTCGCGTTCCCTCTCCTGCGCCGCCGGGATACCCCATGCTCCGAATCGCGTGCCTCGTGCTGGTGCTCGCGCTCGCTCCCGTTGCTCAGGCGGCGGAGCCGGCACCGGTCGATTTCAGCCGCGACGTGCTCCCGGTGCTCTCGGACTACTGTTTCCAGTGCCACGGCCCGGACGCGAACTCGCGCAAAGCGAAGCTCCGTCTCGATGACAAAGCCTCGCCCTTCGATCGCGGCGTCATCGTGCCCGGCAAACCGAAGGAAAGCACACTCATCGAGCGCATCACGAGCACCGACCCCGACTCGGTGATGCCGCCCCCGAGCCTGAAGCGCAAACTCTCGCCCCAGCAGATCGACGCGCTCACGCGCTGGGTGGAGCAGGGCGCGAAGTGGTCCACGCACTGGGCCTTCGACCCGGTGACGAAACCGGACGTCCCGACGGGGCTGAAGAACCCGCAGCGGGTCACGAACCCGATCGACGCATTCGTGCTGTCCCGGCTCGCGCGCGAGGGCCTGAGCCCCGCGGCCCCCGCGGACAAGGAGCGGTTGCTGCGCCGCGTCAGCTTCGACCTCACCGGATTACCCCCAACCATCGCGGAAATCGACGCCTTTCTAAAGGACGACGCTCCGAACGCTTACGAGAAGGTCGTGGACCGGCTCCTGGCTTCCCCCCGGTACGGCGAGCGGATGGCCGGCGAATGGCTCGATATCGCCCGCTTCGCCGACACACACGGCTACCAGATGGACCGTGCCCGCCCCGTGTGGCCGTACCGCGACTGGGTCATCTCTGCGTACAATCGTAACCTGCCGTTCAACGATTTCGCCACCTGGCAACTCGCCGGCGACCTGCTCCCCAATGCCACCAAGGACCAGCGCCTGGCGACCGCGTTCAACCGGTTGCACATGCAGAACGAGGAGGGCGGGATCGTCGAAGAAGAGTTCCGCGTGGCCTACGTGAACGACCGCACGACCACGTTCGGAACCGCGTTCCTCGGGCTGACACTCGAGTGCAGCCGGTGCCACGATCACAAGTTCGATCCCGTTTCGCAAAAGGACTACTACTCGCTGTTCGCGTTCTTCCAGAACATCGACGAGAGCGGCCAGACGAGCTACTTCACCGCGGCCACTCCGGTACCGGCCCTCCTGCTCACCACCGATGCCCAGGACACGAAACTGGCCGAATTGCGTGCCGCAGTTGGAGCGAAACGAGACGCTCTGGTGAAGGCTCGCGGGGTCGCAAAGACCGAATTCGCGAAGTGGAAGCGCCCGGCGAAACTCGACGTGCCGGGCCTCGTCGGGTCGTACTCGTTCGACGAGATTAAAGCGGGTAAGGTCGCGAACGGGGCCGACGCGAAGACACCGGGGGGCGCCGTCGAAGGGCCAAAACTGGTGCCCGGAAAGCTCGGCCAAGCGGTCGAACTTACCGGCGAAAACGGGTTCACGTTCCCCGGCGTCGGGCACTTCACCCGCGACGATCCGTTCACCTTGAGCCTCTGGGTGAGGGCACCGGCACCGACACCGCGTGCGGTGTTGGTTCACCACAGCCAGGCGCCGATCGACGCCGGTAGCCGCGGGTACGAACTCCTGTTGGAAGACGGGAAGGTCGCGTTCGGGCTGCACCACATGTGGCCCGGCAACTCGCTGAAGGTGCGGAGCAAGACCGCGATCCCCACGGGCGCGTGGGCGCACATTACCGCGACCTACGACGGGTCCAGTTCTGCAGTCGGCGCGAAATTGTACCTCGACGGCAAACCGCTCGAAGTGGATGTGATCCGCGACAAGTTGACCAAGGACATCACCTACGGCGGCGAACCGAACCTCGCGGTTGGCTACCGCTTCCGCGACAACGGCTTCAAGGGCGGTCTGGTCGACGAGTTTCGCGTTTATAACCGTGCTCTGACGGCCGCCGAGATTGTCAGCGAACCGGGGGATGAGGATCTCTTCGAGTATTTCGTTTGCGCGATTCACGAGCCATCGAAGAAGGCCGCGGAAGAACTTCGCGCGGCGCGGAAGGCGTACACCGCGTTCGTCAACCCGATCGCCGAAATCATGGTGATGGACGAGATGCCGGTACCGAAGCCCGTACACGTCCTCAAGCGCGGGGCTTACGACTCCCTCGGCGAAAAGGTGACCGCGGACACACCGAAGGCGCTACCGCCGTTTCCCAAAGGCGCGCCGCGGAACCGCCTCGGTCTCGCGCAGTGGCTCACGGAGCCCGAAAACCCGCTCATGGCCCGCGTCACGGTGAACCGCGCGTGGCAGCAGATGTTCGGGCGCGGGCTGGTCGAAACCGCGGACAACTTCGGCACCCAGGGTGCCCGCCCGACGCACCCCGAACTGCTCGACTGGCTGGCCCGCGAGTTCGTCCGCACCGGTTGGGACCAGAAGCGGCTCCTCAAAACGATCGCGCTGTCGGCCACCTACTGCCAGTCGTCAAAAACAGCGCCCGACGTTCTGGCACGCGATCCGCACAACGAACTGCTCGCGCGTGGCCCGGTGAAGCGGCTCACGGCCGAAATGCTCCGCGATCAGGCACTCGCGTCGAGCGGGCTGCTCGTGGAGAAGTTCGGCGGGCCGAGCGTCCGGCCGTACCAGCCCGCGGGACTGTGGGAGGAGATCGCGATGGGCCGGCCGCGGTACGAGCAGAGTAGGGGGGACGACTTGTACCGCCGCAGCCTGTACACGTTCTGGAAGCGCACCGTTCCCCCACCGTCCATGACGACGTTCGACGCCGCGGACCGGAGCGTCTGTTCCGTGAAACGGCAGAGCACGAGCACCCCGCTCCAGGCGCTCGTGCTGCTCAACGACGTCCAGTTCGTAGAGGCCGCGCGGTTCGTCGGTCAGCGGGCGCTGAAAGAAGGTGGGGCGACCGCGGAGGAGCGCACGGCGTGGACGTTCCGCCTCGTGACGGGCCGCGCGCCGAGCGACAAGGAGCGCGCGGTTCTGGCGAAACTGTTCGCTGAACAGAAGGCGCTCTTCGAGAAAGACCCGGCTGCAGCGAAGAAGCTACTCGGCGTCGGGGAGAAGCCCGTTGACGTGATGCTACCCGTTGCGGACCTCGCAGCCGCCACGGTGCTGGCGAACGTGCTGTTCAACCACGACGAAACCGTGATGCGAAGGTAGTTGTCACGTTTGCATCACCGCAACGATTACAATGAAGATCGGTGAGCGACAATCAGCATCCGCAGGAGGTAACCAACGTGCCAAACTTCTGGAAGTTATCGATGGGTACCCATGCTGGTGGTGGAGAATTCCCCGATCTCAGCACCGTTCAGCAGCATGTCCAGGAGGGGTATGTACTTGTGTGGGGTCCGACTGGACGCAAGGGAAGCTCACGCCACACTCAGGGCGAGCTATTCAAAGATGTGGCAAAGATCGGAGACTACTTCTACCTCTGCCACGGTAATCAGGCGCCAGGAGTCCTCCTCTTGGGGAAATTTTCGGAACCTGCAATTACAAAACATGTTCATGGGGGCCGTAAGAAATGGCTTGGCCGAAAGTTTGAACGTATCAAAGACTCCAAATTGAATGCGAGGTACGAGGGGGCCGAGAGATGGTGGACTCCGGATCATAATAGCACATTTGTTAGAGTTCCCGAGCATGATCTGCCGGGTTTCGAGGCGGATATTCTCCGCCCCTATTTCGGTATTGGCCTGAGTGATTTGCCGAGCAAGTCGTGATAGGAGTCGATCATGTTTTCTCTTCCTGACCGTCGATCCTTCCTCACGCGGTCCGCGCTGGGCTTGGGTGGCGTCGCGCTCGCCGAGTTGCTCCGCGCCGCGGACGGGCAGAAGCCCGACCCCTTCGCGGGTATCCTCGACAAGCCGCACCACGCGCCGAAGGCCAAGCGCATCATTTATCTGTTCATGAGCGGTGGCCCGAGCCAGCTCGATCTGTTTGACCACAAACCGAAACTCAACGAGCTAAACGGTAAGGACTTGCCCGATTCGGTCCGCGGGGGGCAGCGCGTCACCGGGATGACCGCGCACCAGGCAACACTGCCGATGGCCGGCTCGGTCTTCAAGTTCGCGAAGCACGGTCAGAGCGGGGCGACCGTGAGCGAACTGCTGCCGTGGACCGCGAAGGTCTCCGACGAGTTGTGCTTCATCAAGTCGGTTCACACGGAACACATCAACCACGACCCCGCGATCACGTTCTTCCAGACGGGGCACCAACTCGCGGGCCGGCCGAGCATGGGTTCGTGGCTCAGTTACGGCCTGGGCAGCGCGAACGCGAACCTGCCCGCGTTTGTGGTGCTTATCTCGAAGGACCGCATCGACCAGCCCCTGTACTCGCGCTTGTGGGGCAACGGGTTCTTGCCGAGTGCCCACGCGGGTGTGCAGTTCCGCAGCGGCGGCGCGCCGGTGCTGTACCTCGACAACCCGCCGGGCGTCACAGAGGGAGGGCGAAAGCTCGCCCTCGACCGCCTGGCCGAACTTCAGCAACTTCAGGCCGACGATCTCGGTGACCCGGAAGTGTCCGGACGCATCGCACAGTACGAAATGGCGTTCCGCATGCAGACGAGCGTGCCCGACGTCATCGACACGCGCAAAGAACCGAAGGAGACGTTCGAGCTGTACGGCGAGGACGCGAAGACGCCCGGCACGTTTGCGGCGAACTGCCTGCTGGCCCGCCGGCTGGCCGAGCGTAACGTGCGGTTCATCCAGCTCTATCACCCCGGCTGGGACCAGCACGGCAACCTGCCCGGGGCGATCCGCAGGCAGTGCAAGGACGTGGACCAGGCGTGCTACGGGTTGCTGACGGACCTCAAGCGCAAAGGGATGCTCGACGACACGCTGGTGGTGTGGGGCGGCGAGTTCGGGCGCACCAACTATTCACAGGGCAAGCTCACGGCCACGGACTACGGGCGCGATCACCACCCGCGGTGCTTCACGGTCTGGATGGCCGGGGGCGGGATGAAGCGCGGGACGACCTTCGGGGCCACGGACGAACTCGGCTACAACGTGACGACCGACGCGGTCAGCGTCCACGACCTTCAGGCGACGCTCCTGCACCAACTCGGCATCGACCACGAGAAGCTGACCTACAAGCACCAGGGGCGGCACTACCGGCTGACCGATGTACACGGTACCGTGGTGAAAAACGTGCTGGCGTGACCACCCGGTCGATGCCGGCGCTGATATTACTATCGCATTTGAATGGCAGTAATTAGTATGGGGCGAAGAGGTGCCGGGTAGGTTCGGGCGGTTCGCGGTCCTGTCGCCGACCGATCGGCACCTGTCTCCAAGGGGCACCGCTAATGCGCCGGACGGCCTTTACCCTGATTGAACTGCTCGTGGTAATCGCCATCATTGCGGTCCTGATCGGGCTCTTGCTGCCCGCGGTGCAGAAGGTCCGGGAAGCCGCGAGCCGGATCAGGTGCTCCAACAATCTCAAGCAGATTGGTTTGGCGTTACACAGCCACCACGACGCGGTGGGCTACTTCCCGACCGGCGGGACGTCTTTTGCCGACCCGCCGACTTACGTCAACGGGGTTCCCGCGGCCCCGCCCGCCCAGAACGCGGGGTGGGCGTTCCAACTCCTGCCGTTCATCGAGCAAGGCGCGCTGCACCGGAGTCCGGCCGCCGTGCCGATCACCCCGGTCCCGATTTACTTTTGCCCGTCGCGCCGCGGGCCGACCATCGTAACTCAGTCTCTCGGGCCGCGCGCGGGGTGCGACTACGCCGCCGCAACGGGCACCGGGGGTACGGTCGGAGAAACCGGTCCGTACTTCGGGGTGATCGTGCGGAACCCGTTGCGCACCACGACCGCGAGCGCCACCGACGGGTTGAGCACCACGCTGGTCATCAGCGAGAAGCGGCTCCACCCGGACCGGTACGCCACGGGCGACTGGTGCGACGATCAGGGTTTTACGGACGGCTGGGACAACGACATCATCGCCGTCACCTCCCGCCCGTTCGGGCGCGACGAGCGCAAGGAAATGGACTACGAGTTCGGTTCCGCGCACCCGAACGGCGCGAACGCGGTGTTCGGCGACGGGAGCGTCAGGCACCTGCGGTACGGGCTGGCCCCGGGCGCGCTCGACGCGCTGGGCGACCGGCGCGACGGGTACGTCGTTCCCCCGGAGTGAGGTCGAATCACGCCCCGTCCTCGGGATTGCCGCCCCAGGCGGTGGCGCTGCGCACTGGGTCACCGACGATCTGGGATGACCGATCGGACCCAGTTGCAGTTCGCCGAGTTCAGTCGGGCCACCGAGCACTACGACCGGGAGATCAAGCTGTGCACTGGGCGCGGGCCGTTTGGCACCGGCCCGCGCCCAGTGGAACCACATCGGGTTGGCCCCGCGCGTTCCCCGATTCGAGACCCACTGCTTTGCAGTGGGCGGCCGTTGGGTCGAAGTCAAGACCGCGAGCATTCGTGAACCTGTTCGAGTCTACCTGACGCACCCCCGCATTAGCTTCCCAATCCACCACTAAGGGCGCGTAACACCTAAATGGCAATGGAGCTTCTCGCATTTCACCAAATTCTCTTGCGGCACGCGACTCGGTCAGGTAGTCTCCTGATTAACTGACCCTTACTTTTTTGTCGGGGTCAGTGTTTCGGCGCCATCTCTTCTCCTCATTGCGCCACGAGGCTATTATGCTCGCCTTTCTCTCCCCCCGAGCCCGCCGGCTACACAAGCCCGCGAGCGGCTTCACGTTGATCGAGTTGTTGGTAGTGATCGCAATCATCGCGATCCTCATCGGGCTACTCTTGCCCGCGGTTCAGAAGGTGCGCGAGGCCGCCGCGCGCATGAAGTGTACGAACAATCTGAAACAGATCGGGCTCGCGTCCCACAACCACCACGACTCCCTTGGGAGCTTCCCGCCCGGGGTCTGGGCGCCGCCCGGGTCGTGGGTCGGGGCCACCCCGAACAGCAACTGGGCGTCCGGTTGGAGCGACCCGAACAACAGTTGCTGCCCGTGGGGGGCCTTCAGTTGGGCGGCCCGCATTCTGCCGTATGTGGAAGGTGACAACCTCTACAAAAGCATCAACTTTAACGTGCCGGCCTACGCTCCGAACGTCCCGGAAGACACCGGTTGGGGTTCGCCGGGGTCGGACCGCGGTCCCGGACAACCAGTGATCCCGGCCGGGCTACCGGGCGCCGGCTCGCCCAACCCGAACATCCTGGCTGCGACCAACATGCCGAAGCTGTTCGTCTGCCCGTCGGCGCCTCGCGGGAAGATGGGGTTCGAGAACACGATGAAAGATTACGCGATGTTCTACGATTCGGGCCGGGCGAACTTCTCCGAGACCTGCTGCCCCGAACGGAGCAGCGCCCCCGCGTACAACGGGATGGGGTGGATCAACAGCACCGTCAAGATCGCCGACGTGACCGACGGTACGAGTAACACCATGCACTACGGAGAAAAAGCGAACTGGGCCAACCAGAGCTGGTGCTTCGACGGCAGCGGGTGCAACGAGTTCATCTGGGTCCACCACCAGTCCCAAGGGCTGATTACCGGTTCCCAACCGCCGAACTGGTCGGTCAAGGGGAACAGCCGCGCGGCGACCAGTTCCCACACCAACGGCGTGGTTGTGTTGTTTGTTGACGGGCACGTGGCGTTCGTACCGAACAACATCGACCTCACTACTTGGTTGGGATTGGGAACCCGGAACGGGGGCGAAGTCGTCTCCCCGCCGTAATCCTCGTTCTCGGCTCTGTACCCGTACCACACCGGCGGCCACAAATGCTGTCGGGGGGACGGGTACGCATCATTCCGATTCGTCATTTTTGCGGTCGTCATCCCGTCATCTCCTCCGAGGTTGCACATGTTCCGCTCGTTAATTGGGACATCAGCACTCGCGCTAAGTGCGTGCTTGTTCCTCGCCGGGTGCGGAAATTCCGGAATCGTCTCTGTGTCCGGCACGCTCACCTACAAGGGGCAACCGGTTACGAACGCGATCATCCATTTCGTGCCCGAGAAGGGTCGACCGAGTATGGGGGAAACCGATCAGAACGGCAATTTCACGCTCACTTACGATCCCCAAACGAAGGGGGCACAGGTCGGGAAACACAAGGTGTTCATCATGCACAACGCCGCGGCCGATGCGGGCAAGCCCGGTACCGTTCCGGGAGCGACACCAAAGATGTCAGCCGATCAGCGCGAGCTATTCGGTAAGTACAGCGGGGATCGGTCGAAAGTCGAAGTGACGATTGAGAAATCGACGAGCGATCTCAAATTGACGTG
Organism: Gemmata sp. SH-PL17; assembly: GCF_001610855.1. Taxonomy (NCBI): domain Bacteria; kingdom Pseudomonadati; phylum Planctomycetota; class Planctomycetia; order Gemmatales; family Gemmataceae; genus Gemmata; species Gemmata sp. SH-PL17. The sequence continues at coordinate 2,588,192 of NZ_CP011271.1, forward strand.
GGATTAACCCAAACCATCTCATTGACCTGTGTTGTCTGTTCGCTCAGCGAGTGGGACTTTGTGGGCCAGGCGCCCCCACAAAGTCCCGTATTTTTTAGTGCCCCGGATTTGGGGTGGTGTGAGCCTTCTCCTCTCCCTCGGTCAGTGTCCAGTAACGATCGGCGGCTAATCCCTCCCAACTCTGGGACTTCCCGGAGGGCCACCGGACCGTCAGACGGTCGATCTTGGCACGCGACCCGAGGCCGAAGAGGGTTCGCCGGTCGCCGGACGATAAGTAGCTTCCCCCTCCTTTGACGGCGCGCACGAGCTTTTCGCCGTCGGCCAGTTGCAACTCCAACCGGGCGCCGACCGCGTCGCGATAGGGGCGCCCAATTAATTGGATGCCCAACCAGTGGTGGTCCGTCTCGTACTGGTTCCGCAGGACCGCGACCGGCGCGTTCGTGGGGTTCAGCACGACGTCCGTTCGGCCGCGGTTATCCAGATCGCCCAGCGCGATTCCGCGCCCCATGTGTCGCACCTGGAAGTACGGCCCCGCTTTAGGGGAAACGTTCTCGAATCGCACTTCGTGTTTTTTTTGGTCGGGGCGCCGGGTGTTGCGGAGCAGCACGGGTATTTGTTTGACGTCGGCGGGTGGGGGCGGGTAGTGAACCACGTGCCCGTTGCTGATGACGAGGTCTTCGTGGCCGTCGAGGTCGAAATCAAGGAACCCGGTTCCGAACCCGACGAAGTTCAACCCGAGTGACGTGATCCCGGACACCTGGCTCGCGTGGACGAACTGTCCCCGGCCCTCGTTGCGGTACAGCGCATGGGTTTCGTTCTGGTAGTTGGCAACGAACAGCGATAACCGCCCGGTTCCGTTGTAGTCCGCTGCATCGACCCCCATACTACCGGTCGCCCGGCCGAGTGCGTCGCGTGCGGCACCGCACTCGGAACCCATTTGCTCGAACCGCCCGTGCCCGCGGTTCAAGTAGACGAAGTTCCCCGACGTGTCGTTGGCGACGTAAATGTCGGGGCGCCCGTCGTCGTCCAGGTCGGTGACGAGCACGCCCAAACCCTTCCCGTAATCTTTCTCGCGCACGGCCCGTTCCAGTCGCGCCTGCGCCGCGGGTGAGAGGTGAGCCAACTTGGAATATGAGTCTGCGGGTCGAGGGACTTGAAGCCCCGCTCCCGCGCTCACGTCCGCGAAGGTGCCGTTCCCGTTGTTCCGGTAGAGCAGGTGGGGTTGGCCCTCGAACACTTTGGGCGCGCACACGTCCGGCCGGGTCTGGTCGCGGTAATCTTTGCACGGCGGGTTGTTGGCCCAGGACCAGTTGACGTAATGGCACACATAAAGATCGGGGAACCCGTCGCCGTCGAAATCGCCCCACCCGGCGCTCGTGCTCCAGAGCGAATCGGTCAGCCCGGCCGAGCGCGTGACGTCTACGAATCGGCGCCGGTTCCCGTCGGCCGGCACGTTGCGGAAGAGCGCCAGGCGCCCGTAACCGGTGACGAGGAGGTCCGGCCAACCGTCGTTGTCGTAATCGGCCACGGCCGCGCCGTGCGTGTAGAACCAGGGCGCTCCACTTTCGAGTCGGTCCAGTCCCGCTTCGACCGTCGCGTCCCGGAACTTGAAGCTGCCCAGGTTCTTGTACAGCTTGCACGGGTGCCCCTTGATGCCCTTTTTATCGGGGCCGTCGAAGTACCCGCCGCCGGTGAGGAAGACGTCCTGCAACCCGTCCCCGTCGAAGTCGATCAAGGCCACGCCACCGCCGAGCGATTCCAGAATTGTGGCGAGTTCGGCTTCTTCGCCGTTGCGGTGCACGAAATCGATGCCCGAACCGGGCGTCACGTCCGCAAAGTAACCCGGTGCGAGCGGCGTTTCTCGCTCGGGGGGCTGTTCTTCGACGGGTTGAGGGACGTTTCGCGGTATCAGTAGGAACAAACCGACCGAAATGGGGAGCAGGGCGATCAGCGCCCATTTTGTCTTGCCGGGCATCGATACGTTCCTTGAGTCGGTATTTCGTTCCGACGCTGCGCTAGTGCGAAGCCGTTGCGGGGAGCCCCTGGAGAATGCGCCGGTGGTACTCGGCTCGGTCGGTGGCCCGCACCGATTGGTAGAACTCGGCGAGCGCCTCGTGTGTCTTGCGGTGCGCCGGGTCTTTGGCGAGGGCCGTCTCGAACCAGTGGACTGCGTCCCGCGCTTTGCCCTGGCGGAGCAGAATCTGGCCCAACTCGTACCGCGGCTCCGGATCGTCGGGCGCCTTTTCGCGGATCAGTCCGCCGAGTTCCGCGGCGCGCTTGTTGTCGTTTTGGATGCGGTCGACTTTTTCCTGATATTTGCGCGCCTCGTCGGTTTTGCCGAGCAAGCGCAAGCAGTTCACGAGTTGGGTCGGCGGGACGTGAGGCGGGGCCAGTGCGTCGGCCCGGCGGAGGTCGGTTTCGCCGTCCTGGGGCCGGTTGAGCTGCACGGCCAACCAGCCGCGCTCGGTCAGCACCATCCAGTCGTTGGGGTTCGCGGCGAGCAACTGGTTGAACAACTGAAGGGCTTGCTCGTTCGCCCCGGTACCGGCCGCACAGCGCGCCAGTCCGAAAGTGACGGATGCGTTCTTGGGTTGCCGTTCGTGCAATCGCTCGAAGTGCTCTCTTGCGCGCTCGAACTGGCCGAGAACCACCTGGATCTCGGCCAGGGCCAGGCGCACGCTGTCCACGTCCGGGCGAACGGCCAGGGCCTTTTCATAGTACAGGACGGCGTCCTCGAACCAGCCCATGCTCTTGGCCGTCCGCCCGCGCCGTACCAGCGCGTCGAAGTGGTCGGGCTGGCGCCGGAGCAGATCGTCCAGGCACCGCTGGGCTTCGGCGTCGCGGTAGCTGATTTCGAGCCCGGCCGCGAGGATGTCGAGGATTTCCACCGAATTGGGGTCGTCCTGTTGGACGCACCCGCGTAGGAACTCTTCCACCTCGACCAAGGCGCCTTCGTGAATGCGGATCAGCGCGCGTTCGATCTTAATGGCTTGCGTTTCTCTCCCTTGTAGGCGCTCGCTGGTGTCCAGGTGCCGTTTGGCCACATCGAGATGTTCGAGTCGGCGCTCGGCGCGCGCGGCGAGAAGATGGGGCACGGGATCGTTCGGCGCGAGGCGCTGGGCCTCGGTCAAGTGTTCCAATGCGGTCTTCCAATCGTGCCGCTCGACGAGTTCCTGGGCCGACTGGTAGTGCGAGCGGGCTTCGTAGTAACGCGCGCCGCGGTAGCCCCCCCAGCAGAGTAGCGCCACCGCGCCGAGCAGCACGCTGAGAGCCAGTAGCGGGTGCCGTTTCACCCGGGCCGTGACCTTTGTTCCAATCGCGCTCAAGGGACCACCTCATCTGCGCGTGCGAACGTGATATGCACTTCGTTCAGAGCGGCTCGCACGTGCTCTCGGCCACAGAAGGAGGAGCGCCATACCCGCCGGCACCACCAACAACCTGACGAGATCAGGTTACATGTATGAGCGAGTGATTGCGATGGATTTTTCAGCAACACGTTCCGAGAGATGTTGCGTGATTTGCGAGCCGCATTTAGCGACCGGCAATCGGCAGTGGAACGGGTTTGTCCGCTCCTTCGGTGATTCGCCACCAGCGGCGCCCGGGAACGTCCTGGCACACCTGCTCGCGTCCGGAAGGCCACCGCACGGTTACTCGTGCAGATTCATCCGCGCCTAGCCCAATCAGTTGTCGGCGCTCGCTTGCCGACAGGTAACTTCCCCCTCCGTTCACGAACCGCACCTGCGCCCCGTTTGCGGTCCGAACTTCGATTCGCGCCCCGATCGCGTTCCGGTTACTGCGTGTGCCGTCGCCGACCAGTTCCAGCCCGAGCCACGTGTTGGTTGTTTCGGTGCGGTTGTGGAGTAGAGTCGGGGAACCGCCGACGTGACTGAACACCAGGTCCGGCTTGCCGTCGTTGTCGAAATCCGCCCACGCCAACCCGCGCCCGACGCGCGGTTCGCGGAAATACGGACCGGTTCGGTCCGATGCGTCGCGGTACGATCCGGGGCCGGTGCCAACGAACAGTTGCGCGCGTTGAGCATACGGGGCGCGGTACACTTCTTCGGCGTCTCGGTGAAGGTGCCCGTTAGCGACGGCCAAGTCGGGGCGCCCGTCCAGGTTCGCGTCGATCACTACGGTACCGAACCCGAGCCGGTCCCGGCGGCCGGCCAACCCGGTTTCGGCCGCTCCCTCCCAGAACCGCATGCTGCCCCGGTTGCGGAACAGGACGTTCGGTTGGTTGTAGAAATTGGTGACGAACAGGGACGGGCGCCCGGTGCCGTCCGCGTCGAATGCTTCCACGCCCATGCCGGATACGGGTTGCCCGGTCGCGCCCAACCCGGCGCCGGAGAGCAGCCCCTTCTCAACGAACCGCCCGTTTCCCTGGTTGTGGAACAGGTATTGGGCTTTGAGGTCGTTCGCGACGTAGAGGTCGAGGCGCCCGTCGCCGTCCAGGTCCGCGGCGACGACCCCGAGACCGGGAGCCGGAGGCGCGTCCGCGATCCCGGAGGGAGCGGTTACGTCTGTGAAGGTACCGTCGCCATTGTTGCGGAACAGGCGGTGGCGAACGTGCGGGAAACTCGTCGGCGGACACACGAACAGCTTTTTGTCCCGTTCGCAGAGCGGGTAATGGTCGATATCGACTTCAACGTAGTTACAGACGTAGAGATCGAGGCGCCCGTCACCATCAATGTCCCCCCACGCGCAACTCGTTCCCCAGTGAGGGTTGGTGAGCCGCGCGGTCGCAGTAACGTCCGTGAACGTCCCGTTTCCGTTGTTGCGGTACAGGACCAACCCGCCCATGTAGGTGACGACCAAATCGTCAAAGCCGTCATTGTCGAAATCGCCAACGGCGCAGCCCTGGCCGAACCCGGTACGCACGAGCCCGGCTTTCTCAGTGACATCGGCAAACGTGCCGTCGCGGTTGTTGCGGTAGAGGCGGTTACTGGTCAGGTTGCCGGACGAGCGAACCGGGGCGTCCTGGATGCAGAACAGATCGGGCCACCCGTCGGCGTCGTAGTCGATCCACCCGATCCCGCTGCCCATTGTTTCTTGAATGAAGTGCGCATCGGTCGTCGGGTCGAAGTGGATGAAATCGATGCCAGCGTCCCGCGTTACGTCCACGAACCACGGCACCCCGGCTTCGGGGCCAGGATCGGTTCCAATGGGCGTCGGGTCTGTATTCGGTTTTCGGGATGCAAAGAAGAATGCTCCCGCTGCCAGCACCACGGCTCCGAGGGCACTCACGAGCGCGATTCGGCGGGGAGTAGTCGCAGTCATGGGGTGTCTCGGGAGGCTCGCCGGCGGTGCTCGGCTGCCTGGGCGGGTTGGCCCACGCGGTCGTAATAGACTGCCTTGACGCGGTGGGCCGGGGCGAAGTTGGGGTCCGCGGCGAGGAGCGTATCGAGTTCCGCGTTCGCGTCCGACAGTCGACCGACGCCGAGCATTGCTTCGGCGATTTGAACCCGCATCGCCGGGTTGTTCGGAAAGTAATCGTTCGCGACCGCTCCCGTCAGGTTCAGCAGGTCCACTTCAGCCAGTGCCTTCTTCGCCTCGTCGGGCTGCCCGGTTGCGGCCAGAGCGAGCCCGAGCCGGTACAGGCACTCGCGGCGGGGGCATTCTTTCAACGCAAGTGCTTGACGCAGCAGGGCGACGGCGCTGTCGGGCTGTTCGGATTCGTAGTAGAGCGTGGCGCGGAGTACCAGCGCCTCGGCGAAATCCGGCCGTGCCCGCACAACGGGATCGATGGCGGCCTCGGCGTCGGTGCGTTTCCCCTGTGCGTGGCAGATTTTGGCCAAGAGGTAGTTCAACCAGCCGTCGCGCGGAGAAGCGGCGAGGCACCGCCGGCACTCGATTTCCGCATCGAAGAATCGCCCCACCTGAAGCGCGAGCCACGCGACCTCGCGCCGGACCGGGTCGTTGGTCGGGTCGAGTTCCAGCGCCCGGCGCCCGTCCGAGAGTGCCGTTTCCATTACGCGCTGCCGATCGGCTTGGAGGGCCAACCCTCGTGCCACCCGGTGCCGCAAGTCCATGCGCAGTTGGAACGGGCGCGCTTCGGTGGGTCGCAGCTCGCACCACTTGGACAGATACCGTTCCGCTGCGCCGGCGTCGGTTCCGCCCAATTTCGCGAGCGCGAGAGCCGCAACGACCTCCGCGTCGTTCCCGTCGCGCTCAACGGTCGCCTGGAGAAGTGGTTCGGCCTCGGCCAACCGCCCCTCCTTGGCGAGTCGGAGTGCGTCCTCGCGCCGATCCGCGGCGCCCACCCATTGCCAATAGGCAACGGCGCCAAGCAGAATCACGGCAACGGTCGACACCCCGAGGCGCCGAGTACCCGGCGCGCGGGAGACGGGGTTGAGTTGCGGGCTACTCATTACTCATCGCGCGTCTGACAAAGCTAATAGATAATTTCAGTTCAGTATCTGTTGCCACTGTTGTGTGTTAGCGAATGCAGTACCGCGTTCTATTTTCCCAAACTGTTTGGTAAGACGGGTTGGTTTCGCCGTTCGCCCCCCATTCGCCGTCCCGCACCACACCTCGATAGCCGGTGATCCCACACCCTATCAAAGGGCGAGTAACCGGCGCACTTTATTAAGACGTTCATTCGTACAGTGTTTGTTCTGATTGCTGCTGTAGTCGTCCAAACGGGTTCCTTCCTTTTGCTCGTCGCGGAGGGTAATGAGCTTTCGGACACATCCGCCCTGTAAGTCCGACCGACGATCGCGTCTGATAGCCGGAACATGGGAAAATCCTTGCCAAAAACTTACCGGCTGTACCAGCGTGGTGGTCGTGCGAATGCGAAATCACACTTCGCGCGCCGGGGAACGGTTGGTGCCGATTGCTTTTTGTCCTGTCACCAGATTCACGATTATTTGCCAATAGTCAACAGCCATATCCGCGTTTGGTACCCTGACTCGACCGCCAAGGCCAACGCGGTGCGGGGCTCGGACCGGTGCTTCGTCGGGATGCCTGGCCGGTCCTTCTGGTGCACGTGCAGCCGGGGCCGAGAACCGGAAGAACTGGTGCCCGCTGTTCGAGCGATACGGCGCGGGTGCGGTCCTGGAGCACCACGACAAGTACGGCGCTCCCTAATCTGGGGACGGCTCCTGGGGGCAGGTACGCGCCCCAGCGCCGCTCGCGAAGCGCCCGTACCTTGTGGCCGCGAGCCGAGCGTACCACCTGACGCTTCATCGACTGGGGGCGCGAGCCGGTTTCACGTCGCGCTCGAAGCACGCGCGGTAGCCGACGTGCACGGCACTGAGGGCAATCGCCCCGCGCGCCGGGGGTGAATGCCTCTGCAATTCCGATCACATCTTTTGCGCCGTCAGCTCAGTGTGACGGTGCCCATTCAGTGTGACGGTGCCCATCTGTTTCGCGCCCGCGCAAGTTTTCTGCTTACGAGCGTCTCTTCAAATCACAGGCAAATGTAAGTGCAGTGAGTGGACCTCGTTTTTATTTGAGTACGTATGGTTTGCTTGAAATTCACCAAATCCGAGCGTTAGAAGTGGCGAGATAATGGACAGACAGACGCGCGGCTGATATTGCCCGGGGAGCGCGTTTGCCGTCGGGTGCCGTTCCGTCCAGCCCTTAGTTAGTCGAGTGAGGTTGCCTTGACCCGTTCCAACCAAGCACTGCTGAAGACGCGCCTCGGGATCGAGACTCTCGAAGACCGCCTGACGCCCGCGGATCTGAGTGTCGTCGGACCGCCCGATCGCGTGCCGGTTTTGCTGCCTTCCCTGGGCGCCCCCGAAACGATCCAGAGCGCGCCCGAGGTTGATGCGCCGCTCACACTGGTGCCGGGTCCACTGACCCCGCGGACGGTGATCGCGGTCGGTAGCCCGGCGGGGAGCCTTGCGCTGGCCCGGCTCATCGATTCGCGCACCGGCGCGGAGGTGCTGCGGGTCGAGCCGTTCGCGGGTTTCCGTGGTGAAATCTCGGTCGCGGCGGGCGACGTGAACGGTGACGGGATCTCGGACCTGGTGGTTGGCGCGGGCGCGGGTGGCGACACGCACGTGCGCGCGTTCGACGGTGCGACGGGTGCGGAATTGGCAAACTTCTTGGCGTATCGGGGGTTCAACGGCGGGATCGCGGTTGCGGTCGGTGACGTAAACGGTGACGGGTTCGGGGACATCGTGACCGGGGCCGGAGCGGGCGCTCCGGGCGGTCACGTCAAAGTGTTTAACGTGACCGCGCACATGCTTCCGACTGGGGTATCGGTTTACGCTGGGGCCGACGGCACAGTAATAAGTTACCCTCCGAACAACGAACTTGCGGGACGCACTTTTTTGCAGGGTGAGGAACTCGCTAGTTTCTTGACCTTCGACAGTACGTTCCGGGGCGGCGTATCGGTTGTCGCCGGGGACGTGAACCGTGATGGGTTCGCGGATATCATCACGGGCGCTGGGGCGGGAGCAGCGAATGGCCACGTGAAGGCGCTCTCCGGTCGAACGCGGGAGCTGTTGGCGAGTTTCCAGGCGTACAACGGATTCACTGGTGGCGTGCGAGTCTCGGCGGCGGATGTGAACGGGGACGGTGTATCCGAGGTCGTGACGCAAGCTGTGGGAACATCGCACGTGAAGGTGTTTAGTGCGGATGGTTCGACCCGCGTGAGCTTCCAGTCGTACCCGTCGTCGGGTTACTCGGGCTTCGGGCTTGCAACGGCGGACGTGAACCGTGATGGGATCGCCGACATCGTGGCAACCGGGTTGACCAGCGGAGCGCCGCAACTGCGGGCGTTCCGTGGAATCGACGTGACCCCGATCGAACTCGCTTACGCGCTGCCCTGGGACATTCTGGGCGGGATCGCAGTCGGGTAAGGTTTGAGTGCCGTCGAGGGCTTAGCGGTACAAAATCGAACGCCCGGTTGGTTCGGGGGAGTAGCGTCAGTCGCTCTCCGAACCAACCGGGCGTTCTCACGTTACTGCGCCCACGTTATCTCTGGCGCAGTGAGGATCAATACACCGCGTTGGGGTCGGACGGGCCGCTCGCGCCCTTGGTGGCGGTGCCACCGCCGTAGCGGGCGTGCCAGCCGTCCGTCGTGCGGATGCCGTGCAACTCTTCCAGCGTGAGGTCGTACTTCGCGAACCACGGCGTGCCGCTCTTCACGATCGCGTCCGTCTCCTGCACGCGGCGCACGCACTCGGTTTCGGCGAACTTCTGGCGGTCGGCCGGGGAAGCGTAGGTGAAGAACTCCTTCCAGAACGCCCGGCCGCCGAGGATGCCGCTGGCCCCGGCCTTCATCGCCATCTCAACTTGCTTCTTGTACTTGTCGTAGTCGACGCCCGCGGACAGGAGCACCCACGGCTTGACACAGACGTCGTTGAGCCGCTTCAGGTTGTCCATCAGTTGCGCGTCCGACTCGACGCCGAACGTGCCGGGGAACTCGGCTTTGTAGATGTCGCAGTAGCGGCTCAGGTACTTCGCGGTGTCGATGACGGTCTTGGCCTTGCGCGCCGCGACCTTGTCCTTCGCTTCCTCGACGCCGTTGATCTTGTACGCGAAGTGCAGCGGTTCCAACAGGAACAGGATGTCGTGCTTGATGCACTCGTCGTAGATCTGCTGCGTGAACGCGAAGTTGCGCTCGGCCGAGTCGAGTTCGTCCGGCTCGAACTGCGCGAGCAGCTTCACCGCGTCGGCCCCGCAGCGCTTGATCTTCGCGACGCTCCAGCCCGGCTCGACCTCGCCGCACGGCGCGCCGGCCGCGTTCTTGTCGGCCCCGGACTTCTCGACGCGGATGAGCAGCCCCGTGCTGGGCGGCACCGCGAACGCGGAAACGGTGCTGGCGTAGCCGTAGAACCCGTCCACGAGCAGGCCCGAGCAGTGCGGCGCGAGCGCGCGCGACAGCATCACCTTCGCGTCCGCGATCTCGGCGTAGGTCGGCTCGCGGTCGGCGCCGGTGGCCTCCTTCGTCGCCTTCTTCATCATCGAGATCATGGAGCTGTTCTGGTCGGTGGCGACCATCGTCAGCGTGCCGTTCGCGTTGCTGATGCGCTGCAACCCGCGCAGTTTACCGGGCGTGAGACCGAGTCCGTAGAGTCGCGTAATCGAAGTGGTGGCCATCGAAGCGAATCCCCTTTGCAAAATTTGAGTAATCGCTTGACATCTTAGTGGTGAGGCGTTCTACGGACAGGTTGCGCCCCTCAATGCCCACCGATCCAGTGCGCGGCAAAATCGAGATAAACGGCACGAATTTCCGGGAATTGTGTGACATTGGGTACGTGATTCAGTTCGAGCAGATTGGGTGTCCCGTCGGGGGAAACGATGTAGTCGGCCGCGCACACCGCGAGGTCGAAATGATCTCGAAGTGTGCACACATCCGCGGCAAGTGCTTCATTCAACGGCATGAACGCCGCGGTCGCGTGGTGAATGGATTTCTTCCAATCGTCCCCGCCGAGTCGGAGTTGGAACAGAGCGTCACCGATGGCCGTCACGCGCACGGCCTCACCTTCCAAAAACGGCTCGATGAGCGACGGTTCGCCCGCGTTCCATGTGCCGGCGAACCGCTCCTTCCCCTCGCCACAGTGCCATTCGCCCCATTTTGCGACGGACCGCGTGTCTGTGCTGAAGGTCGTTCCGGCGTCGGTGTAGGAGCGGGGCAGGGTGGCGAATCGCGACACCTTCCGGACGCGGGCCAGGTTCGCGATGCGCGGGCGGCAATCGAGTAGCCCGGACGCGCTCGGCAAGCACGGCCCGCCCCATAGCGCCAGCGCGGTGATTCCCGGCAAATCGTTCTCGAAGATCCCGTGGAACACGACCTTATCAACCGGCCCGGTCCAGTCCCAGGTGCCGAACCGCGCGAGGTAGAGCCGTTGGTCGCGGATCTGCACTTTCGGCATCATGTCGAAGGAAACGATGCGGCACGCGACACGTGACTTAAGGTCGTTCACTTCTTCGCGATCGAGTCCGATCAGCGCGACGGTTTCGGTAGACATGAACCTGTTCCTTGGTGCCCGCGTTTCCGGCGCTCGGTCCCGATCCAGACGCACACCGCCACGCCGCCGATTGTGGTACTGCCGTAGGCGACGAAGTGGTAACACGCGACCACCAGTAGCGCCTTGTGTCGTTCCACCGGGACCAGTTCCGCCGTGCTCGGGCCGAGCATTACGCCGAGCATGTCCGCGTGCCGCCAGACGCTCGCACCCGTGAGGGCGGTTGCGCCGGTGACCGCAGCAACAAGGACGGCCAGCGGGCGCACGAGTTCGCGCGGGTGGAGTTGCGGGCGTGAGCCAACGGTCGCGACCAGCCCTGCGACGTACCCGAGTAATATGCCGCCCCACCAACCACCCAGGAACCCCCAACAGACGCCGAGCAATGTCGGGTCGGTTACGCCCGGAATGGGGTTGTGGAACACCGTGAAGTATTCCGGACACAGCCGCGCGGAGATCTGATCTTGCAGAACCGCGTACCCCACGATCGCGCCGAACCCGAGCAGCGCGAACCGGTAGCGCACGCCCCGCGTCGCGAGCGCCGCCACGACGAGGCACATCACTATCGGCAAGACGATTTGGTACGTTTCGAGGGGCCGCATTCGTGATTTCCGCTGCTGACTTTGTGTTCCGCTGGTCGCGCCGCGATCATTCACAAATTTCACACAGAGGGCGCGACCGTGCCAATCGAATTCGTGACCGGTGACCTGTTCGTGAACCGCGTGAACGCGGAAGCCCTGGCACACGGTTGTAACTCTGCCGGATCGATGGGTGCGGGGATCGCAGTCGGGTTCAAGGAACGCTATCCGGAGATGTTCGAGGAGTTCCGTCGGCGGTGTAAAGCCAAGCCAGCGGAGCTCGCACTCGGGGACGTGTTCTTGTGGCGCGAATCCGGCAAACCAGCGGTGTTCAACATGGGTACGCAACCGCGCCCCGGGCGCGGCGCGACCTACCCCGTTGTGGAAGCTGCTCTCAACGCGCTCCGCACGACCGCCGACCAAGCCGGCATTCGGGCCCTGGCGATGCCCCGGATCGCAGCCGGTTACGGTGGGCTGTCGTGGAAGAAAGTGCGAGCGCTGATCGAGTCCGTGTTCGCGGACTGGTCGGGCACACTGTACGTTTATGAGGAATTCAAAGCGGGTGAGTGAGGCGCCCCCATGTCGAACGACTGAATAACCGGCCTCTACACGTTTTCCCGTTGTAGCGACAATCACCGCATGGATGCACGTAAGGTTCTCGGCCCGGACGGGCTGATCGCGAAGAAGTTTGCCGGGTTCGAGTCGCGCCCCCAGCAACTCGATATGGCCGACGCGGTGGCCGACGCGCTCGACAAGAAGCGTCAACTGCTCGTGGAAGCGGGCACCGGCGTGGGTAAGTCTTTCGCGTACCTCGTTCCCGCGATCCGGGCCGTGAGCGCGCGCAAGGACTACAAGGTCGTCATCTCGACACACACCATCAGCCTGCAAGAGCAGCTCATTCGCAAAGACCTTCCGTTTCTCCAATCGGTGCTGCCCGGGATTATCGGCCGGTGCTGGTGAAGGGCGCGGGAACTACCTCAGTTTGCGCCGGCTCCGCGTATCGCAATCCAAGGCCAGTACGCTGCTCGACACCCCGGGCGCGATCGATCAGCTCGTGCAGATCGGGCGGTGGTCGCGCCAGACCATCTGTGGTAGTAAGTCCAACCGGTCTGGGATCTCGTGCAGAGCGACAGCAGCAACTGTCTCGGGCGGAAGTGCCCGCACCAGGCGGACTGCTTCTACTTCCAGGCGCGGAAGCGCGTGTTCGGCGCGAACATCCTGGTCGTGAACCACGCGCTGTTCTTTGCGGACCTGGCCCTCCGGCGATCGGTGGCGGCGTGCTCCCGGAGTACGACGCGGTTATCTTCGACGAGGCGCACACGCTCGAAGACGTGGCCGCGGACCACCTCGGGATCGGGGTGTCGCAGGGCGGGGTCGAATACCTGCTCGGGCAACTGCTCGCCGCGCGCACGCAGAAGGGTATCCTCGCGACGCGGTGGCGCAGTTCGACGCTACGCGGCAGGCGGCGGTCCCCAAATGTTCCAACGCATGAAACCCATTGAGGACTTGCCGACAACCCGGGAATTGAGCCGCGGGTGCGTTCCAGATCCACTCCGCACCATCTCCCAACACGGTCAGTTCCGCTTGAACCAATCCCCAACCGGTCGGTCCACGCACGCCAATTGGCTCGGAACGTCTCAATCGCCTCAATGTCCGCAAACATCACGCGCGTGCTGGGGTCGGGCCGTTTTCGGCCGGCCCACTCGGGCGTGCGGACCCTCGGACCCAGCGGACGTTTTTTCGGCGCGCGTCACCCGCCGAGCAATGGCGTCGTTGAGCAGTTGGTGCGCGTGAAGACGAGCCGTCTCAACGGTGGCGGATTCGCAGCGCGCGAACGTTGTCCTTCAGAACAGTATCGGAGAGTGCAATGAATTCCCAACAACGAGCCAAGCAAAATTCCACGCACACCCGTTCGTCAGCGGTCAAATGGAACGCGCCCGATGTGGCACCCGTGCTCGAACTCGTGGGAAAGTGGGTACAGAACCCGAGTTGGCCTCGAAAGTAATCTGACGGATACCTAACTCAGGAAATCAGTGGCGCACCCCCCGGTCCCGTCGCGGGCCGCAATTGGCCTTGACCGGATCGCGCGTTTCGAGCACAGTTCGCATCCCATCCCACCACCTCGCATCGGGACGGGACAACAAGGCTCGCCACATGCTTCACACGAGTAACGACGACCACACCGACGGGTGGGTAGTGCTATACGCGGCACTCTCCGTGAGCCTGTTCGTATTCGCAGTCATCCGTCACTTCGGTATCGTATAAGGGCGCACGCGACTCCCGCACCAATAGTCGGAAGAGTTCCGGACACCTCAGCCGCCGGGGCGCTCGAAGGAGCCGCGCGGGACCGGCCGCTAAGGTCGCGCCGGTTTTTACTTGCCGCGAGGCGAGCCGCTGAAACTCACGATGATTACGCCGCGGAACGCGCCGTCCAGTCCGTCACTCAAGGCGCGGGACGTTCCCGTGCGGCTTCCGCCGCCAGCGCCTCGTCGAAGTTCACAGTGGCGATATTATGATCTAAATGCAATTAATTGGGTTCCAATAATAATTTCCGTGCTCGTCACCCGCAAATCAATCGTGCCGCTTCTTCCTTAGTGTGAGGTCCACACCCTAGCACCCGCGCACGTGCGACCCCTCATTGCTCTGCGGCAGGACGATGTAGCGACGTCCGAGCACACCCTTTAATGGGGAAAATCCGAAACACAAACAAATACGAAACTCGAACGGGCGACCGTCTACCCTGACCCTTCGGTTTTTGTGCTTGTTTTCTGTTCGGATTTCCTCCAAAGGGTTTCGCGCTCCATAGTAGACACCACGGGAAGGCAACGGGCCGGAAAGTCATTCACCCGGCCCGTCACTTTTCGGAATAATTCATTTGCACTGCCGATAAATAGTCTTGTAATCTGACACGAAATACACTTCCAGTACATTCGCCCTGTCGGGGGATCGGCCGTGCCGGATCACCTGGGCGCGACAGTTCTGATCGTGGACGACGAGCCCGAGGTTCTCGCGGTGCTAGCGGCAATGGTGGCGCACCACGGGTGCGTGCCGGTCACCGCAGAGAGCGGTTCCCGCGCGGTGGAGCGGCACCGCGCGCTGTGCGGGCAAGTCGGGCTCGCGGTGCTGAGCGTCCAGATGAGGGAGATGGACGGCCCCGAGACGCTCGCCGCGCTGCGCGAGCGCGACCCGGACCTGCCGTGCGTCTTCGTGAACGGCGACGGGGGCCGTTACAGTACGGCCGCGCTGCTCGATTTCGGGTGCGCCGAGGTCCTGAACAAACCGAGCATTCTCAAGGGCTTGAAGCCGGCTCTTGCGGCCGCCCATTCTCCGCGCACGGGTACCACAGGTCTGAAGTTAACTGGCCCTGCTTCCGCGCCCACGGGCCAGGAACCTGTCGCCTCGATACTTGCACCCGGCGAGTAATCGGAACGTGCTACGCGGTCGATGCCGCGTTCGGTTCGTCCGCGCGGGCCGCTGCGGCATCGAGCTAGGCAACCGCTTCGACCTCGACCGAGCAGATGTGAGCGATTAACACTTCCTCGGCCGCAACCAGTGGCCTCGTCTTCTCCGGGTAGATGTGTTCCGGCCGGGCGCCCGTCGCGACCCGGAGCGCCCACGATCGTCGTCACCCACTGGCGCGCGGCTCACCGACGAAACGCCGGCCCGGGCGACTCGAGCCCGGTTGTGGCAGTTATATCGACCACCGCGCTCCGGAACCCCGCGCCGCACGTGCGGCGCGGAGTCGCGAACGAGGGCTTCGGACGCGCCCAACTCGAGGTGGTTCCGCTTGTCGTACACGGCTTGGTCGTACACGGTGATCTGGGCCACCGGGTTCTTGTAGGCGGCATGAACGGACGGCTGTTGCCGCAGTACCGTCGCGGTCATCAGTTGGACCCGTTGCGCGAACAGGAACTCGTGAGTGTGCTGGCGCCGTGCGGTTCGTCGGAACAACTCGTCGAGCCGCTGGGGCGCGAACCGGCTCTCCAATGTCGCGCGCACCATCACGCAGAACGGGCCGCCTTCACGAACGGATCGAAGCTCGGAGGACGCATCCCAACGCCCTTGCCGGCCCGCGACGTAACAACCGACTCGGTCATACCACAACGACAACCGGCATCACCTTGGAAGCCCTGGCCGTAAAGCCCTAGTTCCGCCCCGGTCCACCCGAGCGCGGTCCACCGACGTGGTGCACGGCCTCCCGGTGCTCCGGGTCCGAAACGAGTCCGTCCGCGAGCCGCTCGGCCGTGTTCAGTTCGGCCCGGTTCCAGAAGCTCGTGAGCGCCGCCTCGGCGCACCGGCAGCACGCGCACAGGAACAGCCGGGACCGGTGGCTCTCCCTCCCCGAGGGTCCGGAGCACCGGCTCCGGACCCCCACACGCGATCCATTCGGCTTCGGTCCGGATGTACTCCGTGCCGGGTACAGAGCTTACCAACCAGAGGCCTCGTTGCAGAAAACGTTTCACCGCAGAGGGCATGAGGGCGCGGAGTACGAGACTGTCCCACATGTGCGAAAAAGCCCGAAAAATCGCAGGTGATAACTCGAAAGCACGGTGGTTTTGAGGCATATGGGACAGTTGGGCAATTCCACCCGGCGGAACCTGCTGGGGCGGTTCGGCGAGAACGCGCCGGAGAACTTCGCACCGGTTCACCCAACTGGTTCTGATTGCAAAACGCGATCACTCCGACGCGCCCTTGCGGTAGAAGAACGCGGCCCCGTGCTGTTCCGAAGTGAAGCCCTCGGAAGCACCGTAAAGGTTCTCCGCCGCCCCGAGCACCAGCGCCCCACCCGGGCGCAGCACCGCGTGAAACCGACGGCAGACGCGGCGCCGGGTCGGTTCATCGAAGTAGATCAGTACGTTGCGGCACAGGATGAGGTCGAACGGACCCGCGCTCGCCGCGCCGTCCAGCAGGTTAGCGCGGCGAAAGTCGATGAGGCGGCGCAGCGGATCAACGACTTGCCAGTTGTCGAGTTGCTGCTTGAAGTAGCGGCGCAGGTACGGGGGGCGGACCCGGGCGACGTCGCGCGCGTTGTAGACGCCGGCGCGGGCCACGTCCAAAACGCCGGGGGAAATGTCGGTGGCCAGGAAGCCGAAGTCACCGAGGTCGAGGTCGCGGCGCGGTCGGCTCTGGACCAGTTCGTCGAGCAACATGGCCACACTGTAGGCCTCCTCACCGGTCGAGGCGCCCGCGCACCAGATCCGACCGTGCGGGCGGACCCCCAGCGCCCGTTTCCGCTGCCCCGCCGCCTCGATCAGTTCGGGCAAAAGGACTTGCCGCAGCGCCTCAAATGATTGACTGTCGCGAAAGAAGGAGGTTTCGTGCGTCGTGATCGCTTCGATGACCTGTTCGTGAAGGGGCGACAGGGTCGGGGAGCGGAGCCGGTCGCACAGTTCGTCGTAGTCGCGCAGGCCGGACTGGGTGACGATGGGTTCCAAGCGGTGATGGATCAGGTACGTTTTGTCGTTGGTAAGCACCAGACCGCACAACCCGTGAATGAGTTGGGCGAGCCGATCAAACGTGACCTGCGGCAAGGGCAACATGTCAGAACGACCGCTTTTGGCAAAGAGAATTGATGCGCGTCGCGATCTGATGCAGTGGCAGTACCTCGTCCACGTGCCCGGTTGCCACGGCGCTGCCCGGCATGCCCCAGACGACGCTGGACCCCTCGTCCTGAGCGAGAATCAGACCGCCCGCCCGCTTGATCGGCTCGATCCCCTCGCTCCCGTCGCTGCCCATGCCCGTGAGCACGACCGCGACGACGTCGCCGCCGTAAGCGAGAGGCGCCGAGCGGAACAGCACGTTGGCGGAGGGGCGGAACCCGTTCTCCGGCGGTTGCCGGTTGAGTACGATGTGCACGCCCTCGCGAACCGTTCGCAGCAGCATGTGCTGGCCGCCCGGTGCAATGTAGATCGTGCGCGGCTGCACCAAGTCGCCTTGAGCGGCTTCAACGACGCGCCGGCCCGACTGCCGGGCCAGGCTCTCGGCCAGCGGCTTCGTAAATTCCGGTGGGATGTGCTGCACGATGAACACCGGCTGATCGAGTTGCGGACTCAACTCGGCGACCAACTGCGACAAGGCCCGTGGCCCCCCCGTCGAGACCGCAACAACGACGGCCCGCACCGCGCGCCGCGGAGACGTCGCGGGTCGAGGGGGCACCGCGACCGGTTGCGGCCCGTTCCGACGGTGACGCTGCTGAAACGCGCGAATCTTGTCCGTCAACTGCTGTCGGAGCGACAGTACGTTTTGTGCGTGGCTCGCTTCCTTGGGCTTTTCGATGAAATCGAACGCCCCGGCTTGCAGCGCTTGAAGGGTCGCTTCGGCGCCCCGACTGGTGTAGGCGCTGACCATAACGACGCCGACTTCCGGTTGGCCCGGCCGGGTGGCGTTGAACGCCTGGATCGCTTGCAGCGCGTCCAGACCGTTCATGCCCGGCATTTCGACGTCGAGGGTGACCAGGTCCGGTGGCTGGGCGCGAATGTGATCCAGCGCTTTGGGGCCGCTCCAAACCGACCCACAGACGACGATACCGTCCTGCCCGGCCAGTGCTTCTTCGATGGCCGCGCGGTAAATGCGCGAGTCATCGACGATCAGCACCCGGACCGGGAGGTTCATCTCACTTCTCCAACCGGAACTGACCGACGGCCTTGGTGAGTTCGGCGGCAATGTTGTGCAGGTCCTTGGCGGACTGGTTGACCTTGGACGCGCCGGCCGTACTTTCTTTGGTCGCCTGGCTGACGTCGTGGATGTTGGCCGCGACCTGCTCGGCCGCCCGGGCCGCCTCGGTACTGTTGCGCGACACGTCGGTGGCCCCCTTTGAAGCCTCGCTGGTGTTGCGCGACATGTCGGTCGCCCCCTTGGAGACTTCGGCGATCGACTTCGCGATGTTCGCCACGCGGCGGCTGGCTTCCCCGACGTTGTTAAAGATATTCTGTGCGACCTGCGTCTGATTGGCCACGGCCTCAGAAATGCGCCCGGCCGAGGAGTTGATGGTGTCGATGGTCTGGGCCACCCCGTCGATCACCTTGACCGCGTCGCGGGTGCTCCCCTGAATGCCCTCGATTTTCCGGGCGATCTCTTCCGCCGCGCGGGCGCTCTGGCCCGCCAGTTCCTTGATTTCGCCGGCCACCACAGCGAAGCCCTTACCCGCTTCCCCGGCCGAAGTCGCCTCGATCGTGGCGTTCAGGGCCAGCAGGTTCGTTTGCAAGGCGATCATTTTGATCACCTCGGTCACCTTGTTGATCTCGCTGGCCGAAGTGTCGAGGGCGTTCATCGTCTCCGTCGCGCGGGCGGCCATTTGGCGCGCCCGGTCCGTAACGTGGGCGCCCTCTCGGGCGTCGCCCGCGATGGTTTGAAACGCCCGGGTGATACCATCAATGGCCGAGTTCACGGCTTCGACGTTCCTCGCGGTGTCGTCGGCGGCCTGCGCGATGGTGCCGACGTTGACGCTGATTTCTTCGCTCGCCGACGAGATCGACGACATGTTAACGCTCATCTCTTCGGCGGTGGCGGCCATCGTGGTGATGTTGGTCGCCATTTGTTCTGTGCCGCTGGCCACCGAGACCGCTTGCACGCTCATCTCCTCGCTCTGCGTCAACAGCCCGTGTGAAACGCGCGACAGATCATCGGAGGACGCCGATATAGCCTGCGACACGCCGCGGATCTGACCGACGACCTTGTGAAGCGTCTCGCTCACCTCGTCCATCGCTCGGGCGAGTTGGCCGATCTCGTCTTTCTGGTCGAGATTCATTCGGCAGGTGAGATCCCCTTTGGCGACCCCGTTGAAAAGCTCGGCGCACTGACCGAGTGACCGGGTCATCGACCGGCTGATCCACACGGCCAGTACCAGGCTGAGTGAAATGCCGATCGCCGAGCCGCCGACCACCCACCACTTGCTGGTCTGGTACAGTTGCTCGGCGGCTTGCTTGTCGGTGCTCATGCGCTGCACGAGGCTCTCGATCACTTTCACCAGTGCCGCGTTCCCGGCGTTGGCGGCGTCGCGGGAGGGGCCGAGCACCATCTCGGCCGAACGGCTGTTGGAGTTCTCGTGGGACAGACTTTGGATGTCTTTGACGATCGCATCGATCTCCGCCATCGTTCGGGTCGCGCGCTCGATTTCGATCCGTTCGCGGTCGGTCGCGCCGACCAGCAACTCCTTGAAGTGGGCGCGCATTTTGAGTTGGAGATCCTTGATGGTCTCGTTCGGGCGGGCCATTTCGTTGTCGGTCGCGGCGTTGATGAGCAGGGTCAGTTGGACGAACAGTTCGTGAAGGTCGCTGGCGGTGGCGTAGATGGTGTGGGTGCGCTTCCAGTTGATCGGGACGGGTTTGCCGTCCTTCGGCACTTCTGCCCAGGCGCCGTCGCCAGCGCCCAAAAGGGCATCGAGGGCGGATTGGACTTCCTTACTGCGGTCCAAAAAGCGCCCGTTCCGAATGCGCTGCGCCTTGACGTCCGTGTTCAGTACCGCCAACCGCAGCGATTCCTTTTGTACCTTCTTGAACTCCTCCCAGTTGCGCGTGAATTCATCGAGTAACGCGCGCTCGTCGCTGCGCGGGTCGATTAGCTTGAGCAGCACCTCGCGCTGCCGTTCGACGCGCGCATTTGCCTGGCGCGCCGACTCCGCGTACCTTTTTGAATCCTCGTCCTCGATCGCGATAATGGCGCCGCGCTCGTGGCGTATCGATTCGAGCACGTCGATCCGGATCTCTTGCGAGGCCTCCACGCTCTTGGCGGAATTGTCGACGAGGCGCCGTACCTCGTTGTTGAGCGCGCTGAGCTGCGCCACCGCGGTCGCAGTAATGGCGACGGCCGTCAGGGCCAGAACGCCAATCATGATCGCCATCTTGGAGCTGAATTTCAGGTTTTTCATGGGTGCAAATTCCAAATTCAAGTTGGATGCGTCGCCCACCGTCGGGGCGGAATCCATCGGCCCGAGTGCGAACCCTCACGTTCCCGGTCACATACTTTTTGCCACCGCACGCAGCAGCTTTTCGGCCTGTATCAGGATCACCAGTTCGCCTTGCAGTTTGCCAACGCCCCCGATCAATTCGCCAACACGCGGCGCGCCCGTGGCCCCTTCCAGTTCCGGACGGCAATCCTCTGTCTGGCTGGCGTCCAGCGTGACGATCTCGCCAATGGCGTCGACGAGCACGCCGAACGATTCGCCCACCGCGGCTTTGAAAATGATCAATCGGCTCTCGGGGGTCCGCGCGACCGGTTCCATGCCGAGTAGCAACCGCAGATCGAGTACGAGCACGATGTTGCCGCGCAGGTTCACATAACCGCAGACCTCGGGCGGCGCGTGCGGGATCGGGGTGAACGTTGTCTGCGTGTTGACTTCCTTGACCGCGAGGATGTTGAACCCGAACAACCGCCGGGCCAGGCGAAACGTGCAGTAGTGGCCGGTTCCGGCCCGCTCCGTGGTCTTATCCATGCTTGCCCTCCTCGCCCGCTGCGGGGCCCGCGCCCGGCGCGAGCAGACGGGCCACGGTCGCCAAAAAGCTCTCGCGCGACAGTTTCACCTCGTGGGCGTTGAAGCCACTCTCCAAGGCGCGGTTCCGGTCGCGGTCGCTGTTGAGGGTGGTCAGCGCCAGCATCGGAAGGTCGTGGTTGCCGAGCTGCTCGCGAACCGCCCGCGCCATGTCCCAGCCGTCCATCTCGGGCATGTTGATGTCCGAAACCACGAGGTCGTACTGGTTCTGACTGATCTCGCGGAGGCCCAGCGCGCCGTTGACCGCGGTGAACACTTCGTACCCTTCGTCCTCCAGAGTGTTCTTGACGACCTGGCGGAAGAACTGCGTGTCCTCGACGAGGAGGATGCGCTTGCGCCGCGAAGGCGCCTTCCGGGTCCGCGTCTCACTGGCGGCGAGGTCGTCCGCTTCCATGCGCTCGCCCAGTCGGTACAGGTGCGGGAAGAGCGTCATGCGGTTGTGGATGATCGCCGTGCCCATGAGCCCGTCTTGGTGGTGACTCTCGGTATCAATTTGGATCGCCAGCGACTGGGTATCGAGGATCCGGCTCAACAGGATCCCCATCGGCTGGCGCACGTTCTTCGGCAGGAGCAGGTACATGGTGTCCGACTCGACCGGCGGCGAGACCTTCAGGTAGTTGTCGAGCCGGAGCACGCGGACCGCCTGCCCGTGGAGGTTCCAGAATTCGCGGTCACCGACGCGCTCGATCCCCGAGACCCGGA
Organism: Gemmata sp. SH-PL17; assembly: GCF_001610855.1. NCBI lineage: Bacteria > Pseudomonadati > Planctomycetota > Planctomycetia > Gemmatales > Gemmataceae > Gemmata > Gemmata sp. SH-PL17. The sequence goes on from NZ_CP011271.1 coordinate 2,609,878, forward strand.
TCTCTTCGATGCGCCGGATCATGACGACGGGGATGGCGAACTGTTCGCGCGGGCCGTACTGGAAGAGCAGAACCGTCTGCGATTCCGTCTCGCCGGCGCCGCGCACCGCCACCGTCTGGCGCGCGCTCTCGAAGGACACGCCGGCGTGCCGGGCGATGCCCTCGATGTCGAGGATGAGCGCCACGCGGCCGTCGCCCATAATCGTTGAACCCGAATAACAGCGCAGCGGTTTCAGGAGCGGGTGGATCGACTTGACGACGATCTCTTCGGTGTTGAGCAAGCGGTCCACCACCAGCCCGAAGCGCTCGCTCCCCACCTTGACGACGGCGATGTACGTCAGCCCCGGCGCCTGGTCGCGGTGCCGGTGCAGGACCTCTGCCCGGGTCGCGGCCGTGAACGGCTCGGGCCGCGCCAGCACCTCGCCGAGCCGAACGAGCGGCAAGAGCCGACCGCGAAGGCGATAAACCTCCTGGTCGTGTGTGTGCTCGACCTTCCCGGACCCGGCCCGCCCGTTCAGGCAGACGAGTTCTTCCAGATCCTTCTGCGCGATGGCGTAGCGCTGGTCGCCGACTACCACGGTCAGGCACGGGATGATGGCCAGCGTGAGCGGCAGGCGCAAGTGCATGCACGTGCCCCGGCCGGGTACCGATTCGATCTGCAGGTTGCCGCCGAGGTGCTCGATGTTGGTGCGCACGACGTCCATGCCCACGCCGCGCCCGGACAACTCGGTGACGTCGTCCGCGGTGGAGAAGCCGGGCAAGAGGACGAGCGCTTGCAACTCCGTGTCGCTCAGGATGCCCAGCTCGGCCGCGGATTTCAGCCCGCGCTCGAGGGCCTTGCGGCGCACGCGCTGCGGATCGATGCCGCGGCCGTCGTCGCGGACCTCGATGCGGATCTGCCCGCCCTCGTGGTGGGCGTGAAGCAGGACGTGCCCCTGGGGAACCTTCCCGGCGGCGATGCGCTCGGCCGGTTTCTCGATGCCGTGGTCACAGCAGTTGCGAACCAGGTGCGTCAGCGGGTCGGCGAGTTCTTCCAGAATAGCCTTGTCCAGTTCGACTTCCGTGCCGCGCGTGGTCAATTCGATCTGCTTGCCCAGTTTGCGGGACACGTCCCGAACGAGCCGCGAGAACTTGGAGAAGAGGTTGCCGACCGGTTGCATCCGCGTGAGCATGACGACCTGTTGGACGTCGGTCGTCACGCCGTTGAGACGCTGAACGATCTGCCGCATTTGCGCATCAGTCGGGTCGGCCGCTTGCATGGCCTGGTTGCGAACCAGGACCAGTTCACCGGCCAGGTTCATCAGGCGATCCAGAATTTGCACGCTGATGCGCACGCTGCTCGGCCGCTCGGCCTCGGGCCTACTGGCCGGCTCCGCTCGGGCAATAACCGGTGGCTCTGTGTCTTCTGCGGCAGGCGGTTCGGGCTCCGGGGGTTCGGGCGCTGCGGGTTTTGGCTCCGGGGGTTCTGGTACCGCGGCATTGAACTCGGTCAATTGCAACCGGAGTTGCTCGGCCAGACGTTCGAGCGGAACCATTGAGGTGTACTGGCACTCGTAGCTAACGGGGCCGTCCGGCAATCCCTTACTGATGTCGTGTTCGGGAAGAACCAGGCGCGGCTCGCGCACCAGACCGTTTGCTTCCAGGTCGGCAAAAAAGCGAGTGAGTGAGTGGCCCGTTCGACGGACGTAAGCGTCCAGATCGACCCGGAGAGCGTGCGCGACCGCGACTTCCGAGTGTGGCGCGGGTGATTCGGTGAGCAAGCCCTCCAGCCGCGCAATCGCGTCGCCAATGTCTACGTCGTTGCTGTTGGCCGCGTCGTCGAGTAGCGCGCGGATCAGATCCGCACCGGTCAGCAAACCATCAGTCAGATGCGCGGTCTGCGCGAGTGTGCCCTGGCGGGCGCGGTCGAAAATCGTTTCCAGCGAGTGCGCCAGGTCCGCGATCTGGTGGCACCCGACCAGGCCGGCGGATCCTTTGACGGAGTGAACGGCGCGAAACAGCCGATCGAGCCGCTGCTGCCGGTCCGCCCCGCTCGCCTTTTCGAGCGCGAGCAGTTCCTCGGCAACGGTGGTGAGGTGCTCACGGGATTCGCCGACGAATTCGTTCAGAAGTTCCGGATTTGTCGAGATCATACTCGTTGCTCCTGCCCCGGCCGCACCGTCCAAGATGCGTCGAGACCGGTGAGGCGCAGAACGCGGCACACCTCGGGCCGCGCGCGCGTCACTTCGACGCGCGGCGCGGACCCGTCGCGGCACGGCACGCGAGCAAAGAGCGCGAGCACCGTCAGAGCGGCCGGTTCGATCTCGCGAACGTGGTCGAAGTCGAGGCAGTAAGACGTGATCCCGCGCTGCCGGTGCTCAACGAGTTGCCGGCGCAGGTGCTCGCAGCCGGCCGCGACCAGGTCCGGCAATTCCAACAAAACGGAACCCGTTGGCGGCGCGAGTTCGGGCTCCTTCTGCTGGCGCAGAGCGGCAATCGCAGCGACGATTTCGCTGAGGGCCGCGTCCGTAAGCGGCGGCGCGCTGGTTCGTGAAACGCTCCCGAGCACATCGACCCCGCGGAGCAACACGTCGACCGCACCGGGACCGAGGCGGATGTCCCGTTGCTGAGCGGCGACGAAGCAGTCTTCCAGAACGTGTGCGACCCGCACGGCCCCCTCAACGCCAACGATACGGGCGGCGCCCTTGATGGAATGGGCCGCACGCATCATCGCCTCGAACCACTTGGGCTGGTCACTGTTCTTTTCAAGCGCCAGCAGTCCCTCGCTGAGAACGGGCAAATGGCTGTCCAGCTCCGCCCGGAACAACTCGAGCATCGCGAGATCGCCCGTGTCCTCGCCGCCCATCGCGATCGTCTCCCGAGAGGGTCAGAGCCCGTGGATATTTTTAGGGATGTCAAATTGTCCCAAAGGTACCACGGGATGCGCAAGAGAAATCTCCCCATGCCTCCTATTTTGCCCAATCGCCAATCTTGGTCCGCTATAATCGCTACAATCCAGCAGCAATGCAATTGAAGCGTGCGTGTGACAGCAACGGCCGGAACCCGCGCCGTCGGGCGATCGCAAACGTCGTCGCGCGCGGCACATTCCCGGTTCAATCTTCGGGGATCGCTTCTAACAAGTGACGGGCTGTGGCCAAACGGAACTGACGATGAAACCGCAGATAAAAGAAGCAACAATCGATCGTGCCATAAAGGTGCTACTGGTTGACGATCAGACTATTATCGGCGAATCCGTTCGACGAATGTTGGCCACGGAAACCGACATCGAGCTGCACTTTTGTCAGGATCCCCTTAAAGCGCTGGAGGTGGCGCGCGCGGTGCGGCCGACCGTGATCCTCCAGGATCTGGTGATGCCGGACATTGACGGGCTCATGCTGGTCAAGTTCTTTCGGGTCAACCCGTTGACGCGCGAAACGCCGATGATCGTGCTTTCGAGCAAAGAGGAAGCCGTCGTCAAGGCCCAGGCGTTCGCGCTGGGGGCCAATGATTACCTGGTCAAATTGCCGGACAAGGTCGAACTGATTGCCCGCATCCGGTACCACTCGCACGCCTATCTGACGCTGCTGGAGCGCAACGAAGCGTCCCGCCTCCTGCAGGAGAGCCAGCGCCTGTTGGCGCAAGAGATCCGGCGGGCCGCGGAGTACGTGCAGTCGCTCCTCCCGGCGAAACTCACAGCGCCCGTCCGGACCGACTGGCGCTTCGTGCCGTCGATGCACCTCGGCGGCGACATGTTCGGTTACCACTGGCTCGATCCCGACCACCTGGCCATCTACTTGCTGGACGTCAGCGGTCACGGTGTCGGTTCGTCCCTGATGGCGGTGTCCGCGATGAACGTCCTGACGGGACGCTCCTTGCCGAATACGGATTTCCGTGACCCCGTCGCCGTGCTGAAGGGGCTGAATCAGATCTTCCAGATGGAGAAGCACAACGAGAAGTATTTCACGCTCTGGTACGGCGTGTACCGTCGGGCCTCGCGCGAACTGGTTTTCGGCAACGCGGGGCACCCGGCGACGCTGCTGTTCACGGGACCGTCGGAGGAGCACGCGCGGCGCCAGGAACTCGGGTCCCACGGGTTCGCCATCGGCATGGTGCCGGAATTCGAGTACGAGTCCGAGGTCGTCAAACTGGACGCCTACGCCCGGTTGCTGATCTACAGCGACGGCGTGTTCGAGATCGAACTACCGCAAGGCGGTATGTGGACGTTTGAAGAATTTGTCGAGCACGTATCGGGGCTCTCGCCGGTGGGCGGGTCGATCATCGATCAACTCTTGGCCCACGTTCGGGCGCTGCACGGTTCCGAAACGCTGGGCGACGATTTTTCGATGGTCGAGATCCAATTTTGAGTGTGATGTTGACGTGACTGGAACGGATGCGATCGTGTTGGTGCGGATAAAAGTCGTGAAATAAGTGTGGCATCTGTTAATTAGTTGTATGCGGTGCGTTCTCGTCGATCGTCACCTCCGCCGTGTTCGAGCCGATCTTTCCCCAGTTCCCGGAGCCGGTCGCGTCTAGCTGTAAGGCGACGGCACAGACCAGCTATGCGCGTTGGCCGTGGGACACAGTGCGCGGCTCACAACACTCCGCAAACTGCACCTCTCGCACGACCGCTGCGGTCCCGATACTTGGCTCGCGCCTGCCGAAGGGCGATTCGCTGCGCTACGCGAATTGGATTTGTTCCGCTGCGGGTTCTCGGACCCCGCCTTGGGCCAGATCGCGCGTGGGTCCGTGCTGGCATCACTGGAATCCCTCTGCTTGTCAATAAATCGTCTGACGGCGAACGGAGTCGAATTGCTTGTGGGAAGCGGACAAACTGCCGAACTCCGAACACTCGATCTGTCCGCAAACCCGATCGGTGACGAGGGAGGAGAATCGCTTGCTAAATGTGAGCGATTCCCGGAATTGCGTGGGCTAAGTTTGGAGAGCGCTAATTTGAGCGACCGCGGTGCGCGAGCTATCTTACAGGCGCCCTGGGCATAGCAATTGGCTTATCTCCGGTTGAGTGACAATCATTTTTCCGAAGCGGTGCAGGAGCTCTTACTGGACCGGTTCGGTGATCGTGTGCAATTGTAGCTCCCTTGGCTTTTTTGCTACCCCATTTTCTTTACAGTATCAGTGAGGCCGTGGAACAAACCGATCTCATTGAACAACCGGCCTTTACACGTTTTCCCGTCGCAGCGACAATCACCGCATGGATGCACGTAAGATTCTCGGCCCGGACGGGCTGATCGCGAAGAAGTTTCCCGGGTTCGAGTCGCGCCCCCAGCAACTCGACATGGCCGACGCGGTGGCCGACGCGCTCGATAAGAAGCGTCAACTGCTCGTGGAAGCGGGCACCGGCGTAGGGAAGTCCTTCGCGTACCTCGTTCCCGCGATCCGGGCCGTGAGTGCGCGCAAGGACTACAAAGTCGTCATCTCGACACACACCATTAGCCTGCAAGAACAGCTCATTCGCAAAGACCTTCCGTTTCTCCAATCGGTGCTGCCCGGGGATTATCGGCCGGTGTTGGTGAAGGGGCGCGGGAACTACCTCAGTTTGCGCCGGCTCCGCGTGTCGCAATCCAAGGCCAGTACGCTGCTCGACACCCCGGGCGCGATCGATCAGCTCGTGCAGATCGGTCGGTGGTCGCGCCAGACCATCGATGGTAGTAAGTCCGATTTGCCCGTGCAGCCCTACGAGCCGGTCTGGGATCTCGTGCAGAGCGACAGCAGCAACTGCCTCGGGCGGAAGTGCCCGCACCAGGCGGACTGCTTCTACTTTCAGGCACGGAAGCGCGTGTTCGGCGCGAACATCCTCGTTGTAAACCACGCGCTGTTTTTCGCGGATTTAGCCCTCCGGCGATCGGGCGGCGGCGTGCTTCCGGAGTACGACGCGGTCATCTTCGATGAGGCGCACACGCTCGAAGACGTGGCCGCGGACCATCTCGGGATCGGGGTGTCGCAGGGCGGGGTCGAATACCTGTTGGGCCAACTGCTCGCCGCGCGCACGCAGAAGGGGATCCTCGCGACGCTCGGTGACGGCGACGCGGTGGCGCAGCTCGACGCGACGCGGCAGGCGGCGGAAAAGTTCTTCCTGTCCGTGTACCAGTGGCAGCTCAACCAGCCGAAGGGGAACGGCCCCAATTCGATGGGCGGGTCCGGTCGCGTGCGCGAGAAAGAGGTCGTTCCCGATACGCTCAGCGGCGAACTCTCGAAGCTCGGTGACACGCTCCACGAACTCGCGAAGGGGCGCGACGCCGAAGAGGAGAAACTGGAACTTACGAGCCGCGGGGACCGGCTCCATTCGATGTCCAAGAGCGTGAAAGAGTGGCTGGGTCAGGAACTCCCGGGGCAGGTTTACTGGGTCGAGGTGAAGCCGGGGCGCGTGCCGCGCGTGGGGCTCGCCAGTGCGCCGATCGAGGTCGGCCCGGCGCTCAAGGCGCAGCTTTACGACCGCGTACCGAGCGTGGTTCTTGCGAGCGCGACGCTTTCGGTTGGGGGCGAAGCGGGCTTCAAACTGTTCCAGAAGCGCCTCGGACTCGATTGCGCCAAGACGAGTCAACTCGGCAGCCCGTTCGATTTCCAGAAGCAGGCCGAACTGCACCTGTTCCGCAACATGCCGGACCCGTCCGCGCAGAGCGCGAAGTACGAGGACGAGGTGCTGAAGAAGATCCCCGATTACGTGGCGCGAACGAAGGGGCGCGCGTTCGTGCTATTCACGAGCTACGGGTTCCTGAACCGCGCTGCCGCACAACTCGGTCCGTGGTTCGCGAAATACGGTTACACGCTGCTCGCTCAGGGGAGCGGGCTCCCCGCGCCGAAGCTCCTGGAGCAGTTCCGCGACGCGAAACAAGCGGTTCTGTTCGGCGTGGACAGCTTCTGGCAAGGCGTGGACGTTCGCGGGGAGGCTCTCTCGAACGTCATCATCACGAAATTGCCGTTCTCGGTGCCGGACCGCCCGCTCACCGAAGCGCGTCTGGAGGCGATCCAGGCGGACGGTGGGAACCCGTTCATGGACTATCAGGTGCCGCAAGCGGCAATCAAACTGAAGCAGGGTTTCGGGCGCCTGATCCGCACCGCGACCGACACCGGAATGGTGGTGCTGTTCGACCCGCGCGTTATCACGAAGCCCTACGGCCGCGTCTTCCTGGACGCGCTCCCCGACGCGAAGCGCTTCATTGATGGTGAAGAGGCCGAGCCGGTCGACGGGAAGGGGAGCGCCAAGCGCAAGATGAAGGCGGGGTAAGACGAGCGCTGTGCCCGACGACTCGAAGCACTGCCCGGAGTGCAAGAGCACGAACCTTCAGTTCGTCGGGTCTCGGGATCACCGCGGCCCGCGTCGTGCAGACGGGAGCGAGGCGCCGGTTGTAGCCCGAACGATCCAGGTCCGGTGTCGGCGCTGCAAGGCTTCGTGGGGCGTTCTCCGGCGCGTGGTGAATTAGTTCACGCCCAAAAACCGATCGGATACTTGCCAAACTCGCTTCGGCGCTTATTTCTTTGTTTCAGCACACCGTAAGTTCCTGCCCTAACACGAATCGGAACCGACCCTGAGTGTTTCGCGGATATCACGCGAAACACAACTTTGCCTACCACCATCGGCACCGGCCGACGAACGGGGTTCTCCGATTTGGGACGACGCGCCGGCGTCTATCGTTTGTTATCCTGTATCGCACCGACCCGAAATTGAGAGTTGGCGGGGAAGCGTAATGACGACACGGGGATTCCGCGCTCGGCTCACGTGCGCGCTGGGAACGCTGGTCGCCTTGGGCGCGTTTGTGTTCGTGCGCGATCAACAACCGATGGCCGCGCAAGAGCCGAAACCGGACGCGAAACCCGCCGACTACGCGACCGCGGTCCAGCCGGTCATCAAGAAATACTGCCTCAACTGCCACTCCACAAAGGCGAAGAAGGGCAGCCTCGATCTCGAGCGGTTCGCGAGCGCCGACGACATTCGGAAGGACGTGAAGGTGTGGCTCGGGATCATCGAGCAAATCGAAGCAGGCGAGATGCCGCCCAAAGAGAAGCCGCAGCCGAGCGCGGACGAGAAGAAGCACCTGCTCGCGTGGATTCGCGGGTTCCTTGATGCCGAAGCCAAAGCACGGTCCGGCGACCCCGGCTTCGTTCCGCTCCGGCGCCTGAGTAACGCCGAGTACAACTACACAATTCGCGACCTCACGGGCGTCGACCTTCAACCGACGCGCGAGTTCCCCGCCGACGGCGCCGCGGGCGAGGGCTTCACCAATGCCGCCGAAGCCCTCACGGACATTTCGCCCGCGCTGCTCACCAAGTACCTCAACGCCTCGAAAGACATCGCGGACCGCGTCGTGTTGCTCCCGGACGGGTTCCGCTTCTCCCTCGCGAAGACGCGACGCGACTGGACCGATGAGGGAACCGCCGCGCTGCGCGCGTTCTACGCGACCCACGCGGACGGCGAGGGCAAACTCTCCGTTCATCCGTACCTGCTCGCCACGGTGCGCCACCGCGATACCCTCAGCGCGGGTAAGTTCGCGGAGGTCGCTGCCAAGGAGAAATTGAACGCGAAGTACCTCACAGCGTTGTGGGGAACGTTGACCGACAAGACGCCTTCCCAACCGCTCGATTCGATTCGGGCGAAGTGGCGCGCGGCAGCGGAAAAGGACGTGCCGGCTCTCGTGGCCGAGGTCACTGCGGTGCAGGCCGCGCTGTGGCGAACGAGTCGGATCGGGAGCTACATCCAGGCGCGTTGGGGGGAATCCGCTGGCGGGTACATCGAGAGCCTGGCGCGACAGGTGCCGGTCGATCCGACGGCCGTGGATTCGGTTCCACTACGGCTCGGTTTAAAGCCGACTCCGGGGCAATCGGAGGTGATGGCTTATCTCTCCGCGCAAGAGGCGGGGACTGGTGGATCGGTCGTGTGGGCGCGCCCGCGGTTCGAGGCCCCGGGCAAGCCGGCATTGCTGCTCCGCGACTACGCCGATTTCGGCCCCGCGTTCGAGGTCGAGTACCCGTCCGTGTTCGTTAACAGCGCGAAGTACCTCACCGCTGCGGTGGAACTCGCCAACGACAAGTCGCTGACGGCCGAGAGCGCTGCGAAGAAACATGGACTCGATCCGGCGTTTTTGAAGCGCTGGAGCGAAGTTCTCGCGGTGGAGCCGCTCGCACGGGACGCCACGAGCATCGGCCGGGTAGTGCCCGCGGTTACGCTGACGTTACTCGAAGAACCGACGCCAAAGAACGATGCCCACCCCGCCATCAACGGCTGGAAGAAGAAGGGAACAGACCTGCCCGTGCTGGTGGCGAACTCGTCGGACAAGGTGGAAGAGATCCCGGGGCGCATTCCCGCGAAGGGCGTCGGTGTTCACCCGATGCCGAAGGAATTCGTCGCGGTGGTATGGACCGCTCCGGCCACGATGACCGTGAGCATCGGCGCGAAGGTCGTTCACGCGCACCCGGCGTGCGGCAACGGCGTGGCGTGGTGGATCGAGCACCGGCGCGGTACTCGCGCTGCCGTAATCGCGGAAGGACCGGTCGATTTGGGCGGCACCGCGGAACCGGCCCCGAAGGTGATCGACGTCGAGAAGGGCGATTTCATTCTCCTCGCGGTGGACGCGAAGAACGAGGACCACGTCTGCGACATGACCGCGATCGAGTTCTCGCTCACCGAAACCGCAAAGGCCAAGCGCGTGTGGAATCTTGCCGCCGACATCGCGACTTCGGTGCAGACCGGCAACCCCCACCCAGACAAACTCGGCAACAAGGACGTGTGGAGCTTCGTGCGCGGGCCGTCGCGCGCGCTCGGAAAGGGAATCAGCAACGTGATTCCGCCCGCGTCGCTGTTGGGTAAGTGGCGCGAGGCGGCTGCATCCCCGGATCGCAAGGACGAGGCCGCGAAGCTCGCGACAGAAGTGCAGAAACTGCTCGCGGGCAAGCGGCCCACACAAGAGAAGTCGCCAGACCGCGTGCTGTATGACAACCTCGTTTCGGTCGAGAGCACGCTGTTCGCCGGCGTCGATGTGGCGAAGTTGGGCCAGCGGACGAGTGCCGCGTTCGGGCTGTCGAAGGATAAGTTCACTGGCGAAAACATCGTCGGTTCCGCGAACGCGACGGTGGAAATCAAACTCCCGGCGGCACTCTTCGCCGGGCGCGAGTTCGTTGTGGACGTGAAGCTCGGAGATACTGCGGGCGATCGATTGGTGCGCCCCCGCGTCGCGACCACTCCGCCCGGTGCGGGCACGCGCGGGGACGGCCCGGTTCTCGGTTCCGCGAACGGGTCCGCGTACAAGCAACTCGTTGCGGGCAACAATGAGTTCCGCCGCATCTTCCCACTGTTCACCTGCTTCCCGCAAGTCGTCCCAACGGACGAGGTCGTGTCGCTGAAGATGTTCCACCGCGAGGACGAACCGCTCGTGCGGCTGTTCCTCACGGACGAACAGGCGCGGCACCTGGACCGACTGTGGGCCGAACAGCGGTTCGTGAGCCGCCAGGCGGTTGCGGAGTACGACTACCTGCCGCAATTCATGGGCTTCACCACGCAGGACACGCCCAAGGAGTTCCAGCAGTTCTTCATTGACCGCAAACCGCTGTTCAAGAAACTGGCGGACGACTGCGTCAAGGACGAAGAGGCGGCGGTCCCGAAGCAACTCGATGCGCTGCTGGCGTTCGCGTCGCGGGCGTATCGTCGACCGCTGCAAGAGACGGAAAAGGCCGATCTGCTCGCGCTCTACAAAGCGATTCGGGCGAAGGGCACCACACACGAGGAGGCGTTCCGCGGGGTGGTGTCGCGCGTGCTGGTGGCACCGGCGTTCTTGTTCCGGGTCGAGGCTTCGCCGAGGGGAAAGGAGCCGGGGCTCGTCAACGATTGGGAACTCGCGACGCGGCTCTCGTACTTTCTGTGGGCGAGCGCGCCGGACGAGGAGCTGCGTGCGGTTACCGCGTCGGGCAAACTCCGCGACCCGAAGGTGTTCGCGATCCAGGTTCAGCGCATGTTGAACGACGCTAAAACGCGCTCGCTCGCGATCGAGTTCGGCACCCAGTGGATTCACGTTCGCGGGTTCAACGAGCTGAAGGAGAAGAATGAGAAACTGTTTCCGACGTTCACGCCGGAACTCCGGAAGGCGATCTACGAGGAATCGATCCTCTTCTTCCAGGACTTGTTCCAGAACGACCGCGCAGTGACATCTGTTATCGACGCGGACCACACCTACCTCAACGAAACGCTCGCCAAACACTACGGCATCCCGGACGTGACCGGTCCGCAGTGGCGGAAGGTCGACGGCGTGCGGAAGTACGGTCGCGGGGGTATTTTGGGGCTCGCGAGCGTGCAAACGAAAGAGGCGGGGGCGTCGCGTACCAGCCCCGTGCTGCGCGGGAACTGGGTCGTTGAGACGCTGCTCGGTGAAAAGCTCCCGCGCCCGCCCGCCAACGTGCCGCAACTGCCGGAGGAAGAGGGCGCGGACAAACTCACCGTGCGCCAAATGGTGGAGAAACACGCGAAGGTACCGGAGTGCGCGGTCTGCCACGTGCGGATCGATGCATTCGGCTTCGCGATGGAGAAGTACGACCCGATCGGCCGGCTGCGCGAAAAAGACCTGGGCGGACTCGCCATCGATACGCACGCCAAGCTCAAGGACGGTACCGAGTTCGAGGGCATCGACGGGCTTCGGAACTACCTGCTCGTCAAGAAGAAAGACGTGGTGGTGCGCCTGTTCTGCAAGCGCCTCCTCGGGTACGCTTTAGGGCGCTCGGTCACGCTCTCGGACACCGCGCTCATTGACGAAATGGTGGCCGAAGTGACCAAGAATGATGGCAAGGTTTCGGCCGCAGTACGGGTGATCGTGAACAGCCCGCAGTTCCGCATGGTTCGTGGGAGTGAGTTCGGAGACGGGCCGTGATTGATTGGGCAACGCTCTTCAACGAATCGCACCCCGAGGCAGGTGCCTCAGATGAGATCATCGCTCAATTTGTGGCATCAGTTTTGGAACCACTATCCGGGGAAGAGATAGCAGTAATCAACAGGAGGCAACAGAACCCGTTCCCGAAGAGCGACCTGCTCCACGCAACTTTCCGTCCGTTCGACCCGACGCACTGGGTACTGCCGAACCCGTTGCTCCCCGCGTCCTATTTGGCGTTTTTGAGGTGGTCGAATGGAGGGGCGTTTCGCACTGGCGGACGCGAGTTTGGGTTCTTCCCGGCTTTAGGCTCCGGCTGCGGTGTTCGAGCGATGATGTTGGGGTACGAGTTGCCCGAATACATGCCCGGCGCCCTTCCGATCGCCTTCAATGGTGGGGGCACGTTTTACTTGCTCGACATGCGGAAACCAGCCAGGAATGGTGAGTACCCGATCGTTTGTTCGCACTCCGGTAACCTCGGTTGGGATGCGGACGAATGTGTTCCAATTGCGGATTCCTTCCCGAATGCCTGCCGCGGTACCGTGAACGTCGATGAATTACGCTGAGTCCGAATTCAACTGAAGGGTCGATTGCTATGCCCACGAACGTCACCCAGCCCCTCTCCCGGCGCTCGTTCCTCCGCGGCGTCGGCGTGTCGATGGCGCTGCCGTGGTTGGAGTCGGTCCCGGTGTGGGGCGACGACAAGCCCAAGAACACCGCGTCCGAGGCGCCAGTGCGGTTCGCCGCGCTGTTCTGCGGGAACGGCTTCCACAGCAAGGAGTGGTGGGCGAAGGGCGAAGGCAAGAACATGGAGTTGGGCAAGGTGCTCGACCCGCTCAAGCCGCACCGCGAGAAACTGCTGTTCCTCCGCGGCCTCTACAACGAAGAAGCGCTCATCGGCGGTATCCACAGTTGCCAGACGGGTAACCTGCTCACCGGGGCGCACCTCGCGCCCAACGGCGAGATCAAGTCCGGGATCAGTTGCGACCAGGTCGTTGCGGAGAAGACGAAGGGCCAAACGAAGGTACCGAGCCTCGTGCTGGGTACCGAGCCGTCGATCGCTGCGATCCACAAAAACTACTCGATGATCTACAGCTCCCACATTTCGTGGAGCTCGGCCACCACGCCCACGCCGCTGGAACTGTACCCCGCGCTCGCGTTCGACCGCCTGTTCCGCGACGAGGTCGGTAAGGCCGACAAGAGCGTGCTCGACGCGGTGCGCGAGGACGCGACCAGCTACAAGAACAAGGTGAGCACCGCGGACCAGCGCCGACTGGACGAGTATCTCTCCAGTGTGCGCGAGGTGGAACAGCGCATCGAGCAGGCCGGGAAGAGCGGCCGGCTCCAGGGCTGGCGCCCCACGCTCGACAAGCCCGACATGAAGCGCCCGGCCGACGGCATCCCGCAGGACATTGATCAGCACATGCGGCTCATGTGCGACATTATGGTGCTCGCGTTCCGCACCGACACGACCCGCGTGTGTACCCTCAAACTGAACAACGACCACTCGTCGCTCCGGTTCCCGCACCTGAAGGTGGACTACATGATCCACCACCTGCTCTCGCACACCGACGGCGCGGACTGGCTCAAGGTGAACCAGTTCTTCGCGCAGCAGGTCGCGTACATCGCCGAGAAACTGGACGCGGTGAAGGAGGGCGACCGCACGCTGCTCGACAACAGCATGATCATGTTCTGTTCGAGCATGATGACCGGGAACCACAACAACGACCAGTTGCCGGTGGTGGTGGTCGGGCGCGGGGGCGGGCAGATCAAAACGGGCCGCGTGCTCGATTACCTCGGCAAGCCGAACCGCAAGATGTGCAGCCTGTACCTCTCCATGATGGAGAAGGCCGGCGTGAAACTGAAAGAGTTCGGCGACTCGAAGGAGAAGCTCACGGAAATTTGATGTTGATTCGATTGTATCTGGCCGAAATGAATAGGATCGAAAGCCTGCGGCGGTGTGTTGCTCACGAATACCACTAGGTACTGAACCGTTTGGTAATCGAAGAGGTATCGAATGGCACAACTCGTCGGGCGGATGTGTGTAATCTGCCGGGAGCGGATCGGCAACGAAATCGACAGCCGATTTTGTCCCGCGTGCGGCAGCCCGGTTCACACGGCCTGTACTTCGGTAGCCGCTTTGCAAAAGACCGAGGGCGCGTGCCCCGTGTGTGGTGCGCCCGCAACCGAAGTCGCGCCGAGGCGCGAACTGGCAGAGCAGGAAGCCGAATGGCAGGCCGGGGGCAAGCAGCGCCGGCGGGGCGGGTGGATAATGGCCGCCTCGGTTGTGTTCGGACTGTTGGGACTCATGCAGTTCGCTTTCGTCAACATGCGCACTCTCCCGGCAACCGACCGCCACGAGGCTCGTGGCAATGTGTTTAACGGGCTGGTTCCGGTGGCGCTTGGCTGTGCTGGCTTTTTGCTCGGTTTGCGTCAAATGTCTAAGAAGTCGTAGCGGCGAATTCGGTGCCACTCACAGTCGCGTTTAACCGCGGGTACGTAGAAGGGCATGTAAGTGGAGGCCGATGAACTACGAGCACTGTTCCCGGGTCGTGCCTTTGGCCGGCCGTGCGCTGAAAGTGAGCTTCAGCAGGCGGAGCAAGCACTCGGTGAACCCCTACCCGCAGCTTTGCGGGAACTATACCTCGCGTTCGACGGATTCCGGGGGCCGACCGACGCTACCTTCCTTTGGCCACTGTTTGCGGAGGAAGGACTTGTTGCGATGAACCAGTTCTATCGCGGTGATCCACTGTTCCCGCAGGAACTGGTTACGCAGTGCCTGTTCTTCGGTGACAACGGGTGTGGACCGCAGTGGGGGTTCAAGCGCGATTTGCCCGGCCGAATCATCCGCTGGAGCGCGGCATGGGGCACCGAATTCGAGGTTGTGGGTACGAGCCCGTTCGATGCGTGGAGGGCTGAGAAAGAGGTATACGATGCTCTGTCGGAGATGTAAGTACCGAGCGACCCGCTGTGCCTGCTTCCGTTTTTGGTTCCTTTTCAATCGCTGAGCACGCGACCTACTTCACGTTAGCATTACGCACCATTCACCACGGGGGCGAAGCCAACTTTTAAGTGCCCATGTGCGGTTCTCCATTTGGTTTTGTCCCTTCGTGCCGACGTGGTTACAATCTACCCGAACCCGCCTCAACCCTCCGCGCCGGAACTCTCCTATGGCACGATTCCTCGCTCCGCTCGCGCTCGTTCTCATCGTCACCGCACCCGCTCTGGCACAGAAAGACCCGCCCGTTCCCGATACCGTGATGTTCGAGAAAAACATCGAGTACACGAACCCGGACAACCAGCACCTCCAGTTGAACATCGCGAAACCGAAAGGCAACGGGCCGTTCCCCACGGTGCTGTTCATTCATGGAGGCGGGTTCCGCGCGGGGGTTCGCGAGGGGCACAACACGCAGATCATTCGCCTCGCGGAACACGGGTACGTTGCGGCGACGGTAAGTTACCGCCTGGCGCCGAAGTACCCGTTCCCGGCCGCGATTCACGACACAAAAGCCGCGGTGCGCTGGCTCCGCGCGAACGCCAAGACGCACCACATCGACCCGGACCGGATCGGTGTGACGGGCGGGTCCGCGGGCGGGCACCTCGCCCAGTTCCTGGCCGTGACCGCTGGTGTGAAAGAATTCGAGGGTGACGGTGGGAGCCCGGAACAATCGAGCGCGGTGAAGTGCGTCGTGAACGTGTACGGACCGAGCGACTTCACCAAGTCCTATGGCAAGAGTGTGGACGCGGCCGACGTGCTCCCGCTGTTCCTGGGCGGAAACCTGGAGAAAGCCAAGCCCGCACACATCCGCGCGAGCCCGCTGTACTGGGTGACCCCGAACGCGGCCCCGACACTGTGCATCCACGGGACCGAAGACAAGTACGTCGCGTGCGAGCAGGCCGAGTGGATGGTGGACAAGTTGAAGGCCGCGAGCGTGGAAGCGGAACTGCTGAAACTCGAAGGTGCCGGCCACGGGTTCAAGGGCAAGGACGCGGAGACCGCGGAGAAGGCGATGATCGCGTTCTTCGATAAACACCTGAAGAAGAAGTAAGGAAACGAAATGGCGGATACGGGAAAGGTCGCGCTCGTAACCGGTGCCGGGTCCGGCATCGGTCGGGCGGTTTCGCTCGCGCTTTTGCGCGAAGGTTATCGCGTCGTGCTTGCGGGTCGGCGCCCGGACGCGCTGGCCGCGACCCTCGCTCCGGCTCCCGCTGGGGCCAGTGCGCTTACGGTGACCGCGGACGTCACCGACCCGGCGTCCGTTCGCGAGCTCTTTGAGCAAACGAAGAGTAAATTCGGGCGACTCGACGTGCTGTTCAACAACGCGGGACAGGGGGCGCCTGCGATTCCACTGGAAGACCTCACGTTCGAGCAGTGGAAGAAGGTCGTCGATGTGAACCTGACCGGCGCGTTCCTCTGCACGCAGGAAGCGTTCAAGCTGATGAAAGCTCAGGCGCCGCGTGGGGGGCGAATTATCAACAACGGCTCCATCTCCGCGACCGCCCCGCGGCCGAACTCGGCGCCCTACACGGCGACCAAACACGCGATTACAGGGCTCACGAAATCCACCTCGCTCGACGGTCGAAAGTATGACATCGCGTGCGGTCAGATCGACATCGGGAACGCCGCGACCGAAATGACCGCGCGGATGAAGGACGGTGTGCCGCAACCGAACGGCACGATCGCGGTGGAACCGACGATGGACGTGGAGAACGTGGCGCGGGCGGTCGTGTACATGGCGAGCCTGTCGCTCGATGCGAACGTGCTGTTCATGACCGTGATGGCCACGCAGATGCCGCTCGTGGGGCGCGGGTGATTCGAGTCGCGTTCGATTACGAGAGAACTTGTCGTGAAGATCACCGGCCTCGAAACGATTTATCTGCCCGAGTACCCGTCCATTCTTTTCGTCGCGGTCCACACGGACGCGGGTTTAACGGGCGTAGCAGATACTTGCTACATGCCGGACGCGATCGCGGGGTACATCCACCAGTTCGCCGCGCCGATGTTGATCGGGCACGACCCGCTCGCGATCGAACTCCACTGGCGGCGCCTGTACGAGGTTGTCGCGCACACGGTCGGGAAGGGGGCCGAACTGCGCGGGCTTTCGGCCATCGACGTGTGCTTGTGGGACATTCTGGGGCAGGCCGCGGGGATGCCCGTGTGGCAGGTGCTGGGCGGGGCCACGCGCGACCGCATCCGCACTTACAACACCTGCGGTGGACCGAGTTACGGTCGTGCGGCGCGCGGGAGCGTCGGCTACGGGACCGACGGCCCGCAGGGGAAGTATGAAGACCTGACTGCGTTCATGGAGCGCGCGGACGAGTTGGCTCTGGACCTGTTGTCCGAAGGGCTAACCGGGATGAAATTGTGGCCGTTCGACTTCGTCGCGCACTACCCCGGTGGGGGGGATAACTGGCGCTCGTTTCGCGGCATGTTCGACCCCACGATTCGCTCACTTGGTGGGCACGATATTTCTGCGGCCGATCTCAATTGGGCGCTGGAGCCGTTCCGCAAGATCCGCAGCGCCGTCGGCGACAAGATGGAGATCATGGTGGAGGGGCACGGCCTCTGGTCGCTCCCCGCGGCACTCAAGATCGCCCGCGCACTCGAAGAGTTCCGCCCCGCGTGGCTCGAAGACCTAATGCGTGCGGACGACATCGACGCCCTGGCCGAACTGCGCCGCGGAACCACGTGCCCGATCCTTGCGAGTGAATACCTCGCCACGCGCTACGAGTACCGGCCGCTGCTGGAAAAACAGGCCGCGGACATCGTGATGATCGATCCGACGTGGGCCGGCGGGATCACCGAGTGCAAGAAGGTGTGTGCGATGGCGGAGGCGTACAAGCGCCCGGTCGCGATGCACGATTGCACCGGTCCGCTCACACTGTTCGCGGGCATTCACCTCGCGCTGAACGCGCCGAACGCGGTCTACCAGGAATCCGTTCGGGCGTACCTGCGCGTGAACTACCCGGACCTCGTGACCGATATGCCCGTGATCGAGCGCGGTCACTTCCTCGCCCCGACGAAGCCGGGGCTGGGAACGGCGCTGAATCCCGACATCCGCACGCGCGAAGGGGCCGTGGCGCGGATATCGCGTTAGCCGGCGGTCGCGAGCGCGGCTTTCAACTCTTTCAGCAACCTCTCGATGTCTTCCGCGGTGTTGTAGCCGTGGATCGCAACTCGAATGCGCCCGGCCGGGTTCATCACGTGGATGTTGGCCGCGTGGAGCCGAGCTTGAATTGCTGCTGCCTTCGGGTGCTTGAACGCGAGGATCCCTGCAACGGACTCTGGCTCGTTCGGTGTGAGCAGTTCCAGGGGAAGTTGTTTTAGCTCGGCAAGACAGTGCGACACGAGTGGTCGGGCGTGTGCATCGATAGCCGCAACACCGACCCCGCGAATGTACTCCAGCGCGGCGCGGATCGCGTACAGCGCGGGGTAGTTCGGCATCCCGACCATGAAGCTTGCCGCGCCGGGCTTGCTCTTAACCGTCTCAAAGCTGTTAGGACCGAACGCATCTTCCAGGTTGAACCAGCCGCCCGCGGGGGCCGTCCACTCCGCGGCTCGCTCTTTTGGCACGCCAACCAGTCCGCCGCCGTGTGAGGCGAGTATCCACTTGTGCGTGCTGCTGACGATCAGGTCCGCGCTGGCGAGGTCGAGCGGCACGCGACCGAGCGCTTGCGTCACATCCACCGCGAGTAGAGCAGGGGAGTGCTTGCGGACCGCTTCCACGATCGGTGGGAGTGCGACCTGGAAGCCGCTGTAAAAACTCACGAGCGAGACGGTAACCAACCGCGTCTTCGCGTTGAGCAGCGGAACGAGGTCTTCGATCCGCAGGGCACCATTTCGGTGACGCCACACGCGGGTGGTCGCCGGACACGACGGCTGGAGCCACGGCGTCGAACTGGCGGGGAAGTCGAGGTCGGTCACCACGACTTCGTCGCCCGACTTCAACTGGAGCGCGAGCGCGGCGAGGTTGTAGGCTTCTGACGAACACGAACAGATCCCGATTTCCGCAGGAGTGAGTCCGAAAAAATCGGCGGTCAGTGCTTTCGCCGCTTCCCACTGCACTGCGTGCGGGATTCGGCCGTCCATGCCGAGTTGCTTGTCGCGGAAATACTGTTGAAGGGCTTCTCCCACCGCGAGCGGCGGAACCCCCTCCGCGGCTGTGTTCAGGTAGGTCTTGCCTTCGAGCGAGGGGAAATCGCGCCGGCGTGATTCCGCTGTGAGCATGGCCGCTGTCTCCGGAGAGTTCGATTCGTCTGTTGTAGTGGGTCGCGAAACTCGTTGACGCCTCGCGCGATTCAAGTGACACTGGCTGTGTTCATATTTCATTCGGAGGTTATTTCATGCGCTCCGTGTACGTGTTGTTTGCACTCGCGCTTGGTGCCGCGCCGGTTGCCGCCGAGGATTGGGGGCAGTGGCTCGGCCCGAAGCGTGACGCCGTGTGGAATGAGAAGGGGCTCGTCACCAAGTTCCCGAAGGACGGCCCGACCGTCGTGTGGCGGAAGCCGATCGCGGCGGGGTACGCGGGGCCGGCGGTTGTTGGCGACAAGCTTTACATCATGGACCGCGAGAAGGCGGAAGCTGACCCGAAGAACCCGCCACCCAAGGGCACGCTGCCCGGCAACGAGCGCGTGCTGTGCATGAACGTGGCCGACGGCAAAACGCTTTGGACTCACACTTACGACTGCCCCTACACGAACGTGTCGTACCCCACCGGTCCGCGCACGACGCCCGTCGTGGATGGCGACCGGCTGTACACGCTCGGCACAATGGGCGACCTCCTCTGTTTGAACGCGGCGGACGGGAAACCGGTCTGGTCGAAGAACTTCGTGAAGGACTACAAGGCGCCCGTGCCCGCGTGGGGCTGGTCCGCACACCTGTTGCTCGATGGCGACACGCTCGTCGCGCTCGTCGGTGGTGACGGGCAGGCGGTGGTCGCGTTCGACAAGAAGACCGGTAAGGAGAAGTGGAAGGCGCTCTCCACAAAGGAGATTTGCTATTCGCCGCCGATCGTGACGGAAGCCGGCGGGAAGCGCCAGCTCATCGTGTGGCTGTCCGAAGCGCTGTACTCTCTGGACCTCGCCACGGGCGCGGAATACTGGAAGCACAAGCACCCGGACGCGGGCGAGGTGGCGCGCCCGGCCGTGTCGATCATCACCCCGAAGCGGGCTGGGGACAAGCTGCTCGTCTCGTCGTTCTACCACGGCACGCTCTGTCTCACGCTCGACAAGGACAAGCCGGTGGCAACGGTCGCGTGGCGCTCGAAGTCCTCGTACCCCAAGCCGATCGACGGACTCAACGCGGTGATGACGAGCCTGCTCGTGAAGGACGGGCACGTGTACGGCGTGGCGGGGATGGGCGAACTCATTTGCCAGAAGCTCGATACCGGCGCGGTGGTGCGCACGGGCGATGAGATCTTTGGCGACAAGGCCGCGTTCTGCGGGTCGGTGTTCTGGGTGGACGCGGGCGGGGTGGTCTACGGGCTGACCGATCAGGGCGACTTAGTTATCTTGAAACTGTCACCCGAGAAGTGCGACGTGCTCGCTTCGGCCCACGTCCTCGAACCGACGCACGCCGCGAAGGGCCGCAAAGCGGTGTGGGCACACCCCGCGTTCGCGGACCGGCGCGTGTACTTCAAGAACGACAAAGAAATTGTCTGTGTTTCGCTCGCGGTAGGCTGAGTGCGTCGCTCGGCGCTGGCGGATCAGTTCGCTGTGAACCGCCAGCGTCCGAACGGATTGAAGAAGAAGTCATCTTCCTCGTACCCGGTACACGGCTCCCACACAACACGGTACCGCGAGGCGTTATTGCTCGCGCCAAACGTGTGCCCCGAAGCGAACTCACCGTCGGGGCACTCGACCAACAGGTACATCGCAAAGGCGCGGAACAATTCGACCGCTCCCTTCACGGGCGCCAAATCAGTAGCGGCGATGAGGTCCGGTTGGCCGAGCAAGTGCATCCCGCACGAATAGAAATCTCCATCGGACTGGATGGGGTAGAAGACGAACGCATCGAAGAGCCCCGCCCAGAACTCGGCGCGGCCGGTTTCGTTGTTGGCTTGTTTGGCGAGCACCTGCCAGCGCGCGGAACTGTGAGCGATTCCGGAGCTTTCGGACTTCATCGCGAATCCGCCCGCATCGAGCAAACGGGCGCCAACCTGAAGCAATTTCTGACTCACATTCGGGGCTTCGCGCGCCGGGAAATTCTTGCTGAACACATACAGCACGCTCTCGTGTTCGGCGATGCGGGCGAAGTCCGCCGGCTGCAGCGTGGGGGCGACGCGGAACGATGACGACTCGAACGCTTTCGCCATCCGCTCGTCGCGCGGGGTGAATTCGTACTGGAGCCCGAGTTCGTCCAGGATCGGTCGGGCCTTAGCCGGAAAATCGGCGCCCCCAACGAGGCACAGCAGGATCTTGGGCAGGTAACCGTTACCGGTCAGTTCGACGCGGAGCCGGTGCCAGTCGGCCCAGCAGTTCTCGGGTTCGACGTCGCGGTACCCACGGCTGGTGGTCATTTTGTCGGCGTCACCGGGCTGCATTATGATGCAGATCGCGTGGTCACGCACGCGCTCGACTTCGGCTTCCGTTAAGGGCGCGCCTTTGAGTTTTTCCGCGTGCGCGAGCAGCGTTGCTAACGGCGGGGTGAAAACCGGAACGAGCGGATTGTCCGTTGCCATGTGTGCTTGCTCGGTGGCGGCGCTACTTCAGAATGTCCTTCACCACGTTACCGTGGACGTCCGTGAGGCGGAAATCGCGCCCCGCGTGCCGGTAGGTTAGCTTCTCGTGGTCGAGTCCGAGCAGGTGCAGGAGCGTCGCGTGGAAGTCGTGGACGTGGACCTTCTTCTCGATCACGGTCGCGGCGATGTCGTCGGTGGCGCCGTAGGCGATGCCGGGCTTGATCCCGCCGCCCGCGATCCACGACGAGAAGCACGCTGGGTGGTGCCCGCGGCCCTTCGTTCCGTCCTGGCCGGGCGTGCGCCCGAACTCCGTCGTCCACACCACGAGAGTGTCGTCGAGCATCCCGAGGCGCTTGAGATCGGCGAGCAGGCCGGCGATAGGTTTGTCGATCCTCTTGGCGAGCGGCTCGTGTTCGCCCATGTCACCGTGCGAGTCCCAGTTCTTCGCCGAACTGCCGTCAATGAGTTCGATGAACCGCACCCCGCGTTCTGCGAGCCGGCGGGCGATGAGACACTGCCAGCCGAAGCTCTCGGTGTCGGCGCGGTTCACCCCGTACAGGTCGAGCGTGGCGTCTGTTTCCTTTGACAGATCGAACGCTTCGGGCGCCTCGAACTGCATCTTGAACGCGGTCTCGAACGACCGGATGCGCGCGGCCATGTCGCCGTCGTGCCCGTGGGTCTTCAGGTGGGTTTTGTTGAGCGCGTCCGCGAACCCGAGTTCGAGTTCCTGAAGGGCGTCGGTGCCGGGCTGTCGCTTCACGTTCGGCACCGGCTCCTTCCCGGGTAGCACGCGCGTGCCCTGGTGGTAGGCCGGTAGGAAGTCGTTCGCGAACACCTGGGTGCCGGCGTAGGGCAGTTGCGGCGCGATGACGACGAACGACGGGAGGTTCTGGTTCACGGTACCCAGACCGTAACTGACCCAGCTCCCGATGCTCGGCCGCGCCGCGAAGAACGAACCGGTGTGGATCGCGAGCGTGGCCTGGAAGTGCTCGTTGTTGTCGGTGCTCATCGAGCGGATGAGGCAGACGTCGTCCATGCGCTCGCGGATGTGCGGGAACAGGTCGCTCACCTGCGTTCCGCATTTGCCGCCCGGCTTGAACGCCCACCGGGGCTTGAGGAGCGGGCGCTTTTCGAGCGACAGCCCGCCGCCCACGCCGAGCGTCTTGCCGTCCGCCGCGAACAGCTTGGGCTTCGGGTCGAACGTGTCCATTTGCGACACGCCGCCGGTGGAGAACAGGAAGATGACGCGCTTGGCCTTCGGCGCGAAGTGCGGCTTCTTGGGCGCGAGCGGGTCGGCGTCGGTCGCCCGGCGCTCTTCGGCCGCGAGTAGTTGCGACACGATTCCGGGGAACAGCAGTGACCCACCGACCATTGAGCGGATCGCGGCGCGCCGGGTGGGACGAGGGGTGAGGTCCATCGAGTGCTCCAGATCGCCAGCGCCGATTGTGGGAGAAGGGCTAAAATCAGAAGAGTTTTTGACAGGATTAACAGGATAAACAGGATCAAGCAAAAACCAGGTCTTCAATCCGGTCGATCCTGTTAATCCTGTCAAAAACTCTTCTTAACTCAATCCAGGTACACGAATTCGTTGCTCAAGAACAGCGCGCGAGTGAGGCTCTCCCACGCCTTGGCCGGGAGTTGTTCCATAGGGATTCCTGTCGTTTTGAGCTTGTCTCTCACTTTCGCGAGATAGTTCGTTGCGGTGGTGGCTTCGTCGGTCGTGGGGACGCGGCCAAACAGCAGGACGTATGCGCGTTCGATACGGGCTGGATCGTTCTGACTCTCGCCGCACACGCGCTCGGCGAACTTCTTGGCCTGGGCGTGAACGAACGGGTCGTTCATCAGGTAGAGCGCTTGCAGCGGTGTGGTACTCGTGAGCCGGCGATCGGTGCTCGCGTTGGTGTCGGCGCCGTCGAACAGTGCGAAGAACGGGTGGCGCTGGAACCGCTGCGCCATCACGTACACGCTCCGCTTGTTCGTCTCGTACACCGCCTTGAACGGGTGGTGTTGTGTGAAGTTCCAGGTGCTCATCGCGGGGAACGGGTGCGCGCCGCCCGGGGAGCGGTCGAGGTTCCCCGCCGCCGCGAGCAGCGCGTCGCGGATGGATTCCGCGTCGAGCCGGCGCTTGTCGAACCGCCACAAGTAATCGTTCGCGACATCGATTTTGGCGCTCGCTTCGTCGTCGCGGCTCGACTGCTGATAAGTGCGCGAGAGCATGATGAGCCGGTGCATCGACTTCATCGACCACTTGTCTTCGACGAAACGCGCGGCGAGGTAGTCAAGCAGTTCCGGGTGCGTGGGCGGTTCCCCCAGAATTCCGAAGTTGCTCGCGGTGCGAACGATTCCCTTCCCGAAGTGGTACTGCCAGATGCGGTTCACCATCACGCGCGCGAACAGTGGGTTCTTCGCGTCAACGATCCAGTTCGCGAGTTCGAGCCGGCCGCTGCCCTTTGTCGCGGCAGGGAGCGTTTGCTCGCCCAGGATGGTGGGGAAGCGTCGAGGGACTTCCGGTCCCAGACGTTCCGGGTCGCCTTTGATCTGTACGCAGGCGTTCCCGACCTTCTTCTTGCCCTCGGTTTTGCCTTCGGCAACGGCGTAAACCGTCTCGAAGGGAAGCGGCTTCTTGGCGTAGTTCTCAAGTTCCTGTTGCGCTGACTTGATCTTCTGTTTGAGGCCGTCGACTTTTTTGTTGCCTTCGGCGATGCGGGCCTTCCGTTCTTGCTCGTCCTGGATTTTTTCGGCCCCGGCGAGCGCCTTTTCCGCCGCGGTCTTCTCGGCAACAACTGCTTTCACCTTCGCGTCGAACTCGGCCATCTTCTGGGCGCGCTCTTTCTCGAACGCGGCGATTTCTTCTTGCGGTGCCAGCGGAACGAAGTCGCGCTGGACCTTGTCGAGTTCGATCCCGGGGCGCGGGTAGCGCGTGCTGGAAAAGAAGCCGTAGAGCGCGTAGTAGTCGTGCTGGCTGATCGGGTCGAATTTGTGGTCGTGGCACCGGGCGCAGTTGATCGTGAGCGCGAGGAACGTGCGCCCCAAGTTGTCGATCTGGTCCTCGTAGGTGAGGTACCACGGGTAGCGCTCGTCCTCGTAGGAACCGAACCGCTTGGTGTTCGCGAGGTAGCCCGTTGCGATCAACTTCGCCTGACGGTCCGCTTCGTTTTTGGAAGGAAGCAAGTCCCCTGCGAGCTGTTGGCGAACGAACTCGTCGTAGGGCAAGTCGCGGTTGAAGGCCTCGATCACCCAGTTCCGGTAGCGGAAGATTTGCGGGATGGGGTAGTCGGAGTTATCGCCCGCGGTGTCTGCGTAGCGCACGACATCGAGCCAGTGGCGGCCCCAGCGCTCGCCGTAAGCCGGGGACGCGAGCAACCGGTCGACCACTTTGGCGAACGCTTCGGGTGAGTCATCTTTCAGGAACGCATCGATCTCTTCCGGAGTGGGCGGGAGCCCCGTAAGGTCGAACGTCGCCCGGCGAATGAGCGCGCGCTTGTCCGCGGGCGGGGACGGTTTCAGCCCTTTCGCGTCGAGTGTCGCCTGAATGAAGTTATCGACGGGATTTGTTGCCCCGGGCTTCGGCACCTCCGGCCGCACGACGGAGCGAAACGACCAGAACTCTTTCGCTTTCTCGAAGTCGATCTTTTTCGCCCCACTCCCACCGTCGCGCGGGTCGGGGGCGCCCATCTTCACCCAGGCTTCGAGGTCCGCCATCTCTTCCGGCTTCAGTTTCACATCAGGAGGCATTTTCAGGGACGGGTCCGCGTGCCGCACGGCCTGGATCAGCAGGCTTTTTGCGGGATCGCCGGACACGATCAATGGTCCCGACGAACCGCCCTTCAACACGGCTTCGCGCGTATCGAGACGCAATTCGCCCTTAACTTTTTTCGCCTCCGCGCTGTGGCACGAGTAACAGTGCTTGACCAGTAGCGGGCGGATCTTCTTCTCGAAGAACTCGATGTGTTCGGGCGACGGTTTCGCCGGTGGCGGCTTGTCTTCTCCTCGTGCGGGAGAAGTGAACGCCAGAAACGAAAGCGCGAACCAGCGAAATTGGGTGCGCATAGAGGCGGGAGAGTAGTGGACCGAGCGCATTAAGTATCGAGCTTCAATGTTACCGGATCGGTTGGTGGGTCAGCAAGCGTCGAACTCAAAGTTAAACGGGTAGTAGATCGTTTAGGACGATCACGAGCCGGAGACGGGGGCTTGTGGCTGTATGCTGGCTGTTACCGGGTGAGATCGTAACGGGCGCCGGAGCTTGGAACCGGGTTTGAGTACCCAGTGCCGTTCTCAAACTCTCGCTCTGTCACAATTTGTGGCGGTAAGGAAGTTCGGGCGCCTTGCGCGTCCGGGTCAATCGATTGGGGTTGTCGAAATTTGGAGGGGTCTGATAGATAGCCCCGCCGTCGCGTGCCAGCCGAGACCCCGCGAGCGCTCTCGTTGACCGAGGTTATGGATGTTGAACCAAGTGACCGCGATCTGGAAGTTTCGGAGCTTCCTGATGGCCCTCGTCCGGCTCGATCTCCGGCTGAGGTACAAGCGATCGTGGCTCGGCGGGGTGTGGTCGCTCATCCACCCGATGACGATGGCCGCCACTTACGTCACCGTGTTCAGCGGCGTCCTCATGCTCTCGCCCGCGGGCTACACGCGGATGCTGCTGCTGGGGCTGGCGGTCTGGGGGTTCTTCCGCGAGTGCGCGGTCAGCGGGTGCCTCGCGATCATCTCCCACGAGTCGTACATCCGCCAGCACCCGCTCCCGTTCGGGCTGTATTCGCTGCGTTTCGTGCTCGGGTACGCGATCCAGAGCATGTTCGCGCTCGGGGTCGCGGTCGCCGCGATCGCGATACTGGACGGCAACTGCGACAAGCTCCAATTCCTATGGGCGGTTGTGCCCGCGCTGTTCCTGGTCTTTGCCGCGGGCTGGGCGATCGCGACGATTTTTGCATTCGCGCAAGCCTACTTCCACGACACGAAGCACTTGCTTGAGATCGCTGCACAGATCTTGTTCTTCTTGACGCCGATCGTGTACCCGGCCGATTTGCTTGTCGGTAAGGGGCTCGGGTGGATGGCCCGCTTTAACCCGATGAACTTGTACCTGGAACTGGTGCGCTACCCGCTAATCCACGGGAGCCTCCCGGATGCGAAACTGTACGTGTACGGTACCGCTTGCACAGCGGCCCTACTCGGACTCGCCGCCGTAACGACGTCGTGGTTCCAGAAGCGAGTCGTGTTCCACCTGTGATTTTGCGAAGCCACTTCGCAGTACGGACCACTTGCACCTCACTAATGAATGAGAAGCACCGCGATCTGGCTTGACCAGTTTTCCGCGGTGCCGTACCTTTCCGATCCCCCGGCCAAACTTCACAAAGGCACGGCCGCCGCGCACTGCCGGGGGGCACCAGGGAGGGTACCATGATTAGCGTCCTGTTCTGCTCCCGCGAGAAGGGCAACCCCGATTCTGGCTTGCAGCGGTTGCTCGACTCGACCGTGGCCTGCACGACGCCCGCCGAGCGCGAGCAGATCGAGTTCCTCATCAAGTTCGATTCCGACGACGATGCCCGGCTGCCCGACAGCTTTTTTGCCAAGTACCCGTTCGCGGTGCGCACGTTCGTCTGGTCGCGCGGCGAGGGGCGCCACGGGTTGCACCACGCACAAGAGTACATGTTCGCGCAGCGCGACCCGCGTTCGCGGTTCTGCCTGATGACGGCCGACGACTTCTATTTCAACCGGCCCGGGTTCGTCTCGGAAATTCTCGACGTCAAGGACGAGTTCTGCATCATGGGGTACCGCCGGCCCCCGATCGAATCGTTCGCGGGAATTTATGAGCAAGAAGAGGCGGTCCGCCAGTGGGTCGTTTCGTTCGGGTGTTGGTCGCCGGTCATTAGCGCGCGGCTCATCGAAGTGTGCCAGAACTTCGGCTGGCAGGCGAACGTCGATAGCTGGCTGATGGGGCTTTCGGTCGCCCTGTACGACCTGTACGGGATCGTGATCTGGAAGCAGCACACGCCGTTCTACGAGCGCGGTGGGGAGTACGAGCGCCCCGCGAGCGTCGGGACCGCGGTGACCTACAACAACATGGAGCTGACCAACAATGTTGGGCCGCTCAACAAATACTGGTTCGAGCTGGTGCGCCGGCAGGCCCGCAACGTCTACCTGAACATGGTTCACGGGACCGATTTCCGCCCGAGCTGGGGATCGAAGCTCGAGGGCACGTGGCGGAAGGTCCGTTCTCAACCGGTGCGCCGGTTACCGAGCCGCATTTTCCGCAAAATGCGCCGGAACCTCGTCTCCATTTTCGCCTGATCGACCGGCGGCCGTTACTCGTTGCTGCATTGACCTCTCACTGAACCCGCACAACCACACTCTGGACATCAGTTATGCATCTGGGGCGCCGTGATAAGACTCCGTTTCCGGAGTCGTACAAGGGGTTCCGCCTGATCCGCATTCACGGACGGATTCACGCCGTACCACCGACTGCACACGTCGAGCGCATCCTGAGCACGCCCGGGATGTTGGACCGGCACCCCGCCGTTCTGTCCGCGCCCACGCTCGCGGAAGTGGAGCGACTCGTGGACGGTTGGGACGAACGCACGGAGCGAACGGAAACCCTCAAGCAAGTGGCGGATTACGACATCGTCCGCCATCGAGGGGCGTTCTTCGCGGTACCTCGATCGGCTGGTGCCGTTGATCTGGATGTGCCGGGGGACCGGCAGCGCGTCGGGGTCATTTCGGGGACCAGCGCGGAGGAACTGGAGAAGACCGTTCAGCGCATCGCGGCGAGCACGCCGGTCGAGTTCGCGGGCTGGCTCCCGATCTTTTCGGTGTCGGGTAATTGCGGTGCCCACCCGCAGTTCAAACACACCGGGAACCCGCCGGAGGGGTACCGGTTCACTCGATCTGCTCCTCCGGCCGAGAAGCCGCGCCCGGTGCAGAGTAGTCGCGGGCCGCGGGCGCGATGTGCGCGTATGGGCCAGAAACTCGCGAAAGCGACACGCAGTGCGTGGTTCGCGGTGCGAAGTGCCTTTAATTTCGTGCGCCCGCAACGGGGCGTCACGATCGCGACGCGAGTCGCGGTTTTTGTCGCGTTCGTTCGGCTGCTCGTGACCCTGTTGTGGCGCGGGTGCAAACCGGGCGCGGTGCTGAACTTCCTTCAGACGCGGCACCTGCAATCGCAACTGCTCCTCGGGCGCCAGGATCTGGTGTTCCTGACGAGCATGCCGTACACCTTCGGGCAGAACGATTGGGTCATCGAGATCGAAGACCCCACGACGCTGTTCTACCCGCTCGTTCAGAACGGGCACACGTGCGGGCTGTCGCTTGCCGATTCGCCGTACTTCCCGATCGTAAAGGCGCTGCTCGAAGCCGACCACTGCAAGGCGATCCTGACGCACATGCGCTCGACCGCCGAACTGGTTCCGGCGCTGTTCAAGAGCGAGATCATTCAGAAGAAAGTGGTCTACGCGCCGCTCGGCGTGAGGCTCCCTGAGCGCTGGCAGCGGCACGACCCGCGGCCGGCGGACGAGCCGATCCACCTGCTGTTCATCAACTCGTGGTGCCAGGTTCCGGAGAACTTCTACGTTCGCGGGGGCCTAGACGTACTGGAAGCGTTCGCGATCCTCCGCAAACGGTACCCGCAACTGCGACTCACCATGCGCACCGCGCTGCCGGCCCTGGACGATCACTACCTGCGAATTCTGGAAGGCGGGTGGGTGCGCATCGTCAACCGGTTCTTGACTGACGAGGAAATGGCCGAACTGCACGCCGCGAGCGACATCTATCTGTTGCCCGCGGCGCGGGTTCACATCGTCTCGCTGCTACAAGCGATGTCTTACGGTCTCGCGGTCGTCGGCTCCGACGGGTGGGGGATGGAAGAGTACCTGGAGCACGAGCAGAACGGGTTGGTCGTCCGCGGGCGGTATGGGAAGGCGTCGTGGGCTGATTCGGAAGCGGGGATGCTGCGCGAGAACTACGAGTTCACGCACACGCCCGATCCCGAGGTGGTCGCCGGGATCGTGGAATCCGTTTCGCGCTTGGTGGAGGACCAGAACCTGCGCCGGCGGCTCGGGAATGCGGCCCGTACTGACGTTCAAAGTAAGTACAACCTGGATTCGTGGAACCGCGGCCTCAAGGCCGCTCTCGATCGGGCGTGTGGAGTGGCCCCGGAGCGGATCGTGACGCTGCAACGGGTCGAAACCGAATCGCGCGACGAGCGTGCGTCCGTGTGCCAAGACGATGCGTGCGAAGTGGGTTGATCTGGCACCTCACGGTTCGCTGATTGGAGTACCGCAATGAACGCCCCGCGCCCCGAGTGCTAAGTCGCTTGGGGGTGCGGGGCGTTCGATTTTTGTGCGTCGCAGTGGCGAAGCGATCACGGGAGGGAGTGTGATCGCGTGACGCTTAATTGGGAAGAGTGGAGAGGTGCATCGAGTGCAGTAGTCGGCGCGCGAGTGACGGGCGCCGGGAGAGGGCGACCAGTTCGGCGAGCTCGGCACTCAAACTGGATACGGTTTCGCGGGTTGTACGCAATTCATCTTCCACCGACTGTACCCGTGCGCTGGCCGCTTCCAGTAACCGTGTCGTGATCCGCTCTTTCATTTCACTCAGCGTCGGCGCCACAAGCGGTTCCTCACGCGATGCCCGTGCATCGTCCCGAGGCACCGCGTATAGCGCGCCGCGCGAGAACACGATGTCGTAACCGCGGTAATCGGATAGCACTCGCCGGTGGCCCGAAGCGAACGTCTCTTCCAACTGCATGACGCCGGACAGGTACCCGTCGTCATCCGCCAACCTGAACGCGGTAGGCTGTTCAATCGGGGAGGATGTCGGTCCGTTGAGCGTGGCCTGCCACTCCGATGGAGCTTCCAGCCCGAATCGTTCGCCCACGAAATCAACGAGTTCGGTCGTTCGAGCGCGAAGGAGCCCGCGGAGCGCCTGAGTGAGTTCGGGCGAAAGGTCGCCGGGCGGTCCAGGGAGAATGCGTTCCTCAACCGGGAAACTGCTGAGGTCTACTTCCGGATCGACCCCGAGAAACGTGAATACGTCGCGCAGAAGTGTGGCCGGGTTCGTGGCGATTGACTCGTAGAAACCGACGAACAGTTGCTCGGCCGGAAACACAGAGGTCCACCGTCGGAGCTGGCCGAGGTAATCGCCCGCGACGAGGGGCCAGTCGTGCGCGAAATTCTCCCGCCACTGGTCGTCGGTAACGAGATCGGTGTCGGTGGCTGTTTGTGCGAAGTTGGCTTCTCGGTACCGGTGATTGTGCTTGGCGTGCGACCAGGCTCGGGAGACTGGCTCGCGCATCAGAAACACCAGTTTGATGTCCGGTAGGAGCTGGCGGATGAGCCGAATGGTCGCGAGTGGCAGGGAGGCATACGACGGTGACGCCTCACCCGCTTGCCGGTTCCTAGCAGCAGTAAAGTGATCGCAGTACCAGCCGAAGTCGAGGTACTTGAAGAGGGAACTGAAGTACTTAACTTCCTTCACTTCTGGAACGAAGAGCTGGGGGTGATGTCGGAGGTTCGCAGCCAGCCACGTTGATCCCGTTTTGGGCGGGGAGATGACGAGGAAGTCGGGGCGCCGGTGGCAGAACCGGTCGTGAGGGTCAGCGAAGTGTTGCCACAAAGCGTGCGTCCTCCTGAACGCATGGCAGTAAATGGGCCGGCATCATAGCTTTGTGGTTTGTAACAGAACAAGCCAAACCCGAATCCCATACTCATTAAGATTCGGGGCAGTATGTTGGCGCAATTCGGGCTATTTTCGAGCACAAGAAACGCAGATGTCCAGAAATGCGCCGGTCGATTGTGAGAGTGAGTCGATCGGCGCAGAGATTTTTCATCAATTGCCACATGTCGGAAATTGATGAAGTCCGGAAGCATCTTCACCGATCGTTCACCCGAACCGCATGAGGGGAAAGACCGGTTGCTCTCATATGTTGATGCTCTGCGGGATGCCGGAAGGCGACAGCGTGTGGTACGGTAAGCGGGTCGTGTTCCGTTGCTCGATGGTTCGGCCGATCTCGGCAAGTTGCTTCTGGAACTGAGTGAGCGGTTCGGCCACGCGGGGGTCTAGGAAGTAGTTGGCCGGGTACTCGCCGAGTGTGGTGTAGTGGACCGTACCGAGCATGTATCCGAGTTCCATTTGCAATTCGGCCATGTCCATTGGCGGGAACATCGCGAGGTGGTCGGCTGGGGTCGCTCCGGTCTTTGAGGTCGGAGCGGGCGAGTAGCCCGCCAGTGGCATCGCGGGGACGTAACTCATCACGTCGTATTGCGGGAAATTCACCGCGGCGTGTTGCACGCTGCATGTGAACAGGATCATCGTGACCGCGTCGATCAGGTACGCGCGCGTCGGGGCGGCCGTGCCGACACCGAACCCGCTCACGCGCCCGCCTGTGTCGGCCCCGATTTCGGCTAACCATGCTTTCAGTTCGGGGTCCGACTGTACCTCCCCATCGGTCGGGTAGTACAGCGCGAGGTAGTCACTCACCCATTTCTGGATCGCGTCCCAGTATAGTCGAGCGTCGTCGCGGTAGTGGTACTCTGGGAGCGTTTCGGCACTGTCCGTTCCGCGGTCCGCCAGCGCCTTCGGAAGCATGGATTCGTTGAACAGGTAGCTCTGCACCCCGGACGCGGCGAGTTGGCGCGAGGTCTCGATGGTACCGCCGAACAACTGGTCTACCGCGCCCTTGTTCGCGATCAGGTGGCGCCAGCTCGCGTCGTTGATCGCCAGCGTGCCGTCGAAGTGCGGCGCCAGGAGCACGAACAATGGGTGATTCGGGGCAAGTTGGCGATAAGTGCAGATCACAAACGGTTCAATGAGCAAATGGGTGCGCGCGAGGTGCGTGACGGCTTCGTGGAAGTTGCCGTCGGCGATCTCCACAACTGTTTTGGCGATCAGCCAGTTGTGGCCGTCGTCCGGCGTGAACACCGGGTTGTCCGGGCCGGGCGTCTGCTTGCACTGGATCGCCACGGGGCGAAGCTGCCGCGTGGTGCGGTCCGTCACGAACAGTGCGAGCGGCGCGTAGACGTATTTCTGAACGTCGTGCGGGTACGTGCCCATCACGGCCCCGTGAAGCGGTTGGTAGTCGGCGAGGAACAGGCGCCCCTCGGCCCCGGCCGCGGCGAGCGAGTCGCCGGGAACGACGCGCTGGTACTCGGCCTCGGTGAGCGGGAGTCGGTCGTCGAGCGCCCTGATGCGCTGGAGCATGACCGGGTTCGGCCCGGCCACGCGCATGTGCGCGAACGCGGGGTCGCTGGGGATCGTCGCACTGATCGGCGGAAGCCCGATCGAGCGGAACAGATCGGAGTATGCGCTGAGCGCGGTCGGTCGGTCCGGGCGCGCCGTCGATCGGAGCGTGAACTTTAGCGAGTCGGTCACCATTTCTCGCAGGACGCCGAGGAACAGTTCCGCGCCCCACGCGATCGCTTTGGTCAGGAGCGAGTGCTTGCTCCGCAGGTACTCGCTGAATTCCGTTTTGCCTTCCAGGTCGATGCGGTTCGAGAGCACAAAGAGTATCCGGTCCCCGACGACCTTCAGCCACTCGTGGGAGAACTCGTGCTCGCGCGGGACGCGGTCGATGACGGCGAGCGGGGAGACGAAGGTGTAGTTGAACTGGTATTTCAAACGGGCCGCGTCGCGTGCGGTCGCGCGAGCGGTCGGGTCGGGATCGAACTGCGGGAGGAACGCGGACATGGAGCACCCGGACTACAAAAGGGACCGTGATTGATCGGCCCATGTTCGCGCACATTCGCTCGAATCGCAAGTTAAACGCGCGTTCCACCGCGCAATTCACGGAACCTTCTGGGCCGTTCGGCATCCGCTCTCAGTGGACAATGCCCACTGTGCCGCTTCAAAACTCACAATCAATACAACCGCGCCTCGGCGCACTTCTCAACAGCCGCGGCCGGATCGCACATTTTTGTGAAATGAGTCATTTCGCGCGACGTTCAAGCTGTATTAGTGGATGCATACAGTGTGACAGCGAGGCGCTGAGCGATGGACATCCACATTTCACCGCACGACGGTGTCCCGATTTACCTCCAGATCGTCACCCAGGTGAAGTACCTGGTGGCCGCGGGGCGCCTCGTGCCCGGTGAAGAACTCCCGGCGATCCGCGTCCTCGCCGATCAGCTCACGGTCAACCCGAATACGGTTGCCCGGGCGTACCGCGAACTGGAAGTCGCGGGGGTCGTCGAGAAGCGCCGAACCGCCGGCACCTACGTTTCCGCGACCGGGTCGCCGTTGGCCCGGCGCGAGCGACTGAAAATCGTAACCGAGCGGATCGACGCGCTGCTCGCCGAGGCCCGGCAGCTCGGGGTGCGCACCGACGAGGTGATCGAACTCCTGCGCCAGCGCGACGAGGCCCTGAACCCCGAAGAGGTGTGAACCGATGGTCGCTGTTCATTCCGAGCCCGACGGAAATGTGATCGAGGTGGCGGGCGTGACCCGCCGGTTCGGTCCGAAGGTCGCGCTCGACGACGTTCGACTGGACGTGCCCCGCGGAACGGTCTTCGGACTCGTCGGGGTCAACGGCGCGGGCAAGACGACGCTCATCAAGCACGTACTGGGCTTGCTCCGGGCGGCGAGCGGGTCGGTGCGTGTGTTCGGGCGCGACCCGGCCGCGGACCCGGCGGGCGTACTGGTCCGCGTCGGGTACCTCTCCGAGGAACCGGAGCTGCCCGGCTGGATGCGCGTGGGCGAACTCTTTCGTTACACCCGAGCGTTTTACCCGAACTGGGATCCGGGGTTCGCCGAGGAACTGAGTCGGTCGTTTGCCCTTGAATCGCGCGCCAAGGTGAAGCACCTGTCGAAGGGCCAGCGGGCGCGGGCCGGGCTGGTTCTCGCACTGGCTCATCGGCCGGAACTCCTGGTACTCGACGAACCTTCTTCGGGCCTCGACCCGATCGTCCGACAGGACATCCTCGCGGCGATCATTCGCACGATCGCGGAAGAGGGGCGGACGGTCGTGTTCTCCTCACACCTGCTCCACGAGGTCGAGCGGGTGGCCGACCGGGTGGCGCTGATCGACCGCGGGCGCGTTGTCTTCAGTGGCTCACTCGATCAGATCAAGGACACGCACCATCGATTGACGTTGCGGTTCCGGGAGCCGCGCCCGAACCCGCCCGCGCTGACCGGCGCGCTGACGTGGGAGGGAAGGGGAGCGGAGTGGGTCACTCTGTGCAGTGGGCGGCTCGGAGAGCTGCGCGACGCGGTCGCCGCGTGTGGCGCGGAAGTGATTGGCCAGCGCGTCCCGTCGCTCGACGAGATCTTCGTTGCGCGGGTTGGGGCGAAGGGTTCCGAACCGGGAAAGGAGTGAACCATGCATGCGCCCGTAACCGCACTGACGTGGGAGTTCTGGGGCCGGTATCGGTGGGGGCTCTCGGCTTTCTGTGCGTTCATCGCCGTGTACGCCGTCGTTGCCGCGACGGTACCGGTCGCCAACCCGCGAACATTCGCCTCGCTCGGTTCCGTGTGGTTCGTCATGGGGCTGATGTACTTGGTTGTTGTGTTCGCATACGGCTCTGAGGTCCGACTGGAGAACGCGGAGTCCGGGTTCCCGGTGCGGTTCTTTCTGCTCCCCGTTCGGACGTCGGTGCTAGTCGGGTGGCCGATGATCCAAGGGGCGCTCGCGGCCGTACTCGCGTGGGTCGCGTGGGACCAACTCGTGCTGCACCCCTGTGGAATTGAAACTCCGTTCTGGTGGCTGGCGATGCTGGCCGCGCTCGTGGTGGTTACCCAGGCCATGTTGTGGGTTCCGTTCGGGGTGCCGTGGGTCCGGCTCCCCGTGGCGCTCGTCGTTTTGACCGCGTTAGTACGGGCGCCGGTGCTGCTGGTATCGATCGACTACGAGTTCGCGGACCCTGCCACCGAGAACGCGACCCTCACGGCACTTGCAATCGTGCTGGTTCCGGTCGCGTTCCTGGTCGCTCGCGCCGGCGTGGGGCGTGCCCGCCGGGGAGACAACCCGAACTGGCTCCGCGCGCTCGCAACGAGTTGCCGAGTTGGGGTATACCGGGCGCGCCGGGCATTCTCGACGCCAATGAGCGCGCAGGTGTGGTACGAGTGGCGGGTCCGCGGGGTCGGGTTCCCGCTCCTGGTTCTGTTCACGCTGAGCACTCTGGTAGTGTGTGCATTGTTGTTGGAGCCGCCCGGTGAACGGAAGCCGGGGTTCGGGGTTGCGCTCTTGTGCATTCCGCCTTTAATGGCCGCTTTCTGTGGTCAGTACATGGGAGCGATGGGCGACATCACGCACGGGATTTTCAACCTCCCCGCGTTCGCCGCCACGCGACCCATGAGTAACTCCGCGCTGGTGAGCGCGAAGCTCCGCGCCGCGGCCATTATTTCCGGCGTGACCTGGGCGCTGACCGTCACCGTTGCTGGTGCGTGGATGGCCTTTACCGGTGGCATGAATGGGCTCTCTCAAAAGTGGGATTACGCTGTGTCCGCGCTCGGTGCCGCTCGTGCGTGTGTTCTCTTCGGGCTGATCGCCATTGGCCCGGTGTTCCTCATCTGGCGACTGTTGGTCGAGAACCTCTGGATCGGACTCACCGGGCGGATGTGGGTGGCCTTCGCCACGGCTATCCTGGCCGCATCTGTGTGCCTACACGCGGCATACGAGTGGACCCGGTGGGGTTCGGAACCGGACCGCCTCAACCGCATTCGCGCCGCGATCCCGTGGGTGGCCACGGGGTTGATCGCGCTGAAGTTCCTGCTCGCGGGGGTTGCGCTGCGTGTACTGCACCGATGCGGGGAACTGAGCACGGGGGTGATACTGCGCGTTCTCGGTGCTTGGGTACTGGTTGTTGTGGGACTGGTCGCCGTATTGCTCTGGCTGACCCCGCCCGAATGGACCTCCGACTACAACTTGGCCGCGGGCGTTGTTCTGTTCGTGCCGCTCGCCCGATTGCTCGTGGCTCCCATCGCTCTGGGATGGAACCGTCACCGGTGACGCGCCGCGTCACCTCAGTGCGCTGCTAACATTTCGGGACCGAGGGGCTCCGGACCTCGGTATTCCCCGTAGAGCCTGTTATGAACCTAAGTGCGTAATTGGGGTCCAGCGGTGAAGCAGGAGGACCAGGAACGCGACCCAATGCCACCCCGCGAGGGTTGTGGACAGTCGCTCGTAGTCCCGGGCCAGTCGTCGGAACCGGCCCATCCAGGCGAACGAGCGCTCCACCACCCAGCGCCTCGGCACTAGCACGAACCCCTTCTTGGCCCCGTTGTACTTGACCACCTGGAGCGTGATCCCGTGAGCTCCCGCGTCAGCAATCGGTTGGTCCCCGGTGTAACCTTGATCCGCATACGCCAGGGTCACGGCCTGCCCGGTCGCCTCTTGGACCGCCGCACCCAGGTCCGCGACCTGGTTCCGCTCCTGCTCCTTGCCGGTCGTCACCCGCAGCGCCAACAGGTGCCCCAAGGTATCCACGGCGATGTGGATCTTGGACCCGTTGCGCATCTTGTGCCCGTCGAACTCGCCCCGCGCCCCGCTCTCTGGGGTCGATTGGAGGGTGCGCCCGTCCAAGATGACGGCGCTCGGGGAAGGGCTACGCCCGGCGGCGATGCGGAGCAACGCTCGGAGGTCGTGGGCCATGTCCTCGAAGCACCCGGCCGCGAGCCACCGCCGGGCCTGCTGGTACACGGCTGGCCACGGCGGGAAGTCGTGTGGCAGGAACCGCCACGGGGCGCCGGTCTTGAGGACCCAGCGGAGCGCGTCGAACACGTCCCGCAGGGCGTACTCACGCTGACCCGCGCCCTCGCACAACAGGGTCAGGTATGGGGCTGCGAACGCCCACTCGTCGTCCGTCACGTCACTGGGGTACGATTTTCGGGTTCCCATGACCCATTAGATTCCCCTGCCACGAGTTAGGTTCATAACAGGCTCTAGAAAATGCCATTTCTCCTTTCTGATTGCTAACATTCGCACGTTTTGGGGTAGTCAGAGGGCCGTTTGCACTCCACGGGTTCTTTGGGATTCCGGTACGAGAGTCACCGTGTTTACCCATCACACGGCAGTATAGTCTTTTCGTGGATTGGTTGTCAAGTTCACTAGTGGAATTGGGTGTCGCTGTAGATTTGGGCATCGGCTTGGGGTTATTCTATTTCACCCCATTTCATGGAGTGGCAGGATGCCCACGTTGACCGTCGAATACACCACGGACGCCGAGCGGATCGAACTCGAACGGGCCATCGCCTACGTCCAAGAGATGCGGCGGTTGGGAACGACGGCCGCCCACGGCACCGTACTCGAGGCCTGCGAGACCTTTGCATTGGGCACCGGTCGCCGGCTCCTCCGTGACAACCTCGCGGCCACCGTCCAGGCTCGCGCCGACCTGGAAAAAAAGTCGCCGGGTGGCGGTCCAAAGGGCGACACCGCCGGACGGTGACGACCGCCCTCGGGCCGGTCCAACTCGACCGCGAGTACTCGTGGTGCCGAGGTCACGGGGGCACGTTCCGAGCCGACCACGCCCTCGGGATCGAGGGCTTCCTCACCCGGCAGGCGACGCGGTTGCTGGTGCTGGCGGGCGTCGAGCACTCCTTCGCGCGGGCGCAACAGGTTGTGGCGGAGTTCTGCGGCTGGCAGGTCGACGACGAGGTGATTCGTCAGGCGACCCACGCCCAGGCCAAGCGGGCGGCGGCCGCGCGCCCCGGCCGGGGCGACGCGGGGCGGTTCGCGACCGCGAAAGGCGCGGTGGAGGTGCTGATCGACGCGGGCAAGGTGAACACGCGCGACGGCTGGCGGGACGTGAAGGTCGGCCTATTTTGCAAGCGAGAAGCGGGCGCGTCGGCCACTCCCGAGGAGTGGGACACGCGCACCTTGCCCGGCCCGACCGTTCGCACGGTGCGTGCGGCGATCGAAGGGTGTGGCGCGTTCGGTACCCGGCTGCGAGAGGAATCGGATCGGCTGGGCGTGACGACCGCCCGCGATGTGACGGTGCTGGGCGACGGGGCCGAGTGGATCTGGAACCTGGCGTCGGACCACTGGCCCCAGGCGGCAGGCGTTCTGGACGTGTATCACGCCCTGGAACACGTCGGGGACGCGGTGAAGGGCACCTTCGGGGACGCGACGGGCGCGGCGGACGCGCCGGCGCGAGCCGGTCGTGCGGCGTTGGTGGCCGGGGGAAAGTCGGTCTGGAGCGGTGGCTGGCCGGGGTGCTCGCGGCGGCACCGAGCGACGTCTCGACCGCTCCGTTGCTGGGGCTGGCGGCGTACATGGCCAAGCACCCGACCCGCTTGGATTACGCCCCGCGGTTGGCACGCGGGCAGAGTATCGGCAGCGGTGCGGTGGAGGGAACGATCAAGCAAGAGGTGAACTTGCGGTTGAAGCGAACGGGCGCGCGGTGGCGGGCCGAACACGTCGGCCCGCTGGTCGAACTCCGCGCCCTGAGCCACACACCCGATTGGCAAGCGCTCTGGGCGGCGGCGTAACCGCCCAAATCTACAGCGACACCCAGTGGAATTTTGTGATTTGATTTGTGCGTCCCAACACGAAGTTCGCGATCAAGCATCTGCAAGTGGGTGGTCGCGGCGAAGAAGGTTTCACCGCGGAGGGCCGGAGAACGCAGAGGAGAACCGAGAGACTGCACACGAGCGTTTTTGTTTTCAGGCTCTCCGCGATTCTTGGGGGCGTTCAAGTTTTTGCCCGTCCGAAGCGGTCCAACACGCGGAGCCGGAAGTTCTTGAAGTTGACCATGCCCCAGGCACGCCACAGGATGGAGCGTAGCCCGTGGTTGAATCCCTCGGTGCGACCGTTACTACTTCGGTTCTGGAAGTAATTCGCGATCCGGCCCATCCAGTTCGTCAACGTCTTGCAGAACTTGTCTAACGACGACAGGCCCAACTTCCGAACCCCGCACATCCAGTCCTCCAGTCGCTCCTGCCCCTGGTCCGCCGTGGCGAGCGAGCGATCCTCGAAGATCGCACGCAAGCCCTCCCGTTGGTCCCACAACGCACCCAGCGCCGGGAACTCCTGCCGCAACCGGGCGAACGGTTCCCGGTCCTCCTCGCGCAGGTTCTCCGGGTTCGTCACCCACCACCAGCGGCTCCCCTTGAGTCGGCTCCGGGTCTCCGCCGACAGCCCCCGCTGCAACTCCCGGCGGGCCGCCGTCAGGCCGTCCTGGAAGTTCTTCATGACATGGAACCGATCGATAGTGATGGCGACGCCCTCCCCGAGCGCCTCCCGGGCCGCCTCCACGTAGGCGTCCCACATGTCCGTCGTCACCTCCTCGACCCGACTCAACAAGCCCTGTTCCTTCTGCTGCTTGAGGTACGCCAATACCGTTGCCTTCTCACGGTTTTCGAGCACATCGAGCACGCACCCGTGGTCGTGGTCCACGATCACGGCGACGAACTGCCGGTGCCTTTTTTCAGAGACAACTCGTCGATTCCAATGCGACGAATCGGTCCCGATGGTGCTTCCGTCGCGGGTTGCTGCTGCCGTTCGATGAAGGCGTAATACCACCCCTCCAAAGTCTTCTCGGGGATTCCAAAGAACCGAGCCGCGTTGGCCACGTCGCTGTGACGGATCAACTCGGCGGCTCGGCCCAGGAGCCGCTCCGTGGCGTGCGACCCTTCGGCCAAGAATGGGATCGGCGGAGTGAAGCACGGACCGCAGTGCGGGCACTCGAATTGTCCCACACGGACGGTCAACTCGACCGCGTGCGAACCGATGGGCAGGTCGAGAATGCGATCCCGGCTGCGTCGTTGCTTGATCGTCTCACTGGCACGCTGGCACTGGGGGCAGACGCCGATGGAGTGCTGGGGAACCACGGTGACCAAGTACCGTTGGTGGAGACGGTCTTCTTCCAGGTGGACGACGGCGAATCCAGGCAACTGGAGAATGTCCGTCCAGATGCTCGAAATGGTCTCGCCGTTCATGGCGAGTCCCCTGAACTGATGGGCAGGAACGTGGCGGTGCTCAACTCGCTGAGGATACCCGTTGCGAATCGACCAAACCGCCAGAAAACGCTCTCACGCCCCCAAGAATCGCGGAGAGCCGGTTTTCTCTGCGCCCTCTCGTGCTCTCTGCAGTGAAATCTTCTTCTCTGTCTCCTACTGCTTACCAAGCACGAAGTCGACGACCCAGCACCCGCGCACATGTGGCCCGGTGCCGCGGCAGTGATCGAGTACATCGGTACTGTCGCATCCGGCATCTTGAAGTGCGTCGCCCAGGATCGGCATCGCGCTAAACTCGCGCGATTCGTACATCTGCGCCGCCAGCGATACGGCCGTTGAGGTGCGCCACGAAGGGGAGAAGATCACGGGGCGAAACGGGTTCCCGAAGATGTCGCGGAACAGGGCCGGTCCGAGTCGAACCAGCGTCGGCTCCGTGCGGAGCAGTGGCATGTCGTCGGAGCGTAATCGCTGATCGTTACCGGCCATGAACGCCACGAGGTACATGCGCATCAGCGCGCCATCCGTTGCGTTGCCCAGGCGCTCGCGGTAGTACGCTCGCCGTTCCGTGCTATCGGTTCCGTGCGGTTCGCGCCGCGTGTAATATTCGGCCAGCCACGCTTCCCTGTGGGCCGCGTTGCGTGCGGCGCGGAGTTCGGCTTCGGTCGCCCGGCCGTCCGCGAGCCGTTCGTTAATCTCGATGGCCGATCGGGTCACTTCGATGGGAAACTCGTCCCAGAACAGGCGACAACATGCGACGGCAAATAGCCGCAACTTCCGGTTCGACGCGCGCTGCTGAACCCGCGGGAGCATCCGCGCCGGTTCCTCGCACGCGAGCCATTCCGCTTCGGTCATTCGTCGTCCTCCCGTTATAGCACGACCGATTCGGACGGTTGCAAGTTCGTGATTTATGTACTTGTGTCAACTGTGGACTTCCCTTAAACGTTGCAGCCCTCCCATTTAGTTGCCGACGGAAGAACGAGCTGCAACAACAAAACGCGCTTTCAAGTACGTTCGTGGTGTCGGGTGTAAATGGCGTAAAGTGTTTATAGATTTTCTCTTATGTCGTGATTCTTGCGAAGGGTCAATTGTGAGATGCGGTCGGAAAAATTGCACACGGGACTAGTTCCCGTTCGGAACTTCGTGCTACGATTCACGTGTTGCTACCCGAACCCCATTAACCGACCGGACCGCCGATCCGCCCGGCCGCTCACGACCAATGCCCAACATCGTGGATGTGACTGGCTCCGTAAAGACGACCGTGGCCGAGGCCCGGTTCCGGGCGCTCATCGAAAAGAGCCTGGACGCGGTCGTTCTGTTCGACGCGGACGGTGTGGCCGAGTACGCCAGCCCGTCCAGTGCCCGGCTCGTGGGTTACGAGCCCGCGGAACTCACCGGGGTCGACGCGGTCGAGTACGCTCACCCCGACGACCGGGACTGGGTGCGGTCCGCGTTCGCGGCGCTCTTGTCGGAACCCGAGTCCGCGTTCACCGAAACGTACCGGGTGCGGCACAAGAACGGGGCGTGGCGCTGGCTGGAGGCGCGGGCGGTCAACCTGCTGTGTGACCCGAGCATCGGCGCGGTCGTCGTCACGTACCGGGACGTGACCCGGCAGCACGAAATCGAGGACGCGCTGCGGGCGAGCGAGCGCCGGTTCCGCGCGCTGATCGAAAACGGCTCCGACGCGATCAAGCTGCTCTCGGCCGACGGTACTATTTTGTACGCGACCCCGACCGCGGTCCGGATCTGCGGCCGGACCCCCGAGGAACTGGTGGGGCACAGTGCCCTCGAATGGTGTCACCCGGACGACCGGGACCGGTTCGCGGCCCGGTACGAGCAACTCCTGGCGGAGCCGGGGGCCGTCGTCAGCGGAGAGTACCGGTATCAGCACAAGGACGGGTCGTGGCGCTGGGCCGCGGTCACGTGTACCAACCGGCTGCGCGACCCGGCGGTCGCGGCCGTGGTGGTGAACCTCTGCGACGTGACCGAGCGCGTGCGCGCGGAAACCGTGTTGCGGGCCGCGATGGAGGGTAGCCTGGACGCGGTCTACCTGTTCGCGTGTGACCGGGGACCGGACGGGACGATCCGGGACTTCTACTTCACCGATTTGAACCAGAGGGGGCTGGCCCTCATCCAGAAGGACCGCGCGGCGGTCGTCGGGAAGCGGCTGTGCGAGTTGTTCCCGCGGCCCCGGATGTTGGGCCTGTTCGACCGGTACGTCCGCGTGGTCGAGTCCGGGGAGCCGCTGGAAGAAGAGTTCCCGTGGTACATCGAGGACGGGCGCGTGATGTGGCTGCACCACCAGGTGGTGCGGACCGGGGACGGGGTCGTCATCACCACCCGCGACGTGACCGCGCGCAAAGAGAGCGAGGCGATGCTCCGGCGCAACGAGGAGCTGCTGCGGAGCGTCATCGATAACATCCCGTGCGGGGTGTTCTGGAAGAACCGGAACTCGGTCTATACCGGGTGCAACGCCCTGTTCGCCCGGAACCACGCGCTCCCCGGTCCCGAGGCGGTCGTCGGGCGCACGGACCTCGAACTGGGTACCGCCCCGGCCGAGGCCGAGGCGTTCCGCGCGTTCGACCGGCGCGTGATCGAAACCGGGCAGTCGGTTCTCGGGATCGAAGAGGCGCTCACCCGGCCGGACGGGTCGCGGGTGGTGCTGCTCACCAGCAAGGTTCCGCTCCGGGACGCGACCGGGGCGGTGGTCGGGGTGCTCGGGGTGTACCAAGACATCACGGACCGGTCGCGCGCCGCGGACGAGGTCCGCGCGTGGAAGGCCCGGTACGAGGCCGCAGTCAAGGCCGCGGGACAGGTGCTATACGACTGGGACGCCGTCACGAACCGCGTGGACTGGGGCGGGAGCTGCCTGGCGACGCTCGGGTACCGGGACGCCGAGATGCCGCCCGAACTGGCCGGCTGGGTCGCGCTGGTCCACCCGGACGACCGGGCCTCGTTCGAGCACGAGGCCGAGCGGTGCGCGGTGACCG
This sequence comes from Gemmata sp. SH-PL17, assembly GCF_001610855.1. Classification (NCBI taxonomy): domain Bacteria; kingdom Pseudomonadati; phylum Planctomycetota; class Planctomycetia; order Gemmatales; family Gemmataceae; genus Gemmata; species Gemmata sp. SH-PL17. The sequence continues at coordinate 2,653,263 of NZ_CP011271.1, forward strand.
GGATGCCGTTCCGCATGGAGTACCGGGTGCGCCGGCGCGACGGCGCGTACATCACCGTGGACGATCAGGGGCACTTCGTCCCCGAACCGAACGGGCGGTCGAAGCGGATGGTCGGGTTCGTGTCCGACGTGTCCGAGCGCCGGCGCCTGGAGGACCAGTACCGCCAGGCCCAGAAGATGGACGCGGTGGGGCAACTCGCGGGCGGGATCGCGCACGACTTCAACAACCTGCTCACCGTCATCAACGGGTACAGCGACATCGTCCTCGGCACGCTCCACGCGCACGACTCCGCGCGGGTGATGGTCGAGGAGGTGCGGAAGGCCGGGAACCGGGCCGCGGACCTGACCCGCCAGTTGCTCGCGTTCGGGCGCCAGCAGGTGCTCCAGCCCAAGGTGCTGGACCTGAACGAGATCATTAAGAACGTGACCCAGATGTTGCGCCGGCTCATCGGCGAGGACATCGGGCTGGTCCTGCGCCCGGACCCGGAACTGCTCCGCGTGAAGGTCGACCCGGGGCAGATGAGCCAGGTGCTCATGAACCTAGCCGTGAACGCCCGGGACGCGATGCCCGTGGGGGGGACCGTCACGGTCGAGACCCGGAACGTGGTGCTCGGCGCCGGGGCCGCGGTCGACGGGGGCGAGGTGCGCGCCGGCCCCTACGTCCGGCTCTCCGTGACCGATACCGGAACGGGGATGACGGACGCCGTTCGGCGCCACATGTTCGAGCCGTTCTTTACCACAAAGGAGCAGGGGAAGGGGACCGGGTTGGGGCTGGCGACCGTGTACGGCATCGTCAAACAGTCCGGCGGGCACATCGAAGTGGAAACGGCCCTCGGGCGCGGTACCACGTTCCGAATTTACCTGCCCGGCACCGCGAGCCCCGTGGTGAGCGAGAACGCGGCCGACGGCGTGGTGCCGGAAGGGAGCGAGGTGGTTCTGCTGGTCGAGGACGAACCGGGGGTCCGGGCGCTGGCACAACTCGCGCTCCGGAAGCGCGGGTACACGGTGCTCACTGCGGGCCACGCGGAGGAAGCCGTCGGGGTCGCGATCCGCAGCTCGCGCCCGGTGGATCTGCTGTTGACCGATGTGGTGATGCCCGGGATCGGGGGGCGCGCGCTGGCCGAACGGCTCCTCACCCTGAACCCGCGCCTCAAGGTGCTCTACATGTCCGGGTACACGGACGACGCGGTGGTGCGCCACGGGGTCGAGGCCGCGCGCGTCAACTTCATCCAGAAACCGTTCACCCCGAGTTCCCTGGCCCGCCAGGTGCGCGACGTGCTCGACGCGCCCACGCGCTAACGAGGCCGTGCGGAGAGGTGCTCGATCCTCAACCCGTCGGTTTGCCGGAGCAGGGCGGTAACGGCCGATTCGAGTCGCGCGGCGAGTGCGACGGCCTCCCGTAGATCCCCGGATGCCGCCCGATCTTCCGCACGCGACGCGAGTTCCCCGGCCGGGGTGGAGAACACCGCGAGCGTCCCGGCGAGTTTGTGGGCCGCCTCTTGTACCCCGAAGAGGTTCTCCGCCCGACACGCCGCCGAGAGCGCGGACAGGTGCGCGGGCACCTTGTCCCGGAACCACTTACACAGTTTCTCCAATAGCGCCGCGTCTTCTTCGCAGGCCGCCAGGATCGCAGAAGGCGTCAGCATCGATTCGGCCACTTCTGGTACGCGACGACCCCGAATGACACGCTCGATTGCGGCGAACAGCTCCGGTGATCGAACCGGTTTGGTCAGGAAATCGTCCATCCCCGCGGCGAGGCACCGTGCCCGGTCTTCGGGCCGAGCGCTGGCGGTCAGCGCGATCACGGGTAAGTGGCGACCGGTGCCCGCTTCCCGTTCGCGGAGCGCGCGGATCACTTGGAACCCGTCCCGTTCCGGCATGTGAAGGTCCAGCAGCAACACATCGGCATTGCCCTCCGCGGCCAGTGCGAGTGCTTGTTCACCGTCCGGAGCCAGCCGAACACGGTGCCCGCGCCGGAGGAGGAGCTGCTCCATGAGTTGCGCGTTGAACTCGTTGTCTTCCGCGAGGAGCACTCGCAGCGGTGCGAGAGAGGGCCGTTGTTTCATTTTTTGAGGTTCGCTTTGCGCCGGTGCGTTCTGCGGGGACTCCACTTTTGTCGGTAACTGGAACCGGGCCGCGAAGTGAAACGTGCTCCCGCGCCCCAACTCGCTGTCCACCGTGATCGCTCCGCCCATCAATCCGGCCAACCGCGACGCGATCGACAGCCCCAACCCGGTGCCACCGTACTTGCGCGTCATGGAATTGTCGGCCTGCTCGAACGCGCGGAAGATCGTTTCTCGCTTGTCGCGTGCGATCCCGATTCCGGTGTCTTGTACCGAGACGCGCAGGAGACACGCATCAGGGGTCTGCGTTTCTTGAACGGCTACCTCGACGGTTACCGAGCCGCGTTCGGTGAACTTGACCGCGTTGCCGATCAGGTTGAGGAGCACCTGACGGAACCGGCCCGCGTCACCGGTCAGGGCATCGGGAGTGCTCGCGCGAACCTGGCTGGTCAGTTCCAACCCCTTCTGCTGGGCACGCGGAGTGAGCGCACGGATCACATCATCGAGCGCTGTGCGCAGGGAAAAGTCGATCGGGTCCAGTTCCATCTTCCCGGCCTCGATCTTCGAGAAATCGAGCAGATCGTTGATGATCGCGAGCAGGTTCTCCGCGGCCGATTTGACCGTTTCGAGCCACTGGCGCTGGTCCGCGTTCAGAGAGGTGTCGAGCGTCAGTTCGGTCATCCCGAGAATGGCGTTCATCGGGGTCCGGATCTCGTGGCTGACGTTGGCTAGGAACTCGTCCTTCGCCCGGTTCGCCGATTCCGCGATCTCCTTCGCGCGCCGGAGTTCCTCTTCGGCCCGGACGCGGTTGGTGATGTCGACGCTGCTGCCGATGAACCGCGTGGGGCGCCCGGTGGTGTCGCGCACAACCACGCCGCGGTTGAGGCGCCACTGGTACGAGCCGTCGCGGTGCCGGAGCCGGTATTCGGCCTCGAAATCTTTCGTTTCTCCCTTCAGGCAGGCGTGAACGGCGCGCAGCACGCGGTCCCGGTCGTCGGGGTGCCACATGGCGATGCGGCCCTCGAAGTCTAGCGGGGGTTCGGACGTGTAGCCGAACTGCTCCCACAGGTTGACCGCGGTCAGGCGCCCGTTCTCGAACGTGCCGTCGGGCAGCGCGAGATCCCAGATCCCGACGTTCGACCCGCGGACGCCCAGTTCCAGGCGCTCTTCCGTTTCGCGGATCGCTTCGGCGGCCCGGGCGCGTTCTTCCGCCAAGAGCCGGCGCCGCGTGCGGTGCAGCGCCTCGCACACACCGCTCATCATGATCCCAACGAGCAAAAATAGCGGGAGCGCGACCGCGGCATTGAGGCTCTTGATCCCCAGGTGGAAGTGCGGTTCGGTGAACACGAGGTTCGCGGCCACCGCGCTCAGAGCGGTGGCCATAAGCCCGGGCCTGAACCCGCCGACGTAGGCCGCGAGCATGACGGCCGGGAGGAACGCCATGTGGGGAACCACGTCCCCGATGAGCGGCCAGAGCGCCAGTCGGAGCGCGAAAGTGATCGTTGTGGCCGCCAGTGCGACGCTGTAACCAATGCGCCGATCGGGTCGTTGCTCGTCCATTCCTGCCTCATTACACAGGCAACCCCAAGCGGGGCGCACCTCTCGTTCTACCCACACGTTCCGAACATCGGTACGGGCCAGCGGGTAGAGCGAACGCCGTACCCTTACGCGGCACAATTCGATGACGCCGCGATTGTTGGGTAATTGACGCGCCAAACGAGTGGCTTGCGCAGGGGAACTGGAACCACTCACGCGCCGAGTGGCCAACTTGGATGATCCCGTACCACGCGAGTGCCACTCGCTCAGGGCGTGGGATTTGGGTACCGCGGCGGGCACGCACAAAATTCACACGCACATGAAATCGCGGTAGAATCGCGGTTTCACATGCTCCCCGTTGCGGTGTGCGGGGCACATTTCGCGCTCCGGCATCGCGGTTGCTTTGGCCGTCTGTCGCACGAGACAAGTACGTGATCGAGTTCGGTATCCCACATTCCTTCACACAGGTGATGCGATGTCTCAGCTCCAACGTCGAGATTTCCTGACTAGCGCCGCGGCGTTCGCGGCGGCCACTGCCACGCTGAGTGCGGTTGGGCGCGCGAACGCGGGCGACCCGACCTTCATGAACAACGTTCCCGATCACCTGCTCGCCGACAAGGATCTGCCGACGTTCAAGTTCGCTCTGGAGAAGTCGGAGGGGAAGGTCATCGGGAAGAGTTCGGGGAAGGAAGCGACCGTCGTTCAACTGCCGATCTCGAAGGGGATCGCAGGGGTGTCTATGACGCTCGAACCGGGGGCGATGCGGGAACTGCACTGGCACGCGACCGCGGCGGAGTGGGCGTTCGTGCTGACCGGTCACGTGCGGACCACGGTCATCGACCCCCAGGGAGCGGCCGAGACGAACGACTTCGGTCCCGGCGACGTGTGGTACTTCCCGCGCGGGCACGGCCACATGCTCGAGTGCCTGGGCGACAAGCCGGCCCACTTCATCCTGATCTTCGACAACGGGTACTTCTCCGAGTTCGGCACGTTCAGTATCACCGACTGGATCGGGCACACGCCGAAGGCGCTGTTGGCGAAGAACTTCGGGCTGCCCGAATCGGCGTTCGATGGGTTCCCGAAGGACGAGGTCTACTTCGCACGCGGCGCAGTGCCGCCCGCCACGCCCGCGGCCCCGCTCCAGGGGCGCAAGTTGCCGCCCCTCACGCACAAGTACGAACTGCTCGAACAGCCCCCGCACAAGGTCTTCAAGGGCGGGCGCGAGTGGCGCGTCGATTCGACCCGGTTCCCGATCTCGAAGACGGTCACGGGCGTGGTCCTCGACCTCGAACCGGGCGCGCTGCGGGAACTGCACTGGCACCCGAACGCCGACGAGTGGCAGTACGTGATCGATGGGAACATCAGCGTGACGATGTTCGGTTCGCACGGCCGGTACCGGACCGAGCAAATGGAGAAGGGCGACGTGGGGTACATCCCGCAGGGGTACGGGCACTCGATCGAGAACGTCGGCGACCGACCGTGCCGGGTGCTCATCGGGTTCAACACCGGCAACTACGAAGCCATCGACCTGTCCCAGTGGATCGCCGGGAACCCGGCCGACGTGCTGGCCACGAACTTCAGCAAGCCGACTTCGCTGTTCGAGAAATTCCCGAAGCAGGACGTGTTCATCGCGCCTGGAAAGTAACGTCCGGGACCGATCAGGCGCGCGGCCCACACGGGCCGGCTGGTGATGAACGCCCGCACGGAGCGTGGGTTGTTCCCACAACGGACCCACGGGGAGACTTCGTGTGGTGCTCGTTCTTACCAGTCGGTCCGTGTGGGCCGTGCGCTGAGTCACTGTGTAGCGAGGGATCTCTAACTCGGAGGAAACACCGTGCGAGCCACGAGCGGAACGATTCGGCGCGTAGTGCTGTGGGGTTTTCTGGTTCCCGTTATGTTGATCGGGGGCGAACGACCGCAACTCACTTTGGCTGCTGACGCACCACAAGAGAAGGACGCGGAGTTACTCAAGGACGCGCGGGACACCTTTGAGCCGCTCCCGAAGGACATGGCGACGCGCGAGTTCCCGGTTTCGCCGGAGCGCGTGAGCTTGGGGCGCAAACTGTTTTTCGATCCCCGGATCTCGGTCGACGGCACCGTGAGTTGCTCTCGCTGTCACCTGTCCGCGTTGTACGCGACCGACGCGCTGCCGAAGTCACACGGCGCACGCGACAAAGTGCTCCCGCGCAACGCGAACACGCTGTTCAACACCGCGTTGCAGTTCAAACAGCACTGGCGCGGCGACTTCGAGAACGTCGAAGCGCAGGCGAAACACGCCCTTACCGGCCCGGGGTTCGGGAACCCGGATTTTGCCGCGGCGATGGCGCGCGTCAACGCGATTGCCGGGTACCCGGAACTGTTCAAGAAGGCGTTCCCGGACGACACCGATCCGGTCAGTGCGGACAATTGGGGCAAAGCGATCGGGGCCTTCGAGCGCACGCTGGTCACGCCGTCGCGATTCGATGAATACCTCGGCGGTAAGGCCGATGCTCTCACCCCCGCGGAACGCAACGGGCTGCGGATCTTCATGGATATCGGCTGTGCGAACTGTCACGGCGGAGTGGGGATCGGCGGGAGCAAGTTCCGCAAGTTCGGAGTGAAAGAAGACTACTGGAAAGCAACCGGCAGCAAGGAGATCGATAAGGGGCGCTTTGATCTGACGAAGGACGCTGCCGATACCTATACGTTCAAAGTTCCGGGGCTACGTAACGTCGAAATGACCGCGCCGTACTTTCACGACGGCTCGGTCGATACGCTGCCCGGTGCGGTGCGCGTGATGGCCCGTGTCCAACTCGGGAAGACGCTGTCGGACGAGGACACGGGGGCGATCGTCACGTTTCTTAAGAGCCTCACCGGTAAACCGCCCGCGGACTTCATCACGGCTCCGGTTCTTCCTCCGGCGGGCTTTAAATAACGAGCACACTCTCTGGTTCACAGGGCTTCCGCCCTGTGCTACGTCCGCCGGCCCCTCCGGGGGCGGAAAGGCATTGACCTTCACTGCCTTATCGAGAAGGGATGAAGGTGATCGGGTGACAGATCGTTTTCTGGTTTTCGCCCCGGAGGGGCCGACTGACGTAGCACAGGGCGGAAGCCCTGTGTTTTCTTTTACACCGACTCGGTTGTCACCACGACGTTCACGAACAGCATCCCGCTGCGCCAGCCCGCGACGTCCATAACGACCGGCGCGGCCCACGAGTGCTCGTCCACGGATTCGCGGTACTTTACCGAGGCCAGGACGCAGCACTGGAGGCCGGGGAGCTGCATTTTCAGCCGATTGAAGAGAACGAGTGGCGGCAGATCGGGCAGGTTCTCGTCGCATACCAGTACGTCCATGTTCGCGTGGAACTCGGTACAGGCGCGGTAGGCGCTCAGGCCCGAGACGGCCGCCCAGACGTCGTACCCCAGGTGTTCCAGGTGGTCCGCGACGAGCAACCGCGTTTCGCGGTCGGCGATCGCGACCACGCACCCGTGGCGCCGGGTCGGATCGGGGAAGCGGGTGAAAAGTGTGAGATCGTCTGCTTCGTTAATTGTTTCGATGGGAGTCATGACAGATGTGCCTTGTACACTTTGAGCGAATTGGGCAAGAGGGTAAATGGCAAAACGTGTACCGCTTCAAAATGAGAAATGGAAACGCTCGGTTTTGCAGGTAGAAGCCGTCCGTGTGACCGTGATTTGGTGATTGGGAGTCGGGCGCGATGCGCGCCGGGCGACCATCGCGGTCGGGTGTGCGCGATGCAGATTCGGAATTCGATTCGAGTGTGGCCGGCGCCGCGTGCAGTTGCGAGAATGGGTCTGAACCTACCAGATTCATTATCAGGGCCGGTTGCGACTCATTCATGGCCCACGTATTACTCATCGACGACGATCCGGACCTAATCGCCGAGCAGGTTCGGCATGCGTTCCCGGCGCCCGCACACAAAGTCGAGGTCGCGCGGACCGGCGCGGCCGGCGTCGCGCGCGTTCGAGAGACCGCGCCGGACGTTGTGCTCCTTGATCTCCGGTTACCCGATCGGCCCGGTCTGGACATCTACGAAGAGATCCACGCGGTCGATGCCCGGATTCCGGTCGTGTTCGTGACGCTCTCGAAGAATGCGGACGCGGCCATCGAAGCCATGAAACGCGGGGCGTTCGACTACCTGTTCAAGCCACTGAACCCAGCGCAGCTCCGGCGGGTCGTCGGGGAAGCGGCAGAAGTCGCCCAACGGATGCGGGAACCGGCGGTGCTGGCCGAAACGCTCCCAGAGGAAGACGTCGGCGGGGCGATCGTTGGGGCGTGCCCGGCGATGCGGGAGGTTTACAAGGCGATCGGCCGGGTCGCGGCGCAGGACGTGCCGGTACTCATTACGGGTGAGAGCGGAACCGGTAAAGAACTGGTCGCGCGGGCGATTTATCAGCACAGTCGCCGCAGTCGGGCAACTTTCCTCGCGCTGAACTGCGCGGCGATCCCGGAAAACTTGCTGGAAAGCGAACTGTTCGGGTACGAGAAGGGGGCATTCACGGGCGCGGACCGCAAGCGCATCGGCAAGTTCGAGCAGTGCTCGGGCGGAACGCTCTTTCTCGACGAAATCGGCGATATGCCGCTCGCGCTCCAAGCGAAAATGCTCCGCGTGCTGCAAGAGCAGACTTTCGAGCGAGTTGGGGGCGGCGAGACGATCACGACCGACGTCCGAATCATCTCCGCCACGCACCGCGACTTGAAAGCAGTCTCGGCGGACGGGCGGTTCCGGTCTGACCTGTATTATCGGCTCGGAGTGTTCACGATCCACCTGCCCCCGCTGCGTGAGCGCGGGGACGATTTACCGGTACTCATTCAGCACTTCCTCCGGCGGTTCAATCGTGAACTCGGGCGCGACGTGCGCGAGATCAGTCCGGAGGTGATGGATCGCTTGCGGGCGTATCCCTGGCCCGGAAACCTGCGCGAATTGCAGAGCGTCCTGAAGCAAGCGCTCCTCGGTGCGGCCGGATCGGTGCTGCTCCCGGCGATGCTTCCGGAACTGGTTGCGGAGCCAGCACCTACCGCTGGTCCTGCACTGACGACTGAGCGTTCGAGCCTGGAAGAATTCATCCGCGGTCGCCTCGCGGAGGGGAGCGAAACGCTCCACGACGACGCGCACCGCGAACTCGATCGCGTTCTGCTGCCTCTAGTGATGGAGTACACTCGGGGGAACCAGTTGCAGGCCGCGAAAATTCTCGGTGTCGCGCGCCAGACTTTACGGCGAAGGCTGCGCGAACTGCACATCACCCCGCGGTTTACCGACGGTTCCGAGGACGATACCGATTAAGCTTGACCGGTTTGTGGTGTATACTGCATTAATTGAGTAACTGAGAACGGTCCGCACAGCGTTTTCGACGTGCCATTTCGAGAGTGATGAGAGCCAACCGCGTGTAAGTGAAGGGCCACGGATCTGGTGCCCCGGCGCCGCTCCCCTTCTCTCGTCGAGACGAAACCCGAATTGCGCCGGCCGATTTGCCGATGAGACTGGTAGCCTCGGGCGCCACGGTCGATCGGTCGCGCGGTGCGATTGTCAGAAAACCTGTGCCGGCCAACTGGACGAGCGAGGTCGGCGTCCTACTTTACTCGTTCCCACAGGAGGTTTAGGTGAGTCATGGCGAAGGCTAAGACCAAGAAGCCGGTTATTGAAGAAGAAGAAGAGAACGAGGTTCTCGAAACCCCCGAGATCGCTGAACCCGTTGCGGCCGCTGCTCCGGTTCGCCGGGTCGATAACGGGATGATCCTGGACATGGAGGGGTACGGGGCCGAGGTCGCGAGCGCGCTGATCGTCAACGGGCTGCGCGCGTACCTGTCGGTCGTGAACAAGGGCGTGAACGTGGTCGCTACGAACCGCGCGCACACGGCGTTCATTCCCGTGAAGATCGAGGCGAGTAACGCGGGACTCGACGTTCGGCGCGACGACGCCAAGCCGTTGGTCGAAGCGCAGGGCGTGCTGGCGTTCCTCTACGAAGAGGGCGAGGAGCGGACGAGCTTCTACCTGCCGGTTTCGGAATACCTGGAAATGGCCGAGGATCGCGGCGAGAGCGGGCTGCGCCTGGACGTCGAAGAGCACGGGAAGTGGCTCGAAAAGTACGAGGGGCACGCGGGCATCAAGCGCGTGTTCGCCCGACTGTTGAGCTGATCTGTTTCATCGAACGGTCCCGGCGCGGATCTGAGTCCGCGTCGGGGCGCAAGTCCCGCAGTGGTTCACGTTCCCTTCCGACACTTACTCGCCGGATAATTGCAAATGCAGTTCTTCCGCTTGAAGCCTTCCACCATTGAGGGGGCGGGTGTCGGTGTGTTCGCAGCAACGAACATCCCGAAAGGGGCGGTGCTGACCGGTTTGTTCGCTGAAGACGACGTGCGGCGACTGACCTGGGAGGAGTTTGCCGCTCTCGATGTGCCAGCCGAGATCAAAGAGAACTTCGTGACGCGGTACGAAACCGAGTGCTTTTTGCCCAAGTGCCTGAATCGGATGAGCGTCGGGTGGTATCTCAACGACTCAGAAGATCCGAACTTGGGGCACGACGCGAACTACATTTACTTCGCGCTTCGTGACATCGTCGCGGGTGAGGAGTTGTTGATTCGGTACGACGATTTGTAAGTTTTCCGTGCTGGATTCCGGCCTTTTTCGGAATCGGCCGGAATCGCAGAGCGGAAAAGTGAGGGCGCGCATCGTCATCAACCGATTGGGGTTGGGTGCGAAGCATGTGTGGTGAGGGGAAGTCGCTATTGGGTTAGTCTTGGCAACGTCTGGTTGAGTCCCTATACCTCAGTCTTCCCAGCGAAGTGGGTTTGTTTTGGCGGGACCGCGTGTCCCGCATCCGTCGGTGAACCAGCACTCCTAGAACCAGGGCACGAGTCGCAGGTGGCGCCCGCGAGTACGGGCGAGTGGGACGTTTTGCTTCCCGATCGGAAAAGGTTACATTGGTTAGCTCGATCGGGCTGAGTGTTGTTTGGTTGGGTGCGTGATCGGGTTGAGTTCTGGTTGCTCGAATGGGTTCGCGGCGAGAGGTTTTTGACTCAAGTGCGGATTTTGGCCGCCGGAATCGCTGGGATCAAAGAGAGTTCGGTGGGATCTGCGAGAAAGTTTTTTCGGGGCGGTTGACGGGTGGCGGGGGCGGCGGTAAGTTAACTTCGCAGCAGTGACGCAAGTGCAACGCCTGCAAGGGGTTGCGAAAGAAAATAGGGTTGGCGATCGGGTCGCTGCTGATAACATTCACTGAGCGACGATGAGTCGCGAGTGGGTGTGGGAGTGAGAAGGGTCGGGGTTGGTTGTTCGGGTTGGTATTTGGTTCGCTTCGCTCGACAGGGCGAGCGGACCACTCGGGTGATCGGGCGGGCCTTAACGGGCCGGCACTGATTGCCCAAAAAGTGCGAGCGGTTCGGCCGCTCGCGAGATCGATCTTTGACAACGTGGTGAAGCAAGTTAGTTGCATCTGTTCGGTGCCACTGGCGGCGGATTGGTTCGGTCCGAAAGGGTCGGTTCGTCCGGTGTGAGTGGTGGCCGAGTGCATGACAATGCAAAGACAAGACACGAGCCTTAGAAGTGAGAAATGAATCGTCAGCCCGGGTCGCACCCAAGTGACTCGGGACGATGCTAGCTGGAAGAGTGCTTGTGAACCTGTTGCGGCGACGTGGCGGGGGAGCGAGCAATGCGGCCAAGCTAGTAAGGGCGTGTGGGGGATGTCTTGGCACCAGAAGGCGAAAGGGCGTGGAAGACTGCGAAAAGTCCGGGGGAGCTGTCAAACGAGCTTTGATCCCGGAGTACCCGAGCGAACCCAGGGAACTGAAACATCTCAGTACCTGGAGGAGGAGAAAGAAACCTCGATTCCGTCAGTAGCGGCGAGCGAACGCGGAACAGCCCAAACCACGGGTAACACCGTGGGGTTGTAGGACCGCATTTAGGATCCCGAGTTCCTAACGAAAGGGTCTGGAATGACCCGCCACAGAGGGTGAAAGTCCCGTACGTGACAGGAGCAAGGGCCGAGCGGTATCCTGAGTAGGACTCAACACGTGAAAGTGAGTCCGAATCGGCGGGGTCCATCCCGCAAGGCTAAATACTCTCTGGTGACCGATAGCGAACAAGTAGCGCGAGCGAAAGATGGGAAGAACCCCGATAAGGGGAGGACACTGAACCTGAAACCACATGCCTACAAGCGGTGGGAGCCCTATGCCCTCACGGGAACGGGTGACCGCGTGCCTTTTGCATAATGATCCGGCGACTTACCGTAACCAGCCAGGTTAAGGGCCTCTGGCCCGGAGCCGAAGCGAAAGCGAGTCTCAAACGGGCGCTAAGTTGGGTGCGGTAGACGCGAAACCACGTGACCTACGCATGGCCAGGATGAAGTGGGGGTAACACCTCATGGAGGACCGAACTCATTTGGGTTGAAAACCGATGGGATGAGCTGTGTGGGGGAGTGAAAGTCTAATCAAACGTGGAGATAGCTCGTTCTCTCCGAAATAACTTTAGGGTTAGCGTTCGGATAGTTGACGCTGGGGGTAGAGCGACTGATTTCGAACGGGGGCCTACCCGGCTACCCGTCGAAGCCAAACTCCGAATACCAGTGTACCAGTCCGGGCAGCTAGACGGTGGGGGATAAGCTTCATCGTCGAGAGGGGAACAACCCAGATCACCCGCTAAGGTCCCGAAGTCGTACTCAGTGCGAAAGGAAGTTGGATTCCCGAGACAGCCAGGATGTTGGCTTAGAAGCAGCCACCATTTAAACAACGCGTAATAGCGGACTGGTCGAGGAGTCCTGCGCCGATAATGAACGGGACTCAAGTACGACACCGAAGCGGTGGGTGCAGCAATGCACGGTAGGAGAGCGTTGCGTGTGCGGCGAAGGGGTACGGGCAACGAGCCCTGGAGCGCATGCAAGTGATTATGCCGGAATGAGTAGACGATAAAACGGGTGAGAATCCCGTTCGCCGTAAACCTAAGGTTTCCTGGGGAAGGTAAATCCGCCCAGGGTTAGCCGGTGCCTAACGCGAGGCCGAAAGGCGTAGCGGATGGGGAGCAGGTTAATATTCCTGCGCTCCTCGCACAACACGGGACGCCGGTTCAAGGTGGTGTAGGCTGATCAGATTGCCTCAGGGCACTTAAGACCCCGATATCCACCGCGGACCGGCCGAGAAAACCGTGCGAGAAACCGTACTAAAACCGACACAGGTAGGTGAGATGAATATTCTAAGGCGCTCGAGAGAACTCTCGTGAAGGAACTCTGCAATTTAACTCCGTAACTTCGGGAAAAGGAGTGCCCCCGCAAGGGGGCCGCAGTGAAAAGGTTCTGGCGACTGTTTACTAAAAACACAGGTCTGTGCGAAGGCGCAAGCCGCGGTATACAGACTGACGCCTGCCCGGTGCTGGTAAGTTAAGGGAGAGGGTTAGCCGTAAGGTGAAGCTCGCAACCGAAGCTCCAGTAAACGGCGGCCGTAACTATGACGGTCCTAAGGTAGCGAAGTTCCTTGTCGGGTAAGTTCCGACCTGCATGAATGGCGTAACGACCGGAACACTGTCTCCACGAGAGACTCGGTGAAATTGTAGTTGTCGTGAAGATGCGACATACCCGCAGCTAGACGGAAAGACCCCGTGAACCTTAACTGCAGCTTGGTATTGGGTTTAGACCCGGCATGCGTAGTGTAGGTGGGAGACTATGAACCGCGCATCTCGGTGCGTGGGGAGTCGGCGATGAAACACCACCCTTGCCGTGTTTGAATTCTAACCTGACGTGTGTAGCGTCAGGGACCGTGCTAAGTGGGCAGTTTGATTGGGGCGATCTCCTCCTAAAAGGTAACGGAGGAGTGCAAAGGTACCCTCAGCCCGGTTGGCAATCGGGCATCGAGCGTAAAGGTAGAAGGGTGCTTGACTGCGAGTCCGATGGGACGAGCAGGGACGAAAGTCGGCCTTAGTGATCCGGTGGTCCCGGATGGAAGGGCCATCGCTCAACAGATAAAAGGTACTCCGGGGATAACAGGCTTATCTCCTCTGAGCGTTCATAGCGGCGAGGAGGTTTGGCACCTCGATGTCGGCTCATCACATCCTGGGGGTGGAGAAGCTCCCAAGGGTTCGGCTGTTCGCCGATGAAAGTGGTACGTGAGCTGGGTTTAGACCGTCGTGAGACAGGTCGGTCCCTATCTGCTGTGGGCGGAGGATACTTGCGGGGCTTTCTCCCTAGTACGAGAGGACTGGGAGGGACACACCTCTGATGTTCCAGTTATGGCGCTAGCCGTACCGCTGGGTAGTCACGTGTGGACGGGATAAACGCTGAAGGCATATAAGCGTGAAACTTCCCCCAAGATCAGGTATCCCGCGCAAGCGAAGGCTCCTCGTAGACCACGAGGTCGATAGGCCGGACGTGTAAGTGTGGTAACACACTCAGCTAACCGGTACTAACAGCCGAGCGCTTGGCCGCATTGCTCGCTTCCTCGCTCGTGTCGCATGTCATGCGGCACAGTGCGACTAACTGCTTCACCACGTTGACAACGATACAACGACCCCGGGTCACACTGGGGTCACCGGGCGACCGAACCTCGCCCCCAGCGACTTCAAGCAGATTTGAAGCAGCTTGCCGGTGACCAGACCCGAGCGGAAACACCCGTTCCCATTCCGAACACGGCCGTGAAACGCTCGGGGCCGATGGTAGTGCGTCCAGCGCGAGAGTAGGTATCGCCGGCTACTTTTTGAAATTTAGATCGGTTCTCGACACGACAGTGGACGAAGTGACTGGTCTGTAATACACTCTCTGGAGTGAACTGTCTGACTCGCTTCGGTGGTTAGATAGAGCTGATCTTTGACAAGTCGGTAGCGATAGCTGAGAGGTGCGGGTTGTTGTCGTTGAATCGGCATCGACCCGGATCTCTGACCAAGTAAGGAGCCAATTGCTGGCCCGCGAGGGTTGGTGATTGGTGCCAGACCGGTCAAGGTCTTTTGAGTTGATGACCGAACAACGGCAAGTGTTGAACTCAACAAGAACCGCGGCGCGAGAGTGCCGTGGTGTAATAAAAACTTGAAGGGTTTGATTCTGGCTCAGAACGAACGTTGGCGGCGTGGATTAGGCATGCAAGTCGGGGGAATCCCGCAAGGGGGAACCGGCGTAAGGGGCAGTAAGGCATGGGTAACCTACCTTTGGGTTCGGGATAGCCATCAGAGATGGTGGGTAATACCGGATGACGTCGTGAGACCAAAGATTTATCGCCCTCAGAGGGGCCCATGTGATATTAGCTAGTTGGTAAGGTAACGGCTTACCAAGGCGAAGATGTCTAGCGGGTGTGAGAGCACGACCCGCGCCACTCGCACTGAGACACTGGCGAGACACCTACGGGTGGCTGCAGTCGAGGATCTTCGGCAATGGGCGCAAGCCTGACCGAGCGACGCCGCGTGAGCGATGAAGGCCTTCGGGTTGTAAAGCTCTTTAGTGGGGGAGAAAAGCCGCAAGGTGTGATCTATCCCAAAAATAAGCACGGGCTAAGTTCGTGCCAGCAGCCGCGGTAAGACGAACCGTGCGAACGTTGTTCGGAATCACTGGGCTTAAAGGGCGCGTAGGCGGGCTGTCAAGTCTGGGGTGAAATCCCGCGGCTCAACCGTGGAACTGCCTCAGATACTGACGGCCTCGAGGGAGGTAGGGGCATGCGGAACTGTAGGTGGAGCGGTGAAATGCGTTGATATCTACAGGAACTCCGGTGGCGAAGGCGGCGTGCTGGACCTCTTCTGACGCTGAGGCGCGAAAGCTAGGGGAGCAAACGGGATTAGATACCCCGGTAGTCCTAGCCCTAAACGATGGGTACTAGATAGTAGGCTAGATATGAGCTTACTGTCGAAGTTAAAATGCTAAGTACCCCGCCTGGGGAGTATGGTCGCAAGGCTGAAACTCAAAGAAATTGACGGGGGCTCACACAAGCGGTGGAGCATGTGGCTTAATTCGAGGCTACGCGAAGAACCTTATCCTGGACTTGACATGTGCGAAAGCGCTCGGTAGTAGGAGCCGGAAACGGTAACGAACCTCGCAAGAGGGAGCCGAGTACAGGTGCTGCATGGCTGTCGTCAGCTCGTGTCGTGAGATGTCGGGTTAAGTCCCATAACGAGCGAAACCCTTACCTTTAGTTGCCACCCGCAAGGAGCACTCTAGAGGGACTGCCGGTGTTAAACCGGAGGAAGGCGGGGATGACGTCAAGTCCTCATGGCCTTTATGTCCAGGGCTGCACACGTGCTACAATGGTGCACACAAAGTGAAGCGACTGCGCGAGCAGGAGCCAATCACAAAAATTGCACCCCAGTTCAGATCGTAGGCTGCAACTCGCCTACGTGAAGCCGGAATCGCTAGTAATCGCGGGTCAGCAACACCGCGGTGAATGTGTTCCTGAGCCTTGTACACACCGCCCGTCAAGCCACGAAAGGGAGGGACGGCCGAAGTCCGCTTTGCCGCGGCCGACGCCGGACTTTCTGATTGGGACTAAGTCGTAACAAGGTAACCGTAGGGGAACCTGCGGTTGGATCACCTCCTTTCTAAGGATGTTAACAAGTACCGGATCGCACGCCTTGAGCAGCGTGGCGAATCCCATATCACCCGCACCGCTCTTCTATCGCTACCGACTTGCCGAGATATACTCATCCCCCACCCGTTGCAAAATGGGTGGGGGATTTTTTACGTACTTAGAATCCGTACATCTCCACCGAACTCATCACACACAAACCACCGACGCCAACCATTTTGCAACCGAACCGAGATGCGAATGGATGAGGTCGCTGCCTTGCTCGCTCGAATGCAAGAGCTAGAGCCGGAAGTACACGTTTACGAACCGACTACTGAGGATCTGATCCAGCAAATCGAAGCGGCATTCGGGCAGCCGATGCCAACGAACTACCGGGCTTTTTTGACGCACTTCGGTGGATTCAGCATTGTTGATTCACCGTATTCGGGAATCATCTGTGGCACAATTGACGGTCCTCGTGGATCGGCTTGGGCAGACACGCAGCGCGCCCGCGCATGGTGCCAACTTCCGGTACATTATCTCGTTGTGCAACCGGACCAAGATGGGTTCACTTGTTTGGACTTCAGCCGCACTGCATCGGACGGCGAGCATCCAGTGATTTACCACATGCCGTTCCGCAAAACGCCGTTTAATGAACTCGCTCCGAATTACGAGACGTGGTTGATCGAGGACTTGCGAGGCATGTACTCGGCTTGGGCGGAAGACGATTAGCTATGCCGGCCGAATGCGTCTGACCTGTTTTGTTCGGAATGAAATTGTCCACGTTTCGACCGGACCGCCTACATTAAACTTCATGGACGACGCCTTCCTCGCACAACTTCGCTGTCCGCTTGACCCCGAGCGCGAAGCCACTCTTCGCCGCGACGAGCAACAACTCGTTTGCTCCGGGTGCTCGGTGCATTTCCCCATCAAACAGGGCTTACCTGTGCTCGTACCGGACGAGGCTGATTTGCCGGCCGGGATGCGCGAAGTGAGCCAACTTCCCTGTCATCGCCGGGCGAATCGCCGGAAGAATTCCAACTGAACTGGTGTCTTCAGCCGCCTTACGCTATGCCACGGCCGTGAGGACCACTTACCTTACATTTTTGTCGTGGACGGCGCGGGCCGCGCTTCTTTTCGCGGCGCTCGTTTTGTCCCCATCTTCAATAGAAGCGGCTGACGCACCTGCGTTGGCTGCTGAGTCACCGGTCCGTCCGCAGTACGATCTCGATATCAGCATCGATGACACCACGCACCGCGCCACAATTCGCGAGCGTGTGACGTGGATCAACACAACCAAAACGGCAACAGATCAGCTTGTTTTTAACTTCTACCCGCACTTTCAGGTGCCCGCGGGCGAATCGCTGTTGTTCGCGAAGACGCTCGAACTGTTGCGCCTCCAGCCGTCACTGGGCATCGATCGTCACGGTAAGGCCGGCAACGTCAGCAGCGCGCATCTTCTCGCTGCTAACTCGGCGCCCACTCCTCTGAGTTACAGCTACGACGAGAAGAACACGACCGCGCTACGCTTCAGCCTTCCGAACGCTGTACAACCGGGGCAGAGTGTCACGATCGAGTTGGTGTGTGATATCTTGTTGCCCAACAAGCAGGGGCGCTGGGGGTATTACGAGGGTGTGACGTTCCTCACGAACGCGCTCCCGTTGCTCGCGGTGTGCGACGACGGCGGGTGGAAGCCGATGCCGTTCGTGCCGTGGCACCAACCCTGGTACAACGAAGCCGGCGTTTTCCGTGCGACGGTCACGGTGCCGGAAAACGAGAAGGTCGCGTGCTCGGCGGTCATCAAGTCCGAACAGAAGCTTCCCGGTAACAAGAAAAAGGTTTTATTCGAGCCGTTCTTGGGGCGCGATTTCGCGGTTCTTTCGTCCGCGCGCTACCAGGAGTTCACCAGCTCTACGAAGCTCCCGGACGGCCGCGAAGTAAAGTTGCGGTGCCTCGCGTTCGCGCAGCACGAGTTCTACGCCACGGAAATCCTGAAGATCGTCGGCGAGGCGATCTCGACCTTCTCGCAGTGGTTCGGGCCGTACCCGTACTCGCAGTTTACCGTCGCGGAGTCCTACTTCGGGTGGAACGGGAACGAGTGCGGCGGGCTCATCATGGTGGACGACCGCGTCTTCGGGATGCCGCACCTCGCGCGTGGGTACGTCGAATACCTCGTGTCACACGAGACGTGCCACCAGTGGTGGTACAACATGATCGGCACGAACGGGTTCACCGAGCCGTACCTGGACGAAGGCGCGGCCGCGTACTTCACGCACCGTCTCATCGACACCAAACACGGTAAGAACAACACGTTCCTGGCGTGGCCGAAGGGCCTGGAGTGGCTGCCGAACATTTATCGCGAGAACTATCGCAACGGCAGCATGTACCACGCGATCCGCAACAACGAGATGCCCCCCGCGGCGCAGGAACTGCCCCAGTACAAACACCTGTTCGGCCTGTTTACGGGGGCTTATGACCGCGGGTCGCGGGTGTTCGGGATGATCGAGGACCGGCTCGGCGAGGCCGCGTTTTTCGACTTCATTCGCGGCATCGTGAAGAAATACTCGTGGTCGATTCTCTCATCGGAACTGCTGCGGGCCGAACTCGAAGCGTACACCGGTCGGGATTGGGGCGAGTTCTTCCAGCGCTGGGTGTTCGGCAAGGGGTTAACGGATTGGTCGGTCGATCGTGTCACCGTTGAGCCGATGAACGGCCCGCGCTCTCGGACCGGCTATTCCGTGTCCGTTACGGTGAAGCAGAGCCGCGAGTTCACGGAACCGACGCTCCTCGAATTCACGCGCGGCACCAACACCGTTCGGGTACCGGTTGGTCCGTTCTCGGAACCGGTGAAATTCGAGCAGCACAACGCGACCGCGACCCCGCTCAGTGACAACAGATGGCGCGTGGACCTGGAGCTGCCGTTCGAGCCGGAGCAGGTGACCGTTGACCCCGACCACGTGTTGCTCGATGCGAACCCCAATAACAACCGGTGGAAGCCGTCGGTCAAGGCGCGCGTCACGCCGCTGTACACGATGCTCGACGAGACGGGGCTCACGTCGGATTACGACCGCTGGAACTTTACCGTCGGTCCGTGGGTGTGGGGGCCGACCGCGCAAGACCCGTGGTACACGCGCTCCACGATGGCCGGGCTGCGGGCGGGCGGGCTCCGCACCGAGCGCTACACGGCCGGGGCGTACACCGCGGTCCGCTCGGACTACCGCGACGCGGTCGTGGGCGTCGACGGTAAGTTGCTGTTCGAGCACCGCGAGGTCGGTGCGAACTGGGAAACGCGGATCGGCGGGCCGTGGGGCGGGTTGGACGGCGCGAGCGGGGCACAACGCGGGTCGATCTACTTGCGGAACATTCACAAGGAGTCGTCGAGTTTGTATTTGCCGCCGATGTTGTACGACGAAGGGTTCGTGACCTACCAGGACAACTTCCTGCCGTTCGCACGCCGACCCGAGGGCGATCGCTGGGACCGGCTCTGGATGGCGGGCTGGCACGTGCGCCTGAACCTGTACACGCCGTACTGGGATCCCGAGTGCGGGCTCTGGGCCGACGCGATGGCGGCCGGCGGTCAGGCGAATTTCGCGGACGGTTGGAAACCGATGGCACAGGGGCGCGTGGAACTCGCGGCGGTTCACACGTTGCCCGAATGGACCGGCCCGCTCCGCGTCGCGCGGCTCGCAGGGCGCGTCGTGGGTCAGTTCGCGACTCCGGACCGAGGGCAGTTCTTCGCACTGGGCGGCGGCACGCTGTTCCGCGGGTTCGACCTCGCGGAGCGCCAGGGCAGTGCGTTGTGGGTGGCGAACCTGGAAATGCGCTGGCCGCTCGCGCGGAACGTGACCTGGGACGCGCTCGATCACAGCATTGGGGCGCGGAACGTCTGGCTCGCGACCTTTTACGACGTGGGTGGTGTCTACGCCAACGGCCGACTCGTGGGCGGAAACGTCGCCCATGCGGTCGGTGCGGGGCTTCGCGTGGATGTCGCGGTGTTCAGCTTCATCGAACGCGCCACGCTGCGATTCGACGTGGGTAAACCACTCAACGGCGGGGGACCGCTGCAATTCTGGTTCGGCGTCCAGCACGCATTTTGAACGCACTCACTCCGAACTCAGTATCCGTATTTTCACTGGATTTTTGGCGCGATTTCGCGCCGTCGCGCACCCGCGTTTGAAGTTATCCGGGCCGTTTTCACGGACTCGGAGCGAAATGATTGCGCAATTTAGGTACAATAAGAATGCGTCTCGCTACCAACTGACGAACCAACTCGAGTACCCAATGCCAAATGCCACCCTCTCGGCGACCGAGAAACAGCAGCGCCGTGTAGAGGCCGCGATCGAGCAGCTTCGTGTGGTCGTCGTTAAATCCCGGGGCTCCGCGGCGGTCGCGGAAGAAGCCGCGAGTGCCATCGAGCAACTGAACGCACTGTACGCCGAAATCAAGGACGTGTTTACGGCGGAAGACGTGCGCTACGCGAACGTTCTCCGCGGTTACTTGGGAGAGCGGCTCGCGGCACACGAACCGAAGGCCGCTCACACCAAGAAGGCCAAGCGGAAGGGCGACAAGCTCGACCACTGCTGGCGGTGCAAGACCCCTGTCGACGAGCGGTTCAACGACGAGTGCCCGTCGTGCAGCGAAAAGGCGTACAAGTGGCGCGTGTGCCCGGTGTGCGCCGCCTGCGGGTGCCAACGCGCAGGGAAGGTGTTGATTTGAGTTGGTCGCCTTTCGTAACCGATTGAACGCACGATGCCCACAAAGAACATAACCTTTGTGGGCATCGTGCTTTTTGATCCGCGTGATCTGCGTTTATCCGCGGCTCTGCTGTCCTTTGCCTTCTGATCTGCCTCTTTGTCCTCTCACTCCGGTAGTGGTTGCCCCTTCGTCTCAGGCGCGAACACAATGAGCACCAGACCCACGAGGTAAACGCCCGCGACCACGGCGCACGCCTGTGCGTAGTCGTCGTTGAAGGCGCGCAGCAGGTTCGCCATTTGGAGTTGCCCGACGGCCGCGATGATGCGCCCGAAGTTGAAGCCGAAGCCCTGTCCGGTGGCGCGCACCGCGGTGGGGAACAGTTCCGGCAGGTAGAGCGGCAGCCAGCCGTAAAACGCGGCCGAAATCAGCCCGAGCAGCCCCGAGAACAGCACGAACGTGGTGTCGAACGGCGGCGCGCCTTCGGCGTAGAGTCGCCCCTGCTGGTAGAACGCGATCATCGTCACCATCGAGACGACACATAGGACCGCGTACACCGGTCGGCGCCCGAAGTAGCCGCCGACCACCGCAGCGACCACGCACCCGATTGCCGCCCCCACCGACGACGTCATTTGCATCCAGGGTTTCGCGTCGGGTACGTTACCGCCGGGGATCTTATCCACCCACATATACATCCACATCAGCCCGGCCCAGGTGCCGAGGAGCGGGACGCCGCTCAACCCGGCCGCGAGCAGCATGCGCCGGAGCGTTTTGCTGCGCGCTTCCACTGGGAGAGACCCGCGCGACAGGTACCCGCGCACCGGGTGCAGGTAACCGACGATCACCACCACCAATCCCACGACCGAACCCGCAACACGCACTGCAAACGCGAGTTCCCCGGGCGGGAGCGCCCACAGGTAGATCACCCCCAATGCTGCCGTGGCCCCCACGAGCACGCCGAGTAGGTCCACTTCCGACCAGTGCGACGCGCGCCCCGCTTCTTTCTCCTTCGTCCACTTGTCGGATTCGGGCACGAACAGCCGAATCAGCAGTGTCATGAGAGCGGGAATCGCCCCGACGAGCATCAGCAGGCGCCAGTTCCGGTGTGCCGTGAGTGCTGTCGCCCAATCGTCGGGGACACCGACGCTGGTGAGCCACCGCGGAAGCTGACCGGGTTCCGTGTGGTTCAAACCCAGCGCGATGCCGCCACAAATCAGGTACCCGAGGTTCCCGAACGCCCCGATCCAGCCGGCCAACCACGCACGCGACGTGTTCGGCCACAACTCCATTACCAGCGCGACCCCAGCGCCCACTCGCCGCCCATTCCCAGTGCGCCGACGAAGCGGAGCAATCCCAGGTGCCACGCCTCTTGCGACAGCGCGCTCAGCCCACTGCATAGCGAGTACAGCAGCACGCTTATCGTCATTGCGCGAACGCGCCCGATCTTGTCTCCCAGCCAGCCGAACAGCACCCCTCCTGTCGCGGCTCCGACAAGGAAGCACGCGAGGATCACGCCGTACCAGCGGTTCACGGTGTCTTTGTCGGCGTTGGAGTGCAGCAACTCGCGCAGCGCGTCGCGCCCGAGGAGCGGGAACAGGCCCATTTCCATGCCGTCGAACATCCAGCCGAGCAGTGCGGCGAGGAGCGCGAGGTTGCGACCGCGGGACGTGGCTGCGGGCAGGCTCATTGAGAAGGTGTCCAAACGGAGCAAGCGGGAGGGATGATGTGCAGAATGGCGGAACCGCGCGGGATGGGCAAGGGGCAACCAGAAATCGCCCCGTTTGAGCTTGAGGGCGGATTCATCGCGATGTGGTGAATGATCCCGGGGCGGTTCGTTGTGCGAACGCACCCCGGGAAGAACGACTTTTTATGCTGCCTGACCGAGTGTGCCCCACGATCCCCGGAGTTCCGCGGGGTGAACCGCGTTCAGTGCCATCAAGATGGGCAGTTGGCGGCTGGAGAGCAGTTTGCGGAAGAAGCGCTCTTCGCGCACGTCGCGCCCGGACGCCCACACGTCCCACGGGTTCTCGTCGCACAAGCAGCCGAGGAACGGGCGTGTAGCGCGGTCTACGAACCACACGCTGAACACGCACTCGCGCTCGCGCAACTTCGGCCACAGGTTGGGGTAACGCTCCCACATCGCGCTGTATTGGTTCTGGACTTCCGCGATGCGCTCGCGCTCGTGCGGCTCGATGCCGAACACCAGGACCGCCCACGCGACCCGTGAGAACGGTACCACTTCGGAAGCCTGTTGCCCGTACACGACCATGTGCGCGACCGCGTCGAACGTTAGTTCGAGGTTCGGGCGCTCGGTCAGGTCGATGCGGATGTACCGCCCGAATAACGGGTCGTCCGGTGAATCCCGCTCGTACCCGCGTGCCCGAACATGCGGTGGTATGTCCACGGACGGCTCCTTCCGTCGAAGTACAAGCGTTCCCGGTGCGTCTTCCGCGTAACTGGCCCGGTTCAATATCTATCGACTGAGCGGGACGCAACAAAAAGGCAGAAAAGGCAAGTCAGGAGTGATTTCGGCTCGTGGGAGGGTCAGGGGTTAATCTTGAATTTTTCTTCCCGTTCTCCGGTTCTGAACCGGGTGACCGAGTCGATGCCGTAGTACGCCGCGAGCAGCGTGTACATTTCCGGGTGCAGTTCCTTCAGATCAATCGCGCGGCAGAAAAAGGCTTCGGTCGCGTCGGCGAAAAACTCCATTTCATTGTCGGCCGCGTGGGGTGTGAAGAGGGTGTCCGGGTTGCTCTCACGTATGGCCCGGCGGTGGTCCTCGAACGCGACGCGCATCACGTACTTCCACCGCGTTTCAAGCGCGCGGTCGTTGAGGTTCGGGGCGCCCGCGGAGGCGCCGTCGAGGAAATCGAGCTGGTGGGCGAATTCGTGGAGGACGACGTTGTAGCCCGCGTCCGGCGCCCGGCCCTCGCTCAGCACCTCGTCCCATGCAAGTAGCACCGGACCGCGGTCCACTGCTTGCCCGGCGAGTGGCTGGTCGGACAGCCAGTCGTCTTCCCAGTCGTCGCCTGCGACCGGCGTTCGGAACTCGGTCGGAAACACGACGACCTCGCGCACCCACGGATAAAAACCGCGATCAGAATCGAGGAGCAGCAGGGCCGCTTGCGCCGCAATGGTGACGCGCATTTCCTCGGTGATGAACAACCCGCCGCGCCCGAGCCACTGCTTCTCGGCGATGAGAATGCAGGTCGCGTCCCGGACACGCGCCTGATCGGAAGGAGACAGGCGCGTGTAATGCCCGACGTTCCGTTCGAGGAACTCGGTCCACCGGAGCGGGAACGGTTCGGCGAGCAGTTTGCGCCGACGGCGAGTGCGGAGCCAGGAGAACAGCATGCGGTCATTGTACCGCGATGCGGACCGGGCCGGTACGAAGGCCCGATTGGGTGCTTGGCCCGGGGGCGACGGGAACTGGAGTTCCCCTATTTGTGCGGGCCGGTTCAATAGGTACCACTCATTTCCGAAGCTCGTCGCGAATTCGTGGGTCGCGCGCCGAAACTCACTTTCGGCGCGCCGTGTGCATTAACCGGACTTTTAGAGCGGCCCCGGCGCGTGATTGCCGGGGCCGCTCGATTTATTCTGGGTTAACCGAATTCGACCGACGCCGAGCGTGCAGCCCGTTGGTCGCCCTCAACAAGCCGAGCGCCAATGAGCGAGCACAACGCGGTCATGATGCAGTTCTTCCACTGGTACACGCGCGACGACGGAGCGTTCTGGGACGAGGTCGCTCAGCGCGCGCCCGAACTGGCCGCGGCCGGGATCGACGCCCTCTGGCTCCCGCCCGCCTCAAAGGGAACCAACGGTACCAAGGATGTCGGGTACGGGGTGTACGACCTGTACGATCTCGGAGAGTTCGATCAGAAGGGAACCGTGCGCACCAAGTACGGCACCCGCGCTCAGTACCTCGCGGCGGTCAAGGCGCTTCAGGCCGCGGGGGTTCGGGTGTACGCCGACATTGTTTTGAACCATCGCCTCGGGGCCGACGGGTTCGAGACCGTGCGCGCCACCCCGTTCCCGATCGACGACCGGCGCACACCGAAGGGCGAGCCGCGTGAGATTCGGGTACCCACGTCGTTCACGTTCCAGGGGCGCAACAAAGCGCACTCGGCGTTCGAGTGGAACTGGCGCCACTTCGACGGGTGCGATTACGACCACAACAACCCCGAAGACAAGAGCACGGTTTACCTGTTCGAGGGCAAGAGGTGGGACGATCGCACATCGCTCGAATTCGGGAGCTACGCCTTCCTGATGGGGGCCGATCTGGACTTCGAGTCACAGGAGGTAAACGACGAACTGAACACGTGGGGCCGGTGGTTCATGGATACCACCGGGGTGGACGGGTTCCGGTTCGATGCGGTCAAACACATCTCGGCCCCGATCTTCCCCGCGTGGCTCGAACACATGCAGAAGCACGCCGGGAAGGAACTGTTTACGGTCGCGGAGTATTGGTCCGGCAATCTAGCTGAGTTGCACTGGTTCCTGGACGAAGCCGGCCCGCTGTTCACCGCGTTCGACGTGCCACTGCACTACAACTTCCACACGGCGAGTCGGTCCAACGGGAACTACGACATGCGCCAACTGTTCGACGGGACGCTCGTGAAGGAGCGGCCGTTGCAAGCGGTCACGTTCGTGACCAATCACGACTCGCAGCCGTTGCAGTCGCTCGAATCGGTGATCGAGCCGTGGTTCGTTCCGCTCGCGTATGCGGCCATACTTCTGCGACGCGACGGGTACCCGTGCCTGTTCTACCCGGATTATTACGGCGCCGAGTACGAGGATTTCGGCCACGACGGGAACCGGCACAAGGTTGTGTTGCCGTCGCACCGGGTGCTGATCGATACGTTCCTGAAGGCGCGGAAGGAGTACGCCTACGGCGAGCAGGTCGACTACTTCGACCACTGGAACCGGATCGGGTGGGTGCGGATGGGGAACGAGGAGCACCCGAAGGCGATGGCAGTGCTCCTGAGTGACAAGTCCGAGGGCACGAAGTGGATGGGGACCGGGCGCCCGGGTGGAACGACGTTCCGCGATCTCACTGGACACATCGCAGAATCGGTCGTGGTCAACGACGACGGGTTCGGCGAGTTCCGGTGTAAAGGCGGTTCGGTTTCGGTCTGGGTTCAGGAATAAGCCGGCGTTCGTGAATCAGAACTCTTCCGGGCGCTCGGGTGCAACCGCTTCGATGGTTGCGGAGCCGTCGACTCTCTGGATGGAGACGCGACAATCGACCCACCGCAACTCTTCGCTGGGCGCTTCGGAGCAACCCGAACTGAAGGCTTCCGCAAAGCGGATGGTGACGTCGGCTGTAATTCGCTCGTGGTTGGCGACGACATCGCGAACGGTGATCGTCGCCCCCGTTTGAGGGTATCCGCCGCGCTTGCACCCCGATCCCAACGGGAGCGCGCTATAGTGCTTCTCCAGTTGACCGGTCAGTGCGTCGCGAAATTCGGGTGTGTCGTAGGCCCGCAGTGCGTCCGTGAAGTTCATTTCGATTCTGTTCATAGTCTCGGTCGCGGATCGCTTCCTCTCTTGGACAACACTGCGAGGTATTTCCCCATTGAACATCACGCTGGGGCGGGTGCCTCGGGCGCCTCGCCGGGGCGCGGAACCACATAAAAGAGGAGCATGTTCCGGCCGTAACTGCGGATGTCCCACGCTTCTGGTGTGGGGAGCCGCTCCGCGGGGAAGCCGTCTTCGGCCTGGATGGTGAGCACGGAATCGGGCGGGGCTTTGCTGAGGAGTACGTTCACCAGCGTGAGGAATTCTTCGGCTTTCTGACTCAGGTCCGGGAACGGCGGACTGAGGAACAGGTTCACCGCGTCTTTGGGCGCGATCCAGCGCTCGGCCCAGCGGTACACATCGGCCCTCAGCACCTGCACCTTGTCGCCGACGCCGAACTCTTCTGCGTACTTCTGGATGTCCGCGCCCTGGCGCTGGTCCTTTTCGATGAGGCGGGCGGACGTGGCCCCGCGGCTCACCGCTTCCAGACCGACGACCCCGGTCCCCGCGAAGATGTCGTAAAAGACGCGGTCCGGTATCGCGTTACCGAGGATGCTAAAGAGCGCCTCGCGCACCATTTGCGGTGTCGGTCTCATCCCGTCGTGGACCACGACAGTGAGCTTCCGCCCGCGGAGCGACCCGGCAACGATCCGAACTTGTGTTTTTTCAAGCATAGCTGTGTGGACACGGTGACAACGGGGCGAGTTCGCTCGCGCCCCACCAGATCACTATCCGTACCCGGCACACTCGCTACAAGTCCACCCGCCCCGAGAAGTTCCAAGTTTCGGACCCGGCTCCCGAGTTGGGTCCGAGGGCGACCCGCGCGAAAAATGCTGTGCCGTTGCGATTTGCGCCTTGTAACAGCGGATCGGGCGGCCTCCTGGTCCGGCCTTTTCCCGGCGCGGGGCGGAAGTTATAAGGCCGCAACGGTTCCGTCCGCCCGTACCGAATGAGGAGGTGCTTCTGATGCGATCCGCTGGCTTCACCCTAACAGCTCTGTTGGTCACCGGCTCGGCGGGGTGGGCGCAGCCGCCCGCGGTGCCCGGCGCACCCGTTGCGGGCCAACCTCCGGCCGTGCAGCCCGCTCCGCAAGCCGACCCCAAGCTCGATGCGCACCTCATCGAGTGGGAAAAGCGGATGGCGAACGTCGTCAACTTCCGGACGGAAGTGGCACTCGCCCGCACCGACGCGGTCTTCAAGAAGACGACCAACTTCGGGGGACCGGAGTCCGTGGTTCTGTGCATGAAGCCGAACTACGCGATCCTCCGACTCAACAACACCGGTGACCCGACGAAGGCCGACTACGAGGCGTTCATCTGCGACGGCAAGGCCGTGTACGCTTACAACGGGATCGCGAGGACCATCACCGCGTTCAAGATCCCGAAGGCCGGCGCCGGCGTGGACAACCTGATGATCGACTTCCTCGCCGGGATGAAGGCCAAGGACGTCAAGGAGCGGTTCGACATCACGCTGTTCAAGACCGACGAGAACTACATCTACCTGGACATCAAGCCGCGCCTGGGCAAGGACCAGCAGGAGTTCAAGCACCTGCGCCTGGCACTGTACGGCCCCGGAGCGAATACGGCCAAGTTCTCATACTTGCCGGCCCAGGTGTACATGCTCAAACCGAACGGCGACACGGAAGTGTGGAAGTTCGCGAACCCGCAGGTGGACGTTCCGGGAGTGGAAGCGAAGCACTTCCAGTTCGTCGATATCAAGGGGTGGAAGGTGCAGGAGGCCCCGCCCGCACCGGCTGCTAATGGTAGTACGGTTCCGGCCGGGGGGTCGGTGCGCCCGAATAGTAAGTAGTAACGCTTCTAGTGATTGCTTTTGTGAGAAGCCCGCGACTTCGGCCGCGGGCTTTTTTCATTTTGTTACTTTCTCATCCCCTTTTCACTCTCTCGGCGTAACGATGTGGACAGCCGACGGGAACTCGTACCCGCACCGGCGAACGATTCACCTCTCTACCCAAGAGGACGTCATGCGAGCGATTCGGTGTCTGGTTGCGGCTCTGCTGGCCGCGGGTATCGTCACAGTCGTGGCGGCCCAACCGGGGCGGGGCGGGTTCGGGTTCGGCGGTCAAGACGTGAACGTCCTGGTGCTGACCAACGCGGCCCTCCAGGAAGAGATCAAGCTGACCGACGCGCAGAAGGACAAGCTCAAGCCGGCCGTCGAGAAGCAAGCGGAAATGAACAAGGAGTTCGGCGAGGCGTTCAAGGGCGGTTTCGACAAGGACAAGTTCACCGAGCTGAACGAGAAGCGCACGAAGGTGAACGAAGAGGTCAAGAAGATCGTGGACGAGACGCTCAACGCCGACCAGAAGAAGCGGCTGAAGCAGATCTCGATCCAGGTGATGAACTTCACCGTGTTCAACGACCCGGAAGCCAAGGGCGGTGGCGGTAAGGGCGGCGGTAAGGGCGGCAAGGGCGGGTTCGGAGGCACGACGGAAGCGCAGAAAGCGGTCATGAAGGAAGTCGCCGCGGCCCTCAAGCTGAGCGACTCGCAGAAGAGCACCGTGAAGGGGATCGTCGACGAGTACAACAAGGAGAGCCGCGAACTCTTCGCCGAAGCGGGTGGCGGCGGCAAGGGTCAGTTCGACCCGGAGAAGTTTGACGCCGCGAACAAGAAGGTGGACAAGCTCCGCAAGGAAACGTGGGCGAAGGTCGAGGAGGCCCTCGACGCGACCCAGAAGACCGCGTGGAAGGGGCTCGTGGGCGAGCCGTTCGACACGGCCAAGTTGCGCCCGACGTTCCCGAAGAAGGACTGACCCCGCACCCGGTCTCTGAACGGCCGACTGGCCCGTCCGGTTCATCGGGCGGGCTTTGTTGTTTCGTACCTCACACGAGTTGTAACCAGGAGTCGCTGTGCCCGACGACACCCCTTTACCCGAAGACCGTCCGAACCGAAGGCCGCCGCGCGAGCGCGCCGGGGACGAATCCGATGAGCGCCCGCGCCGGCCCCGGCGCCCGCCCGAAGACGACGACGAGTACGACGATTACCCGCGCCCGCGCCGCCGCCCGCGTGACGACGGACCCGATCCGGCGCTGAAGATGGTCGTGCCGCTCAACACGTCGGCCCTCGCCATCATCGCGGGCTACGTCGGGCTGATTTCCGTGCTGTGCCTGCCGGCCCCGTTCGCGCTGCTGTTCGGCATCCTGGCGCTCGTTCACCTGAAGAAGAACCCGAAGCTCGACGGAAAGGTGCGGGCGATCTTCGCGATCGTGATGGGGGCCGTCTTCAGCACGGTTCTCGCGGTGCTGCTGGTCGTGGCCGCGCTCGGGCAGTTCAAGTGACGCGATGTCCTCGCGCCTTGAATTGGTGCGGCTTGTTGGTGCGGTGAAAAGATCGAAGCGGTTTGAGAGCGGACGTGCGACGTGTTGAGCTGTGGGAGGTGCTTCCCCGCGGTGGTGCCGCGGGGAAGTGGGTGTCACTCAATCTTATTCGGCGGGAACGCGGCCGGCGAAGCACTCGGCGGCCAGCCCGTGCTTCTTCTGCAACTCGTACCCGCGGCCCATGACGGTCAGCAGTTCCGCGCGCGACACGGTCGACCGGTCCACAATGGTCCGGCACCGGCGGACGGCTTCCACGCCCTGGCCCTCGCGGGCGGCCATCGCCGCGAGCCGCAGTTCCGCCAGCGCGCCCAGCCCTTCCGGGTCCGCGGCGGCGATGGCCAGGTACCGCGACCGGGCCGGCTTGTGCGCCCCGAGCCGGTCGAACCGCTCGGCCGTGTCGAACAGCATGCGCAGGGCGATCGGCCCGCGGGCGGTTTCAACGGCCGCGTCGTACAGGTCGCTCATCTGCTGGGCCATCCCGAGTTCGAGGTACACGCGGCCCGCGAGGTACGCGCCCGCCGGCCCCAGCCCGCGGACCTCGTTCGCGCCCTTGAGCGCGGCGAGGAGCAGCTCGCGCCGGCTCTCGGTCGGGGCCACCCGGTACTGCGTGAGGCGCTCGAAAAAGGCCGCCAGGTTCGCGTGCGCCTCCCGGTTGATGAACCGGGTGTCGCGGATCCGGTCCGTGGCGGTTTCGGTGTCCCCCGTGAGCAGGTCGCACGCGATCACCGCGAGGGCCGCGCCCGAGGTCACTTCCGGTGTTTTGCCTTCCAGCGCGGTCATGTACGCGCGGCGGGCCAGTTCGGGGGCATCGCCGTCGAGGTACGTGCGCCCGATCCAGTACCAGGCCGTGTCCGCCCAGCGGGTGCCCGGCGCGCGGTCGATGACTTCCAGGAACCGCGCCCGGGCCGCGTTCCGGACGCCGTCCTTGAGTTCGAGCAGCCCCAGGTTGAAGGCCGCGTGCGTGACGTCCTGGCTGGTGCCCGCGCTCTCCAGAACCTGCTTGTACCCGGCGGTCGCGGCGCGGAACCGGCCGGCGCGGAGGTCGATGTTCGCGAGCGTGACCCGCGTGGCCTCGCCCATCGGGTGCTCGGGGGCGAGCACGAGGAGTCGGCGGATCGCCTCCGCGGTGGCCCCGGCCTCGGACGGGCGCGAGCCGCGCGTGAGGATCAGCGTTTCGCCCCGGATGTCCCACACCACCCCGGCCCGGTCGGTGACCGCGGAGAGCACCTCACCGAGCGGCAGGCGCTCGACCTCGATCGGTCCGATGGGGGCGGCCAGGGCCGCGATGACGTCGTTTTCGGCCCGCACCGCCAGTCCCGCGGCCTTCGCGATGGCCCGCAGCACCTGGATCGCGGGCCGCACCGACAGGCGCGCGGTGATTTCAGCGTTGCCGTGCGAGTCCGTGCGGTGGAACTCCACGAGGTCGCGCCCGGCGTCCGGGATCGGGCTGACGGGCGGGGTATCGGTCGCGAGCCAGTCGAGGCTCTTGTCCGGGCTCAGGAGCATCACCGGCCACGCGAGCGCGTCCGCGTCGAGCGGGTCGACGTCGCGCCCGCCGCCGAGTTCGCGCACGGCGAGCTGTGCCCGCAGGTGGAGCCCTTCTTCATAGACCTTCGTGCCCCGGCACTCCGGGTGCCCGGAGCGGATCAGCACGCGGTCCGCGAGCGCCCGGGCCGCTTGGGGCTCGTCCGTCGCGACCGCGCACCGCGCCCGGCCCAGGAGCGCCCGCGCCCACGCGCCCACGTTCGTATCGGCCTCGGCCTTCTTAAAGGCCGCGTCCGCGTCCTTCCACTTCCCCAGCCCTTCGAGGCACAGGGCCTCGCGGTACGCGAGCGGGGCCGCGTCGGGGCCGAACGTTTTGGGCGGGGCCGTGCGGACCAGCCCCAGCGCTTCCGAATACGCGCCCGAGCGGATCAGCGTGTCGATGCGCGTCGAGAGGGACACCTCCGCGGGGCCGTGAGCGCCCTTCGTGTGCGCGCCCTTCCCGTGAGCATCCTTTGCGTGGGCATCCTTTGCGTGGGCATCGTCCGCGTGTTCCTCGGCCTCGGCCGCGGCTGCTGCGGCTTCCGCGTGCTTGATCTTGTTCGTGTAGGCGATGCCCGCGCCCGCGCCGCCGCCCGCGCACAGCAGGAAGAGGCCCACGCCGACGAACCGGCGCGACTTCGCGATGAGTTTGAGGAAGAACGGGGGGCGCGGGCCGTGGCCGCTGTGCCCACCTGTCGGGGCGCTGGGGCCGCGCTGCTTCCGGCGGCTGCGGCCGCGGCCGCTTCTGCGGCGGCCCGGGCGTCCATTTCGGCGAGCTCGCGCTCGGCCTCGGCTTCTGCGGCGGCCCAGGCCGCGAGGGCTTCAGCGGATGGTGGGGGCGGTAGAGGGGCGTCGCTCATGCTATTAAACCGGTTGAAGTTGTGCGGGGTTTGCTCCAAAGGTATGATCGAAAACACCCCTCCGAGATTATTGCCGGTAATTTGGGGCAAATTTTCTGAGTCCCCCTCGATAACTATTTCTGTAGGCCGCGAACACCGGCACCCACACCTGAAACGTGAGTCGAGTCATGAGAATCGAACCATCCGGAGCCCAACAAACCGCCCCCCAACAAACCCCCGCTGTCCGGTCCAGCAATCGCACGTCCGAGACGGCCCCGGCCGCGGCGCCGCAGTCGACCGTTCAGCCCGGTAGCACGAAGGAATTCGCGCTGACCGGTAAGCTGGCCACGCTGCTGTCCGCCGTCCGCCAGAGCCCCGAGGTCCGGCCCGACGTCGTCGCGGTCGCCGCCGCCCGGCTCGCCGCGGGCGACTTCAACACCCCGGAAGCCGCAGCCGCGGCCGCCCGGTCGATGGTGAACGCGGGCGTGCTCCCGGCCCCCGACGTCGAGTAACTCTCGAGCGGAACGATACGAACACTAACGGCCCCGGGGAGCAGATTGCTCCCCGGGGCCGTCGGCTTTTTGGGCGCCGAATTTCGGGACACAGTGTGTCACACGTCGGGGCCGGGTGACCGAAAAATCGCGGGCAAATTTCGGGTACCGACTTCGATAACTCATGCAGACGGGTCGGACTCACCAACCCGCAAGAAACACCAAACTTGGAGTGCCTCGCAATGGCTCTGTCAGTCGTCAACAACAACGCCTCGCTCAACGCTCAGCAGAACCTCAACCGCACCAGCTCCGCTCTGTCGAAGTCGCTGGAACGGCTCTCGACCGGCCTCAAGATCAACCGCGGTGCGGACGGCCCTGCCGGACTCGTGATCTCGGAACAACAACGGGCCCAGATCGCCGGCCTCACGACCGCCATCGACAACTCGAACAAGGCCGTCTCGCTGGTGCAGACCGCTGAAGGCGCGCTGAACGAACTCAACACCCTCCTCACGAAGGCCCGCGGCCTGGCCCTCGACTCGGCCAACAGCGGCGTGCAAGACTCCGCGGCCCTCGCCGCGAACCAGGCCGAAATCACGAACGCCCTCAGCACCATCAACAACATCGCCAACACGACCAAGTTCGGTAGCAACAAGTTGCTGCTCAACGGGCAGGCCGGGGTTCTGGCGACCTCCATCACCAACCCCAGCACCCTGGGCCAGATCAAGGCCGGTGCGACGGCCCCGACCGGCAACCAGACGATCGCGGTCGGTGCGGCCGGTGGCGGCACGATCACCGGTGCGGGTAACCTGGCGAACGTGACTCTGGACGGCTCGGTGCTGGAGTCCGGTGGTAACGTGACGGCGGGCACGACCACGGGTACGGCCACCGTGACGATCAGCGGCGGCGGGCTCAGCTCCTCGGTTGTCGCCAACATTCAGACCGGTGACAACGCGGCGGCGATCGCGGCGGCGATCGGGGGCGCCCTGGGCAGCTCCTTCACCGTGAACAACACCGGTAACGGTGCGACCGAGTTCCAGATCGTCGCCGAGGACAGCAACGAAGCTGTCACCGTCACGTTCGGCGGGACCGCGGCCTCCGAAGTCTCGACCATCCTCGGCTTCGCCGCCTCGACCCCGTTCACCGGTACGACCGGCACCGCGACCCTGACCCTCACGGGCGGCGGGTTGTCCAGCGCCGGCGTCGTCGTGGACCTGTCCGCGACCAGCACCGGGGCCACGGTCGTGTCCGCAGTCCAAGCCGCCCTCGACGCGGCCGCCGGGTCGGGCAACTTCACCGTGAGCGGCAGCACCGGTGCCCCGCTGGTCATCACCAGCAAGCTCAGCAGCACCGCGGTCACGGCCGTGGCCGGTGCCGCGAACATCTCGTCGGCAACGGCCCCGGCGACGGCGACCGGGATCGCGACCACCGCTCAGGTCGGCACCAGCGGGGCGACGGTGAGCAGCACCACGGTGACCAACGGGACCGCGACCGGCGGCCGCGGCACCGGGGCGAACAACATCACCAGCGCGGCTCTCACGGGTTCGGGCACGCTGACCATCTCCGGGGGCAGCCTGACCAACAGTGCCTCGATCGTGGTCTCGCTGGCCACCGGCGACAGCTCCGCGACCATCGTGAGCAAGGTGCAGGCGGCCCTGGACAACGCTTCCGCCAACGGCGGCGGCTCGGGCAAGTTCACCGTCAGCGGCTCCGTCGGTGGCAAGCTGACGATCCAGAGCAACGTGCTCGGCTCGGCCGCCATCAGCATCCAGTCCGACTCCGCCGCGACCGCCGCGGTGACCGGCGTGAGCAACGGCTCGGCCGACGTCGGGGTGGCCGGGAACGCCCTCCGGGTGTTCGTCGGGGCGACGGAAGCCACCGTCTCGACCGGCTCGCAAGGGCTGGGCAACGCGGTGACCCTGGGCGACGCGACCACCGGCCTGACGTTCAACGTCGGGGTGAGCGGCGGGAAGGTGACCGCGGGCAGCAACACGGTGAACGTGACCGACAACTCGCTGAGCTTCCAGATCGGGGCGAACGCGGGTGAGTTCAGCAAGGTCTCGATCGACAAGGTGACGACCGACCGCCTCGGCACCGGGGTGAGCGGGCTGAACAACGTCGCCACGACCGACCTGAGCCTGATCGACGTCACGACCTCGAACGGGGCTCAAGACGCGATCAAGATCATCGACCAGGCGATCACCGACGTGTCCAGCATCCGTGCGAAGCTCGGGGCCTTCCAGACGAACAGCCTCGAGTCCAACACCAACAGCCTGCGGAACACCCTGGAGAACACGACCGCGGCCCAGTCGGTCATCCGCGACACGGACTTCGCGTCCGAAATCGCGAACTTCACCCGCCTCCAGACGCAGCAACAGGCCGGTGCGACGGTGCTCGGCAACGCCAACCAGACGACGGCCCTCGTCGCCCAGCTCCTCCGGGGCTAATCGGGTGAGCGGTTAGTTGGAAAAAGATAACCAAAAGGGTGCGGAGCGGAGGAAACTTCGCCCCGCACCCGATTCCGCACACTATGGTTGTCGCGTTCCGCGCTTTTCGCGCCCCACATAACTACCCCGAGGTTCCTCATGGCCATCAGCGGCGTTAACACCAACGGACTCAACTTCGCCGGCCTGGCCACCGGTATCGATACCGCCAAGATCATCGAAGGGCTGAACTCGATCAGCCAGTCGCGGATCGACCGGTTCAAGGCCCAGAAAACCGACGTCATCAGCAAACAAGCCACGTTTGCCACGCTGCAGGGCAAACTGTTCGATTTACAATCTAAAACCAATGCCCTGGCCCGGTCGGGTGGTGGGGCGTTCGACGGGCGCGTCGCGACCACGTCCGACAGTGCGGCGGTGACCGCGGTCGCGGGAACGGCCGCGGTCGCGGGCACGTACTCGCTGTCCGTCGTGAGTCTCGCGAAGGCCGCGCAGGTCTCGTCCGCCGGGTTCGCCGACCCCAACGCACAAATCAAGGAAGGCACGCTGACCCTCCAGGTCGGGAGCGGGACCGCGACGACCGTCACGGTCGACAGCCGCAACAACACGCTCCAGGGCCTGGCCGACTCGATCAACACGGCCGGGGGCGACCTCCGGGCGTCCGTGGTCAACGACGGCACGGGCGGGACGCCCTACCGGTTGTTGCTCACGTCCGCCAAGACCGGATCGGCCAACGCCATCACCGTGACGAACAACTTGAGCACCGGCACCGGCGCCGCGATCGACCCGGGCGCGACCGTGGTCCAGGCCGCGACGGACGCCCAGGTGAAGGTCGGGAGCGGGGCCGGGGCGATCACCGTTACGAGCGCGACCAACCAGGTGAACAACCTGATTACGGGCGTCAGCCTGAACGTGATCCAGGCGGACGCGACCAAGACCATCAACGTGACGGTCAAGGCCGATACCGACTCCACCGTGAAGGCCGTTCAGGACTTCGTCACCTCGTACAACGCGGTGCGCGATTTCATCACCGAGCAAACGCAGTTCGACGCCGAAAGTTCGACGGCCGGGGCGCTGCTCGGGAACAGTGACGTGTCCGCGCTGGCGAACGAACTGGCCGGGGCTCTCTCGGCGACGATCCCCGGGCTGAGCACCAACTCGAACCGGCTCTCCACGGTCGGGCTGTCGTTCACCGACGAAGGGAAGCTGACGTTCGATTCCGAGAAGTTCACCACCGCACTGGCCACCAGTGATACCGCTCAGGCCGATTTCAAGCGCCTGTTCTCGCTGTCCGGCACGTCGGACACCACCGGGGTCAGCTTCCTTGTTGGTACGAACAAGACCAAGGCCACGGCGGGCACCGCGTACCAGGTCAACATCACGGCCCCGGCGACCCGGGCGGTACTCGTCGGGTCCAACCCGCCGGTGATCCTGAGCGGCTCGGCCCCAACCACGCTCCAGGTCAAGTTGAACAGCTTGGCCTCGATCGGGGTCACCATCCCGGGCGGTCCCTACGCGAGCACGGACGATCTGCTCGCCGCGGTCCAGAAGGCGATCAACTCGGCCCCGTCTCTGAACGGGAACCTCGTCACAGCTTCGGTCAACGGCGACGGTAAGGTTCAAATTACCTCCCAGAAGTACGGCTCCGCGGCCAGCGTCGCGATCACCGGCGGGTCGTCCGACCTGCTCACGGCCCTCGGGTTCAACGGGACCGAGACCGCGACCGGTACGGACGTGGCCGGGAACTTCGTGGTCAACGGTGTGACCGAGGCCGCGACCGGGTCCGGCCAGATCCTCTCCGGCTCCCCGGGGAACGCGAACACCGACGGGCTCCAGGTGACCTCGACGCTCTCCTCCGCCGGGTCCGCGAACGTGAACGTGACCCAGGGCCTGGCCAGCCGCCTCGGGGCGGTACTCAACAAGTACCTCGACCCCGTGAACGGCCGGTTCAAGCAGATCAACGAAGTGTTCACGAAGCAAACATCGGCAATCGATGCGAACGTCACCAAGCAGCAAGCACTCGTCGACGCCAAGACCGCTCAGCTCCAGTCGCAGTTCGCGGCGATGGAGACCGCAGTTAACAACCTGAAGGGGATTCAGACCCAGCTCTCGTCCCTGACCGCGACCGCCACGAGCTCCAAATAGCCCCTCAAATAACCCGATACGGACCCCTAAATGAACGCCTATCGCCGCTACCAGCAGACGCAACCGGACACCGGATGGACCCGCATGGACCTGCTCCTCGCGCTGTACGACAAAGCGCTGGAGCACCTGGACCGGGCCGAGGCCGCGCTCGGCGCGGGGGACACGTCCGGGGCGGTGGGGCGCCTGAGCAAAGCTCAGACCGTGATTATGGCGCTCGCGGACGGGGTCCGGGTCGAGGTGAACCCCGAAGTCAACACCAACATCCTGCGGCTCTACGAGTTCGCGGTGACCACTCTGAGCCAGCCGTCCGTTGCGAACGTCGCGAGCGTGCGGAAGATCCTCCGCACGCTCCGCGAGGGGTTCGAGGCGGTCCGCGTGGAAGCGAACGAGATGGAACGCTCCGGCCGGGTCGCGGCCATGCAGAACGGCCAGATTCTGAGCGCGACCGCGTAATGTTACAGTTGGGGCGATTTTACCGATCGGGTGAGATCGCGCAAAAGAAGTGAACGTGCAGATCGTGTGGGGTCGATATGGTCCGTGGACCCGACCCAACGGAGCGATCTGCCATGATCCGCGGAATGTACAGCGCGGCCTCCGCACTGGTGGTCGCCTCGGAACAGCAAGAGGTCACCGCCCACAACCTCGCCCACTCGTCCACCCCGGGCTACCGCGAGCGCGGGCTGGTGTTCGAGACGTTCGACCGCGTCCTCGGGCGCACCGCCGAACCGACCGGTGACATCACCGGCGTGCGCACCGTCCAGGCCTATCACGACTTCCGTCCCGGCGCGCTCCAGCAAACGAATCACCGCTACGACCTCGCGCTCGGCGACCCCGACCGCTTCTTCGTTTTGGCCGGTCCGAACGGGCCGGTCTACACGCGCAACGGCTGTTTCTTCCCGGACGCGGCGGGCCGACTCGTCAGCCAGGGCGGGTACGCGCTCCAGAGCGACAACGGGGAAATCACGGTCCCGCCGAACACCAACCGCTTCATCATCGCATCCGACGGGACCATCACGGCCGACGGGCAACCGCTCGGGCGGCTCCAGATGGTGCGGTTCGCGAACCCGCAACAGCTTACGGCCGCTGGACCTACGCTCTACACCGCTCAGCCCGGCTCCGGGCTCCAGGACGCCCCCGGTCTGGTCTCGCAGGGGTACCGCGAGAGCTCGAACGTGCACCCCGCCGACGCGATGGTGCGCCTCATCATCGGGGCGCGCTACTACGACGCCGCGCAGCGCTCGCTCCGTTCGCTCGCTGAAACGATTCAACTGAACACGCGCCCGCAAAATGCCTAGGGCTGATGCCATAACGTGATCGCACGCCGCATGTTATGTGCGGGCGGTGCGGTTTTCGGACCACGCGACACGCATTTAACCGGTAACCGGAGGGTTCCCCGTGATTAAGGCCCTGTTCACCAGCGCGACGGGTATGAGCGTTCAGACCACGTCGATCGACAACACGTCGAACAACATCGCCAACGTCAACACCAACGGTTTCAAGAAGGGCCAGGCGGACTTCCAGGATCTCATCTACGTCAACCAGCGCACGCCCGGGTCGGACGCGGCCCAGGGGCTCCAGGTGCCCACCGGCTTGCAGATCGGTAGCGGGGCGCGGGTGGCGGGCATCACGAAGGTGTTTACCGAAGGCGCGCTGGTCAACACGCAGAACCCGTTCGACGTGGCCGTGGAAGGCGAGGGGTTCTTCCAGGTCACACTGCCGAGCGGCGAACTGCGGTACACGCGCGACGGGGCGCTGCGCCTGAACGCTCAGGGGAGCCTCGTCACGAGCGACGGGTTCCTGATCTCCCCGCAGATTACGATCCCAACGTCCGCGGTGGCGGTGTCGGTCGGGTCCGACGGCACCATTTCCGTGCAAAACGCCGGTGCGCTCAACGCTTCGACCGTGCTGGGCCAGCTCACGCTCGTGCGGTTCCAGAACCCGGCCGGCCTCAGCGCCGAGGGCCGGAACCTGTTCGCGGAAACCGCGTCGTCCGGGGCGCCGCTCATCGCGACCCCCGGTCAGAACGGCGTCGGCCTGACGCGCCAGGGGTTCCTCGAGCGCTCCAACGTGGACGTGGTGACCGAACTCGTCAACTTGATCCTCGCGCAGCGGGCCTACGAGTTCAACACGCGCGCCGTGCGCACCGCGGACAACATGCTGGCCTCGACGACGGACCTGATCCGGTAAGTGCGCGGGGCGGACCTTACCCTTTCGGTCGCGGCGCGGGTCGGGGGACTCGCGCCGCGGGCGGACTACTTCGATCTCAACGGGGAACGCACGGATGCGAAGTTCTCGGTTCCTGCTCGCCCTTCTGGGCGCGGCCCTCGTTCACGCGGGCGCGCACGCGGCCGATCCGGTCGTGGTCGAAGTCCTCGAGCGCTCGACCGCCGGTACCAGTATCGTCACGGTCGGAGACGTCGCGGTCGTGTCCGGGGGCGACGCGGACGCCCGCGTTCGGGTGGCGCGGCTCGACCTCGCGGACCTCAAGCCGCGCGAACAGAACGTTGTCATCGGGCGCCGGTCGGTGGAGTACCGCATTCAACTCGCCGGAACGGACGCGGTGCGGGTCGTCGGGGCCGAGCGCTCGACCGTCACGGTGGTGCGCCGGACCGTCACGGTCGACGAAGTCGTCGCGGTGGCACGGGCGGAACTCTTTCGTCACTCGGCAGATACGCCGGGGCTCGCGATTGAACTCGCGCAGCCGCTCGTGGTGAAACTCCCGGAGATCCCCCGGGACGAGCGCATCTCGATCACCGCGAAACCGCGCGCCCGGGCGGGCGCGACCGGCCGCGTGCAGATGGACATGACGATCGCCAGTAGCACCGGGGAAACGCTCCTCGCCTTCGCCATTCAACTCGACGCGCGGTCGAACGCGCACCCGGGTGCGGGCGCGGTGACGCGCGCCGGTGGCACGGGCGCGAGCGTCTCGTCCATGCCCGGCGCGGCCGTGCTCCCGGCGAGCGCGGTGGGGACCGCACCCACTAATGAGGTGCTGGTGCGCTCCCGGCAGCGGGTGGAAGTACAGGTCCAGAACGGCGACCTCAAGGTCGTGATGGTCGGAGAGGCCCAGCAGGACGGGCGCCTCGGCCAGACCGTTTTCGTGCAGAACCTCGACTCGAAGAAGCTGGTTCCCGCGAAGGTCGTTGGCCCCGGCAAGCTCGAGATCGAACTCGGAGGGAAATCGCCATGAGGCGCTGGATATTAGCTTCCGTCGGGCTCCTCGGCGCGATCGCCGCGACCGGGCGGGCCGATTCGCTCTGGGAGCGGCGCGACCCGCGGTACGGGTTCCTGTTCCAGGACAACCGCGCCCGGAACATCGGTGACGTGCTGACGATCACCATCACCGAATCGACCGTCGCGAACGAGCAGGACCAGAAGGCCCTGAACCGCGCGACGACGTCGAGCGGTCAGGTGCAGGTCTTCGGTGGCGGGCCGGTCGGCACCGGCACCGCGGGCGGGGCCGGCACCGTGACCGCGCCGGGGGTCGGGTTCGTGTACCCGAACCAGACCAGCAACATGACGTTCACCGGGAACGCGCAAAACACGGTCAACCGCGTGTTCACGGACCGGATGGCGGTGACGGTGGTGGACGTGATGCCCAACGGCAACCTCGTCGTCGAGGGGTACCGGCGGCGCGTCGTGCAGGGGGAAGAGCGCGTGCTGCGCATTACCGGCATCGTGCGCCCGGCCGACATCGGGGTCGGGAACGTCATCACGTCCGGGTTCGTCGCGAACTTCAACATCAGTTACCTGGGGAACGGCCCGTCGACGCGCACGACGCGCCAGGGCTACCTCGGGCGCCTCGGCAACCTGCTGCGGCCGTGAGCCGGGCGCCGCGAACGGAAAATCATTCATGACCGACGGGTCATCGGCCCGTCGGTCGTTCCCACAAGGGGGATATATGTACCGGCTGTTGATCGCCGCCGCCGCCACACTCGTGGTGACGTCCCAGGCGTCCGCCCAGGTGCGGATCAAGGACATCACCGACGTGGCGGGCGCGCGCGGGAACCAGTTGTTCGGGTTCGGGCTGGTGGTCGGGCTGGACGGCACCGGGAGCCGCAGCACGTTCACGCAGCAGATCGCGGTGGACATGCTCCAGCGCATGGGCACGACGACGCAGATCTTCAGCCAGCTCCCGGCCGAGTCGGTCCTCCGCTCTACGAGCATCTCGGCGGTGATGGTGACGGCCGAGATCGGGCCGTTCGCGCGAAAGGGCGGGAAGGTGGACGTGACCGTGTCCGCGATCGACGACGCCCGTAGTCTCCAGGGCGGCACGCTGATCTTCACCCCTCTCCGCGGGGCCGACGGCAACGTGTACGCGCTGGCCCAGGGGCCGCTGTCCATCGGCGGCTTCTCGGTAACCGTGGGCGGCGGCGGGGTGCAGAAGAACCACGTGAACGTCGGCCGCATCCCGGGCGGCGGGCTCATCGAAAAGGAAGCGCCCGGTGAACTGGTCCGCGACGGGAAGGCCACACTGCTCCTGAAAGATCCCGATTTCAACACCTCGCGGCTGATCGCGAAGACGATCAACGAGCGCTACCCGGGGGTCGCGAGTGCCAGTGACCCCGGCGCGGTGGTGCTGTGCCAGCCGACCGACCTGACCAAGTCGGCGACCCAACTCATCGCCGAGGTCGGGCTGCTGGAGGTGCGCCCGGACATACCGGCCCGGATCGTAATTAACGAGCGCACCGGAACCATCGTGGCGGGCGAGCACGTGGCCCTTTCTCCCACCGCGGTAGCCCACGGGAATCTGTACATCGGGGTCTCGATTAACCCGCTCGTGTCGCAGCCCGCGCCGTTTTCCGGTGGGGTAACCGCCGTTGTCCCGCGGGTACAGGTCGCGAGCAGCGAGCAGCAGGCGCGCCTCGTTCCGCTACCCAAGTCTACAACGGTGTCGGACGTGGCGCGGACCATGAACGCCCTCGGCGTCACCCCGCGCGACCTCATCGCCATCTTCCAGGCCATGAAGAAGGCCGGGGCGCTCCACGCGGAATTAATCATCGAGTGAGTTGGAATTCCAAATTGGGAGTTCCAAGTTTCAAGTTCCAGAGTTCCAAGTTGAATACCAAGCAAGGTTGAGAACGCCTGTGTTGGTCTTGGAACTCTGGAACTTGAAACTTTGGAACTCGGCCTTTGAAACCGATTTTCAAAACAGGAGGGGAAAATTATGATCGGGACGGAAAGTATTGCGTCTATGACCACAATTTCTGACCCCTACGCGGCCAAGTCCGGTGCTACGGTTCAGAGTAAGGCCGACTCGCGCTTGAAGAACATGGCCGGCGAGATGGAAGCGACCTTCCTCTCGATGCTGCTGAAGGAAATGCGCCAGACCCTCGACCCCGAAGAGGGCGGCGGCATGTTCCCCGGCGACTCCGGCGACGTGCAGGGCGGCCTGTTCGACCTGTACTTGGGTCGGCACCTGGCCGACGGCGGGGGCATCGGGCTGGCGACCGCGCTGGTCCGGCAGATGCAGAACGCCGCAGCCGTGCCGAAAACGGTAACCCCGACCGATGCACACAGTGCCCCAACCGCTTTCGACCATCACCGAGACGTTCCTCCAGCACCTGCGGGTTGAGGAGCAGTTCCTCGCCGAAGTGCTGGCTAAGGCGAACGACGTTTACGCGGCCCTACGCGCCGGCGATATGAGGGCCGCCAACGCGGTTACCACACAACTCAACGCGGACGCGGCCGGGCTCCGGGCCGCGAGCGCCCAGCGGGCCACCGTCGCCGCGGACCTCGCACGCGCCCTCGGGTTGCCCGCCCAAGACCTCAAACTTTCGCTCATCGTAGAAACCCTGCCCGACCCGCTCCGCGCCGACGTCGCGGTGGTGCGGGACCGGCTCACCGCGGCGACCGCCGAACTCACGGCGGTTCAAACGCGGAACGCAAATCTTCTCGGGCACCTTCGATCCTTCTTCCGAGACGTGTTGGCCGACCTCACGGCGGACGACACTCCGGCGCGTTACGGCCCCT
The DNA here is from genome assembly GCF_001610855.1 of Gemmata sp. SH-PL17. Taxonomy (NCBI): domain Bacteria; kingdom Pseudomonadati; phylum Planctomycetota; class Planctomycetia; order Gemmatales; family Gemmataceae; genus Gemmata; species Gemmata sp. SH-PL17. The sequence goes on from NZ_CP011271.1 coordinate 2,696,275, forward strand.
CTGGTAACTGGCTGGTCCCGTCGGCCGGCTAGCGCTCCTGACACCCGGATACCCTCAATGAACTCGTTGCAAATCGGTACATCGGCCATCCAGACGGCGCAAAAGGCGCTGCAGCTGATCGGCCAGAACATCGCCAACGCGACCACCCCCGGGTACCACCGGCAGTCGGTTAACCTCATCAACACGGTGACGGGCTCCGCGGGCACGGGGGTGGACATCGCGTCCATCACGCGCTACACCGCGGCCCCGGTCCGCACGGCGATCATCAGCGGGAACGCGAACGCATCGTACTACACGGCCCAGCTCGACTCGCGCCGGCAGATCGAAACGACGCTCGCCAGTGGCGAGGGCGGGGTCGGCGACCGGCTCGACAGCCTGTTCAACCAGATCGAACAACTGACGTCGCAGCCCGACAGTCTGGCGTCGCGCCGGGCGATCCTCACGGCCGCGGGCTCGGTCGCCCAGCAACTGAACTCCACCGCGGGCGACATCGACCGGCTGCGCTCGGACATCAACAAGCAGATCACGTCGACCGTCACCGAGATCAACGACTACGCCACCAAGATCGCGGACCTGAACAACCGCATCCTGGTGACCGAGAACCGCGGGAACCCGACCAACGACCTGCGCGACCAGCGCGACCAGCTCATCGACGCGCTCTCGCAGCGCGTGGACGTGAAGACCGTCGAGCAGCCGTCCGGCGAGATCAACGTGATCGCGTCCGGGGCCGCGATCGTCGTGGGCCAGTACGCGAACCAGTTCCAGGCCGCGAACGACGCGACGGGCAACGTCGTCATCACGCAGACGGGCGTGGCGCAACCGGTCACGTTCAAGTCGGGCACCCTGGGCGCCCTGGTGCAGGACCACAACACGACCATCCCGGCGATCCGCGGGCGCCTCGACGCCCTCGCCGGCTCTCTGATCCAGCAGGTGAACCAGGTCCAGGCCACGGGCCTCGGGTCGAGCGGCCCGCTCGCCTCGACGAGCAGCACCAACGCGGTGTCCTCCCCCGCGGCGCTCCTCAACGCGGCGGGGCTCCCGTTCTCGGTCCAGGCCGGGACGCTCACCGTGAGCGTGACCAACGGCAACGTCAACCCTAGTACCCGCACAAACACGGCAATCACGATCGACCCGGCGACCCAGAGCCTGAACGACATCGCGACCGCGCTCAGCGCCGTCCCGGGGCTGCAAGCGACCGTCAACACAACGACGAACACGCTCGATATCCAGGGGCAGGCGGGCTTCACGTTCGACTTCGCCGGGCGCGACTCGGTCCCGGCCGGGTCCGGTGCGGTGGCGAACTCGGACACCTCGAACATCCTGTCCGCCCTCGGCGTGAACGGGCTGTTCGTCGGCTCGACCGCGGTCGGCATCGCGGTGAACCCGGCGGTTTCGAGTAACCCCGGCCTGCTCGCGGCGGGCCGCACCGGGCAACCGGGCGACGGGACCAACCTGGAGCGCCTCGGGGCGATCCGGGACCAGGCGGTCTTCGGCACCCGCACCCTGACGGAAGAGTTCGCCGACATCGCGTCCACGCTCGGCACCGACATCAACAACATCAGCGACCAGCAGACGGCCCAGGCCAGCACGCTCCAGAACCTGAGCAACCAGGAGCTGTCCGTTACGGGCGTGGACACCAACGAAGAGCTGCTCCACCTGCTCGACTACCAGCGCCAGATCCAGGGCGCCTCGAAATACCTGTCCGTCGTGAACACCGCGATGGACGAACTCATGAACATCCTCCCGTAAGGTACACCCCCATGAACCTCCGCGTAACAGCTCAGACCCGGACCGGCGACGCGATCGCGAACATGCGCGCGCGGAGCGCCGACCTCGCGAAGTACCAGGACCAGGTCTCGTCCGGCGTGCGCATCAAGCGCGCCTCCGACGACCCCACCGCGTACCCGCAACTGGCCCGGGCGAAGTCCGCGTCGGCCCGCCTGGAGTCCTACTCCCAGAGCATCTCCAACGCGACCACCACGCTCAACGCGGGCGTCAGCGCCCTCCAGGACGTGACCAGCGCGCTCACCACGGCGCGCCAGATCGCGATCGAAGGGGCCAGCGCCGACACCGCGGGCGAACCGGCCAACCGCGAGGCCCTGGCGACCCAGGTGGACGGGCTCATCAACCGGGTGCTCGCCACGGTGAACGCGCGCCCGGACGGGCAGTCCCTGTTCTCCGGGACCGCGACCAACACGGCCGCGTTCAGCATCGCCACCACGGACTCGGCCGGGCGCCCGGCGACGATCGCCTACGACGGCTCGGACCAGCGCGCCCGCACGGTGACCGCCCGCAACACGACCACGGACACCCGCTACGTCGGGAGCGCGGTGTTCCAGCAGTCCGGGGCGGACACGTTCGCGTCCCTCATCGCGCTGCGGGACGAGTTGCGCAACAACCCGTCCACCGGCCCGGACTACAGCGCGGCGATGAACCAGCGCCTCGCGGACCTCGACGCGGCCCGCACCGCGATCGGCGAAACGACCGGCGAACAGGCCTCGAACCTCGCGACCCTCGAGTCGCAAGACCTGGTCGTCAGCAACGCGAAGCTGGACTCGGACTCGCGCGTCAACGACCTGATCGGCACGGACTACCCGATGGCGATCGTGAAGATGCAGGAGCAGCAGACGGCGCTCCAGGCGATCTACGCGGTGACCGCGCAGCTCGCAGATCCGGGGCTGCTCGCGTTCATCGGCCGCTAATACTCGGGACCACCCGATTCCCTCGAAGGCACACGCGCGTGTGCCTTCGTTCGTTTGTAGCACCCCGCGCGCCAGCGTGTGTTGACACGACACCCGGGGGCCGTTATATCGCGGGCCTACTTTACACAATTGAATGCGTCAGTGCTTGCAGGAGGCGGGGCATGGACGAGGGACGAGCCGGGGCCGGCAGCCCGGTGGTACGCGCCACTCGCGTGCGGGTCTCCGAAGAAGCGGTCCGGATCGGCGCGCCGGCCCCGGGGGGGGCGCCGGGCGAACCGACGGTCCGCGTGATTCGTGAAGGCGATGTGGTTCAGGCGATCGAGGTGGTCTGTTCCTGTGGGGAACGGATCCGCATCCGGTGCGAATATTGAGGACCGGCCGCGCGGCCGGTTGACGATCATGGCTCAGGCTCCAGGGAGGGAGCGGTGAACCGACGGTACATCATTCTGTCGGGCTTGTTCGCACTCGCCGCGGTCGCGGCGGGCTGCACCCCGCTTCGCGGTTCCCGACCCGATGCGACGGTGGTCCCGCCGCCCTACGGCAAGTCCGCTTTCGGAAGCTCCGACAAGCCCGGTTCCGGTGGCGTGATCCAGGCCGGGGCGACGGAGCCCGGCGAGCCGGTCGTCGGCGCGAACAAATTCGAGTTGACCGGCGGTCAGCCGGTCGGGTATCAATCCTCGCCCCCGGGTCAGCCGCTCGCGCAACCGCGCCCGACGGCGCTCCCGCCGGCGAACTTGCCCCCGGTTCCCGGTGCAACGGGTCACGGCACCGGCACCGGCACCGGATCGGCGCCGCCGGTTACGGCCCCGGGCGCTCCGGGAAATCCCGCCGCGCCGGGCGCTCCGGGAAATCCCGTCACTCCGGGAACCGGTGTTCCGGGTGGTCCAGGCGTCCCGGGCGCACCGAACCCGAACGTGTTGCCGGCCCCAACTGTGTACGGCAAGACCTGGAACCTCGGGCCCAACGAGGTGCCCACAGACCGTGTCGTCGAGTTGACGCGGCAGTTGGAACTGGTCTTCGCACAGAACCGCGAACTCGTGGCCCGCATCAAGGAACTGGAGAACCAGGGCCTCAAACGCGAGCAGGCGCTCGTGGAAGCGATGCGCGAGGTCGAGGCGGCCCAGGCCGAGGTCGATAAGGCCCGGGGCATCATCTCGACGCAGAAGTCCGATATCACCGCGCTCCAGGAGAAGATCCGGCAGTTGGAGCGCGAGGACATCGAGATGCTGAAGCTGATGATCGGGGCGCTCGAGAAACTGCTCCCGCCCGCCCGGAGGGAGCCATGAAAAAGCGACTGATGGGTGCCGCCGCGGTGCTGACCGCGGCCCTCGCGGGCGGCTGCGGGCTGCTCGAAAAGGTGAAACAGAGGGACCGGGTTCCGCCCGCCCCGCCGACGTTCAGTCAGTACCACCTCGACGGGTGGCAGTGGGAGAACGTCCGCCGGGTGGCTGTGCTGCCGTTCCGGAACGAGTCGGGGTACACGCGGGCCGGCGAAGAGGCACGGGATGCGTTCGCGGCGGAGCTGCAGCGGGCCGGCCGGTTCGAGGTGATCTCGACCCCGCCCGACGACCGCGCGATCCTCGCGGCCCAGGTGCGGTGCGGCGGGCGCTTCGACGAGGTGCTGCTGTACGACATCGCGATGGCCACGAACGCGGACGTGGTGATCCACGGCACCGTGTCGAACTACTCGCCGTACCCGCGCCCCCGCTTGGGGCTGGTGATTCAGGCGGTCGGGTCACAGGAGGGCAAGGTCGTCGCGTCGGTGGACGGGTTGTGGGACTCGACCGATCTGGCGATCGCGGAACGGGTCCGGGTCACCTACCGGGAGCGCGCCCGCGAGCGCCCGCCGTGGATCCGCAACCACGTGATCGCGAGCGACGACAGTTTCGCCGCCGACATCGCGCTCGATTCGCCGAACCTGTTTCGCCGGTTCGTGGGCCGCGAGGCCGTGCTCACGCTCCTGGGGCTGCCCGTTCCCGGCGTCGTGATGGGCGGCGGAGCGGGGATGGGACCGGGAACCGCGGGGAACTGCCAGGTGGGGTGTGCCCCGGGGCTCGCGCCAGGCGCGCCAGTTGTGCCCGCGGCAGGAACTATGAAGTAAACAGTCGCTCGTAAAGGTGGTTTGTGCCACCGATTCGGGCATCGGTGTCCTAAGAGATATTTAGAGCCACAAATACGGAGCACGACGCTCCGGGAGCCGACGTTCCGGCTCCACACTAATTTTTCACTCGCACGGACGCGAACCATGAGTCAACACTCAACGAGGAGTTCGTACCGTGTCAACGCCCGCCGCCGGAGCCCCGCGCAAGAAAAGCCGTAAACTGCTTCTGATCGTTGTGTGCCTCGTCGCGATCGCGGGCGGGGCCGTGGTGCCGATGGCGATGGGCGGGGCGCTCCCGTTCGGCAAGGCCGCGGACAAGGACAAAGAGAAGAGCAAGGCCAAGGGCAAGGACAACAAGACCGCGATCGTGCCGTTCGGCGAGGTGACCGTGAACCTGGCCGAGGAGCGCCAGCAGCGCTACCTGCGGACGAAGATCGCGATCCTCGTCGACGCCGAGGCCGAGAAGGAAATGACCGAGCTGGTGACCAAGAAGAAGGCGGCCGTGAAGAGCACGCTGATCGGGCACCTGGCCGGGAAGAACACGAAGGACGTGAGCGGATCGGTCGGTGTTCAACGGATGCAGCGGGAACTGCTCGAACGGATCGAGGAAGTTCTCTACCCCGACGGCAACAGCCGCATCCGGGCCGTCTTATTTGAAGAGTACGTAGTCCAATGACCCCGGCCGAGTTCGACTTCCGGAAGCCCCCGCTTGGGCAGATCGAACGCAACGTTTCGGCGTGGCTCACGAGCGCCTGCCGCTGGGCCACCGAAGCCGCCGCTTCTACGCTCCCCTATCCCGCGACGTTCCAGTTCGCGGGCCTCGAGACGCCGACCGCGACGGCCAGCATCCACGCCCTCCCCGAGGGGGCCGTCGGGATCGTGCTGGCCACGCCCGACATCATCGGCACCGGCGCCGCGCTCCTCGCGCTCCCCAACCCGCTCTTCCTCGCACTGCTCTCCGGCCTCGTCGGTGAGGCCCCGGCCGAGCTCCCGGCCGGGCGCGAAGCGACCCCGCTGGAACTCTCGCTCGTCCCCCACCTGGTCCGCGAACTGTTCATCAACCCGCTGACGAAGAGCTGGCCGGCCCGCGTGCCGCCCGCGCTCGACGTGAGTGCCCCGTCGATCCCGTCGGCCGTGTGGCGCGCCGGGAACGAGCGCGTGATGGTCGCGACCCTCACGATCACCGGGCCGTTCGGCGCGCAGCCCGTTTACCTGATGCTCGCCCGGACCGGTCCGTGGGAGGATCTCGGGGCTGCGCCGGTCGAGCAGGTCGCGCCGGTGCCGCGCGAGGTGATCGAGACTTTGGTTCGCGAAATGAATGTAGAAATGACGGTGGTGCTCGGAAAAGCCGATCTCACAATGCACGACGTTACGAGCCTAGTGCCCGGGGACGTCGTTGTTTTTGATCAGAAGGTGACCCAGCCCCTCGAGGGGCTGGTGTCCGGGACGCGGAAGTTCCGCGTGTGGCCGGGGGTTGTCGGCGACCGGGCGGCGGTCGTAGTCGATACCATTACCGGAGATTGACCGACCCGCGAGCGAGACGCGACCTATGGCCGAACCGACGACCACGACCGACCCCACCGACGCTGACCCCGCGGTGGTGGCCAAGCACCCGCAGTTCCCGGAACTGGACCCCGCGGCCGCGAGCGGCTCGGGCGCCACGCTGGACTCGCTGCGCGACGTGCCCATTACCATTACCGCCCGGCTCGGCCACACGGTCCTGCCGATCGCGGAGATCCTCACGCTCGGCCCCGGGTCCGTCGTGGAACTGGACGAACTCATTAACGCCCCGATCGAACTGACCGTTCGCGGGGTGCCGTTCGCGGTCGGCGAAGTGGTGGTCGTTAACGAGCACTTCGCCGTGCGCATCAAGAACCTGCTCCCGCCCCGAATCGGAAGGACCGACTTGTGACACGGACGCTCGTCGCACTCGCGGTGTCGCTGGGGACCGCTTCCCCGTTGTTCGCGGGACCGACGAGCGGGTTGGAGTACGCCCCGCCCACGGCCCCGGCCCCGCCGGACATCGGCGCGCTGGTGCTCCGGCTTATTCTGATGACGGTCGTTCTCATCGGGCTGTGTGCGGTGGTTCTGTGGCTCGCGCGCCGGCTCAATCAGCCGATGGGCGGAGCGGGCGACGGGGGCGGGCGCCTGAAGCACGAGGGGACGCTCGCGCTCGATCGGGTGTGCGCCGTCCACATTCTTTCGGTGGACGGCCAAACGGTCGCGGTGACCACCGACGGCACGGGCCTCCGCTCGATGGTCGTTCTCGCGGAGCCGTTTGACGCCGCACTAAACGAAGCGAACGAGACAACCGAACCGGCGGAACAACCGGCGCCCGCGCTTGGCGCAAGGCGGACGGCACCAGTACCGACGCCCCGGGTGACCGAACCGGCGGAACAGCCGGCCCCCGTGCGGCCGCAAGTGTTCTCCTTTTCGGCCACGCTGAACACGGCGGCCGAACCGGGACCGGAAAAGGAACCGGCACCACCCGCGCCCGTGGCGCCGGCGGTGCCGAAGTGGTCTGCGGACGACGTTCAACAACTCATGCAGCGCCTCGTGAACCGCCCGAACGACGAGCCGATCATTTCGCGAGACGCCGCCCTGCGTTAAGTGTTAGCGGAGGATCGCTACCAGCGACTGGAGCGTGTCGCTGGTCGTGGAGACCGTTTTCGCGTTCACCTCGAACCCGCGCTGGGCGATGATGAGCTTCGCGAACTCGTTCGCGATGTCGACGTTCGAGGCCTCCAGTGCGCCGCCCACGGTCGAGCCGCGCCCGCCCTGTCCGGCGACCCCGACCAGGGCCTCACCCGACGAAACCGACGACTGGAAGTAGTTGCTCCCGGTCCGGATCAGACCGCCCTCGTTGTTGAACCCGGCGATCGCGAGCTGGGCCAGCGAGAGGGTGCGGCCGTTGCTGAACTTGCCCGAGAGCACCCCGTCCGAACCGATGGACACGTCCGTCAGGGTGCCGAACCCGGCCCCGTCCTGGTTCACGGCACTGGCGGTGGTGGCCCCACCGAACTGCGACAACCCGTCCGAGGCCAGGGGGGTGCCGAGATCCAGAGTGATGTTCTGGGTCGCGGCGGCCCCGTTGATGCCGGTGAGGGCCACGGTCAGGGTCGCCGGGCTGACCAATTGGCCGGCCGTGTTGAACGTGATCGGCCCGCCGGTAACTGTCGCGGTTCCGCCGCTGACGGTAGCGGTCGCGGTGAAGGTGTTGGCGGCGGTCTTGGTAAACGTGACGGTCAGGGCGCGGGGGGTGCTCTGTGAGTCGTAGACCTGGATCGCGGTGGTGGCCACGTCGTTGACCTGCATCGAGGTGCTCAGGTTCCCCTGGTAGCTCACTTCCGTTGTCGCGACGCCCGCGACGCCGGTGCCGAACGGAACCTGGATGTCCAGGTTACCGGGGGTCTGGAACGCCGGGGTGGTCGCGGTACCCTCGCCGACCGCCCCGAACCGCTGCACGCGGAACCCGGTGCTCGGGTCGACCAGGAACCCGGCCGCGTCCACGTCGAACCCGCCGGCCCGCGAGTACGCCACGCTGTCGGTGCTCTTCAGTACGAAGAACCCGTTGCCCTGGATGCCGGCGTCCAGGTTGCGGCCGGTCGGGTTCAGGTTGCCCTGGGCGAACATCGTCCCGATCGACCCGGTGCCGACGCCGAACCCGAACTGGGTCGGGTTCGTGCCGCCGACGTTGGTCGACGCGGTCGACCCGCTGTTGATCGTCTGGTACACAACGTCTTTGAACAACATCCGCTGGCTCTTGAAGCCGGTCGTGTTGAGGTTCGCGAGGTTGTTACCGATCACGTCGAGAGCGGCCGAGTTCGTGGTCAGGCCGCTGGAACCGATGAAGAGAGCGTTCAAAGACATTGCGAGTAACTCCTGGTGTGTTCGAGTGTTGTGGAAGCTGGTTGCGAGTCTAGGTTAAGAAACGGTAATGAGTTCGGGTTTTTGGTTAACGGACCGATTGAATCTGATCGAGGGTCACCGAGTCGGACCCGACTTGCAGCACGAAGCTGCCGTTTTGTGCTTCGACCGAGGTGACCTTCCCGGTCTTGAAATCGGTCGCACCGTTCGGGAGGTACTCGACCGTCTTACCAATCAGGTCCGCTCCCTGGGTGAGTTGCTGCAACTTGAGCTGTTGCGAGAAGCTCGCGTTCAGGTCTTGGAGACCTTGAACCGTGTTAAGCTGGGCCAGTTGGGTGATGAACTGGCTGTTATCAACCGGCGACAGCGGATCCTGGTTCTTGAGCTGCGCGATGAGCAGTTGGAGGAACTGGTCCTGCCCGATGCCGGCGAGGTTAGTGGCCATTGTAACGTTCTCCTGTCGTTAACTTGTTTAAGGGATCGGGCTTAGGCCATTACGTCGAGGGCGCCGGGCGCTCGGACCGTCGGGGGGCGAGGTCGAACCCCGGTGGCTACCGGAGTTTGCCGGGCAGTGTCGGCCGGAGTTTCCGAGCGGAACGCTCGCGATCCGGCGTCCGATCCGGCCCCTGTTCCAGAGTCCGTTGCGATGTTCAGGTTCTGAACCGTCACACCCGTTGCTTCAAGACGCTGCCGCAGCTCGGGCAACTGACTTTCAATCATTCGGCGAACGGAGTCGCTCGCCACCACCACTTGTCCGTTAATTCCGTCACCATCGGACGTCAGCCGGATGCGGACCGCGCCGAGTTCGGGCGGGTCGAGGCGGATCTGGAACTCCGTTTTCCCGCCGCGGGCGATTACGTGGGCGTGGGTAATGATCCCGTCCGCGACCTGTGCGGTCGGCGTGGGGGCTTGGACGGTCGCGGTCGGCTGCTGAACTGTGGAGGCTTGCGTCGTCAGGGCCTGAGCGAAGGTGCCCGCCGCGGTCGCGCTGCTGGCCCCGGTCGCGTCGCCGAAGTTGCTCTCTTTTCGGGTCAGTTCGCCGATTTCTGCCAGTTGTGTCGGGGCGCGGTTCACAGAGGCCGCGTTGATTTCCGTGGGGCTCGTGAGCGCGGTCGCCGTGAGTGCGTTGGTCGCGAGGGCGTTCGTAGTTGCGGGGGCGCTGACCGTTGCGGGTGCGGTGGTCGTTGGTGCGGGAGCGGCGGCCGTCGGAACCGTCGTCGAGGCCAGGAGCGTGGCGAACGGGCTGGTCTCGGTCCCGGTCGCGGCCGGTGCCTTGTTCTGAGTGATCGTCGCCGCGGCCGACGCGATCTGAGCGAACTGTTCGCCCGCGGTGGTGGGGCGGCTGCCGACCTGCACGTCGGGCAGGGCGGTCGCTTCGACCGGGGCTTGCGGGGCCACGACCGGCGTCGGCAGTTGGGCCGCGCCCGTTGTCGGTTGGTTCGGTTGCAGCCCGGTGACGATCGGCGTCTGGGGAACCACGATCTGCTTCTGTGCGGGTTGCACGGAGGCGATCGTGCTGGCCAGGTTGGTTGCCGCGGGCGTCTGCGCCTGGGTTGTGATCTCGGCCGCGGTCGTGGTTGTCGTCGCGGTCGTTTGCGGAACGGCGGGCGTCGTTAGGGCCGTCGCCGCGGTGTTCGCGTTCAGTTTCGTGTTCGTGTCCTGGGTGACCGGGGCCGGGGCGCTCGTGTTGTTTTGGGCCGCGGCCTCGGAAACGAACTGGCGGAACAGCGGGTTGTTTTGTGTGGGAACGTTCGGCGGGGCGAGTTCCCCCGTCGTCCCGCCCAGGGCACCGGCCGGGACTTGGCCGGGACCGGCACCGGTGGTTCCGGTGGTCGCCGTATCGGGCGTTGTGTTGATCGGTGCGAGTTGGTTGGCCGCGGCGAGTGTGGCCGCGAGCTGTGCGGCCGCGGCGTCCGCGGCATCTTGATCGGCGGCGTCCTGATCGGCGGCCTGTTGGTTGGCGAGTTCCCGTGCGGCCGCGTCGTTGGCGGCGCGGGTGTCCACGGCGGCTTGAGCCGCGTCGCTCGCCGCTTGTGCGGCTCGGGCGTCGTTCGTGGCCTGCGAGAGTACGGTTTGGAACGGGTCGGAAGAGTCGGTGCGGGACGTTGTTTGGCGAGTCGTTGTCGTTGTCGTGGTGGCGCTCGATTGAAGGAGCGGGAACGTGGTAGCCACACTTGCGACGGTTGACGCCATGTGTAGTTGCTCGTCTTAGGGGGATGAATCCTCTCGCACTAGCAGGCCGTACATTTTCTGTACGCGCATCCGCATGTGGAGGTTTGCAAGTTCCGGGCCGTCCGCCACCGCGTCCAACCAGCGGCCACCAACCTTTGTCGTGTCCTGGACTTGCGCGAGCAGACGGGTAATATCCGCCCCCAGGTCCGGGGGCAGGGTTCCTGCTCGGGCAACGTCCAGTTCGATCGTGGCTACCAGGGATACGAGTCGGCCGGTCAGCTCGAGGGCCGCGTCACCGACTTTGAACCGGTCGCGAATTTCCGCTACCAGCTCAGTCGCGGTCATCACGGTTGCTCGCAATTCCTGTAGCACGTGAGCCGAGGGGAAGGGGGTGAGAAATGGAAAAAAGGGCACAACCGGCCAATAATCAGCGAGATTTCGGCCGGGCGCGAAGTTGTGTGAGTTGGGCCTGAAGTTCTTCACCTGTTCGTATAAGGGCTACCTGTGAAACTGCAGATGATGCAATAAAAGCGTCCTCGCCGCTGTCGCCGACCTCGCGGTAAATCGGGAGGGCTTCTGCTACTCGTCCCTGGCGCCGGAGGCACGAAGCCGTCATGAATCGGGCGAAGGAACGATCTTCGGCCGACAGCGACTGGAGATCGATCTGGCGGAAGGCGTTCAGGGCCGCGTCGATCTCGTTGTTCAGCACCAAGTTCATTGCGGCCCGCAACTTATCAACTGCGGCTCCGCCGGCGCCCGGGTTCGTGTCCTTGTCTTTTGTCTTCGGCGGGCTGATCGGGGGGCTGGTGGGCGACACAACTCCCGGGCCGGGTGGGTTCTTTTCGAGCCGATCGATCAACCGTCGCAAATCCGCCTGGAGCTTGGCCCGCTCCGTCGTAGTCGATTCGGCGGCCGTTCGTTCCCCCGCGAGCGCGCTCGTGTCGCTCTTGAGCTTTTCCGTCGCGGACGACGGGGGTTGTGCCGTAACGCCGGCCGCCACGCACGGGACCAGGAACGCGCCGAGCGCGAGCACGCGGTACATCAATCGCATGAGCCTGCCCTCACCGGGGATCGTTATTTGGGCGGCTATACCGCGAACCACTTGCGGGAACAAGTTCGTTCGGCGGGGCCGGTCCGGGTCACTCCGTGAGGAGAACCTCGGCGACCTGTTTCCAGTTTACCTCCTTGAACGAGCCGAACAACAGATCCTTGTAAACATCCGGCGTGTCCTTCGGGATGCCCCCGGCCACCTCGGTCGAGAGCAGGCTGGTCAACTGGTTGCTCGCGACCTCTTCGGGCGTCTGCGTCTGGTTCACGGCCTTTTGGACCGCCGCCGCTTCGCGGCACCGCTGGGCCTCGGTCTTCCAGCGCTGGAACTGTTTGTCGTTGGACTTGATCCAGTTGAGGACCGCCGCCGTACTCGGGCTGGGGGTGTCGCCGCCCGGCGCCCGCGCCCCGCGCCCGCCCTCGACCTTCGCGTTCTCCGGTACCGGCCCGGACACCGGGGCGTCGAGGACCGCGCCCGCGTTCGTGGGGCGCTTGCTCACCCCGGACGGGTCGACGAAGTAGTTCGCGACCGACTGGCGCACCTTCACGTCTTGCGCCCCGATCCACATCACGAGGAAGAACGCCATCATCGCGGTCACGAAGTCCGCGTAGGCCACTTTCCACGAGCCGCCGCCGCCCTTTGCCACGATTCGCTCCACCCGGCCGGGCCGGGAACTGGTGTTGGGTCCGGAACCGAAACCGCCGCCGGTTAGCCGAACATGTCCTTGAGTTCTGCTTGATTGGGCCGGCAATCGGTCGACATCACGCGCCGGGCGCGGGCGACCACGTCCTTCGGGCTGGCCCCGTCGTTCATCGCGATGACGCCCACGGCCATCGAGCGGAAGAACAGGATCTCCTGGTCCCCGAGGGACTGCATGCGCGCCGCGAGCGGGGCGACGAAGCCGTAGGCCGCCAGGATCCCGAGGAACGTCCCGACGAGCGCGGCCCCGACCTTGTACCCGATCTCGTCCACCGGGCCGCCGATCGACTGCATCGTCACGACGATCCCGAGCACCGCGGCCACGATCCCGAACCCGGGGAGCGCGTCGGCGCTCTTCGCCAGGGCGTCCGAGGCGGCGTGGTGCTCGCGCTCGATCACCGAGATCTCTTCTTCGAGCCACTCGCTCAGTTGCGCGCTCTCCACGGTGCCGTCGAGGATCAGCGCGAGCGAGTCGCACAGGAACTCGCGGGCGTGGTGGTTGCCGTTCACCCGGGGGTACTCGCGCAGCAGCGCGCTGGAGTCCGGGTTCGTGACGTGCGTGTCGAGCGCGAGCAGCCCCTCCTGGCGCACCAGGCGCGCGAGGGCGTACTGGAGCTTGAGCAGGTCGACGCACGCGGCCTTGCCGAAGCTCGACCCCTTGATCGTTTGCAGAACGCCCCGGACCAGGTCTTTAATGACCTTCACGGGCGACATCAGGATCAGCGCGCCGAACGAGGCGCCGCCGATCGTGACGAACTCGGAAAGGTGGATGAGTGCGGCCACTTTCCCGCCCGCCATCGAGAACCCGACGAGGACGGAAACGAGCACGATCACTGCGCCAACGATTACGACCACCGGTCACCATTGGTTAGGGGGGGAAGTTGATAAACCGAGTATTGAACAAAATCGAACGCCCGTGCCGATTTTTGCCATTGCGCGAGAAAAGATGGTCGTGAGGAGTGAACTGTGTCAAATTTCGCGCCGGGCGCTCGCGCGCTCGGGTGGCCCGAAGTCCCGAGGGGTACGGGGTCGATGAGCAGAGTAAGTTCCGTACCTGTCGGGGGTTCGCTATGCGCTGTGGACTGGTTCTCGTGGCGCTCCTTACGCTCCCGCTCGCGGCACGCGCGGACGAGGCCGACGACGCCTTCGCGAAGAAGCTCGGCGCGATCGTGCGCGACCCGCGGCAATCGTTGTGGGCGCGGGTCGAGGCCGCGAACATGATCGGCAAGATCGGCCCGAACGCGGGGGCCGCGACCGGCGACCTGATCGTCGTTCTCGATCGCCTGCGCCCGACGGAGCAGGAGCCGCTCCAGGAGGCGATCGTCGAGGCGCTGGGGCAACTCGGCGCGCCCGCGAAGGCGGCGCTCCCCGCGTTCACGCGGCTCGCGGGGCGCACCATCGACCTCGACCTCGCGCTGAAACAGTCGCGGGACGCGATCCTGAATTCTTCGGACTCGCAGGAAATCGACGCGCTCGCCCGGCAGTTGCTCAGCCGCGACCCGAGTTCACGGTTGCGCGCGACCAAGGCCCTCGCGGACCTCGGGCCGGTCGCGCGCAACGCGGCCCCGTTTCTCGCGATCGCCCTTGGTGACGCCGACGCGGACGTGCGCCGCGGGGCGATCAACGCGATAAATCGCGTGACGCCGAACGCGAAGCCGACCGAGGCGTTCGTGCGGGCGATCGCCCTCGATCTGCGAGACCCGGACGCGAACTACCGCTTGCTCGCGGTCCGCGCGCTCGGCCGACTCGGGGCGCCCGCCTCGATCGCGGTCGCGGACATCGACGCGCTGCGGGCCGACCCTGACCCTGACGTGCGCCGGGCCGTGGTGGACGCGCTGAACCGCATTCCGATCCCGCAACTGCCGCCCGGGGTGACGACCACGAACCCGTAATCGCTGCATTGAGGGCTCGCGTGTTGTGTTCGTGGTGCCGGCCAGAGGCCCGTGCCAGGAACAGCACGCGCGAGATGGCGGTGAAGGCTATTTAACCCCGTGGATAAGGCACAGTAAGGACGCGATTACCTCCGGGGTTGAGCACTACCACGCCGGTGCCGTCGGGCCACGTCACGGTTACGCGATCAACAGAACTGGCTGTACCCAGACCGAAGTGCGCGACCGGTTCCATCTGGCACAGGTAGCCGCTTCCGCCGCAAATACCCTTCACCCGCACGCGCCCACCATATTCGGCCCGAACGACGGCTCCGCGTGCCGGCGCGCCGAACCGCGTGAGGGGGCGCACGCGCAGCCAGTTCGGATGAGCCGCGCGTGCTTTGAACACAGCGAGTGGTTGGGCCGCTTTCTCACCCCGGGCGACCAGGAGTTCCAGCACCCCGTCGCCGTCGATATCGTAAATCGCAGCGCCGGTACCGAACCCCTCTGCATCGATCGCGGCGCCCGCATCGAGCATGGTGAGTGAGAGCTTCGTCTCTTCGTGTACGAGAGTGGGTTCCACGCGGAAGAGGCGGTTCGGTTCGCCCACGTGGTTGAGGAACAGTTCGTCGTTGCCGTCGTTGTCGAAGTCGGCCGCTATCAGCGTGCGCACACTGGAGGGGAACGCGAACCCCGGCGTTGCTTCGTCCTTCCAGGTGCCGTTTTTGCTGCGCGTCATCAGACGGTGTGGGCCGTCCCAGTTCACCCATGCCAGACCGAACTCGCCGTTCCAATCGAAGGTCGTGACCCCGCGTGCGTGCTCCTCGCAGTCCCGCAAGTGAAGTTGGGTCGCGACTTCTTCAAAGGTACCGTCGCCGCGGTTCCGGTACGCGAAGTTTTGCCCTCGTTCGTTCGCGCAGAAGATGTCGGGGTGCCCGGAGAAGACGGGAAGGGTAAGTACCCCGCGCCCGCCGCCCGCGCGTGCTAGTTCGAGAGGGGGAGCGAGGTCCGCGAGGGCACCGCCGGGCGCGAGTTCATACAGGCGCATCGGGCGCCCATGATTAGCCACGAAGAACCCATACCGCCCCACACCGCGTCGGTCGATGACGGCAACGCTGCGACCGGCCGACAGGTTCCGCACGCCCCGGTTCACCGGGCGCTCGAAGAGGTCTTCCCAGCCCCCATCCGGGCGGCGCCGGAAGAGTCGGTCGGCAAACTGTTTCGGTCCACTGAACGTGTCCGCGTTGAGAACGTACAGTTCTTCCCGCCCGTCGCCATCGACGTCGCCCGCGGCCACGCCGACCGCTCGGCGCTCGGCGTCGGCCAGCTCGGGCGGGGCCACGTCTCGCAGTGCCCCGTTGGACCACGTGAATACGCGGTTCGGGCCACCGAACCCGGCCACTACGAACGAGTAGCGACCCCGGTCAAGGTCCGCCACGGCAACACCGTAGTGCAATCCGGGCGGGTTGTCTGCGATGAGGTCGGATGCGTCCTCGAACATAAGCGGCCCGTCGGCACGGAGTGCGGGACGCTAGTTACCGTATCTCACGAACCGGAACGCGCAAGGGAGAAATGACCGGCGCATGCTGAAAAATCAGGAAATCCGCGCGCGGGGTCGAGCTGCCGCACTCAGACGAGACAGATTTTGTTCGCGACCGTCACCCATCCGCACGGTTCCTGGATGAGTGCGCCAATAGAGATCTGCTGTGGTCAAGAAGAAGAATTTGGTAATCGCTTGATTGATTGGGGCAGTCGGTGGGCTTGCGCCGCGTCGATCGCCGGTTTTCGGTATCAGGCTCTTACTGTTCAAATTTCCATAAATCGTGTTGCATGTGTATCCGTCTTGTGGTATTTTTGAACAGATGATTAGTGGTTGAATTGCGTGCGCGAAGTTTTGCACTGTTTCGGTGATGAAACGCTCTCAAAATGTGCCCGAAAAGGGGGGAGATTTGGAGTAATGTTAGCCGTTTGTGGTGCGGGGATTTGCACGCGATCGCGTTAAGTATTTGAATTTTCGGTGCTTAGATCGTTTGGAAGCGTGATACAAGTACCCATCCCCGGGAAACGTTAGCAAATGTTAGCCGCGCACTCGAGGGGCGGTTCCGGTCTATGGCTCACGACGCAACAGCGGTGTCGCGAGTGGAGTATTTCCGCTGGTGATCCTGGTAGTACGGTAAGCGTATCTCCGATTTTTGTGCGTGCGGGTGCTCGGGCGCGTTTAAAGCCCGGCGCCTCGCTGCATTCTTCCGAACCTGCGTGTCCGGAGATTCACCGTGCTTCGTACTGCTGCCGCGTTTCTGCTGGTCGCACTGCCGTCGTTGGCGCCGGCCCAATCGCTTCAAACGGTCGCGGAGAAGAGCGACTACAAGTCGACTTCCCGGGGCGCGGACGTCGTCCAGTTTTGTGAGGCCATCGCCCAGCGCGGGCCGGTCGCGCGCCTCGATTACTTCGGAACGTCCCATGAGGGGCGGAAGCTACCACTGCTCGTGATCTCGAAAGACCCCGTCGCAACGCCCGAAGACGCGAAGAAAAGCGGCAAACTCGTGGTTCTGGCGTTCGCCAATATCCACGCCGGTGAAGTCGACGGCAAGGAAGCGCTGCTCGCGTTCGCACGCGACCTGACCGACAAGAAGGACCACCCGCTGCTCAAGGATCTCGTTATTCTGCTCGTGCCGAATCTGAACGCGGACGGCAACGAGAAGATCGACCCGAAGAATCGTCCCGGTGACAACGGTCCCCCGAATGGGGCCGGGACGCGGGCCAACGCACAAGGACTCGACCTCAACCGCGACTTCGTGAAACTGGAATCGCCGGAAATTCGTGCTCTGGTGAAGCTCATTGACACCTGGAACCCGGCGATGGTGATCGACTGCCACACGACTAACGGCAGCAAGCACCGGTACACACTCACCTACGACGGTCCGCGGTACCCGGCGACCGATACCGACGCCGCGACCTGGGCTCGCGCCACTCTGTTCCCCGCGGTCACGAAGCACGTCAAGGACGCGACCGGGTTCGATCTCGCGCCCTACGGCAATTTCAACAGGGATCGCACCAAGTGGGAGACGTACCCCGCGACCCCGCGGTACAGCATTCAGTATTTCGCGCTGTGCGGGCGCGTTGGGATTTTGAGTGAATCGTACAGTTACGCCACGTTCAAAGACCGCATCGACGGCACGAAGGCGTTCGTGACCGCGTGTTTCACTGTTGCCGCGGAAAAGCGCCAGGAACTGGTGAAGATCGCGCAGCCCATCAAGAGCACGCGGGTTACTCTGCGGACAAAGACCGAGATGTTCCCGGAGACCACGGACATCCTGGGTTTTGAGGAGATCGAGAAGGACGGGAAGCGTGTTGCTACGGACAAACCGAAGACCTACCCCCTTCACTTTGTCGGGCGGGTGACGCCGACCGAGTTCACGGAGCTACCGTTCGCGTACCTGATTCCTGCAACCGAGACGACGGTAATCGAAACGCTTCAGCGGCACAGGATCAAGGTCGAGGAGTTGCGCGAAGACATCGATCTCGACACGGAATCGCTCCTCGTGTCTCGCGTGGAAACGCAACCAAGCGGAAGTCCGAACCGGCGCTTCGTGGTCGAGGTGGGCGGAGAGTGGAAGAAAAAGAAACGTCGGGTACCGGCCGGAACAGTTGTGGTGAAAACGGGGCAATCACTCGGTGTGCTCGCGAGCTACCTGCTCGAAGCGCGAAGCGAAGACGGACTCACGACCTGGGCCTTTTTCGGCGACAAACTGGTTGCGGGTACGGACTTCGCCGTTCAGCGCCTCGCGAAATCGTACCCGATGGCACTCGGTAGCGTGCGCGCGTTGCCTGAAACGCGCCGAGCGGATCAGCCGGTCACAGAAGCGCTACTGATGGGCACCGGGGGAACGTTCACGTTCGGGTTCGCGGGTATTCCGCTCTCGACGGGTGCTTGGGTGGATGCCGAACACTTCCTGCAAGTCAAAGAAGGCAAGCTTCTGAAGGTCGAAGCGCGAACGGGGCGAGCGGAACCATTTGCTGATCCGGCGCTCATCAAGAAATCACTCGCGGCGATCAAGGATTTGGATACCAAGATCGTCGAGAGTACCGCGAAAAGCACGTCGTTCCGAACCAATCCCGACCGAACCGCGTTCCTGTTCGACATCGGTTCGGACATCGGCATCGCGTATTTCGACGGGCGCCCCGGAGCGCGTCTCACCAAGAGCAGTGGGGCCAAGGAACACGTCAGCTTCGCACCCAACGGGAAGACGGTCGCGTTCGTTCGAGAAAACAACTTGTTTGCCGTGGATGTGGAGAAACTGGAGGAGAAACAACTGACGACCGACGGCGGGGGAGAGGTCTTCAACGCGAAGGGCGACTGGGTGTACGAAGAGGAGATCTTCAACCGCGACGGGAAAGCGTACTGGTGGTCACCGGACGGGGCACAGATCGCGTTCCTGCGATTCGACGATGCGCCCGTGCGCAAGTTCAATCTCGTCGATCTCCAACCGGTTCGCGGGAACCTGGAGAGTTACGCCTACCCGAAGCCGGGCGACCCGAATCCACTCGTGAAGATCGGCATCGTGAGTGTGGGCGGCGGGAAACCCGTGTTCGTGGACATGGGCGCGTACAAGCCGGCTGACACCGTGATTTCGCGCGTGGGGTGGGTGGCCGAGTCGAAAACGGTGTTCGCGTTCGTGCAGAACCGGACCCAGACGTGGCTCGATTTCGTGACGTGGGCTGCGCCCGACGCGAAGCCCAAGACGCTGTTCCGCGAGACGACGAAGGCTTGGGTGGATGACCCCGGTGAACCGCGGTTCCTGCCGGACGGTTCCTTCCTGTTTCTCAGTGAGCGCACCGGATGGAAGCACCTCTACCACTATTCTGCCGGGGGGAAGTTGATCGCCCCGATCACGAAGGGCGACTGGGAGGTGCGCGACGTGCTCCGCGTCGATGGGAAGGAAAAGACGGTGTACTTCACCGCGGGCCTCACCAGCCCGACCGGAACGGACTTCTGCCGCGTGCAATTCGGGAGTGACACCGAGTTGCTCAGTGAAAAGGGCCAAACGCACCGCGTTTCGCTCGCACTGAGCGGCGGATTGTTCGTGGACCGGTTCGGCGACGCAATGACGCCGACGCGCTCGAACGTGTGCGAGGTGGGGAAGGGGGCCGTGCGCAAGCTCGACACGAACCCGGTGCGCGAGCGCGAGGAATTCCGGTTCGGGAAGTACGAGCGCGTGAAGATCGAACTCAAGGACGGGTTCGTACTCGAAGGTGCGATCACGTACCCGCCGAACTTCGACCGGACCAAGAAGTACCCCGTGTGGCTGTTTACTTATGCCGGTCCGCACAGCCCGACCCTGCGTGACGAGTGGGGCGGTGGGCGGATCATGGAACAGTCGCTCGCGACCAGCGGCGTCATCTGCTTCCGGGTGGACCCGCGGAGCGCGAGCGGGAAGGGGGTGCAGTCCGCGTGGACGTGCTACAAGCAACTCGGCGTCCAAGAACTCAAGGATTTGGAAGAAGCAGTCGCGTGGCTGGCGAAGAACCCGTACATCGATACGACGCGCGTGGGCATCAGCGGTCACAGCTACGGCGGGTTCATGGCCGCGTTCGCACTGACGCACTCCAAAACCTTCAGTGCGGGGATCGCGTCCGGTCCCGTCACGGACTGGGCGCTCTACGACACGATTTACACCGAGCGCTACATGCTCACGCCGAAGGAGAACCCGGACGGGTACGCGAAGTCGAGCTGCGTGGCTGCGGCGAAGGAGCTGAACGGCAAGTTGCTCATCGTTCACGGCATGATGGACGACAACGTCCACATGCAGAACAGCGTGCAACTCGCCGACGCGCTTCAGAAAGCTGGGAAAGACTTTGAGATGATGCTTTACCCCCGAGCGCGACACGGAATCGGGGGCGGGCACTATCTGAAACTGCAACTCGACTTCATCCGCCGCACGATGGGCGTGAACAAGTAAGGGCCGGAACCGCGCTGTGGGGCAACAACTGGTGCCTCACAGCGTTAGATCGTGACCGACGAGAACCCGCCGTCCACGACGATGTTTTGGCCGGTCACGAAGCCGGACGCGCGCTGGGACGCGAGCCAGATCACCGCACCGGCGAGTTCCTCTGCGCTCCCGAACCGGCCCATCGGCGTGTGGCCCACAATGGCCTGCCCGCGCTCGGTGTACGTGCCATCGTCTTTGAGCAACATTCGGCGGTTCTGCTCGGCCGGGAAGAACCCCGGGCTGATTGCGTTCACGCGCACACCTTTGGTGGCCCACTCGCGCGCGAGCCAGAGCGTCAGGTTCAGCACCGCCGCCTTCGACGCAGAGTACGCGACCACCCGCGAGAGCGGGGTGATGCTCGCCATTGACGCGATGTTGATGATGCTCCCGCGCCCGGCCGCGACCATTTTTTCGCCGAAAATCTGGCACGGCAACAGTGTTCCGCCGACGAGGTTCAGATCAAATACCGCGCTCCAACCTTCGAGCCCCATCTTGCAGAAGTCGCCGCCGGGCGCGACGGTTGCTTCCGGCTTGTTTCCGCCGGCACCGTTAATCAGGACCGTCACGTTGCCGAGCTTCGCAGTGATCGCGTCGCGTGCGGCGATCAGCGATTCGCGGCTCATCGCGTCGGCGCTCTGGAAGATCGCTTTCCCGCCGGCCTTTTCGATGGCGCGGACGCGCTCCATTCCGCGCTCTTCGCTGCGGCCCACAACCGCGACGGTTGCACCGGCCGCGGCCAGGGCGTCGGCCATCGCCCCGCCGAGCACGCCCGTGCCGCCGAGAACCGCAGCCACTTCGCCTTTGAGACTGAAAAGATCGGTCATGATTTGTTCCGCAGGTGGGAGTGAAGAGGAGCCGCGGATGAACGCAGAAAGGCGCAGAGCCGATATCGTGCTTGATCGTGCCTTCCATCCGCGTTCATCTGCGGCTGTGTTATTCAATTACCCGATGAATAGTGGTTTCAAGTGTCGGTCGAACAGGTTCCCGGTTACGTTGCGCGCGACAGCCGTTTCGCACGTCCTGAGCATGCCGAGATACTGTTCACCCAACTGTGCCGCGATCTTGAACCCGACGTGGACGAGTTGACGGAGCGACGAGTTGAACTGCGGGTTCTGGGGGGCGTGACGTAGAGCGCCCACGAACTGTTCCGAGGTCCATTGTTGCACCTCGTTTGCGGGCGGCAATTTCGAGGCGTCGATGTCGATCACGGTCGCATAGGGGGCACAGAGTTCGTCTTTCTTCGCAAGTGCCTTCGCGTAGATCGTTTTCGCTAGAGCCAGCCCTTCGCCCCCGGATTCCGCGAGCCCGATTACCTCTTCCAGCCAGGTTGTACCGGCGGTCTTCAGGTGCAAACCAGCGCCGGTTTCACGAATCGCGCGGTGCATCGGGGCATACAGCGAGAACTTGTCGCTTCCCGAGTGAACGCTCAGCTTCAAATTGGCCGGGAGCTGGAAGTTCTTCACCGCGAATGCAATTACAGCAAGGTCGTCGCGGAACTCGCGCTCGAATTGGGCCACGTCACCGACGTAGTCCACGCCCTTGTTGAACCGCCCGGTAAACTTCGGCGCGATGGTCTGAACCGGCACGCCCTCGTCGGCGAGCGCGGCGAGGATCAGCAACAGTTCTTGCGGCGATTGTGGTTCATCGGTCTCGTCCATCGACACTTCGGTGATGAAGCCGTCGGCCCCCTTTGCGGCCGCAATTTTGCGGTAGATCGCGCCCGCGTCTTTGACTGCTTTGAGGTACTTCCCGGCGACGCGGTTGACGTCTGCCTGGGTCGTTGTGAATGGCGCGGACACACCCGGAATGGTTAGCGTGCCGAGTAGTTCGGGATGTCGGCTCGCGAAGGCATCGCCCGCGTCCGCGGGCGACGGTTGGCCGATCGAATCAGCCACGTCAATCGTGTAGAAGTCGCAGGCCGGGAGGAACCGGTCGACCGTTTCGAGCCGGATGTGGTCGGCGTCCACGTGGTAGGGCTTCGTCCACCCGAGTTCTCGCACCGCGGCGTCGGCTGCTGCACGCACGCTCGCGGGTTCGGACCCGATAATGGTGTGCTCACGGTTCGACTTGTTCCACACCGGGATGACTTCGACGCCGCTTTTGGCCGCGAGGGTGCACGCCTGGAGTTGGGCTTTTGCCTGGTGTGCGAACCGATCGCCGACCCCGATTGAGTATTTGCCGAGCCTGAGCATGGGGTCAAAACCTTGCAGTGTTGTGGGAGGGTCGGGTTGTTGTAGGAACCTCCGGTGAGCAGCAAGAGCGGAGGTCGAAATCTCAAAACACGGTCGTGTGATACTCGCTGACACCTCTAAACGGGGTTTAAAACGGCGTTTCGTCTCCTGTTCTGCTCTTTTCTGTCTTCTGATCCGTGTTTTCTGTGTTCATCCGTGGCGTATTTTGCATTTCCCTCGATGCCACGCTGTCACCTTCGACCTTGTAGAAGAACTGGATCACCAGCGTCGTGCTGATCGCCCCGAACGTGTGCCACAGCCAGTGGCTTCCCATCGGGAGCGTGGTGCCGATCTCGCGGTCCACGAGCCGGAAGAACCACGCGATCGCGAAGCTGACGACGCCAGCGACCACCCACCCGCCGTGGCGGAATCGGGTGCGCCACAAAACGAGCACAATCGGGGAAAGGACGACCAGTGCGAGCGAGGCGTAAGACAGGTTCACGCTCCACCGCATGTCGACGGGGCCGATCGCCCGGAATAATACCCGGTTCACGGTGACGTAGAACACGCAGATGCCGGGTAGGAAGTACCTCCACGATCCGCGGCCCCACAACCGGTAAGCCATGAACAGTGAACCGGCGAGGCCCAACAGAGAGATCGGAACCACATCGAGCAGAAAGTAGGTGACTCGAGTGCGGGTGCCGTGGAACAGGACTCCGCCGATTGCGCCGGTGAGGAGGATCGGCATGCACGCGGTCAAAAACGGGAAATCGTGATACCGGCCGCGGACCCTCCAGACGAACCACAGTGCGATAAATACGAAGAAGGTCGCGGTGACCGTGTTCCACGGCTCAGCGATCGACGGTGCGTCCGGGCTGAACGGGTTGGGCGGGGTTTCGGTGTACACTGGCCCCCAATCCGGCATCCGGCCGTTTTGGATCAGGAGCCAATCGGGTTGAGGCGCAGGAGCGCCCTCGTCGGGTGCTGGCATCGGATCTCCGGGTTCCCTCTTGGAGCGGGCAGAAAAGATTGTAAGAAATGTCGCGGACCGTGCCACAAAGCCGGATTTTCCAGGACTTTACCGGACTTTGGAAACTTGCGAATGAATGCTTGACACCCTCGGAACGAGTCCCTAAGAAGCGCCTACCTTTGACCGCACTTGGGGCTCACCGGCGCTGTTCCGGTGCCGGTAGCGCGACGTGAACCTGTGCGAGTTTTGACCACTCTACCGACCGAAGCATTAACACCGCCGCGGGATTCGGTGCCCGCCCGCGAACGGGTTCGGAAATTGGATTTCGGGTCGATGAACGCCGATAGCAGTGGGCTATCCGGTTCACCGATCCTCACCCGTACATGAGGTTTGATCGCATGGCTGCCTGCGCCCTGTTACCCGTGGGATTCGCTGCACCGGAGGAGCCGCTGTCGTGGCTCGATCGGCTGCTCACCCCGGTCCTCTCGGCCGACGACGAGGACGAGTTTGAAGACGACGATGACGACGATGACGACGATGACGATGACGACCTGGAAGACGACGACCTGGAAGACGATTTAGACGACGACCTCGATGACGACGAGTTCGATGACGACGACGAATTCGACGACGACGACGAGTTCGACGACGATGAGTTCGATGACGACCTGGATGACGACGAGGACGACGAGGACGACGAAGAAGATGAGGACGAAGGGGGCGATGAGGACGACGAAGACAAGCCCCAGCCGCCGAAGAAGGGTAAGAAGTAGTCCCGTCGAGAGTTAGCACTGCTTATCGCGGGGCGGATACTCCGCCCCGCAATCATTTCTGGTAAAGACTGAATCTTCGAGTTACGCCCGTCCTCAAAGTTTGGCCTAGAATCGTCTGGGCCGACTTGTTTCTGAGGGGCGTACCCGATGCTTCCTTCCCTCGCTCAATCACCCTCGCGCGGTGTCCGCGGTTTAAACTTACCGCCGGGGCCGCACGGGTCGATCGGCGGGCGTTTGGCGCGTTTCGTGGGCCGGAATTGGGCGCGTTTGGGGTACGCCTACCACGTCGAACCGACCTGGCTCGCGGTGAACCGCGTGACGCTGCCGGTTCGTGGGCTTCCGGTCGCTCTCGCGGGCACGCGGATCGCACATCTCAGTGACTTTCACTGCGGCGCACACATTCCTGCTGGGTATCTCGAAGGGGCTATCGAGCGTACCGCCGAGGAACGGGCGGATCTGATCGCCTTAACCGGTGACTTCATCGACCGCGGTCCGCACCACGCTCCGGCCGCGGCGAAGCTGTTTCGGTACTTGAAAGCACCGTTCGGTGTATTCGCAGTGTTGGGAAACCACGATTTTTCGGTCCACACCGCTCGTGGTGCCCGGCGCCATCCGGGTTTGGACCGGGTCATTTCAGACGCGCTCGGTTCCGAGGGAGTGAACGTGTTACGGAACCAGTCCGTTCGCGTCGAACGCGACGGGGCCGGGTTGCTCGTTGCGGGGGTCGATGACCTCTGGAGCGGTGAGACCGACCTGGGAGCCGCGCTCGGGGGCACGTGCGAAAACACGCCCCGCGTGCTCCTGGCGCACAACCCGCACACGGTCGAGCACCTCGGCGCGCACCGGGCAGACGTGATTCTCAGCGGTCACACGCACGGCGGGCAAATCAACTGGCCCGGGGTCGGGCGCCTCCTGTTGAACAAGAACGCGCGGCGCCTGGCAGCCGGGCTGTATCCGGTTCGCGACGGGCACCTGTACGTGAACACCGGCGTGGGGTTCGGGTGGCGGTTCCGGTTTGGGGTGCGGCCCGAACTCGCGGTCTTCACACTTCAGCCGGCGTAGACGGTGGCCGCAGTGTTGATTAGGGTGAGGGGGAGTCGGTACCGGCCGGCGCGGTGCTTCAATGATTCCTTCCTCACGCGCAGCACACTATGGCAGAGCTTTCACTCGTAACCGGCGGGGCCGGGTTCATTGGTTCGCACCTCGTTGAAGAACTCGTCCGTCGCGGTTCTCCCGTGCGCGTACTCGACGACTTCAGTACCGGTTTGCGGAGCAACATCTCTCAGCACACGAACGTCGAAGTGGTCGAGGGTAGCTTAACCGATGTGGACGCGGTCACGCGCGCAGTGCAAGGGGCCGGCGTGATTTACCACCTCGGCGCGCTCGCGTCGGTTGCGCGCAGTGTCGAATCACCTACGGTCACACATGCGGCCTGCGCCACCGGGACACTGAATCTCCTCGACGCGGCCCGGAAGTCGGGCGTTCGGCGCGTCGTGTTCGCGGCCAGTTCTAGCGCTTACGGCGGGAACTCTTCGGCGGCGGGACAGACGGAAGACCTGCCGATGGTGGCGAAGTCGCCCTACGCGGCGGCGAAGCTCGCGGGCGAACTGTACATGCAGGCGTTCGCGCACACTTACGGTCTGGAAACCGTGCGCTTGCGGTTCTTCAACATCTTCGGCCCGCGCCAGCGCTCCGACAGTCCGTACTCGGGTGTCATCGCGCTGTTCACCGCGGCGATGGCAGCCGGACGCACCCCGAGCATCCAGGGCGACGGCACCCAATCGCGCGACTTCACGTTCGTGGCGAACGCGGTGCAAGCGCTCACGCGGGCTGCGGCGGCTCCGAACGTTTCGGGCAACGTCTACAATGTCGGCACCGGGCGGAGCGTGACGCTGCTGCAACTGGTCGAGGCGCTGAATCGTATCTTCAAAACGAATCTCGCTCCGACGTTTGCTTCGCCGCGAGCGGGTGACGTGAAGTTCTCACAGGCCGACATCAGCCGCACGCGGGCCGATTTGGGTTACGACCCGGCTGTAACCTTCGAGGACGGACTTCGAGCCACGGTGGATGCCTTTCTCGCAACCACCGGCGGCACTTCCACCGGGACTCGGTAGTTGAGGAACGCGCGCACGGCGGATCATTAGCTCGTCGTGCGCGTTTCGGGATTGCTCGGTCACTTCTCCAGCGGCTTCAAGTACGACTTGGCGCTCGGTTTCGGCGCGGTGGCCTTCTCCTTCTCGCTGGGTTCGCGCATCTTTTTGTCGAATGCTTCCGCTTCGGCCAAGCTGATGAGGGCGTCGTGGTCGGTGTCGATCGCGTCGAACTCTTCCTTGGTGCCCACGTACTCCGTTCGAGACACGTCGCCGTCGCCGTTGCGGTCCATCTTGCGGAACCACAGTGGCCCCTTCGTGGGTATGACCACTTGGTTCTGGTTGACGTTGAACGCCTGGGACGCCTGTTGGACGTAAACCCGGTCGAAGGTGCGCGCGAGCCGTAGCGCGACCGAGGGCTGAATGATGTTCTTGGTGAGTACCTCGGCCCCCGGTTCTTCCAGCACAACGAGCCGCGTCCAAGCCGTGCGCAACTCGCGCACGCTCAGGCGCCCGTCGCGGTTCTCGTCGAGCAGTTGGAACAGCGTGGGCGTTTGGATCGTCGGCGTCAGGCTCAGGCTGAGATTGCGGAAACTGTCCTGGAGGTCGAAGTACGCATCGAACTCCTCTTTGGTCATCTTTCCGTCGCCGTTGCGGTCGGCGGCGTCGAAGAGAACGCGGACGAACTGGAACTGGACCGCGTTCGGGCCGGTCAGATCCTTGTCTTCAACGAACTTCTTCGTGCCCGCGGCCTGCGTGAAGAGGTAGGCGTACTGCTGCTTCAGCGTGGCTTGCGAATACTGGGCAACGGGTGCGAAGGCCCAGAAGTCGATAGGCTGTTTGCCGACGTGGAGCACGATGCGCCCGTTCTCCACCTGCTTCATGACGAACCCGTGAGCCGCTGCCGCCTTTTCGTTGACCAGTTTCGCGACGCAATCGACGGCCTTCGGTGCCAGCGAGAGCGTGATGGCGAGGTCCGGTTCACCGGTTCGCCACACGTCCAGTTCTTCGCCATCAAGGGAGCCGTTCCCGTCCTTGTCCAGCGCTCGGAACGTCAGATCGTCGAAGCCGACTTCGGCCTGTGTCAGCTCGAAGTCGCCGTTCTTGTCGTAGCGCTTGATGACCTGCTGCGTGATCGTTCCCGGAACCCGTCCCGCGCGGTACACGACGACCATTTGCGAACTCGCGCCGGTCGGGTACCCGCCGTTGGGTGGTTGCGCGACTTGTCCCCGGAACCCGCCGAAGTTCGGGTCGAACAGCTCCGGGGAGAGTTCCTGCATGCTCAGGCACTCGTCCTCGTCCGAGTCGCGGGTGGCGAGCAGTTTCTCGACCGCTTTGACTTCGTCCTTCGTCAACTTCCCGTCGCCGTTGGCGTCGAGCATCTTGAAGATGGCTTCGGTCACGGACACGTTCTGGGCGTTGTCCGGTTGAATCGGCTGCTCGCGCAGGAGCTGCTCGGCGGTGCGCTTGTAGTACGCGACGAACTCGTCGAACGAAACCTTGCCGTCACCGTCTTTATCGAGGGTACCGAGTGTGGGGGCGCCGGTCGCGCCCGGCTGATAGAAGCCGTTTGCGAGCAACTGCACCATTCCCTGATCGGAGAAAACGAACCGCGTTTCCTTTTCATTGAGGAACCCGTCGCCGTCGCGGTCGCAAAAATCGAACGCTTTCTGCAACCGGTCGAGCCACAGTTCGCTCATCAGCTTGCCCTCTTGAAAGATGGACACGCGGACGCGAACCGGGCGCTGGTTGGTGAACGTCAACACCTCGAAGGTGTCGCTCACCGCCGTCGATTTGGGCGCCCGAGCGCGCGGCGCGGGAGCGAGCGCCGGCGCGTCTGACTTCAGCGCGCCGACTTGGGATGCCTTCCCCCGAGGGGCGGGGGCGAGTGTGGGGGTGTCCGGCACGGCGATAACCGAGCCGGCTAGCCCCACAAGGCCACAGAGAGCGAGGACGAGGAACCTAACCCCCCAACCCCCTTCGCTTCTTCGTGCGCCGGTCCTGTCAGCACAGCTTCTCGTGGACCGTCGGCGAAGGAAGGGGGAGCAAAACCACAACCGATGGGGCGCTCGCGTTTTTGCTTTAGCCCCTCCCTTTTTAGGGGAGGGGTTGGGGAGAGGTCGCTTGATGGCACTCACGCGAGCACCTCCGTGACGGGCTTGGCGCCCTTGTCGACGATCCGGATCGGGCGCCCGACGTTCGACATGTTCTGCTTCTCGAAGTCGATGCCCAGAGCCGAGCAGACCGTCGCGAGGAAGTCCACCGCGGGAGTGACGCGCTCTTCGACCGTGGTGCCGTCTTTGCTCGTCTTGCCTACGGCCTGACCGCCCTTGACGCCGCCGCCCGCGATGACCGTGCTCCATGCGTTCGGGTAGTGGTCGCGGCCCTTGCCCTGGTTGATCTTCGGCGTGCGCCCGAACTCACCGGCCCACACGATGGTGGTGGTTTCGAGCAGCCCGCGGTCCTTGAGATCGTCCATCAGCGCGGCCCAAGCCGCGTCGAGCGTACCGGACAAGCCCTTCACGAGATCGAAGTTCTGGCCGTGCGTGTCCCAGTTGCCGAGTGTAACCTCGATGAACGGCACGCCCTTTTCGACCAACCGGCGGGCGAGCAAGCAGCCCTGGCCGAACAGGTTCCGGCCGTACTTGTCGCGCGTCGCGTTCTTCTCTTGCGTCAGATCGAACACCTTGCCGCCTTCGGACTGCATAAGGCGGATGGCCCGGTCGTAGGCGGCGGCGTGGCTCTTGGCCATCGAGCCGGGCCGCGTGGTGGCGAACTCTTCCTGCATGTCGCGGAGCATGTCGAGCCGGGCCGCGCTTGTGGGTTCGTCGATGTTCTTCGGGCGGTCCAGGTCGGCGACCTTCAGGATCTGGTCGATGTTCCCGCCCTGTCCGTTGTTGAACTGACCATCGCCGACGATGAGCGGCGCGTGAACCGGCCCGAGGAAGCCGGGGCCAAAGGCGTCCATCGCGAAGAACCGTTGCGGCGCGATGCTGATGAAGTTCGGTAGTTCGGACTTCGGGTCGCCGAGTTCCTTCGAGACGAGCGAGCCGATGCTGGGGTACTGGATGCCCGCGAAACCGGGCAGTTGGCCCGTGCGGAGCAAGTACGTGCCGCGGGCGTGGTCGCCTTCTTTCGTGGACATCCCGCGGAGGACGGCGAGGTTCTTCCCGTGCTTCGCGAGCTTCGGCAGGTGCTCGCTGATCTTCAGCGCCGGCGCCGCTTCGATCTCCTTGTACGGCCCGCCGTTCTCATGACCCGGCTTCAAGTCCCAGAGGTCGATCGTGCTCGGTCCGCCGTTCATCCACAACAGAATGCACGAGCGCTTCGGCTTGGTGTTCTTCTCCTCAGCGGCCCGCGCGAGCTGGCCCATCCACCCGGACATGGACACTGCGGTGCTCACCGCACCGACGCGGAGCAGATGACGACGATCCATCGGAGCGCGGAGCGCGGAATGCGGAGCGCGGAACGAAGACATCGGAGCGGCCATATTCGATCCTCAGTTGAGTAGTTAAGTACGCTGGCCTAATCCCGTGCCGTGCGGATTGAAGCGACGATCATTGCCGTAATCTCGTTGGCTTCGCCCATCAGGTCGCTAAGAGCCTCGGCCGCAACCATCCCCGATTCGCACAGCAGCTCTAACCAGTAAGAGCACTCGTCCGACTCTTCCTCCACGATGCCGAGCTTCGCACAGAACTCGGCTTTGGACCGGCCGCGCTGGGCGGCTCGATAGTTCGCGCCGACGGAGGTCGCGGCGCGAAGCAGTTGCTTCCCGACTACATCACCGGCGCGGGTGTTGGGGAGGGCATCCACCAACTTCATGGTCCGTAGGGCGAACTTCTTGGTCCGGGTGCGAAGCGTGTTGTCGGTTGGCATTGAGGTATCTCCGGGGCGGAATGAGTTCGCCCGAATGTACACTCACTCAATTCGGAAACACACTCGCGCGAGTTGTTTTTTGTTTTGTTTCGCGCTCCGCGTTCCGAATTCCGCGCTCGCCTCAGTGATTGAAAAGGAATTCGGAGCTGTTGAGCAGAACCCAGAACACGTCGGCGAGGGCTTGCTTCTTGTCGTTCTTCGCGCCGCCGCGGTCCACGTAGCTGGCGTACCTCTCCAGTTCTTCCGGCGTCGGGTTACGGGCGAAGGCGGTCAGGAACAGGTTGCTCACGCGCTGGTTCGTGTCCCAGCCCGGCATGTCGACGATCGCGGCGAGCAGTTCGCTTCGAGCGAGGTCGGTCTGGTCCCCGATGAACCGACCATTCATCAGCATCAGAGCTTGAAGGATCGTGGTGTTGGTTTCCGTCGCCCGTTCGGTGTTGGCGAACTGAGCGAGGAACTGGCTGCGCGGGTTGTTGGGCTGCACGAACCCGAAGTTCTGCTGGTTCCGCATGAAGGCCGGTTCGCGGAAGCCGGTCGCGGATACGAGCGTGTCGAACAGTTGCGACGGCGTGAGCCCCTTCAGGTTCATCTTGGCAAAGCGGCGCGGGTCGGCTTGGCCCGGGTGCGTCATCTTGCTCGACAGTTGGTACGCCTTCGTGCGGGTGATGGCCCGGATCAGGAGTTGATTGTCGAACCCGTTTTCGGCGAACGCCGCACCGAGATCCTTGAGCAGTTCGGGGTGGCTCGCGGGGTTATTCTCGCCCGGTTCATCGACCGGGTCCACGATGCCGATCCCGAAGAAGTGCGCCCACACGCGGTTCGCCATGTTCTTCGCGAAGAACGGGTTCTTCGCGCTAACGAGCCAGTTCGCCAGTTCCTGGCGCGGGGACTTTTCCAGCGACCACTGGGGGCTGGTGCCGTCGAAGAAGGTCGCGGTGACCTTGCGGTCCGTGCCCATGACGCCGATCCGGTTGCGATCGGCTTGTGGTTGAAGCGGCCCAATGAACCCGGGGCGCTGACCGGTGAGAGGGTTCATCTCCGCGAAGAATGCGGCGAACTGCCAGAACTGATCGCGGGTGTACGGTGCGAACGGGTGGTCGTGGCACTGGGCGCATTCGAGCTTCATCCCGAGAAACAGCCGGCTCACGGCAGACCCGACGTTTTCGGGCTTTCCCTCGTTCGCGGAGTAGAACCCCACGATGTTGTTCGCGTCCTGGTCGTTGCCCGTGGCTTGCACGAAGCGGAAGTCCGGGTTCTGTGCGTTGACCGTCAGCCCGACGGTCATGATCCGCTTCACGACCTGATCGACGGGCGTGTTCTCGCGGTACTGCTTCCGGAGCCACGTCTCGAACTGGATGCCGAACTGCGTGAGCTGGAAGTTGGTTGCGGCTTGTGGGAGCCACTGCGCCCGTGCGACGGACGCGAAGTGGCTCGCGTGCCCCGGCATACGGAGCAGGTGGTCGACGAGTTTCTGGCGCTTGTCCGGGGCCGTGCTCTCGATGAACTCGCGCGCCTCGGACGCCTTCGGCGCGCGTCCGACGACATCAAGGTACACGCGGCGCACGAACTCGGCGTCGTCGGTCTGTTCGGCGGGGATCAGCCCGCGGGCCTCCCAGTCTTTGGCGAGGTGCCGGTCGATCATGGCGGCCAGAACGTCGGCCGGGTCTTTCACCAACTTCGGCGTGGGCGCGACTTCTGCACCGTAACTGAAGGTCGGAAAGACGAGTGCGGCGAGGGCCGCCGCGACTCGAAGGCGCGCAGGCATGTTGTCCTCACTTCTGCGAGACAAACGCTCTAGCAATCTGGAGAGGAAGACGGTCGGTTTCTCCGAAACTAACCCCGTTTTCGCGTGTTACAAATCACTTCTTGACACGCTTTAGAACGAACTTGGCGGTCTGAGACTCTTTCTCCGTAGCCGCGTCGAAGTTCGCCGGGCGCCGACTGCCCTCGCCCAGATAGACGACGACCGTGAGCGCATCTTTCTCGACTTTGAAAATGGCTTCGTTGGTCACCCCGGATTCGGGCTTCCGGAGCATCTTGAAATCGACGATCTTGGGAGAGGTGGAGGGATCGAGAGCGGTGACTTCGCCGTCGCCGAACTTGCCGAACGTGAATTTCGTGCCGGTTACGGAAACCGTGATCTGCTCGTCTTCGGGCAGGTCGCGCTCGGTGCCGCTGATGACGGTGGACACGAGAACCCAGTCGCCTTCGAGCGCCTTCAGTTCCTTCCGTGCGGCTTCGTTCAGATCGGCCGCGGGCGCGAACAGCGACGCAACTAGCACTGCGCTGAACATGGCGTTCCTCGCGGCTTCGTTTTGAGTTGAACCAAGTCTACCCCGGTGGGCAGACCGAAACAACAACACAACCGTAACAACCGCCCGCCTCGACACGCGGCCCCGTTCGACCCACCCTCTGGGCCGGCTAACAATTGCTAACAATTCGGGCCGCGGATCAATCTCCCGGGCTAGAACGCCGCACGAAGTGCTGTCATTTCAAGAATTTGAGCGCGATTGCCTCGTCTTCGTTGTCGCACGCGACGGCTAACATTGACTAATATTTTCGTGCGTTCGACCCGGAATTGGGTTGTTGCCGAATCGGTCGCACTCAAGTGCCTCTCGTGAAATTGTACACTAGTGAACAAATATTTCAAGTAGTTTCGCCGATTCTGGTGGATTTGCGGCCGGGAACCTCCTTACTTCTCTCCGGCGATCTTTCTGATCGCCTCCCGAGCGGCCAGAGCCACTTCGATGCTGCCCGTATCGAACCGGCGCTGCAATTCTGGCAAAGCTTCACGCGCGTCGGGACCGATTGCGGCGAGTGCGTCGCACGCGGGTTTTAGCTCGGTTCCGAAGTAGTGATGGTTCGGCACTTTGGGGCCACGCAGTATCGTGAGTATTGCTGGTACGGCGGCTTTCGCCTTCGGCCCGTACTTCTGGAAGAAGGACAGAAACCGGCTGCCGTCGCCCTCACGTTCGAGCCACCGAATAACCAGCGGGATCAGCTCCGGGAAATCCGGTGGTAGACGTTCCAGTGCCTCCGCTGCGATCCACGTAACCGGGCGCCCGCGGGCCGCTCGCTCCAGTTCGGCGGTCAGCAACTTCCGCAACGCGGGCCGATCGTTTTCGATTTGAGCGAGGGCGATTCCGGCTGCGAATCTCAGAGCCGGGTCGGGGTCTGTCAGCAATTTCTTCAGTACAGGGACGGCTTCTTTCGCTGCCGCACCGCGATCGCCCAGATCGAGTACGACCTTTGCTCGCTTCCATTCGTCGCGTTCGGTAGTTGCAGAGGTAATCAGGTCCGCTACGCCGGGTGGCTGTTCGGGCTGGCGCTTCGGGGAGCGGGTGATCTTCGCGCTGTTGCTGTCGTAGACCAGATTCCGATCCGCGAAGGCACGAGCCGCTGCGGAGCCTTTCGGGGCGTGGTGATGGATGGTCAGGCCCGTGGCCTGCATGACCTCCTCGTTTTTATCGTCGAGGAGTGGAATGAGTGCTTCGTAATGCGGCATCCCGAGCGAATCGAGATGGCCCAGATAATCGGCCGCGTACTCTCGAACCTTCGGGTCGTCGTTGTGTAAGAACCGTCGTTCTGCTAGTCGGGCCGCGTCCTTCGGATCCAGGCTCAACCTGGCGGCATGGAGCGCGGCATCAAGAGCAAGCAGTGAGTTCGGAGCATCGACCAGTTTCCGCAAACTCGGGAGTGCCCCGGCAGACCACTTTCGGTGAACGAGTTGATCGATGACCGCTTCGCGGACCCCAGCCGAGTCCGAGTCGAGAAGAGGGACGAGCGCGCGAGCGCCGACTTCGCCGAAGCTGTTGAGATTGGGTGCGCTCAGCCACGCGCCCTTTTCTTGATCCATCCACTTCTTGATCGCCGGGTCGCGGAACAGCCCGATGATCATATCCACAACGTCCCGCGGTACTTTGTCCGCACGGTCGCTCAGAGCGCGGGCGACTTCGAGTCGCTGTCTCGGTTCCCCGTCCTTAAGCATCGTTGCTAATGTTGGAACGAACGGGGCGATGTTGATTCGAGGAGTGTTGAAGTGAAGGTTTCTGTGGGAATCTTCGCCCATCAGGTGGTGATTTAATGCCTCGAACATCTCCTTGCGCATTTCGACATCGGGGCCGGCGATTAACTTCCCGAACGCCTGCCTGCCGGCGACTCCAAGCCCGAGCAGTGCTGTTCCGGCATCTTCGCGGCTGAATTTGCGCTCCTCGTCTCTGATGGCCGCGACTACATTCGGGACGATGGGAGCACCGGCTTCCCCGAGTACACTCAGCACTTCCTCAGTGCTACCGCCACGAGCGGATTTGCCGGTTTTCAGTTCTTCGGCCAGGACCGGTAGCACTTTCTCTTCGATGGTTTTTTGAGTCTTTGGGCCGATTCGGACCAGTGCTCTCACTGCGGCGGCCCGGGGTGAGAGCGAACCTGATGAGATGAGGTTGTCGGCCCCGTTCTTGGGGTTGAGAAACAGGGCGACAAGGGCGGGGATCGCGGGTTCGGCTCCTGGTCCGATTTCTTCCAAGAGATAAGCCACGAGAACCCGAAAATCCTGATTATCATCGGCCAGAAGTTTTGCGAGCGCGGGGACCGATGGAGCAACATCCCGGCCGAATGAGTGGATGTGTCGTGCCACGCTCCCGAAGTGATCGTCCTTCTCGTCCGCGAACAGTTCAACAAATGCGGGCACGGATTTGGGGCCGATGCCGGCCAGTGCGTCCAGGCACGCATCGTACAGGTACTTGTTGGCCCGGCGGCTCTCGTGCTCGCCTTCGAGCGATCCGCGGCGCGCGTTACGGGCGACCCGAGTGAGAGCCGGAATCGCATCGGCGGCTGCGGAACCGAGATCGCCGAGTCGCTCGGCCGCGATGACTCGCTCCCCGGTGCCGGCCGCTTCCAGTTGCTGGATCAGGTCCGTGACTTTCGGCGGGTCAGCGGCACAAGCCGACTCTACGAGCAACAAGCCGATCGTGACGGAGAGGGCATAACGCATGAATGCTTCCCGACGGAGGGCGGCTCGGCATTAGACAAAAGTAAAACGGCCGATTGGGGCCGGCGTTGGTCGCGAAACGGCCTGCGTTTTGTGAATTGACGGTTGCTGTGGTATCACAGCGATCCGCTGGCGAAGATCGCGTTACGTCTCGCTCTTGGCCGTGTTGCGTTTTGGTTGGTAGATGGCGATTCGGTGCTCGCTCCTCTCGTGACCGAACACTTCTGTGCCCGCGCTCGCGGGTATTTGTGCCCCACACGTGATCAGAATCGCACTTTCAGCTCGTGTGCGGATCATAAAGATAAAGAAACAATGAGGGAATGGTGAATAGTGTGGTGGCTACTCGGTAGGCATGCGTGGTCACAATCTGTCCAAAGAGCGTCGAAAGAAGAGTGAAGGGATGAAAGCGAAATGAAATCGAATCCGGAGTGCAGTGGACCCGAGAAATGAATCGATTATGCTCGACGAATACTGAATTCCCGAATCATTTTAGCCTCTCCCGCCGTCTTTGATCTGGCTGGCTTCTGGTCGGCCATCAAAGATTCGCCGGTCGCTGTCTCCGACCGGATCTTGAGTCCGTTTCAACATCAATGCTCGCTTCTTTCGTAAAGAACGAGTGAAGGAGAAGTGAGGATGGCGGAGGCGACGGATTCGGCTCTCGGTTCTGCGGTAGCGGCGAGCACGTTGCAGTCACCTTCGCTCTTCGGCCTCGGGACGGAAGCCGACGGCGCGACCGCCTACGAGGTGAAGTACCTGCTGACCGAAGAGCAGGTGTCGGAGGTGGTTGCGCGGGTAACCGGGAAGTTGGATCTGGACCCGTTCGCGGACCCCGCGATGGGGAATGCGTACCTGACCACGAGCGTGTACACGGACACCCCGAACTTCGACGTGTTCTACCGGAACGAGGGGTACGACCGTGACAAGTTCCGGGTGCGGCGCTACGGGCACACCGGTCCCGTGTTCGTGGAGCGCAAGACCAAGAACGGGGACAAGGTCCGCAAGCACCGCGTGCGCATCAGCGCGGGCGAAGTACCGGATTTGGCAGCGCCGTCGCTGAACGGGGAGTGGGCCGGGGAGTGGTTCCATAGTCAGCTCATTCAGAAGCAACTCCAACCCGTGTGCCGGGTGGCCTACGAGCGCGTCGCGTACCTGGGTACCGCAGACGGGGGGACCGTGCGCCTCACGTTCGACCGCAACATTCGCGGAGTGCTCGTGCGCGAGTGGAAGTTGGAGCCCGTGAGTGCGGTCCCGGCGCTGCTGGACAAGGTGGTGTGCGAGTTCAAGTTCCGCACCGCGATGCCCGCGTTGTTCAAGGGGATCGTGGCGGAACTGGGGCTGACCCCGACGCCCGTTTCCAAATACCGCACGTTCGTTCAAGCCGCGGGACTCGCAGGTGCGAGGACCGAGAATATTTCCGCGTGTGGGTGAAGACTCGCTGTTTGGTGCGTTCGACCGCGTTGGGACGGTCGGTCGAGGATTGGGTTTTAACGCGGAGCGGGGTGCCGCTCGCATTTCATCACGAAAGGTCCACAATGCACCGACGATTATTCGCGTTGCCCGCGGCGTGCCTCGCCGCGGCGCTAGTGGCGCTTTGCGCGCCGAGCGGGTTCACCCAACCCGACAAGGGCGGGAAGGGGGGCTTCGGCAAGGGCGGCGGATTCGGTGGCCCCCCGGGTGGCGGGGAACGCAAGATCCTTTCGGAGTTCGACAAGAACAAAGACGGCTGGCTGAATGCCGAAGAGCGGAAGCCGGCGCGCGAGTCCGCGAAGCAGGGCGGCGGGGGCCGGTTCGGTGGGCCGAAGGGCGGGTTCGGGCGCGGGGAAGCCGGGAAGCCCGGACCGAAGGTTACGCCGGGCGAGGTCAAGAACTTCCCGGACGCGAAGCTCTACGACGCCACAGTACTCCGCACGATCTTCCTGGAGTTCGAGAACTCCGACTGGGAGACCGAACTGCAGGACTTCCACGGTACCGATGTGGACGTCCCCGCAACCGTCACCATCGATGGCAAAAAGTACGCGAACGTCGGCGTCCACTTCCGCGGGATGTCGTCATATATGGGGGTCGGGGCCGGCTCGAAGCGGTCGCTGAACCTCTCCTTCGATATGGCCGACGAGAAGCAGCGCGTTTACGGCGCCAAGACACTGAACCTGCTCAACAGCCACGAAGACCCGACGATGATGAGCACCGTGCTGTACTCGCACATCGCGGGTCAGTACATCCCGACGCCGAAGGCGAACTTCGTGAAGGTCGTTATCAACGGCGAGAGTTGGGGCGTGTACGGCAGCGTACAGCAGTTCGATAAGACGTTCGTTAAAGAAAATTTCAACAGTGCGAAGGGCACGCGCTGGAAGGTCCGCGGTAGCCCCGGCGGGCGCGGCGGGCTGGAATACTTCGGCGAAG
Organism: Gemmata sp. SH-PL17; assembly: GCF_001610855.1. NCBI lineage: Bacteria > Pseudomonadati > Planctomycetota > Planctomycetia > Gemmatales > Gemmataceae > Gemmata > Gemmata sp. SH-PL17. Next base: position 2,733,989 of record NZ_CP011271.1, read on the forward strand.
ACGTGGCCGCGTACAAGCGCGTCTTCGAGATGAAGGGCGGCGAGAACGAGGCCGCGTGGAAGGCGCTCATCAACTTGTGCAAGGTGCTGAACCAGACGCCCGCGGACAAGCTCGAAGAGGCCCTCAAACCGATCCTCGACGTCGAGGGTGTGCTGTGGTTCCTGGCACTGGATAACGCACTCATCAACTGCGACGGCTACTGGATTCGGTCCAGCGACTACAGCATCTGCCTCGACGATAAGGGCAAGTTCCACATCGTCCCGCACGACATGAATGAAGCGTTCCGTCCCGCGGGCGGTCCCGGTATGGGTGGCCCGGGCGGTGGGTTCGGTGGGCCGGGAGGCGGCATGGTCTTTCGTATGCCGCCCCCCGGCGTGATCCTCCCGCCGCCGGTGCAGGACACGCTCCAGCTCACCGAGGAGCAGAAGAAGAAACTGGCCGAGATGCAAAAGAGCGTGGACGAACAAATTGAGAAACTGCTGACCGAGGACCAGCGCAAGGCGTTCAAGGAGATGAAGGACCGCGCTGCGGCCGGTCCCGGTGGACCGGGCGGCGGGTTCCCCGGCGGTCCCGGAGGGGGAGGCCCGGGTGGACCCGGTGGTGGGTTCGGTGGCCCTGGTGGTCCGGGCGGCGGAATGGGTGGCGGTCGCGCGGGTGGTGGAGTCGAACTCGATCCGCTCGTCGGGCTAACCGACGCCAGCAAGCCACTCCGGAGCAAACTGCTCGCGGTGCCCGCGTTCAAGACGAAGTATTTGGCGAACGTGAAAAAGATCGCCGAAGAATCACTCGACTGGAAGAAGCTCGGTCCGGTCGTGGCGGGGTACCGCAAGCTGATCGAGAAGGAAGTGGAACTCGATACGCGGAAACTCGACTCGTTCGAGGCGTTCAAGCGCAACACCGACACCTCGGCTCCCACGGCCAGCACCGGCGGTCCGGGCGGTGGCGGTCGCGGCCCCGGCGGTCAGGGGATGAACATCCGGGCCTTCGCAGAACAACGGCAGAAGTATCTGTTGAGTAATGCGGATGTGAAGAAGGCCGGGCAGTGACAAGCGTTGGGAATCGTTAGTCGCGCTCGGGGCTTCAAAAGGCCCCGAGCATTTTTGCTTCTGTGTTCGGTTGAATGCAAGGCATGCAGTACCCTCCAATTACCAACGCGACGCGAGGGCTTCGGTGCCCGTCGCGATTCGGGCCGCTGAGCCGGAACCGCGGTCTTCCACCACAGAAAGTGCTTCTGCCAATCGGGTTGTGTGGTTCGCAATCGCTTGGAGGTTCCGAACTACGGCGAACAGACTCAGACCCGGTTCCACGGCCGCAGAATCCGCTTTCATGGCCCCAGTCAGCCATTCGATGACGGATTCTGCGGTGTCGGCCACGTCAGCCCGGGTCCGAGCCATTTGGCGCGCCGGAATGGTGTGGTGGGTGCTGTAAGCGTCCACAACGACGTGAACCATGTTCGACACCGAATCGGCCAGTTGCGGCAACTTCTCGGTTGCCTCGGGCAAAGAAGCCAAGGGCGACGTGTGCTCGGTGATTTCGGCCGCCAGGTGCCCAATCTGTTCCAGTTCGGACGCGGCGCTGAGAGCCGTGGTCAGGTGTTGGAAGTCACACGCGACCGGCTGGTACAAAAGTGTTATCCGCTGGCACCGCTCCACAACCCGTTCGTGGTGCTGGTTTAATGCCGCACCCCAGACCGGCTCCGGGACGAAGCTGTGTAAATCGTGCAACCGGCCGACCGATTCCGTCACCGCGTCGGCTACGCCGGCTCCGAACGCAAACAGGTCGCGTTCGAGTGCGTGGAGTTCGTCGAGCATCTTTTTAACGGGCATTTTTGTATCTCCTAAATAAGTAGCTTGTGTTACTAAACTCGATTTCTGGCGAGAGTTGCGCCCAATGTCTGGGATCGCCCATCTCCCCAAGTTCACGGCCGAACCGTAGGATCACCCCACCTCCCGTGGGTTCGGAGACGTCCATGTTGATCGACCGGTTGGTTCGGTTCTTACTTCCGCGTCCCGACCAGTTCTTCGCCATGCTCGAAGAACTGGCCGACAAGATCGAGGCGACGGCGGCGGTCTTTGCCGAACTGGAGTCCGCTACTGGCCACGGCCAAATCGAGGCGATCGCGGCCCGGCTCAAGCCCATTGAGTCCGATGCGGACAACGTGTGTCAGCGGCTCTATGAGGAGATCGACCGCACGTTCGTGACCCCCATCGACCGAGAGGATCTGGCCCGGCTGACGAAGGTGCTGGACAACGTGGTGGACGGGATGGAGCACACCGCCGCGTTCGCCGCCCTGTTCCGCTTCGCCGCGCTGACCGAACCGATGCGGCACCTGGTTCGGCTCACTGTAGGCTGCGCTCGTGAACTGGCCGGGGCCGCGCGCCGGCTGCGCCAGTTCGCCAACCCCGATTCCGTGAAGGGCGCGACCATCGCCGTTCACGCCCTGGAGAACGAGGCCGACGCCGTTTACCGCAAGGCCATCGCCGCTCTCTTCGACAACGGCATCAACCCCGTCGAACTGGTCCGCCAGAAGGACATGCTCTTCAGTCTCGAAGAGGGCATCGACCAGTGTGACGACGCGATGGACGCCATTCGTTCGGTGGTGGTCAAGAATGGCTAGTGCGTTCATCATCCTCGTTCTGGTCGTGGTACTGGCCCTGGTGTTCGATTACATCAACGGGTTCCACGACACCGCTAACGCGGTCGCCACGGTCGTCTCCACGAACGTCCTACCCGGGCGCACCGCGGTGCTGCTCGCGGCGGTGTGCAACTTCGTTGGCGCGTTCATCGGTGTCGGCGTCGCCAAAACCATCGGCGGCGACATCGCCGATCCGAAATCAATCACGCAACTGGTGGTTGCGGCCGCGCTGCTCGGCGCGATCGTCTGGAACTTGCTCACGTGGTACTACGGCATCCCGTCCAGTTCGTCGCACGCGCTCATCGGCGGCTTGGTCGGCGCGGTGTGGTGCTTCCGGGTGCTCCACGACGAGGCGCCACTGGACGCTTTGTGGGGGTTGCTCACGTCGAAGGGCGTCTTACTGACGCTCAAAGCGCTCGTTATTTCGCCGCTGTGCGGGTTGCTCGGCGGGTTCCTGTTGATGGTGCTCCTTCTATGGGTCGTGCGCCGCGCTCGCCCGGCGACTGTGAGCCGCAACTTCCGCGCACTGCAACTCGTTTCGGCCGGGTTCATGGCCTTCGCCCACGGGTCCAACGACGCCCAGAAGTCGATGGGGATCATCACCCTCGCGCTCGTGGCCTACGCCGCTTCGCTGGGGCAGACGGCCGACCTCGTTGTGCCGGGCTGGGTGATCGTGGCCTGTGCGACGGCGATGGCCCTGGGGACCGCGTCCGGTGGGTGGCGCATCATGAAGACGATGGGCCACCGAATCATCAAGTTGCGCCCGATCAACGGGTTTGCGGCCGAAACCGCGGCATCGCTGGTGATTCTGGGGGCGACTTGGTTGAAGGCCCCGGTGAGCACCACTCACGTCATTTCGTCGAGCATCATGGGCGTCGGCGCTTCCAAGCGGGTCTCGGCCGTGCGCTGGGGCGTTGCCCAAAATATGCTTTGGGCGTGGGTGCTCACGATTCCCATTTCCGCGGCCGTGTCCGCGCTCACGTACCTCGTTCTGCACTGGCTGTTGGGGTAAGGATCATGTGCGGGTCGCGTCGCGTTTCTCGTGACCGGCCCGCAGACCCCGCTTCGCTCACCTGCACTCGCTTGGGGCTACGGCCCCTTTGCCCGTCGCGCAACCGCACTTATCACTTCTAACACTCTCCCAACTTCCGATCCGCGGCGCTCTTGTAGTGCCAAGTACCGTGTTCGGTGGCTGAGTTGCCAGAGATCTCTCGTGTACCATAACTGGCACTATGGTACTATACGACATTTCTACGCCTTTGTTTCACAAAATCTACACATTTCGTTTGGTGGCGTAAGGCGCGTGCCCAAAACTGAGTTCGTGGCCTTTTGGGGCCGATTGCTGACTGGAGTGCTCGATGGCGCGACTCACTCGCCGCGCGTTCTTTGGTTCTGCGCTCACGGGGTTTGCTGCCGTTTCCAGCGGACACGCGCCTCCACTCACGCGGGCAGTTTCGGACTCGCCCTTGTCGTCTTGGGCACCCACGGGCGCTCCCGACGGGTTGTTTCTGACGTGGCAGCGCGACCCGACTACGACCGTGACGGTGCGGTGGATCGGGCCTCGTTGGTCTGGCGAGACGAGTGTGAGTTTCGCGCTGTTCCCGATGGGTGAAACGTGGCAGGTCGCGCAAGTTGAGCCGAAACCGTTCCCCGGAACGAACCTCAGTGTGTATCGCGCCGAGATCACCGGATTGTCGCCGGGGAGCGAGTACCAGTTCCGTGTCGGGAACCGACCGTTCACTCACCGGTTCCGCACGATGCCGGCGCGGGCGACCGACGCGATCACGTTCGTATCCGGCGGCGATTGTGGGGCGAACGCGCATGCGGTCGCGACGAATCTGCTCGCCGCCAAGCAGGAGCCACACTTCGTTCTCTTGGGCGGGGACTTGGCCTACGACAACGGTCGGTCGCCGGAGACGTTCCTCGCGTTCCTGCGAAACTACAGCACGCAAATGATCGACCCGGTGGGTCGGCTCATTCCGCTGGTCGCGTGCATCGGGAACCACGAGGTCAATGGAGCCGTCGGAGCCAAGCGGGAAGGGGCGCCGGCGTTCCTGAGCGTGTTCGACGGACTGTTTCGAGACACCACCTTCGGCACGCTCGACTTCGGCGATTATCTGAGCCTTGTGCTATTGGATTCCGGACACGTCGCGCCGGTCGGGAGCGGGCAATCCGAATGGTTGGAGAAGACATTGCGCGAGCGGGAAGGGTACCTGCACCTGTTCGCGGCGAATCACGTCCCGGCGTATCCATCGGCGCGTGACCCGGGCGAAGCCGGGGCCGAGAACCGGAAACACTGGTGCCCGCTGTTCGAGCGGTACGGCGTGGACGCGGTCCTGGAGCACCACGACCACACGTTCAAGCGCACGCACCCGTTGAAGGGTGGCCTGAAGGATAAGTACGGCGTTCCTTATTTGGGTGACGGCTCCTGGGGGCAGTTGCGCGCCCCCGCGCTACTCGCGAAGCGCCCGTACCTTGTGGCCGCGAGCCGAGCGTACCACCTGACGCTTCACCGATTGGAGGGTGCGAGCCGGTTCCACGTCGCGCTCGAAGCAGGTGGCGCGGTAGCCGACGTGTACGGCACCGAGGGCAAGCGCCCGGCGCGCCGTGGGTGAGCGTGTCTGCGATTCCGATCATACCCTTCGTCCGCTCCGTGCGGTGGTGCCCAACCCATTCTTGTTCACGAACCGGTCCGCCTTGAGTCGGGTGAGCCGGGTCCACCGGTAGTCGCGGATCAGCTTGAGGTTGTCAGGCGGCCGTATCACCCGTCGAACACCCCGCACTGGGCTTGAATCTTCGGGCGCAGGCTCCCCGGATCACGTCGGCGAAGTGGTCGCTCTTGGTGCGCACATCGGCCTTGTCGTGGACCCGGTAGTCGCGCGTCCGGTTTGTCCAAGGTCGAAGCGTCCCCGCCAGTATCCCGCCGTCCCACGGACCTGGGGTGCGGCTCCGTTTCACAAGGTATCGAGATCGGGCTCCCGGCGGGTCAATGCGTCGTAGGTCGGTGGGTGCGGTTGGTTCGGTTGCACCCGAGCCTCCTCCCTCCCTGAGCGCGCTTTCGGGGCGCGATCAGGAACTCGCTGTGATCGCGCGGGGGCACCTCGGGCACGCTCGTGAACCGATCGTGGGCTCCGGCGAGCGCGGGCGCAATGCACAAAATTGTGTGGCTGTGTGGTGATTTGGTGGTTGGTAATGTAATTGATCGTGTCTGTTTTGAATGGCTCTCACGGCTTCCGCCCGGTGTGAAGGGGCTCTTTTGGGGCGTGGCACTTTTTTGAGCCGCTGTCGCGGGAAGAGACACTATGCTGCTCCCACGGGGCTATTTCGTGGGAGCAACACTATTTTAAACCGTGAGACGAGCGCGAATTTTCTTTGCCCAGCGCTTCGTGGCGTGCGGAAATAGTGGGAAATTGGGGTGCGGTTTGTTCGGCTTGCCGTCGGGACCGGGCGCTGTAGAATTCCCCTCAGACACGGCTCTGTTCCTTAGAAACGGATGTCGTGATTGCGACCTAAAACGTTGCAACCGCTTAAAATCAACCGGAGATATCGGGTGTTTTATCTGATGTCAAACTCGGGGAGAGCAGGACGAGAGGGGATACTTAAGTCCTAAAATTGCAGAAACTTGCACCCATAGCTCAACTGGATAGAGCATCGGTCTACGGAACCGAAGGTTAGAGGTTCGACTCCTCTTGGGTGTACTTTAGGGCCGCAACGACTTATGTCGTTCGGCCCTTTTTATTTCTTGGCGGGTGCACCCATGAAAAAGTGGGTACAGGTCGGCACGGCACGTCGAAACGGCTGGAAGAGGTCACGCCGCAGTTTGCACAGTTGATTCTTGGCTCACGGGCCGTTTCTTGCGGAATGGATTGCCGGGCCTGTTAGCGAAGAATCGAGTCAGCCGGTCGTCCCCACTCAACACGGCCGCGCGCAGTTGGAGGATCGATTCGGCCCCGTGCGTGCGGGTCCAGTGCTTGCGCTCGTCCTTCACCCGCGCGTTGAACTCACCGACCAACGACTCCACCAAACGGCTCATCGTCGGTAACCCCGCGCGACGGTAGCGCGGGTAATCCATCCGCTTCTGGTTGTTCCTCAAATAGCTCCGCGCCTCTGCCACCAACCGACGCGGGTCGTGGCGATCCTCTGCTGACGTCGGTTCGCCGGGCGGCGGTTCGCCCACGCGCGCTTGCCACCCGTCCCGTTCACTCAGCACCGCGCCGGCCTGACCCTGCCAACAGGCACGCAGCCAGACCAAGTATTGCGCCCACGCGAGAGACTCATCGGCGCTCACCGCGCACGCCGAGGTGTACACGTAACAGAGCACGTGCAGGAAATCGACGATCGGCTCGAAGTCCCCGAAGTAGCCCGCGTGAATCGACCCGTTGTACGCCATCCCGTCGGCCACGAGCGCACGGCGCCGGGCCTCATAGAAGTGTCGCTCCTGGGCCGCCGCCGCCATCATCGGACCGAACGACGAACTCGGCTCCAGGCTCGCCACGCACGTCCGAACTAACTGCACCGGGGACCAACGATCCGGCCCTTCGGCCCTGGGCGAATTGGTCGCCGGATCGGTCGATTCGTCAGGGATCTCTTGGGGACCGGCCTCACCCGCCCGGCCCTTCATCTGGGTCACCAGACGCTTCACGCGGCGGGGGCACGTGAACGATCCCGGCGGTTCGGGGCACGGGTCGTGGGCGAATGTTGAACTCGTGAGGGTGACCAGAGCGGCGACCTTGTCTTCCTTGTTCTGGGCCTCGTGAACGCCCGGCCCACGTTCGGCGCCGCGGGTGCGAATCCGTCCCCCGTCGACCTCGACGGCCACGGCCCCGGGGATCACGGCCACGCGCGCCGGGAGTTGCCGCCGGCGATGCTCGATCGCCTTCCGGTCGCGCTGCCCGATGCGTTCCGCTCCGACTTCGTGAGCCCGCCGCCGGACCTGGCTCTCGCTGATGGCAATACCGGCCATGCGAACCGCATCGGTGGCATCACGGAACGAGGCGAACCGCGCGGTCGCGGTGACGACCTGCTCAACAACGGAGGAACTGTAGCCGTGCTCATCCAGCCCCAGCGCGGCCCGCAAGGGGGACAAAGTCCCGGCGGCAGTCGGGACAGTGGGCCACTCGTTCGACGTGTGAGACCCGCGCTCCTTGGGCCGTGAGTGCGCGCGTGCGCGACTCCGTGGGACCGGCCTTACCGCAGCCCGGACAGGGGTGTTCGTTGGTCAGTCGTTGGGCTTGCTGCTGGAGGAGCAGTTGACGTGTTCCTTCGGTCAATCCTTGTGCGGCGGCGGTGGCGATCTGCTCGAAGGTGCGGAAGTCGACATCGAGACCGGGTTCCTCGTCTCCAAATGCCCGCTTGGAAACGATTTTGGCCCACTGAGCCGCGAGGTTGTGGAGTTCCTGAAGTTCCTCGGGCGTGAATCGCGGGGTAGCCGTGCTTCGTCCTGCCCTGAAGTTACGTCGATGGCAACTTCGGGACTTCCTATCCCACAACGGAATTTACGCAAGCACCCGCGCAAACCGCGACGTGACCTCCACCCCCAGTGGGGCAGGGGTGAGTCCGAGGAATGTGAGCGGTATTCAAGCGGCTCGTGGTCTGGTGTTGTTCCAGAACCCTTCCCACAAGCCTTCGTTGCTGAGCACAGGCCACCGTCCCACCGAACCGTTCCCCGTCACGCTCGGGCCGCGAGACATCCCAGGGCTCGGGTGCCCGGACCGGTTCCACCGGGTGATGCGCCCGGTGCCGCTGCTCGAGTCGCTCTCCGGCGCGTTCGGTGAACACCCGGCACGCCTCCTCGGACACCCGCAGTCCGGCCAACTCTTCGAGCCGTTGCTCGGCCCGGCGGAACGGTTCGAGGATCCCGGCCAGGGCGACCAGCGGTTGCACCCCGGGGCTGTATCGGCCGTCCAGGAGCAGCGCGTCGTCGGCCGGGCTGTGCCCGGTCCCGCAGGACGAGCAGTGGTAGTACGCGCGGGTGCGCTCGGCCCGCAGACGGTCAGGATGGTGCGGATGCGGTGCTCGACGAAGCGGGCGCCGTCGGTGCAATGAGGGCACACTCGGCTGGCCCCGTCGTACCCCTTTTTTGATCGCCGTTGAGGGCGACCTGATGAACATCGGTGGCGAGTCGGTGGGCGTGGTCGCGGAGTGTGTACTCGACCGCGCCGAGGATCTGTTCGGGTGGCGCGCCTCCAGCCGCTCCTCGGCCATCTGGCGTGCGCGTTGCCCGAGGAGCGGCTGGAGGCGCGCTATGAGTTGGTGGACCCGGGCCTCGCGGTCTTCTGGCGGTACCGGCACCGAGGGGTTGGAGTCTGCCATGACGTACTCACCGAAGGGAATTTGCTTCACCAAACAAGAGTCTGGCCGAGACCTCCACGTTTTGCACCCACATTCTCCGGACGCACCCGGTGTGCGGGGAGCGTCGGTTCCCCTCTGGACCGGCGCACGTTGCGCGGGCACAATGAACGACCCAATTCGGAGGACACCATGCCCATTTCGTTGCGCGTCTTCGCGCTCGGCTCCGTTGCTGTGCTGACCTTGTGCGGTACGGTCGCGGCCATCGACCCGACCATCTCCGTACCGCCCGTTGCCAAAAAGGTGTCGACCGAACTCCGGCTCCACGGGGCCACGCTGGTCGACGACTACGCATGGCTCAAGGACAAGAAGAGTCCCGAAACTATCGCGTACCTCGAAGCCGAGAACGCCTACGCCGAAGCGGTCATGAAGCCCACGCTCAAGCTCCAGGACGCGCTGTACAAGGAGTACCTGTCGCGCACCAAACAGACCGACCTGAGTGTCCCGTACCGCGAGGGCGGGTATTGGTACTACTCGAAGACGGCCGAGGGCAAACAGTATCCGACGTACTGCCGCAAGAAGGGCGCTCTCGATGCGCCGGAGGAGGTGATTCTCGACGTGAACGAACTCGCGAAGGGCGAGAAATTTATGTCGGCGCGGGTCGCGAGCGTGTCCGACGACGGGGCGCGGATCGCCGTTCTCACGGACACCACCGGGTTCCGCGAGTACATGCTCAGCGTCAAGGATCTGACGATCGGCACGACGCTCGACAACCGGTTCGTGAAAGCCGCGTCCGTGGCCTGGGCCGCGGACGGAAAAACGCTGTTCTACGTCACCGAAGACTCCGCCAAGCGCCCAAACAAGTTGTGGCGCCACGTCGTGGGCGAGTCGCGTGAAAAAGACGTGTTGGTGTATGAGGAGAAGGACGAGCTGTTCCGGCTCGGCATCGGCCGTACCCGTGACGGCAAGTATCTGACGTCCGCGTCCGCCAGTTCGACGACCACGGAACAGCGGTTCCTCGCGGCCGACGACCCCGCGGGCACCTGGACGACGCTGCTCCCGCGCGAGACCGGGCACGAGTACACCGCGGACCACCGCGACGGGCTGTTCTACATTCGCACCAACCGCGACCGCGCTACCAACTTCAAGCTCGTCACCTGCCCGGTCCGCGACACCGACCCGAAGAAGTGGAAAGAGTTCCGGCCTCACTCGGGCGCTGTGCTGATTCAGGGGGTGAGCCTGTTCAAAGAGTTCGCGGTGATCTCAGAGCGCGAGGGCGGCGTCACGCAGATCCGGGTTCACCGCTTCGCGGACGGCGCGTCGTATCGAATCGAGTTCCCGGAGCCGGTGTTCTCGGCTAACCCCGGCCGGAACCCGGAGTTCGACACCACGACGATCCAACTCAGCTACACGTCGCTGGTGACGCCCGCGTCGGTGTACTCGTTCGATCTGGCGACGAAGGCGCGGAAGCTCCTCAAACAGCAGGAGATCCCGGCGGGCTACGACCCGGCGCGGTACGCCTCCGAGTGGGTGTTCGCGACCGCGAAGGACGGCACCAAGGTGCCCCTCTCCATCGTGTACAAGAAGGGTCTGAAGCGCGATGGCACCGCGCCGGTGCTCCTGTACGGCTACGGCAGTTACGGGGCCAGCGCGAACGTGGGGTTCAGCGCCACGCGGTTGAGCCTCCTGGACCGCGGGGTCGTGTTCGCGCAGGGGCACATCCGCGGCGGGGCGGACATGGGCCGGCAGTGGTACGAGGACGGCAAGATGCTGAAGAAGGTGAACACGTTCACCGACTTCATCGCGTGCGCCGACTTCCTCGTGGAGCAGAAGTACGGCGCACGCGAGCGCCTCGTGATCCAGGGCGGCAGCGCCGGCGGGCTGCTCGTGGGCGCGACGGTGAACTTGCGCCCGGACCTGTGCAAAGCGGCGGTGCTCCAGGTACCGTTCGTGGACGTCATCAACACGATGCTCGACGAGTCCCTGCCGCTGACCGTGCAGGAGTTTCTGGAGTGGGGCAATCCGAAGAAGTGCGAGGAGTTCGAGTACATGCGGACGTACTGCCCGTACACGAACCTGGCGAAGAAGAGCTACCCCGCGATGCTGATCGAGACGAGTTTGAACGACAGTCAGGTGCTGTTCCACGAACCCGCGAAGTACACTGCCAAGGTTCGGGCGCTGAAGACCGACAGCAACCCGGTGGTGTTCCGGTGCCGGATGGTGGGCGGGCACGGCGGGGCGAGCGGCCGGTACGACGCGCTCAAGGACGTCGCGTACACGACCGCGTTCATCCTCGACCAAATGGGCATCGCGGAGTGATGATTGTTCATTAGTAAATGTGTTGTGCTGAAGTGTTTTGTGCTCGTGGCACAGGCCTCTGGCCTGTGGGGACGTTTCCACAGGCCAGAGGCCTGTGCCACGAAAACCGTTGGTCCGCAAAACGTGGCTTGCGCCTCTTCTCGGAACAGTACCTCATGTTGAGTCTGCTTCCTGTCGCTCTCGCACTGGGCGCTTCTGCGCCCACGGCTCCTGCGCCAAGTACACCGCCACTGCCGGGGTTCCGGGCGAGCGCGTGGTTCGGTGAGTGGGTGCGTGAGGAGTGGGTCGCAGAGGGCGTCCGTGCGGTCGCCAACGCCCCGGCCCGGTTCGACCCCAAGAAACCGACCCGGCTGGTGATCTATGCCACGCCCAACGGTAACAGCATCGAGCAGACACTCGGCTGCGCCCGGGCCGAATCCCTCGACTGGCACTTCGACATCCAGCACGTGGCGGCCCAAATACGGGCGCTTTGCACAGTCGTGCCGGACGAGAACGTGCTACTCGTGTGCGTCGAGGCGGACGGGTTGAGTTGGCCCGCGTGGAAGCGCAAGTATCGGGACGGCCCGGCGCGCGTGCTGAAGGTCGTCGAGGCGCTTCGTGGGTGGGTGCCGGGCGGAGCCGTGCGGGTCGCGCTCGCCGGTCACAGCGGTGGCGGGAGCTTTCTGTTCGGTCTGATCGACAGCGCGGACGCGATCCCGGAATGGATCGATCGGATCGCGTTCCTGGACGCGAACTACTCGTACTCCGACGCGGACAAGCACGGCGATAAGTTACTCGCTTGGCTCGCGGGTGCCCGCGCCCGTCGGCTCGTGGTGATCGCCTACGATGATCGCAATATCGAACTCGACGGCAAGAAGGTGATCGGGCCGGACGGCGGAACGTTCCGCGCGACCGAGCGCATGCGCACGCGGTTCGCCACGGAGGTGACGTTCGCCGAAACGACCGCGGACGATATCACCACCCGCACCGCACTGGACGGCCGGCTCGCGCTTCTCGTCCACGCGAACCCGAAGAACAAGATCCTGCACACGGCGCTCGTGGGCGAAATGAACGGGCTGTTGCGCGGGCTGACCGACCCCGACGCGAAATCGGCGGGGGGAACGTTCGGTGGCCCGCGTGCGTACACGAAGTGGGTTCAGCCCGCTCCCGGCATCCCGAAGCGCCCGGCCAATGCTCCGGGTGGGGCCGCGTTCTTCAAAACGCTCGACCAACTCACTCCGGCCGCACGCGAGGAAGCGATCGCCGAAGAGGTGCTCCGCGGCAACATCCCGAACTTCCTCCGCACGTTCCAGAAAATCACCGTGAAGGCGAAGGACGCATCGGGCAAAGAGCACACGGCAGTCTTCGAGGTGATGCCGGACTACCTGGCCGTGGGCAGCGACACCGACTTCGTTCGCGTGCCGCTTACGCCCCAAACCGCGGCCCGAATCGCGGACGCATTCGGGTGCGTGCTTCCGACGCGCAAGGTGGTGGACGAAGTGTACCGGGCATCGACCGTGAAGCTGGAGCCAAAGCCGATGACCGAGGACCGGGAGTCTTCTGCGACGTTCGCCCGACACAACGCGCTCATTGAGGAACAGCGAGCGGGCCAGAAGCTCGGCGCGCTGGTCGCAGGTACCAAAAAGGACGTCGTGGTATCGAACCGGCTGGCCGAGAAGCCGAACCGGGTCGCCATCTACGGGTGGCACAAGGCGGACGGGAAGCCGATCCAACCGCTTACCATCGTCCACGGGGAGAAGTACGTCGACTACAGCCACGGGGTCCGGTTAATGAACCGCACGATCGCGGTGGACGGGAAGTCACGTGACGTCCGGCACGTCCTGTATGCTGCGGACTTCCACGGGCTGTTGAGCGACGAGGGGCCGGTCACCCGCCCGGCCTACTGACCGGTCCGTGGCGCGCTTTCTGTGACCTCTCCGCAATAGCACCTCCGACAACTTCCCGAGTCCCGAGCATCTGTACTTGAGATGCCACCTACCGGTGAGCAACTCCGCGGCCCACGGCCTATTCCGCTCGTATCCGGGCGCTACAAAGTTGCAGTTGATTTTTTTTCACACGAGCGCCAAACTCGGCACATTCACCCCAAGTAGAGGCACCTTATGTTGTTCCCTCGCCCTATGGCGTTCGGGTTCGCGCTAGTCGTTTTGACCGCGTTCACCGCTCCCTCCGCTCGCGCGGGCCTGCTCCCGGTGGCCGTGACCGTCACTCCGGAAAGTGGGAAGTTCCGTTGGGCTTACTCCGTCACGCTGCCCAGCGACACCGCGCTTCAGGCCGGCAACTACTTCACCATCTACGACTTCAACGGACTCGTTTCGGGTGCCTCGGGCGCACCGGCCGGTTGGACGCTTTCGACCCCCATGACCGGGCCGTCACTGCCGTACATCAACGTCCCCGACGATCCCGCCGTCGAGAACCTCGTTTGGACGTACACCGGGCCGACGATTCCTGCGGGCCGGGTCCAATTGGGGGAGTTCTGGGTCACGTCGCTGTCCGGGGCCAGTGAGGACGGGGTGTTCGTCGGCCACAATATCCGCTCGAAGGACCACAAGCCCGATACGAACGTCACCGAAACGCGGATTCCCGTCCCCGCACCGCCGGGCGTGCCCGAACCGAGCACGCTGGTCCTGACCGGGGTCGGGCTGTCCGTCTTCGGATTGCTCCGTCGTATTCGCCGCGCGTGAACTGGCGGTGCGGATCGAAGGTGTTGTCGGTTACTGTTCCGCGCCTGACGTCACTCCTTCCCGAGTACAAGGTCGACCACCCAGCACCCCCGGACGTGTGCTCCGGGACCGCGGCAGTGGTCAAGAATGTCGGTATTGTCGCAGCCCGAGTCCTGAAGCGCATCCGCCAGGATCGGCATTGCGCCGAAGTCACGCGACTCGTACATTTGGGACGCGAGTGCGACTGCGGTGGACGTGCGCCAGTCGGGGGAGAACGTTACGGGGTGGAAGGGGTTCCCGAAGATGTCGCGGATAAGGTCAGTTTGTCGCGCTGCCTCTTGAGCGTGTGCCTGCTGTGTGGCAGGGAGGCGTTCATCTTGAGTTCGCGCGAGATTATCTGCTACGACTCCGGCTACCACCAAAGCCCATTTAGCCGCTTCACGGGCTGCAACGAAGGCGTGGCCGTGGAAAACTGACGCCACGCATACCTCCGGAGTATAGCCGTCTGAGGTGAGTAAGGCGTACTTCTTCCGTCGCTCACTCTGAGTCACGAAGCCATCGGCGAACCGCTCTGCAAGAGCTAGGGCTGGCTGGTATCTGCGATCCGTGACTTCATCCACAGTACCTCGGCAGCAGACGATCCCAAACAACCTGAGTTTGCGCTGCGTTACTTTTCCGCGGAGAAACGTTAGCATCCTGTCTGGGTAATCGCTTGTTAGCCATTCCGCTTCGGTCATTGGTCGGCCCTCTCGTTTCTCGCGTGACCGATCCCGTTTCTGGTGCAAGTGCGTGTCAGTGGACGCTGCGCGATTCAGCCGGACGCTTTATTCGGGCACAGTTGCTACAATTACTTCACTCGAACGCACCTGTATTCCTCACTCCCACCCGACTCGATCGTCGTGATCGTGTTCGCCCGCTGTTTACTCTTCCTACCCGACTGATCGCAACTCTAAACACTGAGCTGCCCACACGAACCTCGGAGGAGCCTGTCCGATGCGTGTTTCACTCGCGATTCCCGTACCCCTACTGCTACTGTTGGTCTCCCTCTCTCCGCTGACCGCTGACCCACCCGCGGCTAAAGAGCCGAACGCGGTGAAGGAAATCGTTGTGACGAAGGACATCGCGCTCGATAAGGGCGCGACCCTTAACGCCCGGCTCGTCGTCACCGCGTCGCACGTCACCATTGATGGTAACGGAGCCACTTTGGTCGGCGGCGGTGAAGTGGGGAACCCGAAATCGCTCGAAGGGGGCGGGATCGCCGTTCGGATCGAGGGCGCCACGAACGTCACGATCAAGAACCTCAAGGTGAAGGGGTTCGCGACCGGTCTGTGGGCCACCGACGCGACCGCGTTGCGCGTCGAGGGGTGCGACTTCTCCGACAACTACCACAACATGGCGCACGGTTGGGGTGAACTGCCCGCACGCGGTGGTATCGTTCTCACCCGCGTGTCTCACTCGACGTTCACGAAGAACCGGGCGAACCGAGTGTGGGACGGCCTTCACCTGACCGACTGCGACGACAACCTCGTCAGTGATAACGATTTCTCCCACTGCTCGAACGTCTGCGCGAAGCTGTGGCACTCGTCCCGCAACCGGTTCCTGAACAATAACCTCTCCTACGGCATTCGCATTGACCGGGCCAAGGGCGAGGTCCACGCACGCGACAGCACCGGTGTGCTGATCGAAACGGGGGCCGACGACAACTACTGGTATCGCAACGACGTCACCCACGGCGGGGACGGGATCTTTATCCGCGTGCTCAACGGGTGGGTGTCGCGCGGGAACGTGTTCGTCGAGAACGACACGAGCTACGCCAACAACAACTGCATCGAGAGTTGGTCACCGGGCAACACCTACATTCGCAACAAGGCCAACCACGGCAGCTACGGGTTCTGGCTGGGCGGAAGTGACCACACCCGGCTGATCGGCAACGAGGCGGCTTACAACGGGCTGGCGACGGGGTACCACCAGGCGCCCGAACCGGGCTTCAAGCACGGAGGGATCGTCTGTGCCAACGGCCCCGGCAGTCACTTCGTTCTGGACGGCAACCACGTCCACCACAACGGCGGTGGGGGCATCGTGTTCCGGGGCGACCTGGGCTCGAAGGGCAAGGACTGGCGCATCCGGCACTGGGTGATTCAGAACAATCGGTCGCACGACAACGAGTGGGGCGTTTACGGCCAGTACGCGACCGACGTGTATCTGGCTAACAACACCTTCGAGAAGAACGCCAAGGGCAGTTTCTTCGAGGACGTGGCCGACTTGCGGGAAGTGCGCGGCGACCCGACCGTGACTCGCGCGCCCTCGGCACACCTGGAGGGACCGACGCGGGCTGTGGCCGGTAAGCCGGTTCGGTTCAGCGCCGCGGCCAGTCGCGACCCGCTCGGAGGAAAACTCGGGTTCCGCTGGGATCTGGCGGGGCGCATTAAGTCGGGCGCGGCCGTCGAGCACACGTTCGCCGAACCGGGGGTGTACCGCGTGGGGCTGACGGTCGATAATGGCACGCTGGCCGACATCGGGTTCCGGGACGTGGTCGTATCGGCGGCTGGGGAGGAAGAAATCGGCACCGAGGGCGACTCCGGGAACTGGGGTTACGAGTTCGCTGGCGACCCGGAAAAGAAAGGGCGATTGCATTTCGCCGACGATAGCGATGCTGTGGCCGGCGGGTTCGCGCTGCGGCTCCGGCCGGACCCGTACCCCGGCGCCTATGCGACGGCCGTGTACCCGAAGGCGAAGGACGCGACCTGGGATTGGTCGGCGAAGTCCGAGTTGCGCGTGTGGGTCAAGTACCGGAATCCCAACCTCCCGGGCTGGCAGGACGTCGGCCCGGTGGTAACGCTGTTCGGGCCGGAGGGGAAGCGCGTCATCAAGCCCAAGGGTCGGAACTTGCTATCGGGCGGCGAGAGCGAGGCCCGGTGGTTGTGGCAGCGGCTCCGCATCTCGCTCACCGCGACGAACGGCTGGGAGATTGCGGACGAGGGCAAGTTCGCTCCCAATCAGGTGAAGGCGATCGGGATCGGGATGGACTCATTCGGCGGCGACCCGTTCACTCTCTGGCTGGACGGGTTGTCAGTCAAGTAGTCGAGAGTTGATGCGAACCGGCGTTGGTTGCGCCAGAATTTTGGCGCAACCAACACCGGCTCTGATCCACAGAGCCGCAGCAACAAGGGTTACTTGCGCTCGGTTAGCACCGCGAGGATCGCTTGCGCGTAGAGCCGGTGCCCGAAGTCGTTGGGGTGGTTCAGTCCGTTGCCGGTCAGGTCCAGGTCGTGCTTGTTCTTGAGCATCAATTCCCACACGGCGGTCAGGTCCGCGAGTGCGACACCGGGGCCGGTCATGCCCTTCAGCGCGTCGCGGTACTTCGCGAACATGTCGCGCGGGGTCGCGGTCCACTCGCCGTGGCCCAGCATCGATGCGACCAGAATGACCTCGATGTCCTTGTCGGCGGCCCTAATCCGGTCGAGGATCGTGCGAGTTTGGTCGCCGAACCACTTCGGGTCGCGCCGCCCCACGTCGTTCATCCCGTAAGCGACCACGATCAGGTTCGGTTTCTCGGCCAGGAGTTTGTCGAGATCCTGGACCCCGTTCGCCACACTCCAACCGCCGACCGCGCGGTTCTTGAGTGTGATCCGACTATCGAAACGCGCCTGCAACTGTGCCGTCACGAGTTCCGCGAACCCGGGCTGGAACGGGGCCGCGTTGGACACCACCGAAGCGTCCGCCCCGGTGGAGATACTGTCGCCGCTGATGCCGAGCGTGAACGACTCGCCCGCTTTCAAACGGGCGGCCGTCTTCGGCAGGCTGCCCACGATCACGTCGCTCGCGATTTTCTCGTCGCGGCGCCGATAGGTGATCTCCACGTTGCGGTCGTGGAACCAGCGCCCCGGATGGTACATGAGGGATTCGTTCGGATGACCCACGCGCGCCGCGTAGCTCTGCGGCGAGCCTTTGGGCACGAACAGCGTGCGGGCCGGAATCGGTTCGACGGGCGCGCTCTTTGTGAAGGTCAGCGTCAGTCCGTCCTTTGAGAGCGTCACCGCGTCGCGATCGAATCGGTGTCGGCGGTCGGCCGTCGCGATCTCCAGAACCTCGGCGGCCGGGAACGCGAGTCGGGCCGTGATCGGTCCCTCGTCCTTCGTTTGGAGCAGAACGCTACTTTCGCGGTGAACGATCGGCGAGGTCCACGCGGGGGCGAGCAAATGCAGATCCGCCAGTGCTTCTTCCACCTTGTGCGGGGCGAGCAGGTTCTTCTTGAGCACGTCGGCCCACATCTCCGCCGCCTTCGCCTGACCCAATGCGCTGAAGTGCCGGCGCGACCCGGCCCCGCCGCGGTACTTCCCAGTTAGCGTGTCCGTGTCCGGGCCGGGCTGGAATCCGGGTCGGGCGACCAGTTCGTCGATTGCCTTGCGGACACGCGATTCGCCCTCGGGGTCGGTGTACACGGTCGGGTGGTGCGTCGATTTCGCCAGCAACCACGGCGGCTGAATACCCCACGCGGTAGCCGCCGCGTGCCGAATCGCGCGCACGTTCGCGACGTACTTTTCGGTGGTAGTCTTGGCGATCACGTCCGACTCGCCCTGCTGCCACAGCACAGCCCGAAACGTACCCAGCGTTTTCCCCGTTTCGACGAGGCGCCGATGAAGTACCCCGTCCGGCGCCCACTGCGAGGTCGCGGTCGCTCCGACGGCGACATTGGCGAACGCGACCGGGACACCGAACTCTTTGACGAGAGCGTCGCCCACCGGCGGCCAAATCGAGCCGTCCGTGCTGCTGTCCGGGACCGGCTGCGGATCGTTCGCCACGCCCCACGTGCTCTTCGCGGCGTTCCAGGCGACGACGCGCTTTTGCGGGTCGGTCACGGTCAGTTTCTCGTCGTTACAGTTGGTCGCATACGACTGGCCGGCGACCACGAACACCTCGCCCACGCCGAGCGGCTCGACCGCGCCCCGGTGCGTCACGACTTCGGCTTGTCGGCACCGGATTTCGAGCCGGTACCACCCGCCGGCCGGCACGCGGGCCGTGGCTACAGGCCCGGTGCTCTCGGTTCGGACGTCCAGCTTGGTCCACGGCACGTCGCGCCCGGTCGCACCGGTTAATTGCACCACGCTGTATTCCCAGATCGTGCGCTCCGGGGCGCTAACGGGCTCCAGGCGCAGGGCGACATCGGCGAACCCGAATGCCAAATGACCGGGCTTCTCCTTTGCGGCGGCAACAGGGTCGAAACCGGTGCGCTGGACCACTTGGTTGGGCTTGGGCGTCACCACGGTCAGGGAGGCGGGTTCGGCCCCGGCCAAGGAACTTATCGTTACGAGCCAGAAGAAGCACGCGAGCGGATACAACGGTCGGTTCGGCAAACGATGCATAGCGGCCCTACAACGAGGAGAGGATGATCGGAGGCTACCGGGTAACGGCACCGCCAACAATACCACGGCACGGGTCGGACGGCGACAGAGAGCAACGAGTTGCCCCACACGACACACTGGGGTCTAATACCTGCTCATTCCGCTACTCGCTTCGCGCAACGGCTCGGAGAAGAAATAATGGCCCGAACGCCTCTTGTAGTCGCCCTCTGCCTTACTGCGTTTGTCGGAACGGCCTTCGCATGGCCCGACGCACCCACCCAGCCCGGTGCTGGTGCGCCCGCGCGCAAGCTTCTCCATCCGGCCGATCCGCGCGACGTACCGATCGTACTCCGGCCCTACGTCCGGAGCCTCCTCGACCCCAACCAGAAGCCGGTCGAACCGGACGCCGCGAAGGTTTCCGGTGTCTATCTCCGGGTGCTCTCCCGTCGGCAGGCACTCGACGGAACGAATCTCAAGCCCGGCAGTTGGATAGGCGCCCGGCCGTTCGTGTTCCTGACCGTCCCGGACGCGGCGAACGGGCGCGATCTGCTCGGTACGTTGTCGGCCATCGGCTACGACCCGGAGGAGATCCTCGACACCGAAAAAGGGATCGAAAAGGTGGCCGTTGTGTTTGCGTATCCCGATTCGATTCGCGGCGGCGAGCCAAGCGGGAAGCTGCCCGCAGACTGGGACCGGCGCGTGTTTCCGGCGACGTGGGACAACGTGTTCGCGCTCACCGACAACTTGACGGCCGACAAGGACCGGTGGACCGTGCGGTCGGAGGGGGACACTTTTATGCCCACCAAGCTCCAGTTCCGATCGGACAAGGAAGCGGTGTTCGTGACCGGGTTCCCGGATGAGGGGAAGACGCGCGTGAAAACGGTGGACTACACGGCACTCCGGGAGACACGCGGAGCGGACTGGGCGTACCGGCAACTGATCGAGCGCCTGTTCGGGGCGTCCGAGCACTTCCGGGGTGACGGGCGCACCAAACTCACGATCGTCGGGAAGCGGAAACCTCGCGTCGGGTTCCCCGAGTTCCTGGGACCGAACATGGAACTGAAGGATCTTCCGGCGATCGCGATCGTCGGACTCGGCGCGATCCGAGTAGGTGAGTGAACGGGCTGGTGGAGATGTCAGGCTCCAGAGTCATTCGCGTTCTGTTGTGAGTACGAGCCGTGCCCCCGAGTCTTTGTGAATCGTGTGTGAACATGCGAGAGGTTCGCACCGCGCGGTCGCGCTTCTTGCTCTGTCAATTGGCCGCCACAAACCCTGATTACCCCAAGTACCCGCGCCAGCCGATGGTGCGGTGCGACGGTTATCGCGTCGGGGGCGAGCCCACATCGATAGAGCAGGCGGAGCCACGTGATCCCGGCGAGTGAGAGGGCACGCTCGTAGTTCGTACTACGTCCCGCAGAATGTCCGATAGCCGGACTCGTCGGTAGGCGGTTCTCGGTACTGAGTGTGTTCGGGCTGTTCGTCATACGGCGTCGCCAGCGCGTCTAGTAGCCGGTGCAGTACCGACAGGTCGGCGCGCTCTTCGGCTGCTGCCAGTGCTTCCTCGACCTGGTGGTTCCGCGGGATGACAACCGGGTTCACGGTTCGCATCAGCGCGACCGCTTCACTCTTCTGATCGCCGAGCCGCTCCTGCCACCGCGCGTACCATACGCGGAAGCCCGCGTCCTGATACTGCACGCCGACTGGTTCTGCCACCGAGGACAGATCCCGGAATGTGTTGGTATAGTCCACGCGGGTCTTCTGCATCCAGCCGAGGAGATTCTGGATCAGCTCGGCGTCTGTGGCTTCTGCGGTCTGGAGGCCGAGCTTCTTCCGCATCCCGTTGAGCCAGTACCGCTCGAAGACGGCCGGGAACTCTTCCAGCACTTCCGTGGCTGCCGGGATCGATTTCTGCGGGTCGGAATCGATGAGTGGCAACAGGGTTTCGGCGAACCGGGCCAGGTTCCATTGTGTGATGTTGGGCTGGTTCCCGTAGGCGTACCGGCCGCCGCTGTCGATCGAGCTGAATACCGTTGCGGGATCGTAAGCGTTCATGAACGCACACGGGCCGTAGTCGATCGTCTCCCCGGAGATCGCCACGTTGTCGGTGTTCATCACCCCGTGAACGAACCCGATGAGCATCCAGCGAGCAACGAGCGCGGCCTGCCGATCCGCGACCGCGCGGAAGAACGCAAGGTACTTTTGCGGCGCGCCAGCCAGCTCCGGGTAGTGCCGCTCGATGGTGTAGTCGGCCAGTGCCCGTAGCAGTTCCTGATCCCGGCGTGCCGCGTACTCGAACGTGCCGACCCGGATGTGGCTCGCGGCCACACGAGTTAGGACGGCTCCCTTTAGCGGAGTCGTCCGGTAAACCGGTTCGCCGGTGGTGACGACCGCCAGGCTCCGCGTCGTGGGTACGCCCAGTGCCGCCATCCCCTCGCTGATGACGTACTCGCGGAGCATCGGCCCGAGCGCAGCACGCCCGTCCCCGCCGCGCGAGAACCGCGTGCGCCCCGGCCCCTTCAACTGGATGTCGACGAGTATTCCCGACGGCGTGCGGTGCTCGCCGATCAGAATAGCGCGGCCGTCGCCGAGCATGGTGAACCCGCCGTACTGGTGCCCGGCGTAAGCCTGTGCAATGGGTTTGGAGCCGGGCGGCAGGTCTTGGCCCGCGAACAGCGCCGCAGCGGTTTCTTCCCCCAACGCGCCGAGATCGAGGCCGAGTTCAGCCGCCAATTTGTGGTTCAGAATCGCTACACGCGGCTCCCGTACTTGGACCGGCTCTGCCGCGGCAAAGAGCGCGTCCGGTAGTCGCGAATACGTGTTGTCGAACCGCCAGTTTGTGGAGGCGTGATGTTCACCCGGTGCCGTCGAGCCGCCCATTCCGTTTCTCCCGCGAAGTACGCCATCCAATTGTAGATAGTTGCACGCAGGGAATGGGTTCGTCGGGACGTGTATCGGTCAAATGGCGCGGTACTCGATCTGGACTCGGAAGTTCCCGTCCGGCTGTTCCTCCAACCCGCTCGCGCCCGATTCTTCGTCCAACTGCACGCCCCATCCGCCGGCCAGTTCGTCCAGGAACCGGCGGGTCGTGTTCAGGGCGTCTTCCCGTGCGGCATCGGACAGAACCGGGCGCAGAACTACATCGAGCCGAACTGTGCCATGTGCCGGTGGAATCACCTCAATGTCCCCGGCCCGGGTACCGTCGCCCGTCACGAGCATGTACCGGCGGGTCGGGTCGTTGCTCTTCATTGCGCGCTTCACGAATCGGAAGACGTCCATGCTCGGCTCCTGCGGGTTCAACTGTGAAGCGGCGCCAGCGGCGCGGAACTTCCCGTTGGTCAGATACGGTTTACTTTACGTGGGCTTCGGCACGCCGCGTGAAGGAGATCGTGGGAACGGAATATTTCGAGTTCCTCGAACAGTTCGTCAAACTCATTCACGAGAAGGTCAAGGCTCCGGGATTATCCCAGCGGGCGGTGCAATCGGGTGCGTTATCTTGCGATGCGCGCCGACCATCGGTAAAACGTCTTCAGAGACCGTTCCAGCGAAGGTCGGAATTCCTGCCCATGAACCCGTCGCCGAACCCTCCGCGTCCATTCAATCCGCCTCCGCGGTTGGTCGGTACTTACCTCCCGCCACCGGGGTACGTCCCGGTTACCCTCACACGCGGGTTTCCAGCAACGTCTGACTCCCTCGGAGTAATCGAGCGGCAGTGGGAACGTGCCCGTGAAGAACTGGCAGCCGAACTCCGGGCGCACGGCGAGACGCTAGAGAGCGCTCATTGGCAATGGACGGACAAGGCCGAGCCCCGATCCCGCCGGCACAACCTTGTCACTGTTGAATGCGAGGGGCAGATACAAGGAGTGATGGCAGTCGAGAACCTCCTTCGGAAGTCGGTTCTTACCCCGAATGCGTGGGTTTTGTACGTCGATTATGTGGAAGTTGCGCCGTGGAATTACCGGGTGCCACAGGATCGAAACGCACCGGCTGTGCGCGTTCCGCGGTTCACCCGTGTTGGTACGCTGTTGATTGGTGAGGCGATCCGAATGAGTCTTGGTGCTGCAGCCGGTGGTCGAGTCGGTTTACACGGTCTGCCACAAGCCGAGGCGTTCTACGTGGGGCGGTGCGGGATGACTCGAATCGGTCCCGATCCGAACTACCAAGATCTCGTGTACTTCGAGTATCCTGATGGTGTTGCCGCGCGGCAACTCACCGTGATGGAGCTCTCTGCATGAGCAAGTTTGAAAATCCCAGTTACAGTGACGAGACGTATGAGGGCTGCGTAACAGCGGGGCTCGCGACGGGACGAGTGCCACCACCTATTTCCGATGCCGATCTTCAACGATTGGACGAAGCGTGGAACGATCCTCGTGCATACCACGCTGCGATGGCAGAAGCCGAATTAGTGGTTACGGCGGGTTGGGCACCTAAGCCTGTGACTGACCCAGATCGCTTTTTGCTTCCGGGCGCGGAGGAGATCGCAAAACTGCCTCGTTGGGCGCGCGTGGCGTTTGCGGCTCGCTGTGCTCGTCGTGTGCTTCCGATCGTAAACAAGTTTTGGGTCAATGTACCAAAACAGCATCTGCAAACGCTGGACCGCGCTGTGCGTGTTGCAGAAGGTGCCGACATTGATGACGCCCGTGCCGGTGTCTACGCCATCGCTCGGGCTGCGGCCGACGTTTCAACGGCTCGCACTGGGAACGACGCTACCACCTACGCTGCGGCCGCAGCCCGTTACGCCGTGGATACCGTTGCCGATGCAGACGCCGCAACGTATGCAGCATCTCACGCCACGGCCGCTCGCTACGCTGCAGATGTCGTTGCCGCAGACACGGCCACTGTCCGCGGTGCTGCTGCTGCTGCGGACGCGGCTATGCACAGCTTGTGTCGAGTTGTCACGTTGGGCACGATCGGCCACCTTGCGGCACCTGCACGTGACTTTGACCGGCTAACTCGATTGGCTGAAAAAGAGAAGTGGACGGACGACACGCCGGTACCTCCGACCGTGTTCGGGCCGATGTGGGACGGACCTCCCCCGGAATGGTGGACCGACAACATTCTCACTGACTTGCCGAACGAATCGACCGCCGAAACCGAAGAGCACGACGAAAGCACGTTTCCGCTGAAATAGCCTCACCAGAACGGTCACCGCAGCGAGGGGGTCGAAAGCCCCCCTCGCTGCGCCATTCCCGAAACAAATCTCCGCAACAAATTCGTGTTTTCAGGTTGGAATTGGTTGCAAAATTCGTCCACTAGTATACAATTGATTAAATATGGTGTGTTGGCGGAATATTGGCACCGTTCAATACTGGAGTGATGTGAGTGATTGCGGGTGTCGAGGGGCTCCAAACACGACTTCAAACCACGGGAATGTTAGTGATTGTTAGCAATTGGCGCGGCTGCTGAAAATGAGAAGCGATGCCGGAAATTCTGAAATGACAATAGGTTAGATGAGTTTATCGGGTCCGGTTGGGTGTTTGGATCGGGAAACGTTAGCAATTGTTAGCCCCCGTGCGCGCACCCGTTTTCGAGCGCGGCGCACGGAGATTGAGGGCCACAAATCATCGTTTCAATCGCCCGATTCGATGGCGAACACACGAACCGGGCGCGGGATCGATCAGCCTGCGTTGGTGCCGGCCGTTTTGAGGTCTTCCATCGCGCGCGCCACCGCGAGCGGCAGCACCTTTCGCAACCGGCGACCGCGGCGCACGTCGGCCCAGTTCTTCAGCAGGTACTCGGCCTGACGGCTCCCGGTCCGCGCGAAGTACTGGTGCAGCAGCGGGTGCATCCACTCGTAATCGACGTGGGCACAATCGATCACGGTCACGCTCTTGCCGTGCAGCTTCGCGGGGACGTCCGTCTTCGGGTCGAAGATGAACAGCTCACCGCCGGTCATCCCGGACCCGATCTCGTTCTCGACCGGCCCCAGGATGAGCACCTTCCCGCGTGTCATGTACTCGCACGCATACTTACCCGCGGCCTCGGCCACGATCGTCGCGCCCGAGTTGCGGATGCCGAGCCGGTGCCCGGCGCGCCCGCCGACGAAGATGGTGCCGCCCGTGGCCCCGTAGCCCACGTTGTTGCCGGCCACGCTCTGGATCTCGCCGCCGTAAGTGCTGACGGTGTAGTCCAGCGTGACGACCACGGTGCCGCCGGAGATGCCCTTCGCGACGCCGTCCTGGGCGAACCCGCGCAGCTCCAGGTCGAGGCCGTTGATGCACCACGCGCCGAAGCTCTGGCCCGCTTCGCCTTCGAGCCGGGCCTTGATCTTGCGGTGGTTCGGTATCCCCTCGCGGCCGTACAGCTTCGCGATCTGCCCCGCCACCGTCGCCCCTACCGCGCGGTCCGAGTTGCGCACCCGGAACACGAGGTCCGCGTTCTGGGCGGTGTCGATCGCGTCGAACGCCGCAGCGAACAGTCGGTCGTTGAGCGACCCGGTGATGTCGCACAGCCCGCGGCCGGGGGGCGTCTGCGGGTGCGTTTCGGCGAGCCGCGACAGGGCCATGTCGGGCTGGATGAACTTCGCGAGGTTCAAGAGCGCGGCGCGCGGGTGCTTCTCCTTGAGGTCCGTGCGCGGGATCAACAGGTCCGAGCGCCCGGTGATCTCGGAGATGTGCTTGAACCCCATGCGGGACAACAGCACCCGGACTTCGTGTGCGACCGCGTGCAGGTACGCCTTCGTGTGCTCCGGGTGCCCCTTGAAGATCTCCGGGCTACCCGTGATCCCGGTCGGGCAGTTCGGGATGTGGCACGACTTGCACACGATGCACCCGACGGACACCATCAATCCCTGGCCGAAGCTGAACTCGTCCGCGCCGAACAGGGCGTACTTGATGACGTCCTGCCCGTTCTTGATCCCGCCCCCGACCCGGAGTTTCACGCTCGTGCGCAGCCCATTCACCACGAGCGCCTGGTGCGCTTCGGCGAGGCCCATCTCGCTCGGCAGCCCGGCGTGCTCCTTGCTCGACACCATCGCGGCGCCGGTGCCGCCATCAATGCCGTCGATCTCGATGATGTCGGCCCCGGCCTTCGCCACGCCGACCGCGATGGTCCCGATGTTCTCCACCGCGACCAGCTTCACCGACACCGGAATACCGGGCTTCACCGCCTTCAGGTCGTAGATGAGCTGCGCGAGGTCTTCGATGCTGTAGATGTCGTGGTGCGGCGGCGGGCTGATGAGGTCCGTACCGGGCTTGGCGAACCGGATCTCCGCGATCTCGGTGGTCACCTTCTTGCCCATCAACTGACCGCCCTCGCCGGGCTTCGCGCCCTGCGCCATCTTGATCGAGATCTCGTCCGCGTTCACCAGGTACTCGGCGTCCACCCCGAACCGGCCGGACGCGATCTGCCGGATGCGACTGCGGAACCGGCTCTTCGCGATGTCGCCATCCAGGGTGTAGATCTCCGGGTGCGCGACGCGCTGGGCGCGGACCTTCTCCCAGAACGCGCCGTAAGCCCGCTCCGGGAGGTCGTTGCGCCAGCGGGCCTCGCCGCCCTCGCCCGAGTTACTCGTCGCGCCGAGTTCGTTCACGGCCGCGGCGATCGTCATGTGCGACGCCCCCGTGAGCGCGCCGTGGCTCATCGCGGCGCCGCGGAAGTGGTCCGCGATCATCGGGCCGGCGGCTTGAACGTCCGCGAGGGGCGTGTGTTGCGCGACCGGCTCGACCGAGAACAGGTCGCGCAGCACCGTGGGCACGCGGGTGTTCACCATGTCCGTGAACTTGACGAACTTGTCGGCGACGCGCTGGGACGCGCCGGGGTTGTCGTCGCCCGGCGGGGCGGTGTAGGCCATCTCCCCGCCACCCTGTTCGGGTTCCGGGTGGGCCTCCTTCACCGCGTCGCGGAGGGCCATTCGCACCTTCGCATTAAAAGCATGATAGTCGCGATTGCGGCCCAGCACGGTCATCTTCTCGGCCTGCTGCACGCGCCACTGGGCGTCGTCCACCAGTTCCGCGAACCCGATGCCGCCCAAGCGACTCGGGAACTCGCCGAGGAACGCCATGAGGTCCGGGCCGAACCCGACAGCCTCGAACAGTTGCGCGCCGCGATACCCCTCGATGGTGGTGATTCCCATCTTGGAAATCACCTTCTTGATCGTGTCTTCGAGCGCCGCGAACAGGTTCTCCAGCGCTTCGCGCGCGTCGATCTTGAGTTCCTGCTTCGAGTCCGGGTCTTTGAACGTCAGCCCGTCCTTCACCAGACGCAGCATCAGGTACGGGTGGACCGCGTCCGCGCCGAACGCGACCAGACAGCAGATGTCGTGGCCCTCTTGGATGTCGCCGGCCTGCACGATGAGGCTGCACTTGTCGCGCAACCCCTGACGGCACAGGTACTGGTGGACCGCGCCGAGCGCGAGCAGCGACGGGATCGGGAAGATCCCGCGCTTGCACGCTTCCTTATCGGAGAGGCAGAGCACGTGGTACCCGTCGTGAACGGCCTTCTCCGCCGCGCTCTGGAGCGCGACGAGGCTCGATCGCAGCGCGTCCGTGCCGCCCTGGAGCGGGAACGTCGCGTCGAGCAGTTTGAAGCCGAGCACCTCGTTCTGTCGGATCTCCTCGACGATCGCGTCCGAGATGACGGGGGAGGGGAGCTCCATTTGTCTCACGGGCAAAGTTCCAGGTTCCGAGTTCCACGTTCCAAATTCGGAGGAACTATCCTGGCCGCTCTGGAGCTTGGAACCTGGAACGTGGAACTCGGAACTCTTTGGCCCGCGCCCGAGGTAGGTCGTCAGCGACATCGCCCCGCCCTCGCGGTACGGGTCGATGGGCGGGTTGGTTACTTCGGCGAACGTCTGTTGCAGGTACTTGAACAGCGTGGGGTGGTGCGCGCTGAACACGGTCAGCACGCGGTCGTGGCCCATGCTCGACAGCGGCTCCTTCTTGAGCTTCGCCATTTCGCGCACGAACACCGCGCGGTCGAAGTCCCAGCCCGCGGCCTGGAGCAAGTGGTCCAGGGACCACGAGCGGTCGGTGAGCATCGCGCCCACGGTGTCGTCCGTTTGCCGCGTGTAGTCGAACCCTTCGGGGATGATGATTTGCCGACGGTTCAGGTCGCGCACGTCGCCGAGTTCGCTCTGTGCTTCGGTTACTACGCGGGCCATGATCTGGTAACTGTCGAGGCGCTCGCCGGTTTCGGTGTCGAGGGCGATCATCTGCCCCGGCTGGAGCTGCCCGCTCGCGACGATCGTGGTCGTGTCGAGGCCGAACACCCCGGACTCGCTGCCGATGTACAGCCACCCTCGGCTGTCCGAGCACCAGCGCACCGGGCGCAGCCCCATGCGGTCCACCAGCCCGACGAGCATGCGCCCATCAGTCCCGATGATACCCGCGGGGCCGTCCCACGCGGCGAGGCTCCCGAACGCGCGCCGGTAGTAGGTGAAGAGGTCGAACGCCTCTTGCCCCCACACGTCGGCTTCGGTGTCCCACACGGGCGGCACGGAGAGCCGCAGCGCGCGCAGGAGGCTCCAGTTCTGCTCGCGCATCAGGTACTCGACCCACTCGTCGAGGCTGGCCGAGTCGCTCATCTTGGGTGTCAGCAGGTCGCCGCCCGGGAGCGGCGGTTGCAGCCCGCGCGCGAACGCGGACACCGCGTTGCGGGTGGTGCGGATCGTGTTGATCTCGCCGTTGTGACAGGTGAGTCGGAACGGTTGCGCGAGCGTCCAGTTCGGGAACGTGTTCGTGCTGTACCGGCGGTGGAACGTGGCGACGCCCGTCTCGAACCCGGGGCTCGTGAAGTCCTTGTAGAAGTCTGCGAGCTGGCCGCTCGTCATCAGCCCCTTGTAGCCCACGAGCGTCGCCGAGAGCGACACGACGTAGGCCGCGAGTTTGGCGCTCGCGAGGCGCTCGCGCACTTCGAGGCGCGCCCGCACGAGCCACCGGTCGGCCGCGGTCGTGTCACCTTCGACTTTGAACAGCACGTGCTCGATTACGGTCGGGCGCGTCGCCCGCGCCTTGGCCGGCAACACATCGTCGTTGACGGGGACCGGGCGGAACCCGAGGAACTTCACCGGGCCGCCGGCGAGCGCCTCTCGCACCAGAGTGCGGGCCGCGTCCGCACGCGCGGGATCGGACTCGAAGATGAACAGCGCCCCGACCGCGATCGTGTCTTCCGGGCGCAGGTCGCGCGCGCCGTCGAATCGGAGGCGCTTCGCCTCTTCTTTGAAGAAGGCCTGCGGGGTCGCGAACAGCAGCCCGGCCCCGTCGCCCGCGTCGCCGCACACGCCCCCGCGGTGCTCCATCGCTTTGAGCGCGCCGACGGCTTTTCGGAGCAGTTCCGCGGACGGTTTCCCGTCCCGGGCGGCGATGCCGCCGATCCCGCAGGCGTCGCGGCCCACGTCGTCGGTGTACAGGAGGTTGCCACTGCGGACCCGTTCCAGACCGGTCGCGTTCATCGGCGCCTTCACCTGTTTCTGGGGGGAGATGGAGATGTCTTGATGTCAAAAATTCTAACAGTTGCCACAATGCCGTGGCGGGCAACGGTTCATCTTCGCCCGCGGGGGGGCCGGTGGCAAGTAGTTCGTAATGCTGAGAAATGAAAGATTTTTGCGGGGCCGCTTGCAGCGGATCGAACCGGCGAGTAGAACACGTTTGATTTTAACAGCCCGGCGGACGGGTCGTCCGAAATTTGTGCGTGTCGAAACCGCGCCCGCTGTTTATCTTGGCCGCCCAAAACGGGCTTAACCAAAGGGAACCGATCATGGATTTTTTGAGCAGCTGGTACACGATGGGTGCGATGTTCGTCGCCCTGTTGGTGCTGATCGGACTGATGCTGTTCCTGCGTAACAACCGCAAGGACGAAGAGTAAGTCCCGTACCCCACCGCTAGACACCCGCGCAGAACGCTCACTCCGATCGATTCGCTTGGACTCGTGACCGAACAAACGCTGAGGGCCGCCACGAATGGCGGCCCTTTTTTCGTTGGTACAGTGCGGCCCGCTTACGGTTTGTTCGCCCGAACCTTTTGACCACCGTGGTCACCCACGACGACTTCCACTTCCAGGGCCTTCCGGTCGCGCCACACGGTTAGTTTGACCTTCTGACCGGGGGGCAGTGCGGACACGACGTTGATGAGGTGGTTCTCGTCGCGCAGGTCCACGTCTTCGATCCGCAGAACCACGTCGCCCACTCGAAACCCGGCCGCCGCCGCGGGCGTGTTCGGGTGAACGATCTCCACCAATGCGCCGCTCACGCGGTTCAAGCCGAGCCGCAGAGCCTCCGCTGGTTCGATCGCGCTCGCGAGCTGAACGCCGAGGTACCCGCGTGTCACCGCACCCTTTTCGATGAGCTGGCTCCCGATCCGCTTCACCAAGTTCGCCGGAATGCTGAACGACACTCCGCTGTTGTTCCCGCTTTTCGACGCGATCGCGGTGTTGATGCCGACCACGCGCCCGTCGAGATCGACCAGCGGCCCGCCACTGGACCCCGGGTTGATCGCGGCGTCGGTTTGCAGGAACTCTTTGATGCGGATCGTCGAACCGAGTGAAATCTGCCCGCGGTCGGTCGCGGAGATGATTCCGTGCGTCACCGTCTGGTTCAGCCCGAACGGGCTGCCGAACGCGAGCACCCACTGTCCGCGCTTCACGCGGGCGCTGTCCGCGAGTTCAGCGGCGGGGAGGCTGGTATCGTCAATGTTCAGCAGCGAGAGGTCCGATTCCGGGTCGCCCCAGATCCGCGCCGGCTGCACGATCCGGCCGTCCGAGAGCGTGACGTACACCTTCCCGGGCGAGGCCGCACCCACGACGTGGTAGTTCGTGACGACGACCACACCGTTCGTACCGGGGAATTTCACAATCACGCCGGAGCCGGATTCCTCAACCGGGTCCGACTTGCTCGCACCGGGGGAGGCAGGCTTTACCGCGTCCACGGCCACGACAGATCGGCTGATTTGCTGAATGACAGCCTGGAATCGATCGTGGGGAAGGCCTGCCCCGTTCGTCGTGTCCATCGGCGCCAGCACTCGACCGGGCTCTGCCGACGCGCTCCCTCCGCGCACCAGAGACTCGGCCGCCAGCCCACCGAGGAACGAGCACGCCATAAACCCGACCACGAGTAGCAGTTGCCTGCGCATGACGTCCGCCTTGAGTGAAAACTGGCCCGGCGCGGGGCGCTTGGGGCACCCGAGCCCGTTCAACCGCTTCCACTTTACTCTCCCGCACTCCCGGCGCGCGAGCACCCTCCGGGCGAAACTGCGCAATCGGCGAATTGCTCCAGGCACAAAACGAAAAAAGCCCGCAGCCTGTAAAGGCCGCGGACTCGGTGTAATCCGTCTAAACGGCGTTACTTGCCGAGATCACTTTCGATGTCGGCGAGCCGGAACTCGCGGTCTTCCATCGGGTTGCCGTCCGAGATCCGGCCCCAGTCGGTGCCGACGTGGTCGGCGGCCCAACCGCCGTCGAGTTCCATTTCCCGTTGGCACTTCACGCACAGCGTGCTGAACGGCAGCGCGTTGAGCCGGGCGACGGGGATCTTGATCGCACACACTTCGCACTTGCCGTAGGTGCCGGCCTTGAGGCGCCGGAGGGCGCGTTCAATTTGGGCCAACTCTTTCGCTTCGAGTTCGGCAAGCGTCGAAGAAATTTCTTCCCCACTCGCGTCGAACGCCGCGTCCGCCGCGTCGCCCGAAGCGGAGGAGTGCTTGATGTGTGCAAGTTCTTCAAGTTCGAGCCCGAGCCGCTTCCGGAGTTCGGTGCGCCGGGCGATCAAGCTCTTATGCAGTCTCAGGAGAGCATCTTGGCGGGCCATTGTGGTGTACCTCCCAGGTCCTCAGCATCCGTTCGGCCATAACCGTTGGAGCCTATTGGGTTAAATTCGATTCAACGGGATCTAGAAATTTCCGAAGCGAAATCGCCCCGTTGCAGTTCTATTTTCCCGACGACAAGTACTATAGGTGGCTTACCCGGTGCATCTTTCACTAAACCGCCCCGGAAGGGTAGGCTGGAGCGAAATTTTCCTGCACAGAGCGTGCCGAGACTGCTGAAGCGACGCGGCCTACTACTAATAAGATCGTCGTCAACCGCAAACAGTTTCAGGATTTCAGACGAGGAACGCGATATTTCGTTGGCGCTGTGAGTGTTGTGCGAATGATAGCACCCAAATTCAGGGCCAGCCAAAACGCGACCCATTTCGTGGATGGCAACCAACTGTCCAATGTGATTAGGCCGGCCAAAAGAACGACAAGTGTCCAAGAATTGAGCAGATCGCTGTAGCGGATTACGGATTCGGGGCAAGCAATCCGGCGTCGGCGGTAGGCGCAAGGTACCAGAGACGCGGTGTCAAGTTAGCGCTAACGTCCCGAATCTCGAACGCACCTCCGCGCCCTTGAACCTTCACACCCGTTAGCTTTTCGACCAGCCCCTGGGGGCGCTCGTACACGATCGCCTTGAAGCTCGACAGCCCGGCGCGGACGGCCGCGTTGCGGATCGCGTTGGGCAGATCCTCGATTCCGTCGATCAATTTGAACTGATGGGCCTGTTGCGCGGTGAACGTTCCTCCGTCGGCCCGAACACGGGTGTATTTCACATCGACCGCTTTGCCGTTTACGAGTTTCGGGTTCCCCTTCTCGTCGCGCTCTTGCACCACGCGCTGGATCACGGGTTCGTGCTGAAGAGCATCCGGGTTAAGTCCCGGTCGGCCGGCCGCGATCGTTTTGAGGAACTCGTCGTAGGCGTTATCAACGGTGTCCTGCCACGTTTGCCGTTCTTCCGGCCCGAGGTCGTGGAAAAACGACCCGCTCGCTTTGATGCCGCCGGCCTTCACGAGTTCGAGTTTCACACCGTTCTTGTGCGCCCACCCCGCGACGTTGGGTAACGCGGCGAACACGCCGATGGAGCCAGTAATGGTCGTCTTCTCTGCGACGATTGGGTTCCCGGCGGTGGCGATGTAGTACCCGCCGGAGGTCGCCAGTCCGCCCATCGACACCGAGACCGGTTTGGGACCGGTGCCGGGGAATCGGCGCCCGGTGTTGTCCCGCAAGTTCA
Organism: Gemmata sp. SH-PL17; assembly: GCF_001610855.1. NCBI lineage: Bacteria > Pseudomonadati > Planctomycetota > Planctomycetia > Gemmatales > Gemmataceae > Gemmata > Gemmata sp. SH-PL17. Next base: position 2,767,204 of record NZ_CP011271.1, read on the forward strand.
GGATGCACTGGTAGAGTTCTTCGCTCGCGGTGACGGTTCCACCGGGGCTGTCGACGCGCAGAACCACGACTTTGACGTGCCGGTCCGCGGCCGCCGCACGGAGTTGCTGAACCGGGTACGCGATCCCGCCGTCGGTAATGACCCCGCTCACGCGGACGATCGCGACCTTGTCGCGTGCGTGGGTGTCCCCGAGGTAAAACTGCTCGTTGAGGGTATCGGGCGTTTCGGCCAACGGGTCGCTGATTGCGCCCGTGTAGCCGAGCAGGAACACGACGTTGACGAGGACCGAGAGCAGAAAGAACAGCACCGCCACCGGGAGCAAACATCCGCTCCGCAAAGTGGACTTCGCGGGTGGAGCGCTCGGTGTGGGTGCGGGGGTAGACATGTGGGAGTGTTCGGCTATTCGGGTAAGGGCGATGGTTCTTTGGGGCGGCAAACAGTGATTACGGGCCGACCGAGATGTTTGTTTTGGGCAAAGCGGCCCGTAACTTTTTCGCACCCTGGTCCGTGACCCCCGTTTGACGCAGGTTCAGGGATCGCAGTTTGGTGAGCTTTTCTAGGTTCTTGAGCCCGTCGTCCGTCACTTTCGTGCCCGCTAACCCGAGCCACTCTTCTAATTCGGTGAGATCTTTGAGGTGCTGGAGCCCCTCGTCCGTAATTTTGGTTTCGTCGAGAATCAACTGCCAGAGTTTCGTAAGCCCCTTGAGGTGCGCTAAACCCTCATCGTCGACGTGCGTTTTCCAAAGCGCGAGTACGCGGAGGTCTTTCAGTGAACTGAGGTGTGCGAGGCCCTTACTCGTTATCTGGGTTTCGCTCAGGTCGACGTTCTTGAGATGGGGTAGAAGCCGCAGGACGGTGAGGTCGTCGTTCGTCACTTTCGTTTTTCGTAGGCCGACCTGGACGACCCGGTGGAATGCGTCGGGTCTTTCTGGCGTAGCTTTGGGATCAAATACGTTCGGTTTGGTCGGGTCCGCTTGTTGGTAATCGAACAACACTTCGCCCCCGAGTTTTTTGATGACTTCGAGGGCCTGTTCTTGTTCCTTTCGCTCGTCGCGCGGCGGGACAGGGGCGCTCGGGGCAAGAGTGATTAGCGACGCGGTCAACCCGAGTACGAGTGCGTGTCTCACGGATGGACCTCCCGACAAGAGGCGAACGACCGGGCGCGAGGGAAGCCCGGTCGTTCGGGGATGTGCGGTTTGCCGGCACCGAGTCGGGTTCGAGTTCAAAATTAAGCGTCACCGGGGCGATCGGGACGAACCCATCTCGGAATTTACGACTGCAAGTTCTGGAGCATGTCGCGGAGCGGGACGAGGCGCTGGCCGCGCGTGTCCTCGATCTTGAGCGCCTTGAGGAACCGGCGCCGGAGTTCGGCCTGGATGTCCTCAATGGCGCTGGGCGCGGTGCTCGAAAGCGGGATGCTCCCGCCCGCGCGCCGGTCGTGCCCGCCGGCGCGTCCGAGTTTGCCCACAACCTGGCGCAAGATCTCGCCCGCGCGTGCGTTCTCGATCGAGGCGCGCACGGAGAGGATGAGGGAGTCTTCGTACACGCCGCCGCACACCGCGTAATCCACCTGATCGAAGCGGATCATGAAGTCCACGACTTCGGCCGCTTGTTCCGGCAGCGGGAGCGGGTTCACCCAGCTCAGCAGCAGGCGGTCGTAAATGAACGAACTTTGCATCGCCTGGAGGGTACACTCGAAGTAGCTGTGCGGGAGCCGGGCGTTGCGGATCTGCGCGATCACGTCCTTGTCCGCGATCGGGTACAGGACGATGAGCGCCGCGTCGTCCGCGGGGCTGGCCTCGCGCGGGTACCCCGTGACTTCCGTCTCGATGCCGTAGAGCAGGGCGGTCGCGACCCGTTCCGGGATCGTCACGCCCTGTTCGAGCAGGTACTTGGTGACGAGCGTGCAGGTCGCGCCGTGCGTGGCGCGGATGTCGGTGAACGTGACGCCTTCGAGGTCGCCGGGGGTGTCGTGGTGGTCGATGACCGCGAACAGAGGGACCGAATCGGGGAACGTGTGGCGCCCGGTGCGGGGTTGGCTGTCCACCATCACGACCGCATCGTTCTGCCCCCACGCGACGTCTTCGACGGGTACGAGTTCGAGGTTGAGAACATCGACGAGTGCCCGGTTCTCGGCCCGGCTGATGAGACCGTCGCGGGTGATGAGGGTGGGCTTACCGAGGCGGGTTTCGACCAGGTGGGCCAGGCCCAACATGCTGCCCAGGCTGTCCGGGTCCGGTTGAACGTGGGAGACGAAAACGACCCGATCGAACGAGTTGAGACCGAGCAAGAATCGGTCCGACCTGCGTAAACCGGAAGACGTTTTCGTGCTGGTACTCTCGGGGTCGGCGCTTCGACGCGCCATGGGTGGCGTCCTCATTAACGTCCGGCCCGTCACGATCCGTGTGAAGGGTCCGTCGGGAGGGGCGACGGGCCTTCCAAAGCCCGGTACCGTTTTACCTCGCGGGGTTCGTGTTGCCAAGCGCGGATGAAGATTCCCGCGCCGATATTCGCCGAAGGTGTTGATTAATCGGTAGTTGCGGTTGCACGCAAAGTGCGGCCGAATGTGATACTTTGTTGACGCGAAGCCTCACGTGTCATATTTGGCTTCGCGAACTTACCAAACATTTCGTCCGGGCATGCTGCGCTCTGCCGGCATTAGAGGGATACACGAGCAATTCGGGTGCCGCGATGAACAGGCGGCTTCAATTGGCGGTACGGTTGTCGGTTGCGCCACGAACCGGGTGGTGCTCAGAGGGGCGCTATCCGGTTCAGTATTTTGCACTCTTTTGAGGGTCGGCAACTCGTTTGCACTAGTGCGTTACGGGCCGCGAATTCTGGCTGTTTACGGCTTAATTTCGAGTGCCGCTGGGCGAATCCCCGGTTATTAAGGGCAGATTCGTGTGTTCAGCATTTGGACAGCGCGGCCAGGATTTGGTCCCATGTCGGGATCGGTTTCCGATACACATTCGTTTTGCCATACGGTACACGTGGGCCTATGCACGACACGGAATTGATACTCACTCTGACCTTCGGGCTCACTGTAGCGCTGGCGTTCGGCTACGTCACACACCGGATCGGCCTCTCTCCCATCGTCGGTTACTTACTGGCTGGTATCGTGGTCGGGCCGCACACGCCCGGCTTCGTCGCGGATAAACACCTGGCCGAGCAGATGGCCGAAATCGGGGTCATCTTGCTCATGTTCGGAGTCGGGCTTCACTTCCACTTCGATGAGTTACTCGCGGTCCGCCGGATCGCGCTTCCTGGTGCGATCGTTCAAAGTTTGGTGGCAACCGTGCTGGGGGCGGTTGTGGCGCTAGCGCTGGGGTGGGGGGCTTCGGCCGGTGTGGTGTTCGGGTTGGCGCTGTCGGTTGCGAGTACCGTGGTGCTGACGCGGGTGCTATCGGATGCCAACGAGCTCCACACTCCGACGGGGCACATCGCGATCGGGTGGCTGGTCGTCGAGGACATCTTCACCGTGCTCGTGTTGGTTCTGCTCCCGCCCCTATTTGGGAACTCGGAAGGCGGACTCGCACTCGCGGTTGGACTGGCGGTGGTCAAAATCGGCTTGCTGATCGCCGTTGCTATGCCAGTCGGCGGGCGCGTCATTCCGTGGCTCCTGAACCGGGTGGCCGATACCGGGTCGCGCGAACTGTTTACCCTGACCGTGCTCGTTGTGGCGCTGGGGATCGCGGTCGGCTCTTCGATGCTGTTCGGCGTGTCGATGGCCCTCGGTGCGTTCCTCGCGGGGATGATCGTGGGGCGGAGCGACTTCAGCCTCCGGGCCGCGTCCGACGCGCTCCCGATGCGCGATGCGTTCGCGGTGCTGTTCTTCGTTTCGGTCGGGATGCTGTTCGACCCGCACTACTTGATCGACGCCCCGCTGGTAGTGCTGGCGACGCTCGCGGTCGTCATGATCGGTAAACCGCTCGCGGCCATTGGTATCGTTCTGCTCCTCGGGTACCCGGTGCGGATCGCGATCGCCGTGGCCGTGGCGCTCGGGCAGATCGGCGAGTTCTCGTTCATCCTGGCCGCGCTCGGTACCAAGCTGAAGGTGTTGCCCGACGAGGCCACGAGCGCGCTGGTTGCGGCGGCGATCGTCTCGATCTCGGTTAACCCGCTCCTCTATCGTGCTGTTGGGCCGATCGAAGCGTGGGCCGCAGCTCGTCCGCGGTTGTGGCACCTGTTGAACTCGCGCCGACGCGGACCCGGTGGGACCAATCCCGTGCTGCCGGAGGAATCGGACCCGCGCTACCGGGCAGTGGTCATCGGGTACGGCCCGGTCGGGCGCACGCTGGCCCGGCTCCTCAAGGAGAACGGGATCGTACCCACGATCATCGAAATGAACCTGGAAACGGTCCGGCGGCTGCGTTCCGAAGGCATCGCGGCGGTGTACGGCGACGCCGCGCGCCAGGATACGCTGAAAGAAGCGGGCTTGGACCAGGCCGGGAGCTTGATCCTCAGTGCGTCCGGGTTAAAGGGCGCGGAGGAAGTGGTTCGGCTGGCACGCGAACTGAACCCGGCGATTCGGGTGCTAGCGCGGTCGGCCTATTTGCGCGAGCGCGCCGATTTGCGGAAGGCCGGCGCGGACGAGGTGTTCGCGGGAGAGGGAGAGGTGGCTCTGGCGATGACCGAATCCGTGCTTCGGGAACTCGGTGCCGCGCCCGAGCAAATCGACCGTGAGCGCGAGCGGGTCCGAACGGATTTGTTCGGCGACACGACTTCCGAGGAGAAGAAAGGCTAACGGTTGGTTTGCGGAGCTACTTCTTGCCCTTTGCCTTTTTCGGGGCGGGCTTTTTCTTGGGTGCTTTGGCCACCGGTTCCGGTTCGGGTGTTTCGGCCGGCGGAGCTTCGGTCACGAAGTCGTTCAGCGTGACCCCGAACGTGTCGGCCAGCACGCACAGTTGCGAGAACGTCGGTTCGGTTTCGCCGAGGCGCTCCCAGCGCATGTACGTCGCGATGTGAACGCCCACGATCTTGGCGGTTCGTACCTGGGAGATCCCGACCGCGTCCCGCAACTGTCGGAGGCGTGCCCGGAACGCGGGCGTCGTTTTCTTCTTCGCCAGGGTCATCGTCACCTCGCGTTTGCTTTCTGTTCCGCGTTTCTCCGGAAAACCAAACGTTACTCGCCCTTCAGCCGGTCGTGAAACACTTTGCGCAGTTTCTCGACCTTGGGGCCGATGACCGCGCGGCAGTACGGTTGCTGCGTGTTGTTGGCGTAGTAGTCCTGGTGGTAGGCTTCCGCGGAGAAGAACTCGGTGAACGGCACGATTTGGGTGACAATCGGAGCCGAGAACACGCCCGCCGCGTCGATCTTCGCCTTGTACCGCTCGGCGAGCCGCTTCTGCTGTTCGGAGTGGTAGAAGACGGCGGACCGGTACTGCGTGCCGACGTCGTGCCCTTGCCGGTTCAGCGTGGTCGGGTCGTGCGACCGCCAGAACACTTCGAGTAGTTCCGCGAACGACACCACGGACGGGTCGAACGTGACCTGAACCACTTCCGCGTGGCCGGTGCGTCCGGTGCAGATCTGCTCGTAGGTCGGGTTGGGAACGTGCCCGCCGCTGTAGCCGGACACGACCTTCTGCACGCCCTTCATCTGTAAGAACACGGCCTCGGTACACCAGAAGCACCCGGACCCGAAGGTGGCCACTTCAGTGGTCGCGGGAGCGGCTGGCGTTGCGCCGATGTCGTCGGGATCGAGGACTGGGAAGTTTTCCGATGCCATTGGTGGTTCGCGGGTAATGACTTTTGCGATCAGCAAATAGGCGACAACCAGCACGAGCGGAACAGCCCACATCAGCGTGGCTCGCATGGGATTATACCGGTTGGTAACTGGTGCGCCGCACTTCCATTATCCGCCCGGGCGGATCGGGTGTCTATTCGTGGGAGATACAGACTTTTGTAGGGAGTTGACAGTCGAGCAACCCGTCGCTCGCAAGGGCGGGATTCACGGACAGTCTCTGTCCTGTCGGGGCACCCGTGTCGATGGCTTCCTGGCAGCCCAACGGCTTGGTGAACCCGCCCGCAAGGGCGGCGGGTTTCTTCCAACCCAGCAATAAGCCACACCCACCGCCCTTGCGCGGGGTTCACCAAGCCGTTGGGTCGGTGAATCACTTCCCGCGCGCGAACAGGTCCATGACGGGCTTCCCCTTACCGTCTTCGGTCGCGTAGAACGGGCGCTTCTCGACGTCGAACGCGGTCTTCGGCGAGATCCCCATCGCGTGGAAGATGGTCGCGTGCAGGTCGCGAATACTAACCGGGTTCTTCGTGGTAACGAGGGGGCGTTCCGCCGCCGTTTCGCCGTACAGTAGGCCCTTCTTGATCCCGCCGCCGAACATCAGCACGGACCCGGAGCCGGTGAAGTGCCGGTGCAGCCCGTAGTGCTTCAGTTCGCCGAGTTTTTCGGCTTTCGCGAGGGACTGGTCCTTCGCCGTGCTGCCCGGTACGCCCTCGATCATCATGTCCCGACTGAACTCGCTCGCCAGTACGACGAGCGTGCGGTCGAGCATCCCGCGCTGTTCCAGATCGAGGATCAGTTGGGCGATGGGGCGGTCGATTTCCTTCTTCATGCGAGTGTAAGTGGTGTGGCCGTTCTCGTGCGTGTCCCAGTGGAGGAACGGCACGTACTCGGTCGTCACCTCGATGAAACGCGCCCCGGACTCTGCTAGGCGCCGGGCGAGCAGGCACCCCAACCCGAATCGCCCGGTGTTGTACTTGTCGTAACTCGCCTTCGGCTCTTTGGTGATGTCGAAGGCGTCGCGCTCCTTGCTCGTGAGCAACCGGTGCGCGTTCTCGATGGACTTGAGCATCGACTCGTGGTGGTGGTCGCTGGCCATCTCGCCCACGGGAGAAGCCTTCAGCAACTCCTTGAACTTGGCGTGCCGCGCGGCGAAGCGTTCGGGTGTCATGCCTTTGGGCGGCCGGACCGCGTTCACGGCGTCGTCCGGGAAGGGGAGGTTGAACGGCCCGAACTCGGTGCCGAAGAACCCGCCCGTGGTGAACGCCTTCAGTTCTTCCGACTCGCCGTGCCCTTCGAGCCGCTGACCGATGTTGATGAACGGCGGGATGGCGGGGTTGCGCGGGCCGAGCACGCGGGCCATCCACGCCCCGATGTGCGGGCACGCGACCGTTTGCGGCGGGACGTACCCGGTGTGCCAGTGGTACTGGTGGCGCGAGTGCAGGATGTTGCCCAGGTCCGCGACCACGTGCGACCGGATGAGTGTGCCGCGGTCGATCACCTTCGCGATGTGTTCCAACCCCTCGGTGAACTTGATGTTGTCCACGACCGTGTCGATGGCCGGGAACGTGGACAGGATCTTGTCCACCGGGACGCCGACCTCGAACTTGGTGTAGCGCTTCGGATCAAAGGTGTCCGGCGCGCCCATTCCGCCGGCCATCCAAAGGAGAATGCACGTATCGGCAGTGGGCTTGGGGTGCGCGACCGGGTCCGATGCACGCAGACGCGGTTCGCCGCCCGCGACGGTCGCGAGGCCGGCCGCGGTCATGGCTCGCAGGTATTCGCGGCGAGAGAATTCGCGTGTGGTCATGTCGGCCTCCATCAGCGGACGAGTTGGAATTCAGGCAGCATCACGACGGCCCACAGCAGATCGGCGACGCTCTCGGGCGCCGGTTTCGCGCCCAGGAGCGCTTTCGCCGCGGTGCGCTCGTTTGCATTCGGCTTTCGCGCGAGCGCCCGCAGGAAGACCCAATCCGCGAGTTCGTCGGGCGACAGTTTTGCGTTCGCGTTCAGGATGTTGGTCGCGCCGCGTTCGAGTGTGGTCGTGAGAATCTGGCCGTTCGCGAGGTCGAGTGCCTGGAGCGTGGACAACTGGTCCGGGCGCGTCGTGACCACTTGTTCGCGGTTGGGGCGCCCGAGTGAGCGCATGAGCGGATCGCAGTCCACCAGCGTAGCGCGGACGAATTGCCGTTCCTTCGGCGCGCTCGCGGGGAAGGGGGGAGGCGCCCCCGGGAACGCGGCCGACTGTTTCGCGGGGGCCGTACCGGTCAGCATCCAGATCGCGTCGGTGAATTGCTCCGCACTGAGGCGTTTTAGTTCCGGTCCGCGGAACACGAAACCGTCGCCGGTGACCTCCTTTTCGAGCGGCACCGCCTTCGCCTGGTACGTCTGCGAGGTCGCGATGTGCGCCATCAGCTTTTTGAGGTCGTAGCCGTTCTCCGCGAAGTAGACCGCGAGGTAATCAAGGAGGTCTTCGCTCCACGGCTTGTTGCCCATTACGTCGACCGGGTGAACGATCCCGTGCCCCATCAGCCTATGCCAAATTCTGTTGGCCATCGTGCGGGTGAATCGCCCGTTGTCCGGGTGCGTGACCAGGGCAGCGAGCTGTTCGAGGCGCTTGGCTTTGGGGGCGGTCGCGTCGATGGAGCCGAGTTCCGGGAACAGGAACTTCGCGCTCGCGGTCCGGCCGATCGGCTTGTCGCACCGGTGGACCGTGAGCGGCTTGTCCGCAATCACAGCGGCCAACCCGTAGGCGTCGTCGAGTTTCCACGAGTCGATGAAGCTGTCGTGACACGACGCGCACTTGAGGTTCGCGCCGAAGAACACCTGTCCGATGTTCTGGGAGAACTGGAGTTCCACGATTTGGCTGGCGTTCACTTCGCCGCGCCATTTGATGCCCTTGACGAAACCCTCGGAATTCGGGTTCGGGCTAATCAGCTCGCGCGTGAACTTGTCGTAGGGCTTGTTCTCCAGGAGCGACTTGTACAGCCACGCGGTGATCTGCTTGCGCCCGCCGTCGATGTACCCGGTTCCGCGGTACTCGTTGCGGAGCGCATCATTCCAGAACGCGAGCCAGTGGTCCGTATAAGAGCGGTCTTCCGCGAGCAACTTGTTCACCAACTCAGTGCGCTTGCTGGCGCTCTTGCTCGTCACGAACGTTTCCAGTTCCCCGGCCGTCGGCGGGAGCCCGATCAGGTCGAAGTAGACGCGCCGGGCGAACGCGGCGTCGTCGAGCGGTTCTGGCGCGGGAACTTTGTTCTTGGCGAAGTAGGTATCGATGATACGGTCGATCGGGTGCTCGCGCCCCGGTTTCGCGGGTGGGAGCACGACCTTGCGGGGTTTGAGTGGCGCGACGTAAGTGACGGGTTTGAAGCTGAACCCCGGCTCCCACGGCAGACCGTCATCGATCCACTTCGTGAGCGCCGCGACTTCCTTCGCGCTCAGGGGATCGCCCTGCGGGGGCATCCGCGTGTCCTTATCGGTGGACGTGACGAGCTTGATGATCTCGCTCGCGGCCGATTTCCCCGGCACCGCGGCTTTCGATTTCAGTAGCTCCTCGCGCGTATCGAACGACACGCCGCCCTTATAGGTGCCGTTCGTGTGGCACTTCGCGCACTTCGCTTTGAGGATCGGAACGATGTCGTGTGCGAAGTCCGTTTTCTTGTCCGGCTGCGCCAGGCCCGGCCCGGCACAGATCGCGAGAGAGGCGAGCGCTAACAGTGATCGCATGGTTCGTGCAGCGGGTTTTCAGGAGAGCAACGGCGACCTTTCCCCATAGTAGTGGTCCCGACGCGGGAACAAGAACGGGGAATCGCAGAAAACGCACCGCGATACTGAAAAATGTGCGCGAGCGCCGGCAGTTCGTGAGACGTAGACCTCACTACTTTAACGGGCACGGTGGCAAGTATTCCTGTATATCGCGTTCGTACTCAGTGGTTCCGCGGGTCGGCTTGATTCCGCTCCGGACCACCGCTATTGCCCCAACGAGACGAACGAGTCCCAACCGGGCGGCATGGACGTCGCGAGGTGGAACCAGTTCCGGTCGAGTTCGGGGGACGGAAACATGGCGCAAGGAACGCGCGGGCGGTGGCTGCGGGTCGCGGCGGCCGGGCTGGGGATGGTGCTTTGTACCGGGCTCGTCGGGTGCATGAACACCGACAAGGATAAGAAGGACAAGCTCCCTACCAAACAACCTTCTCCGGGTCTTACGGGAACACCCCTGATCCCGCCGGGTAGTCAGTCCATCTCCAAGACGGGTGGTTCGCCCGGTTTCGGTTCGGCTTACGGCAACGGGAGCGGCATCCAACAAACGGGTGGCGCGATTCCATCGCGGGTTGGCAGCAGCGGTGTGAACACGCTTTCCAGCCCACCTCAGACCGGCTTGCCCTCGAACTTTAGCAACCCGTCGGCTCAACCCGGCAGCCCGGGAACGATCGGCGCACCGGCACAACCGAGCTTTATGCCGAGCGTGGAACCGCCAGCCGGTGGGGTCGGGAGCGCGAATCCGAACTCGAACTCGAACTCGGTTCAGCAGAAACATGCCGCTCTGAGCACGAACACTCCATCGCTAGTTGATGTGCCTCTCCCGCCGCCGCCGCCGGATGCTCCGACTGCCGCCGCCAATACGCCTTCTGTGGCTCAACTACCCAACAGCCTCCAACCGATCGCTCCGCCACTCGCGCCACCGAGCGCACCGTCTGGTGCATCCACCGCGCTCCCAGGTAAGAGTGGGTTCTGACATGTGCCGCAAATCGCCCGGTTACTCCCGGGCGTTTCGCATTTGAAGGCGCTTTGTGAAGCGGGCTGCCACGTAGCCCGCCTTGAAGCCCGCATCGATGTTCACCGTACACACACCGGCCGAGCAGCTGTTCAGCATCGTGAGCAGTGCCGCGACGCCGCCGAACGCGGCCCCGTAGCCGATACTCGTCGGGCACGCGATCACCGGACAATCGACTAGTCCGCCGACCACGCTCGGTAGCGCCCCGTCCATCCCCGCGACCACGATCACCACGTCCGCGGACGCGAGCCGCTCGCGCTGGCGCAGGATGCGGTGCAACCCGGCCACACCCACGTCCACGATGAGTTCTACCCCCGCGCCCATGACCCGTGCCGTTACGAGCGCTTCTTGTGCGACTGGCAGGTCACTCGTGCCCGCGGTCACGACGAACACTTTGCCCGCGGGCGCCGGGCGCTCTCCCGCGATGGGCAACCAGAACGTGCGCGCGAGTCGGTCCTGGTCCGCGTGCGGGAAGTGAACCGCGAGGTGTGCGGACTGTTCCGTGCTCACGCGCGTTACGAAACAGTCCTGTCCTGCTTCCGAGAGTCGCCGAACCGCCCCCTCCACCCACTCCGCCGTTTTCCCCTCCGCGAATATTACTTCCGGGAACCCGCACCGCTGCTGGCGATCGAGGTCGAGCGTGGCGAAGCTCAACTCCGCGACCGACGCGCGCCCCAGTTGAACAGTCGCGTCGGCCACGTCGATCGCGCCGGTCCGCACGCTTTCCAGAAGTTGCCGCAATTCGTCCGAGGTCATCGCATCCGGCCTCACAAAAGCCCCGTCTCGTCTCGCCCCAAAAGTGGCGAGCAAACACGCCAATTTATCGTATTTGGCAACTCGTGCCCGGAGGGGCTTTCTTCCCGGGAGGGCGCAGTTTCAACTTGAATGAATTCCGATAAGTATCGCGAAATACTGAATTCTTTTACCGGTAAGGCCGATACATCCGATACGGCCCGCGCCCCGCGGGTACTCCGTTCCGCACGCCGGGGATGACGAGTCATGACGTTCGCCGCAGCCGCCCTGATCGGGCTCACGATGGGTCAGCCCCTCGGCGCCGACTACCACGCGATGAACTCGCGGAGCATCAAACTGCCCATCGACTACAAGAAGGACCGTAAGTCGATCCGGCACGTCGCCCTCTACGTCGCCCGCAACGGCGAGAACACGTGGTACCAGGACGGGTTCGTCACGCCGGACAAGGACTCCTTCGTGTTCGTCGCGAAGGACGACGGCGTGTACTGGTTCAAAATGCAGATCGTGGACCTGAAGGGGAACAAAGACCCGGCCGAGCTGACGAGCGACCCGCCGGACCTGAAGATGGTGGTCGATACCACCGCTCCGCAAGTCCGCGTGACCAACGCCAGACGCACCGGCGACGAGATCGTCGTCGAGTGGAGCGTGGACGACAAGTTCCCCGACGACACGAAAACGAAGGTCCAGTTCCGCGCCGCGAACAACCCGAACGCGCTCTGGCAGGACGTCACGCTCCCGGCCACCGCGCGCAACGGGGTGCGGTTCCCGAGCGGGATCAGCGACGGCGTGACGGTGAAGATCACGGCCGTGGACGTCGCCAAGAACGTGACCGAGATCACCCACGACTTCCCGGTGCCTAACGCGAACGCCTCGGTCAGCCTGAAGGAAACGCCGATTTCGCCCGCACCGCCCGCGGGTTCGGGGAACGTGGGCGCGGGACCGCTCCCACCTCCGCCGCCGATGGGCCTCATTCCGACAGGGCCGACCGGTCCCGGTCTGGTTCCTTCTGCGGGCGGCCCTGCCGCGCCAATTGGTCCCGCCCCATTCACACCGCAACCGCCCGCGCCGGTGTTCAAGCCGGATCAGCCCATCGGCGGGCCGCTTCCGAGCAACGTCGTGTCCAACACCAATCCGCCGACTGGAAACCCACCGCTGACCGGGAGCCAACCGCTCCCCAGCCAGCCGCCTTTTCAGGGGAGTCCGGCGTTATCCGGTCAATCGACTGGAGGGGCGCAACCGCTCCCGACTGTTGACCCGCGGGCCGTACCGCTCGCGAGTGGGAGCGCGATCCCGGCCGGCGGGTGGAACGGCGGTGGGAGCCCGACGGTCGAATTGACGCGCGCCCAGGTCATCAACTACCCGAAGTTCGACCTCGGCTTTAACCTCGAACAGCGCGGCCCGTCCGGGATCAGCCGCGTCGATTTGTGGGTAACGCGCGACGACGGGCGCTCGTGGAGCAAGTGGAGCCAGCACGACGGGAAGGGTGGCTCGGTTGGCGTGGTACTCGACGCGAAGGAGAACCCGCAAGTCGAAGGAACTTACGGGTTCCGACTGGTGCCCGTGAGCGGCGCTGGGTTGAGCGAGCGCGAGCCGGTCGCGGGAGACGCGCCGGACATGCGCGTGGTGCTCGACGTGACCCCGCCGCAACTCGAACTGTTCGCGCCGGTTTCCGATCCGAACGCCCTGGACACACTCGTCATTCAGTGGAAGGCGAGCGACCGTAACTTCGGTGACGACCCGATCACCCTGGAGTGGAGCGACTCCGCGACCGGCCCGTGGAAGTCGATCGCGACCAACGGGAACGAGCCGGTGATTCAGGCTAACGCACGCGAAGCCTCGGTCGCGAAACGCTTGGCGAACAGCGGACAGTACGCCTGGCGCGTGCCGGTGGGCGTACCCGCTCGTGTGTACCTGAAGGCCACCGCACGCGACGCAGCAGGGAACGTGAAGGAGATTGTGACGCGAGAACCGATTCTCGTGGATTTGACGAAGCCGCGGGCGAAGATCAACGGCATCGTGCCATCAGTTATGCCGCGACAATAACTATTCGCGTCCGTGCGAAAATGCGTATCTGATGATTTGCGCGGGGGGAGGGGCAAATTGAGCGGAAGAATCGGGCACGTTTGACTCGTCCCGATTCTGTGACCTACTATTGTGCTAGTGGCTGAACAACCCACTCCCAGACCATCATCACAAATGTCGTCGTCCGGGCGCATTATTGCTGAGAAGGTGACCGAGACGTGGGTTTCCGCGCCGAAGAAACTATTTACAGCTAAGCGCGAAGCGTGTTTGGTCCACATTTACCCGACCGGGCCGACGATGGGGTGCCGGTACCCGCTCACGGACCGGCCGCTGGTTCTCGGGCGCGGGGAAGACAGCGACATCCGACTCACCGATCACTCCGTCTCCCGCCGACACGCGCTGATCGAACCGGCCGCCGACGGATACCACGTGTCCGATCAGAACAGCACGAATGGTACATTTGTTAACGATAAGCAACTGGATACTGCCCGGTTACTCAAGGATGGTGACTACCTGCGGGTTGGGAACTGCCTGTACCGCTACTTGGCCGGCGGGAACATCGAGGCCGAGTACCACGAAGAGATTTACCGGCTCACGATCCTCGATGGGCTGACGCAGATCCACAACCAGCGCTACCTGGACGAGTTCCTGGATCGCGAGGTCGTGCGGTCCCAGCGGCACCACCGGCCGCTCTCGGTGCTGGCCATCGACATCGACAAGTTCAAGACGATCAACGACAACCTGGGCCACCTGTGCGGCGACTTCGTGCTGCGCGAACTGGCCGGCGTGGTTCGCGGGATCGTGCGCCAGGAAGACTTGTTTGCCCGCTCGGGGGGCGAAGAGTTCGTTGTCGTGCTCGTTGAAACGACTTTGGACGGGGCACTGCAAGTCGCCGAACGCATCCGCGAAGCGGTGGCCGAGCACCAGTTCCGGTTCGAGACTACGCCTGTCAACCTCACAGTTAGCATCGGCCTTGCGGTCACGATGGGGGACGACAACGCCACAGCGATCGACCTGCGCCAAACGGCCGACCAGAAACTGTACGAGGCCAAGCGCACGGGGCGCAATCGGGTCTGTAGTTAAGTTTCAAGTTTCAGAGTTTCAAGTTCCAGAGTTCCAAACAGGCACAGCCCGCATCCGCCAGCAACGGTGCCGATGCGATGGCACTGCCACGAACGTGGAGCTCTGGAGCTCTGGAGCTCTGGAGCTCCAGAGCTCCAGAGCTCTGGAACTCACAACACCGGTGAAAACAGCCGGCACGCATTCTCCGCGAGGCGCCCGACAAATGGGCGAGTCGCGTACACCTCGGGATCGAGCCGCAAAGACCACTCCAGGTCTATCAGGTACGCTTCTTCCAATCCCTTCACAACACCCGTATCGAAGAACTGAACGTTGCACTCGAAGTTGAGGAGCAGGCTGCGGTTGTCGGTGTTCGCGGAGCCCACGGACGCCCATTCGTCGTCGACTATCACCAACTTGCTGTGGAGCATCCCGCGGGTGTACTGATACACCTTCACGCCCGCCGCGAGCATGTCGGTCCAGTAGTATCGGGCTGCCAGGAATGGGAGCCACTTGTCCGGGCGGCACAGCCCCAACAGTCGCACATCCACCCCAGAACGAGCCGCAAGCAGGAGCGCGTCGCGAAGCCCCGCGTCGGGCACGAAGTACGGGCTGGCGATCCACACGCGCTTGCGCGCACGCAGGATGGCCGCGACGTAGGTCTCGCGGATCGCCTTGTATTCTGCGTCCGGACCGGACGCGACCACTTGCGCGAGTACGGTTCCCGGTGCGCTCTTTTCGTTGGATGCGGGGAAGTACGCGCCGCCCTTCACGGCCTCGTTAGTAGTGAAGTACCAGTCGTCGAGGAACGTGTGCTGGAGCCCCTCGACCGCCGGTCCTGCGACGCGGAAGTGTGTATCGCGCCAGTAGCCGAACGTCGGGCACTTGCTGAGGTACTCGTCGCCGATATTCAGCCCGCCCGCGAACCCGGTGTGCCCGTCCACAACGAGGATCTTGCGGTGGTTACGCAAGTTCACCCGGAGCGGGTTCACGAGCGGCAGGAACGACGCGACCTGCCCGCCGTCGGCTTTGAGTTCCCGGAGCAAGCGCGACGACAGCCCGTATGACCCCACCCAGTCCACCAGGAACCGCACCTCCACCCCGCGCTTCGCGCATGCACGCAGCGCGTCAATGAACCGCTTCCCGGTGTCGTCTGAGTGGCAAATGAAGAACTGCGCGTGGACGTGGTGCCGGGCCGATTCGATCGCTTCGAGCATCGCCTCGAACGCCGCATTGCCTTCGTGGTACAGAGCGATGGCGTTCCCTCCCGTCACCGGGAACCCGTCGCCGTGGTGCCCCAACTTGGCGAGTACGTCCCATTCGGGCGGCACGCCCGCGGAGGGCCCACCGGTGCGCGCAGTAAACGTCTTGTACACCCGGCTCCGCTCCCGGCGCCGGCGCAACCGGCGGTGAACGGTCTGGTAGCCGAACACCAAGAACAGGAACGCGCCGAAGAACGGCACCAGCAGCACTGTGAGCGACCACGCGATCGCCGACATCGGCTCGCGCTTGATGTGCATCACCGCGAGCAGCGTGCCGACGGTCAGCAGCACTTCGGCCAGCACCAGCCACCCGGCGATGTCCTGCCAAAACGTCACGAGGAAGTCGGAAAGGGACATGCGCGCTTTCTTCAGTTCGAGCGAGTACGGTTCGTTCGGAGCCTTCACAACCGCACCCGGATAGATACTGATGTATCATCGCAAGCCCCGCTCAGTTGAGGAAGTGCTGTGAAACGTGTTGTGTTCGATCGGGTCGGCCCGCCGGCCGAAGTATTGCGCCTCGAAGACGACGTTCCGGCCCCGCAACCCCGGCGCGGTGAGGTGCTGGTGCGCATGCTCGCCAGTCCCGTGAACCCGTCCGATCTCATGTACATCGGGGGGAAGTACGGCCTCAAACCGCAGTTCCCCGCGACGCCCGGGTTTGAGGGAGTGGGCGTGGTGGAGGCGACCGGCGGTGGGGTACTCGCGTGGCTCCGCAAGGGCAAGCGCGTTGCCGTGATTAACGACCGGATCGGCAACTGGGCCGAGTACACCGTCACGTCCGCGCGCCAGGTGATCCCGGTCCCGGACGAAATGAGCGACGAGCAGGCCGCGTCGTTCTTTGTGAATCCGGCGACCGCGCTGGCGATGACACAGGACGTACTGAAAGTTACACGCGGCGCGTGGCTGCTCCAGAGCGCGGCGGGCGGCGAACTCGGGAAAATGGTGATCCGGCTCGGGCACAAGTTCGCGTTCCGCACGATCAACGTGGTGCGCCGGCGCGAGCAAGTCGAGGAACTGAAGAAGCTCGGTGCGGACCAAGTGATTGTTGAATCGGACGGGCCGATCCCGGAGCAGGTGCGGAAACTGATCCCCGACGGCGTGCGGTACGCGATCGATCCCGTGGGTGGAGAAACGGGGGCGCAAGTGATCGCGGCGCTGGGGCACGGCGGGCGGTGCCTGCTGTTCGGTTCGCTCTCGGACGAGCCCATTTCGGTTCACCCGCGGTACTTCATCGGGAACGATCTGAGTGTGGAGGGATTCTGGCTCGGCGCGTGGGCTAAAAAACAGCGCATCCTCACGATGCTGAAGCTGTTCCGCCGGATGCGCGAGCTGATGAACGAGGGCGTGTTGCAAACGCAGTTCGCGGCCACCTACCCGCTCGAGGACGTGCGCAAGGCGGTCGAACATGCCGCTACACCCGGTAAAGGCGGCAAGGTGCTCCTGCGGATCGGTGTGCGCTGATGTGCGGGCCGTGATTGCGGGCGCGGTCTTATCTCAAGGGGGCGCCCGGCAAATCACGTCGCCGGTTCGGGTAGCGGCGCTAGAATAGGAGTAGCCGTCCCCGAACACGCGAGACGCAGGTGCCGATGTCCTCCACTACCGTCCGCCACCCGAAGGGGCCGTCGGCCCCGAAAGCCGACCGCCGAGCCACCCCGTTCTTGTGGGCGTTCTTCGATTCCAGTGTCGGTGCGAAGGTTATCGTCGCACTCACCGGCCTGGGGTTGGTCGGGTTCAGCGTCTTCCACATGCTCGGGAACCTGAAGGTGTTTCAGGGGCCGGACGCGATCAACAGTTACGCATACTTCCTCACACACAGCCTGGGCGCCCTCCTCTGGATCGCGCGTGCCGGGTTGCTCGCGATCTTCCTGTTACACATCACGCTCGCGATCCGGTTGAAGATGCGGTCGCGGGCCGCGCGCCCGGTCGGGTACTCGTACCCCGGCAGCGTTCAGGCCACCGTTTCCAGCCGCACGATGATCTGGAGTGGAGTGGTGGTGGGGCTGTTCATTCTGTTCCACCTCGCCCATTTCACGGTGCTGGGGCTGCAATCGGTGGAAACGGAGCCCGGGAAGGTCATGAACGTCCTCGACCTGAAGGACAAACAGGGGCGGCACGACGTGTACAGCATGGTCGTGGCCGGGTTCACGACGCCGGCGCTAGCCGTGCTGTACATCGTGGCGCAGCTCGTGCTGTTCGTTCACCTGATCCACGGGGTGCAGAGCGCGTTCCAGACGCTCGGGCTGAAGAACAGCCGGTTCGCCCCGCTGATCCGCGTGCTGGGGATCGCGGTCGCGCTGACCATCCTGGTGGGCAACCTCGGGATCGTGATCGGCGTTTGGGCCGGCGCCACCCCGCCGCTGTACAAGACCCTTTGATTTGAAGAGAAGGGGCGCAGAGGTGAAGGGCGAACGGGCGAAGAGACGTTCACCCTTCACCTCGCTCGGAGAACCGCGCTATCCCGCGCCGGGCCTCTCGTGTACCCGCTCGCTCCTTCGTCGCTTCACCCCTTACTCTTCGCCAAGAGTGAACCATGCAACTTGACGCACGAGTTCCGGGCGGCCCGATGGCCGAGAAGTGGTCGCGGTTCAAGAAGGATCAGCGGCTCATCAACCCGGCGAACAAGTCGAAGTATCACGTCATTGTGGTCGGCAGCGGGCTGGCCGGTGGGAGCGCTGCGGCGTCGCTCGCCGAACTCGGCTACAAGGTTTCGTGCTTCTGCTTCCAGGATTCGCCCCGCCGGGCGCACAGCATCGCCGCGCAGGGCGGGATCAACGCCGCGAAGAACTACCGTAACGACGGCGACAGTGTCCACCGGCTCTTTTACGACACCGTGAAGGGCGGCGACTTCCGCTCGCGCGAGGCGAACGTTCACCGGCTCGCGGAAGTGAGCGTGAACATCATCGACCAGTGTGTTGCGCAGGGCGTGCCGTTCGCGCGCGAGTACGGCGGGCTGCTCGACACCCGGAGTTTCGGCGGCGCCCAACTCCAGCGCACGTTCTACTGCCGCGGGCAAACGGGCCAGCAACTCCTCCTCGGCGCGTACCAGGCGCTCAGCCGGCAGATCGGCTTGGGCACGGTGAAGATGTACCCGCGCTGCGAGATGCTCGACCTCGTCGTGGTCGACGGGAAAGCGCGGGGGATCGTCACCCGGAGCCTCGAAACGGGCAAGATCGAGTCGCACACGGCCGACGCGGTAGTTCTCGCGACCGGCGGGTACGGCAACGTGTTCTTCCTCTCGACGAACGCGATCGGGTGCAACGTCACGGCCACGTACCGCGCGTACAAGCGCGGGGCGGCGTTCGCGAACCCGTGCTACACGCAGATCCACCCGACCTGCATCCCGGTGACCGGCGACCACCAGTCGAAGCTCACGCTGATGAGCGAATCGCTGCGTAACGACGGCCGCGTGTGGGTGCCGAAGGACAAGGCCGATTGCGGCAAGCACCCGAGCGAGATCCCCGAGGCCGCGCGCGACTACTACCTGGAGCGCAAGTACCCGAGCTACGGGAACCTTGCGCCGCGCGACATCGCGAGCCGGGCCGCGAAAGAGGCGTGCGACGACGGGCGCGGGGTCGGGCCGGGCGCACGCGGGGTGTACCTCGATTTCGCGACCGCGATCGCGAAGCAGGGGCGCGCGAAGATCGAGGAGAAGTACAGCAACCTGTTCGAGATGTACGAGCGCATCACCGCCGAGAGCGGGTACGAGCGCCCGATGCGGATCTACCCCGCGGTCCACTACACAATGGGCGGGTCGTGGGTGAACTACGAACTCATGTCGAGCGTGCCGGGGTTGTTCGTGGTCGGCGAGGCGAACTTCTCGGACCACGGGGCGAACCGGCTCGGCGCGTCCGCGCTCATGCAGGGACTGGCGGACGGGTACTTCGTGCTCCCGTACACGCTCACGCACTGGCTGGCGGGCGAGAAGCCTGGCGTGACTCCGACCGACCATGCGGAGTTCAAGCGCACCGAGGCCGAGGCCACGGAACGCATCAAGAAACTGCTCTCCATCAAGGGGAAGAAGACCGCGACCGAACTGCACCGCGAACTCGGTCACGTGATGTGGGAAAAAGTCGGCATGGCCCGCACGAAGCAGAGCCTGGAGGCCGCGATTGCGCGCATCCAGGAACTGCGCACCGAGTTCTGGCAGAACGTGAACGTGCCGGGCAGCGACGCGGACCTGAACACCGCGCTCGAACGGGCGAACCGCGTCTCTGACTTCATGGAGTTCGGCGAACTGCTGGCCCGCGACGCGCTGGTACGCGAAGAGAGTTGCGGCGGGCACTTCCGCGTGGAGCACCAGACACCGGACGGCGAAGCGAAGCGCGACGACGAAAAATTCTGCCACGTCGCCGCGTGGGAGTACGCGGGCGAGGGCAAGACGCCGATCCGCAACGAAGAACCGCTCGCATTCGAGGCGATCAAACTCGTCGAGCGGAGCTACAAGTAACGTCGGGAGTGAGGAGAAATCCCTGTTCTTGAGCGTTCTCGGCCGAGGCGCATCAATGCGCCTCGGCTCAGTCGTACCGCCCGCTGGCCTCGATCGGCCAAACTACCTCCACCTTTCCACCGCGCACCGCGACACACGACCGGTGCAGGTTCATCGTCGCACAGCAGTGAGCCGGTAACACTTCGCGCCGGTCCCCGACCTGCACCACCGCGCCAGCGCCCGGAGCCACAATCGTGTGCTCCTCGTTTACCGCAATTACTCGATCGGTCGGGTAACCCTTAATGACCGGTGTGCCGAAGTCCTTCGAGATCGCCTTGCTCCCGGCATCCAGCACGTAGCGCTCGTCGCGTCGGCTCACTACGGTTGTCAGGATCGACAGCGCGCACCCATATGTCGGGCACGCGGCGTGGTAGGCCGCGTCCATGAGCACGAACGACCCGGGCTGGATCTCGGTTAGCCCCGAGAATCCGGCTGCGGCGTCGGCGGTTCCGGTACCCGCGCCCGTGACGACCGCGACGGGAATGCCGGCCGCTTCCAGTGCGCGCCGGGTGTCGACCAGCAACTGTAACCCGGCCCGACATTGAGCGGTTCGTTCTGCGAGATCGGGGAGCATCTGGATGTGCCCGGCGTACCCCTGTAGTCCGAAGAAGCGGAGCGCCGGGGCGTGCTTGAGGATGTGTCGAGCAAGAGCCACAGCAGGCTCCCCGGGATCGACCCCACAGCGGCGCTGACCAACGTCCACCTCGACCAGCACCCCGATTGTCGATCCGACTTCCGCCGCAGCCGCAGCCAGTTCGTCCACGTTCTCCGCGTCGTCCACACACACGGACACGGTGGCACGTGCTGCAAGTGCTGCCAGGCGCCGGGCCTTCATCGGGCCAACAATCTGGTTGGCCACCAGTACGTCTTTGACTCCGGCGCCAACCAGCACTTCGGCTTCGTTCAGTTTGGCGCACAGAAACGTGTCGAACCCGGCACTCATCAGATACTTGGCCAACCCGCCGCACTTGAGCGACTTGAAGTGAACCCGCACGTCGACGCCGCGTTCGCGGCCAAGGGCGCGCATGGCAGACACATTCCGATCGACTGTGTCGAGGTCGATCAGGGCTTGCGGGGTGTCGAGTTCCGGGTACAGGTCGACGGCTGGCGTCATGCGGTTCTCCGATTTGAACGCGACGTTCTCCGGGTCCGCAGACCCGAAGGACCGCCCTCGAAGGTGTTCTCCTTCACTGTGTATCTCGGAATGAGCCTGTCTGAAAGTGGCGCGCCCCGCGCGGGTATTCCTCACTACACTCACTTCCGTGTTCACATTACTTCGCGGAGAACGTACCGTGGCCGAAGACCCGTTGCCGGAATCGCTCGATGTGATCGCCGTTGCCCCGCACCCCGACGACCTGGAGATCCTGTGCGGGGGGACGCTCGCGAAACTGGTGAAACAGGGCTACAAGGTTGGCATTTTTGACCTCACGAGCGGCGAACCGACCCCGCGCGGCTCGCTCGAAACGCGGAAAAAGGAGGCCGAGGACGCGCGGCGCATCCTGAACGTGCCGGTGCGGGTCAACGTCGAGTTGCCGAACCGCGTGCTGATGGACGGCCCCGAAGCGCGGTTCGCGCTCGCGACGCAGTTCCGCCGGTACCGCCCCGGGATCATCATCATCGCGGCCGGGCGCACCCCGGCCGCGTCGCCGGACCACCTGCAGGGCGGGTTGATCGGCGAAGCGGCTCGGTTCTACTCGCAGCTCACCAAGTGGGACGAACGGTTCGCCGGGACCGCCCCGTACCGCGTGCCGCACCTCGTGTACGTTCCGTTCCCGTTCGATGCCGAACAGCGCCAGTGGCACAGCCAGTTTGTTGTGGACATCAGCGACACGATCGATTTGAAAATTGCGGCGGTGAAGGCTTACGAGTCGCAATTCGATGCGGCGCGGTTTGCCCGCGTCGAGCACCTGATCCGCTCGACGAACGGGTACCACGGCGCCCGCTGCGGGTACATGTTCGGGGAACTGTTCGCGCTCCCGACTCCGGTGGGGGCGCCCGACTTGGTCACCCTGGTTCACGGGAGCAAGGGGACACTCGCGCCACCCCAAATTCCGGGGAAGGATCACCCGCCGATGGGTTGATGCGCGACCGTTCGTAAAAAGCGACGTGCGTTCGGGCCTGTTTTGGGGCCACCCCAGGCAGCGCCACGAATAGGCTGTCGTTGCTTGGTTCATGAGGCGTCAAAGGTGAAACTTCTGTCACCAAGCTGCACTTGGCGTGACATCATCACAATCGGCCGCCAAGTTGAACAGGCGTTCCACAGCGGCATGTAATTCTGGCTCGGTCGCCCCAACCCCAGAGCGGCCCGGATTTCGTTTCCCAGCAACTCCCGGCGCCACGCGCGGCGCTTGTCTGCGTGACTCGGCCGTCGTGATTCATCGTCCCACGGGCATCGCGGATCGATGCTCGATCAATTCGTTCTCGGCCCGGTTCCGGGTCCACGCCTCGGTCACCGTAAACGTCCCCAGGCACAGGTGGAACGCTCCGACGCTGGCTCGCACGACCCGTACCTGCTGCTGCCCCGCCCCGACGCCGCCTTTCACGTCACGGAACGAGATCCCGACCGTGCTCGGCAACCTCGTCGGCGGGCTGACGTTCGTCGGGGCGACCCTGTACGTCACGCACTACAAAACGTCCCCGGCCCGCGCCGCAACGACCGCGGTCGCAACGCGCTCGTCTTCCCTGGAATCGCTGGAAAGTCCGGTTCCGGCGCAGCGCCAGCAGGACGAGTGCCTGGTGGGATGAACCCCGGTGAATCTTGGGTGACCGGCCGGGTAAGGGCCTTTACCCGCTCGTGAACACGCGCGGTTCGCCCGGGGATGGTAACCGGCCGGTGCCGGTCTCTAATGCAGAAGAATTTTGACAGGATTAACAGGATCGACAGGATTCAAATACGTATTTCCACCCGCTCGTTAGCACTCGCGGTTCGCCAAGAAGACTTCAGGCGAACCGCGAGTGCTAACGAGCGGGTGCATGTTTCAGTATTATCCGGTTGATCCTGTTAGTCCTGTCGGAAAATGTTTTTGCTTTCATATCGCGCTGCCCGGCTCACACCGGGCGATCACGGAACCTCGTGGTGACGAGCGGGAGGAGGTTTCCACCGGCCGGCTCACACCGGCCGTTCGCCCGAGCCCCTTCGCCCACGCGGGGCCGCCCGTTTCGGATCGACCCGGGCAGTTCTGCGCGAGAGATCGGAGCGGGCCGAAGGCGCCCCAACCGCAGCGAAGCAGAGTCGTGAAAGAGCCCGGTCCGAAGGACTCACCCTGATAGAATTGCTACCGGAGGCACATCAAGAGGGCTCGTCATGCGTGCGTTGTCGTTCGCGCTGGTTCTGGTCACGGGCACGTGGGCTTCGCCGACGACAAGAAAGACCTACCCAAGCCGCTGCCCGACGTCGTCGTCAAAGCGTGGAAGGACGCGGGAGCCGCGGTCGGGTGGATGAAGACCGAAACGTCTGGCGCCTTGATCTTTGTTGAGAAGCCCGAAGCGGGCGCGATCCCCGCGTTCCGGTTCGCCAAATGGAAGGACGGCATCGTGCCGAAGTTGCCGGCTCCCGATGTCCCCTTCGGCCTCGACCTGGCCGGCACAGAGATAACGGATACCGGCCTCCAGGAACTGGCCAAACTCAAAGCCCTCGCCTCACTCGCCCTGTGCGAAACGAAGGTGACCGACGCCGCTGTGGAGAAGCTGCGAAAAGCCCTCCCGAAGTGCTTCATCTTCCACTGCTGATCGAAGCGGGAGGGACCAATGTGGTCGCAACGCGCCGAAGAGATCGTCTCGCGTTTAATCACCGGTCTGCCCCCGGCTCAACTCGATCCGGCGCGTACCCACAGTGCCCGCCTACGAGTGCTCCACATCGGCGGGAGCATGTGGGCGGATTACTACCTGCGGCCGAATGGCGCGGTCGTGGTTGTCGGCGAGGAGTACGACCAGCCGGACGTGGGCACGGTTCACACCGATCGGAGCAACGTGCTGATGGCCCTGGTTTGGGGGGGCGCGGCGGTACCCGGAATTACTGGAGCTGATTCCGACGCGCCCTACCGATGCGGTCGATTGCTTCTGTCGCACCTCTCCGATCTTTGCAGAGGGTAAGCTGTTGTGCTCGGAGTGCGGGGCGCTTGGTTGGCTCCCCGCGGAGGGAACTCGATGACCGAAGCGGAATGGCTGGCGTGCGGCGAGCCGACACTGATAATCGTCCGCACCACACCGAGTGACCGAAAGGCTCGACTTTTCGCAGTCGCGTGCTGTAGGCGCGTCTGGACCAAGTTGAAGAACAAGTGGTTTCGGAATGCTGTCGAGGTCGCCGAACGGCTAGCGGATGGATTGTGCGCAGAAGAAGAAGAAGTGCTTTTAGCACGGACGAAGGCGTCCGATGTGCAATTCGGCGACAGTCATGTGAAGTCAAAATTGGCATCGGGGTGTGCCGCGCTTGTGCTTGACACGGCGGGCCTCGCCGCAACGTACTGTGGGGTTTTTGCGTCCGAACTCGCATCGTGGTATCACAGTCGGGAAGATCTGGAAGAAAGGGCTGCGCAGGCGGCTCTGGTCCGCGACATCTTCGGGAACCCGTTTCACCCCGCCACCTTCCTCCCCGAGTGGGGCGCCTCCACCGCCCTGGCCCCTAGCTCAGCAGATGTACGACTCGCAGGACTTCTCCGCGATGCCGATTCTGGCAGACGCCCTCCAGGACGCCGGGTGCGCCGATGAAGCGCTCCTGGCGCACTGCCGGGAGCCGGGTGCCCATGTGCGCGGGTGCTGGGTCGTCGATCTCGTGCTCGGCAGAGAGTAGTCGCGAAGAGGTTTCACCGCAGAGGGCACGAGAGCGCGCGGAGAAAACCAATTGCGTTTCTTCTCTGCGCTCTCCGCGCCCTCTGCGGTGAAATCTCTTCAGTCTAAAAATATTGCCCATATTTTCACTAGTGGTCTTGATGTCGCAATCGCCATTCGTGTACAATGCCCGACACGGGCTACTGCGCGCGTGTGGATCGTGCAATACCCCGTGTCGGTGCGAAGGGCCAGGGGATTGATGCGGATGTTAGCAGCCGCGGGGAGAAAATGGAGTTTCCCCAGGCGAAATTGAAGGTTCGGGTGCCCGCGGTCCCGGGATGTTAGCAAATGTTAGCGGCCTAAAAGCCGTTCCACTGCCGGGACGTGACGGGAGAACGCAAGAGCCGTTCGTTTTCCGGAATCCGGGATCAACGGGCCGGGTGCGGGTAGTAGTAGTGGTAGTGGTAGACGGCCCCTCGGAGCCCACAAGGGAAGGGCATGGCAACCGACCCGCTCGCCGGCATCCTCCACCGCCTCCGGCGCACCGCGTGCGCGGGGGGCGAGGGAGAATTGCCCGACGAGCAGCTCCTCAAAGATTTCGTCGCCCACCGCAGTGAGTC
The DNA here is from genome assembly GCF_001610855.1 of Gemmata sp. SH-PL17. Lineage (NCBI taxonomy): Bacteria > Pseudomonadati > Planctomycetota > Planctomycetia > Gemmatales > Gemmataceae > Gemmata > Gemmata sp. SH-PL17. Next base: position 2,792,687 of record NZ_CP011271.1, read on the forward strand.
TGCGATCGCGGCCCTCGTCCGGCGCCACGGACCGATGGTGTGGGGCGTGTGCCGCCGGGTGCTCCGCCGCTACCACGACGCCGAAGATGCGTTCCAGGCCACGTTCCTCGTTCTCGTGCGCCGCGCACCGGCGATCGCCGCACCGGAGCTGCTCGCCAACTGGCTCTACGGAGTCGCCTACCAGACGGCGCGGAAGGCGCGGGCCACCGCCGCGAAGCGAACCGGGCGCGAACGCCCGCCAACGGAGGGTCCGGAACCGGTGGCGATCGAGCGCGAGACCTGGGGTGATTTGTGGCCCGTGCTCGATCAGGAACTGAGCCGCCTGCCGGACACGTACCGGAGCGTCTTGGTTCTCTGTGATCTGGAAGGGAGAACGCGCAAAGAAGCCGCCCGAGACACCGGGCTGCCGGAGGGGACCGTTGCGAGCCGGCTCGCACGCGCCCGAGGCATGCTGGCCGCGCGCCTCGCCCAGCGCGGGGTCACGCTTTCGGGCGGCGCACTCGTCGCCCTGCTCGCGAAAAGTACCGCGTCGGCCCGCGTGCCCGAAGCGGTGACCGCTTCGACGCTGGTCGTCACACGTGTTTGCGCCGGGGCCAACGGAACGGTCCCCGGTGCGGTCTCGGCCCTCGCAGACGGAGTGCTGAAATCCATGACCACCATCAAACTGAAAACCGCCGTCGCGCTCGCGCTGGTTTTGGGCGCGCTGGCAACCGGCGCGACGCTCCTAAATCACCCGGGAGCCGCAGCAGGAGATGAGCGCCCCGCCGCAGTCCGAGAGACCCCGCCCGCGTCGGGGGACCGAGCGGCGCCGCCACCGAAGCGGGAGAAGGAGCCGCTCACGGCGTGGGGGCCGGAGGTCGGCGGCCTGCAAGCCGGTCTGAGTATCCTCCCGGACGGGAAGCGGAGCTATTCCTACGGCGAAACGATCACCCTGTTCGTGCGGGTCCGCAACACCAGCAAGGAAACGGTGAGATTCCAGTACATCCGACAGTTCCTGGACGAAACCCCGCCCACCACGATCGGGGCCGACGGCAAGGAGTTTCGGCAAGCCGGGCTCGCGGTTCTGGGGATGCACGGACCGGTGAACGTGAGTTTGAAACCGGGCGAAGAGGTCGAACTCGAATCGCGAATGGCCGGCGGTGCCAAGCGCGCGGGCGCACCCGGGTGGCGGTACGAGCTGCGGCCCGTGGGCGGCCGGGGGCGGGGCGCGACGGAGGAGCCCCCGCTCTTCGTGGGGCGCGGGAAGATCGGCTTCCAGTACGAACGGGTGCTCGGCAACTCGTCGAGCGGGGGCTTGCAGATCGCCCCCGCACTGAGCAAGCTCGCGACCGGGAAGCTGGAACTGGAAGTCGGGGACGCCCCCGAACCGGCGCGCCTCGACGCGATGCTCCGGGTTCAAGCCGATACGAAAAAGGGCATCGGCATACGGTTCGAGCACCCCGGAACGGCGGACCAGTCGTTCGCCTCCGACGAGTACCGCTACGCGGTCCTCGACAAGGACGGGGTACAGGTGAACGGGGCGCTGGTGCACCTCCCGCTCGCGATCCACACCACGCACCTGCCGAAGACCGAGCGCTCGGTCACCGACTACTCGGATTACGCGCTCGATCCGCGCAAGCTGAAATCGGGCGAGGAATACTACGTGGTCGTTACGGTGCGGAACCTCACGGCGCTCGCGAAGTTCAAATCCGACTGACCGAGCAAGTTGCCCGAACCGCATGCGCCGTCAACACGCGCCGCTCGGCTGTACGACCCATTTCCATCAGTCTCCCACTCATTGTCGCGCGGCACAGCACGACTGGTGCCGCGCGACAATGAGTGAGAGACTCGCTTTCTCATTTCAATGCACTGGACTCACCGGAGCGAACGGGGTAATCTCTTTCGTTAGCCCTCCCCATACGCCCTCCCTAAGTGCGCCCTCTCCACACGCTCGCCCCGTTACTCTCCGCCCGATTCGTTCGCCCCGGCTGATTATTTCATTCGTTCTCGTTCGCTCAGCGAACACCACATCATGTCCTCTCCGGAGGTGCGGCCATGCGCCGTCGCGGGTTCACGTTGATCGAGTTACTCGTCGTCATCGCCATTATCGCGATCCTGATCGGGCTCCTGCTCCCCGCCGTGCAAAAGGTGCGCGACGCGGCGGCGCGGATGTCGTGCAGCAACAACCTGAAGCAGGTGGGGCTCGCGTCCCACAACTTCGTGTCGGCCAACGGCAAGTTCCCGGACGGGGCCTGGGCCACCGGCATCGCCTACAACAACAACGACCTGAGCCGCCTGCTCCCGTACTTCGAGCAGGACAACATCGCCAAAATCTACAACTACACCCAGCCGTGGTACGGCGACGCGGCGAACGTGACCGCCACGAGCAACCGGATCAAGAGCCTCATGTGCCCCTCGGACCCGCAGGTTCTCGGGAAGCCGGGCACCTCCGAGCCGATGGGCCTCACCAGCTACCACGGGAACTCCGGATCTGGTACGACCGCAGCGGCAAGGACGGGATGTTCGACGACCTGCTGAACACGGGGCGCAAGATCGAGGGCGTCACCGACGGCACCAGCAACACCGCGCTCTACGCGGAGGTCACGGCCGGGTACCTGTCCGGCGGGGGCGGGGGCAAGAAGAACGGCGACTGCTTCGAGACCACCACCAGCCAGCCGTACCAGAACCTGACCTGGGCACAGCTCCAGGCGGGCCGGGCCGAGCTCCTGTCGCGGGACTACAAAACCGCGTCGCTGGCCGGGGGCTGGAGCCCGGCGTGGAGCTACAAGGGGTACCCGTATGTGGAGGGCTCCCCGTGGCGCACCTGGTACAACCACCTGCTCCCGCCGAACGCCCCGTGCTGGCGCCCCGGCGACTGGTGGGCCATCGTGGTGCCCGCCAGCAGCTACCACACCGGCGGGGCCAACGTGGGCATGGCCGACGGGAGCGTGCGGTTCGTCCGCGACGGGGTCGACCCGGACGCCTGGATGTCCTACGGCAGCCGCGCGGGCGGCGAGGTCGGCGGCAGCCTCGATTAATACACGTTCGCGATTCACCCGACGGGGCGCGGTGTCGAATCGCGCCCCGTCGGGTGACACAACCCAAACACACCAAACCACACAGATAACGGAGACACGGATTCATGCGAGTTCTTGTGATCGCGGGCCTGTTGGTGATCGCAACGGGGTGCGGCTCGAGCGAACCGACCCAGCCGAAGTTGAGCGACGCCCAGGTGAAGGACATCATGAACCAGAGTAAGTCCCAGGGCGATAAGGAGCGCGGCGGAAAAGGGGGACCGAAGAAGTAGGCCGAGTTGCGGGCGCCATGTGGCCGGCAGTGACGAACGGCGGGCGCCCGCCCACACAAAATCGGCCGCAGAAATCAATCAAATCAAAACGATCGCGATTCATTAAAATATCATGTGTCGCATTCGTGTCGCGGTTTTCCGGCTGTGGCTGCAACTCGCGGCCCGGAGAACCGTGACACAATATCAAAGATAAAACGCCCCAATTCGTCCCCACAAGCAGTATCACACTCATACGCGCCAGTGACTCCAACTGTCGGCGCCGCACTTCGTTAGGGCCGGCCCTTCCGGGATCACGAACCGGAACAGCCATTTCTTGTGAAAATCGCTTAACACTCTCATCACGAACTCAGCGGCCGCAGCCGCCCGGGGTCGATACCAATGAAGGTCTCGTCCCAACACCGCCCACCAGTGCGCGCAGTTCAACGGCCCGGAGGCTCTCGTGTTTAACCCCGGTTGGCACAAGCGGGTTCCCCCGCGGGTCGTCGCTTGCGCCCTCGTTGCCGTCGTGGTGGCAGGCACCGGCGCGGCGCTCCTGGCGTTCCGGCCCCCGGACGCCCCCGAGCGCTCCGTGCGAGGCCCGCTCCCGCCCGGGACGTACCCGGCCCAGCCGCTCCCGGCCGGCACCCTGTTGCCCGCGCTCAAGGCCGAGGGCTGGGTGAACGGCCCGGCCGTCGGGACCGGGCACCGACTGGTCGTCGTGGACATCTGGGCGCACTGGTGCCCCGGGTGCCGCGCCACGGCCCCGGGACTGGTCCGCGCGTACCACCGGTTCAAGGAGCGCGGGGTCGCGTTCGTGAGCCTCACGAACGTCGCGCGCCCGAGCGTGGAGGAGTTCGTGTCGTCCCTCGACGTCCCGTGGCCCGCCGGGTACGGCGCGGACCTGGAGTCCATCGCGGCGCTCGGCGCGTACAGTTCGGCGCGCATGGGAGCGACCTACAACCCCGGGTACGAGGTGTCCCCCACCCTGTACCTGTTGGACGCGAACGGGCGCGTGCTGTGGCACGACGACCAGGCCCGGCCCCGGCACACCAAGGACGCCCCCACGATCGTCGAGGATCTGGTCGCCGAGATCGAGCGCGCGCTCGGGCCGGGGCCGAAGAAGTAATCGCGTTCGCACTTGCCCCGGGCGCCGGAACCGTCATGCTGGGAGCCGCTCCGGGGCGCCCGGTGACCAAAGTCGAGCGCCCCGCACGCGAAGATCCGGAAACGCTACGCCGCCACGTTCGTAAGGGCGCGGGCGGCACTCCGGGACTCGTTACCGCCGCGGCACTTCGTGGAACGCGACGTGTCTGACCCGTCTCGCTAACGGCCCGACGATCGGTCACAAAGCACTCCATCCGATTTCAACGACAGCGGGCCGGGAAACGCTCCCCGGCCCGTGGTGTCCCCGTGGTGTCTACTTCCCGACCTGGCACCCACTTTGGGAGGAAATCCGAAGCACAAACACATACGAAACTCGAACGGACCAACGGTTCGCCCCGAGACTTCGGATTTTCCCCAAGAGTGTGCGCGGGCGGCGCAACATCGCCATCGCTCTACGACGAGCTAAACACGACCACGGGAACCCCGTTTACTACCCGAGGACCGACTTGAGCCCTTCCAGCACCCGCGCGACTTGGCTCTGCCAGTTCAGCACTTGTTGCACGTACCCCGCGTTCTCGTCCGAGGACTGCAACTTCGACTGAACGACCATGAGGCTCAGTCCGCTCACCAGGGTCGCCTGGAGTTGAAGAGAAAGTCGTTCGTACTCTGTCATGCCCGTCCCCTTATGATGAGCGTCCCGAAACTGGCATGGCACATTTATCATCGCACAACCAATTGACGATAGCCAGATCGTTTAATTTATTTTGGTGAACCGCGGGCTCGCCCCGGGCGCCGGAGCGGGCATCACGGAGTGACTCCAGAGGGTGCCCGATGACCGAAGCCCAGTGGCTGGTGTCCGAAGAACCGCGCGACCTGCTCACCGCACTCCGCGGCCGAGCGAGCGGCCGTAAGCTCGCGCTCTACGATTGCGCGCTCCGGCGCTTTTGTTCGCGATTGCGCGTGAGCGAGTCCCCGCTCGAGGCCATCGGAGTAGCTGAGGAGTTCGCGGACCGAGATCATGCATGGGCGAGAACGGGCGGCGCGGAGGCGCGCTACTACGAGGAATCATCCGAATACCTGCTGAGTAGGACGGTCGACTACGCCGCGCGACTCGCACAGTTCGTCGTGGAGTACACCGAACGGCGCCCGTGTCCGCCACTGATTGATCTGCCGCACGGGTCGAGGGCCATCGAGCGCCACGTCACCGCGGCTCGCACCTCGTTCCTCCGCGATCTCTTCGGGAACCCGTTCCGCCCCATCACCTTCCCCCCCGGAATGGCGCACGTCCACCGCCGTTGCGCTCGCGCAGCAGATGTACGAGTCGCGCGCGTTCGGCGCGATGCCGATTCTGGCCGACGCGCTCCAGGACGCGGGCTGCGACAACACCGACGTGCTGAACCACTGCCGCGGTGACGGGCCGCACGTGCGCGCGTTCTATGCAAGCCGGAGGCTCGCCGGATGACACTCATTGATTTGGACGCGGACCTGTACCCGGGGCTCTTCGCGGCCGGGTAGCGGATCGGGACTCGGCTTTCGGAGTGCGGCGCGTTACTACGTGCGGCCACCCACGTCGGGTACCAACCGGGTTTTCCTTTGAGACGTGCGATCGATCAGAACACCGGAATATTGGTTGTTCGGAACCCCGCGCTGCCGGGCTCCGAAAACACGACCGTGTACTTCGGAGCGGATGTGGTTCGCTTCGACTTCAATGCCCCCGGCGACTTGTACGGCATCTGGGTGTTCGAGGGGTACCGCGGGCGGGCGCTCGGGCGAATCGGGATCGGTAGCCCGCTCCGGGAGGCACTATCGTTGTTCCCGTTGTTCTACGACGCCGGCGACGAGATGTACTACCCGGATTCGGAGCGGTCCCCCAACGCTCCAACGGGTATCGCGTTCGTGGCACACGAGAGCGAAGAACCGGGGAGTGAGCCCGGTGCTCGGCATCAGCGTCCACAATTGGGACGTCATGCGCCGCACTGGTTCGTAAGGGGCGCTCGGCGGCGGGATCTCACTCGTACCCGATCGGCCCGACGCGCGGCACAGTAGCCGCTTTAGCCGATTTCCTTCTGCATGAAACGACCCGGGCCAGGGAACAATCCCTGGCCCGAGGTGTTCCCGCGGTGTTTACTTCCCGACCTGAGATGCGCGGAACGCTCACGGCAACGCCGAGCCGACGCCACCGGGTCGGTGTGCGGAACCACGATTCCGGGGTTGTTCCAGAACGCACACCGACCCGGTGGCGTCGGCTCGATAGCGGTGCTGGAACAGTGTTCCCCGCGGTGCGTGTGGCGGAGTGTGCTCGGCTGACGCAACATCAGCCTGTCGCAGAGCGACGAGCTAAACCGACCACGGGAACAAAACACAGCATACCCGAACGCACAGCCGGAGCAAGCGGCGCAATCACCGAAGGGCGCCGGGGCTTGCACCGGTCGCCACGCCCGATCATGCTGGAGGCGGTTCCGGAGGGCGCCCGATGACCGAAACCGAATGGCTCGCGTGCGAAGACCTGAGCCGCATGACCGAACAACTGGAGGCGCTCACGCGCGCCCCGCGCCCGGGGAGACGCGCGCCGACGTCGCACCAGAACCTGTTACAGTGGAACCGGAAATCCTACCTGCACGCGGCAGCGTGCTGGCGGCGCATCTTCCACCTGATCGAAGCTCCCGGGCGCGAGGCGGTGGAGGCATACGAGCGCCTGATCGAAGGGCACGGAACCTGGGAGGAGGTCGGTGCCGCGCGCCAGCGGGTGATTACCGCGTGCGCGTGTGATGAGGAGAACCCGTGCTGCCAGGCCATCATCAATTGCGCCGCCGCGTCCGAAGCCGTCGGGTGCGCGGCCGCGGGGCGCACGCGGCCGCCGGACTTCGATCCGTTCGGTGAAGATTCGGACCGGAGCCGCGTCGAGAATTTCGCGTACCACGGCGCGCGGGCGGCAGAGGAAGCGGCCCAATGCGCCCTGTTCCGCGAGGTGTTCGGTAATCCTTTTCGCTCCGTCACGTTCTCCCCCGTGTGGCGCACCTCCACCGCGGTCGCGCTGGCGCAGCAGATGTACGAGTCGCGCGAGTTCGGCGCGATGCCGATTCTGGGGGACGCACTCCAAGACGCCGGGTGCGATAACACGGACGTGCTGAACCACTGTCGCGCGCCGGGTGTCCATGTCCGCGGGTGCTGGGTTGTGGATTTGGTGCTCGACAAGGGGTGAGGATGACCGAAGCGGACTGGCTGGCGTGCGAAGACCCTTCGGATATGCTCGACGTGCTGTTCACTCTCTCGCGCAGCCGGGCCGCCTCGGACGAGAGGTACCGGCAGTTCGCAATCGCGTGCTGCCGCCGCGTCGGGGACGTGCTGGATGTCGCGGACACCGACGCGCTCGACTGCCTGGAACTGCACGCGGAGCCCGGGCTTCGCGAATCGCTGTTGCGAGCGCGGCAGGTGCGACTCCAGGGCGGTCGCGTGAACAATCCCGTTACGCGCGTGCCCTGGACGTACCAGCCAGCCGAGTTTCAGGCCGCAGCGCGCGTATTCGGGAGCAGCGCAGTTTGGAGTTGCACAAGAAAGAGGGTCACGCAGGCGGCGCTGGCTTACCGCGCCGCGGGGAGCGCGAAGGCCTGTCTCCGCGCGGCCGACTGCGGACTTGAACCAAATGTCGACCTGATCGGGAGGCTGGTGCTGCCGCCCGACCCGACCGAACTCGCGGTGCAAGCCGACTTCCTGCGCGACATCTTCGGGAACCCGTTTCGCCCCGTCGCGTTTTCTCGGAAATGGCGCACCTCCACCGCTCGCGCCGTGGCACTCCAGATGTACGAAACGCGCGAGTTCAGTGGGATGCCGATCCTGGCGGACGCGCTCCAGGACGCGGGGTGCGAGAGCGCTGAGGTGCTCGATCACTGCCGGAGCGAGGGCCCGCACGTGCGCGGGTGCTGGGTCGTTGATCTGGTGCTTGGCAAGGGGTAGCAGCCACAGGTTCGTGACGGTATGCTGGTCCTAATACTGTCGCGCACGCACCGAGGCACGATGGCGATGGCCCGCGTCGAACTCACGTTCCCTCTGCCCCCGGACGAGTGTACCGCGCGCCTGACCGCGGGCACGAACCGGAGCTACCGGATGTTCTTCGAGGACGAGCCCAAAGCGGTGTACGGGCGCGTCGAGTCCGGGCGCGTGCGCCTGTGGAAGCGGATCGATTTCACGAACCCGTTCCAGATGTGCCTCTCGGGAACGTTCGAGGCGCGCGGACCGGTGACCGTGTTCCGGGGCCGAATCGGGAGGGATGTTTCGTCCTGGGGGCCGCTGGCTGTCTTTGCAGTAAGTGTCTTGGCCAACCTGTACGCGCAGGTTGTGATCGCGATCAACGATTCTTCCCGAATCAGTCGTTGGTTGTTGCTCGCGCTTTTGTTCGCGACCGTTGTAGGCGCGTTCCGCCTGTGGCGCGACTGGCGCCAGGCCCGCGACGAGAGCGCGTTCTTGGTCGAGTTCCTGCGCCGGACTCTTGGTGGAACCGTGTGCGATAACGAGAGCGGAGTCGAGACGATGTCGCCTCAGAGTGCGTAGCGCGCGGCAACGCACGATCCCGGATGGCGCGGTCTACTTCTCGATCTGTAACAGCTCCTCCGGGATTGAGGTGCGGGCCGGTCCCGCGGGGACCAGCGAGAAGAGCGCCAGCGCGACCAACCCGGCCCCGACCAGGATCGCGCCCGCGACGAACCCCGCGCCCCCCGCGACGATGTTCGGCAGGTCCGCGCACGCCATCGACAGGAAACTCAGGCCCATTCCGCCCGCGCCGGCGAGGACCGTGAGTGCCGAGAGCACCTTGTACGCAACCAGCATCACGTCGTTCGACACGGCACACCGAGGGGTTGGCGGAAGTGGTCGGGATCTTCCACCATCATGCCCGTGCAGAATGCCAGGAGCAAGGTTACTCTTTGCCGAGCACCAGATCGACGACCCAGCACTCGCGCACATGCGGCCCGGGTCCGCGGCAGTGGTCCAAATGTCGGCGCTGTCACACCCTGTGTCCTGGAGCGCGTCGCCCAGGATCGGCATCGCGCCGAACTCGCGCGACTCGTACATCTGAGAGGCGAGCGCGACGGCGGTCGAGGTGCGCCACGAGGGGGAGAAGGCGACCGGATGAAAGGGATTGCCGAAGATGTCGCGGAGCCAGTCGGATTGGTTGTTTTTCTCGACAGCCAAAGCAGATATGTATTCTGGCAACCGTGCAACAACCTCTTCGTCGCGGCTCCGGTTCTCAAGGCGTGGCCTCGTCTGAGGCGTCCTCCAAAGAGTGGCGAGGATCGCCAAATCAGGATTGCCACTCTGTGTAAGCGCGTCATACGCAGGCACTTCACTAGCCGCTTCGACAAGCCATTCCCAATTGCCGCGACTGATATGCTCGAAGCACCTCGACGCAGCGTCTACCGCGTACCCGACGGTGTCGGTAGGATCACGAGTTGCGCCGTGTCCGTCACTAGCCGCGTCGCTCAATGCCCTCTCAAATTCGCGCTCGTCTACCGTTCCTTCGATACAGCGTTCCAGGACCGCGATGGCTCTGCGCCGGTGCTCGACTTCATGGGGGTAGTGGCGGCGGCGGCGCTCGACTTCGGGATGCGCGCAGCGCGGCTCTATTCCATTGGTACCAACCAAATCAAAGCGCCAGCAACAAGCGAGTGCGAGCAACCTCAGTTTCCTTTCTGCTGCTCTCTCCCGTACCACTCCGATCATCGTCCTCGGATCTTTGCACACCAGCCATTCCGCTTCGGTCATCGGTCACCTCGTGAGCCGCTCCCAGGCGGAGGGGAGGGGAACCCGTTCTTGCCTTTCCTCTGCGCCCTCTCGTGCCCTCTGCGGTGAAATCCGCTCCCATTCTACCGCGCGGGGGCGTCCGGTAAGAGGGCGGTCGAAACCCGGAAGTGCGGGTGCTCGCGGGCTACGCGCGAACCGCTCGCGCCATTTCGCCGCCACTGCGGGGTCGGTGCGCCAGTTGGCTGCGTCGCAGCGCCAGCACTCGCCGCTGTCGGCGTCGTACAGCACGGCCAGCGAACAATACTCCGCGTACCGGTTCACCTCGTACACGCAGATCAGTTGACCGTTGTTCGCGCGCAGGGCCTCGAATGGGTCTTCACCCAACCGGGTTTCGCCCGGTTCGGGCAGTGGGTCATCGGCACCGTCCTCGCCGACGAGGAACACACCATCACACAGATCCTTACCTCACTGGGCCTGGAGGATCGGTGGCGCGTCGTCGAGCGGTTCGCCGAGTACGGCGCGTTCCGCCAGGAGAGCGTCGAGGGGCAGACGCAGCGACTCGTCGAGGCCGAACTGTCGCCGCGCTTCGCCGGCTACCGTGCGGTCGCACTCGACGACACCACGTGCCACCGCACGAGCAAGGCCGTCTGGGGCGTGTGCACGTTCCACGAGCCCGCCGGGCGCAGCCCCAACCGGGCGTCCACCGTCCGGGCGCACAACTGGGTGGTCGCCGGTGACCTGGTGCCCGGCACCCCGTGGACCTACCTGCCGCACACGGCACGGCTCTACTTTCGCCAGAAGCAACGCCCTCCCGGGGAGACCTTCGCCAAGAAGACCGACCTGGCGGTCGCCATGCTCCGGCAGGCGGACGCCGACTCCCCGGTGCCGATTCTGGCCGTGTTCGACGGGGCGTATGCCAATCAGACGGTGATCCGCCCGTGCCTGGACACGAGCAGCGGGCGGCGGATCGATGTGGTCACCCGGCTGAGGTGCAACGCCCGGTTGTACAAGCCGGTGCCGTCGGCACCGGCTCGCGGTCCGGGGCGCCCGCGCAAGTGGGGCGCGCGGTTACCGGCCCCGGAAGACCACGGGCGGTGGGGCGCGCGGTGGCAATCGGGAACGGTGTACCTGTACGGGCGGGAGCGGACGTTCCGGTTCAAGGAGCGGTCGTGTCGGTGGTCGGTGACGGGTGCGGCGGAGCCGGTGCGTGTGTTCGTGTTCGAGGTGGAGGGCTACGCCGGTGCGTGGTTCCGGGTTACTACCTCGGCCACCCTCACGCCGGCCGAGGTGGTCGCGGTGTTCGCGGCGCGGTTCCGGCAGGAGGACGGGTTCCGGGACCACAAGCAGCGGTTGGGGATGGAGGAGTGCCGGGCGTGGACCAAGGCCCCGGTCGAGCGCGCGTTCGTGGTTCAGATGGTGGCGTTGGCCCTGTTGCGGTTGCTGTCGCGGCGATTGGACGCGAGCCCGGAGGTCGGGCGCTGGTGGAGTGCCCCGGACTGGAACCGGAAGAAGAGCCACCCGTCGGTACGGGATGTACGGCGGGCCGTGTGGGCGCGACGGACGGAGTTTTCGCACTTCCTTCGAGAGTTGGATGGCCCGAGAGAATTACACCACGAACTCGACAACCCAAGCCGAGTGCTCGCCTGATACCTCATAGAATCCTGGAAACTACTGTCTAGCGAAGTGCTGTTAATTGAGCCGAGCGATCCCGAAGTGTTCAAAACGAATCAGCCGCGAACGTGCTTCCGGGCCGTGCGCTCGTGCGGACCAAATTGGGTGTAGCCAAGTTCTCTGGTACGGCTGCCGTAAGCTGGGTAATTGAGGTGACCTAATCCCGCGAACATGGACGTTCGATGAGCGCAACTGTCACGATTGAAATCCCTGCCGCCAGCGAAGCTCTTGTTCGGCAATTCCTGTCTCTCCACGAGGAACTTCGAGCCTTGGCCTTATCCGCTCCCGACGGCGCCGTTCTCGGAGCCTGCGAAGACGCGGCCGCACCTCGAGGGCGTGAGTTGACCAAGAACCTCTTGGCTGATGCGGTCCAACAGCGCGTCCACGCGGTCGAAAAAAGGCCAGGCAGGCAAACGTGTCTGGATCGGAAGTGGCGGCTGGTTTAACCTTTAGGTCGGCCTCCGAGGACGACCGATGAAGAAGGCGAAGACCGCGGAGCCAACGATCACCCGCGACCTGACGCCCGAGCGGGCCGCGTGCCCGTACTGCGGGCGGCCCATGTGGGCCGATTATGCGGCCCGCCGCACGGTCCACACCCTGACCGGTGTGACCCGTTTGAATCTGACCGTTCGCCGGTGCCGGACCGCGGCGTGCGCCGGTTACAAGAAGCCGTACCGGCCCGAGGCCGAGGGCTCGTTCGCGCTGCCCCGGCACGAGTTCGGGCTCGACGTGATCGCCCTGATCGGGCGCCCGCGGTACGCCGAGCACCGGTCCGTGCCCGAGATCCGGACCCACTTGGTCGCCCGGAACGTGTCGGTGTCCGAGCGCACCGTGACCAACCTGCTGGACCGGTACGACGAGTTGCTCGCCACGTCCCTGACCGACGATCACCGGGTCCAGAAGGTGCTGGCCGCCCAGGGCAAGGTGATCCTGGCCCTCGACGGGCTCCAACCGGACGTCGGGCGCGAGGTGCTGTGGGTGATCCGGGACGTGCTCAGCGGCCAGATCCTGCTGGCTAAGAGCCTGCTGTCGGCCCGGAACCAAGATCTGGCGGCCCTGCTGTCAGCGGTGAAGGGGGCGTGCGGGGTGCCGGTCGCCGGGGTCATCTCCGACGGCCAGCACTCGATTCGCAAAGCCGTGGCGCGGGCGCTCCCCGGTGTGCCCTACCAGCTGTGCCAGTTCCACGACCTGCGGGAGGCCGCGAAGCCCATTTATGAGGCCGATCGGCACGCCAAGGTGGCACTCAAGAAGAAGGTCCGCGGGGTGCGCCAGATCGAGCGCCAGGTCGAGGGGCGAACCGATCCCGAGGCCGGCGCGGTGCGCGGGTACTGCTCGGCGGTACGGAGCGCCATCACCGACGATGGGCGGCCCCCGCTGGACGCGTCGGGGCTCAAGTTGCACGCCCGACTGAGCGCGGTCGCCGGGAGCCTGGGGCGGGTCAAGGCCAAGGGGGCGCGCCGCCCGAGCTGACGCGCCTGGAGAGGATCCTCCGGGGCGCCCTGAGCGCGGCGGGTGGGGCGTTCGCGCCGTTGTACCTGGCGTTCGGGTGGGCGCACCGGGCGGCCCACATCCTGGGCCAAGTCGAACTCAAGGGGGCCGTCGTTCGGAGCCAGTTGAGCGGGCTGCTGGGCGCGATGGCGCGGCACCGGGGGGCGGTCGGCGACCTGAGCGGGGCCGTGGATCAGTTCGTGAAGGTGAGCCGGAGCTACTGGCCCGGGCTGTTCGCGTGTTACGACACGCCCGGGGTGCCACGGACCAACAACGACCTGGAGCGGGCGTTCGGGAGCCACCGGTATCACGAGCGCCGGGCCACCGGGCGCAAGGGCGCCAGCCCGTCGCTGGTGCTGCGGGGCGCGGCCAAGTTGATCGCCGGGCTGGCGACCCGGTCACGCGAGGTGACGGCGGCCGACCTAGCCGGTGCGGATCGGGCCGCGTGGAAGCAGTTGCGGGCCGAATTGGAGACCCGGCGGGAGCGGCGGGTCGAGCGGAGGCGATTCCGGCGCGCCCCCGACGGGTACCTGAAAGCCCTCGAAAACAAGCTCATCCAGTCACGTTTGCCGGCCTAGAAAAAGGGGGCGCCGATCCGCACCTGCTTCTGTGGAAGAGCCAAAGAGAATCGCGGGACCGCGTCCCGGCAGTTCGTGACCACCATCGGCGTTCTCAACCTGACACGGCGTTACTGGCAATGCCGGTGCGGGACCGAAGGAGCCTACGCTGCCGATGCCGTTATCGGTCTCGATCAGCGGGTCAGCAAGGTCGTTCAGAAACACGCTTGCCGGTTGGCGGCCGACGTGTCATTTGCCAAGTCCCGCGAGCACCTCCGCGAGATGTTGGGCGTGAGCCTGGCACCCGAGACCGTGCGGGCGCTGGTGGAGGCGCACGGGAGGGCGATGTCCACATTTCAACCGAACGATGAAGCGACTGCCAAAACGTTCCGCCGAGCCGAGGGCGAGGTGGAGTTGGCGGTTGACGCGGGCAAAGTGAACACACGCGAGCAGGGCTGGAAAGACTTGAAGATCGCCGTGATTCCCAAGCGGGAAGCCGGCTTGCCTGTGGCACCGGATCGGTGGCAGGAGGATCGCCTGCCGAAGGCGACGGCGGTGGTGTCGTTCGCGATGATTGCGGCATCGAAGGTGTTTCGCAAGACGTGGGACCCGTCGTTGCGGCGGTTGGGTGTTGCGGAGTTGTCACGAGTTCAGGCGCTGGGTGACGGGGCCAGTTGGATTTGGAAATCCACGGCTCATGTTCTGCCGAATTGCACGGAGACGTTGGACATTTATCACGCCGGGGCGCGCGTGAGCGCCTGTACGCAGAAGGTATTCGGTGAGGGCACACCGGAAGCGACCGCATCATTCGAACGTGGTCGGACGTTGCTATTGCGTGAGGGGTGGGCGGGTGTGTGTAAATGGGTCGGCGAGTTGTTGGCAGTGGAATCGGTGGAGGAACGAGCCCGTCGTCAGAACGCGACGGAAAAGTTATTGGGGTATTTCGCGAAGCACACGAAGCGGTTGAATTATCGGGACCAGTTGGCGAGTGGTCGTGCGATTGGCAGCGGTGCAGTAGAGGGGCAGGCGAAAACCTTGGGGTTACGACTGAAGACGCGGGGGGCCCGTTGGCTGAAGAAGAATGTCCGCCCGATGGCCAGTCTGGTCTGCGTCCGGAACTCCGTTCAATGGCAGGCCTATTGGTCGCTGGCGGCTTGACCCCAGAGAATTTGGTTACACCCCGTTTGCCGGCCTAGAAAAAAGGCGGCCGAGGGGCACGCCCACATCGTCCTGATCGACGAGTCGGGCCTGCTCATCAACCCGTTGGTGCGCCGCCGCTGGTCGGCGCGCGGGAAGACGCCGGTGATCGGCGGCGACGGCGGGCACCGGCGCAAGGTGTCGGTGATCGGGGCCATAACGGTCTCGCCCCGGACCCGCCTGTTGGGGCTGCGCTGGTCCACCCGCGCTGACGGGTATTTCGGGGCGCCTGAGGTCGTCGGATTCCGACGGTGCGTGCTCGGCGCGGTGCCGGGGAAGGTGATCGTGGTGTGGGACGGCAGGGCCAACCACAAGGGGCCGGTGATGCGCGCGTTCCTGGCGCGGAACCGGCGGGTGTGGCTCGAGCGGCTACCCGCTTACGCCCCGGAGCTGAACCCGGTCGAGCACGTGTGAGGTTGGCTCAAGTACGGTCAGTTGGCGAACTTCGTTCCGGATGACTTGGTTCAGTTGAATCGCGAAATCAATAACCGACTGAAACAATTGAGCACCGACCGCCCGGTGTAGCTTCTCTGGGAAGGGTCGGAGCTACCCTTCCCAGAGAAGCTACACCGGGAGCTTTGCTTACCTGCGGATCGGCGCCCCCTTTTTCTAGGCCGGCAAACGTGACTGGATGAGCTTGTTTTCGAGGGCTTTCAGGTACCCGTCGGGGGCGCGCCGGAATCGCCTCCGCTCGACCCGCCGCTCCCGCCGGGTCTCCAATTCGGCCCGCAACTGCTTCCACGCGGCCCGATCCGCACCGGCTAGGTCGGCCGCCGTCACCTCGCGTGACCGGGTCGCCAGCCCGGCGATCAACTTGGCCGCGCCCCGCAGCACCAGCGACGGGCTGGCGCCCTTGCGCCCGGTGGCCCGGCGCTCGTGATACCGGTGGCTCCCGAACGCCCGCTCCAGGTCGTTGTTGGTCCGTGGCACCCCGGGCGTGTCGTAACACGCGAACAGCCCGGGCCAGTAGCTCCGGCTCACCTTCACGAACTGATCCACGGCCCCGCTCAGGTCGCCGACCGCCCCCCGGTGCCGCGCCATCGCGCCCAGCAGCCCGCTCAACTGGCTCCGAACGACGGCCCCCTTGAGTTCGACTTGGCCCAGGATGTGGGCCGCCCGGTGCGCCCACCCGAACGCCAGGTACAACGGCGCGAACGCCCCACCCGCCGCGCTCAGGGCGCCCCGGAGGATCCTCTCCAGGCGCGTCAGCTCGGGCGGCGCGCCCCCTTGGCCTTGACCCGCCCCAGGCTCCCGGCGACCGCGCTCAGTCGGGCGTGCAACTTGAGCCCCGACGCGTCCAGCGGGGGCCGCCCATCGTCGGTGATGGCGCTCCGTACCGCCGAGCAGTACCCGCGCACCGCGCCGGCCTCGGGATCGGTTCGCCCCTCGACCTGGCGCTCGATCTGGCGCACCCCGCGGACCTTCTTCTTGAGTGCCACCTTGGCGTGCCGATCGGCCTCATAAATGGGCTTCGCGGCCTCCCGCAGGTCGTGGAACTGGCACAGCTGGTAGGGCACACCGGGGAGCGCCCGCGCCACGGCTTTGCGAATCGAGTGCTGGCCGTCGGAGATGACCCCGGCGACCGGCACCCCGCACGCCCCCTTCACCGCTGACAGCAGGGCCGCCAGATCTTGGTTCCGGGCCGACAGCAGGCTCTTAGCCAGCAGGATCTGGCCGCTGAGCACGTCCCGGATCACCCACAGCACCTCGCGCCCGACGTCCGGTTGGAGCCCGTCGAGGGCCAGGATCACCTTGCCCTGGGCGGCCAGCACCTTCTGGACCCGGTGATCGTCGGTCAGGGACGTGGCGAGCAACTCGTCGTACCGGTCCAGCAGGTTGGTCACGGTGCGCTCGGACACCGACACGTTCCGGGCGACCAAGTGGGTCCGGATCTCGGGCACGGACCGGTGCTCGGCGTACCGCGGGCGCCCGATCAGGGCGATCACGTCGAGCCCGAACTCGTGCCGGGGCAGCGCGAACGAGCCCTCGGCCTCGGGCCGGTACGGCTTCTTGTAACCGGCGCACGCCGCGGTCCGGCACCGGCGAACGGTCAGATTCAAACGGGTCACACCGGTCAGGGTGTGGACCGTGCGGCGGGCCGCATAATCGGCCCACATGGGCCGCCCGCAGTACGGGCACGCGGCCCGCTCGGGCGTCAGGTCGCGGGTGATCGTTGGCTCCGCGGTCTTCGCCTTCTTCATCGGTCGTCCTCGGAGGCCGACCTAAAGGTTAAACCAGCCGCCACTTCCGATCCAGACACGTTTGCCTGCCTGGCCTTTTTTCGGAGCCGTCAGCCGTCGGCCGACCACTGCACCGCGGGCCCGGGGCGGTAGACGATTGTGCGGCCGGTGAACAGTGTCGGCTTCGCGAGATGTGCCGCTCCGCTTGGTCGCCGATTTTCCGGGCGCGCCCGGTGCGGTCCCGGTTGCGCCGGAGGAACTCGCTGATCCGGCGCTCCTCGACCTCCAACTCGTCGTCGATGTGGTCCCGGGTCGGGTCGCCGATCCGCACCTGCCGGAGTTCCCGCACCTCAGCCAGACGCGCTTCCAGGGCATCGATCGCGTCGGCCCCGAGGGCGTCGTCCCCGCGGGTCGGCCCGGTGACGCCCACGCCGCCGTCGAGGCCTCCTCCGCGGACGCGGCCCGTGGCGCGTTCGAGTGGTGTCCGAGGACGCGGGCGGCCAGTTCCGAAGCCGTGAACGTGACGTTGGGGCGCTCGCAGGGCCGTTCCTTGTTTCATGTTGTGGATTTGAGTGCGGTTGGGTAATCGGGGCGCGTTGCCTCTTGGTCCCGGAGTTGCGCATGCCCCCTCGCACCCTGTACGACGCGCTCGCCACGCTCCCCGACCCACGCAGTCGCCACGGTCGTGTCCACCCCTTGCCTGCCGTTCTGGGACTCGTCGCGTTGGCCCTGCTCATGGGACGCAAGAGCCTCTCCGGGATCGCGCGATTCGGGCGACAACACGGAACCCCACTGGCCCACGCACTCGGGTTCCGACGGGGCCAAACGCCTACCACGTCCACGCTCTCGCGCACGCTCCGACGATTCGACGCGCAACAACTCGAAGGCGCCCTGTCGCGCTGGATCGAGGGGCGCATCGACCCCGCCGCGTTTGAACACCTCGCGCTCGACGGCAAGACCCTACGTGGGAGTCGCGACGGGGACGTGCCCGGACTGCACCTGGTCGCCGCGTTCGCGCCGGCGGTCGCGGCGGTTCTAGCTCAGGTGCGCGTCGATTCCCGGACCAACGAACACAAGGCCGCGTTGGAACTGCTGGGGATCCTGCCCCTGACGGGCAAAGTGGTGACGGGCGACGCGATGTTCTGCCAACGGGATCTGGCGAAACAGGTGATCGAAGCCGGGGGCGATTACGTCCTCGTGGCCAAGAACAACCAACCGGCCCTGGTCATCGACATCGAGGGCGGGTTCGCGTTCGAGGCCGCCGCGCGCTCGATCGCGGCGGCTACTTCCCCCTGAACCGGTCCCGACGCCCGCGCCGTCGGGCCGGTCGGCCACCTCAACGGACAAGGGCCACGGGCGTCGGGAGACGCGCACCCTTGAGGTCACGCGGATCCTGACGGTGAGCCCGATGTGGAAGGGACTCAAACAGGGCTTCAAGGTAACGCGCGAGCGCATGGTGAAGGGCGCGCGGACGGTGGAGGTGGTGCACGGGATCACCAGCCTCTCGGCGGAGCGAGCGGACGCGGCGACACTTCTGGGCCTGGTTCGGGATCACTGGCGCATCGAGAATCCGTTGCATTACGTCCGGGATGTAACTCTGGGCGAGGACGCGTGCCGGGTGCGCAAGGGCGCCGCCCCTCAGATTCTCGCGGCCTTGCGCAATGCCGTGGTTCATTTGTTGTCCGGAGTCCGGGCCAAGAGTTGTCCCGAGGCCATCGAACAACTTCAAATACACCCGGACCAAGCACAGGCGCTTATCGGCATCCCGCAAGGTGAATAAAGGAACGGCCCTGCCTGGGGAAAAGTTTCCTTCGCATCTTGTCATGTATGCGGGCGAGATTTATACCTAGATTTAGGTCTTCAATCCCCGATAGCTCAACGGTAGAGCGAGCGGCTGTTAACCGCTAGGTTCTTGGTTCGAATCCAAGTCGGGGAGCTGACAGAAGTTACGGCGGCTGAAGCACTTAGCTTACCTCGCGACGTTCGCGAGCGCGGTCGGAAGGGCTGGTTTCCGGGTAGCTCCTACCCGAAAACTCTTCCGGAGCGTTTGCAAATGCCACGTCCCAAGAATCTGCAACCCGCGTACAAGCACCACAAACCCACAAATACCGCCCGATGCTGGGTCGGTGGCAAATGGGTCAGTCTCGGTCGCTACGGCTCACCCGAGAGCCGACGCGAACACGCACGCATCCTCGCAACACTGGCTGCAGAAGCGGAGCAATCGCCACAATCGGTAGTGCCAGCGCCGTCACCACAACGCGATCTGACGGTGACGGAACTGCTCGCTGCATTCATGCTCTTTGCCCGTGACCACTACCGGCACCCCGACGGGCGCCCCACGTCCGAACTCAACAACTACGCGGTCGGGATTCGCCCACTCCGCGACCTGTTCGGGCGCACCCTCGCGCGCGACTTCGGCCCGAAATCTCTCAAGGCAGTTCGGGACGCGATGGTCGCCGCGAAGTGGGAGCGCCGGCAAATCAACAAGCGCGTCAGCCGCATCAAGCGCGTGTTCAAATGGGGCGCGTCCGAGGAACTGGTTCCCGCGTCCATATTTCACGCCCTGCAAACCGTCGCGGGGCTTCAGGCGGGCCGGTCCAACGCGATCGAGCGCGAGCCGATCAAGCCCGTGCCCGATAACGTCGTGGACGCGGTGCTCCCGTTCCTGACGCGCCACGTGGCCGGGTTAGTCCGGTTCCAACGGTTTACGGGGTGCCGACCGGGTGAGGCGTGCGCGCTCCGCCGGTGCGACCTCGACACGAGCGGCGACGTGTGGCTGTTCAAGCCCGCCAAGCACAAGACCGCGCACCGCGGGAAGTCCCGAACGATCGCGATCGGGCCGCAGGCGCAAGCCGTGCTCGCGGAGTTCCAGACCGACGACCCGAACGAGTACGTGTTCTCCCCCGCCGCGGCTGTTGCGGAGTCCCGCGCGGCCCGAGCCGCGGCGCGCGTCACGCCCCGCTACCCGTCGTCGGCGCGCCCGCGCCAGGAGCACCCGGATCGCGTACCCGCGGCGCTGTACGACGTGTGCTCCTACGGGCACGCGGTGGCGAAGGCGTGCGAGCGCGCGTTCCCGCCCCCGGCACCACTGGCCCGACGGGACGGGGAGACGATCGCCGCGTGGCGCGCCCGGTTAACAGTGGACCAGCGCGCCGAGTTGAAGCTCTGGCAGAAGGAGCACCGGTTCCACCCGAACCAGATCCGCCACAGTTACGCGACCCGGGTACGGAAGGAACACGGACTCGAAGCGGCGCAAGTGCTGCTCGGTCACGCGAAGGCGGATGTGACGCAAGTGTACAGTGAGCGCAACGACGCCCTCGCGGTCGCGATCGCGGCCAAGATCGGGTGAGCGCGGTTTCATAACGACCACTCACAACGGCCGCTGCAACGCCAATTGCAGCGGCCGTTGCATTTCCTATCGCGATTCGTGGTGCAAGTCTGAAAGCCCGTAATTCCTAGCGTCGCGCGCGTTGTTTTGTGCGGAAAACGGGCATTACACTCTACGACCCTATACCGCACGTACCTCACCACAACGAGCAAGAACGATCTCACCACGGAACTCCGAGAAAAGCTGATCGGCATGGCCGCGGCCGCGCGGCTGTTCGGTAATGCCGGGCGCGGTGGACGCTGTCCCCATCCGTCGACGCCAGCACGGTACGTACAGAAGGGTTCCCGTCTCCCAGATGGTACGTGGTTGAAGCTCAAAGCGGTGCGCGTGGGCGGGCGATGGGCGACCACGGAGAAATGGGTTCAGGAGTTCATCGCCGCCATGACGGAAGCGCACCTCCCCGCGACGCCAACGGCCCCGCGAACGCCCGCGGAACGGGAACGGGATGTCGCCGCTGCAAACGCGACGCTCGCGCTCCTGGGCGTCTGACGCTCAACAGATCGCGGAGGCGGTACCCTCCGGCACCGTGGAAATGTTCCTGAGTGAACTCCCCTCGCAGTAACGGCAGAAGCCGAAACCGCTCAATGGTCGCTTGAGCATTGAGCGATTTCCGAGAACCCGAAGCCCAGAACGCGCGGAGCCAAAACGAAAGCACACCGCCCCGCGTGCGGTGTGCTTCGGCCCCGGCGCCACCCGGAGCAGTAACAGGAGTGACAATGAATTCTACGCACACAAGTGACGAAAATAAAGCGACAGAATTAGCAATCGATTCAATTGCAGCTGATTTCGAGCAAGGCGCCCCGTTACGGAAGGACGACGTTCAAACCGTCGCTGGGGCGCAGCCTCTCGGAGCGGACACGTCGTTTACGGTTCACAAGCGGGCCATGCACACACCCGCACGTGAGGCGGTATCGATCACCGGCGAGACGCCGCAAGACGCGATTTTGGTGGCTTTGAGTACGAGTGACTTGCGGGACGAAGTCATCGAGTGGGCGAGAAAAGACAAATTGTGTGTTGCGGAGGGGGACTACCACGATCTGTATCAACCGCGTCCCGAATTGACGGAAATTCGCGCCGCGGAACTTCAACCGCGGCCATTCGCCTACCACCTTTCGCACGGTATGGGCTGCAAATTATTCTACGCTGCGGCTGATGGGTACACCGCGGAAGAACTCGCGGCTGTGGGCGCGATCGCGTGGCGAGAGAAAGACCCGCGAGCGAAAGTGGAAACACTACGAAATACACGCAACCCGAAGTCGCCCTCGACCAAGCACGGTGGCGCTCTGGGTGGCCCGGTCTACGTCCAGACTCCAAACACCGACGTATCCGGCTTTACATTGATTTTTCGCCCGCGTCGTGAAGCAAATCCGGAAAAATGGGGCGCGTGGCTCGAAACGCGCGGCTGGCACATTGGGCAGCGCATCGCACACGAAGAGTGCCTGATCGACCCCGGCCCGTCGTCATCCGTGAACCCGGTTCAGGTCGGTGAAAAAGGCCTCATGTGCTACCGGTGTTTGGGCAAGGGGTTAACCTTCGGTCGGATGCCGACCCCGGGCCTCACTCCGTCCACCGCGCTCGTCCCAGACGACACGGCCCGCGCACCGGCGCCCGCCTCGGACAGCCCGCTCCTCCGGATGATGCAACAGGGATCGCGGTGGGAGGTTACCGCACCACACCTTCGTAAACGGTTCCCGGGCATACCCGATTCGATCCTAAAGCCCGCGTACTCGGCGGCCGTCTTCTCGTGTGCCCGCGAAGCCGGCGCGGACGTCGAGGCCGCGCGTAAGAAGGCGGATCGGGCGATGCTGCCCGTGAACACCATCGCCAACTTCCTCGAACGGCCGAAAGCCACCGCGAAGTGCGATCCCGCAGACCGCAAGACCGATGTCGTAAGGTTCAGCAACCCCGCCAAGAACAACACAGTTACGATCGAGGGGTGCAAAAACGGTGCGGTGGTTTTCTGCGATCGGGCGAATCCGACCAGCGAGAAGCGGCGCCGCGCGATCGCGGACGCACTCGGGGTTACACCGCACCAATTGCTCCAAATGTGGAACGAACTCGGGGCGGCAGACGAACATACGTTTCAGGTGGCGGATCTCCCGGCCGACCCGACCGGAACGGCCCCTCATGAGTTCGAGATCGTCGGCCGGAACGTCAACGACATCGCCGCCGACATCGTGGCCGCGGTCGGGAGCACGCTCAACAGCTTCCCCAGCGGCTTGTTCGCGGTCGAAGACGGGCACGTGGTTGCGATTTCCACCGCGAAGGCTCTACACGCCTACGTCGCGCGGGTGGTGCGGAACGCACAGTACCCGATTGTGTGGCGGGACGGGACGGGGTTACCCGTCTGGGACGATATGCCCGGCGCGGTGCGCGCCCTTGTGCCCAAGTATCACGGGTACTTCCCGCGCCCGCGATACCCCATGCCTTCGGACATGTTCTGCGTCGAGTCGGTTCCGTTGCCTGCGGCGCAGCGCCAGTGCCCGCACTACGACGTTCTCGATCGCTTCATTGGGGAATTTAACCCGGCAGCGGCCGTCGACCGGGTGCTGCTGAAAGCCGCGTTCGTCACGTTGAGTTGGGGTGGGCCACCGGGCAAGCGCCCCGTGTTTCTATTCACGGCGCCGGAGGACGATGCCGAGGGCGGGCGGGGTGTGGGTAAATCTACCGCGGCGGAATGCAATGCCGCACACGCGGGCGGGGCGCTGTCGTTCACGCAGGACAGCACGGTGAGCGACCTTCGGACCCGCATCTTGTCCCCGGAAGGAACGGGCAAGTGGGTCATCATCCTGGACAACATCAAATCCGATCAACTGAGCAACGGGGACTTTGAAGGGTTGATCACCGCGGAAGAACACTCGGGCCGTCAACTGTACGCGGGAGAGGGGCGGGTTCGGAACTACCACACGATTTTTCTCACTATGAACGGCGGGTCATTGAGCAAGGACTTCGCTCAGCGCGTGGTTCCGATCCGCCTCGCGCGTCCGAGCACGCGCGACCTGCGTTGGGGCGACAATGTGAACGAATACCGCACCAACCCGGACTATCACGCCGAGTTGTGGGCCAGCGCGATCGACGTGATCCGCCGAGCCGAGACACTCGATTGGGCGTCCGCGCCGGGGCTGAGCCGGTGGTCGCTGTGGGAGACGAAGATTCTGGCCGGGTGCTGTGCCGATCGCGCGGAGTTCGAGGCTGTGTTACGGGAGCTAGGGGAGCGGCGCGACGCGGCCGATAGCGACGACGTGAACGCCGAAGCGCTGGCCGAAGCGTTCCGAACCTACCTCGCGACGCAACGGGCGGTTCCGCGCGACGAACTCGAATCGGCGGTGATCGAACTGACGGTCGAGGAGGTGGCGATGATCGCGGACGGTGCTCTGTACCGGACCGGGCGCCGCAAACCTGCGGCGGCCCTCGCCGAAGTCGGGCGCTACGCGGGCAAGATCCCGCAAATCGTGCGCGGTCGAACGAACACCGCGCGAGTGTACTTTTGGGTCGGAGGTGACCTGCCCGACGCGAGTGGGCTACGCGCGCGAAAGAAAGCGACCGAGCTACGCGATCTTGTCGGGCAGTCGAGAGCCGCGAAGTCGGGCAAGCACGGACGGCAGTCGGGTGACAGGCGTGACGGATCGGTGACAGGGGCGACAACTTACCCTGTCACCGGCTCAAAGGCTTGAAATTACAGGGGTTGTAACTGGTTAGTGACAGGGTGACAGGGTAAGTGACTTAGAAACTAAGTACAGCTAAGGATCTCTCTCTTAATGAGAGACACAGATGCCTTTGCCAGAGAGAAGTAGGTAATACGCTTCCCCCCTGTCACCTGTCACGCCCTCGCTCCAACCGCTTGTAGCTCTTGGAGTTCAATGCGTGACAGGGTTGAAAACTGCCCCTGTCACCTCGTCACCTGTACTCGATCGCAGTGCGGGCAACTGTAACCAAGATCGCGATTAAAGATCCAATTGATAAGCGTTTCAATTTGCAAGCGAAGTGTGAGTTTTTGTTGGCTCTTGGTTGAACTGGTTTCCGCGGTCACGGTGACCGCAGTTTGGTCCCTTAACAGGAGTCTGGTAATGAGCACGACAACTTCCGCCCAGGTCGGCGCACCGAAGCTGACCCTGACGGGCAACGCGAGTCGGAGCGCGCTCACGATCCCCGTTTACTTTCCGCTCTCGACGAGGGACGCGATCGCGCGTCTTGAAGAACTTCAACTCGTTAAGATCGCGAGCCACAACGCGATCGACGAAGCGGTGCGGAACGCCGGAAACCTATCCGACCGGCAGAGCGCGATTGCAGTGCTGACCGCCGACGCGCAGGCGAAACTGGATGCGCTCGGGAGCGAGATCGCGGCGTTCGTGAACGCCCGGCTCGATGAAGTCGCCCGACAGGAAGCGGCGATCGAGGCACTCAACGCACTGCTGCTCTACTAACGTTCGTTCCCCCGCCCCGGCTGCACGGCAGCCGGGCGTAGGGGACACAATTTACGCACGCACGAAGGTGATAAAATGTCTAACGATGAGCATGTAATTGATACCCGCGACCGCGAGATTGTGGAGTTGGTCGCAGCGGGACGAACGGTGACGGAGGTCGCGGCGGCGGTCGGCGTCTCGTCGCAGACCGTGTACCGGCGCCTCCGCGCGCCCGCGGTGAAGGCGCTGCTCCTGGAAGCACGCGCGGCACAGTGGCAGCCCGCGGCCGACGAGCTTCGGGGCGGCGTCCCGCACGCGGTGAAACGCCTGCTGCACCTCGTGGACAATGCCGCAAACGAGGCCGTTCAGGTGCGCGCGGCGGTCGCGCTCGTCGAACTGGCTACGAAGGTCCACGAGCTTACCGACGTGCAACCGCGGCTCGCCGCGCTCGAAGCCCGGCTCGAAGAGTACGGCGCACAACAGGAGGTCCACCTATGAAGCGCAAGAAACAAATCACCAGCACGACCGATACCCTTGAGCGGTTGAACGCTCTCGCGAACCGGCTCCGAAAGGCTCGCGGGCTACCGCCTGTGCCGCTGCCGAAGCCGCTGAATCTGGCCAACCACAAAACCGATTGTCTGTGCGCGTGGTGCGAGCCGTATTTAAAGGTCAGCTCACATGGGGACGTGGGCGCCAATCCCGCGTGCCTTCCGCGCGATCCCCGTGGACCGTGCCGGTGGTGCAACGAGTGCCGCGAGCGCGTGCGAGCCGATCCGATGACGCCGATTCGCTACTGGCTCCAGATCGAGGCGGCCGTGAGCGCGGACCTCATCCGGGAGCTTCACGCGAAAGCGAAGGCGCGCGCCGCGAAACCGAAGCCAAAACCGCGGAAGCGCCAGTAGCAACTGTTTCAAAATCGCGGGCGGAATCATATACTCTTTCGCCAAATTGTTCTTCAAATCGAACAGGAGTGAAAGATGCCCGCGATTGAGCCGCCGGACGTCGCGACGATTAAGAGTTGGAAGATCCGCGAGCGCGGCGTTCGCGACGGTGGAAGTCCGACCGAAGCGTTTGAAGTCGATTCGAGCCACGCAGAGAGGACTTTCCTGTGTGCTTGGGAGCACCGTTCCGCCGTATTCGCTTTTTTCCTCGGCCACGCGCAGATCTACGTAACCGTCCGGTGAAGTCCAGGTCTTGCGTGGTGAGGTACGATGGAGCATTTCCTCGGGAGTGCTCCTCATGCCTCGACCCCACCTGCGTGACCCCAAGCTCGAACAGTTCTGGCGTGCGAAGCTCACGACCTGGACCTCGTCCGGTCTGAACATCCGAGACTTCTGCCGCAAGCACCGACTCTCCGAGCCGTCCTTCTACGCGTGGCGTCGTGAGATCGCCGCTCGCGACGGTGCTCCCGTCCCCAAGCCCGCTGTAACTCCCCAGCCCACCGCCGTATCCCGGCGCCGTTTCGCGCCGGCCCCGAGGCCACGACCCACAACGCCCGCGCCGCGCCGTAGCTCGACGACAACGCCGCGTTTCGTGGCTCTGCGCGTCGTACCCGACACCCCACTCGAACTGGTGCTCCGCTCGGGTCACGTCCTGCGTGTCCCACCGGGCTACGACGCGACCCACCTGCGTGCCGTGGTCGCCGCCCTGGAGGCCCAACCGTGCTGAGCCTCGCGCTGCCCGGGCGCGTGTTCGTGTGCGCCACGCCGACCGACATGCGCAAGAGCTTCGACGGGCTCTCGGCCGTCGTACGCGAGCACCTCAAGCAAGACCCACTCGCCGGCGATCTGTTCGTTTTTCGCAATAAGCGCGGGGATCGACTCAAGCTCCTCTACTGGGACGAGGACGGCCTAGCGGTCTGGGCCAAGCGGCTCGAAGAAGGCACGTTCCAATTCCCGGCGGCGGACACCGATGGTGCCGCGGTCGAGGTGAAGGCCACCGAGTTGGCACTGATCCTCGGCGGGATCGAGCTCAACTCCGTCGAGCGGCGCAAGCGCTACCAGCGGCCCACGCCACGTTGATGTCCTCCCCGTTCGCAACTCTTCGGCCTTTCGCTCGTCGGAAGGGTATGACGCTTCCCCGGCCCGACGACCCGCTCCCCGACGACCCGCGCACGCTCCAGGCGATGGTGCGGGAGTTGCTCGACGCGCTGGCCGCCGAGCGCCAGGAGAGCGCGGCCCTTCGCATCCGGCTCGATCAACTCCTGCGCCGACTTTACGGACCGAAGTCCGAGAAGGTTCCGGACACGACTTCACTCGACACGAGCGCGACCCGTGACAACGCATTGTCATTGACGCCCGTACCCGAGCCACGCACCGGGAGCGGCGACACACGCCCTAAGCGAAGCCACGGGCGCCGACGCCTGCCACGCGACTTGCCGCGACGACGCATCGAACACGACGTGGCCGAAGCCGAGAAGCTCTGCCCGTGCTGCCGTCGCTCGCGCGTACGCATCGGCGAAGAGATCAGCGAGCGACTCGACTACCGGCCCGCAAGTCTGTTCGTCGTCGAGCACGTGCGGCCGAAGTACGCCTGTCGTAACTGTCACGCGCAACTGGTCGCCACCCCGATGCCACGCGAGGCGCTGCCCAAATCGGTCGCCGCCCCCGGCCTGTTGGCCCAGATCATCACCGCCAAGTTCGCCGACCACCTCCCGCTCTACCGGCTCGAAGGCATTCTGGCTCGGCACGGCGTGGAGTTGGCGCGCTCGACGATGTGCGACTGGCTGGCCGGTTGCGCCGCGGTCCTGCAGCCGATCTACGACGTGATGTGTGCGCGGGTGCGACGCGCGAAGGTGATCCACACCGACGACACCCCGGTGCCCGTTCTGGACCGGACACGGAACCGCACCCGCACGGGTCGGATCTGGGTGTACGTCGGTGACGCACGCAACCCGTACATCGTGTACGACGCGACACCCAGCCGCAGCCGCGACGGGCCGCAGACGTTCTTGAAGGGGTACAAGGGGTACGTTCAGGCCGACGCATTCGGCGGGTACGACGGGCTCTATGCCACGGGCGCCACCGAGGTCGCGTGTTGGGCGCACGCGCGTCGCAAGTTCGTCGAGGCGCAGGAGAGCGACACACGGCGGTCACTCGAAGCCCTGGCGTTCATCCGGCGCCTGTACGACACCGAGCGTTCGGCCCAGGAACTCGACCGTGACAACCGATGGTCACGGCGTCAGCGCGAATCCGTACCGGTCTTACACGCGCTGGGAACGTGGCTCGACGCGACGCGCGCCGAAGTGCTACCGAAGAGCCCGCTGGGGCAGGCGATCACGTACGCGCGGAACCAGTGGGCGGCGCTGAACGTGTACGTCACCGACGGCGACCTGGCGATCGACAACAACGCGGCCGAGCGCGCCTTGCGCGGTGTCGCCGTGGGGCGAAAAAATTGGCTGTTCTGGGGAAGTGATGTCGGAGGTACGACGGCCGCGATCCTGACCTCGTTCACCACGACCTGCAAGCGCCACGGGATTGACCCGTGGTCCTACCTCTCGGATGTCCTCACGCGGCACCCGTCACACCCATCGGATCGCATCGCGGAACTGCTCCCCGATGCCTGGGCACAGGCCCAGCGCACGTCATAGCTCAAGTCGGCTTCCGTTGCGGACCAGGCTCTCGCGTGCGAAATTCATCGCCACCCGGCAAGACTGCATTTCGCCGGGCGCTTACAGATCTACGACGATTCGGGCACGACGAAGCTGTCCCGATTGCCCGCGCAGGCGCACCCCAAGTACCGGAAATTGATAGCGACCAAGATTCTTGCCGCGCGTGGCCACAAGTGGATCGGGAACGAAGTGCCAATCGATTCCGAAGAGGGGTACGAGTTCAACGCGGAACAGCTCAACGTGTTCCAGGACTGCGAATTTAGCGTCCTTTACGAGCATATGCAGTTCGCACAGGCGACAGATGAGGACGTTGCAGATGCGGGTGATGACGAGACCATCCGCTACGTGAGTCGTGACGCCTTTGAGGTTGCGGGCGAATACCTCCAACTGCCCGGGGCGGCGTTCGTGTGGCAGCGCGGCACTCCTGCGGCCCCGAACGGTCAGTCGATCCCGATGAACGTTGGTAAGATCATGCCGTCCGCGGTGGTGAGTGTGACGTGGCACCGACTCCCAGAGGAAGCGCTGCAACCCGGAAGTGCGCTGTGGCAGCGGGTATTCGGCAGCGACGAAGGAGATGACCAGTTCTTGGGGAAGATCAACAGCGCCGAAATGTTCGGCATGCCACAAGGATGTGTGCTGTTCTCCGGCTTCAAACCCATCCGCCGGCACTCACCGCTCGGCAACGGGTACGAGTGGGACATCACGTTTGAACTGAGTTTCAAGCCTTCGGGGTGGAATTGGGTGTACTTCATGGACCCGACCGACCACACGAATAGCGGGTTCTACTTCGTGGGTAAGCCGGGCAGCGGCGTTCAACCCGCCGACGAACTCGACGACGGGGTGTCGATCTATAACAGCATCGATCTGAACGACTTGTTTAAGGTGAGCTAGGGGTTCTTTTTCTCGCACTTGATGATCCAGATTTCGCCCTGGCCGACTGTGGACGCGCTTTTGACAACCCAAACCGTGCCTTGTGCGTCGGTGAGCTTATCGCCGGGGTTGACCTTGTTCCCGGCAAGCGTCTTCGTCTTCGCATGCCACGAGATCGACGTGTCTTTGGCTGGGTCGCCCTTCGTGTAAACCTCGACCTCTTTGACCACTTCGAGTGACTTGCCGTTCTTGTCAAAGACTTCGAGTTTCAGCTTCTTGTCGAACTTGTTGGGTTCGGTTCCGTCGGCCATGTTCGGGTATCCTGCCACGAGGAAAAGGATACCGATTATATGCGCAAGAACGTTGATTCTAAACACCGTATCGCCTCCATTTCGGCCCCGCATGCTCTTGAGCGGTCGACCGCAACGGAGCACAATATCAGAGCGATCAGGCCAAAGAAACAGGCGAATTCGCGACGCATTCTGCAATACGGCGTGTCGCAAAGCTAAAAGCGGCAACGCCTCAATCAACGTCACAATGACATTGATTGAGGCGTTGCGAATTTCTCGCGAGCAGTGGGCTACTCTTCGTCGGTTTCCGACCGCGCTCCCGGTTCCGTCGCGAAATCGTTCAGAGTCACGTCGAACGCGGCCGCGAGTTGTTGCAGCGCGGTGAATGACGGTTCGGACCCGCCGCGTTCCCATCGCATGTACGTCTGGACGTGGACGCTAACCGCCGCCGCGGCGTCTTCTTGCGTGATGCCGGCTGCCTCGCGAAGCGCCCGAATACGAGCGCCCAACGGACTTGGTTTCTTCTGATTTGCCACGATAACCATGAAAACCCGCCCCGACAGCAATAAGTGCCTTTACAAACATAGCGATTTCGCTAGGTTGTTTGGGGCGGTCGGATGTTGCGACCGCAGTTCGATGCGGCGGGGGCTGGCACCCCCGCCGCATCGCAGATCCCTAACTTAACTAGGAATCGTTTGAAATGTTACCGAGCACATTGCCCTTTCGCAAGGACGTCCCCGGTCGTTTCGCGATCGTCGCCGATGGTGAACTTATGCACGCAGCCTTACCGTACCACACGGCCCTGGACACCGCGGCCGATCTCGAAGCTATTGGGTGCCACGTCCTCATCTTCCCGGTTCGTGAACGCGAGTGATCCTTCGTCCCCGTTTACAACGCATGTGAGTCGCCTCGCCATCGGCGACGCGACTCACATTTTAAGATCTTTCAATTTCAAGATGTCGACAGAGAAAAACTCTAGCCCCAGTCAAGAGAGGCATCAATTCCCTTCTTCAATAACAAATCGCAACTCCAATAGAAGGCTAGCAACTTGCCCTGCTTCATCCGCCCACTTCAAGAGGTTGTTCATCTTTGAATCTAAGTTCAGTGCCTCTGGAGGACGCTGCCCGATAGGAACGTTAAGAAGGAATATCAATTGATCGAATTGAAGTGGCCTCAATTTCTTGATTAGCTTAATAATTTCCCTGCGAATTTCATCGAATGTTTGCGTAAATGGATCTGGTCTGATTGGAGGTGTTGGCGGGTTACCTGACGAAGTAAAAGGCGCCGTATCCTTTACACCATCTGGATTTAACTCAGCGCGGTGCGCCTCAAATTTCTCATCACGCTTGCCTGTAACTGTCTCTGCTTTTGAATATCGCTTCCGCTGCTCTTCAGTTAGAACACTAAATGTGTAAGTGTCGCATAATACTTCACCCGGCTTAGCCTTTGTCTCCAGTCTCACAGCGCGAGAGATGGCAATACCGCCAATCTCGAAGCCTCCGCTTTCTTTCGCCTCCATTACCAGATCGCCCGTGGCAATGCCGATTCTAAACACGCGCTTACTTGTGCCTACTGGCTTATTAGCGTTGTGAGCACGGGTAGCTCGCGTCACCGCCTCGGCGAAATCATGCGCCTGCGACGCATGATCAAACACAAGAATTGCCCCGTCTCCGGTCGTCTGCATTACCGCCGTCTTGCGTTCGAGGCCAATGACTGATAGCCCACTGTCGATAAGATTTTGGATCTGTTTGTTCAGTTGCGGGCTTGTTTCGACTCCTAGATTGTGCTCCAACTCCGCGGCGATTGTGCTGTAGCCGACAAGATCGAGTTCAAGAACCGTTTTGGTTGCCACTGACATGTGCGCCTTTTCAAGGAAGTTGGATGAAGGAGTTATCGTCCGAACTATTTGAGCATTAGGCCAGTTTTTCGACGCCATTTCCGCATCTTCGAGTTCCTCTTTACGCCGCCAATATCCGTGTTTCTCGATCAGGTGCCGGGCCGATTGAAGGTCGTCTTTGGGGCCGCGCGGGGGCGCGTCGGGATTCTCTGCCCACGGGTACGGAGTCACATGTGCGAACAGCCGCGCTCTATACAGGTAAATGTCCGCCTGCAGTAACGGCATTGGGCCACTTGCGGCTATTTCCCATGCCTCATCTAGATCGCTTTGAGCCCTTTCGGGGCTATTAAATGCTCGCGACCACGCGCGCGTGAGTAATCCAAGAGCGAGTTTGCTCGACCGACCGCGCCGAAGACGTTCGACAGAACGAAACATCGCATCATTTAGCTCAGGAGTTGCACTTTCTAGAATCGATCGATAGAGCATGGCCCTTTCTAGTGTGAGGTGATCCAATCCAACGTCCTGTATCCATCTGCCGGTTTCATTCTCAGTTCCTGGTGTGGCACGCTCCGTGACTTGTCGGCAAGATTCGATTGGAATAACATCGGACGGGGCATCACGAAGGTGCAGCACTTGCTGCCATGCCTCGCGCTCAGCGTGAGCAAGTAGAGACTCACAATACTGAAAGCCCCCAAGTCCGGAGAGAAACGGATATGAGTCTTCAAAACTCGGGTATTGGGATGTGAGCAGTAGTTTTCGAACTTGAATTGCGGAATGTAATTCTTCGGATTGACGAAACAATAGCTGAGCTTCATCCGAGTGGCCAGCTTGATGCAGGGCAGTAGCAAGTGCCGTCCGACTTGTCCGCTTTATAAACGGCACCTCTCGCCTTTCTGCATGGTTGACACTTTCTCTCGCAGTTGCCACTGCACCCGAGATATCACCTAAAGCTAATTTTACCGAACTCAAGTTGATTGCAATGTTGGCTGCTTTGTCCCAATTCTCTTGCTTAACGCGCCATTTCAACGCTGCTTGATAGAGATTTGTCGCTTCGGCCGGTCGGCCTAAAGCATCCATCCCTTTCAACACAGGCGTGTGATCCGTAATAGCCTACGGGGGTAGATGTTGCGTGGGCATGATGAGGAGCACGGATGTTGCTGGATGCGGTCCTTGAGCGATTCATCGCCCACAGCCCGATGGCGGTTGCGATCCGGGGTGCGTTTGAGTACGCGCTCGATCCCGGGCACCTGGATGACCTGTTCGTGCGCATCGCCGGGGATCGGGACGACCGCGAGCTCCTGTTCTCCACATGCGTCGATCTGATGGCCACGGTCGTGTGCCGGGTGAAGCCCTCGGCCCACGCCGCGTACCAAGCGGACGACCACCTGCCGGTGTCCGTTTCGGCCGTGTACGCCCGCCTGGCCCGGGTTCCGACCGCCGCCGGACGGGAACGGGTGCAACACACGGCCGAGCGGTTGGGGCCGGTCATCCGGGCGATGGGCGGAGCGGAAGTGGAACCGCTTCCCGGGTATCGAGTAAAGGTGCTCGATGGGAATCACCTGAGCAAGACCCAGCGGCGCCTCAAGCCGTTGCGGGACGTGATCGCCGGGCCGTTGCCGGGGCAGGCCCTGGTGGTCCTTGACCCGGCTCTCGGGTTGGCCATCGACGTGATCCCGTGTGAGGACGCCCACGCCCAGGAGCGGTCCCTGCTCGACCCGATCCTGGCGACGGTGGATGAGAACGACGTGTGGGTCGCGGATCGGAACTTTTGCACCACCGGGTTCCTGTTCGGGATCGCCCGACGGAACGGCTCGTTCGTGATCCGGCGGCACGCCGCGACCCTGAGTTGGGACCGGGAATCGGACTGGGTCGAGGTGGGTCGGACCGACACCGGAGCGCTCGCCGAGCAGACGATTTGGCTGACCGAGCCGAGCGGGGCCGAGTTGGCGGTGCGCCGGGTGCGGCTCACGTTGGACCACCCGACCCGTGATGGGGACGAGGTCATCGAGGTGCTGACGAACCTGCCGGCCCGGGCGGCGACCGGGGCACGAGTGGTCGAGCTGTACCGGGGGCGTTGGTCGGTCGAGGGGCTGTTCCTGCGGTTGACAACGGTGCTCCGGTGCGAGGTGAACGCGCTCGGTTATCCGCCGGCCGCATTGTTCGGGTTCTGCGTGGCGTTGGCCGCGGGGAACGTGTACGCGGGTGTGAAAGGAGCGTTGCGGGCGGCCCACGGCGCGGGGCGCGCGGACGGGGTCTCGGATTACCACTTGGCGTTGGAGGTATCGGGCGCGTGCCCGGGGTTGTGGATCGCGGTCCCGGCCGAAGCGTGGGTCGAGATCGGCGTATGGTCGGTCGGCCGGATGGCCGAATGGCTGGTGGGGTTGGCTCGAGGTGCGAACCTGGGGCGATATCGGAAAGCCACGCGGGGACCGAAGAAACCGCGCCCACCCCGCACCCGGTTCCCCGACGCCAAACACGTCGCCACATCACGACTACTCAACGATGAACAGACGTGATGCATTGAAAGGGATGGCCTAAAGCATCCAAGAGAAACGCCGCTTCGTGACAAAGCCAAGATTTGATTTCTTCAGATAGTGTGGATGTAACCTGATCCCACTGTTTCTCGAAGAAGTGGGCCACTGCCCTCAAGTCGGTCCCAAAGGCACCCAATTTATTTCTGCTGTAACCTTCTCGGCCACGCAATATTCGATCGCGATAGAGTTGGGCGCTGAACTCCGGCAACCCCGCTCGGCATCCGTGCGCGATTGCTTGGTAGAGCGGTTGAAGTGCTTCTAACGTCGGCTCGGCACCCTCATTCGTAGTCTCCAACAGATACCTGAAGAGCCGACTGTGAGCAGCCCGCCATGCTTCGAGACACTGGGTGAGCATTCGGCGTGCGAAATACTCTCGCACTAGTGGGTGGGCGTCAATCGAAACTAGGCCCCCGCCGTGTCGCGGTTCACGATAAGTAACTTTGCTGATTTCAGGCGCTCAAGAACCTTATTTCGCTGTGGCACACTCGATCCGACGAGCGGTTCAGTCAAACCAACGATTAGTTCGCCACTCCATAGCGTGTCGAGGCCACCCGCGACTGCGGGGCGGTCAAATAATCCCATGAGCCGCAGCACGGCGGCAGCACGGCAACCTTCTTCCCCCGCGTTCTCGAACCATTTGACGTAAGCATCCATCACACGAAAGGCGTGCCCGCCTTGTTCTTCTGCATCTGCCTCTTCCAATTTGATGAGATCTCGCTTGAGGAGGCTACCGCCGTGCGCCTCGCGTAAATAGGATCCCAATAAATTGAGCGTGAGTGCGTGGCCCCTCACGTCGTCAACCAACGCTTCTCGATTCGCTCGTGGGCCTGTTACGCCGAGCTTTGACAACAAATCCACACCAGCGTCTGTTGACAGCCGCGTCACATCGCGCTGCTGGGTCATGACGGGCAAGAAGTGATTCAGGTCCGCGACGGGGTAACGTGTGGTAACGACGCAAAGCCCCCGGTTGTGGGTTGCTAACCCTTTGAGCAATGCCGACATCCCCCAATCGTTTAGCGCCCCCGGCTGGCGCGCGGTTAGCGCGTCCTGATGGGGTTCCAGTCCGTCGAGAATTAATAGACACTGTTTCTGGCCGAGAAGAGACGCCAGTTGTCTCCCTTTTTCAGTCGCATCGGCTTCGCTGTTTGCGGTAACTGAGTCACCGAAAAAAGTGAGCGTTTTTTTCTAGGCCGGCAAACGTGACTGGATGAGCTTGTTTTCGAGGGCTTTCAGGTACCCGTCGGGGGCGCGCCGGAATCGCCTCCGCTCGACCCGCCGCTCCCGCCGGGTCTCCAATTCGGCCCGCAACTGCTTCCACGCGGCCCGATCCGCACCGGCTAGGTCGGCCGCCGTCACCTCGCGTGACCGGGTCGCCAGCCCGGCGATCAACTTGGCCGCGCCCCGCAGCACCAGCGACGGGCTGGCGCCCTTGCGCCCGGTGGCCCGGCGCTCGTGATACCGGTGGCTCCCGAACGCCCGCTCCAGGTCGTTGTTGGTCCGTGGCACCCCGGGCGTGTCGTAACACGCGAACAGCCCGGGCCAGTAGCTCCGGCTCACCTTCACGAACTGATCCACGGCCCCGCTCAGGTCGCCGACCGCCCCCCGGTGCCGCGCCATCGCGCCCAGCAGCCCGCTCAACTGGCTCCGAACGACGGCCCCCTTGAGTTCGACTTGGCCCAGGATGTGGGCCGCCCGGTGCGCCCACCCGAACGCCAGGTACAACGGCGCGAACGCCCCACCCGCCGCGCTCAGGGCGCCCCGGAGGATCCTCTCCAGGCGCGTCAGCTCGGGCGGCGCGCCCCCTTGGCCTTGACCCGCCCCAGGCTCCCGGCGACCGCGCTCAGTCGGGCGTGCAACTTGAGCCCCGACGCGTCCAGCGGGGGCCGCCCATCGTCGGTGATGGCGCTCCGTACCGCCGAGCAGTACCCGCGCACCGCGCCGGCCTCGGGATCGGTTCGCCCCTCGACCTGGCGCTCGATCTGGCGCACCCCGCGGACCTTCTTCTTGAGTGCCACCTTGGCGTGCCGATCGGCCTCATAAATGGGCTTCGCGGCCTCCCGCAGGTCGTGGAACTGGCACAGCTGGTAGGGCACACCGGGGAGCGCCCGCGCCACGGCTTTGCGAATCGAGTGCTGGCCGTCGGAGATGACCCCGGCGACCGGCACCCCGCACGCCCCCTTCACCGCTGACAGCAGGGCCGCCAGATCTTGGTTCCGGGCCGACAGCAGGCTCTTAGCCAGCAGGATCTGGCCGCTGAGCACGTCCCGGATCACCCACAGCACCTCGCGCCCGACGTCCGGTTGGAGCCCGTCGAGGGCCAGGATCACCTTGCCCTGGGCGGCCAGCACCTTCTGGACCCGGTGATCGTCGGTCAGGGACGTGGCGAGCAACTCGTCGT
Organism: Gemmata sp. SH-PL17; assembly: GCF_001610855.1. Lineage (NCBI taxonomy): Bacteria > Pseudomonadati > Planctomycetota > Planctomycetia > Gemmatales > Gemmataceae > Gemmata > Gemmata sp. SH-PL17. The sequence continues at coordinate 2,829,215 of NZ_CP011271.1, forward strand.
ACCGGTCCAGCAGGTTGGTCACGGTGCGCTCGGACACCGACACGTTCCGGGCGACCAAGTGGGTCCGGATCTCGGGCACGGACCGGTGCTCGGCGTACCGCGGGCGCCCGATCAGGGCGATCACGTCGAGCCCGAACTCGTGCCGGGGCAGCGCGAACGAGCCCTCGGCCTCGGGCCGGTACGGCTTCTTGTAACCGGCGCACGCCGCGGTCCGGCACCGGCGAACGGTCAGATTCAAACGGGTCACACCGGTCAGGGTGTGGACCGTGCGGCGGGCCGCATAATCGGCCCACATGGGCCGCCCGCAGTACGGGCACGCGGCCCGCTCGGGCGTCAGGTCGCGGGTGATCGTTGGCTCCGCGGTCTTCGCCTTCTTCATCGGTCGTCCTCGGAGGCCGACCTAAAGGTTAAACCAGCCGCCACTTCCGATCCAGACACGTTTGCCTGCCTGGCCTTTTTCGGCGCGGATGTGGTTCGCTTCGACTTCAACGCGGCCGGCGACTTGTTCTGCATCTGGGCATTCGAGGGGTACCGCGGACGGGCATTCAGTCGAGTCGGGATCGGCTGCCCGCTTCAGGAGGTACTATCGCAGTTCCCGCTGTTCTTCGATAACGGCGACGAGATGTACTACCCGGATTGGGAGTCGGCTCCCAACGCCCCAACGGGCATCGCGTTCGTTGCGCACGAGGACGAGCAGCCCGGCAGGATGCCGGTGCTTGGCATCTGCATCCACGACTGGAGTGTCATGCGTCGTGCTCGCTAGCATGCGAAGGGCGCTGTGAACTGGCGGAGATACCCCACAGAGCCATGCGAACGGTGGTATCCCGGGCCAAAAGGATGCTCTGCCTCATTGGGGGATCTGAATCGGAGGTGTCCACCAACGATCCCCGAACGCAACTATGCTGCTGAGCCGGTTTCATCCCTCCACCGCCCGAGTGCCGTGATGCCGCGTCCGCCCAAGCCCCCAGTGAACCCGTCCCCGTGCCCACAGTGTTTCAGCGAACGCATCTGGTGGCCCGAGCCCAACTCCACATTCGGGTACGTGCCCGCGTGCGTGAAGTGCAATGCCGAGAGCCTTGATGACGTACCCGAAGATGGGTTCCCTTACGATGCCGCAACCGTTCTGGAAATGAAAAGCCTGTAGCGAACGAGGCGGTTGAATCGGCTTGAACAATAGCGTACCCGGAAGCGAAACACCGGGTATCACTGAACGGGCAGGTGCCCCTCATCCCAAACTTGGCGCACATCCTCGTCGGACACTTCGGGCAACCCGCTGGCCCGGATCTCGGCCGCGACCTGTTCGGGAGTTACGTTCCCACCGAGCCGTGCCCGGATCTCCAGAACGAGTCGCGGGAGTCCGGGATTCTGTTCGTTCGGGTTCGTTTCGACGGCGAACGCGCGCGGATCTTCGGTAGACATGGGCTTCCTCCGACGGCCCTTGAAACGAAAAAGCGGGGTGACGCGCGGCGGGCCGTCGCCCATTCAACCCACTGCAGTCACCCCGCCGTGAACAGAACCATGCAAGCCATGTGCCGTGCGGTTTCGCGTCATTGGCCCGGAATGTGCAGCTACTCCATCGGTTCCGTGAGGCACTCTTACCGCAGGGGAGGCGACCATGTTCCGTTGGGCCATTCTGTTCTTCATCGTGGCGCTAATCTCGGCGTTCTTTGGGTTCGGTGGGATCGCGGGCGACGCCGCGTGGATCGGGCAGGTGCTGCTGTTCCTGTTCCTGATTCTAGCCGTAGTATCGATGCTGATGGGGCGCCGCGGACCGAGCATCGAATAGGTGAGACGCGACCGGATCGGCGAAGCAAGATCGCGGGGAGACCGCGACCCAAGCCTTCTCCGCGTGTAAAGTGGACGTGAACCGGCCGCGGTCAACGAGGTGAATGGGCGACACCTCGTTGACCGCGGCCGGTTCTTTTTTCGAGCGGCAATCAGTTGCGCAACGAGCGGCACAAATCACTTCTGTTCCGGCGCGCTCAAATACAGAACCTGCACGCGGCGCGTCTCTTTCTTGAACGTCAGACCGGTCTGTGCTGTGACCACCGGCAGTATCTTCTCGGGGTCGCGGTCGACCGCCTCTTGTTCCTTCGTCGGGTTCCGGATGGTGTGATGGTGCCACGATACCCGCGGCACGGTCGGGAGCGGGGTGTCCCACACCATCCGCGTTCCCAGGCGATCCCCGATGGACCGCACCAGCGTCACCAGTGTCCCGATTCTCAGGGACGTATCGACCGTCTTCCAGTTTGGCGTCTTGTCGTTGTCGGTTCCGAAGTGATCGTATTCCTTGTTCAACCCCTCTTCCGTGGCGTAGAAATCCAGCTCCTTCTTCGGGCGCCACGCGGGTGGGTTCGGCTTGAACGTCCCGCCGACCACGAACACCTCTTGCTCTTCTTCCTTCACCGTCAATCGCACGTCCAGTTTGCACTCCTCGCGGAAGATCCGCTCCAGTTGCGGAACCAATTTGTCCAACGGGGCGTCCTTACGGGTGACGAAATCGCCATTGACGGTCAAGTTCCCGCGAATCCCCGCGCCATCGATCACCTCCTCCCGCGTCGAGAGCAGCGGGTGCCCCTTCGACTTCGGGTCGATCACGATCTCCGGGTGCTCCAGCCCGGTGACGTATGTGACGGCGTCCCACACGTTCATTATCCGCTCGCCGCTTTGATACTTCGGTATCTTTGCTAGGCCGATCGAGGACCGAATCACCCGTCTCGTCAGCTTGCCCTCATCAAAGTTCAGGAACAACGTCAAGAACGGCAACTGCCCGTCCAATCGCTCCCGCACCTGAGCCTCGACCTCGGGCGTTTGCTTGTTCCCATACAGCTCCCGGTACATGTATTCCTTGCGGGCGTCGATGTACGGCGGGGCCACCCGCTTCGCGTACTCGCCGTCCTTCAGTGCGTAGGTCTTGCGGAACGCCACCACCCACTCCGGTTCCGGCGGCACCGGCGCGGGCCGGTGTGCGACAACGTGGTTGAGTGGCTGCGGAGCCGGGAAATCGCCTCCGCCGGCCGCGAGTAGGAGGCCGCCGGCCGAGCACAGCGCTCCGGCCGCGACCACCACAATGCGCGTCGTGTTCGTGTGCATCGCGTTCGCTACCTCGTTCGCGAGTTGGTGGATCGCCGCGCCCGCTCCGTCGGTTACCCGGCTCACCGTTGTGGCCGCCAGTGTCACCGGCACGGGCACCAACAGGGCGCCGAATACGAGCGGGGCGCGGTGCCGGGCCAACCGGTCCGCGAGCCGCTTCCGGGCCGTGTCGAGTCGGCTGGCCAGTGTGCCCTCGGGAATCCCCAGTTCGGCCGCGACTTCGGCCCGGGACCGTTCCTGGATCAGGCACCGCACCACCGGCTCGCGATACCGCTCGGGGAGCGCGGCCACCTCACGGTCCAACCACACCGGGGGTTCGTCCGGGAGCGGATCGGAGGTTCGCTCGGAACGAGCTTCGGCCGCGCGCCGTTCGTGCTTGCGGAGCCGAGCGAAGGACGTGCGTGCCTTGTCCGCGACCCGAACGGCCACACCGTGCAACCATCCCCCGAGAGCCGACCCGGGCGGGAGTGCCCCGGCCCGGGTCATCAGGACCAGAAACACGGCTTGGAACGCATCGTCCGCGTCGGCACCGTTGCCAAGTCGCCGTCGGCACACGCCATACACGGTTGGCCCGTGCCGGTGGACCAGTGCCGCGAACGCGACCTCGTCCCGGTCGCGGACGAACCGCGCGAGCAGTTCCCCGTCGGGTTGGGGCGGGACAAGTTGGGCAGCTAATCGAGTGAGCGGTGCGTGCATGTCGAACGGGAGTGCCCGGTGGGGTACCCGGGAGTCGGGAATTTGCCGAAAAATTTCGAGCGGTTCCGCGCGGCCGTTTTTCTGCGAGTTCTTCGCTGTGGGAGCCGGTCGATCGTCGCCACCATCATACCGTTCTTCGTTATTGCTCCCGGGCTATCGGTACCACTCCGAAGCAAAAACGGAAGCCGCCGCGGATGCACATTCTAACCGGAATCGAGTGATTCGCAACTTGGTACCGGGCGCCGGATCGATCATGCTGGGAGCGGTTCCAGGGGGCAACCGATGACCGAAGCGGAATGGCTCGCGTGCGAGGATGCGCAGCAAATGCTCGATTTCATTCGAGTGAAAGCAAGTGAACGTGAGCTACGGCTTTGGGCGTGCGCAAGCGCGTTGCAAAGGCACGGTAGGTTCGGGATAGCTGAAGCCGTTGCGATCGCGGAGGAGTGGGCCGACGATGTTCGCCCGGTCGTTCCGAACCACCCGAGTCTGGCGTGGGTTTGTAACGAATCTGCGTGGAGGGCTGCTTACGAAGGCACGGCCGGAGACCTCAAGAGGCTGCTGCGAGGAAGTACGCTCGAAGTGGCCGATAACCGCCGGGCACTGCGTTATCAACTGCTTACCCTCCACGACATCTTCGGGAACCCGTTCCGCCCCATCACATTCCTCCCCGAGTGGCACAGCTCCACCGCAGTCGCGCTCGCGTCGCAGATGTACGAGTCGCGTGACTTTGGCGCGATGCCGATCCTGGCGGATGCGCTTCAAGACGCAGGTTGTGACAGTGCCGACGTGTTCGACCACTGTCGCGGTCCCGGGCCGCACGTGCGCGGGTGCTGGGTCGTGGACCTCGTTCTCGGGAAAGAGTAAGGGATAGCTAAGGCGAGTAAGGCGAACCAACTTTGACAAATGGTGTCGTTTAGAGGAGATTTCAACTATTCGAGCCCCAAATGCTGAGGCGCCATGATTTTCGACACGGCGGAAGCAATTCCTCAACGCGCTGGCAGTCGTTGAAATTCAAAGATTCCACACAAGAAATTTAGCGCACCAAACTATGAAAACGACTACCGCTCTTTGTTGCTCTTGCTCCGTCCGCCATCAGCCTTAGGACTACCGGACAAAACTACGAAGTCGCCTATCCTGATCGGCACCCATTCTGCTCAGGATTCGGTCCATGCAACTGAAGGATCTGGCCCGCGAACTACCGGAAGGCATCTGGGCGGTCTTTGAGCCGGTCCTGCCGACCAAGGTTTGGTCCGGCAACGGTCGCCCGCCGTGCGGCAATCGGGAATGCCTTCACGCGCTGTTGTACGTCCTGGCCTCGGGCATTAGTTGGGAGTTGCTCCCGTGGTGCTTCCCGTCGTACAAGACGGTCCAACGCCGACTCAAGGACTGGCTCCGCGAGGATGCGTTTCTTCGGGCGTGGCAACAACTGGCCGAGCGGTACCAGCGGTTGCACGGGATCAACTGGGACCAGATCCTCCTCGACGGGTCCAAGAAGCCGTCGGAAAAGGGGGCGAAGCTTCGGGGCCGAGTCCGGTTGATCGCGGCAAGTCGGGCACGGCGATCCACATAGCGAGCGACGCGCGAGCCATGCCCCTGGCGGTCGTAGTCACCAAAGCCGGGGCCAACGACGGCTGCCAGACCCACAAGGTGCTGGCGGCCCTGGTCGTTCGTGCGCCGGCCCCGGAGGTGCCGACCGACACGACCGACGAGCGGGGCCGACCAACCGCCCGAGCGGACGGTGCATACGGGAACGAACCGTCGCGGGGCCGAGCCGGTTCCCAGGGGTTCCGGTTGTACGCTCCCGGCCGTGGTCAGAAGCGCCCCGGAGTCGGCAAGGTGCGCAACGCCGTCGAGCGGTGTCACAACTTCTTCGCCCAGTTCGGCCGGGTCCGCAGGCGGCGCGACCGCAACGCGCGCAACTACCTCGGCTGGTGCCAGATGGCGGCTTGCGTGATCCTCTTACGATCGGGTTTTGTCCGGTAGTCCTTAGTTGAACACATCGGCTGAACGCCTGCGACCACGCAACGGAGATTAAATAAACATGAAAAACGTATGTGAGTTTCTGCGCACGCTTATTATGCGATCCGACTACCTTCTGCGCAGTCTCAACCCAGAAGAAAGCTCGAATACCCTCGATCGGGCATACACAGGGTGGGTTGAAAGCGCGATCCAATCACTCGCTTATGCTGAATTGACTAGTTATCAACAGAAAATCAAAGAGATTGATGGCGAACCTGTAAACATAGAGTACAGAATCTCAAGGATAACTGGACTACTCGAAAGCGCGGCGGAATGTTTGGAGCAGGGATTCGTTGGTAAGTTGAAACACATCCTTCACGCAGAGATGTTCGGATCGCTTGCTACAGAAGCACGGGGATTACTCAAAGTGGGTCACAGGATACCGGCCGCCGTTCTCGGTCGAATCGCCATCGAAAACTGGCTCCGAGACGAAGCTGAGAGTCACAGCATCCCAAATTACGACACTGAGAAAGCCTCTCGGCTAAATGACTCGCTGAAGTCTGCCGGGAAACTGACGCAGCCGAAATGGAGGTTGGTCCAAAGTCTTCTCGATGTTGGTAATGCGGCCGCTCACGGAAAAGAGCAGGAATTCAATGACGATGACGTAAAACGTTTGCTCGATTTCGTTGAGGCAAATTGTCTTGGTTGAAGATAAAGACAGGCCAGGGATCAGTTCCCGGCCTGCTCCGTTCCTGTGGTGTCTACTTCCCGACCTGGGGCGCGGAACGCTCACAGCACCGCCGGGCGCCCCGCTCCTGGGGCGCTTGCGGAACCACGGCACACGGGGTTGTTCCAGACCGCAGGCGCCCCAGGAGTGGGGCGCCGCGAAAGCAGTGCTGGAACAGCGGTCCTCGAAACGAGTGTGATGGAGTGTGCTCGGCTGACGCAACATCAGCCCGTCGCAGAGTGACGAGCGAAGGTTTGGATAGTGTGAAAGACGTTCCAGCCTCAAACACTAAATACCGGAACTTCTTCGTTCGCGGCAAAATAGTATACGAAATGCCACAATCCAAACTTGCGGTGTTTGCGATCCGCCGGGAGAATAAACCTGTTGGTGGCAGAAATTGAACCCGTCCCAAACACCGCGGGGATTGTCCCATGCGAATGATCCTGTTCACCGTTCAACCTCAATTCACCTCAACACAAGAAGCAGTAAAAGCGGTATTGACGAGCGTCCCGCAGTGGTTCGACGGGCTGCGCCGCGATCAGTTTACCCGGTTCCAGTATCATCCCTTCACGAAATCGGGGTCGGGAATGCTCGTCGGCTTCCGCGGCAACGGTACGTGGTGCGAAGTTCACATCGACAACAACCGGTTGACGTACTTCACGGAACAGGGGGCGGCAGCGTAAAGGCGCGAAACGCGGAGCCGTGCCAATGAGGTTGCTAGGACTCTTTGTGCCTTCGCCTGACGATTGAATCGTGCTACTCGTCGGCGAACCTCTGAGCATGGCGGGAGTCTCTTTTGGGGCTGATTTTACGACCTGCGAGAGCGAATCATGAGCTTGGAACCGGGGATGTCGTTGTTCGTCGCACCGGAAAACGGTCGCCGCTACTTCCACGTTGAATACGCTCAGGTTTCTTACCCGATATTCCCCGGCCACGCTAATGCTTTCAAGACCGCTGCCGAAATGCTCATCGACCAGTATCTAGGCCAGACCTTTAACAACGACAGTCTCGTCTTTCCGGTCCTCACGCTTTATCGGCACAGCGTTGAGATTGTTCTGAAGGATTTGGTTAGGCTTGGTCTAGCGATGGACATTTACGACGATGCCGACCTCAAAGCTATTCTCGGCAAAGACTACAAAGCCGGGGAGTTGAGCCGGGATGCCGTACTCACCAAACACAAGCTTCCGCCGTTGTGGTGCTACACTCTGAAACTCATTACCAGCGTTGAAGCGGGCGACGAAAGAGTGGCGGTTGCGGCTGAACTCATCGACCAGTTTCACGCGGTTGACGAGGACGGACAAACCCTCAGATACGACCGGGACGCGCGAACGCTACGCTGGACCCGAGAACGATTCAAGGACATGCCGCAAGTCATCGACGTCGCCAACCTGCGCCACGTCGCCAACGCACTGTTCGATTACTTGGAAGACTGGCACAGTTACATTACCGATCTTCGTTCCTCTGCCGATTGACCCACGAGGAAGCTCCTCGAAACGTCCCGGGGCGACAAAGACGAAATGGAAAACAGTTCCGACCCGGTACTCGCCGCAATCACGCACCCGCAGTACCGCGCACTCATGGACCGCGTGTTTATGTCCATCACCAACGAGAGTTGGCCGGTAGAACATTCAGCGCGTTTTTGGGAATGGCGTTACACACCGCACGCTTTCATTCCGCCATACGCCTTTTCGATGCGTTGGTTTGGTGGGAACGCATTATCGCAAGAACAGGAAGAGCGGCTACACGTCCTTCAATCGTTCGGTCATGTGCGAACGCTGACTCTTGAACGCAACGAGGAACAGTTCCAACAGCAACACCTCGTTGTCTTCGACATGCCGCCCCGACCGAAGCCCGCGACGATGTTCCACGCAACACCAACCAAGCACGTCACGAGTATTTTGGCTTCTGGTCTACAGCCCGGTTGGGCGACGAAAGTGAACACCACCAAATTTCCAGAGACGCACCGCTGGATTCACCTATTCGAGTCGCGCGAACACGCGATCGAGCGATTTTTGCTCCTTCCAAAAAATAAAGGGCGCATACCGTCCGATGTTTACACGATCTTACAGGTTGACACTGCCGGACTTGATGAGTTGCTCTGTGATCCGTTCTCTGCTCACGGCTTCGTGACTCGGGCCGAAGTGATTCCACCGGAACACGTCACCGTTCAGAACGAAGTCGTGGTCCCCTAGTCAATCGCATTAGGTGTTGAACGACACAGCAATCGTTCTGTTGCAAAGCAGCGAGCTAAATTGACAACGAGGACGGTCCCGAGCCGATCTCGAAAGGGCGCAAGGCACGGAATCGCTCAATGGCCGTCAGAACGATGTTCCGGCTCAAATAGTGTGGTACTTTTAGACTGTGCTGACGACACATCTGGGGGCACGATTCGAAACGTTGTGGAACCCGTCCGTAGCCTTCGATTGTGGCGGTCGGACGGTTCATCGGGCGATCAAATAGCCGCGAGGCTGAGGTTCTCAGGTTAGTGTGGGTTCTCTACCCGGCTTACCCGTAAACCTCGCACGAGATGCGCGAATTGCGACTTGCTTGGAACAAAGCGAGACGATAAAGTGCTTGAAATTCCAGTGTTTCCGATCCCAGCCGTGTTCGCTTCTTTTGCCTGTTAACCGCTAGGTTCTTGGTTCGAATCCAAGTCGGGGAGCTGAGTCAGCAGGTGCGGAATAAACGCACACAGGGGTTAGCACGTACAGCCGGGAGTGAGTCCTCCCGGCTGCCGTCGCTTTCTGCACGTTTTCAGGCACTTTGGTCCACATTCCGATCGCGGAAAAAGTCTCGGGTTCGAGGGAGACATCTCGGGGTCCGAGCCGAACCCTAGCGTTTCGTCTCGGACCCCGAATTTCTCTTCGGAAAAGTCTCGGAGTCTCGCCGAGAGAGCAACACACGAGTTAACGCCGGGTTCGTCTCGGAGCCCGAAATAATTTTGCGAACTTTGCGCCGAGCCCCGGGCACACGTCCGAAGGGTTTACTTCGCTTCGTGGACTGCGGGGAGCATCACGACGAGGGCGCGCACGACCCAACCCCCACCTAGAACCAGTATCGCAGCGGCGATCACACTGGCACCACCGAATGGAAACAGAGCGAGCGGAACGAGCGCACCCGCTCCAATGGCAACGGCGGTTGCTCCAAGAGCGCTCCGCGCGTACCGTGTGGCGAGGGCGGTACGAAGTTCGGTCGCGAGGAAGCCGAGGGGAACGAGCTGGATGACGGCGAGCGCTGAGCCCGCGGGCCAAAGGGCGCGGACCGCTTCGTGATGGCCGCTTGCGGTCGCCAGTCCCAGCAGGGTTGCACTCCCGAGGGCGAACGCCGAGGCCACGTGATACGCGCCGAACCACCGGGCCTCGCGCCAGCCCGGTTGCGCGCTCGTGCTGAACAACACGCCCTTGTAAGCCATCGACCCGAACGCGAATGGTAGTGCTACTACGAGCGCAATTTTGTGAACCCACCCGACCGCGCCCGACAGATCGGGCAGTACCCCGACGAGTACGAGCGCTTCTACTGCGACCACGAGCGTGAGCGGCAGCGAATAGAGGGTCAGGCACCACGTCCCCAGCGACATCGGCGAACTCGGCTTGAACACCCGGAGCATGTGGTGGAACCGCAGCGGGTCACCGAGGTCCAGGACCAGCAGCGTTAAGTCGATCAGCAGCAGAACGAGAGCCAGAGGGTACGCCCACACCGCGACCGGTGCGACCAGTTCCGGCCGCGTGAGTTCGCCCACGGCCGTGGTCATAAAGAGTCCGGTCGTGAGGGCATTAAAGAACACGTCCCACACGACTAGTCCGTGCCACGGCGGCGCGTGCGCCGGCTCCTCGTTGGCGTACCCGACCGGTCCGGTCGCGTTCATGTCAGTTGCCCGTAAGCAAGAGCGTGATGAGGACCCCCAGCGCGACCAACCCGGTGCCCACGGCCCGGAGATAATCGCCGCGCATGTGGACCCACGGGTTCACCGGCTCGGCCGGTAAGCCGTACACCTCGGGACGGTCAACGAGCAAGTAAAACGAGTGCAGTTCGGTATAAGTGTCAGTCGGTTTGGCGCCGTAGAGGTAGGCACTAACGCCCCGTGCGTTGAGGTCTTCCACGCGCTTCTCGGCCCGCGCGCGCAGGTCGGCAACCGGGCCAAACTGGATCGACGCGGTGGGGCACGCCTTCGCGCACGCGGGTACCAAGCCGTCTCGCTGGCGGTCGTAGCACAGCGTGCATTTGTGCGCGTGCCCGTCGAAGTGGCTGCGGGTGACGACCCCGAACGGGCACGCGGCTACGCAGTACGCGCACCCGTTACAGATGTCGGCCTGGATGTACACGTTGGCGAACTCGTTGTACACGATCGCCCCGGTCGGGCAGGCCTGCTGGCACGGGGCCGCGGCGCAGTGCTTGCACACGTCCGACATCATCAGCCACCGGCTGAAATCCGGGTATCCCGGGGCCGGGGCCGCGGGTGCCGGGAGCACGTTGAGCTCGAACCGCGTGGGAGATGGGGGCGCGGTGATCGGTTCCGGGGTCGGGAACTGCTCGATGAACTTCACGTGCCGCCAGGACTCGGCCGTGAGAGCGCCGGTGTTGTCGTAGCTGTTGGCGGTAAATGAGAACCCGTCGGCCGGGAGCTGGTTCCACTGCTTGCACGCGACCTCGCACGCCTTGCACCCGATACACACGGTCGTGTCCGTGTAGAACCCGGTCGGCGGTTGCGGGGCCGGGCGGTTCCCGCGGCGGAAAGGGTACACCAGCCGGTGCCAGAGCGCTCCCACAAAGCCGCGCGGCCCGGCCGGGTCGGTACCCGACGGGCGCGACGGTACTTCTAGCTCACGAACCGCCATGAGAGAACCCTCCCTCGGGCTGCGCGGACCGGGGCGTGTTCGGAACCGAGGCACCCGGCGGCCAGGGAACCGGGAGCTTCGTGGGCACCGGGTACGCGCCCGCTTTCCGCCCGGCCTCCACCTGGCACGCGAACACCTTGCCCTCGTGCATGCTCACGTTCGCCTCGGCGACCAGCGCCGTCAGGTCGTTCGCGTTGCCGCCCACCACCTCGCCCGCGAACCCCCAATGGAACGGCAGCCCGACCTGGTACACCACCCGTCCCCCCACGCGCAGCGCCTTGATACGCGGGGTTACGAGGGCGCGGCACTCGAGCGCGCCCCGGGGTGAGCGGACCGTTACCCACTCGCCGTTGGCAATGCCCCGCTCGGCCGCGAGTTCCGGACCGATCTCCGCGAACATTTCCGGCTGGAGCTCGTTGAGCCACGAGTTGAACCGGCTCATCGGGCCGCTCAGGTAGTGCTCCGTGAGCCGGAACGTGAAGGCCACCAGCGGGAACTCACTCGTCGGTCCCTGGGCGAGTTGGTTGAGCGGCCCGGTAAACGTGCGCACGGTCGGGCTCGTGGCCCGGCGCGGGTACAGCAGGTTCCCGACCGGCGATTCCAGGGGCTCGTAGTGGCACGGCAGCGGACCGTCCTTCGCCCCTTTGGGCGCGTACAGCCAACCCAGTCCGTCGGTCTTCATGATGAACGGCTGGTTCCCCGCGATCGCCGCCATGCCCCGTGCGCCGGCGGGAGGGCGGTAATCGGGTGGCTTACCGGGCTCGAAGTCCGGTTCGTCCGGGCCGACCCACCGGACCCGTTCACGGTCCCACCAGATGTACTTCTTCCGGCCCGACCACGGGTTCCCGTCCGGGTCGGCGGACGCGCGGTTGTAGAGCAGCCGCCGGTTCTGGGGCCACGCGAACGCCCAGTTCGGTTCGACCGGGTTGCCCGGCGTGCGCTCGCGCTGGTTGGCCCGGTTCCGCCCCGGTTCCGGAAACACCCCGCTGTACACCCAGCACCCGCACGCGGTCGAACCGTCGGCCTTGAGTGCCGAGAACCCGGGGAGCAACTTCGGTTCGTTCGTGCGCGAATCGGTCTCGGTGGTGCTGAACCCGTTGAGTTCCTGCAGCACCCGTTCGACGTCCGGTTCGCCCGAAATGCGGCTCGCGGTGCCGTCCGGCAGCTTCTGGGGGTGAACGGGTTCGTAGTTCCAGGTGAGGTTCAGAAGCGGCTCGTCCTTCGGGTCGGTTGACCCGGCGTACAAGGCCTTCAACCGCTTCCCGAGCTGGTACACGAACCACGCATCCGAGCGCGCGTCGCCGACCGGGTCCAGCACTTTGTTGTGCCACTGGAGGAGCCGCTGCGTGTTGGTCAGCGTTCCCTCTTTTTCGACGTGGCTCGCCGCCGGGATGAAGAACACTTCGGTTTTCACCTCCGACGGAGGTGGGCCGTTCGGGTCGGCCTTCCAGAACACCGCGCTCTCGGTCTCGAACCAGTCGGCGACGACCAGCCAGTCGAGGTTGCGCAGGGCCGCGCGCTGGAGCCCGGCGTTCATCCCGCCCCCGGCCGGGTTCTGGCCGAACAGGAAGAACCCGGTCAGTTCGCCGCGCGCCATGCGGTCGAAGGTGACGAGGTGCGAGTGGTCCCCGGCCACGCGCGGCAGCCAGCCGAACCCGAACTCGTTCTCCGGGGTCGCCGCCGGGCCGTAGTACGCCTTCAGGAGCGAAACGACGAACGACGGGAAGTTCGCCCAGTACCCGGTCGGCATTCCCTCCTTCTCGATGTACCCCTCGAGTGTTTCGTGGTCGGGGTCCGCGACGGGTTGCGGGAGGTACCCGGGCAGCGTGTCGTACAGCGTGGAAACGTCGGTACTGCCCTGGATGCTGGAGTGCCCGCGCATCGCCATGATCCCGCCCCCGGGCCGCCCCACGTTGCCCAGGAGCAACTGCAGGATGCCCGCGGTGCGGATGATCTGGACCCCGATCGTGTGCTGGGTCCAGCCCACCGCGTACACGATCGCGCTGGTGCGCTCGCGCCCCGAATTGGCGCAGAGCAGCTCCGCGACGCGGACGAGTTCTTCGGGCCGGCACCCGCACACGTCCGCGACCACGTCCGGGGTGTAGCGCGCGAAGTGCCGGCGCAGTAACTGGAACACGCAGCGCGGGTGCTGGAGCGTCGGGTCGGTTCGCGGGGTACCGCCGGGGTCGGCCACGCCCATGAGCCCGTACCCGTGCGTGCCGTGCTGCCCCGGCTCGGACTTCGTTTGCTCCTGCCCGCCCGGCCCCTCGTAGCCCCAGTGCCCGGCCCGGGGGTCATAAGAACCGTGTTCCGGGCGGTACCCGCTGAACAGCCCCGCGAGATCCTCCGTGTCCTCGAACCCCTCTTCGATAATGGTCGCGGCGTTCGTGTACGCGCGGACGTACTCCTCGAACCACTTCCCGTGGGTGAGCACGTAGTTCACGAGCCCCCCGAGGAACGCCACATCGCCCCCCGCGCGGGTGCCCACGAAAATGTCGCACAGCGCGGACGTGCGCGAGAACCGCGGGTCCACGTGGATCAGCGTCGCGCCCTTCTCTTTTGCCCTCATCGGCCAGCGGAACCCCACCGGGTGGGCCTCCGCCATGTTCGATCCCATGATCAGGATGCAGTCACTGTTAGCGAGGTCTTGCTGAAAGTTGGTGGCCGCGCCGCGGCCGAACGAGGTGCCCAGACCGGGCACCGAGGCCGAGTGTCAAATCCGGGCCTGGTTCTCGACCGGGACCACCCCGAGCCCGGCCGTGAACAGTTTCTTAATGAGGTAATTTTCTTCCACGTCGAGCGTCGCCCCGCCCAGTGTCCCGATCGTGTCCACCGCGTTGAGGAGCCGTCCGTCCGGTGTTCGGGTGACGAAGTCCTTATCGCGTGCGGCCTTCACCCGGTTCGCGATCCGGTCCAGCGCCCAGTCGAGCGGTTTCGTTTCCCACCGGTCCGAGTGCGGGGCGCGGTAGAGCACCTGGGTGACCCGGTGCGCGTTGGTGGCGAGCTGGAACGCGTTTGCCCCTTTTGGACACAAAGTGCCCTCGTTGATCGGGCTGCGCGGGTCGCCCTCGATGTCGATCAGCTTACCGCCCTTCGTGTAGATCAGTTGCCCGCACCCGACGGCGCAGTAGGGGCACACGCCCGCGGTCACCGTGGCCCCGCGTAACCGCGAACCCTTTTCGGCCGTTTGCGGACTGATGGGCTGCGGGCGTGACCAGAGTGGGAGGCTGAACATGGTGCGTTTCTCGACGGGATCGGGGCTCGGTCTGCTCCGTTCATTGGAGCAGACCGCATCGAAACGTGGGGCGAGCGGTATTATCCGGCATCAGCGGACCAACTGCACCAGCAATCCGCGTGCCGCTCGGTTTTCGACACGGTCCCCGATCAGGGCGCTCGGTCACAGAGCGAACACGTTGCTCGGATCATTTGTTCGATGACCAGCAGTAAACACTTCGGGCTCGTTTGGTGTAATTAACAGGTAGAGACTTTTCGTCTGTTCATCCGCCAGCCCGCCGGTCGCGACGCGAAGGGCGCTGGGGCCAACCACCCGGTGCCCCGATGCCGTCCACACGCGACCCGTCCGCACTCACACCCCCCGCGCGCACCGCCGAACTCGCGCGCCTCCTCGCTACCGGGCTCGTGCGCCTCGGCTCGGAACTCCTCGCGCCACCTACCGACACGCTTCCAACGTCAGAAAAACCAGCCGAATCGTCCCCGAATGGACTTGCTGTGGGGACCGAAAAGAGCGTCACTGGGACCGCCGGTTAACACCGCCGAGGACGCGATTTC
Source organism: Gemmata sp. SH-PL17 (assembly GCF_001610855.1). Taxonomy (NCBI): domain Bacteria; kingdom Pseudomonadati; phylum Planctomycetota; class Planctomycetia; order Gemmatales; family Gemmataceae; genus Gemmata; species Gemmata sp. SH-PL17. Next base: position 2,844,314 of record NZ_CP011271.1, read on the forward strand.
ACAGGATTTCGAGGAGGGTACGGGTGGAGATCAACGTCACCAGGGAACTCGCCGCGCTCGCGCGGCTCACGATCGCCGAGTTGCGCGCCCGGTACGCCGAGGTGTTCGGGGAGCCGACCACGACCGGGAACCGCACGTGGCTCGTGCGCCGCATCGCGTGGCGCATCCAGGTACTCGCCGAGGGCGATCTCTCGGAACGCGCCCGGACCCGAGCTGCGGAACTGGCCCGGGACGCGGACATCCGACTGATCCCGCCCAAGGGAAATACCGCCCTCACCGGCCCCGTCCACACGGGCACCGTGCCCAGGGAAGCGAGCGACGCGCGCCTGCCCCCGCCCGGGAGCGTGATTACTCGCACTTACAAGGGCGCCACGGTTCACGTCAAGGTGCTCCCCACCGGGTTCGAGTACGACGGCCACACGTTCCCCTCGCTCAGCGCCGTGGCCAAGGCCGTCACCGGCACACACTGCAACGGGTTCCACTTCTTCAAGCTCAACAAACCGGAGCGCGCATGACTTCGCACACGAACCGGCTCAACCGACCCCAGCCCAAACCGAAGCCCGCGGACCGGGAACCAACCCGATCGGTGCGATGTGCCGTTTACACGCGCAAGTCGACCGAGGAGGGGCTCGAACAGGAGTTCAACTCGCTCGACGCCCAGCGCGAGGCCGGGGAAGCGTTCGTTCGGTCCCAGGCCGGCGAGGGCTGGGTCGTGCTCGGCACCCGGTACGACGACGGCGGGTTCACGGGCGCGAACACGGACCGACCCGGGCTCCACGCGCTCCTCGCCGACATCGCGGACGGGAAGGTGGACTGCGTCGTCGTGTACAAGGTGGACCGACTCAGCCGGAGCCTTCTCGACTTCGCCCAACTCATGCGCACGTTCGAGGACAAAGGGGTCGCGTTCGTGAGCGTCACCCAACAATTTAGCACCGCGACCTCGATGGGCCGCCTCGTGCTCAACGTGCTCCTCAGTTTCGCCCAGTTCGAGCGCGAGATCATCTCCGAGCGCACGCGCGACAAGATCGCGGCCACGCGGCGCAAGGGCAAGTGGGCCGGGGGGCACCCGGTCCTCGGGTACGACATCGACCCGGCCGGGTACAAACTGACCGTGAACGCACCCGAGGCCGAGCGCGTGCGCCAGATCTTCGCGCTGTACCTGGAGCACGGGGCCCTCTTGCCCGTGGTCGAGGAACTCGAGCGGCGCCAGTGGACCACGAAGCGCTGGGCCACGCGCAAGGGTCCCGAACGCGGGGGCAAACCGTTCGACCGCACGAACCTGTACAACCTGCTCACGAACCCGCTCTATATCGGGCACGTGCGGTACAAGGACGAGGTTCACGAGGGCGAGCACCCCGCGATCGTCGAAGCGACCGCGTTCGCCGCGGTCCAACAGGCTCTGACGCGCAACGGGCGCACGGGCGGGGCGCTGGTGCGGAACCGGTTCGGGGCCCTGTTGAAGGGGCTGTTGCGGTGCGGGCCGTGCGGGGCCGCGATGACCCCGAGCCACAGTACCAAGGGGAGCACCCGGTACCGGTACTACGTGTGCACCCACGCCCAGAAGCGCGGCTATGGTACCTGCCCGTCCAAATCGGTCCCGGCCGAGCCCATCGAGGCGTTCGTGGTCGAGCGCGTCCGCACCGTCGGGCGCGACCCCGAGCTGCTCCGCCAGGTGCTCGAACAGGCCCGGGAGAAGAGCACAGCACGGATCGCGGAACTCGAGGCCGAGCACGGGAGCCTTGAGAAGGACCTGCGCGCGTGGCACCGGGAGGTGAACCAGCTCGCGGGGCAACTGAACCCGGGCGACGTGAACGGCCCGCTCGTGACGCGCCTCGCGGACCTGCACGCACGGATCGAGGCCGCCGAGCACCGCGCCGCCAAGGTGCGCGAGTGCCTCACGGCCGTGACCGACCAGTTGATTTCTGAAGAAGATGCGGCGAAGGCCCTGGCCGCGTTCGACCCGGTGTGGGCCACCCTCACCCCGCTCGAGCGGGCCCGGGTCATCGCGCTGTTGGTGTCCCGGGTCGAGTACGACGGGGGTACCGGGGGCGTCACCGTTTCGTTCCACCCGACCGGGCTCACGGCCCTCGCCGACGAACTCGCTCAACACCACGACCACCGGAGCATCGCGTGAACACGAGCACCACGAGCCCCGCGCCCGCGCTGACCGTCGCGGGCACGATCCACTTCGCACGGCGCGGGCGCACCAAGGAGCTACGCCCGGGTCCGGCACCAGTGCCGCACGAGCCCGGGCGCGTCCCGCGCGTGTCCCGGCTCCTGGCGCTGGCCCTGCGGTTCGAGGATCTGATCCGGGCCGGCGAGGTGACCGACCACGCGGAACTCGCGCGCCTCGGGCACGTGACCCGGGCCCGGGTGAGCCAGATCATGGCGCTGCTCCACCTGGCACCCGAGATCCAGGAACACATCTTGTTCCTCCCCAAGGTGATGCGCGGGCGCGACCCGCTGATCCTGAGCGACGTGCGCCCGATCGCGGCCGTGCCCGACTGGCGCCGCCAGCGCAAGATGTGGGCGGCACTCGGTACCACGCGCACGGGTGGCTGAACCCGGGAACTATTTTCCCTTTTTTCGGACAACTCAGATTGTGCGGGTGGTGCGGGTACAGTCTGCTGGCTAATGTGTACGTCCGTAACCTGGATGCTTACGGACATTATCTCGTGCATCATGCCCAACATCATGACCCATCACCCCCAATGGTTACACGGAATCCGACGACCGCACCGGACGAGCCGATTCCCGCGGGTACCGTAACTTCGGACGTGGCTGTTGCCCCGACGGCTCCCGATCCGGGAGCTCCGCTCGCAACCCGGAGCCGCTCACCGGAGGCCCCCGACGCACCCCCGGAACTCACACACCCGCTCGTGTCCGGGCTCGACCTGCGCCCGGTCCTGCAACTCCAACCGTTCGCGCCGAATCGGAATTCGCGTTCGTACCAACTCGGTACACCAACAGATCACCGGGTGCTGACGCGCGCGGTCGCGGACGCGCTCGGGTTCCGTCCCGAACCGGTGAGCGAGCCGGGTGAGCGCGGGGCCACGCACCTCGGGTCGTTTACTGCCGCCGACGGCACCCGGTACACGTGCTTCCTGGCGTTTATCACAACCGCGAACGAGCTCCGCGCCCTGATCCCGCGCCTTCGGACCCGGTGGTCCGGGCCGTTGCTCCTGCTCTGCACCACCCCTCCGGCAACTATCACCGGCCCGGACCTCCGGCCGAGCGGTGTCACACTGGTCCCCCTGGCGGCGGTCGCCGCGGCCGATGGGCAGGGGCACGTGCGCCCGGTTCCACCGCTCGAGGCGGCTCTGATCGGAACGGCACAGGCCCTGGTTCCGGGGCCGTCACCCGACCGGGCCCCGAACGCGCTCTGGCGCGCGGGCGAGGCGTGGTCCGTAACGTTCGCCGGGAAAACGGTACTCCTCAACGACCGGAACGGGCTCTGGCACCTGTCGCACCTGATCCAGGCCAAGGGCAAAGAGTTCCGCGCCTCGGAGCTCCGGGACCGGATCCACGGGCGCACGGGCCCCGAGCCGTTCCCGGGCGTCGAAGCCGTGGACCGGCGCGCGGCCGCGGCCGACGAGCGCGTGTATCAGGAACTACGTGAGGAACTCGACGAGGCCCGGAGGAACCACGACCCGGCGCGAGTCGAGCGCTTACAGGAACAGCTCCACGTCGTCACCGCGCACGTTCAAGAGGCCCACGGGTTCGGGGGACGGGTGCGGCGCCTCGGGGACGAATCGACGAGCGTCCGCACGTCCGTCAAGAACGCGATCGACGGAATCATCGAGAAGCTCCAGGCGCTGCTCCCCGAGCTCGCGCGCCACTTCGAGCTGTTCGTCCGGACCGGCACGAACGTGTGCTACGCCCCGGACCCGGACGTGGACTGGGTCGCGTGACCGATTTGTTATCCCCGACGTAACACTGTTACGCGCGCTGTAACGCCTCATTATTGGCGGCCCCGCGTGGGCCGCTGCGCCGCCACGAGGGCGGCGCCTCACCCCGTGCCGCACGGCACCCGATCGGGACACGATGTCCACACACAAATCGGCCCTCAGCCCCCCGCGCCAGCGCCTCATCGAACTCCTCCAGCGCCTCAACTTCGGGCGCGTCGAGCACCTGCGCGTCCGCGCCGGTGAACCCGTGTTCGACCCGCCCCCCGCTACCGTGCGCGAGCACAAGTTCGCGGGCGAGAACGGGCCGCGCCCCGAGGCCGGGCGCCCCGACGTCGCCCTGAAGGCCCAGCACCTGGACCTGATGCGCGTCCTCGACGAGGTGCGCGACGGGACCATCACCGTGCTGACCGTCAAGCACGGGCTCCCGTTCTCGGCCGAGGTCCCCGGCTGACGCGCGGTCCCGTTCACCCGTTCCAACCCCACCGACCCGACGTTCAGCCGGCCGCACCGCGGAGGCGCTTGTGGGCACCGTCCCGGTGCTGCCTTGCGCCCGCGTTCGGTGCGGGCCCGCGCGCGCCCGGGGCCGTGCCCGCCGCTCCCTCCCGGCCGGGAGGAGCTCATTTTGTCCGACGATCACACCCGCCCGGGTTCCGACGACCCGATCGGCCCGGCCGTCGCGCGCATCATCCGGTACAAGGCCAACCGCATGATCGGGCGCGCCGGGCTCCGGCCCCAGGACCGCGAGGACCTGGAGCACGACCTCGTGGTTCGGGTGCTCGAGCAACGGCACCAATTCGCCCCGGCGCGCGGCACGTGGCCCGCGTTCGTGTGGCGCGTCGTCGAGCGCGCCGGGGACAACGTGCTCCGGGCCCGGGGCCGCACCAAGCGCGCGGCCCGACTCACCAAACCGGTACCCGAGAGCGCGCCCGCGCCCGACCGGACCGAAGGGGCCGCCCGCACCGCGGACCTGGCGCGGGCACTCGAAGCACTGTCCGACGACCTCCGGGCAACGGTCGAACACGTTCTGGTGCACGGTGTCGCCGGAGCGGCGCGCGTGCTGGGGATCTCGCGCCCGGCCGTGTACGCGCGGCTCCGCAAGGTCCGGGCGCGTCCCGCGTGGGCCGGGCTCGAAATTTATTGTGACCCGCGCTGAACACTTCGCGCGCGTTCGGTGTAGTTATCTGGGTAGAGGGATCTCGTGTGCGCGCCCGGTCCGCCCGGTACGGGAGACGGCCGGCAACGATCCACCCGAACCGGCCGCGCGACGCGCTCGGCCGGGGAGCATTGAGGACCGCGTCACACGAGGACCCGTGATGGTGGCTGAGCTGTACCGGTACCAATTCGACAAGGGGCTCCCGGCCGACGAGGTCGGGGCCACGCTGATCCTCGCGCTCCTCGGGGCCGAGGCGCTCCACGGCGCGGCCCAGACCCGGCTCGACGCGGCCCACACGTTCGACGCGCGGGCGCGCGCCGTGACCATCGACGCGGGCACCCCCGTGGGCCGGGACCTGAACCGGCTGTTCATCGGGTTCGTCACCCGCGAGTTCGGACCCGACGCGGTCCGCGTCACGCGCCGCCCGATGCCTCCCCCGCGCGCCCGGGCGCGCCGAACCGAACCCGTGACCGCCTGACCAACCGACCGCCCACGTCCGTGCACCGAACCGGCCCGCCTCGCGCGGGTCGTCGATCGCGCGCGCCGCGAGAGGAGCCCCCGTGTCCGACACGTCCGCACCCCCGAACCCGGGCGAACCGCCACCGCGCGCCCGCACCCGCGACGAGGCCGCCGCGCTCCTGGCCGAGCGGTACCGGGTCCTCGTCGCGCCCGGACAGGTGGTCGAGCTGCGCGCCCTCCAGGTCCGGCGCGGGACCGGGCGCCCGCACACCGAGGCCGGGTTCTTCGACGCCGACCACCTGACCGACATGGCCCGGGCCGCGCTCGACCTCACGGACCACGCGCGGGGCGTGTACTTCACCCTCAACCCGCTCCACCCGGACCTCCTGGCCCGGCGCGCGAACCGCACCGACTGGGCCGGCGCGGGCGAACTCGCCCGGGACCGGGACGTCACCGCCCGGCGCTGGCTCCTGGTCGACGCGGACCCCGTGCGCGACCCCCACATCAGCGCCACCGACGACGAGAAGGCCCGGACCCGCGAAACCGCTCAGTCGGTGCGCGCGTTCCTGCGTGAAAGCGGGTGGCCCGACCCGGTCCTGGCCGACAGCGGCAACGGGTTCCACCTGCTGTACCGGGTCGACTTGCCGGCCGACGACGGGGGACTGGTCAAGCGGGTCCTCGGGGCCCTGGCCGCGCGGTTCGATACCCCGGCCGTGACGATCGACCGCGCGGTCCACAACCCGGGGCGCATCTGCAAGCTTCCGGGCACGTTCGCACGCAAGGGCGACAGCACCCCGGCGCGACCGCACCGCCGGGCCAAACTGCTCGAGGTCCCCGACACCCTCGAACCGGTCCCACTCGCGCTCCTCCAACACCTCGCCGACGAAGGGGCACCACCCGCTCCCGGACCCGGGTCCGCGCCGGCGGGAGCCGCGGCACCACCCGACGGGCGCTTCACCTCGCGCCTGGTGGTGGACCGGTGGCTCTCGGACCGCGGGATCGCGTTCCGCACCAAATCGGAACCGGATTCGCGCGGGCGCACGGTGTACGTCCTCGCGGCCTGCCCGTTCGACGCCACGCATGCCGATCCCGACGCGTGCGTCATGCAGGCGCCCGACGGCCAGCTCTCGGCCCACTGCTTCCACAACGGGTGCACCGGGCACGGGTGGCAGGCGTTCAAGCAAATGATCGGCGCGCCCGAACCGCACCACTACGACCCGCCTCTGGCGGGACGCGGGCGCGGACGCAAGACGCGCGCGGAACGTCCGACGCCGACGCACCCCGAAGGACCGCCCGACGCGCCCGGGCCGAAGAACCCCGCGCGGGGGAACGCCCGGAGATCGTGATCGACCCCGCGACCACCCCGGTGGCTCGTACCATGTCGGGGCTCACCGACGTCCTGATCGGGGCCCGCGAGTACTACCACCGGGCCGGGCAACTGGTCCGCGTCACCGGAACCGCCATCAAACCGGTCCTGTCCGCGCCCGAACTCGCCGGGGCTTTGAACCACCACGCGGAGGTCCTCGTCGTCGGCGAGAGCGGGCCCGCCTTCAAGCCCCTGCCCGTCAACTACGCCAACACGTGGCTCAACCACCACGGCGAGGCCGCGCGCCTGCCCGCCATCGCCCTGTTCACCCTGAATCCGGTGTACACCACCGACTGGCGCCTGGTCCCACCCGGGTTCGATCCCCCCACGGGCACGTACTACGCCGGGCCCGCGATCGAGCCCCGCGCCGGCACCGGGCACCTGGACGCGCTCCTCGCGGACTTCTGCTTCCGCACCCCCGGGGACCGCACCAATTACGTCGGGGTGCTCCTGACCACGATCCTGATGCCCCGATTCGTTGGCTCCAAGCCCGCGGTCCTGTTCGCCGGGAACCAGCCCGGGCTCGGGAAGACGGTCCTGGCCCAGGTCATCGCCACCGTGCGCGACGGCAAACCCGCCGAGACCGCCACGTACAACCCCAACGACGAGGAGTTCGAGAAGCGTCTCGGGGCCGTCGTCCACCGGGGCGCCACCACCGTCATCGTCGACAACGCCAAGGGCCAGGGGCGCGCCGCGCGGATCGACTCCGCGTGCCTCGAGCGCTCGATCACCGATGCCACCCTCTCGTTCCGGCTCCTCGGGCACTCGCGCGAGATCCGGGCCGAGAACTCGCACATCTTCTGCCTCACCGCCAACACCCCCGAGGTGAGCCGGGACCTGGTCACCCGGTGCGTCCTGGTGGACCTGTTCCACGAGGGCGACCCGGCCCGGCGCGCGTTCACGATCGCCGACCCCGAGGGGTACGCCCGGGACCACCGCACCGAACTGCTGGGCGAACTCGTGGGCTTGGTCGCGCGCTGGCACGCGGCCGGGGCTCCGGAGGCGGACGTGGCGTCCCGGTTCAACAAGAAGGGGTGGGGCCGGATCGTGGGCGGGATCCTGGCCCACGCCGGGCTCCCGGGGTTCCTGGCCAACGCCGAAACCGCGGCCGCCGAGCTGGACGACACGCGGCGCGAGTTCGCGTACCTCGTGGGGGTCCTCGCGGACCACCCCCAGGGCACCTGGACCGCCGCGGAACTGGCCGCGCTGGCCGCGGACCACGGACTGTTCCCCACCGAGCTCAGGGACGCCTCGCCCCACGCCCGCACGATCCGCATGGGGCTCCTCGCGGGGCGCTACATCGACCTGCACTTCGCGCGCCCCGACGGGCGCACGGTCGCGTTCCAGCGGTCCACCGACCGCAAGGGCAACGTGTACCGCGTTTCGGTCCGCGACGCGGCCTGAACTCCCGACCCCATTTCCCGTCCGTCCTCCCCCGACACGAACGGCTCCTCGAACCGGTGCCCAAACGCGCCCGTGGTCCGTGCCTCGCACCGCCCGGCACGCTCATGTCCCGACGTGCCGAGTGTTGCCGAGTGTTTGCCGAGTGTTGAGCTCCCAACACTCGGCACCATCAAGACGTGATCCCGCACCGAGTTACGACGCGCCCGCCGAGTGTGCCGAGTGTTGAACGGTAAGCCGGTCCGTCACCGTGCGTGCGCGTGTACGTGCGCCCGCACGCACGTATGGGTCTGGAAAATCACTCGGCACACTCGGCACTCCGACCACAACGTCATCGAAAGCCACACGTTAACCGTGCCGAGTGTTGAGCGCCCGACACTCGGCAAACACTCGGCAACACTCGGCACGTGAGGTGACGGTCGCGGCCCCGAGCGCCCACCCACGGGGCAGGCAACCGGGGCGCCCACCGTTTTCACGTGGGCACGTGCGCACACGTTCCGCGGAAAAGTTACCCGAAATTTCGCCCCGGCCCCCGACAGTTCGCGCGCGTTCGGTGTAGTTCTCTGGTAGGCACCCATCGCACGAGCACGCGGAGGAGCGGAATGGACGTGGAGATGCGCCCGGTCGGGTCGATCAAACCCTACGAGAACAACCCGCGCTCCAACGACGGCGCGGTCACCGCTGTTGTTGCGTCGCTCCGGGCGTTCGGGTGGAGGCAACCGATCGTTGTGGACGAGTCGGACGTGATCATCGTGGGCCACACCCGATACAAGGCCGCGCTCGAACTCGGCATGACCGAGGTGCCGGTGCACGTGGCCCGCGGGCTCACACCCGAGCAGGCCCGCGCGTACCGCCTCGCGGACAACCAAACCGCCACCCTCGCGATCTGGGACGACGACCGCCTCGCACACGAACTCGTCGCACTCCAGGGCGCGGACTTCGACCTGTCGCTCACCGGGTTCCCCGAGGACGAGCTGCTCCGGCACCTGACCGCACCACCCGCCGAACCCGCCGGCGATCCCGACGACGTGCCCGAACCACCCGCCGAGCCCGTCACCCGACCCGGAGACCTGTGGCTCCTCGGGCGCCACCGGCTCCTGTGCGGCGATGCCACCAAACCGGAAGACCTGGCCCGGCTCCTGCCCGACGGACCGGCCGACACGTTGCTCACGGACCCGCCGTACAACGTCGCGTACTCGGGCAAGACCGCCGACGCGCTCACGATCGCCAACGACGACATGAGCCCCGAGCAGTACCGCGCGTTCCTCGCGTCCGCGCTGGGCACCGCGCTGCGGCACCTGAGCCCGGGCGGTGCGTTCTACGTGTGGCACGCGGACCTCGCCGGGCTCGACGTGCGCCTCGCGTGCTCCGCCGCCGGGCTCACCGTGCGCCAGTGCCTCGTGTGGGTCAAGTCCACGCTCGTGCTCGGGAGACAGGACTACCAGTGGCGCCACGAGCCGTGCATCTACGGGTGGGCCGACGGGGCCCCGCACACGTGGCTCTCCGACCGCGCCCAAACGACGGTGCTCGAATTCGACAAGCCCGCGAAAAACGCGGACCACCCGACCCCCAAGCCCGTGGCCCTGTTCGAGTACCTGATCCAGAACTCGTGCAAGCCCCGCGGTGTGGTACTCGACCCGTTCGCGGGGAGCGGGACCACGCTCGTCGCGGCCGAACAAACCGGGCGCACCGCGGCGCTCGTGGAGTTGGACCCGCGGTACTGTGACGTGATCGTCTCCCGGTTCGAGTCGCTAACCGGGAAGACGGCCGAGCGCGTGGCCGCGTAAAGCCTGACGGAATGTGGAATAAAGGTGACGGGAGGGCGCGGTAATGAAGCTCTCGAACCGACTCGGCAAGGTCGCGAAGGCACTGGCCGACCGGCTCCCCCTGGACCAGTTCCACATCATTGAGGCCGTGCCCATCTCCCGGGCCGAGCGACGGAAACCGGGGTTGTACCGGGACGGACCCGAGGGCTCGCTCGTCGGGCGCCTCGTGTACGACCCCGCGAAGGGTGAACCCGTGGTGCCCGAGGGCAAACTGGCACCGTTCGGACTCGTAATTGTGTGCGGGCCCGAACACATCGAGCCACCGGATGATGTGGCGTGAAGAGGTGCGTATGGCTGCGGGCCGCGTGAAGAAGAACGAGGACCAGTTGCTCCTGGCCCTGGCGTGCGGGGCCACCGTGGACGCGGCCGCCAAGCAGTGCGGGCTCACGGACCGGACCATCTACCGCAGACTCGCCGAGCCCGCGTTCCGGGGACGACTCCAGGCGCTCCGGGCCGACATGGTGCGCCGAGCCGCGGGATTGTTGACCGCGGCCGCGGGCGAGGCCGTGCGAACGCTCCTGTCGCTCCAGAAGGACTCGGCACCACCGGCCGTGCGACTCGGTGCGGCTCGGGCCATTCTGGAACTCGGTATCAAGGTGCGCGAGTTGTCGGACCTGGAAACGCGGATCGCGGAGCTCGAGCACCGGGCCGGGCTCCCCGAGGGCGGTAACCACATATGAACCTCGGGAACCGCGTGCACAAACTGGAGTTCCAGATCCCGGTGCGGCGCGTATCCGCGGCCGTGCCGAACGATCCGGTGGCGTTCGCGCGCGGGTTCCTGGCCGGGGCGTTCGGGGTGGACGACCTGGACCGCACGAACCCGAACCACACGGGATGGCTGGCCCAGATGAGCGCATTCCTGCAAACGCTCGAGCCCGATCACCAGGCGTGGCTCCGACTCGTACACGAGCGGCACTCGGGCGCGTACCCGGGCCAGATCCTGCTCCCGGCGTCCGACGAGCAGGTCCTGGAAGCGCTCGACGTCGTGATGCGCCGGGGCTGAGCGTGAGAGAACATCATGCGACTGTCGGCGCGGGTGCAGAAGTTGGAGGCCGCCGAGCCCCGGTGCGACCCGAACCGGTTCCGGCTCGCGCCCGAGGGGCGCGTGCCGAGCGACGCGGACCGGCGCCCCCGGTGCGGCGGGTGCCACGTGCTCGTCATCGAAGAGGAAATCGTTGAGGCCGTGGAGCCGCTGGAGAACGGACCCGAGGTGCGGTCGTGAACCGAAGCCGCGTGGCCAAACTCGAGCACCACTTCCGCAAATACCCGTGCCCGGGGTGCGGGCGCGTCGAGCGCTCGGGCACGACCGTCGCGGACCCGTTTGTGCGCCTGAGCCCCGAGGAGCGCGCGGAGCTGAGCGCGATTCTGCGGTACGGGGTGACGCCGCCGTGTACCCGCTGCGGCCGATTCGGGCACGATCCCACGCTCCTGACCGACGACCAGAAACGCCGCGTGGCGTGGCTCTTCTGAAAGAGCCTCTTCAGAGCGGCGAAGCCGGGTTGGCACGTGCCTTTCGGCTCCGGCACGACCCGAAGCATGAAGCCGCCGATGACTACCGAGGATCGAGGCGTGCGGATCGCGGGGCGGCTGAAGAAGCTGGAAGCGACGGCTCCCGCCTGTGAACCGGGGCTCATCCGGTTCGTTCGTGGCGAGCAACTCGCGCCGGACGCGGGCTGGTGCCCGAAGTGCGGTACCCATCACATCCTGGTGGTCCACGAGATCGTCGTCGAAACCCGAGCGGATGTCGAGCGTGCGAGCCCTTAACGCTCGGATCGGGTAATCCTGACATTTGCTATTCGGGTGTCCATTCGCATCAGCTTCGCAAGGAGGTGCTGTCGTGAACCGGAATCGCGTGGCCAAACTCGAGCGCGTTGTGCGGGAGCGCCCGTGCCCGGGGTGCGGGCGGATCGAACCGCCACCGAACCCGCGCGCGGCGGAAATCGACTTCCACCGGCTGAGCCGGGCCGAATTAGAAGAACTGGGTGTGTTGGTCCGGGGAATGACCACACCGCCGTGTTCACGGTGCGGGCGAAGTGCTCATGATTTCGCCCGCATGACCGAAGAGCAGTTATACCGCACAATCGCGCTGCTGCGCAAACTGTTCGGTCGCGGGCCTCCCTCGGGTGGGTCGGGCGGGTCTTGAGCCGGAGCTCAATGCCGCGTAAAAACGTGTCCGACCTTTGCCTTTGCGCTCAATCGTGGTGCGGCGCATTGCACGTGCGCTGAAAGCCGTTGCACGGGCCGAACCGGATCGCCGGGCGCCGCGCCCACTGGTCGCTCGTCGTGGTCATTCGAGGCCACGGCCGCCCGCGCGTACCAGGAACACGCAGTCGGGCATTTGGTTACAACTTGATCAGGATCAACTGGGTCAGTACCGGATCGCTGGTCGGTGTCGGGCCGAACCGCCCGAGGGCGTGGTGCAGGACCCCGAATCCGGCCCCCAGCGCGTACATCACCTCGTTCGCTCCCAGCAGCCACCGGAAGTGCCCGCCGTCGAAGAACAGGCGCTGGTCGTTGGCGACCGGCGTCAGCCCGGCCGCGTCCGCCGGGTCCTGGAACTCGAGGCACACGACGGTGCCCGACCCGACCCCCGCTATGCACCGCAGCAGCGCCCGCTGCTGACGGGCCGAGAGCGTCGGCAGTACTCGCGAACAGTACACGCGCCCGTATCCGGACAGGTCGGCCGCCCACGCGTCCGCGCCCCCACCGGGGCGCGGGGCCCACGCGTCCACCTCGAACCCCTGCGCCCGCAGGTACGCGGCGTCCGCGGGCGCGGGGCCCAGATCGATGACCCGGCCCCGGCCCTTGGCGAGCGCCGCCCCGGCCACCGGGGCGAACGCCGAGTGCGCCCCGTCCGGCGCGGGCGCGCGGCGCCGGTGCGCGGCGTTCACGCGCTCGACGATCTCGTCCAACGGTACCGACTGCTCGGCCTGGTGGTCGTAGGTTTTGACCTCGTAGGTCCCGTAGTCGCCGTACAGGGTCCGGAGCACCGCCAGCGGGCACGCCGGGGCGAGCCGCAGCACGCCCTCGAACAGCACCGGGCGCAGCGGCAGGATCTGGGGCACGGGGAACCGGTAGAAGCGCCCCGCGAACCGCGTTACCACCTGGCCCCCGAACACGTCGTACGGGAACACGTCCACGAACGGCCAGCGCCACGGCAGGTCGTCCCGGCACACGGCCCCGTCGCGCCGGAACAGTTTGAGGAAGTGGGCCCGGTGGTGAACGACCCCGATCCCGCGGGCCGCGCAGAACGCCTCCAGGGCCGGCACCTCGGTCCGGGGCAGTAGCAGATCGATGTCGTCGTCCCAGGGCACGAACCCGCCGTGCCGCACCACCCCCAGCAGGTTCCCCCAGAACAGCGCGGTTCGCGGGGCCAGGAACGGGTCCAACTCGGCCAGGAAGTCGAGGGCCTCTTGCTGCTCGGGTAAGCCGGCCATGTGGTGCTCGTGGGGAAGGGGCGCGGGACAATGAACGGGCGCCCGGGTGCCGGGCTCGTGCGGGCACCGGCTACGCCCCGCCGGGCGGGGCCGAATCGGGTGGCACGGTTCCGGCCCGGGCGATGAGGTCGGTGGTGTGGTACCCGTCGAACTCGGGCAGCGTGTGGAACCGGTCGGCCGCCATCAGGTGGCTGTAGTACGCCCGGAGGAACGACGGGTCCCCGGCCCCGTGGAGCACGAAATCGATCCCGAGCGCGTCGAGGGCCCCCAGCGACGTGAGCAGCGGGTGCGAGGGGAGCACGGCGTCGACGTACCGACACGCCCGGACCATTTCGACCCGGTGCTCGTGCGGGACCACCGGGCGGCGCTTGTACCCGGCCGCGGTGCCGTCGTCGTGTACCCCGGCGGTGACGTGCCCGTACAGGTCCCGGGCCCGGGCGAACAGGCGGACGTGCCCGACGTGGAACAGATCGAACACCCCGTCGATGAGCACCCGGAGAACGGGGCGAAGGGCGGGCGGGTGCGGGGCGAGCGGGCCGGGGGCCGGGGCCGCGCGCCACCCGGGGCCGTACCAGCGGTCGAGGAGCCGGGGGGCGTACCGGGGCACCGCGACCGGGTGCCCCGCGACGGCCACATCTTCGGCCCCGCAGAAGTGGTACTCGTGCGCGCACCGCTCCGGGGGGCCGGCGACCGCGCGCGCGGTGCCCCGGCGCTCGGTGCGCCACAACACGACGCGCCGGCCGCCGGTCCGCGCCAGTGAAACCGCGTCCGGATCGGAGCGGCGCCCGTTCGGCACCTCGTCGGGAAGGGGCGGGTGCGCCAGGAGCATCTCGCGACACGCGGCGAAATCACTCGCGTCGACCCCGATGTCCGTGTCGAGGTCCTCACGCGCGGACCGTTCGGGGTCCCGGCACACGGACCACAGGGCGTCGAACAGGAGCCAGTGGCGCACCCCGCGCGCACGAAGGCGTTCGAGGATCGGGTGGGCGAAACGGAGCATGGGTCGGCAGCGGAGTTGGGTGAGCGGTCGCGGTGCGGCGGCACCGCGCGAACTTCCAAAAAATCTAATTGCGGGACCGGGTCCGAGTGAAGGGGGAAGGGGGATTTTCAGAGAACAAACTGATTGTGATGATTGTGAGTAGGCTGTTTTCGGCCGGTCGCCGCCCGATCGCTCTTCAAACACGGCGCGCCGTGAAATCGGACCGCCCGGCTTGCGTTCGTTCGCGGTTCCGGTATATAGAATGGAATCATTTTGAAGTGCCCGCGCCGACGTGGAATCGGGGCGCGGGGGTCGATCGTTCCGGCAGGTGAGCCGTGCCGTCGTCCGCCCTCCAGACGCGAACCCCGATCCCCACAGCGGCGCGCCCGTTCGACGTCGCGGTGGTGATCCCGACCCTGCTGCGCGCGACCCTAGACCGGGCCGTGCGCTCGGTTTACGCGCAAACATTTCCGGGCACCATCCAGGTCCTCGTGGGCGTCGACGTGCGCCGGGGCGACCCCGGGGTGCTCGACGCGCTGGCCGCGTGCGCGCCCGGGCACTGCGCGCTGACCGTGTTCGACCCGGGGTACTCGACCTCGGCGCGGCACGGCGGGGTGCACCCCTCGGGGGACGGGGGGGCCCTGCGGACGATCCTCAGCTACGCCGCGCACAGCCGCCTCGTGACCTACCTCGACGACGACAACTGGTGGGGCCCCGAGCACCTGGGCACGCTGGCCCGGGCCGCCGAGGGGCGCGGGTGGGCGTACTCCCTGCGCTGGTTCGTCGACCGCGCCACGGGGCGCCCCCTGTGCGTGGACCGGTGGGAGTCGGTGGGGCCCGACGCCGGGTGCTACCGGGACCGGTTCGGGGGGTGGGTGGACCCGAACTGCCTGCTCATCGACAAGTCGGTGTGCGAACCGGTGCTGCGCCTGTGGTCGGTCCCGCTCCCGGGGGACAAGTTGCGCCTCACGGGCGACCGGCACGTGTTCGCGGACCTGCGGACCCGGGGGCCCGGGGGCGCCACCGGGCGCGCGACCGTGTTCTACACGCTCTCCCCCGAGGACGTGATGTACCCGCAGCGCCTCGAATGGGTGGCGGGCGGGTCGTAGCCCGCGGGACCGGGAGCCCGACCGGGCCGGGGCTCCCGTGAACGATCCGGTGGCCCGTGTGGTTCCGCCCGCTCCAACCCGAATGGATCGCCCCATGACGACGTCCGCCCCGCCCGCCCCCAACGCGCCGCGCGTCCCGGCCCACATCACCGAGCGCCTTGCCCGGGTCGGGGCCGGGCACAACGGCGACGGCGAGCTGTTCGACCTGTTTGCCGCGATCGCGCACGGCGCCGGGCGCGACGACCTCCGGGCCGAGTTCCGGCGCCGGGCCGGTGCGCCCGGGCCGACCCGGCCCCGGGGGCGCCGGGCCGGAGCCCCCGCCCGAGGCGCGCCGGCACCACCGCGGCGGGTGCCAGCTGGTGGGCGAGGGGCGCCTGGTCGAGGCCGAGTCCGAGTTCCGCGCGGCGGTCCGCGCGTTCCCCGCGTTCCCCGAGGCCCACGGGGACCTGGGGGTCGCCCTGGCCCGGCGCGGGGAGCTGTCCGCGGCCGAGGCCGCGTTCCGGCTCGCGGTCCGGTTCGGGCCCGCGCGCGCGGTGGCGTACCTGAACCTCGCGACGTGCCTGCTCCAGCAGGGGCGGCACGCGGAGACCGAGGAGTGGGCGCGCCAGGCGGCGCACCTGGACCCGGCCGGGGCCGAGTCGCACCGGCTCGTCGGGTGCGCGCTCGAGGCCCGGGGGAACTTCGCCGGGGCCGAGACCGCGTTCCGGGACGCGGCGCGCCTGGACCCGAACCTGGCCGACGCGCACTGGCGGCTCGGCGGGCTCCTGGTGCGCCGGGAGCGCCCGCAAGAGGCCGAGGCCGCGTACCGCGAGGCGGTGCGGCTCAAGCCCGATCACGCGGGGGCCTGGGTCGCGCTGGGCAACCTGCTCGAGGCCGAGGGGCGCGCGCCGGAGGCCGCGGACTGTTGCCGCCGGGCGGTGCAACTCGACCCGGGCTCGGCCGAGCTGCACAACTGCCTGGGGGTCGCGCTGGCCGGGGCCGACCGCCCCGAGGAGGCCGAGGCCGCGTACCGCGAGGCCCTGCGCCTGGACCCGAACATGGTCACGGCCCACAGCAACCTGGGCAACACGCTGCGGGCCCTGGACCGACTGGACGAGGCCGAGGCGGCCCTGCGCGGGGCCCTGCGCCTCAAGGCGGACTACCCGGAGGCCCACAACAACCTGGGGATCGTGCTGGTCCAGCAGGGCCGGACCGACGAGGGGCTGGGGTGCTACGAGGAGGCCCTGCGCCTGCGCCCCGAGTACCCCGAGGCCCGGCTCAACCGGTCCCTCTCGTGGCTCGGGGCCGGGGACTTCGCGCGCGGGTGGCCCGAGTACGAGTGGCGCTGGAAGATGCGCCACATCAAGCCCCCGCCGGCCACGGCCCCGCGCTGGGACGGGGGGCCGGTCGGGGGCCGGTCGGTACTGGTCCTGTCCGAGCAGGGGCTCGGGGACACGATCCACTTCGTGCGCTACGCCCGGGCCCTGGCCGCGCGCGGCGCGACGGTGCTGGTCGACTGCCCCGAGCCCCTGGCCGGGGTCGTGGCCACGTGCCCGGGGGTGGACCGGGCGGTCGCGCGCGGGACCGCGGTGCCCGCGCACGACCTGTCGGTCCCGCTCCTGAGCCTGCCCGGGCTCCTGGGGGTGCCCCCGGACGCGCCGGTGGCCCCGGTCCCGTACGTGCGCCCGGCCCCCGGGCGCGCGGACCACTGGCGCGCCGAGCTCGCGGGGGCGCCCGGGTTCCGGGTCGGGATCGCGTGGCAGGGGAGCAAGGTGCACCGCGGGGACCGGCTCCGGTCCGTCCCGCTGACCCGGTTCGCGGCCCTCGCCGCGGTCCCCGGGGTGCGGTTGTTCAGCCTCCAGAAGGGGCCCGGTTCGGAGCAACTGACCGGGGCCGAGGCGGCCGGAATGGGGGTCGTCGACCTGGGGGGGCGGACCGACCCGGACATGGGCGACGTCGGGGCCCTGATGACGGCCCTGGACCTGGTGGTCACGGTGGACACGGCCCTGGCCCACCTGGCCGGGGCGCTCGGGCTGCCGGTGTGGGTCGCGGTCCCGTACGCGGCCGACTGGCGCTGGCTCCAGGGGCGCGAGGACACGATCTGGTACCCGACCATGCGCCTGTTCCGGCAGCCCCGGCGCGGGGACTGGGACGCCGTGTTCGCGCGGCTCGCGGCCGAACTGGCGCCGCTGGTCGCGGCGCGCGCGGGGACCGAAGGGGCGGGGGCGTAACGGTGCGCGATCCGGTGATCCTGGACCCGTCGGACCTGCCGGACCTGGGCGCGCGCCTGCGGGCCGCGGGCCGGGTGGTGGTGTGGACCAACGGGTGCTTCGACCTGCTCCACGCGGGGCACGCGCGGTCCCTGCGCGCGGCCCGGGCCCTCGGGGACGCGCTCGTGGTCGGGGTCAACTCGGACGCCTCGGTCCGGCGCCTGAAGGGGCCCGGGCGCCCGGTCGTGCCCGAGGCCGAGCGCGCCGAACTGGTCGCCGCCCTGGGGTGCGTGGACGCCGTCGTCGTGTTCGGGGAGGACACCCCCGAGGCGTGCCTGGAGCGGCTCCGGCCCGCGGTGCACTGTAAGGGGGCCGACTACGCCCCGCCCGGGGGGCGCCCCGTACCCGAGGCCGCGCTGGTGGAGGGGTACGGGGGCCGGGTCGCGTTCCTCCCACTGGTCGAGGGGCTCTCGACCACGGCCCTGGTCCGCCGGATCCGGACCCTCTCGGAGTGAGCCCGCCGTGCCCCACACCGACGCGCCCGCCCCGGACTGGGGCGCCCTCGTTGCCGAGCTGGCCGGGCGGTGCCTGCTCGTGCTCGGGGACGTGATGCTCGACGAGTACGTGGCGGGCGAGGCGCGCCGGGTGTGCCCCGAGGCCCCGGTCCCGGTGGTCGAGGCGACGGCCCGGTGGGCCGTGCCCGGCGGGGCGGCCAACGCCGCGGCCAACGCCGCGGCCCTGGGCGCGCGGGCGGTGCTCGGGGGCGCGACCGGGGCGGACCCGGGCGCGGGCGCCCTGGCCCGCGCGGCCCGGGACCGCGGGGTCGACCCCGCGGGGCTCGTGCCCGACCCGGGGCGCCCGACCACGTCGAAGCTGCGCGTCCTGGCGCGCGGGCAGCAGATCACCCGGGTCGACACCGAGTCGACCGGGCCCGTCACCGGGGAACCGGCGGAGCGCCTGGGGGCCTGGGCCGAGCGGGCGCTGGCCGGGGCCGGGGCGGTCCTGCTGTCGGACTACGGCAAGGGGCTGTTCGCGGGCCCGCTGGCGCCCCGGGTGCTCGGGGCCGCGGCCCGGGCCGGGCGCCCGGTCGTCGTGGACCCCAAGGGCACCGACCCGGACCGGTACCGCGGGGCCGCGGTCGTCAAACCGAACCTCGCGGAACTGGGGGACCTGACCGGGCTCCCGGTACGCACCGGGGAGCAGTTCCGGCGCGCCGGGCTGCGGCTCGCGGGCCGGCTCCCGGGGACCGCCGTCCTGGTGACCCGGGGGGGCGACGGGATGGTGCTGTTCCGGGCCGGTGCGGACCCGCGGGCGCTGCCCGGGGGCCCGGTCCACGCGGTGTGCGACGTGACCGGGGCCGGGGACACCGCGGCCGCGGCCCTGGCCCTGGGGCTGGCCGCGGGGTGGGCCGTGGAGCTCGCCGCGCGGGTGGCGAACGCGGCCGCCGGGGTCGCGGTGTGCAAGGTGGGCACGGCCGTGGTCGCCCCGGCCGAGCTGCGCGCGGCGCTCGGGCCCGGGGTTCCGGACTTCGGCCCGCTGACCGACTGACCGGTCACCCGCGCTTGCGCAGGACGAACTCGATCGCGCACTCGCTGACCGGGTTGAGGGTCTGGTCGGCGCGCGCGGGCCCGGGCACGAACGTGTGGTGCAGGAGCTCGATCTTGAGGGCCTCGGCCCGGTCCCCGACGGACGCGACCAGGTCGGTCACGTTGACCGACACGGGGGACCACGAGCGCGCCTTGTAGACCGTGAACGTGTGCCGGTGCTCGGCGTTGAACGTGCTCGGCCAGACGCCCTGCTCGTACAGGTCCTCGTCCGGGACCAGGACCACCAGGTGCCCGCCCGGGCGCACGACCCGGACCCAGTTGGCCAGGGCCGCGAACGGGTCCCGGAGGTGCTCGAGGCAGTGGGAGCTGTGGAGGAAGTCGAACCGCGCGTCCGGGTACCGGGCCAGGTCCTGGGCGTCCCCGTCGGGCGCGTCGAACGGGGTCACCGAGCGGACCAGGGGGAACAGGGGCGCGTACCGGGTGAGCGGGTCCCCCCGCTCCCCACGTCGATCCCGTCGCCCGCGAAGTACCGGGCCGCGAACCCGGGCGCCGCGAGCCGCCGCGCCACCGCCTTGCTGCACTCGTTCACGAGCCCCTCCGATCCGAGCCGCCCGGTTCCGGTCGCCCGAGGGCACAGTATACGAACCAAACCCCCGATCGGGAGCGGACATGGAGTTCGGCGGGCTCAAGCTGAAGCGGTGCCGGTACGGGTGGATGCTGTTCGCGGGGCCGTACATCGGGAAGTGCTTCGACCTGTACGGCGAGTACAGCGAGTCCGAGGTCGCGCTGATGCGCCGGTTCCTGCGCCCCGGGGACACGGCCGTCGACGTCGGGGCCAACATCGGGGACCTGACGGTCCCGCTGGCCGGGATCGTGGGGGACGCGGGGCGCGTGTACGCGCTCGAGTCCAACCCCGCGACGTTCAACGTGCTGTGCGCCAACCTCGCGCTCAACGGGGTCCGGAACGTGAAGCCGGTCAACGCGTTCGTGGCGACCAACCCGGGGGTCGACACGTCCGGGCCGTGGGGCAAGTACGCGTACACGGGCGAGGTCTGGGAGCCCCAGTTCGTCGCCCTGGACGCGCTCGGCGCCCGGGCGTGCCACCTGCTCAAGGTCGACGTGGACGGCAAGGAGCTGGAGGTGCTCCGGAGCGCGGAGCGCCTGATCCGGGACCACCGCCCGGTCCTCTACTTCGAGAACGACGACCGCGCGCAGTCCGGCCCGCTCCTGGGGTTCGCGCTCGGGGCCGGGTACGACCTGTACTGGCACCCGGCCCCGATCTTCCGGCCCGACAACTTCTTCGAGAACCCGGAGAACCAGTGGGCCCCGAGGACCATCGTCTCGCTCATGGTGCTGGGGCTCCCGCGCGAGCGCCCGCTGGCGCCCCCGGAGCTCCGGAGGGTGCGCGGGGCCGACGACTGGTGGGACGCGTGACCCGGCGGGGCCGGGTCACGTGACGGGGTACCCGCGCAGGTGGTCCGGGAGGCGCCACGCGACCGCGGGTCGGGCGTGTGGGGGACCGGGGCCACGCGCCCGCGCCACGCGACCGCCATGACCTGCATGGTCTGGTACACGAGGGCGCGCCACCCCAGGTCCCGGAGCCGGTCCAGGGCCGCGCCCACGTCCGGGGCGGCCACGTCGTGGAACACGATCATCGCGTCTTCGGCCGCGTGGGCCGCGCACGCCTCGGCGTCGAGGCGCGGGGCCGGGCCCTCGTGGTTCCCGTCCACGAACATCAGGTCCCAGCGGCGCCCGCCCGCGAGCGGGGCCACCCCCTCGGGGCTCCCGCGGCCACCAGGTTCACGGCCCCGCGCACCCCGGCGGCCGACAGCGACGCCTCCACGCTGCTCCGGACCCCGGGGTCGGCCAGGGCCGGGTCGAGCACGTCGAGGGCCACCCCCCGAGCGCCAGGTGGCACGTGGACCACCCGAGCCAGCACCCGATCTCCAGGGCCCGGCGCCCGCGGAACCGGAGCGCCGTGTTGTACAGGATCGCGGCCTCGTCCCGGCTCACGAACCCGATGTGCGGGGCGCGCCGGTCCACGGACCACCGGTGCGGGATCTCGCGCCGCAGGTACGGCCACCCGCACCGGTCCCGGTCCCCCAGAACCATGTCCGGGAAGCACGCGTCGGGCACCACGACCTCGAGCCCGGGGGACACGTAGTCCCCGGGGAGCAGTGGCCCGTCCGGGAGCTCCGGTGGGACCGCGCACGGGGGGAACCGGAGGCGCACGCGCGCGGCCCGCCGGACACGCACGGGACCTCGGCCACCTCGGCCTTGTCCGGCCCGGTCCGGTGGAGCACCCCGATGGGGGTGTGCGGGAGGTACGGCTCGACCAGGCGCCCGGCCCCCGCGTCCCACGCGGGGAGCCCGGAGACGCACCCCCAGTTGCACCACGCGGGGAGCAACTCGGTGCGCTCGAACAGCCCGCCCCGGTACACCGCGTAGTTCAGGGCCATTTGGTCGGTCAGCAGGTTCGCCCCGTTCCGGGCGGCACGATCCAGGGCGGCGGCCCACCCGGCCCAGTGCGGGGCGTCGCGGTGGGCCGCGAACACTCCGGCGTTGAGCAGCGGGTAACTCCGGAGCTCGCGCCCCACGTCCGGGCCGAAGCACGCGGCGTACCACCCGGCCACCGTGTCCCAGTGGTCCGGGAGCGCGCCGTACTGGAGCCGGCTCCCGCGGTCCAGCTCGGGCACGATCGCCAGCCCGCGCGCCGCGGCCCCGCGCACGAACAGCTCGACCGCGCCCCAGTCGAGCACGCACGCGTCCGCGTCGAGCCAGAGGTACACCTCGGCCCCCGGGAAGTAGTCCCGCAGGAACGGGCGCGCGAGCAAACCCCGGAGCCACCCGGGGGCGCGCTCGCGCCCCGGGAACTCGAGGTGCCAGTCCGGGACCGCGAGCGCGTCCGCTCGGCCCGCGACCCAGGCCCGCTGTTCCGGGGTCAGCCCCAGGTCGAACACCCCCAGGCGCACCCCCCGCGCCTCCGGGTGCACGCGGACCGATTCGATCGCCCCGCGCAGGAAGTCAAAGAACCGGGCGTCGCCGCCCGTGACAACGAACACTTGGTGGGCCACAAGGTATTCTCGAGAGGTGGAAACAAAACTAATGGGCTTGCTGGAGGGATGAATTGTGCCCGCACGCACCGTATGACCGATTCGGTGCCATCGAGTGTCTAAGTAGGACGATCCGCGTTCAGCTTTTGGGACCTCGACCCGTATCTTCCACGGTCGTCATTTGCTGGCGGTCAGCTTTTTGCAAAGAGATTTATATGTTATTGCAAACTATCGGAAAAATGGAGCTTGACAAATGTCTCTACTGAGAATTTCGCAATTAAATGTCGTGAAAATATTCCGAATTAATTCTTCCTCGATTGCTGTGTGATCAAACCGAACCTGCACACAAAGGCATGGGAAAACATCTTTTGTGTGAATAATAAACCATTCGTAAGGGATCAATTCTGCATCAGCCATCTCCTTGCTTACCATCATGTCAATTGTGCAACCAACTCGCCTTGGAATGGTATCCATACGCATGACAGCCCCGTGTATGGCGACAGCTTCTGCTTTACAGAGATCTCTACTTCCAATGGATGAAAGTGGGAGTACATCATATGCAATTTGTGGCACGGTAATATCCTTGAAGGCTCTAACAGAATGCGTTCGGATAGGACGTTCGGAAGGCGATAAGCGCCGTTGCTAGATTGAAGAACCCGAACTGGTCTCGTCGCCTTTTTTGGTTACGAACCGGAGCTTGCGGAATCCGTGGAGCCAAGAGATGGGGCGCCGAGCGCCCCATCGGAATCACCTCAACCCGGTCCCGTGCGCGGTTCAATGCCGAGCCACATGCGGGTCGATCCCTCGTGCCCGCAGTTGCTCCCGGTGTGGGCCTGAATCGTACCCCGGTCCAGGCGAAGGTCGCATCGGCGGCGGCCCGCGACCAATTGGGCGTTCCCGCGTTGTCGAATTCGGTCAGGCGCAACTGGTATACTTTGTACCAGTTGCGCCTGCGTGTCACGCGAGCAGGGCCAGCAACTCATCCTACACCCACCGCCCATCTCAGCGGGCAGATGCTTCCACGGGACACCGGTCTTGAGTACGGCAGAATGCCGGTAATCGCCTCTCGGTCCCCAATCGGTTTGCGCCCGGGATACCGGAACCGCTGTGGTGTGGGTTCGAGGAGCAACGCCCGAATCAGCTCTCATAACTCGTTGCTCTGTTGAATCCCTCGGGCGTGTCGCGGCCTCCAATGCGGTATGAAGCCATTCCACCCGATGACGAAGTCCCCGCGGGCGGTCGCTCAGGAAGCTCTGCGCCTGGCGCGTGAGGCGTTGCCGGCGTACTCGTCGAAGTACAGCCGCAAGGAGTTCACCCAGCACCAGTTGTTCGCGATCCTGGCCGTCAAGACATTCCTCAAGACCGACTACCGGAGCGTGGTTGCCGTTCTCGACGACTTCGCTGAGCTGCGAACCGACCTCGGGTTGAAGAAGGTGCCCGACCATTCGACCCTGTGCTACGCCGAAGCCCGGCTGCTAAAAGGGGGGCCTACGTCGCCCTCCTGTTCCGGGCCACCACGCGCGCACAGGACCGCGGGCTGATCACCGAAGCCCCGACCGCGGCCGCCGATGGCACGGGGCAGGAGAGCCGGCATACCTCTCGTTACTTCTTCAAGCGGGCCGGGCGCAAGCACTCGTCCCGGCTGTGGACCAAGGTCACCGTTTATGAATTAATATAATCACCTACTTGCTTTCGTGTTCCAGCAATTTAGCCTTCCACATTTTGGCAACTTTCAGAAAATCCGCGATCGAGACTGTCACGCCATGTTCTGGCAGGAATTCGGGCTGTCCAATTAATGAAATTAACTCTCCGCGTATCTGGACGAACCAGATTTCGCCGGTACCTGCGTAAGTTGAGGATGAGTTGGGATCCCATTGTTCGAGTATCGCAAGGAATTCGTTGAGCCACCGACTTTGCGAATGCGTTGCTTCAGTCGTCAGAAAAAAACCAACGTCACCATAAGGTTCAGGCGTTGCAATTTCAATGCAGCCGGTAGGGCGTTCAAAAAATTTGGCTGGTAATGTCATGGCGTGTATTTCGGGTAAACTGTACGGAACCAAGTGTGCAAGATAGGAGGTAAACCGTGTCCTGGTGAGGAATTAGCGGCAGAATAAATTCCCTCAATGATTGCTCCATTCGTAGTGAATCCTTGCCACTTGCTGGGTGACCAATTCGGCAAACCTAATGAATTATACCCCGAAGATGTCCGGAATGATCCAATATAGGCGAAATAGATTTCGGCAAGCACTCTTCCCTGTGACCACGACGAAGGGAAGAAAGTCGAAAGCCCAGGAGGGAGCCCTGCAACCCCTACGTTATTTGTTTTCCCATATAAATACCCATCGGGGCCGGGCATCATAGCTGTGGCCTCTGTGATTCCCTCGGCATTTGGACCAGACCGCCGAGTCATCATTGCACCTCCTGCCTCAGTATGGTGGAAACCGGTTGCTCTGTAGAAGGTTCCTGAAGGCGCACCAGGAACTGCATAAAAGCCGTTCGGTGCCGGACTCCCACTTGACAATCTTATGATGTGAACCTCTCCGTGTAGGATATGCTCTCTCCTGATCGACATCATTTGTAGAAATTCAGCCGGTGTCGGAATTGTTGTTTCTCCTCGTGCCGCCAAGAACTCCGAAACCTGTTGCGGACCAGCCAGCCATTCCTGGTACATTCTTTCAGCACGAGGTGCGAAAGTTGCGTCGGCGTAATCGTGCCATGACCACCCTGTGCGCGATCCCCCTTGTTTATTTACCATTCCCCGCAAGCCCGCATCAACCAAATTGAAGAGAGTGGGGTGGTCTGCCGGCACTCCATGCTGTATTAGTCTTTGCCGTAGCAGAACATAGGCATCTCCAACTGTTGGCTGAGAACCAACGTCACCAAGGTCTTGAACAAGCTGCTTGCGAATAGCAGTTTTAACTTCTTTAGGCAGATTAGCGTCCGAAAGAGCGGATCGTAGATCATCGCACGAGTTGTGCGACCAGACAGAGAACCCCCATTCCTCTTTGCCAACGAAATAGGTGTGGTAATCAGCAACACGAAGATTGTGGACGGTACTCCAGACTCCAGTATCCTCAACCCACTGTACCGTTACCCAGGCCCCGGATTCGGTGAGCACCTGGTCCCCGACCTTTAACTCGTGGCACTCAATCCATCCTCGGGCTGCAACAAAGAACGGGTGCTCAGCGGTCGTGCGGATCGTCTGACCGTTGACCCGGAGTAACCACAACAGTCCTTCGCGAACGAATACCTCTTCGACCAACTTGGGCTCGACCGGCCCCTCGCAGTTGTGCTCATCCCGGGACAACACCCATTCGCCCGGGCGAATGTCCTCAATGTTACGCCATCCGCCTGGGGTTCGCAACGGGGTGCCGGGCGCAAAACACGCCCGGAGCCCTAATCGCTCTGCGATACTCTCGGCCCAAGCGTGTACCGCGCTTCCCTCGGGCAATTGTCCGTGGATAAATTGGCTTACTCTGCGGTTGAGTGCTTGTACCCCCCGAGTCTCCGCGCCTCGTTCCAACACCGCGGCCACCCCGTCCAGCCCGAGCGATACCCCGCGCCCGGCTAACCGGAACGGGTAAGCGGCGACCGCGTCAATGGTCGAGCCGACGTTCTTCCCGACCCACTCGAAGCCGAGCCGCCGGGCCAGCCCGCCATACTGGGCACCGGGCTTCAGCATCTGCGCGAACACACTTTTCGCCGAGGGCGTCAATCCGCCACCAAGTCCCCCGACGAACTCGGCCAACTCGTTGCCGACCAATCGGATGTTCTGTACGGTGGAGCGGTTGTTCCATCCTGTTACCACGTTCTCATTAATGTGCTCCGCCAGGAGGTACCCGCCCACACCCAACACGGTCGTGGCCCCGACCGTCCGAGTGAGCCAGGCCATCGGTTGCGTCAGCGTGCGCCCGACACCGAGCATCTTGACCCCGCGCCCGACCCACTCCAACGGGATTGCGATATCCGGGTTCAGAGCCAGCGCGGAGTCCGGGTTCGCTTGGCTCCATTCGGCGTACGTCTGGAGCCCGTACCCGCCGGCCGCAACGACGATCCCACCGGCTCCGGTTTTCAGCCCCCAAGACAGGGCCGAATAGATGCGCTGCGGGCCAATGAGTAACGCGCCGCCGGCGACCTGGAGCGTGCCGCCGGTGAGGCGCAGGACCGCGGCCGTGTCGGCACTGGCGGCGAGTGCGTTCCCCGAATACTGCTGGCTCCAGGCCCCGTAGTCACTCAGCGTTCGACCGGCGAATAGGGTCGTGAGCGCGGCCGTTTGGCGGAATGTCAGACCCGCAGCGGACGCTCCACCCTTCAGCCAATTCAGCCCTTTCAGTATCTTTCCACCAATCGCTAATTCCAGAGCATTGGCACCGATGCGCCCAAATAAAGCGGAGGTCTGATAAAGACCACCGTTTTGAGCAATGATCTTATCCGCCTTGGCTTGAAGCGGTGATGATCGCCCGATCTTCCCGGTCTTCATGTCGTAGCCGGGGCTAAGCTTGAACAACTCATTCCCGACAATGATGAATCCGTCCCCCAAACCTTCTCCGGCCTCCCGGAAGAACATTTTGGCATCTTTGAACATGGATCCAAACAGCGACGGCCCTTCTTTCCCTTTGATGGCCGCCGCCTTTTTGTCTAAGGCCCAACCTCTTCCGATTTCTTGCCCCAGCCAAGCTCCATAGCCTCCGATCAACCAGTCGCTATTATCGTTAATCCATCGCGTGACGGCGTTAGGGTCTCGGAACGGGAGCCCGTGGGTGTAGAACGTGAGGTGTCCGCCCGTGGTTCCGGGGGAGGCGTTAGACACGTCTGCGAACAGTGGCAGCAGGTCGTACCGGTTGGTGCCCGCCTTCGTCTGCTCGAAGTGGCCCGCGCGCTCGTCCCCGAGCTCGGTGAGCGTGTACCCGTTGGTCCCCGGACCCGAAGGCAGGGCCGAGCCCGGTCCCGTTACCGTGCGCGTGTACGAACCCCCGCCGCTCGTCGTCCGCGAGAGCACCTGGCGCGCCTCGTTGCCCGCCTCTGACGTGGTGTAGTTGTCGGCCCCGGTCACGGTCGCCCCGAAGCTCCCCGAACCCGTCACCCCGGACTCGGTGAGCGTGTACGTGTCCGCGCCCGTGGCCCCGAGCGTGTAGTCCCCGGTCACCCCGTTCCCGACCTTAGTGCCCGTGGCCACGTCGGACCCGGACCCGCTCAGCGTGAACGCGTTCCCGCCCGTGACCGCGTGCGTGAACCCATACCCGGTGCTCGACACCTCGACCCGCGTGTACCCCCGCTGACTGCGTTCCCCACCGTCGTCCGGCTCAGCGACGAGGCACTCGACTCGGTCACGGTGAACGTTTGGGCCGGCAGCGAGCCGGTGTCCCGCAGGTTCGCAGTCCCGGTCCCGGTGTCGGTGATGGTATACGCCCCGGTGACATCGTTCCCAGCGCCCCCGGTGGTCAGGGACT
Source organism: Gemmata sp. SH-PL17 (assembly GCF_001610855.1). Lineage (NCBI taxonomy): Bacteria > Pseudomonadati > Planctomycetota > Planctomycetia > Gemmatales > Gemmataceae > Gemmata > Gemmata sp. SH-PL17. The sequence continues at coordinate 2,872,191 of NZ_CP011271.1, forward strand.
CGGCCAGGATCTCCGTGAAGATCGCGCCCAGGTTCAGGTTGTGGGTGACCTCGGTCGCGGTCGACGTGGTTCCGTGCGTGCCCCCCAGGGTGTACACCCCGGTCACATCGTTCCCGGTGCGCGTCGTGGACTCGAACCCAAGGGTCGTCTTGGTCAGGTTGTACGTCCCGTTGGCGCCCTCGGCCCCGTACGCTGACATGGACGAGTTCGAGGACTGGTTGTTCGTGAGCGTGTACGCCCCGGTCACCGCGTTGGACACGTTGACCGCCGTGGATGCCTCGCCCTGGACCTCGCGGAGCGTGTAGTTGGTCGTCGAGCTAAGCGCGAACTCGGTGGCCGTGGACGAGGTGCTCGCGCTCAGCGTGGCGGTCCCGACCCCGGTCACCTCGTTCGACACGCGCGTCTCGGTCGACCCCGCGGTCCCGGCCTCCGTGTGGGTGTACGAGGTGCCCCCGCCGGACCCGGACTTGGTTCCGGTGTTGGTCCCGGTCCGGGTCGTGGTGCCCGTGGTACTCCCGGTCACCCGGTTCCCGACAGCGGTTGCCGTCGAGGTCGTGTGCTCGCTCGAGCTCAGGGTGAACGCGCCGCGCGAGTCGGTCCCGGTTGCCGCGCTCCCGGTATCACTGACCCCGGTCTGGGTCCGGGTGAAGTTCCCGGTGACAGCGTTCCCGGTTTCGTTCGAGGTCAAGGTCGTGGTCGCGATAGGTGTTGAACCCGAGGCCAGGCCCTGGTTGGTGTCACTCTGGCTCGTGGTCGAGGTTGTGGTGTTCCGCGCGCTGAGCGTGTACGCCCCGGTCACCTCGTTGCCCGCGCGCGTCGTGGTCGCGGTTCCGACCGGGGTGGACGTGACGATCGAGGTCGCGCCCTGGTTCGTGTCCGTGGCACGGGTGGTGCCGGTGCTCGTTCCGGTCTCGGTGAGCGAGTAGGTGCCGGTGACGTCGTTCCCGGTCCCGCTCGTGCTCCCGGTCCCGCTCGAGGTCGTGGTGGCGCTCGACACCGAGCCCTGGTTCGTCGCCGTCGACGTGCTCGAGCCCGAACCGGTCGAGGTTCCGGTAAGCGTATACGCCCCGTTGACCTCGTTGCCGCTCTTGGTCGTGGTGCTGGTGCCCGTGGATGTGCTGGTCGCGTTGGCCGTCGCACCCTGGTTCGTGTCCGTGGCACGGGTGGTGCCGGTGCTCGTTCCGGTCTCGGTGAGCGAGTAGGTGCCGGTGACGTCGTTCCCGGTCCCGCTCGTGCTCCCGGTCCCGCTCGAGGTCGTGGTGGCGCTCGACACCGAGCCCTGGTTCGTCGCCGTCGACGTGCTCGAGCCCGAACCGGTCGAGGTTCCGGTAAGCGTATACGCCCCGTTGACCTCGTTGCCGCTCTTGGTCGTGGTGCTGGTGCCCGTGGATGTGCTGGTCGCGTTGGCCGTCGCACCCTGGTTCGTGTCCGTGGCACGGGTGGTGCCGGTGCTCGTTCCGGTCTCGGTGAGCGAGTAGGTGCCGGTGACGTCGTTCCCGGTCCCGCTCGTGCTCCCGGTCCCGCTCGAGGTCGTGGTGGCGCTCGACACCGAGCCCTGGTTCGTCGCCGTCGACGTACTCGAGCCCGAATCGGTCGAGGTTCCGGTAAGCGTATACGCCCCGTTGACCTCGTTGCCGCTCTTGGTCGTGGTGCTGGTGCCCGTGGATGTGCTGGTCGCGTTGGCCGTCGCACCCTGGTTCGTGTCCGTGGCACGGGTGGTGCCGGTGCTCGTTCCGGTCTCGGTGAGCGAGTAGGTGCCGGTGACGTCGTTCCCGGTCCCGCTCGTGCTCCCGGTCCCGCTCGAGGTCGTGGTGGCGCTCGACACCGAGCCCTGGTTCGTCGCCGTCGACGTGCTCGAGCCCGAACCGGTCGAGGTTCCGGTAAGCGTATACGCCCCGTTGACCTCGTTGCCGCTCTTGGTCGTGGTGCTGGTGCCCGTGGACGTGCTGGTGATGCTCGTGTTAAGCACCCCCTGGTTCGTGTCGGTTTCGCGCGTCGAACCGGTGCCGGTGCTAGTGATGGTCAGGGCGAACGCGCCGGTCACCTCGTTGCCCGTGCCCCCGGTGGATGAGGTTCCGGTGGACGTGGTCGTGGCGTTAGTTACAGACCACCCTTGGTTCGTGTCGGCTACGTACGTGGTTTCGGTGGACGTAGACGTGGCGCTCAGACTGTACACCCCGGTCACATCGTTGCCCGTTTTACTGGTGCTCCCGGTGCCGGTGGACGTAGTCGTGGCGCTGGACACGGAACCCTGGTTCGTCGCCGTCGACGTACTCGAACCCGTGCTCGTACTGGTCCCGGTGAGCGCGTAGGAACCGGTCACCTCGTTGCCGGTCCGCGTCGTGGCGCTGCCCCCGATCTGGACCGCGGTCGCGTTGACCGTGAGCGCGCCCTGATTGGTGTCGGTGGCGCGGGTGGTCGAGGTCGAGGTGCCGGTCTCGGTGAGTGAGTACGTGCCGGTCACCTCATTGCCCGTGTCGGCGGTGCTCCCGGTCCCGCTCGAGGTCGTGGTGGCGCTCGACACCGAGCCCTGGTTCGCGGCCGTCGACGTGCTGGTCCCGGTGGACGCGCTGGTCCCGGTCAGGGCGTACGCCCCGGTCACCCCGTTGCCCGTGGTGGTCGTGGTGCTGGTCCCGGTGGACGTGCCGACGACGCTCGCGGTCCACGTCTGGTTCGTGTCCGTGGCGCCCGTGGTGGCGGTGGACGTACTCGTGGCGGTGGTGGTGTAGGTGCCGGTGACGTCGTTCCCGGTCCCGCTCGTGCTCCCGGTGCCGGTGGACGTAGTCGTGGCGCTGGACACGGAACCCTGGTTCGTCGCCGTCGACGTACTCGAACCCGTGCTCGTACTGGTCCCGGTGAGCGCGTAGGAACCGGTCACCTCGTTGCCCGTGGTGGTCGTGGTGCTGGTCCCGGTGGACGTGCCGACGACGCTCGCGGTCCACGTCTGGTTCGTGTCCGTGGCGCCCGTGGTGGCGGTGGACGTACTCGTGGCGGTGGTGGTGTAGGTGCCGGTGACGTCGTTCCCGGTCCCGCTCGTGCTCCCGGTGCCGGTGGACGTAGTCGTGGCGCTGGACACGGAACCCTGGTTCGTCGCCGTCGACGTACTCGAACCCGTGCTCGTACTGGTCCCGGTGAGCGCGTAGGAACCGGTCACCTCGTTGCCCGTGGTGGTCGTGGTGCTGGTCCCGGTGGACGTGCCGACGACGCTCGCGGTCCACGTCTGGTTCGTGTCCGTGGCGCCCGTGGTGGCGGTCGAGGTGCCAGCCTGGGTGAGTACGTACGCGCCGGCGACGTCGTTCCCGGTGCCCGCGGTGCTCCCGGTCCCGCTCGAGGTCGTGGTCGCACTGGACACCGAGCCCTGGTTCGTCGCCGTCGATGTGCTCGTGCCGGAGCTGGTGCGGGTTCCGGTCAGGGCGTACGCCCCGGTCACCTCGTTGCCGGTCCGCGTCGTCGCCGAGGTAACCGTCGAGTTCGCCGCAATACTCGCGGCCCACGTCTGGTTCGTGTCCGTTTCGCTCGTGACGCTGGTTTCCGCGCCGGACCCGGTGAGCGAGTACGCGCCGGTGACCTTATTGCCCGTGCGCGTGGTGCCCCCGTTCCCGGTTGCGATCGTGGTCGCGTTGACCGTGAGCACGCCCTGGTTCGTGTCCGTGGTGCGCGTGGTCGCGGCGGACGCGCTGGCCTGGGCGAGTGCGTACGCGCCGGTGACCTCGTTGCCGGTGCCGCTGGTGCTCCCGGTCCCGCTCGAGGTCGTGGTGGCGCTGGACACGGAACCCTGGTTCGTCGCCGTCGACGTGCTCGAACCCGTGCTCGTGCTGGTCCCGTCCAGCGCGTAGGCGCCGGTCACCTCGTTGCCCGTGCGCGTGTCGATGCTGACCCCGGTTTCGATCGCGGTCGTGTTGACCGTGAGCACACCCTGGTTCGTGTCGGTCGCGCCCGTGGTCGACGTCGAGGTACTGGTCTGGGCGACGGTGTACGCACCGGTGACGTCGTTGCCGGTACCGGTGGTGCTCCCGGTGCCGGTGGACGTGGTGGCGGCACTCGAAACCGACCCCTGGTTCGTGGTTGTGAGGGTACTCGCGCCCGAGTTCGTACTGGTCCCGGTCAGTGAGTACGTTCCGGTGACCTCATTGCCCGTGGTGGTCTTGGTGCTGGTCCCGGTGGACGTGCTGGTCGCATTGGCCGCGAAGACCCCCTGGTTCGTGTCGGTGGCGCGGGTGGTCGCGGTCGAGGTACCCCGCTCGGTGAGGGTGTAGGTGCCGGTGACATCGTTGCCGGTCCCGCTCGTGCTCCCGGTGCCGGTGGATGTAGTCGTGGCGCTGGACACGGAACCCTGGTTCGTCGCCGTCGACGTGCTCGTGCCGGTGCTGCTCGCGGTTCCGGTGAGCGTGTATGCCCCGGTGACCTCGTTGCCCCGGTCGGTGGTCGTCGCGGTCCCGCTCGCGGTCGTGGTCGTGTTGACCGTGAGGACCCCCTGGTTCGTGTCCGTGGCACGGGTGGTCGCGGTCGAGGTACTCCGCTCGGTCAGGGTATAAGAACCGGTGACGCTATTCCCGGTGTTGCTGGTACTCCCGGTCCCGCTCGAGGTCGTGGTGGCGCTGGACACGGAACCCTGGTTCGTCGCCGTCGACGTGTTCGTGCCCGTGTTGCTCGTGGTCCCGGTGAGCGTGTACGCCCCGGTCACGTTGTTGCCCCGGTCGCCGGTGACCACGGTCCCGGTGACCCGAGTCGTTGCGCCGATCGTGAGCACGCCCTGATTGGTGTCGGTGGCGCGGGTGGTCGCGGTCGACGTGCTCCGCTCATTGAGGGTGTAGGTGCCAGTTACCTCGTTGCCGGTGTTGCTGGTGCTCCCGGTCCCGCTCGAGGTCGTGGTGGCGCTGGACACGGAACCCTGGTTCGTCGCCGTCGACGTGTTCGTGCCCGAGTTGGTACGGGTTCCGGTCAGGGCATACGCCCCGGTCACCTCGTTGCCCGTGGTGGTTTTGGTGCTGGTGCCGGTGCTCGTCGAGGTCGCGTTGGCCGTCGCGCCCTGGTTCGTGTCCGTGGCACGTGTGGTGAACGTGGCGGTACCCCGCTCGGTGAGGGTGTAGGTGCCGGTGACGTCGTTCCCGGTCCCGCTCGTGCTCCCGGTGCCGGTGGACGTAGTCGTGGCGCTCGACACCGAGCCCTGGTTCGTCGCCGTCGACGTACTCGAACCCGTGCTCGTACTGGTCCCGATGAGGGTGTACGCCCCGGTCACCTCGTTGCCCGTAGTGGTTTTGGTGCTGGTCCCGGTGGACGTGCTGGTCGCGTTGACCGTGAGCACCCCCTGGTTCGTGTCGGTGGCGCGGGTGGTCGCGGTCGAGGTGCCCCGCTCGGTGAGGGTGTAGGTGCCGGTGACGTCGTTCCCGGTCCCGCTCGTGCTCCCGGTGCCGGTGGACGTAGTCGTGGCGCTCGACACGGAACCCTGGTTCGTCGCCGTGGACGTACTGGTCCCGGTGGACGTACTGGTCCCGGTCAGTGCGTACGCCCCGGTCACCTCGTTGCCCGTGCGCGTCGTGGTCGCGGTCCCGACCGGGGTGGACGTGGCGATCGAGGTCGCGCCCTGGTTCGTGTCGGTGGCGCGGGTGGTCGCGGTCGAGGTGCCCCGCTCGGTGAGGGTGTAGGTGCCGGTGACGTCGTTCCCGGTCCCGCTCGTGCTCCCGGTGCCGGTGGACGTAGTCGTGGCGCTCGACACGGAACCCTGGTTCGTCGCCGTCGACGTACTCGAACCCGCGCTCGTACTGGTCCCGATGAGGGTGTACGCCCCGGTCACCTCGTTGCCGGTCCGCGTCGTGGCGCTGCCCCCGATCTGGACCGCGGTCGCGTTGACCGTGAGCGCGCCCTGATTGGTGTCGGTGGCGCGGGTGGTCGAGGTCGAGGTGCCGGTCTCGGTGAGTGAGTACGTGCCGGTCACCTCATTGCCCGTGTCGGCGGTGCTCCCGGTCCCGCTCGAGGTCGTGGTGGCGCTCGACACCGAGCCCTGGTTCGCGGCCGTCGACGTGCTGGTCCCGGTGGACGCGCTGGTCCCGGTCAGGGTATAGGCCCCGGTGACCTCGTTCCCGGTGACGGCCGTGGCGCTGCCCCCGATCTGGACCGCGGTCGCGTTGACCGTGAGCACGCCTTGATTGGTGTCGGTGGCGCGGGTGGTCGAGGTCGAGGTGCCGGTCTCGGTGAGTGAGTACGTGCCGGTCACCTCATTGCCCGTGTCGGCGGTGCTCCCGGTCCCGCTCGAGGTCGTGGTGGCGCTCGACACCGAGCCCTGGTTCGCGGCCGTCGACGTGCTGGTCCCGGTGGACGCGCTGGTCCCGGTCAGGGCGTACGCCCCGGTCACCCCGTTGCCCGTGGTGGTCGTGGTGCTGGTCCCGGTGGACGTGCCGACGACGCTCGCGGTCCACGTCTGGTTCGTGTCCGTGGCGCCCGTGGTGGCGGTGGACGTACTCGTGGCGGTGGTGGTGTAGGTGCCGGTGACGTCGTTCCCGGTCCCGCTCGTGCTCCCGGTGCCGGTGGACGTAGTCGTGGCGCTGGACACGGAACCCTGGTTCGTCGCCGTCGACGTACTCGAACCCGCGCTCGTACTGGTCCCGATGAGGGTGTACGCCCCGGTCACCTCGTTGCCGGTCCGCGTCGTGGTGCTGCCCCCGATCTGGACCGCGGTCGCGTTGACCGTGAGCACGCCTTGATTGGTGTCGGTCTCGTAGCTCGCGGCGGTGCTCGTCGCCGTTTCGGTGAGTGAGTACGTGCCGGTCACCTCGTTACCCGTAGTGCCGGTCGACGAGGTTCCGCTCGAGAACGACGTGATCTGTGCCACCGCGCCCTGGTTCGTGTGCGTCTCGTAGGTGGTGCCACTCGACGCACTGGTGGCGGCCAGGGTGTACGTGCCGTTGATCTCGTTACCCTGGTCCGTTGTCGTGCTGGTCCCCGTGGACGTGGTGGTCAGGCCGACCGTGAATACTCCCTGATTGGTGTCGGTCTCGTAGCTCGCGGCGGTGCTCGTCGCCGTTTCGGTGAGTGAGTACGTGCCGGTCACCTCGTTGCCCGTGGCGCCGCTCGACGAGGTCCCGCTCGAGAACGACGTGACGCTGACTAACAGGCCCTGATTGGTGCTCGACTCGTAGCTCGTTGCGGTGCTCGTGCCGGTCCCGTTGAGGGTGTACGCCCCGGTGATCTCGTTGCCCGTGTCCACGGTCGTTGAAGTGCCGGCACGGGTGCCGGTCACGGTGGCCGAGAACACGCCCTGGTTCGTGTGCGCCTCGTAACTCGTGGACGTGAGGGTGCTCGTGGACGTGAGGGAGTACGAGCCCGTCTCCTCGTTGCCCGTGCCGCCGGTCGAGGACGTGCTGCTCGTGGTGGAGGTGACGTTCGCGACCGAGCCCTGGTTGGTGTCGGTTCTCCAGACGGTTTCCGCGTGGGTCCCGGCCCCCGAGAGCGTGTACGCGCCGGTGACCGCGTTCCCGGTGTTCGTCGCCGTATTGGTTTCGCGCCCGAGCGCGGTCGCGCTGACGGTGCGGACCCCCTGGTTCGTGTCCGTTTCAAAGGCCGTAACCGTGGTAGTCGTGGTCGAGGTCAGCGTGTAATCGCCCGTCGCATCGTTCCCGGTGCCGCTCGTGGACGCGGTCCCGGTGCGGGTGGCCGTGATCTCCGACACCGACCCCTGGTTGCTCGCGCTCTCCCACGTGCTGCCCCGGAGCGCCCCGTTACTCGACAGGGTGTACGCGCCGGTCGAGCGGTTCCCGGACTGGGTCACCGTGGTCGTTTCGGACGCCGTGTCCGTCGCGGTGACGGTCTCCCCCTGGTTGGTGCGCCGGGCGATCCGCGTGAGGTCGTCCGTGAGCACCCCGGACAGCGTGTACCCGGTGCCGTCCGCGTCCGAAACGGTGGTCAAACCGCCCGAGTGCTTGGGGATCACCGTCATGATCGTGAGCTCGCCCTGGTAACTCGTTGTGTTAACGAGTGTCGGGCTCTCGGCCGTACCGATGGTCCGCGTGTAGTTGCCCGAGATTTCGTTCCCCGCGTTCCCCTCGGTGTTGGACCGGGCCGCGGTCAGCGCGACGGTCGTCACGACCCCGTTCAGGGTCGAGGATCCGGAGCCGGTGCCGGTCGCGCCGACCGACCCGGTCAGGCTGACGGTGCCCGACAGGTCGTTCCCCGAGGCCGCTTTCGAGGTCGAGTACGACCCGGTCTCGGTCTGGGTGCTGGTCCCGCCGGTGAACGTCGCCCCGGTCGACAGGGAGTACGTCCCGGTCCCGGTCTCGGAGAACGTGAAGGCCCCGGACCCCACGCCCCCGGTTTCGGTCCCGCTCACGGTCCCGGACTGGGTCACGGTGTTGGAGTAGTCCTCGGCGCCGTCGTCCCCGGTCTCGGTGCGGGTGGACCACTCGGTCCCGGACCACGAGGCCGCGTACGCCCCGCCCGAGGCGTTGGTCTGGCCCGAGCCGGTCGTGGCGCGCCCGCCCGTTTCCGCGGCCGCGTACGTGCCCCTGTCGGTCGTCGCGGACTCGGTCCGGCTCGAACTCGTGGACCCGGACCGGGTCCACGAGTAGTTGGCCCCGGTCCCCGTCTGGGTCAGCGTGGACCCGTCGGTCCCGGACTCGGTCGCGGTCCCGTGCACGTCGGGCGCGGCGATCGTCTCGGTCCGGGTGTACCCCTCGGACGCGGTGAGCCGCAGGGTCGAGTCCGGCTGGGCGAAGTTGGTCCCGACCTCGGACAGGGTGAACCCGAGGGTCCCGGTGCGGTCCAGGACGAAGCTGTCGCTGGGCTCGTAGACGTGCTCGGAGAGGGAGTAGCTGACCGACGTGGTCACGGTGGCCACGAACCCGCCCCCCGGGGTCAGGGTGACGACCTCGGGGATCCGCCCGCCCCCGCCAACCGCGTCGACCGTGACCTCCTGGAACTCGCGCCGGTCGTCGGGCGAGAGGACGTACCCGAGTCCGGCCGCGTAGTTCGCGACCCCCGCGACGGACGCGGCCGAGACGCGCACGGCCAGGGCGTACGCACCCTCGTGCGCGTACGTGTGCTGGCCGACCACCTGGAGCGTGCCCGCGGTGCTCACCAGGGTGCCCGCCGACGAGGTCCCGTCGCCCCACTGGATCGTCGCGAGGAGCGCGCCCGCGGTCCACTGGGTCCCCTGGACCGTGGCCACGACCCCGTTGTAGTTCCGGTTCCGCGCGGTCACCAGGACCTGGCCGTCGAGCACCGGGGGGAGCACGAGCCCGGCGTCCGCGGCCGTGTACGTCTGGCCCGCGAGCAGGGGGACCGACATGTACCCGGGGGTCGGGGTGCTCCACCCGTACCCGAGCGGGGCCGCGAACGTGACCGTGTAGGTGCCCGCGCCGAGGCCCGTGAACGTGTAGTTCCCGGCCGCGTTGGTGACCGCGGTCGCCGGGGCCGCGAGCCCGCCCCCGGTCAGCGTGACGGTGATCGCCGGGGCCCCGGCCTCGCCCGCGTCCTGCACCCCGTCCATGTCGGTGTCGTACCAGACCCGGTCCCCGATCAGCCCGGTGCCCCGGACCCGCCCGAGCCCCCGGACCCGCCCGAGCCCCCGGACCCGCCCGAGTAGATCCCGGCGTCGGCGGCGGTGTACGCCTGGCCCGCGCTCAGGATGACGGGCACGGACCCGCCGGTCGGGGTGCTGAACGTGTACCCGGAGGGGGCCGCGAACGTGACGTAATAGGTGTTCGCGCTGAGGCCCGTGAACGTGTAGTTCCCGTTCGTGTCGGTGACCGCGCTCAGGGACGTCGTGCCCCCGGCCCAAGTCAGGGTCACGGCGACCCCGCTCGCTCCGGTCTCGCCCGCGTCCTGGACCCCGTCCATGTCGGTATCGTACCAGACCCGGTCCCCGATCGAGCCCGTGCCCCCGGACCCGCCCGAGCCCCCGGACGCGAGTGCGCCGGCGTCGTCCCCGCCGAGTTGCGCGGACGCGCCGGCCCGCACCCCGGTCGGGTAGAGCCCCGCGTCGGTGCCGGTGCTCACCTGGCCCGCGACCAGTGTGACGGGCGCGGAGAGCCCGGTGGTCCGGTCCGCGTCGCTGTCGCGCGCGTCACTCGGGCCCTGGTCCCGTGGGCTCAGCGCGTACCCCGAGGGGCGCACGAACTCGACCCGGTACGTGCCCGCCCCGAGGCCCGCGAACGCGTAGTACCCGAGCACGTCGGTGGTCGTGCTCGCGCGCAGGACCCCGGCCCCGTCGTACAGGCGCACCGTGGCCCCGGCGTACCCGGTCTCGCCCGGGTCCCGGACCCCGTTCGCGTTCGCGTCGTTCCACACCAGGTTCCCGATTGCCGCCCCGGGCACCACGGGGGCACTCGGGGCCGCCACGGGGGTCCCGCCCGGGGCCCCGGCCCCGAACGGCAAGTACTCGCCCGGGACCTGGGCCGCGGTGCGCCCGTCGAACACGCGCACCGCGGCGGACGCGCCGGGGCCGGCCCCCGCGATCACGTCCGCGTACCCGTCCCCGGTCACGTCCGCGAGGGCCGCGCGCCCCCGCCCGGGGCCCCGGGGCCGAACGGGGCCAGGTCCAGGAGCGTCGCGCCGGTCGCCCCGCTGAACACGCGCACCCGGGATCCGGTACCGGATCCCACTGCCAGGTCCGGCACCCCGTCCCCGTCGACGTCCCCGGCCAGCGCGTCGGAACCCAGGAACGCCCCGCCCGCGTCGAACGCCTGGACCGAGCCCAGCGCCCCCCCGATTGCGGCCCCGGTGAGCGGGTCGTACACTCGCACCCGGGGCGCCCCACCGGCCCCGACCGCGACCTCGGCGCGCCCGTCCCCGTTCAGGTCCCCGGCCGCGACCGTGATCCCGCCCGCGAAGTCCGGGTCGGCGACCAGGAAGTGGGCCACCAGCTGCCCGTTCGCCCCACTGAACACGCGCACCTCGGGCCCGGACCCGCGCGTGGCCGCGGCGATCACGTCCGGGGTTCCGTCCCCGTCCACGTCCCCGGCCGCGACCTCGACGCCCCCGAGGAACGTGGGCTCGAACGCCCAGAACCCGCCCAGGGTTCCCGGGACCGTGGCCCCGGTGCGCCCGTCCAGAACGCGCACCAGGGGGCCGGACCCGGGCCCGGGCGCGACCAGGGCGTCGGGCACCCCGTCCCCGGTGAAGTCCCCCGCGGCCACCCGGACCCCGCCCGTGGCCCCGGCGTCGTACGGCGCGGCCTCGAAGACCAGGCCCCGGTCCCGGTGTCGTACCCCCGTACCAGGGGCGCGGACCCGGGCCCCGAGCCGACCAGGAGCACCGGGCGCGCGTCCAGGAGCTGACGCGACTCGAGCGCGAACAGTTCCAGGCGCACCCGGTCGAACCCGGCCGTGTAGTCCCCGGGATCCCGGTACCGGTCCCGGAACGCGAACAGGCGCTCGATGCGGGTGAAGGTCGCGGGGACGGTCCGAACAACGAGCCGGAGGGAAGCCGGGATGCGTCGAACGAGGGCGAAAAGTCGCACGAGTGCCGTCCTCAGCAGATGACAGGGGGCGCCCCGCACATTTCGCGCGGGCGCGAACACGAAGCCGCCCGCGGGTTCGGTGGGCGGCTCGAAAGATTCCTGAAACGGGGAAATAATCGCGACTCAAGACGTGGCTGTCAAGTCGTGAGTAGAATTTTTTTATTCAGCGTGATTAGTTCCGACCGGCATTCAAGCGGGACGATAGAGCGCGCAGTTCCGGTTGCGGCGTATCGCTCGGGCCCCGGGCGGTGCGATTCGGGCCCGAGTGAAATCCACGCTTTTGGGGCGTGGTGCGAACGTATCACGAGCGTAACTGGTTAACTCGTCAGTCCTTGATACGGTGCAAATGGGATCCGGTGCCATTCGCGGTGCACAACACGGTGGGACGCCGGGGCCGGAACGCATAGCACGATTGCGACGCCCCACCGCTGCGTTCGGGAGCCGAATTGCGGTAGTCAATTTTTGATGAACCCCACTGCTGAGACGGTACTCATTTCGTTGTCACGTGCCGCGACGTTCTGGCGCCTGACACAGTTATGGGAGAGTGGGTGAGTGTGCGAGAAATGAACGTCGTGTGTGGAGTGAGTGGATTGAGTAGACTGTGCCGCGCGCGTATTCGGGCACGTTCCGAGTTGTCCACCGGTTTGAGCCCGGGCCAACTCGATACGTGTTTCCCTCTCGCAAAGCCGGTTGCCGGTTCGTTCGGGCGGTGTACGGTAAGCGACGGGCGCGCCTTATGGCTCGGCCCCTTGGTTCTTCGATTCCGCTCGGACTCCCGGTTGCCGGGTCGTAATTTCTCACTCGCCGACGAAGAAGGTGCCCGTGTCCGAACCGAAGCCGGGGCTGTTGTTCGCCTCGTACCACGCGTACTTGGACCACGCGAGCGGGGCCGCGCTGGCCACCCGGGACCTGTTCGAGAACCTGACCGCCCACGGGTGGGCGTGCCGCGTGGTGTGCGGTCCGGTACTGGATTACCGGGACGGGCGCGGCCCCGAGGGGGTGCTCCACGAGCACCGGGTTCCGTACCTGCACGAGCACTGCGCCCCGCCCGGGGGGGCGCGCTACTCCCTGTTCCACTACACACTCAACGGGGTACCCGTCACCCAGTACCGGCCCGAGGGGTTCGACCCGGGGCGCCCGGTCGCCCGGGACGAGGGGATCTCGTTCCTGGACGTGGTGAGCCGGGCGTGTGACCAGTTCCGGCCCGCTCTGGGGCTCACGTACGGGGGCGGGCCGCTGGCCCCGCTCCTGATCCGCCGGCTCCAGCGGCGCGGCACCAAGGTGCTGTTCTGCTTGCACAATACGGCGTACCAGGACCCGGAACTGCTCCGGGCCGCGGACGCGCTTTGGTGCCCGTCCCGGTTCGGCCGGGACGCGTACCGGACCCGGCTCGGGGTGACCCCGGAGGTGGTTCCGTGGCCCTGGGACCAGGGGCGAGTTATAGCGGACCGGGCGGACCCGCGGTTCGTCACGTTCGTGAACCCGGTCCCGGACAAGGGGATGGCGTGGGTGGCCCGGATGGCCGCGGAGCTATACGCCCGGCGCCCCGAGATCCCGTTCCTGGTGGTCGAGGGGCGCGGGGCCCTGAGCGGGTTCCAACGGGTGCCCCTGGACCTGTCCGCGCTGAGGAACGTTCACGGGATGAACTCGACCCCGCGCCCCAAGGAGTTCTACGCGCAGAGCCGCGCGGTACTGATCCCGTCACTGTGCGAGGACATGTACCCGCGGGTCGCGTGCGAGGCCCTGACCAACGGGCTCCCGGTGCTGGCGACCCGGCGCGGGGGGCTGCCCGAGGCCCTCGGATCGGCCGGTGTTCTGTTCGACGTCCCGGAGCGGTACACCGACCCGGCGCGATTCCTGGAGGTACCGGCCCCGGATGAAGTCGCCGAATGGGTCCAAACGATCGGACGCTTATGGGACGATGAGGCGTTTTATGCCGAGCACCGCGACCGCGCACGGGAGCGCGCTCGGGCGTGGGGTCCGGATCGACTCCGGCGGGACGTTGAGGCATTTTTTTGCGGGATTGTGGCCGGCGCGCGGTGACGACGGGATATCATCGAGAGCCGGCGCTGCGCGCGACATCGGCCCGAACGTATTTCAGGATACGGGGCGCGTGGCCGGGTTCCGGGAGCCCGAACGGGACGTGCCCGGGCAGGAACGCACCGATCCGGTCCGGGCACGTCCCGTTCGGGTGCTCGGCGAGTACCACGCGCACCCGGTCCACGCGGGGCCCCAGCGCGCCGAGCACGTCGCCCCCGCGGTCCCCGACCGAGAGCTTTAGAACGTCGATCTCACCCGGTGCGAGCGCGTCCCACACGTGTCCCGCGTTCCGGATCGGTTCGGGCTCACGCCCGGCGGTGGGGCGCTCGTGCGGTTCCAACGGGCGCGCCGTTGGCGCGTGATCGGCGCCGCTCGCTCCGCCGAGTCCGAACGGGTGGGCAATTATTCCCGCGAATGGCGCCGCGTTGGCGCGGAGCAGGTCGCGCGCCGCCGGGTCCGGCTCGAAACAGTGGACGACCGCTCCAGGGCCGTAGACCAGTTCGGCGTAAAGCGCGAACACCCCGGCCCCGGCCCCGACGTCCCACACGACCGGCGCCCCCCGGAGCCACGCGGGAGCGAGCCCCCCGTACTCGTGGCGCGCGAACACCCGGTGGACGAGTTCGGCCCCCGGGACCGGGAGCCACAACGAGAACCGCCCCTTCGCCGTGTGGATTTCGACGGTCGTGAGCTGCCGGACCGGGGGCGGGGCGGGCGGGCGCGTGCGCGCGAAGCTGTCGCCCCGAACGTGGTAGCGCCCGCTGCGCTCCGGCACGTAGGCGAACGCGGCCCCGGCCCGAACGAACCGGCGCCACAGGTCCCCGTCCTCGTCCTGGTGCCGGTACCGGCCCAGGGCCTCGTCGAAGAGCCCGGTGCGCGCGAGCAGGGCCCGGTAGTGGACCACGCCCAGTGGTACCGCGATGGTCTCCTCGAACATGGCCCGGGCCCGGGCCCCGGGGTCGTACGTGGCCACCGTTCCGCACCCCGGGTGGTCCGGGCGCTCCTCGACCAGGTCGTACCGGAACACGAGCACGTCCCCGCGGCCCCGGAGCGACCAGGCCCGGGCCAGGTGGTCCGGGTAGAACTCGTCGTCCTGGTCCAGGTACGCGATCAGTTCCCCGCGCGCGGCCCGGAGCGCGGTGTTTCGAGCCGCGGCCTGGCCCCGGTTGGTCGCGTGCCGGAGCACGCGGGCGCGCGGGTCCGCGGCCGCAAACGCGTCGAGCGCGCGGGCGGACTCGTCCCGCGAAGCGTCGTCCACGGCCACGAGTTCCCAATCGGTCAGTGTCTGCGCGCGGAGCGAGGCGAGTGCCCGGTCCAGAAACGGAGCCCCGTTGAACACGGGCATGATCACGGAGATGGCGGGCACGTCAGACCACCTTTGGGCCACTGCGAGTAGGGAAAATAGGGTCCGGTGACTGCGTCGGCACGTTCAATCGCGGCTACCCCAGTGTCGCCTGCTGACGCGCTCATTCGCAATGGGACGTTGATCGAGTCCGCTCGAATACTGTGGAAATTCCAGCCCCTGTCAATATTACCTTTAACGAGAAAAACAACGACTGCCTACAATTTACCGCGCGATCGACATCGTGAAGGGTTTTGCCACGTGCGCGCCAGATTCAGTATCGCAGCACGTGCGGTAAAAATGAGGATATTTCCTTTTCGGCAAATGGGTTTCAAAACCGCATCGATCGTCCCGCGTACCGGCCAAGCCCTCTACATTTGGATGCACGACACTCGTGCTCTCCCACTGTTAACTGGAAGTGGAGTCAGTTTTTCTGACACGACCGCGGAGCTCGCCGGTTAACAGCGGTGAGAGCGCGAGATGTTCGAGGAGCGTCCAACTTGGACACCGAGCGCAATCCGAACTCGTGAGCGCTTTAACAGCGCACGTCTGCGATCCGTTCTCGCGAAACACTTCGATTTCCAGTGCTTCGTCGATGTGCAGGGCCAAAAAGTCTCGCGCGTGGAGAGTGTTGGGAGTTCGAGGAGTGTTGTGCTCGGGGAGCTGAGTCAGCAGGTGCGGAATAATCCCACACAGGGGTTAACGCGCACAGCCGGGAGTAAGTCCTCCCGGCTGCCGTCGTTTTCTCCACGTTTTCAAGCACTTTGGTCCACATTCCAATCGCGGAAAAAGTCTCGGGTTCGAGCGAGACATCTTGGGGTGCGAGCCGAACCCTAGCGTTTCACCTCGGGCCCCGAATTTCTCTCCGGAAAAGTCTCAGATTCTCGCCGAGAGAGTAACACAGCAGTTAACACCGGGTTCGTCTCGCCACTCGAGCGAGATACGAACTCGTGAGCCGCTGTTTGGGAGCGCCGATTGCGAGTTTTGTGTTGGGATCGGGTTTCACCCGACGCCGAGTGAGCGGAGCCACACTTCTCGATCCCAGTGAAACTTCGCCCACAGTTCCTGAGAACCGTGGGCTCGTCGCGACAAATCGTGCCGAGGAGTCTCGTCGAGCAGATCAGTTCGTATTCTCGCGCGGAAACTTCGCTGTTGCATTCCGCCACAGACGCATTCGGGCGAGTTTCCACGCTGACCTGTTTTGCCCGCGGTGAGCGCACCGGCTTGGCCGGGTTCCGTTCGCTCGTTTTGAAGCCCAAGGTCGAGGTGACCGACGCAGGATAAGCTTTCGCGCCCTGAGCCCCTGTGAGCGTGCTGCTGGGATGATCCGCGGCTTTGGCGAGTAGATGCCGGGTACGAGAAAATTCGTCCGCACGAGGGGTCATCGTGGAGTGTTCACCGACACAGCTGTACTCCAGGCGAACCTGGGACATGCTGCAAGACGAAACCGCCGCGCGCCGGTACTTCGCCGAGCGGTACGAGGTCATCGCGCACCATCCCTTGGTCGCCCCGCGACCGATACTCTTGCCCTTCGACGACCCGGCGCTCCGCCAGTGCCGCTTCTGTGGCCGTGACGCGCGGTATCGTTGCCCACGGCGCTGCTCCCCTCTGGCTCACGGATGCGGGGTCGCACTCGGGGTGAGTGGCCCGCGTGATAGCGTCCGAGGTCGAGGAGCGCCGGTGGCCGGTCCGCAATCTGGTTCCCGGGTTAATGCCACACGCGCTGCATGCGGTTGACCCGGCCACCGGGCCTCGCTCTCGCGATGACCACATGCTAACGTATGAGCGCTGTTCGTTAGGCCCCGCGTGTCTTCTTGGGCGGGCTGGTGGACCACGCCTCGTCGGCTTCAGGAGCCGTCAGAGGAGTGGGTGCCGGAAGTCTCGTGGCAGTATTCCCAGTGAGTCGAGTAGGGATCGCGATTGAGTGGTAAGGCGCTCCGTCCATAGCATCAGACCTCTGACGAACTCGTCTCCCTCGGCCGTGCATCGAGCGTGGCGCTCGATAATCTCGCGCCCGAACTCGAGTTTGGGCAGAATGACAGCAACGGAATGCTCGGCAATGACTCGGTCGCGAGCGCGGTCAAGGGCACGAGAGATAACCGCAAGGTCGAGTTGGACAATGTACGTGTATGAATACTGTGCATGGAGCACAGCGGACATCGGACGCATCGTGTCATATCGAATCGGACTGGGATAGGTCTCGGTCGGATCGTTCACTAGCAGTGCGTTGGTCCGCTCAAACTCGACTCCTAACGCGCGGAGCTTATGGTGCGCCATTTCGTGGACTATACCCTCGGCGAGTCCAGCGTGATGGTTGACCGTGACTACAATCGACCCAAAACCCTTACTCCCTGAGCCACAGATCGAGCCGACAACTTGGTCGTCGCCAAGTTGCGGAGAATGGAGAAGCGAGATGGAATCGAGTAGACGCTGGCATTGCCGGTAGGCAGCAGGCCAGCACCGTAGCAGTTCTTCCGCGCGGGCGACATTCGGGTGAGTGGGATCGGCAGGAGTACAGTCGAATGGCAGCGATAGTCGAAGGTCAGGCACGGCTGCCACAGCCCCTTCGAGGATCGACACTGCACCGAGCGGGCGGTCAATCGTCCAGCCGCGTCGGGCTGCAAGGGCCAGCGTAACTTCCGTGTCATACTCGTCGTCCTGAGGTTGTGCAATACGGCCCCAGTCAGGCGAAGAATGCTGCATGATGTTTGTCTCCTGATCCACGCCCAGCGGCCGACGCGAAGCTCACACTTGGAGCATCGCGGTGGTGACGAAGAGGCCCTCGCGGAACCTCGACAGACTCACGCCAATCTTCGCCGCCAGTGCCGCAAAGGGTTCCTTACCCCGAATGTAATCGTCGTAGGCGTAGAGTAGTACATGCGCGTGTTGCTGCTGCATGGCTGCCAAGAGAGTCTTGGCCTGCTCTGGAGCTGCTTCCGTAAGGCGGCCGATCATTAACAAAACTAAGGGACTGGGTGGTAGTCGGGTCAAGAGCGTTATGTCGAATAGATTACCGGTCATGAAGTTGGAAACATGGGCAGGATGAAGAGAACGGGCGTGGTCGATCTTCTGTTCGCTGATATCGATGCCGGCAGGTGCGAGCGAGGGGTAAGCTCGCAACAGGGTTCGGAGGAGGGCACCGTTTCCGCATCCAAGATCAAGGACGTGAGAGACGCGATTACCGTCGTTGGCGGCAAGGTATTCGACAGCAGACCTGACGAGTGCCGCGTGTGATTTGCTCATCGCGTAATGAGTCGAGAAGCCATTATCTCTGTGGTACCACTCGCTCTGCTCGACTGGGTCGTATGAGGTACAACTGATCGGGTTTCTCAAGCCAGCTTTGTAAGTTTCGCTGCCAATGACCTTGAGAGAGATAGGGGTTTGGAACGGGAAAGACAAACCGCATGGAGCTCCGGTGCTGCTCGCACGGCCCTCGTATTGCACAGTGTATTTTCGCAGCGTCGCGTCTGTGCGAGCCGCGATCTTGAAGAGCGGCGTTTTGAGTTCCGCAATGCCGTGCAGTGCGGTCCATTCGCATGGTTGCTGCTGAAGTTCTGCTAGCCAGCGCCACTCGAGTGCGAATCCATGTTGTTCCGCAAGGGCGCGGTGCTCTGCCGCCAAGGCGGCGGACTGAGCACAGTCGAATGAGCACGGCAGGTGAAAGACGGCCCTCACCCCGAGCCAGCGGAGATGGACCCCTGCCTCCGTAGCGGACGGGATGATAACGTGCCTAGGCGATACAACCCGTTTCTGCCGCGTCGCGACGGCCATCGGCCAAGTTGTGTCGATGAGGCCCTGCCGCTGCCAGCGCTCCGCAAATGACACGCTACAACAGTTCGGGTACCCGAGTAGTTCGCCGACGCGTTCCTCGTCGCGCGCGTGGTAGGCCGCGACGAAGTCGTGAAGGGAGGCGGGGTCGGCTGCTGCCGTCCAGACCGCATGCTGACCCGCGGAAGAGGGGGGTTGAAGCGATGCCCTGTAAGTCCCAGCGATCGACGTACGGGCAAGCACATGTAGTTGCAATCCGTTTTGCTCAAGATTCCTCGATGCCTCGGCAAGGGAGTATTCCGGAATCAGCTTCAGCGCGCACCGGCGGAGACCGGAAGTGAGGGCCAACCATTCCAATTCTCCCAGCATGTGGGCAATGCGTTGAATCCTTGGCTGCCAAGTCGCTCGTAAGTCGCTGGAGGTCCACGAACATCTTGTAAAATCGTGCAGATCCATGTCGTACCGCTCAGTTGCTAAGGCGAGCGGGGTTGTGCTCATATAGTTGCTCCGCATAGCGACAAGTTCGAGACGCGAATCAGGACAGTCCCTCGATTGAGAGATTTGATTTGCTGCTCAACTATTGCACTCAGTCCAAGCAGGAGATGTGTTAATGTGTGTGTGGAACGCGCCTATGAATCTTCTATTGTCTCAGGCGACGATTTGACTATCTGCGGTCGTGGAACCGGACGGTTCTGGCCGGTGGAGGCTGGGTTCGATGGCTTACCACAGGGGTCGGCAGCCCGCATCGTTTTCAGCATGTCGCTGAGAGAGGGATTCACTCCGGCTTTCCAGGCATCGATCATGTTGATTTCCAAGTACCCCAGGTTTGGGTCGAGTGAGATCGGGCGCTTCCCTTCCGCAAGGAGACGGTTCTCGATATGCTCGTAGAGCCTCATCCAGAGATCGCAGTGCTCGGTTTTGTTGCGCCAGTCACCATCTAAGGCCGTACCCGGACATTGTCCCTTGCACATCAGGAAGAACCTGCATCCTTGGCAGCCTCCCTTAGCCTGGGGGGTTTGGTATAGGGCGATGTACCGTTCAAAGCCCGCCTCGTCCGCTTTCACATAGTCAATTCCGTCCTTGTTCGTTCTCCCGCAATTGCTCCTTACGCCGAAACCCTCGATCCCTTGGACGGCATCGGTGGTGTACGGGTCACATGCCTTCCAGACACATGTTGCCGCGTCATCCTGTGCGAGTAGCATCGACCGTAGATCCCCAAACACGTCGATCGTCATGCGCTTCAGGGTCCGTTCGAGCGGGACGAAACTCAAGAGTGCGGTCAAGTTCTCCTCCGTCGAAAGAGCGTACTTGTCCGCAACGCAACTGTTATCAACTTCGAGCACGTGCAGACGGCACGACGACACGCCGATGTTGTCGAGGTGTCGCAACCAGTCGTGGAGCTGAGGAAGGTGGTCTGGCGTCGCGTTACACCGATGCAGGGTGATGATAATACTCGTCGAAACGCGCTCGCGGCAAAGCAGTTCGATGACGTCTTCCACCCTTGAGGTCAGTTCACGAGTTCGCAGGAGTGAGCCGGCCCAACGGGCGTCGTTGAGCGGGCCAGGGCCGTCGATAGAAATGCCGACCTGGACGTGATACTGCTTGAACAACCGGATATGCTCGCTGCTAATCAGCGTTCCGTTGGTCTGGACACCGTTGCGGCCGAACTTGTCATAGCCCCACTTCCAGAGTTCCTCAAGATCAGCTAACGGAACGAGGAGCGGTTCCCCTCCGAAAACGATAAATGAAGTCCCATACTGGAGGACGGCTCGCTTGATAGCCTCCAAGTCGTATCGCGTCGAAACGTTCCCGGTGTCGCGCTGAGGCTGTTGGTAACAATACTGGCACGCGATGTTGCACAACACGCCCAGCGGCCGGACTTCAATCCCCATTACAGAGCTCCGCAGGCACGCCGCGCTCGGCGCCTAAAGTGATTTGATGGTGGCTGGCACCAGAGGACGGCACATTGCGAGGTCCAAGTCTAGCGTGCCGGCACGTCCGCATGAACGTCACCGTGGAGAACCTCCGGCGTGTCCACGTGCTGGCTGATGGGAGCGGAATCGGCGTGGACACCCACCTGCCGCGAGTCCGCGTGTACCCCGACAGCCGAATTGTCCGCATGGACACCCAACGCATTTGTATCCGCGTGAATGCCGACTTCCCCGCTGTCGCCGTGAACCCCTCCCGACCCCCAGTCCGCGTGCGGGCCGCCCAAGATCACACTGTCCCAGTGCGTGTCGCCATGCTGGAAGTCCCCGTGCGCGTCCCCGTGCCCCGCATCTCCGTGCGCGTCCCCGTGACCGGCATCCCCGTGTGCATCCCCGTGGCCGATATCTCCGTGTGCGTCCCCGTGGCCGGCGTCCCCGTGAGCATCGCCGTGACTGACGTCGGTGTGGATTCGTACCGCAGGAATGAGGACAGTATCTGCGTGCCCAGCCGGGGGGACATCACCGTGGGCGTCTCCATGCCCGAAGGCCTCGGTGTCGGCGTGCAATCCCACCGCGTTGCTGTCGCCGTGAATGCCGACTTGGGCACTATCGGCATGGAGTCGGACAAGATTACTGTCGGCATGGACTCCGACGCTCTCGCTATCTCCGTGAACGCTCACCAAGTTCGCGTCGCCGTGGGCTCCTTCGCTCGCGTCGAAGTGGATCTGCCCAGCAATGGAGTCGCCATGCGCGTCGGCATGAACGTCGCCGTGGAAATCTGCGTGCCCAGAGTCACCGTGGACATCCCCGTGGCCTAGGTCGCCATGTGTATCCCCGTGGATGGCGTCCCCGTGCGCGTCCCCGTGCCCCGCATCCCCGTGTGCGTCCCCGTGACCGACATCTGTATGGACTCGAACTGCGGGTATAGCTGCTGAGTCGCCGTGGTAGTCGAGGTGAACCACGCCGAACACGGCAATGATGGCATCGCGTACCTCATCGACACCGAACTCGGCCTGAAGCATCGCGGACGCAGCAGCGACGTTTCCGTCGCCGAGTCCCCGGAGCAAGCGTGCGACGCTTAGCGCCGTCTCTTGGAGGGAGCGCAGCGCCCGTGCGGCGGCCGTGCTGCCACGCCCAAGTACATCCCGAATGGCTTGGGCGATGTCGGCCGCGGACTGACCGAACGCGTCCCGCAAGACGAGCCAGGTCTCCACTACCTCGGTCACCAAGCCGCTCCCCACCGCTTCCAGCCACGCGTCGGCCGACTCGAACGCCTGCGTGAAGAATGCGGTGGTCTCTTCGACGGCCCGACGAGTAATGATTTCTGGTAACTCGCCGATATTCGGTGGACTCTCGACGCGCAGATTCGCGATGGTGAACGTTTGCCCGGCGAAGGAAAACGTTGCCCCCAGGAACGCCACGAACGTCCCGGACGAGTAGCTGATCGATGCAGTTGCCGAGACGGCCGCCGCGAGATGGATTGTCCCGAGGGGCGGGCCGCTAGGCGACAACGTAAGCGGGCCGAGTTGCTCATCGATCTCAAACTGGAATTCCCCCGCCGCGCCGAACTCGCTGTTCGCTGCAAATCTGCATTCAAATCGGTAGGTCGCTGCCAGACGCTGCGTCGTCCGTGCCACCGGTAGGAATGAGCGACCCGGTTTCTTTCCACCTTGGACTGAGAAACTGAACCGGTCGTTCACCCTCGGAGATGAGCCAGACAGTACGAAGGTAATCTCCGTTCGAGACACCGAGGCGGAGACGACCTGCTGTAGACCGAGGAGAGAGAAGCGGCCTGAAACAATCGCGCTGGGGATACTACTTCGAGTCTCCAGCTGGAAGAAGGGCGGGCCATCGCCTGCCGCGTTGGTAATGACGAGGACATTCGGACCGACAACAACCTCATCGGCTAACGCGCCTTCGGCGAATACACCTCGGTCTGGGTCGAGCACAAAGTGAAGGCTCCCTTCCAAGCCAAGAATGTTCGCCACGGCCCGAAGACCGATTCCAGGGTCGAACCGCTCTCCGTCGATCACGATCCCACGCGGGTCGCCGACTACGTGGATCCTGATGTTCGAGATTTGGAGCAGCGGAATGCCTGCTGGGTAGGGGAGCCCGACGAGGTCTGCCAAGAGTTCCGGAAGGGATAGAGCGCCGGCGTAGTTCCCCGAAAGTGCCGTGGGGACGTTCCCGGCCACCGCGACCATCAACTGGAGCTGATTGCCTGCTACGACCACATCTCCAAGGAGCGCGTACTGGGGCGGGGTGCCGAGGTCAAACTTTACCGCCAAGCGGTTGATGGTGAGCTTGCGGATGCCGAACGGCTCGACCCAACTCTCGGCCGTCGCCAGAGTAAGAGATGTAGATTGCTCGGAGATGGCCGCAGCTCCCCGCAACGCGGGTACTCTACCCTCCGCGAAGGTGACTTCGGCCACGCACCCGAATTCCACTGTCAGTGGCTGCGCGCGGATTGTCACGTAAACAGTCCGGACAGACAGTTTTCTGGGGATCAGTTCGAGTGCCCCGGCGAGGGTTGCGGTTAGCTGGAAGTCGGCAAAGGTACTCGTTACCGTCGCGACAAGCGGCATCGCGTCAACCGCGAGCACGACTCGCAGGAACCCAAGTCCTAGGGTCTCAAGACGCAGAATGCCGTAGATGCTTACACCCTGCCGCAGCGGACGCCGTAGGAGAACCGGTACCGACGGCGGAAAATCGAAAGTCTCAGAGGCGATCGAAGAGATGACGAGTGCCGGCTCTTGAATGTCGAGTGATGCGAGCCTACTCAATGCTCCGGAGAGGTCTGACAATCGCCATCCAGTTGGCAAAATGAACCCGGCAACTCTCACGAACTCGAACGCCTGATCGGTCTCGTCCAAGATAACAAAGCCAGTCCCGAAGGTCGTGGTCGCCTCAACGACAAGGCGCGGATGTGGACGCCGCAACAGGATGGAGAGAGTAAGCGTCTGAGCCTCGATACGTGGAAACCCGCGCGGGAGTGGAAACCCTCGACCTGTCATGCGCGAGCACAGGGCATCCAGATCGATCGACTCAAGCCGGCCCGTGATCGTCAGGGTGTCCCCGACTGACACGCGCGTAGCAAGGGTTTCCCCGGCAATGAGCAACGTGCCCACCAGGGCGGCTTCGCGGCGCCCGCCTTCCTCCTGAACTTCCACCTCGATTGATCTGAGCAGTGGGCGAGCTGCGGTGAGTCCGAAGGGTACGGTCCACTGCCCGAGTACCCGCCCTCGGAGCAGGAAGTCGCTGCTCTCAAGGTTTATCTCGGCCCCAAGGCGGAACACCTCCAGATTGGGAAGGAGGAGCGCAGGGATGAGGTAGTGCGTGGCAAGGGTTTGGAGGTTGAGTTCCCCGGACCCCACGTTTACCTCGAACTGCCAGCTACGATTCTCAAACCCATCCGCTGTCCCCACGGTGATAAACCGCCTCGAGCCGATGGCGACATTTCCGGTAAGTTTGGCGCGCAGCGTTTCGGCGCCCGTTCCGACGCCGGTGAGGCTCAATTCGATCGTTGCATCCGTCACAACAAACTCAGAGCCGATAAGTGGGAGGTTCTGTTCGCTAGGGGCTTGAAAGAGGACACTGCGACGATCAGGCGTAAGGACGACATCGAAGCCACGGAATGCGAAGCCTGCAAGCCTGGAGGGCACACGATAGCGACCTCTGAACAGAACCGTCTCCACGGCGGCGAGTGTGCGCACTCTCGAAGAGTTGGTCAACCGGACGGAGACAGTTATGACCCCTTGAGGGGCGGTGAAGACAATCTGGTAGTTTTGAACACCGCCGCCGAGTATCTCTGCCTCTCCGGTAACTACGAGCCGGGTAGGAAGAAACGCCCTCAGACTCGCGTTGCTGAGGGTGATCGCTTGATCGATGGCTGCGCGAATGACTGTATCGAGGTCAGGAAGCCCGATCGTCACCTCGTCAATTGGGAGGGTAGTGCTGGCACGCAATGCCGCTTCAACGTTGTTCTTGATATCATCGAGCGTTGGCATCTCTCTGCCCTCATTGTGCGCAGATCCCCATCACCGCTATTCGCCTTCCGCAAGGCCTGAGAAAGGATAAGCAGGACTGAAACGCAATGAAATTTGAATATATTTATAATTATTATATTTTGTTCCTATAATGTTCGAGTATCTTGTCGCTAGCTTTGCGCCGCAAGCGCATTCTTGCTTTTTTCACCATTTTTCCTATTTCCACACGTGCGCGGCATCTGCTGGAAGAGGAGGGGCTCCCACCTCGAACCCGTCATCGGTCTCGCTTGGAGAGGCCATCCCTGCGTTTTGAGACCAAAGAGCGCTGGACGCTTCAGTCTAGCTTGCCATCGCAGTTCCAGATGAGTGCGGCTGCAACCCAATTCCGACTCGTGCGCCCAAACTAGCTAATGATTTTAAATTTATCAATTATTCAGTGGTGTTGATAGCCGTGAAGAGGCGAGCGACCACCATCTCGGCCTCTGAATCGTGTGCCTCCTGGGCTGGCCGAACTTCTGCTGAGTGTTCCACCCTGCCGGGATGCGCATGATTTTGGCATCAAGCTGAGTGGACTCGTTTCTGCGACACCGCGGCTCACGACTCCTGTAGATCGCGAGCATGCGTTTCGGGCAATACTGACAACTTCCAGGACGACAGGTCGCCGACATGTCAAAGGGAGAAAAGCCCGGTGATCGGGGCACCAGGCGGTGAAGTGGAAGGGATGCGGCCCACGAGTTCATCGAAGGATCTTGAAGGTGAGGCGTTTCGTGGACGATCCGGCAACTCCGTGCGTGTACTGCGGCAGGCAACAGGCCACGACGATGGATCACGTCATCCCGCGGTGCCTCTTCCTACCGCCGTTGCCCTCGGACATGGTCACGGTGCCGGTCTGCGAAGACTGTAACAACGAGAAGTCGAAGGACGACTCGTATTTTCGTGATATGCTCGCGATCGACCTGCAGACGTCGGAGCACCCGGTCGCGAAGACGCTGTTCAAAAACAAGGTCCTGAAAGCGGTTCAGAAGAACCGGTCTGAGGTTGCTCGCCCCGTGCTCACAGGTGCCGTTCGGATGTCGCCGTTGCGCACTTCCGGCGGCATCTATCTGGGCCACTACCCATCCGTGCCAATCGATGGGGAGCGGGTCAACGAGACGATTCGCACGATGGTCCGCGGCCTGTACTACAAGCTCAAGAAGCAACGGATCCCCGACAACTACGCGTTTGATATCCGCCGGGTTGACCCTTTGTACGTGCGGTCGCTGCACGAGGACATGGTGCGGATGAAGGCGAACGGCCCGTACACCCTGGCCAACGTCTTCGCCTGCCTCTTCCTCTACGCGATCGAGGACCCGTTCGTGAGCAGTTGGCTGCTTTCGTTCTTCGACGGGTTCGTGCTGATCGTCCACACGGCACCCGAAGGCGGGCTAGTCTCCTCGGAAGAAAGCGAGTGAATCGTGTCCGCGAAGCCGAAATGGTGCGTGTACTGCGGGGAGTTGACGACGCCCGCCGACCAAAGCAAGGAGCACTGCGTCCCGAAGTGTCTTTGGCCCGGGAAACTGCCGAACCGGATGATGACGGTTCCGGCGCATCGGGACTGCAACGGCGGGTACGCGAAAGACGACGAGTATTTCCGGAACATCCTCGTCGCCATGCGGGGCGCGGATCGGCACCCTGCTGCGCGCACCCTGATCGACGGCAAGGTCAACGACTGCTACACCGAGCGGCCACACCTGCTGCGAAACCAACTCCTCAATCTGTCGCGAAGAACCGTGATGTCGCCGGGCGGGCTCTACCTCGGGGACGTCCCAGCCTTCGATGTCGAGAACGACCGGCTGCACCGAGTGATGGACAAGATCTGTCGGTGCCTGTTCTACGAGCACCACAAGCGGCTGCTTGCCTCTACGCACGTCGTGAACTGGTTTCACCTCAACGACGATACCCTGGAACTGACGCAGCAGTTGGTTTCTCGGATGGAACCGATGAGGGATTTCGGCGACACCGTGTTCCGATACCAGCGGTACTTCAGCAAACTGGACCCGAACAACGCTGCCTGGTTCCTGATCTTCTACGAGGCCGTGGCATTCGTCGGAAGGACCGTGCCGAAGGAGGTGTCCGATGGCTGCGTTTAAGCTGTTTCGGTTCGAGAACGAATACCTCACTGCATGCAAGGCCATGCTGAATGAGGCGCTTGGCCTGATTGGTTGCAATATCGAGCCGAAGGTGTTTCTGGTCGGGTTCGACCCGCACCACGGGTTCACGACGATCGTGCCGGACGAACGCGATCTCGATACGACTGATTTCGAGGATCTGCTCAGTCTGCTACGCGGAGCCATCCCCCCGTTCCCCGACGATGCGGCCGATCCCGAATTGCCCGACGATAAGTGGGCCAAGGATTTCGGGGATCATCACGAATACCTTTCCAAGTGCGCGTCAGCCTTCCGGGAATTCATCGAGGGCGAGTTGCGGCCGAGCTTTCAGATGGTAAAGGTGTCTCCGTGCTGGGTGGTCAACGGCCGCATCGTTGCGGTAGTCGCCACCTACGGCAGGTTCGAGTACGAGAAGTATCCCCACCTCGACATCTCGATCCTTCGCGACCACGGCCGCTGGCCGTCGTTGCACTACACCGTCGTCGATGTCGTGCTCCACAGGTTCGCGGAGGAACTGCAAAAGAAAGACGCCGGTAGGCGGTTCAGGTGTGAATCCGACAGTGCGAGGGAGATGGCGCGGGTAGCTGGTGCGATCTTCCTTCAGACCCATGCCCTGTTCAACAAGGACTTCACCCTGCAGGAGCTTTTGTCGAGGGGGCTCGCCGACTTCTTCGAGGTATGCAACGCGATCGCGGGAATGCGGTATGAGAGCCGGGAAGGCTTCAACTCGATGGTCATTGCCAAGCCGGGCCATTTCGCGGCAGGCATCGTGATCGAACTCCAAGAACCATTCCCCGTAACGGAAATCAGGCGTGTCCGGAAGTTCTTGGAGATGTGCCAGGGCGAGCTGTCGCTGCTTACCGATTCCAAGCTCGTCTGGGGCTGGGCGAGGTACGACGAGAAACTGCATTTGACCCAGACTGCCGATGTGCTCATCGTGCGGTTTGTCGGTCAGAGCCACTGGCGACTCCTGCACCGAAACGAAGTTCTTATGGAAGTCCTCTACGGCGAACCATCCCTGCCAAAACCCCGCGCCAGCCGAGCGGAAGAGACGGCCAAGATCGAAGCTAAATTCGCGGGTTTGCCAACAGGAGCGGCACACCGGCTCTACGACCTGATCGAGTACGCCATGAATGCGGAGCACGGCGCGATGCTGATCGTCTCGGCGAACGCCTCGACAGAAGCAGCCCGTCTCACGAAATCCACAAAGGGGATCAAGCCGTTTACTCCGAACGAGACAACTATTGCCGCTGCATCGGCTATCGATGGTGGCATCTTGGTTGACCTGGAGGGGACGTGCCACGGGATCGGCATGATCCTTGACGGAGAGGCTGGAGATGGCGAGAACCCGGCCCGTGGCGCGCGGTACAACTCAGCGATCCGGTACTTGCGAAAGCACCCCGACAGCTTGATCGCCGTGGTTTCGGAAGACAAGACAGTGGACATCGTCACTTATACCCCGCCCGCGAACTAACTGGAGAGGCTCAGCTCGCAGGATAGGGGGCCAGCTGCATCAGAAGGTGGGACGCCGCCAATGTCGTCGATCGTACAGTACGGCGTGCGGAGGTCGAGAATCTGAAAGTCGCCGTCCTGCATGCCCCGACGGGAGGCGCGCAGTTCCCTACGAGTGAATACCTGCTCACGGGCTCGGGGGCTTTCGTCGCGGAGTGGCTGCGGGTGATGGAGGTGCCGGACGCGCAGATTGCCGGAACCCTCCCGCTGTCGGATCTTGTCCAGGACCTCGATTTCGTCTACAGTGGCCCGTCTTTGGATAAGGGGGAGGCAGACCGCGCGATCGGGCGGGTACAGCAGTGGGCTGCGACGACATTCCAAGGCCAAGGGCGGCAGGACTGGGCGAACCGCGTCCAATTCCACAGCATTCGGACCTGGCGAGCGGCATCCACCTGCTTCAGTGCGTTGTCCCCGCCGCAAGCACCTTCCTGAGCAGTCGCGGCCCGAGCAACCCGTGGCCTGCCGAGGAGGAGATCCGGCCCGAGCAACTATCTCTCTTCGACCCACCCGACGCCGTGTGGGAATTCAACCCCCAATTCCGCAACGGGTCATCCGGTTTCGCCCACGCTGTGATGATCTGGCTGAACCTGACACTCGTCGCCGCCCGGCTCCGCAGTCTGTTCCACCTGTCTCCCTCGCCGAGCTTCTCACAGCAGGTCATGGAGCGGTACATGCGGCAGATCGAGAAGAACCCGCATGTAGCGTTCGGTTGTATACGGCCGGGATCCGCCGATCGGCTCTCGCGCCGCCTCCAGCACGCAGAGGCACTGATCGGGCAGTTGTTGAAGTCCGGGGTCGATTGTTTCTGGCCGATCGCGCTGAGGATCAAGATCAAGGACGCCTTTGACCACCAGCGAGCCCGACAGCCCCCCACTGGCGAACCCGCCCGCTGCCGTGCAGCCCCCACATGAGTGAGTGGCTGCACGGCAGCGAGGAGGCAGGAGCCACTGGAGGGGCGTGATTGCTTTCCTCTCCGCTGTAGATACAGCCGTGATTGGCCAGCGCTGGCCTCATGTTACCTTGCGCGCTTCGGCCCGACACACCTTTTTGGCGCTTCCGAGAGTGCCGGAGCGGATGTCGAAGGACGGATATTGAGGCGCTCGCGTCGGGGCGGTAATGTGCGCTTCGTGACGAGATCCCGTTTACCCCTTTGATTGGAGGCAGAGGTGGAGGACGCCCCTCGTGATACCACCGATCGATTGGCGTATTCATCGGGATGACGGTCGGTGGCTCGGGAGCCGACCAATGCAGACGAATTTCGATGCCGCGGTGAACCAGTACCTGCGCGCCAAGACGGTGTCTCGCGGGACCCGCAACGAGTATCTCTCGACGGTACGCAAGTGGGAGCAATGGGGAAGCGGTGTTCCGATCGAGGAGTTACAGCGCAAGAACGTCCGCGAGTTCCTCGACTGGGTGTACGAGCGGGCGGTGGCGGATCATGGTACGAATCCCGGCCGGACCGTGAACAAGGCCCGCGAGCATCTGCGGGCCGTCCTCTCGTGGGCCTGGGAGCAGGAGCTCATCGACGCCCCGCCTCGCTTCCCGAAGCCGCGGCCACAGCGGGATGTCGCCGGCCGGCACTACCTGACCAAGGCCGAACTCAACGCTCTGTATTTCGCGACGCACCAGATGAAGCGCCCCCGTGGCTGGGAGGAGCCGTTCCCGGTGGGGCGGTACTGGCGGGCTGCGCTTGTCGTGTTTTTCAACTATGGCGTCGATACCGGAACGATCTGGAGGTCAGCCCCGGCCCATGAGCCGATCCTCTGGCGGCACGTAACGTGGGGCCCACAATCACCGGATCGGGAACTCAAGGAGCGGTCCAAATGGGGTTGGCTGTTCTATCGCCGCGTGAAGACAGGCAAGGCGTTTTACCGGCCGATGAATCGTGTCGTTCATGCGCATCTCAAGAGCATCCTGCCAAAGGACCTTGAACCGGAAGCCCCTGTATTTCTGGGCGGGGGAGCGCGCCCGAACGCGCGCTTCCAGGAACTGTGCACACTGGCCGGCATCAAGCCGAGGGCGAACGTCGAAACAGGAGCGGAAGAGACGTGGGAACTCAAGGACCTTCGGAAAACATGTGCGACGTACTACGACCAGCACCTGCCCGAGTCGTCGATCGAAATCTTGGGCCACTCGGTCGGCGGCATCACGTACCGTCACTATGCCCACCGTGCCCCGCTAGCGTTCAAAGCGATCATGTCGATCCCGCAACCGACCGCATTCTCCGCGCTGATCCACGGGCACGACGGCGAGTGCCCGTGCTGCCGGCGACCATTTGCCGACGCCGGATAGTTCGGGCGAGGTGACCGAAGCAGCCATCGCTTCCGGACTGATCGACCGCCAGCAAAGTCACCTCGCCACAACGCCCCTCAGAGAATACGCACAGGCGTTCGCTACGGGTGCCGCAGTCCGAAAGAGTGGAGCGCGAGCCGATGGCGGACCTCATGCCGGGCAGTTCCAAAAGAACTTTTCGCGAGAAAGCGTTTGAGTGGTGCCTCAGCTACCTGTAAAATCCGTTTGAAAAGTTCAGCCTCCTTCACGTTTATCGAGCCGATTATCAGACAATTAATGTGTCGTCGCCGTGTGTGCGAGCGGTTTCATCGGGTCAGTTCGGGATACACCGAATCGTTCCCAGCACGCGCTGTTTGCGAGGCCGGCTCTTGGCGGCCGCGCACGGACCACGACACCCGAGCCCTAATACTACAGCGCAGGACGTTATCACCTACTTGACGGCTCGCGTTCAGCGAGGCGCCGCTTGCGATGACTGAGAGCGGCGCGGCGATTGCGTTCCTGTCGCCACCGGGACCATTTCAGGATCTCGTCGATGCCCCAGGTCCGCACGTCCAATAGGTGCGTCAGTAGCGCCCGCACTTCGGGCACGGTCATCTGGGGCTCTTTTTCCCCCCAACTGGTGCTTCCGTAGCACCAGGAACGCCAAGGCGAGCATGGACAGGGCGGTGTGGTGATGCCACCCGACCCAGCCTCGGGTCTCGTACTCGTCCAACCCGCACTCGCCTTTACACGACTGGATGTCCTCTTCGATCGTCCACCGCACGCCCCGCACCTGGGCCAGTTTCTCCAGCGGCACCTCGGCCGGGGCGTTGCTCCGGTGGTACTTCAGCTCCGGCTCCTGGCTCAGCGAGCGGTACACCAACAGGCGCTCGCCCGGTCCGGGCAACTGGTCCTCGCAGAACCACACCGGCACCTCGGCGTACTCGCACACCCGTGGGCCCTGACTCCCCTCGCCCACGACCACACGGCGCCACGCGCCGGCCGGGAGGGACGCGGCGATCTCATCCACACGCCGTCGGTCCCCGACCACCAGCGGCTTGGTCGGTTGCCGCCCGCGCGCGGGTCGCGGGCGCTGGTCGGCCGGGGTGACCTGCGGGGCCGCGGTCCACACCTGGGTATCCGACGAGATGTCCAGCACGTACCACTTGCCCAGCGCCCGCACGCCCTGCACGAACGTCGGGTTGTCCCCGTACACGCAATCCCCGCCGGCCCACCGGAACGGGACACCGGCGGCCACCGCGCCCGCGATCATCTCCAGGGCCAGGGCCGGCTTGGTGCGGAACATCACGTCCTTGGGAACCCCGGCCTCCGTTCGCCGGTCCACATCGTCGGCCCAGTCCTCGGGCAGGAACAGCCGGCGATCCACGAACGTGTGCCCCTTGGTCGAGCAATAGTTGGCGAACACGGCCACCTGGCAGTTGTCGGTGCGCCCCAGGGTGCCCGAGTACTGGCGCTTGACCCCGACCGACTTGGTGCCCTTCTTGGGGAACCCGGTCTCGTCCGAGTTCCACACCGCGTCCGCATCGCCCAACGCATCCAAGATCTGGCCACGCAACGCGGCGACGACATCCGCGTCCTTCCACGCCCCGGTCGTGACGAACGCTTGGAGGGACCGGACCGGGCCGCCGTCGAGTGCCTCGGCAATGTTCTCGGTGTTGCGCCGGTCGCCCCCACGCAACAGCCCCTGAACGAACCGACGCGCGTGGGCTCGGTTCCCGTCGCGACCGAACAGCGGAGCGTACCGGTCCAGGAACCGATCCAACTCGGGCTTCAGCGCCTTCAACTGTTGCTCATCCATGAGCCCGACCCCACACACATGATGACCGAAAGGGCTCATCTTGTACCCCATCGGCTCTTCGCGTAGAAGAGCAGCCGGATCTGCGCTGTAGTACTAAGGGGTAGAGCGCATGGCACTCGGACACGGGCCGACGCTTTCAGATCTCGTCGGTCGGTTGCTGCCAGATGTGAGCCGGCCGAATGAGCGGGCCGATTGGCCTGCGTGTCCGCTCTGGCCGCCCGACGTGTTTGCGGTCGCGGGGGAGATCGTCCGCCGGTCCGGGTGTCACACCCGGACCCGCTACCTCCACAGTGCGTGCGGCTCGTTGTTCAGTGCGGCGTACCCCGACCAGATCACCGAGGCCGCCCGCAAGTGGTGGGAGGAGCCGGGAAAACCGCCGCCGGGCGTGGCGCGGCTGTGGGCGGTGCTGCATGACGGTGGCGCGGCCACCATCGACGAGCTGCCGGAAGCGGTATCCGACGCGGCGATGGAGTTGCTGTTGGTGGCGGATGAGGCGTGCGCGGGAATCGGGTACGCGCCTTTGAAGCCGGATACGGCGCCCGCGGGAATCGGGAACGCGCCTTCGGAGTCGGACGGCAAAGCACGGCCGTCCCCGTTCGCCGATGCGTTCTTCATTGGGCACCGCGAGTTGTTGCGCCACGGTCAGGCACCGCCGTTCTTGCCCCACCTGCCGCATAGTATCTGCCGGGCGGTGCCGCCCCACGAGGTCTGTGTCCAACCGAAAGCCGCCAAGGTGGAACCCGGGGTCACCGTCCGGAACCTGACGTTCCACCTGTCGCTGTTGCCCGGGCGCGGCGACGTGACGGTCCGGTGGCTGCTCGGCCCAAAGTCCGACACCCGCGCGGAGGGCGAGTTCAACCTCCTCCTAGTTCCGTTCCCGTACCGGGTTGAAGCGGACGACTTCCGGAACGCCGGCCCGTATTTCGCCAACCCGGTCGGCGACGGGGGCCGATTCCGCTTCTTCGCCGTCGAACAAACGTGGCTCCACCGCCGCGGCCAGGCGCTCACCGCGGCAGACGTCGCCGGGTTCTTGCGCGGGTTGATCGCCGAGGCCGGAAAGACTCCGGTCCACGGCATTGTGCTCCCGGAACTGGCGCTGGAGGCCCCGTTCGCCCACCAGGTCGCCCTGGAACTGAGCCGGACGACCGGGATCGAGTTATTTATCGCCGGCGCGGCGGGACACGGGGTCGGGTCCGAACTGCCGCAGAACCTCGTGTACGGGGCCTTGATCGACGGCGCCCACCGGCTGACCCCCTGGACGCAGACGAAGCACCACCGGTGGTGGCTGGAGCGGAGCCAGATTCGCAAGTACGGCCTCGGCGGGCAACTCGACCCGGAGTGCCGCTGGGCGGAGTGGATCGACGTCTCGAACCGGCGCTACTGCTTCTACGCCATCCGGTCGCGGACCACGGTGTGCTGTCTGGTTTGCGAGGATCTTGCGCGCGAGGACGCGGTGAAGGACATGATCCGGGCCGTCGGCCCGAACCTGATCGTGGCCCTTCTGCTCGACGAACACCAGCGCCGGTTCCGCTGGTCGGCCAAGGCGGCCGCCGCGTTGGCCGACGACCCGG
Organism: Gemmata sp. SH-PL17; assembly: GCF_001610855.1. Lineage (NCBI taxonomy): Bacteria > Pseudomonadati > Planctomycetota > Planctomycetia > Gemmatales > Gemmataceae > Gemmata > Gemmata sp. SH-PL17. Next base: position 2,906,024 of record NZ_CP011271.1, read on the forward strand.
GGGCGGCCGTCCTCGTGTTCACCTCGGCCGCGTTGATCGGGCGGGTCGGGTCCGGGCGGCACCCGGCAGCGGCCCCGATCTGCACGGCGACGGCCTGTCCGCTGCCGCCCGCGGCCCCTGCGGCGGACTGGACGATCGCCCTCTGGAAGGACGGGCGGGAAGAGGTGGAACTGACCGTGCCGCCGGGAGCCCACGGGTATCTGCTGGGGCTCACCATGCAAGCCGCCGAGCAGCGGTTCACCATCGACGGGCGGTCCGACGGTGGGCGGACGGTGAGCTTCGTCCGGGCTCCGGAGCGGAGCCGAGCGGTCGCTCACCCCACCCCCCCGGCGTGGCTCTGAGTCAGATCGCGACCCGAGTGCCGTGTCTCGGTCACCAGCAACGCGGTAGACGGGAGACGTTATGGCGGATGAGAACAACGTCGCCGGGCTCGTCGCTCCCGACGGTTACCCGGCGGATCGTGGGCACCTGCTCGCCGCGTTCGACGAACAGGCCAAAGGGCCTCTGGCGCGCCCGGACACCATGCGCCTGATCGATGCAATGGGCGGGATGCTGACGTCCGCGGCGCGGGAAGGCAACTGGGACGAACTGGCCGGCTATTTGCGCCGCGATTTGCCCGTCATTTTCCGCCGCCTCGGACTGGAACTCGACCTGGACACCGCGATCCTGGACCTGATCAAGCGCTGCCAGACCGACCTCGGGGATCGGCGCGTCACCGACATGCTTCCCGGCTGGCTGGACGAGTACGCGAGCCAGCACGGGGCGAGGCCGGCGGCGCGGCTGGCCCCGGAGGAGATCCGGACGCTCATCGCCGCCACCACCGCCGAGGACCTCATCAAGCAGTGGCTGAAGGAGGAGAGCGCCCCGTGGGGCCGACAGGTACTCGACTGGTTGTTGCGTCAGGACCCGGACGTTCTCGCCGGTGACTTGCGGGCCGTGACCGTCCCGCCGACCGAGATCGGGGCCGTGCGGGAGGACCGTGTTCGCAAGTACCTGACCCGCTTGGCGGACGAACTGGACCGCCGGACCCAGTCCCGGCTCTGCGCGTACCGTCCCTCCGACTGTTGACAGAACGGTCCTGTTTTCCGCGAGGAGACGCCCGTGACGCCGCAGCCCATCGGTCCCGCCTGGATCCCCCCGGCCGACGAGTTGCCCGCGCACCCGCACTACCGGCTGAAACGGAGCGGGTTGCTCGGGGCCGGCGGGTTCGGGGCCGTCTACGCGGCCGAGGACTGTCGGTTCGATCCCAAGAACTGCCCGCCCGATTTTCACCCGACGGTGGCGGTCAAGTTCCTGTTCGGCTCGGCACTGAAGAACGCCCCGCACGAGGCCGGTCGGAACCGGCAGGTTCGGCACCAACACCTGGTGCCCATGCTCGACTTCCTGGACCTCCGCGGGCAGGCGGGGTGGCCCCCCTTCGCCATCGTGATGGAACTGTGTGACTGCTCGCTCGCGGGGCTCTTCGATCTGGTTCGCGAGGAGGCGACCCCGCTGCCCCAGTCAACGGCGGTGCGCTACGCCGGTCACCTGGCGCTGGCGCTCAACGCCCTTCACAGGTCACACGGTCTGGTTCATCGGGACATCAAACCCGCGAACCTGTTCCTCCGACTCCCGCCGGGGACAAGGAACCCGGAGAGCGCCCTGTCCTACCACCGCGCGGATCTGCTGCTCGCCGACCTCGGGGTGGCGGACCGGGCCGGGCACAAGGCCACCTTCAAACTGGACCGAGACGACTGGAAGCCGCCGGAGTTGCCGCCGAGTACTGACGACCAGTACCCGGACCCGGCGGAGGACATCTACGCGTTCGGAAAAGTGCTCCTCGCCCTCGCGGGTGCGGTGGACGGGAGCAACGAATTCCCGAACCGCCTCGGCGCCGTCGCCCGCACCTGCCTCGTGCGTGACCCGGCCTCGCGCCCGACCGCGGGCGAGTTGTTGGACCTGTTGCGCGCCGTGGACGTATCGCCGGCCCGACTAATCGAACTGGCGAAGGGGCTTTCCGAGTACGACGTCGAACGCGGGTCCGCTGCCGGCCATGCAGCGGCGGGCGAGCGCGAGTTGGTACGGGCGTATGCGGCAGTTTCCAAGGGTCGGGTGGAACTGTGCGGGACCATCTGGACTGAAGCGAACGTGGTCTGGCGCCGCGCCGACCCCGAGCGGACCACCAAGATCCCGCCCGGGGAAGTGTTCGCCCGCGGCACCACGGACAACATGAATTGGCAGAGCGCCTTCATGACCGCCGGCGAACACAGCGGTCAATTCCTGGCGGCCCTGCTGTTAGTTCAGGATGACAGCGAGTTCTCGCCGGAGGCGAGGTCGGCCCGAGCGCGGGTGCTCGCCCTGCTCCGTCCGCCCGAGCCGGGCACCGGCCCCGCGGACGGGTTCCGTTGATCCCTTCCGTTCCTTCTTCAGCAGAGGTGCGTATGTCGCCCCGTCTCAAGTTCCCCATCGCGGCCGTTCTCGGACTGGCAGGTGTGCTCCTCTTCGGCGTGCCGAGCGCGCGCGCCGACACCGGGCTCGAGCCGAAAGACGTGAAGGCTGCCAAGGCGATGGTCGACCTGGTGGCTGCCCTGGACGCCGACGGCGTCAACGTGGCCAAGTTCCTCGAAGACCAGGGCGGATTCCCGCCCAGCAAGGCGGGCATCGAGCCGCATGTGTGGCACAGCCTGCCCGATGTGGTCAAAGTTCAAGTGATGTACCGCTACGCCGCGGCCAACTCCCCGCAGGGGGCCGAATGGATGCTGTTCACCCTGATCAAGGCGACCCAGGACGGGGGGCACCTACCCCCGGGCGAGTTGCCCGCGGGGCTGAAGTCGTACAAGGATCCGCCCCCCCAGCCGGAAGGGGTCGACATCAACCGGCCCGAGATGCTCTACAAGCTCCCGGAGCAGTTGAGCGAGCGGATCGACGTGACCGCAGAGACCCGGGCGGATGTGCACAAGCTCGCCGCCCGGAGCCGGCTCTGGGCCAGCGGCGGCCCGCTGAACGGGCTGCGGTCCGACTTCAAGATGGAACTCTCCGATGCCGTCAAGCTGCTGCTCGAGGCGCGGACGCCGGAGCGCGCGTACGAGCACGCACTCCCCAAAGCAGCAGGGGAACAGGGGCCCGCGATCGCCGCCGCGAAGGCTCGTCTGGATAAGGCCTGGGGTGTGGAGCGGGGTGCCCGCGGCACGGCCGCCCCGCGCCCGGTGATTACGCCGTTGGACGAGGCGAAGGTGATCAAGGAGTGGGAAGACCGGAGCAAGGAGCAACTGCCGAAACCCGAGGATCGCACGTTCGACAAGATCAAGGAGAAGGCGGGCTTCCCGGGCGGCATCCTGTTCGGGGACCGAGTGACCCCACACCGCGACCTCGGCAAACCGAAGGTAGTGGCGTACGTGGCCGGCAAGGACGGCGCGGCGGGGTCGATCACCGTGACCCTCACGAACGAGACCGTGCTCACGCTCCCGGGTGTCAGCGCCGAGGACGCGGCCGTCGCCGCGGCGCTGGCCTTCAACTCGAAGACCGGCGACGGGATCCCGATCATCGACATCGATGGCGGCACGCCGTACTACCAGTTCGGCGAACGGCGACTCGTCGTCGGCACCCGGTGCCCCGTGCTCCTGAACCCGGAGCTGCTGAACACCAATCTCGGCTGGGCGGCCATCTACATCGACTGCCTGCCGGAGTCGCGCGCCTGGTTGCTCGCCCAGGTGAAGAACGACCCGCTCCTGAATGAGGTGAAGAACGAGGACGAGCGCAGGGAGTTGGAGCGGTACCGCCGTCAGGTGCTCGACTGGGTGTTCGACCCGTGGCGGAACATCCGCCGAGAGCGCGTGGTGAAGCCCGACCAACTCATCCTCTACCGGATCGTCGATGTCCCCATGAAGGTCGCGGCGTCCGGCGAGTCGCTGGTCGTTACCCGCGACAACGGGGACGCGGAACTGACCGAGTCGCTGCTCGAGATGCAGGTTCTCATCCAGACCGTTGACAAGGACCGCAAACCGGTCGGTGAGTCGGAGTCGTTGACCGAGTACACGAAGGAGTCGGCCCGGTTGATGCCCGCGCTCGTCACGTTCTCGCCCGAGTTCCGGCGGCTGAGTGAGTTCGCGCGCCTCCTCGCGGTGTTCCGATGGTTGCGGGACAACGACGTGAAGACACTCGGCGACGCGCCGGCCAAACCCAAGGGTGGCCCCCCGACCCCGGGCTTCGTTGCAACGACACCGACCGAGATCACCCCGCTCGACCCGTTCAAGCCGGACGAGGTCGCGAAGGCGGACATCCAGAAGGCCACTAATCGCCGTGCGAAATTGCTTGAGGTCACGTCTGTCAAGGCGTTCGACGCCCAGGCGACCAAGTTTCTCGACGCCCTCGCCGCTGTGAGCAAGACCAAGGAAGGCAGCGACGATCGGAAGGCTGCCCTTGAGAAACTCGCCGAACTCGAGAAGGAATTTGATCAGTTATCGACCGCGGCTCCCGTCGTCTATCTCCGCGCCTTGGTGTACCTCGAGTTCGACTACAAAGCGAAAGCCATCTCGGAGAAACGGTTCCCCAAGGGGAAAGAACCGGATATCGACGGGGCGATCGAAGACGTCCACGACCTGCGCGATGAGTTGGGCCGATCGATGCCCTCGGTCGCCGAGCGGTACTGGCTGTTGATCATCAGCCAGGCTGAGTTGAGGAGGATCGAAAGGATGAAACAGGCGAAGTCGAAGGAGGACAAGAAGCCGAGGCCGTGACCGGTAGCCGGTTCGCGCGGCTGTCCCCAGTCGACCGAACCCGGTCCGGTTCTGCAGCCCAGGACTTGGGACCAGGAACCGTGCGCTCGCGAGTCGATCGCACGGCGTGGACTCCCTACCACACCGCCCGAAACTGCATGGAGGATACGCGCTTCGCGCGTGCCCGGAGACCGAATGGTGCGAGGCACTCCAGCGGACCGGCGCGGAGAACGCGTTCGGGCCGTTCCTGCCGAAGGTATCCGACCGGACGTTGTTCTCTCACCGACAGTCCGGATGGGATCGTGTGCGCGTGTCTCGGGGAGGACGTTGATCGTCCGCCGTTCGACCGCGCTGTTTACCACCTACCGGCCTACCTGACCAGAGTCACCACCGCCCAACACCACAAACTGAGTCAGCGTCAGCCGCGAGGCTCCTCCGTGAGCCACGGCTGCGGCGCGCTCGTGATCGGGCCGCAGCGATCTGCTTGATCGCTTTCCGAGGGCCAAATGATCTTGTCCTGCTGAATAGGTTTTTAGGTAAACAGTGTAACGAGATAGGGATGATAAGATGTGCGGCTCCCGAAGCTCGTCGTCCGACCCGCCACAAGGTGTGAAGTCCCTCAGATCCGTGCGCACTGCGGTCCGACACACCGGATCGAGCATCTCATCCGACGAGGTTCCCCCGAGCCCCCCACCAGCAAACTTTCCCTGCGTCACTCGGGTTTGGTTGACGCCGAGAGAGTGAGCCACGGTCGTCGGGCGATCGGCACCTCGATCGCACTTCTCTGAACACTTCGGTCGCGTTTGGTGTAATTAACAGGTAGAGACGTTTCGTCTGTTCTCCCGCCAGCCCGCCGGTCGCGACGCGAAGGGCGCTGGGGCCAACCACCCGGTGCCCCGATGCCGTCCACCCGCAACCCCGCCACGCTCACCCCCGAGGAACGCACTCGCGAGCTCGCGCGCCTGCTCGCGACCGGGCTCGTGCGCCTCGGCTCGGACCTCCTCGCGCCACCCATCACACTACCTCCGACCTCAGAAAAACTTTCGGAATCGGCCCCGAATGGACTTGCTGCGGGCCCCAGGAAGAGCGTCACTGGGACCGGTGGTTAACACCACTGGAACCAGAGATTCGCAGGTTTTTCGAGGAGGATACGGGTGGAGATCAACGTCACCAGGGAACTCGCCGCGCTCGCTCGCCTCACGATCGCTGAGTTGCGCGCCCGGTACGCCGAGGTGTTCGGGGAGCCGACCACGACCGGGAACCGCACGTGGCTCGTGCGCCGCATTGCGTGGCGCATCCAGGTGCTCGCCGAGGGCGATCTTTCGGAACGAGCGCGGGCACGAGCGGCGGAACTGGCCCGGGACGCGGACGTCCGATTGATCCCGCCCAAAGGAAGTACCGCACCCGCCGGCCCCGTGCACACGGGCACGGTACCCAGGGAAGCGAGCGACGCGCGCCTGCCCCCGCCCGGAAGTGTCATCACCCGCATTTACAAGGGCACCACGATCCACGTGAAAGTACTCGCGGCCGGGTTCGAGTACGACGGGCACACGTTCCCCTCGCTCAGCGCCGTGGCCAAGGCCGTCACCGGCACCCACTGCAACGGGTTCCACTTCTTCAAGCTCAACAAGGCAGGTGCCGCATGACCTCGCACACGAACCGGCTCAACCGACCCCAGCCCAAGCCGAAACCTGCGGACCGGGAACCGACCCGATCGGTGCGGTGTGCCGTTTACACCCGCAAGTCGACCGAGGAGGGGCTCGAACAGGAGTTCAACTCGCTCGACGCCCAGCGCGAGGCCGGGGAAGCGTTCGTCCGCTCTCAAGCCGGTGAGGGCTGGGTCGTGCTCGGCACCCGGTACGACGACGGCGGGTTCACGGGCGCGAACACGGACCGACCCGGGCTCCACGCGCTCCTCGCCGACATCGCGGACGGGAAGGTGGACTGTGTCGTCGTGTACAAGGTGGACCGCCTGTCCCGCTCGCTCCTCGATTTCGCCCAACTCATGCGCACGTTCGAGGACAAAAAGGTCGCGTTCGTGAGCGTCACACAACAATTTAGCACCGCCACCTCGATGGGCCGGCTCGTGCTCAACGTGCTGTTATCGTTCGCGCAGTTCGAGCGCGAGATCATCTCCGAGCGGACCCGCGACAAGATCGCGGCCACCCGGCGCAAGGGCAAGTGGGCCGGGGGGCACCCGGTCCTCGGGTACGACATCGACCCGGCCGGGTACAAGCTCACCGTGAACGCACCCGAGGCCGAGCGCGTGCGCCAGATCTTCGCCCTGTACCTCGAGCACGGGGCGCTGTTGCCCGTGGTTGAGGAACTCGAGCGGCGCCGGTGGGCCACCAAGCGCTGGGCCACGCGCAAGGGCCCGGAACGCGGGGGCAAACCGTTCGACCGCACGAACGTGTACAACCTGCTCACGAACCCGCTCTACACCGGGCAGGTGCGGTACAAGGACGAGGTCCACGAGGGCGAGCACCCCGCGATCGTCGAGCCGGCCGTGTTCGCCGCGGTGCAGCACGCCCTGACGCGCAACGGGCGCACCGGCGGGGCGCTGGTGCGGAACCGGTTCGGTGCTTTATTGAAGGGGCTGTTGCGGTGCGGGCCGTGCGGGGCCGCGATGACCCCGAGCCACAGTACCAAGGGAACCACCCGGTACCGGTATTACGTGTGCACCCACGCCCAGAAGCGCGGGTATGGTACCTGCCCGTCCAAGAGCATTCCGGCCGAGCCCATCGAATCCTTCGTGGTCGAGCGCGTCCGAGCCGTCGGGCGCGATCCCGAGCTGCTCCGCCAGGTGCTCGAACAGGCCCAGGAGAAGGGCGCGGCCCGCATCGCCGAACTCGAGGCCGAGAACCGGGATCTCGAGAAGGATCTGCGCGCGTGGCACCGGGAGGTGACCCAGCTCGCGGGGCAACTGCACCCGGGTGACGTGAACGGCCCGCTCGTGACGCGCCTCGCGGACCTGCACGCGCGCATCGGGGCCGCCGAGCACCGCGCCGCCAAGGTGCGCGAGTGCCTCACGGCCGTGACCGATCAGTTGATTTCGGAAGAGGATGCGGCGCGGGCTCTGGCCGCGTTCGACCCGGTCTGGGCCATCCTCACCCCGCTCGAGCGGGCACGGGTCATCGCGCTGTTGGTGGCCCGGGTCGAGTACGACGGACGTACCGGGGCCGTCACCGTATCGTTCCACCCGACCGGGCTCACGGCCCTCGCCGACGAGCTCGCTCGGCACCACGAGCACCGGAGCATCGCATGAATACGAGCACCACGAACCCGGCACCGGCGCTGACGGTCGCAGGCACGATCCACTTCGCCCGGCGCGGACGTACCAAGGAACTGCGTGCGGGTCCGGCACCGGCCCTCCACGAGCCCGGGCGCGTGCCCCGGGTCGCGCGCCTCCTGGCGCTGGCCCTGCGGTTCGAGGACCTGATCCGGGCCGGTGAGGTGACCGACCACGCGGAACTCGCGCGCCTGGGGCACGTGACCCGGGCCCGGGTGAGTCAGATCATGTCCCTACTCCACCTGGCGCCCGACATTCAGGAACACATCTTGTTCCTCCCCAAGGTGATGCGCGGGCGCGACCCGCTGATCCTGAGCGACCTGCGCCCGATCGCGGCCGTGCCCGACTGGCGCCGCCAGCGCAGGATGTGGCGCGCCCGGCTCGAACGGGCCGCGGCGGTAAAAGCCCAATAATCCCCCGAACCGCCGCTACCGACATTGTCCCGTCAATCTGCACGGCAATTATACACGGGTATATAAATGATCGCGTGACCCCAAGAGCCAACGGCGATGGGTAGCATCCGACTCGGGCGCCTCCCCGACTCCAAACCCTGGCAGGCGGTGATCGGGCGCATCGCCGACGGGGCCGATGTCGCCGTCATCGCCGGTGCGACCTCGGCCGCCGCGGTCCGCGGGCTCCGGCTCTCGAAGAGCGACCCCGGGGTCACCCGCGTCCTGTACCTCCTCGCACACACGGCCCTGGCCGCGCGCCGGACCGATTTCACCACCGCACTCGCCGAGCACCAGATCCAGGTGCCCGAACCGCCCGGCCTGTTCGCCCTGACCGCCGGGTACGCGGGGGCGGTGCGGCGCTGGCACCTCGACTCCCGGACCCCACAGACCGACCTCGGGCAGATGGCCGCGCTCGCCGCGACCGAGGCCCTCACCCACTGCCTCGGGGCCCGCTCCGGGACCCTGTTCCCGACCGGACAGGAAGTGCACCGGGCCGCGCGCGAGCTGTCCACGCGGAACGGGTTCGCGCTCCTGGCCCACGAGTTCTATGCCCGGTTCACGCGCCGGTTCCTCTTGTACCACCTGGCCCGCGAGCTGTCCCAGCACGTCGGGGGCAACGGGCGGTTCGCCACGCCCGGCGAGCACAACGCGTTCCTCACGGACCTCGACACCCACTGCCGCGAGGCCGCCGTCATCGTGCGCGAGTACGCCGGCGGGTGGTACTCCAAATCCCAGTTCGAGGGCGGGATCACCTCGGAGCAAGCGGGCCGGTTCTGCGCCTACGCGCTCACCAAGTTGCGCCGCGAGCTCGAGGTCCGGGGGGCCGCCAATGGCTGACCCCCAACTGGTCCTCTGTGGCGGCGTCCGAGCGGCCCACGCGCCACGCCCCTGGCGCGCCGCGGCCCGGACACACGCACTCGCGATCGGACCCGGGCCCCGGGACGTGCACCTCGAGATCAACCAGTTGTCCCGCGCGATGGGCCGCGGGCTGAGTGACCTCGACGCGGACCTGTTGGAGGTCGCCGCGTACGTGTACACGATCGACCAGGTGGTTTCCCGGGGCGGGACCGTGGCGATCGATTACGGGGCCCGGTGGCGCCGGCACCTGCGGTGCGTCGTGCCGGTCCGGTGCCCCGAACTGTGGAACCAGCCCCGGGCCCTCGGGGCCCTGCGCCGGGTGCTCCTGTTCATGACCGACGACGCCGAGTGGGAGTTCGCGTTCGTCCGGGCCCCCGCGCCCGCCCCGCGCGCGCGGTACCTGCTCGACCTCGTGGACCCGCCCGACGGGACCGAGTTCGAAGAAGTGGTCCTGTTCTCGGGCGGGCTCGACTCGTTGTGCGGGGCCGTCGAGGAGGTCCTCATCGGCCAGCGCCCGGTCGTGCTCGTGAGCCACCGCCCGGTGAGCCGCACCCAGGCGCGCCAGGGGGCCGTGCTCGACGCGCTCCGGGCGCGCCTCCCGCGGCGCGAGCTGGGCCCGCTCCACGTCGGTGCGTCGATCAACAAGGGCGAGCAACTGAACAACGAGTTCACCCAGCGCGCCCGCTCGTTCCTGTTCGCCGCGGTGGCCGCGGTCGTCGCGCGCCTGGTGGGCCGGCGCCGGATCCGGTTCTACGAGAACGGGGTGACCAGCCTGAACCTGCCCGGGAGCCGCGAGCTCGTCGGGGCCCGCGCGTCCCGGACGACCCATCCCCAGGTGCTCCACGGGCTCGGGGAACTGTTCGCCCTGTTGTTCGGGGGTCCGTTCGAGGTCCAGAACCCGTTCCAGTGGACCACCAAGGCCGGGATGCTCCGGCGCCTCAAGGCCCAGGGGCACGCGGACCTGTGCGCGCTGACGTACAGCTGCGGGCACGTGTGGGGGCGCCCCGAGCGCACCCCGCACTGCGGGCGCTGCTCCCAGTGCGTGGACCGGCGTCTGACCGCGCTCGGGGCCGGGCTCGGGGACGCCGAGGACCCGCCCCACCGGTACGAGAGCGACGTACTCACCGGCGAGCGCACGGGCCCGGAGCTGACCCTGAGCGAGCGGTACGTCGGGTCCGCGCTGGACATGGAGGGGATCGGGGACCCGGTGACGTTCGGGCTCCGGTACGCGGAGCTCAACGACGCGCTCCCGTTCACCGGGCTCCCGGCGGGGGACGCGGCCCGGGCCGCCTTCGCGCTGTACCGGGACCACGCGGCCGAGGTGCGCGGGGCCCTGCGCGAGATCCTCGGGACCCGGGCCGTGGAGATCCTGCGCCAGGAGTACCCGGCCCAATCGCTCCTGGGCGTGATCGTCGGGCGCCGGGACCGGGGGCCGGCCCCGGCGCGCCCCGCCCCGGGCCCCGGGTGGGTCGTCGACCGGAGCCAGTTCTCCGTGTTCTTGAGCGGGCGCGGGTGCTTCCTGGGGAACACGAACGAGTTCCGGGTCGTGGCGCGCCTCTCCGAGTCCCCCGGCCGGTACGTGTCGGTCGAGGACCTCCAAGACGACGTGTGGCGCGGGGCGCACGTGTCGCGGAACGCGGTCCAGCAGACGATGACCAACATCCGGCGCTTGTTCCGGGACTCCGAGCTCACCGAGATCCGCCTCGACGGGTCCCAGGCGGGGCACTACCGGCTCGTCCTGGGTGCCGAATAAAGTGCCCCGTTCAGCGCGAACTCAGCGCCGCCCCCAGCGCCGGCTCAGCTCTCGGGTGCACCGTGATCGTGCCGAACTCACACCGGGTTCGGGCGACCACGGAGAACGTCTCATGACCGCGTCCCACGTGCACGGTTCCGGCCCCGATTTCACCAAGCGCGCCCTGTCCCCGGTCCGGCGCCACCTCGTCGAGCTCCTCCAGCGGATCAATTTCGGTCGGATCGAGGGCCTCGAGGTCCGGGGCGGCGAGCCGGTACTCGATCCGGCGCCACGGGTGATCCGAGAGCACAAGTTCGCGGGCGACAACGGGCCGCGCCCCGAAGCCGCTCGCGCGGACTGCAAACTCAAGAACCAGGTCGCGGACCTGATGCACCTCCTCGATGACGTTCGGGACGGGACCATCACCGTGCTCACCGTCAAACACGGGCTCCCGTTCCACGCCGAGCTCCCCGGCTGACCGGCGCCCGGAATCACGTTCGATCCACTACCCGACTATCAGCCGGCCGCACCGCGGAGGCGATCGTGGGCACCGTACCCGGTGTTCGCATCGCCCCGCGCGCGTTACGCGCCGGCGCCCCGGGACCCGTGCCCCGTGCCCGCGCCCTCCGCCCCTCCCGGCCGGGAGGAGCTTCACCGTGTCCGATGCTCACAACCGCCCGGATCCCGACGACCCGATCGGCTCGACCGTAGCCGCCATCATCCGGCGCAAGGCCGCGCGCCTCGCCGGGACCGCGGGGCCACACGCTCCGGACCGCGAGGACCTGGAACAGGCGCTGGTTCTTCACGTACTCGAGCGCGTGCCCCGGTTCGACCCGGACCGGGGCACGTGGCCCGCGTTCGTCCAGTGCCTGATCGAGCGGTTCGGGCACAACTGGGCCCGCGCGCGCCGGGCCGCCAAGCGCGACGCCGGGACCCTCGAACCGCTCCCCGGGGACGTGCCCGAGCGGTGCTCCAACGCGGAACCCGGCGCGGGCATCGACCTGGCCGAGGCGCTCGCCCGGCTGCCCGAGGAGCTGCGCGCCATCGCCGAGCTGCTGACGACCGAAACGGTCGCCGGGGCGGCCCGGGCCCGGGGCGTGTCCCGGGCCGCGCTGTACGCCCTGATCCGCGAGCTCCGGGACCGACCCGAGATCCAAAAACTGGCCCCCGAACCGTGAACTTCGCCCGACACTTTGCCCGCGTTTGGTGTAGTTCCCTATAGGAGCGGCCCGCGCTCGTACCCGAGGACCCGATGACCGACCCCATGTACCGATACGTGTTCGACCCGGCGGTCCCGGCCGAGGAGCTCGGGGCCACCCTGGTCCTGTCGCGCCTCGCGGTCGAGGCGCTCCACGGCGAGAGCCAGACGCGCCTGGACGCGGCCCACGCGTTCGAGGCCCGGACCCGCACCGTGGTGATCGACGCCTCGACCGCCGTGGGGCGCGACTTCAACCGCCTGTTCGTCGGGTTCACGGCCCGCGAGTTCGGGCCCGACAGCTTCCGCGTCGAACGTGACCCACTCGAACTCGTTCCGCACCCGCGGGCCGAACCGGTACCCGCTTAACCACTGACACATCCCGTGCACCCGAAGCGACCCGCCGTTGGTGGGACCGGGGACGGTGCGCGCCCAGAGGAACACACCCGTGCCCGATGATTACGTGAGCGAATTCGACCTGAAGGAGCTGGGTATCGACCCGGTTCTCGTGCGGATCTTGTGCCCGTGGGCGATCGCGCTGGTCGGCCACGACGGCGCCCGGTGCTGGGCCCGCGCCGATTTGGAGCCCCTTTTCGGTGTGGAAGGAGGGGAGGAATGAGTACCACATTTTCCGCCGATTCCGCGCCCGAGACCGCGCGCGACGCGGCCCTGTGGCTCCTGGCCCGCGGGTACGCACCGCTCCCGATCCCGTACCGGTCCAAGAGCCCGACCCGGGACAACTGGCCCGCGTTTCGGGTCACCCCCGACGAGGTCCCGCGCGCGTTCCCCGAGCCCTCGAACGTGGGCGTCATTCTCGGGACCGCGTCCGGCGGCCTCGTCGACGTCGACCTGGACTGCCCCGAGGCCCGGGCCGCGGCCCCGCTGCTGCTGCCCGCCACGGGAATGGTAAGCGGGCGCGCCAGTGCCCCGGGCTCGCACTGGTGGTACGTGGTCGAGCACCCGCCCGCGAAGGCCAGTGACGCGTTCCTCGACCCGACCCCGGGCGCCCGGACCAAGCTCCTAGAGCTGCGCGCGACCGGGGGGCAGACCGTAGTGCCGCCAAGCACGTACCCGGCGGATCCCGCGAAGGGGCACCCGGAACCCGAGCCGTGCGTGTGGCACCGGCGCGACGAGCCCGCGCGCGTCGACCTCGGAGAATTACGCACCGCGGTCGGGGTCGTCGCCGCGGCCGCTCTCCTGGCGCGGCACTGGCCGGCCGGGGCCCGGCACGACGCGGCCCTGGCACTGGCCGGCGGGTTGCTCCGCGCCGGGTGGGCCGCGGACCGCGCCGAGCGGCTCGTCCGCGCCGTGTGCGCCGGGGCCGGGGACCGGGAGGTGGACGACCGACTGAGCGCCGTGCGCGACACCGTCGCGCAGGTCGGCGCCGGGGAGCACGCCACCGGGTGGCCCACACTCGAGCGCGTGCTCGGTAGCGCCGGCGCGAGCGTCGTCGGCACGGTCCGGATCTGGCTCCGGTGCCATCGCACGCGCACCGATTCGGCCGGTCGGTCGTCGGAATCGTCGTGCGGCGTGCACGGGCGCCCGGTGCCGGAGTACACCCCGATCGCGCCGTACGCCCCGTTCCCCACGGACTGCCTCCCGGCCCCGTGGGGCGCGTTCGTGCGCGAGGGCGCGGCCGCGCTCCGGTGCGACCACGCCCTGGTCGCGCTGCCCCTGTTGGCCGTTCTCGCCGGGGCCGTCGGGAACGCGCGCCGGGTGCACCTCGGGGCCGAGTGGTTCGAGCCCGCGGTCCTGTGGACGTGCGTGGTCGCCGAGTCCGGGGGCCGCAAGAGCCCGGCCGCGGACCTCAGCGCCGAGCGCGTCAAGGCCCGGCAGAAGAAGCTCGTCAAGGAGTTCCGCGACGCCACCAAGGGGTACAAGCGCGAACTCGCCGAGTACAAGGCGCGCCGGCGCGAGGACCCCGACGCGGACCCGGGGGACGAGCCCCACAAGCCGGCCCTCGGGCGCGTGCTGGTGAGCGACATCACCATCGAGAAGCTGGCCGGGCTCCTGGACGACAACCGGCGCGGGCTCCTCGTGTACCGGGACGAGCTCGCCGGGTGGCTCGGGAGCTTCACCCGGTACAAGGGCGCCGCGGGCGGGTCCGACGAGCCCAACTGGCTCTCCGTGCACCGCGGGGACGCGCTCATCTACGACCGCAAGACCGGGGACAAGACGAGCGTGTTCGTGCCCCACGCGTGCGTGTCCGTGTGTGGCGGGATCCAGCCCGGGACCCTTAAGCGCCTCGCGTCCCGGGACCTGTTCGATTCGGGACTCGTGGCCCGGCTCGTGTTCGCCATGCCGCCGCGCGCGCCCAAGACCTGGAGCGACGACCAGATCTCCCCGGAAACCAAGGCCGCCGCGGACCGGTCCCTGGACGCCCTGTACGCGCTGGCCGGCGGGGTCGACGAGGACGGGGACCCGCGCCCGCTCGTGGTCGCGCTCGCGGGCCCGGCCCGGGAGCGCCTCAAGGGATTCGTCAACGCGTGGGGGCTCAAACAGTTCGAGGCCGAGGGCGAGCGCGCCGCGGCCCTGGCCAAGCTCGAGGCCCTGCCCGGGCGGTTCGCGCTGATCCACCACACGGTCGCGACCGCCGCGGAACCCGGGGCCCCGGGCCCGATCGGGCTCGAGGCTCTCGAGGCCGGGATCCGGATCGCCGAGTGGTGCGCCCGCGAGACCGAGCGCGTGTACGCGCTGATCCACGAGTCGGTCGGGGACAAGGAGGTGCGCAAACTGGTGGAACTGGTGGGACGGCTGGCCGCTCGGGACGGGGGGCGCACGACCGTCAAGGCGCTTCAGAACGGTAACAGCCGTAAGTACCGAACCAGCGACGCGGCCAAGGCGGACCTGGAGCGCCTGGTCGGGCTCGACTTGGGGCACTGGGAAACCGGGCCCGCCCCGGCCCGGGGCGGAAAGGCCGTCACGTATTTCGTGCCGGGGCCGAGCGAAGACGGCCCGGCCCCCTCGTGCACGACGCACGACGATTCCGACGACCGGCCGGCCGGTGAAGGAACGGAACCCGTTGGCACGGACCGAGAAGGAGCCGACCACCGGTCGGCGGCGCCCGACGGCCGGGACACCCCACGGGTGCCGGATTCAGCGGCAACACGTGACTCAGCAACTGGTTGCGGCGAGACGTCTGGTGCCGGTACGAATCGATCGTCGGAATCGTCGTGCGTCGTGCACGAGCGGGATCGTGAGACGCATGTCGGTATCGAAGCGGCACCGGTACCGGTCGATCGTCGGTACCCCACGAATCCGGAATCCGATCCGGACCCGATCGTCGACCGTTCCGGTTTGGCGCGCGTGGTCGGGGCCGTGGGGATCGTGTCCCGGGTCGCCCTGGACCTCGAGACGACGGGTCTGAACCCGGCGCGGGACCGGGTGCGTCTCCTGTCACTGGGGACGCCGACCGAGACGTTCCTCGTCGACCTGTTCGCACTCGGCGATCCCGAGGCCGCACTGGCCCCGCTGTTCGCGGCCCTGTCCGAGAAGGAGCTCGTCGGACACAACATCGTCTCCTTCGACCTCCCGTTCCTGGCCCGGCTCGGGTTCGCACCGGCCCGCGTGTTCGATACCGCACTGGCCTCGCGCGTGGTGTACGCGGGCGAGCGCGCCGACCACGACCTCGGCTCCGCCGTCAAGCGCGAGCTGAACCGAGAGCTCGATAAGACCGAACAAGCCGGTGAGTGGTCCCGCCCGGTGCTGTCACCCGCGCAACTGAAGTACGCCGCGACTGACGCGGCGGTGCTCCTGCCACTGGCCGACGCGCTCTACGCACGTGCCGCGTCCCGGAACCTCACGGGGGTGCTCGAGCTCGAGATGCGGTGCGGGGTGCCCGTCGCTCGAATGGCCGCCACCGGGGTCGGGTTCGACACGGGCACGTGGTTGGCCCTGGCCGACGCCGCGGCCCAACGGCGGGTCGCGCTCGCCACCGAGATGGACGCGCTGGTCCCGAACCCGAACTGCCTGCCCGGGCTCGGGGCATGGAACTGGAACAGCACCACGGTCGACGTCCCCGCCGCGTTCGAAGCGGTCGGGATCGCGCTCCCCGACACCAAGGAGGAAACGCTCGCCGGGATCGCCCACCCGCTCGCCCGACTCCTCCTCGAGTACCGCGAGGCCGCCAAGCGCGCCGGCACCTACGGGCGCGAATGGGTCGCGGAACACGTGACCGACGGGCGCGTGCGCGCGTCGTGGAACCCGTGCCAGGCGAAGACCGGGCGCATGAGTTGCAGCCGCCCGAACCTGCAGCAGGTGCCGCGCGACCCCGCGTACCGCCGGTGCTTCACCGCCCGGCCGGGAAACGTATTGGTCAAGTGCGACTTCAGCCAGATCGAGCTCCGCATCGCCGCGAAGGTCACCAACGACGCGCGCATGCTCGGGGCCTACCAGAAGGGTGAGGATCTCCACGCGCTAACCGCGGCCAAGTTCCTCGGCGTCGCGGTGACGAAGGAGGCCCGGCAGATGGCCAAGCCGGTCAACTTCGGGGCCATTTACGGGCTCGGGCCCCGGTCCCTGCGCCTCAAGGCCCGGGCCGACTACGGTAAGGACATGACCGAGGACCAGGCGCGCGGGTTCCTGGACGCGTTCTTCGCCCAGTTCCCGGGCGTGCGCGCGTGGCACAACCGATTGAAGCGCGACCGCAGCACCGAGGTGCGCACGCTCGGCGGGCGCCGGATCGGGGTCGAGCCGGACCAGTTCTTCGGGGCCAAAGCGAACTACGTCGTGCAGGGCACCGGGGGTGACGGACTGAAGCGCGCCCTGGTGCTGTTGTGGGAGCGCCGGGACCAGTGCCCGAATGCCGAGGTCGTGCTGGCGGTCCACGACGAGATCGTGCTCGAGGTTCCCGAACCCGGACGCGAAGCCGCGAAGACGTGGTTGTCTGGCTGCATGGTCGATGGGATGGCCCCGCTCATCGCCCCGGTGCCCGTCGAGGTCGAAGTGAAGATCGGCGCGACCTGGGCCGGGTGACGGGTCCGCGGGTCCTTCCGTGCGAGGATCTCAAGGGGCGGGCACCGGGAACCGTCGGGCTTCGGGACACAGTTTGTTTCGCGCCCGAGTTCTCGTTCCGTCGTGCGCGATTACGTGTCCGGTATCGACGGTTCTTGGTGGGAACCGGGTCTTCGGCCCCGGTGTCGCACGCGGCCGAACGGCAAAAACGATCAACACGCGGTCCGATATCACGATCCGGAACGTTCGGGCGGTGTGTCGTCCCGCGTGCCCCGGAATCGCCGGCCGTTCGTGTCGCCGGCGATCCGCGCGACGTTTTCGACCGCCCGGGACGATTACTTGGTCGCGGGTTCCGCAATCGGGGCGGTGATGAACTTGCGCAGGTCCTCGCGCAGCTTCTTGCGCGACGGCTCGTGCGTGTACATCATGTGCCCGGCGTCGTAGTACGCCATCGTCACCCGGTCCATCAGGGCGCGCGGCCCGAGGTGCGCGAACGTGTAGTTGGTCGCCGCGAACGGGGTCGCCAGGTCCGTGTACCCGCTCGCCACGAACACGCGCAGCCCCTTGTCCTTCTCCAGCGCCGAGCGGAGCCGCGGGGCCACGTTCGCGTACTGGTTGGTCCCCGCCGGGCCGTAGTTCCACGGCTGCACCGGGGCGCTGAGCACGTACGCGGACTCGGACTTGTACCCCAACCCGTCGGGCAGGTACTGGCGCATCGCGGCCGTGAACAGCGGGGACAGCAGGGCCGCCGACGGGTCCCCGCCCCCGATCCGCTCGCCCCGGGGACCGCCCGGGCCCCCACCGGGCCCGCTCGCGGGCGGCACCGCGGTGCCCGTCGGCGCGCCGGTACCTTGGGCACCAGTCGCACCGGACGTGCCGGGCGCTCCCGGGGTGCCGGTCGGGCCCGGCGGGTTCCCGGGGGCCGGACGAGCCGCCACCTTCGCCGACACGCGCGCGTCGTACCGCCCGACCACGGTCTGCTGGTCCCGGAGCAGCTCGGACCGGAACCGGGTCGCCTCCACGCGCAGATCGGACCGGAGCACGAACTCCTCCGAGAGCCCGGTCAGCAGGGCCAACTGTTTGGCCGCGGCCTGGCGCTCGAACTCGGTCAGCAGGGCCCCCTTGTGCAGCACTTCAAGGTACGCACCGGCCGCGTACTTCTGCGACTCGCGCAGGGCCGTCGGCAGGTCCACGGCCCACTTCTTGTCCAACTTCCCGTGGTGGAACGCGGTGGCCGTGTACGTGGGCAGGAACAGCGCGTACGGGAGCTCGTTGGCGCCCCCGAACCGGATCGTCTGGAAGTCCAGCACCGTGGAGATGAGCACGATCCCGGCCACCTTCACCCCGCCCCGGTTCTGCAGGTACGCGGACAGGGACGCGGCCCGCGTGGTCCCGTAGCTCTCACCGGCCACGTACACCGGGGACCCCTGGCGCCCGAACTTGGCCGCGTAGTCCCGGATGAAGTCCCCGACCGACTGGGTGTCCTCCTCGAGCCCGTGGAACAGCTTCGCGTCCCCCGGCACCTCGGCCCGGCTCAGGCCCGTGCTCACCGGGTCGATGAACACCAGGTCCGTGACGTCCAGCAGCGAGCACTCGTTGTCCACCAGCTCGGCCGGGCTCGGGGCGCTGAGCCCGTCGTTGTTGATCAGCACCCGGCGCGGCCCGAAGAACCCGAGGTGCACGTACGACGACGCGGATCCGGGCCCCCCGTTGAAGCAGAACGTGAGCGGGCGCGCGGACGGGGCGTCCCCGGACTTGCGCGTGTACGCCATGTAGAAGATGTTGGCCTTCGCCTTGCCCGTCTTGTCGGTCCCCGGGAGCGTTCCCGTGGTCGCCTTGTACTCGACCTTCTGCCCCGCGATGATGACCGACCCGTCCGTGGTCACCGTGGGCGGCGCCTTCTTATCGTCCTTGGCCTCGGGTGCCGCAACCTTCGGCGCCCCCTTCTTGTCGTCCCCCGATCGGGACTTCTCGTCCTTGGTTGCGGCCGCCCCCTTGGGCGGGTCGCCCTTCGGGGGTGGCCCTTGCTGGGCGGCGGACGAGGTCACGACCGCAGCGATCAGGAACGCGGCGAGCAGCGCGTAACGGCGCGAGGCCATAGTGGCACCTGGCAGTTGTGGAAGCGGGTCGGGGAGGTCGCTCAATTCTCCGCGCCCGCGCAGCGCCCGTCAAGAGGTCACTGCCGCCCGGATCCGCGCAACTGCAACCCGGCTATTCCCTTCCGTAGACCCGGCGCTCGCGAGGTACGGATCCCGGGCCACTCCTTGGGTGCTCCGCTCGGTGGCGGACACGCTTCAAACGGGCCGCGGGGCCACCAAATCGCGAGAAATTGGCGCCCGAAACCGGACACTTCGCGCGCGTTCGGTGTAGTTCCCTGGTAGGCACCCATTGCACGGGCACGTGGAGGAGCAGAATGGACGTGGAGATGCGCCCGATCGGGTCGATCAAGCCCTACGAGAACAACCCGCGCTCCAACGACGCGGCGGTCACCGCTGTTGTGGCGTCGATAAGGGCTTTTGGATTCCGCCAGCCCGTTGTTGTGGACGAATCCGACGTGATCATCGTGGGCCACACTCGGTACAAGGCCGCACTCCAACTCGGCATGACCGAGGTACCGGTGCACGTGGCCCGCGGGCTCACCCCCGAGCAGGCCCGCGCGTACCGCATCGCGGACAACCAAACGGCCACGCTCGCGACCTGGGACGACGACCGACTCGCACACGAACTCGTCGCGCTCCAAGGCACGGACTTCGACCTGTCGCTCACCGGGTTCCCCGAGGACGAGTTGCTCCGGCACCTGACCGCACCGCCCGCCGACCCCACCGGCGATCCCGACGACGTGCCCGAACCGCCCGCCGAGCCCGTCACCCGCTCCGGCGACCTGTGGCTCCTCGGGCGCCACCGCCTGTTGTGCGGCGACGCCACCAAACCGGAAGACCTGGCCCGGCTCCTGCCCGACGGACCGGCCGACACGTTGCTCACGGACCCGCCGTACAACGTCGCGTACTCGGGCAGGACCGCCGACGCACTCACGATCGCCAACGACGACATGACTCCCGAGCGGTACCGCGCGTTCCTGGCGTCCGCCCTCGGCACCGCGCTGCGCCACCTGAGTCCGGGCGGTGCGTTCTACGTGTGGCACGCGGACCTGGCCGGGCTCGACGTGCGACTCGCGTGCGCCAGCGCCGGTCTCACCGTGCGCCAGTGCCTCGTGTGGGTCAAGTCCGCGCTCGTGCTCGGGAGACAGGACTACCACTGGAAGCACGAGCCGTGCATCTATGGTTGGAACAACGGGGCACCACACACGTGGCTCGCCGATCGCGCCCAGACGACGGTCCTCGAGTTCGATAAGCCAGCGAAGAACGCCGACCACCCGACCCCCAAGCCCGTGGCCCTGTTCGAGTACCTGATCCAGAACTCGTGCAAGCCCGGCGGTGTGGTGCTGGACCCGTTTGCCGGGAGCGGGACCACGCTCGTCGCCGCCGAGCAAACGGGACGCACCGCGGCGCTCGTGGAGCTAGACCCGCGGTACTGTGACGTGATCGTCGCTCGGTTCGAGTCGGTGACCGGGAAGGCGGCCGAACGCGTGGCGGCGTAAATCCTGACGGAATGTGGAATAAAGGTGACGGGAGGGGCGCCAATGAAGCTCTCGAACCGACTCGGCAAGGTCGCGAAGGTGCTCGCCGACCGGCTCCCCCCGGACCAGTTCCACATCATTGAGGCCGTGCCCGTGTCCCGGGCCGAGGGGCGCAAGCCGGGCTTGTACCGGGACGGACCCGAGGGCTCGCTCGTCGGGCGCCTCGTGTACGACCCGGACCAGGGCGAGCCCGTGGTGCCCGAGGGCAAACTGGCCCCGTTCGGGCTCGTAATTGTGTGCGGGCCCGAGCACATCGAGCCACCCGATGACGTGGCGTGAGTGAGGTGCGTATGGCTGCGGGCCGGGTGAAGAAGAACGAGGACCAGTTGCTGTTGGCCCTGGCATGCGGGGCCACGGTGGACGCGGCCGCGAAGCAGTGCGGGCTCACGGACCGAACCATCTACCGGCGCCTCGCCGAGCCCGCGTTCCGGGGACGGTTGCAGGCGCTCCGGGCCGACATGGTGCGACGGGCCGCGGGACTGCTCACGGCGGCCGCGGGCGAGGCCGTGCGGACGCTCCTGTCGCTCCAGAAGGACTCGGCACCACCGGCCGTGCGGCTCGGTGCGGCACGGGCGATACTCGAGTTGGGGATCAAGGTGCGCGAACTAACGGACCTGGAAACGCGGATCGCGGAACTCGAGCACCGGGCCGGCCTTCCCGAAGGGGGCAACCACTTATGAACCTCGGGAGCCGTGTGGGCAAACTGGAACATCAAATTCCGGTGCGACAGGTGACCACGGCCGTGCCGGATGATCCGGTGGCGTTCGCGCGCGGGTTCCTGGCCGGTGCGTTCGGGGTGGACGACCTCGACCGCACGAACCCGAATCACACCGGGTGGCTCGCGCAAATGTGTGCGTTCTTGCAAACGCTCGAACCCGATCACCAGGCGTGGTTGCGGCTCGCACACGAGCAGCACCCGGGCGCGTACCCGGGCCAACTCCTGCTCCCGGCCACCGACGAGCAGATCCTGGAAGCACTCGACGCCGTGATGCGCCGGGGCTGAGTGGAGGGGGATTTATGCGGCTGTCGGCGCGGGTGCAGAAGTTGGAGGACGCCGAGCCCCGGTGCGACCCGAACCGGTTCCGGCTCGCGCCCGAGGGTCACGTGCCGAGTGACGCGGACCGGTGCCATCGGTGCGGCGGGTGCCACGTGCTCGTCATCGAAGAGGAAATCGTTGAGGCCGTGGAACCGCTGGAGAACGGACCGGAGGTGCGGTCGTGAACCGGAGCCGGGTGGCCAAACTCGAGCACCACGTCCGCGAGAATCCGTGCCCGAGGTGCGGGCGCGTTGAGCGCCCGCACCTCGGGCACGGACCCGTTTGTGCGCCTGAGCCCCGAGGAGCGCGCGGAACTGAGCGGGATTCTGCGGCACGCGGTGACGCCCCCGTGTACCCGTTGCGGCCGAGTTGGGCACGCCCCCAAGCTCCTAACCGACGACCAGAAGCGCCGCGTGGCGTGGCTGTTCCGTAAGAGCCTCTTCGGTGAGGAGCGAAGCCGGGTTGATACGTGCCTCACGGCCTCGGCGCGACCCGACGCATCAAACCACCGCTGACGACCGAGGACCGAGCCGTGCGGATCGCGAGGCGGCTGAAGAAACTGGAAGCAACGGCGCCCGCCTGCGAACCAGGCCTCATCCGGTTCGTCCGCGGCGAGCAACCCGTGCCGGATGCGGACTGGTGCCCGAAGTGCGGTACCCATCACATCCTGGTGGTCCACGAGATCGTCGTCGAAACCCGGGCGGACGTCGAGCGCGTGCGGAATCTTAACGCTCGGATCGGGCCTGCCTGAAATTCGCCACTCGGGTGCCCATTCGCGCCAGCTTCGCAATGAGGTGCCGTTGTGAATCGGAATCGCGTGGCCAAACTCGAGTGCGTTGTGCGGGAGCGCCCGTGCCCGGGGTGCGGGCGCATTGAACCGCCACCGAGCCCGCGCGCTGTGGAGACCGACTTCCACCGGTTAACTCGTGCCGAACTGGAGGAATTGGATGTCCTGGTCCGGGGAATGGCAATATCACCATGTCCTCGATGCGGACGAAGTACTCATGACCTCACTCGCATAACCGACAAACAACTGAGTCTGGCACTTGCATTCTTGCGTCAGGTTTTAGGCGCGAAGCCGCAAGCTTGGGAGCATTGAATGAATTATTGGATTAGTTGCTTGCAGGTGTTAGAGCTAATATAGTTAATGGCGATCGGGGTTTGTGTAAGAAAGTGGATGGCCGAAAAATTCGCAGATTGAGGCGACAGTATCTTCGACGAGCCAGAAGTGAAACCATGAATAGTATTGCGCGGTCGTCCACGTGTTCGTGATTTTTGCTGGCGACATCCGCTTGAACAACTCGATCATCCGCGCCAGAGCGCTTTCGGCCTGCCCCTGCCCCAGTGCGGTGACGTAGGCCTGTGCGAGTTTGGTGTAATCCTTGGGCGGGAGCGTGACCGCGTTCGAGTTGAACAACTCGTTCCGCGCCGCGTCCAGAATCGGGTCCGCTCGGTCCTTTCGACCGAATTGGAGCCACCCGCCGGCCAGATTGAGCAGCGTCTGGAGCACCGCGCCCCACGTTTCCGGCTTGGCCTGGTGCTTCTTCCTCAAATCTTCGGTGGACGCGCCGCCCAGAACCTCGCTGTGGAGCTTGGTCAGGAACCGGTCGATCTCGTTCGACAGGCCGAGCTTCTTGAGGCTCCGCATGCACTGACCCGCGACCATGTTATTCTCAGCGTACCCTGGAGTGACACAATTTATCCTTGAGGAGCCTGGTGCTGTAGCGGAAGATCGGTGCTCACCGTAATCCGTTACCGGGAGAGGCTCCATGCGTCCCACGTACTCGTTCCCCGAGTCGGTTGTCGAAGCGATTGTGCGCGATCGGTACGGGCACCCGGACCCGCGCGTTCAGGAGCGCATGGAGATCCTGTGGCTCAAGAGCAAGAACGAGTCGCACGGGCGCATCGCCGAACTCGCCAACGTGTCCCGGTCCACGGTTCAGCGGACCTTGCACATCTTCGCGGCGAAGGGCCTCGATGGGATTCGGTCGTTCGGGTGGAAGGGACAACCCAGTGCCCTGACGCCACACGCGGCAACGATCGAACAGGAGTTCCGCAAGCACCCGCCTCACACGGCTCACGAGGCGGCGCGGCGGATCGAGGAGCTGACGGGCGTCCGACGAAAAGTGTCGCGGGTGCGCAAATTCCTCAAGGACGACCTGGGGATGAAGTGCTTGAAGGTGGCACCGATCCCGGTCCCGCCCAAGAAGACGATCGAGGAACACGCCCGAGCGCAGGCGGACTTTTTAAAAGGCGGACCTGGAACCGAAGTTGGCGGAGGCGCGGAGCGGTAAGCGGTCGGTGTACTTCGTGGATGCGTCGCACTTCGTATTGGCGTCGTTCCTGGGTTGGGTGTGGTGCTTCGTGCGGTTGCACGTGCGCGCGGCAAGTGGTCGGCAGCGGTACAACGTGCTGGGCGCGCTGAACGCGGTCACGCACGAACTGGTGACGGAGATCAACACGACGTACATCACCGCCACGTCGGTGTGCGCGTTGCTTCACACGATCGCGCGCCGGGCGGGCTCGGTGCCCGTCACGTTGGTGCTGGACAACGCCCGGTATCAGCGGTGCGTGTTGGTGCAGGACGCGGCCAAGCAGTTGGGGATCGAGCTGCTGTTCCTGCCGTCGTACTCGCCGAACCTGAACTTGATCGAGCGCCTGTGGAAGTTCGTGAAGAAGGACGTGCTCAACAGTCGGCACCATCAGGACTTCAAGAGGTTCCAGAGTGCCATCGACGGGTGCCTCGCGGATCTGCCGACCAAACATCGAGAGAAACTGGCGACTCTGTTGGCCCACAACTTCCAGACCTGGAACAATGTGTCACTCCTGGGCGCGTAAAGCATAATCAACTTGAACCGCATGTCTTGCGACTTCGTGTGAACGAGCGCGGTGAAGTCGTCTACGAGTTTCTTCACGATATCTTCGCGGGCAAAGTACACCGCCTGGAACATCGCGCGTTCCAGCAGTTCCCCCTGTTTCTTGGGCATGTCCGGCGGTTCGTTCGCCCCACCCGATCCCTGAAGTGCGGCGGGAACCAGCGTGAGCAGTTCAACCGTGAACGACTCGCTCACGCGCGCCGCGAGCGGCAGCCCCTCGTGGAGTACGTGGAACTGCACTTCCTTGAGCGGCTTGCCGGGCACGCCGTCCTTGTACAACTTGCGAATCCGTTCCGCGAGTTTGTTCGGGTCGCGGATCGTGTGCAGTTCGGCCAGGGCTTTCTTCACTTCGTCGCTGTGCTTGGTCCAGTCCGCATACGGGTCGGGCTTTTCGTTGGGCTCTATGATGAGGGATTGCTCGCGCATCCGGTCGACCACGTACTTCGCCAACTTGTACGGGTTGTTCACCGGGCCGGTGCCCTGTTTCTTGGTGATGTCTTCTAGCTCGTCGAGTACCTCCGGGGACATTTGCCCGGAGTGTGGCTTCCCGGCCAACACTTGCTCGATGCGGTATCGGAACGCTTTGAACAGGAAGTTGCGGACAACGGCCGCCGTGACCGCTTGTTCCGACTGTGAACCGGTTCCGGTTGGGGCCGGCCCCTCCATCGCCTTGCGTGCGTCGTCGAGGAGCTTCTTGGCTTGGCTCGTTTCGCCGAGCTTCGCCATCGCGAACGCGAACAGCAGGTCCACGAGCGGGTGGTTCGCCTTGAGGTGCTCGTTCTTCTGCACCGCGGCCGAATCGTCGATCCACATGCGGATCGTGGTGTGCAGTTCAAGGACGGACGCGAGCCGGTGCTCGGACGATGTTCCGAAGTCCTGTCTCCGATCAGCCCCCTTTGCGAATGCCAAATAGTGCCCCCCCAACCGCCCGAGGATGTGCCGGGCCACCTGTGCGAACGGTCCATCGTCAGAGAGGCCACTGTCGAGGGCGGCCGGATCGCGGAGGAACGCGCGCAGGCCCTTGAGCCACCCGAGATTCCAGGCCACGTACTCGGACACTTCCGTGAGCACCTTGATCGCGTCGGGCTTGGGCAGGGCGTTGAATAGGGCGTCCCGAACGTCACCTGAGAGACAGTAAAATACCTCGTCCGGGTCATGGCGCGACGCTGAACGCGGGTCGGCCTCCAACAAGCCGCCGAGCCACACCTCAGCAACGTGATCGAGACCGTACTTCAAAGGTTCGGACGCGGTCGATCGCGAAGACGGATGGGTCGGCTGGAACACTTCAGCCAAGAGGCGGATGATCGGCAGGCTGATCACCGGCGCCGCCGCCAGAAGCGTAGCAAAATGACGAGCTTCCGATGAGGCCGATGTGAAAAACGCGTTCACCACCTGTTGTGCTGACAAGCCCCTCGCAGGCCGTTCGGGCGTTGGTAGGGGCGCTACGTCCGCGGCCCCGCCGCGCCCGGTCCCGAACGCCACACTTCGCACCGGGTAGCCGGACCGACCGGTCAGGAGCCGCGCCAGGTCGCCGATCCCTTCGGCCGAATTCATTACGACCGGGATCGCCGCCCGCGCTGCGCCCACCTCTTCGGGCCAGTCCGGTGTCCACGACAGGCGCTGCCCGAAACCGGTTCCGTTTGGCGTGACGCTCCCGCCCGGCAACTCCGCGAGCGCAGTCTGTACCCACATCCGCCGGGGGAGCAGATTCCAGATTGCGACCGCACCGTATCCGGACCAGTGGGTTAGCCACTCCCTCAATGTCCGCTCGTACCAGGCCTGCGATACGCAATCGGTGACGACCAAAACGAGAGTCGCCCCCGCCGCGCCGGACAGTTCGAGCGGTTGCCGAGAGGACGAGTCGCCGGAGCGCGCCGCGCCCCCAACGCGCGGCGCGCTCCGGAGTTGCGGCCCTGCCTTGTCCGTGTACATGCGCCAACACCGGACGCTCCGGAATGTGCCGAGGCTTTCGATCAGTCGCTGGATGTCGGCAACGGTCGGCTGCCAGATGTCCATTGAGGCGGACGTGTCCAACACCAGCGAGACGTCCAGCCAGCGCCCACGGGCCGGGACCAGCACGGGATCACAGACGCGCTCTTCGGCCAGCCGGAACGCGGTCGCCTCCACATCGAGCTCGCGAGCGCTGCGTGACGGCTGGCGCCCCAACAGCGGGCGCAGCGCTTTGACGATCCCAGGCCGGTCGCTGAGCGCGGACGGGGTGCGGATCTCGATTTCCGATGCGAAGTCCGTTTTGATCGGAACACGCGATCCAAGACGCGAGACGACGACATCGAGCGGACTGCGCACGGGTGGTGGCACAAAAGACAGAGAAGGATGCGAGCCGGAATCCGCAGTCAGGTTCTCCGCTCCTGGGACGATTGCCGGCGGTGCCGTAACAGATGCGGGAGCGGTCGGGGGAGCGTTACGAGCCATCCGACCAGCGAGCCAAACCGCGTCCGCGACGTCTGTCGCGGAGAACTCCAGGCCTCCTTCACTCAGTGCTGTCAGGAGAGCGGGAAGGCGGTCGCGAGGCGGTGACGGCTCGAAGACGTCCGTACTCAGCAGGTGTGCAAGGGGTTGAGCGACCTCCACGAGGTGCCCGCTCAGGCGGTGCATCTCCTGGTCCACGACGTAAAACTGCTCGCCGGCCAGATCCCGGAACTTCTGGAATGTTCGGCGGAACGCGACGGAATCGGTGGTCGCTTCGAGTACGTCCACGGTTTGACGCAACTGGACGGCCCAGGGCTGCTCGCGGGCCAGGTCGCACAACCGCATCACTCCGCCCCGGACCCGCGGCCAGTGTGGGAACGTTTCGCCCAGGGTGACGCCCGGCAGATCGGCCGCGGCGGCGAACTCCCTGTCCAGTCGCTGCCACTCGCAGTGCTCCTGGATGAGTCCTTGCAGCCGCGGATCGAGGGCCTGGAGGCTCTGGAGCCCCTTGATTAGCTGGTGCGTGCTTCCCGGCAGACCACCGATGATCTGTCGCAAGGCTTCGGTGAGCCGCCCGAGCGGCAGGTTGCCGGCGCATAGGGCCATGTTGCTGTTCAGCCGCGATGCCTGCCCGAATAGCCCCTTGAGGATCTCGACCGCCCTGCGGGCCAGTTTGTCGTCCGGGCCTTCGAGTGCCGCGGACAGGTACGTCACCGCGCGGTCGTAGTCGTCGATCCAATCGTCCTCGAGCGCGCGGACACGCAGCCCGCTGGCATCGGCCCGGGCCGCTGCGACCTCGCGCCGGAGGAGGGTGCAGTAGCGTTGAAGGGCCAGGAATTGTTCCTCATCGTCGCGGAACCGGGGGCGCCCGCCCGGGGCGGCCGGCTCGACCGCCGTGCGGACGTCGCGGAAGTACCGGAACTCGAGTGTGTGCAGCCGGTCGTGCAGCGCCTTGTACCGGTGAAGCGCGTCGAACTCACGCAGCCCGCCCTGCAACTCGACCTGGAACGTGGCGATGATCGCCCGCGCCTGCGCATCAGCCCCCCCCCGCGCGAGCGCCTGTGCACCATCGGTGACGGCTCCGATCATGTCCTGTGGGTTGGGCGGGGCCAGGGCCCACGGGGCATGGTCCCGACAGAACCGCTGCACCGCCTCGTTGCCCGAGCGGACCTGGGCCACCGCGGTCACCAGCGCACGCGTCCACCCTTCCTGTTCGGCCAGGGTGATCAAAGTGAACGCAACGGTGCTGAGGGCGCCACGGGGGACGATCTTGAACAGATCCTTTTCGAGGTTGAACCGCACCATCTGAACTAGCGCGTCCTCGCTAAACGCACCAACGATGGCGTCGCGCAGTTCCTCGATCTGTGTGCCGGTCGTTGGTTTCCCAACCGGCCAGGCCTCATTCATTTGTTCAGCTCGCGCAGGAGCAGGGTTAAGAGCGCGTCGGCGCCTGTGCCCACGGGTACACCGGGCTTCATGACCAGGTAGAGAGCGTTCAACAACTGGTCGTTCGCCACGAGATTGCGGTCGCCCTGTTGGGCGAGGAATCGGTCGATCACCTGCTCGGTCAGGTGAACCGGGGGTGGCGCTGTCCCGAAGTGGGCCTCCACGAGCTGCCGGAGCCGGGCCTGATCGGCCCGCGGCGGGAAGTCGAGGCGTAGACAGCGCCGGAAGAACGCGGGCGGCAGGTCACGCTCACCGTTGCTGGTGATCAAGATGAACGGAAACACCCGACACTGGACGATCCCGTTCTCCACTCGGACCCGCCGCCGAGTGCCGCCCGCCGAGACGCGGTCGGCTGTCCCGACCTCGGTCTCCAAGAGGCCCTCGTAGTTCGCCAGTCGGGCGAGTTCGGGGATCTCGAACTCGCCTTCCTCCAGCACATGCAACAGATCGTTGGGCAGGTCGATGTCGCTCTTGTCGATCTCATCGACGAGTAAGACCCGCGGGCGGGAGGGCGGGTTCGGCTCGCTGTCTGCCCACCCACAGAGTGCGGTCCCGAGTGCGCCGAGCCGGATGTACCGGCCGATGGCCGCCGTCGGCTGAGCGCCGGCGGGGTCAGCACCGGAACATGCCTGCACGTCCCGGAGCCGGGCGATGGCGTCGTAGGTGTACAGTCCTTCGGCTAGCGTCGAGCGGGAGTTGATTGGCCAGCGGAGCACGTCGCCGAGCCCGAGGTTGTCGGCTACGGCGTAAGCGAGTGAGGACTTGCCGGAGCCGGGCGGCCCGGTCACCAGGAGCGGGCGGCGCAGGTGTAGCGCGGCGTTGACCGCGTTCCGTTCGCGGTCCTCGAGCTTGTACGTGCGAGCGAGCCGCTGGCGGCGCGTCCGGAAATCGCGCCACGGCGGCGGCTCACCGAGCCGAGCGAGCCGCTCGTCAATGTTTCCGGGGCCGTCGAAGGCATGCCAGGGCTGTGGCCCGACTGTCGGTTCGGGCTCGTTCACGGTTGGACGCTCCTTCCAGCGGGACCGGTCGCCCGGCGCGGACGCAGGGCCGACGAGACCTCGTCGGCGGGATCGTACACGAGGGACAAATGCTCGCGTAAGCGGGCGTCCGAAGACGCGCCGGGGTGACCGCGGCGGTAGTCCCAAATACGCCGGGGTAAACCGCCGAGCCCCCCAGCGACAAGGTCTCGAAGCACCGCAGCGGGTTCGGGACCACTCCGGCTCCAGAGGATGATGGGCACGCCGTCCTCGATGACCCGCGTGAAGAACTCGGGCGCTTCGGTGCCCGTGTCCGCCGGGACGGGTTCACCCACGAGGACAGCGGCGATGTCGTGGCCCGCGGCAAGCACTCGGGACGGGTCTTCGGTGTGCCGGGCCGTTGTAAATTCGTGCACGACGCCTGACAATAGGTGCACCGTTCGGCGGATTTGGGCCGCCCGAGCGCGATTCGCACCGGCCGCGGTGGCGCGATCCACACATCGGAGTACGACGGGATATTCGACACCCAACAATCGCGTCTGACCCGTCATGGGGGCCGGAATCAGGCACTGGTCGATCGCGATGTGCCGCAAGCCCCTGGGTACGAAGAAATCGATCGATACAGCGGCCGCAGTGTGCTCCGCCACTTCATCCAACGTGGCACGCATGAGATCGGAAAGGTCTCGCATGAACGCGCCGCTCGTGCCGAGTACGCCGCCCTCGCCCAGCGACCGGATCGTATGGTGTTGCTCCGGCCCGGTGGGCGGGCCGTAGAGCCAGCTCCGGAGGCCCCAGCGCTCCCCGCGGGAATCGTCGGGTGAGATGACACAAACGAGCGTCCCGGCGGCTCCAGTAATCACATCCGGGGAGAGGTCGGACAGCTCGGAAGTCTCCAAGCCGGCATCGGCCGCGATCCACTCGCGAGCGTCCCGGAGCCAGTCGTTCAGATATGGCGCTCGGGTCGGATAAACATCTCGCAGTTCGCGGACGAAGGCCAAGACGGGTGTATAGCGCGTCTGCGAGTCGATCGGGAAGTAGAGGAGTTCCGCCGCGCACTCGTGGGGAGGCTTGTCCCCGGGGAGCAGCCGCGTTACGGCGCGGTGTGGAAGGCAACTGCGGTGGAGCCGCGCGACCATACTGGTCGGGATATCGACATCCTCTCCGAGAACCGTCCTTAGATTCCGCAAGAGCTCAAAGCGGGCATAATCGGCGCATGCCTTGTGCAACGTGTATCGTTCAGCTCGGCTTTGGCGGACTTGGGCAACGAACTGCACGAGCAGCCCGTGTTGCATAACGACATTGATGCAACTGTGGGCATAGGCGGCAAGGCTCACGCCAGCAACGCTCGCGCGAATGTGCGGCGCAAACGAGACGATGAGTTGATCGAGGTCAGCAACGTCAAATGCACCAACAAGTTGTGTGTGAAGAGCCTCCCTGAGATGTCCGCCGTGCGACACCCCACTTGCGGTGAACTCACTCGACATCAGGGCACCCATCACTAACAGTTCGGCGGGTGTAGTGCAGAACAGATGAACTTACAGCACCTGCGTTTTCGTCGCAACGCGAAATCGGTCAATCGACCGGACTGCTGTAAGTATCGGACCGCCGCCCCACAGCTGCGCGGTGCGAATGCCACCCGCCTCGGGGATAGAGTCGGCCGATCGCGTGCGGTGTCGGGTCGGTACGTCGTACGGCCGTTGGGCAGATATCGGCCCCGCCGCGGAGCGCGGTGCGAACGCGCGCGGGGAACGAATCGCGGTCAGAAAAAATGATTGCGGGCGCGCCGACCTCTTGGCATAATTTGCGGATCGATAGCTCGACCAAACTGGTCGAACGCTCTTGTCGCCTTCCACCTCGAACGTTCACCAGGCTGAAGGCGCGCCCATATTCACCTGTCGATCGCCCGTGATGAACACACTGACCGGCTTCGACCTCGAACGCGTGCGCGATCTGTTGGCCGATACGTTCGACGGCCACTCGTTCGACGAAATGCTCCTCTTCGACCTGAACATCACCCGGTCCCGGGTGGTGCCGGATGGCGCGTTCAACACGGTCGTCCTCAATGTGCTCCTGTTGAGCACCCGGGAGGGCTGGGTGCCACGGCTCATCGCCGCCGCCGCAAAGCGCCGCCCAGGGCGGCCGGACGTGCAGGAACTGGCCAAGCAATACGCTGCCACGCTGGTCGCGCAGATCAAGGACCCGCAACTGGCCGGCAACCCACAACTGCGTCAGGCCTACCGCGACCTGAACCCCGACAAGGCATGGTTCCCGGCCGAGCAGGAGCTGAAAGGCTTCGAGAAGACCATCGACCCGGAGAACCCGTACCTCAACATGGCCGAGTGGGTGGCCCGGCTGGCCCGTATTGAGGGCCGAGTGTGCCGCGTGGAGATCGGCGGCGCGCCGAGAGGCACGGGGTTCCTGGTAGGGCCGGACGCAGTCCTCACCAACCACCACGTCGTGGCGTCGGCGATCGGGAACGCGGCCGTTCTCGCACAGCTCCAGTTCCGGTTCGATTACAAACAGCTCGCGAACGGCACGATCCTGTCGGGCATGCTCGTGGGCGCGGCCGCGGTTCTCGAATCGACTCCGTGTACGCCGGGCGAGAGGACAGGCCACCCAGAGGCCGCGGACCCGGACACCGAGCACCTCGATTACGCGCTGGTGCGCCTGGTTTCCCCCATCGGGGATCAGCCGATCGCCGTCCCGGGCGCGGTGGCGGTCGGCCCGCGGCGTGGGTGGGTGCGCTTACCCGAGTGCCTGTCCCCCGAGGGCGACCCGTTCGCCCCCGGCGGCGCCGTGCTGATTGCGCAACATCCGGCCGGGGAGCCGCTCCGACTGGCCATTGGGTGGCAGTCCGTGATCGAGGCCAACGGCACACTAACGCGGGTGAAGCACCGCACGAACACGTCCGGCGGGTCGAGCGGGTCGCCGTGTTTTGACCGGTTCCTGAACCCAATTGCGTTACACCATTACGGTGACCCGATGTACCCGGAGGCACGGTTCAATCAGGGCGTGCCATTGATGACAGTGCGCGCCCGGCTCGCGCAAGTCCACGCCGCGATGCTGAGTGGGGCATGTGATTGACTTGGTGAGCACGATCAAGCCCGCAAGGAAGGACTATGTCACCAACGACCGGCACACAGATCGAGGAACTGCGCGACGCCATCGTTGGTGCGTTTAGCGAGGACGCGCTAGTTCAGATGGTGCGGTTCAACCTCGAAAAGGATCTGTTCAAGATCGTCCCCCGTGGCGCCCTCAGCACCGTTGCGTTCACTTTGATCACCCTGGCCGAACAGGAAGGGTGGACGCGTGCGCTGGTGACCGCGGTGGCCCAGGTCCGCTCGGGCAACGAGGCGGTGCAGCGGTTCTGTCGGGACCATGCCCCGTGGGCCCTGGCCCCGCCCAACCCACAGGACATGATCGGAGCCGTCACCGATGGTGCACAGGCGCTCGCGCGGGGGGGGGCTGATGCGCAGGCGCGGGCGATCATCGCCACGTTCCAGGTCGAGTTGCAGGGCGGGCTGCGTGAGTTCGACGCGCTTCACCGGTACAAGGCGCTGCACGACCGGCTGCACACACTCGAGTTCCGGTACTTCCGCGACGTCCGCACGGCGGTCGAGCCGGCCGCCCCGGGCGGGCGCCCCCGGTTCCGCGACGATGAGGAACAATTCCTGGCCCTTCAACGCTACTGCACCCTCCTCCGGCGCGAGGTCGCAGCGGCCCGGGCCGATGCCAGCGGGCTGCGTGTCCGCGCGCTCGAGGACGATTGGATCGACGACTACGACCGCGCGGTGACGTACCTGTCCGCGGCACTCGAAGGCCCGGACGACAAACTGGCCCGCAGGGCGGTCGAGATCCTCAAGGGGCTATTCGGGCAGGCATCGCGGCTGAACAGCAACATGGCCCTATGCGCCGGCAACCTGCCGCTCGGGCGGCTCACCGAAGCCTTGCGACAGATCATCGGTGGTCTGCCGGGAAGCACGCACCAGCTAATCAAGGGGCTCCAGAGCCTCCAGGCCCTCGATCCGCGGCTGCAAGGACTCATCCAGGAGCACTGCGAGTGGCAGCGACTGGACAGGGAGTTCGCCGCCGCGGCCGATCTGCCGGGCGTCACCCTGGGCGAAACGTTCCCACACTGGCCGCGGGTCCGGGGCGGAGTGATGCGGTTGTGCGACCTGGCCCGCGAGCAGCCCTGGGCCGTCCAGTTGCGTCAAACCGTGGACGTACTCGAAGCGACCACCGATTCCGTCGCGTTCCGCCGAACATTCCAGAAGTTCCGGGATCTGGCCGGCGAGCAGTTTTACGTCGTGGACCAGGAGATGCACCGCCTGAGCGGGCACCTCGTGGAGGTCGCTCAACCCCTTGCACACCTGCTGATACCAAATCCGATTGATCCGTAACCTCCAGCCGGGCCATCGTGCTACCAAAACGGCTTTCTCAGCGCTGAAAAAGGGTTACGGATCAATCGGATTTGGTATGAGAAAGAATACCAGTGCCCCTAATGCATCGCTCACAGGCGCCTGAAGGATTCGATTCGCTTGCCGCCCTTCGAGCCGAGCACACGAAGTTGCTCACTGCCCTGCCCGAGGATGTCCTCGCGCCAGAGCAGCGAGAGCGGGTGGTTACGTTCCTCGCGCGCGGTGCAGCCACCGGCACCGTTCTTGACTCCCCGCAGGAGCGGGGCATTGCCCAGGGAGTACTGAACTACTGGACCGCCACGCTTTACACAAGTAACGATCCAAGCGTACTCAAATCCTCCCCCCGTACCCACGTGCTGGCCGACTTCGACGAGAAGGCGACTGACGCCCTCTCTGCTGCAGCTGATGCGGCCCTTGCTCGGCTGTCCGAGGGGGACCACGAAGCGGCCCGGCGGAGCCTGCTGCGGCTGGTGCAGCTGAAACCGACCGGGCTCGAGTTCTTCACGGTTACCGTGCCACGGTCTGCCTTGGAAGCGACCGGTCACCGCGAATCGGTTGCCCGCGCCATCGCGGCCCTTGAAGAGGTGAAGGTTCTGCGGGTCGACGTGGGGGCCGCACGAGGGGACGACCACATAGCCCTCCGATACGAGTCGTACATCCGCACCTGGCACACCCTCCACGAGTGGCTCGAGGAGCGGCGACGCCTCCGTACCGCCGCCGATTTATGGGAGCAGAACGAGCGATCGGACCAGTCGCTCTGGGAGGGGAAGCAGCTCGCTATTGTCGACTGGTACAGCGATTTGAATCAAATCGAGCGAGATTTCATCGCCGCATCAGAACGCAAGAGATTGGCAATGGAAAACGAAAATCGAAGCGCGAGTGATATTATTATTGAGGCCTTTGAGTCCGGCCGGCCGATCGTCCCTCTCATTGGGGCAGGCGTCTCCGTCGGCACGGGCTTCCCGTCGATGGCAGGCGTCACCACGTACCTCGCGAAAGTTCAGTTTTACATCCGCAACGTCGCCGTCAACGACCAGATTCACACGGAAGGCGCGCCTGACACGACGTACCTCCGTCAGCACGGCTGGCCGGAGCTGAACCAGCTGAACGCCGAGGTGTGGCGGTACTTATACTCGGAGCGAGAGGCCGAGGGAGCCGCCAGTCAGACGGAGACCGAGGACGACGAGCGCTTCACGCGTGCGGTCAAGAGATGCCAGCAGGCGTTCCGATCGTGCGGATCGGATCTGTCCACACTGGCGCGCAAGCTGTGGGTTGTGCCCAACCACCGCGTCCACCTGATCACCCAGCTCCAGTTCCTGGAAAACCTGAGCGACCGGGACTGGGGCGCGGCCGCGAAGCTCTACGTGCGCGTGCTGACCGGGGAGTTGTCGCTGCGTGGGGACTGGTATGACCTGTTGGTATCCTTGACCGAGGGCGACTTCGATCTGGTTGCCGCGCTGTTCAGCTCCCTCGGGCAGGGCCGCACCCCGGCCGCCCCGCACGTGTTTCTGGCACAACTCGTTGATGCCCTGCAGGTGCGCCTGTTCCTCAGCCTCAACTTCGACCCGTTCCTCGAGACGGCCCTGTGGGCGGAAGGGCACGCACCGGGCGTCGTCGAGATCGCCAAAAATGCTGACCTGCCATCACAGGGGACGATCGGCGACCGGTTGACCGTCCTAAAGTTGTATGGCGGGCCGTATGGTCAGCGTATCGACGAGGCAGCCGATACAAACATGCTGCACCGCGCCGCGCGAATTATCCCGCCCAATGCCCTAATCGTCGTCATGGGGTTCTCTGGGTACGAGCGACGGGTCACCCAGGTACTCATGGGCCACGCGAAGGCCGCCAAAGAGCGCGACACGGGTGGCCCCGCACTACTCTGGATGAACTACGGAACCACCCCCGACAAGCCGGTCAACGCGCTGCGTTC
Source organism: Gemmata sp. SH-PL17 (assembly GCF_001610855.1). Taxonomy (NCBI): domain Bacteria; kingdom Pseudomonadati; phylum Planctomycetota; class Planctomycetia; order Gemmatales; family Gemmataceae; genus Gemmata; species Gemmata sp. SH-PL17. The sequence goes on from NZ_CP011271.1 coordinate 2,941,947, forward strand.
GAAGATCAATGAGCCCAACAACAACCAACTTGTGATTCGGAACTACAGTGACGTCTCCCTGTTCCTGCTGGACGTCCTCACCCGCCAGCGGCTCGCCCACCCGGCCGGGCGTGAGCGGTACCGGTGCTTACCGACCATGCCGTGGGCGGACCACAATGACGAATCGTCTGCCCCGGCCCTGCGCGAACGCAGGGTGCTGGCTTTCTACCGCGAAAGCGACTGGGACCTGGACGGCTCGCCGGTCAGCGACGCCCGGGGGCACTCCGACGCTAGCATGGCCATGGCGAGGTTCTGCCGCGAGATGGCGAAGACACATCAGACCATCTGGGTCGATTGCGAACAGCACCACACCGTTGATGGTATCGTTGTCGACGTACTCGACTCGATCCGCCGGTTCGACCCCGCATTCCCCCCGCTGCTCGTCCAGGCCCAGAGGGCTCCGCAACCGCACCACGTGCCGCCCGCCCACAAGCGATCGGTGGAGAGGATCCGCGAGGCCCTCCAACGCGGCAATTACATCCTGTGCTTTGACTCGCCCGAGACCATCGGTCGCCCGCAGACCGTTCACCACGGGACGCCCAGCCTGACCCTGCCTGAAAAGCCGGAACACGACCGCATCCGGCGGCCCCGCCAGCCCCAAAACAAGCTGATTGAGAAGTTCGAGGCTCGCGTCACCGGCTTTTTCGATTTCCTCACCAGCTTACTCACACCACCGCACGCGTCCGACATTGCGGAGTCCTTCGTGTGCGTGGCGCTGGCGCCGGCGGCGCCCCGGCACTTGGAGCCCGGCAGCACTCCCGGCCGAACGCTCACCCACGTTGACGACTGCATCAAAACCCTGAAGAGGTTCTGTTCGGACAACTCGCAGTTTATCGACATCGTTAAGGTTCTCCCCGCGGGTGATCGCGACCTCAATGATGGTACTGAACACGTGACCCAACCCAGTTCGGAAGCGGATCAGCCGATCCTGGAGAAGCTCGTCAGCGGCCTCCTTACCAGCACCCTTAACCCGCTCGAGAGGGGGCCTCAAGCGGCGTTCATAGTCCCGATGGTCCTGTCTGTCTTTCGACGCCCTCGGTCGTACCTGGGCTATCTGGCGCTCCTTAAATCCCCAGGGGAAGACCCACCCAAACACCCTCGGAACCACTCCCGCAATTTTTGGGACCAGCTGTTCGGCCCCCCCCGGCACCCACGCACATCGATCGATTTTCCGTGTGAGTACATGAATGGGATGTGCTACCTTGGCGGGGGACTGCTCTGGATACCGCGACGGCTGCACAACCGGGCCTACAACCGGCTCACCGACCCCGGGCACCGGATCGCCAAGGCGATCCGGGACGGCAAAGAGGCCGGACACGGCGAAATGTACGGGGCCGTGCTGTCGCTGCTCGCGGCGGCCTTCCTCCACCGCCGAGCTGCCCGGTACTACTTCTCGGAGTTGTATGAGGCGACCGGCGATATTGTGGCGTTCCGGGAGTACATTTACCACCGCGTGTCCTACCTCCGATACCTGTGCAGGTTGCTACTGGTGACCAACCGATGGGCCGGCTCCGCGCCCCCAACCGACCTGGACGCGCGGCTGCGTGAGCACCTCCGGCAGGCGATTAACAAATACCGACATCTTGAGGAAGACAAGCAACTGACCAGGGAGGTCTCAACGTGGGGGCGGCTGCGCCTGGGCGTAAGGAGCGCGTGGTTCCAAGAGCTAAAGGCGTTCCGTGCCACCCTATCGCGGGAGTTCGAGACCGTGCGGCAGCGCTTGTACGCCGGCACCTGGGTGAGCACTATCGACCGGCTCGGGGACTTCGACCTCGAGGAGATGCATCACCCTGCGGCCTTCCGCACCCCCAATCAATCGGATGACCCGGAGGGGGTCCTGTGCCGGAGTGAGCTCGAGGCGCTCATGCGGGAACTGGACCGTCAGAAATTCGAAGCTCGATTCGAGATGGCCGACTGGTCCGACACGCTCCGTGATCAGCAGGCGGTCCTCCACGCGATTGAGGGGGCGTTCGCCTCGCCAGGCCGCAGCCCCGACCCGCCGTTCCGCGGCGGCCCAACAGATAGCCTGCGCGAGGCCTACACGCGTGAAGCCTCCTTCCTGCCACCCGCTCAGAACCCCTCCCCGCTGATCCTCGACGTCCATGCGGTTGCCCATAACAAGGCCAACGCGTCGCCGCTTGAGAGCGCCAGGGTCCGTAAAGCGTTGCCTCTTAACGCGCCCGCCGGTGGCCCGGTGTCCGAAAGCGCGTTCGAGGTAGTACAAGACAAGAGCGAGACGCGGTTCTCACCATTTGACTCCGCAATTAGCCTCACACCGGCCGGGTTCGTCTACTGGTTCGTGCAGGCAGTCGAGTGGGCCGATGGGCTCTCCCGGCTCGCTCGCGCGAGCTACGAGAAATGTGCCTCCCCGGCCGGCGCGGACAACCAAAGCGACGAAAAGATGACCACACACCAGGAGCAGGCGCGCCGCATCGCCAGCCGCCTCGGCGAGTGGCTCGTAGCGGTGGACGAGTTGACCGAAACAAAGCAGGTGCCCCCGTTCTCGGAGGAGATCCGCCGATTCCTCCGCGAGCGGTTGACGGTACTGGCGTTGGACCTGGCAGTCGACCAGGCGCGATTCCAGCTCGACAAGTTTAATCCGTGGCTGAGCGGGCGCACCCGGGAGGGCCTACCGCTCACCACCCACGATGCGCTGGGGGGCGCGCGGTGGGACGCCATCCACCTGTTCGAGCAGGCTCGGCGCACCATCTTTCAGGACGTCCGAACGTACAACAAGTACCGCGCGAAATCGCTCAGAATGGTTTCCCAGGCCGACATCCTGATGTCGGTCGGCTCGGCGCGGTTCCTCAAACCCATCGCGGACTTGAACCTCGCGCTGCGTTTGCTGCACCGAAGCCGGGGCGCCGACCCGCTGGAAGAGGTCGCCTGTTACCGCACGAAAGCTGAGGCCCTGATGCTTTGGTCCGACGCTCTCGCCCGTGGGACCACACTTCCGGCGTCGGACCAGGCCGCTGCCCGCGCGCACTTTGACGCCCCTCGCGCACGCCTCGACGCCGCGCGATCGATGATCGCTAGGGCCTTGGAGGCGCTGAGCCAGAGGCCGCGGAACGTGCCCTGGTGGCTCCGGCTGTGCCACGATCGCGCCCAGTGGGCCGTCGTGTCATGTGTACTTCGGGTGTGGGAGGCCCGGGCCGCCCCGTCCCCCGACCGGACGGCGCAGAAGTCCGGCGCCCCAGACACCAAGCGGGCGAATCTGCAGCGCGAGTTCGAGATCGACTTGCGGTACGGATTAGACGCGATCCGTGCCGGTATCGACGGGCTCCTTCCGGTTCGCGGGGACGAGGAGGACGCACACAAGGTACTCCAGTGGAAGGGATTTGCACGGCTCTGGCTCAGCTTGGCCCAAGCGACGGAGGCCTTCAACGTGGACGAACGGTCGGAGGCGCGCGAGAGCCCGACAGCTCGTCCCACTGAGCGCCTGGAGACGCACTGGGCGCGGATGAACCAGGCGGCCCGGATGCCGCAGCTCTGCCAGAGCTGGGCCAAGGCCCGCAAGAACTCGCCACTCGACCCAAGCGATCCGCAGACCGGGGACTACGCCGTACTATTTCACGCCATTGCACCACCTGAAAACAACCATGCGATGGAAAAATTCGTCGATAATTTGCTGGCGGAATTTAAGAAGATACCGGTCTAGATATCGTGCGGATGGAACGTATTATTCGCCACCCTCTGACCGGTCACCGCCCCGGCGGACGTACTCGAGCGACCGCGCGATGCCGTTCGCTTCGGTCAAACGGGCCACGACTTTCGCCCCGACACCCGAACGGGACACCCGACATGACGCGCACGGAAAAAGTTGCTCGACTGGTGTCACTCGTCCGGACCATCCAGACCGAATCGGAAGGCGCGTCCGACGCGCTCCGCACACCTGTGGGCGCTCCACTCGAAGACATCGCTGATCTGAGTGCCACCCGACAAGCACTTGAGAAGACCTTCCGCGACCCCGCGCCGGAACTGGACGACGATGAGGTCGCTGGTTTGGAAGCGATCGTGCTGACACGCGGGCGGCCGGTGGCGTTCATCCGCGACAGCCGATATGACCCGCTCCCCGCTCCGTGGGCGCACCTGAATGCGGATCCGGTCCGCCAGCGGTTGCAGCCGCTGCTCAACTCGGTCGGCCGGGTCGAGTTGCCGAACTCATCGATTCCCTACGGCGGAACCGCGTTCGTCGTCGGGCCGGATCTCCTGATGACCAACCGGCACGTGGCGGCCCTCTTCACCGTCGGGTTGGGCACCCGCGGGCTGCTGTACAACGCTGGCAACGCGGCGATCGATTTTCGTCGCGAGGTCGGCTCGGCCGCGACCACCCACGTCGAGGTGAGTAAGGTGGTCATGATGCACCCGTACTGGGACATGGCCCTGCTCCGGGTCCGTGGGCTCCCTGCCGCACACCCAGCGCTGAAGCTCTCGATCCGCCCGCCCGATGAACTTGTCGGACGGGACGTCATAGCTGTCGGGTATCCGGCTCTCGATTCGCGGAACGATATCGAACTGCAGAACCGCATCTTCCAGAGCACCTACGAAGTGAAACGACTCCAGCCGGGCAAGTTTCGCGGCCGCGAGTCGATTCGCAGTTTCGAGACCCGGGTCAATGCGGCCACTCACGACAGTTCGACCCTCGGCGGCAACTCAGGGTCGGCAGTCCTCGACCCGTCGACAGGCGAGGCGGTCGCACTCCACTTCGCCGGAGCGTACTTGAAGGCGAACTATGCGGTCCCGACCTACGAGTTGGCCCGCGATCCGCGAGTCGTTGCCGCCGGGTTAAACTTCTCCGATGTGGTGCCTGCAACGAACGAGTTCGACGCGGCGTGGGCACGGGCTGGCGGTGAGTGACTGTCCCATAAGGGGTGTTTGGGGTGGATAAAATGGTTCATGAGAACGTCATCCTACCCCAGCGACATTACCGACGAGCAGTGGAGGTTGATCGAGCCTCACATTCCGGTATATCCGGGTAATCGGCCGCGCACGACCGACCTGCGGGATGTCGTGGATGCCGTGTTCTACATACTGCGCACCGGTTGCCAGTGGCGCTATTTGCCCAAGGACTTCCCGCCCAAGAGCACGGTGTGGCGGTACTTCGACGAGTGGCGGCACAACGGCACCCTCGATACCATCCACGACCGGCTCCGCACCAAGGTACGCACCCAGGAGAAGCCGTACTCACCGCGCACCACGGCTAGCGTCGACAGCCAGTCGGTGGACACCACTTCCGGCGGCGAGCAGCGGGGCCGGGATAACGCCAAGAACGTCGATGGGCGGAAGCGTCACATCGTCGTGGATTCGATGGGATTGCTGCTGGCCGTGCTGGTGACGGCGGCGAGCGTGGACGACGCCCGAGCCGCCCAGCAGTTGTTCCCTCGTTTGGAGGGGCAGCCGGTCGGCCAGGTGGTGCGCATGTACGCGGACAGCAAGTACCACAACTTCGCCCTCTACGAGTGGGTCAAGGACAACGCCCGGTGGGATCTGGTCATCGTGCGCCGCCCCGAGGGATCGAAGGGGTGGGTGAAGCTGCCGATCCGCTGGACCGTGGAGCGCACGTTCGCGTGGCTGGGCACATGCCGGCGGTTCACCAAGGACCGCGAGGAAAGCGTGAGGTCGTCGGAGGCGTTCATCAAGTTGGCCATGATCCACCTCATGCTCAACCGCCTTCACCCAAAAGATAATGAAGCCGAATTCCAGTACCGTTCTGCCGCGTGAACCCACTTATGGGACCGTCACTCATACCGAATCCGGTTGATCCGTAACCCTCTCCAATGCCGGGAGGATGTACCATGACGCGACTACCCGTTGTTCCCCACCTGACACACGACGAGATCGATCAGCGCTACCGGAGTTGTTCGGACGCGGCCGAGAAGACCCGGTGGCACGTGCTGTGGCTGGTCACGCGCCCCGATCAACCGCTCTCGGCCACCGCGGCGGCACGCCTGGTCGGGTTCGCACCCGCCTGGGGTCGTGCGATCCTCAAGCGGTACAACACGCGCGGCCCCGAGGCCCTCACCGACGGGCGCCGGGGCAACGGGGCCGCCTTCAAACTGACGCCCCAACAGCAGGCGGAGTTGTTCGCCGCGCTCCAGAAACCGCCCCTCGACCACGGGCTGTGGAGCGGACCCAAGGTCGCCGCCTTCGTCCGAGACCGGTTCGGCATCGTGATCGTCAAGCAGACCGGATGGCAGTGGCTCAAGGAACTCGGGTTCCGGTTGGTGGTCCCGCGCCCAAGGCACCCCAAGGCGGCCACACGCGAGCAGCAAAAGGAGTGGCTTTGACGGGCTGTCCCGTCTCATGGCCGAGTTGCGCCAGGGGCACCCGGACAAGGAGGTCGAACTGTGGTGCGAAGATGAGGCCCGGCTCGGGCTCAAGCCCGTGGCCCGACGTGTGTGGGCGCTCGCGGGCACGCGCCCGACCTCCAACGGGCGGCATAAATTCGAGTCCCTGTTCGTGTACGGGTTCACGCCCCCCCCCCCGAGCGGGCGCAGCCGGTTCCTGATCCTTCCTAAGGCGAACGCGGAACTCATGGGCCAAGCGCTGGAGGACTTCGCCGGTTGGGCCGACCCGGATCGGCGCAAGGTACTGGTGGTGATCCTCGACGGCTCGGGAGGGCACACGGCCAAGGGACTGCGGGTACCGCCGAACGTGGTGCTCCACCGGCAGCCCAGTTGCACCCCAGAGTTGCAACCGGCCGAGCACCTGTGGCCCCTGGTCCGCGAGGGCCTGGCCAACCGGGTGTTCAACGACCTCAACGAGCTGACCGCGACCCTGACGACGCGGTGCCAGTGGCTGACCGAGCACCCGACGGTTGTTGGCGGGGCCGTCGGGTTTCACTGAGCCGTCGCCGCCTGACGGTTACGGATCAACCAGACTTGGTATCAGTCGGTCGAGGAGTTGCTGCGTGCCGCCTTTACGGAACTGGTATTCGCTCAGCACGTGAAAGTAGCTCTGATGCGGTTCGATGGCCACATCCAACGGCTCCGGTTTACACTCGGCGACGACGGGATCGTGCCTACCGACGAGGTCGGGAACAAGCTCGGAACAGCTCCGGTCCGAATGGCCGATCGGCTATGGGCATTTCTGGCCCTTCTGTCGGATCTTGAAGTTATAAAGTCCGAATCCGGTAACCTTTCTGCCGGACTATTGGCCGGAACAGTAGCGGTTACTGATGCCCGCCTATCCCATGTACACAGGGATGGCCCGTAGGTGCTCCAGAACGGCCGGATCGAGATCGGGTGTGAAGGTCTTCATGACCCGTTAGAGGGATGAACCTCGTGCCGAGCTTAACTCTTCTAACTGAGTAGTGTTAACACTACTCCGTTAGAAGTGCGCAACTGCTTATAGGACCGAGTGTTGTATAACTACCATCGAGTAGTCGCAAACGAACCTACTGCGTGCCAACCTCTTGATATTCAGCAGTTCGACGCGACTCGTCTGCAGATCAGGCTCGCTTCTAACGGAGTAGTGTTAACCCGCGGGTTGCCAGTTTTTCTGACGCGACAACCGAACCTGCCGGTTAACAGCGGTGAGAGCGCAAGAGATTCGAGGAGTGTTTGACTCGGACATCGAGTGCGATCCAAACTCGATGTCCGCTTAACAACTCACTCGCCCGCCGCTTCACACGAAACACTTCGATTTCCAGTGCTTCAGTGAGCTTAGGGGCTGAAAAGTCTCGCGCGTGGGGAGTGTCGGAAGTTCGAGGAGTGTTGTGCTCGGGGAGCTGAGTCAGCAGGTGCGGAATAATCGCACACAGGGGTTAACGCGCACAGCCGGGAGTGACAGCTCCCAGCTGCCATCGTTTTCTGCACGTTTTCAGGCACTTCAAGCCACATTCCAAGCGCGGCAAAAGTCTCGGGTTCGAGCGAGACATCTCGGGGTGCGAGCCCAACCCTAGCGTTTCGTCTCGGACCCCGAATTTCTCTCCGGAAAAGTCTCGGAGTCTCGCCGAGAGACCAACACAGCAGTTATGCTTTACGCGCCCAGGAGTGACACATTGTTCCAGGTCTGGAAGTTGTGGGCCAACAGAGTCGCCAGTTTCTCTCGATGTTTGGTCGGCAGATCCGCGAGGCACCCGTCGATGGCACTCTGGAACCTCTTGAAGTCCTGATGGTGCCGACTGTTGAGCACGTCCTTCTTCACGAACTTCCACAGGCGCTCGATCAAGTTCAGGTTCGGCGAGTACGACGGCAGGAACAGCAGCTCGATCCCCAACTGCTTGGCCGCGTCCTGCACCAACACGCACCGCTGATACCGGGCGTTGTCCAGCACCAACGTGACGGGCACCGAGCCCGCCCGGCGCGCGATCGTGTGAAGCAACGCGCACACCGACGTGGCGGTGATGTACGTCGTGTTGATCTCCGTCACCAGTTCGTGCGTGACCGCGTTCAGCGCGCCCAGCACGTTGTACCGCTGCCGACCACTTGCCGCGCGCACGTGCAACCGCACGAAGCACCACACCCAACCCAGGAACGACGCCAATACGAAGTGCGACGCATCCACGAAGTACACCGACCGCTTACCGCTCCGCGCCTCCGCCAACTTCGGTTCCAGGTCCGCCTTTTAAAAAGTCCGCCTGCGCTCGGGCGTGTTCCTCGATCGTCTTCTTGGGCGGGACCGGGATCGGTGCCACCTTCAAGCACTTCATCCCCAGGTCGTCCTTGAGGAATTTGCGCACCCGCGACACTTTTCGTCGGACGCCCGTCAGCTCCTCGATCCGCCGCGCCGCCTCGTGAGCCGTGTGAGGCGGGTGCTTGCGGAACTCCTGTTCGATCGTTGCCGCGTGTGGCGTCAGGGCACTGGGTTGTCCCTTCCACCCGAACGACCGAATCCCATCGAGGCCCTTCGCCGCGAAGATGTGCAAGGTCCGCTGAACCGTGGACCGGGACACGTTGGCGAGTTCGGCGATGCGCCCGTGCGACTCGTTCTTGCTCTTGAGCCACAGGATCTCCATGCGCTCCTGAACGCGCGGGTCCGGGTGCCCGTACCGATCGCGCACAATCGCTTCGACAACCGACTCGGGGAACGAGTACGTGGGACGCATGGAGCCTCTCCCGGTAACGGATTACGGTGAGCACCGATCTTCCGCTACAGCACCAGGCTCCTCAAGGATAAATTGTGTCACTCCAGGGTACGCTGAGAATAACACCGGGTTTGGCTCGCACCCCGAGCGAGACACGAACTCGTGAGCCACTGTTTAAGAGCCGTAATTGCGAGTTTTGTGTCGAAATCGGGTGACTGCGCACCTCGGCCTCGCTCCGGGCGTCGTGATTGCTCAACTCGTGGGCCACTCGGTACACCTGATCGAACAATTCCTTGACCGGAGCGAACAACACGGCCGTTCCCTCCAGTCCGCGAGTAATCAACAGGTGCAACCGAGCCAATTCCCGGCCCGCCCCTTTTTCCCGGCGCCCACGTTCTTCAGACTTCCCGCCACCGCCTCAAGCCGCCCGCGCAGTCGCAACCCGGCCGAGTCCAGGGGCGGGCGCCCGTCGTCGGTCAACGCGCCGCGCACGGCCGAGCCGTACCCGCGAATGACATCGGCCTCGGGATCGGTTCGCCCCTCGACCTTGCGCTCGATCTGGCGCACCCCGCGCACCTTCTTCTTCAGTGCCACTCCTTGAGCTTGTTGTGGGAGATGTCGCCGACGTTCTGGCGCACCCCGCGCACCTTCTTCTTGAGTCCGACTTTGGCGTGCCGATCGGCCTCGTAAATGGGTCGAGCGGCCGCGCGCAGGAAGTGGAACTGACACAACTGGTGCGGCACGTCCGGGAGCGCGGCCTTAACCGCCTTGCGGATCGAGTGGTGCCCGTCGGACACGACACCGGCGATGGGCACCGGGCAGCTCGTCTTCACCTGCTCCAGTAGCGCAGCCAGATCCGAGTTGCGGGCGGACAACAGGCTCTTGGCTAGAAGGATCTCGCCGCTGAGCACGTCGCGCAGAACCCACAACACCTCGTGCCCGACGTCGGGCTGCAACCCGTCGATCGCCAGAACCACGCGCCCGCGCGTCTGAAGGACCGCGTGGAGCCGGTCGTCATCGGCCCGCGCGACGGAGAGCAATTCGTCGTACCGGTCGAGCAAGTTGGTGACCGTGCGCTCGGCCAGTGCCACACCGAGTTGGGTGAGGTGGGCGTGGATCTCGGGCACGGACCGGTGCTCGGCGTACCGCAACCGCCCGACCCGCGCGACGACGTCGAGAGTGAACTCGTGGTGCGGGAGCGCCAGGCGTCCCTCGGCTTCGGGGCGGAACGGCACCCGGAACAAGTCGCACGGCCGGTGCCGGCACCGGGAGATGCGGAGTGTGTACCGGGTCACAGCGCTCAGCGACGTGAGGGTACGGAAGTTGGAGTAATCGAAGTACAGCCGGTTCCCGCACGCCGGGCAGGTGGCCGAAACCGGGGCCAGTGCGACCTCAGCAGTCGGGGTCGGACGACGGGTGCGACGAGCCACGAGCAACCCTCCGGGAGTCGCAACGTGATCCCACAACGGCTCTTGCCGCACCAGCGAGGTTTGCCGCCCTAGGAAAAAACACGGCCCAGTAGCGGCCGGTTTAGGGCATGCCCAACTTCCTGGCGGCTTTGTCGAGCAGAGAAGTCCCCTCATTTCCCAAGAGGTCGCTGGCCCGGCGTTGGGCCTCCTCCCAGGCCGGCACCGCCTTCTCGATCAGACGCTCCCCCTTCGGCGTCAGCCGGAAGGGCTGTGCGCGGGCATCCTTGCCGGGCACGACCTCCATCCAACCGTGGGCTTGCAACGGCTTGACGTTGCGGCTGAGGGTCGAGGCATCGAGTTGCAGGATCTCGCAGACTTGGCCGGGCCGCGCCAGGCCGAGCTTGGCCGTCAGGATGAGGATGTTCAGCTGGCTGGCCTTCAGGCCCAGCGGCCGCAGGGCGTCGTCGTACAGTTTGGTGACGACCCGGTTCAACAGCCGCAGCCGCCCGGCGATGCAACACGCGGCAATCGTTTCGATGCTGGTGACCGGTTTTGGCATGGTGGCACCTCTCATTTATTTGTATACGCAAATATTTCCCACGTCAACGGCTGACCGACATTGGTGCCTCATCCGCCGACACGAGGGGTACCACGCCCGCCTCGGTAGACCCGGCCCGGTCGTTCGCCTCGGGACGCGGAGCCGGCGGTGGCAGCGGGTCGGTCGGCTGCTTCACCCGGAACAGGAGCACGTACAGGGCTGGCAGGTTGCCGAGGGTGAGGAATGTGGCGACCGACAGCCCGCCCATGATGGCCACCGCCAGCGGCCCCCAGAACACGCTTCGGGTGAGCGGTATCATGGCCAGGATGGCCGTCGCCGCCGTCAGCACCACCGGCCGCGCCCGCCGCACCGCCGACTCAATCACCGCGTCCCAGAGGGACATCCCGTTCGCCGTGTCGTGCTCGATCTGGTCGATCAGGATGACCGAGTTCCGCATGTCCATGCCGGCGAGCGCGATCACCCCGAGCAGGGCGTTGAACCCGAACGGCGCGTGGAACAGCAGCAGCGCGGACACCGCCCCGATGAGCCCCAGCGGCGAGATGATGAACACCAGGAACAGTTTCTTGAAGCTCTGCACCTGGATCATGAGCAGCGTGAGCATGACAGCGATCATGGCCGGGAACACCGCGAACAGCGCCTCGTTCGCCTTCTGGCTCTCCTCCACTGCGCCGCCGGTGTCGATGCGGTACCCGGGTGGGAGGTCGGCCTTCAGCGCCTTCAAATCAACGAGGACTTGAGCGGTCACGTCCGGAGCTTGGACCCCGTCGGCCACGTCCGCGCGGACGGTGAGGACCGTTTCGCGGTCGCGCCGCCACCGGATCGGCTCTTCCTGCTCGTAGGAGGCCGTGGCCACCTGGGACAGCGGAACCGCGCTCCCAGCGGGCGTGAGGACCGTCAGGTTTGGCAGCGTGTCGAGCTTCAGCCGCTCTTCCGGAACCGCGCGGGCGACCACGTCGATCAGCTCGATCCCCTCCCGGTACTGGGACACGGGCACGCCGGTGAGGAGCGTCTGGAGCGTCGCCGACACCTCCTGCGGGGTCAGCCCGAGGGTGCGGGCGCGGTCCTGATCGACCTGGAGCCGCACGACCTTGGACGGCTCGTCCCACTCTAGTTGAACGTCACGGGCATTCGGGTTTTGACGGACGATGTCGCGAACCCGATACGAGATCGCGCGGGCCTTGGCCGGGTCCGGGCCGACCACCCGGAACTGGACCGGAAACCCCACCGGCGGTCCGAACTCGAGCCGCACCACCCGCATTCGCGGGAGGGCGAACTCGGTGTCCGACGCGAACCGCTCCTGGAGCCGAGCGCGGAGCCGCTCGCGGGCCTCGGGGGACTTCGCCTGAATCACGACCTTGGCGAAGCTCGGGTCCGGCAGGTCGGGGTTTAGGGCCATGTAGAACCGCGGCGGCCCGGCCCCGGCGTAGGCGGTGAAGTGGTCGATGTCCGGGTCGTCGGCCAGGACCGCTTCGAGCTTCGCGACTTCGGCCTCGGTCGCGGTGAACGACGAACCGCCCGGCAGCCGGAGTTCGACCATCAACTCGTTGCGGGACGACTGCGGGAAGAACTGCTTCGGCACGAACGCCATCCCGTACACCGCAGCCGCGAACAGCACGGCCGTCACCGCGACCACCGACCGCGGGTGGCGGACGCAGGCGGTGATGATCCAGCGGAGGATCCGATACATCCGGGTGTGGTAGGGGTCGTGGTGCGGCCGGTTCGCGTAGCTCGGGAGCAGTTTCACCCCCAGGTACGGCGTGAAAATCACGGCCACGAGCCATGAGGCGATCAGGGCGATGCCGACCACCCAGAAGATACCGCCGGCGTACTCCCCGGCGGTGGACTTAGCGAACCCCACCGGGAGGAACCCGACCACCGTGACGAGCGTGCCGGTGAGCATCGGGAACGCGGTGCTGCTCCACGCGAACGTGGCGGCCGCCACCCGGTCGAGCCCCTCCTCCATCTTCACGACCATCATCTCCACCGCGATGATGGCGTCGTCCACGAGCAACCCCAGGGCGAGGATGAGCGCCCCCAGGCTGATCCGGTCGAGCGCCATCCCGGCCGCGTTCATCACCACCAGGGTGATCGCCAGGACGAGCGGGACGCTCAGCGCCACCACCACCCCGCTCCGAAAGCCGAGGGAGAGGAAACTGACGACCAGGACGATGACCAGGGCCTCGACGAACGACCGGGTGAACTCGCCGACCGACTCCTCCACCACGTGCGACTGGAAGGCCACCCGTTCCGCAGCGGCCCCGGCAGGCAGGTCCGCTTCGATGGCCCTAAACTCGGTTTCCAGGGCGCGTCCCAGTTCGAGGACGTTGCCACCCGCGCGCATCGCAACCGCCACTTCCACCGCGGGTTTCCCGTTGTGCCGCACAGTGAACGTAGGCGGATCTTCGTAGCCGCGCCGGACGTCCGCGATATCGCCGACGCGGAACACTTTACCCCCGGCATGAACCGGAACGGCCCGGACCTTCTCGGCCGCCGCGAACGGCCCGTCCACCCGGACGTACACACGATCGGTCGGAGTTTCGACGCTCCCGGCGGGGTTCACCGCGTTCTGCCGGCGCAGGCTGTCGAACACCTGCTGCGGTCCGACCCCGAGGGTCGCGAGCTTCTTGTGCGAGAACTCGACGAACACCTTCTCCGGGCGCTCGCCGACGAGCACCACCTTGCTCACGTCCTTCACCCGCAGGAGCTGCTGCCGCGCGTTCCGGGCAATTCTTTTGAGTTCGGCCGGGGTGAAGTCGGACCCTGTGAATGCGTAAACAGCCACGTACACGTCCCCGTACTCGTCGTCGAGGAACGGCCCCGTCACGTTCTCCGGCAATGTGTGCCGGATGTCGCCGACCTTCTTCCGCACCTGGTACCAGATGTCCGGGACCGCCTTCGGTGGGGTGTCGTTGCGGAGCTGGACCGTGACCACCGCTTTGCCCGGGAGCGTGTACGTCCGCAGGTAGTCGAGGTACGGCGTCTCCTGGAGCTTCTCCTCGATCTTGTCGGCCACCTGGCGCTGCATCTCGTCGCTTGTCGCGCCGGGCCAGTTAGCCGAAACGACCATCGTCTTGATGGTGAACGACGGGTCTTCGGCCCGGCCCATTCCGAGGTAGGCGTACAGCCCGGCCGCGGCGGCCGCGAAGATCAGGTACAGAACCAGCGCCGGGTGCTTTACCGCCCAGGCGGACAGGTTGAGCGTGCTCACGGCATCTCCTTCCATGCCCGAACGGTCACGCCCGGATCGAGTTTTTGCACCCCGGCCGTGACCACTAACTGACCCGGCTTCACGCCCCCGGACAGGATCACCGTCTCGTGCCGGTACTCACGGACGTCGACCGGAACGAGGGTGAGCCGCCCCGTCGACCGCTCCACGATCCAGACGCCCGGTCGATCGCCGGCGCGGTGCAACGCGGAGAGCGGGAGGCTGTATCCGGCGGTGGCACCGACCGGGCTCAGGTGAACCGTCGCGGTCATCCCGAGGGTCACCTTGGCCCCCGGGTCGCGGATCGTGAACCGGGCCTGGTACGTGCGGGTGACCGGGTCGGCGGCCGGCGAGAGTTCGCGAAGGGTGGCTTGGTACGACTCCCCCGGCGCGGACCAAAGTGCGACCGTGGCCCGGGCCGTTCGCGCTCCGATTGCTTGGTTTTCGGGAAGGCTCACAACTGCCTCGCGTTCGCCGTCACGAGCGAGCCGGGCGACGACCTGCCCCTCGGCGACGACCTGCCCGGCTTCCGCTGGTAGAGCCGTGAGCACCCCGTCCGCGTCGGCGGTCAGCTCGCAGTACGCGAGCCGGTTGCGGGCGATGCCGAGGTTCTCCTTCGCCCGATCCCGGCGCCCGGCGGCCACGTCCTTCGCGGCCCTGGCCCGGTCGAGGTCGTTGGTGCTGCCGACCCCGCTCTGGTAGGTCTGGAGTTGTCGGTTGTGCTCCGCGACCGACTGCGCGACCTCGGCCTCGGCCGCGGTCAGATCGGCCTCGGCTGCCTTGACTGCGAGTCGGTAGTCGGTCGCATCGAGCCGGAAGAGTAAGGTTCCGGCCGCGACTCGCTGCCCGACCTCGACGTGTCGGGAAACGATCTTGGCCCCGACCCGGAACGCGAGATCCGTCTCGTACCGAGCCCGGACGATCCCGGTGTACGTGTGCACTGAAGCCGAGGCGTCCGTGGTCACTTCTTGCACCCGGGCGGCCCGCGGGAGGGGCGCGGGGGCCGGCGGTGGGGTTGTGGGCGGGGTGCTGTAGACCATGTACGCGCCCCCTCCGCTTCCGACCACGAGGCCGAGGATTCCGGCCGCCACGAGGAACCGATTTTGCGTGTTCATGTGCCCTCCAGGGTCTGCGGGTTTACCGGCCCGAGCCCGCCGATTCCCTCGGTTCCGGTCGAGCGGGGCGCTGGAAAATTGCATATGCAATTTTCTGTGGGGTTGATACTCCCCTCGGCTCCGCACCTTACACCGCCGGCTGTGCACTTCGTTCACATAGGCCACAGTGTCGAGTTGAACAGAAAGCGCAAGTCGAGGTTACTTGTGGGTGGATGACCACGAAATGACTCCACCCGAGGTAGGTGAGAGGGCGATCACCACCTCCCGATTTGAAGCCGTCACCTCTCGCAAGTCCGCGATGCGTTTCCGCACGTCGGGGAGGAGGGCCGGGCTGCGGTCGGTGCGAGGATTTTCGGTTGTATCTTCGATGACCCCTTCGGGGTTGCCACGCCGGAGACCACCAGTGGCGGAAGGACCAGCAAGCGGAGGTCGGGAGTGCGGCTGCCTTTTCCGCCGACTTGACAACGAGTTTAGTTGCATATGCAAAATAAGCGTGGTGGCCAGACCGTACCAAATGCCGAATCGCGAGGGATCGCCTCGCCGGACGGGTTCGCGTCCGGCTACTGCCCGCGGAGGTCATCCGGCGGGCGCTGGCCGAGGCGGGGGGGGCGCCGGTCGAGGCGAACACCATACAGACCGGGCAGCACCAATCCAACATGGGGCGCGCACGAGCCACGACGTCCGCAGCCCGGCGGCGTTTCCTGGAGGCCGCTGACCGGCTGTTCTACCAGCACGGCGTTCGAACCGTCGGCATCGACCGGGTGATCGCCGAGGCCGGGGTCGCCAAGATGACCCTCTACACCCACTTCCCGTCCAAGGACGACCTGATCCTGGCCGTCCTCCAGCACCACGAGAGGACCGACCTCGAGTTCTTCCGCAGCACGATGGAGCGGCACGACCAGAAGCCCCCACACCGGATTGAGCATCTCGTCCAACGAGCGTTACCCCCGGCACGGCAGCGTCCGGCAATTTTCTCCCTGCGTCACTCAGGTTCGGTTGACGCTGAGAGTGAGCCACGGTCGTCGGGCGATCGGCACCTCGATCGCACTTCTCTAAACACTTCGAACTCGTTCGGTGTAATTAACAGGTAGAGACTTTTCGTCTGTTCATCCGCCAGCCTGCCGGTCGCGACGCGAAGGGCGCTGGGGCCAACCACCCGGTGCCCCGATGCCGTCCACACGCAACCCCGCCACGCTCACCCCCAATGAACGCACTCGCGAGCTCGCGCGCCTGCTCGCAACCGGGCTCGTGCGCCTCGGCTCGGAACTCCTCGCACCACCCAACGGCACACTTCCGATCTCAGAAAAATCAGCAGAATCGTCCCCGAATGGACTTGCTGTGGTGCCCCAAAAGAGCGTCACTGTGACCGCCGGTTAACACCGCCGAGGACACGATTCCACAGGATTCTCGAGGAGGATACGGGTGCAGATCAACGTCTCCAGGGAGCTCGCCGCGCTCGCGCGGTTCACGATCGCCGAACTGCGCGCCCGATACGCGGACGTGTTCGGGGAGCCGACCACGACCGGGAACCGCACGTGGCTCGTGCGCCGGATCGCGTGGCGCCTGCAAGTGCTCGCCGAGGGCGACCTCTCGCAACGCGCACGTGCTCGGGCCGCGGAACTGGCCCGGGACGCGGACATCCGACTGATCCCGCCCAAGGGGAGCACCGCTCACGCCGGCCCCGTGCACACGGGCACGGTACCCAGGGAAGCGAGCGACGCGCGCCTGCCCCCGCCCGGAAGTGTCATCACCCGCATTTACAAGGGCACCACGATCCACGTGAAAGTACTCGCGGCCGGGTTCGAGTACGACGGGCACACGTTCCCCTCGCTCAGCGCCGTGGCCAAGGCCGTCACCGGCACCCACTGCAACGGGTTCCACTTCTTCAAGCTCAACAGACCGGAGCGCGCATGACCACCCACACGAACCGGCTCAACCGACCCCAGCCCAAACCGAAGCCCGCGGACCGGGAACCGACCCGATCGGTGCGGTGTGCAATTTACACCCGCAAGTCGACCGAGGAAGGGCTCGAACAGGAGTTCAACTCGCTCGACGCCCAGCGCGAGGCCGGCGAAGCGTTCGTCCGCTCTCAAGCCGGTGAGGGTTGGGTCGTGCTCGGCACCCGGTACGACGACGGCGGGTTCACGGGCGCGAACACGGATCGACCCGGGCTCCACGCGCTCCTCGCCGACATCGCGGACGGGAAGGTGGACTGCGTCGTCGTGTACAAGGTCGACCGGCTCAGCCGGAGCCTCCTCGACTTCGCCCAGCTCATGCGCACGTTCGAGGACAAAAAGGTCGCGTTCGTCAGCGTCACACAGCAATTTAGCACCGCGACCAGTATGGGTCGCCTCGTACTCAACGTGCTGTTGTCGTTCGCGCAGTTCGAGCGCGAGATCATCTCCGAGCGGACCCGGGACAAGATCGCGGCGACGCGGCGCAAGGGCAAGTGGGCCGGCGGGCACCTGGTCCTCGGGTACGACATCGACCCGGCCGGGTACAAGCTCACCCTCAATCCCGCCGAGGCCGAGCGCGTGCGCCAGATCTTCGCCCTGTACCTCGAGCACGGGGCACTGTTGCCCGTGGTCGAGGAGCTCGAGCGGCGCCGGTGGACCACCAAGCGCTGGGCCACGCGCAAGGGGCCGGAACGCGGGGGCAAACCGTTCGACCGCACGAACGTGTACAACCTGCTCACGAACCCGCTCTACACCGGGCACGTGCGGTACAAGGACGAGGTCCACGAGGGCGAGCACCCCGCGATCGTTGATCCGGGCGTGTTCGCCGCGGTCCAGCACGCACTCGCGCGCAACGGGCGCACCGGGGGCGCGCTGGTGCGGAACCGGTTCGGGGCTTTATTGAAGGGGCTGTTGCGGTGCGGGCCGTGCGGGGCCGCGATGACCCCGAGCCACTCCACCAAGGGGACCACCCGGTACCGGTACTACGTGTGCACCCACGCCCAGAAGCGCGGCTATGGTACCTGCCCGTCCAAATCGGTCCCGGCCGAGCCCATCGAAGCGTTCGTGGTCGAGCGCGTCCGGGCCGTCGGGCGCGACCCCGAGTTGCTCCGCCAGGTGCTCGAACAGGCCCGGGAAAAGAGCACAACACGGATCAGCGAACTCGAGGCCGAGCACGGGAGCCTTGAGAAGGACCTGCGCGCGTGGCACCGGGAGGTGACCCAGCTCGCGGGGCAACTGAACCCGGGCGATGTGAACGGCCCGCTCGTGACGCGCCTGGCGGACCTGCACGCGCGCATCGGAACCGCCGAGCACCGCGCCGCCAAGGTGCGCGAGCACATCCGGACCGTCACCGATCAGCTGATTTCGGAAGAGGATGCGGCGCGGGCTCTGGCCGCGTTCGACCCGGTGTGGGCCACCCTCACCCCGCTCGAGCGGGCCCGGGTCATCGCGCTGTTGGTGGCCCGGGTCGAGTACGACGGAAGTACCGGGGCCGTCACCGTGTCGTTCCACCCGACCGGGCTCACGGCACTCGCCGACGAACTTTCCCGGCACCACGACCACAGGAGCATCGCGTGAGCACCGGAACTACGAACCCGACTTCCGCACCGAGCGCGCTGACGGTGGCGGGCACGATCCACTTCGCCCGGCGCGGGCGCACCAAGGAGCTGCGTGCGGGTCCGGCCCCGATTCCGCATGAGCCGGGGCGCGTCCCGCGGGTTTCACGCCTCCTGGCGCTGGCACTGCGGTTCGAGGATCTGATCCGGGCCGGCGAGGTGACCGACCACGCGGAACTCGCGCGCCTGGGCCACGTGACCCGGGCCCGGGTGAGCCAGATCATGGCGCTGCTCCACCTGGCACCCGAGATCCAGGAACACATCTTGTTCCTCCCCAAGGTGATGCGCGGGCGCGACCCGCTGATCCTGAGCGACCTGCGCCCGATCGCGGCCGTGCCCGACTGGCGCCGCCAGCGCAAGATGTGGGCCGAACTCGGTACCAAGCGCACGGGTGCCTGAACCCGGGAGCTATTTTCCCTTTTTTCGGACAACTCAGATTGTGGGTGGTGCTGGTGCAGTCTGCTGGCTGATGTGTACGTCCGTAACCTGGATGCTTACGGACATTATCTCGTGCATCATGCCCAACATCATGACCCATCACCCCCAATGGTTACTCGGAATCCGACAAGCATCCCGGACGAGCCAGTTCCCTCGTGTGTCGTAACTTCGGACGTGGCTGCTGCCCCGACGGCTCCCGACCCGGGAGCTCCGCCCGCCCCCCGGAGCCGCTCCCCGGAGGCTCCCGGCACGCGCCCGGAGCTCTCCCCACCGCTCGAAACTGAGCTCGACCTGCGCCCGTTCCTGCACCCACAACCGTTTGCGCCAAATCGGGATTCGCACCCGCACCAACTCGGTCCACCAATCGATCAGAGGATGCTGACACGCGCGATCGCGGGGGCGCTCGGGTTCCGTCCCGAACCGGTGAGTGAGTCGGGCGAGCGCGGGGCCACGCACCTCGGGTCGTTTACATCTGCCGACGGCACCCGGTACACGTGCCTCTTGGCCCTCACCACAACCGCGAACGAGCTCCGCGCCCTGATCTCGCGCCTTCGGACCCGGTGGACCGAGCCGTTGCTCCTGATCTGTACGAGCCCGTCCGTGGTCACGGCCGTCGGCCCGGACCTCAGGCGCAGCGGGGTGAGGCTCGTTCCCCTGGAAACGCTCGTCACGGCCGACGGACCCGGGCACGTGCGCCCCGTCTCACCGCTCGAGGCGTCCATCACTTGGACGGCGACGGCGTTCGTGCCGGGTTCGATCCGGGACCGTGCCCCGAACGCGCTCTGGCACGCGGGCGAGGCGTGGTCCGTGACGTTCGCCGGGAAAACCGTGCTCCTCCACGACCGGATCGGGCTCTGGTACCTGTCGCACCTGATCCAGGCCAAGGGCAAAGGGTTCCGCGCCTCGGAGCTCCGGGACCGGGTCCACGGGCGCACGGGCTCCGAGCCGTTCCCGGGCGTCGAGGCCGTGGACCAACGCGCGGCCGCGGACGACGAGCGCGTGTACCGGGAACTACTGGAGGAACTCGACGAGGCCCGGAAGGACCACGATCCGGCACGAGTGGAGCGCTTACAAGAGCAACTCCACATGGTCACCGCGCGCGTTCAAGAGGCCCGCGGGTTCGGTGGGCGGGTGCGGCGCGCCGGGGACGAATCGACGAGCGTCCGCACGTCCATCAAGAACGCGATCAACGGAATCATCGGGAAGCTCCGGAAACCGCTCCCCGAGCTCGCGCGCCACTTCCGCGGGTTCGTCCAGACGGGCTCGGTCCTCTGTTACGCCCCGGACCCGGACGTGGATTGGGAAGCGTAAACTGTTACGCCCTGCGTAACACTGTTACGGGCGGTGTAACGCCTCAATATTGGCGGCCCCATACGGGCCGCTGCGCCGCCACGAGGGCGGCGCCTCATCCCGTGCCGCACGGCACCCGATCGGGACACGATGTCCACACACAAATCGGCCCTCAGCACCCCGCGCCAGCGCCTCATCGAGCTCCTCCAGCGCCTCAACTTCGGGCGCGTCGAGCACCTGCGCGTCCGCGCCGGTGAACCCGTCCTCGACCCGCCCCCGGCTACCGTGCGCGAGCACAAGTTCGCCGGCGAGAACGGGCCGCGCCCCGAGGCCGGGCGCCCCGACGTCGTCCTCAAGGCCCAGCACCTGGACCTGATGGCCCTGCTCGACGCAATCGGGAACGGCACGGTCACCGTGCTGACCGTCAAGCACGGGCTCCCGTTCTCGGCCGAGGTTCCCGGCTGACCCGCTGACCCGCGGACCCGTTCACCCGTTTCACCCCCACCGACCCGACGTTCAGCCGGCCGCACCGCGGAGGCGCTTGTGGGCACCGTCCCGGTGCTGGCACCGCGCCCGCGTTCGTTACGGGCTCGCGCGCGTCCGGGATCGTGCCCGCCGCTCCCTCCCGGCCGGGAGGAGCTCACGTTGTCCGACGATCACACCCATCTGGGTTCCGACGACCCGATCGGCCCGGCCGTCGCGCGCATCATCCGGTATAAGGCCAACCGCATGATCGGGCGCGCCGGGTTCCGGCCCCAGGACCGCGAGGACCTGGAGCACGACCTCGTGGTTCGGGTTCTCGAGCAACGGCACCGGTTCGCCCCGGCACGCGGCACGTGGCCCGCGTTCGTGTGGCGCGTCGTCGAGCGCGCCGGGAACAACGTGCTCCGGTCCCGGGGCCGCACCAAGCGCGCGACCCGACCCACGAAACCGGTGCCCGAGAGCGCGCCCGCGCCCGACCGGACCGAAGAGGCCGCTCGCACCGCGGACCTGACACGGGCACTCGAAGCGCTGCCCGACGACCTCCGCGCAACGGTCGAACGGGTCCGGACGCACGGTGTCACCGAAGCCGCGCGCTTTCTGAAGATCTCACGGCCGACCGTGTACGCGCGGCTCCGCAAGGTTCGGGCGCGCCCCGAGTGGACCGGGCTCGAAATTTATTGCGACCCGCGCTGAACACTTCGCGCGCGTTCGGTGTAGTTATCTGGGTAGAGGGATCTCGTGTGCGCGCCCGGTCCGCCCGGTACGGGAGACGGCCGGCAACGATCCACCCGAACCGGCCGCGCGACGTGCCCGGCCGGGGAGCATTGAGGACCGCGTCACACGAGGACCCGTGATGGTGACTGATTTGTACCGGTACCAATTCGACAAGGGGATCCCGGCCGACGAGGTCGGGGCCACGTTGATCCTCTCACTCCTCGGGGCCGAGGCGCTCCACGGCGCGGCCCAAACGCGGCTCGACGCGGCCCACACGTTCGACCCGAAGGCGCGCGCCGTGACCATCGACGCGGGCACCCCCGTGGGCCGGGACCTGAACCGGCTGTTCATCGGGTTCGTCACCCGCGAGTTCGGACCCGACGCGGTCCGCGTCACGCGCCGCCCGATGCCTCCCCCGCGCGCCCGGGCGCGACGAACCGAACCCGTGACCGCCTGAGCGACCAACTGACCGCCCACGTCCGTGCACCGACTCGACCCGCCTCGTGCGGGTCGCCGATCATGCGCGCCGCGAGAGGAGCCCCCGTGTCCGCACCCCCAAACCCGGGCAAACCGCTCACCCGCGACGAGGCCGTCGCGCTCCTGGCCGAGCGGTACCGGGCCCTCGTCGCGCCCGGACAGGTGGTCGAGCTCCGCGCCCTCCAGGTGCGGCGCGGGACCGGGCGCCCGCACACCGAGGCCGGGTTCTTCGACGCCGACCACCTGACCGACATGGCCCGGGCCGCGCTCGACCTCACGGACCACGCGCGGGGCGTGTACTTCACCCTCAACCCGCTCCGCCCGGACCTCCTGGCCCGGCGCGCGAACCGCACCGACTGGGCCGGCGCGGGCGAGCTCGCCCGGGACAAGGACGTCACCGCCCGGCGCTGGCTCCTGGTCGACGCGGACCCCGTGCGCGATCCCCACATCAGCGCCACCGACGACGAGAAGGCCCGGGCCCGCGAAACCGCTCAGTCGGTGCGCGCGTTCCTGCGCGAGCGCGGGTGGCCCGACCCGGTCCTGGCCGACAGCGGCAACGGGTTCCACCTGCTGTACCGGGTCGACCTGCCGGCCGACGACGGGGGACTGGTCAAGCGGGTTCTCGGGGCCCTGGCCGCACAGTTCGATACCCCGGCCGTGACGATCGACCGCGCGGTCCACAACCCGGGGCGCATCTGCAAGCTCCCGGGCACGTTCGCGCGCAAGGGCGACAGCACCCCGGCGCGCCCGCACCGTCGGGCCAAACTGATCGAGATTCCCGCTAACCTCGAGCCGGTCTCACTCGCGCTCCTCGAGCGCCTCGCCGACGAAGGGGCACCACCCGCTTCCGGACCCGGGTCCGCGCCGGCGGGAGCCGCGGCGCCACCCGACGGGCGCTTCACCTCGCGCCTGGTGGTGGACCGGTGGCTCGCGGACCGCGGGGTCACGTTCCGCACCAAGCCCGAGCCCGACGCGCGCGGGCGCACCGTGTATGTCCTCGCGACCTGCCCGTTCGATCCCGCCCACGCGGATCCCGACGCGTGCGTCATGCAGGCCCCGAACGGCCAGCTCGCGGCACACTGCTTCCACAACGGGTGCACCGGGCACGGGTGGCAGGCGTTCAAGCAAATGATCGGCGCGCCCGAGCCACATCACTTCGACCCGCCTCTGACGGGACGACCCCGGGGGCGCAAGAAACGCGCGGAACGTCCGACGCCGCCGCACCCCGAAGGGCCGCCCGACGCGCCCGGGGCCGAAGAACCCCGCGCCGGGGCGCTCCCGGAGATCGTGATCGATCCCGCGACCACCCCGGTGGCCCGCACCATGTCGGCGCTCACCGACGTCCTGATCGGGGCCCGCGAGTACTACCATAGGGCCGGGCAACTGGTCCGTGTCACCGGAACCGCCATCACACCGGTCCTGTCCGCGCCCGAACTGGCCGGGGCCCTGAACCAACGCACCGAGGTCCTCGTCGTCGGCGAGAGCGGGCCCGCGTACAAGCCCCTGCCCGTCAACTACGCCAACACGTGGCTCAACCACCCGGGCGAGGCCGCGCGCCTGCCCGCCGTCGCCCTGTTCACCCTGAATCCGGTTTTCACCACCGACTGGCGCCTGGTCCCGCCCGGGTTCGATCCCCCCTCGGGCACGTACTACGCCGGGCCCGCGATCGAGCCCCGCGCCGGCACCGGGCACCTGGACGCGCTCCTCGCGGACTTCTGCTTCCGCACCCCCGGGGACCGCACCAATTACGTCGGGGTGCTCCTGACCACGATCCTGATGCCCCACTTCGTTGGCTCCAAGCCCGCGGTCCTGTTCGCCGGGAACCAGCCCGGGCTCGGGAAGACGGTCCTGGCCCAGGTCATCGCCACCGTGCGCGACGGCAAACCCGCCGAGACCGCGACGTACAACCCCAACGACGAGGAGTTCGAGAAGCGCCTCGGGGCCGTCGTCCACCGCGGGGCCACCACCATCATCGTCGACAACGCCAAGGGCCAGGGCCGAGCGGCCCGGATCGACTCCGCGTGTCTGGAGCGCTCGATCACCGATGCCACCCTCTCGTTCCGGCTCCTCGGGCACTCGCGCGAGATCCGGGCCGAGAACTCGCACATCTTCTGCCTCACCGCCAACACACCCGAGGTGAGCCGGGACCTGGTCACCCGGTGCGTCCTGGTGGACCTGTTCCACGAGGGCGACCCGGCCCGGCGCGCGTTCACGATCGCCGATCCCGAGGGGTACGCCCGGGACTACCGGGCCGAACTGCTCGGGGAGCTGGTCAGCATGGTCGCGCGCTGGCGCGCGGCGGGGAGCCCGGAAGCGGACGTGGCGTCCCGGTTCAACAAGAAGGGGTGGGGCCGCATCGTGGGCGGGATCCTGGCCCACGCCGGGCTCCCCGGGTTCCTCGCCAACGCCGAAACCGCGGCCGCCGAGTTGGACGACACGCGGCGCGAGTTCGCGTACCTCGTCGGGATCCTCGCGGACCACCCCCAGGGCACCTGGACCGCCGCGGAACTGGCCGCGCTCGCCGCGGACCACGGATTGTTCCCCACCGAGCTCAAGGACGCGTCCCCACACGCCCGAACGATCCGCATGGGGCTCCTGGCCGGGCGCTACATCGACCTGCAGTTCGTGCGACCCGACGGGCGCACGGTCGCATTCCAACGGTCCCCCGACCGGAAGGGTAACGTGTACCGCGTTTCGGTCCGGGACGCGGCCTGACCTCCCGACCCGCATTTCCCCTTCGTCTCCTCCCGGCGCCAACAACCCCGCGAACCGGCACCGCACGCGCCACCGACCGGGGCGTACATCGGGGCGCGCTCATGCGGCTCAATTGTGCCGAGTGTTGCCGAGTGTTTGCCGAGTGTTGGTGGCCCAACACTCGGCACCATCAAAACGTGTCCCCGTAACGAGTTGCGACCCGCCTGCCGAGTGTGCCGAGTGTTGAACGGTAAGTCGGTCCGTCCCGTGCGTGCGTGCGTGTGCACGCGCCCGCACACACGTATGGGTCTGGAAAATCACTCGGCACACTCGGCACTCCGACCGCAACGTCATTAAGAACCACACGTTAACCGTGCCGAGTGTTGGGCCCCCAACACTCGGCAAACACTCGGCAACACTCGGCGGCACTCGGCACGTGGGGTGATGGTGGCGGCCCCGAGCGTCCACCTGCTGGGACAGGCAACTGGGGCGTCCACCGTTTTCACGGGAGCACGCACGCGTACACGTTCTGCGGAAAAGTAGCCCGAAATTTCATCCCCACCCCCGACAGTTCGTGCGCGTTCGGTGTAGTTCCTTATAGGCGTCCGTCGCGTGATGTTCCGAGGAGGTGAATGATGGACGTGGAGATGCGCCCGGTCAGGTCGATCAAGCCGTATGAGAACAACCCGCGTTCCAACGATACGGCGGTCACCGCTGTTGTGGCCTCGATCCGGGCGTTTGGATTCCGCCAGCCCATTGTTGTGGACGAGTGCGACGTGATCATCGTGGGCCACACCCGGTACAGGGCCGCACTCGAACTCGGGCTCACCGAAGTACCGGTGCACGTGGCCCGCGGGCTCACACCCGAGCAGGCCCGCGCGTACCGCCTCGCGGACAACCAAACCGCTACCCTGGCGACCTGGGACGACGACCGACTCGCACACGAACTCGTCGCACTCCAAAGCGCGGACTTCGACCTGTCGCTCACCGGGTTCCCCGAGGACGAACTGCTCCGGCACCTGACCGCACCGCCCACCGAACCCACCGGCGATCCCGACGACGTGCCCGAACCGCCCGCCGACCCCGTCACCCGACCCGGCGACCTGTGGCTCCTCGGGCGCCACCGCCTACTGTGCGGCGACGCCACCAAGCCCGACGACCTGGCCCGGCTCTTGCCCGACGGACCGGCCCACACGCTGCTCACGGACCCGCCGTACAACGTCGCGTACTCGGGCAAGACCGCCGACGCACTCACGATCGCCAACGACGACATGAGCGCGGAGCAATACCGCACGTTCCTGGCGTCCGCGCTGGGCACCGCGCTGCGCCACCTGAGCCCGGGCGGTGCGTTCTACGTGTGGCACGCGGACCTCGCCGGGCTCGACGTGCGACTCGCGTGCGCGTCCGCCGGGCTCACCGTGCGCCAGTGCCTGGTGTGGGTCAAGTCCGCGCTCGTGCTCGGGCGCCAGGACTACCAGTGGCGCCACGAACCGTGTTTATACGGGTGGGCCGACGGGGCCCCGCACACGTGGCTCTCCGACCGCGCCCAGACCACCGTGCTCGAGTTCGACAAGCCCGCGAGGAACGCGGACCACCCCACGCCCAAGCCCGTCGCCCTGTTCGAGTACCTGCTCCAGAACTCGTGCCCGAAAGGGGGCGTGGTGCTCGACCCGTTCGCCGGGAGCGGGACCACGCTCGTTGCGGCCGAGCAAACCGGGCGCACCGCGGCACTGGTCGAACTGGACCCGCGGTACTGTGACGTGATCGTCTCCCGGTTCGAGTCACGGACCGGAAAGTCGGCCGAGCGCATCGCGGCGTAAACCCTGACGGAACGCGGAATAAAGGTGACGGGAGGGCGCGGTAATGAAGCTCTCGAACCGACTCGGCAAGGTCGCGAAGGTGTTGTCCGACCGGCTCCCCCCGGACCAGTTCCACGTGATCGAGGCCGTGCCCGTGTCGCGCGCCGAGGGGCGGAAACCGGGCCTGTACCGGAGCGGCGCCGAGGGCTCACTCGTCGGGCGCCTTGTGTACGACCCCGCGAAGGGCGAACCCGTGGTGCCCGAGGGCAAACTGGCCCCGTTCGGGCTCCTGATCGTGTGCCACCTGGAGCACGTCGAGGCGCCGGATGACGTGGCGTGAGGAGGTGAAGGCATGGCTGCGGGCCGGGTGAAGAAGAACGAGGACCAGTTGCTCCTGGCGCTGGCGTGCGGGGTCACGGTGGACGCGGCCGCCAAGCAGTGCGGGCTCACGGACCGCACCATCTACCGCAGACTCGCCGAGCCCGCATTCCGGGGCCGGTTGCAGGCGCTCCGGGCCGACATGGTGCGCCGGGCCGCGGGTTTGCTCACGGCGGCCGCAGGCGAGGCCGTGCGGACCCTGCTGTCGCTCCAGAAGGACTCGGCGCCGCCGGCCGTGCGGCTCGGGGCGGCGCGGGCCATTCTGGAGCTGGGCATCAAGGTACGCGAGTTGACGGACCTGGAGACCCGGATCGCGGAGTTGGAGCACCGGGCCGGGCTCCCCGAGGGGGGCAACCGCATATGAACCTCGGGAACCGCGTGGGGAAGTTGGAATTCCAAATACCGGTGCGGCGGGTGACCGCGGCCGTGCCGGACGCCCCGGTAGCCTTCGCGCGCGGGATCCTGGCCGGGGCGTTCGGGGTGGATGACCTGGACCGCACGAACCCGAATCACACGGGTTGGCTCGCGCAGATGAGCGCATTCCTGCAAACGCTCCAGCCCGAGCACCAGGCATGGCTCCGACTCGTACACGAGCGGCATCCGGGCGCGTACCCGGGCCAGATCCTGCTCCCGGCGTCCGACGAGCAGGTCCTGGACGCGCTCGACGTCGTGATGCGCCGGGGCTGAACGAATAGGGGCATTATGCGATTGTCGGCGCGGGTGCAGAAGTTGGAGGCCGCCGAGCCCCGGTGCGACCCGAGCCGGTTTCGGCTCGCGCCCGAGGACCACGTGCCGAGTGACGCGGACCGGTGTCAACGGTGCGGCGGGTGCCACGTGCTCGTCATCGAAGAGGAAATCGTTGAGGTCGTGGAACCACTGGAGAACGGGCCAGAGGTGCGGTCGTGAACCGGAGCCGTCTGGCCAAACTCGAACGCCATGCCCGCGAACATCCGTGCCGGGGGTGCGGGCGGATCGAACCGCCACCGAATCCACGTGCCGCGGAGATCGATTTTCACCGGCTGAGCCGGGCCGAACTGGAGGAGTTGGGTACGCTGGTCCGGGGAATGACCACGCCCCCGTGCCCTCGGTGTGGGCGAACGGCTCATGACTTCACCCGCATAACCGACGACCAATTACACCGCACCCTTGCGCTGCTGCGGAGGCTGTTCGGGCGCAGCGCACCGATTTCAAGCGAATGAGTCGATCCCGGTTCGCTAGTGCAGCCTAATTGCTGACCGTTTGCGAATCCGGTCGGGGTCGTATGTTGTCGGGATGAACAAGCCCCGTAAATTCGTCCGCACGCTCACGGCCGCCGAGCGGCGGGCGTTGGAGCGAGGCCGTAAGTCGGCCGATGCGTTCACCGTCCGCCGGTCGCAGATCCTGTTGGCGAGTGCCGGGCGGATGGGGCCGGCCGAAGTCGGGCGGGTGGTCGGGTGTACCGCCCAAGCGGTCCGCAACGCCGTCCGGGCGTTCGAGACCGACGGCCTGGGATGCTTGGGCGCCAAGTCGCATGCCCGCAAGGATCCCGGCCGGGTATGGGACCGGGGGCGGGACGAGGACCTCAAGGATCTACTCCACCGCCGGCCCCGAGAATTCGGCAAGCCGACGAGCCTGTGGACCCTGGCGTTGGTGGCCGAGGTGTGCCACCAGAAGGGATGGACGCCCCGGGTGCTGTCGGTCGAGCCGATCCGACAGGCGTTGAAGCGTCTCGGGGTCGGGTGGAAGCGGGCCAAGCACTGGATCACCAGCCCGGACCCCGAATACGTCAAGAAAAAAGGCGTCGGGACCGGCTGATCGCTGAGGCGGCGAAGCATTCGGACTGGGTGCTGGGCTTTCAAGACGAGTGCTGGTGGACGCGACTGGCCCAGCCCGATCTGTTCGCCTGGACGACCTCCGGCCCGCTCCGGCTCGGGGGCAACGCCCGGGATCCGAAGGGCGGCGGGCCCGAGCCGGTGGCGTGCTATGGGGTGCTGCGGGCCGACACGGGCGGGATGATGCTGCGGTTCTGCGACGGGCGCCCGGTAAGTGCCACCACCGAGGCGTTCCTGGGGTGGGTGTGCGAGGTGCTGGCGACCGAGGGGAAGGCGGTGTTGGCCCTGGTGTGGGACAACGCCGCGTGGCACATGAGCCGGCGCGTGCGGCGGTGGATCGAGGCCCACAACCGGCGGGTCCGGCGAGCGAAGACCGGGTGCCGGATCCGGGTGTGCGGACTTCCCGTGAAGGCCCCGTGGCTCAATCCGATCGAACCCAAGTGGGTCCACGGCAAGCGGGCCATCGTCGAGCCCGACCGGAAACTTACCGCCGCTGAGGTACGGCAACGAGCGTGCGACTACTACGGCTGCACGCTCCACCCCACATTGCCAAAACCTCAGCCATGATCCTGCACTAGAGACGCGTTGTTGAACTTGTCAAGCAACCACACGGCCTGAAACTCCGTTACCGCTGATCACGTTGCCTGCTTCCCCTCCGACAGAACCTCGCGCACAGTTCCGGGTGCTCCGCATTCGCCACGCTTGGCCGAGTGATTACGGAGCTGCGCCGATTGTGGGTATAACAAGCCTCATAAAGCATCGGTGCAACCGGCGTACCATGCCCTCGTTAACGGCAACCGCGATCGTCAGGATAGCGACGAAGTTGTGGCGGTGTTTGATGCCCGAACGGGGATCCGGCAAGTCTGCAAACGCCGTCGTAATTGCGAGTGACATCGCGTGTCTTCCAGTGCCACCCTCGAACTATCCCGAACTCCCCGGCACATCATCCGTTGTGTTCGCGTGGACCCTGCATTGGCCGGTTCGGCAGCCAGTTGAGTCAACGCGTCGGTGAGGTACTCCCACGGGTTCAGGGCAGGCCTCTCCGTTGAAGCGCACGGGCTCATCAGCACGGCGCGGGTCGGCGGTAATCGCCGATCACGAGCCGCTGGTGCAACGCGCGGGACCCTCCTGACACGGCCCGCCTCGGGTTCGGCATCAATCGATCGTGAGATCGGACGGCCGAGGTGGCGGAGCCAGCGGTAGTGCGCGGCGATTCCCGCAACGAACGAGCGGTGGGCCGAGTACCGCACCCCGAACTCGCGGCACGTGTTCTCTACGATCCGCGCCAGCCCGGGGTAGTGGACGTGGCACGCGCGCGGGAACAGGTGGTGCACCACCTGGAAGTTCAGACCGCCCAGCAGCCACGTCAGCACCCGGCTGTTGCGGGCGAAGTCCACCGTCGTATGGAGCTGGTGGACGGCCCAGGCGTCGGCCATCCGGCGCCCGCCGTCGATCGGCTGAGGGAAGTCGGCCTCTCCGACGCAGTGGGCCAGTTGGAACACGACCGTCAGCGTCACCCCGAGTGCCACTGCCACCAGCGCGTAGAAGATCAGTACGACCCACCACGGGTGAACCAGCATCGGCACCCCCAGGAGGAGGCCGATCGACACCACTTTGCCCGCGACGAACGCGATCAGATCCCACCCCTTCGGGCGCGGGACGCGGTGCGGCCCGACGGTTCCGGTCGCCACGTCGTGGAAGTCGCCGTACAGGTGCCACACGGATGCGGTCAGGCCGTACAGGGGCCACAGGTACAGGTGCTGCCACCGATGGAACCACCGCCGGCGCTGCTGCGGGGCAAGCCGCGCGAGGCGGCCCACGTCCGATGTCGGTGCCCTGGTCGCTCACGTTCGTACACGTGTGGTGGAACACGCCGTTTATCCACTTCCACAGGTAAGAGGACGCGCCGATCAGGTCGAGGCTCATCGCG
This sequence comes from Gemmata sp. SH-PL17, assembly GCF_001610855.1. Lineage (NCBI taxonomy): Bacteria > Pseudomonadati > Planctomycetota > Planctomycetia > Gemmatales > Gemmataceae > Gemmata > Gemmata sp. SH-PL17. The sequence continues at coordinate 2,972,887 of NZ_CP011271.1, forward strand.
GCCAGTTTGTTCACCCAGGCGTGTTTCGAGTAGGCCCCGTGCCCGCCGTCGTGCTGGATGTTGAACCCGACCGCCGCCAGCCCGAACGCCAGAAGGACGGCCACCGGGACGGCCTGCCACCACGTCTCGACGACGAAGACGAGAGCCATGTACGAGGCGGCGAGCCCGCCGAGCACGATCACCGTTTTTAGGTAGATCTGCCAATCGCCGTGTTCGGCGCGCCCGGACTTGCGGAAGTAGGCGTCGGCGCCGCAATTCGGTGTGAAGCCCGGTCTCGTCTTTTGGGAACTTGGGCCGCACGTCGGGCGGTCGCGGTGTGGCGGGCACCAGTTCGGCTCGGGAACCGAGATCCCGGTTCGGGGCGGGGACGAGTTTGACGTTGGTCGATTCCATGAGTTTGCTCCGTTCACCGGCACGGGGGGCTGCGCGGGCGGCATGATGCCGTCCCAGAATGTTGGTCTGAATGACTCACTACGTGAAGGCGGCCAGGAGTGCATAACCCAACGATCGTATCAGTCGACTGCTCCGGGACTTCGATCAGGTTCGCCACGGCCACCAACCCGGACCGGTCAATTACCTCGCGTAACGCCATCTGCTTACCGTCCATAAAAGGTGATCGCGCGCCCGCGCAAGATGCCCCCACAATCGGCGCCATCGATCCGGGGTTCGCGAAGGTAACGGCTCCGGTGACGAGTCGGCACGTCGGTAACCAACTGGAGCACCGCTCCACCGAGGTCGCGAGGACTGGTTATCGCAGTCGGCATTGTCTCCCTCTCGATGATTCGTTTCGGGGGAACTGTGCGGGAACGTTGGCAAAGAGCGTGCCGGAACAAGTATCCGTTTCGATCCCGCCTCGAACCTGCATCGGGAGCCAATCGAGAGGGACATTCGCCCGGACCGGGTGTGTCAGATCGGGATCACGTTTCAGTTGCATGTGCCTCAACCGCCCACGGGCTTGAGTACCGACTGATCGAGAAGTACCGACTCGCCGGGACGGAAACCGAAGCCGAGAGGGCACTGCAACCGGAGTGAAAGCGCCCGGTTCGCGCCAGCAGGTCACTTCGCCAGCAGGATCAAGAGATCGACGGCAAAGAACACGACGACGATAATCTCGAGCCAGAGCATCCGGCGCTCGTACACGTCGCCACGGGTCAGCGTGTAGAGGCGATCGACTTCTTCCAGTCGCTGCTCGACGCTCGCCCGCCACTGGTCAAGGTGGAACCGCTCGCGGGCCAAGAGGTACACGCGGGCCAGGTGCCAGTCGCCGACGAACTTCGTCACGTGCGTCACCTCATCAGCCAGTTTCGCCAGATCGACCCGCAGTTGGCGGAGCTGACGGAGAATGCGGCCCATCGCCCCGAACGACCACCACGGGCGCTTCGCGAGGTCGTAGTACGCTCGGTCCAAATATCGGTCGAGCTGCCGATCCATCCACTGGAACTCTTCCAACTGAAGGTTCGCCAACTCGATCACGAACAGCATGTCCTCGGCCTCTCGATCCAGATCGACAACCAGCGCCGCATCCCAGTCGATCACCACGAGGTCGCTATTCTCGAACGAGCGGCGCAGACGGAGTACCTCGGCCACCTGGGCCGCGCTGAGCCGGTCACCCGGTGTTTCGGTGAGCAGTCCGGCGACCTCGCGCTCGCGGTTCGTCAGCCAGTGGTTCGCGTCCTTCTCATCACCGAGATGCGACAGAGTGAAGACCGTGTACGCTTCCGGCGCCGACATTTCGCCGGACCGGACGAGCGCCTCGTTGAGAGCGCGGCAGACCTCGTCTCGCTGCTCCCGCGCGAGAGCGTCGAGCGGGCGACCATCGTGAAGAGATGGGTTGTGGAAAGGGATCAGAGCGGCGAGCGCGTCACTTGCGAACGGAACTCGAGCCGTGACACTGATAACACCCACGTCGTAGACGCGGACGAGTAACCGCGCCGGGCACCCGTTCACCCTGACGGTAGAGACCGTCGGTTCGACAACGAGAGGGCGGGAGACGGGCACCGATCGCGGCGCGGGGCGCCCCCACCGCGCGGTAAACGAAGTCGAGCGCCCGGCGAGGAGTTCGGCGGCCCGGTCGAGGCGGATTTCGTTCGCCACGTCGAACGCGTAGAAGTAGACGACTTCGCCCCGGAGTTCCGCGTTGCTGGGGAGTGTCGCCATGACGCGTCTCCGTAGCACTCCGTCATCCTACGCGGCGGAGCGGTTGACCGAGATGCGCGGCCCGGTTGTCTCTGTGCGGGGCTCGTGGACTGCGCGCCGTTCTGTGGTGCCAGGAAGAAGAGGAACCCGAGGAACCCGAGGAACCCGAGGCCGCCCAACCAGACCCAATCACCGGTGATCAGGGCGAATAACCCGAACAAGCCGAACACGGACCAAAGCGCGAACCATCGCTGGTGGGCCAGAATCCACAACCGGAACCGCCGAGCCAGATTCCTCACAGCATCCCTCCACAGGTTACAATGCCGCACAACACCGTTCATGCGCCCGGATCGGGGCTCACATACGGCTCGCGCCGGTGCGGCGGGGGCGCGGGTTTCGGGTCGTCGATCGGGTGCGGGAAGTGCTGCCGCGGGCGGTCCCGGGTCGGCTCGTTCGCCGACCGCGACTCGCGTGCGATTACCCCCTCGGCCGCCGTCTTGTTGCTGCGGTGGACCCACAACTCGACCGACGCCGGGAGCGCGGAGCCGAAGCTGCCGCTCAATTCTGTGCCGACCACTCGGCACGTGATCCCGACCTCGGCCAGTGCCGCCCGGTGGCCCCGCACCATGAGCGCGGGGCCGGCGTACACTCGCACCACGTCGTTCGGGTCGTGAGTCATGACAAGCTCCAATAGGAAGTAGGGGCACAAACCGTTTGAGCCGCGAGTAGCACTGGGGCGGGTGCCGGGTTCGGCCGCGGTTCGTCTCGCTGGCGGTCCGGCGTTGTCCGAAAAGCAACGACCGTGCCGGACTGCCGAATCATCACATCTCGCCCACAAGCAGCAGACCCGAACGGCGTGAGTGCGCCCGTCCTCTCACGGCGCCACAGCCCGATGTGCCGCGTTCGCACACCCGGCAATTTCTCGCCCCGCCCGCGAGGCCATTTCGGCGCCCCGCTCCGCGGACCGTTTGCTTTCCGCACGGCATCCGGGTTGCGATACCTCCGCACCTGTGCCCCCACGGAGCGCGGAGATCGTCCTGCAAACCGCGTCGATGGTCGTGCTCGTCATGATCGCGGAGCGCGGTGTGTCGATCCGGTTCATTGACCTGCGCGTCGTGAGCGAGATCCGCACACTCAAATTGCTCCCGCGCCCTGAATCATCGGCCGATTCGCTCCGGCACTCGGGATGCAGGATGGTATCTCGCAAGAGGCTCTAAGCTCGACTGGTGCCGATTCTCAGGGCCGTCCGTGGTGAGGTATCATGGGGTTGCTGAAGCTCCCGTGGCCCTCGCCCACGGACGGCCGCCATGATTCTACCACCCGAGGCGCACGCGCTGGTGCAGGTGCTCGCGCTGCACTTCACGAGCCCCACGTACCAGCGGTTCTCGGTTCTGTTGGTCGGTGCGCTTGTGAGCACCGGTCGGCGCACCGTGGCGAACCTGCTGCGCACGCTCCGGCACCTGGCCCCGGGGCACCCCACCGACTACCGCCGGGTGCTCTCCCGCGCGCCCTGGTCCGGGCTCGCGCTCGGGTGCGCGTTGATGCGGTTCGTGCTGGATCACATCGTTCCGGACGGTCCGGTGCGGTTGGTCGGGGACGACACGGTTGACGGGCACAAGGGGGCGCACGTGCACGGCAAGGCCCGGCACCGGGACCCGGTGCGCTCGACCCACTCGTACACCGCGTTCCGGTACGGGCACAAGTGGGTGGTGCTGGCCGTGCTGGTGAAATTCCCGTTCGCCACCCGCCCGTGGGCGCTACCGGTACTCATCGACCTGTACCGGTCCGCGGATGACGACCGGAAGCGGAACCGACCGCACCGTACCCCGGCCCGAATCATGTGCAGCCTGTTGCGGCTCCTGCTGATCCGGTTCCCGGACCGGACCTTCGTGTTCGCCGGGGATTCGGGGTACGGAACCCACGACGTGGCCCGGTTCTGTCATCGGCACCGGGGCCGACTCACGTTGGTCAGCAAGCTACACCCGGACGCGAACCTGTTCGACCCGCCCTCGCCGTACACCGGCAAGGGACGGCCCCGAGTCAAGGGCGACCGGTGCCCCAAGCCGCGCCAAGCGGTCGCTGCAGCCACGACCCTCACCCGGCTGGAGGTCGGGTGGTACGGGGGCGGGACGCGGACGGTCCAAGCCCTCGGCGGCACCGGTCACTGGTACAAGGCCGGTCGCGGGCTGGTGCCGGTGCGCGGGGTGTTCGTGCGGGACACCACCGGCACGCACCGGGACGAGTACTTCTTCACCACCGACCTGGACCTGGGGCCGGCGGCCGCGATCGGTCACTACTGCGGTCGCTGGAACATCGAGACCACGTTCCAGGAGAGGCGCGCGGAATTGGGCCTGGAGACGACCCGCGGGTGGCGCGAGAAGACGGTTGTGCGTGCGGCCCCGTGCCTGTTCGGGTTGTACACCGTGACAGCGATCCTGTTCCACGCACGGCCCGAGGCGAAACGAACCGGGAGCGTGGAATGGCCGGGCAAAACCGTCACCACGTTCTCGGACGCGCTCGCCGCCGTGCGCCGGTGGCTTTGGGACCAGGCCCTTTTGCCACAGGCCGGAGACGGCACCACTCTCAATAAACTCCCCGACCGCGTGCGGGAATTGCTACTCACGGCGCTCGCCCCGGCCGCTTGAGCGCACTCAGAATCGGCACCAGTCGAGCTCAGGAACTTCGCTGAAGCCCCGGTTCAAAGTGCATGTCCAACCGGGTGGGCTCCACGGAACGCGGGGACAGTGGGATAAGTGAATCCGCGCGAGCGGCTGGTACGTAGATTTTTGGTCGCGGTGACGATCCAACCCATTACCTCGGGCACCAGATGTACCCCGTACGCGCGATCACGGCCGTGCTCCTTTTCAGTTCACTTGCGCCCGCCGCGGACCCGGCCGTGTGGCCCCAGTGGCGCGGCCCGGCCCGGGACGGCACCGTTACCGGACCGGCGTGGCCGGACAAACTCGAGGGCGCCGCGCTCGAACGGGTCTGGCGCGTCGAGAAACTCGGGCCCAGCTACTCCGGGCCGATCGTCGCAACGGACCGCGTGTTCACGACGCAGACCGTGGACAAGAAGACCGAAGTGGTGACCGCGCACGACCGCAAGACCGGCAAAGAGTTGTGGAAGACGAGCTGGGAGGGCTCTATTACGGTCCCGTTCTTCGCCGCGAAGAACGGGAGCTGGATCCGCTCGACGCCCGCGTTCGACGGGCAGACACTGTTCGTCGCGGGCATCACCGACGTGCTCGTCGCGCTGGACGGTGGCACCGGAAAGGAAGTGTGGCGCCTCGACTTCGTCAAAGAGTTCGGCACGCCGGTGCCGGACTTCGGGTTCGTCTGCTCGCCGCTGGTCGACGACGCGGGCGTGTACGTGCAGGCCGGGGGCGGCTTCGTGAAGGTGGACAAGAAAACCGGGAAGGTTCTGTGGCGCGCGCTCAAGGACGGCGGCGGGACGATGGGATCCGCGTTCTCTTCCCCCGTGTTCGCTAAACTCGCGGGCGCGGACCAGGTGGTGGTGCAGACGCGGACGAAACTCGCCGGCGTGGGGCGGGACACGGGCAAGGAGCTGTGGTCCAAGGAGGTTCCGTCGTTCCGCGGGATGAACATCCTCACGCCGGTGCCCGTCGGCGCGGACGGTGTACTCACCAGCACTTACGGCGGCAACACGCGCCTGGTGCGCGTGAAAAACACGGACGGGACGTTCGACACGAGCGACGCATGGGCACTGCGGTACGAGGGCTACATGTGCACGCCGGTCGTTGTGGGCGGGCACGCTTACGTTCTGGGCAAGGACAAGCGATTGGTATGCGTCGACGTGAGGACCGGCAAGGAGGCGTGGGGCACCGACGAGCGGTTCGGGGATTACTGGAGCTTGGTCGCGAACAAGGACCGAATTCTCGCGCTCGATAGCCGCGGGATCCTGTACTTGTTCAAGGCCGACCCGAAAGAATTCGATCTGATCGAAAAGCGCAAGGTCGCGGAATCGGAGACCTGGGCGCACCTCGCGGTCTGCGGCGACGAGATCTTCATACGCGACCTGAACGGGCTGAGCGCGTGGCGGTGGTCGGGAAAGTAGCGCGGCGTTCCGTTTACCGGGTTCGGCAACACGGACCCCGGAAACCTGCGCTCGCGGACGGGGAATACAATATCACGACCACAGTAATCATCCCGAACCGTTCTCTTATCAGGAGCGCCGCGTGACCGACGCGCCACGGTCGCCCCATTCCGGCACCGCACCTGCGACCGAACCGGGACCGGGGGGCGAAGAGCACCACGCCCACCACGCGCCACCGTTCCGCCGGTTACTCGGGCTGCTCCGCCCGGAGCTGGGCGAGCTCTGGCTCGTGCTCCTGTTCGCGGTCGGGGTCGGGGCGCTCACCCTCGCCACCCCGGTGGTCGCGATGGCGGTGGTGAACACGGTCGCGTTCGGCACCCTGGTCCAGCAACTCGTTGTCCTGTGCGCCGCCCTGTTCGTGGCGCTGGCACTGGCCGCCGGCTTGACGCTCCTGCAAGGGGTGGTGGTCGAGTTCATCCAGCGCCGGGTGTTCGTCCGGGTGTCCGCGGACCTGGCGTACCGGCTCCCGCGGGTCGATCTGAGGGCGTTCGACCGACAGAACGGCCCGGAACTGGTGAACCGGTTCTTCGACGTGCTCACGGTCCAGAAGGCGGCCGCCACGCTCCTGCTCGACGGGGTCACGATCGCCCTGCAGGTGCTCATCGGGCTCGTCCTGCTCGGTTTCTACCACCAGTACCTGCTCGGGTTCGATCTGGTTCTCATCGGGGCCCTGGTGCTCCTGTTCACCGTGCTCGGTCGGGGCGCGGTTCGGTCCGCGGTGCGCGAGTCGATCGCCAAGTACGCGGTCGCCGGGTGGATGGAGGAGGTGGCCCGGCACCCGGTCGCGTTCAAGACCGCCGGCGGACCCGAACTGGCCCTCCGGCGGGCCGACGCGCTCACCCGCGAGTACCTGTCGGCCCGGTCGGCCCACTTCCGGGTGCTCATGCGGCAGCTCGGGTTCGCGCTGGCACTGCAGGTCGTGGCGAACGTGGCGCTACTGGCGCTCGGCGGCGTGCTCGTCGGGCGGGGGCAACTCACGCTCGGCGAACTGGTCGCGGCCGAGATCGTCGTCACGCTGGTAGTGGCCACGTTCGCGAAGCTGGGCAAGCAGCTCGAGGCCTACTACGACCTGCTGGCCGCGGTGGACAAGCTCGGGCACCTACTGGACCTGCCGCTCGAGCGCGACGGCGAGGAGCGGTACCCGGCCGGTGCCGGCGGCGCCGCGGTCGCGGTCCGGAACGTCACGTTCGCGTACGACGGGCAGCCCGGGCCGGCGCTGGCCGGGGTGTCGCTCGAGCTCGCGCCCGGTGAGCGGGTGGCGATCACCGGGCCGAACGGGTCCGGTAAGAGCACCCTCGCGGACCTCCTGTTCGGGCTGCGGGTTCCGGACCGGGGGTGGATCGAGATCGACGGGGCGGACCTGCGCACCCTGCGCCTCGACACGTTGCGCGAGCGCGTCGCGCTGGTCAAGGGTATCGAGGTGATCGAGGGGACGGTTCTGGCGAACGTACAAGTGGGTCGGGACCGGGTAACGCACGCGGCCGCGCGCGAGGCGCTCCGGCGGGTCGGGCTCCTGGACACCGTCATGGCCCTGCCGTCGGGCCTCGACACACCGCTCTGGACCGGCGGGGCCCCGCTGTCGCTGGGCCAGGCGAACCGGCTCATGCTCGCCCGGGCGATCGTCGGGCGCCCCGGGTTGCTGGTCCTCGACGAGTCCCTGGACCACATGGACGCGGACATCCGCGAAACGGTCCTCCCGGCCGTGTTCGACCCGGGGGCCCCGTGGACGCTGGTCATCGTCACGCACTCGGAAGAGGCGGCCAAGTTGTGCGACCGCGTGGTCCGACTGGGCCGCGCGAGCGGGGGGCACTATTGATGGGACCGGAACTGCTCGCGCCGGGCCCGGACGGGCCGTCGGCGCTCCACCTGGCGCGGACCCCGCGCGGCGCCCGGCGCGCCGCTTGGGCGCTACTGGCGCTCTTCGCGCTGCTGGTCCCCGCACTGGGGTTCGCCCCGTGGACCCAAACGGTCCACGGGACCGGCCGGGCGATCGCGTTCAACCCGGTGCAGCGCCCGCAGTTCGTCGTCTCGCCGATCGAGGGGCGCGTGAAGAAGTGGTACGCCGTCGAGGGGGACCGGGTCGCGGCCGGGCAGATGCTGGTCGAGCTCGTGGACAACGACCCGATGATCCTGGAGCGCCTGCGCGAGCAGGAGACGCTCGCGCTCCAGCGCCTGGCCCTGGCCGAGGGCCGGGTGAGCGACCACGAGCGCCGCCTGGAGTTCATCAAGGGCGAGCGGGAGGTGCTCGTCGCCGAGGCCGGGTTGCGCGTCGAGCAGAACGAGGCCCAGGTGCTCGTCGTGCTCCAAGAGCTGGAGCGCGCGAGGTTCGACCTCAAGCGCGAGGAGCTCGCTTACGAGAGACTGAACCGACTGTTCGGTAGTAAGGTGGGGGAGGTGGTGTCGAAGGACCAGGTCGAGGAAGCGGAGCGGCGGCGCGACCTGGCCAAGGCCCAAGTGCCCCTGGTCGAGGCCCGGCTCAAACTCGCGGGGAAGACCGTCGAAGGGGCCCGGGCCCAGCGTGCGGCGACCGACAAGCGCACGGAGGCGATCATCCAAACCGAGGAGGCGGCGGTCAAGTCGGCCCGGAGCGAGCGCGCGTCGGTGCGTCAGCAGTTCAACACGATCAAGACGCAACTGGAGCGCCAGGAGAACCTGCGGGTGTACGCGCCGGTCGACGGTACCGTGTTCCGGATACTGGCGAACGCCGAGGCCGGTGGGCAACTGGTCCGGGCCGGGGAGCGCCTCGCGGTCCTGGTACCGGACATCAGGCCCGGGGCCAAGCTCGCCCCGATGGCGCGCTCGCGGGCGCGGGCGGCGGGCCCGGTGCGAGCGCCACGGCCGCCTTGACGGGGGACCGGCACCCCGGTATCGTCGCCGAACTCTTGATCGACGGGAACGATTTGCCCCTGGTCCGCGCCGGGGACCGCGTGCTGCTCCAGTTCGAGGGGTGGGCGGCGGTTCAGTTCGCGGCGTACCCGGAAGCAGCGGCCGGCACGTTCGAGGGGCGCGTGTACCTCGTGGACCCGACCTCCGACGGCCAGGGACGGTTCCGCGTGCTCGTGGAGCCCGCGCCCGGCGCGGCGTGGCCGGACGAGGCGCTCTTGCGCCAGGGCGTCCGCGCCCAGGGGTGGGTGGTCCTCAAGGACGTGCGCCTCGGGTACGAGGTGTGGCGCCTCCTGAACGGGTTCCCGCCGGCCCGTGAGGTGAAGGCGAAGGAGCCGGGGGCGCCACTGGGGCCGGCGCAGCGCAAGTAAACATGAGGGGGAACGCATGGGGTGGCCACGGACGGCCTTGGCGCTCGTGTGCGGCGGGGCGCTCGTGTCCGGGTGCGCGACCCGGACGCCGTTGCCCGACGGTGCCGGGATCCGGGCGCCGGTCGCGCCCCGCAACTCGCCCCGCCCCCGAACCGCCCCCCTTCCCGCGCCGCCAGCGGCAACTCCCGAGGCGAACCGCACCACCGCCCGGCCCGGCGACGCGACCGGGCCACTTGCTCTGGACGAAGTGCTGAGTAGTGTGGACGCGGCGTTCCCGCTGCTGTACGCGGTCGAGCAGGAGCGCGTGGTCGCCGCCGGCCAGCGCGTCGCCGCCGAGGGCGGGTTCGATCCGGTGCTGCGAGCCCGCGGTGCGGACCAGGCGGGCACGTTCGCCAGCACCCGGTTCGACGCGGGGATCGAGCAGGCGACCCCGTTCGGGGGCGTGTCAGCTTTCGCCGGGTGGCGGTTCGGCAGTGGCAACTTCCCGATCTACTACGGGGACCGAAAAACCGGGGACGGGGGCGAGTACCGGGCCGGACTGAACGTGCCTTTGCTCCAGAACCGCGACATCGACCCGCGCCGGGCCCGGCTCCGGGCCGCCCAGATCGGCGAGCGGCTCGCGGACCCGGTGGTGCGCCGCGCGCGCCTCGATTACCATCGGGCCGCGGCACAGGCGTATTGGGGGTGGCAGTCGGCCGGGGCGCAATACCGGGTCGCGGGAGACCTGTTGCGCCTCGCGCGCGAGCGGCAGGCGCTGCTCGACGAGCGTTTCAAAGAGAAGCTGGTGAGCGAATCGGTCCCGGTACTGAACCGGCGCCTCGCGGCCGGGCGCGAGGAGGCCCTCTTCGCGGCCGAGCGCGTTCTACAGCAGGCCGCCCTTCGGCTGTCACTGTACCTGCGGGACGCGCGTGGGGACCCCGTGGTGCCGAGGGCCGAGTGGCTGCTCCCGGGGTTCGCGGGCCTGGCCGTACCGCGCCCCGACGCGGAACTCGTCGGGCGCGACGTCGCCGCCGCACTGGCCCGGCGCCCGGAACTGGCGCGGTTCCAATTGGAAAAGGAGCGCCGGGCGGTCGAGCTCCAACTCGCGACCAACCAGCTCGCGCCCGCGCTGAACGCTTACGCACAGGTGGCCCAGGACGCGGGCGCGGCGAAGAAGACGTTCACCGGAACGGGGCCGTTCGACACGGACCGCACGTCCGCCGAGTTCGGGGCCACGTTCGAGATGCCGCTCCCGTTCCGCAACGCGCGCGGGCTGTCCGCGGTGGCACGCGCTCAATTGGCCCAACTCCTGGCCCAGGAACGGTACGCCCGGGACGAGATCACCTCGCAGGTGCAGGACGCGGTTTCGGAACTGGTGCAGGCCCACCGCCGGGTCGAGAAGGCGCGCGAGGAACTGGGACACGCGGTTCGGGTACTGGAACTCGAAACCGAGTCGTTCAAGGGGCGGCAGACGAGCCTGGTGGACCTGAATTTGCAAGAGATCGCGGCGGCCGAGGCGCGGGCGAAGGTGGTCGTGGTGCTGGGGACGTACTTTGCAGCTGTCGCGAACTACCGGGCCGCGCTCGGTGCCGAGGGACCGGTCACGGGCGGTGCGGTTCTACCGGTCACGGTTCCCGTTACCGCCTCGAGCCCGTGATGACAGAGGTCGCACACGGGCATAGTAGTAGGCTGGTGAGCGCACCGGCTTGGCTGTGCTCCGTTCGCCGCTTTGAAGCCTGAGGTCGAGGTGACCGACGCGCGCAATGCCAAGAGGGGAATTGCCCGCGGCGTGCCGGACCGGAGCGCGGAAGATTTGACGGAGAGGATGGCAACCGATTCGGGACTACATACGAGTCACGACCTCGTCAGGCGGGCGCATAGAGTACCGGTCTGCGGGTCCGAGCTGAAGGGCATGACGCTGAACGGTCCACTTCTTTCCACCCCATGATCGTCACCATGTAGGAGGTCCACCACGCCGTCGGCGAGAGCGCCCCGGCGTGCCCCAAGTGTCGTTTCTAACCCACACTCAGGATCCACGCCAGGGAGATTACCGACACTCGCACGACACGAAGATTACGCCGGGTTGACGATCCCGTCACGTCCGCCGGCTGGCAGTCGGAGCGTCACCTGCGTTCCCTGTCCGGTAAGGCTGGCGATCTCAGCCCGGCCGCCGTGCAGTTCGGCAAAGCTCTTGACGATCGCCAGCCCGAGCCCGCACCCCCCGCCGGAGGAGCGGGCCGCGTCCGGCCGGTAGAACCGGTCGAAGATGCGGGGCAGGTGATCCGGTGCGATCCCCGAGCCGGTGTCGGAGACGGTGAGCACCACGTCCCTGCCCTCGGCCGTCGCGGCTACGGACACGCGCCCGCCCTCGGGCGTGTGGGCGAACGCGTTGGTGAGCAGGTTCCCGACGGCCTGCTGCAGGAGGGTGCGATCCAACCGGCACGGGAGCGGCGGAACGGCGAGCCGGACCAGCTCGATCCCCGCCTGGGAGGCGACGGGCTCGTAGAACTCCCGCAGTGACTCCAGCTCGGCCGCCAGATCGACCTCCTCCAGTTCGAGCACGAACCGGGGGGAGCCGGCGCGGGCGATGAAGAGCAGGCGGTCGATCAATCGGGCGAGTCCGCCGGCGGACTCGAGGCAGACCCCCAACGCCTCCCGATCGTCGGCCCGGGTCTGCGAGGTCGTCAGGGCGACCTCGGCGACGTTACGAAGCGCGTGTACCGGCGTCCGCAGCTCGTGGGCGATGTCCGCCGAGAAGCGTTCAAGCCGGCGGAATGAGTCCTGGAGGCGGTCGAGCATCACGTTGAACGTCGCGGCGAGCGCGCTCAGTTCGGCCGGCAGTCGGTCGACCGCGATCCGCTCGTCCAACCGCTCCGGCCCGATTCGGGCCGCCGTCGCCGCGATCTCCTCGACAGGCCGTAGCCCCTTGCGGGCGACCAGCGCCCCGATGACTGACGAGCCCACGAGGCCCGGCGCGAGGATGAGTGCCATGAAGCGACGGCACCGCCTCAGGAGCTCCAGCTCGCGCGTCCGGTCGTAGGACACCTCGTACGTCAGCCCTCCGATCTCCCGCGACACGGCACGCACCCAGCGGCCGGAGGCGGCCCGATAGTCGATCCCGCTCGCCCCGGGGACCAGTCCCGGCGGCAACCGCTCGTCCGCCTCCGGAGACGCGGCGATCACGGCACCGGTGGCGTCGCGGACGCGGTAGTCATCCGCCGGCCAGTCGTCGCGCGTCGGCCGGCCGCCGGAGCCGGGCTTCAGCCCCTCCAAACTCGCGGCCGCGGCGTCGAGCATCTCGTCCCCCTCCGCCTCGAGGGCGGACGCGATGGCGAGGTACAACGTCGTCGTCGCGGCCAGGAGCAGGACGGCGGCCGAGGCCGCGTACCAGACGGCCATCCGCCGTCCCATCGACCACCTAGTGCAGCCTAATTGCTGACCGTTTGCGAATCCGGTCGGGGTCGTATGTTGTCGGGATGAACAAGCCCCGTAAATTCGTCCGCACGCTCACGGCCGCCGAGCGGCGGGCGTTGGAGCGAGGCCGTAAGTCGGCCGATGCGTTCACCGTCCGCCGGTCGCAGATCCTGTTGGCGAGTGCCGGGCGGATGGGGCCGGCCGAAGTCGGGCGGGTGGTCGGGTGTACCGCCCAAGCGGTCCGCAACGCCGTCCGGGCGTTCGAGACCGACGGCCTGGGATGCTTGGGCGCCAAGTCGCATGCCCGCAAGGATCCCGGCCGGGTATGGGACCGGGGGCGGGACGAGGACCTCAAGGATCTACTCCACCGCCGGCCCCGAGAATTCGGCAAGCCGACGAGCCTGTGGACCCTGGCGTTGGTGGCCGAGGTGTGCCACCAGAAGGGATGGACGCCCCGGGTGCTGTCGGTCGAGCCGATCCGACAGGCGTTGAAGCGTCTCGGGGTCGGGTGGAAGCGGGCCAAGCACTGGATCACCAGCCCGGACCCCGAATACGTCAAGAAAAAAGGCGTCGGGACCGGCTGATCGCTGAGGCGGCGAAGCATTCGGACTGGGTGCTGGGCTTTCAAGACGAGTGCTGGTGGACGCGACTGGCCCAGCCCGATCTGTTCGCCTGGACGACCTCCGGCCCGCTCCGGCTCGGGGGCAACGCCCGGGATCCGAAGGGCGGCGGGCCCGAGCCGGTGGCGTGCTATGGGGTGCTGCGGGCCGACACGGGCGGGATGATGCTGCGGTTCTGCGACGGGCGCCCGGTAAGTGCCACCACCGAGGCGTTCCTGGGGTGGGTGTGCGAGGTGCTGGCGACCGAGGGGAAGGCGGTGTTGGCCCTGGTGTGGGACAACGCCGCGTGGCACGTGAGCCGGCGCGTGCGGCGGTGGATCGAGGCCCACAACCGGCGGGTCCGGCGAGCGAAGACCGGGTGCCGGATCCGGGTGTGCGGACTTCCCGTGAAGGCCCCGTGGCTCAATCCGATCGAACCCAAGTGGGTCCACGGCAAGCGGGCCATCGTCGAGCCCGACCGGAAACTTACCGCCGCTGAGGTACGGCAACGAGCGTGCGACTACTACGGCTGCACGCTCCACCCCACATTGCCAAAACCTCAGCCATGATCCTGCACTAGCCGCGGTCTTCGAGGACATACCCCACCCCCCGCACCGTGTGGATCAGCTTCGTCGGGTACGGGTCGTCGACCTTGGCCCGCAGGCGGCGGACGTGGACATCGACGACGTTGGAGTCGCTGTCGAAGTTCATGTCCCACACCTGCTCGGCGATGACCGTCCGCGAGAGCACGTCCCCCGCCCGCCGGGCCAGCAGGGCGATCAGGCTGAACTCCTTCGGGGTCAGGTCGAGCTTGCAACCCGCGCGGCTCGCCGCGAAGCGGACCGTGTCGACCTCCAGGTCGGCGACCCGCAGGACGTCGCTCTGCCGGGCCGCCCCGCGCCGGAGCACCGACCGCACGCGGGCGAGGAACTCGGAGAAGGCGAACGGCTTGACCAGGTAGTCGTCGGCCCCCAGTTCCAACCCGCGGACGCGGTCCGTGACGGCGTCCGCGGCGGTCAGGAACAGGACCGGCGTCTGCCGGCCGGTCGCCCTCAACCCGGCCAGGACCGACCAGCCGTCGCGGCCCGGCAGCAGGACGTCGAGCACGACCAGGTCGTACCCGCCGGTCCCGGCCAGGTGCAGCCCGTCGTCGCCCCGCGACGCGATGTCGACCGTGAATCCCGCCTCGCCGAGCCCCTTGCGGAGGTATTCGGCGGTCCGGGTATCGTCCTCGATGATGAGCACCTTCATTCACCCACCCGTCCAGAAAATGAACTGCAACAGCCCCACCCGCCCGGTGGCGTTCCGAATAGTGGCATCCATTATAGATAGCCCCGTCGTTGCACGGCACTGCGGCTGCGATCCGGACGTCGGCCTGCCTGGGGACCGGCGATCCGGATTACGGAAACGTCACGTCCGCGTCACGTCCGCGTCATCCGCACCAAATACCTTTCGAAAACCGGCGCCCGCACCTGGCTCCCGTTCAGGTCTGGGAGCCGGTCCCACCGGGACCATCGCCGACCAGCGACAAGAGACGAATCATGAGCACGAACGTCGACGAAGCTTGCACCGGCTCACGAACCGAGCGGCCGCGCGTGCAGGTGCTGGATGCCCTCCGCGGCATCGCCATTTTGGGCATCTTCTTCATCAACCTCCCGATCATGGTGGAGCCGCCGGGGGAGACAAGCGCGAAGGTGACGGCACCCGGCTCCGAACACGCCGGCGGGGCCGTCGGGCTGCTGGTGGACGGGACGCAGCGCGGCCTGCTGCAAATGTTGTTCGGCGCGGGCATGCTCCTGTTGACGGCGCGGGCCGCCCGGCCGGCCGGCCCCGTCGCGGTGGCCGACGAATACTCCCGACGCAACCTGTGGCTGCTCGGCATCGGGCTCGTCCACGTCTTCCTGGTCCGGTGGGCGTACGACATCGTCCACGTCTACGCGATGGCCGCCCTCTTCCTCTTCCCGTTCCGCCTCGTCAGGCCCGCCGCCGCCCTGCTCCTGGGCCTGAGCTTCGCGGCCCTCACGGTGGTCGGGGCCGTCCCGGGCTTCGGCGGCGCGGTCGGCCCGAATCCCGACTCGGGCGTCGCCGGTGCGCTAGCCCGGGACCGGGCGGTCGAGATGTGGCTCGCGACGTTCGACGGCTTCGGCTTCTGGTCGGTCCTCCTCGAGTCGCTGTGCACCATGCTCGTCGGCGTCGCACTGTTCAAGTGGGGGGTCCTCCAGGGCCTACGGTCGCGGCCCTTCTACCTGACACTCGCCGTGGTCGCCTACGCCATCGGGTGCGCGGTTCGGCTGACGCCGCCGACCGCGGGGCCCGGGTCGCCGGGGGGAGACTTCGGCGAGGTGGGCCGGCTCTCCCTCGCGGTGGGGCACATCGCGGCGGTCAACCTGGCGTGGCAGACCGCCGTCGGCCGGTGGCTCCTGTCCCCGTTCATCGCCGCCGGCCGTACCGCCCTGTCGCTCTACGTTATGCAGAGCGTCGTGGGCCTGTGGGTGCTCGCCTCGCTCCCGGGGATCGCTCTGGCTGCGGGGTCCGGGGGCGACCAACTGATGGCCACGGCGGCCGCCGTGGTGCTCGGCCAGTTGGTGTTGGCCAACCTGTGGGGCCGGTTCTTCAAGAGCGGGCCGGTCGAGTGGTGCTGGCACCGGTTGCTCGACCTCAGCCGCCCTTCCACGCTCGCCCCGCGAACAGCAGCGGGCGCGTTACAAGCCGATTGCTGAACCAGCGCACCGTCCGGCTAACCCAGACTTGAATGGAGTGAGTGACTGTCCCATAAGCAGGGCGTGCGCACTATGAACTGCTGACGATATAGGCGTTTACGTCTACACCGAGGGTATCCGGAGGATGCCCGATGCCCCTTGCACTGACCACGGTGTTCGCGGACGTACCCGACCCTCGGATCGAAACCGCCAACAAGCTCCACAAGCTCACCGACATCTTGGTGATCGCCACGTGCGCGGTGATCGCCGGGGCCGACGGGTGGGAGGAGATCGCCGAGTACGGCCAGAGTAAGGAGGACTTCTTTCGGCGGTTCCAGGCGCTACCCCACGGGGTTCCGAGCCACGACACGTTCGAGCGCGTGTTCGCCAAACTCGATCCCGATGCGTTCGCGGACCGGTTCGGGCGCTGGATGTCGGAGCTGTGCGACTCGACCGGGCTGACCCACATCGCGGTCGATGGCAAGAGCGCGCGGGCGTCGGCCCAGGACACGTTCACCGGGTGCCTGCACTTGGTTAGCGCATGGGCGACCGAGAGCCGCCTGATCCTGGGCCAGCGGTCGGTGCCCGAGGGCGGACATGAGATCACCACGGTGCCCGACCTGCTGGGGGCCCTGGATCTCAACGGCGCGGTGGTGACACTGGACGCGGCCGGGTGCCAGAAGGCGACAATCGAGCAAATCCGCAAGCAGGGCGGTGAGTACGTGGTGTGCGTGAAGGGGAACCAGAAGGGGTTGCACGACGCCGTGGCCGACGTGTTCGACCGCGCCGGGGATGACGAGTTCGCCGGGTGCGACATGGCGGGCGAGGTCGGTGCGGGACACGGGCGCGCGGAGGAGCGGTATGTGACCGTGGTTCACGACCCCGAGGGCTTACCGGACGGTTGGTCGGGTGTGAGTGCGGTGGCGCTGGTGTGCCGGGAGCGCCGGGTGAAGGGTCAGAAGAACGAAGGCACCGGGCATTATTACATTACCAGTCTGAAGGTGGGTGCGGGGCAGTTGGCGGGTTACATCCGCAACCACTGGGGCATCGAGAACGGGTTGCATCGGGTATTGGATGTGGCGTTCCGAGAGGATGATAGCCGCGCCCGAACGGGACACGCGGCCGCGAACTTGGGGATGTTGAGGCGCGTGGCCGTGTCGCTCCTGAAGCGTGCCAAGACCAAGGGCAGCATCAAGACCCGGCGCATGAAAGCCGGGTGGGACGACAACTACCTATTGCAAGTTATCCAAGGAATCACGGCACAATAAAGTGCGCACGCCCTGGTCCCATAAGTGGGTTCAAGCGGTTGAGCGATATTGGAATTCGGCCTCAGCCTGTTTGGGCTCGAGTCGGTTGAGCATGAGGTGGATCATGGCCAATTTGATGAACGCCTCCGCTGACATCACGCTCTCTTCTCGATCCTTGGTCAGCCGCCGGCATGTGCCCAGCCACGCGAACGTGCGCTCCACGGTCCAGCGGATCGGCCGCTTGACCCACCCGTTCGATCCCTCGGGGCGGCGGACGACGACCCGGTCCCACCGGGCGTTGTCCTCGACCCACTGATACAGGGCGAAGTTGTGGTACTTGGTGTCCGCGTACATCCGCACCACCTTGCCAACCGGTTGTCCCTGCAATCGGGGGAACCGGTTCTGGGCGGCCCGGGCGTCGTCCACGCTCGCCGCCGTCACCAGCACGGCCAGCAGCAATCCCATCGAATCCACGACGATGTGCCGCTTGCGCCCGTCCACGTTCTTGGCGTTGTCCCGGCCCCGCGCCTCGCCGCCGGAGGTCGTGTCCACGGACTGGCTATCGACGCTCGCGGTGGTCCGCGGTGAGTACGGCTTCTCGGCGGTGCGGACCTTCGTGCGGAGTAGGTCGTGTATGGTGTCGAGGGTACCGTTGTGGCGCCACTCGTCGAAGTACCGCCAGACCGTGGACTTGGGCGGGAAGTCCTTGGGCAAGTAGCGCCACTGGCACCCGGTCCGCAAGACGTAGAAGATGGCATCGACGACATCCCGCAGGGCGGTCGTGCGGGGCCGACCGCCCGGATAGACCGGGATGTGAGGCTCGATTAGCCTCCATTGCTCGTCGCTGACATCGCTGGGGTAGGATTGGGTTCTCATGAACCATTTTATCCACCCCAAACACCCCTTATGGGACAGTCACTCACCCGCTGTGGGGCATGGTCGCCCTGCCTCTGTTGGCCCGACTCTACGTCCGAAAGAAGGATCTGCCGGCCATCGACAGGAACCAACGACCGACGTTCGTGACCGAGTTGGAGTTGGCCGTCGAGTTGATGAAATGGGCGAAAGGTTGGCTGGATTTTGTGGCCGCGCCGTTGTGGGTGGTGGCGGACGGGGCGTACGCCAAGAGCGCGTTCCTCAAGCCGTTGATCGGCATGGGCGTCGTGGTGGTCAGCCGATTGCGGAAGGATGCAGCGTTGTGGACCGTTCCGATCGCCCGAACGGGGGCACGTGGCCGCCCTCGGAAGTATGGGGAGAGCCGGATCGCGTTGGCGAAGCGGGCCGGGCAGACGCGCGGATGGACGACCGGGACGTTCGAGTTGTACGGGAAGGCGACCCAGAAAAAGTACAAGACGTTTGAGGCGACGTGGCGTCCGGCGGGCGGCGTGATCCGTGTGGTGCGGGTAGACGAGTCCGAGGGGTGGGTCGCGTTCTTCTGCACCGACCCGAGTGCGACGGTGGCGGACATCCTCGGGTTAGTGGCCGATCGGTCCAGCCTGGAGACGTGCTTCCGAGATTGCAAGGAGATCGTCGGCGCCGGTCAGCAGCAGGTGTGTCACCTGTGGGCAAGTGTGGGTTCGTTCCACATGTGCCTGTGGACGTTCACGATGACCGAGGCGTGGGCCTGGAACCGGTCGGCGGAGGAGTTGGTGGCCCACCGGAGTGCGTCACCGTGGGACCACAAGCCGCGTCGCCCGAGCCATGCGGACAAACGTCGTGCATGGCGACGGGAGTTGTTGACCAACGACATTGAGGCGGTTTTGCCGGTCGGGACCGACAGCGCGAAAATCCACGACCTCACTGAACGCCTGCTCGATCTCGCGGCCTGAGCCTTGGAGAATAACGGAAACGACAGGTAAACGCCTTGGAGTCGATATTAGCCAGTGGGGGAATGAACCGTCGCTCGATGAGATGGCGGACGAAGGAGCGGAAGTAAACGAACTGTTTCTGCTTGGTCGTCTCCTCCTTGTCCCACGACTTGAAGGCGAGGTAGGCTTCGTCCACTTTGGCCTTGGTCAGCACGTCGATCAGCATCTCGCCGCCCAGGACGAGCCGATCCCCGTGTCGGATGTCCCGGAAGATTTTTAGGTAGCTCTGGACGACGGAATAGGTAGTCGGTGTAACCCGCTGCCGCATCAGTTCCGCCCACTTGTCGAGAGTGTGGCCGATGGTTCGTTCGGCCTGCGCCAGACTCTTGGGCACCTGCTTCTCGTCCCAATATTCCGTGGCCCCGAGGGCGTAGTCGAGTTCCGGCTTCGGGAGGGCGTAAAGCTCGCCCGTCTCGATCCCGAGTTCGTCGAGTCGGCCGAGGATTTTCGCCGTGTGCGGGTCGGGCGTCGATTCGACATGCTCCGGCTCAACGTAGGCGTCGGCGATCTGCGACTCGACGAAGTGGGCGCCCTTACCCTCGGCCGTCAGCACCGCCTTCTTGGTGCGGAGCGTCTTGATGACCCGCTCGACTTCGGGGGGCACTGGACGAACGCCTGCGCCGATCTCGCCCCGTTTCTTGACCCACCACTCGTTCGCCGCCTGATACGATCCGAGTTCGGTCCAGAGGTTTTCCGGGAGGCCGAGTTCGGAGCAATACACGGTGTAGAGAACCTTGTACTGCTTTCTCCAACGGGCGTGACGCCCGTTGAAGGTGGGGGACGTGAGGAACTTCCGAGGCATGGCAGGCCCGAGTTGCGGACAAGTTTTGTGGACAGATTCGGAGGCATTATCGGGGCGGAATTTGTCCGCAGTCACGAGAAAATGCCTAGAAAATTGCACACTCACAGCCTTCCCAAGGCTGTGAGACGAGTTCGACTCTCGTATCCCGATCTAAATTAACTGATTCAAGTGAGACGGACCGCAGGAATAAGTTTCTGCGGGCCGTCTCACTTTTTAGTTTTCTGGTTTGATGCGGTATTTCAGTAGCGAGTAGCGCCGCTTGGTGTCGGCCGTATTGACCGCGATCCACATCGCTTTGCGGCTCCCGACGAGCGCGACCAACTTGCGCCCGCGCGTGATGCCCGTGTAGAGCAGGTTCCGCTGGAGCATCACGAAGTGCTGCGTGTGGACCGGGATCACGACGGCCGGGTACTCGCTCCCCTGGCTCTTGTGAATGGTGCACGCGAACGACAACTGGAGCTCATCTAGTTCATTGAACTCGTACTCGACCGGGCGCCCGTCGAAGTCCACCACCAGCATCTGATCGTCATTGTCGATCTTCTCAATGCGACCGATATCGCCGTTGAACACCTCGCGGTCGTAGTTGTTCTGAACCTGCATCACCTTGTCGCCTTCGCGGTACACCGAATCGTACCGCTTGACTTCCGCAACACCCGGGCGCGCGGGATTTAGTGCCGCTTGCAGTTCTCGGTTCAGATTCGCGACCCCGAGGGGCGTCTTCACTTGTGGCGAGAGCACCTGGATGTCGCGGAACGGGTCGAGCTTGAACTTCGCCGGGATGCGGTCTCGCACCATCTGGACGACGCGCTCGGTGATCGCGTCCGGGTCGTTCGCTTCGATGAAGTAGAAGTCCCCGTTGCCGCCCGGCGGGGCGGATTCGGGTTCCACACCGTGGTTGATCGCGTGCGCGGCGCGCACGATCCAACTGCTCTCGGCCTGGCGATGGACCTCGGTGAGTCGGGCGACGGGAACCGCTTTCGATTCGATGAGATCCGTCAGCACGGCCCCGGCCCCGACCGACGGGAGCTGGTCCACGTCCCCCACGAGCACCACGCACGCATACGGCGGGACGGCCTGGAGCAGCTTGTTCATCAGCACGATGTCGACCATCGACGTCTCGTCGACCACGAGCAGGTCGACGTCGAGTGGGTCTTCGGCGTTGCGCGTGAACTGGCGCTGCTGCGGGTTGAACTCCAGCAATCGGTGGATGGTTTTGGCCTCGCGCCCGGTGGACTCGTAGAGGCGCTTGGCCGCGCGCCCGGTGGGGGCCGTTAGCAGCACGCGGAGCGACTTCGCGAGGAACATTTCGATGATGGCCCGCACGATGGTCGTCTTCCCGGTCCCGGGGCCGCCCGTCACCACCATGAGTTTGTGCGTGACCGCGGCCTTGATCGCCGCGCGCTGACTCGCCGCGAACGCGATCCCCATTTTCTTCTCGACCCACGCGACCGCAGCGTCTACGTTCACCGAGGGCAGCGGGTGCGGCCCCTGCGCGAGCGCCTTGATGGCTCGCGCGACACCGAGTTCTGCCAGGAAAAATGGCTTCAGGAAGATGAGGTTGTCTTCGAGGGTGAAACCCGCGCCGCCGGTTGTGCTCCCCGTCTGTAACCCCTCCCCAACCCCTCCCCCAAGGGGAGAGGGGCTTAAAACCGTCGCTTGGGGTGTGGTTGCCTGTGTATTTGGTTCTGTTCTCCCTTCCTTCTTAGGGAAGGGGGTTAGGGGGTTAGGTTGTCTTTGCTTTTCTCCCTTCCCTTCAGGGAGGGGGGACGGGGGGGTAGGTAACCGTCCCCCAGTCGCCTTCCCGATACTGTCGCGCACGATCTCGTCCGTGATGCGCAGTTGTTCGATCGCGTCGATGATGCCGTTCGGCTCAATCCCCGTCATTTCGGCCGCGCGTTCGCGGAGCAGTTCTTCGGGGTAGCCGACGTGCCCGTTCCCGGTTTCTTCCTGAAGTACATGGCGCACCACCGCTTGCGCGCGGAACGGGGAGTCGCGTGGGATGCCCAAACTGACGGCGAGTTTGTCCGCGGTGTCGAACCCGACGCCCCAAATGTCCGCGCTCATGCGGTACGGGTTCGCTTTGATGAGTTCGATCGCCTGGTCGCCGTAGGTCTTGTAAATGCGCACGGCGCGCGCGGTGCCGATGCCGTGTGACTGGAGGAAGACCATGATTTTCCGCGATTCGCGCTGTTCTTCCCAGCTCCGCCGGATCTTCTCGATCAGCTTCGCGCCGATGCCCTTGACTTGAGACAGGTACTCGGGCGACTTGTCGATGACGTCGAGTGTCTTTTCGCCGAACACCTCCACGATGCGCTTCGCGTAGCCGGGGCCGATCCCCTTCACGAGACCGGAACCGAGGTACTTCGCGATCCCTTCCACGGTGTGTGGCGGGTTCGTTTTGATCTCGCTCGCCTTGAACTGGAGCCCGTAGTTGCGGTCCGTGACCCACGCCCCGGTCGCGGTGATGTACTCGCCCGCGACGATCTGCTGGGCGCTCCCGACGACCGTGAGGATGTCGCGGTGCCCGCGCGCGACGACCCGCAGCACACAGTACCCGGTGTCCGGGTTGTGGTGCGTAATGCGCTCGATCACTCCGGTGACTTGTTCGGCCATTTCTCCCGTCGATTGGGGTGGCCCGAATAATCGGACCGCGCCCGTGTTTGGGTGTGTGATTTTGTCGAGTGTGGGCCACGCACCACTCGAAAACTACTCCCCGAACATACCCGGTCCCCGCGGAATGTCCAACTGAGTGGCCGCGCCGTACCTCTGTTTCCATGCGCACCATTGCGATCCTGCTGGCCTACGCCTGCGCCCTGGCGTTCGGCACCTACCACACGTTTCGCCCGACGTTTGATTCTGGGTTCGTGCGAATTCAGACCGAGCGCGGCGACGGGATGCTGAACCACCTGCTCCTCGAGAACTCGTGGCTCGCCCTTACTGAACCGAACTACTGCGGCACGCTCGTCACGCCGCCGTTCTTTTTCCCCGAACCGGGGACGCTCGCGTACTCCGAAAACCTGTTCGGATCGGCGCCGATCTACTGGGCGCTGCGGACCGTGATGAACCGCGAATTCGCGTACATCTGGTGGCAGATCGTCTGTTGTGCGCTGAACTTCGTTTCGTTCGCGCTCGTGGCCCGGTGGCTCCGGATGCAACACGTTGTGGCCGTCACCGGGGCGTTCCTTTGGGCCTTCGCGACCGCCCACGTGGACCAGCTCAAGCACTCGCAAATGGTCCCGCGGTTCTACATGCCGTTCGCGGCGTACTACGCGATTGTGCTCGTCCTCGAGCCGTCCGTGAAGGCGTTCAACCGGGTGCTCGGGGCGCTGTTCCTGCAGTGCCTGGCGTGCATCTACACGGGGTGGTTCCTCGCGGTCGGGGTGGCCGTGTTCCTTCCCGTGCTCGTGTGCCTCCAGCCCGGGTCCGTGCGCAACATGTGGCGGTGCGTCGCCGAGAACAAGTGGCGGGTGCTGGGCGTGCTCGCGTTCTGGGCGCTCGCGATGGCGGCGCTGTTCGTGCCGTACATCAAGGTGAACCAGGGCGCGTCCCGGTTGTACGAGGACTGCCACGGGTTCTTCCCGACGCCCGAAGCGTGGCTCACCGGCCCTCAAGGCTCCCGGTGGTACGAGACGCTGGACCGTGTTCGCGCGCCGGCGCCCTTCGAGTGCTTGCTGTTCTCCGGGTTCGCGCTCTACGGGTTGGTGCTGGCGGCGACCGTTCACCTCCCGTTTTTCCGGCGCGGGGCGGGGTCGGTTTTCTGGCCCGCGGCGCTGGCCGGGGTGATTACGGCCCTCGTTTGGGTGGGGCTGACGTTCACCACGTCCCAAACGGGCGAATCCTTGTGGCGCGTGGTCCGTCACGTTCCGGGGGCGGGGGCGATTCGGGTGGTGTCGCGCATTTACGTGACGGTGTACCTGTTCGGCACTATTGGCGCGCTCCTGTGGCTCTCGATGCTGCTGGACCGCATGAGGGGCTCGTGGGGGCGCGCGGCGCTCCTGGTTCCGCTGCTCGCGCTCCTGTTGTGGGAGCAGACCGGGTTCGTACCCGACAGCTTCGACCGGCGCGACTTCTACCCGATCGTCGAGCGGAACGCTGAAAGACTGAGAGGTGCGGAGGTGGGGTACGTGGAGCCGCGGTTCGTGGACACGCAGGGGAAGATGAGCGTCGGCCCCTACGGAGAAGTGTTCGGGATGTGGGTCGGGATGCGCGCGAACGTGCCGGTGCTGAACGGCTACAGTGGGCGCGCGCCGAACAACTTTCCGATGGTAACCGCACTGAACGATGACGACATGAGCTACTGGCTCAAAGGCAAGTTTCGAGGGACCGTTCGCGTCATCAATTCGGAAACCCCCGGCACACTCCGAGAGGTTACGATCAAATAACAATTGGTGCCGAGCGCGTGGCCCGGACCCGGAGCGCGTGTTACACCGCACCACCGCCGCGTAGCCGCCTGGACCGAATCCGGAACGATCGCGCGGCGCTCATTCCGGGCTACTGGCCCGTTTGGTGAGCGTGATTTCGTTCCCGGTGGTGTTGTGGGACACGGCGTCCATGAACGCCTGGATCAACAGGAGCCCGCGACCGCTGGCGCGCTCCAGGTTGGCCGGGTCGGTGGGGTCGGGGAGGGTGCTCGGGTCGAACCCCGGCCCCTCGTCCCGGATCACGAACACGGCCTCGCCCGGGCGCATCCGGGCCGTCACGTGCAGGCGCCGGTCCCGGTACGGGTCCAGGTACCGGCGCTCCTTGGCCCGGCGCTCGAACTCCCCGCTCCCGTCCTGGCGCAGGTCCGAACTGAGTTCCAGGTTCCCGTGGTACAGGCCGTTGAGCAGGGCCTCCTCGAGCGCGACGCCGACCCGGGTCCGGTCCGACGCCCCGCACGCACCCATCTGGGTCGCCTGGCCCTGAAGGTACGCCACCAGCGCGGGCACCAACGACGGGTCGTTCTCCAACTCCAGCCGGCTCTCCACCGACGCGAACGATCCCAGGAGCCGCTGCTGGCGCCGGTCCCCGCGGGCCGCGTTGAGCACCTGCTCGA
Organism: Gemmata sp. SH-PL17; assembly: GCF_001610855.1. Taxonomy (NCBI): domain Bacteria; kingdom Pseudomonadati; phylum Planctomycetota; class Planctomycetia; order Gemmatales; family Gemmataceae; genus Gemmata; species Gemmata sp. SH-PL17. The sequence goes on from NZ_CP011271.1 coordinate 2,998,031, forward strand.
CGGTCGCGGCGAGGTCTTTGGCCAGGGTGCGCTTGGGTACGTAGCTCGCCGCGCCGCTGCGCAGGGCCTCGATCGCGATCTCCTCGCTCCCGTTGCCCGTCATCAGGATCACCGGGACCGTGGGGAACCGGTCCCGGACCGTGCGCACCAGTTCCAACCCGTCCATCCCGGGCATTTGCAGGTCCGTGAGCACCACCGCGGGGGCCGACTGAGCGATCGATTCCAGGGCCGCGAGCCCGTCGGGCGCGTACACCGCGCGCAGGCCCGAGTCCTTCTCCACCAGGCGCCCCGCGACGCGGCGGTCGATGGCCGAGTCGTCTACTACGAGTACGGTCGGCGCCTCCGCGCCCTCGACGGGGGCCGCGTCGGGTGCCGTGGACGAATGTGTCGACACCATATTCCGTCTCCTATCTCGGATCTCAGTGTGAAATAAGCTCGCTCACGCGCTCCAGCTCGCAAGTTCGGCGGCCACGAACCCGAGCTGGCGCTCCAGATCCGGTACGAGGCCGGTTGCTTTGTCCAGTTCGCCGTTCTTGGCGAGTGACTCGATCCGCTGGGCCAGTTCGCACGTAGCGCGCGCGCCAAAGTTCCCGGCCGCGCCCTTGATCGTGTGGGCCGCGCGCCGGGCGCCCGGTGCGTCACCGGTCCCGAGCGCGGTGCGGAGTTCCCCGATCTGGCGCGGGCACTCTTGTACGAACAGTTCCGCGATCTCGTGCAGGAGTTCCTCGTCCCCGCCCGTACACTGCAGGGCCACGGCCCGGTCCGCGATCGCAAGGGCCGGCGCGCCCGGGGCCGGGGTCGAAGTCGAGACCGAGGGGAGGGCGGGGACCGGGGGAGCTTCAACAGTGGCGCCGGGGAGTACCCGGGCGAGCACGCGGTCCAGGTGCTCGAACTGGACCGGCTTGGACACGTACCCGTCCATCCCGGCCGCGAGGCACCGGTCCGCGTCGCCCTTCATGGCGTGCGCGGTCATGGCCACGATGGGCTGGTGCGTTTCGGTCCCGGCCTCGCGTTCGCGGATCGCCGCGGTCGCTTCCAGCCCGCCCATCTCGGGCATTTGCAGGTCCATCAGGATCACGTCGAACGGGCGCGCGCCCGACAGGTCCACGGCCACCCGCCCGTTCGGGGCCACGGTGACCTTGTGGCCGCTCTTTTCGAGCACCGCGACCGCGAGCTTCTGGTTCACCGGGTTGTCTTCGGCCAGCAGGATGTTCAGCGGGCGCAGGCGCACCCCGGGTGCCCGGTCCGGCGCCACCGCTACCGCGACGCGCCCGGCGCCCGGGTCCGGGGGGCCGCTGAGGGCCAGCGCGATCGCGTCCAGGATCTCGGACTGTTTGGCCGGTTTCATCAGGTACAGGTCGATCCCGTGCTCGCGGTACCGGGTGCCCTCACCGGGGCCGGCCGACGAGAGCATGACCACGCGCGTGCCCCCCAGGGCCGGGTCCGTGCGGATCCGGTCGGCCACCGCGAACCCGTTCATCCCGGGCATCATCGCGTCCAGGAGGACCAGGGGGAACGGCTCCCCGCGCCCGGCCGCCTCGCGCAGCGCGCCGAGTGCCTCCGGTCCGCCGTCCACCGGGACCGGGTTCATGCGCCAGTTCCGGAGCATTTCGACCAGGATGCGCCGGTTGGTTCCGTTGTCGTCCACGACCAGCACCGGGAGCCCGTCCAGGGCCGCGGGGCTGAGGGTCCGGGGGCGCGACCGGGTGCCCGGCGCGCGCCCGAACCGGGCGGTGAAGTGGAACGTGCTCCCGACTCCCAGTGTGCTCTCGGCCCAGATCCGCCCGCCCATGAGTTCGACCAGGCGCACCGAGATCGTGAGCCCGAGTCCGGTCCCGCCGTACTTGCGGGTCGTGGACCCGTCGGCCTGCACGAACGGCTCGAAGATGGCGCCGAGCTTGTCGCCCGGGATCCCGATCCCGGTGTCGGTGACCGTGAAGTGGAGTAGAGCGTCGCGGTCCGTGTGCTCCTCGAGGGCCACGCGCACCACGACCTCGCCGGCCTCGGTGAACTTGATCGCGTTGCCCACCAGGTTGATGACGACCTGGCGCACGCGCCCCGCGTCCCCGATGAGCCCGTCGGGGACGTCGTCGTTGATCTGGCACGCGAGTTCGAGGCCCTTGCCCTGGGCGCGCACGGCCACGGTCTTGAGCGTGTCCCCGAGCGCGTCGCGCAGGGCGAACGGGGTCGGGTCCAGGTCCAGTTTCCCGGCCTCGATCTTCGAGAAGTCCAAGATGTCGTTGATGACCGTCAGGAGCGCGTCGGCCGACGACTTCACCAGCCCCAGGTACTCGCGCTGGGCGGGCGACAGGGGCGTTTCCAGTGCCAGTTCCGTCATCCCGATGATCCCGTTCATCGGCGTGCGGATCTCGTGGCTCATGTTCGCCAAAAACTCGCTCTTCGCGCGGCTCGCGTCCTCGGCCGCGTCCTTGGCCTTGCGCAGCTCGGCGTTCAGGCGCTTGCGCTCGCTGATCTCGACGAACGTGACCACCGACCCGATGATCTGTCCGTCGTCCCGGCACATGGGGTTGGACCAGTACTCCACCGGGAAACTGGTCCCGTCCGCGCGCCAGAACGCCTCGTCGTCGGCGTGGGCCCCCAGGCCCAACTTGAGGGCGCGGTAGATCGTGGACTTGAGCGCCGCGTGGGGGCGCCCGTCGGCCCGACTGTGGTGGACCAGCTCGGTCATGTTGCGCCCGAGCAGGTCCGCGGCGCTCGCGTACCCGAGGAGCCGGGCGCACGCCGGGTTGCAGAAAATGCAGGTGCCGGCGAGGTCCATCCCGTAAATCGCTTCCACGGTCGAGTCGAGGAGCAGTTTGAACTGTTCCTTGAGCCCCACCTCGCGCGCGGTCACCTCGATCGCCATCGAGCGGAACGCCCGGGTGAGCTCGGCCACCTCGTCGCCGCCGCGGGCGCGGGGGAACCAGTCCGGGAGCGTCCCGGGGGCGCTCGCGGCGAGCCCGTCGCTCGCGAGGCGCTGGGCGCCGGTCGTCAACCGGCGCAGCGGGTGCGTAACGTGTTGCATCAGTGCGACCGTGGCCAGCGCGCTGGTGACGAACAGCAGCGACAGCACCGCGGCCATCTGCCGGACGTTGCGCCAGACCGCGGCCCGGATCGGGGCCCGGTCCATCCCGACGTGAACGTACCCGCCCTGGCCCGCGAGGATCGGGCTGCAGACGTTGATGCAGTCGCCGGCGCCCGCGACGCTCGTGCGCCGGACGGTCGTGCGGTGGGGGTCGCCGGGCAGTTGCGCGATCTGGTCCGGGACGCTCGGGACGAACGTGTGGGAGACGACCTCGCGCCGGTTGTCCAGGACCAGAACGTATGCGAGCCCCGGGGTCCGGTCCCGGCGCTCGTCGATCATCGCCTGGACGCTGGCCGGGTCGTGGTTGACGAGCGTGTCGATGCCGGCGCTGGCGATGTTCTCGGCGATCCCCTTGCCCTTGGCCTCGAACTCGGCGGTCAGGCTCCGGTCGATGCTCCAGGCCAGGAAAACGGCCAGGGCCAAGATGGTGGTGCCGAACAGTCCGACCAGGACGAGCAGCGTGCGGGGTAACAGTCCGGAGAGCCTCATTTGCGCCAGCCCTCCCAGTCGGTCATCGGCTCGAACTTCCCGTTCCGCACCACCGTGTAGTAGACGCGCTCGGTCGCCTGGTGGCGGTCGGGGCCGAACGAGACCGGGACGCGGATGCCGAGGTCGAGGTCGCGGACCGATTCGGCCGCCTTCCGGACGCGCCAGCGCTCGAACGGCGCGCCCATTTTCTCCAGCACGGCCACGAGGAGCTTGGCGTTCAGGAACCCTTCGAGGCTCACGAAACTGTGCGGGACCGGCTGATAATCGTCCGTCAGCAGGTGGGCCGGGACGCGCGGGTCGTAGCGCCCCATCAGCTCGCGGTACTCGCGGACCGCGGGCAAGGAGGTGTCGTCGTAGCTCGGCACCACCTGGGAGTTAATCAGCCCGCGGGTGTAGTCCGTTCCGTTCGCCCGCCCCGCTTCCCGGAGCAGCGCGAGCAGGTTCTCGCTCCCGACGAACGAGAGGTTGGCGATGGGCACGTCCCAGCCGGTGTCGCGGGCGTCGCGGGCGAACGCCGCACATGCCGCGTAGGAGCCGACGCAGACGACCGCGTCCGGGGCGCCCGCTCGGAGGATCTCGACTTGCTGCTTGAGACTCGCGTCGAAGGTCGTGCCGCGCCGGTAGGTCGCTTCTCCGGTCATTTTCAGCCCGTGCCGACCCAGCGCGGTCCGAACGCCCTCCCACCCGTTGCGCCCGTAGGCGTCGATCTGGTAGAAGACCGCGATCCGCGTGCGCCCGACCCGGACGAAGTGGTCCACCAGTCCCGCGGTTTCCTGGTAGTACGACGCCCGGAGGTTGAACACGAATTCGCCGTAAGGGGCCTGGCGCTGGGGTTGCGCGCCCGTGAACGGGCAGAAGAGGAAGACGGACCGGTCGCGGTCGCGCTTCAGGAGCGGTAAACAGCGCGTCGTGGTGGGGGTGCCGACGTAGTTGAACAGGAGGAACACGTCGTCCTCCTCGATCAGGCGGACCGTGTTGTCGATCGCCGGTCCCGGGTTGTACCCGTCGTCGTAAGCCCGAATGACCACCTTGCGGCCGTGGACCCCGCCGCGCGCGTTAATGTAATCGAAGTACGCTTTCGATCCCCGGTACAGGTCGATGCCCAGCCCGCGGCTCGGACCCGAAAACGGGGCGGACATACCCAACTCAAGTTCGTCGTCGCTCGCGGGAACCCGCGGCCCGGTGCGCGCGGGACTTCCTGGCGCGTTTTGGCCCGCATCGGCGGACGCGGCGCCCGGCCACTCGGTCCCAATGGACACGAGCCACGCGAGCGCCCCGGCACCCAGCGCGAGAGCGCCCGCGATCAGGAGCGCGCGGGGCCAAGTACCCCCGGTCCGTTCTCGGGACTCCCGATTCATAGTTTCCTTCGGGGTTCGGCGTGGAGAGTCTAATCGGAGGTAGAGCGTCGGTGCGTTCGCACATCGACTCTAGTCCGGGTGGCGGGCGCGTGACGGGCTTTTTTCGCCTCCGCGCAAAACTCTTCTGTTTTGCGACCCCCGCGTTGTGTTTGGGCACGAACCCAAACGGTCCACTGTCGGCGGGACGAGAAAGTTGCGACTCACACAAAGAAAGGTGAGTGAACGAGCGGGTGGAGTGACGCAACCGCGAGAACTCAACGGACCGGCACCCGAAGGATTCCCGTTGTCTGGTTTGACGGTTGCGGTTACCAAGACCACAACCTCATTCAGTCAGTCGCAGCGCGGGGCGGTAATGGTCGATTCGGTTCGTCAGGAAGTCGTTTCAGCGGCCACGACAGTCGTCATCAAGGTCGGCACGAATGTGCTGGCCGACCCGACCGGGCACCTGGACCGGCACCGCATTCAGTCGCTCGCGGACCAACTCCACCGTATCCGGTCGAGTGGCCGCAGGGTCGTGCTCGTGACTTCCGGGGCCATTGGTGCCGGGGTCGGGAAACTGGCACTGGGGAAGCGCCCCACGGACCTCTCGCACCTGCAAGCGTGCGCCGCGGTCGGTCAGTCCGCACTGATGCAGCTTTACCAGGAGAGTCTGACCAAGTACGGGATTCACACCGCCCAGATCCTGCTGACGGCGAGCGACTTCGAGAACCGCGCCCGCTACCTGAACGCCCGGAACACGATCGGCACGCTGTTCGAGTACGGGGCGCTGCCGATCATCAACGAGAACGACACGGTTTCGGTCGCGGAGATCAAGTTCGGTGACAACGACCACCTCGCCGCAATGGTCACGAACCTTCTGCGTGCTCCGCTTCTCGTGCTTTTAACAAACGTGGACGGGTTGTACTCGGACGATCCCCGATCGAATCCGGACGCGAAACTCGTGGCCACCGTGCCGAACATCGATCAATCCGTGACGGGATTGGCGGCCGATACGAAAAGCGCCCTCGGTACGGGGGGGATGGAGAGCAAACTGAAGGCGGCGCGACTTGTCACGGTTGCGGGGGAAGCCGTCATCATGGCGAACGGTTCCCTCGACGGTATTTTGGACCGCGTATTCGCCGCGGAGCCGGTCGGAACGCTGTTTCTCCCACACGGAGAAGGGGTTTCGTCCCGGAAACGGTGGTTCGGGTTAACCGTCCGCCCGAAGGGGGTATTCCGGCTGGACACGGGGGCACGGCAAGCTGTGCTCGATGGGCGGAGCCTACTGCCGATCGGCGTCACGGCCGTCGAAGGAGAGTTCGGAAAAGGTGATGTGGTATCGATTTGCGATCCGAACGGGGTCGAGGTGGCGCGCGGGTTGAGTAATTATTCCTCCACCGCCGCTCAGCGCATTCGCGGACTTCACACGGAACGTATTGCGGCGGTTTTGGGGAGCGTACCCTACCCGGAATTGGTCCATCGCGACAATCTCGTGTTAACGAGTTAGAATGCGGGCGGAGTGTCGTCTTAATGGTGTGACGGACGACCGCTGAATGTGAATTCCTGCGGCTGATATGTGACGATGCCGAAAGGCGAAGCGAATCCCCCGGCCCCGCCCGGTGACTCCACCAGGCGGGCGGAGTTTGAGGCGCTTTACCAGCAACACAGCCGTGAAGTCTGGGCGCTCGCTTACGCCCGGTGGATGGATTCCGACCTCGCGATGGACATCACGCAAGAGGCGTTCCTGCGGCTCTGGAAGCAGTGGGAAGCCGGTGGCGAGGACATACAAAACCCGCGCGCCTGGCTCTTGCGGGTCGCGCGTAATTTGGCAGAAGATTACGCGAAAAGCGCGTTTCGGCGGAACGGAACGCAGCCCCCGGAACTACTAAACGGTGTGCGGTCCTCGCAACCGCTGCCGGTTGATGAGCTGGAGCGCCAGGAACAGTTCGCCCAATTGCGCGCGGTACTGGACGAGATGGCGCCCGCGGACCGAGAAATACTCACGCTCCGATACGCCCTGGATTACGACGCGAACACGATTGCCGAGCAGCTCGATGTGGCTGTCACGGCGGTCCACATGAGGCTGAGCCGCGCTCGCCAGCGGCTCGCCGAACGACTCTCGATTCACGGAGACTTCACTCCCGGTGAAACCGCGAGTGAAACGAACACATGAACACGAACACTACCTCTCCAAAACGCGATAAGAGCAGTGCGGGTGAACTCGACCAACTGCTCTCGGACTTCTTCAAGTCCCAGCTCAAGCAGCCCTGGCCGAAGGCCCGGTGCCCGTGGCCCACGCGACGGTCGAGCCGTCCGAACTGGTCGCGACGCGAACCACCGAATCGCCGCGGAACGCTCCGGCGAAATTCCGGGACAACACCGCTCGCGCCCGATTCACCCTGGCTGCGTCCGTTGCGCTGCTGCTCGGTACCGGGTGGTTGCTGACTAACGGTTACGAGCCGGGAACTCGACCCGCTGGCTGCCCCACGCCGGCCATCAGCGGTCCCGGGATGCTCTCCGGCGGCAGTGCCGACGGCGATAAACACTTGCCGCTCAAGAAGATGGGTGAAGACAAAGCTAAAGGCAACGACGGCGGCATCAAGATCGATCTCAAAGACGGCAACTGAATCGCCGCTCGAGCACAAAACGAACGTCTGGCCACAAATGCGGTCGGACGTTCTGCTTTTTCCGGTCATTCCGTAAGTTGAGTAGACACTTTCGCACGCGCCAGCTTAACATGACCAGTGAGACTCGTTTCTCACCGCACCTGTGGTGCTGCACGAACACGCTTACTGACGGAGCATGTGTTGATTCCCCCAACTGACGGGGACGATTGGACCGTTCCCGAATCCGAACAAACTCACGTCCCCGACGAAGAGCCGACTTCTGACGAGCCGGTTGACGCCCCTCCACTCGATGAAACCGCGACCGCGGACGATGATTTCGACGACGAAACGGACGAAGCCGAAACCGATCCCGCAAGCGACCCCGATCACGAATCCGCCCCGCCGCCGGAAACCGATCCCGCGATGGTCTTCGCGGACCTGAAACTGATGCGCCCGCTCATGGACGCCATCAACGCGGCCGGGTACAAGCACCCGACGCCGATTCAGGAAGCGGTGATTCCGCCCGCCCTGCGCGGCAAAGACGTTATCGGGCAGGCGCAAACGGGGACCGGTAAGACGGCCGCGTTCCTGATCCCGTTCCTCAATCGCTGGCGCCCTCACAAACTCAAGGGGCCGATCGGTGTCGTGATGACGCCGACGCGCGAACTCGCGCTCCAGATCGCGAACGAGGCCGAGAAGCTCGCCCCGAGCAGCCAGTTCCGGTGCGTGCCGGTCTACGGCGGCACCGGGATGCAGCGGCAACTGACGGGACTGACTCGCGGGTGCGACCTGGTGGTCGGAACACCGGGCCGGATGCTCGACCATCTGCAACGCGGCTCGATGTCGCTGGCGCAAGTGCGCTACGCGGTGCTCGACGAAGCGGACCGGATGCTCGACATCGGCTTCCGCGACGACATCGAGCGCATCCTGAAGCGGTGCCCGACCGAGCGCCAGACGCTGCTCATGTCGGCGACCGTGCCCGATTCGATCAAGCGCCTCGTGAACCGGTACATGAAAGACCCGGTTCACCTGCACATGACGCCGAGCACGCCGACCGTGGACAAGATCCGCCAGAGCTACTTCACGGTGGACGCGGACCGGAAGTTCGAGCTGCTGAAGCGCGTCATCGAGCGCGAAAAGCCGCGCCAGTGCCTCATCTTCGTGGAGCGCAAGCGCTGGGCCGACAACCTGTACCGCGACCTCAAGCGCGCGGTGCCGAAGGCCGCGGTGATCCACGGCGACCTCCCGCAATCGCAGCGCGAAAAGATCATGGCCGCGTTCCGCACGGCCGAGATCAAGTACCTGATCGCGACCGACGTGATGAGCCGCGGGATCGACGTCTCGAACCTGTCGCACGTCATCAACTACGACCTGCCGATGGACATCGAGAACTACGTCCACCGGATCGGGCGCACCGGGCGCATCGGTAAGGACGGCATCGCGATCTCGTTCGCGCTACCGGAGCAGGGCGAGCAGCTCACCAACATCGAGATGATGATTAACCGGCTCATCGAGGCGGACCAGATCGAGGGCTTCGAGTCCGCGGCGCCGCGGGCGAAGGGGCCGGCACGCGACGTGAAAGTGATCTTCACCGGGTTGGATTCCGTGAAGCCCGTAAAGCCCGAGGGCGAAGACGACGGTTGGGGTGACGACGACGCGCCTCCGGCACGAGCGCCGGAAGAGGGCACGGGGGCGTCGGACGAGGCCGCGAAGAAGACGGTCTTCGGTCGGCGCGGCAAGCGGTACAGTCAGCGCCTCTGATCGGGGTCGCAAATGGAGTGGATACGAGAGATCCCGTACTGGCTCATTCTTCTGGTGTTGGTCGGCCGGTTAGCGGCCCGCCACCGGCAGTCATCGACCGCTTCGGACCTCTCGAAGCGGATCGTTCTTGGCTGCACAGTCGGCGCGGTTCTGTTAGTCCTTTTGGGCCGTGCCGTCATTCCCGCCGTACTTCTTTTGACAGCCGTGGGCGCTTACATCGTTTTGCACCGAATCGTCACTCCGGTCTTGCAGCCGGAGTCACTCGGAACGCAAAACGATGTTCCCAAACGCTCGTAACACCGGTTCAACCATAAACGAGCATCATTCCCCAGCCGGCTCCGTTCCTGTGGCGTCTGCCCGTCCCGGGTTGTGGATGACCCACGGCAGTGCTCGGCCACCTGTGCGTTCCCGCTGTTGAGCCTCGAATTCCGCCCGCGTAGAAGCACGGCTCCGACCCATTGCTATGCGAGGTTGTGGGTCACCCGTGTTGGGATCGTACCGTTGCGCTCGGGAGCGCTCCAGCACGCGCAGTCTGGCGCCAAGGAAGCCGAAGACCGCGAGCACGACCCACGCCGCGAGCATCCGCCACAAGAGTTGGTTGTTGAACCGTAGCAGGTAGGTGAAGGTGCAGTACATTGCGATGACCGCACACACGACACTGGCGGCGAGAACCGCGAGTTGAGCACCCTGCAGCCACGCGGCCGGCACGTACAGTTTCGGGTGCATGTGTCGCTGGTAGTGCCCGCAGATGGGGCACGGGATCGGGTCGAAGTCGTTCTCCAGGTACTGGTTGAGCGCGTCTTTGGCGGACGAAACCGCGTCCGCCTGGGCGCCATCTTCATTCATCAGATAAAAGCTGGTACCAGAGCCTTCGCCCTCGCGCTCGAGGAGGTAAACGTATTCGATCGAACAGCTCTCGCACGGGACGAGCTTCAGAACCCGACCGCTTGTGATAAACGTGTAGTTCGTCCAGACGATCGGGATCGGGAGCATGGGTGAACTCGCTCGGGATTGTTACTCGCCCGTTGTCGCGGGCCAACTCATACGATCTCGTGGGATTGTTTTCTGTAGCCGTCACTGTGAGGCCGGTGAGCCAAAAGCGCCGGACAGCCAACAGCCAGCTACAGAAGGTAGGCAATCCACAAGATTCCGCGTCACACGTGCAGTTCGGCCGTCTTTCCTAACACACTCGCGTAGCGCTTGCGGATTGGTTCGATGTGGTCCGCGAGGAACTCTTCGACCTGCTCCGGCGAGCGCCCGACGAACTCGCACGGCGCCTGACCCGCAATCACCGCGAAGTCCACTTTGTCGAACGCGGTTTCCCGCTGGAGTTTTTCCAGCAGTTCCGCGGTGGTGCCCTCGCCGGCCTTCACGCGGGCGGTGACCGCGTGGCTGTGCTGGCGCACCACTTCGTGAACCTCCTGACGGTCCTCGCCGGCCTGTACCGCGGCCATCATCAGGTTCTCGGTGACCATGTAGGGCAGGTGCTCGCGCACGTTCTTCGCGATCACCGGGCGGTTGACCATCAGTCCGCGGTTGTCCGGGCCGGTCCGCTGGGTGACCAGGTTCAGCGCGATGCGGAGTACCGCGTCGGTCGCGAGGAACGCTTGCGGAACGTACAGCCGGCGGCACGCGCTGTCGTCGAGCGTGCGCTCGAACCACTGAGTCGAAACCGTGTTGGCGGCCATCGCGGGCAGGCCCGAAATGAAGCGCGCGAGGCTGCACATGCGCTCGGCCCGCATCGGGTTGCGCTTGTACGCCATCGCACTCGAACCGATCTGCTCCGCCTCGAACGGTTCGTCCACCTCCTGACGGTGCGCGAGCAACCGCAGGTCCGTGCCCCACTTGTGCGCGGACTGGGCGAGGCCGTTGAGCGCGTCGAGGATCTGCGTGTCGATCTTCCGCGAGTACGTTTGCCCGGTGACGGGGAACACGCCCGCGGTCTCGAAGCCCATCTTCTTCGCGACGAGTTGGTCGAGCGCCTTCACTTTCTCGTGGTCGCCGCGGAACAGAGCGAGGAAACTCGCTTGCGTGCCGGTCGTGCCCTTCGCGCCGCGGAACGGCAATTCATCGCGCCGGCGCTCGAGTTCCTTCAGGTCGAGTACGAAGTCGAACAGCCACAGCGTCGCGCGTTTGCCCACGGTGGTGAGCTGCGCGGGCTGGAAGTGCGTGAACCCGAGTGTTGGCTCGTCCTTCCAAGTTTTCGAGAACGTCGCGAGGGCGTCGATGACGCTCGCCAGCGTCGCACAGAGCTGGTTGAGGCTCTCGCGCATCAGAATGAGGTCGGCGTTGTCGGTGACGTAGCACGAGGTGGCGCCGAGGTGAACGATTTCCTTGCAGCCCGGGGCGACGTCACCAAGTGCGTGGATGTGCGCCATCACGTCGTGCCGCAGGCGCTTCTCGTGAGCCGCGGCGCGCTTCAGATCGATGTCGTCGAGGTGGCTCGCGAGTTCCTGGAGTTGCGCCGGGGTGATGCGCGGGGACTTCCCGTCGTCGGCGAGGAGCCCCAGTTCGGCTTCCGCTTCGGCGAGCGCGAGCCAGAGCCGGCGCCAGGTGCGGAACTTCCGCAGCGGTCCCCAGCGCTCGGCCATCTCGGTGGAGGCGTACCGGCCAATGAGCGGGTTATCGTACACGTCGGTGGGTTGCGTCATAACTTGAATGATTCTTCGCGCGGAACGGGTATTCGGCCCGGGGTCCGCACCTCAACTCGGTGCTTGTTGAACGCCCGCCAGAAGTGGCACAGGGCGCTGTTTGTTGTACGATTTCCGCGCGCCGAGGGGCGAGTCCGGAGCCACGGGGGAAAAGGGTGGGGTATGCTTCCCTCGACAGGACGTTCGGCCCCAAACCGGGCCGGCTGTCGCATTTCGCGCTCACGGAGGACGATCAATGCGCACATGGCTCCCGCGACTCAGTTTCGCGGCGCTCGGCGTGGCCCTGTGGATGGGCGCCGAGCAATCGGCGTCAGCTCAGCAGCCCGGGGTTCAGCCCCCGCCGCCCGCGTTCTACACGATGCCCACCCCGCAGCAGCGGACCGATTTCCCGCAGGGGCCGGAACCGACCCTGCCGCGGATGTACTACTACCCGTACTACTACTACCCGCACAGCTACTGGCCGCAGAACAGCCCGCAATGGCCGGAACCGAAGGGCCACCCCTACGTCCGCCCGCCGGCGTACATGGCCTACCCCGCGTTCAAGGAACCGGGCTGGCGATATGAACTGTGGACCCCGATGCGGTACTACCGCGGGAACCACTTCTGGCTGGACCAGTTCTAAGCCGAAGAGTCGAAAGTCATAAGGTCACACATCGTAAAGTCGAAGACCCATTTGGTTGAGGTCTTTGACTTTACGATGTGTGGCCTTATTGTCTATTCCGCTGACCTTATGACTTGTGACGATCGCTCAGTGCGAGTGTACTTTCTTAAAGTGCTCGGCGACCTTCTCCATCATGACGTGCCAGCCGCAATCGTCGCAGGGCGGGATCGACGGGTAACACTTCGTGCAGTAGAGCGGACCGCCCTTGAGGAACTGTTCGAGGCGGCCCTTGTCCGCGGGAACGACCCCTTCTGCTGAGAGCGGGAACGTCACCGGTGTCTTGCACTTGTCGCACGGGCGCGATGAGTGGTGCTCGATCACGTGCTCGAAGTGCGTGTGCAGCCCGGCGGGGACCACCCCAGAGCCGGTGCAGAGCGGGCACGTCATGTTGAACTGCGCCAGGATCGCCCGGCGGATGAACTCGCTCTTGTTCGGGAGCTTGTCGAGGAAGTTGGCCAAATCGTCATCGACTTTGAAGGCGACGATCTGTGACTTTTCCGTCTTCTCCTTCTTGTCCTTCGCCATGACGGGCCTCGCTTGGATGATCGTATTACGTCATCTTACGCCATCACCCAAAAGTCACAAGTCGTAAGGTCGCGAGTCACGAGGTCTTTGACCTTATGACTCGCGACCTTACGACTTGTACCGTGTGTGTCGCGGAAGGGATCAGTTCTTCTTGCGCGCTTTCATCTTCGCTTCGACGATCGCGCCTTCCTTCACCGTGACATCGAATTTCAGTTTGCCCTCGGCTTTGGCGTTCCCCAAACCCTTCAGGGCGTCTTCGTAGCTCATTTCCTTCGCGTCGCCACTTTTGTCGACGCCGGTGAACTTGGTTTTATCGGTGATTTTGTAGGTCTTCTCGACGTCGCCTTCTTTCACCCGAACTTCTTTCTTGTCTTTATCGAATTTTACGAGCGTCACTTCGACGGCCGTAACCAGGCCGGTCATGCTGAATAGGAAGACGAGTGAGAGTAATAGTTTCCGCATCGACGGACTCCTGGAGAGCGATGGGCACCCGCTGTCTCTCATCTTAGAACGCGAGCGGGTGCCCAACGGCGCTTGGTATTGAACGTTAAGAGATTCTGTGGGTCAAGCGGCCGGGGCCGGAATCGCGTTCTCCGCGAGGTTCGCGCCGCTTCTCCGCGCCGGCGTGTTATCATCAACACATCGGCACAAATAGAGTTCCGTGCCATATTCGAGGCACTCGATGTCAGATCCCGCGCGCCCCTGCCGTTCCTGGCACCGCGTTTCCGCGGCCCTCGTTGGCTTGCTCACGGCCTTCGCACTAGGTGTCCTGGCACAACCGCCGGTCGAAGAGGAAGACCCCAAGGCCGGGGTGAAAAAGCGCATCAAGGTCGAAGACGATCCCGTCGCGAAGCCGGCGGGCGGAGCCGGCGCGACTCCCGACGCGCGCCTGGACGAACTCGCGCGCGGGGCCGAGGAGTCCACCAACCCCGCGGTAAAGGAACTCCTGCTCAAGCACGTCGTCCCGTTCGACCGGCTCACCACGAAGGCGGTTACGCGGATCAAGCCGATCCCGATCGCACGCGGGGAGCGCTTTCCGGCTCAATTCGGCATCCAGGAACTCGATCGTGAGGGGAATTTCACCGCGCCCCAAGCGGTCAACACGGTCGAGATGAAGCGGATCGATTACTTCGAGGAAATCGTTCTGGCGGAAGCGAACCAGGCGCTCGCGGCCAAGCCGCTCGGGGCCACGAACGGGCCGCAGGGGTGGACCGCCTTCGAGCAAGTCGGCGCGGCGGAGCGATTGCTGAGCGCGGCGCTCCGGTTCCACGACTTCGCGCGCGAGCACAATATCCGCCGGGGCCGGGGGTGGGACGAGGTGCGCAAGCCCCTCGTGGAGCGCGCGCGCGAGGTGCGCCTGCTCCAACTCAAGAGCGCCGTCGCCGCGGGCGAGTGGCTCCGGGTGCGCGAGTACGGCAGCCGGCTCATCCTCACGTACCCGAAGGACGCGGAGGTGGCGACCGAGGTGGCCACGGCCCGGGTGCTGGAATCCAAGCGCCTGTTGACGTCCGAGAAGCACTTCGACCACGTGAAGGCCCGGGAACTGCTCGACGAGTTCGAGGTCAGTTTTCCCGGTGCGGGCGGCGACGCGGTGCGCGCGATCCGTACCGAGTTGACGCGCCGGGCGGAACAGGCCTTCGCCCGCGCGAAGGAGCGGAAGGCGGCCAACGACACCACCGGCGCGCGCGACGCGCTGACGCGGGCCGTCGCCCTCGACCCCACGCTCCCCGGCGCGCGCGACCTCCAGCGCGAGCTGAAGACCGGCTACCAGACGCTCTACGTCGGCGTGCGCCAGTACCCGGAACTGATGTCGCCGAGCACCGCCCGATTGGACAGCGAGAAACAGGCGGTCGAGCTGATGTTCGAGGGGCTGCTCGCGGAAGTGCCCGACGACGGCGGGGGCGCGCGGTACCGGCCCGCCGGCGCGATCGGGATGCCGGCCGTGGTGCCGGGCGCCCGCGAGTTCTCCCTGCGGACGTTCGACGCCGGCGCCACCGGGCGCTACGGGTTCGAGTCGCACGACGTCGTCGGGACGATGAAGTTACTCGCCTCGCGCCCCGATTCGTGGAGCGCGTACGCGCTGCCGTGGTTGGACGACCTGCCCACGCCGCGCGACAACGCGACGGTGCGCGTGGCCTTCAAACAGGGGCACCCGGACCCGCGCGCGGCGCTCACGTTCAAGCTGCTCCCCGCGCGCTGGATGGAGTCCAAGAAGATGGCCCTCGACGACCACGGGTTCGCCGAACAGCCGCTCGGTACCGGGCCGTTCAAGTTGTACGCGAACCCGCGGCCCGACGGGAACACCCCGCGCGAGATGGTGTTCGTCGATAACCCGCTCTACGGGCGCTGGCGGGACCGGGCCAACCAGCCGTTCATCAAAGAGGTGCGGCTGCTCGAAATCGCGAAGGTCCACAACGTGGTCGAGACGTTTAACCAGGGCGGGTTGCACGTTCTCACGGACGTGCCCACGGCCGACGTCGAGAAGTACCGGGCCGCTCTCGGTAAGACGGTGAGGGACTACACCGCGATCAACAACCGCCGCGTTCACATGCTGGCGCTGAACCACCGGCGCCCGGCGCTCCAGAGCAAACTGCTGCGCCAGGGGCTGATGCTCGCGATCGACCGCGAAGCGATCCTCAACGACGTGTACCGGTCCGGGAAGGCCGAGTTCCACCGGGCGATGAACGGGCCGTTCCCGCCGCGGTGCTGGGCCAATCCGAAGGGCTCGAACGGTCAGGTGGCGCAGCTCCTGAACCGCGACCTCGCGCTCACGCGCTTCCGGAACTACCTCTTCGACGCGGGGGCGAAGTCCGAACTCGAGCTGATTTACTCCAGCGATGATCCGCAAGCGGTGGTCGCGTGTACGAAGATCAAGGAACAGGTCGAGTCGCTGTTCAAGGACGCCCAGGGGCGAAAACTGACGATCAAACTCGTACCACAGCCGTTCCGCGAGCTGATGCTCCGCGTCGAGGACGAGCACCGTTTCGACATGGCTTACGTGCCGTTCGATTACCCCGACGACTGGTACCCGTTCGCGCTGGGTGCGATGCTCGATTCGACGGCGGGCGAGCGCGGCGGGCGCAACTGGACCGGGTTCCAAACGAAGAACACCGGCGCCGACGCCGAAGACACGCGCCTGGGGCAGCTCCTGAACGAACTGCGGGCCTACCGGGAGTTCAACTCCCTCGCCTCGAAGACGACCGAGGTTCACAAGCAGTTCAACGAGTGCGTGCCATTCGTCCCGCTCTGGCAAATCGACCGGCACATGCTGTTCCACGAGAGCGTGAAGGTCTACACCGACGACTCCGAAACGCCCGTTAGCCCGGGCGTCCTGAACCCGACGACGCTGTTCCAGGGCATCGCGCGCTGGCGCCTGGAGTGAGAGCGAGAACAACCGAACCTTCGCCTCTCTTCAATGGTCGTAAGTGAGTGACGATCGTGGAAAATAAGTGGGGGCGGAAGATCGGTCCCGTCAGTGCCCTTCGGGATTCATCGCGCGCCGAAGAATACGTTCACAACGGCGTTGAACCCGGCTCAACAGCGGTTGCTCAAGTGTGTCCGAGACGTGCTGGGTAGTCCAGTCTAGTGCATCGAACACGTCCTCGCTGGAGGCTACTTCAAACACGTAAGAGACTAACCCGAGTTGTTTGATACGTAGGAAATCATCGTTCGCGTCGGGGTTCAACCACTTCTTCCGTAAGTAGTGCGAGCGGGCTTCGACGCGATCCGACAGGGCTCCGGAATACCGGCTGGCGAAGTGGTGGACACGGACCCGGAGCGCGTCGTCGGCCGTATCCGCGGAGTATCGCCGGCACGCGCCCAGGAGCTTGCGCAGTGGGGTGGGCAGGGGCCGCGGGAGGGTACCCGCGGCAACGCGCGCGTACGCAAGGGCCAAGCGCCGCAACGCCCCATCACTGGCGTGCTCGAGTGGGGCCGTCATCCGGGGGCCGAGCCGCGACGCCAGCCCCGCGTAACACGGCCACGGGCGCACAGTGCCGGTATTATCGATTACGCGGTCGCGCAACCGCAGCAGGCGCCGAAAGTCGAATTCCTCTTCAATCTTCATGTAGAGGTTCTGCAGGGCTACTAGCGTCGAGGCCAGCGCGGCGGCGCCCGGAGCCACCTGGGTGGCACTGACTAGTTCGGCCAAGTAGCGCCTGAGACGCGCATCCATGTACTCGTCGTCGGACGGTACCCCAACCCGTGGTGTCGCGTCGGTGGCGCGTGCCTCGGCCTCTCGGCACAGTCGGTCGGCTTCACCGGCCAAATCGAAGAACGGGGCACTCACCGGATCGACGGCTTCAAGCCGGGCGAAAAGCGGTTGGAGTTGTGTGTCCGAAGCCACGAAGGACGAGTAGTCAGTGGCGACCTGGAGGGAAATTGTCTGGACAAAACGATACTTCTGGACATCCGTGGCCGTCAAAAGCCGCGCGGCAATATCGGCGGGGTAGCGCCCCAATTCCTCGGGTAATGCTCCCGCCCAAACCTTGAAGTACCGAGCAACCGGCACGATTGAACCTCGCAGTAATTGGGGAGAGGTCTGGCACCAATCATCGCGATAAGTTGTCGCCTGCAATACCCCTAAACACGAAATAGGGTTTCTCGTGATTTCTATTAATTACATCCCACTCACAACGAATTGCATGTTAAGTGATGCAGCGCCGTTGCATCCCGGTCGGCAATAATTGCATCTTCGATCTCCTGCGGTTAATCTGTTCGGTGACACCCACGTCCGGCAGTGAGGCCGACCATGAACCCCGAAGTGTCCGCGTTCCTGGCCGCGAACGGTACAGCGGTGGTGCTCGTTGGCGGTGCGCTCGCCGCGATCGGGCTCGTGCAGTGGCGGAAGGTTCGGATCGCCGAGCAGGAGTTGGAGTACAAACAGCGATTGATCGAGCAGGGGTTCGCCGTACCCGAAGTCGAGCGCGCGGTCAGTTCGCGTGTGCCCGTCCGCCGGGGACTGATCGACCAGTTCGGCGCACTGAGCGGGGGGACGAAAGCCGGGATCATCATCGGCTTTGTGATCGTGATGACGGTAACCGTGTCGTGCATTGGCGGGGCGATTCACGGGATCGCGTACTGGTCGCACGCCCGGAATCAGCCGCCACACGTGCAGCAGTCCTATCCGGAAGAAATGCAATCGGCAGGGGCACATGTTGATCCGATTCGGGGGGACGCGACCTTCCTCGACCTTCAGCCGGTTGCGAATCAACGATTGAACGCGGGTGTCGCGGGCGATCAGGGGCACTCGTTCGCGACCATGCCGCAGAAGCGCCAGGAGTTCCGCGGTGTGCCGTTCCAGATCGGTCCGAGTTACGTCCGGCTCCGCGGCAACAACCACGCGGAACTGCCCGCCGAAGCGAAGGGCATTCGCGTCGGGTTCAAGCTCGACAAGTTGCACATCTTCCACGGAACCGAGTTCGGCGCGTTCGGTGACTCTTCTCACCGCTTCCACGTTCCCGAGGGGACCGAGATCGGGCAGTACCGCGTGCAGTTCGCGGACAAGAGCGAGCGCGTGATACCCGTCGTGTACGGGGAGGACGTGCGCGACGTGTGGAACTGGGACCGTTCGCGTGCGACGAACCGCGGGGCGGTCGTCTGGACGGGGCGCAACCCGTCCGCGACGCGCGAAGGCGTCGGTTTGCGCGTGTACCTCACGTCGTGGCAGAACCCGCGCCCCGATGTGGAAATTGCGTCCGTCGACTACGTTTCGGAAGGAACCACCGCCGCGACGCCGTTCTGCATCGCGATCACCGCGGAACGCACGCGGAAGTGAGCCTCAAGGTTACCTTTTCGCTTTTCGGCGCGAGCGACAAGTTCGTAATAATTCACGCAACAGCGGTCAGGCTGTTTAATGTGTGGAAGTGGGCCGGTATTGCTACCCACCCGCTCGTTAACACTCGCGGTTCGCCTGCGTCTCTTGGCGAACCGCGAGTGTTAACGAGCGAGTGGAGTGACGCAACCGCGAGAACTCAACGGCCCTGTGGCAGTGGTCGGAATTGATTGTGTTCTTTTGTGTACTGGTGTATAATTGGGGCGAGCCATTTTAACAAGCTGATCGCAAGCGCGCGTCGCGGTGACGGCCTCTCGTTTTCTTGTGATCGCGGCTCGTTAAATATGCTTCCCTGTAGCAGATTGTTAGCCGCTGTTAGCGTTTGGTGGGGCGATTCCAA
This sequence comes from Gemmata sp. SH-PL17, assembly GCF_001610855.1. Classification (NCBI taxonomy): domain Bacteria; kingdom Pseudomonadati; phylum Planctomycetota; class Planctomycetia; order Gemmatales; family Gemmataceae; genus Gemmata; species Gemmata sp. SH-PL17. The sequence goes on from NZ_CP011271.1 coordinate 3,017,319, forward strand.
TGCGTTTTGTCGCTTCACTCGCTTGAAATTGGAGAATTTGTCGCGTTTTTCATCCCGTTTTGGTGAGGCGCAGTCGCTCACGGGCCGGAAATGTTATCATTTGTCAGCTTGGGGCGGCTCGAAGGCAAGGACGGCTCCAGTTACGGTTAAGCACTCGGACATCTGGTGAGGGACCGGCGATCAACAATCTCGACCAACTCGCGGCACTCGTCATCCGAGAACGGGAAACGCTCCTCGCGCGCTGGCGCGAACAGGTTCGGAAGCTCCCGTCGGCCCGGCACCTCGATACGCCGACGCTCAACGATCACATCCCCGCGTTTTTCGAGGAACTAGCCGCCGCGCTCCGGGCGCGGTCCGATGAGACGATTCAAGAGGCGGTGTGCGAGGGCACCCCGCCGGCCCACGGGCTCCAGCGCGCCCAGGACGGCTTCGACATCGTGGAAGTCGTTGCCGAGTACAACATTCTCCGCGAGTGTATTCACGACCTCGCCGACGCGAACAAGCTGCCGCTCCAGGGGCGGTCGTTCCACATCGTCAACCGCGTACTCGACGGAGCCATCGGCTCGGCAGTCAAAACCTACGCCACGCAGAAAGCACTCGAAGTGCAACGCAGGCGCGAAGAATACCTCTCGTTCGTCGCCCACGACCTGCGGACGCCGCTGAGTGCGATCTCACTTGCCGCGAGTGTTTTGGAGGTGAAGCACGCCGGTGAAGATCCCAATTCATCTTCGGCCCGAATGGTCAAAACGCTCCGCCGAAACGTCCAACACCTCGGCGCACTCGTGAACAAGGTGCTCGAAGAGAACACCAACCTTCAGACCGAGGTCGGGGTCAAACTGGAGCGGCGCGAGTTCGATCTTTGGCCGCTCGTAGAAGCGCTCGTCCACGACATCCACCCGGTCGCCGGGACGGACAGCACGAAACTCATCAACGCGGTGCCCGAAGACCTCGTGATCTACGCGGACGCCGAGCTTCTGCGGCGCGTGTTCCAAAACCTCATCGCCAACGCGATCAAGTACACGCCCTGCGGCGAAGTGGTGATTTCGGCCCGCCGGCTCGACGCGGACACCGGGTTCGAGTGCTCGGTCCGCGACAATGGCGAGGGGATCGCGCCGGATCGGATCGACAAGGTGTTCGACCACTTCGAGACCGATCCCAACAAACAGGGTGGCTTGGGGCTTGGGTTGGCCATCGTGAAGACGTTCGTCGAAGCCCACGGCGGTCGGGTGACGGTCGAGAGTACCGTGGGGACGGGTTCGACCTTCGTGTTCACGCTCCCGGCGAAGATGAATTCGTCGTCGTAACTATTTTGGATATCTGGAGATAGGGCGGTCCGCGGCGGGCACTCAATTGAGTGCCCGCCGCGGACCGTGGTGAATCGAGTGCGTCTGTCTTACTCCGCGCGCCGCGTGAGAGTGACGGTGTCGGTTTGGGTGGCTTTATCAACCATTGTGACGCGCGTGTGTTTGACCGCGTTGACCCATCCGGTGCCCACGTCCACCGTGTATTCCGCTGCCGCGCTCAGTTTCACGTCCGGCAACTCGTTCGGAGCGGGCGTGCCCGTTTTCTTGGCGACGTCGTCCACCTGCTTCTGGACGATGCGAGTGACGTCCTTTGGGTCCGTGGTTTCTTTGAACGAGATGTTCGCGATCCTCTTGTCTTTGTCCAGCTTGATGACGCACAGCCCCTTAGCCGGAAACGGCTCACCGCCGAACGGGTTGAGAATGGCGCCCTCGTACTCGATGGGCGTCCCGAATTCGTAGGTCTTGCCGAGCGGCTTGACGAGTAACAGTGGGTTCCGCGTGAATGCCGCCTCGATGGTTTCCTTCGTTGAGAGCATTTGATCGGTTGATTGCCGGACGTGGTCGATCGCGGCTTTGGTCGCCCCGGCCTTGTTCATCTGGGCCAACACATCGTCTCGGACTTTGGTGCCCGCGGTACGAACGGCCTTCCAGTTGCGGAGACCGGTGAAGTCGCCGTCGTCATCGAGTTCGAGGTCGAGTTCCGTGTTCTTCAGGATCGTGTTGACCGATTTCACGACCGGGTCGTTGTCCTGGTCCGGGTCTTCAAACGTGGTGGTTCCCTGGGTCCACCGCAGCACGGTTCCATCGGCGCCGGCGGAAATGACCTCGACAACCACGGGCGTGCGGGTCACGACCTTGCTGACTTCCTTGCCGTCCTGTTCGCGCACCTGGGTACCGAGCATCTCGTATCGAACTGTGTCGCCCTTTTTCCATTTGGGGGCGAGATCGATCGATTTCAGCTCGTCGGCACGCATCGGCGCCGCCGCGAGTGCAACAAGGGCCAGAAGTATCGGCAAGCAACGGGCGCGCATAACCGGGTCCGAAAGTAGAGGAACGACGGAGTGGGGCAAGAACTTAGTCGCTGGTCCCATCGAACAGCGGGCGGATCACGTGACCGCGGTTGAGTTGCACCGGGCGGCCCAGGCGGTCGCGGACCTCGGCGTGCGGATCGACCCCGAGGACCGTGTACACCGTCGCGCCGATGTCGTCGGGCGAGTACGGCGTCGTGGTCGGGTAGGCCGCGTTCTTATCGCTCTTGCCGATGACCTGGCCGCCCCGAACGCCCGCGCCCGCGAACAACCCGCTGAAGCACGGCGCCCAGTGCTCGCGCCCACCGTCCTTGTTGATCTTCGGCTCGCGCCCGAACTCACCGAACATCATCACGAGGGTGTCTTCGAGCAGCCCGCGGTCGCTCATGTCGTCGAGGAGCGCGGACACGGCACTATCGAGCGGCGGGAGCAGATCGTTCTTCAGCCGCTTGAACAGCCCACCGTGGCTGTCCCAGTTTTGGACGCGCCCCATGTTCGCCTGCACAACGGGGACGCCCGCCTCAATGAGCCGCCGGGCGAGCAGGCACGACTGCCCGAAGGAGTGCCGGCCGTACTTGTCGCGCACGGCCGCGGGTTCCTTGTCGATGTCGAATGCCTTCGCGACCCGACCCGATGTCAGCACCGCGAACGCCTGTTGCTGCTGGTCGGTGATTTTCTTGGTTTCGGACTGCTCCGCGAGCCACTTGCGCTGGTCGTTCACGGCGCCGAGGAGCGCCATGCGGTCCTTCATCTGCGTCACGTCCATGCCCGAAGCCGGTCGCAGGTTTTCCACCTTGAAGTCGGCGCGGTTCGGGTCGTGGTTGATTTGCATGATGTCGTGCTTCGGCCCCAGGAACCCGGCGTACTGACCGGGCCAGAGCAGGGGGCCTTCCATCAGGTACGTCGGCAGGTTCACGCCGCACGGTGTCCCCTCGGGTGGGCTGCGGTGGTAGCTCAGGCCGCCGGCGTAGTTGGGGAAGTCGTCGCGGGACGCGATTTTGTCGAAGAACGCTCCCGGCTGCATGTGGCCGGTGAGGACGTGGTGCGTAGCGACGAGGTGGTTGTTGTCGTGGTGCGAGAGCGATCGCACGATCGAGTACATCTTCGACCGCGCCGCGAGCTTCGGAATGTGCTCGCTCGCGAGCAGGCCGGGCGTTTGGGTCTGGATCGCCTTGTATTCGCCGCGAATCTCCGGCGGCGCATCGGGTTTCGGGTCGAACGTTTCGTGGTGGCTGGCGGCCCCGGTGAGGAACACGATCAGAACCGACTTCGGTTTCTTACTCCGGGCCAGCGGGGGCGCGCCTTTGGTCCCGGCACGCGCGAACGAAGACATCCCCAGTCCGAGTAACCCGGAGTAGCCGACTTGGAGGAGTTCGCGGCGGTTGATGCCGATGGTGTGACGGTGTGATACGGGCAAGGGTAGCCCTCAGAAACGCGGAGGTTCGGTGGGATGAGTCTATTAGAGCATGTGCCCGCGCCGGGGCAAGCCCGTTCCCGGTTATCGGCACGGGACTCATCCGCGTTTCACGGAATTCGCGGCAACCACCCGCGCTCCGCGCAACAGATAAGAACCGCGATCTCGGGGGCGGTGACACGAGGGCCGAGTTGGGCCCACCGCGCACCTCGACGGCCGGGTTCGGGGGCACCTTTAACAGCTGCCCCCGCCGCTCGTTTTTTGCCACGCTCGGTGAGCCGGTGGATCGTTCGCGCCGAGGGCACTATGGTGCGGCACCCGAAGCGCGAAACCGAGTTTCCGGAGCCAGCGCCACCCGGTTTCCGGGCGCACCACCACGTTCCACCGGTCGCGCACGTACCGGACCACTTTCGGAGCGGTCCACGTGCCGCCGTCGGGCGGGAGCCCCTGGAGCGCCGCGCTCAGCTCGTCCCTGTGGCGGGAGGTCAACTTGGGCAGCGCTCCGTTGCCCTTGCGCCGGTCGCTCACTCCGGCGGGGCCTTGGGCGTTCCACCGGTTGAGCACGTCCCGGACGGTGACCGCCGACAGCCCGACCACTTCGGCTACTTGGGCCGGGGTACGGGGCTCGTCGGTACGGGCCAACAGCCACAGGGCGTGCCACCGCATCTTCTCCACCGGGTGGCGGCACGCCTGGTACAGGAAGTGGAGTTCATTCGCGGTACAGTGACGGACGAACGGTAACGGGGGACGGGGCATCGGACTCACTCTCGCAGGGGGCTGCGAAACTAACACAGGGATTCAACGACGGTTGGTACGAGGACGGTTTCGAGCGGACTCGTGCAGACGGTTTGGTTGCACCCTTCGTCCGAACGGCCTTCCGACTCGTTGTTCGGAAGCGCGTGCAGTAGCTCGCAGGCCAATCGGTGCAGTACGGACTCGCTGGGGCCGGTTCCGGGGAGGTTCCAGCTCGTGAGCTGGTACTGCACCCACGACACCAGCCCGGGCGGACCTTGCCCGAGGTCGAGAACCCGTGCGAGGACCGGGAGGAGTGCTCGCTCGCTGGTGAATGGCGCGTTTCTTTGGTACACGAGATCCGTTCCGGGGTGAGGGGATCGTGCGGGCCGCGCTACCGTGCGCGGGCGGTGTCACGCGGTCGGGGCGACGAACATTTGCACGGTTTGGGATGTCAGGTTGTGGTCGTCGACCGCGATGGCGGTGAGTATCCCCTCGTCGCTCCCGTCGACGCGGAACTGGATCGTGCGGCTGAAGGTGCCGTCCGCGGCCGTCGTGACGGTCAGCCCGTTTGCCGAGGTGGCCCCCCCGAACGTGATGACCAGACCGCTTGGGTGCTCGTCCGCGACCGAACCCGAGATCTGGAACAGTCCGTTTGCGATCTCCGCGGCCGCGAACGTTACGATGATCGGGGCCGCGTTGGGAACGGTCGGGGGGCTGGTCGGGTCCCCCGGGGCGCCGTCCGGCACGTCGCGCCATTCGAGGGCTTCCAGCCGTAGGACGGTGCGCTTTTGGGGAGCCGTTTGCGCGCGGGTCCGTTGAAAAAGACCGAACATGGGTCCGCCCCGATTGAGTGAGTAGGTTGAGTCGCGAACGGGTCGCGATCCCCGGACTTCGAGGGGGATCTGGGCGACCGGCGTGCGGCAACAATCGCGGGCGCGAACCAAAAGATGTCAGCAATTTCGGAAAAAGTGACGAACCCCCGGACACTCGTGTGTTCGGGGGTCGGAGTGGTGTCGAACTCTTTGTCGGGAGGGACCGGGGAGGCGCGCACCCGCGCGAGCCGGCCGGCGGTGGGCTCCAGCAGAGTGGTGTCAACGGGCCGGTGGAGCCCCGGTGAGAGGCTCCGGCTGAACCGCGCGGGCTAGCGGGCGGGTGGAATCGATTCGAGCGGGTCGACGATGTGCAGGTTCAGAAGGCGCTTGGGGCGCTCGCCGGGCGACATCTTGGTGACTTCGGCAAAATCGGCCCGGCCGGCGAGGTGAACCCGGAACACCGGATCCTGGTCGAGGAGCTTGGAATCGCGTCCGAGTTTCACCGATTCCCGCAACCAGCCCACCGCTCGGGCGCAGCGCTCCTCGTGACCGTACTCGGCGGCGGCCATCACGTATGCGGCTTTGAAAAAGAGGTCCATAGTGTACGGCCCCTGGGCCATGACCGCTTCCAGGTCGGCCAGGCACTCGTCCGGGTTCTTCAATACCTCTGTTTTCGGATCGAGGTCCAACAGGAACCGGGCCTGCATGCGGTTGAGGCGGGCGGCACGAAGGGTCGGGTCGAGCTCCAGGGCGGCCGTGGCCTCGGTGATCGCCTCGCGGTAGTCGTTGGGGGTGCTCAGCCGGATCAGGCTGTTGGCCCGGTTGCAGTGGACCCAGGCCTTGTCATAGGCGAAGTCCTTCACCGCTTCCTGGTATAGCGTTGCGGCGACCTTGTGGTTACTGGACCGGGCGTAGCAGTGCGCCAGAAAGGCCGTGCTCGGGCCGTCCGGTTTCGCGACCCTGGCGTCGCCGAAGTCCTTCGTGGCCGAGGCGATGTCGTCTTTCCGGAGGAACTCGCACCCGCGCCGGAAGAGCCCCTCGGGTGTGGTCGGTTTCTCGGGGAGGGGGGCCGGACTGGTAGGGGCCGCGACTTCGGGTTGGGGTTGCGGGTCCGCTGTGGACGAACCGGCCGATGCGATCTGCCACGCCAGCGCGATACTGCCGAGTAACCCGCACCCGACGAGAACCGCCCGCTTGTGCCGCGCGCGTCGGTCCAGGTAGCGCCGGAGTTGTTGAACCAGAACTCGCGCCGTGGGGCGCTTCCGCGGGTCGCGCTGCAAGCAGCGCGCGATAATTTTCGCGAGCGGTTTCGGCACTTCCGGGTTGCGCGCGGCCGCACCGGGGGGCACGAGCGCTTGGCGGCGCAACAGGTCGCGGGCCAGATCCTTCGGATCGAGGAACGATCCCGGTTTGAACGGCAACTGCCCCGTGAGCGCCTCGAACAGCACCGCGCCCAGGGAGTAAACGTCCGTCGGTGCCGCGGTCCCCGTGCCCTCGCGCTCGCCGAGGAGCACGCGGAGCCGTTCGGGGGCCATGTACGGGATCGTTCCCCCGCACCGAATCAGGGCGTTGTCCAGCCCGGTCGCGAGGTTAAAGTCGATCAGGTACGGGTGCCCGCTCGGGCCGAGAATGATGTTGGACGGCTTCAGGTCGCCGTGGCTCACGTTCAATTGGTGCAGGTGCGCCAGGGCGTCCGCCAACTGTAACGCAAATTTCGCTACAGTATCGGGATAGGACTCGCGCCCGGTCAGGAACGGGGCGCTTTGCGCCGCGAGTGCTGCGGTCGAGTCGGTGACCCCGAGGACCGTTCGGGCCGAGCGCGGACCGTTCGCTGTCGGGCCGCGAAAAGCGGACTCGACCACATCGGCGAGCGTCGCGGCACCCACGAACGACATGCAGATCGCGTGCAGCCCCTGGACCCGCCGAGCCCAATGGACGGCGACGATGTGGGGGTGAGCGATCGGCCCGAGCGTGCCGGCCTCACCGGAGGCGTGTTGAGAGAGTTTCAGGGCGACGGGCCGGTTTCCGGTGGCGGGGTCGCGGGCCAGGTACACGCGAGCGAACCCGCCGCGCCCCAACTCGCGCTCGATCGCCAGGCCCTCGAAACTGGCGCCCGGTTGGGGCCAGTTAACTTCTGGTGTGGCAAAGAGTTCGGGGTGGTCGGCGAAGACCCGGTGCCCGCGGATCACTTCCCGAACCTGGGACACGAACACCGGGAGCTGCCGGCAGAACTGCTCCGGTTCAGGCGCCGAGCCTGCTTGTTCCCGGAGGCAGTACTCTTCGTAAGCCAGGTCCACGACCAGGGACCGGTGCCGGAGCAGTTCCGGGTGGTCCCGGAGCGCGCCGGCGGCGTCGGGCGGCTCCCCTTGGCGCCACGCGCGCTTCAGGGATTCGGCGAGCCCCTCTGTTGTGACAGACGGGGTGAGGAGCGGCGGGCTGTTAGTTGGCATGGGCGATCACGAAGCGGTGAGTTCTTTTAACCGGCGAACGATTCGGTTCACGGTGCTCAGGCTGACGCCCGAAAGTTGGGCGATGTCCTCGTAGCTGTGGCCGTCGCGCAGCAGTTCGAGGATTGTGCGGTGCCCCTCGGGGAACCGGCCGCACAGCCGCTCCCACTGCTCGTCGGCGATCACCAACTGGCTCGCGGTGGGGGCCGGCGCGCGGATCTGGTCGCTGCCGTCCTCGGAACTCACGGCCCGTTCGCGGGTGATGTCGTCCTTTTGCGTCTCGAACCGCTGGCGGAACACCTCGACGACGCGGTTGTGCGCCATGCGGTTCAAAAAGGCCAGTAGCGCTTCGGGGGTGTCGAACGTGTACCGCTCAGCGGGTATGGCGAGGAACGACGCCCAGACGTCCTGAACGAAATCGAGCGAATCGAACCGCGTGCGCAGTCCGGGGTGCAACTGCCGGCGCACCGCGGCGCGCAGGAACGGCGCGTATTGTTCGCACAGGGCCTTAACGGACGCCGAATCCCCGGCTCGGAACCCCGCCAAGAGCTCCGGGAACGCGGGCGACTTTTCCACGACAGATCCTCGAGCTGGGCAACTGGAGCGACCTTGGATGATACACTATAGACCCCGAAATTAGCCTTAGCAATAGGCTAATTGAATCTGTCGTCGGATCGTTTGGTATTGCGACGCCAATTGTACGGGCCGCTCATTTTTACGGAAGTGCTTTTTAAATCGGAGTTTGTGACAATAATTTCGGCTCGGGTTACAGGAGCCATCCTCGCGCCCTGGTTCGCCGAATTTTAACAAGTCGAGGGCACTTTCACGGGCGCCCATCAAGTGTCCAGGAGCGTTTTGGAAACAGTTTAACACAATGATCAAAATTTCTGGTGCGTGATTGTTCGGCGATGATATTCATTAATGACGCGGCGCCGCAATCGGGCGCGCCGAACCTCGCCCGGGCGCGCGTGTCCTGTTCTGTCAGACTCAATTTTAAAACGACAGGAGAACGCCCGTGCCGAAACTGAACCAGATCAACGCCGTCGTTACCGCCCGCAAGGGTGACGCGGAGAAGCAGATCACCGAACTGTACAAGCTCATCCAGAAGGAGCAGCTCTTCACCGGGCGCGAGCGCACGTACCGCCCGCTCGACGAGATCAACGGCCAGAAGCTGCCGCCCGAGAGCCAGCGCGTGCAGCAGCGCGCCGACGACCTGATCCGCCAGGCGCGCGAGAAGTGGACGGAGCTGTGGAACCTCGTGCTCACGCAGGACACCGGCAACCAGTCCGCGAAGGCCGACATCGTGGTGGACGGCAAGGCCGTGCTCGCGAACGTGCCGGTCACCACGCTCCTGTTCCTCGACAAGCAGGTGAACGACCTCGAAACGTTCGTGTCCAAGCTCCCGACCCCGGACCCGGCCGAAGAGTGGGCGCACGACCCGAACAGCGGCTTGTTGCGCAGCAAGGCCAACGAGTCGCTGCGGACCAGCAAGGAGCCGACGGTCATCGTGAAGTACGACGCGACGAAGGAGCACCCGGCTCAGACCGAACTGTTCACGAAGGACGTGCCGGTCGGTACGTGGACGCAAATTCTTTACAGCGGGTGCATCGCGGCGGACCGCAAGAACGCGATCCTCGCGCGCGTCCGCAAGTTGCAGGACGCGATCAAGGTCGCGAAGGAGCAGGCGAATCTGTTGGAGATCGAGCGCCAGAAGGCGGCCGAGGCGCTGTTCGGCTACGTCTTCGGTGAGTAACTCTTGGGGCGCACGGGTGCGGACCCGCGCCGCCCGCGGACCGGGCGCCGGCGCTGTTTGGCCCCGCTCGCGATCCAGTCGTGAACGAGTTTGATGTCGGCCTCGGTCGGTCGCGGTTTCCCGTCCGGCGGCATCGGCTTCGAGGCTTCTGCCGTCAGTGAGAGGTAGAGCACGCTCTTTTCGGGGTCGCCCGGCTTCACAATGACCCCGTCCTCGCCGCCCTTCATAATGGCCGCGACCGTGCGCAGGTCGATTCCGGCTTTTGGCTTCCCGGCCGATCCGTGGCAGTTGTTGCAGTGGGCCACGAACACTTTTGACACTTCTTTGAACGACACCGGCTTCACGTTCACCTTTTTCGGTTCCGGCGGCTTCGACTCGGGCGGTTTCGGCGCCGGTTCCTTGGGCTTCGGTTCCACTGGTTTGGCCTCCGGCTCTTTTTTCGGCTCGGGCGGCTTCGGTTCTGGTTCCCGCTCGACCGGTTTCTGCTCAACGGGCGGCATCGGGTTCGTCTTCGGTTCGGCCGGGGGCGTGACCGGTTGCTTTGTGGTCGGCGCGCTGCGGTCCGGTTTCTCGGTCGGCTCTTTCTTGGCTTCGGCCACCTCGATTGTTTTCGGCTTACTCGCGCCCGCCCACACGCCGAAGCTGAACCCGATGAGAACGAGGGCCGCGTAGAGCGAGCCGAAGAGCCACTGCCCGTTCGACGAAAGCCCCCTAGCGGGGGCCGGCGCCAGGTCGTCGGAGTCGTATCCGCGTTGGTAGCGTCGAGCCATAATTGTTCAGGGGTGGAGTTTGGGCGCGGGACGAGGAGCGACTGAACCTGCGATCGACACAGGCTTTGGGCCGCGGTCGCCGCGGGTTTAATCTTAGCTCAGGGGCCGCGACCGAGCCAACTCGAAATCCGTCACGAACCGATCGCGGGTTTTGGCCCGGCGCGGGTTCTGCGGCTGAAATTGAAGGAATTTGTGTTCTGAGAGGGAATTTATCTCAAGCTTATCTGGCTTTGCCGATAACACCCTCAACACGACGGTGACCGAAATTTTGGTTGCTGTCCAGCTTTGGGTCAAGTTCGGCGGGATCGATGACCGTTCCACGCAAACTCCTGTTCGCGGTCGGGGTCGCGCTCGGTTCGGGTGCGATCGCTGGTTGTGCTGGGACTCCGCCGGCTGATCGGGGGAGTGTTTCGCAAGCGGTCGAAACACGGTTCGGCCAACCGGTCGGCCCCGGTCCGAAACAGAACCTTGTGATTGTCCCCGAGTGGTTGGAACGCGGCGCGCCGCTCACCGAAGAACAAGCGGTGGTGCTCGCACTGTGGAACAACGCGCTGTTCCACGAAACGCTGGTCGAACTCGATCTCACGAAGGCCGATTTGGTTCAGGCCGGGCTGCTCCCGAACCCGGAGTTCGTGTACTACTGGCCCGCCGATGGGAAACCCCTCAAGTACCTTGTGGATTTCCCGCTCGAATCGCTCTGGCTGCGCCCGCTACGCCTCAAAGTAACGGCAGCAGAAAACGAGCGCGCTGCGGCGCGGCTCACGCAGCTCGCGCTCGACCTCATCCGCGACACGCGCCAGTCCTACGCCGACCTGCAACTCGCTCACGAGCGCGTGAAAGTTGCCGAGCGCGCGGTGAAGCTGCGCGAGCGGATTCTGGAACTCGCCGAAGCGCGCCTCAAGGCCGGGGACGCCAGCGCACTCGAAGTGTCCACCGCGCGAATTGACGCCCTCCAAGCGCGACAAGACCTCACGCGCATCAATTTCGATGTTCCCGCGGCTGAAGAGCGCTTGCGGAACTTCACCGGACTTTCGTTGAAAGCCGTCGCGTTGGAGCCCGAGAGTGTGCCGTTCGATGCACAGGTGACGAGTCCTGTCGACTCGCTGGTCGACGAAGCGGTGCAGTCGCGCCCGGACGCACTTGTGGCGGCCCACGCGACTGCCGCCGCCGCAGAACGCTTGCGGGTCGCGCGCCTCGGATGGGTGCGATTCCTGGGGTTACTCGACGCGACGAGCGGGCGCGTGACCGGGCACGAGTTCGGCCTGGCGCTGCGGATGACGGTCCCGATCTTCAACCGCAACCAGGGCGGTATCGCCCGCGCCCAGGCGGAACTCGATCAGTTCGGCCGGCGGCAGCAAACCGTTCAGAACCAGATCGTGCTGGACGTGCGCACCGCGTTCATCCGGTTCCAACAGGCGCGGGCCGAACTGGACGCGCTCCGCACCAAGACGCGGCCGGAAGTGGAAGCCGCGATCAAACGCGCGGAGGCCGCGTTCGAGAAGGGCGGCGTGACGTACCTGTTGGTACTGGAATCGAACCGGCAACTGATCGACACCTACGCCCGCGAAGCCCAACTCCATGCCGATCTCCGGCGCGCCTGGGCCGAGCTGGAACGCAGCGTGGGTCGGCGGCTGAAGTGAGTCCCGCGGATCGAGGCCCTATGAGCGCGCATCATGAGCTACCGTAACGGGTTAATTACGGGAATCTTCGGCACCGCGGTCGCTGCGAGCGCGCTCGGCGCGGCGGGGTGGTTCTTTCTGGTGAAGCCGCAGGAAGCGGCGAAGTCGTCCGCGCCCGGTGTACAGGCGACGGTGCCCAAGCCGTTCAAGGAGGACCAGGGCGCGACGGTCGTGCTCACGGCCGATTCGGAAGCGAAACTGGCGATTCGCACCGCGCCAGTCGAGCGCAAGCCGATGCCGCGGAAGCGCGTGTACGGCGGCGAGGTCATTGTTCCCCCGGGGCGGTCGCTGGTCGTATCGGCCCCGATCGCGGGCACGCTGAAACAGGGGCCGGTTCCGGTCGCGGGGCGCGCGGTCCGCGCGGGCACGCCGGTGTTCCACCTGGTCCCGCTCCTCGATCCGGTCGGGCGCGCGAACCTCACCGCGTCGCGGGTCGATGCCGAGGGGCAGGTGCGCGGGGCCGAGGAGCAGTACAAGCTCACGCGAATCACGTTCGAGCGCGCCAAAGACGTGTTAGCCGGCGGCGCGGGTCGGCAGCGCGACGTGGACGACGCGCAGGCCGCAATGGAAGTCGCGAAGCAGGCACTCGCGGCGGCGACCGCGCGGCGAGAATTACTCGGGAAGGTGCTCGGTGAACTCGATTCCGGGTCCGCGACTCCCATTCCGCTCGAACCGCCCGCGGACGGCGTGCTCCGGAACGTGACCGCGCTGCCGGGGCAAACGGTCCCCGCCGGGGCGCCGGTCTTCGAGGTCGTGAACCTCGATGCCGTGTGGGTTCGCGTTCCGGTGTACGTCGGGGACCGCGACGAGATTGATGTGAGTGCCCCGGCCGGGGTGGGGCCGCTCGCCGCACGCGGCGGGGACGTGATGCGCCCGGCCGAACTGGTTTCCGCCCCGCCGACCGCCAATCCCGTCGCGGGCACGGTCGATCTGTTTTATTCCACGCTCAACCCGGACCCGAACGCGGACCGCTGGCGCGCGGTCGTTGGTGCGGCTGGAGGCGCGCCGATCGCCGCGTTCGCGGGCACGCCGGTCGGTCCCGGTCAGCGGGTCGCGGTGGCGCTCGCGCTCAAAGAACCTGCCGAAGCGCTCACCGTTCCCTGGGCCGCGATCATTTACGATTATCACGGCGGCGCCTGGGTGTACGTCAAAGGCGCGAACTACACGTACACGCGCGAGCGCGTACTCGTGCGGCACGTCAGCGGGGAAACCGCGGTGCTCGCCGAGGGGCCGGCGCCGGGTAAGCAGGTCGTGGTCGCGGGCGCGGCCGAACTGTTCGGCACCGAAACCGGCTTCTCGAAGTAGGACCGAACCCACGAAGGCCCCAACGCCGAACATGCTCACCGCACTCATTTCCAACTCGATCCGGCTGCGCGTCGTCGTCCTGGCCGCGTGCGCGGTGCTCCTCGTGGTGGGGGCACGGGCGGTCCAGCGCGCGCCGCTCGACGTGTTCCCGGAGTTCGCCCCGCCGCTCGTCGAGATCCAGACCGAGGCGCCCGGGCTTTCGACCACCGAAGTCGAATCGCTCGTCACCATGCCCATCGAGAACGCGCTCACCGGCGTCCCGCACGTGAAGGTGGTGCGCTCGAAGTCCGTGTTCGGGCTGTCGCAAGTGGTGCTCGTGCTCGAAGACGGGACCGACCCGCTGAAGGTGCGGCAGATGGTCCAGGAGCGCGTCGCCGCGGTGACGCGGCAGCTCCCGACAGTCGCGCTCCCACCGGTCATCCTGCAACCACTCTCGACCACGAGCCGGGTCATGAAGATCGGGATCTGGTCGGAAACGCTCTCGCAGCGCGATCTGACCGAGGTCGTGATGTGGACCGTGCGCCCCAAACTGATGTCGGTGCCGGGGGTGGCGAACGTCGCGGTGTGGGGGCAGCGCGACAAGCAGTATCAGGTGGTCGTGGACCCGGACGACCTGCGCGCGAACTCCGTCACAATGGAAATGGTGACCCGGGCGAGCACGGACGCGGTGGCCCTGGACGCGGGCGGGTTCGTGGACACGCCGAACCAGCGGCTCCCGGTGCGCCACACACCGTTCGTGCGCGGTGCCGGCGACCTGGGCCGGGTCGTGGTGGACCACCGCGGTGGAACGTCGCTACGCCTCGAAGACGTGGCGAAAGTGCGGATCGGGTCGCCGCCCCCGATTGGCGACGCGGTCATCAACGACGGTCCCGGGATTCTGCTCATCGTCGAGAAGCAGCCCGAAGCGAACACGCTCGAACTCACGCGCAAGGTCGAGGCCGCGATTGAGGCGCTGCGGCCCGGGTTGAAGGGCGTCGAGATCGACCCGACGATCTTTCGCCCGGCGACGTTCATCGAGCGCGCGCTGGAAAACCTGCGCCACGCGCTCCTGATCGGCTGCGCCCTGGTCGCGGTGATCCTCGTCGTGTTCCTGTTCGACTGGCGCACGGCCGTCATCAGCCTCACCGCGATCCCGCTCTCGCTGGTCGCCGCGCTACTCGTGTTCGCGTACTCCGGTGCGACCATCAACACGATGGTGTTAGCCGGGCTGGTGATCGCCCTCGGCGAAGTAGTGGACGACGCGATCATCGACGTGGAGAACATCGACCGCCGGTTGCGCTTGCGGGGCGCAGGTGGGGGCGGTCCGTCGGTGTTCGAGGTGGTGCTCGCCGCTTCGCTCGAAGTCCGGTCGGCGGTGGTGTACGCGAGCATGATCGTGGTGCTCGTGTTCCTTCCGGTGTTCTTCCTCGACGGGCTGGCCGGTTCGTTCTTCCGGCCGCTGGCGCTGGCTTACGTCGTCGCGATCAGTGCGTCGCTGTTCGTCGCTCTCACGGTCACGCCGGCCATGTCGTACATGCTGCTCACGCGCCGCAAACACACCGAAGCACACGACCCGCCCCTCGCGCGCGTGCTGAAGCGCGGGTACCGCGCCGTGTTGCCGGCGTTCGTCGCGCGCCCGTGGGTGTGCCTCAGCGCGCTGGTCGTGGCGTTCGCGGCCACCGCCGCACTCGCGACGCGACTCGGTCAGGAGTTCCTCCCGAACTTCCAGGAAACCGACTTCCTGATGCACTTCGTGGAGAAGCCCGGGACGTCGATCGAGGCGATGCACCGCGTCACCGCGGAGGCGAGCAAGCAGTTGCGCGCGCTCGAAGACGAGAAGGGGACCAAGCTCGTGCGCAACTTCGGGTCGCACATCGGCCGGGCGGAAGTGGCGGACGAACCCGTGGGTCCGAACTTCACCGAGCTGTGGATCAGCATTCCGGACAACGTGGAGTACGGGCCGAGCGTGAAGAAGATCGCGGACGTGGTGTACGCCTACCCGGGCCTGTACCGCGACCTGCTGACGTACCTGCGCGAGCGCATCAAGGAAGTGCTGACCGGCGCGAGCGGGGCCATTGTTGTGCGACTCTACGGCCCGGACCAGGAGGTACTGCGGGCGAAGGCGAAAGAGGTCGAGGCCGCGATGAAGGACGTGCCCGGCGTCACGAACCTGAAGGTGGAACCGCAGGTGCTGGTCGCGCAGATCGAGGTGCGCCCGCGCCCGGACGACCTGGCGAAGTTCGGCCTGACCCCGGGGCACGCGCGCCGGGCCTCCACCGCACTCCTGAAGGGGCTGAAGGTCGGCGAGGTGTACGACGGGCAGAAGAAGTTCGACGTGGTGGTGTGGGGCACGCGCGACGTGCGCACCGACCTGACGGCGATTCAGTCCCTACCGATCGACGTTCAAGCCGGCACGCAGGTGCGATTGAAGGACGTTGCCGATGTCCGCATCGTGTCCGCGCCGAACGAGGTGCGGCGCGAGAACGCGAGCCGCCGGCTCGACGTGACGTGCAACGTGTCCGGGCGCGACCTCGGCTCGGTGGCGCGCGAGATCGAGGAGAACGTGCGCCGGGTACCGTTCGAGCGGGAGTATCACCCGGAGTTCCTGGGCGAGTACCAGGCGCGCCAGGACTCGACCCGGCGTCTGTACGCGCTTTCGGGCCTCGCCCTTATCGGTATCGTGCTGCTCCTGTTCGTCGATTTCGGGGCGTGGCGCCCGACGCTCCTGGTCGCGCTCACGATCCCGTTCGCGCTCGTCGGCGGGGTGGCCGCGGTCGCGCTCACGACCGGCGTGGTGTCACTCGGGTCGATGGTCGGGTTCGTCACGGTGCTGGGCATCGCGGCGCGGAACGGCATCATGCTCGTGAGTCACTTCCGCCACCTCGAAACGGAAGAGGGCGTTCCGTTCGGCGTCGGGCTGATCCTGCGCGGCGCGGAAGAGCGCCTTGCGCCCATTCTCATGACCGCACTCGCGACGGGACTGGCGCTGCTCCCGCTCGCGATTACCGGGAACAAACCGGGCCAGGAAATCGAGTACCCGCTCGCCGTCGTAATCCTCGGTGGGCTCATCACTTCGACGGGGCTGAACCTGTTCCTGCTGCCGTCACTTTATGTGCTTTTCGGGCGGTCCGCGGGGAATGCGGAAGGCGCGTAATTTCGCGCCGGCGGGCCGCTCGTGGGCGTCGGATCACAATTGTATCATTACGCGAGGAAACTGTTGCTCCGCGCCTTTGCGCCCTGGTACACTACTCACTCCTGCCCGCCTCAACCTCCGGCCCGTTTCGGCCCTCCCCGCCGAGGTTCGCATTCATGCGGATTCGTTACGCTCTTTTTGCTCTCGCTGTAACTTCGTTTCCGGTCAGTGCTCGCGCCGATGAACCCGCGAAGGTGAGTTACTTCAAGGACGTGCGCCCGATCTTCCAGCAGCACTGCAACGGCTGCCACCAGCCCGCGAAGCCGCTCGGCGGGTACGTCATGACCACGCACGCCGACCTGCTCAAACCCGGTGATCGCGGAAAGGTCGGCGTCGTCGCGGGGAAGCCCGCGGCCAGCCACCTCGTCGAGCAAATCAAGGTGCTCGACAACGGCAAGGCCGAGATGCCGAAGGGCCGCGACCCGCTCAACCCGATCCAGATCAAACTCATCACGGACTGGATCGCACAGGGGGCGGTCGATGACACCCCCGCGAGCGCGCGGGCCGTTGTGGTCGACGCCTTGAATCCGCCGAAGTATTCCGCCCCGCCGGTCGTGACCGGGCTGGCGTTCTCACCGGACGGCAAGGCACTCGCCACGACCGGCTACCACGAGATCTTGGTCTACGACACCGACGGATACGCGCTCAAGGCGCGACTCATCGGTATTTCAGAGCGCGTGCAGTCGATCGCGTACTCGCCGGACGGCAAGAAGCTCGCGGCGGTCGGCGGCGCCCCCGGGCGCTTCGGTGAAGTACAGGTGTGGAACCCCGAGTCCGAGAAACTCCTGGTTTCCGCGCCGGTCACGTTCGACACGCTCTACGGCGTGAGTTGGTCGCCCGACAGCAAAGCACTCGCGTTCGGCTGCTCGGACAACACCGTTCGCGCCGTGGACGCGACGAGCGGAAAACAGATCCTCCAGATGGGAACGCACTCGGACTGGGTGCTCGGAACCGTCTTCTCGCAGGACGGCCTGCACCTCGTTTCCGTTGGGCGCGACATGAGTATGAAGCTCACCGAAGTCCCCACACAGCGCTTCGTGGACAACGTGACGAGCATCACTCCCGGCGCGCTGAAGGGCGGGTTGATGGCCGTCGACCGCCGGCCGATGAACTCTTCCGCGAAGGTCCGTTTGTGGTCGACGGCCCACACGCTCACGCTGCCGAAGCGCATGCAGAAGGTGCCCGTGGACACGCCCGGCGCGAAGCCGAACGTGTACGACGAGATCATCGCGGCCGGGTCCGACGGGCGCCCGCGCCTCTACAAGATGCACCGCGAGGTGAAGCGCGAGATCGGCGACGACTCGAACAAGGTGCGCGAATATGAAGCCATGCCGGGCCGCATCTCGACGCTCGCGTTCAACTCCGAGGGCACGAAATTCGCCGCCGTCAGCAGCCTCGACGGAAAAGGCGAAGTGCGGGTGTACGATGCGAACACCGGCTCGAAGATCGTGTGCGAAAACGTGACCGGCCCCGTGTACGCGGTCGCGTGGCACCCCGGCGGGGCGGTCATCGCGTCCGCGGGCTTCGACGGCACCGTGTGGCTCCATAACGCGGCGACCGGCAAGCTCCTCCAGAGCTTCGTCGTGCTGCCGAAAAAATGATGCTTCCCCGGGCGCCCGGTCGTATCCCGGCACCGCCCGTATCCCGCCCGTATCCCAGGGCGTTGCCCTGGGCTGGGGAATCTCAGACCTTCGGCCTGAAATACCCGGCACCCGAACGGGTGCGATTCCCCAGCCCAGGGCAACGCCCTGGGATACGGGCGGGGACAACACCCGCGGATGCAACGGGCGCCGATACCAACACCCGTGATGCACCCCATCGGGTGCGATGGGATTCATCCGGAATACGACCCGGGATTCATTCGACCCGACCAAACCAACCCCGCCCGGTCCCCGGGCGTTTAACCGACAACCGACCCCCGAGACCTCTTCCATGAAGCTCTACCGATATATTGCGGCCCTGCTTCTGATCGGCGGTGCGCTGCCGGCCCTCGCGCAAGAGAAGTTGCCTGACGGGGCGAAGGTCACGAAGCTCGACGTGCGTCCCGCGACGATCGAACTGAGCGGGCCGTTCGCGTACTCGCAACTGCTCGTGACCGCGACGCTCGATACCGGCGAAGCCGTCGATGTGACGCGCATCGCGAAAGTGGCTGTGCCAAAAATCGCGGCTGTGAACGCCGGGCTGGTCCGGCCCACCGCCGACGGCGCTGGCGATGTTGAAGTGTCGCTCGCCGGGCTTGCGGCCAAAGTGCCTGTAACCGTGAAGGGATTCGGCGCGGACAAGCCGGTCAGTTTCGTCACCGACGTGCAACCGGTTCTCAGCAAACTCGGGTGCAACGCGGGTACCTGTCACGGCGCGCAAGCCGGTAAGAACGGGTTCAAGCTCTCGCTCCGCGGGTACGACCCGCTGTACGACTTCCGCGCGCTCACGGATGATCTCGAAGGGCGCCGGTTCAACCGCGCCGCACCGGAAAAGAGCCTCATGCTGATGAAACCGGCCGGGGCCGTGCCGCACCAGGGCGGGGTAACGATGACGGCCGGTGACCCGAACTACGAACTCGTGCGCAAGTGGATCTCCCAGGGACTGAAACTCGACCTCGACGCGGTCCGCGTGACGTCGCTCGAGATCTTCCCGAAGAACCCGATCGTCGGGCGTATCGGGCAGAAGCAGCAGTTCGCCGCGGTCGCCACCTACGCCGACGGTCGGCGCCGCGACGTGACCGCCGAAACGTTCATCGAGAGCAGCAACACGGAAGTGGCCACTGTGGACAAGACCGGCGTGGTCGCCACGCTGCGCCGCGGTGAGACCACGATGCTCGCCCGCTACGAGGGGGCCTACGCCGCGAGCACGATCGTCATCATGGGCGACCGCTCGGGCTTCGAGTGGAAACAGCAACCCGTTTACAACTACGTCGACGATCTGGTCGATGTGAAACTGAAGAAGGTCAAGGTTCAGGCCAGCGACCTCGCGGACGACGCCGCGTTCCTGCGCCGCGTGTACCTCGACCTCACGGGTCTACCACCCACGGGCGAGCAGGTACGGCAGTTCATCGCGGACTCCCGCGACGGTCGTGCGAAACGCGAAGCGGTGGTTGATTCGCTCGTCGGCAGCGATGCGTTCGTCGAGCACTGGTCGAACAAATGGGCTGACATGCTGATGGTGAACCGGAAGTTCCTCGGCGACGTCGGCGCGACCGCATTCCGCAAGTGGATCCGCGACGCGGTGGCCGAGAACCGGCCCTACGACAAGTTCGCGTACCAGATCCTCACCGCAACCGGATCGAACGTGGAGAACCCGCCCGGCGCGTACTACAAGACGCTCCGCACGCCCGACGCGGTGATGGAGAACACCACGCAACTGTTCCTCGCGGTACGGTTCAACTGCAACAAGTGCCACGACCACCCGTTCGAGAAGTGGACCCAGGACCAATACTTCAGCCTCGCCGCGTACTTCGCACAGGTCGGCCGCGCGCCGGACCCGAAGTACCGCGGGCAGACGCTCGGCGGTACCGCGGTTGAAGGCGCGAAGCCGCTCGTCGAGGTCATCACCGACCTGAAGTCCGGGGAGATCAAGCACGACCGCACGAGCGAGAACGCGAAGGCGGGCTTCCCGTACTCGGTGTCGGTGCAGCAGCCCGCGGAAGCGTCGCGCCGCGAACAGGTCGCGAAGTGGATCACCGCGTCGCAGAACCAGTATTTCGCGAAGAGCTACGTGAACCGGGTGTGGAGCTACCTGCTCGGCGTCGGCATCATCGAGCCGGTGGACGACATCCGCGCCGGGAACCCGCCGACCAACCCGGAACTGCTCGACAAACTGACCGCGGACTTCGTGGCGAGCGGGTTCGACACGCAGAAACTCATCAAGACGATCTGCAAGAGCCGCACGTACCAGCTCTCGCTCGCGACGAACCGGTGGAACAAGGACGACGAAATCAACTACTCCCACGCACTGGCGCGGCGGCTCCCGGCCGAGGTGCTGTTCGACACGATCCACCGCGCCACCGGCTCGCAGTCGCGGTTGCCGGGCCTGCCCGCGGGCGCCCGGGCCGCGCAACTACTCGACAGTAATGTGGAACTGCCAGGGGGGTTCCTCGACATTTTCAACAAGCCGGTGCGCGAGACTTCGTGTGAGTGCGAGCGCGGCACCGGGCTGAACATCGGCCCGATCATGGCGATGGTGAACGGCCCCGTTGTGGGGGACGCCATCAAAGACCCGAACAACCGGCTGAACAAACTCGTTCTCGCCGAGAAGGACGACGCGAAAGTGGCCGACGAGATCTATCTCGCGGTGTTGAACCGACTCCCGTCTACGGCAGAACGCAAGGCCGCGATCGCCGCGATCCGGGCCGCTGCCACCGACCACGCGGCGCAGCTCGCGGAGTACAAGCCGAAGCTGGACGCCTTCAACACGTACAAGGCAACGCTCGATGCGAAACAGGCCGCCTGGGAAGAATCGCTGAAGGCCCAGAAACCGACCGCGTGGACGCCGCTCGAAATTCGCCGGGCACAGGCCCAGATGCCCGACACGAAATTGGTGGTCAACAAGGACGGTTCGATTCTCGTGGGCGGGAAGGTTCCCGACACCGACCTCTACACGATTCACGGCCTCACCGGGATCGATAAGCCGATCACCGCGTTGCGGCTCGATGTGCTCTCCGACCCGAAGCTGCCCGCGAAGGGACCGGGACGGGCGGAGAACGGGAACTTCGTGCTCAACGAGTTCCGCCTGACGTACAAGACGTTCGACAAGACGGACGCACCCGCCACGGCGATCAAGCTGAAGGCGCTCGCGGCGATCTTCTCGCAGGAGACGTTCCCGGTCGCGAACGCGGTGGACGGGAACCCCGGCACCGGTTGGGCCACCGCGCCGCGGCTCGGCGTGGATAACGCGGCGCTCTTCAAGTTCGACAAGCCGGTGAGTGACCCGGCCGGCGGGTACTTCACTGCGGTCCTCGACCAGCGGTACGGCGGGCAGCACACCATCGGCAAGTTCCGACTGTCGGTGACGACGGACCCGAACCCGAAGCTGCAAAGTTCGGTGAGCCCGGCCCAACTCGCGCTGCTCGAAACGCCGCTCGACAAGCGGACCCCGGCTCAGAAGGACGCGCTTCGGCAAATGTACCTGGCCCAGGACAAGGAGTACGCCCGGCTCGCGGCCGAAACCGCGAACGCTCCGCCCGCCGACGCCCGCGTGCTGGGCGCCCAAGACCTTGTTTGGGCGCTCATTAACAACCCGGCGTTCCTGTTCAACCACTAATCGGATCGCGTTTGATTTTCTCACAGGGGACGGTTCCGTTGATCGAGTTCGACTCGGTCGGCGGAACCGTCCTGCATTTCAGGCCTGGCGTTCGGAACCGGGTATCATTGTGGTACTCCGGTTCCGAGGGGTGTGTGATGAAGGCGAGCGAGCTGAAAGTTGGTGATCGGATCAGAATTACGGGAGTTCCGAGCGTCGGGATACCGGGTTATCAGATCCACGCGGAGACGGTGCGCGTTTACAAAAAGCTGGTCGCTCGAGGGCGGGCGGTTCGCATTTATGAGATCGATGAATACGGTGCGCCCTGGTTCGCCTGTCGATTTCGCACAAGGGGCAAGAAGTGGGAGCAACATTTTCTTGCGGTGGACGACGCGGACAAGAACTGGGTTCCCGTGACCCGAAGGAGCAGAGCTTCGGATCAGAAGTCAGCGATGTAGCGAACCACAGTGATGGAGAGCGCCTCTGACTGAAACTACTTCTTGTTGGTGGTGGAGACGGTGCGGAGGGATCAATGGCTTTCGGTAAAAAGGGTTGGAGGCGAATCGTCGTCGGGAATCAGGTCTACTACTGGCAGCCGGTCGAAGCCGACTGGTGGCTGGGAACCCCTCAACCCAACATTCTCTGCGCTCGGCCCGAACACGAATCCCACCGTCTGCTCACCGTTACGTGTGGGATGTGCAACAACCAAACTTTGGGGTTTAACTGGCGCGTGACCCCAAATATCGCTCGCGTTTGCGTCGAGTCGGCTACTGCGTCCGGGTGGCTCGGCGCGCGCCCCAAACTGCGATCGGTTCTGTTCGGCTCACTTCGTTCTGTTATCGTGCAACCGTTCTGGCTCACGACCACGGTTCGCACTCTGGTCGAAGGATTTTATGCCGGCACTACTTTCGACCAATTGCCGATTCTGGCTGACGCCCTTCAAGACGCGGGTTGCAACAGCGATGACATTCTGAATCACCTTCGCAGCCCCGGCCCGCACGTGGGTGATTGTTGGGCGCAGGATCTGTTACTGAATTCGCTCATTGGTCATTAACAATTTTCCACCACGTAAGTTTACCACAGCAGAGCAGAACAACGCCCCCGCCGCCCGGCCGCCGCTCCTCAACGCCGACCCGAGCCGTGTCGATCGCCACCGCTGATCCCCGAGTGCTCTCTCCGATCACCCGGGTCACCGGCGGCGGGGGCGCTTCGCGGTCAGGCGAAGATTTCCTTCGCCACGGTCCCCTTCACGTCGGTCAGCCTGAAGTCGCGCCCGGCGTACTTGTAGGTCAACTTCTCGTGGTCAAGGCCCATGAGTGCCAGCAGCGTCGCGTGGAAGTCGTTCGTGTGCATGCGCCCCTCAACGGCCTTGATGCCGTACTCGTCGGTCGCGCCGTAGGTGACACCCTTCTTCACGCCCGCGCCGGTCAGGAACATCGGATAGCCGGTGATGTTGTGGTCGCGCCCGTCCGCTCCCTGCGACGTCGGCAGACGGCCGAACTCGCTCCCGAACAGTACGAGCGTGTCTTCCAGTAGCCCACGTGATTCCAGATCAGAGAGCAATGCCGCGGTCGGCTGGTCCACGGACCCGCACCGGTCGATCATGCCCTTGTGCAAGTTGTTGTGGTGGTCCCACCCCGGCTGGCAGATCTCCACGAACCGCACCCCGGCCTCGCTCAGGCGCCGGGCCATCACGCACTGCCGCGCGAACGCACCCCCGGGGCCGTCCTTCACGCCGTAGGCTTCGAGCACTTTTTTCGGCTCTTTGGAGATGTCGAGCAGCTCCGGCACCTTGCCCTGCATCTTGAACGCCAGCTCGAACGACTCGATCACACCGTCCACCGCGTCAGGGGCGCCGGACGTGGCCGCGAGGTCGCGGTTCATGTTCTGGATCAGGTCGATCTGCTTGCGCTGGAGATCGTTCGCGGCGGTCGCCTTCAGGTTGGGGAGGTAGCCCACGTCGTTGATGCGCGTGCCCTGGAAGTGCGCCGGGAGGAACGCGCTGCCGTAGTTCACCGCCCCGCCGAAGTTCGGCGGCGGGTTGATCGTGACGTACCCGGGCAGGTCCGCGTTCTCGCTGCCGAGGCCGTACAGCAGCCACGCGCCCATGCTCGGCCGCGTCAGGGCCGCGTTCGCACTACCGGTGTGCAGCTGTACCACGGCTTGCGGGTGCGCCGGGGTATCGGTGTGCAACCCGCGGAGCCACGTCAGCTTGTCCGCGTGCTTGGCCAGGTTCGGGAGTAGTTCCGAGAACCACGATCCCGTCTGGCCGTGTTGCGCGAACTTGAATTTCGATGCCGTGAGAGTGCCGCCCCCGGGACCGGGCTTGCCGTTGTCCTTCACGAGTTGGGGCTTGTAGTCGAACGTGTCGTGGTGCGACATCGCCCCGTTCATGTGGACGAAGATCAGGCGCTTGGCTTTAGCCTTGAAGTGCGGCTCCTTTGGCGCGAGCGGCTTCGGTGCAGCCTTGTCCGCAGCATGGGTGGATTCACCGAGCAGGCCCGCGAGGGCGAGGTAGCCGAAGCCCGCGCCGGCAGACTTCAGTGCCTGGCGGCGCGAAAAGGGAGCGTATGGTGCGTGGGTCACGAGTAAGTTCCTTGCTGAATGTTTTGTTTTGGATTCACTTCAGTATTTGGTGGCACAGGCCTCTGGCCTGTGGAATCGCAACACAGGCCAGAGGCCTGTGCCACGAGCAAGAGACAAATTCGAGCCGTTAGCGCACGTACCGGAACTCGGCACTGGCGAAGAGGGCTTGTGTGAGGGCCATCCACGCGGCGGTTTTCGCGTCCTTCGGCTGGACCGATTCTTCGGTGACCACTTCGCCGGTCTGGTCGATCTGGTCCGGGTCGAGCGGCGGTTCTTCTTGCTTGGAACCTTCCGTGGGCTTGGGCTTCTTCGGCGAGACGACGGCCTTCGGCGGGTTGGCACGGTACACCGACTCGTATTCGCCCACGAACGCCTTCGCCCGGTCGATTTCCTTGTCGGTCGGGTTGCGGCCCAGTGCGAGCTGGTACGCCGCCTTCACGCGGTCGTCGTCGGTCGCGTCCTTGGACTTCAGCACGCGCTCGGCGAAGCTGATCGCCTGCTTACGCACGAACGTCGAGTTCAGCAGGAATAGCGACTGCCCCGGAACCGTGGTCGTGTCGCGAGTACCGCTCACGAGCGTCTGGTCCACCGGGTCGAAGGCTTCGAGTGCGTGCGGCGTGACCCCACGGAGCAGTGGCAGGTACACGCTGCGGTACCGCGCGGCGTCGGCCTGTTCGTTGATCGTCTTCGCTTCCGGGCCGTTGTCGCGCATCTCCACCATGCGGAGCGCCTTGGCCGACGAGCCTTCAGGCCGCTTGGCGTCGAGTGTGCCGGCGGCGGCCAGCGTCGCGTCGCGGACCTCTTCGGCGCTGAGCCGGCGCGGGGCATGCCGCCACACGAGGCGGTTTGCGGGGTCAGTGGTGCGGTGCGCTTCGGTCGCTTCCGAACCCAACTGGTACGCGCGAGTGAGCACGAGCTGGCGCACCAGCTTCTTCACGCTCCAGTCGTCGGCGATGAAGCGGTTCGCCAGGTGGTCGAGCAGTTCCGGGTGCGTGGGCGTATCGCCGGTCACGCCGAAGTTGTCGACCGTGTTCACGATCCCGGAGCCGAACAGGTGCTGCCACACGCGATTCACAGCGACGCGCGGGGTGAGCGGGTTCTTCGGGCTGGTGAGCCACTGCGCCAGTTCGAGCCGGCCGCTCTGCTTCGGGTTCACCTTCGGGGCGCCGGGCACCTCGAACGTGCTAAGGAACCCACGCGGTACAGTCGGGCCGAGCTTCTCGGCTTCCCCACGCAGACGCACTTCCGTATCCGCGATCACTTGAGCGTCGCGTGCGCCGTGGACCGCGTGCCCGCGTGCGGCCGGGTCCGTGAGCGAGTTCAGTTCCGCTTGAAGCCCCTCGTACTTGAGCCGGAACGGGCGCTGGGTTGGCTGGCCGTTGGCCGCGATCTTCAGGCCCTCGGGCGTTCCGCGGATTCCGTCCCAAGCCTTCTTCGCTTCGGCGACCTGGGCCGTGAGCTTCTTGACCTTCTCCGGGTCGGCCGGCGGGAGTTCGCCGCTCAACTTCACAAGGTTTGCGGGGACGTAATAAGCCAGTCCCGCGCCGCCCATCTGGTTCCGCACCCCGGCCGCGTTGTCGGTGCTGGTGAAGATCCCCGCGAGGGCGTAGTAATCGACCTGCGAGATCGGGTCGAACTTGTGGTCGTGGCACCGGGCGCACGAAACGGTTAGCCCGATCACGGACCGCGTCACGGCGTCGATCTGCTCGTCCACGTTGTCCATCACGAACCGGACCTTGAACCGCTGGTTTACGTCCTTTACGCCGAGTGCGAGAAGCCCGGTCGCGGTGAGTTGGCGGTCGCGCTCGTCATTGTTGGCTGCGGGGAGCAGATCCCCGGCGATTTGCTCCTTGATGAAGCGGTCGAAGGGCACGTCTGCATTCACGGCGTCAATGACGTAGTCGCGGTACTTCCAGGCGTGCGGGTACGGGATGTTGCGGCTCGGCCCGGTGCTCTCGCCGTAGCGGGCCACGTCGAGCCAGTGCCGTCCCCAGCGTTCGCCAAACGCGCTCGACGCGAGCAGCCGGTCCACGACCTTCTCGAATGCCTTCGGGCTATTGTCCTTCAGGAACGCTTCGATTTCAGCCTGCGTCGGCGGGAGGCCCGTGAGGTCGAACGTGACGCGACGCAGCAGCGTGAGCTTGTCCGCGTCGCCGACCGGCTTCAGCCCCTTCGCTTCGAGCTTCGCGAGGAGGAACCGGTCCACGTCGTCCCGCGCCCACGCCGCGTCGTTGACTGCGGGTGTTGTGGGCTTCGTCAGCGGCTGCCAGGCCCAGTGCTCCTTTTTGAGCTTCTCGTACTCGGGCTTGGCCTTACCGAGTGACGTGGGGACGCGGAGCGCGGGCCACGCGGCGCCGTCCTTGATCCACTTCGTCAGCGTCGCGACTTGCTCCTCCGTGAGATGCTTCCCCTCGATCGGCATCCGGCGCTTCTCGTTCTTCTGCGTGACGCGCGTGATGAGCAGGCTCTTAGCGGGGTCACCGGGCACGACGGCCGCGCCGGTATTTCCGCCGGTAAGAAGGCCGTTACGATCGTCCACGCGCAGTCCGCCGGCCGGCTTCGTATCGGCCGAGTGGCACTGGTTGCAGTGGCCCGTGAGGATCGGCCGGACCTTCTTCTCGAAGAACTCGACCTTGGCCGGGTCCGGGGCCGCGGGGGGCGCCGGCTCCCGGCTCGTCGCGAACCCCGCGAACGTCAGGATGACGAGCGGGGCCAGATGTTTGGGACCGAATCTCATGTGCGAATCCGATGGCGGTTATTGTTGATAGTCGGCTTGTTTCGTTGGCATCATCCGAAGGCTACAGCGAACCCGAATCTGGGCGCCGCGGGCACACTCGAACCGGCCGGCGTGATTTCCGCCGTAGCACGACGCAAGGCGCTGACGGCTTGCGGCACGTCGACGAGTCCGGCCCACCCGATGAGGTTCGCGTCGGCCGTTCCCCAACCAGCACGCGGGTGACACCCGATCCAGAAATCGCCCGGCCACGGACTCGTGCGGTCGTCGGCCACGTCCAGAGCGAACCGGGCCGCGATGCGGTCGAGGGTCGCGCGGAACGGGCAATCGTCCTCGAAAACGAGACGGGTCACGTCCAGCACTTCGTCCTGCCAGGTCACCTGAATCACGGGTCACTCCCGAATACGTGCGTGTTCGTTGATCGTCGGTGCGTTAGCGCGGGGACAGTTCCAGGTTCACGTCGCCGGTCGCCGGCACCTTGAGTGAGAGGCCCGATGACTCGAACTTGAAGTGCCGGGCCGCGATCGGCGGTTTCTTCAGCTTCGTGCCGTTGTCGTCCTCGTCGGCCGGGAGGATGCGCACCTGATACTGCCCCTCCTTTGCGCCCTTGAGAACCACCCCGGCGTGCAGCGTTTCCAGTGAAAACGTGCCATCCGGTCCGATGACACCCGCGGCCCGCACGGTCGGGTCGGTGGCGAGGGCGACCTCGATGTGGTGCCCGGCCAGTTTCTGGGTATCCCCGCCAACGAGAGCCACTTTCCCACTCACCGAGTACGTCTTCGGTGAGTTGCCGTTGCACCCGGCGAGCACGAACAGCCCGAGCGCCGCGGCGATGATCCGGTGCGTCTTCATGGGAATCTCCTGATCGGGCCGCGGTTAGTAATTCGGGACCACTTCGCCGCTCGCTCGTGTCACGAGTGC
Organism: Gemmata sp. SH-PL17; assembly: GCF_001610855.1. Taxonomy (NCBI): domain Bacteria; kingdom Pseudomonadati; phylum Planctomycetota; class Planctomycetia; order Gemmatales; family Gemmataceae; genus Gemmata; species Gemmata sp. SH-PL17. The sequence goes on from NZ_CP011271.1 coordinate 3,045,214, forward strand.
GGTGAGCACGTCCACGGGGGTGCTGGTCCGCAGCGAACGGACGCTCCCGTCCACGAACACGAAGTTGGTGACGCCCGGGTGCGGCCCACCGAAGCTGCTATTGGCGAAGGGGAGGTTCTGGTTATCGGGCGGCAGGAGCGGGCGCGAGTCCCCGTTCACGCTGCTGACGCCCATCATCCGGCGCGTGTTGTTGCGGTTCCCGCCAAACACGCTCCGGTCCTCGTTTTTCCCACGAAGCGAGTTCGGGCGGATCGACTTCTCCCCGAACATCGTGGTGTTGCTCGTGCCGTCGGTGACGCTCCCGAAGTTGGTCTGGCTCGACCACTTGGTGACGTACACGCGCCCGGCCGAATCGGTCGCGACGTAGGGTACGTTCGGGATGATGGCCCCGGTGGACGAGGTGTACGCGGCGTGCGTGCCGAAGCTCGCGGCGTAGTCCGTCAGCGCGGCCCCTTCCGTTCGGAAGTCGCTCACGCTCAGCACCGCCGCCGGGCGCGACGGGCACAGGTAGATCTTGATCTGGGTCTGAACGGCCGCGAGCGGCTGCTCGGACGCGACGTACCGGATGTCCCACAGGTTGTACTGGGCGGTTTGTTCGATGTACGGCAGCAGGAGCGCGCCCCACGTCGCCCACCCGTCCAGCTTTTCGGAGTTGTCGCCGATGAACGCCGGAGGAAGGAACTGGTACGAGTCGTGGAAGTTGTGCGCGGCCAGCCCGATCTGCTTCAAGTTGTTCTGGCACTGGAGCCGCGCCGCGGCTTCGCGCACCTTCTGCACGGCCGGGAGGAGCAATCCGATGAGGATCGCGATGATGGCAATTACGACCAGCAATTCGATCAGCGTGAACCCACGCGGAGTAGCATTACGTTTCACTGACAGACTCCGTTTCGCGACAACTCGTCGTCTGCGAATTGAATTCGCACGCACGGTTGTTTGGTACTCCCGAACGAAGCACCACGCTTCGGCCAGGAGGAACGAAATAACGAACGGAGAGAGACGTGATCGACAGCCCCAGGAACCACATTCCGGGTCGGGAAACTACTCCCGAATTCCGAACCGCGTTTCCTGCCAGGGTGCTCGATTGAGGAGATCGGTGCCCCTGTGAGGATTTAATATTTCAATATCCATCGCCATTGTCAAGTTTATTTTCGGCTCGTTTTTCAATGTTCTTGAGGAATTATCACTAATCAAGTGTTCGGAATGTTATTTTGCTGGGGAGAATTGAGATCGCGCGTCAGAGGAAAATCGCACAGGGCGAAAACGCCACGCGCTCTGTGCTTGCGACGCGCTCGGAATCAGTCACGCTGAGATCGGGAGGAACGAGATGACCGAAGCGAAGTGGCTCGCATGCGTAGAGCCAGAACCGATGCTGGAGTTTTTGTTGGGTAGGGCAAGTGATCGGAAATTGCGATTATTCGGTGTGGCGTGCTGCCGACGGATTTGGTCACTCATTTCCAACGACGGGAGCCGAAACTCAATTGAGACCGAGGAGCGCTTTCAGGACGGTTCGGCTAGCTCAGCAGAACGGTCGGCGGCTCGTGCCGTAGCTCAGACGGCGTGTCGGATCGTCTCTTCCTGCAATTCCTACCGGGAACCGCGGGTGTTTGCGATTCGAGCGGCCTATCACGTATCCTCAAAAGGGCGGGTTGCCGTCCGCCATATCGCGGACAACGCGGCTCGTGCTCGGGCTGTTTCTACGGGGCCGACCGATCCGTGGAAGATTTATAAAAGGGCGGCTCTGCACGACGAAATGCTTGAACAATGTGGTTTACTTCGTGACATCTTCGAGAACCCGTTCCGCACCGTGTCGTTCTCCCCCGATTGGTGCACCTCCACAGCCGTCGCGCTGGCGGCGCAGATGTACGAGTCGCGAGACTTCGGCGCGATGCCGATCCTGGCCGATGCGCTCCAGGACGCGGGTTGCGACAATGCCGATGTGCTGGACCACTGCCGCGACGCCAACGTGCCGCATGTGCGCGGGTGCTGGGTCGCGGATCTGGTGTTGGGGAGGGAATAGGCGGTAAAAGAGAAGGGTGGGCACGCAGTTGAAAATATATTGGGTTCGGACGTCTACGAGTGGTTGATGACCGCGTACCGCGAGCGCGGGGCGTCTCTGGAGGCACAGAAGGCGATTGTGTATTCGACGGATTTCTGATCGGACCCATTGGACCGGGTTTCGAGAAATCTTGTGGGCGTTTGTTGGGTCATCGGCTTATAAGAGATCGAGGTGCGAACTTGCCTCGCCTTGATCGGTCGCACCTTACGGTCATTGAGATTCTCGGTGGCATGAACGGGCTTCCCAGTGAACAGGGCCAGGCCCGCACAGCGCGCAGGGCGTGATCTCGAACGGCGCGAAGTTGTTCAGCGCCGCCCGGTCAGCAGGTCCACAATGCATCACTCACGGAACCAACCGAGCGTTCACGAAAGGGAGACGTTGTGGTAGACGTCCTGCACGTCATCACAATCGGTTAGCATGCCCAGGAATTTCTCGAACAGGGCCAGTTCGTCCCCGCTGAGCTGTTTCGTTTCCCGCGGAAGGAACGTGATTTCCTGGACATCGAACTCAAGGTCGGGGAACGCTTCGTGCAATGCGGTTTTGGCTTTGTAGAACTCGGCGGGGGGCGCGAAGACTGTAACGGTGCCGTCCTTACTTTCGATCTCTTCGACGGCGACGTCCGCCGCGAACATGGCTTCCAGCACTTTCTCTTCGTTGCTACCGGCGAAGGAAATTACGGCCAAATGATCGAACAGCATCACCACAGATCCACTGGCCGACAGTTTGGAGCCGGTCTTGGTGAAGCAACTGCGGACGTCGGAGATCGTGCGCGTATTGTTGTCGGTCAAGCAGTCGATGATGACGAGCGAGCCGCCGGGACCGAACCCCTCGTAACGCGCCGACTGGTAGCTCTCCCCCCCCGCGCCCGCGGCTTTCTGAATCGCCTTTTCGATCACGTGGCTCGGCACGTTGTCGCGCTTGGCTCTGTCAATGATGCTGCGCAGAACCGGATTGGCGTGCGGGTCGGGTACGCCGTTCTTGGCCGCCACGTACAGTTGCTTGCTGTACTTGGAATAGACCTTCGAGTTCTGAGCGGCGGTCTTGAAGATCGAGTATTTGCGCTTCTCGAAAATTCGTCCCATTTGAAGTCTCCCTCTCCACGTTTTCAAAGGAGCCGGTTCGCGGGGCGACCGGATGGTGGTACTCGTTGCTGTCGGCCGCGTTTGCTCGCGTGCGACTGCTTCTTTCGCCGAATGGTGCGGTATCAGCCCCTCTCAACCGCCGATCGAATACGTTTACTTCACCTGAATCAATGCTCGCCGCACTGCAAAGTCATTCTTGGGTTTAAAATACCGAATCACGAGCCTTTTTCCTCCGCCGTTACTGCGACTCGCGTCCGGGTCGGTAGCCCTTTTTGTTGACCAGCGGTAGAGTGGGGCGCTTGGCCGGCGAGTTCACCCCTAGCGGTGTTGGCGGGATCAGTCCGTTGCACCCGCCCGCGGCCCGCTCTGGTGGGTGCCTCGCGTACCTCGAAATTGCCCCGATTGCTTTGATGGTTGAGGCTTGGCTTTGAGGGCGGCCACGTCTCGACGGGGTGATGCACCGAACAGCCGGCGGTACTCGCGGCTGAACTGGGACGGGCTCTCGTACCCGACCCGAAGTGCCGCTCCCGCTGCATCCAGTCCCTCACCGAGCATCAGTCGCCGCGCTTCCTGAAGGCGTAATTGCTTCTGGTACTGAAGCGGACTCAAGCCCGTCACCGCTTTGAAGTGCTGGTGGAACCCCGACAGGCTCATCTGTGCTTGCCGGGCCAGCGCTTCGCCGGGGAGCGGGTCCGCGAAGTGGTCGCGCAGCCACCGGATCGCGCGGGCGATCTGTTGGGCCGGTGCCCCGACCGTGGCGATCTGCCTCAGTCGCGTCCCCTGTGGGCCGATGAGCACCCGAAAAGTGATCTCCCGGAGCACGAGCGGAGCCAGTGGCCCAAGGGTGTGCGGTGAATCGAGGAGGGACACGAGCCGGCCGACCGCGTCCAGAAGTTGCGGCTCGACCGGGCTCACTTCGACCCCTCGTGCGGGCGGACCGGGGGACCGGGCGTCCGGACATTCGGCTAGCAGTTCGCCGACCACCGACGGGTCGAGCGAGAGTCGGACGGCCAAACACGGCCGGGCGGGGGTTGCCTCGACCACCCGCGCGGAGATCGGCAGGTCGACCGACACGAGCAGCGAGTGGGCGGGGTCGTACCGGTACACTTCGCCCGCGAGGAACACCTCCTTCGCGCCCTGCGCGACGATGCACAGGGACGGATCGACCACGAGGGCGTTGGGGGCACTCGGTTCCGGGAGCCGGGCAATAATCAACCCGGGCACCGCCGTGCGGCACACGCCGTCAGACGGCGCGTGCCGCTCGATCGCGGCCACCAGTCTGGCCAACTCGTCCGTTGCCACGTCCGTCCTCCCGGCCGATCGCCCTCGTTCACCCACACACTCTACCCGCAGCGGGCGCTCACATTCATGGGCACCTCCAAAGTTTTTGGAAGATTAGGCAAGAACTCTAGACGAACGGGTTACCGACTCTTTGGGGACTCGGATTACCATTCTCTTCGCCGGTCGGGGCAACTTCCCGGAGACCACTCGTACTTCCCATCCGTGAGAGCGGTCGATTTCAGCGTCCCGATGCGTCGCAGGGAGCCGGGCGAGCTTTTCAGACGATCACGCGGAGTAACTCATTTATGACTCTTCGACTTGCACTCTTCGCCGCGGCGCTATTCAGTGGCACGGTAGCGCCGGCCGCCGACTGGCCCGGGTTTCGCGGCCCGAACCGTGACGGCGTTTGTACCGAGACCGGGTTGCTCAAAGCCTGGCCCGAGGGCGGCCCCAAGCAGCTCTGGACCGCGAAGAACTTGGGCCTCGGCTGGGGCACGCCGTCGTTCGCGGGCGGCGTCATCTACGGCGTCGGCGCGCGCGACGGCAAGGACGGCGTCTGGGCTCTGAAGGAAGCGGACGGCTCCGAGCTGTGGTTCCGCCCGTTCGCGCCCTCGGCCAGTGACTTGTTTCCGCAGTCGAACGGCCCGGCCAGCACGCCCACCGTCCACAACAACAAGTTGTACACCGTGAGCGCCGATGGCACGCTGTCGTGCCTGAACGCGAAGGACGGTACGCCCGTGTGGTCGAAGAGTTACGTGAAGGACTTCGGCGGGGCGGTCGGCAGTAAGGCCGGCGTCGCGTGGGGGTACAGCGACTCGGTACTGGCCGACGGCGACAAGATCATCTGCACCCCGGCGGCGAAGGGGGCGGCCGTGGTCGCGCTCAAGGCCGACACGGGTGAGACTGTATGGAAGGCCGACGCGGGCGAAATCGGTGCCCCGAACAGCCGGGGGTTCTCATCGGGCCAGGGGTACTCGTCGCCCGTCAGGGCCACGCTCGGCGGAGTGCCGCAGTACCTCGTCCTCCTCGGCAACGGGTCGGGGCTCGTCGGGGTTCATGCCGAGACCGGGACGGTGCTGTGGCAGTATAAGGGAACCGCGGCCACCGGGGGCATCGCGCAGATCCCGATGCCGGTCGTGAAGGACGACCGAGTGTGGGTGTCGTGCAGTTACGGCGGCGGAGCCGCTCTTCTGCAGATCGTGTCGAAGGAGAAGGGCACGTTCGAGGTCAAGGAGATCAAAACGTACCGGAAGCCGCAGCTCAACAATCACCACGGCGGCATGGTGCTGGTCGACGGGCACGTCTACTTCGGGCACGATCAGAACGGCGGGAGCCCCGTGTGCGTGGACTTCAAGACGGGCGAGGTCAAATGGGGGCCGGAAAAGTCGCCCGCCGGCGGGCAGAAGTCGGCGGCCGTACTCGCCGCGGACGGGCGCCTGTACTTCCGGTACGAGAACGGTGTGCTCGTGCTCATCGAACCGGACCCCAAAGAGCTGAAGGTGGTGTCGTCGTTCAAGCTCCCCGCGGCCGACCAGCGCTCGCACTCACAGAGCTGGCCGCATCCGGTGATCGTGAACGGCAAGCTCTACATCCGTGACCAGACCGTGATGTACTGCTACGACGTGAAGGCGAAGTAGCGCGCCCCGTCGGAGTCGTCCACCGCGGCGCCCAGGTCTGCTCCAACTGTAGCGGACCTGCGTGCCGTTTTTCTTTTCCCTACCGTCGTTTCTGCGACTTCCGCCCCGGCCGGTAGCCCTTGTTCTTGACCAGCGGTGGCGTTTCTCGCTCGCCGGCGGGTTCGCCCTTCGCGGTGTTAGCGACGGAGTGGTAGTGGTCGTTGCGCGCGGCGACGTTGGCCTGCTTGCGGCGCGCTTCGATGGCTTCTTTGGGTGGCTGTGCGGGGATCAGCCCGTTGCACCCGCCGATGAGTTCGGCACGGCCGGCCTTGATGAGCGCCTCGCGCACCTCGAAATAGTTCTCCGGTTTGAAGAACTGCATGAGCGCGCGCTGCATCTTGCGGTCGTTGAGGTTCTTGGCCGTGTTGACGGGCTTCTTGGTGAACGGGTCCAGGCCCGCGTAATACATGCACGTCGCAATATCGAACGGGGCCGGGATGAAGTCCTGGATCTGGTCCGGGCGGTAACCGTTTTGCTTGAGGTAGAGCGCGAGGTCGATCATCTCCGCGAGGTCGCTCCCCGGGTGGCTCGCGATGAAGTACGGGATGATCTGCTGCTTCGGCTTGCCCGCGTCCGCGCTCGCCTGGCGGAACTGGTCCGCGAAGACGCCGAAGTTATCAATGTTCGGCTTCTTCATCAGCTCCAGAACCTTGGGGCTGGTGTGTTCCGGCGCCACCTTCAGGCGCCCGCCCGTGTGGTGTTCGGCGAGTTCCCGCACGTACTCGGGCGAGAGCTGCGCGAGGTCCATGCGGATGCCGGATGACACCAGCACCTTGCGGACGCCGTCGACGTTGCGCACCTCGCGCATCAGGTCGATGAGCGGCCCGTGGTCGGTGCCGAGCAGCTTGCACACGCCCGGGTGAACGCACGAGAGGCGCTTGCACTTCGCTTCGACCTCCGGGCGCGAGCACCGCATCGTGTACATGTTCGCGGTCGCGCCGCCGATGTCCGAAATGATCCCCTTGAAGTCCGGGTCGGCCGCGAGCTTCTGGACCTCCTTCATCACGCTTTCGGACGACCGGCTCTGGATGATGCGCCCCTGGTGCGCCGTGATCGAACAGAACGTGCAGCCCCCGAAGCACCCACGCAGGATCGTCACCGAGTCCTTAATCATCTCGTGCGCGGGGACCGATTCCGTGTAACTCGGGTGCGGGCGGCGGTTGTACGGCAGGTCGTAGACTGCGTCGATTTCCTGCTGCGAGAGCGGTAGTGCGGGCGGGTTCTGCACCACAGCCTGTCGGTCGTGGAACTGCACCAGTGTGGCCGCGTTAAATGGGTTCGTGTTCGTGTGGATGAGCCGCGTCGCTTCGGCGAAGGCCCATTTGTCGTCCCGCACCTGCTCGAAGGACGGAATGATGCTGAGGGCCGAACGGTCCGCGCCGTCGGCGGCCTGCTGTTGGGCCATCCACGCCTCGGACTCCTTCGCGCCCATCGCGTAGGCAACGCCGCGCATCGCCCGGAGGTCGCGCAGCGTCCCGCCCGCTTTCAGCTTCTGCGCGATCGTGAGAATGCTCTGCTCGCCCATGCCGTACACGACGAGGTCGGCCTTTGAGTCGAGCAGGATCGAGCGCTTCACCGAATCGGACCAGTAGTCGTAGTGCGCGAGGCGCCGGAGCGACGCCTCCACGCCGCCCGCGATCACCGGCACGCCGGGGAACGCTTCGCGGGCGCGCTGGCAATAGGGCAGCGTGGCGCGGTCCGGTCGCAGCCCGATCTTGCCGCCCGGCGAATATGCGTCGTCGTTGCGGACCTTCTTGTTCGCGGTGTAGTGGTTGATGAGCGAATCCATGTTCCCCGCGCTGATCGCGAAGAACAGGCGCGGGCGCCCGAACTGGCGCCACGGCTCGCACGTCTTCCACTCGGGCTGGCTCAGGATCGCCACGCGGAACCCGGCCCGCTCCAGCACGCGGTGCAGGATCGCCATCGCGAAACTGGGGTGATCGACGTAGGCGTCCCCCGTGACGAACACGACGTCCACGAAGTCCCACCCGCGTGCGGCCATTTCCGCGGCCGTGGTCGGCGCGAACGGCGCGGCGAACCGCTCTTGCCAGACGGGAAGGGAGATGCGACTCTGGGTGCCGGACATCAATTGCAACTCGGAATAATAAGGACGATCCCGCGATTATAGCAGGTGCGCGGCACCCGTGGGGCCGTGCGCACCGACGCGAATTTCAGGTTTCACCACAGATCGAGTAATGCGAACCCTGAACAGCGCAGAGGCTTTGAGCCGAAACAACCTTTCTCGTTCGCGCCACCGTTCAATTCACTACAGTCCGTGTTCTTTCCCCTAAGATCGATCTTTTAACCCGTGACCGGTCCGGGTATCGTCTCATATGGGGCGCCCCGACTGTTCCGTCGTTTCTGGTCCGGGCGCCCGTGCTGGAGATCGTCCGTCATGCCCCGCACCCTGGTTCGCCCCGGGCTGGTCACCCTGCTCGCGGCCCTTCCGCTGACGCTGGTTCTGCAAACGCCGGTACGCGCTCAGGAGCCCGCGCTCGAGGTGTTCTACACCAAACTCGAACCGAGCGAATCGTTCAAATACAAGTGGAAGGGCAAAGAAGGCGCCTGCTCCGCCGGCGTGTTCCGCTGGGAAGTTCCGCAGACTGAGTTCGGCACCAACGGGCTCGACCGGAACTTCACCGGGTACTGCGCCGAGGTGCTCGTACCGATCACCAAGGACAAGCTCTACCGCTACCGCGTGAACAACCTTTACGCCCCCGAAAACTACAACGTCGACGGGGTCGATAAAGACAAGGTGAACGAGGTCGCGAACCGGCGCGCCAAGCTCATCACCGAACTATTCGGGCGCTACTTCCGCGACCCGACTACGAAGGCCGTCAACCCCGACGACGCGGTCGCGTTCCAGATCGCGCTTTGGGAAATCATCCAGGAAACCGAACCGGCTATGGGTGATCTCAAGCTGGACCTGTTCGCGGGCGACTTCCAGGCGGACTACCCGAAGGTCGACGCCCCGATCTACGTTCAGCGGGCGCAGACGTTCCTCGACTCGCTGACAGGCCGCGACGACGGGCTATTTTACGAGAACCCCGACCTCCGCGGGCGCGAACTGATCCGGCTTCAGGGCATCGAGAACGCAGACAAGGTCGTCGCCCAATCGCAGTTTGCACTGCGGTTTAAGAGCGGCGGTACTCCCGGTACCGGCGGAGCATTTGCCCGGGCGCTGACGGCCGGTGGGACCGGCGCGGGCGGCGGTTCCGGTGGCGGCGCGGGAATGGGTGGCGGCGGGAGCGGGCTGGGCTACCCGGGCGGTGGCGGCGGGATCTTCACCGGGACGGGCGGCGGCGGGTCAACGGTCCCGGTCGGTGGAGGTAGCACCACGACCCCGCCGAGCACAACACCACCGACGACCACCACGCCGACGGTTCCTGTGGGCGGACCAGACGATCCGTCCGATCCCGGTGATCCGGGGAACCCCAACAATCCGAACCCGGTCCCCGCCCCCGCGGGGCTGCTACTTGGCGCGATCGCGCTCGGGACCGTCGGGACGTGGCGCGTCGGCGCACGGCTGTTGAGCGCGAAGTAACGCGAGACGATACCCTCCGAACGGTCGGCATGGTACCATGCCGACCGTTCTTTGTTTTCCTTCTCCCTTCGAGCGAGGTTTGTGGCGTGGAAGTGATCGAATACCGCGGTTGGAAGAACAACCTGCTCCTCAGCAACGGGCACGTCGAACTCGTGGTGACGCTCGACGTCGGGCCGCGCGTCATCGCGTACCGGCTCCCGGGCGGGTTCAACGTGATGAAGAACTACGACTCCATGATGGGCGGCACCGGCGAGGCCGAGTGGCAGATCCGTGGCGGGCACCGGTTCTGGCTCTCCCCGGAAGACCTCACGCGGACGTACTTCGCGGACAATCGCCCGGTAAAGTGGGAGCAGATCGGCCCGCACGCGGCCCGCATCACCGCGCCGCCGGAAACCGAGTACGGCGTGCAGAAGGTGATGGAACTCCGGCTGGGCGCGAGCGGCACCAAGGTGGACGTGACGCTGCGGGTCACAAACGTCGGGAGCGCCCCGACCGACCTCGCCCCGTGGGGGCCGACTGTGATGGCGCCCGGGGGCGTGGAGATCATTCCGCTGCCGGCCAAGAAGAACCACCCGCTCCACCCAAAGAACGCGAAATCGCCGGCCGACTTCGCGCCGAACCAGGAGCTGATTCTGTGGCCGTACTTCGACTTCGCCGACACGCGCTGGGCGTTCGGGAAGAAGTACGCGCTGCTCCGCCAGGACGTGAACAAGGGGCCGACGAAGATCGGCCTCGCCCACCGCGAGGGGTGGGTCGCGTACCTGAACTCCGGGGTGCTGTTCGTGAAGCGGTTCGATTACCGCGAGGGGGCCTTGTACCCGGACCGCGGCACGCGGTACCAGACGTTCTCGAACGAGGACATGCTGGAAATGGAAACGGTCGGCGAACTGGTCACGCTCGCGCCGGGTGCGTCCGCGGAACTGAGCGAGTCGTGGGAGCTGCACGGCGGCGTGCCGCCCGTGAAGACCGAGGCGGACGTGGACCGCGTGGTTCTGCCGCTGGTGAAGTGAGGTCTGTGTGTTTGTTGCGCCGGTTCCTGTAGGGCCGGCGTCAGAAGACCGGGCGTGTTACACGCCGATGGTGGCGAGCGCGGCCTGGAGGTCGCCCCGCGCGTAGGGCTTTTGCAGGAACCCGGTGGCCGAGTCGTTTGTGAGAGTTTCGGGCACCGCTTCGGCGGTGTACCCGCTACACAAAATTACCGGGACCGTCGAACGGTCCCGAATCGCGACGAGTGCCTCGGTCCCGTCCATTACCGGCATCATCAGGTCGAGCAGCACCACGCGCACGAGATCCGCGTGCGCCACGAAGAGCGCGACCGCTTCCGCACCGTTGCTCGCGGTGAGCACGTCGTACCCCATCTGCTTCAACATCAGCTCGCCGACCTGACGCACGATCGGCTCGTCGTCCGCGACGAGTGCCAGCCCGCGCTTCTCGGTTTTTGCGACTGGGGTGGGGCGTGGCGCCGGTACGGGAGCGGGTGCCGGCACCGGGGGCGGCGACTGCCCGGACCGTTGCGGGGGCCGCGGAATCATTTCGGTCCGCTGGGCGCGGCGCTGGCGCGGCGGCGATTCGAGCGGCGTCCGGAGCAGTGAGTCCAGTGGCGCGGGCGTTTCCGCGGCTTCGGGGAGCGCTTCGGTTGTTACCGGGAGCAGAACCGTGAACCGGGTGCCGAACCCCACGCGGCTGTCCACGTGGATGCCGCCGCCGTGCCCGCGGATGATCCCGAGGACCGCGGACATCCCGAGCCCGCGCCCGGTGAATTTCGTGGTGAAGAACGGGTCGAACAGGCGCGATTTCGTCGCCTCGTCCATCCCGCATCCGGTGTCCGATACGATCAACTCGATGAACTGCCCCGGCGCGGACGGGCTGTACACCCCACCGCTGACCGCTTCGAGCGCAAGGTCGTGTGTCGTCGTGGTGACGGTGACGCTCCCGGCCCGGTCGCCGATGGCTTCGCCGGCGTTGATGAGCAGGTTCATCAGAACTTGCCGGAGCTGCCCGTCGTCGCCGGTGATGAGTGGGAGCGTGGGCGACAGGTGCAGGTTCAGTTGCACCTTCTTCGGCAGAGTCACCCGGAGTAGGTCGGTCGTCTGGCTGATGAGTTCGTTCAGGTCGATCGTGCGGAGCAGGAACCGGCCTTTACCGGAGTACGCGAGCAACTGTCGCGTCAGCCCGCCCGCCTGGGCGACGCCGTTTTGCACCGTCATGAGGTGCTCGCGCGCCGGGTGCCCCTCCGGGAGCGAACTGGCGGCCAGTTCCGCGTGCCCGAGTACCCCCGCGAGCAAGTTGTTGAAGTCGTGCGCGACGCCCCCGGCCAGCACCCCGAGCGCTTCGAGGCGTTGGGCGTCCTGCATCTTGCGCTCGAACGTGGTGCGCTCGGCCTCGGCCTGCCGGCGCTCGGTGAGGTCGATGCCCACGGCCTGGAACTCGCTCCGCCCGTCGCCGGTGGTAATGTGCCGGGCCGTCCACCGGTACCAGAGGCACGAACCGTCCGGCTTGCGGATCATCCCGGACGCGCCCGAGGCGGGGCCGGAGATCTGGTGCGGCACGGGCAGGTCGGCGACCGCTTCCGTGCGCGGCATCTCGGGAATGAAGTCCATCACCGATTGCCCGATCAGCAGTTCGCGCGGGTACCCGAGCAACCGGCAGAGTGTTTCGTTGACGAAAGTGAGTTTGCCCTCGGGCGTGTACCGCACGATGGCCGCGGGCGTGCTGTCTACGAGGTTCTGGTACTCGCGCGCCGCGGTGGTGAGGGCCGCTTCCGCGCGCTCGCGCTCGGCGAGCGTGGTCGTCATCGCGAGGGTGACGAGCGCCGCGGTGACTACGAGCGCCCAGACGAACAACATTTTGGTCATCGGGAACAGGTGCCCGAACGCGCCGACCCCTTCGGACGTGCCCGCGACCGCAAAAGCCGTCAGGACGAGCACGTGCAGCGCCCCGACGCGGAGGCGCTCGTTCATCCCCACCCAGATGAGCAGCATGAACGGCGGGAACACCATCAGGCTGCGTGTCGGGGGCGAGGCCACGTTCGTGAACGCGATCGCGCACAGGACCGCCGTGAGGAGGAGAACGAGAGCCGGCCGGACCGCGCCGCGGTGGACCCGGGGCCGAACGGCCGCGAGGAGCGGGGGCGCGACGATGAGCAACCCGGCCGTGTCGCCGAGCCACCAGACGAGCCACGCGGGTACGAGTTCGATTGGTGGAAGGCCGCCGAGTGCGTGCCAAAGGGCACCGTTAGAAGCCGTCGCGGTCATCCCCACGAGGCCCGCGAAGAGGAAGGCGTACAAGTCCCGGCGCCCGGCGGATATCGGGTTGAACCGGAACCGGCGGAGGATTTCGACGGTTATGAGCGGTCCGAGTGCGTTACCAACCGAGACGCCCAGCGCGACCCACCAGGGGAACACCTGGAACTCGCACGCGAGGGCGCCGAAGAAGACCCCGGGTAAGAACTTCCGGCCCGCGCGGAACAGCGCCGCGACGGCGATCCCGGTCGGCGGCCAGATGAACGCGACGTGCGCGTCCCCGACCGTGAACAGTAGCCCGACCTTGGCCGTCGCGTAGTACGCGATCGCGACCCCGAATACCCCCGCTAGGTACCGCCCAACGGTACTGCGCGACTCGGCAACCAATGGTGTTGAAGTTCGCGTCACAGAACGGGGGGGTGAGGGCTGGGCAAGGATTTCTGCCCAAGCGTAGTTCGCTTCTGGCTACTTCGCCATGAACTCGCGCCACTTCTTAAATTTCTGCCACAACGCGACGGATTATGACACGCAGTTTCTTTTCCGCCTCATTTGCGGTGGCAATTATCTCTGGAAGACTTACGGGTTCCAGGGAGTCTGGAAGGCATACATCGGTTATGACGGATATTCCGAATGTGCGCATTTTGGAATGAACCGCGACGATCACCTCGGGAACCGTGGACATCCCCACCACGTCCGCGCCGATGGCCCGCAGGAAGCGGTACTCGGCCCGCGTTTCGAGGTTCGGCCCGCTCACCGCGACGAACACCCCCTGGTGGCACACGATCTGTTCTTCGAGCGCGACGCGCCGGCCGATCTTCAGCAAGTCGCGGTCGTAGGGGTAGCACATGTCCGGGAACCGGTCGCCGAGCCGCTCGTCGTTCGGCCCGATCAGCGGGTTGTCGCCGAGCAGGTTGATGTGGTCCTCGATGAGCATGATGTCTCCGCGGCCCCACTGCGGGTTCATCCCACCGCAGGCGTTGCTCACGATCAGCGCGCCGGCCCCGAGCGCCTTCATCACGCGCACCGGGAACGTGACCTGTTGGAGCGACCACCCCTCGTAAAAGTGGAACCGCCCCTCCATCACCACGACTTTCTTGCCGGCGAGGGTGCCGCACACGAGTTGCCCCTTGTGGGTGGGCGCGGTCGAGCGCGGGAAGTGCGGGATCTCCTCGTAGGGGATCACGACGTCCGTCTCCACGTCCTCGGCGAACTTGCCCAACCCCGTACCGAGGATGATGCCCGCGGTCGGCGCGTGCTTCCACTTCGTCCGAACGAACGCGGCGGCTTCCTGGATCTGGTCGTACAGTGCGGTGGACATGGGTGCTCCGGATGAGGGGTCGGGTGTTGTTGTACGATCCCCCGTGCGCTTCGCGCAACCCGCTCGAGTGCGCCCACAGTGCCGATCAATTCCGGGCGCGGATTTGACAGAAATGTTTTGTTCGTGTGTTCAGTATGTGGTATCATGCCGAGATGTTGCTTGCTACCGTGAACGAGTGGGAGATGGGGCGCGTCTGTTGTTCGACAAAACCCGCGATTGTTGCGGGACCATCTTTGAACATGCGGAGCCACCCATGAGTTCTTTGACCCGCGTCCGTGTCGTTACCCGGTGGAGGGAGGGGCGCGCTTCTCACGAAGAAGTAATAGCCTTGCGTCGGTTCCTGCCGGACGTCCGGGATCGATCGATCGCCGAAGTACTGCGCGAAACGCGAGCGGCCCCGGATTGGGTACTGGCGATGTGTGACCCGATTGAAGCGCGACGTGTGTGCGAACTCGCCCAGCGCGCGGGCCTGATCGCAATTGTGGAAGACATTCCTGTGGACGGGCTCGGGCCGGTGTTCAATGAACAACTGGCAAGGCACTTGAACCTTACGACGCTTAGCGTCGGTTCGGGTCGTCAGGGAGCAGTTGGGGAACCCGGTGCATCGTGCGTTTTGGCGTGGTGGACCGTAAGCGTATTACCGAGTTTCCATCCGGCTTGGGTCGTTGGAGCCGTTCACGAAGAGTGGAAGAGCGGCCCCAGCCCAGATCGGGTTGTGATCCGCGGTTTTGTCGCTGACGAGAACGGCGCCGACATTGCAGCACTCGACACCGATGAGGTGTTACACTTTCTCGGGTCATTGAACCCGTTTCAAGTTGCGCCAAACGGTTGCGTGGGAACACACGACGGGCTTGGTTACCGATTCCAGTGGAGCAGTTGGGCCACCGAGGGCACATTCAGATTCTCGAACCCAAGAGGCGACTGGCTCGTTGAGCTCGAGCGCGTCTTGTTTCGGTTCGCCCGTCAGATTGCTTCAACTGCTAAATCGGACCGTTTCGCTGACCAACTTCGGTGTTGGGGCGAGTACCGAGAGGCGATTACCGACGAGTAATAAGGGCTTTCAGATCGGCGGACATATCGTTTTGGGGATTGATGATGAAGCACCGTCGGCCGGGGGAGGACTTCCGGGTTTCGAGCGTGGACTGGCAATTGGACAGCGTAGCCCGGCACGTTCAGGGCGGGTTCGACCCGGTTCCGCGCTCGGAGGTCTTGCGACGGTTCTTTGTGTTCATCGAGTTCCTCCAGCACCACAACATGACGACGCGAACTATCGCGAGCAGCATTGAAGACGTGACCGACACCATCGAGTTCCGGAACTCGGACCTCACGGACGCCGGATTCGAGTTCGTGGCCAAGTATCACGGCAAGTGGTTGAACCGGCTCTGGAAGAGTCGCGGAACGGAAGACGATCGGGCGGTGCTCAACAAGTGGCTGAAGGCGCACCACGAACCGCGAGAGCCGAAACCCAAGAAATGAATGGGAATAGAGGGCTATTGAGTGGGTCGAACGGGGTGGCGGATGCGACGACCACGCAACCTCAGTTCGAGCTGTTAGCCGAATTGTGTGGCGCAAGGTGTTTATTGTGAGATATTTGTGTCGAATCTCCGGTTTTGAGAGGTTTCCGAAATGTTAGCAAATGTTAGCCGCGCCTGGACCGGTTGATGGGACCGGGCACCCGCGTTTCGGCCGGCTCGTACACTGATCTCACATCGCTACCGCGGGAATGGGATCGGAGTAATCATGGCAGTCAACTTACCGCCGCACTATCACGACGCCGAAGCCCGGTACAAGAAGGCGCAGACGCCCGAAGACAAGCTCGTCGCGCTCAAAGAGATGTGGGTACTCCTGCCCAAACACAAGGCGAGCGAGAAGGTTCAGGCCGAACTCAAGACCAAGATTTCCGAGCTGACGGACCAGATCGAGCAGGCCAAACTCGGGCCGAAGAAGGCCGCGCCGGGCACGTTCAAGTTCCCACGCCAGGGGGCCGGGCAGGTGGTGTTGCTCGGCCCGCCGAACGCGGGTAAGTCGCAACTGATTACGAAGCTCACGAAGGCGACGCCGGCGGTGGCCCCGTACCCGTTCACGACGCGCGAACCGGCGCCGGGGATGATGGACTACGAGGACGTCCGCGTGCAGTTGATCGACCTGCCGCCGATCACCGCGGACCACTACGAGAACTTCGTCACGGACATTACGCGCGCCGCGGACGTTGCGCTGCTGTTCCTCGATCTCGCGGACGACGACGGCCCGGCCGCGACGCGAGCCGCCATCGATCGACTGAAGCTCGCGCGCCGCGAACTCGTGCCCCCGGGCAGCCCGCCGATCGACGACCCCGCGGTCTACGCGATCCCGACGCTCCTGGTCGCGAACAAGGGCGACGATGAGGCCGCCGACATCCGGCTGGAGATCGCGCGCGAGGAGTTCGGCACGCAGTTCCCGCTTTTGGTCGTGTCGAGCGAGCGCGGCGACGGTTTGGAAGAACTCCGTAAGGCGATTTACGACGCGCTCGGCGTGATGCGGATCTACACGAAGCAACCGGGCAAGCCGGCGGACATGACCAGCCCGTTTACACCGCCGATCGGTGCGACGGTTGCAGAACTGGCGGGCAAGGTCCACCGCGACCTCGAAGACACGGTGAAGTCGGCCCGCGTGTGGGGCACCGCGGTCCACGACGGCCAGACCGTCGGCCGCGACCACGTGCTGCACGACAAGGACGTGGTCGAACTGCACACGTGAGGTGAGGGTGCATGGGAACCACCGATCGCGAGCGCATTTTGGAGGCCGCCCGGTCTCACGGGGCCGGGGCGTTCAATCGACTCGTTCGGTCGGCTTCGGAGCTTAATCGGCCACAGCGGTTACGATACTGGGAAGAGCAGTTTCTTCTCCGGTTGGCTGAACAAGCGCGTGTGGAGGGGATGAATTTTCTCGAGTTCGTCGCGATCTTTGCTCGGGCTGAGTTAATGCCAGAAGTGGCGCCACAGAAACAGGTTCCAGAAGTTGAAGAGCTGTTTCAGTATCTCGAACGGAGACGCACGCAGCTTTCTAATGGGCTCATCACGTCGGTTGAATGGTCGAATCTGTTGTTCATGCACTGTTGCGTTTATCCTCCGCGCATTGAGCTTGCAATGCAAATTGTGGAGCCGCTAACAGTAGCAGCCCGACGCGCACTTCGCGACGCCATTGAAGAGCGACTGCTATCCGAGTACCGAGCTTTTCCCGTGAACAGTGTTTGTCGAACCCCGGTGGAATGGAGTGCGGCAACCGAGCGCGAGACCGCAATGAACTGTGCATGGGCCGAACTGTTTCGGCGCGCGTTGGCAGAATGTAGGTGGGACACCTGAGTTGCATCTTCGAGCGATTCCTACGAAGATATCTTCATGACTCCAAACACTGCGCCGCCGACACCTTACCTCGTGCGGCACGGGTCGATGCGGTTCGTCGGCGCGTTCACCGCGCCCGAGAGCGCGACCGTGCGCCGCGGGGACGTGGCCATTCTGCGCACCGAGCGCGGGCTGGAGAGCGGCGAGGTATTGTGCCCGGCAACGCCCCAGGCGCTCGCCGCGATCCCGGAACCGACTCGTGGCGACCTCGTCCGCGTGGCCACGGTCGAGGACCGCGCGAAGATCGCGCACATCGCGCAGTTGCAAAAGCAGCAGTACGAGATCGGCACGAAACTCGTGAATCAGCACCGGCTCGTGATGCAGATCGTGGACGTGGAGTACATTTTCGGCGGCGAGCGGCTCGTGTTCTATTTTCTCGCCGAGGGACGCGTGGATTTCCGCGAACTCGTGAAGAGCATGGCGCGCGAGTTCCACACCCGTATCGAACTGCGCCAGATCGGGGTGCGCGACGAGGCGAAGCTGCTCGCGGACTACGGCGATTGCGGCAAGCCGGTGTGCTGCAATACGCACATGGTGGTGATGCCGCCGGTCAGCATGCGGATGGCGAAACTGCAAAAGTCCACGCTCGACCCGACGAAGATTTCCGGGCGGTGCGGGCGGCTGAAGTGCTGTCTGCGGTTCGAGCAGGACGTGTACGAAGAGTTCCAGAAGGAGCTGCCGCCGATCGGGGCGCGCGTGGTCACCGAGAAAGGGCAGGGGAAGGTGCTGGCGCAGGAGATTCTCGCGCGCCGGCTGCTCGTCGAGTTCGAGGACGGGCGCCGACTGCCCATTGCCGCCGACGAGGTGCTGACAAGGTTGTAAGATGGTGTCGCCGGTGAGAACTGCGCCCAACGGGTTCGCCCCGGTTCCATCGGCCGTTCGCCAGCAGGAGAAGCTGTGGACCCTCGGATTCTTGAGTTGTGTCGCGAAGACCCGCGGTTCGCATACGAAGCCTACGAGTTCGTCTGCGACGCTGTCACGTTCACACAGGACCGGCTCGGCCGCGCCCCAGTGGAGCACGAGGAGGAGAGCGACGACCGGCACGTGAGCGGCGGGGAACTCCTCAACGGCACCTGCGCGCTCGCGATCCGCGAGTTCGGGATGATGGCCCCGGTCGTGTTCAAACAGTGGGGCATCCGGACCACCGATCACGTCGGCGAGATCGTGTTCAAGCTCATCAAGGTGCAGCGCCTCAGCAAGTCCGACCGCGACGACCCGGACGACTTCCGCGACCTGTTCGACCTCGCCCAAGCGCTCCGCGACGGGTTCGAGATCACGCTCGGCGACACGGCCAAGCGCGGGGACCGGTAGCGAACGCGGCGGGGTTTCGTTTTTCTCTGGCGAGTTTGTGGCGGGCATCATGGGCAAACGGATTCGACTGATCGTCGCTGCGTTTCTTTTCGTTGGCTGGCTCGGCTGGTTGGGAGCTACGGCGCTCACGAAGAGCCACGCCCCGGTGGTCTCGCGCGTTCAGGCGGCCAACGCGACCGTGGCGGTCGTGGCCGAGTTGACGAACGGGGAAGACGGGCGCGCGGTTCACCTGATCCGGCAGGTGCCGCAACTGGGGCCACAACCGGTGGCGCTGAACGAAAAGGCCGACCGACCGGCAATCATGGTCAAAGTGGTCGAGGCGCTTAAGGGTGGCCCGGCGCCGGGCACACAAATCGGTGTCGCCAACTTGCCGGACTGCGTGGGGTATACGGGACCGGGGCGGTACCTGCTCCTGTTGAACAAAGACCCGGCGTCGCACTTCGAGGCGAACCGCGAGGCGTACACACTCGTCGGGCGCCAGCACCCGTCCGGCGCGGAACTGTCTGACATCGGCCCGCCGACGATCTATCCGTACTCGGACAAAACGGCCGAGGACATCCAGAAACAGGTCAACAAGCTGCTTCCGTAAAAGAGAGCGGGCGGATGTTCCCCTGTTGGTATTGGGGAACATCTTGATCCATATCCGCGCACAGAACTGCATCCAATTCTCCGCGCCACCTCACCGAAGCACTTTCACCAAAAATCGAGCAATCACGACTGCCTATTTCGTGGGCAGATTCGTTCACGTTCCCTCAAGCCCCGCATCAAACGAGCCGATACCGTTGTAACTCATACATACGGCACGGTTCGCCCATTTTCTGAGGTGAAGTGTCGAGCGAGTGATTTTCGCTCAAGTCGAGGAGGGGCAGTGCCGGCCGTTGTGCGCTTCGTGATCGTCACCGTTGTTACATTGTTCGTGGCACTTGCACCCGCACCCGCGCTCGCGCAACCGCAAGTGCCCGCCCCCGGCGCGTCTGGGGTCGTGCCAGACGGCGCCCCTCCTGCAAGTCCCGCCGGGGCCGCTCCTGTCACTCCCACCACGTCCTCGACGGCACCCACTGTTACGCTAACGCCCGAAGAGATCAAGAAGCTCGTCGAGCAGACCATCGCCGAGCGGGAGGAGAAGGCCAAGCAAGCGGAGGCCGAGAAGAAGGCCGAGAGTCAGCAAAAAAGCCGTAAGGTGACGGGCACCTGGAACAACGGGCTGACGTTCGAGACTGAGGATAAGGCGTTCCGGTTCAACGTCGGCGGGGTCACGCAGTTCGATATGGGCTGGTTCAACGTGGACAAGAACCAGAAGCGGTCGATCGGCACCCTGAACAACTTGGTCGATCCCGGGCGCACGCTCGACGACGGGATGGACTTCCGCCGCGCCCGGCTGCGCATGAGCGGCCTCGCGTGGGAGCAACTCGAATTCTTCGCGCAGTACGAGTTCGCCAACGGCACCGACCTGCGCCAGCGCACGCTCGGCATCCCGAACTCGGCGGGGATCGCCAACCCCCTGACGACGAACACCGACCCAGCCGAAACGGTCGGGTTCAACGAGGTGTACATCGGGCTGACCAAGCTCCCGGTGGTCGGGACCGTCCGCGTCGGGCGGCACCGGGAGAGCCTGAACTTCGTGACCGCCACGGCGGACAACAATCAGGTGTGGATGGAGCGCGGGCTGATGTTCGACGCCTTCAACGGGAACTACAACTTTTCCAACGGCATCACGGTCTCGCGCACGTTCCTCGACGACCGGGCCTACGCGCTGATCGGTCTGTTCGAGCAGAACTCTCAGAGCAACCGCCAGTTCTCGACCGTCGGCGACGGGAACTACGTGTACGACGCGCGGCTCACGTGCCTGCCCGTGTGGAACGAGAGCGAGCACCGCTGGGTCCACCTCGGGGTCGATTACAGTTACCGGAACCTGAACCAGGACAACGTCCGCGTGCGCGCCCGGCCCGACATCCGGATCGGGAGCGGGTTTCAGGTTCCAAACCTGTTCGACACCGGGAACATCTTCTCGCGGGACGCCCAGCAGATCGCCAACCTGGAGTTCGTGACCGCGCTCGGGCCGTGGACGATGGCCGCGGAAGGGACCGTGAGCACGATCACCAACGCCTACCTCGGTGGCCTGCCCGTCGGGAACCGGCTCCCGACCGGGGTCACGAGCCACGGCACGTATGTCGCGACCGGCGGGTACGTCGAGGTCATGCGGTTCCTGACCCCGGACCACCGCGGGTACGTCAAGGACCGGCCCGGCTACGCGCGCGTGACCCCGTCGCGCCGGTTCGTGTTCCTCGAAGGGGACGGCGGGCGCTGGCGGCTCGATACGGGGGCGTGGGAGGTCGGCGTCCGGTACGATTATGTGGACCTGACCAACAGCGGGATCAACGGGGGTATCGGCCAGGGCGTGACGGGCGCGGTCAACTGGTACCTGACGTCGAACGCGCGCATCCAGTTCAACTACAGTTGGATCCACCGCGGGTTCAACCCCGCGGACGCCGCGGGCCGTCAGAACGGCGACCTGCGCGCGTTTGGCGTTCGCTTCAACTGCGACTTCTAAAAACGCGCGCTCGCTGAATGAAAGAAGGATATTCCATCTTGGCAAAACTCGCGCCAATAGGTTACGTCCGAGCTTGGTGTGCCCCCAGTTCGCCAGTAACCGCGGTCAACCCCACTGTCATGCACAATCCGCCGGTTGCCACAAGCAAGTGGAGTAGCGCGACGACTGTGACGACCCGGCTCCGGCCCGCGGGTTCCTCGGGTTGGTGAAAGCGGCGGGGTGGGGAATCGGTATCCGTTGGTGCCGGGGCGTCACAGTTCGGACAGCGCGGGCCGTCCGGCGGTGAGACTTGCGGCAAGAAATACGGGGCGGCGCAGGCCGGGCAGCGAACGCGCATAATAAAGCGGTCCTCACTGGTGTTCGGGAGATTCTAACCCAACACCCGCGAACCAAGCGCTTGATTTGACACCTACTTGTGACTAACGTGTGGGTGACCGGCGAACCCGGTTCCCTGTCACCCGAAGGTTCCCGACATGGCGTCCGACGCGGACCTGACTAATGAGTTCTTCCAGGTCAAGCGGCACGGCGACGTCGCCGTAGTCGTGCCGTCGCCCCAAGTGGAAGATTTACCTGAAACGCTCCTCCAACCGGCCGCCGAGATGGTTCTCGCGCCGCTGAAGGAGGATCCGCCGAACAACATCATCGTGGACCTGTCCGCGGTCACGTATTTCGGCTCGGCGTTCATCACGTTCTTGTTGCGCTGTCACCACTTGTTGGCCGCGCGCGGGAGCGAACTGGTACTCGCCGGGGTGAATCCCAACATCCGCGAACTGCTGCGGATCACCAACCTGGAAATGTACTGGGCGCTCTACGACACCGCTGCGGAAGCGATTTCCGCCCTTGGCGGCAGCGATTGATTTGCTGGGACTGGGTGGAAGCACTGTCGCGGTGCCAAGCGCCGCGACAAATCACGTCGAATTCCTACTTCACGCGCTCGAACATTACTGCGCGCTTTCCGCGACTCACTTCGCGCCACTTGCCTGATGCGCTGAGCAAGTACTGCTCGATCGGCGGCTTGACTTTGGGTGGCGGATTCGTCATGACGATTGCACGCTCGAACCGGTATTTCGCTGCCCACTCTTCAAACACCGGGCCAAGTTCTTCGGGCGGCTTGCCGAGCGTATCCGAGTAGTTCTTGATCCACGAATCGCCGTATAGCTCACACCGGTCGTCCATGAAGATCTTCAGGTTCGGCGTGTGGTAGATGAGGTAGCCGCCGAGGTTCGCGTCGTTGAAAATCGGCGTACCATCCGGGACGCGGGCCGCGTACTCGGTGACGTCCTTCGTCATATCCGACGGAATGAAATCTGGATCGAGCCGTGCCCATCCGTGCCCGATTACGGGTACTTCTATGTGCTTTACTTGCAGTGCAAATGCGACCGCGACCAGCATCGCCGGAATCGCCAACCCCACCCACAGGGAACCGTCGCGTCTTGTGACTTCGGTGGGGTTCTCGGCGTCCCACGCGGTCGACCCGTCGCCGTGCTTAACAAGGAGCCGGTGCCAGATCGTGTGCTTCCACAGGTCCGTGATCGCGACCCCCGCACACACCGCAAACAGCGGACCCTGACGGATGCCCTTGAAGCTCAGCACGAACCACACGAGTGGAACGATCCACGACACGCGGGGCATTTTCGGGAGCGTTCCGGCGAGCATCACGATGTAGAACGCGCCCAACCCGATCACCGCCAGCCCGAGTGCCGAGGACGGGTCCATCGGCATGTGTTCGTTAATGACTTCGGGCAGCACCTTCGACCCGACGATGCGCTGCCAGATGCGGATCATTTCCAGGCCGTGCGGATTCACCAGCGGCGTCAGCCCGCACGCGATCACGATGCCCACGAGCAGGAACGCGGTGCGCCAACTAGTGATCGGCGACAGCGGACCTACCCCCCCCGCCCCCCTCCCTGAAGGGAAGGGGGAGAAAGAATTGTCCGCAGATGTAGTTTCAAACCCAGCGGGTTCGCGCGTCTGCTCCCCCTTCCCTTCAGGGAGGGGGGCGGGGGGGGTAGGTTCTGCCTCGAACCCCTCCCCAATCCCTCCCCTAAACGGAGAGGGGCTTAAAACCGACACGGAAGGTGTGACGTCGTTTGCATTTGGTTCGGTCCCCCCTTCCTTCTTAGGGAAGGGGGTTAGGGGGTTAGGTTGGCTTTGTTCTTCCCCAGATCCGCGCACCAAGAATAACAGCCCCCATCCCGCAACGGCTAACCCCAGCGTCATCGTGCCACCGAGTACACCGCCGTGGAGGTTCACCCACAGGACGTACAGCGGGACCAGCCCCGCCAGGCGCCAGATTGTGCAGCGCCCACGCTCGAAGTCGATGACGCACATCATCGTCCAACCGAGAAACGCGATGGTGAACATGTGCGGGCGGACGAAGTAGTGGAACGCACCGACGAACAGCACGCCGCCCACAACCACGCCCGCGAGAATCGGCCCCATCCCGCCTTGCACCGCGCGCCGAAATATGAGCGTGAACAGCAGCGTAACGCCGGTGGCAAATCCGAGGAGCATAACGTCGAGTCCGCCGACACGGTGCGCGAGTGCCATCAGCACTTCCGCGCCCCACTGTTGCGGCACCCAGCGCTCGCCTTCAAACGTGTAGCTGAACGGGTCTGTTTGTGGCATCCCGCGGTCGAGGATGATTTCGCCGACCTTCACGTGCCACAGCGCACCAGGGTCGTAAAACCCGCGGTCGCGGAACGCCACCATCAGGCCCAGCCATGTGAGCAGGAAGAACACCGTTTCGGGCCGAAACAATCGACGCAGCATGTGCGAGTAATTCCAGCGTGCGGAATGGTCCGCCACTAGCGTAGAACAGAATTCAGGCGGGAGTTGAGGAGAAAGGTCAGGCGCGAGGGGCGATTTCGGGGACGGGAAGTCGGCGAATGGCTTTCCAATCGATTTTTGCGACCCAGACGTGTTCTTCTGCGGAGAATAGCACCTCGCCGTTCGCTTCGAGTTCGTCGTCGTGAACGATCACATTCAGACCGTTGGCGAGACGAGTACCCAGACGCGCGAGGTCTTCAATCGTACCGGCGCAATTCAGCCGAACCCGGCCTTCCGGATCGGCGTTGTTGAAATCGGCGAAGATCGAAGGGATAGACATTATTCGTCCTAGCCCGTCCCCTGTGCGGGGTTCGGTTCCGTTGGTGTCAGTAAATCACTGATTTGCTCCGGTGTCAACCCGGTCAAGGTCGCGTGATTGGGGCTGCGCCCTCGTGTCCGAATCACATCACCACCAGCAGCACGAACGCGACCAACCGTCGTGACACCGATTTGGCCGTGAGGAATGCCCGCGGCTAACTCCTCCAACGTCAATCCCGTCGCAGACTCGACCGAAACACCGGTAACTCCGCTCGGGTGCGTCCCAGTGCTCTTGCGAACCTGTTCCGGTGTGTTCCGACCACCGCGAACGACAAGTGCGTGATCGGGAATGGGGTCCGATGCGCTTGGCTGCATCACGCACCACCCTTCCGCTTCTTGGTCGAAAGCTGAGGAGCAATGCTGGTCAGAACTAACTCGGCCCGATCGATCTTCTCATTCACCCGCTTAGAAATCTCAATTAGTAGGTCTGGTAGGGCGGCCAAGATGTCGATTTTTTCATCCCGCGTGCACTCCGACCATGCGCGGACAGTCTCTGTGAATGGTTTGCTACTTATATCACGCCGAATGAGGGCGATTCGGAACTTACTGTTGAGGCGACGGTACGATAGAAAATCTTCCCAGTCCGGGCTCTCCGCTTCAGCATCATACGCCCCGTAGCCGAGGCTTACCGAGGCGGGCACGCCAACGTTGGCCTCCTCAAGGAAGGCTTCCACATCTTTTAGAAGTTGTGCTGCCGCGTCCGTAGCAGCATTCAGCCGCTGTGTTGATGTGCGCAAACGCTCAATTGCCGCAGACAGTTCATCTGTCACGTGGGTACTCCCCAGAACCGGTTAGGCTATTCGCACCAGCTTCCGGCCCCGACTAGAGGCCGTCCGCTAACAGTGCTGGAGGTACTACCTCCAGCTCAAATCCTTTCAGGCGAGCATCGGCCTGTCAACCCAGCTACTATCCGATTGCACTCCTCGTCTCGCTGCGTCACACTGGCAAGCCAACCCGCCCGGTCCGCACCCCCTGGTGATCTCAATGACGCGCCTCGCTCCACTCACGTTGTTCGCATCGCTCGTGATTCTTCCGGCCCTTCCCGCAGCGGACGAGATCCCGGCCAACAAGCAGTACCAGGCGTTCGTTCAGAAGCAAGCCGCGGAGTTGCGAAAGAACGATAAGGCGCCCGCGGCCCTCGGTGAGTGGCAGAAGCAGGAAGCCGAGTTGCGCAAGAACTTATTCGCCGCGTGGGGCAGTGAGGCGTGCTTCCCGCCCAAACCATGCGATCTCAGTCCGCAGCAACACGGTGAACCGCTCAAACGTGACGGCTACACAGTTGAGAAACTCACGTTTCAAACGCGGCCCGGTGTCCGTATGACCGCGAACCTTTATGTGCCGGATAGCGCGAAGAAGAAACCCGCTCCTGCAATTCTGCAAGTTCACGGGCACTGGAAGGGCGCGAAGCAAGACCCGGTGGTGCAGTCGCGTTGCATCGGCGCGGCGAAGCTCGGGTTCGTTGTGCTGTGCGTGGATGCGTTCGGCGCGGGCGAGCGCGGCATCGGGACGGCTCTCGGCGAGTACCACGGAGAGATGACTGCCGCGACGCTGTTCCCGCTCGGCACGCCGCTGTCTGGGCTGCAAGTGTACGAGAACATGCGGGCCGTCGATTACCTCGAAACGCGCCCCGAAGTGGATAAGGACAAGATCGGCATCACGGGCGCGAGCGGCGGCGGTAACCAGACGATGTACGCGGGCGCGTGGGACAAGCGGTTCAAGTGCGTCGTGCCGGTGTGCTCGGTCGGCAATTATCAGGCGTACTTGCAGGCCGCGTGCTGTATGTGCGAGGTAGTGCCCGGCGCGCTAAAGTTCACCGAAGAGTGGGCCGTTCTCGGGCTGGTCGCGCCGCGGGCGCTCATGGTGATGAACGCGACGAAGGACGCCGTTCAGTTCTCGGTGGGCGAAGCGAAAAAGTCACTCGCGCTGACCGCCCCTGTGTTCAAGCTGTTTGACAAGCCGGACAACCTGCAACACGCGATTTTCGAGGGGCCGCACGACTACAGCAAGCCGATGCGCGAGGCGATGTACGGCTTTATGGCGCTTCACCTGAAGGGCGAGGGGAAGGGTGGTCCGATTCCGGAACCAAAGTTCGAGACAGAGAAACCGGAAGACCTGCGGTGCTTCCCCGGTGACACGCGACCGAAGGATTTCATGACGCTTCCGAAGTTCGCGGCGCAGGAGGGGAAGAAGTTACGCGACGGCAAACTGATGCCGTCCACAAAGGAAGAATGGGATCGGGAGGCCGAAGCCCGCCGAGCCGCGCTGTTGAAGCTCGTTCGCTCACCCGGCGATCTCAGCGCATACTGGCACTTGGCGCCACCAACTATCGCGCTCGATCCCGAAGAGGGAGTAAAGTTGTCGGGGCGTGTGGAAACGGGAGGGCTGACCGCGCCGGTGGTGGTTCTTCTGAACTTGGACGGTGCAGCCTCGGCGCAGAAGGGCGAACTGTACCGCGAACTGAAAAAATCGAGAGCCATTGTCGTTACGTTCGACCTCCGCGGAACCGGAACGCTGGCCGTTAGTGGCGATCGCATCGGGCGTGCGCCGGACCACAACTCTGCGGAGTGGGGGCTGTGGCTCGGCCGCCCACTACTGGAACAATGGTGTACCGACCTTCAGCGCGCGCTGACCGTACTCCGCGAAGGTGATGAGAGAGAAATTGTCGTCATTGGTGAAGGCCCGGCCGGACTGGTCGCGCTGTGTGCCGCGGCTACTGACAAGCGTATTACCAAAGCAGCGGCCGTGAACACGCTCGCCAGTTTCGTGACGGCTGAGCCGTACACCAATCAGCGCCTCGGTACGCTCGCGCCGGGTATCCTGCGCGACGTCGGGGATGTCGCGCACATCGCGGCACTGTCCGTGGGTAAGCGCGTGGTGATCGCGGGTGGCGTTTCTGTCGGCGGGCAATCCCTCAAGGTCGACGAACTCGTTCCCGCTTACGAACCCGCTTCGCGTGCGTTCAAGTTACTCGGTCAGGAGAAGGATTTCGTTCTCACGACGCCCGAGAACGTGGTGAAGGGGCTGGGATTCACTGCGACCGATGCGAAAGATGGGCCGATTTTCGAGCCCGGCGCCAAGCTCACGACATGCGCAGGGGACGGTGCTGCGGGCGAAGGGCCGGCGTGGGACGCGAAGTTCGGCGTGTTCACGAGCGGCGAGAAGGGGATTCACCAACTCACCCCGGACGGCGAGAAGAAAATCTGGCGCGAAAAGGCCGGAACCAACGGGTTGCTCTTCGACCGCGAAGGTAAGTTAGTGTGCTGCGAACCGGTATCGCGCTCGGTTTCGCGCATCGACCGCGACGGCAAGCGCACGGTGCTCACCGATGCGTTCGGTGGCAAGAAGTACAACCAGCCCAACGACCTCACCATCGACTCGAAGGACCGCATCTACTTCTCCGATCCGCGGTACGGCCCGCGCGACGACATGCAGCAAAAGGACGAGAAGGGGAACACGATCGAGGGCGTGTACCGCATCGATACCGACGGCAAGGTGAGCCGCGTCATCGGGCGCGAAGTGGAACGGGCGAACGGCGTGCTAGTTTCTGCCGACGACAAGTATCTCTTCGTCGCGGACAACAACAACGACACGGGCGGTGCGCGGAAGCTCTGGCGCTTCGATCTGAAAGCGGACGGCACCGTCGACCCCAAAAGTCAAAAACTCCTTCACGATTGGGGCAAGGGGCGCGGGCCGGATGGCGTGAAGCAGGACGCGAAGGGGCGGTTGTACGTCGCGGGTGGGTTGAACAAGCCCAACCCGCCGGCCGAACCCGCAACCGACGTTAAGGGTGGCATTTACGTGATCGACCCCGAGACGGGGAACCTGCTCGCGTTCGTCGGCGTGCCGACCGACGAAGTCACGAACTGTGCCTTCGGTGGTGACGACCTAAAGACGCTCTACATCACCGGTGGTGGCACGCTTTACAGCATCAAGACGACTACCGCCGGTCGCGTGCTATGGCCGAAGAAGTGAAGGGGCGAACGTGTGAGCGGGTGAAGGGGTGAGAAGACAGGAGTGTTGTGCTTTTCTTTTCACCCCTTCACCCGCTCACACGTTCGCCCCTTCACTTACTCAAAGTGGTTCTTGCTGCGTCATGCAGTGCAGGGTGCCCAAACCCCACACCAGATCGACGCAGCTAATTCCGACCACTTCGCACCCGGGGAACAGGTCCGCGAGCGTGCCCAGTGCGACGCGGTCGGCCGGGTCGTTGAATGTGGGCACGATCACCACGCCGTTCGCGATGTAGAAGTTCGCGTAGCTCGCGGGCAGGCGCGTACCATCGAAGATCAGAGGGCGCGGCATCGGGAGCGGCACCACTTCGAGCTTTGTGCCGTTCAAGTCGGTCATAGCTTCGAGTCGCTCGCGGTTCTCCTGGAGGATCGCGTAGTTCTCGTCCGCGGTGTTCGTTTCCACCACGGTCACAACGGTCCGCGCCCCCACAAACCGCGCGAGGTCGTCGATGTGCCCGTGCGTGTCGTCGCCCACGATCCCGCGATTCAGCCACAGCACCTTCTTCACGCCGAGGTAGTCCGCGAACACTTGCTCGTAGTCGGTACGCGAGAACGGTGGATTGCGCTCCTGCGTTTTGCTCAGCAGGCACTCTTCCGTTGTGAGCAGCAATCCGGCCCCGTTCACGTCGATGCTCCCGCCTTCGAGTACCACGCGGTGCCCGTTGTGGGTCGGTTGCAGACTCGGCACGTTCAGCTTCTGCGCGGCGAACGCGGGCACCAGATCGTCCCGCTGCCAGTCGGGGTACTTGGCCCAGGCGTTGAACCGCCAGTCGAGGGCGATGCGCTCGCCGGCAGCGTTGGTCACGAAGATCGGGCCAGAGTCGCGCAGCCAGGATCGGTCGGTGGGCAGTTCCCACAACTTCACGCGGCCCATATCCGCGTTCGCGCGCGAAAGTACATCGGCTGCGGAGTCTGCGTGTTTTGCGTCGGGGACGAGCAGGTTCACTGTCTCGTGCCGAGTGAGCGCGCGGACGATTTCCGCGTACACCCAGGGGATCGGTTCGAGGCGCCCCGGCCAGTCGGATTCGCGGTGCGGCCACCCGAGCCAGGTGGCCGCGTGCGGCTCCCATTCTGCGGGCATTCGGTATCCGTGTGCAGCGGGTTTATCGAGGGGTGTCGGTACCGTCATCGTGCGACCGTAAGGGGGATTTTCAGGCGATGTCGAAACGCTATGGGTATGTTTTAATTCCGCGCGAAACTTAGGAATTTCTTGCCGAACAGAACGATTCTGCTGGGAGCCGTTCTTGCGAGCCGGCCATAACACGGCTATAGTTCCTTAGCATCACGGACGAGTTACCCGGTGCTACGGGTGCGGTTGCAGGAGGCAGCATGTCGTCACGCTACGGCACGATTCTACTCGTTGAAGACGATCCCGACCTGCGCAGCACTCTCGAAACTCTTCTTCACAGCGCGGGTTACGAAGTTATCGCCACCGGTAACGGCCTCCGCGCAGTCGAATTGGCCTACGAGCACAAACCCACTGCAGCAATCGTTGACATGCTCCTGCCCGGTCAGAGCGGGTTCCAGGTTACACTCGCTCTGAAAGAGCGGTTCGGAGACCAGATCCGCGTCGTCATCATGTCCGGGTATACGTCCGAAGCTCACCAACACTACGCCTCTGCTGCTGGTGCTGAACAGTTCCTGCCGAAGCCGTTTGGTCCGAGCACGTTGTTAAACATCGTCGCCGCAATGTGCCCGCCGTGTCAAACGCCGGTCGTGAGCACGCGCCGCAAAGTGAAAATTGGGGTGTGAGGTACGTCGCTCGTTGATAGCTCACGAGTAGAACCGAACATCGCATTCTCAAATCCTGTCGATCCCGTTAATTCCGTCCGAAGTCGCCCCATTTTTTGCGAACGATAAGTCCTTGTGGGAACGGAGCTTTCTGGCGACAATCGCCGAGCCGCCCTACCGTCCCGCCGCGACCTTATCGAGAACACGTAATGCTTTCCCTCTCCCGACTGGGTGCGATCGCGCTCGTTGTTACCGTGATTTCGTTGCCCGCACGGGCCGCCGATCCAATCAAACACGGGTTCCTCGCTACGGGAGCGGAAACGTTCATCGTTGACGAATCTGGCAAGGTGACGTGGAAGTACCTGCACTCATCGCGCGACGGCTGGGTGCTTGAAAACGGCAACGTGTTGCTCGCGCTCTCGAAGAGCAAAACCTATCCGGGCGGTGGAGTTGCGGAGATCGACAAAGATGGCAAAGAAGTCTTTGCGTTCAAGGGAACGCAATCCGAGGTGAATACGGTTCAATCGCTCGGTGACGGGAACGTACTGCTCACCGAGGCCGGGGACAAACCGCGCATCCTCGAAGTGAACCATGACGGGAAGGTGCTCGCCGAAGTACCGCTGCAAGCGCAAACGAAGGATCACCACCTGCAAACGCGGATGACGCGCAAGCTCGCCAACGGCCACTACCTCGTGCCGCAACTCTTGGATCGCGTGGTGCGCGAATACGACCCGAAAGGAAAGATCGTGTGGGAGGTGAAGACCCCGCACATGCCGTTCACCGCGATCCGCCTGCCCGACGGCAACACGCTGATCGGCTGCACGCTCGGCAACTTGGTGATCGAAGTGAACAAGGACGGCAAAGAGGTGTGGCGCGTGACGAACGACGACCTGCCGAACAAGCCGATCAACGACGCCTGTGGCGTGCAGCGCCTGGAGAACGGCAACACGGTGATTACGAGCCACCACGCGACCGCCAAACAAACGAAACTCACCGAAGTGACGCGCGAGAAGAAGGTAGTGTGGACCTACACCGACGATCGCAAGAGCGGCATCCACCACTTCCAGATTCTGGACGCGCAGGGTAAGCCCGAAAAGCACCCGATGCGGTAGGGACGTGCCGACGAACTTCAGGGTAGTGGGTTGATCTCCACTTCGCCGCCCGGTACGACTTCGATTCGCAACTCGTGTCCGACCAAAAGCCCCATTCCCATCAGGGTTTCGGTGCCCACGGCCGACACGAGTATGGTTCGCCAGTTCCCGTCCCACTCGACCTCTGCCGCGAAGATATCGAACGAGTGGGACGATCCATCGGCGAATATCGCGCTGCCACCCGATTGGCGGGTCAGGCCCAGAGTTGTGACCGTTGCGGCCGGCAACGTGAGTGACCCGCTGAACCCCGAATCGACCACGGCATCGACACTTATCTCTGCCCCGTCCGGCCCGCGCAGGTGGAGTGTAACGACGGCTTCGCGGCGCGCGTTTACCACACCCCAGATCATTGGCCCCGTCCCATCCGGTAGGCTGCCATTTGACCGGCACGCATCAACCAGACTTCGGCCGTCGGTTTGCGGGTGCGCAATCGTGAGACGGCGGTGTAGTCGTCTTCATCGATCTCGAAATCCCCAGTCCCGACATCAACGGCAACGAACTTGCCATCGTCCTCGGGTCGAAGGGAGGATCGCACGCGGCGGTCGAATACTTCGGCGGCGAGGCGTGCAAGCTCTTCCGGATTACGGTGCGGCTCGGTAGTAGGCATGGGTAATTCCACTGTTTGCCGAGAGGCTCCGCTGCCGATGAACACAAGATGATTGTTATTCTACCCGATCCGAACGTGGCAGTATGGGAAGAAGCACTCACACACGGGAGCCAAGGGGGACAGTTTCATTCCCCCAGTCGATTTGCTTCCGCTGGATACCCTCCCCCGTGTGCGCTCTCATTTCGCCAATAATCGCCAACGCGCGATCTTCGTCGTGACCGTACCAGCGCAACAGCGCATACGCGACCATCCCAGTTCGGTGAATACCGGCCGAACAGTGGACGAGAATCGAGCGCCCCGCGTTGAGGCGCTCGGCGAGAGCCGGCAACGCCAACAAGATGGATTCGGCAGCGCTCCCGCGCGGGGGCTGTCCGTTTTCAAGTGGGAGCCACACCCATTCGAGGCCCGCGAGTTCGGCCAGTTTGCCGACCGCGGGGGCTCCCTCCCGGTGCGACAGCAGGGTCAGAATGCAGTCGCAACCAAAGGCCTTCAACTGCGATACGGCCCTCGCTCCGGGCCGGTGCCAGAGCGTGAGGCGCCCGTTTCCGAGCGAGATCCAGTTACAGCCAAAACTGGCACCATCCGTTTGGTCCGTCATCTCCGTACTCCAACCCGACGTGAGTTCGTGGAGTTCAGTGGGCGGTGAATTTGAGCCCCACGATTCCGCTCACGATGAGCAGTAAAAAGAGAGCACGCCAAGCGGTGATCGGTTCACTGAACAGGATGATGCCGAGGATGGCCGTTCCGACGGCACCGATGCCCGTCCAGACGACGTACCCCGTGCCGATCGGAATGGTCCGAACGGCCAGTGACAGGAACGCGAAGCTCACCGCCATCGCGGTGACGGTCAGTACACTCGGCCAGAGCTTCGTGAAGCCCTGCGTGTATTTCAGGCCGACGGCCCAGCAGATCTCAAAAATGGCTGCGATGAGAAGGTATACCCAAGCCATAACGCACCTTTGGCGTTAGTGGTGGGTCGTCCCTACCGAAGAGTTGGAAAACGTCGGGTCGTCCCGGCGTGTGGCGATTTGCCCAGTCATTCTACTCCCGCCGATCGGCAATTTCAACGATCCGGCCCCGTTTGAAGTGATTCTCAGGGGTAGCGGCCCTTCCCCTCGCGGCGTTAGAACTTTGGTTGGCCGCGCCGCAGCGCACCCGGACCGCCGCTCGCCGAACCGTTCTTTTCCGGCTGGGGTAGACGCGAGCCCCGCCTCTGGGGTAGGGTACGGATGTTTATTTGCGCTCGCGCCCCCGCGCCTTCCGAGGTTCATCGTGCCTGCCCCCGCTCCACTGCCGCCCGCATTGTTCGTCGCAGTCGCTAAGCACTGGGGGTTCTCGTCGCTCCGCCCGATTCAGGAACAGGCCATCCGCGCGTCACTCGCCGGGCGCGATTCGCTCGTCGTTATGCCCACGGGCGGTGGGAAATCGCTCTGCTTTCAGGCCCCGGCGGTCGTTCGCGGGGGGCTCACGGTCGTGATTTCACCGCTCATCGCGCTCATGAAGGACCAGGTCGATAACCTGACCCGCATCGGCGTACCGCGCAGCCCGGCTCGATAGTACGCTCAACGCGGCCGAACGCGCTTCCACCGCTGAAGGTACCCTCAACGGCACCACGCGAACTTCACCGGGTGCATCGACGAGTTCCTCCTCCTCCGTCGCGCGCTCACCGTCGAGGAGGTCGAGCGGCTCCACACGCAGGGCAGGCTTCCGCTTTAGGATGTCGCGCTCCGCTTCGAGGCCCCGGGCCGAGGCCAAGGGCGGCGGTTCTCCTTTTCGGGGGGGGGGCAGGCGGCCCGAACCGGGAGAGGGTTCAGCACTGCCTACGAGGAACGCCCTTCTTCCGGGGACAACGGGTTCGCGCCGGCCCGCGCCCCCGGCGACGGACCACTTTTGGTCGGTAATCGTCCTTTGATTCAGAGGGTACACCACTTTCCCGCTGCCCATCAACTGTTGGGAACTTCACTCGAGCTTGACCGCAACTTCGGGCTTCGATCCCAACCCCTTGGGATCGACCACAACGAGATCATCCGCTGTCAGACCGGATGCGATCTCGACTTCATTCTCGCTGTGCTGGCTGACTTTTACGAAGGTGAGCCGAGCTTTGCCGTCGCGATACACGTACACACCGTGCGAACCTGCGGGCCGTTCCTTCGGTCCCTCGGTAATCGCGCTGAGTGGCACGCGAAGCGCGTCCGCCGGCCCTTTTCCGAGGGTCAGCGTGACCTCACCGATCATGCCCGGTCGGATGTCGTTGGTCGCAGCCGGGACATCGACCTCGACGCGCATCGTCGCCGTCTTCGGATCAACCGCGAACCCGATCCGCGAGATCTTTTCACTGATGCGTACCCCGGGCCGCGAGGGAAACGTGACAACCGCAACGACACCCACTGTAGCGCGAGCCACTTCCGATTCGGGGATCGCTGTCACGAGCCGCACGCGGTCCACGCGCGTGAGGGTAAACAATGCTCGGTCGGCGTCTCGTTCAGTGGGGCGCACGTGGTCGCCGGCGGAGGCGTTCTGCCGGGTCACGACCCCGTCGAACGGGGCCACGATTTTGGTTTGAGCCAATGCGAATCTGGCTTTTTCCAGTGCGAGGTGGGCGGCTTCGATGGTGGTTTTAGCGGCACCCACATTGGCTTCGGCTTGAAGCAGCTTGCTCTGCTTCACGGTGATGTCACTTTTCGCGCTTTCAACGGCTACCGTCGCACCTTCAAATTGGGCTTCGGCTGTACGCAAACGCAGTTCGGCATCAGAAGCGTCCGATGTAATTGGCCCTGAAATTTTGACGGTCATCTCATACTTTTTCTTCCAGATAACGAGGGCAGCTTTGGCTCCGGCTTCTTCGGTTTCGCGCTGTTTCACGACGAGCTTGGCGGTGTTGATTACTGCTCTGGCAGCGGGGAGGCCGGCTTCGGCCTCGCTGAGTAAACCTTTCGCCTGTTCAACACTGATCAGTGCCTGACGCTCTTCCAGTGTGAGTGCCGGCGCATCGATTTCGGACAGGAGTTGACCACGTTTGACGTGATCGCCGAGGTTCACGTTGACCCTCTTCAACGTTCCTGCGGTCGTGGCAAACAAATCGGCTTGTTGGAGCGGCTCGACGCTGCCGATGTGCCTGGAGATTCGGTCTAGTCCGCCGCGCTGCGGTTGAACGACCCGAACAACGGGAGCGGCCGGGGCTTTCTGCGCGCCTCCAACTTTCGCCTTCGGCGGTTGGTTCGGTTCCTCTTCGGGGCCGGCGTTCGGTGCGGCGAACACGCCGCCGACCGCGAGAAGACCCAGGGCAAACAAGAGAGCGAGGGATTTGAGCTTGGTCGCGTGCATGGTTCGGATCACTCCTTCCGCGATCGTGGCGGGTCGAGCGGTGAGCGGGGCTGTTGGGCGCCGGGTTGCGAAACCGGGCGCAGCGTGAACGGTGGAATCAATGAGTGCGGTCAGTGCGGACACGGTCGCCGCGCTTTCGGCGCACGCACTCAGCACGGTGACGACGAGTGCCGGAGCGAACCCCCGGTGGGTCAGGCGCTCCCGGAGGCGCTCGCGTGCGCGCGTCAATCGCGAGGAGACGGTTCCGGGCGGGCACCCGATCAGGCGCCCCGCTTCTTCGCCGGTTTTACCTTCCAAACAGCAGAGGACGAACGCGACCCGGTGCCGCTCCGGTAACTTCGCGACTTCCTCGTCCAGCACGCGCTCCAGTTCTCGCGCGTTCGGGTCAGCTGATGGGGCGGGGAGAAGGTCGGGGTTCGCGTCCGTGTGCGTCGCGCGGCGGAGTCGGTCCGAACGGACCCGAACCGCGGCCCGGTACGCGATCCGGTAGAGCCACCCTGCGAGCACTTCCGCCCGCGCAACCGAGGCCGCCTTGCGCGCGAGCACCAGGAACGTGGCCTGGAACGCATCGTCGGCGTCGTTCGGGTCCGTGAGCACGCGGCGGCAGACCGCGAGGACCATCGGCGCGTGCCGGCGAACGAGTAGCTCGAACGCGACCTCGTCGCCCGTGCTGATGAACCGCGCGAGCAGGTCCGCGTCGACCGGTGGACCGGTCGGGCTGAGAGCCGGGATTCGGGGTAATCGGCGCGGTCCGTGGCTCACAGGGTGTCCTCGGGGTCTTCACCGTAGTAGAGCCACGGACGGGCACGAGTTCTCCATCTTTTTCTGCGCGGCCGTAAAGTTTGGAGAATTCCGGAGCCGACGGTTTCCCAAATGTTGTGGCGAACGTGCCACGCGAACCGCGTTGTGGCGGGGCGGTCGGTCCTCGCTAAAAAAGCTCGAAGCGTTCCGTTTTTCTCACCTCCAGAGAACCAGATGCCCATTCCAATTTCGTGCCCGGGCTGCGAGGCCCGGATCAAAGCGCCCGATGCCGCGGCCGGGAAGGTCGTTCGCTGTCCGAAGTGCCAGGGGCGGATTCCGGTCCCGGCAACCGAGCCGGCATTTGAAGTCGTCGACGAACCCGATGACGAACAAGACGACGAACCCGTCCGCCCGAAGCGGAACCCGAAATCGGCCCGCTCGTTGAAGAAGCAGAAACCGACCAAGTCCGGTGCGCCCGTGCTCCTTCTGGTTGGTGTCGGTGTGCTTGTTTTGGGACTGGGCGCTGGGGCGGTGTACTGGTTCGGGATCAGGGACAATAAACCGGTCGCCGAGATCCGTTCCGCTTCGCCGTCGCCAGCGCGCCCGGACTCTGCCGGGGGCGTCAGCGCTCCGGTTGCGGCACCGGACCCGAAATTGGAGAGCCAACTCGCAGCCTATTCAGATGTGTCCAGCTATCAAATCCGGCCGCCAGTCGGTTACACCGCATTGGCGGCCCAACCCCCAGAGGGAATGCTGGCATGGGCATGGGCCGGTGCGCGGCGAGCCGACGGCACGGCCGCGAGTTTGACGGTGATGGTGGCCACTCCACCCCCGGGAGCGGGAGACAAGTCCGTTGAGGAATTCCTCAGTACCATGCTGCGCGGCATCGAACAGCGGCGGACAAACTGGGAACAGTCGCCGGCCGAGAAGTTCACGGTGAACGGGCTGACGATGCACCGGGTACGGTGGTCCGGGACGGACTCCAGAACCGGCAAAGCCATGCGCGGATTCATTTACGTTGCCAAGCACGAGGGCCGGTACATCCAGGTCGCCAGTCAAGACGTTGATCCGGGGCACGAGGCGGATTTAGCGCTAACCGAGGCCGCGGCGCTCAGTTTCCGCAAGAAGTGATTCGTGATAGCCGATCGCAGTGCTGTCAGTCGAAGTGCCTCTCCGAATCACAACTCTCACCTCTCCCAACTCCTTCACCAAGGTGGGTGACGCCTCACGGCCCGCCGGCACGTGCCAGAAAACGGTCACATCTCGTTTCGCATGGGCAATTGCGCACCGCGTGGAGGGAAAATTCGCCATCCTGCGCCGAGAAACTGATCTCCGCCCCCCGCGCATCCGATGAATCTCTTGCCACCTCTCGAATCGACTAATCTTACCACCCGCGCGAGTTCGATCAGATCCCTAGTTCGGACTCGCATTCGGCCAGAGCCGGGTGCAGGACGGCGTTCCAATTGTCGGAGGGGACCATGCGCACGACGCGCCGGGTATGGGTACGGCTCGCGAGCGGCGTTCTCGGAACCGCACTCGCGACGACCGTAGTGGCTCAGCCCCCCAAGAGCGACCAGCCGCCCAAAAAGGACGGGCCGGCGGAGAAGGGCGCTCAACCCAAGCCCGCGATCGATCCGCCCCCGGGAACGATCCTCGCGCCCGGCGAAGTGCCGATCGACCTCGCGAGCGCGCTGCGGCTCGCGGGTGCCGAGAATCCAGAATTGCTGCTCGCGCGCCAGCGGATCGCCGAAGTCACGGCCGCCCGCCAACTTGCGGCGGCCCAAATCCTTCCGAACCTCAACGTCGGGACCAACTACGACTCCCACCGTGGAACACTCCAGCAGTCCACCGGGAGCATGTTGCGTGTGGACCGCGATTCGCTTTACCTCGGGCTCGGTGCGAACGCGATCGGCTCCGGCACGGTCAACATTCCCGGCCTCAACTACAACCTGAACATCGGTACGAGCTGGTACGGGTTCCTCGCCTCGCGCCAGCGCGTCACGACGGCGAACGCGGTCGCCGACGCCGTGCGCAACGACGTGCTCCTGCGGGTTTACTCCGCGTATCTCGATCTGCTCCGGGCCGAGGGGCGCCGGGCGATCGCGGTGAAGAACCGGACCGAGGGCGCGGAACTCGCCCGGATCACGGACGCCTACGCCAAGTCGGGGCAGGGGCGGAAGGCCGACGCCGACCGCGCTGCGGTGGAACTCCGGCGCCGCGACGCGGATCTTACACAGGCTGAAGCCGACACTCTCACCAGTTCCGCGCGCCTGTGTCAGTTGCTCAACCTCAACCCGTCCACGCGACTCAAACCGGTCGACGGCTGGGTCGTGCCCGCGCCGCTCGTTCCGGACCCGACGCCGCTCGCGGACCTGCTCGCGGTCGCGCTCATGCAGCGCCCGGAACTCGCCGCGCGCCGGTCCGAGGTGCGCGAGATGCTCTACGAACTGTCGCTCGCGAAAGTGCTGCCATTCTCGCCGAACGTGATCCTCGGTTTCAGTGCCGGTGGGTTCGGTGGCGGGAGTGACCTGGTGAGCACGCCCCCCGGTGTGACGGGCAGTAACGGGCAACTCGCGCCACGCTTCAGCAACCTGGACGGTCGCGCGGACTTCGACGTGGTGGTGTTCTGGACGTTCCGCAACTTGGGGGTCGGGAACGTCGCTCTCGTGCGTGCCGCGGACAGCCGCGTGAAGCAGATGCGGTTGCGCGAACTCGAAACGGTGAACCTCGTGCGGGCGCAGGTCGCCGAATCGCACGCGCGAGTGGGTGCCCGGTTCCTCCAGATCGATGCCACCGAGAAAGCCGTGCGCGCGAGCACCGAGGCGTATTCCGAAGACTTCACACGCATCAAGGCCGGCGCCGGGTTACCGCTCGAAGCGATCGACAGCTTGCGGCTGTTGGGTCGGTCGCGGTACGAGTACCTGGATACCATCGTTGATTACAACCGTGCCCAGATCCAGCTCTGGGTTTCGCTGGGTCAACCGCCCGCGAACGCGCTTGCTCGGCCCGTTCCGGCCGAACTCGTACCGCCCCCGGTGATCGAAGTTCCGCCCGGTCCGCGGCCTTTCCCTGTTCCTCCCACGCTGCCGAAGTCGCTCCCGGTCAAACCGTGACGGCGCGGCACAGAACAGCCCTTGTGGGAGGATGGTAATGGATCGTGTTCGCTTGAAAATGAGGCTGGCGGTACTGGGCGCTGGGACCGCGCTGACAGTCGGTTGTCAGTCGCTTGATGCGCCGGTTCCAGAACAGCCGGCCCAACGTGGGCCGATCTACCCGGGTGTACCCGCGCCGGGCGCTTCGGCCGCACGACCGGCGCCCGCGCCTCGGTCCGAAGGCACTGCCGTTTCGGTGACCGCGTCCCCGGTTCGACCGAGCCCGGTGGTTCCGGCTGCCGCAACAACTTCCCGGGTGTCGAAGCCGCCCGTTCAGAACGCGCGATTTGAACAGCCCGACGCGCTCCCAGCCGTACCCGCTCCGGCTGCTGCTGC
Source organism: Gemmata sp. SH-PL17 (assembly GCF_001610855.1). Classification (NCBI taxonomy): domain Bacteria; kingdom Pseudomonadati; phylum Planctomycetota; class Planctomycetia; order Gemmatales; family Gemmataceae; genus Gemmata; species Gemmata sp. SH-PL17. Next base: position 3,084,854 of record NZ_CP011271.1, read on the forward strand.
CCCTTCCGCCCCTCAAGCGCAGCACGAGAACACGTTGGATCTTGGGGTCGCGTTGCGCCTGGCCGGAGTCGAGAACCCGACGATCAACCTGGCCCAAGAGGTCGTCCGCGAAGCGCTCGCGAACCAGCTCGCGGCGCGGTCGCTGTTACTGCCGGATATCAGTGCCGGAACTAACCTCCGGTTGCACCGCGGCGCATTCCTTTCGGCTTCGGGTTTGGTGCGCACGGTCGACCTTCAGAGTCTCTACCTCGGGTTCGGGTCGGGGGCGATCGGGTCGGGGCCGCCCGTCGTGCCCGGGGTGCGGATGTTCGCGCACCTCGGCGACGCCGTCTACGAGCCACTCGCCGCGCGCCAGCGGGTCGCGGTGCGCCGGTCCGAATCCCAGGCGATTCAGAACGCGATCCTGCTTGATGTCGCGGCCGGGTATTTGGAACTCGTAGGGGCCGAGAGCCGGGTCGATATTCTCCGCCGCGGGGAAACGGACCTGGGCGAACTCACCCGGCTGACCGCGGTTCACGCGAAGGCGGGGCAGTACCGCGCATCCGATGCGAAGCGGGCCGAAACGAACCTCGAACTGCTCCGGCGCGACCTCCGGCGCGCGGAAGAAGACGTCGCGGTCGCGTCCGCGCGGCTGTGCCGGCTGCTCAACCTCGACCCGTCCGTGCGGCTTCGTACTCCGGGCGGGAGCGTGCAACCGATCCGACTGATTCCCGAAGACGCGGACCAAGAACCGCTCATTGCGAACGCGCTGCAATCGCGCCCCGAAGTGTTCGCACGCGGCGCGGCGGTCACAGAAGCCCAGACCCGCGTGCGCCAGGAGCATGTTCGCCCGTGGTTGCCGACGCTCTCGGTCGGTTACAGCTACGGTGGCTCGGGGGGCGGGAGCAATCTGGCGACGTCCGACTTCAGCCCCATTCGCGGGCGCTCGGATTTCGACGTGCTCGCGGTCTGGAGCGTGCAGAATCTCGGGTTCGGGAACCGGGCGCGGGTGCGCGGGGCGGACGCGGCCCTCGGTGCGCGGATCGCCGGTTACGATTTGATGACGAACCAGATCCGCCGGGAAGTGTCCGAGGCGCTCGCGAACGCGCGGGCCGCATCCACGCAGATCAAGACCGCGGAAGAGGCCCTCGTGATCGCGGAAGAGGGCTTCAAACTCGAAATGGAGCGCATCAAACAGGCGCAGGGGAGGCCGATCGAGATCATCGACAGCTTCCGCCAACTCCTCGAATCGCGCCAGGAACTGCTCCGTGCGGTGGTCGCGTTCAACGTCGCTCAGTTCCGACTCTTCGTGGCCATCGGCAACACACCGCAGTCGTGAGATGGATTGGGTGACGCTGCTCATCACCCAATCTACCAGCACACTTTCGATGAGTGTCTTGATGAGGTCGCCACGGCCTCGGGCACTCGCCACCATTCAAGACGCCAAAGTTTCACAAGCACAAGCGCCCGGTTGCGGCGCGTACTGCGTGGCGACTCGGGATGGGGGGATTTCCCGAAATCGAGTTATGCGGCTTTATTCTTTTGTTCACTATGTTAGAATATGGGAAGTGCAGCCGGCTGGGTGAGCCTCATAGAAATCGAAGATGAAGTGGAATCTTCAAAAATCGTGTCGCCGAGTAACAAAATGCGTCTGCGGCGCTGAGTGATGTTAGCCGAATGTTAGCCGTTTGGGGGCAGATTTGGACCCACAGCCGGGTGTATTTGGAGTTTAAGTCACGGACTCATCGGCATTTGGCACGCGCCGGGAGACGGAGCCGACTGTTCTGGCTCCCAAAAGGTTAGCAAATGTTAGCAGGGGCCGTTTGATCGCCTGGCTGGTCACTTGGGGAGCGTGAGGTTTGCCAGCGAGGTGCGACCGGGTGTGACTTCGACCGGGCGTGAGTTTTCCAATGGCGGTCCGTACACAATGCGGTTCACGAGCCCGGTTTCGGGGTTGCGCTCTTTGGCCGTCACCGCCCAATTCGGGTGCCACACAACGAGGTCGTAGGTTCCTTCGGGGACTTGTGTGAACTGGAACCGACCGTCCGCTTCGGACACGGTGTAGTACGGGTGATCGCAGACGAACAGGTCCGCGGCGTGCCAGGGGAACCCGGCGGCACTCGTGAGTTCGATGCGGCCGAAGGCATCGAATTGGCGCTCAAGTGGTTTGTCGGCATCGGGAAACGGCAGCGCGAAGAACGCGGCTCCGCGCCCGCGTAGGACGTGGAACACCGGTTCGCTCGATTGCAGTTTCACTGCTTCCCCGCGGCGCACAAACCCCACGCGCGTGGTGGGCCGATCCCCTTGTTTGACCACGATTTGGGAATCGCGGATCTCGACGGTGACGGGCGGTAAGTCCCAGGGCTTCGCACGCGCCGGGTTTACTTCGCGCAGGTACACGACGGCCCCGCCGAGGGCGTGCGTGAACCGGTCGATGCGCGGGGCGTAGGGGGGCGTGAGCGTCCGCGTTTCGAGACCGTTGCCGTCCGCACGCGGGCGCACGTCCGTGACCGGGGGCACATCGGGCGCTGCACCGGTCCAGGTCACGAATCCCGTGACCTTTCCACACGCACCGGGCTGGAAGTCCGAAGGCTTGTTACTCGTTGGTGTTGAGTTTTGCGGCGCGCCCGCAACGGCCGGCGGTTCGGAGCCGCACCCGGTGGCGAACAGTGCGAACGGTGCGAACAACCCGAACAGACAACGCGGCACGCGGAGATCCTCTCGAAGCCAAGTGTGCGGAACGGTTTATCCGGTACGTTGGCGGGCGAAGGTAACTGTTGCGACAGATGTTTGCAAGTCCGTGTGCGGGTGCGCTTTTCTGACGCAGCGGGTTCTGCCGGTAACTGGGCGAGAACCCGCTCAATTGCCAACGGTTTCAGGCTTCCAAGTCGCGGGAAACGCGATTTGCACCCGAGCGGTTTACGACTTAAAGAAGATTGATGGCCCGCGCGCAAATTCGGAGGTGAATTCACTTGGCGCGGTTCTGGCGAATGGAGTAGGTTAGCTTGGTATAGATCGTTACTCGTTCTAGATTGGCTAACGATTGAATGTTTTTTAATTTTGTATAAATAGCTGCCCGGATGCCGCAGGAACTGACGGGCGCTCCGCACGGACCGGTTGCCCCGGACCGAGACCCACATGCGATCGACCCTCCCCGATCCCCCTCACGGCCCGCAAGACACACTCAACCGGGCGCTGGGGGGCAACTTTCGCGAACTTCTTGAGGCGGCGCCGGACGCCTTTCTGTTCGTCGACGAAGCGGGTCGCATCGCGCTCGTTAACACTCAAACCGAGCGCCTCTTCGGGTACACGCGCGACGAACTGCTCGGTCAACCGGTCGAGTCACTCGTTCCGGAGCGGTTCCGCACCAACCACCCGGCCCTGCGCACCGAGTACGTCCGCGAACCGCGGGTCCGGTCGATGGGCGAGGGGCGCGAACTGTACGGGTTGCGGAAGAACGGGACCGAATTTCCCGTCGAAATCAGCCTCAGCCCGTTGTTCGCGGGCACCGCGCGATACGTCATTAGCGCGGTTCGGGACGTCACCCAGCGCAAAAAGGCCGAAGCCAAGTTCCGCGGGCTGCTCGAATCGGCCCCGGACGCAATGGTGATCGTGAACCGGACCGGCGAAATCGTTCTGGTCAACACCCAGACCGAGCGCCTGTTCGGGTACGCGCGCGAGGAACTGTTGGGGCAATTGATCGAGGTTCTGGTACCGGTCCGGTACCGGGCTAACCACCCGGCGTTTCGCGAGAGCTTTTTCGACGCGCCGCGGGTCCGACCGATGGGGGCCGGGATCGACCTGCACGGGTTGCGGAAGGACGGGAGCGAGTTCCCCGTCGAGATCAGCCTCAGCCCGCTGGAAACCGAAGAGGGCGTTCTCGTTAGCAGCTCGATTCGGGACATCACCGATCGGAAGCGGGTCGAGCGGGCGCTCCAGGAGAAGAACGTTGAGTTGGAGAAGGCGAGTCGGGCGAAGGACCACTTCCTGGCGACGATGAGCCACGAGTTGCGGACCCCGCTGAACGCGATCATCGGGTTCACGGGAACGCTGCTGATGCGCTTGCCCGGCCCCCTGACGGCGGATCAGGAGAAACAACTCCGCACGGTCCAGTCGAGCGCACGGCATTTGCTGTCACTCATTAACGACCTTCTCGACCTCGCCAAGATCGAGTCCGGGAAGGTGGAGTTGCACCCGGAGACACTGGTCTGCCAAAAGGTGGTCCAGGAGGTCGCCACGGCCCTGCGCCCGCAGGCCGAGGGTAAGGGGCTCCGATTCGAGGTCCGCGTGCCGCCCGATGACGTGGCGGTTCGGGCCGACCGGCGGGCGCTCAGCCAGATCCTTCTGAACCTCGTTAACAACGCGATCAAATTCACGGAGACCGGAACGGTGACGCTCGAACTCGCCCAACGCGACGGCCCCGGTTCACGGACCGAGTTCGTCGTAACCGATACCGGGATCGGCATCCGGCCCGAGGATCTGGAGAAACTGTTCGCGGCGTTCACGCAGGTCGATTCGTCCGGGAAGCGGCGGCACGAGGGGACCGGGTTGGGGCTGCACCTGAGCGGGAAACTGGCCGACCTGCTCGGTGGGCGGATCACGGTCCGGAGCGAGTTCGGGCGCGGCAGCACGTTTACTCTTCAAGTGAGCGGGGATTGATCGTGCTCGCGAGCATCCTCGTTATCGAAGACAACCCCGCCAATCTGGAGCTGATGAGCTACCTGTTGAGCGCTTACGGCTATTCCCCGCACACCGCGACCGACGGCGCGGAGGGGCTCCGGATCGCGGACCGTGGGGCGTTCGACCTCATTATCTGCGACATCCACCTGCCCCAAACCGACGGCTACGAGGTGGCCCGGCAGCTCAAGTCGGACCCGGGGCGGCGCGCCGTTCCGCTCATCGCGGTCACGGCACTGGCTATGGTCGGGGACCGGGACAAGGTTCTGGCAGCGGGGTTCGACGGGTACATCTCCAAACCGATCGACCCCGAGACGTTCGTGCGGCAGGTCGAAGCGTTCCTCTGGCTGGACAAGCGGACGAGCCTCCCGCCCCGGCCCGCGCCCGCGGGGGGGGCGCCGGTTCCCGTACCGGTTCGCCACACGGTGCTGGTGGTGGACAACCTGCCGGTGAACCGCGAACTGGCGCGGAGCATTTTGGAGCCGCACGGGTTCCGGGTGCTGGGGGCCGAGGGGGTCGAGGACGGGCTGGCCGTGGCCCGCGCGCACCCGTGCGACTTGGTCCTCTCGGACGTGTGCATGATCGGCGGAACCGGGTACGACCTTATCAGGCTGATGAAGGCCGACCCGCGCCTCGCGCCGATCCCGTTCGTGTTCATCACCTCGACCATGATGAACGAGTCGGACCGCTTGACCGGGCTGGGGCTCGGCGCGGCCCGGTACCTGTTTCGGCCCCTTGATCCGGAAGCTCTCTTGACCGAGATCGAGTCCTGCCTCCGCGAGGCGGGGAGGATCGCCCGTGGCGACGATTCTGATCGTTGACGACCGCCCGGCCAACCGGGAGTTCCTCGTCGCGCTGCTCGGCTACGGCGGCCACCGGCTCCTGGAGGCCGGGGACGGGGCCGAGGGCCTGGCGCTGGTCCGGGCCGCGCGCCCGGACCTGGTGATCGCCGACGTGCTCATGCCGACGATGGACGGGTACGAGTTCGTCCACCTGTTGCGCTCGGACCCCCGCGTCGCGAGCACGCGCGTCATCTTCTACACCGCGCACTACCACGAGCCGGAGGCGCGCCGGCTCGCGGCCGAGTGCGGCGTTTCCGAGGTGCTGACCAAGCCGAGTGAGCCGGAGGCGGTGCTGCGGGCCGTCGAAACCGTGCTCGGGAACACCCCGCCCCCGGCCCGCGTCCCGCCCGTGGACGAGTTCGATCGCGAGCACCTGCGCGTGGTCACGGACAAACTCGCGCAGCGCGCGGAGGAGCTCCGGCGGACGAACGAGCGGCTCACGGCCCTGGTGGAACTCGGGGTGCAACTCGGTTCGGAGCGCGACCCGGCGCACCTGCTCCAGCTCTTCTGCGACGCGGCCCGACAGATCATCGGTGCGCGGTACGCCGTCGTCGGGATCTCGACCACCGAGCACTGGTACCGGTACTTCTTGACGAGCGGTATGGACCCCTCCGCCCGCGCGCGTGTTGGGCGCCCGGGCGGGCTCACGGGCGCGATTGCCGATGCGATCGCGGCCGGGCAGTGCTTCCGGGCACTCACGCCCGACGGCCCCGGCGCGGTCGGCGCGCCCGGCTCGTTCCCGGACGCCCGCGCGGTGCTCGCGGCCCCGATCCTGTCGCCGGCGCGAGTGTACGGGTGGGTGTGCTTGCTGGACAAGCTCGGGGCCGACGCCTTTTCCGACGAGGACGAGCTGTTCGCTACGATGCTCGCGGCCCAGACCGGGCGGATCTACGAGAACGGGAGCCTCTACGCGGACCTGCTCAACCGGACGTCGGAACTCGCCCAGGAGGTCGGCGAGCGGAAGCGGGCCGAGGCCGAGGTGCGCGAGAGCGAGGAGCGGTTCCGGAGTGCGTTCGAGCACACGCAGGTGCCCACGGTGCTCACCGATCTCGAAGCGCGGTTCGTGCGGGTGAACGCCGCGTTCGCCCGGGTGTTCGGGTACGCCCCGGACGAGATGCTCGGGCTCTCGATGCCCGACGTCACGCACCCGGACGACCGCGCCGGGTGCCGCGCCGGGTGCGCCCGGTTGATCGCCGGGGAGGTTCCGGTCTTTCAGGTCGTGAAGCGCTACATTCACCGGGCCGGGCACCACTTCTGGGGCGCGACGAACGTGTCCCTCGTCCGCGACCCGACCGGGCGCCCGCTCCAACTCGTGGCACAGGTGCAGGACCTGACCGAGCAGAAGCGCGCGGAAGCCGAGGTGCGCCGGTCCGCGGACCTGCTCCGCGCGGTGGCCGACGGGACGACCGACGCGGTGTTCGTGAAGGACCGGGGCGGCAAATACTTGCTGTTCAACGAGGCCGCGGCCCGGTTCGTCGGGAAGCCGGTCGCGGAAGTGCTCGGCAAGGACGACACTGCACTGTTCGACCCGGCGAGTGCCCGCGTCTCGATGGACAACGACCGCCGGGTGCTGGAGTCCGGTCAGGTTGATACGGGGGAGGAGACGCTGACCGCGGCCGGGGTCACCCGCACTTACCTCGCGACCAAGGGGCCGTACCGGGACGCGGACGGGAACGTGATCGGGGTGATCGGGATCTCGCGCGACATCACGGACCGGAAGCGCACCGAACAGCGCCTGACGGCCCAGCACGCCGTGGTGAGCGCGCTCGCCCGGGCCGCGGACCTGCGCGACGCCGCCCCGAAACTGTTGGAGGCCGTGTGCGAAACGACCGGCTGGGACGTGGGCGGCCTCTGGATCGTCGACCCGCAGAGGGGCGCGCTCGTGTGCGTCGACCTCTGGTCCGGTGAGAATCCGGATCTGGCCGAGTTCCGGGCGGTTTCGCGGGCCACCACGTTCGCCCCCGGTGTGGGGCTGCCCGGGCGCGTGTGGGCGTCCGGGGAACCGCTCTGGGTCGTCGACGTCACGCGCGACCCGAACTTCCCGCGGGGCGACGCGGCTGCGAAAGCGGACCTGCACGGCGGGTTCGGGTTCCCGGTCCGGTTCGGGAACGAGATCCTCGGCGTCGCGGAGTTCTTCAGCCGCGCGAGCCGCCGACCGGACGCCGAACTGCTCCGCACGTTCGAGAGCCTCGGGAGCCAGATCGGGCAGTTCATCGAGCGCAAACGCGCCGAGGGCGGGCTGCGCCTGTTCCGCGCCCTGATCGACCGGACGATCGACGGGGTCGAGGTCATCGACCCCGAAACGGGCCGGTTCCTCGACGCGAACGAGCAGGCCGCGGTGCTGCACGGGTACACGCGGGCCGAGTTCTTGCGCCTGGGCGTGTACGACGTTGATCCCGTCGTGGCGCGCCGGCCGTGGAAGGAAGGGATCTCGGCCCGCCGCGCGTCCGGGGAGAACTCGTTCGAGAGCCTGCACCGGCGGAAGGACGGGTCCACGTTTCCCGTCGAAGTGAACCTCAGTTTCATTCAGCTCGACCGCGAGTACCTGGTCGCGGTCGTGCGGGACATTTCGGAACGGAAGCACACGGAAGAGGCCCTGCGGTCCACCCAGCACCGGTTGGAACACGTGGTGGCGTCCAGCCCGTCCGTGCTCTTCGCACAGGGGGTCCGGGGGGACCAGGTCCGGGGCATCAGTTGGATCAGTGGAACCGTTCGGGAAATGCTCGGGTACGAGCCTTCGGAAGCGTTCGAGCGCGACTGGTGGGTCGGTAACATTCACCCCGAGGACCGGGACCGGGTACTCGCCCGGACCCAGGCGGACCTGTTCTCGCGGGGCCGCGTCTCGAACGAGTACCGGTTCCGGCACGGGGACGGCACGTACCGGTGGACCCGCGGGGAGATCCGGTTGACGCGCGACGCGGCCGGCGAACCCGTTGAAGCGGTCGGCTCGTGGTCGGACATCACGGAGCGCAAGTTGCTCGAAGAACAGGTGCAGCAGTCGCAGAAGATGGAAGCGGTGGGGCGGCTCGCGGGGGGCGTCGCGCACGACTTCAACAACCTGCTCACCGTTATCAACGGGTACGGCGAGATCGCGCTGACGAACCTGCCCGCCGCCGATCTCAACCGCGACCTGATCCGGGAGATGGTCCGGGCCGGGGAGCGGGCCACGGGCCTCACGCGGCAGCTCCTCGCGTTCAGCCGGAAAGCGATCATCGAGCCGAAGATACTGGACCTCACAGTTGTAGTGACCGACGTGGAGCGGATGCTCCGGCGGATCGTCGGCGAGGACATTCAGTTGACGGTCGCGGCGGACCCGGAGACCGGGTTCGTGCTGGCCGACCCCGGCCAGATCGAACAGGTGCTCCTGAACCTGGTCGTGAACGCGCGCGACGCCATGCCCGCGGGCGGGCGGCTCACGATCGAGTTGCGGAACGTCGAACTGGACGAGTCCTACACGCGCACCCACTCGGACGCGCGCCCGGGGCGGTACGTCCTGCTGGCCGTGACCGATTCCGGGTCCGGGATGGACGCGGCGACAATGGCCCGGATCTTCGAGCCGTTCTTCAGCACCAAGGGGGAACACGGCACCGGGCTGGGGTTGGCGACGCTCCACGGGATCGTCAAACAGAGCGGCGGGCACGTGGGGGTTTACAGCGAGGTGGGGCAGGGGACCACGTTCAAGGTCTACCTCCCGCGCACCGAACAGGGACCGGTCGCACCCAAATCGCGCGTGCTTCAACAATCGATGCCCAAGGGGGGCGAGACGCTGTTGCTGGTCGAGGACGAGGACGGCGTGCGGGCGCTGGCCCGGCACGTGCTCCGGGGGTGCGGGTACACCGTGCTGGAGGCCCGCGACGGGATCGAAGCCCTCCGCGTGGCCGGCGAGCACCGGGGGCGAATTCACCTGCTGTTGACCGACGTGGTGATGCCGCGCATGAACGGGCGCCAGCTCGCCGAGCGGCTGGCGGAACTCGTTCCGAGCATTCAAGTGTTGTTCTTGTCCGGGTACACCGACGACGCCGTCGTCCGGCACGGCATCCTGGAGGCCGAGGTCGCGTTCCTTCAGAAGCCTTTCACCCCGGGAGCGTTGGCCGCGAAGGTCCGAGGGATTCTTGACGCAGTGAGCTAAATTCGGTCCGTAACGGAAGACCGGCGAGTTCCGACCAACTTTGAAGCACTAAGCTCTTTCGCCGCGACGAACGGTGCGGTATTCTGGGGCACTTGCACTCCACCGTGCCGGCGCGATTTGGCGCCGGCCCCTTCAATTGCTGGAACCTCTCAACAATGTGTTACCCGTCGCGCTGGGTTGTCGCGTTCGTTGGTCTGCTCGGGGGCGCCGCGACCACGCGCGGGGCGGACCCGACGGACCACTTCGAGGCGAAAGTGCGGCCGGTTCTGGTTCAGCACTGCATCAAGTGCCACGGCCCGGAGAAGCAGAAGAGCGGGTTGCGCCTCGATTCCAAAACCGGCTGGCAGACCGGTGGCGAGAGCGGTCCGGCGCTCGTGCCTGGAAAGTCCGCTGAGAGCCTGTTAATTAAGGCTCTCAGCGGCGCGGACGGCATTTCGCAGATGCCGCCGAACGGGAAACTCACCGCGGCCGAAATCGCCGCGCTCGAACAGTGGGTGAAGGACGGGGCCGTCGATCCCCGTGTTGGTGGTCCCGCGCGTCTCGGTGGAGTGACCGCCGCGGAAGCGAAGGACTGGTGGTCGTTTCGACCCGTTACACGGCCGGCCGTGCCTAAGAACGCGGGAACGAACGCTATTGATGCGTTCATCCGGGCCAAACTTGCGGGAGCGAACCTGGCACTCTCTCCGACTGCTGACAAACGAACTCTCATTCGCCGCGCGACTTACGATTTGACCGGGCTTCCCCCAACTCCGCAAGATATTAAAGCGTTCCTGAAAGACGACTCGCCCGAAGCGTTCGCCAAAGTAGTGGACCGGTTGCTCGCGTCGCCGGCTTATGGCGAGCGCTGGGGGCGGCACTGGCTCGATCTCGTGCGATACGCTGACACTGCGGGCGAAAACAGTGACCACCCGCTGCCCCACGCCTGGCGCTACCGGAACTGGGTGATCGATGCGGTCAACCGCGACGTGCCCTACGACGAGTTCCTGCGGGATCAGCTCGCGGGGGACATCGTCGCAGCACAGAACCCCAACGAGAAATACGCCCCGCGCGTCGTCGCGACCGGCTTCCTCGCGCTCGCCCGGCGCTTCGGACACGACATCGATAAGGACATCCACCTCACTTACGAAGACACCATCGATACGGTGGGCAAGGCTTTTCTTGGTCTCACGATCGGCTGTGCCCGGTGTCACGACCACAAGTACGACGCGATCACGGCGAAGGACTATTACGCCCTCTACGGCATCCTCGACAGCACGAAGTTCGCGTTCCCCGGTTGCGAACCGCAGCAGCGCCCCCGCGACCTCGTTCCGCTGATGCCGCCCGCGGAGTGGGACCGCGTGGTGAAGCCGTACAAGGACAAACTTGCGAACCTGGACGCGCAACTGGCGCACCTCCGCGCCGAACAAACCAAACTGGCTCAGGAACTGAAAGCCCGCGCTGGGACTACGGGACGCGCACTCGCACGAGGGGAGATTCCTGACGGCGGCGAGCAGGTGTTCGACAAACTCCCTGCCGAGATCGAAGTGCGCGCGGGGCAGTTCCTCCAACTCTCGGTCACTCCGCTGAAGAACCACGGCGCGGATTCCACGCTCATCGAATGGGACATTGCCGAGATCGGCGGGAAAGAGCGCCGGTGGAACCTCACGGCCGACGTGCTTGACGATCTGCTCGCCGGGAACCCGCACGGGGACACACACGGCAACAAGCGCGTGTGGTGGTTCCTCGACACGCGCGAAGGGCCGATCCCGCTTTCAGAATCCGCACGCGACCTTTCGGGTAAGCCCGGCCTGAATGCGTGGCGCAACGGCGACACGCCATCGGTGTTCGCGAACTGCGCCAAGGAACCGGTGCCCGTCTGGACGAAGCTCCCGGCGCGGTCGGTATTCGTTCACCCAGGACCGAACGGAAACGTCGCGGTGGGCTGGCTCAGCCCGGTGGATGGGAAGATTCGCATTACCGGTCGCATTAAAGACGCGCACCCGGGCGGACCGGACGGCGTCGGTTGGGTGCTCGAGCGATTCACGGGCGAAATGGGGACGGATCTGCTCACAGTTGCGGGTAAGTCCGAAAAGCAGCAGGCGCTCGAACGCGAACGAGCCGCGTTGATCGCTTCTGCGCCGGTCCAGGACGTCGCATTCGCGGTGACGGAATCGACCCCGCACAACGCGAAGGTTCACCTCCGCGGTGATCCGGAGAAACTCGGCCCGGTCGTTCCGCGGCGCTGGCTCGAAGTGTTCGGCGGTGAACAGCTCCCGGCCTTGGCAGGGAGCGGGCGCCTGGAACTCGCTGGGTGGATCACCGCGAAGAACAATCCGCTGACGGCGCGCGTGATGGTGAACCGCATTTGGTTGCACCACTTCGGGAAGGGATTAGTCAAGACGCCGAATGATTTCGGCACGCGCGGAAGTGCCCCATCACACCCGGAATTACTCGACTGGCTCGCGAGCGAATTCGTCGAAAAACAGTGGAGCGTCAAGGCGCTTCACCGCCAGATCATGCTCTCCGCGACGTACCAGCAAGCCAGCACGCTGCGGCCCGACGCGGCCAAAGTCGATGCGAACAACGAACTATACTGGCGCTTCGAGCGGCGCCGGCTCAGTGGCGAGGAACTGCGCGATTCGCTCCTCACCGCGAGCGGGCAACTCGACCGCAAACCGGGCGGCGCGCACCCGTTCCCGCCCGAAGCGAGTTGGAGCTACTCGCAACACGTTCCGTTCAGCACCTTCTTTGAATCCGACAAGCGGAGCGTGTACCTCATTAGCGTCCGCAACCGCCGGCATCCGTTCCTCGGGCTCTTCGACGGCGCGGACCCGAACGCGACCACCCCGCAGCGCCAGGACACTACCGTTCCGACGCAGGCGCTCTACTTCCTCAACGACCCGTTCTTCCACGGCCAATCGGAAAAGGTCGCATCGCGTGCGCTGACGAAGCCCGAGGCTGCGCGACTCGATGAACTGTTCCGTGCCGCGTTCCAACGAACCCCGACAAACAAGGAACAGGACGCAGCGAATGCGTTCCTGAAGCGGTACGCGGCCACGCTCACCGATACCCCACCCGCTGAACGCACAAAGGCGGCATGGGCCGCACTCGCCCGCGTGCTGTTGGCGAGCAACGAATTCCTGTACCTGGATTAAGTTAAGAAGAGTTTTTGACAGGATTAACAGGATCAACCGGATTGAAGACCTGGTTTTCACTTGATCCGGTTAATCCTGTCAAAAACTCTTCTGGTTTTGGTCGTTCGACTTCCGCTATTGGCGCTGGCGCTCTGGAGCACGCGATGGAACTCCCTGGATTTCGTCCCACTCGGCGCGCCGCGGTCCGCTCGATGGTCGGTGGGTCGTTACTGTTCCCCGGGATCGTGTCCGAGTTGCTCGCGGCCGAGGAGCGCCGGGCCTCGGACGCCGACCCCCTCGCGCCCAAGAAACCGCACTTCGCGCCGAAAGCCAAGGCGGTCATCTTCCTGTTCATGAGCGGCGGCGTGTCGCACGTCGATTCGTTCGACCCGAAGCCGAAACTCACGGCGAACCACGGCAAGACGGTCACACTCGATCACCCGGAAACGCGCAACCGCCCCGGCTACGAAAAGCTGTTCCTCAAACAGCCTAACTGGAAATTCGCCCCGCGCGGCAAGAGCGGCATCGAGACGAGCGACCTGTTCCCGCACTTGGCGAAGCAGATCGACGACATCTCGCTCGTCCGTTCGATGCACACGAGCCACTCGAACCACTACAACGCGACGCTCGGGATGCACACCGGCTCGTTCACGGTCGCGCGGCCGAGCATCGGCTCGTGGATGAGCTACGGGCTCGGCACCTCGAACCGCAACCTGCCGTCGTTCCTCGTGCTCGCGCCGCAAATGCCCTACGCGGGTACGCAGGTGTGGGCCTCGGACTTCCTCCCCGGCGCGCACCAGGGAACGCGGGTGATCCCGGGCACCGAGCCGATCGCGAACCTCAAGCGGCGCGTCCCCACCGCCCAGCGCCAGGAACTCGAACTCGAGGCGCTCAAGGCGTTCAACGAGGAGCACCAGAACACCCGCGCGGACGATCCGAACCTCGCCGCGCGGATCAAGTCCTTCGAGACGGCCGCCGGGATGCAGTCCGAAATGCCCGCGGCCCTCGATCTGTCGAAGGAAACCGACGAGACGCTCGCGCTCTACGGGCTGAAGCGCGGGCAGCAGGAGGGGTTCGGCTGGCAGTGTCTCGTGGCGCGGCGCCTGGTCGAGCGCGGCGTGCGCTTCGTGGAACTGATTCACACCGGGTCGAGCGCGAACTGGGACTCGCACGGGAATATGGCCGACCACGGTCGGCTCGCGCAACAGGTCGATCAACCGATGGCGGGCCTCATCACGGACCTGAAGCGCGTGGGGCTGTTCGACGACGTGCTTGTCGTGTGGACCACGGAGTTCGGGCGCACGCCGTTTAACAACACCGCGGACAACCCCGGGCGCGAGCACCACAACTGGGCGTTCAGTTCGTGGTTGGCCGGCGCAGGGGTCAAGCGCGGTGTCGCTTACGGCACGACCGACGAGCACGGAATCAAGCCGGTGGAGAAACCGGTCCACGTTCACGACTTCCACGCGACGATTCTCCATTTAATGGGAATCAACCACGAGAAGTTGACGTACCGGCACGCGGGCCGCGACTACCGCCTCACCGACGTCGAGGGCGAAGTGGTGAAGGGCGTACTGTCCTGATGAGCCCGAGTTGGTACGATCGCTAACACTATGCCGTTCACTCATACCGTTCGCGGCGAGCGATTCGTGTTCGCCGACTTGCGCGAATTGCTCGCGAAGGCCAACGAATTGAAGTCTGGCGACGTGCTCGCTGGCCTCTCGGCCGGGTCCGAGCGCGAGCGCGTCGCAGCCAAACTCGCACTTGCGGATGTACCACTCTCTTCCATCGTCGACGCACCCGTCATCGATCCGGACATAGACGACGTTTCCAAACTGATTCTCGACACGCACGACCGGAAGGCGTTCGCGCGGATCGGGTCGCTCACGGTGGGCGAGTTCCGAGAGTTCCTTCTGGACGAGGCTACGACGGGAGAAGTGCTTCGCGGGTTAGCGTGGGGAATTTCGCCGGAAGTGGCCGCGGCCGGCGCGAAGTTGATGAGCAACAAGGAGCTTGTCTTCGTCGCGTCCAAGATCCGCAACGTGACCCGGTGTCGGAACACATTAGGCGGGTCGGGCGTTTTCGGCGTCCGCGTGCAGCCGAATCACCCGACCGATGACCTCGCGGGCATTCTGGTGAGCGCGGTCGATGGCCTTGCTTACGGGTGCGGCGACGCGGTTATCGGTGTAAACCCCGCGATCGATTCCGTCGAAACCGTATCCGCGATTCTGCACCTGTTGGATCGCCTCATCACGAAGCTCGGCGCGCCGACGCAGGCGTGCTGCCTCGCACACATTACCACACAACTCGCGGCTCTGGATCGAGGCGCTCCGGTCGACCTCCTGTTTCAATCGGTTGCGGGGACGCAAGCGGCGAACCGAAGTTTCGGCGTTACACTTTCGATGCTCAAGGAGGGCCGAGAGCGCGTACTCGAATCGCACCGCCGGCGCGACGTGAATTGGGCCGGCGAGCAGGTGATGTACTTCGAGACGGGGCAGGGGAGCGCGCTGTCTGCGGAAGCGCACCACGGCGTGGATCAACTCACCCTGGAAGCTCGCGCTCATGCGGTCGCCCGAGCCTTCGACCCGTTCCTGGTGAACACGGTAGTCGGGTTCATCGGTCCCGAATACCTTGCGGACGAACGGCAGATTATTCGGGCCGGGTTGGAGGATCACTTCATCGGGAAGTTGCTCGGTCTGCCGATGGGTGTGGACGTGTGCTACACCAACCACGCCGACGCGGACCAGAATTCTGCGGACAACTTACTGCTCTTACTCGCTGCGGCCGGGTGCAACTACATCATGGGTGTGCCGTGTACCGACGACGTGATGTTGAATTACCAGTCCACGAGCTACCACGACGCCGCGACCGTGCGGAGCCTGTTCGGACTTCACCCCGCACCCGAGTTCCGTGAGTGGCTCGAAGCCTACGGCCTCACACGCGACGGGAAGTTGACGAGTAGCGCGCGACCGGCGCTGCTGGGAAGCATCAACAAAGTGCTGACGGGGTGAATTTTGCTCGTGCGTAAACACGGGCGCTTCCACGCCCGTCTCGCCAGGGGTTGCGCGGTGCTCCATCCCTGGCTACTCGCTGACGCCCCTGCCGGGCTAAAACACATCTCTTTTTGTCTTGTGATCTTTGCTCTCTGCTCTCTGTCTGATCCGCGTGATCTGCGTTATCCGCGGTTCTTCCTTCGGTGTTCGGGAGGGAAATGACGGCCGAAACCGAGTGCCCGGACCGGAGTTGGGCATTTTGTGCATTGATGGCGGGCACGTTTTGAGTATGTTTACATTGTTCATTATGTGAGTTTTGCTTGGATAATGAACGCTTTACAGCTAAGCGTATCCTTCGGGTACGACGTTTGCACCTGCCTTTAAATCCATGCAGCCAGTCTCTCCTCCGTTTACCCCTTCCCCTCTGGTTCCCGAGGGGCTTTATCACCCATCTTTTGAGCGCGACGCCTGTGGCGTCGGGTTTCTTGCCGATTTAAAAGGTCGGCGGACGCACGACACCGTTCGCGACGCCCTCCAGCTCCTTCGCAACCTCCAGCATCGTGGTGCGTGCGGGTGCGATCAGGACACCGGTGACGGCGCGGGGATTCTGCTTCAACTTCCCGACCCGTTTTTCCGCGACGCGAGCACGAAACTCGGGCTGAGCTTGCCCGCGCGCGGCGACTACGGCGTCGCGTTCTGCTTCCTGCCGACCGATGCCGCGCACCGCGCTGCTGCGCGCCGGGCGGTCGAAGAGGTCGTCGGCACGGAGGGGCAGGTCATTCTGGGCTGGCGGCCCGTTCCCGTGGTCTCGAGCGCGATCGGCTGGTTGGCTCAATCGTCCGAGCCGGTGATGGAGCAGCTGCTCATCGGGCGCGGGAAGAGCGCGCCCGACGCGGCCGCGTTCGAGCGGAAGCTGTACGTGATCCGCCGGCGCGCCGAACTGTGGGCCGCGGCGCAGCCCGTGGGTACGGCGACGGGGTTCGCGATCGCCAGTTGCAGCTCGCGCACGATCGTTTACAAGGGGATGCTCAAGCCGGACCAGCTTGAAGCGTACTTCCCGGACCTCTCGCACCCCGGCACGGAATCGGCCCTCGCACTCGTTCACAGCCGGTACAGCACGAACACGTTCCCGCAGTGGGCGCTCGCGCAGCCGTTCCACACGCTCGCGCACAACGGCGAAATCAACACGCTCAACGGCAACGTCCACTGGCTCAAGGCCCGCCAGTCGATGATGGCCGGCGGCGCGCTCGGCGACGACCTCGCCAAAGTGCTGCCGCTGAACTTCGAGGGGCTGAGCGACTCGGCCGTTCTCGACCGGGCCGTTGAACTGCTCGTACAGTCCGGGCGCAGCCTGCCGCACGCGATGATGATGCTCGTGCCGGAAGCCTACGAGGAGCAGAAGCACCTCGACCCGGACATCCGCGGGTTCTTCCGCTACCACCGGTGCCTCACCGAGCCGTGGGACGGCCCCGCGAACCTGTCGTTCACCGACGGCACCATCATCGGAGCGATGCTCGACCGGAACGGGCTGCGCCCGGGGCGGTTCGTTGTCACGGACGAGCGGGTGATCGTTGCCAGCGAAGTGGGCGCGCTCCCCACTCCTGCGAGCGAGATCCGCTCGACCGGTCGGCTCCAACCCGGCAAACTGTTCATCGTTGATACGGCCCGCGGGAAGGTGATTACGGACGAAGAGATCAAGCTCGAAGTGGCTCGCGCGAAGCCGTATCGTGCGTGGGCCGAGCAGAACCTGATTCAACTGGATGACCTCCCCGCCGCGCCCGTCGTGGCCGCTGAGGAGACCGCGCCCACTCGCCAGCGCCAGCACGCTTTCGGGTACACGCAGGAAGACGTTTCCCGCGTGCTCCTGCCGATGGCGCAGGACGGGCAGGAGCCGGTGTCCAGTATGGGCACCGATACCCCGCTCGCGGTGCTCAGCGACCGCGCGCAGCTCCTGTTCAACTACTTCAAGCAGTTGTTCGCCCAGGTCACCAACCCGCCGATCGACCCGATCCGCGAGAAGGTGGTCATGAGCACCGAGTCACTGATCGGGTGCGAAACGAACCTGCTCTCGGAAACGCCCGAACACGCACGCCTGTTGCGCCTCAAGGGGCCGGCGCTCACCGACGAAGAATTCACGAAGATCCGGGCGCTTGATAAGCCTGGACTGAAGGCCCACACGCTTAGTACGCTGTTCGCGAAAGACGCCGGGGAACCGGGGCTCGCCGCGGCGGTGGAGGCGCTCTGTGCGGCCGCCGCCGAAGCGGTGAAGGGCGGATGCAGCATCCTGATTCTGTCCGACCGTGGGGTGAACGCCGAGCGCGTTCCGATCCCGTCGCTGCTCGCGACTGCGGCGGTGAATCACCACTTGATCCGTACCGGTCTGCGTGTGAAGTGCGGTCTGGTCGTCGATACCGGCGAGGCACGTGAGGTTCACCACTTCGCGCTGCTCGTGGGGTACGGCGCCGCAGCGGTCAACTCGTACCTCGCGTTCGAGACATACCGCGACCTCGCGGCCGAGGGAATGCTGGTTGACGCACACGGCGCCCAACTGGACCTGACAAAGGCGTTCAAGAACTATGCGAAGGCGATCAACGCGGGCTTGCTGAAGGTGTTCAGCAAGATGGGCATCAGCACCCTGATGAGCTACCGCGGGGCGCAGATTTTCGAGGCCATCGGGCTGAACGCCGATGTCATCGACCGGTACTTCACGGACACCCCGAGCCGGATCGCTGGTATCGGTCTGGCCGAGATCGCGCGGGAATCGCTCACGCGCCACGCGGTCGGGTTCCCCGGCGATCCGGACGCGGAATCGCCCGAACTCGACGTCGGCGGCGAAATCATGTGGCGCCGCCGCGGCGAGCACCGCATGTGGAACCCGGAGACGGTCCAGACGCTCCAGCACGCGGTTCGCCAGGAGAGCCGTTCGGCGTACCGCGAGTTCGCACGCGCTGCGAACGACGAGAGCCGGCACCTCTGCACGCTCCGCGGGCTGCTCGGGGTTAAGAAGGTGAACAAGGCGATCCCGCTGGAGTTGGTTGAACCGGCGAAGGAGATCGTGAAGCGGTTCTTCACCGGGGCGATGAGCTTCGGGAGCATCAGCAAAGAGGCGCACGAGACGCTCGCGATCGCGCTGAACCGGGTCGGCGGGCGCTCGAACACCGGTGAGGGCGGCGAAGACCCGGTCCGGTTCAAGCCGGACGGCAACGGCGACCGGCGCGGGAGCGCCATCAAGCAGGTGGCCAGCGGCCGGTTCGGGGTCACCGCGAACTACCTCGCGAACGCGGTCGAGATTCAGATCAAGATGGCCCAGGGGGCGAAGCCCGGTGAGGGCGGGCAACTCCCGGGTCACAAGGTCGATAGCGCGATCGCCAAGACGCGGTACAGCACGCCGGGCGTCGGGCTGATCTCGCCTCCGCCGCACCACGACATCTACAGCATCGAAGACCTGGCGCAGCTTATCTTCGACCTGAAGAACTCGAACCCGCACGCGGAGATTTCCGTCAAGCTCGTGGCCGCTGCGGGCGTGGGGACGATCGCGACCGGTGTGGCGAAGGGGTACGCCGACCGCATCCTCATTAGTGGGGACAGCGGGGGTACGGGAGCCAGCCCGCTGTCGAGCATTCGGCACGCGGGGGTACCGTGGGAACTCGGGCTCGCGGAAGCACAGCAGGTGCTCGTCCGGAACGGGCTGCGTGGGCGCGTTCGGCTCCAGGCCGACGGGCAGATGAAGACCGGGCGCGACGTGGTCATCGCAGCGTGCCTCGGCGCCGAAGAGTACGGCTTCGCGACCGCACCGCTGATCGCGCTCGGCTGCGTGATGATGCGGAAGTGCCACCTCAACACGTGCCCGGTCGGGATCGCGACGCAAGACCCGGTTCTGCGTGCGCAGTTCTCTGGCGAACCGGAACACGTCGTTAACTATCTGTTCTTCGTGGCCGAGGAAGTGCGCGAGTTGCTGAGCGAAATGGGGTTCCGCACGCTCGACGAGATCGTCGGGCGCCCGGACCTGCTCTCGCAGCTCGACCTCTCGTGGCACTGGAAGGCGAAGCACCTGGACCTGTCCGCGCTACTCACGCGCCCGCAGGCACAGTTCGGCTCGATCGTCCGGTGCGTCGAGCGCCAGCCGGACATTCTCGCGGAACAACTCGACTGGGAAGTTGTCCGGGCGGCGAAGGACGCAGTCGAGCACCCGCGCCGGTTGCAATTGGCACTGCCGATTACCAACCGCAACCGCACGACCGGCACGCTGTTGAGCTACTTCGTTACCGCGAAGTACGGCGAGGCCGGACTGCGTGAGGACACGATCGATCTGCGGTTCACTGGTACTGCGGGCCAGAGCTTCGGGGCGTTTGCGACGCGCGGGATCACGTTACGGCTTCGCGGTCAGGCGAACGACTATGTCGGGAAGGGGCTTTCGGGCGGGAAACTGATCGTCGCCCCGCCTCCCGAAGCCGGCTACGTCGCGGAAGAGAACGTCGTGATCGGGAACGTGGCCCTCTACGGCGCGACCGGTGGCGAAGCGTATTTCTGCGGTCGAGCCGGGGAGCGGTTCGCGGTCCGCAACAGTGGGGCAAAGGCGGTCGTCGAAGGCATCGGCGACCACGGGTGCGAGTACATGACCGGCGGGGTCGTGGTGGTACTCGGCTCGACGGGCCGGAACTTCGCGGCCGGTATGTCTGGCGGGTTCGCGTATGTGTACGACCCGGACGGGACGTTCCGCGAGAACTGCAACACGGAAATGGTCGATCTCGTTCCCGTCGATCACTACAAGGACGTCGGCACGCTCAGCAACCTGATTAACCGGCACGTGCTCTACACCGGTTCGGCGGTCGGTAATGCGATCGTCGATGACTTCGCCGCGGCCCTCGGCAAGTTCGTGAAGGTGTTCCCGAAGGACTACCGCCGCGTGCTCGAACAGAGCCGCGCCGTGCAGCGGCAGTGGGAACTCGTGAACGGGTAATTGATTGCCTGCCCGGACGCGGTTTCGCACCCAAGGTGTTGTCCCGGCCCGAACCCAGGGCGTTGCCCTGGGCTGAGGAATCTCGCCCCTTCAGGGCGAATCTCGTTAACCGGCAGGCCGAAGGCCTGCGATTCCCCAGCCCAGGGCAACGCCCTGGGTTCTTTCGGGAACAATCCGGGGTAACGTCCCGGGATCAATCCGGGACAACAATCCCAGGGTTGATGCGAATCGCGACGTAATTTCCTCCCCCCAACCCTAACCCCTACGACAATGGCCGACCCGCGCGGGTTTTTGAACGTTGAGCCGCAGAAACCGACCCCGAGGCCGGTCCACCTGCGCATCCGCGATTACGACGAGCTGTACCAAGAGATGCCGGTCGAGAGCACGCGGGCGCAAGCGACCCGGTGCATGGACTGCGGCATCCCCTTCTGCCACACCGGGTGCCCGCTCGGTAACCGCATCCCGGACTGGAACGACCTCGTTCACCGGAACCGGTGGAAGGAGGCGCTCGCCGCGCTCCACGACACGAACAACTTCCCGGAGTTCACGGGCAAAACGTGCCCCGCGCCGTGTGAGGCGTCGTGTGTTCTCGCGCTCAACGGCACCGCGGTCACGATCAAAACAATCGAACAGGCGATCGTGGACCGCGGGTGGGAGCAGGGGTGGATCGTCGCCGAACCGCCGCGCCACGAAACCGGTAAGTCGGTCGGCGTCGTGGGGAGCGGACCGGCCGGCCTCGCGGCCGCGCAACAACTGCGCCGGGCCGGGCACGCGGTCACCGTTTACGAGCGCGCTGACCGTGCCGGTGGGCTGCTCACCTACGGCATCCCCGACTTCAAGATGTCGAAGGAGTACGTCACCCGGCGCGTGGACCAGCTCCGCGCGGAGGGGATCGAGTTCGTGCTCAACGCCGACGTCGGGGGCGCGATCGACCCGCAGGAGTTGCGCCGGAAACACGACGCGCTGTTGCTGACAGTCGGGGCGACCAAACCGCGGGAGCTGCCGATCCCAGGTCGCAACCTGAAGGGCGTTGTCCAGGCAATGACGTTCCTGACCGCCCAGAACCGGCGCGGGTTCGGCGACGCACTCGATGCCGAAACGATTACCGCCACCGGCAAGAACGTGATTATCATCGGGGGCGGTGACACCGCGTCCGACTGCCTCGGGACGTGCCACCGGCAGGGAGCGAAGTCGGTCCTTCAGCTCGACTACAACCCGTGCCCGCCGGAAGACATGAACCCGGAGACGCCGTGGCCGCTGTGGCCGAAGATCCTCCGCATCACGCCGGCGCACGAGGAGGGCGGCAAGCGCGACTGGCAGATCAAGACGCAGCACTTTGCCGGTGACGACCAGGGCCGCGTTACGGAACTGCACGCGGTCCGGATTCACCACTACTACGACAAGGAAGGCGAACGGCAGTTCGAGGAACTGCACGGCTCCGAACTCGTGTTCCCGTGCGACTTGGTGCTGCTCGCGATCGGGTTCGCCGGACCTGAACAGAGTCTCCCGGAGCGTTTGGGGCTGGCCCTGACGACTAACGGCGCGATCCGGAGTGATAGCAAGTACGCGACCTCGGTTCCCGGCGTATTTGCGGCCGGGGACTGCCGACGGGGGCAGTCGCTCGTGGTCTGGGCGATCGCGGAAGGGCGGGAAGCCGCCCGGCACATCGACGAAACGCTGACCGGGCGCCCGAGCCGGCTCCGGGGCCGCGACCTTCCTCTCGGCTTGATTCGGTAACACGACAGCACGAATCGCTTTGTAAGGTCCGTGGGATCTTGCGAAGCGATTCGTGCTGTGTATTTCGGCACCACACTTGCAATTATACTGGAGATCAACCCAAATATGGCTTGATTCGACCGCAGAAACAACATCTGTGCCTGATCCGCGCGCGGCCGAAGCCTGGTAATGTGGCAGGAGCTTCCCATGCCCACTCTAGGAATCCCGTCCCGTCTGGCCCCGAGCCTCAACGGGTCACTGGCTAACAAGCCGCGTCTCTTCGACAATTACGCTCCCCATGCGACAGCCTGGGACGAACTCTTCGACCGTACACCCACCCCACACCAACACTGTTCCGCGGTCGTCGAGCGCCTCGGGCGGTTCCACATCCACGAGTTCCAGGCGAAGCGCAGCAACGCGGACCTGGCCTTCGTTAACCAGGGCGTCACGTTCAGCGTTTATTCCGATCGGCGCGGCGTCGAGAAGATCTTCCCGTTTGATCTGATCCCGCGCCCGATCCCGGCGGCCGAGTGGTACGTGCTGGAAGCCGGACTCGTTCAGCGCGTTCGGGCGCTTAACCTGTTCCTCCACGACGTGTACCACGACCAGCGGATTCTCCGCGAGGGCGTGATCCCGACCGAACTCGTGCTCGGCTCGAAGGGCTTCCGTAAGGAGATGATCGGCTTCACCCCGCCGGGCGGGGTTTACATTCACATCTGCGGAACCGACCTCATTCGGGACACGGCGGGCCAGTTCCTCGTGCTCGAAGACAACGGCCGGACGCCGAGCGGCGTGAGCTACGTGCTCGAGAACCGGGCCGTGATGAAGAAGGTGTTCCCGCAACTGTTCGCGGACATCCGGGTGAAGCGCGTCGAGGACTATCCGCGGCGCCTCCGCGACGCACTGGCGTCGGTCGCGCCGACTTCCGCGAGCACGTCGCCGCACGTCGTAGTGCTCTCGCCGGGGCAGTACAACTCCGCGTACTTCGAGCACAGCTTCCTCGCGCGGCACATGGGCGTGGAACTCGTGTTCGGCCAGGATCTGTTCGTTCACGACGACGTGGTTTACCTGAAGACCACACGCGGACCGCAGCGCGTGGACGTGATCTACCGCCGACTGGACGACGATTTCCTCGATCCCGAAGCGTTCCGACCCGACAGTTTGCTCGGGGTGCCGGGGCTGTTCCGGGCGTACCGGGCCGGTAATGTGACTCTCGCGAACGCGGTCGGCACCGGGGTCGCCGATGACAAGGCGGTGTACCCGTACACCGAGGACATGGTCCGCTTCTACCTATCCGAAGAACCGCTCCTGAAGAACGTCCCGACGCACATCTGTGCCCGTCCAGAGGACGAGAAATACGCCCTCGCTCACCTCGACGAACTGGTCGTCAAGGCGGTGAACGAGTCCGGTGGATACGGGATGCTGATGGGGCCGTTTAGCACCGCGGCGCAGCGCGCGGAGTTCGCGGAGAAGATCAAAGACAACCCGCGCAACTACGTCGCGCAGCCGGTGGTGACTCTGAGCACCTGTCCGACCTGGACCGACGAGGGCGTTGCCCCGCGCCACGTCGACCTGCGGCCGTACATTATCACCGGAAGTTCCACATGGGTGCTGCCCGGCGGTCTCACTCGTACCGCGCTGACGAAGGGTTCACTGGTTGTGAACTCCAGTCAGGGCGGTGGGAGCAAAGACACGTGGGTGCTTGAGAACGGCCGCCACCCGCAATAGCGAGGTGGTGTGTGTGAGCGCGTTGGTGCTCACACACCTGGATCGATGAGTTGTTCCGGCGCGAATCGAACCGATCTCTGACCCCCGGCGATTGAGCATGATTTCCCGTGTTGCGGAGCACTGTTTCTGGCTCGCCCGGTACCTGGAACGAGCGGAAAATACGGCCCGGGTTCTCGAAGTCAACCACACCCTCCTGTTGGACTTCCACGTCCCGGTCGAGCAGCAGTGGCGCCCGCTGCTCATCATCTCGGGCGTCCACGATTACAAAGACGAGCCGACCGCCGAGAACGTCCAGGAGTTCATGACCTGGGACCGGGACAACCCGTTCAGCATCGCGTCGTCGCTGGCGTGGGCGCGGGAGAACGCCCGGATCATCCGCGAAGTGATCTCGGCCGAGATGTGGGAGCGCCTGAACTACTACCACCTGTGGATGCAGGGGGACGAGGGGCGCGCGCTCTTCGACGCGCACCGGAGCGAGTTCTACGCCCAGGTGCGGCGCATCAACCAGCTCATCCACGGCATCGCCGACACCACCATGAGCCACGGCGAGGCGTGGGAGTTCTTCAAGCTCGGGACTTATTTGGAGCGGACCAGCCAGACCGCCCGGATCATGGACGTGAAGTACCACACGTTGCTGCCCCGGGTCGAAGACGTCGGCAGCCCGATCGACAACGCGCACTGGGTCGCGATTCTGATGAGTTGCTCAGGGTACGAGCCGTTCCACAAGAAACCCCGGTTGATGCCGAGCGACCCCGCCGCCGCGGTCGCCGAGTTCCTGATCTTCGACGAGCAGTTCCCCCGATCGGTTCGCCGGTGCTTGCGCGAATGCGAAGCCGCGACCGCGGCCGTGGCGGGTAACCCGCCCGGTCACGCCCCGACCGCACCGGAGCGGCGGCTCGCGACTCTGCTGGCCTACCTGGACGCGCGGATGATTCCCGACGTGATCCGCGACGGGCTACACGAGACGCTCACGCACGTCGTCGATTCGGTCCACGAAATCGGGGAAGCCATCCACGCGACGTTCTTCGCCGCGGACGTGCGCCCGCCCGACTCGAAGGCGCCGATACCGCCCCCGGCACCCGCCGCGATGACCCAGACACAGAGCCAGTCCTAACCGAATTCGGAACAGGAACCCCGCATGGGCATCCGCGTAGCTCTCCACCACGTCACCAAGTACACCTACGACCGGCCAGTGACGCTTATGCCGCACGTTGTGCGGCTGCGCCCGGCCCCGCACGCGCGGACCCCGGTCCCGAGCTATTCGCTCACGATCGAACCCACCCCACACTTCCTGAACTGGCAGCAAGACCCCTATAGCAACTACCTCGCGCGGCTCGTGTTCCCGAAGCCGGTATCTGAACTCGTCGTCACCGTCGATTTGATCGCCGATCTCACGCCGATCAACCCGTTCGATTTCTTCATCGAAGAGTACGCGCAGGAGTACCCGTTTCAGTACGACGCGGCGCTCAGTCGGGAACTCGCGCCGTACCTCGAGACGCTTCCCGCCGGACCGCTGTTGCAGAAGCTGATCGACGGCGCGCGGCAGACCGGCGTGAAGATGAACGACTACTTGGTCGGGCTAAACCGGCTCGTCCGGCAGCGGGTCTCTTACGTCATCCGGAGGGAGCCGGGCGTACAGACGCCCGAAGAAACACTCGAACTCGGGCGCGGGTCGTGCCGCGATTCGGCGTGGTTGCTGGCGCAACTCGCGCGTCACCTCGGACTCGCTGCACGCTTTGTCTCGGGCTACTTGATTCAGCTCGTGGCCGATGAGAAGCCCCTGGAAGGCCCCGAAGGGCCGAAGGCCGACTTCACCGACCTCCACGCCTGGGCCGAGGTGTACGTGCCCGGTGCGGGGTGGGTCGGGCTGGACTCGACCTCCGGGTTGATGACCGCGGAGGGGCACATCCCGCTCGCGTGTACCGCCGATCCGCAATCCGCCGCGCCCGTCACCGGCTCGTTTTTCTGGGCCAAGCGCGACGAAGACGATGCGGTCGTGGAGGGCTTCGACTTCCAGATGTCGATCAGGCGGATCGACGAAGCTCCGCGCGTTACGAAGCCGTACACCGAACCGCAATGGGACGCGATTAATGCCCTCGGAACGCGCATCGACGCCGACCTCCGCGAGTGGGACGTGCGGTTGACGATGGGCGGTGAGCCCACGTTCGTGAGCATTGATGATCGGGACGCGCCGGAGTGGAACGTCGCAGCTCTCGGGCCGCAGAAGCGGCGCCAGGCCGTCACGCTATTGAAGCGGCTCCGTGACAAATTCGCCCCCGGCGCGCTGCTGCACTTCGGGCAGGGGAAGTGGTACCCGGGCGAACAACTCCCGCGCTGGGCGCTCGGGTGTTATTGGCGCACCGACGGTCAGCCGATCTGGACCGACCCGCAACTCATTGCCAATGAGGATCACCCTTATGGGTTCGGGGCCGACGACGCGGCGCGGTTCGCCGCGGTGCTGGCCGAAAAATTGGGTGTCGACCCGAAGTACGCGATCCCGGGGTACGAGGACGCCTGGTACTACTTGTGGCGGGAGCGGCGCCTGCCCACGAACGTCGATCCGCTGAACAACAAACTGGACAGCCCCGAAGATCGCGCGCGACTGGCGAAAGTATTCGAGCAAAAGCTCGGCAGTTCGGTCGGGACGTTGTTACCGCTGCGTAAGGCGTTCGGGCCGGGTTCGCCGTGGGAAAGTGGCCCGTGGTTCATTCGCACGGAGAACTTGTTCCTGATCCCCGGTGACAGCCCGATGGGGTACCGGTTGCCGCTCGATTCGCTCCCGTGGGAAACGCCGTCGGACCGCCAGTTCCTCGAAGAACGTGACCCGTTCGCCCCGCGCGGACCGCTCCCGGGGTACCCCATCGGCCCCGCGGTCCCCGCCGGACTCGCGCGCACGGCGCCGGATTCACCACTCGATGTGTGGGGGCGCCCGGCACGCGCCCGCGATGGCCAGGCCCGTCGGCCGTTCGGATCGGCGCTCCCCTCGTCTAACGGCACTGCCCACCACTCGGCCCCGCACAACGTGGTCCGTACCGCGTTGTGCGTCGAACCGCGGAACGGCAAACTGCACGTGTTCATGCCGCCGGCCCGCTTCGTGGAGGACTACCTCGAACTCGTCGCCGCAATCGAATCAACGGCCGCCGAACTCGACCGACCCGTGCTCATTGAGGGGTACAAGCCGCCACACGATCACCGGGTGAATCACTTCTCGATCACACCCGATCCCGGCGTGATCGAAGCGAATATGCACCCGGCGCACTCCTGGGACGAACTCGTTCACATCACCACCACGCTTTACGAAGAAGCACGGCAATCCCGGCTGTGTACCGAGAAGTTCATGCTCGACGGCCGGCACACCGGGACCGGCGGCGGGAATCACGTTGTGATCGGCGGACCCACACCCGCGGACAGTCCGATTTTGCGCCGACCGGACCTACTCAAGAGTCTGGTTGGTTTTTGGCACAACCACCCGTCGCTGTCGTACCTGTTTAGCGGGCTGTTCATCGGACCCACGAGCCAGCACCCGCGTGTGGACGAGGCCCGACACGATGCGCTCCGCGAACTGGAGATTGCGTTCGGACAAGTACGAGCTGGTGGGAATCCTCCCGCGTGGCTCGTCGATCGCCTGTTCCGAAATCTGCTTACTGACCTCACCGGCAACACGCACCGCGCCGAGTTCTGCATCGACAAGCTGTTCAGTCCGGACTCCGCGGAGGGCCGGCGCGGGCTGCTGGAACTGCGGTCGTTCGAGATGCCGCCGCACGCGCGGATGAGCTGCGCTCAGATGCTCCTGATGCGGTCGCTCGTCGCGTGGTTCTGGCGCAAACCGTATGAGCACAAGCTCGTGCGCTGGGGAACCGCGCTGCACGATAAGTTCATGCTGCCGCACTTCGTCCACGAGGACTTTACGGACGCACTGGACGAACTCCGGGCGCACGGCGGTTATGCGCTCGATCCCGCGTGGTTCACGCCGCACGTGGAGTTCCGGTTCCCGGTCCTCGGCACGGCCACGAGCCGCGGTGTGAATCTGGAACTGCGGACGGCGATCGAACCCTGGCACGTGCTCGGCGAGGAGCCGAGTGGTGGGGGAGCGAGCCGGTATGTCGATTCCTCGGTCGAACGGGTTCAGGTGAAGGTGCGCGGGCTGACCGATCCGCGTCACGTTCTGACGTGTAACGGCCGTCGCGTTCCGCTGCACCCGACCGGGACGAACGGGGAATTTGTGGCGGGCGTCCGGTACCGTGCGTGGCAGCCCCCGAGTTGTTTGCACCCGACGATCCCCGTTCACGCGCCGCTTGTCTTCGACGTGTTGGACACCTGGAACGATCGGAGCATCGGTGGCTGCACCTACCACGTCGCGCACCCGGGCGGGCGGGCACTCGAAGACTTCCCGGTGAATGCGCTCGCGGCCGAAAGTCGGCGGATCGCCCGGTTCTTCGCGTTCGGTCATACGCCCGGTCCGGTGAGCGCGCCGCCGGAAGAGCCGGACGCTGAGTTCCCATTCACACTTGATTTGCGCCGGCCTAAACCGGCACAATATCGGGCGCCGGCTCGGGATAAAGAATCGGCGGTCCTCGGCCGCGTGTCAATTGATGCGGTAGAATGATGTAAACGGGACAGACATCGCAGCTCAGGGGTCGGGGAGCCGGACCGCTGGTTGTGGTCCGGCATTGTCCTTTGTACCTGCCCCCCGTACCCCGGATGCCAGAACACCGTTCATACGAGCCGACCGACCCCCATGCTCCACCGGGCACTGACCCCCGGTCGGGGTATGAGGTGCCGGCCGGTTTCGATGAAGCGATCGACCGCAACGGGAAATCCCGCCCCCACTGGGCGAAATTCTTTGGTTCGCTGCAAGAACTCGGGCCGATCGAGATGGCCCGGCGGTGGCGCGAAGCGAAAGATCTAATCCGCGAAAACGGTGTCACTTACAACGTTTACGGCGACCCCGACGGCATTGCCCGCCCCTGGCAACTCGATCCGATCCCGCTCCTCATCCCGAACATCGAAGCCGCGGCCCTCGAACACGGACTCGTTCAGCGGGCACAACTCTTAGAACTCGTCCTCGCTGATCTTTACGGCCCACAGTGGCTCCTGAAAGACGGCGTACTTCCGCCGGAACTGGTTGTTCCGAACCCCGGGTTCCTTCGGCCCGTTCACGGGGTACGAGTTCCAGGTGGGCGATACCTCCACCTCTACGCGGCGAACCTCGGGCGCGGGGCCGACGGGAACTGGCGGGTGATCGGGGACCGCACGCAGGCTCCCTCCGGCGCCGGGTACGCACTCGAAAACCGCATCGTGATGACGCGGACGCTCCCGGAAGCGTTCCGTGACTGTCGGGTGAACCGGTTGGCTCTGTTCTTCCAGACCGTGCGCGACACGCTCCGATCGCTCGCGCCGCGGAACAAGGACAACCCGCGGGTCGTTCTGCTCACCCCAGGGCCGTACAACGAGACGTATTTCGAGCACGCCTACCTCGCGCGATATCTCGGTTACACGCTCGTCGAGGGCGGCGACCTGACGGTGCGGGACAATCGCGTCTTCCTCAAAGTGCTCGGCGGGTTGCAACCGGTGGAAGTGATCTTCCGCCGACTGGACGATGACTTCTGCGATCCGCTCGAACTGCGCCCGGATTCCTTCTTGGGGGTGCCGGGGCTTGTGCACGCGGTCCGGAGCGGTAACGTCGCGGTGGCGAACGCGCTCGGTACCGGATTATTGGAAACCCCGGCGCTTCCGGCCTTCCTTCCGCGCCTGTGCCGAACGCTTTTGGGTGAGGAACTGCTCCTCGACTCTGTACCCACGTGGTGGTGCGGCGACCCGGAGTCCCTTCGCTACGTGCTCGACCGGCTTGCGGATCTCGTCATCAAACCGGCGTTCCCGGCGAGTCGGATGGAGCCTGAGTTCCCGGCCGATTTGTCCACAACTCAGCGCGCGGCACTCGCTGCTCGAATTCGGAACCGACCTCGCGATTTCGTTGCGCAAGAGCGTATCGACTTGTCCGCGACGCCCGTTCTGGACGGGAACCGGCTCGTTCCCCGGAAACTGGTCGTGCGCTCGTACCTCGCGGCCGATTCTCGGGGCGGGTTCGCATTCATGCCGGGCGGTCTGACGCGGGTGAGCGCGTCGTCGGACACGACCGTCGTGTCGATGCAGCGCGGGGGCGGGAGCAAGGACACCTGGGTGCTCGCGGACACCGAGGTGAGCGACTTCAGTCTGCTCCCGGCCGCGGGGTACCGGGTCGCGCTGACGCGGTCCGGCGGCGATCTGCCGAGCCGCGCCGCGGACAATCTGTTCTGGCTCGGCCGGTACGCGGAACGCGCTGAAGGGCTGACGCGGCTGCTCCGCGGGATCGTGGTTCGCTTGACCGAGCGGTCCGGCTTGGTCGACAGCCCGGAATTGCCCTCGCTTTTCGCTGCTCTTGCGGCACAGGGCGATCACAAGCCGCTTCGCGTGAACACATCGGACGATCCGTTCGCTCGCGTGCTCCCGGCGGTATTCGCGGCATCGGACTCGAACAGCCTCGTGTCCGTCGTTCGGTGCGTCCGGCTCGTGGCCTCGGTCGTTCGGGATCTGATCTCGCTCGATATGTGGCGCGTGGTTAACACTTTGAGTGCGCTTCCGGGAGAACTCACCCCCGATACTGATGACGACGAACCGACTCCGGCTGATGTACTCGACCTGTTGAACCGAACCGTCACCACCCTGGCCGCGTTCGGCGGGCTCGTTTCCGAGAGCATGACCCGCGGGGAAGGGTGGCGGTTCCTGAACATGGGCCGCAAGTTGGAACGGGCGATGTACCTGATCGGGCTGCTACGGGCGACGCTCGTGACGACCGCTGAGCACGAAGGACCGGTGCTCGACGCGGTGCTGGAAGTGGTGGATAGCGGGATGACCTACCGGCGCCGGTACCTGAGTAGCCTTCGCGCAGAAGCGGTGCTCGACCTGGTTGTCGAGGACGAAACCAACCCGCGCTCGCTGGCCACGCAACTCGCGGCTCTGGTTGATGATGTGGATCACTTGCCGCGCCCGACCGGAGGGGGGCGCTCTCCGGAACAGCGGTTCGCGCTGGCCGCGCTCGGCTCCGTGCGGTTGGCCGAGCCGGAGCGCCTCGCAATGGTTGAAGATGGTGTGCGCCCGGGGCTGCGGGATCTGCTCAACCACGTGGGCGGGTGGCTCCCGATTCTGTCCGACGCGATCACCCAGCAGTACCTCAGCCACCTCCAGACCTCGCGCCACATGGCGACCCCCGACCCGATTCGCCGGACCGGGGCCGACTCGGGAGAGCCGTTGTGACGCGCTATGCGATTACGCACGTCACCGCTTACGAGTACACCGAATCGGTTTCACTCTGTCAGAACGTCGCGCACCTGTTCATCCGGGAATGCTCCCGGCAGCAATCCGAGCCTTCGATTCTGTCGATTTCGCCCGGCCCGGCCGTGATCGAGGAGCGCGTCGATTATTTCGGTAACCCGGTCCACTACTTCACCATCCAGGAACCGCACCGCGAATTGACGGTGCGAGTAGAGCACCGGATCGCGGTTGAACCGCCTCTGGACATTGTTCCGGGCGCGACGCCCGCGTGGGAGCGCGTCCGGGACCGGTTGGGGCACGACCGCGCCCCGGACTGGTTCGATGCGTACCAGTTCGTGTTCGATTCCCGGTTCGCCGCGGCCGATCCGCGGTACGCCGAGTTCGCCGCCGTTTCGTTCACACCCGGGCGCTCGATTTTGGACGCGGCCCTCCACCTCGTGAACCGGATTCACACCGGGTTCGTGTACGACCCGCGGGCCACCACCGTGGCGACGCCGGTCGCGGAAGTGTTCGAGAAGCGCCGCGGGGTGTGTCAGGACTTCGCGCACCTGTTGCTCGCGTGCCTCCGGTCCCTCGGGTTAGCGGCGCGGTACGTCAGCGGGTACTTGTCTACACTACCGCCTCCGGGACGCCCGCGTCTGATTGGTGCGGACGCGACTCACGCCTGGGTGAGTCTGTTCTGTGGTGACTACGGGTGGGTGGATCTGGACCCGACGAACGACCAGATCCCGCAGGAGCGGCATATACTGCTCGCCTGGGGGCGGGACTACGACGACGTAAGCCCGCTCAAGGGAGTGATTCTTGGCGGCGGGCAGCATGCCATCAAAGTAGCCGTCGATGTCGCTGTTGAGGACGACTAAATCGGGACCGCAACCGGCGCCGTTTTAACAGTTGGGGTCGACACCACTTCGTGCACGAACCGCAACTTCTCGATCACTGGTGCCGAAATCACGAACGGGTAGCCGTCGGCTAATCCCAGTCCGCGGTTGAGGTTGTTCAGGACGTAAGTGAGCGCGTGCCAGTCACTGAGCATCGCCTCGAACGCGGACGGCGTGGGAGCGACCGCCTTCGTTTCCGGCTTCATCACCGGTTCGCCCACTCGCTTTGGCTTCACCGATAACCCGCAGCCGATGGCCGTTTCGAGCGTGTCGGTCATGTGTAGGTAGTGCGCCCAGGTTTCGGCCCAATCTTCCCAGGGGTGCGCGGTCGCGTAGGCGGAAATGAAGCGTTCCTGCCAATCCGGGTGC
This sequence comes from Gemmata sp. SH-PL17, assembly GCF_001610855.1. Taxonomy (NCBI): domain Bacteria; kingdom Pseudomonadati; phylum Planctomycetota; class Planctomycetia; order Gemmatales; family Gemmataceae; genus Gemmata; species Gemmata sp. SH-PL17. Next base: position 3,117,549 of record NZ_CP011271.1, read on the forward strand.
GCGCCGGTTTTGTAGTAGCGGTCGAGCGCCTGGCCGTAGTCCTCGCGCTCGTCGCCGAACAGTTCGCGGAAGCGGTCGAGTGCCGGGCCGTCTTTGACGAGCACATCCCAATAGTAGTGGCCGATCTCGTGGCGGAAGTGACCGAGCACGGTCCGGTACGGCTCCCGCATCTGGTGCCGTCGGCGCTCGCGTTCGGCGTCGTCTGCTTCGGCGATGTTAACGGTAATCAGACCGTTACTGTGGCCTGTCAGCACCGCGGGCGCGTCCGGATCGGTCGGGTCGGCGAGGAACTCGAACGCCAGCCCGGTCGCTTCCTGATCCTGTTTGCTCGCGATCGGCAGTTTGAGTGCGAGCAACGTGTACAGTAAGCGTCGCTTGGCGACTTCGAGTTTGTACCAAGCCTCTTTGTTTCCGGTCGGTGCCAGATCGGGAATGACGCGAGTTAACCGACAGGATTGGCAATAAGGGTTGTCATCGTCCGCGGGCAGTGCCCAATTGCAGACGTTGTGCTCGGTGTAGTTTTGGCAGAGCCTGTACGTCTTTCCCTCGGCTCGGGCGAGCGGGGACTTCCACAGGCCGTCACCGATAATATCGAGCGATCCTGTTACCCCCAAATCCGGAAGGTAGGCGAGCGGGTGCTCACAGCGGACACAGCGGACGCTCTCGAAGAACACGAGGTGATCGCAGTGATCGCAATGGAAGACCTTCATCAACGATCTCGGCTATTTTGAGGTCTCGCCGCGGGAGGGGCGATATACGTTTCCTCGCAATGCGAACTTCGTGCCGTGCGGAAAACCAAGCCCGGAAGTGTCCAGCAGATCCACTAGAGAAGGCATCTTCTCGCAATTTCGAGTAACCTGGCTAATGTCGTCGGTCAGTGAGCTGATCGTTTGGCAGGAATGACTAATGCCGCGCGTCCAATACTTCGCGACCAAGGCGGATTACGAACTCCTTGTCGCGTCGAACGAATTGTTCTCGAACCTCTATTTCGTCCCCGACACTTCGTACCCGGAAAAAGCCTACACGTTTTTTAAGGGGCTGTTGTCACTCCCCGACTTGGGGACGGTCGTCTCCAAGAAATACTTCGATGGGCCGAGGTACTAGATGGCATTCACGATAGGTGTGAATTCGTAGTGTAGGTGTACGAACCTGGCCCTCGTGGATACTCCGATGATCGCGCGTCTGGATCACTTGCGGAAGCACCCGATCGTGTTTGAGCACCTGACGGGATTGCCCGTAGCGGTGTTCGACGCGCTGGCCGCGGACCTGGTTCCGGCGGTCGAAGCGGGGCACCGCAAGGGGCTCGAGCGACCCAACCGTCAACGCGCGGTCGGGGGCGGCGACAACTTCGATCTGAGCACCGCGGACCAACTGCTGCGGACGGTCATCTGGTTGCGCCAGTACCCGACCAACGAGGTGCTCGGGTTCCGGTTCGGGGTGTCCGACTCGACCGCCAGTCGGGTGCGGACCCGGTGCGTGCCGGTGTTGGAGCGGGCCGGTCGGGACACGATGCGGATGCCGGACCCGGGTGCCCCGCGCCGCAAGCGGTTGCCGGCCCTGTTGAATGACACCCCGGGGCTCGCGGTGGTGATCGACAGCTTCGAGCAGCGGACCCAGCGCCCCAAGAGGCGTCAGCGGGCGTACTACTCGGGCAAGAAGAAGGCCCACACGCTCAAGAGCCAGGTGGCCGTGGACGAGAGCTCGGGACGGATCGTAGACGTGTCCGACTCGGTGCCGGGGCCGTGGGCGGATATCAAGCGGCTCAAGAAGTCACGGCTGCTGAAGCGGCTCCCGAAGGGGGTCGGTGGGATCGGTGATCTGGGTTACGTCGGGATGGGTGCGTTGCACCCGACGGGGTTGGGAGCGGCGCCGCGCCGCAAGCCGCGCGGGCAGGAGCGCCCACCCGAGGATCGGAAGTACAACCGGGCATTCAGCCGCCGTCGGATCGTAGTCGAGCACGCGATCGGGCGGTTGCGCCGGTTCCGCGCGGTGGCGCACGTGAACCGCCACGCCCGAGCCGGTCACGCGGCACGGGTTCGAGCCATCGCCGGGTTGGTCAACCGCATGCACGACCACCGAAACGCTTCCTGAGCACTCACGGGGAGGGGGACCAAACACCCCACCCTTATCGTGAATGCGGTCTACTGGGTATTCCCGGAGCAACCAAAGATCCGGCTTCGAGCGACCCCACCGATTGAGGGACAACGGTGGTATGATTTGGACGGGCGCAGTTTCAAAGTAGCCATTCAACTTACACCGAACGGCGTGTTTCGGAAGAAGACCGTCATTTGTGGCTGGATCGAAGCGAACAACTCGACTGGGGATACCACGCGCCTGTACCGGCAAATCTCCAAAGCGTTCGGGCACGTCTACGAGAAATCCAAATACTTCGGTAGCGTGATTTACGTCGGTGCCGACGCACTGGCCTTGCAGGAGCGGGGTGGGCGGTTGACCGGCAATCCGAATCTCCCGCCCACAGACGACTTCAAGCGGATGAAAAAGGCATAGTTGGAGGTTCGTAACCGTCTACGGGCACCCTGGACTTCAAAGGGCAGGAATACCTCACCGCTGATGATCCCGGGGCGCGTTAGGATTCACTCCCGGGCGCTTGATGATCCACACTTCACACACCTGGCACCCGCGCCCCGGTCCGCCGGCGCCGCGTTCGGGTGTCCAAGTCAGTGTTAACTTGCCACCGGCAGTGGCCACAGCGGGGACGTCGAACTCGACCGGCTCGAACGGCTTCGCCAGCGGCGCGTGAACCTCGTGGCCATCGCCCGCGGTCAGACGCACCTTCCGCCCCTCCTGTCCACCGTACACGATCCGCACCCGGTACGTAGCGAACGTATCGAGCCCTTCGTACTGCGCACGCAGAGGCGTTTCGTAATGCGTCTCGGCGTAGTGCCACCACGCTCGCGGAACTCCGATTCGCATACTGAAAGCACATTGCGGCGATTCGTCGAACCCCGGGTCTTTCTCCCACCCCGGTCCGCGGACGAGGTGCGGTTGGCGCTTCGGGTCACCGAAGTCGTCGTAGAACCCACCGGGACCGGGGTCGGTCCGGTTCACCGCGGCGTTCAGTCGGTCCAGCCGCGCGGACTCGTCCTTGAGTTCCTTCGCGGCCGTCATTTCGGTACGCAGCCACGCCGCGTCAGTGAGTGGAACGTCGGCCGTGTCGAGGTTGTTCCCTCGACCGGGCATCCCGTGATGCTTCAAAATGCTGAGCTGTGCCCGAATGCTCTGAAAGAGTGCCTCGGCCAGTTCGTTGAGGCGCCAGCGTAGCTCGGGAGCAGCCGATTCTTTTGCGGCTCGATCGAGAATGGCTTCGGCTTCGGCAATGGCTTTCACGGCGCCGAAGGTTTTAGCGCCACGAAGTTTAGCGACGGCTGCGTCCAGTGCAGCCGTCTCGTGTTTGAGCCGGGCACGAACGTAAGCGTCGTAGTAGGCCCGGTAAAGCGCCTGTTGGTAGCGCCAACTCAGCTTCTCCCGCGGACCAGCGTCTCGTTCCATTTCCTGGAACAGCTTCAGCGTTTCATCGATCCCGGTGTTCGAGAGAACCGGCCCGTCCCAGTTCTTCTCCAGCGCCAGAAGCCCGTCAGCGAAGCGGTCCCCGAGCGTAGGGCTAACGAAGTACCGCCCGTACTGGCGCAGCACTTCCGTCAAATCCGCCTTGTCGTCCCACCCCAGAGCGCTCCAGACCATTTTGTTAACGTCGTCGTGGCACCCCTCGGAATAGGTGATGAACCCGATCGTGCTCGCGCGCCCGTACCGGAACGTGCGGGCCGTCTGAACGGGGCGCGGGTTGCAGCCCTCGCGCCCCTGAGTGAGCGCGAACGCGACGTCCCAGTCCGGAACCGGGTACTGGCACTGGCGGCTGTGGGTGATGTCCGGGTAGTCACGGATGGGGAATTTCTGCGGCACCGCGGCCCGGAGCTTCGGGAGCGAAACCCGAGTTTGCGGACCGTGTACCACGCCCGTCAGCCAGGAGGGTTCGCGGCGAATCAGTTCGTAGAACTCGTCCATCCACGAGCCAATGAAGCTCTGCGGCGACATCCACATCGTCGCTTTCGGATGGTACTTCTTCAGGTTCGCGGTTTGCCGCTCCAGCAGATCGAACAGCACTTTCGGCTGCGTGTGGCCGGGGTCGCCCCCGGGAACAAATACGACATCCACTCGCGGGAGCGCCTGGAACACCGCGGCCCATTCTTTGAGTGCCGATTCGACCGTTTTCGGGTCGGCGTAGTCCCGGTCCATCGCCGGGTACCAGATCCACACGTCCAGCCCGTATTCGCCGGCGATGCGTGAAACTTCCGTCATCATGCGCTGTTGCGGAAGCGGGAACAGCGGACTGTCGGGGGTGTCATCGGATCGAGGCGGGATCAGTTCAACGGCGTTGCACCCGAAGACGGCAAGGTCGCGAATGTACTGCTCCCACATCGCGACAGTCCAGCCGTCATAGGAATTGGTCTTCGGGCGATAGCCGATCTGGTGCCCGCGGAGTGTGGTGGTCGGGGCCGATTCCGCTTTAAAGTTGTCAGCGAGGGTCACTTTCAAGCGCCCGAGACGCAGTTCGCGGAGCAAGCGCCCGGTACCGAACAGCACCCCACGCGGATCGTTCCCCGCGACCCATACGACCGGGTTCGCTCCACCGATCGCGGTACCGATCTGGTAGCCTTCGGGCTTGGGCTGTGTAGCCGATTTTGGGACGGCAATGCCCTGTTTTTCGAGCAGCGCGCGGACCTCATCAGCCTGCCCCACCACTACAACCGGCGTGCCTGCGGCCGGCCACTTCGCGGCCCGATCCCAGTGAACCATCGCCCGCGTGTCTACCTCCTCGAGGAGCATCTGGACCGCTTTCGCCGACGGTCCGGAGATGTTCGGAGGGGTGACGACGACGGCTCGTGTCAGATCGAGTTCGGCCGCAGGTGCGTGGGCGGCCAGTACGAACAAGAAGCAAATGGAGAGCGACCACCTGACGTTCATCGAACAGGCTCCTTTGCCGTGTCGCGGACGGTGGGTGCGAGTCGGTGAGGCCCAATCGTTGTAGGTCCGCCCGCAGCGAGCGAACACGGGTGCTTGCCGAGCGCAAGCACTACGGTGGCCGATTCTAACGACGAGGGTGCAGGTAGAGGAAGTGTTGAATCTCCGATGACGGGCCGGCACTAGAACCGCGTGATGAGCGTATAGGCGAGTGCCGCAAGAAGCGCCCCACACGGCACCGTGCTGATCCACGCGAGCAGGATCTCGACCACCTTGCGCCAGTGAACTCGTCGCGAGGCCACGCCCATTCCGAACAGAGAACCGACGCTGACATGGGTCGTGCTTACCGGGAGGCTGTGAAGGCTCGCCGTGGTCACCAACCCGGCGGTAACCAAACTGGCCGCAAACCCCTGACCGGGGTTCATTCCCGTGACCTTTTTGCCGAGTGTTTCTGCAACGCGCTTGATGTCGAGCAGCCCACCCAGAGCGATGGTTACAGCGACGATCAAGAACCCCCAGTGAACGCCCAACCCCGGTACCGCGAGTATCAGAGCGACCATCTTCGGCGTGTCGTTGAGTCCGCGTGCGAAACTCGCTGCTCCGGTACTCAGGAAATGCAACGCATCCAATAACGGTGTGCGGTGGTCCGGCATCAGACGAACGGCCCCGAGAAGCAAGTAAACCGCCGCACCCGCGACCGCTGCAACGATGGGGCTGAAAAACAGCGGGTAAAAGAACTGCTTCCCAAGCGCCTCGAACCGCACCTCGCCACTACCGGCCAACCCCGCTCCGGCCAGTGCGCCAACCAAGGCATGGGTGGTGGAGACGGGGAACCCGAGCCGCGTGGCCAGGAAACTCGTGAGCGCCCCACCGATGGCCACAGCGCAGACGAAACTCTGAGACGCGGCCAACTCGTCCGGGACAACTCCGCGCCCGCGAAACGAGGAGAGCATTCCTTCCGCCAAAAACAGCGCAACAATTGACCCTACGAACGTGGTCGCTGTCCCCCAAAGTGCCGCTGTGCGGAGAGTGGTGGTGCTACTGCCGTACAGCGAGGCGACGCCTTTGAAGTTGGCGTTGGCCCCGTTCGTGAAAGCGACAAAGCAGGCCGCGAGAAACAGGAGCGTGACGATCATAGAACGATTCCGACTCCCACTTCCTCGTTGTGATTCCTGCCCGACTGTTAAGGTACGGCCCCGCACTTCCTCGGCCACAACGCGCGTACTGCACAGATTGCAACAGTAGGAACTCGCGCTGCCCTAATCCCGTTGGCATCGCACGTCATGCGAATTGACGTCAGAAAATATGCGAATTGTTACAAGAATGCCGTCCGTACCGCGCGAAACAGCTCCAGCGCGGACGGACGGTTGGAACAGGATGTGCTGCCACTTGCGGCATGGGTTAGCGTGAATGAACGCGACACAAGCGGGGACCGCACCATGATTCAAGCACGTTCGGCAATCCGGTGGGCACTTTACGGTGTCGGGGCGTGTCTCGCGTTCGTGATCCTCGTCCGCGTCGGTATCGGAGCGTATTTGGGCACCGCCGCGGGTAAGGAGCTTGTGAGTCGGAAGATCACCGCGCAAATCGGGATGCCGGTTGAGGTGACGAGCGTTCGGCTCGGACTGGCCACGTCAACGATCGGGATGCGAGTGTTCGACCCGGCCGCGCCGGACCCGAACAAAGCAGAAGTATTCGCGGTTGAGAACGCCTCGGCCGATATCTCGCTGTTCGGACTGGCCACAAGTCGCATCGCGCCGAAAACGGTGACGCTTCGGGGAGTTAACCTGACGCTCCACGTCGGTGCTGATGGCAAGGTCGTCACCACGCTACCCAAGTTTCCGGAGAGTGGAGGCGGGGGCGGGGGCGAGCTACCCACAATCACCCTCGCCGACGGACGGCTCACCATTCGACAGGACGGGCGCCCGGAGTTCGCCCTACAGAACCTCAACGCTTCCGTCACGCCGGCCGCCGATCACGTGAAGTTGTCCGGCACGATCGATGACCCCGCGTGGTCGAAGTGGACGATTTCTGGCGACGTGGCCCGAAACGGTTCGACGGGCGAAGTCCGGCTCGCGACCGACGACGGCCCGCTCACGATGGATCGACTCGGATCGATCCCGTTCGTACCCGCGTCGGTGTGGCAGCGGGTGAAGCCCGACGGACGCGGAGCCATTGCGCTGCGTTTGTGGCTCGATTCGGCGAGCGACGTTCACTACGCGGTAGATCTCAAACCTGCGGCAATTGCTCTTACCCTTCCCGATGCAAATATGACTCTCGCGAATGTGACCGGCCAAATCAGCATAACGGGCGCGAAGGTGACGCTCGTCGGCGCGAAGGCCGAACTCGCGGGCGGGTCGATCGCGGTCGACGGCGACGCGGACTTCGGTCCGGAACCGACCGTGATAACCCTTAAGGCTTCGGCCGCGAACCTCGACCTCAAGAAGCTGCCGCCCGAGTGGAAGTTGCCAAAGGACATCGAAGGCAAGCTGAAAGGCAGCGCGGACCTCGTGTTGCGGGTTTATTCCGACGGGCGGATCGAACCGAGCGGCGGTGGCGACGGCGTGATTACGGATGTGAAAGTCGTCGGCTTCCCCGGCGACGACATCCCGATCCACTTGCGGAAAGCCGGAAGTCAGTACGAGTTCCAACAGCACAAGGAAAACGCGAGCAACACGCGCCCCTCGAAGGCCCCCGTGCGCAACTCGGCGCGGCAGGAAAAGAAACCTGCCGATCCACCGAAAAAGGACGACAAGAAGGAGCCCGCTAAGGGCGGCGAACCGACGCTCGACGCGACCATCCGCTTCCGTGACATCAACATCGCCGAATTGCTCGAAAAGCTGAAGGTGAAGATCAACTACAAGATTAGCGGAAAAGTGAGCGCGGAAGCGACGATCGCGGTCCCCGTATCACAGGCCGTGAGCCAAGCGGCTTACAAGTTCACGGGGAAGATCTCGTCACCATCGCTCACACTCGAAGGACTGACGCTTCGCGATATCTCCGCGAACATGATCTACCAGGACGGGAAGTTCACCCTCACCGATCTCAGCGGGAAGATCGATCAATCGAGCCAAAGTGGGTCACAATCCGGCACGTTTCGCGGAACACTCACGGCCATGACATCGCCTCCGGGCGACGTGAGTGCCGCACTGACCATTGACAAGATTCCGCTCGGCGAAGTTCTCAGAGCATTACCCGATTTCAAACTCGCACTGAAAGGCGCCGTTTCAGGCAAGGTGGCAATGAAGGCCCCCTACGAGAAACTCTCGGACCCGAACGAGTGGAACGGCTCCGCTGAACTGACTTCGTCCGAACTCGTCGTGGAGAGCCGCAGCGCGAAAGACATCCGGCTCTCGGTCACGGTCGCAAAGGGCATCGCAACACTCAAAGAAGCGAACGTCACTCTGGAAGGGATTTCCGTCAGCGCGGAAGCGACGCTCGGGTTAACCGGCAAATACCCATTCTCGGCCACTGTGAAAACGACCGGCACGAGCATCACCGATTTGCGGAAACTGGTCCCCGAAGCACAACTTCCCGCCCCCGTTGAAGGCGTGCTGGAAACAGAGTCGCGCGTCACGGGTACGATCTCGCCGCTTGCGTATACAGCGACGGGCAGCATCAAGGCCACAAAACTCACGCTCGCCAAATCGACGGCCAATCATGTCGAATTGAAGTGGGAACTGAGCCCCGAAAAATTGGTGGTTTCCGATCTCAAGGCAAACGCTTTCGGGGGCACGCTGAACGGGTCAGCCAACGTACCGTTCGCCGCGGACAAAGCGGGTGCGTTTGGAGTGGAGTTCAAAGACCTGGATGCGGGCGGCGCAGCAGAATTGGTGCCGGATTTCCCTGTCAAGATCGCCGGGAAGGTGTCCGGGAAGATCAGTGGCGAAATCCCCCCTGCAAAGGAGGGACAGGGGCGCGTGGGCAACCTCGATGTGGACATCACCGCGCCGAAATTGACCGTTCAGGGCATCCCCGCGGAGCGCCTGACGGGTAAGGCCGCTCTCAAGGGCGGTGCGGTGGAGTACGAACTGGAGGGCAAAACGCTCGGCGGGTCGTTTGACATCAAGGGGCGTTACCCGGGCCAGAAGAAGGACAAGGAACCGGGCGGGCAGGGGAAGCGCGATCGCGGATCGTTCAAGTTAACCGGCGTGGACCTAGCGCGGCTCGCGAGCGGCGTCGGGTTCAGCGCGCTCGAACCGCTCCGCGGGCGACTCGACGCGAACTTCGACTTCGAGAACGACCTCTCGACTGGCTCCGGGCGCATCACCCTCACGCGCCTGGAATGGGGCGGAACGCTCGTCTCGCAAGAGCTGGTGGGCTTGCTGGTGATGCGCGACGGCGTCCTGCAACTCTCCGATGTGACGGGCCGCGTAGCCGGCGGCGAACTCCGCGCACGCGGACAGGTACGGCTCGAACAAACGCAGCGCAACTTCTTCACGCTGGCGCTCAGCGGTGCGGATGCGAAGAAGCTCCTCGCGCCGTTCAGTGGCTCCAACGATCTACTCGACGGTCCTGTTTCGGTGGTCGTTCACGCCCGGCTCGGGGGCGAAATGCGAGGGTCGGGCACGGTGACGCTCCCACGTGGGAGCGTGTCCGGCGTTCAGGTGACCGACCTTCGGGTACCGTTCACCTTTTCGAGCGCAGCGGGCGGGTACGGGCGGTTCACCGTGCGTGAGGCGTCGGTCCAGGCCGGGTCCGGACGCGCCCGAGCCGATTTGTCACTCGATTGGGGCACGGAAACGCGCCTGGACGGAGAGGTGAAGTTCGCCGACGTACCGCTGCGAACGATCGCGCCGGAACTCGGCGAGAATGCTCTTTTGGGTAGCGGACGGCTTACAGGGCGGTTCGACCTGAAGGGCACCCGCGTGCGCTCGTTCGACGACGTGAGCGGTACCTTAATCGCCAGTCTGAACAACACGTCGGTGAAGGAAATCCCGATTCTGCGTCAGGTCACGCCGTTCCTGAACACCACCGGACTCGTCAAGCCGTTCCAGTCGGGCGACGTGCGCGCGAATCTGAGTAAGGGCGTGTTCCGCGTTGAGCGGCTCGCACTGGCGAACCCGGCCGCACAGTTGTTCGCGGAGGGAACAATTGCGACCAGTGGCCGCGTGGACCTGAACGTGGTCGCGCACACGGGAACGATCGGTCCCGATGTTCGTGCGCTGCGGGTGTTCGGGCTGCGTGTACCTGCAATCGGCCCGGTCCCGATCGGGTTGATCCGCGACGTGAGTGATTTTCTCTCGAATCGAACGGTGCGTCTCACGATTACTGGGTCGACGAGTAACCCGATTGTGCGTGTGAACGTCGGGGCGATTCTGACCGATCAGGCTGTGCGGTTCTTCCTGTCGCGGTACGTACTTCCGGCCGAAGCGGCTGGCATTCTCGGACTTGGTTCGAGCAGTTCCATGAGCAACAGGTAGCCGGGTCGTGCCGAGAAGTGGCGCAGTTTGGGAGGTAGCAGTAAGAACGGTTTAAGAGGAGGTTCCGTGCGACCCGATAACACCGATGCTCCGGATAAGTTGGAAAGGAGTCGGTGTTATGGCAATTCGCACGCGGGGCTTCGGCGCCCTCGGCCTAATGATACTCGTTACAACTGGGTGCTCGACCGTGGGCGAATCGCTCGGGTTCAGCACACCGACCAATCCTCTTAGTAAGAACGCGAAGGCCGTGCGCGACACGGCCCCCGTTCCCGCGCCGGTGCCGCGCGAACTCGCGATGTCCCTACTCCCCGCTCACATCGTGGAAGCCGGTGACACGCTGCTTGTGCAGCCGGTCGAACTCGATGCCCCGGTCCGGCTCCCGCCGGATCAGCCGGTGCAGCCCGACGGTACCATCGACCTCGGCCAATACGGGCGCCCTGTAGTCGCGGGGAAGACGCTACCAGAAGTTGAAGCGGTAGTCCGCGACACGGTCGCGGCGAAGGAAAAGAAGGCCGTGCCCATGACGGTTCGTCTACTCGCGCGCCCGGGGAAAGTGTTCTACGTGCTCGGCGAAGTGAACGCTCCCGGCGCGTTCCCGGTCACGGGGCACGATACCGTGCTCTCGGCGATCACGCAGGCGGGCGGGCCGACGCGCCGGGCGTCGCTGCAAAACATCATCGTCGCCCGCCCCTCGCTCCCCGACGGGTGCCGGACCGTGTTGCCGGTGTGCTACACGAACATCGTGCAACTCGGCGATACTTCGACGAACTACCAACTGCTCCCGGGCGACCGGATCTTCGTGCCGAGCAAGGGCACATTTGAAGACCTCTTCGGGGGCTACTTCAAGCGCGGCGGACCGTGTGACGGCCCGCAAGTGTCCTGCTTCAGTGGCAACTGCAACCCGGCTTGCGGCGGACTGCCCACGGTCCCTGCTCCGAAGCCGTAATGGGCAGCTGGTTGTGTTGAAATGAGTGGGTGCCCCGTTGCCAAAGATGGGCGCCGTTCGCAGTCGAACCGAATCGGAACTCTATTCGTTTGGTGGGAATAGGGCGAATGAGGTTGCGGCGCGTCTACATCAAGAGGTCCGGCGGTGAAATCGCCAGCGAAGCGTGCTACGCCGCTTGGCGTGGATTTTCGCACCTCGGGTACCCGCTCGATTTCTTCGAGTGGGATGATCTGACTCAAAAGTGCCTTCCGCTTGATCCGCGCACTCTGGTTGTTGGGGGAACTGTCGCGGTTCACATGGCACTGCGACAAATCGGCGCGACCGTACCGTTACCCCTCGATCTTCCCGCTCCGCTGCTGGAGTTCGCCGGTCGAGAGATTTGCGAATCGACACTCGGGGCCGTGCGCGAGCGATTCCGTTCTCCCGATGCAGTTTCGCTGTTCATTAAACCGCTTGTGGAGACCAAATCGTTCGCGGGTGCGGTTGTTACCGGTGCGTCCGAATTGGCACGGTTACAGCACCTTAATGACGACACCCGCATTCAGACGGCCGAGCCGGTTGCGTTCGTGTCGGAATGGCGCTACTTCGTTCACCGTGGCGCGGTCGTGGGCCTGGCTCACTACAGGGGCGAGTGGTCTGTGGTATCGAATAGCGACACCGTGCGTCGGGCCGTCGAGGGGTACTCGTCCGGCCCGGTTGCTTACGCTCTGGATTTTGGAGTTACTGCTGACGGGCGCACCTTGCTGGTCGAGGCGAACGATGCCTTCGCGCTCGGCGCTCACGGAATAGACGCGGTGGCTTACGCCCGCATGTTGGAGGATCGCTGGCTGCAAATTGTCGGAGTAGAGACCTGACTTTTCGCGCTACCTTCTCTGGATGCAAATATTTTCCATGAGAAGATTTAGCTGCAACACGCACGGCACTGTTCTGACCATTCAGATCGCCTTCACATCCGAACCAGTGCTTTGTCAGGTCCGATTATTCCGGTTAGCGAACAACCGAATTCTGGGACGCGGATAATTATTGCGACAGCACGATCGGAAAAGGTAAGCTATGTTTCGGGGCTATGCCGCGAACACGTCGCCCTTTCTTTTCGCGGTTCCCGTTCCTTTCTCGCGTGACACGAAACGATGCCAGCATTACCTGTGCCGGCCAGCACCGCGGAGCTTCTGGCTCTGATCCGCGGGAGCGGGATTCACTCCCCGGGCGCGTTCGACGAGCGCTTGGCCGAAATTCGCGATCTCCCCGACGAACCGATCCGGGCCGCTGAAGTTCTCGTTCGCGAGGGCTTACTCACTCGCTTTCAAGCGAAGCAGTTCCTCTCCGGGCGGCACAAGGGCTTCAAGCTCGGACAGTACGTCATTCAGGACGTACTCGGCCAGGGCGGAATGGGGTCCGTGTACCTCGCGGAACACGGCGCGCTGCGCCGGCGCGTCGCGCTCAAGGTGTTGCGCTCCCAGCGCGGGCTCGATCAGAAGGTGAGTATCGAGCGGTTCATGCGCGAGGCCCGCGCTGCGGCGGCTCTCGACCACCCGAACATCGTTCGCATTCACGACGTGGCTCAGCAGGGTGACGTCTACTACTTGGCGCTCGAATTCGTGGAGGGGCGCACGCTCGACCAGCTCCTCGAACGCGGTACGCCGGTCGCGCCGTCGCAGGCTGTGGGGTACATCGCGCAGGCCGCGGCCGGCCTTCAACACGCGCACGAGAAGGGGTTCGTTCACCGCGACATCAAGCCCGCGAACCTCATCCTGGCGTCGAACGGTACGGTCAAGATTCTCGACATGGGATTGGCCCGGTCGCTCCGGAGTGAGGGCGATAACCTCACGGAGATGCTGGACAAGGGCGCGATCGTCGGCACCGTCGATTTTCTCGCGCCCGAACAGGCACTCGGCGAGGGTGAGATCGACGTCCGGGCCGATATTTACAGCCTCGGAGCGACGTTCTACGCACTCGTCACCGGTCGCCCGCCGTTTACAGGCACGACCTCGCAGAAACTCGCGCAGCACCAGATGAAGCCGCCGCCGGATCTCTCCGCGGAGGACCGGACGTTCCCGCCGGAACTGGCTCAAATCGTTTCCAAGATGCTGGCGAAGAAGCCCGAGGACCGGTTCCAGAACCCGGGTGAGGTGATCGCGGCGCTCGCGCCGTGGTTGTCCGATGCCAGCGAGCAGAAGGTCGTCGTCGGGATCTCCGCGAGCGATCAGGACAGTGCCGCTCGGTTGCGGGCGACGCTCGCCGAGGCCGCGACCAAGCGCACCAAACGCACGCCCAAACCGGCTGCGGCTGTGGAAGAGCCGGTTCTCGTCAAGCGCCGGTCCGGGGGCAAATGGATCGGCGTCGCTGCGCTGGCGCTGATCGGGATCGCCGGGGCCGTCGGTTACGCACTATGGCCACCGTCTAAACAACAAGTCGCGCAGGGGCCGCGAACCGATCCCACGCCCGGTCCCGTCGCGCCAACACCGGGGCCGGATAACGGAACACCGGGTACCGGCACGCAAGGGAATCCCAGCGTACCGAACCCGCCGCGTGCCAACCCGAAGGTGACCATCACTTCCGGGGCTGACGGGCTGCGCATTCAGGCAGCCAAATACGACGCGCTGATTAGCAAATCGGACGGCAATCTCAGTAGTTTCCGGGTCGCAGGGGTCGAGTTCCTCCGAACGGGGGCGTCCCTATCGGGCGGCCGGACGGTGGCACAGGGCGGGTACTTCTACTACGAGAAGGCCGGGCACCAGGGGCTGGTCAAGTTGACCGAAATTCAGCAGCCCTCGGCCAACGTTGTCGAAGCGAAGAACGGATCGTTTACCGTTCGCTACGAGTTCACTCCGAACGGGCTTACTGTCACGGCGAACAACGCGACCGACGACACCGTGCCGTACTACTTGCTCTTCGATTCGAGTTCCGTTTACGACGTCGCGAACGAGAAGGGCGAACAGCTTTCGGTACCCGCGTCGCGGTCTCCCGCTGATCCGCTCGACCCGAAGTGGCGCACGACCACTTGGTTATCCGGGCGCGCGGCAGTGAAGGTGACTGATCAGACCGAAGACGCCGCGACGAAGCTTTGGGGGCCGTTCTCGGAGTTCCGGTCGCAGGTCTGGGAGAGCACCGCGAAGACCTACAACCGCGTGCAGTTCACGCTGGAACCGATCATCAGCGCCGAGGTGCCGAAGCCCGTACTGACTCCGGGAGCGGTGATCGTGTCGCGGTCCGGCCCGGCGCGCGTCGTTCAGACCGAACTGTACGAGGCGACGGTCGACTCGGACGGGTGCATGCCCAGCATCAAAATCGACGGGGTCGAGGTGCTGAAGGCCAACATCAACGTCTCGCGCGGTGTGTACTTCCTGCCGGGGTACCCGCTACCGTTCGACATCAAACAACCTTCTCCCACGACAATCACGGCTCAGTGCGATAAGGCCGCGGTTCAGTACGACTTCTTCCCGAACAAGATGACCTGGACGGTTGAGAACCGGTCCGACCAGGGCATGCCGTTCTTCGTGGTGATGGACACGTCGGTTACAGGTGTGCGGAACGAGAAGGACGAGTGGGTTAAAACGCCTCTATCCAAGGACGCCGGGACTCCCGAAGGGGCGGGGTGGGGGACCACGACTTGGTTCGCGGGGCGAGCCAAAATGAAGTTCACCGGCGGGAGCAAGGTATGGGGACCGTGGGAGGGGAAGTATCAGGTTTGGGAAGCGTCTCTCGCTCCCAAGGAGAAGCGCGTCATCACCGTCGAACTCGGGCTGACGGACGCAGCCGAAGCGGGCAAACTCGGTGACCTCACGGGGGCCAAACCTGCACTCGCGACCGATTTGACGCTCGATTCGCCGGCGGATTATCAGGTGTATCAGCGGAAGACCAAGCTCCAAGGCGCGATGGTCGTGCGCGGGCGAATGCGCTCGGCCTACGATCGCCTGGAACTGCGCACGACGGGCAAACCGCTCCAGGGCACACTGCCCGATCAATGGCGCGAGATCCCGGTCGCGGACAAGGCACGGTCCTTTGAGGCCACGATCCCCGCACCAGCCGGAGGGTGGTACAAGGTCGAGGTTCGTGCCCTGAAGGACGGTAAGGTTGTCGGCGAGATGGCCGTCGACCACGTGGGTATCGGTGAAGTGTTCGTCGGTGCGGGGCAGTCGAACTCCACCAACTGCGGTCAGGAACGGATTCAGCAGAAGTCCGGGATGGTGTCCTCGTTCAGTGGAACCGGTTGGCAGATCGGGGACGACCCGCAACCGGGCGTTCACGACAACACTTCTGGCGGGAGCTACTGGCCGGCGTTCGGCGACGCGATGTTCGAGGAGTATCAGGTTCCCATCGGGATCGCGTCGACCGGACACTCGGGCACGAGCGTCAACCAGTGGGGGCCGGGCGGGGAACTGTGTCGTTGGACGGCGGGGCGCATGACCCAACTCGGGCCGAACGGGTTCCGTGCGGTGCTATGGCACCAGGGCGAATCGGACGTGGGCATGCCCCCCGAGGAATACACTCGCAAAATGACGGACCTGATCCGGGAAACTCGCAAAGTAGCCGGTTGGGAGGTACCGTGGTTCGTGGCGCAAGTCTCGTACCACAACCCCAACCAGGTCCGGTTCGAGAACTCGCGTGCGGGGCAGAAGAAGTTGTGGGACAGCGGGATCGCACTGGAGGGGCCGGACACCGACACGCTTACCGGCGACAACCGCGACGAGGGCGGGAAGGGGATTCACTTCAGCCCCAAGGGGTTAAAGGCGCACGGTAAACTGTGGGCCGAGAAGGTTACTGTGTACTTGGATAAGGAACTGGCGAAGTAGACGCTGGTCGCACCTTGGATATGACGCGGGCCGGAGCTACTGCTCCGGCCCGTGTCGCTTTGGTATATCTTGCTGGAGCTGGTGAACGATACGTCGTCTACCGCATTGGCATGCCTCCCGCTCCACCGGCGTTCGGCTGTGGGTTAAGCGGCGGGGTGAATGGAGGCGTTTGTAGTATGGGTTGGCGGGAAAGGGGCGGTTGGAACGTCTTCGCGTTCTCGACGGTCGTGATGTAGTAGATGTTCCCAGCGTACACCATCTTCAGTTCCGCCATGTCCGTGATCACCCGCAATGCGTCATACAGTCTCGCATCGTTCAAACTGATCGTTAGTGAGGGCAGCTTCGGCCGTTGGCCCTCGCAGCGCGGGTCCAGCACGATGTTTGCCCCCGTCTGTTTCCGCAAATCGGCGAGAATGTCGCTGAGCGGTTTACGATCCGCAGAGACGCTCACTACCCCACCATAGATGTGTTCACTAATCATTTTCTCGGTTAAAACGGCACTATCATCTTCGGCGTGATCGAGCGGATTGACACCGGGCCGAAATGCGGGAACGTAGGCCGGCACAATGACCAATTGGTCGCCGCGGACCCGGTACGTACACTTGGAGCCGAATCGAGTTTGCGCCAAGGAATCGGCCAACACGTCGCGCATCGGCATTTTCTCGACCCGCCGGGGTAAATGAAGTTTTGTTTCGTAGATCGTCTTCAGGGAAGCATCGATCTCTTCGCCGGTATCATCACCGAACAACCCAATGCGCCGGAATGCGTCCACGTCCACTCGGACTATGAGGTCGGTTTCGTCCTCGATCTTTTTCAGGACTTCTGCGACCGTCACGCCGTCGGGGGCAAGCCCCGCTCCCACCAGTTTGAGTAGAGCGGCCTCTCCGCGCGAGTTCGGGTCCACTTTGCTTTCCAGCGCCGCGGATTTCGCCACCGGTGGTTGTGCGGCGGGCGCTTCGGGTGCGAGCGGTTGATTCGCGCTCTTTGTTTTGGGCGCGACCGGATCGGCCGCGGTGAGGTAGAACCCCGCACCCACACTTCCCAACAACCCTAATACGAGTCCCAACGCTGCGAAACCTCGAAGATTCGTCGTCATTACAGTTACTCCTCGGGCTAGTTCGATTACTGCGGGCGAGACGGCCCCGCCCCCCGGTCCGGCGGCCTCGGTGAGCACCGCCGAAATTGTGCTGGCAAACAGTTCCGTGAGCCGCGGACCGGCCGCTTCCACCGGTCCGCCGAGCAGTTGTTCGAGCGCGACCCCGGCCCCGACCGCGACCCCGCGCCGCGTCAACCGGGCCTGAAGCGTCTTGCGGGCCGCGTTGAGCCGGGAATCGACCGTACCGGTGGGTACGGCCAGCGCCGCGGCCGCTTCGACGTTGGTCCGGCCCTCGATCAGACACAGCACGATGACCGCCCGGAGCTTGTCCGGTAGGCCCGCGACTTCTGCGTCGATGACGGCCTTCAGTTCGTCGGTTTCCCACGACGGGGGTTGTGAATCGGGCATCGGCACCTCGCTCGTCGGGAGCGCTGCGACGGAGTGCCGGGCGCGCCGACCGGCGGCTTTCAGTGCGATCTGATGAGCTACCCTGTACAGCCAACCGGACAGAGATTCGCGCCGGCGGATCGTCGCGGCCGAGGTCGCCAGAGCCAGAAACACGGCCTGGAACGCATCTTCCGCGTCGGTTTCGGACACCAACCGCCGGCGGCACACCGAGAGAACCATCGCCCCGTGACGCTGAACCAAGCCCGCAAACGCGGTCTGGTCCGCGGTCCGGACGAACCGCTCCAGGAGGTCCGCGTCGGAATCGGCCGACAGCGCCGGGCGCAGTCGAGCGACGAAGCCGAACAACCCTCGGGATGACGCAGCCATTGCCCCCTCCGACCGAGTGCCGACGCCGGTACAGTTCCCGCTCGGTGCCGCACACTTCGGAAAAACTCGAAAGAATTTTCCCGAAGGTCACGAGAACGGTTTTCGGGCGTATTTGAGATCGATTTGTGCCGTCCGAACACCAACGCCGGAACCGTGAGTTCCGTTTGCGGCCCTCGCCTCGCAAAGTCCCGTGAGACGAGCGCGAACACCTATGCCCGCAGCATCGGGCGAATAAAATACGGTTACACTAACGGAGCGAACCCGGTCTTGAAGGAGGGTGCTTCTGAATGTCCTTTCGGCTTACTAGATCACGACGTTATTTAGCGTTAGGTTTAACAATGAATCCGCCTTGCGGTGCCGTATTCTGTCCCTGAAAATTGGTGAATGGCTTCCCAGTAATTGACTTGATTTTCTCTTCTTGGACCGCGTATTCCTTACTGTTTACATCATATGCTATTCCGATCCTATCTCCCGCTCTGGGTTTCTTGTACGGGTCATTTGCCACCAGATACAGAACGGGGGCACTAACACCGCCCACCTCTTGTGGCGCCCCTCCGCCCAGAATGACCGCAGCCACCTCTCCCCCCTCTTCGACTTCGATCAGCCATCGGCAAGATTCATAAGACGTCAGGACAAGTATGACGGATTTGCCGGCTTTGACTCGAACTGTCGTGAGGTAATAGTGTGCGGGAATTGGTGCCACCTGATTCGGAAACGCCGCTGCCAGCAGAGATCGATTTAGACACAATGTCTGTATGTGCGTCCTCTTTTCACCAAGTGCGATGGCATCCTTGAGATCTTTAGTAAGCGAAACATCATTTAAATCGTTTTCCGAGAACAAATCGGGGCGCATCATCATTTTGCAGATATCGTGCGAAATATCGGATGTGAGCCCTCGGAACTCGGGAGTTGGCTTTTTCGCCGCAATCTGAGCGACTACGTTTTTGTTCTCCACAAGCTCGCGGCGATCCTTTGCCAGGAATTGCATCACGCGAGTCGCGGGGCCTTTGTTGTCTTGAAGCAACTGTACGAACTGGGGCCAATTCGTTACGTCTACATCTTCAAAGTCGATCCTATCTGGTCGATAAATGCCGATGCCATAAATCTCGGCCGTTTTAGCGGCCTTGTCGATTCGCTTTAGTATCTCCGCCTCTGACGCTGTGCCTGGTTGGGGCTTGTCAGAGCAGGTTGCAAAAGAATTGGCAAGGAGTAGCAGCAGAAGCGAAAAGACAAAGGTGCGAGGAATCACAATCTTATCCTTTTGTATAATGACTTTAACGAACTGCTCGTAAATTGGGTAGATTGCTTAGAAATCGTCCGGTATGACCTGGCCGTCGTTACGCTGGATGAGGAGCTTAAGAGTCTGTTTGGACGGGAGCTTCTTCAGTGTTCTGACGGTGCCGTCGAACATCACAACCTGAGGCTGACCGGTGGGCAACGTGCCGAGCAGCTTGGTCGCATCCTTCTCGGGATCGAACTCCAACTCGTCCGGCTTGCTCCAGGGCACGGAGGTGCTTGCGATCGCACACATGAGTGTGTTGGCCGTACCATCCGGGAAAGAGGCCGGCAATCCCATGCCGAAGATCCAGTCGAAGCCCGCACCGTTGCCGACGAACACGCGGTAGTACGTCTCGGTGCTTCTCGATTTGGTGAGGCCCGGGGTCGCGTACACGGAGGGCATCTTGGCGAGCAACTTCTTGTTGTGCTCGCTGTCCCACGGCTCGTCCAATTTGAACTGCTTGTAGAGCGCTTCGTGCCCGAGTTGCGGCAGGATCAGCACGCGCCAACTCAGGCACGCTTGCCCGGCTTTGTTCCAGTACGCTGCCGGCGGAAGGATGCCGTGCTTGTCACTGTATTCGTGCATCGCGATGGCAATGCGCCGCAGATTGTTCGCCGAAGGCGCGATGGCCGCGACCTCTCTGGGATTCGCGACCGCCATTGGGTCCGGTTTCAGGTGCTGAGGGGTTCGAGTGAATGCTTGGCTTTTGGTTGCGCTGAGCGCGGAGAACGCGATCAATGCGAGTGCGCCGCACAGGAACCGACGCATGGCTGCTCTCCAGAGATGAGTGCCGTCGCCCATCGCGGACCAACGCCCTCACTCGCTGAGTCGCCGACCGAGGCGCTCGATGAGGGCGGTTCGGACGGTCGAGTGGGCGTTGTACATTCCGCTGATGTCCAACTCGGTTTGAGGAGAAAGGTACTCGGATTCCGCGAGCGGCGAAAGATCGTCGACGTCGATTTCGTCGTTTCGGCTCAAATCGAGCACCTGAAGGCGCGCGAGCCGCGGTGAGGATGCGAGGACGTCCAGCACGCTGCGCCGCAGTTGGCATTGCGAGAGCCGGAGCCCACTGAGCCTCCAGTGCGGCGAGTTGAACACCGCGTCCACGCCCGCGTCGGAGATGCGCGTGCCGCTCACCGAGAGCACGCGAAGGTTCGCCAGATCGGGACATTCCGCGAGCGTGCGAAGCCCGGCGTCGGTGATCGATTCGTGCGGCTCGGCTTCGTCCTGGTGGTACACGCTGTTGAAATTCAGGTGCAGCGTGTGCAGGTTCTTGAAGCGCCCGCTGCGTGCGAGTGTGCGGAGCGCTTCGTCTGTGAGGTAGTTCGAGGACAGGTCGAGGTACGTGAGCGCGCCGGCCCACGGTGCCTCGCAGAGTTGAGCCACGCCCCCATCGCGCAACCAGTTTTGCCCCACATCGAGCACGCGGAGCGCGGACGAACCGGTTGCCGTGAACAGTGGCTCGAGCGAGATTTCCGGGACCGAACCCTGCTGCATCCGGAGCGCTTCGGCCCGCGTCCAGAATCGCGATTGTGCGAGGGCGCGCAGGTTCGCCGTCGCGCTACCGCACCCGTTTATCTGGAGGCGCTGGAGATCCGCGATCGAAGCACAAGCGAGGAGGTTGTCGAGCGAAATCGCGCCCAAAGGCGTTCCCGAGATATCAAGTTCGTGCAGGCGGCACTTCGAGTTACGGAATGCTTCCCAGCCGTTCGGCGCGATCTGGTTGTAGCGAAGATCCAGCGCGGTAAGGCTCTGGCAGCACGGGGCCGCGAGTAAACCTTCGAGGTCGTCTGCGGTGAGCTGCGCGCCGGTCGCGGTCAGTTCTTCGAGCCGCGAATCCGTTCCGAGCGCGCGAACCAGTTCCCACGCATCGAGGCGCCCCTCGTCGTAATACTGGGCCGGCGCTCCGCACCGCAGCACCTTCAGCTGATCGCGAAAGGGTGCGTACCCCAGAAGTTCGGGCAGATCGCCCAAACCCGGGCGAGCGGTGAGATCGAGTTCGCGGAGGCGCGCGAAGTTAGACCGGCACAGGAAGTGTCCGAGTTCACCGATCGTCGTGTACCAGCCCGCGAGGTCGACCGCTTCGAGGCGCCCGAACCAGGCTTTCTGGCCCGTTTCGCGCAGGTCTTCGATCATGTCCATCTGCCCGCCCTGCACGCGCCACCGGCGGACCGGGTGCGCGGCACACAGGTCGGACCCGGGACCGAGCATGAAGTACGGGTTGGCCGCGACCTCGTTCACGAACCCGCGCTCGAACTCCCACTCGGTCAGCCCGTCCATGTCGTCGGGCGCGACGCCGAGCCACGCGGACTCGTGTTCCGCGAGCAGGTCGTGTTCACGGTCTTCGAGTGCCGCACGCTGCGGCGCGCCTTCGGGTAGGCGCGCCCGTTCGATCTGAACGCGGATGAACTCGGCGCGCGCCGAATGCCCCTCTTCGTCGAGGTAGTCGGCGTAGACGAGACGCGGGGTGTCTTCGTCGGGCGATTCGCGAATGGCGCGCAGCAGGGCGGCTTCGGTGGACATGCGGGTTTAGGTTCCCACCCGAGTTCGTGTTCGAGCCGGGGCGTCCTCTGGGGCCGCGGCGCCCGCGCCAGGAACGGGACAGCGATCCCTCGAAAAACCGCGTGCGGCTCGCCCGCATGGTAACAGAATCGGCACGGGTGCCAATGCGGTAGCGGTTACAGCACGCCGGGTTCTTTCGGGTCCACCGCGAGCAGTCCGTTGAAGCTCTTGAGAACCTCCACTACGGACAGGTAATCGTTGAAGTGCTCCATGAACGGGTCCGGGACGTCGGTGCCGACCTCGACGCGGCGCCCGGACGCGATCAGTGCCTCGGCCTCGTCCGGTTCGACGCCCGCGAGGTGCCCCACAAGCCCGTTCGTTTCTTCGCGGATCTCGTCCCCGCTCACGAGCGTCAGCGCGATCCACCAATCGCCCCTTGCAATCGTCACCGTGTCTCCCTCGCGTGTCGCGGTGAAGTCGGGGAATTTCGCTCGGAGCCGCGCAAGTGCTTCGGTAGACGTGAAATCGGAATCGGGGCGGAGCAGACCGAACGCGCGATACATGGGAACCTCGGTATCTCGGGATCGGGTCTTGGGTGCGTTTCAGAACGGCGCCCGCTGCACCGTTCCGATATACCCGAAATCTGCGCGCACCAACATCCCGCGTTGGTCGAATGGAGGGGCACAGGTACCGGCCCACTAAGTCAATGGGAGTGGCGTGAGCCGAACCGTTTTGCCCCACTAAACACTCCTGGCGGGTTTGTCAGATAATGTGCAGATCATTACAGGCGTTTAATGAGTTGCGGTTACGAGAATGCCGTTGACTGTACAGCCCGGGGTTCGCACACTACCCGAAAGCTGATCGTTCGGTTGCCTCACACCCGCCGCGCCCACCCCGATCCGGGAGAATCGCCTTGGCCGTCTCCATTTTTTGCCCCCACTGTCAGCACCAATTCAAGGTGCCCGAAACCGCGATCGGTAAGAAGGGGCGGTGCCCGGCCTGCAAACAGGTTCTCACCGCGGAACTTCCCGTCGGCGCGCTATACGAAGTTGTCGAGAAACCCGAAGTTGCTGAGAAGCCGGTGGTTGAACCTGAAGTCCAACCGGTCGCGGACGAGGTGCCCGAGCCGGCACCGGTACGGACCCGGCCGCGGGGCGGTGACGAGGAGCCGGAGGCGCCCCCCAAGAAACCGCGAAAGGTGCGGCCCGCGTCGCAGGCGTTTTTGCGGATAACGGTGCTTTTCGGCGGGCTGGCCGCGGCCGCCACGTGCGGGGTGATCTTTTTCTTGTGGCAGCGCGAGCAAGCCGAGGTGAGCGGCATCGTGGCGCTCGCGGAAATGTTCCAGGGGGGCAACGCTTCGACCGAGGTTACCAAGGCAACGGACGTCCTGACGGCGCACCGGAAAGTGTACCCGCTGATGCTCCTGGCCGCGTGCGCGGGTCTGGTCGGAGGGTTGCTCGGGGTGGCCCGAATCGGCGTTGCGGGTGGACTGCTGATGCTCGCCTCGGTGGTCGCGCCCGCGGTCATCTTCCCCAAAACGCTGGTGTTCACGTGCGCCCTCATCGTCGCGGGCGTGCTCGGGCTGATGATGCAGTCCGCCGCGAAAGCCCAGCGCCTCGCGGAACGGGCCGCGGAGGAGCGCCGGCGCCCGCGGTCGAACCCGCTCGTGCTGGTGTGCGCGATCCTCGGGTTCCTGTTCTTCCTCGGCTACGCGCCGCTGATGGGCGTCGTCCTGGTCGTGGCGGCGGCCGAACAGGAAAAGGACATTGCGCGCATCAAGGGCGATCGCCCGGGGGAACGTAAACTCGATATTTTGGGGGGCGGCGGAGGTGGGGGCGACAAGCGCCCCGAGCCGCCAAAAGAGGTGCCCGCGGGCGACGTGCGCGAACAGATCACCGGGTCCGGGAGCGGCACCAAATTGGTGAAGCTCGACCTCAGCCCCGCCGGGTTGGATGCGACGCTCGAGGCCCCGGAGGGGAGCCAGATTAAAGAGTCCTACGGCACCATCCGCGTGACGAAGGACGAGCACTTCGGGCTGACGATCGAACTCGGGCGCCAGCACCTCCATTCCGCGCGCGAGAACCTGACGGGTTACGGCAACAAAGCCGTTGTCAACTCCGGGGATCTGGTTTTCACGGATAGTAGCTGGGGGAACAAACAGAGCTTCAACTTCACCATGATGAAAGTGGTGGGGCACCAGGACGTGTCCGTTCAGAACTACACACAGTTCAACGACAAGTCGGTCGAACACTCCCGCGCAGACTGCCTGCTCATGATCCGTTGCGCGGAATCGCTGGCACGCAAGACGCCGCTCCCCGCCGACCCGACCTCGGCACTGGCACCGTTCAAGGCGGCGCCCGGGTACGGTGAAAAAGAGAAGCCCGACGAGGTGCGCCTGAACTCGAAGGCGACCGACGCGACCCTCGCGCTGCTCGCGAAGTTCCCCGAGATTCGGGTTCTCAATCTCAGCGAGGCGTATGTGACCGACGAGGGGCTGGCTCACCTCAAAGCGCTCACGAAGTTGGAGAAACTCAATGTGTACAGGAGGCCGATCACGGACACGGGGGCCGCGACTCTGGCGGGTTTCTCACAGCTAAAGGATCTGACCGTGAGTTACGCGAACATTACCGACGCCGGGGTCAAGTCACTCGCGGAGCTGCCCGAACTCGAAACCCTCGATATCGGGGGCGGGTACTCGT
The DNA here is from genome assembly GCF_001610855.1 of Gemmata sp. SH-PL17. NCBI lineage: Bacteria > Pseudomonadati > Planctomycetota > Planctomycetia > Gemmatales > Gemmataceae > Gemmata > Gemmata sp. SH-PL17. The sequence continues at coordinate 3,142,041 of NZ_CP011271.1, forward strand.
ATTCGACCAAATTCAAGGGCCCCGGGTTGGCACACCTCGCGGGCGCGAAGAAACTCAAAACGCTCCGGTTGCGCGGATCGGAGTTCGACGATTCCACGCTCGCCAACCTGAAGACCGTGACCGGCCTCATCGAACTGGACCTCAGCTCGATCAAACTGCTCGGCCCGGGACTGGCCCAGTTGAAAGACCTCCCGAACCTGACCCGGCTGAACGTGAGCGGGACGCAGATTAATGATTCCGGTCTGGAGAGCATCGCGGGCTTGGTGCGCCTGGAGGAACTCGACCTGCACAGCACGCAGCTCAGCGGCGACGGCGTCAAAGCACTTAAGGGAATGACCAAGCTCCGGGTGCTGAAACTGGAGTCCACGAAGATCCCCGACGCGGGTGTCGCGCACCTCGCCAAACTCACGAGTTTGGAGGTGCTCAACCTGGGTAGTACCCCGATCACGGACGCGGGGGTGGCCCACTTGAAGGGGCTGAAGAACCTGAAGAAGCTCGACCTCAGCAGCACCGCGCTGACCGACGCGGGGCTCGCGCAGCTCAGTGGGCTGGAGGACATCGATGAGTTGGTGATCTGGGGCACGAAGGTCTCGAACACCAGCCCGCCCAAGAAGGTCAAGCCGCCCGTTGAGGGGAAGCTGAACCCCGCGGACCCGGCCGCAATGGTCAAGCGGTTCTCGGGCCAAATCGAGTACGGGAAGGGGGACGAGAAACCGATCGTCTCGATCACGTTCAACGAGGCCAAAATCAAGGACGCGGACCTCGCCGACCTGCGCGACCTGAAGACGCTCCGCGTGCTCAATCTCGGGTACGGCACCGAGATCACGGACGCGGGCCTCTTCTACCTGAAAGGGCTCACGGGCCTTGAAGAACTGTACCTTTCGGGAACCCGGGTCGAGGGCGACGGGCTGGTTCACCTCGCCAAACTCACGAAGTTGCGAAAACTCTACCTCCCGGGCGAGAACCTCAACGCGCAACAACTCGCCCCGCTCGCGGCGCTCGTGAATCTGGAAGAGTTCCCGTGCAACCTGTTCGACGACACAGAAGCGAAACTCAAGGTCTTCGCGAACTTCGTCAAGCTCCGGCAACTGTACCTGCCTCAACGCGGGCTGTCCGACGCCGCCCTGGGGCACGTCGGGAAGATGGTCGGGTTGCAGCACCTGTCGATTCCCGGGTCGGGTTCGTGGCGCCTCACCGATGAGGGGCTCGCGCACCTCAAGAATCTGAAAAGCCTCAAGAGTCTCACGCTCCCGGGGGCGGCCGCGACCGGCGCCGGGTTCAATCACCTTGCGGGGCTGACACAACTCGAAGTTCTGTTCCTCGAAGGCTCCGCGTTCGGGGACGAGGGGCTGAAACACGTCCGCGCGCTCACCGCCCTCCGGACGCTCGCGCTGGGGCGGACCAACGTTACTGACGCGGGGCTGGAACCCCTCGGCGACCTGACCAATTTGGACGTTCTGAACCTCAGCGGCACGCGCGTGACCGGAATCGGGTTCGAGAAGCTCAAGAAGATGCCGAAGCTGCGGTCTCTTGATGTGGAGAATACCCCGTTCTCCGACGCCGGTATGAAGGGGCTGGCCGCGTTCCCCGAGTTGCAGTCGCTCCAGTTGGATCACACCGACGTCACGGACGCGGGACTGGAGCACCTCAAGAGCTTGAAGAAACTGACGCGGCTAGCACTGAGCAAGACGCGGGTGCGGGGGACCGGTTTCGCGGCGCTCACGGAACTGCCCGAATTGGGAGAACTGGTTCTGGCCGACAGCACCTTCTCCGACGCGGGCATTGGGCACTTGGCTGGCTCGAAGAAGCTCTTCTTGCTGGACGTCTCGGGCACGCGCGTGACCGGCGCGGGGTTCGCGAAACTTAAGGAGTTGAAGGAGTTTAACGAACTCCTGTTGCACGGGTCGCAGCTGAATGATGCCGGGCTAAAAGAGATAGGAGAGTTGACCGGGCTCGAAGTTGTCACACTCTCCCGGACTCAGATCACCGACGCCGGGCTGCCCGCGCTGAACGGGTTGGTGAAGCTCACGCGCCTAGCGCTCGACGAAACGGCCGTGACCGGGGCCGGGTTGAAGGACGTCAAGGATCTGAAGAACGTGACGATGGTCGACCTGAAAGGTTCGCGAGCCACCGGCGACGGGTTGGAGTGCCTCAAGAACTTCCCGAATCTTCAATACCTGCAACTGGATAACACGTTCATGACCGACGAGGGGCTGGCCCGGCTCAAAGATCTTCCGAAGCTCCAGTCGCTCGGTCTCCAGGGAACGCGGATCACGGACGCTGGCTTGACCGCTCTCTCGGGGCTGAAGGGCCTTCGGAACATTAACGCGGGGCAAACGCAAGCGACTCAGAACGGAGCGACGAAACTGAAGGAGGCACTCCAGGAATTGAACGTCTACGTCGGGGAGTGAACCGACGAGACCGAGTGTCGGTCTCGGTGAAAAGAACCCGTGCGTCGAGTCGGCATGCGAGTCGTGCCGGTGCTCGGACGCACGGGTTCGTGACCCAAACAGGATTTCGATCGTTACTGCCCTGGGGCGGGAGGACCGGTCGGCGCTCCGGGCGGCGGCCCGGTCGGTCGGCCCTTGGTCCCCGCACCGGCCGGGGCCCCGGTCGGCGGTCCCCCTGCCGGAGGCGTTTTGTTGCTCTTCCCGGCAAGCAGTTGCTTGTAGGTCGCGTCATCGACCTCTTCGACGAGCCCGCCGGTGTACCCGACGTTCTTCTTCCCGTCCTTCCCCTCTTGCTCGAACACCACGGGGTCTTGCGACCCGCGCCCGCCGCCGACGTTGTACCGCACTTTGAACGGCTTCCCGTCGGACTCGGACTTGAACAGACTGTCGAGGTCGTCGGGGTTGATGTTCATCATCTTGAGCTTGTTCGGGTCGTAGCTCTTGATGAACTCTCGGAACTCGGCCTCGGTGGACGGTCCGCGCCCGCCCTTGAAGTTCTGGTACGCCGCGTACATGTTGCTGAGGCGCTGGGCGTTGGACGTGTTCATCGCGCCCACGGCCTCGGCCGTTCGGTCGCGGCTGCACCCGACTAGCCCGATGGCCGATCCGAGCGCGATCGCGCAAATGAGTCTCGTGAACATAGTGGCTCCGGTATTTTGGGTGGGGTGAAAAAACGGGCGCGGCGGGTAGCGGCCCGCCGCGCTCCAGGGTGTCAGAAGTTGGAGCTGACCACCCACCCGTCGGACCGGCCACCAAGGTGGTACAGCACGCAGCTCGCGTCGCTCCACCCGGAGTTCCCGCCCGTGTTGACCGACATCTGGATGCCGCGCACCGAGCCGTCACCGAACACCGCGAGCACCACGCCCGTGTGGGCCGAACCGAACCCGGGTTCCCACATCTTTCCGTTGGCCGTCGCCCAGCTCACGCGGGTCGTGTCGTTGTCCGGCAGTAGGGGAACCCAGTTCCCGACGAGGCGCATGTTCGGCCAGTCGGAGTTGTGCGCCCAGCCCGGGATCTCCCACCAGTCCCAGTCCGGCGTCGCGGTCGGCTGGTATTGTTTGGCGGAGACGGCCTTTTCCATGATGGCGATCGTGTTCGACGTCCCGTCCGTCACCCCGGTCACGTTCACCGTTGAGTACTTCTGGGTCAGGGACGGGTTGTCGGTCCGGACGTGCCCGCCCTTGGTGATGATGCCCTTGAACGTGTTTTGCTCGTTCGGGTCCGGGGGGAGCGTGGCCTGCCACTGGTTGCCCCATTCCACCATCACGCCGGCGTAGTCGCCCATCGCGTACACCGAGCCCCACGAGGCGGGGGCGGACGCGCGGTTCCCGCGGGCCGGGCAGAGGTACGTCTTCACTTGGATCTCGACCATCGCTTTACCGATGCTCGCGTTCCAGTTGTTCGGCCCGCTCTGCTGGCCGATCTTGTACACGTTGTCCTGTTCGATGTACGGCAGGATCTGGTACGCCCAGCCCATCGTCTCGAACCCGACCCCGGTGTTCCCGAAGGCGGCCGACTGCGCGCCCGACGTCGGGAAGTACCCGTAGGTGCCTTCGTGGGCGTGGAGCGCGATGCCGATCTGTTTCAGGTTGTTGCTGCACTGGATGCGCGCCGCAGCCGAGCGCACCTTCTGAACGGCCGGTAAGAGAAGGCCGATCAGGATCGCGATGATCGCGATCACGACGAGTAACTCAATGAGCGTAAAGCCACCGCGACGGTGCCGCATGGGAGAGTCCTCCGGCAACGAGGGAGAGAAAAAAATAATACGGGCGATGTGCCCTGACTACGTGTTCGCTTCGGGCGGAGAAACCCGAAACTCGGCGACCTGGAGCTTCAGATCCGATTCGTAAGTGTTGAAAATGATTAGAAACCCGATCCACGGCGGTCCGAACTTCGGCGCGTGCTTATTGTTGAGCAGCGCGTCGGCTCGGACTTCGATCGTCTGCCACCCTCCTGGGTTTGTGAGGTTGGGCGCGTAAGTACCGTTCCACTCCAGCATCCCCGTAGTCGGGGATCGAACGTCCGGGGTCCGTACACAGAAACACACCTGTCCCGGTCCCGGGCGCTCGACCCGGTACCGCACCCGAACGAGCGAGTCGGCGTGGAGGCGAAAGTAGCCATGCGTCCACTGGTTGTCGGAGCGGATCTGGTGCATTTTCCGCTGGTAATACGGGTCGTGCCAGAAGTCCGGAGCGACGACCGTTTGGGCGTTCATCGGCTGCCGGTGCCCCACGGCCCAATCTCCTCTCAATCCGACCACGAGGGGGCGGGCGAGGTCCGGCGCGTATTTGTCGGGCGTCTCGCGGATCTGTTGCTTCTGAATCTGGTCCCCGTCGCCTTGAACTGTCAGCAACTCGCCGCCGCGCACTTCGCCGAACGCTTTGCCCGTCGGAGCGAACACCTTCACCGCGCCGCGTTGAACACCCACTTCCGTCACGGTCGCGGTCTGCGAGAGGGTTACGATGGCCCCGCTCGCGCCCGTGAGGACCGTTTCCGTGGTGAGCAGCGTGAGCGGTACCCGACCCACGAGCGGCGGGCGCACGTCTGCCGCGATCACCCCGCGGTCCAGTTGCAGTTGCGTACCGTCCGCACTCAACGTAACCGCTGAGTCCTGAGTGACAGCAATGTTCGTGCCGTCGGGATAGAACAGAACCGCCGACGCGCTGGGGCCACTTGCTGTAACCGTGCTACCCGGCGGGACCGGTCCGTCGACCGGGTATGCAGTTCCATCGGCGGACCGGACTGTAATGTCCCCTCGAACCGATCCGAGCCGGGCAAAACGTTCGGGGGCTGTTGGTGGCGTTCGGTCGGGCCAGACCCAGCGCCCGAGCGCGATCCCCGTTACTCCCGCTGCGAGCGCTCCGCCCGTGTACTGCAACACCCGGCGCCGGCTCCACCGTCGCGCGCCAAGAGCCCGCGAAGCGGCGCCCGTTTCCGTTGTGGTCTCCAACTCCCGACTGTTTCGCCCGGGAGTTCGGTCCGCGACCGCAACAGCCTGGAGAACGAGGAGCCGGAACCATTCGCGCGATTCGGGATCGGCCGCCAGTTTGCGATCCAGTTCTTCGGCTTCTGCGGGCGTCAGCACATTGTCCCAGTAGTGGCCGAACAGTTCCGCGAGGCGCAGGTCGGATGGTGCAGTCACGAGGGCACCTCCCGCACTGTTGAAGGCTGACCACCTAGCTCCCCCTCGACGCACTCGCGCAACGACCGATGAATGCGCGACAGGTTCTGATAGACCGCGTCCGGCGTCCGGTGGAGGCGCTTCGCGACCGTGACGGCAGTGAGTCCCTCAGCGTACCTCATGCGGAGCAACTCCTGTGCAGAAGCGGTCAACTTGCCGAGGCACCGGTGCAGCGCCTCGCTCCGGTCCGAAATCGCCACGTCTTTGGAATCCGACCAGCGCGCCTCCAAGTGATCCAGAACATCATCCGGGAGTGAATGCAACCGCCGGCTCCTGGCCAAATCGACCGCCCGGTGCCGGGCCGCACGCAAAGCCCACGCGAGCACGTGATCGGTGTCGTGGAACTGCGCGCGGGATTCGAGAGCGGCCAAGACGACTTGTTGGAAGATGTCGTCGGCAGCATGCACGTCCCGCGTCACGGTCGCGGCTAGGGCCGTAACTCGCAATCGCTCGCGGAGCAGAATTTGGACGATCCCGTCCGGTTCGAGAGTCATGAGCGAGTCTCTCTTACTCTTCACACGAACATAACAGCCCGATCCTGACATCGGGTGGCAAAATTTCTCCGAATTGGCATATGTTGCTGTCGTGACAGTAGTTGTGGCGAATCGAATTTGCGATGGGTCGGAACGACGACGAGAAATGTTTGTGAGAAGTGAGATCGGGTGGCGAGGGATGCTGCTCATTCAACGGACACACGAGCGAATAAGCTGTGTGCCCGTTAATCGCATTTTGATCTTGGTTTTCTTTTGTGCCCTTTGTGCCTTTTTGTGGCCATTTCGTTTTTCGTTTACAACTGAACGTGAGGCAGAGCACTCGCGGTCGGTTTGCTGGCGACGTCCGCGACGGTCTTCGCGAGTGCCATGTACGACTTCGCGACCGCCGCATCCGGGTATTTCCGCACGATCGGCTCGCCGTTGTCGCCGCACTGTGCGACGCGCGGATCGATCGGGAGTTCGCCCAGGAACGCAACCCCGCTCTCTTCCGCGAGCTTGGACCCGCCGCCGACACCGAAGATCGGGGTCTTGTTCCCGGCCGCGTCCTCGAAGTAGCTCATGTTCTCGACGATCCCGAGAATCGGCACGCGGACCTCGCCGAACATCTTCACGCCCTTGCGGGCGTCGATGAGGCTCACTTCGCCCGGGGTCGTGACCACTACTGCACCGGTTAGTGGCGCGCTCTGGCTGAGGGTCAATTGGGCGTCACCGGTGCCCGGCGGAAGATCGATGATGAGGTAATCGAGTTGGCCCCAATCGATCTGCGCGAGAAACGACTGCACCGCCTGTGCGACCTTCGGCCCGCGCCAGATGACGGCCTGACTCGGATCCACGAGGAATCCCATACTCATGAGCCGGATGCCGTACTTCTCGATCGGGAACGCGGTCGTTTTCGGGTCGAGCGTGCCGAGGCCGAACATGAGCGGCACGGACGGGCCGTAAATGTCTGCGTCCATCAGTCCGACCGTCTTCCCGGACATGTGCAGTGCCATCGCGAGGTTCGCCGCGACCGTGGACTTACCCACGCCGCCCTTACCGCTCGCGACCGCGATCACTTGTTTCACACCGGGTAGCGAGATCTTCGGGGGCATCTGCGGGTTCATGGACTATCTCCTGGCGAACGGTTCGGCGCGAGTGGGATGAGATGTATACCGCGGGCTGCGTGCAACCTCACGGCTTCAATTACGCAGAACGTTCGCTTAGTTCGCGAAGTAACGTGAGCGGGTAAATGCCCGTGTCGTGGCCGTCGTTCCACTTGATCTGGTAGGCGTAGTAACCGACCGGCGTCATCGCGACGGGTGCCGGGGCGCCGGCCGCGACCTCTTGCGGCGACAGGATGCGGAACGGATCGACCGGCTTTCCGCGCTCCTCGTTACACGTCGCGCACGGGCACTTCGCGCGGAGCGTCTTCCACGACGCGACCGTCGTTACGCCGTCGCTCCACTCGATCTTCAGCCCGTCGCCCTCGCGCTTGAGGGACAGTGGGCGGAGTTCGTCGGCCATCTGCGTGCTCCACAGCGAAGTATCGCACTTGATTATAGTGGGCCGAACGGCGCGGCCCACCCGCGCCGCGCTTCGGCGCGGGGCCACAGTCGGGTACGATCCGGAGAATCGCGCTTCTGCGCGCAGAAGCGGGAGTCGGCCGGCGACTATACGGGGAAGTCGTGACGGAGGCGCTGTGGAACACCGCTTACATACGCTCGTTTGCCGTGCGGCCGGGGACGTGCGCTCCGATCCGGAGTTGCTGACTCTAATCCGGGACGACCCGGATGCGTTCGCCGAACTGGTCGCCCGGCACGGGCCGCTCGTGTGGGGCGTGTGTCGTCACCTGCTCGGCGAGTCCGACGCGGAAGACGCATTTCAGGCCACGTTCCTGGCTCTGCTAAGGTCCACCGTCCGGGACGGAACGGTTCTGGCTTCGTGGCTCCACGGCGTGGCCGTCCGGGTTTCGCTCACAGCGCGTCGGGCCGCGGGCCGCCGACGGGCACACGAGCGGAACGCCGCGATCTCGGAATCGACTTCCCGCACACCTCCGGACGACTGGGGCGACACGATGGCTGCCGTTCACCGGGAAGTCGCGAATCTACCCGGGACCGACCGTGTGGCCTTCGTCCTGTGTGTACTGGAAGGCTTGACCCAGGCCGAAGCCGCCCGCCGACTCGGAGCGACTCCGGGTGCGGTCGCCGGGCACGTGGCCCGGGCGAAAAAGCGGTTGGTCGCCCGACTCACCGAGCGCGGCGTCGTTCCCGGACTGGCTGCGCTGGGGATCGCCTCGGTTGCCGGTGCCGTTCCGTCCGGTGTGGTGGTGAGAGTGTTGAATCTCACGCGGGCCAATGCGTCGCCCGCCGTTCTGTGGCTCGCGAAAGGAGCAACGGACATGACCGCATCGAGTACCAAGTTGATTTGCACTGTCGTCGCGGTGACGGTCGGGCTGATTGCGAGCGTTGTGGCAGCAGGATTCGGTCCTCCACCCACGGCCCCTGCAACACCGCCCGCCGGCGTAAAGGCACCCGGAGCGGCCGAAGGAGAACCGAAGCCGACACAGGTGCTGGCGGGGCACGCGGACCGGGTGACGTCGGTCGCGTTCTCTCCGGACGGTCGGTGGATCGCCACCGCCGCGTGGGACGGCACGGCGCGTCTCTGGGACGCGGCTACGGGGAAGGAAACGCGCAAATTGGAGTTCCCCGCCACGAAGGGGAACAACGAGTTCGGCCACATCGCGTTTTCGCCAGACGGTACGCTCGTTGTGACTTCGGTTCGGGAATCACAAGACAAGTGGAGCGTGGTGGTTTGGGACCAGCGTACCGGCGAGAAAGTGCGTTCGCTTCCGGCCGAAACGGGTAGCGTCGCAATTTCACCGGACGGCAAACTGATCGCGTGCGGCGGGTACCAACACATCGGGTTCTATGAGGCCGCGACCGGCAAATTGGTCCGCGAAATTCGTGGGGGCGAGAAGCAGTTGCGCATCGAATCACTCACGTTCGCCTCTGATGGCAAGACGCTTCTTTCCACAGGCCACCCGCCCACTCCTCAACGCGGGGACGGAGTCACGCGGCTCACCATCATGTCGGACGTCGTCCGCGTCTGGGACGTGGCGACCGGGAAAGAGAAGGCGTCTCCGTTAAATGGGCAGGTGGTGGGGCGACTCGGTCAGCACGTGGCTCTATCAACCGACGGGCGTACTCTCGTCCATTCGAGTGACAAGGATATTATCTTGCGTGACACCGTGACGGGTCGGGAGCGCGCCAAACTGATCGGGCACAAGGACGCGGTCTGCGATTTCGCGTTCTCCCCTGATGGCCGGACACTCGCAACGGGAAGCATGGACGGTACCGTGCGCCTCTGGGATTTGCTGACGTGTAAGGAGCTGAGTTCGTTTGGTAAGGAGGTCGATCCGAACAAAGGTGGTTGGGTGCTGTCCGTTGTGTTCTCTCCCGACGGGCGGTCGTTCGCATCGGGCGGGTTAAACAAAACGGTCGAGGTCTGGGACGTGAGCCGGATCACCAGCCGGGTGCGGACATCTGTCGAGCGCTCGGCGGTCGAACTCGAAGCCGACTGGAAGGATCTCGGTGGCGACGCAGCCAAAGGGCACGCCGCGCTGAGCCGGTTGGTGCTTTCGGCCAAAGCCGGAGTACCGTTTCTGAGTGAACGGCTCCTCGCCGCATCGAAGGCGGACACTAAACCGATTGAGCGCCTGATTGGGGATCTGGATAACGAAACGTTCGAGGTTCGCGAGCGAGCTACGAAGGAACTGACGGCTCTGGGTGATCGCGCCGCATCGGCGCTCCGGAAGGCACTGGCGGGTACTCCGTCTCCCGAAACACGGCAGCGGTTGAACGCACTATTGGCCCGAATCGATAGCGCGGAACCTTCGGCCGAAATGCTTCGCGAGATTCGTGCAGTAGAAGCGCTCGAAGCGATCGGGAACGCGGACGCCCGGAAGTTGCTTGATGCACTCACCGCGGGGCCCGCTGAAATGCGCCTGACACAAGAGGCGAAGGCGTCCGTCGATCGGCTCGCCAAACGGGAAAAAGCGCGAACACCCGCCCCACAGAAGTAAGAGCGGGCGTTCGCGGTTGCTGGTTACTTCGTCGTCACCCAGGTGACGACCACTGTTTCGCCTTCGAGCTTCGCGTTGTAGTTCACGGACCAGCCGTTCCCGCGCTGAGTTTCCGTCCACGGGAAGCTCAGCGGTCCCTTACCGGCTAGGGGCGCTTGCAGCAGCGTGCTGGATTTACCGTCTCGGACGCTGCGGATTTCGAGCTGATACTCGCGCTTGCTCCCGGTGAGCCCGAGCGGGGCGGGAGGGAGGGGCAGGTCGGCACGGATCGTTTGGCCGACCGTTGCGAACGTTCCCGTCACCATCGTGACACTCGCCGGGTGCGGCGTGGTGCGCTCCTGAGTGACCTTCACGCGGACGAGCGCGTCGGACCCGCCCGCGGCCTTGTTCGTGGCCTTGGTGTCGCCGGCCCACTCGCCGGTTACCTTCACCGACCGTTTATCCTGTGCCACTTCCACTTTGACGTTCTTCGCGCTCGCGGGAGCAGTGCCGAGTGCGGCTTCCGTGACGCTGTGGCCGGGGCGGGCCGCGATGTACTTGGTGAACGTGGTCGCGTTCTTGTCCGTGGGGACCGGGATCGCGACCGATTCAACCGTAGTGACGCGGTCTACTTTGGTCCCGGAATCCGTCACTTTCAGGACGGCCATCGTCGTGCCCTCGCGCGGCTTTTCGACCGTCGCGGACCCGGACTGTTTCGCGGCCTGTTTCCCGTTATGCGCAACGAGCGAGATGGGGAATGTGCCCGACTTCTCGAACGTGACGAGTCGGTCGATTTTGCCCCCCGCGGTCACTTCAATGCCGTTTTCGCCAAAGTCCCACACACATGTACTCGCGTTGGCAACGTCGGCGGTGAGGCGGAACGTTGCCGGTGCGGTCGTGCCGGACACGGGCTGCACCGCGAAGGCGTTAATGCTCGGTGGGGGGCCATTTTGTGTCGCCGCGGCCATGTCGACCGGAACCGTGCGCTCGTTCTCGTCGCCGAGGTAGTTACGGACCGTCAGTTTGACCGTGTAACTGCCCGGTTTGGTGTAGGTGTGCGAAACGTGTTGCTCGGCGGCATAGGGTTCCAACGGAGTACCGTCGCCGAAATCCCACCAGCCGCTTTCGCCACTGGCGCGGTTGTCACAAGCGAGGGTCAATCCGTCGGCGTTCACGGCAAAGTTCGCAACCGGTTTGGTGGGCTTCACCACGCGGTCGACCACTGCCGTCGCGTAGGTGCCGGCCGCGCCACCACCGAGACCGAGCAGACCGAGAAGCGCGGCCTTGAGCCAGCCGCTCGAACCCGATTTCGCGGGCGTTGAGTGGGATGTTGGGGCAGAAGCAGTATCGGACATCGCGCGGCCCTCCGTGACCGGGGAGAATTTCTGATTCCGGAGGATACGCTGGAGGGGAAAGCGGGGGCAATACGAACCGGTGCCCCGTTCGGGGAACGCTTCAGACGTCGGTAAAGTTCGCGATCTACCGGCGGAAGCCGAAAACCAGAATGCCGAAGATGATCGCCACGAGCGTGAGAACCGTAATCACGCGGGCCGTGTGCCCGACATTGGGCTCTGGCTCTGGCACGGCTGTTCGATGATCGTCAGTTTGTGTGACCGTTTCTGGCTGCACTACGGGCAACTTCGCGGCACGTGGGGTGCTCGAGCCCCGATCGTCTGTCCCTTCCAATTTGTTCAGACACACGATGAAGACCGTTCCGGCCCCAAAGATCCCCGCGATGATTCCGCCGATTAGGATCGGGCTTTGAACCGCATTCGCCGTTGTCTGGGGGATTCCGCCCGTATCGATTGCCCAAGCTGCAAACACGAACGCGACCGCGATCGCACCGGCCACTATGCCGTACACAACACTAAATACCACCTGGAATAACACGACCGAACAGGCATGAGGGAGGGTGGTCGGTATGCCCACCTTGAGCACATTCGCGAGGACCATCAAGTTCAGCGGCAACGCGACTAGCATGGCGACGAAGGCCAGATCTGTTTTATCGGCACCCTTGAGTGACGGGATCTCGGTGACGAATTCGCTCACGCCCCAGGAAACAGGAAGATTGAGGACGTTCGCGATCACCATCAGGGTGACCGACCAGTCGAACGACGGGAAGGGGAGGGCGGGTGCCCGCTTGTGACCGCCTCGAGCCATCACGTTTGTGGCGTGAAGGGCCGCTCGGAGAGTGATTGCGCCAACGAACGAGGAGACCAGCGTTCCGATAGCGAGATAGAGAATCCACACGTGGGGCACTTGGATCTCCGAAACGACAAGGAGTTGTTCGCACCACGCCGTACTCTCACGAAGCGGTTCGTGCAAGTTTTGAGGTGGGGGCGGTGAGTTCGGCAGCAGTTTTTATGGCTTCATCGCCAGCAGAATCGCGATCATGGCACCCAGCGCTATCGTTACGTGCAGGATTTTGGAGAAAAGGCTCCCTTTCTGACTCAATTCGGGTAACGCCCGGCTAACGTCTTGCTCGTATGCAGGCACCAAATTCGTGGATCGGGGTACGGGAGCGCTCTCTAGTTCTGGGGTCGTTAGTGGGATCAAGACTGGCACCCGACAACCAGATACGCACGCGGTGAATACGACCCCGGCTCCAATGGCACCCACGGTGATTCCGCCGATCACGACTGGGCTTTGTAACAAATCCGCAGGTGTTTTGGGGATGCCATCCGTGTCCATTGCCCAAGCCACAAACACGAACGTGACTGCGATCACGGCGCCTATTACACCGTAAACGACGCTGAACACCACTTGAAACAGCGTGAGCAGGCCGGCTCGCAGGAACGTCGTCTTCAACCCTGCTTGTAAGACCAGCGCGAAGATCAGCAAGTTGAACGGCAGTGAGATTAACCCGCCGGCGAATGCAACGTCCGCTTCGTCGGTTGGGTTGATGAAGGCTTGGTCTCTGACAAATTGTGTCGCACCCCAATTCACCACATGGTTCAGGATGTTCGCCACCACCATCAGCGAAACCGACCAGTCGAAAGTCGGGAACCTGATTACGGCGGCTCGCCGGTGCCCGCCCCGTATCACTGCGTTTGCGGCGTGAAGTGAAGCCTGAAGGATGATCGCGCCAACGAACGAGAAAACCAGCGTTCCGAACGTCAGAATGAGAATCCATACGTAGGGCACTCGGGTCTCCGAAACGCCGAATAGCAGGTGCGAGTTACGCTTCGCCGCAAGGTTATGTTTTAACTCGCGGCAATCCTGTGAATTCTGTCAAAATTCTTCGTTCCAACGCTCAATCGTAATTGAGGAGCCGTTTGGTCTTGAAGTTTTTGTCTCCGGTGAGTGGGCACACCTTCATTTCAGTGATAGATGGAATCACCGGGAGCGGCGCTTCAACGCCGGGGTACTTGTAGAGTTTGATCGTTTCGCCTGTGCGGTGGTCCCAGATGGTTGCTGCCGGCTTCGGTGCCACCTCATCGCGGTTCCAGTCGAGGTAGACGAACTTTTTCGTCGCCGGGTCGAACGCCGTCCAGCGCTCGAACTTACGCGCACCGCCGAAATTGACTTCGTAGGTCACCTCCTTGTCCCCGTCCTTGGCGGTGATCTGGTACCGCGCACCCGCGTTGGCGGTAGCGGCGGTGAGAAACAGGAGCCCTACCGCGAGAACGCGCATGATGTGATCCTCCCCACGAGCTACGAGTCGTGGGAGTCTACCCGAGCGGATCGGGCCGAGCAACGACGTCGTTCCAAGCGCGGCAGTCCAACAGGAGCGACTTTGTTGCTCGCTGATGTTCTTTCGCAAACAATTTCTACTCTTTCGTCTTTTTGGGGAATTTTACTGTTTTTTTGTACACATATCGGTTAATATGCGTGAAGTTCATAAGGTGGCCTGAATTTGCGTGAGTGGAAGGTACCTTTGAGGATGTTGCGGATGCTAACACTGTCAACACTTTTGTGTGATTGCAACAGTTTGAGATGATTGAGCTTGCGTTGATTTCGTGGCAAGGTGTCGTCCCGGAAATGTTAGCATTTGTTAGCCATCGAACCGGTCCATCACGGATCGGCCACCGTGCGACCACGGTTTTAAATGGGAGCGATTGATGTAACGCGAAGGAGGTGATGCGAACCGGGACTTCGACGGGATATCGTCTACTGTTCGTCAGGTTCTCGTGATCGACACGATCGCGAATCGCTCACTACGTTCGGGTGCCCGCGTCGTGAGCTTTTCGTGTCCGCGTTCCTATCAGTGACGGTACCCTTCCATCGAGATGTCGCCATGCCAACAAACACTTACGACGCCATCATCATCGGGGCCGGGCACAACGGACTCGTCACCGCCGCGTACCTCGCGAAAGCCGGGTACAAGGTACTGGTGCTGGAGCGCCGCGAGATCGTTGGCGGGTGCTGCATCACCGAGGAACTGTGGCCATCGGTGTGAGCGTGCCGGGTCGCAAGGAATTGCTGTGGCTTTGGCTCTCGGAAAGCGAAGGCGCGAAGTTCTGGCCGTCGCGCCTGACGGACCTGAAGGAGCGCGGGGCCAAGGACATCTTCATCGTGTGCGTCGACGGCCTCAGCGGGTTCCCCGAAGCGATCCGCGCGGCGTTCCCGCGGACCAAGGTGCCGTTGTGCATCGTACACTTGGTGCGGGCGGCGCTGAGGTACGTGACGGACACGGACAGCCGCGAGGTCGCAAGCGACCTCAAGTCGATCTATCAGTCGGCCACGGTACTGGAGGCGGAAGAGTCGCTAACAAAGTTCGCGACGAAGTGGGAATTGAAGTGCCCGACAATCGTAAATCAGTGGCGTGCGAAGTGGGGCGATATCATTCCGATCTTTGAGTTCCTGCAAGCGCTCCGCAAGGCGATCTACACGACGAACGCGATCGAGAGTGTGAACCGCGTGATTCGGAAGTTCACGCGGAACCGCAAGCAGTACCCGAACGAGGAGAGCGCGCTAAAGTTGGTGTACTTGGCGATTCACGAGGCCTCGAAGCAGTGGCCGATGCCCATTACAAGGGTGGAAGGCGGCCCTCAACCACTTCGCCATCGTGTTCGGAGGACGCCTTCCGACGGCTCATGAGGCGGTAGAGGTGGAGGTTTAGCAGAGGATGCTGTCGGGCAACGAGTTGCGACCAGCCTCCACCTCTACCACCTCATGAGCCAAAATCTTTACAGGCCCTCGACGATGCCTTTCAAGCCACGTTCCTCGTTCTGGTCGAGAACGCCAAGAAAATTCGTGACGCGAGCAAGCTTTTCGCCTGGTTACACGGCGTCGCTTACAAGCTCTGCGCGAAGGCCCGGCGCGCTGCGCAACGCCGCAGCGCAAGCGAGCGAGTTACGGCCCCGCGCGAGGGGATCGGCTCGATCGTGCCGGACTCGGCGTGGGACCGCGCTCTGGCCGCGGTTCACGAAGAAGTCGCCCAATTTCCCGAGGCGCTCCGCGTTCCGTTCGTGTTGTGTTGCTTGGAAGGCGCGGGCGCGACTGAGGCCGCGGAGCGGCTCGGTTGGAAGCTCGGCACACTCTCGGGGCGGTTGATTCGTGCCAAGGAGACCGTACTCACCCGGCTCGAAAAACGGGGCCTGGCGTTCGGTGTCGTGGCCGCGTTCGGGGGCGGAGCGGTGCCCGCGGCGGTCGCAGCGAAGGCGGAATCACTGGTTCGGATCGGATTCCCGGTTTCCGGTTCGGTTCGTCAATTGTCCCAGGGGTGATCGGTATGAGTGCGACATCCATCAAAGTGCTGGTGACCGCGGGTGGTATTGGCGTGCGGATTGGGTCTGAGCGCCGGTGCGGGTTGGGTGGGACGGGCAGAAACTCAGCCGCCGGAAGTTATCCAGGAGCAGCGGTAACTGTTCGACTCGCTGGTTGAAAACAACTGACCCAAAATCCAAATGTAATCACCTTCAAGACCACCAAGAATAAGTACGATCTCGTGACCGTGTCCGCGCTGAGCCAGTCGAAGTTTCGTGATCTACTGGAGGATTACGAGAATCGCGGTTGGGAATATGCGGTACCACTCCGCTGGCCGACCCGAAGCGGCAACTCATGTGTGGGTCTTCCGGCGCGCGGTGAAATTGGCTCGTGAAGGGGTGAGCGTCATTAGTGTCGGTAGGTTTCAGGCGGCGAGTGATACCCAGTATTCATCCCACTGGGTTTTCTCGCTGCGGAACAGGGCGCGGAGGTGGCACACGGCGGGCATCGGTGTCGGACCGGCTCAAGCTCCGGCAAACGGCCCACACCAACCGCCCGTAGCGCTTCACCAGTTCGGCGAAGGCCCGTTCGTCGCGCGCCTGAAACCGCCGCAACAGTTCCGCGTCCGATACCGGTAGGTCAGCATCGGTCAGCGTTCGCAAAACGGCACACAGGGATCGTGGCGTCACGGGCACCTCGCGATCGGATTCGGAGGAGTAGTGCCCACCGAGGGCCAAGCTCTACAAGATATTTTGACCGCGAATTGAAATGCCGCGTATGAAAACGGCGATCACCACGTACACTCCGGGCGATGTCCCCGGTGTCACCGTTCGTACAGTTCGAGTGGAAGCCCGTCCGGGTCCGCGAAGAACGTGAACCGCTTGCCGGTGTATTCGTCCACGCGCACAGGTTCGGCGACTACCCCGTGCCGCGCCAGTTCCGCAACCGCCGCGGCCACATCTGCCACTTCAAAAGCCAAATGCCGTAACCCGCACGCTTCCGGGTAGCTCGGGCGGGCGGGCGGGTTCGGAAAGCTAAACAACTCGATTTGCGTACCGTCGGGCAATCGCAGGTCGAGTTTGTAGGAATCCCGACCGGCCCGGTACACCTCGGCGACCGTTTCCAGGCCGAGTACGGTCGTGTAGAAGTGTTTCGAGCGCGCGTAGTCGGAACAGATGATCGCGACGTGGTGAGTGCGGAGCAGGTGCATTCGTGGGGACCGGGAGGAACGATTCCGGGGCCACCGCGGTCCGAAAAGTCGGTCGCGGCGGGCACGTCCGTTTCGTTCTACACTTCCGGTCCCTCGAACCCACACCCGTACCCGGAACTGGTCCCGGAACGCACCTCACAGGCGAACGGGTAACCCGCGCTGCTTGCGCCGGTCGTTCATCTCCTTGCGGAACTGGTCCGCGTGGGCGCGTTCCTCCGGCGTGGTTCGCGCAAGACTCTCTTTCCGTCGCTTCTCGAGTTCTTCGGATGAGCGCGGTGCTTTCCCGGGCGCGCCACCCGGAGCACCCTTTTGAGCCCCGCTCGGACCGCCACCGAATCCGCCCCCGCCCGGGCGCCCCGCCCCCTGTGCGGCCTTCTGTTCGCGCTCTTTCCGCGCTTTCTCGGAACGGTCGATCCGCTCGTCGAGGTACTTGATCTTCTCCTTCGGCGACAGTGCGAAATAGCGCTCCATCTCGGCCTTTTGCCGCTCCCGGGCCGGCGCGGACAGTTCCCACTTCTGATCGGCGCTCAGGTGCTTGACCTGCTCGCGGTACTCCGTGAACCGGGCTTTGCGCTCTTCGGCGGAGAGGTTCTTAGCCCCCGAACCGAACAGTTCGCTCTGTAGTTCCTTGGCCCGCGCCAGGTGCGGATCGGGGCGCGCGGCCCAAACGATCCCGCCGATCACGAGCAGCATAATCACGGCCCACCGGCGCCACCGCCGGCGCGGGGCTGTTTCGGACGTGGAATTCTTCCGCGAGTGAACGGGGAACGTGTGCATGGAGCCTCCGGTAAAGACGTGCGGGTGTATCGCGGTGAGGAACCGCGCGGGGCGTTACTCGACGTGCCCGTCGGCGTACAGGTAGTTGCGCGCGCGCTCCGGGTCGGGGCTGTGTACCGAGTCGAAGTCGTAGGTGAGCCAGACCTCGGTGAGCGGGAGCCCGAGCTTGTTGGCCCGCAGTTGGTCCAACGTCTTGCCGACCACCCGGGGCTGGTACTCGTAGCTCAGCCCCTCGGTCGGGTACCGAGTCGAGTCGAGCGGGCAGCGGAACACCCCGCGGCTGTTCTCGCTGTACGGTCCGAGCACCGCGGCCAGACTCGGCTGGCCCGGGGTCAGCGGGACGCTGGGAACCCGGGCCGCGTCCGGGAACTGCCCCTTGTTCACGTCGATGTAGTGGTGAAACGCGAGCCCGACGTTGTGCAGGTTGCTCTGGCACTGGACCCGGGCCGCGGCCCCGCGCGCCTTCTGCACGGCCGGGACCAGGAGCCCGATGAGGGTCGCGATGATGCCCAGCACGACCAGAAGTTCGATCAGCGTGAACCCCCGGCGCGTCTTCGTTCCGATCATGATTCCCTCCGCTCGGCGGTGGTGGGTTTGTTCGGAAGAAACTTTACCCAAGCGTGGCTGAGACGATGGTGAGCCGGGCGTGAGATCGTGCGCACGTCAAACGGCCCGCTCTCCGTTTGATCTCATTATCTACCTCGTAGCTGCGCAATATGACAGCGTGCGGGCCGTTCGGAAATTGTGAACCCGACCTAATAACAGACGTGTGTTCCCCACGAACAACGCGACACCGGGCGCGTTCACCGGGCCTGCACTCGCGCCGCGGCACGCCGGAAAGTGAACGGTCGCGAACCCGATCAGGTACTGTCTAAAAACCCGTACTCGTCTGAGGGATGTCCCAGGATAGTGGGCGCTAAGTCGTCGCGTGCCTATACAACTGGGAGAGTACTGAACAACCCGCACCCGTGAACGGAACGTCCGAGGTGTTCGAGTTTCTGGTACGACCGCGCCCGGTAGCGGCCCGCGCCGTTATTGGCCCCCACACAAGGCGCGTGATGCACACGAACCACTGTCAATCACAAATCCTCTTCCCGGCTTTGATCGAACCACCGGCCGGAGTGAGAGGGGCGAAAACTGGAAGGACCGCACCCCGCCGCACGATACCCGCCCCGTAGAGCGCCCCGAACGGACGAATCCCTCCCAACGGCCCGACATTCGACATTGTGCGTCCCGGTCGACGTTTAAGCCCTAGCGGGCGGCTCTTAATCTCATTAAGGCCGCGCCGTTCGCCCTGTGAGACCCGCGACATGAGTGTTCCCACGGTCTTCGTTGTGGACGACGATCCCAATGTCCGAAAGTCCCTTTCGTGGCTGCTCGGCTCCGTGAACCTGCCCGTGCAAACGTTCGAGAGCGGGGAACAGTTCCTCCGGGACGTCGGGCCGGAGCGCCCCGGGTGCGCGATACTGGACCTGCGCATGCCCGGGCTGAGCGGGCTCGCGGTCCTGGAGCGGCTGGCCGCGCGCGAACCGGGGCTCCCGGCCGTTCTCGTCACGGCCTACGGAAACGTACCCACCGCGGCCCGCGCCATGCGCGCGGGCGCCGTACACGTGCTCGAGAAGCCGTACAACGACCAAGAACTATTGGACACCGTTCAGGAGGCCCTGGCGCGCGACACGAGCCGCCGGTCCGAATACGCCCAGCGCGCCGCGGCCCGGGCGCGGTTGGCCGTGCTCACCCCGCGCGAGCGCGAGGTGCTCGACCTGGTCGCAGTCGGGAAGGCGAACAAGGTTATCGCCCGCGAGCTACAGGTGAGCGAAAAGAACATCGAGTTCCACCGGGCCAACGTGATGCGGAAGCTCCAGGCCGCGAGCCTGGCCGAACTCATCCGACTAGTCTTAACACTGGAATCCCCCTCGCGCCAGTGAGTACCCACCCACTCGTTCCCGCGTTCCTGCGATCGGGCGCGCGGCCCTACGGTGACCCACCCGTTACGCTCAAACGATAAAAACCACACTTTTTCGCGCCCGTTATTAATCTTCCCCACCGACCGCCAAGCATTTCCCCGACCGCACTCCAATTTTCTGAGCGATACCACAACCCCTCTGAGGGAATCACCCAGGGCATAATTTTCAACGCCATTCGATCTTGGGGACGTCCGCCGATTTGTGGGGTCTCGCACCCACTCCGAACCCGCGCGGTTCATCCCTCCTGCCGAACCGAGGAACAACCTTGTGGACCCCACACGGGCCGGTGTGCCCAGGCGCTGATTTCGCGCTCACGGGCTTCGTGACCCTCTCGAAGTGGACCAGTATCGCGCCCGCCGTCGAGTACCGGCTCCGGGCGCACCCGGAAGTGCTCGTGTTCCTGGATTGCGCCCGCACCACCGGGTTCGCTCCGGGCGCGCTCTTTGCCCTGGCGCGGCTCATCGAATCGGCCCCGAACCGCGTCCACCTGCGGAACTGGCCGGCATCGGCTTCTGAAGCCGCCGGGCCGCTGGTCCACGTGATCCGGCTCCTCGACGACCTCGTTGCCGATTTGACCGAACGGGCACGGCGCGTGGGGCAATCGGCCCGCGGCGACCTCGACGAATCGATCACCCGGCTCACAGCGCGCGTCGCGGAATTGAAGCGGAATTGGCTGGGCGAGGCGCGCGCGCCCGGGGCCGCGGGCGCCCCCGCCATCTTGGGGGCGCCCGCGGCCCCCGTCCCCCCGCGCGCCGGCGGGTTCGTCTCGGCCAACTGACTGAACCGACCTATTTCTTCCCCACCCGGGGCCACTTGTAGAGGGCTCAATTCCATGTCGACGCAGATGGCAACGAAATTCGGCAACCTCGGGATCGGCACCCGCCTCATCGGGGGGTTCCTCCTGCTGGCCGTCGCGTGTGCGGCGGTCGGGTTCTGGGGCATCCGGTCCATGACCCAGATCAACCAGTCCCTGGAGAACGCCAACGGGAACCTGATCCCGTCGCTCCGGGCCGTCACCGACCTGCGGGGCAGCATCGGTGGAGTGCAGCGGACCGAGCGCTCCCTTCTCGTGGCCCTCCGCGCCAAGGACGAAACCACTCGCGCCCAGGCGACCGGGGCGATGGAAACCGCGTGGACCAAAGCCCGGGACGCACAAAAGCGCTACGACGCGCTCCCCATGATGGACAAAGAGAAGAAGCTCTGGAACGAGTTCCTCCCGCGCCTGGAGGAGTTCCGCCGGGACCACGAAGCGACGATGGCCGCCCTGAAAACCGGGCACATCGAACAGGCCGAGAAACTCTGCTTGGCCTCGAACGCGAACGCAACCAAGTTGAACGGGCTGCTCAACGACCTCTGCGACCTCCAGGGCGAGATCTCCGAGCGCGATGCCAAAGACGCCCAGGAACTGTTCGCGTCGGCCAAAACGACCATGTACGCGGTCATCGGGGGCGCGGTGCTCGTGGCAGTGGGGCTCGGGATCTTCTTCCGCGGTCTGATCGTGAACCCGTTGAACACCACGGTGAAAGTGCTCCAGGCCGTGTCCTCGGGCGACCTGACTCAGAAGGCCACGGTGACCTCGACCGACGAATTCGGACAAATGGGCGCGGCCCTCAACGCCACGGTCCAGGGCATCCACACGGCCCTCCAACAGGACAAGGTGAACTGGGAAGCCGTGGGCAAGCAGCGCGCGGAGAACGCGGACTTCATGGGCCAGATCGCGGCCATCGGGCGCGCCCAGGCGGTGATCGAGTTCAAGATGGACGGCACCATCACGAGCGCCAACGAGAACTTCCTGCGCACGATGGGGTACAGCCTGTCCGAGATCCAGGGCCGGCACCACAGCATGTTCGTCGAGCCTTCCAACGCATCGAGTTCCGAGTACCGAGACTTCTGGACCCGGCTCAACCGCGGGGAGTACACCGCGGCTGAGTTCCAGCGCGTCGGCAAGGGCGGCAAGGAGGTCTGGATCCAAGGCTCGTACAACCCGATCTTCGACCTGAACGGCAAGCCCTACAAGGTCGTCAAGTACGCCACCGACATTACCGCCGCCAAGATGCTCGAACAGAAGGTCAAGGAGGACGCGGCCGACTTGCAACACAAAGTCGCCACGATCGTGACCTCGGTGACGGCCCTGGCCGCGGGGGATTTCACCCAGCAGGCCCCGGACCTCGGGAACGACGCGGTCGGGCAGATGGCGGTCGCACTCAATAAGGCGATCGTTTCTGTTCGGACCGCACTGGAGGGCGTGCGCGAGGTGTCCATGCAACTCGCCGACGCTTCCGGTCAACTGTCCGCGGCCAGCGAGGAAATCTCGACGGGCGCTCAGGAACAAGCGAGTAGCCTCGAAGAAACGGCCAGTACCCTCGAAGAAATCACCGCGACCGTGAAGCAGAACTCGGACAGCGCGCAGCAAGCGCGCCAGCTCGCCAGCGGGTCCAAGGAAGTGGCCGAGCGCGGGGGCCAGGTCGTCAGCAACGCGGTCGACGCAATGAGCGAGATCAACCAGTCCTCGAAGAAGATCGCGGACATCATCACGACGATCGACGAGATCGCGTTCCAGACCAACCTGCTCGCCCTCAACGCCGCCGTCGAAGCCGCACGAGCCGGCGAACAGGGCCGCGGGTTCGCGGTCGTCGCGTCCGAGGTTCGCAACCTGGCCCAGCGCAGTGCCACGTCCGCGAAAGAGATCAAGTCGCTGATCGAGGACTCGGTCAAGAAGGTCGACGCGGGCACCGAACTCGTGAACCAGTCCGGCTCGACGTTGGGCGAAATCGTCACTTCGGTGAAGCGGGTGACGGACATCATCACGGAGATCGCGGCGGCCAGTAAGGAGCAGTCCACGGGCATCGATCAGGTCAACAAGGCCGTTTCGCAAATGGACTCCGTGACCCAGCGCAACGCCTCACAGACCGAGGAAATGTCGGCCACGGCCCAAACGCTTACGGACCAGGCGGCCCAGCTCCGCGACCTCGTCGCTCGGTTCAAGCTCGGTGACGACGGCCACTCCGTTCCGCGCCCGGCACACAAAGCCGTTCGCGCGAAGGCACCGGCGACCAAACCCCGGCCCGCGGTGGCCCGCGCGATGAGCAACGGGCACTCCAACGGCAACGGGCGCACCCACGAACTCGACCGTCTCGGCAACGACGGCAACGACGGGTTCACCGAGTTCTAGCCCGTCCGAAGCGCACTCGGGCGCCGATGATCTGCTCACGAGATGAGCGGGCAGCCGGTCCCCGAGTGCGCCGCGTCAATTCAGCCAAAACGCCCTCCGTACCGGCTAACAATTGCTAACATTCTGGCCCGCAGCCCCTCAAGAACGCGGAAATCTCCGCGAAAAATGCAATTCACTACTCGAATCGGCTAACATTCGCTCACCCCCAACTGTACCGCGCCTGACAACGGGCGTACATGACCCCTTCTCGCCACTCCCAACGAAGCATTATACATCAACATGGTGAATGACATCAATACCACTAGTGAAAATAATGCCATAATTTATTCAATACAACTCTGCCCCCGCCCCGGTGCTTGCATCGGTCAGCGCTCCGGGTATCGTGTGATTCGTTCTCGCGGCCGATTTAGCTCGCTGCGTGGCAGCAGGACGATGTTGCGTCGTCCGAGGGACTTGGTGCCTTCACCACACGGGGATCGCTGTTTCCGGCCCGCGCGGGGTTTCGTTCAAACTAGCGTCGGAACAGCCCGACCCAACCCCGCCGTTCGGGGTTGTGTTCAAACGCCAGTTCAAACGGACCCCGGCGGGCCGGTGAGCGCTCCGCGTTCCAGGTCGGAAGTAAACGGTACGAGAACGCCCCGCACGACCGGAACATGGACGTTCCGCGCGCGGTCCGCAAATCGAACACCCAACACTGCGCCGGTTGGGTCAATACGACCGCTACTACCGCGGCAACAGTTCTGGAACCGCGTTGTTGCTTCGGACCTAAGCGCCCGATTAAAGTGGGAAGGTCGAATTCCTACTCGAGCCCTCTCCCATTCCTTAAAAATCCGGCCCGAAACGCCGGGGAAGCTGCCAATGGATCTCTTCAACCGACGCGAGTTCCTAAACCGCTCCGCCCTTATCGCCGCCGCTGCCGCCGCCGGGTCCGTGGGGCGCGCCGACGACAAAACCTCCACAACCAAGACGAAGGCGCAGGCCGACAAGCTCCGCGTCGCGGTGGTCGGCGTGAACGGGCGCGGGATGAGCCACGTGGACGGGTTCCTGGGCAAGAACAACTGCGAAATCACCACCGTGTGCGACTGCGATGAGGCCGCCATCGGGCGCGCGATGAAGGCCATCGAGGGCAAACAGGGCAAGGCCCCGCAGTACGAAAAGGACATCCGCAAGGTCGTCGAGAACAAGAACATCGACGTGATCTCGATCGCGACCCCGAACCACTGGCACGCGCTCATGGCGGTGTGGGCCATGCAGAACGGCAAGGACGTGTACGTCGAGAAGCCCGCGACGCACAACGTCCACGAGGGCACGATCATGACGGCCGCGGCCCGCAAGTACAAACGCATCTGTCAGGTCGGCACCCAGAGCCGCAGTAACCCGGGCATGCGCGAGGCGATCGCCTATATTCGGGGCGGCAAGCTCGGGAAGGTCGATCTCGCGATCGGGCTGTGCTACAAGCCGCGCAAGAGCATCGGAGACGTGGGGCTAAAGTCCGGCGACCAGAAGCCCCCGGCGACGATGGACTACGACCTCTGGTGCGGCCCGGCCCCGCTGAAGATGCCCCGGCGCAACAACCCGAACGACAAGTTCGGCACGGTCCATTACAACTGGCACTGGGTCTGGGACACCGGCAACGGCGACCTCGGCAACCAGGGCGTCCACGAAATGGACAAGGCCCGTTGGGGCCTCGGCAAAACTGCCATGCCGAACACGGTGCTCAGCGCCGGCGGGCGGTTCGGGTACGTCGACGACGGCGAAACCGCCAACACGCAATTCTGTCTGTTCGACTACACCGACGCGAAAATGATCTTCGAGGTGCGCGGGCTGGAAACGAAGGACTACAAGGGCGCGAAGGTCGGGAACATCTGGGTCGGCACCGAGGGCTACGTGGTGTGCCCGAACTACGCCGGCGGCATCGCCTACGACAAGGACGGCAAGGAGGTCACCCGCTTCGGTTGGGGGAAGGACTCGAAGGGCGACATGAAGTTCCTCGGCAGCGACCAGCACCACTTCGACAACTTCGTGAAAGCCGTGCGCAGCCGGAAGGTGGAAGACCTGAACTGCGACATCGCCGAGGGGCACCTCTCCGCGTCGCTGTGCCACCTCGCGAACATCAGCTACCGGCTCGGTACCGAACAAGCCATCGGCGCGAACACGAAGGTGAGCGACGACAAGAACGCGAACGAGTTCTTTTCCGCGATGCTGACCCACCTGAAGGCGAACAAAGTCGATGTGGGTAGCGCCGCTGGGCGGTTCGGACCGGCGCTCTCCATCGACACGAAAACGGAGCGCCTCCTCAGCAGCGACAAGGCACTCGCGGACCGGGCCAACGCGATGCTGTTCCGCGAGTACCGTAAGGGGTTCGAGCTGAAGGAGATCGTGTAACACCGGGGTAACGTTCGCGGGCGCGGCAGTTGGTGGCGCCCGCGAGTCGCGTCTCACAGCGGGGGCCACAGCCCCCGTTCGCTTTTCACCCGAGGGACTCTCCCATGCGATACGTGTACTTCGCGCTTCTCCTGTGCGCGACACCAAGCCCCGCCGCCGACTTCCCGCAACCCGCGTCCACCCGAGCCGACGAGCCGCTCGCGAAGAAGCTCTCTTACACGAAGGCGGCCGAGTACCTCGACGGCGTCGGCGTGAACTGGACACGCGAGCGCGACTGCATCACGTGCCACACCAACATGCCGTACCTCACGGCCCGCCCCTTACTGAAGGGCGACGCGGGGTGGAAAGAAGTACGCAAGTACCTCGAAACCGACGTCACGAACTGGTCCGCGGGCGGAAAACCTCGAGGCGACGCCTACATCGTAGCAACGGCGTTCGCACTCGCGTACAACGACGCGCAGCAAACCAACACTCTTCACAGCACGACCAAAGCCGCCCTCGATCGCATGTGGACCGTCCAGCGCGCGACCGGAGACTGGAAGTGGCTGAAGTGCGACTGGCCGCCGCTCGAACACGACGACTACTACGGCGCGGTTCTCGCCGCGCTCGCGGTCGGTTATGCACCTGGCGACTACGCCAAGACCGAAGCGGCCAAAACTGGTGTCGCGAAACTGAAAACGTACCTGAAAAAGACCCCGGCGCCCGACCTGCACCACACCGCGCTGCTGCTCTGGGCGTCGACCAAGCTCGACGGGCTGCTCACGGCCGACGAACAAGCAAAGGCAATAAAGTCCCTCAAAGCGAAACAGCGCAAGGGCGGCGGATGGTCCCTGCCGTCCCTGGGTGAGTACAAGCGGCGCGACGCGGACAAGACGCCGAACGACCCGAACGCGGACAGCGACGGATACGGGACCGGGTTCGTCACCTTCGTGCTGCTTCAAGCGGGCGAAAAGCCGAACGATCCCGCGATCACGAGCGCGATAAAATGGCTCAAAACGAACCAGCGCGCGAGCGGGCGCTGGTACACGCGCTCGCTGAACAACGACAAGGCCCACTACATCACCAACGCCGGTACCGCGTTCTGCGTACTGGCACTGAGCGCGGCCGGCGAGAAGGTGAACGAGTAGCGGCGGTGCGGGGGGGACGGGTTCGCCCGGCACTTGTTACGTTCGTCCCCCTCGTCCGTCTGTGTATACTGGTCCCCATTGGTCCGCAATCACTTGCGCCGCTTGCTCCGAGTGTGAGGCCGCCATGCGTTCCGTCCTTCGACCCCTCGTGTTGATGCTCCTCGCCGGCGCGCTCGCGGTGCCGCTCGTGGCCGCGGAGCCGGCCGGCCCCACGGCCGACGAGGTCAAGGCGCTCCGCGAGAAGTTCCAGACCGAGCGCGAGCAGGCCGTCAAAGCCAAGTTCCCGGTGGACACACTCGCGAAGGCCGACGACCTCGTGAAGCGCTCCGAGGAGGCCGCGAAGGGGGACAACTTCAAGGCCGCGTTTCGGCACCTGCGTGACGCGCGCTGGCAGTTGCCGTACCTGCCCCCGGGGTTACCGCAACACGTCACGCGCGTTCTGGGCGAGTCCCGGATGCGCCACGCGGACCGCGTGAACGCGCTCGCGTACAGCCCGGACGGACGGTTCGTGGCGTCCGCGAGCCGCGACTTCATCGTAAAAGTTTGGGATCTCGGTAACGGGCGCGAGGTCGCGACCTACCGGGGGCACGTCGACCAGCCCGACGACCCGACCCGCGCGAGCACCAACGTCCTCGGGGCCACGGACGTCGTGTTCCACCCGAAGGAAAATGTGATCGTGTCGTCGAGCGGCAACCAGGTCCACACCTGGGAACCGACCACGGGCAAACCCATCAAGACGCTCGTGAATCTCGGCAAGACGGACAAGCCCATCAAGGCGCTCGCGTTCAGCCCGGACGGGAAGCAACTCGCGATCGGTTCCGAGGACGGTGTCCTGCGCGTGATCGAGTTCGGCACCGCGAAGGCGGTCTACACCAGCCCGTCGCGCAACGTCCGCATCGAGCGCGTCGCGTTCAGCCCGAACGGGAAACTGGTCGCGATCGGCGACAGCAACTCGCAGATCGGGGTATACGTGCCGGGGGGCAAGGGGAACCAGCTCGCAATGGGCGTGCAGGGCGTAGACACGGGCGGGGTGCTGGGCGTCGCGTTCAGCAGCGACAGCGCGAGCGTGTTCTCCTGCGGACACGACGGCAAGGTGCGCCTCACCGCCGGCCCGGGACCGGACGGAGAGAGCGTCGGGAACACCGCGACCAAGCTCCGCGAGTTCGTCGGGCACTCGGGCACGGTGACCGGTCTGGCCGTGACCACCGACGGCAAGTTCCTTGTAACGAGCGGCGACGACAAGACCGTGCGCGTGTGGGGCGTGACCGCGGGCAAGCAGCTCCGGTCGTTCCAGGGGCACATGACGAAGGCCACCGCCGTGGCCGTGCGCGGCGACGGCAAGCAGGTCGCGTCCGGGTCCGAGGACGGGGCCGTGCGCGTGTGGGATCTGAACGCCGTGGACGACCACCGGGCCATGAAGGAGTCCGCGGAGTCGCTGTGGGCGGTCGCGGTCGCCCCGAACGGGAAGCGCGTGGCCGCGGCCGGCGCGGACAAGAAGATCCGCGTGTACGACCCAGAAACCGGCAAGCTGGAAGCGACCCTCGACGCGAGCGCCCCGATGACCGCGCTCGCGTTCCTCCCGGACAGCAACCAGCTCGTTGCGGCCGGGGGCGAAAAAGTGGTCAAGGTGTGGGACGTGAGCGCCAAGAAGGTCGCAAAGGAACTGCCCGGTCACAACCTGGCGGTGCTCGCGGTGGCGGCGAACGAGGACGGCACCCTGATCGTGTCCGGCTCGGCCGACGCGACCGTTCGCGGGTTCGACCCGGCGGGCAAAGAAGTGTGGAAATGGGCGTCGCGAAAGGCCGCGTGTGCCGTTTCGATCCGTAAGGGGAGCAAGCACGCCGCGGTCGGGATCGCGGACGGCGGACTGGCCGTTATCGATATCTCGGGGGCACGCCCAAGGAACTGTCCGCACAAAGCGCGCACATCGCCGGGACCACCTGCGTCTGCTACAGCCCGGACGGGAGCCGGCTCGCCAGCGTCGGCGGTGACGGGGCGCTGCGCATCTGGTCCGTTGGTGACAACGGTGCCCTGGCCCAACTCGTGAAGTTCGAGGGCCAGGTCGTACCGAACAGCGCGACCGGCTTCTCCCCGCTATCCACGGTCTGCTTTAGCCCGGACGGGCGCTTCGTCGCCGCGGCCGGTGCCGACGGCGTGGTGCGAGTGTGGGACGTGCAGACCAAGACCGAGGTCCGCGGGCTGCGCGGGCACACGGACTGGGTCACGTCGGTCGCGTTCAGCCCGGACGGGCGCTTCCTCGCGTCGGGCGCCTCGGAAAAGGACAACACGCTCCGCGTGTTCGAGCTTCCCCCGCTGGACAGTGCGAGCGCGGCCGGCGGGCACATGCTCGCCGTGAACGCGGTGGCCGTCAGCCCCAACGGGAAATTCGCGGCCACGGCCGGCACGGACCAGACGATCAAGGTGTGGGACATCGCGACCGGCAAAGAAGTGGCCACGCTCGTGGGCAACGCGGACACCCCGTTCGCGCTCGCGTTCCTGGGCAACGACGGCGTGGTGATGGGCGGGCGCGTCCCCACCGGCACCGTCGGCCGGCTGCACTTCTGGGGCACCACCCCGCCGCGTGCGGGTGAAGCGGTGCCGACCGGCGAAGTGTACACGGTGGTGGCCACGCTCGACGGCTCGAAGGTCGGCGCGTGGGCGTCCCGACAGTCCGTCGGCGACAAGAAGAACAACACCTACGAGTTGTACGACGCGAAGGGCAAGCCGCTCGTGTCCGTTCCCGACCGGGGCCGCGATGTTCGCTCGGCCACGTTCACGCCCGACCTCACGTGGGTGGTGGCCGGTGACGACGCCGGCGCGGTCCGCATCTTCGACATGGCCACCAAGGAGCGCATCAAGGGCGATTGGGCGCTGTTCCAACAGAGCTTCGCGGACCTGGGCGTCACGCCGGACAAAAAGTATCTCGTGGGGGCAGACGCGGAAGGCTCGGTGAAGGTCGGCGATATCGAGAAACGGGAGACGATCGCGGACGGCAAGGCCCACAAGACCGGTGTGCGGGCGCTGATCGTGTCGCCGACCGGCAAGACCTTCGCCACCATCAGCAACGACCGC
Organism: Gemmata sp. SH-PL17; assembly: GCF_001610855.1. NCBI lineage: Bacteria > Pseudomonadati > Planctomycetota > Planctomycetia > Gemmatales > Gemmataceae > Gemmata > Gemmata sp. SH-PL17. The sequence continues at coordinate 3,171,564 of NZ_CP011271.1, forward strand.
GAAATCAAGGTGTGGTCGCTGACGGAGTTCAAAAACAAGCAGATCACCGAACTGCGCTCGTGGACCGTGCCGGTCGCCATCAACGGTGCGACCTACACGCCCGACGGCAAGTCCGTCGTCACCGCTAACGCCGACGGCACCGCCTATGTCCTCGAACTGCCGTAACCGGCCCGCACCAAACATGAAACCCCGCGGCCGCGCCAACACATTTGGCGCGGCCGTGGTATTATGGAATAGCCGCTTTCGGCCCCACACGTCATTCGCACGAAGGAGTTCGCGCCATGTCGCAGGCCATAGTGGACCCTGCCGAAGTGCGGCGGTTCGCCAGCAACTTGAAGCGGTTCAACGCCGATATGCAGTCCGCCCTCGCTGGGTTACACGGCCAGCTCACGGCCCTCGGCGACAGTTGGCGCGACCAGGAACACGACCGCTTCCGGCAGGAATTTGAAGCCACGATGCTAGTCCTGGAGCGCTTCTTGGAAGTGTCCGGTGAGCACATCCCGTTCCTGCTCCGCAAGGCCGAGCGGATCGAAGAGTACCTGTCTCAACGATAACCTCGTCCCGGATCGTAAGGTCGAAAGTCATCGAGTCGAAGACCTCTCACTTGTGACTTTCGGACCTTTCGACTTGGCGACCTTCGACTCAACCCGCCCGATTTTCGACGGAAGCCGACCCATGTCCGCAGACGTCCGCTCGATCGCCGCGGTTGTTGACTGGCACGCGGCCCTCACCAATTACGGCGACGGGCTGAGCGAGGCGATGGCCGGCGTGGACCTCGAGATCCGCCGCGCGTTCGACTGGCTCGGCGAGCAACTCGCGCGCTGGCAGCGGGCCGTGCGCGACTGCGAAGAGGAGGTCGTGCGCGCGAAGGCGGAACTGGCCCAGCGCAAGTTCCCGACGTGGGACGGGCGCGACCCGGACTGCACGGTGCAAGAGAAAGCCCTGCGCCTCGCGAAAGCGCGACAGGAGCACGCGGAAGAGAAGGTCGAAACCGTGCGCCGGTGGATCGGGCGGTTGCCCAAAATGATCGACGAGATGTTCACGGGGCCGTCGCGCCGGCTCAAATCAATACTCGAAGCCGATCTCCCCAACGCACTGACCGAAGTAACGCGCCGCATCGGGGCACTCGAGAGCTACGCCGGCCTGCGTCCGGACTATGCCCCGGGACCGAGTACGTCTGGAGTACCTACCCCCCCGGCCCCCCTCCCTAAAGGGAAGGGGGAAGAAGAATCAAGCACAGAAGACGCGGTCCAGTCGGCGGTTTTAAGCCCCTCTCCGCTTAGGGGAGGGGTTGGGGAGGGGTTGGAAAAACAACCGCCCCTTCCCCCAGCGGCAGAGGGCACGCGGGAGGGAGCTTAAATGCGATTCGGTGCCACGCGCAGCCAGATTTACGACGCGCAAAAGACCGCCCGCGCGAAGTGGAACGAAACGTTCACTTCGTGGGACGACGCGGTCCACCAGGAGCACGAGGAGCGCGTCGTCGAACCGCTCGACCGCGCCGTGAGCGACGCGCTGCGGGCCATTGACCAGCTCGCCGTCCTATTCACCCAGATCCGCCAGGAGTGCGAGTTCGGGTCGTAAGTCTCCCGGGTTCTCATTTCCGCGTTTATCGTGCGCACGATCTCTTCGCCCGATTACGGTGCCGCCATGTCCGACAACTTGTTCGATCGCCAACGGACCGCCCTCGCGCGCCTTTCCGACGCCGCCCGCGCGCGGGCCGGGGCCGAGGCCGAACTCGCCGCCGCGTTCCAGACCACGAGTGAAAAAGCCGAGCGCGAGGTGACGCGCGCGCGAAAGGCCCACGCCGCGGCACTCGAAAAAGAACTCGGCGAACTGAGCGCCGAACACGCCGCCACACAAGAGCGCTTGGCGAGAACGTTCACCGCCGAACAGGTCACCAACGAGCGCAACCGCGACGACCGCCGGAAGCTGACCACGGACCGGTTCAACACCGCACAAAAGAACGGCCAGACCAAGTACGACGAACAGATCTGGAGCCACAACACGCTGTACGAGGCGGGCGAGAAGACCGCGAAGGAGCAACTCGACACGCTCCAGCGCAAGGCGGCCGCCGGGCGCGAACAGGTGGACGCGCTCTGGGCCGAGGCCGAACCGCTGCTCAAACGCGGTCGCGTCCCGCGCGCGGAAGTCGAGTTCGCGGGCGACCTCCCTGGGCCGACGGACGACGACCCGATCAAGCGAATGAACAAGTGGCTCGCCGCCGCTGAAGAGAGTATCACGAAACTGCGTGCGAGCCGCTTGCCCGGACTGGGTCGCTTCAGTGGTCTGCTCTTTTTCCTCGCGCTCGCGACCGGCATCGGCGCGAGCACGTTCTCGTTCCTCCCCGCGGACACCGCTCTTCCCGCCACCGCGGGCATCGGGGTTGTACTCGGACTGGTACTGTGGCTCCTGATCCGCTCGCTCGGCCGGCACTCTACCGTTCGGCAGGGCAAGGTGATTGCGGAGCGCCTCGCGGAGTCCACTCGCTCGTGCCAGTTGCTGTCCGAGTACGCCTCCTCTGAGTTCGTGGCCGAAATCAAGCGACTGCGTGACAAACACGCCCGCGAGCGGCAGAAAACGGACGAATACTACCTCCCACTACTGGCCGGCCAAAAGAAGCAGTTCGAGGAGGAACTGGTCCGGATCGATTCGGATTTCGCGATCGGGGCCGAGCGCATCCGGCGCAATCGGGCCAACGAAACGCGCGCAGCCGACGAGACTCACGCCTCGAAGAAGGCCGAAGTCGAGAACCGCCTCGGTGCGGAACTGAGCGCCGCCGAACAATCGTTTAACGAGAAGATGGCCACCGCGACCGCCGTCCGCGACGATGCGTGGAACGCGATGGCGGGGCGCTGGACCACCACAACCGGTGAAGTCGCAGGTACATTTGGCGAACTCCGGACCGCGGGCACCTCGGCGTTCCCCACATGGGACGAGTTCACGCCCTCGCGCGCGCTCGCGACGCAGGTTCCGGCCGGGGTGCGGTTCGGCGAAATCAACGTCGACCTGAACGCCATCACCGACGCGGTTCCCACCGACGAGCGCCTCGCGCCACCCGCGACCCTTTATGGCGCGGTCCCGGCGTACCTCCCATTCCCCGACAAGTGCTCCGTGTTATTGCGCTGTCGCGACGAGGGACGGGCCGCGGGCGTCTCGGCGCTTCAGTCGATGATGCTCCGGTTCCTCACGGGGCTGCCGCCGGGCAAGGTGCGGTTCACCATCGTTGATCCCGTCAGCCTCGGCGACAACTTCGCCGCGTTCATGCACCTCGCGGACCACGACGAGAAGCTGGTCACGTCGCAAATCTGGACCGAACCGCGCGACATCGAACAGCGCCTAATGGACCTCACCGACCACACCGCGAGCGTGATCCAGAAGTACCTGCGCAACCAGTACAAGTCGATCGAAGAGTACAACAAGGCCGCGGGTGAAGTGGCTGAGCCGTACCGTGTGCTGGTGGTCGCGAACTTCCCGAACAACTTCACACCCGAAGCGGCGAAGCGCCTCGTGAGCCTCGCGAACAGCGGCCCGTCGTGCGGCGTCTGCGTACTCGTGACCGCGGACACGAAGGCGACGATGCCGCGCGACTTCAATCTCGCCGATCTGGAAGCAGCCAGTTACACGCTCGCGTGGAAAGAGGGCCGATTCGTCCCGAAAGACCCGGTGCTCGCGCCGTTCCCGCCCGCGCTCGACAAGCCACCGGAACCCGCGACCGTGGCCACACTCGTTCAGCGCATCGGCAAGGCGAGCAAGGAAGCGGTCCGCGTGGAGGTGCCGTTCGAGTACATCGCACCGAAACCCGGCGACGTGTGGACCGGTAATGCCGCGAAGGGCTTTGAAGTGGCTGTTGGGCGCGCGGGTGCGACGCGGAAGCAACTCTTCTCGCTCGGGCGCGGCACCGCCCAACACGCGGTCATCGCGGGGAAGACCGGGTCCGGTAAGTCGACACTGCTCCACGCGCTCATCACGAACCTCGCGCTCACGTACAGCCCGGACGAAGCGGAACTGTACCTCATCGACTTCAAGGAAGGTGTCGAGTTCCAGTGGTACGCGACCTACCGCCTGCCGCACGCGCGCGTCGTCGCGATCCAGAGCGAGCGCGAGTTCGGTTTAAGTGTGCTCCAACGATTGGACGGTATCCTGCGAGAGCGCGGTGAAAAGTTCCGCGACACGGGCGTGAACGATTTGGCCGGTTACCGCGCCGCGAAGCCGGACGAGAAAACACCCCGCATCTTGCTCGTAATCGACGAATTCCAAGCGTTCTTCACGGAGGACGACAAACTCGCCCAGGAAGCGTCCCTCCTGCTCGACCGGCTCGTGCGCCAGGGCCGGGCGTTCGGGCTGCACGTGCTACTCGGGTCGCAAACGCTCGGCGGTGCGTACTCGCTCGCCCGCAGCACCATCGACCAAATGGCCGTCCGCGTCGCGCTGCAGTGTTCGGACGCGGACGCGCAACTCATTCTCAGCAAAGACAACACCGCGGCCCGGTTGCTCTCGCGGCCGGGGGAAGCGATCTACAACGACCAAAACGGGCTCGTGGAAGGGAACGACCCGTTCCAGGTGGTGTGGCTCGCGGAAGAGAAGCGCGAACAGGTACTCGAAGACCTGCACAAGCGCGCCGGCGACCGCTGGCCGGCCCCGCTCGTGTTCAGCGGGAACACGTCGGCCGTACTCTCGAACAACCGCACCCTGTCGAAGCAACTCGCGGAACCCGCGCCGATCAAAGTCCCCACGGCGTGGCTCGGCGACCCGGTCGCAATCAAGGAACCGACCGCCGCACTGTTCCGCGCCCACGGCGGTGCGAACCTGCTGATGATCGGGCAAAGCGAAGACGCCGCCCGCGCGCTGTTCGTGTCCTCGGTGTTGAGTCTCGCCGCACAGTTGGTTCGACCTACCCCCCCATCCCCCCTCCCTGAAGGGAAGGGGGAGACAGATGCTTCGCTCTTTGAAGGCACGTCCCCAACCACAGTGAGCACCAGCACCAACGCCCCCTTCCCTTCAGGGAGGGGGGATGGGGGGGTAGGTTCTTCGATCTTCACCATTCTCGACGGTACGCCCGACGACGCGGACGAAGCCGAGTACCTCCGCAAGTTCGCGGAGCGGGTGCCGAACGCGACCTGCCCGAACCGGATGGGCCTCCCCGCAGCGCTCGCCGAACTCACAAGCGAAATCGAGCGCCGACAGAAGGGCGAGGCAGAACGAACACCGCGGTTCGTGCTGATCTTCGGCATCCACCGCCTCCGCGAGCTGCGTAAAGCGGACGACGATTTCAGCTTCGGGCGCCGCGGAGAGCGCGAACCGACGCCCGCCGAGCGGCTCGCGACGATCCTGCGCGACGGCCCACTCGCCGGGGTCCACGCGATCGTGTGGTGCGATTCGCTCGTGAACCTGAACCGTGCGTTCGACCGACCGCTGCTGCGCGAGTTCGCGATGCGCGTGCTGTTCCAGATGAGCGCGACCGATTCTAGCACGCTCATGGACGCCCCCACCGCGTCGAAGCTCGGCCGGCACCGGGCGCTGTACCTGCAAGACGAACAGGAGCGCCCGGAGAAGTTCCGCCCCTACGGGCTGCCCACGGACGAATGGCTGACCGCGGCGTGCGACGCGCTCCGCGCGCGACTCACGTTGCAGCCGGAACCGGTTGGGGTGTAGGCTCTTCCCAATGAACAGTGGTGTGAAGAGAAGAGTTTTTGACAGGATCAACAGGATTCACAGGATCAAGAGAACGACAACTCTTTGATTTCATCCTGTAAATCCTGTTGATCCTGTCAAAAACTCTTCTGCATTTATCACGTTCGCCGTTCGCCAGGAAGAAGCGCCATGCTTAAAACTCACCCCCTCCGCATCGCGATCATCGGTGCGGGACCGATCGGAATCGAAGCGGCGCTGTACGCGAAGGCGTGCGGGTTCACGGTCACGGTGTTCGATCGTGGGCCGATCGGCGAGCACGTGCGGCGCTGGGGCCACGCGCGAATGTTCACGCCCTTCGGCATGAACGCGACAACACTCGGCCTCACCGAAGTGCGACGCGAAAAAGGGTCGCGGTCGATCCCCGCGGAAGCAGATATTCTCACCGGGCGCGAGTTCATCGAAGCCTACCTGCGCCCGCTCGCGGAATCCGAAGCGCTCCTCGAATCCCTCAATCTCGAAGCGGCCGTGCTCCAAGTCGGGCGCGCGGCCAGCGTGAAGAAATCAGAGGTCGCGGAGCGGCTGCCGTTCCGATTGCTCGTGCGCGACGGCGCGGGCACGGAGCGCATCGAAACGGCCGACGTCGTGCTCGACTGTACAGGCACGTACATCACGCCGTACCGCCTCGGCGACGGCAACATCCCCGCCGTGGGCGAACTGGCCGCGCGCCAGCACATCGCCTGGGGGCTGGAAGACATTCTGGGCGAAAAACGCACACACTACGCGAACAAGAGCATCGTCCTCGTGGGCGACGGGTACTCCGCGGCCTCGGCCATTTGTGCCCTCGCGACGCTCGCGGAAGAAGCCAACGACACCTGGGTGTTCTGGCTCACGCGCGGCCCGCGCGGGCAACCGCTCCCGCGTATGCCCAACGACCCGCTGAAAGAGCGCGACCGCCTCGCGACCAAAGCGAACTCGCTCGCGACCCGGTGCGACGGCCACCTGGAGTTCCACCCGCAAACCGTCCTCGACGAGGTCGTCTGCCACGGACCGGATCAGGGGTTCCGCGTGGCCGGGCGGAGTAACGGCAAACCGGTGTCGTGGGAAGTGGAGCGGGTGATCGCCAACGTCGGTTACCGGGCCGATTTGCGCATCAGTGACGGGCTGCGCGTGAATGATCCGATCGGCCTTCCCGAAACCGGCGAGCCGAACTACTTCATCCTCGGCGCGAAGAGTTACGGGCGCAACTCCGGGTTCCTCTTGCGCGACGGTTTCGACCAGATCCGCCGGGTATTTGCCGCTCTCACGGGCAACGCGCGCCTCGACCACTACGCGAAAAAGGCCGCGTGATTGCACGCCCCGGTTGCCCTTGCGACCGGGGGCTCCGATCCGCTACATTTCAGTGCCCTTCCGCACCGACACGGCAGGAAAGGATTCCGCACCGTGAAGCCTCCGCATTTTCTCACTGATACTTCCCTCTCCGAGCGCGATACGGCCTGGTTCGAGGAACTGGCCGGAACCGTTGTGCGCGGGCGCGCGGCGCTGATCGCGTGCCAGGAACCGGACGGGCACTGGCTCGGCGAACGCGACGACGATCAGAATCTCGGTGCCGAACTGGTTCTCCTGCTCGCGTTTCTCGGGCGCGTGGACGACCCGCGCGTCCCATTCGCCGCCAATTACCTCCTCAAGCACCAGCACGCGACCGGTTCGTGGGGCGACGTCGGCACGTCGGTACGGGCGTATTTCGCGCTGAAGATCGCCGGCCACGCAGAAGACGAACCGCATATGCGGCGCGCGGCCGATGCGATCCGCGCACTCGGGGGAGCAGAGGCGAGCGATTCGCTCACGCGATTCTACCTCGCGATGCTCGGCCAACTGCCCTACTCTGCGTGCCCGTCTGTGCCGGTGGAAACGGTCCTCTTACCGAAGTGGCTCCGCGGTATCGGCGCGACGTCCGCGTGGGAGCGCCCGATGCGAGTCGCACTCGGTGTGGTCCGCGCACACGAGCCAATCACCACTCTGCCCGAATCGATGCAAGTCCGCGAATTGTTCGTCCGGTCCCCCGAAATGCGCTCCGAGCGACGCGGGTTCGGGCCGATCCGCCGGCGCGCGGTTCGTGCTGCGGTGAACTGGATTCGCGCGCGGTACTCGATCGACGGCCCCAGCACGAATTTTCGTGCGCTGGCACTAAACGCCGCCGTGCTCAAGTGTCTGGAAGTGCCTGCTGAAGATAGCGAAATGCGCTGGGCTCTGAAGCAACTCGAAGCGCTCTGTGTGACTACAGGCGATCAACTCCGGGTGCGCCCATACGAATCCCCCGTGCGCGACACGGCGTTGTCACTCAGCGCGACATCGAGCGTAGGCGCGGTGAGCAGTTCGGCGCGCGGAGAATCGGCCGCACAGTGGCTGCTGGACTTCGAGACTCGGAACGCCGGGTTCACGGACACCGAAAGTACGGCTCTGGCACTCGTCGCGCTCGCGCGGAGCGGGCACGCCCTGCGCGAAACGTGCTGCGGAGCGGTGTGTCGCGCGATCGATTTCCTGCTCGCGATGCAGAACCGCGACGGCGGTTGGTCCGCGTTCGACCGCGGGCTAAAGGCTGACCCGAGTTGCCCCGCGCTGACCGCGTGCGTCCTTGAAGCGCTCAGTCACTTCGGGTTCCGCACCGGGCAGCCACCGGTCGATAGGGCCGTGACGTTCCTTCTCGGTTATCAGGAAGTGAGTGGTAACTGGCGCACGCGCTGGGGTATGAACCCGCTCGCGACAACGGGTCAGGTGCTCGTCGGGCTAAACGCGACCGGGTTCGACACGTTCGCGATCCCGATGCGCCGGGCCGTTCGTTGGCTGAAGGAGTCCCAGAACGCGGACGGCAGTTGGGGCGACGCGACCGCGTCCGAAACCGCCTGGGCGCTGCTCGCCCTCCTCGCGGCTAATGAGGGCGAAAGTGCCGAGGTGCGTGCGGGAGCGGAGTTCCTCGTCGGCACGCAGCACGCGGACGGCGCGTGGACCGAAGACGCCTTCACCGGTGCGGACTTCGCCCCCGGGAGCAAACTCAAGAGCGAACTGCATCCGATGTGTTTCCCGGTGATGGCACTCGACCGCTACCTCACCGACCGCACCCGGCCGGCAGACGCCCCGAAAGTGCTCACGCGAACCGACCTCGGGCACCAAACGAACGGCCCGAAGGTCTACCGACACACACTCGCGGAAATGTAGATCGCACAAAAAAGAATGCACAGGGCTCCGCCCTGTGCTACGAACGCCGGCCGCTTCGCGGCGTGAAAGACATTGGCGGTTCTGGTCTTCGCCCCGGAGGGGCCGTCTGACGTAGCACAGGGCGGGAGCCCTGTGACTCCGTGACCACCCTGTTGCTCCGCGATACCCTGTGCCACAGGTGGCAACTCACACAACGACGATGTTCACCAGTTTGCGCGGCACGACCTTCACCATCTTCACGGTCTTGCCTGCAATCTGAGCTTTCACCGCATCATCCGCCAGTGCAGTCGCTTCCAGCGCGGCGTCGTCGATCTCCGCAGGCACCTTCAGCACGGTCTTCTTCTTCCCGTTAATCTGCACCGGCACGTCGATCTCGTCGGCCTTCACCAACTCCGGATCGAACTTCGGCCACGGCTCGTAGGCCAGCGTGTTCGTGTGCCCCAACGCGCGCCACAGTTCTTCCGCAACGTGCGGCGCGTAGGGCGCGAGCAGCAGTACGAACGGGTCGAGGATGCTACGCGGGCGCGCCTCCAGTTTGGTCACGTGGTTCACGAACTCCATCATCGCGGAGATCGCGGTGTTGAAGCTCAGCCCCTCGGTGTCCTTACCGACCTTCTGAATGGTCCGGTGCAGCACGCGGAGCGTGTCACGGTCCGGCTCCACATCCTTCACGGCCGCGTGCAGTTTGAACTCCTCGCCGTCATCGACGATCAACCGCCACGCCCGCGTCAGGAACCGGTACACGCCCTCGACGCTCTTGGTGTTCCACGGCTTCACCGCTTCCAGCGGCCCCATGAACATCTCGTACAGGCGCAGGCTGTCGGCACCGTACTCCTTCACGATGTCGTCCGGGTTCACCACGTTCCCGCGGCTCTTGGACATCTTGTCGGCCTTACTCGCCAGATCGATTTCAGTACCCTTCAGGTACGTCTTACCCTTCCTCTTTTCGATCAACTCATCTGACAATGGGATCAGCGACTTGTCCGCACCCGGAACGCGCAGTACGTAACTCTCCTTGTCGTCCGCTTCCTTCTTCGGAACGTGAACCGCGGTGACGCCCAGTTCGGCGATCTTCGCCTTGTTTGCACCGTGCGCTTCTGGGGTGATGTGGTACTCGTACTCACCCAGGATCATGCCCTGGTTCACCAGCCGCTGGAACGGCTCGGGGCACGGCAGGTAACCGCGGTCGAACAGCACCTTGTGCCAGAACCGCGCGTACAGCAGGTGCAGCACCGCGTGCTCGGCGCCCCCGACGTACAGGTCCACGGGCAGCCAATATTTCAGCTTCGCGGGATCGGCGAACTCGGCCCCGTTCTTGGGATCGATGTAGCGCAGGAAGTACCAGCACGACCCGGCCCATTGGGGCATGGTGTTCGTTTCGCGCTTGTAGTTCTTCCCACCGACCACCACGTTCACCCAATCCGTCGCCTTCGACAGCGGGCCTTCGGGCGTGCCAGTCGGCTTGAAGTCTTCCAGATCGGGCGGCACCAGCGGCAGCCCGCTCGCGGACAGCGCGACCAGACTGCCGTCTTCGCCGTGCAGCACCGGGAACGGTTCGCCCCAATAGCGCTGCCGGCTGAACAGCCAGTCGCGCAGTTTGTAATTGACTCTCCGCGTACCGATGCCACGCTCTTCCAGCCATCCAATGATCTTCGACTTTGCTTCCAGTGTAGGTAGGCCGTCCAGAATGCCGGAGTTGATGGCGACGCCTTCCTCGCAGTACGGCTCTTGCAGCTCGTTCAGCGAACTCCCGGTCTTCTTCAGCCACTCGTCGGTCGGCTTCACGACGGTAACGATGGCCAGCCCGAACTGCTTCGCGAACTCGAAATCGCGCTCGTCGTGCCCCGGTACGGCCATGATCGCGCCAGTACCGTAGGTCGCCAGCACGTAGTCCGCGATCCAGATCGGAATCCGCTGATCGTTGACCGGGTTAATCGCATACGCGCCGGTGAACACGCCCGTCTTCTTCTTCGCGGTTTCCGTGCGCTCGAAGTCGCTCTTGCGGCTCGCGGCCTGTTGGTAGTCCTGAACCGCCTTCTGCTGCTTTGCGGTTGTGATCTTCGGCACCAGCGAGTGTTCGGGCGACAGCACCATGTAAGTCGCACCAAACAGCGTGTCCGGGCGCGTGGTGAACACGGTAATGTTGGCCGAGTTGTCGGCCAGCGCGAAGCGCACCTCTGCGCCCTCGCTCTTGCCGATCCAGTTGCGCTGCATCTCCTTGATCGAGTGCGACCAGTCCAGCGGTTCCAGGTCGTCCAACAGCCGCTCGGCGTAAGCGGTGATGCGCATCAGCCACTGGCGCAGCGGCCGGCGCTCGACGGGGTGCCCGCCGCGCTCCGATTTGCCATCAATGACTTCTTCGTTCGCCAGCACGGTACCCAGCGCCGGGCACCAGTTCACCGGGACTTCCGCTTGATAAGCGAGTCGGTGGCTGTCCTCATACTTGCGAATTTCCGCGTCGCCCTGTTTGCGCACGCTATCGGGAATCGGCAACTCGGAGATGGGCCGCCCCTTCTTCGCGATGGGGTCGTACCAGGTGTCGTAGATCGTCAGGAAGATCCACTGCGTCCAGTGGAAGTAATTGGGATCGGTGGTGTCGACCTCGCGGTCCCAGTCGTAGGAGAAGCCCAGAGATTTAATCTGCCGACGGAACGTATCGATATTGTTCCGCGTGGTGATACGCGGGTGAACGTTCTTCTCGACCGCGTACTGCTCGGCGGGCAGCCCGTAGGCGTCCCAGCCCATCGGGTGCAGCACGTGGAAACCATTCATGCGTTTGAATCGCGCCAGGATGTCGGTCGCGGTGTACCCTTCGGGGTGACCGACGTGCAGCCCCGCGCCGCTCGGGTACGGGAACATGTCCAGGATGTAGCACTTCTGTTTGCCCTCGGTCCCCGGTTCGCCGGGGTCGGGCGTGCGGAACGTCTTGTTCGTTTCCCAGAACTGCTGCCACCGGCGCTCGACGTCGGCGGGATGATAACTCGGCATCGCTTGGCCTTCACTAAAGAGAACCCCACCCCAACCCCTCCCCTCAACGGAGAGGGGCTTTGAACGGAAGCACCGACCGCGTAGTCTCTTCTGTCTTTGCTTCTCCCCCTTCCTTCTTAGGGAAGGGGGTAAGGGGGGTTAGGTTCCGAAGCCACTTCTTATGTGCGGGGGAAATCCGCGTCCATAAGGGACGCGGGACGGGAGCGGCGGGTTCGTTCAGGTGCCGCGAAGGAGGGCGCGGATCGGCCACACCTTCACGCACCCGTCGCCGCCGGCACTGAAGAGGCGGGAGCCGTCGGCGGAGATCGTGAGTGCGTTGATCGGTCCGAGGTGCCAGTCGAACGTCGCGTGTAATTTCAGCGTGTCGGCGCGCGCAACGAACAGCCGCCCGTTATAGTTACTGCCCGCGAACACGAACTCGCCGGCCGGGTCGACCGCGAGCGTCCGCGTGTAATCGGGCACACGGTCGCGGTCCGTTTTGACGGAAATGATTTGGGTACCGGTCACGGAGTCGTAAGCAGCCAGCCGCCCGTTGTTTTGTGCGAATACACGCTTCCCGTCGTGCGAAAAGGCCACCACATTCGTTCCGATCGGCAGGCGCGCAACCGGGCGCAAGGAATCGACCTCGATCACAACGGGAACGGTTCCACAGGTGACGAACCGCTTGCCATCCTGCGAAAGAGCGAACCGACCGTAGGAATCGGGGTCCAGGTCGAGCGAGCGAACGACTTCGCCGGACGGAATCCGCACGATTTCGGCGACGCTGCGCCCGGCCCAGCGGTGAAAAAGGGCCAGTTCCGGGTCGGGTAGCGCGGCGATACGCAATCCCGGCGCCACGATTGTGCCTTCCGCGTCGATCCGCTGCGGGGGATCGGTTGTAACGTCGAATACGGCTAATAGCCCGATCCGCGTATCCGGATAGCCCATTCCCGTGACGAGCAACCGCTGGTTATCCGAGGTGAGGGCCACATCTGTTACCCGGCCACCACTAAATTCGATCACGGTTCGCGGGGTCCGGGCGCGCATGTCCCAGTAACAGACGAGTTCGTCTCCCTCGCGAGCCGCGACGCGGTCCCCGTCCGGTGAGCAGGCCAGCGCTCCTAATCCACCGAGCGGCTCGCGTTCCCCGTACAGCACTCCCGGCAAATTCGAGCGCAAACCGGCCGCGCCCAGTTCTTCCTTGCGGTCGAAGCATGGGCCGCACGTTTCGCCCATCCAGCCCAGGGAATCGTGCGTGCCCACTGCACCGCACCCGCACGCACACACCAACTGCTCGGCGCCGGCCACCGTTCGCCGACAGATGTATTCGGGATACGAGTGCCACAGCGGAGGGCGGGCGGCGAGTTCCTCTTTCAGAAGCAGGCGCTTCGCTTCGTCGTGCTCGACGCGGCGCCCGCGCACGACCACGTGTTTGCGCCCGATGGCATCCGTCCACCACGAAGCGAGAACTTGGGTCGCGGGCACGCCCCCGCGCCCGCCCCGGAACATATCCCACCCCTCGGGTTTCGCCGCGACCGCCCGCGCGAACTTCCGCCACTTCGCGGGGTCGTCACCGAGCAACCGGGCGCGGCACCGCCTGTTCGCGTCGGCGGTCGCAGCCGTAAGCGCTGACACGATTTGTGAGGCGTCCGGGGCGACTAACTTCGTTTCGTGTTTGAGCATGACTTCCCTGCGAACACGCCCGCTCGTTGACCCTCGCGGTCCGGACCGTGAATTGGCGAACCGCGAGGGTCAACGAGCGGGCAACCCGGATCATACAATAAACCGCTGTGTCGCGTGTGAATCGGTTCCCATCTCCAACCCCTCTTTGTCATGCCCGCAGACCCATTGTTGCAAAGTCAGGTACCGGGATTCACCCCGCGCCACGGGAAGGTGCGAGACGTATACGACCTCGGCGACAAGCTCGTCATCGTCGCAACCGATCGCATCAGCGCGTTCGATTACATTTTGCCCACGCCGATCCCGGGCAAGGGCGCGATCCTCACCGCGCTGACGCTCTTCTGGCTGAAGCAACTCAACATACCGAACCACCTCATCAGCGCGGACCTCGCCCAAATGCCGCCCGCGTTCCAGCGCGACGAACTCGCCGGGCGCGCGATGCTCGTCAAGAAGACGACCGTCGTGCCGGTGGAGTGCGTTGCACGCGGGTACCTCGCGGGTTCGGGCTGGAAGGAGTATCAGACCCACGGCACCGTGTGCGGCATCCCGCTCCCGCCCGGGTTGCAGCTCGCGAGCAAGCTCCCGGAGCCGATCTTCACGCCCGCGACGAAGGCCGAAGACGGCGAGCACGACGAGAACATTTCGTTCGAGCAAATGGTGAAGGCCGTCGGTGCCGAAACCGCGAACGAGCTGAAAACACGGACGTTGGACGTGTACCGCCGGGCGGCCGAATTCGCGGAGAAGCGCGGAATCATCCTCGCGGACACGAAGTTCGAGTGGGGCCGGCTGCCGAGCGGCGAGATCATCCTCATTGACGAGGTGCTGACGCCGGACAGCTCGCGCTACTGGCCGAAGGACTCGTACCAGCCGGGGGCCTCGCCGGTTTCGTTCGACAAACAGTTCGTCCGCGACTGGCTCGAAACGACGGACTGGGACAAATCCAGCCCTCCACCGATTCTGCCGGAAGCTGTGGTGACGCGCAGCGTGGCCAAATACCAAGAAGCGCTCAGCCGACTCACGGGAAAGAGTTGAACACCCGATTCAAAAGATCGGCCGTGATCGGGTGAACAATCATTCGATCACGGCTCGCGCGCACCGCGCAATCACGAAATTCGCCACATCCCAATCACATCACAAGTCCGGCTCCTCTTGCAGTAAATCTGATCGCGAGTTCACGTCAAAGAGCCATAGACTCACGATCACGTCTGAACTAAGATCCATAATCACCTGTCCGCCGCCCAGCGGACCCGCCACTCTTCGCGCGAGATAATCGCAATGAGTTACGTTTACAAAACGATGCCGTCTCCCATTGGCGAACTCAAACTCATCGGCAGCGAAAAGGGACTGGCAGCAATTCTTTGGGAAAATGACGATCCGCTTCGCGTGCGCATTAATGCCGGCCCCGAAGACCTAAACCACCCGGTACTCGTCGAAGCGGAACAACAGCTCACCGAATACTTTGCGGGTTCGCGGAAAGTGTTCTCGGTCGCGCTCGATTTTGTTGGCACCCCGTTCCAGCAGAAAGTGTGGGCGGCCCTTCTCAGCATTCCGTTTGGTGAGACCCGCAGTTACGGGGAACTCGCACGACAAATCGGGCACCCCACCTCCGCCCGCGCGGTCGGCGCCGCCAACGGGAAGAACCCGATTTCGATCATCGGCCCGTGCCACCGCGTAATCGGTTCGTCCGGCAAATTGACCGGGTACGCGGGCGGACTCGCGGCCAAGACGCTGTTACTTCGTCTGGAAGGCGTACCGGACGTCGACGCGGCGAATTAGCACGCACACTTCCCGGAGTACAGTTCTTCTCACGAGAATACCGGATGTCCCTGCCCGACGTTACACTGCACCTGGACTACGCACCGCCGTTCGATTGGGCGTTCTTCCTGACCTATCTCAGCGGTCGATTAACGACCGGCGCCGAAACCGTCGAAGACGGGCGCTACACACGTGCTGTGGAAATTGACGGCGATACGGGCATCATCACCGTCGCGCCGCACGCGAGCCAGCATCAGTTGAGCGTTTCGGTTCGCGGACCTGTCGCCCGACATGCCGATGTGATCCGTGTTCGCCTGCGCCAGATGTTCGATTTAGACGCTGATCCCGCAGCCATTCGAGTCGCGCTCGCTACCGAACCGCGGATGAATGCGCTGGTCGCAGCACGGCCCGGCCTTCGGGTTCCCGGCGCCTGGTCGCACTTCGAGTTACTCGTGCGCACGATCGTCGGTCAGCAGGTCAGTGTGCGCGCCGCGACCACGATTATGGGACGAATCACCGCGCGCTTCGGGCACCGCATGCCGAGTTCCGATCCGGCGGCGCCGAACCTCATTTTCCCCGCACCAGAGGTACTTGCCGACGGCGATTTGGGTTCGATCGGGATGCCGACCCAACGAGTGCGGGCACTGCGCGGGATCGCACGAGCGGTCGCGGACCGGGCATTGGTCTTCACCAACCCCGATCGGAATGTGGTGCGCGCGACACTCCTCGCACTACCAGGAATCGGGCCGTGGACGGTCGAATATTTCGCCCTGCGCGGGCTGCGAGACCCGGATGCCTGGCCCGGGTCTGATCTGGTGTTGAAACGCGCGGTCGATTCTACGCTCTCGGACACATGGCGCCCGTACCGGGGCTACGCGGCCCAGCACCTCTGGTTCGATGCGACCCAGCAACAAAAGCCGGCCGTGACCGAACGCTAAATTGCGCTCGGCCACAGCCGGAATTGCAACCGCACGCACTTGAGTGACTTCAATCCTTTTTCGTGTTGAGCGCGTCCAGAGAGGCCCGGGCGTGAGTTCTCACCCAATTCGTCCCTCCACTCTCCAGGCACCGCTTCCATAGCGATCCCGCCCGGTCCTTGAGGTTTCGGTTGTTGAGATACCAGCCGCAGAAAAATTCCCCGTCTCCGCGGACTTCGGCCGGCAACTTACTGATGACGGCCTCGACCGCCGCCGCGTCCGGAGTTGTGTCTTTCGCTGCCCACTCCCGTACCGCGGTTTCGATCGGTCGGAGAAGTACCTTGTCGGTGGGTAGGCTCGCGAACCCGTTGAGTGCGGCTGTCCGCGCCTTGGCGTCCCCGACCGCGTCGGCCATACAAGCTGCGAACAGAAGGCTCAGGTCCGACGGACCGGTCTGGTTAACGCGATCGAACAGCGGCCGCGCCGTTTCCAAGTCACCAACCAACAGGTAGAAGCGCCCGGCCAGGAACAGTTCGCCCGGGGCACCTCCCTCACCGAACTGGGCCAGGTGCCCGCGCACGGCAGCTTCGGCCGCGACGCGGTCCATTTTCCCTCGCGCTCGACAGGCCAGATACCATGTGAACGCGCCCCCCGGGTACCGGACCGCGTTCGCCTCGTACAGTTGGTTCGCTTCGTCCCACTTCCCCAGCCCCTCTTCGCACTCGGCGGCGCACACCAGCGCCCATCCCGCCCAACTCTGGGCCGCGGCCAGGGCATACGGTTCGGCCTTCTTGAAATCCTTCTTCTGCATGTAGAACCGGGCGAGGTCGACCCGGACCTGGGCGTGGAACAGCCCCGTGTCTTCCACCTTCAGGCTCGCTTCGAGCGTCTCGCGCCACCCGGTCTCGTCGCCCGCGGCGCGGTACAGCCCCGCGAGTTCGCGGAACGAGTTCCCGTCCGGGGACATTTCGATCAGCCGCTTCCAGCACCGGATCGCGTCCGCCCTGCGCCCGTCCGTCAGGTGCCGCTTACCGAGCCCCCACTGCACGACGGCGTGGGCCGCGTACTTGGCCTCAGTTTCAGCCAGCTTCTCGACCGGTTGAGGGTCGCCGTAGGCAGCGGCGAGCGCCACCCCGATCGGGGCGTGGGGGCTCGTGTCCACCAGTTGCCGGATGTATGCTTTCACCACCCCGGTCTTGTCGTGCCGGAACATGTGTACCAGGCGCGATTCCTCCAAGAACAGATCCCCGTGCCTGTTGAACTGCAAGTTTTGAGCGGCCGATGGGTTCACTTTCGCGAGCCGAAGCACATACGGTTGTGCCCTCAGATCCAGTTCCCCGGGCGGTGCCATCAAGCGCTGGCGAACCGCGTCGGGCGAGCGCCGATGGTCGAACGTGTAGCTCTCGATGAACGGGCGCAGCCGGTGCCCGTCGAGGAGCGAGAGGAACCCCGCCGCTTCTTCTGCCGGGTCGACGCCCCACACATCGGTCATGAAACTTAACCGGTGTGCCGCTTGCGTGAACCGGATCTCCTGGAGCACCCCGCCGAGCGCGGCCCAGGACGGCTCCCCGCGGTCGGACGCGCCGGCCGCACGTAACGCTTTGTACACGCGCGGTTCGATCACCTCGCCGTCGAGCGCGGCCCGCACCGGTCCGGGCAGGTCGGGCACGCCCCCGACCCGGGCCGCGAGTTGGTGCGTGAGAACCTCGGGACCGATCAGGGTCGCCCGGTGGAGGTGCGACACGCCACCCACGCGACACATCGCGTCGTGTACGAGATAGCACTCGGGTTCGGCTTCCAGCAGCGCGCGCCCGGCGCGAATGGTCGCGGCCTCGGCCTCGGGCGCTTCGAGCGCCAGGAACTCGAGGAGCCGAAGGAGCGGGGTATCGGCCTTTTTCCGTGCCGCGGCGAACTTGGTCAGGTCGAAGTGAACGTAATAATCGGCCGCCTCCACCCACGCAGGCGCGGGTGCTTCGGCACCCGCGAGCTTTTCGGCCGCGGCCAGATCCTGGAGCGCGAACACGTGCCAGCCCATCAGGGCCGCAGCATACGCGCGGGCGCGAAGTGCCAGTGCCGACTTCGGCGAACGGGCCACCAGGCGCTGGGCGTACAACAGTGCCCGGGCCTTGAACACGTATGTGGTCCGCCCCCAGTGGAAATCAGTCAGAAGTGCGAGGTTGGCGTACCCGCGCACCAGCGCGGCGAGAAGCGCGTCCGACTCTCCCTTCTCGTGGACCTCCTCGTGCAGCGCGCGGAGCGCCGCGAACTGATCCGTCTCGCGCATCAGTTCGAGTGCGCGTTCCACCACCGCGGGTACCGGTGCGTCCGACGTTCGGTTCGGTTTGGCCGGAATCCCCGCACCCACAAGACACTTGGGAAAGAACCCGCGCATCAATTGTTCGCTGTGCGCGATGTACTCCTTAGGGTGCACACTGAGTTGGTACTTGAGCAACGATCCGTTCCAAAAAACGTGTTCGGCCCCCGGCCGCCCCGCGACGACGCTCCACGGCCCTGGTTGTCCCCCGCGCCGAACACGGAACTGCCGGCTCGCGGGCACCCCCTCGGGCACGGCGTCGCCGAGCGAGGTGTCCCGGACGCGCAGCCCGAAATCCTCGCGTGCGACCAAGTTCAGCGCCTGCCGACCGAGTTCCAGGTCGAACGTGTTCCACATAAGTTCCGGCGCGGTCCCGTCGTCGGGGAGCAGGCAGATGGTGTCGGCGAACTCGGCCGGGATCGGTGCGACGGGATCGGGCATTTTCCGCGGCTCCGAATCGACGGCGAACGGCGACGGCGGAGGCACCCAATCAGCCGGTCGGTGTCCGCCACTGTCCTGCGGTGCGGGCACGGCAATTCCCGCTGTGGAATCGGCCGCTCTGCTCTTGTCGCCCTTCGGAATCGCCTGGTAGCCGGCCCATAGAAGTGCCGCGCCACCGACCACGACAGCCACGAGTGCGGCCCACGCCCACCACGGGTTCTTCGACCGCTTGGCCCCGCGCGACCGCGTCCCGGCACTCGCAGGGGCCGGGACGTTGCGGTCCTCTTCCTCAACCTCTTCACTCGCTTCTCTGATTTCGTCTTCTGGTTCCGGCTCCGGTTCGGGGGTGCGTGCGCGCACGGTCACACGGACCCGCGCCCCGCACGACGGGCACGTAATCACTTCGCTCGAATCGTTGAGTTTGGACATCCGGCCGCGGCACTTGGGACAGGCGAACGTCGGAGCGGGCATGAGGGGCACCTTGCGGTCAACTTCGACACGAGGGCACGCCGACAATCATCAGCCGCAGCAACAACCAAGTCAATACCTCTGCCCGCACCTTTCGCTCTAGCAATCGCCAGAGTTACGTTTCCCACGCGCGTAACGCCGAACCTCTACCCCTCGGGGTGACTCCTGACTAGTGATGAAAAGCGGACGAGCCATCCGCGGCCCCAGGGGAGAGCATGACCACCACCCATGACCTCGACTTACCCGCGCTCGCGCGCTGGGGTAACGAGCGCGTGCCGACCGCTCTGTTCTGGGTGGTCAGCGGGTCGCACGTCTACGGGTTCCCCTCGGCGGACAGCGACATCGACCTGCGCGGGTGCTTCCTCGCGCCGCTGCGTGCGATCGTCGGTTTGCGACCGCCCACGGACACCGTTGAGCCGAGGGGCGGGCTGGTGGGGCGCGAGGTGGAAGCCGTGAGCCACGAGGTCGGCAAGTACCTTCGCCTGATGTGCATGAACGAGGCAATTAGTTATATTCCCTGTACACCCTCACGGAGTACCGGGAATGACCGCAAAACACCTTGTAACTGTGCTCAGTAACGGCCTTGGCGAGCGTTACTTGCAATGTCACTGCTGCTTCGCGAGCAGCCCTTCTTTCAACGAATCGGACGATTTGAAGCTCCTCGCACTCGCGAGGGCCGCGGGTTGGACCGCGATCAGAATTGAAGACGACGGGCACATGCTGAACCTCGACGGCGGTCGATTCAGAATGTTCTGTCAAAAGCCAAAATGTCAACGCCAGGCGGGGGACTGAGTCATGCCCGTCGGGTACAGCTACCTCCGCTTCTCGTCCCCGCTCCAAGCGAGCGGGGACAGCATCCGGCGCCAACTCCAACGCACCGAGGACTGGTGCAAGCGAAACAACGTCACCCTGGACTCCACGCTCCGTGACGAGGGCGTGTCCGCGTTCCGCGGGAAGAACCGTGAGGGCGCCGAGCACGCGCTCACGGCGTTCATCGCGGCCGTTCAGAGCGGGCGCGTTAAATCTGGATCTTATCTGATCGTAGAATCGCTCGATCGACTGAGCCGCGAAAAGATCCGGCCGGCCCTTACGCTCCTGCTCCAACTGATCCACTCCGGGATTAAAGTTGTTCAACTCAGCCCGGCCGAAATCGTGTTCGACGAGGACGTGGATGCAATGGCCCTGATGTTGGCCCTGATCGAACTTTCGCGTGGTCACAGCGAGAGCCAGGTGAAGAGCGAACGGGTCGGCGCGGTCTGGACGCGGAAGCACCAGGAAGCGAAATCGAAGATCGTCACCCGTATCACACCCGGTTGGCTCACGGTTCGGGGCGGCGAGGGGAAGAAGCTCAAGGACGTCCCCGCGGACGAACTCCGGTTCGAGCTTGATCCCGTTAAAGCCGCGGTGGTTCAGCGGATCTTCAAACTCGCTCTGGACGGACACGGTACCAAAGCAATTGCGAAGTTACTGAACGCGGAAGGGATCCCACCGTTACGGCGAACAACGATCAAAACCCGCACCGTGACCTGGGGTAGTTCGTTGGTTCACCAAGTGCTGACGTCTCCGGCAGCACGCGGGGCCTTCCAACCTTATCGGCACCAGTCCGCGGGACGCCCGGCGCGGGGTGGTCTAACTGAAAATTACTTTCCGCGGGTAGTGACGGACGAGATCTGGTACGCCGCGCAATCGCACCTTAAGCGCCGCGGTGAGGTCGGACGGGGTCGGCGCGGGGCGAGCGTGCATTTGTTTAGTGGGCTCATGACCGATGCCCGGGACCAAGGGGCGATGCACTACTGGAGCGTCGACAAGAACCGTCCGCAAATCGTGCCGTACCGGAGTAAAGAGGGCGACGGGAGTCCGTGGGTCAGCTTCCCCGCGAAACAGTTCGAGCGCGGTATCGTGTCCAAGCTCGCCGAGATCCGCGCCGAAGAAGTGCTCCCGACCGCGACCAGGTCGCCGATCGAGGCCCTAACGGGGCGCGCCGCGGAACTCGCGGGGCTAATCGAGGAGTGGACCAAGCGCATGTCCGACGCGCGCATCATTGATTTGGTCGCGGCCAAGCTCGCGGAACTGCGCGAGCAGAAAGCCGCACTGGACGCGGAGATCGCGCGGGCGCGGGCCGAAGAAGCCGAACCCGCGACCGTGTCGTGGGGCGAGTTCCGGTCCCTGGCGGGGCTCCTGGACACGGACACGTCAGAGGCCACACGGATGCGGGTCCGGAGCGCGTTGCGCCGCGCGATAAGCGGTATGTGCGTCCTGATCGTCCAGCACCACAAACAGCACAAGACCGCCCTGGTCCGCATCCAGTTCGTATCGGACCTACACAGGTACGTCCTGATCGATTACCACCGGGACCGGGAACTGGTGGTACACACGCGCGGGGGACTACTGGACCGGACCGACATCCGCGACCCGGCCGACGTCGCGGCGGTCACGGAGAGGATTAGCGCGCTGTACGGCCCGAAGAAGCCCCCGGCGACCAAGAAGGGTTCAGCGCGAAAAACCTCGTGATCTGTGCGAGCGGCACGAACGCGCCGCCCCTCTCCTCGAGCCAGTCCGCGAACACGAGCTTCGCGGTCCTGTCGTCGGGGTTAGCGCGCAGGTAATTGGTCCACGATTCTTCTTCGGGATCGCGCGGACATACGGCCGTGTAGAGGGACATCAGCCCCCCTTCCGGCCGTTCGCGGCCGAGAACCCGAGGCAGAAGCCGACCGCGAGGCCGGCGACCAGGGTCGCGATCCAAACATAGACGTCCATCAGAGGGTCTCCAGTTTGAGTTAGTTTTTTCTTGGCGCGGGCAAATCTGTCTGGTGGAATGCGCCCGGTCCTATACCGACCGAGGTGCAATCGTGAGAGAATCTCAAGTCGCGTCCCTACCCAACGAAGAACGCGCCGTTTACGAGCAAGCGTTTGGACTGGTTCGCGAAGCCCTTCGCGCGGCGAACGCATTAGGGGCTCCGATATCGCCAACCGCGCGACAAGAACTACAGGATGCGTGGGCCGATACGCTCATTGCGATCAATCCCGTACTTACCGCGATCGGCCGCGCAAACCCCGGAGACACTACCGATCCAGTCGCACAAGCGGTGACACGCCTTCGCGCGGAACTGAATCGCTTGCTGGCGTGAGCCCCTCAACAATGAACTTTGCGCGGCCGGTCCCGCCCTCTTTTTTCGGCGAGCGCAGTAAGCGCAGGTTCCCGAGCGGGGCCTTGACGTACCCGCTCACTATCTTGCCGATGTTCGTTAGATTGAAATCCTTATCGAGCACCTGGAACGCTTCCGCGAGCGCCCGCCACTGGGTTTCTGGGGTCATGACCCGGCGCCCGTACTGCTCGGTGGTCACGTGCTCCAGCATCGCGCCGACCGAGTGCTCGCGGCCCCACCCCGGGTACGCGGTCCAGTGCTGGAGGACGCACCGCACGGCTTCCCGCTCGTCGTCGACGCCGTCCCCGCGCCGCGCCTCGAACCCCATGACCGGGTCGGGCTGATCGAGCCACTTGAGCGCGGCCGGTACGATGACACTCCACTGCTCGTAGGTGCCCTGGATCTGCACCCCGGCTCGGGGCCGTCCGGCGAGAGCGTGGGCGCGGAGGATGGTGAGGGCGGCGCCCAGGTACCGGGCGCGGTGGGCGCGGACGTGGGCGACGATGTTCTCGAGCGCGAACCCGGTGCGGTTCTCGGGATTTTCGATCGTCGACTCGAGTCGGCATACCAGCGCCCGACGGGTCATGTCGGCGCTGATTCGGAGGTTGTTACCCGTTGCGAACCACACCGTCCGCATCGGCATGGTTACCGTCTGCGACTGTCCGAGCCGGCGCCCGCACCACTGGCACGACGTGGTCACGGCCTCGATGGACCCGCCCCGAACCTCGACGGTCGGGGGGATGTTGTCAAAGAGGTGCGCGGCGCGGGCCTCGATCGCGACCGAGGTAATGGTCTTACCCATTTCCTCGTCCGTCGCGGGCCACGCCGATATCGGGATGTCGGCGCCCTCACCAATGATGTGAATGATCCGCGCCAGTAGGGTCTTTCCGGAACCGCGGAGGTTCGCGCCCAGCGCCATAAGCGGGACCGGGGCGTCCCCGATCGTCTGCCGCGCGATCACGGTGAGGAGCGCGGCGACCCACACGGACTTGTCGAGGTCCGCCTCGAACGGGAAGTCGTGTACCAGATCGAGCAGCGACCGGAGCGCGGCCAGTGCGTCGTCGCGGGTCGGTTCGGTTGTCAGGTCCAGTCCCGCGAGGTCCGGACCGGATCCCACGTAGGTCCGTGTCTCGGGGTTGTAACCGTCCCGGACCAGATCCCCGGTCGGGGTGATGATCGGGCGGGCGACGATGGTGGTGATCTGCTCCAAGGACTTGAAGTCGGGTGCGCCCGGGTCGTGAGTCTCCGGATTCCAGGCGGGGTTATCGATCACGAGTGCGGCTATGGTGCCCGGTAGAGCGGTCGCGGTCCATCCCGTCGCACTCCTGATGTCCTCGGTGTAGACCTGGGCGTGACGGCTGACGAGTTCGATCACGCCGTTGCCGGTCAACTCCCGTAGAACCCGGCGCCCATTCATGTCCAACTCGATGATCGCGAGGCGCTCGGCAGCGTTGAGGTAGCACCCGTGCTGCGCGAGCAGGTGCCGCACGCCGATGGCCGCGTTGTCGGGCCGCGACGGTCGGTACTTGAACTCGCCGCGGTGCTCGCGTTCGAGCCTGTGGACCGCGCCGCGGACGTCACCCGCCCGCCGGACCACCTTGAGGCGCGACCGCAGGTCGTAGAGACTGACCTTGATCCCGGCCGCGGTAACGGCCCCGTGGATCTCCTCCTCGATCTGCTTGGCGGCCTTGAGCGTGTACGACCTGGACGCGAGGACCACGAGCGTCTCGTACCAGGCCCAGACCGACAGGTCGGGACCGACACAGTAGGGCGGTCCCAGGAGCCTCCGGTAGAGTGCGGTGACATACTTCGGGATCGGGGCGATGACGCCGTACACCGCCTCCAGTAGCTCCGTCCGGCCCTCGTCCGACGTCGCGACCGCGATGTCGATGATTTCGGTGAGCCGCGCGAATGCCGCTTCGATTTTCGGGTCGGCGGCTGGCGCCTGGGGCTCATCGTCGACTAAAATATCAGTCAAGGGTGCGTACCTCGATGTTCGGGGTCGGAGCGGTGGGGCGTGAGGAGCCCCACCGTTTTTATTTGGTCTCTTCGCGTTCGCGCGCGAACTTGTCCGCGGTCATTTGGAGCGCCGCACGGATCACCTCGACGCTGGTGATGGGGCGCCACGGGGTCAGATCCGTCAGATAACCGCGTATCAACTCGAGCCGGACTAAGTCCTCCGGCAGCAAGTTGAAAGAATGAATCACACCTCTAGACATTTCTCGTCCTCACAAAATCGGTTGCGCAAGGAGTAACTAACCTAATCATCAGTTGGGTTGCGGATCGCGTAAAGCAATTTTCTGTATAGCACAGAAAATAATTTTGCTGTACAGAAATTGGACAGACGCCCGCGTCCGAAGTGTGAGGGTGTGAGGTGGGGTACACGTCCGAGGTGAGGGTGGGGCGTCCGAAAGCGAGATCCAGACGTCCGAAGTGTGAGGTGACACGCCCGAGTGTGAGGTGCCTGACCCCACCTCACACTTCACCTCACATTTTTAACCGCCCGAAACGAAAGGACTTACGACCGAAGTGTGAGGGTGTGAGGTCAGTGAGGTGGGGTCCAGTTTTCTATACGTGTGCGTGTACCTGATACAGGGAATACATTTCTCGCGCGTCTAAGACTGAAACCACCTCACTGACCTCACACCCTCACACTATTTCCATAACTACTGGAATTTACAGCACTTGCGAATGTGAGGTGGTTGTGAGGTGGGTGTGAGGTCAGAATTTGACCTCACACTCGGTCGTGACCCCCCATCTGATCTCAGTCTCGGTCGTGACCTGTATCTGGTTCTCGATCTCGGACGTCCGATTTCCGGATATCAAAATCGTCCGACCGTCCGAGCAGACCTGCGCTTGCGCCCGGGCGCCGGGATCCGTTACGCTTAACCCAACAGAAACGCGAGGTGACGCTTGTGATCCAGGTCGAACTCGGCGCGCTCGTCGCCGGCGCCGTAACGCTCCTGACCCTGTTGGGCGGCGCGATCGGTTGGGCGGTGAAGTTCATGGCCGATCGGCTCACCGATCAACTCGAGAAGCAGCGGCAACACGACCTGGTCCTGGTTGAGAGGTTCGACGAGATCGTCGCGAAACTCAATACCTCGTTCACGGCGCTCCACAGCCGGCTCGACGACGTCCGCCACAACACGTGCCGGTGCCCCCATAAGCCGCAATGAGCGACACCAAACTACAGCCGCCTGGTGCCAAGCGTAAACCGCCCGCAGCGGGTATGGGCCGTAGGTCCGGCTCCCAGAACAAGATCACCAAGACGCTAAAGGACGCGATCGAAGAGGCGTTCAAGAAGGTCGGCGGGGTCAAATGGCTCGTGGACCTCGCGCACAAAGAACCGCGCACCTTCGCCGCACTCTTGGCCCGTGTGCTGCCGAAAGACATTCACCTAACCGGCTCCCTCCAGACCGCGTCCGTCGTCGTCCACGCGGTCGATGTTCACACTACCGATGCCATCGGCTCCGTTATCGATGCCCTCGTCGACCGCCACCCCGACGCGGATTTTGTCGCTCCCCCAGATCGGGGAGGCGATCACCCGCGGCAAGTGGCGCGGCCACTACCGGCACACCCGGTTCATCTGCAAGCGCCTGATGCGGGCGGTCTACACCTCGGGCTCGCGCTGCCTTCTGAACATGCCCCCGCGCCACGGCAAGACGATCCTCGCGGCCCGGATTCTGCCGTTCTTTTATTTGGCTCAATGGCCGGACCGTGACGTCGTCTACGTCTCCAGCACCGGCCCGGCCGCAGCCGAACAGGGCGAAGCGATCCAGCAACTCATCGACGAATTCGGCCCGAGCTTCGGGATCAAGGTTTCGAGCAAATCCAAAGCGAAAGACAACTTCGACATCGTCGACCTCAACGGCCGTCCCACGGGCGGCTCGATGCGGTGCTTCGGGATCACGTCCAGCGTCCACGGCCGTAACGCGCACCTCCTCGTGGTCGACGACCTGTTCGGGACCATCGAGGACGCACTGTCCGCCGCAAACCGTGAAACCGTGTGGCGCACGTACACTTCCGCGCTCTACACCCGCCTGGCCCCGCACAGTTCCGTGGTCGCGATCGGCACTCCCTTTCACGCCGACGATTGGTTCGGTCGCATCGCGACCGCGCAGGAAGCCGGGGGCGACAAGTGGGAGCGCATCAAGCTCAAGGCGTTCGCCGGTCCGGACGACCCGCTGGGGCGCAAGGAAGGGGAACCGCTCTGGCCCGAAGGGGGATGGACCACCGAGCGCCTCAACACGACCCGCAACGCAATGGAAGCGGGCGGTAACGGGCGCGACTGGTGCGCCCAGTACGAACTCGAACCCGTGTACGGGGACGGTGTATCCGACTGGCCGAAGGAATACTTCGCCGATCACATCTGGGTCGATACACGCCCCGCACCCGACAAGACCGTGGCCCGTGTCCTTGCGATCGATCCGAGCGTCAGCGATTCCGGTACCGGCGACTACGCCGCGTTCTGCGACGCGACTCTGGGCACCGACGGTCACGTGTACTTCAACGTCACCGCGCACCGTCGGGGTTTGGCCGCGGTCTATGAGACGGCCCTTGCCCTGGTACGGCAATCCGTTGCCGAGAACCGACCGTATCAACTGGTCCTCAACGAATCGAACGGCGCCCAAAAAGCGCTAACGTTGCGGCTCCGGGAACTGCTCCTGGACGCCCAGATCCTGATCCCGGTCCACGACCGCGAGAGCAAGGGCGACAAGGCCACGCGCATCAAGCTCGGGCTCGACGCTCTGTTAGCCGCGAAGCGCATCCACTTCCTCGGTCGCACACAGGGCAACCTCCAGACCGTCCAACAGGCCCGCGACCTGCCACACGGACAGTACGACGACAACATTGATGCCTGTGAGATGGCCGTGTTCGCGCTGCACTCCCTGAGCCGCCCGACCAAGGCCCCGCAACGCACGGTTTTACGAGCTTAAGTTGGGTTGCGCCGGAGTGTCGTCCCGCGCTACGATCTTTGGTATGTCGATCCTTTCGCGTCTGAATCCGCGCACCTGGTTCCGGGGGAAGCTTCGTGAAGCTTCGCTCGCGGACGTTTACGGCACGCCGGTCAGTGATCGCGAATTGAACTACTGGGGCAACCGCCCGCTCACCCCGGTCTGGGGTCCGGAACTGTTCCCCAGCAAACTCCAAACGATCAGGACGTTAGCCGAACTGAACCGGGTACGGCACGTCAGCCGCTTCCTCTACGAGCGAAACAGCAACGCCACCGGCGCCATCAACGGCATGAACCGTTACGTGGTCGGGTGCGGGAGCGCTCAAACGATCCAATCGACCGAACCCGATGAGGACGCCCCGAAGCGCCTCGCGAAAGCCATCACCAAGCACCTCGACGAGTTCAAGAAGGCCGTCAACTGGAAGACCGTCGAACGCGAGATCTATCGACGGTTCCTCGTGGACGGTGAAGCCTTCGTTCAACTTCTCCCCCAGGAGGACGGGGTTACCGCGCTCAAGTTCATCGAGCCCGATCAAGTGGTTCCGCCCGAGGGCGAATCGCACGAAGGCCCGTGGTCCTGGGGCGTCCAGACGAGCCCCGACCGACCGGGTAAGGCGCTCGCGTACAACGTGCGCGACTACGGCACGAACACCGAAACCCGTGTCCCCGCGCCGTTCGTGTTCCATTTGAAGCGCGGTACGAATCTCAACCAGAAGCGCGGGCTACCCGCTCTGACCGCCTGCATCGACGAGCTACAGGGCGGTCAGAAGCTCCGTCACGCATCCCGTGAGGGCGAGAAGGTTCGCGCCAGCATCGCATATGTCAGGCAGAACGCCACCGCGTCTATCGAGGCGATCCTGGCGATGCAAGCAGCGGCCGCGAGCGGCACGTTTAACATCCCGACCGAAAACGGCACAAACACACAAGAAGTTGTCTATCAAACTGTCGAGCCGGGCTCTGTTCAGGACATCCCGGGCGGTATGGAGTACCAGCCCCCACCGCCGTCACCCAACGCCGACGCCGCAGCGTCCTCGATCCGGTTGAGCCTTGAGGCAACCGCCGCGGCCTTGGAATGTCCGTTTTGGTTGGTCTCGGGCGACAGTTCCGCGTCCAGCTACGCATCGTCGCTCACGGCCGAGTCGCCGTTCATCAAGCTCGTCGAGGGCGAACAAGACGTGCTCGCGGAGTACGTCGATTCCGTTCTCACGGCCGTGATCGAGATCGGCATCGAACAGGAAGTCGACGGGCTCCCCGAAGACGCGCTCGAGCAAATCGACTTGCAGGTGCTGTTCACCGTGCCCGTCGTGCGCCAGAAGCTCGAGGAAGCGCAGCGGAACGAGATCCTCCGCAACGCCAAGATCAAGAGCCCCCAGACGATCGCGGCCGAAGAGGGCCTCGATTACGAGAAGGAACAGGCCAACTTCGCGCAGTTACCACCGGAACCGGTTCAACCCGTACCGATGGCCGCGCCCAAACAGCCCCAGACCACGGGCGGACAAATGCAACGCGAACTCGGGAGCGCCGCGTAATGGCCCGACTGATCGAAACCCTGTTACTGGAAGCGTCGGCCCCGTCCGCGGGCGTGCTCCCGAACGTGAAGGTTCTGGGCGCCAAGTCGCGCAACAAGCGCGAGTACACGCCGGACGCGATGCGTAGCGCCGTGTCCCTGTACGAGGGCGCCACGGTCTACGTGAACCACGCGGGCGAGAAGACCAAGCACCGGTCCCTCGACGACCGGTTCGGCAAGCTCAAGAACGTCCGGTTCGACGAGCAGCGCAACGAACTCCGTGGCGATCTGGAGTACCTCGAATCGCACCCGGCCGGCACGCGGTTGAAAGAGGACATCGAGCGCAAGCTCAATTACTTCGGGCTCAGCCACGACGCGGACGGCGTCTACCAACTCAAAGGCGGTGTGAAGGTGGTTACCCAGATCGACAAAGTGAACAGCGTGGATTTGGTGAGCAACCCGGCAACCGCGATCAGTCTCCTCGAACAGGAAGACGCCCCGGCCCAGGCCGAACCGTCCGCGTCCGATCAGGCGATGTCCGATGCGTTCTCGCAGGCCGTGCTCAGCGTGCTCCAGGACGGCGCGCTCGATACCGCGGGCAAGGTCGAGAAGATCAAGCTGATCCTCGAGAAGCAGGACGAGATCAACGCCCCCGCGGAGAAGAAGGACGAGCCCGCCCAGGAGCAGACCGAAATCCAACGGCTGACCGAACAACTCGCGGCCCTTTCCAAACAGGTCGCGGAGCAAAAGCCGCGCAAATACATCGTTCCCGGAACCACGACCAACCTGACCGAACAGACCCAATCGGCCCCGGTGGACGGCCCGCCGAAGGACAAGGCCGCGCTCAAGAAGTGGCTGCTCAAATAACCCCTTAGAGGTACACGACCGTGGCCGATGCCAAGTACAGCAACGCCGGGCGACTCATCAGCGGCTTCCCTCAGCCGAAGCGCGTCGCCGGCACCGTCGCCAGTGCGATCTACAGCGGCGACTTCCTAGTCCTCGCCTCGAACAAGGCCAGCCCCGCATCCGCGCTCGCGGACTCGGGTACCAAGGCCCAGAACCAGGAAGCCGGACACGACGTGTTCCTGGGCGTGGCAATGGACGCCAAGCTCGCGGGCGACACGCGCGACGTCCTCATTGCGAGCCGCGGGGAGTTCAAGTACCCGTGTGCGGCCCTAGGGTCCGCGTCCGACCCGGGCGCATACGTCGGTATGGCGGGGACGGGCACCGGTGGCGCGGACGCGCTGGCGGACCAGATCGTTGAGATCGTCGCGACGGCGAACCTCGCGATCGGGCGCCTGAGCCGACGCGCCGAAGTCGGTGCAACGGAACTCTACTTCGAGTTGGCCGGCACCCTGACGACCACCCACGCCGGCCCGCAGGCAATGGCGTAATCCCACCGCTCACACCCAACACACCGTCCGAGGTATCACCGCAATGGCCTTCCGCGTCGACAAGCTCAAGCGGCTCTGGGAGCAAAACATCACCGAGGGACGCGGCGCCACCGGGTACCGGTCCCAACTCAAGGAGATGTTCGGGCTGTCCGAGGACGATTACGGCGCCCCGGTGCTGAACCGGTCCGAGCGCATCCTGGACCCGAAGAACGTCAGCATCGGCGAGGTCGCCTGGACCTTCCTGGGGCGCGAATTCGGCGGGTCCGACATCCGCCGCGCGTTCGGGCTCACGGAACAGTACGGCCGCTTCGAGGAAGCGGAAGGGGCCGTCGTGCTCCCGTCCCACTTCGCCAGGATCTCCGCGTTCTCGGACACCGTGGCCGGACTGGTCGATGCGCTCACGATGGAAGCGTACCAGGCCCCGGAGTTCATCGGCGACAAGCTGATGGAAGTGAAACAAGCCCGTGTCAACGGCGGGAAGATGATCGGGGTCATGAACGACGGCCAGGTGTCGGGCGATCTGCTCGACGGGGAACCGTACCCGGCCGGCGGTTTGAAAGAAACCTACGTCGACGTCCCGGACAATCAGCGCTACGGAAACGTCATCCAGATCAACGAGAAGACGTTCATCTACGACCGCACGGACCTGTTGGAATCCGCGTGCAAGAACGCCGGGACCGCGGTCGCGCGCCTCAAAGAGATCCGTCAGGCCGATTGCGTGCTCGGGATCACGAACACGTACAGCCGGGACGGGAACGCGGCGAACACGTACTTGACGACCGTCAGCGACGTCCCGAACAACTACGTGAACTCGAGCACAAACCAACTGACGAACTACGCGAGCATCGACAGCGCGTATCAGATCCTTGAGGGGAACACCGATCCCGGTACCGGGTTCGAGGTCACTGTCTCCGCACCGCAACTGCTCGTGATGCCCCAGCGGGAAATGAACGCGAAGTCGATCCTGTACCCGGAATGGGTGCGCCGGCTGAGCGACACCGGCAACACGGCGACCCAAACGGCCCAGAGCCTGGTCCGACCCGTGGAACTCATTGTCGCGAGCCGCGTCTGGTACAACCGTTTGATCGCGGCTTCCGTGAGCACCACCAACGCGCCCGAGCGTTGGCACCTGGGCGACTTCAAGCGCGCGTTCCAGTACCGCCAAATCATCCCGTTTTCGGTCACTTCCGCCCCTCTCTCGAGCGAGGACGCGCGACGCGATATTGCGGCTATATGGATTGCACGCGAGCATGGTGTTCCGTTCACTAAGGAGCCCAGGTTCACGTACCGCGGAACAAAGGAATAACCCCGTGGCAACCGTCGCCGAGAACCTCCAGACCGCCATAGCCAACGTCGCCTCAAAGCTGGCGACGGAATCGGCGAACCCGCAACCCTCGTACTCGCTCGACGGGAAATCGTTCTCCTGGAACGAGTACCGCGAGTCGCTGGTGCGCCAACTCGAGGCGCTCCAGAAGGCCGTGAACGCGGTCAGCCCGTACATCGTTCAAACGAAAATGGTGTTGTGAATGGCGCTCAATCTCAACGACCGAATCGCCGTGATCCGCAGCACCACCATGCAAACACGGTGTACGGGCGCGGTCGCGAAATACGCGCTCTACTTGCTCGGCGGTTCCCCCACCACGCCGCAACTGGCGTGGGCACGGGAAGCGATCCGCGACCCGGCCACGGTCGGTTCCGCCGTGTCGTACCACCTGCTCGATGACACGAACTTCCTCGCGGGCGGGAGCGACATCACCGACGCGCAACTCCAGGGCGCCGTCGAAAGCGCGATCAACAACCGGTTCATTCAGTAATGGCCATCGCGAACGTCCAAAACGCGCACAACAACACGGGCTCGGGCTCGAGCATCAGCATCACCGTTTCCGCACTGACCGCCGGTAACGTGATCGTGGTCGGGGGACGGATCGCGAACGAGGGGCTTACGCTCACCCCGTCCGCCACGGGAGTGACGTTCAGTACGCTCATCGGCCCCACGAACCATTCGGGCGCGGCCAACATCCGGGGCTATCTGTGGCTCGGCGTGGTGAACGCGGGCGGCGCCGCGACGGTCGCGCTCACCCTAAGTTCGTCCGCGGACGCGATCAACGGTTGGGTTTCGGAGTTCTCCGGGGTCGCGACCAGTTCCGCCTTGGACCAGTCGACGACCGCCCAATCGAGCGCCACCGGCACCAGCGGCAACATTACGGGCACGGTAACGACGACAACTGCGGACCAGTTGCTCATCGCGAACTACGCCCTGAGTGGTACGTCGGCCGGGGCCACGGCCGGGAGCGGGTACACGCTCATCGTTCCGGGCGCGTTCACGCGGGCGGCACTCGGACAGTACCAGATCGTGTCCTCCACCGGGAACTACGACTGCCCGATGAGTTGGACGACGTCCCGGGAGTGGGTGGTCCAGTTCGCGACCCTCAAGGGCGCGACCACAGCATCCGTGATTCCGAAGATCGTCCACCACATGCGCCAGCAGGGGATGAGCTAATGCCGATCTTCCTGCGCCAGAGCACCGCGAGCCAAGAGATCCCGCTCGGCTACTTCCTGTCCTCGACGGACGGGGACACGGCCATGACCGCGTTATCGATCGCGAACACGGACATCAAGCTCTGGGTGAACGGCGCGACCGCGCTCGCGAACAAGAACAGCGGCGGGGCCACGCACATCGCGAACGGGCTGTACTACTGCGTTCTGGACGCGACCGATTCGGCGACAATCGGACCGATGGTGGTCTACTGCAAAGTGGCCACCGCGCTCGCTACCCGGACGGAATGTGTGGTTCTTGCTGCGAACGTGTACGACACGCTGTTCGGAACAACGGCCCTGTCGACTTACGCGGGTGGGGCCGTCGCGTCGGTTACGGGAGCCGTAGGGAGCGTAACCGCGGGCGTGACGGTGACCACGAACAACGACAAGACCGGCTACACGGTCAGTTCCGGAACAGTAACAACACTCACCAATCTTCCCGCGGCCCCGACCGATTGGCTCACCGCAGCGGCCTTGAAAGCCGACGCGGTTACCAAGATCCAGTCCGGGCTGTCGACCCTTACCGCATCGGGCGTGTGGGCGAACGCGACTCGAACCCTCACCAGTTTGTCCGGGCTCACCTTGGACACGGTAACCACCGTGACGAACGCGGTCACGTTGACGTCTGCTTACGACGCGGCAAAAACGGCCCTCACCGTGTCCGGGTACACGGCCCCCGATAACGCCTCGGTCACGAAGATCAAAGCGGCCGTGTACGACACCGCGACCGTCAGCGGGAACGTCATCACGCTGTCCAACGGCGCGACCCAAACCGTCGACAACGACGGCAACCGAACCACGGTGGGGTAATGGCGACACCGCGTTCGGTACTGAGTCACGGGCTCTTCATACCCGAAGGGGGCGTGACCGATTACCCGGCCGAATCCGACGTCAAAAAGGGCGTCGAGTACGACTTCGGTTCGCTCGTCGGCACCTACGATCCGTTGGCCCCGAGCGGGGCCGCGGGTGTGGACCTGTCGAACGACTGGCGCTACATCGACAGCCCCGCGACCGTCAGTTACTACCGGTTCCTCGGTGACGATACTTACGCGGCCCCGTTCACCGTGGACTACGTCCAGCGCGCGGCCCTCACCAGAAAGGACGTCGACGCGGACCCGGCGCTCTCGGAAATCGACGGGTGCGTGTACCACGTCTGGAAGGCCCGGCTCCCGAGCCCCGAGACGCTCACGGCCAAGATCCTCGACGAACTGGTGGACACCGACACCGGTGACGTGTGGACGGTCCGGTCCCTCTGGCGGTGCGACAACGACCGCAACGGGTACCAGCGGTTGCGGTTGGTCGTCGAGCGGCGCGAGTACGACTTCCGCTGGGCCGTGACCCAGAAGCGCCCCTCCAACGTACAGGACAGCGCGGGCCGGCCCACCTACGCGACGTACACGACCGTGGTCATCGACCGCCCGTGCTTCCTGCGCACCGTCGATTACGCGCCCCGAACCGCTCTCGGGCGCGTCACCGCGCCCGTGCGGTACGAACTCACGGTTCAGGGACCGGCCCTGGACTGGCGCGCCAAGGACGTGTTCGCGGTCACGGACCCGCAGAACAACACGGCCGATTACACGATCGCGTCCGGGGTTCCGCCCACGAAATTCGAGAACAAGCAGCGCATCACCCTGGAGCGCATCGCGTGATCCTCCACGACGACATCTACGCCGCGGTCAAGGCCGCGCTCGCGCCCCAGGGGGCCACGTTCCCGGGCGGGGCGCACCCGAACCGGGGGCCGGACGTTCCGAGCGCGTACCCCTACGTGGTGTTCGCGGCGGACCCCGAACCGGCCGAACTCCAGTCCGGCCCGACCTACACGCAAAAATGGACCGTGACAGCAACGGCCTACGCGCAGGCGGGTCAGACCCCGCAGATCCTCGACGTCCAGAAGGCGCTGGCGTCGGCGCTCGCCGTGGACGGGGCGCCGGTCGTTGCGGCTCTGAGGAACGCCACGGAGCGCGTGATGGCGTCGGTGCCGGTCGTGAGTAACGAGGACTACGCGCCCGAACTGCGCGACGGTAAGGACGTGATGGTCACGTCCCAATCGTGCCAACTGTACTGCCAGGGGGACCGCTCGGTCGCGTAACTATGGCCATCACCATCGTAACGTCCGACAAGATCGTCTCCGGGGGCCGGTGGACCAACTCGGCCACCAGCGTCAAGCAGTCCGTGAGCATCGCCACGGGCGACCCGGTCATGCCCCCGATCGATCTGGGGTACACGAACGGGACCGGGACCGCGCAGTGCGACCTGTGGTACTGCAAGCGCCGCACGCTCGCCGCGAACACGACCGAGTCACTGGACCTGCGGGGCGGGCTCACGGACCCGGAGGGGAACGCAATCAATTTCGCGCACGTGAAGCGCGTCGTGATTTCGATCCTCGAACCGGACGGCACCAAGTCACTCCGGGTCGGCCCCCAGAACGTGACGAACGCGGCTCAGTTGTGGTTCGGCGGGACCGGGGCCACGGCTTACGAGACCGTGAAAACGTTCCTTTATAAGGACGAACCGTTCACCGGTTGGGCCACGACCGCCGGTAGTGCGGACCTGCTCCCCGTTTTTAACCCGTCCCTGACCGATGCCGTGACCTACGGGATCTGGGTTCTCGGGACGTCTACGTGAGGTACTCACCGTGGCTAACTGGTCTGGTTTAGGCTCCAAACTGATGATCGGCGCGACGAGCCTGCACTGCACCGTCGTCACCAACGACCGCACGAGCCGGCTCGCGGAGAACACGAACTCGTCGCACTCCGCGACGAACTTCGACCCCGTGGTCCCGCACAACGAGTGGGAAGCGGACGTCCCCTGGGACGACACGAACCTGCCGGACACCGATTTCGGTCTCGTTCCCGGGGCCAAAGTGACACTGATCCTGGTGGACGGGGCGTCGGGCAAAACCGCCACGCTGACCGGTACCACCGTCGAGCGGCACCGCATCGTGCGGGACAACGCGAACGACATCATCCGGAGCAAGGTGAGCGGAAAGGGCGGCGCAATGACGCCGGAAACCACATGAACGAAACAGCGATCGCGGCGTCCGCGCCGAAGACCCTCAACACGGCACTCGGTGCGTTCCGGGTCGCGGCCCCGACCGCGGCCGACCACCTGGACGTGATCGAGGCCATGCGCGACCAGGCGCAGAAGCAGTGCGTGAGCCCGCTCGCGTACCTCAACGCGCACCTGGGCCAGATCAACCCGGCGCTCGTCGAAGTGGCCACGCGGCAGGCCCTCGCGATGGGCGCCGGGGGCGGGGTCGCGCCGGCCCCGCAACTGATCGAGCAGCAGTACACGACCGTGGACGGGCTCGCGTGGCGGTTGACGTTCCACATCAAGAAACTGCACCCCGATTTCACGGACGAGAAGGCCCGCGAGATCCTCAAGGCGGACGGCCGGTGGAACACGGCCGATGCCCTGGACAAGGCGATCGGGTTCGGGGACATCGACCCAAAAAAAGACGCGCCGCCGACTGGCACGGGTTCCTGATTCAGTTCCCGTGGAAGAAGCTCTTCCAGGCCGCGGCGCAACAGTACCACTGGACCCCGGGCACGGTGCTGAAGGGGATGAGCTTCGGCCAGTTGATGGTGGTGTTCGACGTGAAGGTCGAGCAGGAACTGTCACTCGACGACGTCAAGAAGCACATCAACGAGCGCCGCATGGTTAAGGGCCTGGCGCCCATGAAAAAGGCCCCCAAGGGGAGGCGCTAATGGCCATCGACCGCGAGCGCGTCATCATCCGATTCGGTCCCGACGCCCTGGGGCAACTCGCGTCCCTGGTCGGGCGCGTGCTCCCGGGCGCGGGCGCGGCACCCGACAAGGACAAGGCCGAACAGAAGAAGAGTACCGAGCGCCTCCAGCGGGCCGTCGAAACCGGGTTCAACCGGCTCGACACGGGCATTTCCCGGCTCGCCGTGGGGCTCACCGGGGGCGCGCTCGGGCTCGCGGCCCGGGGGTTCTCGGGGACCGCGGACGCGGCCCGGCTGTCGTTCTCAATGGAGCAACTCAGCCGCCAGTTCGCGGCCGTGTTCCAGCCGATCATGGCCGGGTTCATTTACGCCTCGAACCGTCTCACGCTCGCGATGCAAACGCTGAACGGGTCGCAACAGAACCGGCTCCTCGGGACCGTCGTCGGCGGGTCCGTGGGCCTTGCCGTGGGGGGCGCGCCCGGGGCACTGGTCGGCGGGTTCCTGGGGAACATGGTGAGCGGGAGCGGGGCCAGTTCCAACGGCGGTACCGCACTCGCCGGCGCGCTGATCGGGGCCTACGCGGGTGCGCGGTTCGGGGGCGTGTACGGGGCCGTGGCCGGCGGAGCGGGCGGGGCCATCGCGGGCGGCGGATGGAGCGATTATTACGCACTCGGGCGCGCGGGCGGCAAGAGCAAGGCGTGGTCCGCGTTCGGGTCGACAGGGCTCACCGCGTTGCACGCGGTAGACGAAGCGGCGCTCGCTTTACTGGACGCCTTCGGGGTCAAACGCACGAACCTGCTCCTTACCCCGGAAGAGGCGCGCAGAGGGGCGGACGGGCTCAACCGACGGGCGGGTGCTACCGAAGAGAAACGGCGCGAACCCCAAATCTCGTTCGCACCGGCCGAAGAAGAAGCGGGTTCGGCCGCGAACCGGATCCAACAGGCCGTCGCACTGGCCACGAGCGGGCGAACCGCGGACATGGGGCCGTTCGGCGAATTCGCCAAGGCGGTCATTGACCGCTTGAACACGATCGTCCTTGTCGTGAGCGGTAAGTCGATTGCCGAAGCGCAGAAAATCATAGACGACGCGGACAAGGCGGAAGCCGCGAGGAGGCGCTAATGCCCGGCGACGTGGTCGAAGGAACGGGGCTCTCCGAGCTACCCGCGACCCAGAACAGCGGTTACCCTTTTGAGATCGAGGCCCTGTCCCCGCGCGAGCGCTGGGGCGCGGGCACGGGTGCCGCGTCCATTGTCTGCCGGGTGCCGTGGGAGACGTCCGCGGACTGGATCGCGGACATGGTGGGGGGCGTGCGCGTGGTCCGCGGGTCGACGCTCGAACTGCAACGGGCTCTGCCCGAGCAGTTGAACTACGGCGACGGGCGGCAGATGTTCTGCACCGGGGTCGAGCAACTCGACATGGGCGGGAACGCCGGGGACGAACCGTTCTCGGACGCGATCAACTGCTGGCCGCGGGCCGATTGGATTCGCTACAAGGCCGTGTTCGAGGTCATGCCGTACAAGGTCCGCACGCTCGGCGAGATCGACGCGATGGTGGCGGGCGCGGCGTCCGTCGGGTTCACGGGACAAGCGAAGGAACTGTGCCGGTGGGTGATCCGCAACCGCAAGGGCAGCGTCCGCGAACAGAAGCTCCCGCTCGGCGCGTCCGCGACCGCGTTCGCGATCGAAGGGAGTTCGGTTCCGGGACCGCCCAAACCCATTCCCGGTGAGGTCGGGTTCAAGAACGTGGTGTACGCGGACGTCGCGTACACGTGGGTGCGCGTTCCGGTCGGCTGGCCCCCGCCCGCGACGTGGACGGCCGCGGGCGTCGGTGACCCGTGGCCCCCGCCCGCCAATGCCAAGATCTACAACAACGGCACGTTCGTCGCGGACGCGGCCGCGTCCGAAGCACTGAAGTACGCGCGGGACGCATTTCTCGGGTCGGTCAACGACGACTGGTTCGACGTCGCGGACCCGGACGGGTACGCTTTCGCGCCCGGCACGCTGCTCTACGTCAGCTACGACGACAACTACAAGTACGACGACGCGGCCGGAAACCAGGTGATGGACGTGGTGTACTACTTCCGCTACAAGGCGGGCGGGTGGAACAAGTTCCTGAACGCGGACGGGGATTTGGTAACGGTGACGCTCGGCGGGGTGGCGGGCGGCACCAAGGTCTATTCAGAGAACGATTTCAACGACCTGTTCCAGTACCGCACGGCGGGTATCTGATGTTCCCTGGTGAGATCAACCGGCCCGGACAACTCGCGTACCCGTTCGCCAACGGGTCGGGTGAGATCACGGGCGAATCGAGCCCCAACGGGATCGGGTTCACGGACTGGACGAATAAAGAGTTCTGGGTCCGCATCACCGGCCAAGCGTCATCGACGAACCGGTACTCCTGGGCCGTGGTCGATGTGGGCGACACGCCGACGTTCGCGAAGAACTACGACGCGAGTTTCACGGGCTCGGGCGGGACCGGTACGGACCAACGGTGCGCATACGAACTGGAAGGGAAGACATCGGTCCCGACCGGGGCCGTCGTGAAGGCCCAACCATACGGCGCTTATTTGGTGTTCAGGTACGGACCCGCGGGCGGTACCGCGTTCGTACCGACCGCAGCGGACGCGAGACTGCCCGCACCCACCAACCTCACGCTCAACGTCGGCGGTCAAGATATTCCCGGCGTGTCAATCACGCTCCCCGCGACCGGGCTGTACTACGTTTACGCGCGGCTCACGTGCCAAGCTCGCGCGAGTTCGCTGGTCTTTTCCCAGATGGATTTATCGACGCGCATCGGTGCCGGGGCGGGAACGGGGTCGGACATCGGCGGGACCGTTTCGGTCATGCACATGATCCAGCAGGCCGGCGTGTATTACACGCACACCACGTACATGGGCACGTACTACAGCGGCACTTCGGGCGGCGTGCTCAGGCTCCAACTCCTCATCAACACGACCGCGGGAACATTGGACTTTTGCTCGGCGCAGTCGGCGGGGTACGGCGGGACGAGCATCGGGTATTTGCAGCTTAGTTGAATCACGGACAGGATCATCGTCAGCATCTCGTGATGTGTCGGAATTTCGGACAGATCGCGACGCATATCGAACATAATTAATTGCCCCGCACTTGTGCAAGCACAACGGCTATGTACTCGAACAGGTCTTCTCGCCGCTCGTCGCCCACGGCGCGGACTTCCTCGTACAACTGCGCCCGCTCGCGCAAAAATGCGTCACCAAGCACTGTTACAACCACTACCGCGGGTTCCTGCACACGCAGCGGAAACTCTTCGAGAAGGAGACGGAGAAGCGCGCGAAAACGCTCCTGTACGCCTATCGTGTCGCGCTCACCGGCGTCCACCTGCTCGAAACGGGCGAAGTGCAAACGCACCTCCCTACCCTTAACGAGCGGTTCCGGCTGACTTTCATCCCGGAGCTAATCGCGCGCAAAGCGAACGCCGAGTTCGGCACGCTCAGCGCGGTAGACGTCGCGTTCCACACGCGGCAACTTGACGAATGGGAAACGCGCCTGAACGCGGCCTACGAAGCGAGCGCGCTCCCCACAGAACCGCCGGCCGAAGAATTGGACCGGTTCCTGATCGAACTGCGTTTGCCAATCGCGTGATCCGCATAAACAAAAGAGCCGCGGATAGCGCAGATTACGCGGATCAAACAGCGGAGCGTTTTTAGCCCCATAGGGGCAGCAGCGCGTAGCCAGGGGGTGAAACACTAGTGCAACCCCTGGCGGACTGAAGCCCAGGCTCAGCGCCGCGAGCCGGGACCAGCACCGTGCACGGCGCTCGTCCCGGCCCTTCCGCGTGATGCGATCGAGTTGTGTCACCGATTGGGCCAAAGATCATCCGATCCACGCAGTTGCGGCGTGGGCCGGGCACACGGTTCCCGTCGCGGGGAAACATTACCTGACGATTACCGAAACTGACTTCCGGCGGGCGACCGGGTTAGATGTGGCGCAAAAAGCGGCGCAGTAGGTTACCGCAAGTAGTCGCACAGTATCACAGTTGGGCGACATTGAGAATCCCGAAGTGGCTGTTACTACGGTAACTTGCGGCGCAGTGCGAAATGATGCGAAGATAGAGAGTTACCCGGCTAGGATTCGAACCTAGACAAAGAGAACCAAAATCTCTTGTGCTACCGTTACACTACCGGGTAAAATTTCAGACTTTCGAGCGTAAACTTCGGTCAATCAACGACTTCCATCACTTTTACTTTAGGCACCTCTGGCAGAATACAACCCGCTTAGATTATCTTAAGCAGCCATTTGTTCAGCACGTTTGGGTTTTGAACCAGCGTCTCGCAGAAATTCGGCACGCAAATTGCGCGGCCCAACAGAGGAGATTATAACGAAGCACGGGTGGGTGTCGAGAGATGAAAATGTGTGCACTTGGAGCAGGGGCGAGCAGAGTCATTGAAAATTTCACACTGGTGAAGTTAGGAGATCGATCGCTTCGCGGAATCGGGCGGCCCGCCTCCGTATGGCTCGCGCGTGGTTGCCAGCATCGACCTGTGCGAGCAGATGAACGCCCGCGTTGCGTAACGCTGCGGGCACCTCCGGTGCGGAACCGCGACGAACCGGGCACGCATCCTCACCCAACGTCACATCCCGCACGTAGTGCAGACGGTTCTCGATCCGCCGGTGCTCGCGGACCAACCCCAGCAATCGTTTCGCGTCGGTCTTCTCCGGCGGCAGGCTCGTGATCCCGTGGACTACCTTCTCATACGCCTTACCCTTGCGAATCCCCCGCTGACGTACCCGGAACTCCGGCTTCAGACCCGGCCACTTCTGATGTACCGTCAGGATCGCCGTGCCCTCCAGCGCCCGGTACTCAACTCGACCGTGCCCTTTCTCGGTCGTCCGCGCGAACCGTGGACCGGCCGTTGGCTCCCGCGAGTGACCCGCACCCGCTGCACGGAAAAGCCTGTTGGGAAAGGAAAATGTCACTCGCATGGGCCGGAGAATGGCACGGCCCGGAGTTTTGCGCAAGGGAATTCATGCGTTCAGATAGAATGAATGTCGAAGTACCCGCCGATGAGGTGACCGCCGGATATGAACCGCGACGACTTGCGCCGCCTGGCACGGATTCGTCTGAAAGAAGCGCGGGTGCTAATCAAGGCAGAGTGCTTCGACGGGGCGTACTATCTTTGTGGGTACG
Source organism: Gemmata sp. SH-PL17 (assembly GCF_001610855.1). Lineage (NCBI taxonomy): Bacteria > Pseudomonadati > Planctomycetota > Planctomycetia > Gemmatales > Gemmataceae > Gemmata > Gemmata sp. SH-PL17. The sequence continues at coordinate 3,213,340 of NZ_CP011271.1, forward strand.
CGGTGGAGTGCGCATTGAAAGCGTGCATCGCAAAGGCGACGAAAAAGTCTGAATTCCCAGACCTGGAGCGTGTGAAGGGGAGTTACACGCACAACCTCGGCACCCTCGTCAGATTGGCAGGCCTCGAAGCACTCCGCGTTTCGCAGGAAAAAGCAGATGCGGCCTTCGGTGTCAATTGGGGGATCGTCAAGGACTGGGCGGAAACCGCGCGTTACGCTCAGCACGGTGAAAAGAAAGCGCGCGACTTGTATGCGGCGGTCGCTGACAGTTTGCACGGGGTGATGCAATGGTTAAAACACCACTGGTAGATTTGGATATCGAGTCAGGACGATCTCTGATCCAGGCCCTGGACCAAGCGGGGTTCCCGCTGACCGCCGCGCTATGGAATTCCCTCCCAGAGGAGAGCGAGTGGCGTCTCATCCTCGCCACGCCGAGGGTCAAGGAGCGCGGTCCTCGGGACGTCTACGAGGCGGTTCAGCGGGTGGCCCATTTGGCCGAAATCGATCTTCCGCTTCACCGCATTTCAGTCGTCGAGCCGGAAGACAGCCTCGTCACCGAACTACGAATATTTATGGGGACAGATGGCGCACCGTTTATCGGCGGTACCTTCCTGCACGGAACGATGGTCGGGGACGCTTTTATTGATGCGGCATACGTCTACCGGGCGGAGCGGATCATCGGACAGACGGGCACGTTCGATCTGACGGCAGCTACCCCGGACCGTCCCCGAAAGGTGTGGGTTGCGCGTCGGGCAAAGGTAACCCTTGATCAGGGATTCTTCAAAAGGATCGAGTCCGAGGGTTTCGTCTGGCCACAGACACAGGCGAGGGACGGCATTAACGCGCACCTGGGTGTGCTCACCAACGTCGAGCACCGGGGCGATGTTACGATTGGCGACGTGGAGCGATGGACGATCCTTGGCGGCCGCTTACGAGGCATCGATACTGTGGCAAAAGGCGTTACGGTCGAGGGCGATCTATCCGATGCTGCCGCCTGATCCGACGCGAGCGGACAGCTTCGAGGATATCGCCCCCAGACGAGTGATAGACGTTTTTGAAATGACTTCCACAAGGCCTGTCTTCAGGCTCTAATTTGGCCGCTGGCCTCGGACGCGGCGCACGGGAGCGGCGGGTATTTCATTTTTCACGAAACGTACCTGAGTTGGATCTACCAAAATCACTTCACCATCCGCCAGTTCGACGATCGCAATCGAGATTCCGAACGCCGACCCATCATCGTTCTTGTACGCACGGGTGCCGAATTTATGGAATGTGGCAGAAAGTTCCCGACCGCACCATTCCACTTTACACGGGCGTTTCACGATTAGCCTCTTAGCTCGACTGGTGCCGATTCTCAGGGCCGTCCGTGGTGAGGTATCATGGGGTTGCTGAAGCTCCCGTGGCCCTCGCCCACGGACGGCCGCCATGATTCTACCACCCGAGGCGCACGCGCTGGTGCAGGTGCTCGCGCTGCACTTCACGAGCCCCACGTACCAGCGGTTCTCGGTTCTGTTGGTCGGTGCGCTTGTGAGCACCGGTCGGCGCACCGTGGCGAACCTGCTCCGCACGCTCCGGCACCTGGCCCCGGGGCACCCCACCGACTACCGCCGGGTGCTCTCCCGCGCGCCCTGGTCCGGGCTCGCGCTCGGGTGCGCGTTGATGCGGTTCGTGCTGGATCACATCGTTCCGGACGGTCCGGTGCGGTTGGTCGGGGACGACACGGTTGACGGGCACAAGGGGGCGCACGTGTACGGCAAGGCCCGGCACCGGGACCCGGTGCGCTCGACCCACTCGTACACCGCGTTCCGGTACGGGCACAAGTGGGTGGTGCTGGCCGTGCTGGTGAAATTCCCGTTCGCCACCCGCCCGTGGGCGCTACCGGTACTCATCGACCTGTACCGGTCCGCGGATGACGACCGGAAGCGGAACCGACCGCACCGTACCCCGGCCCGAATCATGTGCAGCCTGTTGCGGCTCCTGCTGATCCGGTTCCCGGACCGGACCTTCGTGTTCGCCGGGGATTCGGGGTACGGAACCCACGACGTGGCCCGGTTCTGTCATCGGCACCGGGGCCGACTCACGTTGGTCAGCAAGCTACACCCGGACGCGAACCTGTTCGACCCGCCCTCGCCGTACACCGGCAAGGGACGGCCCCGAGTCAAGGGCGACCGGTGCCCCAAGCCGCGCCAAGCGGTCGCTGCAGCCACGACCCTCACCCGGCTGGAGGTCGGGTGGTACGGGGGCGGGACGCGGACGGTCCAAGCCCTCGGCGGCACCGGTCACTGGTACAAGGCCGGTCGCGGGCTGGTGCCGGTGCGCGGGGTGTTCGTGCGGGACACCACCGGCACGCACCGGGACGAGTACTTCTTCACCACCGACCTGGACCTGGGGCCGGCGGCCGCGATCGGTCACTACTGCGGTCGCTGGAACATCGAGACCACGTTCCAGGAGAGGCGCGCGGAATTGGGCCTGGAGACGACCCGCGGGTGGCGCGAGAAGACGGTTGTGCGTGCGGCCCCGTGCCTGTTCGGGTTGTACACCGTGACAGCGATCCTGTTCCACGCACGGCCCGAGGCGAAACGAACCGGGAGCGTGGAATGGCCGGGCAAAACCGTCACCACGTTCTCGGACGCGCTCGCCGCCGTGCGCCGGTGGCTTTGGGACCAGGCCCTTTTGCCACAGGCCGGAGACGGCACCACTCTCAATAAACTCCCCGACCGCGTGCGGGAATTGCTACTCACGGCGCTCGCCCCGGCCGCTTGAGCGCACTCAGAATCGGCACCAGTCGAGCTTAAAGAGGGTTGGCCATGTGCCATGCTAATCGATTTGGGGCCGAGATGAAATGCAACAACCGCCAGAATCCCGGCGGTTGTGTTAGGTGATCTAATTCCGACTTGAGTCCCAAAACCCTTATTTTTCTAGTATGCCCGACAGGAGTTGAACCTGTAACCTTCGGCTCCGGAGGCCGACGCTCTATCCAGTTGAGCTACGGGCACGTAACACCCAAACGACCCCACTTTAGTTTTGCGTACAGTGCGAAATCAAGATTAGTGAGATCTTAGTCGCTTTCCACGCCGTTTCAACCCTCAGCAAATTGCACCACGACAGCCGACCTTAATTGAGTCACTAACTCACGTTGAAATGGGAAATCTGAGGCATATGGGAGGCTAGGCAACTCGAAAACACCGAACAATTAAGAGCGAATGTGAAGAAATGTCAACAAAAAGCCCCCGCTGACAACTCCTGTCGTCAGCGGGGACCAGATCAGGTCGGGCTGGCGGGATTTGAACCCACGACCTCTTGCACCCCAAGCAAGCGCGCTAGCCAAGCTGCGCTACAGCCCGATCCGTCCGACACTTGCTTTTTAACTCCCCACACCCGAAACGGCAACCACATTGCGAGGCGCACTTCGGTCCGGTCGCACCGCACGGGCTGCTCGTTTGATGCGAGAAGGTGCTCGCGATCCCTTGCAACGCGCGAACCCGCTCGTTAGCCTGAAGAAGTTGCAACCAACGAGAACTCGCTCAGTACCGTTCTAACCGTAGCCCATCACTATCACGGTTCGGGGAAACCGATGACCCTCGTTCGCCACACCATTTGGACACTGCTCGTTGGCGCCGGGTTCGCGCTCGGGGCTGGCTCAGCAACGGCCCAACAGCCCGCGGTACCCGCAAAACCGACCGGCGTGCTCACCGCGATCGCCGCGTACCGAGACATTGAACGCGGCGGGATCACGAACGACCAGCTCAAGGAAGCACGGGAGAACTTTGCCACCCTCGCGAAGTACTGTGCCGAGGTCGTGGCCCACCCGACGGTTTACGCGGCCCAACAGGACTTCAAGCCGGCCCCCGCTACCACCCAGCACCTCGCCATCGATGGTCAGTTCGGCATCTTGCAGGAGCTGAGCCGGTTCATCCGGGAACCGGTCCCCGGGGACCGGAAGGTCGGGCCGGATCAGGCCGTTTACATCCGCGAACTCGGGGCGGCCCTCGACGCCGAGTTGAAGAAACTGATCGAGCGCGGCGACCAACAGATCGTGCAAATCAACGCGGCCCGCGTGCTGGCGCAAGTCTGCAAGGGCGGCGCGCCGGCGCACTACGCGACCGTTACGTCGCTCCTCGCGAACGCCAACACCCCGACCGCGATCAAGTACCACCTCTACCACGCCGCCGCGAACCTGCTCGGCGCTTACGACCCGTACTGGCTGAGTACCCGAGCTCACGTCGGACAGATGGACAACCCGAAAGTGGTCTACGACCTGGTGAAGGTGCTCGACGACAGTGTCAATAACCCGGTTCTCCTGTTCCCCGGGTTGCCCGAAAATAAGATCGAGAAGGCCACGCCGGACCAGCTCGCGGTGATCGGGCTCGTGCGCCGACAGGCGATCAAAGCACTCGGCCAAGTGCGGTTCGCCCTGCTCCCCCTGTCCGGCAGCAAGACCCTGTACCCGTCCCACACCCTCGCCCGGGTCGCCCTCAGCGCTCCGGCCGTGGTGCCGGCCCCGGGCCGGCGGACGCGGGGGAAGCGGTTATCGGGCTGTGCAACATGGCGCCCATCGAGGTCCAAAAGAACGGCACCATGATCTCCGTGAAATACAACGCGGACGCGGCCGCCGAAGCGGTGACCGCGGGGCTCATCACGTTCGCCGAGCCCCGCGCGAGCGATGCGTTCGATCGTCGGCTCCCGTGGCGCTCTTACGCTCTGCGAATCGCAGAGGCCATGCGCAACTGGCGCCCCCTGTTCGATATGGACTTCGATCCCTCGCAACCGAATAAATTCAATGCCGCTCTGGTTCCGCCCGTCGTAGAGGAGTTGTTCAAAAGCGTTGCCCCGAGCGTACTCGCGCCGATGGACAAGGTGGACAGTTCCGGCAAGCCGGACATCGGGTCCAAGGTGGACATTGAGGGACTGCGCAAGCGCCTCTCCGCGATTCGCGAGAACCCGAAACGCAGCACGACACTGTTCCCGGACATCAAGGAAACGGCGATCGACTTCGCGCCCGCGAAACAGTGACGTAACGGGCCGCGACTTTCGCGTTGCTCGCGGGCGCGGCTCGGGCGACAATACACATCGTTTGTTGCGGGCCGCACCCGCCGGAGGGAAACTCGATGAGGCGTTTTCTGTTAGCCGTTGCGGTGTTCCTCACCGCAACGACGACTCCCACCTTCGCCGGGTACATTATCATCCGCGTGCTCTTGGAGGGCAGCGGGGTCGGTCCCGGTGGGGACGGTATTCCCGGCGGTCCGGGCGGGCTCGGTTCGCCGTACATGCCCGGAGGGCCGTCTGCGGGATCTCCGGGTGGGTACATGGGGGGTTCTAAAGGTGGCCCACCGGGTGGCATGCCCGGCAGCGGCGGGTCCAAGGGAGGACCACCGGGCGGATATATGGGGGGCTCTAAAGGAGGCCCACCGGGTGGCATGCCGGGGATGCCGAGTATGCCGGGTCCGCTCGGTTCGTCGGGCCTCGGGAAACCGGGTGCTTCGTTCGGTGGAACGTCGCACGCGGGAGTGGTCGAACAAGACCCGACGCGCTCGATCGTGGTCGTGATCCCGCTCGAAAGCGACCTCCTGAAGAGCCGGCTGCACCGCGACAAGAACCCGGGGCTCAACAACCCCGAATTCCGAAAGTTCAGTCTCCAATATTACGGCCAAGAGCTGACCGCCCGCCTCTTTATTGACAGCACCAGCATCCAGTTTTACGACGAGTTGCTCCGGACCCCCGGGCCGAAGAAGACGCGCGGCACCGAGATGCGAGAAAAGTACGAGGCGTGGCAGCGCGGGAAGACCGACGCGCGCCTGCTCTACGAGGCGATGGAACTCGCGCTCCACTCCGGTTTCGTCAAGGAGGCCCTGACCTACGCGAACGAGTTGGTTACGGCCGCAGAAGATCCGAAGCTCGCCTTACCGGAGCGCGACGTGAAGCCCTTCGTGGCGACCTGGGGGAAAGTGGGTAAGGCGATCGCGGAGCGCCCGACACAACTGAGCGACGCGGAAGACTGGAAGTCGCGCCTCAACTACCAGAACGTCCGCATAGCGGACCGCTACGCGATCGTTTACGCGGACACCCCCGCCCCCGAAGTGCAGCGGCGGGCCACGCAACTCAACGACAACCTCGCGGCGTTCTACCTCTGGCACGCCACACAAGGGGTCGCGCTGCCCGTTCCCCAAAAGCCGCTCGTCGTGGTGCTCGCGCCGCAAACGCCCGCGCTCCGCAAATTGCACTTCGCACTCGACGGGTTGCCGATGGCCGACGCCTTCTACGCGCCCGACCACGACGTGCTCGTGCTCTCCCCCGAGCGGACCGACGAAGTCGGTCAGACCTTCCTGCGCCAAACGCAGCAGATGTTTTCGCACGGCCTGAACCGCGACCAGATCCTCGCCAACCAGTTGCCGCCCAAGCTCGATCACACCGGTGAGAAGGGGCCGCGCCCCGATGACATCGCCCGCGCGTCCACCATTGCCGCGGTCGAGAAGTTGGCGATCGACGAGGCCGACATTGCCGCCGTCAGCCGCGAGGGGACGCGCCAGTTGATGCACGCCGCCGGCGTGTTGCCGAAGCACGTCACGCTCCCGTCGTGGCTCACCGGCGGGGCCGTTAACTTCTTCACACGGCCGCGCGGACCGGCCTACGTAACGGTCGGTGACAGCGAGAAAATGAACATGCACGTCGCGCTGACTACGGGCTACGGCGTGCCCAATTACGTGCTCCAGCGATACCTCCGCGACCTCGCGACCAAGAAGGAACTGCCCGCGGACTCGGCCCGGTTGCTCGAGAACGTTCTCGGCGACGTGTACTTCACCGGCATCAAGGACGGCCTCGATCCCGATCCGGCTCCGCCGAAGAAACCCAAAAAGCCCGCGCAGACTGCGGCACAACCGCCGCGCCCGGGTGGAAGTGGAGACGGGGGCGAAGGCTTTGGCTCCGGCGGTCCGCTCCGCCCAGGTTCCGGGGGGCCGGGACCGATGCGCCCGGGGTCAGGAGGTCCGGGACTGCCGGGTATGCCCGGTATGTCGGGTGGACCGGGTATGGTCGGCGGCTCCGGTGGTGTGCCCGGCGGCGTGCTGTCGGCGGACTACGAAGACCCCGCAACCCTTCTGCGCAAAAAGCAGCAGCGCCTCGCGATCAAGGCGAACGCGACCTCTTGGGCGCTCTACTACTACCTCATTCAGCACAAGCCCGAGCAACTGCGGCAGTACGTTACGGAGCTAAACAAGCTCCCGCGCGACCTGCCGATCGACGGTAAGACCGCGTTCGCGGTGTTCGTCCGCGTGTTCAAACTCTCGACGACCGCGGATGGGGCTGCCGACGCGAAAGAACTGAAGAAGTTCGCCGACGAGTGGCTGACGTACATCAATACCGTTCCCTTGGTCGGTGTCGATATCCCGCTCGTCGCTCCGGAACCGCCCAAGAACGTGACGCCGGGTACCGGCCCGGGCGGGTTTCCCGGTGGTTTCCCGGGCGGATCCCCCGGTGGCGGGCGGCCGGGCGGTGGCGGTAACCCAGACCAGAATTAACGCGCCCGTACCGAGCGCAAACGCTTGACCTTCCGCCCGCTATCTTTAAGATACCCTCACGCCCGCACGTGTGGGGTGTCGCCGAGGTGGCGGAATTGGCAGACGCACTAGATTCAGGTTCTAGCGCTCGCAAGGGCGTGGAGGTTCAAGTCCTCTCCTCGGCACTCACAAAACCCCAGCAATTGCTGGGGTTTTGTTGTTTTTGTGAGTGTACTAGCAGGTGCACATATTTGAACCAAATAAAGGCTCCTGAAGGCTTCCAAAGGGTCAACTCCGCCAGCAGCCCGCCCGCGCTCAGAGTTTACGAAGACGGTTCGCCAGCGCTCCGAGGTCGCTCAGGTTCTCGTCGGTGTAGTGCTTGAGTGTCGTGGAGATATCGGTGTGGCGCGCCATCCGACGTACTTCGTGGATCTTCGCGCCCGCTTGAATCAGTCGCACTACGAACCGTCGCTTGAGCGAGTGAAAAGTGGCCGGCCGCCCTTTCTCGTCCCGCGCGTCTACTCCGGCGCGCCGCAGATCCGCCGCGAGCCAGTGCGATTGCTTACGACACGCTGCCCAGTTGCCCGGGAACAGTTTTTGGTTCGGTTTACGCGCGACGAGCCACGGGCGAAGCAGTTCGACCACATGGTCGGGAAGTGGAATTGGTTCGGTGCGTTTCCCCTTTGCGTCGGCCGCCTCGACCGTGACGACCGGCGGCGCGGCATCCAACGAAAAGTGCCCCGGTGTCAGGTCGGACAATTCACCCGCGCGCAGGCCCGAGAACGCAGCAATCGTGTAGAGTATGGCCCGGTCCCGGCCCCAAACGGTTGCGGTCCCTTTTCGTTTCGCCGCGGCTGCGGCGGTGATGAGTTTACTTAGCTCGTCGTCTGTGAGGATGCGTTTTGACCTGCGCTCATCCACGGCTTCCGGGTACGGCCGCAGTTTTCTAAGTGGCGACACCGCCCCGAACCGCTCAGCGAGCCATTTGGTAAACGCTTTTGCGATTCGCATGTGACCGTTGAGGGTCGCCGGGCTGCACCCCGAGCCGAGTTGTTTCCCTTTGATGGGTGGCGCTCCCCTGCCTTTCTTTCCCTTCGCGGCGCCGGTGATGAGTTTCACCCGCGGGGTGTTCCGGAGCCGCCCCAAAAATCGCACGAACTCGTCTTGGTCGATGTCGCTCCACACGTGCCACCGGCACTCTTTTAACACCCGCGTGAGGCTCGCGAGAGTATTCTTGCGGTACTCTTCCGCGGTCCCCCGCGCGGCGAGTATGTCGATGTATTCGGTCACTAAATCCTCGAGGTGGTCGCTTTGTCGGGCGCCCTCCGCAGCGCGATTTACGAGACCGTGTTTCCGCCGGCTCTCAGCGTCCTCGAATTTGACTAAGGCAGCAAGGGCTGCCGTTTTAGTCCCGATGCACCGCCGCCTGGTTGCCCCCGCAACTTGCCATTCCGCGTGCCACAACTTGCTTTTCTTCCCCACACGGGAACCGTCAGGCATTTTCTTCCAATACACCGGTTGAAAAACCCTACCCATAATCCGGCTCCTTTCATCCGGTTACCGTTCCGTTACGTGAGGAACGACCCAGGCGAACACGTTGTCGCTGACACGCACGAGCGCCTGCCCTCGTTCCTCGGAAATCACCCGGAGACTTACGCACGCTCGCCGGTCTACCAAAACTAGCTTTTTGACCCCCGACAGGCGAACGGGCTTTTTCGTTCGAGCGTCGCGGATCGTTGCGGTCTGCGTTCCGGCGCCGATGTCCAAGCACGGCACGAGCACTTCGGTAGGCGACATGTTAAAAACTCCCGAACTGGCATTGCGAACAGGATATGACGGATGTTCAGAATATGTGAAGACTTGCCCGCCATGAATCTCCGTGGCGCTGCCGCGCAGAATTTGGCAGCGCTTCGCCCGGTGACGCAATGCCCGACGAAACACAACAACCTCTCGAACGCGAGGTCGAATCACTGCTCGCCCGAGTTCACGAACTGCTTCGAGGCGCCGGGCGCAAGTCTTTGCGCGCGAACGCGACCGCGAACGGGGTTTACATTTCGCTCACCGCCCGGCGCGTCAAACCGCCCAAGCCGGCGGACGCGGACTTGGTGAACGTGCCGCACGGCCTCGCTCGTGAGCGCCGTGCGGTCAAGCGGTTGTTTTGTTTCATTCGCGACCAGCGAGCAGTTATGGGCGGGGATGACTTGGTTCTTAACTCGGGTGCGTTGGAGACGATGTTGCGCGTAAAATACCCCGAGGACGATATGGCAATCGACACCGTCCGCCACGCGCTGGCAGATCTGAGGAAAAAAGGGTTCGTATGGGTGCACCCGCAAAACGGGTACTACACGGGCTCGCAGCCGTCGCTGCCATTTTTCGCGCGGCAGCCGGATGAACTTTCCGAGCGAGCGGACGCGGGTTAGATTCGTGGAGTGTGAACAGACGCCCACGGAACAAGTGAACATGACAAATCGCGACCCCCTCCGCGCCCTGCAAGCCGCTGCCCGAGCCATCGCGGACCACGTTTCGCCGGGTCGCGCTGCCAAACGGGTCATCGTATTAGACGATGTGGGCAAACTCATTGATGTCCCGGTCCCGTGCGGCGCCTGCGCCAAGGCGGACGAGGTGGATGAGGCGAAACCGCCCGTCGTTGCTGGGTGGGTGGTGACCGAGCGCGGGGCGACATTCGACGGCACCGCCGTACTCGTGGCCCCTTCTCGTCTCAGGTTGCTCCGGGTGTTCATCGAGGCGGAAAACCCGCTGACCGCCAAGGAGCTGACTGCGGCGGCATTCGACCGGCACACGGACGAGGCGAACACGCGGTACCACATTCGCGAACTGCGCCGCGAACTCAAGACCGCGTTCACTTTCGACGGCGACGTAATTCAGGGCGAAGCGGACGGCTACAGGTTGGTTTTGCGGTAATGCGCTTCACCTTGGGCGGTTCACATCGAACTATGCGGGCGGGCTAATTCGAGACCCTTGATGGTCTCGGGGATTTGCTATTGCACCAACAAAAGATAGCCGATATTTCGCATCTGAATCCAGAAGATGCGGGTCGGCACGCCAACTTCCTACGGCGGACGTGCCGACCCTTCCCAACCGACCTCCGCCTTGCGGCTCGGGCCGTTGTGCGGATTATGTAGCCTTTTCACTTCAGCGAATCAACACAGATTCGCGGTAGCGGGCAGCGTCGGCGCATCTTCACCTTGACCTGGTGAACCGATGGCAAACGAACTCGTAAAAATCCAATTCCACGGTGATGAATTGGAAGCAGTCGCCCTGGACGGCGGTAACTTCCGAACGAGTCTCCGGCGGATCTGCGAAAACATCGGCCTCGCGTTCAGCGCGCAGCTTCAAAAGCTGAAAAAGAAGTCGTGGGCGTGCGTGTCGGAGATCGACACGCACGATACTAGTGGCCGCGTTCAGTCAATGGTGATGATCGACCGCCGCACGCTCGTCATGTGGCTGGCGAACATTGACGAGCGCAAAGTGAAGGACAGCGTCCGGGAGAAGATCCGCCGGTACCAGGCAGAGTGCGCCGAGGTTCTCGATCGCCATTTCGGGGCGCGAGTGAGCGCGGCGAGCCAAGAGCAGTACCACTCTGACCCGCTCCTCAACGAGATGCTCCGCGTTCAGGCGCAAATGACGTCGTCGATGCCGCTCCTGATCGAGACGCGGCGACGCCAGATTGAGGCGGAACGCCTCCAGTCCCAAATGGTACAGCACCTTTGGGAAGCCCACCAACTGGCCCGCTCCGCGACGGCTACCGCGCAAGCCGCACTGCATCAGAGCACATCGAATCACGGCTACTTCACCGTTTTGGGTTACAGCCGGATTCGTAACCGAGAGATGCCCGTTACACAGGCCGCGGCGCACGGGAAGAAACTGACGGCCCTGTGCAACTCCAGGGGCATCAGGACGAGTACGATGACCGATCCGCGTTTCGGTGTCGTAAATACGTATCCCGAAACCCTTCTGCGAGAATACTTCGGCGACTCCGTATAAGCGCCGCTAACAAATACAAACCGCAGGGGATAAAAGGCGCTGTTTGCCTTTAATCCCCTGCGGTTTTACACCCACTCACATCCGACTCACACCGCCCCGGCTCGCACTTACGCACTTTCGACGCGCGCCTGACATCACAACTCACGCGGTCGGAGGCAGAATGCCCCTATCAGAACATGGGGCGTACAAGGGGCCATCGCCCAGCTTCTTTGAAATACGCTTCGGCGGCTTCAAGAAAATCGCCCACGTGTTGCGACTGAATGAGCTTCGACTCACGGTTGTCCTTTATGGTCCAGTACTGCTCAACCATGAATTTCTCTGCGGCTTTAAGTAATTCGGTGCCGCGGTGCTTGGTCCCAGTCACCTTCGCCATCGCCATAAACGCAGCGACTAAGGTCAGTGGGGCACGGCACGAAAATGAAGTCGAAGGCACCTCGGACTGAGGGCGCCCACGCCCCCGTTTCTCAGACGCCTTGGCTGCTTTTGACGCTTTTTTGGCCACCATGAGGGACATGCTAGCTACTCGCGAAGTCAACTTCACCAATACTTGTACGCCGTAAGTGGATTGGTATTTAAGAACTTAAAGAAAACATTTTGTACCCAGTGTATTTAATGTTGACATTAAATCACCGGAGGGGTACCTTTGCATCAGACAAGTTAACCACGGGTTCCGACATGACTCGAACACGACGGGTGACGACCAAATTGGTCAAGCTGAAGATCGCGTGCGAGACGCTCGCGATTTGCCGGGACACGTTCTGGGTGAAGTGGCACGCGGTGTTCACCGACCCACGACCCAAGGAGGACCGGCGCCACGGGTGCGAGCGGAAGGTGTTCGAGGACGAACTGTCGGTGGCTCTTGAGGAAGGCATTAATGCTGTCAAAACTTTCCGTCGCACGATGGGTCGACTCTGAACCACGGTGGGGCGGGGGCGATAACCGCTTTGTTTCCGACAAGAACCTTGCCCCGTCCACCGCCTAACCCCCGGTGCCCCATGACCACCCTCAGCGCAATCTGCTACCTCGTGTTCGCGTGGTGTCTGGTCAGCCTGCTGGTGCCGCCGCTGCTGCTCGTGTTCGCGGGCAACGGGGAGGACGAGTGATGTGGGTTGTTGCCTTCCTGTGTGGTCTGCCGTTCTTGGCATTGTTAGTTTTTCTCACTCAACGAAAGGAACCGAGATGAAACGGGCGTGGCTCAAATTAATCTGGGCTTGTGTGCTGCTGTTCTTTGGCGCGGCAAATCTAACCATGTCCGCGCGGCTTTGGTCCGACGAGCCTCATTGGGGCGGCCTTATCGCGGGCGTGCTTTGCACAGGGTTGGGTCTTCTTTCTTGGCACGAGGCGATGCAAATCGCCCGCAAAAAAAGGAGATGCGATGTATCGGACCGCGGGTAAGCGACTCTACCGGTGCAACGAGTGCAAGCGGGGCACCTACTTCAGCAAGCGCGAGGAGAACCGCGCCGGTCGCATGCGATGTTCGGGGTGCGGGTCGGCGCAACTGACCGTGTCGGCCGAGGGCGCTGAGAAGCAAATAATGGGACTGGACGCACGGCGCGAAGCCGAGGCACAGGTGGAGCGGAACGGCAGCGGGAGCGTGATACCGGGCTAAGGGGTGGTGAGGCAACCTACTTACATTGCAGGAGCAGTCGATGACGCCCGTTCTTGATGTCGCACTGGCGCGCAAGGTGACCGAGTTGGTTAACTGCGGTCTTGTCTCCGGGGTCGGAGTGCAAGAGCCGGGGAAAATGTGTGTTGAAGCTGCGGTGTGCTTCGCGCTGGGGCTGCCCCACGGTGACGACCCGCCGTGTGTTGGTGCCGCAGTGCGGGCGGCGAAAATCGCCCTCAATGATGCGAACGGTTGGCTCGATAATGCGGACCGCGCGAAGGGTATGCGGCGCCTCGCGGTCGCGCAACTAGGTTCGGATCAAATCGACCAAGCACGATTTGCGGGCATGTTGGCTTGGCTGACAATTAAACGAGTATTGCCGCGAGCATTGCGAAATGCAGCCAAAATTCACCCTATCGCTGAGCACCAAGCAGCCCTAGAGGCATCCGCCAAGGGCTGCGAAGAATCGACTACCGAGTCCGCCGCCGAGTCCGCCGCGTCCGCCGCGCGGTCCGCCGCGTCCGCCGCGCGGTCCGCCGCGTCCGCCGCCGCGTCCGCCGCGTGGTCCGCCGCGTGGTCCGCCGCCGCGTCCGCCGCGCGGTCCGCCGCGTCCGCCGCCGCGTCCGCCGCGTGGTCCGCCGCGTGGTCCGCCGCCGCGTCCGCCGCGCGGTCCGCCGCGTCCGCCGCCGCGTCCGCCGCGCGGTCCGCCGAGTCCGCCGCGCGGTCCGCCGCGTCCGCCGCCGAGTCCGCCGAGCTGCATCACTTCGCTGATGTCATCCTTACCGCCCTTCGTGAGTGCGGCTGCCCTGGTGTGGCTCTCCTCGACCAGATGGAGCGAGAGGTGGAGGCACAGCCATGACCTATCTCGTGCGCGTCACGGCTGAGCACATCGCGGAGGGTGTGCGTGGCTCATGCGGGTCGTGCCCAATCGCGTTGGCGATTCACGATGCAATTGAGGATGAGTACGGATCGCCCTTACCCGCTTTCACCGTGTTCGTCAGCCCGAGCAACACGGTGTTCATCAACCGGCGACCTTATCCGTTGCGAGAGGAAGTAGTCGCAGCGGCGATGAAGTTCGACCGCACGGGCGAGATGGAGCCATTTGAGTTCACGCTGGAATTGAGCTGACACCGCCGGTCGGCGTACCCCGGATTATTCCCGGGGCGGCGGTCTAACAACACAGGTTCGTCGGGGGAATCGCAATGGACGGTGGCGTCTTACAGGAACGCGCGCGCTCGGTGGTGCGCTGGGCAAAGCTGGTGCTCGTCCACGAGGCTCACCCGGACGACGTGCGGACCTCACTGGCGCTGCTCCGGGGCACGTTCACGGCCATCGCCCAGAACACGGGCGACCTGCCTATGGACGGCAACGGGCGGCTCTGGGAAGAGCGGCTACTTACTCTCGCGGGGATGATTCGGGACGCGGGCAAGCGGCGTGCGGCGTTGCGGAAGGCGCTAAATGTTGTGCTGTCGGATATGGAGCCACTCGCGGGTGTCGAGAGTCACGAGGAGTGCCCAGTTTAACTGAGAATCTCAAGCCCCATTACCGCAGATTAAGGAGTTCACAGATGGAAGTGTTGAAGCCCACTGCTGAGCAACTTGCGACTATCCTCGCGGATCACAAGAAGTGTCTGCGTGGCGAAGATGGAGGTAAGAAAGCCGACCTCAGCAGCGCCAACCTCCGCGGCGCCGACCTCCGCGGCGCCGACCTCAGCAGCGCCGACCTCAGCAGCGCCAACCTCCGCAGCGCCAACCTCTACGGCGCCGACCTCAGCAGCGCCGACCTCAGCAGCGCCAACCTCCGCAGCGCCAACCTCTACGGCGCCGACCTCAGCAGCGCCGACCTCAGCAGCGCCAACCTCCGCGGCGCCAACCTCCGCGGCGCCGACCTCCGCAGCGCCAACCTCCGCAGCGCCGACCTCTACGGCGCCGACCTCAGCAGCGCCAACCTCCGCAGCGCCAACCTCCGCGGCGCCGAAAACGGCGAACTAGCGTTCGCGATTACAGAGATCCTCCCTCGCGAGGGTGAGGTATTTGGTTGGAAGAAATGCCGCGACGATGTGTTGGTGCAGCTCCGCGTGCCGCCCCTCGCGAAGCGGTCTAACGCGACGGGTCGTAAGTGCCGGGCTGAGTTTGTCGAGGTCGTCTCAATCGAAAAGGTCGACGGCTCGGCAGCGGCAGAGGGTACTTCGCTACACGACGGCGTGACGAAGTATCGCGTTGGCGAAACGGTGAAGTGTCACGAGTGGCACACTGACCGTTGGGTGGAGTGCGCGGGTGGTGTGCACTTTTACCTGACACGCGAGGAAGCCGTCGCCCACGTCGGCTAAGTGTTGCGACCGTGCTCATCACGATCGCTGTACTGTGTGGGATGGTCGTCTAACCACGGAGGGTTACATGCGTGCTTACTTTGGCTTCCTGCGCGACCTGTGGTACGGAATCTCGGTCGTGCTCATGACGGGCTTCGCGGCGTTCGTGCTGTTGGTCGCGGGAATGGCGTTGGTTGGCATTCGGCTAGATGCGGCGACGGAACCTGCCCCGACCCGCCCGCTTACTCGCGACGCCACGATTCAGGCGGAGTTGGACTACGCCCGCGGCGCATTGGTGAAGGAGCGGGCGGCGCACACGGAAACGCAACTGCAACTGGACATCGTGCGGCGAACCGCGATTTGGTTCCCGCCCAAGCCTATGGGCGCAGAGGCGGACGACCTGATTCCGGCAACACGACTACCCACCATCCCGGAGTGTCAGCCATGAGCCGTCATTGGGACGCTTTGACCAAAAAGCCTGAGCCGGCTGCGGCACCCGAGCCGGACGAGTTCAGCAAGCTCGACCCAGACGACCAGATCTACCTCACGTGGTGGGTGACGGGTGGGCGCCCGGTGGTGGACCTGCCCGAGATGTATGCGGGCGCGGATGATGTGATTTCGGAGCAACGCGCGGCGTGAGCCGCAGGATTGAGGGGGCTTATTCAACGACAACCCCGACCACACTCTCCGCCAGAAAGGAGTGGTCGGGGTCATCAGGAGGATTCAACAATGTATTCGCCCGGCAGCGGGTCTCATTTGTACGTCGTCCAGATACGTTTCGGGAAAAAGTACCGCGAACATGTCGGCTCGTATCAGTCGCACGACTTCTATGACGCCAAGGACTTCGCGTTTCGTGTCGATCGGTGGCTCAAGCGAGACTTCGCGTTCGACCTGCCCCCCGAGGTTATCTCGCTGCCGGACGAACTGGCTGCGGCGGGTGTGCCCCCGCGGTTGTGCGTGGTAGAGGTGCTCGCGCTCCGCGAGGTCGCACCCGGGCGCTACGACACGAACGGCGAGGTGATGTGCCAAGTCCACGACATCACCGATGACGACGACTGCGACGAACTGGAAGACACAGCCATTATTTCTGACCAGGAGCGGCGGGGTGAACTGGTGATGGTCACTGCGGAGGTCAGGTAGCGAACCGGTGGCGGAGCCCGAGTAGTCGCTTGGGGCCGGGCTCCAGAGAAGAGGCGAGCTGCGGAGGCTCCGCCACCACGATTCACGCACCGATGCGCGTGAGGGGTTTGGGAGACGCGATTCGGTGTTCCAGCGCTGTGCCCCGTGGCGCGTGAAAGTGAACGGGGAATCGGTCGTGCAAACCACGGCGCTTTAGACGCAGCGTCATGTTGAGCGAGCCAGCGCTCGGGAGCCGCGACCGTACTGGCGCACGCAGGAGACGAGAACATGTAACGCGCGGCTTGACCGAAGCCAAAAGCCAACCGCGTCCCCAGATGCGGCGGGCACTGGTTGCGAGTCTGAGAACGAGGATTCGCCGGGTGGTCCTGTGTGGCTCGACACCCGGCACTTATGCGACGTGACCACTGCAATCATCCGTCCAGGTCGGTTGCAGTTGTCTCCCCCGGACTCGTTGTCCGGGCGTCGCACCTGGGGCAGTGTTTCGGAATCAGCCGGCCCAGCGCAGTGGTCACCCACAAGCGGGGTCAACACCGGCATAAGCGGGTTCGACTCCCGTCTGCTCCACTCCAACGAGGGTCGCATCATGAGCCGCAAACACAAACTGCGTCGCACGGACATCAAGTGGCGGGAAGACCCGGTTACGCACGAGGTAACCGCGGAGCTGCACGACGACCACTTTCGCGCCCGTCAGCGGGGCATTGCAGTCATCGAGAACTGGCTCGCGACTATCCCGAGCACGCTCAACCGTGACCAGTTGGTTATCGAGGTCATCATGATGCTTGAGGGCAAGGTGGCTCATACGAGCGTAATACCCGTCAAGGAGGACGCAGCATGAACCACTCTCAATGTGTCACCACCGCCCTTGATGACCTCTGCCGCCGCGCAGGGGTCAGCCCCACCGACGGCTCGGACGAGGCGGGCGACCGCGTGTGGGACGTACTGGAGCGCGAGGTGAAGTGGGATTCGGACGGGCGCGTTGTCAACTGCCCGCTGAACACGTGGCTCTGTGCGGTGACGGGGTTAGAGCACGCGGTGGTCACGCACAACAGTGTCTATGTGCATCGCGTCTGTCATGTGCCTCTGTCGCCTGCGATGGTTGCGGCGGTCAAGGCTTACGACACGAAGCGGCGTGGGATACGGAGGGCGGCAGCGTGAGTATTGAATTACCGACGGAAAATGAGCCGGTGAGGGTAATGTGCGGGGAGTCGCTCGACCTACTTCGCGGTTTACCAGACGCCATCTTCGACGCGGTCATTACGGACCCACCGTATTCCTCTGGTGGATTGACTCGTGGTGACCGCACGCAGAGCGTCTCGACCAAGTACGTGCAGACTGGCAGCGAGCGGTTCGGCTCTGCAGACTTCGATGGTGACAATCGAGACCAGCGATCCTGGAGCTATTGGTGCCAATTGTGGCTGTCCGAGTGCCTACGGGTGACCAAGCCGGGCGGGTACATTCTCGCTTTCACGGACTGGCGCCAACTGCCCACTTTGACTGACGCAGTACAAGCGGGTGGGTGGGTGTGGCGGGGGCTCATTTCGTGGGACAAAGGGCCGTCTGCCCGCGCTCCGGCGCCGCACTACTTCCGCCACCAATGCGAATACGTCGTGTGGGGCACCCGTGGACCGAGTTCGCCCCGCGCGGATTGGCCCCCTGAGGGGAAAGGGTGCTACCCCGGTAGCTATTCGCACAGTGTTAAGCAAGACGACAAGTTCCACGTCACGGGCAAGCCGACGCCGTTAATGCGAGACCTCGTATTCTGTGTGCCTCCTGGTGGGCTCATCCTCGACCCGTTTGGAGGCTCCGGTACCACCGCAGTTGGTGCGGCTCTTGAAGGTAGGCGGTGTGTAACGTTCGAGCAAAAGCCCGATTACTGCGACGTAATCCGTGAGCGTGTTGCTCACGCGACGAGTGGCAAACGGGGCTCTTTGTTTGCTCCGACAGTGCAGCCCCGGCTCTTTGACCCGGAGGCAGCATGACCTTTCCCTGGCGGCTCATCGCGTTGGGCTACGGCTCGGCGGCTCTGCTCGCTGCGTTGGCGGGCAGGCGGCATCAGCGGAGGTTCTACCGGTGAAGCGGCGAAAGCGGAACCGCGCCCTCGTGAAGACGCAGGTGATTCACGCGCTACGCGCGGCTCAATCCCCGCTGTCCACACGAGACTTAGCCGCGCTGTGTGCGTCGGATCGGTCTCAACCGTCGTGGGTGACGCTGGCGGTTCTAGTGAAGTTGGAACAGTCGCGCGTGGTCGTGCGGCACCCGCCAACACCACAAGGTGAAGGGCGCCCGGCGTGGCGCTGGTCACTGCGAGTCGGTTCCCCGGGCGTGTGTAAGGCTGCGTAATGATTCACAGGAGGTGTGAGACATGAGAACGAGAGTCTATATAGCTGGCCCGCTAACAAAGGGCGGATTGTGCGAGAACATCAACCGCGCAACGGAGGCGTTCATCGTTTTGGCGAAAGCGGGATTCGCTCCGTTGTGCCCTCACTGGTCGGTTTACGCGAAACCATGTCGCCCACGTGATTTCGTACTCAACCCCATCACCCAGGCTTACGAATGGGTGCAGAGTAAATCGGAGTGCGTCTGTATTGGCACCCCAAACGGCAACGACCGGATGACTTACGACGAGTGGCTCAGCGTTGATTTGCCTTGGGTTGCGGCGTCCGATGCGCTCCTACGTTTGCCCGGTGAGAGTACGGGCGCGGACCTCGAAGAATCCTGCGCTCGCGACCACAAAATCCCGGTATTTCACGACATCGAATCACTCATCTTGCATTTCGGTGCAAAGGTGGCGGCGTAATGGAGTACCCCGAACGCGAGACGATGGAAACACTCGTCTGCTGCATCGACGCGGACTCGTTCTGTTGCGTCGACGATTACGAAATGCGTGTCGTCATCCGCGACGACACCGAAGTGAAGCTAGAGGAGTCGCACTTGCAGGAACTGGTGCGGCGCGAGTGGCTCGAACTGGTGGACGTGCCCGACGGTAAGGGCGGCACGGTGTTCATGATTAACGTGACACAAGCCGGTCAATACTGGGGCGCGAAGTGGTACGACGAGGACTGCAAGCAGCGCCGGCGCCCTGCGCGCAAGGGACCGCTCGCGATGGGAGGACGAAGGTGAGCATCCGCGTCGTCACCGGCTCGTGCCTCGATGTGCTGCCCACTCTCGCCGAGTGCTCGGTGGACCTCATCGCTACCGACCCGCCGTTTAACATCGGCTTCCACTACGACGTGTACCAAGACAAGCGGTCGCGTGCGGACTACCTCGCGTTCGTGGACCAGTGGTTGCGCGAGGCGGTACGGGTGCTGTCCCCGGTCGGCTCGATGTGGGTGGCGATCGGCGACGAGTACGCGGCGGAGTACAAGGTGCGGCTCGACGCGCTCGGACTGACGATGCGGAACTGGTGCATCTGGCACTACACGTTTGGTACGCACCAGAAAAAGAAGTTCGGACGCGACCACACGCACCTGTTGTACTTTGTTCGCGACCCGAACCGGTTCACGTTCAACGCGGACCTGGTGCGGGTGGAGAGCGAGCGCCAGCGGGCCGGGGACAAGCGTGCCGACCCGCGCGGGCGGGTGCCGGGCGACGTGTGGCACTTCCCGCGGCTCCCGGGCAACGCGAAGGAGCGCACGGGGCACCCCTGCCAGATGCCGGAATCAGTGTTGGAACGCATCGTCCTTGCGTGCAGCCACGAGGGGGATTTGGTGCTCGACCCGTTCGCGGGGAGCGGGACCACGCTTGCTGTGGCTCAGCGCCTCGACCGCGAGGCTATCGGCATCGAGCTGAGCGCTGACTACGCGGCACGGATTGAGGAGCGACTTGCGCGGGACCATCATCGCCTCGAAGCAGAATCGACCGCGGCGCGCGAATACGTGATGACGCACTCGCGGACCAGTGCGGACCTACCGAACACTGACGCCGCGTAACGAGGGAGCCAATGACGGTGACGGCGCTACTTCTTCCGTTTCCTCTTTGGGGAATCAGGTTTCGGGCCGGGCTTCTTTTCATACACGGCTCCGGGCGCCGGGCCTCGTTTGGGTGGCTCGTATTCCATGCCGACGTAGCCGGCTATGAGTTGAGTGACACGCCCGGAAGTAGACTCGCCCGCGGCGGCAGTCTTTTCGGTTAGAGCTTCGAGAATCGGGTCGGGAACCTCAACAGAGAGGAACGTGTGACCATCCTTCTTACGCGGCATCCCGTGCGACCTCCGTTAACGGCACACCAGTAGTGTAGCGTCCCTTATTTGTTCTTCCGGAAAATATTTTCGGAATTCCAGCGACACGCTCTTGCATAGTTGTTGTTCCGGAATTACATTTACGTCAGATAAGTGAGCCGCACGCCGGAGACGACGATGGAAACCGCCAACATCATGGGTCGCCAGGTCGTCTGCGTCCGCCGCCCGCACGGGCTGGTCACGCGGCTGGATGCGGTGTGCTCGCCGAACGCGCTCGACGCTCAGGCGAAATGCCGTGAAGTGGCGGCGCGGGGCATGGCGTGTGAAGTCGTGAAGATGGGGCGGACGTACTACGTGGTGGTCCGCTAAACAACGAACCGGAGTCAGTCATGGTCGAAGTCAACGTGTGGGTAGTGGTCCACGAGGACGGCGAGTACACGATTCACGGCAGTGCCGACGAGGTGACGCACCCGGACGGGATGGCGTCGCGTGTGGTGAAGGTGACGGTCAATGTGCCGGCGCCGAAGCCGGTGGAGTTGGTCGCGACGGTGGCGGATGAGGTTGGTACCGGCGACCTTCAGTTCGCGTGGACGACACACCGGGGCGGGCCACGGTGACCCGCCCGGCCTTCACCCCGAACCGAGGATGCGAGCGATGAGCGACCGGGCTTTTTGGCGCAAGCTGTTTCGCAAGCAGAACAGCTATGCGGACGGTCGCGAAACCAAGAAGGGCGACTCGGTTTGGACCTATAGGTACACCACGAACGGTTTATCAAAATTAACCGGAACGGTGTCCGAGGTTGGATCCGGTGCCGTCCGTGTACTGTGGACTAAGAGGCAAAAAATCGGCGTCTGGACACTGTCAAAGACGTGCTACCTAATCTCCCGTGCGAAGTCTTGACCCCCAACGACGCGGCCCGGGGGTGACACCAATCACCTCCGGGCCACTTCCCCCACCTGCTGTGACAGGAGAGAGCCATGCCAGTTTACACCGACCTACTCGCCCCGACCAAGAGCGAACGCCACGGCGCGTTCACCTGGGCACCTGCCGAGGACAACGCCACCAGCCCTGTCGCTGGCGTGCTGACCATCACGGGCAAGCGAAGTCACTGCCGGTACCGCGTGGAGGAGCATCCCGCCGACGAACCTGGGCGCGCGTTCGTGCTGCGGAAGCTGGATGTGGGTAGTGACCGCACCGAGGGGCATTATGGTTGCTTCCTCGCGGCGGAGGTCGGGTTCGACGTGTGCGATTGCCGGGGCTTTGTCTCGACGCGGAACTGCAAGCACCTGAGCAGCCTCCGCCAGTTGACGGAAGCCGAGAAGCTGTAACTATTTGTCACAAAAACGCTGCCTGCCTACAAGTGTGCGTGAACACCTAGGCAGGTGGTGGGAAGCCGACGCACTGTGTGAGCGACTTAGCCTATCCCTCGAACGTGTCACAGGAACCTCGACATGACCCCGCCCCTCATCCGCATGCCCAACGGCGATGCGATACGTGCCGACCAAGTCGTCGGTGTGCGCGCCCTTGGGCAACAGGGATTGCCCGACCGAAGTGATGACCCGCGGGTCATTATCGACACGCCGAATGGCTGCTTCTGTCACGAGACGGGCAGCATGGAGCGTGCCCACGCCGAACGCGATCGCATCATCGCGGAGGTCAACGCCGCGACCGGTGGCGCCGTGGCTGAGCCGACCGTGGTGGTGACCACGACTCCAGCCTAGCCCCACCCCACAGCGCGCTCGCCGGGAGCGCCCACGGGACCGCGTTCGAGTCGCGGGCGCTGTGCTGTACCAGTGTGTTGGCGCGTGATGGGGTTAGTTCCCCCGTTGCAAGCGAAGATGCTTGTTCCCAACAACGAATCAGGACGAGGTGCTTTCGTGACCCTGGCCGAAGCTATCCAAGCGAACGACCTCTTAGCTGTTGCTCGGCACTATCTCGCCGCGGGCCTGTCGGTGATTCCCGTTCACGCGGACGGCTCGAAGGCGCCCAAGTTCGGCGCGTGGACCAGGTACGGTGACAACCCGCCGACACAGGCCGAATTGGTGGAGTGGTTCGGTCGCGGAGCCAAGGGCGGCATTGGCATTCCCGGCGGCCCTGCTTCGGGCAATCTGACCGTCCTCGACGTTGAAACGGCAGAGGCGTGGGACGCATGGTTGGCGCTCGTCCCGCCGGAGCAGACCGCCTACGTCCTATCGTGCCCCCTCGTGCGAACACCGGGTGGCGGCGCTCACCTGTACGTGCGGCTCGAGCTGCCCACGCGCGGGGTCACCCTGGCCGAGCGCCCCAACGGCACCGATGACCGCGGCCGCCCCAAGTACAAGACGCTGATTGAGACCCGCGCGCACGGGGAACAGGTTTTGGCCCCAGGGTGCCCGCCGGAGTGCCACCCGTCCGGTTTGTCCTACCGGTGGGAGCGCCTCGCGTGGGTGGATGGTGGCTCAGCCGAACCGGTCCCGCTCGACGTGTGGGTCGAGTGGATGGAAAAGGCGACCACGCTGACCCAAGTGCAACGCCCCCAGAAAGAGCGCCGACCGGACACGCGGGCGCGCGGCGTCGCTTCGGCCGACGACCCGGGTACCGACTTTAACTACCGGGGTACGTGGGAAGAGACGGGCTTGTTCGGCTCCGGCTGGTCGTGGGCGCGTGATTTCGGCGACGACCGGGGCATGGTGTGCCGCCCCGGGAAAAGTAGCGGGATCAGCGGGACGATCGGTATCGTGTCGAGCCGGGACCACGGGTGGCCCCTGTTCCACTGTTTCACTACCAACGGAGCGCCGTTCGAGGGTCGAAAGAGTTACAGCCGGTTCGCCGTTTTCGCGATTCTGGAACACGGGTCGGACTTCAAGGCCGCCGCGAAGGCCCTCCGGGCTATGGGCTACGGCAAACAGGACCGCCCCGAGCCGGTGGTGAGTTGGCGCAACACGACCGACCACACGGCTCCAGAAGGGGCCGGGCGCGGGTTCAAGTGGGCGAGCGAACTCGCAGCCCCTCCGAAAGCGGACGATTGGATCTGGGAAGGGTACTTGCCCCGCGGGGCCGTGGCGCTCCTGTCTGCTCTCTGGAAGGCCGGGAAGACGACTCTACTTTCGCACCTCTTGCGCGCGTGCGGCGACGGCGGGACTTTTTTGGGGAAGCCCCTCAAGGCATCGAAGGTGCTGTACGTCTCCGAGGAGGGCGAGCGCCACTGGGTGCGGCGCCGGGACACGTTGGGGCTGAACGACAACGTGGGGTTCTACCTCCAGCCGTTCCCCACCCGCCCGCTGCAAGCCGGCTGGCTCGGGTTCGTGAGCCAACTCAAGGCCGATGTCGAGAACCACGCATTTGACCTGGTGGTGTTCGACACGCTCGCGAAGCTGTGGCCGGTGCAGGAAGAGAACGACGCCAGCGCGGTGGACGCCGCGCTCATGCCCCTGTGGGAGGTGACCCGGGCGGGCGCCGGCGTGCTCCTCATTCACCACTTGCGCAAGTCCGGCGGTCAAGAGTACACGGGCTCACGCGGTTCGGGCGCGCTCTCCGCCTTCCCCGACATCCTGATTGAACTGACCCGATTCGACGCGGCCGACGCCAAGGACCGCAAACGGGTGCTGCGCGCGAAGGGGCGGTACGAAGAGACCCCCGACGAACTCGTTATCGAACTGGTGAACGGCGAGTATGTCGCGGTCGCGGATACCGCAAGCGACGAGCCGCGCCCCATCATCGGGGCGAACGGCGCGCCAGGCGTTCCAATTGCGAGCTTCGGAGCAAGTGAAGGGGAGGCGGTAATTATTCGTGTTCTGTCAGAATGGCCGGAAGTGTGGATGCAGTCCGATGACATCAAGGGCAGCCTACGAGCGATTGACTCGGGCATGAGAGACAGCGACGTGAGCGAGTACCTGACAGGCCTTTATTTCAAGCGGCAAGTTGTTCGCCGTGGAACACTTAGGAGCAAAACGAATCCGCAGATGTTCGCCTTGGCGTCCCGGGCATCATCTCATGCCGCCCCTGTGTCTCAGCGGGCACGAGATGTCGGGCATGAGATGTTGGACGGGTCGGAGGACGATGGCGTATCTCATGCCCACATCTCATGCCCACCTGACACAGGGGCGGCATGAGATATCGGGCATGAGATGTGACCGACAATGCGGATTATTGAGTACATTCCGCCGATGTGTAAAAGGCGGATATCGAAGCCCGGAAGCTGCGGGATGTCCCCGTGGCGGGCGTGTTGAAGAGAGGGAGTGTTAGAGCGATGTCATTCAATCTGAAAGCGAACAAGGGACAGGGCGGCGCGGAACGTGAACAGGTGCCGGCCGGGAACGCGCCGGCGGTCCTCGTCGCCCTTGTGGACTGCGGGAGCCAGCACGACGAGTTCCAGGGCAAGGCGTCGTGGCGGCGTAATGTTCTTCTCGTGTGGGAACTGCCCACCAAAAAAAAGAAAGACGGCAAGAGCCACACCATCGACGCTGTGGTGACGATGAGCCTGAACGAAAAGGCCAAACTCCGCAAGTGGGCGGAGTCAATGATGAACGCCAAGATCAGCGACGGGGCCGACTTCGACATTACGACTCTCGTCGGCAAGGCGTGTCTGGTGAGTGTGCTTCACAACGAGAAGGGGTACGCTCGCGTCGAGGCCGTCACCGGGTACCCGGACGGGATGCCGCCCCCGACGGCGACACTGGCGCCGTTCGTGTGCGGCTTGGATGAGTTCCAGGCCGGGTCGAAGCCGCTCCCCGAGTGGGTGCCTTGGCAATGGTCCAAGGCGCTCGGGCAGCGTGTCAGCCCCGGCGACTACATCCGCGCGTGCAAGGAGATCGCCGGCGACGGCTCCCGGCCGCAAGTGCCTGCGGGCGCGCACGCGGGCGCCGGATCTAGTGCGGACCCCATCCCTTTCTAGGCGGCGCCGTCGGGGACGTGCTGGTAACGGGGCACGCGATGTCCCGTTACCGCGAACGGTTCGACCCGAGCGCTTCGGTCGCGGATGTCGCTGAATCGCTCGGCGCGGCGGATCGGGCGCCCGACTGGGTGGTCGAAGCGTTCGAGCCGAGTACGCCCGACGGCGTGGAACTGTGGGTTCTGGGTGACGTTGTTTTTGCGGTCGCGCCTCGAACGGTGGTCCAGTTCGGGGGCGAACGGTTCGGCCCTTCTCGCGTAATAACGACGGTCTTGATGCTCGAATGGGCTGCGTGACATGGATGCGCTCAAAGACTTGTTCATCCAGATACGAGCCGTTCGCGACTGCGAGAGCGTTCGTGCGCTCCTCTTTGACTGTTGGGGAGTCGCGCAATCGAATGGCGAAGCGGCGGCCGTAATTCACGCCCGCATGCTTCTCAAAGCAATTGTCGAACACGACCGGGAGCGGCTCGCCCGGTCGGTGTTCGGTCGATGGCCCACGGAAGCGGAATTGGACCAGCGGGCTCGCATCCAATCGCGGGTCGCGGGCACACACACGGAGGCGGCATGAGCGACAATCGCGACTGGCTGATTCTCAGTCTGAAGTGGTCGAAAGGCGACTGGTTCAAGTGGTACCGCACCGCGTCCGCCGGCTACACGTCGAGTCTGCTCCACGCCGGCCGGTTCACGGAGGAAGAGGCGCGCGGCGAGCAGACGCGGTGCCCCGAACACTGCCTCGCGGTCCACATCGACCACGTCGCCAAGATATCACAGCCGCAATTGGTGCTGCTGAACGACGGGCGCACGCTGAAGAAACTCAGGCGGCTATCGAACCGAAAGGTGGGTGCCGCATGAGCGAACGCGATGCTTTCATCGCTCGCATCTGTGCCGAGCCGGATGAAGACTCGCACAGGCTTGTGTTTGCCGACTGGCTTGATGAGCACGGGGAGCCGGAGCGGGCGGAGTTCATCCGCCTTCAAATTGCCGGTGTTGCACCGGACTGGTTAGCCGAGTCGGAGTCAATCAGCCCCACGACGCACCAGCAAAAGCTACACCCGTTTGCAGTATCTGAATGGCGCCTGTGTGGGTGGAACCCGCAAATAGAGTGTGTGGCGTACCAGAGGCCTTACGACGAGACGAGCGACCGCACTGTGTTCAATGTGAAACTGTCCCGCGGCTTCGTCTCCGAAATCCACCTCCCCTGTGCGTCGTTCATCGCGAAAGGGTTCGCGGCGGACCTGTTCCGGCGGCAGCCTGTGACGCGGGTGGTGCTGACGGATAAGAGGCCCGACGAGACTCCAGGAAGTGCCGAGTCGCCAGCCTACGCCGGTCAACGCGACACATTTGATTGGTGCCGAGAATCGATGTTTGGGAGCCCCGCTGTCGTTTGGTCCTATGTCCTCCCCGATTTCGTGTACGACAAAATCAAAGAGCAGCACCCGCAACACGAAGTGACCGAAGGCAGCATTTTGGAGTTCAAGACAGAACACGAAGGGCTAGCGGCCCTGAGCGACGCGCTAGTCGCATGGGCTCGCAACCAAGCCGGTCTGCCCGCGTGGGCACCGGCGACACGGGAGGTGGTGTGATGGCTGAAGTGATTAAGAAAGAACGGATGTTCCCGCTGCAAACCAGTCGCACGGCGCCGGCCGGTCCGCGACAGATTCCGTGGAGTGTGGCTGAAGTGGCTTACGGCGAGTACACCCGCTTGTACGGGTCAAGCCAGTCCCTTGAGCGGCTCGCGGAGCGTGGCGGGTTTGGCTGGTGCGAGATGGATAGCCTGCACCCCAAATGGAGAGAGGAGGTTAACGAAATTAACTCTCTCCGCGAGCAGGTCGCCAAGCTCCAGCGGTTCAAGGACTACGTCCACAGCCGTCTTGATGCCGCCGGCGTGCCGACTGACCCTGAGTCGTCGCACAAGGCAGAGGGGTGCCGGATTGGTGGGCGATTGGATGTGCTCATCGGCGAGCGGGACCGGTTGCGGGAGTGCGTGGGCAAGATTGACGTTGGTGGCATTATCGAAAGCGTAAATGAAATCGCAAGTTTCTACGGCGACGCTGGAGACCAGTACGGTTTACCGGTCCACGATAAGCGGGCTTGGTGCGAGATACGCGACGCGATTTGGACCGACATTCGGCGCCCGTTCATAGCAGCCGAACTGCTCGCGGCGATCGAGCCGAAGACGGAGGGCGAGTGAGATGCCGAAGCGGGTTCAACTCAAGCGAACCAAGGGTTGGAAGAAACCGCCTGAGTGTGTCGTCGTCGCCAGACCGACGGTATTCGGGAACCCGTGGTCCCTCAAGGATGCCACCGCAAGCGGACTGTTTACTCCAGAGGGTGCCGCGGAGATTTGCGTCAACGAGTTTCGGGCGTGGCTCACACGCGACCAAAGCCTTCCCATTTGCCGCGAGAGCGAGATTCTCGTTCGCCTCAAGAGTCGTCGCGATGAATTGCTGAAGCACCTGCCCGAACTCAAGGGTAGGGACTTGGCGTGCTGGTGCCCGGAAGGTTCGCCGTGTCACGCGGACGTGTTGTTGGAGATGGCTAACAGGGAGTAACACCGTGGGCATCTCACCCGAGCACCCGGCTATCCAGCAAGCCCTGTCGCGGGGTCTCATCACCGGCTGCGCTGCGGTACCGAAAGCGAAGCGTGAGAAACCCGACCTCGTTGCACCCGAGCACGAACACGGGAGCCGCGATGGGGTGCGGTACTCGCGATGGCTGGTCCCACTTCACGTGGTCGCGGGGGACAACGCGCGGGGGATGCGGGCGAAAATTGGGCGGGCCGGTCACGAGCGCCGCGTTACCTCGCAGGCGCTGTCTCGCACCCTACGCGCGCTGTCGCCTTTCGCGGAATCGGCTCAGGCGGGTCACCGGGTCATCTGCACGCTGACGCGCGTGGGCGGACGCGAGATGGACTACGCGAACGTAGTGGCTGCAATGAAGTACGTTCAAGATACTGTTGCAATGTTCCTTGGTGTCGACGACGGGCCACGCGGACCTGTGCAGTGGGTCTACGACCAAAAGCCCGGTGGACCTGTGGGCGTCCGCATCCAGATACAGGCAGCATAACCGGCGCATCCGCGCGTTGCCCGCTAACGCCATCCGCTGCGTACTGATGGCGCACGAACTGATTGAGACTACGTCGGGGCGTTTGGGGTGGCGTTCTCGCAATGGCGGCGAAACTGTGCGACATGGAGGCAAATACGATGACTGACCCCACACTCGCGGCGCTGTCCGCCGCAATCGCCGCGCACCCGGACGAGCCGGTGCCGCGCGAGCAGTACAAGGACGGGCTCCAGGAGATCGCCGACGAGGGCGACGAGGATGCACGGGCGAGGTTGGCTTTTGTGCGATGTCAGGAAGCTATCCCAGCACTGAAAGCAGCCGGGCACGGCGACGCATGCGAGGTCGTAAACGGTCTCCGGAGACGCAACGGCATAGGGTCGCAAGCTCTACCGCACTGCAATGAGTGCCAAGACCTCCAGTTCTTCGAGCACCGTGAACGCGAACTACTCGCCGCCCACGAGCACGAGTGGCGGCGAATCGGGGTGTGCGAGGCGTGTGGTGGTGAAGGGAGCTGCGAGGATTGGAAGGCGCACACCTCCAGTCTCTGCCTCACATGCGGTGGCACGGGCGATGTCGGTGGTCTATTGCTACCACCACTTCCGTCGCAGGTGCTCAACACCGGCGAACACTGGCGCCACCGCGTCGACTTCGTCCGCGGGCACATCACGACGGTGTACGCGACGCTGGCGGAGGTGTTCAAGCGGCGACGATTCAAGTGCGGACAGTGCGGTGACAGCGAACCGAATCTGATGTCCGATACGTGCCCGAGGTGCGGCTCCAGCGAGTTGCAATCGCCCGGCGACTGGCACCCGACCCCGCGGGCGATGGCGTGGGTGCGGGCGTTCCCGGTGACGGGGGTGGTACTGACGGACCGGGTGCCGTACCACATCGGTTACGGGCACGCTTGGTTCAACGCGGACCGATTGCGACCCAATCTTTCTGTTCCTTCAGATTGCCAACTCCCATCTGTAATTTTCGCTGCACTACCACAAGAGCCGCACGGCGGTAGAGCCGCGAACGGACGGTATGTGGTAGACGAAAGATTTGTAGCTGAGCCCACCCGCGACCTCGCCACCGCCGCACTGTCCCGCGCCGTCGCCCAGGTACTCAGAGCGCACGTCGCACGTCGCACGGGAGGTGGTAGCGATGAAATGTAGACGAACCGATTATGAGGACAAAAGTATCGTGTGGCGCCACTGCATGCGGTGTGGGTACAGATGGTTGGGTTGGGCCATCGTCTACTCCGAGTTGTGTAGCGGGTGCCGACGGAAGGACGCTGAGGCGGTCGCACAAACAATAATAGATACCGCTGAGGTATCGCACGAGGCCAAGGAATGACCGTTCCCGCCCACGTATACGCTGCCGCCGTCCGAGCCTACACCCTCGCGTCTACCGACCTGTTCGCCGACGATGAGGCCGTGCGACTGTGGGCACGCGAGCGCTGGCCGCAAGTGGACGTGGACAACGGCTGGCCGTGTCAGGTCGTGTTCTGGGTGATGAGCATTGCCGCACAAGATGGGCACGGGTGAGGGTGCCAAGTTACCCCGGTGGGTGAGAAGATAGGCGTGTATGTCTGAGCCCGTTCCAGCCCTGACACCTCAGCAGCAGCGGTTCATCGAGGAGTACGCGAAGGACAAGAACCAAGTTCGCGCTGCCCTCGCTGCCGGTCTGTCAGATAGCTATTTTGCTGCTGCTCAAGCCGCGCGCGCGCTCCTCAAAAACCCTCAAATCCGCAACGCCGTTAAACACGTATTTCGTGTACAAGCGAAGCGTTTGAAGATGGAGATTCCCGACGTCATTCGGGAATGGGCGATTCTCGGTAAGTCTGACCTCGATGACTACGAGTTGACTGACAAGGGGCGCATCACGACTCGCCCGGGTGTACCCCGAAGCGCGCTTCGGGCGGTCAAGAAGGTCAAAATCACACGCACCGAAAAACTGACCGGGCGCGGCGACTCGCAGGAACTTACCGTTGAGTACCGGGCGGAAATTGAACTGCACGCGAAGGAAGGTCCGTTAGCGAAGTTGCACGAACACTTGCACGGTGTGTTGCCGGGCGAAACGAAAGGTTCGGGGGTGTCAGTTGAACTGGCTACGCGAATCCTTGCCAGCATCGGTACTCGAGGCGCTGACGTTGGAGGATCTGGAGGCGGTGCGGTCCCAGACGCCGTGGGCGCCGAACCCGGGACCACAGAGCCTTGCGTACCTGAGTGACGCGGACGAGTTGTATTATGGCGGTGCGGCAGGCGGTGGCAAAACGCAGCTCGCGATCGGTCTCGCAATCACCGCGCACCGCGATTCGCTCATCTTGCGGCGCCGCGCGGTGGATGCCAAATCGCTCTCCAAAGCCATCAAAGGCCTCAACTGTGGCTCATGGAAGTGGAACGGCAGTGGGGGCGAGTTGCGTACCACAGATGGTCGCACGGTCGAAGTAGGCGGGTGCGAACACATCGGCGACGAGAGCAAGTACCAAGGTAACCCGCACGACCTGATTGTGTTCGACGAACTCCCGCACTTCGCGGAGTCGCAGTACACGTTCATTATCGGATGGAACCGCCCGCTCGACCCGCGTAAGAACCCCGACCAGCGGTGCCGCGTAGTATGCCCTGGAAACCCGCCCACCGACCCTGAAGGTGAGTGGGTGCTGCGTCGGTGGCGCGCGTGGATGCCCGGCGCCGAGCGGCCCGCCAAGCCGGGCGAACTGCGCTGGTACACGACCATTGCGGGCGAAGAAATCGAGTGCGAGACGGGCGCGACCATAATTCACAAGGATGTCGCGTACACGCCGCGCAGCCGCACATTCATCCCCGCGCGGCTCGAGGACAATCCCGACCTGATGCGGACGGGTTACGCGGCGACGCTCGAATCGATGCCCGAGCCGTTGCGGTCGATGCTCCGGCACGGCGACATGATGGCGTCGCGCCAGGACGATCGGTGGCAACTCGTGCCGACCAAATGGGTTCACGAAGCGAACAAGAGGTGGCTAGCGCGAAAGGACAAGCCCGGTACGCTCCGCTCGCTGGGCGTAGACGTCGCGATGATGGGTGCGGACCAGACCGCGATTGCGGTTCGGCACGGCGAAAAAGAACCCGAGCGCGGCGCTACCATAGGGCGCATCGTGAAGCGCAAGGGCAAGGACACGCCGGACGGTCAGGCAATCGTGGCACTGCTCATGAGCACAAGTTGGGGCGAAGATGGCGAGCAGAAGTGCCAGACGAACATTGACGCTATCGGCATCGGCAAGAGCGCTGTGGACGTCGCGAAGGTGATGGGGCTGAAGAACATTAATCCCATTGTGGTGTCAAACTCCTCTCACTGGCGCGACCCGCGGTTTCCCGCAATGAAGTTCATGAACGTGCGCGCTGCTATGATGTGGCGCGTGCGTAGTCTGCTCGACCCGGAAGGCGGGCCGCCCGAAACGCGACTCGCACTGCCGCCCGACCCGGAGCTGATGGCAGACCTGACCGCCCCGCGGTATTCGATGAAGGTGGGCGGACTCGCGGTCGAATCAAAAGAAGACATCCGTGAGCGTATCGGGCGATCTACGGACGTGGGGGACGCGGTGGCGCTGGCGTGCTGGGTGCAGGCTCAACCAGTGGTCGCGATTGTGTAGGGGGTGCTGGGATGAGCGCGAACGCGGTCCGATTGCATGGCTACATTTCCGTGGTTGTCGCTGCGCACCCCACAGCGACTTGCATTCGCTGCGAGTATTCCAAGCGATGGTACGTTGTATTGCCGGGCGGCGTGCCCCTGAGTGATTACGCGGACACGCCGTATCTCGCGTGGAAGAGTGCGGCAAAGAGGATGCCCAATGACCGACCTTGACCGCCTACTCGCTGCGGTACTCGCGCACCCGGACGAGGACACGCCTCGCCTGATGTACGCCGACGAACTCGATGCACAGGGGCAGCACGAGCGGGCGGAGTTTATTCGGCTCCAACTCGGTCCTGACCCGATGTGTGTTCGAGTCAGGGACTTGTGTGAACAGTACCAGCAGAAGTGGTTTCTTGGCCCCCGACCGTGGGATCGGATTAAAGGCGCTTGGGTGTCTGATTTTCAGTGGTACAATGGGCAAACCCCAATCGGTGAAGTATCTCGCGGATTCGTGTTCAAGTTTATCGGGTCAGCGGATCATTGGCTCACCCGCGCCGACGCCATCCTCGCGCAGCACCCCGTGCGCGAGGTGAGGCTGACGACGATGCCGGAGGTTAAGTTCGAGTACATGGGCGGGGATGTGCCTCGTTTCGTCCATTTGCCCGGGCGATACTCTCAGAAAGTGCCTTGTTTTTCCGGATGGACCGCACGGGGGTATGCTAGCACGGCTCTTGAGGGGGCATGGCCCGACATCAAGTTCGAGTTGCCGGGGTCTCGCGTCGAGCGATTTGATGAACTAAACGAAATGCTTCGGCGCATTCGCGATGCGGCCCCATCTGTAGCGACATAGCCCCGCAAGTTCCCCCATAGCCCCGCAAAATCGGGGCTATGGCAGGCACCAGCCTATTCCCAGAGCCGTACCGCGAGCCCGAGCGCGACCCCGTGCAGTTGCAGCAGGGCTCGCTCTACTTGTATAGTGTCCGTCACCCGCCGCCCGGTTCGTGGACCGATAACCGACTCGAACAAGCCAACCACTATCGCGGGCTCATCTTCCTCGCGCTCGACGCGGTGCAGGAAGCGATTGCGTCGGCCGCCGTGTGCTGCGAGAAGCAACAGCGCCGCGACCGGACCACGTTCGGCGCTGGTGCCGTCAGCTACGTCAAGGCGCTGTCTGAAACGGGCGGCGCTGGTAGCGACGAGGACTACGCACCGGTACACGACCACCCACTCGCGGAACTCATCAACTGTCCGAACAAGCACGACACGTTCGGCTCGCTGCTCAGTTACGGGACGATGCAGTGGGGACTCACGGGCAACGGACCGTTTTGGTTCGTCCCGGGCAAAAATCACAACCGACCCGTCGAGCTGTACCCGCTCGTTGAGCCGCTATTGCAAGTCAACAGCGCGCCGAGCCTCCAATATCCGGAGGGTTCGTGGCGCGTCACGCCGTATTACCCGAACGGGACCGGGTGGGCCTACGGCGGGTTGGCGAACCGGGTCGCGTACAGTGCGATTCTGCCCGGCGCCGAAGTGCGCAAGATGCAGTCCCCGCACCCGCTCACCCGCACCGATGGGTACTCGCGCCTGACCGCGTGCGGCGTGCAGTTCGACATCATGGAGGCGATCGACAAGAGCCGCCACGCCGCGTTCATGCACGGCACGCGCATCGGCACGCTAGTGCAGTTGCCACCGGGCATGGGCGAGGATGCGGTTCAGGCGGTCTCGGCGCAGTTCACGCAAAAGTACGCAGGCGCGGACAAGGCGGGCATTACCGCGGTTGTCAGCGGAACGCCCGACGGCAAGAACGGGCTGGACGTCAAACAGCTTAACGAATCACCCCGCGAGATGGACTACGCGCAGTCGTGGGAACAGGCGGTCAAGTTCGTTCTCGCCGCGTTCGGCACCCCGCCGTCTATCACCGGGCTGAATCCGTCCACGGGGTACGCGGAGTTCTATGCGGCCCAGACGCAGTTCCACTACCGGCTCTCGCAACTAGCCCGGCGGTGGAGCGACTTCTTCACCCGCACACTCGCCTGGCCGTGGTCGCGGCGGCGCGGCGAGTACCGCATCAAAATCGAGGTACCGAAGCCTCGCAACGACGAGGCGAAACAACAACTCGTGCTGCAACTCGCGCAAATGGGCGTGATGCTCACGAACGAGGTAAGGCAGTTCGCGGACCTCAAGCCCGTGCGGTACGGCGACCTCCCGCCCCCGCTGTTCGTGCAGAAGATTCAGGGCGAAGAGTTCCCGGAGTCGGTGCAGCAGCCAGGCATGCCGAACGACGTGGACGGCGCCACCCTGCCAGATGCGGAGGGGGCAGAAGACCGGCCCGCAGACGACCAGGGCGACGAGACGCAGAACGCCGTGACCGCGGCGGCGCTGGAGACGCTCGGTGTGCCGCAGGACGACCAAGGCGACGACAGCGTGCAAAAGGCGATGCGACAGAAGCGGCAAGAGGGGCAGGTATGGACCGGCAATGACGGGCTCAAATACACGAAGCGCAACGGCAAAATCATCCTCGCTCCGCACCCGGCGGGCGCTGACGGGCGGTACCCGTCGCGGCACGACGGTGCGACTTACGCGAACGAGGGCGACCGCGACAGTGACGACCGCCACTTTGCTCGCGAACGGCGCGGCGCGCAGAACCAACTCGACAAGGTTCGTGCCGCTCTTACCGACGCGATGAAGCGGCACGACGCCAAGCAATCGCACATCGAGCAATTGCGCCAACAACTCGCCGCGGCAACGAAGCGGTCGAACCGGGCACAGGCGAAGCTAGGCCGCCCCGAAGCGAACGCAGTCGCGCAACCCGTATCGCCACCCGCACCCGCGAACCACGACCGCCTCGCGTCGGCGCTGCTCAATGGGCAGCCCGCGGTGCGGCTGTTCACCGCGGGCAACGGCCCCGTTCAGGGGCACACAATCCGCGACGGCGCGGGCTTGCAGCGGTTCGTCGCGGCGGGCGGCGTGCTGCCGGATGTGGTGTACCAGCGCGCCGCGCAGAAGGTGCAGGCGACCACGCCACAGGCTCAACAGACGATCTCTACCGCAGACCAATGGGCGGCGACGCAAGCAAACCGCCACGCCGACCGCGTTGCCCAGCACTTCGGCATTACGCGCGAACGCGCCCACGCGCTGCTCGTTAGCGCGATTCGAGCGACGGCGGCACACGCGGCGAAGAACGGCGGCGCGATGCCGAACGTGACCATTCGCGACAAGCAGACCGGGAAGACCGCGAAGCTGTCCGCGAAGCCGAAAGGTCCGACGTCAGGCGCGCCACCGAAACCGAGCAACCCCGCGGGCAAGGGCAGCCTGCCTGAGCGACCGCAAGGCGCGCGGGTCAGGAAGGGCGTGCGCCCGGAGTTCGCGGCGCTGGTGGCGAAACTAACTCAGAAGGGGTGATGGGATGATGCAGATTTTGGTATGGACACCGCCCACGAGCGGAACCGCGAAGATTAGCTACACCGTACGGTTCGATGCGTGTTCGCTCGCATTCGACGAGAAGGGCAAGCCGACGGGCTATCTCGTTCGCCAGGAATCCATCGGTCCCGACCACCCGCTAATCAGCCGGCACCACTCGGCGGTTGTGTTGCCTTTTGAGCAGTGCGAGTACCGGTTGCAGCCGAGTGAGTCCGAACAGGCATCAATTGAGGAAGTGAGACGTGCTCTGAAAGCGGACATTGCGAACGGATTGTTCCCACATGTTGCGAAGCCTTGCTCCGACTGCGGCTACCGCCCCGGCGATCGCGGTGCCGTAGCAACGGGCGGCGAATCCGATGCCCCCGACTCGTATGACCCAGGAGACGGGCAGGATCATGAGGCCGCAGACGAGCCGGACGAATACACACATTTCGCGGGCACGGTCGTCTCTGGGGGCGGTGCATACGAGGTGTGGGGTAAACACGAAGTAGACCAAGACCAGTTGGCTGCGTGCTTCCGTGACATCGCGGGCAAGCAATTCATGTTCGCTTCCCCTGACTTCGAGTTGGTAAAGGTGGGCGACTGATGAGCAGCCTGAAGCAACTCCGCAAAGCCCTCAACCTGTCGCGTGACGAGGTGGCGTTGTTCCGCAGTGCCCTCGATACCGCGCGCGAACAAGGCTCGCTGGAGACGCTGCGCATCGTCAAAGGCTGGGACGAGCGTAAGCACCCGCGCGGGCAACCGGACAACGCGGGTCAGTTCACCAGTGGGGAGCGGGCGCCGCTGTTCGAGTTGAGCGATGAGGACGAGCCGGATCACAGCGAGATTCACGACAAGTGGAGCGACGAAGACAGCGCCATTGAGTCGGGGCGAGAGCAGGAACGTGAGGCTCGCGACCAGAAGCACGACAAAGCCCGCGAACGCGACCGCGAGGACGCCCAAGACCGCTCGGTTGAAGGCTGGCGCAGCGACGATAAGCGGATCGTAAAAGAGCGTCAAATCGAGGACGAGAATCGCGAATGGGCGCGGGTCCGCGAGGACGAGAAGGCGTTCGCGCGCATCCGCAGGGAAGTCACACGGGACCGCGAAAGCGAGTCGACTGCCGCGAGGCGAGTGAGGGACAAAGCGCTTGCGACGATCGACCGCGAGTACAAGCAGCGCGAAGAGGAAGTCTTCAAACTGGACAACAGCGAAGAAACGGGAGAAGACCCGCCCGCGGAATATTACAAGCAGTTAGACGCCCTCGAAAAATGGCACGAGCAGCGTCTCAGTAAAGCCGAAAAAGAGTACGAAAAGGCAACCGAGGCGATTGACGAAAAGTACGACGGCGAGTTCGCCAGCCGGCACGAGGAGTACCGCGACCAGCAAGACGCGGCACGTCGAGCCGAAGACCAGCGGATTAGCGACGCGCGCCAGAAAGAGGATGACGAACTTGAGGCGCAGCGCGACGCGGACCTTGAATCGTTCGGCGAGAAGTACGATGAGGAGACCGAGCGACTCCGCGCCGAGGTGCACGCGAAGCACGACGCCGACCACGCGCGCCGGGACCGCGACCGATACCACGCGCGCCGCGAATCCCACCCGGACGCGCACGCAGCCTACTACACCGACGACGACCACAAGCGGCACCGTGGCAAGCTGAAAGCCTTCAACCCCGCCCAACCGCGAGACGACGCTGGGCGCTGGTCCGGCAGCGCGCACAAGCCCACGCACAACCTGACCGACGCTCAGCGCAGCACGCTGAAACAACTGGCACTGCTGTTCCCCGATGGCGTCCACCACCTGCTCGACGACAGCGGCCGGGTGAGTGACGCCGCACTGGGTGTGTCGGCGGACCAGACCGAGTCGGCACTGCGCGAGCAGATCGACCAGCAC
Source organism: Gemmata sp. SH-PL17 (assembly GCF_001610855.1). NCBI lineage: Bacteria > Pseudomonadati > Planctomycetota > Planctomycetia > Gemmatales > Gemmataceae > Gemmata > Gemmata sp. SH-PL17. Next base: position 3,250,892 of record NZ_CP011271.1, read on the forward strand.
CGCGCCGCGTGGCACGCGGTCAACGACAAAATTAACGACGCGCTCCGCGAGGTACAGCGCACCGAGGACATCGACACCGCCGACGAGCTGCTCAACCGCGAAATCGAGTACACGCTGTTCCGCAGCGAGTTTGACGGGTTGCGCGACAACGAGGCGACGGTGGGTATCGCGGATGCACTGGATGCGGCACAGAACAGCGAGTTCCCGAGCCACCCGATTCTGCCGTGGGACTTGCACTTTGCACGCGACCCAGAGCAGGAGATTCCCGAGACGGGTCACGAGTCGCTTGCGGCGCAGGCGGACGACTACGCCCGTGCCGTGGACGAACACAAGGCACGACTTGAAGAACTGGTGGCCCGCACCGAGGGCACACGGGAGCAAGCCGAGCGCGAGAGCGCGAAGTTTCGCGCCGAGCAGCGCCAGCACCTCGAGCGCATCGCGGGAGAGTGCGCGAAATCGCTGGAGGCGGCGGGAGTGGGCGAAAGTCGTGGTCGGGTGGAAGACTTGGCGGCGCGAGTTGCGGGGCTGCTGACGCACTTCCCGCCGAGCGAGCAAAAGGCTGTCCGCAAAGCAGCCGCGCATGCCCCCAAAGGTGGTGTGACGATCGGCGGGAAAAAGTATGCTGGCGGCGAATTCATCCCAGCACACGTCATGGCGGAGGCGACCGAGGAAGAGAAAGAAAACGTAGAAGGTGCTCAGGAGCCAGAAGAGGAGTGGGATGGCGAAATCGACCAGGACGCGGTGAACAGTGCTAATACTCCATATTCGGACCGGAACATTGCTCAGTGGTCTAACGAGGACGGCGAGAAGCACGAAATCTGGGTCGAGGAGGGGCGGTACACCCCTCCCGGGGAAGACGAAATGACCGTGTATCGGTTCATCTCGTTCGACTCAAATGATGACCGTGAACAAGAAGGGGAGTGGGTTGCCGAGCGTGACGACGCCATTCGCGAGGGTAAGCAGTACGCGAGAAATAACCACGAAGAGACGCGCGACCCCGAAGACAGCGATATCGAGGATGTGAACGGGCAGGATTGGGGCAATCGCGAAACGATTGGTAATTACACGACTGAAGATGGTAGCGAGCGAACGGTGCGGCTCGAAGAGGGCACGTTCGACTTTGGCGGCACCGAACACGAGTGCTACCGCTGGACGACCCGCCGCGACGAAGATGGTGAATGGACCTTGGATCGTCGCCAAGCCGTGCGAGACGGTGAAGCTTATGCCGAAGAGAATCATCACGAGCCAGAAGAGGGAGGCGAGGACGAAGATGATTCACCAGACTACAGCGATGTTTCTGGTGGTGCGCCAGTAGACCTAAAAGAACTACCACCGCCAACCAAACGCGAGGTGACTCTGGGTGAGGAAAAGCAAGCCAAGAGCGCCGCGAAATTTGAGATGGGCAATGTCGATACGGAACAAGCGGATCACTTAATCAGCACAATTTTTGGTGCCAAGTCCGCCGAAGCAGGTCGTGCTGCGCTAGTCGCGTCTCTCGGAATGCCCGACGATGCAACTGTGCGAGTAACATACGCGGGTGATTACCAAAAATTGTTCTCTGACGATATGCCCGCGGATGGTGCGCAGGGCGTGCGAATTTCAGTGGATCACCCCAAGATGGGTCGCGTCTTTCGCTTCGTTGGGGTAGACCACGAGGGTAAGCGTTTCATTCGGAACGAGATTATTGAAATCAAGGCGGCGCACCAAGGCGAAGGGCTTGGCGCTGAGATTTTTTCAAAACAAGTCGAGGCGGCAGCCGAATCAGGTATTGACTACATCGCAACGCACGCCGCAGGCAGTTCGGGCGGTTCGATGAACGGGTATTACACGTGGCCGCGATTCGGTTACAATCAAGGCTTAGACGACTCCACTGCACTCGGGCGAAAGGTTCTGGCTAAGTTTCCAGATGCGCAATCGGTTCTCGATGTGATGACAACTCAAGAGGGGAGAGACTGGTGGAAGGAAAACGGAAGCGACCTGTACAAAGCGAGGTTCGACCTGACACCGGGAAGTCGGTCCCTCGCAATTCTGAGCGCGTACCAGCAGGAACGCGCGAAGAAAAAGGGCACGAAGAAATCGACCTTTCGCCCAACGACGAAGCGGCCCTTGATGCCGCGTGGGAGCGGCTCGAAAAGCAAAACAAAGAGTAATTGATTGTAAAAACACCCTCGATACTCGAGGGTGTTTTCATTTTCACCCCTGCATCACTTCCCGCAGTCGCTCCGCACTCACCCCGAATTTGGTCGCCACCAGATCGTAATCCGCGTCCGTGTGCAGTGACCGGCACAGCCGCAGATGATCGAGCGTCGCCACCTCGCACGCGAGCCACGCGGCCAGGGTCGCGTCATCCCACTGGCGACGTGCGGCGAATACGTGCAGGTAGTGGCCGAGGAAGAACGAGCCGGTGAGCACACGCGGATTGGTGGCGAGCCGGTGGAATGCGACGGGATCGGGTGCGGACATGGGAGCCTCCTGTGTGGGGTACACAGAGAGTTCCGGGCCGCGGGCGAAGTGCGACAAATCAGGCGGGATTATTTTCCGGGCGACGTTGTACCCACACGACCGTGTGGGTACAGTGGCAATTTACGGAGGGATCATGCCACCAAAACCACGCAAAAAGAAGCCGTCCCAGGGGCGCCCGGACCGCGGGACCAAGGCGAGCAAATACCGCCTCACGGATGACACCCTCGCGAAGATCGCGGACATCGCGGCGCACATCGGCAGCGTGAGCCAGGCAGAGGGTGTGCGATACGCAGTAGATCGCACGCACCGCGAAATATGCGGCGGTGAAAACCCTGCGATTTCTAGCGATTCCGAGAAATTTGGAAATTAACCGCCAACTCGTATTGACCGTGTGGCCACACGGGTGTAATATTACATCACAAGGCCGACGCAGATACCAAACACCGAACCGAGGAGCGACGATGAAAGGCTTTATCCGAGTGTGGGGCGGCGAATTGAGCGAAACACAACAGTGCGAGATCGACAGCCACGGCAATTTCTGCGGCGGGGCCGAAGTGCCCGATCAGGGCGAAATCGAATCGCAGATCACGAGTGGGCAACGGAGCGGCAAGACGGAATCGGGCGTGCGGTGGGAATATCGCTGATTCACACGGGTGCTGAGCGGCATCGGGGAGCCGGCAGCACCACTCACGCGAGGTCACACCGGCCCGCGACAAAGGGGGATGAGACGATGTACCAGATCAAGTGCGAATGCGGTTATGAGATTCGGGTCATCGGCAAGGGCGAAAATGGGTTGTGCAAGGTGGTCAAGGCTGACAGCAACCACGAGGCATTCAGCGGCACCTACGCCCAGTGCGAGAAGTGGCTGAGCGACCGCGGCGTTAAGACCCTGATGTCGAAGTAGCCCCACACCCCGGCCAGTGGCACTCGCCGCCACGGGCCACGCTCACCCAACACAGGAGCCTCGCGTGGGTCCGCTACTGCTCGACCGGCTCGTCAATCTCGACCGGTACATCACCGACGACCTGCCCTCACTCACCGCGGAGGGCGAGCCGGCCGAATGGCTCACACTCGCGAACGACGGGGAGCCGGTGACGATCCGGCTCAACGGTCGCCTGGGCGCGCTGCTGTGCTTCACGTCGGCCACCTGGACCGACACCGAATTGACCGCGGCTGTGGACGCGGTGCGGATGGCCGGCTGGCCCGGTATCACCGGGGTCAAGGGCGCGCATCGGGACACAATCGAGTTCGCGCGGGCGGCGGGCACCGTGGTGCTGCTCGACGCGCCACTGGCCTGCATCGTCCACGTCGTGGGGATTGAGATCCGCGACTGACCGCCACCGAGTCTGTCACTGACACCGCGGCACCTGCGTAGAGTGGGGCCGCTTGCCGAGGAGAACGACCGATGATCGTGCGATACATGCGGCCCGACGAGTCGCCGTCCGCCGTCACCTACGCCATCGAGTTGGACCGCCCCACCCGAATCGATCCGGACGGCTCGCGCTGGTGCGAAATCGACCCCGAGCCGCACCCAGGATCGGGCAAGCCCGCAGTAATGGGCGCCCCAGTGGACGACTACTGCCCGCGCCTCGACGGTCCGCTCCCGGGTTGACTCGCCGCCACGGGCACAAACGCAGCGTCCCGCGGGGATCGATCCCCGCGGGACGTGGTCATTGAACCCCATATCTCCCCCAAGCAAGTTCCCCCGGCTAGCCCCATTATCGGGGCATGGCACGCCGCTCCACCCCCGCACAACTTCACCGCACCCGGTTCGAGACCGTCGTCAAGGCGGTCGCGTCCGACGACTCGTTCTCGGTGGTGTCGGTGCTCACGTACCCCGGTGCCGACCGCGCCGGGGACGAGGTGGTCGCGGACGGGCTCGACTTCACCCCGCACCAGCGCAACCCCCGTGTCGACCTCGAGCACGGGCTGCACCCGGACGTCGGCCGTCAGACGGTCGGCTGGGCGCACACCAAACTCGGGCGCCCGGGCGGTACGTACACGGTCACCAAATCACTGCTGGACGTGCCGAACCACGGCAAGCAACTCCTGCCCGTAGCCACGACGCATTTCGACCGCGACGACCCATTACAGCGCCAAGTGTACCTGATGGTGCGCAAGGGCGCGCTGCCCGCGGTGTCGCTGGAGTTCGAGCCGGACTGGTCCAAGGCGATCGCGCTCGGTGACTCGCCGATCGAGCGCCGCAAGGCGTTCCGCTTCGGTGCCGCGAAGGTGCGGCTATACACGATTTGCGCTGAGCCCGTGTGCCAGGGCGCCCAGACCATTCTCAAGAGCCTGCCCCCGCAATTGGAACCGCTGCTCAAGGTGCTGCGCGACGGCACGATTGAGGGCGAGCGATTGCATCCGCACATCCTCAAGAGCCTCGCCCGGTACACGCCGTCCAAAACGGTAGTTGCTGTAAGTGGTGCGGAAGTGCCTTCCTCTATCGCGAAGTCGCACCAGCCCTTTCACGGCCCCTACTCGCAGGATTCGTGCCCGGAGTGCGGAGAAGCAGCAAAAGCCACATGCCGTTGCATCCGGAATGACCGCTGGTGCAAAAACGGGCACACGTGGGAACGACTGACGGACGGCACGCCAGTGCTGCTCGATGGTGGGCACGGCAAGGTCATCAAGAGTTACAGCGGCGACACGCTCGAGCAGGCTGAAGCCAAGCGAAAGAGTTTCAGCAAATTCTTCGGGAACAAAGCCATGCCGCAACCCCAGGACCAAACGGCGACCAAATACGACCCCACGCCCACCGATGACCCGAACGCGATGGGCGACGACGCGACGGGTCAGGACGCGAGCGGTCCCGCACTGGGCGGTATCAGCGCGCTGTACAGCGCCGCACAGGGTGCCGTGGGCATCGCGGACCAGCTCGAATCAGACATGCAGACGTCGGATTCGCCGCAGTTGCGCAAGTTCGGACGCGAGGCGAAGCAGAAGATCCTCGCTTTCGCACAAGAGATGAAGGGCATGGCGGACAAGCACCACGCCACGCTCGACAGCGACGGCGGGGAGATGGGGGACGACTTCGAGGACGACGACAGCGAAGACGGTGACGATTCGGAACTCGAAGAAACGGGCGCCGACGACACCGACACCGAGGGCGACGAGAAGCCGCCCGTCAAGAAAAAGAAGCCGAAGAAGCCCACGGACATGTCCCGCGACGACGAGGGCACGCTCAAGGCGGTTCCGCCGCAGTACCGCGAGGTGCTCAAGGCCGTGGCGCCCCGGCGGTACAGCCTCCGCGAAGTCACCGACGGAATCGAGGCGGCACAGCAACAGGCGATTGCCGCGGCGCAGGCGACCAAGAAGGCGACGCCGGTGGTCACGCCAGAACCGGAAGAGGAAGACGCCGAACTGCAAGAGTTGCTCGCGGACGTGTCGAAAGCTCGCCGTCATTTGAAGCAAACTCGCCGCAACTACACGTGAGCCAAATTACTGCCCCTTAACCCCGGAGCAATCCGATGTCGGCACTCGATGAAGTTAAGCAGGAACTCCGGAACGCTAAGGAGGAACTGCGCAGGGCCCAAGAGGTCATCAAAAAAGGCGCGATGGAACCCGCGGAGCACACCCGGCTCATCGCGGACGCCATCACCAAGTCGCTGCCCGCGCAAGTGCGCGACCCGAACGCGGACCCATACGGGTTCAAGAACCACGCCGAGTTCTTAAGCGCCGTCATGAAGGCGACCAACAACCCCGGCGTGAACATGGACCGGCGGCTGTTGCCGCTGTGGTCCGGGAACGTCGGTAAAGCCGAAAGCGAGTTCATCCTCAAGGCGGTCGGCTCGGACGAGGCGCGCACGAACTCGGACCCCTACGGCGGGTTCCTGCTGCCGACCACGTACAGCCCCGACTTCCTGAAAATCGACCCGGAAAACGACCCCATCGGGTCGCGCACTCGCAAGGTGCCGATGGGCAGCGCGATTGTGAAAATCAACGCGCGCACCGACAAGAACCACACCACGAGCGTGTCGGGCGGGCTCACGGTCACGCGGCGCCCGGACACCGTGGCCGCGACCGCGAGCCAGATGCAGTTCGAGCAAGTGGTGCTCGAAGCGCACGATCTGTTCGGGCTGAGCTACGCGAGTGAAAACCTGCTCCGCGATTCACCGGTGACGTTTACCGCACTGCTGAGCGCCGGGTTCAACGACCAGTTCACCTACCACCTCATCAAAGAGCGGCTTTACGGGACCGGGGTGGGTGAGTTCCTCGGCATCCTGACCGCGCTCGATTCGGGGAGCCTCGGACCGACCGTGGTCGTGTCGAAGGAGAGCGGCCAGCTGGCCGACACCATCCGCTACGAGAACGTGCTCAACATGCGTGCCCGGTGCTGGGGGTACAGCAAAGCGGTCTGGCTCGCGAACCACGACACCATGCCGCAACTCATGCTGCTCAACCAGGCGGTGGGCACCGGCGGGCAACCGATGTGGCAGCCGTCCGCACGGGAAGATCACCCCGACATGTTGCTCGGGCGCCCGCTGTTCTTCACCGAGTACGCGAAGACCCTGGGCGACTCGGGCGACCTCATCCTCTCGAACTGGGAAGAGTACCTCGAGGGCACGTTCCAGCCCATGCAGTCCGAAGAGAGTATCCACGTGCGGTTCGTGAACCACGAGCGCGCGTTCAAATTCTACATGCGGAACGCGGGCATGCCGTGGTGGAAGGTGGCCCTCACCCCGACGTACTCCGCGAACAAACTCTCGCCGTTCGTCGTGCTCGAAGCCCGCTGATAACCCCGCGGGGCGCAACCGCCCCGCGTTTCTCCCCGCTTACACCCAGACACGAGGTTCCCGATGGCATCAGCGGTTACCACGCAGCACATCGCCAGCAACATGGCGCTGCTCAGTTACGACCACGACCCGGGGAGCACGTCGGCGGTCATCACCAGCCCGGACGGGGGCACCACGAAGCGGGTCGTGCCGCTCGCGCTCTACGAGTGGTTCGGCGTTGCCGCGATGACGAGCGTGTCCGCCTCATCGTCCGGTATCACGAAAGTCGAAATCGTCGGCTGCACCGACTCCACCGGGGCGAACCCGACGGTGGTCGTGGACAGCGGCACGGTCGCGGCGGACGCGGTCGGCGACTTCGTGTTCGTGGAGTGCCAGGCGTCACAGGTGAAGGAGGTCGGGGACGCGGCGGGGCTCACGCTCACGCACGTGGCGGCCCGGCTCACTTGCTCGAACTCGGGCGACGAGGCCGTGGTCACGTACCTGCGGCTCCGCCCGAAGTTCCCGCAGAAAGACCTCACGACCAACGTCATCAGCTAACGGTGATTCGTGGCGAACGACAACAAGAAGCCGCAACCCGCACCCGACCGCATCGAACAACTCGCGGGCGCGCTATTCGTGCAGCGGTGGTCCAAGGACACCGGCCGCACACCGGATTACGTGGCGGGCGAGTGCATCAGCGCCGCCCGCGCGTTCTACCGCACCTGGGACGAGCAGAACCAACCCACACAAGCACCGCCCGGCTAACGGGCTCACGAGGTGAACCATGCCGACGCGAGGCTTGAATACCGCGGACCGGGTCGCACACTATGACCCGCTCATTAACCCCACGTTCCAGACGGGCACCTGGAAGTCGTGCCCGCTCCTCGAGTGGCTTCACGATCAGAGCGTGGGGGTGATGCTGAACGACCAGTTCACAACTTACAACGCCGCCGCGACGACCGGCGACTGGGTACTCACGCAAGCGGCCGCGGGTACGGGAGCGATTTCCACCGCCGCGCCGGGCGTACTCGAACTCGACTGCAACAGCACCACCCAGGGGCAGGGTGCGCAAATCCAGCGCGCCAAGTCCGCGTTCGTGCCGGCCGCGGGCAAGGACATCTGGTTCGAGACCAAAATCAAGATCGTGGACACCTTTGACAAGGTGCAGTTCTTCGCCGGGCTCGCCGAAATCGACACCACCATCATCGGTTCGGGTGCGATTTCCACCGCGAACCACATCGGCTGGCTCGGTGCCGCCTCCAACGCGGGCGTACTGTCCTTCGCATCTGCGAAGGCGTCGGCCGCAACCACGAAGACCGGCACCACGCTCGCCGAAGACACTTACGTCAAACTCGGGTTCCGGGTCAACGGCGTGACCAGTGTGGACCAGTACGTTAACGACGTACTCATCAACTCCACCGTGCTCACCGCGAACATCCCAATCGTCGCGCTTTATCCATCGTTCGTGTGCCAGACCGATGGGACTAACGACCCCATCATGCACATTGCCGGGTACCGCGTATTCCAACTTCGGTAAGGGGTCGTGATGCAGTACGTTACCCCGTTCACGTCCGCCGCTCGTACCACCACCGGGAACAGCGGCGATCTATCGAACAAGCAGCACCGCGGGCTGCACTTGGTCATCGACGCGACGGCGGCGACATCGACGCCGTCGGTCGTGTTCACGATCCAGGGCAAAGACCCGGTCAGCGGACAGTATTACACCATCCTCGCCAGCGCCGCTATCACCGGCGTCAGCACGACCGTTCTCCGCGTCTATCCCGCACTTACCGCAGCGGCAAACGCAACAGCGAACGACGTGCTCCCGCAGACGTGGCGTGTACTGGCAACGCACGGCAATGCGAACAGCCTGACGTACAGCGTCAGCGCCTGCCTCATCAACTAGCCCCCGCACGCCCGCCCGGCGCCGTTCCCGCCCGTGTCACCCCCACGGAGGCGCCGCGGCGGGGCTTTTGCTGAACTCCCCCGAAGACGCGAGCCGATGTAGAATGTGGTGAGTGTGACAGGCTTTTCCGCGGACGCCCTGAGAAGCTCGCGGATAGGCCGAACGAGCCTCCTTGTAGTTGATCCCTCCCGTGTTGCTTTGGTCGGTACTGCGGGAACGAATCAACGAAACCAACAGCCCACCGACTACGAACGGTGGGCTGTTGTGTTTAAGCCAGTTCCCCCGCCGTGCCCCAATCTGGGGGTATGGCTCTCATCGACGCGAATACGTGGAGCGCGTTCACCGGGCAATCCCCGTCCGGCGACGACCTCACCGCGCTCAGTGCGTGGTGCGCCGGGGTCAGCGCCGCCATTGCCAAGAAGATACTCCCCTTCGTCGCCGAACCGCTCACGGTCACCGACTTCATCTGCGACGCGCCACTGAGTCTCGACCTCGTGCTCCCTCGGCGCCCCATCCGCAGCGTCACGAGTCTGTACCTGAACTGTGGTGCCGGCGGCGATCCGAGCCGGTTCACGAGTGCCGACCTGCTCACCCCAGGCACCGATTACGTGCTGTGGGTGGACGACCCGGAGAACCAGTGGGCGGGCAGCGGCATCATCCGCCGTGTCAACACGGTGTGGGGCGCTGAGTGGCGGCGCTACCCGCACACACTCGCAAGCGTGCTAGGCGGCTCACGCGGCGCCGTAAAGGTCACGTGCGAGGTCGGAACGCTGTCGGTGCCGGAGGACATTCAGAGCGCCGCGGTCGCAGCGGTGACGTTGTTGATGAACCGGCGCAAGACCGGGGCGCCGACGAACAGCGAGTCGTGGAATGGATACAGCGTTGGGTACTCGGCGCCGTTCACCGCGACGGCGGCCGTCAATTCGCCCGACGTACTCGGGATGCTCGCGAACTACCTGCAACCGAGGTTCGCGTAATGGCGCTCTGGGACAACCCGCCGCACTCCATTGCGCTCTACAGCGTCACGAACACAACCGACACCGGCGCTGGCGTGCTGCCTGCGTACACAATCGCCCAGAGCGGTATCCCGTGCAGCATCAACACCACCAGCGCCTCTACGCAAACGCTGTACGCACAGCCGAACATCGTGGTCTCGCACACCATCGCCATCCTCGCGTCGGCGCTGACCGCGGTGCCCGTGCCCGGCTGGAAGGCGCAGACGACCGACCGCAGCGAGAGCTACCACATTCTCGGCATCCGCCACGGGCGCGCGTATGGGAACATCCCCGCGTTCGTGTACTTAGATTGCGACCAAATTTTGTGACCGTGTTTCGCCGCGAAACTATCGTTCGGATTATGACGCCGATTGTCATACGGAAAAGCTCAAGACCGGTCTTGCACAAAACCGAATCATAGGCAATGTTAAGCTTGTTCGCTCCCGTGGTACAGAGGCTGTGCCCCCGGCGCTAAACCGGGAGAGGTGGGTTCGAGTCCTACCGGGAGTACCAGCTCCGACGAAGGCTCCACCGCACGCTTCGTAGTGGTTGTTGGCGGTAGAGCGATTAAGGGTTTGAATGTGGGGATAGCTCAGTGTAGAGCGCCGGAGCAATCCGGAGGTCAGGGGTTCAACTCCCTTTCCCCATACCAAGGATGGCCACAGAGATCGGGCGCGAGGCTGTAAACCTCGAACTCAATCGAAGGGTGCAATTCCCTTCCCATCCACTCGGTTACTTTCTTTCTGGAGTTCACGTCATGCTGTAGATGCAGGAAATGCCCAAAGCAGCCACTTCCAAAGCCGCCTACGTTTACGTCGTCACACGTCTCGACATTCCCCACCCGCACTTCTCAGTTCAAATCGCACACGCGGCTATCGCGGCGACGTTCGCGTTCGGCGAACCCGACAGCACGCACCCGAATCTCGTCGTCTGTGCGGTCGCTAACGAACAAGAACTCGACGCGCTGTTCAACCGCCTCAAGGAAAAAGGCGTTCGGTGCTGCGCGTGGCATGAAGAGGACATGGGGAAAAAACTGACTGCGATCGCCACCGCACCGCTGCGAGGCGACGAGCGGAAGCCTCTGAAGCGGCTCAAGCTGATTCAGGCGCCGTGACCGCGTTCCACCGTGGAACACACAGGGCGGGCAGTGCCGCCACAGCACCACCCGCCCGTTGGTACCGCGCCCAACCACAGACGCGGCGACAGCATTTTGCGCGCAACCCGCACAAGGTGCGAGGTCGGTAGCGGGCTGAAACAGAACGACCCGAGGCTTTTAAACCCCGGGTCGCCTGCGCTGCATCGACGCTTGTGCTTTGCACCCGGCGCCAACGTGGAGCGATACTACCATGTCGGTCGCACGCGCGTCAAGCAAACTCTTGCTGTCGTCGGGTGCCCGGAAAGTGACGTCCGCCGGGTTGCGAGTCACATCACGCAGCCTTACGCTGTTTCCGCTTCGAGGAACGCCCGGATGAACGCGGCGGCGATTTGCGGGACGATGGCATTTCCGTACCCGCGGAGTCGGCCAACGCGATTTCGGCCAGCTTGCGCCAGACGGCCTCCGGCGTTTCGGACGAGTCGCTTAGCACGCTTTGGGTCGATTCCCATTCCGACCAGCACGGCGAACAGCGGTCCCAACTTGCGGGGTACCCCATGAGCCAGCGGGAATGAGCCGGGTTCAACACGCCGCGCCTTGCCGTCGCGACAGGGGACGAGGGCGTAATCGGACCATCCACCAACTGAACCTGCCCGTCCAGTTGCTCGCCCTTCTCCCGGTCGCGGTGCTGGTTCCCCTTGTGGTCCCGTGCCGTTGGCGTCACCCAGGGTGACGCCAACGGCAGTTCCAGGCCGTATACCTGATCCTCCAGCGTTTGCCCTGTGCTGAACTTCGCACCTTCCTTGCGTTTGCAGGTCGCATTGCGGCCGTGGTTTGTCGTCGGCGTGGCCCACCCCGCCAGGTCCTCGGCCTGCGTCCGGAGCGTCGGGTTCTTCTCGCGACCCCGGCCCCCGCTCGTGTTCTTGTCGTCCGTCGCCTGCGGTGTCGCCCACGATCCCACCGGGGATGCGTTTGTAGTTGTGCCCAGGGAACCCGAGTTTTGGAATGAGCAGTGTTCGCCCGCCAAGGAGGGGCACTGAGTAGCACTGCTCGGGGTCAAGTTCAACACGGTCGAGTTTGTTGATGTCAAAGACGACTCGCTTCCGCTTACGAGATGAGCCGCCATCCCGAGCGTCAGCCCGAATCCGTTCCCGTTCACCCCCTTCGCCTTGATTCCCTCCCGGCGCTGAAACATCCGTTCCACGTCCGTCGGCTCGAACTCGTTGGCTGCTGGCGTCGGCCAACTCGCCAGCATCGCCACATCGTCCAAATTCGCCGACCGCTTCGGCCCGCCGTTCGCGTGACTCTGCACCCGCTCCAATGCCGCCTCCGGCGAGAGCGAGCCGTGGTGCGAGCTGTCCGGAGTAGGCCACCCAGAAGACTCGCTGTCGGATGTGCGGGGCGCACACGCTGTGTGCGCCCAATACGTCGAACCGGAAGGCGTAACCCGCTCCTTCCAAGTCTGCACGAACTCGATCGACCCAGCGCTCGTCAAGCGTTTCAAGGTCGCGATCCTTGTTTCGCTTTGCGATGCGTTCGGCGACCTTGTTTGCTTTCCGAGTGTCACCCCTCTGAACCGCGGTGACGAAAGCAGCTTCAAGCTCTGTTCCGACAACATCGGCGCTGGCGACTTGTTCGCCGAAGATCGTTTCCGGCTGACAGTCTCGGATGAGCCGGAAGAATTCGGGCCAGAGATCTCGCTCGTCGGCTTTGCCTTTGCGTTTCCCCGCCGACGAGTACGGCTGGCAGGGGCAAGAACCAGTCCAGGCGGGTCGGTTTGCGGGCCACCCTGCGAGCTGGAGCGCGAGTTCCCAGCCGCCAATGCCGGCAAAGAAATGAGCTCGGGAATATCCTCGAACGTCATCTGGCGCCAGGGACACGATACTCCGCTCATCGACCACTCCCGTTGGGATCTGACCGCCCGCCATCAGGTGCCGGAGCCACTCCGCCGCGCCTGGGTCAAACTCGTTGAATAGCGTTTGCACAGTGCGCCCCTGAGAAATGACCACCGCTTTCTACCGCGCGAGTGCTCATCTGTGCAAGTTGAGTAGCAAAGAAACACGTCAGCGCACAGAATAACACAACAGTGATTATCGGCACGAGGTCGATGATTCCTCCATCGCATCCGCACTCTGGTGGGATACCATGCCGATCATGGCCAAGAAGAAGCCGACGAACCCGGGCGGTCAGACGAAACGGATCAACGTGGGGTTCCCGGCGAAGTGGCACGCGGTGGCGCGGCGGTTGGCCGCGAAGAAGCAGCAGCCCGTGCTCTACATGCTGATTGCGCTGATGGAGCGCGAGGCGAAAGAACTGGGCGTGCCGGATCTGCCACCACCGCCGTGGGAAGAAGAGTCAGCCGAGTAGCCGCGCGCGGGCCGCGGTTGCTTGCGTAATCGCCTGCCCGTGTGGGGTGGAAGTGTGAGCGCTGAGAAAATCACCGCGTACCAAGACGCGCTGCGCAAGTTGAAAGACGCGAGCGCTGCGGCCGCAGCGCTCGCGTCGATCGTAGAGCGGGCAGGCAAGGCGCTCGCAACGTGGCAGATTGCCACCGTCACGAACATTTCGACCGGAGGCGGGTACCCAGCGGCGCTCGTCGCCCGCCCCCACAACCCGAACATTAACGCCCACGACTGGCCCACAATCGAGCACATCCACAACACGCTCATCGCGTTTCACGACGCGGCTTCTGCCGCGAAGAGCGCTTGGAGCGCTATACCTGCCGAAGACCGCATCGGTTTGGCACCGCCCCCGGGCTCCAATTAACCACGTCCCCCGGGGTCACGTTCACGAACTGCCCCTCGCCGAACTCGACCCGGAGCACGGGACGAGAACCAGTCACGCGCTCCGCGAGCGCGCCCACGAGCCCGATGAGGGCAACCAGCAAATCACGGTCGGTCGGTTGTTGTGCTGTAGGTTCCATGTCGCGATTCTGCGGCGTGGCAGGGGAACTAGACAGAGGGTGATGAGATGCGCGCGGTGTGGTGTGCTTTGGTGCTGGTGCTCGCGGTGTGCGTGCTGGCGTGCGGGGGCGCGGGTAGCACCACATCGGAAAACAAAACTGGAAGCGGGAAGCCTTCAGCTCAACTTACTCTAAAGGAAGCTCGCGATTTAATAGTGGCTTCGCCAGGAAACAAAGGCATGAAGCGAGACGAGGTCAAGGCGCTATTCGGTCCCCCGGATGAAACGCGAGAAGGGTTGTTTGGTCCGAACAAGTTCTTCGCGGACGTTTGGATTTACCGCAAACAGAAAGTCGTGTGGGATATGGCGGCGGAGAAGTATTACCCACTCATCCGCATCACATTCGTTCGCAACGTGGATCAGTCCGCCGAAGAGTTGCGAATCGACTGATCGGTCATGGGTTCCCGCCCGGCTGTTCTAGGTGCGGGTCAGTAAAGAGCAACTCGAACGGGAAACTCTGGTACGTCGCGTTCCTCGTGGCGTCCGTCCCTCCGTCACCCACGACGTAATAGAACCTCCGGTCCTTGAAATTTGCCTGTAAATTATGCCCGGCCGCGATGTTGTTCTTGTTCGTCAGGAGCGCGTGTGCCGAAGTGGGAACATCGGTTCCTTGGCGTGCGGTATGAAGGAAACTCAATCGCACGTTACACATCAGACTATCATCAATCCCGGTCGCCAACGCGCCCCAAAGAACCGTGTTCTTCTTCGGCGACGCGGGGATGTAGATGCTCGTGGGCGTCGCTCCGAGATAGAGAAGTGAACCCGCAGGGAAGCCGTTCCAGTCTCGCTGATTCACCGTCCCCACGAACCTCGTCAGGTAACTTTTCAATCCCTCGAAATCCAAGAAGTATCGGTATGGAACCTGGAACCAGTTGATATCAATGTGCGAGTTTTGGAGGTTGACGTAAACCGAGTTATTGTACTGCCGATTGTCAGGATCTGTTCCGCTGTCGGTCCGAAACGTGAGTTGCCCGAAAGTAGCGTTGGCGAAGTCATTTGACGGCGCTCGGGTCGTCGTACAAAACCGGGTCCATTCTTCTGCGTAAACAATGGAGCTACTGGCTCCATTCGCGTCGTAGTACGTCGCACTTTTCACCGCAACCTTTGAGTCGGGCAGTAGGAAGTACGGGCGCTTCGTGAACTTCACCCGGTAGTCGTAGGCGGTGTAGTGTGGGAATTGCGCGGTCACAGGCGGCAGCCCGAAGATGCTCACCGAGGCGCCGTTCGTCTGATTGCCGATCCCCACCATGTTGTCGACCGCCGCGGCGCTCAGTTCCGGGCGGAACGGGTGAACGGGCGGCAACACGCGGATGATCTTCCCGGCGCCTGCCGTTGCGGTGTTGACAACCTTCGGTTCCAGATTGAGAACGCCGCCAATCATCGTGTCGAAGAACTGCGCCACTTCCGCAACCGTTGGGGGCGTATCCTCGTCCGCCCCCAACAGCCGGTAGATCGCGGTCGCGCTGCCTTCCTCTTGGCTGATGGCGGTCTGCATGCCGCCTTCGCCGTTCCCAACAATCTCGATGAAATTTGCCATTAGTTCCCGCCCAAGACTGAGTGAGTGAACCGGTTGAACCGCGCCCGCCCTTCGCGGTATGCGTCCTTGGTTTGGTCCCAGAGGTTCGCGGACTCCGACTGCACGGCGCTGATTGCCTGCCCCGCGGGGCTCTGGGCGAATCCTTCCTTTGCCGTCCCCCACGCGCCTTCGCGCACGCCCGATGCGATGACGTCCTTGAGTCCCTTCCAAGGGTTCTCGGGGTCAAATTTTTTGACCTCTGCGACGATTTCCTCGAGCAACTCCGTGTCGCTTTTGCGCTCCTCGCCGCCGGCGGTCGCGACGAAGGCGCGTTCGCTCATTTTGCGCGCGATGTCCTCGATGCCACTGATGGCGGCATCGGCGGGCGCGGCGAGTAGTCCGCGCTTCGGGTTCTTGCGTGAATCGATGGTTGCTTCGAGCGATTCGCGGAACCGCTTTACGGCATCGGCGCCGGCGAACAGCCCAATCAGACGAGCGGACACCACGGCGATTCCGATGATGAGTCGGCGCAGGCTATCGGCGTACACTTTGGACAGGTCGACCCAGATTTGGAGCGCGCCACCGAACTGGACTACCACGTCCACCACGGACGCAATGACTTCCAGGAGCGCCCCCCATGAGTGCATGTTCGATTCGATGGTCGTCACGAGAGGGGTCAGCACCTTCGCGAACCCCTCAACCAGTCGCACCAAGACCCGGACCGCGCCGAGAGCCACGCCCGACACAGCCGCGCTGATTGCTTCGACCGCGGGGCGCAACTGCTGAATCGAGGGCAGGAGGATACCCGCCCAGTCGCGCAGGGACTTCGTGGCGTACTTGATGACCGGGACCAGCGCGAAACCGATGGTAGCGCGCAGGTTTTGCTGCTCCTGTTCGTACCGCTCCACGAGGTACGGGTTCAGGGCCGCGACGAACCGCTTGGATACCGCCACGATCGTCGCGAGCGAGACCGGCAAAGCGGTTACTGCCGCTACCACCCCGGAAACGACCGCGCTGATGGCGCCGATGGTCCGCCCGATGGTTTTGGTGACCAACTGGAACTGTGAAAAGAGTCCCCCGCTACCTGGGCGCCGCGGGGCGGGTGGGCCGCCCCCGTTACCGCCCTTGAGTCCCTTTATTTGCCCGAGGATTTGCCCCACGAGCGGGGTTAGGGTTTTGAGCACGCCGAGTTGCTGCCCGGCGAGCCGGTTCAGGTTCAGGAGCAAGTCATTGTTGTTGTGCGCCATTGTTCAGCGACTCCAGGCGCCGTTTGATTTCTTCGACCTTCTCGGGCTTGATTCCCAGCGCCGGGGCGAGTGCGAGTAGCTGCAGGAGCTTAATTCGTGGGTCCGCCGCTTGGGGGGCGGCCGGTCCGTTAATCGCGCCGTCCTTGTCCCGCGGGTGGAAGTACACATCGTGGATCTGCCGCGGGGTCAAATCGCAGATCTGGGGTAGCGTGAGTTTGAACTCGCTCACCAGAACCGCGAACTGGGCAGTAAGCGCGCCCGGCGTTACCGTTTGCCCCGGTTTCGGCGCGCCAGGTTCGGCGCCGGGGCTTTGGCTTTTGGGCGCCGGTCCGCCGGGAACGAGTCCTCCATCGCCTCGTTGAGAATCGACTTGACTTCGTCCGCTTTATGCGTCAGGAGCCCCAGGATTTCGCCCGCATCGGCGGACATCATGCACGAGAGCAGCACCACGGCGCCCTGCGTGGTCTGAAGAAACTCCATCGTCCGCTCGGACTCGAACGAATAGTACCCATCCTCGCGCTGCTTGCGCAACTCGTCGGCGCGCTTCACGTACTCCGCTTCGGGGTACACGTCGCGCATTTCTACGAGCGCCGCCTTGGCGCGCTCGTAGAGCTTTTGCTCTACGGCGAGCATCGTCCCCTGTGTGAGCACGGGCGCCACGGTAAAGACCTTGCCGTCGTGCTCAATTGTTTTGGGCGGCCCCTTGATTCCCATCGCCGCGCTGCGCTCGCTCATGTGAAGTCCACCGTAAATTCGCCATCGGATTCAAACGTACAACTCACCATCCCGGGTTCGCCCCCGGCGCTCATCTCGGTGCTGTACTCGACACTCGCGAGCCGCGCATTGAGAACGAGCTCGACGCCGATCGCGAACCCAAGATGCAGTTCGTACACGACGTTTATCGAAAGGGGCATGTTCCCGGCGTTGTACGCCCCTTCCACGACCGGCGACGCCGCGACCCCACCGGGGGTGGTGCGCTGCTTGTTCGAGCCGAACGCGAAGAACTTCTTCACCCCGCCGTCGACGGGTAACCGCCACTTGTTGAACGAGTAGGATTGCGCGCCGAGTTTCACGTAACTGTCGTTGCCGCTAATAAATGCATCGGGCATGGTCGTTACCTCACAGTGTTGAGCCGACGATGGCGACGGTTACGGTGATGGACGTCGCGCCGGTGTTCGCGAACGTGAGCGTCTTGTGCGTGCTGTCTACGGTGATTCCCGACCCCGTGGGGTCGCCGGCTTGCGTGAACGACTCGCCCGCGCGCACCACGTGACCGTCGGTCGATCCCGCGAACCACACCAGCCCGTTGCTCGCGCCGGGCGTGATCTTCAGGACGCCGGACGTGCCCGCGACCTTGACGACAATGGCGAGCGCCTTCGTGAGCGCGACCGACTCGCCCGCGAGGTTCGTGAACGACTTCAGGTCGATTGTCGTGGACGCGCTCGACGCGATAGTCAGCACGGCGGCGTAAGCGTCGTCCCAAACGTCCGTGTCCAGGTCCGGGAGCGAAAAGACCACCTGGTTGTCGCCCTGCGTCAGGTCCGCCCAGTTAGCGACCGGGACCGTAAAGGCGAACTGTACGTTGGCCTGCAAATCGAAGCTTGAGAGCGGCATGGCTTACAGGTCCAACAGGATGCGAATTTCGATGTTTGTTGCCGCGGTGGTTGTCACGAAAGCAGATGTCACGGCGCCCGCGGTCCCGGTGAACGGGTACGGCACCCCGGAGCCCTTGAGCCACACGAACGGAACGCCCGCCGCGAGCGTAATCGTGTCCGTGGGCGACCCGCTGGAGTTGATCTTCAGCGTGGCATCGAGGTCGGTTTTGACGAACACCGAGAGCAACTTCGCCTGTGCCCATTGCAGATCCACGGCTTGGTTTGTGACCGTCCCCAACGTGAGCGACGAGTTCTGCTCGACGGAGCCCGTCTTGGTGGTTTGCACCGCGACTTGGCTCGAACCGGCGCCCCATGTCTGACTGACCGTGTGGCTGATACTCATGAACCCGACCTCGTGAGACAAACGCGGTGGTAGACCCGGACACAGTGGACCAATTTGCCCGTTTTCCCGTGCCCCTCGCGACTCGGCACCTCTTGGGTGCAGATGATGTCGCGGACGACCGGAGGGGCTATGAGGTCGGGTAACGTGCCGCCGTCGAAGCCCAGTTTTTGCGAGGCACTACCCCCGTTTCTGCGAATCGCCGCGGCCGTCGTCTGGCAATCGCCGAGCGACGGATAAAAGATTTCCCAGACCATCTCGTGTACTTCGTTCGTCACACGTCCGAATGCCATCGGCTCGACCCGTGACGAGTCTTCCCGCAACACGATGTAGCCGTCCTCGGCGGTTATTTGCGCACCGGACGAGTTCGTGGGCGGCATCTCATCGAACGCGCGCGGCGGGCGCGCACCACCGGGGAAGTTCGACGCAGTGAGCGAATCGAATTTGGCGAACATCGCGCCAATCAAACTAGCGGTCGACATGCCCTATCATTTCGGGCGACGGGGGAACTAGCGTGCACCAGTTCCCCCGTCGGTGTGCACAATCTGGGCATGTCAACGAGCAGTGCGCCAATACCCGCTCTCACAGCGCTAATGCCGGTCGAACTCACGGCGAAAACGACCGTCAGCGGGCGCATCTACTACGCTTGGGAGCAGCGCGAGCGGAACTACACCACGAGCGCTTTTCAGGCGCCGGTGTCGCCCCTCCGTGGCACGACAACTGTGAACCCGGCCCGCGAGGTGAACAATAATGACGTGCCCACGGGGACGATTGTGTTCGTGCGTCAGGCGGGTAGTGTTGGCGGGCAGGTTTATTACGAGTTTCAATACGAGACAGGCGGTTCCGGTGGCGGTGGCGCTTGCGGGTCCATTGTGAAGGTCGGTACCGATGACTGCATCAAGGCGACCGGCCCCACGGATTCCGTTTACCTCGAGTACGCTGCGGGGCAATGGACCTCCACCACCGAACTCACCTACCCCGGCGGTTCGGGTGTGGTGGTGTTTTGGATCGCGGACGGGCGACTTCGCTGCACGCTCGATGGGAACGAACTGGTCAACTGCGGCGACTGTTTTGTGGGCGGCCCGCTGACCGGGCACGGGACGAGCACGGGGGCGTGCGACGGCGAGACGTTCACCGTGTGCCTCGCGTGCGCCTGCTGCTCAATAGATGGCTGGGACGGACCGGGCTGGTACTGCGTGCGCGCAGCGGGGACGGACGACGCTTGCGTGCCGGTCGAGTTGCTCGACGAGGACCGGTGCGACACGTCGATTGAGATTTGCAGCGGTCCGTATGTGGACGAGGCTGCGGCTCAAGCTATTTGCGGCGTCGAACTGGTCCCCTCGCAGTGCTCGCCAAACGGATTCGCGGCAAATTATTTCGCCATCACGTTCACGGGGGTGACGAACGGCACTTGCACAGATTGTAATAACAACAATACAACCACACTCGTTGGGCCCTATGACGACTTGAATTGTCGGTGGTTCACATTCGGGAATTACAATCTCTGTGGGTCAATATTGAGTAGCCCTTCGTTTCAAATTGATGTCGCTGTAGGTACGTTGCGGTTCCTTTTTGTTTACGGCATTAACACGTGGACCTATTCAATACCCGTGGGTTCGTGGGACTGGCAGAGTGCCGTGGTGTTACCCCTAACCTCGTCGCCCGGGGGTACTCCACCCTGTGACACCCTACCGGCGTCGGTCACCCTCACACCCGCGTGAATCATGCCAATCAAAGACACCCGCGCCCGCACCGCCGCGCGTAAAGCCGCGGGTGTCGACCAGACGTACCCCGAGCACGCGACGGGCGAGCTGAGGGCAAATGCCCGTGCCATCGCGGTGAAGCCGCTCCCCCTCAGCCTCGTCCCCTGCACCCACCTCGGCGATCGTGTACCCGGTCAGCCGTGCGGCTCGCCAATGCTCAAGTGTAACCTGTACAACGACATCACGACGCGGTTCACCGCGTGCTCTGGTGCCCAGCGCTGTTGCGCGGCGTGCCCGGACAACACCTCCGTAGCCGCCCCACGCTAGTTCCCCCGGCGACTGGCACGCTGGGGGCATGGCTAACACGCCGCTCCCCCCGAGTAACGTCGCCGCCGCGACCGACACCGTAACCTACAACGGTCAATCGGCGGTGGTGCAGGTCATCCGCGAGGTCGCCCCGCCAACCGGGAGCGACCCAAAAACCGTTGTCGAAAAGTCGTGGGGCGCCGGCAACGTGGGCGCGGGAACGGAGCGCATCACCCTCGCGACCGACGACGCCGCAATTGCCGCTGTAGTCACCGCTGTAAACGCCCTCGCGACCATCCTCGGCATCGTGGACAGCGCGCCCGCCGCGAACACGGTCAACGACCGACTGCGGCTCGTCGTGGCGGGGCTGGCTGGGCTGCTAAAAGTCGCCGGCATCTACAACGCGGCGCTGCCCACGCTCACCGAGGGCCAGTCCGCCCAAATCCAACTCGATATTAACGGTGTGCCCTACGTGAACCAGGGTGCGCTCAGTTCGCTCCTGGACAGCATCACGGCCCGGCTCGGGGGCGTGGCGAGCGGCGGCGCGAAGCTCTCCCATACCGTGTGCGCGGCCACTACGAACGCGACGGTCGTCAAGGCGAGCGCGGGGCAGCGGTACAAGGTCAAGGTGCTCAACCTCAACACGTCCGAGGCCCGTTACGTCCACTTCTGCAATTCGGCCTCCGCCCCGACGCCCGGCACGACGACCGTCGTGGACACGCTCGCGGTACCGGCCGCGGTCTCGTCCAGCCTCCCGACGGTCGTCGCGGACACCCAGACGCTCGGGGTCGAGTTCACGACCGGTATCAGCTTCTACGTGACGAAGAACCCGCTCCCGGCCGATACCACCGCGCTCACCACCGCCTCGGACACCATCGTCATCGTGGAGTGGTTCTAATGGCGGACCGCACCGAGGTGGTACGCTCTCACACGGCGCGTGCCCGGGTCGCGCGCGCCTACCACTCGCGCAACTTCGGGGTCGCCGTCCGCCCGCTCCCCCCGACCGGACTCTCCGGCACCCCGACCACTAACAGCGTCACCCTGTCTTGGACCGACGCCAACGCGGGTATCGCGACCTACCGGGCGGAATACTCGCTCGACGGGGAAGAATGGTCCCTTGGCACCCCCACGGCGGCCGGGGGCACGTTCGTCACGGTCGGCGGGCTGGCGCCGGCCACTCTGTACTTTTTCCGCGTGTTCGCGGAGGTAGAGTTCCAGGGCGATCCCGTCGATTCCGCGACCGCGCCGGTCGTCACCGTCGTCACCTCGGACCCGCCCCAGCTCCCGCCCGGCGCGCCCGTCGGCCTGAACACGCTCGTCCTGTCCAGCGAGCGCATCGACCTCGGCTGGACGCCCGCGGACGACACCGACCAGGGGTTCGAGGTCCAGTATTCGCTGCACGGTGCGGACACGTGGACCTCCCTCCCGCTCACGGCACCGCACGCGACCGGGGCGTCCGTCACCGGGCTCGTGACCGGCACGAGTTACGACTTCCGGGTGCGCGGGTTTAACGGATTCGGCCCGTCCGACTGGACGCCGATCGTCACCGCGCAAACGCAGAGCCCCGCGCAGGCGCCGAACGCGCCCACGAACCTCGCGGTCTCCCTGCCGTCCGGCGGCGCCGCGGCGAGCCAACTGAACCTGTCGTGGGTCGACAATTCGGTCAACGAGACCGGGTTCAAGATCGAAAGGTCCGCGAACGGGATCGACGGGTGGACGCAGATCGACACGGTGCCGGCCGGGGTCACCACCTACCAGGCCACCGGGCTCAGCCCCTCCACGACGTACTTTTTCCGCGTCCGCGCCTACAACGGGTTCGGTGACAGCGCGTACACGTTGGTGCGGAGCGGCACCACGCAATCGGGCGGCTCGTCGGCCCCCGCCGCGCCGACGCTCGCGCAGCCCACGTCGAGCGACGCGACGCACATCACGCTCGTGTGGGTGAGTAACGCGACCAATACCGAATCGTACACGGTGTACCGCGGTATCGCCTTGACGAGCATGGTCGCGATCGCCACCGGGCTCCCGGCCGACACGCTCACCTACACCGACCCGAGCGCGGGACCGGCGGGGAAGTACTGGTACTACGCGGTCGCGGCGGTCAACGGGTTCGGTGAGACGCGGAGCAACAACCGGTACCTCCAGTCCAAACCGAACGCGCCGGCCGCACCGGGCGGAACGCTCTCGGCCACTGTTCTGTCCCCGACGCTCGTGCGGGTCGACCTGACCTCCAATTCCGCGACGAACCCGCCCGCGGTGTTCACGACGTGGCAGATGTCGACCGACGGGGAGACGTGGCCCCCGGGCGACACCGCGAACGTGTGGCCCCAGATCCCGGACGACACGACCGACGTCCAGACCCAGGGGTATTACAACACGTTCCAGGCGGCCTACGGCGCCGCGCCACAGCGGTTCCACTTCGCGGGGCTGACCCCCGGCAGCACCGTGTGGTTCCGCGCGGTCAACGCGAACAGCGGGGCCGCGAGCCCGCCGTCGAACGTGGTCGGACCGGTCACGCTCCCGCTGACCCCGCCCACCGTCACGGCACCGACCGGCGTCACCGGCACCGCACTCACGGCCGTGTCCGCGCTCGTGCAGTGGGCGCTCCAGGCGGACCGCGTCGAAGAGGGGATTCTGGTCGAACGGACGGCCGACAACGGGACCACGTGGCAGGTCGCCGCGCCCAACATGTACCCCGGGTGCGTTTACCTCGTGGACTCCGGACTCGCCCCGGGCGCGACGTACAAATGGCGCGTGACCACTTTTACCGGGCGCACCCAAACCGGGTACCAAACGTACTCCTACGGGCAGTCCGCGACATCAACGGTGTCCGCCGGCGTCGCGCTCGGGGGCACATCGGGCAGCGCCCCGACCGCGCCCACGAACCTGACCGCGAGCGCCTACGACGACACCCGCGTCAGTCTGGAGTGGCAACTGACCGCGGAGGATGAACTCGGTACGGCGATCGAGGTGTCCACGAACGGCGGGGCGGACTGGGCGCAGTTGACCGCGGTGGGCAAGTGGGTCTGGTCCTGCTACGTGACCGGGCTCGCGGCGGCCTCGTCCTACCAGGTCCGGGTGCGGACCTTTAGCGCGGGCGGGTACTCGTCCTACTCGAACACGGTCACGGTCTCCACGCTCGCGGCCGGGCACACGTACACGGGCGACCTGGACCTGGCCCCGGCGCCGGCGACGGTCATGATCCCGCCGCAGCAACTGGCGATCTACCGCCAGATGCAGATCGACTACAACAACGGCTCGCCGGTCAACCACGGGGGCCAGCAGTTCGCGCGGATCAAGACCCTGGCGGACCAGTCCGTCGCGTACCACTCGTCGGGCACCACCACGGGCCTCGGGTACCTCGACGCCTGGGGCGACGTGGGCTGGTACGCCGCGCTCATGTACCAGATCACCGGGACGGCGGTGTACGCCCAGGCCGCGTACACAATGCTGGTGGCGAACCCGGCCGGCGCGCAGAGCACGTTCGGGGCGCAACTGCTCGTGCGCCCCGTGTGGACGCTCCGGGGCGCGCCCGCACTGAACTTCGTCAGCGCGACGCTGCAGCAAGTCATCATGATGTACGACTGGTGCCAGGGGGCGTGGACGACCAACCAGAGAGCCAACGTCCGGGCCGGCATCGAGGCGTGGATCAAGTACACCGCGGGCTGGAACACGAAGCAGTACACGGGCGGGGTGCGCATCGGCCCCGCGCAGGAGACGAACCACAACTCGTTCGCGGTCGGCTATTTCGGACCCGCTTTTTGGGACGCACTGGGCCGCGCCCCGTCCGCGGGCTCGTGGACCCGGCAGAGCCAGTTCGTCCCCTACGGGGGGTTGCAGCCGGCCTACGCGACCCAGACCGGCAGCCCGAACAACAACACGTTCGCCAACGAGGTGTGGGGCACGTGGGCGCAGCAGCTCTCCGGCGGCACGCCCGCGGAATCGAGCGAGTACGGGGGCAAGACCGCGGTGGCCTACGCGCTCAACGAGACGGCCATCCGCGAGGCGCGGTCGCTCGCCGGGGACAACACGGACTACCACCCGCTCGCCCGCACCGCGGTGCGTGAATCGGCGCTCGCACAGGTCTCCGAGTGGTCGCCGGACCTGCTTCAGGTGTACCAGTTCGGCGACGAGGGGGTGACCCACGGGATCGGGTCCAACGGGTTCGTCCGCGGGCGCCACGGGCCGCTCGCGCTGGCCGGCAACGTCTCGCGCGGGAACGCGACAATCGGGCCGGCCGCCCTGGGACTGGCGCGCGAGATCTACGACAAGAACAACGCGGCCCCGTGGGGCGGGAGCACGACGCCCTACTGGTGGTACTTCGTGCGGGTGAACCCCTACGCGACCACCGCGGCCCGTAGCACGCTCCCGGCCGGGCACGGCGACCCGGTGCAGGGGATGGTCACCTACCACACCGGCGCGGGAGCCGACGACAGCTTTTTCGCGTGCCTGATGAACCCGGTCAACGGCACCGACCACCAGGCGTTTCAGTTCCGGAACCACGGCGTGTACCGCAAGGGCGGGTGGGCGCTCACGAGCCCGCTCGGGTACGGCGGGCCGGGGATCTACGCCGACTGCTCGAACCAGATGATGATCGGGGGGCTCGGGCAGTTCGGCAACTTGTTCCGGCCGAACGGCGCGGTGGTCCGCGGCACCCAGCGCCCGCTCGCGTACAAGTTCGGGTCGGCGTTCGCTTACGCTTACTGCGTGGGCGAGACCTACGGCCCCTACTACGACGTCGCGGTCATCTACGGCGGCACCCCGCCCGCGTTCTGCCACGAGTGGACGCCGGCCGTCGTGTACGTCCCCTCCACCGACGGCAAGTCGGACGTGGTCGTCACGTTCGACCGGGTGCTCGCGCAGAACCCGATCCTGTTGCCCAACGGGGGCGGCACCGGGACCGGGGTCGGGTTCTACGCCACGTACCGCGCGAGTGATAGTTTGGCGGACCGTACCCGCATCACCTCGAACCCGGTCTCGAACGTCCCGCTCGGCGCGAGTACCACGGTACCCGCCAGCCCGGGCACGCCCGCGCTAAAGCAACTGATCGTCCACGCCGCCGCGGTCCCGACCATCAACGGGGGCGGAGCGGACATCACCTGGAGCACGGCCGGCGCCACCGGGTACCCGTCCCCGGGCTCGAACCTGAAGATGGTGCCGCTCCTGCCCGCGAGCCGGGTGGTCGCGACCTACTCCGAGGCGGCGATCTTCTACCCGCCATACCGCGACGTGATCGCGGGGAACGCGAACCTGAGCACGGTCGCGGACGGGAGCGCGTACTCGCCCGAAGCGCGGTACCAGGTCCGCGTGTGGCCGTCGACGCCCTGGCCCGCGGACACAACGAACACGTGGGACACGTTCCTGAACGTGGTGTTCATGTCGGACGTGTCGGGCGGGCCCGCGACCCAGACCGCCACGCTCGTGCAGGACTCCACGGGCGGGACGAAAGCAGCGGGGGCGCTCGTTACGCGGTCCTCGCAGAACGATGTGCTGGTGATGTTCGGGGCCGCGCCCTCAAGTGGGCTGTGGCCCGCGACGACGTTTAACCGGGTGGAGTCGAGCGGGTACACGGTCACCTGGACCTCGGTAGCGGGGACGACCAACGTCGTGCTCGCCAACCTGGACCCGACGAAGACGTGGACGTACACGGTCGACGGGGGCGGGGCGCAGTCACTCACCGTGAGCGTCGACTGGGGCGACACGGCGCGCATCGGGGCCGCGGGCGAGTTCCAGGTGAGCGGTACCGGGAGTCACACGATCGTGCTAACGGGGGTGTAGGAGTATGGCCGTTGGAGCGTTTTCGCGCGGGCGCACCGCGGACCCGTTCGGGCTGCTGTTCGCGAACGGCGGCGTCGCGACCACGTTCGCGATGAATGCCTTAAATAACGGATGGGCTGCGCGTCACGAGGCCCGCAGCGCCCTGAAACCGAAGGGGTTTTGGATCAACGGATCGGCCGTCTCGGCGCCCCCGACCATGACCGGACGTATCGAGACGCTCGACTCCAACGAAAAGCCGTCCGGCACGCTCTACGACGCGAACGCGACCAAGACATTCACGCTGGTGACCGGGTGGCAACAAATCAACTTCGACACGCTCCCGACGACCGCGCGGTCGCCGGGAACCGGGTACGCCCTGGTGCTGCTCTCGAACGGTAACGGGACCACGAACACGATCCGCTCCGCAATCGGCGTGAACGGGTTCCCCACGGCCGTGTTGACAGCCTCCGACGGATCGACCCGGAGCAACTTCGCCGTGGTTTCGGCATCAACGCCGATGTGCGCCCTCGTGCTGGAAGACGATTCGATCGTCGCCGAAGGGATGTGCCCCTACGCGGTAGGCGGGACGACACAACAGATTTACGGTACTCGTGCCATCGGGATTAAGTTTCCGCTCGCATCACCTGCTGTCGTTGACGGAATTGACGTCGGTACGCTCGGGATCACGGGAACCCCGACCAACCTCGTTGCGAAAATCTACAGCGGCTCGTCGGCCGTGAGTGGCGCGATTAAGACGGCGCGGTTTCAAAGTATCCAGAACACGACCTCCACACGCCAGATGCGGCTCCAGTTCGAGGGCGGTCCGGTCGCCCTCGCGGCCGGCACGTACCGCGCGGTCATTCACCAGAGCGACACGACGACCGCGAGCACGAACCGGTTCAACCTGTCCACCGCGGTCGCCGTATCCGCGGACTTGCTGCCCGCAGGAGTGCAGCTCACGACCACGCTCGACGTGACCGCAGGGAGCATCACGTGGACCGACACGCCGACGGAAACGCCCGCGGGGTTCGGGCTGATTTTCTCGGACCTCCCCGCGGGCGGTGGTGGCGTTCAGATGCCGATTATCATCAACCTGTAACGAGCTGCTTTTTGCGACGAAGTAGGGCCGCGAACGGGACCGCAGAGGCAACGAGCACGAGGCCGGCCGGTGCGGGAGTGGGCTGGGGGACATCGGTTTCGCGGAAGTTGGTGAGGTAGAACGTGAGCGACGGAGTGCCGACGTCGAGCGTGGGATTGAGAAGTGACGGCGAGAGGAATGTTGCTGCGGAAGGGAGCGTGATGTCGGTGCGAAGCGTGCCGTCTCCTTTTTCATTTGTAACCGTGTAGCTGTAAGTGGCAATGAAAACGTCTGGAGTGGTTCCGTTGACCGCATAAAGGTCATACAGGATGAGGGACGTTTTTGGCGTTACGTAATCGCTAACAATTGTGATTTCAGGAAACACCACTGCTTGTGTGGTTGTGAAACCCCCGCTTGGTACCGGAAGCGGACCCAAAACGACACTCGTATTATCCAAGAGGTCCGACAGGTACCCGATCGACGGCAGCGGGTCGGGCGACGTCACCGTGAACGCGGCACCGGCCCGCCCGGTCGAGAACAGCACCGTGGCAGCGGACAGGGCGAGGGCGAGAGAGAGGGGGCGCATGGGGGCGTGCTCCGGAGTAACGGTTGTACAGGCGATGCCGATTAGACCATATCGCGCCGAGCGGTGCAAGGTAATTCACGCGGGGGCTGAACCATGCTCTTACTTTTGTTTTTGTCTGGTCGTTCTCGCGGGGGCACGGTGTGCGGCACGGTGACGGTGAGTGCGCGCGTGGGCGGCACCGTGTCCATCGAGGCGTGCTGACGCCAGTTCCCCCGGCTTGCCTCATTATCGGGGCATGGCAGCCAACGTGATTTTCATCGGCAGTGACCACGTTGTTGCGTGGGAAGGCGCGACCGGTGACGGCACGTACCTGAACGCCGCAACGGTGGGCTACGCGCTGTTGGACGCGGGCGGAACCGCGGTCACGGTCTCGGGAACGCCGGTTACGGGCACCTTGGACTACGTTGCCGATTCAAACGGCGATTACCGGGGCACGATTGAGAGCACGGTGACGGGCACATTGCGGAACGGGGCGCAGTACCTGCTCGATGTGACGCTGGTCCAGGCACCGTTTGACGACAAGCGGCGCCTGCGGGTCTACGCTTCGTACCGAAGCGGTAACCCGTGACCCCATTTCAAAGAACAAATCAACAAATGATTATTGCCATCGACTTCGACGGGACGATAGCGGAGCACGAGTTCCCCGACATCGGCGCGCCCGTTCCCGGTGCGTTCGAGTGGATGAAACGCTGGCAGGACGCGGGCGCCAAACTGATCCTCTGGACGATGCGCAGTGACGGACGGTCCGCGGACGGTTCGCGCGAAAACGGCCCGGTGCTCACGGAAGCCGTCGAGTTCTGCCGGAGAAACGGGGTGGAGTTTTACGGGGTGAACGGCAACCCGGGACAAGCGTCTTGGACACAATCGCCCAAAGCATACGCCCACGTCTACGTGGACGA
This sequence comes from Gemmata sp. SH-PL17, assembly GCF_001610855.1. NCBI lineage: Bacteria > Pseudomonadati > Planctomycetota > Planctomycetia > Gemmatales > Gemmataceae > Gemmata > Gemmata sp. SH-PL17. The sequence goes on from NZ_CP011271.1 coordinate 3,280,112, forward strand.
TGCCGCGTTCGGGTGTCCGCTGCGGGAGAGCCGGAAGGCCGGGAACCGCCCGATGGTCGACTGGTCCGTGGTCGGTCCGGCAATCCACGCGATGCTGAGGCCGCCGACAAGTTCCCCTGCCGAAGTGAATAACTGAGCCTACCACGTTACCGGCGCTGCCCCCACGCGCTGGCAACGAACGCGGGCGGCGAGACCCTCATCTCGCCGCCCGCCACTTCCGGAAACCGCGCCGCTCAGCGCCGCTCCCACTTCCACCGTACACCGCGGTGGGGAAGGGGGCAATAAATGGTCGCGCCTATCTCTGTAACAGATTTCATCGTCACTAACGATTGTATCGACCTGCTCCGGAGCCGGCGCGCAGCGTCGGGCTACCGCAACGTTTACGAGACGCACCCGGAGGCGCGCCACGACGGGCGGCGCGCGGTGAAGTACGTCGCGAAGGTGCGCGTGGGCGGGCACCTGATGCGCATTCCCGGGTCCATTTGCCCGAACCCGCGGGAGTGCGCGGCGCGGGTGATCCGCTGGTACATGGACCGGTTCGGGGACCAGTGGCGGCGCGCCATCGTGCGCCGGATGGCGGCGCCGGGACCGCTCGCCGAAGCCGCGTGGAACAAGGAGGACCGCGGGTGGAACCTGTGGGTCTACGAGGGCGGGGCAAAGGTCAACGTGCGCGAACGCCGGTGCAAACACGGCTGGCGCCCGCTCACGCCCGTCGAGAGCCGGTTGCGAGTTAACGGCAAGCCCGTCGGGCGCCCGAAGCTGTTCGCGACGAAGGGCGACGCCGAGCGGTTCGTCGCGGTGTGGTTGGCGCGGCGGTGGGGGATGTTCTGGGAGGAAGTTCATTGGCGCATCGCGGACGCGCGCAAGACCGCGTGAGGCGAATGACGATGGTACATGCACAGAGGAGTAAATATGTCGCAGACCGTTCATCACTTGGAGCCACAAAATATGCGTCGCGAGCATTGGATGGTGCAGTTCCGCAAGAGCGCGAACGACAAGATGCAGTTCAAGTTCTGCGAGTCCCGAAGTGAGGCCGAGTCGGTGGTCAACAAGTTCAAGAATGCGGGATACCACGCGAGCGCCTGGGAGTTGTAAGCCGGGCATGTTCCCCGTGAGCGTGATGGAATTGCGATGTTCACACACACGCATACGGACGGACCTTCAATGCCCGATACGAACCCAACCGATACCGCCGCGCCGACGTGGTTCGCGCGGAACCGCGCCTACGTCGTGGGTGCGATGATGCTCCTGGGATGGTTCACGAGCGCGATACAAGCCGTGCGCAACGGGCAACCGGTCCCGCCCCCGCCCGTGACCCAAGTTCCCGCCCCGTTCGTCGGGGAACAGCCGGACGTGCCCATTAACTACGAGGGCGCGCGGTACCACGGCACCGAGGCGCACGGGCTGGCGCACATCGAGGCGAGCGGGCGCCCGTGGCCCACGAAGAACATCACCTATTGGGTCGACTACTCCACCGTGCCGCAACTCCGCCCGGCACTCAGTAACGACATGGTTTCGGCTGCGTTCAAACAGGCGTGGAACTGGTGGGCGGAGGGGCTCGACATCGAGCCACAGGAGGTGACCGACCCGAGCGCCGCACTCGTTACCATTCGCTTCGAGAAGATGGACGGTCCGAACGGGGTGCTCGCGGAAAGCTACCTCGCGGACGGGACGCTCAACCCGAAGAGCCAGCGCTACGACTCGTCCGAGCGGTGGACCGTGGGCCCGCCCGCGTCCGGGTTGCTCTCGCTGCCGACGGTCGCGTGCCACGAAATCGGGCACGTGCTCGGGCTCGGGCACGACGACCCGACCGCGCCGGCCGTGATGCGCCCGGTGTACTCTGCCTCCCTGCCGCGCGAGCAGGCCCGTGACTACTCCCGGATGATTGCACTGGGCTACAAGAAGCGGATTGCCGCTCCGACCGGTCCCGTGGACGTGCTCAGTTTCCCGGTGCAGGCGAAGACCACGGACGTCATCGACTCCCTCAAGAAAGCCGGCTTCACGGTGACCAAGCCATGAGCGACCTGAAAGCGTTACTGATTGCGGTTGTCGCCGGGGCGGCGCTCGCGGCGGTTGTCGCCGGGGCATTCACCCTCGCCCAACGGGGTGCCACCGGGTTCGGCGGCACCCCGACACGTACCGGATTGGAGCAGCCATGAGCAAAGCCAACGGTAAGCCGTCTCCGTTTCCCGTTCCGGATGCCTCACTCGCGACGGGGTTCGACTACCCGTTCTCGCGCCGCGAGGTGACGGCAACAACCGTTCGCGAGACAGACAAGGTCGCGAGCGCTACGAATGGTGCCGTGGCGAAGAAACTTGAAGACAAGGGTGAGTGAGTGCGATACGCAGCGTTACCGCTGATTCTCGCCTGCGCGTTGGTGGGCACGGCTGCCGAGAGCGCCCCCGCGCCGAAAGATGCCGCGCCCATCGGGTTCACTGAGATCGTCAGCGCTGCCCACGCTGACGCGAAGGCGCTGCCCGTTGAGGTAGCCGCGCGCACCCGGTACCTGTCCGCGGCGCACCTTCCCGCGGTCGAGCGGCGCGAACTTTATGCGGTCCTGAGCTACCACATCAACGGTTTGTCCCGGGAATCCAAGCTTACTGCTGCGCGAAAAGTAACCGAGTGGCTGTGGGCGGTGGACCTAGTGGATTACCGCTGGGACGCGAAGGTCTGGGACGAATTGAAGCGGGCGAACCACTACTTCGCAATCAAGGTCCAGACGGCAGCCGTTGCCGCAGTTCCCGTGACGAAGACGCGGCAGGTCACGAAGTACGATCAGTACGGCCGCTCGTACCAGGCGAACGAGGAGTACACCGAACCGGGCGCCGCGACCCCTGCGAAAGAGGACTTCATTCCCGCGCCGTGGCTCCCGGTGAAGGAGATGACGGAACTGGTCTCGCTCACCGGTTCCGCAACCCCCATCGTGCGCGCCGACGAGTTCCTGTTCAGGACCGGCGCGCAGGCGGAGCGCAAGGGCCACGGGTATTACGACTGGCTCGGGTTCACGAAGCGGGCGGACGCGGAAAAGCTCGCCGCACTCGACCGCAAAAAGGCAGAGGAACTGTACCGCGAACTCGCCGCCATTGTGCCCGTGTCCAATGTCTCGCCGAACAACCGGCAGGTGTTCCGGTACGCGACCCTCACCGGCTCGTGGTGGGAGAGCCGCGACGCGAACAATAGCGCCGACAAGAGGAACGCGGTCGCGAACCTGCTCGAAGACTACCAGCACGACGCCGAGGAGATCGTGTTCACGCTCCCCAACGGGCTGCCCGGGTTCTATTTGAGCGACGCGAAGGGGAATCAGGTCGACACGGCCCCGGACACGATCGCATCGGACGGGCGCTCAACAAACAACGACCGCCGCGTGCACGTCGGGTACTCGTGCGTCGCCTGCCACCAGGACGCGGGCCTCAAGCCGATGAGGGACTATGCGCGGAAGCTGTACGACCCGCAGACGGGTGTGTCACTGGCAGCGGTGGCTGTTGACCCGCTCAAAGCGAAGCGACTGGAGAGCGTGTACCTCGGTCCGCTCGAGAAGGCTTACAAGCGCGACAGTGGCGACTACGCGGACGCAGTCGAACAGGTTTCGGGGCTCAAACCCGCGGCGCTGGGCAAGGGATACGAACGCCAGTGGGCGCGATACCTCGACGACCCCGTTACCCTCGAGCGCGCCGCAGCCGAATGCGGGGTCACTGTGGACGTTTTGCTTTCCAGACTGAGGGGCTACGCGCGAGTCAAGAAGGTCGTTGACCCGGTGCTCGTGGGCTACCTGATTGACGAGCCGCCCCCGATCCGCCGGGAGCACTTCGAGGAGCGGTTCCCCGTGCTCATGTTGATTCTGGGAGGAGCCACCCCGTGAACAGTGACGGCGTCGTAATGTGCGCGGCTACTGCGCTGGCACTCGGTGCCTGCGGAGGGATCGGGAGTTTGTTGCTGCGGGACTTGCCCAGACAGCACGTGGTACGTTCGGGCCGGGTCGCAATCGCGATTGCACTCTTTGTGGCCGGCACTGCGGCGATCGCGTCCATGCCCCCGGTGCAATCGTACTCCGTACCGGCCTACGGCGGGGTGCCGCTCCAACTGCTCGGCCAGCAAGGTGGCATGTCCGCGGCCGACGCGAAGCGGCTCCTGGAGATCGAAGAGGAGCGGCTCGTTCTCCAGCGCGAGAGTAACGAATTGCTCCGCGCGATCGCGATCAAGCTCGAAGCCCCGCTCCCGCAGGCGCAGAAGAAAGCCGACCTGTTCACCGTCGCGAAGGCGAAGTGCGCCGCGTGCCACACGCCCGGGAAATCCGAGGCGAAGGGCGGTAGCTTCATCCTGTTCAACGACGACGACGCGGCCGCGCTGAAGCCCCTGAACGGGGCCGAAAAGCGCGCGGTCAAACAGGCCGTGCAAGACGGCTCGATGCCCAAAAACGGCAAGCTCTCGAAGGACGAGCAGGCCGCGTTCAACTGGTGACGTTTCTAACCCCGTTTCTGGAGAGATCGAATGAAGACTCTGATTGCTTTGGCAGCGGTTCTGGCGACCGCTTCCGTTTCACTCGCGCAGTGCAGCGCATCCCCGGTCCTGACGATTCCCGGTGGCGCGAACTTCTATCAGCAGCAGGCCCCGGTCGTTCAGGCCCAAGTGGTCGCGGTGCCGACCGCGCTGTTCGTCGTGCCGGGCGCGCCCCAGGTGCAGGTCGTACAGCAGCAGGCCGTAGTAGTGCAAGCGGCCCCCGTCGTCGTGCAACAGGCGCCGGTCGTGGTGCAAGCCGCACCCGTGGTCATCGCACAGCCCCCGGCGGTTGTGCTTCAGCAGAAACTGTTTCTGCTGAAGCAACAGCAACAACAAAGGGTGAAACTGAAGGAATTGCTTCAGCCCCAGCGCCAGCGGTCGTTCTCGTTCCAGCGCAGTGTGATTCGCTAGCCACATTCGCCCGTCGGCGTCCATGCGCCGCGGGCACTTGCCTGGGTTCGCTAAATGGTAAAGCGGAGCGTCTTAGAAACGCTTGTCCCCCCGCGGGGAAACTGTCGGTTCGAGTCCGACCCCAGGTACTGACTCCCCAAACGAAAGGCTCACATGAGTTGGTCCGCACTGATTACGCTGCTGCTCCAGTTCTTCGGACCGCTGTTGCAGAAGTTGCTCGACGACCTGCTGAACCGGCTCACCCCGCCCCAGAGCAACATCGAAGCCATCGACCCGCCCGCGGGCATGGCGGCGCTATTCCAGGCGGCGCGGGACCAGACGTGGTGGTTCCAGTTCCGCAAGCGCGCCCAACTCGCGGTCGCGGAGCGAATCGCGGTGCGGCGCGCACCGGAGTTCTGGCGGGCGATGAAGTTCAGCCAACCCGCGCCGGCGCTCACGCTGGTTGAGAAGGAACAAATCCGCGACACCCTGTGAGCCACGCCATGACCCGCACCGTTGCCGCTCTGCTGCTCCTCGTCGGGTGGGCGCCCACCAGCGCCGCACCCGTTCCCCCGCGCCCCAAGCACCTCACCGAAGAGATGCTCGTCGGGCGCTGGGACTTCACGTGGGGCGACAGTCGCGGCACGCTGTGGGTGGGTGCTGACGGCGAGTACGCGGAAACGCTTGAGGGGCACGGCAACGTCATCTATCACGGGCGCTGGTGGCTCGACCGCAACGAACTGGTGATGCGCGAATGGCGGTTCGACCCCGAGCACCAGACGAATTGGGGACCGCAAACGTACCGGTTCGAGCTCGACCTGCGGGACTACCCGCGGTTCAGCAGCACGACCGGTGTGGTGCGAATCACGATGGCGAACCGGAGGCAACCCGGTGAGTGACACGGAAACGGAGCTGGCGATGGTGTTCGAGACGTGCCCACACTGCGGTAAGTCGCTTCACGAAGAGGATGCGGTGGTGCTGCCGTTTGTACCACCCGGGCACAAAGAAGCCGTTACTGCGGTCATCGACGCGAGAACCGCAAGCGACACGCGAAAACATTGGTCGCCTTCGCGCGACAGCGAGACGCCACCGCTGCGCATCTACCGCCCGCCCGGTGAGTGATCACCCCGCCTCCGCCGGCAAGCCTCGTGTGAGGCGCCCGCACGGCGGGAGAGGACACGTGGGGTCGGGGGATGTGCGGGGCAAAATCCCGCCAGCATTCCGCCAGCGCAATCGAAAGCCGGTCGCAAGTTATTGCTAGTAAAATACATAAATCTTCTATGTTGCCATATTCAGGTTCTAGCGCTCGCAAGGGCGTGGAGGTTCAAGTCCTCTCCTCGGCACCTTTAGCCCATCGGGTAAATCCGGTGGGCTTTTTTCATTTCTGCTAGAATTTTTCAGCATTTTCTCGTCGCTGGACCATCTAGGCTTTGGTCGTCTGCGTGTCATGTAGCCCGATTCGCTGCCCTTTTTGGTGGACAAAATGCCAATTCAATGCCCTTATTGTGATTAGAACCTGTTCCCTTTCGAGCGCAGAAGCTGAATCTAGTGTGTCTGCCAATTCCGCCACCTCGGTCTCAGAGTAATTCGTCTGGCTCATTGGGCCGGCGCTCGTATAATTTCTCGTTGTCACATTATCCGGGAGGCAGAATGGGATTGCGCATGCGGGTTCACGACCGGGAGCCGATTGGGGCGGCCCTTCGGCGGTTCAAGAAGTTGGTCGAGCGGAGCGGGCTGAAGCGCGAACTACGCGCTCACGAGTACTACGAGAAGCCGTGCGAAGCTCGGAGCCGTAAAGAGGCCAAGCGGCGCAGCGCGATTAAGAAGGCGGCTCTCGGAAAGCCGCCGACCAAGGAACGGTCATACTAAACGCGACCGAGATCAGTGAACGAACGCGGCCCGCCCCGAATTCGGAGCGGGCCGCGTTTGTTTTGGAGCATGTGTTGCACAGTTTCTAGTTTGGTGGTCGGGAAAAAGTTGAAGCCGGCGACCAAGTCGCCGGCTCTCGTGGATAGGGTTGGGGACGGGGAGTGGGGTAGGGGGAGCGGGCCGGGGGAACTGGCCCAACTTGTTGTTCGACGAATCAAAGTAAAGCAGACCGCGTGCCAATACCCGAATTGTGGTGACCGGGAGTGACGATACGCGATTTCCTCGCTTTTGTGGTCGGAACGGTTACGGGAAGTGCTCGGGCCGGTTGTAACACTTACCGCGATGTGTAGGAGAGGCGATCGAACCGGAACCTTTTGCCGCAAATACGGGCCGAATGTGCCGCCGCGCCAACCCGTCTTCCCCTTCTTCGCGCGCTTCGCTATGAACCCCCGAACGGATCGGACCGATGAGATCCGTAAGACCGCCTACTCCTGTGCGAAAGCCCCAAAATGCCGCAGATGAGCGAGAGCGCCGCTGAGAAGCTCACTTCGCAACAAGCAACGGCCCTGGTCCGGGTTCTCGACCTCCAGGCCCGGTGGGAGAACCACCGCGACGACCCCGCGAAGAGCGCCGCGTCCGCAGCCGAACTCCAGGTGCGCCAGAAGTCGTTCGAGGCGTTCCGGGCCGCGTTGCGCGAGTTTACCGCCGAATACCGCAACGCCCAGTTGCCCGAACCGACGCAGAACGTCCCCGACCGACTGGCGATCTGGTGCCGCACCCTCCGGGCCGTGTTGCGGCGCGCGGAGAGCGGGAACCCGTCCGCGCTGCTGCTCAAGGTTTACCGGCTCGCGGATCGGATCGCGATTCGTGTGGGGAAGGAGCTGGTAACGCGGGTGCCGGTGGCGGATTTATCGGAAGGAATCCGGGAACTGGACGCGGTTATCGCGTGGTGCGAGGCGCCCATCATACTTCCCGTGCGGAAAGACGAAGCGGCGTAGTGCCGAGCGAGATCGCGCCTCGTGACCGTCAATCGCGCTTGGTCGCGAGGCGCGCGCGGGCGGCCGCGACCATTTTCGTGAACTCGGGGTCTTTCCGGATCGGGTCGAGGTCCGCGTCCGTATCGACCATGTCGAGGCCGAACCCGGTCTTGAGCGCGGACCAGAGCAGGTGAAGGGCCTCTTTTTTGTCCTCGTGGTGCGACTTCGCGGTGAGCGCGTAGATGCACCCGACCTGATACAGGTTCGCCGGGCGCGTGTCGCGGAGTAGGGATTCGCGAGCGTCTCTCAGGGCCTCGTCGCGTTTCCCGCGCCGGGCGAGTTCGACCCCGCGCCCGGCCCGCGTCGGCACGTGGTCCGGGTGCAGTTCGACCGCCCGATTGAGCACCTGCAGTGCCTCGTCCGGTTTGTTCAGGCGCTCGCCGAGAATGTGCGCCTTCAACTGAAGCGCGGTCATCGAGAACGGGTTGATCTTCAGTGCTTCCTCGGTGTCCGCGAGAGCGCCCTTCACATCGTCGGCGAGCCGTTCCGTTCCGCGTGCGACCCAACTGAGTTCGTCGGCGGGCGTGAGCCGTAGCCCCTCTTCGCGGTCCGCTTGGGCGCCCGAGAGATTATTCCGGCGCTGGCGAATGGATGACCGCAGGAGGTGGATTTGTACCGGCGCCCCGCCCGCATCGAGTGCGCGGGTGAGATCGGTTTCGGCCGCTTCGAGGTTGCCTTCCAGGTCGTAAATCGTTGACCGCTGGACGTACACCTCGGCCGGGACCGGGTCGAGTGTGATGGCGCGCGTGAAATCGTCGCGTGCGTTCTTGAACGCCCGGCCCCGGGCCAGCGCCAGCCCGCGATTGCGCCAAGCGGGGGCGAAATCGTCGCGCAGCGCGAGGCACGCGGTGAAGCACGCGACCGCATCGGCGTCGTGGTCGAGCGCCAGGTGAACCGTTCCGCGCACGAACCACGCGGAGAAATTTTTCGGGTCGAGGAAGGTCGATTTCCGCAAGTGCGGAAGTGCTTCGCGGTGCCGGCCCTGTTGCGTGAGCACCGCACCCAACAGGTAGAGGTCGCGCGCCGATTCCAGCGACGCTTTAAGTGCTTCAGCACGGAGCGCTTCGGCTTCTGCGCGACTACCGCGTAAGTCCGTAATTGCAGCGCGCTGTTCGCGGACCGCGTGGGGCAACCGGTCGCCGGCAAACCGGGCCGCGGCCTCGTTCCACTTCGCGGCCCGGTCCAGGTTTTCCGTTCGCGCGGGTGGATCGTCCGATCCCATAGCCCGGAGGTACGCGACCTGCGCCATGAGGTAGAACGTTTCCCCGACGTCGCCCATCAATCGCGTGCGGTCCGTTTCGGGCAGGCGTTGCACCTTCGCGGTTGTGGCCCAAGCTTCCGCGTCTTCGGGCACGTCGTACCGTGCGAGCACCGCTTGGAGCTTGGCGTCCGCTTCGTCCAACCGCGGGCGCGACTGGTTCCGGTCGTCGAGGAAGAGTTGAGCGCCCGCGAAATCGGTGCGGTGGTCCGCGAAGAGCGCCCGCGCGCGATCGTTCTGACTCTGATCCCACGAGTACGCGAAGCTCGCCCCGAGGCACGCGAGCACCACCGCGGCGCCGGCGCCGACCGTACCGGAAGACGCCAACCGCGGGTTCCGGCGCGCCCATTTTTGTACCCGCTCGCGCACGGACACGTTCGGGGCGAAGCGCAGCGCGCGGTTACTCAGGTGCCGCTCGATGTCTTCCCGTAAGTCTTCCGCGCGCTGGTAGCGCTCGGCGGCGTTCGGCGCGAGACATTTTCGCACGATCGCGTCAACGGCCGGGGACACGGAACGATTGAGCGCGCGGGGCGAGGGCGGGGCCTTCTCGCGGTCGGCGAGCATCGGAGCCACCACGGACCGCCCGAGGCTGCGCCGGACCGGGAACGGGTGCTGTCCGGTGAGCAACTCGAACAGAATGACGCCGAGGGCGTAGATGTCGCACCGGCCGTCGAGAGTACCGGCCTTGTCTCGGAACGCTCGCATTTGCTCGGGTGCCATGTAGGGGAGCGTACCACCGATGGCGGCGCGCTCGGCCCCGTCGCGGGTTTTGGTGTCTTCGGCGAGGTTGAAGTCGAGGAGCATCGGGCGCCCCTCGTCCGTGAGCAGCACGTTCGCCGGTTTCAGGTCGCGGTGCAAGATGCCCCGATTATGGGCGTGTGCGAGCCCGTCGGCCAGTTGCTCGGCGAGACAGAGGACCGCTTCAACGAACGACAGCCCTTCGAGCCGCGCCCAGCCGTCGGAGCTGTGTTCGAGCGGCACCGTTGGGGCAGGTGGCAAAGAAGGGAGCACACCCGGTGTGAGAGCAGAATCAACTCGGGAGGGTGCGGACCCGGCCGACGGTGTGGTGAGTTCGCCGCGCTGGGCGATCGTGCTCCGGAGCTCGCGCCCGGAACTCGGGAGGCTCTCGCGCCCGCGGAGGCTACCGATGACACCGGCGAGTGTCGTGCAGCCGTAGTAAGGCATGCACGCGGCCTGGAGCGATCCGTCCCGGTGGAACGAGTACACCGGGACGATGTTCGTGTGCTGCATCTGAGCCAGCGTCCGTGACTCGCCCCCGACGTCGCACGCCACCTTGAGCGCGACCGGGCGCCCGGCCAGATCCCCCTGGCGCGCCAGGTACACCCGACCGAACGCACCGCGCCCCAACTCCTTTTCGATGCGGAACCCGAGGTACTCGTCGCCCGCTCTGGGGAACCTGGCTTCGGCCTGGACCCACGCGGACAAACTCTCCGCGCTATCACGGTCGTTCAAATCAACGGTCGGGATGACGGAAGGTGAAGTGGGCATGGTGGTTCGGGGAGGGGATGCGGGATACTCTTGTCAGCTCGGCCCGAGCACGCTCCGGAACGCACGTGAGCGCCCGGAGCACTTTCATTGCGGTTTAGAAGAAGTACCAGAGACCCATTGGGGCTGGCAGTGACGGCGCGATGTAGATCGTCGGACTGTACGTCGGCGCGGGCGGGGGCGGTGGTGCGATCAGCGGCGGTGCGTATGTGCCGATCCCCTCCGTTAATTCCAACAGTGCCAGGTGGTACCGGATTGGGGCAACCGTTTTCCCAGTTACTGAGTGGTACACGTACTTGAACGTATAGGCTCCGGCCGCGAGGTACTGAACCGCCGTGACCGCGGGCTGACCGGATTCGGCATCGAGAACGAAGATCACTTTCCCGGTGGCGTCGGTCGCGGTCAGTTTCGCTCCGCCCGCGCCCGCGGCAAGCGCTTCGGAAAACAGTGCGAACTGGAAGATACCGCCATCAGTCACGACGAGTGTGGCGGTGCTCGTGGTCGCGGACGAACTGAGCGCGCCGCCGCCGATTTCTTGTGCGGCTGCGGTCATTGATTGGTTGAAATCGGCGCCGAAATAGTAACCGCCGGTGTTGTTCGCGCCGCCCGGGGAGCGCGCCGATATCTGGACGATGTATTTCGCGTCCGCGGGGGCGTTCGGGATCGCGATGCTCATGATGCCCGCGCTGTTCGCGAGCACCTGGAACGCGATCGCATTACCCCGTGCATCGAACACCCGCACGCGCGGGTTCAGTGCCCCGTCCGTGGACCAGACAACTACGTTTAAGGTCGCGGTCCCGCTCGCCGTTGCGGGGGAGTAAATCTTGTAGAAATCGGAGTCGGTCGCGTCCTCGATCGACCCGCGGTACTGAACGTCGAACTGCCCCGTGCCCACGATCGCGAGGCGCTTGTCGGTTGTGAGGTTGAGCGCCGTTGCAAGAGTGTCGTTCGTGTGCGCGTCCAGAACCGGCGGGGTTCGGAGCGGTTTGGCGGCTTTGTTGTTTGGATCCGCGGTCAACCGGTAGCTGCCGATCCCGAACACGTCGGAGGTCGCGCTTTCGACCTTGATGAAGTACGTGGCGCCGTTGGCGAGCGCGAGGTTGAGGGTGATGTCGTTGTTGAACGAGTCCTGGGCCGCCGCGCTCGCGACGAGCTTCCCGGTGGAGTCGTACACGCTCACCCGGGCCTGGAGGAGACTAAGCCCCTTGGCTTGGAGCGTGATCGTCGTCAGCGCCCCGGCCTTGAACTTGTAGCCGTCCACGTCGCCGAGCGTGGTCAGGTCACCGTCGGCGACGTAGGCCCCGACGGTCGCGTCCTTCACCATTGCACTCGCGGTGGCGCGCGTGTCGTTCGGCCCCAGTAGGTCGAACTCGTCGGGCAACCGGGCGCCGTACAGCGCCCGGAGCGCGGCAATGTCGCTCGCGGTCAATTGGGCATGGTAGGCGTATGTCGCGTTCGTGGCCGATCCCGGTGCGGTCGAGTGGTCCAGTCCGAGTGTGTGCCCGGCTTCGTGCAGCGCGACAGAGAATATGTCGTAGGCGCTGGCAACGTTACCGATTCGGTACGGGACCGCGTTGCTGAATGTCACATCACCCGCGAACGTGGTGCCGGTCCAACTGAACGGGGACGCGGCCGCGGCTTCGTCGGCCGAGATCGGGGCCGCGGCGATGCGGATGTCACCGAACCGGGCGTCGCCCTGGACCGCGCCGACCGTGCCGAGCGCTTGTCCCCCGTCTGCGACGAGTCCGATGTTGATGTTGGCGTTCACGGCCCATGTTTGGAACGCGCGGAGGATCTCGCGCTCCCATGCGGTGGTCGTACCGGCCGCGGTGAGGGACGCGAACAGGCTACTCGGTCCGGTGGGGGTGGCCGTGCCGTCGGGCACGAAACTCAGTGTCATGTGGCCGGGATCGGCCCAGGCGACACCGAACGAGCTGGGGAGTGAACGGTCTTCGAGTTGCTCAAACGCGCCGAAGCGGCGGGGCGAACGCATCTTTGGTCTCGCTGACAGGGCGAACGATTCGCTGGAGAAACGAACCAAACAGCGGAGTCACACGAATTGAGGATAGACCGCTCCAGTGGAAGAAGTGTGCAAGATCGTAAGAATTCCCCAAAGTGCTGTCCGCGTACAAAATATTGTCTCCGTGTGAGACGAACCGTCGCGCACGGGGATAGAAATCGCGCCCCCGGCGAACGGCTCTTCTATCGGTGTGCCGTGCGGCACGTTTAGGGCGAGCGCGGAATTTACAACGTTCACTTTTCGTTTCCACGCGGGCGGCGCGGAGTCGCCGCGTGAGCTAAGAATAAGGTGATGCTCTCCGCGTGCTCGCCCGCACCTCTATAGTTCGGGAACGCGCTACGCCCGCCGCGCCCACGAGTTCCCGCGATGCCCAGCGCCCTAACCTCACTTACCACAATTGCTCCCGTCACAGATGGTCTGCTCGCCCTAGCCGCCCTCACCGGCACCTTGTTTGTTCTCCTGCAACACCGGCGCCCTGTTCCGGCTCGTGCACTGGCCGCGCTGTTCGGTGCGGTCGGGCTGGGGGCCGCGGGGCACGCACTCGCGCCGCTGATCGGCGCCCGGTTCGTAACCGGTACGGTCGGGTTCGGGGCCGCGCTCGCGTGGGTTGTAGTCGCGCGTTTGTGGTTCCACGTGCCGCCGGTCCCGCCCGCGCCGGTTACCGAAGTGGGCACGGACCCACAGCTACTAGATGTTGCTCTCGGCGCGTGCGGGGACGGGGTGGTGATCGCGACCACGGACGAGCACGACGGGGTGCAGGTCGTGTACTCGAACGCGGCCTTCGCGCGATTGACTGGGTACTCGTGCGATGAGGCCGTCGGGCTCAGCCCCAGCGTTCTTGCGGACGAAGCGGACGGGCTGGCAGCGATCCGCGAAGCGGTCCGGAGCACCAAACCGGTGCGCGTCGAGCTACCGGGGCGCCGAAAGGACGGCACGCGGGTGTGGGCCGAGTGGCAGATCGTTCCGGTGTCCGATGCCGAGGGCCGGCACACGCACTCGGTGGCCGTGATCCGCGAAACGACCGAGCGCCGGCGCGCGGAGCAGGCCCTGCGCGAGAGCGAGGGGCGGTTCCGCGGGCTGTTCGAGCAGGCGGCCGACGCGATCCTGGTGCTCGACCGGGGCGGGCGCGTCGTCGACGCCAATCATCAGGCGTGCCACACCCTCGGGCACGCGCGCGAGGAGCTAATGGCCCTGGCCCTGGCCGACCTGGGGATGAAACCGGCCGCGGATCTGGGGCCGGGGGAAACGAGCACGTCGGAGAGCATTTACCGGCGCCGGGACGGGGCGGCGATCGCCGTCGAGGTCCGGTACACGGTCATCGAGACCGGCGGGCGCCGGTTGCACCTGGCGCTGATCCGGGACGTGACCCGCCGGCGCCGCGCGGAGCAGGCCCTGCGCGAGCGCGAGGACATCCTCCGCACGGTCATTACCCACATTCCCTGTGGGGTGTTCTGGAAGAACCGCGATCTGGTGTACATCGGGTGCAACGACCAGGTCGCGCGCGACCACGGGGCCGAAGCTCCCGAGCAACTCGTGGGGCGGAACGACTTCGACCTCACGAACGTCCCGTCGGAGGCCACGTTCTTCCGGGACTGCGACCAGCAGGTTATGGAGAGCGGGCAGCCGATCCTCAATCTCGAAGAGTTCCAAACGCGCCCGGATGGCACCCGCGCCACACTTCTGACCAGCAAGGTACCGTTGCGGGACTCGCGCGGTCAGGTGGTCGGGGTGCTCGGCGTGTACCAGGACATCACCGACCGAAAGCGCCTGGAAGAGCAGCTCCGGCAATCACAGAAGATGGAGGCCGTGGGGCGGCTCGCGGGCGGCGTCGCGCACGACTTCAATAACCTCCTCACCATCATTCGCGGGAACGCGGAACTGCTCCGCTCCCCGTCCGAGGACGCCGCCGCGTCCGCGCTGTTCGACGACCTCCTGCTCGCGGCCGATCGTGCGACGGCTCTGGTGCGCCAGCTCCTGATGTTCAGTCGGCGCCAGCCGGTGCGCGTCGAGATACTCGATCTGAACGAGGTCGTAACGACCGTTTCCGGGCTGCTGCGCCGGTTGCTCGGGGAGCGCATCACGGTCGAAACCGCACTCGCCCCGGTACCCGTTACGGTCCGGGCCGACCGCAGTCACTTGGAACAAGTGATTCTGAACCTCGCCGTGAACGCGCGGGACGCGATGCCCGGGGGCGGGACGCTCACCGTGGGCACCGTGGCGCTCGAACGTAAACTCGGCGAACCGCGGTTCGCGCGGCTCACAGTCGCCGACACCGGAACGGGCATGACGGACGAGGTGAAGGGCCAGATCTTCGAGCCGTTCTTCACCACCAAAGGACCGGACAAAGGAACCGGGTTGGGGCTGGCGACGGTGTTCGGGATCGTGGAGCAGGCCGGGGGTCGGATCGGGGTCGAGTCGGCCCCCGGAGCCGGGACCACGTTCCGGGTGGAGCTCCCCTGGTGGGAGGGGAACGCCTCGACGCTGGGGCGGACCCCGGCCCCGCGATCGCTCTCGGGGCGCACGGGCCGCGGGGTCTCGGTGCTCCTCGTGGAAGACCAGGACGCCGTTCGGCAGTTCGCGCGGCTCGCGCTCCGGACCCAGGGGCACGAGGTCCATGAGGCCGAGAACGGCGAGGCTGCACTGGAACTCGCGAACAAGGGCACTCATTTCGACGCGATCGTGACCGACGTGACGATGCCGGGCATCGACGGGCGCGAACTGGCCGCCCGGATGCGTGTTCTCCGCCCGAACATCGCGGTGGTCATTATGTCGGGGTACGCCGCGGAGTCCGAGCGCGTCGAACCGGTTGCGAACTCCGTGTTCCTGGCGAAGCCGTTCCCACCGGGGGATCTGTTCGAGGCGCTGAACAAGGCACTCCGGCTCGTTCACTGCGAACCGAAGTCCGCAGTAAATTCGTCTCACTGCCCCCCACCGGCGGCGATCATCCGTGCCTGATTTGGCACACGAGCAGAGTTCAAGAGGGGATCGACACGGGCATCAGTTGGATGCTTGTTGGCGCGGGCCGATTGGGGTGAACGGAGTGCTCTGCTCTGGGAGAACGCTTTCAGGCGCAAGAGGCTGCTCCACCGACTGCACATCGTGGGCGGCATCACCCGCCAAAACCCTCGAACAGCGGCGTGGACAGGTAGCGTTCGCCCAGGCTGTTCATGATCGTGACGATCCGCTTCCCGCGGAACTCCGGGCGCGCCGCGACCCGAGCAGCAGCGCACATATTCGCCCCGCTGCTGATTCCGACCATCAACCCTTCTTCTTTCGCGAGCCGGCGCGCCCACTCGAACGCCTCGTCGTTGGTCACCGTCACGACCTCATTCACCAGCTTCCGGTCGAGGTTCGGGGGCACGAAGCCGGGGCCGATGCCCTGGATCTTGTGCGGTCCGGGCGCGCCGCCACTCAGGACCGGTGAGTGAACCGGTTCCACCGCAATCGCTTTGAAGTTCGGGTTGGACCGGCGCACGAAGCGCGTCACGCCGGTGATGGTGCCGCCGGTGCCGACGCCCGCGACGATGGCGTCGATGTCGTGCCCGCTATCGGTCCAGATTTCCGGCCCGGTGGTCGCTTCGTGAACGGCCGGGTTCGCCGGGTTCTCGAACTGCTGCGGCATCCAGGCACCGGGCGTCCGGGCGACCAGCTCGTTGGCCCGCGCGATCGCTCCGCGCATACCATCGGCTGCTGGCGTAAGTACCAGATGGGCGCCCAGCGCCCGCAGGAGCGCGCGGCGCTCCGCGGACATCGATTCGGGCATCGCGAGTGTCAGCCGGTAGCCCTTTGCAGCGCACACGAACGCCAGCGCGATTCCGGTGTTGCCGCTGGTCGGCTCGATGATGTGTGTGTCGGCGGTCACGACTCCGGCGCGCTCGCCGGCCTCGATCATCGCCACCCCGATGCGGTCCTTCACACTACTTAGTGGGTGGACGAACTCGCACTTCGCGAACACGGTGGCGTGGCCCGACGGAACGAGACGGTTGATGCGCACCATCGGGGTGTCCCCGACGGCGGCGGTGATCGTGTCGAACGTCTTCCCGCGTGGCATCGCCCGTCTCCGCCGTCAGATCCCGTCACCGCCGACCAGTTCCAGGCTGAACAGCTCGCGGTCGTCGACGGGGGCGTTCCGGGACACCTGCGCGAGCGTCGCGTTGTCCATGTACGACGCGGTTACGTTGCGGATGTCCAGGAGGACGCGGCGGAACCGGCACGTGGGCGCCTGGGTACACGGCTCGTTGTTCGAGATCGACACGCACCCGACCGGTGCGAGGATGCCGTCGAAATGGCGCACGACCTGGCCGAGAGTGATCCGTTCCGGTGGCAGCGCGAGCACGTACCCGCCCATGCGCCCGGGCGAACTCTCCACCCATCCCTGCGACTTCAGGTCGAGCATGATGTGTTCGAGGAACTTCTTCGGCACGTCGTTCTGCTTGGCCAACTCGTTCATCGAGATCGGTCCCTGGCCCCACCGGTCCACGAGCGCGAGGAGCACCCGGAGGGCGTAGTCCGTCTTGCGCGAGAGCCTCATCGGAAGTCCTGCCGCGAATGGAGGGGAGCGCGAAGGCTAATGTCGACTACGGGAGTCGATATTAGACCTCTGCGCCGCACCCCGTCAACGAGCGCGGGCCGACTCTGTTAAGTCGAAGCGGGTGGGGCAGGGGAGTGGACGAGCGAAATGAACAAGCCCACCGAAAAACTGTTCGGTGGACTTGGAACGCGGATCGCCGGGGCAGAGTTCGGCGCCCGGATCGGGTTCTCAGCACATGCAGCAGCACACCGGGGTGCCGCCCATCATCAGGCAGCACGCGCACCCGGACTTCATGCACATCATCATGCAATCGCAGCACGCCTGGATCATGTCGCAGCACATCTTGTCGCCGCTGGTGCAGGTGACGCAGCACCCGTTCGCGGTCATCTCGACCTTGCACGCGCCCATCGTCATGTTGCAGCAGCACACGGTCATGCCGTTCATGGTGCAACACATGCTGCACATCCCGCCGGCCATCATGGTGCACAGGTTCTGCATCATGACGCACGCGGCCGGGTCGTCGCACATGCATGTGATCTTTATCCCCCCGGCGCACTTTTCCATCTTCATCGTGCAGCGCGGGACCATCACCATGTTCGGGGCCATGACCGGCATGCCCATGCCCATCCCGGTCGCGGGGGACGAGGACGGCATTGCGGCGGTCATCGGGTTCATCATCGCATTCACCATGATCGTCTCTGGTTCGGTGGATTGGTACGGCCCGTATTTAGGCTTCTGCGGCGATTCTAAACTCTCGTGGTGCCGACGCAATTGCGACAACTTTGGTCGGGGTTACGTTTTTGAGGGGTGTTTGAGCAGGGGATTGCTCCGATCGAAGACGATAAGATTCGTCGTAACTGACACTGGGAAAACGACATCCTCGCAGAACCGGAAACGCGATTGGTCTACTCAAAAGTGGTGACGGTGCTCACGCACTTTTTAACCCATTTTCTTGGATCGTATGGCCTCGCAGTCCTAAACCTGACGTAGTGGAAGTGAAGATCGTGCGTATTCGTACAATCACGGCCCAAAATAGTTGACTATGGGCATCTGACTGGTAATAATATCATCGTGGTTCGGCCCCCGGCCGCTCTGATATCGCTCCGAGGGGAGAGGCGGAGCTTGAGTCGTGAGCGGTTCGGGCGGCTGAATCACAACACTTCGTAAATCAAAGCTGTTCAAATCCCAAACGAAGCCGGCTAATTTATTCTGAACGCTTTGTTTAAATGAATTCTTGCTCGTGGCAACTTCCGTGTCACGCGAGCGGTCGGCACAATTCTTGGCTGGAATGACCCCAGAAAACTGCTGGTTACTTTGCAACCCTCACACCAAGGTTGCCTTGCGGGTGAATCGGTGAACGCGGCTACTTGTACCAGTCCCTTGGTCTGAATGTGGTCTAAATCTGATCGAATTGTTACCTGGTTGGTTGCAATTCTATTGGCCGCATCGTGGAAGAATTGTTGCTAGGCGAATCAAGATTTGTTGTGTGAAAATGCCTGGAAATGAGCAGGTGGCGGGGGGTAATTTCCTTTCGAGACACCAAGTCGAGTTGCTTTCTCCAGCGGCGCGGTTACAATTGCTTCAGATAGATGACTATGGCTACTTGATTAGTAGTAATTGCCGTGAGTCGCTGTCTGAGGGGCTTGTCATGGCTGAGCATCGATTTCGGGAACAACTTGCTCAACTTCACCCGGCATCGGTTTCGGTGTCCGCGCTTTGTGGAATGAGTGCGTTCGTCCCGTGTCCGATGTTCGCGTGGTTCGCTCCGAGTCAGCAGGCACAGATTCAGGAGATCTACCGTATCGCGGCGGAACGCACGCGCGAGCAGCTCCGACCGAAGCGGAGCCGTATTTCGCAGTTCTCGCTGAACTGATGACTGTTGCATGCTGAACCCCACTGTCAACTGGCAGTGGGTCTTCTGTTAATTTTGGCTAGCACTTGCTGGTTCGTGTTATTCGCACACCGTCGCCGACAAATCCAAGTTGCAGTTCTCGCTTCGATCCAGGTTAACTCTCTCGCACTCACACTGATTGCATTCGCTGGTGCGCCACCAATTTCCGCGCCGTTTCTTTGCAGTACGCGCGGGCGGTGATCGGTCTGATCGGCACAGCGCGTTCGCGCCGTAAGTGGACCGCGCCACAAAAGTGCGCGGCCGTTCGAGCACGGAACCGAGCGCTCCTCAACTCACTGCGTGAGATGTGCCGGATGCTCGGAAGGGGGGCAAGTCGGTTCCGTCCTCTCCGCAGAGGAAGCCATACGCAGCGAACACCAGACTCACGTGGTGGTGCCAGCCGTGCCAAGCGCGGCCCTCGAAGTGGTCCAGTCCCAGTTCACTTTTGAGCCAATCGAATCGGCGCTGCGATTCTACGAGATGGGCGGTGAGATCCTCTCGTGCGACCAATCCGCGCGGCCAGCCCGTCCCGGAAGTCCGTTCCGCCGATGTATTCGGCCTCACCGGTCACGGTGCCGGGCGCGTCGCCCTCGCTACGCAGTTCGTCGATCAGCCGCAGTGCGATCGCGGCCTTTGTCGCTGGTTCACGCTCGTCGGAGGGCAGGGCGCGTTCGTCTGAGTCTGCGTGCTCGCGCAGCCACGACGCCGGAAGGTACAGGCGCGCGGCGAGCGGGAAATAACCCGCCGGTCCGACGCGCGCGACGAACACCCCGACCTGGCAGTTGATCTTCTTACCCAGCGATCGCGCGTACTGGCGCTGGACCCCGACGGAGTGCCGGCCCTTCTTGGTGAACACGCCGTCGTGTACGACCCAGACCGCGCCCGGATCGGGGCGCGGCGCGACGGCGAAGCGTCGAACTGCGCCGAGCAACCGGCGCGCGTCCCACGGGCTGTGGCTGACGAAGTGCTGGAGCGCCTGCGCGAGGTTCGATTCGACCATCATCACGCGCCCGGCCGCGGTCGCGATGGCCTCGACGTTCTTGCGCTCGGTCCGCTCGAGAAGCCCCCGGACGTAGGCGCGAAATCTCAAAAGTTGGTCGGACCGGTGAAACACGGGCCGGAACGCGGACACGTACCCTTCAAACCGCGCCAATCGGTCGCCGGTGATCGGGGGTGTTCCTGGCGCGCCCTGCGGAGCGCTGGTGCCTTCCACTGCACACCTCTCGGCGATGCCGAACCGACAACGAGGCGAATCGCTCGCTGCATTGGCTCCTTAATTATTTCTATGGATATGATAATAGTAGTGAATTGCGACAGGAGATCACTCAGGGACACCAGTGTTCGCCTCACTTTGTCAGGTGTGGCTCCGGAGACGGTCGAATTCGATGTGCGTAAGTCGTTTTTAAATTTGGATTTGCGGACTTATTACGCGAGTTCGCTGCCGATTTGAGGAGAGTTCTTTTGAGGTCTGAGGTTGGACTGTGAAGGGTCAGGCCAACCAGATGAGTAAGTGGTTGATGCCTTCGATCAACAAGCCGACGGATAGCAATCCGACGCCGATCCACGCACACCGAGGTGAACCGCACGTCCACTCGCCCCAACGCCACCGACCGATGCACGCGGTACCTAGCTCCACTGGACCGGCTGCAACAATGCGGCTGCCCGCGCCCGTTACCGTCCAAATGAGGGCACTTCCGGTGCGGCCGTCTCCTGGGAAGACGAGGATCGCTTTCCTGGTGGCAATGCCCGTCACACCCAGCACCACAAGTAGGAGGCCGAAAAGCAGAAGACCTGTGTCCTCCCAGATCGGTGGACCCGGATCCGCCGGCGCGCTCGTGCCGTCGCTACTTCGTGGCGGCTCCATTCTGTGCTCGCATGGGTGACCTCAGTTTCGTTCACACACGCACTTCCCAACGACAATCTCAGCGTGACGGATCGGGCTCACTGTTTGTAGCCCGTATCACCGGTTTCGGGACCGTTCTCGGCTGCACCGCCTTACTTGACGGAGTAATCTCAGCGGCGCCTAAATCGACGGTGGACCGATTGACTGCATCGAGGCAGTCGGGTAGATTATAAATGTGATTCATTTAGTGATCTATTTGTGGAATTGAGTTGCAACAATTTGATTGAAAAGGGATTGCGTTGCGGACCGACCGGCGACTCGGTGGTCGTGTTCGTGCAAAAGTACAGCGGGAAGAATTGACCCACTTCCCGTCACCTGCTCGCATCGTTGGCGCGCTGAGTGAAGGAGAGAGCATTCGGCGCGCGGCCGTGAGATACATCATTGCTCGGTGGCGTTAGAGGAGCGCCGCGGGCGGTGCGAGCAGTGTTTTTTCACGCGATGTGATTGGAACGGTGCGGCGGATTCTGGTGGACGTAACTGGCGAGTGAATCGAGGAGCTTGCGATGGTCGCGCGCGTCGTGCTTTCTGATGTGGGACGGGACGCGGTTACCGGTGGGGACACCGAGGCGCTTGTCGCCCGGCTCACCCGGGCCGCTTACGAAGTCGCATTGCGCTACCGCCCGGATCGGCCGTTCAACGAGTTAGAATTTGCTTTGTGGCGCGAGATCCGCACCGTACTGAACGCACCGGAAGCGACATAGCCTTTTGGCGAAGGGTGCGAAACGAATTGCGGTTTGTCGACGTCTTGTGGTCCGCTCCCGTTGTGAGCGGACCACATCCATTCTGAAGTGTGCCAATCGTGGGCCTTGTCCTACCACGCACTCGACTTGATAGTACCTCCGTCCCTTCTACCACCCCTATCAATCGACCACCAACGGGTATTAGAGTCGCTGCACAATAGCGCTGGATCGGTTCGCGCCGGTTCACGGATCCTACCGAAAACACTTCGCGCACGCGCAGTCGTTCGTAAGTCACGACGTTGTAATTTTGAAGATTTTGGCGGCGCATGTCGGGGCCAAAAGTGGTTTGGAATTGGAGAGGGTTCGCACGCAGCGTTCCCCGCGTGCTGGAGCCCCCGCGCGCGAACACGTTCACCCGTTGAGAAGGTCGTGTCACTTAATTCTGTCTCGGGGTGAATTTATTGTTATTGAAACAATAGGATTCATACGTTCGAGATTCTCACTTGGCGCGCTATCCGATTGCGGTTGTAATCCTATGAGTACGCTGTGTCGGGAGATGCGCTCCGCCGGCGCCTCCGCTTGTCGCCGGTTTCGGCCCACTCGTTTGTGACTCTCTATTGTCACAGGAACCGGTTCGCCGGCGCCCCGCTCCGAAACTGCCTGCTCTCCGCATTCGACGGTGGTCCCGTGAATCTGACCGTGTTTCAGAAGGGGCTGGTTCTCATCGCCCTGCCCCTACTGTTACAACTCGTCTTCTTCGTTGCCGCCGTTCGGTTTCAGCGCGACCACGAGGACGCCGAGCGGTGGGCCGCTCACACCAAAGACGTGATCGCCCGCACACACGAGATTCACGGCACCGTTGCGGACGCCCACGCCTCGGTTCGCGGGTACGTCATTTCGGGCGATCCGAGTTTCGCGCAACCCTTTCGGGACGCTCTCCGGGACTTGCCGGAGCAGTTCAACGACCTCGACGAACTCGTGAAGGACAACCCGGAACAGGCCGAGCGCGCCCGGGTGCTCCGGGGGCGAGGGACTAACTTGTTCGCGTGGCAGCGGGACGTTGAGAAGTTGCTTCAGGGAGGGGCTGTTGAGGAAGCCGTCAAGCGAGTACAAACCGGGCGCGGGAACGTGCTCATGGCCGAGTTCCGTCAGGCGGTAAAAGCATTTCTGGAAAAGGAAGAGCGCCTCGACCGAGACCGGTTGGCCGCACTGGAGCGGTCGCGGGTCCGGCTCAATCACTTGTTTGTGTTCGGGGGGCTTCTCGTCGCCGCGAGCACGTTCACCCTCGGGTACGTGTTCCACCGGAGCATCGCGCGCCGGTTCGCCGCGCTGGAAACCAACGCGCACCGGTTGGCCCTCGGTGGGGCACTGCCCCCGCCGTTAGAGGGGAACGACGAGATCGCCAGCGTCGATCGGGCGATTCGGGCGATGGCCGCCGAATTAACTCGGGCATCGGAGCAGGTCCGGGATCTGTACGACAACGCCCCGTGCGGGTACCACTCGGTCGATCAGGACGGGGTGCTCGTCGCGGTCAATCGCACCGAGTTGCGGTGGCTCGGGTACGGGGCCGACGAAGTGCTCGGGCGGAGGCGGTTCGCCGATCTGGTAAGCCCGAACAGTCGTGCCACGTACCAGCGCGGGTTCGACCGGGTGAGGGAAGAGGGCGCGGTCGTCGGCGTCGAACTCGATCTGGTGCGCGCGGACGGGACCACGCTTCCCGTTCTGGTCAGCTCCTCGTCGGTCCGTGACTCCGACGGGCGCTACCTGCGGAGCCGCACGATGCTGACCGATTTGACCGAGCGCAAGCGCGCCGAGAACGAGGTCCGGCGGTTGAACGCGGAACTGGAGGAGCGGGTGCAGATCCGGACGGCGGAACTGGACCGGTCGAACGCCGCTCTGCGCGAAGAGGAGGCGCTGTTTCGTGGAGCGTTCGACACCACGAACATGGCGATGGTGCTGACGGACCTCGACAACCGGTTCATCCGCGCGAACACTGCCTTCGCCCGGATGTTCGGGTACGCGAAACCGGACGATGTGCTGGGGTTGGGATTGGCCGACGTCACCCATCCGAATCACTTGGACGAAAGTTACGAGCGCCGGGCGGCGCTTCTCGCGGGAGCGGGCGACCACTTCCAAATGGAAAAACAGTACCGGCACAAGGACGGGCACGTTCTCTGGGGGCTGACGAACGTGGCCCTGGTTCGCGGCTCGGACGGGCGCCCCCTGATGTACGTCGGCCAGGTGCAAGACATTACCGAGCGAAAGGCGGCCGAGGTCGCCGTTCGGGAGCGGAGCGCGGCGCTGGCCGAGGCGAACCGGGATCTGGCCCAAAAGAACACCGAGAACGAGATGTTCGTGTACAGCGTGTCGCACGATCTCCGGTCCCCGCTCGTGAACCTCCAGGGGTTCAGCAAGGAGCTGGAAAAGGGGTGTCAGCAATTGACGGCCCTGGTCAACGAAGAAAGCGTTCCCCCGGACGTTCGGACCCGGGGCCGGGCGCTGCTCGAAGGAAAAATGGCCAAATCGATCGGATTCATCCAAACGGCCGTTCTCCGGCTGAGCGGGATCATTGATGCCCTGTTGCGCCTGTCCCGCGTCGGCCGGGTCGAATATCGTTGGGAGGTCGTCGATCTGGCGCGCGTCGTCGAGCAGGTGGTGGTTGCGGCCCAAGGGACCGTCACCGAGCGCGGGGCGACTGTCCGGGTCGGCGACCTGCCCACCGCGCGCGGTGATCGAACCGCGCTCGAACAGTTGTTCGGGAACCTGATCGGGAACGCTCTAACGTACCTGGACCCGGCCCGGCCCGGGGTGATCGAGGTCGGGTGCCTGCCGCCCGAAACGGGCGACGTGCCGCTCGGGTTCCGAACCTATTTCGTGCGGGACAACGGGCTGGGGATCGCCCCGGCGCACCGCCAGAAGATCTTCCAGGCGTTCCAGCGGGCGCACCCCGGGGTCGGCTCCGGTGAGGGGCTGGGGTTGGCGATCGTGGCCCGCGTCGCGGAGCGCCATCAGGGGCGCGCGTGGGTGGAATCGCACCCGGGCGCGGGTAGTACGTTTTTCGTAACCCTGCCGGTGCCCGGGAGCGCCGGCTAACGGGACCGGTTTTTCGCCCCAAGGAGGGCTCATGGCCGAACGCGCACTGGTAATCCTGCTCGCCGAGGACGACGAAGGACACGCCTACTTGGTACAGCAGAACCTTCTGGACGCGGGGCTGGCCAACAAGGTCGTTCACGTGAAAGACGGGCAAGAAGCGCTCGACTACGTCCGGTGCGAGGGTGCGTACCGGGAGCGCGTTCCGAACGGGCCGTTGTTGCTGCTCCTGGACATCAACATGCCGCGCGTGGACGGGGTCGAGGTGCTCCGCCAGCTTAAAGCGGACCCGAAAACGAACGAGTTCCCGATCATTATGCTGACCACCACCGACGACCCGCGCGAAGTGAAACGGTGTTACGAACTGGGGTGCTCCAGTTACGTCACCAAGCCGGTCGAGTACGACCGGTTCGTCGAGGCGGTTCGACGCCTCGGGTTGTTCTTGGCGATTGTGAAGGTGCCCCGGGAAGACGACCGGGCGTAGCAGGAGCCGATTGAGATGACTGTTTCCCTCGCTGCCAACGCACCGAACGGCGCCGCGACCGCTACCGTTCTGGTCGTCGAGGACGATTTGGGGATCGCGGAACTCGAGCGCGGCCGGCTCGAAGAAGCCGGGTACACTGTGGTACTCACCGCGACCGCGGAAGAGGCGCTGGTCGAAGTCGCGAAGGGGGCGATCGACCTCGTTCTACTCGACTACCGGCTCCCCGGTGGAACGGACGGGCTGGACTTCTACGCGCGCGCGAAGGAGGCCGGGTACGACCTGCCGGTGATTCTGGTGACCGGGTTCAGTAACGAGGCCACCGTGATTCAGGCGCTGCGCGTCGGGGTCCGGGACTTCGTGACCAAGTCCCTGGAGTACCTCGACTACCTCCCGGAAGCGGTCGCTCGGATCTTGCGCCAGGTCGGGACCGAGCGCCGACTGGCCGAGTCGGAGGCGCGGCTGACCGGGATCATCGAGTCCGCAAAGGACGCGGTGATCGTGGTCGAGGAGAACCGGCGCGTCAGTCTGTTCAACCCGGCCGCGGAGCGCATGTTCGGGTGCCCGGCGGGGCGCGCGATGGGGCGCCCGCTCACCGACTTCATCCCGAACGAGTTCGTCTCATCGAGTGGTGGCGCGGACGCCCCTGAAGTCGGGTCGCTGTCGGCCCGAATCCGGTCGGGCACGCGCGGGCGCCGGGCCGGGGGCGGGGAGTTCCCGCTGGAGGCGACCGTTTCGCGGGGCGAGGCGGGCGGGCGCTCGTTCCACACCGTGGTGGTGCGGGACGTGACCGAGCGGAACCGGGCCGAGGAAGCCCTGCGCCGGAGCGAGGCGCTACTGCGCCAGGCCGAGAGCATGGCGCACGTCGCCGGGTGGACCTACGACGTGCGCACCGGCGAGTACGTGAGTTCGGAAGAGGGGAGCCGAATTTGTGAGTGCATCCCCGGCCCGCACGTCGGGGCGGAGTTGGCCCGCAAGGTCCACCCCGAGGACCGGGCGGAGGTCGAGGACGCACTGCGCCAGGCCCTGGCTGGGACGCCGTTCGAGATCGAGCACCGGCTCGTCGTCGGCGAGCGGATCAAGTGGGTCAACGTGCGCGGCGAGCCGGCACTGGACGCGGACGGGCACATCGTCGGGATCATCGGCGTCACCCAGGACGTGACCGAGCGCAAGCGCCTGGAGGAACAGTTCCGCCAGGCCCAGAAGATGGAGGCGTTCGGCCAACTCGCGGGCGGGGTCGCGCACGACTTCAACAACCTACTCACCGTCATCAACGGGTACTCGGACCTGCTCCTCCCCACGGTGCCCCCGGCGGACCGCCCGGCGCTCGACGCGATCCGCGACGCGGGCGAGCGCGCCGCCGGGCTGACCGCACAGTTATTGGCGTTCAGCCGCCGGGCGGTGCTGGAACCGCGGGTACTGGACCCGAACACGGTGATCGCCGAAACCGGGCGCCTGCTCCGGCGCCTGATCGGGGAGGACATCGTCCTGGATACCTCGCTCGACCCGGTCGTCAGCCGCGTGCGCGCGGACCCCGGACAACTGGGGCAGGTGCTCATCAACCTCGCGGTGAACGCGCGCGACGCGATGCCGCGCGGCGGGCGCCTGACCATCGAGACCCGGGACGTCGAACTGGGCGAGGAGTACGCCCGGCTCCACGCCGGGGTGCGCCCGGGGCGGTACGTGATGACCGCGGTCGCGGACACCGGGTCCGGGATGACGCCCGAGGTGAAGGCGCGCATTTTCGAGCCGTTCTTCACCACGAAGGGGATCGGGAAGGGGACCGGGCTGGGGCTGGCCACTACCTACGGGATCATCAAACAGAGCGGCGGGCACATCGAGGTGTACAGCGAACTCGGCGTCGGCACGACCTTTAAAGTGTACCTCCCGGTGGTCGACGGGTCGTCCGCGAGCGCGCCGACCGAACCGGTGGTGGTGCGGGGCGGGACCGAGTCCGTCCTCTTGGTCGAGGACCAGGTCAACGTGCGCACCTTCGCCCTGCTCGCGCTACAGACCTACGGGTACGCGGTGACGCCCGCGGTCGACGGCCGGGACGCGCTGAACTTGGTCTCGGGTGGTATCGCGGTGGACCTTCTCGTAACCGACGTCGTGATGCCCGGGATGAGTGGCCGCGAGTTGGCCGAAGCTCTCCGGCGACAGAACCCGGGGCTGAAAGTGCTGTTCACGAGCGGGTACACGGACGATGCCGTGGTGCGGCACGGCGTTTTGGACGCGGACGCCGCGTTCCTCCAGAAACCGTACACACCAATGGCGCTGGCGCGCAAAGTGCGCGAGGTACTCGACCGGCACCCGGAAGGGTGAACCCGAAACGTTCGCGCTCCGAGACCTACAGCTTTCGGATCGGGTTGTGCGCGGTTTCGCCCGCGACGGTCGTCCACTCGCGCACGCGCCAACGCGCCACCAGGCCGTTCGTCACGTAAGGGTCACTGGTCGCGAATGTTTCTACGGGGCCGGGTGAGTCACATTTGAAGAGTAGCACGGCCCCGTCGGGCGGGTCGGCGAGCGCGCCGCCCAGCACCAACTCCCCGCGATCCGCGGCGGCCCAAGCGTGTGCCAGGTGTGCGGCCCGCAGCGGGACACGCCGGTCCACGTAATCCGGAACCACGTCGTAAAAGAGCAAGTAGTGCATCGCATCACCCGCACAAACGGAACCACCGAAATGACCGCTTCCTGAACCGCGTGCGCGCGAAAAGCGGTGCGGTTCGATCTCCATCGTCGCGTACCGCGGGCCGATATTCCACACTGTTCCCGAACGCGACCCGAGGTCGCAGTTGGGAGCGAACCGGTCACGACGACCGGTACTCCTATCGCCCTCCACGGAAGGACCGTTTCATGTACAAAATCCTCCTCGCGATCCTTTTGGCCGCCGTCACCTTCACCTCCGTCTCGGGGTGCCGGACCGCGTCTTCGGGCGGTTGCAGCTGCGGCCACTAAACGTTGACCACTAACAATTTCGGGCCGCGCGAATCATGGTCGCGCGGCCCGATTTCGCGCCCCACCTCACGCACACTTGTCACTTTGTTATTCCGTCTTCGCCGCGTGAATTCCGCTCTGTGGCGGCTCACGACCTTATTGACCCGGACCGAAAGCTGGTACCCCCGGCGGAATTCTTGCCCGCACTTCAAGCGCCGGGTTCGTGCGCCCGCTCGGGCCGGTTGACAGCCCCTTTATTGTGCCCCACCGTTGCGTGTCCCCGTATTCTTGCGCCGCCAAACGGGTGCGAAGGATGGCCTCGGTGTCAGTCACGTTATCCGCCCAAAATCCTGCCCCGAGTAACTCCCGGTCCCGCCGGCGCGACGCGGTCCTCGCGACCGTTCTCGATCCGCGCCGGCTCCCGACGCCGCCCGCCGTCGCGCTCCAGGTGGTGAGCGCCGCGAGCCGCCCGGACTGCAAGCCCGACGAGATCGTTCGTCTGCTCTCGCAAGACCCGGCCCTCTGCGCGAAGCTGCTGAAGGCTGTTAATTCGTGCCTGTACGGGCTGAGCAAACCGATCGCCTCGCTGGAGCGCGCGATCACGGTGCTGGGCCTCGGCCCGGTCCGGTCGCTGGCGCTCGGGCTGTCGCTGCCCGCTATCAAGACCGGTCCCGCGGACCCGGAAACGCGGGCCTACCAAATTACGTCCGTCGCGGGGGCGATCATCGCGCGTGATCTCTCCGCGCGCACCCCTCGTTCCTCGCCCGCCGACGACATGGTCGCGGGCCTGCTCCGGGACATGGGAGCGGTGCTGCTCCAACAGACCTACCCCGATGCCTGGCGCGACATGACGGAGCGCTGGGGCGACCACCTGCTCGCGCAGGCGTGCGAGGCCGAAGAAGAAACGTTCGGTATCAACCACGCGGACGTGACCGCCGAACTGCTCTCGATCTGGAAGTTGCCCCCGGAAATCGTCCAGCCGATCCGCTTTCACCACAACCCGGAACAACTTGCTGGGGCCGCAAAAGCGGTCAGCCGGCGCGCCGAATTGCTCTACTTTTCGGGCCTGCTCGCGAGCCTCGACACCGTGGTGCGGCACCCGACCGTTCTCGAATACGTGCTCGACGTGGCCCGCACCCAGTACGGGCTGCCGAAGCCCGAACTCATCCGGTTCATGCGCGGGATCGTTCCCAAGATCATCGATTTCGGCGAACTGCTGAACCGCGACGTGCGCGACTGCCCGAACTTCGCGGAGGCGCTCACGGCGGGCGGGCAGGAACTGGTGAACCTCGCGGTGGAGACGAACCGCACGCGGCTCAGCGGCGCAGTGCCCACGTCCGGTGTGCGCTCGATTCCGGTCCCTGGCAGTGCGGTGCCCCCGTCCCAGGCGCGCGCGGTGCCCGCGCCCGGCGGTCAAGTTCCTCCGTCCCACGCGCGTCCGGTACCGACACCGGCCCCGTCCGGGCACGTGTCCCCGCCCCAACCCGCGCCTCAGTCACAAACACAGTACGACGTCTGGTCCTCTGCCGGGGCCACGCTCGACGCGGGCACCGGTCGGCGCGCGGCGGGGTCCAAAGCCGGTCCCACGCTGCCCGAGTTCCGGCCCGGGTTCCTCGAACAGTTCCCGGTCAGCGGGTGCCAACTGGGGGACTACGAACTGCGCGAGATCCTCGGGCGCGGGGCGATGGGGATCGTGTTCAAGGGGTACGAGCCGAGCCTGGCCCGGTTCGTGGCGATCAAAATGCTGGCCCCGGAGACGTCCGCGGACCCGCGGGTCCGGGAGCGGTTCGCGCGTGAGGCCCGGGCGGGCGCGGCGATCCGGCACGAGAACGTGATCACGATTTACGCGGTGCGCGAACTCGGGGGCATCGCGTACCTCGCGATGGAGTACGTCCAGGGCGTCGCCCTCGATCGGTACATCGAGAAGAAGAACCCGTTGCCCGTTACCACCGTCGTCCAGCTCTCGCGTCAAATCGCGCTCGGTTTAGCCGCGGCTCACAAGCGGGGGATCATTCACCGCGACATCAAACCCGCGAACATCATCCTGGAATACGAGACGAACACCGCGAAGATCGCCGACTTCGGGCTCGCGCGGAACGGAGCCGACGGGAGCAACCTGTCGCAAACCGGGGGGCTGATCGGTACGCCCTACTTCATGGCCCCGGAGCAAATTCAGGGGCAGCCTGCGACCGTGGCTTCGGACCTGTTCAGTCTGGGCGGCGTGTTGTACTCACTGTGCACCGGCATACCACCGTTCCCGGAGAAATCCTTGGCCGCGGTTCTCTACGCGGTGTGTTCGGCGGAACCGAAACCGATCTACAAACTTCGTTCGGACATCCCGCAGTGGCTCGAAGACGTCGTGATGAAGTTGTTGAGCAAAGATCCCACGCAGCGGTTCAAAAACGCTTCCGAGGTCGCGGACGCGCTTATCAAGAGTACGTACTGATCGGATTTGCCAAAATAAGCTGTGCGCTAACTTTGCACCCAAGAAGATTTTAGGGTGCTCTTTGTTGAAAAAGGCGTGTCTGCACCAGATTTTTGTTGCGTCTCCGGGAAGGTGCGGTAATTTACTAAGTGGCAGACCGATTGATAGTCGGCTCTATCGGTGCCTCACTTCTATCTGTCCTTAGCCGACGGTGAGGAGTACATCTGATGACAGGTGCTACTAATCTCCTCTCTGATACCGAGTCGCCACCGGGCATTTAAGGGCTGCACGCCACTGGTCCTTTTTGAGGTTCAGCCGAGCAAGTGAGACGCTATTCCGGCTCTCGTCTCCTGCCGATGTTCTTAAACCTCTGTGACCTGACGCGACAGCCGTTAGAGCTTTTTGATTTAATCCGAATACACAATTTGCGCCGGAATACGCAACTCGAATATCGAGTAAGGGTCAATTGACCTTCCCGCGTTGAGGGGCCGAGTGAGATCGCCCAATCGGGCCTTCAAATGGGATCAATGAAATTGGGCGCTGAACAGTTCAGCGCCCAATTTCATTGTCGGTCACACTCCGAACAGGATCAACGCATCTAATTTGCCTTGAATCCTTGTAGCACTCGCCGAGGTATTGCTGGTCCCATCCGGCACTCAATCTCTTGGCCTTGATGCTCCCGCGCGTGGGATTTTGCTTGAGGAGCGAGGCGGCAACCCGCCGAACCACGCCCACGTTGGCACCGGCGTTCGTATCGCAGGTCCGGTTCTAGTCTTCTCGGAACGCGATATCGCGGCACCAGTGCGGACCGTTCTCTGCGCCCCAGCGACGACGTAACTGCCCAACTCCTCGGCCGCCCCGCGTCGGCTCGTGAGGTAGAAGTGGCACGCGCGAGCGCTCGTCCCGTTCGCCGCGCGCTCGCACCCGACCACCACGACCGCGCCCACGTCCGTCCAAACCGCCGGTAACCCTTCGGGGTCGTGGATCACGGTCACGTATCGCTCCTCGTGCCGACCGTGACCGTCCTCGACCGACGCGCATGTCGCACCCCTCGCAGGACCGTTCCTTGTTTCATGTTGTGGATTTGAGTGCGGTTGGGTAATCGGGGCGCGTTGCCTCTTGGTCCCGGAGTTGCGCATGCCCCCTCGCACCCTGTACGACGCGCTCGCCACGCTCCCCGACCCACGCAGTCGCCACGGTCGTGTCCACCCCTTGCCTGCCGTTCTGGGACTCGTCGCGTTGGCCCTGCTCATGGGACGCAAGAGCCTCTCCGGGATCGCGCGATTCGGGCGACAACACGGAACCCCACTGGCCCACGCACTCGGGTTCCGACGGGGCCAAACGCCTACCACGTCCACGCTCTCGCGCACGCTCCGACGATTCGACGCGCAACAACTCGAAGTCGCCCTGTCGCGCTGGATCGAGGGGCGCATCGACCCCGCCGCGTTTGAACACCTCGCGCTCGACGGCAAGACCCTGCGTGGGAGTCGCGACGGGGACGTGCCCGGACTGCACCTGGTCGCCGCGTTCGCGCCCGCGGTGAAGGCGGTGCTGGCCCAGGTGCGCGTCGATGCCAAGACCAACGAACACAAGGCCGCGCTGGAACTGTTGGGGATCCTGCCCCTCAAAGGCAAGGTGGTGACGGGCGACGCCATGTTCTGTCAACGGGATCTGGTGGAGCAGGTGATCGAAGCCGGGGGCGAGTACGTCCTGGTGGCCAAGAACAACTAACCGGCCTTGGTCATCGACATCGAGAGCGGGTTCGCGTTCGCAACCGCCGCCCGCTCGATCGCGGCGCCCACTTCCCCCTGAATCGGTCCCGGCGCCGGTCGGCCGCGTCAACGGACAAGGGTCACGGGCGTCGGGAGAAGCGGACCCTTGAGGTCACGCGGATCCTGACGGTGACCCCGAAGTGGAAGGGACTCAAACAGGGGTTCAAAGTAACGCGCGAGCGCATGGTGAAGGGGGTGCGGACCGTGGAGGTGGTGCATGGGATCACCAGCTTCTCGGCGGCGCGCGCGGACGCGGCAACACTTCGGGGCCTGGTTCGGGACCACTGGGGCATCGAGAACCCGTTGCATTACGTTCGGGACGTGACTCTGGGCGAGGATGCGTGCCGGGTGCGCAAGGGCACCGCCCCGCAGGTTCTCGCGGCCTTGCGCAATGCCGTGGTTCATTTGTTGTCCCGGGTTCGGGCTAAGAATCACCCCGAGGCCATCGAACAACTTCAAATACACCCGGACCAAGCACAGGCGCTTATCGGCATCCCGCAAGGTGAATAAAGGAACGGCCCTGGAGGCGCTCGCACACGATCGCGGTATGCGCGCCAGCCACGCGGGTGAGGAGCAGGGTGCGGTGGTTCGGGCCGTCGAGCTTGAGCTTCTTGAGCACATCGTCGGCGTCCGCGGGCGAGCCGCGTTTGATGAGGGTAACGCGGCCGATCTGGTGCTCACGCAGGTAGTCTCGCAGGTGCTTCGGATGAAACGGCGCCGAGTGCTCCACGCGGAACGCGGTCGCGAACGGCGTAACCGTATGTTGCTCCGAGGTGAGAAGTTGCACCTCGAAGTCGATCGGTTCGGCGTTGATGCGTGTAGCCAGTTCGTGGACCAGCCCGGCTCGCGTGACCGCTGGGTCGGGGTCGTAAATCACGGCACCGACCCGTTCCGCGAGCGGAAGCGAATCGGCCGGCGCGTCGGCCGCAAGTGTATCCCCGGAAGGAAGTAACGTTGCGCGCCGAGTGGCTCCGCGTAACGAGCCGAACCACAGCACGCACTCTTTGAGTTCGCCGTGAAGGGAGACAAATTCCGCTTCCGCGTCCGGAGGAAGGTCCGACTTCGCCACCCCGGGCGCGATTTTGACCGCGAGCGGGAAGTTTGACGGGAATCGTGCCCGAATCGCACTTAATGAGGGCGTGTAATCTTCCGGGCTGAGGAACCGGCGGTTTTCACTGCGTCGGTTTGGGTCGGCGAACGCGGCTTTTGTTTCGAGCGGTACAGTCAGTGCATCCCCTACGATCCCTCGGACCCGATCGCTGACTCCCACTGCCGCGGCGTTTGCTTCTGTCATGCTGATCCGCAGCGGATCGATGTCTACAGCCTCCACCGTCAAACCCGCTGAGGCAAACGCGAGGGCATCACCGCCGATCCCGCAGCACAGGTCCGCAACGCGACCAAAACCGGCGAACCGAGCGGTCCGGTGACGGGCCACGACGTCGCTCGTGGATTGTTCGAGCGCCTCTCGCGTGAAGTACATCCGGTCCGCGTCGGTGAACTTGTCGCGTGCTTTGAGCCGCAGGAGAGCCGTTTCGAGGGCGATCTTCGCAAGTTCCGGCGAATGATGCTTGCGGAGCGCCGCGGAATTCGCAAGAAAAGTCGCCTCGGTGGGCTGAAGGGTGACCGCCTGGCGCAGCGCGCCCTGTCCCACAGGGGTCAACAACTGACGAAACACTTCCAGGTCCATGATCGCTCGCCCGCCCTCGACGTTCGTGTGCCGCACCGCTACCTTAAACCGAATCAGTTTAGGCACACAGACCATTAACGGAGTCGATCATGGGTAATCCCGCGACCGTAAAGCGGAAGGCGACCGAAAAGCGCCGCAAGAAGTACGAACAGCGCCTCGGGCCGGGCGTGTACCTCCCGAAAGAGGAACGCCTGAAGGTGAACGCCGCCGAGGAAAAGTTCGCCGCCGCCGAAAAGGAACGGCAAGTGAAGGTGAAGGCGGAGCGCGAAGCCAAGCGGAAGGCCAAGAAGTCCGCTCCGAAGGCGGCTCCTGCCGCTGCACCCGCGGAACAGCCGAAAGCGTAATGCGGATTCGATCGATCGAACACTCGGCCGGCTTATGCCGGCCGTTGTCATTTCTGGTACGGGTTTTGTGGGTCACCTGGGCTGCGCACCCACATCGTGCCGCAAATCGTACCGCCAAGTACCACAATGCGCGTCCAGGTGACGCGGGCGCCTTCGTTTATAATAACTGACGAACTACTTAACATTCGGGAACCCGTCGGTTGTGCCACCGGACCGGGAATCTGGTAGAATTTTCGCACACTGCACACGTCGCCCGTGCCGCGAGGTAGCCGCCGATGGCCGGCCCGCCCCCTGTTCCTGCGCCCAACGCGGTACCGGACCTGCCGGTTATTCTCGTCGCGGACGATTCGCTCCTCGAACAGCGCTACGTGGGGCGGCTCCTCGAACAGCAGGGCGGCTGGCGCGTCGCGTTCGCCCGGAGCGGCGAAGAAGCGCTCGCGGCCATCACCAAATCGCAACCGGCCCTGCTCCTGACCGACATGAACATGAGCGGGATGGACGGGCTGACGCTCGTGGAGAAAGTGCGCGAGCAGTTCGCGCGCGTGCCGGTCGTGCTCATGACCGGCAGCGGGAGCGAGCGTGTGGCCGTCGCCGCGCTCAAGGCCGGGGCCGCGGACTACGTCGCGAAGCAGTCCCTCGCGCACGATCTGATCCCGGTCCTCGATCGCGTTTTGTCCGTTGGTCAGGCGGCCCACCGGCGGTACCAGATTCTCCAGGGGATGACGCGCCGCAGTTCGCAGTACATCATCGAGAGCGATCCGCAGTTGGTCCCGCCGCTCGTCGCTCAGTTTCGTGAAGATTTGATCGAAATGGGATTGTGCGACCTCACCGGAGCGACCCGGGCCGGTATCGCGATCGAAGAAGCCCTTCTTAACGCCATCTACCACGGCAACTTGGAAGTGAGTTCCGACCTGCGCGAGAACGGTGACGAGGAGTTCCACAAACTAGCCCGCGAGCGCCGAGGGAGCGAACCGTACAGCGCGCGCCGGGTGCGGGTCACCGCGCGACTCACTCCCGCCCGGGCCACGTTCGTCATCCTCGATCAGGGGCCGGGGTTCGACGTCACGAAGCTGCCCGACCCGCTCGATCCCGAGTTCATCGAGCGCGCGAGCGGGCGCGGCGTGCTCCTGATGCGCGCGTTCATGGACGAAGTGCGGTACAATGCGACCGGCAACCGCGTCACGCTCGTGAAGCGCCGGGACCGTTCTTCGCGCGACGACTCGTGACGCGGTACAATGCGCTCGGATCGCCCACCTCTCCCGGAGCGATAGCATGTCCACGTCTCCCGACCGCAGATCGTTCCTCCAAACGTCCGCCGCGCTGGGCGCGGGGAGCCTCGGGTTCCTCTCCGGGCTCCCCATTGTGAGCGCCGACGACGCGAAACTCGACAAAGACTTGGTGCGGCTCGCACCCGACATCGAACCACTCGTGCGCCTCATCGAGGACACCAACCGCGACAAACTGCTCGAAGAGATCGGGGCACGCATCAAGAAGGGATTGGCGTACCGCGACGTGCTCGCGGGGCTGTTGCTCGCGGGCGTGCGCAACGTGCAACCGCGCCCGAGCGTCGGGTTCAAGTTCCACGCGGTGCTGGTGGTGAACTCGGCGCACCAGGCCGCGCTCGCGGGGCCGGACAACGAGCGCTGGCTCCCGCTGTTCTGGGCGCTCGATAACTTCAAAAGCGCACAGGCCACCAATCTAAAAGAGAGCGGCTGGCGGATGAAGCCGGCCGACGAATCGAAGGTTCCGACCGCGCCACAAGCGCGCGAAACATTCGTAACCGCGATGGACAACTGGGACGTCGAAGCCGCGGACGCGGCGGTGGCTGGTTTGGTGCGCACAGCGACCGCGGGCGAACTGTTCGACCTGTTCGCGAAGTACGGCAGCCGCGACTTCCGCGACATTGGGCACAAGATCATCTACGTGTGCAATGCGTTCCGCGTGCTGGACGTGATCGGCTGGCACCACGCGGAGCCAGTGTTGCGCTCGCTCGCATTTGCGCTGCTCAAGCACGATGGCAAGAACCCCGCGAAAGAGGATCTCGAACCGGACCGCCCCGGGCGCAAGAACGCACAGCGCGCGAAAGAATTCCGCGCCGCGAACGCGACCAAACCCGCACGTTCTGCGACCACGGATGTGTTGAGTGAGTTGCGGACGGGATCAGCAGACGACTTGGCCCAAACTGTGACCACACTCACCCAAAGTGGAGCGGCTCCGCGTTCGGTTTGGGACGGGATGTTCCTCGGTGCCGGCGAACTCCTGATGCGGCAACCGGGCATCGTGAGCTTGCACACGCTCACGACATTGAACGCGCTGCACTACGCCTACCGCACCACCAACGACGCCGCGCTGCGGCAATTCACGCTCTTGCAAGCCGCGTCGTTCCTGCCGCTGTTCCGCGACGCGATGAAGTCGCGCGGGAAAATAGGTGACGTGAAGATCGATGAACTTTCCCCACGCGACGAGAACGCCAAGTTCACGGTACCGCAAGTGTATGGCGAACTGTCGCGTAACAAGGAGAAGGCCGCGCAAACCGCGCTCAGCGTTTTGAGCGGAAATCCCGCCGCTGCGAAAGAGCTGATCGACGAGGGGCGCCGACTGATCTTCCTGAAGGGCACCGACTCACACGACTACAAGTTCAGCGCGTCGGTGATGGAAGACGCGGCGTTCATCACACCGGAGTGGCGCGACCGGTTCCTGGCCGCGACCGTCTTCTGGCTGAAAGGCTCGGACGCACCCGATTCACCGGTCGTGAAGCGTACCCGCGCGGCGCTGGCGTGATGCGTAGTTGCTCTGCGCTCGCCACATGGATTGTGCCGAGCGCAGTCGCCGTCAAATCTCTTTGAACCTCAACCCAACTCCACCACCGCCATTGTGTGAACGCGGAGCTTTGGCACGGTGAACGTCACTACGTCACCGGTTTTCGTGAACTTCAAACCGTGAGCGCCCGGTTCCTGGAGAACTTCCTTCACGTTGTAGCCCCGCAGCTTGATCTCGATGTCGTGGATCGGGATCACTTCCTCGCGCAGCGGAACTTCTTCCGCGGGGTGCCCGTGACCCGCGGTCGTGTTCACGTCGTTGAACAGGTGAATGACGAGCCGTTCGCCGTTCTTGGTCTGGCGCACCGTGTTGACCTGCACGCACATCGGGGCGTTGACTTCGACAGGAGGCGGGGTACTTGCGACTGCGCGCACCGCCCCGGCGAGCACGAGCCGGTAGTACGGGTACGACGACGAGTAATGGGCCGCATCAACACCGGCCGCGAGGTACACGACCTTGCCCGCACCGAACTTGTGCGACACCACCGCGGGCAGTTCCGGTTCCTGCGTGTCCTTCGTGCGCACGGTCGCGTCGACTGAGCTTTTGGGGAGCGGTTCGACGCGGGCGACCGGCCCCTTAAAGGTCACGAGCGCCTTGCCGAGTAGATCTGTGAGCTTCTCGGTGTCGAGGAAGGATTGCGGGTTCGCTCCGCGCTTGAAATCCCACACGCCCTTGCGCTTCGTCCAGTATTCCGGTGGTAGCGTGCGTGCGAAATTCTCGTCGATCTTGTCGTTGATTTTCCCCGCAACCGCGACTCCCCTATGAGTCGCACCGAGCACGTCGGTCAGCGCCGGAGCTTTGCGCGGCGTGCCGAACTCGTCGCACAGACCCGTATCGAGGCTCGCGACCAGTCCGCCGCCGCGTTCGACGAACTTTCGGATCGCATCGCACTGGGTGTCACTCAGGCACGCTGCGTTTGGGAGTACCAGCACCTTGTACTTCGCGAGGTCGGCGGGAGTGAGGTTCCAGTCGTTGACGAGTGGGACGGGCAGGTGTTCTTCCAGTGCGGCCCGGAAGAAACCGAACACGTTCGCGAGGTAGCGGTCTTCGACCTGCCCCGGCGAGCGGCCGTAGAAGGTGCGGGTGTTGTCGCTCACCAGGATCGCGGCCCACGGTTCGGGCGCTTTGTGCGTCAGCCACGGTTTGCGCTTCTTCACTTCGGCCAAACAGTGGTGTACCGCTGGCTTCAGGTTCTCGGGCTGGAGTATCGCAAGGCTCGGTCCGGCGCCGTGTGTGAGTGCGAGCATCATCCGGCGCTCGATTTCGTGGGCCGGGAAGCTGTCCTTGCCGTAGGGGTTCCCGCGGCTCATCAGATACGGTTCGGCGAACGCGACGCGGTGGTTCGACACGGCCCAGACGTAGGCCACGCCGAACGCCGGGACGATGCTCGACCCGCGGTTCGTTTCATCCAACCAGAACTCCTGGTCCGGTGCGTCGAACAGGAGGTTCATGCGGGCGGGCATGTTCCGCGGGATGTCGAGCAGGTGCCCGAACCGCCCGGCGTTTGTGGTCCAGGTCACGAGCGCGATGTCGGGGTTGATCTTCTTGAGTCGCGTCTGCATTCGCTGAACGAGGTCTTCGAGCTTGCGGTCGGCCCAGTGCAGGTACTTGCGGAAGCTCTCGCTCTGCATGTCGTGCTTGGGGATCGCGTTGCCGGTGTCCTTCTTGTAGTTCGCACGGCAATGCTTGCAGTAGCACCCGCCGCCGTGGTGCAGGCCGTCGAAGC
Organism: Gemmata sp. SH-PL17; assembly: GCF_001610855.1. NCBI lineage: Bacteria > Pseudomonadati > Planctomycetota > Planctomycetia > Gemmatales > Gemmataceae > Gemmata > Gemmata sp. SH-PL17. The sequence goes on from NZ_CP011271.1 coordinate 3,318,973, forward strand.
TGAACGCGCTCACGGCCGGGAACTCGGTGACGATTTCGGCGAGCACATCAATGAAGAAATCGCCATACGGCCCGAGCGGGCAGAGCATCCCGCCGTGAGGGAATTTCTTCAGATCGATTTCGGGGATCTGATCGGTATCGGTTGCGACCCGGCGCCAGTCGGGGTGCAGTTCCCACACTTCCGCCTGGAGCGTGGGCGGGTACACGCCGAGGACACGCACGCCGAGTTTCTGGTATTCGGCGATGTCTTTTTTGAGGCTACCGGGGGCGACGTGCGGGCTGCGCCGCTTAAGAAGCTTACTGTCGTAGTACGCGAAGAACGGGTCGATGAAGCCCATTTCGCTGATGGTGACGCCCGCGTGCGCGGCTTCTTTGCGCTGCTCGGTGCTCATGACCGAGAGCGTGTACCCCGCGCCGGTGCTGTCTTGCACCCAGGCCGGAACCTTCACTTCGTGGAACGGCCCCTTCTCGAACGGTTGCGGGAGGATCGCGCGGCCCCAAATATTGGCCTTTGCGTCTTCACCGGCGGTGGTGCGGGAGAGCGAGCCCTCCGAAACACTCACAGCGGCCGCCGCCGCGGTGCAAACGAACTCGCGCCGAGAGGGGAGAGACATGAGCGGCTCCGGGGTGGGGAGAACTTCGTGCGGAGCCGCATTCTAACCAGAGGGCGTGTGAGTTGCTCGCGTTAAGTTCGATATCTGGAGAGGCTGTGTAGCACGCGAAAAAGCGTGGAGGGGTCGTTGAACACAAAGTCAACGACCCCTCCAGTATGTAACGACCTGATCTTACGGCTTGGCGAAAGTGCTTGCGTCGAGCTTTTCCGAGAGCAGAACCTCAGACGATTCGCCCTCCATGAACAGCTTGCCGTTCCGCTTCACGGTGAATTTCATGGGCTGCTTGGTGCCCTGAACGTCCTTGTAATCGCTGTGGAACGACTCTTCGGTAACCTCTTGGCCGCTGCCCTCGTCCTTCACGCGGCCCTCGGTTTTGACCAACATGCCGCTCTCCTTGTCGAAGTAGAGATCGACGTCGCGGTGCCCCTTGCACGACACCTTGACGCCCAGCGCCGGCCGCTTCTCGATCTCCATTTCGCCAATAGTGGAAAGGGTGAACTTTTTGTCCTTGAGCGGGGCGAGGGTCGCCACCCACGCGCCGTGGGCCTGTTCCAGCGCCTCCTTGAGTTCGTCTTTATCCATCTCCTTGGTGTCCTTGGCGATCTTGGTCCAGCCCTTGTCGCTCGTCACGACGATGGTGATCGGGATCTTCTGCCCGCCGGCCTCCACTTCAATTTCGACCCGCTGGCGGTCCGCTCCCTGGACGGAGATTTCGCCGCTCATCGGGATGCCTTCTCCCATGCCGTGGAACGTGCCCTTGAACTTCGTGACGATCGCCGGCAGTTTTTCGAGTTTTTCCTGCCCGCCGTGGGCTTTGACGGCCTTTTCGACCAGTGCCCGTGCGTCCGCGGCACCGTCGGCCCGGGCAGGCGCAGTTACCGCGAGGGCGAATCCGAACGCCAGGAACGCATGTTGGACGTGTCTCATCGTCGCTCTCGTTGGGGAAGTGGTGTGGGGTCGCCCTGGTGACGACCCCGCCAGTGATTCGCCGCATCCGTCGCAGAATTGAGTCGAGGCGCACTTTTGCACCCCGAATTTGATTTTATGCGCCGCGGATCACTCTTCCTTGTGTGTGACGATTTCCAGGATGGCTTTCTCGCGGAGTGCCAGCCAGCGCCCCTCGCTCGACAGCACGGCTCGGTAAGCGAGTGCCGCGATTCCCAGCCCGAGTATCGACAGGACCAGAGACACCGGCCACCCTCGGATTTCGCTCAGCTCGGCCAGAAGTAACTCGACGCCCAACGGGATCGCGACCGGAAGTAGCACGACGGGAAGAACCGCCAGGAACGCCATCTGGAGTAACACGGGGAGCATTTTCACGCGACTCGGCTGCATGGACCCCGCGGCCATCCGGATCGGGGACAGGATCGAAAGTGCGTTCGCCAGTAAGCAGAGCAGGAGGTACGCGGTCACCAACTGGGCGGCCACCGCGGGGTAGTGGTCGATCCGCATCGGGTACGCGATCCCCATGATTAGGACCACGATCAACCCCATACCCACGCCGAACGGGGCCAGCGCCAGGTTCTTACCCAGGAGGATCTCGCGCCGCGGGGCCGGGGAGAGGACGTAGGCCCGGAACCCGGACCGGTCGAACCCGAACTGGTTCCCGATCAGTTGCACCCCACACAAGAACAGTACCGCGATCCCGGACCCGAGCGCGATCAGCGGGCGGATGGCTGCTGGTATTTCGGCTTTCGCGGACATCGCGCTCCCACCGAACACGATCAGCATGATGAAAGGCGCGATGAGCACCATCTTCACTTCGGGCGCCCGAATCAGTGACCGGAACGTGGTGAACGCGACCACCGAGGCTTGTTCCGAGACCCACGGGATCGAGCGTTCCAGGAGGCGCACGCGGCTCGGATCTATCGGGGCGGCTTGCACAGAAGGCGCTTGGCGGCTCTGGCCGGTGAACTCGCCCGAATAGAGTCGGAGCGTAGTGCGGTACGCGCGCCGGAGGCTCGCGAAACCGATCGCCCCTAGCCCGAGTGTGCCGAGGAGCGCGGGAAGCACCGACCCGGCCGCGAGTTCAGCCGCCCCAAGAGCGAGCCATCCCGGGGGAATCACCATGCTCGCGACTCGTGCGATGTTTCCGGTTTTCTCCAGTGCCTGTTGGGACTCGCGTGCTTGCCGGTCCTTGAATTCCTGCTGAAGTTCTTTTTCCCGCTGCTGGTACTGTTCAAGTGTGATTTTCTGGGCCGCGAGGTCCGCGCTCGCTGCCGCACGCTGGTCGTTAAGTTGGACTACGGCATCACTTTTAACATCGCTCTTGGCCGCGCCGCCCCACGGGCGCGTGACGTTCAACAGGTTCGGTATTTGGGCCAAGAGGATGAAACCGGTGGTTACGCCCACGATGATGGCCCGGCGCCGGCGCGGGTTGGCCATGAGGGACGCGAGCCACCCCTGGAACTGGTACGTGACGCCGGTGACCGCCAGCACGAACGCCGCCAGGAGCGGGAGCGCCAGAAGCACCGATACCGATCCCGCGCACACGTCCCCAATAATCAGTCCAAACATTGCGGGCACGAATGTAATCAGCGTCAGACTAAACAGCGAACTGACGTAGTTGATGACGAACGCCCCGGACGGGGACACCGGTAAGTGCATGACCTTATCGAGAGCCAACCCCTCCGTGCGCTGGAGTTCGGTCAGCAGGCCGATCATCCAAAAGAACAGGAACGCGACGACGATGCCGTCCCAAACCAGCAATCGCACCGCGGGGGATGCGTGGGGGAGGGCAAAGAACCCGACCAGGAACCCGGTGACGAGTAACCCGACCGCGGCAATCAGCGCGCAGACTACGAAAACGACGTAAAGTGCGGCGTTGAGCGGCCCGGCCTTCCGGAACTGGTTGTATCGCAACCGCCAGCGGAGCCACAGGAACGCTGAAAGGTGTTCGCGGTTCACTGGGCGACCTCCAGCCAGGCCAGCTTCGACGTGGCCGTCGCGTCCGCGCCGGCCAACTGGATGAACCGGTTCTCCAGGGAATCGCCCTGCCGGATGCTTTCCAGCGACGCCTGTTCGGTGAGCCGCCCGCCCGTGATGATCCCGACGTGGGTGCAGAGGCGCTCCACGATTTCCAACACGTGCGACGTGAGAAATACGGTGGACCCGCGGGCCACGAATCCGGCCAGTAGATCGCGGATGACACGCGATGTGATCGCGTCCACTCCCTCGAACGGTTCGTCGAGGAACAGCAGGTCCGGGTTCGGTAACAGTGCCGCGGCCAGCGCGAGCTTTTTCTTCATTCCGTGCGAGTATTCGAGCGTGAGCTTCTTTTCCTCGTTGGCCAGCCCCAGCACGTCGAGCAGCTCAGTGGATCGTTGACGGATCGTGTCGCGGGGCATCAGGTACATGCGACCGACGAACGTCAGGTACTCGCGTGCGGTCAAGTTGTCGAACAGCGACAGGTTCTCGGCGATCACGCCGATGTGCCGCTTGGCGTCGAGGGACTGCTTGGGATCGAGAATATCTCGATCGAGCACGCGGACCGTACCCTCGCTCGGCGCGAGCAGGCCGGTGAGCATCTTGATGGTGGTGGACTTGCCGGCCCCGTTCGGTCCCAGGAACCCGTAAAAGGTGCCGCGCTCGACCCGCAGGTCGATCCCGTCCACGGCGCGGAAATCGCCGAAGTCCCGGGTCAGTCCGCGTGTTTCAATGGCCGGACTCATGTGACTCCTCGAACAAATGGTCGGACCGATGGGACGGGTACAGCTTACGGTGTCTTCGTTCGCGAAGCCCGTTTACTCAGGGCACCGTTCGCGAGTGGGTAGTGGCCCTACGGTCGGGATCGCCGTGAGTTGTTAAGATGTCCGCCTCAACTCCTTCTCCGCCTCCGGTTCCGCCGTGCCCTCGATGCGGTGTGACGCACGTTGCCCGTAACGGCCTCACCCATTCGGGCACCCCGGGGTTCCGATGCCGTGGGTGCGACCGGCGGTTCGTCGCGGCCCCGAAGACCGGTCCGGTCCCGGAGGTCACCAGGGCGCTGGTCCGCCGGCTCCGGGCCATCGCGCGTCGGGATCCGGGCCATCGCGCGTGCCGTCGGGGTGTCCCGGTCGTGGCTCCAAGGGTTTGTCAACCAACGGTACCGGGACCGCACCCCGCATGATCCCGGAGCGCCCCCAAAAAGACCGGCCCGGTCGTGATCGAGGCCGACGAGCTGTGGAGTTTCGTGGGCACCAAGGCCGACGTGCGGTGGGTCTGGGTGGCTCTCGACGCGAGCACCCGGCGGATCCTGGCAATGGTCCTCGGGGACCGGTCCGCGGCAACGGCCCGGGGCCTCTGGGACGCGCTCCCGCGCGGGTACCGGACCGGGGGCACCGTGTACACCGATTTCCTCGCCTCATACCGGGTCGTCATTCCCAAAGCCCGGCACCGGGCCGTGGGTAAGGACACGGGCCGCACCGCACACGTCGAGCGCTTCTGGCTCACACTACGGCAACGGTGCGCCCGGTTCGTCCGGAAGGCCCTCACGTTCTCCAAGTGCCCAAGGAATCACCTCGGCACCGTATCGTACTTCATACGACTGTACAACATGTCCCGACCGTAGGGCCATTACCGGTGAGCCGGGGGCACGAGTGCTGCGTGAACCTCGTGGCCCGGGTCACGCGCGAGGCCGGGATCGCCGCGAAGACCAAGCGGAAGTTCCGCCAGACGACCGATTCCAACCACGCGCGGCCGGTGGCCAAGAACGTGTTGGATCGGGCATTCGACCCGGAGGAGCCGAACGAGCGCTGGTATGCCGACATCACCTACGTCCCGACGCGCGAGGGGTGGTTGTACCTGGCGGTCGTCGAGGATCTGTTCGGCCGCATGGTCGCGGGCGGGTCGATGGACGACGCGATGACCAGCCGACTGGTGGACGCGCTGGGGATGGCGCTGGCCCGCCGCCTCTCTCTCAAGGGGGCTTCGCCTTCGGGCCTGGTCGCGCACTCGGATCGCGGGAGCCAGTACGCGAGCGAGCACTACCAACATCGGTTACGTGAGGAGCGGATCGCGTGCAGCATGAGCCGGCGCGGGACTGCGGGGACGACGCGCCGATGGAGTCGTTCTTCGCCAGCCTGAAGAAGGAGTTGGTTCACGACGAGGACTACGCCACCCGCGACCAAGCGAGGTCGAGCATCTTCGAGTACATCGAGGTGTTCTACAACCGCGTCCGCCGACACTCGGCTCTGGGGTACGTGGCCCCGGACGAGTACGAGCGGACGCATAACCAACCCCACCGCTAAAAGCTGTCCACTATTCGTGGGCAACTCCATACATTTCGGACGTTCTTCGCACCGGTGCGGATTTGAAACAAGCAATGACGCTCGCACGCCATAGCGATCCACGGTTGACGACATCACGATACGCCCGCACGCGGCTCGGTGATCTGGGTTCCGTGGTCAACAAACTTCCGACGCCGGTCGTGCGGCTTCTTGACGGCAGCACGACCGGCGGGCCCGGACTCAACTTCGTCGAGCCACCTCAGGAGCAGCAGAAGGCGGTAACCGGGGAGAAAATTTGAGGATTGTTGAGGACGGGAACACCGCTGGCATGAATGAACCGGAAAAGCACAACCCCCTGGTTTCCCAAGGGGTTGAGGGTAATCGGGGGTTGCCGATTACATCCAGAGCGGAGAGGGCGGGATTCGAACCCGCGGTAGAGTTTTACCTCTACGCCGCTTTAGCAAAGCGGTGCTTTCGACCACTCAGCCACCTCTCCAGGTGCTTACTTTCTCGGTCAACTCATCGCCAGGTACGCCACCGAACCCTTCTGCTGAGTGACGCATGGAAAAGGATACCGGTTCGCGCCCCCCTCGTAAAGCCCTCGATTGACCGAAGATGTTCGGCGTCGAAATCCTCTCCGCACATCGGTGGTAAGTAGATGAAGGAGGGGCGGATACTATTCACGACTTCAATGCCTGGGGACGCTGGGGCACGCGGGCCGTGAAACCGCTGATCTCGATCGCGAACCGTGGTCGGTCCCCGAATTACCCCTCGCTTACCGCGGCGGGTACCGCACGACTACCGGGGCGGCGCCGAAGTGCTCCTTCCGGCGCTTGATTTTGCGCCGAATGACGCACACCAACTGCCGCCGGTTGCACTCGCCCGCGTAGGTCTCGAATGCGTCCCGGAGTTCGTCGCGCCGGCGCCGCGCGCTCGACTTGAGGTAGAACGTGAGCTGGTTCTTGTGCCACTTGGGGCGCTTCACGTTGGTCCCCGGCGGGCCGTAGCGCCGCACGAGTCCCTGGAACCGCACGAGCGCCACTTCCAGGGGTTCGCCCTCGCGAACGGTCACTTTTACACCCACTACTTGTGCGTCTTAACGGCCGACGCGGGGCCGGTTGAAAGGGCCACTTGGGGCCGAAACAGAAATCATCTCGCGCTGTTAAGAATACCGTCGGGGCGCGAAAGAACAACGAACTCGGGCGCGACGGCTCAACTTTACTGCCACCGCGCCTGTGCACTTCGGTCGCGGTGCGGGTCGAGCGCTCATTGGGGAAACACCTTCGTGGCCGTTTTGAGGAACAGATCGCGGGCCGCCCACTGGTCGCCGCTCGTGCACTGCACCATGAAAATCGCCACCATGCCCGTTTTGGGGTCGACGGACAGGTCGGTGCCGTAGGCCCCGTCGTGGCCGAACATGCCGTTGCGCAGGTGGTAGCCCAGGCTGTAATTGACCTTGGTCTTCCCGGTTTGCTCCTTGCGCAGTTCGTCCATTGCTGCGTGCGACAGGTAGCGCTTGCCGTCCAGTTCGCCGTCGTTGGCCAGCATCAGCCCGTAGCGGAAAATGTCGCGCGTGGTGGAGAACAGCCCGCCCCCGGCCTCGGGGAACCGGCGCGTCCGGTCACTCAACGGCTTGGTCAGGAAGCCGACATCGCCCCGGGCGTACCCGTTCTTCTGTTTGTTCGGGCCGTATGCGCCGGCCAGCCGAGCGACCTGCGAGTCGCTCGGCCAGAAAGTAGTCTCCCTCATCCCCAGCGGGTCGAAGAAGCGCTTCTGGAGGAATGTCTCGTAGGGCGTGCCGCTGACCACTTCGACGACGCGCGCGGCGACGTTCATGCCCTGGTTGCCGTAGGCGTACTTGTCGCCGGGGTGCGACTGGAGCGGCCCGGTCACTGAACTCAGGGCGCGGGCCTTCAGCGGGGTGCTGTCCGAACCCGTGATCTGTTGAAGCTCGGACGAACCGGCGAGGCCGCTGGTGTGGCTGAGCAGGTGCCGGATCGTGACCGGGCGCGCCGGGGGCTTCAGCAGAACGTGGGCCTGATCCCGCTCCTCAACGACCATCCACTTGCTGAGCTGCGGGATGAACTTGGTCACTGGGTCGTCCAGGCTGACCTTGCCCTCGTCCACCAGCATCATGATGGAGGCGCTGGTAAACATTTTCGTCATCGACGCGATCCAGAAGACGTTGTCTTCGCTGATCGCCTTCTTCGCCTCGACGTCCGCGAACCCCATTAGGTTCTTGTAATGAACCTTCCCGGTCTTGTCGGCGACGACGCCGATGATCCCCGCGATCTTGTAGTTGTCGAGGTACGGCTGCAGCGCCGCAGTGACCTCGGGACTGACCGGCGGCGCACCATCGGCAGCGCGGGCCGGGGTAGGTGAAACGAGCGCTGCAAGAACGAACGCGGCAGGCGCGAGTGCGACCTTCATGCGCGGGTTCCCTTCACGTGAGAGAGGTGCCGTTCCGAACCTTTGTTGCGGTGTGCGGTCACACGTGCCGGAGCGCTTCGACCGGGTCGAGGCGGGCCGCCCGGCGCGCCGGGAGCACCCCGGATATCAGCCCGACCACCAGCGCCACCCCGACCGCCAGCAGCGGCGACCACAAGCGGATGATCGTCGGCAGCCCGATCACCCCGCTCACCACGAACGCGAGCCCGATCCCCAGCGCGACCCCGACGATCCCCCCGCACCCCGACAGAAGGACGGCCTCGGCCAGGAACTGCGAGGCGATGTCGCGCTGTCGCGCCCCGAGCGCGCGGCGGATGCCGATCTCGCGGGTGCGCTCGGTCACCGTTGCGAGCATGATGTTGACGATCCCGATCCCGCCGACCAGGAGCGAGATGCCGGCGATCGACCCGAGGATCAGCGTGAACAGCCGCTGGGTCTCCTCGGCCTTGCGCAGCAGATCAAGCGGGACGCTGAGCGTCACGTCCTTGCGCGGGTGGAACTGGTCCAGGAGCGACTGGAGCGCCTTGGCCGTGCGCGGGACATCGGCCACGTCCCCGACGCGCACCGTCACCTGGCTGATCTCCAGTTTCTCGACCGAGAACGACCCGGCCTTCATGGTCATCAGCTCGACCCCGAGCCGGACCCGGTCCGTCTGGAAGGGGATGAACATCACTTTGTTGAAATCGGCGTCTCCGCTATCGGCCCCGGCCGCGGCCAGCGTCTTCGGTGCGGCGATGCCGATCACGGTGAACGCGCGCGACCGGTCCTGGCTCTCCAGGGTGACGGCCCGGCCGATCGGGTCTTGGGTCGGGAACAGGGTCTCCGCCGCGGCCGAGCCGAGGACCGCGACCGGCGCGAAGGACTCGTCGTCGCCCCCCTCGATCCCGCGCCCCGCGGTGAGCCGGATGTTGTGCTGGCGCAGGAAGTCCGGGGTGACCCCGATCACCCGGACCTCCATCTTCTTGTCCAGGTTGCGGACCGTTTTGCGGTACTCGCGCATCGGGGTGGCCGCGGTCACGGTCGGCACGGTCGCGCGGATGCGCTCCAGATCCCGGAACGTGAGTCCGTAGGCGAGCAGGTCCACGCCTTGGCGCTGGGTCGGTTCATCGGTGGGCTTGACGCTCCGTAGCAGGATCGTCGTGGCCCCGAGGTCTTCGAGCTGCTTGAGCGCCTGGTACCGGGCCGCCTCGCCGACGGCCAGCATGACGATCACCGACGCGACCCCGAGCACGATGCCGAGCATCGTCAGCAGCGTCCGCAGTCTGTGGGCGGCGAGGCTCCGCAGCCCGAGTTTGAGCGGGTGGGTGAACCGGGACGGAATCGTCGGCAGGAACTTCATCGCGTGGCACGCGAAGGGCCGTGGGGAGGAACGGTACGGGAGGGCCAGCTTTACAGTCGGCTCTACTCCGGTCGGTCACTTCGGCTTCGCGCTCTTGTTCTTGTTGTCCTTTGCGGCGTCTGGCTGCGCGGATGAGCCGGTGTCTGCTTCGCCGGACGCCCGGCTGCGGGCGTCGAGGGCGACGCGCTCGCCGACACTCAGCCCTTCGAGCACCTGGACGAGCTGGTCGCTCCCGTCGCCGATGGTGACCTCGCGCCGCTCAATGTCGGCGCCGGTGACCACGTAGCAGACGTGCCGGCCGCCGGACTCGGTCACCGACTGGACCGGGACGGTCAGCGCGCCCAGTATCGTCTTGGCCAGGATCTTGACCTCCGCCGACATGCCCGGGCGCAGCCCGGAGTCCGTCGGCAGGTCCGCGATGGAGACGACCGTCTCGTACTCCTTGACCCCGGACCCGCGCCAGTCGTCGCCCTGCGCGAGCGTGGCGACCGATACGACCTTGCCGTGCAGCACGTGGCCCGGCAGCGCGTCGATTTTCATGGTCGTTTGCAGCCCGGGGCGGACCTTCTTCACCACCGACTCGTGGACCTTCACCTTCACGTTCATCCGCCCCAGGTCCGGCAGGCTGAAGATCGGCTGCTGGAAGAACACCTGCGCGCCGGGGCGGATGCGGGACGACTCGTCCCATATGCGCTTGAAGTAGATGACGATGCCGCTCCCGGGGGCTTTCACCTCGCACTTGCCGAGCTGCTCCTTGAGCCGCCCGAGCTGGCGCTTCTCCAACTCGGCGGTCTTGCGGGCGGCGCTCACCTCGTTGGTGGCCTTTTCGGTGGCCGCGGCCTGACTCTTGACCGTCCGCTCCAGGTCGCGGACCGAGTCCTTGGCCTTGGCCTCCAGTTCGGTCATTTTCCGCTTCTTGGTGTATTTGGTGAACACCGCGAGGTCGGCCTCCTGTTGCAATACGGTGTACCTCTTGCCCTCGAGAGTCAGCTCCATCACCCGGACCTGTCCCAGTTGCGCGAACCCCTTCTTGGCCATCGAGCGGGTGAATGTTAGAGCGTCCTCGGCCTCCTTCAGATCCTTCTTGCCCATCTCCAGAGTGCCCTTCCGCTTGTCCAGTTCGGCCTGGTACTCGCCCTGGGTCGCTTGGTACGCTTCGAGATCAATGTCCGCGAGCGTGCGGGCCAGTTCCGCCTTCGCGATCTCGCTCTCGGCCTTGTTCTTCTGGACCTCGAGCTCGCTGACCGCGGCCTTCACTTTCCCCTCGGCCTGCTCCCACTTCACCTCTTGCTCGTTGATGCCCTTTTGGAGGACGTCGGTATCGAACCGGGCGACCACATCGCCCTTCTTGACGGGCGTGCCCTCGGGCAGAATGGTGGTGATCTTGCCGCCGCCCTCGACCTCGCACATCACCTGGACCGATTCGGCGCTCTCGAGTTCGCCCTTGTCCGATACCACGATGTCGAGGTCGCCGACGGAGGCGGTGGCGGTGAGCACGTCTTCGACGCGGTGCTTGGGCCAGAGTTTGGGAGCCCCCCAGCCGATCGCGGCGACCACGAGGACCGCGCCCGCGAGGCGCACGGCGCGCGAGGACCGGCCGGACTTACGGACCGGCGCGGGGAGCGGGGGCCGGCGCGCCGGGGCCGGGTCGGTCGGAGCTTCGAGGGGCAGCATTGGTTGGGAACCCCCGGTCATCAAGTTGCAGTTCCTCTAAATCTAACAGGAGCTGTAACCGGCGCTGCTCGAAAAGCACGAAATTCGCGGCCAGTGCGTTGCGCGCCGCTTGCAAACTACTCAGGGCCTGGATCAGGGCGAGCGTGGTCGAGTCGTTGGCCGCGCGCTGGTCCTTTGGGCCGACCAGACTGAGGCGCGAGTTCTCGTACTGGCGGGCCGCGGCAAGTACCTGCTGCCGCGCGATCGCGAACGACGCGCGCGTCCGTTCGAGTTCCCGCATGTCTTGGCGGATCTGGAACTCGATCCGGTCGGACAACTCGACGACCGAACGCTTGGCCCGCTGGTAAGTAATCAGGCTCAAGCGGTAGGCGTTCCGCTCGGCTACCCGGTTGAGTGGGCCGTCTAACTGGAGCCCGACCGTGTACGTGCTCAGTTCGGAGGAGAACCTGAGCGGCTGGTTCCGCTCCGGGTCCGTGGCCAGGTTCGCGGACGCGACCACGTCCACGCCCCCGCGCAGCGCGTTCGCCGCCACCGTCACTTTGCGCCAGGCGTCCGTGGCCTGCCCGAGCCGGTTCTGGAGGTCGAGCCGGTTCTCTTTGGCGAACGCCAGGGCCGGCCCCTGGGACACGTCCACTTCCGGTAGCTCGATCCGGTAGATCCGCGATTGCGTCTGGACCGCGATCACCCCGTCGAGCGCGGCGAGGAGCAGCTTCGCCCCCTCGACGGACGCCTCCCACGCGGCCTTGCGGGTTTCCTCGGTGACCCCGGCCGCGTCGCGCTCGATCCGGGCCGTGACCTTCTCCAGGTCCGCGGCCTCCTCGGTCAGCGCGGTCTTAAGGTTGGTGTAAGTGGTTCGGTCGCGCGCCCGTTGCTCCGGGTCGTCCCCGGGCCGGGCCGGGTGGTCGAACTGGCGCCCGAAGGCGTCGAGGTCGGCACCTGCGGAGGCGACGGCGCTCGGCCCCTTCTTCGCGATGTCCCGGAGCGCGGCGAACACCCGGCGCAGCACCTCGACCGACGGCGGTGCGTCGATCTCCTGCAACCGGGCGCGCTGGAACGCCTCCAGATCGTCCCGGGTCTGTTCGAGCTTGGGATCGGTGAGGACGAACGGGTCGAGCGGGGCCACGTCGAGTTCGATCGGCAACCGCGGGGGCAGCCCGAGGACCAGTTTGAACTGGTCCTTGGCGCTCTCCAGCGCGACCCGGGTGTTAAGGACGTCCTGCCGGGCCGTTTGGAAGCTCTGGTAGAACTGGTCCACTTCGACGACCGACGCGCGCCCGCCGCGGAACAGTTCCGCGTACAGCCGGTACGTCTCTTCTTGCCGCTTCAGGTTCGCTTCGGAATTGCGCAGCGTTTGCACGGCCAGCAGCAGGTCCAGGTACCCGCCGCTCTGCACCGCCACCGACACGTAGAACGACTTGCGGAACCGGGCGAAGTCGCGGACCGCGTACAGCACGTCCCGCTCGGCCTGCGTCAGCCCCTCCAGCCGGACCTTGCGGCCGAAGTTGCGCAACAGCGGCTGCGTCAGGTTGAACAGCAGGTTCGAGCGCACCTGCGGGTTGTCCCCGGTGGACGTGTAAACGATGCTGTTGGCGAAATCGACGAGCAACTGCCCCCCGGCGGCGAAGTTGCGGTTGAACCCGAGGTCCGAGTTCGAGGTCAGGGTGCTCGATCCGTTCGGTTCCGGTAACCCGGCGTGGTTGAAGGTGGTGGCGTTGCGGCCGAACCAGCGGAGGTCGAACTCGAACCGGTTGAGCGTGAGCGATAGCGCCGACAGGTAGACGTCTTCGAGCGCGGTCTGGTACTCGCGGCTGTTGAGCAGCGCGACCTCGGCGGATTTGTTCTGGTTCAGGTGGACGGTGCCCCGGTCGTCCGGCGCGAGCGCGGCTTCCCACCCGACCGGTTCGATCAGGTCCGTGTGCCCGTCCTTGCCCCACCAGCGCGAGCCGTGGAACTTGTACGGGTGGTCCATGAGGACACCGGCCGCGCGGTCGTCGGGCGGCTTGGGCGGGTGGTCGGGGTTGAACGGGTCCGCGAGCCGCGACCCGGGGGGCGGTTCCACCTGGAGCCGGCCGATCCCGTAGCCCGGCCCGAGCGCCTCCCGGTCGGCCACGATCGGGTACGCGGCGCGGTCGGCCGATTTGCGGTAATGCGCGCGCGTGCAACCGACCGCGAGGGTAATCGCAATGAGGACCGGTAGCGCGACACGACGCATAGGCGATCTTCGGCTGCTGGCGGTACTGAGAACCGGCGGAATAGCACGCGGGTCGCCCAATTGCAACCCGGTTCTGACCGGAGCAGGGATGTTTCATTCTGGTAGTTGCATGATTTCACCTGCGCGCTGACACGCGCGGGTGGCGCCCCCGCTTCTGCCACCCGGCACTAAGCGACCGGTTGCGTCTCCACGGCGCGCGTGGTCTAATACCCAGCCCGCCCAGAAGCCCACCGCGCTCGTTTCTCCTCCCCGTAGGACGTCACATGCTCGCTGCCCTGGTGCTGTTCGCACTCGCTGCGCCCCCCGTTCCGATCGGCGTCGGTGATCGCAAGCAACTTTTCATCGACGACCGGTTCATCGCCGCACGCGACCGCGTCGAACTTCGAGTCAATCCGCCCCAAAAACTCGGTGCGCTCCGGGACGAGAAGGACCAACTCTTGAAGGGGCACATCAGTCGCGTCATCGACGATAGCGGGAAGGTGCGACTGTACCTCGGGGCCAAAGACGTTCAAATACTCGAAAGTGACGACGGGTTGAAGTTCCGCCGCACCGGGACCAGGCTCCCCGGGGGCTGGTTCCCGACGGTCTTCCTCGACCCGCACGAGCCCGACCCGGCGAAGAAGTACAAGCTGTTCCACCTCGAATTCAGCGAACCCTTTGACCCCGCAAAACACGGCGTGTACGCGAGCTACTCGGCCGACGGCGTGGCGTTCACCAGGGTCGGCCGCGTGTTCCCGTTCTTCACCGACAACCCGGCCATCGTTCACTGGGACGAGCGCATCAAGAAGTACGTGATCTACACTCGCGCGTTCGACTACGATTCGGAGAACCAGCGCCGGATCGGGCGCATCGAAACGGACGACCCGCTCAAACCGTGGCCGTACACGAAGACCGCCAAGCACCGCACGTTCCCGTCGATCGAGAACATCCCGGTCGTGTACTCCGCGGACAAAGAGGACGACCCGCACTCGCACTCGGACGTCTACTACAACGCGGCCGGCGCGTACCCGTGGGCCGACGGCGCGTACCTCATGTTCCCGTCTCACTTCCGGCACTTCTCCCCGCAGCGCCACCCGTTTATCCGCCCCCGAGTGAAGGGTCAGTGGGAGGACTTCGGGATGCTCGAAGCGCAACTGGCCGTCAGCCGGGACGGGGTGACATGGACCCGCCCGGACCGCACGGCCTACATCCCGACAGGTCTTGCCGACGAGTGGGACCGGTGGTACACGGTCGCGGCCCCGGGCTTCGTGCGGCGCGGGAACTACGTGTACCAGTATTACTACTCGTCCGGCCGGCTCCACGACTCCGCGGTCCTGCGCCCCGAGTACGACACCGCCGCCAAACAAGAGGGCGGCGTGGGTGTGGTGCGCCAGCGCCTCGACGGGTTCGTGTCGGCCGACGCGGACCACAAGGGCGGGTGGTTCCGGACCCCGCCGGTCGTGTTCCGCGGTTCCCGGCTGCGCCTCAACATCGACACCGGGTCGATGGGGACCGCGTTCGTTGAGCTACAAACGCCCGACGGCAAGCCGATCCCGGGGTTCGCGTTCGCGGACTGCGAGGAGGTCGGCGGGAACTTCATCGACCAGTGCGTGTACTGGAAGGGGAAGGCCGACGTGTCTTCGCTCGCCGGCCGTTCTGTGCAAATTCACATCCGCTTGAAACGTGCAAAGCTGTATGCGTTCCAATTCACGCCGAATTAATTGTAACTTCCGCCCGAATTCCCGCGGCCCGGTTCCGGGGGCGGCTAACAATTGCTAACATCTCCGGGAGCGAGCCGTTCGTTCTTCGATTCCGCCGGGGGAAAACGAATATTGTTTTCCCCGGGTGGCTAACATTCTCGCTTGCCCTTCGCTCTTGTATTTGCGAATGATCGCCCCACATTGGTATCGCATCGGAACGCGCTTTGGAATTATTGTAGCCGTCCGACAGTTGCGGTATCAAGTGGAAATGTGGAATTTTGTCCAGGTTGCGAATCGGTCCACGGGGCGCGTTACGCTGCCTCACAACAGCCCTTGGGACCGACTCGCTACGAAATCGCGCTTGAAGTCATTTTCTTTCGCGATTATGGCCACCGCTCATTGGCACCCGGATTGCACGAAAGAAAGAGGCGCTCGCATTTTGAGGACCGTTGAATGAACTGCCGAGTTTGCGGAAAGGACATGGAGCCCGCGCCCGTGGGACCGGAACCGGAGGAGCTGACGCGGTGGGTGTGCGCGAACGCGAGCTGCATCGCGCACCACCGCGCACGCAAGTGTACAATGTGCGGGCACCCGGTGGTGACCGTGGCGACCAGCAGCAACGGTGCGCGAATGCTGGTCTGTCAGCAGGGCCACGACTGGATGGACGCGCCGCCGCGCGAAGAGCAACTGGAACTATCGGCCCACGAATCGGGAAGTGGTGTGTAGGTCGCTGCAAGTTGCCGCCGCGACGTTCACATCTCGGTTCGGTTGCGGCGCGGACTTCTCAAGAACGACACGAGCCAGGGACTGTTCCCTGGCTCGTTCTGTTCCCGTGGCGTCTACTTCTGTGCTTGGGCAAGAAGGGCTTGCGGGGCGCGAGGCGGGCAGTATTACGCAGGGTGAGGAAGGACAATGCAACTCCGCAGGAGTTAAGGCGTCCCCGCCCTGGCGACTGTCCCCCGCAGCGGCACGCAACGCTCTTGTTGCTCGTTAGGGAGAACGTTCTCTCGGCTGACGCAACATCAGCCTGTCGCAGAGCGACGAGCTAAACCGACTACGGGAACGTCTTCAGCGTACCCGCGTGCGCGCTCGGTGCAAGAGGGCAGGGCGGCGGGCACGTCTTTTCCTGGGACCGCGGGCGTCTTGCCCGCCCCGGTGCGCGTGCCGAACGACCCGGGCAGAACTTATCGACTTGTGTTCCTGCAGGGATGGGTACGACCGTTTCGCGCGGGGAGCGGCGGGCGGGACGCCCGCGGTCCCAGGCTCGGAGCTTGCACCGCGAGCCGAAGCGGTCATGCTGGGAGCAATCTCGGAGAGCGACCGATGACCGAAGCGTACTGGCTGACGTGTGTTGATCCCGGGGAATTGCTCCGCAGCGCGCGCCGTAAGAAGAAACTGTTAACGGACCGCAAGTTCCGCTTGTTCGCGGTCGCGTGCGCGCGGTCCGTGCGGCCCCTGCTCGCGAGTGACAACGGGCGCCGGGCCGTAGAAGTGGCCGAACGATATGCCGATGGCTCGGCTACGACGCACGAGATGTCCGTGGCCCAACTGGACGCCATACGCGACTCCGCCGAGGCCGAGGATCTGGGAGGGGCATCCGAATACAAGGCGAATCAGGCACTTTTCGCGGCCATCAACGCATGCGACGATCGCAACCGATTCGCCTACGCTGCCGAGTGCGCCGTGGACGCGGCTCCGGACCCGCAGCTCGAACGCGCTCAGCAATGCGCCTTATTGCGCGACATCTTGGGGAACCCGTTCCGCCCGATAACGTTCTCTCCCGCGTGGCGCTCCTCCACCGTTCTGGCGCTGGCGGCACAGATGTACGACTCGCGGGATTTCGGCGCGATGCCGATTCTGGCCGACGCGCTCCAAGAAGCCGGGTGCGACAGTGCCGATGTGCTGAACCACTGTCGCGCGCCGGGTGTCCATGTGCGCGGGTGCTGGGTCGTCGATCTGGTGCTCGGCAAGGAGTAGTATCGGGTGTGGGCCGCGCAGCTGGGCCACTGTCACACGCCAGATTCGTAGATCGTATCGTGGCGTGCGCGGCCGGTGGGGTTATTGTTCGACAGGAGCCGGTCGATGGGCACAGCGTCTTACAAACTGTTGAAGGTTGTCGGCGGCCGGCTGCGCTACGCCGACGTGACAGCCTCATCCGAGTTCGGAGGCGGGTGCTCCATCAGCGTGTCCCCGACCGCGTTCGCGTGGCTCAAGAGCGCGTATGGGCCGGACGCCGAATGGCCGGAGTGCGACGCGCACCGGGCTGCGGCCGTCGCGGGTGCCGAGTTCGCCCTCCGGCACGTAGCCGACCGGGACGGCATCCCGGAGGCGCGGGTGGTCATCGACCGCATTCATACGGCCCCGGCCGACACCGTTCCGGACGATGTGGCGTATGCGGCGGTGTTCGCAGTGTGGCAGGCGCTCGGCGTAGAGGGCAGCCAACTCCCCGCCCTAACCGGCAAGCGCACCAAACCAGGCGCTTCACCTGACCCGTTCCGGCCCTTCGCCTTTTCTCCCGCGTGGCGATCCCCCACCGTTCTGGCGCTTGCGTCCCAGATGTACGAATCGCGCGACTTCGGCGCGATGCCGATCCTGGCCGACGCGCTCCAAGACGCCGGGTGCGACCGCGCCTATGTACTAGACCACTGCCGCAGTCCGGGGCCGCACGTGGGCGGGTGCTGGGTCGTGGACCTGGTGTTGGGCAAGGAGTAGCATCGAACAGAACCCGGCACCGGACCGTTGATAGCCGCAAGACTTCCCAACCGTGTCGCGGTGTGCGCGCCGGTGAGCTAATTGTTCGGCGGAGGCATTTGAGTGACGATCACGTTGCACGTGCGCAAAGTCCTCCACGATCCGACGCCATTCGTCAAAGGATTTCGGCTCGCTGTCGATGGGGCCTTACTGCTGTCGAATGACGATTTCCGCATCTACCAGGCGGACGAGTCCGGGCTGGAAGACGAACTCTCGCTTTGGATCGACGACCCGCTCGCCGCCACCAAGGTCCGCGAGGCGCTCCCCCAGCCACCGCCGAGCGGGTGGTGGTACTTCGGTCGGGCGTTAGTCCAGGCGTGGACCCGCCACGATCCCGGCGGTTGGGTGCTTCACGAGGTGATTTCGGTGTGGCTGGAGGAGCTGGGCGAGCGGCCGGTGAGCATCAAGGTCCGGCCGCACCCGTGGGGCTGGGATCGGCTCGGGTAGCTTGCAAAGGCCCGCCGAACCCGGCGCTACACCGGGCCGCTGTCAGTGAGTAGTTCGTAGACCGTGTCGCGGTGCGCGCGGCCAGTGAACTGGATGTTCGGCCACAAGAGGTATCCGGTGAAAGATCTCCCGAAGTGGCTTCGAGAGTATGGCGGCGAGCGAACGTCCTACGAGAGCTTCGGCGGTGCCCCGGACTGGTTCTGGGCCGCCATCGACGCGATCCGCGCCGCGCCCGAGCTCGCAGAAGCCGCCCTCAACAGTCTGCCTCGCGAACGGCTGAGGCAGTTCTACTTTGCTTACCGGGAGTTGACCGACGAGCTTTATGGTGACTACTGCGATGACGAGCGCGGGTGGCACGAGGACGACATCCTCACCGCTTCCTCGTGGGTCGTGAATCAGGGGGAGCCGTTCTACCGGGCTGTCTACGAGGACTTGCGGCTGTATCCCGATCCCTCCGAGGTGCCGCCGAGCGATCTGTCCGGGTTGGTCGCTGAAGTATCCCGGAAGCGATTTGGCGAGGAGTTGTGCGGCTGAGTCGGCAGCAAAGATAACTGAACCAGGTGCCGCACCGGACCCGGCCGCGTGATTTGTTTCTCATTGCCGAGCGCTCGCCCAACACGCTGCGCCGGGCTGGAGCAGATCCATGAATAATCTTGAGCCGACGGATTCACGGGATGACCCCAGAGTTGTACCGGATCGTTTGAAGCTGCCGTTCTCCTTTGACCCCAATTTGCTCGCGGGGGCGCTCGCTAACCTCGGCAGCACGTGGACGCCGCATTACGTTCCAGAAAACTATTCAGGCGACTGGAGCGTCATACCACTTCGCGCGCCCCGCGGAGAGACTCATCCCGTCCGTATGATCCACTCAGACCCGACTCAAAGGACTTTCGCCGACACACCCGATCTTCAGAACTCGCCTTACTTTCGCGAGGTGCTCTCTTCATTTCAGAGCACCGTTCTCGCTGCGCGGTTGATGCGCCTGGCTCCCGGGTCGGTGGTCAAGGAACACACCGACGTCGGTTTGCGATTTGAAGAGGGGCTTGTGCGCGTCCACATCCCGGTTCTCACGAACCCGGCCGTAGAGTTCTACCTGAACGGGTCGCGGGTTGTTTTGACAGCGGGAAGTTGCTGGTACCTCCGCCTGTCAGATCCCCACCGGGTGGCCAATCGGGGAACATCCGATCGCGTCCATCTGGTCGTCGATCTGAAAGTGAACGGTTGGTTAACGAAACTGTTTCGTTCCGAACTGTCTGCGCTCCGGGGGGAATGAAGGAGCTGCAACCGCTCCTGACAAATTGCCCCTTTTCAGGCTCCGGGTTCTTTCACCTCCCGACCCGAGCAAGGCCCCACGGGAAACAGCCGGGCTTGCACACAGTAGCGGACGGAGGGCACCCGGACTTGCGTCAGGCGCCGGATCGGGCATGCTGGTAGCGGTTCCAGAGGGCGACCGATGACCGAAACGGAATGGCTGGCAAGTGAAGAGCCGGAGCCGATGCTGGAGTTCGTCCGAGACAGCGCGTCTGAGCGAAAGTTACGATTGTTTGCGGTTTCAGCAATTTGGCCCCTTGTGGTGTCACTGGGTGATGCCGCGACCCAAAAAGTGGCCGAAGTGATTTCCGAAATTGCTGAGGGCACGTTGACCCAGAGTGACCTCCGGCATGAGCGGAACAAGATCGGGATTTTTAGCTACCCAACAGTTCCTGCTTCATCCGTGGCAGATTACGTTACGCGCGCTGCGGGATTGAGTTTGGACGCGAACCCTTTCAGAGCGGCGCTGAAGATGATATCTGCAGTCGCACATCTCGACATGGAGCTGGGCACCAACGGTTCAACCGATCCGATGTCCGGCAACTTGGATTCGACGGACCTCCGCCACCGGTGCCGTTGCCGACTTTCATCCCATGTCCGCGACATGTTCGGGAACCCGTTCAGGTCCACCGGCATCAAGCGGCACTGGCGAACGTCTACTGCCCTTACTCTCGCGTCCCAGATGTACGAATCTCGGGATTTCAGTGCGATGCCGATCCTGGCAGACGCGCTCCAGGACGCGGGGTGCGACAGCACCGATGTGTTGAGCCACTGCCGCGGTGATGGTCCGCACGTGCGCGGGTGCTGGGTTGTGGATCTGGTGCTCAGGAAGGAGTAGTTGCGCGAAGAGTATTCACCGCAGAGGGCGCAGAGAAAAGCGCGATTGGTTTTCTCCGCGCCCTCTCGTGCCCTCTGCGGTGAAATCGCCTTCGCGCAATTAAGCGGCCTGCTTCAGCGAGGCCATGTCGATGACGAAGCGGTACTTCACGTCGCCCTTGAGGAGCCGGTCGTAGGCCTCGTTGATCTTCTGGATCGGGATGAGTTCCACGTCGCTCGTGATCCCGCGCTCGGCGCAGAAGTCGAGCATCTCCTGCGTTTCCGCGATCCCCCCGATGCCGGACCCGGCGAACTGGCGCCGCGGCAGCAACAGGTTGAACGCCGCGACCGGCAGCGGCTTCTCCGGCGCCCCGACGAGGCACAGCGTGCCGTCGAGCTTCAGCAGCGACAGGTAGGCGTTGATGTCGTGCTCGGCCGAGACCGCGTCGAGCACGAAGTCGAAGCTGCTCGCGTGCTTCGCCATGTCCGCCGCGTTCTTCGATACCACGACCTCGTGGGCGCCGAGGCGCTTCCCGTCCTCGATCTTGTTCGGCGAGGTGGTGAACAGCACCACGTGCGCGCCGAACGCGCGGGCGAACTTCACCCCCATGTGCCCCAACCCGCCGAGGCCCACGATCCCGACCTTCTTGCCGGGGCCGGCCCCCCAGTGGCGCAGCGGCGAGTACGTGGTGATCCCGGCGCACAGCAGCGGGGCCACGGCCGCGAGGTTCGCCTTGTCCGAGACCTTCAGGGTGAACGCCTCGTCCACCACGATGCTCTCGGAGTACCCGCCGAAGGTGACGCCGCCGGAGTGCTTGTCCGGGGCGTTGTAGGTGAACGTGGGGAAGTGCGTGCAGTACTGCTCGAGCCCGCGGGTGCAGCTCGGGCAGGTGCGGCACGAATCGACCATGCACCCGACCGCGGCGAAATCGCCCGCCTTGAACTTCGTCACGTCCTTGCCGACCTTCGTCACGCGGCCAACGATTTCGTGCCCGGGGACGCACGGGTACGCGGTGCCCGCGAACTCGCTCCACTCGTTGCGCGCCTGGTGCAAGTCCGAGTGACACACGCCGCAGTACAGGATCTCGATCTGCACGTCGGTGGCGAGCGGTTCCCGGCGCGCGAACGAGAACGGCGCGAGCGGGGTCGTTGCGCTATGGGCCGCGAAAGCTCTTGTGCTCATTGCGAAATTTCCGTTCGAGTTAAAAAGGGACGGAGCCAACCGAGAATGGTGCGGACGCCGACACAAACTGTGATCCGCGCGAGTGTTATCCGATACCGCGCGGATCGTTTCGTGTTACACCACCGGACTACGACGCCCGATCGGGCCGGTTATTCACGGCGGTGCCAGTTTGTATGGAGAAATCGTAAGGTCGGGGGGCGGAAGCCGGTAACCTGATCGTGCGGGATCATTGCCTAATCCTGCACGACCTGCCGAACCGGGGTTCGGGACCGGTGCCGAGTGAAGCTTCTGTGAGGGGCGACTGTGGGTGACCAAAGGTTGAAGGACTTGGGCGCGGTGATCGACCGGCAAACGCGCACGGACGGCGTCCACCCGACAGTCGTGCCCGAACTGACGCTGTACCGGTTCTCCGCCCCGACGCAACCGACCGCGGTACTCTACGAACCGTCTCTGTGTCTGATCGCGCAGGGTAGCAAGGTGGTTCACCTCGCGGATGAAGTATACCGCTACGATCCGGCGCAGTTCCTGCTCGTTTCGGTGGATCTGCCGGTCACCGGGAAGATCATCGAGGGGTCGCCGGAGTTACCCTATCTCGCGCTGCGGATCGGCTTGGATGCAGGTGTGGTCGGGGAACTGGTAGCCGACGGCGCTGCGCCCGACTCACGCGGCACGCCCGATCGGGGACTAGCAGTCAGTCCCGTTGAGGCGCCGTTACTGGACGCCGTCACGCGGCTCGTCGATTTGCTGGAACGGCCACGCGACGTAACGGCACTCGCGCCGCTCGTGCTCCGCGAGATCACTTACCGGATACTGACGGGGGAGCAGGGCACGCGACTGCGCCAGATCACGGCCGTCGGCGGCCCGGCGCAGCGGATCGCGCGGGCGATTCGGTGGCTGAAGGACCACTTCGCCGAGCCGCTCAGCATCGACGCGCTGGCACGCGAAGTCCGCATGAGCGCCTCGGCGCTTCACCACCACTTCAAACGGGTGACCGCGCTCAGCCCGCTCCAGTACCAGAAGCGGCTCCGGCTCCAGGAAGCCCGGCGCCTGATGCTCGGCGAGGGACTGGACGCGGCTTCGGCGGCGTTCCGCGTGGGGTACGAAAGCCCGTCCCAGTTCAGCCGCGAGTACCGCCGACTCTTCGGCGCGCCACCGAAAGCGGACGTCGCGTCGCTCCAGCAGGAGCCCGTGCCCCTTCGGGTGTGATGTTCGGCGTCCCGAATGTGCGGAGGGACGTAACCCGCCTGCTCGCTTTGTTCCAAGCACGTTACATTGCGGGCACTTGGCGAGCCATCACCACCCCAGCTTTTGCACCTGATCTTTATCGCGCTGGGGTGTGACCAGTGCCGTCAGGTCCGACCGTCGCGCTCCGAGTAACCCGACCCGGATACCATTTCGTCGCAGTTCGGCCGTCGCTCGCACGTTCACGACGCACAGTAAGATCGTACCCCCGCCCACGAGGAACTGACACAGGCCGAGCGCGACCGCCGTGGTCCGGCTGTACAGCATTGAGGCGAGCGCGATCATGACGCCCAGCGCGACCAAACTGAGGATTACCGCGGCGACGATACCGAAAACCACGATGGGCGGCGCGGAAGGGCCGTCCATTTGATCGGTGAGGATGGCCGCAGTGACCCACCCGGCGGCGATCAGGATCTGGAGCAGGATGACCCGGATCAGCCATTTCTGGTACCGCGCGATCGCTACCAGCTCCACGTCCGGTCGGTCCCGCACGGTTTCTGGCCCCGCAGTTGGGGCGGAACGGGCCGGGCGCGGGGCGGCGCGGTGTGTCGCCGGTAACAACTCATCGAGCGGGCGCTCGAACAGCGGTCCATCGCTCACGGGCGATCTCCCGGTAGGGCGTTAATACGGCATATCCGACCGCATACTTTACATCCGCGTTCGAGTCGGAGCGATGGAGATTTGGGCGCTCCACAGATCGGTCACAGTGCGAATGGCGGATCGCGCAAGGTCTTCGGGATAGACTGGGCAGAGGGAGCTGTCGTGACCGGTAACGTCGATGAGTGGCGCGTTCCCGTTACCCTGCTGGGCCGGAGGTGCTGATGGACCCGTTCAACTCAAGGGGAGAACTGTCGCCCGAGGAACAGGTGTGGCAGGACATCCTGGAACGCGCTTACGCGGCTGTTGACGCGCGCGACCCGGCCGGCGTGATTGCAGCGGTGACCGGTCACCCGCGGTTCGCGAGCACCTTCTGGTCGCTTCCACTGCTTCAGTACGCGATCGAATCCGGTGCCGTCGGTGTGGTAGGTGCTTTGTTGGGCGCAGGGGTGCCCGCCGATGCGGTGGACGAACTCGGGGCGACCCCGCTGATGATTGCGGCGGCCGTGGGGAACATCGAGATCGTCCGGCTGCTGCTCGATGACGGGGCCGACCCGAACGTCCTCCCGGAGCAGCACGACCGGGACGTCGATCCGGGTCGGTGCGGCCGCAGCGCGCTATACGAAGCCCTCATCCGGGGGCACCGAGCGGTAATCGACCTGCTCACTCCGGTCACCCGCTCGGATATCCGCTCCCTGGCCGACGAAGCCGCCGCACGTGACCGTTCCCAACGCAGTTGATGGTCGCCTCACGACGGGCCGGGATTCACGCGCACCATGTCCCCCTCGGGATCGGTGCGGCGCTCGATTTGCAACCCGTCGATGGCCCGGATCACCTCCTTCTGGGCGGCCAGAACCGTGTTCAGCCGACCGTTGTCGGTGAGGGACGTGGCCCGGAGCTCGTCGTACCGGTCGAGCCGGTTGGTGGCGGTGCGCTCGGGCACAACGACGTTGCGCCCGAGGAGGTGGGCGCGGATCTCGGGGATGGACCGGTGCTCGGCGTACCGGAGCCGCCCGATGAGGGCGATCACGTCGAGCCCGAACTCGTGCCGGGGTAGCGCGACGGCCCCTTCGACCTCGGGTCGGTACGGCTTCTTGTAGGCGCCGCACGCGGTGGTGCGGCACCGACGGATGGTCAGGTGGAGGCGGGTGACGCCGGCCAGGGTGTGAACCGTTCGGCGGTTGGCGTGGTCGGCCCACATGGGCCGCGCGCGGTGCGGGCACGCGGTTCGCCCCGGCGTCAGGTCCCGGGTGATCGTCGGCTCGGCCGACTTCCGAGTCTTCATCGGCACGCCCTCCGGGGGCGACTGGAAGCCTGTCCCGACCGCAACTTATGGTCCGGTCGCGTTTGCCGGACTAGGTTTTTTGGCTTATTGGTGCGACGGTTCGGTTCAGCCCGAGTGGGAGCATTCAGATGAGTGGATGCGCGGAAGGCTAAACTCGTAATAACACATTTCTTCGATCGCGCCGCCCGCACGCGGTTTCGCTTCGCTCCGCACGTGTCGATACCCGCGCGAGAGGTAAAATCGCCGGGCGTTCGGATTGAAGCCGGAACAACTCAACCACGCGCGGTCGTACCCGGCCGAAGCAATTTCCCGTTCGCCGTGGTAGAGCAGGGCGGTGCCGACACCTTGTGATTGTGCGGCCGGATCGACCCATAGCCCGTTGATCTCGTCCTTTGTGGGTTGCACGAGGCCGACCACGGTCCCATCGATCTCAGCGACGGTCATTTCGGGCCAGTATTTCGGATACCACTCGTTCTCGAAATCGCGCGCGAGCCATTCACGAACAAATTCGTCCGGCGCGGACTCCTTAAACGCGCTCGACCAGGAGCGCTGAGCGAGGGCAATGAGATGGGGAAGGTCGCTTTCGCGAGCGGGGCGGAGATTCACCATAGGGGAACGACTCGTGCGGCTGAAATGCGAGGCGCTCATGACATACTCGGCGCGTTGACCCAGAGGCAGTAACACGCCCACGCACCGATTGCCAGTGACATGACTCCCGCGACCACAAAGCCCCGCGGAGAGCGACGCCCTCGCTCCATCGATTGCAGCGCTTTATCGGGCGCGAGAAGGGCGCCCGTTCCTTTGAGAACCAGGAGCCACCCGAACCCGGTAATTACCGCTCCGGGCCACGCCCAGGAGCCGTGCCCGGCGACGATCACCGCGCCGGTTAACAGACTCAATCCGCCGTTGGCGAAGGCCCCGGGGCGCCCGCAAGCGTGCAACTGGCGGAACGCCTCGCCCCAATCCCGGGGCCGCAGTAAGTGGGATGCGCCGATGGGGAGTGATGTGATCGCCACGAACCACTCGACGGCGCGTTCCACGCTTCCCTCCGGGGCGGCATTCAACAAAGGGTCGCAATGATTCCGGTCAGCCCGGCGCCGATGAAAGCGATCGCGGCCAGGCACCCTTTGGGCTTCATGTCTGGTTTCGCTGCGCGCAGTCGGTCCGTGTAAGTTTGGAGATCTTCTCCGGTTTCCGTCCATTCACAGTCGCGGAACGGGACGTGTTTGCGGCACCCGCAGCAGAACGTCGCGTCGGCCATGTACATGTACGGATTCTTGAGGTAGCTCCGGATGATCTCCTCGGGCATTCCAGTGGCCACGCCGCACTTTCGGTGGACGTACACTTGGGGCACGCCCTCAAGGTCGCCGTCCTCGCGCTCCTCTTCGGGTAAGGTGGCGTAGTCGGTTTGCTGCCCGTCGGGGCGGGCCTTGCGGTGCGCGGCTTCGTGCGCCGCGAATTCGGCTCGGTCGATGTACTCGTGGCAATAGGGGCAACGAACTTGGGCCATTCTGCGATCTCCGCGTTGGGCGTGAGCGATTACGTGATTTGGCGGGGGCAACTACTGACAGTAAGCTAGTGGCATCGGGAAACAATCTTGGCCAAACAGCGTCCAACTAGGCACGTTTTTCAGGCGCAGACTCATCTTCTAACTCTTCCAGAAACTTGCGCCGGCGCCTTTGTTCTGCGGTCAGTTGGGGACGAAAGTCGCGACCGATTAGCCAACCGGCAAACAGACCGAGTGGGACGGCGAATCCGAGCATGGGGAGCCCGTTGTTCTCGAATTTGCTTCCCAACATCTCCGGCTGAAAAAGAAGCATGCACGATACGAAGAATGCCTCCATGACGACGAGACCGATGACTGCGTCCCCAACCGGACCGAAACGCTGCGACAACCCCCGTCCGGCCCAAATTATTACTCCACACACAAACCCCATCCCGAAGATCGCAGCCGCGAATCCTCCTGTTTCACCCCATTCGACTGTACCAACGGTTCCCCGTATCACCGCCGAAGCGAGGTTTGTGGCAGTGGCGATTGTGAGGACGCTGCCCCCGATCAGACCGAACTGCCACCATTGATTCGGACGCATCTAAATGCACCTCAGTTATTTAACGACTGAACTCACCTGATCGGTTGCTTGGCGAACTGCGGCGTTTAGAAAGTCTACACGTCGTTCCCGATTTGGTTCGCGCCGGAATTCCGGCCGGATCTCAATTCGGTTTGCGCCCGCCTCAATTTCGTACACGCGATTGGACTTCTTGCACAGTGTGACTTACGGTTCAAACGGCAACTTCTCGGAACTCGCACCCCGCGCGGACCGTCCTCCCGCCCGGGACAGGTTATCAAACGCATGAACTGGCTCCGCGAGCCCGACGGCGAACCGCTGCCCGGCTACCGACTCATCGAACCCATCGGGACCGGTGGGTTCGGCGAAGTGTGGAAGTGCGTCGCGCCCGGCGGCATTCATAAGGCAATCAAGTTCGTCTACGGTAATCTCAACGCCCTCGACGGCGACGACGCGCGCGCCGTGCAGGAACTGAAGGCGCTCGAGCGCGTCAAACAGGTGCGGCACCCGTTCGTCGTGTCCATCGAGCAGATCCAGGACGTCGGCGGCGAACTCGTCATCGTGATGGAACTGGCCGACCGGAACCTGCACGAGTGCCTGGTCGAGTACCAGGGTGCCGGGCGGCCCGGCATCCCGCGAGACATCCTCCTGGGGTTCCTCGACGACGCGGCCGTCGGTCTGGACCACCTGATCGAGAAGCACAACCTCCAGCACCTCGACGTGAAGCCGCGCAACCTGTTCATGGTCGCGGACCGTGTGAAGGTCGCGGACTTCGGGCTGGTGAAGCAACTCGAGCGCTCCAGTTCGTCCGGACTGATGGGCGGCGTCACGCCCATTTACGCGGCCCCGGAAACGTTCCAGAACAAGATCAGCAAGCACTCGGACCAGTACAGCCTCGCGGTCGTGTACGTCGAGTTGCTCACCGGGAAGCGCCCCTTTGCCGGCAAGAACATCCGGCAACTCGCGCTCCAGCACATGTCCGAACCGCCGGACCTGTCGATGCTCCCGGAGGTCGACCAGCCGGTAGTAGCCCGGGCGCTGGCGAAGAACCCGGACGAGCGCTGGCCGAGCTGCACTGCGTTCATTCGCGCGCTCGGCGGTCCGCGGGACGCGACCGGTAGTAGCGGCGGGACCGAGGCCGGGAGCGGCGTGCGCGAGCCGGGAGCGTGGGCCAAGGTCGGGCGCACCGTTCACGACGTGGAACTGACGCCCCCAGCGCCGGTTCGCGGGGGCGCGGCCGTGATGTCGGGCGCGCCGCGGCCCCAACCGACACCGCACGAACACCCGGAGATCGACGAAGACCACCTGCTCGGTGTGACCGCGACGCAAAAAGACCTGGGCGTGCTGCGGCCGACGATCCTCATCGGTGTGGGGAGCTTCGGGCGCCGGGCGCTGCAAGAGATCCGGTGCCGGCTCACGGACCGCGTCGGCGACGTGGTCCAGGTGCCGTGCTTCCGTTTCCTCTACGTCGATTGCGACCCCGACGCGGTCACCAAGGCCGTGAGCGCGCCGCCCGACGTCGCGCTCGGGACCGACGAAGTGTTCCCGGTGCCGCTGCAACCGGTCACGCAGTACCGGCGCCGGCAACTCGATCAGATCCTCGACTGGTTACCGCGCGAGAAACTGTACGCGATCCCGCGGAGCCTGCGGGCCGGAGGCGCCCGGTCGCTCGGGCGCCTCGCGTTCTGCGACAACTATCTGCGGTTCGTCACGCGGTTGCGGCGCGAGTTCCAGATCGCGACGCATCCGGAATCGCTCGCGCAATCGTCCGATCAGACCGGGCTGACGGTTCGCGGGAGCACCCCGCAGGTGTACGTGTTCGCCAGCGCGAGCGGCGGGTCCGGCGGGATGCTCGTGGACCTCGGGTACGCGGTGCGCCGGGTGCTCGCGCGGGTGACGCCGGTCGACGCTCCCGTAACCGCGTTCGTGTACGCGGCGGCTCCCGACGACCCGAACTCGACGGACGCGGAACTCGCGAACTTGTACGCCACGATCACCGAACTGAACCACTTCTCCGATCCGGAGGTGTCGTTCACCGCGCAGTACGGCGGTCACGAGGGACCGAAGGTCGAGAGCCGCGGGCTGCCGTTCACGTCCACGTACCTGATGCCGATGTCGGAGCGCAGCGCCGGTTCGTTCCGGGACTGCCTCTCGCACCTCGCGGGGTACGTGTCGCACGATATGACGACGCCGCTCGGCCCGGTGCTGGAACAGCTCCGCACCCGGCCCGTCGGGTTCGATCGCAGCCCGTTCCGCTCGTTCGGCACGTATGGCGTGTGGTTCCCGCGCGGGCTGCTCCTCCGGGCCGCGGCGCAGAAGATCTGCATCCGGCTCCTGAAGGAATGGAAGGTGGACGCGGATCCCGCCGACCCGACCCCCGTACAGCACGTCGTCGGGCACGCGGTCAACGATCCGCGCCTGAAGCCGGACGCGGTGCGGGCGCAAATCGAACAGGAAGCGGTCCGCGGGCCGGACGGCGGACCCGGCGACCAGATCGAGCGCTGGCTGAGTGGACTGGAAGCGCAACTCAACGGCTCGGTCCGCCGGCCCGACGCGGCGGCGTGGTCGCGAGCCGTGTGGGAACAGGCGCGCGATCTGATCGGCACGCGCCCGATGGGGGAGCAGGACAGCAGCGTGCGCCGGAGCCGCACCTCGAAGATGCTGGAGGAATCGGTCAAGCGCGTCGCGGAGATGTGGGGGAACGAGTTCGCAGAGGTCGTGCGCCCCTTAGAGGAATACCCCGGGCGCAGACTGGGAGCGATCAGTGTCGCTCTGAAAAAGCTCGCTGCGGCGTCCTCGGAGTGGGCCAACGCCGCCGACGCTCGTGCCCAACAACTCGCGGTGAAAGCGCGCCAGGCGAAGAGCGACGTGCAGTCTGCTCACGACGTGTGCCAGGCCGGGAGCGGTACGTTCAGCTTCTTCGGCGGGCGCAGCGGGCGCAGCATGCGGCACTTCCTCGATCAGGTTCGCGTGTTCGCGCACATCCGGTTGCAGGAAGACTTGGCGGACGCGGTCGCGAAGTTCTATCGGGCGCTCCGCGCCCGGATCGAGGACCGGGCGCGGGAACTCGCGTACTGCCGCACGCGGATGGAACTGCTCGTCGACGTGATGGAGTCCCCGCTCGCGAACCTACCCCCGTCGTCGGACACGCCGGTCGCGCTCTCAGAAGAGGCGCTCCAGCAGACGCTCCGCCCGACGAACACTCTGAATGTGGTGCTCCCCGCGGGCGAAACGCACATCGAGCGCTCGGCCAAGAAGATCGTGGCTTCGGTCAAGTCGGAGGACGTGCTCCGGTTGGAGGTCGCGCTCCAGAAACTGGTACTCGAACCGCGCGGCGGTCTGACGGCGCTGTGCCAAATGAACGCGGACATGGGCCGCACGCTGGTCGCTCCGATGGTCGAGCAGACCACGGCGTTCCTGAGCGACTTGCTCCCGGTGACGGACGTGACGGAAGTGGAAGTCTCGACGTCCCGCGCGCGGAAAGTGGACATGAGCGCTCGGATCAAGGACTACCACGAGCGCTCGGCCCCGGCATGCGGTTCCGAAGCCGGCGCACAGACGTTCGTACTGGTCCCCGAAACGGAGTCGGGCAGCGCGTTCGCCGCGATGGTCAAGAAGTCCGTACCGGCCGCGACGACGATCGCGGTGAACGGCGCTGCGACGGATTTGATGTTCTGCCGCGAGCACGGGAACCTGATGCCGGCGGAAGTGGCTGCGATCCTGTCGGCGTGTCAGCCGGCGTACTACGAAGCACTCGCGACCACGCAGACGTCGCCGCACTCCCGGTTCGACGTGACCGAGTGGTTACCGCTTTCGGAGTAGGCGCTGACCGACGGCTACGGCCAGCGCCTGGGTGACACTTACTTCTTGCCGATCGCGTAGAGGTGCGTTTTCGTTCGCAGGAACAGTTCGTTGTCCGCGAAGGCGGGGGACGCCATGAACCCGCCGTCGAGTCGATTTTCCGTTACGAGTGTGTACGAATCTTCGTCGGCCTTCACCACGAACGTTTTGCCGATCTGATTGCAGAAGTATACGTTTCCGCCGGCGAGTACGGGGGAGGATGAGAACTCGCCGTCGAGCCGTTCGGTCCACACTACCTTGCCGGTCGCGGTTTCCAGGCACGACGCGATACCGGTATCGGACACCATGAACAGCCGGTCCCCGGCCACCAAGAGCGACGGTCGCGTGGACACGTTCTTCGCGACCTGCCACGAAATCGCTTCCTTCGGTACTGCGCCCGCCAGTCCTTCGGGCTTCACCGCGAACAGTTTGCCCGTGTGCCCGCTGGTCAGGTACATCAGCCCGTTGGCCATGACGGGCCGGGCCGCGCCGTTCATTCCGCCGTGTGTGAGGCGCCACAGTTCTGCGCCGGTCTTCGGGTCGTAGGCCATCGTGCATTCGGCCGACGGGCACACCAACCACTGCGCCCCGCCAACCGTGAACAGCACCGGGGTGCCGTAAGCCTTCTTGTAGTCGCCGTTGTCGGTCGAATACTTGATCTTCCGGTCGGTGGTCCACACCGTTTTGCCGGTCCGCTTGTCGAGCGCGGTAACGAACTGGTAATCGGCCCCGTCGAGTACGAGGTACAGGAGGTCGCCGTACACGACCGGCGATGACGCGGCGCCGCGGAAGTGGTCGCACTTCAAATCGACTCGCTCCCACAACACTTTGCCGGTCGAGGTGTCGACGCAGAACGTCCCGGGGCTGCCGAAGTGCGCGTACACCCGGTCCCCTTCGATGAACGGCGTCGGGGACGCGAAGCTGTTGAACGGGTGGCAGTATTGGGGCTTCTGATCGACGTGCAACTTGACGTCGTGCAGCACCTTCCCGCTTTTACGATCCACGCACACCGCGAAGTATGTCACTTCTTTGACCGGGTTGGCCGGGGGACCGCCCTTGACCGGCTTTGGGTTGGGGTCGAGTACCTCGTCGGCCGTCGTCACCCATACTTGGTCCCCAAGCACGATGGGTGACGACCACCCTTTCCCGTGGATCGCGGTCTTCCAGACGACGTTCTGCTTCTCGCTCCATTTTGTCGGCGCGTTCGCCCCGGCGAAGTGCCCGTCGGCGGTGGGGCCGCGGTACCCGGGCCACGAGTCCGCAGCGTAAAGTTGCGGACCGGCGAGAAGACTCAAGGCAGCGAGCAGCAAACGGATGCGCATGGGGAGGGTTCCGATTAGGCGGGTGAGCCGGTTCAGACTACCGTGAAGATAAACGGGTTACAACGGACAAGCGGCCGGCGGAGGGGTAAACTGCTGGCGAACCCGATTGAAGAACCCTCACCTTCTCTCTGAAGGGGAGGGGGAAAACAACAGATTCCTTTCTCCCCCGCTCTCGCAGGCGGGGTTCGCCTGGAAGTCTCCATGTCGACATCGAATCCCGAACTCGATCGGTTGAACGATACCAACGAGCTCCCCGTCTGGCGGCGGTGGGGGCCGTACCTCGCGGACCGGCAGTGGAGCACCGTGCGCGAGGACTACTCGCCCACCGGCGACCCCTGGGGGTACTTCCCGTTCTGGCACGCGCACCGGCGCGCGTACCGGTGGGGCGAGGACGGGCTGGCCGGCGTTAGCGACGACAGCCAGTACCTGTGCCTCGCGCTCGCACTGTGGAACGGCGCGGACCCGATCCTGAAGGAGCGCCTGTTCGGGCTGCCGAACGAGGACGGGAACCACGGCGAGGACGTGAAGGAGCTGTACTACTACGCCGACGCGACGCCGACGCACTCGTACTTGAAGATGCTCTACAAGTACCCGCAGGCGCGCTTCCCCTACGAGAAACTGCACGACGAGAGCAAGCGCCGGGGGCGCCACGACCCCGAGTACGAGATCCTCGATTCCGGCGTGTTCGACGACAACCGGTACTTCGACGTGTTCGTGGAGTACGCGAAGGCCGGGCCGCGCGACATCCTGATGCGCGTTACTGCACACAACCGCGGACCGGACCCGGCTCCTCTGCACATTCTGCCGACGCTCTGGTTCCGCAACACTTGGGCCTGGAAGCCCGACCAACCGCGCCCGGCGTTCGTGCCCTCGTCGCACGCAGGGCTGAAAGCGTTCCACCCGGAATGGGATGCGTACCGGTTCTGGGCCGGCGCCCCCCAGCAGTCCGGCGAGGCGTTCGACGAGAATGTTCCGCCGATCGATCGCGTCGGGTACCTGTTCACCGACAACGAAACGAACGCGCCCGCGCTGTTCAACGCGCCGGGCGAGGGGTACTTCAAGGACGGGTTCCACGAGTACGTTATTAACGGTAATCGGGCCGCGGTGAACCCGGAGGGGACAGGTACTAAAGCGGCCGCGCACTACACGTTTATGATCCCGCCGGGGCAGTCGGTCACGGTGCGGTGCCGGCTCCGGCACGCTTCCGACGGGCCGAACGACCCGTTCGTGGGATTCGATCAGATCTTCAAAGACCGGATCGCCGAAGCGGACCAGTATTTCGAGAGCTTCCAGCAAGACATCCCGGACGCGGACGCGCGCCGCGTGCAGCGCCAGGCGGTGGCGGGGCTGATCTGGACGAAGCAGTTCTACCAGTACGACACGTACCGCTGGCTGAAGGGCGATTCGGCGACCATCACGCCTCCCGAACAGCGCTGGTACGCGCGCAACAGCGACTGGCAGCACTTCAAGGCGGCCGACATTCTCTCGATGCCGGACAAGTGGGAGTACCCGTACTTCTGCGCGTGGGACACCGCGTTCCACGCGGTCGCGTTCGCGCCGTTCGACCCGGAGTTCGCCAAGGACCAATTGCTGCTCCTGTGCCGCGAGTGGTACACACACCCGAACGGCCAGTTACCGGCCTACGAGTGGAACTTCTCTGACGCGAATCCGCCGGTCCACGCCTGGGCCGCGTGGCGCGTGTTCCAGATCGACCGCAAGCACCGGCACACGTTCCGCACCGGCGGGCACGAGTCGCACGGCAACCCGGAGGAGTGCGAGGCGGACGCGGACTGGGAGTTCCTGGAGCGCGTGTTCCACAAGCTCATGATTAACTTCACCTGGTGGGTGAACCGGAAGGACGCGCAGGGGCGGAACGTGTTCCAGGGCGGGTTCCTGGGGCTGGACAACATCGGCGTGTTCGACCGGAGCCACCCGCTCCCGACCGGGGGATTCATCAACCAGGCGGACGGCACCGCGTGGATGGCGATGTACGCGCTGAACCTCATGCGCATCGCGCTCGAACTCGCGACCCGGAACCCGGTGTACGAGGACATCGCGATCAAGTTCTTCGAGCACTTCCTCGGTATCGCGAAGGCGATGACCGACATGGCGGGGAAGGGCGTCGGGCTGTGGAGCGAAGAGGACGGGTTCTACTACGACGAACTCACGCTGCCGGACGGACACGTCGAGCGCCTCAAGGTGCGCTCGATGGTGGGGCTGATCCCGCTGTTCGCGGTGGAGGTGCTGGAGCCGGAACTGCTCGCGAAGATGCCCGCGTTCGCGGCGCGCCTGCGGTGGGTGCTGGAGAACCGCGCGGACATGGCTGGGCTGGTGTCGCGCTGGTTCGAGCCGGGGCGCGGCGAGCGCCGGTTGCTCTCGCTGCTCCGCGGGCACCGCATTAAGAAATTGCTCTCGCGCGTGATGGACGAGAACGAATTCCTCAGCCCGTTCGGGGTGCGCGGGCTCTCGCGTTACCACCGCGAGCACCCGTACACGTTCCGCATGGGCGATCACACGGTCTCGGTGGGGTACGTGCCGGGCGATTCGGACACCGGGATGTTCGGCGGCAACTCGAACTGGCGCGGCCCGGTCTGGTTCCCGGTCAACTTCCTCATCATCGAGAGTTTGCAGAAGTTCCACCACTATTACGGCCCCGACTTCAAGATCGAGTTCCCGGTCGGGAGCGGGAAAGAGGTGACGGTGCTGGAAGCGGGCGTCGAGATCACCCGGCGCCTCACGCGCTTGTTCCTGCGCGACGCGAACGGGCTGCGCCCGTGCTTCGGCAAGTACGAGAAGATGCAGAGCGACCCGCACTTCCGCGACTACCTGCTGTTCCACGAGTTCTTCCACGGCGACCACGGCGCGGGCCTGGGCGCGAGCCACCAGACGGGCTGGACGGCGCTCGTGGCGAAGCTCCTCGTGCCGCGCCGCGGCGAGCGGCTCTACGACGAACTCGCTGCGGCCGAACCCGCGCCGGTTCAGGGCCAGCCGTCCGGTATCTCGGTGGGCAAGTCGGCGCGCACGGGGCAGCAGTAGCGATTTTCCCTGGGACCGCGGGCGTAGCGCCCGCCACTTCCAGCCTGAATGGGTTTCCGGCGATACCGTGTGGTCACCGACATGTGAAGCGGCGGGCGAGACGCCCGCAGTCCCAGGAAAGAGGGTAAACCGGGCTATTACGCGCTACTCGGCTTGGGCTAAACTTCAGGGATATGGAGGGCTTCACGATGGCGACCGTTGATCTGCTCGTACCACCCACAACGTCACAGCGCGACCCGTCACCGCGTTTGTGGACCGTTGCCGAGTTCGAGCGGATGCGGCAACTCGGGCTTTTCGCCGGGCACACGGTCGATCTAGTCGGCGGAACCGTGATGGAATGCACCGATCCGCCGCACCCGTTTGTGTTTACTCGAAAGGAGTATCACGCGCTCGGCGACAGCCAGTTCTTCCGCGATCAGCGCGTGCAGTTGATCGGCGGGGTCATCTTGGAGGAAACGGCCGTGATGAACCCGCCCCATGCGGTTACGATCCGGCTCGTGTCAAAAGCTCTTGAAGCGATCTTCTCGCATGGATTCGATGTGCGCTGCCAGTTACCACTCAACTTGGGACAGATTTCCGAACCTGAACCGGATGTCGCCGTGGTCCCCGGCTCACCACGCGATTATTTCGTCGATCATCCGAGGACCGCTCTTCTGGTTGTCGAAGTGAGCGAAACGACGATCCACGAAGACACGCACGATAAGGCGAGTTTGTACGCGACCGGTGGGATCGCGGATTACTGGGTCGTTGATCTCACGACCGATCGCGTGCTGGTGTTCCGATCGCCCGCGCCGGATGCCGCGTCGCGCTTCGGGATGAATTATGCGTCCGTGAGTGCCCACGGGCGCGACGACAAGGTTACGCCGCTCGCGGTCCCTCAATCGCGCATCGCCGTTAGCGATCTCCTGCCGTGATCTGGTTGATCGCATTCGGCTGTTCCTTCCCTGTACGGGGTAACTGGAGGGCTCAGCACCTCGCGCCGCTTTACATTTGTGGCCGCGGGGCGTCACGTGGCGTTCGCGGTAGTCATTTTTTGTCGCGTACCGGCGCTCATCCCACTTTCACGAACTGCGGCACGGTAAAGAAGCCCTCCTTTTGTCGGGGTCGGGGTTGACTGAATCGTGTGGGCCGTCTATAGGTCTCCTACTTTACGGTTCACATATCCCGGCCAGCGGAGCGGCCGGGCGGACGCGCCCCGGTCGACGGAAGACCCTTATGTTGAGCGAACGGATTCCCAGCGGCGAGCGCCCACCGGTGCCCCGCCGTAAGGTGATCGACTTGCAGGAGCTGACCGCGCTCCTGCCGCCGCTCAGGGCCGGGGGGCGCAAGGTGGTGCTGTGCCACGGGGCGTTCGACCCGCTCCACGCCGGTCACATCCGCCACTTCCAACAGGCCCGCGAACTGGGCCACATTCTGATCGTCACCGTGACCCCGGACCGGTTCGTGAGCGCCGGTCCGCCGGCGTTCCGGGAGGACGTGCGGGCCGAGTCCATCGCGGCCCTGGAGTGCGTCGATTTCGTGGCCGTCAACAAGTGGCCGATGGCGGTCGAGTGCATTCAGGCGCTGCGCCCGGACGTGTTCGTCAAGGGGCCGGACCTGGTGCCCGAGTGCGCGGCCCCCGAAGAACAGGCGATCGCGGCCGTCGGGGGCACGGTCGCGTCTACGGCGACCGCTTTGGGGACCGCGGACCTGACTCCCCAGTTCCCGACCCTCTCGCGGGCCGCGAACGAGTACCTGGCCGGGTTCGCCGGCCGGTACGGTCCCGAAACGGTACTGCGGTACCTGGACGGGATCCGGCCGCTGAAAGTGCTGATCGTCGGTGAGACGATCATCGACGAGTACCACTACTGCGAGGCCATCGGGAAAGCGTCCAAGGAACCGACTCTCGCGGTCAAATCGCTCTCGGTCGAACAGTTCGCGGGGGGGGTGCTGGCGACCGCCAACCACCTGGCGAACTTCTGCGGCGACGTGTCGCTGGTGAGCATGTTGGGCGAGCAGAACTCGCACGAGCGGTTCGTCGGGGGGGCCCTCAACCCGGGGATCAAGACCCGGTTCGTGCGCCGGCCCGGGGCCCCCACCATCGTCAAGCGCCGGTTCGTCGAACAGTACTTCTTCACCAAACTGTTCGAGGTGTACGAGATCAACGACAGCCACCTGAGCGAAGCGGACAGCGCCGCCGTGTGCCGCGAACTGCGCCAGCGGGTGGGCGAGTTCGACGCGGTCCTGGTGTTCGACTTCGGGCACGAGATGCTCGGACCGGAGGCCGTGCGGGTGCTGTGCGACGAGGCCCGGTTCCTGGCCGTGAACACGCAATCCAACGCGGGCAATTTCGGGTACCACACGGCGTCCAAGTACCCGCGGGCCGATTACGTGTGCATTACCGAGGGCGAGTTGCGCCTCGATTCGCGGGACCGCCGGGGCGACCTGCGGCACATGATCGACGCGCTGGTGCGCCGGACCGGGTGCGGGGCCGTATCGGTTACCCGCGGCGCGCGCGGGTGCCTGTGCTACAGCCCGACCGACGGGTTCACCGAGGTGCCGGCGTTCGCGGGCAAGATCGTGGACCGGGTCGGGGCCGGGGACGCCTTCCTCACTCTGGCCGCCCCGTGCGTGGTTCAGGGCGCGCCGGTCGAGGTGGCCGGGTTTCTCGGGAACGTGGCCGGCGCCCAGGCCGTGGCCACGGTGTGCAACCGGAGCCCGATCGAGCGCGACTCGCTCGTCCGGTACGTCCGTCACCTGCTGAAGTAGGCCCCGAGCCCGTGACCCGCTGAAGGAGAGAGGTACCAGGTGCAAAACGACACGGCCCGGCGGCTCTACCGCGAGATGCTCCGCATCCGGCTCATCGAAGAGGGGATCGCCGACCTGTACCCCGAGCAGCAGATGCGGTGCCCGGTTCACCTGTGCATCGGCCAGGAGGCCGTGTGCGCCGGGGTGTGCGACGCGCTCGACCGCGACGACCTCGTGATGAGCACCCACCGCGCGCACGGGCACTACCTCGCTAAGGGGGGGAGCCTGCGGGCGATGATGGCCGAAATGTACGGCAAGGCCACCGGGTGCTGCGGGGGCATGGGCGGGTCCATGCACCTGATCGACCTGTCGGTCGGGTTCCTCGGGGCCACCCCGATCGTGGCCAGCACGATCCCGATCGCGGTCGGGGCCGCGTTCGGGGCGGTGAGCAGCGGGCACCCCCGCGTCGTGGTCACGTTCTTCGGTGAGGGAGCGACCGAGGAGGGCGTGTTCCACGAGGCTTTGAACTTCGCCGCGCTCAAGAAGTTGCCGGTGCTGTTCGTGTGCGAAAACAACCTGTACTCCGTGTACTCGCCGCTGTCGGTACGGCAGCCCGAGGGGCGCGAGGTGGCGGCGCTGGCGCGCGGGCACGGTGTGCCCAGTGTGCAGGGTGACGGGAACGACGTTCTCGCGGTGCGCCGAATGACGGCCGAGGCGCTCGAACACGTGCGCTCGACCGGCCCGGCGTTCCTGGAGTTCAAGACGTACCGCTGGCGCGAGCACTGCGGCCCGAACTTCGACAACGACATCGGGTACCGCACCCCGGCCGAGTACGAGCGGTGGCGCGAACTGTGCCCGCTCGACCGGCTCCGCGAAACCGGGCTCGCCGCGGGCGCGTTTACCGGTGCCGATATTGAAGCCTGGACCGCCGAAATCAAGGACGAGTTCGCGGGCGCGGCGCGGTTCGCGAAGGACAGCCCGTTCCCCGGGCCGGACGCCCTGATGCGGAACGTCTACGCGGGCGCCGTTTCCGCGCACCCGCTCGCTCGGGCCGCCTGACCACTACGCGAACCGCGTCACGGAGGATGCACCGGTCATGTCCCGCGAACTGAAATACTTCCAGGCCGTCCACGAGGCCACCGACCTGTGCATGGCCAAGGACTCGGCCGTGTACGTGATCGGGTTGGGGGCGACCGACCCCAAGGGCATCTTCGGCACCACCGCGGGGCTGGAGCAGAAGTACGGCGGCGCCCGCGTCATGGACATGCCGTGTGCCGAGAACGGCATGACCGGTGTCGCCATCGGTTCGGCTCTCACCGGAATGCGCCCGATCCTCTTGCACCAGCGCATCGATTTCGCCGTTCTGACGATGGAGCAGATCGTCAATCAGGCGGCCAAGTGGCACTACATGTTCGGCGGGCAGAAGAGCGTGCCGCTCGTCGTCCGGTTGCTGGTCGGGCGCGGGTGGGGGCAGGGGCCGCAGCACTCGCAGAGCCTCCAGTCGTGGTTCGCACACATCCCGGGGCTGAGGGTGGTGATGCCCAGCACGCCGCAGGACGCGAAGGGGCTGCTGATCTCGGCCGTCGAGGACGACAACCCGGTCGTGTTCATCGAGCACCGGTGGCTGCACAACATCACGGGGCCGGTGCCCGAGGGACTGTACCGGGTGCCGTTCGGTAAGGCCCGCGTGCTGCGGCCCGGGCGCGACGTGACCATCGTGGCCCTGTCGCACATGGCGCTGGAGGCGCACCGGGCGGCCGAGGTGCTGGCCCGCGAGGGGGTCGACGCCGAGGTGATCGACCCGCGGAGCCTGCGCCCGTTCGACGCCGAGACGGTCGTCGAATCGGTCCGAAAAACCGGTCGACTAATCGTGGCGGACACGAGCTGGACGCACGCCGGGTTCTCCGCCGAGGTGGTGGCGCGAGTCGCAGAAGAAGTCGACTCGCTCAAGTGCCGGCCGCGCCGCATCGGGCTCCCGGACTGCCCGACCCCGACCACCCCGGCGCTGGCCGGGGCGTTCTACCCGGGGGCGTTCGACATCGTCGCGGCGGCGTGCGAAATGGTGCAGGGGCGCACGCCCCCGCGCCCGGCCGCCGACCCGCGGGCACACCTGGACGTGCCCGACCCGAGCTTCACCGGACCGTTCTGACGCGGGTGGCGGGGCGGGGACCAGAAACTGGGGGAACTCATGGGAACGTCGAACGGGGCGCCGGTCCGGGTGGAGAAGGTGTACGAGCAGACGGCGGACATTTTGTTCGCCGCGGACGAGATCGCGCTCGGCCCGTGGACGTCGTACAGCCTCGTCAACGACCCGAAGCACATGTGCTTTGTGCTCTCGCGGTACAAGTTCGTTGCCAAACTGTTGCAGGGCAAGAAGAGCGTACTCGAGGTCGGGGCGGGCGACGGCTTCGGGCTCCCGATCGTCGCCCAGGCCGTACCGCGCGTCTACGCGCTCGACTGGGACCCGCGGCTCGTGGACGGGAACGCCCGGCGCCTCGCGCACCTGAAGAACGTGACCTACCTGCACGGCGACATCAACACCGCGGCCCCGGACCTGAAGGTGGACGCGGCATACACGGTCGACGTCATCGAGCACGTCGACCCCGCGGGTGAGGCCCGGTTCGTGGAGAACATCGTCCGGTGTCTGCCCGCCAACGGCGTCCTGTTGACCGGAACCCCGAACGTGACCAGCGCGGCCTACGCCTCGCCCCAGAGTCAGGTGGGGCACATCAACCTCAAGAGCATGGCCACGCTCCGCGAGCTGATGGAGCGGTACTTCGAGAACGTGTTCATGTTCGGGATGAACGACGAGGTCGTGCACACCGGGTACGCACCGATGTGCCACTACATTTGGGCGCTGGCCGTCGGGGTCCGCCCGGGCCGCTAGGCCGCCGGCGCCCGCTCGGTACCGCTACGCACCACACAACCCGGAGGCACCGATGACGGCTCGGCCGTTCGACGGACTGCACAAGCAGGGGATCGACGCCGCGGTCGAACAGCGATTGGCGGAGCACTGCGCGGAGTACAAGATCGATCCGCTGACGGCCGTGCAAATGTTTCCGGTTCTGGTCCGCCGCCAGTGGCTGAAGCGGTTCCTGGCGCACACCGAACTGTTCCGGCTGACCCTCGACGTGCCCGGCGACATCGCCGAGGTGGGGGTGTTCCGCGGTTCGGGCCTGATGACCTGGGCCAACCTGTTGGAGTGCTACTGCATCGGCGACCGCACGAAAGTCGTTTACGGGTTCGACAACTGGAAGGGGTTCACCGAACTGGCCCCCGAGGACGGGCGCGTGGAGGCGACCGTTCAGAAGGACGTCGGCGGGTTCTCCCCGGAGCCGTACTTCGAGGAGCTGAAGAGCGCCATCGACATCTTCGACCGCGACCGGTTCGTCTCGTGGAAGGACCGTATCAAACTGGTGGTCGGGGACATCGTCGAAACGCCGCGGGCGTTCGTCGCGGAGAACCCCGGCGTGCGGTTCAGCCTCGTCCACATGGACTGCGACCTGTACCGGCCGACGCGGGCCGCCGTCGAAGCGTTCTGGCCGCGGCTGAGCCGCGGCGGGGTCATTATCTTCGACGAGTACGCCATCAAACAGTGGCCGGGCGAGACCCAAGCGGTGGACGAGCTCCTGGCCGGGCTGCCCGGCGTCCGGGTGCGCACCTTCCCGTGGACCAACGCCCCGGCCGGGTACATCGTCAAGGAGTGACCCAGCGGCGCCCCGGAGACCCTACGCATGGACCTGTCTTGTTTCCGCGAACACGGCTACCAGGTGTTTCGCGGCGTGTTCACCCCGGGCGAAGTGGCCGGGGTCCGGGCGCACCTGACCGGTGCGATGCGGGTGATGCTGGACGAGCTGCACCGGACGTTCGGCACCGCGGACGAGGCGGGCCTGTGTGCCGCCATCGACGCGGCGACCGGGGCCCGGTTCGAGCACCTGGACCAGAACCTGCGGAACATGATGTCCGGGCACTTCCCCCTGAGCGCCCGGCTGGACCCGGAGATGTGGGCGGTGCCGCGCGCGGCCGGCCTGCGGCGGGTGCTGGAAACCGTGCTCGGGGACGAGCGGCTGTTCATGCACATGCCGCCCACGTCGCGGTTCGTGCTGGCCGGCAACAGGCACGCCGGCGTGCCCGCCCACCAGGACGTCAGCTACAACCCGCACATGACCGACTTCGTCACGGTGTGGGTGCCGTTCACCGTGATCGACGAGCGGTGCGGCGGGGTGATGGTGTACGAGCAGACCAACCGGCCGCTGGAACTGCTCGCCGACAAGGGGCGCAAGTTCTGGTTCGAGGGGGTGGACACGGGCGCCCGCCCCGGGGTCCACTGCACGATGGACCCCGGCGATTGTTTGGTGCTCAACCGCTGGGTGGTCCATGCGTCGGTGCCGAACACCTCGGACCGCACCCGCATCAGCACCGACTTCCGCTTCTTCCCGAGCCGGGAGAAGTCCACCAAGCACTACCTGGACATGCAGGAGTGGCGGGTGGTGAACCCGTCGGCCGCGGCGGCCTGACGACCGCTCCCGAAGGGACGGGGGAACCGAACCGCGCCGGTGGTGCCGGCCGGCGCGATCACACAAGGGTACCGCGAATGTCTGGCCCCACGCACTTCCACTTCATCACCGTCGTGTGGGGCGCGCAGTACGTTGAAACCTTTTTGAAGACCGTCGTTCCCAATAACTTGTCGCCCGGTAACCTGCCGGCACTGCGGACCCGGGACCGCTCGGTCTACGTCATCGCCACCGCCCCGCCGGACGCGGACCGGATCCGGGCCTCCGCCGAGTACAAGCGCCTCTCTGCGTGTATGCGGACCGAGGTCGTGGCGTTCGACGACATCGACTTTACCCAAAACAAGTACGCGGCCATGACCGAGTGCCACCGCCGGACCGTGCGGGCGGCCGAGGGCGACGGGGCCGCGGTCGTCTTCCTCGCCCCCGACGCCATCTGGTCCGACGGGAGCTTCGCCCGGCTCGAGGCGATCGCCGCGACGGGCAAGCGGTTGATCGCGATGTGCGGGCTCCGCGTCGTGCGCGAGACGTTCGCGCCGGACCTGCTCGCGGCGCACTTCCGGCCCGCGGACGGCACGCTGACCGTCGGCGCGCGCGACCTGGTGCGGCTCTCGTTGCGGCACCTGCACCCGATCTGCGGCCAGCTCTTCTGGGACTCCCCCGTGTTCGCCGGCTGGCCGTCGCTCCTTTTCTGGCGGGCCGGCCGGGACGGGATCTTGGCCCGCTGTTTTCACCTCCACCCGCTCATGGTCCACTCCGCCCACAGGGGGGTCGTCCCGGAAGGCACCGTGGACGCGGACTACATCTGGCTGGCGTGCCCGGACCCCGGTGACGTTTACGTCGTCGGGGACTCGGACGAGATCTTCGCCTGTGACATGAGCCCCGCGGCCCAGAACATTTGTGAGTTCGCGCCCAATACCGCGAGCGTCGAGAGCGTCGCGGCCTTCGCGCGCCAGCAGGCCAACGAGCAGCACCGCCGGTTCTTGGCGCACCGGATCCGCCTCCACGCCGGGATCGAGCCCGACGCGCTCGACTGGGGGGCGGCGGAAGCGGCTTCCGACGCGACCGTGGACGCGATCCTCGACTTGCTGGCCCCGCCCGCCCTCATCGCGCCCGCGCCCCCCGCGCCGGAACCGGAACTACCCGCCCCGCCGGAACCGCCGGTCGCGGTCGTGGTGCCGGTTCACGGCCCCGGTCGGTGGCGCTTCTTATCGCCCCGGTACTTGACCCGAAAGCTGTTCGAGAAGGGGCCGCGCGAGTTTCTCTGGGTAGGGGTCCGAAAGATCCGGCGCCGGCTGGGGAGCGGGCGCCGCGGCTGAAGTCGACGTCAACGGGCAGGAAATAAGGAGGTTCTCGTGCGATCCGAGCCGGACGGTTCCGCCGTTCAACACTGTTGCAGGGGCTGCGGGAGGGATCTGAAACCGCTGTTCGCCTCGCGCCTGTCCCACTCCGTTACTTCTGCCAGCGGCATCGTGGCGCAACCGGCCCTGGTCTACCGCTGTTCGGTGTGCGCTCTGGTTCAAAAGGTCGGGGCGGAACTCGTCGCCGATTACTCGGCCGCGTATGTGCTCTTTGACAACGATACCAGCGCGGACAAGATCGTCCGCCGGCCGGGGCAACCGGACCGGACGCGGTCGGAAGTGGTGGCCCAGCTCGTTGCGGAGCGACTGAACGAGCCCCGCGCGCGCGTCCTGGAAGTGGGGTGCCACCGCGGGGCGTTTCTCGCCGCGGCCAAGGCCCGCGCCCCGGGCTGGGAGCTGCACGGTTTCGACCTGAGCCCGAGCCTCGCGCCCTGGGTGGAGCGGATCTGCGGCGCGGGCCGGTACCACCACGGGGAGCTCGCCCGGGTGCCGGGCGCGTTCGACGCCTGCGTTCTCATTCACACACTCGAGCACGTCCCGGCCCCGCACGAAACGTTAACGACGATCCGACAGTTGCTCCGCCCCGCGGGGCTCCTGTGTGTGGTCGTGCCCGACGCCATCGGGAACCCGTCGGACTTCTACACCATCGACCACACCACGCACTACGACGCCGCGCTCCTCGCCCGGACGATCGACCGCACCGGTTTCGGGACCGAGCTCGTCCCCGACCTCATCGCGAACGAGCTCACCGCCTGTGCCGTCTCCGGTGCCCCCGTTCGGGCGCCGGAAGGGGCCCCGGACTACGGCCCGGCGGTCGCCGAGTTGGAGCGGTTCGAGCGCGGGCTGGCCGCGCTCCCCGATGAGCCTTGCTACGTGTTCGGGACCGCCCTCATCGGGGTACTGGTCGCCCGGGGGCTCGGCGAACGGTGCGTCGGCTTCGTGGACGAGGCACCGTTCCAGATCGGGAAGGCGGTCCTCGGGCGGCCGGTGTGCCACCCCCGCGACGCGGCCCACCGGACCGTCGTGCTCGGGGTCGCGGAATCGGTCGCGCGCCGGGTCGCCCCGCGGCTGGCGGGTTTCGGGTGCCGGGTCGTCAACCCCTGGA
This sequence comes from Gemmata sp. SH-PL17, assembly GCF_001610855.1. Taxonomy (NCBI): domain Bacteria; kingdom Pseudomonadati; phylum Planctomycetota; class Planctomycetia; order Gemmatales; family Gemmataceae; genus Gemmata; species Gemmata sp. SH-PL17. The sequence continues at coordinate 3,363,742 of NZ_CP011271.1, forward strand.
ACTGCGAAGGAGAGCACGATGAGCGCCGGTCCGCTTGAGACCCCCGTCGCGTTTGGGGCCGACCACGAATCGCTCCTGACCAAAGGGTACACCGTCCGCCCCTTTACCGACCCGGGCTCCCTGGGTGAGATCGCCGGCGTCTGTAACGACGTCCTGGGGCGGTACGGGTTCGCCGGCGACCTGACCTCCTATCACGAGCGCGTTCCCGATCGGGAGACGCACCTGCGTGTGGTGCGCTCGATCACCGACGCCCTGCACGCGGGCGCCGTCCTGGAGCGCCTGTTTCGGCCCGAACGGGACTTCATCGTGTCGCTGCTCGGGCCGGACGTGATGGTGCAGGCGGCCCCGCACTTGCGGGTCGGGCGCGCCGGCGAAGAGACCGACGGTATCGGGCTGCACCGCGACTCGTTCTACGGCTCCTCGGCGTACCACCTGAACTTCTGGTTCCCGCTCGCGCCGCTCCCCGCCGGCAGCGGCATTTACCTGGCCGAAGGGACGCACCGGGAGCCCTCGCTCCGGGTCCGCGATCAGCCGTTCGACGACTCGTTCCGCTCGACCGTTAAGAGGGGCTCGCTGGCCCACGGGTTGGGCTTCGTTTACCAGCCGCGGACCGACGACACGATCGCCGCCCTGACGCCGGACCGGTTGACGCTCGTGGCGCCCCCGCTGAACTCCTTCGTGGTGTTTTTCGGGTGCATGGTCCACGGGGGGAGCAACGCGGGGGCCTGGACCCGCTGGACTATGGACGTCCGGTTCTCGAACATGAACGACGGCTCGGCGGTGCGCCCCGGCTACTTCCGCGAGTTCTCCCGCGGCGTGGTGAGTCGCGTCGCCCAGGCGTTCGCGCCCGCGGCCTGAAAGAGAGGGTGCGATGGTCGACACGCTGACCGGTGCCGCGCCGCGGTGCGTCCTCCTCGGGCGCGCCGGGTTCTTCGCGACCGCGCTCGCGGCGCGGCTCCGACCGCTCCTCGGCGACCGCCTCCGGGTCGTGGGCTCCGCCGAACTCGATCTCACGTCCGCGGGGTCGGCGGACCGTCTCGGCGAGATCGTGGACGGGGACACCGTTCTGATCGTCCCGGCGCGAGCCCCGCGCGGACCCGATCCGTTCCGCACTTTCACCGACGACGTCGCGATCGCGACGGCTGTGGCCCGGTGCGTGGTCGCGCGGCGCCCCCGGCGCTGCGTGTATTTTAGCTCCAGTGCGGTCTACGGGGACGCGACGTGTCATGCGGCCATCACCGAGCAAACGGCCGTCGCCCCGAGCGCGCTCTATGGAGTCTCGAAGCTCGCGGCCGAGGGCGTCATTCGCCACGCGGCGGAGCGGGCGGCCGTGCCCCTGGTGACCCTGCGCCCGTGTATGGTTTACGGCCCCGGTGATACGACCCGCCCCTACGGGCCGGGCGCCTTTCTGCACTCCGCACTACACAGCGGAAAAGTACAAGTGTTCGGCGACGGGAGCGAGGTCCGGGATTACCTGTTCGTGCGCGATCTGGCGGAGATCACAGCGGCCCTTGCCTTCAACGGGTCACCGGGGGTCTACAATCTGGCCACCGGGCAGAGCCACTCGTTTCGGCAATTGTGGGCGCACCTCCGCGCCCTTGTCGGCCGCCCGTTCGAGGTGGTTTCCGTGCCGCGCGACCGGGCGCGGACTGACCAGACCTTCGACATCGCCCGGTTACGTGCCGCGCTCCCGGATCTGCGGTTCACTCCCCTGGAAAAGGGTCTCGCCGATACGGTCGCTTCGGTTCCGGGGGCGGGCGACAGGTCTTGATTCGCTCGCGGGCATCGTCTATTCCGTTTGAACCGATGTACCATCCCGCTCCGCGTGGCGCGCTGTTCGGAGCGCTCGTGTCGGCGCCCTCCGAACACGCGCCGGACTCGGCTCCCGCGACGGCCCTTGGCTGGTCGATTCCGGAGTGACCCATGCGAACCGAAGCCGCCGTCCTGGTCGAGCTGAACCAACCGCTGCTGTCCCTCACTCTCGACCTGCCCGAACTGCGGCCCGGGCAGGTGCTGGTCGATGTGGCTTACAGCGGCGTGTGTCACAGCCAGCTCCACGAGGTCCGCGGGCGCCGCGGGCCGGACCGGTTCCTGCCGCACACGCTCGGGCACGAGGGCTCGGGCACCGTCACCGCCGTCGGCCCGGGGGTCGCGAAGGTCCGGCCCGGGGACCGCGTCGTTCTCACCTGGATCAAAGGGGACGGTGCGGACGTGCCCTCGGTTTCCTACGGGAGCGAACTGGGGCGGGTGAACTCCGGGGCGATCAGCACGTTCATGCGGCGCACGGTCACCTGCGAGAACCGGGTGGTCCCGGTGCCGGCCGAGGTGCCGCTGCGCGAGGCCGCGCTGCTCGGGTGCGCGCTGCCGACCGGGGCCGGGGTGGTGACCAACACCGCGAACCCGCCCGCGGGCAGCGCGCTGGTCGTGTTCGGGGCCGGCGGGATCGGCCTCAGCGCGGTCATGGCCGCCCGGCTGCACGGGGTCGGAACCCTGATCGCTGTGGACGTGGTGGAGCAGAAGCTGGCCGACGCGCGCCGGTTCGGGGCCACGCACACGGTCAACGCCTGCCACTGCGACCCCGTGGCCGCGATCCTGGAACTGACCGGGGGGCGCGGGGCCGACTTCGCGGTCGAGGCCGCGGGGCGCCGGGAGACGATGGAGGCCGCGTTCCGGTGCGTGCGCGACAAGGGCGGGTTGTGCGTTCTGGCCGGGAACCTGCCGCACGGCGAGCAGATCTCGCTGAACCCGTTCGACCTGATTCGCGGCAAGCGGATCGTGGGCACGTGGGGCGGGGACACGGTGCCCGATCGCGACCTGCCGCGGTACGCGCGCCTGTTCCTCGACGGCAAATTGCCGCTCGCGGACCTGATCTCGCGCGAGTACCCGCTCAGCGGGGCGAACGCGGCGCTCGACGACCTGGAGGGCGGGCGGGTCGCGCGCGCCCTCATCAACATGCTGGCCTGACCGATAGGGGGAGATTCGATGCGCGGGGCCGTTGGTACCATCGTTTTCCGGCTCGCGGTCCTGGCGTGCCGCGCGCTGCGGGTGCGGTTCCTGATGAACCCCGTGTTCCCCCCCGCGTTCTCCCGGATCGGGCACCTGGCCGCGGAACCGGACTGTTTCGTCAAAGAGGGGCGGCTCGGGTTGCGCCCCCGGTGCGTGGGCGTGCTCCTGGTGCCGCGCGCCGAGGCCGCGAACCCGTGCCTGCTCGATTACTGGCGGCAGCGGCTGTGGGTCATCAGTTCGCCGTTCTGGGTGCGTGTATTCGGCCCGCTCGCCGAGATCCCCGCGTTCCAATACCCGACCGATCCCTACGTGACGGCCATCAACGACACGGCCACGTTCGGTGCGATCCAGGCCGCTTACGCGGGGCGCCCGCCCGTGCTGAAGCTCACCGCTGCCCACCGCGCGCGCGGCGAGTCCGAGTTGCGCAAACTCGGGATACCCGAAGGGGCCTGGATCGTTGCCGTTCACTGCCGCGAGGGTGGCTACGACGCCAACGAACCAGGTGCCCGGGCGCGGAACGTTGCGATCGAAACCTACCTCCCGGCACTGCGGGCCATTGTCGCGCGGGGGGGGTGGTGCGTGCGCATGGGCGACCCGACCATGACCCCGCTGCCGCCCACCCCCGGGGTCACCGATTACGCACACAGCGCGCTGCGGAGCGACTGGATGGACGTGTTCCTGTGCGCGCGGGCGAAGTTCCTGCTCGGGAGCGCGTCGGGTCTGGCCGCGCTCGCGAGCGTGTTCGGCACTCCGTGCGCGCTCGCGAACCAGGCCCTGCCCGCGATCGCGTTCCCCTACGGGCCGGCCGACCTGTTCATCCCCAAGGCGCTCCGCGACCTGCGGACCGGGCGGCTCCTGACACTCGCCGAGATCCTCGGTGGGCGGCTCGGGAACGCTCGTTTCTCGCACTGTTTGGAACTGGCCCGAACCGGGACCGAGGACAACACGCCAGAGGACATTCGTGAGCTGGTGCTTGAAATGCTCGATGAGCTGGACGGCGCGTTCCGTGAAACCGATGAGGACCGCGCGTACCAGACCACGTACCGCAAGTTGCTCGGCCCCGGGCACTACACGTGCGGGGCCGCGTCGCGGTTCGGGCGGTTGTTCCTTCGTAGGCACCGCTGGCTGCTCGCCGAACCGGGCGCGTGCGCCCCGGACCAAAATCGGGCCGGGTGCGGTACCCCGGAGTGCCTGTGCCTGCGGAACTCGAGATGGGCCGCCCGGCAGCTCTGCACGGCCCCGGCGCCGGCCGCGGTCCGGAACTTCCCCCAAGACGTCGTCGATCCGGCACTGGACTCCGACGGCATTTACGACGACGGCTGGGTCGCCGGGGCCGCCTACTGTGTGCTGACCCACCCGCCCGGTGGTGAATTCGTGCTCCGGGGGATGCTCCCGCAGATCGGGCCGCGGCCGGCCGAGTCCGAGGTGCGCGTCTCGGTCGACGGACAGGAAGTGCTCCGGCGGGTATTGCGTTCCGGTGCCGTCGAACTGACCTGCCCGGTTCCGGCCGGTGCGGGCCGGCGCAAGGTCGAATTACAGTTCTCGTTCACACAGCCACTACTCGCCCCCGACACGCGGGCCGTCGGGATGCACCTGGCGTTCCTCGGTTTCGTATCGGCTGCGGCGGGCGCCGCTTAACAAGGGACGGTCGCGATGACGCTGGGCCGGGCCGTGTTCCTCGACCGCGACGGGGTCATCGTACCGGATAACGAGGGTGCGTTGCTGGCCCCCGCGGACGTGCAACTCCTTGATGGGGTTGGTCCGGCACTTCAGGCCCTGAAAGCGGCCGGGTTCGCGCTGATTCTCGTGACCAACCAGGCAGTAGTCGCACGCGGGCTGCTCACGGAAGCCCGGCTCGACGAGATCCACACCGAACTGAACCGTCAGCTTCGGGCCTCGGGTGCGCCCGCGCTCGACGCGGTGTTCGCGTGCCCACACCATCCGCACGCCAATGTGCCCGCGTACCGAGTCGTGTGTGAGTGCCGTAAGCCGCGCCCGGGGATGCTCCTGCGGGCCGCACGCGAGCGGGCGCTGGACCTGTCGGCGTCCGTGATGGTCGGTGACCGGATCACAGATGTGTTGGCCGGGGCGCGGGCCGGGTGCCGCACGGTACTGGTCGAGGGGCCGCAAACCAGCGCGCCACCGATCGTGACGGCCGAGCCAATCGACCCGTCGGTGCGCGCGGACCACACGTGTACGTCACTGGCAGACGCGGCCCGCTGGATTCTGGAGAGCCGATGAAGGCGATGGTATTGTGCGCCGGGTTCGGCACCCGGCTCGGGGCACTCACCCGCGAAACCCCGAAGCCCATGCTCCCGCTGGCCGGGCGGCCGGTCCTCGATTACGTCTTGCGCCACCTGGCGCGGCACGGGTTCGACGACATCGTGGTGAACCTGCACTTCCGCCCGGAGATGATCCGAGATTACTGCGGGGACGGGAGCCGGTTCGGGGTGAATCTGACCTATTCATACGAGATCGAACCACTAGGGACCGCGGGTGCGGTGCGTGCGGCGGCCGATCACTTCCGCGGGGGCTCGTTCCTGGTTCAGTACGGGGACGTGTTGACCGCCCACGACTTCGGCGCGCTACGGGCCGCGCACGCGGAACGCGGGGCGCTGGCCACGATCCTCACGCACCGTCGGGCCAGGTCCAATAGCGTGGTTGTCGTTGGAGCCGATGAGCGCGTGGAGCGATTTCTCGAACGGCCGACGGAAGAGGAGCGACGAGGCGTCGATTCGGACCGCGTGTTTTCGGGTGTGCTTCTGGCCGAACCGGAGGTACTCGATTTGATCCCACCCACCGGGCCGCGCGATTTCCCGCGGGACGTGTTCCCCGCGGTCGTTGGAGCCGGTCGACTGTACGCGCACCCGCTGAACGGGTACCGGTGTGCGATCGACTCCCCCGAACGGCTCGCGGCGGCCGAAGCCGCGGTGCGAGACGGGCTGGTCGGCTGATCCGGCACTATTCCTTGTGGATGTACTCGGCCGGGGCGCTGCGGAGCGCGTCCAGGTTCTTCTTCGTCCAGGTAATCGTGTCTGCGATCGCGTCCGCGACTCCGCGGCGCGGTTCCCACCCGAGTTTGGTACGAGCTGCCGTTGAGTCGAGCAGGTACGCGGCGTCCTGTCCGAGCCTGGCCCCGACCACCTCGACCGAGTCCTCGAACGGCGCCCCGAGTTGGCGGCACACCTCTTCGACCACGGACCGGATCGTTTGGTTCAGCGGCGTTGATAGATGGAACACCGATCCCGGTGCCCCGTCGCGGGCCGCTCGCAGAGTGGCATCGGACACGTCGTCGATGTGAATGAACGAGCGGACGCTGGTGCCGCCCCCTTCGAGCCGGAGCCGCTTCCCGGTGAGCACGCACAGGACCGTCTTGGGGATGATCCGGTACAGCGCTTGAGCCGGGCCGCACACGTTGGCCGAGCGCGTGAACACTACCGGGAACCCGTAGGCCCGGTGGTACGCGAGCAGGTTCATGTCGCACGCGGCCTTCGAGATCGCGTAGGGCGTGCTCGGGTTAAACGGGGCGTTCTCGGACACGAGCCCGGACGTGTTGCCGTACACCTCGGGGGTCGACGCCTGGACGAACTTCTTGAGGAAGTCCATCGTGCGCAGGCGCTCGTGCAGCCCGGCCATCGCGACCGTGTTAGTGCGGTACCAGTGCTCGGGGTTGGCCCAGCTCTGTGCGACCATGCCCTGCGCCGCGAAATTCACAACGAAATCGGGCCGGAATTCCCGGAGCGCCGCGTCGATCGCGTTGAGATCGCGGTTCAGGTCGAGTTGGCGGAACGTGAAGCGACTCGCATCGGTCCAGCGGTACGGCAGGAACACCGGGTCCGCTTCCGGGGACCGGCTGATGCCGAGTACCTCGGCCCCAGTTTTTAGAGCCGATGCGACGAAACTCGCACCAGAGAACGAGTTGCTACCAATTACGCAGAACCGCTCCACACCCGCCCCCATTCTTGGTGCCGTTACGCGACCTTCTTGTCTTTCATGAGCTTGATGTTGAAGTACCGCGGGTCGGTCATGGAGTTCGGCAACCGCCCGGCGCGGAACGCCCGGATCAGATCGACCGCCGCGTCCTCGATGGTGTGCTTGGGGACGAACCCGAGCACCCGGCGCACCTTGTCCGCGTTCACGCGGTACGAGCGGATGTCGTCGGACGGCGTGGTGACGATCTCGATCGCGCCGCGCTCGGGCGCCTCGCGCTGGACCACGCCGCGGACGATCTCGGCCGTTTCCGCGACGGTGTAGTTCTGGTACCCGGCGTTGAAGATCTCGCCCCCGACCTTCTCGTCCGGCGCGGTGAGCAGCAGGAGGTACAGGTCGATCATGTCGCGGATGTGCAGGTTCGGGCGCATTTGTACGCCACCGAACACGGTGATCTTCCCGTTGTTGATCGCGTGGTTGGTGAGAATGTTGACCGTCAGGTCCAGGCGCTGGCGCGGCGAGTGCCCGCAGATGGTGGCCGGGCGGACGATCACCGGAACGAAGTCGCGGGTGCCCTCGGCCAGCAGCACCGGCTCGCACATGGCCTTGAACTTGTTATACAGCGACACCGGAACGAGCGGGTGCTCCTCGGTCACGTCCGGGGAGTCACTGACGCCGTACACACTGCCGGACGAGGCGAACACGAACCGGCGCACCCCGGCTTCTTTGCACGCCCGGACGAGCGGCCCGAACGAGTCGTAGTTCACCGATTGGCTCAGGCCCGGGTCCAGCTCGACGCTCGGGTCGTTGGAGATGCAGGCCAAGTGGATCACCGCCTCGCACCCGGCTACCGCGGCCCGAACCGCGGCCAGGTCGCGCACGTCCCCGGTCACTTCTTCCAGGTTCGGGTGCCCGCGCACGGGGGCCAGTGGCTCGTGCCCGTACAGGTACAGATCGAGCACGCGGACCCGGTACCCGGCGTCGAGCAGGGCCGGCACCAGAACCGCCCCGACGTACCCCGCGCCACCGGGCACGAACACCCTCGGGGCGCCGGCGGGTGAGACACCTGAACTCATATCGCGATTCCCTTCGACCGGGGGCCGGCGGTCACACACATCCGTGATTCAATCGGCCCCGCAGGGGGCGCCACTGTAAGAAACTTCCGCTCTCGGTGACAACGCCAATCGTCGGGCACGGGCTTGCTCCCTAGGGCAGGTGCGGATATAGGTTCGTCGCGCACCTGGAGGGCGAGCGATGGGCCAAGAGATCAACCTGCTGGACCGGTACCCGAAGTCGAACCGACCGATCGACGACCGCGGGCGCCTCATTACCGAAGCGCACCGGTCCGCGGCGCGCCAGTTCGGGGTCGAATACTTCGACGGGGACCGGCTGAGCGGGTACGGCGGATACAACTACCACCCGCGGTTCTGGACCGATACCGTGCGCCGGTTCCGGGACCATTACCAGTTGGCGCCCGACGCTCAGTTGCTCGATGTGGGCTGTGCGAAGGGGTTCATGCTGCACGACTTCAAACTGTTCATGCCCGAACTGCGAGTCGCCGGTGTGGACGTGTCCGGGTACGCGCTGGAACGCGCCCGCGAGGAGGTGCGCCCGTACTTGCAGCAGGCCGGCGCCGATGCGCTCCCGTTCCCGGACAACAGCTTCGATCTCGTGATTTCGATCAACACGATCCACAACCTGCCCCAGGACCGGTGTAAACAGGCACTGCGCGAAATTCAGCGCGTGAGTCGCGGGCGCGCGTTCGTGACGATGGACGCTTGGCGCAACGACCCCGAGCGCGAGCGCCTGCTCAAGTGGAACCTGACCGCCCTCACGTACATGCACGTGGACGACTGGCGGCGCGTGTTCGACGAGGTCGGGTACACGGGCGATTACTACTGGTTCATCGCCGAGTGATGCGGGGCGGTTGGCCGCAACGGTGCGATTCGTGCGGCTTCGTCCCCTCGCGGTGTCGGAGTGTGTTGGTCGGGTGAGCGGTTCCGAGGGGCGTGTGTAAGGTCTCTGGCCAGTGCCACAGAATCGCGCCCAAAACGCAACGGGGCACTGGGTTCTGCCCAGTGCCCCGTTGCGTGTGTTTTGAGTGAATCAGCCGGCCACGACCGCGCCGGCCTTGAGCGCCTTGAGACGCTCGCCCAGCTCGAACGTCGCCTTGCTTAGCAGGCGCGACACGCGCGACACGGAGAGTTTCATCACTTCGGCGATTTCTTTCAGTCGCAGGTCTTCGCGGTAGTAGAGCGTGACCGCGATCCGCTCCTTCGAGTCGAGCCCCTCGATCGCGTCGGTGAGCTGCTGGATCGTTTCCCAGCGCTCCATCTCGACCGACGGCTCCTCGGCCGCGACCGCCGGCTCCATGCCGTTCGCGTCGGCGGTCTGTTCCCAGGACGTCGTTTTAGCGACCCGTTCCGCCGCAAGTGTATCCGTGACTTCGTCTTCGGTCATTCCGGTCGCGGCAGCAATGGCCTCGACCGTGATCGGGTGGGGCAGGGTGCGGCACGCCCGGCGCACCGCGGCGAGCCGCGTGTGAACGTGTTGGGGGAGCGGGCTGTTGCGCCGCATCTCGTCCACGATCGCGCCGCGGATGCGCAGGTACGCGAACGTTTTGAACTGGGCGTTGCGCGTGGGGTCGAACTTCGAGGCCGCTTCCACGAGTCCCAGGACACCGGCCGATTCGAGGTTCTCGACGTCCACGCCCGGGGGCGTGTCGCCGATGAGTCGCCCGATCACGTGCTTGACCAGGGGGAGGTGCGACACGATGAGTTCGTCGCGGCGCTGCTGGTCGGCTTGTCGTTGGTACGCTTGAATGTTGCCACTCATGGTGTGTTATGACTCGGGCGAACAACGGGACGATTAAGTTCGGTTCTGCTCGAACAAATTGCTTAAGCCGGGGGAGGCGTCGCCGGTTAGTTCCTCGGGGCGAATCACGGCCACCGGTTCCATTAACAGGTCGGTCGGAATTTCTTGGTACGAGACGACACTGAGGTCGTGGAGCGCCCGTGCGAGTGAGTGCCGGATGGCACGGCGGAGGCTCCCATCACACAATAGAGCAACTTCGTACCCGCGGGCGCTCGCTTTTCGTATTTCGCCCGCAACTCGTAGCGTGAGTTGCTCCAACCGGGTCGGATCGAGCACCAACTGGTGCCCCTGAACCGATCGGCGCAGTTCGAGTTCGAGGCGCGGGTCCAGCACGATCGCCCGGATGCGCCCGGAGGGATCGCGGAACCGGTCCACGACCGAGCGCCCGATGTCGGCCCGTACCCGTTCGGTCAGTTCCGCGGGGTCTTTGACGGTCGGCGCGTGCGACGCGAGACTTTCGAGGATGCGCGGCAGGTTCGAGATCGGTACCCGGTCTTCGAGCAGTAGCGTGAGGACGCGGTGTAGCGTGCCCATGCTGACGACGTTCGGGATCAGATCGTCCACCACGGCCGGGGTCGTTTCGCGGACCCGGTCCACCATCGATTTCAGGTCGTCGCGGCCGAGCAGTTCGCCCGCGTGCCGGCGCACCACTTCGCCCAGGTGCGTGATAATCACGTTCGGCGGGTCCACCACGGTGAACCCGGCGGCCTCGGCGCGGTTGCGGTCCGCGTCGGTGATCCACTTGGCCGGGAGGCCGAAGGCCGGTTCACGGGCCTCTTCGCCCGCGAGCGAGATCCGGCTCGCGCCACCCGGGTCGATCGCCAGCCAGAAGTCCGGGCGCACTTCGCCGCGTGCTACTTCCCGTCCGCCAAGCAACACTCTGTACGAAGGCGGGTCGAGCTGAATATTGTCGCGCACACGGACCGCCGGCACCCACAAACCACTTTGTTTCGCGAGGTCGCGCCGCAAGCCCCCGATCCGGTCGAGGAGCCCCGGTCCGCGTCGAGCGGACACCAAGGGAATGAGTGCGGCACCGATTTCGAGGCTGATCCGGTCCGTTTGCAGGAAGTCGTCGAGGTACCCTTCAACCGGTGACTTCGGGGCCGCGCCTGGTGCGCCCGGCGCGCCCGCTGCACCTTCGCCCGCAGCTCCCGCGGCGGCGGGGACCGGCACGGCCGGTTGTGCACTGCGGCGCGACATGTAGAACAGCGCGCTACCCAGTGCGAGGAACGGAATTACGGGCATCCCGGGCACGATCGCGAGTGCGAACAGGATGTACGAGCCGAGCCGGAACGGGGCCGACGCGGACCGGAACTGGCCCTCCAGTTCTTCGCCCAAGCTGTTACCAGACGTCGCCTTAGTCACCAGCATCGCGGACGCGGTGGCGGTGATGAGGGCCGGGATCTGGGTCACCAGCCCGTCACCGACCGTCAGAATCGAGTACGTCCGGATCGCCTGGGACAACGGCATCCCCTTCGTCAGGCCGATGATGAACCCGCCCACCAGGTTCACGGCCGTGATGATGATCGCGGCTACTGCGTCACCCCGGACGAACCGACTGGCACCGTCCATCGTGCCGTAGAACTCGCTCTCTCTCATGAGAGCCGTTCGGCGCTTCTTGGCCTCGACCTCGTCGATCATCCCCGCGTTCATTTCGGCGTCGATCGCCATCTGCTTGCCGGGCATCGAGTCCAACGTGAACCGCGCCGCGACTTCCGAGACCCGCCCGGCCCCTTTCGTAATCACCACGAACTGGATCACGATCAGGATCAAGAAGATCACGAGGCCGACGATCAGGCTGCCGCCGACGACGAACTTACCGAACGCCTCAACGATTTCGCCTGCGTGCGCGTTCAGCAGAATGAGTCGCGTGGTCGCGACGTTCAGTGCGAGTCGGAACAAGGTAAAGAGCAAAAGCAGCGACGGGAACGTCGAGAATTCCAGTGGCTGCTTCACCGTCAGCGTGACCAGCAACAACAGGATGGTCGCGCTGATGTTGAACGCGAGCAGAAGGTCCAGCACCAGCGTGGGCAGCGGGACCAAGAAGATTACGAGTAACCCGAGCAGGGCGACCGAGAGGAGCAGTTCGCTCCGCAGTAACGGGTTGCCGGTAACGGGTTTAATGTCGCTTGCCATCGGGAGTCCATTCAGGTCGCCGTTTCCGGCGACACCATGATTTAGAACGCCGCCGATTTTCGGCGCGCGGAAGTCACGGAAGACGCAACGTTTCTAAGGTTTCCTTCCTGTCACACTCTCAGGATTCGGCCCCAGCGCAAGTTCCGTTCGGGTTTCCCCAAAGTCGGTTTTGCGCCATTCCTGAAAACTTCGATCCTGCGCCATTGCGCTTGGCGCATAACACTCATCAAACCGCAGTTCCGCGTGCCGCTCAATAGCTCGGTTTGTTCAGCTTCGTCGCCTGCTATTTCGAGCCTTTTCCCTGCGCGATACAGACCCACCGCACGTGTGTTTTTCACAACGAGGTGAGTGAATCAACACATTTCTGCTTGGCTCAGAACGCCCAATACCAGACGCGGGCGAAAATGTCCGCGCCACATATTGAGCAAACGCGCTCGTCCGGGCGCGAAATTATTGCCGCTTTGACTTACACCGCTTCGCTGCGCAACTTCATGACGAACGCGAGCACCTCGGCCACGGCCCGGAACAGCACGCCCGGGATCGGTTGGCCTTCTCGGATGGACTGGAGTGCCCGTGCGAGCGGCGGGCGCTCCAGTACGGGCACGCCGGAATCGCGGGCGAGCTTCGCGATCCGCTTGGCGAACGCGCCCTTGCCCTTAGCAATGACCACGGGAGCGCTGTCGCGGTTGGCGTCGTATCGGAGTGCGACGGCGTAGTGGGTCGGGTTCGTGACAACGACCGTGGCCTTCGGCACTTCCCTCAGCATCTTCTGCTTGGTGCGCTCGCGTGCGATTTGCCGGATGCGGGCCTTCACCATCGGGTCGCCGTCTTCCTGCTTCAGTTCCTGCTTCAGCTCTTCCTTCGTCATTCGGATGGAGACCTCGAACCGGTAGCGCTGGTAGGCGTAGTCGAAGACCGCGACGAGCGCGACCGCACCGGCGAGGTAGAGCGCCAACTTCATTACAACGGCCCACGCCGCGGGCGCCGCGCCCGCAACCCGCCCCTGACCGAGGCTCCCGATCAGTCCGCCGCGCCCGTTGAGCACGACATACGCGACCACGCCCAGCGCGATCACCTTCAGGATCGTGAGCAACCCGCGGACCAGCGCCGCGGTGGAGAACAGTCGGGTCAACCCGGTGGCCGGGTTCAGCTTGTCGAAATTCAGTTCGAGCTTTTCCGTGTTGATCTGGAACCCCACCTGCGCGACGCTCGCGGCCACGCCTACGGCGAGCAACAGCCCGAAGAAGGGCAGGAGCGCGGCGAGCGCCCGGAGCCCCGTGCGGGCCATGAGTTCCACAGCAATTTCGATGTTGAAGTCGGGCCGAAATGCCCGGGGGAGGTCGTGACGAAAGATGTTGATGAGAGCGTTCCAGACGTCCGGCCCGAGGTTCGACAGGCCGACCACGCCGACGACGAGTACGAGGCTTCCGACCAGTTCCGCACTAAACGGCACCTGACCCTGTCGGCGCGCCTCCTCGCGCCGACGCGGTGTCGGATCTTCTGTTTTTGATTCGTCGTCGACTTCGTCAGCCACTCGTCACCCTTTCGGGAATGACCGTGCCCGATGAGCCACCAGTCACCAGGGAATTACCAAACGCCGCCAGATTTTTCGCGAGCCGGTCCCGAGTTCGTTTGTGGCCTGTTGTTCGTGGCACAGACCTTTGGCCGGTGAGCGCCTCCACAGGCCAGAGGCCTGTGCCACGAACAACAAACACACTCCACACGCGGCCTCACAGCGGCCGGTTACAGAAAACAACTAACAACGGGTCGCCATCTACTGTTGCTGCTGGGGTCTCTGCGACCGCTCCCTTGTGGTCGCGGCTCGTTTAAACTCCCTGCATTGTTACCCGTGACCTGCCAGCAACTTGGGCAGCATCTCGCCCGTGCGCCCGGTGATCGCGAGCAGGGTGTTCACGAACTCCGGAACCAGCACCAGTCCCGCAACGAGCGCAACAAACACCTGGAGCGTGAAACCGACCGAGTAGATGTTCAGTTGCGGTGCGGCCCGGGCCATCACCGCGAGCGTGATCGCCAACAGGAACAGGCACAGCGCGAGTGGCGCGGCGAGGAGCAGCCCCATTTCGTAGGCGCTCGCCAAACCGGTCACCATCGGACCGGCCTCCGGTATCGCGGACCCGCCGAGCGGGAGCGCCGCGAACGAGGAGTGGAACACCGCGAGAACCACGTGGTGCCCGTCCGCGATCAGGAAGATCAGGGCGCCGGCGGTTTCGAGGATGTTCGTGAGCGGGCCGGCCGAATCGGTTCCCGTGGGGCCGACTTGCGGCGAGATGTTCAACCCGATCTGCTGCGTCACGAACTCGCCGGCGATCCGGCCCGGCAGGAGGAACAGCCCGAACGCGAACCCCATCGCGGCCCCGATCAGCGCTTCGCGCGTGATTACGAGCCCGTAGCGGATGGGATCGACCTCGCGCAGGCTCCCGGCCGGGAGGGTGCCGAGGTCGGAACTGGCCTGTCCGATGTAGAACGCCGCGAACACGATCACCATGCCCGCCTGGACCGAGCGCGGGGCGCGGCCCGAGAACAGCGGCATAACGGCAACGAACGCGCCGATCCGCGCGATCAGGAGCCCCAGAGCTACACCGGAGATGGTCACGTGCCTTTCCCCGCGGCGTAGGAGATCATGCGTTGTGTGAACGCGACCGCCTGTTGGAACGAGAACCCGAGCGTGACCACGAGCACCAGCCCCACCAGGATGATGCGCGGGACGTAACTGAGCGTCTGGTCCTGGATGCTCGTCACCGTCTGGAAGATGCTCACGAGCATCCCGACGGCGAGGCTCACCACCAGCGCGGGCATGGCCACCACCAGCGCCACCAGGAACAGCTCCTGGGTCATCCGTATCACGTGGTCGGTTGTCATCTGGCGCTCCGCACCCGGGACGTTCTGCTTGCCGTATGGTTCGTCAGGCTCTTGCTACCCAGTTCGTGGCCCGGGCCTCTGGCCCGTGCCGTGCTTCCGCGGGCCGGAGGCCCGTGCCACGGATCTTGAGGCTTCACCCGTAGCTCAGCGCGATCGCGTAGGACACGAGGTGCCACCCGTCCGCGAGGACGAACAGCAGGATCTTGAACGGCGCCGAGATCGTGATCGGCGGCATCATCACCATACCCATCGAGGTCAGGATGCTGGACACCACGAGGTCCACCATCAGGAAGGGCAGGTAGATGCAGAACCCCATGATGAACGCGGTCTTCAGTTCGCTGATGAGGAACGCGGGGATCACGGTGAGGAACGGGGTGTCTTCCGCGTGCTCGACGGTCGTGTTCTTCGACAGGTGCAGGAAGAGCGCGAGGTCTTGCTTTCGCGTCTGCTGGAGCATGAACCGCTTGTAGATGTCGCTACCGATCTTCAGCGCCTGCGGGCCGGTCATTTGCTTCTGCACATACGGCTGGTACGCCTTCTGATCGATCTCCGCGAACGTCGGCTGCATGATGAACAGCGTGATGAACAGCGCGAGCCCGGTCAGCACGAGGTTGGGCGGTACGTTCTGAGTACCCAGTCCCTGGCGCACGAACGAGAGCACGATGACGACGCGCGTGAAGCACGTCATGGTCATCAGCGCCGCGGGCAGCAGTGTGGACAGCCCGAGCATCAGGGCCATCTGCACGGGCGGCGACAGGTTCTGGAAGTTCAGCCCGTTCGGGCTGTTGATAAAATCGGCGATGTCGCCCATGAACTGCGCCTCCGTGCGTTCGGGGGCGGTGTTTATCGCGAGTGGTGAGACGAGTCAAGGCGGACAAGATGTGCGCGAGTTCGTGAACTTATGAGCGGAGATGGGGAGCCTGGGACCGCGGGCATCTTGCCCGCTCTCCGGTAGTGGTAAGAGGGCGGGCAACATGCCCCGTGATCCCGTAACTTCACCCGCTCGTTAACACTCGCGGTTCGCCCAGAAAGCTCCAGGCGAACCGCGAGTGTCACGAGCGGGTGGGTGCTCTGTGGTGGGCTTGCTACTTTACTGGGACGACTTTCTTGATTCGGTACGTCTTCGCGTTGTCTTTCAGCCAGACTTTGGCCTTATCGGGGGTGAAGTTGGGTCCGAAGCCCTCTTCGCGCGTCAGGTTCAGTGAGTGGGCCGTCATGTAAAAAGCATCCGAATTCTTTTCGGCCAGAACGAGTAGTCCTTCGATGATTGCCTGGCTCTCGTCGGCTCCGATCGGCTCCTCGGACGTTTTGCCAATGATCGCATCGGCCGGGTGCCGGCGGTGGCGCGTCGTAACCAGCCACGCGGCCGTCATCCGTTCGGTTTGGTCTTTCGACTTCAGCACCTTGTCCGCGTCGGCCAGGATCTTGGCGGCGGCTTTGGCTTCTTTGATGGAGTCGTCGAACTTGTTGGCCTTCTTGACCGCGCCGAAATAGCCGCCGAGCCGGTAGAACCCTTCGTCCGAGCGCTTGCGCAGGAACAGGAGCACCTCTTCGTCCTTCGCGAGTACCGGGGTTCCGATTTTCAGCCCGTCGTTGGGTTGATCCTCTTTGGGTACGAACGCGACGCGCAGGTGGGTTACCTCTTCGCCCCCGAGAATCCGGTCGGACACCTTTACGACCGCGATCCGGAACCGGATCTTGTTACCGCCATTGAACTGTTCGGCCTCGATCGCCTTTTCTTCGATGTTCGTCACCGTTCCTACAGCCACGATATCGGCACCGGCGACCCGTTCCGGGACCGGGATGAAGCGGATCGACGTGGCGAATGCCAGGTTTGCAGACAATGCGACCATCACAGCGGCGGTGAGCAATCGGGCGGTCATGGGGGCTCCGGTGTGGTGTGATGTGGGCAAAACGAGACGACCCGCGACACCGAACCGATTACTCGCGTGACAGAACCGTTACACGGGCGGAATCCCCGAATAACGAGAAATGGCTCGTTCGAGATGAAAAACAACGACTGAAGCCGTGAAAATGTGATTTTTTGTTCACTGGATGCGTAAAATGGTAGTGACGGGTGTCCAGTGACGGTTGGAGTCTGAAATGTGATCGCCAAAATGGGGAGAATGTTAGCGGTTGTTAGCCTTTAGGCCACTCGATGAAGCGGCGAGATTTGGTTGTAAAGCGTTTCTTGTAAGTGAGTTGCGGAGAAAATGGGGGCGGCCCGGTCCCCCCGTAGGGCCAAAATGTTAGCCGATGTTAGTGACGCTCCGGCCCTCACACCGCGCGATTAACGGAAGTCGCCTGGGCGGGGGCGGGGAGTTCGGGTTCTGGGCCAGGGAGTTCGACGAGTGCTTTCACGCCGGTAATGTCGGTCCCGATCAGCATGCGTCGGTCGCCCGCGCGCACGAGGTGGACCACGCACCGTCCGACGCGGAGTGAGGTGATCGCGCGCATCGACTGCTCGGCAACAGGTGCGGGCTTCCGACCGAGCCACCGCGTGGTGACGACGCACAGCCCGCACACCACCACCAGCGCGACGACGAGTTGCAGGAGACCGAGTGCGACGCTGCCCGGTGTTTTGGTGTTCGGCGCTTGCGCCAGCCGCGGCGCGAACGCGCCGGCCCCTTCGGTGGCTTGCGGTGGGGCGTCGGGGAGCGGGATCGGCGTCGAAACGAACGCCGGGAGGACGAAGCCGAGTGCGACGACGAGAACCCCCGCACCAATGAGCACGGGGGGAATGCGAACGGAACCGGGTTGTTTTGCGGCGGGCATCGTGCCCTCTCGAGTCGGGTGGTTCGTCACTGTAAGGGGCGACCGGGTGTCGCCCCGCTCGGTGTCGGTGCCGGGGCAACCCCCGGGGCCGCGCTCGCGGCGTTGAGGGCCTTCAACTGGCGCACCTTGTCCATGAGTTGAGCGGCGAGGGCCGGGTCGCCGAGCGCTTCCATTAACCGCGCCGTGTTGCGCTCCTTCATCCGGACCAGGATCTGGGCCGCTTGCTCCATCTTCCCGGTCCCGGACTCGGCCATCTGCTTCAGGATCGGTGCGGCGCCCTCGGGCGTCATCGCGTCGTACACGGCGGCCAGTTTCTCGTAGTTCTTGATCTCGTTCGCGCGGTCCTCGGCCTGCCGCTTCTTCAGATCCTCCACGGCCTTCGGTTCCGGCTCGGGGTTCTTCGTGGCGGTCTTCAGTTCCGTCGTGACCTGGCGGAGCAGGGCGTCGGTGGCCTCGCGCTGGGCCTGCACGTCCTGGAGCACCAGCGAGATCTGCAGCGCTTTGCGCTCCAGTTGGGCCTGGTGGTCGAGCGCGCCCACGTTCGGCCCCATGTTCGATTGCGGGATCTTGGGGATCGTCTTGGGTTCCACGGGATCCTTCGAGGAGTCTCCCGAGGGGCCGGGCTTCAGGGGCGGCTTATCGCCCTTCTCCTTCTCTTTATCCTTCTCGGCAGTTTCCTGCTGCTGGCGCGACTGGTTGAGCCACAGCGACAGCGCGGCCGAGAGCGAGAACAGGAGGAGGGCGATCGCGCCCAAAAAGATCAAGTTTTTCATGTCGGGCTCCGCTCGCGGGTCGGGTCGTTACGCGGCGGGTTCGGCCTGATACAGCGCCACGCTCGGCGCGTTCTGGGCTGCTTGCCACCGCTGCTGAATGAGTTCGTCGAGCTGGTTCTGATCGGATTTTTGAGCTTCTTGTTGCCACTTCTCGACCTGCTGCCGGCGGAGCGTGGAGAGCGCTTCGACCTCGGTCGCAAGTTGGGCGCGCTCCTGGGCCGCGGTGTGGAGCCGCTGCTCGGCCGCCGCGACCTCTTGCTCGGACGCGCGGATCGAGACGTCGACGCGCTCGGCCATGTCGGACGCGGACGCCCACTGCTGCGGGGCCATCACGCTCCCGACCGACGAGGTGATCTTCTCGGCGATGCGGTCGAGCTGGTGCCGGAGCGCGAGGAGCGTGGCGCGGGCGCGCTCGGTCGCTTCCTGCGCGCGCCGCTGTTCGAGTTCGGCGACGTGCTCGAGCTGCTTCTTGACGCGAAGCAGTCGGTCCAGTGAGAACTCGAATCGTTTCACGGCGAGGCACCTCCGTTGGTGCCGGGGTTATGGCGAACCGGCGGGAGCTTGTCAAGTGCGAGCGGCTCGGGGCGAACCCGAGTGCCGGGCTTCCGGTATCGTAGCACGCGCCCGGGCGGAACGCCCGCGGGCACACTCAGTTCTCATGTGTTGGAGAACCGGGTGTGCCCGCGGGGGAGTGAAAATTCTCGTGCGATCAGAAGGGCCAGGCGGCCGCAATCTGGAACAGACCGGTCCGGGTCTCCTCGAACGTGGCCCGCTCGCCCACGTCCTGCTTCAAGAATTTTTCGAGCTTCGGCATCAGTTCGATGGCCTTGTCGACCTGCGGGCTGGACCCGCGGACGTAGGCCCCGATGCGGATCAGGTCCAGCACTTCCGCGTGCGTGGCCATGATCGCGCGGACCTTGCGGGCCGCCTTCGAGAACTCGCGGTCCACCACGTCGGTCGCGACCCGGCTGACGCTCCGCGAGACGTCGATGGCCGGGTAGAACCCGCGCTCGGCGATCTTGCGGTCCAGTACGATGTGGCCGTCCACCAGCCCGCGGACGTAGTCCGCGATCGGCTCGTCCATGTCGCCGCCGTCGACGAGAACGGTGAGCAGGGCGGTGATTCCGCCGACGGCCGCGTTGCCGAGGCGCTCCACGGTGTTCGCGAGGGTCTGGAACACGCTGGGGGTGTACCCCCGGCTGCTGGGGGGTTCGCCCAGGAGGAGCCCGAGTTCGCGCTGGGCCATCGCGAGCCGCGTCAGGCTGTCGATGACGAAGAGGACGTTTTGACCCTCGCCGCGGAAGTAGTCGGCGATGGCGATGGCGGCTTGCGAGGCCCGCACCCGCATGAGCGGGGTCTGCTCGCACGTGGCCACGATCACGACGGACCGGGCCATGCCCTCCGGCCCGAGGACGTCTTCGAGGAACGGGGCCACTTCGCGCCCGCGCTCGCCGATGAGGGCGATCACGTTCACGTCGGCCTGCGACCCGTTGGCGATTTCGCCCAGGAGCGTGCTCTTACCGACGCCCGACCCGGCGAAGATCCCGACGCGCTGGCCGCCGCCGCAGGTGAGCATGCTGTCGATCGCGCGGACCCCGGTTACGAACGGCTCGCGGATCCGCTGGCGCTCCATCGCGGGCGGCGCCGGGCGGTTGACCGGGCGCAGCGGGCAGTCGGTGATCGGCCCCTTGCCGTCGAGCGGGCGCCCCAGACCGTCGATCACGCGGCCGAGCAGGTTGCGCCCGGTCGGGACCATCAGGCCCTTGCCCTTTCGGAGCACCGCCATCCCGGGCCGCAAGTTCTCGGCCGCGTCGAACGGCACGAGGTACGCCTGGTCGTTCTCGAACCCGATCACCTCGGCCAGGACGGGTTCGCCGTCGTTGGGGAGGATCGCACAGTGGTCGCCGACGGCCGCGGGAATGTTGCAGGTCATCAGTCCCGTGACGCTCTTCAGCCGACCGCCCATGCGGTAGAGGGGCGTCTGTACGATGCTCCGGTTCATCGCGGGCATATCAAGACCGAGCATTCTTCAGGCTCCGTAATAGTTCGTCGCGAATTTCTTCGAGCTCGCGGGTCACGTCCGAGAGGAGCATGGACTCGCGGCCTTCAACCTGACAGTCCCCGCGGCCCAGATTCGCATCCGGTACGAGTCGCGGGCCGGTTTGATCGGGTAACAGCGGCTCCCCGCCGAGTCGTTGGGTGAGCAGCGCGAGGTCCGTGGGGTTCAGTCGGACCGTAACAGCGGTGTCGTCGCCGAGCTGCGCGATCATGTCGCGCACCTTGCCCTCGATCGGGAACGTGCCGGCTTCGACCTGTTCGTGTAAGAGTCGGGTTGTGAGCGTGAGTGCGAGTTCGATCGCGGCCCGTTGCCACTCGCGGAGCATGTCCGCGCGCTCGGTGCGGATGCCCTCGACGGTGGTTTTCACGTTCGCGAGCACGGCTTCGATGCGCTCGCGGTCGGCCCGGATTTCGCGGCCGGCGTTCGTGGTCCAAAAATCCGTCGGCGGTGCCGCGGCGGGTACCGGTTGCGGTTGCGGGGCAGGGGGCGGAACTGTTACTGCTGCGGGCGCCGGTGGCGGAGGAACGACTGCGACTTCCTTGGCCTCGACGATGCGAGCGTCTCGGAGGCGCCGGGAGAACCGGACGCGGAACTCGTGCGATCCGGGAGCATTTCCCCGGTGGGCAACCGGTGTGGACCGCATGTGACCCCCTTCACTCACTTTCAACCCCCGCGCGAGTGCGGTTCGGGCGACCCGAGACCCCGGTGAGCGGATACCCGCGAGGGGGGATTTCCGCAAGGGATTCCGTGGCAGAAAGTGAACAATTCCACAATGGCTCAGGTTCGGCGCGAGAGCGTGAGGGGAACGGGATTTTCGGCAAAATTGGAAGGTCAGGAAGGGTCCAATTCGAGCCGAACCAAGAAAGTTATGGTGGGAGTGAAAAGGCTATGCGGGCGCGCGAGGTGGCCGGCACAAACGGTTCGGCGGCCCGTTCACCCATTGTCGAAGGTAAACGGACCGCCGAGGCACAAAAAATGTGACTGCAACTGATTTTGCGATCAATCCATCGTGATCTGGCCGTCTTCTTCGCCCTTTCGTATCGCGGCGAGAACGGTGGTTTGGGCTTCGCGGACCACCGAATCGGCGATGGACCCGAGAAGCTCGCTTTCTTCTTCCAGAACCGATTTCGACCGGCTGGACATGTTCGAGGTGACTTTTTGGCGGATCGCCGGGGCCGCACCCTTGAGTGCGACCGCGACGGTCTTTACGTCCAGCTTCCCGAGCAGCATTTGAACCTGCCGGTCGGGGATACGCATGATGTCTTCGATCCGGTACAGCTTCTCAATAACTCGAGTCGCCAGTTCGGGATCGGTCTCTTCGAGTTTGAGAACAACGGGCGTCCGGTCGGTCCGCGGGAACGTGCGGAGCATGTCGGCGAGGTTCTGGATCAGTTCCTCTTGTGACGGCTCCGGCGGGACGTCCTTGAGCTTGTAGACCTTCTCCAGAACCGCCTTGGCGAGCGGTTGCAGGAGGGCCAGGTTCCGTGGCCCGGGTTTCGTGAGTCGCAGAGCAATATCGGGCCGAATATCCGGAGGGAGCCGTCGGATCACGTTACCGGTCGTCTTCGCGTCGAGGGACGAGAGGAGCATCGCGATCGCCCCGGACGACTCACCATCCAAGGCGCGGGCGAGTTGTTCGGCCGAAACCGTCTTGAGCTCTTCGATCGGGCTCACGGGCGGTTCGGGTTCCGCCGGTTCTGTGGGTGCGGGAGGAGCCGAGGCCGCCGTAATGCGCTGGGCGATCCGTTGGATATCGAAAAATTGAGCGACCGCCGCGTCGAGGTCGTTCGCGGGCGGCGGTTCGACCGGCGCCGTGCGCAGTTTGATCCGGAGCCGCTCGCCGTCGTCCGCGCCCATCTGACCGAGAACATTCTCGGCGACGTCCGCGGGCAAGGCTCGCAGCAAAAGGACCGCGACATCTTCACCAGGAGCGTTGGCCATCCATAGCACCAGTAGGAGCCACGTCTACGATCAAGAGGGTCATCAAGTAGCAGGTTCGCCAACCAACAGGCGGAACACATCGGCCACTTGGCGGGGGTCGTTCCGGGCCAGGTCTTGGAACCGATTACGTTCCGTATTTCGTCGCTCTTCCTCGGCAGCGGCTTGAGCGGCTGCTTGGGCTGCGGCGTTCATTTCAGCCAAGTCCGGAACCCGGCGGCGGCGGAGCACGAGCAGCGCGGCTACAAGGATTGCCAGGACGGTCGCCACGGCGACACTGAGGTTTCGCGCCAAGCTCACATAGGTTTGGAAGCGTTGGAGCTTGACCAGCGTGTCGTCCGGCTCTGTTATACCCAACCCGGTGAGCGGCGCCCGCGCCAGTGTAACATTATCGCGACCGACGCGAAACCCGACAGCCTGCTTAATGATTTCTTCAGCATCTGTCGCGCTGATGACCGTTTGGCCCTCGCCTTGCGGTGTCAGGTCGACGATGGCCGCGACGCTCAGGCGGTTCACGGCCCCGGGGGTATCCTCGATGTCGCGAATCGTCTCGGACACGAGGTAATCGGTCTGAATCACCTCTTCTTTCGCGGTGCCGCTGCTGCCGCTCGCGCTGGCTGGCGTGCCGCCGGCGCGGGTCACGTTGCTAACGGCCCCTGCGGGTCCCCGGGCCGCTCCGCCAGAGCTCGTCGAGTTCGCGGTCCGCTCGGCCCACGCTACTTTCCCATCTGGCGAATAAGTTTTCAATCGCTCTTTGATTTTCTGGAAGTTGATGTCCGCATTGACCCGGATAACGGCCCGCCCCGGCCCGAGGGTTTTTGCCAGCATTTCCTCGGCTTTTGTCGAGAGGTACGTCTCCAGTTTCTCCAGATATTCGAGCTGGGGGGTGGGTAAGTTCCCGCGGTCGGCCGCGTGCGGGTCCGAGAGCAACCGGCCCCCGGTTTCCATAACCGTAACGTTTTCCGGGCGCAACCCTTCGATGCTGTGTGCGACGAGGGAGACGATACCGGCCGCGGTCGCCGTGGCCATCCGTGCCCGCGGTTTTAATTTGATGACCACGCTGGCGGTCGGCTGTTTCTGATCGCGGACGAACGGCGACGGCTCAGGTTTGGCGATGATGACCCGGGCCGATTGCACTGCTTCCATTTGCATGATCGAGCGGGCGAGTTCGGCCTGGAGCGCCCGCTGGTAGTTAACGCTTTGAACGAACGGCGTCGTCATGAGCGACGTCTCGTCGAACAGCTCGTAGCCCTTCCCGCCGCGGGCCGGGATGCCGCCCGAGGCGAGCGAGACCACCGCTTCGGCGTACCGCTCTTCCGGTACTTCGAGGTTCGTGCCGCCGCTCACGAGGCGGTTCGTGATGTTGTCCGAGGTGAGCTTGGCCCGCATCGCCGCGACCTCTTCCGGGGACAGCGGCCCCTGCGAGATCGGTACGTAGTGCGCGCCCGGCGACAGGTACGCAACCGCCGCGAGCGCGACGACGATACCGAGGGCGCCGATCACCGCACCCACGCGGCGCCCGGCACTCAGGCCCGCCCAGTACGCGCGCGTTTGGGCAAGTAGGCGGTTCAAAGCTTCCATGCGTCACCCGATCGAGTCTGGTCCAGGGGCCGTTCCGGTCACCGAATCCGCGCCGGGCGGGCTCCGCCCGCCCGACGAACTGCTCGTTACACTTGCATGCGGGTCACTTCCTGGAACGCATCGGCGAGCCGGTTGCGCAGTTCCAGGATCAGTCGGAACGAGATGTCGGCCTGAGCGACCGCGAGGCTGACCGTGTGCAGATCCTGCGCGGTCCCATCCGCGAGGTCGCGGACGGCGTTGTCGGCAGTAACCTGGGCCTGGGCGTTGCCCGCGAGGACGCCGTTCAACACGCCCGCGAACGGAACCGAGGACGGGGCCTCGGCCAGCGCTTGCGGGGCGACGAGCGGTTGGAGCCGCGTGAGCGGGGCGACGGTCGCGATGGAATCGACTGGCATGGCTTACCCCCGGAGCAGCGCGAGCGCCTGCTCGTTCATTTGGCGGAACGTTTGGGACGTGCGCAGGTTCGCTTCGTAAGCCCGCGCCGCGGTTAACAGGTTGACCATTTCGATCGGGAGCTGGACGTTCGGCATCCGCACGTTGCCCGCGGCGTCCGCGTCCGGGTGCCCGGGCTGGTACACGCTGGGCAGGTCGCTCGGGTCTTCGATCATCTCGACCGCTTCTACCCCGCGCAGGTTCCCACCGGGGCCACCCCGGGCCGCGCCGAGCACCTCGGCGAACACCACGTCCTGCCGGCGGTACGGGCCGCCGTTCGCGGACCGGGTGGTGTTGGCGTTCGCGATATTGTTCGCGACGACTTCCATCCGCAGCCGCTCGGCCGACATGCCGGAACTGCTGATGGCCGTGGCCGCAAAGAGGTCGTTAAAGGGCATTTGTGCTCCTTAAGGTTCGCGCTAGCGCCCGGCGATCGCGGCCCGCAGCGAGGCGATGCGGCTCGCCATGATCTGGGTCGCGGCCTGGTACAGAAGCGCGTTCTTGTTCATGTCGTTCATCTCGCGGTCGATGTCGACCGTGTTGCCGTCGGCACGTTCCGGGCCGTCGGAGGTCACGACGCGCGACCGCACCGGCGCGTCGCTCGTGGGCGAGGCCAGCGCTCGCGCGAGATCGGACTCGAACGCGACCGTTTGCCGGCGGTAGCCGGGCGTGTTCACGTTCGCAACGTTTTGGGCAATGACGCGGTGCCGCAGGGCGCTCGTATCGAGCAACTGCGTCAACCCGCTCAGGCCGGGTAAATTGGTTTCCATGTGGGTGATAAGTCGGAAGATTCACGCGCGAACTTGAACCAATCGCGCTGGCGATGAGGGATGTACGGGCATTTGGCGCGAATTCGGCAGAATCGCAAAAGATAGGCTAAAGTAGAAATTATGCAAATCAACGCGACCGAAATCGTACTCCCTCCCCCGCCGCCCGCGCAAACGGCGTCCGCGGCGAGCGTGCGCATTTTGGCCGGGAACCTCACCGCGGTTCCCCTCGGTTCGCTTTTGCAAGCGACCGTGACGCAGGTGAACCCGCGCGACGCGGTCCTGAACGTGAACGGGCAGTCCCTCACGGTCAGCCCGTCCGTGGGGCTTCAGGCCGGGTCGGTACTTTTCGTGCGGGTGCCGAAATCCGGGAACGGGACGCTGGAAATCGCGACCCCGGCGGCGCGTGAGACAAAACCGCAGGCCCCGCCCAACGTTCCGATGGGGTCGACGCAGCTCAAGGTCGTGGACGTCACCGCAGCGCTACCCGACGGGCGCGTGCTCGTGCAAATCGAGGGACAGGAACAGACCGCGACCACGCGCGACCCGCTTCTGCCGGGGCGATTCATTCTGGAGGTCAAGAACACCCCAACGGGGCTCACGCTCAAGGTTCCGGCGGAGACCCCGGCTCTGCCCACGGAAATCGCGACGGCGATTATTCGCGCGACGCCCGCGCCCGAACTCGCAACGAACCTCAAACCCCTTCAGGCCGAACTTAAAGCGCTGATCGAGCCGCAACCGCAGACCGACGGGGCCGAACCCGCTCCGGTCGTTCCTGCTCCCGTCCGCGAGGCTGCCGTTGCGGTGCGCGACACGATCCGAGCCCTTGTGCCGAGCGAACCCCGCGTGTTGAACGCGACCGAACTTCAGAACCTCGTTCAGAACGGCGGGATTCAGTTTGAAGCCAAACTTGCGCGGCTTGCTGATCCGGACCCGGCGCGGGCTTCGGTCTCGGATCCTTCAAACGCGAGCGCGTCTAAGGCCTCCGCTCTTAAAGAAGACCAAGCTCCGACCAAGAATAACTCTGCACCGGTTAAGGACTCCGCGCCGACAAACGCCGCGGCGCCGAAGACCGATGTCGCACACGAACTGAAGGCGGATCTCAAGGGCGATCTGCTGCGGTTGCTGCAGACGGCGCGCGAGTTGGGCGTCGCGTCCCAGATTCCGGCCGCGAAAGCCACACTTGACGGGATCGAGTCGCAACAGGCGACGCAAACGCTCGCGCAAGCAACGGGCACGCCGTACATCCTTCAGGTTCCGTTCCCGGACCGCGACCAGTGGCGCACGCTTCACCTGTCCGTCGAGGCGGAAGACCAACAAGCGGACGACGCCGACACGGAGCGCCGGGGGGGCGCTTCCGGATGCTCATGCACGTGCCGCTGAGCGAACTCGGGGAGACGTGGATCGACGCGGGGTTGGCCGGCGACAGTTTCCGGGCCGCGATTTACCTCGACCGGGCCGCGGTGCGCGAGCGCGTGAGTGCGGCGCTGCCCGAACTGCATTCGGAGTTGCAAACCGAGGGATTCGGTGAAGTGTTCCTCGACGTGCGCGCGGTCGCCGATCTCCCTCCTCGAACGCGGGTACAGTCCTCCGCTATGATGTCCGGGCGCCCGGCCGCCCTTGCTTCTCTATTGGATGTGAGAGTGTGATATGGCCGAGAAACCGCAACAGAAGCGCGCCGTCGCACTCCGTTACGACCCCGCGCGCGACAAAGCCCCCACCGTGATTGCGAAGGGGAAGGGGCGCACCGCGGAACAAATTCTCAAACTGGCACAAAAGAACGCTGTGCCCGTGCGCTCGGACCCGACGCTCGTGCAGGTTCTGAGCCGGCTGAATCTCGATCAAGAGATCCCGCCCGAGGTGTACCGCGCGGTGGCCGCGATTCTTGCGTTCCTGAACCGCGTTAACCGCCCGACGTAAACAACATCGGGCGCTTTTTCGGTGCTCGATTTCCGTTTTTTAAGCCGTTCGCGCAGAGAAGTGTTGAGCACGCGACCGCGCGCCGGAATTCCCGTCTCAAGCCTCGCGCTCGTCGCGCGTCGTGCGCTCCTGCCACAATTTCCGCCACGTTGCGTATCGGTCGCGTAGCCCGAGGCGCTCCAGGTAGGCCCAATCGGGGTTCACCTTGATGCCTTCCGCGAGGATCGTGTCCGCTGCGTGAACGGCGGTGAGCGGGGTGAATGCGCTGCCGGGGCAGCCGGACGGGTTGTGGTGCCACGCGACCGCTTCGACCAATCCGTCGGGCATCCCCCAAAGTCCGAGCAGGTACGCCCCGACTTCGGCGTGAGAGGTTCCCAGCACCCGGCGCTCGGCCTCGGCCGCGTCCAGGTTCTCCTTGCGCATCAGGGCCAGAATTTCCTTGTACGGCCCGGTGAGTTGGCTCGCGAGCGTGAGGCGCCCGATGTCGAGGAACAATCCCCCCAGGGCCGACTCGCGCACCACCTGTTCCTCGGCGCGCTCGGCCGCAGCGATGGTCGCCGCAAGCTCCCCGACGGCCTGGCTGCGGTCCCACAGCGCTTCGATCGAGAACGGCTTGAGTGCGTGCGGGTTGTAGCGCGAAAACAAATCGACAGCCAGGACCAGCGTGCGCGTCAGGTCCGCGCCCAGAATGCGCACCGCCTGGGACGGCGTCGAGGCCGGTTTGCGCAGCCCGACGAGTGCGGAGTTGGCCATCTGGAGCAACTTGGCCGCGATCCCGACGTCTTGTGACACCAACCCGCCGACGGCCGCGAGCGAGAAATCGGGGAACGCGAGTTCTTCCGCGATCCGCGTGTAGACCGCGGACAGTGCCGGAACGCTCGCGAGCCGACCGACGAGGGCCGCGAGGGACGGGCTGCCGAGCAACTCGCGCAAGGAGTGCGCCCGCTGAATCGCGCCGATCAACTCGGCCGCCGGGCACATCTTCGGGAGCATTCGGTGGGCGAGCGTGACCAGTCCGATCACTTCCATTCGGCCCGGGGACGCGAGCACGATCCGCGCCATCGGCGGGTGCCGGCGCCGGGCTTCCGTGAGCAGTTCCGCGCACCCGTTGGCGGGCAAGTGCGCGTCCGCGATCAGGGCATCGTAGCCCGGTCGCTTCAGGTAATTCATCGCCTCGGGGCCGCCGCGGGAGAAGTCCGCGCCCCACTCCGCCGAGAGCGGGGAGAACGTGTCCTGCAGCGCGACGTGCGCGATCGGGTCTTCGGTTACGAGTAGCACGCGGCGCGTCATAGCTCCTGTGCCCCCACGGGAGAGCCGGGAACCGGCACGGGGACCGCAGTGTGGGCGTGCGCTTCGCTCGCTTTCCGCTGGCGCAGCGCCCGCTCCGCACACCGGAGCAGATCGAACGGGGTGAACGGTTTGGGGAGGAACACCCCGTCGGAGAACCCGTCGAGGCGCTTCAGATCCGGGACGTACCCGGAGATGAAGACGATGGCGGTGCCGGGGCGCTCCGCGCGCACGCGGGCCGCCAGTTCACGCCCGTCCATTCCGGGCATCACGAGATCCGTAACGAGCAGATCGAACTCGCGACTGACCGCGAGCAGCCCCAGAGCTTCCTCCGCGCGATCGGCTTCGGTGACCGCGTACCCCCAGCCTTCCAGCGTACCTCGAACCAGTTTGCGCACCCGTTCTTCGTCCTCAACGAGCAGAACCGAGCGCCCGGGGCGCGCGGAGAGCGGTGCGAGGGGGGTAAGCGTACCAGACGGTGGGGGCGGCGGCGTCGAGCACCACGGGAGCCGGATCGCGAACGTCGTTCCCGTGCCCAGGGTGGACGTGACCTCGATCCCGCCCCCGGCTTGCTGCACGATGCCGTGGACCGTTGCCAGACCCAAGCCCGTACCCTTACCGATCTCCTTCGTGGTGAAGAACGGCTCGAAGATTTTGGCTTTTACCTCGTCCGACATGCCCGTTCCGGTATCGCTGACGGTGAGCCGGGCGAACTGGTTCGCAATGTCGGGGGCGGTCGCGATGGTCAACGCGCCCCCGCTGGGCATCGCGTCGCGCGCGTTCACCGCGAGGTTCATCAGGATCTGTTCCAGGTGCCCGCGGTCGGCCCGGACGCGAACCGGCTCGGTGGCCAAATCGGTGCGGATCGTGACACGGTTCCCGAGGAGCCGACGCAGGAGGCTCACCAACCCTGTAACGATGTCGTTCAGATCGAGCACCTCGGGGCGCGATGGCTGCTTGCGGCTGAACGCCAAGAGTTGGCGCGTCAGGGCCGTGGCGCGATCAACCGCGCCCTGGATCTCGTCGACGTAGCTGCCGAGCGACGTATCGCCGGGTGGAAGGGAGCGGATGAGGTGGACGCTGCCGGTGACGATCGTGAGCAGGTTGTTGAAGTCGTGCGCGACGCCCCCGGCGAGGCGGCCGACCGCTTCCATCTTCTGCGAGTGCCGCAGTTCGTCTTCTAGGCGCTTGCGCTCGGTCACGTTCTGCGCCACACCCACGACCCCGACGACGCGCCCGGCCGAGTCGCGGAGCGGAACGCGGTTCGTCAGGAACGTTACTTTTGTTCCGTCCGTGAGCGTGCGGGTTTCTTCCACGTCGAGCAGTGGTTCCTCGGACTCGATGACGCGCAGGTCGCTGGCCCGGACGCTCTCGGCCTCTTCGGAGACGCGCGCGAGGTCGTAGTCCGTCTGGCCGATCACCTCGCCCGGGACGGTCAGCCCGTGGTCGCGCGCGGCCTGGTCGTTGCACCCGATGTAAATGGACGCGCGGTCCTTCCACGACACGGCGCACGGCACGTTCGTGAGGACGTCGTGGAGCAGGTCGTCTCGTTCTTTGAGTGCGCCTTCCGCCTTTCGGCGATCGATCGCGTCGCTGGCCACGACCAACCGGAGCAGCCGCCCGTCGCTCGTGATGCGGTGCGAGGTCACTTCGATCGCGATGAGGGCGCCCGACGAGATCCGGTGCCGCCACTGGAGCGGCCCGCACGGGGCGCCGATGAGTCGGTCCGCGTCCTCGTCCGGGCACACGTCGCGGATCTTGAGTGCGAGGAACCGGTCGCGCGTGTACCCGTACCGACGGAGCACGGCGTCGTTGACCGCGACGAACCGGAGCGAGTCCTCGTCGAACACCCACGCGGGCGCCGGGTGGTGCTCGAACAGGAGTCGGAAGATCGCGTCGGATTCGGGCGGTGGCGTGTAGACCGGGCGCGCGGGTGGGACGGGGACGGTGTCACTGAGCGGTGCCACAGGTCGGCGGCGCTTGCGCCGGACCCGAAGTACGATTGCTACGAGCACGATCGGGATGAGAACGCTAATCCCCAGAGTCAGCCCGACGGAATACGGCCCCGTGAACGCAGCCGCGAACGCACTGGGACCGTTCGGGTCCAGGGGCGCTGAGGATAGTTCGATCCGGCGGGGCATACGGCGACTCAATACTCGGCGGTTGGTGGGTCCGTGCGTGCCGAAACCTCGCACCGCCCCTTCCGACTCTAGCTCACGCGACGGCGCAATACGGTCCGTAACCGCGCATCACCTCAACTTCCGAGCTTTTGGACCCGTTTCTCATCGCTTTGTTTCAACGCGGGATGAGAATTCGCGGTGGGCGCGAGTCGTTTTCACGAAATCCACTCGCGCAGACGTGGGAACGCGCTGCCATAACGTGCCCGAAATGCCTGAAATGGACCAACTTCGGAAACGGGCGTGGAGCGGGGCGTGGAACGATCCGAGTTGAGGTGCGGTGGTTCTGAGTTGGAATCGCGCCGGCTATGAGTTGCCGGGGCGGTTGTTGTTTGACTGTTGCGGTGTTGCGTTCGGTTTGTGGTAAAGGCGCTGCGGATCTTACTCACTGTCCGCAGCGCCTGAAGTGATTTACGGCTTTGCTTCCACCTTCTTGGGCTTCGGTTCGCCTTCCGCCACCATCCAGTAAGCATCCGGCTCCAAGCCCGCGATCTCTTCGACTTTACCCGACGGCCAGTAAACAGTGACCTTGTTGATCGTGGCATCCGCGCTCAGACCGAAGTGCAGGCGCGGGTCGTTCGTGGTGCCGTAACTGCCGCCGCCCTGGGCGAACTTCGTTTGTTTCCCGCCGGCCGTTTCGATCACGATTCGCGCGCCCACGATATCGGCATTCTTCGCGCCGATCAGTTTGATTCCCACCCAATGCCGCCCCTCGGTCGGGATCACGTTCCGCAACACAGCAACCGGCTCGTTCAGGTGGCTCACGATCGCGTCGATCTTGCCGTCGTTGTCGAGATCCCCAAGGGCCAACCCGCGGGCGTTGTGCGGGTCGCGGAGGTACGGCCACTCGCTGCTGGCGAGTGGCTTGAACTTCCCGCGCTGGTTGCTCAGGAGGACCGGCTTCTGGCGCCGGTCGATCTTCGTCGGGAACCGGATCGCGTGCCCGCTAACGATCATGACGTCTTCCCAGCCGTCGAGATCGGAGTCGAAGAACCCCGTGCCCCAGCTCACGTAGTTCCCGCCGATGGCCCCGATCCCGCTCGGGACCGTGTTGTGCAGGAACCGCACCTGGCGGTCGGTGCTCTGGTTCTTGTAGAGGGCCGGGAGCTCGTTCTCGTAGTTGGTGACGAAGATCGAGGCGCGCCCGGTGCGGTCGTAGTCGCTCGCGGAGAGCCCCATGCTCCCGTTCGCGATCCCCCGGTCGTCGCGCGCGACCCCGGCGAACAGCCCCACTTCTTCGAGTGCCAGTTCACCGCGCTTCCCGCTGTTCATGTAGAGGAAGTTGTCGTCGGTGTCGTTGGCCGCGTAGATGTCCGGGCGCGCGTCGTTGTTCACGTCCACGAGCAGCGCGCCGATCCCCTTGCCGTCCTTTCGCAGCTTCATTTTCTGCGTGACGTCGGTAAAGGTGCCGTCGCGGTTGTTCTGGTAGAGCGTGTGCGGGAGCGGTTTGAACTTCGCCGGCTGGCACACGTCGCGGGTTTTGCCGTCGTAGGTGCAGTCGGTGGGGTGGTTGGTGTCGAAGCCCCAGTTCCCGTAGTGGCACACGTAAATTTCCGGGTACCCGTCCCCGTCGAGATCGCCCCACGCGGCCGACGTGGACCACAGGGTGTCGTTCAGCCCGGACTTCGGCGTCACGTCCACGAACTTGCGCCCCCCGGCGGGGTTCGGTTCGTTGTGAAGGAGCACGAGCCGATTGTACCCGGTAACGAGCAGATCGGGCCACCCGTCGCGGTCGTAGTCGAACGCGGCCGCGCCGTGGCTGTACTGGAACGTGACCTTATCCAGACCCACGCTGGCGGTAACGTCCGCGAACTTGAACCCGCCGAGGTTGCGGTACAGTTTGCACGGGTGCCCGAGTACCTTTTTCCCCTCGTAATGCCCGCCGGCCGGCAGGAACACGTCCAGTAGCCCGTCCCCGTCGAAATCGATGAGCGCCGCCCCGCCCCCGAGCGATTCGATGATGGCGAAGTTCCCGGCGTCCTCCCCATTGCGGTAGGTGAGGCTGATGCCGCTGTGGGCGGTCGCGTCCGCGAAGGGCGCAGGGCCGGGGGCCTCCTCTTCAATCCGTGAGGGCGCGGTGGTTGAAGCGGGTGGGGCCGAGCACGCGGACACCGCGACCAACACTCCCGTGATGAAAACATTAACGGCAATGGTTCTAACAATAATTACTCGAGACCTCCGGAAGTGCGAATCACTCGGGACGGACATGCGATGACCTCGGAGAGTTATGAAATGAAGCATCTAGCTATCGTAATTTGAGGATAGCAGAACGCGGACGGGAAGAGAGCGAGCGGTCGCGGGATTGCGGTGGAGGTACAGGATTTGGTGTTGACATGATATTTGGTGTTGACATGATGGATGTGTGAGGGTAGCTTTTTGTGAGGTAGATGCCCCGTACTCGCTTTCATTATGGGGTCCGTCCGTTTTCATAGTAATCTGGGTGGTCCAACCCATCTCTGATCCTTTCTGGAGGTTCTCAGTGCCGACTCCGCTCTCCCGACGACGCGCTTTTACACTGATCGAGCTACTAGTCGTTATCGCAATTATCGCGATCCTCATCGGTCTGCTCTTGCCGGCTGTTCAAAAAGTTCGTGAAGCGGCTGCTCGCATGTCCTGCTCGAACAACCTCAAACAGTTGAGTTTGGGCTTCATCAACATGGCGGACACGAACAACGGCAACATGCCGATGTCTCTCGGTCTCTACCCCAGCTTCCGAGCAACTTCAGGTAACGGGCACGGCGGCCACTTCGTGCACCTGCTCCCGTTCATCGAACAAAAGAACTGGTACGACCAGAGCTACAAGAAGTCCGACGGTTCGGCCGGTTTCATCGACGACCGGAACGGGAACCTGCCCACGTACTCTGCGTGGGGCGGCCCGAGCGGAGCGGAGCTCCAGACGGCGGTCATCAAGACATACGGCTGCCCGTCGGACGCCACGCTCACGTCGAACAACGGCGGTCGCGGGCGAACGAGCTACGCGATCAACTCTCAACTCGTCGGCGGCAACACCTACTGGGGGCCACAGGGCTACCGGAAGTACCCGGCCAACATTACCGACGGCACCTCGAACACGATCATCTACGTCGAGAAGGTGTCGCTCACGAGCTCCGGTAACTACACGGACAACTTCTGGCCGGACTGGGGTTCGGTCACCGCGGACGCCGACCTCGGGTACCCGACCGGCGCGGCGGCTGTCCCCCAATTCAACGTGCGAGGTTCTCCGGCCCAAGCTGACGCCGGGCGCGCGAGCTCGATGCACACCGGTACGGTTCTGGTTGCACTGGCTGATGGTAGCGTCCGCGGTGTTTCGTCCGGCGTAAGTGGCGCCACATTCTGGTCCGCGCTCACGCCGAACGGTGGCGAAGTTCTCGGGAGCAACTGGTAAGTTCTCCGCTATCAAAGTAAAGTCTAACTTCGGGTCCGGTTGTCCGGACCCGTTTCTCGTTCAATTCCTCTCTTCGGAGCTACGCTGATGCGAGCTTCTTTCCAACGGATTTTCTGTGCAACTATCCTCTGCTCTCTGATTCTTTTCTTCAGCGGGTGCGGTGGGGGAAAGCAGGACATGTCCGGTAAGGTCAGTTACAACGGCAAGGCCCTCAAAGGCGGGTTCGTGACCTTTGTGGCCGCCGGGGAGGGACCGACGTTTTCCGCGACCATTCAAGAGGACGGCACGTATACAATGCCCGGTGTGCTCGCAGGCGAATACAAGGTTTGCGTAGAAACCGAGTCGCTCAAGGGAAGCAAACCAACCGGGAGCGCCGGGATGACTTCAAAGGGCGGAGCGAAGGGCGGAGGCCCCGAGAATCCGTTGGCGAAAGTCAAAGAAAATAAGCCACCGGAAGGCGCCGGCAAAGATTCGGGGTACACTCCCGGCGGTCCGCCCGCGGCGATGGCTGCTGCGAATGCGGCCAAGTACGTTCAAATCCCGAACGAGTACTCGAAGGCCGAGACGACGACGCTGAGCGTCACCGTGAAAAGCGGGCAGCCGACGTTTGACATCACGTTGAAATGACCGCAGTGCAGTCGCCCGCCGAGTTCCTTCATGTCAGCACCAAACCTCGACGCGACCTCTCCCCCGTTGGAACTGAACCCGGCGCTTGGGGGGATGCGCCGCCCCGGGCGGGTGGCTCGGTTCTTTCTCGCTCCCGTCCGGTTCGTTCGGCGCCGCCCTTTTTGGGCCGTTGCGCTGCTCGCGTTGGTCGCGCTGTTTGTTGTTGGGGGCGCCTGGTTCTGGTTTACAAACAATCTGAGAGCGGCGGAGCGGGCCGCCGACCGCTGGCACAATGCGGAGGCCGCCGGGCGCCTCCGGCACTGCCAGTGGTTGTGGCCGGACCAACGTGAGGTTCTCGTGCTTTCTGCCCGCATCGCCCGTCGCACCGGGGACGCGGCCTCGGCAGACACGTCTCTCGAACGTTACGACCAGCTTTACGGCCAAGACGAGACTCTGGCCTTTGAGTTGCTCTACCACCGAGCCTACCTGGGGGACGTAGACACGACGGCTCCAGCGATTCGGTCCCATATTAGCGCGGGCGGTCCACATGCGCGCCTCGCGCGCGAGGCGGTCGTCGCGGGGCTGATGACACGGTACCGATACTTGGAAGCCCACAACGCACTCGGTGAGTGGCTCGACCAAGACCCCGATGACACGCTCGCGCTGTTGCTCCGGGGCAAGTTCCTCGAGAGCCAAATGGGGTTCGAGCACGCGATCGCGGCCTACCGTCGGGTTCTCGAACTCGACCCGGATCTGCTCGAAGCGCGACTCCGTCTAGCGACCCTGTTCGTCAACCGGCGGAACGGGGAGGACGCGATCGAACAGTTAGTGGTGTTACGCGAGCGGCTCCCGGACAACGCCCAGGTCCACATCCTGTGGGCGAAAGCTCTCTCCCTCCAAGGGCGCACGGCCGAAGCGCGAGTCGCGCTCGACGACTGCCTGCTCCGGCACCCGGATAACTCGGACGCGCTCCTCGAGCGCGGGGCGCGGGCGCTGGCCGAGGGCGACGAACAAGCGGCCGTCGACTACCTCGGTCGCGCGATCAAGAATGACCCCGGGAACGTTGCGGCGCGGCACCAGTACGCACTCGCGCTCGCTCGCAACAGGCAGCAGGCCGAGGCCAAGCGCGAATACGAGACGATCAAACAGCTTGAGGCGGACAACGAGCGCGTCCTGGCGCTGGTCCAGGGGCCGCTCCAACGGAACCCGCGCGACCCGGCGCTCCTCCACGAACTCGCGCACATCGCGCTCCGCGCGGGGCAGGTGCGGGAAGCGCTGCGGTGGTTCGACGCCGCGCTGCAAGCCGACCCGGAGCACTTGCCGACGCACCAGTCACTCGTCGTCCTTTACCGCGACTTGGACAAACCGGCCCTTGCCGCCCGGCACCGCGCGGTAGCCAAACAATTGTCTGCCCGGCCGCAGACCCCTTGAACCGTTCGTTCTAAGGCCAACCATGATTCGTCGGCTCTTGAAGGTCTTCGCCACGCGCCGGGGCGCGATCGGGCTCGCGGCGGTCGTAATCGTGGTGGTCGTGGTTGCCCCGAACGTGTGGGCGTGGTCCCGACTCCGAGCCGGCCGCGCCGCACTAGCGCGGCACAACCCGGCGGCGGCGCGCCGCGAATTGGCGGCGTGCGCGCGTCTGTGGGGCGGTCGCGCACCGGTCCGGCTCGCGGCGTGCCGCGCGGCGTGGCAGGACGGCGACGTCGAGGGCGCGCGCCGCGAGCTTCGCGCGGCCCAAAGCAATTTGGGGCAGGCGACCGACGAAACCGCGTTCGAGTGGGCTCTAGTGCAGGCCGCGAGCGGGAACATGCGGGAGGTCGAGGTGTACCTCCAGAACCGGGCCGCGGAAGCGCCCGGGGCCGCCGGGCCGCTGGTGTGGGAGGCGCTCGCTATGGGGTACCTGCGGGTGTACCGCATCCTCGACGCGATGGCCTGTCTCGAAGCGTGGCTGCAGCGGAGCCCGGACAACGTCCGGGCGCTCGAACTTCGCGGGGAAACCTATGTGATCGGGCGCGGTGCGGTGCGCGGGGCCGAGGATTTTCGCCGGGTTCTCGACCTCGATCCGGGCCGGGATTACGCGCGGCGCCGCCTCGCGGACGCGGTCATCTCCCTGGGCGGGTACGAGGAGGCCGCCCGGAACCTGGAGGTACTCCGCGCCCGGCACCCCGACGACCCCGGGCTCGTGGCTCGGCTGGCGCGGTGTTACAACTTTCTCGGTCGGCGCGACGAGGCGCGCCGGCTGCTCGATGAGACCCTCGAGCGCCATCCGGACGACGGCCCGTGCCTCCGTACCCGCGGGCAACTCGCGATGACCGAGGACCGGAAGGCCGACGCGGAACAATGGCTCCGGCGCGCCGCGGTCGCGATGCCAGAGGACTACCAGGCTCAGTGGCTCCTGTTCGAGGCGCTCCGCCAACAGGGGAAGTCCGAAGAGGCCCGCGTGCAGGGGCTCAAGGCCGACGAGATCAAGGACCGGGTCGCGCGGCTCACCGAACTACAGAGCCGCCAGCTCGCCGAGTTCCCGCTCGACCCGGCGCTCCACTTTGAAATGGGGCAGTTGCTGATCCAAACCGGCCGCGGGGACGTGGGCGAGCGCTGGCTCCTCGGGGCCCTCAAGCTCGACCCGGAACACCGGGCGTCCCATTTGGCACTCGCCGCGTACTACGAGTCGCGCGGGGAGCGTGCGAGGGCCGAGGAGCACCGCGCCCGGGCGGCCGCTGGCAAAGAATGACCGCCCGGCGCGTCTACTTCTTCCCGTGATTCTTCCAGATCGTTACCGGGTGATCGGTCGTTGGGCTGCTGAAGTTCCCGATCACCAGATCGTTCCGTCCGGACCGGTAGAGGTCGGCGGCCGCGCAGACGACCGCGTCGCACTGCACGCTCGCGAGCACGTGCCGCTCGAACTTCCCGGGCGCGACCTGCTCGAACAGTACCACCGCGTCCGCTCGCTTGGTCGCGCGATCGGGGAACTTGTCGGCCGGCAGGAAGCTGACCGCAAGGATGTCGGGGAGCGGCCCGCCGGTCACCCGCGCGGCGACCGCATTGTGCACCCCGTACATGGGTGCGATTCGCCGGTGCTCGAACGTCAGATCGCCTTTATTCTCCAGCCACTGAACCCCGTGGTACGGCTTCCACAAGTACGGCTCATCAAGGATGTCGCCGTTCGTGTACAGGACGTCGAGCTTTCCGTCGCCGTTTAGGTCTACCAGTTGGATGCCGCTGCTGCCCCACCCGGGGTGCGGGGCTCGGTACAGCACTTTCTTCCCAAATTTGCCGCCGCCTTCGTTGAGGAACGCGACAACCATCTCGTGTTCCTGTGCAATGAGGGCGACGAAGTCCGGGCGGCCGTCGCCGTTGAGGTCCGCGACCGGAACGTGAATCGCACCCGGGCGCGCATCAACAGTAGTTGGCACGAAGTCGGGTTGGTTCCAGTCCGTGGTTCGGTTCTCCAGAAACAGCACTTCGCCGACGGTGTGGAGCCCGAATACCCCGACCACCAGGTCGAGCTTCCCGGTGCCGCGGAAGTCAGCCGCCCGCACGTCGGCAACGCGCCCCACGTTCTTCAGTAGAGTGATCGGCTGGAACGAGCCGTCGGCCCGCCCGCGAGCCCAAACCACGCTCCCGCACTTGCGGTCGGTCGGCGGGTAGCTACCGAGGTCCGCGACGAGCAAGTCGAGTACCCCGTCGCCGTCGAGGTCGAGCACCTCGGCGTGGGCCGGGTTCGGAACCCGCACCAACTCTCGCCACGCCGGGGCCGCGGCAGTCGGGTCCAGCGCGAGCACCCGCCCGCCCCGCATATCGCACGCGACAAGGGTGAACGGCGCGCGGGCAAGGGCCGCAGCGTCGACCCGGCCGGAGGGCAACTTGACCGGGTTAACGTGTGAAATCATCGGGCGGTCCCCGGCCGGGGGAGGGTAGCTCACGGGCTCGAGGTTGATCCCGAGTGGACGGGACGAGGCGGCCACTTGTGGCGGGGTGTACTCGTCCGCGGCCCGTTCCTCGTAGTACCGGACGACGTGTGCTAATTTCGGCGGGACGGCACTCATCCCAGATTGGTCGAAGAACCGGAACCCGCGCTCGACCTCCGCGCGCCAGTGGCGTTTCGGGAACGAATCGGGTGGCGGGTAGGCGTGGCACGAACCGCCACAGAAGTTGTGGACCTGGGCCTCCATGTCGGAGGGCATGGCGGTCGGTGTTGGTTCGGGTGCGTCCGGCTGCGTGGGCGGTGTGGTCGAAGTGCCTCCGCAACCCACGAGGGCCGCGAGCGCCCCCGCAACCACGACCGGGCACAGAACGAGCCAGCGGCGATAAGAAACCATGAACGACCTCAATCAGAGAGCGATGAGTGCGGACCGGCGCGTTCTAACGATATTTGTTGAGTACTTCATAATACCGTGAAGCCAGCGGCGCGCCTGGGGCCGCGAGCCCCATACTCTTTGTGGGCGTGTACAGCGTTTGCGCACTTTTGAACCGGCTCAATGCGGCACTGGTTGCCCCGCGCTCGAGTTCGAGTACCCCGGCGAGTGTCGTGAGATCGGCCCGGGCAGTGGACAGGGATTTGACCTGCACCAGTACCTCAGTGAATCGCGCCCGATCTCGCGCTCGGCTCAGGCGAGCGTGTACCGGGATCGGTGGCGCTCCCATTCCGATTTCCAGAACGAACAGGGCCGCACCGCTCGTCGCAACTGATTGTGCTTGGCTTTGTTCTTCCGCGTCCAAACGCGCGCAAATCCGGTCAACGGCTTCGGTCGCACCGGGGTACCGGCCGACGGCAGCACACTGGCACAGGTCGAGCCAGTCGTAGGTCGGCAGTTGGTACGCCCAATTATACCCGTTCGGGTCCGCGGCGCGGGGCAAAGTGGCGATCCCGAGTACGTCCGGGTTGCGGCGGAGCTCCGCGCGGTCGAGTAGCACCCGGCACTCGGCCGCCTGTCCGGACTGGAGGAGCAGGTCGGCGAGTAACCCCAAACCCGCACCGCCGTAGAGGTCCGGGTGCGACGTGCGCAGCACATCAATGGCTTTTTGTGACAGCCCCAGTTCGAGCGCGATCCGCGCCCGCGCCAGTGGATCACCGGCCAGCCCCATCGTGCGAATCAGGTACCGATTCTCCCCGTCTTGAATCCCGGCTTCGAGTTGATCGACCAGCGCGTTGAGGCGCCCGACCCGTTCGGTGAACGCTTCGGATGCCTCGCCCGGACCCGGTCCCGCCCGGCGCACCAACCGCAGCGCTTCGCTCGCGTGCGGGCGGGCACTGTCGAGCATGTTCCGGCGCAGGAGGGCACCGGCGAGGCTCTCGCGGGCCGGTACGGACCCCGGATTCAGGAGCACACTTTGAACGAGCGCCGTGATGATTTGCACCTGTCGGACGTGCTCGAGGGGGGTTAGACCCGTACCCGTCTCGCGCTCCCAGGTGCGCTCGCCGAGGGTACCGTACGCGCGCCCCAGCGCCAGCCACGCGATCGGGTCGTTGGGGTCGA
Source organism: Gemmata sp. SH-PL17 (assembly GCF_001610855.1). Taxonomy (NCBI): domain Bacteria; kingdom Pseudomonadati; phylum Planctomycetota; class Planctomycetia; order Gemmatales; family Gemmataceae; genus Gemmata; species Gemmata sp. SH-PL17. Next base: position 3,403,745 of record NZ_CP011271.1, read on the forward strand.
CTTCGGCGCCCGCTCGGGCCGTGCGGACCGCGAGTAGCGGCAGCGCCGGCTCGCGCGAGGAGCCGCTTTCAAACATTCGGAGATAAATCGTGGCCGCGTCCGCTTCCCACGACCCGGACCGCCCCACGGTTCGGGTCGCAATCCACCACGCCAGCTCCGGTTCGGCTAGGGTCGCGGGGCCGGTTCCCGCGACCGGCAGCGGAGCTGGGGAACCGTTGAACGCCTCGCGCTCGGGGTCGAATCGGCGCGAACTCGTAGCGCTTCGCGCGAGGAGGACGGCCCCGCCGTCGACGCGCGCGAGCGCCCACGTGCTGTCGGTGCCGGTTGTCGCGCGGAGCGCACGGGTCATTCGTCCGCCGTCCGGGTCGTAGAGCAGAACCGCGCCGAAGTCGTCCAGTTGGCGCGCGTCGCCGGGGCCGGGTTCGCCGAGCAATCGGACCGCACGCGAGGCTGCTGCGAAATCACCTGCCACGTGTGTGAACAAGTGCAATCGCGAATCGAGGAAGTATCGTTCACCGGGCGCGAACCATGCGAGATAGTGCCCGGCGTCGGGGTGCGTCGCGAGCACTCTGTCGGGTGTGAACCCACTCTGCTGGCGAGCGGCGGAAGTTCCCTCGGCTGCACGCGCGAGTGTCGGATCGGTGTGAACGGCCCAAGCCGGAGCGCGGTCGCGGTTTGAGAAGCCGGTCGTCCACCCGAACCACGCCAGAACGAGAAGCGCTGAACTGCCGATCAGCGCGAACCCGCGCCCGAAGCGCGGGAGCGACGTTTCGGAAATCACTTCTCGCAGATTCAGCGCGGTAATTGGCCCGGCTACGACCGCGAAGAACGGGATCAATCGCGCCTGCCACGCCGCCAGTAACGCAAACGGTACCCACACCATCACGCGCCAGCTCAGCACAGCCGTGCGGTTCGCTGCAAAGGAAACGATCCCCAGCGCGAGAAGCACGAAGAACGCCCACGCAGCGAGGTTGTACCCGCCGGCCGCGCCGAGTGTCGAGGCGTGCCACGGTGACACGAACACCCCTGCGAACCGTGGGTCGGACACGAACTCGCTCGACCACACCGCCGGAGACAATTCCAGCGGCAACCGCAACGCGAAAACGTGGTGAGGGCTGAGCAGACACGCGCCGAACGTCGCTGGTACCAACCAGTTCGGCCACGCCGGAAGAGTCGCTCGCTGCGGGTCAATTCGCCGGCCGAGCCAGAACAGCACGACCAGCGCGGGAGCGAGGAAGAACCACGCATCGAGGTTCACCCAAACGGCGGTCAGCACCGGTATCGCGACCAGTGCTCGGCCGCCCGCACGCAGACAGCACAAACCGACCGCGAGCAACAAGAGCGACGCAATTGTGGGTTGAAGGAGTAACCGCGGGCCGCAAGCGAGAACGGCGAGGAGCAGGCAACTGGCTATGGGCCAAACCGCCCCGCGCCCGCGCGCCGTCACCCACATCGCACCCGCGGTCCCAGCGACCGCGAGTGCCTTGAGTACCACCAAACCGGCACCCCCGAACCACTTGAACGCGAGGTACAGGCCCAGATCAAAGAGCCAGGCGTGGTTCGCCCAATATTTGTCGGCCGTGGTGTACGCGAACGGGTCCGTGCCGAAGTGGTACGCGCCCTGCGATACGAGGCGCCCGGTCGCGAGGTGCAGCCAGACGTCCGAATTCCGCGCGACGAACGACCCCGCGAGGAACGCGAACGCGAGAACCGCGAACGCGAGAACCGCGTCGGCCCAGTAGCCCCACGGCGTTCGGCGAGTTGGTTTCGGGGGCGGGAGGGGTGCGGGGAGGGGCACCGGGTCCGACATCTCGCAAGCTCCGAGTTCGTTTCTGCCAGTCGTGTGATTGTAGAGATGATTACGTCAAAAGCCCCGTCGCGGTTGCCACGGTCGCCGCTCCAGCCGGACGCGAACGGGCGCACCGTTCGTTGCTTTTGGAGTTAGCCTGAGTGTTGAGCCCGAAATGTGGGCACCCGCGTTCGATGTGATGGATGGGTCACTGGTTACGAAAATGCCCCGCCGAGTCGAAGCTAACCTCGACTCGGTTGGCGTGCGCGTCTTGACAGTGGCCGCGTCGGTGCCAGATCAGTCGCCGACGTAGACCTCGGTCGTGGTTTCCTCAGACGGGTAGACGTCGGGGTGCTTCATAATCATCCGGGCGCAACTGTTCCACCGCAGGAGCGCGTCGTCGTTTGCCGGCGGGCTGAGCGCTTCTGCCGTTTCAAAATGGTTCATTGCGTCGTGGAAGCACACGAATGCGGCCTCGCCGGACCGCGGCTGACTGGATCGCAGCCACGCGATCCCTTCGCGTTCGGCGATGATCCCGGCGAAGTACGCGCGCTCGTAGTCGCCGGTCAGCCGCGGCAGCAATTCGCGGACGTACCGCGGGGGGACCGGGCGCGGGCTCCCGAAGCGGTCGGTGAGCGCGAGGATCAGTGACGCGAGTGCGGCCTGATTGTCCGGGTCGATGCGGAGCACGTCTTCGCAGATGCTCTCGGCCTGCTCCGGTTCGTTGAGGAGCCGGTAGCGGTGCGCCTTTTCGAGTGCGGCCGGGATCGCTTCCCGGCGCAGGGTCTTGAGTTCCAGGTTCATTGCGCCCTCCCGACGCGATTGCGTCGATACGAAACACGGTTCGTGCCTCAATCCGCCGTTCCCCCCAGTTCCTCCTTCTTCCGGGGCCGGAACACCAACTGGATCAGTTTCATCACCGGGTCGTAGAACTCGTCCACGACACGCTCCTTCAACGGGATGATCGCGTTATCTGTGATGGCGATGTGCTCGGGGCACACCTTCGTGCAACATTTCGTGATGTTGCAGTAGCCGATACCCTGGGTCTCTTTCAGGTCGCGCACGCGGTCCGCGGTGTCGAGCGGGTTCATCTCCAGTGCGGCCGAGTACACGAGGAACCGCGGGCCGATGAACTCGGCGTGCTTGTGGTGGTCGCGCAGCACGTGGCACACGTCCTGGCAGAGATAGCACTCAATGCACTTGCGAAACTCCTGCACGCGGTCGGCGTCTTCTTGCGCCGTGCGCCAGGTGCCGTCGGGGGCGTCGGGCTTCCGGGGGCGGAAGGGTTTGATGCGCTTCTTCACCTCGTAGTTCCACGACACGTCCGTGACCAAGTCTTTCACCAACGGGAACGCCTGCATCGGCTCGACGATGACGATCTCGTCCGGCGGCAGGTCGTCGAGGCGCGTCATGCACATGAGCTTGGGCGCGCCGTTGATCTCGGCGGAGCACGACCCGCACTTCCCCGCTTTGCAGTTCCACCGACACGCGAGGTCCGGTGCTTGCGTGGCCTGGATCTGGTGAACGGCGTCGAGAACGACCATCCCCTCGCCCGCTTCGGCGGTGTAGTCGCGGAACTCGCCTTTCGTGGCGTCCCCCCGCCAGATGCGGAACGTCGTGGACATTCGGAGCGCTCCCACATTAGGGGTCACAAGGCGGGAACCCTGCGAACCCTACAGTTTGTTCATTTCAGCTCGTCCGGAAGCACACCGTTCGCTTCCGCACGGATGGCGTCTTTCAGCTCGTCGGGCATGGGCGGAATCTGTTCCAGGCGGATCTGCATCGTGCCGTCGGCGCCCTTTGCGATGATGCTGTTCACCTTTCCGAATTTCGCGTTGTCCTTCTTCGGGTAATCGTCGCGGAACTGTGCCCCGCGGCTCTCCTTGCGCAGGATCGCGGCGCGCGTCACGGCTTCGGAAACGGTCAGGAGGTTGTGAAGGTCCATCGCGGTGTGCCAGCCGGGGTTGTACTCGCGGTTCCCGGTGACTTGCACCTTTGCGGCGCGGGCGCGGAGCTTTTCCAGCCCGTCGAGAGCACGCAGCATCTCGTCTTCTTTCCGCACGATCCCGACTAGGTCTTGCATCATGTCCTGCAAGTCCTGTTGCACCTTGAACGGGTTTTCCGATGCGTCACGATCGAACGGGGCCAGTGCCCACTTCGCAGCCGAATCGACTTGCTCCGCGGGAACGGTTCCCGCAGAGTTTTGCTCACGAGCGTACTTTGCGGCGAATTCTCCCGCGCGCTTGCCGAGCACGAGCAGATCGGAGAGCGAGTTCCCGCCCAGGCGGTTCGCGCCGTTGATCCCGGCCGCGCACTCGCCGCACGCGAACAGCCCGGGGACGCGCGACATCTGCGTGTCCGCATCGACGCGGACGCCGCCCATCATGTAGTGTGTCGTCGGGCCGACCTCCATCGGCTCCTTCGTGATGTCCAGCCCGCCGAGTTCCTTGAACTGGTGGTACATGCTCGGCAATTTCTTCTTCCAGTGTTCGGCCGCGTCGAACTTCTTCGCGCGCTTGCCGTACCACTCGGCGAACGTTTGCAGTTCGAGGAACACGCCCCCGTGCGGGCTCCCGCGCCTTTCGCGCACCTCGCGCACGATGCATCGCGCCACGTGATCGCGCGTGAGCAGTTCCGGCGGGCGGTTGGCCTCCTTGTCGCCGAGCACGTAGCGGAAGCCTTCTTCTTCGTCCTTCGCGGTTTGGGGGCGGTAATTGTCCGGGATGTCGCCGAACATGAACCGATTGCCCGTATTGTTCCGTAGTACTCCGCCCTCGCCGCGCACGCCCTCGGTGACCAGGATGCCGCGCACGCTCGGCGGCCACACCATGCCCGTCGGGTGGAATTGCACGAACTCCATGTCGATGAGTTCCGCCCCCGCGTCGTAGGCTAGCGTGTGCCCGTCGCCGGTGTACTCCCACGAGTTCGACGTGATCTTGTACGCCTTCCCGATCCCGCCGGTCGCGAGCACGACGGCCTTTGCGCGAAACACGGTCCACCGGCCGCGCTCGCGGTCGTAGGCTAGCGCGCCACTCACGCGCTCCCCGGTCTTCAGCAACCGGATCACGGTGCGCTCCATGTACACCGAGATGCCCCGGTGAATGCCGTGGTCCTGGAGCGTGCGAATCAGTTCGAGGCCTGTGCGGTCGCCGACGTGCGCGAGGCGCGGGTACTTGTGCCCGCCGAAGTTTCGCTGCAGAATTTTGCCGTCGGGCGTGCGGTCGAACACCGCGCCCCACTTTTCGAGTTCGCGCACGCGGTCCGGCGCTTCTCGTGCGTGAAGTTCGGCCATCCGCCAGTTGTTGACGTACTGCCCGCCGCGCATCGTGTCGGCGAAGTGGACCTTCCAGTTGTCGCGGTTATCGACGTTCGCGAGCGCCGCCGCGATTCCGCCCTCGGCCATCACGGTGTGAGCTTTACCGAGCAGTGATTTGCACACCAACCCGACCGACACACCGGCCGCGCTCGCCTCGATCGCGGCCCGGAGCCCCGCGCCCCCGGCCCCGATGACGACCACGTCGTGTTCGTGAGTCTGGTAGTCCATTGCGCTCCCAAGGTGTAGGCTCGCGCTCGGTCACTTTCGGTTCGCAAATGCAGCCAGCGCGACCGGCACGTTGTCGTCATCTACTCGCGGAAAGAGTTTCGGGTTGTCCACCAACCACTGCCAAAACTCGTAATGCGAGTCGCGAGTTTCGACGGTGATTACCCTGCCGAAGGGACGCCCTCGATACACAGATGCGGTGGGTATCGTGATGGCGCCGTCGGTTCGTCTACTCGCCATGCTCACGAAGTACACGACGCCGGTCGGCTGTTCGGATTCGCTCACGGAGTTTGTTCCACTAGAGAATGCGGATGTCCTTGATGAATCCTATCGAGCAGAGCCGCACGTAGACGTCGGCGAACATTACTCCCACGAGGCTCACCCACGCCCAGAGCATGTGCCGCTTGTTCAGCGCGCTACACCCCTTGTAAGCCTTGTGGCACAGCGGTGACGTCGAGAGGCAGTCGCGCCGGCCGCCGACGAGGTGGCGCAGTGAGTGGCACCCGAGCGTGTAACAGGTGAGCAGAACCACGTTTGTGGTGAGTACGAGCGAGCCGACCCCGATGCCGAAGCCACCCTTGCCGTTCTCGTCCTTGAACCAGAACGCGGAGATCGCGTCGTATGCGAGCATGAAAAGGAACAGGATCGCGAAATAGAGGAAGTAGCGATGGATGTTTTGGATGCGCAGCGGCCAGTTGCTCTCGCCGATGTAGTGCTTCCGCGGTTCGCCGACGGCGCAGTTGGGTGGATCGGCCCAGAACGCCTTATAGTACGCGCCGCGGTAGTAATAGCAGGTGAGGCGGAACCCGGCGGGTGCCCACAGGATGATGAGCGCGGGCGAGAACAGTAACCAGTCCGGCCACCATGCTGGCTGCGGACCGAACCACGCATGAGGTGAGTTGCCGAACAGTTCCGGTGAATAGAACGGCGACAGGTACGGGCCGTAAGTGTAGTGCGTGCCTTGGAACGCGGCCCAGTTCGCGTACACGAGGAACGTGCCGAGCCCGAGGAACACGAGCAACGGCTGGAGCCACCAGCGGTCGCGCCGCGCCGTTTCGCCGAACGACCTTTGCCGGAGAACCGGGAGAGGGGTACTCGCCATGCCACGCTCAGGGTGAGGGAGAATCCTGAACTGTGAAATTCGATGATATGCGTACAGTCGAACGGGTGCAAGTTTTTACGGAAGGAAACAGACGAGCGGTGTTGGCCTGAGATTGAATGTCTTTTGTACCCGGAACCTGTTTTGCTGGACGCGGTTGATAGGATGTGGGCGGACCCGGGAACGACCGCGATGTTGACGAACGAACAACGACAGCGCTTCGGAGCGTGGGTTGCCGCGGTCGGCCCGCGTGCGATCGCTTACGCCCGGTCCCTCGTACACGATGAGTCGCGGGCCGATGACGTGGTTCAAGAGTGCTTCTACCGGTTACTCCGCCGGGCGGATGCTTATGACCTCGAACGGGACGGCGTGAAGATCCTCTTCAGGGCCATCTCGAATTTGTGCATCAACCAGGCGACGCGCGAAAAAGCTCTACTCAGTCTCAATTCCTCCCACCTCGACGACGCTCCGATTACTGTGGCCGATCCGGTGGCACTGCGGCCCGAACAAATCCTTCAGCACCGCGAACTCGAACAGGCGATACGCGACGCACTGCAAGTGCTCCCGCCGCTCCAGCGGGCCGCGATCGAGTTGCGGGCGCTGGGGATGTCGAAAGAGGAGATCGGTGAAGCGCTGGGCGTGTCCGCGACCAACGCGGGCGTCCTCGTTCACCGCGGGCGCCAGGCGCTTGCCCGCGAACTGGAGTCGTTGCGCAACATTGTGGATTCCGACGAAAAGGTGTAACCGCCTTGCGCGGCGTGGGTTGTTCTCTATTGCCGACCGCGTTTGCTGTTAACGTTTGGCTTCGGTTTTAAGCCTTGCACCTGTCTTACCAGCATCGTGTGTGCTGAGTGAGGTGGGCTCAAGGCAGAGTTAATAATGCTCCGACCGCTTCTGGCCCGCGAACCTTTCGCGGGCTTCGTGCGCGAGAACCTGTGATGCTTCCACCCAATTCGTTTCCTGAAGCCGAACCGGGAATCGACGAACTCGTTCGCGCGCAACTCGATGCGGAAGCGACGCGGATTGACGGTCGGGAAATGGCCGATCGTCTTCTGACTCGGCTTGCGGCAGGTGCGGAACCGGTGCGAGGCGGGCGCTCGTGGCGGCGGGTGGCGTCGGTGGTTGGGTTCGTGGGGCTGGCCGCAGCGGTACTGATTGCGGTCGTTACGCTCTCAGGCCCGCGCGAGGTGGTCGCGTCGCCCGCACAGGTCGTTCGGGGCGCACGCGACGCTTACACTCGAACCGACACGCGGTGCTATCGCGTAACGATCGAGCTTCCCCCGCGCTTGCGCGAAGCGTTCCCGCTCCTCGCGCTCGACACCAGCCCGCGCATCCTTTGTACACGCGGCGACCGGTTCTACGTCCAGCCCGGGTTCGGCGGGCGCGGGTCGTGGGGCAGTGACGGATCGGGGCGCGTGTGGGTCGCGCCGACTACCGAAGGGGCGGTGGCGTTCGACGAAAGTGAACTGCCCGTCGCGCTCCGCAACGCGGTCAAGATCCACGAACTCGAAGTCGGTTCGCTGCTCGATGAAGTGCTCGCGGACTTCGACCTCACCTGGGCCGAGCCGCCCGCACGCGACGCAGACACCTACTCCGTGACCGCGGTGCGCCGCGGGGACGTGCGCCCGCTGCAGATCGCGTCGGCCGAGTTGGTGATCGAGAAACAGACCAAGGTCGTGCGCTCGCTCGTGGTACGGCGAAAGGCCCTCGGTGAAGGCACTACCGCGTTCACGTTCGAGCTGATCGAGACCGTTTCCAAGGACGACGCGGCGTTCAACCCGGAGGGGCACATCAAACCCGGGGCGCCGGTCTACGACCGCACCAAACCGAACCCGCGCCGGCGGCTCCTGATCCAGCAAATCGGCGAAATCGTGTTCCGCGGGATGTAACCGGATCGAGTGCCGCGGGTTGTTCTCCCAATAGCGGTTCGTCCGCGATTCAGGAGAACAAACGTGAAACGCCTGCTCGTCGTACCGATCCTTCTCGCCTGCGCGATACCGCTCATCGGAGCGCCGGCCGAATCCAAATCCGACCCAAAGCCCGTCGCGAACTTCACGCTCACCGACACCGCGGGGGGAAAGTGGTCACTCACGGACCAGAAGGCGAAGGCCATTGTCTTCGCGTTCCTGTCGTGCGAGTGCCCGATGTCCAACGGCTACGTTCCCGCGCTCGCGGATGTCGCCACCAAGTTCGCGGAGAAGGGCGTCGTGGTGGTCGGTATCCACGCGGACCCCGATGAATCTGTTGAGCGCGTCGCCAAGCATACGAAGGAGTACAAGATTTCCTTCCCCGTGCTGCGCGACCCGACCCACGCGGCCACTGCCCCGCTGGGCGCCAAGACCACACCGGAAGTCGTGATTCTGGACGAGAAGTTCGTGGTGCGGTACCGCGGGCGGATCGACGACGGGTACTCCGCGCGGATGAAACCGAAGGCCACCGTTTCGCGACACGACCTCACCACGGCACTCGACGAGATCCTCGCGGGGAAAGCGGTGAGCGTGCCAGAAACGAAGGCGCTGGGATGCCCGATCCCCGATCCGGTGAAGAAGGACGCTGCGGCCGACGCCCCGGTGACCTTCTACAAGGATGTGCTGCCCGTCATGCAGAATTACTGCCAGTCGTGCCACCGTCCTGACCAAGTGGGGCCGTTCAGCCTCGTGAACTACAAGCAGGTGGCGAAGTGGGCGGACACATCACTCGAGGAGATGCACGCGAAGCGGATGCCGCCCTGGAAGCCGGCCCCGAACCCGCTCCTGACCGGCGCGCGGGCGATCCCGGACGAGGCGGTGAAGACGGTCGAGAAGTGGATCGCCGGGGGCAAGCTCGAAGGTGATCCGAAGGACGCGCCCGCGGCGCCGAAATTCCCCGAAGGGTGGACGCTCGGTGAACCCGATCTCGTCCTTGAGGCTCCGAGCGAAACGACGATTGCGGCCAGCGGCAAGGACCACTTCCGCGTGGTGGTGTTCCCGACGAACCTGCCCGAAGACAAGTTCGTGGTTGCGATGGAGGTGAAGCCGGGGAACCCGCGTGTCGTTCACCACACGCTCCAGTTGGTCGATACGTCGGGCAAGGCCCGCGCGCTTCAGGCCAAAGCGAAGCCGAAAGCGGATGATGCGGACCACGGCCCCGGGTACCCGGTGAGCATGGGGTGGGGCTTCTTTCCCGATCGCAGCGGGATGCTCGGTGGGTGGGCACCGGGAGCGATCCCGAAGAAACTTCCCGACGGCATCGGCCAGAAGCTCCCAAAGGGCGCGGATGTGTGCGTGCAGTTCCACTACCACCGCACCGGGAAAGAAGAGAAGGACCGCACCAAGATCGGACTGTATTTTGCCAAAACACCCGTGAAACAACCGTTCCGCTCGATCCCCGCAACCGGCGTGTTCCTCTCGATCCCGGCCGGGGAGAAGGAGTTCAAAGTCGATTCGTCCTGGAAACTGACCGAGGACGTGACGCTGTACCGACTGTCGCCGCACATGCACTTGCTCGGCAAGGACATCGAAATGACCGCGACCGTTCCCGACGGGAAAGAGCAGACACTCGTGCGAATCCCGGCGTGGGACTACAACTGGCAGGAGCAGTACGAACTCAAGGAGCCGATGAAGTTACCAAAGGGGACTGTATTGCGAGTGCGTGCGACCTACGACAACTCCGCCAGCAATCCCCACAACCCGAGTTCACCGCCGCAAACGGTTCGGTTCGGGGAGCAGACGACGAACGAGATGTGCTTCGTGTTCCTGGGCGTCTCGACTGAGAGCAAGGCCACTCGGCTCATCGCCCCACACGGCTCGCTGTTCAGGAAGTGATCTGGCCGTGCGTTGCAGAGAGCTGGGCTATGATTTCGCGCATTCGGACCTGATCTGTGCGGGGAATGAGCATGTTCCCGTTCCCGCACAGATTGCTCATTTCTCCAATTCTCACACCAGAGTTCGGCCGCACCTTGAAACCTCGAACACGTTTTCTTACCCCACGACCCGCGCGAGCGCGGTGGGGAAGGGGGATTCCGCTTCCACGCGCGCTCCGCTAAACGGGTGGTCGAACGCGAGGCGCCAGGCATGCAGGCACAGCCGGCGCGCGGGATCAGTGGTCGCGCCGTACATCTTGTCACCCGCGACCGGGCACCCCAACCCTGCCATGTGAACCCGGATCTGGTGCTTGCGCCCGGTTTCCAGTTCCACCTCCACGAGCGCGTACCGCCCGCGCGCCTCGCGCGTCTGGTACCGCGTTACCGCGCGCTTCGCGTCCTTGCCCGGGGTGCGTCCCGCCCGCACGCGCAAGTCTCGCCCCTCGGTCAGAAAGTTCTCGGCCGTTCCTCGGGCCGGGGACGGTGTCCCCTCCACCACCGCGAGGTAGGTCTTGGTTACGTCCTCCCAGTCCGCCTGGAGTTGGTCGCGAACCTCGGCGCTACGGGCGAAGAGGAGCAACCCGGACGTGTCGCGGTCGAGCCGGTGAACGACGAACGGGCGCCCGGCGTTACGCGCGGCGAGATGCGTACTCAGCCGCACAAACGCGGTGTCCGTCTTCTCCGATTCAGTGGCCACGGTGAGCAGTCCGGAGGGCTTGTCGATCACGATGAGGTGCGCGTCCTCGTGAACGATGGCGATCCCGGCCAGATCTGCGGCCGGTGCGGGTGCGTCGCGTGCGATGGTTATCTGGTCACCCGGGCGCACCGGGTGGTCGTGCCGGGTGATTGGAGCGCCGTTAACTGCGACGCGCCCGGAGCGCAGCACCTGTTTCACGCGCGTGCGGTTCATCGGCGCGAGTGCGTGGAGCAGCCATTCCAGGAGTGGAACTTCGGACGCGGGCGACGGAAGTTGCTGCATCTCAGTGTCTCGATGTCGAACCGCGCGCTCGCGAGGGCGCTGCGGGTTCACTCTAATGACGAGCCGTTGCGTTACAATGCCGGGCAACTGCGACCACCTTTTGGGAGCCGAAGTACCCACCGCCCTTGCGGGGCGCGCTCGTGGTCGTAGCCCGCTTCGCAAAAACCTGGTACCCCACCCACAAGGGCGGCGGTTGTGCTCGCGCGAGGCTGTCGACGAACCAAAAGCGACCGGATGGTGCTTGCGACCGGCCGGACCGTAGATTCAGATTGAGCACCCACCCCGTGTTACATCCGTGCGAGTACCCTCCCAATGATTAAGCTCGGCATCCTCGACTTCGACACGTCGCACTGCGTCGAGTTCACCAAGCGGCTGAACCACATCGGCAAGGACGCAGAGCAGTTCGTGGAAGGTGCGAAGGTTGTGGTCGGGTGCTCGGGCGAATCGAAGCTCTCGCCCGAGCGCATCGAGGGCTATGCCAAGGAGATGAAAGAATACGGGGTCGCGCTCGTCGACAAGCCTGCTGACATGATCGGCAAGGTGGACGGGGTGCTGATCGAGGCCGTGGACGGCACCGTTCACTACGAGCGCGCCAAGCCGTTCCTCGAAGCCGGTGTCCCGTGCTTCGTCGACAAACCCTACGCCTGTTCGCTCGCTGACGCGAAGAAGATCGCGGACCTGGCCGCGAAGAAGAAACTTCCGCTATTTTCGTCGTCGTCGCTCCGGTATGCGCCGGAGGTGGTCGAGTACGCCGCGGACGCGAAACACGGCAAAATCGCGGGCTGCGTGGTGTACGGCCCCGCGTCCCACTCGCCCATTCCGGAGCGCAACGCGGGGCTGTTCCACTACGGCATCCACGCGGTCGAGATTCTGTACACGCTCATGGGACCGGGGTGCAAGCGCGTCACCTGCACGAGCGAAAAGGGCGCGGACGTCGTAACGGGTCAGTGGGCCGACGGGCGCGTGGCGACCGTCCGCGGGACGCGCGCCCCGGCGACCGGCTTCGGCTTCACGGGGTTCGCCGAAAAGGGCGTCCAGGCGGTCACGGTGCCGAGCAAGTTCATCTACCGTGAACTACTCAAGAAGGTCGTGGAGATGTTCAAAACGGGGAAGGCTCCGCTAGACATCGCGGAAACGATCGAAATCGTCGCGTTCATCGAGGCTGCGAACCGGAGCAGCGCGAACCACGGGACCGGCGAAACCATTAAAGTGTGAGCGATCAGAACACAGGTGAAACGGCTGGGGTTGCGGCTCCCGGAGGCGCGGTCTATACGAGGGCGCGTTGGTGCCTCTGCGTCGTATTGCCGGGAGAGATGTCATGCGGGTGGTCGTCTTCTTGGTTCTGGCCGCGTCACCGGTGTTCGCAGAACCTCCGAAGGCACCGCCGAAGCCGACGGACCAGGAGCAACTCGTTGGCGTATGGGTACTAACGTCCGCCGATTCGGAAATGGTACAGGTGTCGGGCGAGCAGTTGAACCGAGTGAAACTGGCACTAACCGGGCGCACGTACCTGATCTCGACCGATCAGCCGGTTTCGGGCGCGTACATAGTGGACGCCACACGCCGTGTTAAGGCCATCGACATGGACACCGTGGACGGTCCAAACAAGGGTAAAGTCACTCGCTGCATCTACGAACTCGACGGCAACACGCTCCGCATCTGCCAGGGGCAAGCCGGCACGGAGCGGCCGACCGAGTTCTCGACTAAGCCGGGTTCGGGTTTGGTCGTTTTGGTGTTCAAGCGGTTGACCCCGTAGGGCTCGTTCACGGGGGCCGCATCTTTGCAGGGCGGTGCCATCGACTGCGAGTGCTTTCCTGTTCTGTGATAGCGGATCACGTCTCGGGTTCGGCGCGCTGTTACTAACGAAACCCGGCTTACCGAACGAACCACACAAGTCGTCTGGAACTTACGTCGCGCGGCTGTGAGGTGTGCAACCCGGCGCCCGGCGCGAACGCGGCGCCTTTTCTCTGGCAGCCGTGTCGGGCGGTTGATACACTCGCCCGGCACGGCTTCGTTTTTTCACTCGCACGTACCGACCCTCTCAACACGGAGACGCTAGTGAGTAGCGCGTCCTCTCCCGGTAATTCTCCCGGCCTGAACGAGAAGATTCTGTTCTGGGCCAGTTTTTTCACCCTGATCGCGGCCGGTATCGGGTTCTCCGTTCGGGGCTTCATTCTCAAAGACTGGGGGAACCAGTTCGGGTTCACCCAGAGCGAACTCGGCTCGATCACCGGTGGCGGTCTGGTCGGGTTCGGTATCGCGATCATCTTCTTCAGTTTCTGCGCCGACCAGTTCGGCTACGGGAAGTTGATGATGGTCGCGTTCACGCTTCACGCCTCGAGCGCAATCGTAACCTTCGCCGCGACACCAGTTTACGGCATGTACGGGAAGGAAGGTGCGTACTGGTGCCTCTACATCGGGATGTGGCTGTTCGCGCTCGGGAACGGCACCTGTGAAGCCGTCATCAACCCGCTCACCGCGACACTGTTCCCCAAGAACAAGACGCACTGGCTGAACATTCTGCACGCCGGCTGGCCGCTCGGGTTGATCCTCGGCGCGCTCATCGTGCTGGGCTTCAAGCAGGCCGCACCGGACGTTCGCTGGGAGGTCAAACTCGGCGTGTTCCTGGTGCCGGTGCTCCTGTACGGGTTGATGATGTTCAACCGGCCGTTCCCGCACTCGGAAGCGAAGTCGTCCGGCGTGTCGATGGGCACGATGGTGGTCACGCTGGTGTCGCCGATCCTGCTGTTCCTGTTCTTCTTGCACGCGCTGGTCGGGTACGTGGAACTCGGAACCGATAGTTGGATCGGGAACATCACCGAGCGCGTCCTCGCGGACGAGACGAAGGCGCTGATCGCCTTCATCTGGACGAACGCGCTCATGTTCACCCTGCGATTCTTCGCCGGGCCGATCGTGGAGAAGATCAACCCGATCGGGCTGCTCTTCGTGAGCGCCCTCATGGGCACGGCCGGCCTGTTCATGCTCGGCCAGCCGTTCACCAACGACATCTGGCCGTGGATGTTCGCGGTCACGATCTACGGGCTGGGTAAGACGTTCTACTGGCCGACGCTTTTGGGCACGATTTCCGAACGGTTCCCGAAGGGCGGCGCGCTGGCCCTGGGCATCAGCGGCGGCATCGGGATGATCTCGGCCGGTATGCTCGGCGGCCCGGGGATCGGGTACAAGCAGGACTACTTCGCGGTGGAGAAGGCCAAGGAAATCGCACCCGCGACCTATGACCGCTACAAGGCTCCGAATGCGTCCGGGTTCCCGGTGTTCTCGAACATCGCGCCGGACAAGCTCCCGCCGGTCGCGGGTCTGGACAACTCGAAGCTGAAGGTGTTCGACGATTGGGGCGGCGTGATTGACACCGACGGGAAACGCAAAGAGGGGAAAAAGACCACACTTGAATCGGACTTGGAAACGGTCGCGCGCCTCGAATCAGAGGGCAAACCGGTCGGTGCAGAACTGAAGGAGAACCTGAACAAGCTCAAGGACTGGTGGGAGAAAGACGGCCGGCCGAACTACACGGCCGACAAGGACAAGCTCGGTGAAGCAAGGCTGTATGGTGCGAAACAGGCGCTGCTCTACACGGCCGTCGTGCCCGCGGCGCTCGCGGTCGGGTTCCTACTGCTGATCCTCTACTTCATGGCGACCGGCGGGTACAAGCAGGTCCACCTGGAAGCCGCACGGCCCAGCGGGCGCCCGGCCGGGGGCGCCGATGCTGGGGATTGGGGCCGGTAGTGTTTGCGATAGCCGGTCGGTGATTACGGATTGAATCACGCGCGGCTATTCGGCGGCGCTTCCGATCCGTAATCACCGACCAACTGTTTTGGCCGAGGGGCTCCTTGTCGCACTTGCTCTCCGCTGGTGAAATGGTACGCGGTGATACGTTGTCATTTCGCTGTGAGGCTCTGTCGTGCTCTACCGCGTACCGCTCGTGTTTACCCCACAACCGGACGGCGGCTTCACGGTGACGTCCCCCGTGTTCCCCGAATTGGTCACCGAAGGCGACACGCTCGACGAAGCTTATGCCAACGTGCCGGACGCCCTCGCCGCGGTGATCGAACTGTATACCGACCAGAACCAACCGCTCCCTACGGGGGTCACGCTACCCGCGCACGGAGAAGTTGTGTGGTCGGATGCTCTCGTGAAATCGGCATGACGTACCGCGAGGCGACCCGAAAGTTGACCGCGCTCGGGTGCCGCGAGATCCCGCGGCGCGGGAGCGGATCGCACCGAAAGTGGCAGAACCCCACTACGAACCGCAGTACGGTCCTTCCCGACTGGGGATCGAACGACTTGAAAACTGGTACACTTCGCGCGGCGGTGCGCCAACTCGGTATTGACTGGGATGCCTTTGACAGCGCCTGAACCGGGTTCCCCTTGTCACTCCCGCCCTCGGCCGGTGAAATAGCGGCGTGATGCTATCCGACACGCAAACCGGCACGCGCACGTTCACGTTCCTCGGCACCGGCACCTCAATGGGGGTGCCGATGCTCGGTTGCGACTGTCACGTCTGCACCTCCACGAACCCCAAGAACCACCGCTACCGCTGCTCGGTGCTCATTAGTACCGCCGCGGGGCACATCCTGATCGACACCGCCCCCGAGATGCGGCTGCAACTGCTCCGCGAGAACATCAAGCTCGTCAGCGCGGTCGTGTACACGCACTACCACGTCGACCACCTGTTCGGGCTCGACGACCTCCGCATCTTCCCGGTCAAACTCAACGGCCCGCTCCCGATCTACTGCACCGACGAGACGGAAGAGATCATCCGCCAGGCGTTCGCCTATGTTTTTGCTCCCGGGAGCGAGGATCTGCCTGTTGGCATGGTCCCGCGCCTCACGCTCCAGCGGATCGATGAGCGCCCGTTCGAGGTACTGGGGCAGCGGTTCACCCCGATCCCGCTCGTCCACGGGCGGTTCAACGTGTTCGGGTTCCGCATCGGCGACGTCGCGTACTGCACCGACGTGAGCGCTATCCCGGACCGGAGTTGGCCGCTCCTGGAGAGCCTCGACGTGCTCGTGATCGACGCGCTTAAACCGGGCAAGCCGCACCCGTCGCACTTTAACGTGGAGCAGGCGCTCGAAGCCATCGAGCGCATCAAGCCGCGCCGGGCGTACTTCACGCACATGGCCCACACGATGGAGTACGACGAACTGATGCGCACGCTCCCGAAGGGCGTCGAGCCGGCCTACGATGGGCTGAAGTTCACGTTCTAGTCCGCCCGTTCCTGCACTGACAAAGAGGCACGATGACTTCTCCCCCCGCCGAACTCGCCGCCCGGCTGCGAACCCACGGGCAGGAACACGCACTGCTCGGCTGGGATTCACTCGCTCCAGAGGTACGCGCGACCCTGATTCAGCAGCTCGAGGCCCTCGATCTCGCGGAATTAGCTACCCTGCGCGAACGGGCCAACGCGACCGAATCACTCCCCGCGCAGTTCGAGCCGGTTTCGATCACCCCTGCTGCGTTCACTGCGGAAGAGCAATCGCGCGGGGCGGATGCGCTCCGACGCGGCCAGGTTGCGGCGCTACTCGTTGCCGGCGGACAGGGGAGCCGACTCGGGGCGCTCCAGCCGAAGGGCATGTTCCCGGCCGGGGCAATTTCGGGCGCGCCGCTCTTTCAGATCCACGCGGAGAAGGTGCTGGCCACGGGCCGCCGGTACGGGCACGCGGTCCCGCTCCTCATTATGACCAGCCCCGCGACTGACGCCCCCACGCGGGCGTTTTTCGCCGAGCACAATAACTTCGGACTCGCGCCCGAACAGGTTACGTTCTTCCAGCAGGGCACGATGCCCGCGGTGTGCCCGCGCACGGGGAAACTTCTTTTCGAGGCCCCGGGCAAGCTTTTCCTCAGCCCGAACGGGCACGGCGGCACGCTCACCGCGCTGGCCGATAGCGGTACGCTCCGGGCGCTCGTCGCGCGCGCGGTGAAGCACGTTTCGTACTTCCAGGTCGATAACCCGCTGGTGAAGGTGCTCGATCCCGGGTTCATCGGGCGCCACATCGCGGCGAACTCCGAGGCGTCGTCGAAGGTCGTGGTGAAGACCGCGCCGGAGGAGAAAGTCGGCGTGCTGGTGTCCGCGAACGGGCGCTGCTCGATCATCGAGTACATGCTGCTGCCCAAGCCCCTCGCGGAAGAGCGTGAGCCGACCGGCGAACTCCGGTTCCGCGCGGGTAGCCCGGCGATCCACCTGTTCAGCGTAGCGTTCCTTGGGCGCGTCACGCGCACGGCGGCCGGATCGTTGCCGTACCGAGCCGCGCTCAAGGCGGTTGCGCACTTCGACCCGCAAACCGGCCAGACCGTCCCCGCGCCGAAGGAGCCGAACGCGGTGAAGTTCGAGCGCTTTATCTTCGACGCACTGCCGCACGCGGACCGGTGGCTCGCGGTCGAAACGCTGCGGGCCGAGGAATTCGCGCCGATCAAGAACGCGAGCGGGGCGGACTCACCCGAAACCGCACGGACCGCACAAATCGCACTGCACGCGGACTGGCTCCGGCGCGCCGGGATCGACACACACGGCCACGCGGTCGAAGTGTCCCCTCTGTTCGCACTCGACGCGGAACAACTCGCCGAAAAACTCCGCGGCAGTGAACCCGTCAAGATTGTCGAACCGACAGTATTTAAGTAATGAGACCGGGCGCGGAACTCCTTTGCGCCCCACGGAACGGATCTCCTCATGCTTCACGCGATGATAATGGCCGGCGGCGGCGGAACGCGGTTCTGGCCCCGCAGCCGAACAAAACGGCCCAAACAGTTCCTCACGTTCAGCGGGGACCGCACGCTCCTCCAGAGCACGGTTGATCGCGTCTCGGCGCAGATCCCGCCGGAGCAGACCTGGGTCATCACGGGCGAACAATACGCCGCGGAGACTGCGGTCCAGTTGCCCGAACTGGCTCACGACCACATCATCGGGGAGCCGGAGGGGCGCGACACGGCCCCGTGCGTGGGGCTCGGCGCGGCCATCATTCACAAGGCCGACCCGGACGCGACCATCGCGGTGATGCCCGCGGACCACGTCATCGAGCCGGAGCGCGAGTTCCAGCGCGCGCTCCACGCGGCCGAGCAGTTCATCGCGGACGCGCCGGACAAGCTCGTGACGTTCGGCATTCGCCCGACGTTCCCCTCGACCGGGTACGGGTACATCAAGCGCGGCGAACCGGCCGGCACGCGCCAGGGCGTTTCGGCGTTCCGTGTCGCCGAGTTCAAGGAGAAGCCGCAGTTCCCGCAAGCCGAGGAGTTCGTCGCTAGCGGTGCCTACGACTGGAACAGCGGCATCTTCGTGTGGAAGCCGGCCACCATTCTGAACGAGTTGCGCGTTCGGAAGCCCTCGATTCACGAGGTCGTGACTCGAATCGCGGCCTCGTGGGGCACATCCTCTTGGCCCGAAGCACTCCACACGTCGTACCACGAGGCCGAAAAGAAGAGCATCGATTACGCCGTGATGCAGGGGGCTGCGGCCGACGGCAACGTGCTCGTGCTGGGCGCTCCGTACACCTGGGACGACGTGGGGAGCTGGCTCGCGCTCGAGCGCCGGAATCCGCAGGACGCCGACCACAACACCGTTCAGGCGCTTCATTGCGGCATCGAAACGAGCAAGTGCGTGATCGTCGGCGACCCGGGCCAGCTCATCGCTACTTACGGCGTAAGTAACCTGCTGATTATCCAAAACGGCAACGCGATCCTCGTCGCCGACCGCAAGCACGAGGACAAGGTGAAGGAAATCGTGGACGCACTGAAGAAGACCGGGCGCGGGGAGTACACGTGAGTGCGGTAGAACCTAACCCCCTAACCCCCTTCCCTAAGAAGGAAGGGGGAACAGAACCAAAAACAGAAGCCGGCGCGCTGCAGGCACCGGTTTTAAGCCCCTCTCCCCTTGGGGGAGGGGTTGGGGAGGGGTTCGAGGCACAACCTACCCCCCCGGCCCCCCTCCCTGAAGGGAAGGGGGAGAAAGAACCAGTAGCCAAAGAAGTTGTTGGCTCAAACTCAGTGGAATCGCGCGCCAGTTCCCCCTTCCCTTCAGGGAGGGGGGCCGGGGGGGTAGGTTCTCGCGGTGCCCTCCTCGGAATCGACTACGGCACCAAGCGCATCGGGATCGCTGTCTGTGACCCGGACCGCGTGATCGCGTCGCCGGTGGGCACGCAGGCGAACGATGCGGGGAAACAGGCGTTCTTCACCGACCTCGTCGCGCGCTCGAAGTTCGTGGGCATCGTGGTCGGGCTGCCGCTCCACGCGAGCGGCGAGGAGAGCCCGATGTCGCGCGAGGCGCGGGCGTTCGCTCAGTGGCTCGCGGACCTCGCGAAACTGCCGTTCGTGATGTGGGACGAGCGGTTCACGTCGTCGGCCGCAGAAGACGTATTGCGCGAAGCGAAGCTGACTCAAAAGAAGCGCAAAGCGAAGGTCGATCGGGTCGCGGCGCAGATGATCCTGCAAGGGTATCTCGATGCCGGGTGCCCCCCCCACGGCAGCGACTCCGGCGAAAGCGGTTCCGACCCAACATCGTTCCCCGCACCGAATTGAAACTCGCCGCAATTTGTCTAAATTACTTCCGCGGGTGGTTCCCCCTCTCTTTCTTGCGCCACCCTTCGCGCCACCTAACTCACGGCACGAGGACGTCTGCATGGCCGGCCGCTCTATCCGCTCGTTCACGGTTCTGCCCCGCCTTCCCGACCGCCTCCGTCCGCTCCAGGCACTCGCGTACAACCTCTGGTGGTGTTGGAACGCGGACGCGGTCGCGCTGTTCCGGCGCGTGAACCCGGACCTGTTCGAGGCGCTCGACCATAGCCCGATCCGCCTGCTCGGTGCGACCGACCAGAGCCGCTTCGAGGAGCTCGAGCACGACGACGGGTTCCTGGCCCACATGGACCGCGTGGCGCGGGCACTGGACCATTACCTGAAAGCTCCGACGTGGTACCAGGAGCACCACGCCGGGGACAAGGCCCGAATCGCGTATTTCTCGGCCGAGTTCGGTATTCACGAGAGCGTGCCGGTGTACTCGGGCGGCCTGGGGGTGCTGGCCGGCGACCACCTCAAGAGTGCCAGCGACCTCGGGCTGCCTCTTACCGGCATCACGCTGATGTACCGCGAGGGGTACTTCCGCCAGTACCTCAACGTGGACGGCTGGCAGCAGGAGCGGTACCCGGAGAACGACTTCTTTACCCTGCCGCTCACACCGGAACTCGACTCCACCGGCGCGCCGCTCACGGTCACGGTACCGCTCCCGGGGCGCGAGGTGGCGCTGCGCGTGTGGCACATCCAGGTCGGTCGGGTGCCGCTGTATCTGCTCGACGCGAACATCCCGCAGAACAAGCCCGAAGATCGGGCGATCACGGCGCAGCTCTACGGCGGCGACCAGCACACGCGCATCCAGCAAGAAATTATCCTCGGGATCGGCGGCATCCGCGCGCTGCGGGCGATGAACAAGATGCCCACCGTGTGCCACATGAACGAGGGGCACGCCGCGTTCACCGGGCTGGAGCGCATCCGGCTCCTGATCGAAGAAGAGGGGCTGGACTTCGCGACCGCTTACGAGGCCGTCAAAGCCGGGACGTGCTTCACCACGCACACCCCGGTGCCCGCGGGCAACGACTCGTTCCCCATCCACATGGCGGAACAGTACCTCGGTGAGTACGCGGCGAAGATGGGGCTCGACCGGAACGCGCTCGTCGCGCTGGGGCGCCAGCACCCCGGCAACGAGCAGGAACCGTTCGGGATGACGGTCCTGGCGCTCAAAGTGGCCAACGTGTCCAACGGTGTGAGCAAACTGCACGGCAGCGTGTCGCGCCGGATGTGGAAGGAACTGTGGCCCGAACTGCCCGCCGGCGAGGTGCCGATCACCAGCATCACCAACGGCGTCCACACGCAGAGCTGGCTCGCGCCGGAGTTCGCACAGCTCTACGATCGCTACCTCGGCATCCAGTGGGAGGAGCGCCCGACCGACTTCGCCATTTGGAAGCGAGTGGAGCACATCCCGGACGGCGAATTGTGGCGCACGCACGAGCGCGGGCGCGAGCGGCTCGTCGCGCTGGCCCGGGCGCGATTGCGTGCGCAGCTCAAGCGCCGTGGATCGCCGCCCTCGGAAGTGGAGGGGGCCGACGAGGTACTCGATCCGGACGCGCTGACGATCGGGTTCGCGCGCCGGTTCGCCACCTACAAGCGCGGCGACCTCATTTTCCGCAACGCGGAGCGCATCGCGGCCCTGGTAAACAGCAAGGACCGCCCGGTGCAGTTCATCTTCGCGGGCAAGGCCCACCCGCAGGACCGCGGCGGTAAAGAGCTGATCCAGCGCGTCGTGCAGCAGTCGCGCAAGCCCGAGTTCCGCAAGCGCGTCGTGTTCATCGAGGACTACGACATGAGCGTCGCGCGGTACCTCGTGCAGGGCGTGGACGTGTGGCTCAACAACCCGCGCCGCCCGCTCGAAGCGTCGGGCACGAGCGGCATGAAGATTTGCGGCAACGGCGGGCTGAACCTGAGCATCCTCGACGGCTGGTGGGTCGAGGGGTACGACGGCGACAACGGCTGGGCGATCGGCGCGGGCGAGGAGTACACCGACCTCGCGTACCAGGACGAGGTCGAGAGCCGCGCGCTGCTCGATCTCATCGAGCAGGACATCGCGCCGACGTTCTACAAGCGCGACGCGGGCGGGCTCCCGCGCGAGTGGATCCGGCGCATGAAGCGCTCGATCATGAGCCTCGTGCCGGTGTTCAACACGAACCGGATGGTGGAGCAGTACACCGAGCGGTGCTACGTGCCGAGCCACCGGCGCGCGGCGAAACTGAGCGCGAATCACCTCCAGGGCGCGAAGGAACTGGCCGCGTGGCGCCGGCGCGTGGGGAGCGAATGGGGTCAGGTGCGAATCGAGGCCGTGGACGCCCCGACGGGCGAGGCGCTCCGCGTGGGCGCGACATTCCCGGTAAAGGTGCGAGTCAACCTCGGTACCCTGCGTCCCGACGACGTCGAGGTTCAACTGTGCTATGGCGTGCTCGACGCGCTAGGCGACATCGCTGACCCGAAGTCGCTCCCGCTGGAGTCGAACGGCTCTGGGGGCGGAGCGAGCGTGCTGTTCGCGGGCGAAGTTCCGTGTCGCGCGAGTGGCCAGTTCGGGTTCGGGGTCCGCGTGCTGCCGAAGAACGCGAACCTGCCGCACCTGTTCGAGCCGGGCATGGTGACGTGGGGTTAATCGAGTTCTGAGCGGGCCGCCGGCGGCCCGCTCAGGTAGTTGTGTGGACGGGGCCGCGATCCCAGGCGCAACTGTACCGACGCGAAGGCGCCGATACCTTGACATTGACCGTTCAACCGCCTAGAAAAACATTAGAATGCGGCCCTATCGTCTAGTGGCCTAGGACGTGGCCCTCTCAAGGCCAAAACTCGGGTTCAAATCCCGATAGGGTCATCTGAACGTTCGGAGCGGACGGAATCGGGCAAGATGCCCGATTCCGTCCGCTCCGGTCTTTTACATCCACTTCCGACTGAATCGGTTCGTGTTGCGGAGCAGTTACTTCGCCAGGCTCACGCAGATAAGTTCCTTGTCGTTGCGCGCGAACACGCACTTGTTGGCGAACGCGGGGTGCATCCACACCACGAGGCGCCCGTTGCCGGCCATCGAGTTCGTCGGCTCGATGATGTGCGCGCGGTCGATCTCCTCGTACCCCTTCGGCGTTAGCTTCGCGATGATGAGGTCGCCCTGCTCGTTGAAGAGGAAGTAGCGGTCGCCCTGTGGGATCAGGAACGCGAGGCTCCAGCGCTCCTTGCCGTCCGGCTCGGGGGCCGCGGCGATCTTCTCGGGGGTGCGCTTCCCGCGGGTCGCGAGCATGGACTCCCACACGCGCTTGCCGGTGTTCGTCTCGATACACCGCAACTGCCCGTAGCTGCACACGCCGTAAATGTTATCGCCGACGATAACGGGCGTCGCCATGATCGAACTCAGGTCGGTGGTGAGATCCGGTGTCTCGCCCTTCGCCTTGCTCTTCCACACGATGTCGGCCTTATCTGCGCCCACTTTCAACAGCATCGAGCCGTTGTAAAACGAAGTGATGAACAGCTTGTCGTCCCCGACCTTCCGGGGCGTCGGCGCGGTGAGGGCGTAGCGCACGTCGAAGTCGACGCGCCACAGGCGCTTGCCGGTTTCGGGCTCCAGTCCGAGGACGGCTCGCGTGTGCCAGATGATGAGCTGGCGCTTCCCGCCGAACTCGTAGATCATCGGCGGGCTGTAGCCGAAGTCGCCCTGGCAGCTCTGCGACGCCCACAATTCCTTACCGGTCTTTTTGTCGAACGCGATCACGAGCCGGTCGTCCGACCCGCCTGCCAGACAAATGAGTTTGTCGCCATCGACGAGCGGGTGCGACGAGAAACCCCACACGGGCAGTGAGGCGTTGTAGTCCTTCATGAAGTTCTTCGACCAGACGACTTTGCCGTCTGCGGCGCTGAGCGCCTTCAGATCGCCCATCGCGCCGAGCGTGTAAACCAGATCGCCGTCTACTGTGGGCGTGCAGCGCGGGCCGGCGGCGTAACTGATCGTGTACTCGGCCGGGTAGTCGACCGCCCACACCCTCTTGCCGGTGGCCGCGTCGAGGCACTGCACGCGCTCCTTGCCGGACACCTTTCCCTTGGCGAACCCGCTCTCCGGTAATTTGGCGTCGGCGGCCGGCACGAGATCGAGGAGGAACACCCTGCCGTTCGCGACCGCGGGGCCGGCGTAACCCACGCCGACTTCCGTCTTCCAGACCTGCTTCGGCCCGCTTTGTGGGAACTTCTCGACCAGGTCGGTTTCGCGCCACACGCCGTCCCGCTTCGTACCCAACCACTGCGGCCAGTCTTCGGCCTTGGTAGCGCCCGCGCTCGCGACAGTTACGACCAGGCTCCAGAACAATCGCATGACGCCTCCTGTGGATGTCGCAGTAAAGAACGGTTGTGGACAGCGCGGACTCGAAGGCCGAAGAATTTTGACAGGATCGACAGGACGAACAGGATCAAGAGAAAACCGCATCTTCAATCCCGTAAATTCTGTTGATCCTGTCAAAATTCTTCGGCCCTCTGTCCTGATCTGTATTTATCCGCGTTAATCCGTGACCGCTCTTGAGACCATACCCGGCGAGAACGGCTCGGCTTTCGGTCCCGTTGAACCCGACTCGGCATTATCTTAAAGTAATCTGTCGGTTTCGCGTCGGCACGCTTCGTTTCCCGGTTCAGGCGGTAGCGCATGTTTGAAGGCATCACGAAGTCGCTCGGCGAGGCGCTCAAGAAGCTCAAGGGGCGCGGGCGCTTGACCGCTGAGAACGTCAAAGACGGGTTGCGCGAGGTGCGCCGGGCGTTCCTCGAAGCCGACGTTAACTTCAACGTGGCCAGCGACTTCATCGCCCGCGTCGAGGCCAAGTCGCTCGGCCAGGACGTGCTCGCGAAGGTGGACCCGTCCGAGCAGATCGTCAAGAACGTTTACGAAGAGCTTGTGGCCCTCATGGGGCCGGTGGATCACAAGATCCCGCAGCGCTCGGACCGGCCCGTCGTGCTGATGCTCTGCGGTCTTCAGGGGTCCGGTAAGACGACCACCGCGGCGAAGCTCGCACTGACGCTAAAAGGCCAGAACCGCAAGCCGATGC
Organism: Gemmata sp. SH-PL17; assembly: GCF_001610855.1. Lineage (NCBI taxonomy): Bacteria > Pseudomonadati > Planctomycetota > Planctomycetia > Gemmatales > Gemmataceae > Gemmata > Gemmata sp. SH-PL17. Next base: position 3,428,595 of record NZ_CP011271.1, read on the forward strand.
TCGCGGCGGCCGACTTGCAGCGCCCCGGTGCGGTCGAGCAGTTGAAAACGCTCGGCGAGCAGATCGGCGTACCGGTTTACAGCGAAGCCACGAACCCCGTCGACGTGTGCCGCAACGCGGTCGCACAGGCCAAGCGCACGCTCTGCGACATCGTGATCCTGGATACTGCGGGCCGGCTCCAGATCGACGCCGACCTGATGGCCGAACTTCAGCGCATCGACAAGTTGGTGAAGCCGGACGAGTGCTACCTCGTCGTGGACGCGATGATCGGTCAGGAGGCCGCGAACGTCGCGAAGGCGTTTAACGACGCCCTCGAACTGAATGCCTGCATCCTGACCAAGCTCGACGGCGACGCACGCGGTGGGGCGGCCCTCTCGATCAAGGGGGTCACCGGCGTACCGATCAAGTTCGTCGGTATGGGCGAGAAGGTCGATAAGCTCGAAGATTTCGTCCCCGAACGCATGGCCGGGCGCATCCTCGGCCAGGGCGACATGATGGGGATCGTCGAGAAAATCGCGAGCATCCAGCAGGAAATGTCGCAGGAGGAACTCCAGCGGCAACAGGAAGCGATTCAGAAGGGTAACTTCACGCTCGACGACTTCCGCAAGCAGTTCGAGCAGATCGCCAAGATGGGCATGAAGGACATGATTAGCCGGATGCCCGGCATGTCCGAGATGATTCCCGCGGGCGAAGACCCGGAAGTCGCGCTGAAGCGCGTCCAGGGCATGATCGACTCGATGACCAAGAAGGAGAAGGCTGACCCCGACATCATTGACACCCCGCGCCGGCGCCGCATCGCGAAGGGGGCCGGTGTCGAACCGCACGAGGTGAACCAGTTCCTCAAACAGTTCGGCCAGGTTCGCGTGCTGATGAAGCAGATGGCGTCGATGTCGCTGTGGCAGCGGCTGAAGATGGTCACGGGCATGGGTAAGATGGGGGCGTTCATGCCCGGCGGCATGGACAACATGAAGCTCAAGGGTGATACCGGTCACCGCAAGAGCGCCAAAGAGCGTGCCGACGAGCGCAAGAAGAAAAAGAAGCGCCGGTAACCGTCTTTCCGGGCGAACCCCGCCCGCAAGGGCGGCGGGTGCCTCCTGTAGATGCAAGCGTAGTTGTTGACATAGGTTGTGGTAGCCAACTGAGCCATGAACTTTACCCGCCGCCCTTGCGGGCGGGGTTCGCCCGGAAAGACGGGTGCGGTCGCGGCTCACTACGCACGTGGGCCGGTTCGCCAAATTCGTCTCTGGGCGTGGTCAATTCTTGCCCCCATTGCTATCATTCCAGTTCTTCTGCGAATTGTTGGGTCGAGGGGATTTTCCGTGGCTGTTCGCATCCGAATGAAGCAAATGGGCCGGACGCACCGGCACTACTACCGCATCGTGGCCATCGACCACCGTCAACCGCGCGACGGCAAGGTGATCGAAGAACTGGGCACCTACGACCCGCACGTGAAGGAAAAGGGCGACCGCGTTACGCTCCTTCCGGAGCGGATCAAGTACTGGAAGAGCGTCGGCGCGAAGGCGTCCGAACACTGCGAAGCGATCTTCAAGAACTTCATGAAGAAGTGGGAAGACATCGAAGCGGCCAACTCTGCGAAGGCCGCCGAAGAAGCCGCGAAGAAGGCTGCTGAGGCCACCGCGCCCACCGGCTGAATTGCGCCATGAACCGGACGATCCGCTTCGACGTGCTCACACTGTTCCCCGGCATTTTCGACGGGTACGTGCGGCAGAGCCTTCTCGAAGACGCAATCCAGGCCGGGTTGGTTCAGGTCCACGCCTGGAACATGCGTGACTGGACCCAGGACAAGCACCAGCGGGTGGACGACCGGCCCTTCGGCGGCGGCCCCGGTATGGTTCTGATGGCCCAACCGGTGATAGACTGCGTTCAGGCGGTGCAGCAAAAGGCTGATCTGCCCGGTCGAGTGGTGATGCTCACGCCCGCGGGCGAGCGGCTCACGCAGCGAACCGTCGAGAAACTCGCCCAGGAGCCGCGACTGGTGCTCCTGTGCGGTCGGTACGAGGGGTTCGATGACCGCATCCGGCACATGCTGAACCCGTTGGAGATCTCCGTCGGGGACTTCGTGTGCAACGGCGGTGAAGTCCCCGCGATGGTGCTGATCGACACGGTCATTCGGCTGATCCCCGGCGTGCTGGGGCACGAACAGAGCGCCGCGGACGAGTCCCACAGCGAGGACGGGCGGATCGAGTACCCGCAGTACACGCGGCCCCGTGTGTTCAACGGGCTAGAAGTACCGGAGATTCTCCTGAGCGGGAATCATCAAGCGGTTGCGAAGTGGCGGCGGGAGCAGAGTGAACTGCGGAGCCGCAAAGACAGTACCCCTCGTATTGCCGACCCCCGGGCCGGTGGAAGCGAGAGCACTGGACGGGACGCCGGTGCCGCACAAAATAAACCGAGTTGATTCAAACGCGCGCGACACGCGCCGCGGAAAGGTAAAGGTGGGCTATGCTCTCGCCCCTCATGCAGATAGTCGAAAGCGGCAACGTTAAGAGCGACATCCCCGAGTTCCAGGTCGGCGACCGAATCGAAGTTCACCAGAAGATCCTGGACGGCGCCAAAGAGCGAGTCCAGGTGTTCGAGGGCGACGTGATCGCCCTCAACCACGGTGGCGCCCGCGAAACCATGACCGTGCGCCGGTTGGTGCAGGGCGAGGGCGTCGAGCGCATCTTCGCGATCCATTCGCCGCGCATCGCGAAGATCGTGGTGAAGAAGGCCGGTATGGTGCGCCGGGCCAAGCTGTACTACCTGCGTGACCGCGTGGGTAAGGCGACCAAGATCCGCGACGACGTCAAGCGCCAGTCGCAGATCGACATCTCCTTGAAGCAGGCCGCCGAAGTCGCAGCGAAGGCCGCGCAAGAGGCAGCAGCCGCCGCGACCGCCGCGGGCGGCGAGAGCAAGTCCGCCAAGAAGAAGCGCGAGCGCAAAGAAGCCGAGGCCGCCAAGAAGAAGTAAGCCGTGCCCGGCACCAATCCCGCAAACGCGAACGAGGAACCGCCGGTTGGCGGTTTCTCTCGTTGGCGGTGGTGGAAACGGTGGTTCGGGCGGCGCAGTGAGCGGGCCGCGGCCAAGTACGTTCGCAAACTGGGGTACAGGCTCCTCGCGGCGAACGTTTCGGACCGCGAGGGCGAACTCGACCTGCTCGCGCTCGACGGCCAAACGCTCGTGATCGTCGAGGTTCGTTCGACGTCCAGTGATCGCGACGACGCGATCAACCAAACCGCCGCCTCGGTGGACCTCCGCAAGCAGCGGAAGATCACCGAGGCGACGTCGCGTTTCCTGGCCCGCCGGCGGTTGTTAGGGAAGATCGCGGTGCGGTACGATGTGCTCGTGATCGCCTGGCCGGAGCACGCACGCGAACCTACCGTCCGGCACATCCCTCATGCTTTTGAGTCCACCGGCCGCTTCCAGTTTTTCACATGAAGACGTTTTCACCGCAGAGGGCGCGGAGGGCGCAGAGAAAAGACATTGAGATAAACTGAAACTCGAATGTCTTTACTCTGCGCCCTCTGTGCCCTCTGCGGTGAAACCTCTTGTCGGAGTCCGTCATGTCCGCGTTCCCCCCGGTTGACGAACAACTCGCGGTGATTTTGCGCGGCGCCGCGCAAACCGAAACCGCTGCCGAACTCAAAAAGAAGCTCGAAAAGAGCCGCGAAACGGGGAAGCCGCTCCGCGTCAAGTACGGCATCGACCCGACCGGGTTCGACGTTCACCTGGGGCACACCGTTCCGCTGCGGAAACTGCGCCAGTTCCAGGAACTCGGCCATACTGCGGTGCTCATCATCGGTACCGCGACGGCCGCCGTGGGTGACCCCAGCGGGCGCGACGCGAGCCGCCAGGGGCTGACGCCCGATCAGATCGAGAAGAACGCACAGACCTACCTGACGCAGATCGCGAAAGTCGTCGATGTGACGAAGGCCGAAGTGCGTCCCAACGCGGAGTGGTTCTCGAAGTTCGGCTTCGCGGACGTGCTGCGCCTGCTCGGGCACACGACGATCCAGCGGATGATCGAGCGCGACGACTTCACGAACCGCATCAAGGCCGGCACCGCGATCTACCTGCACGAGTGCCTGTATCCGCTCATGCAGGGCTGGGACTCGGTCGAGATCCGGGCCGACGTGGAACTCGGCGGCACAGAACAGCTCTACAACCTGATGGTCGGCCGCGACCTCCAGCGCGCGTCCGGTCAGGAGCCGCAGATTTGCCTCACGATGCCGATCCTGCGCGGGCTGGACGGCGAGAAGAAGATGGGCAAGAGCCTGAACAACTACATTGGCCTGAACGAACCCGCGAAGGAAATGTTCGGTAAGACGATGCGCATCCCCGACGCGCTGATGAAAGAGTGGTTCGAGTTATTGACGGATCTCGCGCCGGCGCGGATTAACGAACTGCTCATGGGTAAGCCGAACGAAGCCAAGAAGGCTCTCGGGGCGGAGATCGTTCGGTTCTACCACGGCGACGCCGGGGCGACCGCTGTATTAGATGACTGGCGGAAACAGTTCGAGGAGAAGGGTGATCCGGAGAACATTCCCGAAGTCACGATCCCCGCGACCAGCTTGGTCGCTGGGGCGATGCCCGCTGTTGATCTGATCGCTGAAACGAAGCTCGCGGCGAGCAAAGGAGAAGCTCGCCGCAAGATCGACGAAGGAGCGTTCAACTACGGACCCGATCGCACGAAACCGGCCGACGTGAAAGCGACCGTGCCCGTTAGTGACGGGCTAGTTGTGCGATTGGGGCGGAAGATTCTCCGAGTGCGTCTGTCTTGAAACACCGCTGCAAACCGCGTGTCGCTGACATCAATGCTTCAGCGACACGCGGTAACACTTCGCGATCATTTCCCCTTCGGCATCAGGTTCATTGCAGCGAGGCTCATCGTTCGCACCCCGGTGCGGATGCTCGGTTCGGGTACGGGCGCGTAGGCGTCGGTATGCATTCCCGGCAGTGCGGGGGCGCCGGGCTTCTGGGCTGCGGCGAACTTCTCTTTCGAGATCGTGCCCAGGAAGTACATGAAGGTCGGCGTTTTGCCCTCCGAGAAGCGGCCGAAGTCTTCCGCGCCCATCACCGGCTTGCGGTTCCCGCGCACGTTCTCGGCTCCCAGAATCTCGCGGAACAGGGCGCCGCACTTCTGGGCGAGTGGCACGTCGTTGTAAGTCGCAGGGGTAAACTCGTCCAAGCTCACTTTGACTTCCGGTGGCGGGGCGTTCGCGCCGAGAGCAGCGGCCTTCGCAATGCGATCGATGGCCTTCAGCACGCGGTCGCGTGTCGCGTTGGTCGTGGTGCGGACCGTGAGTTGGAGCTTCACCTCGTTCGGGATGATGTTGTGTTTCGTACCACCGTGGATCGATCCGACCGTGACTACGACCGGGTCGAGCGGGTCCGTTTCGCGGCTCACAATGGTCTGTAGATCGAGAATGATTCGCGCCGAAAGGACGATCGGATCAATGGTTACGTGCGGGGACGCGCCGTGCCCACCCTTTCCCCTCACGAGAATGTCGACCGTGTCGGAGTTGGCCAGTGCGAGCCCCTCGCTGTACCCGAGTGAACCGGCCGGTTGTAGCGGGTCGGAATGCAGCGCGAGTGCATAGTCGGGCTTCGGGAACTTGGAGTACAACCCCGCGTCGAGCATTTGTTTCGCTCCCGCGACGATTTCCTCCGCGGGCTGAGCCACGAACACCACCGTTCCGCTCCAGTGGGCCTTCATCGACGCGAGCACGCGGGCCGTGCCGGTCCACGTTGCCATGTGGATATCGTGACCGCAAGCGTGCATCACGCCGACCTCGTTGCCGTCGCGGTTCTTCGTCTTCACTTTGCTCGCGTAGCTCAGTCCGGTTTGCTCGATGATCGGCAAACCATCCATATCAGTGCGAATAAGCACGACTGGGCCGGGACCGTTTTTCAGCACCGCAACCACACCGTTCCCGCCGAATTTCTCGGTGACCTCGTAACCTGCTTTCTTCATTTCTTCCGCTAATCGCTTGGACGTGTTTACCTCCATCAGCGACAGTTCCGGGTTCGCGTGGATGTGCTGGTAGAGCGCGACGAGGTCTTTGATCTCGCCGTCGAGCTTCTTGTCCACTTCGGCGAGGTGCTCTTTCACCCAGCCCACGGGCGGGTTGAGTTGCGCGCTCGCGCCGGGTTGTGAGGGTTTGTCGGGAGCCTCTCGACGCGGTTCGATACCGGAAACAGCGAGGCTAACAGTTAGAACCACGAGCGCGGAAAGTCGGCGGGCCAGCATGATCGGACCTTTCGCGATGAGAGCGTAATTGTGAGCAACAAGCGCGGAAAAGGAGAGGATTTGGGCTTAGAGCGTCACTTGGCGGGTGTACACTAAATATAGGCACCTTCGTACTTGCTTAGCTACCACCTGGAGTGACACCAAATGTCTGCCAAGACACTGACAGTACAGCAGCGAAAGTCCATTTTCCACGCCCTGGTTGATGTTCAGGACGCACGCACCGTGACGATCGCGGACTCCAAGAAGGAGATCGCGTCTCGGTATCACATCACGAAGGAACAAGTGGAACTGATTGAACGGGAAGGACTTGCGAAGGATTGGCCGCCCCTGGCGTAAGTGGGATGGCGGGTTCGCACTCGACACGAACCCGCGGCCACAAATGCCCTCGGCGAAAAATCAGCTTCCGAACCGGTGCGGGAACATGTGGATTTCCGCACCAAAGACCAGAGACATGTTGATTGGTGTGAGAATCTCGTTCGGTGCTCCCTGACACTGGATCGCGCCGTTACGTAGGCACAACACCTCGTGGGAATAAGTCTGCACCATGTTCAAATCGTGCGACACGAGCAGAACCGTTACTCCCGTTTCGCGATTGATCGTCGCGATCAACTCGTAAAACTTCTTTTGGTCCTTGAAGTCGATCCCCGCCGCCGGCTCATCGAGTAACAGCAGTTCGGGCTGTGGTTCGAGCGCCAGTGCGAGCAACACGCGCTGTAACTGCCCGCCCGACAGCCCCTCAACGGGAACGTCCAGGCAGTTCGCTACTTCCACGCGCTCCAGCATCTCCCGGCTCTTGGCCGCGACCTTCTTGGAAATGCCAAAAAAGAGCGGGCGCCGCGAGAGCGTGAGTGCGAGGAAGTCCCGGACGGTAAGCGGTAAGCGGGCGTCGAGCGTGAGGCGCTGGGGCACGTACCCGATGGCTTCCGGGTACGGCTTCGAGTGGTCGTGCCCGCAGTGGAACTTGATCGTTCCCTTGTGCGGGTACTCGTTCACCAGCGCGCGGAGCAGGGTGGTCTTCCCGGACCCGTTCAGGCCGATCAGCGCGGTAATGGACCCGCGCGCGATGTTGGCCGTGACCCCGCGCAGGATCGGCTTGCCCCCCAGTTCCACGCGCAAATCGCTGAGGGAAACGAGGGGGCGGACGACGACCGGGAGAGCCAGACTCATTTCATCTTCTCGGCGAGTTTGTCGAGGTTTTCCCGCATCTTGCGCTCGTACCAGTCCGGCTTCAGGTCTTCGGGCCGCACCGTTTCGAGCGTGTCGAACTCGACCAGTTCGGCGTCTTTCACGCCCTTGGCGACCAACTCTTTGCGCAGTGCTTCGCCCGCGGTGCTCGTCGAGTATTGCGGCTCGGTCGCGATCAGTCGAACGGGTGCGTCCTTCTTGGTGCAAATGTCGATCAGCTTCTTCATTTCCTTTGCGTCCGGTTCTTGACCGGGGGTTTTCGTCAGCACTTCCTTCACTCGGATCTTGTACCCCTTCGCGAAGTATGCGAGCGAGTCGTGGAACGTGACGAGTCGGCGCTCTTCCTTGTCCTTGAGCTTGTCCAACCCGTAGGTCTTGAGGGCGTTGAGCTTCGTGACGTAGGCGGCGGCGCGGGAATCGTAGCCGGCGGCGTGGACCGGGTCCGCGGCCTTCAGTTCGTCGCGGATGATGTTCACCAGCATGATCGCGTGATCTGGCCCAAGCCACACGTGCGGGTCGATACCGTGGTCGTGTTCGCCCTCGTGGTGCTCGTCGTGGTTGCACCGCCCTTCTTCCAGGCAGTCCTTGCTGAGCTTTTCGCCGAGTTCGATGACTTTGAGTTTGCTGTTCCCGGAACCCTTTTTCATCTTGTCGGCTTTCTGTTCGTCCAGACCCAAGCCGACAACGAAGAACAGGTCCGCTTTGGTAACGAGTTTCACGTCCGCTTCGGTCGGGTCGAAGTCGTGCGGCCCCTTGGAGGTCATCACATTCTTTACAACCGCGTCCTCGCCCGCAACATTGGTCGCGAAGCAGTACAGCGGCGCAAAGGACACGACGACCTTCGGTCCGGGGTGCTCGGGCCACGTCGCGTCGCTGACCGTGTTCGAGTTACCGCAGCCGACGAGGAGCAGCGGGAGCGCCGCTACGACCGCGCCCATGATCGCCGATTTGAGCCAGAACTGTCCGCTGTTCATGAGTCGCACTCCCTCGGAGCGGGCAGGGATAACATCGTAATACCGCGGTCATTGTACCACGGACCTCGTTTGAAGACAAGGTACCGAGAACCGGGAAACTCGTGTTGTGCCAATGAGTTTTTGAGCCACCCGAGTGTGCCGGTTGTGCCGGTATTTTGGAGAGCCTGCGCGACGCGGGAGTTCTTGCCGAGTTTTGGTTGAAGTGCGTGTTCCAGCCGTGCCGATTCACCGTAAGTGGCATCGACCGCGCCGGGAGTGTCGCGTGACGCAAGAGCTTAACGTTCTCGCTCTGATCAAGGGCACCGAGCGGTTCATCTTCGTCTACGACGACGACAGCAAGGCCGCGCTCATTGATGACATTCGCGACAAGGCGGCCGACCCCGCGGTGGCGCTGAACTGGTTCGACGCCGCGGTGCTGACCGAGCGCGTTCGCAACCCGCAGGCCGAACCGGACCCGGCCGATTTGCTTGAAGAGTGACCCGAGCCGTTTCGTTGTTGGAGCAGGGCGGCCCCGACCGGACAATCCCACTAGGCGCCGCAACGGAACGCGCGGCGCCGGTGTTCGCCCGGACGGGACACAGCTTTGACGCTCGAAACAGGGCTCGCCGAATTCCTCACCCACCTCGGCCTGGAAAAGAACGCATCCGATAAGACGGTAAAGTCGTACCGCGAGGATCTCTCGCAGGCGCTCCAGTACGCACGCGACCACCTCAAGAAATCCCAGATCGATCCCGCGGACTGGACCACGCGCTTGGTGCGCTCGTTCGTCGCGTGGCTCCACGAACAGGGCTACGCGAAGAGCACCATCGCTCGGCGCCTCGCCGCCGTGCGCTCGTTCGGGAAGTACCTGTGCCGGCAGGGAGTACTCGAATCGAACCCGGCGCAGGCGCTGCGCGGCCCCCGGCAGGACAAGAAGCTCCCACACTTCCTGACTCTCGCGGATATTCAAAAGTTGTTGGTTGCGCCCCCGGACAGCGATTGGGCGGGGCGGCGCGATCGCGCCATGTTAGAGGCGCTCTACGCTTCGGGGATTCGCGTTTCCGAGCTGGTTGGTCTCGACCTTTTGAGCGTCGACCTCAACGATGGAGTCATCACGGTTCGGGGCAAGGGCAAGAAAGAGCGGCTCGCACTGTTGGGGCCGGACGCCATCAAATCGATCTCGCGGTGGCTCGAGGACCGCTCGGCCTTGCTCCATCGGACCGGCAAAGACACACAAGCGGTGTTCCTGAACAACAAGGGCGGCCGGCTGACCACTCGCAGCGTCGGCCGGTTGCTGGAAAAACACCTGAAGACCGCGGGGCTCGACCCGCGAACCAGTCCGCACACGTTGAGACACAGTTTCGCGACTCACATGTTGGACGCGGGCGCCGACATTCGCGGGGTCCAAGAACTGCTCGGGCACAAGAGCCTGGCGACGACACAAGTTTACACACACGTTACTACGCAACGACTCCAGAAGAGCTACCAGAAGGCCCACCCTCGGTCGTGAGTGGGGGAGTGGGAACGAGCTTCGGTTCCGTTTTAGCGCTGGTCCTTTATTCGAGACTGCGCCCGCGGTGTGGGGGCGCAACGGGGCAGTACCGAACGGGGTTCGGCGCTAAGTTGTTCGTGTCGATTGGCACCAGGGGTTCGCTTCATGATTAGTCCCTTTTCGCGTCTGTGCGCCCTCTTTCCGCTCGTGACTGCCGCTGCACTCTGGCACGCGCTCCCCGCCGCCGCGCAGCCCGCTCGCCCGGCTCAGGTCACCTGGAGAACCGATTACAACACGGCCCGCAAGGAAGCGCAAGACAAGGGACTGCCGCTGCTCGTTGTCGTCGGGACCGAGGACTGTTTCTACTGCCGCAAGCTCGAGGCCGGGCCGCTCAAAGACCCGGCGCTCGCGCCGCTCCTCGCCACCGGCTACATCCCACTAAAGCTCGACGCCCGACGCACCCCGGAACTGGCGAAGGCGCTGAAGGTGCAGTTGTACCCCACGACTGTGCTCGCCGGTCCGGACGGGAAGATCCACTGCTTTATTGAGGGCTACGTCGAGACCGAGCGCCTCGCCGAGCAGATGAAGCGCACGGTGACCGCGGTCGCCACGGCGGACTGGGCCGCGCGCGACTTCAACGAGGCGTCGAAGGCTCTGGCCGCGAGCGACTACCCGCGGGCCGTTACGCTCCTGAAGGGCATCACGAAGGACGCCGGGGACAAGCCCGTGGGCGTGAAGGCGAAACAGATCCTGGGCGACGTCGAGAAAGTCGCGGCCGGCAAACTGGCCCAAGCGAAGCAACTCGAACAGCGCGGCCAGACCCAGGAAGCAATGGACGCGCTCGCAGAAGCGGTTCGCACCTACGCCGGCACGCGGGCCGCTTCGGACGCGGCTCTGGCTCTTGCGGGGCTGAACGATCGGCCCGAGGTGCTCCAACAGCGCCGGCTCCGGGTCGCGCGGGACATGCTCGCGGTGGCCCGCGACGATTTCCGTACCGGGCGCCTGTACGACTGCATGCAGAAGTGCGAGCAGATCGCGGCGGCCTATTCCGAGTTGCCCGAGGCGAAGGACGCGACCTCGCTCCTCGCTGAGATCCGCGGGAACCCGGAACGGCTCGCGAAGGCGTGCGACCAGATGAACGACCGCACCGCGGCGATGTACATGGCGCTGGCCGACTCGTGGTCGAAGAAGGGCCAGGACACCGAAGCCGAGGTCTGTCTGAAGAAAGTGGTGGCGCTGTGCCCGAACACGCGGCACGCGGACCTCGCCCAGGCCGAACTGACGAAGATCCAGAGCAAGACGAACCCCGCGGTTCCGGCCGGCCTGGTTCGGCCGTAAGGTGCGCGGGGTGTTTGTGCTCGGAATCCGGTTGGTTCGTTAATTCTGCCCAAAACAAAGAAGAATTTGGATTCTGCTAACACCGACCGGTCGCCAAAAGCACAACGCCAGGGATTGTCCCTGGCGTTGTGCTTTTACCGTACTCGCTCGTTACTAATCGCGTCCGCCGGACTTGGCGTTGTCGTCCAGTCTCTTTTTCTGTTCTTCTGTTTCCGCGTACTTGAACTCTTTCTTCAGCAATTCGACTACCGACTGGCGCGACTTGAAGTAGGCCTCGAACATGTAGTTCCCCACCACCCCGCGAGCCGGGGCACCGGGTACGAAGGCGGCCTGCTTGAAGTCGTCGGGCGACTTCAGGTCGCGCCGGATGAGCGTGGCGACGTAGTACGTGTCTTTCGGGGCGTCGTGGAGCACGATGACCGTCTTGGCGGGCTTGTCGCGGTTGTCGATCAGGCCGTTCAGCATCTCCTGTGTCGGGTACGGGATGTTTGCCGATTCGGTCAGAGTGAACGACCGGACGCGGCCCGTCGGATTGATGCCGCTCTGGAGCATTTGAGTGACCTCGGCCTGGCTCATACTGGCCAGGTCGACCGGGGCGAGCGGGCACACGCCGTTGATCGCGAACATTTTTACCCGGTTGCGAGCCTTTTCGCCGCTGGCCGCGGCGTCTCGCAGAAGGGCATCGAATTGTTCGTTCAAAATCTGCGTAACAAGAACCGCGTCGGTTTTGGTGCTGTTGCGGATCGCGTCGGCGATCGCGTTGGCACGCTGGCCGGCCAGTTCGCGCGCCTTGGTCTGTTTCCACGCGGCCTTCACGGTCTCCAGGGCGGTGGTTAAGGTCGTCGGTTTCGCCGGTACTTCTTCGGTCACCCAGTAGATGTAGTTCGGTCGGCCGTCCTCGTGCGATTGGGGGACGTCCTCGGGGTACGAGCGGGCGACGTAAACACCGGTCGTCGGGACGTACCGCTGGCTCTGGCTGTTGCGGTCGATGGTCCAGAAGAACGTGCGCCCGAACGGGACGTACTTGTTACCGCCGTGCGCGCCACGGGCGCCCAGGAGGCCTTCTTTTTGGGCCTGCACGAGCGGGAACAGCCCGGGGTCTTCTTCCAGCGACCACTCGTCGCGCGCGGCGGTCGAGGAGCCGAACTGGACACCCGCCTTGGTCAACCCGCGGGCCTCGCGGAACTCCTTCACGTACTTCTCGATCGCGGCCTTGTCTTTCGGCTTACCCTTCTCGGACAGCTTGTCCATCTCTTCGATGAACCGGGCCAGGTCGCCCTTTTCGGTCGACGCGGTCGGGTCGATGAAGTTGGACCGGCCGCCGTAAACGAGCGCCTTCGTCCGGTCTTTGACCGCGACCTTCATCAGTTCCGGGCGCATGGTTTCGATCGACAGCGGTTTCGGAACGGCCAGTTCCGCACTCGCGGCGGCGCCGATACTGGTCTGGAGGAACCCCGGGCCGGGGAGCGCGCCGAACAGCGGCAACCCGACCTTGATGCGGTCGCGGATCTCGTAGGCGATCGGGGCGCCCATTGCGACCGACGCGCCGACGGCCGGGTGACCGAACGGGGCCGATTGACCCGCCATCCCGCCGAGCAGGGCCGCCATCGTCCCCGGGCGCACGGTGCTCGTCGGCAGCAGGTCGCGTGCGAAGAGGACGCCGCTCGTGTACTCGTTGCGGACTTGGCGCTTGAAATCGGACTCGTACTGGCTGTACGCGGCGTCGACGGCCGGTTCCTTGAGTACGAGGGGCGCGGTCGCGGCCATCGCCCACCCGCCGCCGGCACCGGGCAGCGGCACACTCGTCAGCCCGGACGCCTTCGCCATCACCTCACCGACCTTCAACTGCTCGGTCGCGAGCTTCTCGTAGTACGGCTCCGTGCCGGTGACCGCGAACCAGCCGATTGCGAGTTTGCGCGGCTCCTTGAACCCGAACGTCTCCTTGGCCGGGTTCGGTTCGTTGTTCTGGAAGCTCTTGTACAGGTCGTTGAGATCGGTTTTGCTCGGCTCGCCCTGAACTTTGTCGATGAACGCCAGCGAGGGCACCGCGATCAACTCGTAGGTCGCCGGGCTGCACTGCTCCCGGTAGTACTCGAACATTTCGTAGGGCGTGCTGAAGACCGGGGCGGCGATGGAAGTGGTCTTGGCTTGCGGCCCCAGTACGGCGATCTGGGCCGTGCGCACCTTGAACTCGGTCGCGAGCGCGTCAAGGCAAGCGTCCGCGGTGAACCCTTCGTGCTCGCGCAACCGCTTACTGACCTCGACATCGGAGCGCGGGGTCCAGAAATTATAAAGCTCGCGGTTCAACAACACCTTGACGTCTTCACGGGTGAAATTGATGCCGAGCTGATCGGCCTTCTTTTCCCACAGGAGGAACTCGATCGTGTCCCGATCGGTCCGGCTCGGCGCGTTCGTGAAGTAGTGGGTACCGTCCATCGCTTGACGGTGCCCTTGCAGGTTCATGATCGCCTGAAGTGCGCGGGCCGCGTCCTTGTCCTCGGGCTTGGCGGACTGTGATTCGAGCGTGAACGCGACGAGATTTTCGGCGTCGTTTCGCACTTGTCGCGGACTCTTGCCCTGGAACAACGGGCTGTCTAAGAGTTGCGGGTTCCCCCGGACCAAATTCATGTACATTTCGGCTTCGCGAACCTTTTCCATCATCGCGCGGCCGGCTTCGCTCAGCTTGCTTTGCTGCTGGTTCGTGTATTCCTGCACGGCCCGCGAGGTTTCCTCCGCGGCCAGCGCCATGAAGGTGTTCGCCATCACGCGGGCTCGGCGGACGCGTGTGAGGTCCGTGCTCTTCACACTGGAGCCGTCGATCTTGCAAACGGCGTCGCCCCGGCCGCGCGCCCCGAGCCACCGTGCGGCGCGCTCGAAGAAGTCGTTGGCGCCGAACGACAGCGTGAACATGATCATGATGAAGACGGTCAGCACCGCGAACAGCGCCTTTTGGTTCCGTCGGAAAATATTGAACGGATTGTAGGCCATTACTATTCCTCACTTTGCGGCGCCCGCCGGGCGCCGATCGAAGGCCGGGGGGTTGACAGCCTTCGTAGCACTGTACTAAGGGTGATGGGCGCTTTCGGCCCCATCCGACATTCGACCGGTTCATCGATTGTAGTGATTGTGCTTTACGGAACAATTGGAAACGGACCCGCAGTTCGCCCCTCTAATAAGGGGTGATCGTCGCCCACGACAACAGTTGACGGAGTAACCGAGAGTGCCGACTCCCAAGAAAAACGCGGCAACCGATAAGCCCGCGGCGCCCAAGAAGCCACGCTCCAAGAAGGCTGCTGCCCAGCCCTCGGCCGTCGACGCTCCCGATGCGCCCGCGAAAGGCGCGTCGAGTGGTCCGCGTGGGAACTACGACCTCGTTGTCGTCGAATCGCCCGCGAAGGCCAAGACGATCAACAAGTACCTCGGGCCGAACTTCCGGGTGCTGGCGAGCTACGGCCACGTCCGCGACCTCGACACGAAAAAGAAGAAGGGCGAGGACATCGCGGGTATCGACATCACCAACGGGTGGAAACTCCGCTACACCGTGGACGACGGTAGCAAGGACTCCGGACGCGGCGGGCGCAAGTTCCGAACCGCAAAGGAGATCCTCGCTGAGATCGGGCGCGAAGCGGCGAAGGCCAATCACGTCTATCTGGCGAGCGACCCCGACCGCGAGGGCGAGTCGATCGCGTGGCACATTGCCGACGAACTGAAGCTGCCCGACGAGCGCACGTTCCGCATCCGGTTCAACGAAATCACGAAGAACGCGGTGAACGCCGCGCTCTCGAATGCGGAAAAAATTAACGACCTCCGCGTCGCAGCCCAAGAAGCGCGCCGCGCGATGGACCGCGTCGTGGGCTTCCCGCTATCCAACTTGCTCGGCAAGAAGGTCGCTAACAAGCTAAGCGCGGGCCGCGTGCAGTCGGTCGCGGTCAAACTGATCGTGGACCGCGAGCGCGAAATCGAGGCGTTCAAGACCGAAGAATACTGGAAGATCACCGCGCTACTTTCGGCGCCGGGAGTGAACGTCCCGTGGACCTCTGACCCGGCGAAATCCAAGATTTTCGCGAAGAAAAAGACCGAAGTCGCGAAGCCGGTCGCGTGGCACAAACCGACCGAAGAGGACACGCAGGGCGACGACGAACCGGTCGTAGACACCGAAACCAGTGACGTACCGCCCGAACCCGGTGAGACCGCAGCGCCCGCCGCGACGGACGGCGCCGGTATCCCCGCGCCGCCGAAGGATTCGTTCCTCGCGAACCTGGTGAAGTGGGACAACGCGGAGCCGAAACTCACGAACGAAACCGAAGCGGACGCGGTCGTAGCCGCGCTCGCCGGGGCGCCGTTCGTCGTGACGAAGGTGGAGCAGAAGGACCGGGTCGACCGGCCGCTCGCACCGTTCACCACGAGCACGCTCCAGCAGCAGGCCAACGCCCGTATGAAGTTCAGTGCCAGTCGCACGATGCAGACGGCGCAGAAGCTGTACGAGGGCATCGAGTTGACGGGGATGGGCCAGACGGCGCTCATCACCTATATGCGTACCGACAGCACGCGGGTCTCGAACGACGCGCTCGCCGCGGTGCGCGATTTCATCAAGGCCGACTCGCGGCTCGGCACGAACTATCTGCCTTCTGCGCCAAACACTTACGCCTCTAACAAGGGCGCACAGGAGGGCCACGAGGCGATCCGCCCGACGGACGTGACCATCACCCCGGCTCGAGCACAAGCCGCGGGGTTGGGCGGTGACCAACTCCGGCTCTACGAACTGATCTGGAAGCGGTTCGTCGCGAGCCAGTGCGTGCCGGCGAAGCTCAAGGTGACGACTTACGACATCACCGCGGGACGCGGGCTGTTCCGGGCCAGCGGGCGCGTGATCGCGTTCGACGGGTACCGCCGGGTGCTCCCGCCGGTCGGCAAACAAGAAGACGCGGAACTCCCGCCGGTGAAAGAAAAGGACGTGCTGAACCGGCTCGACCTGTTCGAGAGCCAGCACTTCACGCAGCCGCCGCCGCGCTTCAACGAAGGTTCGCTCGTGAAGGCTCTCGAAAAGGAGGGCATCGGCCGGCCGAGTACCTACGCGAGCATCATCAGCACGATCCAGAAACGCGGGTACGTGACGCAGGACCGCGGGCGGTTCTTCGCCACCGAGATCGGGAAAGTGGTGACGGACCTGCTGGTGAAGCACTTCCCGGACATCATGGACCTGAAGTTCACCAGCCACTTCGAGGACGAACTCGACGAGATCGAGACCGGGAAGTTCAAGTACCGGGAAGTCCTCGACGAGTTCTGGGGGAAGTTCTCGCCGACACTGAAGAAGGCCGATAGCGAGATGCCGGTGGCCCGCGAGCTGACCGGCGAAATGTGCCCGAAGTGCGGCAAACCGCTGCAAAAGCGCTACAGCGCCACGACCGGCGGGTTCTTCATCGGGTGTACGGGCTACACCGACGATCCGGCCTGCAAGTACATCCAGCCGCGGCCGGGCGAGGCCGAACGCGAGGGGCCGACGACGACGGACATCGTGTGCCCGGCGTGCGGCAAGTTCATGATCCGCAAGGTCGGGCGGTTCGGCGTGTTCTACACGTGCGAGGGGGCACCGGACTGCCCCACGACGATGAACGAGAACGCGGAGGGCGTCCGCACCGTCACCGCGCTCCCGACGAAGCACAAGTGCCCGAAGTGCGAGAAGCACAACCTGCTCCTCAAGGAGAGTAAGGCGGGCAAGAAGTACGTCCAGTGCCCGGACACGAAGTGCAAGTTCATCTCCGACGCGGACGCGGACGGCGCGCCGGTGAAGCCCGCGGACACGGGGATCGCGTGCGAGAAGTGCGGCAGCCCGATGGTCATCAAAGTGGCGTGGCGCGGGCCGTTCCTCTCGTGCAGCGGGTACCCGAAGTGCCGCAACGCGAAGTCGATCAACGCGGAACTGAAGGAGAAACTGAAGGACATCCTTCCGCCGATGCCCGAGAAGTCCGAGAAGAAGAAAGAAGAGATGCCGGCGGTAGAGATCAGCGACACGTGCCCGGAGTGCGGCGCGGCGATGAAGCTGATGAAGTCGCGTTTCGGTCCGGGATACTATCTCGGGTGCTCGAAGTATCCGAAGTGTAAGGGTAAGGGCAAGATGACGCCGGAACTCCAGGCAAAGATCGACGCCGCGACCGCGGCACAAGCTCCGGCCGCGACGTAGGCCGGTTGGCTTCCTAAAACGTAACGCGACGAGGGCCGGGGCCGCGAAGCTGATACTTCGCGGCCCCGGCCCTCGTCGCGTTAACTGTTACTTCACGTCGTGTAGAACGACGGCAACCGCGGCCACAAGTACAGGCTGACCATCATGCAGCCGGCAACGACAGATGCGAGGCCGCCGATGAGCATCGAGAACACGGCCAGCGTGTTACCGCCGAACTTCCCGCCGGTTCGCTCGATGGCCCGCATCGCGGCCCCGCCCGCGACCGCTGCGCCG
This sequence comes from Gemmata sp. SH-PL17, assembly GCF_001610855.1. Lineage (NCBI taxonomy): Bacteria > Pseudomonadati > Planctomycetota > Planctomycetia > Gemmatales > Gemmataceae > Gemmata > Gemmata sp. SH-PL17. The sequence goes on from NZ_CP011271.1 coordinate 3,446,267, forward strand.
ATGCCGAGCACGAACGGCAGCACGTAAGCGAGGATCTGCACCGTGTAGTTCACGATCTTCGACCGCTCGGTGGCGGCCAGCACCTTCCGGTCGATCCGCTCGCCGAATACGCTCGTCTCGCCACTCACCCACTGGCGCTCGACCCACGATCCCGGTTGCGCGGGCAACCCGGCCGCTCCGCGGGCCTCGCGGAGCGGGGCGCCCGCGATGTGCTTTTCGGCGTGCATCGACCCATAGAACGCCAAGGTGCAGGCGATGACCGCCGTCACGATGCTGAATTTGGCCATGCCGTGAACCGGCGCGCCGCGTGTCGATCCCGTCACCATCTGGGTGTGTCCTCGCTGGCTTGGTGCGTCGCGGTCGGGTAAGGTGTGCGGGGCTTATTACTCTCCCCCAACCCGGCCGCACATGAGCACCCTACCCACCGCTCCAATCACTTCACCGTGGCGCTGGTGGGTGTGCGTTCTGTTGATGCTTGCAACCGTCATCAACTATATGGACCGCATGGCTTTGAACCAGATGGCGAAGGAGATCAAGGGGGCGTTCGCGCTGACTAACGAACAATACGGCTGGCTCGAAAGTGTGTTCTCGCTGGCCTTTGCGATCGGGGCCGTTGGCACCGGCTTTGTCGTGGACCGGGTGAGCGTGCGGTGGGTGTACCCGTTGATGGTGGTGGGCTGGTCCGTCGCGGGCGTATTGACGGGTTTTGCCACCTCTTTCGGGGTACTTCTCACCTGCCGGTTCGCGCTCGGGTTGTTTGAAGCCGGGAACTGGCCGTGTGGCATTCGCACCACGCGCGCGGTCCTGCAACCGGCCGAGCGATCGTTCGGCAACTCGCTGTTTCAGAGCGGAACGGCACTCGGCGCGGTCATTACTCCGCTCATGGTGCTGGCGCTTCTGCGCCAGGCCGAAGTGACCGGCGCGACGGATTCGTGGCGCTTGCCGTTCCGCGTGATCGGCTGTTTGGGGCTGGTGTGGGTCGCGCTGTGGTTCGTGACTGTCCCTCAGCGGATGCTCCAACCTTCTGATACCGTTGGCGCGCAGGCGCATCGGGGGGCAACGCGATTCGTGGAAGTGTTTCGCGACCGGCGGTTCTGGGCACTTGTCGCGATGGTAATGGCTGTGAATTTTACGTGGCACGGGTACCGGACGTGGTTACCACTGTACCTTCAGGAGCAGCGCGGGTACTCGCGCGAAGCGATGAGCGGGTTCACCACGGTGTACTATCTCGTCGCGGACGTCGGTTCATGGACTGTTGGCCTCCTCACACTCGTGCTGTGCAAACGGGGGCTGGCTCTTCACGTGAGCCGGCTGCTCGCGTTCGCCGGGTGCGCGCTACTCACGATCTGTACCGTGAGCGTCCCATTTCTACCGGGCGGCTGGGCACTTCAAGCGGGCTTGCTCGCGGTCGCGTTCGGGGCACTCGGCTTGTTCCCGACGTACTTCGCGCTGACGCAGGAGTTGTCGTCGCGGCACCAGGGAAAGGTCACCGGCACGCTCGGGGCGTGTGCGCACCTCTCGTTGTTCGTGGTGTACCCGATCGAGGGGTGGATTTGCGACGTCACGAAGTCTTACGAGTGGGTGCTCGGTGGAGTGGGGGTGTTCCCACTTCTTGCGCTCGTGGTGACCATTGCGTTGTGGCCACCGAAGTACGAACCGCTTCCTTCACCCTCGGCAGAAGCGAGCATGTGAACTGAGCTGGTGTCCCACGCGATGAGCGGTACTTTTGGGGATTCACCAGCAACGAACTATCAGCAGCGGGGCGACAGATGTCCGATGCGAAGTTTGAAGAGTGGCGGGAACTGTTCGGCAAAGCCATCGACGCGCCTGAGGTGGTCACGTTTCTGGCGAAATACCCGGAGCACAAGATCGATAAGCCGAGCGACGGGCGCCAGCACGTCGTGGCCAAAAAGCACGGGCTGGAACTGGTGTTCGGTCTGCCCGATGGTTCTCACGCGGGGGGAGGATCGGCGCGCCAGCGGGTGCTCATCACGGCTTTCTTGAACTCCGAAGCCGTCCCTAAATTCAAATCGTTTGCCGACCTGCCGCTCGGCCTAACCTTTAGCGACGGGCACGACGAACTCACCGCGAAACTCGGTGCCCCGGAGCGCGTGTGGACGGCCGACGGTGGGGCAGTGCGCTCCGCCCGTTGGCGGGTTGGTGACCTGCTCCTCGACGCCGATTATCGGGCGGATCAGTCGGGGACCAGGGTGTTCACCCTGATGATCCCGACCGTAGTCAAGTCTTGAACCTGATATTCATTGACCATCGACGTCATGCTCGGCTGAACGCGGGTCGGCGCTCGTCCTTTTCGGTCGTGATTTCGGTGGTCGGTTCGTCGACCGCGTCTTCGTTCGCAGGTGGGGTTGGTGTGGCCGGGTTCCGCAACCGGTCCACGAACGCGGCCAAGCGGTTCAGCCCCTCGCGGAGTCGGCCCTCATCGGCTGCGAAGCTCACGCGGATGTGGCCCGCGCCGCTCGGCCCGAACGCAGCTCCCGGACCGACCAGCACGCGCTCTTCCTTCAGCAACTTCTCCGCGAACGCGCGGCCGTCGACGTTCAGGTTCGACACCGGCACCCACACGAAGTACCCGCCGCCGGGCTGTTCCGGTTCGAGCTTCATCGCACGCAGGCGATCGAGTGTGTATTGCCGCTTCGCGTTGAACCGCTCACTCAGGTCCGCTGCCACGGTCGGTTCGGCGAGCAACCGAGCGGCGGCCTGTTGACACACCGGGGGAACGTAGGGCGCGGTCAGGTTGGCGGTGAGCTGGCACGCGCGAACGAGGTGGCGCGGACCCGCGAGCCACCCGACGCGCATCCCGGGTTGTCCGAACTCTTGTGACACCGAACCGGCCGTGAGCGTGAGCCGGTCCGCCCCCGGCATCGCGGCCAAGGTACGGGCTTTATCGGGCCGGAACGCGGCGAACGATTCGTCGAAGTACACGAGCACCCCGTACCCGCCCGCGATCCAGGCGATGTGCTCGAGGTCTTCGTTCGCGAGGCACCCGCCCGTGGGGTTCCCGGGGTCGGAGAGCACGAGCATCTTCGCACCGCGCATCGCGCGCTCGAAGGTGGCGGCGATGTACCGGCACCGGCCGTCCTCGATCCACGTCGGCACCCACCGCACGTTCGCGTGCCGGGACTTCGTGCCCAGCGCGAAGAGCGGCGAACACGGGTCGAACATCACGACGCGGTCGCCGGGGTTCACGAACGCATCGAGCGCGGCCGTGAACGCGGCCGTGGCGCCGTGCGTCGCGAGGATGTCTGTGGACGGGTTGATGGTGCGCCCGGCGGTCTGGTAACGGTCCGCGATGATGCGGGCCAGAACGGGGAGCGTGGTGGGCACGCGGCCGGGCGCGGAGAACGCATCGGTGCGCCCCACGCTGACGGCCCCGCGCGCGGGCGGCGCGTCCGGCGTGGGCTGGTTCAAGTCGAGAATATCGAGGTTCGGGACGTGCGGGATCACCGCGGGATCGAGCAGTTCGTCGACCGGCGCGGCCAGCACGCGATCCGAGTAGTATTTGAGGTACGCGGTGCCACCGTCAGTGAGGCGCCGGGCGCGCGGGGTGAACCGGGCGAGCCGCGTGCGGACCAGCAGCTTCGTGAGCCAAAAGGGGATTGCCACGCTGGGGCCTCCGTGCACGGGTGGGTATGGGGATTGTGCCAGAACGGGTGCCCCCCTGTAAAGGCCGGCTGAAGTTGGGAGCTGGTTGGCGTCAGACGGGGGAAACCGGTTCGAGAATTTTACGCGGTGCCCCGTCACTAAGCAGCTCAAGGGCGCGCGCCTCAATTTGTCGCACTCGTTCTCGGGTCAGTCCCAATTGTTTTCCGATCTCATTAAGGGTTTCTTCTGGTGTTCCGTTTAGTCCAAACCGTCGTTTCAGGACGTGTGCCTCGCGCTCTGGGAGTAGCCGGAGCGCAGCTTCGATGGTGTGGTCCCGAGCACAAGTGATTTCTGAGTTGATAGCGGATTCAACCGGATCGACGGCGCTGAGATCGGGTAGCGATTCTGCGGGCACGTCGAGTTCCGAAAAGGAAAGTATGGATGTAAGTCGGTGATACTCACCGGCACTCAGTCCGCGTTCGCGCTGGCAGTGCGCGGGCAGGCGAATGAAACGATCTGTGTTCACGCGAGACCGCCCGAGCGCTTGGCGGATCCACTGAAAGGCGTAAGTCGACAGGGCCGTGTGGCGCTCCGGTTTGAACAGCTCGATGGCTCGCGCGAGCCCCAGAAGCGCCTCTTGAAAAAGATCCTGTTCCGTCATTGAGTTGCAGCGCTGAGGCCATCTACCACTTCGGACGATGTGCAAGCACAATCGAAGGTGGCCCAGCAACAAGCGCGAACGGAGGCGGATGTAATCGCTTCGGCGATCGGGGAGGATCATTCGCTCGTGGCGCACGCGGCGACCGCCAACGTTTGTTTCACGAAGTGGACCCAACGAAGCTAATTCGTCGAGTAATCGATTAGTTTCTTCAACGGAAAGCTGTGGGTGCCGATCGAGTTCGCGGAAGAATAGTTCATCTGTTGAGAGGGGAAATGATTCCGCGGTTCCGCCCTCTCGAAGCTCCTGGTGATCGATTTTGAGCGCGGGTGGACGGAGTCGCGCTGCCGCTTCGTGTAAGACCTTGAACCGATCCCCGAACCGACTGAGTGGAACCACTTGTACCGTCGCGGTGGGCCGGAACGTGACAAGAAACGGTGGCGGGAACCGGGGCGCTTCGTGTCGCACCGCGCGGACGTGTGGAAGCAAATTCGTCGTGACGTGTGCCGATTGAACGAGGTTCCGGCCCGGTAGTGCGGTCGCAAATGTGAAGGGCTCACGCGATGAGGTGACAGTGATTGCAGAAAAGCGAGCAAAAAGACGGGCGAGGAATAGCACGTTTATACTGCCTTCGCTTGGGTTTCATCCTTGTGAACATCTTGGATCGCGGCCTGTATCCGTTGAAACGGTTCCATTGGAGGGATCATCGTTACTAGCGCGGAGATTGTCGACACCGCGAGATCGAGATCCTCTGGGTGGCGTTGGTGGGCGCAAAGGTGCAGTGGGGGCGGACCGGGCAGGAGACGGCTTACGGAATCTGGTTTGCTGGCGAGCAGAATCACCGGTACGCGGGCAACTGACCGCAGGCCGAGAAGAAACGGGTGGCGGGTGATAACCAAATCCGCCGCCGGGCTCAGGCTTTCGACGAGGGGCTTGCCGAAGACGTGGCAAAAGAGGTGTTCGCTCAAGCGGCTCCCCCAAAGAATTTGCTGCAATTTGGTCGGGCGAACGGCGCTGGTGCAGCGAAATTCCTCGGGATCGGAGTAGCGATCGGTGACGAGTACGCCGGCCCGGTAATAGTCCGCATCGAATTTGCAAATGTCGATGTAGGCGAGACGGTTGACTGTCGGCACGGTACACACGAGCGGGTTAGACGGAGGTGGGAATACTCTAATCGGTATTCGCTCAGCACACAAGCGCTGGGACAGAGTCACGTGTCCCAACTCACAAAAAATCGTGGAAGCCCCGCGCGGTTCCGGGCCTCTACTCTTCGGGGCAAACGTACTTCCGCAAGGTTTCGTTATGGCACACGAACCATCGACCGCGATCCTCGATCCGCTTCGGCGGCTCATTTCGCGGCAAACGGGCAACGCACTCACCGACGCACAACTCCTGGAGAATTTCGTTTCGCGCCGCGAAGAGGCGTCGTTCGAGGTGCTCGTTTGGCGGCACGGGGCGATGGTCCTCGCGCTCGCCCAGCGTGTGCTCCGTGATTCGCACGCCGCGGAAGATGCGTTCCAGGCGACGTTTCTTGTGTTCGCGCGAAAGGCCAAGTCGATCGGCCGCGGCGAGGCGGTCGCGTGCTGGCTCTATAAGGTCGCGTACCGGATTGCGGTTCGCCTGCGTGCTCGCGCCGTGGAGCGGCAACTCGGAACCGAACCGGCGGACGAGTTTCCGGCTCCAGAAGTACCTACGGATGCCGAGTGGCGCGATCTGCGGCCGGTTCTGGATGACGAGATCGCGCGATTACCGGAGAAGTACCGCGCGCCGTTCGTTCTCTGCTATCTCGAAGGACGCACCAACGAAGAGGCCGCAGCACAACTCGGCTGCCCGAAGGGAACTGTGTTGTCACGTCTCTCTCGCGGGCGCGAGCGCTTGCGGGAACGGCTCGCGCGCCGCGGAATCGCGCTCACGGCCAGTGCGCTGGCTGTCACACTTTCTCGAAATGCGGCCACGGCGACCGTTCCACCCGCTTTGGTGCCAACCGCGGTCAACGTCGCTATCCCGTTTGCGGCAGGGGAAGCGGTAAGCGAACTGGTTCCCGCACACATCGCGGCACTCACAGACGGAGTGTTACGAGCGATGACCTTTACGCACGTTAAGACCGCGGCTCTCGCACTGGTGTCGCTTGTCGTGCTGGGGAGCGGGGTTGCTTGGGCGGCGTTGGGCGGTGGTGACGCGCACGGATCGGGTGAGCCGCTGGTGCTGGTCGAAGAGCCGAAGGCCCCACCGACCGTGGAACCCAAAGTCGCCCCGCCCGTTGAGGCCGAGCGCCCCGCCCCGCCCTTTTGGGGGCGAGTCACTGATATCGCGAAGGACGGGAAGTCCGTCACCATCATAGGCGTGGCGGGTGCGTACTCATGGCACAGCGGAAACCGCCCCCCAGATGTCTCGGAAACAACGATGGTGGTCAAATTGAGTGAAAAAACGGTCGTGACTTACCAGGGCGTTGGTATGAACGGGGCGAAATTCACGAGAGGCCACGATGCGTATGTGGTGTTTGCTGGCGCCACAAAGGACACCGCCGCTACCATCGAGTTCAACGGATCGACACAAGTACAACGTAATCAATCCGCTAACGGCACTGTCGATGCGATCGCGGACGATGGCAGATATTTCTCGTTGGCACAAACGAGTATTCAGGAGCCTGTTCCCTTCCGCCGGCAGTTCTTCCGTCAATTTAGCGTGACGAAGATTGACATCCCATTTGATGACAAAACGGTACTCTCGTTCTCAAACGTCGCGAGGGGAAAGGCCAAGCTCACTCCGAGTCATTACAGCACGGTGTGGTACGCAGACGACGGCCGAACCGCGGGTAAAGTGTTTTTCAGTGGCTCACTGGACGCGGGGGGACGCGAGGGAAAGCAGCCTGATGTTGCCGGCACCGTGATGCGCGTGGCTGATGGCAAAGCCATTGTGGTTGAAGTTCCTCCCAAACCACCGGGAGAAACTCCGACACGGGTCGTGGTCAACCTGACCGACAAGACCGCCGAAGTATTCTGCGACGTACCAATCGACGGCGCGAAAACCGCACCGGGCATGCAAGCGCAAGTGTGGCTCGCGGACGGATCGAAGGACACGGCTGCAAAGGTGACGTTCACCGGTAGCACCCCCGAGAGGTGGGCGATCGTTACCGGTAAGGTTGTTGGAGTGTCGAGGGATGGTAAATCTTTCACCGTAGAGTTGCCCGCGCGCAAACGCGGCGACCAGGCGAAACGCACGGAAGTGAAACTCGTCTCGCTCACGAAAGTGACATTCAACGGGGTCGGGCCGGGAGAAGCCAATGTGACGGAAGGGCTTAACGTTTACGCCCGCATGCTCGATGATTACCCGGACACGGCCGCCGGAATCACCTTCACGAAAGATGGTTACAAACCCCGATAACTTGGGGTCTTGGGAAACGTGATTAAACTGCGGGTAGGTGTTCGTTCCGTCACAGACGGCGCGAACACCTACCCGCACACTTTTTTGGCACATTCGGTGGCACTCGTGAGCGCAACTCGCTCCCGCGCTCGCGTTCCCCGCGTGTCAATGCCTATGATGACCCTATATGACCGACACTGTACTCATCGTGGACGACGAGGAATCCGTCCGCCGGACGTTCCAGGAGTGGCTCACGACCTCGATGCCGGACGCCCGCGTGTTCGCGGTCGCCGATTCCGAGTCGGCCCTCCGGATCGCGAACGAGCACGCCGTTGACCTCGCGGTCCTCGACTGGAACCTCGGGTCCGGGAGCGACGGGTTGCGCCTGCTTGAAGACCTCGTCGAGTTCCAGCCGGACGTGGTCGCCATCCTCGTGACAGGGTTCGCGCACCAGGCGACGCCGCTCGACGCGCTCCGCATGGGCGTGCGGGACTACATCGATAAGAACCAGGATCTGAACCGCGAGACGTTCGTCGCGGCCATTCGCCGGCAACTCGACCGCATCCGCCCCGTCAAACAGCAGCGCGAACTGAACCATCGGCTCGCGACGTTCCGCGAGGCCGTCGAGAAGGTGCTGCCGATCGTCCAAACGTCGGCCGCGTTCAACGACCCCGTCCCGCTGCCGGCCGCGGTGAAGTCGCTCCTCCGGTTCGTGATCCGTGGGACGCGCGCCGTGGACGGGGCGCTCATCGTGCGCCACACGGCGGCCGATGGTACCGAGTCGACGGTGGCTTACGGGGCCGATGGTGTCCCGCTCCCCGCGCCGCCGGTGTCGTTCGGAAAATCGCTCGCCGCGAGTGTCATCAGTTTCCAGAAGCCGGTCGCGCTGGATGCTTCCGACGCGGACGCGCTCGGGTCACTGGAACTGTTCCCGTTTGAAGCGAACCGTTCGTGTATCCTGGCCGCTCCGCTTCGCGTTGCGACGGATACGGTCGTGGTCGTGGAACTGTTCGATAAGGCGGCGCCCGGGTTCAGTGACGACGACCGGCGCCTCGTCATGTCGGCGGCCGAACTCGGAACGGACCTGCTGCGCCAGGCAATCGCGGAGCGGCAGACACACAAGCTACTGTTCGACGCAGTCGACGCGGCGCTCCGAGCGACTTCGGACTTCAGCACCGCGCCGGCTCCCGCTCCAGACACGAGCGCGCCGCTCTCTTCGGTCATGGCCAAGCTGAAGGAGGGGCTGGGCGCGGACTCGAACGCGACCGCCCCGCCGGACACCACGCTGCGCCTGGTCGAAGCTGTGCGCGCCATCGCCGTGAAACACGGGCCGAGCGCGGTGGAGCACTGCGTTAAGGCGGTTAACGACCTCCGCGCACTCCTCGATGAAATCACTGGCAGCGCATGATTGAGAAGGGCACATTTGACGGAACGGGTACGATCAACGAGACCGAAGAGCGGTTCGTGTGCGAGTTGCGTCCTACCGAGGCTGTTCACCCCGTCCGGCGCGCTTCCGGTTCGTTTTCTGCTGGAACTCTGATGATCGAAACGGCTCCCACAGTGTTCGACGAGATCTTCGCCCGGTTGACCCCGAACAGCATCTTCCAGGATGCCCGGGCGACCGGGGAAGGGATCGCCGTTGCCGTGATCGACTCCGGCGTGGAACGCGCCGTACTCGAAACGAAGTTCCGCGACGCGGGCACGTCGATCCAGCGCATCGAGGGCGCAGTGTTCCGCCCGAGCGGGCCGCCGCTCGAGTACACAGGCCACCAGTCCTCGCCACATGGCACCACCGTCGCGGACATCGTTCTGACGCTCGCGCCGCGGGTGAAGTTGTACTCGGCTGACGTGTTCGGCCCGACCGGGTCGTGTGAAGTGGAAACGGTGATCGCCGCGCTGCACCACGCGATCGACGTGTGGAAGGTGAAGGTAATCAATCTTTCGCTCGGGGTGCCCGAACACAAGCTGCAACAGCTCCCACGCCGCCAGCAGTTGCAGCGCGCGATCGAGGAAGCGTACTTCCGCGACGTGCTGGTGTTCGCCGCCGCGCACAACGAACACCCGCTGACCCGGAGTTACCCGGCCGCGTTCGCCCCGCCGCTCATCTCGGTGGACAAGGGGCTGTTCGACGACCCGCTGCGGTTCGCCTACAAGCTGAGCGAGCAGGTCGAGTTCCAGGCTCACAGCCGCGGATATTTGGGGCCGTTCGCCCGCGAACCGGCCACGAGTTGGGCGACGCCGCACTTGGCCGGCATCGCGGCGCGCATCCTCTCGCTGAAGCCGGATCTGAAGCCGTTCGAGATCAAAACGATCCTGTACTGGCTGTTCCGCAGCGGAGGAAATGGGAAACTGACTTGATCGCGTGCGGTCCGGTGTGGTGAGCGGCGTTCGCGCTCCTTGCGCGAACGCCATTCACAGCGCTTATTTCTTCTCGCCGCGCAGTTCGAGTACCGCGGTGCCGAACGCGCGGCCGATTTTGCACATGGTCTTCGCGCTGCCGAGATAGTGGTACGGATAATCGCTGCCCACTTTGTTCCATTCGTCGAGGTTCTCGCGCCAGCCCTTCTTGAACACGGCCTCCGCGTCGGTGTCCCAGAACGCATCCGTCTTCACCAGTGCGACGTTCCCGCGGAACTCGGGCACGTCCATTACAGCGGCCTGAGCGTCCTTGAATTTCTTGATATTCGTGCTCGGATTTGCCCCTTCCACACCCATTTGCCCGATCACGAACGGAAGCTTCGGCGACTTCAGGTCTTTGCGCACGTCACGAATGAAGTGCGCGAGGTTGGCCGCGTATTCGGCGGTCGCGTCCGCGCTAATCATATCGTTCCAACCCTGGAACCACACGAACCCGGCGATCTCATATCCCTGATCGGCGTAATCCGGGAAGTGCTTCTTCAGGTTCGCGAGCGTGTCACTCACTTCGCTGAGCATGGCCCGGTACGAGTTCCCGAACGGCTTCTTCACATCGTCGAGTGCCGCGTTTTCTTTGCCCTTCTGCTTTTTGAGATCAACAAGCATTTTGTTGAGGGCTGTGTCGGGTGGGAGCCCTGCCGAAGGAGAGCGGAAGTCGCGGTACAGGCTGCGCCCGCCCCATGCGGTCTTGATGAGCAGGACGGGTTCGGTGAACCGGTCGCCGACGACCGTGCCGAATTCGAGTTCCGGCCCGATACATTGGGGCGACCCGTACCCGGTGGTGAGCTTGCCTTTGCGGTCGAGGAACTTGATCCACACATCGTCGCGTTCGATCCACTTGCCGCCGCGCTGCCAGTGTTTGAAGAGGTCGCGTGTGGCCGGTTGTTGGGCCTGATACTCGGCCAGCGAGACCTTCGCCTTGCCCTCCATGTTCGATTGCCCGGCCAAGATGAACACTTTCACCGATTTTGGCGGGTCTGCGGCCTTGAGCGCGGGAAGGGGAACGGACAGGAGCAACAAAATGAGTAGCGTTCGCACGATTGTGCCTCGGGCATGTAATTGGGGTGAGAGCGGCAGGAGCGTTATTGTTCCCGATTGACGCGAGGATTCGCAACCGAAAACCGCCCGACCGCATACCGCGCTTCTCCCCTTCAATCCGACGTGCCGTCCCAACGCGCCCGGCCCGGGCGGGGTTATCCAATAGACGCGGGACCGCGTGGTGCGGTACAAAACAAAACGAGCGTTCATGGTTTCAGGGGGGCGACAGGATGGCACGGTACACGGCTTGGGCGGCGTTCGTGGGGGCCGTGGTGCTCGTAGCCGGGTGCGGGCCGGAGAAGGAACTGCCCACCGCCGGGCTGTCGAGTGAGGGGGCCGGTACTCAGCGCCCGGTGGCGCCTGCGAAATCCGATCCGGAAGCGAAGGCGGTTATCGATCGGGCGGTGAAGGCCCTGACCGGCGGGAAGCTGGAACTGCTCGCGAAGGGGAAGTTCTGCCGCTGCGTGATGAAGGGGCAGATGTTTTCCATCGAACAGGCGAACCAGGCCAACGACACGAACCGCACGGTCGCTGTCGCCTGGCCGGACCGGTTCTTCTCGTCCGACGAACGATTCTCTCTCGGCACCCGGATGTTAGTCGAGGCGTGGTTGCGCCGTCCGGACCTGGCCATTGCCAATAACGGCGCCCCGGTTCCGACGCCAAACATCGACGTGCTCGAGCGCTGGCTCGCGGCCGATGTGGTGGGGCAGAATTGGATGCCACTACTCCTACCCGTCACCGACCCGAAGGCAGTGGTCTTCGACCTCGAACAAATCACAGCAGGGAACCGCGAACTGTCGCGTATCAAACTGGCCCTGGGCGAGTTCCCGTTCTACCTGCTCACGTTCGACGCGAAGACCGACTTGCTGCTGCGGGTCGAGTACACCAACAGCATGGACAACGTGCTACGGCCCACCACGATGGTGTTCTCGGAGCACAAGAATGTAGACGGGTTGATGCTCCCGCACCAGTTCGAGTGCCGGCACAACGGAGCGGTTGTTGAGAAGTTGACCGTTGAGAAGTGGGCGTTCCCCGACACGATCAGCGCCGACGAGTTCAGCCCCCCGAAGAAGAAGTAAAGGCACCCACATTACGGCGGGTAGCCCTGCACGGCCGGGGGCTTCCCGCTCGAAGAAGACGGTGGCTCTAACCAACTCGGTCCGCTGAACGGGCGGGCGGACGAGGCCGGGGGCCAGTCGGGACGGAAACTCGGGACACCGGGCAAGTCTTTCAACCCCGCGCTGGGGCGCAGCGCGCCGCCGATGCCGATCAGTTCCGGCCGACGTGCAACCTTATCCGCGAACACTTCTAAATCGCGGGTGACTTTCTCCGAACGGGCCAGAATGCGCGCCAGCGACCCAGACGCGGCATCGAGGTTCTGGTACACGCCGGGTTCGGTAATGAGCTTCTGAAGCGTCCCATTTTCTTTCGCGAACGCATTCACGACGACACGAATCTCCGCAATCATCTTGCTCAACTGGTCCGCGGCATCGGTCACGTTCTTCACCAAACTCTCGGACCGCGCCGCGAGCGGTCGAGTAACCGCGCGCACGTCGGCGACGATCTGCCCCACCTCGGTCACGCGGCCGTCGATGTTTTTGATGGTTTTCTCGGCTGTATCGAGGATCGTACCGAGCGACCCGGCGAATTTGATTACGGTTATAGCGACGCTATTGAGGTTCTTCAGCACCTCCGTGAACTGCTTGCGGTTCTCCGGTGAAAGAACGTCGTTCACGCCATCAAACGCTTGCCGCGCGCCCTTCACGGCCGCGAGCACCTCGGGTTCGAGGCGCTTCATCGTGGCTCGGAAATCGTCCACCGCGGGTTTGATCGTCCGGAGGGCTTCTTGGGCGTCGCGGATGAGGGCCTTGATGTTCGGTTCTTCTGGCCCGGCGGGTTGGGCCGCGACCACGAACCCGATGGGCGCGCCCGCGGCAGGCGCGCCGTCGCGCGGGGGCGCGGGGGGATCCAAACCCAGCAAATTCTGAAGCTTCGAGTTGGTCTTTCGGATTTCGGGGAGGAACGCGCGCACGTCCTTGAACAGCCCTGTGGCTTCGTCCACCGCGAGTTCGAGCTTCGGGGTCAGCTCGCCGAGCTTCTCCACTTTCTCGAAGGCCCTCGTGATCTTATCCAGGGATTGTTGCGCGGTAGCCAGTGCGTTCGAGGCCGGTCCGACGAAGCTCCGCGGCGTGATAGGCGGAACGCCGGGAATGTCGCTGTCGGGGGGCCACTCGTCGCCGCGCGGGACGGGCTGGTTGTCTTGTCCGAGTTTGGGCAGGAAGTCGATGGCCGTGTCGCCGCTGAGCAGCCCGCGCGTGATGTGGGCTTCTTCCGAGGTCCGCGGGAGGTACTTGCGGTCCACGGAGATCCGCACCCGGACCTGACCGCTCACCGGGTCGAGTTCGAGTGCCGTTACTTGGCCGATGCGCACGCCCGATTTGCGGATGGGGATACCGGGACCGATCCCCGGTGCTTCGGGGAACAGAACGGAATACCGGGTGTCACTGGAAAACAACCGTGGGGCGCCACCGAATAGTACGACGAGGCCCGCGAGCGCGATCAGCGACGCGCCCATGAACAGCCCCAATCGTAACCGTAGCGCTCGCTCCGCCATGATGCGCTATCGTTCCCTGTCGTGGGGCGGGCGCTCGCAGAACTTCGACCGCCCGCAAGGATCAGTCACTTGCAGTTCCGTATGCGCCGCAGAATTTCTTGCTCGAAGGCGAAGTCCCGACCGACCTTGAACCAGGTGCGCGTGGTCGCGGTTTCGGGGGTGACGACCTCCAACTGCCGGTCCACTGTGGGCGATTCCTGGAACACCGCGTTGCCCACCGTCGCGTGGGCCGGGCGCGGGACGTCCTCGAGCTCCTTATCGACGACGACGTATACAAGATACCCGCCGCGTTCGCCGGCGCGAATCTCCACGGTCGCGATCTGCCGGACGCTCTGGAACGTCGCGAGCAAGCGCTGCCGCGGGTCCGGGTTCCCGGCCTTCCAGAACTGCTCGTACCCGGGCGCGACGCGCGGCTTCGTGGTGATGCGCCCCTCGTAAGCGTTGGGCGTCTGGAGCTCGAAGTAGTCGTCGAGCACCTCAATGACCTTTTCAAAGACTTCGCGGTACGATTCGGCCGTGGGCTGACCGGGCGACACGAGCACCGGGTTCTCGACTTCCGTGCGGCGAACGGTCAGCGGATTGTCGAGGGGCGGGGCGGTGGCGCAGCCGGTCTGACCGAGCGCGACGGCGCAAACCGTAATCGCGACGACCCGGAGCGTAACTACTCGCCGCGTGCCCATGCGGGTGCCTTTCATCAAGCCATTAGCATGAAGGACGCCGGTATGCCAATACCGTGCGGTCCGGTCAAGGCGGCGTTGACCGGGTACGGGCCGCTTGGGTCTACGATTAACTCCCCGTAACGTGCCCATTTCCACACCGCAACCACTCGGAGCCGAGCTTGTCTGAACGTGACCGCCGAGCTATCCCCTCTCCCTTCACATGGAGGGCGCGCATGCGGTGCTTGGTACTGGTTGGCTGTGTGCTGTTCGGGAGCGCTTGTACGGGGTACGCGGCGGACGACGAAGCGGTGATTCGAGACCTCAGCACGAAGTTCGCCGAGTCTATTCGCAAGAAGGACAGAGCCGGGCTGGAAGCCGTGCTCGGAGCGAACTACCAGATCGATCACGTCCCACTGCCCGTTTACTCGGGCGACCCTCTGGACCGAGGGACCATGCTCAAGGCGTGGACCGATCCGAAGGTGACCGTCGAACTGATGTTTAAGACGACCCGCCTACGAATCCTCGGCGACACGGCCATTGAGAGCGGCGAATACTCGGGCCAAATCAAGCTCGGTTTGGAAAAGAGGGCCTGGGGGCATTTCGGAGGGTGCCCGTATATTCGCGTGTGGATGAAGGACAAAACCGTGTGGAAACTCGTCCACGAGAAACACTAGTTTTTGACGCAAGCTCATCCCCGTAACCTGGATGATCTGCATCTGTCGAATGACGCACGTATTCCTTTTGCCGAAAATGCCATTTCACGTTGCGCGGCTTCTGTTGGCTAAAGTGTGGCTAGTTGTGGCTATTTCTTGACCGGTTGATTCGGCACGTTCATCGGGAATACTTGGTTTCTGCTCGTTTTCTGTTCGGCACGAGCCGTGCTTATAGTCCGACTTACCCAAGCCGGCTCGCTCCGCAGCGGATCACTCCCCCCGCGTCCGTAGGCACGCCGCACCACACGTAACTCTCAGAGGTCTCTCGATGCGCCGGCGTGCCGGTTTTACGCTCATTGAACTGTTGGTTGTGATTGCGATCATTGCAATCTTGATCGGCCTACTACTACCCGCGGTACAGAAGGTTCGCGAAGCAGCGGCCCGGATGAGTTGCTCCAATAACCTCAAACAGATCGGGCTCGCGTTCCACAATCACGAGAGCGCACTGGGTTACTTCCCGGCAATGCGCACGACCGGTGCGGCCCCGGGGCCGACCGGGGTACTCAACGGTTGGGGACTGAATCTGCTCCCGTACCTCGAACAGAACCAGGTCTACACTGGGTTCAACCTGAGCCTGCCGTGGTACGCCGGCCCACAGGATTCGCCCGCCTCGAACAACCTCGTCCTCAGCCAGACCAAGCTGAAGGTGTACCGGTGCCCGTCCGCACCCGAGCGCGACGGATTCGCTGCACCGACGCCTGCCGTGGTTGCACTCGACACCGCGACCACCTGGCCCGCGCTCCCGGGCACGACCAACGACTTGGCCACGGCCAACATCCGCCGGACGGCTTCATCGGACTACAGCGCTCTGTTCGGCGGCGGTGGGTACGGTCTGCCGCTCCTGGATGGTAGTAACACCATCGTGAGCGTAACGGGCATCGAGTACGCCCTCCAGAAGCAGCGGAAGATCCTTGAAATCAGCGACGGCACGTCGAACACGATTCTGATCGCGGAAATGGCCGGGCGCCCGCTCCACTATGTGAAGGGTAAGGCCCAGAACGGCTCGTCGGTCCTCGGGTCCGGGATCGCGTCCGTAACCGCGTCCTACGCGGACCGCAAGTATTGCCAGCCCCCGTGGTCCGATTGGGGGAGCGGCCCGTCCAATGCGTTCTCGTTCTTCGACGGGACCGGGACCGAGGGGCGCGTCACGGTCGGGTCGGTCGCGGCGTGTGCGGTGAACTGCAACAACGTCACCGGGATCTACGCCTTCCACTCGGGCGGGGCGAACGTCGTCCTGGCCGACGGGAGCGTGCAGTTCCTGACCGAATCGAAGGCCCCGTTCGTCGTCAGCCGGATGCTGTTCGCCAACGACGGGAACCCGCTCGGCGAGTAGCACACAAATCTAGGAGTTCGTGATGGCCGGTCGGTGGATCGTGGTCGGGTTCGTGCTCGCACTCCTCACGGGGTGCGGGGGCAACGAGAAAGAGTGGCCGAAGCGGTACCCGGTGTCCGGTCAGGTACACGTGGACGGTAAGCCCGCGGTCCGGGCGACGGTCGCGTTCCACCCGCTCGCGCCGCACTCGGACGGGAAGAGTTACGCTCCGTCCACGTTCACCGACGAAACGGGCGCGTTCAAGCTCACGACCGTCGAGGCCGGCGACGGCGCGCCGGCCGGCGAGTACACCGTGACCGTTGTGGCCAACTACGTCGTGCGCGACGGGCAGGACGTTCCGGTCCCGGACCTGCTCCGGGGCCAGTTCGCCGACCCGAAGAAATCGTCGCTCAAGGTCACCGTGCGGGAGGGGGACAATGCCCTCCCCGCGTTCGACCTCAAGTCCTCGCCGAAGCCCTGATTATTCTTCCGTAAGCGGAGCGATCGTGATGCGCTGGTGTGTCGTGCCTCTCGTGGCGGTTCTTTCTCTCGTGGCCCCGTCGGAACTGATCGCCGCGCCACCGGAGGCGCGCAAACTCGCTCTGCCCGAAACTCCCTACAAGTACGCCGACCCGAAGCTCCCCGCGAACTTCGAGGAGCGCTGGGTCAAGGCACTCGATACGACCCCGGCCGATAACCCGACCACCGACGCCGGGGCCGCGCTGGGGCGTGCCCTGTTCTATGACACGCGCCTCTCCGCGAGCGACACCGTATCCTGCGGCACGTGCCACATTCAACAAAATGCGTTTGCTGAGCCGCGTAAGGTCAGTGTCGGGCACGAAGGGCGTAGGGGCGACCGCAACGCGATGAGCCTCGTGAACCTGCGATTCGCGCGCGCCGGGTTGTTCTGGGACGAGCGCGCCGAGACGCTCGAAGAGGCCGTCGGGCTGCCCGTGCGGAGCCGGATCGAGATGGCCGGGCGCGACGGCCCCGCGTTGCTCAAGGCGCTCGCGGTCGATGCCCGCTACGGGGCACTCTTCAAGGCCGCGTTCGGTACCACGGAAGTGACCGACGAGCGCGTGCGTAAGGCGCTCGCGCAGTTCATTCGGTCTATGGTGTCGTGTGACTCGAAGTACGACCGCAGCGCGTCGAAGGTGGCGTCGGTGAAGGACGAGTTCCCGAACTTCACCGAGGAAGAGAATCGCGGTAAGGCGGTGTTCCTCCAGCACTGCAATTTGTGCCACCACATCGGGGAGGGGAAGCACGTCGCGTTCTTCGATATGTTCCGCTCACTCAACAACGGGCTGGACCCGGACGCGAACGTGCTCGACGGCGGGCGCGGGGACGTGACCCTCAATCCGACAGAGGTCGGGCAGTTCCGGGCCTCGTCGCTGCGGAACGTCGCGGTCACCGGGCCGTACATGCACGACGGCCGGTTCGACACACTGGAAGCGGTGATCGCGTTCTACAGCACTGGCGTGATGCGCCACCCGAACGCGGGCGCCGTCGGCCGGTTCGGGTTCAGCGCGAAGGACCAATCGGCGCTCGTCGCGTTCCTCAAAACACTCACGGACGAAACCTTCCTGACCGATCCGAAATTCTCCGACCCGTGGGCCGGCGACGCAAAACCGAGCGCGAAATTACCGCTGCCCGCGGTTGCCAAGAGCGCGGAGCCGAAGAAACGAGAATCGGTCGCAGACCGACTCGCTCGCGGCGTGGGCCTGGAGGCCGGCGAAGCGCTCCCGTGGCTCAAGGGACTGGACAAGAACGGTGACGGGACGCTCGATAAGGGCGAACTCGAACCGCTCCTCGCGGTGTTGGTGAAGACTCGCGTAGGGTCGCTTTCACTCGAACGCGGACCGCGTGGGGGCGGTGGGCCGGCACCAAAGGGGCCGCGCCCGGGAGCGAAGGGCGACACATTGCTCGGCGACTTCGACGGTGATGGTACGGTCGACGAGAACGAATCCCGCGCGTTTGGAGCGATGAAGCGACTCACCGAACTCGGTGACGGCGACGGGCTGCGCCGACTCGTGCGCACGGACCGATTTCTGGGCGGGTTCGAGTTAACGACCGATCGGGCCGAAGCCGCACGAAAAGTCCTCAACGCGGGCCGCACGGACCTCGCGCGCCGGGTTCTCGCTCTGGATCTCGATACGCTCGGCAAGATGGAGAAACTCACGGGCGCGGACGCGGTGGCACGGTATCAAGGGCTCGTGATCGATCAGCAGGTTGCTGCGGTTCGCACCCGGACCGCACGCGACCCCGATCCGCGCCCCGTAGTCGAGCGCCAAGTCGCGCAATTCGACAAGAACAACGACGGCCAGTTCTCCCCGGACGAGTTGACCGAACTGGCCACCGCGCTCGATCGGTTGGCGGGCGGGTTCGGGTGCGCGGCGCCGGAAGCGATCGACATGGCTCAATTCACGCGACGGTTCGTCGCCTACGATCCGGCCGGGAAGGGATCGGTCGCGGTCGCGAAACTGCCCGAACGACTGGTCGACTTCGCGGTTCGCGGGGACCGCAACCGCGACGGCATCCTCTCGCCCGCGGAGATCGACGGGTTCATCCGCACGAGTGCGTTCGGGCAGCTTCTGTCGGAAGGTATCTATGTAGGCGGTGGGTTCGCGGACGCGCTCGTGCGCCACGCGGACTTGGTTGATGAACTTGAACTCCCCGACGAGACACGCAAAGCCGTGGAGGAGCTGTTTGCGGAACACAATCGCAAACTCACGGTGATGAAGAACGAAACAGTCGCCGACCAGTTCGCGAAGTTCCGCGACGCGGTCGGGAAGAAGGCGCCGCTCGCTGCAAAGCGGTAAGTACGCAAGTCGCTTTCAAACAACTCACCGCGCGCCTGTTCGTGACAGCGGCTCAGGCGCGTTCCCCGTTCGCAACCGGAGTCAACACACCATGCGGTTGTCTGGTATCGCCCTGATCGTTCTCGCTTCGATGGCGGTTACAATATTCGCCGCGGACCCGACCCCCGTCGTCATTCCGCGCACCGAGCAGTTTGATGTGAAGTCGAAAAATGGCCTCGAATACCGTATCTTCGTCGCCGCCCCCACCGGTAAAGCCCCGGACGCGGGGTACCCGGTCATTTACTTGTCGGACGGCAACGGGAACTTCCCGACGGTTCATTCCGCGGCCCGGCGCCTGTCGATGAACGACCTGTCCGCGGTGGTGGTCGGGATCGGGTACCCGACCGACGAGACGAAGGTTCACAACGAGCGCCGGTCGTTCGACCTCACCCCACCCACATCGGCGGAGTGGCTGAAAACGCTCCCCAAAGGCGCGCCGATCGGCAAAACCGGTGGTAGCAATGAATTCCTCGCATTTATTGAAGGCGAACTTAAGCCGCTGATCGAGCACAAGTATACGATCGACCGCAAGCGCCAAACGCTGTTCGGACACTCGTTCGGTGGGTTGTTTGCGCTGCACGTGCTGTTCTCCAAACCGGACGCGTTTCAAACCTACGTCGCGTCCAGCCCCTCGATCTGGTGGAACGATCGATCGGTACTCACCGAAGAAAAGGCGTTCGCGGAGAAGTTCGCGGGGAAGGCCGTGAACGCGCGGGTGCTCGTTTCGGTCGGCGGGTGGGAGCAGCAAGCGGGGGTGAAGGTGTCGAAGGAGCGCGCCGAGATGCTCCGGGACCGGCGCATGGTGGACAATGCAAAGGAACTCGCCGCGCGGCTCGAAAAGTCGGCCGTTAAGGGGCTGACGGTCGCGTTCCGGGAGTTCGCGGAGGAGGACCACGGGTCGGTGGTGCTTCCCGCCGCGAGCCGCGGGGTACGGTTCGCGCTGGAATCACCGTGAGCACGGACCCGGGCTTACCGTTTGTTGATGCTAATGCGCATCGACTGGTCGCACCGTGCCCAGCCACCTCGTAGGGTTGGTCACGGCGTGACCGGCCGCGGTCGTTATTTGTGCAGAATCACCTCTCGACGAGTCGGGATCGGTTCCGACAATGACCTAACCCAAGTGTGCCTCGCCGGGAAATTGGCCTCTGTTTGCTGTGAGCGCTTTTCCCGCTGCTCCCTGAGTGTGCTCAGCTCCGGACGGTTCTCGTCCCGCAATGCAACTCCGGTTCGATGTGGTTCTGCTGCTCCCGCGGTGTGGATCACATTTCAAGTTGCCTAATTAAACGCGCTCGCGAACCAGGATTGGGAACGATTGTTGCCTCTCGCGGGGCACTTCGCACGCTGCGCGTTCGATTTGGTTGCGGTCAACCACCGTTTAGGGCTCGTCGGTGTACCGGCGCCCGAACGGATTGCTTCACGCATTTGCCCCACCGGAGTGCTCAACTATGTCCGTCCGGTTCGCTCTTTTCGCGCTTGTTCCTGCGCTGTGTTTGGTTCCCGGCCGGGGAGCATCGGATCACGTTCTGCCCACGATGTCGGTTCGCGTGCTGAACGCGCCGGATGCACTCGTTCGTTCGGCCGCGTCGGGCGCGTGGTCGGATGGGAAGACGTGGGAGGGCGGGAAGGTTCCCGGGGCTGGGGCGCGGGTGCAAATCCGCACCGGGCACACGGTCACGTTCGACGTGAAGGCCGATGCGGTGATCCGGTCGATCCACGTGGCCGGCACGCTAACGTTCGCACGCGACCGAGACACTGCATTGAACGTCGGGCTCATCAAGATTCAGCCCGGTGATGATGCGAGCGAGAACGGGTTCGACTGCGACGCTCACGCCAAGCCTGTGGAGCCGGGGACCACGCGCCCGGCGCTGGAGGTCGGCACGCTGGCGGCCCCGATCCCGTCCAAGTTCACCGCGACGATCCGGTTACACCACGTCGAGGGCTTGGACAAGGAAACGTGCCCCGCGATCGTCTGCTGCGGCGGGCGCATGGATCTGCACGGCGCGCCGATGGAGCGCACGTGGGTAAAACTCGCGCAGATGGCCCGGTCCGGCGAAGCGCGGATCGTCCTGCCGTACCCGCTCCCGGGGTGGAAGGTCGGGGACCGGATCGTTGTCGTCGGTACGTCGCGCCAGGTCGGGTACCTGGGCACCCGCAAACTCCCGACCGACGATTCGATTCGCGGCAAGCAGTCGAGCGAGGAGCGGGTCATCACGAAGATGGCCTCGTGGGGCGGGAGCGGGTTGGATGCCGAAACGCAGTGGCAAATCGTCACGCTCGACGCCCCGCTGAAGTACGAGCACCGGGCGAGTGGCAGCTTCCGCGCCGAGGTCGCGAACCTGTCCCGGAACGTGGTCGTCGAGAGCGCCAATCCGGACGGAATCCGCGGGCACACGATGTACCACCGGAACAGCGCTGGAGGGATCAGCTACGCCGAGTTCCGGCATCTGGGTAAAGAGAACGTGCTGGGCAAGTACCCGATTCACTACCACCTGTGCGGCGACACCATGCGCGGCAGCTCGGTGATCGGCGTGAGCGTGTGGGGGAGCAAGAACCGGTTCGTCACGGTCCACGGCACCCGGCACCTCGTGGTCCGCGATTGCGTCGGGTACGACTCGATCGGGCACGGGTTCTTCCTCGAAGACGGAACCGAAGCGTTCAACGTGTTCGACCGCAACCTCGCGGTGCTGGCGTGCCGCGGGAAGCCGCTGCCGGATCAGGTGCTCCCGTTCGACAAGAACCTCGGGTCCGGGTTCTGGTGGTCGAACAGCCTCAACACGTTCACGCGGAACGTGGCCGCCGAGTGCGACGAGGACGGGTTCCGGTTCGAGGTAGTGAAAACGGCGAAGTTCGACCCGGTGCTGAACGTTCCGGGGGCAGACGGCGCGCGCCGGAGCGTGGACGTGCGGACGCTGCCCTTTGTCCGGTTCGACGGGAACGAATCGCACACGCACCGGCTGTTCGCGTTCAACTTGGGCGGGTTCGCGACGACGGAATTCGGCAAACCCGATTCGGACGTGGGCGGCGTGGGACCGGACGCGAAGCACCCGCTCGTGATCCGGAACCTGAAGGTGTGGGACGCTCACTGGGGGTTCCACACGGGCTGCCCGCGTGTTCTGATTGAGGGAGCCGAGTTCTACGACTGCCTGTACGGGATGTGGCGCTGCGTGTTGGACGGCCACGAGCACAAGCGGGTCACCTACACCGAAGTCGAGAACCCACTGTTCTTCCCGCGCCACGCGGCGAGCACCGCCGAGAGCGGAACGCGGCCGTACCCCGAAAGCCCGCCCGTCGACGATCTGGCCCCGACCACCGTCATCACGCACACGAACCGCCTCGAAAACGGCAACGTTCGCGTTCGCGGCACGACAAGCGACAACTTCACCGTCAAGCGGGTCGTGGTGAACGGCCGCGAGGCCCGGGCCGTGCGCTCGAACTTCGCCGAGTGGGAGATCGAACTACCGTCCGCCGTGGACGGGAAGGTGTCTGCGCGTGCCGAGGACGCGACCGGAAACATCGAGTCGCAACCGCACGCGGTGACGGTGCGGACCAAGTGACCGTTGAACGCTCCCAATAACGAGCCGCGCCGCAAGGGAGTGGTGCAACGCCTTCCCGCGCGTTGAACCACGGTCGCGGTTCGTTGGCCGGAAACCGGATCTGTAGCCCGGCCGCGCCTGATGCGCTGGCCACCCCGTTGTCAGCGTCTGTCACTCAGCGCCCACCGCGAACGGTTTCGTGGCCGGGGGCGAGTGAAATGGCCTTTGAAACCGAGGTTTCTGTTTCTCGCCCGCTCCGGCATGGTTTTCGCTGTGAAGCCGTGCCCCAAGTCAGCTTAGCCACGACGATTCGTTCGTCCCGCAACGCGGCTTTATCGACATCGTGTTCGGCACCAGGACTTGGGAACCACTATGAACCGAAAGCGCCGCGGGTTTACGCTCATTGAGTTGCTCGTTGTGATCGCGATTATTGCGATCTTGATCGGCTTGCTTCTGCCCGCCGTTCAGAAAGTGCGCGAGGCCGCAGCACGCATGAAGTGCGCGAACAACCTCAAACAGATCGGACTCGCCTGCCACAACTATGCGTCGGCGAACAACGACAACCTGCCCGCGCCCAACGCGGGTGGGGTGAACGATTCCTGGGGGCGCATCCTGCTCCCCTACGTCGAACAAGACAACGTTTACAAACAGTACAACATCGCGCTGAGCTTCGCTGACCCGGCCAACGCACAGGCCATTGCCACGCGCATCTCGACCTACGTGTGCCCCAGCGCCCCGAACTCGGGCCGGATGATTTCCGGCGCGACCTCCGGGGGCCTGGCGTTCTCGGCCGCACCGACCGATTACACGTGGGTCAGCCAGATCACGGTCAACGCGGTCATCCTTCAGGAACTGAACGCCTACAACGCCACGACCTACCCGCTGGACTCCTCGGGGAACCCGGCCGGCAACTGGCACTACAACCTGCTGCGGACCGAGGGGCGCAAGATCAACATGTGCCCGGACGGGCTGTCGAACACGTTCCTGGGCATCTACGAGATCGCCGACAAGCCGAACGTGTGGCGCGCGGGCAAGCTGTTCTCCACCCCCGCGGCCAACACGAACGGGATCGGCTCGTGGGCCACGAACAGCAGCAACGCGCTCCGCAGCTACCTCGCGGACGGTTCGGCGTTCCCCGGGCCGTGCGTGATGAACTGCTCGAACAGCGCCGCGGTGTACAGCTTCCACACCAACGGGTGCAACTTCCCGATGGGCGACGGCAGCGTCCGCTTCGTGAACCAGTCGATCGACAAGTTCGTGTTCTACGCCCTCACCACCGCGTCCGCGGGCGAGGTGTGGGGCGTTCTTCCGTAACGTGTGACGGCGCGGGCGCTCTTGCGCCCCCGCCTTTTTTGCTCGAACCCGGAGCAGCCGATGAACCTTCGCCGCAGATCGGGCCTCTCGCGCCCCGAAGTTCTGGTCGTGCTCGCGCTCGGTGCCCTCGGCGCGGGGTTCGTGCTCCCCGCCATCGGTAAGGCTCGCGCGGCGTCGGCACGCGAACAGTGCGCGAACAACTTGAAGCAGATCGGGCTCGCGTCGCTCAAGTACGGCGACGATCACGGCCGCGCCCTTCCGCCGATTCGCGAGGGACAAGGGGCGTCCATCCTCGTTTCGCTGCTGCCCTACACGGACGAGAGCAAGGTCGGTGAGGCGCTCGCTGCCTCCGGCAAACCCTGGCACGATCCGGCCAACGCGAAGATCGTGGCGAAGCCCCTTTCGTTCGCGCAGTGCCCCGCTGCACCCAAACCGGACCGGGTGCTGGAGGGGAAGATCGGCGACAACGCATTTAGGGCCGCGCCGACCGACTACACCGCGGTCCCGCTCATCACCGAGGCGATCCGGGACATCTTCCCGCCGGAGCACGACCGCAGTACGCCGCTGGGCGGACTCGGCGCCGCGACCACGGGCGCACGCGCGAACTACAGCGACATCACCGACGGGCTCTCGATGACGTTCCTCGGTGTTCTGGAGATCGCGGACAAGCCGAACCGGTGGCAGGCCGGAAAGCTCACCGCGATCGGCGACGCGATGAACGGCTCGGGCACCTGGGCCGCCAACGGGTTGAACGCGCCGCGCGGGTACTCGTGGGACGGCAAGAGCTTCCCCGGGCCGTGTGCGATGAACTGCTCGAACAGCGCCGCGGCGTACAGCTTCCACGAAGACGGGTGCAACTTTGTTTTCGCCGACGGCTCGGTCCGGTTCCTGAAAAAAGACATCGACGTGTGGGTCTTCTACGCGGGCCTCACGCGCCGCGGGGGCGAACTCCTCACGACCAACGACTTCTGATACCACCGGAGATCACTTTGAACGTCCGAACGTTTCTTACCGCCGGCGTACTCGTTGCGGTTGTGCTGTCCACCGGCTGTTCCGACGGGAAGAAGGAGAAGCCTGTTTACAAGGTTCACGGCCGGGTGACTTTCGACGGGAAGCCGGTCGCGAAGGGCGCCGTGTCCTTCTACCCGGTCGATCCGAACGATCGCGCCACGCCCTCGCACGCCACCACGGACGACGACGGGAACTTCGTGATGCATACGTACCGCGACGGCGACGGGGTTCCGGCCGGCGAGCACATTGTGACGCTCTACTGGCCCGGTCCGCGGGTGAAGAAAGAGAAGGGCGCGGACCCCGACGAAGGGGAGTCCGTCGCGCCGGACCGGTTGAAGGGCGAATACGCCCAGGCCGGGAAGTCGAAGCTCCGCGCCACCGTGCGCGAACAGGACAACGAGATCAACTTCAAACTCCCGTAAGCGGTCGGCGAAGCGAAGCGGATTCCTGGAGGCCCCAAATGGCATTACGTTTCCCGCTCGGTGCTCTAATTCTCGTGGTCGCTCCGGGGATCACGAGTGCGGCGCCGCCCGACCCGGCGGCGCTGGCCGCGCGCGTCGACAAGCACTTGGCCACGGGATGGGCCGGTGCGAACACGAAGCCCGCGGATACGGCCGACGACGCGACGTTCGTGCGCCGCGTGTACCTCGATCTGGTCGGGCGCATCCCGACCGTGGCCGAAGCGCGGGCGTTCATTGAAGACAAAGCGACCGACAAGCGCGCGAAGTTGATCGACAAGTTGGTCGCGTCGGGCGGGTACA
The DNA here is from genome assembly GCF_001610855.1 of Gemmata sp. SH-PL17. Taxonomy (NCBI): domain Bacteria; kingdom Pseudomonadati; phylum Planctomycetota; class Planctomycetia; order Gemmatales; family Gemmataceae; genus Gemmata; species Gemmata sp. SH-PL17. The sequence goes on from NZ_CP011271.1 coordinate 3,472,119, forward strand.
CCCGGCACGCGGCGACGTTCTGGCGCCGGATCTGGATTCCGCAAGCCGACACGCCGCAGTTCGCCCGGCTCGCCGACGGGTTCGAGGAGTGGCTCGCCGCGCGCCTCGCAGAGGACGCCCGGTACGACGCCATCGTGCGCGAGTTGCTCGTCGCCCCGACCGCCCAGCGCCCCCGGCGCGGGTACCGGCCCGAGGGCGGACAGGCGGCGCAAACGTTCTTTACGGCCAGCGAGTCGAAGCCCGAAAATCTCGCGGCGAACACGGCCCGGGCGTTTCTGGGCGTGAACCTCGATTGTGCCCAGTGCCACGATCACCCGTTCGCCAAATGGACCCGCGAGCAGTTCTGGGAAACGGCGGCGTTCTTCACGCCCCCGGTCCCGGCCGCGGACGGCAAACCGGTCCGGCTCGAACTCGCGATTCCGGGCACGAAGCGGAGCGTGACCGCGGCCGTTCTGACCGGCACGCCCCGCACGATGCCGGCCGAACTCAGCCCGACCAGCGGGTCGAAGGTGCTGGCCGATTGGGTGACCGAGAAGGACAACCCTTTCTTTGCGAAGAACGCCGTGAACCGCTTGTGGGCCGACCTGTTCGGTACCGGGTTAGTGGAGCCGCTCGACGACCTCGGTGGCGAGAACGCGCCCAGTCACCCGGAACTGCTCGACGACCTCGGCCGGGCGTTCGCCGACAGCAATTATGATCTGAAGTATCTCACGAAGGCCCTTGTGCTTACGAAGGCGTATCAGCTTTCCTCGGTGGCTCCCGCGGGCCGCTCAAGTAGTTCTGACGCGAAATTGTTCGCGCGGATGCCGGTTCGCGGGCTGACGGGCGAGCAACTCTATGACAGCTTGCGGGTCGCGTCGGGGTTACCGGTCGAGCGCGACGACCTCGATCCCCTGAACGCGCTGCGCGAGCGCAAGAGCTTCGCCGCGCAGTTCCACACCGAGCGCGCTGCGACCGCCCAGCGGTCGATCATTCAGTCGCTCGCGCTGATGAACGGTTCGACCACTCGCGCCCTGACGGACCCTACGAAGACGCCCGCGTTGGCTGCGACCGCCGACGCACCGTTCCTCGATACCCGAGGCAAAGTCGAAGCACTGTTCCTCGCCGCTTTGGGGCGCAAACCGACCGAGCGAGAACTCGCGGGGTTCGTGAAGCACGTCGAGAGCGGCGGGTCGCACAAGAATGCGTCGAAAGCGCTCGCGGACGTGTTCTGGGCGCTCCTCAACAGCGGCGAGTTCAACACCAACCATTGACGGAAGCAGGCGGACGAACGATCCGATACCCATTCACTTTGGAGAAGTGCTATGCCTTCGCTTCACGGTCCGAGTTCCGCTCTCCCGCTCTCGCGCCGCGACTGGTTGCGGGGTGCAGCGGGCGTCGTTGGTGGCTCCATGTCGGGGTGGCTGGCGCCGTTCGCGGCCCGCGCCGCGGCGAACCCCGCGCGCAAGAAATCCGTCATCGTGCTGTGGATGAACGGCGGGCCGGCCACCATCGATATGTGGGATCTGAAGACCGGTCACAAGAACGGCGGGCCGTTCAAGGAGATCGAAGCGGCCCCCGGGGTGAAGATCAGCGAGCACCTGCCGAAGCTCGCGAAACTGGGCAAGGAACTCGCGGTCGTGCGGTCGGTCACGAGTAAGGAGGGGGACCACGGTCGGGCCACGTTCTTCGCGCGCACCGGGTACAACCCCGTCGGCGCGATCCAGTTTCCCGCCCTTGGATCTGTCGTAGCGCACGAACTCCCACGCGAAGGAAACGACCTCCCCGGGTTTGTGAGCATCGCACCGCGGCGGTTCGCGGGCGAGATCGGTGGTGGGTTCCTCGGGCCGAAGTTCGCGCCGCTCGTTGTGGGTGAGGGCGCGGTCGGTCCGGACGGGCTGAAGGTGCCGAACCTCGAACGTCTCGCGGGCGTGACCGATGCTGCGGCAACTGACCGACTGAAACTCCTCGAAGGGCTGGAAGAGAAGTACGGCGAGGGGCGCGGAGGGGCGGTCATTGAGAACATCCAGGCGTCCACCGCGAGCGCGGTGCGCCTCATGCGCCCGGAAGCCGCGGCCGCATTCAAGCTCGATGAAGAAAAGGACAAGACGCGCGAAACTTACGGCCGCAACCTGTTCGGTCAGGGCTGTTTGCTCGCCCGGCGCCTGGTCGAGCGCGGGGTGGCATGCGTCGAGGTCACGCTCGACGGGTGGGACACGCACACCAACAACTTCGAGCAAGTGAAGGGGCTGTCGGGCACTCTGGACGCTGCGTTCGGAACGCTGATCGCCGACCTGAAGGACCGCGGGTTACTCGACAGCACGATCGTCGTGTGCATGGGCGAGTTCGGGCGCACGCCGAAGATCAACGGCGGGAACGGACGCGACCACTGGCCCGCGTCATGGGCCGCGGTGATGGCCGGGGGTGGGATTAAGGGTGGGCAGGTGATCGGTAAGACGAGCGCGGACGGTACGGCCGTCGAGGGGAACGAGGTCAAAGTTCCGGACCTGATCGCGACCGTGTGCAAGGCGACCGGGCTCGATCCGACCAAGCAGAACATGTCGAACGTCGGGCGCCCGATCCGGCTCGCCGACCCGTCCGCCAAGCCGATCGAGGGACTGCTGTGAGAACTACGCTGATTGCAGGGTGCGTTCTCGTGGTCGCGTGCGGGTTCGCGCCCTTTGTGATGGGTGCGGACCCCGCGCCGAAATCGCCCGCGCGCTCGGAGTCGCTGGAACTCGTCGTCGTGAGCGAGGCTCGGCTCACCCGGATCGAGTTGCGCATCGAGTTGGACGGACGATCCGCATCCGCCACCTGGAACGAAACGTTCGACAAGCTCTTCGCGTACTACGACCGCAACGGCGACGGCGCGCTCGACGAGAAAGAGGCCGCGCAGCTCCCGTCGCCGTTCGCGCTCCGGCAACTCCTCTGGGGTCAGTCCACACCGTACTCCGGACGCCCGGCTGTATTCAAGGAGCTCGACACCGACGGTGACAACCGGGTGTCAAAAGCCGAACTCGTCGGCTATTTTCAGCGCGGCGGGATCGGGCACCCGCTCGTCGGCGTGGGGCGACCTCAATCAACGGCCGCTCTGACGGCCGCGCTGCTCAAGGGGCTCGACACGGACAACAACGGCACCGTCAGCGAGGCCGAGTGGAAGGCAGCGGCTGATGCGCTGCGCAAGCTCGATCGCAACGATGACGAGCTAATCGGTCCCGGTGAACTCGTGCCGAAGATCGGGTACCCGGGCACCCTCGGCGCGATTCTCCTGGCGCCGCCGACTGCGAGCGAGAAGCCGGTTCCGGAACTCGACGGGCTACCGGTCATCGTTCTGCCGGCGGACCTCGGAGACACGCACTGGGCGAGCGTCGTGGTGGGCCGACGCGACCGCGACAAGGACGGCAAGCTCGACTCGAAAGAAGCGGGGCTGCCGGTCGATGTGTTCGCCGCGTTGGACGCCAAACGTAGCAGGAAGCTCACCCCTGCGGAACTGGCCGCATGGCGCAAGGAGGAACCGACCGCTCGCCACACGATCCGGCTCGGCAAACTGGAAACGGGGCGGCCCGCGGTGGAGCGGACCGGCGCATCGTTCGAGACGGGCCAGTTGCGAATCGACGTGCGCCCCGATCCGGGGAAGATGCCGGAACTGGTCGCGGTCACCCGCAAGCGGTACCTCGATCGCTTCACCGACGCGGACGCCAACGCCGACGGGTTCGTTGAAGAGAGCGAGATCGCAAAGCGGAACCAGTCCGAGTTACGGCAACTCCTGCCCGCGGCCGACCGCGACGGGGACGGCAAATTGAGCCGGGCGGAACTCGTCGCGTGGCTCGATTTGCAGGACCAGATCACGGCGGGGCACGCGCTCCTCACGGTTCTCGACCACGGCGCGGGGCTGTTCGAGTTACTCGACGTCGACCACGACGGCTCACTATCGGTTCCCGAATTGCGAGGGGCATGGGACCGCGTGAAGGGGGCCGGGTGCATCGCTTCGGACGGCCGATTCGATGCGGGGAAGCTCCCGCGCCAGCTCATTTTGACCGTGAGCCGCGGGCACCCGGTCAACCCGCTGGGATCGACCCGGCGCGACGGCCCGGCGTGGTTCAAGGCGATGGACCGCAACGGCGACGGCTTCGTGTCGCGCCGCGAGTTCACGGGAACGGCCGAGCTGTTCGAGAAGCTCGATCTGGACAAGGACGGGTTGCTCAGCCCCGAAGAGGCCAAGCGAGCCGAGATAAAGAAGTGACTTTTCGGGCCTCTGACCTGTGCCACCAAACATAAGACCAATCGCACTAATACGGTCTCGTTTTGATTGCCTTCTGTAGCCGGCCTCTGCGAGGCCGGGACGTCCGCGGTTTGTGGCTCCCCGGCCTCGCAGAGGCCGGCTACAGAAGATAACTCATCAGCACGATTCGGTATAATTCAGCGCGGCCCCTTCGCCTCGATCAATTCAAGGCCCGCTACATTTGCCGCCCGACCGACGGGGCCGAGAACTGGGGTTCGGTCCGCGCGTGGGAACAGGCTCGCGTACCGCCCGAGCCGGTTCTCGACGTGACGCTGGTAGAACTCCGGTACCGGCACCCGTTCGCCTTCGTGAAACGCGCGGAACTCGCGGTCCGCTTCGAGCAACCGGAGGATGGCGCGCGTTTCGGCCGCCTGTTCGCGGAACGAGAGCGTCTGCACCGCGTGCGCGAAGCGGATCGCGAACGGGGCCGCGTGCGCGACCCGGCGAGCCAGCGCCGCCCACGACGTGATTGCGGTCTGGATGCGTACCAAGTGCCGGTAGAACGTGACCGGGTCGTAGTGTCGCAGGGTGCTCACGAGGTACGGCGCGCAGTAGCACGCCAGCGGCATTCCCGTCAAAACGCGCCCGTCCGCCCGGTACCGGTCGAACAGCGGGGTCGCGCCGTAGGGCGTCGGAACGTTCACGTTCGGCCACACGAACGGCAGGCGCCGGACGAAATCGATGGTCAGTTCGACCGGCTCGGCCCCGCGGTCGGCGTCGGTGCCGAACAGGAAATTCGCCTGGAGCCCCGGTACAAACCGCCGCAGCGCGCGGAACCGCTCGGCCACGAAATCGAGTTTGGCCGCGCCCTGCTTTTCCCCCGCGAGTGACTTGTTGCCGAAATCGAACCACGATTCCACCCCCGGCGCGACGTACAGGCAGTTGGTCCGCGCCAGCCGCGGTAGCCGATCGTCCCGGAGGACCGAGAGCGAGCACTCCATCACGTACCGGTTCGGTCGCTCCCCGTCTCGTTCCATCACGTCCATCGTTTCGTCGAACCGGACCGCGAAGTTCGGGTCGTGGAACGCGACGATGGCGCGCCGGTCCCGGTGGCGCACGAACGCCAGGTCCGCGGCCAGGTCGTCGGCCGGTAGAGGGGCGTACCGCGAGTTCCACTCGGTGCAGAACTCGCACGTGTACGGGCACCCCAGGCTACTGAACACGGCCACCACGTTGAACCCGAACCGGCGCCCCGGGCGGAACCCGGCGGTCACGATGTCCGGGAACCGCTCGGCCACCCCGGGCAGCGCACGCGGCCGCCGACCCGACACGAACGCCGGCGGATCGAACCGGTGGGCCAGGATATCGCTGACGAGTTCCTCGTCGCACTCCCCGACCACGATGTCGAAGAACCGCAGCGCGTCGGCCGGGAAGCACTTCGCGTGCGGGCCGCCGAGCACCGTTCGCACGCCGCGCCCGCGGTAGTACCGGGCCAGCGCATAAGCCAGCCCGCTCGCCTGCGTCGTCGCCGAGATAAAGACGATGTGGAGGTCGTCGGGGAGCAGCCGCACCGGGTCGGACTGACCGTAGTAGGTCGCGTAATGGGTGCGGTGCCCGCGGCGCCGGCACCACGCGGCGACCACTTGGGGCATGACGCTGTAGAGCACCTTCCGCATGGCGACCGCGATCGTGTGCCCGTGCCACTCCGGGGGCACCGTGTACGCGATCAGCTCGATGACGCCGACGTTCATTCTTCACCGCCTGCTGGCTCGTATTGCCGGCGCACTCGGAAGGGGTACGCGAGCAGTCCCAAAAAGCTGCCCGGCGCCCGCTCGTTCTTAAGGCCGTACACCCGCGGGCGCCGGCACTCGGGCATGTACTTCGTGCCGAACAGCCGGTCCCACAGCACGAAGATGCCGGCGAAGTTCGTGTCCAGCGCTTCCGGTTCCGAGCTGTGGTGCCAGTGGTGGTACACGGGGCTGACGATGACGTGCTTCAGCGGTCCCCACGTCCACGGCACGTCGGCGTGCGTCACCACCACGAACACCACAACGACCGGCACCGCGCACAGCACCGCGGCCGGCGCGAACCCGAGCAGCACCAGCGGCACCGCCTGGCACACCCGCGACACGACATCATTGACCGGATGGAACCGCATCGCCGACAACCAGTCCAGGTGCTCGGAGCTGTGGTGCACCGCGTGGAACGGCCACATCTGCGTCGTGTGGAACAGCCGGTGCGTCCAGTAGAAGATGAAATCGCACAGGACGAGCATTTCGAGCGCCTGGAGCCACAGCGGTTGTCGGCCGACCGGTCCCCACCCGGCGCCCGAGGTGAAGTCCAGTTCGCGCCCGCTCCGGGCCATCACCCACGACACCACTGCGGTCACGGCGGCGAACGTGATCGCCTTTCCAACGGCCGGGGTGAACACCCAGAACAGAAGGTCGGTTCGCAGCCCGGTGCGGGATCGGGTGTGGCCCCGATGGAACCACTCGGCCGGTCCGAGGATCACCGCGAACGCGCCGAACCCGAGGGCGGCGGACAGGGCCGTGGGCCAGATCGCCCACTGCGTGAACAGGGGCCACAAGGGACTCATTTCACCCGCCTCCGGTCCCAGTTGAGCGCCCTCACGCTCGGTCCTCGCGCAGCGCGCTCAACTGGAACCCGGTCAACAAGCAGCACGCCGCGATCAGTCCGGCGTAGATGAGCGGCGCGGCATACGGGAACACGCCCATTACGACCGCGGTGCCGGCCCAGGCCAACCCGAGCAGGTACTGGCGCCCCGCGAACAGGCTGCCCATCACCACGAACGCCAAGGCGTTGAGCCCGGCGCCCCCGATATACCCGGCCTCGATCCCGCGCGAGAGGTCGGCGCCGGCCGCCAGCCGGCTGCCGATCATCACGGCCGCGCATGCGGTCGTCTGCCCGACCCAGATCGACCACAGGTGGAACCGGGCCGGGTTGTACCGCTCTCGGGCGCACCAGCGCTCGCGCGCTAGTAGCACAAACAGTGAGACATTGGGCGTGAACAGGGCCACCCACACCCACACTTCGGAGGCCCCCGCGCACAGCAGAGCGAAGACCCCTACGTTCGTCCCCAGGACCAGTGCGGCCTGCCCGACGAGTCCCGGCGCGAGGGCGCGGAAATCGCCCGCGGCCCGGGCCTCGCGGAGCAACCGGGACGCGCGCCCGAGCGGCCCGAGCGGGCGCGCTAGCGGCGGCAGCGCCAGGCGGAACCGTTCTAGGTCGGCGGCGATATCGGCGGCGGTGGCGTACCGGTCGCCCGGTTCTTTCGCCAAACACTTCATGCAGATCGCGCTCAGGTCCGGGTCGATGCGCGGGTTCAGTTGGTCGGGCGGGACCGGGGCCGCGAGCCGCACCCGGTCGAGGACCACAGCGAGCGTCGGTCCGTATGCCGGCGGGCGCCCGGTGAGCAGTTCGTAAAGGATCGCGCCGACGCCGAACACGTCGGTGGCGACGGTGAACTCGCCGTTCAGTTGCTCCGGGGCCATGTACGCCGGGGTGCCCGCGACGCGCCGGTCCGTTTCAGCGGTCCGGTCGAGGGGCACCGCTAGCCCGAAGTCGGCGACCACCGGTTCGCCCTTGTCGTCGAGCAGCACGTTCGCGGGCTTCAGGTCGCGGTGCAACAGTCCGTGTCGGTGCGCGTGGTGGACCGCGCCGGCAATCTTCTCCACTACCACTGCGGCGCGGCGCGGTTGGCGGGCGAATTCCGCGCGGTCGGCCAGCGTCCCACCGGGGTACCAGTCCATCGTGAAGAACGGCGTCCCGCCCCCGCGCGACACTTCGAGAATGCGAACGATGTTGGGGTGCCGGAGCCGCGCCATCGCCTCGGCCTCGGTGCGGAACCGCGCCCGGTCACCGGTGCCGGCCCGCAGCAGTACCTTCACGGCCACCTCGCGTGGCAGGTTCAATTGCCGCGCTCGGTACACGGTGCCCATGTTTCCGCCGATTCGTTCCAGCAGTTCGTACTCGCCGAGAACGCGCTCGTCGGTCGTGAGGTCGGGTTCCCGTACTCGACCACGGAACACGCGCAGCCCGGCCGCGGCCCCGTCGTCGAGGAACTCGCGCAGTTCCGCAGCGAGGTCCGGGTACCGGGCCAGCCAGTCGGCCACCGACAGCGGGTGCCCGCTGTCGCGTGCTTCCAGGTACTCGGCCACGGCCGCGCCCACCCGGTCCTCCGCCGGATCGAAGGTATCGGTGTTCACGCCAGATCCTCCGGGGCGGCCAGTAGCGCGCTGAGCCGGCGCTTCCCGCGGAACAGTAACCCACCCACCCCCCGAGTGGTGCGCCCGAGCCGCGTGGCGGTTTCGGCCAGAGGGAGTTCGAGGATGTAGTGAGCGATCACGGCGTCCCGCTCGGCCTCCGGCAACCGGTCCAGGGCCGCGGCCAGACAGAGCAGCTCTTCTTTGCGCACGGCTTGGGCGCTCGGCCCCGGTTCCGTGGCCGTCAGGTACGCACCCAGCGGAGTCTCGTCGTCGTCGACCGCATCGCATAAGGTGCGCTCGAGCCCCGGGTCGCGCTTCGCCGCGCTGTGCTCGCGCACCAGGTCGATAACTGTGTGCGCGACGACCTTCTGGAGCCAGCCGACGAATTCCGCTTCGCTCCGGCCGCGCACCTGATCGATCCCCTTAAACGCACGCAGTAGTGATTCCTGCACCACGTCCGACGAGTCGAACCGGGCGCGGTACAGGCGCCCCAACTGGAGCTGCCGGACGTGCAGGCGCAGCAGCGGGCGGTAGCGGTCGAGTTCGGTCCCGGTGTCGATCACGGGCGCACCTTTGGGGGTTCACATGGGATACCGCCAACAATGACACCCGGGTGCGGTGCGGAAGGCAACCGGCAACAAACCGAATTGCGCTCCTCTTTTACAAGCAGGCGGAATCGGGCGCGAAATGACTCGCGAAATAATCCGAGCGCGGGAGTCGGGCGGAGAATCTTGAAATTGGTTGCAAGATGAAACTGGATGGCCAGTATGTTCGGTTAGTTACGAACGCACCACTCGAAAAGGAGCCAGTCATGTCCGCAACCGAAAAAGTGCTCTATACCGCGAGAACTCACACCACCGGCGGCCGAGACGGGGCGGCCCGCAGCTCGGACGGTCGACTCGACATCAAACTCACGTCCCCCGGCACCGCGGGCACCGGGACCAACCCGGAGCAACTGCTCGCTGCCGGGTGGTCGGCCTGCTTCATCGGAGCTTTGGGGCTGGCGGCCTCCAAGTTGAAGGTCACCCTCCCGCCCGACCGGGCCGTCGATGCCGAAGTGGACCTGGCCACGGCAGATGGTGGGTACTTCCTGCGGGCGCGTCTCAATGTTAGCCTGCCGGGTGTGGACCGCGAGGTCGCGAAGGAACTGGTCGAAGCCGCCCACCAGACGTGCCCGTACTCCAAAGCTACTCGCGGTAACATCGCTGTCGAAATCAACGTTGTGTAAGCAGGATCGACGTGCCCGCTTCATGCGGGTACGTCTCGCTGTCCGAGATCCACTTCAAGGAGATTCGCCATGAGCACCGAACGCAAAGTCGCCGTCATCACCGGCGCGTCACAGGGGATCGGCGCCGGGCTGGTTCGCGGGTTCCTCGATCGCGGGTACCGGGTTGTCGCGAATTCTCGGTCGATCAAGCCCGACGCTTCGGCGGACGTGCTCGCTGTCGCGGGCGATATTGCCGACCCTGCCGTTGCCGACCGCGTGATCGCTGAGGCGGTCGCGAAGTTCGGCCGGGTGGATAGCTTGATTAACAACGCCGGGATGTTCATCGCCAAGCCGTTCACCGAATACACGCAGGAGGATTTCGCCACCAAGATTTCGCTGAACTTGGCCGGGTTCTTCTACGTGAGCCAGCGGGCCGTCCGACAGATGCTCGCGCAGGGGAAAGGTGGCCACGTCGTGAACGTCACGACGACCCTCGTGGGCCAACCCGTGAAGGGCATACCGTCGGCGCTGGCGTCGCTTACCAAGGGCGGGCTGGACGCGGTCACGCGGTCACTGGCGATCGAGTACGCGGATAAGGGGATTCGCGTGAACGCGGTGGCACCGGGCGTCATCGAAACGCCGATGCACAAGCCGAGACGCACGCTTTTCTCGCCGGTCTGCACCCGGTGGGGCGCATGGGCACGGTGCAGGAAGTGGTTGATGCGGTGCTGTACCTGGAATCGGCCGGATTCGTGACTGGTGAGACGTTACACGTCGACGGCGGCGCGCACGCCGGTCACTGGTAGCCCAATGCGATGAACCGTCCGATCTATTTCTGCTCCACCAGTTCTTCGATCCCCGCCGATTCGATGCGAACGAAGCCACTTTTGACTTCGACGCGGAGCTCAGTCGTTCGCAAGCCCTCGGCGGGAGTGCTACCGAGTAACTGACGGTTGAACCACGCCGTCAGCGTGCCGCCCGCGCGCTCGTACCTCAGTTGCATGTACGGTGGGAGCCCCTCATCCATTCGATCCTTTGCGGTCGGTAGGGCAACTTTATTCCCGACCGACTCGAACGCCCCGTTCGGTCCGGCGCGCTTGCCGAACGCAACTCCGGTGGCGTGGTCCAGGCGCACGAGCCACTGAACTGTAGAGCCCTCGGTGGTGGCGAGTACCAAATCAACGGCTGGCGCGTCGTGCGGACAGAGGTCGAGCATCGCGTTGAAGTTCGCGAGTTCCGGTAACGCGCGGGTCAACGTTCCGCGCCCGGTCAGAACGTTTTTCTTCTCGGCGTCCGGTTCAATGTTCAGGATTCTTCCGTTCCAGGGGAGCACCGTTTGGCCGTCGAACAGTGCGTGGTGAACTCCGGCGGTGTAAGTCGCGGCCGGCGCCGGTTGTGCCGGTGCGGTTCCCGGGGCGCGGGTGAACGCGCCGGCCAGGGTCGCGATCCCAACCGCGATTCCGAGAAGGAGCGCACCGGCTATTCCCACGACGACCCTGCGCTTGCGCTTCGGGGTTGAGGGAACGAGTGCAATGTCGGGGCTGGAAGCGGGGCGCGGGGCCACGGCCGAGAAACCGGTCGCGCTGAACGCGCCGTCGAGACAGGGCAGGGTATCAATGCGCGCGATCAGCTCTCGGTAACTGGCCGGCCGGTCCTTGGGGTCGGGCGCCATCAGCGCGGCCACGAGGTCCGCCGTCGGCTCGGAAATCGGCGCGGTCAGGCGCGGGAGCGGCCCGACTTTCTGAGCCATCACGTCGAAAACGGTTTGGCCGTCGAACGGAACCCGGCCCGTGAGAACGTGAAATACCGTTACACCCAGTGAATACATGTCGGCCAGTGCGTCGACCGGTCCGCCGCGGAACTGTTCCGGTGCCATGTACACGGGTGTGCCGATGATGAGCCCCGCGCTCGTTTGCGAGGGCTCGGTTTCGTCCGGCCCGCGCTGCGTGAGTGCGAGCCCGAAATCGGTTACTTTCACCATTGGTACGCCGGCCGGGAGCGTGAACCCCGTTGGTGGCGGCACCAGGAACAGGTTCGCCGGTTTCACGTCGCGGTGAATTACGCCGTGACGGGCCGCGTGGTCGAGTGCGGCGGCCGTCTGGCGCGCTACGAGCCACGCGGTGCGCTCGTCGAGCGGGCCGTCGCGTGCGAGGCGCTGGCTCAGATCCTCGCCGTCGAGCAGCTCCATCGCGAAGAACGCGCGTCCCTCCGTGTGTCCGCAGTCGTACACGGCGACGATGTTCGGGTGCTGCAACCGGGCCAGTGACACCGCTTCCTGCTCGAACCGGGCGATCACGTCGTCGGTGGTCCCGCGCGCCATCAGCACTGTTTTCAGCGCGACCACGCGGTTCAGCTTCTTCTGCACGGCGCGGTACACGATCCCGCACGCGCCGGTGCCGAGCGTACCCTGTAACTCGTACCCCGGAACGGAATCGAGTGGCGCGAACGCTTGATCTTCACTCGAAGAATCCAGCAGTTCGCTCGACGCGGACACGACCGTCTCGATGAGCGGGCGCACCGGCGCGGAGTCCGCGAGAAGGGGAGGGGAGGGGCAACGATCGTAACGAGTTGCGGGAATGCCAGCCCGGGGACGGTTTCCGCCGCGATCCACGTCCGCCGGTCCCGGCTGACGCGGTCGGCCGGCCGCAGCGCGCCCGCTACGGCCCGGCGGCGCAGCTCGTCCTCGGAGAAGGGACCGTCCGTTCGCCCGCTCGCGTCGATGTACCACTCGTTCGCCATGCGAGAATGTTACCCACCAGGTCCGTCGGTCGGGTTCGTGTGCGGCTATTTCATTTCTTGCCGTTCAACTTGTCCAGGCGGTCGAGGAGCGACTGGACCGAGGGCCGGTCCGTGGTGTCCTCGCCGACGAACGCGAATATCGCGTTCCCCTTCTTGTCCAGAATGTACGTCGAGGGCTTCGCGAGATCGCCCTTAATGCCGAGTGCGTTGACCGCTTTCAAGTCAGTATCGAGGAGTAGCGCGAACGGCACGCTCGGGTTCCCGCCCTCGCCGTCCACCTTTCCGTCGTGAAGGAATTGCGGCAACTTGTCCTTCGGGCCGGGGAACACCATCAGGATTTCTGCGTTGCGCTTCTTGAACTCGTCGTGGTTGGCGGTCAGCGCGTTCACTTGAGCGAGACACCCGGGGCAGAACAGCCCGCCGGGGTACCGGGGCATACCCTTCACCACGACCAGCACGACGTTCGACTTCCCGCGGAACGAGGTGAGATCGACCTCTTTCCCGTTGGTGTCAACGAACTGGAGCGGCATTTGCTCGCCGGACACGGTTCGGTTCGATTCCTTGCTGTGGAACCGTCCCGCGACTGCTTTTAGGTCCGGGGAACCGTACCCCGGTGAGGGCAGGTCCGACGACCCGCCGCACCCGGCCAGCGCAACGAGGAGTGCGAACAATCCGGTGGCGGTGAGGTAGCGCATTTCGACCCCGAAACAGTGAGCGACCTTGCCCCTGTTCTATACGCCCGGAACCCGGGTGTGGTTTCCCGGAGCGGTTTCGGGGCCGGCGCGCCTTACGAGGCGCGGGCCTCTGCCGCCCCGGGGGTGGCACCCCGGTCGAGCACGTCGCGCACCTTACCGACCAGTGCTTGGGGCGAAAACGGTTTCTGGAGGAACGCCTCGACGCGGTCGCTGCGGAGCACGACCTCGTCCGTGTAGCCGCTCATGTAGAGCACGCGCAGGTCGGGGGCGCGCTGGCGCAGCGCCTCGGCGAGCTGGCGCCCGCCCATTTCCGGCATCACCACGTCGGTCACGAGCAGATCGATCGGCCCCGTGCCCCTTTCGGCCGCCCGGAGCGCTTCCGCGCCGCTGCCCACCGCGACCACCTTGTACCCCTGGCCCGCGAGCGACAGGCGCGTGATCGAGCGGACCGCGTCCTCGTCCTCGACGAGGAGGATCGTTTCGGTCCCCCGGGCGGGCGCCGGGGGCGCGTCGGGCACCTGCTCCGGCGCCTCGGTGACGGCCGGGAACAGCAGGGTGAACGTGGTGCCGACCCCGACCTCGCTCGCCACACTGATGTGCCCGCCGCTCTGCTTCACGGCGCCGTGAACGACCGCGAGCCCCAGGCCCGTTCCCTTTCCGACGCCCTTCGTGGTGAAGAACGGCTCGAAGATCTTGGCCCGCACCTGTTCCGTCATCCCGGCCCCGGTGTCGGTCACGGTGAGCCGCACGTATGGTCCCGGTTTCAGGTCCGGTTCGTCGGTCCAGTCGTCGGTCCCGAGCGCGACGTTTTGCGTCTCGATGGTCACCCGCCCGCCGTCGGGCATCGCGTCGCGCGCGTTCACCACGAGGTTCAGGAGCACCTGTTCGATCTGCCCGCGGTCGGCCCGGATGCGGGCGCGGGCCGGGTCCAGGACGGTCGCGACGACGATGTGCTCGCCGACGAGCCGGAGCAGCTTCACGGACTCGGTCACGAGTTCGTTGAGGTCCAGCACCTTCGGCTCGACCATCGCCTTGCGGCTGTAGGCGAGGAGCTGCTGGGTGAGGCGCGCGGCCCGGTCCCCAGCGGCCCGGATCTCGGTGAGCGGGAGCCGCTGCGGGTCGCTCTCGCTCGTGTCGCGCAGGATCAGGTCGCTGAACCCGTTGATGACCGTGAGCAGGTTGTTAAAGTCGTGCGCGATCCCGCCCGCGAGCCGCCCCACGGCCTCCATCTTGGCCGCCTGCTGGACCTGGGCCTCCAGGCGCTTGCGGACCGTTATGTCTTCGGTGGACATGATCAGCCCGCCGACCCCGCCGCCGGGCAGGTACCACGGGCGGACCTCCCAGCGGACCCACTGCACGCTCCCGTCGGCGCGCTCGAACCGGTCCTCGTCGCACCGCTCCACGGCCCCGGCCAGGCACCGCTTGTGGGCCTCTTTCCACCGGTCCGGGATCTCCGGGAACACGTCGTAGTGGCACAACCCGGTCACGTCCGGGAGCGCCACGTGGTAGTCGGTGAGCCAGCGCCGGCTCACGTGGATGTAGCGCATCTCGCGGTCCACCATCGCGATCGGCGCCCACACGTGGTCGATGAACAGCCGGAGCTGCTCCTCGCGCTCGCGCAGGGCGCGCTCGGCGCGCTGGTGCTCGGTGACGTCGATCGCGACCCCGCCGACGAGGGCCGGGCGCCCGTCCGGTCCGGGGATCGGGAACTTGCTCGAGAGGAACGCGATCTCGGTCCCGTCCGGGGCCGCCATCGTTTCGATGACCTGGAGCCCGGTCCCGTCCGCGAGCACGCGCCGGTCGTTCCGCTGGAACTGGTCGGCCGCGGGCGCGGGCGCGATGTCGTGGTCCGTGCGCCCGCACAGGTCGGCCGGGGCGATCCCGAAGACCCGGCCGATCGTGTTGTTGGCGTACACGTACCGCCCCTCGGCGTCCTTGATCCACGCCAGCCCCGGCAGGTGCGCCATGAAGCGCGCGAACCGCTCCTCGCTCGCGCGCAGGTCGCTCACCGCGCGGTCGCTCTCGATCGCGATGCTGGCGAGGTGCGCGGCCCGTTCGATGAGTTCCCCGAACCGCGGGTCCGGGGCGCCGGGAACCCGCCCGTACACGGCGAACGTGCCCAGAACGGTCCGCGGGACCGGTCCGCGCGGGGCCGCGAAGACGGGAGCGGACCAGCACGCCCGCAGCCCGTGCCCGAGCGCGATGTGCTTGTAATCGGCCCACAACGGGTCGGTGGCGATGTCGTTCACAAACACGGGCTTGCGCGTGTACGCGGCCGTGCCGCACGACCCGACGCACGCCCCGATTGCGACCCCGTTGATGGCCGCGTTGTAGTCCGCCGGGAGGTGCGGGGCCGCCCCGAGCCGGAGGTGGATCCCGTCACGGTCCAGTACGAGGATCGAGCCCGCGGTCCCGGGGAGCTGGCCCTCGACGATCCGGACGATTTCTTCGAGCACCGCGGCGAGCGGGGCCCCGCTCGCGATCTGTTCCAGGACGCGGTTCTGGTGCGCCAGTAGCGCGGTGGCGCGCTTCCGCTCGGTGATGTCCCGGGACAGGATCTGCATGCCCGTCACGCCGTTCACCGCGCACGGCCCGGCGCACGTCTCCACGTCGATAACGGCCCCGTCGAGGCGCCGGACCCGGACCTCGCGCGGCCCCATCGTCGCCCCGTCCCGGAGGATCAGGGCCTGCCGCGCGACGCTCTCCGCCACCTCGTCCGAGTGGAGCTGGGCGTTGAGCTCCACCCCGATCAGCGCGTCCGTCGAGGGGGCGTTCATCATCCGGGCGGTCGCCGGGTTCGCGAACACGATGCGCCCGTCGCACACGATGATGATCGACTCCGGCGCCAGTTCGACGAGCGCGCGGTACCGCTGCTCGCTGGCCCGCAGTTCCGTTTCCGCGCGCTTTCGATCGGTGACGTCGCGCGCGGTCCCGATCACCCCGATGACGTACCCCGCCGAGTCCCGGTACGGAACTTTTGTGGAGTAGTACGTCCGCGGTCCCAGGGGCGTATCGAGGTCCGTTTCCCAGGTGCGGAGCTCGCCGGTTTCGATGACCGCGCGGTCCTGGTCCATTAGGCGCCGGGCCGTTTCCGGGTCGAACAGCTCGGCGTCGTTCTTCCCGAGCGCCTCTTCGACCGACTTCCCGGCGAACCGCGCCGAGGCCCCGTTCAACAGGAGGTACCGGCCCTTCAAGTCCTTGGCGAACACCGCGTCCGTGGTGCCCTCGGTGACGGACCGGAGCAGCCCGATCGCGCGCACCAGCGCGCGGACCTCGCGGCGCACCATTACGTACAGGAGGGCGGACGACAGGGCGATGAACGCGGTCCCCTTCAGCGCCGAGGCCCAGAACGTTTCGACCGGGTCCACGCCCATCAACAAAAGGGCGCGATCGGACAGCCAGATCCAGGCGAGCGCGAATAAAAAGTACGCCCCGGCGACGCGCGCGGGCGACGCGCGGTGGGGCGGGGCGGGCGGGGATGTGCGGCCCATTGTCAGAGCCCTTAAACGCAAACAGTGACACCCGGCCGGGACTGATCGGAGCCCGAACGACTGTTGGGAACTCCGAACGTTCCGCGAGCCATCGAACTGCGGACGGGGCGCCTTCAAATCGCGCAAGCCCAGCCCGGGTGAACAGTTGCTATGAACATACGATAGCCGATCCGGGGCGCGGTGCTCAAATTTTTGTAACCAGAATATTATCGAAGCATTGGACGCAGTATTGCCCGTTGGACCGGAATAAATCGTCATTTCATAGGGCTTCGAGAGATCGTCGCGCCTCTCCGGGACACCCTTTTACAACCGCACCCAATATTGTGTCGTTCCGCTGAACACCAGATCCGGCGCGTGCGGAATTTCGGTGCCCGAAACGCCCACGGCCGCCTTTCGCGGAGTCGCTAGCATACCCTCATGAACCACTACGTTTCGCACCTGGAAGCCGCGATCGACGGCACCGTGCTACCGTTCGGCCGACTTGCCAACATGCACAACGCGCGCCCGATCTGGGTGCGGTACCACCTCGATCAGATCAAAACCGCGGTTACCCCCGCTCAGATCGCCGCCCGCGCCCCGTCGCTGTGGCGCTACCGCGAACTGCTCCCGTTGCCACTCGACGAAGCGCCGGTCATGCTCGGCGAGGGCATGACGCCCCTCCTGCACTGCGCGCGGCTCGGCAAGCAACTCGGGCTGTCGCAACTGTTCGTGAAGGACGAATCGCAACTGCCGACCGGGAGCTTCAAGAGCCGCGGGATGGCCGCGGCCGTGAGTATGGCAAAGTGGCTCGGCGTGAAGCGCGTCGCGCTCCCGACTGCGGGGAATGCGGGCGGGGCTGCTGCCGCGTATGCGGCCCGGGCGGGGCTGGAGTGCTTCGTCTTCATGCCGCACGACACGCCCGTTGTGAACCAGTTCGAGGCCCAACTCTATGGCGCAAAAGCGTTCCGGGTGAACGGCCTCATCAACGATTGCGGCAAGATCGTGAAGGACGGTGCGGAACGCATGGGATGGTTCGATCTCTCCACTCTCAAGGAACCGTACCGGCTCGAAGGCAAGAAAACGATGGGTCTGGAGCTGGCCGAGCAGATGCAGTGGGAGCTGCCGGACGTGATCTTCTACCCCACGGGCGGTGGCACCGGTCTAATCGGCATGTGGAAGGCGTTCGCGGAACTGAAGGAACTGGGGTGGTTGCGGGGCGGGAAGTTCCCGCGACTCATTTCGTGCCAGGCCGAGGGGTGCGCGCCGATCGTGCGCGCGTTCGAGAAGGGCGAGCGGTTCGCGGACCTGTTCCCGAACGCCCACACGGTCGCGAGCGGGTTGCGCGTGCCGGTCGCGGTCGGTGACTTCATGATTATCGACGCGATCCGCGCGAGTGGCGGGAAAGCCGCCGCCGGGAGCGAGTCCAAAATCGGCGCCTGGATGCAGCGCGCGAGTTCCGCGGAGGGGATCAGCGTCTGCCCGGAAACCGCGGTGTGTTTCGATGTTCTCGAACGCATGATCGCCGCGGGTGAGGTGAAGCCCGACGAGCGCGTAGTGGTGTTCAACACCGGGGCGGCCCCGAAGTACCTCGAAGCGATGCCCTACGCCCTGCCCGCACTTAATAAGGACCGGGTGGACTGGGACGCGATCGTCCGGGCGTAGGAGTGGTGGAGTCACGCGCCGAACGTTTTATTCGTGCGGCGCGAGAATGCCGCGAACCTTCACCGACGCTTTCCCTCTCTTCCAACAGGGGCCGCAGGCGGTCAGGTATAAGCGGTCTATGTGAACGCCGGGACGTCAAACGGCACCTGGCTCCGACCTCACAGATCGATAGCCGCCGATTTACCAACTCGGTCGCCTTCGCGGCCCCCCGCACAAAAGACACGTGACGCAGCGGAGGGGGCATGACCACTCAAAACGAGATTCTTATTAAGGACACGCACCGTGGTCTGAAATACGTCGACGGCGTGCTCACCGAGGTTCTCGGCGCCGGTCGGCACGAACTGCCGCGCCCCCGGATTTTCGGGCGCACGCCGCGGGTCGAGATCCAGATCGTGGACATGCGCAACCGCGACCTCACCATCAAGGGCCAGGAGATCCTGACCGCCGACAAGGTCGCGATCCGCGTCAGTATCCTCGTTCAGTTCGCGGTCACCGATCCCCGGGCCGCGGTTCACGCGGTCGCGAACTACGAGGACCGGCTCTACAGCGACGTGCAACTCGCCGCGCGCCGGAGCCTCGCGGCGATGACGCTCGAAGACATTTTGACGAACCGGCACCGACTCAGCGAGGACATCCTGCGCGAGGTGAAAGAGGCCGCCACGGGCTACGGCGTCGCCATCGCGCGGGCGGACGTCAAAGATCTCGTGTTCCCGGGCAACCTCCAGGAGATCATGAACAAGGTGCTCGCGGCCGAGCGGACCAGCCAGGCGCAACTCGTCGAGGCCCGAACCCGGTCCGAGGTGCAGCGAATCGACGCGCAGACGAAGGCCGACGCGGCCCGCGTGCAAGCCGCGGCCGATGCCGAGGGCGTGCGCGTGCGAGCAGAAGCCGATGCCGAGGCCACCCGGCTGAAGGTGCAGGCCGAGCGTCTTGCGGTCGAGGAGCGGAGCAAGGCTTCGGCCGCGTTCGCGGCGCACCCGTCGCTGATGCGCCTGGAGGAACTCGGCGCGCTGCGCGACCTGGCCCGCAACGCGAACGCCCGCATCTATCTCGATTTCAAAGAGGCGGTCGCCAACGGGCACACCGACGAGTGAGCCCCGTTCCGACGGAGCCAGACCCGGTGCGCTCCGCTCACCGGGTCTGGCTCCGTCGGGGCCGGTCCGTATGAAGGCGAAGGGGCTTGTCGCGTTCACATCGGGAGGGATCGCGTCATGAGAACGGTGCGCGTCGGGGCTGTCGGGTTCGTCGTCGCCACCCTGATCGGGGTGGCATGTGCCCAGGAGAAGAAGCCGGCCACGATCACCATCACGGTTCCGGACCGGGGGTACAAGGAGACGGTCGTCAAGGTGGACGGGGACGAGGTCATCGGGACCGGGGTCACCCGGACGTTCACTACGCCGGCCCTCGAAGCCGGCAAGGAATACACGTTCAAGATCGAAGCGCTGATCGAACCGAACAACTACACGAAGATCACCCGGCCGCGCGAGATCAAAGTCAAGGCCGGCGACGCGGCGAAGATCGACCTCACGACCGAGGACAAGAAGCTGGACAAGATCGTGGTCCGCTGGGTGCCGACCCCCGTGGACATCGTGGACGAGATGGCCAAGCTTGCCAAGATCGGGAAGAACGACGTGATCTTCGATCCGGGGTGCGGCGACGCGGTCATGCTCATCCGCCCGGTGAAGGAACTCGGGGCCAAGAAGGGGATCGGGATCGACATCGATCCGAAGATGGTGGCCGAAGCGAAGACGAAGGCGAAGGCCGAGGGCGTCGCGGACCGGGTCGTTATCACCGAGGGCGACATTCTCAACGAGAAGGACATGGCCGGCGCCGCGGAAGCGACCGTGGTCCTCGTTTACATCGGCGACGACCTGGGGGCGCGGATGAGTCCCGTGCTTCAGAAACTACTCAAACCCGGCGCCCGGGTCGTGTCGCACCGGTTCAAACTCGGCGATTGGAAGCCGGACCGGACCGTGACCGTGAAGGGCGCGGACGGCGAAGATTACGTCCTTCACCTGTGGACCGTGAAAGAAAAAGAGAAGAAGTAACGAACGCCACTTGGCGAACGGCCGGTGTGAGCCGGTGGAGACTTGAAGGACTACCCGCTGTCGGTTTCACCGGCCGGCTCACACCGGCCGTTCGCCGATCTGCTGGAGCCGACCGCCCGGTTTCACTTCACCGGTTCGGCTTCGAGCACCTCGACCGTTCGGACCGCGAGCTGGTTCCCCTCGCCCACCGCGTTGTTGACGACGCACACGTCGATCTTCCCGCCGTTCGGTCGCTGGAAGGTCATACAGATCGTCTTCCACTTGCCGTCGGTCCCCTCCAGTCGGGCTTCCGCAAGGGAGGTGTATTCGTCGCCGCGCGGGTTCCGGATCTGCACGACACCCTGGGCGTCGTTCATCGTCCGGTACTCGACGTACACCCGGTACCGCTTCCCGGGCAGGACGGGCAGGTTCAACCCCTCGTCGAACTGGAACAGTACCTGGCTGGACACTTCGTCGTTGAGGTTCGTGACGCCGATCCACGGGCGCGCCTCGGTCACGTCGCCCTGGAACTCGGCCACCGACTCGCGCTTCCAGCAGTGCAGGTAAATGCCCCGCCCGATCTGTTCCCGCACGCGCGGGTCACTGTGCTCACCGTCGCGGAACGTGGACCGGAGCAGGGCGCTGGTGGGCAACTGGAAGCTGTAAATCAGCGGGTCCGTTGGGGCCGGGGGGAGGGACCAAACGCGCACGTTGCGGTCGCGCCCGCCGGCCGCCGCGGACCGGCCGTCCCGGGCGGCCACGATGCTGATCAGATCGGTCCACCCCTCCCCGCGCCAGCACGTGAGTTCCCGGCCGGTCAGGGTGTCCCAGATTTTGACGGTCCCGCCCTCGTTGTTCGGTTTGACGTCCTGCATCGGGCCGCCGCACGTCAACATGCGCCGGCCGTCGGGCAGGAAGCGGACGCGCTCGACGATGCCCTCGTGCGCGTCGATCGTGCGGATCTCGGTACCGGCCTTCAGGTTCCACAGGCGAATGGTGCCGTCGAACCCGCCCGAGGCGAGCACCTGACCGTCCGGGCGGAACTCGACCGCCCGGACCTCGCTCGTGTGGCCCGTCAACCGGTTCAGTTCGCTCCCGTCGGCCGTTGCCCACACTTTGATAATGTTCGATTCTTCGGGTCGTATATTCTCACCGAATCCGGCGGCGAACTTCGTCCCGTCCGGTGAGAACGCGACGGCCCACACCTGTTTGGCCGCGTGCTCGAAGCGCCGGACCTCGTCGCCGGTAATCAGGTTCCGCAGAACCACCGCTCCGTCGCCCCCGCAGGTCAGCAGGTACTCGCTGTCGGGCGACACCGCGAGCCCCCACGTTGCTTTCTCGTGGGACTGGTACACGCGGGCCTCGCGCCCGGTTTCCCAGTCGAAGGCCATGATCGGCATGCGCTCCCCGCCCACCAGGAGGTGGCGCCCGTTTGGGGTGGTCGCGCACACCAGGCCGCGGGCGCCGGGGCGCGTCGCGGGTGCGTGGAGCCGCGCGCCCGTCTTCGCGTCCCAGATGAACAGTTTCCCGTCCCAATCGATGGACGCGCACCGGGTGCCGTCCGGCGAGAGGACGATGTCGTTTACCGGTGAACTGTGCCCGGACAGCACCAGGGACTCGGGCGCGAGCGGGAGCCGGGGTTCGTCGCCGGTTTGTGGGTGGGCCGATTTCGCCCCGCCCAGGACCGCGTACAGCAGCCCGGCGACGAGGACCGGGGCGCACCAGGCGGCGCGCCGGAGCCCGCGCGAGCGCAGGAGGCGCTGGAACTTCGTGCGCCGCGGTTGAAGGGCGGCGAGGCTCACGGACGTCGTGTTGTTGGACCGGAGCGCGAGCATGATCCCGCTCGACACATCGGACGGGAGCCACGGCATGAGGGCGAGAATCACCTCGTGTGCCGACTGGTACCGGTCGCGCGGGAGCTTCGCCATCATGCGCGCGACGACGGCCGCCAGCCCGGGCGCGACGTCGGGGCGGGCCTTCCGCACGTCCGGGGTCGCGGCCAGTTGGTGCTGGGCCACTTTTTGTGCGGTCGAGCCCTGGAACGGCGCGCGCCCGGTGAGCAGCGCGAAGAGCGTCGCCCCCAGGCTGTAAATGTCGCTCCGGGCGTCGAGGTGCGCGTTGAGGGCCTGTTCCGGGGAGAGGTAGTCCGCGGTCCCGACGATGACGTCTTCGTCCAGGGTGGCGGTGAGCGCGTCCCCGGGGGTACTGAGGGACCGGGCGAGTCCCATGTCGAGCACCTTCACGGTGCCGTCGCCGGCCAGGATCAGGTTCGCGGGTTTGATGTCGCGGTGGACGAACCCCTTGCTATGGGCGTGCCGCAGCCCGGCCGCGGCCTGAGCGATGTAGTTCGCGGCCCGCTCGGGGAGCAGAGGACCGGACTGGTCGAGGAGCGCCTGGAGGTCGACCCCGTCCACGAACTCCATGACCAAAAAGTACGTCCCGCCCGCCTGGGTGATGTCGTGTAGTCGGACGATGTTCGGGTGATCGAGGGCCGCGACCGCGCGGGCCTCGCGGAAGAAGCGCTCCAGCCCCAACTTCTCGCGGGCCTGCTCCTCGTTCAGCACCTTGATCGCGACCTTGCGCCCGAGGTCGACGTGTTCCGCGAGGTACACGATCCCCATCCCGCCCTTCCCGAGCGGGCCGAGCACCCGGTACTGGCCCAGTGCGAGCCCGCGCACGCGCCCCGCGAGGAGCTGCTTCGCCTGGAACGGGGTGAGGACCGCGGCGCTGACGAGTTTCTCCGCGCACGCAACCGGTTCCGCCGGGAACTCACCGGCGACGCGGTCGAGGGTGCCTTCGTCGAGGAGGCCACTCGCGCGAACCAGATCGAGGAAATCGGGAGTGGTCATGGGCGCGGCCATTGGGCAATAGCTCGGCAGCGGAGCAGGAGGGACCGTTAAACGGTTCGCTGGGAACTGTAGGACGGATTCTCACGGATTTCCTAGGGTATTCCCGCGTTCTCGTGTGGGGCGGGAATTGCGACCGAGCAACAATTGTTTTGGTAATTTGATGTCGGTACTGACGCCCGAAATCGCGCCCGCAACGAGTTCTCGTGCCGAGGCATGAGAATAGCCCAGGTGTAGCTCATAATAATCTCATCGTCATCGTCAGTGAATCGACGATATTCCCCCGAGCGGGTGTCGAATCTCTCATAAGTGGCCGCTCCGTAATCGCGGTCGCGGCTACCGACAACGAATTCGCGAACGCGAGGCGCCCGTGATGCGGCTTTTAATGCTCCCGTTTCGCTACTTGTGGGCGCTTCCTGTAACCCTGTTGGGGGTGCCGGTCGTTCCGCTCACGCTCGTGACGGGTGGCCGCGTGCGCGTGGAGCGCGGCGCGCTGGAAGTTTACGGCGGGTTCGCCCGGTTCTTCCTGCTCCGGTGTCTGGCGATCAAGGCTTCGGCCATGTGTCTGGGGCACATCATCTTGGGCCAGGACCGCGAGTGCCTCGACCACTCGCGCGACCACGAGCACGTTCACGTGCGCCAGTGCGAGCGCTGGGGGGCGTTCATCGTCCCGGCCTACCTGCTGTCCAGCTTCTTGGCGTGGCGGCGCGGGGGGCACTTCTACTTCGACAACCGGTTCGAGCGCGAGGCTTACGGGTTAGACCGCTGAGTGAAAGCAGGAATCGTGCCGCTGGGCTTGGTTTCGAGAGGGCGCCCGATGTTGTTCATGATCGTCGAACGTTTCAAGAATCGCGATCCCGTACCCATTTACCAGCGAGTGCGCGAATCGGGGCGCTCGCTCCCCGACGGGCTGCGGTTCGTGAACAGTTGGATCGAAGTCAACTTCGACCGCTGTTTCCAGTTGATGGAGTGTGCCGACGCCCGACTGCTAATGCAGTGGATTTTGCAGTGGCGGGATCTGGTCGAGTTTGAAGTGGTCCCGGTCTGTCCGTCTCAAGAAACGCGCGAGTTATTCGCGGGACCGGGCGATAGACCCGCGTGACTCACTGGCGAGGAGCCGCACATCGCGTGTGCGGAACCGCTCACTCGGTGGCACACGGGCCGGTCGAGTACCGTTCGGCTGCCGTCATACCCCGCCGACGGTGACGGGGATTTCGAGTTCGTTCGGGTAGCGCTGAATCTTTACAGTGGCCGTGGTGCCCGGTTGCAGGTCGCGCACGACGCGCTCGTAGTCCTCGACGTTGTCGATGGTCTGCCCGTTGATGGCGGTGATGAGGTCGCCGGGTTGAGTGACGACCCCGCGCGGGTTGAAGCTGCACCCGCGCAGCCCCGCGCTCTCGGCCGCCCCTTTCGGGACGAGTCGCTCGATCATGACGCCGCGGTCGTAACGGGCCTGGCGCAGCCGGCGCTCGTCGAACAACTTCACGCCCAGGTCCGGCCGGAGCGAGCGCCCCGACTGGATCAGTTCGGTCACCACGCGGTTCACGGTGTCGACCGGGATCGAGAACCCGATGCCCACGTTCCCGCCGTTGGGGGTCGCGATCGAGGTGTTCACACCAATCAACCGGCCTGTTTTGTCGAGGAGCGGGCCGCCGCTGTTCCCGGGGTTGATCGCCGCGTCCGTTTGAATCACTTTCGGGATCTTGATTCCGCTCGGCGATTCGATGATGCGGTTCAGTGAGCTAATCAGCCCCCTCGTCATGGTCAGGCTCAGTCCGAACGGGTTACCGATCGCGTAGGCCTTTTGGCCCACTTTCAGGTCGTTCGACGTCCCGACTGTGATGGGCTTCAGTTTGTCCTTCGGGGCCGAGATCTGAATGACCGCGAGATCGCTGTCCTCGGCCGTTCCGAGCAGTACCGCGCTGTACGCGGTGCGGTCCGCGAGGACCACGCGCAGCTCCGTGTTGGGCTTTCTTCGCACCTCCGCGACCACGTGGTAGTTCGTCACGATGCGCCCGGACGTGTCCCAGATGAAGCCCGAACCGCCGCTGGTCTGAAGCTCGGTGGATTGTTCGTCCCACCGGCCCCTCTTCACCATCACCACGTCGACGTTTACAACGGAGTCCTTGACGTTCTCGAACAGTGTGACGGCCTCGCTTTCTTCGAGGTCGAGCGGGCCGGCCGGCACCGCGGCGCGGAGTTGCGCGTTCGGATCGAGTCCCGGGCGCTCGCCGCGGAACTTGTTCACAAGGTGCGACCCGCCCCACAAGCCGACCGCGCCGAGCGCGAGCCCGATGAGGAGGAACATGCCGTACCATGCGGGGCCGCGTGCGGGTTCGGGCCGTTCGTACCTGTTGCGGGGACCGGGCCGGGGGCGCCGGTCGTCGCGGTCACCGTCGTAGCGGTCGTCGAGTTCGTAGTCTCGCATGGTTCGCGCCCCTCGTCTCGGGTCCGTTACTTATACGATATCGCGAACCCGGGCCGGGATTCGAGGGAATTGAATCCGCCCACAAAATACGGGCGAAAATGCGGCTCGGACCGATCGGACACGTTGGGCGCTCCGGGTCGTAACGGCCCGAAACGGATTAAAACGGCCGGGCGAATAAAAATCAGTCACTCGTTCACGGCTCCTGATCCGTCGGTTACACTGTGCGGGTAACCTCGCGACCGGGGTTCCGCTTCACGTCCTTTGTTTCTAAGGGGTTAGCCATGCGGGCGCGTATTCTGATGGCGGTGCTTGTGCTGGCGGGGACCGCCGGTCTGTCGCGGGCGGACGAAAAGGCGCCCGCGGCGCTCGAACGAGGCGAACTGGACAAGCGCATTGTCGCGGTCGTGTACGAAGCGGCGGTGCTCGGTACGGACCTGTTCAACCCCCCTCGGAGCAACCACGACGGGTGCGCGCGCCTGTACCAGGGCACGCTGCTCGCCGTGATCCCGCTGCTCGACCACCGGCCCAAGTTGCAGACCGCGGCGAAGGCCCGGCTGGAACGCGCACGCGGAATGAAGCCGGCTGAAGCGGCGATCGAACTGCGAACCGCGCTGGACGAGATCCAGAACGACATCGCCCCGCCGAAGAAGGATCCGACCACCAAGACGAGTTTGTGGGAGCGGCTCGGCGGCGAGAAGGACGTGCGGACGCTGGTCCGCGCCGCGTGGCTCAACGCCGCCGAGAGCGCGGCCCCGTTCCGCGACAAGAAGATCGACGCCGCCAAGGTCGAACAGGCGCTGGTGGCGTTCGTGAGCGCGAACTCGGGCGGGGCGCTCAAGTACAGCGGCGCGGACCTGAAGTCGGCGCTCGGCGGCGTGGCCTTCACCGACGCGGACTTCGACACGCTCAGCGACAAGATGGTCGAGCAGTTGAAGAAAACCAAGCTGACCGAAGTGGACCTCGCGGCCCTCGGTAAGGCGTGGGGCGCGGTCCGCAAGGACTTCGTCGAGAAGCCGAAGAACTAATCACTTGCTACTGGACGATCGCACGAACGGGGGGCCGCGCCTCCCGTTCGGCTTTTGGTACGGCCCTTCTCCGACTTGCCCCCGCTGATAGGATTGGGACATGAGCGAATGGCACCTGGCCCGCGGCTACCGGTTCGCGGGGATTGTGAGCGGACTGCGCACGGAACCGGACCGGCGCGACCTGGCCGTCATTGTGAGCGACTCCCCGGCCGCGGCCGCGGGCGTCTTCACTCAAAACCGGGTGTGCGCGGCCCCGGTGCAGGTGAGCCGCGATCGACTCCCACGCCCGGACGCACGTGCAATCGTGATCTGTTCAGGCAACGCGAACGCTTGCACCGGAGAACAGGGGCTCGCCGACGCCCGGCGCATGACCGAACTGGTTGCAGCTGAACTCGGGTGCCCGCCGGAACAAGTGCTGGTCGCGTCGACGGGCGTGATCGGGCGCCCGCTACCAATGCCCGTGCTCGAAGCCGGCGTGCCCAAGGCGACCCGCGAGGTCGCGCCCGGGCGCGACGCCTTCTCGAACGCGGCCCACGCGATCCTCACCACCGACACCGGCATCAAGATCGCGACGCGCCGGCACGCCGGGTTCACGGTCACCGGGTTCGCCAAGGGCGCCGCGATGATCGGCCCGAACATGGCGACCATGCTCGGGTTCGTGCTCACGGACGCCGCGGTCGCCCCCGCGGACCTGCACCGCATTCTCAAGATCGCCGCCGAACAGAGCTTCAACAGCATCTCCGTCGAAGGGCACACCAGCACGAACGACACGGTGTTCCTGCTCGCCAACGGGAACGGTCCGCCGCTCGCGGGCGCGGAACTGGACGCCTTCGCCCACGAAGTGCGCCACGTCTGCATCGAACTCGCGCGCAAGATCATCATCGACGCGGAGGGGGCGGAGCACCTCGTCACGATCGACGTCGAGGGGTGCCGGACCGACGCCGAGGCGAAGCAGATCGCGAAAACGATCGCCGAGAGCGCGCTGGTGAAGACCGCGGTGTTCGGCGCCGACCCGAATTGGGGGCGAGTCGTCTCCGCGGCCGGGTACTCCGGCGTGGCGTTCGAGGAAAAAGACCTGTCGCTGTGGATGGGCGATATGCTGCTCTACCGGTCCGGGGCGCCGTTGCCGTTCGATGCCGCCGCCGCGTCCGCGTACCTGAAGCACAACCGCGAGGTCCACTTCAAACTGAAGTTCACGCTCGGTTCCGGTCGCAGCACGTTCTACACCAGCGACCTCACCACCGAGTACGTGCGGCTGAACGCGGACTACACCACCTGATGGTGAACCCCGGCCGCAAGGTCTGGGGTGCTTGTCTGGAGTCCGGTAGGGCGAGGGCCGCACAATCAACCTACCCCCGGCCTTGCGGTCGGGGTTCACCAAAACATCCATGCCCCTCATCGAACTCAACGCCGTGACACGCCGGTTCGGTGCGTTCACCGCGCTGAGTGACGTCACACTGTCGCTCCCGCAGGGGCGCATCGGGCTGCTCGGCCCGAACGGGGCCGGGAAATCCACGCTGCTGAAGATTCTGATGGGCCTCATTCCGCCGTCGAGCGGGACCGGTCGCGTGCTCGACGAGACGCTCGGCGGCGACCGTGACGCGGAAGGGAACTGGCGCTTGCGGCGGCTCATCGGGTTCATGCCGGAAGCCGATTCGCTCGTTCCCGGTTTGACTGGGGTCGAGTACGTCAGCCTCGCCGGGGAACTGTACGGGATGCCGCGGCGCGAAGCCACTCGGCGCGCACACGAGGTGCTCTCGTACCTGGAGCTAGAAGAAGCGCGGTACCGGTGTGTCGAGGAGTATTCCGCCGGCATGAAGCAGCGGGCAAAACTGGCCCAGGCGCTCGTTCACGACCCGCCCGTGCTTTTGCTTGATGAGCCGACGTCCGGTCTCGACCCCGCGGGGCGCGACGCGATGCTCCGGCTCATCAAGGCGCTGGGCATCGACCACGGCAAGTCAATTTTGCTCTCCACGCACCTTCTCGCGGACGTCGAGGCCGTGTGCGAGCGGGTCGTTATTGTGGCCGGCGGCCGCGTGCGCGGGCAGGGCACGGTCGCGGAACTGTGTGCGCGCCGACAGGACCGGTTCCGGGTGCGCGTGCAGGGCGATTTCTCCGCCTTTCGCGCGGACATTGAGGGCGCCGGTGTCAAGTTCGTCGGCGACAACGGTCAGGGCGAGTGGCGCGTGACGGTTCCGCCCGGGTGGTCGAATCTCACGTTCTTCGAGCACGCGGACGCGCGAGGTGTGGTCATTCGCGCGCTTGTTCGCGACGACGAGACCCTGGAAGAGTTGTTCCTGCGCGCGGTGAGCAACTGAACTATGGAGCCGCCGATCCTTTTATCTCTCATCAATCTGATCGCCAGCCCCGAAAAATACGACGGGAAGTTGGTGATTGTGCAAGGGTTCCTCAGCCTCGCATTTGAAGGAACGTGTCTTTTCCTCCATCGCGAGGACTGCGAATACGGCCTGTACCAAAACGCTTGTTGGGTGAGTGTTCGGCACGGTGACCTCACGTTGGATCGTGCGAAGCAGTTGCACTGCCAATACGTCATGCTCGAAGGAACGTTCCGACGGGAAGAGACCGGCCACATGGGGGTGCTGCAAAACGGTGGCATCTGCGACGTAAAAAGGTACCAGCTTCGTCCGCGTGTGCGAGACACGGGTTCCTCTCTACTCACCACAACAGACACACCCAAAGATGGCGCAAACTGACACGCTCCTCCGTTACCGGCCGTGGCGCGGAACCCCGCGCGGTCCGCTGTTCGCCTCGACCGCGCTGGCCCGCGCTTCGCTGAAGCTGCTCCTGCGCCGGCGGCTCATGTGGGGGCTGTTCGCGCTCGCGCTGCTCGTGTTCTTTTTCTTCTTCTACGCGCAGTACCTCGTGGTGTGGATCGCGAACCAGCTCGCCACCGAGACGGTTCGGTTTGCAGGGATTCCGGTCAACGCGCGCAACATCACGCGGTTCCTCGACCGGCTCGCGCTCAACGGGACCGATCACACGTTCGGGAATTTCATCTGGTATCAGGGGTACGTACTCGTCATCGTGCTCGCGCTCGCGGGATCGGTGCTGGTGGGCAACGATTTCTCGCACGGGAGCCTGCCGTTTTACCTCTCGAAACCGATCGGGCGCTGGCACTACGTTCTGGGGAAGTGCCTCGCGATCGGCGCGCTCATCAACCTGTTGACCACGGTCCCGGCGGTCGTCCTGTGGCTCGAAGCCGGGCTGCTCTACGACTGGAAATCGTACTACCTCGAAAATTTCACGCTGCTCCTGGGTATCATTGGGTACGGGTTCGCGCTCACGATCACGCTGAGCCCGCTCACCGTGGCGACGGCGGTACTCGTCCGGCGCACGGTGCCGATGGCGATGATCTGGATGGGCCTGTTCGTGCTGCTCCCGATGCTCTCCGGGTGGCTCGTAGAGACGCTGAAAGACGAGCACTGGCGGCTCATCGATTTGTGGAACGATCTCTATTTGTGCGGTTTGTCGTGCCTGAGTGCGGACCCCGCGAGTATTCGCCCGCAGCCGCAGCCGGAATACTGGCAGGCGTGGATCGCAACGGGCGCCGTTGTGGTCGCGTGCGTGCTATACCTGCGTCGGCGGATTCAGGCGGTGGAGATCGTACAGTAAGCGATGGATCAGAGTCGAGGCATTGAGTTTAATCGATCGTCCTTGTTTTTGTTCTGTGGCACAGGCCTCTGGCCTGTGTTACGCCTCCCACAGGCCAGAGGCCTGTGCCACGAGCAGAAACACAAACATCCGACTGGCTTTCAGGGGTTGAGGCACGAGAATCAGCCATGATGCGCACCGAGTCGGAACTCGTCGCCCCTCCACGCCCGCGCGCGGACGTAACCCCAACTCCACCCGTGCCCGCAACTCGACCTCCTCTGCTGCTGTTCGAGCAAGTCTCCAAGTGGTACGGGACCGTCCTCGCACTGAACCAGGTGACGCTCGAACTCACGGGCGGAATCACGGGATTGGTGGGCGCGAACGGAGCGGGTAAATCGACGCTGCTCCGGATGGCGAACGGGCAACTGAAACCGACACTCGGCCGCGTCAGCGTGCGCGGGATCGATTCGTGGGACTGGCGCGCGCGGCGCCTGGTCGGGTACTGCCCGGACATCGATGCGTTTTACGAAGACCTGTCCGGTCGGCGGTTCGTGTGGGTGATGGCCCGGTTGTGCGGTTACACGCGCTCCGAATCGACCCGGCG
The DNA here is from genome assembly GCF_001610855.1 of Gemmata sp. SH-PL17. Classification (NCBI taxonomy): domain Bacteria; kingdom Pseudomonadati; phylum Planctomycetota; class Planctomycetia; order Gemmatales; family Gemmataceae; genus Gemmata; species Gemmata sp. SH-PL17. The sequence continues at coordinate 3,502,861 of NZ_CP011271.1, forward strand.
CACGGAAGCCGTTCTCGAGCGCGTTGGCATGACCGACCGCGCCGACCGCAAGCTCCGCGGGTACTCGAAGGGCATGCGCCAGCGCATCAAACTGGCACAGGCGCTTTTACACGACCCCGAATTGCTCATACTTGATGAACCGCTCTCGGGCATCGATCCTATCGGGCGCCAGGAGTTGCTTGAACTCTTCCAGGCGCTTGCGGCGCAGGGGAAGTGCCTGCTCATTTCGAGCCACGAACTCGAAGCGCTGGAAAAGCTGACGAACCACGTCGTCATCATGGCGCGGGGGCGGGTCGCGGCGGTCGGGACGCTCCAACAGATCCGCGACCTGCTCGACGACCACCCGCTTTCCGTGCGCATCGACGTGGACCGCCCGCGCGAGGTCGCCCGCCTGCTGCTCGCGACACCGGAAGTGCTCGCGGTGGACGTGGAGCCGAAACTCGCGGACGGCGTCGCGGCACTGGTGGTGAAGGCCCGCAACCCGAAGCGCTTCTTCGAGCTGTTCGGCCGGCTCGCGGTCGAGCACCGGCTCGAAGTTCAGCGCCTCGAACCGCTCGACGAATCCGCCCACGCGATCCTGGGCTACCTGCTCGGCGGTTCGGGTAAGACGTGATTGAATCTGATCCACGGCAGTGAGCGCCCGGAGCGTGCAAGGAAGGTACTTTTTTCGCGTCCAATTACCGAACTCGGCACCCTAACAACCAACTCGACGAGAGTCGTCGAAGGACGGTGACGAATGCAGGTGCGTGAGGCGACCATCGCGGACGCGGCCGAAGTGTTGGCGTTCGTGCGCGCGAAAGCCCAGTTCGACCGAGAGTTGGGCGCCTTCGCCGGCGAACTGGGTACGAGCGAGGAACTCATCCGTCTGCACCTCTTCGGCCCGCGGCCGTTCGCGTTCGCTTTGCTGGCGGGTGGACCGAGCCCGGCTGTTGGGTTCGCTCTTTACTACTTCCGTTACTCGTCCTTTCTGGGGCGCCCGAGTGTCTGGCTGGACGACCTTTACGTTCACCCGTTCGCTCGCCGACAAGGGGCCGGGCGGGTGCTGATGGGACGGCTGGCGGGACTGGCGACTGCGGCCGATTGCACACACATCGCCTGGGTCGCCAGCGCGAGCAACGCCGGCGCCATGAGCTTCTACCGGCGGCTGGGAGCCGCCGCGGTCCACCAGACCGGAGACGCGGTCACCTTCCAGATCGAGCCGGCCGGATTACTGGCCACGATAAGCTCCGCCGAACGAGGGGTGCCACCTGAGTAGCGATTGCGGATGCTAATCAAATACCGAGGAAGAAGCATTTTGACAGGATTAACAGGATCGACAGGATACAAAAAGGTTTCGTGTAATCGCACTGTGTTGGAATCGTGGTTGGTACGGAGTTGGGTTCTGCGGTGAATCGTGAGGCCGGATGAAGATGATCCAAAATCTGTTCTGAATCTTGTTGATCCTGTTAATCCTGTCAAAAACGCTTTTTGCCGGTTTGCACCTCCGTTCGTCGCCGTTTTCGATTGCAGATGCCTGTTTGCGACGCGAATGAAATCCATATTCGGATCTTTACAAATACTGAACATAGGTTTAAAATTCTGCTAGGCCCTTCAACTAAATGGCGTGGCCGTGAGGCGCTTTGTGGTTACGAAGCGGTCAAGAAATGGAAGAGATGGCAGAGGATGTTAGCAGAATCGGGTCCGAGAACGTCTGCCGAGTAGCATAATCCCCTGGAAAATGGAGAAAATGATACCAGATGTTACAGCCGAAACGGGGAACTGGGCACGTATCGGCACAGGTTCGCAGGAAATCTCAGTCGGTAGTGCGTTTCTCGGCAGGCGCACTGGCTCCCAGACCCGAAAACGTTAGCAATTGTTAGCAGGGCTTTCCGAAGCTCGGTCGACGGAGGTGGCGGGTGGAAGAGCTTCAACGCAGATCGACACGCGAATGAGTAACGAACCACCGACTGCAATTGAAAGCGGCCCGCGCACGGCGCCCCCCGATCAGCTTCCGAGCGTGCTCCGTGCGTGGGGCGTGCTCGTGGTGCAGAGCTTTCAGCGGCACTGGCGCGTGCGGCAGATGGGTTGGGTGTCGGTGGCGCTGCTCGGGCTGGTCGTGTTGTGGGTCTCGGTCGTCACGGTTCGCGGGGGATGGGATCTCGCGAACCAGCGTGCTCGTCGGAGTGCGAACACAAATGCAGAAGAGGCCGCGCGCCTCACCCCCGGTTATCGTTACCGCGCCCTCGACGCGGACGAGATGTTGTTCTTCCGAATGCACGAGGTTCCGAACCCGCTGAACCCGACCGAAGACGCACTGACCTCGCTGATGCTGTCGATCCCGCAAGCCGCGATGCGGTCCGAAGCGTTCCTCCAGAGCTGGGCCTTCATGACCTACTCGCGGTGGGTCATCATGCTCGTGTTCATGGGGTTCATTTTGCCACTGTTCACGCTCTCCTACGCGAGCGGGGCGTTCGGGACGGATCGCGAGAGCCGCTCGCTCGTGTGGCTCATGACGCGGCCCATCCCGCGGAGCGGTATCTACTTAGCGAAGTTCCTCGGTACGCTCCCGTGGTGCGTTTTGTTCGGCGCGGGCGGGTTCGGGGCAGTGTGTCTGGCCGCGGGCGATATCGGGCGCGAAGCGCTAATGCGGTACTGGCCCGCGGTCGCGATGGGAACGGTCGCGTTCTCGGCGCTGTTTCACCTGATCGGTGCGGTTTTCCGCCGACCGGTCGTGGTGGGGCTGGTGTACGTGTTCTTCTTCGAGACGGTGGTGGCGGCGCTGCCGGGCAGCTTGAAGTTACTGAGCCTGACCTTCTACACGCGCTCGTTGATGTATAATGAAGCCGTGGCCGCGGGGCACCCCGGCGACATGCTCCCCGCGATCACCAGTCAGGCCGTCTCGTCCGAAACCGCGTGGGCGGTGCTGGTCGCAGCGCCGGTTGTTATTACGATCATCGGTATGTGGCTGTTTTCCCGGTCCGAATACCGCGACGATATTTGAACCCGGTGCCCGCCGGGGTGAGTTACGAACGAAGGTTCCCATGCCCCCGCCTCCCGAATTTGTTCACGCGCCGATGCACGGGTACCGCGGCGACGACACCCGCACAGCGCTCACGCACCCGCGCGGACTGACCGTCGCCATCAGTCGGCAAGCCGGCTCGCGCGGGACCGCCATCGCGCACAAAGTTGCGGACATTCTCTCGTGGCAGGTGTTCGACCACGACACGCTCGATTACCTCGTGCAGAATGATACCGCGCGCTCGCAACTCCTTGCTGATGTACCAGCGGACGCGATGCTCTGGGCCGATGCCCAACTCGCGCACCTCCAGCGCGCCCGTAACCTCTCCGGCTCCCCCGACACGCTCCGCCTCGTGCGGCTCGTGCTCACGGTGGCCGCGCGAGGGAACGTCGTGATTTTGGGGCGGGCCGCGGGGTTCATGCTCCCGCCGGAAACGACCATTCACGTCCGCATTATCGCGCCGGACGAAGCGCGGATCGCGTATGTGGCACAGGAACTCCGCATGACCCGGCCGGAAGCGGCCGAAGAGGTTCGCGCGCGCGACGAGCGCCGGGCACTGTTTCTCGACCGCACGCTCGCGCTCGACCCGGCGGACCTGACCGCCTACGACGCGGTGGTGAACTCCGAGCGCCTCGGGGTCGAGGGGACGGCGCAGTTCATCGGCTGGGCGGTTCGGACCAAGCAGATGTTCACGGAACTGGCCGACGAACCGCCCCCACCGTTCACCGATCTTGATGAACTGGCAGGGGCGTAATGCCGGTGCTCGCAGAGTTTGCCGAATTCGCGCGCGCGGTCCGCGCCCGGTCCCCGAGAACGGCCGTTGTTCTCGGTTCCGGTTTGGCGACCGCCGCAACCGCATTCACCGCTCACGCTTCGATCGGCTTCGGTCACATTCCCGGGCTGGTTCCACCGTCGGTTCAGGGTCACGGTGGGAGCCTTGCTGTCGGTGAATGGGCGGGTACCCCCGCGCTCCTCTTCTCGGGCCGGTTACACGTCTACGAGGGGCACTCGTGGGACACCATCACAAGTGCAGTTCGTACCGTCGCGCAACTCGGGGCGACGCGCGTCGTGCTGACGAACGCAGCGGGCGGAATCAACCCGACGCTCCACCCCGGCGGGTTGATGGCGATTCGCGGGCACATCAAGTGGCTCGGCCCGACTTCGTGGCGTGCGCTCGCGAATCACGCAACCGCGCCGTCACCCTACTCCTCGCACCTGATCGAAATGCTACACGCACACGAAGTAGCAGCGAAGCGTGAGCTGCTCGCGGGGGTGTACGCGACGCTGACCGGACCGAGCTACGAGACGCCCGCGGAGATCCGCGCGCTGGCCGCGATCGGTGCGGACGCGGTCGGCATGTCCACCGCGCTGGAGGCAGAAGAAGCGGCTCGCTTGGGTCTGGAAGTCGCCGCAATTTCGTGCATTACGAACAAGGCCGCGGGCCTCAGTGACACAGCTCTCGATCACGCGGAGGTATTGACCAACGCCCAACTCGCGGTCGCCCGAATGGGTGAACTGCTGACGTGTCTTGTTCACGAATAGTCGGCTTGCGAGACAGAGAGCTGCAGAAGCAGCAGCGACTCTCAGTCCGTGATATTTTTTGGTAGCACATTTCCGCCCGTTTCGCTTTTTCTCTCGTGGCGCGCGTCTGTGGCACCTTCTTCAATGCGCCAGGACATCGAACATCGCGAAGAGCGGGAAATCGAGAGCAACGTGACTCAACCGACTGCGGACCTCGTCGATCAGATCGAGCGCCTCGGCGGGCGGCCCGCTTCGACGGGGCACCCTTTACTGGACGCGGTGTGGCCGGACGAGTGGCGCTATCGGCTCGCACCGGAATTCGGTCCGGATCGGCTCAAACTCGGGCGCGCGACGCCCGGACCCGCGGCCGAAGAAGCACTTCAACCCTACCCCGGGGCCGTTTGCTTCGGGCGAGATGAGTACGACGACCTACTCCTACTGCTCCTCCCGGACGGTTCCTCAATCGCACTAAACACGTTTCTGGAAAAGGCCACACCAGCAGAAGCGCCCGCCGAATTGCTCGCCAAACTCGAACTGGACGTCGCGTCCAGTTCCGTGGCTGCTCCCTGGCACGCGGAACGCTTCTACCGAACCTTTAGCGGGAGCGTGGTGTTCGCGATCGCGGTCCACGATGAGTGCCGGGCCGTGGTTTTGTCTGTGCCCAGCGGGACCAATCAATCCGGGCTACCGGTCAGCTCCGTATACGAGCTAGACCCGGATGGCGCCGTCGGGGTTTTCCAATCCCTGGGGCTGCCGACCGAACAGGAGAACTTCCTCTGCTCGAATGCAATGAGCTTGAAGGAAGAACTCGAATTCGCAATTCCCCCCGCGGCGTCTGCCCCACCGAACGCGCCCCCAGCGTACCCGGGGGAAACGCTCAGCCCGGTCATCCTCCAACACGTCTACCGCCTCGGTGGAACCCTCCCTCCACCTCCTGCTCAACCTGCTCCGACGGACTGGAACGGTTTCCCTCTGCCGGAACCGCTTCGGCGCTTCCTATTCGACACGAAGTGGACCGGCGGGCGTATGTATGAAGGTGATGGCTACCTTCGTGTTTGGTCCTATCAGCCGGCGGTAATGGACCTTGGGAGCAGTTCGTATCCGTTCAATAGAGCGCATCCGGACGCAGTCGTGTTTGGGATCGCAGATGGGGGGAATTATTTCCTTTTGACTTTCGCGAGTGCCCCGGACCCCACCGATCCACCGGTCTACCGCCTCGACCATGACGAGTACGACGCGCCGGCCAGTGGACCGGTGCCACTCTCGGAGTTTCTCGCGAGCTTGGGATCGGACTTGCGCTCCGAGCAACGCCAGCGCTCTCCGGAACTCGACCGGCCGCCACAATTCCGACAGGCGCCCGAACTCAACCGCCTCTTTCGCACCACGAACGGGAGCCTTGTGTGGGCGCGGTCAGTTGATGCCACAGGAGCCGATGTCATAATCCTGACGGGCGGCCACACACTCGAACGCGACTGTATCCCGGGACAGCGTCCGGGCGAAGTGTATCGCGTGAACGGGTACGGACTGTACGAAGGGCCGTACATCTGGGATCTCCGGGCGCAACTGTCTTTGGTCGAGTTACTTCCCATTCCTTTGGCGTGATTGGGTGCTGGTGCTGTTCCATCCTGGCTCGAACGACGACGAGTTTGTAGATTGCGACCAGACGTTTACGACGCCCCTGTTTTGATCGCGTAGAGGGACAAATGGCGGATCGGCCCGTTGCTATTGTGACCGCCGCGAGCCGCGGAATGGGAGCGGCCTGCGCTCGCGAGTTGTCCCGCCGTGGATACGATCTCGCGCTGATGGCCCGGACAGATGAGATTCACGTTTTGGCCCGTGAATTAGGCGCCGTGGCTGTGACCGGCACGGTTACCAGCGAGAGCGACTTGCGCGGGCTTATCGACGCGGCCCTCGGGCGCTACGACCGGATCGATGCGGTCGTAAACAACACCGGGCACGCCGCGAAGGGCGATCTCCTCGCGCTCACCGACGACGATTGGCACGCCGGGTTCGACCTGCTGTTCATGAACGTCGTGCGAGTTGCTCGGCTGGTGACTCCAACTCTTGTGGCCCGAAAGACAGGTTCGATCGTGAACGTGTCGTCGTTCGCTGCGGTGGAACCCTCGCTCAAGTTCCCGGTGTCGTCTTCCGTGCGTGCCGCGTTGGGAGCGTACACCAAACTGTACAGCGAGCAGTTCGCCGGGGCCGGTTTGCGGATGAACAACGTGCTCCCGGGGTTCATCGACACGTACCCGGCTGACGACGCGACGCGGGCGGCGATCCCGACCGGGCGACAGGGGACGGCCGAAGAGGTCGCGCGGGTCGTCGGGTTCCTGGCCTCGAACGAATCGAGTTACGTCACGGGACAGAGCCTGCTCGTTGACGGCGGGCTGGTTCGCAGCATGTAGCCGGTTCCGGTGCCGCGGTCGAAGGCTCGAAATGTCCGAGTTCGCAGTTGACGTGCTCGTTTGCAGCACCTACGATCTTCTTTCAATCCAACTTCTACCCCACCGGGACATCAGCCCTCCCGGTGATCGATGCTTCGGCTGATCGACGTGTAGCAACTTCTACACAACAACCCCTAGCAATCACCCCGCGCACACTTTGTGTGCGGGTTACGTGCCCCGTCCGTCTATGAGCGGTTCGGGTATCATCAGACCCGCCGGGCCGTGAGCCAAGTTCGGCGGTCGCGTCGCGTGTTCGCGCGGCGAATCGGCTCTTGTGATGTTCGTTTGTCAGCTCTGCGGCGCGACCGTTCCGCCGCGCACACCTGCCGCCCGCGTGATCGTCACCCGGCGGCCCAAACAGTACCCGTTCCGACCGAACGCGAATGTGTTCTATCGGCCGGAACTTAGCGGTAAGATCAAGGAGCACAAATCCAACGACCCCGGCGGAGTCGGTTGGGAAATCGCACGAGAGGCGTTCGCGTGCCCGACTTGTGCCGCGACCGGTCCACCCAGTAATTGAGCGGAATCGGTCGTTACGATTTCGGAGTTAGAAGCGCCCGAGCCGTCGGGTGCAGTTCGGGGGCGTATCCGCCCCGAATGGCACTCACGGTGAGTTCCGGGGTCAGCACTTGAGCTTCAACTTTACTCGGGCGCGTGATTCGATTCGTGTACTCACCCGCCGACCAGGATAAGAGCGAATCTCCCCAAACCAGGAGTGGTATTCCGCCCTGGGTGGGAAGATAAACAAACGTGCCGTCTGGTAAGTCGTCGAGGCGGGCGGAGTAGGTGCGTTTCGAGTGATTGGGAGCGAGCCGTTCGGAGTGGAGTTGCTCGTCGATCTCAACTGCAGACCACAGCACATTCTCGCCACTGCGGTCGGTTGCGAGTGCCCGGCGGAAGGCGTTGAAGCGCTCACGCTGGCACTCAGCACAGGGGCGGTGACCGGCGGCCAGCGCGGTCGGTTCGTCGAGGAAGAACAGTTCGGTATAGTGCCCCGGTTTCATTACCTGGCGCTGGCGCCCTTTGAATTCTAGGACGCAGACGATCCAGCGCTTTAATTGCCACGAGCGCAGAACGCGCCCGTCGGCCGAGTGTAAACACCCACGGTTCCCCATCAACGTTCCACGATCGGGGACCGCAACGAGTTCCCCGGTCGGCGTCACGCGGTTCTGCCTTGGCACGGTGTCTCTCCGCGGACGTTTCGGCGACCCTCACTCTTTCTTCGGCGGCTCTTTCTTCGGCAACTCGACCACCACGGCTGAACCGTCCGATAATTGCGTGAGTACGGTGTTTGCCGCGACGCTGCTCGCGGTGGCCGGAACCCCGCCGGGCAGCCCGGCGTTCAGTCGCGCCAGCGCCTCACCGTTCGCGCCGTCAATCAGCACGATTCGGCCCGCGAGGTCGGTGACGATCCACCGGTTCTCACCGGCCGGTTGCGGCGCCCCCATGATGGCACCGTTCGCGTCGTCGCTCGTGTGTGCGGTCCACTGCACGTCTTCATTGTCCGGGTTGAGGGCCACCGCCCACTTGCCGTCAATTACGTGCGTAACGACGACCCGGGCCGCGTCCGCGGGTTGGGCCGTGAGTGCGGAACTCGGGCGCCCGGGGTGTGGCGAGCGCCAGCGGCGCTGGTACGGTCCGGGTTTATCGGCCGCGAACAACTGTACGCTCCCGCTCGTGTCCGCGACCATGAATCGCGGCGGACCACCAGGCTCGGTGGGGGGAAGGGCGATCCCCGACCCCGCGACGCGCTCCTGGAGTTCCCAGGTACCGGCCGGGCTCCAGCGCGCGTTGGCCGCGTTGCCCCACTCCCAGCGGCTCAACTTTTTCCCACCATCGGACGTGACGAAGCTCGACTCCGAAACCACCGTCACGGAGCACACCGCGTTAGCGGGCGGACGGTCACTCCGCCACGACGGACCTGGGGTGAGTGACGCGGGGTTCGCGACCCCGGCACCGGGCGTGAAGCGGTTGACGAACCCGTCGGCGGTCGGGATGTAGAGAATCCCCCCAACCACTGCCGGTTGACCCGCGAGCGCGGCCGGCGCGTTCACCTCGTCCTGCTGAACCAGTTTCCCGCCTGCGACTTGTCGCACGACGAACCTCGCCCCCTCGGTACCCGCGACCGGTGTCACCGCGAACACGAGTTTCCCGTCCGCAGTCGCAGCAACGACGGTCGGTCCGGTCGCGTTTGTGGGGGTGGGCGCGATTACCCATCCGTCGGGCGCGGTGAGCGTTTCGCCCAACTGCACGCCGCTTGCGGCCGGGACTACCACGATGCCGCCGTCCTCGTCCACGAGCACGAAGTTGTCGCCTTGTGGGATCGGGGCGGCGAACTGTTCGGCCGATGCTTTCGCGGGCACCAAACCGAGTTGGCGCTGCCAGCGAACGTCGCCGCTGCGCAGGTCGAACGCGACCGCCCGGCACCCCGACGAGTTCGGCGAGCGCACGACGAAACACGCCGTGTCTTTGCGTGCGTTGATTTGTGCCGCGTGGACCGGCTCGCCGACGTTGAGTCGCGGACCCGCGAGTACCACTTCCTGTCCCCGGCTCGGCACCAGTGCCAGTCGCGCTTTCTGAACGTAACCGCCCGAGAGCAGCCAGTATTCGGACTCCCCGACGGGAATCACCAGCCCGCGCAACGGTTTGTCGTCCGCGATCGGTGGCTGCGCGGGAGCGGGGAGCGGGAACAGCGGCTTGTCCAGGTTGCCGGCTTGGTTCACGCCGAAGAGCCGAAGTTGGCCCGTGTCAGATGCCACAGCGAGGCGCTCGCCGTCACTAACGGGCGGGAACCACACCCACCCCGGCACCGGCAGTGCGACGACGGGTACCGCGGGCGTTTCGGGCACCGTCGAGCCGTCCGCGGGCGGCGGACTGATGGCACCGACCGAGAACACTCGCAGCTTCGTAACGGTGGTCCCATCAGCTTGAGACAACACCATCCAGCGCTCGGCCGGTTCGGTGCCCTCCGGCCCGATGAACAGCGGCGGAACCTTTAGGGTACCAGCGAGGTGCCCGGTCGCGATCACCTGCACGCAGCGCGGGTTGATCCGGTTACCCGCGTCGTCTCGCCCACCGGCGTCGATCGCGTACACGCGCCGCGCGTCGGCCGCGACGTAGAGGAGGTTCGTTCCGGCTCGTGCCACCAGCCCGCGTTCCGCCACCGACTGGCCGAACCGGATGTAGCCGATACGCAGGCCCGTCTTGAGGTCGAACTCGTACACGCTCCCGGTCGTATCGCGGAGCGGCACGAATGCGTGATTCCCGACGACAACCGCCGGTCCCGCGGGGGCTGCGGGGAGCGGTTGGTACCACACTAGTTTGTTCGCCCGCAGTTCGTACCCGGCCACGGCGGGAGCGTTCCCCACGTTCGACGTGACCACGGCCAGATCGGTCGGGCCGCGCTCGAGGTCCACGCGTGCGACGGGCGGTGGATCGGTCACGTCGGGGCCGACCCGTGTGGCCCATATGAGCGCCCCGGTGTCCTCATTGAATGCGTACAGAATACCTCGCGCGACACACAGAAACACCGTGGTCGCATCGCCCACCCCCGATTCACGGGGCTTCATTTTCCCAACGGGCGTGGTGAACAGCAGCGATGCGGCCGCGGTGGGCGGTGGCGGTTGGGCGGCCGCGGGTTCTTCCACGAATTGAACGAGATCGAGGAGCTTGCCCTTAGCGGCGGCAATCAGTTTTTGGGCCTCGTCGTCTTCGAGGAACCCGGCGGTCCTCAGATCCGTTTCCGCGCTCTGGATGAGGGCGTCTGTGGGCTTTTCGAGTTGCGTGCGCGCCCGCGCGATTGCGGCCGACCGGTCGCGCTCGCGCTTCACGTCTTTTTCGGTCTGATCGAGCGCGGCGCGGATCTTATCGAGTGGCGGATCATCCGGGCCGCGGAACGGGTCGAGCACCGGTAACAGTTCGCGCCCGTTCGCGATTGCTTTGTCTGCGAGGGGCAGTTCGTCCGACTTCGTGCGGTTCGCTTGGAACGCCTTGACGCGGTCCCCCGCGAACCCTGCGATGTCTTCGCCGAGCTTCTTACCCGCTTCGAGCACGTCGTGCCCGTACCCGGTCGCTGGCTTGGCGAGCGGCGATTCCTTGTGTGCTTCGATGAAGGAGTTGAGGCGCGTGACGGCGGGGGCGTAATCGTTGCGGTTCGTGACCGACCGCACCACCGTTTGCATTTCGGAGAGGTCGGCGAAGAACTTGTACTCGGCGATTTTCTTGCTATCGGGGTAATCCTTCGAGAGCTTGTCGTAGAGTTTCGCGGAACTCCCGTAATCGCCCTTCTTGTACTCCTCGTTCGCTTTCTCCGCGAGCTGAGCCTCTTTCAATCCTTCAACACGGAGTATGTATATCACGCTGAACCCGATCAGCGCGACGATCATGATGCCCATGCCCGCGAGGATCATCGGGCGGCGGTTATTTTTTTTCTTGCGCCGAACGATGAAATCGTCGTCCACGTCGTCAGTGGTATCGGCCTTGAGCGGCTTCTTGCTCTTTTTCGGGAGCGGTGGCGGTGGGATGTCGGTCCCCTCCGACCACACGACTTCCTTCATTTTCGGCGGCGCGACCACGGCCGCCTCCACGATGGTTGCTTCGACCACGCGGGCCTCGACCACGGCCGGTTTCGCGGATTTGGAAGACTTGGCCCGAGGCGGAGGCGGCAAGGGCGCCGGCGATCTGGGCGGCGCCTTGGGTTCCGGCGGGAGTTCGGGGATGGGCGCGGGTGGGGCCACGGCCTCCATCGCCTGAACCGTGAACACCTGCCGGCATTCGAGGTTCGGGCACCGCATCGACTTCCCGTTCATCTCCGGCTGTAAGTTGAAGCGCGTTTCGCAGTGTGGGCACTGTGCAACGATCGACACGGTGAACCTCGGGAAGCGAGACCTGATGATCGGGAGCCGCGAAACACCGAAAACCACCGCGTCCGATCACCGGGCCGGGACCGGACGAATCACGCCGCGGGAGGGGTGCGGATCTGGGGCCTTCGATTGCATTCTAATCTAAATGCGTGGCGCGCGGAGAGCGAATGAGGTTTGCGCGAGGGATAAAATCGAACGGACGGCCGAAGCCGTCCGTTCCATGTAACCGGTTTTGCCGGGCGCGTTACTTCGTGAACCATCCGGCCGATCGGACCTCTGGCCCCGAAGCGACGGGTTCCGGCGTGAGGATGACGAGCGTTTCGTACCGGTTACCCCAAAGCCAGCGGATCGTGCCGGTGAGCGAGTGGTCCGTCTGGTGAGAGCCGCAGACCGCAACGAACGTGTCTCCAAAGACCACGCTCGCGGTCGTTTCCAGCGTCCTGCGGTGGATCGAAGTGGGAGCATTGGCCGGCGTTGCGTTGTTCACTTCTGCGATTTGCAGGTTCGTGCGCAGAAGTACCGACTTGTCGTCGGGTGCGATTCGAGGCGTGACGCACAACGTGATCGCGTTTTGCGTGGTCCCGGTCTGAACTTCCGCCTTCGCGCCCGCGGGCACCACAGCACCCGCCGCAGCTGGGGTTTGCTGTCCGACTTGAGCGTAGCCCGTTTGGTTGTCACACACGCAGATTTGCGGGCGTGTCAGCACGTTGCACTCTCCGCGTTCTTTCGCGGCGCGGAAGAGTTCGGTCAGCATCCGTGCTTCGCGCGGCGAAAGGGTCCAGTTCGTTCCCTCGGGTGTGCCGACGGCCAATCCGGACTGCGCCACGAACCCACGGGGAACTTGCACCACCATCGCGCGAACAACCACCTGCTTCGGCGCTTTGTCAATTGCGGCGAGGGTGTCCATCACCCAGCGGAACGGTTCCGGGTGAGCGGAGACGAGCACGCTGTTGGAAACCGGCTCGGCAACGACCGTCGCGCTCAATTTCTTGTCACTCAGGTACGCCTCGATCGCGCGGACCGCGTCCACGGCACTAACGTTCCTCAACTTGTACACGGCGTTCTTGTTGTTAACCGCGGGCGCGGCAGTGGGTTGAGGTGGCACACCTGATTTCAGGGCCGAATCCAGGGCCGATTTGACGTCCTTGATCACGCTCACGGTCGCCAGGGCGACCATCTCGAACTCCTTGCCCGGCTTCGCGTTCTTGTCCTTCGGTACTTCGACTTCCTTCCAACCACCGATCACAAGGGTCGCGCCGGTCGGTACCACGGCCGCCTTCTCGATCCGCTCCTTCCGAACATCCGGCACCTGGAGGAACTGCGTCAGCGGTACCGGGTTCCCCATCGACCCGCCCTCGAAGATCGGTGTGATTTGCGTGGTGATCGGGGCCAGTTCGACCGGGCCGGCCAGGTGCGTGTGCGCGAGATCGGCTTGCACATGAACGTAATTGCCTTCGGCCGAGACCCGGCCCTGGAGGGCGAGCACGTCGCCGAGGAAGATCGCCACGTTCTTCGGGACGTAAACGTTCTGACCCTTGACCTTCATGATTTCGAGGCCGGTCACAAAGGACTGTTCCTCGCCGGTTTTCGAGTGGGCCGTTTGTCCGTCGATCGCGGTGACCTTCGGGAACTGCAGCACGTTCGCGTCGCGGTTCTCCTGGGCGGCCTTGAGCAGCGCCTGAAACTGGGCTGGAGTCAGCGTTGTGTCGCGGGCAACTTTCACACCCGCCTTCTCACAGAATCCGACAGGAACCTTCAGCACCCGGACCTCGAAGCACACCGAAACCGAGGTCGGAGCCAACCGGTGCAGGGCTTCCAGTAGGTCGCTTACTTCCTGGAGCACGTCCGGTGTGTTCTGCACGACTAGTGAGGTGCCGATGTCGAAGTATTCCGCGGTCCCACGCCCGCCAGCTTCCTTCCACGAGTACGGCCGAACCATGCCGGTTACGAGCTTAACGAGTTCCTCGGTGTTCTTCCGGTACGTGGCCGTGGCCTCACTACCGATGGCCGGCGTCACCAAGTCCATGACGCCGAACACGCGCGTGACCATTTCTGGCAGGGCACGCGGCGCGGGAGCGCCGCCTTCGAGTTTGTTCAGGAGGTCGCGGGCGGGGGTGAAGTTCGGGTCGGCCTTCACCGCGAGCTGCAACTGCGTTTTGCTCGCGTCGGTGTGGCCCATGCGGTCGAGTATTCCGGCGAGGTTGTGCCGGGCTTGGGCTTCCGGCATGATCTGGTTCAGTACGGCGAACGCTTCGTCCCACTTCCCAGCGCAGGCGAGGCAGAACCCGTGCGTTTTCTTGACGTTGCGGTTGTCCGGGACGATTTTCAGCGCGAATTCGCACCACGAGCATGCCCCGGCCCAGTCCTTCCAGCGGGCGTGAGCGACCGCGAGTTCGTGGGCCGCTTCCGCGTCGGTCGGGTAGAGCGTCAGGTAAGCCTTGTACGCTTCGACGGTCTTTTGTTTCTCGTCTGCACGTGCGTTAACCCGCGCGAGTCCCAGTAACGCGCCTTTGTGCTTCGGCTCCTGCTTCAGAGCCTTCAAGTAACCTTCGCGAGCCAGTTCGAGCAGTGCGCCTTTATTAGTCGATGCGATCTTCTCGTCCATCGCTGCGTCGAGCCGCACGTCGGAAATCGCCACGAGTGCGTCCGCGGATGCTTGTTTGCCGGGCGTTTGGGGCATCGTCGCCGCGGGGGGCGGCGGCACGGGCTGAGTTTTCGCACGCGAGAACGCCGGCAGTGCGAACAGAACTGCCACAATCGCGAGCAGAGTGCGCAACCGCATGTGACCTCCGGGAACGAGGCAAGATCGTCCGCGGACTAATAGCAAGACACGATCGCACGACAAGGCGAACTGCGCGACGGGCGTGGCGTGGAACTACTTTGGCAATGGTGTGCGGATTACAGGTGAACCCCGCCCGCAAGGGCGGTGGGTTCTGGGAAGTTGGGTGCAGCGCGTCTCGAGGACGCTGGCGCAACTGTGGCCCGGACCCGCCGCCCGCGCGGGCGGGGTTCACCAGCCACGGTGGAAAGCTACTCGGCACCCTGATCGCATCAGTCCGGCGGGCCGACATAGACGAACGGTGCCCAGAAGAACGGCGCCTCCCAGCCCGGCTTTCCACGAACCGCGAGGCGGGCGTTCTTGAGTGCCTCCGGGTACGCAGCCCCTTTCCCCTTTTCGGGGCGGACGGCGCTAAAGAACGCGGCCATCATCTCGGCCGTGGCCCGGTCGTCTACCGACCAGCAACTCGCCATGACCCCGCGCGAACCGGCGCCGAGGAACGCTCCGGCGAGTGTAACCCCCGCTTCGAGCGGGCGCTGCGGGCCGACGTTCGTGACGCACGCGCTGAGTACCGTGAGTTCACACCCGGTCAACTTGAGGCGCGAGATCTCGTGCAGCGTCAGGAAGCCGTCGTTGCTCGATTCCTCGTGCCCCCGCGCGGGCGGGGTGAGGGCGACCGCGGCGAATGCGTTCCCGAATGCCTCGTCCGCGAAGCCGTGGGCCGCGAGGTGAATGAACCGCTTGCCGGGCAGCGCGGCCACAACGTTCACCTCGGTCGCGTCGGCTTGTTCGAGCGCGGTAACGCGGTCGGGCGCGAAATACTGACGCACCTTCTTGCTCTCGGTCGCGGTGTACGGCAGGCGCGGGAGCGCTCCACCCCGCGAGAGTGGACCGGCCGTGGCCGCGGACTCGGGGTAGGCCGGGTCGCCGACCGTGAGGAGCGCCGGTTCACCCTCGGTCACCCGTGGTCGGTTGAGCACCACCGCGAGGGCCGCGAGCGACGGCGCGTAGCACACGGCCGGGAGTTCATCGAGCGCGTACCGCGGCTCGGGTTCGGCCGAGAGCGTGAGCGCCTCGAAAGGTAACTTGTGAAGCGCGCCGTCGGGAACGAGCACGAGCCTTTTAGCCCGACTCGCGCGGATCTTCTCGCGCAATTCGTGTGGCAGCACCGCGTCGCCGAGCGTTTCGGACGCCGCGGCACGGGTACCGGTGTTCGGCGTGCGCGAAACGAGTGCGATGCCCCGCGTGGGGTTGAACGACGGGTCCGCGATCTGCTGGAGGTAGTGGTTAACGAGCCGCGTTGCGACCGTGTCCGTAAGCGGCACGGATTCGACTTTGGGCGGAGTAGCCGGGCGGTCCGGTTGCTTCGTGTTCGACTTGAGTGCGATACCTCGGAAGCCGGCGCGGGCGACCAGTTCGCCCGACGGGGCGTCGCCGATGTCGCTTGCCACCGCACGCGGCGCGAACAGGCGGAACACTTGCGGGGCGGCGGTCGGGTCGGTGCAGAGTACCGCGAAACTCGCGTCGCGCCCGACCATGTACGTGAGCAGCACACCGCCAGATTTGTGTGTTTCTTTCCGCACTTGCGCGAGGGACGTTTCGGCGAACGCCGGGTCGGTCAGCACGCGCGTGAGCGGGTCCGCGTTGGCGATCTCGCGCCACGCATCGGCGTAATCCTTTTGGGCCGTTTCGAGTTCGGCGAGGAGCTTCTTCGCGGCCGGTTCATCGGCTTGGTCACCGGTAATTTGCATCGCCTGGGTTCGCAAACGTGACACCGTTCGGCGGGCGTTCGCTTCGCGCGCCAGGAGTGACTCCCGGTTGTCTCCGGTGAGACGCTCGCGCGGGTCTACGCCGGCGGCGAGCATTTGGTCGAGTAGCGTTCGGCTCCGGCTCCGGGTCACCACGCGCAGCACGCCCTCGCCATCGTTGTCACGGGCGCACCATGCGGCCAGCATCTCGAACGCGGGTGCGAACTGCGCGAAGAACTGAGCGCGCTGGGCCGCTTCGCCGAAGGTGTTGAGTCGCGCGCGGTCGGCCACGTCGAAGACTTCGGTGAGCAGCTTCTTCGCCTCGTCGCGCTTGCCGGCCTTGTCCGTGAGGACCGCGAGGCGCCAGAGCGTGATTACGCGCGTGACCGGCGGGCACCGCGGGCGCTCGCTCTGGAACGCCCGAGCTTCCTCGAAGCGCTTGACTGCGTCCGCGGGAGAGCCGCGCAGTTCCGCACAAATTCCCAGGAAGTTCAGCGAGCGCGCGAACAGTGCGTTACCGTCTTTGCGCTGCGCGTCGGCGAGTTCCGTCCAGATTGCTTCGGCTTCCGTGATTTTTTTCTGCGAGAGCAGGTCGAGCGCGCGAACGTGCCGCGCGGTGGAGCCGAGGTACCCCGCGCTCCGACCGTGTTTGGCGCACGCGGCTTCGAGGTTCGGGACCAGCTTGAGCGCCGGGCCGATCTGCCCTTGCGACAGGAACAGGTCCGCGCGAACCGCATCAATGAGGGCGGCACTCAGGTCGTCGTGTTCCCCGCGTGCGAGCACAGCAGACGCGCTCTTGAGTGATTCGCCCGCTGCCCCCGCGTCGCCCTGTTCCTTGTGAATGAGCGCGATATTGAGCCACAGGTTGAACCGCACCGGTTCGGCACTGGAGCCGACCGCGTCACAGAGTGCGAGGCCGGAGCGGAAGTGGCTGATCGCGTCGGCGAACGCCCCGCGGCGCCCCGCGGCGACCCCGGAGAGGTAGTCGCACTCGACGCGCACGGCGTCCGGCGGCAGTTTGTACTTGCGGTACAGTTCCGCGCACCGCGAAAGCAGGGGTTCCGCGCGTTCGGGAGCGTCGCACCCGAGTTCCGCGGTCGCGAGGTTCACGAGCACCTTCGGCAGCGTGCGCAGGTTCGGTGGATCGGCAGTTTCGAGGTCGGCGAGGGCCGGGGTCAGTAACTTCCGTGCGGCCTGGTACGAGGAGAGCAGCAACTCCAGCCCGCCGCGATCGGCCTTCAGGCGCGCGTCGAGGAGCGGGTCGCCGGCCCAGCGCTCGTCCGCACTTCGGGCCACGTCGAGCGCCTGCGTGAACTGCTTCGCGCTGCGGGTGAGGGCCTGGAGTCGCACGAACGCGGCTAACCCGCCGTCGGCGTCCGCGGCATCCGGGGGCGCATCGAGCGCGGCCCGGTATTCGGTGACGGCCGCGTCGCGGAGTTTCGTCGCGTCCTCGGGCTTACCGGCCGCGAGTGCCGCGGTAGACCACTCCGCGAGCACGTCGCCCGCCAGCAGTCGGCGCTTGGGCTGGTTCTTCCGGTGCAGGTCGAGGGCTTCTTGGAAGAGCTTGGCCGCGTCCGCGAATTGACCCTTCGCGGCCAGGAGTTTCGCCCGCTGGCGCTGGGTGTCGCGCCGGCCGAACGGGTCTTCGAGCTTGTCGTTGAGTTCGGGAACCGGCGCGAGCGCGCTGAGCGCGCCGTCCGTGTCACCGAGCCGGAAGCGGGCCTCCGCCATCGCGCGCCGGGCGACCACGCGGAGCGCGGTGTCGTTGGTGTTTTCGGCCTCGGTCAGTGTGCTAGCCGCGGCCTTTTCGAGTTCGCCCCAGCGCGATTTCTCGCTGTTGTCCTTTTTCTGAATCGCGATCTCAGAGCGGAGCCGGAGCGCGTCCAGTCGGCGCTCGGGTGTCAGTTTCCCCAACGGTACGGCGGCGAGTCCCTTTTCGGCCGCGTCCACGTACCCGAGTTCGAGCTGAAACTGCGCGGTCAGGAGCGCGATTGTGACTGCTTCACTTGTATCACCAACCTGCTGTAGCCACGCGCGGAACGCCGTGCCGGTCGCCAACCCCTTATCCGGGCGCCCGGTGCGAACGTAGAGGTTCATCAACCGGTTGTAGGTTTCGCGCTTGAGGAACCGGTCGTCGGTTTCGAGCGCGGCGCGGTATAGCGGTTCCGCTTCGCCGAAGCGCTCGGTCGCGTAGAGGCGCTCGGCCTGGCGGAACGCGCCAGCGGGGGAGGTCGCGACGGGCGGCGCTGCGACCAGGAGAAGGACCGCGGTGGGGAACATGGGGCACCTCGGGCGGCCTTATTAGCGGACGCGAAACAGGAGTTCGGCTTCGGACACTAACTCAGTGGTCGATGCCGAGGCGTCGGTCTTCTTGATGACGATCCCGCGGACGGTGGAAGCCAGTTTCTCGCGGTCCGGCTGAGCCGAATACACGGTGAACCGGCCGCTCTTCATGCCTTCCGGGAACACGGGGCGCGACCCGGTGGTAGCAATCACCCGGAGCCGTTCCGCGCCAGCGCCCTTTGTCGGTGTCGCGTCGAGGGTGTACTTCGCGTTACCCGGCACCACGCGCATCTGATTCGCGGACAGTCGGTCGTCCGGTTCGTCGTCGTTGGGGAACAGCCGCATGTAGTCACCGGCAGGGTCGAGTACCCACACGGACGCGCGGCAGTCCTTGTCGGCCTTCAGGTGGATCTCCATTGAGGTACCCTCGGCGAGCTGAATGGTGCCGTCCGCACCCTTCTTCGCGGCCGGGGCAACGATTTCGACCTGCAGACCGAACTCGGCACGCGAGGGCGCGGGCCACGCGGCCGGGTCCGCCGCCTTCGCGCTCACGTCGGGGGCCGTTTCTTTTTCGGCCGCGGGGGGCTTCGTTTTGTCGCGTGTCGCGAGATACCCGACGACGCTTAGCAGAACCACCGCGAGAGCGCCGAGTGCGATGATCTGCGGCTTGCGGTTCGGAGCCGTTCGTTCGACGGTGGGTTCGACCGCAGGCGCGGGTGCGGGTGCGGGCACTCGCGCAGGGGTGGGAACGGTGACGTTGATCTTGGGGAGCGCGGCGCCGAGCGACGGTACCGAGTCCGCGGAGGCGGAGTTATTGAACGGGATGCTCCCGAGCGACGGCGTCGTTCGCGGCTTCGGGAACGCGATTTTCGCCGCTGAGGGTGTGAGGTTCGCCGAGGGCGTCAGGTACTGGTCCGCGATCGGGGCGAGGGCGTCCATCAGCCCGTCGGCGTCCGCGAACCGGTCGGCCGGCAGTTTCGCGAGGCACTGTAGACACAGGGCCTCGACGTCGGCCGGGATTCCCGGCTGGAGCTGGCTGGGCGGTACCGGCGGTTCCATCACCACCTTGATGAGCAGGTCCGTCACGCTCTCCGCGTGGAACGGGGGTTGGCCGGTGAGCATGAAGTAGAGGATCGCGCCGAGCGCGTAGACGTCCGATGCGGGGCCGACCTCCTTGCTGTCGCGGGCCTGTTCCGGCGACATGTACGCGGGCGTGCCGACCACCTGGCCGGTCGCCGTGAGTTGCGAATCGACCGACGAGCGCTTCGCGAGCCCGAAGTCAGTCACGCGCGGGCGCCCGTCCTTGTCGATGAGCACATTGGCGGGCTTCAGGTCGCGGTGAACGATGCCGTGCTTGTGCGCGTGTGCCACGCCCGCGACGATTTGTGTGAACAGGGAGACGACGACCGGGACCGGGGGCAGGTTGTTCGCGTCCACGAACCCGCGCAGGTTCGGCCCCTCGATGAGCGCCATCGTGAAGTAGGGGCGCCCGCCGATCTCACCGATGTCGTAAATGGGGACCACGTTCGGGTGGTCGAGGGCCGCGGCCGCCCGCGCTTCTTGCTGGAACCGGTGCGCGGCTTCCTTGTCGGTGTCGGTGCCCAGGATCATCTTCAGCGCCACGAGCCGGTCCAGCCCGTGCTGTCGGGCGCGGTACACGACCCCCATGCCCCCGCGCGCGAGTTCGCCGACCAGTTCGTACCGGCCGAAGTTCGTGGCGTCGGTCATTTCATTCACGGTGACGGCCGACGGCGCGACCCGCACAACCGTCACCTCGGCCGCCTGGGTCGGGGAACTGGTGTCGGCCCCCAGGTCCGGTTCGGTGCGGCTGAGGGCCGAGGTGGGGACTCGTTGGCTGCGTACCGTCTGATCGTTTTGATTCGGGGTCATGTGGTCCCCTTGGTGCGTGGGTGGGTCGGGGTGCGGAATAGTCGGCGGACGGACCGGGTCAGGGCCGTTACCCGCCCGCGAGCGAGCCATGCGGCCAGTGCGCCCGCCACGGTCCCGGCCGCCAGTGGGTACCAGTTCGCTGCACTGACGCCTTCGGATTCGAGCACCGGGCCGTCATTCGTTTCGGTGGGGCCGTTCGCGGCCACGAGCGCTGTGTTCGTTGAGGCCGGCGCGCTAGTTTTCGGTGCGGGCGCGGGGGCGGTCGGTCCGGTGCCGAGGAGCAGCACCGTCGGGTGCAATTCGGTGCCGTTCGCGTCGCGGTAGATCAGGTCGACCAGCGCGAGGCTGTCCCCGGCCGATTCGCTGAACCCGGCGACGGGGGACGTTTGGTCGAGCGGGAGCACCGGCGGGAGCGGGTGCCGGCCCGCTTCGCCGGCGAACAGCGGTTGCGTGTCGAGGCGCGCGAACGGCGGGTGGTGCGGTCCGGGGGGCGGTGCGCCGCGGCCCCCACCGGGACCGTGCGGTCCGCCGCCGGGACCGCCCGCGCCGAGGAACCCGCCGGGCGGGGTGCGCCCCCCACCCCCGCCGGGTCCACCGGGACCACCGGGGCCACCCGGCCCCCCGACGCCGTTCGGTGAACTGATGCTCCCGAGGCCGCCCGAATTTCCCGGGCCGCCCCCCGGATCGTCCGGCGCACCGGGACCACCGGGGCCGCCCCCGTCATTTGATCCGGGCTGGCCGAAGTTCTTGGAACTGGAATTCGTGTTCTTGGTCGTTGGGGCCGTTCCCGGTGGGCCGCCTTGCGGGGGGCCGTTGCCCGACGGGGGAGCGGGCGTGATCGCGATCATGGTGACCACGACCGTGGGCGGCGGACCGTTGTTCGCGAAATCGGAGGCGTAGTACGGTGCGGGTTGGGACGGCGAGGTGCCGGGGTGGTTCACCAGGCTGAACTTCAGCGCCACCGGCCCGTTGAAGTTCGGGTCGTCGATCGAGTAGGTGAAGCTCCCCGGGGTGGCGAGGAACGCATTGATGGCCGCGAGTTCGCCCGTTAGCAGCAACGTGTTCCCGTCGCGCCCCACGCTCAGTTGGGGCGGAACCCGTGCCGGATCGAACGTCAGCGCGCCGCGCTCGGCGGAGATCGTGAGTGTGTGGTAGTCCTCGGGGAGTTCGGCCGGGTCCACTACCGAGTAGCGCCCGCCGAGATCGACCGGCGCGCCGGCCTGGGTCTCCACGGGCGGGAGCGCGAACCGCGCTTCCTCGAAGAACCGCAGGTCGATCGATACCGCGGCAAGGGGGTTGGGAACGCTCACCGTCCCTCGCGGACCGCTGAACGTGGCCGTGTCGCTCAGAACCCCGAAGGCGACAATTTTAATGCGCCCGTTGAAGTTACTCGGGGGCGTGAAGACCAGCGAGTTGAGCAGCGCCTGGACCGCACCGGGGCTGGTCCCGGAAAGCACCCACTGGCCCGGTTCGACCTGGGTGACCGGGCCACTCCCGGTGAGCGTGAACCGATCGAGGATCGAGGGATCATCGACGCTGAGTAGTAACCCGAGGTCGAGCGTCTCCGACCCGTCGGTGTCGGACCACGGGGCGACCGACAGGAAATTGGGCGGGAACGCGAACGGGGCCGTCCGCAAATTGACCTCGCTCGTCGCGGCCCAAGTGAGGGCCGAGGTCGATGGGTCCGGGAGCACGTTAACCAGGATCGAACCGGACCCGGACCCCGGCACTTGGAGGTCGACAACCGACAGGTTGATTTGCGCGTTGCCGCTGTAGAACGCGGTCGGGGTGAACGTGAAACCGGACGACTGGAGGAACGCGCTGACCGAGTTGATCTGGCCGGTGAGTGCGACGTTGGCGGTCCCGTTATTGGCGACGGTGACGCCGAAACTCGACGCCGCGGTCGGATCGACCGAGAGCTTCCCGCGCGGGCTGCCCAGCGTGGCGGTGACGTTGTGGTTACCGATGTCCGAGATCGAAAACGACTCCCCGCCCATTGTGGGGTCGCCGGTGAACGTGCGCGCGACCCCTTCGAGTGTGACCGGGGGGAGGGAAAACAGTGGACCGGTTACGAGGGGGGCGAGCACCTCGCGCCCCTCCAGTTCTTCGACCAAAAGTACCGCCCGAACCCGATCGCGCGGGTCCAGGTCGCGCCAGAACTGGTTCAGGACGTGCCACCGACTCATCGCACCCTCGCGGAAGATTGAGGATCGGCCGAATTCTTCCGCTACAACCTGATCGTTTCGGGCCGGTCGAGCCGGTCGGAACCGATGGGCGTGCACGGGCGAATGACCGATCTCAAGAGGTACGGCAGGAAGATAGCATTTTTTTCAGCGTGAGAACGCGGAACTCGATGATCCATCCTGTTGGCATTGTGACGGATGAAGCAATGTCTCGTCCCGTCGGGGATTCGGGTGCTCCTCCGCCCGCGCAATTTCCGCTGTCCCCGTGGCACGTCGATTGCGTTTTTAGCCAACTCGTCCGCAGCGGGCTCGTGCTGCGAATCCGGCAGGGAACTGCCGCCCTTAATTACGCGATGGGAGAACCAATCATGGCCGATAGCACCAAAGAGAAGCTCCAAGAAGTCGGCACCCGGATCGCCGAGAACGTCGGGAACGCGGCCGATTGGGTGAAGGAGAAGACGGGTGTGGGGCCGGGGCGGGCCGAAGGGTCGGACGCGGGTCTCGCGGGCATCCGCCAGCACATGGACGTGATCGCGTCGTGCGGCAAGAAGGTCGGTTCCGTGGATAAGGTGGAGGGGACCGCGATCAAGCTGACACGGGACAGTTGTTCCGATGGTCAGCACCATTTCCTGCCGACTTCAATGGTCGACCACGTGGACCGGCACGTTCACCTGAACAAGAATTCCGAAGAGGCGATGAAGTGGGCCACCACGGACGCTTCGACGTGTGGGACTTGTGGCTGAGTGCGTGACCCGCATTGATGATTACCGGCCCGGCGCAACGTTAGTTGTGTCGGGTCGTTTGCTTTGTGAGGCGCGAGAACTCTCGTCGCGCACGAAACTGCTCACCGGCAGAACTCGTGCTCGTCATTTCCGTTCGGTGCCGTCTGTTAAACTGATACGCGGGCGAGGAACACGCGATGTTCATCCGAGTCGTCACTGCTGTTGCATTCCTTATCGCCTGTGGCTGTACGAAGCCGACTTACCCGGCGCGAGTCATCATCATTCGCCACGCAGAGAAACCGGACGACGAAAACGAACGCGGTCTGAGTGCGGTTGGGAAGAAGCGCGCGGACGCGCTCCCCGAACTGTTTCAGAAGTCGGACTCGCGCCCGGATCCACTTCCCGCGCCGGACTTCATTTTTGCGTCGAGCGCTTCCAAACGCAGTGACCGGCCGATTGAAACGGTCACCCCGCTCGCCAAGAAGCTGAAACTCGACATCGATTCGCGGTTCGCAAACGACGATTACGCCAAACTCGCCGCCGAACTGCTGACGAACCCGAAGTACGAAGGCAAAACCGTGCTGATCTGCTGGCACCACGGGAACATTCCGGAACTCGCAGAGGCGCTCAAAGTGCGAGACGTTCCGGACAAGTGGAAGGGTTCGGTGTTCGATCGCGCGTGGGTGGTGACCTACGAAGCGGGGCGAGGGAAACTCACCAAACTCCCTCAAACGCTGTTACCAGGAGATGTGGAGAGGTAGCTGTTCGCAAGTCGTGGGGCGCCCGCCGCTCAACTGGCTCCCCGGATGAGCTTCGACAGGTGAATGTGGTGCGGACCGAGCTTCCCGCCGTAATTGCCAGCGGTGATCTGCTTCACTCCGGGACACCGGGTCGCGGCCAGCATCCCTTCCCACGTCGCGCGCTCGACTGTGGCGAGGTCCAAGCCGTCGAAGACGAGTTCGTACACCGCGTTTACGTCCTCCGGGAGTGCCGACGCGACTACCCCGCGGAGCGTCGGGCAGTAAGCGTCGTTGGTGCTCGCCTTTAGACCCTTGTACTTGCTCCCCACTTTACTCCCCGACCGCACCACGCCGCCGGGGAAGGGGAGTATCACACCGGGCAACCGGCGGATCGCGTCGACCGCGGCTTCCGCAGCGGCGAGTGTTTGGGCCTGTGTTTCGCCGAGGATGAGGAAGTTTCCGCCGCCCACGCCCTTCACAGTGCCGAACACGTCCTCACACAGAAACTCGCCGTCCATCGTCGGCATGCGCCAGTAACGCTTCCCGTTGAGTAGCTTGCTGATTTGCCGACCGTCGCCGAAGTAGCGCAACGTTCCGCCGACGCGGATGGTTTTGCCCAGATCGCCTTCCAGACCGTTGAAGCACGCGGTCGTTGCACACGTAAGTACGCACTGCGCGACGCGGTTTACCACCGCTTTTTGAAGCGCGTCGCGGCTGAAACCGAAGAACAACAGTGACACCCCCGGGCGTCCGTCGGGCGTTTCGCTGGGGGAAAGTTCGCGCTCGATCCCGGCCTCCGCGTCGCAACCGATGACGCTCGCGGCGTACCCGGTCGCGGTTTGCCCGGCGATGCGCGCCCACCCGATCGTTTCTGCCGTGACTAGCACGCGCGTGGCCGTCATGGGGAACGCTTCAGCGAACGTGTCTTCAACAGCGACGGAGTTCAGCATCAACAAGGGGCAAGTTCTCCGCAGTGGGGTAGTGAATCGTGTATTCGTTCGCGCCCGCCGGTGCAACCGGGAACGTGTGGGCACCCTGGGATTTTGAGCGCATCACTTCGTGAGCGCATCGGGCGCGTATGCGAAGTGGCAGAATCCGTTCAAAATGTTTGTATTCTTCTGTTCACTGCGATATGATTTGGGTAGTTGTAGTGGACTGAATTATAGTTCATGGGCCGTTGTGGAGTTAGTCATTGACCAACCAGGCGGTTACGGCTCGATGGCAGTGGTTTGGGCCACAAGAATGTTAGCAATTGTTATCCGTTTTGAAGGTGCATGAGAACGGATAGTGTTGCCGAAGTGATTGTGGTGAAAAGAGTTGTCGCGTTTTAATCGCCAGGGTGTCATCCCGATCCGGAAACGTTAGCGATTGTCAGTTCGGGTGGTAGATCGCACCGGGCGGGGAAGTGCGGTGTGCGTTCTGTTGAGAAATGGTCGCTGTTGGTGTCAACGAGTTCGAGTCGTCTGTGTTGGGCGAACCTGGTCTGAGTTCCCTTGACTCGGTTGGCAAAGCCCCTAACGTAACTCTAATAGATGAGATTTGATCTCAATATGCCCCGCCGAGATTGCACCGCCATTGTTCGGGATGCGGCCCTGTCGCTCACCTCTCGCGTGTCAAGCTTTCGGCCGCTAACACCCGGAGAGTTTCATGCACCGCACGCGCCGACGCGGTTTTACCCTCATTGAGTTGCTGGTTGTGATTGCGATTATCGCAATTTTGATCGGTTTGTTGCTCCCCGCGGTGCAGAAGGTTCGCGAAGCCGCGGCTCGGATGAAGTGCCAGAACAACCTCAAACAACTCGGGCTCGCGTTCCACAACTTCGAGTCGGCTCAGGGCGGCTTCCCGTGTGCCAAACAAAGCATTAACGGCGTGCTCAGTTACTGGGGTGTGCAGCTCCTGCCGTACATCGAGCAAGACAACGTCCGCAGTCAGTACCGATTCGATCAGAAGTACAACCACTCAACGAACAAGGGCGTATTGGCGACGCCGATCAAGATCATGGTGTGCCCGTCGGCCCCCGCGGACCGGTTCGGCCAGACGAACTCAGCAGACGAGAGCGGCGTGAAGTACCCGACGGCTGCCTCCGACTACGGCGGTCACTACGGTCCGAGCAGCCTCTTCTACGTGACGCGAGCCAACGGGTCCGCCGGGAAGGGCTTCATTCCCGGAACCGCGCCCGCAAACACGGACGGGGTCATTGGGTCGGACACCAATCAGTACGTGCGAGTCGCGGCGATCACCGACGGCACCTCGAACTCGATTGCGCTGGTCGAATCGGCCGGCCGCCCACAGCTTTGGAAGGCCGGTAAGCTCGATTCTGCAACAACCCCGACGGCTGCGAACTGTGGCTGGGCTGTGCCGAACATATTCGTAATCAACGGTTTCGCCGCGAACGGAGTGGGGGACGGGAACTGCTTCGTGAATTGCAATAACAATAACGGGATCTACGCCTTCCACCCGGGTGCGGCGAACGTCCTGTTCGCGGACGGTTCCGTTCGGTCCGTCAACCAGTCGATCCGACCCGAGGTGATCGCCGCGCTTCTCACCCGTGAGGGCGGAGAAGTGATTTCAGGGGACTATTGATGCGCGTCGGTGTGGTTCTTGTCCTGCTTTCGGCCGGGGGCGTGGTGCTTTGCCAAGACCCGGCCCCCGCTCGACTTCCACCTCGGCCGGAACCGACCGCGGAGCAGGCGAAGGCGCGCGCGACCGAACTTCGAGTTGCGTACTCCAAACCACCCGCGGAGTGGCCGAAGCCGACGCTCGACCCCGGTGCCGAGCACCGAGAACTGGGGTTGCTCCCGGCTCCGGTTCACCCGAAGGGCAATCCGCACACGAAAGAAAAGGAAGAACTCGGACGGGCACTGTTCTTCGACGGGCGGTTATCGGGCACCCGTCAGGCCGCGTGCGCGAGTTGCCACGACCCGGACCTCGCTTGGGCGGACGGGCGAACCACATCATTCGGTCACGACCGCAAGCCGCTCAAACGGAACGCACCGGCGATCAGCAACGTGGCGTTTGGAACCGCGTACTTCTGGGACGGCCGGGCCGATTCGCTGGAATCTCAGGTGAAAGCGGTGCTGGCGAACCCCGACGAGATGCGCGCGGACGAGAAGGCACTCGTCGGGCGCTTGGAAAAGGTCGCGGGATACCCGGCTCTATTCGAGAAAGCATTTGGCGAGAAGGCGATTACCTTGGATCGCGTGGCGCAGGCGGTCGCGTGCTTCGAGCGAACCGTGGTCGGCGGGCGCAGCCGGTTCGATGCGTTCCTCAAGGGGAAGAACGAGGTACTGTCCGATTCCGAAGTTCGGGGGCTGCACCTGTTTCGGACCGACGCCCGGTGCCTGCACTGTCACAACGGCCCGACCCTATCGGACGGAAAGTTCCACAACGTCGGGCTGAGCTACTACGGTCGGGAGTTCGAGGATCTGGGACGGTTCCGTGTGACGAAAGAGAAAGTGGACGTGGGCGCGTTCAAAACTCCGTCGCTGCGCGACATCGGCCGAACCGCGCCGTACATGCACAACGGTCTCTTCGAGTTGGACGGCGTGCTGCGGATGTACAACGCCGGGATGCCCACACTGCGCCGCACCGAGAAGCACAAGGACGATCCGAACTTCCCAACAAAGTCGCCGTTTCTGAAATCTCTGGGGCTAAATAAGCAAGACCTGGCCGATCTAGAAGCGTTTTTGCGATCTCTGGACGAACCGGTGCGCCGTGTGCGCCCGCCCGTGATCAGTTTGCCGGAGACCGAGTCGAAGTGAGTTTGGCTCTCTATGGTGACGGGCGCGGTAAAGGTCCGATCGACCCTTCCCGCAATGCGTCGTGCGCCGTATCTTGATAAATCTTGAAATAGTCGCAACCGCTGGTGGAGTCGAAACATGGCCGAACGTATGTCGACCCGCATCCGGTATGACCGGATTCGGGATAACAGCGCGATTTCTCGCACCGTTAACGGGCACCTCAAGCGGAAAGAACGCGCCAACCGCGACGCCCGCATGAAGAAGCTCATCACGGGCGGCAAGTTCCCGTACACGCCGGCCGTTCAGAGCTGGCTCAGTGAGCAACTCAACGTGCGGTTCTCGGAAGTGACCGAGGCCGCTGCGAAGGACGTCGCTTCCAAGTAACTGTCAGTCACCGAGCCGCTCGGACGCGGCTCGCGCGTCTTCTGCACTCGAATCAACCAGTGCGTACAGTTCCGCCGGGGCGAATCCCGGCGGGACCGGATCTCCGCGGTGGAAAGCTTCTGCTTTCTCGTGGCAGGATGCGCACAAACTGATGCCGTTTTCGGCCACATATCCGCCATTTGGCATTTCATTGCGGTCCGTAATGTGATGGGGATCGAGTTCGTTTTCGGCCGATTCCGGACCTGAAACAAACCCGCACGTTCGGCAGGTGAAAGCATCTCGCACAAATACAGCGCTTCGGAACTTCTGCCGGATCTGCTTCTTCTGTTGTGACATAGTTGAGAGCACCACTTTTGCGATTACTCTCCTATGACTCGATATCTGTAGCGGGGTTCGCTTTGGCCCCGGGTTGATGAAACCGGCAGAGGTAGAAGGTGCGCCGAAACACCGGGAGCCAACCGTAAGTTCTGTGCCACCCGCGACGTTGGTAAACGGCCGGGCGGTCGCACCGCTCGCACCGCTGCGCTGTCCCGTCGGGGAGCATGATCGCGGTCGCGCGTTGTCTGGCGTCGTGGTCGGCGATGTCCGCGCGAGTCACGTCGCGCCGGTCCAGTTCGCCTTCCATCAAGTCGAGCGCGGCGGGTTCCATTCCTTCGCGGTACACCGTTACGCGGTCGAGCAGTTCCTCTGTCGAGGCCGAGCGAATGTACTGGGCGATTTCTTTTAGTGGGAACCGCATTTCGTAACTCCGACAGAATCGAGGCGGCTTCGCGGGGCTGCGTCTAACCGCACGCGCCAGGGAAGTTTGGGAACTCTGTTGGCGTGCCCCGCGTCTTAATTTGGTGGGGCGATAAGCCCGGTCGAAAGTGGAAATCGTTAGACTGGCCCCACGGCACTGGTCTACACTACCAGAACGCACACCAAATACAGTTTACCAGCCCCGGATCGCGCCGGAGGCGGCTTTCACGACAGACGAACCCTCAAAGGGGAATCCGGATGATCCGCTCTCTGCTCCTTCTCGGCGTTCTCTGCGCCGCGGCCCAAACGTCGGCCGCGGTCGACGACCCGAAGCCCGCCGCTCCGACCGGCGTCACCCCGCAGACGCAGAAAATCAACGAACTGATCGCGAAGAAGTGGGAAGAAGCGGGCATCAAGAAGCCGGCCGAACGAGCCACCGATAACGAGTTTATGCGCCGGGTGTTCATCGATCTGGTCGGGCGCATCCCGACCGTCGAAGAGATCCAAGACTTCGAGCAGGACCGGGGGCCGAACAAGCGCGTGCGCCTCGTGCAGCGGTTGTTGCAAGAGCGGAAATACACCCCGAAGGTCAACGGTAAGGCCGTGACCGCGGTCTCGGGGCTGTCGAAGTTCCCGATCGACTATTCCGCGGCCTACGCCCGCAACTTCGCGGAAATCTGGTCCGTGTGGCTGCTCACCCGGAGTGGCGTGGACCCGATCTACCGCGAACAGCTCATGATGTGGCTGGAAGACCAGCTCGATAACAACTCGCCGTACCGCGACTTCGTGACCGGACTCATCACCGCGACCGGCAAAAGCAACGAGAACGGCGCGGTCCACTTCGTGTTCCGGCACCTCGGCGACGCGATCCAGTCCGACATGAAGGGCCAGCGCGTCGACCTCGAAGAGTTCGGCAAGTACGACAACGTGCCGGTTACTTCGCGTGTGACCAAGCTGTTCCTCGGAATCCAAACGCAGTGCACCCAGTGCCACGACCACCCGCAGGCGAAGGAGTGGCTGCAAGCCGACTTCTGGGGCGTGAACGCTTTCTTCCGTCAGACGGAGAAGGTGGGTCTTCAGAACAACATGCAGAAGAAGGCGATGCAGACGCAGAACTTCGTCGAACTCCGCGAGATGCCCAACTGGAACAAGAAGGGTATGGTGCTGTTCGAGCGCCGCGACGGGCAGCGCCGGGCCAGTTACCCGGTGATGCTCAAGGATCTCGTGCAGGCCGAAAAGGGCGAGAAGTCCGCGAAGAACCTCGTGTCGGCCTCAGCGGGTACCAAGACCCGGCGCCAGATCTTGGCTGATTGGGTGATCCAGCACGACAACTTTGAGAAGGCTTACGTGAACCGGTTGTGGGGCCACCTGTTCGGGCGCGGGCTGCAGAAAGACCCGACCGTTGACGACTTCAAGAGCGACAACGAAGTGGTACACCCGGAACTGCTCGCGTACCTCGGTGAGCAGTTCAAGAACTACAACCACGACACCAAGAAACTGCTCGAATGGATCTGCACCAGCGACGTGTACCAACTGAGCCACGTCACCGGGAAAGAGAAAATCGGCGGTAAGTCACTCACGCATTCGGATTTCGACCCGTACTTCGCCCGGATGCCGCTGAAGGCAATGTCGCCAGAAGTGCTGTTCGATTCGCTCTCGCTGGCCACGCGAGCGGAAGGTCGCCTCAAAGAAGCCGAATACAAGGCTCTGAAACTTAGTTGGACTGGGAAACTGGTCCGCAACTTCGGTGACGATGAGGGCAACGAACTGAGCTTCAACGGGACCGTCGTTCAGGCGCTCCTCCTGATGAATGGCAAGGATCTGAACGACCAGGTCGGCACCGCGCGGGACAAGGGTGTGGTGGCCGACGTGGTGAAGAAGCACCGCGGCAACCCGAGCAGCATCTACGGCGAACTGTTCATGATGACCGTGAGCCGACACCCGTCGCGCGAAGAAGTCGTGAAACTGGAGCAGGTCCGCAACGGACGGGCGACGATTAACCTCAGTGCTCCGGCGCCGAAGGGCACGACCACACCGAAGCCGTCCAGTGGCGGAATTGCGGCGGTTCCGGGGGCGTTGCCGGACGACGTAACCTTTTACCAGGACGTGTTCTGGGCGCTGCTCAACACTAACGAATTTATGCTCAATCACTGATCGATGCTGTCTACTGATGGAACGCCAACGGCCCGCGGGCCGTCGTGTTTGAGTTCACGTTGCTGGTAGCTATCGCGACAGTTCTACATTGGTTGCGACGATACACGTCCGTTTGAGGCCGTAAGCCGTTGTCACAGAACCAGTTATTTCGACAGATCGGCCGACATAATAAGACAGATCGACGCCGGTACCTTCTGCGACGAAAGCTTTTACTTCCCCGCCTTGAGGCGACTCGATCATATACAGGCGACCATTGAGGCCACGAGGTGTTAGTGTGGAGTATTTAAGTACACCACGCAGCGTCTCGCGTTCATCCTTCGCGCCGGTCGTATTCGCCGCTGGGGGAAGGGCTTCCGGTGTTCCCGGGCGGACACTGCGGTCTTCCCGCGTGGTCGGCGGTTTCATGAGGCTCGTCGGCGTCGCGGATGTGCTTGTGGGCGTTCCGCGTGCCTCTCGCTCCTTCCGGCGGAGCATGTGAACGCGACTGAAACACTGGTTCACGATCTCGTTATCGCCGCCGGTGCGATTCATTTCTTCCGCGAGTTGGAAGTACAGGTCTTCCGCGTCCTTGATGCGGTTGTCGCGTTCGGCGGCTTCGGCCTTGATCCAGAGCGGGTGGTTCACCGCGGGCTTGCTCGCCGTTGTGCCGGCCGTTGGAGTGACTGCGGGGCCGGGAATGCTCGCGACCGGTCCGCCCGCAGGCGTTGCTGCTGGGCTGGCGGTGCTCCCCGGTGCGATCGGCGTCGCGTGTTCGTTAACGTGGACAGTGTACTCGGTATTCACGGCCTTTTCGAGCCGCACGGCTGTTTTCGGTACCCACCGCACATCTCCGTGCGGCGGAAGGATCGGGTACCAAGTCTTCCCGGAGAAGGTCACGCTTTGCCCGATCACGAAAAGTTCCGTGCCAGGTGGGAGCTTCACGCGGCGAATCTGAAGTGGCTGAGCTAACCCCACTTTGCCCGTTGCAATAGTCACATCCACATCTGTGTCCGTTTCCACGAACACACTGCGAGGACTAGTCCGGCTTTCTGGAGGTTGGTCCTTCTGCGTATCTTGGATGAATTGGACTTGCACCCAACTGATTGACCCTTGTGGGGCGGTGATGGCGAGCCAGTTTCCCTCTTCTTTTTCGACTACTACCGGAGTGCCCTGACGCAGCGTGCCGGTATCCGGGTACTGATCGCTACCCCCCGCTCGCAATTTCACTTCGGGGTCGGTGATGGTGCCCTTGTACACACCCGGTTGTGCGGTCGCGTGCGCCGCGGACAGGACGACGAACAGCCCGGCGAACGGGGCACGAAGCATGGGGGATTCTCCGGGGCCGTTGGGGGATATTTTAGGAGTCACTTCACGCATACCATCCCCCCCAAGAGGGTCAAGGTCGGTCGCGTTTGAACGCACGCGCGGCGAATAGAGCGGCTCGTGCAAGTCGGTTCGACCCGAGAGGAAGCCGGGAACCTTCGCAGCCTTCCACACTCCCCGCGGCCGAGGAACTTTTCCCCAACGCGGTGTTTGTTGCCACCCGAACTGTCGGCCCGAGTAACATTTGCTAACGTTTTGGGCCGGTGCGGGCGGCGTCGAAGGGTGTTTGCACAAATCACCTTAAAAAACGCGGTTTTGGGCGCTGTTCATTCACTCGGATTAGCAACGGAGGCTAACATTTGCTGAAAAACCACCCGAATCGTGGTGTTGGGGGCTAACACTCACCACCAAATACTCCACGTTTGCGGCACTTCCGTTCGGAGTGTGTCTCCCGAATACTTTGATCCATGTGTATATTATAGTGTACAAAAATTCAAAATGCAACTGAAATCGCTGCTTTTGTGGTGTGAGGTGCCTTTGTATCGAGGTTCATCGATTGCTCGTTTCGGGTGCGAGGGAAGGGCACCTGGGTTCGGCGCGAATCGCCGGTATCCTGACTCCAACCGTTCGTTCTCCTCTCACCGGTGTACCGTGACCAACCCGACTATTGCCGACCTCGCCCGGATGTTCGACCACTCGCTGCTCCAACCGAATCTGACGGACGCGGACCTCGAACGCGGGTGCCTCCTGGCGCGCGAGTTGGGTGCCGCGTCGGTGTGCATCAAGCCTTACGCGGTGCGGCTCGCGGCGAAGCTCCTGGCGGGCAGCATGGTGCAGGCGAGTACGGTGATTGGCTTCCCGCACGGCGGGCACCTTACGGCGGTGAAGGTGTTCGAGGCAGAGCGCGCAATGGATGATGGTGCGACCGAACTCGACATGGTGGTCAATGTCGGCAAGGTGCTGAGCGGCGAGTGGAACTTCGTGGCCGACGACATCGCGGCCGTAGTGCGCGCGGCCCACGCGCGCGTTGCGAAGGTGAAGGTGATTTTCGAGAACGCCTACCTCAAGGACGAGCACAAGCGAGAACTGTGTCGCATTTGCGGCGACGTGCGCGCGGACTGGGTGAAGACCAGCACCGGCTACGCAGAAACGGGCGCAACGATTGAAGACTTAAAGCTGATGCGTGAGCACAGCCCGGCGTGGGTCCAGGTGAAGGCTGCGGGCGGGGTCCGCACGTTCGAGAAGCTGATGGAAGTGCGCGCGATCGGGGTGACCCGCGTGGGCGCGACCGCGACGAAGGCGATTCTCGACGACGCGAAGGCGAAGTTGGGCGCGTGATGGGTGATCTGCCGTCGGGCATTCGTGGCGCGCCGGATCAGGCGCGCTTGTCGGTCAACGGTTCCAACCGTTCGGCCAGTGTCGTAAGCGTGGCGGCGATGGCCCGCGCTTCATCGGCCGTCAGTTCCACAGGGTCACCGAACCGGGTGGTGGCTTTGAGCATGATCGACGACTCTGCCTCCAACCAGCAATACACGTCCTCGGTCGGTCGAGCGACTTCCGGTTTGTTCATGTCGGCCACCTTACGTGCCGTCCTTTGCTCGAACTAGTTCCTTGCGAACCGCGGTGTTGAGCGGCGCGATTCGGAAAATCATTCGCTGAGCGCGAGCCGGTGCGGCACAGTGTTTGTTAAGTGACGGGCTCGTCCCAGCGGGGTAAACGAGCCTCGACCGCAATGGGTGCCTCGCCCTTACGGTTACGGCTCGTCATTGGGGAATCCAACCGGATTCGGCTCCACAAGCACTTACCTCTCAGCGCGATTGGTCTTTCGTAACCGTTTCCAGCCGAGCGTGGTGACCGCGCCCGTCGCAAGCAACATCAGGCCGCTCGGTTCTGGCGTGGCAGTGACCGACTGACCCTCGACGGTGCCTTCCACGCGCAAACCCAGAGGGGAGTCGGACCCGAGTTGGTTGTCCACTTCAAACCGGATCACATTGAGCCCGCTATGGAATTGACCGAGCCCCACACTTCCGAGATCGCGAAATGACTGGAACTCTTCAGCGAAGCTGCCGTCTTGTGTGAACACGGCCGTGCCATTGATCCGTACCGCAACGAGCTTGTTGTCCGCGGAGTACCGAAGCCCGGCAATCTGAGCAGTGGCCGGGTCGAAGCCCGTGAGGTCCACAACGATGTCGAAGAAAAATACCCCGGCTCCGACATCGACGCCCTCCAAGCCCTTACCCGAGAGTACGAGCCAGCGCGATCCCGTCGAGGCACTATCCGCTAGCCATGTACCCGGGAGCGGAGCGGTCCGAACGAGCGGAACCTCTCCGCTGTGCCCTCCGGTTCCACCCGACCCGATTACGTAATCATCGTCCGCGGTGCCATCTGACAACAAGGTGCTGGTCGTGTTGTTGAACCCGGTACTGATGTTCTTAATGAAGCCGGCCCGGACATCGGACGCGGTAACCAAGTGAAATGTAAGAGCGAGTGTAGCTGAAATGATGAACGTTTGGGCGCTGCGAATCACGTTTTGCTCCTGAGCGACTGACCGATCGAAATAGGTGAGACGTTACACATTACCAGAAGTGCCTAATAATTGGCGTCTCAGTAGGGTGAAATTTTGGGAATTATTTGGACCTAAAGTGACGTGAGTGTGTTTGCCTAAATCAGTTGTCGGCTAGTTCGCTACTGATAGGCATACCACCGAGGCGCAATTGCAACCGGTTGGGTCGTCAAGTTGCCCCGTAAATTTGTGCCGCAGCTCATTGCCGACAAACGCCGAGTGCTCCGATTGCGTTTCAGTCGCATCTTTACTTCGGCGGAATTCACCTGTGGGTGGGCTCACGGTCCACAGATGCGGTTCGTGGCTCCTTGGGCTTCCAGTGTCTCGAATTCCTTCTCCATCTCGTCGTAGTATTCGGACAACTGGACGTGTGCGTGGCGCCGGCGCCAGTCGTCGAACGAATCGAGTGCGCAGGGCGCGTCGAGGAGCGTGTCGCCGAGGCTAACAACGAGTCGATTGGGCCGGTGACGTGTCGGGTCGAGAAGGTTGAGAGCTTCAGAAATTCCGCGTGTCCGGCAACAGATGATGTAGGCCAGAGCAACGCTTCGCCCGCGCCCGGCCCGGCAACTCACGAGCAGTTTGTCTTTCCCTTTGGCGAATTCGAGTGCCTGTGCGATTTGGGATCTCGTGGGCGTTAGTTTGTTCACACGGGGTTCTTCGATGTCATCAAAGCGGAGACAGAGGTGAGACACCGTGTGCTCCTGAATAAAGTCGCTCGCTTCTTTACCGGAATCGAGCAACACGAGCGCGTGCCACTGTTTTGGCTCGCGCTCAAGTAGCAAACTTGCCGCCAAGTAACCCGCGATCCGTATCTCGGTGTTCGTCGGTTCCATGCAAGCACCCTTGGTTCGGCCGGCAATTCAATCCGACACGTGAGTTCAGAACCGGTTGATGTGCTACTTGGTTTCATCAGTTCCAATCGTATCGCGTTGAGGGCCAGCTTCGCGGTGCGGCTCATGATCTCGTAGCGCGTGCCCAGCCACCCCCAGCGGACGACCTCGCACCCGCCCGCGTGTGCCAAACCCACGAACGCGGTACCCACGGGGTTCTCTTCGGTCCGCCGTCGGACCCGCGAAGCTCGTCGACGATACACTCGGGTTGTACCGAATTTCGCGCGAGCGCACTCGACTGGCGTCCCGGCGAAGGGTTCGCTCACCGCGCCGGTTGCTCCAACTTGAGTTCGCCCGGGTTCGCACCAGTCGCGTATTTCGTGGTCGACGTGGGCGTGCTGCCGCTCCTGAAAACGGGGGAGTACAAGGGTAAAACTGACCCGCGCCCAAAATCGCCGGGAGCGGAGAGGTACCCGGCACAGGTTCCGCTTGCATTGGGTTTCGTCCTGTGCGTATCATCGTGCGACCGCGGGTGGACCCGCGGCCGGCACAGGGAAGGAACCCGCATGGCCCTGGCACACTCGCCAGACGGCACCTCGCCGCACGCGCCCGTGGCCGCACCCGGTCACGGACACGAACTCGCGCTCACCGCCCCGCGTCGCGCCCCCGCGCCGCCGGCCACTGAGCTTGCGGTCGTCGTCGTCAATTTCTGCCAGTGGCAAAACACGGCCCGCCTCGTGCGCCAGCTCCGGCGCTCGGCCGTGGTTCGCACGGGCGCGGCTCAGATCCAAATCATCGATAACGGTTCGCCCGCCCACCCGCTCGCGGCCCGCGTCGCGCGGCTCCGGGGCGTTTCGGTGCGCCGGTACGACGCCAACCTCGGGTTCGCGGCCGCCGTGAACCGCGGGTGCCGACAGAGTACCGGGCCGTGGGTGCTCCTGCTGAACCCGGACATCACCGTACCCGACGGGTTCCTCGACGACGTGCTCGGGCGCGCGGCCCGCGGGGATCTGCCTGCTGACGTGGGCGTGATCGGCTTCCGGCTCCTCAACCGCGACGGTTCCCCGCAACCCTCGACCGGGCCGTTCCCCTCGCTCGGGCGCACGCTCGCGGGGCTCTGCCTCCCGCGCGCCCGGCGCAAGTGCCACGTGAACCGGCGCACGGTCCAAAGTCCGGTCGAATGGGCCACGGGCGGGTGCCTGCTCGTGCGCCGCGAGTGCTTCGAGCAACTCAACGGCTTGGACGAATCGTTCTTCCTCTACTACGAGGACGTGGACTTTTGCCGGCGCGCCGCCGCGAACGGGTGGCAGGTGTGGTTCGACCCGGCCCTACAGGTCACGCACCACTGGCCTCTACACGCGCGCCGGGTGCCGCCGCCGCTCCGTCTCGTTACCCGGCACGCGCTTCTGACGTACACGCGCCGGCACTGGTCCGGGTGGCAGGCGCGGCTCCTGTCCAGTGCGGTGTGGGCGGAAGCCGGTGCGCGACAACTGTGGGCAAAGGTGCGCGGCGATTCGGACGCGGCCCGTTGTTTCGATCAAATGCGCCGATTGGTCTCGGACGTGGCCGTCGGGCGCCAACAGGAGGCCGCCGAGCGCATCCGGTTCGCCGCGTCGTTCCTCCACCCGATCGCCGCCGAACAGGACGGCCGCACGGAGTAACGCGGAGCGCCCGATGCGGACCCATGATATGCCGGTGCCGGGACCGTTCCCCTCTCCATTCACGCTCCGCGCTCCGCTCCCCAGACTCTCGATCGTCATCCCTTCTCACTCGCGCCCCGATTTGCTCCGGCTGTGCCTCGCGAGCGTCGCTCGGTTCGCACCTGCGAACACCGAAGTGATCGTCGTGGACGACGGCTCACGCGGGGCGACGGTTTCGCAGGCGGCGGCCGAATTTGCGGGCGTCCGAGTTGTGCGGCGCCCGCGAGCGGGTGGGTTTTGTGTCGCCGCTAATGCGGGCATCGCGGCGGCTTCGGCGCCACTAGTGGAACTGCTCAACGACGACGCGGAAGTGACCGAGGGGTGGGCCGATTCCGCACTCGCGCGGTTCGCGGACCCGCGCGTCGCCGCCGTTGCACCGCTCGTGCTCCAAAACGACTCGGAACGCCGGGCGCGCGGCCTCCCACCACTCATCGACACCGCAGGAGACGAGTACGATTTCGGCGGGTTCGCCTCCAAGCGGGGGCACGGTTCGGAATACAGAAGGGGTGAAGGAGCGAAATGGAGAGCAGGTGAGGAAGAAATCTCACCCCTTCACCCCTTCACCCCTTCATCCCTTCATTTCAAGGCCGAATACGTATTCGGGGCCAGCGCGTGTGCCGCATTCTACCGGCGCGACGCGGTACTGGCCGCGGGCGGGTTTCCCGAACACTTCGGCGCGTACTTCGAGGACGTGGACCTGTCGTTCCGGCTCCGGCGCCTCGGTTTCGAGATCGTGTACGATCCGGGGGCGGTGGTGTGGCACCGCGTATCGAGCAGCTACGGCCGGAACCCGTCGCGTCGCACGCTGGAACGGCAATCGTGTAACGAGGAGCGCGTGTTCTGGCGGAACGTGCGCGGGCGCCGGTTGGTGAAGTATCTCCCGCGCCACGCCGCGGTGCTCGCCGGTAAAGCCCTGCGCCGGTGGCAGGAAGGGGCACTGCTGCCGTGGTTGATGGGGCGTTGCCGGGCCGTGCTGGGATAGCAGAAGATCGAATTGTTTTCTTAAGATCAACAAACGAGCGCGGCCGGGATGTTCCCGGCCGCGCTCGTTTGTTGATTCCCGTACTGCTTACGCCTTACCTTTCTTCGATTTGGGCGGGCCGAGGATCTCTTGCAGCACGACCGCCATCGCGACGCCCTGGCCGGAGCCGAGGAGTGCGGTCAGGTTCTTGCCGAAGTTCGTCTTCGAGGCTGGGCGGGCGCGGCCCACGAGTTTCGTCACCCTCGTTGCGGGCGCGCCGGTCGAGGACGTCGGGCGCAGCACCTGTGCGACCGGCAGTTCCTCGATTTGTGCGGCGACTGGCGCGGTTCGCGTCGGTGCTTGTGGCGAGATGCTGAACCCGGCGGCGGCGCTCGACGCGGCGGCCGAATCCGCCAGTTCCGCGACCACGCGGGAGCGCGGGCGTGATTCCGCGGGGGGCTTAATCGGCTGAACCACCGGCGCGACCGGGGCCGACGAGCCGGGTTGGGGCGGCGGATTCGGGTTCGTCGAAGCCTTCCGACGCAGACGGTCGATCTCGGCCAGGAACCGGTCCATGTCCGAGTTTGCGGCTCGCACCGAACCGCTACTGGTACTTTCCGTGTTCGTGGACCGAGAGGCCCGGGGCGACGGGCGCTCCGCCCGCTCGTTCTCGCGCTCGTTTCGGGCGCGCTCCGCTCGGTTGTTGCGCTCGTACCGCTCGCGCTCCAGTCGGCGATTGTTACTCGCCTCCTGCATGTTGTTCAGGATCTTCGCCAGCGCCCCCACCGCGGTGGAGATGAGGACGAGGATGACCACGACCAGAAGCGCGCCCATGACAAACCCCGCCCAGCGAAAACGAGGAACCGAACCTGTTGCTAATCGGCGAGCACTGGTGTGCCCGCGTATCGGCGGTGACTACCGTCCGGACCCGCTCTGACCCTCCGCGCCGCCGGTCATGGTCGCGATGTTGTTCCGCATGAGGGTGTCGGACTGCACGTTCTTCATGTTGTAGAAGTCCATCACGCCCAGGTTGCCCTTCTGGAAGGCGTCCGCGATGGCTTGCGGAACCTGGGCCTCGGCCTCGACGACCTTCGCCCGGTTCTCCTCGACGAGCGCGCGCATTTCCTGTTCGCGGGCGACGGCCGCGGCGCGGCGCTTTTCGGCTTCGGCCTGGGCCACGCGGAGGTCCGCCGCCGCCTGGTCCGCCTGGAGTTTCGCACCGATGTTCTCGCCGACTTCGATGTGCGCGATGTCGATGGACACGATCTCGAACGCGGTCTGCGCGTCGAGCGCGTTGTGCAGCACGGTCTGCGAGATCATACCGGGGTTCGCGAGCACCTCCTTGTGATCGTGGGCCGAGCCGATGGCCTTCACGATGCCCTCGCCGACGCGGGCGATGATCGTTTCTTCGGTCGCCCCGCCGACCAGTCGTTCGAGCTTGGTGCGCACGGTCACGCGGGCCTTCGCGAGCAACTGAATACCGTTACGGCACACCGCGTCGAGGAACTGCTTGCCCTTGGACGGGTCCGGGCAGTCGATGACTTTCGGGTTCACGCTCGTGCGGACGGCTTCGAGCACGTCGCGCCCGGCGAGATCGATCGCCGCGGCGGTACGCCACGGCAAATCGAGCCCGGCCTTGTGCGCCGCGATGACCGCGGTGGCCGTTTTCGGCACGTTACCGCGTGCGAGGAAGTGGCTTTCCAGCTCCCCGGTGGTGACGCGCACGCCGGCTTGCACGAGCGCGATCTTCTGGCGCACGATCATCGCGTAATCGACGTTCCGCAATTTCATCCCGATCAGGCTCCCGATCCCGATGTCCGCCTTTGTCAAAAGGGCCTGGATCCAGAGCCGGATGAAGCTGAAGAACAGAAAGAGGAACACCACGAAAATGAGGACCGCGACCAGCGCCACCACAATGATGATGATGCTGGCGGTACTCACCGGGTTCGGGCCGCCCCCGTCCTTCACCGCATCTTTGCCTTGGGCGAACAGAGCGAGCGCGGTCGAGAGCGTCGTCGAGAGCGTCACGGGTGTCGGTCCTTTCGAGTTCCGGGTCGGTCACCGACCCGGCGATTGCGATTACCGTTTGTTACTGATCGAAGTCGTTGCGCTTCACTTTTGGCGGCGACCAGACGAATCACCGTGGGCGCGATTCGGTGAGCCGGGTTCGGAACGGAACATCATTCCCGGTCAGATCTTATCGAGACCAATGTCGAAGTCGTCGAAATCGTCGCGCGGGCGCTTCGGGTCTTCTTTTTTGGGTTCGTCCTTCTGTGGTTCTTCGCTGACTGCAGCGCTGGCTTTTGATTGCGCGGGCAGAGCGGCATCGGCTCGCTCGACCTCGGAGACGTCCGGCTGCGACTCCATCGCGCGGACGATCACCTGCCCGCGCTTCACGTCTACGCACCGCACCCAGACGCCCGCGTCGAGCATCATGCCCTCGGTCATCGCGTCCACGCGCTTACCGTCGAACTCGACCGAACCCGAGGGGCGCAGGGGCGAGACCGTCTTGCCCGCGCGCCCTTTGAGTGTGTTCGCTTCGGGTGCGACCCCGATCGGTGAATCGGTGGAAACTTCATCGAGCACATTATCGAGCGACATTCTGCGCCACGCCGCAACCGCAACGAACCCGGCCGCGGGCAAGCCGACTGCCAGCCCCCCGATCGCGACCACGGCCTCGATGGTCGTACCTTGGTACAAGATGATACCAACGGCCAGCGCGAAGAATACCAGTGCGCCCACTATCAAGAACCCGCCGGTCGGCACCAGGATCTCGGCCCGAGCAACCCCGCGCCGAGGGCCATCAGAACAATCGCAATGATCAGATAGTCATCCATGCGGGA
This sequence comes from Gemmata sp. SH-PL17, assembly GCF_001610855.1. Classification (NCBI taxonomy): domain Bacteria; kingdom Pseudomonadati; phylum Planctomycetota; class Planctomycetia; order Gemmatales; family Gemmataceae; genus Gemmata; species Gemmata sp. SH-PL17. Next base: position 3,544,249 of record NZ_CP011271.1, read on the forward strand.
CGCGCGTGTGAGTGTGATGGAGCGACACATTCCGCCCGGTACTACGGGCAAGAGTACGAACACTCGGGCGCCGGAGCGATCTAATTGCGCCCTTTCGGTTTAGGATTTCGCGCGAACCGCTCCGCGCTACCGCGCCCACCCGGTCCGGGAACCAAACTTACACGATTTACGACCCGCGCGCCACACGCTTCCGCTTTTCGCGCGAAACGATCATTAAACCTCTTTGACAACGATCCGCGTGCCCTCGACCGCGATTACCTGAACGCGGCTCCCGGACGGGATGAACCCGCCGTCCGAAACCACGTCCACGAACTTCTCCCCGAACCGCACGACGCCGGCCGGACGTAACGCGGTCGTGCTCGCGCCGATGGCCCCCAGCAACTCCGCCGCCTCGCTCGCGCCGGGCAACTGCACTTCGGTCGCGCTCGACTGGTCACTGGGTGGAGTTAACATCATCCGGTTCGCGTAGGGCACTTGCGGTAGGAACCGCGCGATCACGAACGCGGCTACCATCGCGCCCATCATCGCGAACAGGTACGTCGAGATCCGCACCCCCAGTGGGACTGCTTCTTCCCAGGTCTGCGGGAAGCGCTCCAGTGTCACCAGCCCCAACCCGGCCAGCATGAACAGCACGCCACTGATCCCGCACACGCCGAACCCCGGGAGCACGAAGATTTCCAACCCGACCAGTATCAACCCCAGGATGAACAGCAGGAGCGCGAGTACGAACATTTCACCGCTGAACCGTGACTGCGACCAGAACACCAAGATGAAGCACACCGCCGCGACGATCCCGGGTACGGTCAGCCCCGGCACCTTCAGTTCGAGGATCAGCCCGATGAACCCGACCATTACGAGGATGATGGTCACCGCGGGGATGCGCAGGAACTCGGCGAACTTGTCGAGCCAGCCCGGGTCCGGGCTTTTCGCCTTCCCCAAGCCGTAAGCGCTGCACACTTCGTCCACGTTTGTTGTCGGTACGGTGAGGCGGGCTACACCGAGTTCGGCCGCGAGGGTCGCGGTCAGTTCGAGCCGCTTGCCGGGTTGCTTGACGACCCGGCCCTGCTTCCACAGCCCGGGGCTGGCCTTCTGTTCGGTCTCGAACTCGGAGCGCGTCATCAACTTCCGCTTGTTGCGGTTGTTGCCCTCGCCCTCGGCCCGAACGATCTCCACGTCGCGGTTGAGCATCCCCTCAAACAGTACGCCGGGGTAGCCGCGCTGTTCGGCGAAGTCGCGCAAGCTCTGGCGCTGGGCGGCCACCGCGGACGGTTTCGCGGTCTTCAGGTAGCGCTCGAAGTTCCCCAGATCGGCCTCTTTTGTCTCCCCCTCTGCGCCCTTCGGCTTGGTCATCACGATCTCGGAACACCCCAGCGCGACGACCGCGGCCGCGTCGGGCGCGGATTCGGGCACGAACCCGATGATGAGCAGGGCGTCGTCGCCGGTTTGTGCGCCCGCGAGGTCGTCGGCCAACGCGCGCGCCGCTTCGAGGTCGGTCCCGCCGCAGTTCAGGGTCAGGATGAGAACGTTCCCCTTCCTCTTACGCACGTCGCGGATGACGCGGTTCACAGACTCCTTCATCGCGCCGTCCACGTCGCCCCGGAGCGCCCACTGGTACGCATCGGGCGTGCGCCCGGCGAGTGGGTCGGAGCGGAGCGGTGGGAGGCCGAACAGTTCGGCGACCTCGCGCTGGTTCTCCGCGACCCCGCTGGCCAGTTCGACCGCTCGCGCGACCGTGGTCGGGTAGCTCGCGGGCTGCCGGTCCTGTACGCCGTTCACGGGGGCGGTCCCGGCGACCGCCGACACCGACTCCGGGTTGTTCGCGTCCGCGTAGCGCGGGGCGCCGTTGGATTTCGCCACGCCCTTCACGAGTGCCACGTTCGGGTCGAACATTTTCTGCACGATGGGCCAGCGGTCGTCACGGTTGAACCGGGTCTTGTACGCGACCTGCTCGGACACCTCAAGTGGCGGCACGCCCTCGACCACGACGGGGCCGATCGCCGCCCCCTTGCTCATTACCACTTCCTTGCACGCGAGCACCGGGAGCACCGTGTGTCCTGTGACCGGGGCGTGAACGAAGGCGATGGTCTTCACGCCCGCCATCTTGGGGCTACTGAGGAACTTGGCGAGGTCGGAGCACGGGCCGAAGTTGGTGGTCGACGCGGGCTTGCCGTCGGGGTTGAAGTCGAGCACCACGATCCACGCGCGGCGCTCCTCGTTCTTTTCGTTCGCGCGGGCGCTGATCTGGTTCTCGATCCGCGTGGCGACGTCGCTGGTGATCGGGTTTTGAACGGTCACGAACAGCACGCTGTTCGCTTCTTGCGCAACCGCCGCGGACCCGAATAGCAGCACCCACACGATGGCGGGGGCGAGGCCCCCCGTCCAGCAGCGCAGAGAGAAGAGCATTGGTTGTCGTTCCTTGCTGAGTGCGCTCGGGTGGTTCTCCACCCCCGCCCACTTGTTCAGATTATAACGCCGCGGGGGGCCGGGACCAAAGAACGTTCCGGGGACTCGGTTGCGCGGCTCGCAAGCCGGCACACGCTTCGCATTCTCACAACCTGATGCACGTATCGCACACCAACAATCGGGTCGGAACTGACTTTTCAGGGCCGGTTGTGCCGAGTGTAACGAGTTAATCTGCGCAGTTTGAGTGAGATAGTGTGATTCCCCATCGTCGAGGGGATTGAAGGAAGCGGCAGACCGGATTAACTTTATGGAAGATGGTGCAGATGGGGGTTTTAAGGGGTCGGCGGGGACGGCGGAAGTGCTGATGAGTCGGCCCGGGGGGTGACGTGACGTGCCGCACCGCTTAGGGATGAGAGGGACGGCCGCTCGGGGTAACGTCATGCGCAGGGTGGTAATTTCCGGCTTGGGCGTCGTTGCGCCCAACGGGGTCGGTAAAGACGCTTTCTGGCAAGCGTGCGTGGACGGCCACAGTGGGGTCGGCCCGATCCGCTCGTTTGACGCATCCAACCACCCGATCCGGGTGGCGGGCGAGGTCATCGACTTCGACCCGGAGCCGTTCATTCCCGACAAGTTCCGCAAGTCGGTGAAGGTCATGGGGCGCGCCGCAAAGTTCGGCATCGGCGCCGCGGGCCTTGCCGTGACCGACAGCGGGCTCGACGTGGCGAGCACGGACCCGGAGCGGTTCGGCGTGGTCATGGGTACGGGCCTCGTACCGATGGACCTGGGCGAACTCGCGCCGCTCTTGGCCCGCGCCTGCCAGGAAGACGGGGAGTTCGACGAAACGAAGCTCCCGGACCCGAACCGGACGGACTCGCCGCTGTTCCCGCTGTGGCTGCTGAAGTACCTGCCGAACATGGCGGCCGCACACATTTCGATGGCGTTCAACTGCCAGGGGCCGAACAACACCGTGGTGACCGCGTGCGTGGCCGGTACACAGGCCGTGGGCGAGGGGTACCGGCTCGTGGCCCGGGGCGACGCGGACGTGATGCTGTGCGGCGGGGCCGACAGTCGGATCGACCCCCTCATGCTGCTCGCGTACACCGCCCTGGGGACGCTCAGCAAATCCAACGGGCGGGCGCCCGGGGAGCGCTCGCGCCCCTTTGACCGCCTCCGCGACGGGTTCGTGATTAGCGAGGGCGCCGCGGTTCTGGTGCTCGAAGAGTACGAGCGCGCGAAGGCCCGCAACGCGCCGATCTATGCGGAAGTGAAGGGTTGGGGGAGCACGTTCGACGCCTACTCGGTAACGAAGCCCGATCCAGAAGGGCGGGGCGGGGCGCGGGCGATTCAATCGGCCCTCACCGAAGCGGAAGTGGACTTCCGCGACGTCGGGTACATCAACGCGCACGGCACCAGCACGAAGCTGAACGACCTGATGGAAACCGCGGCCGTGAAGCGCGTGTTCGGCGAGCACTCCAAGAACGTGCAGCTCTCATCGATCAAGTCGATGATCGGACACTCGATCGGTGCGAGCGGTGCGATCGAAGCGGCGGCGCTGGCGATGAGCCTGAAGACGCAGGTGTACCCGCCGACGATCAACCTGACGAACCCGGACCCCGCATGCGACCTGGACTACATCCCGAACACCGCGCGCGAAGCGAAGGTGAAGTACGGTCTGTCCACTAGCTTCGGTTTCGGCGGGCAGAACGGCGCGCTGGTGATGGCCGCGGTGTAACGACTGTACAGAGATACGGGAGGGCGGCACCACGTTGGTGCCGCCCTCACTATTTCCTAACTCGAGTTGGTTCGTTTTACTTCCGCGCGTGGCGTTTGTGCTCGTCAACGCGCAGACCGTTACGCGCTCTTCTACTTTGACCGCAAACTGAATCGTTTGGATCTGCTCGTTTCATCAACCGACGGGTTGGGGCGTGATCGTGAGTGCGGCACGCACGGCGGCGACCAACTCCTGCGGCCGGTACGGTTTGCTGAGTAACCCCTGCGACCCGTCGAGTTCGGCCAGATCATCGGCGGAATATCCTGTCGAGAACAGCACGCGCACGCTCGGATCAATGCGGATCATGTGTCGCGAGGCGTCGCTGCCCGACATGCGCGGCATGGTCACGTCCAGAATCACCAGCGCGATGTCCGCGAACTCGCGCTGGAAGGTTTCGACCGCTTCCTGACCGTCCTCGGCGGTAATCACCCGGTACCCGGCCCGCGTGAGAACCGCAGTGCCCAGGTCGCGGATCATCTGTTCGTCGTCCACCAGGAGAATCGTTGCCGGGGTGGGGGCGCTCGGGGCGCGTACCGGACCGGACGCGCTCGGGGCGAGTGCCGGGAACGGGGTCGGGATCGGGATCGGCAGCGGTGTGCGCGAGTGGGCGCGCGACGGCGTGGTCATCAGTTCGGACATGGGCAGGTTCAGTTCGATCCGGGTTCCGATGCCGGGGTTGGAGTAGATCTCGATCCAGCCGTGGTGCTGTTTCACGATGCCGTGGACCATCGGCAGCCCCAACCCGGTCCCCTTACCGATCGCTTTGGTCGTGAAGAACGGTTCAAACAGGCGCGCCTGGACCTCGGGCGTCATCCCGGTGCCGGTATCGGACACGGCGAGCCGGACGTAGCGCCCCGGGCGCACGTCGTCCCAACCGGCCGGGCGCACGTCGTTGTCGTGGAGGTTGATCGGTTCGGCCGTGAACGTGAGCGTGCCGCCGTCGGGCATCGCGTCGCGGGCGTTCAGCCCCAGGTTCATAACGGCCTGAACGAGCAGCGTCGGGTCGGCGTGGACCGGGGGGCAATCGGGGTCGATCTCGATCGCCAGGTGGATGCGCGGGTCCACTGTGTGCCGCAGGAGCGCCATCACCTCGCCCAGCGCGTCGCGCGGCTCGACCGGCGCGAACACGAGTTGGTTGCGGCGGGCGTACCCCAGGAGCTTGCGGGTCAGGTCGGCCGCGCGTGCCGCGGCCTGTTCCACAGCCGTTAGCAGGGGGCGGTTCGGGTCGTGGTCCGGCAGGCGCACCAGGGACAGGTTCCCCAGCACGGCCGTGAGCAGGTTGTTGAAGTCGTGCGCCACGCCCCCGGCCATTTGGCCGATGGCCTCCATCTTCTGGGCCTGGCGCAACTGATCTTCCAGCAGCCGGCGCTCGGTCACGTTGACGGAGACGCCCAGGCCGTACTCGTACTCGCCCGCGGCGTTGCGGACCGCGGCGAACGACAGCTCGGCCCACATGATTTGCCCGTCGGGGCGGATGTACCGTTTCGAGTAGCTGAACCGGTCCCGGGTTCCGGTCCGCACCTCGTCCATCAGAACTTGTTGCTCGGCGAGGTCGTCCGGGTGCGTGATGCTCGCGGGCGTGAGCTGGAGTACCTCGGGAACGGTGCGCCCGAGCATGGCCGCGAACGCCGGGTTGCACGAAACAAACAGCCCCTCGGCGTTGGTGAGCGACACGCCCGCGGAGGTGCTCTCGAAGATCCCGCGGAACAGTTCCTCGCTGCGGCGCAGTTCTTCTTCCGCTTTGCGCCGCTCGGTCACGTCGTTCACGAGGGCCAGTTTGACCCCGCGCCCCTCCAGGCTCAGGGCGAACGACGACACCTCGACGTTGATGAGCGCCCCGGTCCGGGTCCGGTGGCGCCGGATCGCGGGCGGACCGTCGGGCAGGCTGCTGTCACCGACCGACGCGAGCGAGTAACTCACGTCGTCCGCCAGGCGGATGTCGGGCACCGTAAGGGTCAGGAACTCGTCGCGCGTGTACCCGTACTTGCGGATCGCGGCCTCGTTGACCGCGAGGATGCGGAGCGTCTGGGTGTCGTACACGAACACCGGGTGCGGCACCGCCCGGAACAACTGCCGGTAGCGCTCTTCGCTCCGGCGCAGTGCGTCTTCGGCTGCTTTGAGTGCGGAAATATCGAGCGCCACGGTGACCACCCCGCGGGCACCGGCCGGTTCGCTGTCGACCCCGTCGGGCATCCACAGCGGGGCCTTACTCGTCAGCCACGGGCGCCCGTCGCCGATCGGGGCCGGGTAGCGCGCCTCGAACTGGACCGGGCGACAGGTGGACATCACCTCGCGGTCCCGCTCGACCGTCACCGCGCCGTAGGTCGCGTCGACCAGTTCGGCCGCGGTTCGGCCGACCGCGTCCTCGGGCGTTACGCCCAGAAGTTCCGCTTGGAACTGGTTCATCACCAGGTACCGGCTGTCCCGGTCCTTGGCGCTGATCGGTCCGGGGAACGCATCGATAATGGCGCGGAGCAACTGGCCCGTTTGCCGCGCCCGGCGCTCGGCCGATTTCCGCCGGTCGATGTCGCGCTGGATCATCACCCAGTGGGACAGGTTGCCGTCCGGGTCCGGGACCGGGACCGCGCTCAGGTCCACCCAGAACGGGGTGCCGTCTTTGCGGTAGTTGCGCAGTTCCACGCGCAGGGGCGTGCCCGCGGCCATCGCCGCCCCCAGACGCGCGAGTGTGTCGGGGTCGGACCCGGCGCCACGGAGCATGTAGAGCGAGCGCCCGATCACGTCGGCGCGCGCGTACCCGGTGAGCCGGCAGAACGCATCGTTCACGTACATCACGGACCGCCCCGGTCCGTTGCCGGGCGTCGCCTCGACGATGGCCACCGCGTCGTGCGCGTGGACCACGGCCGATTCGAGCAACCGGAGGCGCGTGTCGGATTCCGAGAGCGTATCGTGCGGTCCGGTGTTCATTACCGGGCGCGCTACGGGTGCGGGGCGCTTGGCCCACCACCCCAGAACTGCTGCAACGAGTACGAGCACCCCGACGAGTGGGCCGGTGATCGGTTGGGGGACGGCGGTCGCACACACCGCGGCCCCGCCGGCCGTCGCGGCCACGAGGATCGCGGGGAGCCACGGGAATGGTTTATTGGGCGGTGAAAATGTCACTCGACGATCCAGGCGGAGTTCGGTTCGCGGGGCACGCGACCAAGTTGGGCGAAACCCGGGGTCGGGTTCATACGCTACCATAAGCCCGAACCGGGCCGGTTCCAAACGTTCGGGGTGGGAAACATACGGCCCCTGTTCGGGTCGGTTCAGGAATCTTCTGAAATGGGCCGGAATCGTTAGTAACCGGGACGAAATGTCCGCGCCGGGCGCGAATTCACGGTGTTGCCTGGGGTTATCCCGAAGCGGTTTGTTATCTGTTTCCGCCCGCGCCGGTCTCTGCGAGTCGAGTATCGATGGGCCACCGTAACCTCTCTGCTGCTGTTGCCGATTTGGAGCGCGCCGGGCACCTCGTCCGCATCGAACGAGAGATCGACCCGCACTTAGAAGCGGCCGAGATCCAGCGGCGCGTTTATGCGACCGGGGGACCGGCGATCTACTTCGCGCGCACGAAGGGTTCGCCGTTTCCGATGGTGTCGAATCTGTTTGGTACAGTCGAACGCGCCCGGTTCCTTTTCCGCGACGCGCTCGACGATGTGCGCAAGCTCGTGGAACTGAAAACGGATCCCGCGAACGCCCGCAAGCGTCCGTGGCGGTACTGGAACCTGCCTCTTTTGGCGTGGCGCTTGCGCCCCAAGTTCGTGCGCTCCGGGCCGATCCTCAAGCACACCACGACCGTTTCGCAACTCCCGCAATTGAAGTGTTGGCCGCTCGATGGCGGGGCATTCGTGACGCTCCCCCAAGTGTACACCGAGCACCCGGACACCCCCGGTTGGATGAAGTCGAACCTCGGAATGTACCGCGTGCAGTTGAGCGGCAACGAGTTCGAGCCGGACCGCGAAGTGGGGCTGCACTACCAGATCCACCGCGGCATCGGCGCGCACCACGCGGCGGCGGTTCGGCGCGGGGAGCGCTTGCGCGTGAACGTGATCGTGGGCGGACCGCCCGCGCTGGCGGTCGCGGCCGTGATGCCGCTACCCGAAGGGCTGCCGGAACTGGCGTTCGCGGGCGCGCTGGGAGGGCGCAGGCTCACGATGGTACGACCTAACCCCCCAACCCCCTTCCCTAAGAAGGAAGGGGGCTTTGAATGCCCCTCTCCCCTTGGGGGAGGGGTTGGGGAGGGGTTCTCTCTCCCCCTTCCCGCAGAGGCCGATTTCGTCATTTCGGGGTGGATCGACCCGACGCGGACGAAGCCGGAGGGACCGTTCGGCGATCACCTCGGCTACTACAGTCTGACGCACGACTTCCCCGTCATGACGGTGGACGCGGTGTACCACCGACCCGGGGCAATCTGGCCTTTTACGGTGGTCGGTCGGCCCCCACAGGAAGACACGACCTTCGGCGAGCTGATTCACGAATTGACCGGCCCGGTCATCCCCACTGTCATTCCCGGCCTACACGCGGTCCACGCGGTGGATGCCGCGGGGGTTCATCCGCTGCTGCTCGCGATCGGCTCGGAGCGGTACGTTCCGTATGCCGGCACCCGGCGCCCGCAGGAACTACTCACGCTCGCGAACGCGGTTCTGGGGCAGGGGCAGTTGTCGCTCGCCAAGTATCTGTTCATCGTGGCGAAGGAAGACAATCCCGACCTCGACATCCACGATATCGGGGCGTTTTTGCGCCACCTGCTCGAACGCTTCGACCCGGAAACGGACCTGCACTTCCAGACGCGGACGACGATTGACACGCTCGATTACTCGGCGGGCTTGGGGCTGAACGCGGGGAGCAAGCTCGTAATTGCCGCTGCCGGTCCCGCTCGGCGCACGCTCGGGGCGACTGTGCCCGTGAACCTGAGCCTGCCCCACGGGTTCGCCGATCCGCGGCTCGTGATGCCAGGAGTATTGGCCATTTCAGGGCCGAAGTGTGGTGCGCGAAATGGGGCCGGTGGAATAGACGAAGACCCAGACATTGCTCAACTTTTAACTTCTCTGAACGCCGCGTTTCGTGCTTCACATTCCGCATTTGAAGGGCTTCCCGTTATCGTCGTGGTCGATGACAGCGAATTCGTCGCGCGCACGCTGAATAACTTCTTGTGGGCTGTGTTCACGCGCTCCGATCCCGCGACCGACGTCCACGGTGTGGAGGCGTCCACGCGACACAAGCACTGGGGGTGCCGCGGCCCGCTCGTCATCGACGCGCGACTGAAACCGCACATGCCGCCCCCACTTGACGCGGACCCGGCCGTTACCCGGCGCGTGGATGCACTGTTCGCACGCGGGGGACCACTCAGTGGACTGGAGAAATAACGGGCGGCATCCACCGTTAAGGCGAGTGTCCAATTGCGCCACGATCAGCGCTGGATTTTGCACTTCGGCAGTGCCTTTTGAACGGCGTCGATCGCAGCGGAGGTGAGCTTCGGGCAGTCGGTCAGTTCGAGCGTGCGGAGGTGCGTAAGACCGTACACGTTAACCAACCCGGCGTCGGTGATGTTGGGGCACGCGCGCAAGAACAGTTGCCGTAAGTGAGTGAAGTTTTTGAGTTGTGTTAAACCGGCGTCTGTGACACCGGCGCAGTACGACAGATTTAGGTAATAGAGCGAGCGCAGCCCGCCCAAAACGGCGAGCGCGGCCACATCCTTTTCGGTCGCGGTGGACTTGATCGAGAACCGGTACAATTCGCCGGTCGCGAGCCGCACCTCTGCGGGCGTGGTCGCGACGATGCGCCATTCGACTCCGGACTTGCCGGCCGGGCGCGAGTACCAGCGCCCGCGCGCGGGGACGTCGAGCATTTGCGTCACAATGGACCCGCTCGAGTCCGAGGCGTTGGGTACCTCGAGTTCTTCCGTCGGGTCGTCACGCGACTCGCCCGGGTTTGGGGCCGGCGAGCGCGAGACCGTTTTCTTTTGCAGCAGAGCCGTGAGCTTTGCTTCCCACTCGGTCGCGTCCTTGGGGCGCCGTTCCGGGTCGAACGCCACGCTCCGCACGATGAGCGCCGCCAGTTCCACGGGGATCTTCAGCGCGCGCAACTCGGCCGCGGCGTCCGGGCCGGGGATGGCGGTCAGGTCGCTGAGCATCATCTGGTACGCCAGGACGCCGATCGCGAACACGTCGTCGCGCGGGTTCGGAGGGCTGCCGAAAAGCTGCTCCTGGGGCGCGTAGCGCGAACTCCCCATCGCCCGGAGGAGCGTCGGCACGCGGGCCAGGATGCTGGTGTTGGCTTCCGGCCGATCGGACTGGGCCGCTTCCGCGGCCACACCGCCGATGCCGAAGTCGGTGATGCGCGGAACGCCCTGCGACATCAGCACGTTCTGCGGCTTCAGGTCGCGGTGAACGAGCGGCGGGGTGAGTTGGTGGAACTTGGCCATCGCGCTGGCGATGGTGTGGAGCACGCGCACGGTCCGACCGAGCCGGCGCGGGGCCGGAAGTTTACTCCATTCCTCGACCGCCTCGGCCAGCGTGCCGCCCTCGACGAACTCGTACATGAGCCAGGGAATATCCCCGCTGAGGTTGCACTCGAGTAGTGGGACGATGTTCGGGTGGTCGCCGTGCTTCATCACGCGCGCGACAACGGTCCGCTCGTGGGTAACGAGTTGGTGCCGGGCGGTCGGGTCGGTGCAGAACTTGACGGCGGCCACGCCCTTGCGCTCGTGCCGGGCGAGCCAGACCTCACCGAACCCGCCGCCCCCGAGCCACCGTTCTAGGACCCACATTTCCAGATTGGGTAACGGATCACCGGGCGCGAACCGGGTACGGACCTCCGCTTGAGGAATGTCGAGGGGCGCGGGTTCAGGCACTGTATCGGTCGGGGGCCGGTCACCGGTGTCGCTCATGGCGGCTCTCGGTCGGAAGGAAGCCCCAGGATAACACACCCGAAAGCGGTATGGAACCAGTCGACAGGGCCACACTGCGGAACGAATACCGTATTAAGTAACTGCTGCCCAATTCACAACATTCAATCGCGGGATCGCAGACAAATCCGAGTCCGAAGTAACAACTGTGCAGCCGCCGAGTGCTAGTGCGATTGCGGCGATCATCAGGTCCACAGTTTGAATCGTGCGGCCGGTCCGCCGAAGCGCGGCGTACAAACGGCCGTACTCACGAGCAGCTTCCGCGGTGAAAGGCCACAGACGGAAGAGGCCGATATTTCGGTTTAACACGTCCATGTTGACGTCACGGGTCGCGCTATATTCAATCCCCGCACAGAGTTCCGCAAGCACCGGTATTCCACTGCCAATTTTGTGCCCGGCAAGCCGTGCCGCCCGAACCCGTTCGTGGACACCGCGCCGTCGGAACACACAATCCGCAACCGCATTGGTGTCCAACAAAAAGCGGCTCACGTGTTGTCCCCCGGCAGATTCGATGCGAGCCGATCAAACGCCGCAGAATCGGTGCGCTTTTGTTCTACACGCACGGTCTGCCACGCGGCCTCTTCCTCGGATGGCATCTGAAGAGGCTGGATCGCGTCGAATGCCGCGACCCAGCGCGCGATCGCTTCAGGATCGTCGGATTGCTCGTCACCGATTGTTCCTGGTGGATCGGCTTGAGAACACACGAGTTCTTCGACCTTCCGTTCCAATGATTCGATCCGAGCGGCGAGCACCGCGAGCGTCAGTTCCGGCATGGCGGCCTCCGTTATGCACCTCGACTGGTTGCGCCATTTTAACAGACCGGCCGCAAAGCGCTAGCCCGCTCGCACGGAGAGTGACGCAATCTAAGGACTACCGGACAAAACCCGATCGTAAGAGGATCACGCAAGCCGCCATCTGGCACCAGCCGAGGTAGTTGCGCGCGTTGCGGTCGCGCCGCCTGCGGACCCGGCCGAACTGGGCGAAGAAGTTGTGACACCGCTCGACGGCGTTGCGCACCTTGCCGACTCCGGGGCGCTTCTGACCACGGCCGGGAGCGTACAACCGGAACCCCTGGGAACCGGCTCGGCCCCGCGACGGTTCGTTCCCGTATGCACCGTCCGCTCGGGCGGTTGGTCGGCCCCGCTCGTCGGTCGTGTCGGTCGGCACCTCCGGGGCCGGCGCACGAACGACCAGGGCCGCCAGCACCTTGTGGGTCTGGCAGCCGTCGTTGGCCCCGGCTTTGGTGACTACGACCGCCAGGGGCATGGCTCGCGCGTCGCTCGCTATGTGGATCGCCGTGCCCGACTTGCCGCGATCAACCGGACTCGGCCCCGAAGCTTCGCCCCCTTTTCCGACGGCTTCTTGGACCCGTCGAGGAGGATCTGGTCCCAGTTGATCCCGTGCAACCGCTGGTACCGCTCGGCCAGTTGTTGCCACGCCCGAAGAAACGCATCCTCGCGGAGCCAGTCCTTGAGTCGGCGTTGGACCGTCTTGTACGACGGGAAGCATCACGGGAGCAACTCCCAACTAATGCCCGAGGCCAGGACGTACAACAGCGCGTGAAGGCATTCCCGATTGCCGCACGGCGGGCGACCGTTGCCGGACCAAACCTTGGTCGGCAGGACCGGCTCAAAGACCGCCCAGATGCCTTCCGGTAGTTCGCGGGCCAGATCCTTCAGTTGCATGGACCGAATCCTGAGCAGAATGGGTGCCGATCAGGATAGGCGACTTCGTAGTTTTGTCCGGTAGTCCTAATCAATTCTCAGTGGTCGATTTGGAACCACTCGCTCCCGCTCGCTTCGTACTTGGTGTAGAGATCGTCCGTGTCTACCGGTGCGGTCGCAATTCCTTGCTGGGTCAATGCTTCGGTCACTGCGGTTGTGGCGCCTACTTCCACCATGTATTGGCGCGACACGCGACCACCGGTCGAGTCGAAGTGCTTCGCTTCTGCGTACACGGCTTCATACGTATCGGGCAGCGTGCGGATGACGTGTGACCAGAACGCGGTGAGCCGCGCCTTGAACGCGCTCTCGGTTTCGCCCGCTTCGGCAATCAGTGTGAGGCACAGGTACTCGCTCATGGTGTCGGTCCGCGTTTGGGAGTGTCTCCTCGCTTTCTATTGCTCCCACTTGCACTGTGGCTTCACGTAAGCGACAATCACACCAACCTGCCACGAACACTCCGCCGAACGTCCGCACCCACCGATCGCTACCCCAATCGAGGGTCTCATCCCATGCCGAAGCACGTCCAACTTTGGGCCGCTCTCCTCGCCTTTGTTGCGACGCAAGGGGTTACAACCCGGGCCGGCGCCGCCGAAATCAACCCGTCTGATGTGAAGAGTCTCGCGGTTCACCCGGCAAAAGTGGCCCTGACCGGGGCCGACGACGCGACGCAGTTCGTCGTGACGGGCACTCTGGCCGACGGGCGTCTGGTGGATCTCACTCCCGACGCGACTTACGCCGTTGCCGACGGGAAATTGGCTACCGTGCTTGCCGGCGGGCGCGTCGTTCCGCGTGCGAACGGTTCGTCGGAGGTGGTGGTGACGTTCGGCGGGCAGACCGCGCGGGTACCTCTCGGGGTCAAGAGCCTGGGCGAGAACTTGCCGCTGAATTTCACGAATCAGGTGGTGCCGATCTTCACGAAGCTCGGGTGCAACTCTGGCGGCTGCCACGGCAAACTCGCGGGACAGAACGGTTTTCGGCTGTCGCTGCTCGGGTTCGAGCCGGACCTCGACTTCATGACACTCGTGAAAGAGGCACGCGGTCGGCGGCTGTTCCCTGCGAACCCGGACGCGAGCCTCTTTCTGATGAAGGCGACCGGGCGGGTGCCGCACGGCGGCGGTAAGAAGATGGACCCCGATTCGGACGAGTACAAACTCGTGCGGCGCTGGATCGCGGCCGGAATGCCGTGGGGCGATGAGAAAGACCCCAAAGTCACCAAGATCAGCGTGTACCCCGAGCACCGCGTGCTGAGCCGGCAGAGCAAGCAGCAGTTCGCGGTGTACGCGCACTACACCGACGGCACAGTCGAGGACATCACGCGCCGGGCACAATACGAGAGCAACGATCCGGAAATCGCCACGGTCGAAGAGCGCGGGCTGGTTCGCACGCTCGCCATGAGTGGCGAAGCCGCGGTGATGGCCCGGTACCAGGGGATGGTTGCGGTGTTCCGCGCCACGGTGCCGCTCGGCGTGAAGACACCCGAGTGGTCTTTTGCTGAGAAAACCGTGGTCGATAAGTTCACGGCCAAAAAGTGGAAGGAACTCGGGCTGGTTCCTTCTGAACTGTGCAGCGACGAGCAGTTCATCCGGCGCGTGTCGATCGATATCACCGGATCGTTGCCCTCGCCCAAGGACGTGCTCGCGTTCGCCGCGGACCCGGACCCGGCGAAGCGCGATAAGCTGGTCGACAAGCTCCTCGATTCGTCGGAGTACGCCTATTACTTCGCGAACAAGTGGGCCGACATCCTCCGCGTGAAGCGCCGGCAACAATCGGATCGGGCGCCGGGCACGTTCGCGTTCCACGAATGGATTCGCGAACAGGTCGCTGCGGATACGCCGTACAGCGACTTCGCGCGGGCGATCATCGCGTCCAGTGGCGACGAGCGCAAGAGTCCGCCGACCGTGTGGTACAAGGAGGTCGAGAAGGCCGAGCAGTTCGTGGACGACGTGAGCCAGGTGTTTTTGGGGCAGCGGCTGGCGTGCGCGAACTGTCACCACCACCCCTACGAAAAGTGGTCGCAGGACGATTACTGGGGGCTGGCCGCGTTCTACGGCCGGGTGGGGCGCAAAGAGGTTCGCGTGCCCAGTGCCGACCCGAACCGCCAGGACAACCGAGTTCAAACGATCTACATCCGAACCACTGGGAACGTACAGAACAAGCGCACGCAGAAGCCCGCCGAGCCGAAGCCGCTCGACGCGGACCCGATGGCTGTTTCCACCGACGACGACCCGCGGCAGAAGCTCGTGGACTGGATGGTGGATACGAAGAACCCGTTCTTCGCGAAGACGGTGGCGAACCGGTACTGGGCGCACTTCTTCGGGCGCGGGATCGTCGACCCGCTCGACGACATGCGGATCACCAACCCGCCCTCGAACCCCGAACTGCTCGATGCGCTCGCGAAGAACTTGGTCGACAACAAGTACAGCCTCAAGGTGCTCATCAAAACGATCTGCAAGAGCCGGACGTACCAACTGAGCAGCGCGCCGAACGACTTCAACAAGCACGACAAGCAGACCTACGCCCGCTATTACCCACGGCGCCTCCAGGCGGAAGTGCTGCTCGACGCGCTGTGCCAGGTGACCGACAGCCCGTCGCGGTTCAACGGGCTGCCGGCGGACAAGAACGCCCCGAACCGGGCGATCATGCTGCCGGACGAGTCGTTCCAGTCGTACTTCCTGGACGTGAACGGGCGGCCCCAGCGCATCAGTGCGTGCGAGTGCGAGCGCGTGAGCGAAGCGAACCTCGCGGCCGTGCTGCACATGCTCAACAGCGACGAGGTGGAGGGCAAGATCAAGCGCGACGGCGGGCGCGTGGACGCGCTCACCCGAGCGGACGACAAGCGATCGGACGAAGAGAAGGTAGCGGACCTGTTCCTGTGGGCGTTCGCCCGCAAGCCAACAAAAGACGACCTCGACGGGGCCATCGAGCACATCAAGAAACTCGAAGCCAAGGGGGGCGCTGTGGGCAAGAAGACCGCCTACGAGAACATCCTCTGGGCGCTGGTGAACACCAAGGAGTTCTGGTTCAACCAGTAATGCGTTCCGGCGCTGATGTGGTAACTTGAAAGGCCCGGGGGACGTCCGTCCCCCGGGCCTTTCTTTATGCGGTGGGGTGAATCGCGATGTCTACCGAAACGGCGCTTCTCCACGCGATCACTGCGAACCGCAGCGACAACACCGCGCGCCTCGCATTCGCCGATTGGCTCGATGAGAACGGTGAACCGGACCGCGCCGCATACCTGCGACTCCAGGTCGAACTCGTCCGCGAGTGGTGGTACGACAAGCCCTGTACCGAGCTTTACGCGCGTATGGCGGAACTCGCAGGCCGCATCGATCCCGCTTGGCTCGCGGCGGTGCGCCGCTGTACTACACCCGCGCCGCCAGTGAACGTGGAGGAGGCGCTACCGGACCTGCGCGGCAAGGCGAAGACCGCCGTGAGGCTCCACCCGCGTCCGGGTGAAGCGCCGGTCGATGCGAGCAAGATCGGCGGAATGTTTCTGTGGCCGAAGAATGAACCGTGGCCGGTCTGCCCGATTCACGACAGCATCCCGTATGTGACCGCGTTGCAACTTCGCAAAGAGGATGTGCCCGAACTCGGCTTTCCAACCGGCACGGACTTATTCCAACTGTTGTGGTGCCCGCAGGGACATGACGAAGACGATATGTACTGCCCGAAGCCGGCCGTCTACTGGCGCAAGCGCGCGAGCGTGAAGCGGACGCTTGCCGCCGCGCCTGAGCCGGCCGATGTCGAGTACGGGTACTTCCCGCGTCTGTGCGTGCTTTACCCCGAGCGCGTGACCGAGTACCCGGACCCGTTTGAGTTCCACCCTGCCGGGATTGGGTACGACATCGAAGGGAACAAAAGCCCAAACCTTTGCGCCGCTCTCGCGGTCGCTCAGAGTCAACCCGCAGCTCGAGAGCTTCGGCCTCCTGCTGGTGCAGATGACTTGTATCAATTCTGGCTCAGTACGACCGAGGGTACCAAAGTCGGCGGCTATCCAGACTGGGTTCAGGACTCGCACTACCCAAATTGCGGCTGCGGAGCCAAAATGGAACACCTTCTATCATTTGGAAGCTGGGAATGGGGTGGCAGTAACCGGGGGCGGTGGGTAGCGGTCGAAGACCGCCCTATCTTGAGTGCGGGGTTTCGTGAGCAAGAGTCGGTTCACCGCGCTCACGGATGCACTTTCGGCGACGCGGGAAGAATGTACGTTTTCGTGTGCCGCAACCACCGCGAACCTCACATCCGTGCTTTCATGCAGTGCAGTTAGCACCGCGGCGCCGGATCGTTGCTCCTCACCGAATCGGCGGGTACACTCGGTTGCGTTCCCGCCTGTTCTCTCCCCACTTCGAGTAACCGACATGCTCGCCTTGCGGTCAAGGCTCCTGGTGCTTCTCGTTTGCGTCGCGAGTGCGGGGGTTGCTACTGCCGCTGATTGGTCGGGGTGGCGCGGGTCGACCGGAATGGGCCAGACGGACGACAAGAACCTACCGCTCACCTGGAACGGCAAGACCGGCGAGAACGTGCGTTGGAAATCGCCGCTACCGGGCACCGAAGAGAAGGCCGCGCAGGATCAGAACCAGTCCAGCCCCATCGTGTACCGCGGGCGCGTGTTCGTCACCGTGAGCTACTGGCCCGGGAAGATCGACCCCAAACAGCAACCCGAGCACCACGTCGCGTGCTACCGCGCGGATGACGGCAAACGGCTCTGGGACGTGAAGATCGAACCGGGGCCGTGGACCTTCGCCGACCTCCGCGGCGGTTACACCGCGCCCACGCCCGCCGCGGACGACGATCGCGTCTATGTGGTGTTCGGGTCGTCCGTCATCGCGGCGCTCGATCGCGACGGCAAGCAGCTCTGGCGGAAGGAAATCAAACCATTCAAGTTCGATGTCGCGCTCGCGGCCAGTCCGGTACTCGTCGGCGACACAGTGGTGATGCAGTGCGACCAGACCGACAAACAGTCGCGGTTGATCGGCTTCGACCGCAAGACCGGCGACGTGAAATGGGAGCAACTTCGGCCGGCGCACGGTTTCGCACACAGCACGCCGGTGCTCGCGGACATCGGCGGGAAGAAACAGTTGCTCGTGGCCGCATCGAATGCGCTACAGGGTGTCGATCCCGGTACCGGCAAGGTGGTGTGGTCCTGTACCGCGAGCGGCGATACCGTCTCGCCTGTACTCGGTGGCGGGCTGGTGTACCTTGATAGCGGGCGCGGGGGAACCGGCGTCGCGGTCGATCCCACCGGTTCGGGCGACGTCACCAAAACCAATCTGAAGTGGAAGACCGGGACGATGCCCGAAGGGTACGGGTCGCCGGTCATCGTCGGCGAGCACCTGTACCGGTTACACTCGCCGGGGGTTCTGAAGTGCCTCAAACTCTCCAACGGCGAAGTGCTGTATAGCGAGGGGCTCGCGGGTGTTTCGATTCACGCGAGCCCGGTCGCGGCCCCGGGCGGGCGCGTCTACTTCGCGAGCGCCGGGAAGACGTTTGTCATCCAGGCCAGTGAGAAGTTCGAGGTGCTTTCGATCAACGATCTCGGCGACGACGCGCCCGCCTCCCCCGCGATCGCGGACGGCAAACTGTTTCTCAAGGGCCGCAAGATGCTGTACTGTGTCGGCACGAAGGAATAGCGGAAGACCCTACCCCCATCTCCTCTCTGTCAAGAGGGGAACACATCGGACCTGTCATCATGCGTTCGGCTCTCCTTGCGCTCACCTTTCTGGTGACACCCGCGGCACGCGCGGGCGAATGGCAACCGGTCGCGACCGAACTCCTCGCGCGCGAGAAGACGGGCTTCGGCGGACTGTCCGGAGTCGCGGTTGATCGTGACACCGGCACGCTGTTCGTGTGCCTCAGTGATCGCGGCGTGTTCCGCTCGACCGATTCGGGCAAAACCTGGGAGCGGCACGGCAAAGACGTACCGAAGGGCCGAACCGAGACGCCCGGTTGCCTGCAACTCGACCCCACCGGGAAGACCAAAAAGCTCCTGATGGCCACGGTGTACGGCGGGCCGGTCATCGTCGCGTCCACCGATCCCGCGACCGCGTGGCGCACGATGGACAAAAAGTGCGAACACGTCGATTGGTGCGCGGTCGACTGGACCGATCCGGAAACGAAGTTCGTGCTCGCCTTCAAGCACGAATCCGGCGGGCTTTTACTCCTCTCACGCGATGGTGGAAAGTCATTTTCCGAAGCCGGTAAGGGGTACGGGTTGGGGGCGTGGGTCTTCGACGCGGACACGGCCGTTGTCGCTCGCGAGAAATCGCGGCAGAAGGCGACTGGTGGAATCCTTCGCACCACGGACGGCGGGAAAACGTTCAGCCCTGTTTCCGAGCACAACCCGGTTTCCCTTCCCAAGCTCCAGGGCGACGCGCTGTTCTGGCTCGTCGAAGGCGCGCTGCTGATGGGCACGGAGAAAGGTGCGAAGTGGGAAAAGGTGAGCGACGTGAAGGACGCGCGCTACGGTCCCGTGTTCGGTCGGGACGCGAAACACCTGTTCGTGCTCACCACGGCCGGCGTCATCGAGAGCACCGACGCTGGCGTGTCGTGGGCGAAGCCCGTTGCCGTGCCGAAAGAGTTGAAAGGCGTTTCGACACTGACGTGGTTGGAGTACGACCCGAAAGGCGACGCGCTCTACGTGATGAAGATGGGATCGGATCTCTACAGGATGCCCCGCGGGAAGTAGATCGGCGGTCCCGAGGAACGCGCATCGCGTAAACTGCTCTGTGACGATCGACGGAGCGGTTGACGTGAACGAGCGCAGTGCCTTATTCGCAAACGTGCTAGAAAACCCATCGGATGACACCGCGCGCCTCGTTCTGGCCGACTGGCTCGACGAGCACGACGAAGACGTGTTTGGGCGGTTCTTGCGGGCCGGAGTCACCGCGTCGCGGTTCCGCGACGAAGCACTGATCGACGACCCCGATTACTATTCCGCGCTAGGCGACCTCGCCGCCGTGACCACGAGCGGGTGGCCCGCTTACTGGTTGTCGGAACTTGGAGTCGGCCCGAGGCCGCTCAACTTCGGCGATTGGGTATGGGACAACACCGCTGATCGGGTGACGGTCCGGATCGGGAGTGTGTCCGGGGTGTTTGCACGCGGACTGTTGTCCGAACTGATCGCGCCACTCGCGGACTGGTACGAACTCGTCCCGCGAGTGCTCGCCGCGTGGCCTCTGGAACGCGCCGAGGTCACCAACGCAGAGGGCTTGAGCTTTTCGATCGAAGCCCCCGCAATCGATCGCCCGTCGTGGCGCTTGATGGCCGCATTTACCGTTTCTCCGCGTCGGCACCGACTCCGGCGCCGAGGGGCACTACAACCCAACTCCGAAGAACCCTTGCGCCGACCGATTGCGCCGATGCGTTGGGACTGCCATCACACTTTCCCCAATCGCACGGACCTGGTTCAACACGTCGCGCCGGCGTCGATGGAACTGATGGGTCAGTTACGCGACGCGGTCGGCCCCGAGTGGCCGCTGTAAGCACCGCCATCGAATACACGCGGCGCAAACGGTCGTTACAACCGGACACATTTCATCGGCGTAGAATCGTCTCACTCAATTCTCATGAGAGGGCGTGAAATGATCGATCATCGAGTGCTTGCTATTGGCGTTGCGGTTGCGGTGCTGACCGGGCACGCTCACGCGCAACCGTCCGCGGTAGCGGCGGCCGACATCCCGGGGATGAAGTTGAACCATTACTTCACCCCGGACAAGAAGAATCACGAGCCGGACTTCACGTGGACGTTCACCAAATCTGAGTTCGTGATTAAAAAGGGTGCCGGGCCGATTCCCAAACACCTGATCGAAAAGTTGCTGCCCGAGGGCGTCACGGGTGACGAGATCACTGGCTCGTGGAAACTGAAGGACGGGAAGTTGGAACTGACCGATATTAAGGTCGGCGACAAGGCGGGGAAGAAGGACGTCAGCCTCCCAGTCTTCAAGACCGCACCGACCGTGGTGCGGGTTTGTGACCCCGATCAGTTCGTGTTCGGCGTGTCGCGGTGAAGTTCTGGCGACGAACAAATGAGAGAGTTCGGAAGGTGCTGGCGCAAGATTCTGTTCCATCCGAATAGGAACAGTTATTCTCGCGATTTACTTGGATTGCGAGTGTGGGACGGAGTTGCTAATTCCTGGTTTCGGGTATACACTTTCTTTGCCCGCCATCCTCTCTCGCCTTAACTGTCCGCCCATCACCCTGACAGCGAGCGTTCACAGTGCCCGTCCGTTCTACGACCCATTTTACCTGGCAAGTTTTACGAGCAGTCAAGCGTAGCAAGAAGGCGCCCGTTGGCCGCACCCTGCGGCTCGCCCCGACCGCGAAGACCAAGGACGGTTCGTTCCTGACAGCCCTGGTCGAAGAAGGGCTTCTTGCGCGTGCCACCGGTAACGCGACCGATCCGTTCGAGGCCACTTACGCGCTGACCGAAAAGGGACAGCACGCGGCCGAGTACGGTGAGTACGAGTTCCAACTGAAGCCGCGGGTGTCCGCGCCCCAGCGCTAATGCGGAGTCCGGGCCGCGCTTCCCTGTTAACTTGCGGAAGCGCGGCCCGTTCTTTGTGACGTCGTTGCCCCTATCTGTTGGCGGTGCAGGCTTCGTTCACGTTGCCGAACGAATTATGTTGGCTGGCGCATTTCTTCGCTAATCTAATCAGAACACCTTCTGTCTTTCAGCTTTCAATTCTTGATCCGGGGCGCGCCGGGTCTGAGTCGTTGCGATCAATCTCCTTCAGGCATTGCTGAGGTGACCGGGGATCGCCCGAACGGTGATCGTTATGGGCACGCTGGTTGCAACACTCTCTCCTACGTTCGCCCCAACCGTAGGAGGATAGCCATGACGGGGCACGATAGTCACACCAACCTGACGTGCGAATATCTCGAAGACCGCGATACACCGGCCGGGAACGTCACCGCCATGCTGTCGGGCGGGGCGCTGATCGTTACGGGCGACGATGCGTTTAACCGCGTCCGGATCGAACAGGACGGCGCCGGGAACCTGTCTGTGATCGGTCTGGCGGGCACCACGGTGAACGGGCAATCGGCCGTCTACATCGGTCAGGGGATCCCGTCCGGCGTGTTCGTCGATCTGGGCAACGGCCAGGACTATCTGGAGATGGTCGGCGTGTATGCCGGGACGATTAACGTCCAGGGCGGGAACGACGGCGACGGCCTGTACTTGTGGAACGTCGGGGCGTCCGGGAACATCGAGGTTCACAGCGGCGAGGCCAACGACACGCTGTTCGCGTCGGGTGTGGTCGCTGGTGGCGCGCTGGTGCTCGACGGTGGGAACGCTTATGACATCATCCACGTCGATAACAGTTGGGGGAACGGCGGGACGTTCTTCGTGAATAACGAGGCTCCGTTCTAACTCGTTTGCCCCAGTAGCTGCGCAAGGGTGTGGGAACCGTTCCCACACCCTTTTTTGTTACGCCATCGCACAAGTCTCTTTGAACGGGAAGTAGGTTCACAGCCTTTCTTGTTCCGGGCTTCCCGCTTCCGGATCGAACCAGCGGTAAACGGCCGGGATGACGAACAGAGTCAACAACGTGGATGTCACGAGCCCGCCGATAACGACCGTGGCCAGAGGCTTTTGCACTTCGGCCCCGGACCCGCTGGAAAACGCCATTGGGATAAACCCGAGCATCGCGACGAGGGCCGTCATGAGCACCGGGCGGACGCGCATCATGGCGCCTCCGAAGGCGGCCTCGTGCGCGTCCTGGCCCGATTTGCGCAACTCCACAACGTAAGTTACGAGCACGACCCCGTTCAGCACTGCGACCCCGAACAGTGCGATGAACCCGACGCCGGCCGAGATAGACAGGTCCATTCCCCGAAGCCACAGTGCGAACACGCCACCTGACGCGGCCAGCGGCACGTTCAGGAATATCAGTGCCGCCAACTTGGTCGAATTGAACGTGGAGTGCAGAAGCACAAAGATGAGCAGCAGTGCGACCGGCACGGCCACGGAGAGGCGCCGAGTGGCTTCCTGCAAGTTCTTGAACTGTCCGCCCCACGCGACCGAGTAGCCGGTGGGCAACTTCACCTTCTCGTCCACGACCTTTTGTGCTTCCGCGACGAACCCGGCGAGGTCGCGCCCGCGCACGTTGCACGAGATCACCGCCCGGCGCCGGATCGCGTCGCGGCTGATTTGTGCGGGGCCGTCGTCGAACTTCAGTTCCGCGAGGTGCTCGAGGGGAATGGGGCGCCCCTGCGTATCGGGCACGGTGACGCGCTTGAGACGGTCCAGGTCTTCCCGCACGGATTCCGGGAACCGCACCTGGAGTGGGAACCGGCGCTGCCCCTCGAACACCTCCCCTACTTCTCTCCCGCCCATGACGGCCACCGCATCAAGGACCGCCCGCGCGTTAATTCCGTGGCGCGCGAGTGCGTCTCTGCGCAGAATTACGCGCAGGTACGGTAAGCCACCCGTCTGTTCGACCGCGACGTCCGCCGCGCCCGGCACCTTACTGACCGCGGCCGCGACGTCTTCTGCGGTCGCGCGCAGCGTTTCGAGGTCGTCACCGTAAACGCTGATCCCCACGTCCGATTTGACCCCGGCAATTAGTTCCGCCACGCGCAACTCGATCGGCTGCGAGAAGGCGTAGACCTGCCCGGGCACTTCGCTCTCCAACTTCTCCTCCATCGCCTTGACCAGTTCCTCCTTGCTGGCGAAGCGCCACGAATCGCGCGGTTTCAGCGCGACGATCACGTCCGTGAGGTTAATCGTCATCGGGTCGTTGGCGATTTCGGGCCGACCGCTCTTGGAAATGACGGACTCGACCTCGGGCATCTCGCGGAGACATTTCTCGATCCGCGTCGTCATTTCGACAGACGTTTCGAGCGAGGCACTGGGGAGCCGCGTGGCCTGGATCGCGACCGACCCCTCGTCCAGTTTCGGGATGAACACGGCCCCCATGTGTAGCGCCGTCCACGCGCTCAGTGCGAACACCCCGGCAGAGGTGGCCAGAACCGTTCGCGGGAACCGCACCGCGAGGTGCAGGAGCGGCTGGTAAACCGCTTTCGCCCACCGCACCAGGAGCGGTTCGTGTTCGGACGCGCTGCGGAGGAAGATGGACGCCAGCACCGGCATCAGCACGAGTGCCAGCGCGAGGGACGTGAGGAGCGCGAAAATGACCGTGAGTGCCATCGGCCGGAACATCTTCCCCTCCACCCCGCGGAGCGAGAGGATCGGGAGGTACACGAGCAGAATGATGCCCACGCCGAACACAACCGGTCGGGCAACCTCGCCGCACGCGGCACGAATAACCTCGATCGGCGCGCGTTCGTCTCGGTTGTGGTGCCGGTGCTCGGCCACTCGGCGAACGACGTTCTCGATCAGCACAACGCTGCCGTCCACGATCAGCCCGAAGTCAATCGCACCGAGGCTCATGAGGTTGCCGGACAACCCCGCGGCCCACATCCCCACGAACGCGCCGGCCATCGCGAGCGGGACCGCCAGCGCGACGATCAGGCCGGCCCGCAGGCTTCCCAGGAGCACGAGCAACACGATCGCAACGAGTACGCCGCCTTCCAGGAGGTTCGTTTTTAGTGTGTGAACCGTGCGCTCGACCAGTTCCGTTCGGTCGTAGACGACGTCGATTTCCACACCTTCCGGGAGCGTTTTCTTGATGTGCTCCATCTTCTCTTTGCTGGCGCGTACCACTTCGCGTGAGTTCTCCCCCGCGAGCAGCATGACGATCCCGACGACGGCTTCTCCCGTCCCGTCGCGAGTCGTGGCGCCTTGTCGCAATACAGGCGCGAACTGGACGTCGGCGACCTGGTGGACGTAGACCGGTGTGCCGTCTCCGCGTGCGTCCAGTACCACGTTGCGCACGTCGTCGAGCGAGCGAATCAGCCCCTCGCCGCGCACGATGCGCTGTTCCTGGGATCGCAGCAGCAGGTACCCGCCGCCCTCGTTCGTGTTGTTCTGTTGGAGCGCGGTGAACAGTTTTTCGAGCGAGATGTTGTACGCCCGGAGCTTTTCTGGATCGGGGCGGACCTGATAGGCGCGCGACTGTCCCCCGTTGGTGTTCACCTCGGTGACGCCGGGCACCCCGCGGAGCTGCGGGGCGATTTGCCAGTCCAGGGTCTCCCGCAAGCGCATGAGCGAGTGCGCGTAACCCGGCTTGTTGCGGACCTCGAACTGGTAGATTTCACCAAGTCCGGTGGCAATGGGACCGGGCTTCGGCGCGGGTACACCGGGCGGAATCTTCTCGCGCGCTTCGGTGAGCCGCTCGTTGACCTGTTGTCGCGCCCAGTAAATGTCCGTCCCTTCCTCGAACACGACCGTCACCACCGAGAGGCCGAACTGGGACACCGAACGGATTTCCTCGACGCGAGGAAGCCCACTCATGGACGTCTCGACGGGAATCGTGACCGCCTGCTCCACTTCCAGGGGGCCGAGGGCCGGCGCGGTCGTCATGACCTGGACCTGGACGTTGGTCACATCAGGTACGGCATCGACCGGTAACCGACCCGCGGCGTATACGCCCGCGGCCAGAAGGAGGAACGTTCCGAGGATCACCAGAAAACGATTCGCAATGGCGAAGTCAATAACGCGCACAAACATCGCGCTTATTCCCCCACCATTTGGTCTTTGAGCAGCTCAGACTTGAGCACGAATCCGCCGCGCACGACCACTGCTTCACCGACCCGGACACCGTCGGTTATTTCAACCGCCTCGCCCGCTTGTCGGCCCAGTGCCACTTCGCGCTTGGCGAACGTGTCCGTGCCGGTGACCACGAACACGAACGGCTTGTTCTCGTGACGGAGGACCGCCGACGCGGGTACCTGGATCACCGGATCGGACGTGCCGGTGTCGAACCCGACCTCGACCATTGTGCCGGGCTTGAGTGCTCGCTCGGGATTCGGTGTTTCGGCCGTCAGTGTCAGTGTTCGGGACGATTTGTCGATGACGTCGCCGGTGTACACAACCGTCGCCGTTCGCTCGGAGATGCCCGCCAAGTCCGAACGGAACACGACCGTTCGACCCGCGAGTCTGCGAATCAGGGGCAGGTCAGCCTCGAACACGTCCGCCTGAATCCAGACGGTCGACAGGTCGGACAACACGAACAGTTGCGATTGCGGCCCGACGCGCTCGGACAGCACCACGTGTTTTTCGACCACGGTGCCCGCGAACGGCGCCCGGATCGTGAGCAGCGACGCCTTCGCGCCTTCCGCGAGTGGGTCGAGGGTGTCGATAGTTTCAGGGGCCAATCCGAGGGCCACGAGTTTGGCCCGGGTGATGTCCACCGCCGTTTCCGCTTCACGGAGCTTGAGTTCCGCTTGTCGGACCTGATACTTCACCTGATAACGGAGGTCTTCAACGAGACTGGTGTAAGTCGCATTAGCCGCGTCCGCTTCGGATTGCACCTTGAGCGCGACGGATTCGGGCACGGCACCGGCCGAGGACCGGAGTGACGCGAGCTGCGTGCGAAGTTGCTCCTTCCGCGTGTACGCACCTAAGAGCTGGGCGCGCCAGTCACCGATCGGCTTGTCCGTCAGCTTTTTCTCGATCTCGCCCAGCGGCGTATCGGCAGCAAGGAGCTTGAGCAGTTCGGCCGCGTTAGTGGTCGTCGTTCGGGTGCGTGTGGCCGCTTCGCGCTCGGTGGCGAGGGCCGCTCGCGCTCGGACCAGTTCCAGCTTCAGGGAACTCAGCTCGCGGCAATCGATGACGGCTAGTACGTCGCCGGCCGCGACATTGTGCCCGAGGCGCACGGGAACTTCGCGCACGATCCCTTCGACCGGCGGGCAGATGTGGGCGACGCGCTCGTCGTTGAGAGCCACGCGGCCCGTGCGCCAGGTATTCACCCGGAGCGGAGCGGCCGAAACGAGTGCCGTATCGACTCCAGCCGCGGACTGCTTGTCCTTGGGCATCGTGATGGTGTCTTTGTCGCTCTCGGCACGTTTTTCGGAGTCGTCCGGTTTGGTTGGGGAGGGAGCGCGAAACGCTCCAGAGGCGATGACCCCCGCACCTCCGGCGCCAAGCCCCAGGACCAGTAGCGCCGCGATCCACCAACGCCGGACCCGCGCGGGTAACGCGCCCGACGCCGGTTCTCGGCGAGTAAGCACTTCGCTCATTGTGTTCCCTCGTTGCATCGCGTGCGTGCGCAGCGACCGGCACTCAGGCCGCGGTCGGACGCGCTCGGTGTGAAGGCCCGGAACGCGCGCGTGGCGCGGTCACGGAACGAACAACGGTTTGTGCGAACAGTTGGAACAGCCCAGCGACGGGTGCGTTCGGTGGACACCACCTGCGCTGCTACCGGGCGTGACGCCGGTACGCGCGGGACGAGTCGCGGGGCCGGTGCGAGTGGCTAAATCGTGAGCGTGAGGTAGCGGAGGTACAGCGGGCAGTTCTGAGAGCGGAGCCGATCACTGTGCTGCGTGAGGTGCGCCGACACGCGGACGTTGCCGTCGAGAGACAACACTTGTGCGACGGGCGTCGCGTACAAGTGGCTGTCACTCACATCCTGTTTCGCGCGCTCGGGAGCCACTGTTGCAGCTTCGACGTAAAGCGCGTCGGCGTCGTGGTCCCAGGGCGTGTCCTCGTCGGCCTGGATTGCCGAAGAGTTAGAGCCACAATCGCAACGAGAACCCGTACTCGGGTGCGAAGCAGCCGAACGGAACAGGTGGAAGTGGAGGTGCGGTTGGGAGTGTTGTGTCGATTCTTGCTCTGAGCCGGTGTGGACGTGCGGCGCCGCAGCGAGCTGCGTGAGCAGCACACTCGGTATCAGCAACAGCGTGACAACGAGCCGCGTCATGAGGTCAACGATCTCGGTACCGCACGAATCCCACGTGGATTAAGGGTAACTCGATCTCACGTGCTGTCAAGTATTACGCGGGCGACGCGAACCCGTTCCGACCACCGAGCGAGGCAGCCGGTGCGGGTTCTACAATGATAGCCCTCCTTCCGTGTGACGCACATGAACATTCCAAACCTGCCCGCATTTGATTCGGACCGTGACACGGTTCACATCCGTCGTAAGGTTCGATTTGTTCGCGGTGGGTTGGTCGGAATGTCGGAAGAGATCACGGTGCCGGTTGCACACCGGGCGGTGATGGGGACGGGGCCGTACTGGTTCTTCGCGCGGATCGAACGGGACGCCGGGGCGATCGGGTGCCAGCGTGCGGACGGAGTGGCGTGGGTGCCGTTCGATCGGTTCTGTTGGTTCCTCCCGCCCTATTCACTGGTGGAACTTCAATTTCAGGAGTTCCACTGCGTTTCGACGGGTGTCTTTTGCAGCGGCCCGTTTCCCGAAGGCGTCGGGAACGAACCAATTCTGTTTGAAGCACCAACAGACCCATGTCCAGAAACGCCCGAAGTGATTGCGGCGCTGGTCGCGGGTGCGGGGAAGTCGATTCAGATCAGCCGATCGCAAACCCCAACCGCGCTTGGCTCCGCGTGCAAAAACGTGATCGATCGACACTTCGACTCGGCCGTGCCACTGTCCGAATTGGCCCAAACACTTCACGTTTGCCCCGCGCAGTTCAGTCGGGCGTTCAAGCGCGATTACGGTGTCCCGCCCCGCGTGTATCGGCACCGCTTACGGGTGCTGCACGCGATTATGAAGTTGCTCGCTGGGGACAAAATCGCACAGGTCGGGTTCGACGTCGGATTCGGGGATCTGAGCCGCTTTTACAAGCAGTTCCGAGCGGTTACGCGAACATCCCCGGGCACCTATGCGCCGGGGTAGTCGCACGTTGCCCTCAGTTTAGCCAAGTGTTCTCGGATCCAATTCGGTACGGTTCCGAAATACTGTGACCGCGAAAGCGTCTCTGGTAGGATGCTCCCACAACTCCGGAGGACCGCGATGCACTACGCTCTATTAGCTCTCTGGTTCGTTGCCCCAACTACACCGTTTACGACCGCCGCTCCCGTTCCGAACGATCCGGCGGCGGTGCGTAAACTGCTCGACGCTCAGTGGGCCGATTTGGAGAAAGGCGAGCCGGACGCATCGAAAGCACTTCTGGCGCTCGCGGGGCGCCCGAAGGACGCCGTTCCTTACCTGCGCGAGCACCTGAAGCCCTTGAAACTGACGAAGGAACGAGTTCAGCAACTCCTGACCGACTTGGGGAGCGACAAGGAGGCGGTGTGGAAGGGCGCCTTTTACGAGTTGGAATACCAAGACCCGCGCCTGGCGATCGAATTGGTAGACCTGATGGACCAAGTCACAGAAGCCCCGGCTCGGCAACGGCTGGTCACGGTACTGAGCGGGCGGAGCTTGGAGTACCTGGACAAGTACCTGATGAATAAAGCCGTTACCCTGCGGCCACTCGGAAAGGGAGAAGGGTACAACTTCCAGGCCGAAGGGTCGTGGTGGGCCGAGCACAAGGTGGACCGGCTCAACGTCGGGGAGTTTGTCGGGTGCCCCAAGCGGAAGTGGACGCGAGCCGTTCGCGCGATTTCGCTCCTGGAATTCTTCGGAACGCCGGACGCGGTGGCGACCCTGAAGGAACTTGCGGCCGGGCACCCCGACGCGCAACCCACCAAGATGGCTAAAGAGGCACTGGACCGGTTGAAAGATAAACCGTAATCGCTCCTCGGGCGCGTCACCTTCGATCCGGTACTTGTTTGGTCTCAATTGTGGGGTTGGAGTGGGCGCGAGACGTGTGCCAAATTGAGTGGGCGCGGTAGAGGGGTTGACGGGAGAATATTAAGCGGTACTATACGTCTGTTTTATCCCGCCACCTGTTCTAATTGAGCCGCCCATGCTTGTTACGGCCCCTCGTATCACCACACGCGCTCTTCTCGCACTCGGAACTCTCGGTTCCTTTTTACTCGCACCAGTCCGCGCAGAAGACGATCTGACTCCCGAAACTAAAGCGCTCATTGCGAAGCTCCGCGAGGACACGAAGAGTAAGACGATTGCCACTCGAACTTCGGCTTACAAGGCCCTGGGTGAGTTGGGGGAGAAGGCTAAGGGGCATCGCCGCATTCTCTGCGAAGGGATGTTGGACTCGAATACCTCGGTCCGCACGGCCGCGGCGGACGCCCTCAAGAAGGTTGATGAGCCGATTTACAAATTGGCACTCGGAATCGTGATCGACAAACGTGACGAACACTTCCGGGCGGCGGCTAAACTGGGGGCACACGCGGAACCACTTGCGCCGTTAATTTTGGCTCACGCAACAGCCCTCGTTCCCGTAGCCAGCAAAGAGCCGGGCACCATTGAGAATGGTAAGGCCCGGACGTCTGTGTGTGCAGCCGTTGGCGCCCTTGCGGCAATTGCCCCCGACGATCAGCGCGTGAACCAGGCCGTTATTGCAATGTTAGGCAACCCGTCGGTGACGTTGAGGGAGTGTGCGTTGGGCCACGTTGCGCCGTTGAAAAACAAGAAACTCGCACTGAAGGGCGTGCTGACGATCGCAGGCGCGATGACCGAAGGCCCGGTGGTGCGTGCCCGGGCCGTCGCGCTGGTCCCGTTACTCGTCGACGAGAACACCGCGCCGGCGACGAAGAAGACCCTCACTGGTCTTCGGTTCGATACAGAAGGGCTGGTGCGCGAGGCCGTCGCTAAGGCTCTCGACGACATTAAATAGTCGCCTTTGGCCCGCGTTCGCGTGTGTGAAGAGATTACGTGAACGCTTCCTGTTGATCCGTAGCGTTTCGCGCCGTACACTGCCGGTAGATCAACCCGAACGAGACGGAACCCCGATGACCGTTTTGCCGCTGCTCCTCGACATTCGACTTCTTGGACCGCCGCGGGGCCGGTCTTCTTCGCGTTTCGATCCAAAGTGATTCGATCCACGAGGTTGCAGCGGCCCCGGAACTGAGTTCCGGGGCCGTTTCTGTTTCTGGAGTTACTCATGCCTGTGCCGACCGATCCGAACCGCGTCATCATCTTCGACACCACGCTGCGCGACGGGGAACAGAGCCCCGGGTGCAGCATGAACCTTCCCGAGAAGTTGGAGATGGCCCGCGCGCTTGCGGACCTCGGCGTGGACGTGATCGAGGCCGGGTTCCCGATCGCGTCGCCGGGCGACTTCGAGAGCGTGCAGGCCATCGCGCGGCAGATCCACGGCCCGATCATCGCGGGGCTGGCCCGGTGCAACCCGACCGACATCGATCGCGCCGCCGACGCGGTGAAAGACGCCTCGAAGCCGCGCATCCACGTGTTCCTCGCAACCAGTGCGATCCACCGGGAGTTCAAGCTCCGGATGACCTCGGAAGAGGTCGCGAAACGGGCCGTCGAGGGCGTGAAGCGCGCCCGCGACCGGTGCGCGGACGTGGAATTCTCGCCCGAGGACGCGGCCCGCACCGAACTCGACTTCCTGGCGGAAGTCGTTGAGCGCGCGATCGAGGCCGGCGCGACCACGCTCAACATCCCGGACACGGTCGGGTACGCGGTGCCCACGCACTACGCGGCCATCATCCGGCACCTGAAGCAGCACGTGCGCGGGATCGACAAGTGCGTCCTCTCGGTCCACTGCCACAACGACCTGGGCCTCGCCGTCGCTAACAGCCTGGCGGCGCTGGGCGAGGGCGCGCGTCAGGTAGAATGCACCATCAACGGCATCGGCGAGCGGGCCGGGAACACCTCGCTCGAAGAGGTGGTGATGGCGCTGCACACGCGCTCCGACTTCTACAAACTCGCGACCGGGATTAACACGCGGCACCTGTACCCCGTGAGCCGGAAACTGGCGCACATCACCGGCCAACAGGTGCAGCGGAACAAGGCCATCGTCGGCCAGAACGCCTTCGCCCACGAAGCCGGTATCCACCAGGACGGGATGCTGAAGGAGCGCAGCACCTACGAGATCATGAAGCCCGAAGACGTGGGCATCCCGCAAACGGAACTGGTGCTGGGCAAGCACAGCGGCCGGCACGCCCTCAAGCAGCGCGTCACCGATCTCGGGTACCGACTCACTGAGGAGCAACTGAACCGCGTGTTCGAGGAGTTCAAGAAGCTCGCGGACAAGAAGAAGGAGATCTACGACGCGGACATCGAAGCCCTGGCGGAGAACCAACTCCAGGCCGGCACCGGTAACTTGTGGACGCTCGTCGGCTTCACCAGCACCGCGGGCACCGGGTCGCAGACTTCGGCCGCGGTCACGCTGAAGCACCTTGACGGCACCGTGCGCCGCGACGCGGCCATCGGGAACGGTCCCATCGACGCGCTCATCAAGGCGATCAACCGCATCACCGGCGCGGAGGTGAAGGTGGTGGACTACCGCGTGCGGTCGGTGAGCCAGGACATGGACGCACTGGGTGAAGTCAACATCGAGATCGAACACGCCGGCAAGCGGTCGCGCGCCCGTGCGGTCAGCCTCGACGTGGTGGAAGCGAGTGCCCTGGCGTACCTCGAAGTGGTGAACCGCGTCGCGTCGCGCCTGCTCCGCGACCGGCTCAAGCCCACCGACGACGTACCGACCGAAGTTGTCCCCGCGAGCTGAGTCGTGGTATGAGTGGCGCGCACTCATGGAGGGCGCGATGAGTACGAAACTCGCGGGCACCGATTTTGAATCGGTGGGCGATCTGCTTGCCAGTCTTGGGAGCATTTCGCCCGATCGTGTGCGCATGAAACCCACGCCCGGTAGAGCCACCGCGCGCGACGTAGTGCGTCTCCGCACCAAGACGCGCCGGCTCTACGAACTGGTGGACGGCACCCTTGTCGAAAAGATCCTGGGTGTGAAGGAGTCGTTCGTTGCCGTGTGCTTGAGTACCCTCGTGAGCAATTACTCAGAAGCGCGGGGAAACTTGGGTATGGTGCTCGGCGCAGACGGGCCGTTCAAACTGATGGACAAGTTGGTTCGTATCCCGGACGTGTCGTTCACCAACTGGGACCGTGTACCCGATCGGCGCGTGCCCGATGAACCGGTTCCCGAACTCGCGCCCGACCTTGCGGTCGAGATCCTCAGCGAGGGCAACACGCGCGAAGAGATGGACCGCAAGCTCAAAGAATACTTCCTTTCCGAAGTGGCGCTGGTGTGGTTCATCGACCCGCGAAAACGCACGGTGCGAGTTTTCACATCTCCTGATGACGTGACCGAACTGAGCGAAACGGACACTCTCGATGGCGGCGACGTGCTACCCGGGTTCGAGGTCGAGGTGGGGCAGTTGTTTGAGCAACTGCGACCCGCTCCGAAATCCGTCAAATCTCCGAAATCTGGTGGTGCGAAGAAGCCCAAGAAGCGGAAGTAACCATTCGGGCTACCCGCCCTGCGGTGTTTCCGATGCGCGGCGCGAGTTAGGTAAGCAGCTCGCTCAACTTCGTGATGCGGTGCGGAATGTGTGCGTGATCCCCGCGCGGATCGAGGAGAATCGCGTGCATTCCGGCCGTGGTCGCGCCGACGTAGTCGTTATTCAAGTCGTCGCCCACGAATAGCACTTCGTTCGGTTCGCAGTTCGCGATCCGTGCCACTGTTTGGAAGAAGCCCGTACCGGGTTTTCGTACACCTACCGCGGCGCTAATAACCACGCGATCCGCGAGAGCCGCGAGTTCGGGGAAGCCGGCTAGTACGAGCCATAGGCGAGCGTCGTAGTTGGACCCCATCCCGAGGACCAGGCCGCGCGATTGGAGTGCCGCGAACACTTCTGTGGCATCCGGTGCCACGCGCCACGCGGCGGGGCGCGCGAAGTGGTCGAAAAGGTCGCGGTAGCACGCCTCTGGATCGGAAACGCCGGTAAGTGTTTGCGTCACGATGCGGTGCCAGCGCTCGTGTTCGCGCTCCTCGCTCGTCGCCCACTGAGTCGCAACGTCTGCAGCCTCTTCGACGCGGTACGCGGTGATGAACCGGCTCCGCACGTCGCTCGGCGCGAGCTGAAGTCCGTAGCGCTGCGCGACGTCGGCGTAGACCGTCGGTGCAGATGGTTCGGGGAAGAGCAGGGTGCCGACCGCGTCGAAAAAGACCGCGCGCGTATGTACGGGAACGTGGGGCACGTTAGTCCGCCGCTCCGTTTGCTACCGCGCGACTCTTCGGCCCCGGTATCACCGACTTAGCGGACGTGGGGGCGACCGAGCGCGTCGCCATACGGCTCGCCTTGCGCGTGTGCGGCACCGCCGAGTCCGCGAGCGACCGCGCCGCTTGCGCCGCCACCGCGACTTTCAGCAGGTGCAACCCGCCGCGGAAAACGACGAACGCGATGAACGCGGCCGGTCCCGCCTCGAAGATGCGCCGGTTCGTGAGCAGCACGTAGGTGTTCCAGAACTGCCACAGCCCGATGGCGATCAGCCCCCACCCGGCCAGTTCGCGGCTCCAGTATGCGAATCTCATGACGAACCCTTATTTGGTACTCAGTTCCGTCGCTTCGAGCGCCGGGTTTCGTGTTCCCGTTCTTCGCGTTCTGCCCGAATTTCAGCCCGTTTCGCCTCTTCCTCGGCCTTCTGGCGCCCCCAGATGCGCCACTTCTCCACGCGGACCCGCTCGCGGTGCGATTCCGCCCAACTCGTGTCGGTCAGGATCATCGCACCTTCGGCGGCGTTCATTGTCCGGAGCTGCCAGTACCCGAACGCGAGGCGCAGCAAGAGCGTTCCGAAGAACATACCACCGACGATTAGGAAGAACCGGTTCTGGCCGGGGCGAAACTCGCCCGGGACCGGCGCCCGTCGGTACGCGGATACCAGTGAGCTTTTATCGGTCCACCGGAACGGGAAGTCCTCCATCGGCACGAAATCCAGTGAGTTTACCAGCCACCACACGATCTGACCGACGATCACGACCCCGCCCGCGATCCCGATGAGCCACGCGATCTCGTCAGACCGGATGTGGCCCGGCGGGCGCCGCGTGGGGACGTCGCCCTTGCGCCGCACCACGTTCTCGAACGGCACGATCTGGTGAACGAAGCCGAACACGCGGTACTGCGCGCGGAGGTAAACGAGTATCGCCATCACGAGTACCACGTCGGCGACGCGGAAGTGCGTCTCGCGGATCTCGTAGGGGTTCTCGGACCCGAGGTCCGGGATGCCGAACGGGAACACCAGGAAGTACGCGATAATCAGTAGCAGGAACGGGGGCGCGGCCGTCCACCGGAGCACGAGCGCGGCGGCCCCGAAGACCACGACGAGTACGCCGCCCAGGTCGCTCCCGTTCATGAACATGACCATGAAAATCATGGCCAGCGCGCCGAGTGTGGTGAACGTGTACGCGCGCACGGCCCGGTCGCGGAACAGGACGTCGATCACCTGCCGCTGGGTCGGTTCGGCCGTTTGCTGAATTTCGGTCGGGTGACTCATCGGCGGCTCCTCATCCCGCGGAGTCGGTCGAGTCGGTCGAGTACGAGGCGCACCGGGTCGCCGTCGTTCACGCGCATTACCGTTGCCCCGACGCCGCTGAGCGCGCGCCGCATTTGGCGGAACGACTCGTGGTACTGGCGCGTGAGGCTGTCCTGCACGATCTTCGTGATGCGCTTGTGCCGGGCCGCTTGATCGATATCGTCCGGGTGGCGCTTCTTGAATTTCTTCTTTTTGTCCGGCACCGGAGCGGCCGCTTCGGGAACCACGTCCGGCGAGGCCACGTCCGCGGGCCAGGGGACGATCACCATGACGTGGTGCCGTCGCGCGCGGGCCACGCGGCACGCTTTCACGAGCGGTTCGAGGTCCGGGCCGAGTTCGGCGAGATCCGCGAGGATCACGTACAACTCGTTGTCGCGTGCGCGGCCCACGGCCCGAATTATCGCGCCGCCGAGCACCTCGGCCTTCTCCGCGCACCGGAACCGGTACCGCCCTTGTTCGTCGTAGAGCGGGATCGGGCACCGGAGGTGGTGGTACTGGAGGAACTGCGCCACGCGCTCGGCGTAGGCCTCGTCGTCGTGAACGTAGCGCTCGATAGCATCCGGCCCGGTACCGTCCTGAAGCGAGAACAGTGCCGACAAGCGCTTTCGCCGCGTGAGTTCGCCCGCACGCGGCCCGAACCACCCGCGGAACCCGTGAATGAACCAGAACAACCCCGCAATGACCGACGGGAGTAACAGCAGGTTGGCCCAGATGAATAGGGCTACCGCGATGCGTAAGGCCCACTGCATCCCGCGCGTGGAGCGGACCGCGAACTCGAACGTGCCGCTCATCCAGCTCGCGTAGATTTTCTGGAGCCACGTCGGGAGCGGTGCGCTGCCGGGGCTGAACATGCCACCGAGCCGATACGCGAGCAGGCACGGCGGGACGACCAGGAGGAACAGAACGATCCAGCCCCACCACTTTTCGAGGAGCGGAATCCACAACCGGCTCAGCGGCATCGAGTTTGTCGGCTTCGCCATCAGTTCCGGGTACAACTCGTGCGCGAGCGGGTACGCGCGGCGCGTGAGGTGCTCGGCCGGCACGCCCTTCGTTCCGGGTTGCAGCGCGGAGACTTCCGCCAGCCGGCGCATCACGTTGATCGTGTGCGTCTGCGTGCGGGCCGGGGCGATCGGGGTCACAGTCTGATCGTCGAAGGTGGTTAGACCCACGAGGTCGCGGTTCGCCGTCGAAGCTTGTGCGACCACGGCCGCGACCCCGGCCATGCGCGTGAGGAGCGTGTTACCCGGTGGACCCAGACGCACGCCCTCGCTGGTATCGAGGAACAGCACGCACCGCACGGGTACGTCGCTCTCGTATTCCTTCGTAATGAGCTTGTCTTTGCGGGCCGAAGCCTTCCACGCGATCATCTTCGGCGGGTCACCGGGGCGGTAGTCTCGCAGATCCAACAGTTCGTCGCCCGAACCGGGCCGGCGCAGGCGGTGAATCCCAGGGGGCGGGAGTGTGTTGAATCTCTTGTCGGCGCGCTGCCGGCCCTCCTCGTTCATGAGCGGCGGCAGTACAAGGAATTCGACCGCGTCGCGCAGGAACACGCGGCGGTAGAAGAACCCGTGGAGGTCGGCGACGCGGACCTTCACGCCCTCGAACCGGAGCACACCCGGTGCGGGGCACTTGAGCGTGTAAATCACGTCGGCCGGTTCGCCGGGGGCGATCGTGGCGTGGTCCGCGGTTTCGCCTTCAATGATGTCCGCGCCCGAGGGGAGCCGGTCCTCGACCACCGCGTAGTCGATGGTGACGAAGCCGTCGTGCCTGACACGAACGCGCACCTCGAACGGCACGTTGGCCCATAACATGGGGGCGTCGCGCCCGCCCTGCATGACCCAGCGGCGCACGCGCAACCGGGACACGGCCGCGTTCGATTTGAAGTGAAACTGGACCCACTCCCACACGAACCACACGAACAGTGTGACGGAGAGAATGGCCGGCACCGCGGTGTGGTAGGGCACGACGAACGCCCCGAACACCAGGAGGAAGCCGACGATCAGGACGAACCACCAGCCGCGCGCGGTAAGCATTCGTCATCGGTCCTTGTCGTTGATCGAGGGGCCGTCGAGGGCACGGCTAACAAATGCTAACGTTTCCGGCCCGGAAACGGTCCTATGCCCGTTTTTTGGGGCGTCAATTGACACTAACAGCTTGATAGTATTGGTGTTCCGGCGCCACTTCTGACTTCCCGTCGCTCCGTTGGCTACTCGAGCGGGTAACAAACGTTAACATTACGACCAAATTTCCCAGTTGTTGGGTGCGAATATCGCTCAAAACGGTGCCAAATTGTGGCTTTGTTTTAACGGCCCCCACGTATCCGAGACACGCGCCACAACCGTAAACCTCCAATTGCGACTCTTGCAATTGGGAATTGTATACTAGTGTACGGGATTTTACAAGTGACTTTGGTTTCCTTGTAACGAGCCGCGACCGCAAGGGAGCGGAAACGCCTCCCGCTCCCTTGCGGTCGCGGCTCGTTACGTCTCGCATCAAACCGTTTCCAGAACGGGGACCGCGTCCAGGATCTCGCGGACGATTTCGGACACGTGTTTGCCCTCGATTTCGGCCTCGGGGCGCAGGATGAGTCGGTGACCGAGGACGCCGAACGCGACCGCTTGCACGTCCTCGTGTGTGAAGAAGTGTCGGCCTTCGAGCACCGCCCGCGCCCGCGCACAGCGGAGCAGGTTGAGTGCCGCACGCGGACTCGCGCCGAGGGCCACGTCCGGGTGCTTGCGGCTCTCTTCTGCGAGTTGCACGATGTACTCGTACAGCGACTCCGCGCCGTACACGCCGGGAAGCTTCCGTTGCAGCCCGATAATCATATCGGGCGTGAACATCGGTTGCACTTCCACGACCGGCTTGCTGTAGAGCTTCAGCAGCCCCACTTCGTGCTTGAAGCCCGGGTAGCCCATTTCAACGCGGAGCAGGAACCGGTCGAGTTGCGCTTCCGGGAGCCGGTACACGCCCTCTTGTTCGATCGGGTTCTGCGTGGCGAGCACGAGGAAGGGCAGGGCGAGCGGGAGCGAAACGCCGTCGACGGTGACCTGGTACTCTTGCATCGCTTCGAGGAGCGCCGATTGCGTTTTCGCGGGCGCGCGGTTGATTTCGTCGGCGAGGAGCACTTGCGTGAACAGCGGCCCCTTGCGGAGCACGAAGTCATTCTTGTTGCGGTCGAAGATGGACGTCCCGGTCACGTCCGACGGGAGCAGGTCGGGGGTGAACTGCACGCGCTGGTACTGGCACCCCAGGAGCCGGGAGAAGACCTTCGAGAGCGTCGTTTTCGCGACGCCCGGCACCCCTTCGAGCAACACGTGACCGCCCGCGAGGAGCGCGATGAGCAACTGCCGCGTCACGTCCTCCGCACCGACCACGACGCGGGCGACTTCGGCCGTTACCTTGTGGCTGAGTTGCTTCGCTTCCTGGGCCAGTTCGTGGGCCGCGGCCCTCGGGTCGGCGGGTGGGGCCAGGGTGCCGGGGTTCGATGTCGAGGCCAGACTCATGCCGTGCTCCCGTCGGTGTCGATCACGAATGGCAGTCTACAGTCTCTCACCCGCAAAGGGCGCCGGTCGCTCACTCACATTTGCTGATATTTTTGGCCGAAGGGACCGGTTCGGCGAGCGGGAACTGCACCGGGCGCTGGTGTTTCGGGCACATGGTGGCGTCGCACGTAATTGGTCGGCCGGGGCGGAATATTCGTCCGTCTGCTCCGTGACGAGACTGCGAGGAAGCATAGCGCCGTTTCTCGCGCGGCGTTGTGGCACAAGGAGCTAGTCCCGTTTCGAGATCCGTGTAGTGACCAAACGAGCCGCGACCGCAAGGGAGCGGGAGGCGCACCCCGTATATCTTCGCGGTTCCACACACCGGAAGCTCCGCTCCCTTGCGGTCGCGGCTCGCTACGAGGAGACGGAAACGGGACTAACCGCTCGCGGAGCAAGCGGACCGCACCGAAAACCAATCGGGCGCCGATCGCTTCTTACACTTCGTTCCCAACGAAGCGCCATTTCTCGTCCGCGTGGGCCTGCTTCAGGCGCTCGAAGTACGGTTCCAACTCGAACCAGCGCTGCGCGCTCATGGCAGTGGGCGGGCCGTAGGCGAGGCGCCACATGTCGCGGAGTGCCTGGCGGAGCGATCCGGGCTTGCGAACCGCGTCGGAGATTTCCAGGTCCGGCAGTTGCGGTCCCGGGTTCTCCGGCGCGCCCGCGCTGGCGAAGAACTCGCGCGTCAACTGGCGCACCGGCTCGTAGACGTTGTTCCGCCGCACCAATTCTTTTTGGCGCCGGTCGAACACCCCGGGCGGCCCGGTGGACGCGGTTCCGGCACCAGTAATCGGGGCGGGCGGGGTGTCCTGCGGGTGCCGCGCGTTCCACAACCGCCGGATCAAAAATAGGATCGCCGCGATCGAAGCGAGGATCGAGGCGCGTTCGACCCAGGTCGCCGCCGAGTTGCGTTCGCGCTCCGAGCCGGGTTCGCCGACCAGTTTTGTGTGCAGCTCGTCTCTCGTTTGAAATTGGTCGGCGATGCCGTTGGCGACATCGATGATTTTGTCCTGGTTCTTTCCAAGTAGACCGCCCATGTTGGGCATCGCGTCGGGGGGGATCTTCGGCAGCGGCTTCGCCATCGAGTGGCGCAAGCCATCGAATTTTTCGATCACGCGCCCGTTCTCGTAGAAGAGGCACTTGTTTCGCGATTTATCCGGTCCTTGTAGGTATTCGATGGTGCGCAGCGTCAGTTCCAAGTTGTCCGTGTCGGTTTCCATCAACATCTGGTTGATGAACACGCTGGAATCGGCCATTGCGAGGAACGAATAGCCGGGCGTGCCGAACCAGTCGGGGCCGTCCCCGCCGACCGCGAAGATCGGGTCTTTGAGGCGCCAGTTGTCGGTGCGCGACGATTTGGGCAACCGCGCGAGCGGGTGCTGGTACTCCTGCCTGAATTGTGTTTGTTGGAAGAACGTGGGCTGGTTAGTCGCGACGCGCTTCAGTCCCCGGAACACGTTCCAAACGCGACCGGGGCGCTCCGGAACATTGTCCACTTCGTCCGGCGAAACGGGCACCACGAGGGGGCAATCGGGCCTTGATCTGTAAGTGTGCTCGGGGTTCTGTCGGTCGGCCATGACGACCTGACCGGAGAACAGCCCGATCGGGTTGTTGGTGTGGGGATTGATGTTGTGCTCGTACAATCGCACCCCGCTGTCGGTGGCGATCAGCGCGGCCCCACCGACGCTGATCGCGCGCCGAACCTGCGCGAGCGATTCGCTCCAGTCCCCCGACTCCGGGATCCCGAGGGCGATGACGATCGTATTGCGGTCGATGCTGCGGTGCGCATCAAACGCCCGGACCGGATCGATTCGTTCGCGGTCCAAGAGGGCGCGGAACAGTTCGGTTCCCCCTGCGGGGATCGAGATTTGGGGCGGGGGCGGTTCCGGGAACCGGTTCGGCTGGGCGCCGGCGCTCGGAACCGCGACCAGAGTTACGGCCAGCGCGCCCGCGACGATCAGCGGGCCACGAAAACGGATCGGCGATCTCATGCCTCGTCCACTCCCGCCAGGTCACAAACCAAGCGCCGGGCTTCGAGCACCTCGGCCCGCGTCAGCGGCTCGTCGAGCGGCGCGTACCGGGCCAGTTCGTAGAGCCGGGCCAGTTTCACAGCGGTTTCACCGTGCGTTCGGGCCAACTGTGTCAACTCGTCGGCGATCGTGGAGTGCGTCCACGTCTTCGCGCCGGGTCCACAAATGAGGACGCTCAAGTACTCGAACGCTTTCACCACATCTTCTCGGGTGTTGATCGAGCGCGGGTCGAGCGGCCACGCCCCGAGGCCGTCGGGGGACCGAACTGCCCGATCAGAAGCGGGGAAGATCGCGGCCCACTTCCACCACAGCACCGCTGTCAGGACCAGTGCGAACAGGATCAGCATAATTAGCCAGGGCACCTGAACCCCGCCGAAGTCGAACGAGCCCATCCCGCCCATTGACGACCCGGACCCACCGCGTGACCGGTCCGGCATGGACATATCGGGCCACCGGCTGCGGTTGCTGCTCTCGGGGACGTTAAAGTTGCGATCGCTCCGGCTCCAGTTGAAGTCCAGGTCGAGTTTCGGCCACTCCCAGCCCTTGCCCTCTGCGCCGCCGAACAGATCCTTCATACCCTCGCCGTCGCCACCTTCTTTGAACATGTCAAAGAGGCTGTTGCCCTTGCTGTCGGTGAGGGCGTTCATCGCGTCGGGGTCGTTCACGAGGTCGAGGAGCGCGCGCTTGACCGCGGGCGACTCGTCGATGGGACCGACGTTCTTTTCCCAGAGGGCGGTCGCGGTCTCGACGGTTTTCGTTTTAGCCGTCTTTTCCGGTGAATCGGGGCGGTTACCGAACGGGTTCTCGGGGTCGAACGGCTGCCGCTCGTCCGGGTTCATTGGCGGGACCGGTTGGCCGGTCTTCGGGTCGATCATCGGCGGGGGCACGGGCGGGCCGCCCATATTGGGTGGCGGGGCTTGAGCGATTTTCGGCAGGCCCTGGTTGGGGGCGGTCGGGCGCCCGGTGTTGGGATCGAAGCGCGGCGGGTCGTTCGGGTTGACCGTGTTGGGGTCGATCTTGGGCAGCTTGAACGGATCGGCCCCGTTGTTGCCGTTCGGCCGCAGGTTCTTGAGTTTCTCGAGGTCTTCGGGCGTGAGCCGGGGGAGCTCGTTCGGGTTCTGGTTGGGGTTCTCGTTCTTGTGCTTTTGCGCGAGGTCCGTCATCCGTTTCATGAACTCTTTGTCTGCCAGCATGCGCTTGATGGCCGCGTCCACTTGGTCGTCGTTCGCGCGGGGGTTCCGCTGCTTCACCGAATCGCGGATCAGGTCTTCGAGTTGTTTGTTCGCGTCGCCGTCGCCCTTGCCGAATTTGGCGAGCAAATCGCGGATCTGTTCGGCCCGGAGATCACGTTGCCAGATGGTGTGGCGCCCGGCGTGCGGGTCGTTTTCCTGGATCATTTGCAGTTGGTGCGGGTTACCCCCCGGAACGGGCCTGAGGGGTTGTTGCGCGCGTACCCGGTTCGCGGGGCACAGCCACAACACACAACCGAAGAACGCGACCGAGAGTAACAAACCGCGGCGGCCGGGGGACATGAGGGGTCGCCTCCGAACAACGTTCAGCACCGAACCCGCAACGAAGTGGGCGCGGCCGGAACGGGCCGCGGTCCGTCGGTTCGGTGCGCAACTTCCCTATTGTCACGGAACCGGATGTCTGAAGCAAGCAATTGACGCGAATAGCTGAAGACGGGAGTAAAGTCAGACCTATCCCCGTCCCCCTCCCTAAAGGGAAGGGGAGAAAGCAGTAGGCGAGGGCATTTTTGCATTTGGTTTTGCCCCTTCCCTTTAGGGGGGGGGACGGGGGGTAGGTTTCCGTTCACCCGTGCGGGCCGTGGAGAATCCACCCCGGCGGGAGTTCGGGTTCCGGTTCCATCTCCATTTCTTCGTCGACCTCTGGTTCCGCTTCTGGATCCCACACAGCGAGGCGCTGTTCGACACAGTACCGCGCGATGATGAGGAACCCGCCGTACCAAAGCCACGTGTACCGGAACAAGTTGTGTCCGAAGTTCCCCATGAACAGCAGCAGGAACACGGCCATCCCGATCGAACTAGAGAGCGTGAAAATGAGATCGTTCTGCCACTCGGGGACGTCCTTCCGGATGCGCCGGACCATCCGCAGATTGATCCAGAAGCACAGGAGCAGCCCGATGAACGCCCCACCCCCCACCGACCCAGTTTCCCCGAAGAGCTGACCGTAGAGGTTGTGCGACTCGATCTTGGTGTTGTTCGCGGGGCGCCATGCTCCGGGGCCAATGCCCGTGAGCGGGTTATTCGCCCATTGTTGGAAGCCCATCACGAGCCCCTGATACCGCCCCTCACCGGACTCGCGTGCGTTCGCGGGGCCGACCTCCGGATTGATGATCGTCTCGAATCGCGTTTGGAGCGATTCCGGCAGCGCCACGAACGCGACCGGGGCCATTAGCGCGAAGCCGATCAGGGCCTTGAAGCGGTACTTCGTGCCCCAAATGATGATCGTAAACCAGAGGAGAAGCCCGAGCAGCGACGACCGGGAGCCCGTGAGCAGGATGCACAGCGACGACAGCCCGACGTACCCGAGTAGCGCCCACCGCCCGAGGCGCCCGCCGATCCCGGACTTCCACAGCGCGACCACCAGAGGGAGCGCGAAGACGATGCTGGCCCCGAAACTGTTCGGGTCGCCGAGCGTGGTGTCCACGCCGATCATGCGCGAGATACCCATGCGGTACGTGTGCCGGCCCGCCAGGTACTCGCGGAACGAGTGGAGCAGGTAGAACGCCATCACCGCGAGGAAGCCCACCGCGATGTGCTTGAGCCCCTCTTCGTCGTGGACGCACGTCACGAGCAGTACGTAGAAGACGACGATCTTGAGCCAGTCCTCGACCACCGGCTGGCCGTAGGCCGACCACGGGCTAATCGCCCACGCGAACAGCACCGCACTCACGAACGCGACGTACGCGCCATGTTGGACGTTCGGCAGGAACCGCTTGTTCGGGTAGATGACCCACACGCCGAGCATGAACAGCATGTAGATGCGCTCGATGTGCAGGTCGCCGAGCCACGTCCACACTTCAAACGGGCGCTCGATGAACAGGAACATGTAGCCGATGAGCAGCCAGCGCATGACACCGTCCCTGGTGCGAGTGAGGAAGTGGGACATGATACCGGGCCGAAAATCGGGTTGGGAAGCCCAACCTCGATTCCGGTTGTACCGTCAGCGCAATTTGAGAGGGCGGGTCAAGGGATTCCGACCCGGTGCTTTGTCCCGGCGCGGGCGCCCGGATCCCCCTCGTCGTTTAAACTGAGTGAAACGCGAGGGGCTGAAATGCAGCGCGAACTGATGGGCAAACGGGCGATTCTGACGGGCGCGAGCGGCGGAATCGGCGGCGCGGTCGCAAAAGCTCTGGCAAAAGCGGGGGCGCGCGTCGCGCTCGCGGGGCGCAACACGGATAAACTGAATGAACTGGCCGCCGCGATTCGCTCCGCGGGCGGCGAGGCGGTCGCGGTACCGACCGACGTTACCAAAGCCGACGACCGACAACGGCTGGTCGATCACGCGGTGGGTGCGTTCGGCGGGCTCGATCTGCTCGTGAACAACGCGGGCGTCGGGAGCTGGGGGCACTTTGCCGACTCGACGGAAGCGATTTGTCGCACCGTGATGGAAGTGAACTTCTTCGCCCCCATCGAGTTAACGCGACTGGCCGTGCCGCACCTGATGCGCGGGAACCAGTCCGCGGTGGTGAACGTGACGTCCATGTGCGGGCGGAAGGGGATGCCCGCGTGGCCCGAGTATTCCGCGTCCAAGTTCGCGCTGGTGGGGATGTCCGAGGCGTGGCGCGGCGAGTTCGAGCGGTTCGATATTGACGTACTGACGATCGTGCCCGGGATGACGAACAGCGGGTTCGACCGGAACTGGCTCCGTAGCGACGGCAAGGCCGATTTGCGGTTCCAGGAGGGGATGACCCCCGAGTACCTCGCCGCGAAAATCATCGACGCGGTCCAGAAGAACCGCACCGAGACGGTGTTGGGTTCGGAGGCGAAACGCCTGTTGCGCTTCAACCGCTACTTCCCGCGGCTCACGAACTGGCTCCTCGCGCGCAAGGTGAAGAAACTGTACTCGTAAAACTGGGTTTGTTTTCAGCGTGACACGAACGACGTGAGGGACT
Organism: Gemmata sp. SH-PL17; assembly: GCF_001610855.1. Lineage (NCBI taxonomy): Bacteria > Pseudomonadati > Planctomycetota > Planctomycetia > Gemmatales > Gemmataceae > Gemmata > Gemmata sp. SH-PL17. The sequence goes on from NZ_CP011271.1 coordinate 3,588,969, forward strand.
ACGGATGGCCACGTTCGACCGGGCGGTGCAACTCGCGGCTTCCGCGCACGCGGGGCAGGTCGATAAAGAGGGCCAACCGTATTTGCTGCACGTGCTCCGGGTGGCACTCGCGGTAAACGACCCGAACGTGCGCATCGCGGCCGTGCTCCACGATCTCGTGGAAGACACCGACGTCACGCTCGCCCACTTGCAAACCGAAGGGTTTGCGGCCCCGATTCTGGAAGCGGTGGAGTGCCTGACTCGGCCACACGGCGCGCAATATGCCGATTACGTGATTCGGTTGAAGGGTAATGCGATCGCCCGGCAGGTGAAACTCTCGGACCTGGCCGATAACTCCCGGCTCGACCGCAACGTGATCGACCCGGCGCGCTTCGACTGGGACCAACGGCGCATCGTGAAGTACCTCGTGACGTACAAGTTCCTCGCCGACCAGATCGACGAGGAAACGTACCGCACACTGATGACGAGCCTCGAAGACCCGAAGTGACCGCTTATGAGCACGAGCACCATCGACGCGCCCGTTAAAACGCTTTCTGATCCGGAGCTGAAGGCCGCGCTCCAGGAGCTGCGCCGAACGGACAACGTCCGGAACTGGTGGTTCGTCGTTCGGACGTATCTGTACCTCGCTCTCGTAATCGGCGGGGCAGTGTGGTTCTTCGAGAACCGGGAAGACTTCGGGATCGGGTGGTGGGCGAATGTGCCCATTGCGCTGGTCGCGATTGTGCTTGTGGGAGCCGGGCAGCACCAACTTAGCGGACTCGCGCACGAAGGCTCGCACTACATCCTGTTCCGCAACCGGTTCGTGAACGATCTCGCGTCGGACTTGTTCACGATGTTCCCGCTGTTCGCGAGCATCTACCACTACCGGCTCCAGCACCTCGCGCACCACCAGTTCGTCAACGACCCCGACCGCGACCCGGACGTGTCGCAGCTCAAAACCAGCGGCCACTGGCTCGGGTTCCCGCTCGCCCGACGCGACGTGATTCGGGCATTCACGTGGCAACTATCGCCGTTTCGGTTGATCCGCTTCATGCGCATCCGCGCACAGTACAACGCGACCGGAACCGACAAGAACCCCTACATGATTAAGGGTCAGAAACCCTCGAAGGGAGCGGTTCGAGTCGGCATCCTGTACCTACTCGCAACTGTGGCAGCGCTCACGACACTCTTCTACCTCACGGACGACTGGTGGGTGATGCCGGTGACGGCCTTCGCGATGTGGATCGTTGTTGTTGCTGTGTTTATGAAGCTCCCGGACCATAAGTACCACCAGAGCAAACTTCGACCCGTCATCCATGCGCGGTACACCTCCGCGTTGCGGGTCGGGTTCATCACGCTGTTGCTCACGTCGCTCGTGGTCGCCACCAAACTGACCGGCGCGCCGGCCGTGCCGTACTTCCTGTTACTGTGGGTGGTGCCGCTGTTCACCGCGTTCGCGTTCTTTATGATCCTGCGCCAACTGGTGCAGCACGGGAACGGCGGGCGCGGGTGGATCAACAACACGCGGACGTTCCTCGTTGCACCGTTCATCCGCTTCGCGGTGTTCCCGTTCGGCCAGGATTACCACCTGCCGCACCACATGTACGCGACCGTCCCGCACTATCGCTTGAAGAAGCTCCACGCGCTGCTGATGCGGTACGACGAGTACCGGGCCGAAGCACTCGAGGTCCACGGCTACTTCGTGTCGCCGGAGCGCCCGCAGGTTCATCCCACCGTGGTGGACGTGCTCGGACTGGAGTACGCGCCGCGAACCGCGGACGTTCACATCGACGCGGAAGCGGTGTCAGTCGTCGAATTCAACGACAAGGAAGGTCTGGCGAAGGAAGTGGAGATGTCGCGCCAGAAGCAGTGAAGGTTTTTGGCAGGACTAACAGGATTAAGAGTGGTTAGACTGGCAATCGTAAATGTCACGCGCAAGCCGTTGTTCGTAATACGAATTTCGGCCAACGATTGTAGCCGATATTCGGATCGTTTGCTCGAAACTCCAGAATGAATTCCAGTTCTTTCGCGCTAACTTCTCGGTCTGTTGCCGTGTCCGATTCCCACAGTATCTCCTTCCGGATCGTGAAATCTCGCCGCTGTTCGCGGGTGAAATCTTGCGCGATCAGCGCATCCGAGGCGCTACCGAAGTAGTTAATGCTATCAGTGAGGTCTTTACCGACGTAAATCTTCCCGTTTGGATAAGTAATCTTGTAAACGACCTTCATGCGACGTACCACCATACCGCTCTCATTGCATGTGGGGACATCAGGATGTGTACGGTACCGCCTCGTCCGTCGCCCCACAAGCTCCGCTGTTCTGTGTCCCCGGCGGGGCAGATCTTGTTGATCCTGTTAATCCTGTCAAAAAGTCTTGTGCATTCTCACCCTGAGATGATCTGCTTGCGCCGCTTGATGTAGTCCCAGATCACGTAGCGATCCAGGTCGCGCCCCGCGGTGAACACGACGCGGCCCTTCGTCGCTTGCGCCATCTTGTACGCGAACTGCACGTCTTCTTGCGACTGGTTCCAGTTCGACAGCAGGAAAATGTTGATCGTGATCCCTTCGCGGGCACAGAGCAGCGCCTCACGCATGGTCGCTTCTTCGGTGCGCGGGTCCGGCGGGTAGAGCATGTACAACATGCTGCCTTCAAAGTGCGCGGTGGGCAGCCCGTCGGTAATGAGCACCACCTGTCGGTTCGGGGTGTCCTGGTTCGCGAGGAACCGGCGCGCGGTTTGGAGCGAGTGCTGGATGTTCGTGAAGTGGTGCGGGATGCGGAACTCGCTGGTTTCCGGGTTGCTCATGTCGGCCTTGAGCCGCACCACCGGGCTGAAGATCGTGACCGGTTTCGGCATCAGCCCCGCGACCTCCGAGAGGTGGCGCGGTTTCGCGAACGTGTACATCTCGATGAACTGGAGGAAATCGCCCGGGTACTCGGTCCGGATGAGGCCGTCGAGCGCGAGGCCCATGCGCTTCACGTTCACGTAGAGGCCGTCGTAGCGCATCGAGCCGCTCATGTCGAGCAGCACGCAGGTCGCGGCCTTCGGGTTCACCCGCGTGTGGTGAATCACGATGTCGTCGGGTTTCATCTTCACTGGAAGTCCCGGTCCGGCGCGTAAGAGCGCGTTCACCATGCTGGCCGGGATGTCCATCTGCGCGACGGAGTCGCCGAACTCGTAGGGCTTCGTTTTGGGCGATTCGACGGCGCCTTCGCCCGTCACCGCGTCGGGGTGGCGCCCGGTCCGCGATGCCTGGAGTTCGCTGAAGATCTGCGTGAGCACTTTCGACTGGAACAGCCGGAGCGCTTTGGGCGTCAGTTTGAACTTTCCGCTCCCGTCCCCTTCGACCCCCTGCTTTTCGGCCTGTTCGCGAATGTAGTCCTCGACCTGCTGTTGGAGCGCCTGGAGTCCTTCGATGTCGCCCGGTTCGGCGAACTGTTCGAGTTCCTCCAGATCGATGATCGCGAGTTGGGCGGGCGATTTTTTCGCCTCTTCGAGTTGCTTCAACAGTTCATCGATTGTTTCCAGTTCTTCTTTCACTTCGAGCGCAGTGGGGACGCTCATTTTCTCTCGGCCCGTGAACTCGTACTTCCCGGCGAGTTCGTCCACCTGATACTTGTCACCGAGGCGCTCGACGAGTGGCACCAGCGATTGCGCGAAAGCTGAGCGATCGTCCCCCGCACGGAAGTACAGAGATTCGAGGTCCGCGAGCTGCTCGTCCTTGATGGCGCGTCGGAAATCGGCCGCGAGTTTCTTCGGCGGGTTCACGTCTTGTGCCGCGTCGCGGAACGCGGTCGCCGCGGCCTTCTGTGCGGCTTTGGTTTCGTAGGTCGCGAGGATCTTCCGCTTGCGTTCGAGGAGCATTTCCTTGAGGGCGTCGATGCTCGGCCCCAATCCCGCGATCTGCGACGCATCAATGTGGATCGCGTTGGCCAACTGTTCTGCGGTGAACTCGTCGACGTCACCGAACCGGAGCATGTGCTCCATGAGCGGCGAAACCATGTCCGGCGGCGGGGCGGTGGGGCTGGGGAAGTTCACCGGGTCGTACCCCTGGTAGGTGTGTACGATCCCGCCCGGGGTCTGCACTTCTTGGGGGTCCATCACGATCCTCGAATCGGTGGCGACGTCCCATTGTAACCGGTCGGTCGAGTCCGTGTGCGCCGGGCTGTGTTTCGGGGCGTAATCGGGTAGTATCTCAGTTTGAATTTTCTTCGCGTCTCGTCGCGCTGGTCGCGCGAGGATCACCATGCCACTCTTCGGCTTCGACGCAATGCAGGATTGGGAGCGTGCGGAGTCTGAACTCCAGTTCTGGTGTTACGCCGTCGTACTCACTCCCGTGCTACTCTGGATTGTGACCAACGTTCTGTTGCAACACATCGCATGGCCGCGTACCCGCAAGCGGTGAGATGTCGTTTCAGCCTGAGTTGGCAGTCGTCCGAACCCCGTCGAGAAAAACCAAGCTGAGACATGCCCCGGAACCGAGTGGGCTTGATTCATAACAATTCGGCCCATTACACTTCCCACCCAACACTCGGGTCGCGACACAACCGCCAACGGGGGAACGGCGGACGAACTGGTTCGCGGCGCGAGACGTTCGTCTGGAACTCTTTTGTTCCGCGGAACTTCAGGAGACTGCATCGTGCCGCAGCGCGTTCTCGTAACCGGCGGACTCGGCTACCTCGGCAGTGTCGCGTGCGAACACTTCCTCGCGGCCGGGTACGAGGTGACCGCCCTCGATAACCTCATGTACGGAGCGGGGCAGGGGTTGTTTCACCTCTGCGCTAACCCCGCGTTCGATTTCATCAAGGGCGACGTCCGCGACGAAAACGTGATGCGCAACGCCATCAAAGGCGCGGACGCGATCGTTCACTTGGCGGGGATCGTGGGCGCTTCGGCGTGCGACCGCGACCCGGCGCTGGCCAAGTCCGTGAACCTGGAGTCGGTGCGGCTCCTGAACCGCCTCCGCAGCCCGAACCAGCTCGTCGTGTTCCCCAACACGAACAGCGGGTACGGTGCCACCACCGGGTCCGCGCTCTGCACCGAAGACACGCCGCTCGAACCGATCTCGCTGTACGGCCGGACGAAGTGCGAGGCCGAACGCACGCTGCTCGACAGCCCGAATGCCGTGACGTTCCGGCTCGCGACCGTTTTCGGGCTGTCGCCGCGCATGCGGCTCGACCTGCTCGTCAACCACTTCGTGTATTCGGCCATCAAGGACGGCTACATCGTCCTCTTCGAGAAGGACTTCAAACGCAACTTCGTTCACGTCCGGGACGTGGCCGATTGCTTCCTGCACGCACTGGTGAACGGCCCGCAAATGTCCGGGCGCCCGTACAACCTCGGGCTGGACTCCGCGAACCTCTCGAAAGAGCAACTCGCGCTCGCCGTGAAGAAGCAGGTGCCGAAGTTTTACATCCACTTCGCGGCGATCGGCGAAGACCCGGACAAGCGCAACTACATCGTGTCGAGCGCGCGGCTCAAGGAGGCCGGGTTCGAGGCCAATCGCTCGCTGGAAGACGGCATTCGCGAACTGATTAAGGGCTACCGGATGATGGGCCGGGGGCCGTACCAGAACGCCGGGTGAAGGAGCACGACCGATGCACGACCGCGTATCCCGTCGGCGGCGCCGGCGGCGGAACCCGTATGCCGGGCTGATCCACCTGCTGAACAAGCGGTACCACGACGAGTGGCAGCGCGCGGAACTCCTTCAGAACGACCTGAACGGGCTGCAGGGGTCCAAGTTCGCGAAGGCCGCGGAGTGGCTCCGCGTGCAACTGCGGCGGTTCATCCCGCACCCCGCGATCGTTCCGAAGTTCATCACCGAGAAGGCCGAACCGTACCTCGGCCCGGAAACGACGCTACCGAACGCTCGGGTGAGTATCATCATCCCGTTCCGCGATCGCGCCGAACTGCTGCGGAACTGCTTGCGGAGCCTGCGCCGGAGCACGTTCCGCAACATCGAGATCGTGCTCGTCGATAACGGGAGCGAGAGCCCGCGGACCGGGCGCTTGCTGGCCAGCATCGGGGCGCGCCAGAACGTGCGCCTCGTGAGCTGCCCCGGGCCGTTCAACTTCTCGCTCCTGTGTAACGCGGGTGTCGCGCGGGCGACTGGCGACCACCTCCTGTTCCTCAACAACGACACCGAGGTGCTCACGCGCGACTGGATCGAGCGCCTGCTGCTGTTGGCGGCCGATCCCGCTGTGGGCGCTGTGGGCGCGACGCTGCTGTACCCGGACCGCACCATTCAGCACGCGGGTTTGTTCCCGCGCAGCGACGGTACCTGGGTTCACCCCTACCGCGGCCAACCGGAAGATGAGCCCGGTGCGGACGGTGAACTGCGGATCGTGCGGACCGTTCCCGCGGTGACGGCCGCCTGCATGCTCGTGCGCCGAGACGTGTTCGAGGACGTGGGCGGGTTCGACGAGAACCTCCCGCTCTCACTCAACGACGCGGATCTGTGCCGCCGGATTCGCGCGAAGGGTCGATCAATCATTGTGACACCACACGTGCGGATGTTCCACTACGAGGGGCTGAGCCGCGGGTTCACCGTCGACCCGACGATGGCCTGACGAAATTGCTGGAACGGGAACCGCATGCGACCGAGTTTCTCACTCATCGTCCCGACTCGCGGGCGCGTCGAAAAGCTCCGCCGGTTCCTCGATAGCGTGGCCCGGACCGCGCACCACCCGGAGCGGATCGAAGTTGTGCTCGTGGTGGACGCGGACGACCCGGCGAGCCTCGTCGGCCACCCCAAACTGAGCGTGCGTCCCGTCGTTGTGCCACCGGGCTTGACGATGGGTGCGCTGAACAGCGCCGGGTTCGACGCGACCACCGGCGCCTACGTGATGCTGCTCAACGACGACGTGATCGTGCGAACCCCCGGATGGGACGCGATCGCGTTGAACTGCTTTCGCCGGTTCCCCGATCCGTTCGTGCTGGTCCACGTCAACGACACGCTGATGCGCGACCACCTCTGCACGTTTCCACTCACCTCGCGCGCGTTCTGTGAGTTGGTAGGGGGGATTTGCCCGCCCGAGTACGCGCGCTACCGGATCGACGACCACATTGAGGACGTGTTCAATCTGTTGGCTGCGCTCGGCGAACAGCGCGTCGTGTATTTGCCGGACGTCGTGTTCGAGCACGACAACGCGGTTCATCACCCCGAAGCCGGTTTGGTGTACATGTCCGATCCGGCGATTCTGGCAGTCGATGCGCCGCGGTTCGATGCACTGCTTCCGAAGCGTAAGGAACTCGCGCTTCGTGTGTGTGCGGCGATTGAAGCGCGAAGTGATCCCGAGAGCGAACGAGGGCGCTGGGCGAAACTCGATGCGGTGACGTCGTCGTTCGATATTCGCACCCCCGGCCGGCAACTCGTCGTGCGAACCCCTTGGTGGAAGGCATCCTGGGAAGCTGTGCGAAACGCTTTAGCTGCTCTCGGACGCGCCCGACATAAGAACGCGCGGGGAATTGTTCAGGCACTCCGGAAGCGGCTCCCCGGCCGGCCGATCTTGACACCACGCGAACAACCGGGCTAGGCTCTCCGTCCCGAGTGATTCACTCATCGTGATGGGCACCCCGCGCGGGAGAAGGAACTCCGTGAGCGCCACCTCGCACAAGTCCGTGCCCCCGCCACGGGAAGAAACGGCCGACCCCGTCCGTGCGACACGCGCCGCCACACCGGTCGAATTCCTCGGGTGGTTGCCGGTCTTCAAGCGGTTCGGGAATTGCGGAACGCACCCCCTCTTCAGACACACGGACGCTCCGCCCGCGGGTTATAGGTTCGTTCATTCCGGGCGCGCTGCTACCGACGACGAGACACTACCGCTCACTCGCGTTCAGCGAATCGCACGGGCGTTCTCGGCGCTCGGCACGTCCGCGACCATGTTCGCACAGACGGCGTTCCAGTTCGGAGCGGTTCGCTGCCTCATCACGCTGTTCGGGTTCGTGCGATTGGTACTCTCGCTGATTCGCCAAACGGGTCGCGTGGTGCCGGCGGTGCGGTTCGCGCACTCCCGGAACTTCCAGTCACAGGTCCTGGCTCCGCGCCGGGCGGAACTCGCCTTTCTGACGAGCGTACCGTTCACCTACGGTCAGAACCCGTGGGTGATCGAAATCGAGGACGCAACCACGCTGTTCTACCCGTTCATTCAGAACGGCCAGACGGCCGGGCTGGACGTCCAGCGGTCGCCGTACTTCGGCGCCGTCAAAGCGCTACTCGAAGCCGAGTATTGTCGCGGGATCGTGACGCACATGCGGTCCACAGCGGAAATGATTCCCGCGCTGTTCCGGAGCGAAACGATCGCCCGGAAGGTGACGTATGCCCCGCTCGGCGTCCAACTGCCGGGCGAGTGGCAAACGCACGACGACGAAGACGGCACGGTGAACCTGCTGTTCACCAACTCCTGGCACCAGAACCGCGACAGCTTCTTTCTTCGCGGCGGGCTGGATGTGCTGGAAGCGTTCGACGTGCTGCGCGAGCGGTATCCGCAACTCCGGCTCACGATCCGTTCTGGTCTTCCGCGCCTCGATGAGCGTTACTACCGCATCCTGGAGTCGGGTTGGGTTCGAGTGATCGACCGCTTCCTCCCCGCCGAGCGAATGGCAGAGCTTCAGCGCGAATCGCACATCTATTTGCTCCCGGCCGCGCGCATCCACATCGTGTCGGTTCTCCAAGCCATGTCCTACGGGCAGGCGGTGGTGGTTTCCGACGGGTGGGGAATGGACGAGTACGTTGAGCACGGGCGCACGGGGCTGATCGTCCCCGGTCGGTACGGGAAGGTGTCGTGGGCCGACCACGAGGCCGGCGTGCTCCGCGAGAACTACGGCCCGATGTATACCGCGGACAAGAAGGTGGTCGACGGATTGATCGAATCGGTGTCGCTGTTGATCGAGCAGCGCGCGGTGCGCCAGCGGCTCGGGCACGCGGCCCGCGCGGACGTGCAAACGCGGTTTACTCCCGATCAGTGGAACGCCGCTCTCAAGAACGCCTTCGATAAGGCCCGCGGGTGAACGAGGGACCGCCGTGCTCGATGATGTGGACCTTCTGGTGTGCGGGGCGGGGCCGGTCGGGTGCGTGATCGCGGAGCGCGCGGCCACGGTGCTCGGCTGGAAGGTGCTCGTCGTGGATCGGCGCGCGCACATTGCGGGAAACTGCCACGATTCACCGGCGTCCAACGGGGTTCTCGTTCACAACTACGGCCCGCACTACTTCCGCACAAACGACGAAGACCTGCTCCGCTACCTGTCCCGGTTCACAGAATTCATCCCCGCGAATTACGAGGTGCGGTCACACGTTCGCGGGGACCTCTTTCCGTTTCCGATCAACCTCACCACGCTGGAGCAGTTCTTCGGTCGGCCGCTTGATGCGGAAGCCGCGGAGCGACTCCTGGCTGAGCGCCGCGTGCCGATCGCGAACCCGGCGAACTCCGAAGAATTCGTACTGAGTCGCGTCGGGCGCGAGTTGTACGAAGCGTTCTACTTGAACTACACGCTGAAACAGTGGGGCGTTCACCCGCGCGACCTCGACCCGCAAGTGTGCGGGCGCGTTCCGGTGCGCCTGGACCGTGACGCCCGGTACGTCGGGCACCGGTTCCAGATGATGCCAAAGGGCGGGTTCACCGCACTGTTCGCGCGGATGCTCCGGCACCGAAAGATCCGCACGCTGTTGAACTGCGATTTCATCGAAGTGCGTGACTTGATCCGCCCGCGGTGCGCGACCGTGTATTGCGGTCCCGTCGACGAATACTTCGGGAACCGACTCGGCAAGTTGCCGTACCGCTCGCTCCGGTTCGAGTTCGTGCCGCACGCCACCGAGTGGCGCCAGCCCTGTGTGCAGATCAATTATCCGAACGAATTCCCGTACACGCGGTCGGTCGAAATCAAGCACGTCACCGGTCAGCGACACCCCGAAACAGTAGTGAGCTACGAAACGTCCGCATCGACGGGCGAGCCGTTCTACCCCGTTCCGCGCCGCGAGAGTGCGGCCCTGTACGCACGGTACCGCGAACTGGCGGAAGCGGAAACGGCGCAGAATAGCGTGTACTTCTGCGGGCGGCTCGCGCAGTACCGGTACTTCAACACCGATGAGGTGATTCAGGAGGCTCTCGCGTGTTTCCAAACGATTCGCCGCCGGTTCGCGGGCGCGCCTGCCTCGTCGTCGACGACCCGAGCGGCCTGAGTACCGACGCCCCGGCTTTGCGCGACTTGCTTCAAAACGGTTGGACCGTTCACGTCCTCGTGTGTGCGGGAACCGAAACTGGTGTTGCAGCGCGCCTGCGCGCGGCTGGCATCGGTTGCACTGATCTCACTGCGATCGAGCCGCCGGCTGATTTCCGCGTGCATGAACTTCACGGTGACGGACCCGCGGAACGCTCGGAGCTGGTACGCCACGCGGTCGAAGGATTGCACCGTGAACATCGCTTCGGCGTCATCGAGTTCAGCGCTCGCGGTGGATTGGGCGCGCGAGCGGTTCAGGCGAAGCGCGCGGGGCTGGCACTCACCGATGTGACGCTGGCCGTGCGGCTCGACGGGAACACGCAGCGCGATCGCGAAAGCCGCCAGCGCTGGCCTTCGGATTTTGCTGCGGTGGAAGGCGATTACCTCGAACGATTCGCCTTCGAGGGGGCGGATATTCAGTGCGTACCGGACGACGCACTGACAGCGTTTGTGCGACGGAACGGGTGGATGATTCGACCTGACGCCGTGACTTCCGCGGTCGAGTACAGCCGGTCGCTCGAGGTCGCAAATCCCAACGTGAGTAGCTCGCCGCTCGTGACGATCGCGATCGCACACCACAACCTCGGCCGCTACTTTCCGGACACGCTCGCCACGCTCGCGGCTCAAACGTACCCGAACATCGAAGTCATCGCTATCGACGACGGCTCGACGGACGCAGCATCGGTCGAAGTGTTCGAGTCGATGCGAGCGCGGTACCCGGCGTACCGGTTCCTGCGTCAAGAGAATGCGGGCATCGGAGCAACTCGGAACCGGTGCCTCGAACTCGCCACCGGCGAATTCTTTGTGCCCGTCGACGCAGACAATCTCGCACGACCAGACATGATTGCGCGGTTCGTCACTGGGATGCAGCGCAACCCCGGTCTGTCGGCCATGACGTGTTACTTCCTCGCGTTCGATGTCGACGCACCCAACCTGCACCCCGAACGTTACCTTTACGCGCACCGACCGGTGGGCGGGCCGCATGCTCTGGCCGGTATCCGCAACGTGTACGGCGACGCGAACGCGATCTTCCGCACGGCCGCGTTGAGGGCCGTGGGCGGGTATGAAACTGATCGTGGAACGTCGTGCGAGGACTGGGAAGCGTTCGTGAAGCTGGTCCACGCGGGGCACAAGATCGGCGTCGTGCCGGAGCACCTGTTCTACTACCGCTACCGCCCGGGCGGGTTCTCACGCAGTACGAACTGGTTCGCGAACCACCAGCGGGTGCTGCGTCAGTTCGCGAACCCGGGCACACTTCCTCCTGCCGATGCGCTCACGCTGTGGACGGCACTCCTCGGGTTCCACCAACAGCTTGAGTACATGCAGAACGCGCAGCCTCCGCGTCGCCATAAGTTCGCCGATCGTGCGTACTCGGTGCTGGGTACGCCGCTGAAGTGGGTGCGCCGAATCGGTCGGAGATGAGTTCAGACCGACGGTCGTGAGAGCCACGAAGAGCTTTTGACAGGATCAACCGGATCAAGATCCGAAAGCACCACCCGCTCGTTGTCACTCGCGGTTTGCCTGCGTCTCTTGGCGAACCGCGAGTGACAACGAGCGGGTGGTCGGTTCTTTACCGGTCGGCTACACCGGCCGTTCGCCCAATGCCGGTCCGAGCGAGCCTAGCGCCGGGTGAGCTGGAGCACTTCGGGTGCGGGGGCGCTGACCGCGTTGTCTGCGGGGAGGAGCGTTGGCGGAACGTCGAGCGCGCCGGTGAGCAGGTCGCGTTCGAGTCGGTGGGCCGTCATGCGGCGAATATCTTCCACCGACTTCGTACCGAACCGGCTCTCGATCAACTGCAAGTACCCCGGGTCCGTGTAGTGCTTCAAGAACGCCGCGTCGCGGAACTTGAGCACCTCGCGCGCGGGTAGGTACCGCGTCGGGAGTGGCAGGCAGTCGCGCGAGTGCTGCGAGTAGCCGGTCCACCGTTGCGGCAGCGGCACCCCGCGCCGCAGTGCGAGCGCGTACAGCGGGGAACCCGGGTACGCCATCGCCGAGTAGAAGTTGGCAAACTCGCACTTCAGATCGAGCGCGAGATCGAGCGTCGCCCGCATGGTCGCGTGGTCGTCTTCCGGCAAGCCGAAGATGTAGTTCCCGATCACGCTGATCCCGGCCGACTGGATCTGGCGCACGATGCCGTACACCTGCTCCTGCGAAAACGCCTTGTCCACGTCGGTGCGCACGCGGTCCGCACCGGCCTCGATGCCGACCGCCAGCCAGTTGAACCCGGCCGCCTTCAGCTTGTCGAGCATCCCGTCCTTGATCGTGTCCACGCGGGTGTACGCCCAGATGTTCAAGTCGTACCCGCGGGCGATGATCCCGTCGCAGATGCCGACGACGTGCCGCTTGTTCAGCACGAACATTTCGTCGGCGATCTTGATGTTCCGCACACCGTGCTTCTCGACCAGCGTGTCGATCTGCGCCAGAACGTGATCGACGCTCCAGAAGCGGTAGCTGTTGGGCGGCTGCTTTTCGCCCGGCTCGCCCACCTCACCGTTCTTGAACGGCGCCTGGATGCAGCAGAACGAGCACTGGTAGGGGCAGCCCAGAGTGGTGTAGATCGCCGCGTAGGGCTGGCGCTCGTGCCCGCCGAGGCAGTGCCAGTTGTGTGCGCGGTAGCGGCTCATCGGGAGCAGATCCCACGCGACGCCCGGCATTTCGGCGTCGAGCCGCGTGAGGAGTGGGGCTTGCGGGCCGCTCCGCGGGCGGCCGTTGTCGCGGTACCAAAGGCCCGGCACCGCGCTCAGATCGGGCGCGGGCGATTTCAGCGCGTCTACGAGGCTCACGAGCGTGTGAAGCCCCTCGCCGGCCGCGACGAAGTCGGCTTCCTCCTCGCGGAGCGTCCGCTCGGGCAGGGCCGCAACGTGCCCGCCCAGCAACAGCACCGGCTGGTCCGGCGCGGTCACCTTCACCGCGGAGCAGGCGCGCCCCACCGCGGTCATGATCTGTGTGGAAGCGGACGGCTGGTGCCCGTAGGCCACGACCGCCGCGAGTACCGGTTTGAGGTACGCGACGCGGTCCGCGACTTCCGACGCGGACAGGCACTCGGCTTCCGCGTCGATGATTTCGACCGACAGCCCGCGCTGGCGGCAGAACGTCGCCATCAACCCGGCCCACACCGGGTTCTCCACGGCCGCGAGGTCGGTGCCGAGCGACTGGTACACCTGCGTCCGGCTGCTCGGGTTGATCAGAACGAGGTCGAGTCGGTTCGCCGTCATGGTGGTTCCGCGTTTGAGGGTGTTCAGCGCCCGAGGCCGTTCAGCAGGTCGCAGAGCTGGAGAATGCGGTCCGCTTCCAGGGTCGGGTAGTTGCCGATGTAGAAGCCGTAGAAGTGAACGTGGTCGGCCTTGGGGCACTGCTTCCATGCATCATCGCCCAGGAGCCGGCGCAGGTACGGCTGCCGGAGCTGGTTGCCGCCCCCGGCCGTTCCGCGCCGGAACTCCACGCCCGCCGCGCGGAGCGCGGTCGTCACGCGGTCGCTCAGAGCGGGATCGGGTTCCTTGAGAACGAGCGTGAAGGCGTAGTTGCTGCTCCCCTCGGTGCGGAAATCGGTGCGGTACAGCGTGGGATCGAGGTTCCGCAGGAACAGCATGAAGTTCGCGGTGCGGCGCTGGTTGTTGTCGTCGAGCCGGCGCAACTGCGAGCGGCCGATCACGGCGTTGATCTCGGTGCTGCGCACGTTGTACGCAGGAAATGCGAAGATGAAGTCCGGGTTCAGGTCCGGGAATTTCTCGGCGAAGTCGCGCTTCTTGTTGTCGCTGCTCATCTCGCGGACCATTCCGTGCGCCCGGAACATCCGAATCGCTTCGTACAGGTTCTCGTCGTTCGTGCAGACCATCCCGCCTTCGATGGTGCTGAGGTGGTGGGCATAGTAGAAGGAGAAGTTGGACGCCCACCCGAAACTGCCGAGCTTCTGGTCCTCGAACGTCGCCCCATGCGACTCGCACACGTCCTCGATGAGCGGAACACCGCGTGCCTCAAGTTCGTTCAGCAGGGGCCGCGTCAGCGCGTTGTACCCGAGCACGTGCGTGAGGAACACGGCCCGCGTGCGCGAGGTGATCTTCGCGAGGATCTGGTCCGGGTCCATGCTCAGGGTGCGCGGGTCAATGTCCGCGAACACCGGCGTGAACCCGCAGTGCAACACGGCCGCGATGTCCGACACCCAGGTGATCGCGGGGACGATCACCTCGCCCCCCTCGGGGTGCAGCTCCTTCAGGGCCGCGATCGTCACCAGGTTCGCCGACGAGCCGGAGTTCACGAAGACGCTGTGCTTCACTCCCAGCCACTGGGACCATTCTTCCTCGAAGGCCCGCACGTTCTTCGATTGCGTGAGGATCGGGTCGTCCTGCTGGAGCAGGTCGATGACCGCGTTCAGGTCTTCGCGGGCGATGTTGTTCTTCATCAACGGCCAGTTCAGTTTGGCCGGAGCGGTGGCGGACTTGGTCGTCGGCACGTTGATCCTCCGTGATGTTCGACTATATTCGGCTGCATGTGGCACGGACCTTCTTGCCCGTGCCGGAGATTGTTTTGTTTCTCGCAGTGAGCCGCGACCGCAAGGGAGTGGGGGAGGTCATCAGCGCTCTGACGAGCCGCGACCGCAAGGGAGCGGTGGCGCATCCCGCTCCCTTGCGGTCGCGGCTCGTCAGAGCGCTACGACGGGCCGGTTAGAACGGCCCCTTGAACTCGATGCTCCGCAGGTCCGCGCGCTCGGTCGGGAGCCAGTTGCACGCACGGCCCTCGACCAGATCGCGGGCGGCGGCGGCGACGGTCCGCGCGTTCGGGTAGAACAGGTCTTCGAGTCCCGGCGTCGTCGGGCACGTCGTCGGAGCGAACCCCATACGCTTGAAACGGAAAGCGCGCTCGCCTTGCAACCGTTCGGCCACGCGGCTGACAATTTCTGCGGCCGCTCCGCAGTTCGTCCACCCGGTGTCCACAACAATGAGCCGCCCCGTGCGGCGCACCGATTCCGCAATGGTGTCGGTGTCCAGCGGGTTCAGCCAGATCGGGTCGATGACTTCGGCCCGAATACCCACGTCTTCCAGGTACTTCGCCGCACGCAGAGCTTCGACCTGCATGTAGGAGATGCCAACGATCGTCACATCGTCGCCGGCCACCGCGATACGGGCTTTGCCCGGTTCAACGGTGTACGGCTCGGTCGGCACCGGCCCCTTTTGGAAGTGCAGCAGCCGGTGCTCGACGTACAGCACGGGGTCGTCGTCGCGGATCGCGGCCGTGAGGCAGCCCTTCGCGTCGTAGGGGGTGGACGGCGCCACGACCTTGATCCCCGGGACGTGCATGAAGAAGCTGTGCAGCCCCTGCGAGTGCTGCGCGCCCTGGCCCCAACTCTTGCCGATCATCGCTCGGACCACGAGCGGCACGTTCACGCGCCCGCCGTAGGTGTACCGGCTCTTCGCGGCCACGTTGAGGAGCTGGTTCACCGCGAGCAGCAGGAAGTCCATGCGGATGTGGACGTGGATCGGGCGCAGCCCGGCCAAGGCCATCCCGATCGCGGCGCCGGTCATCGCGTCTTCCGAGAGCGGCGTGCCGAAGACGCGCTCCGCGCCGTACTTCTCCACGAGCCCCTGGGTCGTCCCCTGAATGGCCTTCGGGTCGTCCACGTCCAGGCCGAACAGCACGACGTTCGGGTCTAGGCCCATTTCCTCGTCGGTCGCCTCGCGGACGGCTTCTACGAACGTCCGCGTGCGCTCGGTCGTCTTGATGCTCTCGCGGAGAGCCTGGGGCGATTTAGCTTTGGCAAGCGGCGAAATCATTGGCGTCCTCCGTGAAGATGTCGGTCATGAGTTCGGACGGGTGCGGGAACGGGCTGGTTTCCGCGAATTCAAACGCCGTGGTGATCTCGCGCTCCACCGCGGCCTCGATCACGGCGCGCTGTTCAGTCGGGATCTGTTCGGCCAGCACGCGGACCGCATCATTCTCTTCCCACGGCGCGCATTCGCTCTTGGCACGGTATCCGAGGTGGTAGTCCGCGCCCGGGCCGACGTGCTCGCGCCACCGGTACGTCGTGGCTTCGATGAATTGCGGCCCTTCGCCAGCTCGCAGTTTGGCGATGGCACTTTCGGCTTTGTCGCGAAGTGTCAGCACATCGTTACCGTCGAGCCGTTCGGCCGGCATGCCGTAAGCCCGTGCCCGAGCGCAGATGTCAGGCAGCCCCTGACGCTTGGCCTGGGACGTGTGAATCGCGTAGCCGTTGTTTTCGCACACGAACAGGAGCGGCAGGCGCTTTAGAACGGCGAAATTCAGCGTTTCCGCGAACACGCCCTCTTCCGTGGCGCCGTCGCCGAAGAAGCACACCACGACCGCGTCCGACCGGCGGAGCTTCAGCGAGTAGGCGTACCCGGCGGCGTTCGCGATCGTTGTGCCGACCACCGCGGACGTGCCCATCACCCCGCACTCGGTGTCGATCAGGTGCATCGACCCGCCCTTACCGCGGGTGCAGCCGGTCACCTTGCCATACAGTTCCGCGACCATCGCGTTCATGTCCCCGCCTTTGGCGAGGTACAGCGCGTGTCCGCGGTAGGTGCCGAACACCACGTCGTCCGCGCGGAGGGCGTCGCACACGCCGACCGAAACGGCTTCCTGACCGATGGAGAGGTGGACCGGGCTTTTGATCTTGTCCGTCGCGTAGACGCGCGCGACTTCCTCCTCGACCCGGCGAATGCGGTACAGCGATCGAAATAGCCTGGCGTGCATGTCCGGTGCCCTCTCGTGAGTTCCAAATCTCGTGTTCCAAGTTTCAAGTCGACCAATTACGGCCCAAGTAGACGTTCTCAGCGCCCTCTCGACACGGAGCTTGAAACGTGGAACTTGGAACTGATTTCCGTGGTGTGGTGACGCAAGAACCAGGAGTAGGTTTCAGCGAGCGCGGCGCGGAACTCTGTTTCCGGTCGCCAGCCCATTTCCAGGAGCGGAGCCGAGTTCAGTGCCTTGAGCGGGGCGCCGTCCGGCTGCGTCGCGTCGAACCGGAGCTGCCCGCGGAACCCGACCACGTCCGCGACCGCTCGGGCCACGTCCGCGATGCTCACGTCCGTGCCGCCGCCGAGGTTGATCGGCTCCTCGCTCTCGTAGTGCTCTGCGACGAAGAGGCACGCCCGGGCGAGATCGCGCGAGTACACGAACTCCCGGCGCGGGGTTCCACTCCCCCACACCACGAGTTCCGGCGCGCTTTGCTTTTTCGCGTCGTGTGCCCGGCGAATGAGGGCCGGGATGACGTGCCCGCCGTCCGCGCTGAAATCGTCGTTCGGCCCAAAGGCGTTCGCGGGGAACCCGGTGATGAACCGGCACCCGTACTCTCGACGGTACGCCTCGCACAACTTCCAGCCGGCGAACTTGGCGGTCGAGTAGGCTTCGCTCGTTGGCTCCATCGGTCCCGTGCCGAGCGATTCCACCGCGAGCGGTTGCGGTGCGTGTTTCGGGTACGCACACGAACTCGCGAGGTACAGGAGTTTCGTCACGCCGTACCGGTGCGCGGCGTCGAGGACGGTCGTGGTCGCGAGCAGGTTGTCGCGCATCAGTTCGACGGGGCGCGAGCGGTTCAGCCCGATCCCGCCGGACTTGCCGGCACAGAGGAGCACCACTTCCGGCTTCGTGGCGGCGAAGAACGATTCAACGGCCGCGGGCCGCGTCGGGTTCGGTTCGTCCGTCCCGGCGCCGACCAGATTCGTGAAACCCTCCGCACGCAGCAGATCGATCAGCGCGTGGCCGTAGAGCGTGTCGCCCCCGGCGACGAAAATACGAACGTCGTGGTTCATTGTGCCTCCGCGCTGAGTGCGGGGCGGGTCAGTTCCTTGAACGTGCGCCGGCGCTGGCCGCGTGCGCGGTCGGCCGCTTCGTAGTCGGTACCCGGTTCGTAGAAGATGATCTGGCTGCCGGCCGACTCGAACTCGAACGGCACATGAACGCAGCCGTTCAGCGCTTCGAGGACATCGGCTTGGCGCTCCGGCGGCACAAACAACAGCAGGAACCCGCCGCCGCCGGCGCCTGTGAGCTTCCCGCCGATGGCACCCGCGTCGAGCGCCGCGGAGTACAGTCCGTCCACTTCGGCGTTCGAGACTTCCGCACTCAGGCTGCGCTTGGCGAGCCATGCCTCGTGCAGCAGTTCACCGAACGCAATGAGATTCACCCCACCGGTCAGGATCTCGATGGCCTCGTCCACCATCTCCTTCATGATCCGCAACTGGCGCCGGCGGCTCTCCAGCCCCGGAACGTAGCTCCGGGCGACGTCGGCCGCGGTACGGGCGATACCGGTATAGACGAGCATCAGGTTCGACTTCAGTTCCGCGATGCGCCCGGCCGGGAGCACCACCGGCGAAACCTCGATTTCGCCGTCGGTCTGGAACCGGATGTGCCGCAACCCGCCGTAGGCGGCGATCGTCTGATCCTGCGACCCGACCGTTTCGCCCAGCACGTTTTGTTCCAGGTGGATCGCTTCCTTGGTGAGCTGGTGCTTGGTCGGCATCTCGCCGCGGAGCGCATGGAGCGCGTGGAGCAGGCCCACCGTGAACGCGGAACTCGATCCCATTCCGCTGCGCGCGGGCAGGTCGCCGTCGTGGTGGATCTCGACGCCGCGATCGATTTCAAGGAACTTGAGCGCTTCGCGGACCACCGGGTGGCCGATCTCGTCCACCGCGGAGCACGTTTCGATTTGCCGGTAGACGATCCGGATGCGGTGCTCGAAGAACGGCGGCAGGTGGCGACAGGTGAGGTAACAGTATTTGTCGATCCCGGTAGCGAGGACGGTACCGCCGTGTTGACGGTACCAACTCGGGTAGTCGGTCCCGCCGCCAAAAAAGGAAATGCGGTATGGCGTCCGGCAGATGATCATTCCATGATCCTTGCGCGGTAAATGCGCGGCCCTCGGTCCCAAGAGCCGTTCTCGTCAGCGCGAATTTTGGAGCTAACGGGCACAGGTTCCCATACTCGGAGTGACAATGTCAACCCCAGGGCGCCGGCGCGATTTTTTGTGAGGTGTGGCGGGTGCTCCGGCGGGCAGACTATTGATCCGCCGGTGCTGAGATCGCGAGTAGTGGTCTGCCTATCGCTTACTGTCGGGTTTTTTGACTAAGAATCGCAGGCTTTTTGGCCCGAAAATACCCGACATCGAGCGATAGACGAACCAGTAGGTCGGGCTGTGCCCGACGGTGTTGAATCCAATAGGAGCGCGGCGCGGATCAAGCGTCGGGCACAGCCCGATCTACAAATGTAGCGACCGCTATGATAGTTGCGTTTATGTGCGCGCGTATGACTGCGGCTGTTGTCAAAGCAACACCGACTGTCGCCACGGACCCGAGCAAAATGGGCAGCAGTTTTGTGTACCGACTTCCGACGGATTGACGATCGATCATGTGACAGTTCTTCCGCGCCCACAAAGCATCGCGGAAGTGTATTGCACAGATCCCGAAAGGCGGTTTCGGCGCGCGTCGCGATTTAGCCGCGGTTCTTGAATCCCACGGCAGTCGCGACATGCGGGTGTTTGTCGTGCCATTCTGAATCCAGTATGGCGTACATATAATCGTCCACCCACTCGCCATTTGAGTAACTGCCGTGGATGAGGTGCCCCTCCCGTCGCATCCCGATGCGATCTAGCAACTTCCACGAGCGCTCGTTCCGGACGTCGACGGCCGCGTCGATTCGGTGTAGTTCGAGCTGAACAAACCCGACACCGAGCGTAGCAACAACGGCACGGGTTGCGAGCCCGCGCCCCGTGAAACGTGGGTTGAACATGAACCCGACTGTGCCCTGCCGACCATCCGGGCTAATGGCCAGTTGACAGTCCCCAATTAGCATCCGATCGAGGACAACGGCGAGGTACAGGGATGTGCCCGGTCCGCCAACACCATCTTCCGCTTGTTCGCGAATCGTGCCCGAGATTTGGTCGTCGGTCAGCGGCCCCCAGCAGTACTTCATGACCTCGGGGTCGGACCAATACGATCGCAGGTCGTTGAAGTCCCTCGGCCCGATCTGTCGGAGTAGCAGTTCACCAACGGTGACGGGCAACCGGAGTGTCTGCGTGTCGTCCATTTTTGCGTTCCTCGCCAGACCGTGTTTAAATCGGAAAAGATCTACCAAAATATGATCGCGTTCTCGTCTTTTGGGATATGCAGAAATTCCCGGCATCCCGAATACGTCCGGCCCCTCAAATTGATTGGGTACGAATTCCGACAGAGCGGCTAATGCCCCCTCGACTCACCGGTGATAATTCTTCAAAATGCTCGCTAACACCAAAGAGGGTTGGCAGTTGTCGCGTGAAGTGGGGCGGGTAGATATTCTGGTCGTCGACGACGAACCAGCGAACTTGCTTGCGCTCGAAGCGGTGCTCGCGGACTTGGGTCAGAACGTGATCCGAGCCGGGTCCGGGGACGAAGCCCTGCGTCGGGTTCTGGAAACGGACTTCGCGGTCATCATCATGGACCTGCGGATGCCGGGGCTGAGCGGTTTCGAGGCCGCTCAGCTCATCCGCACACGCTCCCGTTCCCGATCCACACCCATCATCTTCCTCACAGCCGCGGACGGAGACGGGTTTTCGGCCACCGAAGCCTACGCACTCGGCGCCGTCGACTACCTGACTAAACCGCTCGTCCCGATGATTCTTCGAGCGAAGGTCGCTGTTTTCGTCGAACTGTACCAGAAGACCGAGGCACTGAAAGCGGCCGAGCGCGAGCGGGCGGCAGTAGCTGTCCAGGAGAGCGAGGAACGGCTCAAACTGGCCGTGGACATTGCCCGAATGGGCACGTTCGACATCGATCTCCTGACTGATGTCGTGGTGATGAACGAACCCGGGCGCGTGCTGCTCGGGTTCGCGAGCACGCAAACCACGTTCGCCCGAGTTCAGGAGCGCTTCCACCCGGACGACCGGGACGGGGTGATGAGCCGGGTGTTGGCCGCGTTCGAGCCGACTGGGTCGGGAAATTTCGAGCTTGAGCACCGGATTCTCCGACCCAACGGCGAGGAACGCTGGCTCCGGGTTCGGGGGCAAACGTTCTTCACGGGCGCCGGTTTCGCACGAAAGGCGGTCCGGTGTTTGGGAGCCTTTCTCGATGTGACGGAGGCGAAGCGGTCCGAGGAGGCGCTGCGTGCGAGCGAGGAGGAGTTTCGCACGAATTTCGAGCGGGCCGGGGTGGGGAAGGGGCACGCCGACCCGACCACCGGTCAACTGGTGCGTGTGAACCCGGCGTTTTGTGCGCTCATGGGGTACACAACCGACGAGCTTCTCAAGCTGACAATTCGGGACTTGACCCATCCGGACGAGCGAGATGCAAGTGACGAGCGTTTCGGGGCACTGATGCGCGGGATCGTACCGCAGTACGCGGTCGAAAAGCGGTACGTGCGCAAGGACGGGGCTACCATTTGGGTTCGAGTGACGGCGACCGTCGTGCGGACCCCGGCCGGTGCGCCGATCCGGGCGTGCGCCATTATCGAAGACATCACAGCCCGAAAGCGAGCAGAAGCCGCTCTCGCGGAAGAGAGCCGGCGCAAGGACGAGTTCCTGGCGATCCTGGCCCACGAACTGCGGAACCCGCTCGCTCCGATAAGCAACGGGCTGGAGCTTCTGAAAATGTACCCGGCCGGTGGTCCCGCGGCCGAGAAAGCTCGCACGCGGATGGACCGGCAGCTCGCGCACCTGATTCGACTCATCGACGACCTGATGGACATTTCGCGCGTGAGTCGTGGGAAACTCGAACTCCGCAAGGACCGCGTTACCGTCCGGATGGTGGTCGAGAACGCCCTGGATGCCAGTGCGCCGCTGCTGGAAGCAGCCGGCCACCAAATCAGCGTAACCATCCCGAGCGAACCGCTTGTTCTTCACGCCGACGCGGTGCGGATCACGCAGATCGTGTCAAATCTGCTGAACAACGCGGCCAAGTACACGCCCTCCGGTGGGCGCGTCGCGTTGGCGGTCGAGCGGGAGGAGGGGACGGCCGTTATCCGAATTTCGGACTCAGGCGTGGGGCTGGAGGCCGACATGCTGCCCAAAGTGTTCGAGATGTTCACGCAGGTCGGTAAAACGCTCGATCGCGCTCAGGGCGGACTTGGTATTGGGCTTGCGCTGGTCAAGCGCCTGGTCGAGATGCACGGCGGCGCTATTTCGGCCGAAAGCCCCGGACTCGGGCACGGGAGCACGTTCACTGTAAAGCTGCCTCTCGCAGAGAGCACGCGAACGCTGCCGTAGATCCTCGCGGTGCGGTTCGGGTGAGTTTGTCGCCGACGAACGCCCAACGCGGGCACCCAACCGCGCGCCTTTCTTGACGGCGCAACCCGTCTCCGTACTATCACAAGGAACGAAATGCACGCCTCGACCGACCCGTCGAGGTTGTTTTTTGGCCACCCTTGTGAAATCCTTCACAAAGAAGCCATAGTTGCTCGCACGACAGGGGAAGGCATGTCAGTCACCCCCGTTCAAACCCCCGGCGGCATCGAACCGGCGTTCGACCTCACCGCGTATTACCCGATCCTGATTTACGCGGTGGTGTGCGTGCTGTTCGCGGTCGGCGCGATCGCCGGGACTCACCTGTTCCCGTTCAAGCCGCGCAAGCCGACGAAGATCAAGCAGATGCCCTACGAATCGGGCATGGACCCGATCGGTTCGGCGCGGATGCAGTTCGACATCAAGTTCTACCTGATCGCGATCCTGTTCCTCGTGTTCGACGTGGAACTGCTGTTCCTCTATCCGTGGGCGGTGATTGCCTACGGCGAGGGCGGCGACCAGACGTGGCGGACCGTGTTCGGCACCGTGGTGTTCCTCGAAATCATGGTGTTCTTGGTCACGTTCGTGATCGCCTACGTCTATGCGTGGAAGAAGGGGGTGTTCCAGTGGCGCTAACGAACCTGCTGCCGGACTTCATGATCGCCCCGCTCGACTACCTCGCGAACATGGCCCGCAAGCACAGCCTGTGGCCCATGCCGTTCGCGACCGCGTGCTGCGGGATCGAGCTGATGGCCACCGCGAGCAGTCGTTACGACATCGCCCGGTTCGGCTCCGAAGCCATGCGGTTCAGCCCGCGCCAGTGCGACGTGATGATCGTCGCGGGCCGCGTGGCGATGAAGATGGTGCCGGTGATGCAGCGCATCTGGCTGCAAATGCCGGAGCCGAAGTGGTGCATCAGCATGGGCGCGTGCGCCTCCAGCGGCGGCGTGTTCGACACCTACGCGGTGGTTCAGGGGATCGACCGGTTCATTCCCGTGGACGTGTACGTTCCGGGGTGCCCGCCGCGGCCCGAGCAGTTGATCCGCTCGATCATCGACCTACAAGAGAAGATCCAGCGCACCGGAACCATCGACGCACGCGAGTTCGCGTCGCGCACCGCCTACGAAGGCCCGACCGCGCTGGCCCGCGAACTCGGAGCGGACGAAGCCATTGTCGCCCCGGGTGATTACAACACCGCCACCCGGCTGCGCTCGCTCCCGCTGGCGAAATGAGTTCTGCGCTCCGGGTGATTCCTGGAGTAACTGCCCTTGTGTGATGAGCGGTCCTCGTGGCCGCGGCCCAGGCAAGAGATTCCTTATGCCGGTCCTCGACACACTCATCGCGAAGTTTCCGGGGGCGTTCACCACGTCCTCGTTCCGGGACAATCGGCGCGTGCTGGTGAGTGCGGAAAAGGCGCCCACGGTGCTGTTCCCGCTGCTGAAGTGCTTGAAGGACGAGTTGGGTTTTGATTTCCTCGCGGAACTCGGTGGGATCGACTACCTGGGCTACCAGGGCGCGGCCGACCGCTTCTGCGTGGTGTACGGCCTGACTAACACCCAGACCGGTGAGCGCCTGTTCGTAAAGGCGTTCGCGAATGACCCGGACCCGGAACTACCGTCGGTCGTGGAGTTGTGGCGCGGCGCCGACTGGATGGAGCGCGAGGTCTACGACATGTACGGCGTGCGGTTCCCGGGCCACCCGGACCTGCGCCGGATTCTGATGCCGTCGGAGTACACCGCGTACCCGCTCCGCAAGGATTACCCGCTCCGCGGGCACGGCGAGCGGCACAACTTCCCGACCGTGACCCGAGCGGATAGCTGAGAGGTGGCGATGGCGCTCAGTCCGAAGGCGGGTGGTGTGGTCGGTGTCGCTCTGGGCGCCGCAATCCTCCTGTACAACGCGCACTCGCTCCGCACTGAGGGGGTGGTGTACCCGGGGTTGCTCGCGATCGGTGTGGGGGTGCTTCCATCATCGCTCGGGTTGGCGGTGCTGCCCGCCCGGCGGATGATGATCCCGACCGAAACCGGCAACGGGCGGGCGGTATACGACAGTCAGAACCCGAAGTGGACGACCCTCGGCGGCGCCCTCCTCGGGTTCGGCATCGCCGCCGGACTGGGGTTGTACGCGTACTTGAAGGTGGGATTCTAGCCGGCCACTGGTCGCTCATTCGGAGTCGCGTCGATGCCGCTCGAAGCCGCCGTTCCCGTCGAAGACGTCGCTGGTGCGGACCAGGAGTTCCTCTACACCCTGAACTTCGGGCCGCAGCACCCGGCCACGCACACCACGCTGCGCCTCATCCTCACGCTCGACGGCGAAACCATTGTTAAGGCCGTGCCCGACATCGGGTACCTGCACAGCGGGTTCGAGAAGCTCGGCGAAGACCTCGACTTCAACCAGTACGTGACCATCGTCGACCGGATGAACTACATCTCCCCGGTCGCGAACGAGATCGCGTGGCACCACACGATCGAAAAGCTGATCGGGATCGAGATCACCCCGCGGTGCAAGTACATCCGCACCATTCTCGCGGAACTGGCCCGCATCAGCGACCACCTGCTCTGCGTGGGCGCGGCCGCTCTCGACCTCGGGGCGCTGACCGCGTTCCTGTACGCCTTCAACGCCCGCGAGAAGGTCTACAACATCATCGAATCGACCGCCGGGCAGCGGTTCCACCCGAGCTACACGCGCGTCGGCGGGCTGATGGCCGACATCTCCGACGACGTCGTGGCCCAGGTCCGGGACTTCGTGAAGACGTTCCCGAAGGTCCACGCAGACATCGTCCGGCTCCTGAACCGCAACCGCATCTTCATCGACCGCACGAAGGGCATCGGTGTTCTGACGAAGGAAGAGGCGATCAACACGAGCTGCTCCGGCCCCGTGGCCCGTGCGAGCGGCGTGGTTCGCGATCTCCGCAAGGACGAGCCGTATCTCGCGTACAAGGATCTCGCGGGTGCGTTCAAGGTCGTGTGCGGGAAGGGAGGGGACTGCTACAACCGCTACTTGGTCCGCATGGGCGAGATGTTGGAGTCGTGGAAGATCATCCACGCGGCCGTCGAGAACCTCCCGACCGGCCCCGTGAACGTCGATCTCAACGACAAACTCACGATCCCGGACAAGAACGCGACTTACCGGAGCATCGAGGGGCTGATCCAGCACTTCGAGCTGTTCATGTGGAACCGCCGGTGGGAGACCCCGACGGAAGAGGTGTACGGGGCGCACGAAACCGCGAACGGTGAACTCGGGTTCTACGTGGTCGCGGATGGGGGAGGGAAGGCGTTCCGCGCGCGGACGCGCCCGCCGTCGTTCATCCACTTCGCGGTGTTCCCGATGATGATGGAGGGGCACCAGATTTCTGACGTGCCCGCCGTGCTGGGGAGCTTGAATATTATTGCCGCGGAGTTGGACCGCTGACGCGCGGCCGGCTCGCCAGGGGTTGAAACCCCTGGCTACTACCGGTGACCCCTTCGGGGTCCAAAGGCAGTGACCCCGAAGGGGTCACCGAGAATAGCCAGGGGTTTCAACCCCTGGCCGTTTGGGGCTTGGGGGCGACGATGGCCGCGCTTTCAGAAGACATCAAGAACCGCATCCGGGCGTACATCCCGAAGTACCCGCGTAAACAGGCGGTGACGCTGCCGGCGCTGCACCTCGTTCACGACGAACTGCGCACGGTGTCGAACGAGGCCATCGTCGAGATCGCCGAGATCCTCGAACTGCACCCGTCGGAAGTTCACGACACGATGACCTTTTACGAGTTCTTCAAGGGCGAGGGCCAGAAGCTCGGTACGACGCGGTTGTGGGTGTGTCGCGGGCTGGCGTGCATGCTCCGCGGGGCATACGAACTCATCGAGCACTGCGAACACAAGCTCGGCGTGTCGTGCGGTCACGCGACGGCCGACGGCAAGATCACGCTGGAGTTCGCGGAGTGCATCGGGGCGTGCGACGGCGCCCCGGCCTGCTTGGTGAACGACGTCCACGCCATGAACGTGACGCCCGAAAAGGCCGACCAGTTGATTACGGAGCTGAAACTCAAGTAGGTCGGGCTGTGCCCGACGACGAGCCGCTGAACAACGGCGGGAAAGATGTCGGGCACAGCCCGACCTACGAGAAGACCCGATGCCTGCATACGAACCCGTACTCCTGGCCCGCATCAACAAGCCCAACAGCGGCAAGCTGGAGGGGTACCGCGCCGACGGCGGGTACGCCACCGTCGAACGCGCGCTGAAGGAAAAGCAGCCGATCGACGTCATCACGCAGGTGAAGGACGCCGGGCTGCGCGGGCGCGGCGGCGCGGGGTTCCCCTGCGGCCTCAAGTGGACGTTCCTGCCGAAGGACCACCCGGGACCGATCTACCTGTGCGTCAACGCGGATGAGTCCGAGCCGTGTACGTACAACAACCGCATCCTGATGGAGAAAGACCCCCACCAGGTGCTCGAAGGGATCATGCTGGCGTGCTACGCCATCCGGTCCCAGAAGGCGTTCTACTACGTCCGCTACGAGTACGGGGACTCGTTCCGCTCGCTCCAGGCGGCCATCGACGAACTGTACGCGGCCAAACTGCTCGGTAAGAACATCCTTGGCAGCGGGTTCGACCTCGACATCGTGCTGCACCGTGGGGCCGGGGCGTACATCTGCGGGGAAGAGACCGGGCTGATCGAGAGCCTGGAGGGGAAACGCGCGTGGCCGCGTATCAAGCCCCCGTTCCCGGCGATCGAGGGCGCGTTCCGCAAGCCGACGATCGTGAACAACGTCGAAACGCTCGCGTGCGTCACGCAGATCATGAAGCGCGGGATCGACTGGTTTAAGTCGCTCGGCGTACCACCCGACCCGAAGAACCCGCGCGATGCCGGGAGCTACGGCCCCAAACTGTACACGCTCGCGGGGCACGTCGAGAAGCCGGTGTGCGTCGAACTGCCGATGGGCGTGACGCTCCGCGATCTCGTGGAGAAGCACGGCGGCGGCGTGTGGAAGGGGCGCAAGGCGAAGGCCGTGAACCCCGGCGGGCTGAGCATGGGGTTCGTGGACGTGAACGCCCCACTCAAGGGCGAGGACGGGAAGACCGAGTACGACATCCCCCTGGACTTCAACGGTCCCGGGCGCGTCGGGTGCCTCGGGCTCGGGACCGCGGCCGTTACCGTGGTCGACGACCAGACCAGCATGATCGACGTGCTACACAACGTCTGCCAGTTCTTCAGCCACGAGAGCTGCGGGCAGTGTACCCCGTGCCGCGAGGGAACGGGCTGGATGCTGAAGATCACCGACCGGCTCCGGCGCGGGCTCGGGCGCAAGGAAGATCTGGACATCCTGATTGACGTCGGCGACCGAATCGGCATCATGCCCGGTACAACGATCTGCGGGCTGTCGGACGGCGCCGGGTGGCCCGTGAAGACCGCGATCCGCAAGTTCCGCGCGGAGTTCGAGGCCGCGATCAAGAGTGGCACGAAGAGCAAGTACGCGAAGTCACTCGCTCTGGCCGGTTCGCACTGAGGTCGACGTGACTTCACTCGCGAAAATTGCGGGAACCCGGTACTGGCGGACCGCGTGGTTCGCGGTGTGGTCGCCGTTGGTCGCGTGGGTGGGAGCGATCGCCTTGCTGTGGGTGTGCGGACAGGATGCTTTGCCCTGGCCGTTCTTAACAGTGACCGGATGCGTGATTGCGGTCTGTGGGCTTCTGGGATTGTTCGTCGTTGTGCCCCAAACGCTGGGCGCTTGCATCGATGTCCAAGAGCAGGCCACGGTAAGTGGTGGTGAGCGATTCCGACTGTTCTTGTTGGGGCTCGTCGGGACCGCGGTCGGTTTAGTCGGGTTCGGCTGTCTTGCGTTGTTTGGTGCTCTTGTAACGTTTTTATCGCCAATGAAGGGGTTTCAGACGCCCGGGTAACCCGTGAGGTTTCGCCAATGAATACGCGAATCCTGGTCGCCGGACTGTGTTTGTTACTCGTGATCGGTTGTGCGAAGCGGGGCGCGAAGAACACCGCCCCTGCAAACAACAGCAACAACGAACAGGCCCGCGCGAACACGCCGCCGGCCGTGACACCCGTTGACAAGAAGCCCGACGAGAAGAAGGCCGGTAGCGGCGAGGGTGCTCCGAACTGGTTGAAGGACGATCGGTTCCAGACCAAACAGAACCCGCAGCTCCCGGTTGAAAGTGGACCGGTCGGTTCAAAGCCCCCGTCCCCGATCAACGTCGGGTCGGCCCCACCGGGCGGGTTCGCGGCTCCGGTACCTGGGGCGCAACCGAGCGGAGGGGGTAAGCCGCCTGTCGCCGGTGTGCTCCAACCGGTGCCGGTCAACCCGCCGCCGATTGCGGCGGGCGGCGGAACACCGATCGGTGCCGCGAACAAGATCGTCGCGATGGCCGACATGCGGGAAGTGTGGGTCTTCATCGAGAACGCTTCGGGCGCGAGCGGGAAGATGCCCACCGCCGCATTGACTTACGCGGCCCTTGTGGAAGCAAAATCGCCCGCTGCGGCGCTGGTCAAGGACGGGGCCATCATCCTGACCGGTTCGACCTCGCGCGAGAGCGTGTGGGCGTTCGAGGCCCGGGCGTACCTGAACGGCGGGCTGGTGGTGAGTCAGAACGGTGTGGAAACGCTCACCGCAGCGGAACTGAAAGCGCGATTGGGGAAGTAACGATCCCGGGACCGCGGGCGCCCGCCTGCTCTTTTTCCGACTCGAGACCGGTCGGGCTGGCACCCGCGGTTCTGGGAACATACGGACGACTGCAATGCCGACGGTTTACGTAAACGACAAGCCGGTCGAGATCGGCACCAAGCGGCTCAACTGCGTGCAGGCGGCGGAACTCGCCGGCGTGTTCGTGCCGCACTACTGTTGGCACGAGGCGCTGTCGGTCGTGGCGTCGTGCCGCATGTGTCTGGTCGAGGTCGGCGACCTGAAGGACGGCAAGGTCACGATGCAGCCGAAGGTGCTGCCCGGGTGCCAGACCCCGGTCAAGGACGGCACCGTCATCGTCACCGGCGAGTACGACAAGCGCGACAAGGGACTGCCGGTTCTGCCCTACGACCCGGGCTACACGAAGGCCGCAGCACTCGGCGAGCGTGCGAAGAAGAGCCAGGCCGACACGCTCGAAGGTCTGCTCATCAACCACCCGCTCGACTGCCCGGTGTGCGACAAGGCCGGCGAGTGCAAGCTCCAGGACTTCTCGTACAAGTACGGTCGGTCCGAGTCGCGCATGGTG
This sequence comes from Gemmata sp. SH-PL17, assembly GCF_001610855.1. Classification (NCBI taxonomy): domain Bacteria; kingdom Pseudomonadati; phylum Planctomycetota; class Planctomycetia; order Gemmatales; family Gemmataceae; genus Gemmata; species Gemmata sp. SH-PL17. The sequence continues at coordinate 3,618,555 of NZ_CP011271.1, forward strand.
GACGTGAAGAACACGCCCCCGAACAAGCCGCACCTGTCGAGCAAGATCACGCTGTTCACCGACCGCTGCATCATGTGTACGCGGTGCGTGCGGTTCACGCGCGAGATCGCGGGCACGTCGGAGCTCCAGGTCGTCGGCCGCGGGCACCACGAAGAGATCGACGTGTTTCCCGGGCGGCCGCTCGAAAACAAGCTCGCCGGGAACGTCGTCGACCTGTGCCCGGTCGGGGCGCTCGGGAGCAAGGACTTCCTCTATAAGCAGCGCGTCTGGTACCTGAAGACCACCGACGGCGTGTGCAACCGGTGCTCGACCGGGTGCAGCACCTACGTGGACGCGAACAAGGACATCGTGTACCGCGTCCGGGCGCGGACCAACCCCCAGGCGCAGGGGCACTTCATCTGCGACGAGGGGCGGTACGGGTACCACCACGCGAACTCGGGCGAGCGCTTCGTCCGGCCCGTGGCGAAGGTGGACGGGAAGTTCAAGCCGGTCGCGTGGAGCGCGCTGGTCCCCGAACTGAAACAGGCGTTCGCGGCGGCCGCGCAAACGAACGCGGCGGGCGTGGTCGCGGTTCTGTCGCCGTTCCTCACGGTGGAAGAAGCGTTCCTGCTGGGGACGTACTTCAAATCGCTCTCTCCGAACGTGCGGCTCGTGCTCGGCCCGGTTCCGGTCGTGGGCGCGGACGATACTTACCCCAAGAACGTGCGTGGCGAGCCGGTCGAACCGGTGAAGTTTACGATCCGCGCGGAGAAGGCTCCGAATCGTCTCGGAGTTGAGGAAGTTCTGAAGCAACTCCAGGGCGCGGTCATCCCGTTCGCGACCATCGCGAAGGAATCGGTCGCCGCGATGTGGTTCAGCGGCGGGTACCCCGATAAGTCGCAGCTCGACGCGATCGTCCCGACCGACTGGAAGGCGCCCGCGCTGCTCGTCGCGCAGGACATCCTGCCGACGGTCGTCACCGCGTCGGCCAAGTACATCCTCCCCGGCACCACCGGGTTCGAGAAGGACGGCACGTTCGTGAACCACGCGAACTACGTTCAGACGTTCGGCCGCGCCGCCCGCCCGCCGCAAGAAACGCGGAGCGAGTTGCAACTGGCGTTCGACCTGCTCGGGCGCCGGGGGCTGGTGCAGCCCGACGCGGTCCGGAAGGAACTCGCACGGGCGGTGCCGTTCTTCGGCGCTCTGGCCCCGGAAACGCGCGTCGCGCTGGAAACCGCGACCGCCTGAGTCGCGCTGCTCCGAGAGACATTGCCGACGAACCCACACGACGAGAGCCATGCCGACCTTTGACCCCATGATTACCGCGATCCTCATCGTCGGCCTCATCGCCGGCGTGCTGAGCGTGTGCGGGTACCTTACGCTCGGCGAGCGCAAGATCTCGGCCTGGATGCAGGACCGCGTGGGGCCGAATCGCGTCGGTCCCGGCGGGTTGCTCCAACCGCTCGCGGACGGCGGGAAGTTCTTCCTGAAGGAAGAAGTGATCCCGAGTCACGTCGATCGGGTCTTTTACCTGCTCGCGCCCGCGGTCGCGGTGGGTACGGCTCTCATGGCACTGGCCATCGTGCCGTTCGGGGCGACGACGCCCGCTCCGGATGCGGTCGTGGCGACGGAACCGGGTGCCGTGGCGACGTTCGAGGCGCAACAGAAGGCTTACGCGGACAGCTTCAACTTCGTGCTCGCGCCGGGGCTGGATATCGGCGTCCTGTACATCTTCGCGCTCGGCTCGCTGGCGGTGTACGGAGTGATCCTGGCCGGGTGGAGCGCGAATAACAAGTATTCGCTGCTCGGCTCGCTCCGGTCCTCGGCGCAGATCGTGAGCTACGAGATCCCGCTCGGGATGTCGGTACTCGGCGTGTTCATTGTGGTCGGCTCGTTGAACCCCGAAAAGATCATCGCGTGGCAACTGTCACACGGGTGGTTCATCCTGTTCCAGCCGCTCGCGCTGCTGTTGTTCATGGTGAGCACTTACGCGGAAAGCAGCCGGTTGCCGTTCGACTTGCCGGAAGCGGAGCAGGAACTCGTCGGCGGGTACCACACCGAGTACAGCTCGCTGAAGCTCGGGCTGATGCTGCTGACTGAGTACATCCACCTCGTCACCGCGAGCTTCATGCTGTCGGTGCTGTTCCTCGGCGGGTGGAGCCTGTTCGGGCTGGAGTCTCTCATCACGAACCCGATCCTCGGGGCAGTTGTGAAACTGCTCGTGCTGAGCGGGAAGATGGTCGCGCTGTGCGTCTTTGCCCAGTTCGTGCGCTGGACCATTCCCCGGTTCCGCTTCGACCAACTCATGAACCTCGCGTGGAAGGTGATGATCCCGCTCGCGCTGCTGAACCTGCTCGCGGTGATGATCGTGAAGCAGTTCGGCGTCACGATCATCGTTCTCGCGGGTGTGAGTCTGGTGTTGTTCGTCGGCGCGGGGGTAATGGGAGCGCGGACACGCGGCACGATCACGAACCCCAAGCGTGCGGTCAAGAAGCTCCCGCCGGGCATCCCCGCGGGCGTCACATACGCGGGCAAATAATCGGTGTCGCAGCTCGGGCTATCGTCTGGGCCGCGACCAGTTGGAAACAGCTAGTACCGGTGGTCTCATGCCAATTACCGAATCCGACGTGTCGTGGGTGGAAGAGTCGAAGCTGGGGCTGTGGGAGCAGCTCTACATCCCCGCGCTCATCGACGGGCTGAAGACCACGCTCGGGCACATGGTCGGTCGGAAGATCACCGAACAGTACCCGGAACAAGAGCCGAAGATGCCGCTGAACTACCGCGGCGTTCACCGGCTCAACCGGGACGAGGCGGGGCGCGTGAAGTGCGTGGCGTGCTACATGTGCGCGACCGCGTGCCCGGCCCACTGCATCGACATCGTGGCCGCGCCCGCCCCGACCGAGTGGCAAAAGGACGGGCGCGAGAAGTACCCGGAAACGTTCGTCATCGACGAGCTGCGGTGCATCTACTGCGGCATGTGCGAAGAGGCGTGCCCCGTGGACGCGATCGAACTCACGACGCTCTACGACCTGACCGGTCTGAGCCGCGAACAGATGGTGTTCGACAAGGAGAAGCTCCTGAGCGTGTTTGACACCACGACCAGGGCCGGGACCGACCCGGTCCGCACGCAGTCCGGTAAACTCGGCCCCGCGAGCGAGCCGCCCCCGGGCCACTAGTCGAACGGCCGGTGTGGGCCGGCCGGGGAAGTGTGGTGCGGGGACCGCGGTCGGCTCACACCGACCGTTCGCCGGAAACGGCGCTGCCGCATCGCGCTCGCCTTATATACCATCGTCGTCTCGCTTGTGACAACCTTCACGAAGTCCGCATGAACCTGTTCGCGCTTTCACCGACGCAGGAAGCCGGCGGGCAAATCGCCCTGGCCGCCGTGCTCGGCGTCGTCGGGTTCTACTTCCTGCTCCCGCGCCCGCGCGGGCGGTTCGTACCGGGGGGATCGCGGCCCTGGTCGCGTCCGCCGCGGTCTTCGGCGCGTGGGTGTTCGCCACGTTCGGCCGGCCGCTCCCGGACGTCATCGGGACCGCGCTGTTCGTGCTGTTCTCGGCCGGGGCGCTCGTCTTCGGGACAGTCCTCGTGGCCCAGAAGAACCCGGCACGCGGGGCGATCGCGTTCGCGTTCGTCGTCCTCAGCACGTGCGGGCTGTTCCTGCTGCTCGCGGCCCCGTTCCTGATGGCCGCGACGATCATCATCTACGCCGGCGCGATCATCGTGACGTTCCTCTTCGTGCTGATGTTGTCGCACGCGGACGGGGCGTCGAACGAGAACGACCGCAGCCGCGAGCCGCTCTACGGCGGGTTCGCCGGGTTCGCGTTCGTCGGTCTCGTACTGTTCACGCTCTACCAGACGGCTCAAACCGCGAAGTCGGACGGGGTCAGCGATTCGCAGTCGCACCTGCTCGCTCCGGTCGTGACCGCGGAAGAACGGAAGACCCTTTCGGACGTCGTAACGCGGCTCGAAGAGGCAGAGAAAGCCCTCGAAGGTGACGCCGGCACCCGCGGGGCCGTGCTCGATCGTCTGGAAGCCTTTGAAAAGGTCTACCCGCCGATCAAGAACGATCTGTCGCGGGTGGTGGGCGGGACGTACTCGCCCGACGGTGCCCTGGGACGCAACTTCCAGGACATCGAACTCGCGGGCAACGAGCGGAACGGTTCGATTCATGATCGACTCGTGCAGTTCCGCGGGCAGCCGAACGGCGAGAACTCTACCTTGTTTCGTGCGGATGAGCAGGCCCGGGGCGTCGTTAAGCGGGCCGCGGGCGTTCGCGAGACCAGCGCGAAGACGTTCCGGACCGTTCGGCGCCTGATGAGCGATGAGAAGCCGGACCCGGCCGGTGCGCGGGCCGCGGTGCGGGAACTGCGGGACGAGGTCGTGCTCCTCCGCGGGGCCGGCGAACTCCCCGCGAACAACGTCCGGGGGCTGGGCTTCGTGCTGTACTCCGAACACCTGTTGGCGATCGAACTGGCGGGCACGCTGTTGCTCGTCGCCGTCATCGGCGCGGTCGCGGTCACGCACCGGAAGGGAGTCGCCAAGTGATCCTCACGCTCTGGCACTTCCTCGCGGTCGCCGCCGCACTCTTCGGCATCGGGCTGGTCGGGTTCCTCACCCGGCGCAACCTCATCACGATGTTCCTGTGCGCCGAAATGATGCTCCAGGGTGTCGCGATCAACTTCGTCGCGTTCGCCCGGTACCACGGGAACCTACAGGGACAGGTGTTCGTGCTGTTCATCCTGGCGGTCGCCGCGTGCGAGGCCGGGATCGCGCTGGCACTGTTCGTGAGCCTGTACCGGCGCCGGCGCTCGCTCGACGTGTCCGACTGGCAGGAACTGCGAGAACTCGGCATCCCGGCGGCCGTGGACGAGGAACCGCTCGAACAGGCCCCGGTGGAACCGGAGCCGACGCTCACGCCGGCCGGTGCGCGGCCCCAACCGATCGCGGAGGAGGCCGTCCGTGTCTGACCCGATCACGCTCGCACTCGTCATTCTCTCGCTGCCGCTCAGCGCGAGTTTGCTGGCGACGCTCTTCGCGTACATTTCGCCCCTGAAGAAACTGGCCCACGTTCCCCTGATCCTCGCGTGCGCGAGTGCGGCCGTCGTTGCGATGCTGTTGCTCGTGCAGGTGATGGACCTCGGCAACGGGCGCAAGATTTCCGAGCCGATTACGTGGTTCGCAGCGGGGCACTTGCAGATCCGGTTCACTCTGACGGTGGACGCGCTCTCGTCGATCATGTTGGCGATGATCACGTTCATCGCGACGTGGATCGCGCTCTTCGCCGGCGGTTACATGCACGGCGACAAGGGGTTCCCGCGGTTCTTCGCGGTGATGGCCCTGTTCGTCTTCAGCATGTGCGGGCTGGTGCTCGCGAACAACTTCCTGCTGCTCGTGGCGTTCTGGGAAGGGGTCGGCGTCTGCTCGTACCTGCTCGTCGGGTACTACTTCGAGAAGCCGTCGGCCGCCGCAGCCGCCCGGAAAGCGTTCCTCTACACGCGCCTCGGCGACACCGGGTTTTTGCTCGGCATCTTCCTGCTGTGGAAGCTCGGTGGGTGGAACACCGATCTGAACCTGCTGTTCGATCACATTCAGAAATACCCGCCGGAACAAGGATCGCTGACGCTCGCGTGCCTGCTGCTGTTCTGTGGTGCGGTGGGCAAGAGCGCCCAGTTCCCGCTCTACGTCTGGTTGCCGGACGCGATGGAAGGCCCGACGCCGGTTTCCGCGCTCATCCACGCGGCCACGATGGTTACCGCGGGCGTGTACCTGCTCGCACGGTGTGCGCCGCTGTTCGCGATGGCGCCCGATGCCCAGATCGTCGTTTCATGGATCGGCGGCATCACGGCGCTCCTGGCGGCGTTCATCGCGCTCGCCCAGACCGACCTGAAGCGCGTGCTCGCGTATTCCACGGTGAGCCAGCTCGGGTTCATGTTCCTCGCACTCGGAACGAGTGGCACCATCAGCCCGGCGTTCGCGGTCGGGGCGGCGATGTTCCACCTGTTCACGCACGCCTTCTTCAAAGCCCTGTTGTTCCTCGCTTCCGGGAGCGTGATGCACGCGATGGGCGGGGTGATCGACGTGCGTCAGTTCGGCGGGTTGCGGAAGGTGCTGCCGACCACGCACATTACTTTCCTCTGCGGCGCTGCGGCGCTCGCAGGGGTTCCGCTCCTGTCCGGCTTCTGGAGCAAGGATCTCATCCTGGAATCGCTCACGGCCGCGAGCGAATCGAGCAGCCCGTACACCGCGGGTTACTTCACGCTCCTTTTGGTGGCGTGTTTAACCGCGTTCCTGACTGCGTTCTACACGTTCCGCGCGTACTTCCTCACGTTCTGGGGGCCGGAGCGCATCCCGCACGAGGCCGGGCACCACGCACACGAGTCACCGCCCGCCATGACGATTCCGCTCATCGTGCTCGCGGTGGGGGCGCTGTTCGTGGGTGTGGTGGTGGAGCCGTTCACGCACTGGTTCAGCGACTTCCTGAGCGGCACGCCGTCGCTCGGTCAGACTCGCGGGTTGACTCCGGCGAAAGAAGTCGAGCACCACTTTAACTGGGTTATCGCGGGCGTCAGCGCGGTACTGGCGCTGGGCGGTGTCGGTCTCGCCTTCGCACTTTACCGCAAGGGCGGCGCGGAGAAGGCGCCCCTGGGGATGGGGCCCGTATTCGATCTGTCGCGGAACAAACTGTTCGTCGACGAAATCTACGGCGCGCTGTTCGTGAAGCCGGCGGAAGTGCTGGCGTTCCTGGCCCGCGTGTTCGACGGGTTCCTCGACGGACTCGCCCGCTTGATCTCCGCGGTCCCGCAGTTCGTCGGGATCTGGGTCCGCCCGATCCAGAACGGGCTGGTCCAGTTCTACGCCCTGTCGATGGCACTGGGCGTCGCCGTGTTCCTGACGTTCGTTGTGTTCCGCGTCACCCGATAAGGAACTCCCGGAGTTCGGGGCGAAGTGAACCCGGCGAACGGGACGCGATCCCGGCGCCGATGACCCGCCCCAACTTGAAACCCGGAAGCCGGAGCTTGGAACTAACGAGATGTCCACTTACTCCGTCATTACCGTACTGGTTCTGCTCCTGGTGTTGCTGCCGCTCGCGTCGGCGGTGATCGTGCCGGCGTTCGGGGGTATCGCGCGCCGGGTCGCACTCGTACTCGCGCTGGTCCACCTTGGTTTGACCACGGCCGTGGTCGCGATCGCGATCCCGCACCTCGACGAGCGCGCCAAGCGCGAGACCTCGCAGCGGGGCGATGAGTATGCGGCACAGTTCCGCCCCGAATTCGTCCCCGGTGATCCCGGGGCGAAAGACGACAGCCCGGACGCGCGCACGACGTGGACGCTGTTCAGCCTCTCGAACAAGCAACTCGCGCCCGGCAAGCCCGGCCCGAACGTGCAGTTCTACATCGGCATCGACGGGTTGAACCTGTGGCTCGTGGCGCTGTCGAGCCTGATGCTGATCCCAGTCATTCTTGTGTCGTGGGAGTCGGTCAAGGAGAAACCCGGCGCGTTCTTCGGGTGGGTGTTTCTGCTCCAGGCCGGGATCATTGGCGCGTTCCTCTCGTTCGACGTGGTGCTCTTCTACATCTTCTTCGAGCTGACACTGATCCCGTCGTTCTTCCTCATCGGGAAGTGGGGCGTGGGGTCCGGGCGGCGCGACGCGGCCCGCAAGTTCTTCCTGTACACGCTGGCCGGGAGCCTGCTCACGCTCGTTGGGGTGATCGGCGTCGTTCTCACGAACCCGAGCGCGGACGGGACCGTCACGTTCTCGATCCCGCAACTGATGGTCAACGTTCAAAAGGGCCTCCACGATGCGCACCAGAAGGCGCTTGCTGGTGACGGTGCGGCCCTCGCTGCGAAGCAGAGTGTGCAGTTCTGGCTCTTCATCGCGCTGATGGCCGGGTTCATGGTGAAGGTTCCGATCTGGCCGTTCCACACCTGGTTGCCCTCGACCTACGGCGAGTCGCCGATCGGTGTGACGGTGATGCTCTCGGCGCTCATGGCGAAGCTCGGCACGTTCGGTATCCTGCGGCTCGTGTTGCCGCTCGTTCCGGACGCGGCGATCACTTACGGCTTGCCCGCGATCGGCGGGTTCGCGGCGTTCGGGATCGTGTACGCGGCGCTGTGTGCTTACGCCTCGAAGGACATCAAGTTGGTGATCGCCTACAGCTCCGTTTCGCACCTAGGGTTCCTGGTGCTGGGGCTGTTCGCGTTCAATAAAGAAGGGCTGTCGGGCGCGGTGCTGCACATGGTGAACCACGGGCTGAGCACCGGGGCACTGTTCGCCACGCTCGCGTTCCTGATGGACCGCTACCGGACCACCGAGATCGGGAAGTTCGGCGGGCTGATGGCCCGGTACCCGAACTACGCGGTGCTCGTGTTCGTGCTGTGCCTCGCGAGCGTCGGGCTGCCCGGGCTGAACAACTTCGTGAGCGAAATGCTGATGCTGGGCGGGCTGTTCGACGCCCGCAACCCGGGCATTCACCGCCTCGGGCTTGCCGTGATCGCGGCGTTCGGCGTCTTTCTGAGCGCGTGGTACACGTTCACGGTGCTCCAGAAGGCGTTCTTCAACCCGACCAAGGAACCTGAGCCGGTCGGCCCCACCGCCCCGACTGACGTGAACCGGCGCGAGTTCGTCGCGTTCGGGGGGCTTGCGGTGCTGTGCCTGGTTCTGGGGCTGTTCCCGCTCCCGATCCTCGACACGATGAAGCAGGACGTCCGCGTGCTGTCGATCATCGGTGACACGGCCCGCGCCCGCGTTCAGGGCGTGCCCTACGTGTACGTTGACGACGAACCGAAACCCGCGGCGCCCCCGATCGCTCCGATTGACATCGAAAAAGGCGGAGCCGGTGTGCCGCCATTCGGGGGGCCGAAAGGCCCCGTCCCGCAACCGGGGACCAAAGGCGCGAAGGGTGGCGAAAAGGGCGGGAAGGGCGCTTCCCCGAAGTAGTGGTTCGGCACACGCGATCAGAAGACCGATTACCCCGAGGACGAGAAGACAGAGGACGGCACGCGGACGCGCTCGGAGCGGACCGCTACTTCCTGTTCTCTGAACCGCGGTACCACTCATGACCGACCCGCTGCTGCAACAGACACTCAAGGGCGTGTTCCAACTCGCCGTGCCCGAGATCGCGCTCGTCGGCACGGCGTGCGTGGTGTTCCTGTTCGGTTGCGTTTACAACCGGCGGTGCCTGTGGTTCGGTGTTTCTCTGGCCGGTGTCGCTCTCGCCGCGGTTCTCGCCGCAACAGTCGAGACAGAACCGCCGGCGCTCCTCACGGTCGCGCCGCTCGTTCCGGACGGCGCTGCGGCGTTTGTCCGCTGGGTCGCGCTCATAACGGCCGCGGTGCTGCTCTTCGTGTCGTGGGCCGAGGTGGATGGCACGAACGCGGCCGAGTATTACGGCTGCCTGCTCGTTGCCGCCGCCGGGGTATCGTTGGTGGGCCGCGCGAACGACCTCATCACGCTGTTCCTGTCACTCGAACTGCTCTCCATTCCGACGTACATCCTGCTGTACCTACCCGCGCGTAACAAACTGAACCAGGAAGCCGCTGCGAAGTATTTCCTGTTGAGCGTGATGTCGTCGGCCGTCATGCTGTTCGGCTTCAGCTACCTCTACGGGCTGACCGGCAGCACGAACCTGGCTGTTATCACGGACGCGCTGACGAAGACGCAATCCGCCGACGTTCAGAGCCTGAACCCGATGGCGCTCGTCGGTGCGGTGCTCGTGATCGCCGCGATCGGGTTCCGGATCACCGCGGTCCCGTTCCACTTCTACGCCCCGGACGTGTACGAGGGGGCGCCGGCCGGTGTGGTGGCGCAGCTCGCGTTCTTCCCGAAGCTGGCCGGGTTCGTTGCGCTGGCTCGAATCCTCGGGCTCCTCGGCGCGGACGTGCGGCACATTCCGTTCGACACAAAAACGCAACTGCCGCTCCTGCTTTGGATCTTGGCAGCGATGACGATGTGCATCGGGAACGTGCTGGCGCTCCTGCAAGACAACGTGCGCCGGATGCTCGCGTACTCGAGCGTCGCGCACGGCGGGTACATGCTGATGGGCATTGTGGTCGCGAGTTCGCTCCCGGACGCGATCGGGCAACCGGGGATCGGCGGGATCGACGCGCTCCTCGTGTACATCGTCGCCTACGGTATGATGACGGTCGGCTCGTTCGCGGTGATCCTGTACCTCGGTACCCCCGACCAACCGATAGAATCGATCGACGACCTCGCGGGCGCGAGCCAGTCGCACCCGGTCGCGGCCGGCGCGATGACGGTGTTCCTGTTCAGCCTGATCGGGCTGCCGCTCACGGCCGGGTTCGCCGGGAAGTTCCTGCTGTTCGTTGGTGCCTTCAGCGCCCCGACACACACCGCGGAGATGCGGAACCTTTACCAGATCATGGCCGTGATCGCAGCGATCAACGCGGCCGTTGGCGCGTACTATTACCTCCGCGTGGTGGGGGTGATGTACTTGCGGACGCCGCTCCGCCCCGCGACCCGGACCCGTGCGGTCCCCACGTTCGTGGCCGCTGTCACGCTCGCCGCGGCGACGCTCTTCTTCGGGATCTACCCCGAACCGATCGTGCGGGCCGCGCGCAAGGCGGCCCCCGTTCCCGGCGCGCCGGCACAACGGATCACGGCCGAACGCGACACGAAGTAACTCGCCGCTTAGTTCGACACACCTCATTTCGCCCGGCGCCGTTCTGGTGTCGGGCGTTGGTGTTTTCATACGCTCAATTTTTCTGCTGTTCCGCCCAACACTGGTGCGGGGCGGAACCTCTTTGTCGCGCGAGATTTCAGGCGATTCCTATTTGACGCGCGAGTGCAATTGGCCAACCATATTGGCGAGACGATCGGAACGGCCTCGAACTGCGACGCGATCAGAGGACCGACGCGATGAATGGTGACGCCCGATTCACTCGCCGGCGCGTTCTGGAATTGAGCGCGCTCGGCACCGGCTTGAACGGATTGCCGCGTGCGACGGCCGTAACTCCAACGGTTATCGCCGGTCCGAAGCGCGCGATTCGCTCCTGCGTCCTGGTGTTCTTCTACGGCGGGCCGAGCCACCTCGAAACGTTCGACCCGAAACCAAACGCACCGGCCGAAGTGCGCGGCGAGTATCGGGCTATCGCCACTGCCGTTCCCGGGGTTCGGGTGGGGGAACACCTGCCACAAATGGCGCGCGTGCTCGATCGCGTCGCGCTGGTTCGCGGGGTTCACCACCCGATGCGGAACCACAACTCCGCGGCGGCCGAAACGCTCACCGGGCGCACGCCCGCGGGCGGCGACCAGGAACTGCTCTCGGACGACCCGCGCGGCATTCCGACCCTCGGCTCGGCCGTGAGCTTCGCGCTCGGGACGCGCGCCAACAGCCTGCCGTATGTCGCGCTCCCCTACACGATCTACAACGTCGTGCAACTGCCGGGGCAGACGCCCGGGTTGCTCGGCGGGGCGTTCGACCGGTTCCAGGTAACCGGCGACCCGAACGCGCCCGACTTCCGCATCGCCGCCTTCGAGAACACGACCGAACTCGGCGCCCGGGCCGCGCTGTTGCGCGGGCTGGACCGCTCCGCGCTACCCGGTCCGGTCGCACAGGCCGCGATCAGCCGCGACCGCGCCGTGCGGCTCCTGGCGAACCCCGAGGTCCGGCGCCTGTTCGATATTCACAAAGAGCCGGAGCGGGTGCGCGAGCGCTACGGCCGGCACCTGTTGGGTCAAAGCCTTTTGCTCGCGCGCCGGCTCGTCGAGGGGGGCGTGAACTTCGTGACCGCGTTCGACGGGCAGTACAACGGCCAGGACGTGAACTGGGACAGCCACGAGAAACTGTTTTCGCGCCACCGTCAATTGATCCCGCCCGCCGATCAAGCGCTGTCGGCCCTGATCGAAGACCTGGACGCGCGCGGGCTGCTCGATTCGACTTTGGTGCTGGCGCTGGGCGAGTTCGGGCGCACGCCGAAGATCAACGGCAGCGCCGGGCGCGACCACTGGCCGGACTGTTACACCGCGCTCCTGGCTGGAGGTGGGGTGACGGGTGGTGCGGTGTTCGGTTCGAGTGACAAGATCGGTGCGTACCCTGCGACCGACCCGGTTACGCCCGCCGATCTCGCGGCGACGGTGTTCTGGCGGTTCGGGATCGACCCCGCGACCGAGGTGCGCGACCAGACCGCGCGCCCGTTCCGGTTGAGTGAGGGCGACCCGGTTCGCGCCGTGTTTGGGAGCTAACTCACATCAGTGAAGCGCGAGGTTCCTTTGATTCACATCGTCGCCGCGACGCAGGATTACGAAGCCTGGCTCGCCCGGTTCTTTCCGCTGCACGCCCCGGACCTCGCGTTCAAGCGCGAGCGGATGGCCGATCCCAACGACCCGTTCCCGTTCTTCCGGGGCACCTATTATCGCTGGCCCGCGGTGTGGGCCGCGACGTGTCCGGAACTGGTCTCGGCGCCCCGCGTCGCGGGCGTGGGCGACCTCCACGTCGAGAACTTCGGGACGTGGCGCGACGTGGACGGGCGCCTGTGTTGGGGGGTGAACGATTTCGACGAGGCCGACGAGATTCCGTACACGAGCGACCTCGTCCGGCTCGCGGCCAGCGCCCGCCTCGCGCGCAAGAGCGGCGCCCTCGACATCAAAACGAGCGACGCCTGTCGCGTGATTCTTGACGGCTACCGCGACGCGCTCGCGGCCGGCGGCACGCCGTTCGTGCTCGAAGAACACCACCCCGACCTCCGGACCGTGGGGATGGCGAGCGAGCGTGCCCCGATCCGGTTTTGGGCCAAACTCACGAAGCTGCTCGACGAACCGGTGATCGATCCGCCGCCCGCGGCCCGTGACGCACTCGTTCGAGAACTTCCGTCGGACGCGCGGGCGCCCGCGTTCCGGTTCCGCGCTCGCGCCGGTATGGGGAGCTTGGGGCGCCCGCGGTTCGTCGCGCTCGTGGAGTGGCGCGGCGGGTGGATGTGCCGCGAGGCGAAAGCGATCGCGCCGCCCGCGACCGAGTGGGCGGCGGGGACCGCGGAACCCGCGACGTCCAAACTGGCCGAGGTGGTCGAGCGGGCCGTTCGCGCCCCGGACCCGTTCTACCGGGTCGAGGGCGGTTGGGTGCTCCGCCGGCTCGCGCCCCGGTGCTCCCGGATCGAACTCGATCACCTGAAGAAGATCGACACCGGGCGCGTGCTGACCGCGATGGGCGCGGAGACGGCGAACGTTCACCTGGGCACCCCGGGGGCCGCGAGCGCGGTGCTGCGGCACGTGGTGCGGTTACCGGCCGGGTGGCTCGAACGGGCGGCGAAGGACGCGGCCGCTGCGGTGGAACGCGACTGGCAGGCGTGGCGGCAGGCTCGTAACTCCAAAGGCTGACAGAAACACAACCATTTCTAACACGGGCTTGCGTATCGGCGTGCCGCTTGTTCAAATACTCCTCGACTCGTCGCTCGCGCCCCCGGGCCGAACGATTCCTCTAATACGGTATCTCCTCATGCCCGTACTTCCCGTCAATCACTTCACCTGGCAGTGCCTCCGAACGGTCAAGCGGAGCAAGAAGCCACTAACCGGGCGCGCCCTGCGCTTGGTGCCCAGCCGCAGAACCAAGGACGGAAGCTTTTTGACCGAAATGGTTGAGGCGGGGTTAATGATTCGCGCGACCGGAACGGTCGATGATCCCTTTGAAGCGACCTACTCGCTCACGGAGCAGGGCGAGCAGGCGGCCGAATTCGGCGAGTGCGAGATGCCCGTGAAGCCAAAGGTTATTGCGCCGGTCGCGGCCGAGCGCCCGAAGAAACTCAAGAAGGCCAAGAGCATGGGGCGCGGGAGCAAGTAACGCGGCGGTTGAATCCGGGTGCCGGACCGCCTCGTAGCCACGGGGCGCGAACCGGTCCGGCGCCCCCTCGATTCGCGGCACTTCACGGGGGTAGATCGTCCACCGACGAAGACGAGTAACCACCTCCATGAGCACCTCCCTCGTTCCGCCCCGATCTGCCGACCAACCGGGTGGCCACGAAGATCCCGACCACAACGACGGCGACGAGTACCGCGAAGCCCCAATTTTCCACGACCGTTCTCCTCGCGGGTAGTTCAGCCCTTCCACCGCAGCCCGATCGAACCGCTCCTCGTTCCCTTCACGCTACTTCTACTTCGTACCGGGTCGGTGAATCTTCAGTCCGTGACGAGCGCGGTCGTAACCGCGAGCTTCAACTTCGTCCGTTTTGAGCGGCGGTGCCCATCTCGCTCCTCACTCGGTAATGTGGTCCGGGTGCGCGTACACGTTCATGCCGGACGCGCGAAGAAAGCCGACAAGTGTGATGCCGAAGCGTTCGGCCAGTTCGACCGCATACGAAGACGGTGCCCCCACCGCGGCGACGATCGGGATTCCCGCTGCGACCGCCTTTTGTACCAGTTCGTAACTCACGCGCCCCGATACCAGCAGGACGCGATCGGCGAGCGGAACGTCCCCGCGGTCCAGTGCCCAGCCGACGAGTTTGTCCAGCGCGTTGTGCCGCCCCACGTCTTCACGCACTGCGAGGAGCGTCCCATCTGCCGCGAACAAACCCGAGGCGTGGACCCCGCCGGTCCGCGCGAACGTCGGTTGTGCCGCGCGCAGGCGCTCCGGGAGTGCCGCGAGTGTGGCAGATGAAACGGTGAGGTCTGAGCACGAAGGCGTACCACGAACTTCGATCGATGCGATCGATTTTTTCCCGCAAATGCCACAACTGGAATTGCTGTAAAACAGGCGATCGCCGTCGAACACGCGCCGCGAAACCATCAGCCGCACTTCCAGAACGTTTCCGTGCTCCGCGTCGCTTATGTCTGTGGGCCGAGTGATCGAGATGATGTCGTCCGCGTCCGCGATAACGCCCTCGCCGAACAGGAACCCGGTCACCAGTTCCTCGTCGTGGCCCGGTGTGCGCATCAGCACAGTTACTGGCTTGCCGCCGATGCGCACTTCGAGTGGGGCTTCGACCGCGACCGCGTCGGCGCGCTCGGTGCCGGCGCCCTCGTGCCGGAGTGTGCGGACGCGCACGGGCTGGTACGCTTCGCGGTCGTTGGTGTCCCGCATTTGCATCGAACCGTCCTTCGCTCCCAGATGGGAGCGGGCTGACCCGTAACCAGAATCAGTTGGCGCTACGGGCGAGCGTTACTGCGACGAACTTGGAGGTCGGGGTGTTGCTGATGTCCGCGGTGCTGTCGAGCGGGACCAGAACGTTCGTTTCGGGGAAGTACGTGGCACAACAGCCCGGCGGGATGTCGTACTCCACCACGATGAAGTGCGGGGCCACGCGCCGCTCGCGACGGTAGTGACCGGTCAGGTCCACGACGTCGCCGGCGGTGAGACCCGCGGCGTGGATGTCGGCCGCGTTCATGAGCACCACGCGGCGCTCGTGCTTGATCCCGCGGTACCGGTCGTCGAGTCCGTAAACGGTCGTGTTGAACTGGTCGTGTGTGCGGATCGTCATCATCACCAACTGGCCCGGTTCGACCCCGACCGCGTGCAGTGGGTGCGAGGTGAACCGAGCTTTGCCCGTTGCGGTGGGGAACGTGCCCTCGCGGGGCGGGTTCGGCAGGTAGAAGCCGCCCGGGTGTCGCGCGCGGACGTTGTAATCTTGGAACCCGGGAATCACGCGCTCGATCCGCTCCCGGATTCGGTCGTAGTCGTTCGCGAGTTCGCCCCAGGGCACTGCCGAGCGCGCCCCGAGGGTCGCTTCCGCGAGCCGCGCCACGATCGCCACCTCGCTGAGCAAGTGGCGCGACGCCGGCACGAGTGACCCGCGCGACATCTGGATCACGCCCATCGAGTTCTCGGTGGTGACGAACTGTTCTTTTCCATTCTGCGTGTCGCGCTCGGTGCGACCCAAGCACGGCAGGATGAGCGCAGTGCGTCCGGTCACGAGGTGCGAGCGGTTCAGTTTGATGGAAACGTGTACGGTCAGTCGGCAGTTCTTGAGCGCCGATCCGGTGACTTCGGTATCCGGCGTGGCCGAGAGGAAGTTCCCGCCCATCGCGAAGAACACTTTCGCGCGCCCGTCGCGCATCGTGCGGATCGCTTCGACCGCGTCGAACCCATGCTCGCGCGGCGGCGCGAAGTTGAACTCGCGGCCGAGCGCGTCGAGGAACCACGCGGCGGGGCGCTCGAAGATGCCCATCGTGCGGTCGCCCTGCACGTTCGAGTGCCCGCGCACCGGGCACAGCCCCGCGCCGGGTTTGCCAATGCTCCCGCGCAACAGGAGCAGGTTTACCAGTTCCTGGATCGTCGCGACCGCGTGCTTGTGTTGAGTGAGGCCCATTGCCCAGCATGCGATGATTCGCTCGTTGGCCGCGATCAGGTCCGCGAGTTGCTCGATCACTTCGCGCGCGATCCCGCTCTGTGCGGTGATTTGCTCCCACGACGCTTCAGCCAGAGTCGCGGTGAACGCATCGAAGCCGTCCGTTTTTTCGGCGATGAACACCCGGTCGAGGGCGATTCCGCGCTCGACGAGCACTTTCATCACGCCTTTGAGGAGTGCCTGATCCCCGCCGATTCGGACCTGAAGGTAGAGGTCTGTGAGCGGCGTGCCGAACCCGAGCATCCCGCCGACTTCCTGCGGGTTGCGGAACGCCAGCAACCCGGCTTCTTTTAGCGGGTTGATCGCTACGATCTTCGCGCCGGCGCGCTTCGCGGCCTGGAGCGCGGTGAGCATCCGCGGGTGGTTCGTACCCGGGTTCTGACCCAGAATCAGTATGAGTTGCGACTTCTCGAAATCTTCGAGTTTCACCGTACCCTTACCGATGCCGACCGACGGTGTGAGCGCACTGCCCGACGACTCGTGGCACATGTTCGAGCAGTCGGGGAGGTTGTTCGTGCCGAACTGTCGAACGAAGAGTTGGTAGAGGAACGCGGCTTCGTTGGACGTGCGACCGGACGTGTAGAAGAGCGCTTCGTCCGGCGACGCGAGCGCGTTGAGTTCGTCCGCGACGAGCCGGAACGCGGCGTCCCAGGTGATCGGTTCGTAGTGTCGGCTTCCGGGGCGCAGCACGAGCGGTTCGGTGAGCCGGCCCTGTAGTCCGTGCCAGTAGTCGGTCTGCTTGGCGAGTTCATCAATGGAGTGCGTGCGGAAGAACTCCGAGGTCAGGCGCCGGGTGTCCGCTTCCCACGCGATGGCCTTCGCGCCGTTCTCGCAGAACTCGGTGAGCGAGCGGTGCCCGTCCGGGTCCGGCCACGCGCAGCTCGGGCAGTCCACGCCCTGTGCCTGGTTCAGCAAGGTGAGCGCGCGGAGCCCGCGCCGGAACCCGGCAGTGCCGAACACGTGCCCGAGCGACACGGCCACCGCAGTGGCCCCGGCCGCCGCGGACTTCGGCTCCATGAGCTTCAGCCCGGTGAACTCTTCGGGGCACAGCGCTTCCGGAGCGGGTTGCGCTGGCGGGCGGTCTGCGGATCCGCCACTTGTGGAGAGGTTCGGTTCGTGGTCCATGTCAGTCCCTAATCGGGCACGGAGGGTACCTTCTTTTTACCCGGTTCGCGCGCGGAAGGGAATGCGCGGACCGGGTAGTTCGGGTTGACCCGGGTACGAGGGGCGGCTATTCCCCGCGCGTTCGGAAACGCGCGCAAGGATGCCGCACATGTCGCGAATGCTGTTCTCGGGACCGGTCGTTTGGGCCTTCGTGTCGTTTGCGATGCTCTTGGGTTTGTCCGGCTCAGTATCAGCCCAAGACGTGAAATGGCGCACTGATTTCGCCGCGGCGCGGAAGGAAGCGACTGAAACCGGCCGCGCGCTGCTGCTCGATTTCGGGACCGAATCGTGCTTCTGGTGCAAGAAGCTCGACGCGACCACATTCCGCGATCCGAAGGTCGTGAAACTGCTCAACGAGCAGTTCATTCCGGTAAAGATCGATGCCCAAAAGTACCAGCAATTGACCGACAAACTCGGGATCGATAGCTTCCCCACGCTGGTTCTGGCCACCGCGGAGGGGAAAGTGATCGGCCGGCACGTTGGGTTCGCGGACGTCGCGAAACTCACTGCATTTCTGAATAAGGTTCCGGCCCCGGCGCCGGTCCCTGTAGCGGCCGTGGCCCCGATGACCGAGGCCGACAAACAGCGGCGCGCGAAAGAGGAAATCGACGCGGGCCTCGCAGCAGCCCTTCCGCGCATCACAGCCGCCCTCGACCGCTGAGCACATCACGAAACACAGCAATCTCGCAGTCTGACACCCGATCTGTACTCTGCTCGGATTTTGAGGAAATTTCTGGGCGGAGTGAACCGTCTCTGATTAGGCACGGTCGGCTTCGACCTGCGGGAGCTGTGGATTCACGCGAGGACGCGGGGTGCTGATTGCAATGGCCGGCTTGCCCGGTAGTGGGAAAAGTACGCTCGCCTCACGTCTTGCAGAGGCTCTCGGTGGTGTGGTGCTGAGCAAGGATGTGGTTCGGGCCGCACTCTTTGCACCAAGTGTGCTCGATTATTCGGCCGCGCAGGACGAAATCGCGATGTCCGCGGTGTACCGTGCGGCCGACTACATTCTCAGGGCCGATCCGGGGCGCGCCGTCTTTCTCGACGGGCGCACGTTCAGCAAACCGGGACAACTCGACGCGCCAATCGCCCTGGCTGCGTCGCTCAACCAGCCGCTTCAGGTTATCGAGTGCGCGTGTTCGGATACTTTGGCTTGTGCTCGACTCGAAGCGGACCACCGCGCGGGTACGCACCCCGCGGGGAACCGCACGCCGGAGATGTACGCGGGCGTGAGGGCCGCGGCCGTACCGCTCACCGTTCCGCGACTCACGCTCGATACCGGCGCGCTTTCACTTGAAGATTGCGTGAGCCGGGCGCTCGCGTACCTTTCTCGCCACTGAGCACCCGCGTACACTCCCACTAAGTCGCACCGGCTCCTAACCGGAGGTTCACGTGTACCGTTTCGCTGCAATCGCCCTGATTCTGTCGGTCCCGACCGTTCGCGCCGCGGACTTCGAGAAAGAGAAGGAACAGAACTGGCACCACTGGCGCGGGCCGAACGCCGACGGCTCCGCTCCGCGCGCGAATCCGCCCGTGAAGTGGGACGCGAAGACCAACATTTCGTGGAAGGCGGAGCTGACCGGGCGCGGGTCGGCCACGCCGATCGTCTGGGGCGACCGTGTGTTCGTTCTGACCGCGGTGAAGACCGACCGCAAGGCGAAGCCCGAAGAGATGCCCAAGCCGGACACGCGGTTCGATGTGAAGACCGATCCGCCGACGAACTTCCACAAGTTTTTCGTGGTGTGTTTCGACCGGGCCAACGGCAAGAAACAGTGGGAGAAACTCGTTGCCGAAATGGTTCCGCACGAGGGGCACCACGCGACGCACTCCTACGCGGCTGGTTCGCCTACCACCGACGGCAAGTTCTTGTACGTGTCGTTCGGGTCGTTCGGAACGTACTGCCTGGACTTCGACGGCAACGTGAAGTGGGAACGCACGGATTTGGGGCGCATGCACACGCGGCTCGGGTGGGGCGAGGCCGTCACGCCGGTCGTGTACGGGGACGCGCTGCTCCTGAACTTTGACCAGGAGGCGGATTCCAAACTGCATTGCCTCGATACGGCCACCGGCAAAACGAAGTGGGTGGTGAAGCGCGAAGAGAAGACCACCTGGTCGACGCCCTATGTCGTCGAACACGGCGGGAAGACACAAGTAATTACGAACGGCACGACGCGCGTTCGCAGCTACGATTTGGCGACGGGTGCGGTCATCTGGGAATGTGCCGGCATGACCGTGAACCCGATCCCGTCCCCGGTAAAGTTCGGCGATTCGGTCATCTGTGTGAGCGGGTATCGTGGGTACATGGCTCTCTCCGTGCCGCTCGCGTCTACCGGCGACCTCGGCACAAAGGGCAAAGTGAACTGGCGCTACGCGGCCGGGACGCCCTACGTGCCATCGCCGGTTCTCGTCGGCGATTCCCTCTACTTCACTCAAGCGAACGACGCACTACTCACCGTACTCGATGCGAAAACGGGCAAGGCCATTGTCGAGAAGGAGCAACTCCCAACCGTGAGGAGCTTCTACGCTTCGCCGATCACGGCCGCGGGCCGCGTGTATTTCGTCGACCGTAACGGGGCAACGGTGGTGCTCAAGGCGGGCGACAGTGTGGACGTCCTGTCGGTGAACAAGCTCAACGACCTGATTGACGCTTCGCCCGTCGCAGTGGGCAAACAGTTGTTCTTGCGCGGCGAAAAGTACCTGTACTGCATCGAAGAGAAGTGAATGGAAGTTCCAGAGTTCCAAGTTCCAGAGTTCCAAAAAACGAAGTACGGCGCTTCAGGTTTGGAACTGCTGGAACTTGGAACTCTGGAACTCTGGAACTCTGGAACTCTGGAATGGGGAACTTTTAAGCCGGACGAACGGGGAGCACGCACGCGGGGCGGAAGCCGACCCACTGGTTGCGCCGGGCGACCGAGAGGTTCCGGCGGTGGTTGCTCTTCATCGATTCTGCCGATGTGCGCAGGTAGCACGCCCCACGAACGCCCGTCTCAACTGTTTCGCTGGGGCCGGGGACCGAAACGACCGGGTTCAGGGGAGGGAAATCGCCGATCGCGGCTTTCGGCGCTGCGGGTTGGCACCACTCCGAGACATTCCCGGTTAGCTCCTCGCAGCCGTAAGGCGAGCGGACGTGTGAGAACTTGCCGACCTCGCACGTAGAGGCGGCTTCTACGTGCGCGAGTTTCTTGTTCCCGAACGCTCCCGTACCCCACGGATACGGTCGCCCGTCGGTTCCGCGTGCGGCCTTCTCCCACATCCATTCTGTCGGGATCACCAACCCGGCCCACTTGCAGTACGCGAACGCATCGAACAGCGACACGAACGTGACCGGGTGCTTCTCCTTACCTTTGGGCGGGCCGGTGCTGGTCCAGTTCGAGAGGTAGGCGTCGTAGTCCGGGTGCGCCTGATCCGGCTCGTAGCCGGTTTCGGCGATGAATTGAGCGTACTGTTCGTTGGTGACCGGCCACCGCGCGAGTGAGAACCCGGCGCAGTAGGCGGATTCGCCCCCCGTCCCGTAAGTGAATTTGCCCGCGGGTATCCAGATCATCTGCGAGCCGTCGATCGGGTTCACCCAGCTCAGGTTCGCGCGCGTCGTGGGGTCGGTGTGCTCACACGGCTGGACCAGTTCGTGGTCGCGTGCGAAATCCATGACCGCGTGCGCGTCGGAATTGGTGGACGCCGCGGTAACGATCTTCCATGCCGCGAGCGCACGGGCCGCGCTCGCTTTCTTCTTGGTGAGAGCTTCCAGTTCGCCGATGGCCTTTGCGGACGGGAACTGCGCACCGTCGTCCGCGCTCGGAGTTTCGTCTTCGTCGTCGGGTTTCATTCGTCACCCGCTTTCGCGTCCGGTGTTTCGTCGCTGTCACCGATCGGTCCGCCGAGTAGCTCGTTGACGCGGCGGAGCAGGGCACCGCCTTGCTCGGGCTGCACCATGTTGAGATAGGCCGCGATCCCGCGCAGGTATTGCGTGAACGCCGCGACGTTGCCGTTGAACTTCGGGTGCCGCTTCGCTTGCGATTCGATGTCCTGCGTGGCGCAGTTGTGGAGGATCGCACGCAGCTCGCGCCGCAGTTCGCGCGGCACCCGGAGGGCGTCGTTCACCACGATCCCGGTCACCACTTGGCGCTGGGAATCGCGAATAACGCGGAACTTCTCCTGGTTCACCACGAACCCTTCGTGCTGACACAGTTGATCCACCCACCAGCGGAACCGCCCGAGTTTCAGTCCCTCCGCCTTCGGGAACGAAAAGGTGAGATCGTCCGCGTAGCGCGTGAACGTGCCCTTGTTGGCTTTGGCCAACCCGGTGAGGCGCGCGTCGAGCCGCCGGCACACGAGGTTCGAGATCGCGGGGGAGGTGGGCGCGCCTTGCGGGAGCGTCGCGGTGCCCCATTGCGTGGGGTCGGGCGTGTAACAGCACAGGCGCGCGAGTACAGGGGCGACCTGTTTGGCTTCGTCCTTCGTACCAAACATGCAATTATCGACCGGGTACCCGAGGCTCGCGAACAGCCCCATCACGCGGAAGTAGTGGATCGTGGGGAAGAAGTCCTTGAGGTCAAATTTTACGATCAGTTCCGCGCCGACGTGGGGCGTCGCGTTGCTCACGGTGGAGCGCCCGTTGACGAACCCGTGCGCGGCCGGGTGCGGCGGAATCTTGCTCAAAATGTGCTTCAGAATCTGCTTCTGCACCCACTTCAACTGTTTCTTGGGGGCGCAAATCATCCGGTCGGTGCCGTCGTGTTTGGGAATCGTGTGCGTGCTGTACGGGCCGTTATTATGATCGCTCGCGAGCAGGAAGAACCCGAGCTGGTTCGGTGATTTGATGTTCAGTAGCTTCCGCACGTCCTTGAGTTTGCCGAGGATCGGCACTCCGCTACGTTCCTGGGTGCGCGTGCCGGGCTTGTGCCGGGTGATCTTCAACTCCTCGCTCGGGAGGAGCCACCCCGTCGGGTTCCAGTCGCCGTCCTTCTGGGTGGGGACGGCGACTTCTTCGATTTTCGCTTTGCGCACGGCCCGGATCACGGTCCGGCGCACTTCCATGTCCGCGTCTTTCGCCAGGCGCCGGAGCACGCGGGCGCAGGCGCGCTCCGGCAGGTGCTCGCGGGCGTAGCGAACGAATTCGAGTCGGGCCTTTTTGTCGGGGGCTTCGAGGAGCGCGTCGAATTGCGTCCAAATCAGCTCGTTCGCCCGGTTCACGGCCGGTTCGTAACTCGCGAGGGCACGAACCCGATCGAGTGCGGTGTGGAGCGCCTTGAACGTTCCGGGTAACTTAGCGCAGTGCTGTTCGATGGTCGCGATCAGGCCGGCGTCGGCGTCCGCGTTCGCGGGTAGTGGCAGGAGCAGCCACGCCGGGGCGGATCGTGGAGCGGACATTGCGAATCCTCTTCGTACCCTCGATAAGTGCATAGAAGGTAGCCCACTCCTCGCAATATCTCAAGCACCGATGCGCGTTCCAAACGATCACCCACTGGCCCGCACCTACACCCTGCTCGACCCGGACCTGAACACGGCCGCGGCCGAGTCGTTTCGGGGCACAACAGAAGTGACCGAACGGGAGGGGTTGGTCGAACTGCTGCTGAACCGCGAAACGAGCGCGACTGCAGCGAGCGCGGCGGTTCGGAGCCTCGAAAATGATGATTCATCGATCGTGCGCGATGCGATTGTGCGCGCACTAAGTAGCCCGCACCCGAGTATTCGGATTCTGGCCGCGGGCGAGGTGGTTCGGCGAAAGATGGTCCCCGGCACGAGTCGGGAACTGGTTCGGCTGCTTACCACGGACCCGTTTTGGCAGGTGCGCCGGGCGGCTGTGAACGCACTGGCTGAAGGTGAGCAACGCGAACTGTTGGTACCCGCATCGAACGATCCGCACTGGCGGGTGCGTTACGCACTCGGACAGTGGCTCGAAGAATGGGGGCGCGATCTGGGTAACCGGGAACGTGTGCTCGGTCTTCTACTCACCCCCGCACCACACGCGACCCGACTCTGCGACTACCTGCTCTATAGCTGGACGGGCGATGTACCCGCCGAGCGAACCACGAACGATCCGCAATCGTGGTGCCCGTTCTGGGACTGGGATCCCGCGGTACTCGCGCGGAACCTGGAACTGCTCGGCCAGATCGGTCGACGCGCCGTGCTCAACACGCTCGTTCGCCTCGTGAACCACCCCGACGAGCGCGTTCGAGCATGGGTGATTCTCGCGCTGCGTGAAGACGGTACCCCGGAGCAATGGGAGGGGGCAATCGGCTCGCTCGGCGACCCGCGTGAAGACACCGCGCCCGTACTCGATGCACTTACGCGGGGCGTCGAACTCGATCGCATTGAAGAAGTTGCGAAGTTTATTCTGTGCCGTCCATCCGTGCTTCCGCCTGTACTCGAAACGCTCCCGGGGTATTCTCAGATAACTGCGCAAGCATGGGCCGCGGCGCAGGCGGGTGAAGCGTTTCCCGCAGAAGATGTCCGCGCGGAATTGGAGCGACTGAAGTCCGATACCCCTCCGCCAAACCCCTATGTCGCGCCGCCATTTGTACCCGATCACCCGCACGCACGCGCCGCGGCGCTGACGCCCGATCGTGCCAAAGAACTGGTTGAAACTCCCTCGCTCGAAACGTCCTGGTTCGTGCTATCACGGGCCGCGAAGATGTGTCGCGTTCCGGTGTGGAAACTCGCCCCCGAAACATCCTGGAAACCACCCGTAACTCCGCGTGTGGCTGCGGAACCGCTGGCATTGCCACCAATCACGCTCGTGCGCCCGCGACAAATCGGACCCGGCGGGCCGATCGTATCGCCCCTCGGCGTGTCCGGGCACTACGGCTTGCCCGTAGAGGGGTACGTGCGGGCGGCGGAGCAGGGGGTGAACCTGTTCTTCTGGGAGCCGAACTACGCCACGCTCACGCGGTTCATGACGCGGCTCTCGCCGAGCGATCGGCGCGGGGTCCACATGCTAGTGGGCACCTTCGAGGCGGACCCGGCGAAGATCCGCAAAGACGTGGAGCGTGCCCTCCGCAACATGAAGCTGGAACGCCTCAGTATCTTCCTGATCTTCTGGACGCAGTCGTGGCGCAGGATCACATCGGACGTGCGCGAGGAACTCGAAGCGCTTAAACGGGATGGCTTAGTGCAAGTGTTCGGGCTCTCGACGCACAACCGCGGGATCGCACGCGACGCAATCATTGAAGGCTGGAACCCGGTTATGGTGCGCCACAGCGCCGCGCACCGGAAAGCAGAAACCGAAGTGTTCCCGTTCGCGCAAGAACGCGGCACGTCGATCTTCACGTTCAACAACACGTGCTACGGCCGGTTGCTCGATCCGTCGTTCCGTCCGAGTGATTGCTTCCGGTACACACTGAACACGCCCGGCGTGTCGGCGTGCTTCACAGCACCGTCAACGATGGAATACCTGGAAGAGAACCTCGACGCACTTCGCAATCCGGAACTGCCCGACGACGTGCGCGAACGACTGCTCAAACGCGGTGAGTGGATGTACCGCGAAGACACGATCTTCCGCAAGACGGTCCGCGCAGAAGTGTGAAGAAAGACGGATTGGCCACAAAAAGGCACAAAGAGCACAAAAGAAGACCGAGAGCAGAGGGCAGAAGACCGAGAGCAGAGGGCAGAAGACCGAGAGCAGAGGGCAGAAGACCGAGAGCAGAGTGGTTCGAGAACACGTGTGCCACAGACACTCCATCGGTTACTCTGGAACGCATGCTACTCGCACTTACATTCGTTCTCGGTACGGCGTCGGTAAATGATCCGTTGGCGTCGTGCGCGTGGGTGCGTGCGGAGAACGACGGTGCGGGGAGCGGGTTCGTCGTTGACGTCCAGAAGCGCCTGCTCGTCACCTGTCGGCACGTCGTCGCGGACCGCAAGAAGGTCGATGTGTTCCTCCCCTGGTACCGTGACGGGGAACTCGTTACGGACCGGCGCGAGTACCTTCGTAACCGACCGAAGCTTCGCGAAAGCGGGTTATTCGTTTCGGGCATGGTGCTGAAAACTTCGGACGAATTCGACCTCGCACTCGTGGAGCTTGAATCACTTCCCAAAGGTGCGAAAGCCGTTGTATTTTCGGCACGAGTACCGCAAACGGGCGATTGGCTTCGCGTGATCGGGCACCGGATCGACATCGATACGATCTGGAACACGACCGTCGGCCCACTGCGCACGAGCGGCAAACTCTCGGACGGATACTTCTGGCGCGGGAAGAAACTCGCGCTGGGGGCGAGCGCGCTTGTGGCTCAATTCTCCACGGACGAGGGCGATTCCGGCGGACCGGTGTTCAACGCGCGCGGTGAAGTCGTTGGCATGGATTGCGCATTGCGCCGAGCATGTCCGCTCGCGGCTATCGTGATCTCGGCGAGTGACATCCGGACCTTCCTGAATGCACCCCCGAAGCAGGTCCGGGACGCTGAACCAGTCGTGATTGCCGAGGCGCTCACGCGGGCGACCGTGTGGATTCGGCCCACGGCGACTGACGTTCACATGGCTGGCGCGCTGATCGAGAAAGACCTTGTCCTCACGTGCGCGCGCGGACTGACCGTGATGGATCGTGTCGGCGTGGCCCTTCCGCTGCGCGATGGTGATCGTTGGGTGAGCGAGCGCGGTGCGTATCGCGACCCACTCGCGCTGCACCTTCGCGCCGCGTATCGCAGCGGTGTCGTTCTCGCACGCGACGCGACACGCGATCTGGCCCTCATTCGACTCGATTCCGGTTCGGACCACATGAAACCGCTCTCGCTTGCGGCCCGCGTGCCGAAGCCGGGCGATGCGCTCCACGCGATGAGTCACCCCGGCGGGTTGGAGTTCGCGTGGGTGTACGCTAACGGCTCCGTTCGGCAGCGCGGGCGCGTGACGCTGGATGTCGGCGAGAAGGCCCCTGCGGTGAACGTGCTCGTGGGGCAGTTGCCTGCTCAGGCGGGCTCTCCGGGCGGGCCGCTGGTGAATGTTCGCGGGGAACTGGTCGGGGCGCTGGCATCGCGCGAAGGGGCGCAGCAAGTCGGGTATGCTGCAACAACGGACGAGATTCGAGCGTTTCTGGATGTCGCGTTGCGTGATCGTCCCGCGCGCACGCTAACCGGCTTGCTCGCCTGCATTGAATCCATCCCCGCTCACCAAGCGCGATTACTTGCCCGCGGATTCGGTCTGCGGGCGGAACACCACCGGTCTGCGGGGCGGTTCGCAGAAGCGAAACGCGACTGCGATCACGCGGTGATGCTCGACGCCAGTTGTGTGGAAGCGCGTCTCTGTCGGGCGCGCATGTTCGAGCCAGAAGCGGCATTAGCGGAACTCGATACGGCCGTTGAGAAGGGACCGTTTCACCGCGACGTTCTGGTCCGCCGGGCTGTACTCGCGATTGGCACGAAGGATTTTCGTAAGGCACGCGGGGATCTGGAGCGAGTTCTGGATGTGTACCCCGCGGACACCGACGCACGCGAAGGATTGGCCCGCGCGTTTTTGGGGTTGGGTGATGACACCAAGGCCGCAACCGCGTTCAGCGACTCGGTGCGAACAGATTCCGGCCGGATCAAGTCGGTCGCGAAACTGGTGGCCAACCACGCGGACGTACTGGAGCAAAAGTTCCCCAACTCGCCGGGTACTGCGTCGGAATGGCTCACGAAGGCACTCAACACAATCGAGAAGGGGGCACGCGACCTGAAGACGCGGCGCATGATCGCTGATCTGCTCAAGTCCGCGACTTCTGCGCAGAACGATCGAGAACGGTTGAAACTCTTGCGAGCGGGAATCGCCGAACTTGAGGCGATTGGCGGAGTAGAACCGATTCCGAAGTGAATCGGGCACCTGGTCCGGCGGCCGCGGAACGGCCCACGGCTCGGACCTCTCGGTGATCGGCAAGGCGCGCACGCGGCCCGAACTGCTCGGCAGCCTGCTGAACCCGTTCGCGCGACGAACCACCGCGCGTGTCGCTGACGAAGGTCAGATGAGCGGCCTGTCGTCCCAAGAGGCCGCGGGCCTGCTCGAATTTCTGGAGAACTGGAAGTAGAACCTCATTCGGTACTCCGAAAAAACACAACGTGAATTCATGAAGGCATTGGAGCGGGGACTACCTTTTCAGATAGGGCAACGTTTCGTGCCATGACGAAATAAGGTTCGTTGTGCTCATCGGGGTCAGAAATTGGATTGTTTGGATTCAACACGACGAATTGGCATTTATCTCGATAAAGTCGAATGGCGGGCTCGTTGGCTACGTACACATCGAGAAATAGGTAACTCGAAACGTAACCCTCAAAGTCGCGAACATTTAAGGCTGCTTCTGCGATGAGATGGTCCACAATCGATTTCCCATACCCCATGCTTTTTATCCCTGGTTTGACGGAAAGTAGGGGGATGTAACAATGCGGAAGCCCGCCCGTGTAATTTGAGTAATGCTCCTCTATTTGGAGGATACCAAAACCAACAAACTCTTTGCCCAACGGCGGATCAGAATACCCCCCAGGGCCAACGCATCTAATTGTCTCTGAATCCTTGTAGAATCTGTTTGAGGTAATCTTGATCCCACGCGGCGTTGAGCCTCTTGGCCTTGATGCTGCCACGCTTGGCATCTTGCTTCAGGAGCGAAGCGGCTACTCGTCGGACCACACCCAAGTTGGCACCAGCGTTGGTGTCGCGGGTCCGATTCTCGTCCTCTCGGAACGCGATGTCGAGGCACCAGTGCAGACCGTTCTCCACGCCCCAGTGGCCTCGAACGTAGCCACCCAACTCCTCGGCCGTCCCGCGCAGGCTCGTGAGGTAGAAGTGGCACGTGCTCGCGTTCTTCCCGTTCGCGGCCCGCTCGCGCCCGACCGCCACGACCGCGCCCACGTCCGTCCAACCCGCGGGCAACCCCTCGGGGCTCTTGATCACCGTCACGTAGCGCTCCTCGTGCCGACCGTGCCCGTCCTCGACCGACGCACGCATGTCGCACCCGGCCCACTCGGTCTCGCCCGACTTCTCGAACGCCGCCGCAACGGCCCGGTGCAACGTCTGTTGGTTCCCTTTGACCGTTACCACGTAGTCCCCGCCCTGCTCACGGATCTGCTCGACGATCGCCTTCTGGCACCCGGCCGCGTCGATCGTCACCACCGCGCCCGTGAGGTCCAACGCCTTCAACAGCACCGGGATCGTGGTGATCTCGTGGCCGTTATCGGGCACCGCCTCCTGACCCAGGATCAACCCGTTCTCGGTGGCCCACGCGCTGACCAGGTGCAGGCACCCGCTGAACGTGTCACCGGGTGCCGCCCGACACGCCTTGCCGTCGATGGCGATGGCCTTGAGCCCGGTGGCCGTATTCAGGTCCGCCATCCAGTGCCCGAAGCACGCGGCGAACACCTTGCGGTCGAGCGCCGCGAGCACCCGGTTGAAGGTGTCGTGGCTCGGGATCCCGTTCCGGAGCGCGAAGTACTGCTTGAGCCACGGTTCCCGCGCCTCGCCGAACCGCTCGATCTCCTCGAAACTGTCGGCCCCGCAGATGACCGCGCACAGGGTCACGCCGAGGATGTCCGAGAGTGCGTGCTTCTTGGTCCGGTTCACGCGCGGGTCTGGCAACGCCGCGAAGTAGCGAATGAAACCAAGTTCCTGATCCGGCATGGCGGGCCTCCGGGTTCCCACCGATCTATAGCTAAAGACCTATACCGTCAGTACTTCAAGATGCGTTGACCCTGGAATACCCCCAGATGGAGCAATCGCGGTGTATTACCAACTGTGGAATATCGTTTTGAAGAGCACGCTTGACTTGGTCAACGTAGAATGGTTCGGCAGGATAATTCCAATTCTGAATGCTACGAAATTCGTCGCTGTTCAGAGCCAATGTCACGGCAAGAAGGGGGCGTGTTGGAAGGGCGGGATTCATGAAATGCTCGTTACCTCTGGGGAGGCAAGATCCCTCCCCAGAAAATTCACGTCGTAGGGG
Source organism: Gemmata sp. SH-PL17 (assembly GCF_001610855.1). Classification (NCBI taxonomy): domain Bacteria; kingdom Pseudomonadati; phylum Planctomycetota; class Planctomycetia; order Gemmatales; family Gemmataceae; genus Gemmata; species Gemmata sp. SH-PL17. The sequence goes on from NZ_CP011271.1 coordinate 3,647,884, forward strand.
GATTGCGGAAAAGTCGCAACTGTCGTTTATCCGATGGTTCCCACTCTGTAGGCAGCGGCACAAGCTTCTGTAACTGCTCAACAATTTCCTTTTCAGCCGCATCGTTTATTGGGACACGGGCTGCTGGAGTAACAGACCGTTGCGGACTGATCCAGTACTTCAATAGGGAGTCGATTCGGCGCACACTCCTATCCAGGTCGTTTAAACGCGCCAAACTGTGACACTCGGACTCTACCTCTCGCCCGTGTTCGACGTGCGGCCGAGCATCACCAGCTGCGCTCTTTAAGTTAGCTTTGAAACAGTGTTCTACAGCGGGGTCGAATTCCACACGGCCTCGGAACACGGCGTACACCCAATTCTCCAACGCATCAAGCCACTGTTCGCAAACAGTGGCAAGGCAGTGAATGTATTGGTCGAAATCGCTGCAGAATGTCCCTTCGTCGCTGCACTCAAGTCGCTGACTTCGTACTTCGTCGGCGAAGCGGCGCACGGCATCGATATCGTAAGTCGTCAGCATCTTCGCCTCCTTTCTCACCTACCAAGTGAGTGTTTGTAGGGTTGCTGTGGTCTACACTGAAAGAATACCAAAATGGGACGTAATCTTACAGTCCAATTGGCCGGTGTGCAAGAATAGCCGGACACAAATAACGACGTTTTGGTTCGATCTGCACACCGGCAAAAGGGAAGTTACCCTTGATGCCTGAATCGAATGTTCAAAAACACCCAACCACATTACTTTTTGAGGAGAATTTCGAGGTTTTGCTGTTGGGGCGCCAAAAACAACTACTGCAAACGCAGGGCGAAATCGCCCGCGTTACTAACCGTTGCTCCGGGCGGTACTCAGGCCAGCAGGTCTTCGACGACCTCGGCGCGCGTGACCGCGGCATCGGTCAGCGTGTCGTCGCGGCCCTCGTGCGGGAAGGTCAGCTTCGTGTGGTCCAGGCCGAGCGCGTGGAGCAGGGTGGCGTGCAACGCGGACACGCGGACGACCTTGTCTACCGACTTGTACCCGAAGTCGTCGGTCGCGCCGTGGACGTAGCCCGACTTGAACCCGCCGCCCGCCAGCCACAGCGAGAAGGCGTGTCGGTTGTGGTCGCGGCCGTCCGAGCCTTGCGAGATCGGCAGGCGCCCGAACTCGCCCGTCCACATGACGGTGGTCGAAGCCGACGGAACTGGAACCGTTCGAGCTGACCGCCGAACCGAACCAGGCCAAGAAGTTCGTGAAGTAGCGTAGCGAACGACCGCCTTGGTTCCGTCATCGTGGCGCCCGGGCGCCACGGTTACTTCGCCCCGGGGCGCTTCCCGAGATCGCTCGGCGTAACGGGACCGGGTTCCTTCGGGTGCCTACAAGTTCGACGGCGACGCCTCACGATCACGATGCAAAGGCACCGCCGAGCGCCGCCGAGTTCCAGAAGCTACCTCCCGCGGCCCACCGCTGCCCCCTACGGCTCGTCGATCTCGACCGTCCGACCCTGGCCGAACCAGTTGCGGTACTTCTTCACGATGTGCCTCGTCCCATCGGGATTTGGGGTGCGGCTTTCCATCCACTGTCGCTCCCGGCTGGCTGCTTGCAGGAATAGTCCCAGGAGAATGACTCCGGTCACGGCCATCAGTCTCCCCTCAGTCCGCGTCATCTCCGGGCGGTAGAGGCAGAGGCCAATGCCGCCCATCATCCCCGCTATGAGTATGAAGGTTTCTGGTTCCTCGAACATTACTCCGAGGACCGTCGGCCACCACTCCGGGCTACCTTTTTCCAGACCGCCCGCCGAGAGCGTGGCGAAGGCGAAGCCAATAGACCGCATTCACGATAAGGGTGGGGTGTTTGGTCCCCCTCCCCGTGAGTGCTCAGGAAGCGTTTCGGTGGTCGTGCATGCGGTTGACCAACCCGGCGATGGCTCGAACCCGTGCCGCGTGACCGGCTCGGGCGTGGCGGTTCACGTGCGCCACCGCGCGGAACCGGCGCAACCGCCCGATCGCGTGCTCGACTACGATCCGACGGCGGCTGAATGCCCGGTTGTACTTCCGATCCTCGGGTGGGCGCTCCTGCCCGCGCGGCTTGCGGCGCGGCGCCGCTCCCAACCCCGTCGGGTGCAACGCACCCATCCCGACGTAACCCAGATCACCGATCCCACCGACCCCCTTCGGGAGCCGCTTCAGCAGCCGTGACTTCTTGAGCCGCTTGATATCCGCCCACGGCCCCGGCACCGAGTCGGACACGTCTACGATCCGTCCCGAGCTCTCGTCCACGGCCACCTGGCTCTTGAGCGTGTGGGCCTTCTTCTTGCCCGAGTAGTACGCCCGCTGACGCCTCTTGGGGCGCTGGGTCCGCTGCTCGAAGCTGTCGATCACCACCGCGAGCCCCGGGGTGTCATTCAACAGGGCCGGCAACCGCTTGCGGCGCGGGGCACCCGGGTCCGGCATCCGCATCGTGTCCCGACCGGCCCGCTCCAACACCGGCACGCACCGGGTCCGCACCCGACTGGCGGTCGAGTCGGACACCCCGAACCGGAACCCGAGCACCTCGTTGGTCGGGTACTGGCGCAACCAGATGACCGTCCGCAGCAGTTGGTCCGCGGTGCTCAGATCGAAGTTGTCGCCGCCCCCGACCGCGCGTTGACGGTTGGGTCGCTCGAGCCCCTTGCGGTGCCCCGCTTCGACCGCCGGAACCAGGTCCGCGGCCAGCGCGTCGAACACCGCTACGGGCAATCCCGTCAGGTGCTCAAACACGATCGGGTGCTTCCGCAAGTGATCCAGACGCGCGATCATCGGAGTATCCACGAGGGCCAGGTTCGTACACCTACACTACGAATTCACACCTATCGTGAATGCGGTCTATTGAACAGCAGACACGCGGTACCCAGCATGAGTAGCACGCCGATGAAGATTCGCATGGCTCTCATGGCCGCGCCTCACGGATGTGGAGATCGTGCCGTCGTTTGCACCGATGGGTAGCAGCCCGCCCGCGCCAACTTTCCCCACACGACTGTTTCGGCCGTGCCTACTGTCGCCGCATTTACAGCGACAACGGACGCGGTTGCTTCGCTCGCACGTTCGACTACCGACGGCTGAGTTGGGGTTACGCGACGGCAGGTGCGAGAGCCACTTTCGGGGCGCGCCCGAACCGGAACCATCGCGGCGGGTACATGACGAGCGCCTGAACGACCAATACCAGCATGGCGAGGTGGACCGTCGTGAAGAAGATGTCCGGCTTGCCATCGATGAACAGCAGGTCGTGCATCAGCCGGCCCATGAACGTTTCGCTGACGTTGTAGGTTTGGCCCGCGAGCCCGCGGAACTGCTCTTCCCACACGGTCAGTGGGCACCGGAGGCCGCGAATTTCCTCGTATCCGACGATGGCTATCGCGGTAAGGTGCGAGAACCGGAACCACGGGTTCCGAGCCCACTGCCACCGGAACGGCGCGGCCACGATGACGGCGGCTTGGCCGAGAACCACATACGCGACGTAAGCGACGTGAACGGCGACAACGGCGTCGGCGGCAAGGCCGTACCACATAGGGCACCTCTTGTATCGTTGGGTGTTGCGTGAGCAGACGTGCTGTCTGTTGGATATGATCCCGGGCCGAAAGGATTTATTCCCGTGAATGTGCTTGCGAAGCAACGAGCACGAATCGCGGATCACGCGGATAGAACCGAAGAGCGATGGTCACTCTCCCCAGTTCTGATCCGCGTGATCTGCGTAATCTACGGTTCTTTCTGTTGCTGTTTCTGCTCACTCGGGAGAGCGGCCCATCAGGTACGACCGGAGTTCTACGAACACCTGCGTGCAGCGCTGGCGCCAGTTGCGGTCGGTGAGCAGCGCCGGGTGCGACGGGCGGAACAGGACGTGGACCGTGAGGTGGTTCTCTTTCGCCGGGTCGAGGTGGTGCAGGTGCAGTTCCACGTCGATCGGGTTGGACGCGCGGCGCAGCCCGAGCCACGACAGTGCCCCGCCGGCCGGGGCCTTCTGCCCGCCGAGCCGAACCTTAATCAGCCCCGGGACGCTTTCTACCACTTCACCGCCGGCGTCGTGAACGAACCCGCGGAGCTTCACAATAGCGATCTGCTCCGGCATCCACGCTTCCATGTGGAACGGGAGCGCGGCCTGTTCGCGCGAACCGCTGATGTGCGTCGGCGTCGCGGACGTCGCGGGCGGCGGGGTGTTGACCGCGGAGATCGGCAACCCGGGGTACGAGGACTTCGGCCCCGGGGCCTTGATACCCGAACCAGGAGTTTTGACGCCCGAACCGGGGGCCGGGATCGATACGAGGCGCGACCCGCGTGCTTCCGCTTTCACCTGTGCCCGGTTCAGGGCCGTGTCGAACCGCTCCGCGAGGGCGCGGGCGGTTTGCGGTCGGTCGTCCGGATCTTTGGCGAGCGTGTCGAAGACCAGTTCCTCGATCTCGCTCGGAACCCACCCGCTCAGTCCCAGTTCCGCGAACGTGGGGGCGTACTCGGTCGCGTGCGCGAGCAGGATGTCCATGCTGGTCGGCCCGTTGAACGGGAGCCGGCCGGTGAGCAGCTCGTACATCATCACGCCGACGCTGTACAGGTCGCCGCGGTGGTCCATTTCCTCGCCGCGCACCTGCTCCGGGCAGATGTACCCGGGCGTGCCGACGGCGAAGTCCACGTTCGTGTCGGTCACCTTGTGCGAGGTCGGTTCGCCCTCGACCAGCTTCGCGAGGCCGAAGTCCATCACCTTGATGCGCTCGCGCGGGGTGTCCGCGTCGAGGATCATGAGGTTCGCGGGCTTCAGGTCGCGGTGGATGATGCCCTCTTCGTGCGCGGCCTGGAGCACCTCGCACAGTTCGCCGATGATGCGGCCCACGCGCGGCGCGCTCATGCGCTTGTTCTTCGCGAGCAGCGATTCGAGGTTCACGCCCTTCACGTATTCCATCACGATGCACGGCCCGAGCGGGTCGTCGAGGGTCGCGTCGTAGAGCGTGACCGCACCGGGGTGCTGGAACCGGGCCATGAGAAGTGTTTCGCGCTGGAACCGGTCGCGGAACTTCGGGTCCGCCGCGATCTGCTCGTGCATTACCTTAACGACGACCTCGCGGCCCAGATCGATCTGGCGCGCGAGGTACACCTTCCCCATGCCGCCCTCGCCGAGCTGCCTCCTGGTCTCGTAACGACCCATGAATACGCGGCCGATCATTGATTACGCTCGCTCGACGTCCCAACCGGGACGGGGTGTGGCGTCCAACTCTAGGTCGCGAACTCGCCCCAGGCCAACGCAGTTGTCACATCTGCGTCGGCAGTCGATTCAGGCGTGAACGGAAGTTAAGGGGCTGCGAGAAAAATTGAGGGCGCGATGTGAATTCTGGCACGCACACCCCACGATTCGCGGAGGATCACCGAATGCGCGGGGTTCGTCCCAGGTTGTTTCGCTCGGCGCTGGTTCGCGGTACACTGACCGCACCTGCCTCGACTCTCCCTCGCTCTCGGAGCCTTCCCAGCATGCCTCGACTCATTTCCCTGGCCGCACTGATCGCGTTCGCCGGGCCGGTGTTCGCCCAGCCGAAGGGCGGTGGGCCGCTCCCGCCCGAAAAGGCACTCGCCGCGCTCAAGGTCGCGGACGGGTTCCAGGTGGAACTGTTCGCCGCGGAACCGATGCTGATTAACCCCACGAGCATCGACGTCGACCACAAGGGGCGTGTGTGGGTCGCGGAGGCGGTCAACTACCGGCGGAAGAACTTCGGCCGCCCGATCATCCGTAAGGAGGGCGACCGGATCGTCGTGCTGGTTGATGCGAAGGGGGAGGGGAAGGCGACCGAGGCGAAGACGTTCTACCAGGGCGAGGAGCTGTACGGCCCGCTCGGTGTGTGCGCGGCGCCTTACGGCGACGGTAAGGGGCAGCGCGTGTTCGTGTGCCAGTCGCCCGACATCCTTGTGTTCGAGGACAAGGACGGTGACCTGAAGGCCGACGGTCCGCCGAAGAAGTTCCTTACTGGCTTCGGCGGGTTTGACCACGACCACGGCGTTCACGGGCTGAACATCGGGCCGGACGGCAAGTTGTACTTCACCGTCGGCGACGGCGGCCTGACCGGGCTTCAGTCGAGCGACGGGAAGGGCAAGAAATGGGTGACCAACACCACCGATTGCCAGAAGGGGACCGTGTGGCGCTGCGATGCGGACGGCACCAACCTGGAACTGATCGCGCACAACTTCCGCAACAACTACGAGTGCTGCGTCAACAGCTTCGGTGAAGTGTGGCTCTCGGACAATGACGACGACGGCAATCAGCAAACTCGCATCTGCTTCGTGATGCCCGGAGGTAACTACGGCTACGGCCCGCGCGGTCCCGGTCAGTCGCACTGGCACGAGGAGCAACCCGGGATCGTTCACAAGACGCTGCGAACGGGGCAGGGCAGTCCGACCGGGATCACGTTCTACGAAGGCGCGCTGTTTCCCAAGAAGTACCAGGGCGCACTGCTGCATTGCGACTGCGCGCCGGCGGAGGTCCGCTGGTTCTTCCCGAAGCCGAAGGGCGCGGGGTACGAACTCGACAAGGAACTGCTCTTAACGAGCAGCGATCCGTGGTTCCGGCCGTCAGACGTGTGCGTCGCCCCGGACGGTAGCATCTTCGTGGCCGACTGGTACGACCGCGGTGTCGGCGGGCACGGCATGGGCGATCCCACCGACGGCCGCATCTACCGCATCACCCCGAAGGGTCACAAGGGGTACAAGGTGCCGGAGTGGAATCACGATGCGGAGGGCGTGCTCGTGGCGCTCGGCTCACCGAACCTCGCGGCACGTGCGGGAGCGGTTGGTACTCTCAAACGCTGGGATCAAGGCTATGCGTTTGACGTACTCCTGCCACTTGTCGCTCGGAAACCCGACCCCACTCAGCGGCTTTTACTCGCCCGCGTTCAGTGGGTTCTGTTCCAACGCCAGATGGAAGTTACCCCGGAACGATTGGGAGCGTTCAGCCGCGTGTTGGTCGGTGGCCCTGATACACAGGCGTTGATGGCGCGGGCGTTCGATGGCGCAGTAGGCGGTGGGCCATTCTCCCTGGCAGCGGTTCGCATTGGTAAGGCGGGCGAACCGGAAAAGTGGCAAACGACCGGTCTGACAGAGGAATTGATCCGCCTCGTGCTCGGGCTCGATCCGAAATCTTCGCGGAACGTGCCCTACGAGCGCGAACTGTTGTTACTCGCGCGGAAAGCAAACGCTGGCCCGGATTTGAACATCCTGTTTTACGCTCTCGCTAAATCCTACGACGGCCAGGATCACTTCTACCGCGCCGCCCTCAACATCGCGTGCGGGACCGATCCGAAGCGGCGCGACGCGATCCTCGTGGACTTTGACAAGCATTTCCCGGAGTGGAACGATAAGGTCGCGGACCTCGTGTGGGAACTGCGGCCGAAGTCCGTGCTCCCGCGGCTCGGCAAGCTGCTCACTGACCCCAAACTGACCGCGGCGCAGAAGGCCCGCGTGGTCGACATTCTCGCCACGAGCGACGAACTCGCGGCCGGCGTCACGATGCTGGACGTGCTGAAGGGCGACGCGGCCCCGGAAATGAAGGCCCGTGCCATTGAGAGTCTGAAACTCTTCCTGCCGACAAAGTGGAAGACGCTGCAAAGCGGCAAGGAACTCGCTTCGGCACTCGACACGCTGTTCGCCAACGAGAAGACGGTCGCCACGGGGCTTCAGCTCGTTGCCGCTGCGAACGCAGTGAGTCGCGTCGACGCAGTAGCCGTGATCGCGAAGAACAAGGACGCCGCACTCGACCTACGCAAAGAAGCGGTTCGCACGCTCGGCAAACTACCCGACGACAAGAGCGTGTCCGCGCTCGTCGAGGTCGGCAGCCCAGAGAACCCGCTCTCGGTCGCGTGCATTCAGGCGCTTGGTGACTTGCTCCCGAAGGGCCAGAAGTCGCCGAAGTACGCGACGGTTGCTCTCGATTCGCTCGTGCGCGGCATCAACGCCGGTGACCGCGGCACGCCCGAACTCAAGTCTGCGTGCCTGACGACGCTAGCCGGCAACCGCGCCGGCACGACGTGGCTGCTCGACGCACACGCGAAGGGCGATCTCCCGAAGGAACTGCTCACCGAAGCCGGGCGCCTGCTGCGAAACTCGCCCTACGCGGACCTCGCGAACCGCGCAAAACTCGCGTTCCCGGCGCCGGGCAAGTTGAACCCCAAGAACCTCCCCGCGGTCGCGGAACTGGCCCGGCGCGGCGGTGATGTGGCGCGCGGGAAGGCCGTGTGGACCGCGAGTCTCACCGGGGCGGCCCAGTGCGCGAAGTGTCACATGGTGCGCGGAACCGGCGGGCAGGTTGGCCCGGACCTGTCGATGATCGGCAAGAAGATCAGTCGCGAGAACCTGTACGAGTCGCTGCTCACACCGTCGAAGGCGATCGCGGACCAGTACATTCAGCACTCCGTGACCACCACCGCGGATGTCACCGTGAGCGGACTGCTCGTTTCGGACACGCCCACCGCGATCACCCTGCGCGACGCGAACGGCAAGGATACGACCGTTCTTAAAAAGGACATTGAGGGCCAAGTCCGCAAGCTGAAGACCTCCATCATGCCCGAGGACATCATCGCGGCACTGAACGAAGAGGAACTGGTTGACCTCGTCGCGTACCTCGAAACGCTGAAGACCGCGGCGCTCACGCCGGACAGCTTCCGGATCGTCGGGCCGTTCCCGGCGTAGGGCATGGACGAGGCACTCGATACGGAGTACGGTCCGGAGAAGGGCGCGTTCGACCCGAAGGCCACGTTCCGGCTGCAACTCCCGAAGACGATCGGCGAGTCCGTCATCGGCGAGTGGAAGACCATTCGCCCGGACGGGAAGGGGTACTTCGATCTCGCGGCATACCACGGCAACGGCTCAACCAATTCGGCCTCGTATATGCACGTGGAGATCGAATCGCCGAGCGACCAGTCGGCGGAGATCCTGCTCGGGCCGGACGACGGCGCGCGAGTTTGGGTGAACGGCAAGGACGTATTCGTTTCGCGCGAATCAAAGGCCGCGGCGCCGGAAGCGCAAAAGGTGCCCGTGAAGCTCATCAAGGGCAAGAACACCGTGCTGCTCAAGATCGCGAATGGCAACAACCCGCACGGGTTCTATTTCAGCCTCACCTCGGCGGACGAAACGAAGGTCGCGCCGAAACCGTGACGCCAATTTTGGGTTTCGTACCACGGACCGGTGGGTCCGTGGTACGGTTCCATGTGCTCAATCACCTCTGAGGTTCATCATGCGCTGCGCCGCATACAGTCTCGCTGCCATTGTTGTGCTCGCCGGAGGCACCCGTGCTGAGGACAAGCCCGTCGTGGTAAAGCTCATCAAGTTCTCCGCACCGGCACCGGCCGACTGGAAGAGTGAAAAGCCGTCGAATCGGCTCCGCACGTACCAGTTCAAGCTGCCGGGCGCGAAGGACCACCCGGAGGCCGAACTGAGCATCATGAACGAGAGCCTGCCGGGGACGGACAAGAACTTCCCCAAGTGGAAGGCGACGTTCGTGCCGCCCGAGGGCAAGACGGTCGACGACATCAGCAAGACCGCGAAGTGGGAGGTGCCCGGCGCGACCGTGAACGTGCTCGACGTGACCGGGACGTGGAAGTACAAGGAGCGCCCGCTGGACAAGAAGGAGACGCTACTCGAAGACTGGCGCGTGATCTGGGTGATCGTGGAGGAGAAGGATACGGACGGTACTACGCTCGCGCACCACATCCGCCTCAGCGGGCCGTCGGTGACCGTGGCCGAACACGCGAAGGCGCTGGAGAAGTGGGTGAAGTCGCTGCGCTAGGCGGAGCGATTTGTTGAATGTAGTCCGCGAGCGGTTGGCTTCCGGAGTTAGAGCGACATGTCTTGTCGCAGAACGGGAACCGCTCGCGGACTACACTAAAACCGCGTCACAGGATGAACTTGCTCAGGTCTTCGCGCTGGACCACCGGGCCGAGCTTGTCGCGGACGAACTTGCCGTCGATCACCACGCGCTTGTCGGCCAAGTCCGGGCCGTTGAAACTCACTTCCTCCACCACCTTCTCGATGACCGTGTGGAGCCGGCGTGCGCCGATGTTCTGGTTCGAGCGGTTCACATCAAACGCGATGTCCGCCAGTGCTTCCAGTCCGTCGCGTGTGAATTCCAGGTCCACGCCCTCGGTCTTGAGCAATTCTGCGTACTGCTTCGGGAGTGCGTGTTTCGGTTCTGTGAGCACGCGGAGGAAGTCCGGTTTCGTGAGGTCGGTGAGTTCCACGCGGATCGGGAACCGACCCTGGAGTTCAGGCATCAGGTCCGCGGGCTTCGACACGTGAAACGCCCCGGCCGCGATGAACAGAATGTGGTCCGTGCGCACCGGGCCGTGCTTCGTGTTCACGGTAGTGCCCTCGACTACGGGGAGCAGGTCGCGCTGCACGCCCTGGCGCGACACGTCCGGCCCGTGGCCCGCTCCCGGGGCGCACACCTTGTCGATTTCGTCGAGGAACACGATGCCGTGGTTCTCGACGCGGTCCACTGCTTGTTCGACCACCGCGGCGCGGTCGATGAGCGACTCGGTTTCCTGTTCGAGCAGCACCTTGCGGGCGTCCTTCACCGGGAGCTGGCGCGGCTGCGTGTTCTTCGGCATCATCTTGTCGAACATGCCCTGCAGGTCGACGTCCATGTTCTCCATGCCGAGGTTGGAGAAGATCTGCACCGGCGTGGCCTTCTGCTCGACGGTCAGTTCCACCACGCGGTCTTCGAGTTCGCCCGCTTCGAGTTTCGCCTTCATCTTGTCGCGGGTGCGCTGCCGGCGCTCCAGTTCCTCTTTCTCCTGCTCCGGTTCCCACGGGGTGTTCTTCGGCATCGGCACGAGCAGGTCGAGCAGGCGCTCGGTGACCTTCTCCTGCGCCTTCTCGCGCACGGTGACTCGCATTTCCTGGCGCACGAGCCCGATCGCGGCCTCGGTCAGGTCGCGGATGATGCTCTCCACGTCGCGCCCAACATAGCCGACCTCGGTGAACTTGGTCGCCTCGACCTTGATGAAAGGCGCGCCCACGAGCGACGCGAGGCGCCGGGCGATCTCGGTTTTGCCCACACCGGTCGGCCCGATGAGGATGATGTTTTTGGGCGTCACGTCGGCCCGCAACTCGGCCGGGAGTTGCTGCCGGCGCCAACGGTTGCGGATCGCCACCGCGACCGCCTTCTTCGCGGCCGCCTGCCCGACGATATACTTGTCCAGCTCGGCCACGATCTGCTTCGGGGTCATTGAATCAGCCATGCCGTTCCTTCCGAAAGCAAGAAGCAAAACGCGCCGCGGATGAACGCAGATAAACGCGGATTCAAGACGCAGATCACGTTGAATTCACTCTTCTTTTCTGATCTGCGCTGATCCGCGTTCATCCGCGGCTGTCGTCGCTGCTTAGCTCTTAATTGAGTTCCTGTACGTCGATGTTCCGGTTCGTGTAGATGCACAAGTCACCGGCGATCTCCAGTCCGGCCCGCACCACTTCGGCGGGCTTGAGCTGCGTGTGCGCCATCAGCGCCCGGGCCGCGGCCAGTGCGTAGGGGCCGCCGGACCCGATCGCCAGGACGTTGTCGGTCGGGGCGATCACGTCGCCGGTGCCGCTCACGAGTAACAGGTGCTCGCGGTCGAGGACCACGAGCATCGCCTCCAACCGGCGTAGCACGCGGTCCGTGCGCCATTCCTTCGCCAGTTCGGTCGCGGCCTTGGGCACCGAGCCCTGGAAATCGCGGAGTTTTTGCTCGAACCGGTCGAGCAGACTGAAAGCGTCCGCGGCGGCGCCCGCGAACCCGGCGAGCACCTGGCCGTCGTGCAATTTGCGGACCTTGCGGGCGTCGGCCTTCATGACGATGTTGCCGAGCGTAACTTGCCCGTCGCCGCCGATCGCGGCCCCGTTGGAAGTTCTGACCGCCAAAATAGTTGTAGCGCGAATTCGGGACACGTTAAGATTGCTCCGGGGGCGGCGAATACAACTCAGACCCACACAAACGAGGGGACGGCAACGGGCCTCATCCTCGCGGGGCGTTCAGGATATGATACGGGCCGCGAAACCCGGGGCGATTTGCCACCGCACGCGGCCCGCGATGAGATAGAATGCGACAGGCTCTTGAGGAGTCGTTCGACCGTCGCGAACTTGAGGGGCTCCGATGATTCAGCTTTTCGGCGGTCTCGGACCCGTTTTTGCCGTGCTGGTAGGCGGGTTGCTGACGCTTCCCGTATCGGAGCAGCCCAAGAAGAAGGAGCCGGTCAAGAAGCCCGGCGCGCTGCACGTGTACGACGGCGGATCGCTGTTTACCAACGGCGCCATCGACAGGGCGAAGGCCGCGATGGGTAAAACGGTCTTCGAGCGCGAAACGGCCCTGACGGTTGAAACGTTCGCGACGATCCCGAAAGACAAAACGCACCCAGAAAAGGGCGAAGAGGCCAAATTCTTCACGAACTGGGCGAAGTCCGAAGCGGCACTGGATAAGGCGAAGGGCGTCTATGTTCTCGTGTGCCGCAGCCCGGGGTACGTGACGGTTCTCGTGGACAAGGCCACGCGCGACCGCGGGTTCAGCAACGAGAACGAACAGAAGCTCCGCGACATCCTGCTTGCGTCGTTCAAAGAAGCGGGCCAAGCGAAGAAGGACGGGAAGTCCGACGAGGAGCAGTTCAAGATCCGAGACAAGGCCCTTTCGGGCGCGGCCGATTACGTGTCGAGCGTCCTGAAGGGAACGGTCAAGTAAGTAGAATGTGATACGGAGCTTGTGGCTGGTCGCTTGCCATGCACCGCCCCGCTACCACAAGGAGACGCAATGAACAGGTTGACGACGAGTTTGGCGACAGCGGCCGCGCTGGTCGGCGGGCTGCTCACGACCCCGACCCCAGCGCTCGCCTCGAAGACGGCGCCGAAAGCGGGCACGCTGCACGTGTACGACGGCGGCTCGTTGTTCACGAGCAGCGGGATCGACAAAGCAAAATCCCGAATGGGTAACACCCAATTCGATCACGGGCTGATGGTCACCATTGACACGCACTCGACCCTTCCCGCGGGCAAAACACTGCCGGAGGAAAAGGGCGAAAAGGCTAAATTCTATCGGAAATGGGCCGAAGAACTAGCAACGGGCGACAAGGCCAAGGGAATTTACGTCCTCGTGTGCCGTAGCCCCGGTCACGTCGAGGTGATCGCGGACAAGACGACCCGCGACCGCGGGTTCTCCAACGACAATGAGCAGAAGCTCCGCGACCTCTTCCTGAACTCGTTCCGCGGGGCCAAGGACAAGCCCGAGACGGAGCAGTTCAAGCTCCGCGATGAGGCGCTGCTGTCGGCGGTCGATTACGTCATCAGCGACCTGAAGGATACCGTCGTGGCCGGGGCGACCGGGACCACGACCACAAATCATCAAACTACAAAGAAGGCCGGTATGAGCATCGGGGGCTGGATCTGCTTGGGTCTGTGCGTTCTGCTCTGTATCTGGCTGGTCGTGGGCCTGATTCGCGCGCTCACCGGTGGTGGCGGCGGATACGGCGGGGGGTACGGTGGCGGTTACGGCGGTGGGGGCGGCGGGTTTGGGACCGCGCTGTTCGGTGGGTTGTTCGGCGCGATGGCCGGGATGTACCTCTACGACAGCATGTTCGGTACGCACTACAGCCACGGCAGCGACGCCTACGCGAACGACGGTTACTCGAACAACGACACCAGCGGTAACGACACCGCGGCCGGCGACGGCGACTTCAGTGGCGACGCGGGTGCCGGTGGCGACTACGATGGTGGCGGGGATTACAGTGGTGGCGGTGGCGATTACGGCGGCGGTGGTGGCGATTACGGTGGGGGCGGTGACTACGGCGGCGGTGGAGATTTCGGTGGCGGTGGCGGCGACTTTGGTGGTGGTGACTTCTAACCCCGCCCGCTGGTAACGACTAACTGCGAAAGCCCCGGTCACCTGACCGGGGCTTTCTTCTTTGTGTGCCCCCATTACGATAACCGCATGGCACACGATCCGACCTGCCCCTTTTGCCAGAAGCTCGCCGACCCGAAGGGCTGGCCGGAAGGCGAAATCGTCTGGCAGTTTCCCAATTCTGTTGCGCTCCTCGGGCCGTGGCAGCACTACACCGGCTACTGCGTCCTTGTCGCGCGCGAGCACGCGAGCGAACTCAGTCAGCTCGGTCCGAAGCGAACCGCGTTTCTCGACGAAATGGCCCGGCTCGCCGAGGCGATCGAAGCCTGCTTTCGCCCGCATAAGCTGAATTACGAACTGCTCGGAAACCAGGTGCCGCACTTACACTGGCACATCTTCCCGCGCGACACCAACGACCCCGAGCGCCTGCGGCCGGTGTGGTTCGCGCTCGCCGGGGCCGACACCAGCGCGGACGAAAAACAGCGCCTGGAAACGGGCACCGTGCCGCGCGCCGAGGCGGTCGCCCGGCTCCGCGCCTGGCTCACGACCAACGGAGCGCCGCGCGCATGAGTACCGCCCCCCTTCGACTCGGCACGCGCGGCAGCCCGCTCGCGCTCTGGCAGGCCAACTACATTGCCGACAAACTGCGACCCGTTGCGGCGCCGCGTGCGGTCGAGTTGGTGCTGATCGAGACGCACGGCGACCGCGATCAGGCGTCCGCGCTCTCCGCGATGGGCGGGTTCGGGGTGTTCACGAAGGCCATTCAGAACGCGCTGCTCGACGGGCGCGCGGACGTGGCGGTTCACAGCCTCAAAGACCTCCCCACGATCCCCGAACCGCAGCTCGAACTAGTCGCGGTGCCGGCACGCGGACCGACCGGGGACGCCTTCGTTTCGCGGAAGCACAAGCGGTTCGACGACCTGCCGCGCGGCGCGACCGTGGGCACGAGCAGTTTGCGGCGCCGGGCTCAGGTGCTGAACCGGCGCCCGGACCTGAACCTGCTCGACCTGCGCGGGAATGTCGACACGCGGTTGCGGAAACTCGACGAGCAGAACCTCGACGCGATCATCCTCGCCGAAGCGGGGCTCGTGCGGCTCGGGCTGGCGGACCGGATCACCGAGATCCTCGACGCGGGCTGGATGCTGCCGGCGGTGGGGCAGGGGGCCATCGGGCTGGAGTGCCGCTCCGACGACGCCGAAACGAAGTCTCTTGTCACGCAGTTGCGCTGCCCGGACACGTTCGCCCGGGTGCAGGCCGAGCGCGCGATGCTCTACGCGCTCGGGGGCGGGTGCCTCGTGCCCATCGGGACCACGTCGAAGGTGCTCGACGGCGTGCTAACGGTCCGCGGGTCCGTGCTCTCGACCGACGGGAAGCGCCGGATCGTGGCGACGCACTCCGGACTGGCGAGCGCCCCGCTCGCGCTCGGTCAGGAACTCGCCGCGATGCTACTGGCCGAGGGCGCGAACGAGGTTCTGTAGGGAATTGCTCGGGCGAACGGCCGGCTTGCATCGGTCAGGGCGCCCGTGAACCCCGCCCGCAAGGGTGGGGGTGGAGCGCAGTAGGGCGGGTTCGGTTGCGTGCTTACACCCACCGCCCTTGCGGGCGGGGTTCACCCAGTGCTCACTTCCGGTCGATGTGCCAGCGCGACCAGTTCTTGCGGACCTCTTCCAGGCGCCCGAGTTCCTTGAGCTTCTCGCCACCCTTGTATTGATCGTCGTGGAACGTGTAGTCCCGGCGCCCGTGCCGGTCGGTACCGTCCAGCACTCGTGCCAGCTCGCACATCACGGTCGCCGCCTGGTGCCCGACGAACCCCCACCCCGTGTCTCCCTCGCGCGGGAGCGCGGTCGGATCGACGATGGCCTCGATCACGTCCGGAATCAGCTTGATAGCTTGCAGATCGTGAATCGTGGTCAGCGCGCGTTGCTTCTCTTCGGGCGTGCCGCTCCGGAGTTTCTTCCTCAGCGTGTCGAGGTCGCCGGTGGCGGATGCCGGTGTTGTTTCGGTGCTCCAGCGTTTGAAGACCCACAAGGAATGGTCGCGACTTTTGGTGGTGTTGAACTTGGTGGGCCGATTTTTGCCGTTAGTGTCGAAGCAAATCATTAGGGCGTTGTCCTTCACCGTGTAGATACCGTGCCTGAGCCGTCTTTCCGCCCCACCCAGGAAGACTAAATCGATCTCTTTCGGCGATTTGCTCGGGTCGATCGTGTAATTAATCCCCCACTTGTTATCCCAAACAAGCTTGTCGTTACCACCGAGTGTCAGTTTGTCGCCGATTGCACGCAGTACGATGAGTGGCAGATTTTCGTTCTGACCGCCCCTTTCGGCTTTCACGAACTCCCACAGGCCCGTGATGGTTCCCCGGTCGATGAGGATCGGCCGCTCGAACAGTTCACCGGTGAGCTTGATGAGATTCGACTTCACCGGCCGAACGCCCAGTCCCTCGTTCCATTCCGTCCACGTACTGTGAACCGTGACCGATTTGCCTTCTCTATCGGTAAGACGGAATGCGACGTTCGCCTTCCAGCCACCAAGGGTAGGTGCTCCCTCCTTCTCGCGCCCCAAATCCGGGAAGCAGGCCAGGAATTTGGCGAGCGCGGCTTTGTCTGGGATTTGCTTCGTCACCGTGTCTTTCGGCGCGCCGCCTAAACCGTCTCGCCCCAGATAGAGCGTCGCTTCCGCGGAGACGAACTCCGGTGGCGCCTTTTCGGGCTTCGCGAGCGGTTCGCCGCGCTTGTAGGTGTAAACGGTGAACTTCGAGTTGATCTCGGTCTTAAGCCCCGAGGGGCGCGTGCCGTCTTTGGTCCCCCGCGCGATTGTGAGCGTATCGCCGACAAGTTCGTATGCCCCCAATTCCACAAACTCCTCGTCGGTGTCTTTGATTCTTTTCGGCGCGCGACCAGTGGTTTCGATCGTGCGAGTGAGTAGGGTGAACGCCCGAGGGGTCTGTGGGGTGTCGATTTTGATCTTCGACACCATCACGTGATCCTCGAATGATTGAGTGAAATTGTCCCTCTCAATCACCAGACGCTCAAGATGGTCGCCCCACTTTTCCCGGGGCACTAACTTGCCGCTGACTTCGCGGGAAACCGGGTACCACGTGCCCTGAAGTTCTTCGAGCGGTGCTTTTGCGGCGGGCTTTTTGATCGGCAAGAGCCATTTCCGGACCGGTTCGGCGCGCACGAACTCGACGCGCTCCTTCGGGTAGTCGGTGCGCGACTTGGCCGTGCGCGCGTCCCAGTCGAGGTTGGTCGCGGGCGCGCCCGCCGGGACACGGACGTTGACGTCGCTCTTCGTTCGGTAGGGCAGCCATTCATCAAGTGCCGTGCGCCCGTTGACACGCAGCGTGGGCACTTCCCAGACTTCGAGCTGGTCGACGTCTTTCCAACACTCGATCGGGTACCGGTCGAAGCGAACGGTCGCTTCGGGTGCGAGATAGAAGGCGTGGAACCCCCCGATGAGGCTCACGCGGACGGCCTCGCCAATCCCGCCATCTTTGGTGCCGCTGTAACTGTCCCCGAGGAACGCCTGCGGGGTGCCTTCGGTCGCGTAGAACTTCCCCGATTCCGGGAGCGGCTTGTCCCCTGAATACCGGGTGAGCAGCCAGACGGGTTCGTTCCGGGGGTTGGTCAGCTCCAGGGACACATATATGGTGCGCATCGGCGGCTTGCCCTCGCGCTGTTCCAGGAAGGTTGCTTTGGCGGGAGGCTCGCGCTTGAGTACCAGCGTGCGCCCCAACGCCTTCGAGAACGACTTCGGCCGTTCTTCGCCGCGGAGTGCCAGACAAACCCTCAGTTCGTTTCCCTCAATCGTGTAGATGCCCTCGACCACGTTTCGGATGAGAGGGCCATCGTCCGCGAGCATCCGAAGGTCGATCGTCTTGGGATTTTGCTTGGGATCGAGCCGGTAGTACGTCTTAATTGTCGTGCCCGATTCGGCCGCATTGCTCTCCCCGGGCATCTCAAGTCGCCCGTCGCGTGGGACAAGGCTCTTGGCCCCGAGCGGCTCGGTCTTGAAGGTCCATTTATCCCCCTGCAATGGGCTGTCGTCGTTAGAGACTGTCCAGGCGCCTTGCAGTTTCTCGTCGTCGGTCATGGGCTTGGCGGGTGGTTTCTCCTCGGGCTTAGTTGTGGGCGCTGGCGCGGTCGGGAGGTCAGCTTTCTGAGGGCCGGTTCCCATCTGGGTATTGGCCAGTACGAGCCCCACAGTGCTGAACGTGGCAACGAGTAGCAGCCCGAGCTTCATTCGCATGGCGGTCATAGTGGACATTGCTCCGTTAGCGAGTTCGACGGCGCGCGTGGGTTCCGCGAACCCGGCGGCGAACCGAACAGCGGACCGGGCCGTTTCGAGAACGGTCCGCGGCGGGACCGCGTTGGAAATCGATGTCGGGAAAGTGATCGCGGCCGCGGCCAGTCCGCGCCGCGCGAGCCGCTGACGCAGAACCGCACGCGCCCGGTCCAGGTGCCGCCGCAGGGTACTGCGCGAGAGATCCAGGCGCGCCGCGGCTTCGTCGAGTGTGAGCCCTTCGAGGTGGCACAATAGCACGGGCGCGCGGAGCGCGTCGGGGAGCCGCGCGAGTTCGTCGTGGATCAGCACGCGGACTTCACCCCACGTCAGATCGTCCCCGGGCACCGACGCCGCCACACGCGGGACTGCTTCGTGACGCGACCGGCGCACACGCGCACGCAGCGCTTTCAGTGCGAGTCGGCGCGCGACCCCGTGCAACCAGCATCCGACCGAGGTGCGCGTGCGGATCGTGCCGGCGTTTCGGGCGAGCACCAGGAACGAGGCCTGGAACACGTCTTCTGCATCCTGGGCGTGACGCAGGACGGCGCGGGCCACATCGAGCACGACCGGCCCGTGACGTTCCACTAGGGCCGCGAACGCGCATTCGTCGCGGTCCGCTGCAAATCGGTCCAGGAGCGCGTGATCAGGTAGCCCGGTGTGGGCGAGAGTCGCGAGTCGCGCGAGTGCGTGCGCATCGGCCATGTGTGCGTCTGCCTCCTCAACCCCATAGTTCCCGGTCGCGTTCGCGCGTGCTCGTTTATTTTCGGGATTCTGATTCGCCCCGATGGGATGTTCCGCCCGCTCGTTATGGGCGGATTCGGAGGCACAAAAAAGATGAAGCCGACGACCGAAGTCGCCGGCTCTCGTGGATAGGTTGATTGAAATGCAATCAGGTATGTGGGGTGGGCCGGGGGGAAGTTCGGCCCGACTCGTGTTCGTCGACAAAGAGAAAAGCACGCGGTGTGCCAAAGCTCACTTTCTGTGTTAGCAGCACGAACAACTGCGATTTTCAGCGTTTTCGCGGTTTGAACTTTTGAGGCGCTGGGCGTGTAAGTTGTAACCTTTACCTCGCAAGTCTTGGTAACGTGCCGACCATTGTGGTTGGCACGCGGTTTCCATTCTGTTCTCCGCGTGCTCGGGTGCGTGGAGGAAGTCATGCCAGACATCGTTGCACTGGTCCGCGGTCACGGGTATTGGGTGCTCGGACTTGTTGTGCTGCTGGAGAACGCCGGCATACCGGTGCCCGGCGAGACCGCGCTTCTGGCCGCAGGGTACCTCACCAGCCCGGATGGAGGCTCGCACTTCTGCCTTTGGGCGGTAGTGGCGGTCGCGTTCATTGCGGCGGTCGCGGGCGACAACCTGGGCTTCTGGTTGGGGCGCCGGGTCGCGCGCCGGCGCCTCGACGCGGGGCGCCGGTTCCTGTTCCTCACCCCCGATCGCATGAAGATCGCGGAGCGGTACTTCGCGAAGTACGGCACGCTCACGGTGTTCATTGCGCGGTTCATTACGGGGCTGCGGGTGATCGCGGGGCCGGCCGCGGGCGCGTCCGGGATGCGCTGGGGGCGGTTCCTTCCTGCGAACGCGGCCGGGGCGCTCGTATGGGCGGTGGCGATGGCACTCGTCGGGCACTTCGCGGGGCACGCCTGGGAAGCGATGCAGAACCGGCTCGGGCACGCGGCGTGGGTCGTGCTGGCCGTGGTCGCCGTGGGGTTCGTGGCGTGGCGCGTGAGCGTGTACTGCCGTAAGGGAAGCGTGCCCGAACCGACCCCGCCCACGTAGCGAGTGCCGTAGCGAACCGACTCACGCGCGCGATATTGTGGAGAGATGGACGAACACCAATGGTTGACCGGTACCGATCCGCGGGAGATGTTGAAATTTCTTCAGGGCACTGCGAGCAAGCGGAAACAACGACTGTTCGGGTGCGCGTGTTGCCGACGAGTCTGGAACGCTTTCGTACCCCCACACATCATCCGAATCGTTTCCGCCGCGGAAGCCTTCGCAGACGGCGAAATCAGTGACGAGGAGCTGGCCCGCCTTCACTCCACAGCACGAGCGGCTTGGCACGAGGTGCGGACCGAATCTTCCGATACGTTGGGCTATCTCGCCCACGTTGCACTCGGCGCCGCCAACGTCACTTCCAAGTTCATTACCGTTGCAGGATACGCGCAGCAAGCCGCAGCCAATGCCGCGGCCGATCTGCCGATAACGGGTCCGGAACCCGGGGACGAGCACCTGCCCGAATACATAAGCGAACTGGCGGCGCAGGCCGATCTCGTGCGCGACGTGTTCGGCAACCCGTTCAACTCGCTCGAAATTCAACTCGAATGGCTCACAGAAACAGTGCTCTCGCTGGCACGCGGCATCTACTCGGACCGCGCGTTCGATCGAATGCCTATTCTGGCGGACGCGCTCCAGGACGCGGGTTGCGACGACGAGGTGATTCTGACCCACTGTCGCGAACGCGGCGAGCACGCGCGCGGGTGCTGGGTCATTGATCTGTTGTTGGGGAAACAGTAGGTGCGTGCATGAGACGGGACTTCACCGCAGAGGGCGCGGAGAGCGCAGAGAAAAAGTAAGGGTGGCCGCGATTGTTTCCGATCCGGTTTTCCTCCGCGCCCTCTCGTGTCCTCTGCGGTGAAGTCCCGTCTCATGCACGGGTGATTCAGAAATACCCGTACTTGTAATAGAGGGGCACGGGGTTCGCTATCTCCTGGTGAGGGATCACACGTAATGCAACAAATACCTGTTGGCGCCTGTGTTTGGAAGGGCGCTGATGGGTGCGCCCCGCGCCGGGCGAACGAGCGAACGAGACAACTTCATGTCCACTTTGGTCACTTCTGCACCAGGTTTCTTTGACCGCCAGCGCACAATCGCCCCGCCGGGCTTCAACCGGTGGCTCGTGCCGCCCGCGGCACTAGCGATCCACCTCGCCATCGGCGAAGCCTATGCGTTCAGCGTGTTCAAGATCCCGCTCACGCAGCTCATTGGCATCAAGGCCCCCGCGCAAGGCGACTGGAGCCAGCCGGACGTGGCGTGGGTGTTCAGCATCGCCATCGTGTTCCTCGGGCTTTCCGCCGCGCTGTTCGGCTCGTGGCTCGATCGGGTCGGGCCGCGCAAGGCGATGTTCGCGTCGTCGGTCTGTTTCGGGAGCGGGTTTCTGGTGTCCGCGGTCGGGGTGTGGTCGCACCAGCTCTGGCTGCTGTATTTGGGGTATGGTGTGCTCGGTGGGATCGGTTTGGGGTTGGGGTACATCTCTCCGGTATCCACGCTCATCAAGTGGTTCCCGGACCGGCCCGGGATGGCGACCGGGTTGGCGATCATGGGGTTCGGCGGCGGGTCCATGATCGGCGCGCCGCTCTCGCGCGTGCTGATGGCCCACTTCCGCACGCCGGAATCCGCGGGCGTGACGGAAACGTTCCTGGTGATGGGTGCCGCGTACTTCGCCTTCATGATGTTCGGCGTGCTGACGGTGCGCATCCCGGCGCCCGGCTGGAGGCCGCCCGGTGCGGTGAAGAAGGCCATATCGAACGTTGCGAGCGCCACCCCGAACGACGCGATCCGCACGCGGGCGTTTTGGCTCCTGTGGGCCGTGCTGCTGCTGAACGTCACGGCCGGGATCGGCGTGCTGGAACAGGCGTCGCCGATGATTCAGGAGATGTTCCCGCAACTGTTCTCCCCCGAGGCGTGGGAGAAGGCGGCGACCGGGTTCGTGGGGCTGCTGAGCCTCTTCAACATGGCCGGGCGTTTCGCGTGGTCGTCCACGTCCGACGCGATCGGCCGCAAGCCTACTTACGCGATCTTCTTCGCGCTTGGGGCAGTGCTGTACGCGCTCACCCCCACAACCGGGCACTTGGGGAACGTGGCGCTGTTCGTGCTGTGTTACGGGGTCGTCATCAGCATGTACGGCGGCGGGTTCGCGACGATCCCTGCGTACCTCCGGGACCAGTTCGGCACGGCGCAGGTGGGCGCGATCCACGGCCGGCTGCTGACCGCGTGGTCGCTGGCGGGCGTGGCCGGTCCGGTGCTGGTGAACTACATCCGCGAGCACCAGATCAACAGCGGCGTGCCGAAGGCGGATGCGTACACGCTGACGATGTACCTGATGGCCGGGCTACTCATCGTCGGGTTCGCGTGCAACCTGTTCGTCCGCAGTGTGGCGCCCGTTCAGCCGTCCGCGGTGGGTACCACGGCAGAAGCGGTGGCCGCGCCGTTGGAAGCGAGTACGCCGGTCGCGTTCAACTGGCTCACGCTCGGGTTCCGGTGGGCGTGGGTCGGGATACCGCTCGCGTGGGGCGTGTCCCAGACGGTCATCAGCTCGCTCGCGCTGTTCACCCGAACGGGGTCGTAGAAGACGGGGCCTTACTTCTTGCCCAATAGCCTGTCCAGGATCAAACAGCGCTGCGTGTGCCGACGCTCGTGCCGGAAGTGATCGAGGACATCGCCGTCATCGCACCCGGCTTCTTCGAGGGCATCGGCCAGAATCGGCATCTGGTCGAACGCGCCGTTCGCGTCGATACTTTCGGCAATGGCGGTGACATTAGGAGTTAGCCACGCCGTGCTTTCAGAAAACGGTATCCGAGTTTGGCCACAAAAATCATAGGGGAGGTGCCCATAGTCAGTCGCGGTACACATCCCCCACTGATAGCCGTTAAGAACCCATATTTCGCCGAACGACATGCGTTCTCTGTGGCCATTATAAAATTTGTTTAGATAATACGATAAATCATGAAGAATGTCGAATAGGTGACATAGATTGAGGTTGCAAATCCCTGCTTCGTCTCCAGAAATGGTCACACACACCCACACAAATTCGGTGTTATCAAATGGTAATTCGGGAGGTAGCCAAAAGAGCGACAGGTTTTCGGTGTATCCTTTCCAGTGCCCGCCTAGATAAAAATTTACTTCGTATGAATATCCATAAAATACAGTGTCTTCCAACACGTCTCTGACCCACTCGCCATACGTGATCGCGCTGTTCTGTTCCAATCGGCGCTCGAGCCACTGCCGCTCGCCGAGGTACACGAACCCCCATTGCTCCTCCGCGTTCCGTAACGTCGCTAGACGCGCGTCGGTTTCGGCACGGGAAATGTCAGCGCGCCCGATCAGGCTCCCGTGAGACAGGTTCGCCTTGAGCGCCCGGTACTCCGACCACGGCATGTATCGACGGATCGCGGTCGAAAACGGATCACTCACGGCACACCTTGCTGCACAAGGTAGGAACAGCGCGAAACCGCATGACTCGGTTCAATTGTCGCGATCGGTTCGGTCTTCGGGGCCGTTCTCTCGGCGGCTCTGCCGGTCCTTGCGATCGGAAGCGAGCGCGTCGCCGAGCAGGAGCGCGATTCGGTCGGACGCCCAATGCACCGCGCGCCCGACCGCACGGGCGATGAGGACGATCTCAGGAGGGGTACCCGTCGCTTTTGGTGTCGCCCGACTGGGTTGCACCTTTCCTGTCCTCGTTCGGGTCTATCACGACCGTTTGCTCGCCGTTGTCCCCGACCGCGATCTCGATGGCTTCGAGGCGCGCCTTTTCCGTTGCGGCATCGTCGAGCTTCAATTCCACCGCGGGGCCGGACCCCATCAGGTGGCCCCACCCCTGCCACCCCTCGACCTGCATGCAGATCGCTTTGAGCGCTGCCATGAGTGGCATCGCCAGGAACAGTCCCGCGATGCCCCAAACTTGGTGCCAGTACAGGCACGCGAGCAGGACCGTGGTGGCGTTCAGGTCCATGCTCCGGCCCATCACCCACGGCACGATGATGTAGCCCTCGAACGTGACCACGCACGTGTAGAAGATCGAGATGAAGAACGCGGTGAGTAGCGCGCTGCCGAGTGGCGCGGTGGACGGGTCCACGAACAGCAGCGCGTCCACGAGCGGCGGGATGCCGGCCGCGATCGTCCCGATGTACGGCACGTAACTGAGCACCGCGACCAGGAGCGCCCACAGGTACCAGTGCTTCAACCCCAGGTACCAGTACGCGCTCCCGAGTACGAGTGCCAGACCCAGGTTCACGATCGTGCGCCACACGAGGTACGTGCGGATCGCCTCGGTCATCTCCGCCAGCGCGAACGTCACGCGCCCGCGGATCTCGATCGACGGGCCGAAGATGGCCTTCACCTTGTCGGCCAGCATCTGCCCTTCGAGGAGCAGGAACAGCGTGATGAACAGAACCAGTATCGCTTGCCACAAGTGGTCCAGACCGAGCACGGACAGTTTGACCAGCCCGCTCGACAGTTGTTCTTCGGTCAACTGTTTGCGGACCAGCGAGATGGCTTTCGGGGGCGGGCGGTCCGGGTACCGGTTCGGGTCGTACCGGCCGAAGAACTCGTCGTCGTCCTTAACCGGGAAGAGCTGGCTCAGGTTCGACTGGATCGTGTTGTACTGGGCGATCCAGGCTTGCTCGGTTTGCGGCAGCCCGACGATGGTCTTCGGGATCGCCCACGTGAACGCGCCGATCACCACCAGGTGTAGCGCGACCAATCCCAGTAGGGCGGTGAGGCACGAGAAGAACCACGGCACGCGCAACTGCTCGTGAATGAACTTCGCGAGCGGGAACAGCACCGACGCAAGCAGCACCGAGAACACGATCGGGATGAAGATGCTGCTGCCCAGGTACAACGCGGCGGTGATGCCGAAGATGGCACACAGATTCAGCCCGATGCGGGTCGCGAGCGTGAGGTTCAGATTCATCGTGAGTTCGTACCCGCTGGGGCTCCCGGCGCGAGCACCGGGCCGAGGTCACGTTACCCGTCGATCTGCTTGGCCGCGTCCAGCGTGTTGTAGAGCAGCATCGTGATCGTCATCGGCCCGACGCCGCCCGGTACCGGGGAGAGCCACCCGGCCACAGATTCCACGTCCTTATGAACGTCGCCGAGCCAGCGCCCGTCCACATTATTCGTGCCCACGTCCACGACCGCGGCGCCCGGCTTCACCATATCCGGCGTGATGACACCCGGCACACCGGCCGCCGCGATGAGGACGTCCGCGCGACGGCATACGTCCGCGAGGTTCTTCGTCCGAGTGTGGGCCACGGTTACGGTCGCGTCGCCGGCCGCTGGGTTCGTCGCGGTCGCTTTTTGCATCAGCATGACCGCGACCGGTTTGCCCACGATGTTACTTCGCCCGAGCACGACGATTTCTTTCCCCGAAAGCGCGATGCCGTTGCGCGTCAGCAACTGCAACACGCCGTGTGGCGTACACGGGTAGAACCGCGGGTACCCGGTCATCAGCAGGCCGACGTTCTCCGGGTGGAAGCAGTCCACGTCCTTGTTCGGGGACACCGCGCGGATGATCGCGCCGTCGTCGATCTGTTTCGGCAGCGGGAGCTGCACCAGGATGCCGTGAACGGCCGGGTCCGCGTTCAGGCGCCCGACGAGTTCGAGCAACTCCGCTTGCGTCGTGGAGGCGGGGAGCCGGTGAACTGTGGACGCAAGCCCGGCGTCCTGACACGCCTTGTGCTTGTTCTTCACGTACTGTTGACTGGCCGGGTCTTCGCCGACGAGCACGGCCGCCAGCCCGGGCGCGCGCTTACCGGCCCGCGCGCGCTCGGTTACGCGCGCGGCGATCTCCGACCGCATCGTTGTGGCCAGAGCTTTCCCATCGAGTCGTTGAGCCGCCATATCGTCCTCACCCCAACCGCTGCAGCAACTTCGGAAGCATTTCGCCGGACGGTCCGTACAACCCGACGTCCGCGTAGGCGCTGGCCTCGGTGGGCGTCAGGTTCACTTCGATCACCTTCGCGGGGACCGCCTTGTGTCGCTTGGAGATCGGGATCAGCGACGCGGCCGGGTGAACGACCGCGGACGTCCCAATCACCAGGAGCACGTCGCACTCGTGAGCGGCGACCATCGCCGCGCTCCAGACGTCGTCGGGCAGGCCCTCACCGAACCACACGATGTGCGGGCGCAACCGGCCGCGGCACTGCGGGCACTCGGGCGCGTCGCCGAGCGGCTCTGAGCCGCGGTTGGTGACCGAGCCACACGTGAGGCACCGAGTTTGTCGAAGGCTCCCGTGAATTTCCAGAACGCGCCGGCTTCCGGCTTCCAGGTGCAGCCCGTCCACGTTCTGAGTTACCAGCGTGAACCGGTCGCTCCACCGGTCTTCCATCGCGACGAGGGCGAAGTGACCGGCGTTCGGCTTCACGGTCGCGACGTTCGCGCGGCGGGCGTTGTAGAACTGCCACACCAGTAAGGGGTTGCGGTCCCAGCCGTCGGGACTCGCCACGTCTTCAATTCGGTGCCCCTCCCACAAGCCGTCGCTTGCGCGAAAGGTGGGCACCCCACTCTCTGCGGACACACCGGCACCAGTCAGCACGCACACGCGCTCGGCGGTACGGAGCCAGTGGGCCGCGCGATCGAGCGCGGCGTCGAGTTCGGCGTCAGTCATCGGGCAATTCTCCGGCGGCCGACCGGGACCACATGAGATTAACGGATTTGCGCGCCCTGGGCAACGTGGTATGAACCGGCCCGGCTGCGAAAATTCCCGATGCGCGAGGCTTTTTCGTCTTGTCGTGGTGGGGCGCCGACTCCGGGGAATCACACCGCGGCGAGCCGCGTGATAGCTTCGGCGTGGATGGGGCCGTTGGTCGCGATCAGCCCGCGCGTTTGTTTGAAGTTCTCGCCCTGGTAAACGATCGGGTTCCCGCTCAGGTCGGTGACCGTTCCGCCGGCCTCGGTCACGAGCACGTGCCCGGCGCAAATGTCCCAATCGGCGAACGCTTCGTAGGTGTTCGCGTACACGTCGGCTTCCCCGCGCGCGACGTGCGCGAGCTTCACCCCGCCGGAATACGTCTCGACCACGCGGGCCGGAGCGAGCGCCTGAACCGGCTTCGGCGACATGCCTGTCTTTGCCCAACTCTGTACCAGCACCAGTTCGCTGAACCCGCGCGCGGACACGCGGCACTGGGTCGGTTCCGCTGTGCCCGTGTGAGTCCAACACCCGCTACCAACGGACGCGAACGTCGTCCGGTTTTGGGCGGGTTCCGCGACTACGCCAACGACCGGTTTGCCGTCGACGAGGAATCCGATCATCACCGAGAACTGCCCGACCTTCTTCGCGAACCCACGGGTGCCGTCGATCGGGTCGACCACCCACGCCCGGCGCCCGGCTTTCGGGAGCGAATCGAACGCGGGGGTGGATTCTTCCGCGCACAGTGCATCCGCCGGGAAGCGGTCGTGGAGGAACCCCAGAATCAGTTCTTGTGACGCCTTGTCCGCGTGCGTGCTGATCGTCACGGGGGCGTCGGGGATCGCGGTGAAGTGCTCGTACTCGCGCCGGAGCAGGTCGCTCGCCCGTGCCGCCGCCTCGCGCGCCGCTGCCAGTTCGTCCTGAAACGTCATCGTCACTCCGAAGTTGTGCCACCCGCTCGTTAGCACTCGCGGTACGCCAAGACTCCGGGCGAACGGCCGGTGAACCCCGCCCACAAGGGCGGCGGGTGGAGCACAAGGGCAGCGGGTGAAGTACACGGCACGGTCATCAAACATGGTGGCACCGAACGACCCACCGCCCTTGCGGGCGGGGTTCGCCAACAACCGCGCAACCGGCCGTTCGCCAAGACAACTCCGGGCGAACGAGTGGGCGCTGCTGTTT
This sequence comes from Gemmata sp. SH-PL17, assembly GCF_001610855.1. Lineage (NCBI taxonomy): Bacteria > Pseudomonadati > Planctomycetota > Planctomycetia > Gemmatales > Gemmataceae > Gemmata > Gemmata sp. SH-PL17. The sequence goes on from NZ_CP011271.1 coordinate 3,675,588, forward strand.
TACGAATCGGTCTTCAGCACGGGGTGCTCGGTGGCGGTCGCGTCGGCGAGAATTTGCAGCCGGCGGTAACTGTCGTTGGACTTCCAGAGATCGTCGTGCGCGCCGTCGGCCTCGAGCAATCCGTCTTTCAGGAGGAACACGCGGTCCACGTTGCGGAGCGTCGAGAGCCGCTGCGCGAGGAAGAGTACGGTGCGGCCCGCGGACACGCGCACGAGGGTGTCGTCGAGCAGTGCGAGCGTGTCTTCGTCCACGGGGCCGGTCGGTTCCTCGATGATGAGGATCGACGGGTCGCGGAGCAGGGCGCGCGCCAGTGCGATCCGGAACCGCTCGCCCGGGGTGAGCGAGTGCCCGCCGTTGCCGATGAGTGTTTCGTAGCCGAACGGCAGTTTCTCAATGAACTGGTGGGCGTGCGCGAGTTTCGCGGCTTCGATGATTTGCGGCAGGTTGTGCGACGGGTCGCCGACGCCGATGTTGTTCGCCGCGGTGTCGGTGAACGTGAGGTCGTCCTGCATCACGAGCGCGACCTGCGTGCGGAGCGACTCGTGCGTGACCCAGCGGATGTTCTTGTCCTCGATCCGGATCTCGCCGGAGGTCGGGTCGAGGAACCGCGGGATCATGGACACGAGCGCGTGCTTCTCGGCCGCGTTCTGGCCCACGATGGCGACGCTCGCACCGGCGGGGACCGCGAACGTCACGTCCTTCAGGATCGTTTCCCCGGTCGCCGGGTCGTTGAGCGTGACGTGTCGGAACTCCATGCGGGTCGTCAGCCCCGGGAGGAACTCTGCGTCGGCTGCTTCGGCCGCTTCGCCACGTCGTTCGAGGAACTCGAAGACCGCGTCCGCGGCTTCACGCCCGCGCCGGACCTTCAGGGCACGATCGAACAGCCCCGCGATCGGGATCGCGAGCGAAACCAGTGCGACCGTCAGAACCGCGAGCCCCGCGACCGAGAACCCGCCGGCCAGAACCCCGCGTGCGGCGAGGTATAGTAATGCGACGCCCGTCAGAACCACCACTGAGTTCAGCAGCGGACCGGCCATTTCACCGCCGCGGAGCCGGCGCCAGTTCGCCCGCGCCGATTCCGCGAGTTGGCGCTCCACTCGGTTTTGGTTGAAGCGTTCCATCTGGAAACACTTCACCAATCGGAACAGCGACATGCTCTCTTTCAGGAGCGCGAGTGTGGTCGCGGCCTGACGTTCGCCGATGCGCCCCTCGCGCCGGAAGTGAGCGGCTACTTGCCCTCCGACCAGCCACACGAGCGCGGCCAGAGCGAGGAAACTGAGCGCCAGCCAGAAGTTCACCAGCACAATCAAGCCGATCAGGAGAACCACGAGCAGTCGGTACCGGACCGTGGACGCGAATTGGGCCTGGATCGCGGCGCCGATTTCCTCGACGCGGCGCGTCATCAGGTTCGCAACTTCTTCCGTACCCAGGGTTTGCATCGTAATCGGCCCGAGCCGATACGAGTGGAAGTAGACCGCCCGCCGGAGGCGGATGATTGCGTCGAGAGTGACCGCGGCCGAGACGTATGTCAGCGCGTTGACAAGAATCCCGCGCACCGCCGCAATGCCGAACGCCAGGATGAACAGCCCGGTCAGATAGGGCACGTTGGCGGAACCTTTCGGTCCCGGCGCCCAGGTCCACGGGTTCCACGACGCGACCCAGCCGAGAACCGGGCCGGTCCACCGGTTGCGCTCGCGCACAACGAGACTCAATACGCCGAATTGAGGGCGCGCTTCCGGGTCCGCGCTGTCGGCCTTGTCCGCGCGCTCCCAGCCCGGGGGCGGCAGGTAGTTATCGGCCGCGCTCTGGTTCACGCGGTCCCGCAGCGCGAGGTACACGCCCGCGTGCCACCGCGCGTCCCACTCGTCGGCGAACAGGTGCTCTTCAGCCGGTGCTTTCGCGATCGGCTTCAGGTCGTCGTCCGTGCGGGTTTCGAGCCGCTTCGCCCGGTGGACCGGCCACCCCAATCGCGCGACCGCTTCGGCGCGGTCCGCGTCCGATCGGGTGGCCCATTCGTCCGCGAACTCGCGTTTTCGGGCGGCCGAGAGCTGTGCGTAGGTGGGGATCTCGCCCCGCCAAACGAGCAGGTCGACGAAGAGGTAGAGGAGCAGGAGCAGGAGCACGTAAGTGATAGCGGCTCCGACGGAACAGAGCAGCGATCCCCAGCGGGCGCTGGGGGACTTCACAAAACTGCTGTGGATTTGCGCGAGTGCCGTGCTGCCCACGTGTGCCCTCGGTGCAGGGACGGGCGGATCGGAGCCGCGGCCCCCGCGCCGGTCGTGAGGGCCACGAAGTTCAGACTAGCAAAGAACCTGCGCGCGTGTGAGCGTGAGTCCGAACGAAGCCGGAGAAAACTGCACCCCGGCCCCGTTCCCACCCCACCCCCAGCGTCACGCGAGGTCGCGGTCTTCAAACAGGAGCAGTCCGCCGAGGAGCGCGATTACGGTGTAAATCAGCGAGTACCCGGTTACGGTCAGCACGTACACGCCGAACTGCCACAAATTAAGTTCGGTTTCGCGGATGATGGCGCGGCTCATGTTGAACGATTCGAGCGACGGGAGGAGCGCGTCGAACAGGCGCCCGAGGAACCCGACGAGGCCCACGCCCACTCCGGCCCCGCCTTGAGCCTGGGCCTGCTGGGTCACCTGCACAATAACCGGCGCGAGGTGCCCCAGGAAGAACACCAGGAGGCACAAGACGAGGTTCACGATGAACGTCAGCCGCGTGGCCAGGGCCGACGCGACCGCGACCAGGATCATGACCTGCCCGAACCCGAGCATCACGCCGAACGTGTGCGCGACGGCGTCGGAGAACCACAGCCCGGCGCCGGTGGCCACGGCCTTGCCCGGCACACTCGGCACGACTCGCTTGAACGGCGGGACCACGGTCTTTTGGGCCTGGTAGGTCATCGGGTCCACGACCTTGTCCGTGGGCGCGGCGAGCGGGTCGGTGGGGTCCGCGGCGTTGTTGATCGTGTCGTACTCGCGGTTCGCCCGCAGCGCGTAAGTCAGCGACCAGTTCAGGAGCATCGACATGATGAGGCACGCCATCACGATCCCGAGGAACTTGCCGATCAGGAACTGGCGCCGGTTCACCGGCTTGCTCATCAGCGTGACCGCCGTGCGCCCCTCGATTTCCTCGCTGATCGACATGCTCGCGGCCAGCACCCCGAACAGGGTCGCGGCCAGCATCACGAGGTCGAACCCGATCTGCTTCATGAACTTGTAGTCGTCGCCGAACGTGAAGTACGGGATCGTGACCGAGATCCAGATCGCGACCGTGGCCCCGAGGGTGACGAGCCAGAACATCGGCTGCCGGCAGCTCTCGCGGTACGCGGCGAACGCCACCACCCCGCCCTTCGGCCATAGGATCATTACGATTTGCGGCAGGAGCAGGAACAGGTCCACAATGAGTTGCAAGTGGAGCAGCCCGCCGTAAATGTAGCGCCCGTTGACCGCGAGGTTGGCGGGGTCGCCTTTGTAAACGAGGAACGCGCCCGCGCCCCCGCCGGCCACGAGCAGCCCCAGGATCGCGTACCCGAGCGACGCGGGGCTGGACGCGGCGGACTTGAAGCCCTTTGGGTCGATGGCCCAGAGCCACGGCAGGGCCGCGACGAACTGTACGGTGGCGAGTACCACGCCGGCCAACAGTACCGTCGGGTCGTTGAACAGCATCGAAAACATGCGCGGGATCCGGGGTCGGTGCGAATCGAGACGTTACCCGCCATACGCCGCGCCCGGCCCGGCGGTTCGCACTCTGTTTAGGAGTTCCCGGCGAGAAGTTCCAGGGTTTCACGCCGAACACGAACCAACCGACGCGCCCAACAACCGCTTCTTCGGAACCCGCAGGCGCCTCACACCCATAATTGCAGCACGCGCATCACGGATTCCTGCCACACGTCGAAGGGTTCCTCGCCGTCGAGGGCCGCGACCGCCCCGTCGCCGGCACCGATTTCCGGGCGCGGGCCGGCCACGACCAATTCCGTGACCACCACGTTCTCCATTTCCATGTCGAACGGCTCGGTCGCGATCGCGAGGCAGTGGACCTGGGAATTTCGTGACAGTCGGTTCAAGTAAGTCATCACGGCTTCCCGGCTCTCGGTGCCCCGCTCCGCGGCCTCCTGTTCCGGCGTGTTCTTGCCCGATGCGGTCCGGTCGCCGGTTGCGACGAGGCCGTCCCCGCGCTCGATCGGCTCGCGGAGCAGTAACCGCAACAGCGCGGCCTCTTCCGCGAGCGGGGCCTTTCCGCCGTCCTGCACGAACAGCACTTCAAAGCGGATCGCGTCCGTGCTCAGCCAGTCGGTGAGTTTGCGAACGAGCGCCAGGATCGTGGACTGCAGCATCACGATGCGCTGGTAGGGCAGTTCGCTGTCTTTGAACCGGGCCGCGATCAGGTCCGGGAAGACAACGAACACGAACGCCCGCCGGCGCCGCAGGAACTGGTTCTCGTCGCGCGAGTAGTAGAACAGCTCGTCGCGCACGAACTTCATGTCGAAGAGGTCCGGGCTCTCGTCCTCCATGTACGCGAGTTGCGAGTGCAACAGGCTCTCGATCGAGCCTTTTGTGGAGATCGAAGTGTACCCGCCGACCGGGTACTGGTCCTCGTCGAGCACGCGCGTGGGGACTTCCTTGCGCCCGACGAGCGGCTTGACCGGGCGCGCGGGGAGCCGGGCTTCGATCCGCGCGGTGGTTTGCAGGATCTGGCGGTGCGCGACGTACTGGCCCATATCAGCGAGCGCGGTGCCCTGTTCGAGCGCGATCACGTCTTCGGGCGCGAGCACCTCCGCGAGCCGGCGGCCGGCGGACACGAGCGCCTCGTACATTTGCACGAGCAGCGGTGAGGGGCCGTCGCGCACCAGCCCGTCGTAGGCGGTCTGAACAACTTCGTCGGGGTTGGTCGATTGGAGCGCGCGGATCACCGCGGGTGGCAGCAGGACGCCGGTAATCCCCGCGTGCTCGCAGATCTGGTTCACGATGTACGCGAGCCCGCGCACGCGGTCCTTTTCCTTGTACTTACGCAGCGCGTCTCCGGCGCGCTCGAAGGTCCAGTCGGCGTAGAGTTTACCGAGAACGTGGTCCTCGTAACTGCGGCCGAGCGCGGGGGGCCAGCCGGGAACCGGGTGCGCGTCCCTCACGCGCTGCTCGGCGTCTACCCCCAACGCAACGTTGCCCACGTCCGCGACGAACCCGATGGGCGGGAGCGGGTGCCCGCTGGACGCGATTTCCATTGCCCATTCGAGCGCCGGGCGGACGGTCTTCGCGGTGGGTTTGAGGGCGCGCTGGAGCAGCAGCCCGTCGAGGATGTACCGGCGGGCCGCGTCGAGGTCGCGCAGTTCGATCGGGTCCATTAGCTTTCCAGGGTTCGCAATTTCTCCCCCTCACTTATATCGCGTAGACCGCGTTGTACCAAACCCCGTTATCTTGGCGAACGCTCGTTGAGTGACTCGACGCCACCCGTGCAATTGGGTTCGGTGAACCCTGCCCGCAAGGGCGGCGGGTGGAGCGCGCGGGCGGTGGGTGAATCGCACGGCGCGGTCATCAAAGACGGTGTGGGGTCGAACGACCCACCGCCCTTCACCAACAACCACCTGCGCGGGTGGAACTAAACGACCCCGACCGGGCGCCGCGGGTTCGCGGGCGGGTAGCGGCAATAGTCGTGTATTTGTTTCAATCGGAGCAATCGCGCAGGTCGTTAAAGTTTTCCGCGCCCCGCGCCGATCAAGTTAGCGACGTGGATTGGGATCGAACTGTTTACGGCTGTCGCGTGGCGGTGTTCGCGGTGGCTGGGCGAGGGGCGCATGAGGATCACGCGATTCCTTCTTCCCGGGTTCGTGGTGGCGTTGAGCGTCGGGCCGGCATTGGCTCAACCTCAATCTCGCGGCGGAGCCTGGTCGGACTACCCCGGTCTCGTGCCGTCGGTGCGGCCGGTCGGGGCCGAAGAACCGGCGTTTACCGGTTCATCAATGCCCCCGGGCCGCCCGCCGGCCGCGGTCATGAGCCTGGAACAAATGGGCGGGGCAACGGGTTCCGGTGCGGCCGACCCGATGGGCACGCTCACCGGGCAACCGGCCCCGGGGGCGCTGCCACCGGGGAGCTACCCGAGCCCCTATTACACGGACGGCCCCGGGTGCTGTTCGCCGCTCGAACGGGCCGGGCGCATCGGGTACGAGGGGTACAGCTACGCCGGTCTGAACTTCACGATCGGTAACGGCCTACCGGACCTGTTGAAGACCACCGGGTGGACCGTCGGGGGCGGCGTCCGGACGCTGTTCTTCAACCCGACGCACACGGCCGCGTGGACCGTCGACCTCGGCGGGAGCTACACGTACAACCGCGGGCAGGGCGAGAACGAACCGACGTTCCTGTTCCTGCGGACCGCGGCGGTGCAGAACCAGACGAACGGCGGGTTCCAGGTGCAACCGGACCGGTTCGTGCTGACCGCGGTGCGCGGGATCAGCCGGTCGAGCTTCAACTACGCCTTCGGCCGCGACGTGTGGCTCTTGGGTGACGGGAGCACGGCCGGGCAGAGCGGCACGAACTGGCGCATCGGCGGGTGGGTCGGCGGGCGGTACGGTACCGCTCACGTGGACATGGTCCCGCTCGACGAGACGAACGGGTACTCCCGGCGCCAGAACGTGTACCAGGGCGTCTTCATCGGGGCGCACACGACCTTCGACATCCCGATGGGCTCGTGGATCTGGACGAACGGCATCCGGTTCGAGTACGGGTACGACTGGACGAACCTGGTACCGCCGGTGCAGGGGAACCTGCACAACCTGAACCTCCAGTTCACGACCGGGTTCCGGTTCTGATGAGACCAAAGTCGGAGTGTTTGGGGGACGCTCCGGCGCGACCCCGCGATGCCACGCATCGCGGGGTCGTTCTCATTGAAGGGCGCGCGGTGTCCGCGTACAAATAGGAAATCGCCAGGGGTGCTCGCGCCGGCTGCGCGGGCTGAGAACACACCCTCGGAACTTGGGCGGGTCATGCCGCCCAAGAAGGCGACACACTTAAGACGCGGGCAACGGAGCGCGGGCGCGACCGCAACCCGGCCTTCTGAAACCCGCACTCGGCACATCTGAGACCCCAATGACCCAGCTCGAATCCGCTCGCAAGGGCATCGTCACGCCGGAGATGGAGTTCGTCGCGAAGCGCGAAGACCTGCACCCGGAACTGGTCCGCGCCGAGGTCGCGCGCGGGCGCATGGTCATCCCCGCGAACACGGTCCACCTCGCGAAGGGCCTCCAGCCGATGTGCATCGGCGTCGCGGCGAGGTGCAAGATCAACGCGAACATCGGCAACTCGGCCGTGACCGGCAAGGCCGACGACGAACTGGAAAAACTCCGCACCGCGGTCGAACTCGGGTCCGACACGGTGATGGACCTGTCCACCGGCGGGAACATCGACGGTATCCGTCAGGCGATCATCGACGCCTCGCCCGTGCCGATCGGTACCGTCCCGGTGTACCAGATCATTCAAAACGTCAAAGACCCGCGCGACATCACCCCGCGCCAACTCCTCGATATGGTGGAGCACCAGGCGAAGCAGGGCGTGGATTACATGACGATCCACGCGGGCGTGCTCCTCGAATACGTCGCGCTCACGAGCGAGCGCGTGACCGGTATCGTGAGCCGCGGCGGGTCGCTGATGGCCGGGTGGATGGTCGCGCACCACCAGCAGAACCCCTGGTTCACGCACTTCGGCGAATTGTGCGAGATCATGCGCAAGTACGACGTGACGTTCTCGCTCGGCGACGGGATGCGCCCCGGGTGCCTCGCGGACGCGAACGACAAGGCGCAGTTCTCCGAACTGAAGACGCTCGGCGACCTGACGCTGAAGGCGTGGGAGATGGGGTGCCAGGTGATGATCGAGGGACCGGGGCACATCCCGATGCACCTCGTGAAGATGAACATCGAAAAAGAGCGCGAACTGTGCCACGACGCGCCGTTCTACGTGCTCGGGCCGCTCGTGACGGACATCGCGCCGGGCTACGACCACATCACGAGCGCGATCGGCGCGGCGCTCGCGGCCGAGGCCGGCGCGAGCATGCTGTGCTACGTGACCCCGAAGGAGCACCTGGGCCTGCCGAACAAGGACGACGTGCGCCAGGGCGTGATCGCGTACAAGATCGCGGCCCACGCCGGCGACATCGCCCGCGGGCGCAAGAACGTGCGGGACCGCGACGACGCGCTCTCGAAGGCCCGGTTCGAGTTCGACTGGAACCGCCAGTTCGAGCTCTCGCTGGACCCGGAAACCGCGCGCCGGATGCACGACGAGACGCTCCCGCAGGACGTGTTCAAGAGCGCGAAGTTCTGCTCGATGTGCGGGCCGAAGTTCTGCTCGATGCGGATCACCCAGGACGTGCGCAAGCTCGCCGCCGACGCGAAGAAACTGAGCCTGGAACTGGCCGTGGTGTGATCCGAGGTCAAAAATCCGCTGCGGATGAGCGGATCACGCGGATCAGACAAAAGACAGAGAAGGTGTTTTAAGCCCCGTGAGGGGCGGCCGCGCGTAGCCCGGGTGTAGCGAAGCGCAACCCCGGGCGGACTTCCCGAATCCCAACATTTTGGGGCGTACTCTCATCTCGTGGCAACCAACGTGCTCGGGGTAAAGCGAAGCGCAACCCGGGCTACGCGCGGCCGCCCCTCACGGGGCTTAAAACACCTCCACCTTCTGCTTCTTGTCTTGATCCGTGTGATCCGCGTTTATCCGCGGCGGATTTTTGATTGATCTCTTCTGCGGCGCGAATCGCACTCATCGATTCCCTGAAATCGCTCCCCGTGCGCCGCGTCTGTATCCTGTTGGGGAATCACACCCTCGGGTACTTTCATGAATCTCGACGCCGTCATTTTCGTTCCCGCGCTGACCGGGAGCGTGATCGTCGGGTTCGCGTTCCTCATGTTCGCCGCGCACTACTACCTCAGCGTTCTAGAAGGGACCGCGGCCGGCGCGAAGGAGATCCCCTGGGAGGGGGACGCGATCACCAACAACTTCATAAAGGTGTTCTACCTCGCGTGGCTGATGGGGTTATGGGCCGGTCCCGCGTACTTCGTGGGGCGCGCGATCGCGAGCGGGAGCGACGCCGCGTGGATCAAGCTCGCGGCGCCGCTGCTCGTGATCTGGGTGCTATATCCCTTGAGCCAGTTGGCCTCGCTCAGCGCGTCGAGCGTGTGGGTGCCCATGAACCTGGACGTGTTCGCTCGACTCGCGCAAAAGCCCCTCGTGACGGTCGGGTTCTTCGCCCTCACGCTACCGGTGTTCGCGCTGATCGGGATCGCGTTCAAGTGGGCGTACATGACGCGGGGCGAGTTCCCGCTCCTGTTCATGGGCGTGCCGCTTCTGTGCTTCGCCGTACTCCTTTACGCCCGGCTGCTCGGCCGGCTCGCGTTCGCGCTGATGTTCACCAAGAACCTGTTCAAGCGGAAGAAAAAGAAGAAGCCGAAACGGGAGGTCGAGGAGTTCGACGCGGAGCCCGATGAGGAGGCTCCACCGCCACTCCAACCCAGCGAGATGGCACCGATCAATACACCGGACGGCGAATTGGCCGGGTACAACGTGCTGATGGAAGACGACCCGCCCGCGCCGAAGAAGCGCGTGAAGGCGGTGGTCGTGGAAGACGAACCGGAAGTGCTGGAACCGGAGCCGGTGCTGAGGCTGGCGCCCGAACCGCCACCGCTCCCGGCGCACGTGAAACGCACCACCGATCGCCCGCTCGAACGTGCCCGCGTGTGGGGCGATGAGGACGACGATAGCACGCCCTACACCATGAACCCCTCAGAAGTGAAGGACGAGGAGCGCATCCCGCAAGAGGTCGTGAAACCGCGCGCCGACGAAATGGCGCTGCTGGACCGTCGAGACGCGCCGAAGCCGCCGAAGGTGGTCTGGTCGTGGGAACTTCTCGCGTTCCTGCTCCAGCCCGGAACGATCTCGGCGCTTATCACGATGTCCGGTCTGGGAGTGCTCGCGGGCGTGTTCGTTCGCGTCGCCCGAGCCTTCGACCCGACTTTAGGGAGCGAATGACCGCGAATTGCGGACCCGCTCGGGTTGAAAAGTCACCGCGGATGAAATCAAGCACAAAGCCGCCACGGATGAACGCAGATCACACAGATCAGAACCGCGGAAGATTTAGACAGGATTAGAATTCGGAATCCGGTCGATCCCGTTGATCCTGTCAAATACTTTTCTGTTTCTTGTCTTGATCCGCGTGATCTGCGTTTATCTGCGGCGGATTTGTGCTTGATTTCATGTGCGGTGGCTTCTCCGGCTTTTCGCGCGTCAGCTAAAGTCACACCTCTCGCGAAAAAAGATCGCACATTTTTGGCCAGTTTCGGGGCGAGATCTCGCATTGGGTGCGCAGCGCGACGTAACCGACGTCCCCCTCAAGAGTCCGCACGCTCTCCCGGTTGGCTGAGAGCCGGCTCGCGCTGCCGTCGCTCAGGAGATCGCTATCGTGTTCAAGTCCTGGATTTCGAGATTGTTCCGCCCCCGCCCGGCCCTGATCCATCGGGCGCACCCCGTGACGAACCGGGCGCGCCTCGCCGCAGAGGTCTTCGAGGACCGCACCGTTCCGTCCACGTTCACCGTCACCAGATCGGCGGACGACAACAGCACCGGCTCCCTGCGCTGGGCGGTCAACCGGGCGAACGCCACCCCCGGGGCCGACACGATTAATTTCGACGCCTCCGTGTCCTCAATCACGCTGACGCGGGGCGAACTCCTGCTCACCGATTCGGCCGAGACCACGATCGTGGGGGCGTCCACGGGCACGCAGATCAGTGGGGGCGGTTTGAGCCGGGTGTTCGAGATCTTTTCCAGCGCCCGTGCCACACTGGACAGTTTGAAACTCGTTAACGGATACGCCGATACCGGCGGCGCGGTCGTTAACTTCGGAACGCTCGCGGTCGCGAACAGCACCGTTTCGGGCAACGTCGCCAGCGTCTACGGCGGGGGGATCGCGAATCTCTCCGGCGGCACACTGACGGTCACGAACAGCACCATCACTGGGAACAAGGCGAACGGTAGCACCAGTGTGGGCGGGGGGATCGCGAGCCTCTACAGCACCACCTTAACGGTCACGGGCAGCACCGTGTCCAACAACGAGTCCTGGATCGGTGGGGGCATTGATACCGAGTGGGGTACGGCGACGGTTACGAACAGCACGATCACCGGGAACACGGCCAGCGACCAGGGCGCGGGCTTCAGCAATTTCCAGGGTACGCTGACGGTCACGAACAGCACCGTCTCCAACAATACGGCCGCGAACTGGGCGGGCGGCATCAACAACTTCATTGGCACGCTGACGGTCACGAACAGCACCGTTTCCGGTAACACGGCCAACGAGCAGGGCGGGGGCATCCGGAGCTATCAGGGGCCGTTGACCGTTACGGGGAGCACCATCTCCGGGAACACGGGGCGGATCGGCGGCGGCATCGGGAGCTTTTCCGGCGTTCTGACGGTCGCGAACAGTACCGTTGCCGGGAACACCGGAAGTATCGGTGGTGGTGTCGACATTGAACAGAGCACAGCGACAATCACGAACAGCACCATCTCCGGGAACTCGGCCAGTGCCCTGGGCGGCGGTATCAGCGTCTACCAGAGCGCGCTGATAATCAACAACACGATCGTGGCCCACAGCACCGGTGTGGACGTTTCGGTCCTGGCCTCTGTCGCTACTGGCAGCCACAACCTGATTCAGGACGGTAGCGGCGGACTGATCGGTACGATCACCGGCGACCCCAATCTGGCCCCGCTAGGTAACTACGGCGGCCCCACGCAGACCATGTCCCTCCTGCCCGGCAGTCGCGCCCTCGACGCGGGCGACAGCTCCCTCGCCACCGGTGCCGGCCTGACCACCGACCAGCGCGGGTACCTCCGCATCGGCGGTCCGGCCGTCGACATCGGCGCGTTCGAGGTGAGCGACGCACCAACGGACGTGGCGCTGTCGAACAACTCGGTGCCCGAGAACCAGCCTGTAGGGACGCTGGTCGGGTACCTGAGCAGCACCGCTCCGACCCCGGGGATCAGCTTCACGTACACGCTCGTGGGCGGAACCGGGAGCGCTGATAACGCGCTGTTCACGATCTCCGACGACCAACTCCTTACGGGCGCGGTGTTCGACTTTGAGACCCGGTCGAGCTACTCGGTCCGGGTGCGCACGACCAACGCGGCCGGGTGGTGGACCGAGCGCGCGTTCACGATCACGGTCACGAACGTGGCCGAGGTGACCGGGTTCGATGTGCAGAAGGGGCTGATCGAGCGCTCGTTTGTGCGGTACCTGGACCTGGATTTTGCCAGCACTATTGATGTGGTCTCCACGGGTCGAATCCAACTCACTCGTTACAACCTGGACGGCACCGGCGGGTCCGCGGTCGGGCTGGGGCCGGTCAGCGTCACCGGGGCGCGCCTGTCGATCGATTTCGGCGCGCAGGGGATCGGCGGGAACCGCAACACCAGTGCCGGCGACGGGTACTACGTGCTGAGCATGGACCTGGACGGGAACGGGTCGTTCGAGACCACACGCGCGTTCTACCGACTGTTCGGCGACGCGAACGGGGACCGGAAGGTGGACGCGGCCGACGGCGCGTTCATTTTGGGCGCCTACGGGCAACTCGGGCCGAGCCTGGAAGGGGACGTGAACGGGGACGGCGTGGTCAACGCCCTGGACCGCACGTCCGCTCTGCGCGTCACCGGCGCGGCCCTCGGTGCGGGGCTCTGGATCGACGACTGATGTCACTTCTCGTGGCGCAGCCCTTGGTTCGGCGCGCCACGAATCACGCAAATACACCTTTAGACACAATCACAAGAGGAACTCCCGTGCGCATCGCACATATTTTTGCTCTGTTGATTTGCTTGTTCCCGGCGACTCAAGCCCGAGCCGCATTCACCGTTTCGATCTCCAGTGATACGGTCGCGGTCGGTACACCCGCACAGCTCAATGTGACCATCACCAGCGACGCTCCCGGGGGCGAGCTGTTGGACATATTCGGGCTCGAACTCCGGATCACGCGGGTGAGCGGGACGGGCGAACTTCGGTTCGTCGATCCCCAATCGTCCGCGGAACTGTTGAGTTCCAAATACGTGTTCGGAGCGGACAGCGTTAACGCCGTAACCCCCGGCGCCGATGTGCAGATCACCACGAACACGACCACCCACGACACGTACCTCGGGGGCGACGGGACGATGAGCGGGTCCGGTGCGACCGTCGGCTCGGACCCGCGGCTCCTCGTGGTTCTCGATCTCGACACGAGTTCCACCGTCGCGGGCGACAAGTACCAGATCTCTGTCATCGGGAGCGCGTTCACGTCCTTCTACGACCCCGCACTGAACCCCGTCGATTCGTCCGCCGGAACGGGGACGCTGGACGTCCGCACGAGTGGAGTGACGCCCACACCGGCGCCCCCAAGTGCCGCTCTCGCACTTACTGGCGCCGTTTTCTGGGGCGCGGTCCGGCGGCTCCGCTCGCGTGCAGTTCCGGGTGCTGTTTGATACTTAAGTCGTGCTGATTATTGGCCTTCTGTAGCCGGCCTCTGTCAACGAATTTCAATCCTTGGAGCTCGAATCCGGGCAACGACTTAGGGAATATAAGGGTGCCGCAGAGGTCGGGACGGCTCGAACGCCGCCTCTATCTCACGCACGCCCGAGTGATCTAAACCTCACGAATTCCATGAACATTCGCAACTTCGCTTCCCAAGGATTGAAATTCGTTGACAGAGGCCGGCTACAGAAGCAATTGATGACCAAAGCGAGTTACTTTACCAGCCCGAATTTCTCGATCTTCCGGTCCAGGGTAGAGCGCTCGATCCCGAGAATGGTCGCGGCCTTTGATTTGTTCCAGTCGGTGTGCTTGAGCGTTTCCAGGATGTGGCGCTTCTCCACGTCGTCGAGCGGCTCCGGCCGGTACGCGGCAGTGACCACGCCCACGACCGGCGCCCCGACGTCGAGTTCCGACAGCCAGATGTCCGCGGTGTCGAGTTGCGGACCGATCCCGAGTGCCACCGCGCGTTCGATCACGTTGCGCAGTTCGCGGACATTTCCGGGCCAGCGGTACGTCCGGAGCTTGTCCAGCGCCGCGGGGGTGAAGCTCTTGATCTTCCGCCCAGTTTCGCGGACGAACTTCTTGAGGAAGTGCTCGGCCAAGAGCGGCACGTCGTCCAGGCGCTCGCGCAGCGGCGGTACGTCGAGCTGCACCACCTGGAGCCGGTAGAACAGGTCGCGCCGGAACGTGCCCGCGCGCACGGCCTCTTCGAGCGGTCGGTTGGTGGCAGCGACCACGCGCACGTCCACTTTGATGGCCACGTTCCCGCCGACGCGCTCGAACGGGTGCCCCTCCAGTACGCGCAGGAACTTGGCCTGCGTGGTGAGCGCCATCTCGCCGATTTCGTCGAGGAAGATGGTGCCGTTGTCGGCGGCCTCGAACTTCCCGACCATGCGCTCGGTCGCGCCCGTGAACGCGCCCTTTTCGTGGCCGAACAGCTCGCTCTCGAGCAATGTTTCGGTGAGCGCGGCGCAGTTCAAGCAGATGAAAGCGCCCTCGTGCCGCGGACTGTTCTGGTGAATCGCGCGGGCGACGAGTTCCTTGCCAGACCCGCTCTCCCCGCGGATCAACACGGTGGCCCGGGTTTCGCCCACGCGAGCGATCTGCCCCTCGATCTTCCGCAGCGGCTCGCTCCCGCCGACGATTTCGCTCTCGATCCGGAGCTGGGTCCGCAGGCTGCGGTTCTCGGCCGAGAGGTTCACTTGCCGCGTGAGTTTGTGCCACGCGGTACCGAGTTGTCGGGCCACCGCGAGCGTGAATTCGAGGTCGTCCGTGTTGAGCGGCGAGTGCCCCAGCGTGCGGTACAAGTGCAATAGCCCGAGCACCTTGTCGTCGAAGACGATCGGCGCGCAGATCAGGCTCGCGACCTTCAGTTCCGCGATGCTGTCGCGGTCCGCGAGCATCCGGTTCGCGGCCACGTTTTCGGCGAGCACGGCCTGCTTGCCGGACAGCACCTCGCTGCTGACGAACTGCGACACCTTGTGGTACGTGGCCGGCCCGCCCCCGCGCACGCGGTGGGTCAGCAGTTCCAACTCCTTCGGTTCTTTCAGCGCGAGCACGGCCACGACCTCGGCCGGGGTCGCGCGGAACACCGAGTCCACCGCGAGCGCGCACAGTTCACCCGTGTCTGCGGCCGCCGCCATGTCGAGCGCGAGACGGTACAGCACGCCGATCGCTTGCGGCGGGGCCACGCGCGCGTCCACCCGCACCGTCTCGGGTTCGGGCACGTTGGTCGCGCCGGTCTGCTGGTACCGCGTCTGACTGAGGCGCTTGCGGATCTCGAGGCCGTCCACCTTCTCCACGGGCTTGATCGCGGACTTGGGCAAGTCGGGCAACTGGCTCATCTCTTCGATAAAGAGGAGCCGCGTGCGGCCGACCCGCACCTCGTCCAGGGGCCGCAGCGCGCGGTCCGTGCGGAGCGTTTCGCCGTTCAGGTGCGTCCCGTTGAGGCTCCCCAAGTCGCGCACGAACCACCCGCCCTCGGCCGCGAAGACCTCGGCGTGCTCGCGGCTACACAGGTCGTCGCGCAGAACGACGCGGTTCGTCGGCGCGCGGCCGAGCTTGTATCGCGTCCCCTCGTGCAAAGGAAACACGTCACCGAAACCGTCGTCGCGGCGCGCGACGAGGAACGCACTGGGAGGTTGAGCCATTGGCATGGGTTGGGGGGAGGCGACTTCCTTCACCATAGAAGACAAAGACAAGAAGGTGCAAGCCAGAACCGGTCCGTTACCGTCCGAGCACCCCCAATCGGGGCGATTTTAGCGCGAAAAGTGATACCCGAGGTACATCAGCGTGCTAAACGACACGATCGAGAACATCAGCGCGGCCGGACTGACCTCCGCGTATCCGTACCGCGTAGTCACATCGGCCGGCGGCGCAAACGCATCCGACCCACTCTCTTTGGTGTGCCAAACCGTTTCGGGGACCGCGCGACTCGTCCATAGCGCCACGCTCCCGAACACCAATAGCCCGAAAGCCGCGATGTGAACGATTGCAGGTACCACGATTTCCCCCTGCTCGTTCCCCGGTTTCATGGCGAGGGCAAGGAAGATCGCGAGACCGTTGTTCATCGCGTGAAGCAGGATCGGCGCCCAAATGGAGCGCGTAACGAGGTACACGAAGTGGAGGTACGCGCCCATTGCCGCGATCACGACCAGTTGGGACGGGTCGAGGTGCATGGCCGAGAACAGCGCGGACGTGAGTAGCACCCCCACAACCACACCATTACGGGCACACAACCCGCGCCCCAGGAACCCGCGGCACCAAAGTTCTTCGACCAGGCCCGGCCCAATCGCGACCGCCAGAACCGTGAGCGGCCACGGGAACTGACCGAACACGCCGTTGAGCGCCTTCATCGCCGCGGGCGGTTTCATCCCGGTAAGCGTGAGGAACACGGTCTGAATCAAGTCCGACATAACGATGAAGCCCGGCACGAGCAGCAGCACAAGTACGATGTGGAGCCAGTACGGTCGGCGCACACCGATTTGCTGCTTCCACCCCGGCCCGATCCGGCGCGGAACCACGAGCAGAATTAACCCCAGCGAAACGACCTGCGCGGCGAGCATTCCCCACGCGAGCGCTTGTCCGAACTCGAAGGGAATCGGCGGGCGCTCCCCTTCGACCTTCAGGTCGACCGACTTCCCGAACGCGGTGAACTGCTCGTCCACAAACGCCTTCGCGTCCGGCGCCGCAAGCGCGTAAGCTGTGAACGCGACCGTAACGGCCACGATCGCGCCGAGCAGTTGTGTCGCGATGAAGATCACGCACCACAGAACCGCTTCGATGAACCCCGGTTTCGGGAGCCGGCGCACGACGAGAGGGGCGACTTCCGGTTCGGGTCGCGTAACCAGCGGCGGATCGTTGCCTAGTTCACTCATGGGCGCGGTTCTTCACCCCGGCACGAGCGCGAACCGCGCCCGCGAATGGATCACAGTCTGCTACTAACATCCGCTAATAATTCCGGACCGGCCACTTCAACCGGTCGGAATTCGCTGAAGTGTTGGCCCGATTTTAGTTCCCCAACAACAAACTCTAGTACCGCACCCAACCGTTGTACTCCATCAGTTGCAGTATCCACGGGCTGCGCCACGGGTTCCACGCGGGGTAGAACACGCTCAGCACACCGAAACCCAGGAGCGCTGCGCACAACAGGCGCCCAGCCTCGCTGCGCCCGAGTCGATCAGCGGCGGAGGGAATCGCGAGTACCCACAGGGGAATCAGCCAGAACAGCCACCGCGGGCCGCTCGTGTTTCCGCCGTAGTTGTAGCTCTGAACCCGCGTCAAATAGAACGCGAACACCGCAACTGACACCACCAGCGTCATCGCCGCGAACAGTTCCGGCGTCCAGCCCGTGCCCTTTTTGTTGGTAAAGAGCTTCTGCACCGCGGGGGCGCTCTTGATGCCCATAACCAGTAGCCCGACGAACGCGATCAACCACACCGGCGTCAGGCTGAACCACCCGTGATGTCCGAGTGTGAGGTGGAACGCATAAACCGTTGTCGGCTCGTCGTTAAAATCGATGCCCTTTGCGGCCGGCGTTCCGCGTTTCGCCCAGTGGCTGCCCTCGAAATTATACCAGGGGCCGCCGAACTCGCTGTAGGCCGGTAGGAGCTTCCCCAGCGCCGCGTAGTTGGCCGCAAACAGCGCCGCGAACGGCAGCGCCGCACAGGGGATGAAGAACAGGATGGTGCTTCGCGGCCGGGCGATGAACAGCGTCAGGAAGAGCGCCGCGAAGAACGCGAGCGCCGGTAACTCGAACGTGGCCGCGGCTGCGGAGAAGAACCCGCACCCGCAGTACCCCGCGGGCGTCATGTCGCGGTTCTCGGCGACCGCTCGCAACAGCGGGTAGCTCGCGAACAATACGCAGTACGCCGCCGGCAGGTGGTTGTTCAGCGTGCCCGTGAACGTGAGTAGGAACGTCCCCACGGACGCGACCGCGAACGCGAGCAGTTTCCCGAAGTCGGTCTTACCCGTCGCGTCGAGCAGTTTCCCGATCAGCAACAGGTACACCAGTAAGGGGAGCACGTTCCACGTGAGCACGATCACGGGGATCACGAGCCAGCGGTCCTTCCCGATGTCCCACCCGAACCCCTGGTTGAGCAGCCAGTATTCGCACGCGACCAGCACCGACATGAGCGGCGGCTTGCTCGAATAGAACTCCTTCGTTTCGGGGTTCATCACGATGTCCAGGCTCTTGTAGGCCGGTTCCGCGACGATGCCCTCGTCCTTGTACTTCGTGGAGTCTTTCGGGTCGGGGTAGGTGCGTTTGCCGATCACGAACGTGCGGTTGTGAACCAGCGCGCGAACAGTGGCCCAGCGCGACTTGTCGTTGGAGCTGAACGTGGGTATCGGGTCCGGCCGCGTGTCCGGCCACTTGCGGTCCGGTTCGGCGCCGTACCCGCCCTTCTCCGCGGCCTTGTACCGGCTCGGCTCGATCACGTTCTCCGCGCCAACGGTTTTCGCCGCGGCGATCGCCACGGCCGCGGCCGCCAGGAGCAGGAACGCCGAACGGCGCATGTCGGACGGTTCAGCGGCCATCAGCGGGCTTCCTGCTTGGTTGGTGTGTGCTCCGCGACGCTGTACGGGTCGTTGTCGAGCCACTTCCGCGCGACGGTCATTTCCGTCACCAAACCCGCCAGCAAGCACTGGGCACCGAGCAGACCACAACCCACCGACAGAATCAACACGACCATTTGCGTGAACGGGCCGGCGCCGAGCGTGCCGTCGATCAGCCGCAGGAACAGGTTCGCCAGTAGCAGGAGCAGGCCGAACACCGCACCGCTCCCGAACGTCAGTCCCCACGCACCGAGGAAGTGGTTCGGCCGGCGCCCGAAGCCGGTGAGTAGCCGCACGGTGGTCACGTCGAGCGCGCCCTTGATGAAGCGTTTCCAACCGTACTTGGAACTGCCGAACTTCCGCGCGCGGTGCTGGATGACGAGTTCGCCCACCTTGAACCCGCGTGCGGTCGCGAGGACCGGCACGAACCGGTGAAGCTCTCCGTACAGATAAACCTCCCGGAGCGATTCCGCGCGGTACGCCTTCATCCCACAGTTGTGGTCGTGGAGATGAACGCCGGTCAGCACGCTCAGGAACTTGTTGAACACGCGACTCGGGAACACCTTGTGCCAGGGGTCGTGTCGAACCTTTTTCCAGCCGCTCACGACGTCCAACCCGCCCCGCAGCGCGTCCAGAAAGTGCGGGATCTCGTGCGGATCGTCTTGCAGGTCCGCGTCCATTGTGATGATGACGCTCCCGCGCGCGGCGGAGAACCCCGCGGCGAGCGCGGCAGCCTTCCCGAAGTTGCGCCGGAACTTGATCCCGCGCACGCGGTCGTCCTTTTCGGCCAGCGCACACACGATGTCCCAGGAGCCGTCCTTGCTTCCGTCGTCGACGAAGATCATCTCGACGCGCTCGGTAAGCTTCTGCGCGACTTCGGTGATCTCCGCGTGCAGCGCGACGAGGCTCTCCCGCTCGTTGAAAACGGGAATCACCAGTGAGAGAAGGGAGGCAGAACCTATCCCAAAGGGAGAGGGGCTTAAAACCGGCACACCGACTTCTGTTTTTGGTTCTGTTCCCCCTTCCTTTTTAGGGAAGGGGGTTAGGGGGTTAGGTTGACTTTGGCTTTCCCCCTTCCCTTCAGAGAGGGGGGACGGGGGGGAGGTTGGTCATCGTGTCCGTCACGGCTTGGCATGCGACTTCTCGTGGTGAATCGGAATCGTTTCGTCGTGACGAACCGGTGGGGGGAGAGCAGGCTTCTTCGCGTAGAGTAAAAGACCGACCACGACTTCCGCAATGGTCCACGTCAAACGGAGCGCGAGGGCCACCACAATGGCCACCTGCCCCGCGTGCTCCGTACCCAGTGCGGACACGAACTGCGGGGCCAGCGCCCACCGCAACACAAACTCACGGGCACCGAGTCCGCCGGGTGCGACCACAATCACGAACCCCGCGACGTAGCACAGCGCGACCGCGGCCAGGTCTATCGTAAACGCCCTGGCGCCCCATCCCGGCGCGTCCGGCAGCAGTCCGTGAACGGTTAGCCCCAGACTAAGTGCCAGTAAGCAATACCCACACGCACCGTGAACAAGTCCTTGAGCCAAAAGCAAAACGGACGGTGACGGCAACGGCGGTGCGCCCGGCCCGCGCCGCTTCTTCGCGATCCGGACCGCAAGTTTGTTTAGAGCTGCCAGCCCCAACGGGAGCGCGGCGACTGCGAACAAAAGAGTCGTGCGACCCGAAACTTCGGGCGGCAGCACCCCCAACGTGGGCAGGAACAGTACCCCCAGAAGCGCGCCCGCGGCCATACTCGTGAGCGTTTCGTAGGTCGCGGTCACAGCAACGGGAATCGGGTGCGCCCCCTGGTGCCGTAGCATCGCCACGCGCATCACCAGCACCGCCACTTTGCCCGGAATGTACTTTCCGAACTGACTGATGTAATACGCTCGCAACCCGACCCACCACGACACCCGAACGCCCTGACTGTGCAGCAATCGCACCCAGAACGTGGACCAGCACAGGTGCGCGAGCAGGTACAGCACGCCGGCCGGGATTAGCAGCTCCACGCGCACGCGGATCGGGAGCGTCCCGGGTTCGATCCCCTTCAGGGTATTGTGGAAGCTCCACCCCACCGCGATCACGATCACGATCGCGACCACGGTCTCGATCGCGAGCCGAATCTTCCTGTGCTTGCCGTTGGACATGAACCGGATTCTACGAGGCGCAACCGGGTCCGGTCACTCACCTTCACATTGTCGCGCTGGAACCGGTCTGATAGGTTCAACCGTTAGAAGTGAGGAAATGCAGATGAGCACCGAAAATACCTCCCCGACGCCCGATCAACCGACCCCGCCGGCCGTGACACCCGCCGCGCCCGTAACGCCCGCCAGCGCCGCGACACCGCCGGCCTCGGGCGCGAACGCGCCGAAGCCGGGTGGCCCAGCGCCCTACGCGGGCAAAGGCCCGCCCCGACCGGGTGCCCCGCGCCCGAGTGGTCCCGGTGGCCCGAACCGCGGCGGACCGAATCGCGGGGGCGATCGGCCGAACCGCAGCGACAAGCCGTACAACCCGGGCGGTGCGCCGCAGCAGCTCTACGTCGGCAGCACGAAACCCAACGCCCGCGAACTCGACAAACTGATCGAGGACGAACTCGCGCAAGCGATGGGCGATTTCGACGTGTCCAAGACCGTCGCAGCCGTCGAGACGGTGCAGAAACCCCGCGCGGCCGGGACCGTGGGTGGCGGAAAGAAGACCGGCGTGATCGTCGGCGTTCACGGCAACGACGTGTTCGTCGAAGTACCCGGCGGGCGCAGCCAGGGCGTGCTCCCGCTCCAACAGTTCGAGGGCCGCAAGCCCGTGGTCGGCGAAGCGGTCGAGTTCGACATCGACCACTACGACTCCGCCGACGGCCTGCTGATCCTCACGCGCGAGGGGTCCACGCAGATCGTTCACGACTGGTCGCAGGTCGCCTACGGCATGATCGTGGAAGCCCGCGTCACCGGTACGAACAAGAACAAGACCGGCCTCACGGTCGAAGTCGCGGGCATCAAGGGGTTCCTCCCCGCGAGCCAACTCGATCTGTACCGCGTCGAGAACATCGACCAGTTCGTGAACCAGCGCCTCAAAGTGATGGTTGCCGAGGTCAACCCGGAAGAGCGCAACCTAATCGTGAGCCGCCGTGCGGTTCAGGAGAAGGAAAAGCAAGCGAAGGCCGAAGAGTTCTGGAAGAACGTCTCGGAAGGCCAGGTGCTCAAGGGCATCGTGCGCAGCATCAAGCCGTTCGGCGCGTTCGTCGACCTCGGCGGCGCGGACGGACTGATCCCCGCGTCGGAGTTCTCCTGGCAGCGGGTCAACGACCTGTCCGAGTTCGTGAAAATCGGTCAGCAGGTCGAAGTGAAGATCAACCGCATCGATTTCGACGCGCGGAAGATCGGGCTGAGCATGAAGCAGCTCACCGTCAGCCCGTTCGAGGAGTACGCGAAGCAGGTACAGGCCGGCGCCCGGGTCACGGGTAAGGTCACCCGCATCGCGGACTTCGGCGCGTTCGTGGAACTGACCCCGGGCGTCGAGGGGCTGATCCACGTCTCGGAACTGTCCACGCAGCGCGTGCGCCGCGTGCGCGACGTGATCGAAGAGGGCCAAACGGTCATCGTCGAGATCCTGAGCATGGACGCGACCACCCGGCGCATCGCTCTGAGCCTCAAGAAGATCGCGAGCGAGGAAGAGGCCGCGGCGGAAGCGGCGGAACAAGCCGAGCACGAAGCGGATCTCAAGGCCGCGGAAGAGGCGATGGCCAACCGCCCGGTGAACCCGAACCTGCGCGGCGGCATCGGCAGCGTGATCAAGTTCGACAAGCCGTAATTCACAGGTGAACCCCGCCCGCAAGGGCGGCGGGTGCCGGTGTAGTGACTCACCGTAACTGGTAACGCACTACACAATGCAACCCGCCGCCCTTGCGGGCGGGGTTCACTCGCTTGCCGCTCTTGCGCGCGGGGTTCACAGAACCATTTCATCCGTGCAACCGTATATTACCGCGGTCGTTCCTCCTGTGAGAGACCGCGCGTATGCCAGTCGACGGACCATCAAACGCACGTTCCCCGCGTGAACTCGCCGCGCTCCTCGACGCGCTGCAAAAGAACGTCGGGCGCGTGTTCCTGGGTAAACCCGATATCGTGCGGTTCGCCGCCGTCGCGCTGCTCGCCGACGGGCACCTGCTACTCGACGACGTGCCGGGGGTCGGCAAAACGCTCCTCGCGAAGGCACTCGCACGCAGCCTCGCGTGTAAATTCAACCGCATCCAATTCACGCCCGACCTGCTCCCCGGCGACTTGCTCGGGGTCACGATCTATCGGGCACAGACCAGCGAATTCATCTTCCAGCCCGGCCCCGTGTTCGCCGAAGTGGTTCTGGCCGATGAAATCAATCGCGCGACCCCGCGCACGCAGTCCGCGCTGCTCGAAGCGATGCAAGAGCGACAGGTAACCGTGGACGGCAACACGCGGCCGCTCGGTCCGCCGTTCCTCGTCGTCGCGACCCAGAACCCGCACGAGTTCGAGGGCACGTACCCGTTGCCCGAGAGCCAACTCGACCGATTCATGCTGCGCGTGAAGGTCGGGTACCCGGACCGCGAGGCCGAGCGCGCGATCCTCACGCAGCACCGGGCCGGCGAACCGGTCGAAACCCTTGAACCGGTCCTCCAGCCCGCTGACGTAATTGCGCTGCAGACCTACGTGCGCACGGTGCGAGTCGATCCGTCCATTGCCGAGTACATTCTCGACCTGATCGGCGGAACCCGCACGCACCCGGAGCTCGCGCTGGGCGCGAGCACCCGCGCCGCGCTCGCGATGTACCGGGCGGTCCAGGCGTTCGCGGTCACCGCCGGGCGCGACTTCGCGGTCCCCGACGACGTGAAGGCGCTCGCCGAACCGGTCCTGGCGCACCGCCTCGTGACACGGAGCTGGGCCGCGGGCGGGCACCCGGACGCCGGCCCCGTGGTGCGCGAGATCCTCGCGAAACTCAAGGTGCCAGCATGAAGCGCTCCGAGGGCGTGATCGACGGCCCCCAGATGCAGTTCACGCCAGCCGGTGTCGCGTGGCTCGGCGTGGCCCTGGTGGTCGGCGCGATCGCGTGGTACAAGAGCATCAACCTGGTGCTCCTCATCGTGTACGTGATGATCGCCCTGGTCGTGCTGAACGGCATCCTGGCGCGGATCAACGTGCGCCGCGCGAGCGCCAGGCGCCTCGCGGTGGGACCACTGTTCGCGGGCGAGCGGTCCGAGTACGGCGTGCGCGTCACGAACCTCGGGCGCCGGGCGGTAACTGTTGCGGTCGAAGACCGGTCGCGGGCGGGCACGACGAACTTTCTGGCGTACCGCGTCCGTGGGGCCAAGACACTGGACTGCACCGCGTCGCGCGCGTTCCCGACGCGCGGGCGATTCGGCGGGCCGGTCGCACTCGTGTCGAGCTTCCCGTTCGGGTTCGTGACGTGTCAGCTCCCCGGCGACGCGACGGACGAGGTCATCGTGCTCCCGACCCCGGGAGTCGCTGAACCGGACGGTCTGCGCCGCTGGGTGATTCGGCAGGCGGGGGGCGACGGGCGCTCGCGCAAGGTGCTCCGCCGTGTGACCACGGACCGGGCCGAAGTGCGCGGCGTGCGCGGGTACCGGACCGGCGACCCGATCCGCGACATCCACTGGCGCACGACCGCTCGCCGCGGCGAGCCGATGGTGCGCGAGTACGACACGGCCCCGTCGCCGGAACTGGTGCTGGTGGTTGAACCCTGGCTCCCTCCGACCCCGACACCCGCGGACCGCGACCGGCTTGAAGCCGCGCTGAGTCTCGCGGCGACGATCGCGGTAACGTGGCGGCGCGCGTTCGATAGTCCGATCACCGTTGTGGTGCCCGGGCACGGCGCCGGGACCGCCCATTCCGAGGAGCACATGCGCGCAGCACTCGCCCCGCTCGCGGACGTGACCGGCGGACCGGAAGTCGAAGCACCGAGCACGGCCGTATTCGCCGGGCACCTCGCGCGCGGAGCACGAGTGGTTGTGAGCAGCCGACCGAACTCGCCGTTCGCCGGCACACTGGCGCGGTCCACGGGCAAGCCGTTCGCGACCGTTTGCCCCACCGACCGGCTCCCGTGGTACCAACCACCCAAGACCGCATAGCCCGCGACCGACACCCACGAGAGCCACCACGGGGCACCCGATGCCGACCGAAGCGACCTTCCGGTTCAGCACATATCTGACGCTCGCGCTGGCGTGCGTAACCCTGGGGTACGCGCAAGCCCCCATGCTCCCGGAGGTCGCGGGGTTCGCGGTGCTGGCCGTGCTCGCGCTCGGCGCACTGTACTTCATCGAAACTCGATTCACACTGCTCTCGATCCCGGCCGCGAACCGGCTCGGGGGCGCGGTCGGTGCGTGCTTCTGCCTGTGGGTCGCGTACCGCGTCAAACGGGAGATCGACACGGGCGAGTTCGCGCACATGGGCTGGCACGTGCTCATGGTCGCGATGTTCGGCCCGCTAGTGATGATGCTCCTGGCCGCGAAAGTCGCCCGCGGCGAGAAGCACGCGGGCGACTATTGGTCGCTCCACGGACTCGCGCTCGCGGGCGTCGGGCTGGCCGCGGCGTTCGCCGAAGAGCCGCTGTGTTTCGTGCTCGTCGGGCTGTAC
Organism: Gemmata sp. SH-PL17; assembly: GCF_001610855.1. Lineage (NCBI taxonomy): Bacteria > Pseudomonadati > Planctomycetota > Planctomycetia > Gemmatales > Gemmataceae > Gemmata > Gemmata sp. SH-PL17. The sequence goes on from NZ_CP011271.1 coordinate 3,700,787, forward strand.
CTCGTCGCGGCCGTGTGGAGCCTCTCGCTGTTCTACCTCGGGTGTGCGAGCGGGGCCGTTCCGCCGGTCCCCGACCCGAACAAAGTGGTCCCGGACGCGGCCGCCGCGTCCGGCGAGCCGCGCGGCACGCGAACGGGGTTCCCGTCGGCGCTCGTGTGGGCCGCTTGCGCGGGGGTCGTCGCGGTCCCCGTCTACCTCCTGACCCCGCGCTCGTCTGCCCCCAAAGCGGACTTCGGGAAGCCCCGCGTCGAGATCGGGTACGCCGCGGACCAGATGGTGGACCTCAACCGCACCGGGGCGCTCAAAACGAACTCCGAGACCGCGTTCGAGGTGACCGCGACCTACCCCGACGGGGCGCCGAAGACGGACGTCAGCCCCGACCAGCGGTGGCGCGGGCGCACGCACCAGCAGTACACCGGCGGCGCGTGGAACATGGAGCCGAAGCGCCTACCGAACCTCGTCCGGACCGCGCGCCAATCGAACCCGTGGGCCGCCCCGAACCTCGGGCCGGGGCAGTTCACGCTCGCGTTTGAACTGCCCCCAAAGTCGAAAGCCCACTTCGCCGCCGACCCGATCCTCTGGCTGCCGAACCAACCGGCCCCGTTCGTCGGCGTGACCGAGGACGGCGACCAGGGGTGGATGCCCACCCCCGACGGTACCTTCTACTGGGATCCGGGTCCGCGCCAGCGCAACCGCCCGCTCAAGTACCGTCAGGAGTACGCGCCCCGAACCGACACGGACCTCGGACCGGGGTTCCAGATCGCCGACTCCCGGCTCGACGACTCACTCGACCAGCTCCGCATCAACCCCGTGGAGCGCGTGAAGGAGTACGCGGACAAGCTCCTCGTCGAGCTGATCGAGGGGGCAAACTCCCGGCCGAGTGGCGCGACCCGGCCAAGCTCCGCGACCCCAAACGGCGCCTCCCGCGCGCCGAGCACCACGACCTGATCGCCCGCGCGTTCTCCGCGCACCTCGCGACCACCCCGACCCTGCGGTACACCACCGATCTGAAGCGCGGAACGCCAAGATCGACCCCATCGAGGACTTCCTCTTCCACTCCAAAGCCGGGCACTGCGAGCGGTTCGCTACGGCGCTGGTCCTCATGCTCCGGTCCCAGGGCATCCCCGCGGTGTTCGTTCTCGGCTTCAAGGGGCACGAGCACGCGGGCGACGGGAAGTACCTCGTGAAACAGGAGCACGCGCACGCCTGGGCCGAGGCGTTCGTGTCGGTTCCCGTTCCGGAAGCCGACCGGCACCCCGACGGGCCGACCCACCTCTTCCACTGGCGGAGCCTCGACCCCACGCCCGGCGGCGACGCGAACAACGACGCGGACAACAGTTGGTGGAACAAGGCGAACACCTGGGTCGAGACGCAGTTCCAGCACTACGTGACCGATTACACCCCGGAGCAGCGCCGCAAGGAGCTCGCCGGGTTCGCGAGTTGGCTCACGCGAGTCAACACGCTCCTCGCGCTCGTCAACGTGATCGTGCTCGTGTTCAGCGTGCGGGCCGTGCTCCGGTGGCGCCGCGCGCGGGCGTCGGCGCCGCCCGCTCCCCCGCCCCCGGCCCGCTGGTTCGGGGAACTGGTCGCGGTGCTCGCCGCGCACGGGATCGAACCAGTAGCCGGGGACACGCCGATGGAGTTCGCACTCGCCGCGGCCGACGCGCTCCGCACCCGCCCCGGGTGCGCCGACGTCGCAGAGGTTCCAATCACCTGGGCGGGAGCGTATTATCAAGACCGGTTCGGCGGGGTTCCCCCGTCGGACGCCCGGCTCGCGGAGCTGGACCAGGATCTGGAACAGCTCCGGCGCGCCCTCGAACCGCGAGTGTAACGAATGAGTACCGTGAAGCGCCTGCGCGCGGAGACGTCGGTCGTCGTCGTGATCGACATCCAGGACAAGTTGTTGGCGAAGATCCCGGGCGCCCCGGGGCTCCTGCGGAACACGGGCTTCGTGCTCGACGTCGCGGCCCTGCTCGAAGTGCCCGCGCGCGCCACCGAGCAGTACCCCAAGGGGCTCGGCCCCACCGCCCCGGAAATCGCGCTCCGGCTCCCGGCCAACCTGCCCGCGAAGACCGCGTTCAGTTGCTGCGGGGCCGGGACGTTCCTGGAAGAACTCGAAATGCTCCGGCGCCCGAACGTGGTGCTCGTCGGCATGGAAACGCACGTGTGCGTCGCCCAAACCGCACTGGACTTGCTCCGCGCCGGGCTACACGTGTTCCTCCCGGTGGACGCGCTCGGGACGCGCCACGACCTCGACCACTCCACGGCACTCCGCCGGCTCGAACAGGCCGGTGCGGTCCCGACCACCGTCGAGGCGGTCGCGTTCGAGTGGCTGACCGACGCGACCCACCCGCAGTTCAAGGCCGTCAGCGAGTTGGTGAAGCGAAGGGCCGAAGGGTAAGGGTAAAAAAGGCAAAAGCCTTACACTTTTGTCATTTCCCCCCTTCACCCGCGCGCCCCTTCACCCTTTCATGAGAACAGAACGAGTTCAATCGGTCCCAACGCGAGCCATCCCATGACAACCCTCCCCGGTCAGCTCAACCCCACCCCGCGCCTGCTCCTCGGCCCCGGTCCGAGTGACGCCCACCCGCGCGTCCTCTCGGTCATGTCCACGCCGCTGCTCGGGCACCTGGACCCACAGTTCCTGGAGATCATGACCGAAACGCAGACCATGCTGCGCGAGGTGTACCAGACGAAGAACCAGCTCACGTTCCCGGTGTCCGCGACCGGCATGGCCGGCATGGAAACGTGCTTCGTGAACCTGATCGAACCGGGCGACCCGGTCGTGGTGTGCAGCATCGGGTACTTCGGCACGCGCATGATCGACGTGGCCGGGCGCACGGGCGCGAAACTCACGGTCAAAGAGAAGCCGTGGGGCCAGGTCTTCGACCTCAACGAGCTGCGCGACATCCTAAAGGAAACGCGCCCGAAGGTGCTCGGGCTGGTTCACGCCGAAACGTCTACCGGCGCGCTGCAGGACATCTCGCAGGTCGGCAAGCTGTGCCACGAGTTCGGCACGCTGCTCATCACCGACTGCGTGACCACTCTCGGCTGCACGCCGGTGAAGCTCGACGAGTGGGAAGTGGACGCGGCGTTCAGTTGCTCGCAGAAGGGGTTGAGCTGCCCGCCCGGGATGTCGCCCATCAGCTTCAGCCCGCGGGCGGTGGACGCGCTCAAGAACCGCAAGACGAAGGTCCAGAGCTGGTACCTCGATCTCACCTCGATCCAGAGCTACTGGAGCGGCGACCGGGCGTACCACCACACGGCCCCTATCACGATGGTGTACGCGCTGCGCGAAGGGCTACGGTTGGTACTCGAAGAAGGTCTGGAAGCCCGGTACGCGCGGCACCTGCGCAACCACGGGGCACTCAAGGCCGGTCTGGAAGCGCTCGGATTGGAGTACATCGCGGCGGAATCGTGCCGGCTCCCGCAGGTGAACGCGGTCAAGATCCCCGCGGGCGTCGACGACGTCGCGGGCCGCAAGCAACTGCTTAACGAGTTCGGCATCGAGATCGGCGGCGGGCTGGGCGACTTCAAGGGCAAGGCGTGGCGCATCGGGATCATGGGCTACAACAGCCGCTCGATCTGCGTGCTGTCGGTCCTCGCCGCGTTGGAGCACGTGCTCCGCGGAGCAGGCGTGAAAGTAACACCGGGGAGCGGCGTCGCCGCCGCCGAACTCGCCTACTCTGCGTAACAGAGCAATGCAGTAGTTGCCATGCTTACGCAGTCGTCGGTGGTCGTGTCGGTGGTTGAGTTTGTGTCTCGGGTTGGTGTGTGTCGATGGGAACGGGTGTGAGGATCAGGATTAGGTTCCAGCGGATCTCCCCCAGGGTGACACCGCGGGCCGCGATCCACCAGGCCCGGATCAACAGGCTCACCCCGACCAGGAGCAATCGGTACACGGGGTCGGCGCACGTGGTCCGAGCCAGGCACTCGCCCAACTGACGGTAGCTGGTCTCGATCCCGAACCGGGTCCGGTAGTCCAGGATCACTTGGGGCAGGCGCTCGAACCCGGGGGAGCACGCGAACACCAGGGGCCGGTGCCAGGAGCGACCCGGGACCACGGCCACGCGCACTGGGGCCGAACCGTCCCGGGACCGGCGGCACCGGATCGTGTGCTCGAACCACCCGCGCGTGCCCCGGGCGAAGAAGCGCTCGACTGCGTGCCCCCGGCGCACCATCGGGATCACGAACCGCACGTTCCGCTGGGTCAGGGCGCGGACCACGGACGCCGAGTAGAACGCGCGGTCCAACAGCACGTACCGGATGCGCACCCGGGCCCAGCCGATCTGGGCCAACAGGCGCGCGACGATCGCGTCCGGGGTATCCTTGGGGCGCACCGCGGTCCGGGCCCGGGTGTGGCGCCGCCCGGGGACCAGGGACACGGGCGTGGCGTAGGTCCAGAACCACGCGGTCCCGTTCTTGAACTGGCCCCCGACGACTCCGGGTGTGGCGCCCCGGTCCCCGTAGAACGGCCTCTGATGGGTGTCGATGGCGATCGGGATCGGGTGCTTGCGGAACGCCCGGGGGATGTGCCCGCGCAGCCCCGCGGACCAACCACCCCTCGAGGGGTGGTTGGTCCGCGGGGCGGTCCGCGCCGAGTGCCGCGCGCACGGTTTCGCGCCCGACCCGCGCGACGCGCCGGGCGACCGCGGACACGGTCACGTCCAGTGCGGACGCGGCCAACAGGCACCGGGCCAGGGCCACACGGGTCACCCCGGTCCCGTCGCGCAGGTGCAGGATCTGGGCCAGGACCTCGGCCCAAGCGTGTTGGCTCAGAACCGTTTGCGGGTTACATTGACAGCGGCGCATGGGGGCTCCGAACCGTGGATTGGTGGTACAACCCATTGTCACGGAACCCCATGCGCCACTCAATCGCCTTGGCAACTACTGCAATGGACTGCGCCACCAAACAAATCGCACGCGCGAAACACAACGGAACGCACTAAGCGAACGAAGACGGGCGTCTTCAATGCCTTTCCGCCCCGGAGGGCCGGCGTTCGTAGCACAGGGCCGAAGCCCTGTGCCCCCGTAGCGTGTTAGCGCAGATACCCCTTCGACTTCATCAGCGCGGCGATGCGTTCGACGCTTTCCTCGACATTGGTCTGGTCGGTTTGCAGCACGAGGTCGGGCGCCTTCGGTTCCTCGAAGGCCGCCGTCACGCCCGGCATCTGCGCGATCTTGCCCTCGTCGGCGAGCCGGTACGCGCCGCTCTGGTCGCGCGCACGCAGCACCTCCATCGGGGCCGTGCAGTACACCTCCAGCACGCGGTCCCGGCCGATCAACTGCTTCGCCTTCTCGCGCACCGCGTCGTGCGGGGCCACGAACGCCGCGATCGTAATCACCCCCGCGTCGTTCATCAGCTTCGCGACCTCGGCCGAGCGCCGCAGGTTCTCCGAGCGGTCATCCGCCGTGAACCCGAGGTCGCGGTTCAGCCCCTGGCGCATGTTCTGGCCGTACAGCACGGTCACCGCCCGGCCCTCGTCCCACAGCCGGCGCTCCAGGCCGTAGGCGATCCGGCTCTTCCCGCTCCCGGTCAGCCCGACCAGCAGCACCGTCACCGGCACTTGGTTGTAGCGCTGCTCGCGCTCGGCCGGCGCGACGAGGCTCTCGCGCAGTTTGAGGCGGGCCATCGGCTCCGCGCCCCACACGTCGCCCGGCGCCCGGCCGCTGCCGGTTTCCAGGATCATGCCGGCGCCGACCGTGTTGTTCGTCAGCCGGTCGATCAGGATGAACGCCCCGGTCGCGGCGTTGGTGCGGTACGGGTCGCACGCGAGCGGCTGCGTCAGGCTGAGTTGGACGTGCGCGACCTCGTTCAGCCCGAGCCGCGCGATGGCCCGGTGCTCCAGGGTGTTCACGTCGACGCCGTAGCGGAACGCCGCGACCTCCGCCGACACCTGCCGCGTGGTGTGCTTGAGTGTGTACGTCCGGCCGGGCACGAACGGTTGCTCGGACATCCACACCACCATCGCCTCGATCTGGGCGCTGACGTGCGGCGGGCCGTCGGGCCGCACCAGCATGTCGCCGCGGCTGACGTCCACCTCGTCGGTCAGCGTGACGGTCACGGCCTGCGGCGCGAACGCCTCGTCCAGTTCGCCGTCGTAGGTCACGATCGACTTCACCCGGCTGCGCTTGCCCGACGGCAGCGCCATCACCTCGTCGCCCTTGCGCAAGATCCCGGACGCCACCGTTCCGGCGAACCCGCGGAAGTCGAGGTTCGGGCGCACGACGTACTGCACCGGGAACCGCAGGTCGGTCAGGTTGCGGTCGCTGGCGATGTGGACCGTTTCCAGGTGGTCGAGCAGCGCCGGGCCGTGGTACCACGGCATCGCCTCGCTCTTGGACGCGACGTTGTCGCCCTTCAGCGCGGACATCGGGATGAACGTGATGTCCGGCAGCCCGAGCTTGGCGACGAACCCGGTGTAGTCGTCCTTGATGCGCTCGAAGACCTCCTGCGAGTGTTCGACGAGGTCCATCTTGTTGACCGCGACGACGACGTGCCGGATGCCCAGGAGCGACACGATGAATGAGTGCCGGCGCGTCTGGGTCTGCACGCCGTGGCGCGCGTCGATGAGGATGATGGCGAGCTGACACGTCGAGGCGCCGGTGGCCATGTTGCGCGTGTACTGCTCGTGGCCGGGCGTGTCGGCGATGATGAACTTGCGCCGGTCGGTCGAGAAGTACCGGTACGCGACGTCGATGGTGATGCCCTGCTCGCGCTCGGCCTTCAGGCCGTCGGTGAGCAGCGCGAGGTCGATCTCGCCGGCCCCGGTGGTGCCCACCTTCTCGCTGTCGCGCTTCACGGCGGCGAGCTGGTCCTCGTAGATCATCTTGGTGTCGTGCAGGAGCCGGCCGATGAGCGTGCTCTTGCCGTCGTCGACGCTGCCGCAGGTGAGGAACCGCAGCAGCTCTTTCTTCTGGTGGCGGGCGAGGTAGGCGTGAATGTCTTCCTGACTCAGGTCAACAGCTTGCATCTCAGGAACACCCAAAAGATTAGTGCCCGGGTCTCTTGTACCCGGGGTTGAAACCCCGGGCTATTCCCGGTGACCCCTTCGGGGTCCAAAAGGCATTATGTTTCAGACGCCACCGGCGTCACCGGGAATAGCCCGGGGTTTCAACCCCGGGTACGAAAGGCTATTGCCCGTCCCGCATTGTGTTTTTGGACCCTGAAAGGGTCACCGGGAATAGCCCGGGGTTTCAACCCCGGGCATTTAACCCGTGAGCGTCCCCAGTTACTCCGTTGCCTAGAAATACCCCTCGCGCTTCTTCTGCTCCATCGAGCCCGACTCGTCGTGGTCGATCATGCGGCCCTGGCGCTCGGAGTTCCGGGCCAGGAGCATCTCCTCGATGATCTCCGGGAGGGTCGTCGCGGCGCTCTCGATGGCCCCGGTGAGCGGGTAGCACCCCAGGGTGCGGAACCGCACGCGCTTCATCATCGGCACCTCGCCGGGGCGCAGCCGCATGCGGTCGTCGTCCACCATGATGAGCGTGCCGTCGCGCTCGACGACCGGGCGCACGTCGGCGAAGTAGAGCGGCACGATCGGGATGTTTTCCAGGTGGATGTACTGCCAGACGTCCAGTTCGGTCCAGTTGCTCAGCGGGAACGCGCGGATGCTCTCACCCTTGTTCACTTTGCAGTTGTACAAGTTCCACAGCTCGGGCCGCTGGTTCTTCGGATCCCACTGGTGCAATCGGTCGCGGAAGCTGTACACGCGCTCCTTGGCCCGGCTCTTCTCCTCGTCGCGCCGGGCGCCGCCGAACGCGGCGTCGAACTGGTAGTGGTTCAGCGCCTGCTTCAGCCCCGCCGTCTTCATGACGTCGGTGTGCTTCTTCGAGCCGTGGTCGAACGGGTTGATGTTCTGGGCCTGCCCCTCGGGGTTGATCCAGACCTTCAGGTCGAGGTTCTGCTCGCGGCAGAACCGGTCGCGGAACTCGATCATCGCCCGGAACTTCCAGGTCGTGTCGACGTGCAGCAGCGGGAACGGCAGGCGCCCGGGGTGGAACGCCTTCTGCGCCAGCCGGAGCATGACGGCGGAATCCTTACCGATCGAGTAGAGCATCACGGGCCGCTCGAACTCGGCGGCGACCTCGCGGATGATGTGGATGCTCTCTGCCTCCAGCACTTTCAAGTGGGAGAGGTTGTAACTGCTGCTGATGGCCCGCCCTCCTGGAGTCTTCACCCCTTAATTCTATGAGGTCGGGCCGCCAAATGGCGTGTCCGCCGGCGCGAACCACATTTCACCGGCACACCGGTAAGGGTATTTCACCGCGGAGAGCGCGAGAGGGCGCGGAGAAAGACAAAGGCGCAAGTGAGCGCATCCGATCCGGCCTTCCCTCTGCGTTCTCTCCGCCCTCTGCGGTGAAGCGCTCTTCACAACCGCCGGGGCCGCTACTTGTTATTCGGGAGGCCCCAAATGGTGAACTTGCGGCCGGACTTGGCGCTCAGGTCCAGGGCGCTGGAGGTGATGAACCGGGTGCTGTCCGAGACGAACCGCACCTGGATCACCCACGCCGGTGCGTCGAGTTCCTTCAGTTTGGCCAGCCGGCCCGGTTCCCACACGACGATCGGTCCCTGGCGCCCGGAAGTAACCAGGACGTCTCCCTTCGGACTCCAGTCCACCGAGTATAGCTCCTTGCACCCGCTCGCCGCCGACCGCAGTTCCTTGCCCGTGGCTGTGTCCCACAGCGCGAGTGTGCCGTCCACGTGGGCGGTAGCCAGCACCTTCCCGTCCGGGCTGAACGCGACCTCCTGGGTCATCTTCTTGTCCAGCACGTGAAGCAACTTGCCGGTGGCGACGTCGAACAGGCGCGGCTCGTAGTTGCGGTTACTGACCGCGAGCGTCTTCCCGTCCGGGCTGAACACGGGCTTCGCGCTGCCGGCCCCGGACCGCGCGAGCGTGCGGAGCAGTTTGCCCGTCGCGTCGAACAGGCGCACCTCGGTGTGGCCGGCGCCCTCGGCCCGGGGATCCCAGAACGTGGACCCGATGGCCAGCAACTTGCTGTCCGGGCTGAACGCGGCGTGGTCCGGGTCGTCCTTGAGTTCGATGTCGAACGACTTGTCGGTGTCGGTCCGGAGGACGGTATAGGTCGTCTTGTTGCGCTCGGTCCAGGCCACGAGTTTTCCGTCCGGGCTGGTTGCCAGAGTGATCGGGTGCGCGTCCTTGACCGGCTTCCGCAGTGGCCGCAGGGTGTTCTCGTCGAGCACCTCGACGCCCGCAGTCCGGTCGAGTACGGTCAACTCACCTTTACCGGGTCCGCGGGTGATCCGGTCCGCGCGTCGGTCGACCTCGTCGAGGACACGGACCTGAGCCGCGTTCATGGCGGAAATGGGAACAACGGCCACTTTCGGGACCGGTGCAGCGAACGCGACCAGGGCGACGGCCGGCAGCGCGAGCACGGGCATCAGGCGTGGGCAGCATGGCACGGGGAGCCTCACTTTCGCGGGCGAGGGGAAGAGGGCGGGCGTCGGTTTGGAGGAGTGCTTCATCGCAGAGGGTCGGAACAGTTTTCGCAGGCAGATTTCACCGCAGAGAGCGCGAGAGGGCGCGGAGAAAAGGCAAAGGCGCGAACGATCGTTTCCGATCCGGCCACTCTCCGCGCGTGGTGCCCTCGGCGGTGAAGCACTCCTACCGGCAGCGTTCCGAACGTCTTATTTCTTCTCGACCGTTCCCAACGAGTACGGCTTGGTCGATTGATCGGCGTAGAAGAGCTCGCCGGTCTGGGTGTCGATGATGTACGCGCCGTGGGCGGGTGTATTGCGCCCCTGTGCGCCCCACGCCGAGACTTGGTAGCGCCCGACCGGGCCGGCGGGGAGCGGGGCGGCGCTCGCGACCGGCCGGAGCACGAAGCCCGGATTGGCCTCGGGCTGGGCGTGGACCCGGTTGGTCCGATCGTCCGTCATGAGCAGCGTTCCGAGGGCGCCGATTACGATGCCCGTTAGAGCTACCAGCCACTGAGATCGTGTAGCCATGACTGTCTCCGCGAGGTGCGCTGTTCCGAACCGCTCCCAGCGTACCACCGCGTGCCCGCCCGTGCTACTCCTTGCCGGGCACCAGATCCACGACCCAGCACCCGCGCACGTGCGGCCCCTCACCGCGGCAGTGATTCAGCACATCGGCGCAGTCACAGCCCGCGTCCTGGAGCGCGTCACCCAGAATCGGCATCGCGCCGAACTCACGCGATTCGTACATCTGTGAGGCGAGCGCGAGAACAGTAGAGGTGCGCCAGGCGAGTGAGAAGGCAACCGGGCGGAACGGATTGCCGAAGATACAGCGGGTGAGACCGACCTGAACCACGGTTTCTTCCGGACGTGTACGAGTCGTCTTGCACGCAGCAACGTAGGGCTCACCGCAACAAGCCGAAGCCGAGGCCCAGGCCACCATTGAGGCTTCTCCGGTCACGTGTGGTGCTTTCTGCCAATCACCTTTCTTGCGTGCGAGCTTGAACTGACTCTTCGAGATGCGCTGGTCGGCGTAATCCTCACTGGCACGGAGCACGTCCCGATACAGTTCCGCGACCGGGAACCGAATCCACAGGTTCAGATAGCACGCGCAGCCAAAGAGTCTGAACTTTCGGTCGCTCGCCCGATTGCGAAGGAAACGAATCATCGGTATCGGATCGTCGCACGCGAGCCACTCTGCTTCGGTCATCGGTCGCCCCTCGAACCGATCTCAGAATACCCGCCCGGCGCTTAGCGCATGAGAAACTTATCCTGATCCTGTCGCATCCGATGTATCCGTTGCCACTGTTCCTCATTACTTTCGTGCTTCTTCTGCATCTCGATACAGCCGGGGAGCCAGAACCCGAAGAAGAAGATCGCCGCGATGAACGCGAAGATCACCATTCCTCCCACCGCCGCCGGCTTCCCGCCGATCACGCCTTGCTTGCAGTACATGCAGGTCCATGCGTCTCCCGGTATCTCTGCGGAGCAGTACGGGCACGCCTTGGTTGGCCCCGGCCGCGTCGGGGGCTGAACCGTCAGCTTCATCTCGGTGGGCCCGGGCGCCGCGGGTTCGGGCCGTTCGACCCACTCTCCGCAGAACTTGCACTTCCTGGCTTCGGTAGGGATGTCCGCGATGCAGTACGGGCACTTCTTCATCACCGGCTCCCTTACCGAATGCCACTTGCGGGAACGCACCCTTGCTGGTGTTCGGACCGGACGCGCACCTATTTTGTACGACCACCCGCCGCCCTTGCGGGCGGGGTTCGCCGGCACTGGCTCTGATTCCGTGACGCGCCGCGGAGCCGATCGCGCCCAATTGCACCGAGTGCAACGAATATTACGCCATCCCTTCCACACAGTAACGTGAGTGCCGCATTTCGGCTCAAGTCCGCGCGCCCGATGGTCGAATTGCTGAAGCGGTAAGTCGACCTGGACGTATTTGGACTGGAGTGCGGGTATGGGGTTCTTCACGGGGCGCGTTACGTTCCTCCGATTCGCGGTTGGGGGGCCGGCCCCGCACCTGTTCGACGACGATCAGCTCGCGTGCCTGAGCGCGCACGCGGCCGGGCGCCAGGCCGTGGCCGCGGCGGACGGGATCGAGGTCGGGTGGTCGGCGGGCAAGTCCGTTCTCGACCTCGCGTTCGACCTGGGCAAGAACGTCATCAACGACGCCCTGCACTTCGATATGCGGGTGGACACGGACCGGCTCCCGGGCGACCTGCTCAAGGCGTACTACGAGTCCGATCTGGCCGCGCTCGCCAAGGACAACCCGAGCGGGTTCGCGTCCGCCAAACAGAAGCGCGAGGCCAAGGAGAGCGCCCGGGATCGGCTGGAAGCCGAAGCCAAGGACGGGCGATTCAAGCGCCGCAAGTGTACCCCGGTGCTCTGGGACCGGGCCTCCAACGAGGTGCTGTTCGGGGCGAGTTCCACGTCTCAGGTCGAGCGCTTCGCGGACCTGTTCCAGCGCACCTTCGGGCACCCGCTGGAATTACTCACGGCCGGGCGCCAGGCGGAACGGACCGCGGGCGCGCTGGAGCTGACCGGCGCGGCCGACGCGCCGTCCGGGTTCGTCCCCGGGGCGGGGGACGAGGTGGCCTGGGTTCCGGGGGGCGGACCGGCAGACTTTTTGGGTAACGAGTACCTGCTCTGGCTCTGGTTCCTGACCGATCGCGAATCGGACACGCTCACCTTGAGCGACGGGAGCGATGTTGTCCTGATGCCGGCTCGAACGCTGTCCCTGGAGTGCCCGCGCGGGGTGACCGGGAGCGAGACGATTGCGAGCGAAGGCCCGACCCGGCTACCCGAAGCCCGGCGCGCGGTGCAGGCCGGGAAGCTGCCCCGGAAGATGGGACTCACAATGGTCCGGCACGACCAGCAGTACGAACTCACGCTCCAGGCCGAGACGCTGGGCGTGGGCTCGTGCAAAATGCCGGACCCGCCCGAGGACGTGAGCGGCGCCCGCGCGAAACTGGAAGAACGGGCGACCCAGGTGCGGGAACTGGTCGAAACCCTGGACCTGCTTTACGCCCGTTTTCTGACCGTGCGCCTGTCGCCCGACTGGGCCGGCGAACTGGAGCGCATCCGGCGCTGGCTCGTTCCGGCGGACCAGCGCGCGGCGTAAGGTGTTGTGCGATACTATGCGGGCGAACGGTGCAGTCAGCGTCCGCCCGCCAGATCGATGAACGTGCCAGTGGCGTAGGACGCTTCGTCGGACAGGAGCCACAAGATCGCGGTGGCGACCTCTTCTGGTTGCCCGCCGCGCTTCATCGGGACGAACTGCTTTACCCGGTCCACGCGGCCCGGCTCCCCTCCGCTCGCGTGGATATCGGTGTAGATGAACCCGGGCCGCACCGCGTTGACCCGGATGCCCTCTTCCGCCACTTCCTTCGCCAGCCCGAGGGTGAGCGTGTCGATCGCGCCCTTCGCGGCGGCGTAGTCCACGTACTCACCCGGAGAACCCACCCGTGCTGCCACCGACGACACGTTCACGATCGCGCCGCCCGCTCCCCCGCGTGCCGTGGACATGCGGCGCACGGCCTCGCGACAACACAGGAACGACCCAGTAACGTTGGCCCCGAACACCCGCGCGATGCGTGCCGCGTCCATGTGCTCGACCCGCGTCTGCTGTTCGAGGATGCCGGCGTTGTTCACCAGCGCCGTCACCCGCCCCAACTCACGGTCCACCGTCTCGAACAGGCGGACCACGTCCACTTCAACGGCGACGTCCGCTTGAACCGTAATGGCCCTGGCCCCTGCGCGCTGGCATTCATCAGCAACCGCGTCGGCGGCGCCCTGGTTCGCGCGGTAGTTCACGCACACGTCAAACCCGCGCTCGGCCGCCAGGCGACAGGTGCTGGCCCCGATGCCCCGACCCCCGCCGGTCACGATCACGATCCGGTCCACGCGCGCCCCTCCTCGCGTTCTCATCTGTTCATCTTGTATGAACGGAAACCTCAATCCGTTACGCTCGTCCCGCACGCGCTCTGGTAGGGCACAACGGGTGGGACGTGCGCCCGTAGGTCACGGGCACGAGTACAGGCATGGCCCCTCAACCCACGAAGATACCGCCCTTACCGGTCGGGTCGAACACGAGCAAACTGAGCGCTTCGACGAGCGCGGACGAAAACCCTTTCAGGTGCGGCCCCGCCCCGGTGCCCGCCCCCGCGAGGAGCAAGCCCCCGTTCCCTGCGACGCGCACGCCCCCCTGGAACGCCGGATCGAATGCGAGAAAGCTGCGCCGTTCCGCCCAGCCCACGAACGTTTTCACGTGCGGCGGACCGACCGCCGCGCCCGCCACGATGCTCCCGCTCGCGAACCCGACCGACACCCCACCCGTGAACCCGCTGAACGCGAAGAAGCTGTTCCGCAGAGCCCCGGACGCGCCGTCGAACACCTTTACGTGTGCCCCGTTCGTGGCGGTACCGGTGACGATATCCGCGCGCCCGTCGCCGGTCGAGTCGCCCGCGGCGACCGTCACCCCGCCCGTGAACCCGTCGTAGGCGAGGAAACTACGGATCTCCGCCCCGGTCGCGCCGTCGAACACCTTCACGTGCGAAGCGCCCGTTGCGGTGCCCACGATGATGTCGGCGCGGCCGTCGCCGGTCACGTCGCCGCTCGCGACGAACAGCCCGCCCAGGAACGCCGGATCGAATGCGAGAAAGCTCCGCACCAGCCCGCCGGTCGCGCCGTCGAACACTTTTACGTGCGCTGCCACCCCCGGGGCCGTGCCGGTGACGACGTCTTCGACCCCGTCGCCGGTCACGTCACCGCTCGCGACGCGCACCCCGCCGCTGTACCCCGCGTAGGCAGTCGCGCTAAATCGCGTAGTGCCGTCCGCGTTCAGGGCGGCGACCCGGGAGGCGGCGCCCGGCCCGGTCCCGACCGCGATCAGTTGCGCCGGGGCCGGCGCCCCGGTCGCGGCGATCTGGTAGATGCGCCCGGTGCTCAGGCTCAGGTACAGCAACCGGCCGTCCGGCAGCACGTCTAAGTCGACCACGCCGGAACCGGCGGTCGAGTCGGCGAACGCGGTGACAGCGCCCGAACTTTCGTCCCGGAGGAAAATGCGGTTGTTCACGAAATCCGCAAAGAAGTAGTCGCCCACGAACGCGCCCGGGAACGATGCGGTCGCGGGGTTGTAGAACGCCCCGCCCGCGATCGACCGCCCTTGCAGGGGGCCGCTCCCGTGCGCGTAAGCGTACACCGGGCGGGTGAACCCCGGGAAGGCTGCCGGGTCGAAGTCACCCTCGGTGGCGGGCCACCCGTAGTTCGCCCCCGCGGCCCCCTGGTTCACCTCCTCGAACTGGGCTCCGCCGACGTCGTTAATGAATAGCCGCCCGGTGCCGGGCTGAACGGCCATCGTGAACGGGTTCCGCAGCCCCAGGGCGTAGATCGCGCGATTGTCGCCGGTCGCGGTGCCGAAGAACGGGTTGTCGGTCGGAACGGTTCCGTCCGAGTTGATGCGAAGCACTTTGCCCGACAGGTTGGTGAGCGCCTGCGAATTGCTGCTCACCCCCGCGTCCCCGACACCGACGTAGAGTTTCCCGTCCGCACCGAAGACCAGCGCCCCGCCGTTGTGATTGCCGTTCGTGGACGGGATATTGTCCAACAGAACGGTTTCCGAACCCGTAGCGGTGTTCCCGTTCGCGGTGAACCGGCTCACCCGGTTCACCGGCGTGCCGCTGGTGGTGTAGTAGACGTAGACGAAGTTGTTGGACGGGAAGTTGGGGTCGAGGGCCACACCGATCAGGCCGCGCTCGCTGGCCGTGTCCACGCCCACCGTGAGGAACGGGGGCGCGAGTACGACCCCGTTTTGCACCACCCGGAGCGCGCCCGTCTTTTCGGCGACGAAGACGCGCCCGTCGGGCGCGACCGCCATCGCGGTCGGCTGCGTCAGCCCGGCCGCGAACACCGACTCCGTGAATCCCGCGACGACCGCGGGAGTTTCGCGCGCCTCGAGTCGCTCGCAAAACAACCGTGCGCCCCGCCCCAAACGTACCCCCATGCGAACCCCTCAGCGGGCGACCGTTGGGCACGGGCGGACGAAGTGGCGAACCCGCGCCCCGCATTATACGCGACCCTTTGGAGCGCGGATTCACATCGCAATGGTTCGCGCGAGGCGCGAAGTTACCCGCGTCAATCCCGCTCCAAACCGCCCCCGCCGATGTCCGCCGAGGCTTCTCGGCCCCGTTCGGGCAGGTGCGGTAGCGCTGGGCGATCTCGGTCGGCGATAGGTGCGCGGCGACAGGTGATCGGTTCGTGGCAACTCCTCACTGGATTGGAGAGGAGTTGCCATCAGCGAAATTCGGTACCGGATGGCAATTGGTGTGTGCGTAGAATAGATACGGTCGCTTGGTACGAGATCGGCGGGGGTGGAGTAGTTAGTTAACTCGTCGGGCTAATCCCCCGAAGCCGTGGGTGCGAAGCCCACCCTCCGCACTTCTTGTCCACAAACGATAACAGCCCCGGCACTCTTCGTGAGCGTGCCGGGGCTGTTATGTCAGACGATTGATTAGTAGCTACGGGAGTACCCGCCGCGGCTCGCACCGGAGCCGCCCCGTGACCCGCCGGACGAGCCGCCCTCACGGGGCTTGGCCTCGTTTACAGTCAGGCTGCGACCACCGAACTGGGCCTGGTGCAAGCCCTGGATCGCTTCCTCGGCACCCTCGGCCAGCTCGACGAACGCGAACCCGCGGCTGTTGCCGGTTTCGCGGTCCGTGCAGATGGTCGCGCTCAACACCCGGCCGTAAGCGGAGAACATCTCACGCAGTTCGTCGGAGGTGGCGTTGAACGGCAGGTTGCCAACATAGAGCTTCTTCAAAATGCACTCTCTTCTGGGCTTTCGGCCCGGGAAACGGACGGCGCACGGTCGGAGTGATCGTGGCCGGGTCAGGAGCCGCTCGGCGGTTTGACGGTCTTGGAAACTGTGAGGCGATTGCTCAGAGTGGCTGAACCAAGAAGGGCCAAGTGCGTGGGCGGTGGGATGTCCATCATCTCCTGACGGGCGGACCGGTCGGTCCGCGTGAAAGCATTATACCCGAGGGCGGGTGTCGCGCGAATACCGATCCGAATTTTGTTCAGGGCCGTTGAGTTTCGGTAGTTGCGTTGCCCCACCTGTTCGTTGCTTCACTCAATAGGGCCCCAGCCGCGGTCCCGGTCGTGATGATCGTCGTGTTCGTAGTTATCGCGGTCGGTTACGGGCGTAATCGTTGTGGTCGCAGCCGCCGCACTCATGTGCGAGGTTGGTACTGGCACCGCGTTCACTTTCTTGAACGCAACCACCGTGCCGGCGATCGCTCCGACCCACGAGGTGACGTAGGCCAGCAACAGATCCGGTTCGTAGCCCAACATGATCGCGAATGCTGCTCCTGCGAAACCACCGAGTAACTGGCCCCAGGCCCAGTACCCGAGCAGCAAGAACACGAATGGTAGTACCGCTCGACCCTTATGACGCGCCCGTGCCGCAATATTCGGGCTGAGTACGGAGAGAACTAAGATTTCCAACACGGGCGATCTCCTCCGCGCCGAGAATCAACTGATCCCGGCGACCCGGCGGTACAGGCGCTCGTAGGCCTCGGCGCTGCGGTCCCAGCTCCAGTCCTGGACCATCGCGGTGGTTACGATCTGCCTGAAGTCCTTGGGCCGGTCGCGGTACAGCGTCAGCGCCCAGCGCACCGTTTCATAGAGCGCGCTCGCGGTGTAGTCGTTGAAACTGAACCCGGTCGCGCGCCGGTCCGCGAGGTTCTCCTCGGTCGCGTTCACCACGGTGTCCGCCAGCCCGCCGGTGGAGCGCACCACCGGCGGCGTACCGTACTTCAGGCTGTACATCTGGTTGAGGCCGCACGGTTCGTAGCGGCTCGGCATGAGGAACAGGTCGCTCCCCGCTTCGATCACGTGCGCGAGCGTTTCGTTGAACCCGAGGTAGATGCCGACCTGGTCCGGGTACCGGTCGCGGAGCGCCTGGAGCTGGTCGTGGTATTCCCGGTCGCCGTCGCCGAGCACCACGAGCTGGCACCCGAGGTCGAGGAACCCCTGTGCCGCGCTGAGGATGATGTCGATGCCCTTCTGGGCCACGAGGCGGGCGATCACGCCCAGAACGGGCGCGGTGGGCTTGCCGGGCAGGTGGAACCGGTGCTGGAGGTCCGCCTTGCAGCGCGGCTTCTTCTCGAACACGGTTTCCGGCGTGTACTGTGCGGCGATGCGCAGGTCGCGGGCCGGGTTCCAGTGCTCGTAGTCGCACCCGTTCACGATGCCGGACAGCTTCCAGTGCAGGTGCCCGAGCAGCCCTTCCAGCCCGTAGCCGAACTCGGAGGTTTGGATCTCTCGCGCGTAGGTCGGGCTAACGGTATTTACCGCGTCCGCGAACACGATGCCGGCTTTGAGGAAGTTCAGCCCGTAGTGTTCGAGTTGGCCGGGGTTGTACAGCCACCCGGGGAGCCCGGTGTAGTTCATCAATTCGCGCGGGTACGAACCCTGGTACGCGATGTTGTGAATGGTGAACACCGACCGGATGCGCTGGTACCCGGGGCTGTGGCGGTGCGTTTCGGCGAGGTAGGTTGGGATGAGGCCCGTTTGCCAGTCGTTCGCGTGGATAATGTCCGGGGCGAACCCGATGTGCGGGACTAGCTCCATTACGGCGCGGCAGAAAAAGACGAACCGCGCGCCGTTGTCGCCGTAGTCCTGCTTCCCGCCCCACCCCTGTTCCTGGTACAGCCCGCGCCCGGTGGCCGGGTCGTCGCGCTCGAAGTAGGGGCCGTGCTCGATCAGGAACACCGGCACGGACGTGCCCGGCAGGTACGATCGATGCACGCGGCACGCGAGCACACGGTCGCCCATCGGGACCGGGAGCACGATCCCGGTGCGCTCGATCGGCACCCCGGACCGGCGCACCGAGTTGTACAACGGCATCACAACGGAGACGGAGTTCCCGCGCCGGGCCAGGGCCGCGGGTAGTGCCCCGGCGACGTCCGCCAGCCCCCCCGTTTTGGCGAACCCGACCACCTCGCTCGCCGCCACCAGTACCCGCAAACCCGCCACAGTGTATCCCCACGTGTTCGGTATGATTGTTCGCGTTCGACCGTTCCGCTCACTCAACCCCGGAGTGTCTTATCACCCCGCGCGCGGTTGAGGCAGTGTCGATGCGTCCGCAATTCTGGTTCCGTTGCCTGCGCTCGAACGAGTTTGTTCGTGGCACAGGCCTCCGGCCTGTGGAGTCATTCCCACAGGCCGGAGGCCTGTGCCACCAAACCAAAGACCAAATTCGTAATCAAAAATTGGAGCCGCGAGACTACTATCCTTGTGTTTATAGTGGTAGTGCGTTACCATCCTAGTGATGTAATTCGCACCCACTTGAAGAGGCGCGTCGCGCATACGATCGGACCCGAAGGCGCATGTCCGCGAGTGGATCGCACCTTCGGCTAACGCGGCGTCTCTCTACAAGTGCTTGTCGAGTCTGTGATTGCGGCGATTTGCTAGCGATTGCGGTCCCCGAAAAGGTTAGCAAATGTTAGCCGCGTGGTGCTCCGGGTAATCGAGGCCGATTTCGGTGTCTTCGGAGGTTCGGTCTCCGGGTTTGTAGTGGTGACCCCACCTAACCGAATCGAATCGAACCCTCCCCAACAATCGGCTATTTGGGCACCCGAACTACTTTTTCTCTTCGATCTTCTTGGTAACGGAGAGGCTCCGCACGATGCGCGTCACTTCGGACCGGATGTCCGTATCCGCGGCCGGTAGACGTGCGGCAACGGTAACTCCGCCATCAGTTTGCTTAAGGACCGCGTATTCGAGCCGGACCTTCTCCGTGCCGAAGGTTGCATCTAGCGAAAACCGGTCCAATTGCACCGGCTCGGCGCGAATTTGCACCGGTTTTTCGGTCGCGGTAATCTGAGCTTTCTCCTTCGTCAGAAAGCCGGTTACTTCCTTGAGATAATCGTCCGGTGCAGGGACTTTCGTCGGCGGTTCCAGTGTGATGAGAATACCGCCACCGTGGGCGTGGTCGAGCGTGACTTGCTTGCCCTGAACGGCGCCGATGCGCCAGCCGCGCGGGTAGAGGAAGCGAACCCCGAGGTCCGCGTTGTCGTACAGGAGGAGCGTGTTCTCCGCGTTCGGCTTGAGTTCGAGGTCGCGGAGCGAGGGGTCCGAGAGGTCGGACGGCATTTGCGCGACTGGGGTGCGAGTCATCGTGAACTGCCCCTCGATCACACCGACCGTTTGCGATTTCCCGTCGAGCAGTTCGTGCGTGCCTCGCACCGAGAGGTACGTCAACAGGTTACTGTCGAGATCGAAGTACGCGGTGCCTTCGAGTTTCTGACGGTTCGGGCCGTCCTCGTTCACCCCGCGAACGGTGCCACTGATCTTGAGGCGCGCGAGCCGGCGGTTGTTGAGCTTCGTGAAGCCCACGAGTTCGACCGCGATCGTGCCCTCTTCGATCTTCTCCATATCGGTCAGTTCGGAGACGGCTGCTGCGGTCGCTTTCCAGCTTTGTCCGGGTTTCACCGGGTCCGGGGGCAACAGACCGGGCACCAGAGCCGGGTTGAAGACGTCCGTTCGGACGACGTCGATTTCGCCCCATGTAAGGGGGCCGTCCGGCGAGAACGGCGCCTTTTTCGCGCCGGCCTTGATGATGACCATGCGCCGCACGGACGGCCGAAGTCCGGCGTCCTGCTTCGCTTCGCCGACCGTGCGCTCGAACGAAACGTCGCGGTACGCGCGGACGGTTTTGAGCAACTCGGTGTCCTCGGGCTTCAGCAGGCGCTCTTCGTAAACGAGCTTGCTGGTTCCGGACACGGGCACCAGTTGCGGCGCCTTCCCCTTCTCGGTTGAAGGTAGTGCGAGCTTACCGGTGAGTTTCACCTGAACTTCGACCTTCGTGGTGTGCCCGGGCTTGAACGGCTCGGCGAGCGTGACGGCGTCTTGCGCGCTCGCGCGGCTTGTAAGTGCCGCGACAAGGAGCACGGTTAGAGCAACACTGTGGGGCCGGAAAACGGTGCGCATGGTGACCTCAAAATCGCCCGGTTCGCGCGCCATTCTAGCGCGGTTTTGTTTCTGAGCCGGCGCAAACTTGAGGCGGAATCGGGTTCTTCTTGTGAGATGCGTAAGATGTGCGGGTTAATTCAATTGGGATAAATGTGAGAGATGGCGCGAACTACCCCAAGTCGGGGATAGCGCTTTGCAAAAATGCACACAGTGGAAGAAAAGAAAGTGTCCTTCCGACACGTGTGAGGAGTTACTGAAACTAGAAGTGGAAAATATTGTGGCGCGGCTCGTGATCGCAAGTTACGATGGATTAACGGTTAGTGAGCGAGGCTAGGCGCGATTCGGCTGACACTCAGGTCTTTGGCAAGCGACGTGCTACTTAGAGAAATGACTTCGCGGACAGCCGCCGAGATGGACACCCCGAGATCACGCCGTTTTCGCGTCCAGTCCTTGATAACTAGCGAATTGGTGAGACCGGTGAACCCCTAACACGGTTCCTGTATCCAATTTAACAGATTGGTGCAAGTCCGACTTCCGGTCACCGTTTGTATGTCAGACTGGGTAAGAACGGCAGACTTAGAAGAGTATCCCTTGGTGCGACCGCGGAGACAACAAACTCTCGAAACCCGAGACGGGTTGCAACGAATACCAGATTAGAGTCCTGACCCCATCTTACCGCCGGGGACTAGTGATCCGGCGATCAGATATAGTTGAGCCACACGAACGGGCCGTTTGCCCGTGGCCGGGAGGAGCCGGTGATTACTTTTAAGAACTCAGCCCTGAAGGAACTGACCGAGCAGCAGACCCGGTTCGCCACTGCCGCGCGCCGGCAGCTCCAGATCGCCAACGCCCAGAAGCTCCTGAGCGAAATCGAATCGGGCCGGGCGTACCCGTACCAATACGTTTGTTACCGCGTTACCGATTACCGGTCCGAGGCTTACCCGGACCTTCTGCTGTCGGGCGACGACCTCAAGCACGACCTCGCGCAGTTCATCCGGCGCGTCGAGCGGTCCGTCCCGCCGCAGCCGATCGAGCAGACCGTTGAGCCGATGCTCACGCTCGATGAGGTGAGCAAGCGATTTAACGTTTCTACGAAGACCATTTCTCGGTGGCGCGTGAAAGGTCTCGCCGCCCGCCGGGTGAAAGTTAATGGGCGCAGCCAACTGGGGTTCCCGACCGTCGCCGTGGAACGGTTCGTCGCGGAACACAAAGTGCTCGTCGAGAAGGGGGCGCGGTTCAGCCACCTGACCGACGACGAAAAGGAAGGCATCCTGCGGCTGGCACGCGAACTGCGTGACGCCGGGGGGACGCTCACGGAGGTGAGCAAGAAGATCGCGACCCAGTTGAGCCGCAGCCCGGAGGCCGTGCGCTACACGATCAAGAACTTCGATCGCGGGCACCCCGAGGGGGCTCTGTACCCGAATGTGGCCGGCCCGCTGAGTGATGCCGCGAAGCAGGAGATCTACTTGGCCAAGCGACAGCACGAAATCGATATGAAGAACGCCAAACCCACGGGGGATACCGTGAACCTCATTGCCAAACGATTCGGCCGCGCCCGGTCCAGCATGTACCGGGTGGTGAACGAGGTGCGGGCCAAGGAACTGGTTCGCCAGCCGGTCGATTACATATACAACGCCGACTTCGACGACCCGACCCGCGAGTCCGAGATGCTCGCCGACATGCCCGGACTGGCCGAGTTCGATGCCAAGCGCGCCGGGAAGACCCCGCCGAAGGACGTGCCGCCGCACATGGCGCACCTGTACGAGTGGCCGCTGCTCACGAAGGAGCAGGAGCAGCACGTGTTCCGGAAGATGAACTTCCTGAAGCACCAGCTCCACAAGCTTCAGGACGCGATGGACCCCGCGAAAGCCCGGGTTCAGGATCTCGTTCGCATCGACGAACTGAAGGACGGCATCCGCGACTGCCGCGACGTGCTCATCAACTGCAACCAGCGGCTCGTGTACGCCCAGGCGAAGCAGAAGCTCGCGCTCGGGGAGAACATCGACGACCTCGTGAGCGACGGTAACCTGTCGCTGATGCGGGCGGTCGAGAAGTTCGACTACGGTCGCGGCAACAAGTTCAGCACCTACGCGACGTGGGCCATCATGAAGAACTTCGCCCGGTCGATCCCGGACGCGAAGACCCATAAGCAGCGGTACATGACCGGCCACGATGACCTGTTTGAAGCCAAAGCCGACGTGCGGACCGACGAGCAAGAGGTTCTGGCGCTCGCGGACCAGGCCCGATCCCGCGTGAACCGACTCCTTGAACACCTGGACGCACGCACGCGGGAAGTGATCCGGATGCGGACCGGTCTGGACGGGTCAGAAGAGATGACGCTGGAGCAGATCGGCCAGCACTTTGGGATCACGAAAGAGCGAGTGCGCCAGATCAACGTTCGCGGGATGAAGATGCTCCGCGAATGGGCCGCGAAGGAAAACGTCGAAGTACCGTAACCGGTGCCCGATCACGAGTAACAGCGCGGCCCACCCTGGAAGCGGGGTGGGTCGCGTTATTTTGCTACGAGTGATTCGACTGTCGCACGCGGAGTGCGCATTTTCTGTGGCCGGTCGGTGCCGTGTTGAAATCGTGCGAGCAGCGCAGCGTAAGCCGGCCGGTTGAGCCTATAAAGCACCGGCGGGCTTACGCCGCGCCGTTCGCCAATGCCCTGTAGATGGAGGGAGCAAGATTGTGGCTCACCCGCGCGGGGCGAAAAGCCCGCTGATGAGCAGCCCGACGGACAGCGCGCCGAGCGCACCGAGCAACCCGGAAACGGCGACCGGCTTCGGTTGCAGTTTCACGACTGGGCGCCGCGGCGCGGCTTCGATCTGGGCTTGGCACGCCTTGCAGACCGGGATCGGGCGCCCCTTCACGGACGGAAGGGCGCGAATGTGCGACAGGTACGCGGGGTTATCGAGGTTATCGGTCTCGACGAGGAATCGGAGCTGTTGAGCGGGTTCGAGCTGACCCTTGCAGGACCAACAGCGGCACAGTTCGGTCACGGCAATCCTCACCGCGTGCGGATACGGAGGCGGGAGCCTCGGCGGGCAAAAGTAAGTGGACGGAGAGGTTACGAGTGAGAGTAAACTACGTCACCCGCGCCTGGAGTCAAAGTTTCGGGCCGGCAATTTATCAGTTTTCCCCAACTTGTCGAGATCGAAATCAGGTGCGGGGACATTTCTCAAACTCCCGACGTTTTCGATTCGTCTGAATTGCAGGGGCGCTCTGCCTTTCCAACGAGTAGCGAAATCTGCACTATGCTGTTAGCCGAGTCGCCGGGGTTCGTCACATAAAACCCTGACGGCGGCTCCGACACCGCCCCGTTCTAACCTTTTTCGAGGCTCAATCATGCGGACGCGGATCGCTGCCGGCGTCGCCGTACTTTCGGCGGTGATGGTTGTTCTGGCGGGTGGCTCGTTGAGCCCCGTCAGCGCCCAGGACAAAGCCAAGATCGTACCGCCGGTCCACCTGTACGGGCACGATTTGCGGGTGCGAACGGGCGGTGACCCGAACTTCGGGCCGAACACGCCGCGCATCGGCGTCGAGTTCTTCCGCGACGAGGCGACGCGGGCCATCATCGCCATCAGCGACTCCGGCTCGCTCGCCGTCACGAAGGCCCCGATTGGCGCGCTGGGGATGGACAAGACGTGCAAGTGGTTGACCGCCCACGACCTCTCGTGCCGCAAGGCCGGTGAAGCGGAATTCACGCAGAAGACCAAAAAGTTTGGTGTCGAACTGTTCCAGGACCGGGCGTCGAACAGTCTGCTCTACGTGAGCGAAACGGGCAGCGTCGCGCTGGCCCCGGTCCCCGGCGGCCTGGTCACCGATAAGGGACCGAAGTGGCACCACGCACTGGAACCCAAGGTTCGCACTCCAGAGCAAGAAAAATTCGACACAGCCAAGAAGTTCGGCCTGGAAGTGTTCAAGGATGAAAATACGGGCGGGCTGATTTACGTTACCGAAATCGGTGCCATTACCCCGGCCGCGGCGCCCGGTGCCGCCCCGGACCCGAAGAAAATCCAGCCGCCCAAGGCGGCGCACGGACTCGTGCTCCGCGTGCGCGGGGCGAACGAGCCGGAATTCACGTCCAAGACTAAGCAGTTGGGCGTGGAAGTGTTTGAAGACCCGAACGCGAACGTGTTGCTCTACATCACCGAAGCCGGGTTCGTTGCAACCGCCCCGAACGCCGCAAAGGTGCCGGACGCGAAGGGTGTGACGTGGAAGAGCGCGATGGCCCTCGGCGCCCGTAAAGCCGGGGAGAGCGGCTTCGACAAGGCCCGGCGGTTCGGGATCGAAGTGTTCGAGGACAACCGCACCGGGAACCTGATCTTCGTCAGCGAAACCGGTTCGATCGCGGTTCTGCCAAAATAGTTAAGTAAGGTGTCGCAGGTCAGAAGGTCGGGAAATCACAAGTCAGAAGAGCAAAGACCTCAATCATTTGGGTCTTTGCTCTTCTGACTTGTGATTTCCCGACCTTCACAGCGCGTGTACCCATCCCGTTGGCGCGAGCGGCTTCCGCGTTCCGTTCTCTTCGATCCATAAACCCGCTTCGACGCACTCACCGATCTTGGTTAGCCCCGGTACCGGTGGCTGACTCAGTAACTTCGCGCCGTCTGTCGGCGACACTGCGAACACCAACTCGAAGTCTTCGCCGTCGCCCAGTGCGTGCTGAAGCGGCGTCTTACCCGACGTGTGGCTCAGTTCCCGCGCGGCGCCAGAAATGGGGATGGCTTCCGCCACTAAAACCGCGCCGCAGTTGCTCTCTTCACAGATGTGGTTCAGGTCCGCGGCGAGGCCGTCGCTGATGTCAAGCATCGCCCGTAGTTCGACCGCTTCGTGCAGAAGGAGTGCCTCGCGCACGCGCGGGGTGAAATCCAAGTGATGGCCCAAAATGCTACCTCCGAGCGGACCGGTCACAAACAGCCAGTCGCCCGGCTTCGCGCCGCTGCGCCGCACTGGGCCGCGTGCGGTGGTTTCACCGAGCGCCGTGACCGAGATCACGAGCTTATTGGCCCAAGTGTTGGTATCGCCGCCCACGATCGGGACACCGAAGGCATCGGCTACATCGCGCAGACCGAGGTAGAGCTGTTCCGGGAAGCGGTTGGCAAAACCTACCCCCCCGTCCCCCCTCCCTGAAGGGAAGGGGGAGCTGACACGCGATACCTCTGTGCTGGAGGCTGCGTCCGCATCTGCAGGTTCTTTCTCCCCCTTCCCTTCAGGGCGGGGGGCGGGGGGGGTAGGTCGAGGGAGCGCCACGCTCACGACTGCCGCGAAGGGTACGCCGGCCATCGCCGCGATGTCACTCAGGTTCACTGCCATTGCCTTGCGCCCGACCCGGCGCGGATCGACTTCTGAGAGAATGAAGTCCGTGCCGTCCATCAGCATGTCGGTCGTGACGAGCAGTTCTCGCGCGGGCGGCGCGAGTGCGGCACAGTCGTCACCGGGGCCGATCCTCACGCGCGCATCGGTCGGTGTTTGTGCCCGCAACCACGCAATATACTCGAATTCGTTTGGCATGAGTTCGTGCTTCAACAACGGCCCACTTCGCTGATTCTCATGTGCGGAAGTGGTGCGAGGGCAGTTAGTCCCGGTGTATAGTACGGCAGTAGTGACACCTTCCTTATTCCATTTTGGCGCAGCCATGCGTCTGGGCATTTTGTCCGATACACACGACGAACGGGAACGCACGCAGATCGCCGTTGGGCTGTTGCGCGAAGCGGGCGCCGAGGCGCTGATTCATTGTGGCGATTTGGCGTCGCCGGCGATCGTGGCCGCTATGCGTGTACTCCCGAGCTGGTTCGTGTTCGGCAATCACGATTCGGACATGGTCCCGCACCTCGAACGAGCCGCTACCGAGTTCGGTGTTGATTGCTTGGGTTGGGGCGGCGTGGTCGAGGTAGTCGACGTGCACATTGGTGTAGCTCACGGCCACATGCGCGGGGACGTCCGCCGGGTACTGGCCACGCAACCCGATTACTTCCTGTCCGGTCACTCGCACATCGCGTCCGATGTCGTGGACGGTGGGGTGCGTCGAATTAACCCCGGCGCCCTTCACCGCGCGGATGCGTTCACTGTCGCGCTGTTGGACACGGGGAACGGGGAGTTACAGTTCCTGCGTGTGCCGAAGTAGTGGTGCCGCGTGCGGGTTAGTGTCTGGTACAATCAGTTCCGAAGGCAAACGCACCGCGGAGAACACACGATGAAAGCCGAACGCTGGGCGCTCGCGGCCGGGTTTCTCGCACTGGGACTGGCCGGCGGGTCGTTCGTCACCCAGCAGATTTCGAGTCAAC
Organism: Gemmata sp. SH-PL17; assembly: GCF_001610855.1. Taxonomy (NCBI): domain Bacteria; kingdom Pseudomonadati; phylum Planctomycetota; class Planctomycetia; order Gemmatales; family Gemmataceae; genus Gemmata; species Gemmata sp. SH-PL17. The sequence continues at coordinate 3,727,490 of NZ_CP011271.1, forward strand.
CCGCGGTGCCACAGCAGAACCAACCGCTCCCGGGGCGCGAGTGGCAATCGCTCGCGCCCGTAGCGAAGCGCGTCCTCCCCGGCGTGGTGTGCATCGAGGGGAAGGGGCGGGCCAAGCGCCCCGCGGGCGAAGACACCGACCCCGGTTTCGGTTCGGGGGTGCTTACCGATCCGACCGGCGTCATCCTTACAAGCAACCACGTCGTGACCGATCTCGATTCGGTCGAAATCACACTCAACGACGGCCGCAAGTTCGTCACCACGGATATCCGACGCGATCCGCGGTCCGACATCGCCCTCGTGAAGATCGAATCGAAGGAGCCGCTCCCGTTCCTCGAATTCGGCGACAGCGACGCGATGGAGATCGGGGACCGCGTGCTCGCGGTCGGGGCGCCGTTCGGTCTGACGGGTTCGGTCACGAGCGGCATCGTGAGCGCGAAGGGGCGCAACAATCTGAAGTTGAACCAGTTCGAGGACTTCATTCAGACCGACGCCGCAATGAACCCGGGGAACAGCGGCGGGGCGCTCGTGAACCTGGACGGCAAGGTGATCGGCCTCACGGCCGCGATCAAAACTCGCAGTGGGGGCTTTCAGGGCGTCGGTTTGGCCGTCTCCAGTAACCTCGCGAAGAAGATGGGCGACGAGTTGCTCAAGAACGGTCCTGTGCGCCGGCCGACGGCACCGATGTTCGGGATCGCTGTTCGCGACCTGGACGAAGAGAGCGCGAAGCGGGCCGGGGCGCGAAGTACGAACGGCGCCGTGGTGACGAAGGTCGTCGATGATTCGCCCGCGGCCAAGGCCGGCATTACGAACGGAGACGTGATTACCAAGATCAACGGCGAAGTGGTTAAAGGTTCGCGCGACGTGCAGAAGATCACCGCGGCGCTGCCCGCCAACCAGGTCGTCGACGTCCTGCTCTGGCGCGACGGCAAGTTCTACGTCGGGAAGGTGAAGGTGGAGAGCGAGCACCAGGGGCTTAAACCCGATGCAGCGCCCGGCGGCGTTACCGCGGACAACGTGGGCCTCGCGCTGACCGATCTCACGGCCGAGTACGTAAAGAAGAACAGCTTACCTCAAGATCTCAAGGGCGCTGTGATTGCCACAGTCGCGCGGAACAGTCTCGCGGAGAAGGCCGGACTGACGCGCGGACTGATCGTGCTGAAGGTGGACAAAACCGCCGTCACCTCGGCCGCGTCCTTTGACGACGCACTGCAACAGGCGAACGTCGAAAAGGGCGCCCTGTTGCACGTTCTGCGCGCGAACGGCGACGTGGACTTCGTGGTGTTGCGGTTGAAGTAGCACACGAGCAATGAGTCGTCGTTTTTTTCGCTCGGTGCTGCAAAGATGCTTCTTTCTGGGGCGAAGAATAGGGGCCACCTTGTCTTCGCACCGGAAGGTCGTCATTGAGTGCGTGGGCAGAAGCCCTGTGACTCTTTGTGTCCCCTTGTGGTCGGTCTCCCGTCGCGTAAGATGTCGCTGGCCTATCCTTTGTATCCTCTCCTAGCCCCATCGAGGCGTTCATATGAAACGCTCGTTCCGACTCATTTTGCTCGCGGCGGGGATACTTGCCCCTGCCAGCGCGAGCGCCCAGCCCGATCCGAACGATACGCGGTTACTCACGATGCCGGCGGTGAGCGCGAAGAACATCGCGTTCGTTTACGCCGAAGATCTGTGGGTCGCCGATATTGACGGTAAAAACCCGCGCCGGCTCACCACCGACCTCGGGCTGGAAGCCTACCCGGTGTTCAGCCCCGACGGGCAGACCATCGCGTTCAGTGCCCAGTTCGATGGCAACACCGACGTTTACACGATTCCCCTCGGCGGCGGCGCCCCCACGCGGCTCACCGCGCACCCCACGCCCGACGTCGTCCGCGGGTTCACCCCGGACGGCAAGAGCGTGCTGTTCTCGTCGCCGCGGAACGTTTACAGCAACCGCTACCAGCAGTTGTTTACGGTGCCCCTCACGGGGGGGATGCCGACGCAGCTCCCGATCCCGTGGGGCTTCGAGGCCGCGTACTCGCCGGACGGTGAGTACATCGCGTACACCCCGGTGCGCGACGCGACGGCGCAGTGGAAGCACTACCGCGGCGGCACGCACTCGCGCGTCTGGATCTACAACGTCAAAACGCACGACGTGACCGAGATCCCGCAGCCCAAGGACCGGTGCAACGACCTCGACCCGAACTGGGTGGGCCACACGCTGTACTTCCGCTCGGACCGGGCGGGCGAGTACAACGTGTTCGCCTACGACACCGACAACAAGGACGTCAAGCAATTCACCAAGTTCACCGACTTCCCGGTGCTCGACATCAACACCGACGGCAAGAAGCTCATTTTCGAGCAAGCCGGGTACCTGCACCTGGTGACGCTGCCCGAGTCCGTTTCGACGCGGCTGAAGGTCGGGATCACGATCGACAACAACGAGGCCCGTCCGCGGTTCGCGAAGGGCTCCAAGTACGTGCGCGACGTGAGCGTCTCGCCGAGCGGCTCCCGCGTCGCGGTGGAGTTCCGCGGTGAGATCGTGACGGTGCCCGCCGAAAAGGGCGACGCCCGCATCCTGACGAACACGCCCGATATTCACGAGCGCAACCCGTCGTGGTCGCCGGACGGGAAGACGATCGCGTACTTCTCGGACGCCGGCGGCGAGTACCAACTCGTCCTCGCGCCCCAAAGCGGGAAGGGCGAGGCCAAGAAGGTCAAGCTCACCGGGAGCGGCTTCTACTTCAACCCGATCTGGTCCCGGGACTCGAAGAAGATCCTCTTCACCGACAACGCGCAAACTGTGTTCGTGCTCGAAGTCGAGTCGGGCAAGATCACGAAGGTCGTGGAGCCGAAGCACGGTCTCGGGCGCGGCCTGACGGCGTCGAGCTGGTCGCCGGACTCGAAGTGGGTGACCTACGCGCTCAACACGCCCGCGCAGATCTCCCGCGTGTACGCTTACTCGCTCGAACAGAACAAATCGACCCCGATCACCGATGGCTTGACCGAGGCGACCGAGCCGGCCTTCGACGCGGGCGGGAAGTACCTGTACTTCCTCGGTTCCAACGACACCGGTATGAGCAAGCACGGGTTCAGCCAGTCGGCCGCGGACAGCCGCCAGCCGCGGTGGTCGATCAACCTCGTGGTGCTGAACAAGGATCTGCCGAGCCCGTTCCTGCGCGAGAGCGACGAGGAGAAGGGGGAGGGCGAAAAGCCCGCCCCGAAGACGGACAAGAAGGACAAGGACGCGGCGTTCGCGATCGATTTCACCAACATCGATCAGCGCATTCTGGCCTTCCCGCTCCCGACCGGTAACTACGCCGGGCTGCAAACCGGTAGCGCGGGCCAAATCTACTACCTCACGCGCTCCGAGGGCGGCGGGGGCGGTGGACCGGGCGGCGGTGGAGGTGCGACGCTCAGCCGTTACGACCTCGAGCGCCGGCGCGCGTCCGTTGTGCAAGCCGGGGTGCAGGGGTACGAACTCACGCCGGACGGCCGGAAAATGCTCTACTCCACCGGCAATGGCAACTGGTTCATCACGTCGTCGGCGGGCGGCGGTGCGGCTCCGGCCGGCCCGACCAGCGGCGCCGCGCGCCCGGGTGGTCGGCCGACCGCCCCGGCCCCGAGTGCGGCGGGTGGCGATAGCGGCGACGGCAAGGTGAACTTCGAGGGCATCGAGGTCCGCGTCGATCCGCGTGCCGAGTGGAAGCAGATCCTCGAAGAGGCGTGGCGCATCAACCGCGACTTCTTCTACGACCCCAACATGCACGGTGCCGACTGGCCCGCGGTGAAGAAGAAGTACGAAGTGTTCCTCCCGCACCTGACGAGCAGCGCGGACCTGTACCGCGTGGTCCGGTGGATGCTGTCGGAACTCGCGGTCGGGCACAGCTACATCACGAGCTTCGGCGAGCGCACCTTCGAGCGTAAGACCGTTCCGGGCGGGTTGCTCGGCGCGGACTACGAGATCGCGAACGACCGGTACAAGTTCAAGAAGATCTACGGCGGGCTGAACTGGAGCGCGACCATGCGCTCGCCGCTCACCGCGCCGGGCGTGAACGTGAAGGAGGGCGAGTTCCTGCTCGCCGTGAACGGCAAGGAGCTGAAGGCCCCGACGGAGGTCTTCGCGCTATTCGAGAACACTTCGGGCAAGTTGACGGAACTCACGGTCGGACCGAACGCGGACGGTACGGGCTCGCGCACCGTGACCGTCGAGCCGATCGCGAGCGAGTACAACCTCCGCAACATGGACTGGGTGGAGGGGAACCTGAAGAAGGTCGAGAAGGCGACCGGCGGGAAGGTCGGGTACGTTCACGTGCGCGACACCGCGGCCGGCGGCATGGCCGACTTCAAGCGGTACTTCTTCCCGCAAGTCGATAAGGACGCACTCATTATCGACGAGCGCTTCAACAGCGGCGGGCAGATCGCCGACTACTACATCGACATCCTGCGCCGGCCGTTCGCGAGCTACTGGGCGCCGCGCCACGGGGCCGACAACCGCTCACCGAGCGCGGCCGTGTTCGGGCCGAAGGTCATGATTATCGACGAAGGCGCGGGGTCCGGTGGCGACATGCTGCCGTACATGTTCCGCAAGTTCGGCGTCGGCCCGCTGGTCGGCAAGCGCACGTGGGGCGGGCTGGTCGGGATCTCGGGCTACCCGGTGCTGATGGACGGCGGAACGGTGACCTCACCCAGCTTCGCGATCTGGTCGCCGGACGGCGGGTTCATCGTAGAGAACGAGGGCGTGGCGCCCGACTTCGACGTGACCATGTGGCCGAAGGATCTGATCGCCGGCAAAGACCCGCAGTTGGAAAAGGCGATCGAACTGGCGCTGGAGGCGCTGAAGAAGAACCCGCCGAAGAAGGACGCGCGGCCCGAGTACCCGAAGCGGGCACTGCCGCAACCGTAAGGAAAATGAAAGAGAAGAACCGCAGATAACGCGGATCACGCAGATTAAGACAAAAACGAATTGCAATTAAATTCGTCTTTTTGTCTTAATCTGCGTGATCCGCGTTATCTGCGGTTCTTCTCTTGGATCTGATCTATTCTCTCCTACTGCCGTGCCACCCCCTTCACCTTCATCGGGATCGAATAGAACCCCGTGCCCGCAGTGATAAACAGCGTCTTCATGTCCTTGCCGCCGAAGCACACGTTCGTGGTGCCCTCCGGGACGTCGATTGCGGTCACCTTCTTCCCGCTCTTGTCGTAGATCGTCACGGCCTTGCCCAGCGTGAAGTACACGTTCCCCGCGTCGTCGATGGTCATCCCGTCGGAGCCTTGTGAGCAGAACAGTTTGCGGTTCTTGAGCGCCCCGTCTTTATCGACGTCGTACTGGTACGTCTTGCCCGCGCCGATGTCGGCGACGTAGAGCGTTTTGCCGTCAGGCGTGCCGATGATGCCGTTCGGCTGCTTGATGTCGCCGGCGTCCGCGCGGCTCAGCTTGCCATCAACCGAGACGAAGTACACAGCCTGCTTGTCCTGCTCGATCGGCCCGCGCTTCCAGTAGGGGCGCTTGTAGAACGGGTCGGAGAAGAACGCGCTGCCGTCGTCGCGCACCCAGATGTCGTTCGGGCCGTTGAGCAGTTTGCCGTTGTAGTCCTTCACGACGACGGTCTTCTCCTTCGTCTTCACGTCGATCTTCCACAACTCGTTCTTCTCGTCGGCGCACGCCCACAGGGTGCCGTTCTTGTCGAAGGACAGCCCGTTGGAGCGCCCGCACGGTTCCATGAACGTGGTGAGTTTGCCGTCCGTGCTCCACTTCAGGATCTTGTCGTTCGGCTGGTCGGTGAAGTACACGTTGCCGTCCGCGTCGGGCGCTGGGCCTTCGGTGAACTTGAACCCGCTCGCGAGCTTCTCGACCTTCGCGCCCGGGGCCACGGGCGATTCGCTCTCCGCGCGGACCGTGTTGGGAACAGGTAGTGGGTCGGCCGAATGAGCGACGAGTGGGAGCGCTGGCAGCGCGAGCGCGATCAGGAAACGTGTGCGGAACATGAGACGTCCTGCGTGGGAAAGGAAACCGCCGGACATTGTTCCCGCAACGCGAACGCGGGTCAAACGTTAACCTCGCCCGCGATAGGGCGAGACCGGTTCTTCCGGAGTGAAATGCACCGACTCCAAAACGAATCGGCCCCTCCGGGGTGAAGACGAGGAATCCTCGATTCTTCGTCTTCACCCCGGAGGGGCCGACTTCCGTAGCACAGGGCGGGATCCCTGTGCTACTGCGTTTACTTTGCCGAGAACGTGCGATCGATGTGCGTGACGTTCCCCTGTTTGTCCTTCACGCTCACGATGAGTTTCTCGTTGACGCCGGTGAGCGGTGTGGTGAGTTTCAGTTCGTACACACCGCCGCCGAGCGGGGTGAATTTCCCCGCGAGGTTCGTTCCCGCCGCGGTGCCGTTCGCGGCGAAGGTCGCGGTTACGGTGAAGCTCGTCGCGTCGAGACCGGTACCGTAGTCGTGCATCCCGACCAGAATACGATCGAGCGGCGGGTTCGTGCCGGCCTTCGGCGAAGTGAGAGCGAGCGTGGGGCGCTGGTCGTCGAGTGCCCAGCCGAAGCCGGTCTTTTGTGGCGCGGCCGGGTCGTAATCGAGGTCGATGGGACAGCCCAGGTCGATCCAGCGCACCAGCGTCAGCTTGTCCTCGTCCGTCAGCGGTGCCACTTTACTGGCCTTCACCGCTTCGGGGGGCGGCATCACGCTACCGGTGAAATCGAGGTCCGCGCGGTTCCGGTTCGCGAGTGTGTTCGTAACCGGTTCGCCCTTCAGTTTCAGCGTTCGCGCGTCGCCGGGCGTGGTTTCCGTGGGGAAGTCGTCGTTGCTCCAGCCGTCAAGCCGGGCACCGTAGACCTTCCAGACGAGCAGACTGCGGCGCGACTGGAACATGCGCACGTAACGGGAAGCGTTCGCCCCGCGCCAGCCCGTGATGAGTGGCTTGTGCCCGAACCGACCGGCCCCGTCCATCGCGAGCCGGTAGTACGTGCCGGGCACGTCGTCGCAGTCGGCCACGTTTACCGTCTTGTGGTCGTCGAGCACCAGTTTCGCGGGCGCGTCACCCTTCAGCGTGTGGCACGCCGCGCAACTGCGATCGAGGATCGGTTTCACGTCGCGGAAGTATTCGACGTTCTTTACGCCGTCGGCGAACTTCACGCCAGTTTCCCCGCGCGCGTCCCACTGCTTCTTCGATTCGTCTTGCGCCTTCGTAGTCAGCAGCGGCGTCTTCTGCGTGAGGTCGAAGACCTCGTAGTCGGCTTTCGCCGCGGCGGTCAGCTTGAACTCGGTCGGCTTCTGGCTGTGGGCGTGGCACCCGCCGCAATCGTTGCGGATTTCACCCGGGCGCACCTGGTGCCACGTCTGGGCCATGTTCAGTACCATGCCATTCTTGTCGAGCGTCTGGAACGTGAACCCCGTGTCCGCGGGGATTTTCGCGAGGAAACTCGTGTCCGGGTTCCCATCGGGATCGGTTGGTTGCTTGCCGTTCGCGAACTTGCGCAGCGGGATCTCGCCGAGAATCCGCAGGCGCTCGGTCGCGTGACTGCGGAACGTGCGTCCGGAGTGCGGCCCCCTATTGCGGTCCGTGGCGGGTTCCATCGCGAGGATGCGCACCGCGTGGATGTCGTCGTTCGTGTACCGGCCCGCGTCCGCGCCCTGGTTGAACCAGTTCAGCGAGGTGGCGTCGACCGTGGTGTTGAACGGGTCGAGGTCTTGCGTGCCGGTCGCATCCGGTCCGCCCGCGAACGCCGCAGTGACCGTGCCTGGCTTCACGACGCCGTTGGGGTAGCTCTCGCGCTTGTAGAAGCTCGACGTCCCCACGAGGCCGAACGGCGTACCCGCCGGGAGATGTTTCGAGAGTGTGCCGTCATTCGCAAGTGAGGCGAGCTTTTTCGGCTCATCGACACCATGAATGCGCTTGTAAGGCACTAATGCGCGGGGCCATTGCTCGTTGTACTTCGGGTCGTTTTTGATGAGCAGCATCTCGCCTGGTTCGTTGACGGCTTTGCCCTCTTTGATGAGGTACAGCCCGCCGTCGACCGCGGGGACGTGGACCGTGTACCCGCCGTTGACGGGACCGTTTGACCAGACCGTCAGGAGGTGGTTGTCTGGCGCGGCCGACGGGTGCGTGACTTTGCCGACTCGTGTTCCAACGCGCTGGCCGCGGACGGCGAAATCGGCCGGCCCCTCGTCGGCCCGCGCGAACTGCGTGATCGACTCGACCCCATACGGGCTAAAGGGCAGCCTGCGGGTGCGCGCAGCGCCCGAATCGAGGCGCCCGTGTCGCAGGACGGGGTTCCGCGGATCGAGGGTGTACCCGGGACCGAACGCGGCTTCTCCGCTGGGGGGCGTGACGGGGAACTTCACCAGGCTTCCAAACCCGCTCGACGTCTGGTTGTAGTATTCTTCCGCGACGATCGATCCGTCGCTCATCTGTGTCTGGAAGTGCCACGCGCTCGGGCTGGCGCCGGGCATGAACGCGCTGGCCACCGGTCCCCAGCCGGTACCGTCCGGGTTGATGTTCCACAGCCCCCAGAGCGTGGAGGCTCGCAACCCCTGCGATTCGAGCGAGCTGAACATGATGCGCCCGTCGCGCATCACGGTCGGGTGCAGTGCCATGCCGAGGTTCAGGTGCCCGATGCACTCGACGTTGCTCCCGTCCTCGTCCATCACGAACAGTTGCATGACGTGCGGCACGCGCTTGGGCGGTTTGAACCCGTTGCGGTTGCTTGTGAACGCGATCTTCCCGCCTGGGAGGGGGCACGGCCCCGTGTTGAAGACACCATACTCGAAGTAGTTCTTGCCCGCTTCGGGCGTGCGGTAGTCCTTGCTCCAATTCGCGGCGCCGATGTTGGGGGTGAACCCCTGGCGCGTGAGCTGCACGACCTTCTTTGATTTCACATGGATCTTGTAGATGTCCGCACCACCGGACGGCCCCTGCGAAATGCTTGCGCCCTTCATGTCGTGGAAGTGCGAGTAGAAGACCCACTCACCATCGAACGACACGACGGGATCGGTGACGGACCCCGTGCCACCTTTCACCAAAACTTCTTCGGTCCCGTCCGGGCGGAGCAGCATGAGGTCCGCGCCGGGGTCCATGAACACCGGGTTGGAGATCTCGGGCCAGTTGGTGCCCACCTTGTCGCCGTTCCGCCGCGCGCGAACGTAGACGATGTCGTAATCGAGCTTCACCGTCTTGTCGGACGCGACCGGTTTGGGTTCGACGTTGATCGGCCCACTCACGTCCGTCGGTTGCGGTTGCGCCCCGGCGAGTGACACGACGACCAACGATAACGCGACTAGAAAGGGAACACGAAACGACATGAGGGGAACCTGTGCGAAGGGGCTCGTGTGCGGTCCGAACATGGTACCGCGCCGCACGCGAGTGGTCGAGAGCGGGTCGTTTAACGGTGCCAACGCCACTAAAGTGCTCGGATAACGGCACCAGGGGTTGAAACCCCTGGCTATTACCGGTGACCCCTTCGGGGTCCAGAAGGCAGACACACCGATGTGTGTTTGCGGCCCCAACGGGGCTACCGGTAATAGCCAGGGGTTTCAACCCCTGGCTTCTTCATGGCGGATGAAATGCTTACTTCACGGCTTCGGTCGCGGCGGCGGCGATTTCCTTGGCCTTTTCTGCGGCTTCCTTCGTCGTCTTGAACGCGAAGTTCTTGGTGACTTCGCCACCCTGCTTGTAGACGAGCACGGTCACGGCGGCGGCCTTGTTCAGCTCGTACTTGGCCGGGCCGTCCTTGTCTTCGGCGATGGTCAGCGGCGTGGTCAGCTTGTGGGTGGTTTGGATCTTCTCGAAGTCGGCGGCTTCGACGCCGCTGACGCCCACGACCACGGTGCCGAGCTTTTCGTTGGCCTTTTGGACCTCGTCGACCGCCTTGACGACCGTGACGAGGTTGTCGTCGGCCTTCTGGGTGAAGATCATCACCACGGCCGGGCGCTTTTGGGCGCTGTACTGGCAGTAGTAGCACAGGGATTTGCCGGCCTTTTCGCCGGTGATCGCCTTCACGTCGAACGGACCGCCGACTTTCTTGGTCGAGCCCGACTTCACGTCTTCGCCGACGGCGACGGAGACGCCGAACCCGAGGACCAGAACGAGCGCCAGGCCGAGGAAACGGATCGCGCGCATGATGCACTCCTACTGTTAAGCCGTGCCCGGAACCGTACCGGGTTCGGCGGAAAGGCCGAAGAGATCGTAATCGCGTCCCGCGAGAAGACAAGGCCCTATTTCAGATTCCGTTGGGGCGAGTTCGACGGGCCGAATCACGGGACCGAACGTGGAGACGCTCCCGGGTTGGCGATTATTCGATGCCTCCAAAAAATGTTGCCCCTGCGCCTTTTTTGGCCACATCTCGGCACCAATTGATCGCTCACTTGCCTTATTCCCAACACTTTGCTGTTTAGTTTTTCGGGGTACCAACATTCTGTTGTCGGCCGGCGCGTGTAAGGTGCATTCGTGGTCGTTTGTGGGCGACCTGCTTCTCTCCTTGAGTGGGGATTGCTATGCGAACTCTCCTTGTTGCGGCGGTCGCGTGTGGTGCGGTCGCGGCCGGGTACCTTGCGGTTCCCGATACTGCTGCCAGCCCGGTCGAGCCGCGTGCCGGCGCGCCGGTTCCGCCACCCGTTCCACCGGCGCGACTCGTGGCGCACGAGTGGGGCACGTTCACCAGCTTCTCCGGGTCGGATGGCGAGCCGATGGGCTTCCGGCCGAACAACACCGACCTCCCGCACTTCGTCTACTACCAGGGGGACGAAAACTCGAAGGCCGGGCGCCTGTTTCGCAACGGCCTCGTGAGCATGGAGACGCCGGTCGTCTACTTCTACACGGACAAGGAAACGCGGGTGTCTGTGAAAGTGGACTTCCCGAAGGGGTGGATCACCGAGTGGTACCCGTTCGCGAGCGGCACGCCGGTCTGCACTGCACAGAACGATAAGAGCGGGGGCCAGAGCATCCGGTGGGACGTGAAGCTGCTGCCGAACGAAGCGGTCACGCTCCCGCGCGATCACCCGAGCCGCGCCACGGACGGGAACCACTATTTCCACGCGCGGGCGACCGATGCCGTGCCGCTCCAAGCGGCCGTTGCGAAGCGCGGGACGCGCGAGGACGAACAAGACGACTACCGGTTGCGTGGCGGCACCGTCATGCAGCACGAGAAGTTCCTGTTCTACCGCGGGGTGGGCACGTTCCCGCCGCCGGTTACCGTTCGAGCGCTCGGTGGGGACAAAGTTCGTGTAAGGAACCACTCCGGCGGGCGCGCGGATGGGCTGGTGCTGGTCACTGTTCGCGGGGGCAAGCTCGGGTTCCGCCCGGTGGGGGCGCTCGATTCCGGCGCGGAAACCGTTGCGAACCTGCCCGAAGTGAACTCCGATCGCGACGGCCTTGCGGAGCTCCTCGTTAAAGAGCTGACCGGGACGGGGCTGTACGAGAAGGAAGCGAAGGCGATGGTGAAGACGTGGGACAGCGCGTGGTTCGGCGAAGAGGGCTCGCGGTTGCTGTACCTCGTTCCCCGTGCGAAGACGGACGAATTGCTCCCGCTCACGATGGACCCGAAGCCGACGGAACTGGTCCGCGTGCTCGTCGGTCGGCACGACTTCCTCACTCCGGAGCAGGAAGCGACCGCGGAGCAACAAGTAAAACGCGCCCGGGCAGCCGAAGCCGAATTGAACGCGGCCCAGCGCGAACTGTCCAAACTCGGGCGGTTCCGAATCGAAGCCGAACAAAGCGCCGCGAAGCGCATCGACGCAAAATCGACTGCGGTTCAAAAGTAACGGGTGATGAAACGCATCGACGCGGGCCGGGAGCGATTCCCGGCTCGTTTCGTTTTTTGTTTTTCTGCGCACCTGAACGCGATGCGTTGGCCCACTCATACGAAAGGGGTATGCTTGACCTCGCCGTGGGAACCGCTGAGAGGAGCCGCCAATGCGACCCGGTGATGTGATTCAAACGAAGCGCGACGGTGGGGCACTGTCACCGGAGCAGATCGACGCATTTGTCGGGGCGGCCGCGCGTCTTGACGGGAGCGGGTGGGAGAAGTACCACCTCACCGCGCTCCTGATGGCGATTTACCTGAACGGCATGGCACCCGACGAAGCGGCCCACCTCACGCGCGCGATGGCCGATTCGGGTACGCGGCTCGACCTGTCCGATATTGAAGGGCCGAAGGTCGATAAGCACAGTACGGGCGGAGTCGGGGACAAAACGTCTCTGATCCTCGGCCCGCTCGCGGCGGCGTGCGGGGTGGTCGTGCCGATGATGTCCGGGCGCGGGTTGGGGCACTCCGGCGGCACGCTCGACAAACTCGAAGCGATCCCCGGGTTCAACGTTCACCTGAGTGAAACCGAGTTCCGCGCCGCTCTCAGGAACGTGGGGCTGGGCATGATCGGACAGACCGCGGACATCGCCCCGGCCGACAAAACGCTGTACGCGCTGCGCGACGTGACCGCGACCGTCGAGAGCATTCCGCTCATCACCGCGTCCATTTTGAGTAAGAAGCTGTCTGAGGGAATTTCGGGCCTGGTGATGGATGTGAAAAGTGGTCGCGGGGCGTTTATGAAGACGCGCGACCGCTCACGGGCGCTGGCGCAATCGATCGTGAAGGTCGGCACCGCGAACGGACTGAACGTGAGCGCCTTCATCACAGCAATGGACGCTCCGTTGGGCCGGTTCGTGGGCAACGCACTCGAAGTGGTCGAATCCATCGAAACGCTGAAGGGCAACGGCCCGAAAGACGTGACTGAACTCTCGGTGAAACTCGCCGCGCGCATGGTGCGCATCGCGTTCGGCGCGCCCGACGATACGAAGCCCGAAGCCCTGGTGCGCGAAGCACTCGCGAATGGCGCGGGACTTGAAGTGTTCCGCAAGTGCATCGAGCAGCAGGGCGGTGATCCGCGGGTAGTCGATGATTATTCGCGACTTCCGACCACTCCCACAACTACGCGCGTGAACGCGGACCGGACCGGTTTTGTTGCGACCATCGATGCAGAGAAGGTCGGAATCGCAGCCCGCATACTCGGCGGCGGACGCAGTCGTGCCGAGGATGCCATCGACCCGGCCGTTGGGATCATTGTGCGGGCGAAGCCGGGCGAGCATGTCGTCCCCGGAGATGCCGTGTTCGAGGTGCATTACCGCGACGACGCGAAACTCACTTCCGCACTGCCGATTCTGGCCGGAGCGTTCCAAGTGACCGAGGCGCCACCGGCAGAAGCCCCCCTCATCCTGGAGGAACTCGCGTGACAGATCCGCTGATCGCGGCCGCGACTTCGGCACGAGAGCGGGCGTTCGCGCCGTTCTCGAAGTTCCGGGTGGGGGCTGCACTCGAAACACCCGACGGCGCGATCGTTCCCGGGTGTAATGTCGAGAGCGCGAGCTACGGTCTCACGATGTGCGCGGAGCGCGTCGCGATCTTCCGCGGGGTGGCTGACGGCTTTCAGCGCTTCACTCGCGTGGCCGTCGTCACCGATACCGCGACACCGACGCCCCCGTGCGGGGCGTGCCGCCAACTGCTCTGGGAGTTCGCGCCCGAGGCCGAGGTGTTGCTCGCTAATCTCAAGGGCGATGTGTTGAAATGGACCGTGCGCGACCTGATCCCCGGCGCGTTTGATGCGAACCAACTCGGCGAACCCGGAGCTTGAGGCGATCTGATGCCCGCACCCGTTACTGTTTCGACGCACCCGTTGGTTCAGCACAAACTCGCGCGCCTGCGGGCCACGGAGACGCGCCCGCCGGAGTTCCGCGAACTGGTCGCGGGGATCTCTCGCGCTCTGTTCTTTGAGGCGGCCCGGGAGTTGCGCCTCGAACCGGTTCGCGTACAAACGCCACTCACAGAAACGACGTGCCACCGGATCGCGGACCGCGTGGGCCTCGTGCCGGTGCTTCGCGCCGGTCTGGGAATGGCGGACGCGCTGCTCGACGCGCTCCCGGAAGCGGCCGTGTGGCACCTCGGATTGTACCGCGATCACGCGACTCTCAAGCCGGTGACGTACTACAACAAGCTGCCGCCGAAGCCGGACATGGACGTGGGGATCGTTCTCGATCCGATGCTCGCGACCGGCGGGAGCGCGATCGCGGCCCTCGACATTCTGAAGAAGACCGGCACCCCGTGCCTGATGTTCGTGGGGCTGATTGCCGCGCCTGAGGGCGTGGCGGCGCTACAGACCGCACACCCCGAAGTGCCTATTTTCCTCGCCACGCTCGACGCCAAACTGAATGACGTGGGCTACATTGTGCCCGGCCTCGGTGACGCGGGCGATCGACAGTTCGGGACGTCTTGAACTGTCGTCACTTGATATCCATTTCGCGCGGTCGGGCCGCGAGCACGACCGCGGCCTCGCCCGGAACCCACCAGTTGTCGTCGGTGTCGAGCGGAGCCGTGCCGTGGCCGCCGTACTTTGGGTCTTCGCTCGACCAGATCGGGTACCAGTGCGAGTGCGCTTCCGGCGGCGCAAGTAGCGGTTCCGGGGCCGGGTCCAAGTGCAAATCGCGCCCGAGGTTCACGACCAAGAGCCGGTCCTGGTCGCCCGGTACGAAGAACCGCAGCACGAACGCTTCCGGGCCGAGAATCGCACCGTCCATGACCTTCGAGCGGAACGCGGGATCGATCTTGCGCAACGCGAGCAGGTCGTGGTGAAGCGCGAGCCATTCCGGGCGCGAATCGCGCTCCGCGCGGTCCAGTTTCGAGCGCTCGAACGTTTTCATGTCGGCCGGGTCCGGGACCAAACTCATGCCCTCCACACCGGACTGGCTCCGGAACCGGCGCATGCTGTCGCGGCGCCCGTTGAAGACGGCGGCGGCGAGTTCCGGATGATGGTCAGCAAAGAACAGGAACGGTTTGGTGCTCGCGTACTCCTGCCCCTGGAACAACAGTGGTGTGGCCGGGATGAGTAGCAGGTACGCGGTCATCGCGCGGAACCGGGCCGGGCTGGTCATCTGGTTCACGCGGAAGCCGCGGCCGGAATTCGCCACCTGATCGTGGTTCTCCAGGAACGCGACGAACCGGTGGCGCGGGATGTCGAACGCCGGGCGCCCGCGGCGCCGGTTGTGCCACCGGTACTGTTGCCCCTGGTACAAGAACCCCCACTTCGCCGCGCTCACGAACTCCTGCGGCGTACCGCGGTAGTCCATGAAGTACCCCTCGTTCTTGCCGCTGAGCGCCACGCGCGCGGAGTGGTGCAGGTCGTCGTTCCAGATCGCGTCCAATCCGCACCCGCCGTTCTCGCACCCGCGGACGAGGTTCGCGTCTTGCGGTTCGTTCTCGCCCATCAGGAACGTCGCTCGCCCGCGTGCCGCTTCCCGCACCCGGCGCGCGATCTCGGTGAGGATGTGCGTCGGCGAGTCGTCGAAGATCGCTTGTGTCGCGTCCAGGCGCAGCCCGTCGATGTGAAACTCTTCGATCCAGTACGCGGCGTTCGCGATGAAGAACTCGCGCACGGGGCCGGAATCCGGGCCGTCGAAGTTGAACGGCTCTCCCCACTCCGTTTTGTGGACCGTACTGAGGAACGACGGGGCGAACTCACGGATGTAGTTCCCGTCCGGGCCGAAGTGGTTGTAGACAACATCGAGAATGACCCCGATGCCGTTCGCGTGCGCCGCGTTCACGAACCGGCGGAAGTCGTCTGGGGTTCCGTAGAGTCGCGTGGGGGAGAAAAGGCACGTACCATCGTACCCCCAGCCGAACCGACCGGGGAAGTCGGCGACCGGCATTACTTCGATGGCCGTGATGCCGAGTTGTGCGAGTTCGGGCAAGTGCGCTGCGGCCGCCGCGAATGTACCTTCGGGCGTGTACGTGCCGATGTGCATCTCGTAGAGTACTTGGCCCTCGGCTTTAAGGCCGGACCAGTGAACGTCGTCCCATCCGAACCGCGCCGGATCGACCACCTGTGACGGCCCGTGAGGGCCGTGCGGCTGGAAGCGTGAGGCCGGGTCCGGGTAGAGCGACTGTCCGCCGTCGAGCCGGAACCGGTACCGTGCGCCGTCACCCATCCCGGACGCGAACCCGGAGAAGTACCCGCCGCCCTCGGCCACGAGTTCCAGGTTCGGCCCGCCTTCGAGAACCACTTCTACGCGCGAGCGGATCGGCGCCCAGACGCGAAAATGCGTCCCCCCGCGCGTAACTTCTGCACCAATCGGGTACCGCCGAGCGTAGTCGGATGACGACATTATTTCCCTCACTCACACAGTTCGGAGCAGTGCTACCGGGAACGCTCCCAGAACCGCGCCCACCGGTAGGGAACCGCCGCTCGGTTCCACCACTGCTCCCGTAAACACGTTCTCCCAACGCGCACCCGCGAACTCTTCGGGGAGTGGTAACGCGGTGTCGCCCCACGCGCTGTGACGAGCAGGCAGGCGCGGAACGATGACCGCGGCGGCCCGTGACTCGTCCGTGCGGAGGAACGCGAACACGCGGTCCGTCTGGTCACCGGTTGCCGCGAGCGGCACGTATTTGCCGCGGGCGAACACATCCGGCCACTCGCGCCGGGCACGTAGTGCGAGGGCGGTCACGTACAGCTTCGTCCGCGGGTCGGTGAGGTTCGCGGCGAGTTCGCGTGCGAGGTGATTCCGGCCGTCTCTCGTGGCACTTCGGGCATCAATATCGCGCAACCACTCCGCACGCGAATCGTAATCGACCGGCCGGCGGTTGTCCGGGTCCACGAGCGAGAAATCCCACGATTCTGTGCCCTGGTACGTATCCGGAACTCCGGGGGCCGCACAGCGGAGCAGCGTTTGTGACAGCGAGTTGATGCGCCCGAACCCTGCGACGCGCTCGGCGAACGCCCCCAGATCGCTGAGGAACGCACCGGAGACGTTTGTGTCCAGCACGCGATCGATGAACGTCGCGATTGCGGCTTCGTACTCCGGGTTCGGATTGATCCAACTCGTGTGAACTTTCGCTTCAGCCAGTGCCTTTCGCATGTACTCGCGGATGCGCGGGGCGAAATCTGAGGGGGTGAAGGGGGGAGCGGGTGAAGGGGAGATAAAACCCTCCGCGCTCTCTATCTTTTTCACCCCTTCACCCGCTCCCCCCTTCACCCCCTCACCAAGGAAGGGCCATGCGCCGACGAGCGTTTGGTACAGAAGGTACTCTTCGTTCGCGCCCGGAGCGAGCGTACCGTCGACCTCGGTCCTGTGCGCGTGGTTCAGCTCGGACCAGTGCGTGACGCGCTCGGCCCACTCTTCGGGGATCTCCGACAGCACGCTGATTCGCGCCCGCACATCTTCACCGCGCTTGGTGTCGTGTGTCGAGAGCGGCGATAACCCGCCGGGCATTGTGGTACGGGCGGCGAGGAAGGCGTGGACTGCGTCCGGCTTCCACCCGAATTTCCCCGGTTCCCCGCCCACTTCGTTGAGCGAGGTGAGCCGGTTGTACACGTAGAACGCAGTGTCTTCCACGCCCTTGGCCGCCACCGGCGACGTGACCTGCTGGAACTTACCAGCGAACGCCCTCTGGAGGGCGCGGTACTCGGACGAAGCCGGGCCACTCGGCGAATCTTTCAGGAGCACAGTATCGCGGATGAAATCGAACACCGCTTTTCCCAGAAGCGGGTTCCGCCGGTACGCCCAGCGCGTCGCCTTCCCAACAACGGCCTTATCGGTGTCGGTTACGGTGTCGGTGACGTAAGACCGGTACACCGGGAAGCACGCGACGACCTCGCGCAGCGCCTTCCGGATGCCGTTGAGCGTGAAGTCGCGGCTGCGCCGATCGAGGCGCGCGATGCGGTCGAGTTGGTGCGCGAGCGCGTTCAGTTCGCTCGCGAGCGACGACTGCGACACCTGGCGCTTCCCGCGGTACACCACTTCGGGCCACGTATCGTCCAATCCGGTGAATTGCTGGTAGAACGCGGTGAGCGGACCTTCGCCCGAGCGGTCGACGAACAGACCGTTGACCGCGTGAATGAACTCGTAACCCGTTGTCCCGGCACACGCCCAATCGGGGGGCAGTGTTTCGCCGTCGCCGAGGATCTTCTCCACCACGACGTAGAGCGGTTTCTCGCCTCCGCACGCGGACTGGAGCCGGTCGAGGTACTCTTTGGGATCGAATAGGCCGTCCGGGTGGTCGATGCGCAGCCCGTCGGCGATCCCCGCGCGCACCCAGCGGAACCAAGTGGCGTGGACCGCGTCGAACACCTCGCCGCGCTCGGTGCTGAGCGCAGCGAGGTCGTTCACGTCGAAGAACCGGCGGTAGTTGATCTCGTCCGATGCGACACGCCAGAAACACGGGCGGTACGCTTGCGCTTCGAGGAGTTCGTCGAGCCCGGTGAAGCTCGCCGGATCGCCCGCTTTCCCCGCGAGCGTGACTAGGGCTGCGCTTATCGCGTCGGCCGCTTCGGAGAACCGCTCGGCGAGTTCCGAGAGCCGACGACGAACTGCTATTACTTCCACGCGCATTTCCGCAACGCGCGCTGCGTCTGTCTCTGTTCGCGGCGGAAGATTTTTGACCGCGTGGAGAACGCTCGCCAACTCGATTGCTGACGGGTGCTCGGAACCGAGCTTCTCGCGCGCGAGGGCTGCAGCCGGCGCGAGTATGCGGTCGTAGGTCCGCGGGTCGAGTGGTAGTTGGTTGTCGTGGACACGGACGCCGAACCCACCGTTCTCGAACGCGGGCACGAACTGTCCCGATTCGAGGATGACGCCGTACTGGTCGCCCAGCACCGGGAGTAGTAACCGACCGTGCATCTGCGGGCGCGGTGAATCGTTCCATGCGATATCGAAGTGCCCAGCGAACCGCGACCCCTGACCGTGTTCAAGCAGGTCCGCCCACCACGAGTTCCCGGTTCCCACACACATGTGGTTCGGTACCGCGTCCAGAAGTAACCCCATGCCGCGCTCGCGCAGGTCCGCGCCAAGCGCGGCGAGATCGTCTTCCGTTCCCACCTCGGGGTTCAGTGCGGAATGGTCGATTACGTCGTAACCGTGCGTGCTCCCCGGACGCGCTTTTAGGATGGGTGAGGCATAGAGGTGCGTAACACCGAGCGCGTGCAAATAGGGCACGATCGCGCGGGCATCGCGAAGTGTGAAACCGGCGTGAAACTGGAGCCGGTACGTCGCCCCGGGAACGTGAGTCGCACTCGGCGGGGTGTAAGAGGAACTCATTGAGCCGTTTCGTTTTAAATCAGCGGTCGCGGTTCCGGACCCGACCTCGCCGGCACACGTCTGCATTCAAACCGTGGCGAGTAGGAAGAAGCAAGTTTCGCGCCTATTCTGGGCTTGGGTTGTTGTGGCAGGCCGTTGAGCGTTACTGGTCGAATCAGCGCGGATCGAAGAGGTGAAGGATTTGCGCGGATTAACGCTGATGAACGCGGATTTGGAAACAAGATTTGAGAGCACTGAAATGTGCGAAAACCTGGGTGCCGGAGCTTTTTTCGATCTGCGTTTATCGGCGTGATCCGCGGCTCCGGTTCTCTTCTGGTTGGATATTTGCGAACAGAAGTGCGCAGACTGAACAGAACGCCTCACCGCTTGCAATCTCCGCGGTGAGGCGCTGCGGTTACGTTATTCGGACTTGGCGGTGTGCCCGAGCAGTTTTCGCCATGCGTCCGCGGTCGGGGCCGTGTCCTTTCCGGTGAGGTCGCGGAGCGCGGTCAGTGCGGCCTTGTGATAGGGCGACAGTACACCGGCTTCCTTCGGCGTGAGTTGGGCGCGATAGGTTTCGGCTTCATCGTCGGTCAGCTTGCGCGCGCGGACGAAGAAATCGAATCGCTGCATCTCCGGCCACGGGTGCGCATCCTTGACCGGTAGCAACGCGGAGAAATCCTGGCGCAAGTAGGTCACGTCGAGACGGATCAGCAGTTCCGGTACGGACTGCCGGTAGCCCTCGGCCGGCGTCGGGAGCGGTTGCCCCTGAATCGCGACCTCGGCCGAGATCGCGTTAGCGTTCGGAGCGCCTGAACCGGTCGGTGCGTGGCACATGAGACAGTTGCGGTGGTGGTTCACCTTCACCATTTCGAGCGCCACTGTACTCGTCTTCCCGCCCATCTCTTTCGTCACCGGCATCCGCGGGTCGGCCGCGTCGAGGACCGCGAGCAAGTTGGGAATGAGATCCGTGCGTTCGAGTTTCGTGATCGCTTCCGCCGCGCGCTTGGCTACCGCGGGCCACGGGTACCGCAGACCCTTCACCAGTACGTCGGTGTAGTCCTTCTCGCGCCGCACCTTGAGAGCCGTAATTGCGGCCGCGCGCACGTCGTCTTCGGCCGAGAACAGAACCATGCGGGCCAGCGCCTTGGACGACTCGATGTGGGACACACCCGCGAGGTACTTCACTAACCCCAAACGGATCTCGGCCGTTTCGGGCGCGAGCATCTGCGTGAGCGCGGCCATGCGTGCGAGCGTGATGTGCTCGGTCGCTTCTTTATCGGCGCGCCCACGTGCGGCGTCCTCTTGGTCGCAGAGCGTGTTGTACTGCTGCCAGAACGATTGTGGTGCCCGAAACGCTTGCTGCGATAGCCCGGATGAATTCGCCACTTGAAGTGCTTGCGCGGGCATGATGCTCGTGTCGATGAAGCCTTGTGCCCCCGCCTGGCCACCAAAGGACCGCACGGTTGTGACTGGGAACTGACCGGAACCGAGCGCCTGGCGCACGGTGTTCACAGCTTGCGTGAAGTATTTGGCGCGCTCACCATCAACACGGCAATCATCACCCATCGCGAACGGCATCCCGGCCAGGTCCGGCCGGCTCTCCAACAGCACGGACATGAACGCATCGGTTTTCTTCGCGTTCATGTGGTTGATCTTGGCCATCTGGTGCGCGGTCCGTTCAACGAGATTCACCTCCGGACCCACCTTTTCCGGCTTCGCCTGGAACTCGACCTCGACTACTTTCTTCAGATCGTCGGTGAGGACCGGGCCGCTAATCGGGGCGACCTTCGGCGCCACCGGGAGCAGATCCTTGACCGGCGTCTTCGGGTCGATCTGGAACACGAACCGTTGGGCAGACGGCATGCTGGGTACGCCGAGCGGGGGAATCGACGGCGGTGTCGGTGTGGGACTGGGGGTGAGCGCGGGTGGTTGATTCGCGGGCACAGGGGGCGTAGGTGCTGGTAGCGGCGTTCCCGGCTCGGCGCTTGGGGGCGCTGGTGAGGAGCCCGGTGGTTGAGCCGCGCTTAAAAGCGCGACTACGAATATTCCGACCACACACTGAATCGACTTCCGACAGCCGGTCATAACGTGCCCCTCCTGGAGTGGTAGATAACCGGCTCCGCTCCCCGATCGGGGCGAAGCGGATACGATGCTACCTCAAATTGAGGTGTGTCCACAAGGCGTCTGAAGGATTTCAAGTAAGATGTGACGAACAAGAGACTTCGATACGTTTGGAATGAAACGGGCGCCGGGGTTCCGTCCGGTCGGTGAGCGCTGTTATCATTGAGGGCCGCGCCACATTGGAGTTGAGATGCGCTTTCGACTCTTCGCCCCGCTCGTCGTTTTGCTGTTGGTGTCGCACCCGGTCCGTGCCGCGGTGGTCGTGATCGGAAACTACACGGACGCGGACATCGCGTTCACTATCGCCGAACCGGACGAAAAAGCCCGGTCCCACAAGGTACTTTCCAACACGGTTGTTCCCGTGTACGTCACCGGTCCGGCCGACATCGTGTTTACTGCGAAGGGGCGCGAGATGAAATTGCGCCTCGACATGTACAACGCTTATCTTTTTCTGCCCGATCCGACAGCAGACTTCCGCCTGGAGGGGCTGGAACTGCCCGGTGACGCCCTGGACCGTGATTCGCGCGCGGAAGTGAACCCGGTCCCGCGCGACCCGCCCGTGAAGGTTCCCGTGACGATGCTCGTGGACGACGTGGACCCGCGTGCGGACGAACTCTGGCAGAAGGAGCTGCGGAAGCGCTTCGACGAAGCCGCGGATGTGATCGAGAAGGCCGCGGGAGTTCGGTTCACGCTGGCGGGGTTCGACACCTGGAAGTCCGACCCGGACGCGAAGAACACGAGCGACTTGCTCGACGGACTCGAGAAAGCGGTGAAGGCGAAAGAAGGAGCGCTCGTTATTGGGTATTCGAGCCGCAAGATCGATGAAAAGGCCGATCCCGCGTTCGGTGCGGGTCGCGGGTTGAACGGGCGGCACGTCCTCATTCGCGAATGGCGCCCGCGGAGTGAACTCGAGCGCGGAGAGGTGTTGGTCCGCTTCCTCGCACAAACACTTGGTGGCGTGAGCTCGCCCGATCCGGGTTCGGCGCTCCGGGAGAAACTCGGCGATCGGTACGCACACCGGCCCGGGGCCGTGGTCCGGCTCGATCCGCTCAACGCGCTCTTGCTCAACTTGTGGGCCGACGAGCGCCGGCGCGAACCCGGGGTCACGTTCGACTCGCTGACCGTCTCGAATCGCGCGCGGATGACGCGGATTTACAAGGCGCTCCTGAAGGCCGCGCCGGGAGATCCACTCGCAATCGCGTACCTCAACGAACTCGACCGCGATGTTGCGAAGAACCCGGACCCACCTTTGAAAAAGCCCGATCCGCCGGCGAAATCGACCAAACGCGATGAGATCGTGCGGAAGGTGGTCAAAGCCGTGACCGCCCGCGCGAAGCTCAACTCCGAGGCCGGAGCGCGTGCGCTCACGGGTGACGAACTCACGGCCGCTTACATCCGCGCGGCAGCGGAAACTGCGGTTCGTTTGCGCGGGCCGGAGATGGTGTCCGCGTTCCTGATCGCGCTCGGTATCGCGCTGGACGAAACCGGTGCTCTTGCTGACGATGCGACAACCGCGGGTGCCGTCAAGGACATCGAAACGCCCGAAGAACGTGTGGAGCGGCTCGCGGTACTGGGGAATCCCACACTCGGTGGGCGCCGCGACCTGTGCCGCCGGTTCTTTATCGGTTGCGCGATTGGTGAACTGCTCCAAGACGCAGCCGAAGACGCCGCGATCGGTCGGGCTCTGCTCGATCTTCACAAGCCGGCGAATTTGTGTGTGCCCGTGCTTGCGGCCGAGTTCGCCGGAATCACGTTTGGTCGGACCATGCAGCAGGACGTGGAACTACTTCACGACACACACCGCAAATTCACGGCAACCGACTACCTGCCGCCCATGAAGGGGCTGCGCGATTGTCTTTCGGTGGAGAAATTTGGGGAGCTGTATGGCGACTCCAGCGACGCACGATTCCTTGTCGTGCTCACTGACATCCGCAAGCGCCTCAAAGAGATGAGGGCATACAAGTGAGTTGCGTCTGCCGCTTCGTGCGGTCGTAGTACGCGGCTACAAAGTACCTCATTGTCTGATCCGCGCTATCGGCGTTATCCGCGGTTCTTTTTTCTGCTTCTACGCTACGACGATCCGAAACCGAACCCACCAACGCAAACGCCCGCGGTCCCAGAAAGGGTCGCGGGCGTCGACGTTTACTGAAATGGCTCACATTTCGCGGTCAGTCCAATTTCAGTTCGAGCGGTGTCGTTGGTGAGACCACCTCGGCCGTGACCCCGGACGTCAGCGGGTCCGCGTACTTCTGGGGGATCTTGAACCACTGGCCCTTCGGGGGCTTCGGCGGGGCCTCGACTCCCGATTCTTTCCGCGCCTGCTCCATCTGGAGCTTGACCGATTGCGGGACCGGTAGCTCGTAGTACGGGTCCGGACTGTAGACGCCGACCCGCGCCGGTCCCACCGGAACGCGCGGAACGGTGAACGTCCCGTCCGGTTGGATGTGGCCGTAATACGTCATCTGGTCCGCCCCGATGACGCTCACGGTGCCGTACACGACCGGGCGCCCGTGGTACGAAACCGACCCGCTCACGTCCGCGTGCGACTTCCCGCACCCCGTGACCGCGAACACCGCGACGAGTACGACCCAGCCCGCACGCGCGGCGGCGAACCGGCGCGCTCTTCCAGGTTGGTGTGCAAGTGTGTTCATTCGGGGACCACCTCGCTGCCGGCGATGGTGACCATCGCGGGGAGCACGCCGGTGCCCGCGGTGTACGCGAACAGACGCACGCTGCCGTCGGCCAGGAGCCAGTTCCCGCCGGCCGTGTGCGGGCTGTTGTACCGGTCCTGGCTGCACGAATCGGACGCCACGAACGGCGCGTAGCGCCCGGGCAGCGCCCCCGGGCACGCCGTCAGGGTGATCGCCCCGTTCGGGCCGACGCCGCCGAACGAGTTCTGGTTGGGGAACGCGAGCAGGGTGTGGTAGTCGGCCCCGGCCCAGGTGGTTCCGCGCAGCGTCACGTGGCGCTCGCCGACCGCGACCGTGTTACTCAGCCCGTCCGTGATGCTCGTCATTTGCACGCGCGGGCGCACGCTCGTGTCCGGGCCGAACGGGGTCTTTACCGGGAACATGCCGTTGCTCGCGTTCATCCCGAGCGGCCCCGTCGCCGGGTCGGTGTTCTCGTTGCTCCCGGTGACGCCCGCGTAACTGGCCCACGCGGGGAGCGGTGTCGGGTTGGCCCCGGCGGTCGGTGCAACGGCCGACGGGCACACGTAGACCGAGACCGATACGGCGCTCATCGCGGAGAACCCGGTCGCGACGTCCCCCGCCGACTTGCCGGCAGTCAGGCGCTGCACGGCGTCCTGCTCGACGTAGGGCAGCACGCGCATCATCCAGCCGCCGATTTCTTCCGGCGAGATCGCGGCCGAGCTCCCGGGTTGGTACGCCAGGAACGCGGGCATCTGCGCCCCGCCCAGGCTCGCGCTCAGGCTCGCGGGGAAGACCGGGCGGCCCGTGGGGAACCGCTGGTTCGCGTCGTGGTAGTTGTGAAGCGCCAGACCGATTTGCTTGAGGTTGTTCTGGCACTTGAGGCGCGCCGCGGCCTCGCGCACCTTTTGCACCGCGGGCAGGAGCAACCCGATCAGGATCGCGATAATGGCGATCACCACCAATAATTCAATGAGCGTGAACGCGGTTCGGCGGCCGATCGAACGGGGGACAATGGGCATAACTCGGTTCTCCACAAGGCAGTACGAGTGGACCCGGGTCGCGCTCCGGTTCGCGGGCACGAGCGGGGGATAAGTAAGCGGCCACGGCCGGGCCGTCAGCGGCGGAGCGAGCGGTGCCACTCTTCACCGAGCTCGCGGAGAGATTTCCCGGTCAGTGACACCCACAGGTCGTCCGTGTAGCGCCCCTCGCGGAGGGCCGCGTTCAGTCGGCGGACAAAAGTGGGGTCGTAGGAATCAACGAGGTAGGCCAGGAACGCGGCGGTCTCTTTCGAGTCGCCGTCGTATCGGGCGGTACCCGGATCGGGCGGTCCGATCGCACCCGGTTCAAATTTGAAGAACCGAATGTAATCCGCGACGCCCTGCACGAGCCAGTCCGGGGTCGCGCGCCCGTGGTACGCCTGGACGATGTACGAGGCCGCGTGGACCACGGCCCCGACGTCGTGCGGGTTCGCATCAAAGTACCCCGCGGAGACGATCAACCGACCGCGCGACGCGGCCACCAGCGCCGCCGGGTCGCGGCGCACGATGAACGGGATCAGCGTCGGCGGGCGGAACCCGTCGGCCGCGAGTTCGTCGACGATCGCCGGGTAGAACCGCTCGCACACCCGCGTCGTGCGCTCGGCCCACTGCGCCATTTCCGGGGCCGCGCTCGTGTCCACCGCGAACTCGATCGGGTACCGGAACCGGCCCAGTGCCGGTTCGGAATCGATCGCGATTTCGCTAATCATGAGCGGGTGCTGCTGGGCGACCGGGCGCACCCGGACCGCGATCACCTTTCGCCCACCCGCGTCCCCGCGCGCCGTTCCGCCGGCAAATTGGGCGAGCGGCTCGAAAACCGCGCCGTCCGCGGACGCTTCCAATCGCCCACCCGCCAGCGCCCACCCGCCGTTCCCGCCGCCGGTGCGCACGTCAACGCTCCGTACCGCGACCGCGCGGTCGAACACGAGCGTGAAGTGGTCCGCCGGGCCGGGATTCGTGGCCGACGCGAACGCCGTTGTGGGGTCGCCGTCGAACACGAACTGGCGGATCTGCCCGGCGTTCGTTCGGAGGCTCGTCTCGACAGTTACCGGGATCGAGGGCTTGGCCGGTTTAGAGGCGGCGGTTGCGGCTGCTTCGCCCGGTGCGCGAACGTCTTCGTTGGCCGGTTTTCCGCCGATCGCGTTCCACTTCTCCGAGACAACCGCGATCGCGCACAAGCCACCCAAGACGAACAGCCCGATCGCAATTTTCACTTTGGCCGAAACGGTCGCGACCAATCGGCGCATCAACGAGACGGCCGCGGGCGAAACGAGCCCCGGAGTAAGAGGCGCGCCCGCGTTGTATAACACGGCGGCCCGTGTCGTCATGGTGGCGAGTTCCGCGGGGACGCTCGCCGCGGCGATTCCGCCCGTCAGGAGCGTGGTCAGCCCCGCAACCGAGAGCGCGATTCCGCGCCGCGCGAGCCGAGCCTGGAGCAGTTCGCGCCCCTGGCGGAGCCGCCGTTTCAGTGTGCTGGGCGAGCACCCGAGGTGGTCGGCGGCTTCGTCGCCACTCATTCCTTCCAGGCAGCACAGTAATAGCGGTGCGCGGCACTCCTCGGGCAGCCCGGCCATTTCGTCGTCGAGGATGGTCAGTAGTTCGCGGCTGCTCACTTCGGTGAGGGCGTCGCTGCTCTCGCGTGCCGGTCGGCGCGCCTCACGCACCTGGCGCCGCGCGTGCCTCCGGCGCACGTCCCGGGCGAGTCGGTTGGCTGCTTCGTGGAGCCAAGTGCCGACCGATTCGCGCCAGGTCACGGTTCCGGCTTTGCGCGCGAGCACGAGGAACGTCGCCTGGAACACGTCCTCGGCGTCTTCTGTGCGATCGAGCACGCGGCGGCACGCGCGCAGAACCATCGGGCCGTGGCGCTGGAGCACCGCGGCGAACGCGGCCTCGTCGTTGCGGGCCTGGAACCGCAGGAGCAGTTCGCGGTCGGACAGTTTGCTGTCGGCCGTCGGCACCTCGGGTTCGTTGAGTCGATTGACCGACATCAGCAGTCTCGTTTGTGGCGGGAGAGACACCTGAATGAACACCGATCCCGACACGCGGAGCCGCAATGTGGTCGCCCAAAACAGTCGACCACCTAATGAATGGTCGGCGGCGGGAAATTGGGTCAAAATTCTCGCGATTTACTCGTGAGAATTACAGCTTTTGGGGATAAGTCTTTGAGAGATAGAGGTTTAAGCGAAGTCGCGATTCCGGTTTCGAGAGGACAGAAGTGATACCCGTAACGTTGGATACCACCTCTGCAACCGGACCTTAACTGAACTGCGTTCCGAAAAGCCACCCACTGGTTGCCCCTCAACAATGAATTAGAGGGCAACCAGCGGGCGATTGATGTTACCTGTGCGCGAACGCAGATTCGATCGCGTGGCGGTCGAACCCTTCGGGGATGCGGTTATCGGCCGCGTACTGATACAGCGCGGCGAGGAAGATTGTGTGCAGCGCCGAGCTGACCGCCATGTGCAGCAGGAACGCGATCCCGGCGGCCACCAGCATCGCGGCCCCCGGTACGGTCGAGCCTTGAATCAAGAGCAAAATCCCGGCCACGAACAGCAGGATCACCGGCAGGAAGAGCAGGAACAGGATGAAGTTCAGACCCATGTTGCCGACGATCGCCTCGCCCCACGTTTTGCGCAGGAGCGACATCGAGCGGCCCACCGCGGCGACCGGCCCGGTCTTTTCCACTACCAGTACCGGCACGACGAAGAATGTCATGATCGACCACGCGCTGCCCAGCAGCCACGCGACGATCTCGCCGGCCTTCTCGTACGCGTTCTCGATCACCTTCAGCAGCACGCCAACGGTGGCCGACACCACCGCCCATGCGAAAATTTGCGGGAGCCGGGCGAACGCCATGCGGAACCCGTCGCTGAGGCTCGGGGTTTCGCCGTTGAACCGGAGCATCGCGCAACTGATGAGGGCCGAGTTGCAGAAGATGATGACGAAGTACGTGCAGAAGTAAAACGCGAACGAGACCGCGTACACCCAGACCGGCGGCCGGTTGTTGTTCTTCTGGAGCTGCGCCTGGAATTGATTCCAATCGACCAGCGTGGCCAGCGGCACCGCGAAGCTGAGCATCACGAGCAGGAACAGGAACCCGCTCACGAGCGGGAACAGCAGCAGGTGCTTGTCCCGCACGAGGACGCGCCAGGTGCTCCCGGCGAGGGAAAAACCGTTCGAGATGCGATCGAACATGGACGACTCCGTTATTGACACGTGAACAGCGATCCGAGTTTACCACAAGAGCACGGGGCCGCCACCGCGGAGGTGCGCCTTTCGGAGCTATTCGTTGCTCAGCCGTCGGGATCGGCCAGAATTTCTCGCAATCTTTCGGCCAGCGGTTCCGGGAACCGTTCCGGCCACGTGCTGTCGAGTACGCCGACACGTGTCATGTCTTGGAGGTGAACCCGATCGATCGTTCGCCAGGCGCTCAATTTCATTCGGATCAAGCGGGATAACGTGACGATCCGATAAGGCCGCACCAATAGTGCGTCGGTTACGGGTGGTAGCGGCTCGGAAGTTAGGGACAGAGTATCCCCCGCGAACCACAGCCGAACCGCTTGACGTACCTTGCCGTCAGCTCCGTCCAAGAACACGGCCGGTCGGAAGATTGGTGTCGCGAAAACGAATCCGACCCGCTCCAGAGCGGGCCGTGCTACATTCCAATCTTCACGATCGAGCAGGATATCAACGTTCGGCGTGTTCCGTATCGATCCTTCGTCTTTTAGGCCGACCCAATATGCAACCGCATTTGCCCCGATCACGGCGTGATTGAGATGCGCGCCTTCGAGTGCCGAAGTGGATCGCATCAGTCGCTCGCGCACCCGCTCCACGGCTTGGAACATTACTTCCAGTGAAGCGAGCCGTAGTTCGGGTGCACAGTCCATTGCAGTAGTTGCCAAGGCGATTGAGTGGCGCATGGGGTTCCGTGACAATGGGTTGTACCACCAATCCACGGTTCGGAGCCCCCATGCGCCGCTGTCAATGTAACCCGCAAACGGTTCTGAGCCAACACGCTTGGGCCGAGGTTCTGGCCCAGATCCTGCACCTGCGCGACGGGACCGGGGTGACCCGTGTGGCCCTGGCCCGGTGCCTGTTGGCCGCGTCCGCGCTGGGTGTGGCCGTGTCCGCGGTCGCCCGGCGCGTCGCGCGGGTCGGGCGCGAAACCGTGCGCGCGGCACTCGGCGCGGACCGCCCCGCGGACCAACCACCCCTCGAGGGGTGGTTGGTCCGCGGGGCTGCGCGGGCACATCCCCCGGGCGTTCCGCAAGCACCCCAGTAGTTTCAATGCATTGGAGCGGCTGTAAGTATTTTGTGGGTCAGGGTGATACATCGCGTGCGTGGGTACCGTGAGCGGATGCGTTGTGTGAGCCAGTCGAGCATCTCGACCAACGGGAGTTCGTGCACCCACGCCTTCGGGTTCCGGTTCCGGGCGCGAGCGATCCGGAGGGTCAAGCACACCCACACTTGTCGCAACACCAGCGCCACCCCTTCCAAGAGCAACCGGTATTCGGGGCTGGTACTGGTGGTCCACCCGCGGGCCTGGTTCTTCTGCCGGTAACTGGTCTCGATCCCGAACCGCTCCCGGTACCGGCGCCGTCCCAGCCACGCGCGCGTGGCCTCGGACACCGCCCCCGCATCGCCCCAACCCGAGAACGCGTACACCCGCGCGTGCGATTCACCCGGGCGGCGCCACACGAGTACCCGGGTGGACACGGACCGGCGCGTCTTCTCGGTCACCCATTCCATCGTGGCGATCGTACCCGACGGTTGCGCGTCGCACGCGTTGCGCCGGTTCGTGCCGGAACCCTTCTTGCGCATCGGGACCGCGTAGCTGAGGTTCCGTTCCTGCAACAGTAGCAGCGTCTCCCCACTATCGAACCCGGCGTCCAGAACCACCCCACCAACGGTCAGCCCGCGCGCGGCCACGTGGTCCAGAAGGGTGTGCACCTGCTGGTGCGGCTTGGTCCCCTTGTGGACCGCCAGCAATCCGACCGTGTACCGCCGGTGCTTGTGGATCAGGACTGCGGTGGCGTAGGCGTGGAAGAATGAGGTGCCGGCCTTCTTGGGTCCGCCGATGATGCCCGGAGTAGCGCGGTCCCCGTAGAACGGGACGTAGTGCACGTCGATGGCGCACGTCCACCGGCGCCTCCGGTCCCGGCGCGTGAACCGGGCCACGTCGTGAAGGGCGTTGACCAACCGGGCCGTGAGTTGGTCCCCGGAGCCCAAGTTGGCACGAACCGCTTGTCGTGCGGCCTCGTGCGAGAACTGGAAGTACCGGGTCGCCACGGCGAACAGGGTTCGTGTGGTGCTCGCGACCCGCAGTACCAGGTCGAGCAACTGGGCGCCGGTGACGGACCGCTTGTAGTCGGTCCAACCGAGGGTCCGTTCCAAGGCCCGGCGCGTCAGGGCGTGGACCACCGCCGGGGTGATCGTAGAGTAACCACGTCGCATGGGAGGTTCCCGTTCAAGTGCCTGAGAACCTTGAACTTAGGAACTCCCATGCGGCACTGCCAAATCTCTTGAAACTACTGACCCGATCCCGATCGCCATCGACACCCATCAGAGGCCGTTCTACGGGGACCGGGGCGCCACACCCGGAGTCGTCGGGGGCCAGTTCAAGAACGGGACCGCGTGGTTCTGGACCTACGCCACGCCCGTGTCCCTGGTCCCCGGGCGGCGCCACACCCGGGTCCGGACCGCGGTGCGCCCCAAGGATACCCCGGACGCGATCGTCGCGCGCCTGTTGGCCCAGATCGGCTGGGCCCGGGTGCGCATCCGGTACGTGCTGTTGGACCGCGCGTTCTACTCGGCGTCCGTGGTCCGCGCCCTGACCCAGCGGAACGTGCGGTTCGTGATCCCGATGGTGCGCCGGGGGCACGCAGTCGAGCGCTTCTTCGCCCGGGGCACGCGCGGGTGGTTCGAGCACACGATCCGGTGCCGCCGGTCCCGGGACGGCTCGGCCCCAGTGCGCGTGGCCGTGGTCCCGGGTCGCTCCTGGCACCGGCCCCTGGTGTTCGCGTGCTCCCCCGGGTTCGAGCGCCTGCCCCAAGTGATCCTGGACTACCGGACCCGGTTCGGGATCGAGACCAGCTACCGTCAGTTGGGCGAGTGCCTGGCTCGGACCACGTGCGCCGACCCCGTGTACCGATTGCTCCTGGTCGGGGTGAGCCTGTTGATCCGGGCCTGGTGGATCGCGGCCCGCGGTGTCACCCTGGGGGAGATCCGCTGGAACCTAATCCTGATCCTCACACCCGTTCCCATCGACACACACCAACCCGCAGGGCGTGCGCACTTTATTGTGCCGTGATTCCTTGGATAACTTGCAATAGGTAGTTGTCGTCCCACCCGGCTTTCATGCGCCGGGTCTTGATGCTGCCCTTGGTCTTGGCACGCTTCAGGAGCGACACGGCCACGCGCCTCAACATCCCCAAGTTCGCGGCCGCGTGTCCCGTTCGGGCGCGGCTATCATCCTCTCGGAACGCCACATCCAATACCCAATGCAACCCGTTCTCGATGCCCCAGTGGTTGCGGATGTAACCCGCCAACTGCCCCGCACCCACCTTCAGACTGGTAATGTAATAATGCCCGGTGCCTTCGTTCTTCTGACCCTTCACCCGGCGCTCCCGGCACACCAGCGCCACCGCACTCACACCCGACCAACCGTCCGGTAAGCCCTCGGGGTCGTGAACCACGGTCACATACCGCTCCTCCGCGCGCCCGTGTCCCGCACCGACCTCGCCCGCCATGTCGCACCCGGCGAACTCGTCATCCCCGGCGCGGTCGAACACGTCGGCCACGGCGTCGCGCAACCCCTTCTGGTTCCCCTTCACGCACACCACGTACTCACCGCCCTGCTTGCGGATTTGCTCGATTGTCGCCTTCTGGCACCCGGCCGCGTCCAGTGTCACCACCGCGCCGTTGAGATCCAGGGCCCCCAGCAGGTCGGGCACCGTGGTGATCTCATGTCCGCCCTCGGGCACCGACCGCTGGCCCAGGATCAGGCGGCTCTCGGTCGCCCATGCGCTAACCAAGTGCAGGCACCCGGTGAACGTGTCCTGGGCCGACGCCCGCGCGCTCTTGCCATCGACCGCGATGTGGGTCAGCCCGGTCGAGTCGCACAGCTCCGACATCCAGCGCCCGAACCGGTCCGCGAACGCATCGGGATCGAGTTTGGCGAACACGCGCTCGAACGTGTCGTGGCTCGGAACCCCGTGGGGTAGCGCCTGGAACCGCCGAAAGAAGTCCTCCTTACTCTGGCCGTACTCGGCGATCTCCTCCCACCCGTCGGCCCCGGCGATCACCGCGCACGTGGCGATCACCAAGATGTCGGTGAGCTTGTGGAGCTTGTTGGCGGTTTCGATCCGAGGGTCGGGTACGTCCGCGAACACCGTGGTCAGTGCAAGGGGCATCGGGCATCCTCCTGATACCCTCGGTGTAGACGTAAACGCCTATATCGTCAGCAGTTCATAGTGCGCACGCCCTGCACCAACCCGAGACACAAACTCAACCACCGACACGACCACCGACGACTGCGTAAGCATGGCAACTACTGCTCTGGCCTGTGGAGGCACTTACACAGGCCAGAGGCCTATGCCACCAAACAAAAGACCAAACGCAGCGCGTCCGCACGTTTTCGCCCCGGAGGGGACGACTTCCGTAGCGCGGGGGCTCCCACCCCCGTGATTCAAATTGTGCTCACCGTTCCGCGCTGGGCGCGCTCGGGGTGCGGGTTAATTGCGTACCGGCGCGCTGGACCATTGTCTCGCTGTCGGCCGTTCCGGGCGGACTCGCGCGCCACGCGGTGCCCGCGAGGATCTGCCGGCGCCCCTCCTCGAACATCCGCGTCATCTCGGACGGGTTGAACTCGGTGCTCGACGAGGACGCGGGGAACTCGGCGGGGATGGCTGCCAGGTGGTAGTTCATCCCGGATATCATTGCCGTCATGTACAGTTTGGTCAGTTCGGCCCGCGTTTCGGCGTAGATCAGGGTGGACACGCTCCCGGCCGCGACCTTTAGCACACGCGGTTGAACCACTTCCGCGTCGGCGAACAGTTTCCCGGCCACGATCACGTACATATCAGACCCGTAGAGGAACTCGGCCGGGGGGCGAAGTCGCAGGTCTCGCGGCACTTGCGGCGGGCGGAAGAACACGTTCTGTGTTACCCCGCCGTCTACGTGGCGCTCGGTCAGGCGCTGGCCGTCCACATCTACCGGAACTTCGACCGGCGGAAAGAACGCGGGAATCGCGGCCGACGCGAGTAGGAGTTTGGCGATCAGTTCCCGGCTCCCCGGTTCTCCTCGCGCGGCGATGGCCCCCAGATCCCAAACCACGGGCCTGCGCCCCTCAAGATCGGTCGTGCCGATGTAGAGCCGGCGCCCCTTTTGGTGCTCGCTCGCCAGTCGCGCCACAGTTTCCGGAGTGAACACGCGGTCGATTTGCCGGGCCAGCGGCGCGTTATCGGCGAGGGCGTCGGACCAGAGCGTTCGTACTCCGCGGCGGCGGGTGTAGATGTCCTCGGTACGGAGGCTCGTGTACACGCGCCGCATTTCGGTGTCGTAGTCCGGACCCAGGAACGCCAGGACCGCGACCAGCGCGCCGGTGCTCACGCCCGTCACCGCATCGAACGCGGGGCGCGTGCCGGCCTCGCTCCATCCGACCAGTAATCCCGCTTGATACGCTCCGAACGCCCCGCCACCGGACAGGGCCAGGCAGGTCTTGCGAGTTGGTAACGTGGCCGGACGCTGGGCCACACGGATGCGCTCGCCCACGCGGAACATGTCGCGGTCCACGGGCAGGGAAGGGCTGTCACCGTACCCGTTGGGGTCGATCAGTTCGGCCGGCGGGATTCCGACGCTCGTGGGTGTGGGACCACCGGACGGGGACTGGCAACCGATCAGGGCAAAAACGAGTGGAAGCGCCACAACCGTGGCTCGAACTGAAGGCGACATTGCACTCACTTCACGGGGCTGTGGTCGACGCGGCAGTTCGATGGGAGCGATCGACCGGCCCGTAGATCTACCTATCGGCTCGTTCGTGTTTTCTCTTTACACCGATTTTTCCACTTGTTTCGACGGGTAGATCGCGACGTGTTGGACTTCATTGTTCCGGCCGCATGTTCTAATCTGTTTACGAGCCGCGACCGCGAGGGAGCGGGTTCCTTTACCAGGCGCTCCCATGCTTCAGATCACCGAAACTATTGCGATCGCGGACGACGACTTGGAGTGGAGCTTCGCGCGCGCCGGCGGACCGGGCGGGCAGAACGTGAACAAGGTGGCATCCAAGGCGGTGCTGCGGTGGCTGGCCGCGGCCACGACGGTCGCGGTTCCGCCGCCGGCGCTCGCGCGCATGAAGGCGATGTTTCCGAGCCGGTTCACGACCGAGGGCGACGTGGTCCTTCAGTCGCAGAAGTACCGTGACCAGGAGCGGAACAAGGAAGACTGCCTGCTGAAACTAACAGAAATGGTGCGCGCCGCGCTGGTGGAACCGGTCGTGCGCAAGAAGACGAAGGTCTCGAAGGGCGCGAAGAAGCGCCGGGTGGCCGACAAGCGCCGGAACTCGGACAAGAAACAGTCGCGCCGCGTGAGCGGGGGCGACGATTGAATGCGGCCGTAACCTCCGAGGACGATCGATGACGGAAGCGGAATGGCTGACTGAAACGGATATAGCAACCCTCTTCGAGTCAGAGCATTTATGGAAGATGGGGCATGTAACCGAACGGAAATACCGACTGTTTGCGGTAGGTTGTTGCCGTCGCATTTGGAGGATGATGCCCGATGACGTTTCACGTCGGGCAATTAGAGTCGCTGCACAATAGCGGCTGATCGGTTCAAGTCGATGCGCTGCCCCGGGTGTTCGACCTCATGCGTACATGAGGTTGTGGAGTCCGGCGACGTTCTTGATGATGAGGGTGTGCCGGCGGCGCGGGTTCCGGTACCGCTCGGCCGCGATGCGCCACACCTTCATCTTCCCGATCCCGTGCTCGACCACGATCCGACGGCGCGACACGCGCCGGTTCCCGGCCTTCTGCCGGGCCGTCAGCGGACCCTTCGGCGGTCGCCGGCGCGGGGTACACAGCCCGGTTCCCAGGTACGCCGTGTCGCCCGTGCGCCGCACCCCGTCCGGGCACACCACGGCGGTCGCGTCGTACACCTTCTTGTCATGCGTCTTGCCCGGGAACGCCTTCGACACGGCGGCGATCCGCACCCGGCGCCGTTGGCCGCCCCGCCCGGAGCTCTTGCGCTTGCGCACGACCACCACTTGGTGCTTGAGCGTGTGCCGCTTGTTCTTCCCCGAGTCGAACCGCTTCTGCCGCCGAGTGGGCCGGGGAATGGCCCGCTCGGTGGCGTCGAAGAAAAGCTCGCGGATCTCGTCGGGCTCCCGTTCGATGCGGCGTTCCGGGATCCGGAAGATCCCGGCCAACAGCGGTTGGAGCGGGTTGATGTTGCGGCACACGGAACGGTCGTCGATGCCGAACAAGAACCCGAGGAAGGCGTGGGTGGTGTAGGTCCGGTAGTACATCAACGGCATCAGCAATCGGTCGCTCAACGGGCGCGCGAACTTGCGCCCCGCACCCGGCTTCCGCTGACGAGAGGGCCGCTTCTTCCGCTTGGCGTCGGCCTGCGGGTAACGCGGTTCGAGTTCGGCCAACAGTTGGTCGAACGCATCGGGGGTAATCCCGGTCAGTTGACGGAACGTGTCCGGCATTCGCCTCAACCGACTCGTGTGGCTCATACACCAAACCTACGCACCCGGCCACTATTGTGCAGCGACTCTAGTGACTTGGCAGAAAAATTCGCCGACGGGCTCATTGTCGAGAGAGATCTTGAGGCCGCTGCAAGTGAATTTGAATCCGGTGAAACCTCATCGCAAAACCTACCCGCTAATCAGCGTTGGAGCAGTGCTGCTGCCTTCGTATGTGTTTCTCAATATTCGTACCGATTGGCAGGTGAAGCTGCGTATCATTGTTCAACGGCTACGGGTGATTTGTCTGATCCCAACCGGCCGAGGTCAAACCCAGAGGAAGATCGTGCGCACTGCGATCTCATCCGAGATTTGTTTCACCCTTTTCGCCCTGTCTCCGTTGCCTCTACGTGGTTAACGTCCACAGTTCTCACGCTTGCCGAAGGCATCTACCAAGATCGCGCCTTCGATCGGATGCCGATTTTGGCGGACGCACTTCAGGATGCCGGGTGCGACAACGACGACATCCTCACTCATTGTCGCGGCCCAGGGCCGCACGTGCGCGGGTGTTGGGTCGTGGACCTGCTGACTGGTCGGAAATGAACGAGTTGCGCAATTCACCCCACGGCGGGGATTACGGGTACTTCGACTTCGGCTCTGGCGGTTCCTTCGGTTGGTTGAGGTTCGCTGGCGACGAGCGGTTCCAGTCGCGCGATCGCTTCGTTGAGCCGTTGCGTGGTATCGGGATCGGTTTCAGTCGCGGCGCGGTCACGGAGCGCTTTGAGCGTCGCGGGGGCGGCCGGGTGAATGGATTCGATCAGGTCGAAGGCCGCCTGACGGACACTGGAAGCCGGGGCTACGAGTGCTTCGGCCACGGCGGTGGCAGTGGTCGCGTCGGTCGGATCATCGGTGAACAGCCGGCGCGCGGCGATCAGCCGCAACCGCGGGTTGGGGTCGTCGAGGAGCGGGTGGAGCGCGTCGGCCGCAGCCTGGCCCGGAGCAGCTTGAAGTGCGAGGGCCGCGTTGAGTCGCAGACCGGCGTCGGGCGCGAGCGCGCACTCGGCGAGCAGCGGGACCGCTTCGACCGGCACCGGGTCCAGTCGACTGATCGCGTGCGCCGCGTTCGCTCGCACCTGGACCTCGGGATCGTGAAGCGCTTCGATCAGAACCGGAACGGCCTCTTCTGGAATCTCCGCCGCCTTTCGCCAGCCGGCTGAAGCCAGTTTGCGCACGCTCGGTTCGGCGTCGCGCAGCCCGGTCGTGAACGCGGTCGCGGCTTCGGGCGGTTGGGCTACCGCCAGCGCCCGCATTGCCTCTTCGCGCAGCCCGGCTTCGCCCGTTTGAGCGGCACGAAGGAGCGCCGGCCCTGCCGGAGTCGCGGCCGCACCGAACTGCCCCAGCGCGCGAGCGGCTTCGGCTCGAACCCAATCGCTGTCGTCGGCCGTAAGCCGGTGATCGAGCGCCTCGATAACGGCCGGGGTGCCCTGAACCAGACGCGGCAGCACGCGCACGACTCGCACTTTCACCTCGTCGTTCGCGTCGTCGAGAAGCGCGAGCAGATCGTTCTGAACCTCGTCGCTCGCTTGCCCCCAGGCGCCGAACGCATCGACCGCGGCCGCGCGGGTGTGCGGGTCGGGATCGGCGAGCGCAGTTCGCACCGTATTCGTGGTGATTGGTGTCGGTGTGCCGACTTCGCCCAGCGCGCGAACGGCCCGGGCGCGAACCCCACCGTCTTCGTCGGTGGCCGCTCGTTCGAGAGCGGAAACCGCGGGCCGCGCGACCACCCCCAGCTTGCCCAGTGCCTCGGCCGCGTTCGTGCGAACCTGGGCGTTCGGATGTTTGAGTGACCGTATAAGGGCCGGGATCGCTTCGTCGGCCGCTGCGCCCATCTCGCCAAGTGCTTCGGCCGCGAGCGCGCTCACCCAGTTGTCCGGATCGCGGAGCGCGTGTACTAACCGCGGGACCGCGACTTCGGCCGCCGCCTCGCCGATCTTCCCGAGTGCTTGCACGGCCTTCGCGCGCACGCGGTCGTTTTCGTCGGCCACCGCTTCGACCAACACCGGTGCAACTTCCGCGGCCGCGCCACCGATAGTTCCGAGGGCTTCGGCCGTTCGCGCACGTACCACATTATCGGTGCTGCTCAGCCCCTCCGTAAGCGTGTTCGTCGCGGCTTCACACAGTGTGCC
Source organism: Gemmata sp. SH-PL17 (assembly GCF_001610855.1). Classification (NCBI taxonomy): domain Bacteria; kingdom Pseudomonadati; phylum Planctomycetota; class Planctomycetia; order Gemmatales; family Gemmataceae; genus Gemmata; species Gemmata sp. SH-PL17. Next base: position 3,765,212 of record NZ_CP011271.1, read on the forward strand.
GATCTTGCTCACGGCTTCAGCGGCCACTGTGCGAACCGCTTCGTCGCGATCTTGGAGCAGTGGAACGAGGTGCGAAACGGCATCGCAGGCTGCTGCACGCAGCGACCCGAGTGCGCGGGCAGCGGCGATGCGGATCGCGGGGCTGGGATCTTGGAGCAACCCTGTCAGCGCCGCAACCGAAGCGGAATCGCTTGCACCCAGCCGACCGAGCGCCTCCGTCGCGCGCTCGCGCACGGTTTCGTCGGCGTCTGCGAGGAGCCCCAAAAGGTCCGGCGTCACTTCTGTGGCATGGGCCGGCCCCAACTGTCCGAGCGACGCGGCCGCCGCTGCTCGGACCGAGGCCGCGGAATCCCGGACCGCGTCTCGGAGCGCGGGCACGACCAGTGCGACCGGATCACCGTGGGGCGGCGTGTTCCAGCGCCGGGTCGCGAGCACGCGCCATACGCGCCATTCCCCGCGGCGCCGGCGTGCGCGGGGCAGGGTGGGGGTCGTGGTGCTCACGATTTCGCCCAGCGCCTGTGCGAGACTCAATCGCACCAAGTCACTCGAATCCTGAGCGCGGGCGATCATTTGCGGCAGCCCCGCGCTTGCTCGCAACCGGCCGAGTGTAGAGATCGCGACCGCGCGGACGTGTTCGTTCGGGTCGTCGAGGTGCGCAACGAGGCTCGGCGCCGCGACCGGGCCGATGGTCGCGAGCACATGCGGGAGTTGGTCGCGCTGCTCGCGCGTCAGCGTGTCGGTGGCCCGGAGCGACAGCAGCAGCGGACCGAGCGCAACAGCCCCGTATTGCGGGAGCGCGGATCGGGCGCGCTCGTGGATCGGTTCGTGCGGGCTCCAGAAGTCGGACACCGTTTCGGTCAGCAGTCGGCCGTTCCGCACCGAGGCGAAAATCTGCTGGAGCAGAACGAGCGTGAAGAACGATTTGAACAGCGTCAGTAGCGTGCTGGCCGGGGCCGCGGCGGGCCGGGCGACTACGACTCGGGCGAGGTGGTGCGTGTCGGCCAGATTCAGCAAATCGACCACGCTCAGCAGGTGAACCAGTGCTGATGCGATGAAGTCCGAATAAATCGGCTCGGGCGCGGGCGAGCTGTACCACTTGGTTCCGAACATCTCGAACAGGCCGAAGTTCAGCAGCGCGAACCCGCCGATCATCCCGACGGCCGCGGACCCGAGGAGCGGCACTTCGACCTGGTGGCCGTAGCGCGCGAGTTCGGCCGCGAGTTTCTGCCCCTTGAGCGGGTTGTGAAGCGCCTTGTACCCGCGCGCCACTTCGTACCGTTCGACATCAATGAACATGTACGCGAGGCACGCCGCCAGCCCCATCGCTAGAGGCGCGAGGGCGCACACGATGGTCAGTCCCGGGAGCGCCTCTGCGACGAGCGCGCCGGCGGTGAGCAGCACGAGTTGCACGGCGAGGAACAGCGGCCACGAGGCCCACGAGAGGCACTGTTCCCACACCCGGAACCCGGTCCGCGTGCCCCCGCGGATCAGTGCCCCCACGAGCCACAGTAGCCAGTCAATTATGCCGACAAAGTACAGCGCGCCGGCCAGCAGACCGATCCCGATGAGGGTCAGGAACAGGAGCGTCGACGAGCGCACCTGATCGGGATCGACCAGCCAGTTCGATGCCGCGAAGGTGGCGGAGACGGGCGCCCAAGCGTCCATACGCGCTCTCGAAATAGAACCCAGCGCGCCGCACGAACGGGCGCTGTAACGGGACCGGGACTCATTGTGACGTATTGCGATCGGGCGCGTAAGTGGCGCCCGCGTTGGCGCGCGACGGGGAAGGGGAGCTATCGCTCGGTGAGTTCGCGTTCGGCCGCGAGCCAGAACGCGACACCATCCCCCGGCGGTGACCCGGCGGCTTCCCACTTGTGGTACGCGAGCTGCCGGATCTGGTCGGTATTCGGTGCCGGTTTTGGCGTTGATGCTCGGACCAGCGTGGGGAGCGTCGTGCCTTGAGGCGTCACGCGCCCGCCGACGAGTCGGAACGTGCGGGCCGCTTGAGTCGGCTGCGTTTGAGGGGTGTTGCTGAGGCGAGGCATTGCAAGTTTCCTGTGATCTCGGTCGGATGACCGATGCACACAGCAATTGCCGTACCGCACATTACAGGCTGAGACGTGGTTGCATTGGCATGGGTGAGTTTGTTGCGGTTTGTGCCCCCAGGGGCGAACGGGGACTGAAAGTGTCAATCGCGACTCAGGAGGCAAGCCGACCGCGGAACCGTCGCAGAATTAGCACCCCAGGTAGGGCAGAAAGGCACAGCACTACGCCGGGCGGTGCCGGTGCCTCGAGAACCTCGTACACGTAGGTGACCTTGACTTGACCACGCGCGGCGAAATCGGGGGAGAATCCGATGGAGACATCCGAACCGGGGGACACCGCGTTGATCTGGAAGTCGTGCAGGCTCAGAAACTCGAGTTCACCTGATCCGGTGTAAGTGGCTTTTTCGACCGCGTCTTTGGTTTGGTACGCCCCTTTGAAGTGCGAGTCGGTCCCAATAACAGAGAAGAAGCCATCGAACGGATCGAGATCGCTGTCAAAAGGGTTGGCCGAGACGGATCCCGCGAAGATGTTGGTGGGGCTGGTGAAGTTCACGGACACTCCGAGCGTGGCGAAGTCCGTGAAGTCGATGTGTAAATGGACTTGGTGGTCGGTTTTATTGACCGCGTCCAGGAAGCCACCCACGGTGGATACCTCGAACTCGAACGTGACCGAGTACAAGTTGCCACCGAGCGCGACCGGATCGAATTGCGGTACGGAGCCGTCCGGTGTTGGGAATCCCGCGTTGCTGGTCCCGAAATTTGTTGTGTACGAGACGCTCTTGAATCCGGCCTGAGCGGTAGAACCCGCAAACAGGACCAGAATCGCAGCAAGAAATGACAATCGCATATCTTTCCCTATGAGAGGTTGTGGCGGCGTCGGGAGTTTATCAGGATCACCCCGGTCCGCCAGTCTAGATTCACTCTCACTTCACGGGAATGGACGAGAACATCGCGGCTGCCCCGGTTTCGGTGCCCGTCAGCGCGGCCAGTGCCGAGCACGCCCCGCACATGCACTTGTGCGTGACCGGCGGGACCGTGACCGTGTGGGATTCGGTGTCGGTCGTATCGGTGGTCGTCGCGTCGGACGTGGTCGCCGGGGCTATGTGCAGCCCGACGTACACGCCGTCGTAGGTGACCGTGGTGTTGAACGGCTGCACTTCCGACGCCCCGGCTCCGCCCGCAACGGCCTGGGCATAAGTGAACACGCGGGCCGCCGAAGTGAGCCGGTTCCCGCTCGCGGCGAACAGTTCGTCGCGACCGTCGCCGTCTGTATCACTCATCGCGAGACGCGCGCCGTTCCAGTCCGTCGGTGGGAATGCGTAGAAGCTCGCCGTGAGTGGCAATCCGCTCGCTTGCACCGCGGAATTCGCCGTCAGGGTCGCGCCAGACCAGATCTTCACGTGCGCCGGGCCGCCGCGATCGGGCGTGATGGCCAGTTCCGCGTGGCCGTCGCCGTCCATGTCGCCCACGGCCACGTTCAAGCCGGTCCACAGACCCGCGAACGGGTTAAAGTCCGGGACCAGCCGCGTCGCGGTCCCGTTTCGTAACCCGGCCCCGCTGTACACGGCCACGCGGCCGATCGCTTGGCCCCCGGTAGTCACCACCACGTCATCGTAGCCGTCGCGGTTGATGTCCCCGACCGCGACTCGCGCCCCGCCGCGGAACGCCGGGTTATCGAACGCGAAGAAACTCGATTGAAGTTGGAGCGCGCCGCCCACGATGCGGAACGTCTGAATGTGTGGGCCGGCCCCCGCGTCGGCAGAGATCACGAGGTCATCGATCCCGTCGCGGTCGATGTCGCCGGCCGCGAGGAACAGCCCGCCCGTGAACCCGCGAAAGACGATCGTCTGGTCCATCAACAGGGTGCCGTCCGCACCGTTGATGATTTCGACCACTGTTTGAGGGCCAGCGCCCGTGGTGAAGGCGTAATCGGTGACGCCGTCCCCGTTGAAGTCGCCGCTCGCCACACGGATCGCGCCGCGGTAGCCCACGAACGGCGTGAACCGCGTGCCGGTGTCGGTCAGCGTGCCGTTGGACACGGTGAACAGCGACACCGTGCCGTCCAGGTTCCCCGTGAACGCGATCGGCTGTGTCCCCGCGACCGGTACCTTCACGGTAGGCGGGGGCGTCGGCTCGCTGACCGTGTTCCAGCCCAGGTCGCGCAGCGCGGCCGCGTCGAGGGCGGACCACGCGACGCGCACGCCTTGCGAGAGAATCGGGTCCATCACGGTCGCTTTCCCGCCGACCGTGATGCCGTCCGCCCAGTGTGCGCCGTCGGTGTAGAGCGGGACCGCTCCGCCATACGCGGCCATCGACTGCGCGCCCCGGAACGTCGACCCGCTCACCAGGGTCGTCCACTGCGACGCGGTGCCGATCCCGAGCAGGTGCCCGAGTTCGTGAACGGCGACGGTGTAGAAATCGGCCTTGTTCGAGGTCAGCCCGGACGCGGACTGGCCGAAGTACCAGCTCATCGACGCATCGAACGAGAGGCTCCCGCCCCACGGCGCGTACCCGGTGTGGCCGCGCGAGAGGATCGAGCTCGACCACGCCGTCGATCCGGAGATCCGGTACCCGCCCGGCCCCCCGACCCCGGCCTCGGACCCCGCGGTCGTGCGCGTGCCGACGTACACTTTCAGCGTGTTCGCCGCCACGTTCAGGTTCGCGACCGAGATCTCGCCGGAGCCGGACGGGTTGAAGAACGTCGCGGTCCAGGTGTTCGAGCCGGACGGGGTGATCGCGGCCAGGTTCGCGGTCAGGGTGTTGCCCAGGTCGGCGGCGGCGCGCTCCAGGGTCGCGCGGGCGTCCGCGTGGCTCGCGAAGAACCCGCTGGTGTCGTAGGTGTAGTCGAACTGAATGGTGATCGCGGGGACGTCGCGCGATTCCAGCGTTTCGAGGTGCAGAGCGGGGGCCGCGAGTGCCGTGCCGGTGCGGGGACGGTGCGCGCGAAGGCGGGGTTCATTCCGCATGGATAATCCCGGATAATCAAGGTGCGCGGCTCAGTGGGTTTACCGGTTCTCAAGCTTATGTAATTTGTTCCGGCCGTGTCGATACGGGTCTATGAAATGATTGTGCCGACGGAACACGTGGATTCGGTTGTATCGATTGAAGCGACTTGGGGGAATTGGTGGTACGGGGAAGGAGCGGGATGTATACCACCCGCATGAGCGATTCACAGAACGTGTTTGAACTGACCCGCGCGACCGTGGTCCGCGGGGGCGCGAAGGTCTTCTGCGAGTTCGACTGGACCGTGCGCGAGGGCGAAGCGTGGGCCGTGACCGGCCCGACGGGGAGCGGGAAAACGACGCTCGCTGAAGCGCTCCTCGGGCGCCACCCGCTCAACGGCGGCGATTTGCACTGGCCACTGTTTGAACGACTCCGCGCGGGCGGGCGGAAGATCGATTACCCCTCGCAAGTCGTGGCCCACGTTACGTTTCGGGAGGACTCGCGGTTGTTCTCCTACGCGGGTCGGTATTACCAACAGCGGTTTGAATTTTCCGACAGCGAGACGCCGCTATCGCTGGAACAGTTCTTGCGCACGGGGACCAGCGCGAGCGGGACCGAACTCGCGGCCGTTTGTGCGCGGTTCGGGATCGCGGACCTGCTCCCGCAGCCGTTCATGACGCTCTCGAACGGCCAGACGCGCCGGTCCCGGCTCGCCCGCGCGATGCTCTCAAAGCCCGAAGTGCTGGTGCTCGACGACCCGTTTATCGGACTCGATGCCGCCGCGCGCTCCGACCTTGCCGCGCTGCTGCACGAGTTGGTCAACGACGGGAAGCGCCTGGTGCTGATTTGCCGCGAGGACATGGTGCCGGGCTGGATCACGAACGTATTGCGGTTGAGGGGGGAACCTAACCCCCTGACCCCCTTCCCTAGGAAGGAAGGGGGAACAGATCCAAATGCGGCAGACACAAAGCAATCTTCGACTGTTTTAAGCCCCTCTCCGCTTAGGGGAGGGGTTGGGGAGGGGTTACAGACGGCCACCCCCGTCATCGAACTCCGCAACGTGACCGTCGCGCACGCGGGGCACACGATCCTGGACCGCGTGTCGTGGACCGTGCGCGCGGGAGAGCGGTGGGCCTTGCTGGGGCCGAACGGGAGCGGGAAGACGACGCTGCTCAGCCTGCTGTGCGGCGACCACCCGCAGGCGTACTCGAACGACATTCAGTTGTTCGGGCGGCGCCGCGGGACCGGCGAAACCATCTGGGACGTGAAGCGGAACGTCGGGCTGCTGTCGCCGGAGTTCCACCTGTACTTCACCGAACCGCTCACCGCGGACCGGGCGGCGGCGACAGGTTTCTTCGACGCTGTCGCCGACCACGACACCACGCCCGAACAAAACGCCCGCGTGGGGGAGCTGTTCGCGGCATTCGGGATCACGCACCTTGCGGGGCGCGCGTTCAAGGCGCTCTCGACCGGCGAACAGCGGCTCGTGCTTCTCGCACGCGCACTGGTGAAGCGCCCGCCGCTCGTGATCCTGGACGAACCGTTCCAGGGGTTGGACGCGGACGCGACCGTGCGCTGCCGCGCGTGGCTCGAAACCGAAATCGGCCCCGACCAAACGCTCCTGTTCGTCACCCACGAACTGAGCGAGTTGCCGCGCACGGTTAATCAGACGCTGCGCTTAGAGAAGGGGCGCGTGGTGTAGCGCCTCACGCGACTCCCAGCGCCAGGTCCACGACCCAGCACCCGCGCGCGTGACCGCCCGGGCGCCGGCAGTGCCACAACACGTTTTCATCGTCGCACCCCGCGTCCTGGAGCGCGTCGGCGAGGATCGGCAAACGGTCGAACGCGCGATCTTCGTATATTCCGCGTGCCAGCGCCAGTACGTCGGACGTGCGCCAACAAGACCAGTTGGGGTCCGGTTCGTTCTCGCCGAGTACCTCGCGGACGGTCGCGAACAAGCTCTGCCAGTTCCACTGCCGGACCACGACGTCGGTCCATGCGGTGTCCGGGTTCTCCATGCGGACGGTATCGAATGCCGCGCTCGCCGCGACCAGAGCGGGGTCATTGGTTCCGCGCCGCACGCCGTCGAGAACGCCGCCCTGTTTCGCGACGCGGCACTCATAACGGAACGCTTGCGCGTCACACGGTGAGCAACACGGGCACGGGTTAATCAACTCGTAGTCGTTGAACGGTTCCTCGCCGAACCAAACGGTTTCGCCGGACTCGCGGGCGGCTTGCGATCGTACCCACGCGAGCGCGTCGACGGATATTGCTCCGTCCGCGAACTGCTCGGTGGCTTCGACCGCGAGTTGCGAATGGCGCGAGGGTAACCGGTCCCACACGCGGCGCAAAAGGGCCGCGGTGAGCAGGTGCAGTTTGCGGTCCGGGAAGATGCCGAGTTCGAGTGAAAGGGTGTCGGTGTCGCCTAAGCAAGCCAGCCAGTCTTCGAGCGTCATTGCGAGCCGCTTCAACGGAAGCAGCGGGGGTTGGGATAGCGTGCTCCCTCAGATTACCGCACGGGCGCGCTGAGTCAACGAATCATTTTTGGGGTGTCAGGCCCCAATAGAAATGTCCGCAATTTGCCCCCGATAGAAATGTCCTTCTCTCGGGGGTGTCTTTGATCACTTTACCACACGCTTGCGCCACGGGTGCTCGGCCGGTGGTTTCCGCACCTTCGAGGGCTTCTTCTTCGACTCCACCAACGGCTTGGCGGCTTCCTGCCGGCCACGGGTGGCTTGGATCTCCCGATACTCCAGGAATCGGGTCCCGAACCGGATCGCCATCGATCCATCCAAGCGGTGCTCGAGAACCACACGACCGCCACGCTCGCCCGGATACACCGGCGGTAGCAACTGGTAGAACCGATTCTCGAACCGCACTACGTAGTCGTTGCTCACCACGCGCTCCGACTGGATCGACAGGATCGACTCCAACCGATGACTCGTACCCAACCGCCGGTGCGCATCGGTCGCCTTCGGGGCGGCCTTCGCGAACCGACGGTTGTGATCCGGCACCAACCGCTCCAGCACGCGGTTGGCTTGCGCGCACGTCTTCGCCTGCGCCAGTCGCAGTTCCTTCACCCACCGATCCTGAGCCGTCCCGAACGAGCGCTCCACCCGCCCCTTGGCCTGCGGCGAGTGCGCCCGGATCAGCTCGATGTCCAACTCCCCCAGGGCGCGCCCGAACTGCGTCCGGGCCTCGGGGTCGGCGAGTGGTTGGCCCTTCTCGTGTGGCTCGAAGATGCTGTGCCGATCCGTGTACAGGGCCAGCGGGCGCCCGTACTTCCGCAGCCACCGCCCCAGAAGGTCCATGTGGGCCGGGACCGTCCCGGCGGGGTAGAACTGGGCCATCACCCGGCTCGTGGCATCGTCGATCATCGTGATCAGCACCACCTCCTCGCCACGACCTTCGAGCCAATCGTGGATCGAGGCGTCCATCTGCACCAACTCGCCGAAGCAACTGCGCCGGGGGCGCCGGCTGCGGTGCGGGTCGCGGTGCCGCCGTTGCTCCCACAGCCCCTCGGCCAGTAGCCAGCGGCGGAGGGTTTCAACACCGACGCGGAGACCTTCGGCCGCCAGTTTCTCGCAGGCGAATGTGGGACCGAAGTCGGGGTAGCGTGCCCGGTAGACCTTGAGCACCTTCCGGCGCAGGTCGGGCTTGTGGCGGCGGTTGGAGGGCTTGCCCCGCAGCCCGTGGACCAGAGCGGCATCGCCGCCGGCCTTGAGCTTGAGTTGGACTCGTCGCACCTGGCGGGCGCTCAACTTGAGCAGCCGAGCGGCTTCGGACTGCGTTCGTTTCCCGTCGAGGACGGGTTGCATCACCTTGAGGACATCTCGCTCCCGCTGACTCATCGCAACACGATTCCGGTCTTGTACCCCGATCATCGAGCGCCCCCTCCGGCCTGAGCGAAGGAGACACTTCTATCGAGTTAACACCGGACATTTCTAATAGGGTTCAACACGAATCATTTTTGGGGTGGTTCGCCTGGGGCGGCGGGCACCTTGCTCACTCTTCAGACGTCGTGAGGCTCGTTCCGCTTTACCCGCACTCCGGCGTTCGTAACCGAGAGCGGGCGAGTTCAAAGTGAGAGCATCAAAAACGCGCGGCGGGAGGGGTTGTGAGTGTGGCACGCGGGTCGTGAATAGAGTATACCGCAAGGCCCCCTAAAGGTGAGGCGGAAGCTCCCGATGCGCGTGTTCGTTTACGAGTACATGACCGCGACCGGTGTCGGGTGCGCCCCCGGTTCGCCCGACCACGGAATGTACCGTGAGGGCCGCGCGATGCGGGACGCGGTCGCCGAGGACTTCGCGCGCGTGCCGGGGGTGACGGTCGAAACGCTCGACCGGTTCGAGGGCGCCGATCACGGGTACGAGGTCCGGCGCGTCGCGGAGCGGTGCGAGTGGTCGCTCGTGATCGCCCCCGAAACGGCCGGACAACTCGACCGCGATTGCGGAGCGGTCCGGCAATCGGCGAGCGCCTTGTTGGGGCCTTCGGGCGCGGCCCTCGCACTCACAACCGATAAACTCGCGCTCGCGGGGCACTGGCGCACGCACGGCGTGCGCACGCCGGCAACAACGGCCCGCGCCCCGACCCCGTGTGAAGCGTTCCCAGTGGTCTGGAAACCGCGGGACGGGGCCGGTTCAACCGACACGTTTTTGATCCGCGACCGGTTCGAGTTAGCAGCCGCACTTGCGGCGGCCCCTGCGGAGCACGCGATGATCCTTCAAGAGTTCGTGCCGGGCCGCGCGGCGAGTGTCGCGTTTCTGTGCGGCCCGGGCGGGTACGTGCCCCTCACCCCCGCGTTCCAGACGTTGAGCGCCGACGGGCGGTTCAAATACGAGGGCGGGGAGCTGCCGGTCCCCGGTGCCCTCGCGGGGCGCGCGGTGACGCTCGGGCGCGCGGCCGTGGAGTGCGTGCCCGGATTGCTGGGGTACGTGGGCGCCGACCTGGTACTGGGGGACGCGCCCGACGGCTCGCGCGATTACGCGATCGAGATCAACCCGCGGCTCACGACTTCTTACATCGGGCTACGAGAACTAGCGGACTTCAACATTGCCGAAATGGTGCTCCGCGTAGCGCGGGGCGAAGCGGTCCGCGCGCCCCGGTGGAAGCCGGGGCGCGTGCGGTTCGGTCCGGACGGGTCCGTTCCCTCTCTCTAACCGCACAACGGGCGGGCACCCTACTTCTTGGGCGGCGCCGGGTTCGCGAGCAGGGCGGCACGGGCCGCGAGCACCCGCGCGTGCTCCGAGCGCCCGGGGAAGCCGGCGTGCGCGACCGCGTTCTGCTCGTAGGTGCGCCACGCAGAAAGGGCCGTTTTCCACGCATCAATGGCGTCGGGGCGCAGGCGATCGGCCTCGGCCCCCGTCGCGGCTTCCAGGCGCGCCTGGCTCCGCTCCGCGAGTTCGTGCTTGCACAGCGCGAGGAGCAGCGTCGATTCCGCCAGCCCGACCTCAGACGAAGCCTGGTCCACGATGAGTTGGACACCGGGCTGTTTCCATGCGCTGTCGATTTGTCCGAGCACCGCCGCTTCCACAGACTTGTCTCTGTTCGCGTCTAACTGCACGCGCCCGAGTTCCTGGTACAGCCCGGTGACGAGTTCGACCCATTCCTTGATCTGGAACCCCGCGTCCTTGTTCAGTCGGAGGCGCTCCCGGCCGTTGGCGAACGTTTCCTGCTTCGTCACGAGGTCTTTCGCGGCGTCCTGGAACTGGCCGCGCTGGATGCGCTCGCGCGGGTTCGGCGGTTCGATGAACGACAGCCCGAGTGCCCCGGCCGCGCCCGCCCGCAACCGCTGCGCGATCTGACCGTCCGGTTGAATCCCGGCCGGTATCCGGAATACGCTGTTCGGGAGCTGCTCGCGCCGGTAGACGTCGAACAACCGGACCCCGGGCGGGTTGCGGTCGGTGCCGCCCATGTCGAGCGGCAGCAGGGCGCGGCTCGCGTGCCCGTAGGCGAACGCGGCCCGTTGGTTCGGTTGGTTCGGTTCGTTCGACGGGTTCCAGAACGCGGGCTTCGGATCGCGGAACGCGCTCTGGAGCGCTTTCGCGTCGTAAGCCAGTTTTACGCCCAGGTCGCTTTTGAGCTTGGTTTCGACCAGACCCATCCGCGGGGCGAGGGCGTTGACCGGGACGGCAAGGAACGCGGTCGCCTTCTTCGCGTCGTCGAGCGTCGCGCCGCTGACATTGGCCTGGTCCGCGAACCACTCTTTCGCGGCGTCCGGGTTCGCTTTGAGTTGCGCGAGCGTAACCGGGAACGCCTGTCCGCGCCACGGGTCGAAGAGTTTCACGTCGGCTCCGATGCGCACGCCGACCGCCCAGAACGGTCCCCGCGGGGCGCCGGTCACGAACGCCTTATTATCGGGTGTCACGAGCGGCAGCCCGGCCGGTTGTTTGCCCGCGTCCGGCCCCCCAATCAGGCACCCGTCGAGTTCGAGTTGCTGGAGGAGGGCGAGGAAGACGTACATCCGTTCGAGTCCGGAGCCGAACCCGCGGCGCAACACCGCGGTTGGCGGGAGCGCGCTGGCACCGTCCGCCCGACCCGCGATCAGCATCCACGGGCGCAGGTATACCTGGCGGCACACCCAGGCGAACGCGCGCTCCGCGCGCTGGTCGGGCGGGAACCGGCCCAGCGCGAGCGAATCGGCCGCGTCGCGCAGGTACAGGCAGTCCGCGAGGTACGCGCTGTCGTGAGCGGTGAAGGTGGTCGCTCGCACTTCCTCGCGATCATCCGCCGAGAGCGGAACGAGTTGCGAAAGGCTCGCGAATTCCGGGTCCGAAAGAACCGGGAGCGTTTCTTTGGTCTGAGTGTTCAGATCGGTCGCGAGCCCGCCGAGGGCGGTTCGGCACGCGGCCCAGTCGGTTTCCTTCCGCAACCGCTGCCCGGCAACCTTCCAGGGATCGCCCTTGGTGGTAGGCTGTTCCTCGGTGTTTTTTACACCGGTTGGCGGTTTGGTACACCCGCTCGCCCCCACGAGCACGGCAGCGCCGATCGCGAACAGTCCGGCGGTGAGAGCGAATGTGGTAAGTGGGCGCCGGGAGCGGGAATCGGGCCGGTGGTCGGTGGTCATGCGGGTTGGCTCGTGTGGCAGTGGCTTGGCAGACGTTCAAAGTTGCAAGTTCGAGTTCGATACCCACGACGGGCCGGTGCGTTCCGCGTCCTACCGAAGCTCACCGTCACGACGCCTTCTTGTCTTCAGCCTGGAACTTGGAACCCGATCCCTGGGAAACGGCGTTACTCAGAGCGCCTCGGATTCGCAGGCACCGGGTGAACAACTCGGGCAGTGCGTCGAGCGGGAGCATGTTCGGCCCGTCGCTCTTCGCCTCGTCGGGGTTCGGGTGCGTTTCGAGGAACACCCCGTCGCACCCCGCGGCGACCGCGGCGCGGGTCAGGACCGGCACCATGTCGCGGTCGCCCCCCGTGCGGTCCCCGAGCGCCCCTGGTCTCTGTACGCTGTGGGTGGCATCAAAGATCACCGGTGCGCCGGTTTCCTGCATCCAGGGCACGGACCGCATGTCGTTGACCAGCAGCCCGTACCCGAAGGTCGTGCCGCGCTCGGTCAGGAGCACGTTGCGGCTCCCGAACTCGGAGAGCTTCGCGACCACGTTTTTCATATCCCACGGGGACATAAATTGCCCCTTTTTCACGTTCACCACGCGCCCGGTTCGGCCGCACGCTTCGAGCAGGTCGGTCTGGCGCGCCAAGAACGCCGGCACCTGCAAGATGTCGCACACTTCGGCGGCCGGGGCCGCTTGCGCGCACTCGTGGATGTCGGTGGTCACCGGAAACCCGGTCGCCTTTTTAACGGCTTCCAGTGTTTTTAGGCCCTCGTAAAGCCCCGGCCCGCGGAACGACTTCCCGGAGCTCCGGTTCGCTTTGTCGAAGGACGCCTTGAACACGAGCGGCAGTGCGAACCGGTCCGCGAACCCGCGGAGCGTTTCCGCGATGCGCAGGGTGAGCGTGTGCGATTCGATCACGCACGGCCCGCAGATCCACAGTAACGGGTGCCCGGCACCGATCTGGTACGACCCCACAGTCACGACGCTCATTGGGGGTTGCGGCTCCATCGCTTCTCCTTAGACATATGGCCGCACGGGGCGGAAATTGAGGTGTAGCGGGTCCGCTTGGAGCGGGGCAACCCCAACTAGTTAAATCGGGTGAGCTAAGGGGAGCGCCCAATTTAGGCGGAGCGAAGTGCGGGGGCAAAATCTCGCTGCCGCGATAATTCGGACCGGAAATTTTGCAACTCTTGCGTTCCGTCGCCCGATGAAGGACTGCACCTTTCGGCTCTGCTACATCCAATCGCCTGGGAAACGGGGCAAACTTGAATGGACCGCCCTCGTTAACGGGGTTCTGGTACCATCGGAAAAAATTGCTCTCGTTTTGTAAGAACGCACTTGGTAGATTCCGCCGCCTTCACGGTACCGGGATTCCTCCGGCTCGTGGAGCCGCACTCACGGACGAGTGTGATTTGGCAGGAGGTCGTTGCGTGGCTCGCCGCCGTTTGCGCCACAAACTGATGCTGGGACTGGTCCTCGTGGCCGGGAGTATCGGGCTATTGGCGAGCGGAACCGCTTACGGCATCTATACGTACTACACGAGCGTAAAGACCACCGAGCGCAAGCTCAACGAGTTGAGGATCGCGACAGAAATATCGGCGGCGCTAGACGTGTTGGACCAGGGAGAAGACAGCGACACTTTTGGGTACCTTTCACAGGTCGTACTGGCGAAGCAAATCCTGGCCTCATTCAGTGCGGAGACCGAACGGAATAACGCCGCGGGATTGGACCCCGATCGCGGGGTGATGGAACGCGATCTGATGCCTCGTTTGGAAGACGCGCTTACCTCACTCGAAAAAGAAGTGAGCCGTAAGCAACTTCCCGCGTTCGGGCAGGACTCCCCCAAACCGTTCCGAAAAACTACCGAGGTGCATGACGCCCACGAGAAAGCTCGTCGGATGGCGGAAAAGTTGCGATACGCGGTGATCGACGACATCCAACAGAGCGGGCGGGAATCCAGTGCCGCGATTCGGCGTACATCTTGGATCGTCGGGTTCGCGATGGTTTGGGCGCTCGCACTCGTCGCGACGATGCTGTACTACTTCCGCGTGTGGATGTTCGCTCCGATTCGCGAACTCCAGGCCGGGGTCCAACGAGTTCACCACGGGACGTTCGACCAACCCCTCGTTCTCAATTCCGGTGACGAGCTTCAAGAACTCGCGGACGAGTTCAACGCGATGGTCGCACGCCTCCACGCGGTCTACGCGGACCTCGCGCGCCAGGTGAACGAACGCAGCCGGCAGCTCGTGCGCTCCGAGCGCATGGTGTCCGTCGGGTTCCTCGCCGCGGGCGTCGCGCACGAGATCAACAATCCCCTCGCGAGCATCCTGTTCTGTTCCGAAGCGCTCGAGCGCCGACTACAGGACGTGCTCGCGACCAGCACCGCGCCGCCGGCCGAAACCGAGGTGCTCACGCGGTACCTGAAGATGGTTCAACAGGAAGCACTGCGGTGTAAGGACATCACACAAAAACTGCTCGATTTCAGCCGCACCGGTGAGCGCACGAAGGAGCCGGCCGACCTGACCGGACTGATCCGCGGGGTGCTCGAAGTCGTGCGGCACCTGCCGTCGAGTCGCAGCAAGCAAGTCGTTTTCGAGCCGACGGGGTACATCGTCGCGCCGGTCAACGCACAGGATCTCAAGAGCGTGGTCCTGAACCTCGTGGTGAACGCGCTCGACAGCATGGAAGATAACGGCCAGTTGGCGATCACGCTCGGTACCGCCGGCGGGTACGCGGAACTGGTCTTCGTGGACACCGGGTGCGGCATGGCACCGGACGTGTTACAGAACATCTTCGAGCCGTTCTTCACCAAGAGCCGCACCGGAAAGGGCACCGGGCTGGGGCTGTTCATCAGCCACCAGATCGTGGACCAGCACGGCGGGACGATCACCGCCGCCAGCGCCGGTCCCGGGACCGGGAGCACGTTCACGGTGCGCATCCCGCTACAGATCGCGCCGGGCGTAACGGATGCGCCGGGCACCGAGGGCGAACCGGAACCGGCGCCCACCGTGCTGACATTCCCCGGCAGCCGCACCGCGGCATGATGGCGGCAGAAACGGGCTTGTAAATCCTGCAAACCCGTCTAAGCTCCGCCGCCCCAAGTTCGGATCGAGACACGGAGACCGCGAGTGGCTACCACACCCGCACACAACCGCCTGCGAATCCTGTTCGTCGACGATGAAACCCACCTCCGGGAGTTCATGAAGTCCGAACTGCCCCGGCTCGGGCACGAGGTCACGACCTGCGCGGACAGCAAGAGCGGCATCGAGACGGTCAAGAAGCAGACGTTCGACGCGGCCATCCTCGACATGCGGATGGAGCACGACAAGGCGGGGCTCCAGGTGCTCGCCGCGCTCAAGCAGGTCGCGCCGGACACCGAAGCCGTCATCATGACCGGGTACGGCAGCACCGAGACCGCGGTCGAGGCGCTCCGGCTCGGCGCGTTCGACTACCTCACCAAGCCGTGCAAGCTCACCGACATCGAGGCGCTGCTGCTCCGCATCCAGGAGAAGCGGAAACTCAAGCACAAGACCGCGGCCCTCGAGAGCCGCGTCGAGGCGGCCGAAGGCCCGTCCGGGCTGATCGGGGCCAGCGCCGCCATGACGCCGGTGCAGCAGTTCATCGACCGCGTCGGGCCGACCGACGGCCGGGTGCTCATCACCGGCGAAACCGGCACCGGCAAAGAGGTCGTCGCGCGGGCGCTGTACACGAAGAGCAAGCGCGCCGACATGCCGTTCGTCCCGGTGAACTGCGGGGCGCTCACGCAAACCCTCGCCGAGAGCCAGCTGTTCGGCCACAAGAAGGGCGCCTTCACCGGCGCGGACAAGGACCACAAGGGGTTCTTCGAGGTCGCGAACGGCGGTACCCTGTTCCTCGACGAACTCGGGGAACTGGACAAGAACCTCCAGGTGAAACTGCTCCGGGTTCTCGAAGCGGGCGAGATCCAGCGGCTCGGCGAGAGCCAGCCCATCACCGTGGACGTGCGGGTCATCAGCGCGACGAACAAAGACCTGCGGAAGATGATCGAAGAGGGGACGTTCCGCGAGGACCTACTGTTCCGGCTGAACATGTTCCACGTTCACCTGCCGCCGCTCCGCGACCGGCGCGAGGACATCCCCGAACTGGCCCGGCACCTGCTCGCCCGGCACGCCAAGCGCCCGGTGGAAAACGTGGCCCACCTGCTGACCCCCGAAGCGCTCCGGATCATGCTCAACCACGATTACAAGGGCAACGTGCGGGAACTGACGAACGCGATGGAGTACGCCTGGATCGTCTCCGGGGGCGGGACCATCACGCCCGAAGCGCTCCCGCGCGACATGGTGTACCCGAAGCCGTCCGCGACGATCCCGGTGGCGTTTCCGGCCGCGCCCAGCGCGCCCGCACCGAGTGGTTACTCAGCCGCGTTCCTCGGCTCGCCCGCGCCGATGCCCACCCTGCCCTTCCCTGCGAATCAGGGCGACACTGGAGTGAGCACGGGACCGACGAAATCGCTGGCGGACGTCGAAATGGAGTACATTCTTCAGGTGTACTCGAAGAACGGGATGAACAAGCAGAAGACGTCCGACGAACTGGGGATCAGCCTGAAGACGCTCTACAACAAGCTGCACAAATACGAAGAAGAGCGCCAGCGCCGGGCGGGGTGATAACGCGACCGGTGTGCGAAACCCTCGACTCCGCACACCGGCCGGCCACAGGATCTTGCACTTCGAGCCTCCGACCGCCCGGCCCGAGCGCAATCGCGGGTGCCCGGGCAGCGGTGTTCGTGGCCGTTAACTACTTGCTCTTCGGCTCACCCGTGTACTTCTTCGCCTGATCTTCAACGTACTTCTTCATGCCGGCGTTCTGTGCGTCCACCATGTTGATAGCCTTTTCCGCAGCGGCTCGCGCCTTGGCCTTGTCGCCGGCGGCGAGATAAGCCGCCGCCACGCGCAGCGTGCCGATCGCGTCCTTGTCGTCCTTCACTTCCTTTTCGGCCGCGGTCACGGCCTTTGCCCCAAACTCCTTCACTTTGGCCGTATTGCCCGCAGCCGCGTGCGTTTTGATAACCCGGATTAGCGCCGTGGCCGTTTCTCCGTCGATGACCAGCGCGGATTCGGCCGCTTTCACCCCGACCGCGACGAGGGCCGCTTGCCCGGCGGCCGCGTCCACCGTCACCGCGTCGGCCACCACACCCAGCGCGGCGATGTCGTTCCGTTTGGAAGCCTTGGCCGACATCTCCTCGGCCAGTTTCTGGGCTTCACCGAACCGCTTGGCGGCGACGAGCAACTTGAGCCGGGCGCTGGTCATGTACGGGTCCGCGGCCAGGCGCGGCCACTTGGCGGAGAACTGTTCCCACTCGGCCAGTTGCTCGGCCGGGTCGCCGTTCGGCTTGCTCATCACCTCAAAGGTCTTGTCCCACAGTTTGTCTGCGGCTTCCAGTTCGGCGGTGCCCTTGGCCGCGTCCCAGGTTCCGGCCAGCACCTTCGGCAGTACCTCGTCCAGGAACAGCGGGTGCCCGATGTACGCGATCTTCCCGTCCTTACCGATCACGAAGGAACACGGGATGCCACCATGCCCCGAAGCCTTCATGTAGGAATCGTAAGTTTCCCGGTCGTCGGCGTAAGCGATCGTGTAGCCGAGTTTGGCCCCGCGCTTCTTGACGAACTCGTCCACGCGCTCGGGCGTGTTGCTCGCGTCCTTGGCGGTGAACCCGATCACCGTCACCTTGCCCGCGAGTTCCTCCTGAATGTCGCCCAGGTGCGGCATCATGACCACGCACGGCCCGCACCACGTGGCCCAGAACTCTACCACGTACACCTTACCCGACTCGAACGCCTTCACTTCGGAGCCCGCGAGCCATTTGGTCACCTTCAGTGGCGGGGGAGCATCGCCGACCTTGAGTGTCGGCTGATCCTTCGCGGGTTTCGGCTCGTCCGCGGCAGACAGTTGCATGCCGCCGAGGGCAACGAACATTAAGGTCAGGAGCAGAGTTCGCATGGGGGAAACCTCACACGGGGAAGTGGCGCCAACAATGTACACTAACCTACTTACCAATCAAAGAGCCTTTCCGAACGAGTGCCTTCCCCCCCCAACTCCACAAGGAAATCCGCGAATTGTCCAGCACCTGGGAACCCGATCGGGAACTATGGGATAAAGGAGGCGCAACCCCATGCCCGATGCACACGCACTCGCGCGACTCGCGACTCGCGCACACACCGGCTTACCCGACCACACACTCCTGGACCGGTTCGCGGCCGACCGCGACGAGTGCGCGTTCGCGGCCCTGGTGGAGCGTCACGGACCGGTCGTGCTCGATGTGGCCCGAGCCGTTCTGTGTCATGCCCAGGACGCCGAGGACGTGTTCCAGGCATCGTTCCTGGTGCTCGCCCGGAACGCCGGCACGATCCGCACGCGCACCTCAGTCGGGTGCTGGTTACACGGGGTCGCGCACCGGCTCGCACGGAAAGCGCTGCGTGCGCGTGTGCGCCGGTCACGTCACGAGGCAGTCCCGCGTGTGGCAGCGCCGGTACCCGGGGATGAACTGACGTGGGGTGAAGTTCGCGCTCTGATTCACGACGAACTCGCGCGGCTCCCCGATACACTCCGCGCGCCAGTGCTCCTGTGTCATCTCGAGGGACTCACGCTCGACGAAGCGGCCGCACGGCTCGCTCTCCCACGCGGGACGCTACGCGACCGCCTGGACCGCGGGCGCGCGGTATTGCGCAAGCGCCTCGCGCGACGCGGGTTAGCCGTGGCTGCAATCGCTTTTCCGACGGCCATCTCCAACGCCGTACCGCCGTTAACGGTTCTGGGAACAGCGAGATCCGTGATCCGATTCGCTTCCGGAATCGACGACCGGTCGCGCGCCGCCGAACTCGCCAACGGAGCGATGCCCGCCATGATCTCCGCTCGTTTCAAACTCGCACTGCTGTTCGCGATCACCTTCGGCGCGATGGGACTCGTGGTAGCCGGGATTCGGGACGTCGAAGCGCCCGCCGTTGAGGTACCCGGGGAAGTATCAACGGTCGATCCGCCCGACGCGGCCCCGCCCGAAGTCGTGCGCGCGGACTTACCCGTCGCCCCACCTCCGGCCCCCGCGCCGCGTATCGGGTTCGAGAGCATCACCGTCGTCATCAAGCCGCCCGGATTGAGCAACCAACCGGGCGGAACGATCCGGATCTCCTCGGACGGCTCGTGCTTGTGCGAGGTTCCCGGGCGCATTCCCCCCGGGGGCCGAGAGCCTCTCCTCGGGGCGCGCCTCGTTCACAAGCTCCCACTCGACCGACTCCGCACTCTGAACGAATTGCTGAAGGACACCGACTGGCTCAAGAAGGACGCGAAGGACGTGATGCGTTTGCACTCGGCCGAGTACGCGATCACGCTAGAACAGAACATCGGGCAAAAGAATCACGTCAAAAGGACGCTGAAAATCACAGGCGTATCCGAGGTGTACCCGAAGGTGTTGCACTTCTTCGACTCGATCGCGCACCAGGAGCACTTGCTTTACCGACTGGAATGGGTACCCGAGACGATGGCCGAGGCGCGCCGCGACTTGGACAACATCATCGGCGGAGAGCTGGGGGAGTCGATCGGTCGGTCCCAGTACGCAATCGACTTGGCGCGATTCACCCCGTGGGCCAAACGGACCGTTCGCAGCTCGTTCAACAAGCAGGTCGATGAGGTTCGCGTCGCGGTGCGCCTCACCGGGCTGTTGAAACTGGAATCCGAGCGCGAGCACGTGAACGACCTGGCAATGGACCGTGATTCGAGCGTCCGCTCGGCCGTGGCACTGGCGGTCGCGCGCCTGGGCGGAGAGAAGGCCGTACCGGTGCTGCGGAAGATGCTCCGGAGCACGTCCGAAGCGCCGTGGGAACTCATCAAACTCGGTGTGATCGCGGTCCCGACGATCGCCGAAGTGATCCGCGACGGCGGCGACCCCAACGACATGGGCTACGAGCACCTGATCCGGGCCTACATCGACAATTGGAAGAGCGTACCTCTACCGTTCAATAAGAGCATCGCGGACGCAGTGAAGGCGGGCATGGTATCGGCGAAAGAAAAGGCCGTCCGAGTACAGTACCACCAAGAGCTACTGAAGCTCATCGAAGCGCCCCCACCACCCGAAGATCCGAAGCTCGGCCGGGCGCGCACAGACGTCCTGAATCTGGCCAACGCGATCGAAGCGTTTAAGGCCAAAACGGGTGCCTACCCAGAGAAGCTGGCCGCGCTGAAAGACGGCGGGTTCGTTGCGCCGGATACGAGCCTACGCGACCCGTGGGGGAACGAGTATCGTTACGACCCGATGGGGACGCGGAACAGCGCTGCCCGTCCGGACATCTGGACAGTGAACCCGGACAAAGTGGAAATCGGGAGCTGGGCTTCGGAGCTGTGGGGCGAGTGGGGTCTGTTGTCTCTGATAAGCAAACCGACCGTCCGCGAGCACTGGGAATTTGGGGCGAATACGATCCGGATGCACAAGCTCGACAACACCGTCTACCGAGGGGCGTGGTATACGCTCGATGCGTCTCAAGAACTAAAGCAGATCAACTTGGTAATCGACGGCGTAACTCACAAAGGGATTTACGAAGTGAAGGGCGATACGCTCCGCGTGAGTCACGGGTTATCAGACAAAGACGAGCGCCCGAAAGACTTCGATGGCGGGGAACACACCGCGGTCCTTGTCTTTAAACGGCAAAAATGAATCCCCGGGTCGACCGCAACGCGATCAACCCGGGGACCATCCGGGGTAGCTCATGCCCGCGTGGTGACGTACCCGCGGAGCGAGCCGCCGAGGTGCTTCACCCACGCCTTCAGTCCGGCGAACTCGGGGCGCTCGACGTCCGGTTCGCGGGTCACCAGGTACACCGCGTCCGCGGACGAGCAGGTCGCGTCGCGCTCCGGCACCACGCCCCACACGCCCGCGTCGATGAGCACCCAGTCGAACCACTGACGCAACTGCACCATCAGTTTCGGCAGATCGTGCCCCATAGCGCCGGCTGTGCTGTCGTGGGCCTCGCCCGCGGTGAGCGCCTGAAGGCTCGGGAGCGGGGTCGGCTGAAGCGCCCACGGGAGCGGCAGGTGCTGGCCGAGCACCTCGGCGAGTCCAGGAGCGGGGCGCAGCGCGAGACTGTTGGCGATCCCCGGGCGCGTGAAGTTCGCATCGGCCACCAGTACGCGCTGACCGTCCCGCGCGAGCGTCAGCGCGAGATTGAGCAGCACCGTGGTGGTGCCCGCTTGCGGGGTGGCGGCCGTGAACATCAGCGCCCGCGAAGTTGCGCCTGGCAACTGCTTCGTAACCTCATCCCGCAGTGTGCGGTACTCGGCGCTCACCGCGTGGTCCGGGAAATGGAGTGCGACCAACCCCGCATCGGGACCGCCCGTCCGCCCGGTAATGCGCGGCGCGGTGTCGTGGAACCGTACCGACAGAAAGGACGCGGCCGATACTTCGGCAACCGGGGTAGCGATGGGAACAGGAGCCGGTGCGGGCGCCGGGACGGGAGCGGGCGGTGGGACCACGGGCGTGGCGATGCGCGGGAACGAGCGCGCGGGTTCCGGCTTCTTCACTTCCGCACGCGGCGCGGGCGAAAACACGGGACCGCTCGGGCCACCGATCTCCACAAACGGCGCGTCCTCGGCGCCGATCTCGAATAAATCGTCGTCCCCGCGCGGTTCCTCGCTCGCGATCGAGCGGGCCACATTCGATCCGGTCAGCGCGCTAAACACCCGGCTCATTCCGTGCCCCTGTTAGCCAACCCGAGTGGTAATGTTCCCTGCGACACGAACAGCGGCCCGTGTGCGCGAATCGTTCAGACGCTTTAATCTCTGCTAAGCCGGGCGCTTGCGAACGGCCTTGTCCTTCGCACCGCGACCGGCGCTGCGTTCACCGACCGTCGGTTTGCGTTTCGCGTGGACTTCTGGCTCCGATTCGCGCCCCGGGTGCGGGAGCAGCACGGCGTCGCTGGTGCCATCTTCATCCGGGGGCGTGATCCCGATGCGCTCCAGTGCTTCGATCGCGGCCTCCACGTCCACCAGCTCAGCCTCGCCTTCAGCAGCCAGCTCGAACGCCAGCGCCGCGGCGCGGTTCAGCACGCGGGGCACCCCGCGGCACGCGGCAGCGAGCAGCTCCACTGTGCCTTCGTCGAAGACCTTGGCCGGGTCACCGCTGGCGGCGCGCACCTGGTGCCGCAAGTACGCCACCGACTCTTCCACCGAAAGAGCGTCGATCGAGCACCGCACGGAGATGCGTCCCGCGATCGGGACGTTGGCCGGCTTGCGCAGCGCGTCGCGCAAGACCGGCAGCGCGACCAGCACCGCGAACACGACCGCGCCGGAACGCGACTCCAGATTGCCGAGCAGCCGCAGTTCTTCAAGAGCAGACGCGCTCAGGTGCTGGGCCTCGTCGATCACGATGACCGTGGGGAACCCGCCGGCCGCGGCATCGAGCAGGTGCCCCGTTACGGCGAGCCGGAGTTCCTGTTCGCTCAGGCCCTGGTACGGCTTGTTAAGGTCGAACAGGATCGCTTGGAGGAGGTCCGCTGGGGTCTGAGCGCGGGCGTTCGGGAGCAACACCCGGGGCACGTCGGGAAGCAAGTCGTCGAGCCACTTGCGAGCGACGAGTGATTTGCCGATCCCGGGGGCGCCATCAATGAGTACGAGCGGGTCGCGCCGACTGAACGCGGCCACCAGCGCGGCCAGCGCCGCGGAGTGCGCGGGCGCGGGGAAGTACGCGGCGGCGTCTACGGCCGGGCGGAACGGGGGGCGGTCCATGCCGAAGTGCGACCAGTCCACGATCGCTTCTCCATCTTGGTGTTTCGCGCTCGGCAGGGGGCAAAATTGGTTCCCTGTTCGTGCGTAATCGGCGATTGTAAAGGTGCGACTTAACCCCATCCGCGCGAAGCGTCGCGTCAAGTGTCGGCGCTCGGTTTTCTCCTCGTTTTTTTTGAATTAAACGGCACAAGATTTCGTACTTGCACACACGGTCTCGACCGGTATATCTTCCCAACCTACAGGTCACCGCACTGCGAACACACTGCAAGGAGTGCAGAGGCATGAGCAGGACGCTCACCCTGATCCGAACCGGTTGGGACTCGATCCGATCGATCGCCGCGAGCGGTCGCAAAGCGGACGCCCTGGCCCAACTGGAGTTGCTCCTCGTGCGCACCGACGTGCCCACGGACATCGCCGCCGAAGGCCACCAACTGGCCGGCACCATCGCCCTCGACCTGGGGCGATTTACCACTGCTCGTCGGCACCTGAAGGCCGCGTCGGGGTTCGATGTGACGGACGCGAACACGCGGTATTTGACCGGGCGCGCGTGGGAAGAAGATCCGGAAGGGTGCGACCGCAAGGCCGCGATTGCGTTCCGCAAGGCGACGCTGCTCGACGGTACCAACCCGCTCTACCGCGCCGCGTTCGGCCGGGCCGCAGCGCGGTGCGGGCAAGTTCGGCGCGGCGTTTGCGAAATGACAGCCGCAGCCGACCAAGCTGTCGACGATGTGGCTGTTGTGCGCATCGCTGTGAACGGATTGCTGGAACTGGGAAAACTGGGTAAAGCTCGCAGCGTGTTGGCGAAGGCGATGTTCCTCCGCCCGGGGCACTCCGAACTCGCGACCGCCTGGGAGCGGACCAAGTTCGAGGCCGCGCGGCGCAACCAGCGCCGGACGTTCAAGACACGCGAAAACACACGGTACGCGCAGGACGCGCAATTCGCCAGGGAAGGCGACCGTGTGCTCCTGCCGTTCATCCGCATCGCGGACGGCACGAGCACCGCGAGCGGAACCTCGGTGCGTGTGGACACGGTGTCATTCCCGCGCCCGCACTTCGACCGGCTTCGGATCAGCAAACTGGACCGCTAAAGATTACACCACGAGCTAAGCGGCTGGCAGGAAGCCACGGCCGCGACCACGCCCGACGCAGGATGCGCTCGGGCGTGGTCATTGATGTCCACTTCAAGTCGATGGTTCTTGGCAAAACGCGAAGTACCACCGAAGGGAACTACTCCCACACCAACTTCGCCGCGTCGAAACACGGGCCGTCCACACAGACGCGCTTGTAGTCGTCGCCTTCCGGCGTCTTCACCTTCGCGACGCAACTGAAGCAGATGCCCACGCCGCAGGCCATTGGCGTTTCGAGCGACACCTGACACGGCACGTTCCACTTCGCCGCCAGTTTCGCGAGCGCGTGCAACATCGGCTCCGGCCCGCACCCCACGAGCGGCCCCGTTACCCCGTGTGATTCGAGCAACTGCGTCACGAACCCCTTTGTGCCGATGCTCCCGTCGTCGCTCGCGAGGTTCACGTCGACACCCGCGGCGCGGAAGTCATCCACACCGGCCGCGAGGTCCGCGCACCGCACACCGTAGTAGAGCGAAACCTTTTTCGTGCGTGCGCGCGGGGCATCGCCCCCGAACCCGCGAGTGCCGAGTAGCTCGCGCGCGTAGGCAAGAAACGGCGTCTGCCCGATCCCGCCCGCCACGAGGGTCACGCGGTCCGGCGCGCCCACATCCAGGAACGGCTTCCCGAGCGGCCCCCATACCTGAAGATCTTCGCCTGCGCGCACTTCCACGAGCCGGCCCGTCATCTTCCCCACGACGAGATAGACCACGTCCACAGCGACCGGTGCGCCGGAGCCATCGAGCAC
This sequence comes from Gemmata sp. SH-PL17, assembly GCF_001610855.1. Lineage (NCBI taxonomy): Bacteria > Pseudomonadati > Planctomycetota > Planctomycetia > Gemmatales > Gemmataceae > Gemmata > Gemmata sp. SH-PL17. The sequence continues at coordinate 3,789,873 of NZ_CP011271.1, forward strand.
GGTGTCGTACAGCGCGAACGGGCGCCCGAGCAGTGGGTCGGTGGTGTTCGGCAGCCGGAGCATCACGAACTGACCGGGCCTGATAGTGGCGGCCAGTTCGGGACAGTGGAGCCGAACGCGGAACGTGCGCTCGGCGAGTTTGACGTGTTCGAGAACGCGCGCGGTGCGGTGGAACATTGTTTTGGCGAACGGCCGGTGTGAACCGGCCGGTGTTTGAGGCGAACGAGGTAGTGAGACCGGGTGAGTTTAGCGTACCGACACCGAATCGGTTTCGTCTTCTGCGCTGGTGTGAGTTTAGTGGGTCTGGCAGCACCGGCCGGCTCACGCCAGCCGTTCGCCAAAATCGCACCGGCTGGCTCGCGCAGACCGTTCACCGACATTACGCAGGGCGATCGCCCGGATCGGCTTTCTTCTCGCTGGCCCGCAGGCGCGCGGCGGTGATCTTTTCCTGCGACTTCGTCACAAATAACTTGAGTTCTTTCAACTCGTCTTCGCTGATCCGGCGCGCCTTGCCCTTCGGCAGCTTGTCCAGTTTCACGGGACCGATCGCAACGCGCTTCAGGCGCATCACCTTGTGGTCGAGCTTCGCGAGCATCCGGCGGATTTCGCGATTCTTCCCCTCAGTCAAGATCACGCGGAGCCAAGTGCCGTTCCCCTGCGCCTTTACCCGCTTGACACTCTTCGCACGCACCTTACCGTCGCTCAGCCAAACGCCATCGAGCAGTTTTTGGAGATCTTCGTCGGTGGGGCGCCCGGCGACGAGCACGAAGTACGTTTTCGGCACGCCGTACCGCGGGTGCGTCAGCCCCATCGCGAGGTCGCCGTCGTTGGTCATCAGCAACAGCCCGTCGCTGCCCTCGTCGAGCCGCCCGACGGTGTAGACGCGCTGTTCGACGTGCGGGAGCAGATCGACCGCGCGGGGGCGCCCGGCGGGGTCGTGGTTCGTGCAGAGGTGACCGACGGGCTTGTTCACCGCCCAGTAGACGAGTTTCTCGGCCTTCACCGGCTGGTCGTCGACCGCGACCTGGTGGTGCGCGGGGTCGATCTTCAGCCCGAGTTCCTTGACCCGGACGCCGTCCACCTTCACGCGCCCGGCGGCGATGAGTTTGTCACAGTGGCGCCGCGAACCGACCCCCGCGTGCGCCAGATACTTGTTGAGGCGTTGCATATTCCCAATTGTACCACACCGCTCCGAATTGACACGAAAACGGTGCGCGTTCGCCCGAAGGTGCCCGCGAGGACAATTGGGAAGGCACAGCGAAGTGAATTATGGAAACAGCTTGAAATGGAGAGCGGATCTAGCGGAGAACCGCGCTGAGGCTGCCGATGATCGCCTTACCGTCAGGGTCCGGCTGGAACGTTACGGTCACGACGTAGGTGTCGGTTTTGAGCATGAACACGGACAGTGCGCGTTTAATAACACCGTTATCCGCGTACACCCGGTCCGATATCACGAAACTACCTTTGGGGCCACTGTCGGCGGTGATTAGCATCGTTTTCGCTTCGTACTCCTGTTTTGCCCCACACATTTTGGCGTAGTGCGTCCACACTTCCTCGAACGTCGGCCCTTCAACTCGAAACGCATACGCCGCAACGCCCGAATCTGTTGGCTCTCCGCCCATCTGGTGGAAGTCGGTTGCTCCCTTTAGCTGGGGCCGCCACTGTTTGACCACATCATCGGTCTTGAGCTTCTTCGGCTTGTCCGGCTCGGTCGCGTGCTTCGCGTCGGGCGGAGCGGTAACAACCTGCTTTTCCTCAACGGCAGGTGTCTTCGACGTCTCGCGCGGTGGCGCGCTGTTGGGGCGCGCGGCGAGCACCGTCCCCGTGATCGCAGCGAGTGTAACCAATCCGAACACGAATGCCTTACGCACCGTCAGTCTCCCTTTGATGAGTTGGGCGAGCGAACCGGGAATGGTGCCGCTCGTTGTGCATTGCGTTACCCGCTCGCACGTTCGGGCGAGCAATTCGCCCGGCACAGCGCCGGCCCGAGCGTCCGCGAGGACTCCCGGCAGTACGGCGACCGTCAGCGCGATCCCGCGCTTGGTGAGCCGGGCCGCGAGTTTCTTCCGCCCGTTAGCGAGCCGACTCGACAGCGTCCCCTCGGGCACGCTCAGCGCGACTGCCGCGTCCTCGCGCGACGTCCCGCGCAGGTCGCACAGAACAATCGCCTCGCGGTAATGCGTCGGGAGCGCGGCGAGTTCCTCGTCTAGAATCGGTGCAAGGTCCGTTTGCGGTGGTGCGTGGTCGTGTGCAGGTGGTTCGGGTAACTGAGCCACCGTGACCTCCCGCCCGCGCCGCCGACGGATCGCACGCCGGGCGCGCCACGCGATCCGAAACGCGACCCCGTACAACCAGCTCCACAGACGCGCGCCGTCGCGTACCGACGCGGCCTGTTGCGCGAGCACCAGGAACGTGGCCTGGAACACGTCCTCAGCGTCCTGCGGGTTGCGCACCACGCGCTTGCACACGCCCAGCACTAGCGCCCCGTGCCGGCGCACCAGTTCCTCGAACGCGGCGGTGTCCTTGGTCGCGACGAAGCGCGCGAGCAATTCGGCATCGGTCGTGCCGGTGTGCTCCAACTGTCGCAGGATCTCCGCCGACCGCGCCGCGCTCATTCGCTCCCTCCGCTCGTATAGTCCCCGCCCGCCCCGGGCGCGTCGCGCGAAAATCTTAGTACTACTGAGCTGCATGGGACGTACGTGCTGTGCCTGACAGTGGACACAGTCCGGCATGGCCCACGGGCGCAGCAGATGTTGCAAGGCGCGCCGAACACCGGGTAGGGTTAGCGTCGGCTCGGTGCGATTTTTCTAGTCCGGCAAACGCGACTGGGCTATAAGTTGCGTTTGGGATAGGCTTTCGGTCGTCCCCGGAGGGCGTGCCGATGAAGACTCGGAAGTCGGCCGAGCCGACGATCACCCGCGACCTGACACCGGAACGGACCGCATACCCGCACTGCGGGTGGCCCATGTGGGCCGACTATGTCAACCGCCGCACGATCCACGCGCTGGCGGGCGTCACCCGCCTGAACCTGACGGTGCGCCGGTGCCGCACCGCCGACTGCGCCGGGTACAAGAAGCCGGTCCGAGGCCGAGGGTTCATTCACGTTGCCACGCCATGAGTTCGGGCTCGACGTCATCGCTCTCATCGGACGGCTTCGGTACGCCGAGCACCAACTCGTTCCCGAGATCCGCACCCACCTCGTCGGACGTAAGGCGTCGGTACCCGAGCGGACCGTCACCAACTTGCTCGGTCGGTACGACGAGTTGCGCGCCGCGGCGCCGGCCGACGACCGCCTGAAGAAGGCGCTTACGGCACAGTAAAGAGCGATCCTGGCCCTCGACGGGCTTCAATCCGGCGTCGGGCACGAGGTGCTGTGGGTCATCCGCGGCACCCTCAGCGTCGAGATCCTGTTGGCCCAGAGCCTGTTGTCGGCCCGCAACCGGAACCTCGCCGACCGGCTGAACGCGGTGAGGCGCGTTGCCCGGTGCCGGTTGCGGGAATCATCTCCGACGGCCAGCACTCGATCCGTAAGGCGGTCGCGAAGGCGTTCCCCGGTGTGCCGCACCAGTTGTGCCCGTTCCACGACCTGCGCGAGGGCGCCCGGCCCATTTACGCGGCCGATCGGCACGCCAAGGTGGAACTCAAGAAGAAGGCTCGCGGGGTCCGCGCGATCGCGCGCAAGGTCGAGGGGCGAACGGATGCCGGGACCGCGGCGGTGCGGCGCGTAGCTGTTTGCGGGGAGCCGTTCCTGCGCGCTGTGGTAGTTGTGGACCGCGAGGCCGATCTGCTTGAGGTTGTTCTGCGAAGCCATCCGCGAGGCCGCCGCGCGGACTTTCTGAATGGCGGGCAAGAGTGGCCCAATCAGGATCGCAATGATCGCGATCACCACCAAAAGCTCGATCAGTGTGAAGCCGGAGCGTGAGCGACGGAACACGGTTGGCGTCCCCTGGCGTTGGAGAGTTGGTGTTACGAACGCGAGAAATGTATTACTGGGCGCGCTGACCTGCGACTATGAAAAGTGCGTAAACTCTGGAAATCGACCGAGAAGCCACGCAAATCACGCGATCCGAAAATCGCGGACGCGCCGACCGCACTCGCGGCAGTATTAACCCGAACACTGCACGGAGGCACCATGAACCGGCTTCGTACTGGCCCTCTTCCCGTTGTCCAACTGCGGGACGCGCTCCGCTCGGATCTCGATGCCCTACCCGACGCGGAACTCCTCGACCGGTTCGTCCGGTACGCGGACCACCCCGCGTTCGAGGTACTGCTCCGGCGGCACGGGCCAATGGTATTCGGTGTTTGCCGCCGAACGCTTATCAACGTCTCCGATGCAGAGGACGCATTTCAGGCGACGTTCCTTGTGTTCATTCGCAAGGCGCGGTCGCTCCGGCGCGCGGACCGACTCGGTCCGTGGCTGTACGGGGTGGCGTGTCGCGTGGCGATGAAGGCGCGGGCACGAGCCGCGCGGCTCGCCGAGTACCGGACCGAGGTACACGAGATGTTTTCCGATCCCAACGTGCCGGCCGCGGTACCGGACTGGCTCCCCGTTCTCGACACCGAACTGGCCGCGCTCCCGGCGAAGTACCGCGACGCGCTCGTGATGTGCGAACTGGAGGGCGCGTCCCGCGCGGACACGGCGAAGGCGCTCGGCGTTCCAGAGGGCACGCTCTCCAGCCGTCTGGCACGCGGGCGCGAACTCCTGCGGAGACGGTTGCTCAAGCACGGCACGCTGCTCCCAACGGGTGGGTTGGCGGCGTTGCTCACGACAAATGGTGTCGGGCGGGCGGTGGTGCCCGCAGCGCTGCTCGCGCGGACTTCCGAACTTGCAGTGGCGGCAACGAGTGCGGCGACCGGGGCGGTCCCGGTCGGTGCGGCTCAACTCACGGACGAGGTATTGAAGGGCATGCTCCTCACGAAATTGCGCGGCGCCGGAGTCGTGGTTCTCGCCCTAACTCTGGTGGCAACGGGGTTTGCCACGGCGTGGTCCGGTGAAGAGCCGCGCGCGGCTGCGGAAGACAAAAGTATCGGTGCGGCACCTCCGGCGCGAGCAGCCGAGGCTCTCCCGCAACCGGACGCGAAGAAATTATCTGTGGGTGGGCCGAAACTCTCAGATCGAGATGCGGTGCAGGGGTTGTGGGTGAACGAAAAGCTCAATGTCATTGGCAAGCAGTTGACCGAGGGGGAGTTGAAGGAAGCGAACGAGATGACGGGCCGGATGCAAATTCTGGTCTCCGGTGATAAGTGGTGGACAATGGGAACCGGGCCGAACGGGGTACTCGGCACCGCGGTGGCTCAATTGGCTGTGATCGACGAAACAAAGAACCCGAAGTGGCTCGATCTTCGTGTGTGGCCGGTCACTTCCCACGGTTCCCATTGGCGGTGCATTTACGAACTAGACGGGGACGTATTACGCATCTGTATGTGCGCTGGGGATCACACTTCGACTCGTCCGGCCGAGTTCGAGGCCGATCCGGGCACATCTCTCATGGTCATGACCTTCCGCCGCGGAAAACTACCTCCGGCGGTTGGTGAGAAATCGCTAGTCGGTTCGTGGGTCGGTGAACCGCCCGCCGGCGATTCTTCAACCGTGCGCCCGCGGGTCGAGATTCTTGATAGTTACCTATTCGTCACGAATCCCAAGACCGGCCACTGGGTTGGTGGCCGGTACCGTTACGACGCAACGAAGAACCCGAAGTGGGTGGACGTTGAACTGACGACGGCCATCGAGGACGGGAAAGTGACGAAACTCTACGGCAGCTACGAGGTCACCGACAGGGGACTGAAACTAGCACTCGGTGCGACCGGCAAGCGGGCGCTTCGCCCACTGGAACTCGATGCCGGATCAGACGTGATGTACTTCAATGTGAAGGCGGCCAAGGGACCGCCTGCAGCGCAAACGGGTACGCCCGAGAAGGTCATCACCGCACCGGTGCCGCATGCAAAGTCGCGCGTTCTCGAAGAGGACGAACACATCCAGGCATTGATGAACACGTGTAATTTCTCTGGAGCCGAGATCTTCATCCGCAAGCATCTGGCGGACTACAAGGGATTGGAACTAGCTGCGCGCAGCCTCCAACTTGGCATCTGCCTCACCCAGCGGGCGGCGCAAAGCGATGCTTCGGTGGCCATTACGCTCCGGACCGAGGCCGCTGACCGCTTCCGCGAGGCGATCACCGAGGTAGAGACGTACCAGAAGGACAGCGGAACCGACAAACGGGCCGTGTTTGTTCGCACGCAGGCCGAACTTCGCTTCCTCGGAGTGTACCAACAGGCTGGAAAGTCGGACGAAGTCATCACCGCGGCCGGACCGATGCTGGAGCGATACAAGGGTACGGTCGAAGAACTCGTCATCCTGAGGGTGACGTACCACGCGCACTCAAAAAAGGGGGACGCGACCCAGGCACAGAAAACGCGCGACCGGATGAAAACTGCGTTCGAGAAGCTCAAGGACAAACCTGGCGCGTTCCCCGAGAGCGTAGGTGAGCACAGTAGGGCGTACTGGGAGAAAATTTGGTTCGCAAACGATTTGGCCGTAACGGGGTCACTCCCTTGAATGTGACAGACCACGCTTCTTTGTGCGCACCGGCCGGTGCGCACAAAGAAGCGCCGAGTACCAATTACTTCGTATTCACCGGCAGCGTGGACACTTTTTCCTTCAGAACGTCCTCGAACACAATCGTGTAGAGGTCCGCGAGCTTCGGGAGTGGGTAGTACGCCAGCAGCACGTGAACCTGTCCCTGAGCGCCGAGCCCGCGGCCTGCTTTGGTTTGGATCTGTGCGTTGGTCGGTGCCGACGGTGGCCCGGGAACAATGCGCGGCAGCGTGTTCGGCGGGAGCCGTAACCCCGATTCCGCCGTGAGCCGCTCCAAGTGGCCCCTGCGGAGCGCGACACGGTACCGGGCAACATCCCCACCCGCTTCACTGGCCGCGAGTTTGCGCAGATCAACCGCCCATCGCGCTTCTCGGAGGAAGTCTTTCGCGCCCAGTGGTCCGGCGACTGCGTGGACCACGGTCCCGTCGCTGAGACAGAAGTACGCCGCCACGTTCCCGCCTACCTTTGCACCGTCAATCACCTGAAATGTGCCCACTTTCTGATACGTCGACTCAAAGTTGTCACCGAGGAACTTACCTACCGCGTCGTCCGACAAGGCTCCCTCACGGAGAGCTTGAGCGTTGTTTCAGGTGAACCCGGGATCGTCGAAGTGCCCTGAGATGTGCAGAACGAGCATCATCTTCTTCGAGGCTTTTGCCTCTTCTGCCGCTTCGGTCATTCCGGGGTGGAAACGCACCTTCGTGTTGAACGACTGGCACCTCTCGGCGGGCATCAGTTCACTTACCGGGAGCCGGAACTCGGGTGGCGCTTGTGCCACTACGACTGGTTCGCCCGGGGTCACAACGGGCACGACCACGGGAACGGTGACCACTTCCGTGCGAACGACGATCTCGCGCGGCATCGGGATCGGTTCGTCCGTGCTGGGACCAGGTGAGGGTGGAGGGAACTCGTGGGGAATGAGTTCGATTCCCGTGAATACCGCCCCCGCCGGCGTGGACGGGCGCATCACGATGGCGCCAGCAAGGAACGCCCAGAGGGGGAGGCCGATCGCGGCGACCGTGCGCCAGTCAATAACGCTGAGAACTCCCGCGCGCGGAGCCCGCGCGGGAACGGGAACAGACGACATAGGCGTTCCCCGGTGGTGATGGGATCATTCCGTAATCCACCGGTGGAACGAGGACACGACCGCTGTCGTTGGCGGTGAATGCGAATTTTCGGGGCTCACACTCCGCGTGTGCTCGGCTCCCAGATGTACTTGTGCATCTGCAACTGCATCCGCACGCGATGGAGCCCGGATTCGAGCAACCAGCCGACCAGTTCCACCGGTTTCACGCTCGTGAAGACGCAACTCACGAGGCACGTGAAGCGCTCGTCCAGTTTGTTCGTGCGGATCGCGTTCGCGGCCCAATCCCAGTCCGCGCGCGACGCGATCACGAACTTGATCTGGTCCGTGGGCTTCAGCACGTCCAGGTTTGCCCACCGGTTCCGGTGGCTCTCACCGCTATCGGGGCACTTGAGGTCCATGATGACGTGAACGCGCGGATCGACCTCAGCGACGGAGTGCGCGCCGCTCGTCTCTAGCAGCACGGTCTTTCCCGCGTCGCACAGTTCGGTCATCAGCGTGAACATCTCGGACTGCAACAGCGGTTCGCCGCCGGTGATCTCCACCAGGGGGCAATTGTAACTGAGCGCCTTCGCCAGCACGTCCGCGCGGGTCATCCGCGTGCCCTGATTGAAGGCGTGCGGGGTGTCGCACCAGCGGCACCGGCTGTCGCACACCGACGCACGCACGAACACACAGGGCAAGCCGGCGAAAGTCGATTCGCCTTGCACGCTTATGTAGATTTCGTGGACCAACAACTCGCCCGCGGGAACGTCGCGCAAGAGCACGACCCGGTGTGCAGCCTCGGCGGGTACATCGAGTAACGGCGTTCGCATCAATTGACTCATTATTCCCATCTTAGCAGCCGGGAAATTGCTTGCGACCCGCACGAGGGCGGGTTATAGGCCACGTTTCGCCAGCCCATGCCTCTCGAAAGGAGCCGCAAGGATGCGCCGCTCGTTCGTGCTCACTCTCGCCGCGCCCGCGTTCGCGACGCTCGCGCTCGCGCAACCGCCGGCCGCACCGACCACACCGCCGGCGCCTCCGGCTCAAACGGGAGCGCCCGCCGCACAAGAGAACGCGGTCGCCGCGACCGTGAACGGTGAGTCCATCACGCTCACGGAAGTCGATACCCTGCTGAAGAATACGCTCCCGCTTACGCCCCTTACTGTGGCGCAGAAGCGCCAAATGCGAATCGAAGTACTTTCTGACATTATCGATGACCTGCTCCTGCGGCAGTTCCTCCGCAAGAACGGGCCGAAGGTCGATCCGGCCGAGATCGACGCGCAGCTCAAAGCGTTCGGTGACAAGCTCAAGAAGGACGGCAAATCGCTCGCGGACTTTTTCAAGGAAACCGGCCAAACAGAAGCCCAGGTGCGGGAGTCGTGGACGACCGCGATGCAACTCACCGGCTACGTGAAGCTCAACACCACCGAAGAGCAACTCAAAGCGTACTTCAACGCGAACAAGGATTACTTCGATCACGTGGAAGTGAAGGTACAGCACGTCGTCCTTCGCGTGAGCAAGAATGCGACCGCGGTCGAGCGCGCTGCGGCTAAAGAGAAGCTCGAAGCCATTCGCGCCGAGATCGCGGCCGGGAAACTCGACTTCGCGACCGCGGCGAAAAAGAACTCGCACTGCCCCAGCGCGCCGAATGGGGGCGACATCGGCTACATCGCTCGCAAGGGCGGGCTTGTAGACGAAGCGTTTGCCAAGGCCGCGTTCGTGATGAAACCTAACGAACTCAGCGGGGTAGTCGAGACGGACTTCGGCCTGCATATTCTCCAAGTAACGGACCGAAAACCCGGCACTCCCAACACCTACGAAAAGTCCGTGACCGAGGTACTCGACGCCTACAGCGACGACTTTCGCACAGAACTCATCGCGAAACTTCGGAAACAGGGGCAGATTCAGATTACGGTGCCTTAACGGGGCGAGAATGCGGTCGTTGAGGTGCTCTCAACGACCGACGCGAAGCGGTTCTGAGATTGCCAGCGATATTGGGCGCTGGCAATCTCAGAACCGCTTTCTTGTTGGCGCTACACCTTGAACACGTCCTTCACGTTGTCTCGCAGGAGCCGCGTGCCCAGCGCGACGGCGTCCGTTTCGCTGAGCACGCCGGGGCGCACGAACTCATCCGCCAGCACGCTCGCGAGGATGCGCCGGTACATGCCGTACTTCGGCTTCACGAACTCCAGTTTGTAGGCGTCCGAGTAGTACCCGATTAGCTTCGTCTTCGGCACCGCGGTGATGCGCTCCATCAAGTCCTTGCGGATGAACGGCGGCGTGTTCGAGTACCACCAGTGACCGTTCGGTAGCACGTTTGGGAAGATCCACGAGTACGCCACCAACTCCTGGTTCTGCGCGCTCGTCAGCACCGAGACCGGGAACGTCACGTCCGGGAAGGCGTTGAACAACTCCTTATACTGCAACAGGCTGGTGCGCTGGTCGAACAGATCTTGCCCTTGGTAAACACCCTTCTCGTACACGCGGCGGTTCACACCGATCATCAGATCGAACGGCAGCCGGAAGTCGCGGCAGAACTCGGCGACTAGCCAGAACACGCCGGGCGCGAGGTCGTGGAACCCGTGGAACTGCATCTGCTCGTAGAAGTGCTCGTCGTCGAACTTCGCCGGGTGGAAGTTGGGCGGGAGCGAGATCGCGCACGCCTTCGCCCCGTTCCGCGTGAAGTGCATGAACACCTTCGCCAGTGCCATCCGCAGCGTGGCCCCGTCGTGAACGTGAACGCCGCTGATCGCTTCCAGCCGGCGCCGCGTGTCGGGCTTGTCGAGGTGGAACACCAGCGTATCGGTCCGCAGGCAGGGGACGTACTTCGTGGTGTCGAAGCCCTGGAGCGGGTCGTCGAACTCGTTCGTCAGGAAGATCTTTTCGAGCCGCGTCTTCTCGAAGACTTGCGCTTCCCAGTCCGGTTGTGCGAACGTTTTTAGCGCGGTGTCGTAGAGCCGGTCCGCGTCCGCCGCGGTGACGCGCGTTTCCTTGTCGTCGAGACCCAGGAACGTGCGGGCGATGTCCACGAACCACCCGTACTGCGCGGTGTTGTCGTACCGGTCCATGAACCGGACGATCTCCCGCACGCGCTCGCGCGGGTCCGCGTCCTTGCTCAGAAGCGCCTGGCCCATCCCGGCGGAGTGGGCGAGTTCGGTGTAGTAGTGGTAGCCGAGGATGTCGTCGAGCGACTTCGATACCGGGCTGAGCGGATCAATGTGCGAGTGCGGGTCAATGAGCGGAATCCGGGACAGCGCGGATTCCAGGTTCTGCACCAGTTGATCGGCCGGCATGACGCCCTCTCCGGGAGCAGGTAGAAAATGGGCGGTTGTGTCAGTTTTACCAATGACACGTCTTACAACGCCCGGCAAGATTTACAAACTGGGCGACGTTTCCGAACTGTGGCACGAATTCCCGACGGTGGAAACCGGACCGCCAATTTTCTTTGGCTTATGGCTCGACAGGAGTTGCGCCGAATCGCGAGATTGACGGCACGCGCGAACGCGGCAATTGGCACGGTCGCTGCTTTCCGTTATATCGTCCGCGACGAACAACCCCCAAGTGAATCGCGGATCGGTGCCGGATCGCTCAACGGTGAACCTTCCCCCAAGGTTCGCCTCCCCCAAAATGGCGACCCGGCACCGCGGAATACGGAGGCCAATACGACCTTCCCCCAAGGTCACGGCCGCGGGAGAGATTTCCCCCCTCTCCTGAACCTTTCAGACAACACGTCCGTTCCCCCGTCTACGGCAACATCCCCCCTGCCGCCGCCTCCCCAGGCGGCGGCTCGTCTTTTTGATACACGCGATGACTTCAAGAGCTGGGGAGCTTACACCAGCCGGCTCACGCCGGCCGTTCGCCAACGGATACCACTATTCCAAATCCATGCGCCACCACGCGAGCGCGGTGAACGCGGCGCCGAACGCACACAGTGCCGCGCACGCCGTCAGCACGGCCGACACATCGGGGGCGGAAGTCGCGAGTAGTTGGTTGTAAGCGTCGAGCGCCCAGGCGTGCGGGGTGACGAGGCTGACCGTTTTCATCTGCTCGGGCATCAGGTCGCGTGGCATTAGCGACCCGCTCACGCCACCAAGAACCAATACCAGCAGCGTGCCGTACACCGCGACCTGAGTTTCAGTGCGGGCCACGCTCGCGACCAGAATCGCCAGTCCCACCGCCGCGAAGGACGTGCTGGCCACGAGCGGGAGTAGCAGCTCCGGGCGCGAGCCCCACGTCATCCCGAAGATGAGTCGACCTGCTGCGAGCAGGAACACGCCCTGAAGCAGCGACACCGCGAGGCACGGGAGCAACTTGCCCAGGAGGATCTGCCCGCGCGTGAGCGGCGCGGCGCGGAGCCGCACCAGCGTGCCGTGCTTGCGCTCGGCGACGAACAGCCAGCCCACGCTCAGCACCAGGAAGAACGCGAACATCACGGTGTACGATGGCACCAGGATCTGGTACCGCAGGGCGCCGCGATTGAGCACTCCACTACCGGACGAGTCCTTGTACTCCACGCGGTTCGCCGCGATCCCCTCGCGGGTCTCGCTCTTGACCAGATCGCTCCAGCGCGTCGCCTCGAAGTTGTAGCTCGAAAACAGATCGCCGACCCCGCGCTTGACAGTCGGCCCGATCTCCGTTCGCACGGTTGGTGTGAGCACCTTGCCGAATAACACCTTCTTCCCAACTCGGGCGGTAATGTCGGGGTCTTTGAGTGCATCATCGACGACCGCGCGGAACCCGGGCATTTGGGCTTTGATCGCTTGGGCCGCGAGGCGCCCGAACTTGTCCGTCATGCGTTTCTGGAATTTTTCGTCCGCAACCAGTGCGTCGAGCAGATCAAGCACCACCGGGTCGAGTTCCTCGATCACCTTCGGCGGCACCGTATTCTTGCTCAACCGATCCGCGACCAGTTCCATGAACTTCTCGTCACCGACGCGGGCGAACGCTTTCCCGATCATCCAGGGGATCACCACGCGCAGGAGCGTGACCTGCGTGACCTGCTCGATGATGGATGCGGACACCGGCTGCGTGCGGTCGGTGAGGAGCGTGGCCCCGAGTTGGCTGAGGCGCACCCCATCGCGCCCGAACGGGTTGACGGCTTCCGCGCCCGTGAGGAACGAACAGCGGTGCATCCGCTCGCTGAAATCTTCCTCAAACACGATGATCGCGGGGCGCCGGTTCTTCGCGACAAGGCGCTCTGCTTCGCCGCGATCACGAATGATCTCCAGCCGGATGTCCTGCGTCGCACTGAGGTCGTCGATTACGACTTCCGACCACGGCTTTTCGGGGAAGGGGACTTTCCCGGGTAATCCGCGATCGAGATTCACGACGGAGATGTGGAGCCGGTCGTCCGGCTTTTCACCGAAGCCCTCACCCAGTGCTAGCCCCAGTACGAGGATGAGCAGCAGCGGCGTGAGGAGTAGAATGACCGCGCTCCGCGGGTCGCGGAGTAACAGGCGGAGGTCTTTCGCGGCGAGCGTGAGTATCGGCATGTGCTAATCCCTTAGCCCGCGGCCAGTGAGGTTCAGGAACACGCGCTCCAGCGTCGGTTCCGTCGTGGTGACCGCGGTGAGGTCCGCGCCGCTCGCGGCACACTCGGACGCGACCCGCGCTAACACCGGCCCGATGTCTTCGACCACGATCTCGAAGATAGCGGAAGAACCTACCCCCCCATCCCCCCTCCCTGAAGGGAAGGGGGTGGGGGTGGGAGGTTGTGCCTCGAACCCCTCCCCAACCCCTCCCCCAAGGGGAGAGGGGCTTAAAACCGGTGCCTGCGGTGCGCCGGCTTTTGTTTTTGGTTCTGTTCCCCCTTCCTTCTTAGGGAAGGGGGTTAGGGGGTTAGGTTCTCCCCGCGCCGCTCGTTTCACCCCCGGTATCGCTTGCAGTCGTTGGGAGAAATCGGGGCCTGCCCCCGACACCGTGACGCGAACGGTCGTATCGAGGCGCTTGAGCAGGTTCGGGAGCGTGTCACAGGCCCGGAGTGTGCCGTTGTCGATGACGGCGATGCGCTTGCACAGCGCCTGCACTTCCTCCATGTAGTGACTCGTGTAAATCACGGTCAGCCCGGCCGCGTTGAGCGCTTTCACTCGCTCAAAGATGTGGTTGCGGCTCTGCGGGTCCACGCCCGTTGTCGGTTCGTCCAGAATGAGCAGCTTCGGTGCGTGAACTACCGCGACCGCGAGGTTGAGTCGGCGCTTCATGCCGCCGGAGAACGTACCGGCGCGGTCGTTGGCGCGATCGGTTAGTCCAACGGCCCCAAGCATCTCATCGACCCGCGATTCCAGAGCCTTCCCACCCATCCCGTAAAGCTTGCCGAAGAAGCGAAGGTTCTCACGTGCGGTCAGATCGGGGTAGATCGAGAGATCTTGTGTACCGATTCCTACGAGGTGCCGTAGGGATCGCGTGTCGCGCGTGAACGGCTCGCCGAACAGTTTGACACTTCCGCTGTCGGCGCGCGTGAGACCGGCCGCGATCGAAAGCAGAGTCGTCTTGCCGGCTCCGTTAGGACCAAGAAGCCCGAACACTTCGCCCCGCTGAACCGTGAGCGAAACGCCGTTCAGTGCAACGGTTTCGCCGTACTGTTTGCGGAGGTCCGTGACTTCGAGTACCGCTTCTGACATGGAGTACTTTGTGGAAACGATGATTTCGGTTCTCGGAACCCACGAGACGGCCCACCGCGTCACGGTCTGCTAACAATCCCTAACATTATTGGCCCCGGCCGGTCACACGGCCGAGATACTTCAGTAGTGATGCCCCAAATGCTGATATTTTCCGCATTTCTGAACGCCGAATGCCCTTTGAAGACCCACGCAGATCGCTAACAAACGCTAACATTTTCGCCTCAAATGTTATCCACCACGAACTTCACTGCTCGCCGCACTCTCGTATTTGGTGCTTCGCTAGATAAATTATACACTAGTGGACTAAAATTCACAAATAATAAAGCGTGATTGCGCCGGCATTTTGCGAAGTCGTTACCTCGGCGCTGGGCTCGGTTGTGTCCCGTGGCGTCTTGCGGTTACCTCTTGTTGCGCCCATTGAACTCGCGAAGGGCCAGGGATCGTGAACCAGGAACTCTTAACCAACGCTCGGGTTCGCATGGCAAACGACCGGCCCGTGAACACAAGAGGGGAGTACGTTCTTTATTGGCCCCAGATGTTCCGGCGGCTGCACGCGAACCACGCACTTGATTGCGCCCTTCGGCTCGCGGCGGAGTACAAGAAACCGCTCGTGGTGTATGAAGGATTGAAGCTGAATTATCCGTGGGCGAACGCCCGGCACCACACGTTCATTCTGCAAGGAATGCGCGACAACGCGGGCGCCGCGAAGAAACTCGGGGTCGCGTACTGGCCGTTCGTGGAAACCCCGGGCGATAACGGCCACGGACTGGTGAACCGGCTGGCAGCGCACGCGGTCTGTGTCGTGACGGACGACTACCCCGCGTACATCGTCCCCGCTCACAATCGAGCGCTCGCGGCGAAAAGCGCGGTGCCGGTGATTCTCGTGGACGGCAACTCTGTCGTGCCCCTCGCGCGACTCGGCGCTCCGGTTGCAGCCGCCGCGCACCTGCGTCCGCGCATTCACAAGCTTTTCGCAGAAGAATGGCTGCATCGGGCAGCTCACATTCCCGACGTGCCGAAAGTCGCCAAGAGCAAACTCGATCCGCCGTTCCGGGCCTGGAACCCAAAGCAGGACATCGCGAAGTTCGTGGCGTCTTTGCCTATCGACCAGAGCATTGCTTCCGTGCCCGGTGCCGAAGGCGGTTCGGTGGCAGGCCGCGCGGTGCTCGAAACGTTCGTGAATGAAAAACTCTCGAACTACGCCGAGGGGCGCAACGAACCCAACGACCCCGCACACAACGCCGCGAGTGGACTCAGTCCGTACCTGCACTACGGCCACCTCAGTATTCAGGAAGTCGCAGAGGCCGCGTTGGGCGAGGAATGGAGCGTCAAAGAGATCAATCCGAAGACCCGAAACAAGGACGATTTCTTCTGTCGTGACGCGAACGTGAACAGTTTTTTGGACGAAGCGATTACCTGGCGTGATGTCGGTTATCATTGGCATTTTGCACGAAATTCAGCGCGTGATACGAACAGAGAATCTTCCCTCAACGTCAGTTGGTGCGCCCACCCAACAACCGACATGCCTCTCTTCAACTTCGAGACGATGGATTTTTCCCCGGGCGGCGAGCGCACGCTCGATGTCGTGTTGCCGACTTGGGCGCGAACTACACTCGGTAAGCACGAGCGCGACCGGCGCGAGTACCTCTACGACTTGGAGGAACTGGAAGCCGCCGCGACTCACGACAATCTCTGGAACGCGGCCCAGCGCGAACTGATCGCGACCGGGCGCATTCACAACTACCTGCGGATGTTGTGGGGGAAGAAGGTGTTGGAGTGGAGCGAATCGCCGGCCGTTGCGTACTGCGTGCTGGAGCACCTCAATAACAAGTACGCGCTGGATGGTCGCGATCCGAACTCGTACACGGGTGTGCTTTGGTGCTTCGGGCTGTTCGACCGCCCGTGGCCGCCCGAGCGCCCGGTGTTCGGCTCGGTGCGCTACATGTCGTCGGGCAACACTGCCAAGAAGTTCGATCTCGATGGCTATTACGAGTACGTTGAGCGGGTCGCGCCGCGCTCGTGAACTCGTGTTTGGTGGAACTCACTTCAGCGCGATGTCATCGATCTCTGGAAATTGCAACTGGCTTCGTGCTCGGCGGATGCTCGCTTCGATCCGGTGCCGGAAACCGGCCAAATCTTCCAGTGCGCGGCAATGCTCTTGAGCGAGAGCAACTGCCACCTGAATCCAATCTCGTTGCTCTTTGGTTTCTGCGACTTTCGCGAAAAAGTGGTTCGCTTGAACCGCGTCTCCGGCGAGTCCGCATGCCACGCCCGCGTGGAAGGCGTCCCAGAACCCCATCGGCGATTTCGCCGCTAAATGTTGGGCAGCAGAATGTACCGAAGGGAAGAGTGATCGGTAGTGCCTAACTTCGTCCGCCGCGCGCAGTGCCAGCTTCTCGGCGAGTGGAGTAAACTGCTCTTCGTTCTCGAACGCGATGAAGTCATTGGGCTGGGAGTCGTAGCCGGGCGAGGATTTATAATCGAACGAAAGGTAATCTTTCTCGCACCACAGCCACATCGCCGCGACATTCAGGAAGCTACCTCGGCCCGAACTGGCGGGCGTGAACTCCACGACGACGGCCCACCACCCGTGGTCGTCCAACCACAACCGACTGCGCCCGCGCTGGAAAAGCCCGAAGGGGCGGAGAATTTGCCGCGCTGCCGCAGTCAGCAATCGTGTGTGGGGCGGTTGGGCCACAAGGAACCTCTCGAGCAGATGCTCGAATTCATAGGCTCAATTGATTCTGGTGCTGAGGGCCGTGCCGGTCAGTTCTGGCTCCGGCGAATAACCAGAACCAGAAGTGCTCCAAACGCCAGTCCACCGACCAGTAAGTACGCAGCCCCGGCCAAAATCGGTTCGTTGCTCCGAATAAGTCCTCCGAACAGTCCAGTGACGCCGGTCGCGAAAAGGCCCAGAAAGCTCAGCCCGCCTACCAAGTTGATGAAACAACCCGATTGACCGGAATCGCGTTTACCTTCCATTCGATGCGCCTTTGAGTTGTAGTCTATTCTCGGTGGCTTTCTGCTAAGTTCGACCCAGAGGATGCCGCTCTTCTTCACGATCCCGACCAGCATTGCGGGGGCCGATCATCGAGTACAGGTCCGGGTTCGTCCTCAAGAGGGCTAGCGACAGCAGGGCGAACGGGATCACGAGCGCCAGTGCCGCCGTGACGCTAACCGAGCGGACAAAACTCTCGAACTGGGCGGCCAGAACCATGTACACGAACACGAACGCCAACAGGAAGGCTGTCCCGAACTGACCGTTCGACTCCTTTAGAATCTGCGCCCGACCGCTGAAAATCAAATGTATACCCGGCCGGCATTCCCTTCGCACGCAGGTAAGACGGGCATGGACGCGCCCGTGCCCAGCAAGTGCCCGTGGCCATGTTCGTCGACGCCACCACTTGCCACTGCTGTGCCATTAGCTCGTTCGGTTCGGGTCCGCGGCGCGGACCCGAACCGAACGAACTCCTGAAACCAGATGGGTAGGAAATGGAACCAATACGCCTTACCGTGAATGAGGTCGAATCACCAGGTAATCCGCGGTAACGTCCCGACGCACTCGCTCACGTCACCGGGAATATCTCTTCAAAAGGGACTTCCCACTGCCCGATGCCGACGCTGACGGTCACGGTCTGTTTCTTCGCGTCCACCTTCACGACCTTGCCGGTCGAACCGAACCGCTGCACCGTCACCACCGTGCCGGCCTTCAGTGTTGCACGTAGCTCGTTGAGCGCGGCCCGGTCCGCGGCTTCTTTATCGAGGGCGCGGCGCTCGCGCTCGAACGACTCCTTCGCGCGATCTGCTTCGTGCTTCGCGGCGAGTGCGTCTACCTTCGCCTGCTCCGCTTCGAGGCGCAGT
The DNA here is from genome assembly GCF_001610855.1 of Gemmata sp. SH-PL17. Lineage (NCBI taxonomy): Bacteria > Pseudomonadati > Planctomycetota > Planctomycetia > Gemmatales > Gemmataceae > Gemmata > Gemmata sp. SH-PL17. The sequence goes on from NZ_CP011271.1 coordinate 3,808,018, forward strand.
TCCTGGAGGCGGGCAAGTTCGCCGGTCTTGCCCTTGCGCCGCTTCAGGTACTTGTGGGCCTTGCGAAGCAGTTCCTTCGGCAGTTTCAGGCGCCGGGCGATCTTGAGCGCGTTACTCATCCCGAACTGGCCGATGTGCAGGCGATAGGTGGGGCGCATCGTTTCGATGTCGAACTCCACCGCCCCGTTCTCGGCCCGGTCGTTGTTGAAGGCGTAGGTCTTCAGGTCGCCGAGGTGCGTGGTTACGATCGCGCGGCACCGGACCGCGTCGAGTTGGTCGAGGATCGCGCGCCCGAGTGCGGCCCCTTCGGTGGGATCGGTGCCGGCCCCGAGTTCGTCGAGCAGGATCAGGCTTTGGTCGTCCGCGGTGCGGAAGATCGACGCGATGCGCGAGACGTGCGAGCTGAAGGTGCTGAGTGACTGTTCGAGACTCTGCTCGTCGCCGATGTCGGCCAGGATGTGCCTGAACACCGGAACCAGACTGCCCTCGCCCGCGGGTATGTGCATCCCGCACTGGGCCATTAAGCACAATAACCCCGTCGTCTTCAGTGTGACCGTTTTCCCGCCCGTATTCGGTCCCGTAATCACCAGCAGATTGAACCCGATCCCGAGCCGGATATCGATCGGAACCACCGAGCGCGGGCCGCGGGCCGCAGAACGCGGAGTGGAAGCATCAGGCGGGTCGGTTGCCTTCTGTGCTTCGTTCGCTTTCTGTTCCGCGCTCTGCGTTCCACGTTCCGCGCTCGAAGAGGGTTCGTTGCGGAACAGCGATTCGAGGAGCGGGTGGCGCGCCTGCCGGAGCCAAAGTCGGCCCTCGGTATTCACGTCCGGCGGGTACATGTTGAAGTCGCGCGAGTATCGGGCCTTCGCGGTGATGAGATCAAGCTTCGCGATCACATCCAGGGCGTATACCAGTGGATTCGCGACGCGACCGACTTCACTACTGAGGCGCCGGAGCACGCGCTTCACTTCGCGGTCCTCGTCGGCCTTCAGTTGCACGCGCTCGGCACTGAGGTTCGAGATGCTCGCGGGCTCGATGAACACCGTTTCGCCGGTACCACTCACTCGGTGAACGACACCGTTAACCTTGTGCCGGTGGTTCACGGAGACGGGCAGGACGTAGTGATCGCCGTGGACAGTCGCGTTCGGGTAGCTCAGAATCTTCCGGAGTTCCGGGTCGCGCAGGAGGCGCCGGATCTCGGCCTTCACCTTCTCGTCGAGGTCAAAGAGCTTTTGGCGGACCGCCGCGAGGTCGCGACTCGCCATATCGAGAACGTGCCCGCGCCCGTCGATGCACCCGCCAATCGACTTTCCGACCGTGCCGAGGTCTTCGATCCCCGAGAGGTGGTCGATGATGCCCGAGAGGTGTTCCGCGAGGCGCATCCGGTAGCGGTACATCGCGCCGGTACAGTTGAGCGCTTCGGCCACTTCGATAAGTTGCTCGGCCGTGAGCATGGTGCCTATCTTGGCGCGCCGGGCGATCAGCCGAACGTCGTGGAGGCCGCTAAACGGCGGCGCCTGGTTCAGCCCCAGCGCCTCGAACATTTCGGAGGTGAGGGCGATTTCTTTGCGAATCGTAGTCGCATCGGTCGAGGGTTCGACCTGCCGGGCGAGGTCGCGCCCGAGTGACGAAGCCGCGTAACCGGCAAGCAAAGCGCGGACCTTGTCGAATCCGAGCAGATCGAGCGTGTGAGCGTCCATGAGGGCCGAATCAGCCTGTATAGCTTCAATAAGAATCATGCCCACAAGACACTCCGGCGCGGAGCCGGGTTCGGGGTCAGGGAATTGTACGCACGCGGCTAGCCGGGACGTTCCGAGTCGCGAACCGCGCACGGCGAACCCGGTCCGTATACTGAGCTTCCGCGGACCGAGACATTTTTTGTCGGGAGATGGCAATGGCCGAGTGGCAACGAACACACACCTGCGAACAGCTTCGCGAGGAACACGTCGGGCAGACGATCACGCTCAACGGGTGGGTGCTGACCGTCCGAGACAACGGGCACCAGATCTTTACCGACCTCCGCGACCGCTACGGTCTGACGCAAGTGGTGTTCAACAAGGCCGACGACGCGGACCTCTTCGCCCAGGCCAAGGAACTGAAGAGCGAGTGGGTGGTGTCCGTGACCGGTCTTGTCCGCAAGCGCCTGGAAGGGGCGGCCCGCGCCGACATTTCCACCGGCGAAATCGAGATCGAAGCGAAGACACTACGAGTTTTGAACCAGTGCCCGCCGCTCCCCTTTGAAATCAGCGAGTTCGGCAGCGAACTCGCGAACGAAGACCTCCGCCTCCAGTACCGCTACCTCGACTTGCGCCGGCGTTCGCTCCAGAAGGTGCTCATCCTGCGCCACCGGTTGTGCAAGGTGATCCGCGACTACATGGACGCCCATAACTTCCTCGAAGTCGAGACGCCGCTGCTCGGTAAGAGCACGCCCGAGGGCGCGCGCGACTACCTCGTGCCCAGCCGCGTGTTCAACGGCGAGTTCTTCGCGCTGCCGCAATCGCCGCAGTTGTACAAGCAACTGCTGATGATTTCGGGCTACGACCGGTACTTCCAGATCGCGCGCTGCCTCCGCGACGAGGACTTGCGGGCCGACCGCCAGCCCGAGTTCACGCAGCTCGACGTCGAAATGTCGTTCGTCGAGCGCGAGGACGTGACCGGCATCATGGAGCGCCTCGCGGTCGACATCTTCGACAAGTGCCTCGGCGTGAAGCTGAACCTGCCGTTCCCGCGGCTGAGCTATGCGGAGGCCATGTCCAAGTACGGCTCAGACAAGCCGGACCTGCGGTTCGGGCTGGAAATCGTGGACATCACCGACATCGCCGGGGCGAGCGAGGCCCAGTTCTTCAAGGACGCGGTCGCGGCCGGCGGCGTGGTCCGCGCGATCAACGCGAAGGGCGCGGCCGCGGCGCAGGACGCGAAGAAGGCCCCGCTGTTCAGCAACACCGCGCTGAAGCCCGGTGGCGAACTGGCCAAAGTAACGGAGACGTACAGGGCCAAGGGACTGGCGTGGCTCAAGGTGGAGGGAGGCAAATTCACCGGCTCCATCGAAAAGTTCTTCTCGGACGAACTGAAGGCCAAACTCGTCGAGCGCCTCGGCGCGGTCGACGGTGACTTGCTCCTGATCGTCGCGGGGCCGGAAGCGGTCGTGTGCGATGCCCTCGGCGCGCTGCGCCTTCACCTCGCGTCGCGGCTCAAGCTCTACCGGAACTGGTGGGAGGAGAAGGCCGAGCACGACGAGTCCGAAAAGAAAAAGGCGGACTCGGCCAAGAAGAAAAAAGAGAACTACGCCCCGGTGCCGTTCCAACCCCGCGCCGAGCACTTTAACTTCGCCTGGGTGCTCGACTTCCCGATGTTCGGGTGGGACGACGAGGAGAAGAAGTGGGCGGCGATGCACCACCCGTTCACCGCGCCGATGGATGAAGACCTGCCGCACTTCTGGCAGAACGAGTCGTTGGGCAAGGTGCGGGCAAAAGCCTACGACATGGTGCTGAACGGCTACGAGGTCGGCGGCGGGAGCATCCGTATCCACCGTCAGGACGTGCAGAGCCGCGTGTTCGAGATCCTCGGCATGAACCCCGAGGAAGCCAAAGCACGGTTCGGCTTCCTGTTGGACGCGCTCCAGAGCGGCGCGCCACCCCACGGCGGCATCGCCCTCGGTTTGGACCGCTGGGCCATGATTATCGGCGGGACGACCAACATTCGCGACGTGATCGCGTTCCCGAAGAACCAGCGCGCCCGCGACCTGATGACAGGCGCGCCGGCACCGGTCGATGATCGGCAGTTGAAAGAACTGGGTGTGAAGTTGAGTTAATTTCGCGCAAGCGGTCGGAAAAGGTGCATTCGAGAACCAGAACGGGATGCGGGTCGCCCACTCGCTACCCCGCTCACAAGCACAACTCTTCCCCGAGTTGAAGACCCGCTGGGACGGTCCCGACGGGTCTTTTTTCGTGCGCGCTGTTGCGCAATGTGTTTCACAACGCCAGAAGCGGGGGCGTTCCTTCCGGACCCGGTGGCCACCACCAGTGACGGAAGAGGTAGACAATTACGCCGGCCGCGGGCAGCCCAACTTGTGCGACTGTTGTGAATTCCATGATGCGTACCCCGGGTGCAGCCATGCTGTGCGAGCAATTGGGCTACACATAGGTACGCAAACCACAGACCGGACCGGGCAGCAAATGTCCGATAATTCGCCACGAATTACGCAGATAGCGCAGATTGAAATCTCATCATCTTCTAATCTGCTCTATCTGTTTCACCCGTGACGGTTTACACCGTGCTCACTTCTTCGGCGGCACAACGGGCCAACCGCCCGCGGGGGCCAGCCCGCTGTGGTTGATCTGCGCCCAGTATTTGTAGATGTCGAAGTGCGGGTCGTTGTCCTGGTCATGGCACTTCATGCACATGCCCCCAACGCGGTTGAGCAGCAGTTGGTCGGCCGGGGCGATCGCTTCCTTTCCGCGCTCTTCGGGACCGAGTTTGGCCATCTTCTCGATAAACGCCTTGTCCGGCATCTTGGCCTTCCCCGGAACGCCTTGCTTCCAGAGCGCGAGGAACTCGGTCAACTGCTTGTTCTTCGGGTCCGCCGCGTGCCCGCTGCCCGGACCGTGGCAGCTCTCGCAGCCGACGTGCTTGAGGTGCGCCGTCTTCTTCTCGTCCTCGTACCCGGTCTGGTAATCGAACCCGACCGTGTGGCACCGCACGCACTCGCCGTCGTACTGGCGCAGGCTCGGGCGCTTGGCGAGCTTCTCCAGCGCCTCCATCGCGTGCCCGTGTTTCGACTTCGACCACTGCTCGTGTTCCTTCGCGTGACACGCCTTGCACGCATCGGCACCGACGTAAGTCAGGTTCACTTTGGGATTTAGTCCCTGAGCGTGGATCTGGGCCGCGTGCGGAACGCGGGGGTAGTCCTTACCCAGAACAATCTGGGACTTAACCGACTTCGCGTAATCTTCGAGGACGTTCAGAACCTTGTTCGACTTGTGTGCCTGCTCCTCGGTGCCGGGGGTCAGGAACTCCTCGGTCATTTGGACGAGTTGGTACTTCAGGTCGAAACCGCCGTCGGGCTTCTTGAACACGCCCAGCACGCCGACGTGCTGTCCCTTGTGCCCGACCTCGATAATCAGCGACTTGGTCCCCTGCGGCTGTTGCGGGAGGAGCGGCGGGAGGGGGTCGCTCGCTTGGCACAGGATGATGTTGAACTGTGGGAAGTCCTTGGCGACGCCGGCCGCATCCGCGGCACTACCCTGGTAGATGAGCACGTTGAGCTGCGGCTTCTTCTTATGGTTCTTGAGTTCGTCCCGGACAGCTTTCAGGGCGTCCGGAACCTCGCCGAAATCGACGGACGTGTCGAGCTTCTTGTTCCGCGCGTCCACAGCAAGAGTCTTGCCCACAATTCCCGCGATCCCGATCGGCAGCTTGCCCACCTCCGCAACCTCGGTCGAACCGATCAGCGGGCGCGTGTCGCCGGGGATCACCGGGAACCGATTGAGGCGCGGAACGATCTGCCCGGCGCCGTCGAGACCGACCGCGTTTCCGGCGAGCGTGAACGGGGGCTGTTCCTTCTGCGCGACATACGCGCCGAGCAGCGTGTCCAGTTGCCCCGCGATGTCCGTTTGGCCCACGCCCACCGCGACGTAACCCATTTCGCGCAGCGCGTTCATCGTGGCGATGTACTTGAGCCGCCCCTGTTCGCGAACGGCGGGCTTTTCCGGGTACAGGTCGCCGAGATCGATGCCCGCAACCGGCCACCCCTTCTCTTTCAGTGATTGGATGAAGACCGCCCGGCGCTCCAGTCCACCGGTTTGCGGCCGGCTGCACCCGCACGGTTGAAGTAACCCGAACGTTTGCCCAGTGAAGACGATGACCGCGTCCGGCTTCTGATCCTTCGGCCACCCGACGAACAACTGCTGCTGCGGCACCGTGCCCGGGGGCGCGACCTTCGCCGCAACGTGTTGGTCCGCGGGCAGATTCGGCAGGAACGTCACCGACGGCAGCGAATCCGCCGCGTCGGGAGTGACCACTTCAGCGGGTGCCGAACGTTCGGCGTGTGTCGTCGGGGCCGACACCACGCACCCGGCCAGGAACGCGGCGGAAACGCAGAAGAACGTGGACCAACGCACCGAGGACGCGCGGACGGGTAACGGGGTCGGATCGGTCATCGCGGATCGTCCTCCTGAGCGGCGGTGGAGTCATTCCCTCCGAACATTCGGCAGCGACCGGCCGGCGGATCGAGCGGTGGGGAGAACTGCACCGCGTGTAGCGCACCGACCGAACCGGGTTGCGCGGGCTGGGCAAGAAGGCGCCGGGTGCGCCGGGCGCGTATCCGACACAACCGGCACCATCGCACTTTAGTTTTGGCCACGGCCCTTGATCGGAACGCGCATGCGCTGCGGCTTCGGTCCCTTCACTTCGATCACCACAACCGCATCGGTGTTTTTGATGTCGTCTCTGATCGCTCCGGTCTGGCGCCCGGGCGGGACATCGAGTTTAAGCTCGTAGTACCCGCGTCCGCCCCGGTCTTCTTTCTTGGTTAGTGCGTACTTAATAAACCGCGGCGTACACTGGTCTTCGATCAACACGAGTTCCATGCCGGCCGTTTCCGTCACCAGAGTTTCGGTGTGAACGGTCCCGGCCCGGCTATTGAATGTGGGCACCGTGACTTCGGTATTTCCAGTCGCCAGCCACACGGCCCCGCGAACGGTCGCCGTGACCCTAATCGATTGCGGTTTCGCGCCCCCGGCCGTGACGTGGATCGTGCGCTCCATCAGCCCGATATCGAGCTGGCTGTCGCCGATCTTCGGCCGCACCGCGACCGTAACCCGGTACGCGGACTGTACCCGACTGAATTTCCCGCCCCGCGCGACCTCGGCCGCGACCGACTGGAGGTCCGAATCGGGGAGCCGCTCGATCTTGGTGACTTCCACGAACTTGCCCGGCGCGATCCCGGTCGGGGCCTGGATGTCGCACAAGGGTGGCGTCAGGTCGTCGAACTCCGACCCCGGTCCGCGGGTCGCGGAGTAAACGAGGAACTGGTACTCGCGGTCGCCAGTAAGTTGATTCACTTCGCCAACTTCGATCGCCGAGCGCGACACTGCGAAGGCCTCGGCCGGGGCGAAGTAGATGGAAAACTCGTGGGCGCCCACCTGTTGGGTGCCGTCGACGACGGTCGCGAAATTGGCTTGTAGCGGGATTTTCGGGTTCTCACCGACCGCGAACTGGAGTTCCAGAATGCCCCACTGCGGCGTCCACTTATCGGGGGTCGCAGGGGCCGCGGGCACCTTGTAAGTCGCGTCGGGGTGCTCGCTGAACTTGTACTTCGTCCATTCGAGTTTGCTGAAGTCCGCGGCCGGGTCCACGAGGCCGACCCCGAAGGCGTTGAACGTGCCGATCGGCAGCGCCGCGAGAGCGGTCCGCTGCAAGTAGGCCCGCGTCACGTCCGGGGGAATCGCGGCCAGGCGCCCCCCGCTACACGCCGAGCAATTGATGCCCTTGAGCTGCATCGTGACCGGCTTCGCGTTGCGGTTCTCGAACCAGAACGCGGCCCCGCGCACTTTCTCCTTATTCGGCTCGAAGAACCCCGCGAACACCCGGTCCTGCGGGCTGAACTCGAACTTGTTTTCCTTGGACGGGTCGTAAGACGGCGCGAGCAGCGGGAGGTTCGCGTACCCCGGCCACGTGATATTCGGCGGATCCCACATCCGGGTTCGGGTGAAGAACACGAGCGGGGGAGTGTTCGAGACGCTCGCCGGGCCGGACCCGGCATCGTCTTCTTTCTCCTGCGGTTTTTGAGTGTACTGTGAAAAAAGTGTGACGCCGAAGATCACCAGCATCAGCGCCACGATCGGGACGGCAACCCGGAGCGTGGACTTAAGCCCCCCGCCCGCCCCGTTCGTCGCACTTCTGTTCACATCCTGGCTCATACCCACGGCTCCGGTGACACATCAAAGGCGTCAGAGGTTTCTACGTCCCGCGACGGGCAAAGGTTTGTTGTGTTGAGGAGCGGGCGTCATTCAAGAAGCGCCGTACCCGTACCCGTTCCGAACTCGGGGCTAACTTTTGCTAACATTTCCGGCCGGCGCTCGGCTGATCCGGGTCAAAAAGCACCAACCCCTGATACTTTCAGCGTGTTGACACGTCGTTTCTTCCATATCTGGGTCGTGCGTGCTAACACCGCGCACATTTTCCCGCGACCCGGTCGATTCCCGTTCTCAAAATCGCCCGCGCCGGGAATCAGACACCGAGGATGCCCCAGATATAGTATACGCAATAACAGATAAATAATCCAGGTCGAGCGCCCGTTTGGGCGAACGGCCGGTGTGAGCCGGCCGTTGAGAACAACAACGCGATTGGGAGCGCACCGACAACAACGAGTTCGATGCCCTCCCCTCACCGGCCGGCTTACACCGGCCGTTCGCCCAAACGGGCGCTTGCCCGAACGCACCGGCCGTTCGCCCGAAACGTCACTTCTTCTTTTCCAGCGCCTTGCCGTCCTTGCTGATCGCGCCGACCGCGATGAGTTGGAACGTCTTCGGATCGAGGTGCTTCTTCGCCATCGCTTGCACATCGGCCGGCGTGACGGCCTCGACTTCCTTGCGATACTTCTCCAGGAAGTCGAACCCCAACCCGTACCGCTCGGCCGCGAGCAGTTCGCCGGCCACGCCGGAGAGCGTGGTGAATCGGAACGGCAGGCTCCCCAGGAGGTACTTCTTCGCGTCGTCCACTTCCTGCTTACTCGGCTCCTCGTCGCGGAGCTTGTTCACTTCCTTGAAGAACCCGAACTTCACGTCCAGGAACTTGTCCGGGAACGTCCCCACGAACCCGATGAATGTTCCGGGCTGTTTCCCCGCGGACGACGTAATGGTCGCGTTCACGGTGTAGGCCAGGCCCAGCCGATCTCGCAGGTTGGACGAGAGCCGATCGGTGAACCCGGGACCGGTGCCGAGCACGTTGTCCATCACGAGCAGTTTGTAGTAGTCGGGATCGGTGCGCGTGATCCCGAGGCGCCCGACGTACACGTGAACCTGCGCCGCGTTCGGGTCGCTGACGATCTGCTCCCCGCCCGTCGGCTTCGGCGGTTCGGCGACCGCGGGCGCACCGAGATCGGACTTCTTCCAGTCCTTCGTGAGCGCCTCGATCTTCTTGGTCATCTCGTCGGCCTTGAAGTCGCCGACCACTGCGATCGTGGCGAAGTTCGGCGCGAACGCCATCTTGTGGAACGCTTTGCAATCGGCCGCGGTGAGTTTCTCGACGATCTCCTTCTTGCCCAGCGCCGGGCGCCCGCTGGGGTGCGCGCCGTAAACGGTGGAGTAGAAGAGTCGGCCCGCCTTCGTCCGCGGTTGCGTCTCCGCGTCCGCGATCGCGGACAACTGCTGTTCGCGCATCCGTTCGAGCGCGTCTTCGGGGAAGCTCGGCGTCTGGACGCACTCGAACAGGAGCCCCAGCCCGAGGTCCGTATCGGGCGTCAGCACGCGGAACGACCCGCCACTCGACGAGAGCGAGAGGCTCCCGCCCGTGTCTTCGATCAGGGCCGAAATCTCCTTACCCTTGTGTTTCGCGCTACCTTCTTCGAGCAGGTTGCCCGTCAGCGTCGCGACGCCCAGCTTGTCGAGCGGCTCGCGTAACCGCACATCGGCCACTTCGAGCGACGCGACCACGATCGGCAGCCGGTGGTCTTCGAGCAGGATCACCGTGAGACCGTTCGGCAGCACGACGCGCTTCGCGGCCGTCAGCGAGAAGGTGCCTGCACCGGGGGCATCCGCTTTAAACGCGGAATGCGGAGCGCGGAATGCGGAGTGAGAACCGGACTGGGTTTTCGCTTCTGCCGTTCCGCGCTCCGTGCTCCGCGCTCCGACCTTCTTTGCTTCTTTCGGCACGCTCCACACGATCGCCGACTGTTTGCGAACGAAGTATTGTTTGGCGACGCGCTGGATATCGTCCTTCGACACCTTCAGCACGCGGTCGAGGTAGTTCTGGAAGAACTTGCTCACGTCCTCGCCACCCGGGTAGGTGCTGGTGCGAGCGATCGCGTCGCAGAGGCTGTGGACGCTCTCGCGCGAGAACAGGAATGACGCCAAGATTTTCCGGCGGGCGCGGGCGAGTTCGGCATCAGAAATCGGCTCCGTCGCGAGTTTCTCCAGTTCCGCGAAAGCCAGCTCTTCGGCGTTTTTACGGTCCTTCCCCTGGAGCAGCTCAACGTTCACCGAGAACCAGCCGGGGTAGCGCCCCGCGTAATTGCCCGCGCTCACTTCCGACGCGATCCGCTCGTCCTCCACCAGTTTGCGATACAGTCGGGAGGTTTTACCGCCCGCGAGAACGTCCTGAACCACGTCGAGCACCGGGTCTTCGGGCGTGCCGACCGCGACCGTGTTGAACCCGACCATCATGCGCGGGACGTCGAACTTGGACTCGAACTCCTTCCGGGACGCTTCTTTGCGCTCGGGGTAGAACGTGGGCTTCTTGCGCGGCGGGAGTTCGCCCTTCGGGATCGGGCCGAACAGCGTCTTGATCTTCGCGAGTGCCGCGTCCGCGTCGAACCCGCCGACCACGATGATCGAGGCGTTGTTCGGGTGGTACCATTTGTCGTAGTGCCGCTTGATGATTTCGGCGGTGGCCCCGCGCACGTGCTCGGTCAGCCCGATGACCGGGTGCGAGTACGGCGACTCCTTCGGCCACAGCAGCGGTAGCATCGCCTTGTATTCCAGATCCCACGGGCTGTCCTCGTTCCCCGCCAGTTCGGAGATCACGGCCCCCTTCTCTTGCTCGAACTCGTGCTTCTCGTCGATGCGGATGTTCCGCATCCGGTCGGCCTCGATCTCCAGCGCGGCCTCCCAGCGGTCCGCGGCGAAGTCGAAGTGGTACACGGTCATGTCTTCGGACGTGTAGGCGTTGTTGCGCCCGCCGTTGCGCTGGGTGGCGCGGTCGACGTCGCCGGGCATCAGCTTCGCCGTGCCCTTGAACATGAGGTGTTCCAGATAGTGCGACAGCCCGGTCTGGTCCTTTTCCTCGTCCGCCGCACCGACGCGGTACGCGACCATCGTGGTCACGACCGGTGCCCCCTTCACCGGGAGGAGGTACACGCGGAGCCCGTTATCGAGCGTGGTCGTCTTGAGGTCTTTGAACATCCCCTGCGCGGTCTTCACCAGTTCGGCGTCGTTGTTCGAGTCGGGCTTGGGATCTGCGGTCCCGCCCGGGGCGGTTGCCGCGTTTAAATTTTCACCACGTGTGGGTGTTAGTGGAACAAGTAACGCGAGTGCTGCGAGTGGAAACAAACCGAGCGCGAACCGCGACATGATTAGTCCTTCATGACCGGGTAACGGGTTCCCCGCCAGTGTAGCGGTTCTGGAACACCTCAGCGAGTACGTAACGATTCAGGCCCCTACAACCGCTTAAATTCACGGATGTGAAGAATTCGACCTAATGCGCTTGCTTTAAGATGAAATTACCGCTAAATTCGTTCAGCTTGCCCTTGCCGCTTCAAAAACACTCGCTAACCGTTTATCCCCTCTAAAACGGCGTCGAACCGGCAACTCTCAGGCACACCAATTGCTTAGCACCATTGCGCACGCTTGCGTGCCGCAAACCGGGACGGAGTCGCCATGTACTGGAAGATCTTTGTGCTGCTCGGTTTAGGTGCGTTTGTGCTGCTCAGCGCGGCCGATTGGGTGTTTACTTTCACGCTCCTGCGCACTCACCCCCACGCAATCGAATCCAACCCGCTCGCGGCCGCGTGCTTGGAACAATATGGCTGGAATGGCCTCGCCGTTTATAAAGGTTTCGGAGTCCTGGCGTTCGGACTGTCGGTGACCCTGCTGCTTCGCCGGCGGCCGTCGGTCGCGGCCGGGGTGGTGACACTCGGTTGCGTGACACTGCTCTCAGTCACGACATACAGCCACCAGATGCTTTGCACGCTGAATCGCGAAGCGCGCACGCTCCGCGAAGCGGAATGGCCATCGCCCGCCCCGAGCGAAACGGCCGCGGTCGAAGAATCACCGATCCCGGACCGCTGCTGGTTCGCGGACGAGTTGCCGCCCGAGAAGAAATCTCGCCCGACGATCACAACCGTCCAAACGAGTCACCGCCAGCGTGAAGCAAGGCTGCCGGCTGTTCGATGACGGCACGCCAGAACAGATTCTGGCCCGCGAGTTAGCGAGTGCGTCTGCACGACCGGGACGCCGAGAGCGCGAGCGAGGAGTACAACGGTCTCATCCGGACGCCCGCGCCCGAGCAACCCGGCCGTCACCCAACTGGACCGGACGTGCCCCCAGCACCTCGACCCACGCCCGCCCAACTGCGGGCCGCACAAAACAAGACCGTACCGGACGTCATCGCACCGGGGCTGAGCGTGCTGTTCTGCGGCATCAACCCCGGCCTCTACACGGCCGCGATCGGGCACCACTTCGGGCGCCCCGGCAACCGTTTCTGGCCCACTCTGCATGCGGCCGGGTTCACGCCGCGCTTACTCGATCCCAGTGAAGAACTCGAGCTGCTCCCGCTCGGGTACGGCATCACGAACGTGGTCGCGCGTGCCACCGTCGGTGCGGACGAATTGACAAACAAGGAAATCATTGCGGGCGGCGCGATCCTGGCCGCGAAGGTCCGGGAGTTCGCCCCGCGCTACCTCGCGGTGCTAGGGATCGGTGCGTACCGCACCGCGTTCGCGAAACCCAAGGCCGTTGTCGGTCTGCAACCCGACGCGATCGGCGAAACGCGCGTCTGGGTGCTCCCGAACCCGAGTGGATTGAACGCTCACTACCAGGGCAAAGATCTGGTGAAGGTCTTCCGACAGCTCCGCGACACGGCGTAACACCTACCGCCTACCGCCGCGTCACTTCTTCTCGACTTCGGCCGCGAAGTCCCAGAACCCGAGTCGCGATTTACTCTCACCGTTGTATTCCAAGATTGCCAGCACCGGGCGCACCGGGTTAAACGCCACGCGCGCACCGTTACCCCCCTTCCACGTCTTCAACACTTTGCCGGTCCGCGTGTCCCACACGGTCAAAAATGCCCCGCCCCGTTCCCAACCGGTCTGCTCCCGTGCCATGCCACCGGGCTCTTTTCTGGCTACGAGTTTGTAGTTCGTTCCGGTTGCCACGAATAACCGGTTATCGCTGCTGAAGGCATAAGACTCCGGTGACAGGTGCGTCTCTTTGGCACCCTCAAGAAGCGGTAAAACGTCCCCAGTATCTGCATCCAGAACGACCGTCTCCCCGATCGCCCGGGCTACAACAAGCTTCTTTCCATCAGACGAAAAGGCCAGCGTTAGGGACGTTATAGGTGCATCAAAACCATCGTAATTCGAGAGAAAGACTCTGGGCAGCTCTTTGCGTCTTCCTCCCCGGAATGTGTATTCGGACACTTTCGCTCCACGATCCGTGTCGAAAATCGTGGCCTTAGTTGCCTCCTGGTCCACGACAGCAAAACGCTTCCCATTTGCCGAGAGGCGAACATAATAAGCAGAGCCAAAATCGACCTTAAGCAATGATTTTTCCGGTTTCTTGGTCATCGCGTCAATTTCCACCACCTCGAAGTTCACTGGGCGATTACCGTCGAGATGCAAAGTGTGTGTACGGTACGTTTTCCAGTCAGGAGCAAACGCATATCCATATACCCGGAAATCGATAGGTGCGAGTTCAACCGTCTTCGTGCGTTTAATGTTGGCAGTATCTTTCTCCTTTTCCCAGAATCTCAACTCATGCTGTCCACTAATGAGTCCGCTCTCGTTTAGAGCGGTCATAATGCCTCCATCGGCAGTTAAAGCAGCAAGCTCTTCCCGGTCATTCAAATCTAAATTTTGATAATAATCCGCTCGATTCGAGAAATTAAACACGCGAATGGTACGTTGTGTTTTTAGCTTTCCACTCGTATCGCGATCGCGTTCGATTGGCGTGGGCGCTCGCTCCCCCACGACCGCGAGGTGTGTGCCGGTCGCGTTCCACACTGGTGACTGGAAACCAGCACCAACCAAATCAATCACGCGCTGGAGCTTCGGTTCGCTCGCGAACGTCGGCTGGTCACCGGGTTTCGGGTCCGCTAGCGGTTGAGGCGCGGCATCGGGTTTCTGCACCACAACCGGCGGCTTCGGCGGGTCGCTCAGTGGCGCGTTATCAGGTGGAACAGCGGCGAACACCGCGCCCGCGACGACTGCGACCATCAGCCCACCGAACACGAGCGTTTTTCGCACGAGAGTTCCCCTTCCGGTCAGACGGACGAGTGGACCGGGCACGGCTCCGTTGGCCGCAAAATCCGCCACCAGTCCGCACGTTTGTGTGACGAGTTCTGTTGATACCGTGATCCCGGCTTGGGCGTCCGTGAGCGCCCCCGGGAGCGCGACAACCGCGAGCGAAACTCCGCGCCGCGTGAGGCGCGCGGCGAGCTTCTTCCGACCGTTCGCGAGCCGGCTCGACAGCGTCCCTTCGGGCACGCCCAGAAGCACGGCCGCTTCCTGACGCGACGTCCCTCGCAGGTCGCAAAGCACAATCGCCTCGCGGTAGTGCGTCGGGAGCGCGGCGAGTTCTTCGTCCAAAACGAGCGCCAGCTCGGGTCGCGTCGGGGCGGGTTCGGGCGCGTGCGGCTCGGGTAACTGCGACACCGTGACCTCCCGCACCCGTCTCCTGCGGGCCGCGCGCCGGGCGCGCCACGCGACGCGGAACGCGGTTCCGTACAACCAGCTCCAGAGCCGGTCCCGTTTGCGCACCGTCGCGGCCCGGCGCGCGAGCACCAGGAACGTGGCCTGGAACGCATCTTCGGCGTCCTGCGGGTGCCCGGTGACGCGCCGGCACACGCCCAAAACCAGCGCCCCGTGCCGGTGGACCAATTCCTCGAACGCACCCGTATCCCGGCCCGCCACGAACCGCGCGAGCAGGTCCGCGTCGGGCGCGTCGGTGCGCTCCAATTGCCTCAAAATCTCAGCCGATCGCGCCGGATTCATCCGCCCCTCCGCCCGTATTGTCTCCGCCCGCGCCGGGCGCGTCGCGCGAAATCGAAAGAAATAATAACCGGAGGTTTCCCCGCGGCGAGCCACCACAAAAACTTAGCCATTGACCTAACCATTTCTCGGCGTATACTTAGGTCGATGCCTAAGCAATCGGCCCAACTCACCCTGGTGTTTCAGGCCCTGGCCGATCCGACCCGAAGGGCGGTCGTGGAGCGCTTGCGGGTTGGTCCCGTCGCGACTAAGGAACTGGCCGCGAAGTTCGAGATGGCGCTGCCATCGTTCCTCCAGCACCTCGGGGTGCTGCAAAAGTGCGGGCTGGTCCGATCGTCCAAGAAGGGCCGCGTCCGCACTTACGAACTCTCCACGAAACCGCTCAAGGTCGCCGAAGACTGGATGGCGACGCAGCGCACGCTCTGGGAGCGCCGCCTGGACCAGTTGGACACTTTCCTGAACGAACTGAAGGAGCAGCCGGAATGAACCCGAAACTGGACCTCGTGCTCGAACGAACCATCGACGTGAAGCCGGAACTCGTCTGGCGCGCGTGGACCACACCGGACTACGTGAAGAAGTGGTTCACCCCGGCCCCGTGGAAGACCGTCGAGTGCGAGATCGACCTGCGCCCCGGCGGGCGGTTCTTCACGGTCATGGAGTCCCCCGAGGGGCAGAAGTTCCCGAACACCGGGTGCTTCCTGGAAGTCGCGACGAACCGGAAGTTGGTGTGGACCGACGCCCTGGAACCGGGCTACCGACCGTCGGCACGCAAGCTCGGCGCCGACGTACCGTTCTTCCTCACGGCGATCGTGACGATCGAACCGCACGGGATGGTCGGAACGAAGTACACCGCGACCGCGATCCACGCGACCGAAGAGGGCCGCGTGAAACACGAAGAAATGGGCTTCCACCACGGTTGGGGGGCAGCGCTCGACCAGCTCGTGGCGCTGGCAAAGACAATGTGAAATGGCCGAGCGGCTGGTGTTAGCACCGGCCGCTCGCCTGTTATCTGTTGTTCCTGTCGAAATCTCACCCCGTCTTTTTCGTTTTCACGAACGCCAACAGCGTCTTGACTGGGGGTTGATCGGCCCACTCCTGTTTCGCGGTCACCATCCCGATGTGGCCGGTAGTGTATTCGGCGTCCGCGCCCTTGATCTGGGCAACGGGCTTGTGGATCTTCACCGTCAGCATGGTGCCTGCGTCACCGCACATCCCGACCGAGATCGCGCGCCCGGTCCCGGCCGCCTTCGCCCACTGGCCCCACTCGGTCCGGCACTCCGCAGCTTTGCGCTCGTCGAGCCCCAGACACACAACGCCCTCGACCGGCGCCTCGTAGTCCGACCCCTTGCCCTCTTTCAGCCGGATGAAGCTGCCGTGGATCGTGACCTTGTTCGCCTCCACCGTCACTTTATCGACCACCACGTACACGGGCGGCGGGCCGCCCGCGAGCGCCGTCCCCGCCCCGATTACGACCGCCGCCATTGCTACCAAGAACCGGGTCATCGCAAGCCCTCCTCGGAGGTATCCGGCGGGACCACACCCGCCGTTCGATGAACAATACCCCTCCCGAGTAGCAAAACGATAATTGTTTACATTTGATTAAATAACACGATTCGCTGTTTATAATTTGCTGCACATTCGATCGGAGTGCGCGACAAACGGCGCGCGCGGCGCCGTATAGTCGACGGTGGGCGCTACGGCGCCCGTTTCTGTTGGAATCGTGCGATTGGGGGACGTGATGGGAGTGGTTGCGTGCCCGGGGTGCGGGTTACCGCGGAACGAGTCCGAACTCGCAACGAAGCCGTGCCCGATCTGCGAAACACACTCGGGCGCGCCCACACAGAACCGCGCCGAAGAAGTCGGCGCGCCCGAACCGGTCGCCCCCATCGATCTCGCGCCCGTACCACCGAGCGCGCCGCTCCCACTTCGCCCACCGGAGTCGCTCCCACGACCCAAACGGTTCCTTCCCGGCGCAGCGCTGTTCTGTTCCGGCGCGCTCCTCGGGGCCGGAGCGCTGCTCGCGCTTCAAGCACTCGCGGGACCAAAGGCCGAGCCGAGTCGTACCGAACCCGAGGTCACAACGCGGACCGAGGAGCGCCCCGCTCCGGCCCCGGCACCACCCGTCGCCCCGGCACCGCGCGAGCCGCCCCCCAAAATGGCCAACCCGGAACCCAAATCGGGTTCCGTCGTCGCCCAGACCGGGCGCGTCTTTACCATCGATTTGGGCCCCAATCCGTCGGACACGTTCGCCGTCCCATTCGCGATGAAGAGCGGCGATCACATTGTGGTCCGCGGGAAGGTGAAAACGTTCCGCGCCCCCGCACTGAACGGAGGAATCGTTCTCGACGCCTCGGGCCTGGAAGCCACCGGAATTACCATCGCCGGGAAGATCGAAGGGGGCGCCACTCTCAAGCTGAGTGCGCCCAACGGAACCGTTCAGGTGACCGGCCGAATCGAAAGCGGCGCGGTCGTCGACATCCGCGCGCCCGGGGGCGAGGTGAACTTCACGTTCGTCTCGGGCGGTGCAAAAGAGGGCGCGAAAATTGATAGCGGCGCGATGGTCACGGTGGCCGCGCGCCTGGTTGATTTCAAAAGCGAGATCACCGGCGAGGGCACGAAAGTGTCGGTCGCGCTGTCGCGCAACGGGTGGCTGAAGGTCGCGACTATAAGTGGGGCAGCGGCCGTCGAGTATACGACCCCGCCCGGGTCTCGGCCCGATATCGTCGTCGGCGCGGTCGCGCCCACCGCGACCTTTCGCAAAATCGAGTAGGGGAAGGGGGCTCGCGCGGTTCACGAGCGAGCGTCGTCGCCCACCGTGCCCAGGCGCCCGCCGACGTCGCGCAGGCGCGCCAGTTGTTGCACGAGGAGCGGCACGCTGTCCACGCCCGTCAGGAACATCAGGAGGTACTGGAAGACCGCCAGCGTGTCGCCGGTCGATAGGCCCAGGGCACACGTGCGCACGAGGGTCGCGGCCATCAGCCCCAGGATGAACAGTTCCGCGATCCCGAAATTCACCGCCTCCCCGTCCGAGAGCCGCACGCGCCAGCGCCCGACCGCGGTGTAGTGCCCGCCGATCTCGTCCGTTCGGCGCCCCTCGATCACATCGATCTCGCGCTCCAGTTCGTCGTGTAGTCCGCGATTGAGCGCGAGCATTTTCCGGCCGTAGGCCCGATTCACCAGCCACACCGGACCCGCGAGCCCCAAACAGAATAGCGCGACGATCGGGTCGAACAGCGCCAGCAGAACGAGTGCCCCCACGATCGAATAGGCGGCGCGGACGACCATCGGCACATCGTGCTCGAAGAAGTCGACGAAAGCACGGGACAGTCCCGACCGCGCCGCGACACGCGACGTCTCAACTCCGGCTGCGCGCTGACCGGCGACCACACTCGTGGCCAGGTCCGCGTAGATGCTCGTGAACACGCGGGTGTCGTAGGCGCGCCGGCACATGCCGACGGCGGTATACGTGATGTGTTGGGCCAGGAACACCCAGAGCCCCATTTGGGCGCCGTCCAGGAGGTCGTTGATCGCCCAGGCCAACACGAGCGGTTGGGCCAAACGCAGCAGGTTTTCCAGGTTGAACAGGCCGTATGTCAACAGCACGCGCCGCCAGTACCGCGCGAGCACCCGGCGGAGCGTCCAGGGAGGAGCAGCAGCGAACTCGACGGTCGGGGCGCACATGACAAACTTCCTGAGAATGGACCCAACGTTCTCGGTTTGAATTTGAGCTCGCACTACTCCAGCGCCAACAGTCCCAATTCGACCAACTGCTGCGCGAACCGGATCAGTTCTTCGCGTTCCGCGATGTCGCTGAGGAGCACCCAGACGCCGAACGTACACGGCGCGAACCGGGCCAGTTCTTCGAGCAACTCCAGGCCGGTGGCACCGAGCACGGCAGTGCGAACGTCTTCGTCGCGAGCGAAAAACACCACATCCACGGGCGGCTTCTCGCCTTCCAGAAACGTGTCTGTCAACAGCCGGGCGCGCACCCGAATCGGATTCAGATGCAGTTGAAGATCGATGTTCGTTTCCAGTTCCGGCAGGAGTTCCTCCGCGGCGCCGAGGAGTTCCTGGAAGCGGACGTGCTCCGCCCGTTCGACGGCGGCGATCTCCTCGATCCGGATGCGGCTCCGGGCAACTGTCACGGAGTCTTTTTGCGCCCCAGTAAGCTGGTGCCGGTCGGTGAGCCAGTCGAGGAACGCCGCGCCGTCGCTGTTCTGCCGGTCGTAGAGCGCCATCGGGTGTTCGAGCGAGAACACCCGGAGCAGTTCGGGTAGATCGTCGAACGCTTCCTGAATGAATTCGATCTGGGCTTTTACCTTGTCGATGCGCTTGTCGAAGTTCTCCCGGGCGAACACGTCGAGCTGCAACTGTGAGTCTACGTCCGCTTGGGGGGCCTCTTCGGTGGTAACCGACATCGCTTCGGTCAGGAGCAGCAGCTCGGCGCGGTACGCATCGAGTGCGGTTTGTTCGGGTGCGGCGTTCACGTCCGGGCCTCCACTTCCAGAGCAATTTCGCGCGCGGTGCGCACCTCGCTCCGCCAACCGGTCTCGTCGGGGAAGTTTGCGTCGCGTTCGATGAAAACGGCTTCGACTTTTCCGCGCCCCTGTTCGAGGCTGTAGCGGTACAGATCCCAGACTTCTTGGGGGATCGGTTCGGAGTGGCTGTCCACGTAGGTGGAGAGGCGCGCGTTGAACAGGCCGCCGGCCAGGTGCATTTCGACCCGAGGGGCGAACGGCATGACTTCGCGGATGAACTCGTAGGGGTCGTACTTGTGGTTGACGCTGTTGGCGTAAACGTTCGTCACGTCTAGGAGCCAGCCGCACCCGGTCCGCTGGAGGGTGCGGATCAGGAACTCGCGCTCCTCCATCTCGGCTTTGAACCGGAAGGTGTAGGCGATGTTCTCCAGGAAGAAGTTCAGGTAGCCGAAGTGCCGCATGACGGTGTCGATGTTACGGCACGTGGCGTCCAGCGCGGCGTGCGTGTAGGGCGGCGGGGCAAAGTGCCCCATTTCCGCCCCGCGCTCGCCGGCCCGAGTGAAGCCCAGGTGGTCGCTCACCGAGACGGCCCCGTTCTCCCGTGCGATCGCCAGTAGCGCGTCCATGTAGTCGCGGCGCGGCGGGTCGGCGCTGGCGACGGACAGCTTCAGCGCGTGAACGCTGACGTAGTCGAACTCGCGCTCGTCCCCGATGTACCGTTGAAGGCTCAATGGATCATCAGCCTGCTCGAAGGTGATCTCGATCCCGGTCAGCGCCGGTTCGTCGTAAATGCCGCGAACCGGCTCGCGCAGACCGTACCCCGTCGCCGGGACCATAACGGAACTCCCTGTATTGTTGCCGGAGCGGTTGGCGCCGCTCGCGGGTTGATTTCGATCGGAACGCGATCGGGTGACGTGTTGCACAAAAGGCCCGCCCGCCGCACGAGGGCGACGAGCGGGCCGGGCGTTACTTAGGAGCGGCGGCAGTTGCGGTGGCACCCGCGGCGGCAGTTGCGACGGCAGCCCCGGTTGCACCCGCGGCTACACCCGCGGCGGCAAGAGTTGTTGTTGGCGGTTTGGGCAGCGGCCCCGGCCCGCAGGCCCGTCAACTCCTTCACGACGATCTGGGCCGGAACTTCGATGGTAATAGCGTTCATTGAGAGATCTCCTGAAGAGGTTCAGTTAGGTCGTGCGAGGCCCACCCTGCGTGCGTCTCGCCCGTTGTCGCAACCCGTCAGAGGTGGCGACACCTTCAGGAGCGGTTATTCTCGATCGATGTGACAACAAATTCCGGCGCGGGGGGAACGGCCCCGGGCCGGTGGCTCAGGCACTCGGCCCCGGGGCATCTTCGTCGAGGGGGCGTTCGGAAGTGAGTTCTGCGGCCTTCTCGCGCCCGCGCGCGGACAGCCCGTAACGGGCATTGCGCCCGGTGCTGCGGCGCTCGAACCAGCCGTGGGACAGCGCGGCAACGACCGCGAACCGGTGGGTGTTCAGTTCGACCTCGATTTCCGGGATCGTGAGCGCGTCCCGGCGGGTGAACAACTGAACCAGGTCGATCCTGCGTTCCGCCATTGAGGGGTACTTATCCACGTCGCGCCCTCGTCATCGCACCTCCCTTGCGGACGGCGCTCGCCCCGAACCGTCGGGTGCGAATTCACAATTTATACTACCCATCCTACCGCTCACGGTTTCATCGGGCACACCCGTTACAGAGGCGGTCGCTCGTGTTCTCGACAGTACGTATCACCCTATTAACGGCCAGCGCGTCATTTCGTGAGCGCGGGCGCGCGGTTCTTTCCGGTTTTTGTGCCGGAAGCCCGCGCCGCTATTCGGTGGTGATTTCGCACCCGGGCAGCGCGGCGGCGAGCGCGGCGATCCCGGCGTCCGTGATGTGCCGACAGTTGGTCAAATCGAGTGCGTGCAAAGAAGTCAGCCCCTTCAGGCACAGCAAACCGGCGTCTGTAACCGCACCGCAATCCCCGAGCACCAGAATCACGAGCGTCGTGGCGCCGGCCAGGGCACGGACCTCTTCCAGGTCCGCGTCCGTTACGGCCGCGTGCGCGTGGAACCCGTACACGCGGTCCGGGCGGAACGTGAACGCGCCCGGCGCCGACCCGACGCGCACCCAGTCGACCGCGGTGCCGGTCGCGGGGAACGAGTACCACGTCCCCGCTACGCTCACGGCGCGTGCCCGACCGCCCGACCCGTCCGCGGGGGTGCCGGTGTTACCCACCGGCCCCGCGCTCGAGTCCGAATCCTGTTCGCCCCCGTCCCTCGGCGCCCAACTCATGGCACCCCCGGCTCTCAGGATCGGTCGCCCACTCGTACACCGCGCACCCACACGAACGAACGGGTCTCCCGTTCGCGCCGCCCCGCGAAGTCAGAGGGGCATCTGACCGAACCGGGCGCTGTGTGAAATGACAAAGTTTCGACAGAAACCGTGGAGAGGCGCGAGTACGAAGCGACCGTAACAGGCGATTCGAGCAAAATAAGCGATGGCCGGGTCAAAATCAAATGCGCACTCATAAATTCGGTACGAATGCATTTCGGCAGTCGCGGAGGATCTCACCGCAGAGGGCGCGGAGAGCACAAAGAAGAACGCGAACTGCACCGCACAAGGCCAGAGCCGATCCTGTTTTTCTCTGCGCTCTCCGCGCCCTCTGCGGTGAAATCCTCTGCACCGCCGGGGCGATCCTGCCCCCGAATGACAATCACTAACATTTTGACTCCGTGTACCGTGCGACCCGACCTTTCAGAAGTTCAGAGCACCGAACAGTGCCCACATCGCTGTGCGCTCCCTCGCTGCGAAGCCACACAACCACGTCACTAATCAAATCAATTGAATACAAGTGAACAAAAATTTCAAATAATTTATCCGAACCGCCACGGGACGCGGGTATAATTCCGAACCGAAACGTGCGGTAGTGCGATCGCAGGCGGGTGGTCACCGTTGGTCACAGCGCATCTTTGCGCCTATGACCACGGTGACCACACCGCGATCGATCCGTGACTGGTGGGAGCAATTTACCGACAATCCGGGTCGGTTCGAGGCGCTTCGGGCGTTAGTTCCGGTGGCTGCACGCGGACGCGCGGGTACAGTACCCCCAACCGTGCCCGAACGCGGAGGGGAACTGATGGCGGACGAGAAGGTGCCCGGCGAACCCTGGCTGCAAATCACCTGCTCCCCGGACTTCGTGGGCTGGTTGCTCCGCGAACGGGTCGGGCTCGCGTTCACCACCTACCAGTCGCACAAGTTGCTGCTGCTCGGGGCCGGACCCGACGGGCGCCCGGCCGTGTGCGAGCGCACGTTCCGCAACAGCATGGGACTGTGGGGCGACGGGCAGACCCTCTGGCTCGCCACGCGATACCAGATCTGGCGCTTCGCCAACGCCCTCGCGCCGGGTCAGTTCCACGACGGGCGCGACCGACTGTTCGTCCCGCGCACGGCCCACACGACCGGCGACCTCGACGTTCACGATCTCGCGCCCGAGGACTCGGGCCGGCTCGTGTTCGTGAACACCAAGTTCAATTGCCTCGCCACCGTCGACGAGCGCGCCAGCTTCCGCCCGCTGTGGAAGCCCCCGTTCATCAGCGCGCTGGTACCCGAGGACCGGTGCCACCTGAACGGGCTGGCGCTGGACGCGGGGCGCGCCCGGTACGTCACCGCGGTGGCCACCTCCGACGTGGCCGACGGCTGGCGCGACCGGCGCGCGGACGGGGGCGTGGTGGTGGACGTGCGGTCCAACGAGGTGGTGCTGTCCGGGCTGTCGATGCCGCACTCCCCGCGCGTCCACAACGGGGCGCTGTGGCTCCACAACTCGGGCACCGGGTTCCTGGGGCGCGCGGACCTCGCGGCCGGGCGGTTCGAGCCGGTCGCGTTCTGCCCGGGGTACCTGCGCGGGCTCACGTTCGTGGGCGATTTCGCCGTTGTGGGGCTGTCGAAGCCGCGCCGGGACAACAGCTTCGGCGGGCTCGCGCTCGACGGCGCGCTGGCCGCGCGCGGGGCCGAACCGCGGTGCGGGCTGAACGTGATCGACCTGCGCACCGGCGTTACCGCGCACTGGGTGCGGCTCGACGGACCTGTGACCGAACTGTACGACGTGGTCGCGCTGCCCGGGGTCGCGCGCCCCTGGGCGCTGGGGCTTAAAAGCGACGAGATCGAGCGCCTCCTCACCATCGGGGAGCCCGGCGCGCTTTAGGTTCGTTAAAGGAACAGACGTTCCGATTGTAACGGTGCCACGATCGTCCCATTTTCCGCATTTCGCCCACCCGCACCATCTTCTCGGCTAGGATACTCATCAATCCGTTCGTGTCGCCTCTTTGGTAGGGTGCGTACCGATGTCAACTCGCCTCCGAATCGAGCGCCTCGAAACGCGCGACGTCCCCGCAACCTTCACCCCGTTCCCCGGCTCCCCGATCACGGTCGGGGTGAGCCCGGGCGGGGTCGTGGCCGCGGACGTGGACGGCGACGGCGATCTTGACCTGGCCTCGGCCAACTTCGGCAGCAACACCGCGAGTGTGCTGCTTAACAACGGGTCCGGCTCGTTCACCAACTCGACCGGTTCGCCGTTCGCGGTCGGTAACAGCCCGGTCTCGCTCAAGGCCGCGGACCTGGACGGCGACGGAGACACCGACCTCGCAACCACCAATTACATCAGCGACAACGTCAGCATCCTGCTCAACAACGGGTCGGGTACCTTTGTTGCCGGCACCCCGGTTCCGGTTACCAACGGCCCGCGTGAGATCACGGCGGCGGACCTGGACGGCGACGGCGACACCGACCTCGCCGTCACTAACTACAGTGGCAATAACGTCAGCATCTTGCTGAACAACGGGACCGGTTCCTTCACCCCGGCCGCCGCGGTTCCGGTCGGCACCGTCCCGCGCGGGATCACAGCGGCGGACCTGGACGGCGACGGGGACATCGATCTCGCCGTCGCCAACTACGCCACCAACACCGTGAGCGTCCTGCTCAACAACGGGTCCGCGGCCTTTACGAACGCCACCGGCTCCCCGCTCGCGGTAGGTACGCACCCGGTCGCGGTCACGGCGGCGGACCTGGACGGCGACGGGGACACCGACCTCGCGGTTACCAATAACAGCAACAACAACGTCAGCATTTTGTTGAACAACGGGACCGGTTCCTTCACCGCGTCCACCGTGGCGACCGGCACCGGCCCGCGCGGGATCACGTCGGCGGACCTGGACGGCGACGGAGACACGGATCTCATCGTCGACAACTTTTCCGCCGGCACGCTGAGCATTTTGCTCAACAACGGGTCCGGTTCGTTCACCGCCGACGCGCCGGTCACAACGGGAAACAATCCCTACGCCGTTACGACAGCGGACCTGAACGGCGACGGGCGCCTCGACATCGTTACCACCAACTCGGGCAGTAGCAGCCTCACGGTGCTCCAGAACACGACCGTGTTCACGGCGGACCTCCGGGTCACCGTCACCGGCCCGGCGTCGGCCGCGCCCGGGGCCACCGTCACCTACACGGTCACGGTAACCAACGCCGGCCCTCAAATTGCGACCGGCACCGGGTTCACGGTCCCTGTCCCCGCGGGCGCGAGCGGTTTCACGTTCACCAGTACCGCCGGCACCGGCGCCACCGGTAACACGGGCACCGGCACCGGGGCGGCGAGTGATACCCTCACGCTCCCGCCCGGGACGACCGTCACGTACAGCATCCAGGTCGTCCTCGGGTCTTCGGCGCTCACGCTCACGGCCACGGCTACCTCGCCCGCCAGCATCTCGGACCCGACCCCGGCCGACCAAACAGCCACACTCACGACGACCCCGACGACCACACTGTCAACGACCCGGCGCCTGTTCGCAGTGGGTTCGGGGGCCGGCGCCGCGGCCCGGGTGAACGTGTACAACGCGGACGGCTCTCTGCGATTCACCCTGGCGCCCTACGCCGGGTTCGCGGGCGGGGCACGGGTTGCGGTCGGCGATGTGAACAACGACGGCACTCCAGATATTGTGACCGGCGCGGGGCCTGGGGCCGGACCGCACATCAAGGTGTTCGACGGCGCGACCGGGGCCGAGATCGCCAGCTTCTTCGCGTTCGATCCCAACTTCCACGGCGGGGTCAACGTGGGCGCAGCAGACCTGGACGGGGACGAGCGCGCCGAGATCCTTGTCGGCGCCGGGGCCGGGGGTAATCCCCACGTCACCGCGTTCCGGTTCTCAGACCTGGCTCGAATCGCGAGCTTCCTCGCATTCGACATCGGGTTCCGGGGCGGTGTCACCGTTGCCGGCGACACGGGCAAAATCGTCGTCGGAGCCGGCACGGGCGGCTTCTCCAACGTGAAGGTGTTTAACGCCACCTCGCTCGCGCTCGAATCGAGTTTCCTGGCGTTCGATCCCGGGTTCCGCAGTGGGGTGAGCGTGGGGGCCGATCAGGGCCGGATCGTGGTCGGTGCCGGGATCGGCTCACACGTCAAAGTGTTCACCCAAGCCGGAAGCGAGCAGGCGAGCTTCCTGGCATTCGCTCCGGGGTTCGCGGGCGGAGTCAAAGTGAGCGCTGGAGCGTCGACGCTGGTGGTCGGCGCGGGCGCGGGGACCGCCCCGACGGTGCGCCGGTACGACCTGTTCACGCTCGAACCGGTCGACTCGTTCTTCGCCATCGGAATCACAACGACCGGAGGCATTTTCGTGGGATGACGGGGGTCGGGAGACGTTCTACACACAGTGCCCCGCACGTTCGCCGGCCCGAGCCGGCGATTCGAGTAAATTGAGGGCGCACGGAGCCACCTCCCGCGCCGAGGATCTGCCGTGTCCCGGTCCAATCGCAACGGATTCAGCCTGATCGAAGTTCTGGTCATCTTTGCCATCATCGCGATACTGTTTGCTCTCGCGCTCCCCGCGACCCGGCGAGTCCACGGAGCGGCCGCGCGCATGAAGTGCTCGAATAATCTGAAACAACTGATGCTGGGCGCGCACAGCTACGCTGACAACCATTCGACGACGTCCCAGTCGGCCGAGCGCCCGACCGCCACGGACTCACTTCTCCCCACGGGGTGCTTTGGACCGGGCAAGTCCCCCGATGAGCGGCTCAGTTGGGCGGCCGCGCTACTGCCGCACCTCGAACAGGACGATCTGTTTAAGAAGCTCGATGTCGAAAAGGGCTACGCGGCGAACCTCACGGCAATACAGGCGCCCGTCAAAACGTTCCTGTGCGCGGGGTCGCAAGAATCTTCGACAAACCCCACTCTGACCAATTACGTCGCGCTGTCCGGCATCGGCCTCGGGGCCGCCGAGCAACCGGCCGGCACCGCCGGTAACGGTTTCATGGGGTACGACCGCCGGACCTCGTTCACGATGATTAAAGACGGGACGAGTAACACGATCGCCCTGATAGAAACGCGCGCCGGTCTCGGACCGTGGGCGCGCGGCGGGCCATCGACCGTGCGCGGGTTCGACCCGGCCGACGCCCCGCCGGTCGGTGACGGCCGACCGTTCGGGGAACACGGCGGCGGCGCGAACGTGGCGATGGCCGACGGGAGCGTGCGATTCGTCAGCGGCAAAGTGGCGCCGCACAATCTGGCCGCCGCGATCACCATCGCCGGCGGGGAACCGTTCGACCTGGATTGAGCACCATAACGGTGTTGAAAGCTTGTGCGTGGCACAGGCCTCTGGCCTGTGTAAGTGTCTCCACAGGCCAGAGGCCTGTGCCACCAAATCAAAAGCGGCACGCGCCAGTTCAACAATGCACGTTGTGCGATACCGCCTTCTCACGACCGTTCTCCGCTGGCTCGCGGCCGTGCTGGTCCTGCGGGTGCTGGTCACGATCCTGTCGAACTACCCCGATTACTTCCCGCCCGATTTCGACTCGCTGTTCCTCCAGGGGCGCGAGTCCACGTTCGTCGGGAGCTACCGGCCCGCGTTCTACGTCCACATCCTGTCCAGCCCGATCGTGCTACTCAACGGCCTGTTCTTGGTGGTCGCGCCCCCGCGCCGGCGCCGCGACCGGTTGCACCGCGTGCTGGGCCGGGTCCAGGTCGTCGTGTTGCTGGCGCTCGTGCTGCCGAGCAGCGTGATATTGTCCCGGCACGCATTCGGGGGCTGGCGCGCGGGTCTGAGTTTCGCCGCGCTAGCCGGGGCGACCGCGACTTGCGCGGTCCTCGGTGTCGTTCACGCGCGCCGGCGCCACTTCGACCGGCACCGGCAGTGGATGATGCGCTGTTTCGTGCTGATTTGTTCGGCCGTGGTTCTGCGCCTGACCTCGGGGACCGCGGGAATGATCGGCGTGCCGAGTCCCGAAGGGGCGTACATCGTCGCGGTGTGGTGCAGTTGGCTCGTCCCGCTGACAGTCTACGAACTCGTGGAGCGCGTACCGCGCCGGACGCGCGCCGGTTCCGAGGTGATTCGGCCTCGGTCCGATTGTTTTTTGTAGCCGGCCTCTGTCAACGAATTTCAATCGTCACAGGTTGTGTTGTTTGCGGATGATGCGCGCGGCGTTGATGATGCGCTCGCAGCACACCCAACGGGTCACGCGCCCGAGGCGCCGGACCCAGTTGGGTAGCGGCGCCAACCCCGCCCCCGAACGCGCCCATGTTACCGAACGCGCGCTCGATGTGCGTGCGGTGCCGGTATAGCTTCCATCCGAACCCGTCGGCGAACGGGCGCAGGGCGCGCAACCGGTACGGGCTCTGGTACCCGTGTCCCACCGGTGGCCTGGGTGCCCGGGTTCGCCAACAGCAGGTACCCGCTCGCCCCGGCCGCGTCGTACACCCGGTTGTCCTCGTAGCTCCCGTCCACATATAGGAACCCGGTGCCTCGGACCGGGGTTAGCAACCGCACCGCCACCGCGCTCTCGTTCTCCCGGGCCGCTGTTACTTCCCACACGTCGGGCATGGATTTGGTGCCCCATAGGGCGCGCAACTTGTACCCGAGCCCGCATGGGCTCGGTTTGGCATCCGGATCCTTGAAGCACTTGCCCACGGGCAATGGCTTGCCGTCCACAATCAGTTCCCAGGCCGGCGGTCCGGTGCCCTTGAGTTCGTTCGCCAAGGCGCTGAAGAACAGGGCGAACGAGGTCTTCTGGGCGCGCCGGCTCACTGTGGCCGGGGACGGGAGCCGGTCCGGTTTGAGGCGCGTGGTGGTCCAGTTGCGCGCGTCACACGCCCAACACACGGGGCGGTCGTGGAGGGCACCCCAGAGCAGCACCGCGGCCACGCGCCACGAGTGGATCTGTACGTACCGCTGCTCGAATCGACGCGCGACCTTCTGTAACCCCGGGTAAACTGCCTTCCAGAGTTCGCGTTCCATGACACACCTCGCAATCCGACCCCCAACTGCAAGGTGTCACGGAACGCGAACTCCATTCTGCGCAACTCGTTGCCCGGATTCGAGCTCCAAGGATTGAAATTCGTTGTGTGAAGCCGAAGAGCCACAAACTTAGGGCCTACCGGCCTCGCAGAGGCCGGCTACAGAAAACAATCAAAACGAGCGCGGCTCAGCCCTTAGGTTCCCCGATGACGATCGACTTGGCCCCGCGATCCTGTCCGGGCTTCCCGAACGTGATCGAGAGATGAGCCAGCGCCACCGCCCGCACTTCAACTACGACCACCTCCAAGTCGGTCCAGGGCGTGCCCGCTTTGCCTCTTCCGCCGTAGGCCCGGTTCCACGGACGGAGGGCCGCGAGGTGCGCACGCAGGTCTTCGAGGCGCCGCCAGCTCTTTCCCTTCGTGGACCAGCGGTAGACGATATCGATCCCCGTCCCGCGACTCTGCTCGCGCCCCTCCGAGAACAGCCCGTCCGACTTCCGGCGCAGTTTGTAGTAGACTTCGGAGATACCCGCGGCGTCGCGTTGTTTGGCGGCGTCCAGTCGTCGGTCATGTTCGTCGAGCCAGTCCGCAAGGGCGGCGCGGGCGGTCGTATCGTCGGGGTTCGCCTGAACGAACGCGATGAGTCCGGCTTCATCCGGGGACATCGGGGTTGCGGCACGCGCTTTTGCCTTTCTTTTGGCCATTTCGTGCCCCACAGTACGACCGACGTAATTACGATTTGCCCCTCAACTTCTCAACGAACTTTTGCAGGTCGCCGGGGAGCGGCATCGACCAGTGCAGGTGTGCGTTGGTGGCGGGGTGCTCGAAGCCCAGTTCCGTGGCATGGAGCGCGAGGCGCGGGGCTTCGCTCTTGTCGTCGAACACCTCGCCGTTGGCCCTCTTCACGTACACCTTGTCGCCGCACACCGGGTGCCCGGCTTCCGAGAGGTGGATGCGGATCTGGTGCGTGCGGCCCGTTTCGAGCCGGCACGAGAGCAGTGTGTAGCCCGGGAGCCGTTCTTCCAGCGCGATGTGTGTGACGGCTTCTTTGCCCACGCCGGTAAGTTTCGTGCTCCCGCGCCGGCCGTCGCCGCGGTCTTCGACCAAGCGCGAGCGGATCGTTTGCGCGCTCAGAATGCCGGGCACCACGGTGAGGTAGCGCCGGACGACGGTGTGCTTGCGGAACTGGAGTCCGAGTTCGCGCTCGGCGAGTACCGAGCGCGCGAACACTACCAGCCCGCTCGTTTCCTTGTCGAGTCGGTGGACGATCCGCAGCCCGTTCAAGTCGCGCGGCGCGCGGTTGAGTTGGTGGGCGATGGCCCACTGCGCGAGATCCTGGAGCGTGGGGTCGAGTTCGCGGCGCTGTTCGGACCACTCCAGTTCCGCGGGGTGCCGGACGGTGTTCACGCCCGCGGGCTTCTCGACCACGACCACGTGTTCGTCGAGGTGCCGGACGACGAGTCGCTCCGGGTGTGCGGCGCGCGGGAGCGGCTTGGGGTGCTCCAAGAGCACCACGACCTCGTCTTCCTTCACGCGGCGCGCCTCGTCCGAGCAGATCGCGTCGCCGACCTTCACGCGGCGCGCGGCGATGAGTTTGCGCACGTCGGTCCACGACGGCCCGCCGAGCCGCGATCGCAGCACTTTCGCGAGCGTGAACCCGGCTTCTTGCGGGGCAACGGTGAATGGGGGGAGTGCGAACGACATCGCTATTCCTCGGGCTCCTCGTCTTCTTCGGGGGTGCCGACATCCATATCGGACCAGTCCTCGTCCGGGTCGGGGATGTCCATGAATCCGCCGCAGTGCGGGCAGTTTTCGGTCGTTCCCATTTTCTGCGCGGGCCAGTCGGACGACTTGCCGCAATCCTCGCACACCGCGGTGACCGTTCCGGTGCGACTCGCGCGTTTGTCCTGGATGGCCTTGAACGCGGCCACCGACTGTGCCGCGCCGAGTAACTCCAGTGCGTCCTTGATCTTGGAGGGATCGGTCACCACGACCGGGAACTCTTCGATCGGCGCCTCGTCGCTCATCCCGGTGAGCGCAGAAACCGGGGCCGGGGGTGGCAACTCGATCTCGGCCGCGATGTCCTTGGACGCGAGCACCCGGATTACTGCTTCCGCCACCTGCGAGTTCGGGGCAACGAACACCTTCCGTGATTCGGGTTCATCGGGAGCGGGATCAGCCATCGTGCGTCTCCAGCGATTGCGGCGGTTGCAGCTCGTTTTCTGGTTCAACTCGCGAACGGGAACCGGGTTTGGTGAAGCACCGACGTTTCCACCGCGACTCCCGCGTTCTCTGCTCACGCGACCGAACCAAGAGTTACTATACCTCCCCGGTGAGAAGCGACTTCCAATTTGGTCAACGACGTTCGCGAACCGAACACAACGCGGCCCCACTTCCCAACTCCAGCTTCCGCGCCGACGCCTCTTTGCGCGGCTAACAATTGCTAACATCTCGGGAAACGGGCCGCCAGAATCGCACTTTCCCTCGCGAAAAATGACATATCTCGTTCGCGCCGGCTAACATTTTCGCCACGCCATCCCGGTCGCAGAGGGGTCGTACACGAACACAGCATCCAACAGGACATTTCCCTATGCTTGGTATTTTACGCCAAGTTGATTTGTGGAACAAAGTTTATTTGTGAAAATAAGATCATCATCTATGCAGATCTGAGCAGCGATTCCCTTCGCTACTGCTTGCCGAGGACAAGGTCCACGACCCAGCACCCGCGCACGTGCGGCCCGGGACCGCGACAGTGATTCAGGATGTCGTCGTTGTCGCACCCGGCGTCCTGCAAAGCGTCCGCCAGAATGGGCATCGCGCTGAAGTCGCGCGACTCGTACATTTGGGCTGCAAGCGCAACGGCGATTGAGGTGATCGACGAAGGGGAAAGTGTGACGGGGCGGAACGGATTCCCGAAAATGTCGCGAAGCACGTCTGCGTGTTCTGCCTCAGCCTGTGCCCAAACAGTATCACCCCGATCGGGGTAGTAATCATCCGACCAACATCCCATCTCACATCCGGTTGAGAGATTGAGAAGTGCATACCGCCGTTCGCCATCCGGGGTGTTCTGGTCACGAAAATAGTCCAAGACATCCAACCACTTATCATCTATCTGATCTGCCACGCGGCCTTCGATCTCGTTGCCGAACGCAATAACCCAATCTCGACAGACATCGGGCAACTCGTCCCAAATAAGATTGAAACAAGCGAGAACCAGAAGGCCTGGTTTGCGCTGTTCGACATGTGCTTCGACGTGTGCGAGCATTGGATGTGTTTCTCGGCACGTAAGCCATTCTGCTTCGGTCATTGGTTGCCCCCTGGAACCGTCCGTTCACCACTATTCCTTGCTGAGCACCAAATCGACGACCCAGCACCCATGCACATGTGTGGCCGGCGCGCGGCAGTGGTTCAGGATGTCGTCGCTGTCGCAGCCGGCGTCCTGAAGGGCATCGGCCAGAATGGGCATCCGGTCGAACGCGCGCTCCGCATAAATACCGCGGGCCAGCGCAGTCACGGTCGAGGTTCCCCATGCTGAGTCGAATGGGACGGGGCGAAATGGAAGCGGCCCGAAGAGGTCGCGGAGGAACCCCGGTTGGTCGCGCCGGGTTTCCAGGTTACCGGTTGCTCGGTGCGCGGCGATCCCAACCTCGCGGGCCACGTTCAGCGCCGTTGTGTGATTGGCTTTCCACTCTAATAGTTCGGCAACGGCTCGATAGAGGGGTAGCTTCTGGGGTGTCGCTTCAGCGACGACTTTGACAGCGGCCGTGACCGCTTCGCGCTCGTCCGCGGGGACGTCGCCGTCCGCACACCGCTCGGCGCACTCGACTCCCCGTCGGACGGTTTCGTCGTCGAAATAGTCCCAGACCGACCGGCAGCACGCGCAGCCGAACAAACGGAGTTTCCTCGGCCCGAACCGGCGTCGCAGGAACGCCACCAACTTCTCGACGTCGTTCGATTTGTTCCAGTCCGCCTCGGTCATGAATCACTCCTTGCCGAGCAACAGGTCAACAACCCAGCACCCCCGAACGTGCGGCCCCGGTCCGCGACAGTGGTCCAAAATTCGGTCGTCGTTGCACCCAGCGTCCTGAAGTGCATCGGCTAGGATCGGCATCGCACTAAAGTCACGCGACTCGTACATCTGGGATGCAAGTGTGACAGCGGTATCGGTGTGCCAGTTTGGGGAGAACATGACGGGGTCGAACGGGTTCCCGAAGATGTCGCGCAGAATTGCGATTTGTTGCCCGTCGATGGGTATTGAAGCGCTGAGAAGTGTTGGTGCGCCAGACCGATTCGCTCTGTACCGAATCCCTTGGGCGAGCGTCTGAGCGGCCGCAACCGCTGCCACAAAAACGTTCGAGTTAGCGACCATCCGGGCGGCGTGGAACTCGAAAAAGCGGAACCCGAGTTCGGGGCCTCCCGTGGAGGGTAGGGCTGCTTCGAGACGCGCGAGCGATTGCCGGGAACTGCTTGCGTCCGCAAACCGTTCTGCTTCAGATATCAACTCCGCGCACTTGGGGTCGGGTGCGAACAAGGGCCAAACGAGCCGGCAACAGGCACATCCGAATAACCGCATTCGCCGTCGTCCGGATTTGATCCGGTTCACGCGATGGCCTGTGCGAAGGAACTGCGCCAGTAAGTACAGGTCGGTTGTTGCGAGCCACTGCGTTTCGGTCATCGGACGATTCTCGCTGAGTGTGGTTCGAGAGATTTATGCCGCGACCAGCTTCGTCGATTCCAGAGTGGGCGCGCGGAGCGAGATCTCGACCACGAACGTACTTCAGGATTTGTAGCTGTGGTTACAGCTAGAAGAAGAAAGAAGAGCCGCGGATAACGCGGATCGGACCGTACTCACTTCGCTTTGGGCGAGAATCCCGCCGGATCGCTCTTGTGGGCAGACCGAATGGGCGACATTGTTTCCTAGGAAACTAATTGTCCGAGGTCGATCCATGCCGACCGAACCCAGCCCGCTCGATGCCCACGTCGGGTTCTGGTTGCGCTTCGTCTCCAATCACGTCTCCCACGCCTTCAGCCAGAAGGTTGAAGCCCACGGTGTGACGGTCGCCGAGTGGGTGGTGCTGCGCCAACTGCTCGCTTCCGGGGCCGTTGCCCCGAGCGCCGTCGCCGAAGCGCTGGGGACGACCCGCGGGGCCGTTTCCAAGCTCGTCGACCGGTTGCTAACCAAGAAGCTGGTCTCGCGCACCGCCGCACGGGGCGACAAGCGGTTCCAGACGGTCGCGCTCACCGCGGCCGGGCGGAAACTCGTACCGGTTCTCGCGGCCCTGGCGGACGCGAACGACGCCGAGTTTTTCGGGCACCTCGACGCCGAGCAGCGGGCGGTGCTGGTGGAGCTAATGGAGGACGTCGTGCGGCGGCACGAGCTGAAGGACGTGCCGGTCTCGTAACCCGAACCCGAAAGGCGGAGCCATGACCAGTCAGGAGCGGCTCGCGGTGATAAAGGACTGCAAGGAACGGTCGATCGCGGGTACGATCCCGTTCCCGGAAGTGGTGCGCAGGCTGCACGCGGCCGGCGTCGAGCGGTACCACGTCGACCTCACGCGCGACGAAACGACCTACTACCTGTCGTGCGGGGAGTCACACGTGCTCGCCACCGGTGTGCTGCGTGATCCCATCGCCGAGTCGTTCGATGTCGCGGCGGTGGAGGGGGCGGTGCGCGCGAGTCAGCGCGGGGAGATCATCTTCCCCGAGTTCCTCCGCCGGATCATGGCGGCCGGATGCGTTGGGTATTTTACCCAGATCACCGGCAGCCGGGTGCAGTACGTCGGTCGGACCGGCGACCTGCACGTCGAGCCGTTTCTACCCGCGAAGACCTGACACGGATCGGGGGCGGATGTGTACTTCGAGAACGGCGCCGCGCCCGCCGCTGTCGGCCGTAGTCGACAGCAGCGGGCGCGCGGTTCGATTCACAAGATCCAATTACACCGCGTAAACGTTGACGGTGATCGTCTTGGGGGTCGGGTCCAGATCGATGCCCCCGTTCGTCGTGCCGCCGTTGTCCTGCACCTGGAAGGTGAAGGTGGTGTACCCGATACCGTATGCCCCCATCGGTGCCGTGAACGTCAAGGTGCCAATGTCCCCGGCGCTGATAACCTGCCCCGTGGTGACCGCCACACCGTTGAGTTGCAGCGAGCCCAGTGCGGGTAGGGTTGTGATCTTCACCGCCAGCAGCGTGCCGCCGTCGGTATCGGAGAATCCGAAATCCGACGCCGCAAAAGTGTACGGCATTATGTCGTTCACGTCCACGGAACCGTCCGCGCCGCTCGGTGCGTCGTTGATGTCGGTGACGGTGACGGCGATGTCCTGGGAGGTGGTGAAGGTGCCGTCGGTCGCCTGTACGGTCACGTTGTAAACGTTGTTCGTGCCGCCGTCGGTCGGGATCTCGAAGTTCGGGGCCGCGACGAAGGTGAGTACGCCGGTGGTCGGGTTGATGGCGAACAGGGTGGCGTCCGCGCCGCCCCCGCTGCCGACCGCCACGATGCTGTACGTTACGGGTGCCCCGGACCCGCCCGAGGTGGTGACCGTGCGGACCGCGGTCTGGTTCTCCGTGACGCTGACGGCCGCGCCCGAGGTGATGGCCAGGGCGGTGCTCTCGTTGACGTCGGTGACGGTGACGGCGATGGCCTGGGTCGTGGTGGCCGTGCCGTTGGTCGCTTCCACGGTCACGTCGTAGACGTTGTTGGTGCCCGCGTCGGCCGGCTCCTCGAAGTCCGGGGCCGTGACGAAGGTGAGTACTCCGGTGGTCGGGTCGATGGCGAACAGGGCCGCGTCGGCGCCGCCGGCGATGCGGTACGTCGCGGTGCGGGAGGTGGTGACCGTGAGGACCGCGGTCTGGTTCTCCGCGGCGCTGGCCGTGGCGCTCGAGGTGATCGTCAGGGCTGTGGGTTCCGGCGCGGTCCCGATCCGGCCGCTGGCCGACCCCTGGATCAGCGCGCTGCTCAGTTCGGCCCCGGTGACGCCGTCGAACGTTTTCACGTGCGAGCGCCCGGTGCCGGCCACCACGATGTGGCCGTCGGCGTCGACTCCGACCGAGACGCCGCCGAGGAACGCTTCAGCGAACGCGAAGAAGCTGGCGTCCAGGGCGCCGGTCGCGCCGTCGTAGGCCTTCACGTGCGGCCCGGCGCCCGGCCCGGCCCCGACCAGAACCTCGGCCTTACCGTCCCCGTTGGTGTCCCCCACGGACAGGTCGATGGACCCGGAGAACCCGGCGAACACGAGGAAGCTGCGGAACTCGCTCCCGGTCGCGCCGTCGAACACCTTCACGTGCCCGCCGGAACCCGGCCCGGCCCCGGTCACGATGTCGGCCTTGCCGTCCCCGTCCACGTCCCCGAGCGTCACGTTGACGCCGCCGACGAACCCCTGGCCGTAGGCGAAGAAGCTGGCCAGTTCCGAGCCGTCCGCCCCGCTGAACGCCTTGACGTGCGTCCCGCCCCCGTTCGCCACGGCGACGGCGAGGTCGGCCTTGCCGTCCCCGTCGATGTCGCCGGCCGCGACGTTGATCCCGCCGGCGAACCGGTCGAACACCATGAAGCTGCTCACCTGCTGGAACGTCACGCCATCGAACACCTTGACGTGCGAGAACCCGAGCGCGGACCCGGCCACGACGTCGGCCACGCCGTCCCCGGTCACGTCCCCCATCGCCACGTTCACCCCGCCCCTGAACCCCGTGTCGAACACCTGGATGGCCGCGACCTGCTGGCGCGTGTTGCCGTCGAACACGCGCACGATCGGGGCCTCGCCGAACGCGGCGCCGGTGGCGAAGTTCCCGGCCGGAACGGTCCGGTCCTCGAGGGCCTCGCTCCGGAGCCGGTAGCGCCGGGCGGCGTGCGGCGCGCGGGAGCGGGCCGGGGGTACGATCAGGGACTTGATCCAGCGCTTGAACATAACCAGCAGCTCCAGTCGGCTCGTGTGTAATCTGGTAATTGGCAGTTAAATCTGAATTCGTTTTTCTTGTCGATACGGTGCGGGCCGGGGGTACGAGTCATCTTCATAAACCGCACCGGGCCGGAAATCAAACGGCCCGCGGGCCAGAAACGGGCCGCCCGAGAAGTGGGACCGCCCCGTTACACGCGAGAGGGCCAAGTTTCCGCACGGGAGCAAAACATTAGACCGCGCTCGCGGCGCCGAATTCGTGGCCCGGCGGTAGACATCGCGCGGTACGTGAGTACCCCGTGCCGAAGAGTTCTTCGGCGGGTGCTACCGCGTTAGGCACCTTGTCGGAGACGGTATTTCGCTACAGTTGCAAGAGCGAATGGTTCAGGCGCACACGACCCGAGCCAAGGGCAACACCGGGGTAGAGAAGATCATGGTAGCCATTCGGATCGCCGACGCGGGTGACGCGGGCGCGTTGGCGGAGTTGGGCCGGCGGACGTTTCACGACACGTTTGCTGCCTACAACCGTCCGGAAGATATGGACGCCTACATGAACGAGGCGTTCAGCGCCGAGCGGATCAGCGCGGAGATCCGGGAGCCGGGGGCCGTCTACCTCGTGGCCGAGGCATCCCTGAAGGTGATCGGCTTCGCTCGAATCGCCCCGGCTGCTCCGCCCGCGTGTATCACGGGGCCGGCCCCGGTACGGCTGGCTAAGTTGTACGTTTCCACCGACACCATTGGTTCGGGCGTCGGGGCGGCGCTGATGCGGGCCGGCATCGAGTGGGCTAAGGGCGCGGGCCACGAGACCCTGTGGTTGGGCGTGTGGGAGCACAACCACCGCGCCAAAGCGTTCTACACGCGGTGGGGGTTCGTGCCGGTGGGGGCCGAAACGTTCCGCCTCGGGAGCGACGATCAGTCCGACGTGTTGATGCAACTCGTATTGAGCGAGGGGGGCGGATGACGGAGTTCCGACAATCCAAACCGCCATGATCCACTGCACGCTCCGAAGGCTTCACCCCAATCCGCAGGTTTCAAAACGCACGCTATCAGGGCATCTGAAAACGGTCTGGATCGGTAGCCGCCTTGTAGGTTACCGGTGTGGGCACGACACGGAAGCCATACCCAACCGACCTGACAGATGCGCGGTGGGAGCGGCTCGAACCGCTGATTCCCAAACCCAAGTCGGGCACGAAGAAGGGCGGTCGCCGGGCGGTGGACCGTCGGGAGTTGGTGAGCGCTATCTTCTACCACCTGCGTGGTGGGCTCTCGTGGGAACTGCTGCCGCACGATTTCCCGCACTTCAAGACCGTGTTCCACCACCTCACCGCGTGGCGCAAGTCCGGTCTCCGGGAGCACATGCACGCGCGGCTCCGGGCGGACGTGCGGGTCGGGGCCGGGCACCCGCCGGAACCCCAGACGGAGCGCATCGACAACCCGACGGTGAAGACCACACGGACCCCGGGCGACCGCGGGTACGATGGGAAAAAAGGTCAAGGGGCGCAAGCGGTTCATTCTGGTGGACTCGCTCGGGCTCATCTGGGCCTTGTGGGTGACGACCGCCGATCAGCAGGATCGGGACGGGGCCTGCAGGGTGCGCGCACTATGAACCCGTGACGGGGTGAGGGCTTACGACTACACCGAGGGCATCCGGAGGATTCCCGATGCCCTTGCCGCCCGCCGTGGTGTTCGCCGACGTACCGGACCCGCGCCGTGACACCGAGAACAAGCTCCACAAGCTGACCGACATCCTGACCATTGCGACGTATCATGTGGCTCGCGGGACCGCGTTCACCGGCGCTCGCGTGCACCAGTTGCTGGCGAAGTTCGGTCAGACCGGCGTCCCGCCGGGCGCGCGCGACGCGAGTGACTTGCCGGGGACCGACGAGTGCTGGCTTCCGGAACTGGCGAAGCGTCTGGGCGTGAAGCCCATCATCGTGCATCGGTGGCGGTGGTCGGGCTGGTTGCACGCGCGGCAGTTGCGGGGCGAGAACGGTCGGTGGGTGGTGTGGGCGAACGCGGCGGAGGTCGCTCGACTTCGCCGGCTCCGGGCGTTCGAGATCAAGCACCACGGGCGACGAACACCGACCTCGGTGCGGCCCACACCCGCGAGACGGAAGGGCTTCGACCGCCCGACAACGCGGTCACAGAGTGGAGGGAACTGATGGCTCGTTCAAGAAGGAGCTGTTGCACCACGAGGACCACGCCACCCGCGAGCAGGCGAAGGCGAGCAGCTTCGAGTACATCGAGGCGTTCTACAACCGCGTCCGACGGCACTCATCTCTGGGGGTATGTCGCCCCAGAGGAGTATGAACGAACGTATAAAACAACCCGCCGCTAAACACTGTCTACTTTTCGTGGGGAAGTCCAGTAATAACCACCCTGTCTCCCTGACACAAGATTCAGGACGAGCCCGATGCCCTTGGCCAAGCCCGACTGCACCTACTGCCGAACCCAGCACACACTCAAAGAGTAACGGAGTGGTATTATAGTGGGGCACGAAATTCGGATAACGTGCGCGACAAGGTCACTCATTCCGTTCTTGGACCCCTTCTCCGAAAAGGGGAGCGGATATTTTCCCGGAGCATCGCGATGCGGACCCGGCTCCTTTCCCTTGCCGTGTTGCTTGCCCTTTCCGCCGTCGCGTTCGGCGCGGAGCCAGGAAACGTGTGGTGGGCGTTCCGACCACTGAGCCGCCCCACTGTTCCGGACGTATCCGCCACCAAAACTGCGCCCGCGAACCCCGTCGACCAGTTCATTCGCACAAAGCTCAAAGATAAGGGACTCTCACTGGCGCCCGAAGCGGACCGGCGCACGCTGATCCGGCGCGTCACGTTCGGGCTGACCGGACTCCCGCCCACACCCGAGGAGGTCGAAGCGTTCGTCAACGATCGGGACGCGAGCGCCTACGAAAAGCTCGTCGACCGGCTGCTCGCGTCACCCGCTTATGGCGAGCGCTTCGCGCGGCTGTGGATGGACGCGGTTCACTTCGCCGAAACCCACGGCCACGACCAGGACCGCGTGCGCCCGAACGCCTGGCGCTACCGCGACTACCTCATTCAGGCGCTCAACGCGGACACGCCCTACGCGCGATTCGTGAAGGAACAGGTCGCGGCGGATGTCTTGTTCCCCAACGAATCAAAGCTGATCCCGGCGCTCGGGTTCCTCGCCGCCGGGCCGTGGGACGAAAGCTCTCTGCGCGACATCCGCGAGGACAGCATCGACCGCGAGGCCGGCCGGTACCTCGACCGCGACGACATCGTTACCACGGTATTCAACACATTCTCGGGGCTAACGGTGCAGTGCGCCCGGTGCCACGACCACAAGTTCGATCCGATCACGCAGGAAGAGTACTACCGGCTCCAGGCCGTGTTCGCGGGCGTGGGGCGCGGGGACGTCGCGTTCGAGCCGAACCCAGCGACGGCCAAGAAGCGAACCGAACTCCGGGACCGGCTCGCGGCCATTGCGAAAAACGCTCCCGAACTGGACCTTACGTCCGCCCATGTGAAAAAGACTGTAGCGGAGTGGGAGCTAAAGCACGCCGGGGCAGGGGTGGTGTGGACCGTCCCCGCTTTCACCGCGATCACCTCAGACGCGGGATCGAAGCTCGTGATGCGCGGTGACGATTCGATTCGCGCCGAGGGCACGCGCCCGGAGCGCGATACGTACACACTCACCACGCGCGTGAAAGCCCGGCGCGTCACGGCCGTGCGGCTGGAATTACTCACGGACGAGACGCTGCCCATGCACGGCCCGGGTCGGTGCGACAACGGCAACTTGCACCTCAGTGAGTTCAAGGTTACCGCGTCCGACGGGGGGAAGCCGAGGGCGCTGAAGGTTCGCAACGCGACCGCGGACTTCGACCAATCCGGCTGGACCGCAGCGCACGCCATCGACGGTAATCCGGGCACCGCGTGGGGCATTTACCCGCAAGTCGGCAAACCGCACGAGGCCGTATTCGAGTTGGCCGAACCCGTTGCTGCTGGGGGTGAAACCGAACTGACGTTCGCGCTCGAACAGTTGCACGGCGGCGGGCACCTGATCGGTCGGTTCCGGCTCTCGATTACCGACGCCCCTCCGCCCGTGAAAGCGACCGCACTGCCGGCCACGCTCCAAACCATACTCGCGACCGCACCGGCCAAACGCACGGACGTTCAGGCGCGGGAACTCGCGCTGCACGTCCTCAAGGAACAAACAGGCGCGGAACTCGCCGCTCTGCCCGCGCCCGCGGTGGTCTATGCCGCAGCACCGAACTTCACGGCCGACGGCAGCCACCGGCCCACACCCGCTCCGCGCGCAGTGCGAATGCTCAAACGCGGCGACATTCGCAAACCGGGCGAGGAAGTCGAACCGGCCGCACTGTCACTTCTGGCGAAGTTGCCGGGCGAATTCGATTTGCGCCCCAATCACACCGAAGGCGCCCGCCGCGCCGCACTCGCGATGTGGCTGACCGACACGAATAACCCGCTCACGTGGCGCGTGATGGCGAACCGCGTGTGGCAGTGGCACTTCGGTGCGGGGCTGGCCGGAACGCCGAACGACTTCGGGCGAATGGGGCAGAAGCCCACACACCCTGAACTGCTCGACTTCCTCGCGTCCGAACTGGCGAACCCCGACAGTAAGGTCGGGGGCGGTTCACTCAAGCACCTGCACCGGCTCATCGTCACGAGTGCGACTTACAAACAGGTGTCGCTGTCGCGTGCCGAGGGGCTGAAGGCGGACGAGGACAACAAGCTCCTCTGGCGGCAGAACCGCACGCGACTGGACGCGGAGCAGGTCCGCGACGCGGTGCTCGCCGTCAGCGACCGGCTCGATCGCACGGCCGGCGGGCCGTCGGACCAGCAGTTCGACATGAAGCCCGGCATCCACGTGACGCCGGTGGTGGATTACAACAAGTTCGCTTGGGAGAAGAAAGAGGGGCACCGGCGCAGCGTGTACCGGTTCGTGTTCCGCACACTCCCCGACCCGCTCGTCGAGTGTTTGGACGGTGCCGATGCGTCCGCACTCACGCCGAAACGGAGCGAGTCCGTCACCGCGCCGCAAGCCCTCGCGCTGCTGAACAACGAGTTCGTACTCGTTCACGCGCGGGCGATGGCCGGGCGACTGGCAATGCACTCCGCGGACCGCGCGAAGCAGGTCGAGTTCGCGTGTCGGCTCGTGTGGGGGCGCCCGCCGTCGGCCGAGGAGGGGAAGCTCTTCACCGCCTACGCGGACAAGCACGGGCTCGCGAATTTCTGCCGCGTGCTTTTCAACACCAACGAATTCCTCTTCGCGGATTGATGTGCGTGGCCGACGAAAATGGCCACGAAGGCGCGAAAAGAAGGTGAGAATAGGGACCGGGGACCAAGGCGCTGTTTCCCCCACAAGCGGCGGAGGGTACCAAAATGCCAGACGAATGGGTCGCCGTGGCTGTCATGCTGGGTGCGGTCGCGGTGCTAGTAACGGTTCGGCTCGCGGTAGCGCGCGGAAGCGCGATCGAGTTCGCGGACGCACGCGAAGAACAACTCACGCGCCGACTCGCAGCGCGCGTGCGGTGCGCGCTCGCGGACGCGCTGCCCGCGGTGCGAAACGAGATCCGGCACGGTCCGAACCAGACCGACGAAACGCTCCTGAAACGGGCCGAGTACCACTATCGGCAGAACCTCCCCGAACCCGCGCCCTGTCGGGTCTACCGCGACGGGGTGCGGCGCTGAGGGTGAGCCCCTTCGCTCCGGTCGGAGCGACCCGCTGTTGGTCGGTTCGTTACACGGGCTTGCCGAGGTTGGCCCGCTTGCCGTGGATGAACGTGAGGTGCTCGTCGATGTGGGCGATGTAGTCCCCCACGAGCATGCCGAGGGTAACGGTCCCGCGCCGGTTGTGCGTGCCCGTCCGCGTGAATGCGTCGTCGGGCAGGCGCCGGAGCACCCGCGCCCACTGCCGGCGCCCCACTTCGAGCAGCGTGAGCGCGTCTTCCAGGTCCTGATCGTGCGTGAAGAGGCGCGCGACGTAGGCCGTCTCGTTGGCGTAGAGCAGGGGCGGGTTGTCCTCGGTGACGATCCGCTTCATCCGGTCGATGCTGATCGCGTCGCTGTCCGCGATGTGACTGACCACTTCCAAAATCGACCACGCGCCCGGTCCGGGGCGCGCGGTCAGTTCCTCGCGGGTCAAGCCGGCGGCCGCGGCGCGGAGCTTCGCGGGCGCGGATTCATACGCATCAATGAGGGCACGATCCATTGTGGTCCCCGTTCGGTGCTTCGGCTCGCTTCAGTGCGTTTGTCACGTGATGATACCCGGTTCAAACCACTGCACAACCCAGCGAGTTTGCGCAGGTCATTGCGAACTTGCATTTTCACCCGGGCGTCGCTATTCCCGACCCACCGAATTGACTAAAGAACCGCGCCGGATCCAAGCTCACGGGTGAGCCATGCGAGGAGCGTTGTACAGTCTGTGGCTCGGGGGCTTTACCCTGCTCGCAGGGGCGGGGTGTCAAATCACGTCCACCACTCACGCGCCGGCCGAGGGCACGACGCACCAGCGCGGGAAAGCGGT
Source organism: Gemmata sp. SH-PL17 (assembly GCF_001610855.1). Classification (NCBI taxonomy): domain Bacteria; kingdom Pseudomonadati; phylum Planctomycetota; class Planctomycetia; order Gemmatales; family Gemmataceae; genus Gemmata; species Gemmata sp. SH-PL17. The sequence continues at coordinate 3,851,108 of NZ_CP011271.1, forward strand.
CGTTCCGCCGGGCGATGTGTTGGAGGTCTACTACCCGGTACCGTTCGTGTCGCCCCCGAACCTCACCACGCAGAGCACCTTTGACGACTGCTCCGTGCTCGAACAGAAACCCGATCACTTCCGCATCAAGAACCCCAATCCCTTCTCGCGCGAGGTCACCTGGGAAGCGCGGGGCGTACCGATCACGGCGGTGAGTACCCCAACGGTGCAGATCGGAGTGGGAACTCCGCCCCCAGCGCCGACCGCGCGGAAAGAGGAGCGGACCGAGTTCGCGAACGGCGCCAAATAACGCACTTTGCTGCCAGTAGTCGGTCCCGTCGAGTACCTTGAAACGTCCCGGGGAAGTTGGAACCGCGGACGCATCCTGACGATTCAGCGCGTGGGTGATGGGCGCGCAGAACGCGCGCCAAGCCGCTCGGCACGCGCCGACAGCCCCAAGGGTTCCTCGATCGGTTCGCGGCCGTGATCGCCGAGGACACCACCTCGATTGCTTTGCCCGTGACGCGGGCGACCGAGTTCCCCGGTTGTGGTGGGTCGACGGCTCGGAGGGAGCCGCCGCACTCGATACCTTCCTGCGCCGGAACCGGCGAGATCCGCGCCCTGACCGCGCCCTGACCGCGCACGCCTGGCACAGCCGATCGCCACTTGACTGTTGAACCCCAAGCCCTGCCCGACGGCAGCCGGTATCTGGTCGACCTCAGTTTCATTCGTTCGGAGCACCGGCGCGCCTTCGCGTCGGGAACCTTTTGGATCACGCGGCGGCGCTACAACTGGCACCGTGCGACTGGCAGGTGTGGGCCACGAATGTCCCGCCCCGTGTTCCGAACACCTCGAACGTAAACGGTACCGCTGTCGGTGGCAGATCGAGTTGTTCTTCAAGCGCGAAATCATTGGGCGGTTGGCGCGTCGATCCGCGTCACCGGGCGTTGCGCGTACAGGTGGAATTGTGGACCAAGTTACTGGGGCGTGGTGATGCACCGGGCGGTCTTGATGGGCGGCGCGAGCCTGTGGAAATTGACGCGCGTGGTGTGGGAATAGGGACGCGCGGCGAGCGGGTGGTGCGCCTGGAACGAACTGGCGCGCGTCCCGAAGCAACGTGCCTCGAAACGCAAACCGCGCGCGTTCCAAACCTAACTCGTTCAACCACTACACGCTAACTTGATCGCATCTGGGGATGCGGCACCGGCCGTTCGTCGTTTTGCTCTCATTCGCTGTCTCAAAGCTTCAGTACACCGGTGCTATCGCCGAAGGAACTGGCCGGAGCGCCCATCCGCTCGAAGAGCGCGAGGTACAGGTTCGTGATCGGCGTGTTCGCGCGCTTCGGGAACACGATGTGGCGCCCCGACTCGATCGTACTACCACCTCGACCCGCGAGCAGGATCGGCAGGTCGTCGTGGTTGTGCCGGTCCCCGTCGCCGTTGCCGCTGCCGTACACGATCATCACGTTGTCGAGCAGGCAGCTCCCGTTCGCCTCCTTCACGGCCTTCATCTTGCCGAGCATGTAGGCGAACTGCTCCATGTGGAACGTGTTAATCTTCTTGATCTTCGCGAGCTTGGTCGCGTCGCTGCCGTGGTGCGAGAGGTCGTGGTGCCCCTCGGGGACGTCGATCATCTTGTACGGCTTGTTGCTCCCCTCGTTGGCGAAGGGCAAGGTGGCCACGCGCGTGAGGTCCGTTTGGAACGAGAGCACCATTAGGTCGGCCATCAACCGCATGTGCTCTTGCAGGTCTTTCGGGACACCGGTCGGGGCGGCCATGTTCGGCTTCGGTACCGGCGCCCGACTCACTTCGCGCGCCTTCTGAATCCGCTGCTCGACCTCGCGCACGCTCGACAGGTACTCGTCGAGTTTCTTCCGGTCGCCCGAGCCGAGCGTCGCGTTCAGACCCTTCGCGTCTTCCATTACGAAGTCGAGGACGCTCTTGTTGTACAGTTCGCGCTTGGCCCGCGCTTCGGCGAGTTCCTTCGGATCAACGCCGCCGAAAAGTCGCTCGAAGACGGCTTTCGGGTCGCACTCCTTGGCGTTTGGCGTCGATTCCCCGCGCCACGACAAGTTGGAGGAGTACGCACACGAGTACCCGCTGTCGCAGTTACCGGCCTGTTGCCCGCGTTCGATACCGAGTTCTAGCGAGGGGAACCGAGTTTTATCGCCGATCACGGTGGCGACGTGCTGGTCGGCCGAAATGCCCGCCCGGATGTCGGCCCCGTGCGTTTTGCGCGCTTGCCGACCCGTGAGGAACGCGGACATGGCGCGGGCGTGGTCCCCGGGACCGTCACCGTTGGCACGGGCCTTGTCCAACGTGAGACCGGAGATCACGTTGATGTGATCTCTGAACGAGTTCAGCGGTTCGAGGATACCCGTCAGCTCTTTGAGCTTTCCTTCCGCCGCCGGCGTCCACGCGGCCATGTTCACGCCGTTCGGGACATAAACGAAGGCGAGGCGCTTGGGCGCCCCTGCCACGGCAGGGGCAGCAGGCGCCGCGACCGCGAACGATTCAAGAAAGGGCAAGGCAATGGCAGTGCCGAGTCCCTTCAGCGCGGTCCGGCGGGAAATCGACTTCTTCATTGGCAGCGTGCTCCGGATTGTTGGCCCTCGACCTCACGGACGGGGCGGCACACGGGCAGGTAGCATGCAAACGGCGGGATCATTCAGGCGGGTCGCGGGAACGTTAACTAGCTGATCGGCAGTCACTCCGCACTTGCGCGCGGAGTTCACCAAGAACGCGAGCGCACAAGTTACTCGGTTCGTTTACCCTTGCGCTTCTGGAACGGGTCGGACTTCACGACCGCCAATACCAGGGCCGAGAACTTATCGCCCTCGGTTTTTGAAGCCTTCACGATGTCGTCGATCGCGCACTTATCGTAATACTCTAATCCCCGGCCCAGACCAAAGGTAAGCAATTTTTCCGCGAAACAGTTGCGGAACTGGTCGGCCTTACCGAGCAGCACTTTTCGCAGGCCCGCGGGTCCGTTGAACTTCACCCCGCCGGGAAGTTCACCCGTGGAATCAATGTTCTGCTTGTTGTCCTGCGTGCGCCACCCCCCGATCCCGTCGAAGTTCTCTAGCCCGAAGCCGAGCGGGTCGAGCTTGTTGTGACACACGGCACACTTCGGGTCGGCCCGGTGTTGCTCCATCTGCTGCCGGAGCGTTCCCTTAAGTTGGCCGGTCGGGGGTAGTTCGGGCACATCGGGCGCAGGAGGGGGAGGCGGGGTGTTGAGTACGTTCTCGAGAATCCACTTCCCGCGCTTCACCGGACTGGTTCGGGTCGGATTTGAGGTTACGGTGAGCGTGCTGGCCATCGTGATGATGCCGCCGCGCCGGGTATCGGGCAACTTCACTTTGCGGAACTCGCTCCCCTTCACATCGGTAAGTCCGTAGTGCTTCGCCAGTTTGTCGTTGACGAAGGTGTAATCGGCGTCGAGGAAGTCGAGGATCGGGCGGTCGTTCTGGACCACGAACTCGAAGAACGTCTCCGCCTCCTGAATCATCGCATTGCGGAGCGCTTCGTCCCAGTTCGGGTAGTATCCCTTATCGGGACTGAGTGTCTTGAGGTTGCGCAACTGGAGCCACTGCCCCGCGAAGTTCTCGGACAGCGCCCGCACCTTCGGGTCTTTGAGCATGCGCTTCACTTGCGCTTCAAGGGTACCGGGTTTGCGCAGCTCGCCCTTCGCTGCGAGCGCGAACAGTTCCTCGTCCGGCATACTCGACCACAGGAAGTAGGAGAGCCGCGTCGCGAACTCGAAGTCGTTGATAGTGCGGACGTCGTTGGGGTTCTTCGGATCGTCCTCGATCCGGTAGAGGAAGTGCGGCGACACGAGCACCGCTTTCATCGGGAGCCGGAGCGCCTTATCGAACGCTTCGCCCTGCTTGGTGGCGACGTCGAAGAGTTGCATGAGCCGCACAATTTCGTTCGGCGCGACGGGCCGACGGTAGGCGCGACGAGCGAAGTTGGCAACCACCTTCTCGGCCGCGGCGCGGGCGCCCGTGCTAGACACGGGGCGGGCGACGAGGAGCAGCTTCACCGAGGCCGGCTCCGGCGGCGGAACCGGGTTGAACGGTCCTTCGATCTCGATGCGCTCCAGCCCCATCTCGCGGAACTTCTTGTTCGCCTTGTCCTCGAAAGCGTTGGTGAACGCGACCGCGACGCGCTTCTCACCGGCCGGGAGTTTGGCGCGAACTTCGTACACCTGGGATTTGCCCTGCTCCGCGTCCACGGTGAGCGTTTTGATGTCCTTGCCGTCCACACGAACGGTGGCTTGTGGGTAAGCGTCGCCGATCTTCGTGCCCCACGCTTTGAAGCGGACGACGTACTCGCCCTCGGCCGGGAAGTTAAATTTTTCCAGGAACCCGGACCCTTCCGAGGTGAACACGATCTTGTTAATCGGGTCGCGTGCCTTGGCACTCCGCGGAATCACGAGGATGTTTTGTGCTCCGAAGCCCTGCTTGCTACTTTTGGCGGGTTCGGGGATGTTCATCGCTGCGGTAACGATCTTGTCCGCGGCCGCGAGGTACTTCTCGAGCAGAATCGGCTGGAACGAAAGCACGTCGCCGATGTTGTCGAAGCCGTAACCGACGTCGTCCGAAGGGAACTCTTCAGCGGGCTTAAAGTCCACACCGCAAAGGTCACGGATGGTGTTGTTATACTCGGCACGGTTGAGGCGCCGGATCGTCACGCGGCCCGGGTCTTTAGGCGTGGAGGGGGAGCAGTCAACCTTGGTGAGCGAGTTCTCGATCCAGTTGAGGATGAACTCTTTCTCGTCCTTCGTCGGTTGGGGCTTCTTGGACGCGGCCGGGGGCATTTCGCCGGACGCGATCACGTGCTGCATCGCGCTCCAGTTCTTGCGATCCTTGCGTGCCTGAGCCTCGCTCGTGTAACTCTCCAGCGACAACCCACCCTTGGCCTTCTCACCCTTGTGGCAATCCAGGCAGTATTTCTGGATGAACGGCAGCACCTTTGCCTTGAACACCGGATCTTCCGCGGGCGCCGGCTCGGCGCGCACCGGTGATTCGGTGAAATCGGTGACCGGCGCGCGAGCCGTTACGTCCTTCGGCTTCTCATTGAGCGCGAGCGCCCAAACGGCGGTACTCGCCGTGGCAGTCATACCGACGAGCGCGAAAAGGACGGGTCGCAACACCATCGAGGTCTCCGCAAAGTGCGTGCGGGAGGAGCGAGTTAATAGCTGGAAGGTAATACAGGCGGGACAGAGTCTCTGATTAAAAATGTAGCAAACCCTGTGGAAAACTCAAACGGAATGTGCCGTTGCATCTGGACAAGCGTTGCGAAAATGGCGGTCAGAAAGAAATCGCGATCCGCAAGCCTGTGATGAGCCTCTACAAAAGAAAACGGCGCCGGGAATCCCCGGCGCCGTTCATATTCTCGTCAGATTAACGACCGGCGAGGTCGCTGTAGAACGTCTCGAACCGCTTCGTCATGGCCTCACGGCTGTACTCGGTCCCCACGCGCCGACGTGCCGCAGCCCCGTACCCCGCGGCCCGGAGCGGGTTCGCGAGCAAATCTCCGATCGCGTTCACCATTGCATTTGAGTCGCCCGCGGGAACGACCAGACCGCACCGACCGCCGTCGAGTACCCGGGCGTTCGCCCCCACGTCCGTTGCGATTACCGCGCGTCCCGCGGCCATGTATTCGAGCAGTGCGTTCGACATACCTTCGGAGTGCGACGGGAGAACCGCGATGTCCACGCCGCGCAGGAACCCCGGCACGTCCGAAACCGACCCGCGCAGAACGAAGCGCTCACCTAAACCGAGTTCCGCGTGCAGGGCCGTCAGTTTCGCGCGCTGTTCGCCGTCACCGGCCACCTCGAACACCAGTTGCGGGAACCGTTCCAACGCCGCACGCGCCGTTCGCATCAGCCCGTCGATGTTCTTCACCGGGCGCAGGTTCGCGACGCACCCGATGCGCACGAGGCGCTTCGAGGTGTCCGGGAGCAGGAACCGCTTGAAGCGGGCCGTATCGACACCATTGGCCAGCACGACCACGCGGGCACGCGGGACGCCGTCGCCCTCGACGAGCGCTTCCTTCCCCACGTCCGTGTTCGTGAGCGTCAGGTCCACGAACGGCCGCAGCATCCGGTTCATGACGCGGTGCTTGCGCGTGAGCCAGTAGCCGAGGTTGTTGCGCACGCGGAGCACGTTGCGGATGCCGCACATTTTGGCCAACGGCGCCCCGAGGTACGCGGCGTCGAGGAAGTACGTTTGGAGCACTTCCGGCCGGTGCTCGCGCCAAAAGGCACGCAACCGGTTCGCCGCGGTCACCGCGCGCCCGCTGAAGAGTTTTTGAACTCCGAGCCGAATGACAGGACAATTGGTCGGTTCGAGGTTACGCGACAGGTCGTCCTCGCCGTCGAGCAGCACGAGGATCGGCTGAACGCGCGTGCGGTCGAGTTCGCGGATGAGTGCGAGGAGCTGGGTCTCCGTTCCGGCGCGACTCAGGCGATCGATCATGAAGCAAACACGAACGGGGTCGGCTGTGGCGACCCGGGCCGGTGCGTGGATCATGGGGCGCGGTGCGAGTAGTGCGGACATCCTGTCCTTCTTTCCTCAAGCGACGGCTTCAGCAGGTGTGGGACGCAAGGTGTTGAGTAATCGGAGATACGCTGTCGCTTGAGCCTGGAAGGTGAACAATTCGCGCATCCGGTCGCGCCCGGCCGCACCGAACCGGGTGCGGAGGGGGGCGTCGCGGAGCAACTCACCAACTTTGTTCGCAATGTCGGCCGGGGAGCCCGGTGGAACGAGGAAGCCGTTCACGTTGTCGGCAATGGCCTCGGGCGTACCGCCGACGGCGGTCGCGACCACTGGCACGCCCGCGGCACTCGCTTCGAGCGCGACGTTGGGCAGCCCTTCTGTGTACGAGGGGAGCACAACCACGTCGGCACTGCCGATGAGTGAATCGAGGTCGGTGCGAAAGCCCGGGAGCACGACACGGCCGGTGAGCCCGAGTTCCGCGATCCGGCGCTCCAGTTCCCCGCGCAACTGTCCCTCACCGAACAGCACGACGCCGGCCGAGGGGTTCGCGGTGACGATAGAACGCGCGGCTTCGATCAGTACACCGAAGCCCTTTTCCGGGCTGAACCGCCCGGCCCCGACAATAATCTGCGAAACGCTCGTGTCGCACCCGAAGAACGCGCTCAAACGGGCGCGCGCGGTCGGGTCCGTGCGCTCGAACGCGCCGAGCCGCGCACTGTTGCGAATCACGGTCAGCCGGTTCGCGGGTATACGGCACCAGCGCCGCACCTTCTCGGCCTGCCCTTCCGACACGCACACGACGTGGTCCATGAACTGCATGTGCCGGCGGTCGATCCACTCGTAGGCGCGCACCTTACCCGTTTCGCCGGTCCACCCGCGCGACACCGCGACCGCGGGGATTCCGACGCGGCGCGCGGCGAGCCGACCGAGCACGTGGGCCTTGTAACCGTGGCAAATGAGCACGTCGCACGTGGTCGCGCGGAGCAGATCGGACACTTCGCGAACGGCCGCGAACACTTTTGGGAAATCGTTTTTGAGCGGCGCGGTCGCGAAGCCCTGTGCGCGCACGAATTCGAGGAACGCGCCGCCGCGCCCGCCCTCGGAGAACGTGCTGAACGTGGTGCGCACGAATTCGGGGAGCGCGAGCGCGAGCCCGAGCATCTGCCGCTCCGGGCCTCCGAAAAACGTGCTGGCGGTAAGGTGAACGAGGTTCATTAGTCCCGTGCGCATCCGTGCGGCAGGCGGGCGAGTCCGCTTAAGGGAGGAAGTGTAGGGGTTGTGCCGGTTCGTTGTCTACCCGACTTTTCACATTCGCGCGATTGGAGAGTTCCCAAATCGGATATTCCCCGCGAACGCCCCTAACGCTTCAGAGCAAGCACGATCACACCCGAAGCCACCAACCCGATGCCGGTCCATTCACGAAGGCTCAATCGCTCGCGTAAAAACACCACTGCGAACACCGCGACCAATACCACGCTCAACTTGTCCACGGGTGCGACCTTCGACACCTCACCAACCTTGAGTGCGCGGAAATAGCACACCCACGACGCGCCCGTTGCGAGTCCGGATAGTACGAGCAGGAGCACCGCGCGCGACGAGAGCGGTTCGGACGTGTTCCATTTCCCGCCGACCGTAACGAGGCCGAGTAAGCACACGAGCACCACTACAGTGCGAATGAGCGTAGCGAGGTCGGGGTCGATGTTGCTTGCCCCCGCTTTCGCGAGAACGGCAGTTACGGCCGCGAACGCGGCAGACAGCAGTGCCCAGAACACCCACGAGTCACTCACGGCACGCGCCCTCATCAGTGAGAGGGGCGCGCGATCGCGGGCGCGCCGTAAGTTGCGTCCCATTTCTTTGGGGAACCCGGGAGCATGACGCCGGGCATCGAGAGATCGTACTTGGTCGCGTAGCGGACGAGTTCGCGCGAGTAATCGGGCCACTTGCCTTCGACAAATCGCAGCGACCGCTGTTCTTCGCCGGTCAGTTTTGGGAACAGCTCTTTGGTGACGAAGGTTCGCACCGGCTCCTTGAAATCACCGAGCCGGGCCGGACCGAGTTGCGGCATGTTGGGCGGGACGAACTTGCCCAACGGTACCTCTTTCAGCACTTCCAGCGGGAACTCTGGCCACTTCCCGAACGTGTTCGGTTTGAGCCGACTCGCGCCGCCCTTCTTCGTCGCCGCGCGTGCATACAACTCGGGTAAATCGTTCGGTTCGGTAATCATCAGTTTCGCTTCGGCCGGTTCGGGCAAGTACGGGTGGAGCCGGCTGAGTTCATAGACGGTCAACCCGTACCAGGCCCACGTCCCGTCGCGCCGGGCGAGTTCGAGCGTGCGCCGGTACTCAATCAGTTGTTCGAGGGACAACCGACACCGTTTCACATCGTCCACGCGGAGAACCGATTGTGCGAACTCCGTCACCTCTTTGCGCCCGGCTTCGGTGTCGAACGGCCACGGCGATTTGTTCGCGGCGAACGCCTCTGCGTGCTGGCGAACGAACGCGAGCCGCTCGCGGCGCACGGCCTCGTCGTCCTTCCACTGCTTGATAAGTTCAGCCTTCTCGTTCGCGTTGGTGAGCGAGTCCACCTTCTTGCGCAGCGCCGTCGGGAGCGCGTCCAGCCACTGTTGCTCGCGCAGGTCGCGGACCACCTCGCGCCGCAAGTGGGGCGTGGCAGCTCCCAGTACCCCGCGCCGGTCCGCGTCGGGAAGGCGGTCGAGCCACACCGCGAACGCTTCCAGCGCACGGAACAGGCGGTCGCGTTCTCTCGGCTCCTTCGCGTAAAGTTCCTGATCGAGTTTCACGATCTCGGCCTGGCGGGTCGGCGGCAGTGTGCGGAACGACCGCGCGAGTGCCTCGAACTGCTTGCCGGTCGGCTTGTCGGCCGTGTCGCCGTGCGGGATCTTGAGGCTCACATCGTAGGCGACCGCCGGGTCGTCGCCGAACAGCTCCGGCTTCGCGAGTTCCTGAACGAACGCGATGTCGTCGGCTACTGCGAACAGCGGGAGGTTCTCGATGACCCGAGAATCGGGATCGTTCCTCGCGTCTTCGTCCTTGTTGTGCGAAGCGGACAAAAAGGGCCGTGCCGCTGCGGTCGCAAAGTACCCCAACACCGCGAACACCGTGATCGCTGCCGCAATCCCCGCGGCCCGTAACAGAGGGCGCGGGCGCCGAATGAGACCCGGTACGTCGTCCTCGGGGAGCACGATCGGCATCGACGTGGACACGTTTGAGGCAGATCCCGCCTTTGAACGAGTCCCCCGCGAGGGTGTGGGACTAGCCGGTTGCGTCCCGCGCGATTTGGCGGCCGGGATCAGTTCGAGTGTGCGTGTGGTGAAGTTCGCCGACGGTTCGGGTTTGGGCAGGTAGTCGAGCAGATCAAAGGACTTTTTCAGCGCGGCCGCGCGCGCACGCGCCTCCGGATCAGCAGCGAGCCGGGCCGCGACTTTGCGCGCAGCAGGTTCGTCCAGTTCCCCGTCCAAATACGCGACCAACTCGGCCTCGAACGGGTCGGGCGCGGGGCCGTCGTCAATGTTTGGGTTCTCGGAAGCCATGATCGCCCCGCAAATGGCGGTCGCTTACGGGTCCGCGTCCTCGGTCACGCGATCCCCCTCCACCTCGGCATCTTCGGGCGGCGGCACTTCTCCGTCCATGTAAATGTAACCCTGAAGTGCCTCGCGCAGCTTGCTCCGGGCGCGACTTAATAACGATTTCACCGCTTTGGTGGTTAGCGCCATCACGTCCGCGATGTCGGAGTAGTTCATGTCCTCGAACTTGTTGAGGACGATCGCCATCCGCTGGCGCTCGTTGAGGCCGTCGAGCGCGGTCCGGATCACCTCGGCGAGTTCCTGTTGTTGCAGGTTGTGGGTGGGCGGCTCGGCGCGCGTGGGGGCGAGGGCCTCGGTGGGGCGCGGACCGAGTGGTCCCGAGTCCCGCACTTCCAACGGCATAACGGGTCGGCGCTTCCGATCGCGGAGGGCGTTTAGTGCCAGGTTGTTGGCAATGGTGAACAACCAGGTGGAGAACTTGGCTTTGGGGGTGTACTTCTTGCGCGTGCGGTAGACCCGGAGAAAGACTTCTTGCGCGAGGTCTTCGGCCTCTTCCGCGCTGCCGACGAGATGGTGCATGACGGCGACGAGGCGGTGCTGGAACCGCTCCACCAGCTCACCGAACGCGGCCGTGTCGTCGTCCCGGACCCGGAGCATGAGCCGGATGTCCGGGTCGCGGAGCGCCATCTGCGCGCTGGTGTGACCGATCGCCATCCACGCCCCCGCGCCCGGTCGGTGCCGACCCGGGCGGTCCTTGACTGTTGGGCCAAGCGGCCAGTTCGTTTCCGATAATCGCCGGCCCACTCACGCCGGCTGGCCGCTCTCGACTTTCCGGCGCAACTGCCCGCACGCGGCGTCGATCTCGGCCCCCTTGCGCTTCCGGACCTTCACGCTGATGCCCGCCTTGCGGAGCGTATCGATCAGGTACTGGAGGTCCGCGTCCTGCGGGCGGCGGTACGGCAGCCCCTCCACGTCGTTCCACGGGATCAGGTTCACGTGCGCCTTGCGCCGCGCGAGCAGCCCCGCGAGTTGCCGCGCGTGCGGGGCCTGGTCGTTCAGCCCACCGAGAACAACGTATTCGTAAGTCACCTGGCGGCCGGTTTTCTCATAGAACTCGTCGGCCGCGGCGAGGATCGCGTCCATCCCCGTTTTGTCGTTGGTCGGCACGATCCGCGTGCGGAGTTCGTCGTTCGGGGCGTGCAGCGACACCGCGAGACTGTACTGCTTGCCGCTCTCGGCGAGCTTCCGGATCTTGGCCGGCAGCCCGACGGTCGAGATCGTGACGTGCCGCGCACCAATACACAGCCCGTTCTTGTCCCCGGCGGTCCCGAGCGCGTCGAGCAAGTTCTCCAGGTTCGCGAGCGGCTCGCCCATCCCCATCACGACGACGTTCGTTAACCGCGGCGCCCGTTCCGGGTTCGTGGTCTCGGGGTCCGTCAGGTTGCGGAGCACCACCAACTGTTCGAGTAACTCACCGGTCGTTAAGTTCCGCACAACGCCGTTTAATCCACTGGCACAGAACACACAGCCCATCCCGCAACCGACCTGGGTGCTGATACACGCGGTCGCGCGCCCGTCGTCCTGAATCAGCACTGCCTCGATCATCCGGTCGTCGGCGAGCCGCAGCACGAGCTTGTGCGTGTCGTCCCGGGCGACGAGGTGGCGCTCGACGCGCATCGAGAACAGTCTGAAGGATTCGGCCAGTTCCGCCCGCAACTGTTTGGGCAGATCGGACATAGCTTCAAACGTCGTCGCCCGACCCGCGAGGACTTGGCGCCGGATTTGGCCCACGCGCATGGGCGGTTGCCCGCGTTCCTGGAGCCACGCACGCAGAGTATCGACCGGCACATCGAGGATGCCGGGCTTGGGTGGTAACGGGGCCGCGCTCTCGGGCGCACCGGAGGCAAGAAGCGGTAGCGGTGCAGACATAGCTGTTATTCTAGCGCGCCGAGGGGAATCGGGGAAGCAAACCGGTACATTCGCACTTCAGAGAGTCGGTGCCGGGGCGCGCCTGTATCCCGTTCATCTCGATAATCCTGTCTGCTCTTGCGCTGGACCACTGGCCCGAAGATGTGGCGCGCCGGTTCGGGCGGCGCGACCCGTCAGCGATGACCAAGCGCCTCGCGGTGCTCGAAGACACCTGGCGGCCGTCGGCTGACGCGAGCGTGAGAAGTTGCACGGCCTCAACCTGTGCCACTCCACGAAATCGCCGAGCGGTGGATCAGTAAGTTCGAGCAGAAGCGTGTGGGCACAACGCACAAGAGCCACGGCTCCCGTTGAAGCTGGGTTCTTCCCAACTCCGGTGGAGAGCCGCGGCTCCGGTTCGAGGTGACAAACGACGGGACGTTATTTGTCGTCCAGTTCGAGGTTCAGGTCGTTGGTCCCTTCCTTGATCGTGACCTTGATCGGCGACTTACCCGGGGTCGCGTACCGCTCGGCGAGCTGGCTCTTTTCCGGGATCTCGCCGTCGTAGTACCCGCCCTTCGCGGTCCTCACCACGGTGACCACGAACTCGCCCGCGGGGGCGCCGTCGAACTTCGTGTACGTCGTGACCGTGAACTTGCCCGTCTCGTCGGTCAGCCCGTCGCAGACCTGGGTGTACTTCTCGGTTTCCTTGTTGTACGTGTGGAACGTGATCGTCGCGCCCGCGAGCGGCTTCCCGTCGAGCTTCAGCTTCCCGGTGACCGGGAACGTGTCCTTCTTTTTCGACGGCCGGGCCTTTTCGTCGCTGTCGGGCAGCTTCAGGTTCGTCGGCAGGACGCCGCCGAGGTCCACGTTCACCAGCACCGGGGCGTCCTTCTTCATGGTGACGAGCATCACCTGGTCGAACTCGCCGTACTGCGGGCCGCGCATCCGGCTGCCGCCCCCGGTGGTCGCGAGTTGGTAATACTGCGTGTCGTTGCGCTCGAAGACCTGGTAGCGGTGAACGTGCCCGACGAACACGTTGTGCTTCCGGCCCGCGAGCGCCTTTTCGACCGCGCCCCACCCGTTCTTCTCCAGATCCTTCGCAATCCACAGCGGCTTGTGCATGAACACGAACGTCCACTTCACGTCCTTGTTCGCGTCCAGGGTCTTCGCGACCCACTCCTGTTGCTCCTTGTCGATGGTCCCCATATCCGGCGGGTTCTCCGAGCACAGGCAGAGGAACAGGGCGCCGCGGTACGTGAAGTGGTAGTAGCGCTTGCCGTAGCGCTCGCCCCACTTGGCGACCTGGGTCTTGTTGGTGAGGTCGTGGTTCCCGGGGACGTAGAAGAACGGCATCTCGAACCGCTTCACGTACCCGTCGAACTCGTCCCACTCGCTCTTGATCGTCTCTTCCTTGGTCGTGTACCCCTCGATGAGGTCACCGACCGACATCACGAACTGCGGTTGGAGCCAGTTGACCTGCTGTACGGCGCGCGAGAACACCTTGTCGCGGTGCCCGCCGGTGCGGTCGGACACCACCGCGAACGTGAACTGGTTCGGGTCGTTGTTCAGCTTCAGGGAGGTCCAGGGGTTCTTTTCCCCGGCTTCGATTTTCAGCACACTGGGGTCGCCGTCGCGCTCCCGGTCCGGGGCGGCGCCGGACCGGGATAGCGCGATCACCCCACCGATCGCGGCGCAGGTGACGAGTCCGAGGAAGAACTGTTTCATTGGCAGCTCCGAGTCAAGCGAGGCTACGAGCAGTACACCAAGCGCGGCTAGGATATGTAACCGGCGTGGTGGACCGCAAGAGGGGGATTCACTTGTTCACGGAAGCTTCGCGCGAGTTACCGGGAGCCAGCTACTTTGTGGTCAGCTCGAACGGGGGAAGTTCGGTCGGCTTCTTCTCGACGGTCAGGCGCACCGGGGACTTCTCCACAGTGGCGTACTTCCCGTTGAGGCGGTCCTTCCCTTCGTACTGGTTCTTCAAAAGGCCGGAGCGCTCGCGCCACGTGAACGTCACGATGTAATCCCCGGCCGGGGCGCCGTCACCGGTACCGTAAGTGGATAACGCGAACGCGCCGTTTTCGTCGGCGACGGCGAGGGGAATGGTGCGGTCCTTCCCCTCACCGTCGGCCGGGTTCGCCGGGTACAGGTAAATGAAACAGTCCGCGGCCGGTTTCCCGTCCACGAGAATCTTCCCTGAAATCGGGTAGCACTTCTTACGACCGTCGCTGCACGACGCGAGGAGAAACACGAATGGCACGAGGACGAGGTACGCCCACAGTTTCCGGTGGGCGTATTTTATGGAGCGGGTGAGGGGCATGGTTTCGGTTCCGGGGCGGGGGTACGTCCAAATTGTGTTTGGGAGGCGCTCGCTTAACTCGAAGTCATTATGCGGGCGAAAATTGACTGACGCGCGGTTGAGAAACAGACCTGTTTCCCGACCGCGCGTCGTATTACTCAATATCAGATCCAGGCACTCGACCCTGTTGAAAGTCAGTTCGCGGGGACGATTTCACCCTTGGCTGCGGTAACCATGTAAGCGACGGTTTTGGAATCGGTGCTCTTGGAGAGGAACCGAACCGAGCCATCGGCGAAGGCACAGTTCACGCCGTTTGTGTGGAAGCTGTACGCCCCCTTCCCGTACTCGTTCGTGCAACCGATGAGGCACGGCCCGGCCGCGGTTCCGTCGGCCAGGCTACCGCCGAACCAGTTTTCTCCGTTTAGTGGGTCGCCCCAACCGCCCCCGAGGTTGGCGCCGGTTACCAACTGACCGTTCCGGTACAGGGCGTTTCGTCCCGCGCTCTCGATCAGCATGATCGTGTTCGACGACCCGTCGCTCACCGATAGGATCGGTTGTTTCATGTTCGCGCGGATCACCCCGTGCCGATCGCCGCCGGACGGCGGCCCGATGATAATGTCCCATACGCTGCCAAGAATGCCGCTCGTGGGAGCGTAGTCCGAGCAAGCTGCCGAATATCCCGGCAAACCCGACACAACTCCGGCCGGAGTCGCGTTGATCCGGTTCGGGTTCGGTGTCGAGGGGCACTGGAACGTTTTGAGTTGGTTCTGGATCAGAGCCGCGTTGGGCGCCTGAAAGAAGTGCGCGTTCATGTTGTACTGGGAAAACAGTGCGGTCTGTTCGATGTCCGGGAGGATACGCACGCCCCAGCCGTGCAAATACGGCTCCGTAGCAGTGGGGGGATAAGTGTAAGCCGCAGGGAATCCGTTGTTTCGGTCGTGGTAGTTGTGGAGGGCCAGCCCGAGTTGTTTCAGGTTGTTGGAGCAACTCATGCGAGCGGCCGCTTCTCGCACCTTCTGAACTGCGGGTAACAACAGCCCAATCAGGATCGCGATGATCGCGATCACCACTAGCAACTCAATGAGCGTAAATCCGCGCCGACGCTGAGCGAAAGACATGAAAAGTCTCCGGAGAAGAGCACCGGGTGTGGCAGCGATATGAATGACCGGTTGCTCGTCGTGCTAGTAGAGCGGATTTCCTCTCTCAAGGGAAGAGCACGTGCAAAAATAGTAGTATTCTTCTCACCCAATTCGCGCATATTTTGCGACTATGGCGCGAGCTGTGCGAAGCCCGTCTACTGCCGCAGAAATTATGCCCCCAGCATAACCTGCTCCCTCGCCCACCGGGTACAGCCCGGGAATGCCGGGTGATTCTCGCGTGTCACTAGTGCGATCGATGCGCACCGGCGAACTCCCGCGAGACTCTGGCCCAGCAAGAACCGCGTCCGCGAGGAACCGGCCGTGCCAGCGGCGGTCCATCTGAGGTAGACCGTGTGCGACGGCTTCGGCCACAACGGGTGGAAGCACCGCACGAAGATCAGTCCCAATCACACCACGCGGGTAACTAGATTTCGGTGCGGACGGCGATGACGTTCCGCGAACGAAGTCCCGCGCACGCTGAACGGGAGCCTTGTAGTCGCGACCCCCGCCAATCTCGAACGCCTTCGCCTCGTACTTCTCTTGCAGGCGCATCCCGGCGAGTACGTCCGTTCCTTCAAATGCTTCGACGGGTACCGTCACGACCAGTCCGCTGTTCGCGTGTACGGAATCGCGCTTCGAGAGGCTCATCCCGTTGGTCGCGAAATAGCCGTCCTGCGACACGCTGGGGATGATGTACCCGCCGGCACACATGCAGAACGTGAACAGGTCGTGCGTGCCGCTCGCGACGAGCGAATAGTCCGCGTTCCCGAGTAAATCTTCGTACCGCTCGTGACGCGGGCCGAACTGTACCGCGTTGACCACGTCTTGCCTGTGCTCGATGCGCACCCCGAACTGGAACGGCTTCGGCGCCATCGGAACGCCGCGCTGCGCGAGCATCCGGTACGTGTCGCGTGCGCTGTGCCCCACTGCGAGTGCCACAACGGAAGCCGGGATGAACCCGGATGACGTACTCACGCCCTTCAGACCGGCCGCGTCGAAGTGCAGGTCTTCGACGCGCGTGAGGAACCGCACCTCGCCGCCGAGGTCTTCGATCCGCTGGCGGATCGCCTTCACCACGGCCGGGAGCCGGTTGCTCCCCAGGTGCGGGCGGTGGTAGTAGAGAATGCTCGGCTTTCCGGGCTGTTGGCCCTTGCACTCCGCGAACAATTCCAGCACTCGGAGCACGTCCGGTCCCGTTCCCCGGCACGTCAGTTTGCCATCGGAGAACGTCCCCGCACCGCCCTCACCGAAGAGGTAATTGCTTTCGGGATGGAACGTCCCGCCCTCGTCGAAAGCCTTCACATCGCGAATGCGGTCGTTGACTTTTGTGCCGCGCTCGAGCACGATCGGGCGGTAACCGAGCTGCGCGAGAAAGTACGCACACACCAATCCGCCGGGACCGGACCCGACCACGACCGGCCGGTGCGGGAGCGGTGCTGCTCCCGGTTCCGGCATCGAAAACGCCGGTTCTTGGTGGAGTTCGACCTGGGCAACGCTCGGAGCGCGTGCGACGACGGTTTGTTCGTCGGCCTGAAGATCGACCTCGAAGTTGTAAACGAAGCGGAGCTGCCGCTTGTCTCGGAGATCGAGGGCTTTGCGGACGATTTTCCAGCGCCCGAGGTCGGGCGCGTTCACCCCCAGTGCGCGAGCCAGGTGTGCGGGGAGGGCGGACTCCGGTTCTTCGACCGGCAGGCGCAGATTCGAGACACGAATAGACATGCGGATATTTTACACAATGCGGCGATTTGGGGCCGTAAACACTCGCGTTTCGACCGCGGCCCGTGTATCATACCGATTGATCGCTAGCCCTCCAACGCACGCGCCTTCGGCCGCCGACTTCGTGACTCCCACGAACGCGGTCACAATCGAATGTAAGTTCTCTCCCGCAAATTAATCGACCCGACCGAGGCCGTTTCCATGCTTCGTTCCCGCTTTCCCCTTCCACCGCTCGTGTGCGTCGCACTCGGTGCGGTGGTTTTCACGCCGTTTCGCCCGGCCGCAACCGCGGCCCCGCCCGAAAGCCCGGCGCTCAATGCCGCACAAAAGGCGAAGGCGAACAGCAGCGGTATCGAGTACAACCGCGACATCCGGCCGATTCTCGCGGAGAACTGCTTCGCGTGTCACGGGCCGGACAGCGCCGCACGTAAGGCCGGTCTCCGACTCGATCTGCGCGAGGCCGCGATCGAGGGCGGGGCGATCGTTCCGGGCAAGCCGGACAAGAGCGACCTAATTGCCCGCATCCACGCGGACGGCGACGAGGGGCTGATGCCGCCGGCGAAATCGAACAAAGTGCTGAAACCGGAACAGCGGGAGTTGCTCAAGAAGTGGATCGCGGCGGGCGCGGAGTATCAGCCCCACTGGTCGTTCATCACCCCGACGCGGCCCGAAGTACCCGCGGTGAAGGACAAGAAGTGGGTGCGGAACCCGATCGATGCGTTCGTGCTGGCGAAGCTCGAAGCCGCGGGGTTGAAGCCTGCTCCGGAAGCCGACCGCCGGACGCTCGCTCGCAGACTGGCACTCGACCTCACCGGATTACCGGCGGTGCCGGCCGACGTCGAAACGTTCGTGAACGACAAGGACGCGAACTACTACGAGAAGTTCGTCGACAAGCTCATGGCGTCGCCGCACTGGGGCGAGCACCGCGGCCGGTACTGGCTCGACTACGCCCGCTACGCCGACACCCACGGCATTCACTTCGACAACTTCCGCGAGGTCTGGGCCTACCGCGACTGGGTCATCCAGGCGTTCAACGCGAACCAGAAGTTCGACCAGTTCACGATCGACCAACTCGCGGGCGACTTACTTCCTAATCCGAGCCTCGACCAGCGAGTGGCGACCGGCTTCAATCGCTGCAACATCACGACGAACGAAGGTGGCGTGATCCCCGAGGAGTACGTCGTTCTGTACGCACGCGACCGGACGGAAACGACCTCGCAGGTGTGGATGGGGCTCACCACCGGGTGCGCGGTGTGCCACGACCACAAGTACGACCCGGTTTCGCAGAAAGACTTCTACGCACTGTCCGCGTTCTTCAACAACACCACGCAGAACGTGATGGACGGCAACGTCCACAACACGCCGCCGATCATCCCGGTGCCGAAGTCCGAGGACCGCGCCCGGTTCGATGCGGTCGTCAAAGAGCTCGCTTCGGTGACCCAGAAGATCGCGGCCCGACGCGCGGCCGCTCGTCCGGACTTCGACAAGTGGCTGACCACGGCGACCGCGGCGACCGTTCTGCGCGAGAACCCGATCAAGGGGCTGCGACTACATGCCCCGCTGACCGACGGCACGGGAACCGAAACGCGGTTCGCGGTGGACGGCCAAGTTCGCTCCACGAACTTCGGCGACGCATTCACCTGGGCCGCGGGGCCGCGGGGCGGGAAAGCCCTTCAGGTGAAGCCCGCCGGGTCTGGCGTACCGGTGTCGATCCCCGAGGCGGGGAACTTTGACGGCCAAAAGGAAGCGTTCACCGCGTCCGCGTGGGTGAAACTCACGCGCGGGGCAAACGGGGCGGTCATCGCCCGGATGGACTCGGCGAAGAAACACCGAGGCTGGGACTTGTGGGTCGAGGGCGACCGGATCGGCGCGCACATCATCAACGAGTTCCCGGAGAACGCGCTGAAGGTCGTGAGTAACACGCCGGCGCCGATGAACCAGTGGGTCCACGTCGCGCTGGTTTACACCGGCACTCCTTCGCCGGAAGGGATCACGATCTACGTGAACGGGCGCCCCCAATCGGTGGCCGTGCCTTACAACTCGCTGAAATCCACGACGCTGACCGAGGTGCCGTTCACCGTCGGCCAGCGGTTCACCGGCGAGGGGCGGTTGCTCGGTGCGAGCATCGAAGACGTCCGCCTGTACGACCGCCAACTGACGAAGAGCGAGATCGATCAGCTCGCTCGTTACGGCGCTGCGGCCGATGCACTCGCCAAGGCAGCCGACAAGCGCACGCCAGCCGAAACCGACGTCGCGTTCAACTGGTGGCTGGCGACGTTCGATAAGCCGACACGCGACCTGGAAGCCGAGAGCGCGAAACTCCGGGCCGAAGACGCGGCGATCAAGGCGCGCGGGACGATCGCACACGTGATGAACGAGCGCACGGACGCGCAGCCGGGCGCGTTCGTGTTGTTCCGTGGCGACTACGATAAGCGCCGCGACGCGGTCAAAGCGGACACACCGAAGGCCATGCCGCCGATGTCGACCGAATTGCCGCGCAACCGGCTCGGGCTCGCGAAGTGGCTCGTCTCGAAAGACCACCCGTTGACGACCCGCGTCACGGTGAACCGGTTCTGGCAGGAACTCTACGGTACCGGCTTGGTCCGCACGAGCGGTGACTTCGGTATCGCGGGCGAACTGCCGAGTCACCCGGAACTGCTCGACTGGATGGCACTGGAGTTCCAAAGCTCGTGGGACGTGAAGCAGTTCTTCAAGCTGCTCGTGACCTCCGCGACGTACCGGCAGGCCGCGATCGCGACCCCGGAGAAGCTCGATAAGGACCGCGACAATCGGCTGATGTCGCGCGGGCCGCGGTTCCGGATGGACGCCGAAATGATTCGCGACCAGGCGCTCGCCGCGAGCGGGCTGCTCGTCCGCAAATTGGGCGGCGCGAGCGTGAAGCCGTACCAACCCGAGGGCGTGTGGGAAGCGGTCGCGATGATCGGCTCGAACACCCGAGACTACCGCCGCGATACGGGCGAGAACCTGTACCGCCGGAGCATGTACACGTTCTGGAAGCGCTCCGCACCGCCGGCCGCGATGGAAGTGCTGAACGCGCCCAACCGCGAGACGTGCAGCGTGCGCCGCGACCGCACGAACACGCCGCTCGCCGCGCTGCTCACGCTCAACGACGTGCAGTTCGTGGAGGCGGCCCGCGTGCTCGCGGAAAAAACCATCGGTTCCGCTACAGGCGACGAGAAGCGGATCGACTTCATCGCGCAACTGCTGTTGGCGCGCTCGTTCCGGGCCGAGGAACTCGCAATCGTGACGGACGTGCTCACCAACCTGCGCTCGCACTACAAGGCAAAGCCGGACGAAGCAAAGAAACTGATCGCGTTCGGTGAATCGAAGGCCGATGCGAAACTCGACCCGAGCGAACTGGCCGCGTGGACCATGCTCGCGAACCAGTTGATGAACTTGGACGAGGTGCTGAACAAGTAGTGGGTTTTGCCTAGCCGGGTGGAGAAACGTTCCACTCGGCTAGGCACCGCGTAGCTCTTACACGAACACAACCAATACACGAGACCCACAATGACCCTTTTCGATAATCCCCGCGCCCTCGAACTCACTCGGCGCCACTTCTTCGCCTCCACGGGCGTTTCGCTCGGCGCGATGGCACTGGCGAGCCTCACCGGGCGCGCCGCCGAACGCGCGCCGATGCCGAAGGGCGGCGCTAACACCGAAACCGGCGTCGGGGCGGCGCTGCCGCAAACGCACTTCCCCACGAAGTGCAAGAACGTCATTTACTTCCACATGGTCGGCGGCCCCTCGCAACTGGACCTCTATGACTACAAGCCGAAGATGCAGGACTTTTACGACAAAGACCTGCCCGAGAGCGTCCGCAAGGGTCAGCGGCTCACCACGATGACCAGCGGCCAGGCGCGGTTCCCGATCGCGCCGAGTAAGTACAAGTTCACCCAGCAGGGCAAGTGCGGGATGTGGATTAGTGAGGTGCTCCCGCACACCTCGAAAATGGCCGACGACCTCGTGTTCATCCGGTCGATGCACACGGAGGCCATCAACCACGAACCCGCCATCACGCACATGCAGACCGGGAACATGGTCACCGGGCGCCCGTGCCTCGGTGCGTGGGCCAGTTACGGTCTGGGGTCGCTCAACCAGAACCTGCCGACGTTCGTGGTGATGGTCGCCAAGCCGAGTAACCAGGAGCAGGTGCAGGCCATCTCCGCCCGATTGTGGCAGTCGGGCTACCTGCCGGGCGAGCACGCGGCGGTGAGCTTCCGCGCCGCGAACGACCCGATCCTCTTCATCAACAACCCGCCGGGCGTGTCCCCAGAAGTCCGGCGCGCCACGCTCGACGGGCTGAATAAGCTGAACGAACTGAACCACGGACTACTCAACGACCCGGAGACGAAGACCCGCATCGCGCAGTACGAGATGGCGTACCGGATGCAGTCCAGCGTGCCGGACCTCGCGGACCTCTCGAAGGAGCCGCAGAACGTCCTCGACCTGTACGGCCCGGACGTGAAGAAGTCCGGGAGCTTCGCGCACACCGCGCTCACCGCGCGCCGGCTGGTCGAGCGCGGGGTGCGGTTCGTGCAGGTGTACCACAACAACTGGGACCACCACGGCAACCTCGGCGGGCGCATGCCGGACCAGTGCAAGGACGTGGACCAGCCGTGCTGGGGGCTGATCCAGGATCTCAAGCGCCAGGGACTGTTCGACAGTACGCTCGTGATTTGGGGCGGTGAGTTCGGCCGGACGATCTACAGTCAGGGTGGGCTCTCGAAGACGAACTACGGGCGCGACCACCACCCGCGCTGCTTCACGATGTGGATGGCCGGCGGCGGGTCGAAGGGGGGCACCATCTACGGCGAAACGGACGACTTTAGCTACAACATCGTGAAGAACCCGGTCCACGTCCGCGACCTGCACGCGACCATCCTGCGCCTGCTCGGGATCGACCACGACAAGTTTAGCTACCGGTACCAAGGGCTCGACCAGAAGCTCGTCGGCGTCGAGAAAGCGAACGTCATCAAGGCATTGATCGCCTGAGCGAGTGAGAAAAGAGATTTGACAGGATCAACGGGATCGACCGGGTTTTCAATCTTGTAAATCCCGTTGATCCTGTCAAAAACGTCTTCCGTCTTTTGGCGCCCCGGTGCGAACTCGGCGCCCCCCCCCAAAAAGAAGCTCTCGCCCATCTCAATTGCCGGGCAAAACTGTAGCCTCAGCCCTGGTCTTCGCGCACAATAAACATTCCTGCCGATCCTCTCCCGTTCCCAGTGAGAACTCACGATGTCAGACACGACGCGCCGCGCCTTCATTCAGACTTCGGCCGCGACCGCGGCCACAGCGAGCCTCCTGCCCGGCGCGTTCGCGGCCGGGGACGGGACGCTCAAGGTCGGCCTCATCGGGTGCGGTAACCGCGGGACCGGCGCCGCGCGCGAGGCACTCCAGTCCGACCCCAAGGTCAAACTGGTCGCGATGGCCGATGCCTTCATGGACCGGTTGGAGGACAGCCTCACCAATCTGAGCGGCATCAAGAGCATCGCCGGTAAGGTGGACGTGCCGAAGGAGCGCCGGTTCGATGGGTTCGACGGCTACAAGAAGGTGATCGAGAGCGACGTGGACGTGGTGCTGCTCACCACCCCGCCGGGCTTCCGCCCGCTGCACCTCGAAGCGGCGATCAAGGCCGGGAAGCACGTGTTCTGTGAGAAGCCGGTGGCCGTGGACGCGGCCGGCGTGCGCTCGGTGATCGCCACATCGAAACTCGCGAAGGAAAAGAACCTCAGCCTGTGCTCCGGGTTCTGTTACCGGTACGACCTCGCCAAGCGCGAGACCGTGAAGCGCATCCACAGCGGGATGATCGGTGACGTCGCGGCGATGCACGTCACGTACCTCACCGGGTCCATCTGGCACCGCGGGAACGACCCGAAGTGGTCCCCGATGGAGTTCCAGATGCGGAACTGGTACTACTTCACGTGGCTCAGCGGCGACTTCATCGTCGAGCAGCACTGCCACAACTTCGACAAGGCGCACTGGGTGTTCGGGAAACTGCCCGTATCCGCGACCGCAGTGGGCGGGCGCCAGGTGCGCCGCGACCCGAAGTTCGGGTACGTCTACGACCACTTCGGCGCGACCCTGGAGTACGAGAACGGCGCGAAACTGTTCTCGTTCTGCCGCCAGACCGACGGGTGCGACGGGGACGTCAACGACCACGTCATGGGCACGAAGGGTTCCGCGCAACTGATGGACCACACGGTCACCCCGACCGAGGGCAAGGGGTGGGCGTTCGGGAGCGCGTCGAAGGTGCGGAGCATGTACCAGGTCGAGCACGACGAACTGTTCGCCGGCATTCGTTCCGGTAAGCACATCAACGACGGCGAGAGCGCCGCGCACAGCACGCTGATGGCGATCATGGCCCGCGAAGCGGCCTACACCGGCAAGAAGATCACCTGGGCCGACGCGCTCAACGCGAAGCAGAACCTCTCGCCGAAGGAATATGCGTGGGGACCGATCGCGACGCCGCTGGTCCCGATGCCCGGCACCTACCGGTTCAGTTGAGCACCGCGGAACGTAATCGCGCCCGGCACAAATTGAGTGCCGGGCGTGGTCGTTTTTTGGGCAGGCTGGCACGGCAAATTCAGTGGGCGATGCGGAACCCAGTGAGTGCTTGATCCGGTTCGCGCTCGAACGTTTCTTCCGCAGTGATGTGATCGGCCATGCGCTCGCGGACGTCGGCCAGAAACGTTTCGATTGCGCTACTCTCCCCGTCCGCGAGCAACTCGACGCGGCCGTCCGAGAGGTTCCGTACCCATCCGCGGATTTGTGGGTGCGTGCGTGCTATCCACGCGGTCGTCGCACGGAACCCGACGCCCTGAACGTGGCCCGAGTAGTACACGACCTTCGCCATTGCCCGTCTCCTCTTCGCGGTCCGCGTGCCGCCTTTGATTGAAGCTCTCGCTTCATCCTAACGCGATCAAACGTGTCGGGCGCGTAGATCGCAGTCCCGAGCGAACCGAACTCACGTTTCTGTGTTTGATCCGTGTTCTTCTGTGTTCATCCGTGGCGGCTCTTCTCTCTTCTCTTCTCATCTGATACCCCAAATGGAGACATTTCCGCGCCGAGGGTCCGTATGGCCACGCCGTCACTCCCGCGATCGTCCGGTATCCTGCTCCACCCCACGAGCCTGCCCGGTCCGTTCGGGATCGGCGACCTCGGCCCGATCGCCTACCGGTGGGTGGAGACACTCGCCGCGATGAAACAGTCGTGGTGGCAGATCCTCCCACTCGGTCCCACCGGAGCGGGCGACTCGCCCTATCAGTCGCTCTCCGCGTTCGCGGGCAGCGTCAACCTGCTCAGTCCCGAGCTGTTGCAGCAAGACGGCCTCGTTAGCACCGATCTGTGGGCGAACGAGCACTTCGCCGACGGGGAGATTCAGTTCGATCGGGTCACGCCGTTCAAAACGAAAATGCTCCGGACCGCGTGGGACTCGTTCCGCGGGGGCCGGGCCGCGCACCTCAAGCACGACTTCGAGAACTACTGCACGGCCGAGGCCGGGTGGCTCGATGGGTTCGCACTGTTCGTCGCGATTCGCGAGGCTCTCGGGAACACCGGGCTGCTCGCGTGGCCACCGGACCTGCTGCGCCGGAACCCCGTCGCGCTGGGGGAACTGGAGAAACAGATCTCGAGCGAAGTGCTGATGCACAAGTTCGGGCAGTTCCTGTTCGATCGCCAGTGGACCGCGCTGAAAAAGTTCGCGGCCGACCGGAAGGTGAAGATCATCGGCGACGCGCCCATCTTCGTCGCACTCGATTCGGCCGACGTGTGGGCACACCCCGACGAGTTCCTCCTGGACCCGGACCGGAAGCCGACCGTCGTTGCGGGCGTGCCACCGGACTACTTCAGCGAGGACGGGCAGCACTGGGGGAACCCGATCTACGACTGGGACCGCATGGAAGCCACCGGCTACTC
The DNA here is from genome assembly GCF_001610855.1 of Gemmata sp. SH-PL17. Lineage (NCBI taxonomy): Bacteria > Pseudomonadati > Planctomycetota > Planctomycetia > Gemmatales > Gemmataceae > Gemmata > Gemmata sp. SH-PL17. The sequence goes on from NZ_CP011271.1 coordinate 3,876,133, forward strand.
GTGGTGGTGCGCCCGCGTACTGCGGCAGTTGAAGCAGGTCGATCTGATCCGGCTCGATCACTTCCGCGGGTTCCGGCAGGCGTGGCACATTCCGGCGGAAGAACTGACCGCGCGCGTCGGGAAGTGGGTGGACGGCCCCGGAATGAAGCTGTTCGAGCGACTCCGGATCGCGCTCGGCGGGCTGCCCCTGATTGCCGAGGACTTGGGTGTGATTACGCCCGATGTGGTCGAACTGCGCGACGCGCTCGCGCTGCCGGGGATGCGCGTGATCCAGTTCGCACTCGAAGGGCCGCCCAACTTGCACTGGCCCCACAACTACGTGCCCAACTGCGTGTGCTACACCGGCACACACGACAACGACACCGTTCAGGGCTGGTACGCGACCCTCAACGACCGCGATCGGCACTACCTCGCGCTGACACTTGGAAAGGGCGTCGGAGACGTGTCGTGGGACCTGCTTCGTGAAGCGTGGGCGTCGGTCGCGACGGTCGCAATCGCGCCGCTCCAGGACGTGTTGAGTTTGGGGAGCGACGCGCGGATGAACAAACCGGGCGTCGCGACCGGGAACTGGCGCTGGCGGTTCCGACTCGACCAGTTCCGGGGGGACGTGATTCAGCGGATGGCCGACCTCACGACGCTCTACAACCGCGTCCCGGTCGAGCCGAAGCCCACAGCGTAACCGCTACTCGTCGCCGTACTCGTCCTTCCACTCCTCGTACCACGCCATTTGGATGGCTTCGAGGAGTTTTTCGTTCGACTCGTTCGGCTTACCGGTGAACCCTTCGAGGTTCATCACGTGCTTGTGCAGGTCCGTGAACCGCACCGAGAGCGGGTTGATCGTATCGAACTGGTCGAACAGCGCTTCGCCGATTTCGCGCGCGTCGGTCCACGTCATGGGATTCTCCAACCGCCTTACAGCTTGTCCGGGTTCAGGTCGCTCGCGTCGGTGCCGCCGAGCGATTGCCGAAGTACCTCGTTCATCACCAGCGTTGCGAGGGGATTCGTGGCCGCTCCGAATTCGTCAATGGAGCGCTGTAGCACGTTCAGCTCGGACCCGGCGATTGCCGATCGCAAAGTTTCGCTCGCCGAAGCGATCGCGGCGCGCTGATCCGGTGCGAGTCTTTCAGCGGCCTGCGCGAGCGCCTTCTGGGTGTGACGCAAGTCGTTTTCGGCTTTGTTCCGCAGCTCGATGAGCCGGCGCGTGGTGAAGTCGTCTTGTGCGTTCTCGATGCTCTCACTGACGAGCCGATCGACCTCTTCGGTTGTGAGGCCGTGGGCCGCTTGCACGGTCACTTGTGCCTGCGTGCCGCTGCGCTGTTCCTTGGCGGAAACGGTGAGGATGCCGTTGTGGTCCACGATGAACGTGACATCGACCTGCGCGAACTGCGCCGGCATCGGCGGGATGCCCGACAGCTTGAACGTGCCGAGGAACCGGCAATCCTTGGTGAGTTCGCGCTCGCCCTGGTAGATGTTGACGAGGATCGCGGTCTGGTTGTCGGCGCCGGTCGTGTACCGTGTGGTCGCGCGGGCGGGTACGGTGGCGTTGCGGTGAATCAGTTTGTCCACCACGCCGCCCAGCGTCTCGATCCCGAGCGAGAGCGGTACCACGTCGAGCAGGAGCATGTCCCGGCGCCCGCTCGTGAGGATGTCAGCTTGCACCGCAGCGCCCAGCGCAACGACCTCGTCCGGGTTCAGCCCCGTGTGCGGCGTTTTGCCGAAGAACTCACCGACCCGCTTGCGCACGAACGGGATTCGCGTCGACCCGCCGACGAGAACCACTTCGTCGACTTGGGCCGGTGTGAGGTGCGCGTCACGTAGTGCGGCCTTGCAGCGGTCCAAACTGCGATCGATGAGTGGCCGAATCAGTTCCTCGAACTCGGTCCGGGTAACAGTTCGGCGGAACGGAGCGAGTGACGCCCGGCTAGCGTTTTTGGACGCACGCAAATCGACCACGAGTTCGCCCGTGTCGCTCGCGCTGAGGGCGATCTTCGTTTTTTCGGCCGAGTCGCGAAGGTGTTGGAGCAGTTCCGGGTCTTTTTCCGCCCCCTGGAGATCGAGCCCCATCTCTTCGGCCGCGACCTGCATCAGCAACCGGTCGAAGTCGTCGCCGCCGAGGTAGGTGTCGCCGTTGGTCGCGAGCACCTTGAACACGCCCTCGGCGAGCGACAGCACGGAACAATCGAACGTTCCGCCACCCAGGTCGTACACCGCGATCGTACCGGCCCCGCGGCGATCGAGGCCGTAAGCGAGCGCCGCGGCGGTCGGTTCGTTCACGATGCGCAGCACATCGAGTCCCGCGATACGGCCGGCGTCACGAGTGGCCTGGCGCTGAGAGTCGTCGAAGTACGCGGGGACCGTGATAACCGCTTTCGTCGGGTTCCCGGCGCGCTTGCGCACCTCCTTCAGGATGAGTGCGGAAAGTTCTTCCGGTGTGTACTCGCGCCCGCCGATGTCGACGTGGAGCACCTTTCGGCCGTCCGCCGTTTCGCGCTCGACGATCTGGTGCGGGATGAGTTCCAGTTCTTTCTTCAGGTCCGCGAGCGTGCGCCCCATGAGGCGCTTCACGCTGAAGATCGTGTGTTCCGGGTCGGACAGTGCCCGTTCCTTTGCGGCGCTCCCGACCAGTACGGACCCGTCGTCGTGGAAGGAAATACAACTCGGCACGAGCGCGGCGCCCGCCGCGTCGCGCACAACGACCGGGCGCCCGTTTTCGACATACGCGGCGAGACTGAAGGTGGTTCCCAGATCGATACCGACAACGGACGGGTTCATCATGGTGTCGCGGCGGTCGCCGGTTGGCTCTCGAAGTGTCTGCGGGTGCGAGTGCGTGGAAACTCGATCTCCACCCGCGGAAACGGATTTACTGAAAGGGCGATCAAGGGTACCGGCTCGCGGCCTCCGCCTTTCGGAGCAATCAGTGCCCGTGCCAAACAACTCCCGAGTGACCTCAGGGGGTCGGTGGGTGGCTCTTCTCCAAAAGTGTTTTGATCTCACCCAGTCGGTCGTACATTGCGAAACCGAGGAGGATGATTTCGCAGTAAATTCTCGTCAGCAGGAGATAAAACGGGACAGCGATCAAGAGGTACAAGATCCCGCCAAAAATAAGTTCTATCTTGCCCGTGACCAACCCGTACAGGGAGGCAACTAAACCAATACCAACAAGAATCAGAGCAATGAGAAAAAATGTCAGCTTGACGAATAGAGGAGCGACGAACTCCTTGAAGAACAGGAAGTCCTTCAGAACACTCTTTCCACCTCCGGTCCGTCGCGGCTTGCGGACCGGGAGGTCGTCCTCTTCATCGTCCTCGTACTTCCGCTTCTTCTTGACGTCACGAGCGTCGTCCTCGTCGTCCCGAAAGCGCTCCTTGGAAGGCCGAGGGGCTTTGGCGCCCCGAGACGACTTCCGCTCGTCTTCTTCCGCGGCGTCAAAATCGAACGCCCCGCCGCTTGCAGCGACGGGCGCTGGTGCGGAGGGCGGGGGGGCTTTCGCGGGTGCGTTCTGGTAATCGAGACCTTCATCGGTGACAACGACCGGGGTGCCGCAGTTCTTGCACGTGAACTTGCGGCCGATGACCGAGGCGCTCACGTTGTACGCGGTTCCGCACTTAGGACAGGCGTTCTTCATGGAGAACTCGATGCGGGAAATGTGTGTTGCGAGTGGGCGTGGAGGGACTCGAACCCCCGACTTCCTCCTTGTAAGGGAGGCACTCTAACCGCTGAGTTACACGCCCGAATCCGTTAACCGATGGCATGGGTGCCGTGGGTCACGGCTCCGCCCGCGCGAAGGGCCGCGGCCACCAGTGTCGCTTCGGTCAGCTCGGCTTCCGTCGCGCCAGCCGCCTTCGCCTTCTTAACGTGGACATCAATGCAATAAGGGCATTGTGTCGTAACGGCCACCGCTACCGCGATCAGTTCTTTGACTTTTACCGACAGCGCGCCGTCCTTGAACACCGCGGCGTTCAGCGCGTCGAACGCCGCCATGCCCTCCGGGGCCAGTTCCTTCATCGTCTTGAGCTTCTTCAAGTTGGCCGGGTCGTACATAGTGGCTCCCGTTCAGTCGTTGAGGTCGCGGAGCAGCCCGCGCACGTACTTCGCCGCGTTCAATAGACCTCGAACCCGAATCCGGAGGTTCGCGCGCTGGTCACTCTCGGGTGGGGTTGCGGCGAGCTGATCGAACAGCGTCGCGACTTCACCCATCAGCCCGTCGAACCGGGCGCCAAAGCTCCGTTCGAGGCGCTCGGTTTCAGCCGATTTCCCGCGGGCCGTTTCGATCTCCTCGCGAGCATCGAGCATTTCTGCGAGGAACGCGGGCGGCACCTGCTTGTGTTCCGCCGCACTCGGACCGCCCTCAAGCGCGAGCAGGTGCTCGGCACGGGCAAACGGGTCGCGGAGTGTGTTGTATGCCTCGTTGACCGCCGCTGACAGTTCCAGACTCGCGTTTAGGTCCGCCGACGAACCCGCGAGGTGGAAGTCGGGGTGGACCGCGCGCGACCGCGCGAGGTACAACCGTTCCAACTCGCCCACGTCAACAGTAAACCGCCTCGGGAGGCCGAGGCGGTCAAAGTGGTCGGTCATAGCTTTCTGGTTCCAGGGCCGCACGTCTCTCGGCCGGATTTGGCGAACTACATGCTGTACGAGCTACCGCAGCCACAGGTGCTCTTGGCTTGCGGGTTCGAGATCGTGAAGCCGCGCTTGTTCAGGTCGTCGTGGAAGTCCACGGTGGCCCCGTTGAGGTACAGGAGCGAGCGCTTATCCACGACCACTTCGATGCCGTGGAACTCGAACTTGTGGTCCGACTTCTCGTCGAACTTGGCGTCGAGGTCGAGCTTGTTCTGGAACCCGCTGCACCCGCCGCCCTGCACGCGGACGCGGAGGTACAGCTTGCCGCCCGGCTCGATTTCCTTGCGCTCGATCATGTCGGCGATGTGGCGCTTGACTTCCAGTGCGGCCTTTTCCGTCACGGTGACGGGCGGCGCGACCGGGGCCGCGTCCTTGAGGCCCAGCCCTTGGGGTTCGTTCGCAACAGCGGTGGACATCGGAATCACCTTTCGTTTGGTCCGGGGATCGGGACTAAATTCGTTGGGGGATTATACCGCGGTAGGGGTGACGAGTTACACTCCGGCCGGTTCCGGTTGCTCGCTTTTCTCGGTGGGCGCGCCGTTCTTCTCGTGGTAGTTCTTCAGCGCCGCCTTGATCGCGTCCTCGGCCAGAACCGAGCAGTGGACCTTGACCGGCGGGAGCGCGAGTTCTTCCACGATCTCGGTGTTCTTGATCGCGAGCGCCTCGTCCACCGTCTTCCCCTTGAGCCACTCGGTCGCGAGGCTGCTCGACGCGATCGCGGACCCGCACCCGAACGTCTTGAACTTCGCGTCTTCAATAACGCCCGTTTCCGCGTTCACCTTGATCTGGAGCCGCATCACGTCGCCGCACTCCGGGGCGCCGACCAGCCCGGTGCCCACGTTCGGGTCCGCGATGTCGAAGCTCCCGACGTTCCGCGGGTTGTTGTAGTGGTCGAGTACCTTTTCGCTGTACGGCATGTCGCTCTCCTGCAAAGTTTGATGCGGCCTACGACCGCGGAGGTTCAAAATTAGTGCCCGGCCCACTCGATAGTTTTCAGGTCGATGCCCGCTTGCACCATCTCGTACAGCGGGGACATCGCGCGGAGGCGGTTCACCTCGCGGACGACCAGATCGACAACAAAGTCCACCTCCGCTTCAGTGTTGAAGCGGCCCAGCCCGAAGCGGATGCTGGAGTGCGCGAGTTCGTCTCCCACGCCCAGCGCCCGGAGCACGTAACTCGGTTCGAGGCTCGCGCTCGTGCAGGCGGACCCGCTCGACACGGCCACGTCCTTGATGCCCATCATCAGCCCCTCGCCCTCGACATAGGCGAAGCTGATGTTCGCGTTACCGGGGAGGCGCTCGGTGGGGTGCCCGTTCAGGTAGCTCTCGGGGAGCTTATCCATGATGCCCGCGCGGAGACGCTCGCGGAGAGCGAACGTCCGTTGCGTTTCTTCGGGCATTTCGGCCTTCGCAATCGCGCACGCGACGCCGAGGCCGACAATCAGCGGAACCGGGAGCGTGCCGGAGCGCATTCCGCGCTCGTGCCCGCCACCGTCGATTTGTGGTTCCAGGCGCACCCGCGGGTCTTTCTTGCGGACGTACAAGGCACCGATGCCCTTCGGCCCGTAGATTTTGTGGGCCGTCAGGCTCAACAGGTCGATGCCCATGTCTTCGACGTCGAGCGGGATCTTCCCGACCGCTTGCACCGCGTCGGTGTGGAAGAGGACGCCCTTTTCTTTGCAGAGGCGGCCGATGGCGCGGATCGGCTGGAGGCTGCCGATCTCGTTGTTCGCGGCCATGATCGACACGAGGACCGTCTTGTCGGTGATCGCTTCGCGGATCTGTTCGGCGTGGACTTGGCCGTACTTATCGACCGGCAGGTACGTGACCCGGAACCCGTCGCGCTCGAGGCGCTTGCAGGTATCGAGCGTGGCCTTATGCTCGGTCGCCTGCGTGATGACGTGGTTGCCCTTCTTCTTGTACATCGCGGCAACGCCCTTGATCGCAAGGTTGTTGCTCTCGGTCGCGCCGCTCGTGAAAATGACTTCCTTCGCGCTCGCGCCGATGATGCTCGCGATCTGACCGCGTGCCGTTTCGACGGCTTCTTCGGCCTCCCAGCCGAACGGGTGGTTGCGACTGGCCGCGTTCCCGTACTTTTCGGTGAAATAGGGCAGCATCGCTTCCACCACGCGCGGGTCCGTGCGGGTGGTCGCGTTGTTGTCCATGTAAACCGGCATCTTCGTCATTGTCGTGTCCGAGTCCTGGTGCCGTTGAGCAACCGTACCAGCGGATCGCTCGCCCGCCGGTAGTGGTGCGAACCAGGGGCCGCACCACGAGAAAAATCCCGAGCGGTTTACGCCGGGGACGGTTCGACCGCGCCGGCCGAACAGCACCCTGTTGTCGCCAAGAGGGGCAAAGAGTGGAGCGCAGAGGGCTTTGCTTTCGGGTCGAACAGCTCCGTGAGCATGACCCCTCGCAGCACGCCCATTAACCTCTGGTGGACTTCCGCCATCGGCCCTTTAACCGTGCACGACGAAGCGTGCGAGCAGGCATCAGCGCCCGCGTCCGCGGTGTGGTTACATACCGTGAGTTGGAAACCGTCTTCCACGGTTTCGAGTAGTTCCGCAAGACTGGTGGTGGCTGCGTCGCGAGCGAGTGCGTACCCGCCTTTCACCCCGCGGTGACTGGCGACGAACCCGTTCTGACACAGTTCTTTGAGGATGTTCGCGACGAACGGACGACTGAGACCGAACTGTTCCGCAATAGCGCGGGCCGTCCCGCCCTCTTTTCGCTGGTACAGAAAGGACAATATCAGGAGGGCGTAATCGGCCTTGCGACTCATCAGTGTCACGGCTCGCCCTCGCTTCGTGGATAACTCAATTCGGGAATCAGCACTCCCACTATTCCATTTCTACCCACGGAACTGTATCTGGCAAGTGCTATTTCACCAGCGACCGCACTTTACGCACCTTCGCGGAGTTGCTAAATGCCCGTCAGCCAGGCCATTTTGGGGAGCATCCGCATGGACGCGGCGAATCGCACAGGATTGAGTCTCGTGATCCCCGCCTTTAACGAGGCCGCTGTGATCGCCCGCGCCATCACCGAAGCGGAAGCATCGCTCACCACATACTTTGGGTCGTTTGAAGTATTAGTCGTCGATGACGGTAGCGGAGACACTACCGCAGCCGAGGTGAGCGCAACTCTTCCCAGTGCCCCACACACGCGACTGCTGCGTCACGAAGGGAACCGCGGTTACGGAGCCGCATTGCGAACGGGCTTTGAGGCCGCGCGGTTCGATCTGGTCGCATTTACCGATGCGGACTGTCAGTTCGACCTCACCGAACTGGCGCAACTCGCAGACTTAGCAGCAGATACGCCGGTTGTGGTGGGTTACCGGGCGGACCGAAAAGACCCGTGGCGCCGGCGGTTCCTGTCGTGGGGGTACAACGTAATGGCCCGCGCCCTACTCGGCACGCGGGTTCGTGACGTGGACTGCGCCCTGAAAGTGTTCCACCGCAGCGCACTCGCGGGATTGCTGCCCGAGTCACGCGGGTTCTTCGTGAACACCGAAATGATGACCCGCGCTCGTCAGCAGAACCTTCCGGTCACTGAAATCCCGGTAACGCACCGTCCGCGTGCCGGGGGCGAGAGTAAGGTGTCGCTGCGCGAAGTCCCGCGAACGGCCCGCAAGCTGTTCGCATTCTGGTGGCAGGAAGTGATTCGCGGCGCAACTCCTACCGTCACACCGGCGGTGTTCCAGACGAAGATACCGACTCCGCAAGTAATTGCTTCACAAGATCATGTGCCTGATCTTTTGTCGCCACGCGCCCCTCAAGTTGCGCCTCCCGCACGGCATCGAGCAGCCGCTTGAAGGCGGGGCCGGGCTTCAGCCCCTTTGCGATAAGATCCTCGCCCGTCAGAACGGGGGGCGGGTTCAATTCTTCTGGGGGCGTGTTCCTCAACACACGCTCACAGAATTCGACGTGTTCGATACTGCTCCCGCGCGCCAGTGCGATCGCTCGATGGAGCGCGAGCAGTTCTTCAATGCCGGGGTGAACGAGGATCGGTTTCAGTTTGCTCGCGCGCATTGTGGGCGCGTCAAGCAAGTAGTCCTGCTTCTCAACGAGCCAACTGAGCCGCACCGTTTCGATGTTCGACAGCTTCAGGCGCTCCGCGATGCGCTCCGCGGTCGCCTTACCCGTGGTGTGTAACACGGCCGCAAATACGAGCGGGAATGGGGAGAAGAACCCCTCCCCAACCCCTCCCCCAAGGGGAGAGGGGCTTAAAACCAACGATGGCTCTGTTCCCCTTTCCTTCGTCGCCGGTCCGCGAGAAGCTCCGCTGACAGGACCGGCGCTCGAAGAAGCGAAGGGGGTTAGGGGGTTAGGTCGTCTTTCCTCCCCTTTCCCTTCAGGGAGGGGGGACAGGGGGGTAGGTGTGCCTTTTTCCCCCAATCCCTCCACCACCCGAACCGTATCCGCCCACACGTTCGGCGCGGCAACCTCGGGCAGAATCGCGGCAGCTAGTCCCAATTCGTGGAGCAACCCCAGCCCGTGTGCGCGGTTCGGATGAACGAGCAGTTTCCGCAACTCTTCTGCAATGCGCTCCGCGGAAACGACTTGGATCTGTGCGGCCATTGCGCGGGCCGCGTCGTGCGTGGCGGGGTCTACGGCTAGTGCAAAGCGGGTCGCCATGCGCACCGCTCGCAGGATGCGCAACTTGTCCTCGGTGAACCGCGCAACCGGATCGCCGATGGCGCGTAGAGTTTTCGCTTCGAGATCCGCGCGCCCACCGACGAAGTCGATGAGTTCCGCCTTCACCGGGTCGAAGAACATGCCGTTGATGGTGAAGTCGCGGCGCTGGGCGTCTTCTTCGGGCGACGAGAATGTAACCGTTTCGGGGCGCCGACCGTCGATGTAAACCCCGTCGGCGCGGAAGCTCGCAACTTCGATCGTGAGCCATTCGCCGTCGTCGCTCTTCGGTCCGATGACTTGCACGACGCCGAAGTGGGCACCGATCTCGTTCCGCCGACGGAACAGCGGGCGCAACTGCTCCGGGCGCGCGGACGTAGCGACGTCGTAGTCATCGGGGGTGAGTCCGAGCAGTTCGTCGCGCACGCACCCACCGGCCCAAAGTGCCGTGAAGCCAGCGTTCTGGAGTTTACGAACGACATCGAGTGCGAATTCGCGGTCCGTCATATCTAGCCAAGCGAAGGAATCGGTTCGTGATACAGTAGAGTCGCTGCACAATAGTGGCCGGGTGCGTAGGTTTGGTGTATGAGCCACACGAGTCGGTTGAGGCGAATGCCGGACACGTTCCGTCAACTGACCGGGATTACCCCCGATGCGTTCGACCAACTGTTGGCCGAACTCGAACCGCGTTACCCGCAGGCCGACGCCAAGCGGAAGAAGCGGCCCTCTCGTCAGCGGAAGCCGGGTGCGGGGCGCAAGTTCGCGCGCCCGTTGAGCGACCGATTGCTGATGCCGTTGATGTACTACCGGACCTACACCACCCACGCCTTCCTCGGGTTCTTGTTCGGCATCGACGACCGTTCCGTGTGCCGCAACATCAACCCGCTCCAACCGCTGTTGGCCGGGATCTTCCGGATCCCGGAACGCCGCATCGAACGGGAGCCCGACGAGATCCGCGAGCTTTTCTTCGACGCCACCGAGCGGGCCATTCCCCGGCCCACTCGGCGGCAGAAGCGGTTCGACTCGGGGAAGAACAAGCGGCACACGCTCAAGCACCAAGTGGTGGTCGTGCGCAAGCGCAAGAGCTCCGGGCGGGGCGGCCAACGGCGCCGGGTGCGGATCGCCGCCGTGTCGAAGGCGTTCCCGGGCAAGACGCATGACAAGAAGGTGTACGACGCGACCGCCGTGGTGTGCCCGGACGGGGTGCGGCGCACGGGCGACACGGCGTACCTGGGAACCGGGCTGTGTACCCCGCGCCGGCGACCGCCGAAGGGTCCGCTGACGGCCCGGCAGAAGGCCGGGAACCGGCGCGTGTCGCGCCGTCGGATCGTGGTCGAGCACGGGATCGGGAAGATGAAGGTGTGGCGCATCGCGGCCGAGCGGTACCGGAACCCGCGCCGCCGGCACACCCTCATCATCAAGAACGTCGCCGGACTCCACAACCTCATGTACGCATGAGGTCGAACACCCGGGGCAGCGCATCGACTTGAACCGATCAGCCGCTATTGTGCAGCGACTCTAGTAGCTCAGTTCACGAGTTGTGCCAAACAGCTCGTGCCGCTCTCCGACGCTCTGCAAATGCGGTCCTATACCCTGCGGTCCTACACCCCCACAACTGACATCGCCATTGGCGGACATTGCTGTTTACGGTGTTTGGGAAAGGAGGCCCGTATGCCCCCCATCCCACAATGGCCGAGCGAAGACGACGGTCGGCACCTTCACGCGGAACTGATGCGCGGTATTTCGACCGCACCGGACGTCTTTGCGGGCGTGTACTATCAGCCTCTCCGCGATTATCTGGCCTCTGCGTCTGCCCATGTCGCGGAGGAGTTGCGTGATAGTGCCGTGTCCGAAACGATCATGAACGTGATCGAGCGCCCACAACAGTACAATCCCGAACTCCTGTCATTTACCCGCTATCTCTGCATGTCTGTGCGAGGCGATTTGCGCAACCTGTGTGCCCAAGACGTGCGACGGCGGGGCCGAGAAATTTCGCTCGGATTTGTCGACGAGCCGACGGCGAGTGGGAACAATTGTGTGGAGCCGGTCGAGGCCCCGAGTTTGGACGACCCGCGGGTCGTTGATGAGGTCGCGTCGTTCGGGCCGCGCGAGCACGTGGCTTACACACTAATTCTCGCGGGCGAGCGCCACACGGATGTTTACGCGCGGGCACTCGGGTTAGACACAACACGTTCCGATGTGGCCGCGGTCGTTAAGCGGATCAAAGACACCGTAAAAGTGCGCTTGCGGCGCGCAGTTGGGGGACGGTCATGAACCCGACACCGTTTGAGTTGCTCGCGGAACGTGCCTCGGCCAGACCATTTTTCCTGGGATTCCGGCTCGCGGAATTTGCCGCGCGCGAATCACTGGATGACGCGGCACTGGCGGCCCAGCTCGGGTGCGATGTGGCCACGCTCGCGCACGTCCGGATGTGCCGCGCGCCGCGAACTGAATCGAGCGCTGTGTTTGGCGAAGACGTGACCTGCGTGGCGACCAAGTTCGGTCTTAACGTGCGTGCGCTCGCGGATGCCACGAAACTCGTTCCGGCCGCGATCGTGCGCGACGCGACCAGCCTAGAACCCGCCGGCGCCGTTCTCGCCGCACGCGACCGGAGTGACGTCCCGTGATCGCGCGCCCGGAAGTTTGGGTGCTCGAACTCGCCGCGCGGTTCTGGGCCGAAGTCGGCCACGAACCCGGCTTCCCGCGCGATCTGCGTGACGCCACGTGGAACTTTCCGGACCTTCACGTCAAAGAGATCCTAAACCTTTCTGCCGCGACCGTCGCTCAAGAATTCGCGCGGCACAACGTCCCGTGCGCGCCCCTGGCCGAAGACCGCCAATTTTACGGGTGCTTTGGTGCGCGCCGTGGGGTCGGCGTGATTCTGGTCGATCCAACCCTACCCGCAGACGAACTGCGGTTCACTTTCGCACACGAACTCGCCCACTTCCTCCGTGACTGCCGCGAGGCACGCCGAAGGGCCGTTGCGCGCTTCGGCACGGGCATTCTTGACGTGCTCGACGGGAACCGCCCCGCAACACCGATGGAGCGCCTTGCGGGGGCGTTGCGCGGAGTCACGATCGGCAGCCACACGCACTTCCTTGAGCGCGACCGCTGGGGCCGCGTGGTTGATGAGGCGACCTGGGAGGCCGAAGAAGGCGCTGACCGGCTCGCGTTCGAGCTACTCGCCCCCTTCGACGCGGTCGATCCCGAAGCCGCTCCTTCGCGCGCCGCGCTGGTATCGAGACTCATTTCGGTATTCGGCTTACCCACTGTTCCAGCGGAAAAATACGCAATTCTCTTGCGGTACTGAGCATATCTCGCAAAAGATTATCTTGTTATCAGCGAAAAATTGGGAAATCTCGTCGAACTTTCCGCCGACTCGCGGAACGGTTGGTCGGAGGTCGCCTATGTCCGACGTTGCCCCCACCCCCGAACTACCGGTTTCGCGCCCCAGCGGTGCGACGAGCGATGCGTTTCAGCGCTGTTTCGGGGAGCCACTCGACGACGTATTGAATTTGGCGACGTGGCACGCCGGCGAGGACATGAGTCGCGAATACGCGAGGGTTTCGAGCCTGATCGCCAACGCAGTGAAGGCGGAAACGGCGTTGGAAGCGCGCGTGCGCAGCCTTGTCGTGGATAAGCTCCATACCTTCGCCGGTGCGCCTCCAGGGGCCGGGAAGTACCCCGTTTCGGTGGATGAAATTCGAGACGTCCACCGGGGGCTGTTGTTCAACGGCGGGACCGATTGCTGTGACGGCACCGTTGACGTTCATGACTCGCTCGCGCTGACCATTTATCAGATCGGCGTGTGCCTCGTGTCGTATGCGGGTAATCGAGGGAGCTGGAGCCAGCGGTTGTATCGGCGCGATTTGCACGAGGGGCGGGGCGATCCGGTGACCGAAACGGTCGCACTTTTGGAGGCTCGCGCCACACGAGGCGGGCTGAACCAACCCGACCGCCGCGACGGATTGTCGGAACTGGCGAAACGTGCGGTGATGAGCTACGCCGAGATCGCCGTGTTGGTCGAACACTCTACGGCGCTGTGGAAGATGGGCCACGGCAGCCCGGCCCCGTACCAGTTGCTCAGCGGGGCCGGGAACCCGGACGTCATGATCCGTTCGATACGGTTGCTCCGCAGGCTCATTGAGGACCACAAGCGGTTCGTGTTTATCGCCAGCGAACCGAGCGACCGCCTGTACCTCACCATCGGCCAAGCCCTTCACCCGTGCGAGTACGCCATCGTCGGTACGCTCGCGCAGCGGATCGAGCGGTTCGTCGGTGGGCTCCAGTTCTCTGGGCGCGTGACCGTTGACGACACCTGGGGCGGCAAACCGATGATGCCCGAACTGTGGGTGTCACGGTTCTTGGACGAAGTCGCGCCGCAGGTACTCGTGGGCGTTTTCCGCGCCTCGCCGCTCGCACCGCCGCACATGTTTTATGCCCACCGCGAACACGTCCACACCGCGGCGAAGATCGCAATCGCCGACAGCGTGCTGATGGCCGACCGCGGGTTCCCGGCTCTCATTGATTTGGCCGATCGCACCTGTCAATCGGTGTACGGTGGCGGGAGCCTGCGCGACATCGCCACGGCCGCTTACGCCCGCGCCGGGGCGGGATTGCGCTACGGCAGCGAGCGCCAGAACCGTCCGGATTAAGGTGAATTCGGCCGCAAGGCCGGGGCCGTTTATCGCCAGGAACTCAACAACAGGAGGCTCATTATGTCCGAGTCCAATGGTGCCCTTGCGCGCCAACAGCAACTCGCAGATGGCATCGCTCGCGGTGCTCGCGGTGAACCTCACGAAGATGATTGCGCGCTCGCGCGTCAACAACAACTCGCCGACGACATCGCGCGAGCCGGCGGGCCGAAACTCGCGAACCCGGACGACGCGGATTCGGTCGGCGTGACGATGTTCGACCTGCCCGGCAGCGACGATCTCACCGTCACCGTGCTCCTCGGGCGCGAGCACCTTCAGCGTGCGCCGTCGCAATCACTCGTTCGCATCGAGAGCCGCAACGATAAGCGCAAATACCTCGGCGTGGTGACGGCCGGGCCGTTCGCGGAACCCGACGGATTGCGTGCTGATTCGGACATCCTCAAGGCCGTCGCGACACACCGCGGCGACTACCTTCCGCCGTTCCACGGGCGCGTGCAAGTGACGATTCTCGGTGAGGAATTGAAGGGCGGTGAACTCACGCCCCCGCGCCTGCGGCCGCTGCCGAACAGCCCGGTCTTCGTGCTCAAGGACGACGAAGCCGCGAAGGTGCTGAAGTGCGGCGGCGACGTGCGCCTCGGCCTCGCGGTGGGGCACGAGCAAGTGGAAGTCGGGGCGCCGGCGAAGGCCAAGAGCGTGTTTCCGCGTCACACGGCTATTCTCGGCACGACTGGTGGCGGGAAATCGACCACGGTGTCGGGTCTGGTTAATCGCGCTCGCGCTGCGGGCATGGCGGTGATTCTGTTGGACGTAGAGGGTGAGTACACGGTGATGCACGAGCCGAGCGACCACAAGGGCATGCAAGAAGGGTTGCGCGCCCGAAACCTGACCCCGGAAGGCGTGCCGGTGAAAGACATGACCGTGTACCACCTCGTGAACCGCGGCGCCGCGAACCCGGCGCACCCCAAGCTGCGCCCGTTTTCGCTCCAGTTCGCCCGGCTCTCGCCCTACGCGGTGATGGAAATCTTGGACCTCTCCGACGCACAACAAGAGCGATTCTTGAAGGCGTATGACATCGCAAAACCGCTGCTCCGCGAACTGAAAATCTTCCCGCAAGAGGGCCATCCCGAACAGGAACAACTGGCATTGGATATCGATGAGTTCGAGCGGGGCTATCCGCGGGTCACGATTCCTCTCCTCATCGACATCGTTCGGGCTTGTGCTCTGCGTGCGGAACCGAAGGGCGACAAAAAGCGCACTCGGAAAGGGAGCGAAGACGACGCGGACGACGCGCCGACTTTCGATCCGTGGTGCCGCGAACTCAAGGCGCCGGGCGCCGTGCAAGCCCTGAACAAGCGGATGAACGCGGCGAACCCGCCGGGCAACACGGTTTCGTGGCACGCGGTCCAGGGCCGGCTCTCGCGCCTGAACCGGCTGAACGTGTTCTTCGACGAGCAGCCGAACAGCAAGCGCCCGATGACCCACAGCGAAATGCTCCGCCCCGGCGCGCTGTCGGTCATCGATCTCTCCGACACCGGGTTCAGCGAACTGAACAACCTCGTGATCGCGGACATCCTGCGCGGGATTCAGGACGCGCAAGACACCGCGTGCGAGGCGGCCGAGCAGCAGAAGAAATCCCCCACGCCGGTGCTGATCGTGGTAGAGGAGGCACACGAGTTCTTGAGTGAGGAACGCATCGGGCGCACGCCGGTGCTGTTCGAGCAGGTGGCGAAGATCGCGAAGCGCGGGCGCAAGCGCTGGCTCGGGCTGTGCTTCGTAACGCAGCTACCGAGTCACCTCCCGAAGCAAGTCCTCGGGCTGTGCAACTCGTTCATCCTGCACAAGCTGCAAGACCCACAGGTGGTGACACTCCTGAAGCGCACCGTGGGCGGCGTGGACGAAGGGTTATGGGACCGGCTCCCGAACCTCGCGCCGGGGCAGGCCGTCGTCAGCTTCCCGCACTTCGCGCGCCCGCTCCTGGTGAGCATCGACCCGAGTCAGGCGAAGCTGCGGATGACGGATTGAAGCATCAGGGAGGGGTGACGGGGCGAATCCGAACACCGTTATTGCTCACAACTGTGAAAGCGGTGGGGAGTTCGTTCGCGTGGTCCCGGATCACTTCGCTGACCAGTTGTGCTCGGTCGTCGGCGGACATACCTGTGAGACGGATCAATACGATCCCGGTATGCGTCAGGCGGTTGCGGAAAACGAGTTCGCCGAAATCTTTGTCTTGGGTGAGAAGAACCGCGTGCTCGTTCACGGCAATGGTGAGCACGTCGGTATCGGGTGCGCCTCCATTCGTGTCGCGGATCGCGCGAACGGTGTGTCCGTCCGCGCGAAGGCGGTCGATTATCGCACCCAGCAAACTCTCGTCGGCAACGAGGTTCATGCCGGAACTTTCCCGAACGGGTACACCGCGTCGTTGCGGATGGCCTCGGCCGCGAAACGCACGGCCGCAAGGATCTGTTCGCGCGTGATGTGTGGGTATTCCCGGAGCAGATCATCGACCGATAACCCGCCGCCGAGTTCTTCAAGAACCAGCTCGACGCTGATGCGCGTTCCCGCAATCACAGGTTTGCCGAACAAGATGTTCGGGTCGGAAACGATTTGAGCGGTAGCCATGTGTCCTCGGTAGTGGCGCGTTTCATGCAGGCTAGTTGATGCTACCGGCGCGGACCAAAACAATCTATCCGCGAATTTCTGTCGAACTTCCCCAACCCCTTCGGAACAAGTCTGCAGAACCACACAGGAGGCGCGTCATGGAACCGGTACTGGTTGCCGCTTACGCCGAGATGCTGAAGGCCCGACCGGACGAGTGTTCGGTGGACCGCATTCTCGAAGACCCGCAGTTCCGCGGGGAGTTCCTCGGTCGGGTCCGGGCGAGTGCCGCGGACCGCACCGAGTTCGACATCCTCCGCACGCTCCACAACCTCCGCAAGCGGAGCAAGCTCCCGCGACGCGACGCCCCCTCTGCCTGACGCCCCCCACACCGAACGGAGCACACGCCCATGTCCGCGACCACGGACCCGATCCCGGTGCGCGCACTGAACCAGGTGACGTACTGCCCCCGGCTGTACTACCTGCAGTACGTGGACGCCGTCATGCCCACGAACGAGCACGTCGAGGGCGGGCTGCACGACCACCGCCGTGTGGACGCGCCCGACCTCAAGAACAAGACCCGCACCGACCGCGGGACGGCCACCAGTCGCGGGATCGCGCTTTCGAGCGAGGCGCTCGGGATTTCCGGCATTCTGGACGTGATCGAAGAGAAGAACGGCGAGCAGTACCCGGTGGAAACCAAGCACGGACCGGCCCCGCACGACGGCGACGGCCAGCCGACCGTCTGGGACAACGACGCCGTCCAGATTTGCGCCCAAGCGATGCTCATGGAAGAAGCGTTCGGCAAACCGGTGCCGCGCGGGTACCAGTTCCACGTCGGAAGCCGCGAGCGCGTGCCGCTGGAACTGACGCCCGAGCTGCGTCAAAAGACCCGCGACGCCGTCACGCGGTGCCGCGAACTGGCGGCTCTCGACGCCCCGCCCGATCCGCTCCCGAGCGAACTGCGTCACCGGTGTTTCGGCTGCTCGCTCGCGCCGGTGTGCTTGCCGGAAGAAACGCTGTACCAGATCGGGCACCCGGCGCCCGTGAAAACCGAAGAGGCGCCGCCGGAACTCAAGCGCGTCATCCCGCAATCCGACGACGGTGCGGTGCTCTACCTGCAAGAGCCGGGCAGCTCGGTCGGCAAGCGCAGCGAGCACCTCGTCATCAAGAAGGACGGCAAGGAAATGAGTCGCGTGCCGATGCACGCAGTTCGGCAGGTCGTTGTGTGTGGGAACGTGCAAGTCAGCACGCAGGCGCTCGAAACGCTCGCGACCAACGACATCCCGGTGTCCTACGTGACCGGGCACGGGCGGTTCATCGGCACGTTTTCGCCCGCGCCCGCGAAAAACGTGTCACTCCGCGAGTCCCAGTTCCGTAAGTTCAGTGACCCGGCCGCGTGCCTGGAACTGTCGAAGGCCGTGGTGCGGGCCAAGCTCGCGAACCAGCGCGCCCTTCTGATGCGCAGTTTGCGCGGCGAGGAAGAAGCTCGCGGCAGTCACGAACCGGCCGCACGCGGCATCTACGGGCTACTCGGGGTGATTGACGACCAGACCTCGGTGGACTCCGTGCTCGGGATCGAGGGGCAGGGGGCCGCGCTGTACTTCGGCGAGTTCGGGCGCTTCCTGAAGCAACCGCCGACGGGCAAGCGGTTCGACTTCACGTCGCGGAACCGGCGCCCGCCGCGCGACCCGGTGAACGCGCTGCTGTCGTTCGCCTACGCGATGCTCGCAAAGGACTGTTTCGCGGCGGCCTGCACGGTGGGCTTCGACCCGTACAAGGGCTTCTTCCACCAGGGCCGGCACGGGAAACCGTCGCTCGCACTGGACCTCATGGAAGAGTTCCGACCCGTCATCGCCGATTCGGTCGTTCTCACGCTGATTAATAACGAAACGCTGACGCCCGACGATTTCATCACGTGGCGGGACGCTTGCAACCTGACCGAGAGCGGCCGGAAGGCGTTCTTCGCGGCCTACGAGCAGCGCAAATCGACGATCATTATGCACCCGCTTTACAACTACAAGATGTCCTACGCGCGGATGCTGGAAGTGCAGGCCCGGATGCTCGCGTCGTTCGTGCGCGGCAGCACCCCGACGTACACCGGGTTCGTCGTTCGGTAAGGGCGTTTATTGTGAACTCAAGTTCACAATCTGATATAATAGCTAGTTGGAGTCGCACCTATCGATCGGCTTGTACCGATTGGGAGGCTTCCGGGCGAGCGAAAAACGAGCGCATGCGACGGAAAATGTTAGCCAATGTTAGCAGAAAAGAGTTTCGTAGGATCGGCGGAGCGGTTCCGAAGTGCTGGAAATGTCAGGCGTTTCGCCGTTTCTGTGAACGCGACGCCGCTGTCGGGCCGAAAAGGTTAGCAATTGTTACTGACCGCTGGCGCGACGTCGGGAATCGCGGGTGCGAGTTTTCAAGAATACAAGTGTCCGATCAATGAGGTTGTAGCACGGCGAACGCGATTTTCACCCTTACCGCGGGGCGCGATGGACAGCTATCTCGTGTGTTACGACATCTCGAACCCGAAGCGCCTCCGCCGGGTGGCCCGGACGTGCGAGGACTTCGGGTACCGCAAGCAGTTATCCGTTTTTCTGGTTCGCGTGAGTGCGACCGATTTTGTACGCTTGCGCTCGCGCTTATACGACATTATCGACTTGAACGAAGACCAAGTGCTGTTCCTGCCGCTCACCGAGACGAGCCTCCAGCGCATGGAGGCGATCGGCCGGCCCACCGACGCATACGACAAAAACGACGTGGTGATGATCCTCTGAGGAGTTCGCCCGATGGCAGACATCAACTTCGACGCCGCATTTGAAGCGCTGACCGGCAACGCTCCGTTCCCGTGGCAGCGCGCGTTATACGAGCGGTTCACCGCGGACCGTAAGGACAACATCCCCGAGTCGTGCAACCTCCCGACGGGGCTGGGCAAAACGTCGGTGATCGCCGTCTGGCTGATCGCGCTGGCAACGCACCCCACCAAAATGCCGCGTCGCTTGGTGTACGTGGTGAACCGGCGCACGGTGGTCGATCAGACGACAGACGAAGTGGTGAAGATCCGCAAACGCTTGCCGGAAGCTCCTCAAATTCAGGATGCGCTCTGGGAACTGTGTGCCGTGCGCCCGGACAAGCCGGACCCCGAGAACGATCGGCCGCTCGCGATTAGCACGCTCCGCGGGCAGTTCGCCGACAACCGCGAGTGGAGCGCGGACCCGTCGCGCCCGGCGGTGATTTGCGGCACCGTGGACATGATCGGCTCGCGGCTGCTGTTCAGCGGCTACGGGTGCGGGTTCAGGACGCGCCCGCTCCACGCCGGGTTCCTGGGGCAAGACTCGCTCATCGTCCACGACGAGGCCCATCTCGAACCGGCGTTTCAAGAACTGCTAATAGCGATCAAGAAGGAGCAGCACGAGGGCCGCACGCCGGACTTCCGTCCGCTCAAAGTCATGGAACTGACCGCAACCTCTCGTGCGGGTGGCGCCGAGCCATTCGGCCTTACTGACCCGGACTACAAGAACGGCACGGTGCAGAAGCGCATCGGTGCAAAGAAGGCGCTTCACCTACACGAGAACAAAGACGAAAAGAAGCTCGCAGACGAGATCGCGGACCTCGCGCTGAAGTACAAGGATTCCGGCCGTGCGATTCTGGTCTTCGTCCGCAAGGTCGAAGACGTGGAGAAGATTGTCGCGAGGCTGAACAAGGAAAAACAACATCCCCAGCAATTGACGGGAACACTGCGCGGGTACGAGCGGGACACTTTACCAAGAGACGAGGTTTTTGCGCGATTCCTTCCGAACTCGAACCGGCCCGAAGGAGTAAAACCGGCTGAAGGCACGGTGTACCTCGTTTGCACGAGTGCGGGCGAGGTAGGTGTGAACATTTCGGCGGACCACCTCGTGTGCGATCTCTCAACATTTGAGAGCATGACCCAGCGATTTGGTCGCGTGAATCGTTTCGGTGACCGCACGGACACAGAGATTCACGTCATCCACCCCAAGACGTTCGCCGGTGAGGATAAGTTCGCTTCGCCGCTGAAGTTGACACTGGGGTTACTCGAACTGCTCAATGGCGATGCCAGCCCGTCAGCTTTAACGGCTCTCCGGGAACTCGCGATCAAAGAAGGCTCCGGCGCTCAACCTCCTTCATCGGACCGAATCCAGGCACTGCGCGATTACGTCAACGCAAATCAAGGAGCCGATCCGCGGCTCGGTGGATTCGCACCACAACCGCTCATGTTGCCCACGTCGGACATCCTGTTCGATGCGTGGGCACTGACTACCGTTCACGAACTTCCCGGTCGCCCGCCAGTGGCCGAGTACCTCCACGGCGTTGAGGACGAAAAGAATCGGGAAACGCACGTTGCGTGGCGCGAGGAAGTGAACCTATTTTCGGGCACGGGAGTGAATGAATTGCAAATTGCTGAATTACTCGACACGTTCCCTCTCAAGCCGCACGAGATGCTTCGCGACTCGACGTGGCGCGTTCAGGATGAACTGTCGGCCCTTAGCGGGGCGCGCGCGGATTTATCGGTGTGGGTCATCGATCCGGACGACGAGGTTCGTGTACTGGAACTCGGCGAGCTGGCGAAAAGAGACAACAAAAAGAAGTACATTCAGAATTTGATTGGTTGCACTGTCGTCCTGCCACCTACGGCTGGTGGCCTCACCAGTACGGGCACTCTTGATAGCAAGGCGGATCGCGATTCGGAACGCAAGTACGACGTCGCAGGGAGCGTTCAATTAGCGTCCGGTGTTCCGCTCGTGCGACTCAAGGTCACTCTCCGTGAAGGTGAGTTGGTCTACGAACTTGTGGCGCCAGTTCGTGAGCTCGGTACCGAATTTGTACGCCTTCCCGAGAACGTGACCCGTTGGGAGGAGGCCCGGACAATACGCACCAGATGTCGTGAAGTCGGCTTGCCACCGATGCGGGTTGCGTATCGTCTCGATTTGAGAACATCCGAGGATGACCTCGACGGTTTGTTGGAATACTTGGTTCTCAAACCCGAGTCGGGCAAGAAACTAGCACTACAGCGCGGGTTTAGATGATGCATCTATGTCGCCATTTTTTGTGCGCTCTCGTGGCCTGCTCGTTCCGCCGTTGGTGGTAGCGGATGACCTCTCCGACGTGCAGTAGTTCCGGCGTCCCGCGCCTCCGACGGAACGTCACCGCACATCGGGCGTTCAGCGCCCGGCACACCTGCTCCATCGTCACCTGCGGTTTTTTCCCCCCGCAGCCGGTCCGTGTGGATCGACACGAACCCGAGCACCACCAGGCCCAAGATCAGATGCCGCACCAACCCGACGTACTGCCGGCCCTCGTAGTGCGTCATCCCCGCTTCGCTCTTGGCCACCCGGAACTGGTGCTCGATCGTCGCGCGCCGGAACGCCACCCGCAGCACACGCGCCAGCGGTTCGTCGGTCGCGTTGGTGACGAAGTACTTGACCTCGGCCGTCGATTCGTTCTGCGCCACCACCAGCATCCAGCGGCACCCACGCACCTCGATCAACCGGCTCGTCGCACGCCACCGGGTGTCGCCAACGGTCTTGCGCGACACCCGGAATCGTCGGCCCCGCCGGGCGTCGTCGGCACGCAGCACCGAATCCGCGCGCCGCGGCTCGTCGCGCGCGGCCGTTGTCACCGAGAAGCTCACGGGCACTTCGCCCACGAACGGCTGGCCCACGGCGTCGAGGGCGCGCAAGAACGGCACCTTCGACCCGTACCCTTCATCGAACACGAGCCAGTCGAACCGCACCCCGTGGGCATCCAGGCGCACCAACTGCTCGTAGGCGATCCGCCACTTGGGGCGATAGCGGACCTCGTCGGGGATGCCCGCCGCCTGGCACCGCGGGCGATCCGCGTTCCACGACTCGGGCAGGTACAGGTCCGCGTCCAACAGGGCCTGGAACGTGCCCTTGGCGACGCCCACGTGCACGGTCACGATGCCGTTGTCGATCTTCCCGACGCACCCCAGGTACTGTCGTTGCACGCCCGGCGTCCGGTCCCCCTTCTTCACGGCACTGGTCTCGTCGATCACCCCGACCGTGCCCAGGTCATCGCCGGGCAACCCGTCGAGCACCTCGGCGCATCGCCGTTGGAGTTGCTCACGCGCCGACTCGTGTTGCCAGTCGGCGGTCGTGAGGAACTCCTGGAGGGTGCGGACCGCCGTTCCACAGGCCAGGGCGATCGGCTCGACGCTCTTGCGCGGCAGCTCCGAGAGCAAACCACGACCGTAGTTGTCGAAGTGGTCGGCCGTCCGCTTCTGTAAGAAGCAGCCGCGATACCGACCCAGATAGTGGGCGAACGCCGGCCCTAACCTTGCGATTTCCTGGTCCGTCATCGGATGCCCTCCGATGGCCCATCTTATTCACCGGCCGCGAACCCGCGCTGTAGTGCTAGAGCGGAACGAGAAGGCATGGCCTTCGTTAGACGGCCATTTGGCAGGTGTCAAAGGGATTGCAGAGGCGATCAGTTTGCAGTTGGGGCTGGTGCCGGATGTTGCTAACGCGGCACGCCTTTCGGCAGGGTGGCACGACTTGGGAAAGGATCGCGGAGTTTGGCAGCGCGGGGCCGGAAATACACGTGACGCCGCGCCAGTGGCAAAGACGCTTCACGGTCGGCCGCCAGAGAATCTGAACGGCTTCCGACACGAACTCGCATCGTTGATTGACATCAAATTTGATCCATTACACAGCTCGACATTCCTAACGCAGACGCCGACTTGTCAGGAGTTACTCCTGCACTTGGTCGCCACGCACCACGGCCGCGGGCGCCCGCATTTCCCATTAAAGGAAGCAACGGACCCCGAACGCCCAGATACAGCGGCACAGTCGATCGTTGCAGAGACGCCGCAACGGTTCGCCCTCTTGCAGCGTGAGTACGGACGGTGGGGGCTGGCATACCTCGAATCGCTTCTTCGAGCTGCGGACGTTCTGGATTCTCAACGGATTGAGGATACCCCGATTGGCGACCGTGAACCAGGGACGTGGCCGCGTTCGGTGCCAACGGACGTTGCGTGGTCGCAGGCGCGCGCGCCTGCGACCCCAACAATTAGTGTGAATGTGGACCCGCGTAACCCCGGCCAATTCTTTGCGTGTTGTGGCATACTCGAACTCGCTGATCGCCTCTGGCCCGGCGCTGAGGGGTGGTTCGCGAACGGACAGTTTCATGTGGCATGCACGGGAACACTGGAGGCGCTACTCTCAGCGCTTGTCGGGGCGGCACCTGAGCAAATCACGCGATTGGCAAATGGACTGGAAGTGAAGACGCTGCTTGCGCCTTTGCAATTAGTCTTCAGCGGACATTCGGGAGCATTAACACTCGATGCCTGGATGACGATTCGAGTGGAAAAGGGTGAGGTAAGTACGGGCGCTAATCCGCCGTGGAATTTTTGGTCGGGGCAACAGACGCCGCTCCGAATCTGGACACCTGTTCGTGCTGCACTTGCGGAACTTCTACCACAACTCGACCAAATGAAGCGGACTGCGTTGTTCGAGCAGCGCCAGTTCCTTACGGGGCGATTTGGGTTCGATCCCGGTCCGGCGTGGAACGCACTCGATGTAGGGTTCTCACCAAACGAGCAAGGAATTGCGGTTGAATCGTCGCCAGCGGTCGAGTTGCTCGCAGCGATCGGGTTACAACGCTTTCGGCCAGAAATGGGCGCGAATCGTGATTCGTTCATCTACTCTACCTGGGGCATTTCGTTACCCCCGCTTGTGGCCCGCGCTGCCGCGTGTACGGCGATACGTTTCGATCCTTCTGCTGTGTACCGCGGGCGGGTTGTCACCCGCGGGCAATACGCCGCTCTTGGGTATTCCACCATTCTTTCTGGAGACTCTGATGAGTAACGCGCTGACGAAATTCGATTCCTGGCTGGACGATTCTGGTCCGGCCGCTCTCGTTATTCGCGAACCGTTAGTGCCGGTAGAAGGTAAGGACGGAGTATTGTTCCCGGCCACATTTGCGGCGGCCGAGGACAAAACTAAGTTCGCCGGCGGGTACAACATCGACACGTTTTCGGATGGGACGAACATCTGTCTCGTCGATAGCGTTGGCTCGCAAGCGAACCGAATCGAACCGATATTTGCTAAGCCGGAATATGCCGGATTGGTTCCACAGATCGTTATTATGGCCGGCAGTAAAGCGATTAGTTTGCTTGAAGCCGGGCACCGCGCCGGTGACGCAATTGTTCGATGCTCCACACTGAAGAACCAACTCCAAGCGGCGTTTAAAGCCGTGCAGAACGGTGACGCTGAACCACTCGCTCAGATTGCACCAACGTCCCTGGTTTTTGGCGTTTGGGACTCGCGGGACACGCAAGCCAAACTCCCGCGCCTCGTTGCGTCCACGATCCGCGCGTTCAATGTCAAGAGGCTACTGCGTTCGGCACAATTCGTTCCAGCAACCGAATACGTGGAGCGGGAACTTCTGGACGAACCGGCCGACAAAAAGACGTCCGACGCTTACGCTGAGCGCGGGTTCGTCCACGTCCCCGCGTCCGGGTCGCACGGCGGCGTGATTGCCGAGAAAGTTCGGCGTGATGCGACGCTGAGTATCGCTGCGCTACGATTGCTCGCGGTGCGAGAAGCAGGGAGCGTGATGGCGATGGATCGTACCCGTGACCTGCGCCGGTATATCCTTGGCCTCGCTCTTGTTGCTCTAACCGCGCCGCAGTCTTCTTACCTGCGACAAGGATGCAATCTTGTTCCGGACACCGACAGCCCGCGCGAGTTCACGCTCGTTCATGCGGATGGCAGGCGCGAGAAGTTCGATCTGCGACATCCGGACGCGATCACATACGCGCAGGCTGCTGCGAAAGCGTTCAAGGTCGCAGATGGTCTGACAGTCGAATTCAATAAGAGCATGGCGAAGCAAGATATTACAGGGGAGCCACCGACTGAAAGTGAAGCGTCGACCAAGAAGCCCAAGAGAAAATAACCGGAGGCTAACATGCCCAATTATCTGTGCGTCACGATTCGCTTCGCTGATCCGACGTTTCGGGGGCGTGGCGACGGTGGGGAACCGGAATGGCCCCCTTCACCCCTCCGGGTGTTTCAGGCGCTCGTGGCAGCAAGTGCGGCTCGGTTCGGTGATCCGAGCCTATTTCGCGACTATGCAGTTCCCGCGTTCGGGTGGTTAGGTGGGTTGCGCCCGCCACTTGTAGTGGCGCCGGTTTGCGCGACCGGTATCCCGCATCGCCTTGCAGTGCCCAATAATGACATGGATGTTGTTGGTCGTGCGTGGGCGAGAAATGTGGAGCCCGATGTGCAACCAGCCCAACTGAAAACCCTCAAAACTGTTCGGGCGACACACATTGTTGGCGACGATGAGTTCCCGGCCGTGCAGTATCTTTGGGAGATCGCTGAGGCGGATCAGGCCGAGTGCGATAGGCACAAAGAGGTACTGTTTGCCGCTGCACGAAGCATTGTAGCGCTCGGTTGGGGTGTGGATATGGCCGTTGGTCACGGTCAGTTAATTAGTGACGAGGCTGCTCAATCGCTGAGTGGCGAGCGGTGGAATCCAGTATCAGCCGGGGGAGAGCGGCTGCGGATTCCCACGGAAGATACGTTTGACGCGCTCGTGACTCGCCACCAGCATTTCCGGAACCGCCTTTCGGCCGACGGCTTCAAACCGGTTCCGCCGCTGACCGCGTTCGATACGGTCGGCTACCGACGCGGCACCGAACCTGCTTCGCGCCCATTCGTTGTGTTCGAGTTGCACAAAACGGTCGCGAAACTCGCCGATCTGCCCCCAGGCAAGAGCCGATTTCGACCGTTCGACCCGGTGCGAACACCGAACTTTGCCCGCACCGGGGGAGCAAACGACCCGTGCGGCGCAATTGTCGTGGCCGGATTGGTCCGACACGCCACCGCGACCGCGGCCCGCGAACAACAGTGGAGCGAGGACCGGATCGCGTCGTTCGTACTCGGTCACGGGGACCAGAAGGGCGGACAGGCCACCACCGATAACCGCCTCATGTACCTTCCGCTGCCGAGCATCACGCCGCTGAAGGTCGAGAGCATCCGTCGGGTTCTGATCGTCGGGCCGCCGGGGGAGAACCTGGATCGCCTCCGACAACTGCTCAACGGGCGCGAACTCGTTCCCCAGAATGAAGGGGCGGGACCGGTCGCAATGCTCGTGGTGGGTTCGCGGGCGGACAAGGTGGTCGATCCGTATGTTCGCTCCGCGCACGTGTGGTCCACCGTTACCCCGGTCGTGCTGCCGGGGTTCGATGATCCGGATGGTATCCGCCGCCGTCTGAGTGAACGCGACCCGGCGCGGGCGCTGACCGGGGACGAAAAACAGCGCCAACTGGCGGCCCTCAACCGTCGGACGTGCGACCTGCTGTTGAAGGCGTTCGCCCACGCGGGGATCGGTCCGGAGCTGCTCAGTGCGGAGAAACTGGATCGCGGTGAAGCGGAACTCGAATGGCGCGACGTCGGGTTTCACGCCGGCGTCGACCTGGCTCGGCGCTACTCCGTCAACACGCCGCGCTATCCGCGTTACCACGTCCGCGTGCGATTTTCGCATCCTGTGAGCGGTCCGTTAGCAATTGGGGCGGGTCGGTACCGCGGAATGGGAGTTTTCACGGTGGGATTTGGCTGAAAATGCTACAAAAACTGCAAAATTTGGACCCGGCGTTACGGAGTTCCCGCTTGACATCAGACACCACCGCCTCCATCCTCAGACCGTCGAAACAGCAACCCGAGTCCGTGACTGTGGAGGCGTTCCGACGTTTGGTATGCCCCGAGGGCACCGGTGATGAATCCGGCCGCGTGCCGGCTTTGCGCCGTAGGTCTTTGACAACGCAGAACATACCATTGAAGTTGCGGCTCGTCGCCGCTCGCGAGCCGCAACTCCCAATCTCAACACGACTTGGAACTACCCCCTTGGCCACGCAACGACTCGCCGCCTCCCCAAACCGCCACCGCTCGCAGGGGAAGCTCCATTTCGTTGCGGCAACAAGGGTTCCGACGAAGACCGTCTCTCCCCAGATACATCTGGGGCCGAATTGAAGCCGCAACCATCTGGGCGATTTGTGCGTGTGGATGTCTCGTCTCTCCCCAGATACATCTGGGGCCGAATTGAAGCGCCGCCACCCGCAGCGCGAGCATGATGCGCTGAATGGTCTCTCCCCAGATACATCTGGGGCCGAATTGAAGCAGTGGTACCGACATCCAGAGTGGCATTCAGTTGCGGTCTCTCCCCAGATACATCTGGGGCCGAATTGAAGCGCGGACGCCACGGACAAATCGCTCATCTTCCCGAGCGGGTCTCTCCCCAGATACATCTGGGGCCGAATTGAAGCGAGCATGTGCATTTCTAACTGTTGCCGCGGACTGAAGTCTCTCCCCAGATACATCTGGGGCCGAATTGAAGCCGCCTTCTTCCGGTCGAGCGCGGCGAGTTTCTCCGCGTCTCTCCCCAGATACATCTGGGGCCGAATTGAAGCGGTATCAACGCTCGATTCGCACCCCAGTATCCAGGTCTCTCCCCAGATACATCTGGGGCCGAATTGAAGCTCCGTGGCGTCCACGTTAACGTGCCCGCGCATGGTCGCAGTCTCTCCCCAGATACATCTGGGGCCGAATTGAAGCACGTCTATCCGTCTGCAAGACCCCACAAACTGAACGTGTCTCTCCCCAGATACATCTGGGGCCGAATTGAAGCTTCGCGTGTTTGATGAACCCGGTGAACGGCACCGAGTCTCTCCCCAGATACATCTGGGGCCGAATTGAAGCATAAGCAGCATTGATGTAGTCTCTGTTCAAATTTTTGGTCTCTCCCCAGATACATCTGGGGCCGAATTGAAGCTCTCCTAGACCTGCTAGGGTCTATATTGCAAAAGATGGTCTCTCCCCAGATACATCTGGGGCCGAATTGAAGCTGGGTACTCGATGTGGTCCGCGAGCGCCTCGGACCCGCGTCTCTCCCCAGATACATCTGGGGCCGAATTGAAGCAGGTGCGAACGGTATTTTGGGAGCGGCGAGAAGACAAGTCTCTCCCCAGATACATCTGGGGCCGAATTGAAGCAGCTTCGACCTTGGAACCGGTCGCGAGGTGAACGAGGTCTCTCCCCAGATACATCTGGGGCCGAATTGAAGCACCGGGAAAGGCTGCTCGCCGCACTCATTACCCTCGTGTCTCTCCCCAGATACATCTGGGGCCGAATTGAAGCCCGAGTTCAACTCTCGGCCCTGGTGCTGCAATCACGTCTCTCCCCAGATACATCTGGGGCCGAATTGAAGCTCTACTCAGCGTTCCCCAAACGGGGCTAGGCGCGGTGTCTCTCCCCAGATACATCTGGGGCCGAATTGAAGCGTACACGGTGCCGCACAAGATCCGGCTCGCGACGCGGGGTCTCTCCCCAGATACATCTGGGGCCGAATTGAAGCCAGATCGGGTTGTAGTGGACATAACATCTGAATCGAGTCTCTCCCCAGATACATCTGGGGCCGAATTGAAGCCGGTGCACCGAGTGAGGATCGGCTCCCGTTTAGTTTGTCTCTCCCCAGATACATCTGGGGCCGAATTGAAGCTAAATGGAACTGGATGAATTCTAACTCTTGATCCAAGTCTCTCCCCAGATACATCTGGGGCCGAATTGAAGCATCTACTTTAATTTTTTCTTCTTTTCGAAAAACATCAGCAACGTCTCTCCCCAGATACATCTGGGGCCGAATTGAAGCTTTGGGGGGAACTGACTAACAGAGTAAAAGTAAAAGTCTCTCCCCAGATACATCTGGGGCCGAATTGAAGCCTCGCGGGCATCGGCGTGGGTGCCGTCGGTTCGTTGTCTCTCCCCAGATACATCTGGGGCCGAATTGAAGCTTAACCTTCCCCACAAGCGGATAAAGAGAATAAAGGTAGTCTCTCCCCAGATACATCTGGGGCCGAATTGAAGCGGTCCTACCATGTTTGACGGTTCCTATTTACATTGAGTCTCTCCCCAGATACATCTGGGGCCGAATTGAAGCCCCGCCAAAGAAGGGCAGGGCGTTAAGGTTGGCGGCGTCTCTCCCCAGATACATCTGGGGCCGAATTGAAGCCCCGTCGCGGTTCTCGCTCTCCGTTACCTCGCCGTCCTCACGTCTCTCCCCAGATACATCTGGGGCCGAATTGAAGCCATGTCGCGGTGCGTGAAGTGGTAAACGTGGGTCTTCGTCTCTCCCCAGATACATCTGGGGCCGAATTGAAGCGACCCGGCAGTCCCACCACGTCCCGTACGGCGGCATCCAGGTCTCTCCCCAGATACATCTGGGGCCGAATTGAAGCGTCGGGATCTTCTCCTCGGACGACGGCCGGGGCCGGGTCTCTCCCCAGATACATCTGGGGCCGAATTGAAGCTGATCTCGGACGGGTACACCGCGACGAAGACGGTGCGTCTCTCCCCAGATACA
Organism: Gemmata sp. SH-PL17; assembly: GCF_001610855.1. Taxonomy (NCBI): domain Bacteria; kingdom Pseudomonadati; phylum Planctomycetota; class Planctomycetia; order Gemmatales; family Gemmataceae; genus Gemmata; species Gemmata sp. SH-PL17. The sequence goes on from NZ_CP011271.1 coordinate 3,906,034, forward strand.
TCTGGGGCCGAATTGAAGCGCGCCGACCGAGGACCAGTCGAAGGAGCTGCTCGGGGTCTCTCCCCAGATACATCTGGGGCCGAATTGAAGCATGGTCTTGTAGGTCTGTTCCAGTTCGGCCGGCTTGGTCTCTCCCCAGATACATCTGGGGCCGAATTGAAGCGGCGCGACTTTCGAGAATCTCGGCACGCCCCTCAAGTCTCTCCCCAGATACATCTGGGGCCGAATTGAAGCCTTCCGGCCAGTTCTTTTCAGTCCACGTCTTTCAGGGTCTCTCCCCAGATACATCTGGGGCCGAATTGAAGCTTTTCGGCGAGTTCTTCGAGCGTGACCCGATCGCGTCTCTCCCCAGATACATCTGGGGCCGAATTGAAGCTCGTTTTGGTCTTCGGCGAGTGCCCATAACGTGTTGCGTCTCTCCCCAGATACATCTGGGGCCGAATTGAAGCCTGTTTGGTGCCGCTTCGTTCTTACAAGTCTTCTTTGAGTCTCTCCCCAGATACATCTGGGGCCGAATTGAAGCTGCTGAACCTCCTCTAACCTTTCTCACATCGAGGATAGGTCTCTCCCCAGATACATCTGGGGCCGAATTGAAGCCCCCTTCTCGCTCGGAAGGGCATCATGCCCAGACTAGGTCTCTCCCCAGATACATCTGGGGCCGAATTGAAGCGCGATGGCCCGTGATGACATCGACATGCCGGGCCGCGTCTCTCCCCAGATACATCTGGGGCCGAATTGAAGCGAGCACGGGGCGCTGCCTATGGTCGGCTGGAACGTAGTCTCTCCCCAGATACATCTGGGGCCGAATTGAAGCCGCAATCTGGTCGAACTGTCCCCAGTCTCCCAGGTTGCGTCTCTCCCCAGATACATCTGGGCCGAATTGAAGCGATGGCCCGTGATGACATCGACATGCCGGGCCGCACTCGTCTCTCCCCAGATACATCTGGGGCCGAATTGAAGCCGTACCCACGGTCGTCTAGCTCTTTGTCAATGCTACGTCTCTCCCCAGATACATCTGGGGCCGAATTGAAGCTCCAACTCCTTCTGCTGTTTCTCTATCTCCTTCTTGCGCTGTCTCTCCCCAGATACATCTGGGGCCGAATTGAAGCTGGCCCCGCCGAAGCCCATCAGGTGAAACATTCGTCTGTCTCTCCCCAGATACATCTGGGGCCGAATTGAAGCGGTTCCTCCACCATCACCCTCATTCAAGACGGATGGGCGTCTCTCCCCAGATACATCTGGGGCCGAATTGAAGCGACTATATAGGATGGGAAGTGGTTGATAGTGGGGGGTCTCTCCCCAGATACATCTGGGGCCGAATTGAAGCCAGCCATTCCTCATAATCGACATCTGCTCGGCATGCGTCTCTCCCCAGATACATCTGGGGCCGAATTGAAGCTTGAGCCATTCCTTACAACTCTCTTCAATTAGTTCGGTCTCTCCCCAGATACATCTGGGGCCGAATTGAAGCTTCCTACCGTAGAGCTAAGCACATACACAGGGACAGGTCTCTCCCCAGATACATCTGGGGCCGAATTGAAGCGGCTTGTTGCGCTTCCGCGGACTTCTTGTTGCCTTCCGTCTCTCCCCAGATACATCTGGGGCCGAATTGAAGCCAATCACCAGCCGCTTCGTCGTACAGAACCTTGTCTTGTCTCTCCCCAGATACATCTGGGGCCGAATTGAAGCTTCATTATCACGTCGTTCTCTGCTGTGAGATGTAAGTCTCTCCCCAGATACATCTGGGGCCGAATTGAAGCCTGCTGGCCGAGCTGATCGCGGGGCAGTCGATCATCGTCTCTCCCCAGATACATCTGGGGCCGAATTGAAGCTCCGACTGTGGTTCCGAAAGTGGCAAGCGCGTGGTCGTCTCTCCCCAGATACATCTGGGGCCGAATTGAAGCTGCTGGCGGTGGCTTCCCGACGTGTCAGGGCGCGGACCGTCTCTCCCCAGATACATCTGGGGCCGAATTGAAGCCCTCTGGCGGGTTCGGGTTCGGCCATCTCTAGACAGGTCTCTCCCCAGATACATCTGGGGCCGAATTGAAGCTCGTACTGGAACCCGGTGACAACCCTCTGGTCCATGTCTCTCCCCAGATACATCTGGGGCCGAATTGAAGCAGCTCCCCGCCCATCACGTTCATAACGGTCAGGTCGTCTCTCCCCAGATACATCTGGGGCCGAATTGAAGCCACCGCCTGCGTCCGGACCGGCCCGAAGTCCAGGCATGTCTCTCCCCAGATACATCTGGGGCCGAATTGAAGCGTGGTCGTCTCCGGTGCGCGAATCCAGCACACCCAGGTCTCTCCCCAGATACATCTGGGGCCGAATTGAAGCCCGGACCACGGTGCGCTGGAACGAGAACGACCGCTGGGTCTCTCCCCAGATACATCTGGGGCCGAATTGAAGCTTGATCCTCTGCCGCTGAACGTCCGCGCTTACCTCCAGGTCTCTCCCCAGATACATCTGGGGCCGAATTGAAGCCTCGGCTCCGAGTCTGAGGTGCAACAGCAGGGCGGTCTCTCCCCAGATACATCTGGGGCCGAATTGAAGCATGTACCCGAGATTGCGCAGCCGAGCGACTGCTTGAGGTCTCTCCCCAGATACATCTGGGGCCGAATTGAAGCAACTCGCACCCGTAAGCTCTCCTCCCTAACTTCAGTGGTCTCTCCCCAGATACATCTGGGGCCGAATTGAAGCGGGGACGTGAACGGGGCCGCGGCGCCCGGCGCGACGGTCTCTCCCCAGATACATCTGGGGCCGAATTGAAGCGCCGAGGCTATACGCGACCTGAAGACGCGACGGGAATACCTGGTCTCTCCCCAGATACATCTGGGGCCGAATTGAAGCAGCAGTTCGTCGCGGAACGCCTGTTCCTCGCGCGAACTGGTCTCTCCCCAGACACATCTGGGGCCGAATTGAAGCGTTGCAACCATCTCCGGCTTGTACGGGTTGCGACCAGTCTCTCCCCAGATACATCTGGGGCCGAATTGAAGCCTTGGCGGCCTGGTCGCGCTCCAGCTGGGCGAGTTGCGTCTCTCCCCAGATACATCTGGGGCCGAATTGAAGCGGGTTGTCCGGGGTGACCAGGAGCACGACGTCGTTCCGTCTCTCCCCAGATACATCTGGGGCCGAATTGAAGCCGCGTCGGCGCGCTGGAACAGCACGAAGTCGAGTACGTCTCTCCCCAGATACATCTGGGGCCGAATTGAAGCAACGTCCTCGCGCCGCAGGACCGAGGGGCCGAGTCTCTCCCCAGATACATCTGGGGCCGAATTGAAGCCGAAGCCCGCTCCGCTGCCACTCCCAGTTTGTCCAGTCTCTCCCCAGATACATCTGGGGCCGAATTGAAGCACGGGCACCTGCTCCTCGTACCCGGCCAGTGCGACCGTCTCTCCCCAGATACATCTGGGGCCGAATTGAAGCCGAAAGGGGCCAGCGCGTGTTCTCGCCACCACCGGCAGTCTCTCCCCAGATACATCTGGGGCCGAATTGAAGCCTCGTTAGGGGGCGCAGTTCGTGATCGCCACGTCGACTCGTCTCTCCCCAGATACATCTGGGGCCGAATTGAAGCACCTGCTCGGTGAGGTGCGGCCAATCAAGGTCCACAAGGTCTCTCCCCAGATACATCTGGGGCCGAATTGAAGCCGCGCCTGGATGCGCCCCAAACTGCGGCCGCGCTCGCGTCTCTCCCCAGATACATCTGGGGCCGAATTGAAGCTCTAAGCGATAGGAGACGCAAGGTGGCCAAAAAGAAGTCTCTCCCCAGATACATCTGGGGCCGAATTGAAGCGCTGGGGACTGACGAAGACGGAACCGGCGCTTGACCGATTCGTCTCTCCCCAGATACATCTGGGGCCGAATTGAAGCCACTTGATGGGCTTCGGCGGGGCCAAAACAGACAGTAGTCTCTCCCCAGATACATCTGGGGCCGAATTGAAGCCTAATGCCGCGGGCGCGGTTGTGCCGGATCGTGCTCGCCATGTCTCTCCCCAGATACATCTGGGGCCGAATTGAAGCGCAAGTGCCTTTTGCGCGTCCGGGTGGCGCGCCCCCATACCGTCTCTCCCCAGATACATCTGGGGCCGAATTGAAGCAGGTCGGGGGACCACTCGGAGACCTGTGCGAGCGCCGTCTCTCCCCAGATACATCTGGGGCCGAATTGAAGCTCGCTTTCCTTGCTTCTGCTGCCGTTGCTGCTTGAGTCTCTCCCCAGATACATCTGGGGCCGAATTGAAGCGCCTCAACGTCGTCCTTGTCGCTGGCGAGCACGGTCGTCTCTCCCCAGATACATCTGGGGCCGAATTGAAGCTGGCCCCCGCGGTGATCGACGGGATTGACGTCGGTAGTCTCTCCCCAGATACATCTGGGGCCGAATTGAAGCTGGTCCCGCCAGCCCTCGATCGCCGTCGAGACGACCGTCTCTCCCCAGATACATCTGGGGCCGAATTGAAGCACGAAAAACGGGAACTTGTAATCCGCCCCGAATTCGGTCTCTCCCCAGATACATCTGGGGCCGAATTGAAGCATCGCATCGGAGATCCGGCACACGGCCGACCAGTTCGTCTCTCCCCAGATACATCTGGGGCCGAATTGAAGCGTAGCGCACAAGGTTTCTCCGTAAGGGTCACTCGGAGTCTCTCCCCAGATACATCTGGGGCCGAATTGAAGCGTGGCAGTTCCGTCGAAGAACATCACGTCGACGGAGGAGTCTCTCCCCAGATACATCTGGGGCCGAATTGAAGCCAGCAAATGGGGCAACCGTCAGCGGGAATGATCGTCGTGTCTCTCCCCAGATACATCTGGGGCCGAATTGAAGCACGACCTCGCGGCACCTCGTGATCGGGCAGCACACCGGAGTGTCTCTCCCCAGATACATCTGGGGCCGAATTGAAGCCGAGCTCGAACGCGGTGTCGAGGACCGAGGCCCCGGGTCTCTCCCCAGATACATCTGGGGCCGAATTGAAGCTTCCTGGGCGCACTGTCTCGGGTGTGCGGGTTGTGGTCTCTCCCCAGATACATCTGGGGCCGAATTGAAGCTGGTCCGGTTCCCGTTCGCGCAACCTCTGGGCTCGTGGTCTCTCCCCAGATACATCTGGGGCCGAATTGAAGCTTCAGGATGCACACGCACATCCGCTTCCACGTCGGGAGTCTCTCCCCAGATACATCTGGGGCCGAATTGAAGCACTTCGTCCTGAATCTGAATCAGGCGAGCCAGCCCTTGTCTCTCCCCAGATACATCTGGGGCCGAATTGAAGCGGGTTAACTCGCGTGTGCCCCAGCCGCCGGCAGTCGGGCCGTCTCTCCCCAGATACATCTGGGGCCGAATTGAAGCAAGGCGTACAACCGGCCTCTCAACACCGCGGGCCTGGTCTCTCCCCAGATACATCTGGGGCCGAATTGAAGCTTCACGAGGTGCGACCGGTCCGCGAACGACAGCGCGGTCTCTCCCCAGATACATCTGGGGCCGAATTGAAGCAATCGTAAGAGCAAAGCGTTTGAACTGAGTAATCTGCACGTCTCTCCCCAGATACATCTGGGGCCGAATTGAAGCGCTTCCGGCCGCGCCGCTGGCACCGGTCCGCCACCGTGTCTCTCCCCAGATACATCTGGGGCCGAATTGAAGCCAGTCGGGGGGCTTCCGGGTGGTCGCTCCCGTAACTGGTCTCTCCCCAGATACATCTGGGGCCGAATTGAAGCGTCGCGGGCATTACTTTCCCTTGTGTTTGAGTTACCGCCGTCTCTCCCCAGATACATCTGGGGCCGAATTGAAGCTTCCCCCGGCGGCGCGCATCATCGGGCTATGGCAAGTCTCTCCCCAGATACATCTGGGGCCGAATTGAAGCAATGAGACACGTCCCAATGACATACATCAAGGACCGGTCTCTCCCCAGATACATCTGGGGCCGAATTGAAGCCGCACGGGCGGGGCCGACGTGACGACGCTCGGCGCGCGTCTCTCCCCAGATACATCTGGGGCCGAATTGAAGTCTCCCACTAATCACCGTTGTGCCCGCAAACGCCGTGTCTCTCCCCAGATACATCTGGGGCCGAATTGAAGTCCACCGGCGCTCGCACACGTTGACCTTTGTCCCGCCCTCGGTCTCTCCCCAGATGCTTCTGGGGCCGAATTGAAGCCGGGCCGGTTCACGACAACGCTACTGAATCGCAGGTAGTCAGGGTTGTTTGATTCTAGGTGTCGGGAACGGCAGGTCAGACCGCTCCCATAACGCCCTCAACAACTTCGGGTCGAACTTCAACTGGACCAGGTATTCGACCGCCCAGTCGTCCAACTCGGTCAGGTGGTCGGGGACGAAGTTGACCAGCCGACCCCACTTGAGCCAGGACCACACGACCTCGACCGGGTTCAGGTCCGGGGCGTACGCGGGTAGCCGCACCAGGGCATCCCTTTCAATGCATCACGTCTGTTCATCGTTGAGTAGTCGTGATGTGGCGACGTGTTTGGCGTCGGGGAACCGGGTGCGGGGTGGGCGCGGTTTCTTCGGTCCCCGCGTGGCTTTCCGATATCGCCCCAGGTTCGCACCTCGAGCCAACCCCACCAGCCATTCGGCCATCCGGCCGACCGACCATACGCCGATCTCGACCCACGCTTCGGCCGGGACCGCGATCCACAACCCCGGGCACGCGCCCGATACCTCCAACGCCAAGTGGTAATCCGAGACCCCGTCCGCGCGCCCCGCGCCGTGGGCCGCCCGCAACGCTCCTTTCACACCCGCGTACACGTTCCCCGCGGCCAACGCCACGCAGAACCCGAACAATGCGGCCGGCGGATAACCGAGCGCGTTCACCTCGCACCGGAGCACCGTTGTCAACCGCAGGAACAGCCCCTCGACCGACCAACGCCCCCGGTACAGCTCGACCACTCGTGCCCCGGTCGCCGCCCGGGCCGGCAGGTTCGTCAGCACCTCGATGACCTCGTCCCCATCACGGGTCGGGTGGTCCAACGTGAGCCGCACCCGGCGCACCGCCAACTCGGCCCCGCTCGGCTCGGTCAGCCAAATCGTCTGCTCGGCGAGCGCTCCGGTGTCGGTCCGACCCACCTCGACCCAGTCCGATTCCCGGTCCCAACTCAGGGTCGCGGCGTGCCGCCGGATCACGAACGAGCCGTTCCGTCGGGCGATCCCGAACAGGAACCCGGTGGTGCAAAAGTTCCGATCCGCGACCCACACGTCGTTCTCATCCACCGTCGCCAGGATCGGGTCGAGCAGGGACCGCTCCTGGGCGTGGGCGTCCTCACACGGGATCACGTCGATGGCCAACCCGAGAGCCGGGTCAAGGACCACCAGGGCCTGCCCCGGCAACGGCCCGGCGATCACGTCCCGCAACGGCTTGAGGCGCCGCTGGGTCTTGCTCAGGTGATTCCCATCGAGCACCTTTACTCGATACCCGGGAAGCGGTTCCACTTCCGCTCCGCCCATCGCCCGGATGACCGGCCCCAACCGCTCGGCCGTGTGTTGCACCCGTTCCCGTCCGGCGGCGGTCGGAACCCGGGCCAGGCGGGCGTACACGGCCGAAACGGACACCGGCAGGTGGTCGTCCGCTTGGTACGCGGCGTGGGCCGAGGGCTTCACCCGGCACACGACCGTGGCCATCAGATCGACGCATGTGGAGAACAGGAGCTCGCGGTCGTCCCGATCCCCGGCGATGCGCACGAACAGGTCATCCAGGTGCCCGGGATCGAGCGCGTACTCAAACGCACCCCGGATCGCAACCGCCATCGGGCTGTGGGCGATGAATCGCTCAAGGACCGCATCCAGCAACATCCGTGCTCCTCATCATGCCCACGCAACATCTACCCCCGTAGGCTATTACGGATCACACGCCTGTGTTGAAAGGGATGCCGCACCAGGGTCACCCGCCGGTTCCGCGCGAGGAACGCGCGGATCACCGGCCCCTTGTGGTTGCCCCCGCCGTCCCAGATCACGAGCACCTTCCCCGGTAGGTGCTCGAGCAGATCCCGGAGGAAGGCAACTACTTTCTCGGCACAGAAGTACCCATCAACGGCGGTGGCGAAGTAGAACCCGAGCCGGTGCGCGCGCGGCGAGACGGTGACCGCGCCGATCACCGACATCTTTTTGCGGTGCCCACCGTCCCCGCCGATCACCGGGGTGCGTCCGATCAACGACCACGAGCGTCGGACGGTCGGGTTGAGGAACAACCCGGTCTCGTCGATCAGGACCAGATGGGCGCGGTCCGCCGCGACTTTTTTGTGCGGCCGGGTACTCGTCGGCGAGCCACGAGGTGATGGCGGCCGGGTTCCGTTGCTTGGCCCGTCGGACCGGCTTCTGCGGACCGGCGCGGTGACGTGGACCGGGAAAACCGTCACCACGTTCTCGGACGCGCTCGCCGCGGTGCGGCGGTGGCTCTGGGACGAAGCCCTTGTACCACAGGCCGGAGATGACACGCACCTCGATAAACTCCCCGCACGTGTGCGGGAACTGTTGCTCACCGCACTCGCCCCGGCCGCTTGAGCGCACTCAGAATCGGCACCAGTCGAGCTCAGAATCGCCGGGTTTTGGTCTCGACAATGGGGTCCACTACAATAGCACCAACGAGATTCGGTATAAGTAGTGGCCCCTAGTTGACGTCTCTGCACACCATTCCTACAAAAAGCAACGTGCTTTTAAACAGTTCGGGCAGTTAGCTCAGTTGGTAGAGCGAGCGACTGAAAATCGCTAGGTCCCCGGTTCAACCCCGGGACTGCCCACTCGAAGTAAGTCCTTTAGCCGAAGCGTTTAGTGCTTACCTCTGGGCAGTTCCGGAGCGCGGTCCGAAAGCCTGCAACTGCGGTAGTCTACCGCAATAGGGTTTTCGCATGCCCCGCTCCGTTCCCATCCCGTCCTATCGGCTCCACAAACCATCCGGACAAGCCGTCGTCACGATCCGAACCGCCACCGGCGAGCGTCGTGACGTGTACCTCGGTCTCTACAACTCCCCCGAGAGTCGCGCCGAATACGGTCGCGTCGTTTCGGAAGTTGCTTCCGGTGCGGTTGTGGCCGGACTGGTCTCCCGTCCCCTTGAACCGACCGTTGACCAAATTCTTCTCGCTTTCTGGCGCCACGCCGAACAGCACTACCGCCGTCCCGACGGTACCCCCACCCAAGAAATTTCCGAATACCGGCAGGCGTTCCGGATCCTGCAGGCCCTATACGGCCACACCCTCGCGAAAGATTTCGGCCCGACCGCGCTGAAAGCCGTTCGCGCCGAGATGGTGAAAAAGCGGTGGGCGCGCACGCTCGTGAACCGGCGCATCGGGCGCGTCCGGCGCGCGTTCAAGTGGGCCGCTTCCGAGCAACTCGTTCCCGTCTCCACACATCACGCCCTCGGCACCGTGGGTGGTTTACAACGCGGCCGCAGCGAGTCACCAGAAATGGAACCGATTCAACCCGTCGAGTGGGAGCACGTCGTCGCCACCCTACCGTTCCTGCGCCCGCACGTCGCGGCGATGATCCAGGTGCAGTGGCTCACCGGGATGCGCCCCGGTGAGGTGTGCTCGATCCGGCCGTGCGACATCGACACCAGCGCCGCGGTGTGGGTGTATCGACCGCCGTACTCCAAGATGAGCTATCAGGGGCGCCAGCGCGTCATCGCGATCGGGCCGCGCGCCCAGGCCGTGCTCCGCGCGTTCGCCCCGAAGAACCCGTCCGACTTCTACTTCTCGCCGGTCGCGTCGGTCGAGCGGTTCCACGCCGAGCGCGTCGCGAACCGGAAGACACCGAAGTACGCGAGCCACATGAAGCGGAACGCGACCAAGCGCGTCCGCGAGGGCGAGCGGAAACCGGCCGCGCGGTACACGAACAAGAGCTACGGGTACGCGATCCGTCGGGCGGTGGCGCGAGCGAACTGGGCACGCATCGAGGCCGCGGTCGAATTGGAGTTCCACATCCCTGAATGGGCGCCGAACCAGCTCCGGCACTCGCACGGGACCGCGGTCCGGCACCGTTACGACCTGGAGAGCGCCCAGGCCGTGCTCGGCCACGAGCGCATGAGCACCACGGAGATCTACGCCGAAAAGAACCTGTCGCTCGCGCTCAAGGTCGCGAGCGAGATGGGCTGATATTCACGTTCCAGGTGTTGCACGTTACACTCATTCATGCGACCGGGCAGTGGGGAGTAATTACCCCCGCTGAAGGCCGGGCGACGAAACGGGCCAGCATCCCGCCCCGCTCGTTGCTAGGCCGCCCGGCCCTTCTTCAAGGATGCGACATGTCTATGGACCCAACTCAGGGCCTCGATCCGTTTTTACAGCGTACCTGAGCTCGACTGGTGCCGATTCTCAGGGCCGTCCGTGGTGAGGTATTACGGCGGCATGAAAGATACTCATTAATCAAGTAGCCGTCGCGGCGGCATAGAGAACACAGGGTTGGAGGAAGTAACTGACGACGTGTTTGGGCAAGTGGCCGAGCGTCCGCATGACGTGTTGGAGTCTCTCACGCAACGCCGGCTTGGAGCCCGGCAGCCCGTCCTCCGTCACGGCCCTCTTCACGTCGTTGTTGAGGTACTCGTCCGGGTTCCGTTCCGGTGCCCGGCGGGGCAACTCGAACACCTCCAACCGGTCCGCGTGCGCCGCCACCCATTCCTTCACTACGCCACTCTGATGGGCTTTCAACCGGTCCACGATCAGGACGATCTTGCCCGTCGTGGTCCGCAGCAGGCGCCCCAAGAACACAACGAATCGTTCGCCCGTCATGGTCCCCGGGTACGTCATGAACCGGAGCGCCCCTTCGTTGGTGATCGACGACACCATGTTGATGCCGATGTGCGGATCGGGCACATCCATCGTCGCGCGTTCGCCCCTTTTGGCATACCCATACCCCGAACAGTGGTCGGCCACGACCCCAGTCTCGTCGCACCAGTGGACCTCCCAGGGCCATTCCTTTATTCAGTCTGGGGAATGCCGATAAGGTTCCTCGCGCGCGCGGGGTCGAGTTGGAGGAGTTCGAGAGCTTCTGGCCGGCTCTTCGCATCGACATCGGCCAGCAGGTGGATCACGACATTGCGCACCGCGGCCAGGACCGGCGGTGCGGTGCCTTTCCGCACACGACACGCGTCCTCGCCCAGTGTCACATCCCGAACGTAATGCAAGCCGTTTTCGATCTGCCAGTGGTCACGGAGAATGGCCCGAAGTGTCGCCGCGTTTGCTCGCTCCATCGATAGGCTTGTGATCCCGTACACCACCTCCACCGTCCTATTCCCTTTCACGGTCCGCTCGCGCGTGATTCGCAGACCTTGCTTCAGCCCCTTCCACTTCTGACCTGCCGTCAAGATCGGTGTCGACTCCAACGTCCGCTTCTCGATCCGGCCGTGCCCTTTCTCCGATGTCGTGACGACTCGGTCCGCCGGTGCCGAGAAGCACGTCTTCAGGGGGAAGTGGCCGCCGCGATCCCTCGGGCGGCGGTTTCAAAGGCGAACCCGCCCTCGATATCGGCCTCCAATCCGGGTTGGTTGTCCTTCACGACGAGGAGGTACTCGCCGCCCCTGTCGATCACCTGTTCCGCCACGTCGCGCTGGCAGAACATCGCATCTCCGACCACGACCCGGCCCTGGAGCGGCAGGATCCCCAACAGCCCCAAAGCCGCCTTGTGTTCATTGGTTTTGGAGCCCACGCGAACCTGGGCGAGTACGGCTTCAACAGCCGGAGCGTAAGCGGCAACGAGGTGTTGGCCGGGCACGTCACCATCTCGGCTGCCCCGCAGGGTTTTGCCGTCGATGGAGATCTGCTCGAACGCGCGCGGCGCGATGCGATCTCGAATCCATTGGGAGATGGTGGCTTCGAGTTGTGGTGCGTCGAAGCGGCGTAGCGTCCGGGAGAGGGTGGACGCGGCGGGTGTCTTCCCCCGCCGGAAGCCCAGTGCGTGGGCGAGTGGTGCTCCGTGTTGCCGTCCGAATCGTGCGATCCCCTGAAGGCTCTTGCGCCCCATGAGCATGGCCAGAACCACCAACCCCGTGACCGCGGGTAACGGGTGGATGAGTCCGTGGGTGCCGCGTGGCTCGGGCAGGGCGGCGAAGGCTTCGTGGAGTGTGCAAGCCGGCATGGGCTATCTCGGGAACCGTCGGGAACGAGGTGCCCCAATTACCTACACCAACCCAAACCCACAAGGTGAAACAAGGAATGGCCCTGGTGGACCTCCGCGCGCTCCTTGCGGGCACGGGCCTTGAGGGCCGGGTACGTGTACTCCAGCCACAACCGCACCTCCTCCGGATCTTGCTTCTCGGCGTGCCGCGCGGGCTTCTTGGCCGTGTATCCCCAGCGCCGCAGGTACTCGCCAACGGTCCGCACCGCCAGCAACACGTCGCAATCCGTGCGGATCAACTCACCAATCGCGCGCCGGCTCCACAACGGGAAGGTGAGCCCCTGATCCTCGGGAGTGGTAGTGTCGATGAGTCGTTGGATGCGCGTCGCGTGCTCGTCGGACAAGGCCGCTCCGGAACCGGGTGGGCGCCCGGTGCGCTCATGGGGAATAGCTTCCGGGCCGCCCGTCGAGTAAGCCACCCACCAGCGACACACGGTTTCGGTGGCGACGCCCAGGATGTCCGCGACATCGGCGTGCGTGAATCCCCGCTCGCACGCACGCAACGCGCGTAACCGCAGGGCGTCAAGCACGCCATCGGGTAAGGTCAAAGCCATAACGACCTCCGATCTCTCAGATCCACGGCCCGGCGGGTGAGAGCCGAGTCAACAGCCATAATTGAGCATCTTTCACGCCGCCGTAATATCATGGGGTTGCTGAAGCTCCCGTGGCCCTCGCCCACGGACGGCCGCCATGATTCTACCACCCGAGGCGCACGCGCTGGTGCAGGTGCTCGCGCTGCACTTCACGAGCCCCACGTACCAGCGGTTCTCGGTTCTGTTGGTCGGTGCGCTTGTGAGCACCGGTCGGCGCACCGTGGCGAACCTGCTCCGCACGCTCCGGCACCTGGCCCCGGGGCACCCCACCGACTACCGCCGGGTGCTCTCCCGCGCGCCCTGGTCCGGGCTCGCGCTCGGGTGCGCGTTGATGCGGTTCGTGCTGGATCACATCGTTCCGGACGGTCCGGTGCGGTTGGTCGGGGACGACACGGTTGACGGGCACAAGGGGGCGCACGTGTACGGCAAGGCCCGGCACCGGGACCCGGTGCGCTCGACCCACTCGTACACCGCGTTCCGGTACGGGCACAAGTGGGTGGTGCTGGCCGTGCTGGTGAAATTCCCGTTCGCCACCCGCCCGTGGGCGCTACCGGTACTCATCGACCTGTACCGGTCCGCGGATGACGACCGGAAGCGGAACCGACCGCACCGTACCCCGGCCCGAATCATGTGCAGCCTGTTGCGGCTCCTGCTGATCCGGTTCCCGGACCGGACCTTCGTGTTCGCCGGGGATTCGGGGTACGGAACCCACGACGTGGCCCGGTTCTGTCATCGGCACCGGGGCCGACTCACGTTGGTCAGCAAGCTACACCCGGACGCGAACCTGTTCGACCCGCCCTCGCCGTACACCGGCAAGGGACGGCCCCGAGTCAAGGGCGACCGGTGCCCCAAGCCGCGCCAAGCGGTCGCTGCAGCCACGACCCTCACCCGGCTGGAGGTCGGGTGGTACGGGGGCGGGACGCGGACGGTCCAAGCCCTCGGCGGCACCGGTCACTGGTACAAGGCCGGTCGCGGGCTGGTGCCGGTGCGCGGGGTGTTCGTGCGGGACACCACCGGCACGCACCGGGACGAGTACTTCTTCACCACCGACCTGGACCTGGGGCCGGCGGCCGCGATCGGTCACTACTGCGGTCGCTGGAACATCGAGACCACGTTCCAGGAGAGGCGCGCGGAATTGGGCCTGGAGACGACCCGCGGGTGGCGCGAGAAGACGGTTGTGCGTGCGGCCCCGTGCCTGTTCGGGTTGTACACCGTGACAGCGATCCTGTTCCACGCACGGCCCGAGGCGAAACGAACCGGGAGCGTGGAATGGCCGGGCAAAACCGTCACCACGTTCTCGGACGCGCTCGCCGCCGTGCGCCGGTGGCTTTGGGACCAGGCCCTTTTGCCACAGGCCGGAGACGGCACCACTCTCAATAAACTCCCCGACCGCGTGCGGGAATTGCTACTCACGGCGCTCGCCCCGGCCGCTTGAGCGCACTCAGAATCGGCACCAGTCGAGCTAACAGGTGGCAGAAAACTTCGCTCAGTTTGCTCACTCGACACAACCCGTTCTGCGGCCCGAATGCACTGAGCTGATTCCCCGGTGGTGCCAATTTCGCAGACAGGGCCACAGTGCCCAACAGGTAGGACTCGAAATCCTGTGCCAAACTCGGGCGAATTTCTGGTGCGGGTAGCAGTGATCTTGTTCGTGGCTTCACTCTTTTACAGGACGATCTCATGACCCCCGAATCATTAGAGTCGCTGCACAATAGCGGCTGATCGGTTCAAGTCGATGCGCTGCCCCGGGTGTTCGACCTCATGCGTACATGAGGTTGTGGAGTCCGGCGACGTTCTTGATGATGAGGGTGTGCCGGCGGCGCGGGTTCCGGTACCGCTCGGCCGCGATGCGCCACACCTTCATCTTCCCGATCCCGTGCTCGACCACGATCCGACGGCGCGACACGCGCCGGTTCCCGGCCTTCTGCCGGGCCGTCAGCGGACCCTTCGGCGGTCGCCGGCGCGGGGTACACAGCCCGGTTCCCAGGTACGCCGTGTCGCCCGTGCGCCGCACCCCGTCCGGGCGCACCACGGCGGTCGCGTCGTACACCTTCTTGTCATGCGTCTTGCCCGGGAACGCCTTCGACACGGCGGCGATCCGCACCCGGCGCCGTTGGCCGCCCCGCCCGGAGCTCTTGCGCTTGCGCACGACCACCACTTGGTGCTTGAGCGTGTGCCGCTTGTTCTTCCCCGAGTCGAACCGCTTCTGCCGCCGAGTGGGCCGGGGAATGGCCCGCTCGGTGGCGTCGAAGAAAAGCTCGCGGATCTCGTCGGGCTCCCGTTCGATGCGGCGTTCCGGGATCCGGAAGATCCCGGCCAACAGCGGTTGGAGCGGGTTGATGTTGCGGCACACGGAACGGTCGTCGATGCCGAACAAGAACCCGAGGAAGGCGTGGGTGGTGTAGGTCCGGTAGTACATCAACAGCATCAGCAATCGGTCGCTCAACGGGCGCGCGAACTTGCGCCCCGCACCCGGCTTCCGCTGACGAGAGGGCCGCTTCTTCCGCTTGGCGTCGGCCTGCGGGTAACGCGGTTCGAGTTCGGCCAACAGTTGGTCGAACGCATCGGGGGTAATCCCGGTCAGTTGACGGAACGTGTCCGGCATTCGCCTCAACCGACTCGTGTGGCTCATACACCAAACCTACGCACCCGGCCACTATTGTGCAGCGACTCTAGTGATTGGTTTCGCGAAAACGATCGAAACGAATGCGGCCCTCGTTCGTGCCGCGAATACAGCCGAGACCGTAGACCTGCGGTTCTCCGCCTCCGATCCCAACGGGCACGGTAACCGGCGCGATGTGGTGCTCGCGTTCCGCGACGACGCAGCGGCACAGGCATTCTTGGCTGCGCTCCGGGCGACTTCGCCTGCGGCGAATGCGGCCCCGTCCCTGAGCATGACCGTCCTCACTCCGCGGTGAGCCGCCGTTAGCTCTCCCGCGGGCATCTCGTTGTGCCCGCGGTTCTCACCTTCTTCCGTCGAGATCGTTCACCATGCGCTTCACCGATTCCACGCTCCGGCTCCCGCCACCGCCCCCACCGCCGGCCCCGGATCACCCTGTTCCGCCGTGGCGTATCGCGCGTCGAATACGTCGCGCGCGTCGGTGTACCGGATGAGACGCGTCCCACGAAGGTGTACCCCGACGGGCGCCGCGGCGAACTTCTGGTCCCAGGTACCGAAGAAGAAGCGGCTCATGAGGCGTCAGGGGTGAGTCGGAGCATAATTCTCAGCGTGTCGGGTATCGCGTCTTTGAGGTTGTAGGCCCACTGAAAGACGGCGACGTACTGGCCGAGGTAGTGCTTGCTGACCCCTCGGAACGGGCGCAGGAACGTGCGCAACGCGGCCCACAATCCTTCCAGGGTGTTGTCATGCACTTCGCGGATCCCGTCCCCGTCGTCATCTCGCGCCCACTCCCGCTGACCGGGCGTGTGGTTCACCGTCGCATGACCGCGATTGTTCTGCGCCAACCGGGCGTACCCCTTCCATTCGTCGGTGTACACCATCGCCTCCGCGACGGTCGACGAGCCGACGAATGAGGTAAGCGTCTCCTGATCCGTTCGACCCACGACCGCGAGGGCAACCGCGCCACTTCCCCGGCCGACGACTCCGACCACCGGCGGGCGATCGTTGTCGAAGTTCCCGTGGCCCCGTTGCTTGTTGGCCCGGCGCCGAGGCGGGTCATCGGGGTCCGGGTGCCGAATGCCTTTTTTCCCCCGCGTTCTGGAACATTTCATCGGCCTCGGTTGTCGAACCGGGCACCGGACCCATGTGCTCCGCGGCTTGCAAAGCCAAGCCCTGAAGTCGGTGCCGGAGTGTGAGCAGGTGCTTGCGATCACATCCGAGTTCGCGAGCCAGTTGCGCGGTCGGGGTGCCCTGGCAGATACCGCGCAGGATCAGGACCAGTTGGGTCGGGGAGCGGTGCGTCTTCTGCAGTGGGGTGCCCGTGTACGCATTGAACACGGCCCCGCAATGACGGCACCGGTAGTCGAACACGGGTGGGCGATGGCGATCGTGAACGGACCGCGCATCATCCCGTCGGCACCCCGGGCAACCGAGCCCGTCGGGGTGGAGCGTGTCCACCAGGAACTGGTCGCAGGCGTCGTCGCTCATTAGCCCGAGGATCGGGAAATCCATCCGTGGGCGCTCCAATTAAGGACCGAGGCCAACCCCGAAGGGTAACTACTCCCGCTATCGAAAAATAGCCCCATTCACCCCTGATGCCTCATGAGCCGAAGAAGCATGGTGGAAGTACGCGACCTGGCTCGAAGGCGAAGTGGCCCGGCTCCAAAAGGCGTCGGAGTCCCTCCAAGTCGCTTCCAACGCCCCGCAAACCACGTCGGGTTCTGCGCCCACCCCTCCAACACCCGAGGTGACGTTGGAGGGCTCGGAAGAATCCGACGCGACCGACAAGCGTGCTCGCGCGGAACAAGAACTCCTCCGCGACCCGACCGTCAGCAACCTTGCAATCGGCGCGCGAATTGGTGCGAGTTCGGAACTCGTTCGGTTGGTTCGTAAGCGACTGGAAGCTGCGGGAAAATTGGAGCCCCCGAGCACAGTAGTGCGAGCCGTTGGAGCCGCGGAAGCGGCCTCCCATTCCTGAACGTCCAGTGATAAGCCCGTTCATTCCGCAAGCTGGTGAGATATGCCCAAGGCCCTGAACCCGAAGCAGTTGAAGTTCGTGGAGTTGTACCTCGCGGGGCGCACCGCGATCGAGGCTTACGCGCTGGCCGGATACAAGGGCCGCGGGGAGTCCGCACGAGCCGCAGCGGGCCAATTATTAGCAAACGTTACGGTTCAACAAGATTAGCAGTACAGCGCGGGTTTATCCTACACCTGATCGGGGGCATCACTTTCGACTAACACCTCAGCCGCCCACTCACGGACCTCGGGCCACGGCGACGCGAGTTGCTCACGCGCGGCAGCGACTGCCTCCGGAGTGCTGATGGCGATGAGCGCTTCCAGGCACCGCTTCGGGAGCGACCGGAACGCGTCCCCGGCCACCTCGAACGAGCATGCCGCCCGGAGGGCGGGGATCGCTCGCGGGTCGCCCATCTCGCCGAGTACCTCGGCAACCCACTCGTGTTGCAGGTATGCGTCCCGGCCGCACAGCACTTCGCACAGGGCTCAACCAACCCGCGGGTTGGCCGCGTGATAGCGGCGTGCACCCAGAGAATGACCCTGATCCCGTCGCGGTCGGTCAGCAGCCCCCGCAGGCCCCCTGCAATCTCCTCCTCGGCGCCGTCGAGTTGCTTCACGGCGGCGCAGTACTCGCCGAGAATGGCCTGCCACGCCTCCGCCCCGGCCACATCGGTCGCTGGGCGGAATCGCGGTGCGAACTTCACAACAAGGTCGGCGACCAGCCCCACGAGTGTGCTCCTATATCGAGCGCCTATGCCGCTGCTTCTTGTGCGACTTGGCGGCCTGGGAATTGCGCTTCTGGTGGTAGCCGATGACCTTGCTGGCGTGCCGCGCGTCGGGCACGCCCCGTCGCCGGCGGAACACGACCGCGCACCGCTGGTTCAGCGCCCGGCACACCGGCTCGGCCGTCACCTTGGGGGGCCCCCGCCGCCGCTCCGTGTGGGTCGCGACGAACCCCAGGACGATCAGGGCCAGGGTCAGGTGCCGAAGGAGCCCGGTGTAGTTCCGCCCCTCGTAGTCCATCAATCCGGCTTCTTGCTTGCCCAGGCGGAAGGCGTGTTCCACGGTCCAGCGCCGGAACCCCACGGCCAGCACCCGGGCCAGCGGGGCCGCCGTCGCGTTGGTCAGGAAGTACTTGACCTCGGCGGTGGACTCGTTCACGGCCGCGACCAACGTGTGCTCCCGGTCCGCCACCCACGCCGTTGCGGTCGCCGCGCGCCAGAACGAGCCCCTCACCGTCCGGTGGGCGACGCGATGCCGCTTGCCGTTCCGGGCGAGCGCCTCGGTCAACCGGGCGTCCGCCCGCAGGGCCGGACCGCTGGCCGCTTCGCGAACCGAGAAGTTGACCGGCACCTCGGCCACGAACCGCTGGTTCACCAGGTTCAGGAACCGGAGGAACGGGACCGCGGCCCCGTACCCCTCGTCGAACGTGAGCCAGTCGAACGACAACCCGTTGCCCCTCGCGCGGAGCCACTGGTCCACCGCCAACCGCCACTTGGTCTGGTGCTTGACATCCTCGGGGATGCCCGCCTTTTCACACCGGCCCCGGTCCGCGGCCCACGACTTGGGGAGGAACAGGTCGGCGTTCAACAGGGCCCGGAAAGTGCCCTTCGTCACCGCGATGTGGACCGTCGCGATGCCGTTGTCGACCTTGCCCACGCACCCCAGGTACTGGCGCTGCACCCCCGGTGTGTGGTCCCCCCACTTGCGGCAACGGGTCTCGTCGATCACCCCGACCGTTCCGAGCGGGTCGCTCGGGAGGTCCGCAACGACCGCACCGAGGTGCTTCTGCAAGGTGTCGCGGGCCGCAGCTTGATCCCAGCGGGCGGTAACCAGGAACTCCTGAAGGGTGCGCACCGCGGTCCCCGCTTCGATGGCGATCGGCTCGATACTCTTGCGGGGCAGATCGGACAGTAAGCCACGGCAATAGGTATCGAAGTGCTTGGCCGTCCGGTCCTGGACGAAGCTCCCTCGGAACCGTCGAAGGTGCGCCGCGAACGCCGGACCAAGGCCCACGATTTCCTGCTCGGTCATCGGTAGTCCTCCCCGATGAACAGCTTACGGAACGCCGGAAAATCCGCGCTGTACTGCTAATGCCATGACGACGACCTCAAACCGTGATACTCCTTCGACGCGCACCAGCACCAAATAGTTGCGCGTTTTTCAACAGGCTGCTACGCCGAACACCGACCTTGGGCACCCAGAGTTGCGGGTAATCGAAAGCTTCGCCGAACGCTTACGGATCACCCGTCGCGCCAGTACGGAACAGGAGCAAGACGTTCTTCCCGGCCGCGTCCAGTGCGACAAGGCGTTCGGATTCGAGGCGCGTCCCGAACCCGAACGCCCGGCGGTAGAACACCGCCGTGGTGTCGGGTCCGATACGTATAACGCGGTCCCCCGTTCCGGCGCCACGCACGAGTGTTTACGCACTCCGGTCCAGAACGGAGCGTACCTTGTGTGCCAGGGTCGCGGGCGTGAACGGCTTTTGGAGAAAGTCGGTGCGCTCCTGCTCGACGCCGTGACGCACCACTGCGTCGTCCGTGTACCCCGACATGTACACGACTTTTAGGTTCGGCGTGTCGCGCTGGAGCTGCTCGGCCACTACCCGTCCGCCCACTCTCGGCATCACCACGTCTGTGAGTAACAAGTCGATCGGTGGACCGCTTCGTGCGAGGGCCGTCGCCTCTGTGCTGTTTGCCGCTACCAGGACAGTGTACCCGAGGTACTGGAGGATCATTTGGGCCACGGCACGCACGCCCGGTTCGTCCTCGACCACGAGCACTGTTTCCGTGCCGCTGGGTAGTTCGTCGGGAGCGGCCTCCGGCTCACGGGCGTCCGGGGTTTGGGGCACTCCCGGCAAGTAGACGCGGAACGTGGTTCCCTGCCCAACGGTGGTCTCCAGTTCGATGTGTCCTTCGGACTGCTTCACGATCCCGTACACGGTCGCCAGGCCCAGGCCCGTGCCCTTTCCGATTTCTTTCGTGGTGAAGAACGGCTCGAACACGTGCGCGCGTACCTCGTCCGGCATCCCGCATCCGGTGTCCGATACGGCCAGCACCACGTACCGTCCCGGGATGACCTCGGACCCGTCCTGAGCCAGTTTCGCGGATAGCATCACGGTGCTGGTTTCGATGGTCAGGTTCCCGCCCGTGGGCATCGCGTCGCGGGCGTTAACGACCAGGTTCATGAGCACCTGCTCGACCTGCCCCGGGTCCGCCTTCACGCGCAGCGGGCCGGCCCCGGTCTGGACGCCCAGTTGAATGTCTTCCCCGATCACGCGCCGGAACATGCCCGCGAGATCGCCCACGACTTCGTTCAGGTCGAATATTTTTGGCTGGAGCACTTGCTGGCGCCCGAACGCGAGCAACTGCCGGGTCAGGTCCGCGGCCCGGTCCCCGGCCCTACGCACCTCGTCCACCATCGACCGAACGGGGGCACCCTCGGGGAGCGCCCCGATCGCCAGTTCCGTGTACCCGTTGATGACGGTGAGCAGATTGTTGAAGTCGTGCGCGACCCCGCCCGCGAGTCGACCGACCGCTTCCATCTTCCGCGACTGTTGGACCTGTTCTTCCAGGCGCTTGCGATTCGTAATGTCACTCACGAACCCGACCATTCGCTTCGCGCGCCCGTTGGGGGCGGGAACGAAGTGCCCGGTGTCGTCCATGACGATGTACGTTCCGTCCCGGTGTCGCACCCGGTACTCCAATTGGAACGGCGTCCCGGTTTCGGTCACGCGCCGGATCTCGCGGTCGAGCGCGGTCCGGTCGTCCGGGTGAACCAGCGCGACCCACGCGCTCAGTTCGGTGGGCATTTCCTCCTCGCGGTACCCCAGGGTCCGCTCGAAACTCCCGCCCCACTCGATCCGGCCGCGTTCCACGTCCCAGTCGTAGAGCACGTGGCCGGTCGCTTTAATGGCGGTTTCGTATGTGGCGTGGGCCGCGCGCACCTCGTCCTCGGCGCGCTCCCGCTCCCAGCGCTCCTGTGCGAGCGCGATCAGGTTCCCGACGGCCATCGCGAACACCTGCTCGTCCCGGTCCCACGTTCGGGGCGAGCCGAGGTGTTCGCAGCACAACACGCCCTCCAATCGCCCGAACGGGCGCAGGGGAACGTCCAGCATCGCGCCGATCCCGAGGGGCACGAGATAGTTGGACGCGAACTCGTGGGTGCGCGCGTCGGCGGGTGCGTCGTCGGCCGCGACGACGTCGCTTTCTTCGAGTGCCCGGAAGTATTTCGGGTAGTCATCGGCCGAGAGCGCGGCCCCCGCAGTGTGTCGGTCCGCGTGCGCTTCGTAGAGATCGAAACAGTGGATCGCCCGGCGGCTCGTGGTGTGGCGCCAGACGCTCACCCGGCCGACGCCGAGGGCGCGGGCGGTGGCTTCAGTCATTCTGCGCACCGCGTCGGCCGGGTCGCCGGACCGCAGAACGTCGCGCCCCAGCGCAAGCAGCGCGGCCTGCTGTGCCGAGAGCCGGTTTTCGCGGTGCCGGCGCTCTTCTTCGGCCCGCGCGTGTTCGTGAATGTCGGTGCAGGTGCCGAACCACTGGGCGACTGCCCCGTCCGGGGTAAGGGCCGACTGCGCACGGACCCCGTGCCACCGGTACACCCCGTCGTGGCGCCGGAGCCGGACCTTGGCGTGTCCCTCGCTACCGATCGCGAGGGACCGCCCCCACTGCTTGAGCACTTCGGGGAGGTCGTCCGGGTGAACGATCTCGCGCCAGCCCCAACCGTGCAAACTCTCGATCGCGCGTCCCACGAACTCCCGGAACCGTTGGTTCAGGTACTCCAGCCCCCCGTTCGGGCGGGCGACCCAAACCAGGTGGGGAACGAGGTCCGCGGTGAAGTGCCCCGGTTCGGCCGGGCGCGCCGGCCCCTCTTGGGGCGGTGGCTTCGCGGTGTGGTTCATGGGTACGGGCGAAATCGGGGCGGACCCCGGTTTGAGGTGCGTGTTCATGGGCAGATAGGTAATGTAGTGTCGGATAATGGGAAAACAAACGGCTTATTTTGAGAATGCTTTGTACGGCACGGGTCCGTTTGGACCGTGCATTGGCACATGAACTTTACGACCGACGGTAATAAGCTCGGAGGAACCCCGGCTTCAGGACGAGAACCCGTCTCCGTCGTTGGAATCGAAGGGCGACGCGCAGAGCGCGACGGCGGCGAGCAGCGTTTGCGGGTCGTCCGCCTTCATAACGAGGTAATCGAACCCGGCCGCCCGGCTATCGCTCACGTCCCAGGGACCGCGCGTGAGGGCGACCAGAGCCGGTCCGCGCCCGTCCCTGCGGCGCAACCACGCGGTCACTTCCCAGCCGTCTTCCATGAGCGGTTCCAGGACCACGATGTCCGGCTCGGTCGCGTGCGCCGCGTCCAAAGCGGCACCCGCGGACTGGGCCGTGTGAGCCCGGAACCCGGCGGATTCGAGCAGACCGGCCACGCGCTCCACCGAACCGGGAGTGTCGTCGACAACGAGCACGATCTGTGAGTTTTCCATCGCCGACATCCCCCGGTGCGTAACAAGAACGACTGTCCGGCTGTTGGAGAGCTGAAGTGATTGTAAGGATTCTGTGGCGCGAACCGATTGGTGTCAAATTGGATGTGACTATCTTTTTTAGTGACAGAATAAATCTCCGAACGGGTTCGGGTCGCTGTCGCATGTGATTCGTTTGTCGCCGATGTTGATTAATTGAAAGCTGTTGTGGCAAATAATCGGTTGGAAGCAGGTGGTTTGACTGAGTTCCGACGAAGGTATTCGCACAATTTTGCCCCACGAATTCCCTCTGAACCCTGCCTACCGGTTCGCGACCGCGTCGATCGGATAATGATAGTGCAATTGGTCCGAATTATCCCGTCGCTCCATCGGGGCGCGCCAGCTCGAAGACCGGCAACTCGTTGGGACCGGCAGTGATCGTTACGGTACGGACCGGTTTGTCCGGGTTCGCGTACTTGCCCTTAAACCGGTCTGCCGAGCCGTCGTCGTCTGGATTGTTTTTGAACCAGAACAGCGTGACCGCGTAGGTGCCCGCGGGCGCGCCGTCCTGTGGGTCGTAGCTCGACAGGCGGAACGTTCCGTCCGCGGTAGTTTTCGCGTTCGGCTTGGCCGGGGCCGGTTGGCTGCCGTCGGTCGCGTGCAGCACGATCATGACGCCCGCGACCGGCTTACCCCCCCACGAGCACCTTCCCGCTCACCGGGTAAACCGGGACGCGCGCGTCTTTCTTCTCGCACGCCGATGGTGCGAGGGCCAGGAACACGAGCGCGACTGCGCGCTCGAAACGGAATCGCATGCGTGAACCCTCTTGGACTCAAATTGCTACGGGAACGGTCAATAATCGTTCGATGAAATCACCTCGCCGGCCATCGCGGTCAGGAGCGCCGCGAAAACCGGAGCGGGAACGCTTTCGCGGATGAACCGGACCGACCCGTCACCGAAGCAGAAATTCCCGCCGCCGCTGTGGAAGCTGTAGAACTCGTCGTTGTTCGCGTTCATAACGCGCGGGCCGGGTGCGGTCACCCCGTCGCTCAGGTACCCCGACAATTGGATGTAGTTGGCCCGCGCGCCCCACCCGTACCCGCTGCCGGGTGTGACCGCGGTGTTCGGCTTCCCGTTCACATACGGCTGCGGTCCGCCGGCCCGTTCTCCGAACATGATCGTGTTCGACAGCCCGTCGGTGACCTCGAGTGGCTTGCGGTTCACGTCCTTGCCGAGCAACCCGTCGCCGGCCAGCGAGACGATGCCCGCGGCGGCGATGTCCGCTTTCACTTGCCGGCAGGAGGCGTAGTCCCCGGCCCAGCAGGTGAACGCCTTGCCCTTATCAGTCACACCGGTCTGGAGCCGATTGGAGACGGGAGACGACGGGCACATCATCACGGACAACTGCGCGGAGATGACCTCTTGGTTCTTGCTCGTCGCAGGCGGATCGAACCAGGGGCGGGTCTGGTCGTACAGGTTGAACAGTGCTTGCTGTTCCACATACGGCAGCAGCGGAATGCTCCACGACCGTTCGGCCGGCGGGTTCTTGTCCAGTGAACCGGAGTAGTACCCGAACGACGACTCGTGGTTGTGCTGCGCCAGCCCGAGTTGTTTGAGGTTGTTGGTGCACTTCATACGGGCCGCGGCCTCGCGCACTTTTTGCACGGCGGGAAGCAGCAACCCGATCAAGATCGCAATAATCGCGATTACCACGAGCAACTCGATCAGCGTGAACGCGCGGCGGGTTCGCCGGTTCATACGGCACTCCGGGTGTGGAAGGTGACAAAGACGGATCAGTCGAGAGCTGCGTGCGGGACGAGGGAGGGCGTCCGAGCGGAGCGAACTCGTTGGTTGTCGGTTTTAAACGCAAAAAATGGACCGGAGACCGTCCTATCGGTCGGCTAGCTTTCGGCCTGCTTGCGCCGTGAATGGAGGGAGTATAGAGACTTGGCAGTGCGCAAAATTTGCCCGCAAGTGGGCGCGAATTTGTCGCGTGCCGGCGAGGGCTACTGTTCCCCGTCGCGTTCTTCGAGCCGACCGGAGTGCTGGATCGCCCGGAAGAGGCGGTAGCCCAGCACCGTACTCGTGAAGCACCCCAGCGCGCCGAACAACGAGATGCCGTACACCAGGGGTTCCGCCTTCGCCGCCCACATCATCGCCGACCCGACAAAGAGCGAACTCATCATCAATCCGAACGCGAGCCGGTTCACCGACGGTTCCAAGTGCCGGTGGCTCAGTTCCACGCCGATCTCTCGGCGAGAGAGCATCCGCATCAGGTTGCGCATCTGGCGCGGGAACGCGCGAACCAACTCGTCCCAGTCACTCGCCGTACCGATGAGCCGCCGCAGCGCGCCTTTGGGCGAGAGTTTTTTTAACACACTCGATTTCTTGTACGGTTCCAGCAGTTCCACCAAGTTGAAGTCCGGCGCGAGCAATCTGCCTGTGCCTTCCAGCATTACCAGCACTCGGAGTAACAGCGCGATCGGTGCCGGGAGCATCACGTGGTAGCGGCGGATCGCGTCGGTCAGTTCGTTGAGTGCGGTGCCGAGCTGGAACTGTTCGAGCGGCATCCCGTGGTAGAACGCGAGTTGTTCCGCGACCTCGCATTCGAGCGCGGCCGGGTCGAACTGTGACGGCACGTCGCCGACCTGCACGATGAGTTCGGTGATCGTCGCGGAGTCCTTCACCAGCACCGCGCTCACACCGCGGTCGATTCGCTCGCGCAGCCGGTCGTCGATGCGGCCGACCATCCCCACATCGAGTAGCCCGATGGCCCCGTCCGGACAGGATTCTGTAGGAGGAAGGAAGAAAACATTGCCAGGGTGCGGGTCCGCGTGGAACAGCCCGTCTCGGAAGATCATATCGAGGAACGCCCGCGCCCCGCGGCGCGCGAGGTCCGCGAAGTTCCCGCCCGCGGCCCGGACCGCGTCCGGGTTGCTGAAGGGGGTGCCCTCGAAGAGTTCCATCGTCAGAACGCGCGCCCGCGAGTGGTCCGGGTACGGCTCGGGGAACCGCACCCCGGTATCGTTCGCGAACGCCGCCCGAAAGAGTTGCAGGTGCCGCAACTCGCGCCGGAAGTCGAGTTCGCGCAGGAGCACGCGCTCGAACTCCGCGACCACCGCGACCGGTCGGTACACGCGGAACTCTGACAGATACTGCTCCGCGAGGGCCGCGAGTTCGGCGAGAATGGCGAGGTCGTCGGCGACCCGGCGGTGAATGTCCGGGTGTTGGACCTTCACTGCCACTTTGCGACCGTTGTGCAGCGTCGCTTTGTGGACCTGCCCGATACTCGCGGACGCAAGCGGTTCCGGGTCGAACGTCTTGAAGAGTTCTTCGAGCGGCTTGCCGAGTTCGGTCTCGATCGTGGCGCGCGTGACCTCGAACGGGTCACCGGGAACGTGCGATTGCAGTTGCGCCAGTTCGTCGCTCAGGGCCGAACCGATGAGGTCGCGGCGCGTGCTGAGTACCTGCCCGAACTTGATGAACGTGGTGCCGAGTTCGGTGAGCACGAGTCGGATGCGGACCTCGCGCGACTGGGACGAGATTCGCCCCAGTCCGGTGTGCCGGGTCCACCGGCGCACGAAGCGGTTGTCGAGGCGCGCGAGCGCGTCCGCTAGCCCGTACTTCGCGAGCACGCGGGTGATCTCGGCGAGCCGGCCCGCGCTTCGTGCCAGCCGCGGAATGTCGGTCAGGTTCAGCATCGAGCGCCCCGCAACATAAGCACGAAATACGAAACTCGAAATCCGAAGAGCGCTCGCCCCAATTTAAGAGGTTCCAATCCGCTCGCACTTTGTTCGATTTTCGAGCTTCGTGTTTCGTATTTTTCGACCTACGCGAGTTTGTCCAACTCACGCAGTCGGCGGTCGGCGTCGAACGTCGGCGGCGGAAGCGATTCGGCCAAACTGAGCGCGTCGGACTCGCTCAGATCCGGTTTCGCCTCCGCTTCCGCGCGAAACACCGGCAGCTTCTTTTGCGTGGCGATGATCTCGCGCCGCGTGCGACCTCGCGGGGAATCCGGCCACTTCCCGCTCAATTCGTGGAAGTCGAAGAACACTGGTACGACGGCCCGGATGTACTTCCAGTAGCCGGGGTTATCGGTCTGAATGACGAACCGCCCGCCGGGTCGAAGCGCGCGGTGGACGAGCGCAAGGAACGCCGGCGTGATGAGTCGGCGGTAGACCTGCGCGGGATCATAGTAAGGTTGCGGGTGGTAACAGTGGATTTCCGCCACTGAGTGCGGCGCAACGTGCTTTTCGAGAAGCTCCCAGCCGCCCAGCACCGCGAACTTCAGATTCGCCAGCCCGCGCTGGTTGCCGCGCTTGCGCGCGTAGCGGATCACGACCGGGAGAATGTCCGTTCCGAGGTGGTCGTGGTCGGGGCGCGCGAGCGCAGATCCGATGAGATACCGGCCGTTTCCGCACCCGAGGTCGAGCACCACGGGCGCGTCCCGGCCGAACAGTTCGGGCCAGTTCAGGTGACCGTCCGGCACGGCCTTCAGCGCCGTTTGTGTCCACTTTTCTTGGTCAAGGATGATGCCGGGGAAGGGCACCCCGAACTCGCGCTCGGTTCGGTTCGGTTCAGTCATGGTGCGGCGCCCGGGGAAACGATTGGTTCCTCCTTAACATAGCGGCCCGCTCCGGGAGCGATAACGCGGGTGCGTTCGCCGAACGCAAGCTGCCTTGTTTGCCTCATCCGCACGATCGCGATAACCGATAACTCTTTGTGAAGCGCGATGATGAGGAGCGAGCATGACCGGCGCGGGGTGGCGGATAACGGCGCTGTGCGTGTTCGCTCTCGCTTGTGGCGGGTGCTCGATCGGTCCGCGTGCGCTGCCCTCCGATCGCATCCGGTACAACGAGGCGGTGAAGGTAAGCGGCGAGGAGCAACTCCTCCTCAACATCGTTCGCCTCCGGTACACCGATACGCCGAGCAGCCTGGCCGTGAGTTCGCTCGCGGACCAGTACGAGTTCACTCGCAACGTCGGACTGACGCCGTTCTTCACGGCAGCGGCGGCCGGGCAAGCGTTCGGTGGGTACCGCAGCACCGTGTTACCGCAAGTCGGCTGGAGCAGCGCGAGCCGCCCGACGCTCACGTACACGTCGCAGGACGATCAGGAATTCACCCGTCGGTTGTTCACCCCGCTGTCGCTGGAATCGACGGCCTCGCTGAGCAAAACGACGTGGCCCACGTCCACCGTTTTCCGCCTCTGGTTGGAGAACATGAACTGGGTGTCGAACGCCGAAACCGCAAGCGGGCCGACACCCAAAACTCCGCCCGAATTCGCGGATTTCCTCGCGGGCGTCGAGGCCCTCCAACGGCTCACCGATCGCAAGTTGGCGACCATTTTCATCGACGAACAGGACGATCCGGTGAGCGACGAACTGCCGCCGGAGAAGGTCACCGCGAGTGCCCAGGTTCGTGCGGCCCAGGCCGGGTTCGAGTATCGCAAGGACAAGAACGGGAACTGGCGCGTGGTTCGCAAGAAGCAGCAACCGATTCTGCGGTTCGATGAATCGGTAAAAGGCGACCCGGACTTCCTGACACTGTGCCGGGTGTTCAAACTGAACCCGGCACGGACCTCGTTCGAGTTCACCACGGCGAAACTCGATCCGTATCTGAAGGACGCGCCGAAGGAGGGTTTGGACAAACTCGACCTGGAAACGCGCTCGCTGTTGCAGGTACTGTTCTTCGTCGCGAACGGAGTTGAAGTGCCGACCGCGCACCTCGCGAGCGGAGTCGCGCCGGTCACTACCGGGCTGGACGGTCGGCAGTTTGACTGGCAACAGGTGCTCGGCGGACTGTTCAAAGTGTGTTGGGCGGAGGGGAAGAGGCCACCCGCGTCGGCACACGTGGCCGTTCGGCACAAGGGGTACTGGTTCTACATCGACGAGCGCGACCGCGATACGAAGGCCACGTTCGCGCTGCTCGTCGAACTGGCGCGGCTCCAACTCTCGACCGACAAGGGCGGAAGCGCCCCGCTGCTGACACTTCCAATTGGTGGGCGCTGACGCTTCGTTCTGTGTGAACTTGGTCCGGTTGCGTGTGGGCGAAGCGGCTTCTCGCTGGTTACAATCGAATCCACCGGCGGTCGGTGGCGAGGGTAACCCATGTCCGAACAGCGATTTTCGGCGCGCGGGGCGATTTTCGCGGCGCTGTTCTTGCTTGTGCCGATCGCCGCGATCGTGTGGTGGGTGGCGCGCCCCAAAGGGGACGCCAATGCGCCGCTTCCGGCACTCGCGGAACTCGACGTCGTGTGTTCCGGGCGCGTGGACGGACTGCTTCCGGCTGCGGGGCTTGATCCCGCAGCGCCCGGGAAAGTGGTTGCGGTGCTGGTAACCGAGGGACAAACGGTCCCGGCCGGGAAGCCCCTTCTGCGACTCGACGATGAATCGCTGCAACTGCGTGTGGACGAAGCAAAAGCGGCTCTTAGTGCCGCCGAGATTGATATCGAATCCAGCGCAACCGAGGCGAAACTACACCCGACGCGGATCGCCGCTCAGAAGACCGCGATCGCCGCAGCACAAGACCGCACCGCCACCGCCCGCAAGTTGCTCGCCGAGCGCCGGACCGCGAAGACGTTCGGTACCGTGACCGAGGGCGAACTGACTGCGGCCGAGGCCGAGGTGCGCCAATTCGAGCGCCTTGAAACGATCGAAAGTGACCGCCTCGCGGAACTGACGGCGCTCAACCCGAACTTGCGCGTGCGCGCGGCCGAGGCGAAGAAAACGCTCGCGCAAATCGCACTCAAACAAGCCGAAAAAGCGGTCCGCGATTGCGTGCTCGTCGCGCCGGTGAACGGTTCGGTGCTCCGCGTGAACGTGTCGGCGGGTGAGTCCGCGGTGCCCGGCGGGTTACAGCCAGCGCTGGTGTTCCGGCCCGACGGCGCGCTGGTGGTCCGGGCGGAACTCGAACAAGAGTTCCTCGGGCGGGTGAAACCAAACATGCGCGCGACCGTGACCGACGACACGCGAGCCGATTCGTCGGCGTGGACCGGGCGCGTTCAGCGGGTCGGGGCGTTCGTCGCGCGCAAACGCAGCTCGCTGTTCGAGCCGGGTGAGGTGAACGACGTGCGGACGGTCGAGTGTCTGGTCGTGCTCGACGGCCCCACCGAGGGATTGCTGGTAGGGCAGCGTGTGCGCGTGCGGATCGGAAAAGAGTAGTTCCGGGCTATGGTGTCAGCGCAAAAATCACCCGTTCCGCGCCAAACGCGGTCCCGATTCCGAACTTGAACCGCGAATTTTGCCACTTTCTCCGCGAGTGGGATACAATTTTTCCGGTCGGACGTTCGAGGGGTTGAATCCCTCTTTAGGTTTCCAGTACCGCCGGCAACGCCCGTCGTGCGGCCCCGCTGAGAGTGAGGTATTCCGTGCAGGTTAAAGTTTCCGCCCGCCACGGGCACTTGGGAGACGACATCCAAAGTCAGCTCAAAGAAAAGGGGGAGAAACTGCTCCACTTTTTCAACCGGCTGACGATGATCGAGGTCACGGTCGATCTGCACAAAACTCCCAGTGGCAAATTGAAGGTCGAGATCCTGGCGACCGCCGAGCACAAGCACGAGTTCGTGGCGACCGACGAAGACGGTGACGTGTTCACCGCGTTCAACAAGGCCGTGGCCCACATTAAGCAGCAGATCACGCACTACAAAGAGAAGATCCAGGACCACCGCCGTGACCCGGACCACGGCGGGAACAACTTGCGCGGCGGGCAGTAACGGAGCGGGCGGTGCGGCGCGGGGCGGTTGCGCCCCAGCGCCCACGGTGAGGGACACGAGGGAGAGAGGTCTACATGCGCCTGTGCAACTTTATCGTCCGCGACGCGATCATCCCGTCCCTGGCGGCGCCCGGCCCTTCGGCCCCGGCGCCCCAGGGCGATGCGCGCGACGCGGCTACCGTGCGGGCGGTGAAGGAAACGGTCATCCGGGAGATGGTCGGCGCGCTGCACGCGGCCGGGCACTTCCGCGCGACCGACGTGGACGAAATCGTGCGCGCGGTGCTCCGGCGCGAGGACCTCGGCACCACCGGCATCGGCCGGCACATTGCCATCCCCCACTCCCGCCACCCGGCCGCGGACCGGCTCATTGGCACGCTCGCCCTCTCGCGCGACGGGCTGCCGTTCGACAGTCTCGACGGCGAGCCGGTGTACGTGTTCATTCTGCTCGTGTCGCCGCAGGACCGCCCCGGGGACCACCTCCGGGCGCTCGAAGCGGTCGTGCGCACCATGCGAAACGACGACTTCGTCCGGCAACTGCGGGCGTGTCAGACCCGAGAAGAGATCTGGGCGCTGCTGGAGTCCGCGGCGCCCGGGTGGTAACCGCGGCGGTGTCGGTGGGAGTGATTTTGCGAATCGAGCGAGGGGCACTAATGACCGGTCGGGCGGGTGGAAACGGGCCAGGGCCGCGGGAGGCGCTCCCGCCGGGCGCCTGTGCGCCCGCGCCGCCCCCGGACACCGACCTCTCGATCGGTTCGGAGAATACGATGTCCACGGGTTCCGGTCCGGTCCGCCGGGTCGTGCGCATCGTGAACCCGCTCGGCCTGCACCACCGGGTCGCGGACCGGTTCTCGCGGACCGCGCGCCAGTACGCTTGTACCGTGACCGTGTGGAACGGTGACGCCCGGGCCGACGGGAAGAGCCTCTGGGATCTGATCATGCTCGTCGCGATGCAGGACGCCGAAGTGGTCCTCGAGGTCGACGGGCCGGACTCTTTGAAAGCCGTGGACCCGCTCGTGGAAGTGTTGGCCTCGCCCGGCGGCGAGGATTACACGATCTGACGGCGGGTCGGACCGAACACGGCGCGCGGGTCCGCCCGACCCGCGCGCCGCCCCCTCAAAAATGGGCAACCGGACGTTCCGGCGAATGGAATACAGGTACGGCATCGGAGTCTCCCCCGGCGTCGCCATCGGTCCGGCCCTCGTGCTGGATACCGAGGGCGTCCTCATCCCGCACCGGACCGTGCCCCCGGACCAGGTCGAGGGGGAGATCGCGCGCCTGGGGCGCGCCCTGGAAGAAACCGCGGCCGTGGCCCGGGACGACCGCGAGCGCATGACCGCGCGGCTCGGCCCGGCCCTGGGCAACATCTACGCCGCCCAGCAGTCGATGCTCGAGGACCGCGTCGTCCGGACGCAGATCGAGGCCCGCATCCGCTCGGAGAGCTACTCGGCGGAGTACGCCGTCAGCCGCGTCATCCGCGACTTCGTGCGCCGGCTGGAGGACTACGGGCGGCGCCTCGGGGACCACGGCGCGGCGGAGGCGCGGCGCCGTGCGACCGAGTTCATCGACCTCGAGCGCCAGGTGCTCGCGGCCCTCTTGGGGCACCCGACCGACCCGTTCGGCAACCTGACCGAACCGGTCGTGGTGCTGGCCAACGACCTGATGCCCTCGGACACCGCCGACTTCGGGCCGCGCACCGTGCGCGCGTTCGCGACCGAGAGCGGCGGGAACACCAGCCACACCGCGATCCTCGCCGGGGCGCTCGAGATCCCCGCCGTCGTGGGCATCGGCCGGTTCCTCACGGACGTGTCCGGGCGCGACACCGTGATCGTGGACGGCGGCGAGGGCGTGCTCATCATCGACCCGGACGAGGACACGCTCGCCCGGTACGAACTGAAGCGCGCCCGCCTGCTCTCCCGCCCGGACCGGTACGAGCACCTGCGCGACAAGCCGTCCGTCACCCGCGACGACGTGCCGGTCGCGATCCGCCTCCTCGGGAACATCGAACTGGCACCGGAGGCCGCGCACTGCCTCGACCGCGGTGCGGAGGGGGTCGGGCTGTACCGGACGGAGTTCCTGTACCTCAACAAGTCGTCGCACCCGACGGAAGAGGAGCACTTCGCCGCGTACACGTCGGTCGTGAACACGCTCGGGCCGAACCGCCCGGTCGTGATCCGCACGCTCGACCTCGGGGCCGACAAGTTTTCGAGCGTGTCCGGGGCCGTCGCGGGGGAGAAGAACCCGTTCCTCGGGCTGCGCAGCGTCCGACTGTGCCTGTACGACCGCGACCTGTTCAAGACCCAACTCCGGGCCATCCTGCGCGCGGCCCTTCACGGCGACGTGCGCGTCATGTTCCCGATGATCAGTACCATCGACGAGTTGCGCCAGTGCAAGGCGCTGCTCAACGACGTAAAAGAGGATTTAGAGGACGCCGGAATCCCCTTCAAATCTGATGTGCCGGTCGGTACAATGATCGAGGTGCCGTCCGCCGCACTGTTGGCGGACGTGCTCGCCCGCGAGGTCGATTTCTTCTCCATCGGAACGAACGACCTGGTCCAATACACGCTCGCGGCGGACCGAAACAACGAACACGTGGCCAACTTGTACAACCCGACGGACCCGGCCGTTCTGCGGCTGATCCGGATAGTGGTGCAGGCGGCCCAAAAGGAACAGAGCAAGCGCCCGTTCGAGGTGAACGTGTGCGGGGAAATGAGCGGGGAACCGCTCTACGTCCCCCTCCTGGTTGGCCTGGGTTTGCGACAACTGAGCGCGACGCCTCGCAAGATCCCCGAAATCAAACGGGTGATCCGCGAACTGAGGGTCGCTGAGGCCAAAGACGTCGCGGACCGCGCCCTGAGTATGGAAACTGCCAGCCAGGTGAGCAGCTACTTACGCGATTACTTACGCAAAATTCTCCCCTCGGAGGGGGTTGATTGAGGGCGGGGTTTTCGGTCGAACTGCGGGGCACTCAAACCGCCGTGACCGGTCCGTTCCATCACTCCCGCGAGCAGGGGCGAGACGAAGTCAGAAAGCGAAACGTGAACACGGACCATCGCACAATGTTAGGGGCGGGGCGCGTGTCGGCTCCGCCTTTCATTTTGCGCCGGTCCGTTTTGCTTTTCGCGGCCCACCGCACTTCGTCCGGTCCCGGCTCGTGTACTCGCCGAAGGGGAGCTGGGAGGGGTTTCGGCCGCGTTCCGATTTCACGTTCCGAGTACCGAGCTGAAGCCGGGCCACCAGGTTCCGGTTCTTCCGTTCGGTAGTTCGGTTACTTGAGATCCGGAACGTCCGGCGAAGCCGGTTTCAATGCTCGGCGACAAATTCCGTTTCCGGTTCACCAAGTCGGGCACGCTCCGGCTGGTGAGTCACCACGACCTGATGCGGTGCTCCGAGCGGATGCTCCGTCGGGCCGCCGTGCCGTTCAAGTCTACGGCCGGCTTCCACCCCACCCCGCGCCTCGTGTTCGCCCTTTCGCTCCCGCTCGGGGTGGTCGGCTGCGACGAGGTTGTGGAACTCGAACTCACCGAACCGCGCGATTCCGATCAGCTTTTTTCCGCACTCAACGCACAAGCCCCCACCGGTCTCGTTTTTACCCGCGTTGCTCCGGTGCCGATGAAGGCGACCGCCCGCGTCCGGCGCGTGGTATACGAACTGCCGCTCCCCGCTGACCGCGTGGCCGACGTCGAAGCCGCGGTTGCCAAGCTCATGGCCGAACCGAAGGTGTGGGTCGAGCGCCTGCGCCCGAGCCCCAAACGCCTGAACATTCGGCCGTATTTCCGGAACGTGAGCGTCGAAAAACGACCTACCCCCCTGGCCCCCCTCGCCTCTTGTGAGGGGGGCCCCCCGTGGGTTCCCCCTGCAACCCCCTCCCTGAAGGGAAGGGGGAGCTGGTGTCGGATGCCATTGGGCGAACCGCGAGTGTTAACGCGCGGGTGGATTCTCACCCGGTTCTCCACCTCGATCTGTGGGTCACGCAGACCGGTTCGGCCCGTGCGGACGAGTTGCTGAGGCTCCTGCACATCGAAGACCTGATCGACAACGGCGCGGTCCTCGAGCGGACCGTCGTCGAGATTCGCGACGAAGTAGCGACGATTGATTCTGCCCACAACTCGGCGGACGGTCCTCTCCAGACCGGTCCGACCGGGGCGTTCGGTACCGGCACGGACGAGCCACCGGACGGTCCCGCCGACAGCGTCCCGCTGACCGGTGCGGAAGCGGCCGCGCTCGCCGCGCGGCTGGACGAAGAAGCGAACCAACAACCTCTCGAAGCCGGGTGGGGCGCGTCGCCCAACGGCCCGGTCGTCGAATAACGGAACACAACGAGACACGAGATCCCGTAATGAAAAAAGAAATGTTGATTAACGTCCTCCAGCAGGAGGAGTGCCGGATCGCCATCGTGGAGGACGGGGTTCTCGAAGAACTCTACGTCGAACGGGCGAGTCAGGAGAGCTACGTCGGGAACATCTACAAGGGCCGCATCGTCAACATCGAACCGAGCATCCAGGCCGCGTTCGTGGACTTCGGTATCGGGCGCAACGGGTTCCTGCACGTCTCCGACGTGGACCCCGCGTACTACAAGCACCTGCTCTCGAAGGCCGATCTCGCCGAGTACGAGGCCGAACTGGACCGCGAGTACGGTGGCGGGAGCAGCAGCGGCGGGGGCGTGGGGGCCGCGACCGGGGGGGCGTGGGGGCCGCGATCGCGGGGCGAAGCCGCCGCGCGAGATGACGTCGTGGTTGGAACCCGCGCCGAGCGCGGCAAGGAGCGACGAGTTCATTGAGGAACCGGACTTTGCCTCCGGGATCGAAGACGAAGTGCCGGTGGCCGAGGTCGTGTCCGAGGAGGGCGACGAGGGCGAGGTCGCTGAACTAGAGGCGGTCGAGACGGACGCGGTGGAAGTCGAGGTCGAAGCGGTTGAAGTCGAAACGGTCGAGGTACCCGCAGAGGCGTTCGTTTCGGACGACGATGACGACGGGTTCGCGTCCGGGTTGGAAGACGTTCCCGCACCTGTGGCAAAAGCTCCCGCGCCGCAACCGAAGCGCGCGGAACCGCCGCGCGTCGAAGCGCCCAAACCGGTTGTTCAAGCACCGGCCGAAGACGACGAATTCGGCGCCGGGATCACGGATGTGGAACTTCCTCCGACGCGGAGGGCGGAACCCCGGCGCCCGGTCGAATCCGTGGCCCCCGAAGGGCCGGAAGCGACGACTGTTTCTTCTGAGGTAGCCGAGGCCATTGACGCGATCGAGGGCGGTGACGCCGTGGCGCCGATCGAGGTCGCTGAGCCGGAAGCGAAGAAGCCGCGGACGCGCCGGAAGAAGGCAGAAGACGCGGCGGAGGACACGAGCGAGAGCAAGCCGAAGCCGCGCACCCGGCGCCCGAAAAAGAAAGAGGGCGAGGGCGAGGCCGACGGCGACGTATCGGACGACAAGCCGAAGTACATGGGCGGGGCCGAGCGCCGGACCGCGGCCGGTGACGACGAAGGTGAGATCAAGCCGTTCTTCGATGACGGCGGAACAGCCGACTTCGACCCGGACGCGCCCAACGACCGCTTTGCCAATGCGTCCCGGTCCGATGAGGGCGGCGAAGTCGCCGAAGACGCAGAACCGGTCGAGCGGTTCAGTGACGACGTGGAGCCGGCCGAGGCCGCCGAGCAAGAGGCCCGTGACTTCGCGCACGAAGCCGAAGAACCGGCGGAAGCCGAAGTCACCGGGCGCGGGTTCAACGACGATTTCGATTCCGGTCCGCGCCGCGATAACGATCGCGGGCGCGGCGGGCGCGGGGATCGGGACCGCGGGCGCGGGGGTTCTCGCGGCGGGCGCGATGATCGCGGGCGGGGCGGTCCGCGCGGCGACCGGGACCGCGGACCCGATCGCGGCCCGCGCGGCGCGGGCGGGTTCAAGGGCGGTCCGGGTGGACCGAAGGGCGGGCGCGATCGCGGCCTGCCGAAGCCGCCGATCCAGGAAATCTTCAAGCGCGGCCAAGAAGTCATCGTTCAGGTCATCAAGGAAGCGGTCGGCACGAAGGGGCCGACGCTGAGCACCTACGTCAGCATCGCCGGGCGCTACCTCGTGCTGATGCCGAGCCTGAACCGCGTCGGCGTGTCGCGCAAGATCGAGGACCACGACGCGCGGCGCCGACTCCGCGAGATCATGACCACGCTCGCGCCGCCCAAGGGCGTCGGGTTCATCGTCCGCACCGCGGCCGTCGACCGCGACGCGAAGGAACTGCAGAACGACCTCGCGTACCTGCTGCGGCTGTGGCAGGTGGTGGTGAAGCGCCTCAAGCGCGTCGCGGGGCCGGTCGAGATCTACCGCGAATCGGACATGATTACGCGGACCATACGCGACATCTTTACCAGCGACATCGATACGATCTGGGTGGACGAGGCGACCGCATACGGGCACGCGAGTGAGTTCCTACAAATCGTGATGCCCAAGTTCGCGAACCGCATCAAACACTTTGACCACACGGAACCGCTGTTCCACCGGTACGCGATCGAGGACGAGATCGCGAAGATCCACCAGAAGCGGATCGAGATGCCGCTCGGCGGGTCGCTGGTCATCGAACAGACCGAGGCGCTCGTCGCGATCGACGTGAACAGCGGGAACTTCCGCGCGGACAACAACGCCGAGGAGACCGCGTTCCAGATGAACCTGCACGCGGCGAAGGAGATCGCGCGGCAACTGCGCCTGCGCGACCTCGGCGGCGTGATCGTGAACGACTTCATCGACATGCGGAGCGAGTCGCACCGGCGCAAGGTGGAAGACGCCTTCCGCGAAGCGCTCCGGCGCGACCGCGCTAGAACCAAAATCCTGCGCATCTCGCAGTTCGGCCTCATCGAGATGACCCGGCAGCGCATCCGCCCGAGCCTGAAGCGGAGCATCTTCTCGGACTGCCCGCACTGCCGCTCGAACGGGTTCGTGAAGACGAGCGAGAGCCTCGCGATCGAGGTGATGCGCCTGCTGCACCTCGCCGCGCACCGCGCCCCGGCGGTCCAGGTGGTGCAGGTCGGCGTCCACGTCGATGCCGCGAACTACTTGCTGAACAAGCGCCGCAAGGAGATCGCGGCTTTGGAAGAGCGCGGGAAACTCGAAGTGCAGATCACCGGGCAGCCCGGGGTGTCCCCGGACCTGATGTCGGTACGGTGCTTCGACCACAACGGGAACGAGGTGCGGCTCCTGCCGCCCGCACCGCTGCCGAAGCTGACCGCCGGCCGCGTCCCGCCGCGCGACGACCGTGGGCGCGGTGGCCGTGACGACCGCGGCGGGCGGTACCCGCGCCCGTTGGATTGATAACTTCCTACCGAGCGGCGCGGTACTTCGCGCCGCTCGTTCTGCACGGAGATTGCGCTATGGGCGATCTCGAATCGGCTTGGGACCGCATTCACCAGTGGCTCGCCGCGCACGCACCCGTCGTGCTGGCGAGCCTCGGTCCACCCGCGACCGACGAGCAATTCCAGCGGGCCGAAACCGAAATGGGTGTCGTGCTACCGGACGACGTGAAGGCGTGCTACCGCATTCACGACGGGCAGCGCGTCATCCCCACGCCGGTGAGCTACTGGCCCGATCTCAAGTGCGCCCCCTCATTCCTTTACGGCCACCGTTGGCACAGCCTGGCCGACGTGACCGATTACTGGAACACGTTACACGACTTGCGCGGCGAGTTCGCTGAAGTCAAAGGCAGGCCGCGCGGCCCGATTCGTAAGGACTGGTGGAACGCGAAGTGGATTCCCCTTACACGGGACTCCGCGGGCGACTTGCACTGTCTGGACCTGATACCGTTGAAGCGGGGCCACGTCGGTCAGGTCATTTACTGGTACCACGACGAAGCAGAACGCTTTGTCGTGGCGGAGAGTCTGACGGAGTGGCTCACGCAGTTCTCCCACGAACTGGAGCGCGGTGAGTTCACGACTGCACCGGACACGCACGGCCCCGGGTTGGTCCGTGTACGCGATCTGTGACGCCCGAACCGAGCGAGCCTTGAGTTCGTCACCACGGAGTTGAGTGTGAGCACTTCTGAACCGATCCGGTTGACGAAATTGGCAAAGCGGGCCGGGTGCGCGGCCAAGCACCCGCCGGGGTTCTTGCTCCCGCTTCTGGGACTGCTCCCGCCGATCACCGATCCGAACGTGCTCGTTGGCAGTTCTACCGCCGATGACGCGGCCATCTACAAGATGTCGGACGATCTCGCGTTAGTGCTCACCACCGATTTTTTTACGCCCATTGTGGACGGTCCGCGCGATTTCGGTCGGGTCGCCGCCGCGAACGCGCTGTCCGACGTGTACGCGATGGGCGGGAAGCCGCTCTCGGCGCTCAGTATCGTCGGGTTTCCAGACGCGCTGCCGGCCGCGGTGCTCGGGGAGATACTGGCGGGCGCGGCCGAGATCGCGGCCGAGGCCGGTATCGCCATCGTCGGCGGGCACACGATCAAAAGTGAAGAGCCGATTTTCGGACTGGCGGTCGTCGGCACGGTTCACCCGAACCGCGTGTTGAGTAACGCGGGCGCCAAACCCGGTGACGTGCTCGTTCTCACCAAGCCGCTCGGCCTCGGCATCATTTCGACCGCGGCCAAGAACGACCAGGACGCGAAATCCGCCATCACCGAAGCGATTCGCGTGATGACGACGTTGAACCGTGCTGCGGCCGAGGTGCTGACGCGGTTCGAGGTTCACGCGCTCACTGATGTGACCGGTTTCGGGCTGCTCGGCCACCTGCGGAACGTAACGGCCGCGAGTGCAGTGACCGCCGAGGTCTGGGCCGCTCGCGTGCCGGTGCTCGACGCCGCGCGCGAATACGTGAGTGTCGGCATCGCGCCGGGCGGAACCCGCGCGAACGCCAAGTTCCTCGCGGATTGGGTCGAGTTCGCTCCCGGTGTCTCGCCGGAACAACAGCTCTTGCTGTGCGACGCGCAAACGTCGGGCGGGCTGCTCGCCGCGGTACCGGAAGTCATTGTGGACGACGTCACGCGGGCGCTGACCGAGGCCGGAACGCTCGTGAGTGCGGTGGTGGGGAAGATTACGGGACCGGGCGCGGGGCGCATTCGCGTGACGCCGAGTCGGTCCTGAATTACGGCAGTTCATGTGAGAGTAACGATGCGGTACTTCGTCACGCTCGCGGTCGTGCTCCTGGCATCGCCGGTGTTTGCTGCGGACAAACCAAGTTTCGTGTTGTTCGTAACGGACGACCAG
Organism: Gemmata sp. SH-PL17; assembly: GCF_001610855.1. Lineage (NCBI taxonomy): Bacteria > Pseudomonadati > Planctomycetota > Planctomycetia > Gemmatales > Gemmataceae > Gemmata > Gemmata sp. SH-PL17. The sequence continues at coordinate 3,945,714 of NZ_CP011271.1, forward strand.
CGCGCCGACGCCCTCAGTTGCTACGGCCACCAGGTTCTCAAGACGCCCAACATCGACCGGATTGCGGCGAACGGTACGCGGTTCACGAACGGGTTCGTCACCACGTCCATTTGTTGCATCAGCCGCGCGAGCATCATTAGCGGGCGGCTCGCGCGCAACCACAAGGTGCCAGACTTCAACACCGCGTTCAACAAGGACGTGTTCGCGACGACATTCCCGACTTTGTTGAAGCAAGCGGGGTATCGGGTGGGCATTGTTGGGAAGTGGGGCATCGGCGGCCCGCCCCCGAAGGAGCACTTCGATTTCTGGGATGCGTGGGGCGGGCAAGGCGAGTTCTTCCACACGGTGGACGGCGAGAAGGTCCACAACTCCGCGTACCTCGCAAATCAAGCAGCGAAGTTCATCGCGGACACGCCGGCCGATACGCCGTTCTGTCTCATCTTGCTGTACAAGTCGCCGCACGAGCCTTACGAACCTGATCCGCGCGACGCGGAGCTGTTCAAGGACGTGAAAATCACTCCGCCGAAGACCGCGGACGCGAAGTTCTACGAGCAACTCCCCGGGTTCCTCAAAACGAGCCTGAACCGCGTGCGCGCCGTGCGAGACTTTCCCACACCCGATAAATACCAAGAGTTCGTGAAACAGTACTGGCGGTGCATCGCGGGCGTGGACCGCTCGGTGGGTGTCGTTACGAGCACGCTCGCGGACAAGAAGCGAGCGGACAACACCGTCCTGATTTACACCTCGGACAACGGCTTCTTTCTCGGCGAGCGCGGGTTCAATCACAAGTGGCTGATGTACGAGGAGTCGATCCGCGTCCCGCTCATCGTGTCCGATCCGCGCTTACCGAAAACTCCCCGCGGCGCGATGCGCGACGAGATGGTGCTGAACATCGACATCGCGCCCACGATTCTGAGCTACGCGGGCGTTGCGGTTCCCAAGGAGATGGACGGCACGAGTCTGAAACCGCTCGTTGCGGACGAGAAACCGGAATGGCGCACGCACTTCTTCTACGAGCACCACTACTTCCACTCGAAAGACCCGAACAACACGATCCCGCGGACGGAGGGCGTTCGCACCGAGCGCTGGAAGTACGTCGTTTACCCGGACGAGCCGGAGTACACGGAACTCTTCGACCTGAAGAACGACCCGCTCGAAGAACACAACCTCGCTACAGACGCGAAGCACAAGGGCGCACTCGATGAGATGAAGGCGCTCTACGCCAGGGACGTGAAGCGATTGCCGCCCGCAATTCCGGGCGGCACTCCCGGGAAGAAGTAAATCAGGTCGCAGGCACTGCTACTTCGCGAGCAGGCTCCGAAATTTTGCCAGGTGTGCCGCCAATTCATCCGGCGGCATCTTGTCCAAGTCCTTACCGGTTGTGGTCGGCGCGCGGACGTGTGCCCGTTCCTTCCACGGTCACTACTTCACTTGCGCCCCGCGCGCCCGTGTGGTATAAACCCTCGCGGTTGAAGCGTTTCGGCTAACCTCCGGGCGTTCCGGGGAGCAACCTCCAGAGTCGAGTTAACGGGACTCCTCCCGTAAACCTCGTAGGAGCGCTCTCTTGGCCCGACCCAAGAACCAGATCCCCACCTACAAACTCCACGGAACCACAGGCCTGGCCCGCTGCTGGGTCAACGGCAAGTGGGTCAGTCTCGGCAAATACGGCTCGCCGGAAAGCCGCAGCGAGTTCGCGCGGATCCTGGCCGAACTCGCGACCGGTTCCGCACTCGCCGCATCGGCCCCGCACCGCGCGCCCAAGCTCGTTACGCTCGACGAACTCTGTCTCGCGTTCTTCAAGCACGCCCAGCTCCACTACCGGCGCGCCGACGGCACCGTCACGGGCGAGGTCCGCGAGTTCAAGTACGCGATCCGCTTCGCCCACGAACTGTACGGGGCCAAACCCGCGGTCGAGTTTGGCCCGCTCGCACTCGAAGCGGTGCGCCACAAGATGGTCGAAGCGGGTTGGGCCCGCGCCCTCGTCAACCGCCGCGTCGAGCGCATCCGGCGAGTCTTCAAATGGGGCGTGTCCAAGGAACTGGTGCCCGTCACCACCTATCAGGCCCTGCGCGCCCTTCAGGGCCTGCAGCGCGGCCGCACGAAGGCCAAAGAGAGCCCGCCGGTTAAGCCGGCCCGACTCGCGCACGTCGAAGCCGCGCTGCCGTTCATGAACGACCACGTTCGCGCGCTGGTCCAGTTCCAGCTTTACACGGGGTGCAGGCCCGGCGAAGCGTGCATGCTCTCAATGGACCAGATCGTAGAAGAGCAGGGCGTGTGGCTCTTCCGACCCAGCCAGCACAAGACACGCCACCGCGATCGTGAGCGGGTGATCGTCATTGGCCCGCGGGCTCGCGCCGTGTTGGAGGAGTTCCTTCGGGTCCACTCCTGGTCCGTGAACCTGCCCTTGTTCAACCCCGCCGTCGCCGAAACCGAGCGCCAGGCCGCGCGCACCGCGGCGCGGAAGAAGGTCTGGCGGTCCCAACCGCGCGTCAAGAATCGCAAGGTTCAGGCCCCGCGCGCCTACTACACGACGACCGTTCTCGCGAACAACGTCCGCCGCGCGTGCGATCGGGCCGGGGTTCCGCGCTTCGCGCCCAATATGATCCGGCACTTGTTCGCGACCGAGGTGCGCCGGGACCACGGGCTCGAGGCCGCACAGGTTCTGCTCGGGCACTCGCGCGCGGACGTGACTCAGGTTTACGCAGAGCGCGATCTGGCACGAGCGCTACAGGTGGCCCGCGAAGTGGGTTGACCACTCGCGGTCGCCAAACATTCCAAAAAAATCTTGGTCCGAATACTCCGGTTGTGAGGCCGTAGGCGGACCATAGAGGGCGCCCGTGTTGGGGCGCTCTCACCGACTGAATAGCTACTGGATAGGCACTTGAATTAACATCATGCCGCCTTTGCGTTTCTTGACGCCTCTATTACGCTCCATTGTGTCGCGATGATGTGTATCCTGTCGCACCGTGTCATATCTCGGCCATCTCTTCACATTTGCTGCTCCTCGTGACTAACAGTGCTTACTAGCACTTCGCAGCACTTCCACGGTACTTGCCCAGCGCCGATAAGCGTGCATAAATGATGTGTCTCAACACAGGAGGCTCTTTATGTCCGCCAAGGCCGAGTTGATTATTGCCGACATGGATGGATTGAAAGTCGATGCTACTACACTTCACCGGCAACAACTTATCAAGCCACTTGCTGAACTCGTCGAGGCTCTCACCGACGAGGGGCTTATCAGCATGAAGGACGCGGCCAAACTTTACGGCCGCAAAACCAATTACGCGACCGTTCGCCGCCACTGCCTTGACGGGATCGTCTTACCCGACGGTACCCGCCTTCACCTCGAGCACATCCGGCTGGCCGGTTCGATCGTCACCTCCAAACAGGCCGTCATCCGCTTTATCGCGGCGCAGAACGAGACTCCTCCGGTCTCGGGTCAGATCCGCAATCGCGAGACTCCCGCGCAGCGCACTCGCGCCCAGGCAGCCGCTAGCGCTGAATTGGGCGCTCTCCTCGGCGCGAACTGATTCGCTCGTTTCATCCTGACTCACACCCCAGGCAGAGTTCAATCGTGGTACGGCTCGCTCAAGTCGCAACGGATTCCGCCCCTTCGTCGCCTCCACCGTGTGGCGATGTCGATGGGATCGAGGCCCTTGGCGAGCCGTTCTCGACCTACGCGAAGTTGCTCCTCGCGTTCGACGACGCGAACCGCGACCACCACGTTGCGCTCATCAACGGCACCGCAACCGAGCGCGCTAGGGCCGAACTTCGGCGGGACAAGTGCCAGGCCGACATCGTGTCGTTCCAGCATCACCGCGCGAACGCGCTCCTGATGGACCTCCGTTTCGCAAAGATGTGGTCTCCGGCGGCGCTCGAACTGTATTTGTACCCCGCGTTTCGCGATCAACTCGCATCACAAGAGATCCGCATCAAGGAACTCGAAGACGCCCTCCTTCAACTGGCTTCGCACGTCGGGGCCATAACGAAGACCCGCTCATCATGAATATTCGCGACGAGGTGTCAGCAAGACTCGCGCAGCCGAGGCCCGAGGTGAAACTTCATCGCCCCGACGAACCTGCGGCCGTGCCCAAGCTTGCTCTTAATGTCATTCCTTTTGCTGGCAGGAGGATACAGACCATGCAGTACCTTGTCCCGGGCCGTATTCCCCTTGGCAAGCTCATTCTCTGTGGCGCGCGCGGCGGTAGCGGAAAGAGCACGCTCTGGCGCGCGATCGCGGCCGACATCTCCGCGGGCCGCTGTGCGCTCGGTCTCTCCTATCCTGATCCCGTTCGCGCGAAGGTGCTCTTCTTCGCCTCGGAAGACGGTGCCGACGATACCGCGCTTCCGGGGCTTCTTGCGGCCCAAGCCGATTTGCTTCGCGTTGCCTTTGTCGACGGTGTCGAGCGCGGCCCTTGCAAATCCGAGTTCATGCTCACCCCGGATCACATCCGAGTTCTCCGCGAACGACTCGAACAGTCCCCCGACATTAAGCTCGTTATCTTCGATCCGATCGCGTCCTATGTGGGCCGCGCCAAGGTCGATGACCATCGTGCGAGTGAGTTGCGATTAGTACTTGATCCCTTGAGTGAGTTGGCAGAATCCAAAGGCGTCACGATCGTGATGATCGCGCACCTCAATAAGTCCACTGGCGACGCCGTTGACCGCTTCGCGGGGAGTGCCGCTTACCGTGACACGGTTCGTGCAGCGTATGCCGTCTCTGAAGATCCCGAAGATTCTAGTAGGAGGCTCTTCATGCCCGTCAAAGAGAACCTGCCCGGGTTCGACCGTTCCACGATCCCCTTTTCCCTCGTTCCGCTCACCGATGCTGAAATGGATGCTTTTTTTGCAGCTCCCGAGTGCCACCATCTTAATGCCACCGATCGGCAGACACTTCGCTCTCAATTGCGCCGCGTCAAATTCGACCCACCTCGCACCGTCGATCCCAATCAGGCGATGAAGCCCCCAACCCGCAAGGAGTCGGGCACCGGATCGGATAATGGCCAAACCAAGCTCGACCGGTGCAAAGAGTGGCTCCGGAACTTCCTGCAGAAGTACGCTTACCCCTCCAGTGAGATCGCCGAGGCCGGGCGCGCCGAGGGCTACACATTCGACAACCTCAAATTCGCCAAGGCCCGGCTCAAGGAGGAAGGGGTCATTTCTCACAGTAATTCCGTGTACACACCCGGCGCTTGGTGGTCCGGTCCCGGTCCCTGCCATACCTGGAAGCCGCGACCGGAATTACCCGACTTCCGGGGCGACGAATAGGGACTGGGGTACTCGACACACCACACCCCATACCCCAGCCGGTACCCCACCACTCCACTAGTCCCTCCTCCGCCTATCAACTTGCTTATATAATATATATAATATAATAATATATGTAGTGTAGTGGTGGTGTGGTGCCAGGGGTGGGGTACCCCCTGGTTCAGTACCCCAGTCCCTCCCCTGTTGCGCTCCTCCTTCCGGAGCGCTATCGTGACTTTACGCCCCTCGCTTTTGAGACCACGATGAAGCGACTCACCGACGAGCAGCGCGCGCTGGTCGAGCAGTTCTTGCCGATGGCCCGACAGATCGCGCGGAGCGTGTGCCGGAACTGCAAGCACCTCCGTGCCGACGTCTGCTCCGACCTCTTTCTCGAGCTTTGCGTTTACGCCCGGAACTATGACCCTTCGCGCGGCGTGCCGTTTCTGACGTACACCTACACCGGCATGTTGCGATACGCACTAGAACAGCGCGAGAAAACATTCTCCAACGGATTCGCCGGTACTCTGCGGGCTGATCGATACCAGCGCGTTCCGGTCGTTCACCTGAGTTACTCGCGCCAAGAAAGTGACAGCGAGCCGACGCCGCTCTCGGCCACCATCCCGAGTCCTTACGACTACAGCACGTGGTCCCTGGCGGACGATCAGGCCGTTACCCCCGTTCCGACCAAGCGCAAATGGCGCCGCGACTACCCGACCGGTGTCCGCTACGTCAAGCGCGGGGTCTACCAGGCGCGCTACTGGCTCGGTAGGCCCGTGGGTTTCGTTAACCTTGGTACTTTTGCGGAGTCAAAGTACGGGTCCAACGACGACGCCATTAGCGCCGCGTCGCATGCCTACCGCGCGTTCCAGGCCCATTACCGCTCTGGTGTCCCCGGCCGCGACGTGAGCGACACGATTGCGCACCTCAAGGGCCTCGGTATCATCCCGCAGCCGAGTCACGCGGGCGGCCGGCCCCGCACCAAGTTGGCCGCATAATCAGCACACTGGTGAGATCTGCTGTGACCAAACCCAAACCGCCCAACGCCGGTAAGGGCCGCAAGAAGGGCACCCCGAACAAGTTCACCGGGACCGTCCGCGAGGCCGTGCTCGCCGCATTCGGCAAGCTCGGTGGCGTCCGCTGGCTCGTGAAGCTCGGCCAGACGAACCCGGTGGAGTTCGCGCGACTGCTCGGCCGCCTGCTCCCGCGCGAAGTGTCCGTCACCAGTTCCTCCGCCACGTCCCCGCCGCCCGCGCTCTCGGACCCGAAGGTTCTGGCGGCCGCACTCGCGCTCGACGAGATTTGCGATGAAGTGTCTCACGCCCTTGGCTCTGGCGCGGCTGACGCACCCGCACTACAAGTGGGCGAAGTTCCACCACGCGCTCCAGGGGAACCTGTTGAAGCTCCTGGCGAAGCAACTGACGCTTCCGAACGGGCAGCCGTGTCGCCGTTTGATGATCCAGACCCCGCCGCAACACGCTAAGAGCCTCATCGCGTCCCGGCTGTTCCCCCCGATCGTCTTCGCGCAGGACCCGAGCGCGAAGCTCATGCTGCTCTCTTACGGCAGCGAACTCGCGTCCGGCCACGGGAGCGTGGCGCGGGACTATGTCAACGAGTTCCGCGACCACATCGACCCGTCCGGGCGGCTCCAGGTGCGCCGCGACTCGAACGCGAAGAACAACTGGCGCACCACGTCCGACGGGCACATGTACAGCGCTAGTATCCAGGGCACTGTGACCGGGCGCGCCGCGACCGGTATTCTCATCGACGATCCATTCAAGGGCAGCGAAGATAGTGGAAGCATACGAATAAGAGATAAAGTTTGGGACACGTACAGCGCCGCGGCCGAAACGCGCCTCACGCCCGACGGGTTCGTGGTGCTGATCGGTACGCCCTGGCACCCGGACGACCTGTTCGGCCGGCTCCTGGCGAACGAAGCGGACCAGTGGGTGCGGCTGCGGTTCCCGGCGATCGCGGAGGCCGACGACGCGCTCGGGCGCGCCGAGGGCGAGGGGCTGTTCCTCTCGAAGTACAGTCAGGACTGGTACGAGGCGAAGAAGCGCGCGTTCGAGCTGCGCGGCCAGTCGCACATCTGGGACGCGCTGTACAACTGCTCGCCGACGGGCGACGGCTCCTTGCGCGCCTTCCCCGACGAGTATTTCGGCCCGTGGATGTGGGCCGAGGAGCTACCGTTCACGTCGCGGAACGTCGAGCAATTCCGTGTGTTGAGCCTTGACCCGAGCAAGAGTAAGACGGGCAAGGCCGGCGACTATGGCGCGTTCTGTGACCTATCGCTGTTTTCCGACCGGCACCTTTTCGCCACGATGCACCTCGCGCGCGAGCCGCTCCCCGCACTGTACGCCCGAGCGGTGGCGATTGTGGGCGCCGCTAAGCGCGAGGGGCGCCCGTACCGGCGGTTCATCATCGAGTCGAACCAGTTCCAGGAGGCCGTCGGGCTCGCGATCCAGGAGCGGCTCAGCGCCGCGGGCCTGGATGTGCCGATCGACCTGCACATGACACCCTCGGACCAGAGTAAGCACGCGCGCATTCAGGTGGACCTGGGGCCGCTCCTCGCGCAGAAGCGCCTGCACTTCGTCGGGCAGACCGTGTCGAACAAGTTGACCCTTCAGCAGATGAAGGAGATCCCCAACGGCGCGCACGACGACGGCCCCGACGCGGTCAGCATGGCTACCCAAGCCCTCAATCTCCTCCTCACCGGCACAAAGCGGCCCGGCGAAACCAAGGTACTCCGGACGTAGCCGCCCGCACTTGCGCTCCGACGCGCAACGGCGTAGCATCCAGTATTACCGCGCGCAACAGGGCACGTGTCCCATGTCGTTCTGGGCCAAGCTCAACCCGGTCAACTGGTTCCGCGGGACGCTGAAAGAGGCGTCCCAGTCGGACATCTACGGCACGCCCGTCTCGGATTACGAACTCAACACGTGGAACGGCCGCCCACTCACCCCGGTCTGGGGTCCGGAGCTGTTCCCGGACAAACTGCAGACCGTTCGCACGCTGCAGGAACTGAACCGCGTCCGGCACGTCTCGCGATTCCTCTACGAACGGAACCCGAACGCTTCCGGTGGCATCAACGGCATGGGCCGCTACGTCATCGGGTGCGGCAGCGCGCAGGACGTTCAGAGCACTGAGCCGGAGAAAGAGCCCCCGGAGCAACTGGCAAAGGCCATCCGCGCGCTGCTCGACGAGTTCAAGAAGGCGTGCCGCTGGAAGATCGTGGAGCGCGAGATCTACCGTCGGTACCTGACCGACGGCGAGTGCTTCATCCAGCTCACGCCTATGGACGACGGCATCACCGCGCTCAAGTTCATCGAGCCGGACTCGATTGTTCCGCCCGAGGGCCAGTCGTTCGAGGGGCCTTGGTCCTGGGGCATCCTGACGAACCCGGACCGGCCCGGCGTGCCCGTGGCGTACAACGTGCGGGACTACGCGACGAACACCGAGCGCCGCATCCCCGCACAGTTCGTCTTCCACCTGAAGCGCGGAACGAACCTGAACCAGAAGCGCGGGCTGCCGGCGCTCACCTCGTGCATGGACGAGCTCCAAGGCGGCGACAAGTTGCGCCACGCTTCGCGCGAGGGCGAGAAGGTCCGGGCGAGCATCGCTTACGTTCGCCAATTCGCGCAGGCCCCGGTCGGCACGGTCCGCGGGCTTCAGGCGGAAAGCGCTTCAGGTACCGTCACGGTTTCGACCCAGAACGGCACGCGGGACGTCGTATACCAGCAGATCGAACCCGGCACCGTTCAAGACATCCCCGAAGGCCTCGAGTACCAACCACCGCCCCCGTCGCCCAACGCCGATGCAGCGGCGATCAGCGTCAAACTCTCCCTCGAAGCAACCGCGGCCGCGCTCGAAGCGCCGTACTGGCTCATCTCCGGGGACTCGACCGCGTCGTCTTACGCCTCCAGCCTGACCGCCGAAAGCCCGTTTATCAAGCTCGTCGAGGGCGAACAGTCGGTGCTGGCCGAGTACGTGGACGACGTGCTCACGGCGGTGATCGAGATCGCCGCGGAGCAGGAGCGGGACAACGTACCGGTGGACGTGCTCGACCAGATCGACCTGCACGTGAATTACACGGTTCCCGTCGTGCGCCAGAAGCTCGACGAGGCACAGCGCAACGAGATCCTGCGGAAGGCGAAGATCAAGAGCCCGCAGACGATCAGCGCGGAAGAAGGCCTGGATTGGGAAAAAGAGCAAGCCAACTTCGCCGCGGCCGGACCGTCGCCCGAGGAGCAGGCCGCCGAACACGCCGCGGACCTGGCCGCCAAGCAACCGCAGACCGCGGGCGGCCAGATGAAGCGCGAACAAGGGAGCGCCGCGTAATGGGCCAGCTCGTTGAAACCACGCTGTGGGAAGACAAACAGGCCCCGGCCAACGGTGTACTGCCGAACGTGAAGATCCTCGGGCAGAAGAGCCGCAACAAGCGGTTCTACACCGAGGACGCGATGAAGGGCGCCGTCTCGCTCTACGAGGGCAAGGCGGTCTACATCTCGCACGCCGGCGAGAAGGTCAAGCACCGGCCCGCAACCGAGCGCTTCGGCCGGCTCAAGAACGTCCGGTTCGAGCCCGGCAAGAAGGAGCTGCGCGGGGACCTGGTGTACCTGGAATCGCAGGCACAGATCACCGCCATGCTCAAGGAAGACATGGAGCGCGGCCTCAACTTTTTCGGCCTGTCGCACGTCGCGGACGGCCACTGGCACCTAAAAGAGGGCGTCAAAGTCGTGACCAAAATTGACAAGGTGGACTCGGTGGACCTCGTGTCCGATCCCGCGACCGCGACCTCGCTGCGCGAACAAACGGACGTCACCCAGGTGACCGACGAGTTCGAGCAGTCGGTACTGGCCGTGCTCAACGACGAGGCACTGGACACCGCGGGCAAGAAGGCGAAGTTGCAAACGCTGAGTGGCGCTGCGGCAGCTGCACCCGTTGTACCCGCCACGCCGGTGAAGGAGCAGACCGAAACCGACCCGATCAAGGCGCTCACCGAACAGGTGTCGAACCTCACCAAGACCGTCGCGTCCCTTCAACAGAAGCCGAAGAAGTACGTCACCAGCGCGCAATCGCAGGCGACCACGCTCCAGGAGCAGACCGACACGACGCAGACGCAACTGGACGCGCCACCGAAGGACAAGGCCGCGCTCAAGAAGTGGCTGCGGAAGTAACACCGAACCAGTTATTAACATCTCGTTGGTAACTGACCACATAACCCCGTTCACGCTCCTGGAGACGAACCGTGGCAGACGCGAAGTACAGCAACGCCGGACGCCTCATCAGCGGCATGCCGCAACCGAAGCGCGTCTCCGGTACCGTCGCCAGTGCAATCTACGCCGGCGACTTCCTCATCCTCGCCTCCAACAAGGCGAGCCCCGCCAGCGCGCTCGCCGACGCGGGCACCAAGGCGCAGAACCAGGAGGCCGGGCACGACGTGTTCCTGGGCGTGGCGATGGACGCCAAGCTCGCGGGTGACACGCGCGACGTGCTTATCGCGAGCCGCGGGGAGTTCAAGTACCCGTGCGCCGCGCTCGGTTCCGCGTCCGATCCGGGTGCCTACGTCGGCATGGCTGGGACTGGCGCGGGCGGGGCCGACGGACTGGCGGACCAGATCGTTGAGATCGTCGCCACCGCGAACCTCGCGATCGGGCGGCTCAGCCGGCGCGCCGAAGTGGGCGCCACCGAGTTGTTCTTCGAGCTGGCCGGCACCCTTACGACCACGCACGCCGGCCCGCAGACGATGGCGTAACCGCACAACTACCGAGACTGGAATTCCAGTTTCGACACTTGTTCAACCAACACACCGCTCCGAGGTACTTCCGCGATGGCTCACCTGGCCCACAAGCTCAAGCAGATCCTTGAGCAGAACATGAACGAAGGGCGCGGCCTGGCGGGATACCGCGGGCAGTTGCGCGAGATGTTCGGCATCACCGAGGACGACAACGGTTCGCCGTTCCTCAACCGCGCCGAACGCCTCATCGACCCGCTGCAACTGGACGCGCGCGAAATCGCGATCGCGTTCCTCGGGCGCGAGGTCGGGGGATCGGACATCCGCCGGGCGTTCGCGCTCCGGGAACAGTACGGCTCGTTCTCCGAGGCCGAAGGCGCGGTCGTGCTGCCATCGCACTTCGCGAAGATCAGTGCGTTCACCGATACCGTCGCGGGCCTGGTCGATGCGCTCACGATGGAGGCGTACACGGCGCCCGAGTTCATCGGCGACTCGCTCATGGAAGTGAAGCAGGAGCGCGTCAACGGCGGGAAGATGATCGGCGTCATGAACGACGGGAACGTGTCCGGTGACCTACTGGACGGGGAGCCATTCCCGACGGTGGGCCTGAAGGAAACCTACGTCGAGGTGCCGGACAACCAGCGCTACGGGAACGTCATCCAGATCAACGAGAAGACGTTCATCTACGACCGCACCGACATGCTGGAATCGGCCTGCAAGAACGCCGGAACCGCGGTCGCGCGCAACAAAGAGGTCCGGCAGGCCGACTGCGTGCTGGGCGTGACGAACACGTACAGCCGCGACGGGAACGCCGCCAACACGTACCTGGCGGCCGCGGGTGAGATCCCGAACAACTACGTCAACTCGTCCACCAACGAGCTGACGAACTACGCGAGCATCGACACCGGGTTCCAGATCCTCGAAGGCAACACGGACCCCGGGACCGGGTTCGAGATCACCGTACCGGCCCCGCAACTGCTCGTGATGCCGCAGCGCCAGATGAACCTGGAATCGGTGCTGTACCCGGAGTTCATCCGGCGCGCCACCGACGCGGGCAGCACGCTGACCCAGACCCAGCGCAGCCTGATCCGGCCGATCAACCCGGTGATCCTGAGCCGCATCTGGTACAACCGCCTCATCGCGGCCGGGGTGTCCACCACGAACGCGCCGGCCCGCTGGTACATGGGCGACCCGAAGCGCGCGTTCCGGTACCGCCAGATCATCCCGTTCCAGGTCAACAGCGCCCCGCTTTCGAGCGAGGACGCGCGCCGGGAAATCGTCGGCATCTGGGTAGCCCGCGAACACGGAGTTCCGTTCACGAAAGAGCCGCGGTTCATGTACCGCGGCACCAAAGAGTAAAGGTGATCGATCCCGGCACCCCTGGGGTTAATGAATTAACTCGTGGACAGCGTGGCACTTCGGACGAGGTCTCGTGATGCCTTCCGTCGCCGACAACCTGAACGCCACCATCGCCGGGTACGCGGCCGCGCTCGCCGCGGACTCGGTGAACCCGCAACCGTCCTACGAACTGGACGGGAAGCGGGTTGACCGGAACCAGTGGCGCGAGGGCCTGCAAAAGCTCATCGACGCCCTGCAGAAGACCGTGAACGCTCAGGCACCCTACATCGTGTCCACGAAGATGGTGCTGTGATGGCGCTGGACCTGTCCGGGGACTGGGCTCTGATCGACGACCCGATCACCGTGACCTACGAGGCGCGCCTCACCGAGAACACGTACAGCGCGCCGACCAGCGTCGAATACGCCCAGCGCAACGACGTGACCAAGGAAGACCTCGACGCCCTCAGCGCGTTCATAAGTAAGGGGCTTTTGCAGAAGGACGCGACGGTCTTCCACCTGTGGACGGCAAAGTTGAACGGCACCGTCCCCGCGGTCAAGGACCGGGTGACCTACGCGGGCGAGAAGTGGACGGTACAGATCGTGGGCATCCGGGACCGTGACGCCAGCGGTCCGCAGCGGTACCGGCTCGTGTGTTCCAAGTTCCAGGGGTAGCCGTGCTCCTGCTGTTGGCCGCGATGGGTGAGGAGAAACCAATGGCGCTAAACCTGAACGACCGGCTCGCGGTGATGCGCAGCAGCGCGATGCAGGCCCGGTGCGAGGCCGCCGTCGCGAAGTACGCGCTCTACCTGCTCGGGAACGGCGGGTCCACCGTGAACCAACTGGCGTGGGCGCGCGAGGCGATCCGCGCAACGGCGTCCGTCGGCTCGCAGGTGAGCTACCACGTGCTCGACGACACGAACTTCCTCGCGGGCGGGTCGGACATCACCGACACGCAACTGCAAGGGGCAATCGAGACGGCCGTGCAGACCCGGTTCATTGCGAGCTCGTAATGGGGATCGCGAACGTCCAAAACGCGAGCAACTCGACCGGGTCCGGTGCGTCCCTGGTGGTCACCGTGGCCGCACTGACCGCGGGCAACGTGATTATTGTGTCCGGTCGGATCGCGAACGAGGGGCTCACGCTCACACCGTCCGCCACGGGGGTGACGTTCTCAACGCTCGTAGGCCCCACGAACCACTCCGGCGCGCCGAACATCCGCGCCTACCTGTGGCTGGGCGTGGTGAACACGGGCGGGGCCACAAGCGTCACGCTCACACTGAGTTCGAGTACGGACGCGATCAACTGTTGGGTTTCAGAATTCTCCGGGGTGGATACCGTCAGCCCCCTGGACCAGTCGACGACAGCGCAGTCGAGTGCCACCGGGACCAGTGGCAACATCACGGGGACGGTAACGACGACCCAGGCCGACGAACTGTTAATCGCGCACTACGCGCTGAGCGGGGCGTCCGCCGGGAGCAGCCCCGGGAGCGGGTACACGACGATCATCGCGAGCGGAGGGAACCGGGCGTCTCTCGGTGAGTACCGCATCGTGGCAGCCACCGGGAACTACGACTGCCCGTTCAGTTGGACGACGTCGCGAGACTGGGTAGTTCAGTTCGCGACCCTCAAGGCGGCATCCTCGGTTTCGATCGTCCCGTTGATCGTTCACCACCGCAAACAGCAGGAGATGAGCTGATGCCGATCTACCTGCGCCAGAGCACCGCATCACAAGAGGTTCCGCTCGGGTACTTCGTGTCCTCGACCGACGGCGTGACGCCCCAGACCGGGCTCACGATCGCGAACACGGACATCAAGCTGTGGGCGAACGGTGCGACCACGCTGGCCAACAAGAACAGCGGCGGGGCTACACATATCGCGGGCGGCGTGTACTACTGCGTCCTCGACGCGACCGACACCGCGACAATCGGGCCGTTCGTGATTTTCATCAACGTGTCCGGTGCGCTCGCGGTGCGCGTGGAGTGCGTGGTCCTCGCGGCGAACGTGTTCGACACGCTGTTCGGAACGACGGCCCTGAGTACCTACGCCGGCGGAGCGGTCGCAAGTGTAACCGCTGGGGTTACGGTTGCCACGAACAACGACAAGACCGGCTACAGCCTGGCCGCGAATCAGCACGTGATTGTGGACAGCGGAACGGTCACAACGGTCACGAACCCGGTGGACATCAGCGCGACGAGCGGAAACGCGCTCGTGTCGGCTACCGCTGCGGCCACTGCGACCGCAGTGTGGTCGGCCACAACACGAACGTTGAGCGCGTTCGCGTTCTCGGTGACCCTCACGAGTGACTATGACCCGGCGAAGACGGCTGCCCAGGCCTCGGAGTTGGTGAAGGTGCTCGCCGCGGTCTACGACTCGCTCACCGCGTCCGGGAACACCCTCACCCTGTCCAACGGGAAAACCCAAACCGTCGACGCGGCGGGGAACAGGACGCTCGCGTAATGGCCACACCACGGAGCGTAGCGAGCCACGGGTTGTTCCTGCCGTCCGGCGGCTCGTGTGACTACCCACTCGAAGAGGACGTGTTGCTCGGCGTGGTGTACGCGAACGGCGGCATGACCGGCACGTTCGGCACCCCGGACCCGGGCGCAACCAGCGTGCTCGATCGCATCCTATCGGCGGTCGTCTCGAAGGTGCAGTTGGACGGAACGACGGTCGGCCCCGCGCTCATGCCCGTGGTGAAGCGCAAGCTCCCGAAGAAAGAGGAGCGCGTTGACGCCGACTACCAGGTCACCGTGTCCGGCTCGGAGAACGTGGACGCCACGCGGCGCATCGCGTTCGGGCACGTGTTCCGGGTCGAGTACAGCGTGGAGATCACGCTCATCACGCCCAACGGGGACCAGCTCACGCACCTCGCCGACCACACGGTCTGGCGCGAGGCGACCCGGGCCGTGTTCATGGCCCCGAAGCCGCTGGCGGGCGTGCCCGAGGTGAAGCGCCTGGAGATCGTCGAGGCCCCGTTCCTCGACCGGTCCTTGCTCTCCCAGGGGTATGACTACGACCAGATCCAGCTCACCGTTTGGACCTTCGAGAACAGGAGCGGTTGATGAGCATCTCGCACACGATTCAACAGGTCTGGGGCGCGGGCTCGAACCAGATCGCGACCCAGAGCACGAAGACCGGCAGCGTCGAGCAGAACTCGTCGCTCGCGCTCGGCGTCGTCACGAACCAGGCGGTGGACCTGCAGTGGGCGCAGGCCAAGCTGCTGTCCATCTTCATCAAGACCGACCAGGACTGCACGCTCAAGATGAACAGCAGCGGCAGCCCGACCGACACCATCGCGCTCACCGCGGCCGTGCCGTTCGTCTGGGTGAAGGGCGGCGGAACCCCGTACCCGTTCACCGGGACCGCGGGCGCCATCACCGCGGCGTTCCTGACGACCACGGTGGCGACGAACGTTGAGATCCGCGTGCTACTCGACCTGTAAGAGGCCCCCATGCCGCTCTCGTCCTTCGACCTGCAGGTGAACAACACCTTCACGTTCACGGTCCCTGTGCCCAGTTGGGCGGACCTGACGCAGGGGGACAACCAGGTCACGTTCTCGCTCCCGGACCTGGACACCAGCGTTTGGGACGATGCTTACGCCGCGGTGCTCACCATCGCGGCGGCCGGCTCCACGACGATCGACCTGAAGAGCGTCGCGAACCTCGCGGGCGAAGCGGTCGCCTTTACGAAGGTGCTGGCGATCGTGCTAAAGGTCGCGGGCACCACGGGCGTGCTGAAGCTCACCCCGGGCGCGAGCAACGGGCTCGTGTGGTTCGCGGGCTCGACGGACGGGCTCGTGGTGCGCTCGGGCGAGTCGTTCACACTGGCCGGCAGCGCGACCGGTACCGGCGTCACCGTGGACGCGACGCACAAGACACTGACCTTCGCTAACACCGGCGCGACGTCCATCACCGTGACGGTGGTCATCGTCGGCTCAACACTGTGAGGCACCCATGCCCGACAACTTCATCAGCGGAAACGACAGCTACGTGAAGCTGGGCGCCGTGTCGTACAGCTTCGGCAAGTGGCGCCTGCCGGTCGAGGGCGGGGTGAAGAAGTTCTTCGCCTTCGGCCACAACTTCCAGCGCACCACGGCCGGCGGGGTGTCGGCCACCCCGGTCGTCGAGGGGCCGTACAACGCGGGCAACATGCCACTCGTCGTGAACGCGCTCGTGGAACTGCACCTCGGTTTCGCCGTGGGTGTGGAACTGGTGCTGAATGCGAGGTTGGCCAGCGTCGAGTTCAGCACGGAGATCAGCGCCGGGGGCGATCCCGGGCAGGTCAGTTGCACGTTCGAGAGCGACGGGGTGTTCACCATCGCGTACTCGTGATCGACCGGAATTCCGGTCGATTGGACCAGCATTTTACAATCTACAGCGGTGTTTTATGAGCGAGCGTAGCGCGGCCCTGGGCATCAAGGGGCCGCCCAAAACCATCGAGCACAACGGGAAGACGTACACCGTCGCGCCCGTGCTCACCCACGGCACCATGCTCGCCGTCGAGACGAAGTTGTACGAGCGCGCGAAGGCGGCCCTCCTGGAACTGCGCGACGTGTACCCGGCCGACGAGTACCTGAAGCGCGCCGACGAAATCCGCAAGCAGCGCGAGACCGGGCACTTCGCGTTCGAGTCCGAGCACACGATGGGGTTCCTGGAAACCACGCCGGGAACCGCGCTGCTGCTCTCCTGCATGATGAGCGCAGAACCGGCGGAGATCTTCGAGCTACTCGCCCACAAGCCGGAGGAGATGCGGACCATCCTCACCGAGGTAATGGAAGACTCGCTCCCGAAGGAGGCCATCGGCCCAAAACGGAAGGCCCCGGGGCCGGACCTGGCGCGCCGCAACCGCGGCCGGCGCTAACCCCCGGGGTTCTCACCGCTCAGTTCGCGATCCTCGTGAGCGAGTTCAAGGTTCCGCTCGGTGAGATCTACAACCTGAGCCCTCGTCAGGTGAAGGAGATCTACTTCCACGCGCGCGACAAGGACGGGGCCATTCAGGTTCCGGTGGGGTCACCGGGAATTCCCGCCGACCCGCGGGCGCGTCTCCAGCAGTTGCTCACGCTCGCGCCGGCACTGGGGGTGAGTGCGGACCAGCTCGATGAACTCAAGCGGCGACTGGAGGCGCTGAACAATGGCCCACAGTAACAATGACCTGCTCCTGAACCTGAACCGGCTCATGGGGCAGCAGATCGGCATCCTCCGCACCCTCACCCCGCTCGTCGGCCGCATCTCCGGGCAACTCAAGGACATGAAGGCGAGCGGTCCGGGTGGCCCGCCCCCACCGCGCCGGCGCCGTCCGGGGATCTTCGGTCAAATCGGGATGGCGATTAAGGGCGTACAGAAGACGATCGGGGCCATCAGCACAGTCGTTTCAACCGTGGTCGGGGCGTTTACCGCCCTGCCGCTCGCGCTCCTGGCGATCGTGAAGACGTCCGCCGCGTTCGTCCGAGCGCTCAACCCGTACCTCGTCGAGCAGTACGAGCGCGAGGTGAACAACCTGCGCGCCACCATCGGGTACGCGCTCGTCCCCATCATCAAGTACGCGACGAAGGCGGTGCGCGACTGGGCGGGCATCCTGCTCCCGTCCATCCAGGCCCTGCGCCCAATGGTCGAGGACATCGCGGCCGCTGTGGGCGGCGCGCTCCTCGGCGCGGTGCGAATCCTGGCCCGCCTCATGGAAGGGTTCGCGAAGGTGCTCCAGCCGCTCGTCGGAACCATCGAATCGAACATGCAGTCGTGGGGCGCGCTCCTCGATGTGATCGCGGCCGTGGTGGACGTCGTGGTCCAGTTCGGCGGGGCCATCAAGCTCTGGATCGACCTCTCGAAGAACTACGCGGAGAACCTGCGCCGCCTCGTCGTGGCGCTCTCCGTAGCCGCGACCCGAATCCTGAGCATGTTCGGCGGGGCCGACGCGGTGAAGCGATTCCGGGACTCACTGGCCGGTGCGATCGAGGCCCGCAAGAACCCGCCCCGGGGCCTATTGGCGGCCCCCACCGATGCCGCAGTCAGCTCGATCGAGGACATCGCCCGGAAGATGTCCGAGCGCGCGTTCGTGGCCGCCAACGGGGGCGGGGACGTCAAGCAGAGCGAAACCGAGCTTCTCGAAGAGATCCTGCGGAACGTGAACGAGACCAGCAAAGATCCGTGGAAGGGCCTCGTAAAGATCATCGCCGAGGGCGCGCGCGAGGGCGTGTACGGAACCGCGCGGGAAGGGTTCGCGAACAGCCCCGCGGGGCAGGCGCTCGGCTTCGTCCGGTCCGAGTCGGCCGGACTCTGGGACACGGCCAAGAGCGCGGTCGGGGACGCCTACCGCGAGGGCCGGGCGCGGTTCAACCGGTTCACACACGACCAACTGGGCGGTTACTAATGGCAGCACTGAAGTTCGTAGAAGTCACCGACCGGGACCAGGGCGGGATGCACACCAGCATCAGCCAGGAGGAGGGCCAGTCGGACGGCGCGTACCTGCTCGAAGGAGCGGACGACGCCACACCGCCTGCGGTGTCCGCGGTGGCGCAGGCCTTCGATACGCTCCTGGGCGGCGTATCGAATCTGGAACCGGACCTAGTGAACAGTGGCGTGGCGCACGCGGGTAAGGTCGTTCGCGCGCTCCCGCCGGTCCACCCGTTCCGGCCCGAGATGAGCGTCGCGGCCGTGAGCGACATGTGCGGGATCGGCCAACACGTCAACGGCACCGCGCTGAACGTGTTCGGGCTCGTTCCCATCACGAGCCAGTTCCCGCACTACACGAAGTACCTGTACAAGGTGAAGTTCACGAAGCGCCCGTACTTCCTGCTCCCGAACGAGAAGATCGGCACGTACAACGGCACGTACTTCAAGCCGGATGGGAGCAGCGTGAGCTTCGTGTACGCGGACGAATGGCGCCGGTTCACGAACACGACCTACACCCCGCTCCCGGACACCGTGTCGGCAACCGAACCGGCCGGCGCGATGACGTTCCGCACCGAAAGCGGTGGAACACCGAACGGCTTCAACTTTAACGGCTCGCCCTACATGAGCCTGCAAAACGGTATGCTCGAAACGTCGTGGTACCAGGTACCTGCAAGGTACGCGATGGACTTTACCATCGGCGGGACGACGTACAAGAGCTACCTGAACCGGTTCGTGGGCACCGTGAACCAGAACGACATCACCATCGGGGGACGGCTCTGCAAGGCCGGGAGCCTGCTGTTCCTCGGCGCGAGCCCGATACCCGGCCCCTACATGCCCGCGTCCCCGAAGATCCAGAAGCTGCTCGGCGCGCTCGCGGTCGGGCTGGACCAGAGCCTGATGGCCAACTTCAAGCTGCGCTGGATCCACACCGGGCGCGAAGCGACGGACGTGCCCAATTCGTCGAACGCGCTGCTTACGAACAAGAACTGGATCGCGGCCGGGCACAACCTGCAGCCGAACTACGCGACACGGAAGTTCGCGTATGTGGTCGGGCAAGGGCCAACCGACGCGGATAAGGCCCCGTGCTACGAGTCGTTCCCCCACGAACTGTTCTTCACGGATCCACTGCTTCAACAGCCCGCGGGACCGATCTAATGGAACCGGAACTGATCCGCGCCGAGATCACGGGCGTCAGCGGCGGGCTGTACTCGTGGGAAGAGCGCACCACGGACTACACGACCGGTGCCGACGCCGCACCCGCATCGGTGCGCAAGGGCACCACGTCGCTGAACCCGGCCGTGGAGATCAACGGGACCGCGGTACCGACCGGTACGAAGGTGTGGTTACGGAGGCGCGGATACGTTGGGGGAGGAATGCGATGGGAGTTCCAGTACGAGCCGGGCGGCGGAACCCCGTTCGTACCGACCGCCGCGGACGCGAGACTGCCCGTCTCGGCCAACCTCACGCTCAACGTCGGCGGCCAGGACATCCCGGGGGTGTCGATCACGCTCCCGGCGACGGGGCTGTACTTCGTTTACGGCCGGCTCACGTGCCAGGCCCGCGCGAGTGCGCTCACGTTCTCGCAGATGGACCTGTCGGCGCGCATTGGCACCGGGGCGGGCACCGGGTCCGACATCGGCGGAACCGTTTCGCTCATGCACATGATCCAGCAGACCGGGGTTTACTACACGCACACGACCTACATGGGCACGTACTACAGTGGCGCCGCGAGCGCCGTGCTCAGGCTCCAACTCCTCATCAACACGACCGCGGGAACACTGGACTTTTGCGCGGCGCAGGCCGCGGGGTACGGCGGCACGAGCATTGGGTACATCCGGCTCAATTGAAGGCGGATATTAGCGAGCACGCACCGCGAGAACTGTGCTCGTCTCGCCGGTGTTGAACACGAGTTCCACCGTCGGGTAGAACTTCTCCGCGGCCGCATCCCAGATGATGTCGCGGTTGGTGTACACCCACACTTCGTTGACTGTGCCACTCACTTCAAAAGTGCGGTCCGGAGCGCCGAACAGTTTCTTCACCGCGTCTCGCTTCATGCCTGAATAGGCGGGCGTTTTCGAGATCACACCCGCTTCGCGAGCAATCAGTTTCTCGCGAGCCTGCTTCAGAGTGAGTTTGCCCCCTACGCCGGGTTCGTGAGGTGCGGGTGCGAGCCCCTTTTGCCCTTCCGTCACCGGCCCTTCAGCGCGAGCCGGAGCAGTTGCCAACTTCTCGGTGGTGACTCCGTTGTTGCACCCAATCACCGCCACCAGCGCCAGGAGAGCCAGGAACCGCATAACGCCCCCAAACACAGAAAGCCCGCAGGATCACCTGCAGGCATCATAAGGGCGCGCTGGGGCCGTTCGCCAGGACGTAGTTGCGGCTACTTGCTCTCGTTGGGGTCCGGTAGCAAACCCCACTTGATGAACAACTCCGTCAGCGCCAGTTCCACAGTGCTGGTCAGGTCGAGGCGAACCAAGTTCTTCTGACGGAATGCGTCAATGAACTTGGGCACCAGATCACGCAAGGTCGGATCCATCCGGATGTTGACGGGAACGCCCGTTCGCCCGCCCCCGTCTGCATCACCTGGGTGCTTGGGAGGACGGCCGCGGGTGGACTTCTTCGGTTTCTCTTCAGCCATGCGGACCATCGTAATCTCCGCGATGCACGGAACCAGACACATGTAGTCTATTCGCGGTATCGTCTACGTCAAAATAGCAGTTGTCGCATTTCGATATTTTCGTGTTGACGAAAAGAGACGCGGTGTTATTATACGTGTGTGGCCCGACACAAACCGCAGACACGGAGAACCGCAATGACTTGCACGAGCAACGAGAACAAGGGTGTGATTCTGATGTGCCCGAAGTGCGAGTGCGTGTGCGTGGTGGAGTTCGACTTCGAGAACTTCATCTGCGACGAGTGCCAGGACGCGATGAACGCGGAGACCGCTGAGTAGCGGAAATGACGCGACCCGGTGGTGACGGCAATCACCTCCGGGCCGCTTCCCAAACCCCTTCTGAACCAAGGAGCTTGAGCAATGACCACTTTTACCGAATTGCTGGAACCGACCAAGAGCGAAAAGCACGGCTGCCTGATGTTCATGCCGGCGATCGCCGATTTCGGCATGAAGACCGGCACACTCATGATTTCCGGCAGCCGCAGCTACGCCGTCTATGACGTAGAAGAATTCCCCGCGGATCACGGCCGCGGATTCATGCTGTTCAAGAAGACCCCGGGCACCGACGTCACCGAGGACCGCTACGCCTGCTTCATCGGGAGCGATGATGTTGGTCGGTGTGAGTGCAAGGGCTGGGCTCGTTACGGCTCCTGTAAGCATCTCCAGAGCCTGTTCGCGCTCGTGCAGAACAACCAGATCTGATTCCCTCGGAATTCCGGTCGATTGAACCAACGTCGAACCGACGCGAATTCCCGTCGATTCGCCACCCATTAGACCGTCATTCGGCGTTCCAGAACTCATTAGATCTTCGGTCGGCGGGAATTCCCGCCGACCCTCATACACCTTTCCTCCTTCTGGGCTCTGTCATGGCTGACTGTCCCAAGGCCTCTCCCCGCAAGGTTTCGCGCCCGAAGCTGGATCCGTTTCACCGCCAGCAGCGCGATCAACAAGCCCTCGTGCGATGGCTGCTCCGCACTCACTGCGAGATCAGCGACGTCATTAACGCCTTCCACCAGGGCGCCTTCAACTGCGCGCTGGTGGATCGCACCAAACAGGTTCGCGTTGAGCTCGAAAGCGCGCTGTCCAACCTTGAAGAAGCGCTGTTCCTCGTCCCCACGCCTTACCCGCCTGATTTCGTCACGGAGGCCCTCCGCGATGCCTAAGACCAAGCCGAGTCCCTGCAAGCGCCACCCATCGCGCCGCGACCGCCTGGTGCGCTGGGCCGAGACATTGGACGAGGTGCTTCGCATCGGGGACGTGATCCGCACCGCCTACGCGGACGGCATCGTGAGCGAGGAAGCGGCCTCATGCGCGCTGCAGTGCCTCGACGAGGTGCGCCACGCGCTGGTGAATAACCTGTTCCCGGACAGCGAAGACGACTTGTGAGCGGCTCCTACCAACTGCCCCCAAAAGATGATAGCTTTGGGGGCGAATTCCTAGGATTTCAAGCGTTTCGCGGTTCCTACCAAGTTGCACTAACGGTCTGACGAGAGCGGCTGCTTGGAAATGCTTTTTCGCGTGGTAGAAAACGGGCTCAAACCCTTTGATTTCCAGCGTTTCATTGTTCGCTACATCTCGCAACCATCAACTTCTGGTTGATGCTTCAGGTGGTGCAAATGCACCAGGTGGTAAGCACTTACCAGGTGTAACAAATGTTACACCTGAGCCCGGTCTCGCACTCACGGCAGGTGAGGCATTTGCATCACCTGGGACAAATGTCCCACCTCAGGTGTTCGGATCCGAACACCTGAACCCCTCCCGTTAATTCCCGTTAACCCAACCCGACTCCCGTTTTGACCGTGTTTTCCTGCTTCAATAGTATTCGTTTGCATCGACCCCTCTGGCGCTGTAAACACTACGTTTACAAGGCTCTGGGGGCTTTTCGCGCTTCACCGTGCATACGTTCCTTCCACGGCAACCCGTTCACCATCACCGTCCAGCACTCTTCCAACGGCGTGATAGAATGCCACGTTCGCGGTTCAATGATCTCGTACCGGCTACCCGCGGTGAGCACGGTTTCGGTCACGGTGATCGGCTCTAGCGACTCCAGATCGGGCGTGAACCCGACCCACATTCGGTACGATCCTTCGAGGAGCGCGAACGCGCCCGGCCACGGGTGGGGGTGCGGGTACGCCTCGTGCGTCGCGCAGGGATCGAACTTGTGCAAGCTGATCCGGAGCCCGTCGGGAAGGTAACGGAACACGCGATACGTTGTGGGCTTCCGCCGGTTCACGATGAGCGAGTCCCACGCGGTCGGGTCGTCGAGCAGCGCGGGGAGCGATTCGAGTACGTCGGCGAGGGCGGAGAGCATGTGAACGCCTCCTCGGGGAATGCGCAAGGAGGTACAGCCGTTGGGTTGTGACCTTTCAGGGGTGCTCAGGGGGTGTTCACTCCACCTTCCATTCCCACTTCTTCAACTGCTCCATTTTCGCGTGGTCGGTGAGATCGAACTGGAGCGGCGTCACGGTGATGTAGCTCTCGCTGAGCGCGGTCACGTCCGTGTCGGGGTGCGGGTCCGGGCACGTGAACTCGGGGTTGGTCCAGAAGTACGTGCGCCCGCGCGGGTTCACGCGCCGGTCGAACCTCTCGGTGTACGGCGACACGTTTTGCGGCATCACCCGGATCCCGCGGATCGGCCCGTGCTCCAGCACCGGCAGATTCACGTTGAACAAGCTGCCTTTCGTGGGATTACGGGCGAGGATCTGCTCGATCACCTGCCTCGCATACTTCGCCGCGGTGGGGAAGTCGTAAATTTTCTTGTCGTATTCGAGCGAAACGGCGATCGCGGTGTGGTGGTAGAACGCGCCCTCGATCGCGGCGGCGACCGTGCCCGAGTAGAGCACGTTGATGCCCGCGTTGCTGCCCGCGTTCATGCCGCTGATGATGACGTCCGGCGGCTCCGGGAGCAGTTCCAGTAGTGCGAGCTTCACGCAGTCGGCCGGGCGCCCCTCGACGGCCCACCCCACGAACGTCGTCGCGTCGTCCTCGTACACCTCGTTCACGAGGAGCGGCGTGAGGAGCGTAACCGAGTGCCCCGCGGCACTTTGTTCCGTGGCGGGCGCGACGACCGTGACCGTACCCAGCTTGAGCAATTCGGCGCGCAACGCGCGCAAGCCGGGGGCGTAAATGCCATCGTCGTTGGTGAGCAGAATTCGCATCGACGGACCTTCCGAAGTGTTGGACTCGGCGCGAAAAAAAGCATTCTAGGGGCCGCGTGCATCCGGGAGTGCCACTTGTAGCGAGAATGCGGACTGCGTTGACTGAATGATCTAGTCAAGTTGGTCCGATATTCTTGACGGTGGTTCCGGACGCGCATATCTACAAACTATTCGGAGCGCTGCCCGGATCGCGACTCGCAACCGGATTTGCTTCTGTCGGGGCACTGCTGTGGAACAATCCATCTTTCTCGATTTCAACCTGCCGACCGCGGCCACGTGGTTCTATTTCTCGCTGTTCCTTACGGTTGCGCTGTTCTTTCAGTTCACGCGCCTGCTCTCGATTCGGAACCTCGACCTCCTGATGTTGTTTCTACTCGTGCCCGGGTTCCTGATTTTGCAGGAAGCCAGTAAGTTCGACGCGGCTTCACGGAGCCTGGGAAGCGAAGAACTCACGCGGCGCGCGGTACGCGAGCGAACACTCGGGTATGCGTGGCTGCTCGTGGGGTCGCTGTACTGGTTCGTGCGCGCGATCGTCGATACGGCCCTTGTGCGCCGGCCCCCGGTGACCGTGAATTTGAACACACCGGGGATGGCGTGGCTCGCGTTAGCGCTATTTGTAGGTCTGACTGCCGTGGCGGTGCGGCGGACGCCCGATCAGGCGAACCAGGAACGAGTGGGGACGCGCCCCGTCACCATCGAGCAGGTGCAAGAGACGGCCACGGCCGTCGTTCAGCAGGCGCAAAGCACGAACGGGCACCACGCCCCGGCTGCGACCGTGCAGTTCTGGGCCGAACGCGGGCTGGCGATGATCTGTCACGCGGCGGTGCTCATTGGCCTCCTCATGATCGGGTGGCGCCACTTCGGGGACATTACAACTGGGGTCGCGGCCGCGGCGCTGTACACGCTGGTGCCGTACACCGCGTACCACATCGGGCAGTTTTACCACGTCTGGCCGACGGCGTTCCTGGTATGGGCGATCTTCTGCTACCGGCGCCCGATGCTCGCGGGCTGGTTACTCGGTCTGGCGGCCGGGAGTGCCGTGTTCCCCGCGCTCTTGTTCCCGCTGTGGTTCGGGTTCTTCAGTCGTCGTGGAGCGGCGCGGTTCGGGCTAGCGTTCCTCGTGGCAAGCGCGAGCAGCATCGGTGTGACGGCCCTCGTGCTGATGATCGACGGCCCGACCGGGCAAGGGATCGTCTCAGCACTTAACCTGACGCACTGGAAGCCGTGGGCGCCGCCGACCACCGAGAGCATCTGGTCCGGCACGCACTGGGCGTACCGGCTCCCGCTCTTCGTGCTGTTTATCGGGTTCTTGGTGAGCGCGACCATTTGGCCGACGCGCAAGAACTTGTCGCACCTGATCGCACAGTCCGCGGCGATTCTGGTTGGCATCCAGTTCTGGCACGCGGACCGCGGCGGGCTGTACGTTTTGTGGTACTTGCCGCTTTTGCTGCTTATCGTGCTTCGGCCGAATTTGTCGGCCGCGGAGCCGCCGCCGATCGCCCCCGGGAGCGTTCTGACGCGACTGGCTGGGGCGGCTTGGCGGCGCGTGCGGCCGGTCCAGGATCAGCCGAACCCGCTCGCGGTCTGATCCGCCTTCCGCGAACCCGTTCCGCATGGTAGGTTCCCGATCTCGATCCGATTGGGAGCCTCTAAAAAATGCCCTCACGCTGGCAGTTCATCCTCGCGGCCACAGCCCTAGCCGTGGTCGTTGCGGCCCCTTTGGTTTACTCGGCCCATCAGAACACGCACATGCGGAACTTCCGCGTGGTCGAGGACGGTGTTCTGTACCGCAGCGGTCAGCTCACCCCGAAGGGCATGGATCGCGTCCTGAGCGATTACAACATCAAGACGGTTGTCACGTTACGAGTCGCGCGCCAACCGGGGGCCAAATCGCCGGACGCCTGGGAAGAGGACGTGTGCGCGGCCCGCGGGCTGAACCATGTCCGCATCGTGCCGCGCGTTTGGGGCGCGGACGAAGACGGAGAGATCCCAGCGGAACAAGCCGTTCAGGAGTTCCTGGCGGTCGTGGACAAGAAGGAGAACCACCCCATTCTCGTCCACTGTTTCGCAGGGATTCACCGCACCGGAACGATGTGCGCCATTTTCCGGATGGAGTACCACAAGTGGTCACCGGAGCGGGCAATGTCCGAGATGCAGCTCTACGGCTTCGCCCCAGAAGACATGCACCAGCACATCGCGGGTTATCTCCGGGAGTATAAACCGCGCTCGAAACCGTTGGGGAAGTAGAACCGAGCCGCTCGGGTTACTAATGTGAACCTAACAACCGTGCGGCGCGTCCCTTGGTTGTTGCGAGGGTGGCGGAATTGGTAGACGCAACAGATTTAGGTTCTGTCGGTCGCAAGGCCGTGGGGGTTCGAGTCCCCCCCTTCGCACTCAGCTAGTTCAAGTGTTTCGGCGGTTCTGATCGGAGGTCGGATCGTAACGGCTGCTGTGGTCCTGCTGTACTCGCGTATGAGCTATCAAAATGGCCCGTGTTCACGTCCCGGCACTGCCACTATGGGGTCACCGGACGGGCTTACGTCGCGGTTCGCGAGCAAGAAGGGGCTGCTACCTCGGAACGTGGTGCGCAGAGCCGTGCTTGGTCGATTATCAAGAGGTCCTGATGTAGTTAGGATTTCCGCCAACTGTCGTTAACGGTGTTCTCGAGATCGCTCAAACTTTCGTATCCCTTTTCAGCCCCGTTCACAACCGGTCACCGTAATCACAGTTCGCACCACGCACTATCACTTTCTAGCTCGGGCACCAATTCACCGCAGATTACCTTCCGTAAGGTCGGTCGAGAGCTAAGGAATTGGCTCGTGAAGTGTTGGGGAAAAGCCGAGCGTCTACTTCTGGTTGCCGGTGGTCGCGGTCTTTCGGTTGTGAACCCAAATGAGGGGCGTACCGCTCCAAACGCCGCTTGCTCGCTCCGAGGAACGGGCGCGGGACGTTTTTACAACCTGGCCCGCAGTGGCGAGCCCGCTCCGGAATTGTGCAGACTGTTGACTACTCAATTCGGCAAGCCATCGGAAGAAATGTGCAGCCAGCGCCCGCACCGCGGACACGTGTAGCATCGCACCAGCGCCCACTGTGCAAGCGGTTCAAACTCGAAGACGCATCGCAGTCGGGCAATCGTCCGACATGTGTAGCTCAACCGTTTCGTAAAAGTACAAATAGTCCGGTATGGATGTGAGAGTGGGCATGGGCGCGTTCGGGCTTGTTGCGAGTCCTGCGGTAACGCTCAGAGTTTACCGACACTCCAAAACGAACCAAATGAATTATTTTACGGTGCGAATTTTTAACTTTTACATGCAACTTGAAACCTGTGGCGGGACCGCTTCCGCCACGTCACGGGCTCGCGGGCGTTAGGCCGCTTTGGGAGCGGCTTCTGGCTGGAGTAGGTGTACATCGCTGAGAGGAAATTGAGTACACAGTTCACGTAACTGGTGCCATTCGCATTTCGGTCGTCAGCCATTTACGCGATGGCCTTATCGATCACTTCGCCGGCGTTGTCGGTGAGGCGCTCGTTGCGGCCGTTGTGCCGGAACGTGAGCTTCAGGTGGTTGAACCCGAGCAGGTGCAAGATCGTGGCGTGAACGTCGTGGACGTGCGTTTTGTCCTCGGCAGCGCGCAGGCCGATCGCGTCCGTGGCGCCGAGTGCCTGCCCGCCCTTGATGCCGCCACCGGCGAGCCACATGGAGAACCCGTGCGGGTTGTGGTCGCGCCCGTTCGTCCCCTCGGTCATCGGGGTGCGCCCGAACTCCCCGCCCCACACCACGAGCGTGTTTTTCAGTAGCCCGCGGCGCTTCAGGTCCGTCAACAAGCCGCGATCGGCTTGTCGCTCTGAAGGCAGAGCGCGCCGTGGTTCTTCTCCAGATCGGAGTGCGCGTCCCAGCCGTTCGTGTCGCCGCTATAAAGCTGCACGAACCGCACGCCGCGCTCCACCATCCGGCGCGCGAGCAGGCACCGCGTGCCGAACTCGGCCGTCTCCTTGCGGTCGAGACCGTAGAGCGCCTTCGTCTCCTCGGTTTCCTTTGTGAGATCGACCACGTCCGGCGCGTGGGCCTGCATCCGGTACGCGAGTTCGTAGGCCGCGATGCGCGCCGACAGTTCCGAGTCCGCGGAGCGGGTCGCGCCGAAGTCCCGGTTACTTTCGGCGATGAAGTCGAGCGTCCGGCGCTGCTGTGCGGCGCTCACGCCGGGCGGAGTGGCGAGGTGTTCGATCGGCGCCCGGCTACCCTTCACGACCGTACCCTGATACGCGGCCGGGATGTAGCCGTTGCCCCACGCGGGCGCGCCGCCCTTCGGCCACCCGCCCGGGTCGGGCATCACCACGAACGCGGGCATGTTCCGGTTCTCGGTGCCGAGCCCGTAGCTGACCCACGCGCCGAGGCTGGGCCGCCCCATCAGGATCGAGCCGGTGTTCATGAGGTACACCGACTCGGGGTGCGTGACGCTGTCGCCGTGGCACCCGCGGAGCAAACAGATGTCGTCGACGCGCTCCGCGACATGCGGGAACCAGTCGGACACCTCGATGCCGCTCTTGCCGTGCTTCTTGAACGTGCGGGCGGAGGCGAGCAGTTTGTTCTTGTCCACGCCGCGCCGCGTCTTCACCGGGCCGAACGATTCGGGGAGCTTTTGGCCGTGGAGTCGCGTGAGTTCGGGCTTCGGGTCGAACGTGTCCACGTGCGACGGCCCGCCCGACATGAACAGGAAGATGACCCGCTTCGCGCTCGGCTCGAAGTGTGGTTTCTTCGGTGCGAGCGGGTCGACCGGTTTGTCGTCCGCGAGCAGTCCGTCCTCGCCGAGCATCGCCGCGAGCGCGAGTGTACCGAACCCGCAGCCCGCGTTACGAAGGAAGGCCCGGCGATCGGGGTAATAAGCGAGTGGGGGCACGGCAGCCTCAATCCAAATAGACGAATTCGTTCACGTTAAACAGCGCGCGGCACAACTCGTGGAGCGGCGATTCCTTCAGGAACGCCCTCGCGCGGTCCATTTCTTTCGCGGACGGCGCGCGGCCGAGCGCGAGCCGGTACGCGAGCGCGATGCGGGCGTCTTCGGTCTTTGCTTCGCGCGTGAGCCGGTCGGCGAGCGCCTTTGCCGCGACCATCGTTTCCTCGGCGTTCAGCAGCGCCAGAGCTTGCGTCGCGGTGGTGCTGCGCTCGCGTTTCGGGCAGCTCAGGTTGCTATCGGGCAGGTCAAACGCTTCGAGGAACGCGAGTTTGAGGTTGCGCCGCGAGAGGAGGTACACGCTCCGGCGGGTGTGCTCCACGGGGTCGGCCGTGACCGCGACCACCCGCGACCCGCCCGCGGCACGCGACGCTTCCGGCAACACGACGCCGGGACCGCCCACCTTCGGGTTGAGGCGCCCGCCGACTGCGAGGAGCGAATCCCGAACCGCTTCGCCTTCGAGCCGCAGCCGGTTCGCGTGCGCGAGGAGCCTGTTGTCGGGATCGACGGCCGCCCCGTCTTTGGTCGCCTGAGTGGATTGCTGATACGTCTCCGACAGGAGCATCAGGCGATGAATACGCTTGAGCGACCAGGGCTGCGAACTGTCACTTCCCTTGTCCGTGGGGTGCATCAGTTCGCACGCGAGCCAGTCGAGTAATTCCGGGTGCGTCGGCTTTTGTCCGCGAAATCCGAAGTCGCTCGCAGTGCCGACGATGCCTCTGCCGAAGTGGTGCTGCCAGAGGCGATTCACGATGACGCGGGCCGTCAGCGGGTTGTCGGTGCTCGCGACCCAGTTTGCGAGCGCGAGCCTGCGCCCGGTGCTGTTCGCGAGCGCCTTGACTGGGGCGGGGGCTTCTTTGTTCTCGGGCAACAGGACCGCGGGGAAGCCGGGCTCGACCTCGACGCCCTTCTTGTCGAGTTCGCCGCGTTCGAGCAGGAACGTTTTGGGCGGCGCCCCCGGCTTGTCCGTTAATCCCATCGCGACCGGCGGCGCGGGCGGCTTCTTGCTGTCGAACGCTTTCAGCTTGGCTTTTAGTTCCTCGGTTAGTGCTTTCTCGGCGGGCGTCAGCGCCTTTGTGACTTCGGCGTCCGTAACGCGAACTTTCGCTTCCGTTTCGGCTACGCGTTCGATCTGCCCGCCCGTGCGACTGGCAGGTGCCGTGCGGTGGGCGGTCCGGGCATCGGGGGAGAGTTTCGCGAGCCGGTCCTCGAACATCTTCTTGCGGTGCGGTTCCTCGACGGCCGCGAGCTGCTCGCGCAACCCCTTCGTGGATTGCTCGTATGAGCGGACCGCGCTGGCGCGGGCGGTGACTTCCGCGGGCGTGGCGACGGGGACGTCTTTGCGGAAGTTCGCGGGTGTGAAAAACGCTTGCAGGCGGAAGTAATCCTTTTGCGAGATCGGTTCAAACTTGTGATCGTGGCACCGCGCACAGGTAACCGTGAGCCCCAGGAACGCCAGGGCCGCGGTGTCGGTCATATCCGTGAGCGTGTTCAAGCGCCGTTGGGCCTGGTCCGCGGAATCGGTCATGTCCGGGCCGAGCAAGTTGAAGCCGGTCGCGACGAGTGCTTCAGGGTTGTTGGGGAAGACCTCATCCCCCGCGAGTTGCTCGGTGACGAACCGATCGAAGGGCTTGTCGTAGTTGAACGACTTGATGACGTAGTCGCGGTAGCGCCACGCATCCGGGCGCGGCTCGTCGAACTCGTAGCCGTTAGTGTCCGCGAAGCGGGCCAGGTCGAGCCAGTGCCGCCCCCAGCGCTCGCCGTACCTGTGGCTCGCGAGCAAGCGGTCCACGATTTTGGCCCACGCATCGGGCGCCTTGTCGCTCACGAACGCATCAATTTCTTCGGGCGTCGGCGGGAGGCCGTGGAGATCGAACGTGACGCGACGAATGAGTTGCTCGCGCGTCGCGGGCGGCGCGGGCGACAGTTTCGCCGCGGTCAACTTCCCCCGAACGAAAGCGTCGATGGGGTTTGCGAATTGTTGCCCTTCGACAACGGGTACTTTCGGGCGCTCGGGTTTCTTCCAGGCCCAGTGGTTTTGCGGCTCGTCCGCCTGACACGGCGCGAGCGCAACGAGGATCAACAGTGCGGCAGCGGTTCGCATCGTTGAGCGCCGGGAGGGAGAGCGGGCATGTGGAACAAAGTATACCCGCTCCGCTCCGCGTCACAAGCGCTCATTTGCCTCGGAATCAACCGGAGATCGGGGATCCGCTCGACGCAGCGGCGCTCTGCCAAGTGTCGGTAACGGTGGTGTTCGCGGGACGTAATCCGGGCAGTAGTCGTGGCCCTTTCCGCGCCGTGCCGAATCGCGGATCGCACACGCCGCTCTCGTCTCCGGTGCTCCTTATCCCGTCCGTCCGGCCAGCGCACTGAAGTTGCACCCGGTCGAGTTTTTACGTTAGGCTGTGTTGTGTTCAGCGAGAAGTCTCTGAAACTCTGCACATTTTGCGGGGTGGCAATGCGAGAGAACGGATCACGAACGCGGCAATTCACCACCGGCTCGAGTCAGGTGTCACCTGTCGGAACTGTGGTGACAGCCCGTTTACTCGGTGACCGTTCTTCGATCTGCCCACGTCCGACACAACACCCTTGGAGGCGCCCGATGCCCCGCCTGTTGTTCGCCCTTGTTTTACTGTTTCAATCGACCGTCGCGGTCGCGCAGGAGCCGAAGAAAGAAGCCCCGGCCGCGGGCGTTGCCCACATTGTTCTCGGCGGCGGCATGGACGAAGGCGCGCCGGCCGACGGGCCGTTCGGCGGCGGGAGCGAAACCCTGCGCCAGAAGATCGACCGTATCAAGGCCGCGGCCAAGGATAAGACTGTGGCGGCTTTGTACCTCCGCCTCGACGAACTGCACGTCGGGTTCGGCAAGGTGAACGAACTGCGCCGGGCGATCGCCGACTTCCGCGCCGCCGGCAAGAAGGTGTTCGCTTACGCCGAGGAGTTCGACACCAAAGCGTACCTCGTCGCTCTCGCGTGCGACACGATCAGCGTTCCCGAATCTGGCGGGCTCAACATGGTCGGCTTGCGGGCCGAGGTGAGCTACTACAAGGACGCACTCAAGCTCGCCACACTGGACGTGGACGTACTCAAGATGGGCGGGTACAAGTCGGCCGTCGAGCCGTTCCTGCGGGCGGACATGAGTCCCGAGAACCGCGAGCAAATCACCAGCATGATGAACGACAACTTCGACAAGGAACTCGTCGCCGCGCTGGTCACCGGACGCCCGAACCTGAAGCTCACGCCCGCTAGCGCCGAGGCCCTCATCGACGAGGGGCCGTTCACCGCCCGCAAAGCGCTCAAGCTCGGTCTCGTGGACGCGCTGCAGTACGAGGACCAGTTCGAGTCCGGGTTCGCCAAGACCCTCGGCCGGGACGAGGTGAAAATCGTTCGCGGGTACGGCAAGCCGAAGAAGGCGGACAGCGCCGGCGGGCTGGGCGCGCTCATGGACCTCATGTCGCCCAAGAAGAAATCGGAGACCAAGGAGCCCAAGGTCGCGGTCATCCACGTCATTGGGGCGATCGCGTCCGGAAAGGGCGGGTTCAGCCTGCTCGGGGGGCAGTCGGTCGGTTCGGACACCATCGTCGAGGCGATCCGCGACGCCGAGAAGAATCCGACCGTGAAGGCCATCGTCCTCCGGGTCGATTCCCCCGGCGGCTCGGCGCTGGCCTCGGACGTGATCTGGCGCGCGCTGGCGGTGTGCAAGAAGCCGGTGGTGGCGAGCATGGGCGACGTGGCCGCCAGCGGCGGGTACTACGTGTGCATGAACGCCCGGCGGATCTTCGCCGAACCGGGTACCCTCACCGGCAGCATCGGCGTGTTCGGGATGAAGATCGTCACCGGCAAGTTGGAGGAGCGGGTCGGGGTCACCACGCACGTCATCAGCCGGGGGAAGAACACGGGGGTCAACTCCGCGACGTTCAAGTGGAGCGAGAGCGAGCGGAAGGCGATGACCGAGATCATCGAGGAGGTGTACGACCAGTTCACGGACAAAGCGGTGGCCGGGCGCGTGGCCGCGGGGCAGAAACAGATGACCAAGGCGAAACTGTTGGAGCTGGCCGGTGGGCGGGTGTGGACGGGCCGGCAGGCGAAGGCGAACGGCCTGGTGGACGAACTCGGCACGCTCGACGACGCCATTGCCTTCGCCAAGAAGGAAGCGGGCATCGATCCGTCGAAGGATCTGGAGCTGCTCATGCTGCCCAAGGGTTCGTCGTTCCTCGACAAGCTGATGGACGGCGACCTCGACCTGCCGTTCAGCCGAGCGCTGGCGGACCTGAAGAACGTCCCCGGCGGGGCCAAGGCGGTGGAACTGATGGCCCCCGTACTTAGCGCTCACAAGGCCCCGGTCCAAATGCTCATGCCGTTCCACGTCGAGTTCAAGTGATCGGGGGCGCCCACGGGCGGATTTCGTTCCCAAAGGCCGGCCACCAAATTGGTGGCCGGTTGGATAGTCGATCGTTTATCTGTAATAGCCTTCGCCGGACCAGAACACATCTATCCGGTCCGCTCACGGTCTTTTCGGTCGGAACCGTGTCCGCTCACGGGACGCGCCGATCTGTAGCACGAAGACGTGAGCGCCGGGTTCCGTGGTACCGGCGCCCGCGCGATAAGGGCTGCACAAGCTTGAGCGGCGCCGCGCTCCGATCGGGCCCGCGCGGGTCGGGATGTGATCGGAGCAAATCCGCGAAGAAGCAACGTGGATTGTGTTAAGTTCGTATGGGTGAGCCGGAGCGCCACAGTACGGATGATTATTGTGGACACGGGCTTAACGACTGGGGAGAATTAGCCTCAGAGTGTCTGAGAGATGATTGATCGATTTGCCCTCGAAGACCACTCTGCCCAGCCATCTCCCCACTCCCGGAGACTGCCCATGCTCCTGTTCCGATTCCGCCTCTCTCTCGCGCTGGTCGTGGCGGTCGCCGCGGCCGTCGGCGCGGCCGAAACCGGCACCCCGTTCCCGGCCGGGACCAAGGTCGAAGTGACAACCCCGTCGGGTACCGTCGCGGGTGTTCTGGAAGACCGCACCACCGCCGGGTGGGTAATGGTCCGCGAGCCGGGGCGCCCCGGTCCGACCGCTATTCCCGAGAGATCCGTCTCGTTTTTGCGCCCCACAGCGCCCGCGGCCGCGCCGGGCGCGCGGGCCGGTCAAGCCGCCCCCAAAGCGCCGGCCCCCAAGTCCCCGACCCCCAAAACACCGGCGAGCGAGGAGCACTTCATCTTCGGTCAACCGCGGGTCACGAAGCCGGAGCGGTTCGCGTTCAGCCCGACCCCCGGTAACCCGGTCGAGGGGGTGACGGTTCTGAAACGGCACGCGTTCACCGTCGGTCACTACGACAAGCACAAGACCCCGGCGTGGGTGGCCATGCGGTGGACCCGGGCCGAGTACGACGTGTCCGAGTCTCGGCCCAATCACCCGCGCACGTTCCAGGCCGATCCCGAGTTGCCCGGGTACGCCCAGACGGGGAAGGACTACGACCACGCGCACACCAAGTACCAGCGCGGGCACATGGCCCGGCACGAGGACCTGTCCGGGTTCGGCGCGCCCGGTGACCCGTTCCTGGGGACGAAGCAGGGGTGCCTTATGTCGAACATCGTCCCGCAACTGCAGAAGGGGCACACCGTTTGGGGCCGCTTGGAGGACGAGCACCGCGAGATCGTCGCCCGGCCGAACACGGCGATCAAGACGGTGTGGCTGATTTCCGGTCCGGTGTTCCGTGGCGGCGAGGCCGAACAGGTGATCGGGCCGGACCGGGTCGGGGCGCCGGAGGCGGTGTTCAAAGTGATTGCCTGGAAGAAGCCCGACGGAACACTGACGGCCCGCGGGTACGTGGTCCGGCAGGACGCCACGGGCACGAACCTGAAGGTGTTCCTGCGGACGATCGACGACATCGAAGCGGTGACCGGACTGGATTTCTTCCCCGATCTCGACGACGCGACCGAGGACGCTCTCGAGGCCAAGATGTTCACCACCCTGTGGGGCGACGACTGATCTCCCTACAGGGAACGGCCCGCGCCCGTCAGCTCGGCTTCGGGCGCGGATCGGGTACCGTGACCCGGTGCTCCGGTTGCATCTTCCAACCGGGCATCCGGGCCAGCCACTCCTCGGCGACCGCTTCCGGGCACTCGATCAGCAGAAGGCGGGGCATCTCGGCGATGATCGACACGCGCTGATCCGACCGGAGGTCGGCGGGAGCGCTCCCGTCCGCCGCGGCCGTTTTCGGCTGGTGTAACGTGTAGCGGGGCATCACTCTCTCTCGATCAGTTATTGGGGGAGCCCTTTCCCCTCGTTCGTGACCCCCAGCCCGAGCGACTGGGCGTGGGCAAATAGGAGCGCTTTGATGGCGTCCGCTCGGTTCGCGTCGCGGGTCAAATTCAAGACCGCCGGTGTGCTGGCCAACAAGCGGGCGAGGACGCCGGTCACGGCCGGGCAGGCCATCGAGGTACCGCTCATCGGGGCGTGCCCGCCGGGCACCGTTGACACCACCGCGACTCCCGCGCCGGCCACATCAAGCGCCGTCCCGACGTTCGAGAAGGCGGCCAGGAAGTTCTTCGGGTCCGTCCCGAACGGAGCGGCCACGTCCCCGGACTCACTCGACTTGGTGGGGAACGTCCCCTTGCGCCCGACCGCGGACACAGCGATTGCCAGATCGTCCAGCGCCGGGTAACTGACCGGTTTACGGCCGTCGTTGCCCGCGGCCGCAATCACCACAACTCCGGCCGCGTGCGCTTCAGTGATCGCGTCTTTGACGGCGTCGTCTACGAGTGGCAAGCCAGTATTTTCATCGTGGTTGAAACTGAGGCTCATGTTCAGCAGGTCGCACCCGTCCGCGATGCCCTGGCGAATCGCCTTCACCAGACCGAAGCTCGATCCGGAGTTTGCCGTATCGTCGAACACACGGTACGAGAAGATTCCAGCCCCCGGAGCAATGCCACGCATCCCGGTCGGCAGTCCCCCCCGTCCCGCAATGATACCAGCAACGTGCGTGCCGTGCGACCCGCTAGGTCCGAACTGGTTTTCCGGCGACCCGGGGACGCACCCGAGCCCGCCGGCCACCGACAGGTCCGGGTGGCTGCCGTCGACACCCGAGTCGATTACGCCGACCTTGACCCCCGCTCCGACGCTGAGGTCCGCGCCGACGGTGTGAAAGTGTCGGAGCGAGTCGCCGGCGGCCAGGTCCAGTGGCTCCAGACTGATCGCCAGAGCGCCGCTGGTGGGTACCGTCTTCTTGAGGAAGCTCCAGAGGCCGGGGTGATCGTGTTGAGCGTACACCCGTTCGTAGGAGGAACTGCCGGTCACGGTGAGGGTGACTTTCCCGGTCCCGGACGTGACCCCCGAGGTGCCGGTGCTGTCGGCAAAGTTGGTGAACCCGACGACGGTGACGCCGGCGACCGGCGCCCCGGTCGCCGCGTTCACAACGGTAACGACCAACTTTTTCGCCGCGGCCGGTGCCGCCGCGGCCGGCTTCGTTACCCGGTGGCGGAGGCGGACGGTCGCGACCGCCGGGCGATAGAACACCTCGGGCACGGCCCGCAGCCCGGGCTGGGCGAACCGCAGGGCGGCGATCATTTCCGGTGAGGACTCGACCAGCTTGACCCCGTCCTCGTTGAGCGACGCGACGACGTTAAAGGCGGCCGCTTTGAGCTTCGCGCCCGTCTTGGCGGCCGCTTTGACGACGCCCTGAAGGCGCGTGCGCATGGACGCGACACCGGTGGTGTGTGCCAGGTTCACCAGGGTCGAGGTGGCGGCTGCACTTGCGGT
The DNA here is from genome assembly GCF_001610855.1 of Gemmata sp. SH-PL17. Lineage (NCBI taxonomy): Bacteria > Pseudomonadati > Planctomycetota > Planctomycetia > Gemmatales > Gemmataceae > Gemmata > Gemmata sp. SH-PL17. The sequence goes on from NZ_CP011271.1 coordinate 3,982,960, forward strand.
GCCAGCGGACGCTTGCAAACCTTGAGCCGGGAGGATCAGATACCGAGTCGGGCGAGCCATAGCGGGTTCCGTTCGAGGTGGCGGGCGACATTCGCGTTGTAACACCCCCCAGCGACCGCGACAACGTAATTCTATTGCAATCAGTCGACTATTTGGCTATTCTGGACAAGTTCGCGGGCGCTAGATATGGACGGCGGTCCGCTCGGGAGCAGAGTAATTCGGCGCCTGTGCTCCGCCAGCGGTTTGGGGGCCGGGCGCCCGCAACGTGCCCGAGTTCTTCGCCTGTTATCGGCTCGGATTGGGGGCGTCCAACTTCGGAAGCTCGCGCCGCGAGCCGAGCATTTCGGGTTTCACTTTCTCCAAGTAGCTGACCAGAACGCCGAGCATCGCCCCTTCGACGAGTACAACGGGAACGTGCGCGAGCAGAACCAACTGCGCGAGTCGCTCCCAATTATCCTTTCCGCCAAAAAGTAACACGAGGAAGTTCAGAATCACCGCGCCGGCTACGGCTCCCCCTCCGAGGAGCACGCCGCGAACGAACGCGGGCACGCGCAACTTGCGGAGCACGGGGTACAGCGCGCCCGCGGCGAGTGCCGGAATGCCCACGATGCAGGCGTTGATGCCGAGGGTGGAGTACCCGCCGTGTTGGAGCAACAGGTACTGGAGTGCGAGGCCGATCGCGATCGCGATCGGTGCCCGGCGCCCGAGCACGACCCCCACAAGACCGTTCAGGATGAGGTGAACACTCGTGGGAAGCACACCGAGTTTGATGTGGACGCTGGACGCGACGAAGAACGCGGCCGTGAACACGCCGATACGCGGGATCTCTTCTTCGCGCACCTTCCACATCGCGAACGCGAGCATCAGCGCCAGGCCAACGAATCCGGACGCCAACCACGCGGTCGCGAGCGCGCCGTCCGACAAGTGAACGGCGAAGAGGGGTACGTGCATGTCGCCTTCAGTGGAACGCGGGCCTCACCCGCGAGTCAGGGCCTTTGGTCTCGTTTCGAGTTCGTCGTAATGGGCAAACGAGCCGCGACCGCAAGGGAGCGGAGCCGTGGCTCCCTGTGTGGGAATGGCACCGGTAGCATTGTGCTTCCTGCTCCCTTGTGGTTGCGGCTCGCCATACGCAAACCGAAATAGCTCCGGGCGATTTTAGTTACCCGGAGCACGCATTCAGCGGGTGGTGACCCGCGCTCCACGAAACTTCACTTTCCACCCACGACCGCGACGCGCGCGGGCGACTTCTCCACGTCGTCCAACTCAATCCGAACGTCTTCGGTCGCGCGCTTCGAGCGGTCGATGAGGATCGTTACCGTTTGCACGCCGGTCTTGAGATCGAGAACCGTTTCCGGCTTCGGCTCGATCGGCGTGTTGCCCACGTACACCGTCAAGCCCGCGACTGAATTGAACTTCAGTTTCGCGGCCCCGGCGGTAGTAACGTCGAGTTGGAAACGCAGCACCGTTTGCGGAGCGGTATCGTTCCACACGGTGAACTTCGGTTGCTCCGCGAGCGGCAGATCGCCCGATACCTTCGAGTACGCGGGCGCCCACGAGAACGAGTTTTCCGCTTCCGCGGCGGCCGACACGCGGGCGCGCCGGAAGGCGTTCAGATTCGCATTCGTCGGCTCGATCACCTGCCAGCGCCGGACGACGCGGGCCTTGCTCGGGGCGTAAGCCCCGCCGACCTTGCCGAGTTCCGAGATGTACCGCACGAGGTCCGTGAAGTCCTGCTTGGTGAGCTGGTCCGTCAACCCTTCGGGCATGAGGGACTTGGTGGACTTCGTGCGCTCGGCGATGTCCTTCACCGGGATCGTGATCTCCTTATCCTCGGCCGTGCGGAGCACGAGCACCCCGTTCCCTTCTCGCACCTTGATCCCCTGAACGACCTGGTCCTCGGTCGTGACGATCCGCGTTACGTCGAAACCCTCTTTGATCGCCTTGTGCGGTAACAGGAGCGAATCGACGACGTAGTCGGCTTGGGCACTGGCCCCGATGCTGGTGAGGTCCGGGCCGACTTGCCCGCCGGCGCCGCCGTAGGCGTGGCACGCGAGGCACTGGAGTTCCTTGCGGCGGTACACCGCTTCTCCGCGTGCCGCGTCGCCCGTTTTGAGCGCGTCCGCGGCGAGCGCTTTCACCTCTGCCTCGGTCGGCGGTTTGCGAGCGGCCGTGAGGTCGCCGGCCTTCGTGAGCGCTGCGGTCAGGTCGTCGGCCGGTTGGCCCGCGGCGCGAACCGCCTTCAGACCGATCTTCGCGACGTCCGCCGGGAGCTTCTTGTCCGCGAGCGCCTTGGCCAGAACGGTCGCACCACCCCTCCGGTTGACGAACGCCGCGAACAGGTCGATCAGCGCTTCGTCCGGCTTGGCGTCCGGGAGGAACTTCGCGGTCTCGGTTGCGGCTACGGGTGTGTCAAGCGCGGCGAGGGCCACGAGTGCGAGTCGGCGCACGTCCGGCTTTTGCTCCGCGCCACTGAGCTTCGTGATGAACGTTTTTGCACTCGCGTCACCGAACAGGGCAAGCCCTTCCAGTGCTGCTGCACGGTCGACCGGATCGACGGCTTTTTCGGACTTCGCAATGCCCTCCAGGGCCGGGCGCAGTCCGCCGACCTTCCATAACCCCGCGAGCCGCAGGGCCGAGCGCGACGCGGGCCGCGTTTTGCTGTCCGGTTGGGTGTTGATCTCGTCAATGACCGCGTGGAGCTGGTCGGCGTTTTTTGGTGCGGCGACCTTTCGTGTGCGGACCGCGTCTTCCAGTGCGAGGAAGAGGGCGTTCCGCTGGTCCGCGCTCACGCCGGTATCACGGTCCGCGTGGGCGAACACTTTGCCCAATTCTTCCGACCCGCCGATCTGCGCGAGCAGCAGGTACAGTCCGTGAACGTTCTCCTTCGGCACTTTGCCCGAATCGATGAGCGCGAGCACCGGTTTCACGGTGTCCTTGTTGCCGATCGCGTTGAGAGCGAACGCGAGCTTCTTCGCGTCACCGCCGAAGGTGAGTTTGCCGCTCTTGAACTCGGGCAGCCAGTACGGTTCGAGTTCGCGCACGGTCAACCACAGCGAGTAATCGAGGATACGGTCCATCGGCTTATCAAGGACCGTTAGAGCGAGGGCCGCAGACGCGGGGTGTCGGATACCGGCCAGCGCGCGAACCGCTTCCATACGAACCCGCGGGTGAGAGTGCGCGCAACTGGCCGCGATCATTGACACCTTCCGGTCATCGCGAACGCCAGATTCGGCCAGTATTCGGGTCGCGAGGGCCGCAACCTCTGGCTGAGGGCAGTGCTGTAGTCCCGTCAGTAAATCGAACGTGGCGTGAGTCGCCTCCCGTGCGTCGGGTGGCAACGTGGCAACTGCTCCAAAAGCTTCGTAGAGCCGGAGCGCTTCGAGTAGCAGGCGGTAGTCGGGCGAATTAGTTTCGGCGTGCTTTTTGGCCCATTTTTCCAGCTCCGGCAGCACCTTCTCGGCACCGTGTTCCTTGAGCACGCGCTTCGCTTGTTGGCGCGTCCACTGTTCGGGCGCTTTCAGTTGTTCCAGCAGTTCGGGCACGGTCGCGTCCACGAGCTTCGGCTTCTTCACGAGGTCGCGGCCCTTCGCGGTCACGCGCCAGATGCGGCCGTGGGTGTGGTCGCGGCGCGGGTCGCGGAAGTCCACTTCGCCGTGCTGGATAATCGGGTTGTACCAGTCCGCGATGTACAGCGCGCCGTCCGGCCCCATCTTCACGTCGATCGGGCGGAACGCGGGGTGGTTGCTCTTGATGACTTCCGTCATTTCGCGCGCCGCGAACGTGCTGCCGTCGTCTTGCAGTTTGAACCGGCACACGCGGTGCCCGCGGAAGTCGTTGGTGACGACGTCGCCCTGCCAGTCGTCCGGGAAGTGTCGGCCCGAGATCACTTCGAGGCCGCAATACTTCGGCGAGCCGGGGTTCATCCCGTGCAGCAGCCGTTGCGCGTGCGGGCCGACGGACGTGAGGTAGTAGCCGCCCGGGATCGCGTGGTTGATTCCCTCACCGCCGGCGCCGTCCGTTGCGAGAGACTGCCCGTACTTGTCGAAGGCGTGGCCCCACGTGTTCACCCAGCCGCGGGCGAAGACGTCGAGTTCCGTCTTGTCCGGGTTGTACCGCCAGATGCCGCCCGCGTTCAGGCGCTTCACGCCGCTCGGCGTTTCGACGTGGCTGTGAATGTAAATCGACTGGTTGAAGTACAGCCGGCAATCCGGTCCCCAGCGGAACGTGTGGATGATGTGGTGCGTGTCTTCGGTGCCGAACCCGCTGAGCAGCACCTTCCGCTTGTCGGCCTTGCCGCCGGGCTTGCTCGCGCTCAGGTGAACGAGTTCGGTGCTGTTCGCGACGTACACGCCGCCGTCACCGGGTTCGAGCCCGGTCGGGATGAGCAACCCGTCCGCGAACACGGTGGTCTTGTCGGCCTTCCCGTCGCCGTTCGTGTCTTCAAGGACGATGATCTTGTCGTTCGCCTTCTCACCCGGCTTGATCTGCGGGTAGATCTCGCTCGACGCGATCCACAGCCGCCCCTGCGGGTCGAAGTTCATCTGGATCGGCTTCGCCAGCAGCGGGTCCGCCGCGAACAGGCTCACCTCGAACCCGGGCGCGACGGTGAACGTCTTGCGCTCCAGTTCCGGGTCCGGGTCGGGCACCTTCGCGTCGTTTTGTGCGAACGCCAGTGAGGGCGAGAGCAGAAGTAGTAGCGAGAATGTGTATTGGCGCATGAGTGAGAGGGTGGTTGTGTCGGGCGAACCCGGCCCGCAAGGGCCGCGGGTTGCGTGTGCTCGGGACGTGGGCGAATGCGTGTCGGGTGGTTGGCCGTTGTGGTGGGCGAAGTACCCACCGTAGTGGGTGAAGTACCCGCGGCCCTTGCGGGCCGGGTTCACCGGGCGGTCACTTGCTCAGCGACTTCCGGATATTCGCGATCTCCTCTTCGGCCTTCGCGATGAACGGGTCGAACTCGACGATTTCCTTCGCGTTCTTCCCCTGTTCGTGTTTGCGGAACCCGAACAGGTACGTCTCGTTCTGCGGGCGCCACTTGTTGAAGAACTGCTCGTTCTTCGCAATGATCGCCTGGCGGAGCGGTTCGAGCTTTTCTTCGCTCACAACCGTTCCCGGTTGCGCCAAACTGTTCGTGAAGAACGGAGTAAATTGCTTGTATCCGGCTTCGGTCAGGTGGATGCCGTTATCCGTGAACGGACCCGCAGAACGGATGTTCTGAAAATCGCGGAACAGATCTACGAACGAGATCCCGCGCTTTTCCGCTATCGCTTTGATCGCCCCGCTGTAGAGCGCGAGTTTATCGTTGAGTGCCTTCGGGTCCGGGAGACTCGTGGACTTTTCGACGGGAATTGGTGTGAACAGAAACACGCGCGCGTTGGCGGGTTTGAGTGAGTCGAGCAACTTTTCCAGTCCCTTCTCGAACTTCGGTAACCCTTCTTTGCCCTCGAATGCTTCGTTCGAGCCGAAGTTCACGAAGATCACGGTCGGCTTGAGTTCCAGTGTGAGCGACACCATGCGCTCGTAGCCCTTCGCGGCATTGTCGAAGCCGGCGCGGGCGTCGCCGAACACGGTGTCGCCGCTCCAACCGAGGTTGCGAACGGTGATGTTCTTGTCCGCGTTCGCGGCGATGAGCGCCGTTTCCCAGTAACCGTAGCGCTGCTCGCGCTCGACGAGCGTGTTACCGAGCCACACGATCCGGTCGCCGTCTTTGAGGCCGAACGATTGGGGCGGCTTCGCGGGCTGGGCGGGTTGTAAGTTGGGGCCGGGCGTGCTGACGAATCCGGGCGGAAGAACTTGCGTGCCGAGGAGTATGGCGAACGCAGTGGAGAGGAGCATTTGGGGTTCCTCGTGGGGTGGGGTTGGGTCAAGATACGTCTCGCGGTCGCGGTTGACACGCCCGCGCGGTTGTGTATTAGTGTCGCACTCGTTTTCGACACGCTCCCGCACCGGCGGGACCACGGTTCCCGCTACAGCAGGCCACGGGATGCGGATCGTATTGCAGTGGGTTCTCGGTGCGGTCGTGGTGGTGGTCGTTCTCGGCCCGCCGGTCGCGCTGTACCGCGCCCATTACATCCACGCGAAGCGGTTCCGCGAGGTCGAACCGGGCAAACTCTACCGGTCCGGACAGATGACCGCCAGTGGATTCCGGGAGTACATCGAGCGCCACGGAATCAAGACCGTGGTGAACCTCCAGCACGAGGAACCCGACCCGCTGCTGCCGGACAACTGGCTCGGCAAGGGAAAGGTGCGCGAGAGCGAGCTGTGTAAGGAACTCGGCGTGGGGTACAAACTCATCACGCCCGACATTCTCCCGCCCGGCAAAACGCTCGAAATGGAACCGCCGGCCGTGAAGGAGTGGATCGCGCTGCTCGACGACGAGAAGAACTACCCCATTCTGTTGCACTGTAAGGCCGGATTGCACCGCACCGGTCGGCTCACCGCGATCTACCGGATGGAGTACCACGGGTGGTCGACGGGCGAAGCCCTGCGCGAGTTGCGCGCGAACGGGTACGGGTTCGTCGCGGCGAGTGAGGGCGACGAGTTCGTGATCCAGTTCATCCAGAACTACAAACCGCGATCGAGGAACGAGCGCCTGACGGCCGGAGCCGCGTGTCAGGTGATTGAGGGGGCGCTGGGCGCCGGAGGGCCGCGCCCGTGATGACCGCTATCGACCGCATGTTCCTGATTACGTTCGTTCGGTCCTACCTGATTGTGCTGGTCAGCTTGATCTCGCTGTTCATCGTGATCGACCTGTTCACGCACCTCGACGCATTCGTGAACAAGCCGGGCGGGTTCGCGGCGTCCGTCCGGCACATCACGACGTACTACGGGAACCGCGTACCGGAATTCTTTGACCTGCTGGGCAACTTCATCACGCTCATCGGGGCCACGTTCACGGTGGCCTGGATGCAGCGGAACAACGAACTGCTGCCGCTCCTGTCCGCGGGCGTGCCGACGCGCCGGGCCGTGCGGCCGGTGCTGCTCGGTGCGGCTGTTACGCTCGCCCTCGGGCCGCTGAACCAACAGTTCGTGATCCCCGAAGTGGCTGACCAGTTGACGATGCAGCGCGACGACCCGAACCAGGCGAAGGCCCAGGCGCTGATGGGCGCCTACGACGCCAGCGGCATCCACTTCGAGGGGTTCGCCGGGTACCGCAAAGAGCTGAAAGTGGACCGGATGTGCGTCACATTCCCGGAGACCTCGCCCAGCGGGATGCTGCACCTGTTCGCCGAGAAAGCGCACTTCATCCCCAAGAACGGGGACGACCCGCTCACCGGGGGGTGGCTCCTGACGCAGACCACGCCCGAGTCGTTCGAGGGCGATCTGCCGACCAACCTCACGGTGCTGGGCACCAGCCGGTTCTTCGTCAAAATTCAGGACGCGGACTACGACGCGGTGTGCCGCGGGGGGGCGTGGTTCGTCTACGCATCCACCACGGAACTGCGCTCGATGCTCATCGATCCGGAACCGCGGCGCCGGGGGAAAATGGCCGTGCTGTTCCACACCCGCATGACGCGCCCGTTCGTCGGGATGCTGATGGTGGTGTTTGGGATGGCGGTGATCCTGTGGAACCCGAACCGGCACGTCATCATCAGCTCGGGCCTGTGCCTCGCGATCTCCGCCACGGTGTTCCTGTCCACGATCGCGTGTAAGTATCTGGGAGACCAGGACGTGCTACCCGCGGCGCTGGCCGCGTGGCTCCCCGTCATCGTCTTCGGTCCGCCCGCGCTCGTCGCGCTCGACTCCGTTCACACGTAATTCTGTCGAATGACGCACTGTCTCAGCACGAATATGCTTGGTTTTCCGGCGAATTCGTGCTGGGACAGTGCGCTCGCCTATCGCACGATAGCCCACATTCCGCGGAAATGTTGCCGTGAGTCGAACGAGTCGCGTGCCGTGCGGACAGGCTGACGTGACCGTCATGACGAAGCCCGACTAAGGTACACCGATGGAACCGGCAGCTCGCTATCAGACGGGGCAGCGATGGGTATTTGCGCCTGCTGTCGCCGAGTTCGAGGACACGCTCGTAATTGGTGGAGTCTCGGACGCACGCCCCAAATGGGGCTGGAACGAGCGAACGTATACGGTGTACGTTCGGTACAGTTCGGCTGCGAAAGAACTGATTCCTGCCGATTACGACGGGATCATTCTCTCCTTGACTGATGCGGCAATGGATCGGAGTGTGACGGAACTCGTGGAAAGTGGGGTCGAGTTACCGTGGTGGTGGGTTTACGGTCGCAGGTTCGATTCTCGTGACGAGGCTCCCAATACCCGTGGCGTCCTCAGTTGCGATCGGGTGAGCGATGTGCTTCCGCACACCTTTTTGAAAGCAAAGACGCGCGCAGAGGACATTCGTGCGAGAGCCACTGCTCTTCGGCAGCACCGCGAGAAGTTTGGTGCATTAACGGCTAGGCCAGCGCCGAGCAAAACCGTTGCGGAATCGTGGAAGCGGATCTCAGTTTGGACTGCAGAACACGCGCCCGACTTGGATTTCTCGCCTTCTCCAGGAGCACCAGAAGAGGCGATCACCGAATTTGAGCGGCGGTCGGAGCGAAGCTACCTGACCACTTCAAAGAATCGGTTCGAGTGCATGACGGGGGCTGGTGGATTCCACCGTATCACGGTGAGCTGATGCCCCTGGCCAGAATGCTCGAACAGTGGAAGGTGTACTCAGATTGGCGGGCAAAGGGAGAGTACGCGGTCGGTGAGAACTGGGAGCCGCGGCGCATCGAGGGGCCGATCAAACCCGTGTTCTGGAACCAATTGCGGGTGTACGTAACCGATAATTCGGGTAACCACCTGACGCTCGATCTTGATCCACCGGCTGGGGGGCGCTACGGGCAGGTTCTGTATCACAGCCACGAGGTTGGACCGACGCAAGTTGTCGCACCGAATTGGGCAACATTTCTGGGCAACTTAGCGGAAGATTTGGAGTCAGGAAAGTACGTGTACTTTGAGCACGACAGTACACTCGAACCGTTAGAAGAGGCAGAGCGGGAAGAACTTTAAGTCGCTCGGATCTCATCCGCGATGCGCTTCATCGATCCTACACCGGCGCGTCGAACTAACCGACACTTTCGGCCGGAACATTAACTCTTGGAGGGGAACGCTCTTCGGGACTATAAATCAGGGCGCAACTGCTCGTCGCTATCGGTAGAATGTTACCGTTCCCAGTTTGCGTCCCGAGGTAGCGCCATGCTGATCGGCCAGCAGATCGGCCCGTTTGAAATTGAGAAGGAACTGGGCAGCGGCGCGATGGGCACCGTGTACCGGGCCAAGTTCCACCGCAGCGCCGAGAAGGTCGTTCCGGTCGCGCTGAAGGTCGTGGCACTCGGGCTGCTCGGGAACGAAGGGGCGATGGCGCGCTTCGAGCGCGAAGCAAACATCCTCAAACAGCTCCGGCACCCGCACATCGTCCGGCTGATCGCGCACGGGAAGATCAACAAGGCGAACCCGTACATCGCGATGGAGTTCATCGACGGCGAGGCCCTCGACCGGATTCTCGCGCGCCGCGGAAAGCTCGGGTGGGAAGAGGTCGTTTCTTACGGCAAACAGTTGGCCGAAGCGCTCCAGTACGCGCACGACAAGGGCATCATCCACCGCGACCTGAAGCCGTCCAACCTGATGATTACGCGCGACGGCGCGATGAAGCTCACCGACTTCGGGATCGCGAAGGACACGGACGTCACCGCCCTCACCGGGGCGAACAGCACCATTGGTACCGCCGCGTACATGTCGCCCGAACAGTGCAAGGGCGACCGCAACCTGAGCAACAAATCGGACCTCTATTCGCTCGGAATCGTGTTCTTCGAGCTGCTCACCGGGCGGAAACCGTTCGCCGCGGAAACCACCGTCGAAATGTTCCTCAAGCACGTCAACGAGAGCGCCCCGCGCATCGGCAAGATGGTGAACGAGCTGCCGCCGAAGTTCGAGTCGCTCATCCTTCAGTTGCTCGAAAAGGACAAGGACGACCGGCCGGTGGACGCGGCATGGGTGGCACGGATTCTGGGCGAGATCGAGGAGGACGCCTTCGCGCGCAAGAGCGCCGGGCTCGCGGTCGCCCAGGTGCGCACCGCGAAGCCGATGAACCAGTCCGGCGAGAAGATGGACGCGACCGACAAGGAGGCCGCCCGCGCGCTGCGCGGCAAGAAGAAGAAAACCAAGAAGAAGGTCGCGGTTCCTCTTCACGAGCAGACGTGGGTTCATGCACTCGCGATCATTGCGGTCCTCGCCGCGATCGGGACGGGGGTGTACTTCGCGCTGAAGCCGGCGGGACCGGAAAAGATGTTCGCCGCGATCGAGAAGGCGGACTCGGCCGGGGCGAAGGTCGACGCCGCGAAACGCTTCCTGGAAGCGCACGGTTCCAAGGGCGGCGAACTCGTGGACCGGGCCGCGGCAATCTTCAAGGCCGCAACGGTCAGTGACCGCGAGAAACAGTTGGGGAACCGGAACGAGAAGTCGGCACTGCGCAAACCCGCCGACGGCGACGACCAGGACGCCTTCGACAACGCGATGCAGGCCATCGACGCCGAGAAGGGCGGCGACCTCGGGCTCGCCGAAGCGTTCTGGACGAAGGTGAAGGGCCGGTTCCCGGAGGAGGGGAACTTGCCGTATACGGTAAACGACGAAGTGCTCCCGAAGGCGCGATGGGGGTGGGTCGCGGAGAAGCGGCTCCTGGACATCAAGACCGCCCGCGCGGAGTTCGGGAAGCTGCAACAGAAGATCAAGGAAAGTCGGCTCTACGAGCAACCGATGAAGTTCGACTCCGGGAACCCGGAAGCGATCGCGCTCCGCGTGTTGCGCCTCAAAGAGTTCAGCGACCCGGAAAAGGCTTATCGCACGTGCGAGACGCTCATCGCGCTGACCGAAAAGGACAGCGACAAGCACGCATGGTTCCTGGTTGGTACCAGTATGAGGAGCAATACGTCCAAGGGCGCGAGCGACCCGATCGCCGTGCGCCTCCAGCACCTCACCAACTTGCTGAATGAGATGGACCGCCTCGTGAAGCAGATCAAGGACGGTCCGGAAAGTCCGGAGCAAATGGTCACCGAACGCACCGTGCGAACCCGGTGCCGCGAGGTCGCCGAGTTGTACGACGACGAAACCGACGACAAGGTGCGCGCGGCCGTGACTCGCGCCGCCAAGATCGCGGAATCGGTCCCCAAGAAGTCGTAGTCCTGCGGTAGATAATGCCCCTCAGTACCCGGCTCATGCGTGGTCGGGCAAATTGTGGATTTTGTATATTTGTCCACTGTGTGCCGGGTATAATGACTTGGTGAATTGGCCCGTTCGTAGAGGGCGCATCAGGGCCGTAAGGGTGGAAGCGAGCAGGTGCGGGAAACATTACCCGCTCGTTAACACTCGCGGTTCACCCAGAGTGTTCTTGGCGAACCGCGAGTGTTAACGAGCGGGTGGAGTGGTTCGCCAATGTGGGCTGGGAACCTCTAGTGGCCCGGGCCAAAAGGTTAGCAAATGTTAGCCGGCGGCCCGAACCGTGGCTGGTCCAATTTCTGAGTAAGTTGATTACCGATAGCGAGAACGAATCGAAATGCTCGATCTCTCCACCGTCCGCCCTGCAAGTGCCGCCGCATTCGATCGTGCCAAGGCGGTGATTCCCGGGGGCGTGAACAGCCCGGCCCGTGCGTTCGGCGGGGTCGGCGGGAACCCGTTGTTCATCGCGCGCGCGGACGGACCGTTCCTCTTCGACCTCGACGGCAACCGGTACCTCGACTTCATCGGTTCGTGGGGGCCGATGATTTTGGGGCACTGTCACCCGGCCGTCGTCGAAGCAACGATTGCCGCGGTGAAGAACGGTTCCAGCTACGGCGCGCCATGTGAACTCGAAACGCGGCTCGCCGAAATGGTCATCGACGCGGTGCCGTCGGTCGAGATGGTGCGGTTCGTGTCCAGCGGCACCGAAGCGACGATGAGCGCGATCCGCCTCGCGCGCGGGTTCACCGGGCGCGACCTCGTCATCAAGTTCGCCGGGTGCTACCACGGGCACGTTGATTCGCTCCTGGTCTCCGCCGGGTCCAGCGCGCTCACGCTCGGCGTCCCGAATAGTCCCGGCGTACCCGTCGGCTGCACGCAGGACACAATCGTCCTGAAATTCAACGACACCACCGCGCTCGCCGAGGTGTTCGCCGCGAAGGGGGATAAGATCGCGGGGGTGATCCTCGAGCCGATCGTCGGCAACATGGGGCTCGTCCCGCCGACTGCAGAGTTCCGCCGCGAACTCCGACAACGCACACAGAAGCACGGCGCGCTGCTCGTTTACGACGAAGTGATGACCGGGTTCCGGCTCGGGTACGGCGGCGCGCAGGAGCTACTCGGCGACAAGCCGGACCTCTCGTGCTTCGGCAAGATCATCGGCGGCGGGTACCCCGTCGGGGCCTACGGCGGGCGCGCGGACATCATGAAGAAGATCATGCCCGCTGGTCCCGTGTTCCAGGCCGGTACGCTCTCGGGCAACCCGGTCGCGATGGCCGCCGGGATCGCGACGCTAAACGAACTGAAAGTGAATCCGCCCTACGCGCGGCTCGAAGAGCAGAGTAAGCGTATCGGCGAGGGGCTATTGAAGGCCGCCGCGAGCGCGAACGTACCGGTGCAGTTCAACCGCGTCGGGAGCATGTGGACGCTGTTCTTCACCAACACGCCTGTGAGCGACCTCGACACCGCGAAGACGAGCGACACGAAGCGGTTCGGCCGGTTTTTCTGGGAGATGATGGACCGCGGCGTGTACCTGCCGTGCAGCCAGTTCGAGGCCGCGTTCACGTGCGGCGCGATGACGGACGAACACATCGCGACGACGATTCAGGCCGGTGCGGAGAGCCTTCAAGCCGTCGCCAAAGGGTGAGATTTTCCGCGGGCGCGCGGGCGGATTCCGTTCTAGTTTTCGGCGCCGCGGAACTCGCCCGCGTACACTTCACCTCGCCCGCATCGGGGACCGCCAATGAAGGCCCGCGCTGTCGTTCTCGTCGTCGGAATCAGCATGATCCTGGGACTCGGCGGGTTCATCGCGTACCAGAGCCCGTGGGTGCGCTCCCTGCTCGCACGCAGCACAGTCGATCCCGTCGAACTCGAACGCGGCATGAACGCGCCGCAACGCAACCACCAGCCCGCAGACGCCGCAACCGGCTCTCCGCAGTGGCGCGGGGCGTCGCGCTCGGGCGTCGCGCCGGTTGGGTCGTTCCGGACCGACTGGGACAAAAAGAAGCCGGTGGAGTTGTGGCGCCAACAAATCGGGGGCGGGTACGGGTCGTGTGCGGTCGTCGGCGGGAAGCTCTACGTTCAGGACCGGCAGGGCGCGACCGAGCGCGTCGTGTGCCTCGACGCGGAAACCGGCAAACCGGTCTGGGATTACGCTTACGAAGCCGGACAAGCTGGCAATGACAGCACCTACGCGATTGGCCCGCGTGCCACGCCGACCGTGATCGGGAACACGGTGTACGCGGTCGGCGGGTCGGGCAAGTTGCTCGTACTCGACGTCGAAAACAACGCGGCGAAGCTGAAGTGGGAGCACGACCTGCTCCCCGAGTTCCAGGCGCCGACGCCGCAGTGGGGCGTGGCGTGTTCGCCGCTCGTGCTCGGCGATCTGGTGATCGTGATGCCGGGCGGCAAGGACGCGGCCGTTGTTGCGTTCGACAGAACCTCGGGCGCGGTGAAGTGGAAGGCCGGTTCCAACCCGCCGGGCTACAGCTCGCCCATCGCGGCCACCATCGGCGGGCAGGCGACCGTGTTCGCGTTCCTGGGCGACGCGCTCCTGGCCGTGCGCGCCGCCGACGGCGCGGTGACCGACAGCTTCAAGTGGGCCACGCAGTACACCGGGAACATCGCCACGCCCGTCGTTGTGGACGACGAGTACGTGTTCGTCTCGTCGGCTTACGGGATGGGCTGCGCGCTGTTGCGGGCCGAGAAGCAGGGCGCCGACGTGAAGCTGGTGAAGGTGTACGAGAACCGCGGGCGCGCGTTCCAGAGCCACCACGCGACCGGCGTGTTCAAGGACAAGCACCTGTTCGGCGTGGACGGCACGCGCGGCGCACGCGGACTCACGTGCATCGAGTTCATGACCGGCAAAACGGTGCCGGATTGGGAGTGGACCGAGAGCGGACAAGCGAGCGTGATCCTCGCCGGCAATCACCTGATTCTCCAAACAGAGCGCGGGGATTTGTGTCTGGTCGAGGCGAACCCGAAAGAGTTCAACCTGGTCGCGAAGATCCCGAAGGTACTGAGCGGGAACAACAATTGGGCCACACCCACGCTCGTGAACGGTCTGCTGTACGTTCGGGACGAGCAGAAGGTGCTGTGCTTCGACGTGCGCCCGTAATCCGCGTGACGCTCAATCGCCGGGCGGCACGCACTTCTGTAACTACCCGCCCGTAACGACCGCCCCGGCTTCGCGGCAGAGTTGTTCCGCGCGCTCGGCGGTGGGTGCTTCGGCGATCACGCGGACCACCGGCTCGGTGTTGCTCCCGCGAACGTGCAGCCACCAATCTGCTCCGTCGAGCCGCAACCCGTCGATGCGGTTGATCTCCGCGTCCGGCCAGCGCGCTTCCAGCGCGGCCAGCGCACCGGGCAGGCGCTCGCGCGAAACGGTGAACTTCGTCTTGAGCATCGCGTACTTCGGAAGTTCGGCTACGAGCTGCGAGAACGGCTTCTTTTCTTCGGCCATCAGGCTCAGAATGGATGCCATCCCGATGAACGGGTCGCGCACCCAGCCGATGCGCGGGTCGATGACGCCCCCGTTGCCCTCGCCGCCGATGACCGCGTTCGTGTCGCGCATGAGGCCGACCACGTTCGCCTCGCCCACCGCGGAGCGGTAGAACGGGCACCCGGCCGCGGTCGCGACGTCCTCGTTCATGCGCGATGTAGACATATTCACGACCACCGGGCCGCGCTGCTGGCGCAACCGGTACTTCACCGCGAGCGCGAGCGTGGCTTCCTCGCTCACGCACGTCCCGGTTTCGTCGATGAGCGCGAGCCGGTCCGAATCCGGATCGAGCACGAAGCCCAGGGCGCACTCGTGCTGTTGCACCCAGGGGGCCACTTCAGTGAGGTTGGCCGGGATCGGCTCGGGTTCGTGGGTGAACAGCCCGGTCGGTTCGCAGCCGTACTGGATCACGTCGCACCCGAGGTCGGCCAGCAGGCGCGTCCCGAGCGGCCCGCCCGCGCCCGCGTTCGCGTCGAGGAACACGCGGAACCGCTGGCCCGCGACCGCCGCGACGCTGATCGTGTCCAGCACCGCGCGGGCGTGATCGGCGCTCACGTCCGGCGGAACGCTGACGCTCCCGATGCCGTCCCACGCGGACCGCGCGAAGTCCCCGGTTTCGTACAGGGCGCGGATGATTAGCCCCGTTTCGGCCGGGAGCACGGCCCCGTCCGAGCCGAACATCTTCAGCCCGTTCCAGGGGGCGGGGTTGTGGCTCGCGGTGATCTGGATCGCGCCGGCCGCGTTCGACTGGCGCACCGCGAACCCGCACGTCGGGGTCGGCGCGATCCCGATGTCTTCTACGGTACACCCGGCCCCGAGCAGCCCCGCCATGACCGCGTGGCGCAGCATCTCGCCGCTGGGCCGGCCGTCGCGCGACAGGATCACGCGCTTTCCGGCGACCGTGGAGCCATACGCGGCAGCGAACCGCGCCGTGGCCTCGGCCGTCAGCCCGGCGCCAACGATCCCACGAATTCCGGACACGGACACGATCAGATCGGACGGAACCGCCATAGCAGCGAGCCCTGGAGAACGGGTGGAGCGAGCGAATCGGGCCGAAGGTGTTATAGCAACAGGGGCTATCTTCAACTGATAACGCCCTCGCCGAACCGATTGAAAACGCCCTCACCGAACCGACCGAAGAGTGCTCGTTTTCCCTTCTTGCCCACGGTCTTCTCGTCCACAATGAGTGTTTTGAGGCGCTTGAGATACTTCGAGTCCGCGAGCGCTATTGCACCGGAGGGGCCAATTTTGGTGCTGTTGAGATCTCACATCACCCACCGCCCTTGTGGGCGGTGGATGTGAGGGCTGGGGATCGAACTACTCTCCGACGGCTTTGCCGTCCAAGCGCTTATCGGCCGCTCCGGTCCGCACACCCGTCTTGGGGTCGATCCAGATCGAGTGCCCGTCGCCCTGTCGCGCTTCGGTGACGGTGTGCCCGAGGGCCTTGAGTTTTGCCGCCAAGTTCGGGTGCGCCTTCACGCCCTCAAACCGTGCGGCGTCCGGGAACCACTGGTGGTGTAGGCGCGGGGCGCTCACGGCGTCACCGACAGACATCTCGAACTCGGTCACGTTCAGCACGATGCACAGCACGGTGTTGATGATCGTGCGCCCGCCGGGGCTGCCTGTGACGAGGGCCGGTTTACCGTCCTTGAACACGATCACCGGCGTCATGGACGACAGCATGCGCTTGCCCGGCGCGATCTGGTTCGGCTTGGTGCCGATGTCGCCCTTCGTGCTCGTGAACCCCGGTCGTGTGTTGAAGTCGGTCATCTCGTTGTTGAGGATGTAGCCCGCGCCGCGAACCACGACGCGGTTGCCGTAGCTATTTTCGAGCGTGTACGTGTTGCTCACCGCCAGCCCGTCTTTGTCGACGACCGAAAAGTGTGTGGTGCTGTCGCTCTGCTTGTCGAGCGGGATTTCCGGTGCGAGTTCCGCGCTCGGAGTCGCTTTCTTGAGGTCGATCGTCGCCGCGAGTTTCTTCGCGTAATCTTTGGTCGTGAGTTCGGCCGGGATCTTGGTGAAGTCCGGGTCGCCGAGGTACCGTGCCCGGTCCACGTAGGCGCGCTTCATCGCTTCGATCATGAGGTGCGATGTTTCGGGTGCCCAGCGCCCCTGCTTCTTGAGGTCGAAGTTTTCGAGGATGTCGAGCATCTCAGCGATGGCCACGCCACCGGAACTTGGAGGGGGTGGGCCATACACATCGAACCCGCGGAACGTGGTGTGGATCGGCTTGCGCGCGTTCGCTTTATAGGCTTCCAGGTCCGCCTTCGTAATCAGCCCGCCTTCGGCTTTCATCTCTTTTTCGAGTAGGTCCGCGAGTTCGCCGGTGTAGAACCCATCTGCGCCTTTCTCGGCAATCACGCGCAGGGTGCGGCCGAGGTCTTTCAGCACGAGCGTATCGCCCCCGCGCCACTTCTCGCCGCTGGGCTTTCCGTACACGCGCTTGAATTCCGCGTTCGTTGTCTTCGAGTCCGCGAGCACGCGGTTCAGCCCGCCCGCGAGGGCCGCGTTCACGGTGAAGCCGTTCTCGGCCAGTTCCGCTGCCGGCAGCACGAGCGCTTTCCATTCGAGTTTGCCGTACTTCTTGTGAGCCAACGCCAATCCTCGCACCGTTCCGGGCACGCCCGCGGCCTTGTGGTTTAACCACGTCACTTTGCCGTCCGCGAACAGGTCGCGCTTCGCGGCAACCGGAGACGTTTCGCGGTACTCGATGCACGTCGGGTCTTTACCGGGCGGTGCGATCATCATGAACCCGCCGCCGCCGATGTTCCCGGCCTCGGGCCACGTGACGGCCATCGCGAACGCGGTTGCTACCGCCGCGTCTACGGCGTTGCCGCCGGACTTCAGCACTTTCAGTCCCACATCGGCCGCGGGCGGCGAGACGCACACCACCACGCCACCCTCGGACGTAACGGTTTCCGCTTGAGGTTGTGCGTGGGCCGTGAGTGGGGCCAAAAACAGCAACGCGACGAGTATGGCAGCGCGAATCATGGTGAATTTGGTACCCGCGTGTGGTGGATGTGCAGGAGCGCGGCGGGCCTAAGTGAAGTTCAGGCCCGCCCGAACGAGGATCACCCGGCGCGCAACGCGGCCGAGCTTTCGACCCCGAGGTTCTGATAAATCTGGCGCGTCGCGTCGGACTTGTTGAGCGTGTAGAAGTGGATGCCGCGCACGTTGTTGTGCAACAAGTCGGCGCACTGTTCGGTCGCCCAACTGATCCCCACGCGGGCCACCGCGTCGTCGTCCGCGCACCGGCCGACCGCGCGAATGAGTTTGGCGGGGAAGTGCGCACCGGCCGCGAGTTCGGCCATCCGGATCATGCCCGATTTCGACGTGATCGGCATGATGCCTGCGACGATCGGAACCTTGATCCCGGCCAGGTCGCAGCGCTCGCGGAAGTCGTAGAAGTCGCGGTTCTCGAAGAACAGTTGGGTGCAGATGTAGTCCGCGCCCGCGTCCACTTTGCGCTTGAGGTTGTCCAGTTCCTGGAGCCGGTTCGGGCACCCGGGGTGCCCCTCGGGGAACCCGGCGACGCCGATCCCGAACCCGCGCCCGTTCGCCCCGGGCCGAGTGCGGAGGAACTTCACCAGCTCTTCTGCGTAGTGGAACGCATCCTTCGCGCGATCGTAGTTCGCGAGATTCTTGGGCGGGTCGCCGCTCAGCGCGAGCACGTTCTCGATGCCACTGGCCGCGTAGCGATCGAGGATGGCGGTCATTTCCGGCAGCGAGTGGCACACGCAGGTGAGGTGCGACACCGCGGTGAGGTTGGTGTCGCGCTCGATGCGCACCACAAGGTCGTGCGTGCGGTCTCGCGTCGATCCGCCGGCTCCGTAGGTCACCGACACGAACGACGGCTGGAGCGATTGCAGCGCCGCGATGGTGCGGAACAGATCCTCGCTCGCCTCATCGGTCTTCGGAGGGAAGAACTCGAAACTGAACGTGGTCCGGTGCTGGGCGAAAATGTCCTGTATGTGCATGGCGTGTGCGCCGAAGTTCGTGTGGTTGTGGAAGAGTCTTGTACGAGAAGTTTACCCAATTCGGCGGGCGCTGACAGGTGGAGTTACCCGCGCGTGATGAACTCTACTTCAACGGAAACAGCACTGGGAGCTTTGGTAAACTGCCCGCATTGAGCATGAGTTGCACGCCGGTTGCCGATTCTGTGCCCGAAGTGGCTTTCGTCAGACGCGGTTCGCGTATGAGGCGGTCGAACTGGAACGTGTTTGTCGCGCCGGCTTCCCAGAGCAGCTTTAGATCGCGGGTGCCGGCCCGAATCGGCAGTTCCGCACGCAGACCGTCGCCGGCTCGGTACGCGAGCTTCGTGGGACCGTCCGGTAATAACTGATACACGGTCGTGGTTCCGCGCATCACACCTTTACCGACCGTGAATTTCGCGATGTCGGACGTCTGATTCGCGTGTGTGACGGTCACCGTGAACGGCCCGCTCGGTTCCACGCGGTCGATCGTCAAGTCGAGCGGGATCGTGAGCTGGAATCCTTGTAAATCGAGATCGAATACCTTCTTATCGAGCCCACGGAGGAAGTCGGTCAGTTCCACAACCGGGTCGGGGGTGGCCGGGTCTTGGAGGCGCGCCAGTAGGTGTAAGAGTTTGCCCCAATCACCGAATTTCGGTTCCGCAAGGGAGGCACCGAGCGCCTTCCAGTCTTCGATGGTGTCCCTCACCGTGAACAGTTTTTGAACGTGTTTGACACCCGCATCAAACGATTTCCGGAGGCGCGTGAGCAGTTCCCCTCGCACCGGGTCCGGGAAGCGTTGAGCTTCCCACTCGGAGAATTCTTTAGATTGCCGTGTGTAAATCCGCGCGAGCGCTTGCCAGCGCGTGGTTGCGAGTGCGGCGGAGTCGGTACCATTCGGTTCCGGGAGCACGAGCACGGCTTCTGGCCGGTTCGGGGCGGAGATCAATCCGAGTGCGTCGGCGAGGTCGCGTAAGTGGATGATCTGGTCGTGCGTTTGCTCCCAGTACCGGCGCGCCTTGTACGCCTCGTCGAATTCGTAGGGCACGCTGTACGTGATCGCTTCGCCGCGCGGTTGGCGCACGGTGGGCGAGTTCGGGATCGGATCATTCAGAGGGAAGGGTGGCTTCTCTGCGGTCGCGAACAGCACGTCGATGTCCTTCAACCAGTTTTCGTCGAACGTCCGCTTCAGCATGAGTGCGGTACCGTCACGATCGAGGGCGCGGTACCGATCCACGAACGCGGCCTGCGCGACCTCAAGTGCGGTGCAGTCCGCGAGCCACTTGTCCCGGAGTTGCGCGGCGGCGGTTTCGCCCCAAGAATATTCCGCAGGAAGGGCGAGTTCGGTGCGCAGTGATTCCTTGATCTTCTTGAGTTCCGGTAGGCTGCGCGCTCCGGCCGGAGCGATCGCGCCCGCGAGCTTCGCGCGATACGCACGGTAGTCGTCGATCTCTTTCAGTCGGCTCGTGACGAACGTTCGGCGGTCTTCGGAGAGGCGCGCGAACGCACTGTCCCCTGCGAACCGATTTAGGGCCGTTTTGTTGCGCTCGATGTGTTCGTCCGCGAGGCGCTCCGCGGCGGGGCGCTCCTGGCGCTCGTAGTCGTCGATTTTGGCCGCGAGATCGGGACCGGTCGTTTCCGGCGGGAACAGCGCGATCGTACCGAGCGTGAGGAGCAAGAACGTCAACCCGGTCAGCGCGCCGCGCACCGTCCAGCGCAACTGCTTTTCCGAGCGCCGCACGCGATCGTGGTGCGCTTTCGCCCCAGAAAAGCAATCGCGGAACAGTTCGGCGACCTGATACGGTTGGTCGCCCGGGGCGGGGTGCTCGGCGAGCGGCGGTCGACGAATGGCGACCGCAGACACTTCGAGATCCACGCTACCGAACGCCAAAAACGGCGACTCGCGCCCCTCTTCCGGGTCCGCGTCCTTCAGGTACTCCTCGAACGCTTTCCAGGCGTAATCGACGCGGTCTTTAACGCGCGCTTCCCAGATTTTCTGCGTGTCACGGGGCTGCGCGAGCCGGTCGCACTGCGTCAGAACGAGGAAGATCGGGAACCCGCCGACGGAGCGGCTATCGGTCTTCGCGCTCTCGACGGTTGAGAGGAACGCATCGAATTCGTCGAACGCTTCGGTCAGTTCTTCGCGCGTGCTGGAAGCATCGACGAGCAGTACGATGGCGTCGGTTTCGACCACGGCCCGCGCGAGCGCGCTACCGGGAGCACGCTGCGTGATCGGGGCGGGGTGCTCCATTAGTGCTTCGGCCGCTTTCCCGTCGCAGTCGTCGAGCACGACCGTGAGCGGGTCCATCAGCGGTTGCTTGCCGACGCGCCAGGGGCGCAAGCGGATCGTGAAACTCGAAAGCTCGGTGTTCGCGGATTCGAGCTTCCCGCTGTACGCCGCCTCGCGAATGCGCGGGAGATCCACCGACGAACTGACCACCTCGCCCCGAAGCGTCTCGCCCTGCGTTTCGCCCGCCTGCAACAGCGCGCCAATGAGCGCGGACTTACCCGATCCGCGGTGCCCGAACAGCAACACGCGGGGGACATCGAACGGTGGTGGGTCGGGCGTCTCCATAAACGCAGATCGTCGTAATTCGGGCGGGTTCGGTCTCGTTACTCGAAGCGACTGAGTAGCTTGGCCTCTTTCACCCACGCACTGAGTCGCTTCATTTCTGGGTGGCTGTCGGACAGTGGGTCTTTCGCGAAGCGGAACACCAGCGTCAGTTCGGTCTTGGTGCTCGTGCGGCGGTCGGTGATCGCCTTTTTCAGTTCGTCGAAGGTCTTTGCGGTCGTTTCGTTGTCGAGCACGTAGAACTTGCCGTCGCGGACGTCCGACCCGCTGAGGATCGCGACACGAACGTCGCCCGGGGTCGGCTTCGGGTCCGGTGGCTTGGGTTCGATCTTCGGTAGTACGAGTTTCGGGTCTTCCTGCGGGGGCACGGACGGGGCCGGCTGTTGCTTGTCCTTGTTCTCTGTGGCGGGTGTCCCTTTTCCGTCGCCCGGTGCTCCGCCCCCGCCGAACAGCCCCCCGCCGCCCTCACCGAACACGATCAGCGCGACGACGATAGCCAGCACGAGGCCGCAGAGCATCGAGCACAATTTCTTGAGTTGGACGGGGGCCTTGTGCGCGAAGACCCAGCGGTCGAGCGCCCACGCGAGCACGCTGCCGGCGAAGTACCCGACGAGGAACCCGCCCCCCACGGCCAGACACTTGATAACGTACCCGGCGAGTTTCTCGCTCAGCCCGGACGTGAGTCCGTCGGCAATGAGGGTTTCACACATGGCGGCTGCGCCTCGTCGTGCGGGCTACTGGAACTCGTGCGGGATGTCGCGGAACCAGTGGTGGATCTGGTCTTCCTGTGTCTTCGTCGGGAACCCCAGCGAGTTTTCCGGGTAGAGGATCAGGAAGTAGAGATCCTTCACCCCGCCGGCCTTGCTCGCGAGTGTCTTCTGGTGGATCACGAACCGCTGGGCATCGGCCTCGGTGCGAATTTCTTGCCGGTCCGGATCGAAGTAGTAAAGCGTGCCGTCTTTGCGATCGGTGTGGAGCACCCGTACCACGAGTCGGTCGGTTACGCGCGCCTGTGCGAGCTTTTCCGTGCGCGAGAGGCGATCCCGGGCCTCGGCGAGTTGGCGCTGTAGTTCCTGCACGTTGTCGGGCAGCGGGTCTTTCGGCGGAGCCGGCTTCGTGTCCGTCTGCTCGGGCGCGGACCCGCCGCTGACGAAGGGCATCAGCAGGAAGATGCAGAACAGCAGAATGAGGACGTCGATGAGGGGAATGAAGAACCGGGTCACGGCCCGGCGCGGCGGGGTAATCACAGCTTGGCCCCCGGCGCGCTGGGCGGCTCGGGGGGCGGCGCGATGCCCGCCAGCGAGCGGATCAGGTCGCGCCCGATGGCGACCACCCACACCGGCAGAATGTTGATGAACGCCATATACAGCCCGCCGCCGGTCGCGGTGATCGCGGGGGCGTACTTGCGGATGATGTCTTGCGGGGTCGGGTTGGCGCCCGGGGTGATCGAGCTGAACGTTTGCAGGATCGCCGCGACCGTCCCGATGAGGCCCAGGAGCGGGAACCATTCCGCGGCCTGGCACAAGTGGCTGAGCCAGCGGTCGGCCTTGAGGTCGAAGTCCGCGGACTGCCAGCGCATCGCGCGCCACGCGAGGACGGTCTGCGCCGTGAACAGCGTGAAGCCGATGCCGAGGATGATCCAATCGATCGGAGACGTTTCGACGCGGGCGAGGTAGTCGCGGCGCGCGTCTGCTGGGACCGCGACGAAGACGAGCGCCGCGGCCAGCACCGGGATGGCGGCGAACACCGCCGGGAGCACCTGATGAATCCAGAACCGGCGCACGGAACCTCCCTGCGTTGGCGACCGGCCGGTGTGGGCCGGTCCGTGAGCGAGTCGTTACTTCGCGCGTCGGTTCCACCGACGGCGCCCGCCTATTTCGTTTCCGACAACCACTGCGGCATCTCGCGCAGCTTTCCGTCGCGCCCCACGCACGCGAGCGTCGTCGCGCCCTCGGTAATGAGCACCCCGTCACGAAACACTTCGTACTTGTGCTCCAACCGGACGGCGGAGGTCCGGGTCACGGTGGTGCGGATCGTCAGCACGTCGTCGTAGTGCGCGGGGTTCTTGAATTTCACCTCGGCCTTCGCGACGACCAGGAAGTACCCCTGGTCTTCCAGTTCCTTATACGATGCGTGGCGCCCGCGGAGCAACTCCGTTCGGGCCTGCTCGAAGTACACCAGGTAGTTCGCGTGGTGGAGCAGGCCCATTCGGTCCGTCTCGGCGTACCGCACGCGGATCTGGATCTCACCGGTTAGCATCGTGCTCCCTCCAGCCGCTCCGGGGCAACCGTCCGGAGCGATCCGAGCCCTTATGTTGCTTTAAGCCGCGCCCACGGGGTCACTTGATGAACCCGACGCGGTTCTTCTCCGGGTTGAAGCGGACCGGGGGCCACCCGAGTTTCCAGTCTAGGGCCACCGGGAAGAACACGAAAACGGCTTTACCGAGCATCAAGCGGTCCGGCACCACGCCCCACTCACGGCTGTCGGAGCTATGAGCGCTGTTGTCGCCCATGCAGAAATAGTGCCCGGGCTGCACGTAGAAGATGTCCGCTTCGTTGAAGTCGCTGGGGAGCGATTGGGTGCCGGGCGGGGACCACGTGTAGTAGATGTCGCGCTGGAGCTTGAGGTGACGGATCGCGGTCACTTGGCCCTTCGCGCCAATTTTGGCCGGCGCCTCAATGTCGTTGGCCCGGACCCAACCCTGCTTTTGTTGGTCGTCGTGCTCGTACTCCGATTCTTTCAGTTGGGTCGGTTCGTAGTCGGCTTCGGCACCGAAGTCGATCCGCTTCCCGTCCACCCACACCCACAACCGTGCGTCCACGTTCGCGAACCGGAGTTTGTAGGTGCCGGCCGTCACTTTACACGGCTTGCTCCCCATCTCGCCCGCTTTTGGCCCCGACCGCGTGAGAGTCACTTTGCCGTTACCGAACGTCGCCCGGAACCGGTCCGCGCCTTTCGAGAGATCGATTGCAACTTCTGCACCGGCCGTGATTTCGGCCTCGCATTCCAGACACAGATCGCCGACCCATGATTGCTCGTGCGCGCCGGTCGAGCGCCCGACGTTGTAGCCGAGGAAGTTATCGATGTAGCTCGGCTTCTGGGCTTTCAGTGCCTCGAAGTCGGTTGCAGGAGTGTCGTCGACCTTGTTGGCGGGTGCTATTTTCCACTGCATCGAAAGGTGCTGGTACCGAATCCAGTCGAACGAGTCCCCCGTGTGACCGAACGCGCGAGGCGAGCGCGGGTCGTCCGCGCGCCACTGGGCGGCGCCCTCGGGGCGGCTTGCCATCGGGATTTCAACTGTCCGGCCAAATCGGTCGGTTGCTTGTCGTTGTCCCAAACGATTCGGAGGTCGGCAAGCATTTGCTCTTCGCCCTTCCGCACGATCTGAAACCCGCCGGGAACGGTGCCCGTGAACCCGGCCGCGCGCGACGCAGCGAACAGAGTAACCGCCTTCGTGCTGTTCCGGTAACGGTATTCGGGTTTCCACAACTCGAGCGGGTCTTCCGGTCGGGCGAAGGCGGGATCATCGGCCGGGTACGTCAGTGAGGACGTCACGAACAGGTCGCCGCGGTGAACGGCGAGTGTCTCACCGCCGAAACCCATCGCCCGCTTGATGTAGTTCTGGGCGGTTTGTTGGGTTTGCGGGGCCTGCGGGTACTTGAACACGACCACATCGCCGCGCCGGGGGTCGCGAATGTGGTACAGCGGCTTGAGTACGAGCACGCGGTCGCCACTGTTGTTCGCCGGGCGCGGGTTGAGGTCGCTAATCAGTCCGTAGTGCCGGCAGTTCGGGCAAATGTACTTGGTGAGCGGAACGATCTCTTTTCTGCCATTGGGGTTGTTCGGCGGAGCGACCCCTTCCACCTCGTCGTGCGAGTTGATCGGGAACGAGTGACCGCACTTCGGACAGGCAATGATCTTCTGGTAACCGTAGAGCGTTTCCGCCATCGACCCGGTGGGGATGACGAACGCTTCCGTGACGAACAGTTTCAGCAAGAGAACCAGAACCACGACGAACACGACCGTCTCGATGACCTCACGGGCCGGGTCGCGGGGCTGGTGCTTCTTCTTGTCGTCGGTCGTCTGGGCGGAAGCGGTGGACATTCGGGCCTCATTTCGGACAGCGTCCGGGCGTAACGGCGATACAGAGTGTTCGCCCGTGCCGAGTCGAAATTCTGTGGCGACCGGCCGGCGGGACCAGCCGCGATCTCACCGGTTCGAGTTCAATGGCGAGGTCCAACTTATCGGCCGGTTCGCACTGACCGGCGCTCGGACCGCGTTAGTGCAGCCACCGCAAGCGGGACCAGTCGAGCGTTTGGAACACGCGCTCGCGCCCGCCGACCGACACCCGGCCGAGCCGGAGCGGTTGGTGAATGAGGAATGGTTTACCGATGAACGCGCTTTCCGGCACGCCCGGTGTCGGCCATTTCCGGCTGTCCTCGGAGTTCCCGCTGTTGTCGCCGAGCACGTAGTATTCGTGCGACCCGAGCACCGCGGGGTGCCGAGTGCCGTGCTCGCCGTAGTCCGACATGTAGTAGATGTCGCGGTACAGGCGGATGTCGCGGATCACTGCGCGGCAGCCGCGGGCGCTGAACCGCACCGGGCGGGACACGTCCCCGCGCTTTTGCGCCGGCTCCAGGTCCGCGTGCGGTACGATCTCGTGCCCGTCGAGGGCGAGACTGGCCCGACGGTCCACGAAAGCGAACTCCAGACGGTACTTGCGCTTCGGTTCGAGGGCGACGCCGCTCTTGATCCCCAACCCGCCGTGGTACTCGTGGATGAGTTGCGCGCGCCCCGTCGCTTTTGATCCCACTGCGATGTCGGCCGTGATCGCGTCGGCGCCATCGACTAATCGGCACTCGAAGCTGGCCTCGCCCGCGGTGCCGGACGTCGCGGTGATCTCCACTTCACACGTCAGGTAAAAATCGTGTGCCGCCGGGAGGTCGTTCGGGCGCCGCGGGGAACCGTCATAGGCGCTCCACACGCGGACCGGGTTCTCCCGGTGGTCGTCCAGGTGCCAGTGCCGGTACCACGCGGTGAGCGTCGATTGTGGCGCGTCGGACGCATCCAGTACCAGAGCACCGTTCTCGATAACGGGTGGGCCGGTGGAGTTCGGGGCCGCAGTCAACGGCAACCGCGGGTCGCCGGGGCTGACGAGCCAGCGGTTGCTCCAACCGCCGGGGTTCGGCGCGAAATTCATGTCGAAGACCGGCGTGAGCGTTTCGCGCACTTCGGCCAATCCCTTGCGTGCGATTTCGCCGATGGCGGACGTGTCGCCCGGGCGCTTCACGTACACGTCGCCGTCCCGAATGAGGATCGTTTCGCCGGGCAGCCCGATGAGCCGCTTGACATACGGCTTCCCGAACTCCGTGGGGTTCGGGTTCGGGCACCGGAACACGACCATTTCCCAGCGCCGCGGGGACCGCAGATCGTAGATGTTCTTGTCCACGAGGAGCCGGTCGCCGCTGAGGTCTCGCGCGTCCACAAGTGACATGTCGCGGTCGCAGTTCGGGCACGTGACCTTCCGGAAGTGCTCGCTGGCGCTGCCCGAACCGGGGCGCCCGACGCGGACCGTGTACCCGCACCGCGGGCACGGCCCGTCGCGGTGGTGCCCGCTGAGTGCCGGGGCCATGCTGCCCGTTGGCACGCCGAACGGTTCGACCGCGATCGTCCGAAGGACGAGAAACAGGCCAATGAACCCCGACGCCACCACGATCAGAGCGCGGAACGGGCTTGTGTTTCGTGCGTGAGGACGTCTGGCGGGGACGGGAACCGGTGTTTTGGGGGTATTTGGGGTGGGAACGAGAGGGCGCACCGGGACCGTCGCATCTTCTGAAAATGCCGGCTCTTCCGGCGGCAGATCCATTGCGACAGGGGGTGGGGGATCGGTGTGGTCCATGTCACGTTTCGGCAGTAGCCGCACACCGAAGGAACTTGTTGTTTGTTACGTGATCCGAGGGTCGTGTTTGGAAACCCCAGAACGCGCCCGCGGCGCGGGCTTCTGGGGTTCTTCGGATACCGAGAGAGGTTATTCGTCCGATTCGAGAACCGCGAGGAACGCTTCCTGCGGCACCTCCACTTGCCCGATCTGCTTCATACGCTTCTTGCCCTCGGCTTGTTTCGCCCAGAGCTTGCGCTTCCGCGTGATGTCGCCGCCGTAGCACTTCGCGGTCACGTTCTTGCGCATTGCAGCGATGTTTTCCCGCGCGACCACCCGCGCGCCGATCGCGGCTTGGAGCGCGACCTCAAACAGGTGCCGGTCGATTTCCTCGCGCAGTTTCTTCAGGATCAGGCGCCCGCGGCGCTCGGCGCTCGTCCGGTGGACGATGACCGAGAGCGCGTCCACCTTCTGCCCGTGAACGAGGATGTCCATTTTCACGAGGTCCGCGGGCTTGAACCCCAGGATCTCGTAGTCCATTGTGCCGTACCCGTGGGTCACGGATTTCAGCTTGTCGTACAGGTCGTAAATGACTTCCGCGAGCGGCATTTCGTACACGAGAATGACGCGCTGCTGGCTCAGGTACTCGGTCCGCACGAACGTCCCGCGGCGCTCGGTACACATGCCCATCAGTGCGCCGATGTTGCCCGCCGGGATCAGGAAGCTGATGCGGACGATGGGTTCGCGGAACTCGTCGATCAATCCCGCGTCGGGCACTTCCTGCGGTCCGTGGACCGTGACGACCTCACCGTCGCGCTTCTTGATCTCGAAGCTCACGTTCGGGGCGGTCTGTACCAGGTTCAGGTTGCTGTCCTGTTCGAGCCGCTGCTGGATGATTTCGCGGTGGAGCATCCCGAGGAACCCGCAGCGGAACCCGAACCCCAACCCGTCGGACACTTCTGGCTGGAACGTGAACGAGCTGTCGTTGAGCTTCAGCTTGCCGAGCGCCTCGCGCAAGTCCTCGAACTCGTTGTTGTTGACCGGGAACAGCCCGGAGTAGACCATCGGCTTCGGCTCTTTGTACCCCGGGAGCGGCTCGGCCGTCGGGGTCGCGGCGTCCGTCACCGTGTCGCCGATGTTCACGTTCTCGATGTTCTTAATGTTGGCTGTGAAGAACCCGACCTGGCCCGCCGAGAGTTCGTCGCACTTCTGCATCTCGGGCCGGAACTGTCCCATTTCGGTGATGACGTACTCGCGGCCCGTGCGCATCAGTTTGATGCGCTGACCGGGCTTGATGACGCCGTCGATCATCCGAATGTAGACGACGACGCCCTTGTAGGTATCGAAGTGGCTGTTGTAAATGAGCGCCTTGGTGGGGGCGGTTGGGTCGCCTGGGGGTGGCGGGACGCGCTCGACGATCGCCGCGAGCATGTCCTCAATGCCGATCCCGGCCTTTCCGCTCACACGGAGCACCTCGTCCGGGTCCACCATCAGCGCCTGTTCCATTTCGCCGATAACGAAGTCCGGGCGCGCGTGCGGCAGGTCGATTTTGTTCAGCGTGGGGAGGATCTTCAGCCCGCCGTCCATCGCGAGGAAGGCGTTCGCGACCGTTTGTGCCTGGACGCCCTGGAACGCATCGACGAGCAGGATGGCGCCCTCGCACGCGGCGAGGCTGCGGCTCACTTCATAATTGAAGTCGACGTGGCCGGGGGTGTCGATCAGGTTCAGTTCGTAGCGCGTGCCGTTCAGCGTGTAGTAGACCGTGACCGGGTGCATCCGGATCGTGATCCCGCGCTCGCGCTCAAGGTCCATACTGTCGAGCGTCTGGGCCTTGATGTCGCGCTCGGAGATCGTACCGGTTTTAAGCAGGAACTGGTCGGCCAGCGTGCTCTTGCCGTGGTCGATGTGTGCGATGATGCAGAAGTTGCGGATGATCGCGGTCGGCGTCGGCATTCTGCAGTGCTCACGGGGAAGGCGGGGCGCCGGGGTCGTTCGGCCGCCCGGTCGGTCCCTCATATCCTAGCACTACCGACCGGCGCTGAATAGTCCGCGCCCGCGGCGCCGGTCGCGCTATTATTCCTTATCGTTCTTTCCGGAGTACCCGACCATGCGAACGCTCGGTGTCGTGGTTCTGTTGGCACTGGTAATTGCCGCGGGGTGCCGGCCCACCGCCCCGCTGCCCGAACCCACCGCGGCGATCCCCGTGGCCGTGACCGAAACGGACCACGACGGGCTTTACGGAGTTTTGAAACAACAGAAAGGGAAAGTCGTCCTGATGGACTTTTGGGCGACGTGGTGCCCCCCGTGCGTGAAAACGTTCCCCGAGTTCGTCACCCTTCACCGGAAGTACGCGGATCAGGGTTTGGTTTGTGTGAGCGTAAGTATGGACGTCGCGTGGAGGCCCAAGGGGGGCTATGACAAAACCCAAGTGCTGAAGTTCCTTGAAGAGAAGAGCGCGACGTTTCCGAACTTCATTGCCGCTAAACAAGACGACGAAATGTATCAACGGCTGTTCGGCCTGGGCGACAGTATTCC
The DNA here is from genome assembly GCF_001610855.1 of Gemmata sp. SH-PL17. Taxonomy (NCBI): domain Bacteria; kingdom Pseudomonadati; phylum Planctomycetota; class Planctomycetia; order Gemmatales; family Gemmataceae; genus Gemmata; species Gemmata sp. SH-PL17. The sequence goes on from NZ_CP011271.1 coordinate 4,012,623, forward strand.
GTTCCAGGCACTATTCGGGAAGGACGGAACCCGGGTGTGGACCAAAGGGGAAAAACACTTGACCGAGGCGGAACTCGACAAACTGATCCGGACCGAACTGGCCAAGTAACGGGTGCCACTGATCGATCCCTTATTCAACAGGAGTTACTCGTGCAGCGCTTTTTGATTCTCGCGGGGGTACTGGCGACCGGCGGACTCGTCGCGGCCTTCGGACGCGCGGCCGACGAACCGAAGGCCGTCGCAATGGCCGAGGTGAAGTTCGACGCACTCGACAAGGCCATCGCCGACCAGAAGAAAAAGGTCGTTCTGGTGGATTTTTGGGCGACGTGGTGCGGGCCGTGCGTGAAGGGTTTCCCGCACTTCGTGGCGACGCACAAGAAGTACTCCGGCAAGGGGCTGGTGTGTGTGAGTGTGAGCCTGGACCCGAAGGGAAAGGAAGACAAGTACGACAAGGACGCGGTACTCAAGTTCCTGAAAGACAAGGAGGCCGCGTTCCCGAATTTCGTGCTGCTCGGGTTCCGGGACGACGAGGACAAGGTCACGAAGCGCTTCGGGCTGGACGGCGGCATCCCGTTTAAGGCACTGTTCGGGAGGGACGGGAAGCGCGTGTGGACGAGCGAGGAGAAGGAACTGACCGACGAGGAACTCGACAAGCTCATCGAGATCGAACTGGCGAAGTAACACAGAACAAAAAAATACGGCCGATCCCCTTACGACAAGAGGGGCCGGCCGTATTTGTAGCGCGGGTTCCGCGACTCAGCTCGAGGCCGTCGGCGCGACGGACGAGCCGACGAATGAGAAGGTGCTGTTGGCATTGGAGCCGAGGGTGGTGATGGCGGCGATGCACACCACGACGATCAGGGCCAACATCACCGCGTACTCGACGGCCGTCGGGCCGTCTTCGGCCTTCACGAACGCGACGAGCTTCTTGGCGACAGTACGCATAGCAGGGACTCCGTGTGGGGTTCGGCAGCCGTGCGCTGGCCCCGAACTACGTGAAGGAAAGTGAACCGGGCGAGTCACGCCGGCCCCCCCCGGTGGTCGGGGGCGTGCCGTTCGCGTCGACACACAGACTTAGAACCGCGAATCTGACGTGTGGGAGTTTTCTGTCGATTTCTCCGGTCGCGCCGGGTGATCGCGTCCGGAAGGTCGACACCGCGGCGCGGGCACGCGGCGGGGCGAACTGTTGGTACCAAAAGAAACAACCCCGCCAAAAATGGCAGGGTCGTTTTAATTGCAGTAGCGCGAACTCAGCTGGCGGTGCCGCCACCGGACGGCGGCTTGATGGACGAGCCGACGAATGAGAAGGTGCTGTTGGCGTTGGAGCCGAGGGTGGTGATGGCGGCGATGCACACCACGACGATCAGGGCCAACATTACCGCGTACTCAACAGCCGTCGGTCCGTCTTCCGCCTTCAGGAACGACACCAAACTCTTGGTCAGACTGCGCATCAAACACTCCTGGATTGAAGGGTCGGGCACCTCGCCCTGCCGTTCGCCGTTCGTTCGTGATTTAGGTGAGCGAGAACACCAAATACCTAGTTCACGCGCAGAACCGCTGCAAACGTTCGGGCCGCTTTTCCCGATACAATTCGACCCGTTCGCGCTTCCCGGAAAAGTCGCCCGCGCTCTCATGGCCGGCGCGAGCCCAATCCGGATAACAGAGAGAATCGGGTTGCACTGTGGATTTCCGTTCGTTTGACGCGAACGGGTACGAGAGGGGCTCTCCATGTCCGACGGATCGACACGCACCAGTCTCACCACCACCGGCGGCTCCGGCCGCGCGCCGAACCGGGCCATGCTCCGCGCGGTCGGGTTCACCGACGAGGACTTCGACAAGCCGGTCGTGGGGGTCGCGTCGCTGTTCAGCGACATCACGCCCTGCAACGCGCACCTGGACCGGCTCGCGGAGAAGGGGCGCGAGGGCGTGCGCGCCGCCGGCGGCGTGCCGCAGACGTTTGGTGCCCCCACCGTCTCCGACGGGATCAGCATGGGGCACAAGGGGATGCGGTACTCGCTCGTGTCGCGCGAGGTGATCGCCGACTCGATCGAAACCGTCGCGGGCGCGATGAACCACGACGGGCTGATCGCGTTCGGCGGGTGCGACAAGAACATGCCCGGGTGCGTGATGGCGATGGCTCGGCTCAACATCCCGAGCGTGTTCGTCTACGGCGGGAGCATCATGCCCGGTGTCGGGCCGACCGGCGAGGACGTGGACATCGTGTCCATCTTCGAGGCGGTCGGGAAGTACCAGGCCGGCACGATCGACGAGAAGACGCTCCACAAGGTGGAGTGCTCGAGCTGCCCCGGGCACGGCTCCTGCGGCGGCATGTACACCGCCAACACGATGTCCAGCGCGATTGAGGCACTGGGCCTGTCGCTCCCCTACGGCGCGAGCAACCCGGCCGTGGGCGCGGCGAAGGAGCGCGAGGCGTTCCTCGCGGGCAAGGCCGTGATGAAGTGCATCGAGAAGAACATTCGCCCCCGTGACATCATCACGCGCAAGAGCCTGGAGAACGCCTACACGTTCGCACTCGCGCTCGGCGGCAGCACGAACGCGGTGCTGCACCTGATGGCGATCGCGCGCGAGGCCGGCGTGCCCTGGACCCTCGAAGACTTCGACCGGCTCGCGGCGAAGGTTCCGCACCTGGCGGACCTGAAACCGGGCGGGAAGTACGTGATGTTCGACCTCTACCGGGTCGGCGGAACCCCGCCGGTGCTCAAGGCGCTGCTCGAAAAGGGCTACCTGCACGGCGACTGCATCACGGTGACGGGCAAGACGCTCGCGGAGAACCTCGCGGACGTGCCGAGCGTGTACGCGAAACCGCAAAAGGTGGTGCGCCCGTTCGAGGATCCGCTCTTCAGCCACGGCATCCACGTCATCCTGAAGGGGAACCTCGCCCCCGAGGGCGCGGTCGCGAAGGTCGCCGGGCTGAAGCAGCGCTCGATCACCGGCCCCGCGAAGGTTTTCGACGGCGAAGAGGCGTGCTTCGAGGCGATCCAGGCGCGGAAGATCGTGGCCGGTGACGTGGTCGTGATTCGCGGCGAGGGGCCGGTGGGCGGTCCCGGGATGCGCGAAATGCTGAGCATTACCGGTGCGCTGATGGGGCAGGGCCTGGGTGAGAGCGTGGGCCTTATCACCGACGGCCGGTTCAGTGGTGGTACGCACGGCCTCGTTGTGGGGCACGTGGCGCCAGAAGCGTGGGTGGGCGGACCGATCGCGCTCGTGCAGAACGGCGACTCGATCACCATCGACGGGGACGCGAAGCTCCTCACGCTGAACGTCCCGGACGCGGAACTCGAGGCGCGGAAAGGCAAGTGGAAAGCTCCGGCCCTCCGCGTCGAGCGCGGGGTACTCGCGAAGTACGCCCGGCTCGTGAAGTCCGCGAGCGAAGGCGCTGTGACGAGCTGATTTTCCGCAGCACGTAATGCGGCCGATTCGTTGCGCCCGCAGTTCCTTCTCTTAACCGGAGCGGAATTGCGGGCGTTGTGGGAAGTGGCGGGAGCGGCCCCGGCTTGCTAATCCATCAGTCTCGGGTTTGCTTTCTCGATCGCCTCTCTCAATACGGCGGGATCGGCCATTGCTTCGAGCATTAACCGGGCGAGTTGCACCAGCGCGTCGCGGTCCGGCCCGAACGCGACGAACATGCTGCCTTCCGGGTCGTATTTGATCTTCTTCTTCAGTTTCGGGGCCTTGAGCCGGACGAGTGCATCGGCCACGCCGTGCCAACTGTACCCGCCGCCGTCCCATTCCAGTTCCTCAAACGTAGCGGCCCACGGGCTGAATTCCGTGAGCATCAAGCTGTAGCTCCCGTCACCGTCCAGGAATCGGAGCGGTGCGAACTCGTCTTTTTCGGCCACGACTGCTCCCGCGTTGGATGTCGATCCCGGTTGTAACGGACCCCCGCTTGCCATCGCCACCCTAATATTTCGTGAACCGTCCAGAAATGTCAGCAGCACTTCCCGCTCGCCCATCGAACAAGACAACACGTATCGGCAGCCGTTGGGCACAATCCACAAGCGACACCTCGTTCAAAGCGCACAATCACGCCAGTCTTATCGACACGCCGGGGGCGAATTGGTAAGCTGGGCAAAATAACCCTCGGCCACCGGTGCCGCGCCGGTCGCATTTCGATGGAACGGACGATTCCCAACTCGCGCCACGAACCGGCGCAGACCTTCCCGCTCGCGGGTCGGGCCGGCACCCACCCGCTCGGAGACCGGCCTTGTTCCGCTCTATGTTCCTGCTCCGCCGCGGGCTCGCGGCGCTCGTGCTCGTCGGCGGATTCGTTGCCGTCATCCGCGCCGAAGACCCACCGAAAACCCGCGAGCAACAAGCCGCGGAAATCGAAAAGCAGATCGCCGAACTCAAGAAGAGGCTCGACGACCTCAAGGCGAAATCCGCGCCCACGGGCGCCGGGAAAAAGCCCCTCACGCTGGCCGAAGCGGAAACCTGGCGCTCCGTTCGCGGGGTCGCGCTGTCGCCGGACGGCAAGTGGTTCGCCCACCGCGTTGGCGCGAACGAGGGCGAAGCCGACCTGATCCTGCGCAACACCGCGGACGGCAAGGAGACGAAATTCCCCGGCGGTCAGGGGTTCGGCGCGCTGCTGTTCTCCCTCGATAGCAAGTGGTTCGCGTTCACCTACACTCCGGTCACCCCGAAGGGTGCCGCGCCCGGCGCCACGCGCCCGAAGGCGAAAGTCGTCCTGGTCAACTTGGCCAACGGCGAGAAGACCGAGATCGAAGGGGCCGCGTCGGTTCGCTTCAACGGCGAGGCCGCGACGCACATCGTGTTCCGCAAGGTCACGGACCCGCCCGCCGCTCCGCCCGGTCCGGGAGCTGCGCCCGCACACTCGGGTTCGGACCTCGTTCTGCGAGAACTGGCGACGGGAATCGATCTCGTATTGGGCAACGTCTCTGATTTTGAGTTCGATAAGGCGGGCGCGTGGTTAATCACCGTGATCGACGCGACGGGGCAACTCGGGAACGGCGTTCACCTGCGCGACATGAAGACCGGCGCGGTGCATCTGATCGAATCGGGTAAGGCGGTGTACCGCGGGCTGTCGTGGAACGAGGACACCACCGCGTTCACCGTTACGAAGGCCGTCGACGACCCGGGGTACGAGGCGAAGTGGATCAGCATCCTCGGCTTTACCGAACTCGGCGCGAAGCCCACGAAGACGACTTACGATCCGAAGGACGACAAGGACTTCCCGAAAGACATGGGGATCACCGGATCGGCCTCGTGGACCGATGCGCTCGACGGGTTCAGCTTCAACATCACCGCGCGCAAAAAGAAGGGCGAAGTCGCCCCGGCGCCGAAAGAGATGAAGACCGAGGTGAAGGTCGATCCGAAGGACGACGGCAAGAAGGGCAAAAAGGCCGGCCCGACCACGGGCGGTGCGGGCGACGGCGCGAAGCCGGACCTCGTGGTGTGGCACTGGAAGGACGACCGGCTCCAGCCGATGCAGGAGAAACAGGCCGGTACCGACCGCGTGGTAAACTACAGCGCGGTCTACTGGACGAAGGACAAGAAGTTCGTTCGCCTCGCCACCGACGAACTGAAGCAAGCGGGGTTGGTCGCGAAGCAGAAGTACGGCATCGGGCGCGACTCGAAGCCCTACGAGTACATGAGCTACCTGAACGGCAAACTCTACACCGATGTGTACGTGATCGACCCGAAGACCGGGACGAAGACGAAGGTGGTGGAGAAGCTCGCGAGCTTGTTCTTCGGCGGGGCGAACGTCAACACGGCCCCGACCGGCACGCACTTCCTCTACTACAAGGACGGGCACTACCACGTCTACGACATGACCGCGGGGAAGAGCACGAACGTGACAGAGAAGGTCGGTTCGTCGTTCGTCGACGCGGACGACGACCACAACTTCGACAAGCCGGCCACGCCCGCGTTCGGCTGGAGCCGCGACGGGAAGTTCGTGCTGCTCTCCGACGGGTGGGACATCTGGCGCGTGAGCGTTGACGGCTCAGGCGGCACGAGCCTGACCGAGAACGGCAAGAAGGACGGCATCCGCTACCGCGGGCTGAACCAGTTCGAGGCCGAACCCAAGCCCGGGGTCGACCTCACGCGCCCCGTGTACACGGCGATGTACGGCGAGTGGACGAAGAAGGACGGGTTCGCCCGCATCGATCCGTCGAAGCCCGGCGCGAACGTGCTGCTGTGGGGCGACTGTGCTTACGGGGTGCAGGCCAAGGCGCGCAAGGCGGACACGTTCGTGTTCTCCCGGCAGACGAGCGTGGACTACCCCGATTTCTACATCGCGGACGCGACGTTCAAGAACGCGAAGAAGGTCACGGACGCCAACCCGCAACAGAAGGACTACAAGTGGTCCGCGGGGGCGAAACTGATCGAGTACAAGGGCGTGGGCGGGAAGAAGCTCCAGGGCGCGCTGTTACTGCCGGCCGATTACGAACCGGGCAAGAAGTACCCGACCATCGTGTACATCTACGAGAAACTGTCACAGAACATCCACCGCTACCAGCCGCCGAGCGCCGGAGCGATCGGTTCGATCTACACCTCGGCTGGCTACGCGGTGCTGATGCCGGACATCACCTACCGGCTGAACGATCCGGGGATGTCCGCGGCCGAGTGCATTCTGCCCGCGCTGGACGCGGCCGTCGCGTCGGGTGTTGTGGACGGGGACAAGATCGCGCTGCACGGGCACTCGTGGGGCGGGTACCAGACCGCGTTCATGGTGACGCAGACGAACCGCTTCAAGTGCGCGATTGCGGGGGCCGCGCTCACCGACCTCGTGAGCATGTACAGCAGCGTGTACTGGAACGTCGGCATGGCGAACCAGCCGATCTTCGAGAGCAGCCAGGGGCGGTTCACGGCCGGGTACTGGGATCTGCAAGAGGCGTACATTCGCAACTCGCCCGTGTACCACGCGAAGAACGTGAAGACCCCTCTCCTCCTGTTGCACAACGACAAGGACGGCGCGGTCGATTTCACGCAGGGGGTGGAATACTACAACACGCTGCGCCGGTTGCAGAAGCCCGTGGTGATGCTGCAGTACAAGGGCGAAAACCACGGCCTGGTGAAGCCGGAGAACCGCACGGACTACGCGATCCGCATGCGCGAGTTCTTCGACCATCACCTGATGGGCAAAGCCGCTCCGGATTGGTGGGCCGAGGGTGTCCCGCACCTGAAGATGGAAGACCACCTGAAGGCGCGCCCCAAGCCGTAACCGTAGTTCGGCGAGCACCGCCCACAAGGGCGAGGATTTGGTGAACCCTGTCCGCAAGGGCAGGGGTGAATCAAGCAATGATTACCCCGCCTGCAAGGGCGGCGGGTGGGGCGATGACCTGCACCCGCCGCCCTTGCGGGCGGGGTTCGCTTATTTGAGCGCTGCGGTGACGATCTGTTGAGCTTCGCTGACAATGCGATCGAGGTGCTCAGCACCGCGGAAGCTCTCGGCGTACACCTTGTACACGTTCTCGGTGCCCGACGGCCGCGCGGCGAACCAGCCGCCCGCGGAGACTACTTTCAGTCCACCAATCGGGGCATCGTTCCCCGGGGCGCGGGTCAGTTTCGCGGTGATCGAGTCCCCGGCCAGTTCCGATGCAGTCACGTTTTCCGGCGCGAGTTTTGAGAGTTTTGCCTTCTGCTCCGGGGTGGCGGGGGCGTCGATGCGAGTGTAGCTCGGCATCCCGAACTCGGACGCAATCTCGGCGAAGTGCTCGCCCGGGTCTTTTCCGGTCACGGCCGTAATCTCGGCCGCGAGTAGGCACAGAATTGGCCCGTCCTTGTCGGTGGACCACACGGTGCCGTCTTTCCGCAGGAAGCTGGCGCCGGCGCTCTCTTCACCCCCGAAGCCGACGGACCCGTCGAACAGCCCCGGCGCGAACCACTTGAACCCGACCGGTACTTCCAGCAGCGTTCGCCCGAGAGAATAGACCACGCGGTCAATTAGCGCGCTACTGACGAGCGTTTTCCCGACGGCCGCGCCCGCGCGCCAGCCCGGGCGGTGCGTGAGCAGGTAGCGGATCGCGACCGCGAGGTAATGGTTCGGGTTCATCAACCCTGCGGACGGGGTGACGATCCCGTGTCGGTCAGAGTCCGGGTCGTTTGCGAACGCGACGCGGAACCGGTCCTTGAGCGCGACGAGCCGGGCCATCGCGTAGGGACTGGAGCAGTCCATCCGGATCTTCCCGTCGTGGTCCGCGGTCATGAACGAGAACGTCGGATCGACCGCCGCGTTCGTGACCTCGATGTTCAGCCCGTAGGTCTCGTTGATGACGGCCCAGTACCCGCCGGCCGCGCCGCCGAGCGGGTCCACGCCGAGCTTCAGCTTCGCGCCGCGGATCGCGTCCGTGTCGATCACGTTCCGGAGGTCGTCCACATACGGGCGGACGAAGTCCTCGTGGCGCGTGGTCGCCGCGGTGAGCGCCGAGAGCGGCGGGACGCGCTTCACGCCCGCGTTGTTCCCGCGCAAAAGTTCGTTCGCGCGGTCCTGGACCCACTTCGTGATGTCCGTGTCGGCCGGGCCGCCGTTGGTCGGGTTGTATTTGAACCCGCCGTCCTCGGGCGGATTGTGCGACGGCGTAATCACGATCCCGTCGGCGAGGCCCGTTGTGCGCCCGCGGTTGTGTACGAGGATCGCGCGCGAGATCACCGGCGTCGGCGTCACCCCGTTGTCCCTCTGGATCACGGTCTCGGCGCCGTTGGCCGCGAGCACTTCGAGGGCCGTGCGCTGGGCCGCGGCGGAGAGCGCGTGCGTGTCCTTGCCCATGAACAGCGGGCCGGTGATCCCGTGAGCCGTGCGGTAGTCGCAGATGGCTTGCGAGATCGCGAGAATGTGGGCCTCGGTGAACGTGTTGTTGCCCGGGGTGCCGCGGTGCCCGCTCGTGCCGAACGCGACCCGCTGGTTGGGGTCACCCGGGTCGGGCTTGTGGGAGTAGTAGGCCCGCTCCAGGGCGGCGACGTCGATGAGCAGTTCTTTCGGGACCGGTTTCCCGGCGAGCGGAGAGATCGGCATCGGGTACTCTCTGGTAGTCGCGCCGCGGACGCGCGAATTCGGTTGACTCAATCGACCGGGCACGGCCCAGCGCCCCAAATCTCGGTCGCGTACTCGTGGATCGTTCGGTCGCTGGAAAACCGGCCCGAGTGCGCAATGTTCAGGAGCGCCTTCTTCGCCCAGGCGTCCGGGTCCGTGAACAGCGCGCTCACGCGCTCCTGCGTGCGCGTGTAATCGGCCAGGTCCGCCAGGTGCATGTAGTAGTCGCCCTTCGTGAGCAGCGTGTCACGGATCGGGGCGAACACCCCCGGGGCACCGTTACTGAAGTGACCCAGCGCGATCAAGTCGAGAGCGGTCCGGGTTTCCAGTTCGTGGGCGTAGTGCCAGTGCGGATCGTACCACCCGCGACTACTTGCCACTTGATCGGCGGTGAGGCCGAACAGGAAGAAGTTCTCCTCGCCGGCTTCCTGGGCCATTTCGATCGTGGCGCCGTCGCGTGTGCCCACCGTGAGCGCCCCGTTCATCATGAACTTCATGTTGCTCGTGCCGCTCGCCTCGAACCCCGCGGTGGAGATCTGCTCGGACACGTCCGCGGCCGGGATCAGCCGCTCGGCGAGGGACACATTGTATTCGGGTAGAAACACCACCGCGAGTTTTCCGCGCACCGCCGGGTCGGAATCGATCACCGCGGCCACACTGTTGATGAGGCGGATGATGAGTTTCGCGAGCGTGTATGCCGGAGCCGCCTTGCCCGCGAAGAAAAACGTGCGCGGTGGAATGGGGAGACTCGGGTCCGCTCGCAACCGGTTGTAGAGCACCACGATGTGCAGCACCATAAGTAACTGGCGCTTGTACTCGTGGATGCGCTTGATTTGGCAGTCGAAGATCGAGACCGGGTTGACGACCTGCCCAGTCGTAGTTTGCAGCCAGGAGGTGAACCGCTCCTTGGCGGTTTCTTTGGCCCGGCGGAACTTCGCGCGAAGGGTCGGGTCTTCGGCGAGTGGTGCGAGCGCACGGAGCTTCGACAGATCGGTGATCCAGCCGTCGCCGATCGCGTCGGAGACGAGTGCGGCGAGCGCCGGGTTGCACAGGTGCAGCCAGCGCCGCGGGGTGATGCCGTTGGTCTTGTTCCCGAACCGTTCGGGGAACATTTCGGCGAGGTCTTTCACGGTGCGGGTGCGGAGCAGTTCCGAGTGAATGGCCGCGACGCCGTTGGTGCTGTGCGTGCCGATGATCGCGAGGTGCGCCATCCGCACGTTGCGGCCTGTGCCCTCTTCGATGAGGCTCGCTCGCTCCGCGCGTGCTTCGTCATTGGGGAACTTGGACCGTACCGCACCAAGGAATCGTCGGTTGATCTCGAAGATCAGCTCCAGGTGGCGCGGGAGCACCAGCTCGAACAGTTCCACCGGCCACCGTTCCAGTGCTTCGGGCAGCAGCGTGTGGTTCGTGTACGCGAGCGTGCGGACGGTCAGATCCCAGGCCTCGTCCCACCCGAGGCGCGCGTCGTCGAGCAGCACGCGCATCAGTTCGGTGACCGCGAGGGCCGGGTGCGTGTCGTTCAACTGGATCGCGACCTTGTCGGGCAGGGCGCGCCAGTCGCTGTTGCTGGACTTGAACCGACGCAAGATGTCCGCGAGGGAGCAGGCGACCAAAAAGTATTCCTGCACGAACCGCAGTCGGCGCCCTGCGGCCGTCGAATCGTCCGGGTACAGCACGCGGGTCAGGCTCTCGGCCGTCACGCGGTCGAGAACCGCGCCGAAGAAGTCACCGTGGTTGAACTCGCCGAGGTTGAAGAAATCGGGGGCCGATGCGCCCCACAATCGCAGCGTGTTGACAGTTTTCCCGCCGAACCCGACGATCGGGCGGTCGTAGGGGACGCCGACGAGCACCCGGGGAGTGTTCGGCTCCAGGTGCGGCGCGCCGTTGTGAATGCGGACCGAACAGTTGAGTCGCACTTCAACGGTCTCGCACGGGCGGGGAATTTCCCACGGGTCCGGCCGACGGAGCCAGTTGTCCGGGCGCTCCACCTGCGCACCGTTTTCGATCTCCTGGCGGAAGATGCCGTACTCGTAGCGCAACCCGTAGCCGATGGCCGGGAGTTGCATGGTGGCCATCGAATCGAGGAAGCACGCCGCCAGCCGACCGAGCCCGCCGTTGCCCAGCCCCGCGTCTGGTTCCTGTTCGGCCAGCATGATTGGATCGAGTCCTTCCCGTTGCATCGCCTCCTGAACGATCGGTTCGGCCATCAGGTTGGTGATGTTATTGGTCAGCGAGCGACCAATGAGGAACTCCATCGACAGGTAATACACGCGCTTCGGGTTCGCTCGATCGTGGGCCTGGGTGGTCTTGAGCCACTGCCGGGTGAGGAGATCGCGGACCGCTCGTGCGACCGCTTCAAACTGTTCGCGGATCGTCGCAGTTTTAGGCTCGACGACGTGATCGAATACGAGTCGTCGTTCGTAAGAAGCGTTCGGATCGCCGGAAAACAGAATCTTTCCGTGCCCGTTGTGTTCCGGTGTGGCCGGAGTGCCGGTGGGAGCCGGTTGTGCAGAGATCGGTGGCAATGGAGTGCTCCAACGAAGTCATCAACTCCCAACTCCGCACCAGCATACCCGATCATCGGCTTAAGCATTTCACGCCCGAGCGAGAATAGCATAAAAGCGCCCGTGGCCCTCAATTTGCGTCACGAATTTGCTTTGTGAACCGCGGAATCGTGCCACGGGTCATCGCTCCCGATCAGCCGGTTCGCCTCTACCGGTCCCCACGAATGCGGTTCGTACTCGACGACCGGGACTACGGACCCGAGTACCGGGTCGACGATGCGCCACGCCTCTTCTACGTAGTCCTCGCGGGCGAACTCGGTCGCGTTACCTCGCATCGCATCGCCGAGCAACCGCTCGTAGGCGTCCATCTCCGCGCTGTCGGGGTGGTGGACCGCGATCAATTCCGCGGGCGTGCCGGTGAACGCTTCGCCCGGAGCCTTCACCATTGTGGAGAGCGCGATCGCGACGTCCGGGCTGATCCGGAACCGGATGTAATTGGCCGGGGTGGTAGCCACATGAGTGAACTGACCACGAAGTGATGTGTTAGCCGAGCCGCTGACGTCGAGCGAGTCGCGGGAACTGATTTGATCCACGCTACGGGCACTCAAGCGGCGCTTCCGATACCCCGGGCGCAACCCGATCGGCGGCCGCGAGGTGCGAACGGCATCCTATTCGTACTCAGAATTGGAAGCCCGTGAGAGTTTTCCGCCGAGATGGGTCGCGGTTGCGGGACGACTTGTCGGTGTCGAGCTTGGCAGAAAGCCGGGGCGGGTACGCACTTCACCAATTGTCGTTGGGCAAATTTATCGGGCGGGAGATCGATTGGTCTCGGGCGGCGGTCGAGGCACTTTCGCTCGGGCGCTCGGCGCGGCCGAGGGGAGCGTGCTGAACTGTTTGCGGATCCCGAGTGTGAAACCGCACTTGTTCGTGGGCGCCAGCAGACGGGACCGGGGGCGACCTCGAAACCGCACCACGACAGACGGGTCGCGGCCCACAGTCCGCGCACCAATCGCTCGCTTCCAGGGATCGCAGAAACTACGAACCGAGTAATTCTGCGACCGGTTTGGCGGCAGAGTCGACGACCGGGATGGGGCGCCCGGTGTTCGATACGTTCTGCGTTTGCGGATCGATGCCGAGAGCCTTGCACACGGTCGCGAGGAAATTCGGAACGGTCACCGGGCGCTCTTCGACCGCGGTGCCGTCCGTGCTCGTTTTGCCGAGCGCCTGCCCACCACTAATCCCGCCACCCGCCAGCGCCGCGGCCCACGCATAGGGGTAGTGGTCGCGCCCCTTACTGCCGTTGATCTTCGGCGTGCGCCCGAACTCGCCCATCCAGACGATCGTGGTGGTGCCGAGCAGCCCCCGGTCCTTCAAGTCGTCCAGTAGTGCGGACCACCCGGCGTCGAGCGTTTGGCTCAGTTGTTTGACGCGCTCGAAGTTGTCGGTGTGCGTGTCCCAGCCCGCGCCGCCGAGCGCCACTTCCACGAACGGCACGCCGCTCTCGACGAGCCGCCGGGCAAGCAGGCACCCCTGGCCGAAGACGTCGCGCCCGTAAGTGTCGCGGAGCTTGGCCGGTTCGTCGTCGAGTTTGAGCGCTTTCGCCGCGGCCGAGCGCATGAGCTTCGCGGCGCGGTCGTAGGCCGTGTGGTGGCTCTTGGCCGCGGGGTCGGGGCGCTCCGCGGCGAACTCGTGCTGGAGTTCGGCCGCTAATTTCCAGCGCGCGTCGAACCGGTCTGTGGCGATCCCGCCGGGCAGCGCGAGGTCTTCGACCCCCATTGCTTGGTTCGCGCTGCCCGGTTGCGGGGCGAGCGGGCGCGATTCGCCCACCGCGAGCGGCGCGTACCGCGGGCCGAGGAACCCCGGCTCGTGGGCGGCCGGGCTGAACGCCCGGAACGGCGCGACGCTCACGAAGTTCGGTAGCGCCGCATCGTCCGCCCCGAGTTCCTTGGCCACCACCGAGCCGAGCGACGGGTAGCGGATCGGCCCGCGCGACGAGTACCCGGTGTGCGCGAAGTACGTGGCCAGCCCGTGGTCGCCTTCTTTACTGGTCATCGAGCGCACGAGCGCGACGTGCTTCATGCGGGCCGCGATCTTCGGCAGGTGCTCGCTGATCTTCACACCGGGCGCCGCGGTGCCGATCTCCTTGAACGGCCCGCCGTTGTCGTGGCCCGGCTTCAAGTCCCAGAGGTCGATCGTGCTCGGCCCGCCGTTCATCCACAGCAAAATGCACGCGCGCTTGCGGGCCGGTTCCTTCGCGGCGGCGGTAGCGAGCGGCGCCAACCAGCCGGACATGCTGGTCCCGGCGCTCAGCGCACCGGCGCGAAGGAAGTAGCGGCGGTCGATGGATCGCATGGGAACTCCGGGTTGATAGCGATTCAGATTCCATGTAACGGCTTTACGAGCCGCGACCGCGAGGGAGCGGGAGGCGCAGCCCGTGTAGTCGCGCGCTGCTTGGGTAGTTGCGGGCCTCAATTCGCGACCCGAAACCGGACTAATGGTTCACCGCGAACTCGGTGCTGTTGAGCAGCGCCCAGAACACGTCCGCGAGCGCGGTTTGTCGGTCCTTCGCCGGTCGGTCGGGGCCGACGAACTCGGCCATGCGTTTCAGTTCGGTCGCAGTGGGCTTGCGCGCCAGCGCCACCAGGAACAACTGTTCGACCTGATCCGCGACCGACCCGGGACCGGTGGCGATCGCGCGGAGGGTCGGGCTTTTCTCCAGGCTCGTGGCCGTGGTGGTGTACGCGCCGTTCATCAGGTAGAGCGCCTGTTGAATGGACGTGGCCGCGTCGATTGGCTGGTCGGGCTGCGTTTGGAACTTCGCGAGGAACTTGGCCCGCGGCGTGGTCGCGACGAGCAGGGCGTCGCTCGCGTTCTCGGTCGGCGGGGCGTACCCGGTGGCTTCGGTCAAACTGTCGTAGAGCTGCTCCCCGCTCAGCCCGCGCACCGGCACCCGGGCGAACAACCGCGGGTCGGCTTGAGCCGCGTGCGTCTGCCGGCTCGTGCGCTGGTACGCCTTCGTTCCGGTGATGGCGCGGGCGAGGAATTTCAGATCGAACTTGTGTTCGGCGAACGCGCGGCTCAGTTCGTCCAGCAGTTCGGGGTGGCTCGGGAGATTGTCGGCCACGCCCAGACCATCAACCGGGTCAATGAGCCCGGTCCCGAAGAAGTAGCCCCACATGCGGTTGACCGCGGCCCGTGCGAACCACTTGTTGTCCGCCCGCGTGGTCCACTCCGCGAGTACCGCACGCGGGTCCGCGCCGTCCGTCCAGTTCAGCACCCGGCCGTCGAGGAACTCGGCGGCGATGTACTCTTCTTTCTCGGGCAGTTTGATTTGCGGCGGGCCTTTGGGTGCGGGTTGATCCGCCCGCGCCCTCGGCGGGCGCGAGAAGAACGCGGCGAACTGCCAGAACTGCTCGCGGCTCCAGGTTCCGCCGCTGCGGTCGGCGTGGCACTGGGCGCACTCCAGTCGCACCCCCAGGAACACGCGCGAGGTGCTCCCGGCGATGTTCTCGGGCTTGTTCTCGTAGGCCGAGAAGTAGTCGGCCGCGTCCGCACTCGTGAGCAGGTCGCGGACGAACTTGTCGTAAGGGACGTTCGCCCGGAACTGCTTGCGGAGGTAATCTTCGAGCCGCCCGGGGCGCGCGACCTGGGCGTTCGATTGCGCGAGCAGCACGGCGCGCCAGTAGTTCGCGAAGTGCGCCGCGTAGCGGTCGCCGAAATCGCCCTCAATCAGTTCCCGCGCCCAGAGCCGGCGCTTGTTGGGGCGGTCGTCATCAAGGAAGTCGCGCACGAGCGACAACGGGGGGACGCGCCCGTTGAGGTCGAGACAGAGCCGGCGGAAGAACTCCGCGTCGCCCGCGGTCGGTGCGGGTTCAACCTTTGCCTTCGCTAGCTTCTCATCGATCCGGGCGTCGATGCGCTCCGAGATCCGCGCCGCGGCGTCGGCCCCGAGAGCGCAGTAGCCGAACGGGAGCAGTAGTAGGGTCAGTGCGTATCGCATGGGAATGCTCTCGTCGCGTCGCGCCCCAACTTGGGGCGCGACGGTGAACCGATTGGATGTGGGTTGCTGCGTTGAAAGCTTGTGCCTTGTGTTCGTGGCACAGGCCTCTGGCCTGTGTGAGTGCCTCCACAGGCCAGAGGCTCGTGCCACCAAACAAAAGACCAAATGCACCAGGTCAACACAGCAATGTGGCGTTACTTCGTGGCGGTCAGTCGCGCGAGGGCCGCGGACGCTTCGAGCGTGAGTCGGGCGCCTTTGGCACCTTTCGCGAGCGCCTCCAGGACGCGCTTCGCTTCGGGCGTCGCGGCTTGATCGAGTAACTCGACGGTGCGCAGCTCCCGGAGCTGGTCCTCGGTAAGTTTGCTCACAGTGGCCTTTTGCAGAAGGGCCTCTACCCGCTGTTTCAGATCCAGGGGTGGGGCTCCTTCGAGTGCCTTGCGCAAGTGCGGGACCGCGACCGCGCCGAGTCGCTCCAGTTCGGCGGTCGCCTTGCGTCGGGCGTTGAAGTTGCCACCGAGGTCGGTCACCAGTTCCGCGATCCGGGCGTCCTCGACCACCGGCACCGGGCGGAGCCGCTCGCTCAAGTAGGTCACCGCCTGTTTGCGGTCGGTCAGGAGCTTGCGCGCTGCCGTGAGCGCGACCGCCGGGTCGGGTTTCGCGAGATCGGCCCAAAGTTGGTCCAGGTCGGCCGCGGGGAGGGGCGTGTCGCGTGTAAGTTCGACCCGGGTGAGTTTCGACAGATCCCACGTCAGCGCGGTCGTGTCCACGCTCCCGGTAACGAGCACGTTCCCGCCCGTAACGCACAGGTGCGACACGCTCCCACTGTGGCCCTTCAGGTGCCCGATTTCTTGGCCGGTGAGCGTGTCCCAGGCGCGGAGCGCGGAGGTGCCCGCGGCGGAGAACAGGAACCGCCCGTCCGCGGTGAACCCGATCGCGCCGGCGTTCGCGAACCCGCGCCCCAGCGCGCTAATCGCGGCCGTGCCCCCGGCGATGTCGCGCGGGTGGTTCGCCGCGGAGCCGTCGCCCGCGCCCCGCGTCTCGAACCGCTTCTCCCCGGTGGCGATTTCGTATCCCGTCACCGTTCCGTCTTGGGTCAGGAGCGCGAGCACGTGCCCGTTCGCGGAGAACTCGAACGCGACGCCCAGCGACTTAGGGGCCGCGATGTCGCACACCGCCGTTCCAGTGGCCGCGTCCCACACGCGGAGCTGTTTCTTGTCGCTCGCGGCCGCGATCAGGCGGCCGTCCGGTGAGAAGCGTATTACAGGGGTCTGCATACCGGAAATGTCGAGGGTGACGCGCCCGCCGCTGAACACCGGCTCGCCGTCCTGACCGATCGTGCGGACGTGGGCGCCGGTGTTCGCGTCCCAGAGGTTCACCGCGGAATTCAGTTCGGCCTTTGTCGCGAGTAACTTGCCGTCGGGCGAGAACGCGATCCCCGCGACGTCCCCGCGCTTCGTGTCGATCTCGCGGACCTGCTCGCCCCGCGCCGCGTCCCACATCCGAATAGCGCCTTTTCCGGACGAGGTGGCCACGATTCTCGCGTCGGGTGAGACGGCGACCGAGGTCGCGGGGGGCGTCAGCGCCCAGTGCCGGACCGCGCCGCCGGCCCGATCCCACACGCGGACCGATTCGCGGCTCACGGTGACGACCGTTTTCCCGTCCGAACCGACCGCCATGATTCCCGAGAGGTGCCCGGGCGTCGCCGCGATTTCTTTCCCCGTTCCGACGTCGAACTGTCGCACGGCCGCGCTACCGAGGCTGACCGCGATCGTTTTTCCGTCCGGGGCGAGCGCGAGGTCCGTGTGGGTCATTCGGCTCCCCCCGCCGCGCACGATGCGCACCGCGACGCGGCCCGACGGCTCGGCCGTGTAGCCGCCGATGGTCTGCTTCAGTTTGCCCTCGGTGATGTCCCACAGTTCGATCGCGTCGTTCGAGAGCGTGACCGCGACCGTTTTGCTGTCGGCCGCGATGCGCAGCGACTTCCCGAAGAACCGCGGTTTCATGGCCGTTCCGCTGCTGAAGCGGTTCACCTCTTTGTGCGCCCCGACGTCCCAGACCGTGATGCCGTCGGTAAACGAGGCCCAAGCGAGGTACTTACCGTCCGGCGAGAACGCGATGTTCTGGGCGCCGCCCACCGAGAGCTTGATGTCCGGGAACGCGGTCCCGGTCGCGAGTTCGGTAATACGGAGCGAGCCGTTCGCGGTTTCGGGTTCGATCAGTTGTTGAACGACGTGCGTTCCCGCGGGCGAGACGGCGGCCCCGGTCTTCGTCGCCCCCTTCGTATCAGCCTTCGGCTCGAACGTCTTCCGCGCTGTGCCTTCGATCGGGTTCCAGAGTACGACCGTGTTGTTCGCGTCGGCGGAGACGAGCGCCGTGCCGTCCGGCGCGAATTCCAACTCCGTCACCTCGGCGGCCGCTGTTAGGGCGTGGAGTTTCTTTCCGGTCGCCGTGTCCCAGACCGTAATGGTTCGGTCTTTGGCTGCAACGAGCATCTTCCCGTCGGGCGCCAGTGCGACCGGGAAATCGTCCGGGGGCGTAGTTGACATCATTTTGCCCGACATCGCGGGCATTGCAGGTTTCTGCGCGAGCGGTTCCTTTTTCCCCTCCGCGCGCTCGAACTGGCGCACGACCTGCCCCGTAGCGCGGTCCCACAACCGAATGGTGTTGTCGCGCCCCGCGGTCACGATCCCTTTGCCGTCGGCCGTGTACGCGATGAAGAACACCACGTCGCCGTGCCGGAACTGGGCCGTGCCCATGCGGGCGCTCGCGCCGTCGGGCACTTCGTTGGGCTTGGCGGGCTTGGCGGTCGGCGCGGGCTGATCTGCAACTGGTGGCGGTGGGGCACTCATTGCGGCCGAACGCGCCAGCCACGCGGTCCCGCCGCACAACCCGACCGCCAGCACGACGGCGGCCGCGACCCATTTACTTGTTGTCATGGTTCCGATTGTTCCTCGCGCGAGTTCGAGCACCTGCGCCGAAGGCGCGGCGTGTGTGGTTCCATCGGCGGAGCGCCCCGCGAACCACAGCCCGGCGCGCACCGTGGTATCGAAGAGGGGCGCCGGCGCTGTTGTGCCGGTCCCAGCGGACACGATCAGAGTGGCGACCCCGGCGACCGGGCAAACAATGCCCCGGCTCGTGAGGCGCACGCGGAGCGCGTCCCGGGCGCGCGTGAGGCGCCACCCGACCGACCCGACCGGGCACCCGATTGCCAGGGCCACCTGCTCGTAGGTGCGGCCCTCCAGGTACGACAGCACGAGCGGCACGCGGTGCTGTTCCGGGAGCCGGTTCAGCTCCTCGTGCAGTACAATGTGCCCGTCCTCGGGCACGCTGGGGGGAGCGATCACGGACCGGCACTGTGCCCCGGCCGCTTCGAGCCGCTGGCGCCGGGCGGCGTTCGCCCGTGCGCGGCACGCGAGCCGAAACGCGACCGTGTAGAGCCAGTCCGACACGGGGCGGTTCCGGTTGATTGCCGCGGCCCGGTGAACGAGCACCAGGAACGTGGCCTGGAATGCGTCGTCGGCTGCGTTGGGATCGACCAGAACGCGCCGGCAGACGCCGAAGACGAGCCGACTGTACCGGCGCACGAGGCACTCGAACGCGGACTCGTCGCGCCGGTCCACGAACCGCGCGACGAGTTCGCCATCGGGAACGTCCTCGCGGGCGTCGCCGATCAGGTTCCGGACCTCGCGCATGAGTCGGCCGGTTTCGGGTGTTGACATAGCATGGGTCTCATCCGGGATCGCTCGGACACAGAGTAATTGCCCCGCCGAAACCCGGCGCATAGGAAATTCTCGCGCGACTTTCTTCCGGACTGCCGGATCAACGGACGTGGTCGGGGGAAATCGGTGCGATCGCTTGATCCGGGAGCGAAATGGGACCGAATTCGACGACTTGTCGGTAGCTGTGGTATTGGGACACGGACGCCGCTACTGCAATGCGCGGGGACAATAATTCCGAAACACGGGGTTATCGATTTCCACAATTTAACTAGCGATTTTAAAAGAATTTGTGGCGAATGAATGTGCGTACCGCGGGGGAATTATCGTCCCAAGTGATGTCCAGCAAACAGTTGTGAGTTGGTGTTGATTCCTGGTTACTATTGCAATTTTCTGATCTTTTCAGTTGAGCTGAGGTTGCCATCCGGTTCGCCCACGTTGAGCACCAGTTGGCCCCCGTTTGTCTACGACCCGGTTCCGTCCGGACGGTAAGAGGGTAGAGCGACTCTGGCGCCTCGCCCGCCGCTCGACCAGCGAGGACAACCGTGTTAAACTATCTTACGCGAACCGGTTACGTGGTTCTGGCCGTCGCGGTACTGATCGCTGTCGCCCACCGAGCCTCGGTCCGTTCCGAGCGCCCACTGGGGCGAGCGATTTCGATCCGTCGGCCGAAGTGGTGCTCGGGAGCCTAAATGTTCCGGTGGACGAGCACGTCGTCGGGGTCGCGTTTGCTTCCGATGGGCGCACTGTTGCGACCGGTACTCGTGCCGGGCAAGTGACCGTTTGGACCGCGACCGGTGACCGGGTTCTCGCTTGGCTGGCCCACCCGAAGCCGGTCCGCGCGCTTTGCTTTCTGGTCGATTCTCGGTCTCTGATTTCAATTGACCGGGAAGGCACGTTAAGAATGTGATCCCTTTCGTCCAGTGCGGTGCTAAGGGCGGCGCGTGGGGGAGATCCCACGATATCAGCAGGGGTGACGCGGGCGCGGCACCCGCGCGCGAACCCGAGCCCGACGAGCCATTGCCAACCGGTCCAGGTAACCACCTCGGCGCCCCACCGGTCGCGCACGTAACGGGCCACCTTGGGACCGGTCCACAGACCCCGTCCGGCGGGTCCGCCTGGAGCGCGGTGTAAAGGTGCTCCTGTTGGGCCGAGGTCCGCAGCGGTTCGGATCCATTGTCCTTGCGCCCGTCCGTCAGCCCCTCGGGGCCGCGCGCGTTCCACCGCTTGAGCAGGGTTCGTCCCCACGACGCGGTGAGTCCGACGGATGACGCGGCCCGACCGGTGGACATCGGCTGGTCCGAGTGGGTGACCCGCCGAATGATCCGCCACCGCGTCTTCTCGGCACCGTCCGGGCAGGTGCGGTACCGCCGTGCGATCTCGGCCGGCGGAACGTGCTCAAGCGCGGGTAATCGTTTCATCGCTTGTCCTCCCCTAGAATTGGAGAGGGATAGCCTTCAATGAGATCCGGTATCAGTGGCCAGACGCGATCACGGGTCGGGGAACCCGAGCGTCTCGTTGGCCGCGTCGTCGGTCGCGTCGTCGCGGGTGGGATCGAACAGGAACCAGTCCCGACCTGCGGCACCGGTCAACCGGTCCGCGGAGTCGTCGTCGAACACAGTGTCGGGGGCCAATCGGATGCCCCCGGAGATTGTGCTCGCCGACTGGAGTGCGGCGACCCGCTGGGCGTAGGTCTTGGTCGGGTCGACCCACACGCCGTGGAGGGCCGTCAGGGCGCCGAAGTCATCGTCGTAAGCGGTGAAGCCCGCGATCAAGATGTCTTCTCCGCTGCTGCCGGTGATCCGGTCCGTCCCGTGTCCGCCGATCAGCAGGCTTCGCCCGGTGCTCCCGACCAGTTCGTCGTTCCCGTCGCCGCCGACGAGGATCGACGGCCCCGACCCGTAGACCCGGAGCACGTCGTTACCCGCGCCCCCGGTCACCAGCACCCGGGCGAACGTCCCGGAGATTTGCACGTTATCGTCCCCGTCGCCCGCCAGCACCGTGGCCGTGTTGAAGTTCCCGGACACTTGAACGGTATCGTTCCCGCTCCCCGCGCTCAGAACCGCGTCGCGGAAGTTCCCCGACACCTGGGTCTGGTCGTTGCCCGCCCCGCCGTCCGTGAAAAGGTCGCGGAACGTGCCCGACAACTGGATCTGATCAGTCCCCGCTCCTGCATCGACCAGAACGTCCTCGAAATTCCCGCTGATCTGGACCTGGTCGTTTCCGCCCTGGCCGTAAGCGGCGAGCCGACCGGTGCGGGCGAACGAGCCGAGATAGGTGCCGTTCAGGTTCACCGTCACGGAACTGCTGCCGCTGAGCTGGATCTGGTCGTTGCCCGTTGTCCCACCGACGACCAGAGCGGTCTTGGACGGGTCGGTCGGGTCGGCTTGCAGTTCGATCGTCTTGATGACGATCTGTTGGGCGAACGAAACCGTTCCCCCGTCGTCGTCGCGGACCGTAACGGTGACCGTGTAGGTGCCGGTCGCGGCGAATGCGTGTGCCGGGGCGCCCGCAGTGTTGCCAGACGCAGGGAGCCACCCGCTGACCGTACCGTCGCCGAAGTTCCACTGGACTTCGTGCGTGTCGATCGATCCAGTATCACTAAACCCGACCGAGAACGCGAGCGGTTGTCCGCGCACGCCGCTGAACGCGACCGGCGCTCCACCCGGTGTCGCGGTCGTTTGCGTACCGGCTACCGGTCCCGTGAGCGAACCGATGATCGGGGCAATGTTGTTCACCGTGACCGGGACCGTTGCGGAAGTCGCTCCCGCGTCGTCGTCCGTGACTGTTACGCCGATGGCGTAAGTGTCGCTCGCGGTTCCGGACGGAGCGTCATCCAGGTAGCGGTGCGTGGCGGTGAAGGTGCGCTTCCCGTCTACCTCGATAACGGCGAAGAGGGGCGTTTCGGCCGAGAACGCCCCCCAACGGGCACCGATCTCCACGTTGTTGTAGTTGAAGGCGTACCCGGTCGGGCCGACGAGATCACTCGGTTGGCCGGTGGCCCAGTTCGTGTAGCTCGGGGACTCACCAGAGGCCCATTGAAGCGGTCCATCGGTGCCGCCGTCGGACAGCCCGCTCCAGGTCTGCACGTCCCCCTGGAGCGCGGCACGGCGGACGTAATGGAAGAGGAACAGGTTTTCTGCGTCCGAGTTGATGGTGACGAGGTGGCCGCCCATGCGCCGGGCTTCTGCTTCAGCGTCCGCCCATGAAAGCGGCGTCGAGATGAAGTGGTAGGTGTGACCCCCGAATTCCGCACTGGCCGCGAGGTTAACACCCGGGGACGGCGTACCGGGGAACCCCGGGACCGCGACCTGTGAGGTCGTACCGTCTTTCCAGTCGATCGTGACCGTGTGCGCGTCGAGCGCACCGCGGTCGGTGAAACTCCCGGTGAGAGTGACCGAGCCGTCTTCGTTAATCGTCACCGCATCGGCGGAAACGGTCAGGTCGGTCGGGACCGCGTTGGTCACCGTGGCCGTTGTAGTGGCACTCGAAGCACCCGTGTCATCGTCGGTAACGGTGACCCCGATCGTATACGCGTCGGTCGCTGTGTCGTCCGCGTAGCGGTGCGACAGCGTGAAGGTCCGAGTGGGGTTCACCTCGACGACCGCGTAGGCGCCCCAGTAAACGGCGCTGTCGCGCGTGCCGGCGAGATCGTTCCACCACCCCGGGCCGTACCCGTAGGCGTAGTTGGTGACGGCGAAGTCTTCCGTCACCTGCGGCGGGTAGTCGTTCGGCTCGCCGTCCTGCACGAACCAGTTCGTGTACGTGATCGGGTCGCCCGAAACCCACCCGAACTGCCCCTCGTTCGCTTCGTCGTTCAAGCCGATCCATGCCAGGGCGTAGTAACCGAAATTCGACCGGAGCAATTCCGACACGAACGTGTTCTCGGCCGCGTCGTTGATGGTGACCAAGTTCCCGCCGAGCCGCTGGGCCTGGTCCTGGGCCTCGAACCAGGACAGCCCGGCCTGGCGGATGACGTAGTAGCGGTGGCCGTTGTACTCGACCGCCTGCGACACCGGAACCGTCGCCCCGCCGCCGAGGACCGTCTGCGACCCGTCGCCCCAATCCACCGTCACCGTGTGGGTGTCGTTCAACCCGGCGTCGGTGAACGTGCCGGTGAGCGTGACCGTCCCGTCCTCGCCGACCGCGGGGCCGACCTGGAGTACGGGGGAAGTCGGGGCGACGTTGGTCACGGTGATCGGGATGCCCGGCCCCGTGGTCGTGAGCAGGCTCACGTCGTCCAGGTTGACGTTGAAGTAGAATAGGTTGTCGTCCAACTCGAAGCTGAGCCGGATCGTCTGCCCCGCGCGCCCGACCAGGAGTGCGGTGAGGTCGAAGGAGCGGCGGTTCGGCCCGAGCTGTTCGACCGGGTCGCCGGGGTTGGTCGAGAACACGGTCGCCAGTTCGTTCCCCGCAGCGTCGAGGACGCGCACCCGCCACTCCTGGTTCGGGTCGCTGTACTGGGAGTAGTGGTTCCGAATCCGGTCCGACCAACTGAGGACCGCGGACGTGATCCCGGTGGGCACCACGATCGGGGCCGACAGGATCAACCGGGACGGCCCGGACTGCGACGCGAGGGCGTCGAACTGCCCGGAAATCGGCGCGGTGGGCAGTCCCGGGCCGTCCGGATCGGTGTTCCCGGAGTTGAGCGACCAGGTTCCGCTCTGCACGTTCGTGGTCCAGCCCGTGAAGCCCGACTCGAACCCGCCGTTGGTGACGAGTTCCTGAGCGCCGCCCCCACTGAGCCCGCCGTCGTCGTCTCGGACCGAGACCCCGACCTGGTAGACGTCCGCGGGCGTGCCGGTCGGGTTTTCGTCGGTGTAGACGTGGGTCGCGATGAAGGTCCGGTGCGCGTTCACCACTGCCGTGGAAGAGGTTCCGTCGCCCCAAGAAACCGTGACGGTGTGAGTGTCGGCCGCGCCCGGGTCGGTGATCCGCCCGGTAACGGTGGCCGTACCGCCCTCGTTCACGACCGGTGTGACGCTCACGTCGGTGGCCGTCGGTGCGACGTTCGTGACCGTGATCGTCGCGCCCTGCCCGCCGCTCGCGCGGGCCGCCCACTTCACGCCGTCGACGTAGAGTTGCAGCACGTCCGCGTCGTTCAGGGTGCCCGAGAAATAGTTGCCGGCGTGGTGGAATGCGACCACGTGCCCGGTGCCGAACTCGCGCACCGCGACCGCGTCGTTACCGAACTGGTCCCGCATGAGCGCGACCGCCGGCTGGGTCGCGTAACTGCGCACCTGCCCGACGTTGTACGACGCGCTGAAGAACGCGGGCGAGGGGACGTTCGCCAGGATCGGGTGCCCGGACTGCCCCGGTACGTCCGTCAGGGTGAGGTTGCCGGAACTGTTACTGACCGCGTTGAGGAGGATCAGGTCGCGCATCTGCTGCATGCGCCCGACCGAGAACTCGTAAGCGTTCCACTCGTTGCCGATGTACCCGCCGCCGTTCTGAACGTAGTTCACGAGCGCCGTCTGCCCGCTGACCGGCATATCGGTCGGCCACGTGGTCCCGTTGAGGTGAATGACCGCCTCGTAGGGCGTGAGGAACGGGTTCGACCCGTTGAACAGCGTCTCGTCCGTCGTGCTCAACGAGACGTTCATCCCCGCGGCCTGGAGCGCGTCCCGGAGCGCGATCGTACCGGGGGCCGTGGCCGCGTCGTAGATGATGAGCACGTCGGTCGTTCCGGCCGCAGGCCCGCCGAACGAACCCGTGCCTCCGACCCCGACCCCGCCGTCGTCGTCGGTCACCGTCAGGGAAACGACGTAGGTTCCGTTGTCGTTGGGGGTGAAGGTGAACGTGGAGCCGTTGGTCGGGGTTCCGGTCGCGTAGGGTACCCCGTTTTTCGTCACGCTCCAGGCGTAAGTGAACGTGTCCCCGCTGCCGGGATCGCTCACCGTGCTCCCGAGTGTAATTGCTGTACCTTCGGGGCTGTTCGCCGGCGCCCCGGTGATGCTAACCGTCGGGGCGACGTTGGTCACTGCGACCGTGGTCTGGTAGTCGCTGAACCCGCCGTCTTTGTCGAACACTCGGGCGAACACGGTGTACGTTCCGTTCTCCGGGAACGAGAACTGCTGCGCACTTGCCGCGCCCGCGGTCGCGTAGCTGGTGGCGAGGTTCGCCGCACTCGTCGAGAAACTGTACCGCAGACCCGCGCTCAGGTCCGTAGCCGAGTCCACCGAGTTGGTGAGGCTGACTGTCGCGGCACTTCCTTCGCCAATCGATCCGCTGGTCGAAATGGTCGCGGTCGGGGCGGAGTTGGTCACCGTCGCGTTCGTGGTGTAGTCGCGGAACCCGCCGTCCTTGTCGAAGATTCGGGCGAATACAGTGTAAAGGCCGTTGTCCGGGAACGTGACTTGCCCGCTCGCGACCGGGCTGGCGCCGGCGTAACTGGTCGCCAGTCCCGCCGCGCTGGTGGCGAAACTGTAGCGGAACCCGGCGGCTTGGTCCGCGGTCGACACATCGGTCGCGCCGGTGAACGTGACGGTAACCGGCACCGCCTCGGGTACGGGAGTGGCACCCGAGAGTGTGGCAGTGGGGGCAACGTTCGTTACAAGAATCGTTGCTGATGCGCCCGGTCCACCGGCCCCGCGCCGGCTCGCCCACTTTACGCCGTCGATGTAAAGCTGCTGCAATTCCGTGTCCGATAGCGCGGTCCCGCCCGAGTAGTTGCCGGCGTTGTGGAACCCGACTACCCGACCGGTGCCGAACTCGCGCACCGCGAGCGCCGCGTTGCCGAACTGGTCGGTCATCAGCACGGTCGTCGGGTTGGTTGCGAACGTGTGAACGGGGCCGATCAGCGCGCTCGCGTTAAACGACACCGAAGCCGGCACGTTCGCCAGAATCGGGTGCGCGGATTGGGCGGCGACCTCGGTCAGCGTCAGCGTGGTGAGGAACCGCTCGCCCTGGTAATCGAACAGGACCAAATCCCGCATCGGCCCCATCGAGCCGAACTGTGTCTCGTACGAACTCCACTCGCTCCCCAGATACGCTCCGCCGCTCTGAACGTAGCCGACCAAGGCGTTCTGCCCGGCCACCGGCATGGGGCTCGACCACGTGGTGCCGTTCAGGTGGATGACCGCCTCGAACGGGGCCAGGGACGGGTTCGTTCCGTTGAACAGGGTTTCGTCGGTCGAGCTGAGCGCAACGTTGAAGCCGGCCGCTTCCAGGGAGTTCTTCAGTGACTGGGTTTGGGCATTGAGCACGTCGTAGATAATCAGCACGTCGGTCGGCCCGGTACCCGTTGTGGCTCCCGACGTTCGGCCGTCGGGGGCGGTCACCGTGAGCCCAATGACGTAGGTTCCGTTGTCGTCGGGGGTGAAAGTAAAAGTGGGGTCGGTCGAGGTTCCCGTTGCGTGGGACGCTCCGTTTTTCGTCACGCTCCACGCATAGGTGTAAGGGCCGGTACCGACCGTGTCGGTCACGGCGGCGCTCACAGTGACCGCGCTGCCCTCGGCACTATTTGCAGGAGCCCCGAAGATCTGAGCGGACAGCCCGTTTTCGACCGGCGGCGGGTCACTGGCTGTGACCGTCACATCGTCGATGTTCCACGAACTCATTGTGAACGCGCCGGAGCTGCCGACGCTGAACCCGAACCGCACCTGCATGTTCGCGTTCTTGTAGGCCGAGACGTCGAACTGCTGGCGCTGCCACGAACTGTCCTGGGTGCCGGGCGAGCCGGCCGTTTGCCAGACCGTCTGCCAGTTCGCGCCGTCGAACACTTCGACCCGGTTCGCCATGAACGGCGCGTAGTCGCTGTTGAGCCAGCGGTAGAACTCCAGCGTGACGGGAGCGGTCGCGCTGGCCGTGTTGATCGTCGGGCTGGTCAGATAGTAGTAATCGTGGATGGTGGTCGCCGCGTTCCCACCGATCTTTACCCCCGCGACGCCGTTGTCGCTCGTCGGGGTGTGATCGAGAGCCGGGTCGGGGTTCCCCGTCGACTGACCTGCGGAGAGCGTGGCTGAACCGATTTGCCATTCGGTTCCCAGGGTCCAACCGGCACTATTGTCGGAAAAATCCTCGGAAAATAGGACGGACGGCACGAGGCGGTCTTCGAGGCGCGCGACGCCGAGCGGCGCCCGACGGGGGCTCCGGCGCGAAGACGGTTTGCGATTGACCGGCTTCCAACGGCGCAACCACGACTTGAGCGAAAACATGCGGGAGCTCCAATGTGGGTGACGAGATCCGACGCCAACGAACCTGACAAGTGGACAACGGGACCGGGGCGCCGTTATGAACGGACGACCCCGGACCCACTGCCCTGGCAGCGGGTTCAGACCGCAGCACGGTCGGACGGTGCCACTCGTGCCCCGGTGCGGAGACACGGGGGTACCGTCTGTTCGGGGGTGGTATTAAGTGCTTGGATTGCTTTGATTGATACGGCGGTCGAAATTGCGACTAAGAGTCGCGGGCCGGTTTATAGACGAATTGGGGCGATCAAAAACGCTCATAACACTGTGGATAAGAGAGGTAGTACGATCCACAACGAACCCCGGGGAAGGGTTTAGGGCGATAATTGTGAGAAAGGTAATCGAGCGGATCGAGAGACACAAGGACAGTTGCGCAACTTTTACAAAGAGGTTACGTCGAAGTTTGTTGGGAATTCGCGGTGCTTTGAACGCACGATCGGGAATTCCTCCGGTTCTCGGCGCGGCGATGTACCGGAGCCGTGTCGCCGAGCGGGGTAACCGCGCGAATCACGGAGCAACTGAAGAGATTCGCGACACTGGCGCCCTCTGCGCGCCTCATTTCGCACGCCACAACGTGCACGCGGGAGTATATGTCTCGATCTGTCGAATCAGTTTGGTAGTCGGCTCTCCGAAGTGCGTGGGGGCGAGCCGGGTGGCTTCACGGAGGTGTTCGAGCGCCAAACCGGGGCGCCCGCCGTCGTGGTAGTGCCGCCCGAGTTGGAAATGGAAGTGTGCGGCGCGGTCCGGTAGCAAGTCCAACCCGCGCTTCAGCACGCGCTCCGCGTCTGCGGGGCGCCGATCGGCCCGGGCGTTAAACGTGAGCCCTTCGAGGGCTGTAAAGCACACCTCGTGCGCCGGTGGGTTCGTTTCCGTGCGCGGCGCCATTTTTTCCAGCACGCGCGAATACAGTTCGTCACTCTCCGCCCACCGCTCTTGATCGCGGTACACGGTTGCGAGGAGTAATGTCGCGGTATCGTTCGCGGTGAGCGCTTCGAGCAGTGCGGCGGCTTCGTCGAGTCGATCGAGTTGAATCATCAGGAGAGCGCGGTTGAACTGGTCGCTCGGTTTTGCGTTCGCCGAGCGCGGTTGATCCCCGGACCGTTTGAGCCGCGGAATTACGGTGGCGAGATCCTTGTGGATCGCGGCGGGTAGCTTTTTGCCAATGGGCCGATCGCTCCCGAGTTCGATCAGCCCCGTCAACACGGCATCGGCGCGCGCGACCCGTTCGCGCTGGATCAAGTCGCCGGCCTGTTCAGTCCGCGCTGCAATAACCGCTTCGGCGAACAGGCCACACGGAAGAACCGCGCCACCCGCGGCCAACCCGAACAGCACGCCGGGATTCACAAGCGGACGGGCATTTGAATCGGGCGCGTCCGTAGCCCAAACGCACCACGGCAACACCATCGTGAAAGCGATCGTAGTGCGAAACACCAGGAGCGGGACTGCCCCGAACTCCCCGCCAATGACGGCCTCACCGAACGCGGCGCACACCTGCGTTCCGAGGGCAGCAACTCCCACACCAGTTCCCACCCACAGCACCGGGGCAGCACCGTTCACTGCAGGAACCGAGCGCAGCCACCCGGCAACGAGTAACCCCGGCGGCAGCGCGGTCACGAGGTGCGCCACGAGCACGCGCACCCACCCGAACGGAGGGGCGGTCAGTCCGGCAGCGAGGCGTTCGTCTGCGGCCCCAAAGTGCAGCACGCAGGTGGGGACCACTACCGCGAGAACGCACCCAACGGCGAAGCGCAAGCCCGAGGGCATCATGATTGCGTGACCCCCAGGGCCGCGGCCGTTTCCGGCCGGCGCAGTTTCCAGATCATCCCGTCGAACGCATAGTGAACGAACGCGGCCCACAGGTTCAGACCCTGCCAGAGTACGATCAGTCCGCTATCCGGGCGCGACGCTAATACCCCGACCGAGCCGAGCGCGAGAACGTACACGCCCAGAAAGAGCGTCCAGTACCGGGCGAGTGTGCGGAACCGGCCCGGGCTCCCGACCGCCTCGCGCCGGCGCACGTAGTGGGTGACGATCGCGAGGTACTCTACCGCGTGGAACATGGAACCGGCGGCGGCGAAGATCACCACGAACCCGGACCAACTGAAGTGCAGACTGAGTACGAACCCGGTGTAGAGAGCGCACACGCTCGCGAGGTACGCGAGCTTCCCGATCCGGTCACGTGTGGCTCCGATGGAATTGGTGAGAAGGAGGGCGACCGGCACTACGAGCACGGCCCAGTCGATTCCCTTTAACCACGGCAGGTACGAAGTATCGGCCTCGATCCAGCCCGTAGCCCACCCCGCGGCCTGGAGCGCGCCGTAAGTCACGAAGGCGCGCAGCCCCCAGCGCTCGAGCCACGCGGACCCACCGCCGACCTTGCGCGCGTACATGCGGAGCACGCCCGCGTGCTGGCTCGCGAAGTGCCAGGAGTTCCAGATGTAATCGACGAGCGCGAGGCAGAGGAACGCCCCGGTACCGAAGAACGCCCCCGTTACGAGTACGGCCGCCAGCGCTGCAACGACTACGAGTTTGTGCGTTTGGGCGCGGCGCCGGTCCGCGTCGGCGAGGACGAGGACGAGCGTGATCCATCGGTGGGGGAGCGTGAGGAAATAAACCTGCCAGAAATCGATGGCCGTATCGGTCCGGGTCGCGAACCCGGGGAGCAAGAGGAGCAGCCAGCCGAGGTTCGCGAGGAAGAGTAGATCGAAGACCGGGGAGACGATCCACCCCCGGTTCGCCGCAGTCACGGAAGCGGTGCGGTCTTGATCTTCCACTTGTCCCCTTCCTTCTCGAACGTCCACTCGACCTCGCCCACCTTTTCTCCCGTTGGCTTGTCGATCCGAACTTTGCAGGTCGCGGTTTCACCCGCGACAGTCGGTTTGCCAAGAACCGCGTAATCGTAGGGAACAAGTTTCTTCGGGTCGGGCGGTTTCGTACCCTTTACAAACATTTCGACCGTTCGTTTCTGGTTCCCTTTTGCATCGTTCATGTCTTCGATGAGGAGCGCGACTCGGCGCCCCTCTTCGCTGCCCATATCGGCCCCGGTACCGCCCCCAGAAGAGCCGCACCCGACCACGAAGAGCGCAAGGGCGGTAGCACAACACGAGGCACGCACGCCGAGCATCGGAACCCTCGCCAGTGTGTCGAAAACTGCGCGCCGGCCCAGCGCCGGCGCGCACAGGATGGGTTAATCGATGTTCACGACCTCGCCGCCGTTCGCGGTACACAGTGCCGACCACTGTTGGGCGCTAATGCTCTCGCGGATGAAACGAACGGACCCGTCGGCCAATACCGCGTTGACCCCTCCCGTGTGCTTGCTGCGCGCGGCCACGGTCCACTGCCCACCCGTGGCAGGATCGAGGGTGCGATCCAGTGTGCAAAACATCGGATCGCCCGCCGGCTTAGCAGCCGGATCACCCGATGGTGGGCAGCCCTGGGTGATGTCCGTGCCGCGCGAATTCGGCGGGAACGCGCCACTAAACGAGTTGCCACCCATCATCGGGCAGAGCATCGCACCGCGCACGTCCCGGTTCATGGCGCTCGAGCTCGATGACGTCCGCCCGTCCGGGACGTGATTGGCCAACAGTTCGCTCAGCATTACGGTGTTCGAGGTGCCGTCACCGATGCCGGTGATCCGGGTTCCCTTACCGACCGCGAACCGATCTCCGTAAGGGAACTTCTTGACGTCCGTCACGGCTTTGAACACGCCCGCGAGCTGCGAATTCCCCCGCGGTGTGGCGTCCCGCATGAACCCGCCACCGAAGCACGCGACGTAATTGCCCTTGTACAGATTCTCAAGGCTCAAATCGTTGTAATGTGTTTCGGACTGTTCCGCGCTGGGGCACTGCATGAATTTGCGGATGAAGCTCTGTGTGTCGATGTCGGGGCGCCGTTGCGGGAGCCCGTCCAAGTTGTCCCACGGGCACGATTCGTTCAGGTCGTCGGCGGCCACGCCCTGCTGAACGCGCTGATCGAGGGTGTTCTGTTCCATGTAGGAATTGACGTGCATGACCCACGCCGGGCCGAACACTTCGGCCTTCGTTACGATCCCACCGCCCTGCGAGCCGGTGACCACGAAGGCCGGGAAGTTCGGGTACGACCCGCGCACCGAACCATCGGAGCTCTGGTTGTTCGGCGCCGAGGTGTACGATTCGGAGAACGTCACGTAGCCCGGCGGGAAGCTGCCCGTCGTGCTTTCCAGGTTGTGCATCGCCAGGCCGAGCTGTTTCAAGTTGTTGCTGCACTTCATGCGGGCTGCGGCCTCGCGCACCTTTTGCACCGCGGGTAGGAGGAGACCGATCAGGATCGCAATAATCGCAATGACGACGAGCAACTCGATCAGCGTGAACCCACGCCAACGGTCCGGGCGGTTCATGAATGAGGCTCCGAGCAAGGGATGATGACCCAGCAGCGGGAACAAGTAGCCGACGGTACGCTACCCGCAATTCGTGAAGCTCTGATGTTGACAACGAGAAGAAAAATCATCCATTCATTAGAATCTTTCGTGAGGGTCACGGGCGCCCGGCGCGGGCCTTCGAGCCGATGCACCATAGGCTCGTCGCCGAGCGGACGAACAGGTGCCCGTCCGAAACGGCCGGCGTCGCGTGGCACTCCTCGCCCAGCGCGTTCTTCGTGGCCAGTTCGTACTCCTCGTCGGGCTTCAGGATGTACGTGGTGCCGTCGTCCGCGAGGCAGTAGATCAGGTCGTTGATGAGGAGCGGCGAGGCGTGGTGCAGGCGCGAGCCGAGGCGCTCGGACCAGAACTTCTTGCCCGTTTTCGCTTCGAGCAGCGTTGCGATCCCGGAATCCGACAGCACGAACAGGTGCTTCCCGAACGCGAGCGGCGACGGAACGTAGGACGCGACCTTCGTGTCGGACCACTTGGTGTGTGATTTGGTGACGTTGCCCGTTCCTGTCGGGTCGAGAGCGACGAGCGTGTTGTTGGGGCTGGTGCCGGTCGCAAAGACCAGCCCTTCGGTGAACGCGACCGTCGCGACGAACTTGTCCGTCGTGCTGTCCGCGATCCAGAGCTGTTTACCGGTGGTCGGCTCGAACGCGGCGACCGACTTGCTCCCGGCCAACACCAGTTGCAACTTTCCGCGAACTTCCACGAACAGCGGCACGCTGAATGACCGCACGCGGTTGGGGCGGTTGATCTTCCACTTCGTTGCGCCGGTCGTTTTGTCGAGCGCAGCTACGAACGCATCGCCGTCCGAGTCACCATTAACGATCACGAGGTCGCCGAACAGCACCGGCGTTCCGCAAAACCCGTGAACGGAATCGAACCCGTCGAACGACTTCAACCAGACCTGTTTTCCGGCAAACGAATAGCACGCGACCGCGACCTTTCCAGCGTCCAAAAACGTGACCCACACGTGGGTGCCGTCACTCGCGGGCGTGGAACTGGCGGGCGTGTTGTTCTTGTGCATCTTCTCGGCCGTGGCACTCAGCACGCTCTGCTTCCAGAGCAACTTGCCGTCTTTACGGTCGAAGCACAGGAGTAAGCGGTCGGTCGTTGATGACTCGAACGACGTGAGGAACACGCGCCCGTTGGAAACAACGGGCGACGAGTGCCCGGTGCCGGGAACGTCCACCTTCCAAACGATGTTCTCGGTCGCGCTCCACTTGGTGGGGATCGCGGCATCGGTCGCGATGCCGTCGCCCTTCGGCCCGCGCCACACCGGCCAGTCGGCGGCGCGGAGTGAGGGCGCGAATATGAGTCCGAGCAAGAAGCAGCAGATCGGAGTGCGGAGCATCACTTCTTCTCCTCCGCCTTCGTAATTGCCGTTTCCACTTCGACCACTTCGGCCTTCATCGCGAGTGCGGCCTCGCAGAGTTGCAGGTAGGCTTTTGCGAGTGCCGGGTTCTTCGGGCTACGAGCGGCTTCGTCCTTGAGTTTCTCCGCCGCGTCCTCCACGGCCTTGAGCGCGGTCCGTTTGCGAGCCAGTTCCGCCTGAAGATTCGCGGGTACCGTCGAGGGGACGCCCGGAGTTGTCGGTCGAACGGCCGCGACGGGCAAGTTCGGTGTCGGCACCGGGATCGCTGCCAGCGCCGCGGGTTTCGTTTCGACCGGCAGGGCGAGTTTCACGCTCGTTCCGCCCGCGACCGCCCACGTCCGAACCGCGCCGGCCCAGTCCCCGGACAGGACCGTCTTCGCGTCCGCGGTGAACGCGACTTTCAGTACCGCGTCGTCCGCGGGACCGAACTCGGCCGCGCGCTTCCCCTTCTCGTCCCACAGCTTCACGCGCCCGTCGCGCCCTGCGGTGACGATCACGCCGGAAGTGTGGAACGCGACGTCTGATGCCCCGCCCTCGTGTGCCTCCCACTTCGCGATCTCGGTCCCGGTGTGCATGTTCCAAACGCGCACGGTCTGGTCGTCGCTACTCGTCGCGAGCGCGTCCGAGTCCGCGCGCCAGGCGATTCCCGTCACACCCTTCGTGTGCCCGCGGAGCGTGTAGAACTCCTTGCCGGACTTCGTTTCCCATACGTACAGTCCGCCGAACCGGTCGCCGGCCGCGACGAGCAACCCCTCCGGGCTGAACCCGACCGACAGCACCCAATCGGTCGGCTTGCGGAAGGTGTGAACGATCTTGCCGTCGGGTACGGAAACCACCTTCACGAGTCGGCTCGGTCCGCCGAAGACAACGCGGGACTTGTCCGCCGAGATGTCGGCCGCGAGGACCGCTTCGTTCTCGTCCGCAACCGCGAACTGACGCTTCCACGAAGCGACGTCGTACCCGACAACGGCACCCGATTGCCCGCCGACGCCGCCAGCGGCGAGCAGCACCTTTCCGTCGCGCGAGAACCGAAGGACGTGAACTTCGCCTTCCGGAAACGCGAGTGCGCCGAGCGATTTGCCACTAGGTAGTTCGTAAAGCAGGACTTGCTTCTTCCCGGGAACCGCAACGATCAGGGCATTAGGGCTCACCGCAAGCGCGGTAACCGGCGTGAGCCGTGCCAGCGTCGCGACTTTGCCGAGGCCATCCAGGTTTTTGGGCGCGGGGGTAGGCGTGACCTTCGTAGAAGCCGCTCCGCCCACCTTTTCGACCAGTCCGCCCTCGATCCACTTGCGGAGCGTGTCGATTTCGGTTTGAGGGATCTTGGGGCTGTTCGGCGGCATCTTCGGGTCTTCGAGGTGCGCCGTCATCGTGTAGAGCGGGCTGGAATCCGGCTTCCCCTCAACAACCGCCCGCCCCGATACCCCGCCGAGCATCACCGCCGCGTAGCTGGACAGGTCGAGTTCCCCCCGAGGGCGCTCCGCGTTGTGGCACTTGCCGCACCGCTTCGCGAGGATCGGGCGCACCTGACCGTCGAACGTGACTTTCGCGTCCTCGACCTTCTCGTCCGCCCGAGCCGGTAGCGCCGCGAGGGACAAGAAGTGAATCACGAGCGCGAGTAACAAGAACACACACGGTCGCAGCGTCACAGCGGTGATCCTCAAGGTTGGCGAAATAAACCCGGCCGGCCTTATCGCTCGTCCCACTGCATCAGCGGTTGAAAATGAACTCGTTGGTGTTCAGCAGCGCCCAGAACAGGTCTTCGAGCGCCTCTTTCTTGTCGGTCGCTTGTTCGAGCCGGGTCGCGAGTTTGGCGACTTCGTTCGCGGTGGGCTTGCGGCCCAGGCACCGCAGGTACAGTTCCTCGGCCACCGCCGCCGGTTCTTTCTTGGCGAGCAGCCCCTCCACCACCTTCCCCTCACCGATCTTGCCCGTGGTGGTTTCGCCGTTGAGCAGGTGGAGCGCTTGCGAGAGCGTCGGCGTGGTCTTCACTTCACACGTGCAGGCGGTGGTACGGGTGGACCGGCCGAACGTGGTGAGGAAGTAGTTCGGGGTGCGCCCGTCTGGGAGGTGAACCGCCCGCCCACCGAGTGGCAGGTTGGGGAACCGGTTCGCCGTCTCGGTTACCTGCGTGATGCAATCAAGGAGCACTTCGGCGCGCATCCGGCGCACGGTCTGGCGGGCGAAGTTCCGCTCGTCCCACTCGTTCGTCGGGTTGCGTTTGGTGGAGAGCTGGTACGCGCGGCTGAGGCAGATGTCGCGTGCGAGCTTCTTGACATCGAACTTGTACTCGGCCGCTTTCTTCCCCAGCGCGTCGAGGAGTTCCGGGTTGCTCGCGGGGTTCGACACGCGGACATCGTCTACCGCGTCTACGATGCCCTTTCCGAAGAAGTGCGCCCAAACGGTGTTACTGATGTTCCGGGCGAACGCCGCGTTGTCGGTGCTGGTCAGCCAGTCCGCGAGGGCCGCCCGGTAGTCCCGACCCGGCTTCAGCTCGGGTGCGTCGCCGCCCAGGAACTTCGGCTTCACGAGCCGATCCCCGAGCGGGTGCCGCATCTCGCCGGAGCCAGCGTTGAACACCGTGAGTTCGCGCGGGTCTTGTGCGTTCTTGTATCCGACCTGGCTGAAGAACGCGGCGAACCCGTAGTAATCGTCCATCGTCCAGCGGTCGAACGGGTGATTGTGGCACTGGGCGCACTGGATGCGCGTGCCGAGGAACACCTGTGAGACGTTCTCGGCCAAGAGTTGCGGCGTGGTTTCCGTTTGGAAGTAGTTGACGGCCGGGTTCTCGAACGTCCCGCCGACGGCCGGGAGCAGTTCGCGCACGACCCGGTCGATGGTCGCGCCGCCGCGGATCTTGTCGCGGAGCCATTTGTCGTAAAGTTGCAGCCCCTTTTGGCTGATGCCGTTGACCGTGCGGATCTGCAGCATCTCGGCCCACTTCATCACCCAGATGTCCCGGAACTCGTCGCGTTTGAGGAGCGCGTCGACGAGTTTCTCGCGCTTCTTGGTGTCGGTATCGGCGAGGAACTTCTCGCGCTCCGCGGGGGTGGGGAGGAGGCCCAGCAAGTCGATGTACACGCGGCGCAGGAACACTTCGTCGCTGCACACCTCCGAGGGGACGACGTGCAACTTGTTGAGCTTCGCGTAAACGTGCGTGTCGATGTAGTTGAAGACCGGCGTCTTCGGATCGGTGAATTCTGTACCGGGCCGAACGATGACGGCGCTACCTTCCGTGAACTGGTCGAACCGGGCGAGGACGAACGCTTCGCCCGGCCCGGTCCCTGTAATCACCCCGTCATCGGAAACGGTCGCGGCCGCGTCGTTATTACCGACGAACACGGTGAACCGAGTCACGTCGCGGTCGGTGCCGTCGTCGTACTTGGCGCGAACCACGAGGCGCTGGGCCTCGCCCTTCGTCGCGAACACCGCCTGCTTCGGGAACACCTCGATGCTCACCGGTTTGGCTGTGCTCTTCGGGTCTTTGGGGGCACCGCCTTCGAGCCAGCGCAGCAGCAATAGGTAGTTTTCGCTCCCCGGCTCGATGCGCTTTCCGCCCGTGTGCGGAACCTTGCCGATGGCCTTATTGATGAGCAGGCAGTCGTCCGGCGTTGCCAGATTGACCCGGCGCCCGCCCATCTCGCGGGTGATGCGGAAGTGGTCGCCCTCGGGGTCGTACCCGAACAGCCCCAACCGGAACCCGTCCTTCCCGGACGCGGAGCCGTGGCACTTGCCCGTGTTGCAGCCCACTTTCGTGAGCACCGGCATCACGTCCGTGCGGAAGCGGAGGGCTTCTGCTTCTTTTGCCTTCGTCACGGTTACGGGCACCTTCGCGGAGAATGTGCCGAAGGCGACGCTGAGCGTTGCAGCCCCATCTGTGGCTGGCGCGAGAAAGGCATTCGTGATCGTGGCGACGGGCTTGTCGAGCGCGAAGGTGGCGCTGGCGGTCACGTCCTTCGTGCTGCCGTCGGCGAACTCCGCCTGCACGACCACCCCCTGGCGGTCGCGTGCCGAAGTCAGGTCGACCCGATCCGGCGCAACGGTGATCCGCACCGGCTCCGCTGCGCGGGCGGGAGCGGCAACGGCCACCAACACAGCAGCGATCAGCGCAAAACGCATTGGGAAGATCCTCGGGTGTACTTCTTCGCCCGTTTTTTGTCACGTCGAACCGCGGATTGGTGCCGCAACCCCGCGAGCGCTACTTCTTCTTTTGCTCCAGCCGCAGAGCATCGAGTGGACTGAGCGGTTTACCGGTCGCGTCGGTTTTCACCGCGCCGGGTACGTCCACCTTCAGCGTCCCGTCGCGCCCGAGCCGGTAGACGATCTTCTGGCCACCCAGAGTGCCGGTCAGTTCGCACACGAGTGATGCGTGCGCGCCGGGGGGCGTGGTTGCGTCGATGGCCACGGTGAACTCGACCTGTTTCGCGTTCGCCTGAACCTGAATTTCCTTTGAAGTTGCGCGCGGGGGAAGCCCGTCGAGTTTCGCCGTGAAATTACCCTTCAGCGGCGGGCCGTCGAACTTGCAGACCACCTTGACCGACTTGCCCTGTTCCCCCGCGGCGAGGTCGAACTTGCCCTTTAGCGGGGCTTCGGCGAGTTTCACCGCGTGGATCTCGGACGCGACTGGAGGCATCCCTTCAGGGGACCGACGCGACCGGCGACCACCGCCCCCCGCACCCGCGCCTCCCATTCCCATCGTGGCCGCGAGTGGATCACGTGCAGCGCGCCCCGGGCGGGCGACGTTCGCCTCGGCGATGAGCTTCCACTCGCCCCGCTCGGCGTCCTTGCTCGCGACCAGTGTGACAATGGCTTCCGTTTTGTTGGCAGGGATGAGAACCGCGGTCGGAACCTCGACGCCGGGAGGCAAGCAGGGGAAAATCACTTCGACCGGATCAGTAAAGTCTTTTGCGCGCGTGATGCGCACGGTCACATCGAGCGTCCCGTCGGCGGCGATCGGCGCGGCCGGCGGAACGATGCTGACGGACAGCGGGGATTCCTCCACAACCACGATCGCGAGTTTCGCAAGCGCGACCGAGTGGAGCGCGGAATCGCCCGGCCCGCGAACGAGCGTGACTTGCTGTGTGAACCCGCCGATGATCGGCGATTTCGGCTCCCCACCGGTTCCGGTCAGATCGATCAGATTCCCGCCAAGAGGAGCATCCGTGGCGGCCTCGAACACAACCGGCAGGAGATACTCTTCCGCGAGAATTGGACTCAGCTCGACCTTCACTCCCGCGGGCAGTTCGCTTGTGGCGAGCGTGACCGGTCCGGTAAATCCGTCGCGCCGAACCGCGAGATACGCGGTAACGCGGTTCCCACGCGGCACGGTGATGACGTTCCGGTTCTGAGTCTTCCGATTGCGCTCGGGCAGAAACACCGCGAGGCCCGTTTGAGGGCGGTCGAGTTCGATGCGGTAGATGAACGCCGAACCGCCCTGGTTCCGCTTGTCGGTGACGCGGACGAAATATTCGCCGTCCGCGGGGATCGCGACCTGGAGCCGGCTGTCGTGCGTTTCGTCGTCGTCGTTGGAGCCGAGGAGTTCTCCCCCAGCATCGAGTACCGCGACGACCGTATCGAGCGGCGAACCGACGCGGAACGCGAACGCCTGCACGTCGATCACGTCGCCCTTCTTGGCGCGGAACCGGAAGTGGTCCGCGTCGCCGGGCTTTTCGATGATCCCGTTGAACGCGACCGGCCATCCTGCCGCGACGTTCGCCTGTTTCGGTTCGTTGTTCGGTTCGACCTCGTTCACGTTCGGGAACGCCGACACGCGGAACGGGTTGGGGGTCGGGGCCGTGCCTCCGAGATCGGACGGGTAGAACTCGAACGGCGCCCCAGTCTTCGGGAGCGTGACGCGCTCGGTTCGCTCGCCCGTGGCGTCACCGAACAGTTTTACCGCGACTTCGGTTCCGGCCTGCCCGCCCGCGGGGAAGACCGCACCAGGTCGCGTAAATGTGCCGACGTGCAACACGTACCGGTGTCCGTCGCCGCCACCGAAATTCGTGTCGTGGACCTGAACCATATAGGTGCCGTCGCTCGGCGCGAGGATCGTCACGAACGGGTCTTGGCGGAACAGTGGGGTGTCGTCGACCGCGGCCAGTTGCTTCCCGTCCGGCCCGAATACCGCGATGGCGGTGTCGTTGAGTTCGCCACCCATCCGGACGCCTTCGATCTCGGCCGCGAGCCGCTGCCCCTTCTTCAGCGCGACCGCGAAGTAATCGGACCCGCCCGATTCGACCACGCCCGCGACACTCACGTTCAGCGGAACCGATTGGGCCTGTTCGCGCGTGCCGTTGGGCTCTTTTTCGAGCACGACGGGGAACGGCGAAATACGGAACGTGCGAAGTTCGGACGCGCCGCCCTTGGTGCGCAACCGAAATGGGTATTCCCCGAGCTTGCAGTCAGGCGCCGACGTCAGTGTCGCAGTCACTTCGTTCTCGCCCTTCGCGGTCAGCTTCGTGCAGACCACACCGGGGGCGTACATCATCAGTTCTTGCGGATCGGTCAGACGCGCGCCGGCGATGGTCAGCGTGAACTCGGTCCCGCGCTGACCGACACCGGGTGCGACCCCTTCGAGGGTCGGGGGAGCAGAGAAGGAATAGCCATAAAAAGGCACAACCAGCGCAAACACAGACAAGAGGACGCGGACCGAGGTGCGATTCATTTGTGGTTCTCGTTTGTGCCCTTTGTGCTTTTTTGTGGCCGTTACGTCTTCCGCTCTCAGGCCAGTAGCCCCTTCACCACTTTGCCGTTCATGACGATCTGCTGCGGGCGGTTGCCCGGGGACATGAGATCCTTCTTCGCGTCGATACCGAGGAGGTGGTACAGCGTGTGGGCGTAGTCCTCGACCCCCAGCGCGTTCTTGGTC
Organism: Gemmata sp. SH-PL17; assembly: GCF_001610855.1. Classification (NCBI taxonomy): domain Bacteria; kingdom Pseudomonadati; phylum Planctomycetota; class Planctomycetia; order Gemmatales; family Gemmataceae; genus Gemmata; species Gemmata sp. SH-PL17. Next base: position 4,052,690 of record NZ_CP011271.1, read on the forward strand.
GGTTCGGCCGCGAGCGCGTCGCTGGACCCGTAGACCTGGCCGCGCTTGATCCCGCCGCCCGCGAGCACCACGCTGAACACGCGCGGCCAGTGATCGCGCCCGCCGCCCGCGTTCACCTTCGGAGTGCGCCCGAACTCGCTGTTCACCACGATCAGCGTGCTGTCGAGCAACCCGCGCTGGTCCAGGTCGGTGACCAGCCCCGCGAGCGCGACGTCGAGGACCGGCATCTGCGTTTGGATGCCGTTGTAGTGGAATGCGTGCGTGTCCCACGACCCGAAGGTGACGGTAACGAACCGCGCCCCCGCCTCGACTAACCGGCGCGCGATCAGGAACCGCGCCGCGCCGCCGTTGCGGAACGCGAGCGGCCCGGACAGCCCGGCCATGCCGTAGAGCTTCTTGGTCTCTTCGGTCTCGTTCTTCAGGCTGAAGGCGTCGCGCACGGTGGGCGAGCCGAGCATCCCGTAGGCGCGCTGGTAGAAGCTGTCCATCGCGGCGAGTTGGTCGTCCTTTTCGGTCTTCGCAAAGTGGTCGTCGACGAGTTCCTTCCACTCCTTGCGCGCCGCGAATCGTGCATCATCGACGCCCCGCGGCAGCGCCAGGTCGCGCACCGCGAACCCGGGCCGGCCGGGGTCGGTCCCCAGCGCGAACGGGCCGTACTGGTTGCTCAGGTATCCGCTGTTGAGGTACTGGCTGCCGGCGGTGGGCACCACGATGTACGGCGGCATATCGTTCCGCACGCCGAGCTGCTGCGCGGTCACGCTGCCCATGCTCGGGTACGTGAGCGCCGGGCTGGGCCGGTACCCGGTGAACATGCTGTGCTCGCCGCGGCTGTGGTCCACTTCCGTGTGGGTCATGCTGCGCACGACCGTGAGTTTGTCCGCGACGGCCGCGGTCTTCGCCATGTGCTCGCTGAACCGCACGCCGGGGAGCCTCGTCGCGACCGTGTCGAGGATGCCGCGGTACTCCGCGGGCGCGTCCGGCTTCGGGTCGAAGCTGTCCATGTGGGCGAAACCGCCCTGGAGGTAGATGTGAATGACGGACTTCGCCTTCGCCTCGGTCTTGTTCGCCGGCTCCGCGGCGCGGGCCGCGGCTTCCATTTTGAGGAAGCCGCCGAGCGACAGCCCAAGGCCCCCGAGCCAGCCGACGCGAATCAGGTCGCGGCGCGTGGGGCGGGTGAAGTGGGCCGGGTCCGCGTTCCAGGTGCCGGGTTGTGGAGCGCTCATAATGGTCCTCGTGGTGGGTTGGGCCGTGGGCGGGTTGTGTGTCACTTCTTGGGCGGGGTGAACTCGACGACCAGCTTCGGTCGCTGCTTCACGTCCTCGAACTCGGACGTGTAGAAGTCCCACCCGTTGCCGCCGGTGTTGATGAACACCCAGCCGTAGTTGGGCGTGCCGTTGGCCCACGCCTGCACGGTGTCCGTCACTTCAAAGGGGATGTCCGACGAACTGGCCGAGATCTTCCCGAACGTGAAACTGTCTTTCTGCTTCGAGGCTTCGAGCCCGTCGGCGGTCACGCCCGCGACCAAGCTCGTCCAGGTGGCAGTGCGCTTCCACGGCACGAGCATCCGGTGCAGGTGAACCGTGTCGCCCGGATCGAACGCGCTCACGACCATCTTGGCCGAATGGATCGCGGACTTTGGCGGGATCTGTCCGGGTTTGTCGCCGATGATGTTCTCGAATCGCATCAGAATTTGGCTCTCGCCGCCGTCGTTGTCGGCGTCGCTGCTCGCGTTCGGGTTCCCTTCGAGGCACGTGTTCGGCGACACTGCCCAGATCTCGATGTCCACGGTACCGGCGTAGCCGTTCGCCCCGTCCTGGAACGTCACGGTCCGTTTCGCGCCGGTGCCCGGAGGCACATCGGCAGTGAGCCCCACCGCTACGAGCAGGGCGCCCGCGAGCGCTGCGAAAGTTACTTTCATTGCGTGCCTCCTTCCGAGGGGCCGGGCAGAACCACATCCGGAATCGTGATCGTCTTGCCGGGCTCGATCGCGAACTTGCCGAGAGCAACCCGGTTCGCCCCGGAGCCGACCGTAACGGCATACCGCGAACCGGGGATCAGTGCGGACAGTTCGGCGACACCATCGGCGTTCGTCTTCGGGCGGGTTGGGTAATTTGTCGCGTCGAACCACTCGACCGGTTGCGCGTCCGCGGCTCGCTCGCGCGCATTTGAGTCGGTCGTGCGATCGCGCTCGACGAGCAGCGACAGCCCGACGTCCTGCCCCGCTTTGGGCTTGCCTTTGGAATCCAGAACCCGCAGGCGAATCGTGCCGCACGCGCGTAGAGGAACGTTCGATGCCGATGTGCCGGGACTTACGTCCGCAACTGCACCGGTTCGTGCGACCGGATCGAGCAGGTAAGCGCGCGTCGTGTAGCCCTCACGACAGCCGGGCACACTGAACGCGCCGCCGCGCACGGATACCGGCAGCGCTGCGTACCCGCGAACGGGTGAGACGCGCCCCGACGCGAGCAGAATGGTGGTTCCACTATCCGCGACGGGATGAAGCACTGTGCCGTTGATGGATCGAGCCGAGCGGAGAGTGGCTTTGACGGGCTGCACCGCACCGGGCTCGGGCATTTCGATCCGTGCAATGTGGTGCGCGAAGATCGTGGTGTGAGTCGTGCCGGGGAGCTTCGCTGAAACCGTCTCGAAATCCGGCGTCGGGCCGTAAACACGAACCGAGCACGCGCCGGGAAGTACCGGGAGTGCGAACGCCCCATCCGGCCCCGTGCGAGTGATCGCGTCGCGCCCCACGAGCACGTCGTCCTTCCACTCGGGAAGTGTCGAAGCTTCGTGCCCCCAGTGAACGGCGGCCCCCGCGAGCAGCTTCCCGTTCTCGTCCGTGACCGTGCCGGTCACCCAGCGCCCGCGTGGCACACGCACAACAAGGCGCTGATCCGTGGAAGCGGTCGCGATTTCGACCCGCGTGCGCACACCGACGTAAGGCCCGCTCTCGGCAAGCGGATGCACGAGCACTTCGACCTGATCGCGCGGCGTGAGGTTCACTCGCACTCGCCCTCGATTATCTGTTACCGCGTCGATGTCGGCGGGAATGGAGCGCGGGCTGAGGATGCCGTGATCGGTGGCGCAGAAGTGCGGGTGGGCCGAAACGGGGTCCGTGATGACGGTCACGCGCGCGCCGGGAAGAACGGCGTCGGTATCCCCCGCTCGGACTTCAACGGTTAACGAGCACGCCCGATCGAGTCGAAACTCACCGAGCGATCCCGGTTTCACGCCGTCGATCCGGAAAACGTCGAGCGCGAACCGCGGGTCGAGAACGCGCACCCACACGTTCTCCGCGCCCCCGAGTGCAGGAAACGCAAACGTGCCGTCCGCGCCGCTTACCACAGCCTTTGGCCACGCGGGTGGGGATGCGGATTCTGCACGTCCCACGACGGGCTCCGCGACCGCATCGCCGATACGAACTACTTCGACACGCACACCGACCGCCGCGCGCCCGGCTTCGTCGAGTAACTTCCCCCTCAAATCGGAAGCCGCGGCTAACGTCAGTTCGACCTCGCCCGGCGAAGGACGCAGCCGAACCGGGAGCGTTGCAGGGGCGAAATTCGGACCCGATGCCTGTACGGTCACCACACGCCCGGTGAACCACGTATCGAAATCGTCGAATACGTTCAGCGCGAACCGCCCGTCCGCACCGGTCTGTGTGGTGGCAATGACTTCGTCGCGCAGTCCGCGCTCGCCCGGGCCGAACGGCCGACGCGCCAGCGCCACGACCGAAGCTCCCGCCACCAGTTCGCCTTTTGGCCCGCGCACCACACCCGTTACGGTCGTTTGCGCTCGGGTGGAGCTTGCAATTGGAGGAGGCTCAGTTTCGAGTGTTGGAGCCTGGGGCAGTTCTGGCGGAATCATGAGCGCGACGGCACACCCGACGAGCACAACTGAGATCGCGAGCAACGCGACGGCGAAGCCCGTGCGATTGGTCCCGTTTGCAACAACCGAAGGTGCAGCGTTCGCGAACGCTCCCGCGCGAGTTGCGGGTAGCGCTCCCGTGCGAGCGACAGCGAGTCCGGTTTCTACCGTTCGTGCGAGGAGAGCTGGCGGTGCGGCGGAAGCCGCGGGGAGTGCCGCCCCGGTGAGAACGGCCGCGAGGATTTTCGTCGCGGTTTTGCCGTGCTGAGCGAACCGCCGGCGCAGGCGCGTTTGGGCGCGGACGAAGCGCCGGTGAACCGCGGCTGTCGAGCACCCGAGTTCGAGGGCTGCGTCCGCGTAGGTGCGCCCTTCGAGGCAACAGAGAACGAGTACCGCACGTTCCGATTGTGACAGTTGCGCAAGCTCGTCATCGAGGAGCACTCGGAGATCGTTCGCGGCCGATCCGTCGTTGTGCGGCGCGACTTCAGCAACGCGCTCTTCGATGCGCCGCTGGCGGGCGATCGCGCGCTGGAGATCGATCGAGCAATCGCGCGCGACCCGAAACAGCCACCCGCCGAGAGCTTCTTTGTTAATAATGCGTTTGGCGTCGCGTGCGAGCCGGAGGAACGTTGCCTGAAGTGCGTCTTCCGCGTCGGCCGGGTTCCGGAGCACCCGCAGACAGACGCCCCACACCAGTTCGCTGTGGCGCCCGACGAGCGTAGTGAACGCCTGCTCGTCGCGCTCTTGAATAAACCGGCGGAGCAGGTCAACGTCGGTCCGCGTGTCCTCTTTCCAGGAGGCCACGACGAACCGCAGTTGCCGAATCACGGTCGATCGGGACTTTTCCGCCATGAATCCGCCCGCGATGAGTGCGCGTCAACACACACAATGCCGCTTCAAGCAGCCCGCTTTTCTCGCAGCGTTTCGGCATTCATCAGAGCTTCGCGCGTCCCACATAACCGGGGCGGTCCCGTTACCCACTCACCGCTACCGCGCCGGTCTTCCGCTGACCGGTGTGGCTCGCGTCCATGACGCGGCCGTTCTCGTCCAGCGCGAGGTGGAACCGCTCCTTGCCCTGGATGCGGTGGAGCGTGAGGTGATAGTCGCCGCTGCTCGCCGCCAGATACGCGAGCTTGTCCGGCGCTTGCGGGGCGCGGAGCCGGCCCCACGACCCGTCGCCGAGGAACAGCACACCGTTGTCGTCCGCCAGACCGCCGATCAGTGGCTTGGTGCGTTTGAACGTGTGGTCGTGGTGCTCCAGAACCACCGGCACGCGGTACTTCTCGAACAGCGGAACCCAGTGCTTGCGGTTGCCCACGCCGGTGCCGGTCCCCTCTTTGCCGTCCGCGGGGACTTCGGCCTTGCGGAACGACGGGTACGCGGGGACGTGGTTCACCACGATCGTGTTCGGGTGGTCCTTGCGGGCCTTGAGGGTCTTTTCGAGCCAGTCGGCCTGATCGCCGCCGATGGCCGACGTGTGCCCGGTATCGAGCAGCACCAAACTCAGGTAGTCACCAAAGTCGAGCGTGTTGTAACCCGTATCCGGGAACAAGCCATCAAAGAGGGCGTAGTAGAACGGCGCCTTCTCGCGCGTCTTCCCGAACCCGCCGTCCACTTCGTGGTTCCCGATGCACGTGATCATTGGGATCATGCGCCCGTTCTTCCCGACCATGTGCTTCGAGTAGTTCCGCAGGAACGCGAGGCTGATCTCAACCGAGCGGCCGTTGTCGTACCCCAGATCCCCGCCCACCACTGCGAACATCGGATCCTGGCGTGCGGCCTGGATGTTGTTCGCGACCGCGTGGGCGTTCACCCCGCAATCGCCGCCCGAAACGAAGTGGATCGCGTCGCTCGCCTTCGCCGGCATCGTCCGGAACCGGTACACCGGCGACGATTTTCCGATGCGGAACTCGTAATCGGTCCCCGGAACCAGCCCGGTCAGTTCGGTGCGGAACACCTTGAAGTCGGTCTTCGGGTACGGCTTCGTGACGGTCGCTTGCGACTTCCACAAATTCATCCGAGCAGCGCCCGCCGCGATCGCGAGATACGGGGTCGCGCCCAGGTTCGCGGGGCGGTAGTAGACCGCGGTGTCGGCCGTTTCGCCCACCGTGCCGACCCACTGCACGGTCATGGTCGTCGTCGGGTCGCGGTGCCACGTTAGGAACAGCGTGGTCGGCTGGAACGCGAAATCGTCCGGCCCGCCGACGAGGGGCGCGTCGAGCGCCGACCACTGCGGCTGGGCGGCGCGAATCGACGGCGCGAACGCGCCGGCCAGCGACGCTCCGAGGAGCGCACGACGAGAGAGACCTGACATGCTAGTTGGCTCCGGGACCGCGAATAAAAGGTGCCACGGCGATTTTCTCGACCGGAGACCGCGATGACAGTGAATTGGCAGTGAAGACTGGGTGCAGATGTGAAACACCTGCCAGTGTCTGGAGATCCTCCCCCGCGAAACGAAGGTTTCCGCGCGATTTTCATACCGGCTTCGCGCGTTTCATCGTCTTGTGCAAGAGCTTTGGTTGTAATCGAGTACCCACTGACCGGTCGCGGGCGAACTCGGCCCGTTTGAGCGACTCGATGGTTCCAATAAACTTCGTGGCTCATGAGGCGGTAGAGGTGGAGATTTAGCAGAGGATGCTGTCGGGCAACGAGTTGCGACCAGCCTCCACCTCTACCGCCTCATGAGCCAAACGGTCTTGGCCCCGTCGATTCGGGCGGAGTGCCTCGATCGAAAGGTTCCCATGCCCGATGGCCCGCTCACCCGCGAACGGATTTGGGCCACCGCTGAGGACGCGATCCGCAAATACGGACCGGCGAAGGCGACCGTGGTGGACGTGGCCCGGGCTCTGGGCGTAAGCCACGCGGCGGTCTACCGACACGTGGCAAGCAAGGCGGAACTGAGAGACTTGGTGGTCGGCCGATGGATGGAGACGATCATGCCTCCGCTCCGAGCGATCGCGACGAAGTCGGGGCCGGCCACCGAGCGATTGCGGGAACTGTTCGGCGCGCTGATCGCAGTGAAGCGCCGACGATCCTCGGAAGACCCGGAGCTGTTCACCGCGTACCGAGCACTTGCAGCCGATGCCCAATCCGTGGCCGCGGCCCATGTCGACGAGTTGATTGAACTGACCGCAACGATCATCCGCACCGGCGTGCGTGACGGCACGTTCCGCACCGTTGATCCCGTTACCGCGGGGCGCGCGCTGCTGTTCGCCACGTCCCGGTTCCATCACCCGGCCCACGCCGGCGATTGGTCCGACCCGGCACTCGCCGCCGCGTTCGTCGACGTGTGGCAGTTGTTGATGGACGGTCTGGTGACGGGGCGCAAGCCCCGGAAAAGTGAATAACCGCTGCTCGCGAAGTCTCGCCAGCGAGGGATTAATCGCTGGCGTATTTTACCCCAAGAGACGAAAATACGCCGATTACGATTGCGAAATCGGCGCACCACATCATCTGTACTCACCTCTTTGATTCGACCGCAATTCCTTTTGCAGTTGATGTTTGCGTTATAGTGCTCGGCCCGACGCGATTCGGGCACAGTGGTTGCCTTTAACGGGTCAACGGTACGCGACTGCCACTCGTGTCGTTGAACGCTCCCGACGAAGGACACCCCCATGTCCGCGCGATCTCCCGGAACACGCCATCGCTTCCGTCTCTTTGGTTTGCTCGTTCTCGGCGCTCTCGCCGGCGCTCTTGTGGGGTGCCAGCGAAAGCCCCCCCCAAGCCGCCGCGATCCGCACCCAGAATGTGGACGCCCCGGCCGGGCGCATCGGCCAACCTCCGGCTCCGACGGGACAGGCCTTCCAGTTCCCGCTTGATACGCTCGGGCGCCTCGCCGGCCCCGAACAATTCGACGGAATCATCGTCAAGGCGAGCGGTTCGCCCCAAATCCTCTCCGCCGGCGGGCGCCTCATCGAACAGGCTCGCGCCGCGAAGCCGAAACCCCGGGTCGTGAAGCTACTCTCCGCCGACGCCACCAGTGACCCGACTACTCCGCCGACCGTCGACGACATCGTTGCGGTTGCGCCGGCTACGGGAGTCGCCCCGTCCGATTCGTCGGCCGATGCGGGCACGGACCCGACCAGTGATCCCGCGAGCAGCGGGAACCCGACCACGGCGTCGATGCCCACTCCTAGCAGTTCAGGCGCATCGGCGGCACTCACGTCGACCGGCCCAACGGCCGGCGGGACCGTCGGGAGCGGCGCACTCGGTGGGGGCGCGCTGGAGTCGGGCGGGCCGTCACCTGCAACTGGCCTCGTGCGCCTCCAAGATGTCGCGCGGATCGAACTGGGGGCACAGAACTACAACACGATCTGCTCGTTCGACGGGCGCCCGTCGGTCGGCCTGGGGCTGTACCAGCTCCCGGGGACCAACGCGCTTGATGTAGGCGACCGCGTGCGCGAGAGGATGCAGGAGCTGAAGGCCGGGTTCCCGGACGGCGTGGATTACCAGATCGCTTACGACACCACGCCGTACATCCGCGACTCGGTCCGCGACGTGATTCACACGCTGCTGGAGGCGATCGGGCTGGTGGCGATCGTCGTGCTGGTGTTCTTGCAGGACTGGCGGGCGATGATCCTGCCCATGATCGACGTACCCGTCTCGCTGATCGGTACGCTCGCGGTCATGTCACAAATGGGATTAATACTGTACATCATGACACTGTTCGGGTTGGTGCTGGCGATCGGGATCGTGGTGGACGACGCCATCGTTGTTCTGGAGAACATCGAGCGCCAGATGGCGACGGGATTAGATGCCCGTACTGCGACGATCAAAGCAATGGAAGAGATTACGGGGCCGGTGCTGGCGATCACGCTGGTGCTCAGCGCCGTGTTCATCCCGTGCTGTTTCCTGGGCGGAATCACCGGCTCGTTCTTCCGCCAGTTCGCCGTCACGATCGCGTGTCCACGCTCATCTCGGCGGTGAACGCGCTCACCATGACTTCGTCGCGCGCCGTGCTGATCTTCAAGGCGGATGCGAAGAAGCACGGCCACGGCCACCACCGCGAGGCGCTGCCGTGGTGGATCTTCGCGGTTCTGGGCGGGGTGCTGACACACGAGTTGGGGCCGGACCTTTTCGGTCGATTCGTTCAACTTCCCCCCGCACCGGAACACGGCGGCGAGTCGTGGGCGGCGCTGGGGCTAAAGGTCGCGTGCTTCGCGCCGCCCGGTATCCTCGTCGGCGCGATCCTGGGTTGGGTATTCATCCGCCCGGTGAACGCGGTGCTCGGGGCGTTCTTTCGCTGGTTCAATCGGGTGTTCGACCGCGTAACCGATGTCCACGGCGCGGTGGTGAGCCGGGTGCTGCGTGTTAGCGTGATTATCCTGCTCGCTTACGGCGTGCTGTTGGTGCTGACGTACACCGAGTTCGTGAGCACGCCCACCGGGTTCATCCCGCAACAGGACAAGGGCTATCTCATTCTCAACGTGCAGCTACCGGATTCCGCGTCCGTGGAGCGGACCGAAACGGCGATGGCGGAGATCGAGGCGATTGCACGCGAGACGCCCGGCGTGAAGCACACGCTCGGCATTTCGGGCCGATCGGTGATCCTGAACGCGAACGCCCCGAACCTCGGCTCGATGTACGTGATGCTTGACGGATTCGATCAGCGGAAGGGGACCGACCGGACCGCGGACGCGATCGCCTCGGCGATCCAGCAGCGGTGTAAGCGCGATGTCGACGACGCGATCGTGGCCGCGGTCGGCGCGCCGCCGGTCGATGGTTTGGGGACGACGGGCGGGTTCACGCTCATGGTCCAGGTTCGCGGGAGCACGGATCTCACTCAACTCGACCGGGTGGCGGGGAGCGTGGTCCAACGGGGCAACGAAACGCCGGGATTAACGGGGATGTTCACGAGCGCGGGCGCGGACACGCCCTGGCTGTACCTGGAGATCGACCGCGACAAGTGCCGCTCACTGGGTGTTCAGGTGAGCGACATCTTCAACGCGCTCCAGGTGTACTTGGGTTCGTACTACGTGAACAACTTCAACGAGTTCGGCCGGACCTGGGAGGTGAACATCCAGGCCGACCCGAACTTCCGCGGCGACGCTTCGGACATCTTGCAGTACCAGGTGCGGAACGCGCAGAACCAGACGGTCCGGCTCTGGACCGTCACGACCGTGCGAGACGCGAGCGGGCCGGTGGTGGTGCGGTACAACATGTACTCGGCTGCCGCGGTGACCGGGAACCCGGCGGACGGGACCGGGTCCAGTCAGGTGATGGAGCTGATCCACGGGATCGCGACCGAGGAGCTCGCCCGGGGAATGAAGACCGAGTGGACCGAGTTGGCGTACCTTCAGAGCCAGGCCGGGAACTCGGCGATGTGGTTCTTCGCGCTGGCTGTCGTGTTCGTGTTCCTGGTACTCGCGGCGCAGTACGAGAGCTGGAAGTTGCCGCTCGCGGTGATTCTGGTCGTTCCGATGTGTCTGCTGTGTTCGATCATCGGGGTTCAGATGGCCGGGATCGAAGTAACTGTCTTTACACAGATCGGGTTCGTGGTACTGGTGGGGCTGGCGTGCAAGAACGCGATCCTCATCGTCGAGTTCGCGCGGCAGCGCCAGGACGCCGGGGAATCTCGGAGCGCCGCAACGCTGGAAGCGTGTAAGCAGCGCTTGCGGCCGATCGTGATGATCAGCTTCGCGTTCATTTTCGGCGTGCTGCCATTAGTGTACGCACAGGGCGCTGGGGCCGAGATGCGGAGTTCGCTGGGGATCGCGGTGTTCGCGGGGATGCTCGGGGTCACACTGTTCGGGATCTTCCTCACGCCGGTCTTCTATTCGGTCCTGCAGTGGTTCGGGACCACGCCGTCTCCCGCGCCGGTCAACGGTCGCCCGCCAGAAGCGGGGGTGCATTTGGAGCCCGTCGGCCACTTGGACAGTTCCGGTGAACAGGGTACGGTGAAAGTTGGGGCGCATGCGCCGGGCGATCACCGGGAATAACACGTCGCGTTCGGGGGAGGTTCGTGGCCGTGACGCTGAACCGACAGGTTCTCTTTCAGGTAACCGCGCCCGCGCTGCTCGTCGCGCTGGCGATGCTCGGCACGAGTTTGCTGGGCATTCGCTCGATCAACCACCTCCAAGCGGACCAGGACAAGATCGTTTCCGAGCACGTCCGGAGCCTGGAGGCGGCCCAGGACTTGGAGACCGAGCTGCGCCACATCCGGTTCCACAGCTTCCTGTACGTCATGGACATGACGCCGACGCGCTGGGCCAAGGTCGCCCGAGACCAGACCGCGTTCGAGCGCATCCTCGGAGAGATTCGAGATCGCGCGAGTTCGGACGAGGAACGCGAGGTTCTGGGCGAGATCGAAACCGGCTACACGCGATACCGCCAAGAACTCGAAGCCACGACCCGCTCGCCGGTTGGTCCGACCAAGGAAGACGCCTTGGTTTGGTCCGATGCGCACCCGATCCGTTACATTGTCGTTCCGTGCGAACAGTTGCTCAATTTGAACCACAAGGCGATGCAGGAAACGGTCGATCAAAGTGCTCAACAGGGCCGGCGCGCCCGCACGTGGATGATCCTGCTTGGTGTGCTCGGGGCCGTCGGGGGATTGGTCGGTGGGTTCGGTATGGCGTGGGGGTTGAGCCGGTCCATTACGCGACTGAGCGTTCGGCTCCGCGACGTTCACGCGCACTTGGACCAAGAAGTCGGATCGCTCCGGTTAACGGCCGAGGGCGGTGATCTTCAGCGAATGGAAAAGCAGGTGGGGACGATTCTGGAGCGCGTGCGCGACGTGGTGAGCCAGCTCCAGCGCCAGGAGTGTGAAGCGCTTCGGGTCGAGCAACTGGCCGCGGTGGGGCAACTAGCCGCGAGTGTCGCACACGAGGTCCGCAACCCGCTCACCAGCATCAAACTCCTGGTCGGTGCCGCGCTCAGCGGTCGGTGCCCGCGTGGACTGTCCGAGACTGATCTCCAGGTCATTCACGACGAAGTCGGGCGGCTCGAACGGAAGGTTCAGTCGCTCCTCGATTTCGCGCGGCCGCTGGAAATTGGGCCGGAACCGCAGGACATCGCCGGGGTGGTTCATCAGGTCATCGATCTTGTTCGCGAGCGTCTCACGCGACAGACCGTGTGCTTAACACTTGATCTCCCGCCCGGTCCGGTCGCGGCCGAACTCGACGCCGATCAGTTCAAGGGCGTGCTGGTGAACTTGATCTTCAACGCACTCGACACGATGCCCGGCGGCGGTGGACTTGACGTGCAACTCGCGCGGGAAACGGGCGGCGCCGTGCGCCTGACGGTCGCGGACACGGGACCGGGGATCGACGACCGCGTTGCCGATCGGCTGTTCACCCCGTTCTTCAGCACCAAGCCGACCGGAACCGGACTGGGATTGAGCGTCTCGCGCCGGATCGTTCAAGCCCACGGCGGAACGCTGACCGCGGCGAACCGCACGGCCGGAGGGGCCTGTTTCACGATCACCCTCCCCGGCGGAAGGACGAAAAGCGCGGTGTGAATTAGGTCGGTGTTTATGATTCGGTTTCCGCTTGCCTGTTCGTTATTCGCGCGTTCTGAAACGATCGGTTCAGGCCCTGCAAAACGCCGGAATGTTAGCTGTTTGGGAGCGGTTCATCACGCGGAAGGAGTGCGTAACTCTTTTGTGGGACATGAGTTGTCGACGGCTCGCGGTGCCCCATGAGGCCGGAAATGTTAGCTAAAGTTAGCAAAATGGATTAAGTCGATTCTGGCGAACAATTTGTGTCACTAACGAATACTTCTCACCCCGAACGACCACGATGCCAACGCTCCTCGTAGTGGACGACGAACCGAGCGTGTGTTACTCGATCGCACTGCTCTTCGGCGACGAGACGACGCGGGTCGTCACCGCGGGCAAGGTGGCCGAGGGCGTCCGCGCGTTTCGGTCCGAGCGCCCGGAGGTGGTGGTGCTCGATCTGCTCCTGCCCGACGGCACCGGGTTGCAGGCGTTCGAGGCCATTCGCGCGATATCCCCGAAGCAGCCGGTCGTCTTCATCACGGCTCACGGCACGACGACCACGGCGATCGAGGCCATGAAGCAGGGGGCGTTCGACTACCTGATTAAGCCCTCGATTTCACCCGGGTGGCGAACATTCTGCGGCGCGCGTTCGAGGCCGCGCACCTGATGCAAGTGTCCCCGGTGGTGCCCGCGCTGGAACCGCGCGAGCAACTCGTCGGCCGCGCCCCGATCATTCAGGAGGTGTGTAAGCAGATCGGCCGCGTCGCACCGCAAGACGTGAACGTGCTGATCCTCGGCGAGAGTGGAACCGGCAAGGAGTTGGTTGCGCGTGCGGTCTACCACCACAGCAAACGTGCGGACAAGCCGTTCCTGGCGATCAACTGCGCCGCGCTGCCGGAGTCGCTGATCGAGAGCGAACTGTTCGGTCACGAGCGCGGCGCGTTTACGGGTGCGGACCGCGCGCGCATCGGGAAGTTCGAGCAGTGCCAGGACGGGACCATTTTCCTCGACGAGATCGGGGACATGCCGTTAGCGGCCCAGGCCAAAGTGCTACGGTTGTTGCAGGACCAGACGTTCGAGCGGGTCGGCGGGCGCGAGAGTATCCGGACGCACGTCCGCGTGATCGCGGCCACGAACCAGAATCTGGAAAAGCGGATCGCCGCGGGGCTGTTCCGGGCGGACCTGTTTTACCGGCTCCAGGGAGTTACGATCGCGCTGCCCGCGCTGCGCGACCGGCCCGAGGACATTGCCGAACTCGCGCACCACTTCCTGTTTCTGTTCAACCAGGAACTGGGACTAAATGTGCAGGGTTTCGACCCGGCCGCTTTAGACTGTTTGCGTGCCCACCGCTGGCCGGGGAACATCCGCGAGCTTCAGGCCGTTTTGAAGGAGACGATGCTGCGAGCGACTGGCGCGATTCTCTTACCGGAATTCTTGCCTCCAACCCTTCGCGGACAATCGACCGCGCGCCCCGCGGACACAACGACTTCCGGTGAAGTGGACGTGTCGAAGCTGATCGAGGATCGCGTTGCGCGAGGCGAGAACGATTTGCACGCTCGGGTCGTGACGGCTGTGGAGCGGATCTTATTTGACCTGGTGCTGCACGCGACCAACGGGCATTTGGGCAAAGCGGCCGAGCGGCTCGGGCTAAACCGCTCGACGCTGCGTTACAAGCTGCGAGACACCGGGCTCTCGGCCGAAAACCCACACGCGGAGTGAGCGACCGTTGGCTTCACACCATTGGTGCGCGATCTTTCGTCCGCGTGAGCTTAATACTGCTTCTGAATGGGCGGCTCGGAGTGCAGAATCCCCCCGTCGTCGCCGGCTGTCACAAAGTAGCTATTGGGAATCCCGGCCCCGTTGCTGCCGGTGGCCCACACGTTCACCCGGAACTTGTCGCCCCACAGTGGCAGCACTGACACGCGAATCAGCTCGGGCGGGCGGCCCAGTACCCGCAGCACGGCGATGCGGATCTTGTCCACGCGCAAGTTGGGGCGGGACGATTGCGCGGTTTCGACTTCCGACACGAGTTCGACGTTAGCAGCGGTGGACATCAGAGCCTCAATCTCGGTAGATGTTAGCTCGTCGTTCCAGTGGGACCGACGAGGTTGTTGGTTCGTGACAGGGTCAGGAATCACCAGTTAGAGGCCAACGACAATCAGTCGATTCAGGAGAGGTTGAAAATCCACCCGGACCAGGAAGTGGGCTCCAGGGGCCGCGTCCCTGGTCCGGGTGCAGTTCCGGTGGGCGAGTCCGGAACAGAAGCAGTAGCGTTCACGAAACCCGGTTGGGCGTACCGGGTAAATCGCAGTCGAGACCGCTGGGCGATCAGGGCGGGTTGGGCGAACGGTCCGTGCGACACGAAGAGCTATAGCAGGACGCGCGCCGCGACCGCAATTTTTCCGGCACACGGTCACAACTCGCTGCTGAGCCAGCATTTACTAAACGTGCGACGACAATTCGCTCGACGTCGTTATAAGTCCGAATACCCGACATGAGCTCTGACGACGTCGACATTTTTGGCTCCGATCGTTTGCTTGGGGCTCCGGTCGTGGCGTATAGTTCTTTCAGACCGGCCGCAGCAGCCACACTGAATGGGCGACAGTGTGACCGCAGTGGCCGGTCCTTTTTGGCGCTCGCGCCTCACAAGTGGTTACAACTTCTTCAGCGAGTTCCTTTTCCCTTCGTTACCGCAACTCGTTGGAATTTGAGTACCACGACTGTCACTCATCAAAAGCTGAACGCGACGGCGCTGCGTCACCCTTCCGAGAAAGTAGCTGAATCCGCACCGGCCGTGAGGTTGTGATTTGCGACTTTCTGGGACAACAAATGGGCTGCTTGATCCCGCTGGGGAAGAAGTGTATCGCGCGATATGAGCAACCTGTTATTGGCCGTTACGGGGCAACTGTGCCGGTCATTCGGGTTAAAAAGAAGGCCCAGACACGCATGTCTGAGCCACAACGCCGGGTAAATGTGAGGCGGTCACAAAGCAATATGCTAAAGGTTACACTCCGGCGGCCTTCCGGAGCGCGTCGGCCTTGTCGGTCTTCTCCCACGAGAACTGCGGTAGTTCGCGGCCGAAGTGCCCGTGGCGGGCCGATTCGCGGTAGATCGGGCGGCGCAGGTCCAGCGACCCGATGATGCCCTTCGGCGTCAGCTCGAAGTGCGTGCGGATCAGCTCGATCAGCTTCGTTTCGGGAACTTTCGCGGTACCGTTGGTGTTCACCCAGATGTTCAGCGGGTCCGGGTAGCCGATCGCGTAGGAGAGTTGGACCTCGCACTCGCGGGCCAGCCCTGCCTTGACGATGTTCTTCGCGATGTACCGGCACACATAGGCCGCGCTCCGGTCCACCTTGGTCGGATCCTTACCGCTGAACGCGCCGCCCCCGTGCCGGCCCCGACCGCCGTAGGTGTCCACGATGATTTTGCGCCCGGTCAGCCCGCAGTCCCCGTGCGGCCCGCCCTGGAGGAAGCACCCGGTCGGGTTGATGTGGCACGCGATGTCGTTCTCGTCGAGCTTCGGCGCCTTCTTGTTGGGCTGGATCATCACCAGCTTGCCCTTGATGAGATCCTTCCGGTCCGCTTCGAGCGTGGGCCGAATGAGTTGATCGATAATCATCTGCCGGGCGTCGTCGGTGAAGTAGTCGGCCCCGTCCTGGGTCACCATCACCTCGCGGGTGTGCTGCGTGCTGAGCACGACCGTGTGGATGCGGTGCGGGGTACCGTCGGTGTTGTACTCGACCGTGACCTGGCTCTTGGCGTCCGGGCGCAGCCACTTGAGTTGCCCGGTCCGGCGCATGTTCGCGTGCTTCTCGACGAGCCGGTGCGCGAGGTCGATCGGGAGCGGCATGAGCGTCGGGGTTTCGTCGCACGCGAACCCGAACATCAGGCCCTGGTCCCCGGCGCCGCCCACGTCCACACCCTGGCTGATGTGCGGGCTTTGCGCGTGGATGCGGCAGTCGATCTGGCAGGCGTCCGCGGTGAACCCGATTTCCTCGCGCTCGGCCTGATCCTTCGCCACGTAGCCGATCTCGGTGATGACGTCGCGCACGAGCGCGTCCACCGCCTGGCGGGTGAGCGGAGCCTTCGTAGTGATCTCGCCGGCCACCACCGCGAGGTCGGTCGTTACCAGCGTCTCGCACGCGACGCGGCTCGCGGGATCCGCCTTGAGGCAGAAGTCGAGAACGGCGTCGCTGATCTGATCGGCCACCTTATCCGGGTGCCCCATCGATACGGATTCACTGGTAAACAAGTAGCGGTTCGTGGACACGGCTATCCTCTCTGGGACCGGAGCGTAATCTGCGCGCACGTCCTGCGCAAAAGGGTTGAGCGTGTTATACGTCAGAACGTGAATCGGGACAATTCGGGTGCGCCGGTGTTCGGCTGCACCGCACCTCCCTAAAACGCCGGTCTCGCCCGGTTACACTTTAACGTGAGGGTTCGACTCACAATGCCCGACCCGCATTCTCTCCCCCCCGGCGCCCGGTCCCCGCGCGCCGGGTTCACCCTGATTGAGCTGTTGGTGGTGATCGCAATTATTGCGATCCTCATCGGGCTCTTACTTCCCGCAGTGCAGAAAGTGCGCGAGGCCGCCGCGCGCATGAGCTGCCAGAACAACTTGAAACAGATCGCGCTCGCGTGTGCGAATTACGAGGTCCGCGTCGGAAAGTACCCGCCGTCCAACACGCTCGCCGCGCCGTTCCACGGGTGGCCCGCGCTCGTGCTCCCGGACATCGAACAAGAGAACGTCCGCAACATCTATGTGATGACCGCGAACTGGTACGACCCCGCGAACGAGGTGGCCCGCAACAGTCGCGTGAAGACGTTCCTGTGCCCGAGTGCGAACGGTCAGCGGATCGGTCAGGCGGCAGTGCCCGGTACACCGGGGTCGCCGTTCTCGGGCGCCGCGTGGGACTACACGAACGTGGCGGTCGTGGCGCAAACGCTGCTCACGTACCTCAACTACCCGGACCCGGCCAGCTACAGCACCGTCTGGCGCGGCGTGATGAGTTCGCAGGGCTCGACCGTCTCGCAAATTACCGACGGGCTGTCGAACACGATCCTCATCGCGGAAGATGCAAACCGCCCCGAATACTGGGTGAAGGGCAAGCGCGTGACGGGCCGCGAACCGCCGTTCGGCGGCGACGGCACGAGCACCGGGAGCGTGACCGGGGGCGTGTGGGCGGACCACCAGAAGGGGTTCGGCGTCGAGGGCACGTCAGCAGACGGGAACACGCTGGTCGGCGAGTGCGCGATCAACTGCAACAACTCGTTCGAGGTCTACGCTTTCCACACGGGCGGCGCGAACGCGGCAATGGCCGACGGCAGCGTCCGGTTCCTGCGCGACAGCATGTCCATTCGCACGCTGGCCGGACTCAGCACCCGCGCGGGCGGTGAAGTGATCGCGAACGACTGATGCAGTCCGCCAGGGGTTCCGCTCCGCTTCACCCCTGGCTAATCTCTACCGCCCCGTCCGGGGCTTAAACCACTTTGCTTTTGAGCCGCATTACATCCGCGGCTCCGTTTTCTGTCCTCTGACCTCCGACTACTTACCGGCGACGGTGCCGTTAGTGCCGACCGCGGCGACGAGCTTCGGGAACCTTTCGGTCAGGTTCGCACCGGCCTCAACGATGATCTTCTTCTCTTCGACCACGATCTTACCGTCCACCATGAGCTCGGCCTTCACCTCGTAGAAGAACTTCTGCCCGACCGCGAGCGGCGGGGTGTAGAAGTGGCGCTCGGTTCCGGCCCCGGTCGCCGGCTTGCCGTCCACGAAGAGCTTAGCATCGGCGGGGAGGGTGAACTTCAGGTTCGCGCCCATCGGCTGGCCGTCCGAGGTCGACTTGGGCGCCGGGGCGACCGGAATCGTCATCACTGGCGGACGGTTCGGGTTGGTTGGGTGGGAGGGGTTGGTGATGGTGCCGTAGACCGCGTGCGGGTCGGTCAAGTTGGTCGGGTAACCCGGCCCCCACACCGGCGAGGCGCCGGAGTTGTACCCGTGGAGCGTGTACGGCGGCATCCCGATCGGCGGTCCCCAGGTCGACCCGTACAGGAAGGCACCGGAGCACCCGCGGCACGAACCGAAGCACGACGTGTACTGCGAGTACCCGCAGCACGAACCGAAACACGAATACCCGTTGCACGAAGTGCGGTGCCCGAGGAACCCATTGGAACGTCCACCCACGAACGAACCACCGTGGCACGAACCGTGACAGGAAGAGCCGTAACACGATCCGTAGCAACCAACCGACACGGCGCCACAGCACCCAGTGGCAATAGGGGTAGCGGCAGGCTTTGCGGGTGGCGTGACGTCGGCCCCGGCCGACATCGCGGTGAACATCACGATGCTGTACATGAGTTGCAACCTCTACATTCGGAATAAGCGGCGACGGCGGAGACGCGCTCCGTGTTCACGATGGTAGAGTTGAAGCAAAAACACGTCAAAGGCAAACAACACAAACTGGGCAGGATAGGATATTAATGACGACGTTACGACCGGAACAGCTGCGAAAGTGACACCCGCTCAAATATACTCTCAAGTTGCGAACGCTGGCCTCACACGACCAGTTCCTCGCGCTGAGCGAGCCAGTCGTCCGGGATGCCTCGCTCGCCCACGGCAAGCGCCACGATGCCGCCGACGATCGCACAGTTGGTGTCGATGTCCCCGCGCACGCGGATAGTCTGCACGATGGCGGTCTGGTAGTCGTGCAAGTGCGTCGCCGCGACCCACAAGCAAAACGGCACCGTGTCCTGACACGAAATGTGCGAGCCGTTCCCGAGCAACCGCACAATCAGCTCGGTGGACACATCAAACGGAACCACAGCGGCCCCGCGCCCGAGCAATCGGACAACAGGTTCGGTCATGAGATCGAAGGAAAACGTCCGGGCGCGTTCGATCCCTTCACGGACCTGTCCCACCGGCGTGTGCGCCAGTGCCGCCTCGAACAGTTCGCGTCGCGTGGCTTCTTCGGTACGCTGAGAGCGGTTCTTCCACGCACACGCGCCCGCAACGGCCGTGGCCACGGCCCCCGCAATGCCCTCGGGGTGCGCGTGCGTGATTTCCGCCGAGAACCGCGCCTGCTCCGCAACCACGGAATAGTCGTCTTCTGCGAAGTACGCGGCGAGCGGGGCAATTCGCATCGCGCTACCGTTCCCGAAGGAGCCGCCCGGGAACACGTTCTCGGCCGCCGCGCGCCACGGGAAACCGTTTCCGACCTGTGACAAAAGCCGGTGCGCTCCACCGCCATACCCGCGCCACGGCTGCGCCTTATACCGGGCCGCGAAGCGCTGTGCGAGCGCGTCCTGATCGATGCGCCCGTGCTCGTTCAACACTTCGTAGATGCTGATTGCCATCGCGGTATCGTCGGTGAACGGCCACGGGGCACGTGCGGTCGCACGCGGGTCTTCGAGAATCGCTTCGTAGTTGTGGCCCTGGAAGCACGTTTCGCCGAGGGCATCACCCAAGGACAACCCCGTGAGAGCGAGCCGCGCCCGGGCCATGCGGTCAGCGTGATCGGCGGGAAGTGGTGTGTTCATAATTCCCCACAGACGTGCGAATCGGGGAAAAGGTTCGGAACCGAATCCTGGGGCCGCGGACGGCACGTCCGCAGAAGCGGCGCGGCTCCTCAGTAACAAAAACAAAAGGGACGTCCACGGCCCAAGAAATCTTCTCTACATCATCTCTGAAAGTGCGCCCACATGAAATAATGCGGTTCTGTAGTGCCTGCTTTACGGCGGGGATGCGTCGGGTTACAGTGTGGCTCTCCCGCCGAATCGCGCCGAGGCTCACTCGCATGCCCCTCGCGCTCAGAACCATTGTAGGCTTCAGTTTTGTGACCGCACTGGTCTGTGCGTGCGGCGTGGCCGACGGTGTTCCCAAGCCCGAAGCGTATCGCCCGTTCAAATCCGTCGCGCGGTCGAAGGTGCCCGAAGTTCGTGGTGTCGCGCATACCAACATAGACCGGTTCATTCTCGCCGCCCTCGACGCGAAGCAACTCGGTCTGAACCCCAAAGCCGACCGCGCGACAGTGATTCGCCTGGTGTGTTTCGATCTCATACCGACTCCAGTAGTTTCAAGTTGGCGCTCGGGCTTGTGTCGTCGCGCCTCGGTCCGTCGGTAGCTCGTTTGGGCTCATGGCTCGCGTTTCCAAGATCTCGAGCAGCAACAACAGGCACGCCGCCCCCAGCGTCCACATGTGCGTCGGGTCCGTTCCGAACCGGACCCAGGCGTTGCGCAGGATCCGTCCCACGGCCACCCACAACAACCGGATCACCCCATCGGTCGTCGAGGTGCGCGGGCGCACCTGGCCCAACTGCCGGTAACTGCTCTCGATCCCGAACCGCTTCCGGTACCGATCCCGGATCGCAACCGGGCCGCCACCCACGCGCCAGGTCGCGTACAGGATCTTCTTGCTGCGGCGCCGTCCGGCCCTCCGGTGGTGGTAACTCTTGTGCGCGATCACCACCGTCACCCGCACGGCTTTCCCCCGGTCCTCGTGGGTGTACGGGTATCGACCCGCACCCCGTTTACGCAGCGCCCGCAACCCGACCGCCGTCATCCCGGGTCGGGGCTTGCGCCCCCGGATGACGGCCGGGATCACGAACGGCAGGTTCCGGGACTGGAGCAACTGCATCACCGCGATCGAGAAGAACGCCTCGTCCAACAGTGCGACGCGGATCGTAACTCCCGCCGCAGTCACCTGATCCAGCAACCGGGCGAGAACCGCGGTCATCGGCTCCTTGTGACCGACCGCGGTTAGCCCGAGTGTGTACCGGTTCGATCCGTCGACGATACAGGCGGTGGCGTAGGTGTGAAACGTGTGGGTGCCGGCGGTCGGCGTGGACCGGGTGGTGTCCCGGTTCGGTTCCCCGAAGTATGCGATCTGGTGATAATCGATGGCCACCCGCGCGACCGGGTCGCGGTTCCCGAGCGGGGCATGGAGCGCGGGGAGTAACCGGCGCGCGAGGGCGTGCAAGGTACAGGCAATTCCAGATCGCTTGCCCGGACGGGGCCTCGACAATCGCGGCACAGGCGGCGCCCAAGGAGCGCGCGAAGGCGGCCGCAAACAGGATCACCCGCCAGACCACTTCGGGTGTGCAGGTCCGTCGCCGCTTGGGGAGTTGGACCGCACGACCGAGCCAATCGGTCAGAACCGGACGCCGAGATCGGGTGGCAGTTCCCGGTGTGGGTCGAATAAACTGGGCCTTGGGGCGCATGGGGGCTCCGACAACGGAGGCGTGGTAACCACCATTGACCGGAAAACTCATGCGCCCCGCTACTCATAAATCACCGCAACTTGAAACTACTGGAATCCAGTTGATTAGTAACCATCAGCCATTGTCATTGAATAGCGTGTCATCCGGCACAGCGATTCCCCGGGCCGCCCAAGTTGCTACGATGGCGTCATGGACGAACCGGCGTGTCCCGGATGTCGGGACCTCCTCCAACGTGTCGCCGAACTCGAAGCCCGGGTCACCGAACTGACCCGTAAGCTCGACGACGCCGTCCGCGCCGGCAAGCGCCAGGCCGCCCCGTTCCGCAAAGGCCCACCAAAACCCGATCCGAAGACGCCCGGACGCAAGTCGGGGGACGCCCACGGCAAGCACGGACACCGCCCGCCGCCACCACCCGAACAGATCGCCGAGTGCCACGAGGCGCACCTGCCCGACGCGTGCCCGCACTGCCGGGGCCATCTCGTCGAGACCGGCACGGCCGACCAGTTCCAGACCGAGATCCCCCGCGCGCCCCTCATCCGCAAGTTCCGGGTTCACATCGGCCACTGCCAAGCGTGCGGCAAGCGGACCCAGGGCCGGCACCCGCTCCAGACCTCCGACGCTCTGGGCGCGGCCGCCAGCCAGATCGGCCCCGATGCACAAGCCGCCGCCACACTCCTCCACAGCCGGATGGGATTGTCGCACGGCAAGGTCGCGTCGATCTTCCATGCCCTGTTCGGCATCGAGTTGACACGCGGGTCCAGCGTTCAGATCGGTCTGCGGGCCGCCACGCGGCTCGAACCGGACTACCGGCTGGTGCTTGATGAGGTACGCCGATCCGAGCAGATCGCGGCCGACGAGACCGGGTGGCACGTGGGAGGACACCCGGCCTGGCTCCACGCGTGGGTCGGTGATCGGGGCACCGCCTACGCCATTGACTCACAACGCAGTGCCGTGATCCTGGAGCGGGTGATCGGGGCGGACGGGTCGGGCGTTCTGAGCCACGACGAGTTCTCCTCCTACGAGCGGTTCACGGAAGCGACGCATCAGCAGTGCGTGGCCCACGCACTGCGCCGCGCACGGGAGTTGCTGGAGCGTGCCACGCGCGGAGCCGTGCGGTTCCCGCGGCAGGTGATCGCGCTGCTCACCGAGGCGATCCACTGGCGCAACGGGTACGTGCCGGGGGCGTGGAACGACAACCAACTCGACGCCCACCGCGTGTCGTTCGATGACCGCCTGCTGGCGCTCGTGAGCCAACCGCGGGCCGTGCCGGAGTATGCGACCCTGGCGAAGCACCTGCGGAATCACTTCGAGCAGTGGTTCGCGTTCGTGTTCGACCCGCGCATCGAGCCGACGAACTGGAAGGCCGAGCAGGCGATCCGCCTGGCGGTGGTGAACCGCAAGGTGTGGGGCGGGAACCGAACCGCCGTGGGCGCGAGGGCCCAGGGTGTGTTGATGTCCGTGCTCGAGACGTGTGGCCGCCAGGCGCTCTCGGTCGTGGATCACGTCAGCCGGGCGTTGCGATGGTTCGGCAACCGGCACCTGCCACGCCCGCTGCTGTTCGGGGGATGAACGCCGCCGGCCAGCGGACCGATGTCTTGCGGGGAAACGCGGGGCGCGTTAACCTGCGGCCCGCGTTCAGCCGTCGCGGGTGAATCCCGAGTTCGGCGGCGTTACCACATCGAGCTACTCGCGGCGGACCGTTCACCCAATGCATGATCCACTCAACAACGACGCGTTGGAAACTCGCAAGCGGCTCACGAATAGGGAAGTCGTGTGAGCAGCTACGACCACGGGAATCATTGGGTTCGGCCTGTTTACTGTCGGATTGGCGGGCGTGTTCTTACTCGGCCTGTTGGGGACGATGAGCGGAGAAGGAAATCTGGCGGCTGCCATCGGCGTCGGGTGCGTCTTGCTCATGCTCCCTTCCGCTGTGATCTTCGGGTTAGGGGTCGCGTGTCTAAACTTCTCGGCCGTCTCTGCCTACTCGCTTCTCGTCGGTAAGCCGGTCTACGGCACACTTGAACCGGCGCGCCCTGCCACACCAGAAGCTGAACCGGGCGAGGCACTGGACTGGCGACGAGCGGATTGATGGTCCGGTGATCGAGCTGCGACAAAGTATGACGCGCTAAACAAGTACCAGCCATTTTGCAAGTGGTTGCCCACTAGTAGTTCAACTATTTTGAACTGCGGGGTAGAGCCGCCGAAGTTTGATACGGGCGTCGGCTGTGGTGAATCGCCAATTCACTCCGATGGCCCGATCGTTCCGCTCAACTGACCACGGCTCCAGTTCCTTCAGCAGCTCGTCAATGGATTCGATCCGCCGGTCCAAGCACTGGCGGGCCAGTACACTCAGCTCGATTTCGGCCACGTTCAACCAGCTCCCGTGCTTGGGGGTGTAGTGGACCTCGAACCGTTCCGCGATCCGACGAGCTTGTTCGGGAGGGAGCGCCTCGTACAGGCTCGCCAACTTGTGCGTGCTCAGGTTGTCCATCACCAGCACGATCGCGTCCGCCTCCGGGTACACGTCCTCGGCCAGCCACCGCAGCACCTCGGCGAAGTCCTTCGCCGTCCGACGCTCCGTCACCATTACGTGCCGCCATCCCGCTAATGGCTCGGAGATCATGAACAGGTTCGCGGTCCCGTTACGCACGTACTCGTAGTCGAACCGCTCGGGCTGTCCAGGTCCCGCCGGGATCGGTTGCACCACCTCGCCCACCAACTGCTTGCTCGCCTCATCGGGGCACACCTGCGGGCGCTTCGGATCGAAGGGGCGGTGGTACACCTCCAACACGTCCTCCATCGCGCACACGAACCCCGCGCTGGCTTCCGGCGGATGCACCACTGCTCCTTCAGCCACGGCTTGATCTCGTTTTTTGCAACGCTTGGCGCACCGTCTCCGGGCAGATCGAATCCACGACCTTCAATTCGACCAGCTTGTCGGCCAGCATCTCCAAGGTCCACGCCACACGCCCCGTTGGAACCTTCGAGCACGCCAGGGCGATCAGGCGCGCCTCGCCGGCCCCGTCGAGTTTACGCTCCCGGCTGGGCTTGTCCGGCTTCTTGCGGACCAGGGCCGGTTCCAACCCTTGCTCGACGAACCGCTGCCGAACCCGCTCGATGGTGGCAACGCTGACGTCCAGCGCCTCGGCGATCTGTTGGTCGGTCCAGGCTGGACCGCTGTCGGCCTGGTCGGCCTTCAAGAGGATGCGGGCGTGGATCAGTTTCTTGGCAGCCGCCTTACCCGTGGCGACCAACGTGCCCAGGGATTCACGTTCCTCGGCGGTCAGGGTGACGCGGTATTTCTTCATGGCGGACTCCTTCGGGTCCACACATCAAAATCGTACCGAGATCACCCCGCAACACAAAACAGTTGAACTACTAGTGCAGTTTCAGGCGGATAGTTGTGCGAGGGGTTCCAGGTGTTCGCAGCCGTAGTAGTCGCACACACGAGTTCGGACCTCGTTGGCCGCGAGTAGGGGTCCCGGCTCGACGACAGCCTTCTTGCCGTGCGCCCACTTGGGCTCGATCGGGTTGAGCCACGGGCTCTTCACCGGCAGGAAGCACGTCACGATCCGAACCCCGCCCTCCGCACGCGCCTTCTTGTTGTGGGACTTGATCCAGACGCGCACCCGCTTACTGACGTGCCACGCCGCGTTGTCCCACACCAAGAGCAGCGCCTTCTTCCCCTCCTCGCCCAACCGCTTGCACACCCACGCCAAGTAGTCCTCGGTTACTTGCGAAACCGGGCGACCGGTCACGAACCGCAGCATCATCCGGCCCGTGTCCGCACGCAACCGCCCGTAGCACGACCGCGCCTTGGGGTCCGTATCACCCTTCGGCACCTCGCGCTCGACCAACCGCAACGGCCGTCGTCCGACCAGGCGCGCATCGCCGGCAACGCCAGCCGACTCCACCAGCACTCGTCCTGATACCCCAGCACCCACTCCCGGTGCGCCGCCGCCAACCGGATCAGGCGGTCCCGCGCTTTTTTTTTCGCGCGTGCGCCGGGTCGGGGCTGGTGATCCACTTTTTGGCGCGTTTCCACCCGCTGCCCAGGCGCTTGACAGCCTGCCGAACGGCTTCGTGGGACAGCCGTCGCGGGGTCAATTCTTGCTCGAAAGCGACATCGGCCAACAGATCCAGGGTCCAGGTGCTTTGAGCCTTGCCGAAGCGTCGCGGGGACTGGTGCAGGATGCCCTTGAGCGGGTCCGCCTTCGCCTCATCGAGTACGGGTTGGGCATCCTTTGGTCCGCGCTTCTTCTCCTTCAGGCAACCCGCGCCCTCCTTCTCGAAGGCGTGGAGGGTGTTGTGGACGGTCCCGATGGCGCAGCCCACGTGCGCCGCGATCCGGGCCGGTCGGTGGCCCTCAGCACTGGCCAAGAGGATCTGGGCGCGTCGGAGCGTGAACGCCTCGCGGCTACGGAGCCCGGCGCTGATTGCCTGGCGCTCCGGATCGGTCTCGCACTGGTCGGCGACGCGGCTTTCACCAGAGCCATCACGCGATTCTTCGCACTGCTCCGCAAGCGCTCGTCCGCGCTCGAATATCTGGTGGTGAACGAGTGGAAGAGCGGTCGGCGACACGCCCACGCGCTGGTCCGGGCGCGCGGTCGGCTCTCTCGGCGCGTGGTGCGGGATGTGAAACGGCGGGTCGGTCTGCTCGTCAGCGTGAAGTCGGTGCGGAACCAGATCGGTGCCGCTCGGTACATCTTCAAACACACCAAGCGCGCGTCCCGGAAGGCGGAGCTGCCACCCGCAACGTTTGCCCGGCAGCGGCTTTTCCGTGCGTCGGCCGGGTTCCTCTGGAAACCCTTCGCGGCGCTGTGGCATGACATCCAGGGGGAGCGCCAGAGACGGTTATGGCACGTGTCGGCGCGGAGTGTGCCCGCTGCTCCCCATCTGACATCGGGTGCAAAGGTGCCACCGGTCCCAAATGGCCCGCACCGAGGTGAATTATGGGCATTAATGTCAGGTGGTGGTGTCGGTTCGTGGGCCAAAAGTGCGGGTCCAAAGGTGCCATTAGGGACTGATGGTCCACGCATTTCGCCCCCATTCTCCACCCCACCCATGAGAGCTATCTGGGTCGGTCGATCAGAGGCACACGGGCCAGTTTCGCGCTATATCGCGCCCCCGCCCATAAGCGCACCCACCGGTGGGTGCGGCCCGGTACGGTTCGTTTCCGGTGTAACTCTGCACTACCCGATTTCAGCCGCTATCCGCATCGCGAGGGCCAAATCGCGTTCGGCATAGACCTGGGTGACGTCGGCGCGCTCGTGGCCCAGGAGCACCTGTGCGGCTTCGAGGCCGTGAGCCTTCCGGACCTCGGTGCCGAAGAGGTGGCGGATCTGGTTCGGGTGCCAGTGCGGAACCCCGGCCCGTTCCGCGGCGCGCTGGATCGCGTGGGCGTATCCCGTCTGCCAGTACCGCGGGCCGGGCGCGCGCTTCTGTCGGGCGGTCCGGCGGTTGACTTGAGAGGGCGGAACTTTGCTCTTGCGCGCGGCTCGCAGTGCCGCGTAGCGCTCCTCCCGTGCCGCGCGCGGGCTGAAGAGATACTCCCCGTGATCGAGCGTATTTCCACCCTGCAAGAACGCGGTAACGACCGCTTGGGCATTCGGCCCGAACAGGATCACCTTGTCTTTGTCGCGCCACGCGGTCTTATGTTGGTCCGGTCTCCAGACCCACACCGCCCCGGACCGGTCCACCTCGGCCAACTTCAGCGCGCACACCTCTCCCGGGCGCATGCCGGTGAAGCGCTGGAGCGTGGCCATCGCGCTCACGTGCCGGTCCAAATGGGGGAGCGTGGCGCTCAGGTGCTCGGGATTAACGGGCAGCACGCGCTTGCTCTCGCGAGCCTCGGTGCGGTCGCGCTTCAGCCCCGCGAGCGTGCGGAGCGCTTCGTACACGGACACCGGGACCAACTCTTCGGCCGTAGCCCACTTGAAGGCGCGCTTCACTCGGTCGATGCGCTTGTTGATGACGTTGCGGCACAGGTCCGCGTGGATCATCTGTTGGCGCACGGCGGCCAGCGCCTTGGGACCGAATTCGGTGGCCGGAACCCGACCGAACAGTTCGTGAACCGGTCTGAGCGACTTGCGGACGGCGACGATCTCGGAGGTCGGTTCCCCGCTCGGGAGCCGGTAGTAGCGCTCGGCGTGATGCCAGAACGCGAGGAGCACCTCATCGACGGTGGGCAGGGCCGGCGGTGCCGCGGGGCGCGCGAGTTTGCGCCCGTTCGCGAGCCACTCGGCAATGAGCCGATCGTAGGCGTCTTTCGCCTCGGGGGTTCCGAACACCCCCAAGTAGTGGTCCGCGCTGTTGAGCCGAACGACGGCCCGGCCGGATGCTTTGTGGTGACAGAGTTTCGGAACGGAGGGCTGACGTGGCATTCGGTGCGACCTTTCCGGGAAGCTCCGTATGGTACGGAGGAACCTGGGTTGCGGGCCGCACTGTCCGACGTCGGACAGGTACGCTGTAAATGGCGTTCAGCAAAGGACTTAAGAACCAGTGGGTCCGGTGGGAGTCGAACCCACTTCCAAGGTGTTATGAGCACCCTGCTCGACCGTTGAGCTTCAGACCCGTTGCGGCATTTTATCGGGTTGCGTCGGAGCGGGAACCGCTACTTCATTACGATCTCAATTATCCCGACGAACGTGGATCTTGAGCACCGGTTTGCTGTTCGGTTCGCCATTGTGCGGTGCTCATGACGGTACGACACCGACGCTCCTCATGGGGTTCACGCGGACGAATTTCACCCGCCGTCGGTTTGTCAATTGGTCACGTTCGGACGGGAACAGAGTGAGAGTGGTTGCAAATCCAGGAAGAAAACGGGATCAAAGTCGGCCCCGAGAGTGCGTTTTGAAACCGGTCTGGATTTTGACGCCCCAGGTCGGCTACTCATGGCCGCCATGAGTAGGAAACCGTATCCGACCGACCTGACCGACGAGCAGTGGGAGCGTCTGGCCCCCCTTCTGCCGCAACCGAAGTCCGGTACACCCGGGGGCGGTCGCCCGGCGACCGTCGATCGCCGCGAGATCGTCAACGCCATCTTCTACCACCTCCGGGCCGGCGGCGCGTGGCGGATGATCCCACACGATTTCCCGGCGTGGCAAACGGTCTACGGCCTGTTCCGGGACTGGCGCCGGGCCGGGGTTTGGGAGAAGGTCCACTCCACACTCCGCGAGGAGGTCCGCATCGAGGCCGGTGCTCCGCCGACTCCCGAAACGCTGCGAGTGGACAGCCAGACCGTCAAGACGACTCACCGGCGCCCCTTCGGGGTACGACGGGGGAAAAAGGTGAACGGGCGCAAGCGGTTCATCGGGTCGATTCGCTCGGGCTGGTCAGGGCCCCGTCGGTACTCACGGCCGACGTCCAGGATTGGGACGGCGGGCGGTGGCTGCTGGGCGCGGTGCGTCGCCTGTTACCACGGGTGCGTGAGGTCATCGCCGACAGTAGATTCTCCACGCGGTTCCGGGAAGTGGTCCGGAACGTGTGCCGGTGGGCGGTAACGATCACCGCGAACGCCAAGGACGGTTTCAAGATCCACACCCGACGGTGGGTCGTGGAGCGAACATTCGGGTGGTTCGTGAGGTATCGGCGCCTCATGGTCGATTACGAATACCACACCGAAACCACCGAAGCGGTGATCCAAGCCGCTATGATCCACCGCATGCTCCGAAGGCTCCACCCGAACCCGTAGGTTTCAAAACACACTCTTACGGTGGACCCCGAGGTCGGTTGCGATGTCCTGACGCGCCCGGCCCCGGTGGGCCATTAGCACGATCTGGAGGCGCACCCGAAACTTGAGGTCGTCAGTCGAGCGGAACAAGGTGTCGAGGCGGTCCGCCTCGGTCGCGGGCAACTGGATGCGGATCACAGCGGTGGCCTCAAACGGAAGGGATTACCTCACGTTGGAGGATGAGACACACTCGGCGGGTTCATGTATGAGAACCGTTTTCTCCCGTTCTTTTTTACGGACCGGGAGCCGTTCTCCCCGCCAGGGTTCTTGAAAGTTTCACACTGGTGAAGTTAGGAGGTCGATCGCTTCGTGGAATCGGGCAGCCCGCCTCCGTATGGCTCGCGCGTGGTTGTCAGCATCGACCTGTGCGAGCAGATGAACGCCCACGTTGCGTAATGCGGCGAGCACCTGCGGTGCGGAACCGCGACGAACCGGGCACGCATCCTCACCCAACGTCACATCCCGCACGTAGTGCAGACGGTTCTCGATCCGCCAGTGCTCGCGGACCAACCCCAGCAATCGTTTCGCGTCGGCCTTCTCCGGCGGCAGGCTCGTGATCCCGTGGACCACCTCCTCATACGCCTTGCCCTTGCGAATCCCCCACCGACGCACCCAGAACCCCTGCTTCAGACCCGGCCACTTCTGATGCACCGTCAGGAGCACTCATCTCGGGTAAAACGACGTCGGCGATCAGAAGGTGAATCGGTCCCGGGTGCGCGCCGGCGGTTCGGAGCGCGGCGGGACCGGAATCCGCTTCCAGCACCTCGTACCCCTGGGCCTCCAGAACGATCCGCGTGAACGTGCGGACCCCCTCCTCGTCTTCCACAACCATGACCGTTTCCGCACCCGCAGTGGGCGCGGCGAGCGCCGATTCATCGTCCGTGATCGCGTCCGGGACGACCGGTAGGAGTATCGTGAACGTGGTTCCCCGACCCGGGGTGCTCCGGACGCCGATGTGCCCCCCGGCCTGAGTCACGATGCCGTATACGGTCGCCAGACCCAGTCCCGTTCCCTTTCCGGGTTCTTTTGTGGTGAAGAAGGGCTCGAAGATCTTGGCGCGAACTTGCTCCGGCATGCCGGTTCCTGTGTCGGTCACGGCCAGTCGGACGTAGTCACCGGGGGTACAATCGGGATACTCTCGGGCGTCTTCCGGTCCCCGGTTCGCGTTCGCCGTCTCGATGGTTAACCGCCCCCCTCTCGGCATCGCGTCGCGCGTTGACCGCGAGGTTCATGATGACCTGCTCGATTTGCCCCGGGTCCGCCTTCACGTGCCCCAAGTTGGGAGCGCGGTTGATGACCAGGGTCACGTCCTCGCCGAGCAGCCGCCGCAGCAGTTTCGCAACGGCATCGATCACGCGATTCAGGTCCAGCACCTTGGGCTCGATGATTGACTTGCGGCTGAACGCCAGGAGCTGTGCGGTCAACCTGGCCGCGCGCGTCCCGGCTTCACGGATCTCAGTGAGTGCCTCCTGCCAGTCTTCGGACCCGGGCGCCTGAGTGAGTAAGAGGGCGGAGTACCCGTTGATGACGGTGAGCAAGTTGTTGAAGTCGTGTGCGATCCCGCCCGCGAGTTGCCCGAACGCTTCCATCTTTTGCGCCTGGCGGAACTGCTCTTCTAACTGTTTGCGGGCGGTAATGTCCCGGACGACGACCATGAAGTAGCGCGTGCCGTCGAGGCGGAACTCGGACACGGACAGGTCCGCGGGGAACGCGGTCCCGCTCTTCCGGCGCCCAAGCACTTCCCGGCCGACCCCGAGGAGAGCGGGCACGTCCGGAGAACGGTCGGCGAGTGTGGGAAGATCAACGAGTAGTGCATCGATCGTTCGGCCGAGCAGTTCAGTCCCGGGGTGCCCGAAGATGCGCGCCGCCGGGTTCGCCGATTTGATGTGTGCGTGTTCGTCGAGGGTGATGATCGCGTCCGCGACGCTCTGCATTACGGTGGCCAATGACGCCTCGGCCTGTCTCCGCTCGGTCACATCGACCGCGAACCCGACCACCCCCACGATGTGCCCGTTCTCGTCCCGCGCGTACCGGTCTGCGTGAGGTGATCCGAGTTCGGCGTCCGTTCGCCCCTCGAGGCTCTCTCGCGGGCAGCACACGTTCCGGACCACTTCCCGGAACCGCGTGGAGAATCTACTGTCGGCGATGACCTCACGCACCCGTGGTAACAGGCGACGCACCGCGCCCAGCAGCCACCGCCCGCCGTCCCAATCCTGGACGTCGGCCGTGAGTACCGACGGGGCCCTGACCAGCCCGAGCGAATCGACCCGATGAACCGCTTGCGCCCGTTCACCTTTTTCCCCCGTCGTACCCCGAAGGGGCGCCGGTGAGTCGTCTTGACGGTCTGGCTGTCCACTCGCAGCGTTTCGGGAGTCGGCGGAGCACCGGCCTCGATGCGGACCTCCTCGCGGAGTGTGGAGTGGACCTTCTCCCAAACCCCGGCCCGGCGCCAGTCCCGGAACAGGCCGTAGACCGTTTGCCACGCCGGGAAATCGTGTGGGATCATCCGCCACGCGCCGCCGGCCCGGAGGTGGTAGAAGATGGCGTTGACGATCTCGCGGCGATCGACGGTCGCCGGGCGACCGCCCCCGGGTGTACCGGACTTCGGTTGCGGCAGAAGGGGGGCCAGACGCTCCCACTGCTCGTCGGTCAGGTCGGTCGGATACGGTTTCCTACTCATGGCGGCCATGAGTAGCCGACCTGGGGCGTCAAAATCCAGACCGGGGTAAGCGTCGCATTAGTTGGTGGATGTTTGTTTCATGTGGTCGTGGACCGTCGCCAGAAGTCGGTCCGCTGGCCGCGTTCGCTGCGATACAACGCGCGGACATGGCAGACCGCATGGGAGCCCGGTTCGCTCCACCGCATTCCCGATCCCTTCATTCGCTGTCCCACCACCGTCTTGCACGCGCTCTCGACGGCACCCGAACCGATGTACCAGCCGGCGGCTTCGTAACTCGGGTAGTCCATCCGATCCACCTGATTGCGGAAGTAACCCGGCACCTCACTCCGCACCGTCGCCAACCCTTTTCGGCTCGGCCATTCCCAACCCTCCAGCACCCCGATCATCACATGGCCCCATTCGTCTCGTAACAGGCGCGACCACGACTTCGTCTGCGCAAGTGCCGCGCCTTCGTCGGTCGGGTGTAACGCACGCGCCAACTGCGCCAGGTATTCCGCCGCGTGATAGAAGTCCAAGATCACTGCTTCCACACGCGGGAAGTTGAGCCGCACGAAGTCCTCCAAGCCCGCGCCGCCGTCGGTCAGCGCCACCCACACCTCCGCACGGTCCAAGTCCACTTGAGCACCCTGGCGGCGTATCAGCGGACCCATTCCCGCCAGCGGGTACAAACCGCTGATGTACCGAGCCCTCATCGCCACGCCCGGCTTGGGCAGGCACTCGAACACGCGCTCGCGATCCGGGAGCGGGTTGAACACCATCCCCACGTAGGCCATCCGACCATCCGCCGCTTCGCCGCGTGGCCCTTGTTGGCGCACGCCGGTGGCGTCGATCCCGATGTAGCCCACGGTGCGCCCGCACGCGTCCCGGAACCAGTCCCACGCCACTTTGCCGCCGAAGGTGCGGCCCTTCTGCATGTGCGTCGCGATCCGGTTGCCGGTCGCCTCGGTGGTCCGTTGCACGGTCGATTCGCCCAACACAACGCCGGCCGTCTCCCTCAACAACTCGGTTCCCTTCTCGAAACTGTCGGCCACCGCCCCGCACAGGGTTGCGAGTCGTTCAACCGCCGGTGAAAGCCGGTGGGCGGTCAATCCGACGCGCTCGTCCCAGGGGCAGGAACCGGTGGCGCAGAGCCCGCAGTAGTAGTAGGCGCGGTTGCAGGTGACCGGCCCGCCGAGGGTCTCGACCGTCTTTTCGCGGTAGCTGTGGAACGAGGCGCGTCTGCCGCAGTGGGGGCAGTCGATGGCGCTGGTGGTGTAGCCACTTTTGGGGGGAGGTGTTCCGCGTAGGCATCCGCGACGATGCCCTGTGCCCGATCGCGCAGTGCGAACTCGGTGTCGCCGAACAGTGTGCCGTCCGTGGTGGCAACAAGTCGACGTGCCATCTCCAGGATCGCGTCGGCGGATCGGGCCTTGATGCGTGCGGCCAACTCTTGAGCTTTTGTTTCCTGTTCGGCGGACAATGGTTCGGACATGGGAACCTCCTGGCGGGGTAAATTCACCGCCTCATTCCAAACTACACCGAAGTGAACAGATTTCGCACCAACTTCTGCGACGCCTACCCTCCAGACCGGTTTCAAAACACACTCTTACACCCACACGTCCGCGTGCTTTACACTAGCGGGTACACGGACGAGGCCATTCGGCGCCACGGCGTGTTCGGAACGGCGGAGACGTTTTTGCAGAAGCCGTTTACGCCCCACAGCCTGGCCCGGAAAGTACGCGCCCTGCTCGACCGAAGGGGCTCTTCGGTACGGTAGAAAACAGGGCCATTCCCCATCTCACCTTGGCGTGAGTGGGTTTGTTGGGTAGACGGGGTGCTCCTTCGATCGGAGGTGCTCCATGTGCGCGCGTTCCCTGTACGACGAGTTGGCGACGGTTCCGGACCCGCGCGGGTTGCAGGGGCTGATCCACCCACTGCCGGCGGTCCTGGGCCTGGTCGCCCTGGCCGTGCTGATGGGGCGCACCAGCCTCCAACGGATCGCCCGATTCGGGCGCCAGCACGGGGCCACGCTAGTAGTTCAACTGTTTTGTGTTGCGGGGTGATCTCGGTACGATTTTGATGTGTGGACCCGAAGGAGTCCGCCATGAAGAAATACCGCGTCACCCTGACCGCCGAGGAACGTGAATCCCTGGGCACGTTGGTCGCCACGGGTAAGGCGGCTGCCAAGAAACTGATCCACGCCCGCATCCTCTTGAAGGCCGACCAGGCCGACAGCGGTCCAGCCTGGACCGACAACAGATCGCCGAGGCGCTGGACGTCAGCGTTGCCACCATCGAGCGGGTTCGGCAGCGGTTCGTCGAGCAAGGGTTGGAACCGGCCCTGGTCCGCAAGAAGCCGGACAAGCCCAGCCGGGAGCGTAAACTCGACGGGGCCGGCGAGGCGCGCCTGATCGCCCTGGCGTGCTCGAAGGTTCCAACGGGGCGTGTGGCGTGGACCTTGGAGATGCTGGCCGACAAGCTGGTCGAATTGAAGGTCGTGGATTCGATCTGCCCGGAGACGGTGCGCCAAGCGTTGCAAAAAAGCTAGGCCGGCAAACGTGACTGGATGAGCTTGTTTTCGAGGGCTTTCAGGTACCCGTCGGGGTCGCGCCGGAATCGCCTCCGCTCGACCCGCCGCTCCCGCCGGGTCTCCAATTCGGCCCGCAACTGCTTCCACGCGGCCCGATCCGCACCGGCTAAGTAGGCTGGCAGAAGTTTTCACAGGTATGCGTTGAGCCAGAAGCCTGGGGCCAAGATGCCGGCCTTCCGTAAGGCTTGACGCTCAGTCAGCCCGAGGAACCAGCGCATGGCGTAACGCGCTTCCTCGTCGATGGTCCGGAACTGACGGTTGGCCGCGACCAACCGCTTGAGTTCGCGCCACAAGTGGTCCACCGGGTTCAGCTCCGGGCACTGGGTCGGGAGCCACAACAACCCGATGTTCAACCGCCCGGCCAGCGTCTGACTCCGGTGCGCCTCGTGGCACGGGGCGCGGTCCAGGATCAGCCACAGCGAGCGACCCCGGTACCGCGCCCGCAGATGCCGCAGGAACGCTTGAAAGTCCTCCTGGCGCGCGGCCGGGCGGGAGATCACGAGCCGGTACCCGGTGCGCGGGTTGATGGCCCCGAACAGAACCCGCTTGGCGTTGCGCCCGGTGATCCGAACGTCGGCCTGCTGGCCCCGGAACGCCCAGGCGCACCGCAACGGCGGGAACAGGCGCAGGATGGTGGCGTCGATGAACAGCACCACCGCGTTACGCGGCAACAACTTCAGCCGGCGCACGAGCCCCCTTTTTTCTGGGCCCGGTGCGAGTCCTTGTCCGCGTACACGTATCGGGGACGCTTCCACCGCAGTCCCAGCGCCCGCATCCGCCGGCGGAGTGTATCCGGGGTGATCGGGCCGGCGTAGGTCCGGCTCAGGTGCGCAGCCAAGAGCGGCACGGTCCAACCGGTCGTGCTGTACCCGAGGCGCAACGGGTCACGGCGGAACTGGCGCACGATCCGGGCGTCGGTAATGGCCGGTGACGCCGGTGGTCGGCCCGAGCGGGGGCGGTCCACGAGCGCGTCGGCGCGGTGCTCGGCCAAGTACCGGCGGACCCAGGCATAAATGGCCCAGGGCTTGAGGGCCGTAAGCCGCGCCACCTCCGGAACGGCTCGTCCACGAGCGATCAACAAAACGGCCTGGAGCCGCCGAAAGGTCCGCGCGTCGGGACACGACTCGCCCGCGCGGGCCAATCGGTGCCGGTCGTGTTGATCGAAGCCGAGGTCGGCGGGAGCCGGATACACTCCGCCGGCGGATGCGGGCGCTGGGACTGCGGTGGAAGCGTCCCCGATACGTGTACGCGGACAAGGACTCGCACCGGGCCCAGAAAAAAGGGGGCTCGTGCGCCGGCTGAAGTTGTTGCCGCGTAACGCGGTGGTGCTGTTCATCGACGCCACCATCCTGCGCCTGTTCCCGCCGTTGCGGTGCGCCTGGGCGTTCCGGGGCCAGCAGGCCGACGTTCGGATCACCGGGCGCAACGCCAAGCGGGTTCTGTTCGGGGCCATCAACCCGCGCACCGGGTACCGGCTCGTGATCTCCCGCCCGGCCGCGCGCCAGGAGGACTTTCAAGCGTTCCTGCGGCATCTGCGGGCGCGGTACCGGGGTCGCTCGCTGTGGCTGATCCTGGACCGCGCCCCGTGCCACGAGGCGCACCGGAGTCAGACGCTGGCCGGGCGGTTGAACATCGGGTTGTTGTGGCTCCCGACCCAGTGCCCGGAGCTGAACCCGGTGGACCACTTGTGGCGCGAACTCAAGCGGTTGGTCGCGGCCAACCGTCAGTTCCGGACCATCGACGAGGAAGCGCGTTACGCCATGCGCTGGTTCCTCGGGCTGACTGAGCGTCAAGCCTTACGGAAGGCCGGCATCTTGGCCCCAGGCTTCTGGCTCAACGCATACCTGTGAAAACTTCTGCCAGCCTACTTAGTATCGAGAGCAACTCCGGGATCACGGCGATCTCATTGGACCCTTCCGGGACGCTCACCTGACCGAGTGTCAGCCGAGTGCTCGTTGCCCACGCACTCACCAGATGCAGGCACCCGGTCGCCGTGGCCTTCTTCGACCCGCGAACCGACTTGCCGTCGAGGGCGATCGGGATCAGTCCCGTTGCCTCGCACGCCGCAAGCATCCACCGACCGAAGGCCCGCGTAAACGCCGCCGGATCGACTTTGGCGAACACCCGCTCGAAGGTGTCGGCACTGGGGATCCCGTTGGCCAGGGTCAGGAAGCGAAGGGAGAACGCCTTCTGGGTTTCTCCATACGCCTGGATCGAATCCCAGGACTCGGCCCCGCCGATGACGGCACAGGTGGCGAGGGCGAGCACATCGCCCAACAGGTGGAGCTTGTTCTCCGTTTCGCGACGCGGATCAGGAACGTCGGCAAACACGGCGAGCAGGGGCATCGGCATCGGGGTTCCTCCGTGATACCCACGATGTAGCCCTAAACCTCTACATTGTCACCACTTCATAGTGCGGCAACCCTGGATGCCCTCGTTCTTCTGATCCTTTACCCGGCGCTCCCGGCACACCAGCGCCACCGCGCCCACATCCGACCAACCATCCGGGTCTTGGACCACCGTTACATACCGCTCTTCCTCGCGCCCGTGACCCACACCCGCCTCGCCCGCCATGTCGCACCCGGCGAACTCCGCCTCGGCCGCCATGTCGAACACGTCGCCCACCGCGTCGCGCAGGCCCTTCTGGTTCCCCTTCACGCACACCACGTACTCGCCGCCTTGTGCCCGGATCTGCTCGATCGTGGCCTTCTGGCACCCGGCCGCGTCCAGCGTCACCACCGCCCCGCGCAGGTCCAGCGCGGCCAACGGGTCGGGAACGGTCGTGATCTCGTGCCCGCCCTCGGGCACCGACCGCTGGCCCAGGATTAACCGGCTCTCGGTGGCCCATGCGCTGACCACGTGCAGGCACCCGGTGAACGTGCCTTGGGCCGAACGCCGTGCGCTCTTCCCGTCGATGGCGATGTGGACCAAGCCCGTCGATTCGCACAACGCGCCCATCCATCGGCCGAACCGGTCGGCGAACGCATCGGGATCGAGTTTGGCGAACACGCGCTCGAACGTGTCGTGGCTCGGCACCCCGTTGGGCAGCTCGAGGAACCGGCGGAAGAACGGCTCCTTGGTGCGCCCGTACTCCGCGATCTCATCCCACCCGTCGGCCCCAGCAATCACCGCGCAGGTGGCGATCACCAGAATATCCGTCAGCGGGTGCAGCTTGTTCGCGGTCTCGATCCTGGGGTCGGGCACGTCCGCGAACACGGCGGTCAACGAAAGGGGTATCCTCCTGATACCCTCGGTGTAGACATAAACTCCTACACCGTCAGCCGTTCATAGTGCGCACCCCCTGGCTCGTGGCCAAGGACAACCAACCCGGGCGGGTGGCCGATATCGAGGCCGGGCTCGGGTTCGAGGACGCGGCCCGCGGGATCGCCGCGGCCACTTCCCCCTGAGCCGGTCCCGACGCCGGAACAACTGGGGCGCCAGGCCACATCGGTGGACAAGGGGCACGGGCGCCTCGAGAAGCGAACCCTGCGGGCGACCCCGATCCTGACGGTGGGTTCGGGGTGGAAGGGATTGAAGCAGGGGTTCCGGGTAACCCGCGCGCGGACGATCAAGGGGGTAACGACGGTCGAGGTGGTACACGGGATTACCAGCTTGTCACCCGAGCGGGCCGACGCGACCGCACTTCTGGCCCTGGTTCGGGACCACTGGCGCATCGAGAACCAACTGCATTACGTTCGGGATGTGACCCTTGGCGAGGATGCGTGCCGGGTGCGCAAGGGGGTCGCACCTCAAGTGCTGGCCGCGCTTCGTAACGCCGTGGTCCACCTGCTCGCTACCGCGCCAACCAAGAGTTGCCCCGAGGCTCTTGAGTGGCTTCAGATGCACCCCGAGCACGCCCAGAAGCTTAGGACTACCGGACAAAACCCGATCGTAAGAGGATCACGCAAGCCGCCATCTGGCACCAGCCGAGGTAGTTGCGCGCGTTGCGGTCGCGCCGCCTGCGGACCCGGCCGAACTGGGCGAAGAAGTTGTGACACCGCTCGACGGCGTTGCGCACCTTGCCGACTCCGGGGCGCTTCTGACCACGGCCGGGAGCGTACAACCGGAACCCCTGGGAACCGGCTCGGCCCCGCGACGGTTCGTTCCCGTATGCACCGTCCGCTCGGGCGGTTGGTCGGCCCCGCTCGTCGGTCGTGTCGGTCGGCACCTCCGGGGCCGGCGCACGAACGACCAGGGCCGCCAGCACCTTGTGGGTCTGGCAGCCGTCGTTGGCCCCGGCTTTGGTGACTACGACCGCCAGGGGCATGGCTCGCGCGTCGCTCGCTATGTGGATCGCCGTGCCCGACTTGCCGCGATCAACCGGACTCGGCCCCGAAGCTTCGCCCCCTTTTCCGACGGCTTCTTGGACCCGTCGAGGAGGATCTGGTCCCAGTTGATCCCGTGCAACCGCTGGTACCGCTCGGCCAGTTGTTGCCACGCCCGAAGAAACGCATCCTCGCGGAGCCAGTCCTTGAGTCGGCGTTGGACCGTCTTGTACGACGGGAAGCACCACGGGAGCAACTCCCAACTAATGCCCGAGGCCAGGACGTACAACAGCGCGTGAAGGCATTCCCGATTGCCGCACGGCGGGCGACCGTTGCCGGACCAAACCTTGGTCGGCAGGACCGGCTCAAAGACCGCCCAGATGCCTTCCGGTAGTTCGCGGGCCAGATCCTTCAGTTGCATGGACCGAATCCTGAGCAGAATGGGTGCCGATCAGGATAGGCGACTTCGTAGTTTTGTCCGGTAGTCCTTATCGGGATACCCCAGCGTGAATAACGGAACGGCCCTGCGGTAGAAAACGAGTGCCGACGTGCGGACCGCGCTGATTTCGCACAAGAAGTTCCCTACGCGGAAGTCTGGCATCAAACCGAAATTTCACATTCCACAGATCATCTCAGCAGCCGAGTTTACCGATAGGAGTTACGCAGTTGGCAGTCGGTAGACCGGTTGCGCGAGGAATTGGCGCACGGCCTCTCGGATGATGGCGAGTTTGGCGGCGAACCAGGTAACCCCGGTGTTGAACCGATGCCACTCCAACCGGACGAACGCGCGGAGAGCGAACCCGATGTGGTTCCGTTGCGCGCGCCCCATCCGGGTCTGGCACCGGTCCACCGCGGTGTGCTGTTTCAGGCCCCGGTGGAACTCCTCGATCCCCCACGCCCGCTCCGCGAACATCAACCGCGCCCCCTCGTCCATCGACAGGTCGTTGGTGATCCAGTGCTCCGTGCCACCGTCTGTGGTGGCGATCCGGAACGCTTTCACCCGACCGAACCCCTCCAAGTGCACCACCGTGCCGCTCGCCGCGATGTCGCATTCCTCGATGGGTCGGTTGCCCGTGCGGTCCGGGTTCACCTTGCGGTTGCACCGCACCTGGGTCACGAACGTCCACCCCAACGCGCGCACCGCTTTCAGGTTGTCCTTGCCCGAATACCAGCAATCGAAGCACACGCACCGGGGCGCGAGCCCGCGCCCGGCGGCCACCCGGAGCATGTCCCGGAACTGATCGTTCTTGGTGCCGTCCCCGGCCGCTTTATCAACGAGGCGGTAGTCGCACGGCCACAGGGCATCACCGTCGGTCCACAGGGCGGTGACCAAGTTGATGCCCGGAACCACGCGCTTGTGGCGCCCGGACCAGAACCGGCCCACCAGTCCCATGTGCCGGGCGAATGGTTTGTCCAGAACGGTGTCGTCGAACACCAGCACCCCGTCGGTGGGAAGCAACGGGCGCACTTCGTCCCACAGGGCCTCGGGTTCCGGTTCGAGGCGGTTCAGGAGCCGGGTAAAGGCATCGTGAGCCGGAGCATCGGGGCGAGCCGGTTGGCACCGCCCCATCTCGGTTGCCGTGCCCTCACCCGGTGTGGCGACCAGGAACGCGATATAATCCTCGGCGGTGGCGCGGGGTGGGTTCATGGGGTACCAACTTACCTGCACAAGCCACCGAACGTCACCCCCAAACGGCCAACTGCGTAACTCCTATACCGATACTCACGTTACGGTCCGTCACGGTCGGTTCCGTGGGGCCGGGGCGCCGAGTGTCTGGAGGCTGAAGTGGCGACCAGGAGCCGAATT
The DNA here is from genome assembly GCF_001610855.1 of Gemmata sp. SH-PL17. NCBI lineage: Bacteria > Pseudomonadati > Planctomycetota > Planctomycetia > Gemmatales > Gemmataceae > Gemmata > Gemmata sp. SH-PL17. The sequence continues at coordinate 4,093,262 of NZ_CP011271.1, forward strand.
CACCGGGCCACTCAGTGGATTGTCGGCGCCGGGGCGTTGGCGCTTCCGGCTTGTGCCACGCCCTACATCGAACAACCCGCCGAGTTACCGCACACACTCCAAACATCCGTGCGACCGATACCCAGCCGGCCACCTACACAGGCTGTGGTTCAAACGAGCGCACAAATCCCCGCGGACGGTGGCGAAAAGAGTGCGCCACCCGCGAAAGGCGTGACTCTCCCGGCGGTACCGGCTGCTGCGACGCAGGGCAAACCGCTCCCCATCGACCTGCCGACCGCGCTGACCCTCACGAGCGCCGCCCGCTCGACGTGCAAATCGCCAGCGAACGGGTCCGGGCCGCGTCCGCCGCACTCGATCGGGCGAAAGTGATGTGGCTGCCGAACATCGGCGTCGGCGTGGACTACTACCGCCACGACGGACAGATTCAGGACATCGCCGGACGAGTTTTCACCACCAGCCGTTCCTCGTTCCTCGTCGGGGCCGGTCCCACCGCAGTATTCCCCGTGACCGAGGCCGTTTACGCGCCACTCGCTGCTCGACAAGTTCTGCGTGCGCGACAAGCAGACGCTCAGGCGGCTCGAAACGACGCAACGTTGAGTGTCGCGGAAGCGTACTTCACCGTTCAACAAGCCCGTGGCGAAGTAGCCGGTTCCATCGATGCCCTCCGGCGCGCGGAGGAACTGGTGAAGCTGACCGAAAAGGTCGCCCCGGACCTCGCGCCGACGGTCGAGGTGAACCGGGCGAAGACCGAAGTCGCTCGCCGCCGGCAAGCCGTCGAAGCGGCATACGAACGGTGGCAGACGTCCAGCGCGGACTTGACTCGCGTGCTGCGCCTCGAACCCGGCACGCTGGTCGAGCTGGCCGAGGAGCCGGCGCTGATCGTCGAGCTGATCGCCCCGACTTCCGCGCCCGATGACCTTATTCCGGTGGCACTCACGCACCGGCCCGAACTGGCCGCGGACCAGGCACTGATTCAGGCGGCCCTCGCACGACTGAAGCAGGAGAAAATGCGGCCGTTCGTTCCCAATGTCGCCCTGCGCGGGGTCGGGTCACAGGTGCCGGGCTTGGCTGGGGGAGTGTTCGGCGGCGGGATCAACGACAACCTGAGCAACTTCGGCGGTCGATTCAGCTTCGACCTGCAAGCCGTTTGGGAAGTGCAGAACCTCGGATTCGGCAACCGCGCGAACGTCCGGGAGCGCGAGGCCGAACAGCGCGCGGCGCTGCTCCAGTTACTCCGCACCCAGGACCGCGTGACGGCTGAAGTAGTGCAGGCGCACGCCCAACTCCGCCGCGCCGCGAACCGGCTGAAAGCGGCCGAAGAGGGCGTTACGAACGCCGCAGAGACGGCCGAGAAGAACCTGCGCGGGTTGGTGCCGGGCAAGCGCGTCGGCGAGCAACTGGCCCTCGTGTTCCGGCCGCAGGAAGCCGTCGCCGCGGTCGCCGCACTCGACCAGGCGTACCGCGACTACTACGCAGCGGTCGGCGATCACAACCGCGCGCAGTTCCGGCTGTATCGCGCACTCGGGCACCCCGCGCAGTGCCTTGCAAACGCGGCCGCTCCGCCAGCGTCGCTACCAGGGACAGTGGTTCCCGGCCCTGCGCGGCCCGCACCGGTACCTGTGCCCGACCGGGCCGCCGAACCGGTCCCGCCACCGAACAAGTTCGAGCCGACCGAGATCAAGAAGAATTCAGCTCCTTCCCCGTGACCCGGTCGCGTCACTGCGGTAGTTTGAAGACGGAACCCGCGCCAACCTCACACCGGACCCGCGAATGAACCCGATCACCGCCGCGCTGCGCCGGCCGGTCACCGTCATGGTGCTGGTCGCCGGCGCCGCCTTCGCCGGGCTGCTCGCCGCCGACCGGATGAAGGTGGACATCTTCCCCGCGCTGGACCTGCCGGTCGTCTACGTCGCACAGCCCTACGGCGGCATGGACCCGCAACAGATGGAGGGGCTGATCGCGAACTACTACGAGTACCACTTCCTCTACATCAACGGCATCCACCACGTCGAGTCGAAGAACACGCAGGGCGCGTCCCTGATGAAGCTCTACTTCCACCCCGGCACCGACATGGCCCAGGCGATGGCGGAGACGGTGGGGTACGTGAACCGCTCGCGCGCGTTCATGCCGCCGGGCACCGTGAACCCGTTCATCATGCGGTTCGACACGGGCAGCGTGCCGGTCGGGTACTTGGTTCTCAAAAGCGAAACCAAGACGGTCGGCCAGATCCAGGACCAGGCGCTGTTCAAGGTGCGGCCGATGTTCGCGGCGATCGAGGGCGTCAGCGCGCCGCCACCATTCGGTGGCAGCCAGCGAACGGTCGTCGTCCGGGCCGACCCGAAGCAACTCCAGTCCCAGGGGCTCTCCGCCGACCAGGTGGTTCAGGCGCTCTCGACCGGCAACACGATCGCCCCGTCTGGGCAGATCCGCGACGCCACCCGGATGCCGCTGGTGCCGACCAACGCGATGGTCACCCGGCCGGACGAACTCGGCGCTCTCGAAGTGAAACCGGGGGTGTTCCTGCGCGACGTGTGCCTGCGCGACAAGCTGACCGACCGGCCGCTGATCGAGGACGCCAGCGACGTCCCGACCGGCTACGCCCTCGTGAACGGCAAGCGCGCGGTCTACATCCTCGTCACCAAGCGGGCCAGCGCCAGCACGCTCGACGTCGTGAGCAACGTGCGGAAGAACCTGCCGGAAATGCAGGCCGTGCTCCCGGACGACATTCAGGTGAGCTTCGAGTTCGACCAGTCCCCCTACGTGACCAACTCGATGCGCGGGGTGGCGTTCGAGGGGCTGCTCGCCGCCGGTCTGGTTGGTCTCATGGTGCTGGTGTTCCTCCGCGACTGGCGGTCGGTCGTGGTCGTGGTGCTGAACATCCCGCTCGCGCTCGTGGCCGCACTCGTCGCGCTGTGGCTCACCGGGCAGTCGATCAACCTGATGACGCTCGGCGGGCTGGCGCTGGCGGTCGGCATCCTGGTCGACGAAGCCACGGTCGAAGTGGAGAACATCCACACTCAAATGACCCGGCACAAGTCCGTCGCGTTGGCCGTTCGGTTGGGGAACACGGAGACGGCGGTGCCGCGCCTGTTGGCGATGCTGTGCATCCTGGCCGTCTTCATCCCGTCGTTCTTGATGCAGGGAACAGCACGTGCCCTCTTCGCACCGCTGGCACTGGCGGTCGGGTTCTCGATGATCGCCAGTTACGTCCTGTCCAGCACGTTCTTGCCGGTCCTGTGCGTGTGGCTGCTGAAGAACAAATCGAGCAGTCACGCCAGTTTGTCGCACGCACCCGGGCGAGTGGAACGCGCGTTCGCCCGCGTCACCCGAAGTGGCGTCGCGAGCCGGTGGGTGCTGGTACCAACATACCTGGGGGTCACGGTCGCGGTTCTGCTCCTCGCGGGGCGCCAATTGGGAACGGAAATCTTCCCGCAAGTGGACGCTGGGCAATTCCAGTTCCGGCTCAAGGCCCCGACCGGTACCCGAATCGAACAAACGGAAGCGATCACGCAGGAAGCGCTGCGGTTCATCGACCACGAGGTGCGCGACGCCGGGGGTACGGTGGACATCAGCCTCGGGTACGTCGGCATCGTCCCGTCGTCGTACCCGATCAACACCGTGTACCTCTGGATGGGCGGGCCGGAAGAGTCCGTCGTTCGGGTGGCGCTGAAATCGGGCAGCGCCCGCGTCGAGGCTCTAAAGGCCCGGCTGCGCGAGAAGCTGCCGGCTCACCTGCGCGAGTGGACCGCCGAAAAGTGGCAGCGCGAGGGCGTGCCCGCCGATATCGCCCGGGCGCGGCTCGCCGATCTCCGGCTGTCGTTCGAGCCAGCCGACATCGTAAACGAGGTGATGAGCTTCGGCTCGCCGTCGCCCATTGAAGTGGCCGTGAGCGGCCCCAAGATGGCCGACAACCGGGTGCACGCGGAAAAACTATACCAGGAATTGGCAAAGGTGCCCGCGGTGGTGGACCTGCGGTACGGGCAGGCGCTCGACTACCCGACCCTCGGGGTCGAGGTGGACCCGTACAAGCTCCAGGGCACCGGAGCGACCATGAGCGACGCGGCCAAGGCGATCACGCCCTACACGTCGTCGAGTCGGTTCACCGTACCGAACTACTGGCGCGACCCGGCCAGCGGCGTCGGCTATCAGGTTCAGGTCGAGGTGCCGTTCACGCTGGTCAACTCGGTCAAGGATCTGGAACAGGCTCCGGTCATCACGAAGGGATCGGAACGGGTGCTGCTCCGCGACGTGGGTCGAATCAAGGAAGGTACGATGCCCGGCCAGATCGACCGGTACAACATGCGCCGCGTGGTGAGCATGACCGGCAACGTTCAGGGCGAGGATTTGGGCGAAGTCGCGCGGCAGGTAGCAAAGGCGGTCGAAGCGGCCGGTCCCCCTCCGGCCGGGGTAAAGGTAGACGTGCGCGGACAGGTCGCCCCGCTCAACGAACTGTTCCGGGGGCTGGGGATTGGTCTGATCATTACGGTCGTCGTTATTGGGTTGCTGCTCCTGGCCTATTTCCAGTCCGTCCGGCTGGCACTCGTGGCAGTGGTCCCGGTACCGGCGGTGCTCACGGGAGTGGTGGCGATACTGCTGATTACGGGTACCACACTCAATCTCCAGTCGTTCATGGGAACGATCATGGCCGTGGGGGTAGCGACCGCCAACGCCATCCTGCTCGTCACGTTCGCCGAGCGCGCTCGCGTCGGAGGAATGAATGCCCGCGATGCCGGTACTGAGGGCGCGCGAACCCGCGCACGGCCGATCCTGATGACCGGGTGCGCGATGATTGCGGGCATGGTCCCGATGGCACTCGGGTTCGGCGAGGGCGGGGACCAAACGGCGCCACTCGGTCGAGCGGTGGTCGGCGGACTGGCGGCCGGCACGCTCACCACGCTGTTCGTGTTGCCGGCCGCGTTCGCGTTGCTCCTGGGGCGCGCCGGTACCGCGTCCGCGTCACTCGACCCGTTCGACCCCAACAGCCCGCACTACGTCCCGAACGCCGAGATCGTCTCGCGGGAGGCTTCCCATGCGCCGTGACCTGTCGTTCGTTCTCACTGCCGCACTCGGCCTCACGCCAGCCGTCGGGTGCAATCAGAAATCAACTCCTCCCGGGGGAGCAGCTCCGGCCCCCGCGACACCGATCACGGTCATCAAACCGGAGCGGCGCGCGATCAAACGGGTCATCGAGCAGCCCGGCACGGCCACGGCGTTCGAGGAAACGGTCCTGCACGCGAAGCTCCCCGGCTTCGTCGGGAGGATCGCGGACGACCCGGAGAAAGCGAACCGCCCGCCCCACGACCGGCAAACCGATATCGGGAGCCGCGTCAAGGCGGGGCAGATTCTGGCCGTGTTGACCATGCCGGAACTGGACGAAGAGTGGAAGCAAAAGGTCGCCCTCGTCAAACAGGCCGAAGCAGAAGTGGTGCAGTCCGAGAAAGCGGCAGAGGCGATGAAGGCCGGTGTCACGGCCGCAGAATCGCTGGTCACCGTTGCCGAAGCGGGGGTGGATCGCTCGCAGGCTCTGTACGAGCGCTGGCAAAAGGAAGTCGACCGGATCGCAAAATTACTCGGCAACGGGGTCGGCGACAGCCAGACGCTCGACGAGACGAAGAACCAACTCCGGGCCGCGGAAGCCGGACAGAAGGAAGCGACCGCGCGCGTCACTGCGGCACGGGCCGCGGTGAAAAAGGCAGTAGCCGACGAAGCAAAGGTGGTGGCCGATGTGGTCGGCGCGAGAGCGAAACTGGAAGTCGCCAGAGCAGAGGTTAACCGATTGGACGCACTCCGCAGCTACACGGCGATCAAGGCCCCGTTCGACGGGGTAGTGACCCGCCGGTCGGTCAACACCGGTGACTTGGTGAGCGGGACCGAGAAGACCGGTCTATTTGCTGTAGCCCGAACCGATCCGGTGCGAGTGGTGGTAAACGTACCCGAGGCCGACGCCGGACAGGTCGCAGTCGGTCAGGATGTGCGTTTGGCGCTCCAGGGACCGGAGCAGGTGGGGAAAGTGGTCCGCACGTCTTGGTCACTGGAGCCGGGATCGCGCACGCTGCGAACCGAGATCGACCTCCCCAATGAAGTAGGAGCACTGCGGCCGGGAATGTTCGTCCACGCGAAACTGACGATCGAACTCCCGGCCGCGTGGTCGGTCCCGGCGGCAGCGGTCGGCAAATCCGGCGACGATGCGGTCATGTACGCGGTCGAAGGTGGAAAAGCGGCCCGCGTAACCGTCCAACTCATTAAGGGCGACGGTCAGTTCACCCAAGTTCGCCGGTACAAAAAGTCCGCGGCCACCGACTGGACCGACGTAACCGGCTCCGAACAGTTCGCGTCCCCGGCCGCGGCCCTCACGGACGGGCAGGCGATACCGTAACTGAAAACAAGGTCGGTATTGCGCCCCCGCGGTGCAGTTTCTTTCTGAACAAATGCCCAACGGCGGTAAAAACACCAACCCGCGTTGAAAGGAAGCACGCGGCTAGGGCAATTCCGGCCCGAATCCGCGCAAGATATCGCGCACCGTAAGCACGCACGGTCCCCAAGTTCTCAATCTGGTAACTCAAAAACCTCCCGTCGCCTCGCTCCAAACGCGATCAACAACCAACCGATCCGTTCACGGCATCCGCCCTCGCCTCAGAATCAGCCGAATAACTGGTTCAGTCGCGCCAGTTTTCCACCGGAATCGCAGCGGAATTGTGTCGAAGCACTCATTCTCGCGCGAACGGCACCATCGTTGCTTAACTCTTAAGTGCGGCACACGCGACACGGTGCCGAAGAGAGGAATGACCCATGTCCGTTGCCCATGCTGAAGACCAACTCGCGAAGGTACTGTTCGTCGAACTGCTGGTGGCGCTCGCCGAGGCTGACGCAGACGAAGAGGCACTCGTGCTAAGTACCGCCTTCGGACCGGCCGCCTAAAAGCCCATTCACCCACTCACATCAGTCACGAGGACTCCGGCCATGTACGACGTCAACCCATACGCCAGCTTCGAGCTCGCTCCGGAAACCAAGGCGCGGATGGCCGAACTGTTCGCGGGTCACGTGTGCGCACGGTGCAACCAACCGGCCGTTCGCTTGGCTGGCGATCGCTTCTACTGCGCCGAACACTACCAACGGAAACAGTCCCAGAAGGCCCACACGCCGAAGGTGTATCGGTGTGTCATCGCCAACGCCGGGTGAACCCGTTCGATTGATACGGCCGATTAAAACAGCCGCCCCTGCCCGTTCGCATCGGGCGGCGGCTGGAATTTTGAACAATCGTAAGGCGGCAATCCGCTGTTCAAACCGAACCGCCGCGCGAACACTTTGAACACCCGCCGTATGAGTTCCGCGTACACGCCAGTTCCTGTCATCCGCTGATCGAATGCACTGTTGTTGAGCCGCCCGCCCCTCGCGTCGCGCACGCGCCCCTCGACACGTTCCACGCGCTCCGGAAACGTCCGTGCCATCCAGTCCATAAAGACCGGCGCAACGGCCCACGGCAACCGCAACATTGTGTATGCCGCAGCGCTCGCGCCCGCCTCCTTCACCGCCTCCAGAATGGTTGGGATCTCTGCATCATTCAGCCCAGGAATAATCGGCGCCACCAACACCCGCACGGGCACGCCGGCCGCGGACAATTCGCGAACCGCCCGCAACCGGGCGAGCGGCGCGGACGCACGCGGTTCCATCGACCGCGCGAGCACCGCATCAAGTGTCCCGATGCTGACGTTCACGTGAATCAGCCCCTCGGCGGCCATCGGAGCGAACAGATCGAGATCGCGCACCACCAGTGCGTTCTTGGTGATGATGCTCATCGGCTGGTTCGAGACAGCCGCGACTTCGAGGCACCGGCGCGTGAGCCGGAACCGGCGCTCGCACGGCTGGTACGGATCGGTCACCCCGGAAAGGGCGATCGGCTCGGGCACCCACGCATCTCGGGCCAGAAACGCACGGAACAGCTTCGGGGCGTCGTGCTTCACGACGATCTTCGTCTCGAACCCCAAACCCGCGTCGAAGCCCAGGTATTCGTGAGTCGGGCGCGCGTAACAGTACGAACAGCCGTGCTCACATCCCCGGTACGGGTTCAGGCTATATCGGAAGCCGACATCGGGGCTGTCGTTCTCGGAGATGACCGATTTGGTGCGGTCCGGAATGAACTCCGTGGCTGGGTTCGAGAGCGCGGCAATATCGTCCGCGTCCGGCTCGATCACGTCGAGCGCCAGTACCTTCGAGGTGTTATCGAACCGGCTAACGGGTCGGAGGTTCGATCCCCGTCCAACCGAATCTATACGCGCGTCAATCATGAACTTATCTTAACACCCTCAAATAGAGTCCGGAAGAGAACCTTCGCCCGCTGTGCGAAAATAATGCAAATTTGTCCATTTTGCACCCCGACTGTTGCATGAAGCGCCCACCTCGCATCGTCTGATCCGAAGTGATTTATTGCTTCGCTTTTCGACCCGACTCGGTATGCTTCATACGCCCACTCCCGCCCCAACGCAGGGGTTCATTATGCGCTGGTTTATCGTTCCCGGTTTACTTTTGTTCGCGTGCGCGTTGTCCGCGTCGGCACAGCCCGCAAAAACCGCTTCACCGCTTCCCGCGTTGCCCGACGGCGGCACCTGGGATAAGCTCCCTCCACCGAAAAAGCCCCCGCTCCCCGATTGGGCGAAGGTGTTCGCGGGTCCGTTACCCAAAACGACCGCGAAGATGCTCGAACTCGATTACTTGCACCGCGAAAAGAACCCGCTCGGTGCCCGGCTCGCGGCCCGAATCCGGTGGACCGTCGCGGACGCGCTCGACAGCAAGTACGGGCGCGCTGTGGCGAAGGCCGACCTCGACCGCGCCGAACTGGTGGCTCGTCCGCCTACCGAGGACGAGGCGGCGGCGCTCGCATTCGCAAAGAAGCTCACGCTCGAAGGGCACGCCATCACCGACAGCGAGTTCGCGGCGCTGCTCAAGCGATTCTCCCCGGAGCAGGTGACCGCGATCGTTCACACCGTCGCTTGTGCCAACTTCCAGAACCGCATCGCGCTTGCGCTTGGTGTGAAGGGCGAAGACCCGATCGCCCCGCCGGTCGCCACGCAGTTCGATCTCGACGCGGCGAAAGTGAAAGCTCCTGAGCGGCCGTCGTGGGACGACCTCAAGTCCGTAAAGGCCGGCGGAATTTCGGTCCGGGTCGAGTGGGGGAAAGACGGCTTCGATGAAGTCAATGCGGCGATGGATCGGCAGAAAGAGCGCACGCTCCGTGTTCCGCTCCCGAGCGACGCGGCAATCGACAAATTACCGCCGCGCGAGCGTGATTCTGCGAAGCGCATCCTCTGGAACACGGTCAGCGCCGGGTACCAGCCGGAACTCACCCGGGCGTGGTTCGCCTGCCTCTATGCGTACTACGAGGAGTCCAAGGTCGACCGCGTGTTCACCAATTCCATGTTCTGGGTGGTTACGCGAACCAACGACTGTTTCTACTGAATGGGCCACAGCGAAATGCTGCTCGCGGTCGCGGGCGTAAAACCGGAAGACGTGAAGGCCCTGACGAAGAAGCTGGCGAGCGGGGACTGGTCCTCGTTCCCGAAGGCGCAACAATCGGCGTTCGGGTTGGCGTACAAGATGAGCAAGGACCCGGCGTCGATCACGGACGCGGACCGGGCGGCGCTGGTCGAAGTGTTCGGGCGCGAGCGCACGGTCGATCTGATCTACTACGTCGGGTGGTGCAACTACATGACGCGGATCGCGGATGCGTTCCAGTTGCCGCTCGAACAGGAGAACCCGTTCGCTCCGGCACCGAAGAAGTAGTTTGTGTTCCAGGTTCCGGAGGCGCGTGAGACTCAACTTTGAGCAAGGAACAGCTCTTCCCTCGGATGCCAAACGGAACCTGGAACGTGAAATCTGGAACCGCCAAGATCGCTCTGAAGTGGCTACTCGGTGTGTTGTTCGTTGCCGCGGGGTTGAACCATTTTTGGAAGCCCGAGTTCTACGCCAGGATCATGCCACCGTATCTGCCGTGGCCCCACGAACTCGTGCTGATTAGCGGCGTGTTCGAGATCCTCGGCGGGATCGGGCTTCTGATTCCGCGGTTCACGGTTCCGGCCGCGTGGGGATTGATCGCGCTACTCATTGCCGTGTTCCCCGCGAACATCCACATGGCGCTGAACCCGGAAGTCGGCGCCGATCTGTTCCCCAATCTGCCGCCCGCCGTATGGTGGGTACGGCTGCCGTTTCAGGTTCTGTTCATTGCGTGGGCGTACTGGTTCACGCGCAAGTAGTTTCGGATGTCACCATGCTCGACCGCACTGCCATTCTCGATGCGTTTGCCAAGTACACGCAGAAACTCGCGACCAAGCACGACGTTCACTCGGAACCGGCCGAGGTCTTCGGCGGGCCGCCGTTTTCGACCCTGATGCAGTTCACGCAAACGCTCGGTTCGCGAGCGGAACTCAACGCACTCCTCGCGGAACTGGCGCCGTTCATTCGCGCCGCGGACCCGTTCCGCGGGAGCACGGTCGCGTTGAATTGCGGTACACTCGTTGAAATCGGTGGTGATCCCGGTCTGGTGTTCCCGCACCTGCTCGGCGAACTTCCGCGTCACCTCGATCTCGCCAAACGCGCTCACAAGAAAGACATCGCCCCGCGCACACTCTTCGATGAAGACCCGGACGCCGTGAAATCGGCCGGCGGGTTGAGGTATCTCCTCCTCGCGACGATGACCGTGATTTGTCGCTCGGCCGAGTACCGGCAAGCACTTCGTGCGGATGCGGAGATCGTAGAGAATATTTTTGCGCTTCGAGAACACTACCCCGAAGCCGATTTCGTCGCCCAGGTGCTCAATCTCGCCGACGGTCTCGACTTCCTCGTCCTGGCCCCGCAAGAGCGGAAGGGGTTCCGTCTCGCCCTCGAAGCGGTCAGTACCAACGCACACCTTTTCACATTGATTCAAGGGGCACTCATCGGCGGTGGGCACCTCGCGGGCGAACCGATCGACGCAGAAGTGATGGCGATCGCGACCGGCGAAAGCCCCCACCCGCGCCTCCTGTCCGATCACGCGCGGTTCCACTTCGACATCTGGTCCGGGTCGATCGAAAATCCGGTCGGCACCCTGCTATCCCTTCCGGTCGAAGAGTCCCCGTTGAGCATCCCGCCGCTCGACGGTCAACGCATCGTCGTCATCGGTCCGCCCATTCTGGGCGGGCGGGGATGGGACAGCAACTTCTTCGCGAACATTCACGACGCGCTGAAATCGCGCGTGGAAGTCGTCGAGGTGTTACCAGAAGCGGAAGTGACTCGCTGGTTAGAGCGCATCGCCAGCGCAAAGACATGAGGCGATCGGTACCAAACGACAGCCGCAACTATAGAGGTGATTGCGGTTGTCCGTTGCTTCAAATCGAGACATGCCTTAACCCGCGGACGCGACCTCGACTCCGCGGATCTCGGCAGCCACTTCTTCGGGCGTGCGCAGCGATGCGCCGCTCGTTCCGTTGATACTCCGACCGTCCACTTCGACGTTGAATTCACCCTTATTACCGTCCACGACCCGGACATTGAGATTGGGATCGTTCCGGAGCGCGGACGTGAGTTGATCGGTGTGACTTCCAATATTGGGACAGGTCGGGCACCGACGAATGGTGACGGTCTTCATCATGAGCCTCCACAGCACTGAGAGGTGGGGCGATTCACAACCACCCTCGAATCGCCGCAAGTGATGTGCCGAACGGCGCTCAATCACGTGAGACGGTCCGCTTTCCGCAACGTGGGGAACAACCACGTCCAGAGGCCCGTTACGAACAGTGACCCAAAACCTCCGAAGGCCACCGCACTAACCGGGCCGAGAAAGCGAGCAACGACCCCGCTCTCGAACTCGCCCAGTTCGTTCGATGCCCCGATAAACAGCGTGGAAACCGCCGACACCCGCCCGCGCATCCGGTCCGGCGTCGCGATCTGCACGAGGCTTTGCCGCGTGAACACCGACACCATGTCAGCTCCACCCAACACGGCCAGCGCGAAAACAGAAAGCGCGAACGATCGCGAGTACGCGAACACGATCGTCATCACCCCGAACAGAGCGACCGCAAGGAGCATCTTCACCCCCGCCCCACTCCGAATCGGTCGGAGGGCCAAAACGCCGGCCACCACCAGCGCCCCGATCGCCGGCGACGAACGCAGGATGCCGAACCCTTCCGGCCCCACGTGCAACACGTCACGGGCGAATACAGGGAGCAACCCGGTAGCGCCCCCGAGGAGTACGGCGAACAAGTCGAGCGAGATCGCACCCAGAACCAACTTGTTGTGCCACACGTACCCGAGCCCCTCACGAATCTGTGCCGCTCGCGAGCGCCCGTGCTCGAACGGCGGCCGGGTGTCCGCGCGAATCAGCAAGCAACAAATAGTCGAACCCACGTACAAGCCGGCACTCACGCTGTACCCGAGAACCGGAGAGATCGAACACAGCAGCCCGCCGAGCGCCGGGCCGAGAATGCTCCCCAGTTGCGCCACCAGAGAGTTCGTTGCGATCGCACGCGGTAACAAGTGAATCGGCACCAGCATCGGCCCCAGCGCGCTCGCGGCCGGGTGAAAGAACGCTCGTGCGCTCCCGAACAGAGCCGACAGCACAAAGACCGGCCACAAACCGGTTCCCAGTTCCGACCGCAGTGCGAGCGCCGCGGCCGTGAGCAACTGCGTGATGTAGCACAGCGCGAGGATGAGCCGGCGGTTGTACCGGTCGGCCGTTTCCCCCGCAACCAGAGTCAGACAAATAAGCGGAAGGAACTGAACCAGCCCGATCATCCCCACCGCGAACGCGGCTTCCTCGACGTCCATCGTCCGGCGGGCGATTTCGTACACCTCCCACGCGATCGTGACCGCCTGGGAACCGGTCGCCAGGGTGCTAAAGAATCGGCTGGTCAGAAAGAGAACGTAGGGCCGGCGACCGAACAGCATGCCGCCGGCCGGCGGTTGTGAGTCAGTGGTCATCTTTCTTTTCTTATGAGCGCCGGCGGGCGACTCCCAACGAGCGAAATAGAAGGCACGGAGGGTCAATCGCCGGCTCCGGCCCGTTGTTTGCCCTCAACCTCTCTCGATCAGCTCCGGTTCTTCACCACGCGGGAGTTCCTCATGCAACTCGGGATGATCGGTCTGGGCCGAATGGGTGCGAACATGGTTCGCAGACTCATGCGCGGTAAGCACGAGTGCGTCGCATTCGATACGCACCCCGACGCCGTCCAAGCCCTGGTCAAAGAGGGCGCAGTTGGTGCCACAACACTCGACGAACTGGTGAAGAAGCTCGCAAAACCGCGGGCACTGTGGCTCATGGTTCCGGCCGCTATTGTCGACCGCGTGCTGGCCGATCTGACTTCGCGCCTCGAACCGGGCGATATTGTGATCGACGGCGGGAACTCGTATTACGTGGACGACATTCGCCGCGCCAAGGAACTGTCCGCGAAGGGGCTGCACTACGTCGATGTGGGGACCAGCGGCGGGGTGTTCGGGCTGGACCGCGGGTATTGTCAGATGATCGGCGGCGAACCGGCAGTCGTAAAGCACCTCGACCCGATCTTTGCCGCGCTCGCTCCGCCGATCGAATCAGCTCCGCGCACTCCCGGGAAAGAAGGACCGACGCGCCCCGCCGAACACGGCTACTTGCACTGTGGGCCGAACGGGGCCGGGCACTTTGTCAAAATGGTTCACAACGGGATCGAGTACGGGATCATGGCCGCGTATGCGGAGGGCATGAACATCCTCAAGCACGCGAACGTGGGCCGGCGCGAGCACGCGGCGGATGCGGAAACGACCCCGCTCCGTGCCCCAGAACACTACCAGTACGATCTGAACGTAGCCGACATCGCCGAAGTCTGGCGCCGGGGAAGTGTCGTCTCGTCCTGGCTACTCGATCTGACCGCACAGGCTCTGGGGTCGGACCCGGATCTGCCGCATTTCGCGGGCCGCGCATCCGATTCCGGCGAGGGGCGCTGGACCGTCACCGCGGTGATCGAAGAGGGCGTTCCGGCCCCGGTTCTGACCGCCGCGCTGTTCGAGCGCTTCTCTTCGCGCGGCGAGGACGAGTACGCGAACCGGTTGCTCTCCGCGATGCGGCACGCCTTCGGCGGGCACCAGGAGAAGCCCGCGGCGCAATAGCTCCACGCAACAAAGGGGGTGCATAACTCACCGCACCTGGTGCCCGACGCTGCTATCGGCGGGGCCAGGTGACTCTGTAGTACGGCATGCCCATCACAAGCCCCCGGTGTTCGAGTTGGCCGCCGGACTGTTCGAGATCGGAGATCGCGGGCTGCATGCCGTCGTGATCTCGGATCAGGAACACCGGCTCCCCGCGGCTGGCCACGAACTGCCAAATGACCGCCCGCGCTTGTTTGTCGGCGAACGGGAGCTTGAACGCCGTCTGCCCGGAGTAATACCATACCGAACCCGTCTGGATGTCGCCGAAGACCCACGCACGCGGGTCGGTCAATTCGGGCGGGTACTCGATGGTTGGTGTGGGGTTGGCTTTGACCGAGAGCGTCCTCGGCCACGCATTCCAACCGGTCTTGAGCGCAAAAAGCGCCTGGGACGAGCGCCGCCACCAGTACCAGTGCGTGGATCGGCCGAAACGCACCGGCATCGTTTGCTTCGGCGCTTGCCTTCGGGGTTCGTAGGGACAACCCGCCCACGCCGAGAATCACAGCAGCAGCGAAGATCCCCGGGGCGGGGTAGTAGTCGATCCTGATGGCGTGCGTCAGGAAGTAGGCCATCGGGAGCCCCCACACCGTGGCTGCGGGCGCGAGCAGACGGAGTCGGTCCAGCCACAACCGGTTTTCCAGGCAACAGCACGACGCCCAGAAAGCCGAGGAGCGCGACCCGCAGGTTCACGTTCTGCTCGGCTCCGCGGGACTCGTAGAGGTAGTAGCGGATGTTTTCGTCAACCGGCTTCATCGACGGCGGCGCGGCGTCATCCGTCCCGTGGGTCGAGACGTTCCAGCCTCCCGCGACGCGGTGCTGGTGGTGCACGAGCGGCAGCGTACCGAAAAGCGCCGCACCCAGCCCGAACGCGATGATGCGGGAATCAACGAATGCGTACCGCACCGCTCCGACTACAAGAATCGCGACGCCCGGTAGGAGAAACAGCACCAGCACAGCGAAGCCGAAGCTGGCCAGAAACGCTGCCACACGCGACAACCGAGGTCGGTCGATAGCCCAGCGCCGGGCCGCGACCAGTCTTACGACCGTGACCAGGAGCGGCAGAACGACCGCGATGATCGAGTAACTCGCGTCTCCGTGCCGGCTGATGACTTCAAAACCCGTTTGAAGGACCAGTACGACTGCCCCCACCGCGGCCCACCTCCGCTTCACGAACGCAAACCCCAGCGCGACGAGCCCCGTTATCGAGAACACGACGATGACTGTTATCGAGAGCCCGTGGAGCGCTTTGCCTCGAGGGAAGAGCGCGAGCATCGCCTCGGTGCCAGGAGGGTACTGCGGACCGACGCGCCCCGCTCGGTGCTGGTAGTGGTGCGCGTGCGGGCCGGTGAGTGTGTACCAGCTCGGACCGGGGAGATTCGGTTGCGCTTTCAGGTGTTCGATCAGTTCCCGCGTGTGCGGCGTGTCAATGGCGTAGTCCGGGAACCGCCCCTCGGCCGCAGCGCGCCGGACCTCCTTGGCCATACACAGGTAGCCGAACGGATCGCACCCGAACGCCCGCTCCTCGAATTGCATCGTTCGCGAGTACGCCGCGGTTGCTGAACTCAACAGGGCACAGGCGAGCGCCAGGAGCCTTCGAGGAGCTTTGCGACCCAATATTTCATGGCACTCGCTTTTTAACCACAATGCTGCGTTGAAAGCTTGTGTTTGTGTTCGTGGCACAGGCCAGAGCAGTAGTTGCCAAGGCGATTGAGTGGCGCATGGGGTTCCGTGACAATGGGTTGTACCACCAATCCACGGTTCGGAGCCCCCATGCGCCGCTGTCAATGTAACCCGCAAACGGTTCTGAGCCAACACGCTTGGGCCGAGGTCCTGGCCCAGATCCTGCACCTGCGCGACGGGACCGGGGTGACCCGTGTGGCCCTGGCCCGGTGCCTGTTGGCCGCGTCCGCGCTGGGTGTGGCCGTGTCCGCGGTCGCCCGGCGCGTCGCGCGGGTCGGGCGCGAAACCGTGCGCGCGGCACTCGGCGCAGCCCGGCTCCCAACCACCCCTCGAGGGGTGGTTGGGAGCCGGGCTGCGCGGGCACATCCCCCGGGCGTTCCGCAAGCACCCGATCCCGATCGCCATCGACACCCATCAGAGGCCGTTCTACGGGGACCGGGGCGCCACACCCGGAGTCGTCGGGGGCCAGTTCAAGAACGGGACCGCGTGGTTCTGGACCTACGCCACGCCCGTGTCCCTGGTCCCCGGGCGGCGCCACACCCGGGCCCGGACCGCGGTGCGCCCCAAGGATACCCCGGACGCGATCGTCGCGCGCCTGTTGGCCCAGATCGGCTGGGCCCGGGTGCGCATCCGGTACGTGCTGTTGGACCGCGCGTTCTACTCGGCGTCCGTGGTCCGCGCCCTGACCCAGCGGAACGTGCGGTTCGTGATCCCGATGGTGCGCCGGGGGCACGCAGTCGAGCGCTTCTTCGCCCGGGGCACGCGCGGGTGGTTCGAGCACACGATCCGGTGCCGCCGGTCCCGGGACGGTTCGGCCCCAGTGCGCGTGGCCGTGGTCCCGGGTCGCTCCTGGCACCGGCCCCTGGTGTTCGCGTGCTCCCCCGGGTTCGAGCGCCTGCCCCAAGTGATCCTGGACTACCGGACCCGGTTCGGGATCGAGACCAGCTACCGTCAGTTGGGCGAGTGCCTGGCTCGGACCACGTGCGCCGACCCCGTGTACCGATTGCTCCTGGTCGGGGTGAGCCTGTTGATCCGGGCCTGGTGGATCGCGGCCCGCGGTGTCACCCTGGGGGAGATCCGCTGGAACCTAATCCTGATCCTCACACCCGTTCCCATTGACACACACCAGCCCGAGACACAAACTCAACCACTGCCACGACCACCGACGACGGCATGAGTATGGCAACTACTGCTCTGGCCTGTGCCACCAAACAAAAGACCAAACGCATCAATTCAACACTGCAACACCACGACTGAGCCGCATCAGGAGGCGAGCCGCACGAGCGACAAAACCCCTGTACCGGTGCCGAATCCCCAGCGCCGACGAAACCGATTACGGGAACGGGGACAATGTAGTCGGGTGCGTGTTGAGACGCAATCAATTCTCGGTGCGAAGCAGTCGCTCCGACTGAACGAAAAGTGATACGGCGGGTCCGGCCGAATGTGCGGCTGGACCGCGTGCCGGATGAGACTACGTCGGTAGAGCAAGGAGCTGGCCGCGCGAGATTGTGATCGCGCGGCCAATGAGTTTAATCCGGTCCCCGGCCCGAACCACGCGAACCACCCCGCCGCGAACGCTCGCCTGATGGCCCACCAGTTCCGTCTTGTTGAGCTTGTTCCCCCACCACACCGCCAGACAGCAGTGCGCGGAGCCAGTAACCGGGTCTTCGTCGATACCGGATTGCGGGGCGAAGAATCGCGACACGAAATCGTAACGGGTGTCATCGGATTTCGCGGTGACGATCACCCCGCGGCACTCGATTCGCGCGAGCCGCGTGAGGTCTGGAGCCAAGGCATGCACTTCGGCTTCGGTCGCGACTTCTACGAGGTAGTCGGACTCGTTGCGAGCAACGGCAATTGCGTTCGCGCCGAGCGATTCCAGTAATCCTGCGGGTGGAGCGCACTCAGTTGCGGGTAGGGCCGGGAAGTCCAGTTCGATTTCGCCCGATGGGAGCCGGCGCGCGGTGAGCAGGCCGCTTTTGTTGGTCGAGAACGTGAGCGCGTCTTGTGTCGCAGCGCCCGATTCCCACAAGCTGTGAGCCGCGGCGAGCGTAGCGTGGCCGCACAGTGCGACCTCGACCGTGGGTGTGAACCAGCGCAATTCGTACTCGCCGCCCGCCAGGTGCCGCAGGAACGCGGTTTCGGCGAGGTTCATCTCGCGCCCGACGAGTTGCAGCCACTCGTTCGACGGCCAGGAGCCGAGGAGACACACCGCCGCGGGGTTCCCGCGAAACGGCGTATCGGTGAACGCATCGACCACGGATAGCGGAATCATGGTGGAACCTCCCGATTCGAGTGTATACTCGCAGCCCACGGGCTTCACGTTTTCATGAGAGCTTGTCATGTCATCTCTCCCCCTCGCACGGACCGGCGCCGCGATCATCGGGTTCGCGGCCCTTGCTCTGATCCTTCAGATCAACTGGCATTCGCGTGCAGCGGACGACAAAGACCCGCCGAAGGCGAAAGTCGATCCCAACGTGCGGCAATCGTGGACGACCTCGAAGGTGACGGGCAGCCCGGAACCACCGCCGAAGTACAAGCCGGTGCGCGCGTTCCCGGAAGCGAAGTTCCACCACCCGCTCCTGATCGTGCGCTGCCCGGGATCGGAGCGGCTCTTCATCGGCGAACAAGAGGGCGTGCTGTACTCGGTTCAAAATAAGCCGGACGCCAAGAAGGAACTCTTCTTCGACTTCAAAAAGGAACTGAAGACGATCGACAAGACGCCCGGCGCGGGCGGCGTCGGCGAACTGTACGGGCTGGTGTTCCACCCGGAGTTCGCGAAGAACCGGTACTGCTACGTCTGCTACACACTGAACGCGAAAGTCCCACCGAAGGACGGCCGGTTCCCGGACGGCTCGCGCGTGTCGCGCTTCAAGGTGACCGACGCCGATCCCCCGCGCCTCGACGCTGCGAGCGAGGAGATCGTCATCACGTTCGTGGGCGGCGGGCACAACGGCGGCGACACGCACTTCGGGCACGATGGCTTCCTCTACATCTCGACCGGCGACGCTTCCGGCCCCAACCCGCCGGACACCGCCACGACCGGTCAGGACTGCTCCGACCTGCTCTCGTCCGTGCTGCGAATCGATGTGAACAAGAAGGATGAGGGGAAGAACTACGCGGTCCCGAAGGACAACCCCTTTGTGGGGGTGAAGGACGTGCGCCCGGAGATCTGGGCCTTCGGGTTCCGTAACCCGTGGCGCATGAGCATCGACCGCAAGACCGGCGAATTGTGGCTCGGTGACGTCGGGTGGGAGTTGTGGGAAATGGTTCACCGCGTGGAGAAGGGCGGGAACTACGGGTGGAGCATTGTGGAGGGCCGGCAACCGGTGCGCCCGGACCAGAAGATCGGGCCGACCCCGATCCGCCCGCCGCTCATCGAACTGCCGCACACGATCGCGGCGAGCATTACGGGCGGGTACGTCTACCGCGGGAAGAAGTTCCCCGAACTGGTCGGCGCGTACATCTTCGGCGACTGGGAGACGCGGCGCATCTGGGCCGCGCGCGTCGAGGGTGATCGGGTCAAGGAAATGCCCGAGATCGTGAAACCGAGCGTGCGCCCGTCGGCGTTCGGTGAGGACAACGCGGGCGAAATCTACTTCTGCGATTACGACAACGGGTCGATTTACACGTTCGAGCGCAACGATGGGGGGGCGGCCAATTCCAAGTTCCCCACCAAGCTCAGCGACACGGGGCTGTTCGCGGACGTGAAGAAATTGGAGCCGGCCGCGGGCGTGATCCCGTTCTACACGAGCGCCCGGCAGTGGCAGGACGGCGCCACCGCGGACTACCTGCTCGCGCTGCCGGGGCTGTCGGCCGTGAGCTTCTTTGAGAAGCCGCGCGCGATCCCGGGGCAGGTGTTCTGGCACGAATTCAAGATGCAGTTCCCGAAGGATGCGGTGCTGGTCAAAACGCTCGCGCTCGACATGGCGACCGATCGAGGCCCGTCCGAAACGCGCGTCGAGACGCAACTGCTTCACTTCGATGGCGAAGATTGGCGCGGGTATTCCTACGCTTGGCGCGACGACCAGACTGACGCGGATCTCGTACCTGCGGACGGTGCCGAGAAAACGTTCCCGATTGCTGCGGGCGGCAAGATCGAGAAGGGCGCCTGGGTGCCCGTTGGCAAGCGAGAGCAAGTGTGGACGTTCCACAGCCGCACGCAGTGCCTCAGTTGTCACAATGCGTGGTCCGAATACTCGCTCGCGTTCAACACTGCACAACTTAACCGCGTGCCGCTGTTTACTGGCACGGATAAAACCAATCAGCTCGTCAAACTGATGAAGCACGGCTACGCCCGTCGCGTGGGACCGGACGACAAGGAGCTTCCTCCGTTCGACGCGGACTCCATCAAGAAGCAGCCCGCGCTCGTTCCTCTCATCGGAGATGATCCGCTCGATCAACGGGCACGCAGTTACCTCCACGCGAACTGCGCCCACTGTCACAGGTTCGGCGGCGGGGGCGGTCAGGTGGTGATCGAACTCGAAGCCGCAAAGCCGCTCAAGGAAACCGGCATCTTTGACGTGCGCCCGAAACAGGGCGACTTCGGGTTGGCGGACGCGCGCATCGTCGCACCCGGCGACCCGTACCGCAGCGTGCTGTTCTACCGGATGGCGAAGTTCGGGCGCGGGCGCATGCCGCACCTCGGGTCCGAGTTCCCGCACGCGCAGGGATTGGACGTGGTCGGGCAGTGGATCGCGTCCCTCTCGAACCCGCCAAAGGAGTGGGGCGCTGGGCTGCCGAACGTGAACCGACCGGACCTCGCATACGGGTCGTTCTCGGCCGCGTGGCCCTTCGCACGGGCCTTCGCGCTGGGCAAGATTGATAGCAAGAGTACGAGCAACCTGCCCGCGGAGGTGGTGAAACACGGGGCCGTGCCCGTGCGCGATTTGTTCGAGGGGTACACGCCCGCGGACCCGAAGGGGCGCAAGCTCGGTGCGAACGCGCGCCCCGCGCCGATCTTGGCTTTGACCGGCGACGCGAAGAACGGCGAGGCACTGTTCTTCAACAAAGAAATGAAGTGCGCGAACTGCCACAAAGTCGGCGACCGCGGAACGGCGCTCGGCCCGGACCTCTCGGCGATCGGTAAGGCGCGCACGCGGCCCGAACTGCTCGACAGCATGCTGAACCCTTCCGCGCGCGTGGAGCCGCAATTTGCCGCGTACAACGTGAAGACGAAGGACGACAAGACGTACACCGGGATCATCGTGAAGCGCGACGAGAAACAACTCGTCCTGCGCGACGCGGAGAACAAGGAGGTCACGATCGAGGGGGACAACGTGGACTCGGTGCGCCCCGCGCGCGTGTCGCTGATGCCCGAAGGTCAGATGAGCGGCCTTTCGCCCCAAGAGGCCTCGGACCTGCTCGAATTCCTGGTGAACCGGAAGTAGTGTTTATTGGGGTTAGCGCAGGGCTCACGCACTATCTTTGGCGGCGATCCCTTGTAGCACCTTGAGTAGGTAATCGTCGTCCCACCCGGCCCTCATGCGCCGGGTCTGGATACTAGAGTCGCTGCACAATAGCGGCTGATCGGTTCAAGTCGATGCGCTGCCCCGGGTGTTCGACCTCATGCGTACATGAGGTTGTGGAGTCCGGCGACGTTCTTGATGATGAGGGTGTGCCGGCGGCGCGGGTTCCGGTACCGCTCGGCCGCGATGCGCCACACCTTCATCTTCCCGATCCCGTGCTCGACCACGATCCGACGGCGCGACACGCGCCGGTTCCCGGCCTTCTGCCGGGCCGTCAGCGGACCCTTCGGCGGTCGCCGGCGCGGGGTACACAGCCCGGTTCCCAGGTACGCCGTGTCGCCCGTGCGCCGCACCCCGTCCGGGCACACCACGGCGGTCGCGTCGTACACCTTCTTGTCATGCGTCTTGCCCGGGAACGCCTTCGACACGGCGGCGATCCGCACCCGGCGCCGTTGGCCGCCCCGCCCGGAGCTCTTGCGCTTGCGCACGACCACCACTTGGTGCTTGAGCGTGTGCCGCTTGTTCTTCCCCGAGTCGAACCGCTTCTGCCGCCGAGTGGGCCGGGGAATGGCCCGCTCGGTGGCGTCGAAGAAAAGCTCGCGGATCTCGTCGGGCTCCCGTTCGATGCGGCGTTCCGGGATCCGGAAGATCCCGGCCAACAGCGGTTGGAGCGGGTTGATGTTGCGGCACACGGAACGGTCGTCGATGCCGAACAAGAACCCGAGGAAGGCGTGGGTGGTGTAGGTCCGGTAGTACATCAACAGCATCAGCAATCGGTCGCTCAACGGGCGCGCGAACTTGCGCCCCGCACCCGGCTTCCGCTGACGAGAGGGCCGCTTCTTCCGCTTGGCGTCGGCCTGCGGGTAACGCGGTTCGAGTTCGGCCAACAGTTGGTCGAACGCATCGGGGGTAATCCCGGTCAGTTGACGGAACGTGTCCGGCATTCGCCTCAACCGACTCGTGTGGCTCATACACCAAACCTACGCACCCGGCCACTATTGTGCAGCGACTCTACTGCCCTTGGTGCCGGTGCGCTTGAGCAACGCCCCCCGACCCATCGGAGCATCCCCATGTCGGCACCCGCGTGGCCGGCCCGGGCGCGGCTCTCGTTTTCTCGGAACGCCACGTCGAGCACCCAGTGGTGCCCGTTCTCGATGCCCAGTAGTTCCGGATGTAGCCGGCCAGTACCGCCGCGCCCACGCGCAGGCTCGTCAGGTAGTAGTGGGCTGTGCCCTGGTCCTCGTCCCGTTCACCGCGCGCTCCCGGCACACCAAGGCCACCGCACCGACATCAGTCCACCCGTCCGGCAATCCGGCTGGATTCTGAACCACCGTCACGTACCGCTCGTCGCGCCCGTGCCCGGCGCCGACCTCCGACGTCATGGCGCACCCGAGGAAGTCCCTGCTCTTTGCGTGAACTCATCGCAATCAGGCCGCCAAGTCGAGCAGGCGTTCCGCAGCCACTTGTCATTCCCGCTCGGTTACCCCGGCGCGTAGAACGGCCTGGATCTCATTTCCCAGTAACTCCCGCCGCCATGCTCGCCGCTTGTCGGCGTGACTCGGACGTCGTGACTCATCGTCCCAAGGGGACGCGCAGCGGTGCCCTACCAAGTCCTTCTCGGATCGGTTCCAGGCCCACGCCTCGGTCGTCGTGAAGGCCCTGAGCTCGACTGGTGCCGATTCTGAGGGCCGTCCGTGGTGAGGTATCATGGGGTTGCTGAAGCTCCCGTGGCCCTCGCCCACGGACGGCCGCCATGATTCTACCACCCGAGGCGCACGCGCTGGTGCAGGTGCTCGCGCTGCACTTCACGAGCCCCACGTACCAGCGGTTCTCGGTTCTGTTGGTCGGTGCGCTTGTGAGCACCGGTCGGCGCACCGTGGCGAACCTGCTCCGCACGCTCCGGCACCTGGCCCCGGGGCACCCCACCGACTACCGCCGGGTGCTCTCCCGCGCGCCCTGGTCCGGGCTCGCGCTCGGGTGCGCGTTGATGCGGTTCGTGCTGGATCACATCGTTCCGGACGGTCCGGTGCGGTTGGTCGGGGACGACACGGTTGACGGGCACAAGGGGCCGCACGTGTACGGCAAGGCCCGGCACCGGGACCCGGTGCGCTCGACCCACTCGTACACCGCGTTCCGGTACGGGCACAAGTGGGTGGTGCTGGCCGTGCTGGTGAAATTCCCGTTCGCCACCCGCCCGTGGGCGCTACCGGTACTCATCGACCTGTACCGGTCCGCGGATGACGACCGGAAGCGGAACCGACCGCACCGTACCCCGGCCCGAATCATGTGCAGCCTGTTGCGGCTCCTGCTGATCCGGTTCCCGGACCGGACCTTCGTGTTCGCCGGGGATTCGGGGTACGGAACCCACGACGTGGCCCGGTTCTGTCATCGGCACCGGGGCCGACTCACGTTGGTCAGCAAGCATCCCTTTCAACACAGGCGTGTGATCCGTAATAGCCTACGGGGGTAGATGTTGCGTGGGCATGATGAGGAGCACGGATGTTGCTGGATGCGGTCCTTGAGCGATTCATCGCCCACAGCCCGATGGCGGTTGCGATCCGGGGTGCGTTTGAGTACGCGCTCGATCCCGGGCACCTGGATGACCTGTTCGTGCGCATCGCCGGGGATCGGGACGACCGCGAGCTCCTGTTCTCCACATGCGTCGATCTGATGGCCACGGTCGTGTGCCGGGTGAAGCCCTCGGCCCACGCCGCGTACCAAGCGGACGACCACCTGCCGGTGTCCGTTTCGGCCGTGTACGCCCGCCTGGCCCGGGTTCCGACCGCCGCCGGACGGGAACGGGTGCAACACACGGCCGAGCGGTTGGGGCCGGTCATCCGGGCGATGGGCGGAGCGGAAGTGGAACCGCTTCCCGGGTATCGAGTAAAGGTGCTCGATGGGAATCACCTGAGCAAGACCCAGCGGCGCCTCAAGCCGTTGCGGGACGTGATCGCCGGGCCGTTGCCGGGGCAGGCCCTGGTGGTCCTTGACCCGGCTCTCGGGTTGGCCATCGACGTGATCCCGTGTGAGGACGCCCACGCCCAGGAGCGGTCCCTGCTCGACCCGATCCTGGCGACGGTGGATGAGAACGACGTGTGGGTCGCGGATCGGAACTTTTGCACCACCGGGTTCCTGTTCGGGATCGCCCGACGGAACGGCTCGTTCGTGATCCGGCGGCACGCCGCGACCCTGAGTTGGGACCGGGAATCGGACTGGGTCGAGGTGGGTCGGACCGACACCGGAGCGCTCGCCGAGCAGACGATTTGGCTGACCGAGCCGAGCGGGGCCGAGTTGGCGGTGCGCCGGGTGCGGCTCACGTTGGACCACCCGACCCGTGATGGGGACGAGGTCATCGAGGTGCTGACGAACCTGCCGGCCCGGGCGGCGACCGGGGCACGAGTGGTCGAGCTGTACCGGGGGCGTTGGTCGGTCGAGGGGCTGTTCCTGCGGTTGACAACGGTGCTCCGGTGCGAGGTGAACGCGCTCGGTTATCCGCCGGCCGCATTGTTCGGGTTCTGCGTGGCGTTGGCCGCGGGGAACGTGTACGCGGGTGTGAAAGGAGCGTTGCGGGCGGCCCACGGCGCGGGGCGCGCGGACGGGGTCTCGGATTACCACTTGGCGTTGGAGGTATCGGGCGCGTGCCCGGGGTTGTGGATCGCGGTCCCGGCCGAAGCGTGGGTCGAGATCGGCGTATGGTCGGTCGGCCGGATGGCCGAATGGCTGGTGGGGTTGGCTCGAGGTGCGAACCTGGGGCGATATCGGAAAGCCACGCGGGGACCGAAGAAACCGCGCCCACCCCGCACCCGGTTCCCCGACGCCAAACACGTCGCCACATCACGACTACTCAACGATGAACAGACGTGATGCATTGAAAGGGATGGTTGGTCAGCAAGCTACACCCGGACGCGAACCTGTTCGACCCGCCCTCGC
Source organism: Gemmata sp. SH-PL17 (assembly GCF_001610855.1). Classification (NCBI taxonomy): domain Bacteria; kingdom Pseudomonadati; phylum Planctomycetota; class Planctomycetia; order Gemmatales; family Gemmataceae; genus Gemmata; species Gemmata sp. SH-PL17. Next base: position 4,118,488 of record NZ_CP011271.1, read on the forward strand.
CGTACACCGGCAAGGGACGGCCCCGAGTCAAGGGCGACCGGTGCCCCAAGCCGCGCCAAGCGGTCGCTGCAGCCACGACCTTCACCCGGCTGGAGGTCGGGTGGTACGGGGGCGGGACGCGGACGGTCCAAGCCCTCGGCGGCACCGGTCACTGGTACAAGGCCGGTCGCGGGCTGGTGCCGGTGCGCGGGGTGTTCGTGCGGGACACCACCGGCACGCACCGGGACGAGTACTTCTTCACCACCGACCTGGACCTGGGGCCGGCGGCCGCGATCGGTCACTACTGCGGTCGCTGGAACATCGAGACCACGTTCCAGGAGAGGCGCGCGGAATTGGGCCTGGAGACGACCCGCGGGTGGCGCGAGAAGACGGTTGTGCGTGCGGCCCCGTGCCTGTTCGGGTTGTACACCGTGACAGCGATCCTGTTCCACGCACGGCCCGAGGCGAAACGAACCGGGAGCGTGGAATGGCCGGGCAAAACCGTCACCACGTTCTCGGACGCGCTCGCCGCCGTGCGCCGGTGGCTTTGGGACCAGGCCCTTTTGCCACAGGCCGGAGACGGCACCACTCTCAATAAACTCCCCGACCGCGTGCGGGAATTGCTACTCACGGCGCTCGCCCCGGCCGCTTGAGCGCACTCAGAATCGGCACCAGTCGAGATTAGAGCCTGTTATGAACCTGGCGCGTGTGGAAACGCTTTGATTTCAGCGTGACGGCACATGCGTGCCAGACGGCCGCGACCCTCTTTCCATGTCCCCGCCCTGCGAAACTGCAAAAGCGCCGGGAAACCGAGCGGCGATCTGACCCAGGTTCATAACAGGCTCTAATCCCTCGCCAGAAGGCGGGGAACCGTCGGGTGTCGCGGCGTCGGATCGTGGTCGAGCACGGGATCGGGAAGATGAAGGTGTGGCGGATCGCGGCCGAGCGATACCGGAACCCTCGCCGTCGGCACACTCTCATCATCAAGAACGTCGCCGGGCTCCCACTGACCTTTTGACCTCTGCCGATCCCGCCGCCAGGTGGCGGTGGTGCAGAAACTCAAAGGGAAGACCGTGTACACACTGCTGGGTGGGTCCGCGCACGTGCGGAAGCCGTTCTGGGGTCGGCACCTATGGGTCCGGGTCCGCCGGAGCAGTGGGCCGGTGACCGATGAGGTGATGAAGGAGTGCATCGAGAACCAGGGCCGGTCCGGGGGGTGCAAAGTTCGGGGTCGAAGGGCTGAGTAGCTTCAGCCGGAGGTCTTCAGTCGACCTCCGGTCGGAACAGGACTTTTAGTCCGCTACTCGAAGCCACCGCCTGAAGTCGGTGGTGCGTTTACTAAACGCGGCTCGATCCAGCCTCCGTGAGCGCCTCTGTGATTCCCAGCCGTGCGCAACCCGAGGGTGAGTACACTGACTCCAATCACATCCAGGTCGCAGGCTTCTTTTGGCGTACCAACCCCCATGACCTTCGAGTGCCAGAGTTCTTTGCCGTCGGCGGTCACAACGAACACGAGCGGCCCGCTCCATTCATCGGAGGAGTCGATCATCGCGACCTCGGACTGAAACCGCGCGTACTTTTTATCGAGCGAATACGAGGTAAACATCTGTTGGCCGAACGAAGGGGCGCCGTGCATGAAAAGCCCGTGCGGTGACAGAACGCCGCGGACACGAACCTTGCCGTCGACGTGCGGCGGGAGGTGACCCGGGGGCGGAAACTCGTAGTAGTCCAACACGGGCAGTTCCGAGATGAACTGCGGGGCCGTTTCTTTCGCGACGGGTGTGTTAGTAGGTGTGGCTGTTTTCCCGCGGTCGCGTGTCAATGCTGCACCGAGTATCACCCCGGTCGCTACGAACCACACGCATGCGACGAGCGCCAGTACGGTTCGGTGCCGGCGCCAGAACGAGCGCCGGGCCGCTTCAATCACTTCGGTGTCGGAGTCGCGGTCGAAGCCGTCGCGGATGTCCTGGAGGCGCTTGACTACGGCCGCCGCTGTTGCGGGTCGGTCGGAGGGGTTCTTCGACAACAGTTCGGCAATCAGGTTCGAGAGCGGTTCGGGGATATCGGGGTTCAACTTGCGCACGCGGGACGGGGTGTCCGCGACCAGTGCCGCGGCCTGTGCGATCGGGTTGATGGCCGCGAAGGGCTGGTGTCCCGTAGCCATCGTGTAGAGAACGCACCCGAAACTGAACAGGTCCGTGCGCTGGTCGAGTGCCCACCCGCGTACCTGTTCCGGGGACATGTACGCGGGGGTGCCTACGACGGCACCGGCTTCGGTCAGGTGCGTGTCTTCGTGGATGTCGCGGACCAAGCCAAAATCGAGGATCTTTACCCGAGGAGTGAGGGACGAAGCCGAGTCGGTCGTTTGTCCGCGCGTTTCGGCTTCGAGCCAGATGTTGCCCGGTTTGATGTCACGGTGAATCAGTCCGCGTTCGTGAATTGCGCTTAACCCGGTCGCGGTTTCTTCGGCGATTCGGAGTAACTCGTCGAATTCCAGAGGCGTCTTGTTACGGAGTCGCGTCTCCAGTGATTCGCCTTTGAGCAACTCCATCGCCAGGAACATCGTCCCGCGGTCTTCGCCGGTCTGGTACACGGTCACGAGGTTGGGGTGCTTGATCGCGGCCAGCGCCCGGGCCTCGCGCAGGAACCGCTCCCACCAACTCCCCACGTCCTCGCCGGGCGGCAGGCACATCACTTTGAGCGCCACGTCGCGCTGTAGTGTCATGTCTTCGGCGAAGAACACTTTGCCCATTCCACCGGAACCGATGAGCCGGAACACGCGGTAGTTGCCGAGTCGCCCGAGTTCGCCGGGCAGGGCAGGGGCGCGGAGGAACGGGAACGTGGCGGATTCGGGCAGCACGACCCGACCCGCACCCGCGCCGTCCGGTAAACCGTGTCGGTCGCTGCGAATGGTGATGGACATTCTTTTCGGATCTCCCGCGTCCGTCGAAACGGAGTATCGCACTCAACAATGCGGTGCAAATGCCGGGAGTGCAAGACGGTCGGGGTAGGCCGAAGTGGTTCTAATCGAGCCGCTTAAGGAGATTGCAGTAAGTTTCGCCCGTGGCCTGAACCTGGAACCGCCGCCGGTTCGCGTCGATGATCTCGATTTCGATGCGCAGATGGTCGACGGGAAAAGCCGCGGCCACCTTATCGGCCCACTCAACGATACAAACGCCGTCGCTGTGGAAGTATTCGTCGGTGCCCAACTCCGCGAACTCCCTCGCCCCGCTCAGGCGGTAGGCGTCGAAGTGGTAAATGGGCAAGCGTGCGGGGTATTCCTGAATGAGCACGAACGTGGGGCTATTCACTGCGGCCGGGTTCTTCACGTTCAGCCCCTCGGCGATGGCGCGCGTGAGGTGCGTCTTCCCCGCTCCGAGTTGGCCGATTAAGGCAATCACTGCACCGGGAAACAGCAAGGCCCCAAGCCGGCGCCCAAAGGCTTCCGTTGCTGAGAGATCGGGGATGTCGATGATGTGAGTCATGGAGGGCAATCAGCCACGGATGAACACCGATAGCACAGATCGGACAAGAGATAGCTCAAACACTGCTTTTCGTTTGATCCGTGTTATCGGTGTGCATCCGTGGCTGATTCTTACTTCGATTTCGTCTTGTTCGCGCGGGCCGTCTTGTGGCGCAAGTAGGCGTGCATGAACTGGTCGAAGTCGCCGTCGAGCACGTCGCTGACGGCAGGGGTTTTCACGTCAATGCCGTCGCGTTCCTCGCGCACGAGCGTATACGGCTGCATGACGTAACTGCGGATCTGCGAGCCGAACGCGATTTCGCCCTTCGCGTCGTAACTCTTCACCGCGTCCCCGATGCGCTTCTGCTCCTCGATCGCGTAGAGCCGCGCTTTGAGCAACTTGAGCGCGTTGTCCTTGTTCTTGTGCTGGCTCTTATCGACGCGGCTCTCGGCCCGGACCCCCGACTTGTGAATCAGTCGCACGCCGGACTGCGTCTTGTTCTGGTGCTGACCGCCGGGGCCGCCGGTGCAGAACGTCTGGATCTCGTAGTCCGTGTCCTTGACGACGATTTCGATGTCGTCGGGCAGTTCGGGCAGCACGTCCACGGCCGCGAACGAGGTTTGGCGGGTGTCGCCGCCCCCGAACGGGCTGATGCGCACCAACCGGTGGACGCCGATCTCGGACTGCATGTACCCGTAGGCGTAGGGGCCGACGATCTTGAACGACACGCTCTGAACCCCGGCTTCGAGGTTCGGTTCGATGTCGATCTCGTCCTTCGGGATGTCGAACCCGTGGTTCGCGGCCCAGCGCTGATAGGCGCGGAACATGATGTTCGCCCAGTCGCACGCATCGGTACCGCCGGCGCCGGGCTTGATCGAGACGACCGCCGAGCACGAGTCGTGCTTGCCGCTCATCATCGCCTGGAGCTCGAACGCTTCGTACTGGTGCTCGGCTTTAACCAGCGCGGGTTCCAGTTCGGCCTCGAACGCCGCGTCCTCGTCCGCGAGTTCGGCCATCGCGGTGATGTCGTTGGCGGCGGCCGTGAGTTCCTCGTAGGGCTTCAGCAGCGAGTTCAGCACCTTCAGTTGCGAGATAACCCCCTTGGCTTTCTCCTGGTTGTTCCAGAAGTCGCCTTCGGCCTGCTTCGCTTCCAGTTGGTCGCGCGCGGCGGTTTTGCCGCGCACGTCAAAGAGAGTCCCGCAACTGGGTGAGGCGGGTGCAGAGTTCGTCGGTTCGGCGGCGCAGGTCCGGGTTCATCGCATTACCCTTCGGAAGGTGCGGCCACACGGCCACACGTGAAGTTAGACAGTAGCATATCGAAGAGGGTTCAGAGCCAGAAGAGCAAGACGTGTTGCCCGGTGGTGACGACGCGGAACCCCTCCCAAATTCAGGCGCGCACAATGAGCAAATTGGCCAACAAGGTCGCCGTGGTCACGGGCGGCGGGTCCGGCGTGGGCAAGTCGGCGGCCGCGCTTTTCCTCAAAGAAGGGGCGAAGGTCGTAATCGCTGGGCGCGACGGCGCTAAGCTCGCGGCGGTGGAGAAAGAACTGAACGCCGGTGACTCTCTCCGCACCCTCCCCACGGACGTAACCAAAGTCGAACAGTGCCAAGCACTCATCGACTTCGCCACCAAGACGTTCGGCCGGGTGGACATTCTGGTGAACAACGCGGGCACGAACATCAAGGACCGCACCCTGCGGGAACTCACGCCCGAAGCGTGGGACATGATGATTCGTACCAATCTCGACGGCGCATTTTACTGCACGAAGGCCGTTTTGCCGCAAATGTTCGACCGCAAGGACGGGGTGATTGTGAACGTCGTCAGCGTCGCCGGGAAGCGGGCGAACCCCCTGGGCGGTGCGGCATACGTTGCGGCGAAGTTCGCGATGGGGGGACTGGGGCTCGTTCTCTCCAACGAAGAAAAAGACAGCGGCGTCCGCGTGAGCAACATTTACCCCGGTGAGATCGACACACCGATTCTCGCTGCCCGTCCGAAGCCGGTTAGTGAGGAACAACGGGCCGTCATTCTGAAGCCCGAGGACGTGGCCGAAGCCGTACTTTTCGTCGCGAGCCTGCCGGCCCGCGTGTCGATCCCGGAACTGGTCATCAAGCCGACCGTGCAGATGTACTGGTGATTGTGCTGTCACTCTGGGGCTGGCGCACGGATGGCTGCCCCGGTCCGTTTGAACCTCACCGCGGGAACCGACCCGGAGGGTAGTAACCGGAGTTCATCTGGTTCGGGTCGCGCATGCTCATCAGCTTGTCGAACCAGTCCATCCCCGCGCTAACGAGCGGAGCCAGCCCGCCGTTCTGGACCTTCGGCTGAAACAACTCGAACCGGAGTTCGTCTCCGGTGCGCTGTGCGGTCAGGAGCGCGGGGGGCAATTCGCTCAGCGAGGTTTGGAACGCGACGCGGGCCTTTTCCACGTCTTTCTGAAGCGCCTCGTGAACGGCCACGTTGCCGCCGCCTGGGGGTAGCCGGAGCGGTTCGACCGGGCGCACGGGGCCGCCGGCAACGGGCTTCGTCTCGAACGACGCGACGAGGTCGCCGATGTTAAGGGTGCCGACGAGTGCGAGACCGCCGGAGGGGAGGGGCGCTTCCTTGTTGTTACCCGCGACGGAGTTTGCGGCGTCGGGTGCGGTAGCTGCGGCCACGAGCTTACGGTCCAGGCCCCAAACCAGTACCGAGTCCTTGCGCGCGTAGTGGACCGCGGCCTTCCACGGTAAACTGGTGCCCGCGAGCGAGAGTATCTTCACATCCCCCGTCGTTTCCGTTGAAGGTTGCGCCGCGTCCTTCTCTCCTGCGATCTCCGCAATCAGTTTCGGAACGAACGCTTCCAGTTCGGTCGCCGCGTCCGCGTCCTCTGCGTGGACCACGAACATCGGGATCGGCTTCGCGCCTTTCGCCAGATCTTGTTTTGTGGGCACTATCACTGTGATCGCGCGGATCTTCGCGAGCACGGTGTCACTCACCGACATCTTGTACTTCGCGTCGAGGTCTTTCACCACATCGCTCGGCAAACGGCCGAGTTCGCCGCTCCCTTTCGCGAGTGCGTCCAACAGGCTGAGTACGGCCGCCGCACGGTCCTTTTCGGGTAGATTCATTGTCGCGGCGAACGACGCGGGTTTGCGGGCGTGGTGGAGCGCATCGATCTTCACCGCGGGGCCGGAGAAGGCATCAAGTAGCGGGCTTTTTTGTGCGGGGTCGAATCGCGTGCCGATCACGAGTGACGATCCGCCGTCGCGGAACTGCACGCACCCGGCCACGGTCTTCAGTGCTTTCGGGTTGGTGACGAGCTTGAGCCAGGCGAAGAAATCGAGGTCCATCGGCGCACCGCGGAGGCGTGCGGCCGCGTCCAGTTTTGTGAAGAATTCCGGGGCATTGGCGTAGAAGAACAGTCCGGGCTTGCGATAGGTCGGCGCGCTGGTCTTGAAACCCTCGGTCGCGCGGAGTGAATCCTTCTCGTCCCCGCGGAACCGCGCGATGATCGGTGCGATCGCGGTTTTACTCGTGCCCGCGACGAACAGCCCCGGAACATACGCGAACGTCGGCTCGTATGTCCCCTCCACCAGTTTGTCGGTTGCGAGTTTCGGGTTGCTGCTCGGGTCGTAGTTGGTTGCCGGCGCGCGGTGTTGAAACACGGGCACCTTTCCGACTTCGCCCACGCGCCGGAGATCCTGGCTCGTGGTGACGAACGCGCGCGCGGCGAGTCCGGCCGCGGCGCTATCACCCGTGAGGACCGCGACCGCCAATTCGGGATCGCCGCGTTCGTTAAAGCCGATCAGCCCGACCGCGACCCCGCCGAGTTTGCGGAACTCGCCGAGTACCTCGGGCGACATTAACAGCGCGAGTTGCGCGAGTTCCTGTTTCGCTTTGAGTTCCGCGAGCGTCTTGGCCCCGTCCTTTTTGCCGTGAATGAACGGGATGCTGTCTTCCAGCGGCGTGCCTTTGAAGACTGCGGCGAGTTGGGGGCCGAGTTCCGCGGGGTTGTGCAGTTCGGCATACGCGAGCGTGTTCGGCGGGAACACGTCCGCGACATCGGTCGGCGCTGCGGTCGCCGTGCCCACCGTCAGAACGAAACACGCGCCGAGAGCGAGGAGAGTTTGTCGAGCCAAAGGGCTACTCCGCGGGGCTGCCGTCGTTTAGGAGCGGCAGTGATCGGGACTTTACAAGGGTAAGGGTAATAGTCGATATTGCTATTCAGTTTGCGGAAGCGCTTTCGATGCTGGTGGTGGCCAGCAGTAACATTTGCTAACGTTCTCGGAGGCAGAATCGGCTCCTCCGCACCAAAGGCTGGAATTGCCAGGGTTTCACAACGATTCGCCTTCTGTTCGATCGCCGAAAAGGGTAAAAACGGCTAACATTCTTCACGAGGTTGTTACCCTTTTGTTTGCAATTCCGTGGATTCTGTCAAAATTCTTCTCGTCTGTACTACCTACTCATCCCTCTGTGTGCCGCGAATAGGTTTGGTGGAGATATTCTCGCCTACTATACAGACGAGCAATGGTCTCATTTCGTTGGTTTAAAATCGGTTTTTGTTGCCCAGGCCAGACCGTTGACGAGGAGCCGGGTGAAGTTCTCGTCCTTAAAGTCGTCCGGGTGGCCCAAAGAGGTGTAGAAGACCCGCCGGCCGTCTTTCTCCCGCACCCACGCGACCGGTTCCGATTCCTTGCCCATTGTCCCCCGAAGGAGAACGGTCACGTCGTCCGTGACGTTGGGATTTTTATACAGGCTGCCGTTCGTCTTAAACGGCTTTACGTCCTTCAGGATCGCGTGATCCTTGACTTTCTCGATCGCGTGTATCTCGGCGGCGCCGGCGCCGAAATGTCCCTTGTAATCACCGCCGAACACGTTCTTGTCCATTTCCAGCCACTTCTGGAACCCGTGGCTCGCGGTGCGGATGCCCACAATCGGTTTGCCGGATTTGACGTACTTCCTCACCTGTTCGAGCGAATCTCCGTCGATCTGGAGCCGGCGCGTAAAGAAGACGGCGACGTCGCACGTTTCCAACTGCTCCAAACCCGACAACGACGTGTCCTTTTCTGCTTTCGCCGATATCAGCACGCACTCAACCGAGTAATTCGCTTCCAGGTACTTCTGAAACGCGCTCAGGGAATCGTCCGATTTGTACTCGAACGATCCGGACACGAGAGCGATTTTCAACGTATTTGCGCCCTTCGCGTTGGGCTTGGGTGCTTCCGAAGAACCCCTCCCCAATCCCTCCCTCAAGGGGAGAGGGGCCAGATCCAGTCGGTGGTTCTGCTCCCCCTTCCTTTCAAGGGAAGGGGGGCGGGGGGTTAGGTTCTTTTCTTCTTTCTTCGCATCGCTCGCCAGATACGCGAACAGGTCCGCGATTTGTGGTTCCGTGAGCGTATCGAGCAGCTTCTCCGGCATCAGCGACACCGGTGACGGCTTCAGGTCCGCGACGTCGGCTTTCGCGAGCGTCGTTTTCGTGACCTGATCGTTCACAACGTTCGTGACGACGATCGATTCACCCGTCTCTGTGACGATCCCGGAGAGCTTGCGGTCGTCCTTGGTTAATACGCTGTGAACGACGAATTCCGGACGAATGTAGCCTGACGGATCGACGATCTGCGTGAGCATGTACCCGCGGTTCTTGCGGTCCGCGGTGGTCAGGTCCGGACCGACTTTGCCGCCGTCGCCGTGCAGTTGGTGGCACGCGGCGCAGTGTTTGGTGAAGAGCACTTTGCCGTTCACGGCGTCGCCGGGTTTTGCCCGCCCGAGCGCGGTACTCAGCCACGCGATACGAGCTTGCTTCTCGCCCGCCGTTGCGGGCGCGAGTTTCCCGAAGTGCTTTTCGACGAGGGTTGTGACCTCTTTGTCGCTGAGGTTCGTCGCGGTGCGGGCGTTGTCCACGGTCACGTCGGTTTTGGGGAACTTGCCCGCGTCCAGTTCTTTGAGGAGCATGAGCGCCCACGCCGGGCGCGTGAGCAGGAGCTGCACCGCGCGCTTCTTCACGGCTGGGGTGTAGCCTGGGTAACCCGCGAGCACTTTTTCGCCAATAGAGGCGTGCTCGAACGCTTCGAGACCATCGAGTAGACCCGTGCGCAAATTATCCGACTTCTGCACGGAGAGTTGCTCCAGGAACAGTTCTTCCGCGCGCGGGTCACGCACGTCACGCAGAAGAGCGATCGCACGCAAGCGGTTCCCATCACCGATTGATTCGTCTGTTACGAGGTCACGGAGGGCGGATCGGGCCGAAGGATCTTTCATCCGCGCCAGCACTTCGAGCAGAAGCAGGTCTTTTTTTCGCTGCTGTCGCAGTTGATTCAGTGGCGGTTGGAGGGAAGGGGGGATCGCATCGAGCGGTTGTGCCCGGAGCGCGGTGGCGATGCCTCGAAGTACGGGCGCGATGTCGTCGTTGGCGCCGGTGGTCAGGCCGAACAGGGTGCCGATGCGCTCGCGCCCGCGGGTGACGTTCCCGGACATGAGCCGGCGCGCGACCCGCTCGTTAAAGAAGTCTGCAAGCTTTTGGATCGGTTCGTTGGCGTAGGGGAATCGCACCATGTCGGTCGTGTCGCGGCGGTTGCAGTCTTCGAGCGCCCACCACACGAGGAGCGGTAACTGCGGGTCGTCGCCCACCAGTGGGTTCATCATCAGTGCGGAAACGATGTCGTACTCCTGCGGCGGGGCGAGCCGGCGAATGGAGCACGCGATCTGCGCCACCACCGCGTAACTCTTTTCGCTCGCGGCGATGCCCCCCAGGGCCAACTGCGTCGCGCTCGAAACGGCTTCTTCGTCGCACATGAGCCGAATCATCCAGGCGCGGACGTACTCGTTCGGGTGCTCGCCGATGTTGTCGAAGTCCCGTTCCACCCACCCATCCGAGGACGCGAGTGCCCACAGCGCTTCGAGCGCGAGCGAGCCCTTCTCGGTAATGAGCCACTTCCGTAACTTCGGGTGAACGCTCGCGTCACCGCGTTCGGCGATGAGCCGGCGCGCTTCGGTGCGCCACCACTTGTTCGGGTGCTTCAGCAACTCCGCGAGTTCGGATGTGGACTTCTTCCGCAAGTCGAACGGCTGTTGCTTTGGCGGCCCCTTGTAGTCGATGCGGTAAATCCGGCCGGTGGCCTTGTCCCAGTTGTCCACCGGGTCGAGGTGCGCCGCGCGCCGGTCGTAGAAATCGGCGACGTAGATGCACCCGTCCGGCCCGAGCAGGCAATCGACCGGGCGGAAATGTGAGTCGTCGGTGGTCATCAGTTCGCCGCCGTGACCGGCCGTGAACGACGACTTGTGCGGTTCGAGCTTGTGCCAGTGGATCGCGTTGGAGAGCAGGTTCGCGGCGATGTACTGACCGCGATACTGTTCCGGGTACCGGTCCGCGTCGTACAGCACGCCGCCACACGTGACGTGCCCGCCCTTAAAGTCCTTGTACGGGACGTGCTCGAAGTAGCCGTAAGTGTAGGGGTTGTGGAGCGGGCCGTGTTTGCTGAAACCCTTCACGTAGTATGCGCCCTGCATCTGGTGCAGGCACGCGAACCCGCCCCAATTGGTCCCCGCGATGATCTGGCCGTTCCTGTCGAAGTCGAGACCGTAGGTGTTCCCGCCGCCTTCACTGAAAAGCTCGAACCGCTTCGTTTTCGGGTGGTAGCGCCAGATGCCCTGCTGGAACTCGATGAACTCGGGACCACCTGTAGCAGATGGCACCGGCGGCTTGATCTTGCACGTGCTCGTGCTCCCCGCGGCGCCGTAGAGCCAACCGTCCGGCCCCCACTGGAGCGAATTGGCGAGTGAGTGCGTGTCGTCCATGCCGAAGCCGGAGAGCAACACTTCGGGGTCGCCGTCGGGCACGTCGTCTTCGTTCTTATCAGGGTAAAAAAGCAAGTACGGCGGCTGCACAACGTACACGCCGCCGTTACCGATGCAGAACCCGCTCGTGATGTTCAGCCCGGTCACGAAATCCTTCGACTTGCGGAACACACCGTTCTCGTCCGGGTCGGAGAGAATGGTGATCCGGTCCAACCCTTTCGGTCCCTTCGGGGGCGCTTCCGGTACCTTGTCCCAGATCGTGCGCAGGTACTGGTCCTGCTTCACGGGCTTGAGTCCCGCGTAGTTCGGGTACTGGAGGTATTGCAGCACCCACAAGCGCCCGCGTGCGTCGAAGCTCATGCTCACGGGCTGCCGGATCATCGGCTCGGCCGCGATCGTGCGAACCGAAAAGCCTTCAGGCAGTTTGAACCGCTTCGCGGCTTCTTCGGGTGTCAGACCGTCGGCGAACGCGAACGGTGCGCAGGAGAGAAGTGCGCAAAGCGAGACGAGGAGGCGCATGGTGGGACTCCGTGCGAATAGCCAGACGTGCAGAATGCGGCAGCGCGCGGAGAATTGCAAGCACCGACTCAGTAACGATCGGGCCGCGGGCACCCCATAAGGCGATGCCCGCGGCCCGATTAAACAAACGGGTCGGAGCGAAACCGGTTGTTCAGTCGTGGTTAATCCCGAACCTTCGCCCGAGACGGCCCGACGTTCTTCAGCAATTTCTCGACCGTCGGACGGTACTTCTCGGGCACCTTGTCGAGACTCGCTACCTCGATCGTTTCGTCGCCGGACTTGATGGTCACCTTGTCCGCAGTTGCTCCGTCGGCTCCCACTTGGCCGGTGATTACGAAATTCACGCCGCTCTGCGTCGCCTTGACGACGAATTTCCCGTTGTTGATCGACACAGAAACCGAATCACCGGCTTTGTTGTTTTCGAGCGCTTTGGGGTTCGTGGGGAGCCTCTGGGCCTCGGGTTGTGGAACGACTTCCGGGGCGGGCAACTCGATCCCCTTCAGCTCGACCTTCTTCCCCTTCCGCACGACGACCGCGTTCACCTTCTCGCCGGGCTTCACCGCATTCACCTGGCGGGTGAAATCACGCGGATCATTGCTGACGGGCTTTCCGGCGAACTCGATCACAACGTCGTGAACTTTGAAACCGCTCTTTGCTGCAGCCGAACCTTCGAGCACACCAGCGACGGCTATGCCCGAGTTTGGATCGAGGCTAAGTTGATCCGCCACCAGCGGCGTGAGCGGTTCGAGTTGAACTCCCAGTCGCGCGCGATCAGAAGCACGACCGAGGCTGAATCCCGGGAACCCCGGTCCGGGGCGCGGGATCTCGTTCGCCCCGCTTGCCAGCGCCTTCATCAGCGCGGCGCGGGCTTCGTCCAACTGTTTCCGGGCTTCCGCGTCGTTCGGGTCTTTGGCCAGGGCTTCCACCGCTCGGAACATCTGTTCCTGGGCCTTTTTGAGATCGGCAGAGAAGGGCGACTTCCCTTCTTTCGGGAGTGCTTCTGGGGTAGGTGGTTTGGGAGCCTTCGGCTCGTCCGCGTGCGACATCGAAAAGCCCAGCGCGAGGGCCAACGCAGCGGACCCGAGCACAGCGCTTGCTGCGCCGGTGCGGATTCGGATACCGGACATCGTGGGGAAACTCCTGTGTTGTGAGAAACGGCAGCTCTCGACTTGCGCGCGGTTGGGGGACACAAGTGGGAGCAAATTGAGCGATGATGCCTTGTCCACCCGGGCCGCAGACGCGGCGAAAATGTGCCCGGAGGTTACAGGATTCTACGTTCCTGAAATGTCCGGAGTTCGTCCGCGCGACTGGAAGTTTGTTGCGCGGAGAATCGCAATCCGGAAGAAAACAGTGGTGCGGACCGGAGCTACGCCGCGGCGCGGTTTTCGGCGTGATAGTTGCGCAAGTACCGCTCGATCTCTTCGCGGCTTCTCCCGGGTTTAAAACCGTAACTCTGCATTTCCGCGATGGCTTGGTCCGCGCTCCATCCCTGGCGGGCCATGCGGAAGAGCGCGCACATGGTCCCGGTCCGGTGAATGCCCGCGAAACAGTGAACGAGTACCGGTTGGTTGGTCGGATCGCTCACGATGTCCAGGAACGATTTGACGACCTGTTCGGCGGGAAGTTCGCCCTTCTTATCCACGGACCACGAGCGCGGGACGATACGCATGTGTCGGGCGCCGTGCGCCGCGCACACATCTTCTTCCCACGCATCGGGGAACGGGCGATCGGGGTTACGCACGGTGCGCAGTGTCACGACCGTTTTGATGTGGTACGCGCTCAGAACCAGTTTCAGCCCGGTTTGAGTCGTTTGGCCGCTGCGGTAGAGCACACCCGGTTCGACTGTGTGAAAGTTCCGGGTGTGGTGTTCCACGCCCCACGCCAGGAGCGACCCGCTGGCGACGGTCGTGCCGGCCATGAGTGCCAGAAACCGGCGCCGCGTCATCGTGCTTCTCCTGTGCGTACTTCGTTTCCTGTCATTATGTGGACCGGCGGGTGCGGCAGCCGAATCGTGACCCGGCACCCGTGCCCGAACTCGCTCTGAACATCGATTGTGGATGTGGACCGCTCCCGGCGGTTGGAGCCGCGGTGGTGCGTCGGGCGGGCGAAGCGATCGCCCGCCCGACCGACGCACAGATCGTTGCTGAGCTACGAGCGCCCCAAACATCGGCACTTTCAACAGTCTGCTAGTAGTCAGGGGTGAAGCGAGCTATGCGAGCGCAACCCCTAGCGGACTGTCTTCTGTCTGATCCGCGTAATCTGCGTTATCCGCGGCTCTTTTCCTGCTTTTGCTCCGTCTTGAACCGCTGTGTTCACACGCTCATGACGACTTTGCCGAAGTGCGAGCCGCTTTCCAAGTATTTGAATGCGGCCGGGGCTTCGGCGAACGGGAATACGCGGTCGATGACGGGCCGAATTTGCTTCTCCGCAATTATGCAGTTCATTTGCTCGAACATCGCGCGCGAGCCGACGAACACACCCTGAAGCCGGACCGCTTTCATCAGGATCGGCAACGGGTTGAACGCTCCCATACCGGAAAGCACCCCAATCAGCGCGACGTGCCCACCCGTTTTGACCGCCTTGACCGAGCGCTCCAGCGTTCCCGCGCCGCCGACTTCCACGACCACATCCACACCCGCTCCGCCGGTCTGTTGACGCGCCCACTTATCCCAGCCCGCGTTCGTGCGGTAGTTCATGCCCGCTGTGGCACCGAGTGCCGAGGCGCGAGCGAGCTTCTCGTCGCTGCTGGACGTAATGAGTGCGCGTGCGCCGAGTGCGTGCGCGAGTTGCAGCGCGAAGATGGAAACGCCCCCGGTTCCTTGCAAAAGTACGGTCGTTCCGGCACTCGTGCCCGCGGTCGTCAGTGCGTTCCACGCGGTGACCGCCGCGCACGGGAGTGTCGCGGCTTCCTCGAACGTGAGGTGGGCGGGAGTAGCCACCAGTGCACGCTCTTCGACCGCTACGAGTTCGGCGAACACGCCGTCGCGGTCGCTGCCGAACGTCGATTTCGCCGCCGCGTCGCTGATCGGTCCGTCTTCCCAGTCGGGCATGAAACAGTTCGCGACGCGATCGCCCGCGTTGAAGCGCGTCACGCCGCTGCCAGTTGCGACAACTTCACCCGCAGCATCGGAACCGAGGATTCGGGGGAACTGGAGCTTGGGGTTGTACAGCCCCTTCGCGAGCAACAGGTCACGAAAGTTCAGCGATATAGCTCGCACGCGGACGAGCACCTGACCCGGTCCCGGGGTCGGATCGGGCCGGTCTACAACAGCGAGATTTTCTAATCCGAACGTGGGTTGGATGACGAGTGCCTTCAAGGTATTGTTCCTCGGGCGACGGGACACGGCTTTCGACCTGTGCTACGGAAGACAACCCGTTTGTGAAGAAAACGGCGCGCCGCTCGCAATTTCGTGCTTCATCCCGGGCGCGATTTTGGTGGGCACGAAGCGGTTTTCACGGAATTCACGATTCTGTCGCCCGGATTACCTATGGTAAACTGAGCACAATCTGGTTGACGAATCGTCCACTCGCGTCTGGTTACTCGCTGATGGATTCGTCCGATTCGCTGAAAATTGACGAGAACCTCGCGCGATTTCTGGCCGCCTACGACCAGGGGCTTGAGGGCGGGGACACAGACGCGCTGACCGTCAACGTCCCATTTCAACCGGCCAACTCGTCCTCGGTCACCACCGAGCGCCCAGTCACGCCAATGCGCCCGGACGCACCGAACGAGGGTTCGCTCGGCGAACTGCTCCCGGACCCGGGATACCGGGGCGGGCGCTCGTCGCTTACACCGCCCCCCTCTCTCGCTGGTAACCCCCACCGCATCGGCCGGTTCGAGCTGCGCCGGCAACTCGGTAAGGGCGGTTGTGGCATCGTATTTCTCGCCTACGATCCGAAGCTCCGGCGCGAGATCGCGCTTAAGATCCCGCGCCCCGAGATGCTCCTCAACTTGGACGCGAAGCGCCGGCTCAAGCTCGAAGCGCTCGCGGCCTCGGAGTTCGATCACCCGAACCTCGTGCCGGTTTACGAGTGGGGCGAGATCGGCCCGCTCTGCTTCATCGCGACCGCGTTCTGCCCCGGTCTGACGCTCGCGGAGTGGATCGACCGGCAAGCGTTTCCCGTTCCCTTGCGGCAAGCGGCCCGGTTGGTCGCCACGGTCGCCGACGCGGTTCAGCACGCGCACGACCGCGGTGTGTTGCACCGCGACCTGAAGCCGAACAACGTGATTCTCCAGGAAGTGAAGGTCGAGGAGAACGACGAGGCGCCGGCGGGCGGCGTTCAGATGCGCGGGGAATATTTCATCCCGCGCGTGGTGGACTTCGGGCTGGCGAAACTGGCCGAGCGCGGCGGCCCCTCGGAGACCGCCACGCGCCAGATCCTCGGTACGCCGAAGTACATGGCGCCGGAACAGGCCCAGGCCCGGCGCGAGGACATCGGCCCGCCGGCCGACGTGTACGCGCTCGGGGTCGTTCTGTACGAACTGGTCGCCGGGCGCGCCCCCTACGACGGCGCGAGCGACGTGGAAGTGCTCCGGCAGTCCGTTGAGGGAAAGGCCGCGCCCCCGCGCCACTTCCGGCCCGATCTCCCGCGCGACCTGGAAGCGATTTGCCTCAAGGCGATGGCCCGGACCACGACCGAACGGTACCGTACCGCGATCGACTTCGCCGACGACCTGCGCCGGTTCCTCGACGGGCGCCCGACGATCGCGCGCCCGCTGGCGTGGTCCGGGCGCGCGATCCGGTGGCTCCGCCGTAACGACCAGATCGTGGCCATCGCGGTGCTCGCGGTGGTCGCCCTGTTCGTCACGCTCCTCGGTACGTGGAACTCGTGGCAGAACCGGAACCTCCGCAGTACCCACAACAAGGAACTCAACGACGTCCTCAGTAGTCAGGCCGAGCGCAACCGTTTCGATCAGCAGCGGGAGTACACGCGCCACGTGCGCGACGCATTCTACGCCTGGCGGGGCGGGAGCCCCGGAGTCGCTACCGACTCGCTTGATTCGGCCCGGCGCGCCGCGAGCGCGCTCGTGGAGTCGACGGACTTCCCGCTTGATTACCTCGCGCGCCTGGTCAAAGCGGAGCGGCTCCACATCGAGTGCCCTGCGGGAGCCGTGACTGCCCTCGCGGTTACGCCCGATGGGACGCGGCTCGCCACCGGCCATGCCGACGGGACGCTCACCGTGTGGGACCGCGCGACGGGGAACCAGCTCGGGACGCTAAAGGCGCACGCGGGCGCTGTAACGCACGTCGCGTTCGGCCTGGACGGAACCGTAATCGTGACCGTCGGTCGATTCGATGATTCCTCCTCGAATTTGACCACGTGGAGCGTCACACGGGCCGGGATCGTGGCCCCCGAATCGGGCAGCCGGCGCGTCGCTATCGCTGACGTCACCTGTTGTGTCGTAGCGCCCGACGGGAAGGCCGTGTTCGTCGGCGGCCCTAGCGGTTCCTTAGTGAAAGTGCAGTTCGCGAATCCGCAGGCGCGGCTCGTGGTCCCGGGCCGCGTGAGCGGGGCCGCGATTGTGGCCGTTTCGATCACCCCGGATGGGGCGAAAGTGCTCGTGGCCGATTCGAGCGGGATCACGTGCCGTCGGACCGCCGATTTGGAACAAGAATCGCTGCCCGCTCCGGTATCACGCGCGGACGTCACCGCAGTCGCGACTAACGCGAGCGGCGCACCTGTGATTGGGACCGAAGGCGGGACCGTGTTCGTTGCGGGCACGGCACCTCCGGGCGCGGGTAGCGGGCGCATTTCGTGGGTGGCAGTTAGTGGAACTAACATCGCGGCGAACGGGAAACCGGGCCGCGTGCGAATTGGCGACGCGGACCTCGCGACGGGCGATACGGGTGCGGTCCTCGCGGGGGCATTTTCGCACGATGGTAAGACGCTTTTCACGGGAAGTGAGGACGGGACCGTTCGGTCGTGGGACGTGGGGCGCGATCCGCACGAGCGAGCGGCGTGGAGCGAGGGACGGGTCGTTTCGATTACTGTTTCGTCCGCGGGTGGCGAGTTCGTCGTTGCGACCGATCGTGCCGTTCATCGTCACGGGACGGGGCCGCGGGTGAAGATCGCCGGTACGGTACGAGCGGTTCAGACCCTCAGCACCGGAGCCACGCGCGCGGTCGCGTTCGAGGGGAAGTCGGTCGTCGTGTCCGACTTTGCGGCGAGCACGTCACGCGAACAGTTCCGGGCCACGGTACCCGGGCGCCGGGCACCGACCGCCGTCGCGCTCACACCGGACGGCGCGCGACTGGCAATCGGTGACGACTCGGGTCACGTTACCGTGTGGTCGGTCACGGACCGGGCCGTGATCGAGACGATCGATACCGGTTCGCGGCACGCGGTGCGCGACCTGGTCGCCTCGGACGACGGCCGGTTCGTTGCGACGCGCACCCCTGTCGGTGTGTGCGCGTGGGCGCTCGGTACGCCCGGGCAGTTCACGACGATCTACGCCGACGAGCGGTCGGTGTTCCACTTCCTTCCCGGTGGTGACCGCATCGTGACCGCGGGGCGCGACGGCGGGCTGATCGTGTGGTCCGTGAGCGGTCGAGAGGAGATGCGGTTGCTCGGGCACGTCGGGCGCGTGACCGGCTTGGGCGTTTCCCCCGACGGGCGCACGCTCGTCAGTGGGTACGCAACGGGCGAGGTCGCGTTCTGGGATCTGAAGACGGGTCAGGATCTGTTCGTGATCCGGCGGCACTCCACACCTGTGACCGCCATCGAATTCTCTGCCGACGGCAAGTTCATGGTCACGGGCGGGGACGGCCAAATTGCGGTGTGGGATACCCGGGATTAGTCCCGTTTCAGTTTCCTTGTAGCGAGAGGCACCCCCGTTATCGTCGCGGTTCCACACACAGGTAGCCCCGCTCCCTTGCGGTCGCGGCTCGTTTGGTCGCTACGTGGATCTCGAAACGAGACTAGTGCTGCGGGCGAAAGCCGCAAGATCACAAGTCTTAATATCCAAAGCTGTTTAGTTCTCGTAGCCCTCCGCTCGTTGGCACGCGCGGTTCGCCCGGAGGATTTTGGCGAACCGCTCGTTGGCACGCGCGGGTGGTACCTCCACACTTACGCAGTGCCCGCGATGATAATGAGCGGGCGCTTCGACTCGTCGGGCTGAGCGCGGCGAATCAGGTCGCGCACCATCCACGGCACGTTGCCCTCGCCGAAGAGAAGGAAGCCGAGCGTGCCGGATACCGGGCTGTCGTCGGTCCACCCGAAGTGGACCTCTGGCGGGCGCCCGACCTTCGCCATTTCCAGCGCGAGCGCCGCGAGCGTGTGCGCGATCGATGCGGCCCCCGTGATCTTCACCACGTAGCGCCCCTCCTCGCGCGTGACCCGCAGCTCCGGCTCGTTCACGAAGTCGCTCGTGTCGTCCAGTTCCACCTCGACGAACACGATCATCAGGTCGCGCGGGATGCGGTGCTCGCGCCGGATCTGGCCTTCCTTGTTGGCGAGGCTCCGGCGCCCGGGGCGGTGCGGCACCAGAACCGTCAGTTCCAAGTCGCGGATCGTGTCCCACATGAGGCGCGATTCCGCGTCCGGGAGCTTGAACCCGGCGAACCGCAGCTCGCGGCTCCGCGCCCAGCGCGACCAGAACGACGTGACCAGAATCGCGAGGATGAAGAACGCCGCGATCTTAATCCCGTCCGGCTTCTCGAACACGTTGGCGATCGTGGTGTAGACGAACACCAGCGTGATGAGCAAAAACGGCCAGCACAACCGCGAATACCACCGACCCGTGCGCCGCTGCCAGACGTCGATGACGCTGGCGACGCAACCGCTCGTGATGAGCACCAGCACGCCGGTGGCGTAGGCCGCGCTCTGGGCGTCCACGTTCGCTCTGAAGATCACCGTCACAATAAGGTTGATGACCGTGAACATCAGCACGAGCGGGCGCGTCGCGCGGGTCCACTCGGGGGCCATGCCGTAGCGCGGGAGGTACTGTGGGACGAGGTTGAGCAACCCCGCCATCGCGCTCGCCCCGGCGAACCACAGAATGATGACGGTCGCAATGTCGTAGACGGTCCCGAACTCGTCGCCGAAGAACGGGAGCAACTTGCCCGCCCGGTTCTCGCCGTGCGCCAGGTACGCGAGCGCGCGGTCCTTGGCCTTCAGTTCTTTGTCGGCGACCCCGTCCCGTTCGGCCCCAGCCGCGTTCACTTTCACGAGGTGTTCGGGGGGCACCAGGCACGCGACCACGACCGACGAGCAGACGAGGTAAACGGACATGATCGCGGCCGCGGTGATGAGCAGTTTGCGCGTGTTCGCGACCCGGCCCTTCGGGTCTTTCGGGTCGTCGGTCGGGCGCCCCTTCACGAGTGGCATAACGGCGACGCCCGTTTCAAACCCCGAGAGGCCGAGGGCCAGTTTGGGGAAAATAATCAGGCTGATCGCGATGATCGTGAACAGCCCGGTGCCCGCGAGCGGGCGCTCCGATTCTTTCAGGTACCACTCGCCCGCGCGGATGTGCTCGATCAGTTGGTGGAACGCCTCCGGGTGCTTGACCAGGTGCGCCACGCCCGCTCCGATCACGATCCCGCTCAACAGCAGGTACGCGCCGACGATCACGACTGCCAGTCCGATGACCTCGCGGAACCCGCGCATGAACGACGCGCCGAGGAGCATGAGCAGGAACCCGGTCACGTAGATCGCTTGCCGGGTCTTCTCGGCGTCGTCGGGGACCGCGAGCGGCCAGTTCGGGTTCGTAATCAGGTGGACGGCCGCGTCCGCGCCCGAGAGCGTCTTCGTGATGACGAAGTCGGTGGCCGCGAACCCGAGCAGCGTCAGGACGAGCACCTTCCCGCCCCACCCGGAGACGAGCTTCGCGAGCATCCCGATCGACCCCTGACCCCCGTGCGAGCGCCCGCACACGTACCAGTAGATGGGCAGCGCGCCGAACAGCGTGACGAGGACGAGCACGATCGTCGCGAGCGGCGCGAGCAGGCCCGCGTTCTCGTAAGCGATGGACGGCTGGTAGCCGAGGGTGGAGAAGTAGTCGACGCCGGTCAGACACATCACCCACAGCCAGAAGGACTGGTGGTGCGGTTTGGCCGGCTCCGCGTGGGCACCGGGTTGATCGCTCATTTGAGGGGGAGGCGTGCCGCGAGCGAGCCCGCGCGACGGGCGCGGGCAGCGAGCGGTGAGAAGGGGCAGTTACAGGTGGATTCGCACCGCCCCAAAACCGAACGTTAGTCTATTGGGAAAAGCGACGAGAATCCATCGTCACATCCAATTCGTCGGGGCGCGGCTCAGACCTTGGCCGCGCCGTAACTGCTGATGTCACATCGCGTTCCATAACCACTTCACAGCAAACACGGTACCGACTATCCCTCCACCAACGATCAGGGCGAACGCCCCAAACGTGCCGATCAGCTTGAACCAACTCGATGCCGCGGCCGTCCGCCGGTTCTCGATGGCCCGTTCGATCAGGGCGACGTTCTTCACGTTCGCCTTATACAGCACGTCGAGGTAATCCCCGAAAATCGGAACCATCCCGAGCACCGCGTCGATCAGCAAGTTGAGCAGCATCTGGGCGATAACGACCGACGGCACCCCGAGTCGCGTGGCGGCGCGGAGAATGTACGCGCCGATCGCCGCGCTACTCAGGTCGCCCACAACGGGCAGAAGTCCGAGTAGCGTGTCGAGTCCGACCTTGAGGTTCGTGTTGGGCAGAGTGACGGCTTCGTCCATCACCTTCGCCAGAGCTCGGATGATCGCGAGTTCGGCCTGTTCCGTCTGCGTGGGAAGAATCCGGACGGTTGTCAGCTCCGGTACTTCTTGGGGTCCACGCTGTGGTACTTGATATGTGTTCGCTTCCACGTGTACGTGATCTCCAGCGTTCCCGCGGCGGACTGAATGATGGCAGGGTACGAGTATTCGCCCGGTTCGGTTTCGAGGTCCACGACCTTGGCCCACGTTTTACCGTCATCGGTCGAACGGGCGAGGCTGATCGGCGTGCGGAGCAGGGCGGTGGGGTTGTAAATCAGGAATATGTCCCCCTCTTTTGTCTTCACGCAGTCGATCCCCGAACTCGGGTTCGCGAGCTTCGTTTCCTCGGCCGGTGAAAACGTGGCGCCGCCGTCCGCAGATTCCGCCCGGCAAATCATGCGCGGGTTGCTCGACCGCATCAGTGCGACGACTTTCCCATCTTTCGTTTCAAACAGAGTCGGCTGAATCTGGTGGAACTTCTCCGGCACCGGGAACGGGTTCGAGCGCTTCCAGGTTTTCCCCTCGTCGGTGGAGCGATCCACGAACGGCGTCCAGTTGCGATAACTCTCCCACGAAGTCCCAGCGAGAATCGTGCCGTTCGCGAGCTGAATCGGCTTCGCGCGCACGGGACCGACGAGCGAGCTGGGCATGATTTCGGGCTTCGTCCACGTTTTACCGTTGTCCGTCGAAGTGCGGACGTACCCGGTCCAGTTGTCCGGCTTTGGGCCAGCTTTGTACCAGAGGAAGAGCGTCCCCTTTGTGGTCTTGAACAGCACCGGGTTCCAGCACGGCTGCCCTGGTTCGGTACCGAGCACCTTCGGTTCGCTCCACGCCTTCCCCTCGAAGGTGCTGGCCCAGATTTGCACGTCCTTCGCGCCTTCGTCCTTGCCGCCGAACCACGCGGCCATGAACTTGCCTTCTTCGTGCTCCACGATGGTGGAGGCATGGCAAGACGGGAAGGGAGCTTTCTCGAATATGAACATGGGGACGATTCAGTTAGAGGGAGTAGGCGGATACGAGGCGATGCTGAGTTTAAGGAAGTCCCAATCCCGGACACGTTCGCACACACGCGAAGCATCCTCAAACAGAATCTGCGATAACAGTGCGCGGGGTGGATTTCCCCCAATAACTGTTTTCGCTTCGCCAAAGCCCCAACCCGTCAGTTCGCGAACAAACGCAGTGGTCTTTACATTGTCCGAGAACCAGTCGAGTAAGAGGCTGAATCGCGAACCGACTATTTTTCGCCATTCTTCTGCGAGTGCGACACCGAAACCCACGAATCGTTCCGCACCCGGGGCCGCAGCCAGATTCCCTTCGTTCCGGGCGGTGGTGACCACGAGCCGCAAATACTCCGCCCTCACGGGCTCGTTGTGTTCATCGAGCCAGTCAGCATAGACTAGCCGCGCCGTATCATCGGCGGGGTCCACCTTGAGCGCGGCCAGAAACGCGGCTTCATCGGACATGGGCTTCACCCGCTGACGATCTGTTCCTTCGCCGCATCCCACACCACTTTCTTGCCGGTCCGGTACGCGACGTTCGCGAGGTGCGCGGCGGTGATGACGCGGTGCCCCAATTCGATCGGAGAACTCGGGTCTTTGTTGTCCTTCACCGCACTAAGCCAGTTGCGGACGTGGAGCGGCGTTTCGTTCTCCACCTTCCACTGGGCCTTCGGCTTCATGGTGGGGGAGAACTTGTCGATGGTATCGTAGAGCCGGATCATCCCGCCTGGGTCCGCGTCGCACTGGAGCGTTTGTTTCGTGCCGTAGAACGTGGCGCCCACTCCGTCGTAGCCGTTGATGAACTCGACCGCGAACGTGGCCGTAAACTTGCCGTAGTCCCACACGCCGTGGACCACGTCCGGCGTTTCCCAGTGCTTGAAGTGGTAGGTACCGCCGTTGGCGGTCACGCTCTTGGGCATCTCGACTCCGCCGAGCCACTGCACGATGTCGAGTTGGTGCGCGCCGATATCAGTGAGCAATCCGCCCGCGTAGTCCCAGTACCAGCGCCACGCCCAGTATCGGACCGGGTCAAACGGTACCTTCTTCGCGGTGCCGAGGAACGCCTCCCAGTTCACGCCCTTCTGTTGGGCTTCGTCGAACGTTTTCGGCGGCGCGAACGGGTCGCGCTTGAGCCAGTTGCGGCAGTCCCACACTTTGACCCACACCAGATCGCCGAAGTCACCGGACTGGATCACGTCCTTACAGCGCGCCCAGTGCTCGCCGCTGTGCCGCTGGTTGCCGACCTGCACGATCTTCTTCGCCTTCCGCACGGCCGCGACCATTTCCTTGCCCTGCTCGATGCTGTGGCTGAGCGGCTTTTCGCAGTAGGCGTGCTTGCCCGCGGCCATCGCCGCGAGGAGTTGCTCTTTGTGGTGGTGGTCCGGGGTGGCGATGATGACCGCGTCGAGGCCCTTGTGGTCCAGTAACTCGCGGTAGTCGTCGTAAATAGCGGGTTTCGGGCCTCGGACCTTCGCCAGTTCTCCGATGATGAAGTCGTGGCGGAACTTGGCCACGTCCGCGACCGCGACGATGTTGTGCCCGGCCTTCACGCACTCGGTGCTGATCGTGCGCCCGCGGTTCCCGCTACCGATGAGGCCGATATTGAGGCACTCGTTGGCTCCGAGGGCGTGAACGGCGGGTGCTCCAAGTGCGAAGGCGCCTGCGGCCGAACTCGCGATGAACGTGCGGCGGTCGGGAGAGGACATGGCGTGAAGCTCCGTCTCGGCGGGGGAAACGGACGAGATGCTAACCGAAGATGTGACCGGCGCGAAGCGCTGGCAGTCGGAATCGATCGTGTTTTGGCGAACCCCGCCCGCAAGGGCGGGGAGTGCGCTTCAACATGCTTTGTCACGCCGGGTCACCGTTGCGCCTCGCACTCGCTGCCCGACTTTAAGTTATTCGATGCCATCGTGAAACCTCCTCGAAGGTGGAACTCCTTTGGGCGAGCAAAAGGACATCGCAAATATGTAAAAATTACGCAAACTTGTTCGTGAACTTTTTTGAGTCGGTTACAGTTTAAGGAGCAGAAAGGCGATTGGTGACAATTTGGCTACAGAGTGTAAGTGACTTGGGGCTGACAAATGAAAAACCCCACGATTTCAAGACAATCGTGGGGTTTGATTGAGTTGGGGATCTAGGATTCGAACCTAGACTAAGTGAGTCAGAGTCACTCGTGCTACCGTTACACCAATCCCCAATTCGTTTCCAAAGTGGACAGCACGATTATTACGAATATAGCCGCCGGCACCTCAACCGACAAGATCCGCGCCTGTCTCACACGGACCGCCTTGAACGAAGTCACTTGGCCATCCTTTGAAGGAAGTTGCAATTTGCAACTAAACAGGTACAATTCCAGAGAGGTTGCACATTGCAACTTGATACAAGACTATTGAGGGGGCGGTATGAAGCGAACAAGTTTCGCGAAGGAGGAGTGCCCGATCGCGCGGTCGCTGGACACGGTGGGCGACTGGTGGGCGCTCCTGATCGTGCGCGATGCCTTCATCGGGAAGAAGCGGTTCGGGGAGTTCCAAGCGAGCTTGGGCGTCGCGAAGAACATCCTCACGGTGCG
This sequence comes from Gemmata sp. SH-PL17, assembly GCF_001610855.1. Classification (NCBI taxonomy): domain Bacteria; kingdom Pseudomonadati; phylum Planctomycetota; class Planctomycetia; order Gemmatales; family Gemmataceae; genus Gemmata; species Gemmata sp. SH-PL17. Next base: position 4,143,499 of record NZ_CP011271.1, read on the forward strand.
GCTCAAGAAACTAGTCGACGATGGGGTGCTTGAGAAGATCCCCGCGTCCGACGGGAGCGCGTACAAGGATTACGTCCTCACGGAGAAGGGCAGAGGGCTCTTGCTCGTGTTGGTCGCGCTGGGGCAGTGGGGGTGCGGGGAGTCCGAGTTCGCGCTCGTGGATCGCAAGAAGGGGAAACGTGCTCGGCTTGAATTGCGTGCCGAGGACGGGCGCAAACTCGAACTGGATGATGTGCAACTGGTTCCCGCGCCAGCAGAGTAACGTGGTGAGGCCGGGTGTTTGCCCGAGCCTACAAGGACTCGGGCACGATAATCGCGGAATCCGAGTCGGCTGTTAGAAGCCGACCTCGGATTCGCGACCGTTTTTAGTGGTTCGCGTAGCTGTCGTAGGCGCGCGGACAGCCGAAGCCGGTGCCGTAGGGTTGAGCCATCGGGGTGATCCCACAGCCAGTCGGACCGCACGGTGAGAAGAACTGCTTGCACGAGCCGAAGTGGAACGCGAGATCGCTCTTCACGCTCCCGCACCCGTTCTGGCACGGCGCACCGTACTGGCAGTTGCCGCCGGTGATGCTGGACATCTTGAACCCGCGGGTCACCGGGCCAACGGTCCCGCAGTTCGTGCAGCCGCCGCTCCCTTGAATGACGGTCGCTCCCGAAGCCGGTTGCAGCGGGGTCGCTGCGGCCGCGCTGGGTACGGTGGCGGGGTATCGGGGCGCGGGTTGGTACTGAGGTTGTTGTGCGGTCGCGGCGCTTGCGAGAGCGAACACACCCAGCGCCGCGAGAAACAGTTTACGCATTGGTGGAGACCCTTCCGAGGTGGAGTGCCGCTTTCCGTGGCGGCTACCTTTCCATCGGAGGGTTCCACGCGCTGAACATTGAGAAACGTCAAAGTGCGACGGGAGAAATGTCGACGGCGCTCGTGTTAGCGCGGTCACAGCGCACGGGGCGCTTCCACACAGCGCGCGGGGCGGGTAAGATTTAGCGGTCGGTCGGCTTCCTCCCGCGAACCCGTTCCTGCGGAACGCATTAGTCGCTCAACGCGACCCGGCGCAAGATGCGGCCGTAATCCGGGGCGAACGAGTCCCATACTCCGCACTTCCGTGCCAACCGGTTCGGCCAGTTGACCAGATTCAGGTGATCCCCGTCCCACACGTCGGTGTGTTCGCCCCACGAAGCCGATGCGACCGATACGACCCCGTCATTCGGACCTTCCGCGCGGCTCACGATACCGTGCGGGAACCGCCATTCCGGGCCGATCCACTGCCCCTCACACACGCCCGCGACGGAGTAGTACCGCACTCCGCGGACGTCCCGCACCGTTTCGTTGAACCGGCGGCACGCGGCGGAAGTCAGGTCGATGAATGCCTGATACGACAGCCCGAGGAACTGAAAGAACGGCGCGAGGAGCCGACCGAACCGGCCGACGCCCCAATCCGCGAACGCGCTCCCGCGGTGCGGGGTACCGACCGTGGTGAGTGACCGGACGCGATCGGCCATCCCGAGCTGGCTCACCATGTAGCGGGCGTCGAGGCCGCCCATGCTGTGCCCGATCACGTGGACCGGACCCGTCGGAACGTGTCTCTGGATGTACCGCGCCAGTTCGCCTGCCCGAGCGGACACGCCGAGTGTGCAACTCAACCGGGGCACAAGAACGCGGTTCCCAACCGCTTCGAGTTGCTCCCGAATGCCCGGGAAGTAGTCCTTGAGCGTCCGCCCGAAAGCCACCACGCGGTCATACCCGCACAGACCGTGAACGAGCACGACGGGAGCACTGAGTTTGGGGATATCGTTCGCGATCACGCGGGGCGGTCCTTCAATGAATGTAACAACCCGCTTTTGCCTCTAAAGAAGAAGCAAAAGGCAGGAAGGTATTCCGTTCGCGTCCGGTTGTGTCAGCGTGAAGGCGGGTTCACTAACATGAGCGCCAGTCGCTGGCTTCTTGCCAGGGAAGTGAATTTGTCCCGGCACGGTCAACCACTGCGAAAACTGTAAAGAATACACATACTTCCTTAACGAGACCCACGCAATGAAAATCTCCGTCGCGCAACCCGGAAAGACCCGTATCGGCTGGATCGGCACGGGTGTCATGGGTCGGTGGATGTGCCAGCACGCCATGACGAAGGGCTATTCGGCGACGGTGTACAACCGGTCCGCGGATAAGGCTCAACCCCTCGTGGAAGCCGGCGCGAAGCTCGCTCGTAGCCCGAAGGAAGTCGCGGAACAAGCCGACATCGTGTTCGCGATCGTCGGGTTCCCGAAGGACGTTCGCGAGGTGCTCCTGGGTACTGACGGGGCACTTGCGGGGGCGAAACCGGGCGCGGTGCTGGTGGACATGACGACCAGCGAACCCTCGCTGGCGAAAGAGATCTACGAGGCAGCAAAGGCGAAGGGCGTCGCCGCGCTCGATGCCCCGGTTAGCGGGGGAGACGTCGGTGCGAAGAACGCGGCGCTTTCCATCATGATCGGCGGGGACAAAGACGTTGTTGAGGCCGTGCAGCCGGTGTTCGAGTGCATGGGGAAGACGATCGTCCACCAGGGCGCTCCGGGGGCCGGTCAGCACACCAAGATGGTGAACCAGATCCTCATTTCCTCGAACATGATCGCGGTATGCGAGGGACTGCTGTACGGGTACAAGGCCGGTCTCGACCTCGAAACGGTGTTCAAGAGCGTGAGCGTCGGTGCCGCGGGTAGCAAGGCGCTGGAAGTGCTCGGGCCGCGTATGCTGGCGCGCAACTTCGAGCCGGGTTTCTACGTCGAGCACTTCATCAAGGACATGGGCATCGCCCTGGCGGAAGCCGAGAAGATGAACCTGTCGCTCCCGGGTCTGGGCCTGGCGAAGCAGCTCTACGAAGCCGTTCGTGCACAAGGGTTTGGGCGCAAGGGCACGCACGCGCTGCTGGTGGCTTTGGAGACGCTCAACGGGATCAAACGGTGAGGCAAGAGCGGTTTTGGTGCACGGATTGGTGCACAGCCGATGCAAAAGACTGGCAGTCCGTGGTATCGCAAAGGGAAAGATTCGTGGTACGTCTGGCACGATGGAAAGCAGGTATTCCTAGCCCGCGGCAAGAGCAATAAGTCGGAGGCGTTCGCGCGCTTCTCGGAGTTGCTCAACGATCCGAACTCCGTGAAACAGGGGGCACGGTTCACGGTCGCTGACCTCGTGACAGAGTTCGAGAAGTCAGCCGCGGAACGGGTGACACCGGGCACGCTGACCGCGTACCGGTCCATCCTGAAACCGTTCACCACAACTTTCGGAACCCGAGATCCGGCCGAACTGACTCCGCCGCAAGTGATCGACTGGGCGAGTCGTGGGAAGTGGTCTTCCGCGACCCGGCGGTATGCGCTGATGGTGGTGTGTACCGTGTACTCGTGGGCGGAGAAACTCGGGCGCGTTCTGCCCAATCCGCTCAAGGGCATGAAGAAGCCCCCCGCCAAGAGTCGCGGGGCCGAAGTCCTCATCGATATCGAGTTACACGCGCGTATTCTCGAAGTTGTCTCGCCCGCGTTCCGTCTCTTCCTGCAAGCCGTCCGCGAAACCGGTGCGCGTCCGGGTGAAGTGGCTCGGGTGGAAGCGAAAGACGTGTCTTGGGACGCGGGTTGCTGGGTTCTCACCGAGCACAAGACCGCCCGAACTGGGCGCGTTCGGACGATCTACCTTCCGCAATCCGTTCTTTCTCTCTGCCGTACTCTCGCCGACAAGCACCCAACCGGCCCTCTGTTCCGCAACAACCGTGGCGAGCGGTGGCGGAAGACCGGATGGAAGCAGGCGATGGGACGGGCGCAGCGGAAACTCGGCTTGAATCGGCGTCCGCTGACGAGCGGCTACCGACACACCTTCGCAACCGATGCGCTTGAGGCGGGTGTTCCGGATACGCACCTCGCGGAACTGCTCGGGCACTCGACGACGGCCATGATTCACCGGCACTACGGGCACCTCTCGGAAAAGGGGCGTGCTTTGAAAAACAGCCTCGACCGTATCCGCCGGTCCTGAGTGTTCCAGCGAAACGACCCGGCTCGCTCGTGCCCTTCATGCCTTGCGTGAACTGGTGTGACCGGGGCGGGTTGGTCCTTTTGAGCCGACGCGGAACGGGTACGATGGCACGGAGACGTTTTCCTCGTTCCGCGCCGGCTGTTTCCTGGGTAAGCCGAGAGGGGTTGACCGAGTCGGCGCGATCACCGTGAAGTGCCTCATGTTTTCACTCATCAATCCATCCACACGACATCGGGATGAACTGGTCGCCGTGACGCGATCCGGGAAGTTGTTGCTCGAAGCAGCAATTCGCGCCAAGCTCGATGATTCGACACGCGGCCAGTGGTATCCGATCTTCTTGGCGCAGACGCGAATTGCTCGTGAATACTTCCTCTCGATCGAACTCGACGGGCTGGAAGAGTGGGACGCGCTTCCCGCGCTCAAGTTCCGCCACGCGGTTCAAGAAGCGACCCGTTCCGCGGCTATCGAGGAATGGGACGCGCCGCGGATCGAAACGGCGTTGATCGACTTCAACAACACATGGCAAGCCGCGAACAAGGATCACGCACCGCAGCAACCGAGCAACATCGCAGAATCAGAACCGCAAGCGGTGCAACTGAGTAGTACAGAGGGGGCGGTTCCGCGGGAGTTGAAGAAACTCGACGAGCGAATCCGGCGAGTCTATTGTGCGTGCCGCGTTGCCGTGGATGAACTCGCTCAACTAACGGCTCTCGATGCGATTACGAAACAGCAGGTTTGGAAGTGGTTGAAAACCAACTCTCAAGAAGGGTACGAAGTGCCCGAGTTCGGCTCGTTCGAACGCTACCTTCGCGCGATCCCGAAGACGGTCCCTGACCTGTTCCCGAAACAGCGCCGAGCGAGCAAACAGCGCGCGCAAGGGCGCAGTATCGTTCCGCAACGCGACCTCTAGCGCGAATCCGCTCCGGATTTTTTCCGGATTCCGGTTCACTTCATTCCCTCCGAAACTCGGCGTCCGGCTCATCCGCTCGCATCCGGTTCGCCGGGAGGTAACCGACTTGCTTTTCTGCGCCAACGACGGTGCCGCAAGCCGGGAGCTTCCACATCGGTGAGCCAGTGCGATCGAAGAAAGAATGGGCCGAGTTTTATGCGGTGATGGGTTGCAAGGTCTTCCCCTGTCACACTATGCGGGATGGGTGTTGTAGTTGCGGTAAGGCAGACTGCACCTCAGCGGCAAAACACCCCGCGGTCACTAACGGATGCAAGGGCGCAAGCAGCGACCCAGAGCAGATTCGGAAATGGTGGGGTGCGTTCCCGGACGCGAACATCGGCCTCGCAACGGGCACCGTAAGCGGCGTTTGGGTGCTCGATGTGGACGGGCCGGAAGGGTGTGCCGCTCTCGCGGAACTGGAGCAGCGACACGGGAAGTTGCCTGAAACTGTCGTCGCAAAAACCGCCAAGGGTGAGCACTATTTCTTCCGAATTCCAGACGGAGTTTCGATCCGCAGTTTGGTGCGGGCGCTTCCCGAAGTGGATACTCGCGGGGATGGTGGTTACGTCATCGTTCCAGAGAGCGATCATCGATCCGGTGTGAAATACCTCTGGGTGCAGTCGCCGGAAGAAATCGAAATCGCCTTTGCTCCCGCATGGCTCCTCGAATTGGTCACTCGGACGAAACGGTCGTCCTCGTCGCGGTCGAACAGTGATGAAGCCTTCGCTGAACTCGCTCCCGACCTCGACATCCGAACCGCCCCCGGAGCGCCCGAAGGTCAGCGACACAACCGCGCTTGCCGACTCATCGGGTCTGCGCTCGGGCGCCGTGTCCCAATTCACGTCCTCACGGCCTACGCGCTCGCGTGGGCGCTGAGATGCGCTCCTCCGATGGATGAAGAGGAAGTGTTGGGCATCATCGGGAACTTGTCCGAGAAGGACGCGGACAGCTTAGATGATTTCGACCCCGAGCAAAAGGAAGATTGGCCGGTGCTGCGTCCCGAAGCTTTGTACGGGCTCGCGGGAGATGTGGTCCGCACCATCGAACCAGAGACCGAAGCCGATCCGGTCGCGATCCTCGTTCAATTCTTGGTAATGTTCGGATGTACAATAGGCCGAGTCGCGCACTCCCTCGCGGAAGCCACCAAACACTTTGGCAACCTGTTCGCCGTAATCGTTGGGGAAACTGCGCAGGGGCGAAAGGGGACTTCTTTCGGTCGCGTTCAGAACGTTTTCGAAGGGGCAACGGGTGGGTTTCCATTGGTCCGGAAGATGACCGGCCTCTCTTCGGGCGAAGGGCTTATCTGGCAGGTACGCGACCCGATCGGAAAAGAGGACGCGAAACCGAAAGCTGGCGCGACCGCCGCGGACACTCAGGGCGTGACCGACAAGCGGTTGTTGGTGGTGGAGTCGGAGTTCGCGTCCGTACTGGCAGCCATCAAACGGGACGCCAACACGCTCAGCCCGATCATCCGCGAGGCGTGGGATACCGGCAACCTGCAATCGATGGTGAAGAACTCGCCGGCACGGGCGCGGAACGCGCACATCGCGATCATCGGCCACATCACCCGTTACGAACTTAAGAGTTCGTGGCCGTCGGTCGAAGGGTTCAACGGCTTCGCGAACCGGTTCCTCTGGGTGCTGTCTCGTCGTTCCAAAAGCTTGCCGGAAGGGGGCGGACCGCTGGACCTGAGCGGGTTGCAAAAGCGGCTCAGCGAGTGCATCGAGTTCGCTGCCAACTTCGAGCGGATGGTACGAGACGAGGACGCGCGGAAGCTCTGGGCCTCGCGGTACTCGACGCTTGGCAGCGGACGCGCGGGGAGCGTTGCGAGCGTCATCGCGAGGGCACAGCCGATCGTGATGCGGCTCTCCATGCTGTACGCGCTGCTCGACCGTTCACCGTTAGTTCGCTGTGAGCACTTGGCCGCCTCCTACGCGGTGTGGGACTACTGCGAGGCGTCGGCGGTGCTGATCTTCGGGCAGGCACTCGGGAACCAGAACGCCGAGCGCATCCTTACTGCGTTACGGCAGAAACCGATGGCGACAAAGGAGATTCATCGCTTGTTCAACAACAGGCTTTCAGCGTCGGAACTGAAGTCGTGCCTCGAAATGCTCCTTTCTCAGCGGCGCATCCGGCTGGAAAAGCAGCCGACAGCAGGGCGGCCGGCGAACGTCTGGCACATCTCCTGATGTAACGAACTCCTTGCGCTCGGCACTCCTCTCGTGGTGTCGGGCAGCTTAATTCGCTTAATTCGCAAAGCGGCTAGTTCTTTTTTCGCGCGAGTGCGAGGGTGGCGGGTGAAGACGACGCGATAATCAGTTTACTTAAATTATTATCAATATACAAATGTTTATCAATCATCTGCATCGCCTCTGGCGCGATCGAAGAACTAAGTCCACTCCCCGCTGTGCGAAATAAGCGAATTAAGTCGCTTCCGACGCGCGCTTGGCAATCACGTTTCAGGCTCGAAGGCTGCGCAGGTTGACGTTCGGCACAGGGCCTGAGACGATTCGGAAAGTAGAGTTAGTCCTGAATATTGATCGAAAACAACTTCCAGTACGTTCCCTCGCGTTTCATTTCGACCGACCAGCGCACGCGAAGTTTTGCGTTGAACCTATTCACCGCCTCAACCCATCCGGACACGCTCCAAGTCCCGTCACTCGCCCTCGTCGCTCGGTACTCATCGGACCCCCACGGGAAAGACGCGGACGATGGAGACTTGAGCCGCTCCTTCACGAAGTTTTGCGCCATCGTGATTGCCATTGCCTTCTCATCTTCGAAGTTGGTCGGCGCGCTTTCGGGATTCGATTGTCCGATAGCCCCGACTTTCTGCAGCGCCACAATAGTTAATGAAACCACAATGAAGGCGATACCAAATATGATTAATATTATCGTAATTTTGTCAGTTTCGTGGTTCGGTTGGTCTTTGGCTACGCCATCCATCACTGACCTCTCGGCTTGCGGCAGGGAGAACATCAGGTGCAAAGAAGCAGAAAGGGAGTTAAAGTCCGTGGAACTATAGGCCGTGGATCGAAAAGGAGCAAATCGCCATCGTCACCTGATGGCAGTCCCCGAAGTGAAAGTGCTGTTTGGCCGGCGCGTGCGCCAGCTTCGGAAAGCGAAAGGTGTTTCGCAGGAAGCGTTTGCGCACGAAATCAAAATGGACCGGAGCTACTTCGGTAGCATCGAACGCGGTGAACGGAACGTCAGCCTTGAAAACATCTGCCTTATAGCGAGCGGGCTTGGCGTTGCCCCTGCGGACTTACTGATGTTCGACAAACTTCCTGCCATCGAAGGGGCAGAAGGGACGTTCGACCGCGATTGATTGCCATCGGTCATCAGTGCGACGCATCGGTCGGTCCTGGTCGGAAAGAGCCCATCCCGAAGTGACAGGCGTAGCCGAGGCTTATCGGGCCACTGACTGGTTCAGAAAAGGTCAGGCGGAAGGCACCAAACGGCCGGCTGTACCCATCGTCGCCGCGCCGATTCCGCCCGCGTTTGAATTGAAGGCTGCGGTAACGCCAACCCAGTGACGTGAGTGGATCGAGAAGGAACTCGATCTTCTCCGGCTTAGGGAACTTGAGGTCGGTGCGCTGGTCCCAATCCTCCGCGAGGACGTGAACCATGAACTCCGGTATCGCTTCGGGTGGAATGAACTCCCGTCGGTCACGCTTGGCGCCGCTCTTTTTCAGATGTCGATAGGCGATGTACGGGGTTGCCGATTCCCACACCCGTGCCGGACGGAACTGGCCCGTGTGGGACGGCTTCGCACTGTCGAGGCCGACGAGCAGCAAGCGGTGAGTCGTTCTGCGCTGGCTGGGCTCAATCTCTTCATCCGGTTCGCCTTCCTTGCCGAATGAGAGCGAACGCAACCGGTCGAGGGCTGACACATCGTCGCGAGAAAAATGCCCCTGCGCGAACAGGGTGATGTGGTCTATTCGTCCGTCGCGATCTTCGTCGGTGGGTAGGTAGAACGCGCAGGTGTGGGAATTGGCCGGGTTACCGTGCTCGTCCTTTCCGTGGAGGATCGGCGACACAAACCGGAGGTCGTCTTTCGCGAACTCGACTCCCTTGTTCCGAGAGCGCACGACGCGCGCATATTCGCGTCCAACCTGCCGACGAACCTCTTCGGCCAGCGGAAGCGTTTCGGTCACGAGTGGCAGCGGTCGGCGTCCTTCGGCCACATCCAAGACGAACCGCGCAACAATGAACCCTGTCTTCGCGTCACCCGGTGAAACCGGCCGTGGCGTTGGTCGCAGGGCGAAGCAATCGGCAGGGCGCGAGTATGTCACCCACTTCGACCCAGGCGGATCACTCCACCGTTCGAGGTGCAGGTCGGCTGTCTCGGCAAGAAGATTCCACTTCGGATCGGGGAGCACGATCTTCTTGTCCTTGAAGCTCCACCCGTTCCAAGTGTCGGGATCGGCAGCTAGCACGCGCACCGATTCTTTCCCAAGCACAGACTCCGGCGCGCAGTTGAGGCGCGTTGTGTCGAAATCCGCAAGTAACTGAGCCGCGCACCACGATTCGGCCCGTCCGAAATAGCCAAGTTGCGAGAGGAGCAGACGAAGCGTCTGCTTGTCGTCGTCGGTCAAGGTCGCGTGAGCCCAGTGGAACACAATCTCTGTATCGGGAGCAAGCGACACGAACGCATCGAACACTTTCGTTCGCTTGCTTTCGTCGGTCGAGTTGAGCGGCATGTAGTGGCGTGTGTGGCCGAGCGTGGCTGGCGGCAGATAGAACCCTGGTCGCGTCTTTGCCAGTTCGGACAACACCGGTTCGACCGCGCTGAGGTTCAATCGCTTCGAGAGCTTCCGCTTCCACACGGCGACGAGCGCTCGGAGGAACCGCCACGGCGACGGTGGCCACTCTGGGAGTGCTTCGTTGACGTGGTGGCCCCACGGGGTCGCATGGAACCGCCCGCCGGGGAAGCTGAGGGCGACAGATACGGGCATGAAATGATCCTCAGTGCGCCGTTTTGGTGTGTCGAATCTTGGTGGGCCTATTTCTCTTCGTAGAGCACTGTCGTAACTGGCGGTTCGGCGAACAGTTTCTCTTTCTTGCACGCCGCGACCGAATCCTTCAGAAGCCCAGCGAGCGCCTTCTCATCGGGAACCGTGAAGCCGTCGGGACGTGTTACTTTTAATTCCCCGTCAACGTCGAGGTCACACGCGGTACGAAGTCGAAGTCCCGACTTTAGGAATTGCCTAATCTTGAACAGCGCAAGTGCGGTAAGGAACGTCTCTGCGCTCGCGCCCAACCCGTAACCGCGAAGCTGGGAAAGATCGAGGTTGAAGTAGGCAACGAGTTGCTTCGCGGTGAACTCCGATCGATGGAACGGCACGTTGCCGAACCCGCGCGCGGTATCGCCAGACGGGTCAACGTGATCGTTCTTTACCCCACCGCTTGCCGCGTCTTGCACATCGGATGCTTCGATGAAACCCGACAGCAAGCGCGGCATTCGCAGCCGTCCACCGGCGAGTTCGGACTTCGCGAGAAACACGCCATGCAGCACGGCGTTCGCGTCGTACTTGAACACGGTGCATGCGAGCTTGCCGATATCGACCGGTCCCTTCTCCATCCCCGCGACATCCGTTTTCAGCATCTTTAGAACGGTGTCGTTTTTGCCTTCGAGGATGTAAGGCGAGTTCAGCCGGTGTGATTCGAGAATCGAGTTCGTAAGGGGTGTTTTGTCCGGGCGGTTCACTTGAACGTAGGGCATCCCGTCGAGGTCGGAGACGAGCTTTCCGTTTGCTCGATCCCAGCAAACCGTTTCGAGTCGGTTCGCTACCGACTGCGGAGATTCAACGAGCAGCATCTCCGTTGGACTATCGTCACGGTACGCCTTGAAACGCGCCGGGCCGAGATCGGCGAACCCGGTCGGCTGGAATCGTTGACCTTGAAGCGGCTTGAGCCGCGCTTCCATCAGGAGGCGCGGAGCGTCCTTGAGTTTCTCGAATGGGTCGGCCACGGGCGATTCTCCTTTACACGAGGGTTTCCGCCGACGGACGGCGAAGGACAAGATCGGCCAGTTGATTCACGGTAATGTCGGAAATCGGAAGCAGTAGCGCGGCGAGCAAGCGCTCGGGTGATGTCCCACCGCTCGCCCAATCGATGTCGCGGCGGGAACCGTCCGCAAGGAACCCACCAATCAGACTGAAGCTCGACGCACGGAGGCGACGAGCCGCGACTTCGCACGCGCCCTGTACGTCTCCGGCGCGGAGCTTCGCCGCAATCGCTGGTTCGGGCTTCACCGCGATTCCGCTTGGTGTTTCGTCTGCACTAGGACATGTCAATCGAAGTACGGCATCACCGTTGAGTGCGGGCTCCCAGCGGAGGCGGCCCGGAAGCAGCGTCAATTTCATGAGCGCATAGGCCCGCGGCAGTCCCGTCGGCCCGCCTGCTGTTGGCAGTTCCCTCTCTTCTCCGCGCTCTACGAGTGAAAGACCCCAGAGGAGTTCTTCGAGTTTCTCGTCATCGGTTTCGCGGTTGAGGAACGCGCTGACGTTTGACAGCGCGGCCGGGAAGGAGCTACCGAATGGCGGGAGCGGTTCGCCGTTCTTCTCCGAATCCATCAGCCGACGAGCGACAACCGCACCCAAGTTGCGGGCGAGATCGCCACTACCCCAAACGACATGCCCGCCGCGCTCGCACCACACCCACGACCGGAACTTGGCGTTGTATTCTACCGGTTCGAGGTACTGACGAACCGGGCCGGTTTTCGCCCCGGCGTGTAGGAACACAACGCTCCGAGCGAGACTGAACTCGGCCGAACCATCGTTCGCGGCCGTCAGCCAGCCGGTAGATAGCCCGGAGAGCGGTCGGCGCGTGCGGCGCTTTTCTGGCTTGATGTCTCCAACTGCTAACTCCCGCTCCGCATTACCCAGCGCAGCCAAGATGCTCGCGAGCCGTTCCGGACCGCCGTACTTGCAGAAGTCGAATACGGCCGACTCGATTCGGCGCAGCGCCGTTGAGAATCGCGCGGGCGCTTTGTCATCGACGCCCATCTGAAGGGAGTTGAGTACCGGGTTCAGCGCGCGGACGAGTTCGATACCGTTGATTGGGGCGTTCGGGACATCGAAGCGACCGACCGGTGTGGCGATGTAGCTCTGCCCAAGTCGTTCCTGAAACTCGTAGCGCACGAACGACCGGATGCCGCGATCAACGCCAAGCCCGGCGACGGCTTGGGCGAAGGTCAACCCAGACCATGCGCGAACGCGACCGACTTCGGCCCGCCCTTCGCTGAGAAGCAGTTTCACTTCACCGTAGAGAGCCGGTGCTGACCAAAGCGGCAACCACGCTTCCCCGCGCGTCTTGTCGTTTCCGATGGAGCCGTGTCCCGCCGGTGAACTCTCCACAACGAACGGAAAACTCGCTGCCGCGCGGCCCGCCCCGAGCCGGCGCGACGTGTTTCCGGCGAGCGCGAGCGCGCCCTCCATCATCAGGAGATAATCCCACGGGTTGAGTGTCGGGTCGGCTTCCATACCTTGCGTTCCGTTCGCTCCACCCGCTTTGCCGGGGTCGAACTGGTCAACGCTGTGATCCCCCAAATGCGGCGCGGGTACACCGAATAGCGCGGCATCCAACCACGAGGCAGAACCTGCGGGGAATAGTTTCCCATTTTGCAGGGGCATTACCTTCGGGAGCAGTTGTGCGAACCGAGCCGAGAAGTCACTGTTCCCGATGTTCCCGCCACTACCGAGCGTGGGCGATTCCGTCCGATTCTTCTTCTGGCCTGTGCGCATCGCAAGTGCCGCATCGAGCCAGAACAACCCGTCATCGGTGAGTACCTTCCCGCGGAGGTCGGAAACAAACTCATCCTTCGCAGCCTTACCAATTGAAAAGGTGTCTTCGCCGGAACGGAACAGCATCATCGCGTTCAGGATTTTCGTTGCGTCTTCCTTTACCTTCTTCTGAGCGGGCTTCGTCTTCGCTTCCGGCCACCGACTCAGCGGTTCCGCGAGCGCCACCGCGAAATCGACTCGTTCGGCAAGGGTACCGAGGGCCTTTTTTGTCTCGCGGATTTGGTTGCCGTAGTGGATGAGCCGTTCAACATTTGACGACTCAATTGCATTGATCGCGTTCACAACATCACGATCTTTGAACGTGACTTCTTTCCCGCCACTATCCAAGAACCCGTCGAGGTCGAGTTTGACGTAGAACCCCGATCCACCGTTCCACGGCGCGAGAAGCGGTGTCGGCTTGTACTCATCTCGGAAGAACTTTGCGAAGCCGTTGCGGTCGAGGGTCGTGTTCAACTTGAACACGCCGTCTTGCCAGGAGCCGCGCGCTTCAGGGTCTTTCTCGCTGACGAGACGCAGCACGCCCAGCGCCTTCAGATAGCCCATGAGCGGTTCGGGAGTGCAGCCGTCGAGAGACAAAGGTTCGTTCACGACTGCGCCCCTTTCGGCTTCTTCGCCTTCTCGTCAGCGGCTTTGCTCGCGCGCATGTCCGCGACGCGAATCAGCGATTCCAGGTACGCGAGCTTCAGCGGGCCGAAGCGCGGTGCGGTGTCTTCGGGTTTTGCTTTGTCGTCACGCAGGCGAAGCACTCGCTCGGCCCAACTCGGTTGGCTATCCACCTGCCCCAACAGCATCGGCGATAGGTCGAGCGCGGCCACCGCAGGCGCAGAAACACCCCCACCGAGATCGACCGCCGGTAGCTTGTCTCCTTCCCACACGCCGCGGGCGAACAGCGCGCCGGGCGTATCGGGTGTACGCTCGTCGGGCATCGAGCGAATTGACAGTCGAACCTTGCCGTGGTGGGCCGCGATGAGGTACAGCGCGAGATTCGTCAGGTGCGCGTCGAGCGCCTTCCACCCGTCCGGCGGATGCTCGCTCTTGAGCAGCGTCAGCACGCCGAGCGCAGACGCGAGTTCGTGCCGGAAATGTTTTCGCTTGTAGCGCTGCCATACCTCTTCCGGAGCGGCCTTCGCGATGTCCCGCTTCCCGGTGTGTTGTTTCGGGCGCTTCCCGACACCGTCGGGTTCGTCGCGAATCGCATCCTGGAAGACGGAATGAGCCTTACCCCAATCATGCCAGCGAATCGCGAGCGCCAGTGCCTCACGCGGGACTTCGTTCAGGTTCAGTTCCTTCAGAATCGTGGTCAGCGCTTCGAGTACGTCGCGAGTGTGTTCGGTGATCGATTGCCACCCGTAGACGGAGAGGAACTCCGTGTCGTATCCAGGTTCCTCGGTTGTCTCCGATGCGCTCTCCGTGGCCGGGTCGCGAATCCAGAGGTCAGCCGACCAATCCGCGCTCGGGTTCCAACCGAGTTGCGTGTCGTAGCCGCCTTCGGCGGTCGCGATCCAATACACCTGTCCGGGGTACACCGCGCTCGCATCTGCTCCTATCCACTCCGAAGCGAGCGAATCCCAACGGTGCGCCGTGTGATCTTCAAGGAACTGCCGGAAGTCACCAATCTTCACCGTGCAGAGTTCTTCCCGCGCTGGCATGATGCGGCTCGCCTGTGCCGCGCGCAATTCTCCTCTCGGTGGCGTAGCAGCGCGCCAGAATGCTTGCACATCGATTTCGTCGCCGTCGCGGATGAATCGCGAAACGTCGATGTCGTTTCCGGCGAGGTCTGGCGTCGTATCGAACAGGTCGATGAAATCCTTCCGACGGATGACGTGCGGCGGGTCGAATGGGAATAGTGCGTTGCGCTCATCGCCGTTCAACCGGTCGAAGAACTCGGTAAGCGACTTCAACCCAACATCGCGGGTGGTGGCGAGCCGCGTTCGCGACTGGTCGAGTTCCTCATCGGTATACGGTGGTGCCAAACTCTTCTTCGCCCCGGTCGCCGGGGTCGGAACGTCGATCCAGAACAGTTGGGCTGGGTCGGTGCCGTTCTCACCGGGGAACTCGCCGCGCCGGTTGCACCGCCCAAAGCGCTGGACCAGACTCGGCCACGGTGCCAGTTCGGTAATCAGCGTTCGGGCCGACAGGTCAACCCCCGCCTCGACAACTTGGGTTGAGACGATGATGCGCCCGAGCGCCGGTAGCTCCTTCGCGGTGAGCCACGAACGCCACTCTTCGCGCTCCTTCGGGCGGAATCGGGAATGGATCAACTTCAAGTCTGGCGCGGGCACCGGCGCGCTTGGCGTGGCGTTCTTTCCCCGACCTCTGGGCTTCGGTGAATAGAGCGTGCGGATTGCCTCGAACAGCGCGCGGCACCGATCAACCGTGTTCACAATCACCAGCGTAAGGGAACCGGGACAGTGTTTCGCCTTCACGAATTCAGCCACTTTCGCCGATTCATCGGCCGTGAACACTACTTCCGTCGACGCGACTGGTTCGGCTTTCTCTTCTTGTTCGGCAGCACGGAGCAGCGCGGCACGTTGGATCGGCTTCTTCGCTTCCCAGCGCTCCCGAAGTCCATCGGCTCGGTAGTCCGTGTTCTGGTCGAGTTGAAGCGTCGTCAACCGCAACTCTGGTTCGATCCGATTTCGATAATCGACCGAAGCAAGCCAGCGCGGAAGGAGTGTCGCCGACATCCAGATTGTTTTCACGGTTCCGTACACACCGAGCGCTTCGCGGAACGCTTGAAGTTGCGTCGAGGTCGCCAACCCGGTGCCCATCAACTGAATTTCATCGAGAACCCAAAGGGCGTCGTTGTTCAGTAACCCGTAATGCATCGGCCAACGGAACCGACCCATGCCGTACCCACGATTCAGCGCGCGGGACAAAAGCATGTCTTGTGTGCCAATCAAGACCGTGGGTTTCTCCGGGTCGAGATCCCACTCTTCGGCGTCTTCCCCACCCATCAGAACATGAACTTTCACCTTCTCTTCAAAGCCGAGATTCTTCAACCACTTGCGAGCTTCGTCTCGGGTCTGCTCCACGAGAACACGCATCGGCAGGCAGTACACCAATCGGCGCGGTGTTGGCTTGTTCGCGAAGAAGCGACGCCACAACCAACCAAGAACGGCGGTCGCGGTTTTCCCCGCGCCTGTGGGCGCGTGAACAAGTTCCGGGAGGTTTTCTGCTTCCGCGAATCGCGCTTGATACGGGAACGGGTTCGGGTTACCCGTTGCTTGTTGGAACAGTTCGGTGAAGTTGGCAAATGACATCAGGCGATCCTTTCACCGACTGTTCCCGGCTCGCGGTCGAAGTTCGACACAGAGTTCCAAAGCGAAACGTGACGAAGATAAATCCTGATTCTCTCGATGATGTGACTGAGGAACGGACGCGGAGACAAGTCGAAAAGAAGCAAAATCGCGCACATCGTCTGAGCTTGGCTGTTGCGACTCTCTCCAGCGGTGCCTCATCCGGGTGGGGTTAAATCCGCAACCGAAATAAGACACCTTGCCCGGACGAGTCCTTCGAGGGCACTCTGGGAATTTTCCCATTTTTTGAAAGTGCGTTTTTCTGGGCACTTTCTGGTGCACAAAACGGTGCACGGATTGACTAAAAACAGCCCTGCGGTAAGCTCAAATCACGCCTCCTGAAGGTCCGTGCTGAGGGGGCGTCCGTAGCTTGCAAACCGTTATGGCGACAGCGTTTGTCGCTAACCCGAACGCCGCGTAGCGGCGCGTGGAACACTTCATCAAGGACATGGGCATCGCCCTAGCCGAGGCCGAGAAGATGAACCTCGCGCTGCCGGGGCTGGGGCTAGCGAAGCAGCTCTACGAAGCCGTTCGTGCACAAGGGTTTGGGCGCAAAGGCACGCAGGCGCTGCTGGTGGCTTTGGAGACGCTTAACAACGTGAAACGGTAGGGCAAAGTAATTCCTGTCAGTTCAGCCGGTCGGACGAGTGGATTCGATTGTCATCAGCGCGATTGAACCCACTCGTTCAACGCGGCAACAACGGCGTCGCGCTGCCCAGGGGTTGTGGCTGTGGTTTCGACCTTAAACTTCACCGTGCGCGTCCCATCGGTGTAGATCCCTTCAATCTCATCACCTTTAATGCGAAACCGTGTCGGCTCGTTCAGTTGGCGGTGGCAGTAGTTCGTAATGCAGCGAGTGATCGCTTTGACTCCCTGGGTGACGGCGTTCAAGTATTGTAGGAGCTCGGTGCGCAACAGATTGATAACTCCGTGCTCGTGTAATACGGGCGCGAGTTTTCGTATCGCCGGAGGTGGTAGAAACTGATCTCGCTCAGTCCGAAAACGCTGCTTGAAGGTCTCTTGAAAAATCTGGCCGGTTGGAGAGAGCTCCAGGAACTCGGTTCCGTCGATCGATTCGATCTCGACCAGGCTGTCGTATTTTTCCTCCCACTCGTCTCGGAAGAGTGCTTTTGCTTGCGGTTCTCGTTCGAGCGCGGCGAGAAGCCCGCTGGCCCTCATCCATACTTGAAAATCCAGAGCGACGGGCAGAGGGGGGAACGGGATGATCTCACTAAACCGCTCGTGCATGTAGTAAACGGGAATGCCAAGAGCTTGTCCGAGCAAGACCGCGATGGCAATCTGTGCTTTGTACCCGCCCGTCGCGTTGATGGCGCAGGCGGGAGCCGAGTGATTGCACACGCTCGCACAGATCGATTTCACGAGGTTCCGAAGGCCCTTCGTGCGAAACCGCTTCGGGTCGGCGTCCTGAAGATCCGCAACGGCAACCGCCCTTACCTGTGCGTGGCCGTGACCCAGGAAGTGTTCCGATAGGGTCGCAGCAATTTGGCGCCCGGCTTCCGTATCGGAGTGGAAAAGGTACACGCTCGCGTCGCTGGAAGCATACCCGTGAGCGATCAGGCTGGCGACGGAATTGATTTCCGCGCCGCAGATGCGATTGGTCGGTTCCGCGCGAGCGAGATCGGCTGAAACCGCGTTCCAATCAGTCACCCCGTTAACCGTCCGCGTTCCGGCTACGTTACCCGGGTTCAACAAGCTCGTCCCAACGGTGCAAAGCAGAACGCTCGGACTCATAGGGCACCAGTTCCAGAATCTTGGGTGGGCCAAACCAGGGGAACCGCGAGACCGAATGCGTAATGGATCACTTCAATGTCCCTGGCGCGTAGAGCATCCGCGGCATCTGGGGCGAGGAACTCGCGCATGGGAATGGCGCGACCGAGCCACTCGCGCCGGTCCGGAATGCGAAAAGTGGCTCCGGGCTTGAACAGCACGAGCGGGCGTTTGAAGACGTTCTCCAAACCGAACTCGGGTCCGAGTTTGCCGTACTTGGTGAACGCATCCCAGGCCCCGTCGGTCGGGTCGCTTGGAGCCGGTTGAAACGTCGAGAGCACCACCAGTGCGTCGGGTCGGTCGATACGGTCGAGAGCGGGAACTTGTTCGAGTTCGCCTTCAATGCGGAACTGCCCCTTCCCGGCGGATCGGTCGGCACCGTAACCGCCCGTAGCCAATTCACATAGGGCGCGCCAGAAGAGTTCGCGGAACTCGGTCTCGAGCCGAGCGTAGACCGTCAACCGAACTTGGCCGGCGCTCAAGTACGTTTCTTCGCGGGAATAGAGCCCGCCGTCGTCCAATGTGGCACTACTGGCTCGGTTGATCGTGTTGTGCAGCTGCGTGGTTTCGTGAAAACCGGAAATCTCAATGAGGTCTTGCAGCGCGGGAGCTTGTCCTCGCTGCATCCGCTCGAACGAAGTGCGGTTGAGCCAGCGCGCACGTTTCACGGGCTTGCGCTCGCCGACCGGCCAGTCGAGAAGTTTGACGCGAGCGGGAATCGGGAGCCAGTCGCCGGGAAAGGCATCGGAAACCACGAACGGCGGCCGGGCGGCGAGAGCGGGGTCAATAACGGCCCGTCGTAACGTGTCGCCCCCTTCAAGCCGGGCGATGGCCCCGCAGAGCAGGCCGGAGAGCGTGTCCGACTGCCAGGGGGTTCGCCACGCCGATTCAGGAACGACGTGAAAGCGGTAAAGGTTCATCGCATCATCCCAACGTCGTGTCTTTTCCGGTAACTTTAAGTTGCTCAAATCGAACTTCGCCCGAACCCTTACTGACGCCCGAACCGAGGCCAGTCTGCTGAACGAGTTTTAAACCTTCGAGAACAAAGGAGACGAGGGCTTCGCCCCCTTTCTTGCCGGCATAAGGAGGAGCATCTTTGTCGAAATCCCACTCTTGTATGCCAATACGGAGTGTGAAAGTGGAGTCTGCGACGACACGCTCGATCTTGCGCGGGTGCAGGGCCGTACCGGTCTTGCGGTCGATGACGTTCTCGGACTTCAGTTCGGTTGCGCCGCCCTCAAGGAGTTGGGCGTCTCGGACGATGATGCGCGACGGCCCGAGTTCGTGTTTGGCTTTCTTGTGGGGTCCGAAGATCCGGCAGACCAAGCACCCCGTGGTCGCGCATCCGCACGGCTCATTGCCGATGAGCTTGCCCAACTTCTGCTCCAGTTCGGAGCGCATCTTACCCTTGAGCGATGACCCCGGCAGATACGGCTTGAGTGTGACCGGGTGCTTAACGCACGTCAGGTCGGTGCCACCGATCTGAAGCAAGTCATCACTGCCACCGATACGAAGCCCGCTCACACAGCGGATGGTTCCTGTGATCTCGTGGTACGTGATCTTCTGCACGGTCAGTTCCTTTCGCTGCGGAAGTACGCAGAGCCAAATCCGACGAGGGCTTCAAAGTGAGGGAGGAACCCTTCAAGAAAATCCTTCTCGGTTTTCACGGCCAAGACGTTCTTCTGGATGAAATCGCGAAATATCTCTGGAACTTTCGGCGGCGACTTGCCAAAGGCATCAGCTACAGCCACGTCGAGTTTCTTGAACTCGGTGAGTTCCCGCCCCCAGGTCGATGTCTTCGCGCGCAACCGAGCTTCGATGGCTCGACAGTGTTGAAAGAAGCGGCGGATTTGATGTGAAGTAAGTGAGGGCTTCGCATTAGCCATCATGTGGGCGAGATTCTCCATCCGCTCGCGAACAACATATCCGGGGTGCAGGCACTCGTTGACGAAGTACCCGTCGTTGATACAGTCGGGCCAAGTCGATTGATTCATGGCTTATTCTCTTTCGTCGGCCACTCGCGTAGCGGTGAGCGCATGGCGGACGATTGCGGGCAAGTAGCGAATCTCGGGTTGGTCGGCGTCATCGAAGCGGTGAACCAGAGCGTCGGCCCAACGGCGCGCCTCGGTATTGCGCCGATAGTTCCGATCCACATGGTACGCCAGTCGCGCCGTGGCCATCAGGTCGGGTGTGTCGCCGTGCCGGGCCACGGCGAGTTCCAACAGCGTATGGAACCAGCCACGCTGGACCTGGCCCGATTGAACCCAACCGGCCAACTGCTCCGCTTCGCGGAGTATCATCTCGTGCTGCTTCCAGTTCCAAACCTTGCCGAACGCGGCACACTGGTCTTTAGGAGCTTCTTTGGCCTGCTCCAACAATTGCTCGGCCTGTTCGATGGCCGTCTTCACCGGTCGCTTCGGTTTGAACATCGATATCCCGGCACTCAGTGTGAGTTCGGGGAATCTCCGGTGAAACAACTCGCGCATGTGATTGGCGAAGCGGAACATTACGTCCCACGGGCCGATCATCACCAAATCATCGCCGCCCGCGAACACGGTGTAGATCGAGTTCCACCGGCGGTCGCGCGCGATCTCGTGTCGCAATTCACTGGCGAAGAACGTGTCGAGCGCATCGGCGAATTGCAGGTACTCGGTTAGCTCCGCCTGCCCTTGTAATCGCCGCTCGATCTGCGTACCTAGCGAATCAACGTCAGCTTTCAGGACGGCTAACAAGTGGTCGCCCACGGCGCGCTTCGCAAGGTCGACGAACCACACCGGGTCGCCGTTCTCGTCCAACGGAACACTCGCCATCAATCGCCGGGGCATGTACCGCTCAGGCGGGCAACCGGGCGGGGCCGTTACGTCCCCATCAAGACCGATGACCAAGCGGGTGCGACTGTCCACGTTAATGGAAGCACCCCCGACCAACTCACCCGCAATGCCGAGCCACGAGAACGCATCGCCCGTGCCCGCTCGAAGAATCAGATGACGTGCGCGGGGCAGCGATCGCCCGAGTCGGTAGTTCTGCGAACAGTGCCGGCACACGCGCCTCGGGCGACCGGTGTCTGGATCGTCTTCGTCTTCGCTCGCCGGTGCGCGTCGACACAACGCGCACGGCGTGTCCAAAGGCGGGAGTATCAACCGATTCGGTTCCCACGCACCGGTCGGGCGCCACGGGGCTGCTTTTGCTCGTTGCAAAGCGGCTTGAGCCTGTCGGTAGTCGTCGACCTCTGATCCGCCCGATCCGGCACCCAATGAGAGCCGTAGTTCGCCGAACGTGTCTCGGAGCAACATGCCGTTCAACTCTTCCGCCACACCTTGAATGACGGTTGGCGCTCCCGTTCCTCGGAGAGTGAATTTTCCAGCACCGCTGAAAAGGAAGTGGGTGTCTTCCGTTGGCCAGTGAAGCGAATCCAAAACCCGCAGGGCCGCGCATTCGGTAAGCGCCTGAACGAGAAATGAGCGGGCTCGCAACCGGTGGGCCTGTCCTCCTCTGGCTTCAGAAACATCGAACAGGTATCGTTGGATTCCTGAAATGTCACCGAGGACGATCATTCCTCTTTGATCCTTGAGTTCTTATCTGATCACTAGTTCGGATGGTCAGTTGCCGAAAGCGCGTTGCGGGTCGCTCCATCGCGGTTAGTTGTTTCAAAATGCTCAGCGGCTCCGTCCTTCGCCGACCAGAACATGACAATTGACCTTCTCACGCTGGCTAAGGTTCGCTGACCGTTCCTGAGCTACATCCCTGCCCAAACCGCCACATCCTTGGTACCTGATGTGCCTTGGATGGACAATCTGCCTTGGTACCTGAGCAGTTTTACCGGAGTGCGAGGGACAAGTGAACAAGAAGGTGTGAGGAAGGCAAGAGAAATGTGCAGACTTGTACCGGGTGTTGGGTGGAATCGCTGCCCAAAACTGTTCGGCTCATGAGGCGGTAGAGGTGGAGGCTTAGCAGAGCATGCTGTTGGGCAACGAGTTGCGATCAGCCTCCACCTCTACCGCCTCATGAGCCGAACAGTTTTGATGCACGGATTGGTGCACAACCCGTTCAGAAGATAAGTTGTGTGGGCTTTGTCGGTTTCGGTTTGGGTTGCTGTGGTGGGCAGACAAGTTCGGTGGGCGGTCCACCCTTCCGCGAGAAATATAGCTGCCCGCTTCCACCCGCGTGCAGGGGTGCGAGCGGTGGGTGCATCACTCCTTCGGGAGCGGAAGCGTTGAATCGGTTGTGTGAATGACGCCGTTGCTGCACACGATGTCGGCGGTCACGATCTTCACTCCACCGACGAGCAATCCGTCCTTCATGTCCTCCACTTTCAGCATGTTTCCGTGGACCGTTTTTAGTTCCTTGCCGTCCAGTTTCTTCAGATCCGCGGCTGTGTACCGTCCCGCAACGAGGTGCGAGCGGAGGAGCCGTTGTACCACGTCCTTTTTGGTCGCGATCTCCCCAATGGTGGTGTCGTCAAGTTTTTTGAACGCCGAATCGAGCGGTGCGAACAGGGTGTACTGCGTCGCGCCTTTGAGTGCGGCGACCTCGGCCGCCTCCTTCGCAGCTACGGCCAAAACCGTGTGCCCGTCACGTGCAGTAAGCGTGTCGTAGATCGTGCCCGTGTCGGCCGTGCGCGCGGGGAACGCGAGTGCAAGGAGTGCTACGAGGGTGCTGGCGGTGAGTTGGGAGGATCGCATCAAAACTGTTCTCCCGGTGGTTTTGGACTTTTTTTGGAGTTCGCGCGCGGGCGGATCGAGTGTTAGAATACCTGCGTACACCACCCCGAGCAAGGCGCGAACGTTCAATATGAGTCGCACTCCCAGGGACGGGCGCAAACAACCGCGGCTCTTCGCGGACGATTTCGACGGGTTCGGGCCGAGTCGGTTCCGACCGATCGACGAAGTTGTTCCCGTGTTCGAGGTTCGGGGCAAGCGCTTGAGCCGGTTGAAGCGCGGGACGAAGAAGAACGCCCCGAAAGCGCCCGGCGTGTACGGCATGCTCGACAAACGCGACCGGCTCATCTACGTCGGCAAAGCGAAGAACCTGCGCGCTCGGTTACTCTGCTACTTCCGCGAAAACAGTCGCGACCCGAAGGCCGGGAAGATCATCGAGCAAACGAAGCGGCTCGTGTGGGAGCAGTGCGGCGACGAGTTCGCAGCGCTGCTCCGTGAACTCGAACTCATTCAGCGCCTGCGCCCGCGTTACAACGTCCTGGGGGTACCGGGCTTTCAACGCCATCATTATATCTGCGTGGGGCGCACACCCGCTCCCTATGTTTATGTCACTTCCGCGCCGAGCGGGAAAGAACTCGGAACATACGGCCCCCTCGTGAAGTGGGGCCGGTCCGATGACGCCGCGCGCCGGCTGAACGATTGGTTCAAACTGCGCGATTGCCCGCAAACGGTGGCGCTATCGTTCGCGGAGCAGGGAGAACTGTTCGACCCGGATCGAGGCGCGAAGTGCTTGCGGTTCGAGTTGGGCACGTGCCGCGGTCCGTGCGTGGGCGCGTGTTCGCGGAAGGATTACTCCGACGGGGTTCGCGCGGTGAAAGCGTTCCTTGACGGGCGCAATAGGTCGATCCTGCGCACGCTCCAGAATCAGATGGAAGAGGCCGCGGCCGCGTTCGAGTTCGAGAGGGCGATGTCCCTTCGCGACAAACTCCAGGCGCTCCAGTGGCTCGACGACCGGCTCAGCCTGTTACGCACGGCGCGCGACCGGAATTCGTTCGTGTACCCGCTCACCGGTACCGACGGGCGCCTACGCTGGTACCTGATCCACCGTGGCGAGGTGCAGGCGGTCGCTGCACCTCCAACACCTGATTCGGTCGAGTCCGTATCCGCGCTGCTCGCGGCCACGTTCGCCGATCACCCTACGCCCGCGGTACTGTCGGACGTCGCGGTGGACAGCGTACTCCTCGTATCGTCGTGGTTTCGTAAATACGCCGACGAGCGCGCAAAGTTGTTCCCCCGCGCGAAGGCCGAAGAGATTTGCGCGAGCCACGCCCAGGCGCGTGAGGCGCCCGCGCCTCTATCGGCCCGCAGGCACGAATAGATCGCACATCGAGCACGACCCGCTGTGTTAGTCGCGTGTACTACGTTTCACACGTTTGGGGTTCATTTTCTCACAAGTGTGAACCGGAGTGCCGAGCTAATGCCCTTTCTTTTACGGGCCGCGATTGCCCTTCTCGCCGGGATCGGAGCGGGCCTCATTGGGTTTTGGATCGTCTGGAGGGCCGTTTGGAAGGTGGTTGGTGAGCACCCGGGGATCGGGCACGATTCCTGGCTTTTAGCCGGAATTTTTGTGCCCGGGGTTGTCGTTTCGGTTCTCGTTTTCCGTGGTGTCAGTCGAGCGGTTGCAATCAAACCGGTCTGAGCGATTCGTCCGTCACGCGGTCACGGATAGTCGGCTTTTCCGCCGGCAGCCACTTGCTGACGCACCCCAGATATGCTGTATGATGGGATTACGCTGTGCCCAGCGATCGGAGGTTGTCAGATGGGTGTGCCGACGGGTGAAGTCGTCGCGCGGCCGATGGTCGCACGCGCGTGCGGGTGCCTGCGTGAGTTCCAACATTACGCGGTAGACCGGTACCGGGCGCAGCGGCTGGCGAAGTTCCAGAAGACCCGCTGCGAGGAGTGCGTGGCGAAGCTCAACGAGGAGCAGCGCCAGGCCGCCTCGGTAGTGCCGAAGAAGGGCGAGGCGTTCAAGCTCCTCCCCACCAATGCTCAGTTCTCGCTGACGCGCAAAGCGGACGCGACGTGGGCGGGTACGTTGTCTGCGGAGGGGAAAACGGTCGAGGCGGTCGGTGACGGTCCGCACGGTCTCACGCTGGCATTAGCCCGCGCGTGGCTGGCAGCAAACGGCATTACTTCTCCCAGTGGTTCCGGTGAAAGTGCGCCGAAGCCGGCCGCGCCTCAAACGGCGCCCGCACCGGTTTCCAAGCACCCCGCTCCCAAGCCGCCGCCCCCGTCCGCGAAGCCGAGCCTGAGCAACTTTCCGCGCCCGAAGTCGGGCTGAGTAGAGTGGGACGCGCATGTACGCAAAACGCTGCCGCGGGCAGACGCTATGCGACACTCGTTCGGTCGTTAAGATTGATTGTTTAAAACGCCCAAAAATTGCCCACCTTCAGTATACTTTTGATTTCCTCTCCACGTCTGTCGGTGCGACCACCTACTCCAACGCCCTATTCAGTAGACTTGCCACTTAATTGTCGTTGAATGCCACCCGCGCACCTCGCGGCGTGAATGTGAGTTCGTAGGGCGCGCTTAACGGGCTCAATGTTAGATCGCGATGGGCGGTGCCGAAAATAATGCGGGCCGGGGCAAATGACCCCGGCCCGCGTTGGTGTGCGTGTGACGTTCACTTCGCGGGGGGCGGTGGAACTGCGGGAACCGCAGGTGCGGCGGGGAGGGCCGGAACTACTTGGAACTGCAGGTTGGGGAACACGACGTTACCGCCCGGCATCGCGTTGGGACCGGGGGCTGCCAGTTCCGGGGACACGAAAACCAGCACGTCGTCCCGGAACAGCTTCAGGTGGCGCGGATCGACCTTCTTCCCGTCGGCCGACACGACCACGGTACCGCCCTTCGCGAGCCGCTTGGTCGCGTCGGCCACGGTCACTTCTTTCCCGTCGGCGGTGTACACCTTCAGTTCCTTCACTTCGGTCAGTGGGACCGACTTGGCTACGTCTTGTTGAATTTCGAGTTGGGCCTGTCCCCCGTTCGGGTTCCCGTTGATCCCGATCACAATCACCCCGCCCTGTTGCTGTTGCTTTTCGGCGCGGGTCACAGGGACAGTGATCTTGCCGTCGGTGTCCGGCTTTACTTCGAGCAGGCGCGGGAGCGGCCCCATCGTGGCGGGAGTGCCAGCGGGTGGAACGGGAGCGCCGAGAACCAGGGAGAGGGTTAGGCACGTCAGCATGTGAAACTCCTCCGGTCAGAACGTCGAGCAGACCGAACAGTACGATACCGGCGGCCCGCTATATTACAACCCGCGTTCTATTACCCCCGGAAGATGTGCGCGCTCGGAAGAAAATTGAGAAATACCGAGCGCAGTGCCGACTTACGTGTTCCCGTCGGGCGGAATTGCACGCGGAGCGATCACCGCAAGCATGGTTCCGAGTCGGTGCAAATCAACCGGCTTACCCAACACGGCAATAGCTCCGCGGGCTAATAGTTCGGCCTCGGTGTACGGTGCGGTATCGCCGCTTACAAACACGCACGGCAAATCCGGATCGAGAGCGCGTAACGCATCAAGGGTCGCAGGGCCGTCCATGCCCGGCATCTGGACGTCCAAAATGGCCGCGACCACACCGCCCGCCCGGTACATCTCGACACCGTGTGCCCCGCTGCGAGCCGGGCGCGGGTTGTAGCCGTGGTGGACGAGCATTGCGCCCAAAGCGGCGCGAACCGCCGACGAATCGTCCACCACCAACACCGCGGGGTCGGGAGAGACTGTCATCAGGCTTTTGCTCCATTCAAGATCGGGTTACAATCGAAGGCCGACCTGTTGCAATTCGCGCACCATCGCATTTTTATATCCAGACGTGAAATATGACGGCTACTCATTCGCACGAGGTCCGTTCTGGCTCATTCGGAACATTCCGAACGAGGTGTTAGTCCGATTAGGGGGCGGTTGAGTTCGAGAACTCGGGATTCACGGGAGCGAAATCCCACTTGTGTGGCCCGCGAATCGCTTACAATCGAATCGCACGGAAATGCGTCGCCCGCAACGGAACTGGGTCCGTCTATGTTACCCCCAGACGATCAGCCACTCGGCGCGGATCACTACGATCCGCTAACCAACCAGTTTCGGTCCGCCTTCCAGGTCAGGACCGACCGCCCGCAATTTGCCCCGACCGGACCCACGCCCGCGCTCGACATTGCGGACGATCGGGCGCCCGACCTGTTGCGCGTGATGGTGGTGGACGATAACGTGGACGCGGCCGATGCGCTGGCCGCGCTCACCGAACTTCTGGGGTGCGAAACGCGCGTGTGCTACGGCGGTACCGCGGCGCTAAAGGCGCTCGCGGAGGAAGTACCGGACGTTCTACTTCTTGACCTGAGCATGCCCGACGTGAACGGACTGGAGGTCGCGGCCCGTGCTCGTGCGCTGGCCGGGCGCCACATGTTCCTCCTGGTCGCAACAACGGCGCTGGGGGACTGGGAGGATCGCACCGCGACCGCACTGGCCGGGTTCCACTTTCACCTCGTCAAACCCGTCGATATGGCAACCCTCCGGGCCACACTGGACCGGTTCCGGTCGGTTCGACGCGCGTCCCTTCAACTCGCGCCGAACTCCACATCGGGCGCGTCCGGCCTAACCTGAAGTGAGCGGATAGTCCCCACGAGAGCAAGCGACCGTGACCGAAACGGAGTGGCTGGCGTGCCGCACCTCGCGCAAGTTACTCGCTTTCCTGCGCGGCCGGCTCACCGAGCGCAAATTGCGGCTCATCGGGTGCGGGTGCTGTCACGTTGTCGGCCCGTTCGCGCTCGCCGAGTGCCGGACCGCGGCGGCCGTCGCGGATCGAATTGCCGACCGGGTCGCGAGCGCGACTGAGATGGCCGAAGGGTACCGCGCAGCGAACTACGCGCGCGACATGGCCACCGGAACGATGGGGGCGATCCCGCGGCGCTACCGAACTCGCGAGGCGTGGTGCGCGTCCTGGGCCGTTCACGAACTCGTGGTGGCCCTCGACCCGGACTTTCCGGGGTATTTGCAAGCGCTCCACGACTGCGTTTCCAGTGCGCTCGATCACCTTTCGGACCTGCCCCCGAACCCCGCCGTTAACCGGTTGAATCAATCGCGCGTGGTGCGCGACGTTGTTGGGAATCCCTTTCGCACGATCCAATTTGATCCGGCTTGGCGCACGTCCAACGCGACGCTTCTCGCGCAAGGCATTTACGCAGAGAGGGCGTTCGACCGACTGCCGATCCTGGCGGACGCACTTCAGGATGCCGGGTGCGACAACGACGACATTCTCAACCACTGTCGCGATCCCGCCGGCCCGCACGTGCGCGGGTGTTGGGTGGTCGATTCGGTTTTGAGCCGAGAGTGAAACCGGGTCAATCGCGACTCGCGGCCAGAACGTCGGGCAGCACTTCGGCCAACCGGTCGATTTCGCCCTCGGTCGTGTAGAAGTGGTGGCTCACCCGGACCAGTAACCGGTTCGGGCGCTCGATCACCGGGATTTCCACGCGGCGCGCCCAGAACTCTTTACGAAGCGCTGGGGCGCTGAGGCCGGGCGGCAACTCGAACGCGGTCATCGCCCCGCACATGCCCGGCCGCGCCGGGGTCGCGAGCGGTAACCCGGTGGCGCCGATCACCCGGCGCGTGTACGCGGCCAGTTCTGCGATGCGCCCGCGCACGGCGTCGAACCCGAGTTCGGTTTGGAAATCGATCGCGGTGGGTACTGCGAGCCACGGGCAGATGTCGCGCGTGCCCTCGAACTCCAGGAACCGGGTCCGCGGGGTACTGCCGTAGTTGTCGCGCGCGTCCGGTCCATCGGACCGGGCCACCTCGCTCGTTGTGTCTCGCGACCTGTCGCCCGCAGAGCCGGGCTTCACGGCTGCTCCAAGGGGATATTTGTCCGCGTGGTAACCCCAGCTCACGTGGAGCGGCTGCAACCGATCTTCGTTCCCGGGGCCGATCACGAGGAACCCCGCGCCGCTCGGGGCGAGCAGCCACTTGTGCAGGTTCGCGGTGTAGAAGTCCGCGTTCACGTCGGAAACGTTGAGCGGGATGTAAACGGGCGCGTGGGCGCCGTCCACGACCGAAATGATTCCGCGCTTACGAGCTTCCGCACACAGTTCTTGCGCCGGGAGCACCAGCCCCGTCGGTGACAGGACGTGGCTGAAGAACAGGAGTCGCGTGCGCGGGGACATTGCTCGCGTCGCGGCTTCCACGATCGCGCCGGGGTCGGTCGCCATTGTGGGCAGCGGGAATGTGCGGATCGTGAGCCCCTGGCGCTGCGCGACGCGCTCCCAGCACCAGATCATCGCACCGTACTCGTGGTCCGACATCAGGATCTCGCCGGGCGCGTTCAACTTCAGCCCGGACGCGACCAGGTTGATCGCCGCGGACACGTTCGAGGTGAACACGAGCCGGTGCGGTTTCGTGCCGAGGAACGCAGCGGTGCGCTCGCGTGCTTCCCACAACAGCGGCGGCACCTGGCGCACGAAGAAGTCCGTCGGCCCGGCCGCGAGCCGGAGCCGCAGCGCGGTCGCGTGGTCGAACACCGGGCGCGGGAGCGGACCGAACGAGCCGGTATTGAGCATCGTGACGGTCGGATCGAGAATGATCTGGGCGCGGGCCGCTCCCCAATTGGGGGCCGCACTCGCGTTCGGGACCGGCTGACGTTCGTTGCTCATTCCGCACTCCGGGCGCCACAATATTCCCGCGGGGTTGACAGACGCCTTCAGCCCCGCCATCGTCTAAGAATACATACCGATTCCCCCTACGCAGGGCGGCGCGAGCCGCGGGGCGCCATGCCGAGAGAACGCGAAACCGAAGACCTCCCGCCCGACGAGTACCAGGGCGCCTACGGGAGCCGCGCGCTCGAACTCGGCGACCTGGCCGAACTGAACCGCACCGCGCGCGAGTCGCCGTGGGCCGACGAGCGCATGGAGAAGGTACTCGAGAAGCTCTACGACGGGTGCGCCAAACGCGCCACAGAGCACGACGAGTTGTACGAACAGGTACAGCGACTCCGGGCGAGTAGCGTCGGGCGCTCGTCGCCCAAACTGAAGCGCCAGATCGAGACCGTGGAACAGCAGCGGGCCGAGAACCGCGAGTGGTTCGAGTCGTTCGACCGCCGCGTGTACCTGCTCCACGTGCAAATGGCCAACCGGGTAGACAAGAAGCTGCGGGAAGAACTGGTCGAGCGGTACCGGCTCCACCTAGAACTCCAGCGGTTCTACCAGAAGGTGCGCGCCGCGTTCGCAAAGGCGGACGCCTTCATCGTCGCTCACGGCAAAAACGAACGGGAAGAAATTGAACTCGGGTCGGAGTTCGTCGACGAAGTGGTTCGGGTGCTCCGGGACTCGTGGAAGGCCCTCAAAGGGGTTATCAAGGACGCGCACGAGACCGACCTACCGGCGATGAAATACTTCGAGGAGTGCGCCGACCTCGCGAACTACGTCCTCGAAGACAAGTTGGTGGCGGAACCGCCCCCCGATTACACGAAGGGTTGGGTCAGTAAGTTTATGACCCAACTCCAGGGCGCGCGCCAGAAGTGCTCCAAGCTCCAGATCAAGAGCGTGAGCGGTGTCCTGCGGCTTCAGGAGCAGATCGTCGCGAAGTGGAAACTCGCGCGCGAGCCGATTCCCGCCGAGGTCATCGACGCGGAACCGATCGAGGCCGAAGTTATTGAAGCGGAAGTGATTGACGCCGAGGTCATCGACGCGGAAGTGGTCGATGCTGAGGTCATTGACGCCGAAGCGGTTGAGACCAAGTTCATTCTCCCTCCCGAACCACCACCCGAGCTGCCGAAAACAGAACCGGCGCCGGTCGACATCGTTGGGCAAGCGAACGTGTTCGATTTCGACGCTCTGGCCCCCGGTACTCCGGTCCCGTCCGCGGACGTCTTCGCGCTGCATACGGACCCGTTCGTAAGTGCCCCAACAGCACAAATGCCCGCACTGGGGGCTATAACCGAAGTGGCGCCCCCGGTGGGTGGGGAAGGGGAGCCACCGGTCAACCAGACCGCGTGGCTCGATCCGATCAAATTGAAGGCGGAAAAGGCCAAAGCCGATGCGCTGAGAGCCGAGGCGGAGGCGCGGACCCGCGCGAACTCGGCGGCCGCGCGGACCCGCGCGAACTCGGCGGCCGCCGACAAGGGCGCGTTCGGTGCGGGAGCGCCCGTCGTATTCGGCACGAAGGCGCTCAAAGCGAAGCGCCCTACGGTCCGGATCACTCTGGTGAAGCCGGGTGAAGAGTCACCGCTGGCGAAATAGCATCTACTTCTTGCGGAAAGTCGCGGTCACCCCGGGTTGCAGGCTGGGGTGCAAGAGCTCACCGTCCTCGAACACGGCCGTGATCGTGCGCGGGGTGTTGTCGGTGTCGAGTTCGAGCTTCAAAACCTTCGTACCCACAACAGTTTGTACCCGGTACTTCCCGGTCGCGGTTTTGGCACCAGAGCCGGTTTGTTTCGCGCTGAATGTTCCGTCGGCCTTGTAGGTCAGTTCTTCCGTCACCCCGCCACCCAGGTCTGCTGTCCACGAACCGAGGAGCGCGGTCGTGTGCTTCTGCGTAAGTGCTTGGACTTCCGCTGCCGGAATTAGTGCTCCGAACGTGTTCGTGGCACCCGCTCCGGCACCCGGTACAGGCGCGGGCCGTTTCGGACCGTTCTGCGGGTTGAGTGCTATTTGGGGGGCGGGTGCGTTCTGCGGGGCAAAATCCTGTGGACCGATGAACTCTTTCTGGCGATCCGCTACCTCCATCGGCTTCAAGGAACCTGGAGTGGCCGCGGCCTCGCTTTCCTTCCGCTTCTTCTCGTAGAGGAAGTAGGCGAGCACGAGCATGACGACGATGAGCACTCCGAGAATGACGAACCGCACGGGCGAGTTCTTGTACGAGCGCTCGTCGCCCTCTTCGTCGTCGACCCGCCTCCGCTTCTTCTTCCGGGGCTTCTCGTCTTCGTCGTCCTCATCGTCGTCCACGGCCGCAGCCCGGACCGGTTTCTTCCCCGCGGGCGCGCCTTTGCTCTTTGCCGCGGGCCGGGGTTCCTCGAAATCGTCTTCGGGCTCCTCAACCGTGAAGTACGTTTCGCACTTGGGGCAGCACACCGTTTGTCCGACCGTGAAGCCGGCGGCCGATTTCAATCCGGCGTTGCACTCCGGGCACTTGATCTTGGGCAGACCCACAGCGGCCTCCGCGACTAAAGGAATGGACGGTTCCCACAGTGTATCGCGGCGTGCCCGGGCACGCCACGAGCGAGAGAACGGACCGGATTCATTGGGTAGGCATCGGGGAAGTTGGTGGGAACTGTGTTCAGTTCGGTGTAGCTTTGAGCGTCGTGGGGAATTTACCCGGGCAGGAGGTCGTTATGTCCGAACCGCTTGAACCTACACTCGAAGCCAAAGCCCAAGAATTGGCCGCGCGCATCAAGGCTCGATCCGCCGACGCCATCTTGGAGATGGCACGTCGGCTCGTTGCGACCACCGATGACGACCTCTTTGGTGACACGGAGTTCGCGTTGCGGGACCAAGCCCAAGGCATCGTCGCCGATGCTTACGCGGAACACCTCCCCCAAAAAGTGGCTACACCACCAGCGCCATCGACTGCTCCCACCGCGCCCCCTTCCACGGGTACCGCGAGAAAACGGTCGAAACGCTCGGCGGGCCGGTCACCTGCAACCGCGCCTATTACTACTGCGGGCTCTGCGCCAAAGGCTCCTGCCCTTGGGACGGGCGAGTCGGATTGACCGCTGGGCGTCTCTCGCCGGCGGTGGAACGACTCGCCACGCTCTGCGGGGCCGTCGCCGACAGTTTCGAGAAGGGAGCCGAACTGTTGAAGGAGACCACCGGCGTTGTGCTGAGTGCATCGACGGTGCAACGGACCACCGAAGCGACCGGGGAACGAATTGCCGAACACCTTCAGAAGGGTCGCACCTTCGGCGGCAAAGTGGCGTGGGACTGGTTCCGCGACGCCTGTGGCCGGACCGTGGGTTACATCGAGATCGACGCGACCGGCGTTCGGCAACAGGGACCAAACGGCGAAGCGACCGATGGGCGGATGGCCGACGTCGGGATGATTTTCAATCCGCTTCCGGATCGGGAGCGTGTGTTCGAGGGCTTGCCCAAGCCGGGCGAGTCGATGCGTGCCCGGTACACAAGCGGGCTGTACCCATTGGCGGAAATGGGACCGCTGTTACGCCGCCAAGGCGCGCAAGTGGGGTTGGGTCACGCGGAGGTGTGGGTGGCGATCACCGACGGCGGCGCGGGTTTGGAGGACTTCGTCCGTTTGAACTTCCCGCGCGTGGAAGCGGTGATCTTGGACTTCTATCACGCGGCGGAGTATCTGGCGAAACTGGCGGCGGCGTTGCACCCAACCGACGAAGAAGCGGCGCTTGCGCAGACGACGTCGTGGTCGCGTGTGCTACGGGATGAAGGCGGCGAAGTGATGATGAGGGTGCTGGAAGAATGGGAGTGGCCGAATCGCAAGGGGCTGCCGGCGGTCCGTGCGGAGGTGCTGGGTTACTTCGGCAATCAGGTGCATCGGATGGACTATCCGAGTTACGAAGCCAACGGCTGGTACATCGGATCGGGTGCGGTGGAGAGCGCGTGCAAGACGGTGGTGGGCCAACGATTGAAGGGATCGGGGATGCGATGGAGCCAAGAGGGCGCACACGCACTCTGCCACGTCCGCGCCCTGTATCGCAGTGAACACAGCCAGTGGACCGACTTCTGGAGACGATCCACCGCCGCCTGACACAAACGTCCACCAACTAAAGTGCTACCCACCCGGATTCATTGTGGTAATTCGATGCCGAGAAGCTCCCATTTGGCCCGTCCTGGTAACCTCATCTGAAACTCGCACGTTACTCGCGCGACTCGTTTGCCAAGGCCACCACCGGTGCGAGGTCGTCGATCTGGTGCTCGGCAAGGAATAACGGAAGGATCGTGGAGCGCTGTTCATTGCCGGTGCCGCGTCACCGCTCGTTCGATGACCCCAAACAGCATTTCGATCGCGACCGCGAGGAGCGCAGCGGGGATCGCCCCTTCGAGCATGAGTGGGATATCGAACTTGTCGATCCCGCGCAGGATCGGGCGCCCGTACCCACCGGCCCCGATGAACCCGCCGAGAGTCGCGGTTCCAACGTTGATGACCGCGGCCGTCCGCACACCGGCCAGGATCGTCGGGGCCGCCAGCGGCAATTCGATGCGCCACAGAATCGCGAACGGTGGGAGCCCCAGCGCTTCGGCCGACTCGCGCAGCGGCCCCGGGATGCCGATCAGTCCCGCGTGCGTGTTGCGGACGATCGGGAGCAGGCTGTAGAGAAACAGCGCTGCGATTGCTGGAGGCGCACCGATTCCTTTACCAACGAGCCACATCATGACCGGGATCATGAACAACAAGAGTGCCAGCGAGGGGATCGTCTGGAGTACGCCGGTAGTAGCGAGGATGCCCTTCCCCAAGATCGGATAGCGCACGGCGAGAACACCGAGCGGGACCGCGACGAGCACCGCGGCCAAGAGTGACGGGACGACGAGCTTGAGGTGCTCGTAGGTGGTAACGAGTATGCGTTCGGCGCGCGTCCCGTCCGAAGAAATGGTGCTGAGGTTGAACTCGGACTCTAAGAATTCACTCGCAACAGCGCCCTCTTTCCGCTTGTTCTGCGCGCCTTGCACCGCGGCGTTCATCTGCTGCATCGTTGGTTCCGAAATGCGCCCTTCGAGCCGGCGGAGCTGATCGACTACGGCCGGGGCGCGTTCGGCGAGGTCCGCGCGGTACAGCCACACGGCTTCATACGCGGGGAAAAAGTGTTGGTCGTCTTCCAGCACCAGAAGGTCATACTGAGCGATCTCGCCGTCGGTGGTGTACACCTCGGTCACATCAATCGCTTTCTCTACGAGCGCGCGGTAGGCGAGCGTGTGGTTCATGCCGGCCACGTCCGTTTGCGGCAAACTGTAGTGGCGTTTGACGCCGGGCCACCCATCCGGGCGGTCGAGGAACTCGGGGATGAATCTGCCCTTCAATCCCTTATGCGCGCGTAAGTCCGAAATCTTCGATATGCCTTTCGCAGCGGCAACATCCTTCCGCATACCGAGCGCGTAGTTGTTTCGGAACCCGAGCGAGCGGCTGACGCGAATCCCGTGTGCGGCGAGCGCCGCGGCGAGATCATGCGGATCGTCTTGTAGGATCTGTCGCGTGATGGTGCCGGTGTACTCGACGTAGGCGTCGATGTCTCCTTGTTTGAGCGCGAGCCACAGCGCGGGCGTGCCCCCGAGGTCGTCGCGGCGCGCCTGGGAACCTGCGTGGCGCGCGAGTTGTGCCCCCATTTCCGCGAGGATGATCGATTCCGTGAACTTCTTCGCGCCGATCACGACCGGTTTATGTGTTGGTCGCGCGCACCCCGGTACGAGAGCGATGGCGGTCGCGAGCGCCGCACACACGAGCGCCGGAGAGAGAGCTTTTGGGCACTTCACGCGGGCACCTCCGGCCCGCGCTGGGCCTGCACGAACCGGGTGACGAACGGGTCCGCGGCGCGGTGCCACAAGTCCGCGGGGCTGCCTTCCTGAACGATCCGCCCGTCGCGCAAGAGTACGACGCGGTCCGCAAAGAACGTCGCTTCGCCCAGGTCGTGTGTCACCATGACCACGGTTTTGGCGAGCGCGCGGAAGATGTCTCGCAGCTCCGCTTGGAGTTCGGCACGAACGAGCGGATCGAGTGCGCCCAGGGGTTCATCGAGCAAGAGCGCGTCCGGGTTCAGCATCAGGGCACGCATCAGCCCGACGCGCTGGCGCTGACCGCCCGAGAGTTGGTGCGGGTAACGGTCCAGGCCGTCGAGCGGGAACCGCGTGAGTTCGGCGAGCTCGTTTACGCGGGCTTCGATTGTGTCCCGCGGTCGGCCCAGGTGCCGGGCCATCAGCGTGACGTTCCCGCGCGCGGTCAGGTGCGGAAACAGCCCGCCGTCTTGAATGACGTACCCGACCCGCAGGCGGATCGCACGCGCTGTAGCCGGTGTGACGCGCTCACCATCGAAATAGACCGCACCCGTGTCCGGTGCGAAAAGTCCGATCAGGAGTCGTAACAGCGTGGACTTTCCGCACCCGCTGGGGCCGATGAGCACGGTCGTTTGCCCGGCGGGTACGTTTAGTGAAAGTGGCCCCAACGCGGCGCGCCGGGCGAACACCTTCGAGACGTCGTTCAGCGCGAACATCAGGCGGTCACCGTTACGCCCTTCCAGAACGCGATGTAACCGGCAATATTTTTCGCCGCGTCCTTCGGCTCCGGGTAGTACCACGCGGCGTCCGGGTTCCGCTGGCCGCCGGCCACAACGGTGTAGTAGCTCGCGGTCCCCTTCCAGGAGCACACGGTGTGCGTGGTGCTCGGCTCAAAGTGCTCTTTATGGATCGCGTCCGGCGGGAAGTAGTGGTTCCCTTCGACAACAACGGTTTGGTCCGATTCGGCCAGTACGGTTCCGTTCCACATCGCCTTCATGGTGCCGACTCCGGGATTATGGGCGCGTGTTACTGTGCGGTCAGGTACAGCACGGCGAAATAGTTCTGCGCGTCGGTCCACGTTTCGTCCAACCGCAGCCCGCACGCAGTGACGCGGGCGGCCAGTTCGGGCACGCTGTACTTGTACGAATTCTCGGTGTGAATCGATTCACCCGCGCGGAAATCGAACGTCGCCGACCCGACGCGCATGCGCTGCTCGATTGTGCTCACGAGGTGCATTTCGATCCGTGATTGGTCACGATTATAAAACGCGAGGTGCCGGAACGTGTCGGGAACGAAGTTCGCCCCTAATTCACGGTTGATTCGTACCAACAGATTGCGATTAAAAGCGGCCGTCACGCCCGCCGCGTCGTTGTACGCCCGTTCGAGAACGGTGACGTCTTTTCGCAAATCGACCCCGAGGAGCAGTCCTCCACCTGGGCCAACGATTCGCGCCACGCGGCGGAGCAGGGCGTCGGCCTCGTGCGGATCAAAGTTGCCAATAGTCGAACCCGGGAAGTACACAACTCGCCGGTTGGCTGGTACCGATGGCAGGTCGAAAGACGTGGTGAAGTCTGCAACGACCGGAGTGATGTCAAGCGCGGGGTAGTCGACCGCGAGAGCGGTGGCGGCCCCGCGCAGGTGCTCCCCGGACACATCGACGGGGGCATACGCGGTCGGTTGGTCGAGTCGATCGAGGAGCAATCGCACTTTGGTCAGGCTGCCCGCGCCGAGTTCGATCAAAAGGCACCGCGGTCCGCACCGCGCGGCCATCTCGCGTGCGTGCGCGGTCATGATGGTGAGTTCGGTTCGCGTCGGGTAATACTCGTCCAGTTCGGTGATCTCGTCGAACAACCGCGACCCGACCGCGTCGTAGAAGTATTTGGCCGGCAACCGCTTCTGGGGAAGGGACAGGCCGGCGAGCACATCAGCCCGGAACCGGCGGTTCGGGCACGCGAGCCACGGGGTGTTCGTCATGTGGGAGAGTCCTTCGCAAGTCGGAGACCGGAGAACTGCCAACGGGCGTCGGGCGGGAAAAAGTTGCGGTAAGTTGATCGAACGTGACCCGCGGGGGTGACGCACGACCCGCCGCGGAGCACTATCTGGTTGCACATGAATTTCCCGTTGTACTCGCCCAGCGCCCCAGTTGCGGGACGGTACCCCGGGTACGCGACATACGGGCTGGCGGTCCACACCCACACGCCGCCGTACATCGCGCGGTCGCTCACGGGGTGCAAGTGGCCCGAGTCGAGGAAGATGCCGTCTACTTCATGCGAACTCGCTGCGACTTCCCATTCAGCTTCCGTCGGTAATCGCGCGTCCGCCCAGCGCGCGAACGCATCCGCCTCGTAGAAACTGACGTGGCACACCGGTTCGTTGGGATCGAGTGATCGGGAGCCACGGAGGGTGAACTGCTCCCATGAGTCTCTTTCGCGGTGCCAGTAGAGCGGCGCGGTCCAACCGTTCTTTTGGCGCGCGGACCAGCCGTCGGAGAGCCACCATTCCGGGCGGTCGTACCCACCGTCTTCCAGGAACTCCATGAACTCTCCGTTAGTAACCGGCCGGGACGCGATCTGGAATCCGGACACGAATACGTTGTGAGCCGGACCCTCGTTG
This sequence comes from Gemmata sp. SH-PL17, assembly GCF_001610855.1. NCBI lineage: Bacteria > Pseudomonadati > Planctomycetota > Planctomycetia > Gemmatales > Gemmataceae > Gemmata > Gemmata sp. SH-PL17. The sequence continues at coordinate 4,181,091 of NZ_CP011271.1, forward strand.
TCGAACGCGAATGTGTTTCGCATGTGACCGATCTGGCGCACGCCCGGTAAGTGCGATTCCCATTCGAGCGCGCACGCGGCCTCTTTCGGGGGCACATCGGGCGGGGCATAGGCCGGGCGCAGCGGGTTCAGCCCGAAGGCGTGTTTTAAATCGGTGAGCAGAAGTTCCTGGTGCTGCTCTTCGTGATTCGCCCCGAGTTCCATGATCGGAGCGATCGCAGTGAGAGTACGGTCCTCGGCCGACTCGATGAGTGCCAGGACGTGCTCGTCGACCGCGTGACGGTAGGCGTACACTTCGGCGACGGTGGGGCGCGAGAGCAGCCCGCGTGCGGGGCGCGGCCACCGGTCACCGACCGCGTCGTAGTAAGAGTTAAACAGGTAGCCGAACAGCGGGTGATGCGGACGGTAATTAGGTACGTGTGGGGCGAGAACAAACGTCTCGAAGAACCACGCCGTGTGCGCCAGGTGCCATTTGGGTGGGCTACAATCGGGCATCGACTGGAGCTGATAATCTTCCGGCTCCAACCGCGCACACAGCTTCTCGGTTGCTGCACGAACGGCCCGATAGCGAGCCGCGAGTGCGTGCCGATCGGTCGGTGCGAAATGCTGCATCCGCCCCCCAGGGAACGTGACTTCCGAATCGGCTCAGCCGGCCGGGAGCGATTCGCCCTGAGAAGCAATATACGCGCCGGAGCAAAACTCTTACTCGACGGGAGGCGAGAAGTGAACGCGATCGCACGAGTGCGTCTGGTTAAAGACCACCCGCGCGATTCGTTTACGAGCAGGATGCACGCGACTGATCGTGTGCGGGTGGGTTGTTCGGAATCGGAGCTTCGACCGGCCGGAGTTGGACCGCCACCGCTCGCACGTCGGGGTCGGGGAGCAGGTTCGTAGCGAGAACCTCGATTCGGGTGGAACTCCCGTCTCGAAGAAGAAAGCGAGTATTGATCGAGAGGCGCTCGCCGGGCGTGGCCAGAACCCGTTCCAGCCAGGTGCTCACGTCTTTTCGGTCGTCCGGGTGAACTGAACCCCACAAATCCGTGCCCGAAAGCTCGTCGGCCGTAAGTCCGATCAGGCGTGCGGTGGCCGGGTTCGCGTACCGCACGGTGCCATCGGCCCCGACAAGAACTTCGCCGTCCGAGTTGCGCTCCACCAGGCCCCGGAACAATTGCCGAGTGTTCCGGAACTGTTCCGTCGTGCGCTTCCATTCATCGATGTCGGTGCAGGTGCCGAACCACCGGACGACGCGCCCGTCGAAGTCGCGCACGGGTTCGGCGCGGATCAGGAACCACCGGTACTCGCCGTCGTGCCGCCGGAGCCGGTGCTCGATCTGGTGCGGGGTGCCGGCGCGCACGGCCGCCGTCCACGTTTCGAGCGTTTCTGGGAGATCGGACGGGTGAACCACCCACCCCCAATCCCATCCGAGGAGGTCATCGATCGGAAGGCCCGAGTACTCCGCGCACCGGCGGTTGAGGTACTCCAGTGTCCCGTCCGGACTGGCGACCCAGACCAATTGAGGCAGTGCGTCGATCGCTTGGCGGTAGTGAGAGGGCTCGGTCATGGGAGAGGTCCAGATGGGGCCTGAAGAATGCATTATAGACCATTTGTCTGACCACAGTGAGCGGAATTGCCAGCGGGTTCTATTGGAGCTTCCAATGGATAGGGGCACGCAGGTAACGCGGGTGGTGTTGTTCTTGGACGAAATTTGTGCGAATTCGCGCGAAGGGTATTGACAGGGCTCAACGGGCAGGGGAAACTAGCGCCACTAACTCGATGACCCCTCTTTAACACGAGTGTGGAATCGGGAACAGAACGGCCCGGGAACTCTCTCACCGGACCGTAAAATTACGCCACCCGGACTTGTGACAGTCTCTCCCTACTGTCACAAAATCCGGGTGGTGTTTTTCGTGGAATCACCTGAATACAGGCAGATTCGACGGCTTCGTTTTTGAGACCGATCCGGTCGTATAGAACGCCTCTCCCCTCGCTCTCCACGACGAACCGGCTCGTAACGAACGACAGTAAATGCAGCCGCCGCGCCGAGATCTTACGCGATCCGGAAGATTCGTTGTAAGTGATTGCGGTATTTGGGTTTCGAATATCGATATTTTTTTGTGTTCGCGAACTGTTGTGCTTCAGTTGCTCGCAATTCTCGCATTCAAGACCGCAACTGCCAATTGCCACGGCATCTGGTGAAGATTAGTCAATCGATCGATATATTTTGCGGCAATATGTTTATTTCTCGCATCGGTCATGTTCCAATTCGCTTTTTGGGTCCGCGACCTTCAAACGGCACAAATACGTGGAGTTCCACGAACCAGAATGGGCCTGCTATTTAAAGCTACGCAGGGTGTTTGTGATTGGTGAGAAAGTCATGGGAAGACGCGACTCACCGGTTTTCAATGATCGCAAACCGGCTAAAAACGAGGGATGCACCTTCGCCTCGAGGTTCTGAATGCGCACGCTGCTTTCTGTTTCTGCGACTTTGCTTCTGACGCTGCCGACTTTCGCCGCACCCGTTCCGGCACCCGCACCGCGCCCGGTAGTGCAAGCCGCGATTGAATCCTCGCTTCCCACTGCGGGAGGGCGAATCCGCCAGTTCGCGTTCGATGCCGATCCCGCCACGTACTTCGCGTCCGATCGCAACCCGACCAAGACCGATCACCTCACGCTGACGTTCGACCGCCCTGTTACCCTGAAATCGGTCGCAGTTGTGACCGGGCGACCGAACGGTGACGACGTACTCACCGACGGGGTACTGGAAGTGTCGGCCGACGGGATCGCGTTCGAGTCCGCCGCCAACTTCGAGAAGGGGAAGGCCACCGCCGATGTGGGCCGGTCGGTCAAAGCGGTTCGCGTCCGGCCGACCGCGGACCTGAAGGCACCGCTTGTGGTTCGCGAATTCACGATCAATACGGAACCGCGCGTCGTCACGTTCCGGTACCCGGTCGAGTTCACGCTGGACGTGACCGACGCACCAGAAATGCGCGAGTGGGCCGAAAAGGTGGTCCGGGTTTGTGAGCGCCAGTACCCGATGATTTGCGACCTGCTGGCGAGCGAAGGGGTTCGTCCGCCGACCCAAATTCGCATGACGTTCCGGGCGAGCTACAACGGCGTGGCCGAGGCCGGCGGCGGGCGGATCACCGGCTCGGTGAAGTATTTCAAATCTCACCCGGAAGACGTCGGGGCGATGGTCCACGAAACCGCGCACTGCGTGCAGAACTACCGGGCGCGCGGGCTACCGGGGTGGCTGGTCGAGGGGATCGCGGACTACGTGCGGTTCTGGAAGTTCGAGCCGGGCACGGCCGGGCGCTTGAACCCCGAGCGGGCCAAGTTCGATGCGAGCTACCGGACCTCGGCCGCGTTCTTGGCGTTCGTCGCGGACAAGTACGATTCGCAACTGGTCACGAAGTTGAACGCGCTGATGCGCGAAGGGAAGTACAACGTAGGGGCGTGGAAGACCTTGACCGGTAAGACGGTCGAGGAACTCAATCAGGAGTGGCGCCAATCGCTCGTGCGGTGACGCTGGTGGTGCGGTGCGGCGATTCGAGAGCCGTGTTCGCCGTGTTCACAAGAAACGGTTCCGTGGTTCTCGTTCCGATTTCGCGTACTTCGGAACGAGAACCGGTGTCGTATCAGGGCAGACAGGCTTCTTCCAAAGCCGCTTTCGGTCGGATTAAGCTGAGCAATTCGGGAACATATTTTGCCGGTGGCAGGACCGGTAACTCGGCTGTGGACACCACCTCACGGAGCCGGGCGTCGTCGTACACCACGTCCATATTCAGGAACGGCAGGTAGTGGCGCAGCGACTGGAAGACCTGTCGGCGCCGCGGGGTGTCTACGAACTGGCGGTGCAGTGCCCGCGTCCACTCCGGAGGTGGAACCAACCGTAACGGGGTGCGCCGGTTACTAGCACGGGTCACCATTTCGCGCAGCACATCGATCGTTACGCACCCGTTCGCGCCGGCCGAGAGATGATAGCAGTCGTGCGCGCGTTGGGGGTGTTCGAGCAACCGGAGAGCGGCCTCGGCCACGAACCCAACATCGACGATGTCCAGACGCGCGTGCGGGTCGAGTGGCAGAGCCGCGAACGCGCGGGTGAGCGGCGCGAACCATAGGATCTGGCGTGCGAACACGGGGTCTGGTAGCCCGGCGCTGAGTACGATGGTGGGCCGGAGCGTCAGCACCGGTAACCCACTGTCGCGCAGCGTTTGTTCCCCGATCGCTTTGGAGTGGGTGTATTCGTTGAAGTGTGCGTTGGACGGGCGGCACCCGTCGTCCTCGCCCAAGCACCGGCCGCTCACGCGCCCGACGTTAGACGCGGTGCTCATGTACGCGATCAGCGGGTTCCGGCGGCACGCGCGGGCGAAGTCGATGAGCCGGCGGACGCCTTCGACGTTCGTCGTTGACGTGTTCCGGTGGGCCGCGAACGAGGTATCCGCGGCGTTGTGGATGATGACGTCAACCGAGTCGGTGATTTCGTCGTATTCGGCCCCGGTCAGGCCCCAATCGGGTCGCAGGATATCACCGGCCACCGCCCGCGCGCAGCCCTCGGAAAAGTCGTCGCTCCGGCGGAGGCGCTCGCGCAACCGTTCTTCTGGGGTGTGCTGCTCGGTCGGGCGGACGAGCGCCCATACCTTGCCCCGGTGTCCGCGGGCCGCGAGCCCGCGCAAAATCTCCCCGCCTATTAGCCCCGTTACTCCGGTGATGAGTACGTTACTCCACCGCGTCATACTGTACCGCATCCGTGCAACTCCCTTTTTACCCCGCCCAATAGGGTGGGGTGCCGGGCGCGGTCGAGGAGCGGTGCGAGTACCGCCTCGATCACGTTCGGCGAATCCGGATCGGCTCGTGTGACGTTCGGCGCCCGGCGCGGAACCGGTTGAGTGCGCGGCGCGATCACAAGCTGGTCCGGGAGGTGTTGGCAGCAGAAGGCGGTCCCGGCGGGCGGCCGGGGGGCATGGGTTCAAAACACCAAACCGGCGAATGCCCGTCATTTACCCGATAGACTGCCGCGCTACAAGCCCGAGTGGTTGGGCGGACTGGTTGGGCTTGGCGGGTTCGGGGGCACAGCGTATTACCGGGTCGCCATGCCTAATCGACACCGAAGGGTAGGGCGGCAATGGTCCGTGTGTTCAATCTGAAAGCCGGGGCCGGACTCGCGGTAGCCGTTGCGAGCTGGCTCCTGTGGCGCGCGCTGGCCCCGCGCCCCGCGGTTTTGGCGGTCGGATCGGTCGGCTTCGCTGGCGTGCCGCTCGCCGGGGCCGATGAGGTGAGGACATTCACCGTACTCGTAGACGGCAAACCGGGTGGATCGTGCGCGATCGCCACCGCGACTGCCGCGGACGGGACCGAGACGGTTGCTGTTACCACGGACGTACAAGTGAAGGCCGGGCTTTTCTCGTACACGTACCACCTCAATAGTGTCGAGGTGTGGCGCAAGGGGCAACTCGTTTCGCTGGAAGCCAAATCGAACGACGACGGCAAGAAGCGGGCGGTTAAGGCCGTCGCAAACGAACAGGGATTGGTGGTGACTGTCGACAAGGACACCCGCAAGGCCGCCGGCACCGTGCTGACGGCTACCGGTGTCCGCGTGCCGGCCGCAGACAAGGTCAGGGACGCGGTCCTCTTCGACGCGGAGGACGGCTCGGAGACGGCGGTCCGCGTCGAACCGCTCGGGGCGTGCCGTGTTCCTCTCAACGGCAAGACCATTGAGGGCGCGCGATACAAATTGACTGGCAAGGATGTTGCGGCCGAGTGGTGGTTCGATGCGAACGGTCGGGTGATCCGCCAGGAAATGAAGTGGGACGGGCACAAGGTGGTGCTGGAGCTGAACGGCGTGAAGTGACTCCGTCGGCTCGCCCCCGGCGGTCGGGGGTGACTCTCCCGTTCCACCACCACGGATGCCCGCGTGTTCCGGCCACAATTGTACTGTGCGATCGCGGTCGCGCTGGTGCTGTCGCCCGCTGTGACCGCTCAAGACCAACCGGAAACCGACGCGCCCGCGCCCACCGGCGGGCGCGCGTCGCGTGTCCCGGACGCTCTACGTTCAACGCTCGACGCGCTCGGCGCGAGTAGCGGGGTGCCCGACGGGTTCGGGTATTCCTGGTACCCGAGTGTTTCGGTCCGGGGGCAGCGAGCACGGATGGCGCTCTCGAACTTCCAGTTCGGTGCCACCGTGCCGTTTTACACCACCGACGACGATCTCGTGTTCGGCAACGGGTCCGTTCGCGCGCTCGATTTCCGCTCGAACGCGCGCCTTCCAACGGACCGGGTACGGTTCCCTCGCGCGCTGTGGGACGCCCAGGCCGGGGGCGGGTACGTCGGTCAGCTCGGGAGCGGTTGGAGTTGGGGCACAACGCTCAATTTCGGCACCGCGAGCGACCGCCCGTTCAACAGCTTGGCCGAAGCGACGATTTCAGCCCTCGCGTTCCTCCGGGCACCCGCACGCGACCAAAATGCGTGGTTGTTCTACGTCGTCAGTACGTCCAACGGGCAACTGGGGCGCAACATCCCGGTTCCCGGTGTGGCCTACGAGTACCACACGGACTGGCTCACGACGATCATCGGGTTCCCGTTTGTATCGATTGACTACCACCCGTATCGGAAGATCCAGCTCGAACTCATCTACGCGGCCCTCACCGATTTACAGGCACGTGCCAGTTATCACGTGACCGATGAGGCGCGTGTGTTCACGGCGTTCGAGTGGGCGAACCAGAGTTGGTTCCGGGCCAAACGCGCGGACCGCCGGGACCAACTGTTCCTCTACGAAAAGCGCTTGGAGGGCGGCGTGGGGTACCGGATTTACCAGCAACTGGACTTTCAGCTCGTCGCCGGGTATGCATTCGACCGATTCTTTGTCGAGAACCGCGGACTGTCGTTCCGGGGCCGGAACCGGACCGATCTCGCCCCGGGGCGGTTCATCTCGGGACAGTTGGAGTTCAAGTATTGAGATCCGGTGGCCCGCGATCGAACGTAGCCGATTGTGTGGGACGGATTCGATGATGTGAGGAAACGACAGCGGGTTCAATCGGTTCGCGGAAGGTAGACCGACAGAAACACCACCCCCGCACAAACAAGCGCCACACCGACCCATGCCCCGGGCGGCAGCCGGTCTCCGAACGCGATGTACCCGAGTAAGGCCGTGAGTGCGGTTCCCAGGCCGGACCACACAGCGTAGACAGGTCCGACCGGGAGTGACTTCAGTACGAGGGACAATAGGAACAGTGCCGCAACGTAACCCACGAGCATCCCGACACTGGGCCAGAGCCGGGACATGCCGTCCGAGCGCTTGAGAAGCAGTGTGGCGATCGTTTCGCACGCGATCGCGACCACGAGCAGCAGTCCGTGCCTGAACATTGTCGCGTCTCGCTTCGGCAAATTACTCGATTCCTGGGTTAGTGGGGGCAGTATTGCGAAGGTGACTCACTCTGCCAAGTCCAGCTCGTGACCCGCTTTTGATCCCGTGCCTTCGGGTCGTGTCGTAGCTGCGGGCGGTTGGTTACGTATCGAGAACGGAGGGCTGGCGCTGCCGTCAACGAAAGACGCCGGCGGGAACGACCCACACCGGCGCCTGCCGACTGAACTCGCCTCCCAGCCGGCCGTCAGAAGCTACATCGAATTCTCATCGCGTATCAACCCCGATTTGATTCCGGTCGCCGCTTTGTCGTTGGAGCACTCGTTGGTCGCGTGCCCGAAAGGGTTTGCGGTGTTTTCAAGTTTCAACCACGCTGCTGAATAATGGTCAGGCTCCTTCGCCCGGTCCGAGCAACTCTTGCAAGCGGTGGACGAGACGGGTGAGCAGAACCCGTGTCGCAACGTCCGACTTATTCAAACGAGCGGCCACGTCCTTTGTTGCAAGCCCCTCGACGTAGCGCAAGCGGAGTGCTTCGCGGTGTTCTTCGGGTAGAGTCGCGATTGCCTCCCGGAGTCGGACCTCGCGCTCGTCGCGAACGACGGCTTGGGTCGGGGTGGTGATACTGGCGGCGAGGAGCGCGATCAGATCCGCACTTCCCTCGCCGGCCGGAACATTCCCAGGTTGTTCGCGCTCGGCCGCTCGCTTGGACGCCGTGAAGTGTCGGTGGGCGTCGATCACGCACTGCTCGGCCAGATGGCACAGCCAGCCGAACGGGTCACGGTCCCCGAGATCGGTTTGGGGCAGTTCCCGAAGCGCCTTAATTGCGACCTCTTGGGCAATATCTTGCGGGTCCAGCTTCCCGCGCAGCGTGGCGCCGAGGCGCCCTTCAATGAACGCGACCAGGCCCGGGCGCCGGTGCTCGAGAAAAGCGGCGAAGGCGGCCGGGTCGGGCGAGGCGTCGGAGCGGGGCACGTCACTCATTGCGGAAGCTCCGGGGCGGTTCGCGGCCATTTCTCGCCGGGGCGATCGGGTGTATTGTAACCGCTCACCCGCGCCGCGGCGCCGATCTGGGCTCACACATGCAGTCACCAACCCGGCCGCCGTCACCGACTTCAACGACCCAAATGTGGTCCGTGATTACGGAGCGCCTGGAGGCGTTCGCTCACGAATGGGAGTCGGCCGGTGGGCCGCCCGAACTCGCGGCGTTTCTCGTCGCGGGGGCGCCCGACGTTCGCGGGTTGCTTCTGGTAGAGCTTATTAAGTTCGATCTCGAATCGCGTTTGCAGCGCGGACTCGATCGCGCGCTTGAGGACTACGTTAAGGACTTTCCCGAACTGGGATCGACCGGTTTACCCGCGGATCTTTTGTACGAGGACTTCCACCTGCGCCGGCGCGCGGGGCGCGATCCCCAACCGAGGGACTACTTCGACCGGTTCCCGAACCGCGCCGACGAACTGGCGCGGCTCCTGGGGGGCACCGCCGTGGCCCGCTCGACGTCGATCGTCGCGTCGCGGGCGGCGGTGTCGGTTCGTGCGGGCAGCCGGCTCGACGACTTCGACCTGCTCACGCTGATCGGGGAGGGGCAGTTCGCGAAAGTGTTTATGGCCCGTCAACTGACCATGCAGCGGCTCGTGGCATTGAAGGTAACGGCGTCGCGCGGAATGGAGGCACAGACCCTGGCCCAACTGGACCACCCGCACATCGTCCGGGTGTACGACCAGCGCGTGCTGGGCGAACGCGGCCTCCAGTTGGTTTACATGCCGTACCTGCCGGGCGGGACGCTCCAGGACGTGATTACACACGTTCGCACGGTGCCCGCCGATCAGCGCAGCGGGCGCACGCTCCTCGACGCGATCGACGCGATTCTGATGCGGCGCGGAGAGGTGCCGGCCGCGGCATCGCCCGTCCGCGCGCAGTGGGCCGAACGGGACTGGGCGACGACCGTGTGTACGATTGGTGCGAAACTGGCCGCGGCCCTCGACTACGCTCACCGACACGGGGTGCTACACCGGGACGTGAAACCCGCGAACGTGCTGCTGACGGCCGACGGTGAACCGCTCTTGGCGGACTTTAACGTCGGGTGCTGTTCCAAACTCGATGGCGCTGGGGCGATTGCTCTGTTCGGTGGCAGCCTGGGGTACATGGCACTGGAGCACCTGGAAGCGTTCGATCCCTCGCACCCTCGTGTGCCGGAAACTTTGGACGGGCGGGCGGATGCGTTCAGCCTTGCTGTGACGCTCTGGGAACTGGCTACGGGGAACCGCCCGTTCGGTTCGGAGCGGGTGACGGCCGATCGGCAGGAAACCGTCAAAGGATTAGTGGCGCTGCGCCGGAGCGGACCTACACCGGAGGCCGTGGCCGCGTTCCCGATCGGGGGCGTGCCGGGGTTGCGCGAAGTGCTACTTTCGTGTCTGGAGGCCGATCCCGATCGGCGCCCCGCGACCGTCGGAGAATTGGGGCGCGAACTCGAATTGTGCCTGCGCCCCGCCGCGCGAGAACTGGTCCGACCGGAACCCGGTGGGTGGCGCGAGGTCGTTCGCGCGTATCCGCTGCTCACCACCTATCTGCTGTCCGTGCTCCCGAACATGTTGGCGTCGGCGTTCAACATTGCGTACAATCAGGCTGAGATTATCGCACAATGGCACGCCGTGGAGCGCGTGTTCGATCAGGTCATTCTGGTCGTGAATGGGGTGTTCTTCCCACTCGGGATGGTCGCGTCCTGGTTAGCACTTCGGCCCGTGTCGCGCGCCTTGCGTCGCATCCGTCAGGGGAATTCGTCCGGATCAGACGAACGGGTTCGCGGGCGGTGCCTCCGGTTCGGCGCGACAACCGCGGCGATCTGTGTCGTATGTTGGTCGGTTGCTGGCCTACTGTGGCCGATCATCTTGCACGTGCTGGCTGGCCCGCCGCCGCAAGGCGAGGGGGCGTATGTCCATTTTCTGTTTTCGCTTATCGTTTGCGGATTGATGGCATCGGTGTACCCGTACTTTCTGGTGACGTACCTGTCCGTGACAGTGCTGTTCCCATCGCTCCTCGGCAAGAACGGACTTAAACAACAAGACCGTGAAAACTTACGGCGGGTCGATCGCACGCTCGGGTACTTCCGGGCCGCGGCGACGGCCGTGCCGCTGATCGCCGTTGCCCTCTTTGCCTCGCGCGGGGCATCGAATCCGCCCGCAGTCGCAGCGATGAGTGTGGCGGGGTTGGCCGGTGTCGGGCTGGCATTCGTGCTCGAGAGCCGGACCCGAGCCGCACTGACCGCTCTGATTGATCTGCCGGTCCAAGATCGTAACGTGTAGCACGCCGTCTCGCGGCGCGGTGATTTCTGTTGCTTCTGATGGGACGCTTGTGTAAGTTTGGGACGTTCAGATTTCACACGCGGATCCGATGCTCTCTCCCTCCCTCATCCGCCGTTGCGGGTGGGCCATCGCGCTCGTCGCGGTTGCCTGCTTGTCTCCTAACCGGGCAGAAGCTCGGTGTGGCGGGCATTCGTCGGGGGGATTCTTGCCGCTCATCGAATCGAACGCGGACGCGCCGCGGTCTCAATTGGCCGATCGTTCCGAGTCGGCGCCGTGCCCCTGTCAGGGGCCGAATTGCTCGGGCGCTCCTCTACGAGATTCGTTCCCGGTCCCTCCCGTTTCGTCTGTGCCAACGCAGATCAAGGACCAAATCCCACGTTTCACCGTGCCCGGTGGCAGTGAAACGAAGCCGCTCTTTGAACGTGATTCGTCATCTCCGCGCCCGATCCTTCGGGTCCCCTCGGTCTTTCACCCTCCGCGACTCGGCTGATCCTGTCAATTACGCCCACATTGCGCGCTGGCACCGGCTCACGCTGGTACCGGCTCGAATCGTGTGGCCGTTTTGACAGCCGTTGGTGGCACCTTTATTGGTGCCGAGCCACTGCCAATTTAGTGCGCCCGCTTTTGGGCGCGTTCGCGGTACCGGTGTTTGCATTCTTCCCAAGACCGAGCCCTCATCATGTATCGTTCATCTTCCCGCTCCGCGGGCTTTACGCTGATTGAACTCCTCGTTGTTATGGCTATTATTGCGATTTTGATCGGATTGTTACTCCCGGCCGTGCAGAAGGTGCGTGAGGCGGCTGCGCGGATGAAGTGCCAGAACAACCTCAAGCAGATCGGGTTGGCACTACACAATTTCCACGATTCCAACAACAAGTTCCCGAGCGGCGGGTTGCCACCGACTACAACGTCCGGCTCGCAGTTCTCTGCACTGACCCAGATCCTGCCGCAAATGGAGCAGGACAATGTGTACAAGTTAATCGACTTCCGCGTACCGCCGACGGACGCGGCGAATACCACCGCGCGCAACACGACGATCGGCGGGTTCCGCTGCCCGTCGGACCGCGACAACCCGATTCCCGCGTCCGGGGCCGCGACGAACTATATGGCCAACACGGGCACCATGCCGTTTTTTGTGATCCCCAATCCCGCACTGTACAACGGCGTGTTTTACGTGAATACGGCCGTCGGGTTCGGGGACATCACCGACGGAACGAGTAACACCGCGTTCTTCAGCGAGCGGCTGCTGGCCGACGGCAGCAACGGGATCGTCAGCCCGATCGAAGACGTGTTCTTCAATCCCAGCGATCCGGCGAACGCGGACGTGGCCCACACCACGTGCTTGGGTGTGGACACGGCGAACCTCGCCAATCAGTTCCCTCTGTTCATGGGGGCACCGTGGATGCACCATCAGCACCGCTACCAGCACATTTCTCCTCCCAACGGCCGCTCGTGCGGGTTCTTCGTGGTCGGCAAATCGACCATGCCCCCGAGCAGCCGGCACACCGGCGGGGTGAACGTGCTTTTGGGCGACGGTGGGGTGCGGTTCGTTCGCGACAGCATCGATCTTCAAACGTGGCGCGGGCTCGGCACGCGGGCGACTGGGGAGGTGCTCGGTGACTTCTAAACTGACCCGTTTCGTGGGAACCGTTATGCTGTGCCTGACCACGGTCGGGTGTTCGGACGGGCCGCGCCGGGCCGCACCGGTGGAACCGGACAAGGCGCTTGCTGCCCTTCGGACCACGCTCGATGCCTGGAAAGCGGGGCAGAAGATCGAGTCTCTCGGGAACGAGAATCCGCCGATCGTCGCCCAGGATTTCGACTGGATGGCCGGGGCGAAGCTCATGGAGTACAAGCTCTTGGGTGACGGAACTCCCGAGGACGCGAACCTCCGCGTTCAGGTCCAAATCACTGTTCGCGACGCGCAGGGGCGCACTGCGACCAAGACCGTTACCTACGTCGTCGGCACCGATCCCAAACTGACGGTGTTCCGCGCGATGGAATGACCGCGCCCGTTCGTCTCGATCACCCGGAGGTTCATCCCATGCGGACTCGATTCTTCGCAGCGCCGGTTCTGGCCGCGCTGCTCATTGCACCGGGGCCGGCCGCGGACGCGCCGAAACCGGTGGTGCTGCCGAAGCTCGACCCGGAAAAACTCAGCGACCCCAAGGAGGCCGCAGCCGCGGTCGAACTCGTTGAGAAGCATTTCGCGGGTGCGCCGCAGCCCGAAGCGGTGCGGATGCTGGTCGCGATCCTCAAGGGATCGCAGTTGAACGGCACCGACGGCTGGTTCGGTCCGTCCGAGTCGCGGTACACCTGGAAGTGGTTGGTCGAGTACAACCAACTCGATCCGAAGGTGACCGCGGTGCCGCGCGAAAAGTTCCGCGGGTCGGCCGCGCTGTTTGACACCCTCGACCGTGACGGCGACGGGAAGATCACGCTCTCCGACCTCGACTGGTCGGACCGCAGTCCCTTTGTGCAACAGGCTAACATGCTCACGCGCATGTTCCGCCGGTTTGATATGTCCGGCGACGGGCGCCTCACTCGCGAGGAACTGGATGAGGTGTTCAAGCGACTGGCGGGCGGGAAGGACCACTTCACCGCCGACGATTTCCGCCGTGCGATGATCCCGCGTGGACCGGCCGGGTTCTCCCCGGGGGACGGCCCGACAATCCCGGTGCTGGTGAAGGGGTTGTACGCGGGCGAGATCGGGTCCATTCAAGAAGGCCCCAAGGTCGGAGTCACAGCGCCGGACTTCACGCTCAAGTCGGTGGACGGCAAGGAGACGGTGCAGCTCTCGAAGGAGACCGGCAAGCGCCCGGTCGTGTTGGTGTTCGGGAACTTCACCTGCGGGCCGTTCCGTGCCCTTTACCCGGACGTGGACGCGCTCTTCGAGCGGTACAAAGACAAGGCCACGTTCATCATGGTCTATGTGCGCGAAGCTCACCCGACGGACGGGTGGAAGATGGAATCGAACACCCGGTTCGGCGTCGCCGTGAAGCAGCCGACGACCACCGCGGAGCGGGCAGAAGTGTGCGCCCAGTTCCGTAAGAAGCTCAACCCGGGGCTGCCCGTGTTCGTGGACGAGATCAGCGACCCGGTCGGTAACGCCTATAGCGGGATGCCGGCGCGCCTCTACGTGATCGACGCGAAGGGGAAGGTCGCGTACAAGAGCGGGCGCGGGCCGTTCGGCTTCAAACCGGGTGAAATGGAACAGGCGCTCGTGATGAGCCTCACCGAATCCGCCCCTGTGAAGGCGCCGAAGGCCGACACGAAGGCCGAGGCCCCGAGTAAGTAACGTTCGAGTGCGATATCGGCGCGGACCGGCCCGCACTCCCGCTCGCGGTGAGAATTTAAATCTGAACCGGCGCGACGCAGGTCACGTAAACGGTCTGAGTTGGGTACTGGCTCCGATCCCGGATCGGGTGAGGTCCGCGGTGTTCGCGGGCCGATCCGCCGGGAGAGCATATTCACCAGGAGATTGGCAATGGCGAACGACGAAGTGCTCGCGAACCAACGAACGATTCTAGGGAACCAGCAGCAGATCCTGACCAACCAGGCGAAAATCGAGGCCAATCAAGCGGTGATCCTGGCCAATCAAGCGAAACTCGACAAGATGTTGGCGAACCAGGAAACGATCCTGGCGAACCAGGAAAAGATCCTCAAGAAGTGATTCCGCTCTCGCCCGCCGGAACCGTGCCGGCGGGCGGTATCATGGTACGAGAACTCAACGGCCGCCCACACGAGGCTTTCAGATGACCAGTACGTCAGCGCGCCGCCGACCGCGCACCCGGTTCGTTGTCGCGGGGCTGTTCGGGGCGGTCGCTCTCGCTCTCCTTCCGGTCGGGTGCGGTAAGAGCGGCCAGACCGGTGACGACCCCGGGAAGATCAAGGTCGCGTACCTCGGGTTGACTTGCGAGGCGCCGATCTTCGTCGCCCAGGAAAAGGGGATGTTCGCCGAACAGGGCGTCGACGTCGAGGTCGTCCGGACGGACTGGGACGGGTTGCGCGAGGGACTCGCCAGCGGGCAGTTCCACGCGAACCACACGCTCGTGATGTACATCCTCAAGGGCGTCGAGAAGGGGAGCGACTTCAAGATCACCGCGGGCGTCCACACCGGCTGCTTGCGGGTCCAGGTGCCCCCGAATTCGCCGATCAAGAGCGTCGCGGAACTGAAGGGGAAGCGGATCGGGGTGCCGTCGAACATCGGCAGCCCGCCGGCCATGTTCGCCAGCCGCACCCTCGCGGCCGTCGGAATCGATCCCACGGTCGAAGCGAAGGAAGTCACCTGGGTCGCGATGGACCCGGTCCAACTCGGGGCGCGGCTCCAACAGGGCGAACTCGACGCGATCGCCACGTCCGACCCGATCGGCACGATTCTGGAAGGGAACAAGGTCGTCCGGACCATCGCCGACCAAGCGAAGGACCAGCCCTACGCCGACGAATACTGTTGTGCGGTGGTGGTGAACGGGGATTTCTCGCGCAAGTACCCGGCGGCAGCAGCGAAGGTTACTAAGGCGATTCTGAAGGGCGCGAAGTGGGTGCAGGAGAACCCGAAGGCCGCGGCCGAACTGGGGGTCGAGAAGAAGTACATCACGGCCAAAGTGGATATTAACACCCAGGCGCTGATGCAACTGAAGTACGTCCCGGGCGTGGCGAAGGGCAAGCGGAGCGTTGAGCAGGCGGCCGAGGACATGAAGAAGGCCAAGCTGCTCAGTGCGTCCACGGACCCGGCGGCACTGGCGAAGCGGGCGTGGGCCGATCTCGACGGGGTTACCGACGAGTGGGTCACCGCCCAAGCCGTCGAGCGCATCGATGGCGCCCGCCCCGCGCGCCTCCGGCCCGATCTGTTCGCGGCTCTGTTCGATGGCGGCAAGGGAAACTGTCTCTGCTGCACCCGCTGCTGCATCGAGTGATCGGTCTCATCCTGCTTTTTGTGCGGAGATAGCTTGATGGCCTCGAACCTCGCCGACCCCCAGGCGGGTGTTGCCGTGCCGGTTGTTCCCCGACCCGGCACCGGTACTATTAGCCCGACACTCCAGGTTCTTTCCCCGGTTCTCGTTGCTACCGCGGCGCTAGCGGTTCACCGGTTCCTTCCCGCCGAACAGCTCGCGCCACTCACGTGGTTGGATTCGCTACCGGCGTGGCGCCAGCCGTATCCCGTGGCTCTGGTCCTGGTCGCGCTCGCGGCCGTGCTCGTCGCGCTTGCGCAAGTCGCGGTCCCGGCGCTGCGGGGAATGGTGCGCCACAACGCGCCGCTCGTGGCCGGCGCGGTCGGCGTCGCGACCGTGTGGGAACTCGTAACGACGAAGCTGAACTGGCTCCATCAGCCGTTCTTTCCCGGCCCGAACGAGGTGCTCGGGGGGATGATCGAGGACCGCACGATCCTGATCGAGAGCGCGTGGCACTCGCTCCAGTTGCTCCTCACCGGGTACGCAGTCGGGGCCACCGCGGGGCTGGTCACGGGCATCGCCGTGGGCTGGTTCCCGCGCGTGCGGTACTGGGCTATGCCCGCGCTCAAGTTCATCGGCCCCATTCCCGCCACCGCGCTCATCCCGCTCGTGATGACCATCTGGAAGGACTCGTTCACCTGCGCGGTCGCGCTGATCGGGTTCGCGGTCTGGTTCCCGATGACCATCCTCACGTCGTCGGGCATCGCCAACGTGCGCCTGTCGTACCTCGACGTCGCGCGGACGCTCGGGGCCGGTCGGTTCTACCTGATCTTCCGCGTCGCGCTTCCCGCCGCGATGCCGAACATCTTCATCGGCCTATTCATGGGGCTGGGGGCCTCGTTCCTGACGCTCATCGTCGCCGAAACTGCCGGTGTCCCGGCCGGGCTGGGGTGGTACCTGAGCTGGCAGAAGGGGTACATGGAGTACGCGAAGATGTACGGCGCGCTGGTTCTCAGCGCGGTGTTCTTCTCCACCCTGATGACGCTCCTGTTTCAAGCACGCGACCGGGTTCTGAAGTGGCAAAAGGGGGTCATCAAGTGGTGAGTGACGCGGTCGGGGCGGGGGAGGGGGCGGCCCTCCGCGCGCGTGCGGTGGGTAAGACGTTCGCCACCACCGAGGGCACCCGCGTGGTCGCGCTCGACCGGGTGGCGCTCGACGTCGGGGCCGGGGAACTGGTGTCGCTGGTCGGGCCGAGCGGGTGCGGGAAGTCCACGCTCCTGCGCCTGGTCGCGGGGTTGGATCTGCCGACCGAGGGCGAATTGTGGGTCGGCTCGACGTTGATTACCGGGCCGAGTGCGGAGCGCGGGGTCGTTTTCCAAGACCCGAGTCTGTTCCCCTGGCTGACGATTCGGCGGAACATCGAATCCGGGCTCGTGGCCCGCGGGGTGCTTCGCAGCAAGCGGCACGAGGTGGACGAATACCTGCGGCTGGTCGGGCTGGAAGGGTTCGCGAACGCCTACCCGCACCAATTGTCTGGCGGGATGGCGCAACGGGCGGCGCTGGCCCGGGCACTGATTAATCATCCCCGGGTGCTGTTGCTCGACGAACCGCTCGGCGCGCTCGATCAGTTCACCCGGATGCGCATGCAGGACGAAATTCTGCGGATGTGGCAGGCGCGCGGGACGACGATGCTCCTCGTGACCCACGACATCGACGAGGCCTTGTACCTCAGCGACCGGATCGCGGTCATGACCCCGCGCCCGGGGCGGATCGACCGCATTCTGGACGTCGACCTCCCGCGCCCGCGGCAGCGCAACGACCGCCGGTTCCTCGAACACCGCGCCCGGCTCCTCGAACTGCTCCACCTCACCGGCGGAATCGAGGAACCGCTCATCCCGGGCGCGTAGCTCTTTTTGCTGCGATCACGTCTTCGTCAGGACCGCCGGCTCGCCAGCCGGCACCGGTTCGGGCGCTTCTTCCATCGGAAGTGCGGTCGCTCGTGTAGCGCGCCGCTTCCGGGCGCGGTCGGAGTAGATTTCCACCAGATTGGCCGCCGGGCCGACGAAGAACAGCGCGTGGTAGAGCGAGTGGACGTCCTTGAACACCAGCCGGCAGAACGTCTCGGCCGCGGCCACGACGATCACGAAGGCGATCTGGTTCCACCGCCCCCGAACGGTCGTCTTCGGGTCGGTAATCATGAAGAAGATGTAGAGCTGGAACATCGGGCTGGTGATCGGTGCGAGTTCCGCCTGCCACGGGTGCCCGGTGACCCCGCTCCGCAGGAACGCGAGCGGCACGAACGCGAGCACGAACGCGAACGGCATGTGGAACCGGCCGAGGTTGTACATGATGAGGCCGCCCAAGATCCAGATCGTGGCCACGGCCCACCCGTTGTTCCCGGCCTGCACGCTGAGACTGGCGACGTGCTCCGGTGCCAGGAACAGCATCGTCGTCATCCCGAAGTTCGTGGGGTTCCACAGGTGGCGGTTGTGCAGGCGCAGGACGTACTTCGAGGTGATCGAGATCAGCCCGCACATGATGAACGGCCACAGGAGCGACGACTTCACCAGGATGCCGGCGCTGATGCCGGAGATGTACGCGCTCGCGAGGTTCGGCCACTTGCCCCACATGAACCGGCCGATGACCAGCTCGCACAGCACCGTGACGGTCATCGTTACGAACGTCGGTGAGTATTCCAGCACCATCCCGTTCGTCAGTGACACGAGCCACGGCGGGGCCGGGTGGTTCTCCAGGAGCCCGAACGAGGCGTCGCTCAGCGCGAGAATGGCCGTAATCAGAATCGGCGCGTGCAGACGCGGGTCGCGGGCCACGACCCGCCACCAGAGGGCGAGCAGCGAGACGAGCAGGAGCGTGATCGCGGCTACTCGGGTGGTCGCCGGGTCGACGGCTACCGCGCTTTGACCCAACAGTGCCCCGCGCGCGACGTAGAACACGCCGACCAGGGCCGCGGTCGCGGGGAGGCGCCACACTGTGCCGGACCAGGACTGATCCGACGCGCGCGGAAGGGGACCGATCGGGGCGGGAGAGGGGGTCATGGTCCAGATTCCTCGACGCGATGGGTAATGCCGGACTTCGGAGAATGAATCGTCTGGGTGCGGCCCGAGGGCCAGATGATGTCGGCTTTTTCGATCTTGGCGTCTGTCCCGAGGCCGAAGTGCAGGCGGAACATGTTCTGCGAGGCGTAGCCGTCGCCCGCGGTAATGACCTGAAGTTGTTCCTGGAGCGGCCCGGTACCCTGGCGCCACGACAATCTTACCTGGGCGCCAATCGCGCTCCGGTTGCTCCACCCTTTTTCGCGCCCCGGGCGGGCGCCGCCCGTGAGCGCGAACTGGACCCAGTCGCGACCGGGGGCGACGGTGTTCTTGTAAAGCAGGAGCGGACCGCTTTGGTTAGCGACGGCGACGTCCACGACCCCGCGGTTGAACAAGTCCCCCAGTGCAACGGCCCGGCCGTCGAACGTGTCCGTGACCCCGACCGCGGTGCCCACGTCCGTGAAACTGCCACCGCGATTGATCCACAAACACTTCTGTTGGTACCCGCTGAGACTCTGATCCCCGATCGGGGGCCAGTACTGGGCCTCACGGATCAGCCCCTTCAGACCGCCCGCGATTTTGCCGTAATCGTACCAGTAGCTTTTCCCCTTCGCCGATGAGATGTAACCGTTGGTCAAGTACAGATCGAGCCGACCGTCGTTGTTCAGGTCGCCGAACTTGGCGCCCCAACTCCAGCCGCCCAGCTCGACGTTTAGCGACCCGGCTTGATTGAGGTAACGGGGGCGTCCGTTGGGTGTCTTCCCCGCCGGTACCCACAAGTTGTTACCCTGAACGAGATTCCCGGCCTCGGTGATGTTGGAGATGTAGACCGCGAGCTGGCCCTTGTTGAGCACGTCTCCCAGGCTCGCGTTCATCCCGCTCTTCGGGGACAACCCGATGCCCGTTTCCTCGCCGACTTCCTCGAACCGCTCCCCGCCCTTGTTGGCGAAGAACTCGGAGACGCCGTAGTCGTTCGCGAGCACGAGGTCCGGGTACCCCGTGCCGCACAAATCGGCCGCGACCACGCCGAGCGTCCAACGGGTGCTCTTGATGCCGACCTTCTCCGTCACGTCCTCGAACGTGCCGCCCCCGCGGTTCCGCAGCAGGTACTTCCGCCCGCCGTTTTTGGCGTACTCGAACGATTCGGGCATCACCTTGGTCGTTTCCAGGTTCCACAAGTCGACGTTCTCGGGCCAGTACCCGGCGATGAACAGGTCCGGTAACCCGTCCCGGTCGTAATCGAGCCAGCACGCGGAGTTCGCGTTCACCCACCGCGGTAGCCCGGCCCGGTCGGTGACGCGCTCGAACCCCTTACCCTGCTTGTTACGGAACAGTTCGGGCTTGCCCCACTTGTAGACGAACAGGTCCGGGTAGCCGTCGTTGTCCATGTCCGCCCAGATCGCGCCCATGCACGCCCCGGTACCGGCGCGGTTCAGATCGGCCACGCCCATCGCGCCGGCCACGTCCTCGAACGTTCCGTCGCCGCGGTTGCGGTACAGGTGGTTCGACTTCCCCTCCTTGCTGTTGACCACGTACAGATCGAGCAGATCGTCCCCGTCGAAATCGACGATCGAGACGCCCGCGCCCATTGCGGCGACGACGGGCATGATGTGGTTGAACTTCGGATCGAGGACCGGGGACTCGTGCTGGAAGTTGATCCCGCACTGTTTCGAGGACTCGGCCAGGTGGAAACCGTAGCGCTTGAGTGACTCGTCCGCTCCAAGGTTGTTCTCGGAGGCTCTGTCGGAGCGATTCAGCACGACCACCAGCACCAGCATGCCGATGAACGCGACGGTCACGATAAATTGCTTGATCGCGTTCACGGCTGTTCCCCTCGGCGCTTGAAGTTCCGGAGCCCGCGTTCGTACTGGTTCGGGGTCACGTACCGCGTGTGGAAGACGTCCCAGTCTTTACGGAACCGGCGGTACACCGGGTCGTTTTCCAGCGTGGTCGGCGGCACGTCGTAGCTCGCCATGTTGTGCGCCGGGAGCGGCAGCACCGTCTTCCCGAACCGCGTGTTGAGGTCGCCGTCCTTCACCCAGCCGTCGCTGACCCAAACGAAGTCCCGTGTCCAGCCCGGTGGCGGGGCGGGCAGAGCCGCGAACCGCAGAACGATCTCGTCGCCCGCGGTCAGGATCGCGTACCGGTCGTCGGTTTTTGCGAGCAGCTCGCGGATGTCCCCGAATCGGGTGTGGTAGCCGATCAGATCGCGCCACGGTTGCCCCTCGGCTACGAGTTGATCGTAATGGGGCAACTCGGGCGAACTGCGATTGGCCTGTGTCATAGCCACGATACCACGGAACCGCAGGTCCGCAACAGTGGGATGCAGCTCCTTCTCGGCGATCTGGGCGTCACCGGCGCCGCGCGCGTAGTGTAGTGCGTCCCAGTAGATTTCCATGTTCGTGCGAAGCCTGAACCGGCGCGCGACCCCTGGTCCATCCAGACCGTCGAGGCGCAAGAGTACGCTCTTGTTCTTCCCCGCCGGGAAGCCGATCTTGTCGCGGGCCACTTTCCAGCCGCCTTTACCGTCGGGCACTTCCAGCGTTAGCGCACGCGGGCGCGTGTTCTGCCCCTGTTCGAGTGCGTAGTTCACCGAACTGTCGGTCGGGTGAATCCACCCGTGCGCGACGAGCCAGACCGGTCCCTCGCGCGGGGCGTCGGCCCCCAGATCGACCTCGACCCAGTGATCGTTCGTGATGCCCTGGTACAATCCGCGCCCGGCGCGGTCCAGGTACTCACCGTCGACCGCGCGCACGACGGAAGTTACGTCCGCGCCGCGGTGGTCCCACGCCTGGGCCACGGGTCGGGTCGGCTGCGTGAGGTGGAACGCGGGTTTGGACGGTTCGAGGGCGAACCGCTCGTCGACGTACAGTTCCGTACCGGGTGGGTGGTCGATCACGCGCAGTGATAGGTGATCGAAGTAGTGCGTTTCCCAGAGGTTGGCGTTCACGCGGACCTCGTAGTGCCCGTCGCGTGGGACGAGCTGGTCACCGCGGATTTTCACCCACTCGGTCGTTTGGAGGAACCCGCCTTTGTCTTGGGCGTTGATGTACATGCCGAGCGGGGTGCTCCACATGAAGTCGGTGACGAAGACGAACCGCTCGCCGTTCCAGGTGAAGAGGAACGGGCACGACCCTTTCAATCGCTGTTCGGCGACCACGGTTTGGTCGATGGCGCGCGCGAACTCGATTTGCGGGGTGCCGTTGGGCCACTGGATACGGAGCACGTCGCACTTGGTTCGGGTGCCCAATCCGAAGTGGCTCACGGGACCGGTGATCGGGCGCTTCACGACGTGAGTACCGGTCCGGAACTCGATTTCCCCGCAGACCCCGAAGGAGTTGATGCGGTTGTCGCCCTCGGCCGGCCCGGGGGCCGCGCGGAACCGAATGCTCTGCCAGTGATACTCCTTCTTGCCGACGTTGCGGCTCCGGGTAGGGCGCCCTTCCGCGTCGAGCGCGAGTAGGTCGAGCCGGCCGGTCCCTGTGAGGTCCGCGGTTGCAACGACGTTTGGAGGTAGAGTCGCGGACAGGCGCTCGAACTTCCCGTTCCCGGAACCCAACCACGCCGCGCTGCCCGATGCACGCGACGCGATCAGGTCCGGGGCGCCGTTGTTGTCGAGGTCCGCGATCAGCAGGTGGACGGAACCCGGTTCGGAGCCGGCCAAATTGTCCCACCGCCCGAGTTCGGCGACGTCCCACGACGCCCGCTTGTTTCGGTCCGAGATCCGGAGAATCGCACCGTCGGCTCGCAAGGCGATGAGATCGAAGGTACCGTCATCGTCGGCGTCCGAAATGTTCACGGCCAGGTACTGGCCATCCGGTAGAGCGGTGGGCCAGCGCTTGAAAACTCCCGAGCGCTCGTTGGCGAAAACGTGTAACCGCCCGCGTGCGTCGAGCACCACGGCATCGGCGGCCCCGTCGTGGTCGAGGTCGGCCCAGGCGAATGCGCGACCGCTATCGACGTCGGGGAAAATCGGTTGCGCGGTGAACGTGCCGTCCAGGTTGTTGCGGAGCAGCACCGGCGCGCCCGTTCGTCGCGCGAGGAGGAGGTCCAGATCGCCGTCCAGATCAACGTCGGCGGCGAGTGCCGCTGCGAAATCGCCTTTGAGAATGTCCGCGGGGAGTTTCGTCTTCGCGGTCACATCGGTGAAATTGCCCTCTGCCCCCTGTTCGTAAAACTGCACTCCCTTGGGGCCGGCGACGAAGAGGTCGGTGCGGAAGTCGTTATTCCAGTCGAGCGCAACAAGACCATCGGATGCGGCCGGGAGAGCGGGCAGTGCGGTTGGTGCCCCCACGCGCCGCACTTTGCTGGCGCCTGCCAAAAATACAACGGGATTCCCCTCACCCGTGAGCCAGACCGGAACGGCGGTGGCCCAGCGCCCCGCGGGAGCGTTTTCGAGTGGTTCGGTCGTGAATGTCAGTTCGGTATCGGCCGGGGCCAATGACGGGCGGACGGGTGCGAGCCGGAGGAACGTTCGGAGCGGGTACCCGCGGTACCCCCCGCGCGGGTTAATATCGGTCGCGTCCTGTGCGTACCCCGGGGCGGCGAGGTACAGGTTCGCGAACGGTGTGAGCGCGAATAGTGCGTTGTCGTCAAGTGGCCCGGTCGAAGCCTTTTCCCATTCTTCAAAGCTGGCGCGGATCTTATCACCGCCTTCAAACGTCCAGCTCGGGATTTCCGCTTTCAGCCGTGCAGTAACATCTTTCACAGCGGTACGATCGGCCCGCCGAACGGCTGCGCGTAACAGTTCGAGTCGGGCGTATCGGTTGTTCGGCCGGGCGGCGAGGATCTGTTCCAGGAGTCGTTGGTACTCGGCGTCACTGTCGGGCTTCTGCTCTTTGATGATGGTTTGAGCCAGGAAGAACAGGGCTTGAATGTCGTCGCGGTCCTTCTCGGTCGCTTTGCGGAGGCTCGCGATGGCCTCGGTGTACCGCCCACCCCGCTCCTCCAGTACGCCGCGCAGTTTCGCGATGTCGGGGTTGTCCGGGGAGAGCCGCTCCGCTTCTTTCAGGTCGCGCTCGGCGTCCGGGAACCGGGCCGTTCGGAAGTTCAAAAGCGCGCGGTTCGCCCAGGCCGCGGGCTCTTGCGGGACCAGTACGACGGCCTGATTGAGATTCGTTTCCGCGACGTCCCAGACGTCCACGTCCAGGGCCGCGCTCCCGAGCTCAAAGACTTCAACGAATTGTTCGTAGGTCGGCTCGCCCGGACCGGGCAGGCGCGTCTGGCGCTTCCACACGAAGAACGCCGTGGCCCCGGCCGCCACGAGGAGAACAACGACCGCGGCAATCAGTTTCGACCGGTGCCGGTGTAAGTACGAAGCCATGACACTTCCGTTGACGGGTAAAACTCAACGAAGCGGGGAGAGGGAGCCGGTGTACGGGTACATGTTGCACCGGTCGGGATCGCACAACCCGCACGAATTGTACGGCGCGAGCCGCTCACGGACCTCGGCCGCGAACGCATCCGCGTCCGCTGCGGGGAGTCCGGCGCCCTTTCGGAAAATGTGATCGGCGACCGCACGGTATTCCGGGTGGTCGGTCAGTAAGAAGGCGTCGTCGGGGGAAGCGAGGCCGGCTTGCTCGCGCTCCTCGCAGTAGATCGCGGCCACGAAGTACAGCGCCGTGACCGACACGAGTACCGGGAACCGATCCAAGCACGCGAAGCACGTCCCGGTGATCTCGTCCACCCACGCGAGCTCTCGCAGTACGGTTTGGCCGTACTCGTTCAGGCGGCGTTCGCGCCCGGGACCAGCGCGCTCTTCAGCCAGGATGCGCCCGAGCCGGTTGACCGCGAAGAGTGTTTGGGCGATACCCGGGCTGAGCCAGGCGTCCAGGAACCCGGCGCCGTGTGGGAGCAGCGCCCAGTCCGCGCCAGCGGCCCGGGAGAGCCGGCGCTGTAATCGTCCGGTGCGCACGAATGGGCGCACGGGCACCGCCCGCGCGAACTGCCGCGCGAGCGACGGGTACGTGTTCAACAACCGCGACCACTCCGCTTCGGGAGATTCCCCGGGTACGATCGGGTGCGCGCTGGGGTCGAGGGAGAACCCTGCGCTGGTGACGCCGTTCTCGAAGCGGAGCACCCACATCCAACCGTTATCGATGATCTGGTGGAGAGCGGCGGCGTCGCACGGGAACGGGTGCCCGGCGGTCGCGGCCGTTCCGTACTGCTCTTCGAGCACGGACTGCCAGGGCGCGACGCCAGTGAAGTGCGAATACAACGCCCGCGATTTGACCCGGAGCTGTGTGGGATCAACGGATTCGATACCGAGTGCGCTGGCTATCACTTGCCCCGTTCCGGTCGCGTCGATCAGCATCCCGGCGCGAACCGCGACGGTTTCGTCGCCCCGGGTGCCGTCCAGTTCCCACCCGCGAGAGTCGTGGCGCACCGCATGCGTTTCCAGGTTGTCGAGATACGGAACCCCCGCCTCCACCGCGCGGTCGACGAGGTGCGAATCGAACTCGGCCCGGAACCAGTGCGTGTCCGCGGTCTCGTCGTTTGGGCTGGCCGCGACGATGAGGGTGTTCGCGTTGTCGTCTCGCGGGGTGAACGGCTGCCCGCGCTCATGGCGGAAGAAGCTGAACCCGCGCTTCAGACCGCACGGCAGGTGCGGGTTGGTTGCTTTCCAGGGGCCGTATTTGGCGAAGGGCCGGAGCCAATCGAGTCCGAACCGGTTCGCGATGTCCGCGAGTTTGAAGTCGGCGAGCGGGGTCGAGGATTCCCCGATAGCGAACCGCGGGTGCCGGCCGCGTTCGAGTAGTACGACCGAGTACCCGAGCTTCTGGGCGATGATGGCGAGGAGCGTGCCACCGAACCCGGAGCCGAGAATCGCGAGATCACAGTCGAATCGGGTCACGGTACCGGTTCCGCATTAGGGCTCGAGGTGCTGCGACAGGTTCATTCGCGCGAGACGTGCTACTCGCGCCTCGCGATCGGGGGCGTCGGGAGAAACTTTGCCGATGTCCCATAAATCGAGGAACACGCGGCCCGCACGTTGTGCAAGCCCGTACTCCAGGGCGCGTTCGAGCGTCTCCAGGGCGGGCGGGGCGAAGTGCCCGGCCCGTGCGAGTTCTTCCATTGCCCCGTTGCCGTCGCGCGTGGGTATCAGACTACAGCATTCCGCCCCGTGCGCGAACGCGAAATCGATCGAGCGCTTGGCCCACTCCAGCCCCTCGTCTTCCGTGAGGAACGGCGGGCGCACCATGATAAACGCGCGCACCGTAACCCCCGCGGTCCGCAGCGCGCGCGCGGCTTGCGCGAAGTCATCTGTGGTCATCCGCTTGTTCAGTCGGAGCAGCACCTCGGGGTGGACCGTTTCCAACCCGAGGGCGACTTCCAGCTTCACCCCTTGGTTCGCGAGCATGGCGTGGAACGATTCACAGCGCTTACCGATCGTTTTGGGGTGGCACTCGACAATGACGCGCTCGAACGGGGCCGCGAGCCGGACAATTTCGGGGTAATCCTCCGGCGGAATCGCACGCGGATCGAAGAAGCTCCCGGCGTTGTAGAGCTTGAGGTGTTGGGCCGGCGGCAGTTGCGCCAGCGCCCAACGGATCTGTTCGGGGATCTGGCCGACACCGACTGATTCCGGGAGCGTGTTCTTCCACAAATCGCACATCACGCAGCGGAACGGGCACTCGCGGTTGGTCAGGAACAGGGTCGCGACGTTCACGAGGCGCCCGTCGGCGGCCGGTTCGGGTTCGACGAGCCAGGCATACGGGCGGCCCGCGGTCAGCGCGTTCCGGGCCGGCCGGCGGGCCAGCACCCAGTCATCCGTGAAGAGCGGCACCGGCGTCATAGACCCTCTGGAAGATTCGGCGGTACGCGGCCGGGCTCGCGGGGAAGAGATCCTTGGGTTTGGTCGTTGCGCCGTGCTGGAACCGGCGCTTCGGGAACACCGGCATGTCCAGACCGGTCACGACTTTAACGCCCGCCGCAACGACTTGCCCCTTCAGAGCATAGAGCTTCTCGTGGTCCCAGTTCGTCAGTTCGATGAACGGAATCCCCTCCGCCACTTCAATTACCGAGGGGCACACGAAGGGACTGAGACCGGTGAACCCTGTGACCGAGAGCGGGGCGTAGGTCCGGGCGTATCCGCGGCTCTGCCCGCCCGAGTACGTCAGCGAGTGCTTGATCGCCTGGACGCCCCACCCTTCCTGGTACAGCATCAGGTTGTTCAGCACGCTCCGGATCGTCAGTTCCGGGTTATCCTCGATCGGGTAGTCTTTGAGGTTCTCGTCGCCCCCGTCGCCGTCGAGCAAATACTTCCATTCCGGGTACCGCGCCCGGATGCCGCGGCACATCGCCAGGGCCATCGCCGCGGACTGCACGTCGAGCGGCTTGTAGTCTTCGATCACCCGGATCGCGTCTTCGATCTTTACGTCGGAGCTGCGGACCGAGATCGGTTCGAGGAACAGTTCCAGCCCGAGACGACTCAGAAATTCGCGGGCCTGATCGAGATCCGGGCTGCCGCCGTCTACTTCGAGTGTGAACGCTTTGAGCCGGGACGGGCTGTCGCCGCGCTGGAGCAGGGCGTGGTAGGTGAGCAGGAAGACCGAGCCGCTATCGACGCCGCCGGAGAAGCAGACCCCGATCGGCTCCCGGGCCGGCACGCGGTCCAGCCAGCGGACGATCTCGTTGTAAGCGGCGCCGATGTAGCGCTCGCCGATGGTATTCGGGTCCGCGGGGAGCGAGTTCCGCGTCGGGGCGAAGAAGCGGTCGCAGGTGGGGCTCGGGTCCGGGCAGCCGACGAGTTCGAGCCGCATCACGTGGTGCGCGGGCACCATGCGCGTGTAGGACGGGTGGAACTGGTCCCCGAGGCCCAAGATGTTCAACTGGTCGCGGATGGCGTCGATCCGGTCGGCGACGATGAGGATCGGCCCGTCGTGCCACTTGGCGATGAAGTACCGCAGCAGCCGGCCGATGGTGCGCGCGAAGAAGATCGTGCGCCCGCGCTGGCCGATCAGGGCGAACTCGCCCTCGATGCGCCCGACCGCGCCCGCGTCTCCGGTGGCGACGAGTTCGCGCGCCTCGTCCACCGTCATGTTGTAGACGCGGTTACCAGCGGCGTCGGTGAGGTCGATGACCCGCGAGAGGGGGAGAGTGCGGTGCATGCGTCCGGCCTTTAATGAGCCAGCAGATGAATTCCAGTAGCCAATATAGCAGTACACGGACGGCGGCAAGAGTGTCGCATGGTACCGCGCCGCAGCGGGCTCTTTCGGCCAGGGTAACAATTTTGCAGATCGTCCGATCCCGTTTGAATTTTGCAACGTGGCGTGCGAAACTCTAAGAAGCAGCCGAGTTCCGCTTGCAGAGAGCGGGAGCGGGGGAACCACTGGGAGCGACGAGAGACGCTCCCCGGGGCGCAGGTGGGTACACCCACCGGGGCACGTTCAAGCCCTAGCCCGTCAGCTAACCTCGTAGGCCGGCGCGGGAGCGTCTCCCGCCGCTATTTGAACGGGCTCCCTCGTCGAATCATCTCGGACGATCGCGCCCATTCTCCGCACCCACGGTGCTGATGTGTTCGCGCTTGTTGCCACGGACGACGTCTCGAGCCCTGCTGCGCTTTATGGGTTACTGGCCGTCGCAGGTTTGTGCAGCGGAATCGTGTTTTGGTGGTTGACGGTTCGTGTGATTCCCAACGACAAGGTCGGGGTCGTCGAAAAACTTTGGTCGCCGAAGGGATCGGTGACGGGCGGCCGGATCATCGCGCTTCACGACGAGGCCGGGTACCAAGCCGCGCTCCTTCGCGGTGGACTGCACTTCGGGTACTGGCGCTGGCAGTACCGCATTCACGTCGCGCCGCTCGTTACGGTTTCGCAGGGGCAAATCGGATACGTGTACGCCCGCGACGGGCAGCCGCTGCCACCCAGTCAGACGCTCGGGCGCGTGGTGGAGTGTAACAATTTTCAGGACGCCCAGGTGTTCCTGGCGCGCGTCGGCGAGGAGGCCGATTACGGGCAGCGGGGGCGCCAGCGGGCGATTCTCCGGGAAGGCGTTTACGCCATTAACCCTGCTGCGTTCGTCGTTATGACGGAGAACGGGGCGTATAGCCTCCCGCACCTGCTCGAAGCTCAGGAGGCGGACGCGATCGGGGCGTGGCACGAGCAGTTGACCGCGTGCGGCGGGTTCCAGCCGGTCGTGATCGGCGGCTCGAGCAAGACCGGTGAAACCGAAGTCCACGACGACCTGATCGGGGTCGTTACCGTTCACGACGGTCCCAGTTTGCCGCCGGGGGAGATCATCGCGCCGGCTGTGGGGACCGAGCCGGACGGCGCCAGTTACCACAACAACTACCAGGACTCCGAGGCGTTCCTGAAGGCGGCGGGGCGCCGCGGGCGCCAGTCCGCCCCGCTGACGGACGGCACGTATTTCATCAATCGCTGGTTCGCGTCGGTGGAACTGGTCGCCAAGACTGTCGTGCCCATCGGTCACGTGGGGGTGGTCGTGAGTTACGTGGGCCGTGCCGGGCGCGACGTCTCCGGTACCGGGTTCCGCCACGGCGAGCGAGTGCAAGACGGCGAGCGGGGCGTTTGGGAACGGCCCCTCGGCCCGGGGAAGTACCCGTTCAACGTCTATGCGGGGCAGGTGATTTTGGTACCGACGACGAACTTCGTGTTGCACTGGGTGACGGGCAGAACCGAGACGCACAAGTTCGACGAGGCGCTGCGGTCCATCGATCTGGTGACGCGGGACGCCTACGAACCACTGCTGCCGCTCTCCGTGGTCGTTCACATCGACTACCAACGAGCGCCCAGCGTGATCCAGCGGTTCGGGGACGTCAAGAAGCTCATCACGCAGTCGATCGACCCCATGCTCAGCGCCTACTTCCGCGACGTCGCGCACAAGAAGACGATGCTCCAGTTGCTCCACGAGCGGGATCTGATCCAGGCCGAGGCCCGGGCCGAACTGCGGACCCGGTTCCGCGAGTTCGACGTCGAGTGCGTGGACGTTCTCATCGGCAAACCCGTCGCGCACGAGAAGGACTCCAAGATCGAGGCACTGCTCGAACAGTTGCGGTTGCGACAGTTGTCCATCGAGCAACTCGAAACCTACGAGCGCCAGCGCACCGCTGCCGAGAAGTTGCGGACGCTCAACGAGGCCCAGGCTCAAGCTGCTGTTCAGGTGCAACTCACGAACGCGCGGGCCGAGATCCAGATCGCCGAGAGCCGCGGGGAAGCGGAGCTGGCGCGCGCCCGGAAACAGTCCGAACAGATGGTCGTTACGGCGGACGCGGAACTGGCTCGAGCGAAGCGCCAGGCCGAGCAAACGGTGCTGACCGCCGAGGCCCACGCGAAGGAGCAGGTGCTGGCCGGGCGCGGCGAGGGGCAAAAGGCCCTCCAGATCGGTCTTTCCGAGGCGGCGGTGGTGTTGCGTAAGGTTGCTGCGTATGGCGACCCGCGATTGTACGCCGCGTCGCTGTTGGCGGACCGGCTCGCTGATAGCACCCAACCGCTGGTACCGGAGCGCATGTTCGTAAGCGGGGCGAACGGCGAAAGCGGTGTGGCCGGCGGGCCACTGAACGCCCTTCTCACCTTGCTGCTGGGCGAGAAGACCGGGCTCGGCTCGTTCGCCGATTCTCCAGAAGCAATTGAGTTCAAAGGTGAGTGCGATCAACTCGCACGCGAAGCGATGGGGACGCTGACCGGGAAGTAGACTCGTTGCTCTCGTGCAAGCGCTGTGAATTCGGGCTGCCAAGAGCCCTTCGATCCGGGGCATGCAAGTCATCACCCGCGCCGCGCAAATTACGCGGCGCGGCCTTTATGACTCTGGACCACGTCCTTTATCCAGACACTGCTTGATTGTGCCGTTCACCAGCGACGGATCGCCTGGACCGGTGTGGCGGGCCAGCACGGAGCGAAACGGCTTGGTGGGTGCCGACGCCACTCAAGCGGGCACGGATTTCGGGTTTAGTCCCGATTCGATAAGAGATCCCGAATTATGCTCGACCGGACGCGAAATTCGGGTTCGCTACTCGGTATCCCACACGACAACGCGCCCGGAATCACCGCCCGCGGCCAGTCGGAAGCCGTCCGGAGCGTAGGTCACACAATGGACCACGCCGATGTCCCACTGGTAGTTAGCGCGTTCTTTTCCCGTGGCCGTGTCCCACAAGCGAACGGTGGAATCGAAGCTCCCGGTTACGACTGTCGATCCGTCCGGGCTGAACGCGACCGACAAGACCTGTCCCTTATGGCCCTTTAACACGACTCGTTCGCGCTTCGTTTTGAGGTCGTAGATTTTCGCGTTCCAGTCGCCGGCGGCGGCGAGCATGGACCCGTCGGTACTGAGGGCGATGGCGGGGCAGTCGCGTTCTTGGGGAAAGTCGATTGGGGCTGGTGTCGTAATGTCCCACACGCGCACTTTGCGGTGTCCTGTCGCCCAGGCCACGAGCTTGTTCTTCGGGCTAGCGGCGATCACGCGGACCCCATTAGGCTCGGAGAAGGGCCGCGGGGCCTTGCGATCTTTGATGGTGTCCCAGAGCTCAAACCAACCACCGCTGGCTTTAGTGCGATCCCCCGTACCGATTGCGATGAGTTGGTCACTGAGCACCGCAAGTGACGTGACTGAGGACGATTTGGAGGTGAACTCGCCCCACTTCTCTCCGGCCTGTTTGTATATCATCCACCCAAAGGCTCTACCGATGACCAACGCGGTTCCGTTCGACTGAAACCCGACTGAGTAGACCGGGAGCACCTTGGGACCGCGCTCGAGGAGCGACGCGACATTCCCGTCCGCGTCCCGCACGAGTACCGTACCGTCGCGCCCGCCCGTGGCGATGGTCGATCCGTCCGGGCTGAACGCGATCGAGACGATGGCCTTATGAGCCACCTCGGACGTTTCGTGCTTGTGAGCCTCGAACAGCAGCATGTTTCCCGAACCCCGCTACCGCGGACTGGAACCGGCTTCCCCCTTCGGGGCACGAGCCGATACCCTGGAATTGTACACCCAAAGTCTTTGCGGGCGCCAATATGGAAATCGAGTGGACCGACGCGGACCCGGAGAGCGGAGAGAAGCGCTTTGTGCGGGCAGAAAAGTTCGCCCGTAAGTGGCACTTCAAGGTCCGGTTCCGGCGCCGAACCAACTGGGCGGCCGTGACGAATCCGTCGCGGGAGATGTGGGAAACGTTGCTCGATGCCCTCGAGCGTCGCTACCCGCGTCGTGAGGGAGTGACAGATGAAGACTTGAAGCAGGTTCGCGCCGTGGTCGCGGGGTTGGAACCCAGCGAGGGCGACCAGCCGGTGTAAGCCGATCGGTGGAGGTACCCTGGCCTGCACTGATTCCGTGAGTCGGGCACCCGCCCCGATCTACCCCAAGTACGCGATTTTCGCCCGAGTCACCAACCTGCTTACCGGTCGCTCGCCAAAAACATATGCCCTATACCCCCATCCTTGCGACGACGCGAAAGCCGCAGCCGTGGCCGCCGCGACCGTCGGCCAAAAACATATGCCCTATACCCCCATCCTCGCGACACTCGGTTACGTTTTCTCACCG
This sequence comes from Gemmata sp. SH-PL17, assembly GCF_001610855.1. Taxonomy (NCBI): domain Bacteria; kingdom Pseudomonadati; phylum Planctomycetota; class Planctomycetia; order Gemmatales; family Gemmataceae; genus Gemmata; species Gemmata sp. SH-PL17. The sequence goes on from NZ_CP011271.1 coordinate 4,213,182, forward strand.
GACGGTCGGCGGGTGCTCATGATCCACCGGAACGCGCGCCCAGATGACGCACACCTTGGAAAATACAACGGCCTCGGCGGGAAACTCGAACCCGGCGAGGACGTGGTTGCGGGGATGAAGCGCGAGATCCGCGAGGAAGCGGGCATCGAGTGCGATGCCGTGCAGCTCGCCGGCACTATTTCTTGGCCCGGGTTCGGGAAGCGCGGCGAGGACTGGTTCGGTTTCATTTTTCGGATCGAACAGTTTTCCGGGGCGCCGCTTAGCGCGAACGCGGAAGGGGCGCTCGAATGGGTCGAGGTCGATCGCGTTTCGACACTTCCGTTGTGGGACGGCGATCGGTTCTTCTTACCCCTCGTGTTCGATCGTTCGGCCCCCCAATTCCACGGCGTCATGCCGTACCAAAATGGTAAGCCGGTCAGTTGGAGTTACAGTACCGTCAGCGCCGGCGTATAATGCTGCGTTGGCGCCCGGGACGGATAATTTCGCCCTATCCGGAACGAAACCGGTTTACGGCGCCTTCATGCGGCCTTCGTGTGCTACAGTTCGGCTGAAATACATGCACCTTCATCGCGCCGCGAGCGAGTTGTCCGCGGGTGATATCGCCCAAAGGGGATGTGGTGTTGTCGGCCCTTCCCAACATTCGTTCGACCACGCCTGGGGCGTTCGCGTTCGCCGTCGGTGCGGAACCCTCTCCCGGGTACCGGCTGCGGTGCGTGCGCGGGCGCGGGGGGTTCGCCGAGGTGTGGGAGGCGGAAGCGCCTTCCGGCCCGCCGGTGGCACTCAAGTTCATGCCCACCTCGAACACGAACACCACGGCCCGCGAGTTGCGCTCGATTCAATCGTTCCAGAGCCTCGAACACCCCTATATCGTCAAGACTTACGACGTCTGGTCGGTCCCCGGGTACCTCGTCGTTAACATGGAACTGGCCGAGGCGACGCTCCTCGACCTGATGCTGGTCTACCGCGACGACTTGGGGCAGGAACTCGAACCGGCCACGCTGTGCCTCTACTTGTGGCAAGTGGCCGAAGCGTTGGACTTCCTGAACGCCCGGCAGCACGTTCGCGACGGGCGCCGGGTCGGGTTCCAGCACGGCGACGTGAAGCCCAACAACATTCTGCTGTTCGGGGACACCGCGAAGCTCACCGACCACGGGCTCGCAACCGCCACGTTCGGTCCGAGTACGCCCTGTTCGCGCCAGGGGACGCGCGAGTACGCGGCCCCGGAAGTGTTCCTCGGGTCCATTACCGACTGGTCCGACCAGTACAGCCTCGCCATTACGTACTACGCGCTCCGGTGCGGGCGGTTCCCGTTCCCGCCACCGGTCAAAAATGCCTCGCGGTCTTCGCTGCGCCCGTTCGCGGACCTGAGTGGCGTCACGGAGCCGGAACGCGCGCCGCTACTGAAAGCACTCGCTCCGGTTCCACAGGAACGGTTCCCGAATTGCTGCGAGTTCATGTCGGCGGTTCTGAAGTCGCTCAACCTGCGCGTTGATTTCGGCGACGCAGATACTCCGATGAAAGTCGTCCCCGCCACGATCCGAAGCGGGTCAAATATCTTCCGCCGACCGGCTGGTCCGCCGGCTTCACACGGCACGCTCCGTCGACCGCCCTTCTCGAATCCCGGTTCGTGACCATTTAGCTCGCGCAATTACTCAACCCCACCGTAAGCGCCCGTGACTTTCGGCGGTCCCGATGACGGGGCCGCGCCCGGGCTGGTCGGCAAGTTTGCGGGCGGCAGAGTATCGGCGCCGCTCACGTGGGGCGGCCGGTCGTCGCGGTACGTGTCGCGTGTCGGTGATCGGGAATCGCGATCGCTGAGGCAACAGCAGTGCTGGCAGCACCCCGTTGCCTGGACCAGTGCGATCAGTGCAATAACCACCCACATACGCGACGTCATTTCCGTTTCTCCCGATCGGGCCGGACGTTAATACCACGCACCGAGACACGAACAAGCCGAACCGCGTGCCGCCTCTGCTGCGTTGAGCGCGGTTGTAGTCTCTCTATGTGCTTCGCGATGACTTTGGTGCCGGAAGCGTGCGAAGAACCGTTCTTTGGGACGGTCGCAACGTCTGGTGTTGCAACGAGAAGTGATAGCGGCGCGAGTCAAACCACTTCGCGAATGCGCGATTGCCTCTGTTCCCGATTCACCGGATAATGGGTCTACAAGTCTCCCGTTCTCTGATTCACGCAGCGGGACCACCGAACATGGCGATTGAGTTCAACTGCCCGCACTGTCAGCACGCATACCGGCTCAAGGACGAGTTCGCCGGCAAGTCGGCGACCTGCAAGACCTGTCGCGCCAAACTCACGATCCCGCAGCCGGTTGTTGTCGCGGGCGGGGCGCCGCGCCTGACGGCCGAGGAAATCGCCGAGGCCGAGGCCAAGGCGCTCGCGGCGCTGGCCGACGAACAAGCCCAGGTCGAAAAAGACGCGGCCGCGCAGTTCATTCCCATCGAGTGTCAGCACTGTAACCACAAATGGACCGAACCGCTCGCAAAGGCCGGTAAGAACGCCCTCTGCCCAGAGTGCCGCCAACGGGTCAAGATCCCCGAACCGAAGAATGATGCCCCCGTGCCCTGGAATCAGGAGCGTAGCAAGCTCCCGAGCATGGCGAAACAGAACTTCGAGAAGCTCGCAAATGTTCAGGATGCGGCCGACGCCAAATTCGTGTCTGGTAAGGCCCTGACACAAGCCGGGGCCGACGGCATCGAGTACGAACCGCGCCCGCTGAAGCAAAAGGTGACGTTCGCCCTCGTGATCGTGGGAGCGCTGCTCGGTACGACACTCGGGATTCGTTCGTGCTACGTGGGGCGCGTCGAGCGCGGCGAAGACCGGTTGATGGTGGAAGCGCAGGAGGAGTTCGCCAAGTCTACCGGCGCTCTACCGGCGAACGATGCACCGCCCGAAGCTCAGTTGTGTTCCGCGCTCCTGTACATCGCCGGCGGCGAGCACGCGGCGCGGCACAAGGAGCCGAAAATCAAGGAGGCACTGGAGCAATTCGCGAAGGCACGCGACGCGATCCGCAAGGCGCCACCGAGCCTGTCGCGTAACGCTGTGGGCGGTGAGCTGGCGGTTGCGATCCTCATTCTGGGCGGCAGCGAACAACAAGCCCGCGACCAGGTCCGCATTCGCTGGACGCCGGGTACCGACCTGAAGACCCGCCCCAACGAGCGCCTCTACACGGTACTCGACGAACTGCGCCAGTCGCTCGAACTACTGCGGGCGGCCGAGTTCGAGTTCAAGAACCACCTCGCCCGCCGACTCTCGCGCGAACTCACCAAGCAGGGGCAGGGGCTTCTCGCGGTCGAAATGATCCCGCTCGCGCTCTTCAACGAGAAAGAACAAGACGAGGCGAAGGCATCCATCGCGCTGGAGGTCTTGCGTACCGATAAGGGGAGCGATTTGCCGCGCCGGGTGATGGGCGATCTGAAGGGGCGCGGGCCGGAACTGATGAAGAGCGTCCCGACCCCGGCTTCGGCCCAAACGCTCTTTTTCGCAGTTGATCCCGAGAAGGCGCCGCGAATCATCGCGCCACCCGCAGGTGAATCGATGCTGGAATCCAGCCGCTTCGCGTATGTGGGTAAGGCGCTGGTGGAAAACCAACCCGACGTTGCAGTCCAGTTGGCACAGCGGCGCGGCCCTCCGGAGGGGCAGATTCGGGCGCTTGCGTTGTGTGCGGACTGGTCCGCTGACCCGGGGCCGGCGCTCGACGCGGCTCAAGCGATTTTGTCCGCGAACAAGGGGCGCAAGGAGATTTCGGCGTTCTCCGTGCTCCGGCTTGCGCAGATCGCGGCCGAGAAGAACAAGCCCGATCTGGCGAAGGAGTTGGCCAATCTCATCGCGGACGATGGGATGAAAGCGTGGGCGCGAGGGGCGATCGTTCAGGCCCGCTCCGGGGCCGGATCGAAGGACAAGGCCGACGAAAGTTGGGTCGAACTCCCCCCGGCCGACAAACCGAAGGAGGTTCGTGCCGGGCATGCGTGGGGGCTACTGTGGGTGGCCCGACAGAACACGCGGCTGTCCGGGGACCACTCGGCCGAACTCAAGATCGTGAACACGTGGCCGACGGTCGGGATTCCGTTCGGTAAGGCCGGTATCGCGCTCGGGTTGCAGGATAATTAGCGTGTGGCCGTTCGGACTGTTCGGCTCACTCGCGGCCTGGGAGCTGCGCCGGATCGCCCGGCGCGGCCTCGCCACGCGCGTGCGCCTCATCTTGCTTTACACACTCTTTCTTGCGTTCATCGCGTTCGCGACACTCTGGTTCCAACCACAGGTTCCCGCGCGCGACGTGTTCTTCGGACGCCCGGGTGTGCTGGCGCCGGCGGAACTGGCCCGGTTCGCCAATGCCTTCGCGCTGACGCTGCTCGAAGTGCAACTCGTGGCCGTCGTTGCGCTCGCGCCCGCGCTCGCCGCGTCCGCCGTGTCGGAAGAGAAGTATCAGCAGACGCTCCCGTTGCTACTCATCACGCTCCTGACGGACCGCGAGATCGTGTTCGGCAAGGCCGCGGGGCGGATCGCGTTCGTGCTCGCGGCCCTATTCGCGGGTCTGCCGGTGCTCATGATTACACAGCTTTTCGGGGGCGTGAGCACGGCCTTTCTCGCAGCGGCTTACTCGGTTACCGCCGGTACCGTTGTGCTGTGTGCTGCGATTGGTGTTAGCGCTGCGTGTTACGCGCCCGATCTCCGATCGGCGGTGCTTCGGGCCTACACGCGCATCGCGATTTTCGTGTGTGGCGCGTTCGTTCCGCCGTTCGTATTCGCCAGCCCCTTTGGTGTGCTCGTGGTGCTCGCGAGCGAGCCGATAAACGAACAGTTCGTCGGGCTGGCGTTCGGGTACCCACTGATTCAGGTGCTCGTTGGGAGCCTGTTCCTCATCAACGCGGTGCGTGCGTTGCGGTTGCGCGATGCCACCGCGGGGCCACCGCCGGCGACCGCGTATCCCGAACCACCTAAACCCGCCGAGCCGCCACTGCTCCAACCGGAAGATGAAGTTCCGCCCGACCTGCCCCCGATCGATGCGGGCGATCCCGTGTTATGGAAGGAGCGGTGCGTGGGCTGGCGCCCGAAGTGGGCACCACTGGCGCTCTCGAAGTTCATGGGGTTCGTCGCGGGCACGGTCGCCATCGGGTTGTTCGCGTGTGGCATGTGGATATTCCTCGCCCGCGTGGCGAAGGGCTTTGATCCGTCTGAGATCGAGCGCTATTCGGGGCAATCGGGTGGGTTGGAAACTGGCAGTTGGCTCCTGGTGGGGGCCGGCGTGTTCGCAGGAGGTCGGTACTTATTGCCGCTCGCGGTAGGGCTAAGTGGGGCGATCGCGGGCGAGCGGTTCCGCGGAACGCTCGACGTACTCCTCACCACCACACTCGACCGGCACGCGGTGTTGCGCGCGAAGATTCAAGCGCAAGTGGAACGAGGAACTGTGTTCGGCGCGGTCGCCGTGGCCGCGGTAGGGACGGCGTTCATCGCGGACGCGGGGATTCGTGTGGGACTGGCTGCGGCGGGGCTGACCGCGATCGCGATGGCACTGGTAGTCGCCGTGGGTGCGTGGTTCACGGTCCGCTGCGCCAGCGACGCGCGCGCGTTCCGGCTCCTGCTCCCGGTCACGATGCTCGTGGTGGGCTGGCCGGTGTTCGTGTGGAACCTGCTGCGCGGGGAGGCGCCGGTCCCGCCGCAAATCCTGTTTTGGGGGCTGGTGAGCGCCGCGTGCGTGTGCGGTGTTGCGGGTTTGGTGTTCTGGGTTCACGCTGCGCATGTGCTGTCGCGCGGGGAATGATTGCTTCTCAAGACTGATCGCGGTCGTTCAGTTCAGGAAGTAACGGTACAGGTCGGCGAGTGTCATTTCTTCGCACACGCTTTCGGGGAGCAAGTGACTGGGGACGAACATTTCGGCGGTCTGCGTGGCCGGGCACATCACGACGTGCTGCGCGGTGATCTCCTGGAGAACGTGCTTGCTCGTCAGGAGGTTCAGCGGGCGGACCTGACCCACGAACGCGGCCATGTGTGCGTAACGCGGACACTCTTCCGGTGTGCTCAGATCACGAAAGTGATTGGTCGCCAGCAACGGCTCCGATCCCCGGGCTTCACGCACGGTCGCGCGCCGCGGGGCGCGCTCAACAATCGCACGTTCCTCGTTTCGCGTACCCACCACGGTAATGATGCCACCGGACATGAGCCGCTCGGTGGTGATCATTTCGAGGGCCGCGCGGTAGTTCGTTGCGGTATCGAGGACGTGCCGGAGGAACAGTAGCATCGGGTAACCGTCCGGGTCCGAGCCGCCGAACGCCGCGTTCAGGCACACGCAGAACCCGTGGCTCGACAGACCCGTAACCGCACCCAACATGCCGAGGAAGCCGGCGTTCACGCCGTACTCTTCGGTCACCAAGCAACTCGCCTTCGCGACCTTCTCGGCCGGGAACCAGTCCATGTTCCGCGCGAGCACCGGTCCGTCCGGTCCCGCGAGCGCGAGGGTCGAACACCCCATTGCGCTCGCGCCCATGAGCAGGTCGTAACACAGGTTCGCGGCCAGAAGGTCGACCGGTTCCACCCCGATCACTGCGGCACTGGTTCGGGCGCGATCCGCGTGGACCTTGTACTTCGCGAACACGTGCGGGGCGACGTGTGCGACCGGCCCCAGTTTTTTGAAGAGACCGCACGTGGCGGTGAGCAGATCCTTCGACTTGGCGACCAGGTCCGCTGGGTACGGCGGTACGTGACCGACGACGCGGACCGGTTCGTAGCTGTAGCCCTCGCTGTTCGTGATTTGCACGGGGCACCTCCGGATGCGATGTGACTTCGCTCCGATAGGACACCCTCACCCCAAGCTCTCGCCGCGCCGGAAGACGAGGCCCGTTGTTCGCGTGGTCCCACCTTCCATCGTCGAGCGCCGGCGCGCGCCTTCCGTAGCATCTGGGTCGAAGGTGAAGCCTGCTTGCTGGAGCAGCTCAGCCCAACGCTCCACCGCAGAGTCAGTTCCGGCCACAAAGACGACGCGACAGCCCTGAAACGTTGCCAGAATGTTCGGGGCGAACTGGTCCTCAATGTGTTCGAGGAAACCCACCGACCAACCCAGATCGAATTCGCCCGCGAACAGTGGTTTACGGCAGTAATCGTGTTCGATGATGACTTGACAGTCGCGTGCGACTTGCGGGTCGCCAGACACGCCGACGGCCCGGATGCTTTTGCGTCTGGCGCGGTAGACCGTTTCGGGCGAATTGCACCCGACGTCGATCAGCGTCCGCACCCCGAACCGGGACGCCAGGAAGTCGAGCACGCCTTCATCGAACTCTTCGGCTCCGAGGTCGGTGTCGTGTGTGTACTTGATTTCTGGCACCAGTTGCGGGCGCCCCAGCGCGCGGCGAAACAGGAACGAGAGGAAGTAACTGTCCACCAGCAGGTCGGCGGGGGCATGTGCGCGAGCACACGGGTCGCGCGCCGGCTCTTGATCGTGTTGTTCGACAGCATGTACATCGCCGCATCGGAGCGGAACGAAAGTTCGTGAACGGCGTCCGAATGGCGCTCGCTCAGGCGCTCGCTCGCCTGCCACGAGATGGGCATGACGCGCTCTGTGGGCAGGATATGTGCCCACTTCGGGTGCGCGGCGACGGCTTGGTCTAGCGGCACCGACGAGAGGTCGAGCCAGCCCCGTTCGCGCCGGGACCGGAGAACCGCGCACACGCGCTCGTAGTGATCCCGGATCACGGCCCCACCGGGAGCCGAGGTCATGAAACTGGCACTCATGTACCCAAGCGGGTCACGGTACCCGACGAACCCGTTGGCGTCGGCCAGATCGAACACGAAATCCAAGCTGGTCAGCACGATGCAGTCGGCATCAAGGTACAGCCCGCCGTAGTGGGCGAGCAGGTACGCGCGAATAAAGTCGGCCTTGTGAGGAAGGATGAGCGCGTCGATCGGGAGGTCACGGTCGTGGAGGAACAAGGCATCGAATCCGCCCCGGTCGAGCACTTCAACGCGAACGTGTCGATTGTGCGCGCGGATCGTTTCGCAACACAGCTCGATGTACCCCGGCATCGGCCCTTCCCAGTACACCCACACGGTGCGGGGAGTGCGGACCGTCTCCATCGGAAGTGAATCGATCGATGATGTCGCGATCAGAGGCGCCGGTTCGGGTACCTCTTGTGTGCGCGCGGGGTCGGAGACCTGAAAAACCGCGAGGTAATCCGCTTGGCACACTCGCACCAATCCGCGCGCCGCGGCGATCTCGTCCACAACTCGGCGCACGTCGGGCCAGTCGGGGTCCGGGTAACCGTGGCACGCGAGATATCCGTCCGGCGCGAGCCGCGTGAGCGCGAGTTCCATGTCCGCGCGGACGTGCGCCGCGTCGTGCTCCCCGTCCACAAAAACGAGATCGAAGGGACCGAGGTGCGGATCAAGTTCGGCAAAGTGGCACTGGAAGAACGTAACGTTTGGTGGGCAACCGAACCGTTCAAGCCAGCCTGCCGCAGGCGCGGAATCGAGAACGTCGACGGAAACGATTTCGCGCGCCGATTGCGCCAGCGCGACCGTACTGCGCCCGCGGAACCGGCCGAATTCGAGCACCCGTTTATCGCGCGCGAGTTCCCAGAGCGCTCGCCCCTCGGCGAAACTCAACCACCCGGGTACACCCTCGGGGTGCCGGTATGTGTCAGCCGGTTCGGGAACGAACCGGAAGCCGGGAACGAAATCCGGGGCGTAGGCCGGCGGAGTACCGAACGCACTGATAACGGGGACGTGCTCCACGAGGCACGGGCTCGTGTACCAGAGCGGCCAGCCCGCGCCTCCCGCGATCGTGACTGCGCGGGCGTCCTGTCCGCCCCCGTGCCGGTCCCATTGGTCGAGCATGGCGCCCAGCCCACCGCGGCTAAACACGTAAGCCTGTGAGCCCCACAAACGGGCCTTCTGCCACTGCGCGTTCGGGCCGGTCGTTAGCGCCGGGCGCGCGAGCCGGTAGCCGAGTTCCGGGCACGTGCGCGCCCACGGGTCGTGGATCGTGTCGGGGACGAACAGACTGCCCCAGTGGAGCTGTCCCGTTGTGATCGGGTGCCAGCGCGTGAGGTTCGCCCACAGGTGGCGGTTCACCTGTACGTCGTCTTCGAGAACCACGGCCCACCAGCACCCGTCCCCCCACGCGCGCTGGAGAACCGTTCGGTACATTCGGGACGTGCTCTGCCACCCGACCGGCCAGTCCGCGGGCTGGCGCAGTACGACGGGCGCGCCAGGCCAGTCGCTCGCGCGGACCGAGGCGAGGGTCCGTTCCAATACGGCCTCGCGCCCCGGGCATGTGACGACGTACAAACCGAAATACGGTAGCGTTGGCATTGTTTGAGCAAAGAAAAAACGAACCTGCGGCACCATGTGCCGCAGTGGAGGGGAGTTCGGCGCGGTACGAGGCCGCGATGAACGCGCCGATTATCCTGTGATGTCGGAAGGGAGCGGAGGGGGAGGGGGGGGCCACCCCTGGAAAGCTCCGGCGACGGGCGCGGATTGTTCGAGAGGGGACGTTGGGCAGCAACCCGTCGGGTTGGGGCCGCCGCCGTAGAACCAGACGCCGTCCGGCCCACTCCAGGACGGTCCCGTGCGGAGCCAAGCGAGTGCCGTGAGCGGCACCCCCGCGGGGGTGGACCCGGAAACGGGTACGCCGGTCGCGCACCACTGTCCCCCGACGGGGGTAACGTCTACGTCGTAGGTCTGCTTCGGCTCCGCTGATCCTACCGGTGGAACGTGTCCCGCGACCACGCGCACTCGCACAGTCAGCGGTAACGATCCCGCGGTATCACCGTCGCCCGTAGATCCGCGCACGCAGATCGTCCCACCCGGAAACGAGCCGGAGCCTGAACCGGTCCCGCTAACCAGGACGTTCATGTTAATCGTTGGGCACTGGATCTGCACGGTTGCTCCGAATTTCAAGTGAAACAGATGCAAAGTCGCCTTTAGGTCCGTTGGTTGTGGTTCGACCCGGGCCGAAGCCGGTCATTCCGTTTCTATGTACCGGGCAGTTAAAACCGACACATCAGCCCCGTTGCAGTAGATCCCGTATTCCCCTATGAGGTGCGGGTCGGGCAGCATCCGTCGTTGTTGACTAAGTGCGAATTCGTTGGTCAGCTCTGAGCACTCGGCCCCGTCCCACCGGATGCTCCAGACACACTCCGGACGCACTTCGAGTTCCAGGAGGTGCTCCTTGGGTCCGGGAGACGCGACGGGCGTTCCGGAAAATCCCCACACTTGTAGATCCGGTCTTTGATCGGTGAGTCGGACGAGATTGCCGCGCGAGCGCGACAGCGAGTATTTGGCCGCGTTTCCGGGGAGCCCAACGTGTACGAGGTGGATGAGCTGGCACCGGAACTCGTTCGGTTCCTGGGACGGGCTACCGCCGCCAAAGTAAATACCAACGCCACCTTCCCAGGTTACCTGTCGGAGCCCGACCTGGAGCTTGTACCCTTTCGCTTGTGTTTCCCCGAGTCGGAGCAGCGATTTACTCGGTGACCGTACCGAAAGGAGTTCCTTCTTGGGGTTGAAGTCGAAGAACGCGATTTGACTGGCGCGCCACAGGCGTTCCGTGGGCTGAGCGGTCAGGAGGTTTCGCCATTTTTTGGGATCGTGCGGTGGCTCTTCCGGGGGTAGCGGCTGTTTCGCTTGGTTTGGTACCGGCGCGGGCGCGAACGCGGTGTACCCACCGATCCCGGCCCCACCGAGCACCAGTACCAGTGCCGCGACCCCGCGCCACCGGCGGCGCCTCGGGCGCGGTTGGATCTTCACCGTCGCGGGGAAGAACGACGTCGGCGTCTCGGAAGCCGAGAGGTCGTTCGACTCGGCACCGGACACAGACAGGCCGGACAACTTGGACAGCCCGCGTTCGTCCGACAGGCTCTTGAGCGCGTCGGCGACCTTTCCCGGGGTCGCCGGCCGGTCGTCCGGGTTCTTCGCCAGCATCCGGTCGAGGAGCGCGACCAGTGGCGCGGGGAGTTCGGGCCGGCGGGTCGTGATCGGCGGCGCGGCCTCTGTCTGGTGCGCGGTCATCAGGCGCATGAAGGTCTTGCGCTCGGTCCCGGAGAACGGCGGGTCGCCCGCGAGCAGGGCGTACAGGGTGCAGCCGAGACTGTAGATGTCGGCGCGGACGTCCACCGCGTGCGTGTTCGCCCACTGTTCCGGGGCCATGTACTCGGCCGTTCCCATCACTTCGCCGGCCCCGGTCAACTCGTCGTCGTTCGGGTTCGGGTCGTTCGACCGGAGCAGGGCCAACCCGAGGTCCAGCACTTTGACCTGCCCGCTCGTGGACAGCATCAGGTTGGACGGCTTGATGTCCCGGTGAACCAGGCCGTTCTCGTGCGCATGTTGCAGCCCGAGCGCGGCCTGGCGCACGAGTTCGCACGCGACGGGAACCGGGAGCGGTCCGCACCGGTTAATGAGTTTGGCGAGGTTCGAGCCCTCGATCAGTTCCATTACGAGGAAGTGCAACCCGTCCACGTCGCCCGCGTCGGTGGCCCGGACGATGTTCGGGTGGTCCAGGCGCCCAACTACTTCCATTTCCAACTGGAACCGGGCCACCGCGCGATGGTCCCACATTTGGCTCGCGGACAGGATCTTGACGGCGAAGAATTTCTTGAGGCGCGCGTGCTCGGCCCGGTACACGGTACCCATCCCACCCTGGCCGAGGCGCTCCATGATCCGGTACTGTCCCAGGCGCTCCGGGGGCTTGGGGACGACGTAGTGGACCTGTGTGGGCGGGAGCGAGCGGCTCGACGCGAGCACGTAAGGGTAATCGGGCAGTGTAGGGTCGCTCGGGCCGACATTGTTCTGAGACGATCTCGCCGGCTTTCGGAACTTCGAGTGGGTCACCTCGTCCATTCGGCGCACCGCGGCGTCGCAGGATTTGCAACTCGATACGTGTGCCCCGATCTCGTCCATTGTGGGCGCGGGCAACTCGTCCGAAAGGAACGCGGCGAGTTCGGCCGGGGTGGGGCACGCGCGCGGCGCGGATTGGGGGGCTTCGGGTGTTCGGTTCATCAACGATCCCCTCGGAACGGAATCATCGGTCCCAGTACCACCACGCCCGGCGCCGGGCCTAACTGAATACCCGCCCGTGCGGACTTACACCCGAAGCACGAGCGCACTCGTGTTTATGCGCGGAACGAGGCTAATTTACTCGCGGACCGCTTCGCGAGCATCGCACCGGTCGCGCATTGCTCTCAAATAAGTCCCCAAACTACCGCAAACACGTCACCTGGGGTAAGTGTTCCCGAAAGATCGCTTGAATAACGCGAGTCGCAAAGGTGTCGGATATGGCAATCGTATAGAACTTGCGCGTGAGTGGAAAATGAGGGCGATGACGCGAACCCGGCGGTTTGGGAAAAATTAACCGACGGTTGTTCGCGTGTGAAAGCAATTCACTCGGCGCGGCACGGCACGACGGCACGGCGGTTGCAAAGTCATGGGTGCCGGGGACGCAGGGACACGCTGCCCGGGCATCTAACCTTCTCACATCGAGGGCCGAGTGATGCAAGCCGACAGCATTGACCGCAACGATCTGTACCGTTTGGCGGACGACGGCTGCCCCCACAGCCCGACCAGCGACACCAGTGCCCACGACCTCAGTGCGTTATGGATCGCGCTCGGTAAAGACGACCGAAGGGCCGAGTAAAACTTCCCAACACAATTGAAAAGAAGGACTCAAGTCCCCGCCGCCGCTCTCGGCGGGGAGAGTGAACCGCCCCCTCTTCTGCACTTCACTTCTTCTACCAATCCCACCCCTTCGCCTATCAGGAAATATTTGACTCAAAATAAATCGACTCGGAGTGATTGTCCGGACAGTCGGTGGTTGGACTTTTGTTCGCGCGCTGGGCGGGTTATAGGACCGCGACCCCATACTTGGTCGAAGGAGGTCCGCATGCGCCCGGTGGGTATCGTTCTGGCCGTTCTGCTGATCGCGGCGTGTCCACCGCGCCGGTCCCGCGTCGTGTACGTCCAATCGGTCCCAGTTACTCCGATTGTGGCAGCGCCTGTTGCCGATCTCGTTCCCCAGGCTCCACCTCCGGTAGCCGTAGACCCCGTTCTCGATCCCCACCTGCGGGCGTGGGAGGAGAAGGTCGCGGGGCTCACAAACTTGCGCGCGGAAGTGGCTCTGACCCGCACCGACGCGGTATTCATGAAAACGACCTCTTTCGGCGGGCCGGAATCGGTGGTGCTATGGATGAAACCGAACTACGTAGTCTTTCGGATCAATAACATCGGTGACCCGGCGAAGACCGACTATGAGGCGTTTATTTGCGATAGCAAATTCCTGTACTTGTACAGCGGCCTCGCCAAGACCATCACCGCAATCAAGTTGCCACTGAATGCAGAAGCGAACTGGCCGTGGAACCGGCTGCTGGCCCCGAACCCGGCACTCGAACTCCTTTCCGGCGTGAAGGCGAAGGAGATGAAAGAGCGGTTCGACATCAAACTCCTCAAGAGCGATGAGAACTATCTTTATCTGGATCTGAAGCCGCGCTCGGACGAAGGCACGCGCGCGTTCGCGCACATGCGATTGGCCCTTTACGGTCCGGGACCGAACACGGCGAAGATCTCATACTTGCCGGCCCAGGCGTATGTGCTCAAGCCGAACGGCGACACGGAAGTGTGGAAATTCACGAACCCGCAAATCGATCTCCCGGGTGTAGAGGCGAAGCACTTCCAGTTCGTCAACATCAAGGGTTGGAAGCTTCAGCAGATTCTCCCACCTCCGAAAACAAACGCAGACGATTCGCTCGAACCGTAAAGCCGTAGTCGGGCGGAAGAGTTCCCGGCGCGCGAAAACGTCGCAAGCCGGGGGGCGTTCACATGTAGCACTCGTCGTCGGCGCTCGCGGCCGGTGTGCGTGCCTTTTTCGCGCGCTTGCCGGGAGTCGGTGAGTCGAACAGCCGCTCGACCCCGCCTCGCAGGTCCATCAGGAACCCACGGACCAGGGGCGGGCGCAGCTCTTCTAGCCCGAATTGCTTCTTGAGGTCCGCCGCCAGTGCTTTGGCGGCCGGTGTGTCGTACCACTCGATCAGTTCTTTTGCCAGTTCCAGGGCGTGCGCGTGGTGGTCGTTGTGCTCGGCGTCCGTGTCGGGGTTCGCGGTGTCCGCGTAGTAGTCCACGTTCAGGAACGCCTTGTACGCGCCGCAATCCGCGTGCTCGATCACGTACACGTCCGTCACCTCGCCCTTGGTGAGCGTCAGCACCAGTTTCAGGTGGTCGTAGAGGGCTTGCTTCCAGGTCGAGAAGTCGAACGGGACGCAGGTGTGCGCGCTGCGCTGGGTACACGTCGGGTGGTAGACCGGCGCCTTCTTGTTCAGCCCGATGGCGCACCCCGCGAACGTGAGGTGATAGTACCGGTTCGTCAGGTTGTCGTGGTCCAGGAACCGCACGAGGTCGTCGAGCAATCTGCAATCGACGCAACTGATGACGAGCGCGTACTTGCGCGGCGCGAGGTAGTGGTGTGGGTACTTGCGGGACAGTCCGGGTGATGTCGGCATGGTTGCGGGTCCGATGGAGTTGGGTGGCCCACCAAGTTACCCAATCCTGCGCCCGAAGTGTGAACATTTGCGGAACGGGCACGGGAAGATGTTCCCTTTGCCCCCGCGAAACGCATACTTTCACTACTGTTCCTCTCGCTGCCAAGAGGCCCACCCTCATGCCCGTCTCCCGTCCGCTCGCGGCCGTTGTACTCACCGGTTCTGTGTTCGCCGTCGCTGTCGCGTTCCAGAACACGGACGTCGCGCCGACGACGCCCACACTGCCCGTTCCGTCCCCGCTCACCACAGCGCCGCCGAAGTACTGGCGCGGGAACCTGCACACGCACACGCTCTGGAGCGACGGCGACGATTTCCCCGAAATGGTCGTCGATTGGTACAAACAGCACGGCTACGACTTCCTCGCGCTCACGGACCACAACGTGATTGCGGAGGGTGCGAAGTGGGTGGACGCCGACGCCAACGCGACCCGCAAGGCGGCCGTGGCGAAGTACACGCGGCGGTTCGGGGATCGGTGGCTCGAAACGCGCACCGTGAAGGACAAGGCACAAGTGCGGTTGAAGCCCCTCGCCGAGTTCCGTTCGCTCTTTGAAGAGCCGGGCAAGTTCCTGCTCGTGCCCGCGGAGGAGATCACGCACGCTTACGCGAAGCGCCCGGTCCACATCAACGGCATCAACCTGCGCGACCCGATCAAGCCCCTGGACGGTGCGGACGCGGTCGAAACGGTTCGCGTGAACCTGCGCCAGGTGAACGAGCAGCGCACGAAGACCAGCCGCGCGATGATCGCGTTCCTGAACCACCCGAACTTCGGGTGGGGCGTGCGCGCGGAGGAGATGCTACTCGCCGACGAGTTGCGCTACTTCGAGGTGTTTAATGGGCACCCGGGCGTGCGGAACTACGGGGACGGCGCGCACGCGAGTTGCGAGCGCGTGTGGGACATCACGCTCGCGCTGCGCCTGGGCAAACACAACCTGTCGGTCGTGTACGGGCTCGCGACCGACGACTCGCACGGGTACCACGAGTACGGCGTGGGTAAAGTGAACCCGGGGCGCGGGTGGGTGATGGTGAAGGCCCCGTTCCTCACCGCGGAAACCGTCGTGAAGGGGTTGGAAGCGGGCGATTTCTACGCGAGCACTGGTGTCGTACTGAACGAGATCACCCATGAGGGCGGTGTTCTGAAGCTAGCGATCCGGACCGAACCCGGGGTGACATACAAGACGGAGTTCGTCGCCACGATGAAAGGAACCGATCTGACCGGTTCGCCGAAGGTGTTCACGGACAAAGAGGGCAAAGAAACTCCGGTGACGGGGGACTACTCACCCGACATTGGCAAGGTGGTGGCGCAATCGACCGATCCGAACCCCACGTACACGCTGACGGGTAAGGAACTGTACGTCCGCGCGAAGGTGACGAGCAGCAAGCCGCACCCGAACCCCTACGCGAAGGGCGATGTCGAAGTCGCCTGGACGCAGCCCGTTGTTCCGAGCGCGAAACCCTAATTCGTGCGACACGGCACGCGGAGTCACGAATCACACCGTGGCTTCTACTTGCTGTAGCGGCGGAGTAATTCAATCACCGTATTCGCCACGAGCTGGTAGCTGTCGCGGCTGTACCCGCCACTCAACAGCATGACGACCGGGATGCCGCGTGCCCGGAGCTGTTCGACCACGAACAGGTCGCGCGCGAGCACGTCCTCGGCGGACAGGTGCAACCCGCCGAGGGAGTCGTGCGTGAACACATCGGTACCTGCGTTGTAGACCGCCAGCCCGACGCGCTCGCTGCGCCCGATCGAGTCGAGGAACCCGGGAAGCGTGCGTTCCAGGATTTGCAGGTATTCTGTCCCCGCACACCGAGTGGGGAGGGGGACCGGGCAATCGATCCGAGCGCGGGCTTCTCGGTCGTGGGCGGGATAAATGTTGGGGTTGTACGCATCGAACATGAACAGTTGGCGGTCGGCACGGAAGTGGTGGCTGACGCCGTTACCCTGATGGGCGTCGAGGTCCACATACGCGACGCGATCAGTTGCGGTCAGGCGCCCCTCGGCTCGCAGTCTGTTGACCAGATATGCGACGTCGTTGAACACGCAGAACCCTTCGCCGCGGTCCGGTTTGGCGTGATGATAACCACCAGAGAGATTAACTGCGACGCCGGAAACGAGCGCCTCACGCGCAGCAACGAGCGAACCCGCCACGGCCCACCGCATGGGTCGCAGAATCACTCGCCACACCGCCCACGCGGGCAACTTCCGGAGAAAGGGCAATTCCAGCGCCCACGACAGTTCGAGCGGGTCGTTCAGGCGCTTCAAATAAGTCGGATCGTGAACGGCCATGAGATCGGCGACGGACACTGGGCGCGGAACTCCCACCCACGCGCGGTTCCGCAAGCGCCGAACCGCGCGCCCGATGGCCTTCCACGCGCGCCCGTACTTCCGCGAATCGAACGGGTGCATGCGCTCCAGCCCGAGGAACCCGATGTTGTAATGGCGAGTGTAGACCAGTTTCATCGACAAGAACCTGTGCCCGGTCTTCGGATCGATGCTGTTGAGGTGCGTCTCGCCGATCATACCAGATTGCAGCGGCAGATTCGACGAGCGCAATCAATCCGCCACTGATGAACGCGGAACGCGCGGATCAGTCATAGGAGAAGCCGATAATCTCAAAAGGGATACGGAGCTACAAAAGGGCGACAGAAAACAGAAAGTTGCAGGTAGACATCTGGGACCGAGACCGCCTTGAAACTTCGTATCGTCGCCGCAGAACTCCCAAGGCAGTTTCGTGGATTTCCGAACCACTACAAGTACCACTCCAAATGAACCTCGATGCTTACCTCTCCCGCATCGGTTACGTCGGCCCGCGCACCCCGACGCTCCCCGTATTGCGGGACATCATCCTCGCACACACCTGCACGATCCCGTTCGAGAACCTCGATGTTCTCTTGGGGCGCGAGATCCAGTTGGAGCTGCCCGCGGTCGAGCGGAAGCTCGTGGGGGATCGCCGCGGCGGTTACTGCTTCGAGCAGAACTCGCTGTTACTCGGGGCGCTGAGCGCCATCGGGTTCAGTGCGCAGCCGTTGGCCGCGCGGGTGCGAATCCAGATGCCGCGTGAATACACGCCGCCGCGAACACACTTGTTCCTGCGTGTCGAGGTGGACGGCGATTCGTGGTTGGTCGACGTGGGGTTGGGTGGGCTGACGCCGACAACACCACTACGGATCGACCAAATCGACAGCGAGCAACCAACCCCGCACGAAACGCGGCGCATTATCAGTGAGGAGCGTAACCCTGCACCGCGGTACTTCCACCAGGCGAAACTCGGCGACACGTGGGCGGACGTGTACGAATTCACGCTCGACGAGATGCCCGATATCGACCGCGAGGTCGGCAACTGGTGGACGAGTCGTCACAAGAACTCGAAGTTCCGCCAGAACTTGCTTATCGCTCGCGCACGACCGGACGGGACACGGGTCTCGATCCTGAACCGCGAGTTCACGCGCCGTTGTGGTGCCGAGGTGATCGAGCGATTCGAGATCACCGACCCCGACCAACTACTGAGTGTGCTCGCCGAACGATTCGGACTGGTCTTCCCGGCGGACACGCGGTTCGGCGCACCGGGCTCTGTGTGGCCGACATGACCGTGCTGATTATCCACTCGACAATCACCCATGACACGAGCGTGCCTGTCGCCTTCAGTAAAACTGCGGTTGCGGGGCACACGTTGACCGTGCCCCAATGCTCACGTCCTTATTCTCGCGGTGCCCGTCCCTACTGCCGACTTGTTGCAGCAAGGTGAAGACTCTCGTTCCGAACCGTCGCGCGCTTTCTCTTGACCGCATTTCACAGGCGTGCTATTTCGCAGCGTCAATCGTATTCGGTCGCCGGGCGCGTCGAAAATGTAAGGTCGGGTACCGACCGTGGCGCGCGGAACCGTCCGGGGTGTAATGATGGTGGCGCGAAAAAAGCGCGGAAACCGGGCAGTATCGGCGGGCGTGCAACTTGTTTTTCACAGACCTCGCGTTACGATTCGTTCTTAAAGCGTTCTCGCTCCGGCGCACACCGCCGGTCGGACCGCACCCGTCGAGCCGGTCGCCGCGTGGCGCCGGCCCGGGACTCGCGGACCCGTGGAGGTTAATCGGCGTATGTTCGAGTCCGACGCCCGACACCCGCTCGTCGAGCACGCGGTCATCCCGACCGTGAGCGGGTTCGAGGACGAAGAGCCTCCGAGTCTCCCGCGGCGCCACCCGCTGTGGAAGGACGTGAGTGCCGACCAGTGGGACGACTGGCGCTGGCAGACTCACAACGCGATCCGCTCGGTGCGCCAGTTGCGGAACCTGCTCCCGTTTTCACCTGCCGAACTCGAAGTGCTCGGGCGCTTGGAGGGCGAGTACAAGCTCGCCATCCCACCGTACTACTTCTCGCTCATCGACCCGGAAGACCCGAACGACCCCATCCGGCTCCAGTCGGTACCATCGCCGCTCGAAGCCGAGAACCCGTCCGGGTACGAACTCGACGACCCGCTCGAAGAAGACAAGGACTCCCCGGTCCCCGGTCTCACGCACCGCTACCCGGACCGCGCGCTTCTGATCACCACGCCCAACTGCACCATGTACTGCCGGTACTGCACGCGCAAGCGCGCCACGCTCACACGCGGCGGCTGGGAGGGCGTGAGTGCCGACGACGAGCGGATGATCCAGTACGTTCGCGAGCACCGCGAGATCCGCGACGTGATCGTGTCCGGCGGTGACCCGCTCACGTTGCCCATCGGCAAGCTCCGGTTCTACCTGGAAAATCTGAAGGCTATCAACCACGTCGATGTGATCCGCATCGGCACCCGGGTGCCCGTCACGCTCCCGCAGCGGTTGTACGATCCGGAGCTGATCGACCTGCTCGGTTCGGCGGAAAAGGTCTACATTCAGACGCACTTCAACCACCCGCGCGAGGTCACCCCGGAAGCGGTGCGCGTGTGCCGGTCGTTGCTGCGTGCCGGGATGCCGATCAACAACCACTCGGTGCTCTTGAAGGGCGTGAACGACGACCTCGGCACCATGCGGTCGCTCCTGCGGAACCTGCTGAAAGCCAAAGTTCGTCCGTACTACCTCTTCCACTGCGACCCCGTAACCGGGGCCGGTCACTTCCGCACCAGTGTGTGGAAGGGGCTGGAAATCATGGAGGGGCTGCGCGGGCACATGTCCGGTATCGGCATCCCGACCTACGTGGTCGACAGCCCGCACGGGGGCGGGAAGATCCCGATGATGCCGAACTACCTCGTCTCGATGTCCGACGACGCGGTCGTTCTGCGGAACTACGAAGGGTTGCTGATCCGCTACCAAGCGGAAGACAAGCCCGCCGTGAACGGCCAGCCGACAAACACCCGCGGGGTGAGCGGGCTGCTTCAGGGCGACAAGTCCGCGCTGATTCCGCAGGACAACGAGCGAATGGCCCGGCGGAAGCCGCGTGTCGTTCGTAACGGCTGTGGCGGCGAGGGAGAGGGGGACGGCGAGGGCGAAACCAACACTGATGGCGGTGCCCTGCGGCCCATCATCCCGCTCCCGATGTTGAACAACAACGGTAACGGCAGCGCCGCATCGAACGGGTAAATCACACGACCCTCTTTGATCCGACCCCGGGCTGTAGCCCGGGGTTGTTCGTTTCACACGCTCCTCTTCACGAGTCCGTGAAATCGGGCAATCTTGGTCACGGCGAACGGATCTTGCGCCTGGACCACGTACAACAAATTGAAGGCACGATCCAAGTAGACGAAGTCCAGACACGTCGGGCTACTTGATCGATTGTCACACATTGCGCTCCGTCGCTCCGCGAGCGAGCGGGCCACACTGATGCGGAGTGCTTGTCATGCGAATCGGAATCGCGTGCACCCTGAAACCGGACGGCCCGCTCCCGACCGGGGCACCGGACGATCTCCATGAAGAGTTCGATTCTCCCGTTACCGTGAAGGCCATTGGTGACGTGTTCCGTGCGCTCGGTCACACGGTTGTGGAACTCGGCGACGGGCGCCCCTTTCTCGAAGCCGTTCTCAAGAACCCGCCCGATCTGGTGTTCAACTTCGCGGAAGGGGCGGGTGTGAGCCGCTCGCGCGAGTCTCGTGTCCCCGCTGTGTGCGAGATGCTCGGCATCCCGTACACGGGTTCCGACCCGCTCGCATTGGCGGTCGCGCTCGACAAGGACATGACGCGCCGCGTCGCGGAGTCGTTGGGCGTAACGGTGCCGAAGGGGATCACGCTCGCACCGGTTCCGGGCGAATACGACGGCGATTTTGCAGAGTTCCCGCCGATCCTCGAAGAAGCCGGGCTGTCACTTCCCGTGATCGCGAAACCGACCTGCGAGGGATCGAGCAAGGGCATCCGCAACCGGTGCCTCATCAAGACGGCCGCGGAGTTCGGCCCGACTGTGGTGAGCTTGTGGAAGGACTACCAGCAACCGGTGCTGGTCGAGGAGTTCATTGCCGGTGACGAGGTGACGATCGGCCTCGTCGGGAGCGACCCGCCGCAATCGATCGGCATCATGCACGTGATCCCGAAGACGGCGAACGCGGACTTCGTTTACAGTTTGGAAGTGAAGCGGAACTGGCACGACGCGGTCGATTACGTAGCGCCCGCGAAACTCCCGCCCGATGTGACCCGCGCGATCGAAGCGGACGCGATGGCCGTTTACGCCGGCTTGGGGTGCCGCGACGTCGCTCGATTGGACTTCCGCGTGCGCGCCGGAGTGCCGTACTTTTTGGAGGTGAACCCGCTCCCGGGGCTGAACCCCGAATCCAGCGACTTGTGTTACCTCGCGTACCGCATGGGGCTAACGTACCCGGAACTCATCGGCATGATTCTGGACGCGGCGGTGACGCGGTACGGGCTACGGTAGTCGTCTGCGCCAGTACCCGGGGCGCCGGTTGGTGTGCATTACCGCGAGCAAGAGAACAGCATCGGAAACGCTCTCGAAGTACACCAGCAAGTACGGGAAATTCGGTAAGCGGTAGTAGCGGGTTCCGTGTTGGTACGGTGAGAATTGTGTTGGCGAAGCGCTGATAGCGGCTACGCCAGCGTCGAGTTCGCTCATGAACCGTGCGGCCAATCGCTGACTGACTCGCGCGTACCTTCGGCGGGCGTGCCGAGCTTCTTCGATTGCGCGCGGGTGGAACTCAACTTCCGCCATCAGTGTCGTCCAGGATCTGCTCGCGAGCCGTGCTCCACGGGATAGTTTTTACTTTCCCACTTCGCACGTCCTCAACGCGCGTTTGTATTTCCTCGGCCCACTCCGATTCCGCTCCCTCATCGTTTCCGGCATCAAGGCTTTCCAAAAGGCGCGCTGCTAACTCACCGCGATCCGCCGTCGGAAGTTGGAGGAGCGTTTCGAGAATCGCACTTGCAGTTTGTGTCATATTCCACCTCATCGAAATACTACAGCAACTTTCGGGCGTTGTGCAATCTTTGAGGCACGTTCCGTGATTTCTACCCGCGCGCCTCGCTTGGCAGCGTGGGTAGGTTGTGGTGCTTTACTTGAGTTCTTTCAGCCGGATCTTACGGTACTCCATCTGACCGCGGTCCGCTTCCAGACCGATGGGACCGGTCGCGGGGAGCTTGAATTTGGCTTCCAATACTTCACCGTTACACGTGCAGTACGCGACCTCTCCTTTCACAATCACCACGATTTCGTTCCAGTCTTGCGGCTTGTACTTCTTCAAGTCCTTGTACGGTCCGGCGACGAAGTAGTCCCGGACCTGTAATTGCGGTCCGCGAACGAACAGCCCGCTGTCCGCGTTTACCGCAGCGCGGAACTCCAGGCGCAGCTCGAAGTCTTTGGGAAACTTCGCACTGGTCCAGAGCTGTTGAAGCCCCTTTCCGGGGTTCACGATTAGTACCCCATCTTTCGCGGTGTATCGCTTGTCGGACGCTTCCGTTTTGCCGTCGAACGACTCGAACTTGTCGCCCGACTTGTACCCCCACCCGGTCAAGTCTTTGCCGTTGAAGAGTTCGATAGTGCCCGGTTCGAGTTTCTGTGCCCGCTCCCACGCGAGCCCCGGAGTATCGACGCGGAACTGCACGACACGGTTAAATTCCACTTCCGTCACGTAGGCGGTGCGCCCGTCGGGACCGCCGAAGCAGATGTTGCTCGGCTTCTTGCCCAGTACGTCGATTTCCTTCAGGATCTTGCCCTCGGGCGAGAGTTTCACCACCGTACCCGCGCCGTACCGCGTGATGTACAGGTTGCCGGCGGTATCGCAGCGCATGCCGTCGAAGCCGTGATCGTCGAATTTCTTCAGGAGTTTCTTCTCACCGAGGTTCCTGTCCGCTTTGATCGGGAACGCCCACACGTTTCTCTGTGCGCTCTCGTTGACGTAGAGCCACTTTCCGTCCGGGCTGACCTCGATGCCGTTCGTAGTACCCATGTCGCTCGCCACTTTCGTGACCTTTCCGTCCGTACTGATCTTCCAGAGCTGGCCCGTGCTCTTGCCCCAATTGGGATCGCTCGCGTACAGGGTACCGTCCGGTGCGATGGCAAGGTCGTTCGGTTGGTTCATGGTCGGTTCGTGGGCAAACACTTCGATCTTCTTCGTCTTCGGGTCGATCTTGAGGATGTTGTGCTCAGTGTAATCTGCCACGAACATGGACCCGTTCTTGTCGAACACGATGCCGTTGCCGACGCTCTTGTTCGGCAACTCCACGAACACTTCCGTTTTGCCGTCGGGCGTGACGCGCGCGATGTCGCCGTTCTTCTTCAGGTTCACGACGAAGAGATTCCCTGCCGCGTCGCATGCGGGGCCTTCGATTCCCGGAGTGAAGCTGTTCTTCTCCGTGAGCGGTTTCGCGACGAACAGTTCGTCTTTGCTTTCTGACTTATTTGCTGTCGATACGGCATCGGGGGCAATTTCCAGAACCGTGTACGGACCAAGCATGAGCACATACACGCTACCCGCCTTCGTTTGGCACACGCCGAGTGTGACGTGGCGCGAAGTCGTAACCCCTTCGGGCGTCTTGAACGTACCAGCGTGGTACGGGAGCGGTTTTCCGTCTTTCCCCACGAACGCGGTGTAATCGGGGTTCTTGATTGCAACCGATCCGTGATCTTTGGGGGCTTTATCGCCCGGTGTGTAACTCACCACGTGATGCAAGTTGATGCCCCACGCACTTGATCGCGTGACGGAAACCCACACGTTGCCCTTTGGCCCGACACACATCGCCCGGCAATCCGTCCCCTTCGCACCTTGCACCAACGCGCCGAGATCACGCCCCGGGAGTGCGTCGCCCACGGCGGTCAGGTCGTAGGCGTACAAGTGATTGCTGCTCATCGGCACGCAGTAGAGCGTTTTGCCGTCTGGCGACGTGTCCCAGTTAATTGGGTGACCTCGCGGTTGTTCCACGAGATTGGGGTCGATCTTCGGTTCTTTCCCGTCGATGGTTTGCTTCAGCGTGTCGAGTTTGTCGGTCTTTGGATCGTAGCGCGCGATTTCACCGCCCAACAGTGGGTGGTAGGCGCGGCCCAGGTGATCCAGCACGATGAAGCCGTAGATGTGCTTCGTGTCGATCAGCTCGCGATACTTGCCGGTTTTCAGATCGAGAATCAGGAAGACTGAGCTCTCACCCGGGCCGGGGCGCCCGTCCGAGCACGTCGAAATGTACGCGACCCCGCGGCTCTCGTCCGGGGTGATGCTGTTGATCCCGTGGTACTTCACCGGGATGTCATACACCTTCGTTTCGCCGGTCTTCGGGTCGTAGACCATCGGGTACCCGCCGGGATAGTCCTCGCGCTTTTCGGACTTATCGGGGTAGCCCTGCTTAGTACCGAAGTAGATTTTCCCGCTCGCACCGACGTTGTTCCGCGTGTGGATCTTGGCCTGTGAACCGAACCCCTTCAGGTCTTTTCCGATCACTTTGTGACAATCGACGACCACCTTCATTTGCTTCGTTTTCGGGTCGAACTCGACGAGCCAGGAGTTCACGCCGTTCGCGTGCGTGCCGATGTAAAGCTTCCCATTGCGCCCCTCAATGATGGAGAAATAGCCCTCGCCTTCGGGGGCCGTTTCTTTCGGGATCGCGTGCGCGGTCGCGGGCACCCAGTGGTCGATCTTCTCGGTCGGCGGTGGGGCCGCAGTCGCGAGTGCGACGAGGGCGGAAAAGACGATTGGCGTCATGTGCTGACTCTGAGCAGTGGGACGAGCGAGTGGGGTAGGAATTGGTGGATTGTCGGGTGTGTACGTGTGAAAGGCAAGCGCGCTTCGTTGCTGAAATCGTGGGTGATCGAGGACGGTTGGTGAGAGCGAAATCGAATGAAGAGTTTTGACAGGATCAACAGGATCAATAAAATCCAAAATCGATGCATCTGATCTGGCGAACGGTCGATATAAATCGGCCGGTGAGAGCAAGAGCCCTCGAACAGCTTGACGGGGTGAGACGTTCGGGATCTTGTTAATCCTGTCAAAACTCGTTACTGCACTTCACGTAGTTCTGCGGTCGCGAGTTCGCGCATGCGATACTTCTGCACCTTACCCGTAACGGTCATCGGGAACGTGTCTACGAACTTCCAGTGGCGCGGGATCTTGTACGTCGCGATGCGCCCGTGACACGCGGCGAAGAGGTCGTCACCGGTCAGGATCACGCCGATCTGGAGGCGCACCCAGGCCATAACTTCTTCGCCGTACTTCGGGCACGGGATGCCGATCACCTGGGCTTCGGCGACTCCGGGAATCGTGTGAAGGAATTCTTCCACCTCGCGCGGGTACACGTTCTCGCCGCCGCGAATGATGACGTCCTTCAGCCGACCGACGATGCTCACGTACCCCTCGTCGTCCATGACCGCGAGGTCGCCCGTGTGCATCCACCCGGTGGAATCGATGGCACGGTCGGTCGCGTCTGGGTCTTCCCAGTAGCCCAGCATCACCATGTACCCGCGCGTGCATTGCTCGCCCGGTACGCCCCGCGGAACGACGGCCCCCGTCACGGGATCGATAATTTTGATCTCGGCGTGAGGGAACGGGCGCCCGACGGTTGCGACGCGCTTTTCGAGCGGGTCGTCTCGCCCAGTCTGCGTGGAGGCGGGGGACGTTTCTGTCATGCCACACACGTTGGTGATTTCGCGCATGTGCATTCGCGTCTGTATCTGCTTCATCACCTCGATCGGACACGGCGCGCCAGCGGTGATGCCCGTTCGGAGCGAAGACAGGTCGAATTCGCCGAACCGCGGGTGATTGAGTTCCGCGATGAACATGGTCGGCACGCCATAGAGCGATGTGCAGCGCTCTTGTTGGACCGTTTCCAGTACGGCGAGCGGGTCGAACGACTCCGCGGGAACGACGATGCACGCGCCGTGCGTGGTACACGCGAGGTTCCCGAGCACCATTCCAAAGCAGTGATAGAACGGCACTGGGATACAGACGCGGTCGCGCTCGGTGTAACCGAGGCCCTCCGCGGTGAAGAAGGCGTTGTTCAGGATGTTGTGGTGCGACAGCGTCGCGCCTTTGGGGAAACCCGTCGTCCCGGACGTGTACTGGATGTTGACCGGGTCATCGAACTGGAGTTTGCTTTCGATCTCCGCGAATTGCTCCTCACTGACACAGTCGGCATCTGCAAGGAGAGCGTTCCAGTCGTTGTCGATGACGAGTGCGGCGCGGAGCACGGGGCAGCGGTCCTGGACCTCACTCAAAATGGCAAGGTAATCCGTTTGTCGGAACCCGCGAGCCAAACAGAGCAGGGCGACGCCGCTCTTGTTCAGCGCGTACTCCAGTTCGATGGCCTTGTACGCGGGATTGATGTTCACGAGGATCGCGCCGATGCGCGCGGTCGCGTATTGCAGCACGACCCACTCGAAGCGGTTCGGCGCCCAGATCCCCACGCGGTCCCCAGCTTCCACCCCGCGAGCGATCAGTCCGCGGGCCGCGCGCTCGACTAGCTCCCACAACTCACGGTAGGTCGCGCGGAAGTTCTGGTGCCGCACCACGAGCGCGTCGCGCGCGCCGAACTGTTCAACGGTTCGGCGCAAGTTTGTGCCGATCGTTTCACCGAGGAGCGGAACCGAGGACGCGCCGTGCGCGTAAGAGGGGAGCGACATCACGGGCTCGCTTTCGCGGCAGGAGAATAGCCCGATTGTGCCGATCGGGTTCGCGAAAGTCTACGGGCGTCTCAGTGCTGTCGCGCCTGGAAAATTATGGGACAGGCGCGGACGCAACAGCCGCGTGTTGGGTTTGGACTTTCCCGTCTCTGAGCACGACCCGATACCGCGGTTGGGGCGCGGACATCCACTCGTTAAACACGATCTGCGTGGTGCGGCGGTTGTGGACCTTCAGTACGGGATCGGACGCCGTATAGTCGATCTCGAAGCTGAAGCCCGGTTCGCGCCTGTGCGCGTCCACGAACGTTTGGACGGCTCGCAACGCGCGGCTTAGTTCTTGTTCCTGCTGCGTTACAGTGATGTTCGCGTCGCGAATGTGCTCGGCCCCCAGGGTGCTGAGAGCGAGGAGTCCGATCACTAACCCGGTGCGGACGCGACCGCCCCACGAACCGACCGCGAACCACGCGGCCGATACCGCCAGCAGCCCGAACAGCAGTGCAGTATAGGCGTAGTACGAGTTCGAACTGAGGATGTACGGTGTGGGGCGCATGTTCATTCGGCCGAGCACGGTCATCGCGCCGTAAGCGGCGTACAGTGCGATCGGCAGCAGTAACGTGAACAACGGTAGCCGTGCCCGTGTGCCAACGAGTTGCCACAGCCCCACACATCCCAAGAGTACGGCTGCTCCGAGCACGGCGATCGATGCGGCCACTGCCGGTGACAGGAACCGCAGCCGGACCTTCCACTCCAGGCTTTCTGCGATCTGGAGGCGCTGTCCGCTGTACGTCGTCTGAACCAGTGAGGGGAAGAACGGCTGGACCGCGGTGTAACTTCCGTAGCGCACGGAGTGTTCGAGCGTCGCGCGCGTGAGCGCTTGGTCCACGATGGCTGGCCCCAGATTGTCGGCGACGTAGTTCCCGCGGTGGGCACGCAGGTCGATTCGGTTGGTCGTTTGGTAAACGACCATGATTGAAGCGAACGCCGCGACCACGAGTGCCGCGCGCTTCTTTCCGATTTGCGGGAGCAGTACAGCCGCCGTAAACGCGCCGGCAAGGACGGCGTAGAGTTGGCCCAACTCGTAAGTGAACGCCGAGAGAAGCGTCAACACCCATGCCCCCCAGAGGTACCCGCGTGCGGGGGTGCCATTCTGCACGCTGCTCGCGTACCGGAGCAAGCAACTCACGGAGCCGAGGAGAAACAGTAGGAACAGCAGATAACCGTGCAGGTGACTCCAGATAACGAGTTCCTGACCGCACGGGTTGAGCGCGAAGAACGCGAGCGTGGCGTAGATGAGGTAGTCGCGTCCACTGTCAGGTGTGGCTGACCCCTCGTTCGCCGGGCGAACGATATTCGCGACCTGACGCAGTAGTACGAGGAACAGTACGCAGGTGGCGCAGTGAAGGGCGATGCCGAACCCTTGCGTGAGTGCGAGATTGCCCTCAAATGCAGTTTTTTCCGCGGCGAGTAGTGCGAATAGGATGGGCCGGAACAGGTCGGTGTCGCCCGGCATCATTTGCCGCGTGCGGTTGTAAGAGTACGAGTGGCGTAGGGCGTCGAAGAACGAGTAATCGTTCATCGTGTCGACGAGGTAGCACCACTGGTCCGCCCGGGGCGGGTGTTTCAGCGACGGTGCGTGGGCCGTCATCACGAACCCGAACACGCCGGCTAGGACGAGGAGATCTGTAACGGTCCGACGACCGATCGGGGTTCGGCTCCATTCCGCGAGTCGGCGAAGCATCCGTGACGCGCCTCAGTGGTGATTTCGGCGCTCAGCGCCAGAGGAAGAAATCCCGGAGGAACTGGAAGTAGTACGACGCACCCCACCGCAGCACGCGGAGCTTGCGCTCGCCACCGATGCGCGGGGGTTCGTCCCCGGCGATCTCGGCGACTTTAAGGCGCCGACGGGCCGCGCGCACGGATAGCAACGGTTCCCAACTGATCCGGCACCCGAACAGGCGCTCGGGTGTTTGGTACCACCGATCCTGATCGAGTTCCAGTTCGCGGACGAGACGAGTTCGGTACGCTCGGTAGATCACCATCGCATCGGTGTACCGGCCCCCGTGGAGCAGGTTCACCGTGCGCGTGAACAGCCAGTTCCCGAACGCGGTCACCCAGTCGTCGTCCGTGCTCTTCGCCGGGGGCTTGTACCGCGACACGATCACCATGTCGTACCCCTCGTCGATCTTGGCGACGAGGTCGACGAGCAGGTCGGGGATGCTGTTCCCGTCCGGGCTGAAGGTGACCACCACGTCCCCGCGCACCTTCGGGAGCACTTCCATGTACGCCTGGCGGATGCCGGGTTCACTCTGGACGTGAACCTCGTACCCGCTCCCCCGCGCCCACTCGACCGTACCGTCGGTGGACCCGCCGTCCAGAATGATGATCTGGTCCACCCATTCGGGGCGGATTTGCGGCATGATCGCCTTCATGCCGTCGATCTCGTTGAGCGTCGGCACGACGAGCGTCACCGTGCAGGTGCGCGCGGGAGACATCGGGTGGTCCCACGCCTCGATCGGCTGGTGGGTGGGATCGGGATTTTGGAGGAGCGGGGCCATATGAACGATAACCCGCCGATTCGGGGGTAGGGGCGACGCGGGGTTATAGGAGAAGTGCGTGATCGGGTCAATCGCGACCGTGCGTTCCGAGTGATATGCAGGAAATGCCGTTATAGACGGTATTTACGGCGAATTGTGTGGAGTAAACGACTTTCGCGGCTCAATACCGACCGCATTCGTGCGAATTAGGCAACAGGCTGGTTGTTCGCGACAAACTACGATTCGCAGAATCACAGGAGGTGCGCAAATTGGCGCGTCTGATCGCACCCGGCTGCGGGATTCCTTTTACTGATTGTGGAACGCGACTCGGAACAGACCGGACCGGCGACTCCCGAAGCCGACCGGATTGTGGCGGAAGTGCTCGCCGGTGACACCTCGGCGTTCGCGGGGCTGGTGCGCCTGTATCAGGAGAGCGTGTGGCGCATCGCCGCGGCCGTGCTCCGGGACCGCGACGCGACCGAAAATCTCGTGCAACAAGTGTTCGTGGACGCTTACTTTCACCTGGATCAATACGCGCCCGGTACGGACTTCGGCGCGTGGGTGCGCACGGTCGCGCGGAACCGCTTGCGGAAAGAGCTGCGGAGCGCGGGGCGCGAGGACCGGCGATTGGCCGTGTACCGCGAACGGCTCGCGGAGCGCCTCCGGGCCGAAGCCGGTTCGACGAGCGACGATTCCGAGAGCTTCGTCGAGGCGCTTCGTGGGTGCCGGGAACTGCTCCCGCCACGGGATGCTGTACTCGTGAACTTGCGGTACGAAAAGGGGCTGACCTTCGAGGCTATTGCCGAGAAACAGGGGCAGACGCCCGAGGCCGTTCAGCGAATGATTTCTCGCATCCGGTTCCGGCTGCGTGACTGTATCCAGAACAAGCTCAACGACGCATGACTCGCATCGCCGAACTCACCCTGCGCCTGCTCGATCACGCCCTTACCGATGCCGAGGACGCGGAACTCGACGCGCTCATTGCGACCGATCCCGAAGCGGAAGCGGAGCACCTCGCGCTGCTCGAACTCGAAGCGGAACTCCGCGGGTTGCGCACCGGCTTTGATCTGTCCGACGTGACACTCGCGATGGTGCGTGACGCGCAAACGGAACGCACGACTGATGCAGTGATGGCCGAGATCGCGGACTTGGCTCCGCCTACTTGGGCGGCACGAGTCGAACCTGTGGTCGTGGCAAGCACGGAACCGCATGTGCGTCGACGATTGTGGGCCGGCGTGGTGGCACTGGCTACGTGTGCGGCGGTTGTTGCGTTTGCAGTGTGGGTGGTCAGTAAGCCCGCTGAAATTGTTCAGCCCAAACCGGATGAACCGGCTCTTGAAACACGAGCCTTTGCGAAACTGTCGCGGAAGGAGGGTATCGTTGAGGTGCTCGATCCCGCGGGCGACGCGATTCTTGCCGAGGAGGGGGCGGACCTTCCCGCAGGGTTCACTCTTCGTACCGTGGGAGACGATAGCCATGCGGTCGTGGATTTGATCTCCGATCAGTCACGATTCGAGATCGAACCGGATTCTGTCGTGCGGTTCCGGGACGGCACACCAGAAAACGCGACCAAGCCGCAACTGTTCCTCGCGGCCGGCCAGCTAACGGCTGCAATCACCCCCCAAGCCAATCGCCCGATGGTTGTTGGTACACCAGTGGCGGAAGTGTCCACGCGGAGCGGGCTGTTTGTTGTTTCTTCGGCCGGTCCCGATTCCGCTCGGGTGGACATTAAGAAGGGGAAGGTGGAGCTGGTTCGTGCAGCGGCTCCGAAGCCCGTGCCGGTCGGGGTCGGGTCGGCGCTCGTGAACGCGGGCTTCGACAAAGTTCACATCGAGAAATCGTGGAACGTGGACCGTTCGCCGAAGAAGACATTCGCGGTTCCCGGGCACCGCGATGTGATATTCTCGCCCGACGGCTCCGAGATCTGGGCCGCGAACGGGCGG
The DNA here is from genome assembly GCF_001610855.1 of Gemmata sp. SH-PL17. Taxonomy (NCBI): domain Bacteria; kingdom Pseudomonadati; phylum Planctomycetota; class Planctomycetia; order Gemmatales; family Gemmataceae; genus Gemmata; species Gemmata sp. SH-PL17. The sequence goes on from NZ_CP011271.1 coordinate 4,244,197, forward strand.
ATGTTCACGCGCTGGACCGAAACCGGACCTGTCGAACTCAGTTTCTACGCGAAGAAGCTTGAAGGCGCGGCCGCGTTCACGCGGAACAAGCGCCTGCTAGTGGCGTTCCGCGGCGAAAAAGACGACCGGGTACTGGTCCGCACGCTTCCCGACGGCGGGGAACATGCCGCAATCAACGTGCGCCCGAACGAGGCTCGGTTGTGGACCGCGGCGCCCGATGCGTCCTGGCTCGCACTGGTGGAACCACGGCCGAGCAAGCGGCTTCGTGTGTTCGACGGCGCAACGGGGGACGAGCGGTTCGCGCGCGATTTCGACGAGAACGTTGGGGGGATCGCTGCCAGCCCCGACGCACGTGTGCTCGCGGTCGGGTTGATCGAGCCGGGCCGCAGCGCGAACAACAAGGTCGCGTTGCTCGATGCCACGACCGGTGAGCGATTCGCCGCACTTGCGACGCCGAAGAAGCCGATAACGGCCCTGGCTTACTCGGACGATGGGTGGTTACTCGCGGTCGGTTTTAACGGCATCATTCAACTTTGGGACGTGCGCAATCGCGAACTGCTCCGCTCGATCACCGGTTTCGAGCGGGCGCTAACGTGCTTGGCGTTCTCGCCCAACGGCAAGCGCCTCGCTGCGGGTACCCCGGACGGTCACGTGTGGTTGTGGAACACCGAAACGGCTCAGCAAACGCAGCTCATCGAAACCGGCGGGCGTGGCGTAAGGTCGATCGCGTTCCACCCCACGGGCAAGGAACTCATCACTGTGGCGCCGGGCACCCCGGTCGCGGTTTGGGACGTGAATGAAACATTTCCTGGATCTCACGCTATTCAGTGATTGAATTTGCGTACCGGCTGTGATTTTAATTAGCCAACCTATTTATTGTGGTGTCGCGAAGATTGGCATCAAAATAACACGAGGAAGCCGTCTGGATATTTGCCGCCGTCCCATCCACATGGCCAGTGGCCGATACTGTAGACAGCAAAAATTGACCGGTAAAAACGATGCAGATTGCACCCTGATTTGGCGAAGGTGAGTTCCATCCCAGCCATGTACACGTCGAACTTTATGGTGTCGATAAACAAATGATTTAGCCCAGCGCCGAGGATTCGGGCCGATATCGGTTCGGATAGGTGTTCATCAACGAGTTGTTTTTTTTTGCGAAGCAGGTCGCTCCAGTGTCTGGCTTCTCTTTGATTCGCTGATGATAATTTAAATATTATCTCGTTGAATTGGTCGTGCTTTAAAGTCTCCCAGTCCTCTGTGTATGCTCCGGCTACTTCCGCCCATGAAGACAACTGGGCAGAATCATATTCGATGTCCAAAGTAATCGGCTCACCGCAGTGCCGTAACCACGGAGTGTTGAGTAGCTCTTGGATAAACATCCCTTTCAACACAGGCGTGTGATCCGTAATAGCCTACGGGGGTAGATGTTGCGTGGGCATGATGAGGAGCACGGATGTTGCTGGATGCGGTCCTTGAGCGATTCATCGCCCACAGCCCGATGGCGGTTGCGATCCGGGGTGCGTTTGAGTACGCGCTCGATCCCGGGCACCTGGATGACCTGTTCGTGCGCATCGCCGGGGATCGGGACGACCGCGAGCTCCTGTTCTCCACATGCGTCGATCTGATGGCCACGGTCGTGTGCCGGGTGAAGCCCTCGGCCCACGCCGCGTACCAAGCGGACGACCACCTGCCGGTGTCCGTTTCGGCCGTGTACGCCCGCCTGGCCCGGGTTCCGACCGCCGCCGGACGGGAACGGGTGCAACACACGGCCGAGCGGTTGGGGCCGGTCATCCGGGCGATGGGCGGAGCGGAAGTGGAACCGCTTCCCGGGTATCGAGTAAAGGTGCTCGATGGGAATCACCTGAGCAAGACCCAGCGGCGCCTCAAGCCGTTGCGGGACGTGATCGCCGGGCCGTTGCCGGGGCAGGCCCTGGTGGTCCTTGACCCGGCTCTCGGGTTGGCCATCGACGTGATCCCGTGTGAGGACGCCCACGCCCAGGAGCGGTCCCTGCTCGACCCGATCCTGGCGACGGTGGATGAGAACGACGTGTGGGTCGCGGATCGGAACTTTTGCACCACCGGGTTCCTGTTCGGGATCGCCCGACGGAACGGCTCGTTCGTGATCCGGCGGCACGCCGCGACCCTGAGTTGGGACCGGGAATCGGACTGGGTCGAGGTGGGTCGGACCGACACCGGAGCGCTCGCCGAGCAGACGATTTGGCTGACCGAGCCGAGCGGGGCCGAGTTGGCGGTGCGCCGGGTGCGGCTCACGTTGGACCACCCGACCCGTGATGGGGACGAGGTCATCGAGGTGCTGACGAACCTGCCGGCCCGGGCGGCGACCGGGGCACGAGTGGTCGAGCTGTACCGGGGGCGTTGGTCGGTCGAGGGGCTGTTCCTGCGGTTGACAACGGTGCTCCGGTGCGAGGTGAACGCGCTCGGTTATCCGCCGGCCGCATTGTTCGGGTTCTGCGTGGCGTTGGCCGCGGGGAACGTGTACGCGGGTGTGAAAGGAGCGTTGCGGGCGGCCCACGGCGCGGGGCGCGCGGACGGGGTCTCGGATTACCACTTGGCGTTGGAGGTATCGGGCGCGTGCCCGGGGTTGTGGATCGCGGTCCCGGCCGAAGCGTGGGTCGAGATCGGCGTATGGTCGGTCGGCCGGATGGCCGAATGGCTGGTGGGGTTGGCTCGAGGCGCGAACCTGGGGCGATATCGGAAAGCCACGCGGGGACCGAAGAAACCGCGCCCACCCCGCACCCGGTTCCCCGACGCCAAACACGTCGCCACATCACGACTACTCAACGATGAACAGACGTGATGCATTGAAAGGGATGCTCTTGGATAAAGTACGGATCGGGTTACATATTTACTGGTAAGTTGCACGTCACTCGAACAGTTCTTTCACCACGGTTCCCTTCACATCCGTGAGGCGGAAGTCGCGTCCGGCGTGCCGGAACGTAAGCTTTTCGTGGTCGAGCCCGAGTAGGTGCAGTATGGTCGCGTGCAGATCGTGCATGTGTACTTTCTTGTCCACTGCGTAGTAGCCGAAATCGTCGGTCGCGCCGTGAACCATCCCGCCGTTTATTCCACCGCCGGCGAGCCACATGCTGAAGGCGTGCGGGTTGTGGTCACGGCCGTCACCGCCCTGTGCGGCGGGCGTGCGCCCGAACTCGCCGCCCCACCACACGAGCGTGTCTTTCAGGAGGTCGCGCTGCTTCAGATCGGCCAGGAGCGCCGCGATGGGCTTGTCTACTTCCAGTGCGTTCTTCGTGTGGTCTTTCTTTAGGTTTTCGTGTTGGTCCCACTTGTAGCTGTGGGTGCATTGAATGAACCGCACGCCGGCTTCGGCCAGGCGCCGAGCGGTGAGGCACTGGCGCCCGAAGTTGTCCGTCGGTTTACCGTCACCGATGCCATAGCTCTCCAGCGTTTTCACGGTTTCTTTCGAGAGGTCCGTGACCGTGGGTGCTTCCGCCTGCATCCGGAACGCCAGCTCGAACGACCCGATGCGGGCTTCGAGCGCGGCGTCCGGTCCGCTCTTGGTGAGGTGGGTGGCGTTTATCTCTTTTAAGAGATCGAGCTGCATCCGCTGGAGTTCGGGCGAAGCCGCCGGTGCGATGTCCTTCACGGTCGCTTGTTTGGCCGGAATCCCCGAGTGCCCGATTGGTGTGCCCTGATACGCGGCCGGCAGGAACGCGCTCGACCAGTTCTGCAACCCACCGTGTCCCAGAGTGGGGCAAAGCGTGATGAACCCGGGCAGATTCTGGTTTTCGCTTCCCAGGCCGTAAGTGACCCAGCTCCCGACGCTCGGCCGGACGAACGTGTCGCTCCCGGTGTGCAGTTGAAGGAGCGCCCCGCCGTGCGCGGAGTTGTCTGCGTGGATCGAACGGATCACGCAGAGGTCGTCTGCGCGCTTGCGGACTTCGGGGAACAGGTCGCTCACCTGAATGCCGCTATCGCCTCCGGGCCGGAACTCCCACGGCGACTGAAGCAGGTTCCCGGTCGCGGCGAACTGCACGCGCGGCTTCTGACCCGGGTAGGGCTTGCCGTTGTGCTTTTTCAGCATCGGCTTGGGGTCGAACGTATCGACCTGGGACGGCCCGCCGTGCATGAACAGGAAGATTATGCGCTTGGCCTTCGGCGCGAAGTGCGTGGGCCGTGGTGCGAGCGCGGAGGCGGACTTCGTTTCGCGCGCGTGGAGCATGTCGGCCAGCGCGAGCAGCCCGAAACTGTTCGCCGACAGCTTCAGCATGTCGCGCCGGGAAACGGCGGGTGCGAGTGCGTTACAGAACGTCGGCATGTTTGTGTCACTCAAAACTCAAAACCCAGGGGTTGAAACCCCGGGCTATTCCCGGTGACCCCTTCGGGGCAGGGCTGTAAGGGTATTCGGATCGTCGTAAGTTAGCCACTCGCGGTCGGTTGTAATGCTCTCGGATGGAGGTTCGGTCGTGGTGCCCGCAGCATTTGAACCGTTCCTCAAAGCGTCCCCGGTGTGCGTCTTGGCTCGGACCATTTTGGAGCGCCTGTTCTTACCCGAACGACTGGATCAACTGTTCCGCGACACCGCACAACGACAGTACCAACACGAGTTGCTCTTCTCGCAGGTGGTCGAACTCATGTTGGCCACCACACTCCGAACCGAATCCTCTCTCGGGGCCGCATATCACAAACGGGCCGAGCACATGCCCGTCAGTCGCCAGGCCGTGTACGACAAACTACGATCCACGGAACTGGGGATCTGCGCGGCACTCGTTCGGGACTCCGCGGACCAGGTTGCTCCCCTCATTCGGACCCTTCAGGCGACCCGGGCACCCTTGGTTCCGGGATATCGCACTCGGGTTCTCGATGGCAACTATTCGAGCGCCACCCAGCGCCGACTTCGGGTTCATCGTGACAGTTGGGCGGCCCCTCTGCCGGGCAAAGTGCTGGCCATTTACGACCCCCAACTGGATTTGGTCACCGACGTCTTTCTGACACCCGATGGGCACGCCAACGAGCGCGAATTGATCCCCCAAGTGGTGCCTCACATTGGGGCCAACGATCTGTGGATCGCGGATCGGAACTTCTGCACCCTGGGATTCCTGAGCGCGTTGCACGAGGCCGACGCCGGATTCGTGATCCGTCAACATGGAGCCCTCGAAGGGGCGTTGCGGGGTGAGCGTCGTGCCCTGGGGCGTTGCGAGACGGGTCAGGGGTACGAGCAAGAGGTCGAATTCCGCCACCTGGATCGAACGTTGCGCGTGCGCCGAGTGACCGTGGTTCTGGATCAACCCACGCGCGACGGTGACACCGAGATCCACGTGCTGACGAACGTGCCCTCGGACGCAGCCGACGGGTGCCGTGTGGCCGCGTTGTATTTGAAGCGCTGGTTGATCGAGAATCGGTTCTACGAGTTGGCGATGACGCTCAACTGCGAGCCCGACACGTTGGCCTATCCGCCGGCCGCGCTGTTCGCGTTCTGTTTGGGTTTGTTGGCCTCGAATGCGGTGGCATTGCTCAAGGGCGCGGTGCGGAGCGCGCATGGTGCGGAAGCGGTGTCGGAGTTGTCGAGTTACTACCTGACGGAAGAAATTCGGACCACCTGGGTGGGGATGAACATCGCCTTGCCGGGTCCGTTGTGGGAGCCCTTGGGTGCGATGCCCCTGGAGTCGTTCGCGGAGTTGTTGCGGGCAATCGCCGCGCGCGTCGATCCGAAACGATATCGCAAAGCCAAGCGCGGGCCGAAAAACCCTCCACCCACAAAGAAGCCGTACCAGAACGGAGGACACGTTTCGACCCACCGTTTACTCCAGAAACGCAAACGATAGTCATTCCACCCTTACAGCCCTGACCATGAGGGGTCAGCAAGAAAGAGAGTTCGGCACCTATTGCCTCGCGGCCCCAACGGGGCCACCGGGAATAGCCAGGGGGTTTCAACCCCTGGATCTTTAACGGGCGGATCAGTTCACGTAGACGAATTCACTACTCGCGAACAGCACCTGGCACCACGCGGCCCAAGCCTTCGTGCGGCGGGTAGCGGCGTCCGCTTCTTTCGTGCTCAGTGCGGCATCGTACCGCTGAATGAAGCTCACGGCGCGACTCACATCCTCGTCGGTCGCGGGGCGCGCGAGTGCTCGCAGGTACGCGGATTTCACACGGTCCTCGTCGTTGCCCTCGGGCTTCAGGAGCGAGTCAGCGAATGCTTTCGCTTGCTCCGTGACGAACGGGTTATTCATCAGGTACAGCGCTTGCGACGCGATCACCGTCGACGCACGTTTGCCGGTCCCGACGTGCGGTTCCACGAAGTCGAAGGCCTGGAAGAAATCGAACACGTTGTTGCGGATGACCGGCAGGTAGATGCTACGGCGGAGACTGTCGTACCGTGTCCTTGTTTTGGACTGGTCGTTAGTTACGTACTCGAAGTTGCCGTTGGTAAGTAGCGTACCGCCGGTTGTGTGATCGAGTGTGCCGGCCACTACGAGCATCGAGTCGCGGACGGCTTCGGCTTCGAGGCGCTGGCGGTTGAACCGCCACAGGAGGCGGTTCTCCGGGTCCGCGAGAGCGGCTTTTGCGTCGTGGGTGCCGCTCATTTGGTAGGTCGCCGAGAGCAGAATGAGCTTGTGCAGCTTCTTCATCGACCAGCCGTTCTTCACGAACTGGACCGCGAGCCAGTCGAGCAACTCGGGGTGCGTCGGTCGGTCCCCGAGTCGGCCGAAGTTGTCCGGCGAGCGCACCAGCCCCTCGCCGAAATGGTGCTGCCAGATGCGGTTGACCATCACGCGCGCCGTGAGCGGGTGCGCGGGATCGGCGAGCCAGTTCGCGAGTTCCTTTCGCCCACTCGACGTGCGGAGCGCACCGTACCGGATTTTGTTCGCTTCGAGCTTGTCCGCCGCGTTCGATTTACTCTCAATGAAAGCCTTTTGGTCTTCGCCCGCGATGATGCGCGGGAAGACTGCGGGGGCTTCAGCGCCCGGGGTCGAGTACGTCCCGCGGATCTGCACGTAGAGGTTTCGCCCCTGCGTGCCGTAAGCGCCCGAACTGCCTTCTTCGACGGCGAGTACCATCGGGCTCGCGGGCGGGAGCGCCGCTTCGAGTTTCTTGATTTCCGCGCGCTTCTCGTCGGCTTTCGCCGCGATCTCCGCGCGCTTTTCTTTCTCTGTAGCGGGTAGCTTGCTGAACTCCGATTCCAACTTGCGAACGTCCTTACGGAGTTGTTCGAGCTTCTGGCGGTCTGCTTTGATTTCGGGCTTCTCGGGTCCGTCCGGGGATCGCTCGAACGTCCGGGCGACGGTGTTCAGGTTCTGCATCGTTCGCGTGCTGGTGAACACGGCCAGGAGGCTGTAGTAGTCGCGCGTCGGGATCGGATCGAACTTGTGGTCGTGGCACCGGGCACAGCCGAGCGTCAGGCCCATGAACGCCTTACCCACTGTGTCGAGTTGCTCGTCGGCGATGTCGAGCAGCATCTTTTGCTTGTCCGGCTCCGCGAGCACCTTCGGCCCGAGCGAGAGGAACCCGGTCGCGGTCAGTTGCTCCATCCGCGCGGCACTCGAATCGGCCGGGAGCAGATCTCCAGCAAGCTGTTCCTTCAAGAACCGGTCATAAGGCTTGTCCGCGTTGAAGCTCTTGATGACGTAATCGCGGTAGCGCCAGGCGTTGCCGAAAGCGGTGTTTTCGTCCAGCCCGTTGGAGTCCGCGTAGCGGGCCACGTCGAGCCAGTGCCGTGCCCAGCGCTCGCCGTAATTCGGCGACGCGAGCAACCGGTCCACGACCTTCTCGAACGCCTTCGGCGAATCGTCTTTCAGGAACGCATCGACTTCTTCCGGCGAAGGCGGCAGCCCGGTGAGATCGAACGTCACGCGCCGGATCAGCGTTCGCTTGTCTGCGGGGGCGGTCGGCGACAACTGAGCGTCACGGAGCTTCGCGAGGACGAAGCGGTCGATTTCGTTTCGGATTTCGGACTTCGGGTTCTGGATCTCTGGCACCGTCGGCAAGCGCACCGGTTGAAACGCCCAGAATGCTTTCTGTTCGGGGGTAAAGAGCGGCCCGGTTGGTGTCGCAGGATTCACGCTCGCGGTATCGTTCGGCCACGCGGCGCCGGACTTCACCCACTTCGTGAGGTCGGCGATCTGTTGATCCGAGAGCTTGCCCTTCGGGGGCATTTTCATGCCCTCTTCGGTGTACTCGACGGCCTTGATAAGCAAGCTCTTGTCCGGTTTGCCCGGAACGATCGAGGGACCGGTTTCGCCGCCCTTCAGGAGATCCGCACGCGACGTGACCTTCAGCCCACCGCCGAGCGACTTGCTCCCGCCGTTTGCAGGTGGGGTGCCGTGGCACCGTATGCAGTGGTCCGCGAACAGCGGGCGGATCTTCTTCTCAAAGAACTCGTCGTCCGCGGGCGTACTAGTCGGCGCGGCGGGGGGCGCAGCATTGGCGACGCACGGAGCGGCGAGTAGCAGAGTTGCGACAACGCACGCAGCACGGCGGAGCGGGGCCGTCATGCCTGTTGACCTCGGAGGCGTGATGATTCAGACGGAAGAGGCTGTGTGGAGGGCTACACAAGTATTCTATCGCCGAACGCACGCGGTGCAAAACGAAAGCGGGCCGCGCAGAACTTTCTGCGCGGCCCGCTCGGAGTTCCAAACTTCGTTGCGTCAATCTTCGATCACCGGCACACCCGGGCGCCGGTCGGTGTAGTCGAGTTCCGCGGGTCGCAGCCCGAGTTTCACTTTGAAGATCTTGCGCTCGCTCCCGCGTTGCACTTCGATCTCGACGATCGCACCCGGCCGGAACGAGCAGATGTGCGTGACGGCTTCGCTGTAATCGCGCGGGTGCAGGGTGCCGACGCGCAAAATCACATCGGCCTGACGGAGCCCGAACTTGGCCGCGGGCGCGTTTGGCTCGATGCGATCGATCACGACGCCCTCACCGAGCGTCACGCCGAGGTACCCGCGGCCCGTCGGGTCGGGACGCAGTTCGGGTGGAACCGGGGCGAGGGTGTATGTCGTACCGCCGAGCAGTAGGGCGGTGATCGCGGCCGTTACGGTAATCACGGTGGACCCTCCGTGGCGCGAGCGCCAGGGCCGCCGAGAAACGCGGCCTTATTCCACTCATGCCCGAAAACGACCCCCGACGCAAGGGAGAACTGCGGTAGATCGCTTGGAACAGCCGCGGATGAACACAGATAACACAAATTCAGACAAAAGGCAGATTGGCCACAAGAAGGCACAAAGGGCATAAAAAAGAAAGCAGGGATCAGAAGTCAGAGAACATTCAAGAAGGCAGAACCGCGGATCACGCAGATTACGCGGATCAGATACGAGAGTGATTTCCAGCCCCGATCGGGGCTCAATCAATGCTCCCGGCCTTACTGTCTTCTGCGTTTTATTCCTGATCTCTGAGTTCTGATCTCTGCTCTCTTTTTTGTGCCCTTTGTGCCTTTTTGTGGCCATTCTGCCTTTGCTGTTTCGTGGCCTATCACAGCCCGTAGAACTTGACCGCGTTGTCGTGGAACAGCTTCTTTTGCTGGTCTTCGGGGCGGTCCTTCACCACGGCCCTGAGTGCGTTCAACCAGTCGCCGTACTTCTCGACGCCGAGCAGACACACCGGCCAGTCGCCGCCGAACATCACGCGGTCCGGGCCGAACACGTCCATCGTGTGGTTGATGACCGGGGCGAGGTCTTCGATCTTCGCCTTCCCGCGCTCGGGGGCCGTGGCGATGAACCCACTCACCTTGCCGACCACGTTCTTCTTCGCGGCGATCGCGGCCATGTCCTTCTTCCACTGGTCGCGCTCGGTCGGCGTGTGCTTCAGGTTCGCGTTGCCGCAGTGGTCGAGGATGAACCGCGTGCCCGGGCACTTGTCCACGAGTTTGACGTAGTCCGGAAGCTCGGCCGGGCGCACGCACAGGTCGAAGCTCAGCCCGAGGTCGCCGAGTAGTTGGATGCCCTTCACGAATTTCTCGTCGAGGCAGTAGCCCGCCGGGGTGTCTTTGACGTGCAGCACCTGGCGGATGCCCTTCACGTACTTACTGTCCTTGAACTGCTTCGCGTACTGGGCGAATCCGTCCGAGTTCGGGCGCCCGGACAGCACCGCGGCGCACGTCACGGTTTTGCCGCTCTTACACAGTTCGATGAGGTAATCGGCTTCCTTCTGCTGCTGCTCGGGCACCACGTCCACTTCCATGTAGACGGCCTTCACCACGTTCAGCCCCTCGGTCGCCTTGGTGTACTCGGTGGGGGTGAAGTTGTGGCCGAGAATCTTCCCTTCGGGCGTATTCGCGTTGAACCACGCGAGCTTGAACTGGTCGAGGTTCCACAGGTGCTGGTGCGTATCGACGACTGGGAGCATGGCTTTGTCTTTCGCTTGTACTTGGGCGAACGAACCGGTTGTGATGGTCGCCGCGGAAGCGGCGAGGAAGGCGCGACGGTTCATGGTTCACTCAGGAGTAGGGAGAAGGTGCCCCGATGGTAACATGCCGGCGCGCGAGTACAACATCTCCATGAACACATCCAAACGAATCCTCGTGACCGGTTCCGCCGGGCGGCTCGGTCGCGCGGCCGTGGCCGAACTCGTCGCTCGTGGGCACCACGTTGTCGGGTTCGACGTGCTCCCGACTCCCGGGCTTCCATCCGAACAGTCGCTCGTTGCCGGGTTGTTAGATGTGGACGCGCTGCACCGGGCCGCGACCGGGGCGGACGCGATCATTCACCTCGCCGCGACGCCGGACGATGCCCGATTCCCTCGCGGCGCCGCTCCGGACGACCGCGACAACTTCATTTCCGACCTGGTGCCAAACAACGTTGTCGGGCCGTATCAGGTGATGGAAGCTGCCCGAAAGCTAAAGATCCCGCGGGTGATTCTCGCGAGCACGGGGCAGGTGATCGACGGTCATCTCGTCGCCAAAAACGTCCCGGTCACGCCGGATTCCCCGCCGCGCCCGCGGTACCTTTACGCCTGCACCAAGGTGTTTCTCGAAGCACTGGGGCAGGTGTACTCGAAGGAGCACGGGATCGAGGTGCTCGCGGTGCGGCTCGGCTGGTGCCCGCGCCCTGGGCAGGAAGAAGAGTTCCGCCAGAGCGAGTTGGGACCGGACGTGTACCTCAGCCCCGGCGACGCGGGCCGGTTCTTCACGGCAACGGTCGAGGTCGCGAAGCTCCCACCGTATGCGGTGGTCTACGCGACCAGCCGGCACGTGCGAGTTCGTCAGTACGACCTGACTTCCACAAGCAAACTTTTGGCGTGGGAGCCGCGCGATCAGTGGCCGACCGGTAGCGCCCAGTAACGGTTCACGAGGCTTGTCGCGCCAACTCGACGGCTTTCGTAGTGATGTAGTAGCGTGCGAGCGCGTTCGGGCGCTCCCACGGCGGAATAGCCCGCGGAGCGTGGAAGTACCGCACGAATTCGTCCATCACTGCGGCGAAGTGGTCTTCGTGGCTCGCGCGCCAGGCGTCCGGAATGATGACGTGCGCTTCGGTGCCGAGGTCGGAAACCGACATCCCCGCGAAGTCGCGCTGGAGCACGCTACACCGTCCGCGGAGCCGGTCTAGCATCTCTGCGTGGCGGGCCGGGTCGGTGGCTGTCACGAATATTTCCGGCCGCCCGCCTGGTTGTTGGCGGATCGTGATCGTCGCTTTTGTTCCGCGTGCCAGACAAGCGTGCGTGTCGCCGCCCGCGGGCGATTCAAACTCCCACGCGGTGTCCAGTTTCACGTGAACACCGCGCAGAGTGTACGTTGCGGTGTTGTTACCCGCGTAGTGCAGGTTCCCGCCCCGAACGTAGGGTCGCAACTCTTCTGGGAACGCTCCCAGATTCGTGACCGCGCCGAACTGGTCCCGCGTGAGTGGCAGCGGCGCGCGGTCGGCCGCGAGCATTTGAATTTGGGTCGCGTAGTCGATCGCTTGGTCCGGCGCGGTGATCCACATGGAGAGGTCCGCGAGGTGCGTCCCCACGTCCGCCATCGCTTCGCCCGATACGGTCGGGTCGAACCACCACCAGGGCCGCACGAGCGGGCGACCGTTGACCAGTTTCTTTAAGAAGTGAACGCTCCGCAGCCACAGGGCCGGTTCGTCCGGGGTGCCGATCTGCCACGACCCGAACAGGTCCGCGTCGCGTGCGAACTCGCGCACGAGCCAGTTCGTGATCTCGAACCGCTCCGTGAGCATGTCCCACATGAACACTTCGCGCAATTCGGCTTCCTTGAACAGTGCGTCCAGTTTCGGGAAGTCGGAGTGTTCAATAATCCACGGTTTGTCCGCGATAACGGGCAGGCAGTTCGATACAGCAAGTCGCATCAGGTCGATCTTCGGCCGGTTGCGCCCGCTGAGAACGACCGCGTTACCGGGTTGTTCTCGGGCGAACCGTTCGAGGTAATCGGCCCCGGCCCGGAGGTCCACCTCCCAGGAGGTCGGGTGGTCGCGCCGGTTGTTGAACGCGGTGATCCGCGCGAGGTGCGCGAGGGTATCGTCGTCGAGCGGGGCGTATACGTGCGTGCGTGGGTCGATCCCGTACAGGGCGCGCTTTTGCACGAGGGCGGCGTGGAAGTGACCGGGGGCAACGGTCATCAGACGAAGTAGGCGAACCAACGAAAACTCCGCGGTGGGCCGAACGAGCGGGTGGGTCGATCGGGTAATAGCAAGTTGCGGGCCGCGACGCGGGGACGTAAAAATAACCCGGAACTTCGACGAATCTCCGAACCCGGCGGTATTCATGACTGCACGTTTTGTAATGGTTGGCGGATTTCTTGGCGCCGGAAAAACCACCGCCCTCGGCCGGCTCGCGCGCCTGTACCAAGCTCAAGGGAAGCGGGTCGGGGTCGTCACCAACGACCAGGCCCACGACCTCGTGGATACGAACACGTTCCGCGGACAGGGGATCGCTGTAGAGGAGGTTCCCGGTGCGTGCTTCTGCTGCCGGTTCGATGATCTCGTAAGTCGCGTCGGTTCTCTCGAAGCGTCCGAACGGCCCGATGTGATACTCGCCGAACCCGTGGGGAGTTGCACCGATCTCGTGGCGACGGTCGTTCAACCGCTCAAGGATCTGTACGCGGGCCGGTTCGAGGTCGCGCCTTATGCGGTCCTGTTCAAGCCGAGCCACGGGATTCGCATCCTGCGAAACCAGTCGTCCGGCGGGTTCAGCCCGAAGGCCGCGTACATCTTCAAGAAGCAGCTCGAAGAAGCCGATGCGATCGTGATAAATCGGATCGACGAACTCAACCCGCCAGCGGTCGAGGAACTTTCCCGGTTGGTGAGCGAACAGTTCCCCGGTACGCCGGTCCTCCGCGTGAGCGCGACTACGGGTGCGGGTTTCGACGCCCTCGCGGAACTGCTCGCTCAAACGGGCGCGTTCGGGCGGAAGATCCTGGACATCGATTACGATACCTACGCCGAGGGCGAGGCCGAACTCGGCTGGCTGAACGCGACCGCTCGATTCACTTCGGACAAATCCTTCGACCTCGACGCGCTGCTCACAGCGATCCTGGGCGATTTGGCGACCGTGTGCCGCGCCCTGGGCGGCGAGGTCGCGCACCTGAAACTCATCGGCATGGACGACGCGAGCGCGTTCGCGGTCGGCAACGTGATTAGCAGCGATACCGCACCGAAGCTCTCGCTGCCGAGCGGTCTGCACCCGCGCGAAGCGGACCTGATCGTGAACGCCCGCGTCGCGATCGACCCGGCCGTGCTGGAAAACGAAGTCAAGCGCGTCGTCGCCGTGCAGTGCGCGCTGGCGGGCGTGATCGCGGACTTCCGCACGAGCCAGAGCTTGCGCCCCGGGCGACCCGTCCCGACGCACCGGTACACGGAAGCGAAGAACTGACTGACGGGTGGGCGGAGGAGGAGAAATCAAATGCGCCGCGGATAAACGCGGATAACACAGATCAAGACAGAGCAGAAAATTACTGGACAGGATTAACAGGATTTTAGTCCTGTTAATTGTGTTGATCCTGTCAAAATGTTCTTGTCTTGATCCGTGTTATCTGCGTTTATCCGCGGCGCATTTCTCTTCGCCATTACTCGTATTCGGCAGCGGGTTGCGGGCGAAGATCCATTCCTCGATGGGCCGACCTTCCACCAAGTGCTCCTGCACGAAGCGCGGAATGCGGTCGGCGGTCATGCCCGAGTACCACGTTCCTTCGGGGTAGACGACCATAATCGGTCCGCCAGCACAGACGCGCAAGCACCCGACCTTCGTTCGGTAGCACGCCGCGGGACCGGTCGCGAGCGAGAGCTGGCGGTCCTTGAGTTCGCTCTTCAGTTTGTCCCACGCGGCCTCCGCGCCGTCGGCGCCGATCTCCGCGCAGCACGCTTCGCCGAGGCACAGGAACACGTGCCGGTGGAAGAGGCCGATCAGGAGCTTGTCGGCGACCGCGGTCAGTTTCTCGTTCGACACAGCCATCGTGACGACCTCAGTGACCTACAAACAGCGGGTCACGCTTTTTTCATGGCGGCCCACAAGCGGACGCGCCGGGCGACTTCCGCGAACAGGAGCACGCTCGATGTCGCGGCGGCAACCACTAACCAATCTACCGCCTTCAGCGGCTCGACATTAAACACCGCACCACCGAACGAGACGATGAGCACCTGTCCGATCACCGTGAGTGACGCGATCGCCAGGAACTGCCGGTTCTCGAACAGTCGGTGCCACCCGGATTCTTCCGGCGCGAGCGAGCGACAGTTGATCTGGTTCCACACCTGGAAGAACACATACACGGTGAAGAACAGCGTGACCTGTCGGAGCGTCAGTTCGGGGAATTCGTCTGATTTCGGCCCGCTTCCTGCGAACCAGTCGGCGTGCTGCATGCCGAGCAATAACGCGATCATGACCACGACGAAGAACATGGCCGTGCTCGCGATGGTGCCGAGCATCGCGGGCGTGAGAATGCTCTCGTTGCGGGTCTTGGGCGGTCGGTGCATCAGGTTCGCGCGGGGCGGTTCGCTGCACAGCGCGATCGCCGCGAACGTGTCCATGATGACGTTGATCCAGAGCAGTTGCAGAACAGTGAACGGCGGTTTCAGACCCAAAAATGGCCCGAGGAACGCGATCAGCAGGGCGGACACGTTGATTGTGAGCTGGAACTGAATGAACCGCTGAATGTTCTCGTAGAGCGCGCGCCCCCAATGAACCCCGCGAACGATTGTGCTGAACGCATCGTCGAGCAGCACGATCTTGCTCGCTTCCTTCGCGACTTCGGTGCCCGAAATGCCCATCGCGAGTCCGACGTCCGCCTTCTTGAGCGCGGGGGCGTCGTTCGTACCGTCGCCCGTCATCGCGACGACTTGGTTCTGGGCCTGGAGCAACTCCACGATGCGGAACTTGTCGCCGGGCAGCGCGCGTGCGAGGACTCGTAACCGCGGCAGGATCGCGGAAAGCTCCGCATCGGTCAGTTTGGCGAAATCCGCGTGCGTCAGGGCTAGGGCGCCCGGTTCGTCGAGCAAGCCGATTTCGCGGCCGATCGCGGTGGCCGTTTCGATCGTGTCGCCCGTAATCATCTTCACTTCGATACCCGCCGTGCGACACTGCCGGACGGCTTCTTTCACGTCGTCGCGGAGCGGGTCTCGGATGCCGACCCAGCCGTCGAAAATCAGCCCGTTTTCGATCTCCGCGCGGCGATCGTGGATCGCGCTTTCCTCTCGTGGGAAGTCCGCGGGCAATTCCGCGTGTGCGAACGCGAGCGTGCGCATCGCGTCACCCGCTGCCGCGGAGATGCGCGACTGAATTTCGGCACGAACTTCCGGTGTAAGGTCGTGCGTGGAGCCATCGAGGGAGCGGTACCGTGTGGCCTGCGCGAGCAGCACTTCCGGTGCGCCCTTCACGAGCGTAACGGCGCGGCCCGCGTCGCGCACCACGGTCGTCATCCGTTTGCGGTCGGACGAGAAGTGGATCTGGTACAGGACGGGGTACTGCGCTCGGAGTTCGATGTAATTCAAACTGTTCGGGTGGGTCCACGCGCCCGCAGTGAGCCAGTTCAGCAGTGCGCCTTCGGTGCTGTTGCCGATGACGCCGGTTTTGCCGTTCTTCTGTTCGAGGCTCGCGGTCGAGTTCGCGGCCGAGTTCACGATCACCCAGAAGAGCGGCGAGTGCGCCCAGGGTTCATCGCTTTTCATCCCCGGCGACACGATCGCGCTGTCCTTCTCGTAGACGGCCGCGCCCAGCCCGACGCGCGATACCGTCATTTTGTTTTGGGTGAGCGTGCCGGTTTTATCGGAGCAAATGACGGTCGCCGAGCCGATCGTCTCGCACGCGACCAGTTGCCGCACGAGCGAGTTCGACTGGCTCATCTTCCGCCACGCGATCGCGAGCGACACGGTCACGCTCATCGGCAGCCCTTCAGGAACCGCGACGACGATGACGATCACCATGTACACGAAGTACGAGAGCAGCGCCCGCACGCTCCCGAGAAGCACCTTGCTCGCGTCTTCTCCCTCTTGGGGGAGCCGCACTTCACCGAGTATCAGCCCCCGGACGAACAATGCAATGAAGATCGCGATCGCCGCGGCGTAGCCGATTTTGCTGATGAGGCCCGCGAGCGCTTCGAGTTTCTCTTGCAGCGGCGTGGACGCCTTCGAGATGGTGAGCTTCTGCTGCACGCGCTCGGCGCGGTCTTCGGGAGTTGTGCTCGCATCGGGCGAGGGGGACGCACCCGACAGGCGCTGGGCGATCTGACCCAGCATGGTGTCGTCGCCGATGTTGGTTACGACCATCTGGCCGACGCCGTCGCGCACCTGCGTGCCGCGGAACACGCAGTCGGGCTGGTCCGGTCCGTCGGAGTCGTTGCCACCGGTTCGGGCCGTTTTCTTCGCCGGTTCGCTCTCACCGGTCATGAGCGCCTGATCGACGTGCAGTTCGTTCGATCGCACGATGCGCCCGTCGGCCGGGATCTCGTCGCCCATTTCGAGCTGCACGAGGTCGCCGACCACCGCGTCTTCGAGCGGGATCGCGTGAACGCCCCCGTCGCGCTGCACTTTGACGCGGATCGCGTCGCGGGTCGCGTTGAGTTTCTCGAACTCCCGGTCACTGCGGAACTCGCTGAAGAACGCCACGCCGGTCGCCAGGAACACGGCGACCATGACCGCGAGTCCCTCGTAGGACGGGTCACCGAGCGCCGCACTCACCCCGACGAGTGCCCCCGCGAGTGTGAACAGTATGGCCGGGAGCCACTCCCCGAGCTTCGCGGCAAGCACGCCTAGGACGACCACGAGCACCGCACCGAGCGCCAGCCCGCCGGCGAGCGGGGACGTCTCGAACAGGTCCACAACGATCTTGAGAAGCGACGCGGCGAGCAGGATTTTGATGATCGGGTCCGCGAACTTCTCGAGGAACTTCTTCCAGACGGGTTCGCGAGGCAGGGGGGTGAGCCGGTTCGCGCCGAACTTCGCGCGGCTCTCGGCGACCTGCTCGGTGGTCAGACCGGACTCGGTCGCGTGCGGGAATGTGTCGGAAATGGCACGGAGGGATCGCATGTGGCAGCTCGGCGGGGGTGTGCGGCGGGGCGTGTTGGGTGTTTCGTTTTAGCGGCCCGGCGATTTCGGAAGGGGCGAGCCGCAGGCGAGCGCATCGGGGACGCGCTGACCTGCGGCTCGCGGGTGGACCGGCGGCGAAACACCGAACGCGATCACTGCTCCATCACTTCCTTTTCCTTCTTGTTGGCGAGTTCGTCGATCTTGCCCTCGTAGGCCTTGAGCAGATCCTGCATCTTCGCCTTGCCCTTGTCGCGATCGTCCTCGGTCATGGTCTTGGCTTTTTCCGCGTCTTCAAAGTGCTTGTTGCCGTCGCGCCGGATGTTGCGGCACGATACTTTTGCGGCTTCGGCCGATTTCTTGAGTTGCGCGACGATCTTCTTGCGCTGGTCGCCGCTCATTGCGGGCATCGTCAGCCGGATGACCTTGCCGTCGTTGTTCGGGGCCAAGCCGAGGTCGCTGGCGCGGATCGCCTTCTCAATTTCCTTCAGACTGTCGGCCGTGTACGGCTTGATGACGATGGTCGCGGCGTCCGGGCACGTTACCGAGGCCACGTCGCGGATCGGCGACATGGTGCCGTAGTTGTCCACGCGGAGCGCGTCCAACATTTGGGGGGACGCGCGCCCGGTCCGCAACCCCTTGAGGTCGTTGCGGAACACGTCCGTCGCCTTCTCCATCCGGTCCTCAGAATCCTTCAAAATCTGTGGTGCGTTCATGGCACGTCCTCTGTCGTTGGTCCGTGAACTTGCTGCTAGTTAATTCCTATTGTCGCAGGTCGACGGGGGGTAGGAAAGATAGTCCGGAGCGGTGATTCCGCCCCGGAGGTGCCGGTGAACATTACGCGCATCAGCCCGTGACGATGGTGCCGATCGGGTGGCCGGCCACGGCCCGCTCGATCGCGCCTTCCTGCTTGTAGTTGAACACGAGAATGGGGAGCTTCGCGAGCCGGCACATCTCGAACGCGCCGATGTCCATGACTCCGAGCTGTTTCTGGATCACCTGATCGAACGTGAGGCGCTCGAACTTCTCCGCGTAGGGGTTCTTCGCCGGGTCGGAGTTGAAGACGCCGTCCACCTTTGTCGCTTTAAGTAGAACATTGACCTGGAGTTCGGTCCCTCGTAGGGCCGCGGCGGTGTCCGTGGTGACAAAGGGATTCCCGGTGCCGCCCGCGAGGATCACAATGCGGTTCTTCTCCAAGTGACGCAGCGCCCGGCGCCGAATGTACGGTTCAGCAACCGTTTCCATGCGGACCGCGCTCTGGAGGCGCGTTTCCACGCCCATTGCTTCCAGAGTGTCCTGAAGTGCGAGGCCGTTCATCACGGTCGCGAGCATCCCCATGTAGTCGGCGGTCGCGGGCTTGATGCGCTCGTCGCCCGCGGAGAACTGGGCGCCGCGGAGCAGGTTTCCGCCGCCGATCACGACGGCGAGTTGTACCCCGCTCGCAGCGACGCGGGCCAGTTGCTCGGCAATGTGTTTCGTTTCGTCGAGGTTGATGCCGAGTTTGCCTCCACCGAAGCCGAGCGCCTCACCGCTGAGCTTGAGCAGAACGCGCTTGAACTTCGGAGCGGCAGTGTCGGTGTCGGGCATAGTTGTTCGGATCGGACGTGTACGGAGACGCGGCGCGACGTGCGCACGCGGGGGCGGTTGCCCTTCGACAGAGTACGAACCGCCTCCGCCGACGGCACGCTAGCCGATGTTTACACCGGCCCCGATCCCGGCCCCGGTGCCCAGTGCGAGCCGGAACAACCCGAGCACCATGCCCGTCAGAATGATCCCCGCGACGATCCGGAGCAGCAGTGCTTCTTGGGTGCGCAGGAAGCCCAGGCACCCGAACGAGACCATCATGAAGCCGAACATCGTGCCGTAGCCCTCGAACAACCGCGAGCGCTTGTTACCGATTTCGGTGCTTCGCTTACTCTCGTCTGCTGATCTCTTTGAGACGAAATAATCGTCCTCGATTTTCTTTTTCTTCTCGTCGTAGGTTTTCTGTTCTTCTGCGTTCAGCTCGGACCGGTCCTTCTTGCCCTTCGGGAGCAACTCGCGGATGCGTACCTCTTCTTCCAGCGCGAGCTTCTTTTCGTACTCCACCGCGCGCTGGTTGGACGCCGACGCGAGTACCTGCATGAACGTGAAGAACAGTACGAAGAACACGCCGATACCGAACAGAAGACCTGGAACACCGCCAACAGGGGCCAGCGGGTTCTCCCCCGCGAAAAGCTTCTTGCGCCGCCGTGAGAACGACGGTTCTCGGGGCTCAGTATCGAAATCCTGGTCATCGGGGGGCACCGATTCGGTTCCCGCAGCCGGGACCAGACCGGCGTCCGTGACCATGAGGGCCGTGCGACACTTCTTGCACTTGAGCCGCCGGCCGATGTCCTTCTCGGCCACGTTGTAGAGTGCCCCACACGTTGGGCATGTGTTGTTCATAGTGCTTGCTGCTGTCAATTGAGAGTTAGAGCCGTGATCTTTTCGGACCCGGCCCGGGAACGATGGAACCGCACGAGCAACACTCTTCGTGTCGTGTGCGGAGTCGGATTCTAAGTTGTGAGAAAGAGCGTTGCAAGCGAACCGAACAGAAGTCATCAGGTTTCGCTAACTGTCGGACAAATGACGCGGATGGGTCACTCGGCGCTTGAGCCGCGCGGCCTCCGCGACCCCGTCGAGCAGGCCATCGAGTAGTCCGGAAACCGCAACCGGAGCGTCCCCGGCTGTTGCGGACTGGACGTTCCCGCTCACATCGATTTGAACCGCGTGCGACCCGAGCCGGGCCGAAAGAACGCCCATCCCCACGCGGGTGAGCCGATTGCCGGAAAGATCTAGAAATTGAAGGTGTTTGAACAGTTTGTCGAAGAGGTCGCAACAGGCAATTACGCCATTGTCTGTGAGCTGGTTGCGTCCGAGCCGCAGCGCCCGGAGTCGACTAATATTCGGCGAGCGCAGTAACGCCGCGACGCCGGAATCGCTGAGGTAATTGTGCGACAGGTCGAGTGCGGTACATGCTGCGAGTGCGGGCGCGGTCGCGAGTGCGGCTGCGCCCGCTGTGCCGATCATATTGGCGCGGAGCGACAGTTCCGGTTCGGCCTTGGTGACGCGGCCGAACAGAGCGGAGCGCGCGAGCCGAGCCACGCCCGCGTCTCCGATGCGGTTCCCGGTAACCCGGAGCGAGTGCAGTCGCGTGAAGGACTGGCTCGTGATGATTGCCCCGAGCCCCGTGTCACCGATGTCGTTTCCGGAGAGATCCAGACCGGTCAAGCCCGCAAAGAACGGCGATTCGGCGAGCTCGCTGGCACCAGCGTCGCCAATTGTGTCGTTGTCGTTGAGTGCGAGCGTCGTCAGGTTCGGGAAGCCGCTGCTCCGGGCGAGGAGATGAACGCCCGCGTCTTCAATCCGGTTGAACCCAAGGTCGAGCGATTCGAGGTTTTCCAGGAACGGCGACCGCGCGAGTACGTTCACGCCGCTGTTACCGAGGTCGCAGTTGCACAGATCGAGTTCGCGCACTCGCGCGAGTAACGGCGACGCGGCCAACTTCGCCATTACGGGGGCCGCGTCGCGTATGCTCAATCGGCGGATTCGGAGCCGTGTGAAGAGTTCTTCGCCGCGTTCGAGGAATGTGGCCGCGTTGACCGATGCGGAATCGGGTACGCCGCGTCGGAAATCGACCGTTTCGACCAGCCCCGCGAGGTGCGCGGTCCACTCGGCACGGTTTTGGGTCAACAGCTCGGCCTGGCGGTCACAGAGCGCGGGCCGGCGCGGGTCGTCTTCGGGCAGCCGCGCGAGCGCGAGTTGCACGCGGATCAGCTCCGCCCGCTCCGGCGCGCCCGAATCATCAAGAAAGTCGGCATACACCAGGCGCGGTCGGTCGTCCGCGAACCGATCAAACACCGCGTCCAGGAACGGTTGCTCGTCCGTGAAGTGCATGACCGCATCGTAACTCGTGAGTTGGGGCGATGCAGCAAAGAAACGGTTCGATAGGCGAACTTCAAAAACCGTGCCCGCTATTTTAGCGCGCCGCGCTCAGTCGGTCGCTGGGTTCACAAGAATTCGGTGACAACGGTGCCCCGGTGCCACCTGAGCTGCACTGCTAGAATGCCTGCTGGAACTGGCCCCGTTGTTGGGGTGCCGGTTCCAACGGGGGAGCGGCCGTGAAGCAGTTCCTGTTCGCGCAATACTCGTGGCCGCTCGTGGCCCTGGGCGGGTTGGTCGCGGCGGCGTGTTTGGCGAGTACGTGGTACATCAACCGGCTCCAGGGCGATCTCGCACGCGCGGTTCGGCACGATGCGTCCAAAATGGACGCGGCCGACGAACTTCAGGTGCAACTGCGCCACCTCCGGTTCCATTCGGTGATATTCGCCGCGGACCCGAGCGAAGCCCGCGCCGCGGCGTTGCGCTCGGACACATTGCAGGTCGAAGCGGCGTTCGACAACATCCGGCGCGACCTCATCGCGGACGACGAAGAACTGCTCGCCCTTATCGAGAACGACTACGCCGAATACAAGCGCAGACTCGGACCCGGTGGGTTACCGCCGCCCCTGCGCAACGTGCCCGAACTCGTGCGCTGGTCCGATGCGCACCCGATGCGCGAACTCCTTCAACCGTGCCGTGAACTGTCAGACCGCCAGCGCGCCCGGATGGAAGCGGGGTTGGCGCGGAGCGAGGCACAAACGACATGGGCCGGGCGCGTGCTGTTCGCTCTGGGGCTGACGGGCGCGTTCGGCGGGCTTCTGAGCGGGTACGCGACCGCACGCGGACTGACACGTCGCGCTGCGCACTTGTCGGTTCGGGTGCGGGCGGTTCAGGCCGAACTCGATCAGGAAGTGGGGGCGCTGACGGTCGAAGCTGCACGCCCGATCGGGAACCTCGACGCGCAACTGGATTACGTGGTCGGGCGCGTGAAGGAAGTGTGTCAGCGTCTTCAGGAGCAAGAACGCGGATTGCTTCGCGCCGAGCAACTCGCGGCGGTTGGGCAGCTCGCTGCCGGCATCGCGCACGAGGTTCGTAACCCGTTGACCGGGATCAAATTCTTGGTCGAAGGTGCTCTCCGTCCCGCACGCTCGACCCCACTTACTGACGAAGACCTCCGGCTCATTCGGCAGGAGGTTGTTCGCATCGAGCGAACCGTACAGGGACTTTTGGACTTTGCTCGGACTCCTACTCTCGACCGCCACCGGTACGACCTCCGGGAACTGGTGGCCGAAGCCGCGGGTGTTGCACGCAGCCGGGCCGAGGCGAAGCCGGTAACATTGCGCGTCGCCCCGGCTCCGGTCGTGGCCCCCGCATCCGTGGACCGCGACCAGTTCCTATCGCTACTCACGAACCTGCTCCTCAACGCGATCGACGCGACGCCGCCGGGCGGTGAGGTTCAGGTGCGCACGAGCGCGACACCGAACGGAACCGTGACGGTCGAAGTCGCCGATACCGGAACGGGGATCGACCCGCGCATCGCGGACAAACTGTTCACTCCGTTCGCCACCACGAAACCGACCGGCACGGGCCTGGGACTGACCATTGCCCAGCGCGTCGCACGCGACCACGGTGGAACGCTGACCGCCGCCAACCAAGTTAGTGGCGGGGCGTGTTTCACGCTGACTCTACCCGCTGCGGGAGGACTTAATGCCGAAGCTGTTGGTCGTTGACGACGAGCCGATCATCTGTCACTCGTTCCGCCGGGTCTTCGCCGCGCCCGATGTGGAGATTCTCACGGCTGGAACGATCGCCGAGGGCTGGCGCCGCGTCGAACAGGACCGCCCCGACGTGATCGTCCTGGACCTTCAGCTCCCGGACGGGTCCGGGCTCGATCTGTTCGAGCGCATCCGCACCGCGGACCCGAAGCGCCCGGTCATCTTCATCACTGCGCACGGAACTACCGAAACGACCATCGAGGCGATGAAGCACGGTGCGTTCGACTACCTGCTCAAGCCGCTCGATCTCGAACAAATGAGCGGTGTGCTCGGGCGCGCGTTCGAGGCCGCCCGGCTCATGCGCGAATCGGCCGCGCTCCCGGACGACCCCGGAGGGGACCGGATCATCGGCCGGTCCCCGCTCATGCAGGAGATGTGCAAACAGATCGGTCGGATCGCCCCGCAAGACGTGAACGTGCTGATTCTCGGCGAAAGCGGCACCGGCAAGGAACTTGTGGCCCGGGCGATTTACTCGCACAGTCGGCGCGCGGCCCGGCCGTTCATGGCGCTCAACTGTGCGGCTATTCCGGACGCGCTCGTCGAGAGCGAGTTATTCGGGCACGAACAGGGCGCGTTTACGGGAGCGGATCGTAAGCGCATCGGGAAGTTTGAGCAGTGCGGGGACGGGACGCTTTTGCTGGACGAGATCGGCGACATGCCGCTCGCCGCCCAAGCGAAGATGCTGCGCGTGCTGCAAGACCAGACGTTCGAGCGCCTGGGCGGGAGCCAGCCCATCGCGACCCACGTCCGCGTGCTGGCCGCGACCAATCAGTACCTCGAACAACTCATCGCCAACGGGCGGTTCCGGAACGACCTCTATTACCGGCTGAAAGTGGTCACAATCCACGTACCGGCGCTGCGGGAGCGCAAGGCCGATATCCCGGAACTGGCGCACTACTTCCTTTTCCGGTACGCGCGCGAAGCCAATCGCGACCTGCGCGGGTTCGCCCCTGAAACACTGGACCTGCTTCAGCGCTACGACTGGCCGGGGAACGTCCGCGAGTTGCAGAACTGCATTCAGGCCGCGGTCTACCAAACTTCGGGCCGGACACTGTTACCGTCTGATTTACCGGGACTTGCCGACGTTCCACCTGCTCCACCTTCTTCTCCTTCCACTCCCGACGCGCCGGCGGCCTTCGACCTGACGGCGACAATCGAATCGATGCTCCAGGACGGCGGAAGGGACGTTCACAAACGGGTGATTGCGCTCGTGGAGCGCGAACTCATCGCGCGGGCACTGCGTCACACGCACGGGCACCAGATGCAAGCGAGCGAGTTGCTCGGCATCAACCGTACCACCCTGCGCACCAAACTCCGGGAACTCGGCATCACGCTTGATAAAGTGGTGACCGACCAGAGCGGTGAGTGAACTGAGCCTACTGTGGGTGAAATAAAGCCGCCCAAGTTGAGGAGGCGAGGTTGTGGGCGACCTCAACTCAACCTGGGCGGTGTCCCGTGGGCGACGGGGACGTATTTCAATTTGGGGGATCTGTGTTCTTGCGTTAATACTGCGGCGACGTCTGAAATCTAGCAGCCGAAAAACCGAAAAGGTGACGCGGCTCTTTAATGATGTTAACTGTTTATCCTGTAGAGCTTTAAGTTTGTAACAGACCCGTAACACAACTTAAGAAACTCACACTGTCTGGAAAATCGACAGCGGCGGTCGACAGTTGCCGGAAAATCCGTCGCTAAAAGTTGCTTCGGAAACACTCGTGGTGTATTGTGTAAGTAGACCGGCCACGAGCACTGAACTGAATGGGCGACAGTTCAGTACATCGTGGCCGGTCTTTTTTTCATTTCTGCGGACTTTCACTACCCCACTTATTCACCCATTCTTGCTCCCTGATTTGGGAGAACTCCTGCGTTTTTAGGTGCTTTTGCTCGGTTGCTGCACTCGGTCGAGGCGGAGCGAATTCGCAAATGAAGAACCCCCATTCACTGGCACCGTCGGAAGTGACGCCAGTGAATGGGGGTAGGTTCGTTTCGCTGGCAATTAAAATTCGGTGAACCCGTCGTCGCCCGCGTTGGCGAACTGGTCGAGTTCGTGGACCGTGCTCTTGGTCCGAGCAACCGCGGGGCGGGACTTGGAGCCAGAGGACTTGCCCCGACCGGCCGGGCGCGGCACCGAGCGCCCGTTACCCCCGAGCTTGAACCGGGCGACGAGGTCGCGGAGTTGGGCGGCCTGGTCCGTCAGCGTTTGAGCCGTGGCCGACATCTCTTCGGTCTGCGAGGCGTTCTTTTGGGTCACGGCGTCCATCTGGGACACGGCCTTGTTGACCTGCTCGATCCCCACGGACTGCTCCTTACCGGCCGCCGCAATTTCCGTGATGATGTCGGTGACGCGCTTCACGCTCGTCACGATCTCACCCAGCGTGGAACCGGACTGGTTCACGAGCTCGGTGCCCGCGTCGACCTTCTTGACCGAGTCCTCGATCAGTGACTTGATTTCTTTCGCGGACGTGGCCGAACGTTGAGCCAAGTTACGCACCTCGGACGCCACCACCGCGAACCCGCGCCCCTGTTCGCCGGCCCGGGCCGCTTCCACGGCGGCGTTGAGGGCGAGCAGGTTGGTCTGGAACGCGATCTCGTCGATCGTCGTGATAATGTCCGCGATCTTCTTCGACGCCCCGTTGATCTCGCTCATCGCCTCGACCGCGTTGCCCACGACTTGCCCGCCCTTCTCGGCGACGTCCCGGGAACTACTCGCGAGCTGCCGGGCCTGCTGCGCGCTGTCCGCGTTCTGGCGCACGGTCGCGGTGATTTCTTCGAGCGTGCTGGCCGTTTCTTCCAGGCTGCTCGCTTGTTCTTGAGCGCCCGTCGAGATTTCGTCGCTGGCCGCGGACAGTTGGCCCGAGGCGTCGGCGAGTTGTTCGGACACCTCACGCACCCCTTCCAGGGCCGTGCGCACGGCGAGGATCGCTTTGTTGAGCGCGGACGCCATCTGCCCGACCGAATCCGTGCCCAGATCGGGTACGTTTTGGGTGAAGTCGCCCGCGGCCATCGCGCTGACCGTGGCTACTACGGCGTTCATCTTCTGCTGGAGTTCAATGGCCTGGACGCGCTCCTGCTCGGCCTGGGCACGGGTGGCCGCGGCCTCGCGCTCGGTGCGCTCGCGCGTTTCGGTGGCCTCGCGCTCGGCACGCTGGCGGTCCTTTTCGACTTGCTGGCGCTCGGCTTCTTTGGCGGCCACTAGTGCGCCGATCGCCGTGTTCAGTGCGACGGCCATTCGGCCGACTTCGTCCTGAGAGTCCACGTCGGCGCGCTTGGTGAGATCGCCCTTTGCCACACCTTCAAGGACCACTACGGTGCGCCCGAGGGGGCCGGTGATCGAACCGGCAATCGTCACCCCGATGAGCATACTCAGGACCACGGTTGCTCCGGTCCCGCCCATGAGGGTCATCTGGGCCGAGGCCGCGGTCGCGTTCCCGTCCTCGTTGATGTCCTTCGCCACCGTTGTGACGGTCTTGATGAGTTCTTCAATCGCGACCGTGGCCGTATCGAATTTCCCGCCGGCCGCGGCCAGGGCTTGCGCGGTCTTCTGTTTCCACTCGTCCCGTTCGCTGGGGGCCGTTGCCGTCAGTTGTGCACGGATCGCCTGGGTCGTGACGAGTGTGGCGTCGATGTACTCTTTCACGGCGGCGCGGACCTTATCCAGATCCTTGCGCTCGTCGCGCCCGCTCCGGGATATACGCAACACCGTTGCCGCGTATGCGTCTAGACTGGCCGTGATTTGCTCGCGGAGGACTTTTTGATCGTCGAGGATCCGGTCGACGGTCTGGGTGTCTTTCGCGTTCGTCGCGACGACCATGTTGCTCCGGTACCGGGCTAAACTAATTGAAGTTTTGGCCAGATCGGTACCCGCGACCGTATAGTCCTCGTACAGAACCCGCATTGCCTCCCGCGAACTCGATAGCCCGCGGTAGCCGAACACCCCGCACACCGCAACGGTGGCGCACACGAGGGCGAAGCCGAGGAGCAGTTTGGTCGTTACGGTCTGATTGCGGAACCAGTTCATAGGTGCGTCTTTCAGAACAGATGTGGGAGAGGTTTGATTCGGATCACGCCGTCAGGCCCGGCACGGTCGTGTTGCCGACGAGCCGGTCGATGTTGAGGAGGGAAACGAGGCGCTCGCCGGTGCGCGCGATCCCGGTGAGGAACGAGGTGTCCACGCCCGAACCCAGGTCCGGGGTCGGGACCACTTCCTTGGCTTCCACGTTGAGCACGTCGGACACGGCGTCAACAACGAGCCCGACGATCTTGGTGCCCACGGTGACCACGACGATGACCGTGAACACGGTGTACTCGGCCTCGCGCAGCCCGAACCGCGTGCGCAGGTCGATGATCGGGACCACGGCCCCGCGCAAGTTCATGACCCCTTTGACTTCCCGGGGGGTGTTGGGCAGCGGGGTGATTTTCGAGTACCCCTTGATTTCCTGTACGCGCAGGATCTCCAACCCGTACTCCTCGTCCCCTAAACGGAACGTCAGGAACTGGCCGGTAGCGGCCACGGGTGTACTCGGGTCGTTGGTCTTGGGGGCGCTCACGTGCTCTCCGGGCCTTGCGAGGTCTAAGTGCGCCGGACGGTCCTGTTGTTGCTATCTATCGTGAACTGACAGAAAAATTTGCGTTATATTATTAATGATACAAGTGATGGCGCATATCCAGCTATTGCAGTGATTTGTGTCACGCCAAGACGGGCTGCGAGTGATCAGAAATTGATTCGCATTGTTGCACACCAATTGCTTGGGCGCCTGCTAGCTGAGCGGATTTGCGGAAGAATTGTGCTTTTTAAATTTTCCGACGCGCAAATTGTGCGATCGAAGTAGAAATACGCATTCACTCTGTGCTGCGAAAAACGGCACTTCGGGGTGAAGACGGAATCTGTCTCTCCCCGAGAAGTGGTCAGTACCGTGAGCTATTCTTCGTCTGTGGCGCGAGGTGGGGCCTCGCCGTGTTGAACCTGAAACGCCAATTGTTCTAACTGAATTGCCAGATCGACTGTGACCAGGCGAACCCGGCGCGGGAGTTTGAGCACTACAGGCGCAAAATTCAAGATGCCCCGAACGCCCGCTGTGACCAGTGCCTCAGCGACCGAGTGCGCGGTTTCTCCTGGAACCGTGAGTACGCCCAGTTCGGCCTGAAGTTCGTTGAGCCGCTCGGGAAGCGTCGACACGGCTTCCACGGTCAGCCCCTCGACCTCCTGACCGACTTTGGACGGGTCGCTGTCGAACAGGCCAACGATCCGGAACCCCTGTGCCCTGAACCCTTGGTATCTCAGAAGGGCGCGGCCCAGGTTACCGACACCGACCAGCACCGCGCGCCACTGGCGGTTGATTCCCAGCGCGGTTCGGATCGCGCTCGCCAGTTCGCGCGCGTCGTATCCGACTCCGCGCTGGCCCAAGTGTCCGAGCGCGGCGAGGTCGCGGCGCACCTGGGCGTCGCTCACGCCGACCGCTTCAGCGATGCGACTGCTCGAGATTTTTTCGCTGTCGGTCGTCCAATCGTCCACGCAGCGCAAATAGAGGCTCAGCCGCTGGGCCGCTGCCCGCGAGAGCCGTTGACTCCGCTCGGCTGGCACGCCTTCCAAAGCTGACCTCCTGTCGGGGGGGACGGACTGCAAAAATGCAGGCGGCGGGATTCGGGGGAGAGCCGGGGTTCCGCTGTCGCGACCCATTTTACCTCGAATCCTTTATCGATTCTTGTATTCCTCACCGCTTTTTTTGATCCGGTGCCTGCGAACTTAACTTGGTCGCGGATGTGAGTAATAATCGGATTCGGTGGATTACGAGAGAGAAACGGGCAGTGGGCCGGAAAGTACGCACTCTTTCGGTATGCGTTCGGGCACCGTGAGCCGTGTCGGGCTGATGGGTTGTGAACGCGGAGGCGGTCCGCCCGGTATCGGGACTCGGGGTTGGCTCATTATGAAACGCTGGCAGCGTAACAGTTTATGTCTACACACGGTGGCATCCGGAGAAATCCGAGTTCGCCCCGTAAGGTCACGGTACCTGAGTACACTCGCTTAACCTGGCGGGTCACGGAGCCAGTGCGGATGTGGGTGCGGAGCGGATTCGGGCCGAAACGGGCCGTCGGTAGCCGTTCGGTTGTCACGCGGCCCGATCTGCTTCGGGCGATCCGAACGGGACCGCTTCGCGAACCCGTGTACAACCACTGCGTGAACGGTTGCAGAAGTCTCCAAGTCCGAGGAAGATAAAGACATATTCATTTGCGGTTCGGTCGGAGGGGCCAGATGCTGGTACCCGAGAGTACGATGTGGGCCTGGTTCGCCCTCGGCTCACTGGCGACGGTCGCCACGTGGAGGTGCCCGACGTGGGCCGGCGTCTGGTGGGGGATCGCGCTGACCGCCGGTGGGTGGGTGTACCATCGGGCGCTCTGGGCAGGTGAGTTCCCGTTCGGTTACTATGCGCTCACGGAGTTTCTTGCGGGCATCGGATTGGTGGGCGTCGGAACCCTTGCGTGGGTCGTCGCGGTCGATCGCCTCCACCGGAGCCCTCGTACCAGGAATCGAACCGCGGTTCGGCTCGCCGGTGCGATTGCGTTCGGCGCGGCCGGGATCGGTGTAGGTTATTTTGGCCCCCTGCTCACACGGGGCGGGAGCTCCGGGATTAATCGGTCCGCGGGCGTCGAGGAGGTGCACATAAAAGTCCTCGAGGTGCGGGTCTACAGCGCATCCGGACCGATTGGTGAGACGATCGGACGAGCTGATCGCTTCTGGTGGCGCGTGTTCTTACCCGGGTGCAGCGCCCTCGGGGGTGGGATCGGTGCCGTCTTGGGTTGGCGCGCTTTTCACCCGCGGGTGCGCCAATCAAACGACATCGAATCCGATCCGGAACCGGCATAGCCGGTTCCCGAACCTGTTGCATTGCGGACGCGAGAAAGACAACAAGGAAACGTTGGCTCGTGTGTTGGCGGCTGAATCACAACCGAATAAATCGCGCGCCCACAGAATACCTCGCTGGTTTTAAATTGTCGTTCCGAATTATTTCTTACCCGCCCACGATACCGGGATCGACACCTCGCCCCCCTGGTCGTTCATACGCACCCGTACCGTACAGCGACCGGGTTGTGCGGCGACCGTTTCGGGGACCGTGATGCGCACGGTCGCGACCGGCCCGCTACCGGTGGAACACTTGACCTGCACGGCGGGCAAATCGCTCTCCGCGCCGGCGATGCTCACGGCCTTGCCGTCCGGCGAGCGGAGCTGGACGAGCGTAGAAACTTCGGTCTGACCGGCAGCGAGGCGGACGGAAACATTTTCCGGAGTTGCGGTTACGGCGCCGGCCGCGCGCTTAAGAACCCGAACCGGGATGCGCAGTTCTGGGCAGTCCGCATCGTCGGTGTAGAGGATCACGGACTCGTCGCGGTGCCCGGTGGGTGCGTTCGCCGCGAGCTTGATTGTTACCGGCTGAGTGCGCCCCACAGCACCGTTCGCAACCTGCCCGATCTCGACCGTCAGGTGCGCGGCGGACGACGCGGCTTTGAGTACGGTGAGCGGTTTCGCCCGTTTGTCGCCGACAACGAGTTCCTTACTGACTTCTCCGGCGGCTGAGAACGCGACCTGCGGGGGCGTGACCGAGATTTCTCGGGAGAGTGTTGCCGTGAGTTGAAGCAATAACGTGCCCGTTTGGGCGGGCGCGCCGGGCAGTTCCACCTTGTACGATACCGTGGCCTGCCAGCGGTTCGGGCCGTCCGGTTGCGTCAGCGTGTTTACTTCGAGCGCGAGTTTGGTTTTCTCGCCCGCCGGGAGCACCTCGGTCGCCAGAGCCTGGCGCAGACACCCGCACCCGGCCTCCACTTTGGTGATCGTGACCGTGCCCGCGGTCGCGTTCGTCAGGTCGAACGTGTGGAGCAGTGGCGGGCCGGCTTTTACATCACCTTTTGCCGCAACCGGCGCCGGGCTGTGAAACGTGGCCGGCGCCGGCTGGCCGGTGGCCAGCGCGGAGAGCAAAATGAGTGTGTTCATGACCACGTCGGATAGCGTCCCGCCGCGCCCGCGCGAAGTGCAAAATTGTGACCCGCAGTGAGAGTATGACGAACGCAGGAAAGATGGCTGAAGTTCGGGTTCTCGTCGGCACGTGCCCCGCCGAGTTCGATCGGGCGCCGGACCGGAACGAGGTGCGTGCGTGGACCGTGGACCTCGCGCGCCCGCCGATCCCCGCGGACGAACTGTTCCAGCGCCTGACAGCCGAAGAACAAACGCGGGCGCTGCGCTACAAGATCGCCAAAGCGCGCGAACAGTTCTCCATCGGACGCGGGCTGCTCCGCGAGCTACTCGGTGCGTGTCTGAACGTCGCCCCGCGCACCGTGCCCCTCGCGTACCTGCCCTCGGGGAAGCCTGTTCTCACAGAAGAAACCGGGTTGCACTTCAACGTCACGCACACGGACGGGATTGCGGTGATCGCCGTGAGCTGGCACCGCGTTGGTGTGGACGTCGAGCGCGTGCGGATCGTTGAGAACGAGGACGGACTGGTCCGGCGTTACTTTTCGCCCGCCGAGGGTGCCGCGTACCGCGCGCTCCCCGAGCGGCACCGCCGGGCCGGGTTCTTTCGCGGCTGGACCACCAAAGAGGCCGTCATTAAAGCGGCGGGTGCGACCGTCGCGTGCCTAGCGGATTTCGACGTCGAACTCGATCCGGAGCGCCCCCCGTGCGTCAACGCGGTCCGCGACCCACAACTTACCGGTCCCGGTTGGGTGCTCGCCGAATGGACCGCTCAGACCGACGCCGCTATTGCCATTGCGGTCGAAGGAGTGGGCGCGCTGCGCGTCGAGAAACTGCACCACGAGTGACCGGGCAAGTAAGGCCAAGGGGTACCATCAAGGAAGGGAGCAGAGATCAGAAGACCGAGTCGCGAATAGCACAGCTTACGCGACTCGAGATAACGGGCCAGTTTGAGGTCGCGGCGGAGCGGCAGCGTAACCAAGGTGAACTGGCTTACGGAGTTCATCCTCGAGCGAGTAGAGGAGTGCTTCCTGGCGCCAATAACACCCCCGGCCCCGTAGGAACGATCCTACGGGGCCGGGGATTTCTCGTTGGGCTTTTGGTAAAAGCTCGCGCTTCACCTGGCCCCGCTTCTCTGTCCTTTCGGAACCAGCAGTGTTTTGGTTTCTAACTCTGCTCTCTTGACCTTGTGGCCTCTGTTTTCAGGGGGCCTGCGGGGTGAGTTCCATCCCGACCCCGACATTGCGCAGGTACGGCATAGCGGCCTGATTGATGCTGTTTTCGGACACGCTGAGCCGGTACTTGAGACCGTTACGAGTGAAGAAATCTTTGAGATCGATGCTCTTGGCACCTTTTTGCTGAGCGTCCGCGATCGCCTTTGTCATGGCCCCGATCAATTTCGTTTTTTCATCGCGGTTCGCGTCCCCGACGGTGTTTTGCGGGAAATAACCCGTAACAACGGTGCGCGTGCGCTCGGTTAATTGGCCAACCCAGGTGCGCTTTTGAAGGTCGAAGTACGCGTCCACGGAAACACCCATTCGGTTCAGGTCGCGTATCAGGCTGCTGATGTCGTCTGTCCCGTCCCCGTTCACATCAAAAATGCCGACGAGTGCCACGTGTAGCGGCCCGCCGTTTTTGACGTCACTGTAGAGCAAGTCACCCGCAATAATGCCGTCGCGAATCGGGTCGTCCCTGCCGTCCAGGTCCGGTTCGTAGCGCACGCGCGCAAGGCGCTCGTTGACCACTTCAATGACCTCGACCGCCCCCTTCGCTTTGAACTGGGGATCGTTTACGAACTCCCGCTTCCTCTCGTCGTACTTGCGGAAGTTCAGCACGCGCGACTTGTACCCTTTCTCCGGGAAATCGTAAGGCAGAACCATGAACCTGAAACCCACGCGGACACCGGCCGAAGAGCCAATGTTGATCTCGAAGACGTTCTCCGAGTTCGGAACCCGGCGCACGATTTTGCCCACGGGATCGTCGTAAGATTGTTCGTTTTCCCTCCGAGTCGTTGCGGCCGTGAGGCGCTTGATTTCTTCGTTACTTACTTTGATGGTGTCCTTGTTCTTTGTCAACTCGCGCTCGGCGGCCGCGAGATTCTTGGTGAGCTCTGAGTTGGAGTTCCGCGCGTCGCTCTCGGCCGTTTCGTATTTCGTTTTTGCGTCCTCGGTCGCTTTCGTGGCGGCTTTAACCTTGTCGTCTATTTTGGTAGGCAGTTGATCGATTTCGGTTTTAAATTGCCCCTCCAGCGCTTTGTACGCCTTAATTTCTGCCGCCAGTAGCGCGTTCTGTGCCCGTAAATTGTCGCGCTCTTTTTCGGCCGCGGAATACGCATCTCCCCGGTTCTTAAAGCCCGCGATCTGGTCCAACAGGCCCTGGCCCGAAGGTTTGTTAGCCTTCCCGTCCTTGTCGACCTGCCAGAACGTCACGAATCGGGCGACGCTCTCGTAGGGGGGGCGCGCCGTGATGTACGCGCGCAGTTGATCGATAGTCTTCGAATCTAACTGTTTGACGAACGCTTCGGACTCTTTTTGCTCTTTGTCAACGGTGGTGACCATTTTGGCGGCCATCGCGTCGTTGATCTGTTTGAGTTCGCTCGCGATCTTGTCGCCGGCCTTTGACTCGGAATCGATCACGGTCACGTCGTCGTCCTTAGGGATCCCGAGGTAGATCCGGTAGACGCGCGCGAGCCGCTCGGCCTCGTCCTTTGAGCTCCGGACCCCGGCCAGATCCTTCTCCGCGGTCTTCTTGGCGTTGACGTGGGTCTCCATTTCGGAGAACGAGAGGTACCACATCACCCCGAACGCGATCGTCGTGAGCACGAAGAACACTAGCGCGGAGATCAGTGGGACATTTGTCTCTTTCGATTTGGCCATGTGTTCCTCGGTGCGGTGTCGTCGGTGGTGCAGGCACAAGAGTTGATGGCGCGCGGCGGGCCGCACCTTTCACACATCTTTGAGCTTAAACGGCACGGGAGGGGTGTCAACTCGATAAGGGGCCGTAACCCCGCGCCGGGCGAAGGGATGTGCCGACGGCGCCGGTCGCGCCGCGCACACTTGCCGGAATTATAACCGGGCGGCCCGGCCCCACGTTGGTTCGGGTAGTGTCCAATCGGGGCATACCGGAAGGTGAAAGACCGGAGCGTTACATAAATAGTGCGGATCTTCTGCCGGGGTATCGGTCGGCTCGTTTCACCCGAAACACGGCGGGAAAAGATTTTGATTTTTTGTATAGTAGTGTATAATTGATTTGTTGTGTCTGTTTTTTGGTGAGAGCGCCGGGGTGAGGGTATCGAATTCGTGTGGCGATCGAAACTCGAATTCGTTGCCGGTAACGCGCTCCGCACCAGTCGATCTCTGCGAGCGGGGCTGCGAATGTAGTTTGGGGTCGGTGCGGGGATTGCGAAATGTTGGTGAATGTTAGCCCGGCCGGTATCGGGTTCGGGAGGGTGTAGTGGGAGAAATGTTGCGGAGAAGCCTGAAATTCTGGCACTTGGTGCGATTGCCCCGGCGCGACCGGCTCGGGCGCGCTAGAGGTCGCCCCGAAATGTCAGCAAATGTTAGCTTGGGCCGCGAGTCGCGTGCCGTCGATTCGGTACGCGGGCGCCCAATTTCTTCATGGTCTTTTTGGGATTGACGCGGACGATTATGATTGTCATTGTTCTGTTTTAGCATTTTCGGCTAAGTTGACCCGATCGCCCTTGACCGTTCGCCGCGGTTCTCGATACACTATCCCCACATTTGTTCCGTGAGTTCAGGTCTGCCGGTACTCGATGCGGCTCCCCGCCACGGCCGCGTGACTTTCTCCCCACAGGCTCCATTCCGATGTCGGACCCGGTTTCCGCGGGCAACCTGTATTTGTTGGACGCCCACGGACTCATCTTCCAAATGTTCTTCGGCGTGCCGCCGATGAACGCACCCGACGGGCGGCCCGCCAACGCCGTCTTCGGGGTCACGCGCTCGTTGATGAACCTCTACGACCGCGGTGCCGACTACCTCATTGCCGCACTCGACCACGCCGAGCCGACCTTCCGCGAGACCATCGACTCGAACTACAAAGCGCACCGCGACCCGCCGCCGGACGATCTGCTGCTCCAAGAGCCGCTCATTCAGCAGGTCATGGAAGCGATGCGGGTGCCGTTCCTGATCGCGAAGGGGTACGAGGCCGACGACGTGATGGCGACGGTCGCGTCTGCGGCCGCTGCGCGCGGGCTGAACGTGTTTCTCTGCACGTCCGACAAGGACTGTCGGCAACTCGTCACCGACAAGGTGAAGATGCTGAACCTCCGCAAAGATTACGAGGTTCTGGACGCGGCCGGTATTATCGCGGATTGGGGCGTTCGGCCGGATCAGGTGGTCGATTTCCAGTCGCTCGTCGGCGATTCGGTGGACAACATTCCGGGTGTGATGGGAGTGGGTCCGAAAACGGCGGCGAAATGGCTTCAACAGTACGGTACGCTCGACGAACTCATCGCACACGCGGACGAGGCGCCGGGCGGTCCGAAAACGCGCCAGGCGCTCAAGGACGCGATCGCCAACGGCAACCTCGCGAAGAGCAAGCAGCTCGTCACGCTCGACCGGAACGTACCGATCCCGCTCGACTGGGAGGGGTGGCGCCGACGGGACTGGGACGGGCAGAAGCTCCTCGAACTGTTCCACGAGTTCGGGTTCCGCGGGTTCGCCGAGCGCGTGCGCAAGACTCTGACCAACAGCGGCGCCAAGAAGAACGCCGACGCACTCGAAACTGCGGGGCTTGCGCCCGCACCAGCACCGGTCGTCGAAGATACCAACGGAAGGGGCGTTCCCGGTGCGTCCGCACAGCCGGCCAAGCCCGCGAAACAGCCCAAAGGTAAGGCAAAGAAGCCGGCCACACCCGGGTTGTTCGATCTGTTAATGGAAGAGACCGGTGAGAACGCTCCGCCGGCCGAAACTCCCACGCTCGTTGAAGCCGCGATTC
The DNA here is from genome assembly GCF_001610855.1 of Gemmata sp. SH-PL17. NCBI lineage: Bacteria > Pseudomonadati > Planctomycetota > Planctomycetia > Gemmatales > Gemmataceae > Gemmata > Gemmata sp. SH-PL17. The sequence goes on from NZ_CP011271.1 coordinate 4,280,217, forward strand.
CCACTGATACGTGGAACTACGCGGGTTACGAGACTGTAGACACCGAAGCTCGGTTCGAGTGGTTCCTCGCGGAGTTAAAGAAGCAGAAGGCGTTCGTCTTCGATCTGGAAACGACGGGGTTGGACCCGATTCACGACCCGATTGTGGGGTTCGCGTTCTGCTGGGAGAAGGAGCGGGCCTATTACCTGCCCGTGCGTGCTCCGCAAGAGGACGCGGCCCTCGATCCGAGTGCGGCGCTCGCCGCCCTCAAGCCGGTCTTTGAAGACCCGAAGATCGAGAAACGGAACCACAATATCAAGTTCGACCAGATCGTTCTGGCCGCGAACGGCGTCGATCTCGCAGGGGTCGCGGGCGATTCCATGCTCGCGCACTACCTCCTCGACCCTGGGGCGCGGGTTCACGGACTGGACGACCTTACGCTCGACGTGCTCGAGCACAAGAACATCGCGATTGCCGACCTGATCGGGAAGGGGAAGAAGCAAACCACGATGAATACGGTGCGGGTCGCCCGCGTCCGAGATTATGCGTGCGAGGATGCCGACGCCGCGTTCCAACTCGCGACCATATTTGAACCGCAACTGGCAGAAAAGGGCTTCCGCGAACTCTACGACACGCTCGAAGTGCCGCTAATCGGCGTACTGGCCGATATGGAGCGGACCGGTATTCGCGTGGACGTGCCCTTCCTCACGCAACTCGGCGAGCAGATGGGCGCCGAACTTGCGGGATTAGAAATAGACATCCACGCACTCGCCGGGCGTGAGTTCAACATCGCCTCCCTGAAGGAACTCCAGAAGATTCTCTTCGAGGAACTGAAACTACCGGTTCAAAAGCGCACGGGGATCAAGAACGAGCCGAGTACCGATCAGGAGTCACTCGAACGACTGGCCGCGTTGGGGCACGAACTGCCCAAGAAGCTGATCGCGCACCGCAAGGTGGCGAAGCTCAAGGGCACCTACGTCGACGTGCTCCCGGTTATGGCGGACAAGACCGGGCGCATTCACACGTCGTTTAATCAGGCGTCTGCCGAGACCGGGCGGTTGAGTTCGAGTGACCCGAACCTGCAAAACATCCCGATGCGGACGGAGCAGGGGGCACAGCTCCGTAAAGCGTTCATCCCGCGCGACGGCTGGACTCTCGTTACCGCTGACTATTCGCAGATCGAGTTACGGCTTTTAGCCCAGTTCTGCGGCGATGAAACGCTGAAGTCCGCGTTCGCGGAGGACCGGGACGTTCACACCGCGGTCGCGGCGCAAATCTTCAAGGTGCCGGAGGCGGATGTAACAAAGGCCCAACGCGGGGTGGCGAAAACGGTCAATTTCGGCGTCATATATGGTATGAGCGCGACCGGGCTGGCCGTTCGGCTCGCGATCCCGCGAAAGGAGGCGGAAGAGTTCATCGACGCCTACTTCGCCCGCTATCCAAAGGTGCTGGAGTATCAGCAAAAGCTCCTGGCTCATGCGCACAAAACCGGTGAAGTGCGCACACTACTCGGGCGCAAACGCATTCTGAATGCGGCCGCAATTAACCCGAACTCGCGTTATCAGGGGCGCGGGCAGGCGGAACGTGAGGCGATCAACTACGAGATCCAGGGTTCGGCCGCGGACCTGATTAAGAGGGCCATGCTTGCGGCGCAGCGGCGGCTCGCGGCGCAAAAAATGCAAGCGAAGATGCTTCTTACCGTTCACGATGAACTCGTGTTTGAAGCGCCGTCGGGCGAAGTTGCGTTGCTGGCGAAGCTCGTTCGCGAAGAAATGACTACCGCAATGAAGCTGGACGTGCCGCTCCGCGTAGATGTGGCCGCCGGCCCGAACTGGCTGGACGTCGAGGACGTGTAAATCAGGGATTCGCAGTAATGGGATCGGTCATGAGCGGCTTCAAACACGGCCCGAAGCCCCTCATCGGGTTGATCGGCGCGATTGGCGCGGGAAAGAGTACCGCCGCAAAGTGCTTCGCGGCCCGCGGTGGGCACGTGATCGACGCGGACGCACTCGGGCACGAGGCTCTGCGTCAGCCCGAAATCATTGCGGCGCTCGTGAAGTTGTGGGGGGCGGAGATTCGCAACGCGGATGGCTTCCTGGACCGTCGGACCATCGGGCGCATTGTTTTTGCCGACCGGGAGCAGCGGACCGCACTCGAAGCTGTGGTTTTTCCTTACATCGGCGAACGCACGCGACAGGAGATTTTCGCCGCGCAAGCGAACCCGAATGTGTCGTTCGTCGTCCTGGACGCGGCGGTGTTACTCGAAGCGGGGTGGGGCGATTTGGTCGATTCGCTCGTCTATATCGATGCCCCTCGAAGTACGCGACTCGCGCGACTCGCTATTCGGAGCGGCTGGAACGAAACCGAACTGAGCGCCCGCGAATCGGCGCAACTGCCCGCCGAAGAGAAAAAGGCTCGGGCGCACGCGGTGATCGTTAACGACGCTGGTACGGTCGAGTTACAGGAGCAAGTGGACCGCGTGCTCGGAAACATATTGAAAACATGATGAGAATGGTCGGCGGCTGTAAGCTCTTGAGATTCGTTTCGGTATGTTGGTAATTAAGACAATAAATGGTTCGCGGGTACGGGTCCGGTTCTTGCCTGAGCTGTCGTTGGCGTTCAAGGGGCGCGACCGCGCTTCCGTCTGCGACGGTCCCGTAACTCACAGTGACTGCCTTCTTGTGCCTGCCGGTAAGGGGTTTACCCATGTCTGATACGAAGCCCGAAGTCACCAAACCCGCGCGCCCGACGCGCAGTCGCACGCGGAAGACCGCGGAGCCGACCGCTCCGGCGCCGGTTCCCCCGCCCCCCGCTCCGGTCGCGAACGAGGTCGCGGAAGACGAGGGATTCGCGGCCGGAATCGTGGACGAAGTGCCCGCAACGCCGGAACCCGCGCCGCCCGCGGTAACCCCACCCCCCGCGGTCATTCCGCCCCCGCCTCCCGCACCAGAAGTGCGCGAGCGCCGAGCGGAGGAAGTGCGCGAGCGCCGGACCGATGCCCGCGAGAGCACCCGCTCCGAACGCGGCAGTCGCAGCGAGCGTGCTCCGGAGCCGCGAGAAGCTCCGCGCGCTGAAGTGCCCCCGCCCGCACCGCGGGTAGAGGCCCCACCAGTGCCGCGCGCGGAGCGTCCTCTGCCGCCGGCCCCTCGCACCGAACTTCCGCCGCCGGCCCCCCGCGCCGAGTTGCCCCCGGTTGCGCCGCCGGCCCTGACCCCGGCGCCCGTGCGCGTGGACCCCAACGAACAGGGCTTCGACGCCGAAACGAACTCTCGGTACGAGGAGATCAAGCGCGGCAACACGTACATCACCGAACTGCAACACATGACGATCGCGCAGTTGCAGAAGGCCGCGAAGGACGAGGGGATTCCGCGCGAAGAGTACGTCGGGCTGAAGAAGCAAGACTTGGTGTACCGCATCCTGCGCGAACTCACCAAGGCCAACGGGCTGATGTTCGGCGAGGGCACGCTCGAAGTGCTCCCGGACGGCTTCGGGTTCCTCCGCAGCCCGGATTACAACTACCTCCCGTGTCCGGATGATATCTACATTTCGCCGTCGCAGATCCGCCGGTTCGGGTTGCGCACGGGGGCCGTCGTCGCGGGCCAAACGCGCCCGCCGAAGGAGAACGAGCGGTACTTCGCGCTGCTCCGCGTGGAGGCGATCAACTACGCCGAACCGGACCTGCTCACGCAGAAGGTCGTGTTCGACGATCTCACGCCGTTGCACCCCGAGCGCCGGTTGAAACTCGAAACGAGCGCGGACGAACTCAACACCCGCGTCATCGACCTCATCACGCCCATCGGTAAGGGGCAGCGCGGGCTGATCGTCGCCCCGCCGCGCACCGGGAAGACGGTTCTGCTCCAGAAGATGGCGAACTCCATCATCCAGAACCACCCGGAGTGCTACGTCATCGTGCTCCTGATCGACGAGCGCCCCGAAGAAGTGACCGACATGAGCCGGACCGTGAAGGGGCCGCGCGTGGAGGTCGTGTCGAGCACGTTCGACGAGCCGCCGGAGCGCCACGTCCAGGTCAGCGAGATGGTGATCGAGAAGGCGAAGCGCCTGGTCGAATACGGCACCGACGTGGTCATCCTGCTCGATTCGATCACGCGCCTGGCGCGGGCCTACAACACCGTGTCGCCCGGGTCGGGCAAGTTGCTCTCCGGTGGGTTGGACGCGACCGCGCTCTACAAGCCGAAGCGGTTCTTCGGCGCGGCCCGTAACATCGACGAGGGCGGGTCGCTCACGATTCTGGCGACCGCGCTGGTGGACACCGGCTCGAAGATGGACGAAGTGATCTTCGAGGAGTTCAAGGGCACGGGCAACATGGAGGTCCATCTCGAGCGGCGGATGGTGGACCGGCGCGTGTACCCGGCGATCAACGTGAACGCCAGCGGCACGCGCAAGGAAGAACTGCTGCGAGGTGAGGACGAACTGCGCCTCGTTCACATCATGCACCGCATCCTGGCGGACATGAACCCGGTCGAGGCGATGGAACTGCTCCTGAAGCAACTGAGCAAGTACAAGACCAACGCCGAGTTCCTCACCAGTGTGACGCTCACGTGAGCGCACTCCCGGGTGCGCGGGCGGAATGCCGCCCGCGCACCGGGACGGACCGTTCTTATCCAACCACGCAGCTTCTCTGGCTCCGTGGGCCAATTCACCGACGCGGGCGGTTCCCGAACGCCGTCGGGTTTCACAACCTGTTGATTTCAAGTGCCCCGATCGGCCGGAGCCGTGCTCCCGGCTGAAAACTTCCGCGTACAGCGAATCGTTGGTAACACGCGCCGACGAAAAACGAATGTTAGAATAGATCGGGTGTTTTTTCCGCCGGGCGTGCCATGAGCGCTAATCAGTCTCAACCGCGGTCCGTTACCTCGTACCGGGTGACGGACCTTATTGACGTCGTCCAGCGGTTGTCGCAGGCGCGCGACATCGCCACCGTGCAGGACATCGTGCGCCGGGCCGCGCGCCGGCTCACCGGCGCCGACGGGGCCACGTTCGTGCTGTGCGACGGCGACCGGTGCCATTACGTCGACGAGGACGCCATCGGCCCGCTCTGGAAGGGGCAGCGGTTCCCCATGTCCGCGTCCGTCAGCGGGTGGACGATCGTGAACCGCAGCACGGCCGTGATCGAGGACGTGTTCGCCGACCCGCGCGTCCCGCACCAGACGTACCGCGCCACGTTCGTGAAAAGCATGGTGATGGTGCCCGTCCGGGTGGCCGATCCGCTCGGCGCGATCGGCACGTACTGGGCCACCCGTCGGCTCCCCACGGACGAAGAAGTGAAGGTACTCGAAGCGCTCGCCGGTACCACGGCGGTCGCGCTCGAGAACGTGCGCGTGTTCACCGAACTCGAGGCCCGGGTCAAGGCGCGCACGGCGGAACTCGAAGAAGCGAACAAGCAACTCGTTGCCGCGAACGCGAACCTGATGGCCGCGCACCGACAGGCCGATCGCGTGTTCGCGGCCTACGCGAAGGTGCTGCCCGGTACGGTGCTCGACGGTAAGTACCGGCTCGACGAGGAACTCGGGGCCGGCGGGTTCGGGGTCGTGTTCCGCGCGCGACACTTGGGGCTGAACTGCCCCATCGCCGTGAAAGTGTTTCGGCCCACGACCGGCAACGACTCCGCAATGGAACTCCAGCGGTTCCTGCGCGAAGGCGCGACCGCGGCCCAGATCAATCACCCGAACGCGGTCCGGGTTCTCGATTCTGGGGTGTCGTCCGGCGGAATCGCGTTCCTGGCAATGGAACTGCTTTCCGGCCGGTCGCTGGCCCGCGAACTGATGGTGGTCGGCGCGCTCTCGTTGCGCCGGGCCGCGACGGTTGCGGCGACCGTTGCGGACGTACTCAGTGCGGCCCACCGGCAGGGTATCGTTCACCGCGACATCAAGCCCGACAACGTGTTCCTGCACCACGATGCCGCGGGTCAGGAGATCGTGAAGGTCGTGGACTTCGGCATCGCGAAGTTCTTTGCCGAGCCGCAGGACGAGTGCCTGACTCGAACCGGTGAGTATGTTGGTACGCCGCGGTTCATCGCCCCGGAACGGGTTCGCGGGGGCGCTGACGACGGGCGCTCGGACGTGTTCAGTTTGGGCGCGCTGCTTTACGAACTCGTTTGTGGCGCGTCGCCGTGGGCGCCCGAGCAGGAGCGCGAGATCGCTGCGGGCTTGGCCCTTTCGCTGCGCCCGCGGCCGATGTCCCGGTTCCGGCGCGCGGTTCCCGCGGAACTGTCGGCGCTAGTCGAACGCGCACTCGCGTGGAACCCCATCGACCGCCCGACCGCGGAGGAACTGGCAAACGCACTTGCGGCTCTTGCGCCCACACTCGACGACACGCCGCCGCTACCGCCGCCGGAGCCAACTCGTGACCCGGACGCGACCGATCTCCTGCCAGCGAAGACGTGGCCGCGCTAATGGGCGTAACTAGTGTGAGTATTTCGGGGCGCGCTTTGTTCGGTGACCGTCGCGTACCCCGTTCCACTTAACACTAACGCGGCGACTCATGATTTACGAAGGCGACTTCTCTTCCCCTGCGGGCCGGTTCGTGTTGGTCGTGGCCCGGTTCAACGGCTTCGTGGTCGAGCAACTGGCCGCAGGTGCCATTGATGCTTTCAAGCGACACGGCGTGGCCGAAGACCGCATCGATATCGTTCGTGTGCCGGGTTCTTACGAGATCCCGCTCGTCGCACAGAAACTCGGTAAGAGCGGCCAATACGCAGCCGTCATTTGCCTCGGCTGTGTGATTCGTGGCGACACCGATCACTACGACCACGTGGCCGGAGCAGCCACGAGCGGGATCGCACAAGCGTCGCTGAACAGCGGCGTGCCGGTCATTTTCGGCGTACTCACGTGCGATACGTTGGAGCAGGCCATTCACCGCGCCGGTGCGAAGGCCGGTAACAAGGGCTTCGAGGCCGCTGTGTGCGCCGTCGAAATGGTGAATCTGCTCAAGAAGCTGCCCGGATAAGGGCGATTCGGTCTTAAGGTGACAAAGTTCATGGCCGAAGTTGTAAATCGGTCCGCGTCTTCGTAAATCAGAGGCGATGGCACAGGCTAACCCGCGAATTTTGCCCGGTTACCGGTTGAGCATCAGCTTCACGCTCGTTTATTTGAGCGTGCTGGTGATTATACCGTTGGGGGCGTGCGTCGTGACCGCGACGCAACTCAGTTGGGACCAGTTCCGCGCCGCAGTGTGGACCGAGCGCGCACGAGCCGCTTACGCACTGACGTTCGGCGCTTCACTTGCCGCCGCCCTGATTAGCTCCGTGCTCGGGCTACTCATTGCCTGGGTGCTGGTGCGGTACGAATTCCCCGGTCGGCGCATTTTCGACGCGCTCGTCGATCTGCCGTTCGCGCTTCCCACGGCGGTCGCCGGGTTGGTGTTCTCGAACCTCTACGTCGCGAACGGGTGGCTCGGGCGGTTCCTCGTGCCGCTCGGCATCGAAGGCTCCTATTCGCGCTTTGCCGTCGTGCTGGTACTGACTTTCATCGGGTTCCCCTTCGTTGTGCGAACGCTTCAGCCGGTGCTGGGCGCGCTCGATGCGGAAGCGGAAGAGGCCGCCGCTCTGCTCGGCGCCAGTCGGTGGCAAACGTTCCGCAGAATCACGTTCCCCGCGCTGTTGCCCGGCTTACTCACGGGATTCGCCCTGGCGTTCGCACGCGGATTGGGGGAGTACGGGAGCGTGGTTTTTGTGTCGGGCAACATGCCGCTCAAAACCGAGATTGCTGCGTTCCTGATCGTCAGCCGGCTCGAAGAGGGGCGCCCGAATTCGTACCGCGAAGCGACCGCGATCGCGACCGTACTCTTGGCCGCGTCGTTCCTGATGCTCGTGTTCATTAACCGCCTCGAAGCCCGTTCGCGGAAATGGAGCGGGTGACCCATGACGCCCACAGAAACTACCCGTCGTGCCGCCCGGCGCACCGACCCGCTCTGGGTTCGGATCACGCTCACGTCGCTCGCGCTACTCGCGCTCACGGTGCTGGTCGTGATTCCCGTTGTGGGCGTGTTCGCGGAAGCACTCGCCGACGGCGTGGGTGCGTACTGGACCAACCTCACTGCCGACGCGGACACGCGCCACTCGGTGCTACTCACGCTCACGGTCGCGCCGCTCGCGGTCTTGTTGAACCTCGTGTTCGGGGTCGCGGCTGCGTGGGCGATTACGCGGTTCAAATTCCCCGGGCGCACGCTGCTGGTCACAATGATCGACGTGCCCTTCAGTGTGTCGCCGGTGGTCGTCGGGCTGATGTTCGTGATCCTGTTCGCCGATTGGGGCGTGCTCGGTCCGTGGCTGAAATCGAACGGTTTTCGGGTGCTGGGCACCGTGCCCGCGCTGGTGCTCGTGACCACGTTCGTGACGCTCCCGTTCGTCGCTCGTGAACTGATTCCGGTTATGGAAGCGATCGGTCCCGATGAAGAATTCGCCGCGCTGAGTTTGGGCGCAAATGGTCGGCAAATCTTCTGGCGCATCACGTTGCCGAACATCAAGTGGGGGCTGCTCTACGGCGTCATCCTGTGCAATGCCCGCGCGATGGGCGAGTTCGGGGCGGTGTACGTTGTCTCGGGTCGGATCGCGGGCGAAACTTGCACGATGCCGCTTCAAGTTGAAGTGCTGTTTCAGGACTTCAACAGCCCGGCCGCGTTCGCGCTCGCGTCCGTGCTCACGATGCTCGCGGTCGTCACGCTGTTGCTGAAAGTCTGGGTCGAAGGGAAGAAGAGTTCCACCGTAGAAGGTACAGGGGGCGCAGAGAAAAAGAACGTGAGCGAGAGTTGATTCCCTCCGCGTTCTCTGCGGTGAAACAAACTATGTCGATTACTGCGCAGAACGTAACGAAACGGTTCGGAAATTTCGTTGCGCTCGATAACGTGACCGTCGATTGCCCGGCCGGGGAACTGGTCGCGCTGCTCGGGCCATCCGGCTCCGGAAAGACTACTCTGCTTCGCGTAATCGCGGGGCTGGAGGTTCCCGACGCGGGCACCGTCTTGTTCCGCCACGACGACATCACGAAGCACTCCGCTCGTGACCGCAACGTTGGGTTCGTCTTCCAGCACTACGCACTGTTCCGGCACATGACCGTGTTCGAGAACGTGGCGTTCGGGCTGCGCGTGCGGAAATGGCCGGAGCAGCGCGTCCGGGACCGCGTGCAAGAGTTGCTTCGCCTCGTTCGCCTCGAAGAAAAGGCTCCGTTGTACCCGGCCAACCTCTCGGGGGGGCAGAAGCAGCGCATCGCACTGATCCGTGCCCTGGCGCCGGAGCCGAAGGTGTTGCTTCTGGACGAACCGTTCGGCGCGCTCGATGCGAAAGTGCGGGCCGAACTGCGCGACTGGCTGCGCCGGTTCCACGACGAACTGCACGTCACGAGCATCTTTGTCACGCACGACCAAGAAGAAGCGTTCGAGGTGGCCGATCGCGTGGTGGTGCTGAACAAGGGGCGCGTCGAGCAAGAAGGCCGACCGATTGAGGTGTTTGAGCACCCCAAAAATGAGTTTGTAATCGATTTCCTCGGCAATGTGAACAAACTGCCGGTGCGCGTTGAAGACGGGCGGGCGCTGTTGGGTGAAACGGGTACGGTCGAATTGCCCGCGAAGTTGTTTGGTGCGAACGAGAACGGCCGGACCGATGCGTACATTCGACCGCACGAACTCGATATCTCGCGTAGTGCGGAGGGTGGAAACTGTCTCCTCGGTAAGATCGTTCACATCAATCCGGCTGGTTCGGTCGTGAAGGTCCGGCTCTTGGCCGAAGACTTTGGCCTCATGATTAACGTGGACGTCACCCCGGATCGTTATCGTTCGCTTGCCCTGAAGCAGAACGAAAACGTGTACGTAACGCCGAAGTCTGCTCGAATCTTCGAGGCGGAATACACGATTTGAGCAGTAGGCATTGTCGGAATACTATCTCTGACTCGATGGCTTGTGGTTACGACCACAAGCCATTTTGCTTTTTACGGCTTCGTGAAATCAATTATCATATTTCGCACTTGTTAAGTGATTAATTCGCCGATACACTTCCTTAGCCCGACTAAGATGCTTTGCGAAGTGATGATTCGGAGCGAACCCATGACAGAGGGACTACTCGACCGCTATTTCCGCCTCCTGTCCGGTCGGTTGCCGGCTGCGGAATACGGTGTGCTCGCGGACCCTGTGGACGACGCGGGCGAAACCGAAGTTATGGCTCCAATGGCTCCGGGTTGTCTTTGTTGATGCTCCGATGTTTGATCGTGTTCCGACCCACCGCCGCGCGATTCGCCCGATCGCGACTTCCTTCTCTGAAGTGCAATGACACCTAGCTACACACACCGGCGCGCCCGCGTCGCCGTTTCGTTCGCCCTCTTCACGGTCTGCACCGCGCTCACCGGGTGCGGTCAGAAGGGGCCGGTTCTTTACCCCGTAACCGGGAAGGTCACGACGCCCGACGGGAAATCGCTCGAACACGCGACCGTGGTGTTCCACCCGGTCGATTCGTCCGATCCGAGCGCGGTAAAGCCGCGCGGGAAGGTGGGGGCGGACGGGTCGTTCACCCTGACCAGCCACACAGCCGGTGACGGCGCGGTGGCCGGTGAGTACCGCGTGACGGTCGAACTGTGGTTGAGCAGCGGGAAGGGCGACGATCCGCCGGTGAACCGCTTGTCCGACAAGTACGCGAAACCCGATTCGTCGGGCCTGAAGGCGACCGTGAACGCCGGCCCGACCGAACTCACTCCGTTTACTGTGAAACGCTGAACCTCCCAGCCACCCGACGAACTCTCTCCTACTCATTGAGGAACTGTCTGTGACGACCCGAATTCGCCCGCTGAACCGCCGTGCGTTTACTCTGATCGAGCTCCTGGTGGTAATCGCCATCATTGCGATCTTGATCGGGTTACTCCTCCCCGCGGTCCAAAAGGTTCGCGAAGCGGCTGCCCGCATGACGTGCAGCAACAACCTGAAGCAATTCGGCTTGGCGTTTCATAACTACCACGATCCCAACAACGGGTTACCGAGCAACATCCGCCCGGACGCGGTTAGCACGGTCCGCGTGCGCTGGGCGACGTACCTGCTCCCGTACATCGAGCAGGACAACCTCTACAAGCAGGTGAGCCTGACGACGAACTGGCACCTTCAGCCGGCCGTGTTCGGCACCAAATTGAAGACGTTCGAGTGCCCCTCGTCCCCGAACGGCCAGATCATCGACGGCGCGCCGGACACCTCGCCCGCGTGGACGAACATTGTCGCCAATGGTGACTACAGCGGGTTCTACGGCGTGTCCCCGGAACTGGAGACGCTCGGACTCATCACCACCGGGACGGGCAAGGTCGATAACGGGGCGATCTCGAAGACGACCAAGTTGAACTTCAGCGCTTTCAGCGACGGGCTGAGCAACACGCTGCACCTGACCGAAAGCGCGGGGCGCCCGAACGTTTACCGGAACGGAAAGCTGGTGATTTCTGCGAACGGCCTCAACCGCGTGAACGGGGGCGGTTGGTGCCGGCCGGCCTCGGAACTGAACATCCTGCGTGGGTCCGACGCCACGGGTACGACCTTCCCCGGCGCCAGTGCGATCAACGCGACCAACGGTGAAGCGCTCGGCAGCTACCCGCACCCGTTCTACAACACCGACGGCACCGGTCACGTTTACAGCTTCCACACCGGGGGTACGAACGCCCTGTTCGCCGACGGCTCGGTTCGCTTCATTCGCCAGTCGATCAACATTCGCACCCTGGCCGCGATGGTGACGCGGAACGGTGGCGAAACGCTCAGCGACAATAACTAATCTTTTGAGATCGCTGATTGCATCGGGTCGACGAGTTCGTGTACCGTTCCGTAGGCACGAACTCGTTGACCCGATCGCTTTACTTGGTAACCACTTCGCGAATTGTTTCCCGCACGAGTTCCAGTTTGTCGCCCCACTGGAACTCGGTTCCGATCCTCGACTGCCCGTTCTCGCCGAGTGCTCGTCGCAAGTTCGCGTCTGCGGCCAATCGGCCGAGGTGTTCTGCCAGTTCTAGCACATTTCCGCACGCAGCCTGAAGCCCGTCGACGTTGTGTCGAATCAGTTCGGCCGGTCCGCCTGCGCGGTAGACCAAGTTTGGTTTCCCGTTGGCCCACGCTTCGAGCAGTACCAGCCCGAACGAATCGCAGCGCGATGGCAGCGCGAAGCAATCAATCCCCGCGAAGAAGTCGCACTTCTGCTCATCGGTGAGCGTGCCGAGTCGCGTTACGCGATCCTTCGGCCCGAACGTGTTCCAGAATGCGCGGAAGTTCGGCATCTCCGGTCCCGCCAGCACGACCCGGAGTTGTTGACCTCGTGCCCATGCGATTTCCGCAGCGCGCAACAGATCGACGGTTCCTTTCTCAGCGCTGTTATTGGTCAAGTGGCCGACGACCATTTCGTTGGCCACACCCCAATTCGTTCGTGCGGCTTCGCGTCGTCCGCCGGTGCATTCGCGGGCATCCACGCCCAAACCTTGCAGGACCACTTTTCTCTCTTTGATGCCGAGGGACACCGCGGCGTCGCCCTCGGCGCGCGTCTGCACGAACACGCGATCGGCTTGCTTCAGGAGCCAACGCAGGTGCGGTTTGGTGTACTGCTTGCGTGTGCGGTCGTGTGGGTCGGTCGGGTCGCCGAGGTGCAGGAACGGCGTGAGCAGGAACGGCACCCCGCGACGCCGGGCGAGCTTCAACCCGCACGCGATCGGAAACGAATACGGGAACGCGGTCGCGTGGACCGCGTCGAGCGGACCGTCGTAGCGTGCGGCGTCACGCCACATGGCGAGGGAAATCGGGTTGCACGGCGTCGTGAAACACTGCCAATGCCGAAATGGGAGCAGTGAGAGTGCTTTGAGGACGTACCGGCGTGCGGGGAAGTGCAGGGGAGGGGAGCGGTGAATACCTACCCCCCCATCCCCCCGGGAAGAACCTACCCCCCCGGCCCCCCTCCCTAAAGGGAAGGGAGAGACCGAATCTTCACATTCGATGGGCCTGTGTTCTGTCCCAGAGGCATCGTGTGCCAACTCCCCCTTCCCTTTAGGGAGGGGGGCCGGTCGTCCCCACATCTCGCTCAGCTCGGTGGCGCTACTCGTCCACACGCTTATGGTGTCGCCGCACGCGGCCAGATACTCGCAGAGGCGGGCCGTGTACACTTCCGAACCGCCGAGGGCCGGGGGGTACCGCTGGACGAATTGCGCGACGTGCATTCCACGTTCCGAAGGGATGGGGGATTCCAGCGCCACGCGAATCCGGTACGATGGAACTTCGAGGTCCACTCCCACTCGTTTCAGGACTGAACGCGACATGATCCGTATTTCGCAGTTGGCTAATTCCGTGAAGCCGTCCGCCACAATAGCCGCGGGCACGAAGGCCCGTCAACTGAAGGCGGCCGGCGTGAAGGTGTTCGACTTCAGCCTCGGCGAACCGGACTTTGACACCCCTAAACACATCTGTGCCGCGGCCGAACAAGCTGCGGCCGGGGGCCAAACGCACTACACCCCCACTGCCGGCACCGCGGAAGTGAAGGCGGCCATCGCGAAGTGGTACAAGACGTTCCACGGACTCGATTGCGGCCCGGAAAACGTGATCGTGTCCAACGGGGCGAAGCACTCGCTCCACAACGCGCTCGCCGCGACCGTCGGCCCCGGCGACGAGGTCATTATTCCGACCCCGTATTGGGTGAGCTATTCCGACCTCGTGAGCATGACCGGCGCCACGCCGGTGCTGGTGACGACAACGCCCGAGAGCGGGTTTAAGATGACCCCGGCGCAGCTCCGCGCCGCGATCACCCCGCGCACGCGCATGCTCATGCTGAACTCGCCGTGCAACCCGACTGGCACGGTCTACACGCGCGCCGAACTCGAAGCCATCGTGGACGCGCTTGATGGCACGGATGCTGCTATCCTCAGCGACGAGATCTACGAACAGCTTACCTACGGTGCTGCGAAGCCCACCTGTATCGCGACGCTCCGCCCGTGGTTGAAGGACCGCACCATCACCGTGAGCGGCGCGAGCAAGAGCTACGCGATGACGGGCTGGCGCATGGGCTGGGCTGTGGCGCCCGCGGCCGTCGTGAAGGCGATGGACACGATCCAGAGTCAGGAAACGAGTTGCCCGTCGAGTGTGAGTCAAGCCGCGCTTGTGGCCGCGCTCGCCGGGCCGCAGGAGTGCGTCGCGGAGATGCGGAAGGAGTTCGCCGGGCGCCGGGAACTGACGCTCGGGCTACTCGGCCAGATTCCGGGCGTGAAGTTGCCCGCACCGGAAGGCGCGTTCTACGCTTTCTTCGACGTGTCCGCGTACTTTGGCAAGACGTTCGGAACCACGCAGGTGACGGACTCACTTACGTTCTGCAACGCGCTGCTAGAGCAAGCGCACGTGAACTTGGTGCCGGGCGTCGCGTTCGGAGCGGAGGGGTTCGTGCGGATGTCGTTCGCGACCAACCGCGCGACGATCGAAGCCGGTCTCGCCAAACTGAAGGAATGGCTCTCAACCGCGAAGTAAATGCGACGCGAAGCACGAAATCCGAAGTAAGACTTGTTGGTACGGACACGTTGAGCGAACGGTGGGATCGAGTTTCTTTCGGGTTTCGTACTTTGTATTTCGACCTTCCCCCCAAAGGGGGCTGCCATGTTATACCTGACCGAAGCCGATGTCGCGCGCGTGCTCACAATGGACCTCGCGCTCGACGCGGTATCCGCCGCGTTCCGCAAACTCGCGCTCGAAGAAGCTGTTAATAACCCGCGTCAGCGGTGCCAGACCGACCACGTGATGCTCCACGTGTTGCCGGCTGCTGCGAAGACGCTCGGGGCACTCGGGTTTAAGGCTTACACCACATCGAAGGCCGGGGCGCAGTTCCACGTTACGCTGTTCGATCCGAAGCAGGGCGGCATTACGGCGATTATCGAAGCCGACGTGCTCGGTCAGTACCGCACTGGTGCCGCGAGCGGGGTCGCGACGAAGAAACTCGCCCGCGCCGATGCCAGCACCGTTGGGTTGTTCGGTACGGGAAAACAAGCGCGCACACAATTGCTCGCGGTGTGCAAAGTGCGCCCCGTCAAGAAGGCTTTCGTATACGGTCGTGATGCCGAACGCCGAAAGACGTTTAGCGCCCAACTCGAAAAAGAAACTGGGGTCGAAGTCGTTCCCGTTGAGAAGCCAGAAGAAGCAGCGAAGGGGCTGGACATTGTCATCACCGCGACCGCGGCACGCGAACCGGTGCTACTTGGCGAGTGGGTGAGCGAGGGGCAACACCTGAACGTGATCGGCTCGAACATGAACACCAAGACCGAAACCGACGTCGAGGTGTTCCGCCGCACGCGGGTCGTGACTGTCGACAGCAAAGATCAGGCGAAGATGGAGGCTGGCGATTTCGTCGAGCCATTGAAGGTCGGCGCACTTCAGTGGGGCAACGTCTTGGAACTCGCTCCCATGCTCGTCGGGCGTTATCCGGGGCGCGAATCTTCTCAAGACGTAACGCTGTTCAAATCGTTAGGGCTAGGCATCGAGGATATCGCTCTGGCCGTGAAAGTCGTCGAATTGGCGAAGCAACAAGGCTTAGGTAAACAACTGCTCGTGTAGGCCGGATGTGGTCAAATACCCGCCGGCCGCAGGCTCGGTTCAACCCATTGCGATTGCAGCCCTCGTGTCGCGAGGGCTGCCGGCCACATCCCGAAAGCCATTCGGCCGACGTTACTTCCCCGTACCGTTGGTGCTCAGGCGCCCGACCAGTTTGGCGTCCGGGAAGTTACCCATTACATAGGTGTTGCGCCCGTCGCGGACCTGCACGCGAATCGTTTCGGCCGGTCCCATCGCGGTTCCGTTCTTGCCCTGTGGTTGAAGGGCAATGTTGTGTTCGCCCGCGGGCAATTCGAGCCGTAGCACCTGGATCTTGTCTGGGAGCAGCCCCCAGCACCGCGTGTCCGCGGATTCCGTTGCTTCCCACGCCACACCGACCACGTTCAGGGCTAAACTCGAGATCTGTGTTTGGTCGGAGCCGACCAATTCCTTTGCGCCGTAGATCACGCCCTTCTTCACGACCCGACGTACCACGGCCCGTGCGAGTGTTTCGGGCATCAGCGCTTCGCACTGCTCCGTGGCCATTTGGCCAATATCGGTGATCGTTTCGGTCCGCCCTGCGGCTTTGCCGTCGGCGCTCACGGTGACGCTCGCGATCTGGTTGATCGGCCGCACCACGCGCGGGATCTTGATTGGGGCGATCGTAGGCGGGAGCGATTGCTTCCCGGTCGCTGTGAGGATACGGTCCGCGATCAACAGAGCCACGGTACTGGCAATCTCGGACCGTTCTTCTTTGTACGGCCCGCGCCCGACCAGAGTGAAGACGTAAACCACACCGTTTCCCCGCTGCGAGTGGTGGCCGTTTTTAGCGCGGTCGAGGTCTTGTTTGATCGGTGTGAAGTCGGGCTGCCACTTCGCGACCTGCTCCAGCGACCGCGTCACGTCGTCGTAGTTCGTGTGCGTTTCCTCGCGTAGCGCGGCGTGCAGGTAGGCTCCGGACGGCACGAACTTGTAGTTCGCCTTGAGGTTCTTCCCCTCGTTATCGGTGCTCTTCGATTTCTCGATAATTTGCTGCTGTTTCTGGTTCACCTGGAGCGCGTAGGCGGTCGCGTCGGATCCGTCACCGAGAAGGTTACTGAGCGCCAGCATGACGCGGATCATGACCTTTTCGTAGTCCTCGCCCGCGTAGGCGAGTTGTTGGTCGTCGGTGAGCATGGAAAACACGCCTTCGGCGAGGTCTTTGCCTTCCTTCGCCTCGAAGCGGTCGCGAATCTCGCGCAGAGTAGTCTCGGCCTCGCGCGGGTTGCCCTCGGAGAGCAGCACCATCGCGCGGTCGAGCTTCAGTACGTCGGACTCGCGGCTGTTCTTCGTGATCGCCGTATCGATCTTCGTTTTGGCCGCGGAAACGTTGCCGGTGTTGTAGGCGGAGCGGATGTCCTGCAATCGGTCCGCGTGGGTCGTACACCCGCTCCCGAACAGGAGCGTCGTCGTGAGTGCGAGCGCAAACAGCCTGGGCATCGGACTCTCCGGTGAACCTACACGTGCGAACGCCGCGAACTGGGCCGTTAGCGCAGTCCGTGGCTCTTGCGGTATCCCTTGCGGATCGATGCCGATTCCTTGTCCGGTGTTCCAGTTTGGATGTTCACGAGCTCGAGCGTGAGCATGTAGTCTTTTTGCGTGTTGTCGCTGGTGGAGCGGGTCGTCCCGGACGTGACGGTCGCAAACAGCAGGTAATCAAACGGAGCACCTGCCGATTCCATAACCGCGAGAAACTGGCGCTGTTTCGCAGGTAGGAACAGCTCATCCGGCCGGAGGCGAGCTTCACGCAGACCCGCTTCCGTAAACTTGCGGCTGACCTGCGAGAAGGTTTGCGATGTGCTGATGCGCGTGTCGATGGTTTCGATGATCTGTTCTTTGAAATCGCCGATTTCTTCGGACGACTTGTTTTCCAGGCCCACGAAGCAAATCCGCTTCGGTGTGGGTACCGGCGCAGAAACGGGCTGAAGCCCGGCGCCTTGGCGCGCGAGTAGTTTTCCGAGGGCTTCGTCGATGAGCGGTTTGTACGTTTCGGCCCCGGCCGCGGTGTTGCCGACGAGGTCTTTCTTGTTGTCCTTCATCACTTCGCCGACTTGCTGCCCGCGGCACCCCAACAGGGCGCTAGCAGAAAAGCCCGCAAGCGACGTTCCGGCCAATCCGAAAAAGCGACGACGGTCCATGACCTCTCCCCGGTCGTGTGCGGGCGCGGACCCACGATTTGTCTCGCGGGTCCGTGTCTCAAACGGTGAATTGGCGCGGCAATAGCAGAAGGGTTTTAATCGAGCAAGCCTGAACAAAAATTGGACAGGCACGAGAATGCGAGCAAATGGAAGTGCTCACCACGAAATTGGGTTACCATGCCTCGGAGCCTCGAGAGGCACACCTCAAGAAGATCACAATCAACTGCAACTACACACCCGAAACTAATCCCGCGATCCGTGCCACTTCTTCCGGAAGCGGGGTGCGCTTGTAGCGGTAGACACCATTACCGAGCGTCATTTCGGACTCTTCATCAGCGCGCATCTGTTCGGAGACGCACAGCACGAACTTGCCCGGCACGCCTTTCGCCAAGTTCTTGTAGTGTGTTTCGATATCACCCTTGCGCCAGAAACCGAATATCTCCACGAAGACTTCTTTCCCTGTCTTGACGTGCGTCAACTTAAAATCTGGCACCCAAGTACTCGTCGGCAACAGGATCGGGTGCGGATCAGTGTCCAGAATCCAGCCCTTCACTTTTGTCGCAAAGGTGTCGGCAAACATCTGGAGTTCGGGCGGTGTGTACACGCCGAAGTCTGCGGTGTGTGACTTCAGCCCGTCTAGGCCCGAGAGCTGGAACGTCTTCTCTTTGCGTTCCGCGCCCCAACGGATGTTCGCGCGCAGGTCGAATGCCTTGCAGTGCAAGAGCGTGGGCAGGAACATCGCGAGTTGCAGCCCGTACTTGTTCGTGGACGAGAACAGTGAGAGTGGGCCGTCGAGCGTGAGTTTGTAGCTGTTTCCCGGTGTTTCTTGAATGGTGCAAATGAGACGGTGGAACTTCACCGCGCGGAACAGTTGGCGAAAGCGCGCGGGTGTTTCGGCATAAACTCGCAATTCCATCAGCGTACAGCGGAGCAGAATCGACTGCGCGAGAGCAACGTTGTAGCGGTTGAGGAGTTGTTCCGCCGTGATGTCTTCAAAGGAAATGACGCGCTGTTCGTCCTTGAGGTCCGCGAACAGGCTCCGGTCGATGTCTTCCGGGGCGATCGTGAGCGACAGTTGTTCCGCGACTTCCTTCATGACCCCCGTGCGGTCGAACGGGCGCATTGAGTTCGCGGCTTCCGCGCGAGCGGTGGCGGCGGCTTTGAAGACGGCTTCGCGCAACTGGTCCGGCGGGTGGTCGGCCGAAACCTCGAACTCGCACCGGTCTTCGAGCAACTTCGCGAGTCCGGCTGGTAGCAACCCGCGCGGCCCTTCCGGGATCAGATCGGCAAACTCTTCTTCGACTTCCCCTCGAGTTCGACCCGGCGATCCGCGGTACGCGAACAGTAGTTGCTCTGCGAGCGCGAGAAGGCTCTCATCGTGGGGTTCGATGTACAGCGGGACGAGTCGGTTCTTCGCGTGTCGCACGCGAACCATCTTGCCTGTTAACATGAGTGGGAACAAAGCGAAGAGTTTTTGACAGGATTAACAGGATAGACAGGATTCAAGTCAGGTTCTTCTCTTGATCCTGTCTATCCTGTTAATCCTGTCAAAAACTCTTCTTGGTTATTGGAATGCGCGGTGTTGCCGGCGGCGGTCGCTCACGAACTCTTCCGCAGTGTTGCGCGCGATTACTTCGTACAGAATCGCTTGTTTGTCGCCGTATTTACGGAGGATGCGCCCGAGGCGCTGCACGTTTTCCGTCGCGCTCCCGGTCCCCGAAAGCACGATCCCCACGCCCGCGGCCGGCACGTCGACGCCCTCGTTGAGCACCTGGCACGTTACGACCGCGTTGAACGCTCCCGAGTGGAAGTTGCTGAGAATCGCCTTGCGTTCCTTCGGCTTGGTCTGGTTCGTCATCGCGGGGATGAGGTACCGGCGCGCGATCTCGTATACGGTGGCGTTGTCCGCGGTGAAGATCAGCACGCGGTCGTTCGCGTGGCGCACGAGGAGCTCTTCGAGGAGCTTGAACTTTCCGCTCGCGGCTTGAACGATGCGCTTCTGCTCGCGGTAGGCGCGGAGCGCCTTCCAGCCATCGGGCGTCTTGCTAGCTTCAAAGAGGAACCGCCGAAACCCGTCCGGTCCACTCATGCTGATACCGCGCTCGGCCGTGAAATTCTTGTACTCCTCGCGACAGTTGCGGTACGTCTCCTCTTCTTCCTGCGTGAGGTTGACGAAGACCTGTCGCGTCTCGTAGGGCGCGAGGAATTCGCCCGCCACGTCCGTGATGTCGAGCCGGTACGAAATGGGGCCGATCAGTTGGGGGAACATCTGCTCGCCGCCGTCCGCGCGTTCGGGGGTGGCCGTCAGGCCCAGGCGGAACGGGGCGAGGCTCGCGTTCGCGGCTTGGGAGTACGATTCGCCGGGCAAGTGGTGGCACTCGTCGAAGATGATGAGGCCGTACTTGTTCGACCACTTCTCCAGGTAGATGTGGGCCGAGTCGTAGGTAGTGACGGTGAGCGGCTGAAAGTTGTGCTCATTTCCGCCGACCATGCCGACCGTGACGCCGAAGGACTGTTCCAGTTCGCGCGCCCACTGTACCATCAGGTCGATCTTCGGTGTGACGACAATCGTGGGTCGACTCACTTTTTCGATGCACAGGAACGCCACGAACGTTTTCCCAGTCCCGGTCGGCATCACGACCACGCCGCGGCGTCCGCCCTTCATCCACCCGTTTAGGGCATTCAGTTGGTAGTCGCGCGGGGTACGTTCCGCGTTCAACTTCCAACCGGACGGTTCGTTCGACCACCCGCGTGCGGTGTCTTCGTAGGGGATCTTCTCGCGGATCAACTGTTCGACGATGGCCCGGTAGTGCCGCCCCTGAGCGCGGTGGGCAGTAGTGCGCGGGTCGAACACCACGCCGGGAAGCGTGTTGAAGACGAACCCGGGTGGGCCACCCGTCACCATTACGGTGCCGCGATCGTAACTCAGCGCAACCGGTGTATCGCTCATACCCCGGATTATGACGCGGTTCGCTGCGGTTGCCTAGCGCAGCCGGTTATCATCGAACGACTTCCCGAAAAAATTGCGCGACGCGCGCGGCCTGCGCGGGGAGTAAAGGGCGGAAGGTGACCCGATGAACGCGACCCGACCGGCAGAAATCCTGCGGCAACTGGAGCAATCCGGTGCGACCGATGTCGAACTGCTTGCCCGCTTTGCTTCCACCAAGGACGCGGTCGCGTTCGAGACTCTGGTGCGGCGACACGGGGCACTAGTGCTGGGCGTATGCCGGCGCGTGACTCGGAACCCGCACGACGCCGAAGACGCTTTTCAGGCGACGTTTCTGGTGCTCGCGCAGAAGGCCGGTGCGCTCCGGAACGCCGCACTTCTCGGAAACTGGTTGTACGGCGTCGCGTTCCGGATCGCGTATCGGGCGCGACGAGCGACGGGTCGGCGCCGAGCGCGGGAGGTCACGATGGCGAACCTACCCGAGTACCCCGTATCCGACTCCGTCAGCGTGATGCCGGAGTTGGTCCCGATTCTGGACGAGGAACTCGCCGCGCTCGCGGAGTGCTATCGCGAGGCGATCGTCTTGTGTGACCTGCGCGGCGCTTCCCGCGAAGAGGCAGCTGCGGCTTTGGGTGTTCCCGAAGGCACGCTTTCGAGTCGGCTGGCCAATGGGCGCAAGAAGCTCGCGGTGCGTCTTGCGAAACGCGGAATCGCTCTGCCGTTCGTGCTTTTACCCACGACTGTCTCCGAACTTCAGGCCGCAACGATGCTTCCGAACGAGTTACTCACGAAAACCTGTGGGCTGATTGCGGATTATTCGGCTAGCGGTGCCGTTCCAAGTCCGCTTGTCAAGCTTACTCAAGGGGGATTCACCGTGCGCAAGACGCTTATGTTCGGGTTAGCGCTTACAGTTGCGGTGACGGGAGCCGTATTTGCGGCAGCCCCGCGTGAAAATACGCTACTACCTGATCCGCCGAAGGTGCCGGCAGTTGTGGAGATACCAACGGAGCAACCAAAACCCAAAGAAGAAGTGAAGACAGTTGAGAAGGCAACCGCATACGCTGCCGCACCGAAGCTTCGGCACTCTTTTGACTTGTCCGTGGGTTGGGGACCGACCGTGGTTTGGAACGCAACTGGCACGCACCTCGCGGTCGCTGGGTTGGAACACGGTGGAGCTTGGGGCGGTCCGGGGAACCGTCCGGTTGTTTGGTTGTTTGGCACCACAGGCGATTCTAAACCAATTGCCGGTCATCCTGATGCTGGGGCGCACCTCGTTGCTGTTGCACCGGATGGCAAAGGTATCATTACCGACCTTCGGGAGTACAAGCTGATTAGTGGCCACCACCACTTGGCCTACTGGTCCGAAAGCAACAACCAACCGCCCGGCGGGGGCGGTGAGGGACCAGGGCCAGCCTCATTGGTGAAACCAACGCTGGTCATTTCCAAGGCGGTCAAACTCGATTCCACCGAAACACACGGTTACACGTTTGCAGCCGAAGGAAAGACATTTCGCACGGTGGCGTGGGAAGACACGGCGATCAGTGGCCCAGAGACACTCGAAGTTCTGGAGGTGGACGCGGCGAACGGAAAGACCATCAAACCATTGATGAAAGTCAAATATGGCGAATCAACCTTATCACCAGACGGGAAGCGACTTGCCGTTCTTGATAAAGAGATGACGAAAGTGACTGTTTACGACGTGGACCGTGGAGAGAAGTTGTCGGAATCCACATTGCCGACCGATTCAACCGTTGAACTCCCTGATGGCAAAACGGTAGACATCCCGAGCCATTCCGAGCCACAGCTTCTCAAATTCTCTCCAGACGGGCGCCGGCTCGTTGTTTCTCGTGGAATCGGGCATAGCCGAGTTCTAAACACCGATACGGGGGCCGCGCTTCCGCGGTTGGAGGGAACCTCGCTTGCAGAAGTGCATTTTGATTCGCACGCTTTCAGCGGTGACGGTCGATTACTCGCAGCCGTGCGCCGAGTTTACAAGATTAGCGTGAAAAACCCTGGCCCGAAGGCCGGTCGCGGAGCTGTGGAACCGACGTCATTGTCGGGAAATGATTGGATTCTGACGGTTTGGGACACGCAAACCGGGAAAGTGCTGAAGTCCTGGAAGAGCAGTAGCGGAGTGCGATGGGCGTTTTGCCCGACAAACCCGCTCCTTGCGGTTTTGGAAGAGAATGGGGTGGGCAACACCCGCGTCGGGTTCTGGGATTTTGCCGCGGAGGTGGAGAAGAAGTAGCTCCGTGCTTGACACCTTCGGCTCCGGGTGCGACGGTAAGAGCACTTCGCACTTGGAGCTTCATCATGTCGGCGCTGACTCTTCACGCAAACACTGCTGGCGATCTGATGAGCGCGGCGCCGGTTTCGCTGGTCGATACTGCGACCGTTGCGGAAGCGTCCGCGTTCCTCACCGAGCGCGGGTTCGGTGCTGCGGTGGTAATCAATCCCGGAGGGCACCCCGTCGGCGTCGTCACAAAGACGGACATCTTGCACCACGCCCGTCACGCGGGTGGTACTAGCCCGAACGACACCACTCCGGTAACGAGCGTCATGACACCGGCTGTGTACACGATCCGCGTTGAATCACCGGCGCGGTCGGTGGTGGAGCAGTTGCTCGAACTCGGTATCCACCACCTGTTTGTGGTGGACCCGAGTGGCATCGTCGTGGGGGTGATTAGCCCCGTGGACGTGCTAAAGAAACTGCGGTGAGATTGCGCAAGTTCTGAGTGTTTAACCTGTTCGGATTACTTCGGGATGTAGGAGAGCAGGTAGGAAAGTAGCGCACAGCAAATCACACCCAAAAACATGATGAGCCACGCCTGAAACACCCACGCATACACGCGGCGGTACGGCGGAGCCGGTTCAGACGCGGTAATAGGGGTGGGCACTTGTGGTTTTGCGGTCTGGGACATTGTTCTCTCCTCACTTCGGCTGACCGTTCATCATCGACTTTTTAACGCGGGGCTTCCAGTCGGTGTTGGTCCGTAACGTGAAGTTCGGACTCAGGGGTCCGATTTGTCGCTCCAGATCGATTGTCCGCGCGCTATAATTAGTTCAATTGGACACGTCGGCATTCGCGCCGGCCCTCGATTCGATCACGGCACCGCCCGAATCGGAATGCACTTGGACTCGGCCGAAGACCTGATGCAAGCTCTGCGGGTCAGCGGGCTGTTCACTCCCGAACAGCTCCGGGCGGTGACGCGCGTCCTGAACTCGTTCGGGGCGGACCTACAGGGCGGGATGCGGTACATCGTTCACCGCGAACTCGTTACCCGGTATCAGCTCGGCAAAATCTTCCGCGGAAAGGTCGCGGACCTCATCGTCGGCCCCTACGTCGTGCTCGACAAAATCGGCGAGGGCGGCATGGGGAAGGTGTTCCGCGCCCGCCACGTTCAACTGGACCGCACGGTCGCGCTAAAGGTGATTCGCCCGGGGCTTGTGACGAACCCCACGGTGCGCGGGCGGTACGCGCGCGAGGTGCAGGCCACGGGGAAACTCAACCACCCCAACGTCGTGCGCGTGGACGACGCGGGCGAAATCGACGGCAAATTCTACCTCGCAATGGAGTTCGTGGACGGGATCGACCTGTCCCGGATGATACGCGACTACCGGTCACTCGAAGTCATAGAGGTGTGCGAGTACGCGCGTCAGGCCGCGCTGGGGCTACAGAACGCCCACGAACACGGCTTGGTTCACCGCGACGTGAAGCCGAGCAACATCGTGGTGGCCGGTGAGCGGCATTTGCCGCAAGCGACCGAGCCCGCGGTGGTGAAGGTGCTCGATCTCGGACTGGCCCGCGCGATCGATCCGGACGATATGGTTTCGCCCGACCTCACGCGCGATCACACGGTGGTCGGTACCCCCGACTACATGGCCCCCGAACAGGCCCGCAACTCCAAACTTGTGGACGCGCGGGCGGATCTGTACTCGCTCGGATGTACGGTCTACTTCCTGCTCACCGGTAACCCGCCGTTTCCGAACGGTGGGCCGATCGAGAAACTGATCCAACACCAAACCAATCACCCACCGGCACTCCAGTCCGTTCGGCCCGACGTTCCGGCTGGGGTCGCCGAACTGATTGCCAAACTGATGGCGAAGAAGCCGGGGGACCGGTTCGCGACTGCGGGCGAGTTCGCCGCCGCGATCGAGCCGTTCACCATCTACCCGGTCGGTGCGCCCGCGGTACCGGTGATCGCCGTTTCGGACGGCTCCACGAACAGCGCCCTTTCTGAAGACACGCACCCCCCGCGGAGCACGCTCGCGCCGGCGAGTGGTTCGTCGATCGGTACGAAACCACTACTCGACATTCCGCCCGAGCCGGCGCCGGTCCCGCAACAGATTGCGCCGTCGGACAAGACACCGCGCCCGTCCGCTCTGGAGGAACCGCTGGCGGTAATCGAACCGTCTCCCGTGCGTGCCGTAACCAACCGCCCGTCGGCGATCCGGCGAAGCGCAGCGAAAGCCCCGCCCGCGCCCGTTGAAGCACCGATGTCGCGAGCACTCAAGTGGGTTCTGATCGGCGTTGCGGTTCTGGTTCTGGTTGTTCTGGCGATTTGGGCCGCGACACTCGGTCCGGCCCCGGAACCGAATAGTCAAAGTGACGTCGAGCCGGGCACTACGCAGAAACTGGCGAACCGCGACTCCCGTCTGTCTCACGGAAGCCGCGGTGTGGCGTTCATCGGTCACTTTCCGGTGCTGTGAATCGTGAGGAACACCGACCCCGTTACCGGTTTGCCGTCGGCGGATTTGACGTTGTAGCCCACCTGCATCTGCATTACCGGTTTGAGTGCGTCGAAGGTGAGTTCCAGGGTGCGGCCGTCGGCCAGCAACTTGGCGCTGCGAACCGGCACTTCATCTTGCCCTTCCGCACTCGGATTGGACACTTTCCACCGCTTCGAGCCGTACTCGCCGCTCCACCGGTAGTTCCACCACGCACAGCGGTAGTTGTCACTGGCGGTAATGGCCTTCGTGTCGAGCGGGCGGCTGAACGTGAGACGGATCGTGTTCCCGCGCACTTCTATTGCGGTCGGGATGTCGAGCGCTTTGCCGGTGTACCGCACGCGCTGGAGGCACCCGTCCGCTTGGGCCGCGGTTTGCCAGCCGTTCAGCCCGCACGCATAGAGGTTCCCGTCCGGGCCGAAGCGCCCGCGACAAACACCCGAGAGGAACTGCACGCCCAGCGCCGCGGCCCCGCCCTGAACGCCCCCGTCGGGCAAATCCTGACGGAGCAGGACAAAGGGCCGACAGCGCCCGTAGGAGAAGTGAATCGGCAGTCCCGCGAGCGGGCCGAAGGTATCTTTGGGCACCCACGTTTGACCGCCCGCGGAGTTATCGAATTCGCGCGGCAGCCAGCACAGTGGCGGGTCGTAGGTCGTTGGCGGAGTGGCCCGGTGGTGGGCACGCATGTCGCCGTAGAAACCGCCCTGTTTGTACTGGTCGATGCGAGTGGCCGGCATCCAGTTGCCTTCCTGGTCCGCACCGGTCAGCAGGCCGGTCGGTGACATGCCCATCCCGATCGGGTGCCGGAACCCGGTAGAGAACACTTCGGACTTCCGGCCGTCCTTGCTCACTTTCATCAGGCAACCGCCCGTCGGGGTGTCCGTGTCGCCGGTCTTGAAGAAGTAGAAGTTCCCCTGCGGGTCGGTTTCGAGACAGGTGTCATAGGAGTGCTCGCCACCGCTACAGTGCCAGTCGTTGTTCACGCACTCGTAGAAGTCCACTTCACCGTCGTTGTTCAGGTCGTGCAACCGCGTGAGTTGTCCGCGCTCGACCACGATCACCTTGCCGTCCACGACTTTGAGCCCGAGCGAGTGGTAGAGGCCGGTCGCGTACCGCTGCCAGGAGCAGGTGCCGGCTTTTTCGTCCACGGTGATGAGCCACACGTCCCCGTGGCAGGTACACATTGCGACACGGCCGTCCGGCAGGAAATCGAGTCCCGTGCAGAAGAACAGCGCGTTGAACCGGTTCTTGTACGGCACCGTGAGCGTGTCCACCGCGAACGGCCCGCTCTCGTCGCCGCGATCGAGTTTCGTGACGATCGGTGCCCCCCAGCGCTTCGATCCGGCTTTTGTCAGCGCGCTCAGGTCTGCCGTTTCGGGCGCTTTCGCAAGCGCTGCGACGAGTTTGTCGACGTCTTTTGCCGCGACGTCGGCCACGCCGACCGTGAATCGCACGGGCTTTTCGCTGGCCGCGACCACGACGCTAGTCGTTAATCCAATATTGAGGGCGATTCCGCCCGTGTGACGCACCCACGCGAGTCGCACTCGCGCGCCAGTACCCGAGATAACGACGGATAGCCCCTTTACTTCGAGCGAGGTCGAATTCCCGCCCACGAGGTCGCAAAGGAACCGTTTCGCTTCCGTCACGCCTGGGCCGACTTCGAGGGCAGAAGCCACGAACTGGTAGTCACTCGCAGTCACCGATTCCGCGCTCTCAAGAACCGCACGCGGTCCGACCGTGTACGCGAGCGCGACGCGGTCGTCGTGAAGATACAACCCGCGGTACTGTGCCCACTCGTGCGCGATCGGCGCGGTGAATCGCGGGACGCGGGCGTCCCATTTCCCCTGTGGGTCGGCCCAACCCGGCGCCGAGGTCGACGCGGAGATCACTGGTCCTTTGGGGGTGGGGGTGTTTAGCAACCCGAACCGCCGGTCACTGTGATTGAGGTACCCACCAGTCCACGTGGCGTTCATTCGGAGCGTGCTGCGATCGAAGACCGCGGCCGCGTCGCTCTTGCCACCAAGTTTTACCACGGTCGCCTTGTAGACGATTTCGTGGCGCTTGTCGAACGGGTAGCGCATCGTGCAGTTCAGGAACGGCCCGGTGTTCATCTCGCGGAACCGCGGATCGATCCAATCCTTATCGGTCATCTTCTCCCAGGGGGCCGCCCCGGTCGCGGGGCGAGGTGTCCAGTCCGCGAGATCGAAGGTGGCCGCGGGTGGGGCCGGTCGCGGGGGCGGGGCCGTCGGTACATCGGCAACTGGCGCAGCGAGCAGAAAAGCAACGAGCGAAGAAACCATCCGACACCACGTGGAAGAGGGAATTTGATGACGGTCGGCGGGAACTACGGCATTTTAGGAAGGCGCGCGAGGACGGCCTTCGCATCGGGAGCGATCTCGGCACCGAACTCGCCGTCGGCGAAGCGCGCGAGAAGTTCGCGGGCTTTTTCTGTGTTGGCCCGTTCCAGCACGCGAACGGCGCGCATCAACCGGCCCGCTTGACCCACCGGTCCGCCCCCATTTTCTCCGTTAAGTTTGCGCAGAATCAACCGGGTGCGGTACCGCACTTCGTCGTTGGGCGCGCTGTTTTCGAGTGCGCGGACCGCTTCGGCCGCGGGCGCGCCGAGCTTCACCAACTCGTCGGTCGCGGCATCGCGCACGTCGAACGATTCTGCGTCCAGTTCCTCGATCAACTTGCGGATGCGCGTTCGTTCGTTCTTGTCGATCGATAGCTTCCCGAGCTGCGTTTCGATGAACGCGACGTGGTCCGGGGCGGCCGCGAGCAACGCGCGCTGGGCGACCGCAGCTTTTGCGCGGTCCGTGCCCATCAGGTTTTCCCAGTGGGCGTCGCGCTCCTGGCGCGCCATGATTTTTGCGGGCTTCGTTCGACCGAGCGCGGCATCGGTAATCTTGTCCAGATCCTCGATGGTCCGTCCGAGGAGCATGTGATCGAATAGTGCGGCGGTGCCATCGAGCGGGGAGAGCGCGAACCCCGTGATGGTGGTCGCGCCGAGTTCTTTGAAGAGGTCGCGAGTGTGGACCTCCCACTCTTTCGCCGGTGTTGTGGCGACTTGTACCGAGGGTGACCAACCGTAAATGTTGCCCCCCGCATGGAACCGGCTCCCCCACCCCTTGACCGGGTCGTGGAGTTGAATCATCAACCCGTTGCCGTCGATCTTCTTCCACGCGAACCGCATGTAGCGGAACTCGCCGGCTTTTTTCGGAGTTTCAACGATCTTGAAGTTCCAGCCGGGGATGTGCGATCGGTACTTCTGCATCGGCGTGACGCGGACTGCTTCGACGCCCGCGAACACGTCGCGGTCTTCGCGCGTGGCGGTGCCGGCTTCCCCTCCGCCGTCATTAATGAGCACGGGAAGTAGCGGGTCAATACCCTCGTCGAGCAGCTCAACGACCACCCCGTCTGCTTTTGGCGCCTTATAGTTCGCGTCGCTGGTTGGATCCCCCCCCCTTGCCCTGGGAAAGGAGGTGGAATTAGCACTTCGAGTTGGACGACATCGTCACCCAGCACGATCGGAATCTCACCGTTACCAACCGCGGGGACCGCGGCTCCGAGGGCCAACACGAGGACGCACGCGAGACGGTGCATGAAATCCCTCCGCCGGATTTGGGTTGTGCCGATTATCCGTGAATAAGACGAGGCGGGGGAGGGGAATTCGCGATCTCCGTAATAACACGTTACATTTGGGTACTCGGGTACCGGACGATTTTGGTCGCTTCTTGCACGTGCGCGGACCGATAGGTATATTTGTCTCCGACCGGTGGGGTTGTGGCGCTCGCGTCGGGTGTCAGCGCTACCGGAATGACCGAACACAAGGGTTCCTCTCATGCTGCGCGCCGCGTTAGCACTCACGCTCGGGTTCGCCGTTGTTGTTGGGTTCGGCGGGAACGGCTTCACCGCCAAGGCCGATGACAAGAAGGACGTCAAGAAGCTCGAAGGCAAGCTCACCTGCACCAAGTGCGCCCTGAGCGAAACCGACAAGTGCGGTCACGCTCTGATCGTGAAGGAAGGCGGCAAGGACGTGAAGTACTACCTGGACGACAAGGGCGGCGCCGAGAAGTACCACGGCAAGTGCTGCAAGGCCGACGTGGACGCGACCGTGACCGGCAAGGTCATCGAAAAGGACAAGAAGAAGCACATCGAAGCGCCGAAGGTCGAACTCAAGTAAATCGGGTGACCGGAACCCTCGCCCGCAGCGCCACCCAAAATGGGTGGCGTTCAGCGTTTATTGGGGACCAAAGGCAACCTACCCCCCGCCCCCCTCCCTGAAGGGAAGGGGAGCAGACACGTGAAACTGTTGTGTTTGAGGCTGCATCCGCGTCC
This sequence comes from Gemmata sp. SH-PL17, assembly GCF_001610855.1. Taxonomy (NCBI): domain Bacteria; kingdom Pseudomonadati; phylum Planctomycetota; class Planctomycetia; order Gemmatales; family Gemmataceae; genus Gemmata; species Gemmata sp. SH-PL17. The sequence goes on from NZ_CP011271.1 coordinate 4,309,908, forward strand.
GTGTTTTTATCTCCCCTTCCCTTCAGGGAGGGGGGCGGGGGGTAGGTTGCCTTTGATCACTCCGCCCTTTACCAGAGGAGGGGGGGAGGTTCTTCGATTCGGGTTGGTCTTCGACTTGTGTTGCGGTTGGCGTAGCATAACAGCGCTCACAGGAGGTTCCGCATGAAGATCATTCTCGCCAACCCGCGCGGGTTCTGCGCTGGCGTGAACATGGCAATCGACGCACTGGAAACGGCGCTGCGGCACTACGGCAGCCCGTTGTACGTCTACCACGAGATCGTTCACAACCGGCCCATCGTCGAGAAGTTCCAGAAGCTCGGGGTCGTGTTCGTGGACGACATCGCCGAAGTACCCACGGGCGGCACGGTGCTCTACAGCGCGCACGGCATCTCCCCGGTCATCCGCAAGCACTCCGAAGAGCGAAACCTGCGGGCCATTGACGCGACGTGCCCGCTCGTAACCAAAGTTCACAAGGAAGCGATCAAGTTCGCCCGCGAAGGGTACACGATCGTCCTCATCGGCCACGAAGGGCACGATGAGGTGATCGGCACGATGGGCGAAGCCCCAGAGAACATGGTCCTCGTGGAAGACGCGGCCGACGTGGAGGCGCTGACACTTTCGGTCGATGCGAAACTCGCGTTCCTCACCCAGACCACCCTGAGCGTGGACGAAGCGAAGGTCGTTATCGACGCCTTGAAGCAGAAGTACCCGCAAATCGTGGGGCCGAACAAGGATGACATCTGCTACGCGACGCAAAACCGCCAGGACGCGGTGAAGAAACTCGTGGGTGAAGCCGACGCGGTGTTGGTTCTGGGGAGCCAGAACAGCTCGAACAGCCAGCGCCTAGCAGAACTCGCACGCACCAACGGCAAACCCGCGTACCTCATCGACCGCGTGTCGGAACTGAAGGACGAATGGTTCCGGTCTACCGATACCGTCCTCGTGACAGCGGGGGCCAGTGCGCCCGAGGAGCACGTCCAGGACTGCATCAACTATCTCTGTGCGAAGTTCAGCGCAACCGTGGAACCGCGTGTCGTCCGTGAAGAAGACGTGAGTTTCCCGCTCCCGCGCGAACTGCGTGTCCTCACGAGCGCGTGATGATGTGCGGACGCGGCTGATTGCGGCTCGGAGGGCGAGCGATGACGGAAGCGGAATGGTTTGCGGCGACCGACCCCACGCCAATGTTGGAATTCATCTGGAGTTGCCCACGAATAGTGGACAGCTTTTAGCGGTGGGGTTGGTTATGCGTCCGCTCGTACTCGTCCGGGGCCACGTACCCCAGAGCCGAGTGTCGGCGGACACGGTTGTAGAACACCTCGATGTACTCGAAGATGCTCGACCTCGCTTGGTCGCGGGTGGCGTAGTCCTCGTCGTGAACCAACTCCTTCTTCAGGCTGGCGAAGAACGACTCCATCGGCGCGTCGTCCCCGCAGTCCCCGCGCCGGCTCATGCGGCACGCGATCCGCTCCTCACGTAACCGACGTTGGTAGTGCTCGCTCGCGTACTGGCTCCCGCGATCCGAGTGCGCGACCAGGCCCGAAGGCGAAGCCCCCTTGAGAGAGAGGCGGCGGGCCAGCGCCATCCCCAGCGCGTCCACCAGTCGGCTGGTCATCGCGTCGTCCATCGACCCGCCCGCGACCATGCGGCCGAACAGATCCTCGACGACCGCCAGGTACAGCCACCCCTCGCGCGTCGGGACGTAGGTGATGTCGGCACACCAGCGCTCGTTCGGCTCCTCCGGGTCGAATGCCCGATCCAACACGTTCTCGGCCACCGGCCGCGCGTGGTTGGAATCGGTCGTCTGGCGGAACTTCCGCTTGGTCTTTGCGGCGATCCCGGCCTCGCGCGTGACCCGGGCCACGAGGTTCACGCAGCACTCGTGCCCCCGGCTCACCAACTCGGCGTGGATGCGCGGGCTCCCGTAACGCCCCTTCACCTCGGCGTGGATCGTCGTGATCTCCCCTCGGCCCACTCCTCGCGCCGGACATCGGCGGCGCTGGGCTCGCGCGACCGCCACGCGTAGTAGCCCGAGCGCGACACGGCCTAGTGCAGGATCATGGCTGAGGTTTTGGCAATGTGGGGTGGAGCGTGCAGCCGTAGTAGTCGCACGCTCGTTGCCGTACCTCAGCGGCGGTAAGTTTCCGGTCGGGCTCGACGATGGCCCGCTTGCCGTGGACCCACTTGGGTTCGATCGGATTGAGCCACGGGGCCTTCACGGGAAGTCCGCACACCCGGATCCGGCACCCGGTCTTCGCTCGCCGGACCCGCCGGTTGTGGGCCTCGATCCACCGCCGCACGCGCCGGCTCACGTGCCACGCGGCGTTGTCCCACACCAGGGCCAACACCGCCTTCCCCTCGGTCGCCAGCACCTCGCACACCCACCCCAGGAACGCCTCGGTGGTGGCACTTACCGGGCGCCCGTCGCAGAACCGCAGCATCATCCCGCCCGTGTCGGCCCGCAGCACCCCATAGCACGCCACCGGCTCGGGCCCGCCGCCCTTCGGATCCCGGGCGTTGCCCCCGAGCCGGAGCGGGCCGGAGGTCGTCCAGGCGAACAGATCGGGCTGGGCCAGTCGCGTCCACCAGCACTCGTCTTGAAAGCCCAGCACCCAGTCCGAATGCTTCGCCGCCTCAGCGATCAGCCGGTCCCGACGCCTTTTTTCTTGACGTATTCGGGGTCCGGGCTGGTGATCCAGTGCTTGGCCCGCTTCCACCCGACCCCGAGACGCTTCAACGCCTGTCGGATCGGCTCGACCGACAGCACCCGGGGCGTCCATCCCTTCTGGTGGCACACCTCGGCCACCAACGCCAGGGTCCACAGGCTCGTCGGCTTGCCGAATTCTCGGGGCCGGCGGTGGAGTAGATCCTTGAGGTCCTCGTCCCGCCCCCGGTCCCATACCCGGCCGGGATCCTTGCGGGCATGCGACTTGGCGCCCAAGCATCCCAGGCCGTCGGTCTCGAACGCCCGGACGGCGTTGCGGACCGCTTGGGCGGTACACCCGACCACCCGCCCGACTTCGGCCGGCCCCATCCGCCCGGCACTCGCCAACAGGATCTGCGACCGGCGGACGGTGAACGCATCGGCCGACTTACGGCCTCGCTCCAACGCCCGCCGCTCGGCGGCCGTGAGCGTGCGGACGAATTTACGGGGCTTGTTCATCCCGACAACATACGACCCCGACCGGATTCGCAAACGGTCAGCAATTAGGCTGCACTAGTGCAGCTTCAGGCGGATAGTTGTGCGATTGGTTCCAAGTGTTCACACCCGTAGTAGTCGTATACGCGGGTCTGGATCTCATTGGCGGCGAGCGGTCGCTCCGGTTCGACGATGGCCTTCTTGCCGTGCGCCCACTTGGGCTCGATGGGGTTGAGCCAGGGCTCTTCACCGGCAGGAAGCACGCCACGATCTGAACCCCGCCCTCCGCACGAGCCGCCCGGTTGTGGGCCTTGATCCACGCCCGCACGCGATTACTGACGTGCCACGCCGCGTTGTCCCACACCAACAGCAACGCCTTCTTCCCTTCCGACTTCAGCCGATCGCAGACCCACGCCAAGTAGTCCTCGGTCCACCACTTACCGATCCGGCGGGCGTGTTCGCCGCGATGGTTCGGGTGTGCAAACCGGGTGGCCGTGTCACCGTTGCGGACGTGTTCACGAACACCTCGGAACAAGCCGCGGCCTACGACCAACTGGAACAGTGGCGCGACCCGTCCCACACGCACGCTCTGCAACTGAGCGAACTGGAACCCCTATTCGCCGGACTCAAGGATATTCGCCGAGAGTTCTACAAGTACCCGGTCCGGGTCGATGATCTGCTCTCCCGGTCGTTCCCCGATCGGGGCGGAGCCGATGCGTTCCGCGCCGCGACTGCCGCGGACATCGGCGTGGACAAACTGGGAGTCGGGGCGTCGCGACAAGCCGGCGGGCTTCACTTCGCGTTCCCGGTCGTAATCATTTCCGGTCGAAGAGAGGGACCGAGTGCCGCTGCGATGCGCGACCGGATCGCGCTTCGCACCTTTACACCTCATCACGAAATCACTTTTTCATCCACGCGGTGATAGATAGATGCGGTCGACGGGAATAGTTGTTTGGACAACTTTCGTCCAAACCGGTATTGTGACCGCATGGCTACTCGCACCGTTCCGCCCCAGCGCCGATTCGATTCCCCCGAGCAGGAGGCGTTCCTCGGCTTGTGGCGGACGTTCGACCGCTTGCGTGCGATGGAAGAGGAACTGTTCGCCCGGTACGACCTGACGTCCCAGCAGTACAACGCGCTGCGGTTGCTCCGATCTGTTAGCCCGGACACGCTCCGCACGCTGGACCTGAGCACCCGGCTCGTGTCCCGCGCGCCCGACACCACCCGCTTGCTCGACAAACTGGCCGAGCGCCAACTGATCGAGCGCCACCGTCCGGCCACGAACCGACGCGAGGTCCGCGTCGGGATCACCGCGGCCGGGATCGCCCTTCTCGATGAGCTCCAGGAGCCGCTGCGGGAGTGCCACACTCGGCAACTCGGCCACCTGACCCGCACGCAGCTCCACGACTTGACCGACCTACTCCGCACCGCTCGGCTGCCCCACGAGGACGCCGACAGCAGTTGGCGGTAACCCAATTACTCTTCGGAGTCCGACATGAGTACCGATAACGCCTTGGACGTCATTGTGATCGGTGGCGGACCGGCCGGCAGCACGGTTTCGACTTTGCTCGCCCAGCGGGGTGCCAAAGTCCGGCTGTACGAGCGCGACACGTTCCCGCGCTTCCACATCGGCGAGTCGCTGATCCCCGAGACGTACTGGGTGTTCAAGCGGCTCAATATGCTGCCCAAGATGAAGGCCAGCGCGTTCGTCAAGAAGTACAGCGTGCAGTTCGTGAACGCTCAGGGGAAGCTGTCGGCCCCGTTCTACTTCGACGAGAACAAGCCGGGCGAGCGGTCGCAGACGTGGCAGGTGATCCGCAGCGAATTCGACACCATGATGCTCGACAACGCGCGCCAGCACGGGGTCGACGTGCGTCAGCCGGCGCGCGTGCTGGAAGTGCTGTTCGAGGGCGACCGCGCGGTCGGGGTGAAGGTTCAAAAGGAGGGCGGCGGATCGGAAGAGGTCCGGGCGAAGGTGGTGGTGGACGCCAGCGGGCAGAGCACGATGCTCCAAAACAAGTTCAAGCTCCGGCTGTGGGATCCGATACTCAACAAGGGAGCCATCTGGACTTACTGGGAGGGCGCGTACCGCGACGCCGGCAAGGACGAGGGCGCGACGGTCGTGATCCAGACGCCCAACAAACAGGGGTGGTGGTGGTACATCCCCCAGCACGACAACACGGTGAGCATCGGCGTGGTAGCTCCGTTCGACTACCTGTTCAAGGGGCGCGGGGGCCACGAGCAGGTGTTCAACGAGGAGAAGGATGCCTGCCCGGAAGTCATCAAGCGGCTTTCCACGGGCCAGCGCCGCGGCGGGTACTACGCGACGAAAGATTACTCCTATCGGTCGTCGAAAGTGGCCGGCGACGGGTGGGTGCTGATCGGAGATGCGTTCGGGTTCCTCGATCCGTTGTACTCCTCCGGGGTGCTCCTGGCGCTGAAGTCGGGGGAACTGGCCGCGGATGCGATTGCTGACGGACTGGCCGCGGGTGATACCTCGGCGACTCAGTTGGGGCGCTGGGGGGAGACGTTCAACAAGGGCGTGGACCGGATGCGCCGGCTCGTATGTGAGTATTACGACGGGTTCAGCTTCGGGCGGTTCGTGAAGACGTACCCGCACCTGAAGGGGAAGGTGACCGACCTGCTCATCGGCGACCTGTTCGATGACCACGTGGACGAAGTGTGGGGGCCGCTGGAGTCGCTCTACCCGCCGGATAAGACCGCCATCCCGACGTGGAAGGACGGTACCCCGCCCGACGACATTAATAAGGTGAATGAACTGTACCTGCCCGAAGACCCGATGCGTTAAGACTCGACGCGGTCCCTCTCCCCAAGGCGCCGACTCATGAAATCGTGGTTCCGTTCGGAAGATGTTCTCGCTGTTCTGATCGGCGTGTTTCTTATCGGCCTTAGTCTGGCCACGCTCACCGGGGCGAACCTGCTCGGCTGGTCGGTGGCCGTGAAGGAGTGGGCCGACCCCGCGAAGGCACTTGCCCCGTCGTCCCCCGCCTTTGCGGGGCTGACCGGGATCGGCGCCTTTGCGGTCACTTTTGTGTTTTTGCTCTGCGTGTTGTCCGCGGGCGCGGTATTTCTGCGCACCAGCCCGGCGCGCTTCGCCGTCCGATTTGCTGTGCTGTTCCTGCTCGCGTTTCTCTGCTGGGTGGCCGGGCACAACGCCTACATCGCGGCCAACCCGAACAAGCTCCCGGCGGGCGTCAGTTGGGCGATGGGGCTGACCGGAGAGGCCGGGTACCTGCTCGCGCTGATCGGCGGGTTGCTCATCGGGAACCTCTTCCCACGTGGGGGCGCTTGGTTCAAGGAGGCGGCCCGCTCGGAGCTGTTTATCAAGGTCGGCATCGTGATCTACGGTGCGGTTCTCGGAGCGAAAGCGGCCGAAGAATCGGGCCGGGCGACCGCGATCCTGTTCCGTGGGCTGGCGGCCATCATTGAGGCGTACCTCATCTACTGGGCGCTGGTGTACCTGATCGCGCGGAAGGTGTTCGGGTTCAGCCGCGAGTGGGCCGCACCTCTCGCTTCGGGCATCTCGATTTGCGGTGTCACCGCGGCCATCACTACGGGGGCCGCGATCCGCGCCCGGCCTGTGGTACCAGTCATGGTATCGTCGCTGGTGGTCGTGTTCGCGGTCTTCGAGATGCTGGTCCTCCCGAAACTCGCACACGTGATTCTGCCCGATGAGCCAATGGTCGCCGCCGGGTGGATGGGGCTGGCCGTGAAAACGGACGGGGCCGCGTTCTCCAGTGGGGAAATCACGGCCGGGTTCTATTACCCCGACGAAAAAGACCCGGCCCGGAAGTGGATGGCACTGACGACCACAACGGTGAAAGTGTTCATCGACGTGTTCATCGGGATCTGGGCACTGGTTCTGTCCGTGATCTGGTCGTGGAAGATCGACAAGCGCCCGGGCGGGGGACTTCCGCTCCGCGAGATCTGGGAGCGGTTCCCCAAGTTCGTGTTCGGCTACGCGGTGACGTTCGGCGCGTTCTTCGCCATCGGCGTGTCGGACCCCGGCGTGATCGGCGATCTGAAGCGCGGCACCGATCAGGCCGACGTATTTCGCCGGCTGTTCTTCGTGCTTACGTTCTTCAGCATCGGGCTGGCGACGAACGTGCGCCGACTCTGGGCCGAGGGGTTGGGGCGCCTCGCGCTGGTGTACGTAGTGAGCCTGTTCGGGTTCGTGATCTGGATCGGTCTGGCGATCTCGTGGCTGTTCTTTCACGGGGTACCGGCGGGAGGAAAGTGAAATGGAAAAGCCGAACGTCCCCCCGACCGACGCGGAGATGGCCCGCGAACTGTCCCGGGTCGAAGCCGAACCGCTGTTGCCCGCTGAAAAGTGGCTGATCGGCGGGAGCCTGGCCCTCGGTGCGGTTCTGCTCGGGCTGTTGCTGTGGGTGAGCCGAACGTATTTCCCCGTCGGCTCGAATTGAGAACCGGTCCGCGGATCAGGGCTTCTCGGCGGCGATCTGCTTCGCCTCGTCGACCTCGATCCGCGGCACCCCGTCCACTTCTTTCACGGTCCCTTTGGCGGTAATCGTTTTGTCTTTGAAGTGATCGGCGGGGTCTGTGATACCCGCCTCTTTTAAGCTCTCCGCTCCCTTTCTGGTGATGACAACCGCGAAGTTCTTCTCGTCCTTGAAGTCGTCTTCGGCGTCGAGGTAGATCTCGCCGCGCTTTTCGAGCCGGTCCTTGGCCGTCTTCACCTTCATTTTGACGGTGATTTCCCTCCCCACTTGTTTGCGCGCTTCGACCGGGCTGAGCGGTTTCGGTTCGTCTGCGGCGAACGCACCAAGAGAAACAAGCGCAACTACTAACAGACTTCGCACCATCATGTGACACCTCTACGTTTGGTTACCGGCACCGCAACGAGATTACCAACGGCGCCCATGGCGCTGCTCCGCATGTACGATGACAAGCGGGATAATCGTCACGAATTTCCGAGGGTTGAGCATGCCCGCTGGCAAATCTCGTTGGGGCTTAAAGACCCGCATTTGGGTCGAGCGCGACGGCCGAAAAGTTCTAGGGCCGGGGCGCGTCGAACTCCTCGAACACATCACCCGCGAACAGAGCATCTCGGCCGCCGCCAAGAAGATGCAGATGTCCTACCGCCGGGCCTGGACACTCGTTCAAGACATGAACGAAGCCGCGGGCGTTGCACTCGTCGAGTCCAGTACCGGTGGTGCGGGGGGCGGCGGGGCAACGGTGACCCCGCACGGCCACGAAGCGATCCGCTTGTACCGATCGCTGGAAGCCCGGTTCGCTCAAACGGTCGCGAGTGCTCCGCTCTCGCCCGATCCCCTGGCCGTTTCCGCGAACCCGGGGTAATGTAGGATCGTTGTTCCCGTTCGGATATAGCGCCCGAGGAGCCGATGCGCCGCGCATTCACACTGATCGAACTTTTGGTGGTTATCGCGATCATTGCGATCCTCATCGGGTTACTGCTCCCAGCGGTCCAAAAAGTTCGAGAAGCCGCGGCACGCATGAAGTGCCAGAACAACTTGAAGCAGCTCGGGCTCGCGGCCCACAACTACCACGGGGCCAACGAGAAGTTCCCGCCCGGTGTGACCCAGCTTTCCTTCGCTTCCGCTCCGAAGTTCCGCGGCGTGACGCTGTTCGTGTACCTCGCCCCGTACATGGAAAAGGACAACTTGACCAAAGACTGGAACCTGACCGACCCGCTCGTGAACACAACGCTCCCGGCACCGGGACCGACGGCCAAGACCGCGACGCTCGTGCCGATCCTGCTCTGCCCCTCGGACGCGATCAACGGGCCGAACCCGGTCGATTCCGGGAGCAACCGGTGGTACGCGCTGACGAGCTACGGCGGCAACGGCGGGGGCCGGAGCTACGACCCGGCCGCGGCCACAAACGACGGCATGTTCGGCGTGATCGGCCCGGGGTCGCAGACCGCGCCGACCGGCCAACCGGTGCGGATCGGGGACGTAATGGACGGTTTGTCGAACACCGCCCTGTTCGGCGAGCGGAGCCACACCGACCCGAACAACGATAAGGCCGCGGCGGTGGTCGTGCCGCCGAGCGGTCAGTTCGTGAACCCGATGGGGAGCGTCGGTTGGTGGGCGAACTCGGGCGGGCGGCTCGCGGCCGGGGACGTGACGATGAGTGCGTTCGCGCCGCTCAACTACCGCGTGCCCGCGAACCCGCCGACCGACTACGCGAGCTTCGTCCCCCTCTACGAACTTCGAGTTAACTCGTTCGGGAGCCAGCACACCGGCGGGGCGAACTTCGCCCTCGGCGACGGGGCCGTGCGATTCGTCCGGGACTCTCTGTCGCAACCGATGCTCAAGTTGTTCTGCGTCCGAAACGATGGGCAAGTTGTGAGCCTTGACTAGTGGTTCATTGCACCTGAGTTGTTGGGTAGAGTTTCTTGAGCTTCACTCGCGCATCGGCGGTCGTGAATTGCCAACCGGCTTTCACCGCCGCCGTGTTGCGGCGCGACTCCCAGGCGGCGACCTCGCGTTTCAGTGCCTCGGTATCTGGTACCCGACGATCGAGGCACTGAAACGCGAGTGCACTTAGCTCAATTTCGGCCATGTTCAACCACGATCCGTGCTTGGGCGTGTAGTGCCACTCGATCCGCGCCGCCAGCTGTCGCGCCTCGGCGGGAGCGAACGCCTCGTACAGGACCCCGGGCGTGTGCGTGTTCCGGTCGTCCAGCACCCCGCATCCGGTCCGCGTTGGGGTACATGTCGTCGCACAGGGCCTTCATCTGGCGGGCGAAGTCCACCTTCGTTCGCCGCTCGGTGACCGTCACGTGCCACCGCCCGGCGTGCGGACCCACGACCGCGAACAGGTTGGCCGTCCCGTTGCGCTCGTACTCGTAATCGACCCGCGCCGGCCGCCCCGGCGCGACCGGTTCCGGCTCCCGGATGTCCCCGACCAATTGTTTGCCGCCTCACCCACGCACATCGTTGGGCACTCGGGATCGTGCGCTCGGTGGTACACCTCGATCACGTCTTCCATCACCGCGACGAACGCCCCGCTTTGCCCGGGTGGGACCACCCACTGTTGCTTGAGCCACGGCTTGAGGTCATTTTTCCTATGCCGGCAATCCTGACTGGCGGGCCCTGTTTTCCAGGCGTTTAAGGTAGTTGGCGGGATCGCGTCGGAACCGCCGCTGTTGGATTCGGGCCGCCTCGCGGAACCCGAACTGCCCTTGTAACTCCCGCCACGCGAGCACGGTTGCCGGGACCAACTCCTCGGCCGTCGCTAGTGAATACGCAATCAGCGCACGGAAACGGGCAGCGTCAACTGTGTGTAGGTCACATCGAGCCAGCGGTCGAACTTGCGGCCCACTTCGCGGAAGGTGCCGATCGGCTCGAACCCGACCGCGTACTGGAGCGCGAGGCTCGCCTGTTGATCGCTGCTCGTTCCGCCGATGATGGTGTGCAGCCCCGCCTGCTTCGCGCGCTCGATGATGTCGAGCAGCAGTGCCCGACCCAGCCCGCGCCGGTGGTGTTCGTGGTGGATGTACACCGACGCTTCCGCGGCCCAGGCGTACCCGCACCGTGACTTCCACGGTGATAGCGCGGCCCAGCCGATTAACTGCCCGTCCACCTCTGCGACCGTGGCCGGGTATTTTTCGGACCGCTCGCGCATCCACGCGGCCCGTTCCTCGGCCGTTTCGAGCTCGATCTGGTACGTGCAAGTGGAGTGCGTGACGTAGTAGTTGTAAATGGCGCGGATCGGTTCCGCGTCGGCCGTGGTCGCCAGTCGGATCGTGAACTCGGGCATCGGGCTACCTCGTCCAATATTGAGCAGAGCTGTGATGTGATCAGTTTATTCCGGGAACCCGTGCTGGCGGCGGTGGTACGGGCCGTCGTAGGCTTGGGTGGACTTCGACCACTCGAACCGGCCGTCGCTGGCGACGGTCTTCACGCGGGCGAGGAGTGCTTCGGTTTCGGCCTTTCCCATCGGTTTGAAGGCGCGCGCAATGGCCACGTCTTGCATGAGCACCTTCATGGAATCGATGCCCACCACCAGCGACGCGATGTCCTGCGAGAGCGCGAACCGGAGGCACTCGTCCACGGTCGCGACGCCCCCCGCGACGATGCGCCCGCCGTCCACCATGTTGCCGCCGCCCAAGCTCTTCATCCCGATCGCGGCGACGTTCTTCTTCTTCAGTTCCGGGATCACCTCGTGGATGCTGCTGCGGTAGAAGTAGTCGCACACGTTGACCGGGAGCTGGCACGTGTCCCAGTTGGTGTGTTTGCCGAGCATGTTCAGGAAGATGTGCGGTGACTTGTGCCCGGTGAACCCGATGAACCGCACCTTGCCGGCTTTCTGGGCTTCGAGGGCCGCCGCGAGCGCGCCGCGCTCGATGACCCATTCGGGGTCGTTGTCGTAGTTGATCTCGTGGAACTGCCAGAGGTCGATCACGTCGGTTTGCAGGCGCCGGAGGCTGTCTTCGAGGTGCTGGCGGCTGGTGTCCGCGTCGCGCCCGCAGTTCTTGGTCATGAGGAAGACTTTTTGGCGCCGACCACCGGTCGCGAGCGCCTTGCCCATGATCTCTTCGCTGCGGCCCTCGTGATAGTCCCACGCATTGTCGAAGAACGTGACGCCCTCATCGACGGCGGCGTGCATGATGCGCTCGGCTTCGGCGTCGCCGATGGCCGGCTGCCCGATGTGCCACCCGCCGAGGCAGATACTGGAGACGTTCGCGCCGGTCTTACCGAGTGGTCGTGTGGGGATGGACATGAGAGAGGCTCCGGGAGCGGTGGGAGTGCGAAATCCGTTCCCGGCACAATACCGCGCCCGCGCCTCGGGGCAACGGGTGAAGTGACCACTCAGGTCGCTGACTCTCTGCGCCATTGGGCGAGGGTTTGGCGAACTTTCTCTGCCTCAGGGCTTTCGATCTCGACAAAGATTTTTAGGGCATGTTCAGCGAGACGAATAGCCTCGTCTCTTTGTCCGAATTGGTACCGCGCTAGTGACGTGCTGAATGATGCGTTACCCTCGGCACGTCGGTCTCCAATCTCGCGAGAAATGATGAGAACCTGCTCGTAAAATGTTAGGGCCTTTTTGTGGTCACCTATGGCTGACCACATGTTTCCTAGATTTCCGAGAGTCGCGCATTCTCCGCGTCGGTCTCCAATCTCGCGTGAAATGGTGAGAGCCTGTTCGTGGAATATAGTAGCTTTTTTCATGTCTCCCGAAGCGGCCCATGCTATTCCTAGGTTTCCCAATGCATCTCCCTCGCCGTGCCGGTCTCCGATTTCGCGTGAAATGTTGAGAGCTAGTTCTTGGAACGTAATGGCTTTCTTCGTGTCCCCTAGGGCCGCCCATGCGATCCCCAGGTTGCCCATCGCGTGACTCTCGCCATGTCGGTCTCCGATTCTGCGGGAAACGGTAAGAGCCTGTTCACAGAACACGATGGCCTTATTCATGTCTCCTAAAACGGACCATGCGTTTCCCAGATTCCCCAGTGCGCTATATTCAGTGCGCAAGTCTTCAATTTCGCGCGCAATGAGTAACCGCTGTTCGTAGAAAACAATGGCTTTTTTCGCATCCCCCAAGGCGAACCACGCCACACCCAGGTTTCCCAGTGCATTCCCTTCTCCGCGTCGGTCTCCAATGTTGCGGGAAATAGCGAGAACCTGTTCGTGGAAGGTGATAGCTTTTTTCGCATCTCCCAAGGCGAACCATGCGTTCCCCAAATTTCCCAGGGCACTGCACTCGCCGCTCCAGTCATTGATTTTCTGGCATGCGATGATTGCTTCCTGAAACCAAGTGATTCGCTCCCGGGCAGAAAGGCGAAGATTAATGATGTAGATGCCGGCACTGGAGTAATCCCGGCAGCATTCCGCTGCAAACCAATCTGAAGTTCGGTGCCTGACCGCCCAGATTTGCCCGCGGCGAATGTTGAGTTCTTCTTGATCGAAAAATTTAAGCCCGCTTAGGGTACCGTCGTTACCCTTCAAATAAAGCTTGTTTGCCTCGGCCAGAATACCGCAGTAGAAGCCCGCGAAGCGCCGCTCGGCTGCGATGATGCGGTTTGCTTCGCTGTGTGACGGATGCCCATCGACTTCATTGAACACCTCGCGAGCGATCGGTCGCATCAGGTCGTGGAGTGAATAGCGGTCGGTGTCTGCGTCGAATTGCACGAGACTGCGTTCGAGCAGGGCGGTGAGTTCATCCACCGCGGTGCTCGCGTCGGGTTCATTCCCGTCCATCAAATCCCAAACTGCTGCTGCTGCGGATGAATCGAAGTCGGCCGGGAACACGGACAACATCTGCCACCGCGCCGCCAATTCTGCATTCTCACGGACGAGTTCGCGGGCACTCAGCCCCAACACCGCCTCGACATCGCGATCCGGCGTTTTGCCCTTCAGACGCTCCAACCGCTTGGATTCATCTTTCAATGCCGCAATGTACTTTGGCAGCGACCAGTTCTCGTGCAGCCGGAGGAAGTCACCGGCTACCCGCAGAGCCAGTGGGAGCCATCCACACTGTTCAGCGACGGTTCGCAATTCGGCTTCCGTTCCCTTTGTCCCGACGATACCGCGGAGCAGCGCGAAGGCTTCGTCTGGTGGCAATACGCCGAGTCGAATCGATTCCACCCCGTCGAGGGCGAGCGCATTGCGACTCGTAACCACGAACGCGACCGGCGGCACCAACAGCAGGCTTTTGACCTGAGCTTCGTCTTTTGCATCATCCAGCAGTACGAGTGCCTTTTTGCCTGCAAGAACCCGTCGGTAGAGGGGGAGTAACTCCTTTTCGTCGTCGGGAGCTTGCCTGTTTCGGGGTGGAAGTCGCGGATGATCTGCGACATCGCCTGAACTGGCGTGAGCGGCTGTTCGGACATCCCGCGAAGCTCGACCACGAGTTGGCCGTCTGGGAAGTCGTCTTTCACTTCCCAGCACGCTTCGATGGCGGTCACCGTTTTGCCAATGCCGCCCATCCCGCGCAATGCGGACGATACCCCGACCATTCCGCCCGCGCCGCGAAGTCGAGCCGTAATCCGGGCAAGTTCGTCTTCGCGTCCGGTGAAGTCTGGCAACGACGGTGGAAGTTGAAACACCCCACGCGAGAAGCCGGAGGGCTTTGGCGCTTCGTCGGCAGACAAGAGCAACTCTTGGTAGGTTGTGGCGACTTTCTTCGTCCCGTTCAGCACCTCTACGATCTCGTGGAGCTTCTTCACGAAGATCGGTTTGTTGCGACGTTCAACCGGTCCAAGTGTTCCGGTGGAAATGCCCGACTTCTCAGCAAAATCTTCGAGTGAGAATCCGGCAAGTTGTCGCAACTCACGAATTCGCTGACCGTTAGGTGCAACGGTGCGCTTGTCGGGCGTTGGGCGTGCCATTGGGGAATCCGGTGAGATTACCAGGAGACTGCCAGTTCGTTGTGCTTCAGATTGCCAGTCGAGTCGCTTTACCATTCCCACGTCAATCGCGATTGGTTCCAGCTTACTCGACTGGCCATCGGGTGAGCACCAAATTCAGACTTGATTCAGGGAGACGTGCAATGGCAAAGAAGCAAAAGAACACGGTGCGAGTCTTCGGTATCACGATTCGCTTTGCGTCTCGTGCGGCCGGAAAAGATTCGCAGCAGTACGGCGTGCAGGTTTGCGTTACTGGTGGCAAGCGGATCGGGAACGCGGCGCGGAAGTTTGGCCGGATGCTGCGGTCGCGGCTTCTCGCAAAAGGGGCCGTGCTCGCGCTGGCCGCGGCCCTGATTGGGATCGCTTCCTGATTGTCGTGTGGTGAATGGCTGGCGACCCCCGCCCTTGTGAGCGGGGGTCGCCGGGGGCATTACGCCAGTGCGGGTCGCGCATGCCGCACCGAGGGACTGGGGGGCGGCGCTGGTACCGACCGCCATCGATCTCGACGGCCACCACGCCCGGCGTGTTCGGGATCTGTGCCTCGAGTTTGCGGCTTGTTTCGCACGCATGACGGTCCCGAAATGAGGCTCGACGTTACAATTTGCAGAGCAACACCCGATTAATATCGCGCCGGGACAAGCGCGCGTAACGTCCGCGGTCCCAGGACAGATCACCCAACTTTGTCTGAGTCGGGAGTGGGTGTTGAGGCTTCTTGCGCTCGGATAGATTCGCGGATCGCGGCAAGAATCTCCTCGCCGCGAGTTCGCGTCCACGGATCGGGATCCTGGAGCGCGAGAGCCAGCGCGGGAATTGCTGTACGGCCGTAGGAGATCAACGCGCGAGTCGCGGCGGCCCGGATTTCGGGCGAACCGAACTTCATCACCAGCAGCAGCGGCCGGACCGCGTCGAGATCGCGCAGTTCTCCGAGCACGTTTGCGGCGGGCACCGCTACTTTCGGGTCGGCGTATTCGAGTGCTTGGATCAGCGCGGCCGTCGCATTTGGCCCCTGGCGCCGGAGGGCATCGAGGGCCGCGTTCCGCACTTCGGGCATCATGTCTTTGAGCAGCACAAGCAATTCGTCGCAGGCCCACGGTTCTGTGATCCCGCCAAGTTGCTCGGCGACCCGGCACCGCACGTCCGGATCGGCCGCACGGACCTGTGCGGCGATCGCGCGTTGAGACACGCGACTGCCGCTACCCCGGAGACGCTTGAACCATCCCAACATGGGCGAACCCCTGTTTGGAAGCCGATCGTTACTGCATTGCGCCCGCTCCCTTGTGGCAGAGCGGGCATTCAGAATCACAACCCGTTGCCCGGCGTAACGGTGAGTTTCTTCTCCTTGCCGTCGCGCTTCACAACGAGCGTTACGGCCTTACCCGGCTTCACGAGTGACGCGGCCAGAAAGGTGTCGGCGACGGTATCGGTCCAGCGCCCGTCGAGCGTGAGCAGCCGATCGCCTTCCTTCAACCCGCCGACCGCCGCGGGGCTTTTCGCGAGCACTTTACCGACCACCACGCCGGCCTCTTCGTCGTCCTTGTCGCGGGAGACATCGAACCCCCACACCGCGGCCGGGGCAACCACCTTCGGTTCCGGCTTCTTGCCGCTGCTCGCGCCCATGAGCTTTTCCGTCAGACCCTGCATCGCGTCGCCGGGGACGTACCCGTTGGGGGTCAGCGTCATTTCCTTCTTTTCGTAGTCGATGGACATCTTGTACCGCGCGAAAAACGGGAACCCGATGATTCCCTCGACCGGACCGACCACGTCCGCGATCGCCGCGACCGTGGGGTGGTCCATCACCATCGTGGTCATCCCTTCGAGTTTCAGGTCACCGATTTCGAGCTTCTTGATGGTCTTCGCACCCATCGAAGCGCCGAACAGCGGTAATCCGCCCTTATCTTCTTTCGACAGTATCCCGGACGCCTTCGCGATCTTGTTGTTGACGAGGTTCGTGGGCGCGCCGGTGTCGAAGATCAGGCGGTACGGTCCCTTGTCGTTGATCTTCACCTGAATCGCCATGTGGCGCGATTTCAGCAACTCGAACGGCACGACAACGGGCTTTTCGTCTACCTTGAGTGAATCTTTTTCCGGCGGTGCAGCAACACCAACCGGTGCGATTGCGAGAGCGGCGAACAGGGAAAGTGTGCGTGCGAATTTCATGATTAAAGCCCCTTTCCGAGTTCGACCACGATCTCTTCTTCTTTGCCGTCGCGTGTGACGTGGAACCGCCACTTGGTGCCGACCCCGGCTTTCGCGAGTGCCTTCGCTAGGTCTTTGCCGGATTCGACGGTGTCCGTTTTGACGCTGGTGATACGGTCGCCGACCTTGAGTCCGGCTTTCTCGGCGGGGCTTCCTGCGAGGACCGACTTCACGACGACTTTGCCGTCTTTTTCGTCGAATTCGATCCCGGTGAACCCGCGCGGGGCGATGTCGAAGTTCGGCTTGATGCCGAGAAGTGACGTGAGCATTTTCACCATCGGTCCCATCGACTGGATGCCCTCGCCGCCCTTGCCGCCAAGCGGAACGAGCGGCGGCGGGTCGAACGCGAGCGGCTCGAACACGAGTTTGTCGCTGGTGAGGTCGTACTGGATGCGGAACCGCGCGAGCACGTTGTAGCCGATCACGCCGTGCAGCTCGACGCCGGCCAATCCCATCCCGTTCATGCCGTCGAGTTGAATGAGGTCTTCGACCCGACCGCGTGCCTTCTCGACCTTCAGTCCGCCTTCCAGCTCGAACGAATCGAAATCGACCCAGCCCTTTTCGCCCTCTTCGGCCTTGGCCTTCTTCGCGACGCCCTTCGTGATGAACACGGCCGGCGCACCCGTATCCACGATGAGATTGAACGGCCCTTTGCCGTTGATCTTCGTG
Organism: Gemmata sp. SH-PL17; assembly: GCF_001610855.1. NCBI lineage: Bacteria > Pseudomonadati > Planctomycetota > Planctomycetia > Gemmatales > Gemmataceae > Gemmata > Gemmata sp. SH-PL17. The sequence goes on from NZ_CP011271.1 coordinate 4,327,262, forward strand.
CGCACCATCACGTGCTTCGTATCGGTGAGGCGGTACGGTACCTCGAACTTTTCCGCCTTCGCGGTCACTTTCGCGTCCGCTTTGGGCTTATCGTCCGCACGCGACGCGGCGAGGGGCACCAGCCCCAAGCACGCCGCGAGCACGAGCGCGTAGCGCAATCTCATGTGCGATCTCCGGAGTTGCATCGTGGAAGCACCGACCGCGGTCCCAACAGGATCGAGTCGGCGCTGATTGGACATTTCCTCTTCAATAGCAATGCTGTTCGACCTTTGCCGGTCCGCGTCGGGTGGCGGGGTGACAATTGCTAACACTTTGGCCCCCGAACCAATCCGCACGACCATTGCGGTACATTTGCCATGTGCCAAATGCCGATCTATTCAGGACTTATAACGCAAACATGCTCCCAGCCTCTGAGTCAGCCCGCGATTGTGGGCTAACAATTGCTACATTTCGACGTTTTCCCGGGCAAGCGTGCTAACATCGCGATCAGAATCACCGTCATTTTGTGTCGCTGAAACGCTTTTATCACATCACTTTCCCTGTCGCCCCATTTGCTCTCTACCTAAATTGTATACTAGTGGACATAGGAATAAAAATAATACTTCCCTCTCAACGCCCGATAGCGCCAAAGGGGAGTTTCGGTCGTGCGCCGCAGTAAACGAACTGTGAAGGATTCTATCAGAGAGGTGGGGAGAAGTGTGGCGAACCCCGCCCGCAAGGGTGGCGGGTGTCGGTGATCGCTTGCGTGTGGGCACTGATGGGCGGATGCAGTTGCCTGAGGGGGGTGTGCTGAACCACCCACCGCCCTTGCGGGCGGGGTTCGCCGTCGGTGTGCTCACTGCCTTCGTTGGCAGTGAGCATACGGTTCGGAGGTTACTTCTTGTTGGGGTCCGAGCGGAGCGTGCGGACGAGATCCTTACCAGCGGGCGTGGCACCGAGGAACCCGAACAGCATCTCATTCGTGGTCTCTTCGCCGAACCGCACGAGCTTCGGCGGGTTGCTGGGGTTGTGGGGGTTCTTGTCGGAGTTATCGAACACGGCCTCGATATCGATCTTGGTACCCGCCTTCGCGAACACGGGTTTCGCGAACCAGTACGATTCCTGCCAGTTGTAATCCCAGTCCTTGATGTCCACGAGCACGACGGTTTCGCCGCCCGGCGGGGTCATGCTCACTTTCACGCTTCGGCCGAGCAGGTGCATGTGCGGCATCACGCTGTGAAGGTTCGCGTCCGCGGTGGTCCAGACGGAACCTTTCTCGATGTGCTTGGCCTTACCCGCGGGGATGAGCGTGAGCGGGGACATTCCCCCAACGACGAGCGTGGTCCACGGCTTTTCGACCGGCTTATTGGCGAAGTACAGCCCGACCTTCGTGCGGTCCTTTTCGGGCTTCCCGGTGCGGTGGTAGTGGACCTGGAGCACGATCTCCGCTTCCTTCGGCAGCAGGACGCCGGAACCCTCGGGGAACTTGGTACCGAGTTGCCCCGGCGCCCAGCCGCCGAGCGACCCGACCGCCGGAATTTCCGGGCGCGGGGCATCGGCCTGGTTCGGAATGAAGCCTAAACCCATTGCGACCGGGTACCCGGGACCGCGGTCGAGTTCGTCCGCGGGCTTCTTGCGTTCGCGCTCGGCGGTTTCGAGCTTGCGCGCCTTACCGGTGGTGTCGAAGTAGTTGAGCGTGTGGTGAACGACGGTCGCGTTGCCCGGCCTCACCTCGTAAGCGACCACATACTTGTCTTCCTTCAGCCCCGTGGGGAGCACGAAACAGCGGAACGTGTCCTTGCCGGCCGCGCCGACGTGGAAGTCGTCGGGCACTTCGACCACGAGGTCCGGTTCGCCGAGGCGCCAGCCGTCCGGGAACTTCACGGGCGCCGGGGCGTCCTTCGGGTCACCCTCGGGGCACCCGGTCTTTTCCCACAGCGCGAGCGTGTCGAGTTCGCGTGCGGTCAGGCTGCGGGAGTTCTTGAACTCCGGCCCCGCGCTCGGCTTCCACGGTGGCATTTCCTTCGACTGCGTGTAGTGAACGATGTCGGAGGCCCAATTGAGCGCTTGCTTGTACGTCATCAGCGCGAACGGTCCCACATCGCCGGGCCGGTGGCAGCTCTGGCAATGCTTTTGGAGGATCGGCAGCACGTCGCGGTGGTAGGTCACGGTATCGGCGGTGACTTTCCGCTCTTTCGCGTCGATGTGGCAACCAATGGCCCGCGTCGCGGGGGCCGACACGTTTTTGCCAGCAGTGAGAGCTTCGAGTGCGTCCCGCAGGTCGCGTTCGGTCACCTGGGGGTTCTTCTTCAAGCGGCCGTAATACTGATTATCGATGCGCCCGCGGTACCGCAGGACGTGGTTGTGGTCGAGGACGAACGCTTCCGGCGTGACGATCGCCTTGAACGCTTCGACCGCGTCGAGCTTGCTGTCGGATACTACCGGGAACGGGAGTTTGAAATCTGCAGCTTTCTTCGCGATCCGCTCCGCGCTGTCGTCCGTCGGGACGAGCGCGAGGAACTTGATGCCCTTCGCGGAGTAGGTTTTGTGAAGTTCCGCGAGGGTGCCCGCGTAGCTGTTCGAGACCGGGCAATCGAACGAGAGGAACACGACGACCGTGCCCTTTTCGCCCGCGAAATCCCGGAGTGCGGGCGTTTTCCCGTCGACCGCGGCGAACTTCACGTTCTCGATTTCCTTGTTGAGCCGGTCCGTGCTGACGTCCGGGTCAGCGGCGGACGTGCGCGCCGGTCCCGAGAACCCGACCAGAACACCGACCAGCGCGAGAACCGCGCCCGCCAACCCGATGTGAGCCGCCCGAGACATCCGCACACCTCCACAAGACCGCAGCAACACGAGAGGCGACGTTGCCGCACTCTACTTAGCATACACGCTCCGGCCGGGGGCGGGTTTCAGGTTCACGGAAGTATCACGGGTCCGGCACTATTGACAGAGAGACTCGCTTTAGAACGTAAGAGCTTCGGCCAGAACCTTTTAGGCGCTCGCAATTGCACGGCACGCTTGGCCGAGCGCGAGCCCGGTGCCGGCCAGTGCCACCATTCCGAGCGCGAGCCGCTGACCCTGTGTACGGTAGCGGGCGAACTCGTCCGGCGCCGCACACGCCCGCCACGGCCAGTGGACCCATGATACATACGTGAACAGCACGCAGGCCGCGAGCCACACGCCAGCTTTCGCCGTCATCAGGACGAGCCACGCGATATTCGAACCGTCCCACTTCAACCCGACGAGCGCGAAGCCGGACAGCCCGCACACCAATAACCCGGCTGTCACGAAGTACCGCATGTTGTGAGCGAGGTGCGTCGAGAAGTGCTCGTAGTCGGCCCGCTTATCGAAGAACGTAAACGCTTTGCCATCTACGACGAGCGTGCGATAGAAGATCGCACCGAACCACGCCGCGGCCGACATTCCGTGAACGCAAAAAAGGAACTGCTCCAGGGCTTTCATGGCGATTCTCCCCATTGTGTCCTCACTCCTCACACCGAGATCGTGAGTGCGGACACAACAGGGAAAACGGTCTTCACACCGCGGTCGCCATCAGCGGGATGCCGTCGGGCGGAGTTGCGTTGAGGTCGCGTGCGGGGACGGGCTGCATCCGGGCGACGATAACGGTGATGTTGTCGGTGCCGCCGGCGTCGTTGGCCGCGGTAATAAGGGCGCTTGCGGCGAGTTCGGCCGTCGGCGCGCTGGAGAGGATATCGAGGATCGTTTCGTCCGTCACTTTGCGCGAAAGTCCATCCGTGCAGAGAAGCAACTCGTCGCCCGGTTGAAGGGTCGCGTGGTACAGATCGGGCGTAACATCCCTCTGACCCGCACCGATGCAGTTCCAGAGTGCGTTGCCGAGTCCGGACGCTTCCGCTTGGGCCGCAGTCAGGAGGCCGTCGTCCACCGCGCGCTGCCCAACCGTGTGGTCGGTAGTCCAGCGCTGGAGCTTGCCGTCGCGCCGGAGGTAAAAGCGGCTGTCGCCCGCGTGAACGACGTACACGCGCGGCCACAGCACGCACGCGAGGGTGAGCGTCGTGCCCATTTTGCGGAACCGCGATTGCTCGGCCGCGTCCTTGACTGCTTCTTGAACCGCCTGAACCGCGTTCTTGAGTTCGTTCTCCAGCTCCTTTTCGCGCCCGTCTTGGTAGCGGTAGAACCACGGCATCGTCTTCGCGACGTACCACGAAATCGTTTCCACCGCGAGTCCGCTGGCCAGTTCTCCGCCGGCCAGCCCGCCCATTCCGTCGGCCACAACGAACAGGTGCCCGGTAACACCCGATTTCCAGCCATAGGAATGAGGTGGCGTCAGGCTCGTCTGCGTCACTTGGAGCTGTTTCGTGAGGTCCGCGATCAGGAAGTGGTCTTCGTTATTCTTGCGCACGCGGCCGATGTCCGTCAGCCCGGCGTATTCGACCGAAATAGCCATCGGTGGCGACTCCCGCTTGAGGAAGAAACTCACGTTCTGACTGAGTTGCAAGCGGTGTGCCGTCGTTCCTATTTTTTAACACCCAATGGAATTAGCCCGCGCGTGAAATTTGGCTTGGGCTGATTCAATTACCGACTTTTCAGCGCTATTAGTTCATGCCAGTGCGAGGCTGGGTGCCAGGCGGGGATGATGTGATGTTCATTCCTTCCCGAGAACTAAATCAATCACCCAACACCCGCGAACATGCGGCCCTTCACTGCGGCAGTGGTCGAGGATGTTGTCGTTGTCGCAGCCTGCGTCTTGAAGAGCGTCCGCGAGGATCGGCATCGCGGAGAAATTGCGGGAGTCGTACATCTGCCGGGCGAGAGACAACCCGGTGTCAGTCCGCCATTCCGAGGAGAAGGTAACGGGCCGGAACGGGTTGCCGAAAATGTCGCGGATGAGAGTGGCTTGTTGCCGACGCTCCTGTTGCGTAGCCTCCAAGTATTGCGTATCGTTCAGTCCGTTTCCGACGGCCCAACCGAAGGCACACGATGCGGACTCGCCCAACCCGAAGTACCCTCGGTCAATAGGAGACTTCAGGGCGGAGTGGATCGCAAACACAAGGTTAGAATGCGAACGACCTGTGTCTGACTGCTCGGATTCGGAGAACACGCGGAATGCACGTTTCAACTCCTTTGCTTTGATTGGCCCTTCCGCCAAATTCTCGGCTACTTGGACCAATGGCGGGAGGCGGTCGTCGCTGACCAAATGCAAAGCCCGCCGACAGCAGGCACACGCGAATAATCGTAACTTGCGTTCGCTCGCCTCCTTGACCAGAAATTCCAGCAGTTCGTGTGGATCAAAGCACTTTAGCCATTTCACCTTTGTCATCGCCCGCCCTCCATCGCCTCAGCATGACCGATCCGCCGTCGTGCAGAAAGGCGAAACGAACCGCCCCCGTTTCCGTGGCTGCGTTGGTTCGTTATTCCCGCCGACCACATCCACCACTTCCGCACCCCTTCGGTCCCTGATCGTCGCCGAGGAGGGGCAGGGCGGTTTTACCCTTTTCGGCCACGATCTTGGCCCATTGCGAGCCGCCGTGTTCGGGGAGGAGTTCGAGCTTTCCCGTGGTCTGAGCGTAAATACCCTTCGCGAGCACGTACCAGCAGAAGTAACAGTGGTTGCTCGTGGCGCCGGGGAGGGCGTTCGGGTCGCGTGCCAAGATCTCGTCGCGGATGGCAGTCAGTCCGTCGCGAAAGACCGTACCCACGACCGGGTGGTTGCGCGCGAACTGAACGATCTGCTCGAGGCTGTCGGTGTAGATGTTCCCGATCGTGAGTTGGTCCAGGTCCGAAGCGAACCCGCAGCACGGCTTCACTTCGCCCTTCGGGTTCACGATCAGCGCTTGCCCCGGGCCTTCACAGTAATCCTCCTCGAACCACGTGCCGTCCCAGGAATCGCCGGGGAGTTCCTCAGCGCGTTCCACGGTGGCGAGGTGGTTCCAGCACGCGGTCATCGTGAAGTCGTCGCTCACGAGCAGGTAGCGCCCGAGCACCTTCGACCACTCGACCACGCCGTCCAGGGCTTCCGCGAGCCGCTTGATCGGCTCCAGACCCTTATTGGGAGCGCGACTCGCGTAACTCAGAGAGAGGATCGTGTCGCGTGCGAAGACCGCGCGTGTTACCCGGCAGAACTCCGCGAGCTTCTCGATGTCCATGCCGTGGAACTTGTCCACGCTCAGACCGATTTTTCCGCTGAACCCCGCGTCGCGGAGGTCCGACAGTACAGCCGTGGCGTGCTCCGCGTCGCGGTGCCAGACGCCGTTCGTCATCAACTTGTCGAACCGGAACCCGAGTTCCGCAGCGCGCGCGGTGAGTGCGTTCAGGAACTCCGGGTACAGGAACGGTTCGCCGCCCGTGAAGCCGATCGTGCCGATGCCCGCGTGGTGGGCCTGTTCGAGAAATTTGACCGCGGTCGGGATGTCGAGCCGGTCGGGCCACTCGATCGGCACGCAGCAGTGCGGGCACGCGAGGTTGCACTGGTAGAGGGGCGCTAGCTGCACCATCCGCGGCCGGAACATTCGGGCGGGTGGCTCAGACGGGGCGGGTCGCTTGTAAACGGAGGTACTCATGAGCCACTCTGAGAAGGCTGGCGAGTTATTCTACAAACGTCGGCGACGTCTGTTTGCTAACTCTCGCGATCTCAGGAGCCGTGACGGTGGGCGCGTGCGAGTCCATACGCCCGACCGTCCCACATTCTGTCACTCACCGACGGATGACGGCCGTCACCGGGAAGTGGTCCGAGGGCGTGCGGCCGTCCTTTTCGGTACGGTCGATCTCGCCCGCAACCACCTTCCAGTCGCGTGACACGCCGATCCAGTCGATCCGACTTCGCTTGTTCACGCCCGCCTTGAAATCAGTTGTCGTGCCCTCGCCCTCTTCTCGCTTCGGGTGCGCCACCCGGAAACTGTCCACGACCGGCGACTCGTTGTTCCCGCTCTTGTGGAACAGGGCCTTGTACGGATCGCTGTCCTCGCCGGAGTTAAAGTCGCCGGTGAGGACCACGGAGCAGTCTTTCCCGAGGGCGGCGATCTGCTCGCGGATCAGCTTCGCCGACTTGAGCCGGGCTTCTTTCCCGATGTGGTCGAAGTGCGTGTTTACGAACAGCACCGCCTTGCCGCCCAGTTTGTCCTTCAGCCGCACCCACGTGACCATGCGGGGCAGGGAGCTGTCCCAACTCTTGCTGCCCGCGTCCATTGGCTTCTCGCTGAGCCAGAAGTGCCCGGCGTCCGTCTTCTCGAACCGGGCCTCGCGCCAGTACAGGGCCATCATCTCGCCCTTCTCCTTGCCGTCGTCCCGACCGACCCCGAGCACACCGTACCCCTTGAGCTTCTCGGCCAGGAAGTCGCGCTGGAAGCCCAGCGTTTCCTGCGTGCCGAGCAGATCCGGGCCGAACGTCTTGACCGTCTCCGCGAGGAACTCTTTTCGCTTGTCCCAGTGGTTCTCGCCGTCTTTGGCCGTGCCGTAACGCACGTTGAAGCTCATGACTTTGACATCCGAGCCGGTCGGCCCCTCACCGGCGAATGCAGGAGCCGACAGCCCGCAGAGTGCGGCCAAACAAACAACCCGAGCAACCATCACGAACCTCGTGGGAGAATTAGTTCTGATCGAAGGCGGAACGCGACAAGTTCGTTCGCCCGCTCCGAGCGTCATTTCTTCTCGAACACCGGTAGAGGCGCTGCGACCTTCGGGCTCGCGGCGTTGAAATCTTCTCCGACCAGAGCGGCAACTGTGGCGGCGACTTGGCTCTGCGTCACCTCAACCTTCTCGCGCTCGCCCAGAGCCGGCGTGTCTGGTCCCATCACCGCGATCCAGATGTGTTCGGCCCCGGCTACGTTCTTCCCGTGATCGGTCCAATCGACCCGCGTGCTCCCGCGGCCGTGGTCGGTCGTGATGAGAAGGGCGGTCTTGTCCTTGTACTGCGGGTCTTTCTGCAGGCCGTCCCACAGTTCCGCCAGGAACCGGTCGGCCTTGTTCGCGGAGTCCAGGTACAGGTCGTATCGCCGACCGTGCCCCCACTCGTCGGTTTCGCCCAGTCCGATGTACAGCATGCGGGGCTTGCGCCGTTCCAGCGCCGACTTCGCAGCGCCCATCGTGAACACGTCGAACGCATTGTCCGGCCAGTACCGCGGGAGCAACTCCATCGTCTCGTTTAAGCCGCGCTCGCGATCGGTCAGCTTGTCGGCTTTGAGCGGCTCCCAGCCGGCCTGAATGCGTAGCCCGTTCTGTTGCGTCCGGAAGATGGAGGGGAACACGTCCCAGGTGCAGACCGCCTCAACCTTGTCTTTGAAGCCCGGCCGACCGTTCAGGAACTCCAGCACTGAGAGATTGGGATTGGCTTTCTTGGCGTTCGAGTCGATTCGCGGATCGGCAAGTCCGCAGAACATTTCACTGTAGCCCGGGTACGAGAACTTCAGCCCGTTGGTGATCTTGGCCGATGCGCCTTTGGCCGGGTTCCCGAACACTTGGCCGTGCTTGGCCACAGTGCCCCACAGGAACGGCATCAGCGCTGTTCGCCGGTCTTCAACTTTCTCGCGCAGGTACCGTTTCTTCAGGCCGGGCACGTCCTTCACGCCGCCCTGTTTGGCGTCCATGAACGACTCGTCCCCGCCCTCGAACAGCTCCTGCCAGCGGAACCCGTCGAGCGTCACAACGATGACATTTTCGGCTTTCCGTGCCGGCTCCGCGCCCGACGCGGGTGCCGTGAGTGTGGCGAGCACCACCAGGGCGGTGGATGAGATCAGGCAGCGTTTCGCGCCGCCTTTGGAGCGCACCGCGGCGCACAGGTTCGACAGGTCCAACATGGCAGCATCTCGGCCCAGAGGGGTGTGCAGAAAAAGTACGAACCGCGTCGGTGACGCGGTTGAAGATCGGATGAAGGTGTGTGTGCGCCCCGCCACGCCGGGAGCGAAGTAACGACTCTCAATCGTTTACGCGCTTGGCCGTAAAGGTGACGCTCCGCTCGTCGCCGACCTTCAGTCCCCTACCCGCGTCCCAGATGAGCGTTTCTCCCGGGCACACGACTTTCGCGAAGTCGGACTTCTCGACTTTCACGTCGGTCACCTGGTACGGCAGCATGTGACAGAAGATGCGCCACCCGCCGTACTTCTCGGCGGTCCGCTTGTTCCCCTCACCGACGAAGTTCACCTTGACCTTGTAGGTCATCCGGACGACGTCCTTGTCCCCGGTTTCGCTGACCTCAAGCGTTTCCGTCAGGGCCGGCTCACGGGCCTTCTCCACTCGAGCTTCCAGTGCCGGGTCGCCGTACAGCACGAAGATTTCGTCGGTGAACTCCGTGCCTTGCTTATCGCGCCCGGACACGATGTTTTCCGCCAGCAGGTACTGCGACCACTGGCGCAGCAGGAACAGCGATTCAGAGAACGTCCAGCGCCCCTCCTGTTTGAGGAACCAGTCGGCCATGTTCCAGTTCAGCTCGTACCAGGTGGATTGGACCGCGCCGATGTACTGCCGGGTTCCGTTCTTCATCCACGCCAGGGCGTAGGAGTCCTTGAAGTTGTTCCGGCCCGCGTTCACGACCCCGGTGAGGCAGTTGCCGACGGCCCAGTAGACCTTGGGGCGCTTCGCGGTGAGCGCCAGGTCCACGCCCGGCGCGGTCATGGCGAGCTTGCCGTCCTTTGCGGCGAGGAACCCTTTGCCGCTCGGGTACATGAGCATCCAGTCGCGGTGCCCGCCGTGCCCGGAGCCGATAATCAGGTCGAACGTGTCCTCGGACAGGAGTTTGTGGACGTACTTCGCGTCGTCCGCGTCGCTCGTCGGCCCGCCGGTTTTCAGCGCGAAGTCTGAGTCGGCTTTCTTCGCGCCCAGTTCACCCCGATCCCGGGTCCACTCGGTGACATAGTCCCCCTCCGGCACCCAGTTCAACCACGAGCCGAGGGTTTTGGTGAACGCGCGCTTGATTACCACCGGTTCCGCTTTCGCGAGTTCCAGCGCGTGTTCCTCATCGAACCCGGTGAGGATGCCCCAGATCGCGTCCACATACGGGTCGTCGTCGAGCGTGCGGCAGAACTTGTTCGCGACCACGGCAAAGGCCGGGAAGTTCTCGGTCGGCGGGCACACGAAGCAGACGTACCGCGGGTGGTACGCCCCGACATCCTTGCGCACATCCTCGGGAGACTTGTCGTAGGCGAACGTCTTCGCCTTGTGCTTGGTTTCGAGGAACTTGACAACCTTCCCCCACAGTCCGGCCGCGACGTCCTTGTTGACGACGACCGCGTACCGCGCGACCGGTTCGGCGCCCCGAATCGCGCCTGCCGGCGCGAGCCAACCGACCACAGCCATCAGCCCTACGACGAGTACCTGCATGGCACCCTCCCGATTGGGAAACGTGATTCTCGCGTCGGCCGACGGTGAGTTTATCCAAGCGGCACGACCGCGGGACAGTATACCGTCCCGCGCCGGCGTAGCACGCTTCACCTGTTGTCAATGACTCGTGCCATCACGTCGCGTCGGTGCGCCGGTCACTTCTTCACTCGGTACACGTGAACGAGCGGGTGCATCTCGCGCCCCACCGGGTACGCGGCGCAGCGCATCACGTACAGCGTGCGCGCTTCTTCGTCGAAGCACGCGCCGAACGCCATGCCCTTCATTTCCGCGTCGGGCTGCATCAGGTACGGGGCGGTCGCGCCGATCTTTCGCGCGCCCTTCGCCGTTTCGCCCAGCGCGCGGGCGTCGTAGAAGTACCAGTATTGCGCCTCACCCGCGTTCCCGATGTGCCCGTAGTCGTACCCGAGCCGACCGGTACCCAGCTTCGCGAACGCGATGTAGCCCTGCTTGTCGGCGAGGTCGATCAGCACCCCCGCGCGGGTGTGATCGCAGTACGTCCAGGCGCCCGCGGCGCGGCTCTTGGGCTGGTCGTTCCAGAACCCGCAGTTCGCGTTGAAGTAGTCGCCCGGGCGCGGGGCCGGTGCGGTCCCCGGGTAGCCGAGTAGAGAAGTGACTTCGGCTTTGCCCTTCGCCGGGTCGGGCGTCGCGACCACACCGAGTGCAGGGCCGCGGCTGCACGGCTCGACGATGCTGTAGTACCCTCCGAACCCGACCCCGAGCGTTGCGCCGCCCGTGTACTTGTCGGCGAACGACTTCGGTAAGCGTGTCACCCCGCCCCAGAACCACTTCTGCCGCGGTAGCATCCACGAGCCGACCGGCGCCACGGTGCCGTCCGCGTCCAACTTCGTCGCGTTCAGAACGGGCAGATCCCCTCCGGCCCAATAGCCGTGGTAGTACGTCCAATACATCGTCTGGCGCTCGTCGTCCCAGACGAACCCGCCGTTGGCCCCGTACTTCTTGTCCTTGCTCGTGAGGGCGCCCCACTCCTTTTTCACAGTGGCGGTTTTGAGCGCTCCCGCATCACCCTTCTCGAACTTGACCGGCTCCGGGACGTCCGTCTCGAACAGCACGGCTTCGGGGTGCGTGTAGTTCATGAACAGGCGCTTGGAGCCGTCCTTCAGTGTGCGGAGCGCGAGCCCGCTCTCGGAGAACCCGGCCCCGCCTTTGCCCACCGCTTCTGGCACCTTGAACGAACCGAGGTACTCGAAGTCGTCGAACGTGAGCGGGCGCTTCCCGTTCGGGTCCGGGGCCGGCACCGCACGCGGTTGCTCCTTCGCATCAGGACGCTTCAGTACCGTGATTTCGAGTTTAGGTGTGGTCTCGCCGAACGCCCCCTTCGGGCCGTGTACGCGCCACTGGAAATTCTGCTTGCCGGGTTCGCTCGGGGCACGCAGGTACGAGGTGTATGTGATGTCCTGACCCGGCGCGACGACCACTCCCTGTCCCTGGATGAAGAAGTTGGTGCCCCAAGTGAGATTGTCCGCGGGTTCGGCCGAGTGCAGCGAACTCGGGACTACATCGCGTGCTTCCTTCCACGTCTGGGTGCCGGTGTTGCGCATCGTCACCTTCGCGACGAACACTTGGTCCGCGGTCACTTCTTTCGGGACTTCCATTTTGATGTATTTGGAATCCCATTCGGGCTGTTGAGCGCCGGCGCGCGACCCAACAAAAACGAGTAGCACGACGGCAACGCACATGCGATTCACGACTGGTTCTCCGTGCGGATCGGAGCGGCTCGACGGTGGTGCCGCACGTGGTCACGGCGCCCGGGACGTATCCTATTCCGAAACACTACTTCAGAGCCGCGGCGCCCGAATTCTCTTCGCGATCCTGTTCCAACCAAGTCTGCGACACGGTAGATAGTTGCACTTCGTGTGCATACTGTGCTAACTTTGGCCCCTGAGTTGCAGTTCCCCTCATCAGCGCGCTGACCACTACAGACGGGACACACCCGCGTTCCGGGCAGCGCCTTCATTTCCGGAGAGTGCGATGAAGTTGCCCGTTCGTTCCGCGGCGTGGGTCGGCGTCACCGTTGTGGCCGTGATGGTCGGTGGGGCGGGGCGCGCCGGCGATGCGCCGAAGCCCAAAGACGATCCGAAGAAACCGACCGTGATGCAGCGGAAACTGGCCCACGCCCAGAAGGTACTTGAGGGACTGGCGACGAACGATTTCAAGAAGATCGATACCGGTGCCGACGGGCTCATCGAGTGCGTTAAAGATGCCACCTGGAAGATCAACGAAACCGATAAGTACCTGCTGTACAGCAACGAATTCATGCGCCGGTCCGAGACCCTCAAGAAAGCGGCGAAGGACAAGAACACGGACGCCGCGGCGCTAGCGTATGTGGACCTCACGCTCACCTGTGTGCGGTGCCACCAGCACTTGCGCGAAGAGCGCATGACCGCGGCTCCCGGTTCCACAGGTGTTGTGCGCAAGTAACGGAGCCCGCAGCGTTTCGGGCTTACTTTTTTGGAGGACACCATGCTTCCCATCCGAACTATTCTTTACCCGACCGACTTCTCGGACGCGGCGTCATCGGCGTTCGAGCTGGCATGTGCATTGGCCCGTGATTACGGCGCGACTCTGATCGCCGTTCACGTCATTCCTCCTCCGCACGTCTTCGCGGGGGATGGCATGGGCATCGCCGCACCGGTCGAAGACCCGGAAGAAGCCGCCGCGCGATTGGCAGCCCTCGGCACTAGTGGGCACGGCGGGCGATTCGAGTACCGGTTGCTCGATGGCGATCCGACGGAGCAAATCCTTAAAGTCGCAGGTGATACGAGCGCGGACGTGATCGTGATGGGCACGCACGGATCGAGTGGCCTGATGCGCCTGCTCATGGGCAGCATCGCCGAAAGTGTTATGCGGAAGGCCCCGTGCCCCGTGCTCACCGTTCGCGGTCAGTTCCATCGGCCATTAGACTCGTCCGCCCCTCGTGCGGCGCAGGAAGTCGCTTCGGTTTGATGTTCTGGGAATTGACTGGTTCGCGTCTCAACGGCCCCGCAGTGCGGGGTCGTTGTCATTTTGCACAGTGGGTTAGGCGTGTCTGTATGGGTGTGCGGAGTCGTCACACTGTTGTGGCTCCTACGCACACCGATGGCGCGGTGAGCACATCTTGATCCCCGCAAGTCCCGACTTTTTAGCGTTTTTAAGCGGTTTGTTGCACTCGAACGGCTCCGGCACGGGCGTTGCCTAAAGGTGTATCAATCTGTGGAACCCCCAACTTGATGAACGAGGGCCGTCATGACCCACACACACCTGAGCACACTGGCGCTGCGGACGTACCGGCAGAGACTGCGCGATTTGGTTTCGCGCCTGTCCGACGGCGTGACCCGGCTCGAAGCCGAGGGCTTGCGGGCGCCTGCGGGGACGGAGCGGGTCGAAGACATGCCCGCGCACGAGGCCGACCGTGCCGCACGCGAAACCGAAGAGGACGTGGCCCGCACGCTCTTCGCGAACGAGGAACAGATTCTGGCCGAAGCCACGGCCGCGCTGGAGCGGATCGACGCGGGCACGTTCGGAACCTGTACTCAGTGCGGGCACGCGATCACGAAAGCGCGGCTCGACGCAGTGCCCTACGCCCGCGTGTGCGTTCGCTGCGCACGTGCGGAGGCCGCGCAGTCGGCACTTTGAGTTACTTGATCCACGCGAATTTTAACGGGAACCGCTCGCGCACCACCTCAGCGTCGGTTCCATCACACGTGAGGTGGCGAGGGTAAGAACCATGCCAACGGGACTTGAGGCTTCTGAAATCATTGCCATCTCTGCGATGTGTGCGATCGGTTGGCTCAGCATCGCGTCTATGATCGGTGTGACGCTCGCGTGGTGGGTGTGTCGGGAGCGCGATATTGTCGCGGTTCCCGCACCCGCTCCGGCTGCCACATCGGAACCGGTTCGCGAAGGAACTCACGCGGCCCCGACGTATGCGTAAGCGGTGGGTTATTCGCTCTCCGCGGCGAGCCGGTGCTTTTCGATCAGGCGGTACAGCGTTCGGCGGCTCACGCCGAGTGCCTTGGCCGCCTGGACCTTATTTCCGCCGTGGCGCCGGAGCACGTCCGCAACGTGGTACCGCTCCATGCGGTCCAGGTCGTCGGGGCTGGTGGCAACCGGGGGCTGTGGTTCGGCTCCGGGGACCGCGGCGCGACTCGCAAGCACAGTTTCGGGCAAGTCGTCGGGGGTGATCGTGGTGCCCTCGGCCAGAATCTGGGCGCGCTCCAGGACGTTCGCGAGTTCACGGATGTTCCCGGGCCAGTCGTATGAACACAACGCGGCACGGGCTGTCGGGTCTACGGTCATGAGTCCGCGCCCCACCTGGCGCGTGTGCAAGAAGTGGGCGATCAGTTCGGGGATGTCTTCGCGCCGCTCTTTTAGTGGCGGAAGCGTGATGGAAATTACATTGAGCCGGAAGAACAGATCCTCGCGGAACCGCCCGGCCGCTTGCTCGGCTTCGAGCGGCTTGTTCGTGGCCGCGATCACGCGCACGTCGGCGCGCTTCTCCTGCGTACTCCCGACCCGGCGGTAGTGCCCGTCTTCCAGCACCCGGAGGAGCTTGGCTTGAAGGGCAGGGGCCATTTCCGCGACTTCGTCGACGAACAGAGTGCCGCCCTCGGCCACCTCGAACAAGCCCGGTTTAGTGCGATCGGCCCCGGTGAACGCGCCCCTTTCGTGCCCGAACAGCTCGCTCTCCAGCAGGCTCTCTTGCAGCGTCGCGCAGTTCACGGTGACGAGCGGTTTGTCGCGCCGGGCGCTGTTGCCGTGGATCGCCCGGGCGATCAGTTCCTTGCCGGTTCCGCTCGGCCCGCGCACGAGGACGCCCGCGTTCGTCGGTGCCACTTTCTCGATCATCTGAACGATCTTCCGCACGGCCGGGCTGCTCCCGACGATCCGGTAGCGCTCGGACTCGAACGTGAGCCGCTGGACGAAGCGCCGGAGCCGGATGTTCTCGACCCGGAGCCGGCGCACTTCCAATGCGCGGTCCAGCACGGGCATCACCTGCTGGAGCCGGAACGGTTTGAGAATGTAGTCGAACGCGCCGGCCTTCATCGCCTCGACCGCGGTCTGGATCGTGCCCTGACCGGTCATGATGACGCCCACGAGGTGCGGGTCGATCTCCAGGCACTTGCGGAGCAACTGGATGCCGTCGGTCCCGGGCATCATCAGGTCCGAGAGTAGCACGTCGCACTCGTTCTCGCGGAGCGCGTCCGGGGCGAGTGCCGGGTCCGACAACCCTTGAACCTCGAACCCCTCGTCGGTGAGCGACTCGCACAGGGCGCGCATTAGCTCGACTTCATCGTCCACCACGAGTATGTGGCCGCGCGGCTTCTTGTTTCCGGTTTCGGTCATAGAGACGGCATCCGTTGGTGCGTTCGTGTGCGGGTCAGTCGCGCAGGCGCGCGACGTTCGTGTCCGGGCGGATCGGGAGCGTGATGCGGATCGTGGTCCCCTCGTTCACGCGGCTCTCGACTTCGAGCGTGCCGTTGTGCTGCTGGACGATGCGCCGGCAGATGGCCAAACCCAGTCCGGTGCCCTTGCCGTCTTCCTTTGTGGTGAAGAACGGCTCGAACACCCGGTCCTTGAGTTCGGAGGGGATGCCCACGCCCGTGTCCGTGACCTCGATCACCACGGCCGGCAACCCGTCGGGCAGGCGCCCGGGGCGCACGCGCGGCACCAGCGTCCCGCCCTTGGGCATCGCGTCGACCGCGTTGGTGAACAGGTTCAAGAAGACCTGGCGCAAGTGTTGGCGGTCCGCGTGGATCGGGGTGACGAGCCGGTCGAACTCCGGTTGCACCCGGACCCCGTGTTTTCGCAAGTGGTGCCCGATCAATTCGACCGTTTTGGTGACTTCTTCGCAGACGTCGACAGTGGAGACTTGCTCCCGCCCGGCGCGGCTGAACTGGAGCAGGTTGGACACCAGCCCGGCCATACGTTCCACTTCGCTCTCGACGATTTCCAGGGGCTTGCGCCGGGGATCGTCGGGGCGCGTTTTGGCGATCAGTCCCTCGATCCGCAGACTTACCGTACCGAGCGGGTTGTTCAGTTCGTGGGCGATGCTCGCGGCCAGTTCCCCGACACCCGCGAGTTTGGCCGCTTGCCACAACTGTTGTGTGGTGGCACGCAGTTCCTCGGTTCGGGTTTGGAGGTCCGTGAGCGCTTGCTCGCGCTGGCGGGCCGTTTCGTGGAGTTGCGCGTCCGCACGGGTGCGGGCTTCGGTGAGTTCCGCCTGTGCCCGGAGGTGCTCCAGTTCCCGCTGGACCGCCTCGAACCGCTTGCGCTCGGTCACGTCTCGGACGATCGCGGTGAAGAGCATGTCTACACCGGTGCCGAACTTCGAGATCGAGATCTCGGCCGGGAACTCGGACCCATCCTTGCGCTTGCCGAACACTTCCCGGCGCTCGCCCATCAACCGGGCCGGGGCCGGGGACCGCGCGAACTCCTCCACCTGTCCGTGGTGGGGCGCGCGGAACCGGTCGGGGAGGAGCAGGTCCAGCGGGCGCCCGACCACCTCGTTCGGGTCGTACCCGAACAACTTGGCCGCGCCGCAATTGAACAGGACGATGTCCTGGCGCACGTCGACGGTCACGACGCCGTCTTCGGTGATGTCCAGGATTTGGGCCAATTGGTCGAGGGAAATACGTGTGGTCACAGCGCTCCTGCGCCCCGCAGTGTCGGACAGAATGACGGTGTACTTCATCATGGTTACGGACCGGGGCGCGTGTCAACGAACTTCAACCCGGTGGGCGAACTAGCGCGGGGGGACTTTGCGCAATAGGAGGTGCGTCAGCCCGACGAGCATGGTGAGCAGCACGGCCCCGAAGCCCAACATAATCAGCACTTGTACCACGGTTTGCATCGCAGCCTCCGGAGTGGATGGGGTGCCGGGCGCTATCGCAATCCGGGTGCCGGTCGCAGCGGCATCGGGAGGTAGGGATCGTGCCGGGTTTTCGTGCTCTTGGACCGTCCGTTTCGTGGTGCTCGTGTGTCACAGCGGCACACCGCGTCGCGCCGGGTGTGCGACGCGGGCACGCTTCCGCGCTTTCATTCGCCACAATCCGGTTGAACCCGGGCCGGAACACGGTCGGCACGGCTATTGCCTCTGGAGCGGGTGCATCCGGCGACAAACTACAAAGGTGGATCGTGGCGATGTGCACCGCGCTCGCGTGTCGAGACCCTCTGGAACGCAGCCTGCGAGAGTGGGCGACCGAGATCTGTCAGCGCCACCGGAGCCACTTGCGCGAACTGTGGTTCAAGGCCGTGCAACGGGGCGTCGTCATCAGTGGGGTGGCGCGGTCGTACTACGGCAAGCAACTCGCGCTGTGCGAACTGCAGCGGCGGTGCGGCCTGCCCGTGATCGCGAACCAGATCGAGGTCGAAGCGCCCGCACCGGGTGCGAATTTCCCAACGAACCGAGTCGGAGGTTGACCATGAAACGCGACCCGAACGACGTGCTGCGGGTGTATTCCGGCCCGCTGGCGCTGGTAGAAGCGTACCGTGCGGCACTGTCCGAGGCCGGCATCGAGTGCCGCGTCGTCGGAACGGAGCTGGTCGGGAGCGTCGGCTCCGTGCTTCCGGAGCCGATTGAACTGTGGGTTCACCGGGTCGACATGACCCGGGCCAGGGACATCATTGGGGGTGAGTCCGACGCTCAAGGTAGTGCGACTCACGACCGGCCGCACCACCACTTCCCCCATCCGGTCAGTGACCCGAAGCCGGCGCCCGCGCCGTACCGCCGGGAGCCGTATGTGAACCCCGATCCGAAGGGGTGACCGTTGACCGATCAGGCCGTTTCGTGTGGAAGTGAGCACGAACGTCAGCCGCTCGTAAGCGCGTGCTTACGAGCGGCTGACGTTCGTGCTTGATCCGAATAGGGCCGTTGACTTACTCGTACCCGTAGCGCCGAATCACATCGCCCCAGCGCTCGCTCACGAGTGCGTGCTGCACGTCGGTGAGTTGAAATTTATTCGTCTCGTAGTTCGCGTTTTGGCGCTGGTATTCTTCGATTCGCGGTCGTACCACGTCAAAGTCGCCCAAGTTTAGGGTTGCGTACACCTTCTCTAGCTCGCGGGTGGGGTTGCGGACCAAGTCCTCGTATCGCAGTTCCGCGAAGTTCCCGTCCTTGAACAGCGGGCGCGCTTCTTCCAGTCGGTCGTAGATCACCCGGAACTCTCGAAGCACCTTTTCTTCGAGCCCCGTATCAGTCGGTGTTTGCAACCCGTGGCTGCGACCCAACGACCGCCAGAGGTTGACCGTCGAGGGATACACCGCGCGCGGGTTGCGCACGATGTGAACGAACTTTGCTTCCGGGAAGATGTCGAGTAGGACGGGCACGCGGGCCGTGTGCGGGGGCGACTTCAGCACGAGTTGCTTGCCGGTCCGCAGGGTGACTTCCTTCAGGAATCGCAGGAACACGCGCTTCCACTTGGCCAGTTGCCGGGGCGAGAGGCCCGACAAATCGAGCGCACCGGCGTCTTTGGGTGCCCGGGCCGGGAACGCGAAATCGGTGTACGTGGAGGGCAGCCCCATGAGCGCCAGCGCGAACTCGTCCTCCTGCGGGCGCTCCCAGCCGAACGGCATGTTGTCCATCGGCCGCTTGTCGGGCAGCATCCACTTCCCGTAACGCTTGAAGAAGTGGTTGGTGAGCAGCGCGTGGTGCGGGTTGAAGCAGTCCTGCATGTCCGGGAAGCCGAACTGCGAGTCGCGGATCATCAGCTCGTGCAGGAGCGTGGTGCCGGTGCGCCAGTGGCCGATCACGAACACCGGCGGCTTCTCGATCACCGTTTCGCGCACCCGTTCCCCGAACCGTGCATTGAGCGCCCATCTGAGTGCCGCGTTCGTCACGGAATTGACCGAGACGATGGCCGCGATGTACCAGTACGGCAGTTGCACCGCGAACCCGTTGTCCCGCAACAGTCGCATCCAGGTGAAGCAGTCCATCCCCTCCCAGACGCGCGGCGACCATTCTCGCTTCTGCGGTTTCGCCGGGGCGGGGCGCTTCGGTTCGGGGGCGCTTCCCGTTTCTTTGACTGAGTCGGCCGCGGTCGCGGGCATCCCGTTCCTCCATGACGCGACGGACGATTCGCGTGTAGTCAAGTGAAGCGATTCCGCGCACAACGACAACCGGGCTTTATTTTGAGTTACGCAGTCGGCCTCGGGTCACAGATTCCAGGGGTTGAAACCCCTGGCTATTTCCGGTGACCCCGTTGGGGTCCAGAGGCAAGAGATGCGGTCTTTGGACCCCAACGGGGTCACAGATTCCAGGGGTTTCAACCCCTGGATGCGAGACTTGGAACTCGGGAACGTGGAACTCTGTAACGCCGGAACGCTTTGGCCGCCTCCGCGATTGTTCGTGACCGCGGTTCCGGGTAGATTCAAAGTCGAGAGTCAACCGACAGGAACAGGACGGGCCGATGTCGAAGTCGAAGCCGATCTCCGCACCCGACCCCGGTGCCGACGCGCCGGCGTACACGGTCGTCGCGCGGCGGTACCGGCCACAGCAGTTCGCGGAGTTAATCGGGCAGGAGCACGTCGCGAACGCGCTGGTGAACGCGCTCAAGTCCGGGCGCGTGGCGCATGCGTACCTCTTCACGGGCGCACGCGGGGTCGGCAAAACCAGCGCCGCCCGCATTTTGGCGAAGGCGCTCAACTGCATGAAGAGCGACCGCCCGACCGCCACTCCGTGCGACGAGTGCGACAGTTGCCGGGCCGTGATGACCGGTGACGACGTGGACGTGCTGGAGATCGACGGCGCGAGCAACAACAAAGTGGAGGAAGTGCGCGACCTGCGCCAGAACGTCGGGTTCCGCCCCGCACGCGGGCGCTACAAGATTTACATCATCGACGAAGTCCACATGCTCTCCACGTCCGCGTTCAACGCGCTGCTGAAGACGCTGGAGGAGCCGCCCGAGCACGTCAAGTTCATCCTCGCGACAACGGAAGTGCAAAAAATACCGATAACGATCCTGTCGCGGTGCCAGCGGTTCGACTTCGCACACGTTGGACCGGCCAAGATTTTCGACCAGCTCAAGCGGATCGTGGAGCGGGAAGGGCACCTCGCCGATGACGACGCGCTGCGACTCGTCGCCCGGCGCGCGGCCGGGTCGATGCGCGACTCGCAATCGCTGCTCGACCAGCTCCTCGCTTCGGCGCAGGGCAAGCTCACGACGGAGCAAGTGAGTGCCGTTTTGGGAACCGCGGCCGATGATCGCGTGATCGATCTGGCCCGCGCCGTTATTGGTGGAGACGCGCGGGCGGCTCTCGATCTCATCGCGGCGTGGGTCGATCGCGGGCTTCAGATCGGGGAACTTGTTGACCAGCTCGTGGAATACTGGCGCGCACTCATGCTCGTGAGTTGCGGCGGGCCAGAGGTCCGTGAACTTCCAGTGTCGCCGAACCAATTTGAGGCAGTGAAGACGCAATCTCAGAGCGTTTCACTCGACACTATCCTTGCGGGCCTTGAGGTGCTGACCGCGACGAAAGCGCGCATGCGCGGCAGTGCGCACACCCAAGTGCTGCTCGAAATGGCTGTGGTCCGGTTGTGCCGGCTCGGGGATCTCCGTTCTCTCGATCAATTGGTGCAAGCTCTGTCGCAACCGGGGGTACAATCCGCTGTCGTTGCTACAGGAGCGGGCACCCCGGCCCCAACGCGAGCGGCGGCGCCGGTTCCTGTGGCGGCTGAAGCCGCAAAAAAAAACGGACCCCTGGCGGGAGCACTGACGGCTAAGCCGGCTGAAAACGGTTCTCCGAATAACGGTACGTCCACGGTTCCGCTCAGCGAATCGACCCTTCAAGACGTGTGGAATCGCTTTTACCGCTACGCCGGGGAAAGATATCCGATCCTTGCAAAACACTTGAATTCAGTCAGTTCATATGCAATTTCTGCGCCAAATTCTCTGGTAATCCGCTTCCCCTCGAGTTATAGTGAATCACACGACACGTGTTCGGCCGAGACCGGATCGCTGCGGCTCGCGGACGCGCTGAAGAAGGTGACCGGCCAAACGATTGCCTTGCGGTTCGAGCGCGATCGCGCCCCAAACTCTCAGCCGCTGGTCCGCGAGGCACAACCGTCGTTGGCGTCGCGCGGGGACGTGAAGCAATTACTGCCCAGTCTCCCGCTGTTCAAGAAGGCGCTCGACCTGTTCGGGGCACAGATTCGGCAAGTGGACGACGGCTTCAATCCCTTTGCTGCTCCGCCGAAGGAGGCGGAGACCAAAGACGGGACCGACGAGGAAGGGTGACACCATGTTCAAAGGACTCGGATCGATGCTGAGTCTCCTGGGGAACCAGGGCAAGATTCAGGAAGAGATTCAGAAGTTCCAGGCGCAAGTGGGGCAGATCACCGCGGAGGCGTCGTCGGGGGCCGGCTACGTCACGGCGAAGGTGAACGGGCGCCTGGAGGTGCTGAGCGTTCGCATCTCCGAGGACGCGATGAAGCTCAACGACCGCGAGATGCTCGAAGACCTCGTGACTGCCGCGATCAACCAGGCGCTCACGAAGGTGCGGGCGCAGCTCGCCGAGGAGAGCGCGAAGATGGCCGCGAACATCGGGCTCCCGCCGGGAATGCTCGGGGGCGGCGGGTTCCCGGGAATGGGCTGATGTAAGTTCCCCGCGCGATCACGACACGAGGTTCGCTCATGCTCGCGTTCATCGTCACGCTCCGGAACGGTCGGCGCTACACGGTTCAGGCCGAGGAACTGCGCTGTACCGGGTGCCACCTGGAGTTGGTCGTCGCGGGGCCGCCCGCGAGTCCCAATCCCCGGGTGGTCGGGCTGTTCGATCAGAACGAAGTGATTGCGGTCGTGGCGCGCGAGCACCTCGTCTCGGAAGAACCGAGCGACGTGGTTCCGCACGCGGTGAGCAGAGCCGATCCGATTCCGTTCTAATTTCGTGGCGGAGCCTTGGGCGCGAGTCGCCCAAAGGAGTGAGTGGACGTGTCCGAAGCAGGCGTGATTGCGGGGCTGCTGGAGGAGCTAACGAAGCTCCCCGGCATCGGACCCAAGAGTGCGGAGCGCATCGCGCACTTTCTGCTCGCGGGCGACCGCCGGCACGCGGTCGAACTCGCCAACGCGCTCCAGGCCGTTGCGGACAAGGTGCGGCCGTGTTCCGAGTGCTTCAACCTGACCGACGGCACCTTGTGCCCGATTTGTGGAGACCCGAAACGCGACGCGGGGGTTCTATGTGTCGTCGAGACGCCGCGCGACGTGAACTCGTTCGAGCGCGCGGGTAACTTCCGCGGGCTGTACCACGTCCTGGGCGGGCGTTTGGCCCCGCTCGACGGAATGGGGCCGGACCGGTTGACCTTCAGTGCGCTTGTGTCGCGTGTGAATCGCGGTGGTGTGCGCGAAGTAATTCTCGCGACCAGCCCGACGCTCGAAGGAGACGGCACCGCGCTATTTGCGTCGACGGCGCTGGCCCCCACGGGGGTCTCGATCACGCGACTGGCACGAGGATTGCCTAGCGGTAGTTCCTTGGAACTCGCGAATGCACAAATGCTGGCCGAGGCCCTCGACGGGCGACGAACGTTTTAAGCCAAGCAACCGGGTGCGCGAATGTGAGCACCGGGGGAACTTCGAGAAGTTGTTGCCGCAAGAGCGGAACGCGATCCCGGTATCCGCGAGTAAGCGCAAGTTGTGAGTTAAGCAAGATTACTGTGGCACGCACGACAGGTGCCCCGCGTGCGACCCACGCACGATTCTTGAGAGGGAACCGATGAGCGGTCTCGGAATGAGAATGGACATCCGCGTTCGCCAAGACCTGCGCCAGGTCTTGGCCCCGCGCATGATCCAGTCCATGGAAATACTCCAGTTGTCCATCACGGACCTCCAAACGAAGATCGACGAGGCTCTCCAGGAGAACCCGTTCCTCGAGCTGAAGGAAAAGCTCGGCGAGGTGGACGAGGTGGCCCCGGACTTCAACCCGGACGCGCCGCTCAAGCACGACGAAACGGGCGACCTGGAGTTCAACCGGCTCGAAGAACTCAACCGCGACTGGGACGATCACTTCAACGAGGAGCACCGCGGCAGCCGCGCCTCGATGGAAGAGGAGGGGGACCGGAAGCTCGAAGCGATGGCGAACATGCCCGATCGCGCCCCGTCGCTCCAGGACTACCTCGCGGACCAGATCGGCGAACTGGAACTCGAAGAGGACGAACGGCGCCTCGCGCGGCACATTTGCAGCTTCGTGGACCGCACCGGGTACCTCGGTGCGCGGCTCAAGGTCCGCAAAGGCAAGGATCGCGAGGAACTGGACGAAGAAGACAAGGACAAGCCCAAGAAGAAGAAGGCCGACGACGAGAACGACGAGGAGCTGTACAGCGACGTCTTCCGCACGGTGCCGCTGAGCGAGATCGCGTCACTCTACGATGCGACCGTGACCGCCGAAGACGTTGAAGACACGCTCGTCCACGTCGTACAGAAGCTCGACCCGCCCGGCGTCGCCGCGCGTGATCTCAAGGAGTGCCTGCTCCTTCAGATCCCGCCGGATTCGCCGCTGACCGAGGCGATGCGCACCATCGTCCGCGACCACCTCGAAGACGTCGGGGCGAACCGCATTCCGGTGATTCAGAAAGCGACGCGGTACGAACTTTCTACGATCCAGGATACGATTGCCGCGATCCAGCACCTGGACCCGAAGCCGGGGCTGAAGTTCTCCGACTCCGGCACGCGGTACGTGATGCCCGACGTGGTGGTGGAGCGGGCCGACGACAGCGACTACACGGTGCGCCTCACCGACGAGTGGGTGCCGCGCATCCGCGTGAGCAAGCGCATCGTGGACCTGTGCAAGCGCCAGGATCTGGACGAGAGCGTGAAGGAAGAGCT
Organism: Gemmata sp. SH-PL17; assembly: GCF_001610855.1. NCBI lineage: Bacteria > Pseudomonadati > Planctomycetota > Planctomycetia > Gemmatales > Gemmataceae > Gemmata > Gemmata sp. SH-PL17. The sequence continues at coordinate 4,351,363 of NZ_CP011271.1, forward strand.
GCGCAAGAAGCTCCAGTCGGCCGACTGGCTCGTGAAGGCCGTCGAACAGCGTCGTAACACGCTGCTCAAGGTGACGAAGGCCATTATTGACCACCAGCGGGCGTTCCTCGACTACGGTCCCGAGCACATTCACCCGCTGAAGATGCAGCAGATCGCCGACCAGGTGAAGGTCCACGTCACGACCGTGAGCCGGGCCGTGGACGACAAGTGGGTGCAGACCCCGCGCGGCGTGTTCCCGCTGAAGCGGTTCTTCGGCGGCGGGAAGGCCAACAACCAGACCGGCGAGGACGTGGCCTACGAGGTGATGAAGCAGAAGCTCCTCGAACTCGTTTCCAACGAAGATAAGGCGAACCCGCTGTCCGACGAGGAACTCGTCACGCTGCTGAAGGCCGACGGGTACCCGGTGGCCCGCCGAACTGTGACCAAGTACCGCAAGATGCTCAACATCCCGAGCAGCCGCCAGCGCAAGGATTGGTCGCTCTCGCCGACGACCACGTGAGCGGCATTCGTAGCTTCGGGATTTCCAACCCCGGTCCGCGGTTGTTTCCGCGGACCGGGGTTGTTTTTTGTCCTAGTCGCCGACCGATGTGAGCACCGATTTCCGTGGGGTTTACCGGTCAGTGCCGTAGCTTGCGGCCGCGGGATCGGGCATGTTGGGAGCGGGAGGTCGGCCGATGACCGAAGCGGAAGCTGAGCAGGAATGGTTCAGTGGTGGTGAGCCCGGACTCCTACTAGATGTGCTCGGACAGCCGGCTTATCCACGGGTGCAAACGTATCGACAGCGGAAGTACCGGCTCTGGTCGTGCGCTTGTGCGCGTCGCATTTGGCACCGGATGTCATTCGCCACCGCTGCCGCCCAAGAGGTAGTCGAGTTGGCCGAACAGTACGCGGACCGAAAGGTACCCGCGGCGTTGCTGAATGCCGCGGCACAACGGCTCGAAGCCGCCCTCGCGCTGGTGCCCGTCAATGAGGCGAATGGGCGGGTCGACTGGCTCGCATCCGAAGTGCCGCTGTCGGCCGTCTGGTCCAACTTTCACGAGGCGATGGCGTCCAGGTGTGGGCCGGCACACGTGGGCTCTCTGGTCGGGCAGGTCGAGTACCTTAGCGCACGCGAGGAGCAGTTGAGTTCAGACGCCGCATTCGAGCGCATGGATCGATCGGACAAGGCACTGTGCGCTTTACTTCGCGAGATCTTCGGGAACCCGTTCCGCAAAATTAAGTGTCACCGCAAGTGGCGCACGTCCACCGCGGTCGCACTCGCCGCGCAGATGTACGAGGCGCGGGACTTCAGCGCGATGCCCATTCTGGCCGACGCGCTCCAAGACGCAGGATGCGACAATGCCGATGTGCTGAATCACTGCCGCGGGCCAGGTCCGCACGTGCGCGGGTGCTGGGTCGTCGACATGGTGTTGGGGAAGGAATGAGGGTGTGTAAGAAGATTTCACCGCCGAGGGCGCGGAGAGCGCAGAGAAAAGCACGAGGAGACGCGATCGTTTCAACTTGGGTTCTTCTCCGCGCCCTCTCGTGCTCTCTGCGGTGAAATACTCTTCACCGCACTTCGGGTTCCGATTGATCCCGATCAGCGATCCGACTACATTCCCTCGCTGGCTACTTCCGGCGAGGGCTTTTCGTTTGGCTACACCCCACAACATCACAAACGCGACGTGGAACGGGCGCTGCGTCGCGCTGACCGGCGCGACCGGGTTCGTCGGCTGGCACCTGGCCTCCACGCTGCGCGCGGCCGGGGCCGATGTGGTCGCGCTCCACCGGGAAGGTTCGGACACGGCCCGCCTTCGGGGGATCGGTGTTCGGACGGCTGTCGCGTCGCTCAATGACACTCGCGCGCTGGCGGCGGGTTGTCGCGGTGCAGAGGTGCTCATGCACGCGGCGGCGGCGGTCGATTTCGGCGGCGACCGACAGGCCATTCAACGGGTGAACGTGGACGGTACGCGGGCGGTGATGGAAGCGGCCCGTGCGTCAGGCGTGCGCCGGGTGGTTCACCTCAGTTCCGTGGCGGCTGTAGGCGCGACGCGGTGGCCCGAAGTGCGCGACGAGCGCGCGGAATGGACGCTCGGGGCGTTCGATGTGCCCTACGCGACCACCAAGCGCGACGCAGAACTCGTCGCGCTCGCTGCGAACGGTTCCGGGCTGGAGACTGTGGTGGTCAATCCGGGGTGCGTGATCGGCCCCGACGACTTCGGCGAGAGTGAGTTCGGCGCGCTCTGCAAGCGCTTCTGGCGCGGGCGGGTGCCGTTCCACTTTACAGGCGGAAACAACTTCGTGGACGTGCGCGACGTGGCCGCCGGGGTATTAGCCGCGGCCGATCGCGGGCGCCCGGGGGAGCGGTACTTGCTCACCGGCGAGAACCGGCGGTGGCAGGGGTTCTTTCAAGACCTCGCGCGGGCGGCCGGTCGCGCGATTCCGCGGGCCACGTTCCCGAGTTGGCTCGCGCTGCCGGTTGCGCATGTCATGGAGTGGCGCGGGCGCAAGAAGAAACGCCGACCGCAATTGAGCATCGATAGCGCGAAGTTCGTTGGTCTGTACTTCTTCTTCACGGGTGAAAAGGCGCGGCGCGAACTGGGTTTCGCGCCGCGCCCGCTTCGCGAATCACTCGCGGACGCATATGCGTTCTGGCACAGCCCCGCCCAACTCGCTTCGAGAAAGAAAGCCGCATGAGTGCGACCCTGCGTTCGTTCTGGACGGACACCCCGGTGTGCGTGCTCGGCGGTAACGGGTTCCTCGGTCGCCACATCGTGAGCGCACTTTTGCACGCGGGCGCGCGGGTTCGGACGCTCTCGCTTCCGGGACCGGCACTGAGCGAAATTCACCCGAACCTCGACGCCCGGACCGGCGACGTCACCGATCCTGCGGCTGCACGTGCGGCGATCGAAGGCGCGCGCGTCGTGTTTCTGGCTGCTGGGCCGGTCGGCGCTGGGGGAAAGATCGCGCGCGGAATGGGTACGCACCCGGACGCGCTCGCCAGCGTGCTGAGCGCGCTCCCACAGGGCGCGCGGCTCGTGCTCACGTCGAGCATCGTGGCCGTCGGCGCCGGTTGGGGCGAGGTGCGGACGGAGGATTCACCTTTCCCAAACGCGCGGTTGCGGGTCAACTACGTCCACGCGAAACGCTCCGCCGAAGAAGCCGCAATGGTGGCCGCGAAGCAGCACGATGTCGTCGTTGTGAACCCGGGCTACTTGTTCGGTCCGGACGACCCCGGGCCGTCGGTGATGGGGGATTTGTGCGTTCGGTTCTGGCGCGGGAACGTGGCGTTTGCACTACCCGGCGGGATCAACGCGGTGGACGTGCGCGACGTGGCCGCGGGGCACCTGCTCGCGGCCGAGCGCGGGGTGAGTGGTCGGCGCTACATACTGGGCGGTGAGAACGTGCGGTTCACGCGCCTGTTTACCGCACTCGCGCAAGCGGCCGGCTTACGTCGCGCGGTCTTGTCATCGTTTCGGCCAGCACTTCCGGCGTGGGCGTGGTTCGGGCTGGCCGCATGCGCTGAACTCGGGCACCGCGTATCGGGTAAGGAACCGCGGCCGTCGTTCGAGTTCGTGCGAATGTTCCGGCGGTGCTGGTTCGTGTCGTCCGCGCGTGCAGAAACGGAACTTGGCTACCGGGCGCGCCCGCTGAGCGAAACGCTCGCGGACGCCTTCGCGTGGCACGCGGCCCGCACCCGGGTCGCGCCGCGCGGGTTGAACAAACTGTGGCTCCGGCCCACGAAGTCCTCAGCGCTTCGTGGCGCGGAAGAGAAAGGCCTGGTTCGCGAAACTCAGCCGGTACTCGATGTCCGTGAACCCGGCGTCCGTTAACTTGGCGGTGATAGTTTCGGCCGAGAGGTAGTGGAACCGCCCCTTGCGGGCCTCGCGCTTCAGCCAACCGCCGTAGCTCCACATGCCGTAGAGCTTGCCAAGGAACCGCAACTTGCGCTTCGCCGACCAGAACGCGCGCATCGCGTTCCACCCGACGCGCCCCCACGACGGCTCGGGCACGTTCATCGAGAACACGAACTTCGCGCCCGGTTTCAGCACTCGGTGAACGTCGCGGAGCAACTGGTCGTAGGCGTCGGTGGTCCAGCGCTGTTCGGCTTCCGAGTACGATTCGGCGTACTGGATCGCCAGTCCGCTCACTGCACCGTCGAAGAGGTTTTCGCCGTCCCACGGCAACCCGGCGCTGAAGTCTACCGTCTCGAACTTCAGGCGCTCGCCCGGCGGCGGAGACAGGGATTCCCGTAACTTGGTGAACGATTTCGCGTTCAGTGCTGCAACATCCAAGCCGGTGACTTCCGCGAGCTGTCCGTTGCTCTTGGTCCACAGGGCACGGCACAAGCGCCCCGACCCGCACCCGAGGTCGATCCAGCGCCCGCCCGGGGCGGGATTCATCCACTCCGTGGTGTGGGCCAGGAGCTGCTGGTACGCGGGCATCTCGTACTGGCTCCAGAACGCCTTTGCGCAGCGGTCGTCGCGCCAGTAGTTCCGGGGTTGCGTCTTCGTCATGGGGTCGCTTCTCCGATTCGATTGGTCAGGCGGCCTGCGCGTGCGCCCCGCGCACTTCTTCGGCCAGCGTCGTGTTCAGGATGTGTTCGAGGTCGACGAGCACGCGCGCAACGTGGCGCCCGTCCATGACGCGATGATCGTAAATCACTTTGATCGTCACGCGGCCGTCGGGCCGGATCGGGCCGAATGTCAGGTAAGTCGTTAGTGGCGTGAGTGGGTGCATCTGCTCGACGCCGTGCGTGCCGAGGCTCGACATCATGAACGTGCCGAACCGCTTGGCGCGCTTGTAGCCGGAAAAGTAGAGCGACGACCAGAACACGAACCGGCGCAAGAGCCACGGTTGCCGACCGAGCCGGAGCACCTGACGAAACGGCGACACGGAGAGCACATCATCTTCGCGGAACCGTCGCAGGTGCTCGTCAATAAGTGTCAATGGCGTTGTTTCGGGTGAAATGACTTTCGCGCCCAGCACGACCGGTTCGCCCTCCCATTCGCGCTCGATCAGCACCGCACAATCGCTGCGCGGGTGTTCGTAGAGCTTGGCGGTGGGGTAGGGGATGTACGCGCGCCGCAGAACGGGGTGACGCAGAGCCGTGAGGCCGTAAGCCTTCATGAACAGGCTCGTCCACGACACGGGCGTACCGGCCCGTTTGCGGGCGTCGGCGAGCACATCAATGTGGCAGTCGCGCGAGAGCGGGAGCGACGGAACCTGTTTGGCGTGGTGTAGCAGTTCGTCCACCATCCGCCGGGCGGGTGAAAGCGGAATCACTTTCCCGCGCGGACTACTCGCCATCACCGCCCCTCTGTGCAAATACGTGGGCGAGAGCTTATAAGTCGGGCCGCGTAGTTTGGTCAAGTCCGGATCGCGCGCCGGCGCGCAGGAGCCGGGTCCGGAATATAATTCCGGTATGACACCTCTCACCGAACTCTCCACCGAAGAACACGCGATCCGCCTTGGCGGTGGTGCCAAGGCGATCGACCGGCAGCACGAAAAGTCGCGGCTCACCGCGCGCGAGCGGATCGCAAAACTCCTCGACCCGGGCACGGAGCTGTTCGAGCTGGGCTTGTGGGCCGCGTGGAAGATGTACGCCGAGTGGGGCGGCGCGCCGGCAGCGGGAGTGGTAACGGGAGTGGGTACCGTTTCCGGTCGGCAGGTGATGGTCATCGCGAACGACGCGACCGTGAAGGCCGGTGCGTTCTTCCCCATGACTTGCAAGAAGGTGCTCCGCGCGCAGCGCATCGCGATGGAAAACTGTTTGCCACTCGTCTACCTCGTCGATTCCGCTGGCGTGTTCCTGCCGCTCCAAGATGAGGTGTTCCCGGACGAGGACGACTTCGGCCGTATCTTCCGGAACAACGCCGTCATTTCGGCTTCGGGCATCCCGCAATTCGCCGCGATCATGGGGAACTGTGTTGCGGGCGGCGGGTACCTGCCGGTGCTGTGCGACGTGCTCCTCATGACTGAGGGGAGCGGGTTGTACCTCGCAGGGCCTGCACTGGTGAAGGCCGCGATCGGTCAGGTAGTCGATTCCGAATCGCTCGGTGGCGCGAAGATGCACGCTGCTGTCAGCGGGACGATCGATTACCGCGAACCGACCGACGAGGCGTGTCTCGAACGGCTCCGGCGCCTGGTGGCCGCACTACCCGAAGACAAACGCGCTGCCAATTCGCCAGTCGAGGCGGGCGCGAAATGGGACGACTTCACGCAGCCCGAATACGACGTGCGCGATCTGCTCAAGCTGGTATTCGACGACGCGCCATTCGACGAGTACAAGGCCGATTTCGGCAAAACGATTGTGTGCGGTTGGGGGAAACTTGGAGGACAAACGGTCGGTGTGGTGGCGAACCAGAAGTTGCGCGTGAAGGCCACCGTACCAGCCGCGAAAGGCTCGGCCGATAAATCGGCGCAGTTCGAGGACGGGCCGCTCCAGTTCGGTGGTGTGATCTACGTCGACTCCGCAGAGAAGGCCGCCCGGTTCGTGATGGACTGCAACCAGCTCCGCGTGCCGATTCTGTTCGTGCAGAACGTGAACGGGTTCATGGTGGGCAAGGACTCTGAACAGTCCGGCATCATCAAGGCCGGCGCGAAACTGGTGAACGCGATCTCGAACAGTGTCGTCCCGAAGCTCACGCTCATCACCGGTGGATCGTATGGGGCCGGGAACTACGCACTGTGCGGGAAGGCGTTCGACCCGCGCTTCATCCTCGCGTGGCCGACCGCGCAATATGCGGTCATGGGCGGGAACCAGGCCGCGAGCACGCTGCTCGACGTGCAGGTTCAGGCGCTGAAGCGGGCGGGCAAAGACCCCGACGCGGACGAACTCGCGGCTCTGCGCGACAAGGTGAAGGCCAGCTACGACGAACAGACCGACATCCGCTATGCTGCCGCGCGCCTGTGGGTGGACGCGATCATTCAACCCGAAAACACCCGCGCTGCTCTATTGAAGGCGCTCGCGGTCGCGACCAGATCCGACGAGGGGAAGCCGTTCAAAACGGGCGTACTTCAGGTGTGAACTTGCCGCAGAGAAGGCAGATAGGAGAGCCGTGGATAAACGCAGATCACGCGGATCAGACAGAAGAACGATTTTTAGCCCCGATAGGGGCGGAGGCGAGTAGCCAGGGGTGAAGCGAGCCACGCGAGTGCAACCCCTGGCGAGCTTCCACGAACCTCTGATGAATCCGTGCCTCCCACTCGCACTCTACGAGGTGGGGCGCGGAAGTTGGGATTGGTAGTCCGCCAGGGGTTGCGCTCGCGCTTCACCCCTGGCTACTCGCTTCCGCCCCTATCGGGGCTAAAACGCCTTTGATCTCTGCTTTCTGTCTGATCCGCGTTATCTGCGTTTATCCGCGGCGGATTTTCCGCTCTCAGCTCCTACTCGTCGTACTTGAGCAGGAACTTCGGGTTGATCGCCTTGAAGCTGAGGCGCCCGAGGTAGTGGTCGTCCACCTCGCGCAGCGGGCGCAGCACGATCCCTTCGCGCTGGGCCTTGGCGTTCAGCACGCTCATACCCTCAGACAGCGCGACGAGTTCGTCTACCCCGTGGCTCAGCACGAGCGTGCCGAGTTGCGGGACCGTTTCCAGGCCCATTTCGGCGATGGCAGTGAGTACGTCCGCGTGATCGAGGAAGCGGTACGCGCTCACGTCGAACACGTTGAACACGCGGAGCGCGACCTCCTTGAGCGCGTACTTGTTCTGCTGCACGCCCGGGCCGATGATTTCGCCCTGGATCGCGACCTCGAATCCCCGCGCCGCACCGAGCGCGCGCAAGCGCTCCTCCAGGTTGAGGCGCTTCGCCACCCCCACGAGTGTGCTCATTGGGTCGGTGGTATCGAGGAGCATGTTCCGGCTGCACACCCCGAATTCGCCCTCGCGGATGAACGCGGTAAACGAGGTACCATCCAGTTTCTCCGTGAGGTAGAACTCCAACCCCTGGTACCGCTCCAGGACTTTTTCGAGCACTTGAACGCGGGTCTCATCCGTCTTCGGCAAGAAGCCGGGGAAGCTCCCGCGCGCCCGACCGCTGGCGCCGGTCTGCGGCGGTTCCCACTTGCACACGCCCAAGGCATCGGTCACGTCCGCGTCTTCGGCGGTGGGCGTGCCGGCGGGCAGGATGTTGAGCGGGAAGCAAATGCCCTGCGACACCTGACCGCGGAGCTTGATCGTTTTGATGCGGAAGCCGCTGGGGAGCACGACCGCACCGGCCGCGTCCGTCCGGGCCGGCTTGAAGCTGCTGGGGCGCAGGAACTCGAAGTCTGCTGTTTCGGGCAGCAGCGAGTCGATTTCGCAGTACACGACCTTGTCGCCGGGCTTGAACTCGCCTTTTTTCGTGACCACCCACCACCCGAGCACGCGAATTTTTTCGATCGCGTCGGCGTTGGGGATCGGCTCCGCGGCGTTCACCGTCTGAATGCTGGCCAGTTTGCGCATGATGACTCCCGGTTCGGCCGTGGGTTCGTGCCGGAAGGATGGCGACACGATCGAGTTGGTTCAGGCGGTTCGTGCTCGCGTGAACTCGAATCGGTCGCGACCCAGCTGCGATCTCTGTAATTGGCACCCGATTCCGCGTGGTTCAAATATGAGGTATACATGAGGCGCGTGTATCGCTCTCATGATGTTGTCGAGCACAATGGCCCCAGCGCGTTCACCCCGGCCGCTACTTAACCAGCGGGATTGTCACTTTTTTGTTACTATGTTGTGTGTCTCATCATTACTGTTGTGCTGTTGCTGATTTAGGGGCGGTTCAGAGGTAAAAAGGTCTCGGTTCAGGAGTGGCTCAAAGCGTTCTGTTGTCGATTGTTATGGCAGAAATGTAGTTCGACGAGATCGGGCTGGCACTCGAGGGAATTCGCGGGCTGTAAGCGATAAAAGGCGCTTGCGTGCCAGCCGCTCGTTCAAAGTGGTTGGCACCTGAGTTGCAGCCTTCTCATAGTCCCACCCATAAATATCACTGCGGCGAGCTATGGCTGCCAAGAATACCGCACACTCCGACCCCCAGTCTCACGAACCGGGGGCCGATTCGCCTGCCGACCGTCTCAGCCACATAATCGATCACACCGCCCACCAGCTGCCCGCTCAGGGGCCGATTTCGGTCTTCATTCACCACAACACGCTTCACGCATTCGAGCACATGCCGTTCTCGGAAGCGGTGGAGCACGGGGGCGAGTTGTTCGGGTGCGAGCCGTACATGACCGAGGACCGGTACCGCGACGCGCTCGTGCGCGGGCGCATCCGGTTCGAGGATCTGCGTGCGGTGCTGGCGAGCGACCTCGGTTCGCGTGCATCGGAGCCGTTCCCGCCCTACGGAACGAGGCTGGATCTGCGGTTGGCGCTGCTCCAGTATCCGTTGCAGGAAGTGCGGAGCGAGGCGGAACTGCAGTGGTTCGTCGAAGAAACTGACGCGCTGCGCCGGGTGAGGCCGGAAGCGTCGGCCGCGGCGCGGTCCAAACTGATCGGTGAAACCCGCCGGTGGGCCATGCGTGACCTTCGTGGGAACAATACCGACCAGCGCCCGGCGTGGTTGGTTCGCGTGCTGGAGGAGCACGGTAGCGACGGCGTGGACATGCTGCCCGAAGAAGTGTGGGAAGCGTGCGCGCTGGAATCGCTGTGGCACAGTTGCCTCGAAGGGGTGCGGAACGTGCCGCAAACGGCGTCCGCGCCGCCAGTGCCGATCCGACACCGCGACTTGCTGTTGACGGTTGCCGGGGTGGATATCGACATCCCGGTGAACGAAATCTTGACCCGGTTCTGCGCCGCGTTCCTCGATCAAGGGGTCGCCCACTGGCAGCTCCCGAACCGCGAGGAGGGTTTTTTCCGCACGTTCGGGACGCTGTACCGTCAGTCGTCTGTGGTGCCCAATCGGTGGCTCCGCGGGTTGGACAGGGAGCTGTCGCGACTGCTCGACGGAAACGTATCCCCGCTCGAATCGGCGTGTGCGTCGCTGACCGCACTTGGTGTCCCGGAAGCCGAGTGGAATGCGTACATTGCTTCGACGCTACTCTCGCTCCGTGGTTGGGGCGGGATGATTCACCAGACCGAGGAGCGCCGCGACCGGCTGCCGACTCCCCCGAAAGCGGGAAGCTTGCACGAGTTCGTCGCGGTGCGGTTGCTCCTGGAGCGCCTCGCCATCGAGAACGCGGCACGTGAGGCGCTCGACTACACGGGGCCGCTCGCGGGACTGCGTGCGCACCTGCGATCGCGGCTCAAGCCGTGGGTGCCGCCGAGTCCGCAGATGCGCGCGTTCTCGATCTTCCAACTCGCTCAGGTACTCGCCTGGTCGCCGGACGAACTGGCCGCGTGGCTGACCCCGGCCGCGTGGGAAACGCTCGTGCGCGAGATCGAGGGCTTTTCGGACATCCCGCGCCGGTGCGTGTTCCACCTCGCGTATGAGGCCCGATTTCGCGCGCAAGTTCTGGACGCATTAGCGCTGCACGCATCGCGGAAGCCGACCGCACCGCGATTCCAGGTCGTGACGTGTCTGGACGAGCGCGAAGAATCGTTCCGCCGGCACCTGGAAGAAGTCGCTCCGGACAGCGAGACGTTCGGCGCCGCCGGGTTCTTCGCGCTCCCGATGTACTATAGGGGCGCGACCGACGCCCACTTCATTCCGCTCTGCCCCATCGTGATGACGCCGAAGCACTGGGTCGCGGAACGCCCCGACGAGAGCCTGGAGCACGCCCATGATCGGGTGCGCCGAACGCACCGGGTGCTCGGGCGGGCCGCTCACCAGGCGCATCTCGGGAGTCGGTCGCTGGCGCTCGGTACGGTGCTCGCGGGCGCCCTCGGGTTTTTCGCCTCGATCCCGCTCGTGGCCCGAACACTGTTTCCCCGGTTGACGGCCCGGGCGCGCAACCGGTTCGGGCGGATCGTGTCCCCCACATCCCGAACCCGGCTCGTGCTGGAGCGCGAGATGGGGTGTACGCCCGGACCCACGAACGGGAACCTCGGGTTCACGCTCGACGAGTTGGTAGCGAGTGCTGAGCGACTGCTCGGCGACCTGGGTCTGACGAAGAATTTCGCCCGCCTCGTGTTTACGATCGGGCACGGCTCGTCCAGTTTGAACAACCCGCATAAGTCCGCTTACGACTGCGGTGCGTGCGGCGGGTCACCCGGCGCGCCGAACGGGCGCGGGGCGGCTCAGGTGCTCAACGACCCACGGGTGCGCCGGCGGCTCGAACAGAACGGGATCGCGATTCCGGACTCGACGTGGTTCGTCGGCGGGTTCCACAACACGTGCAACGATTCGGTCACTCTGTTCGACCTGGACCGCGTACCGGACACGCACCGGGCCGAGTTCAACCGGGCGTGCTCCGAGATCGAACAGGCGCTCGACCGCAACGCACACGAACGCTGCCGCCGGTTCATGTCTGCCCCTCTGGACCTGACCCCGTCCGAAGCCCGGCGCCACGTCGAGGAGCGGAGCGAGGATCTGGCCCAAACGCGACCAGAATTGGGGCACGCGACCAACGCCATCACGCACGTGGGGCGCCGGGAGCGCACGCGGGGGCTGTTCCTTGACAGGCGCGCATTTCTGACGGCATACGACCCGACTCAGGACGACGAGAACGGTACGATCCTGGCCCGCACGATGGCCGCGATTTTTCCGGTCTGTGGCGGGATCAACCTCGAATACTACTTCTCGCACACCGATTCACCGGGGTACGGGTGCGGAACCAAACTCCCGCACAACATCACGGCGCTACTGGGTGTGATGGACGGCGCTGCGAGCGATTTGCGTACCGGGCTGCCGTGGCAGATGGTCGAGATCCATGAACCCGTGCGCCTGCTGATCGTGTGCGAAACCACGCCCGAGATCATGCACAAGGTGCTTAACGGCAACCCGCTCGGGAAGACGATGGCCCAGAACGGTTGGGTTCAGCTCGCCGTGCAATCGCCGAGCTCGAATGACATCATGCTCTACGAGAACGGGGATTTCCGCCCCTACCGGCCGCTCGAAGCGTGGCTCCCGACGGCCGCGTCGTCCGCGGACTGGTACCGGCATTGCCGGAATCACTTGGAGTTCGCGGAAATCGGGGTCACGTGATCGGAATGAAATCAAAGATGTGAGGGGCCGGTTAGTGCCGGCCCTCGCCGTTTGAATGCGCTCCAGTTTACCGAACTTATCTACGGCTCCGCCGAACACATCTCTGCCTCAAGTGCGCGGTTCAACGCTTCCAAAATCACACAAAGTTTCATCGGCCGAGCGCAACGCTTGAGGCGCGCACCGTTCTACTCGCGGAAGGGTTGGCATGAAGCCGACCCCGAACGGGGAAGAGCCATGATTCGCAAATTGATTCTGTCCGCTGTGATGGCCACCGCAACTGTCGCCGGCGTGACCTCAATGCCGGCCACCGCCGAAGCAAACCCGCCCGCACTGTTCCCGCGCCGGCTCGAGGTAATGGTTCACCGCGGGCCGCAAGGTTGGCAGAGCCACGGCACGTACAAACTCCACGCTCAAGCGGAGCTGGTCGCCATCCGACTGCGTCACGCGGGAAATCGTGTAGAGATTCGGGAATTTTTCAGCGAGAAATGATGCGGGCTCGCCGTAGTGGTAGTGGAACAATCTAATCGCGAGACTTGGCGCAAAAAAAGGACCGGCCGCAAATCGTCGAGGCGTCGCCCATTCACCTCGTTGACCGCGGCCGGTCTGATGGAAAGATACAAAAGTAGGCCCCAGGCGCTAACAGAGAATGGGCCGAAATTTCACGAGAAATTGCTGTTCGTCCGAGATTCGGACAGTCCGTTGTCTTTTCTCGTGCGGTGTGAGCAGAAAATACGCACAGAGGTCAAAAGATTCGCGTTCGGAAGTAATCAGGCAAAATCTTAACACGCTGGCGGAACATCTACTATCATCACTACACCTAGCCCAAACCGCTCAGCCCTCCTGACTGCCGGACAGTAGTCAATCTCTGAAACATCACTGAAACAGTTCCGGTTCGCCTTCGGAACGCCGCCCAGGTTGGGTGAGGCCGCCCCGCGCCCTCGCTTCCCCGACCTGGGCGGGTTAATTTTTTGCTGGGTGCCTGTTGCCTCAATCCGTGTGATCTGCGCCATCCGCGGCTTCGCATCCATAAACAACGCCACCGTCGAGTAGAGCACATTGGCTTCGCCCGACGGTGGTCTCGCGTTACATCCAGTGCGTTTCAGCGCTGGTAGATAGGCAGAATGCCCTTCTCCAACTGGAGCAAACATAAATTGATGCTGGTGGTGTATACCGGCCCGATGCCGCCCGCGGTCCAGGCGCCGCTATTCTTTTCCTGGTTGTCGAGGATTTGCGGGAAGTAGCAGTCCTTGAACCGCGCCCAAGAGAGCCACTTGTCCTTCTCCTTCTGGTCCGGGAACATCTCGCCGTAGCGCTCGTCGCCCAGCGAGTACATGGCCTGACCGAAGTAGTATGTCTGATACTCGTCGTGGGCCTGGCGACCCTTCGCTAAGAAGTTCCCTTCGTTATCCTTGCAGTATTTGAGCCAGCGCTTGGGGAGATCGGTCTTGTACTGGCCCGCGCTGAACCCGCAGCAGATCGCCGCGGCCGTCAGCGGCGGGCGGCCCTGTCCGCGCCCCGCAACGCCGCCGGTGTAGTTATAAATGATGCCGCCGTCGGTGGTGGTACAGGCTTCGAGGTAGTTGACGGCCTTGTCGATGTTCTCCTTGGGGACCGGAATGCCCGCGTTCCGAGCCGCGCGCAGCCCCTGGAGCGCGGTGATGGTGACGGACCCCTCGTCGAAGTTTCCCCCGTCGGCGGCGCTGACGTACCCCCACCCGCCGATGTCCATGTCCTTGCCCTCGGCCTTGCGGTGCTTCTTGAGGGTCTGCGCCTTGCAGATAAACTCGACCGCCTTCTTCAGCAGCTTCTCGAGCTTCTCGCGCTGTTCCTTGTCCTCTTCCTCCCCGTACACGCTCGCCAGGAACATCGTCCCGAAACCCTGACCGTACATGTACCGGGTCGATTCGGTGGGGTTGCGGACGTCGCCGAGCATGCCGTTGGCTTGTTGGCGCGCGGGTGCGAGGAACCAATCGACGGCTTTCTTCACTTGATCGGAATACTTGCCTTCCTTAAGGGTGCTGCCTTCCATGAGGAACGCCATGCCCGCCAGCGCCGTCATCGTGGTCGGGTACTGACCGCCCTGCGCCTCCCAGTGACCGTCTTGAGCCTGGGTCTTCTTCAGGTACTCCAACCCCTTCTCGATGGCCTTCTCGATGGCCTTCTTCTGTTCCTTGTCCTTGTCGTCGGCAGCGCAGGCCGGTTGGGGTGCGGGGATGGCGATCACGCCGCCCACCACACACGCCGCCAGGGTCGCGAGCAACCAACTGCGGGGCATGGGAGTTCTCCACGAGGTCTTCGCTACCCGTCCGGTCCTGCACGGAATAACGGGTGTAGGAAAGAGACGATTAGTGGGTAAGGAATTAACAGGAGAGGGCAAATCGTGACCACTCGACATCGCCCAATCTTAACTCAACTTACTGCGGTGCTGCAAACGCAATTCTCAAGGCGATTTGTAACGAGATCGTGACAACCGCTCGTGAAGGTGCGGGGGCAGGAGGCCAGTGGCAGCGATGTGATGTGGAACTTTCGCGCGCAGTGGGCGAAAGGCGTTCCTTGAAGTAGTTAACGTCAAAAGCACTTTACCAGCCAACCCACCTCAGCCGTTCGCCAAAACGCGGCGTGACCGCCGTTTGCGACTATACAGCTTCGTAAAATGATAATTGCGGTCGCGGACGTCCTCTGCGGTTCAAGGGACTTGATGCGCCGTCCGATGTAACCCCTGAGCCACAATTTCGATCGTTATTCCAAAGGTCAACATGCTCGCGAGTCGCGTACAGCACTTCACGGAGTCGGTCATTCGGGAGATGAGCCGGATCGCGCAGCAGTACGGGGCGATCAATCTCGGTCAGGGGATGCCGGACTTCGACCCGCCGGAGGAGGTGAAGGAGGCCGCGTGCCGGGCCGTGCGCGACGGGTTCAACCAGTACGCGGTGACGTGGGGCATCGCGAGTTTGCGAAAGGCGATCGCGGCGAAGATGCGCGCGTTCAACGGGCTGGAATGGGTCGACGCGGACGCACACGTCACGGTTTGCTGCGGCGCCCGAGTGCATGATGGCGACCATGCTCGCGCTGATCGACCCGGGCGACGAGGTGGTGATCTTCCAGCCCTTCTACGAGAACTACGGACCGGACGCGAAACTCACCGGAGCGACTCCGAAGTGGGTGTCGCTCCGCTCTCCGGACTGGTCCTTTGACCCCGACGAACTTCGTGCCGCGTTCTCTGCGAAGACCAAAGCCGTCATCCTGAACACGCCCAACAACCCGACGGGCAAGGTGTTCACCCGCGCGGAACTCGAAACAATCGCGGCGCTGTGTCAGGAGTTCAACGCGGTCGCCATTTCGGACGAAATCTACGAGTACATCAACTTCACATCTCGGCCGCACATCAGCATCGCGTCGCTGCCCGGAATGGCGGAGCGCACGGTAACGATTAGCGGGCTGTCGAAGACGTTCAGCGCGACCGGTTGGCGGCTGGGTTACTGCGTCGCGCCCGAGGCGATCACCGCGGGCATCCGCAAAGCCCACGACTTCCTGACTGTTGGGGCGCCGCACCCGTTGCAAGTTGCCGGGGCCACAGCGCTGGCTCTGCCACAAACTTACTTCGACGGCCTCCGAGATCACTACCAGCATCGCCGTGACCTGTTCGTGCCGTACCTCGAACGGGCCGGGTTCGCGGTGCGCCCGCCGGACGGTGCCTACTACGTGATGGCCGACTTCACCGCCCTCAGCACGTTGGACGATGTGTCGTTCGTTCGGCACATGATCGAAACTGTGGGCGTCGCGGGCGTGCCCGGAAGCAGCTTCCACGACCCGAAGGCCGACGGCCGGCACCTCGTGCGGTTCATGTTCGCGAAGAAGGACGAGACGCTTCACGCGGCCGGGACGCGCCTCCAGGGACTCCGTCGCTAACTCGCAGCGCCTGCGATCGGGTGGGGCAATCATTTCGGCGCGTGAATTGGTAAAATGCCGTCTCTCGTTCCCAACACGCACCGGAGCCGCACCTGTGGCCGATGACCGTTTCACGGACTACCTGAACAAGTTTTCCGCCGACCGCGTCGCGATGCTCGATCAGCTCCGGCAGGTGGTCGTCGGGCAGAGCGAGGTCGTTGAGCAAGTTCTGGCCGCGATCTTCACGCGCGGGCACTGCCTCCTAGTGGGCGTACCGGGGCTGGCGAAGACGCTGATGGTCAGCTCCATCGCGCAGATCCTGAGCATCGCGTTCAAGCGCGTGCAGTTCACCCCGGACCTGATGCCCTCGGACATTACCGGAACGACCGTGCTGGACGAGACGGCCGAGGGCAAGCGCGAGTTCCGGTTCGTGCGCGGGCCGATCTTCGCGAACATCGTGCTGGCCGACGAGATCAACCGGACCCCACCGAAGACCCAGGCCGCGCTCCTCGAAGCGATGCAGGAGCGCCAGGTGACCGCGGGCCAGGACACGATGAAGCTGCCCGAGCCGTTCTTCGTGATCGCGACACAGAACCCGATCGAACAGGAAGGGACGTACCCGCTCCCCGAAGCGCAGCTCGACCGGTTCATGTTCAACGTGAAGGTGGACTACCCGACCCTGGAGGACGAGCGCCACATCGTTCTGATGAGCACCCGCAGCGAGAAGCCGGAGCTGACGAAGGTGCTGACCGCGGAACGCATCATCGCGTGGCAGAAGCTGGTGAAAAAGGTGGAAGTGCCGCCGTTCGTGAACGAGTTCATCGTGAAACTGGTGCGGGCGACGCGGCCCAAAGACCCGAGCGCGCCCGAACTCATCAAGCGCCTCGTGGATTGGGGTGCCGGGCCGCGTGCGGGCATCTTCCTCGCGCAAGCGGGTCAGGCGTTCGCCGCGATGGACGGCCGACCGAGCGTCGCCATCGACGACATCAAGAAGGCCGCAATCCCCGTGCTGCGCCACCGGGTCAGCGCGAACTTCCAGGCCCAGGCCGAGGGCCGCACCAGCGACGACATCGTGGTCGAACTGCTCAAGATCGTGAGCGAACCGGAACCGAAGAAGTACGTCGAGAAGAAGCGGTAAGCGTTACGATTGTTCTTGCTTGTGGCACGAGCCTTCGGTCTGCGGGAAGATTTCCGCAGACCGAAGGCTCATCTCACAAACCGGCCGCGCTTGCCGCTGGTTGTGAGATCGGGCCGCGAAGTGTCCCAGAAAAATCTGTCCGCTTTTGGCGCTGAGCGGGCATTACCACGCGATTTGAGAGAACGCCTCGAACACGAGGATTGGAGATGGACGTACTGCTCCCGCTACTGCGCTGCGCCGAACCGCCGATCCCGGATAGCGAATTACTCGACCGTTTTGGTCGTACACGCGACGAATCTGCGTTCGCAGAATTGGTCCAGCGCCACGGACCGGTGGTGTACCGGATCTGTCGGCGCCTAGTTGGTTCCGCGGGCGCGGATGATGCGTTTCAGGCCACGTTCCTGGTTCTCGCCACCAAACTGCGTGCGGCTCAGAGGGCGGGCGCGCTGGGTGCGTGGCTGGCTGGAGTAGCGGGCCGCGTGGCGCGACAGATGAGTCGCGGGTCCGGTCGTCGGGCACGTTACGAAACCGACGCGGCTCAGGTCCGCGGGGGCGCGTGGACCGACCGACCCGCGGAACTGGTCGAGCAGTTCCAGATTCTGGACGAGGAACTCACGCGACTCCCGGACGCGCTTCGCGGGCCGGTCGTGCTGTGCTTACTCCAGGGGTACACCCAGGAGCGCGCTGCGGCCCAACTCGGACGCGACCCGCGCACCCTGCGCCGGCGCCTGGAACGTGCCAAGTCGGTACTCCGGCTCCGACTGGAACGCCGCGGCGTGGTTCCCACTGTGGCCGCGGCTCTGGTTACTGGTATCGGCGAAGTAACTGCGACTGTTCCGCCCGAACTGAACCACCGCACCGTGGCCCTCGTGTTCGATTTTCTGACCGGAGGAAACACGACGTGTTCTTCCGTAGCGGTTCTCGCACGAGGGGTAACAACGTCCATGCTCTCGCAGAAGGTAATTGCATATGGCGTGAGTGCCGTCGCGCTCGGGTTGGTGGGGCTCGGGGTGGTGCTGGCGGGTGCCAAGTCAGCAGCGCCGCAGGTACCCGTACCCGTTGCTGAGGCACCAGCACCACTGCAACCACCGACCGCGCCCGTAGCGGTGGAGCCGGTTGATGACGCCGAGGCGCGGGCGGTGGAGTTCGTGGAGAAATTGGGCGGAACGGTCACTCGCGACGAAAAGGTGCCGGGTAAGCCGGTAGTGGGGGTGAGCCTTCAGTCCACAAAGGCGAAGAACTCGGACCTCAAGGAACTGGCCGCATTCAAGAACCTCACAACGCTCGATCTCGGTTATTCAAAAGTGACGAATACGGGCCTCAAAGAACTGGCGGTCTTCAAGAAACTCACCAAGTTAACGCTCTCCGGCGTGGGAGTGACCAACACGGCTATGAAGGCCGTGGCCGCACTGACGAACCTCACCGCACTCGATTTGAGCGGTACTCAAGTGACGGACGCGGGCGTGAAGGAACTGGCCCCGCTTCAGAACCTCACCGAACTTCACCTGAGCGGCAAAGTGACGGATGTGTCCGTGAAAGAACTGGTGGTGTTCAAGAACCTCACCCGGCTTTCTCCAGGGGGCGCGGCAACGGACGCGGGCTTGAAGAGCGCGGCCGCACTCACGGGCCTCACGCAATTGGATCTCTACGGCACCCAGGTGACGGATACGGGTGTGAAGGAGCTGGCTGCGCTCACAAATCTCACTGCTTTGAATTTGACTCGAACTCGGGTGACTGATGAGGGGATTAAGGCACTGAGTGGGCTCAAGAAACTGAGCAAGTTGTACTTGGGAAACACTCAGGTGACGGATGTGGGCCTTAAAGGTGTAGCTGCGCTCACGAACCTCACCGAACTCACCTTGGATCAAAGCCGCGTCGGGGACGCGGGTATGAAGGAATTACGGGTACTCACAAAACTCACTTTGCTTCTCTTGGACGGTACACAGGTGACGGACACGGGTCTCAAGGACATCGGTGCGCTCACGAACCTTATCTACCTCCACCTCAGTGCCACGACGATAACGGACGCGGGCGTGAAGGAATTGACTGCGCTCACAAAACTCACTGCCCTGAGTTTGAGTAACACGAACGTGACGGCGGTTGGGATCAAGGAATTGCGTGCACTCAAGAATCTCACCACGCTCGTGATCGGCGGCGATGCGATCACGGACGCGGGCGTGAAGGAACTCGCCGCACTCACGAGCCTCACTTGGCTGGCGCTATACGCCCAGAACGTGACCGACGCCGGGTTCAACGAATTAGGTACTTTGAAGAACCTCACTCAACTTCAGTTGGGTAGCACGAAAATTACAGACGCGGGGCTGAAGGGGATCGCCACGCTACCCAAGTTGGTACAACTTTCCTTGAGTTACACGAAGATTACTGATGCGGGGATGAGTGAGTTGGCGGCACTCAAGTCTCTTTCCGACCTCGATCTGACCAAGGTACTGATCACGGACGTGGGTCTTCAAGAGCTTGAGGCGCTTACGAATCTCAGGCGCTTGAACTTGGGCCAAACGAGAGTAACGGCCGAGGGTGTAGAGGACCTTCAGAAGGCACTGCCGAAGTGTAAGATCGCTTACTGGTCCGGGCTGTAACTGCCATCTCGTCGCGGTTGCCCTGAAATGCGACCGGCTCGCGTGAATGGCGAGCCGGTCGGTTCATTTGGGGCAACGAGAGAATCGGATTTCGTCAGGAGGCCTGTTCTTCTTGCGGCGCCGGCGGCACGAGCAGGCTGACGATCGGGCTGGTCATGGCGGTGGTGATGAGGGCCATCAGAACCATCATGGCAAACAGCGTCGGGCTGATGACCCCCAAATCGAGACCGATGTTCAGGACGATCAGTTCCATCAGTCCGCGCGTGTTCATCAGTGCTCCGAGCGCTGCGGCGTCACGCCACGACTGCCCCGTGAGCCGCGCCGCCACGAGCGTGCCGCCGAACTTCCCCGCAGTAGCAACAACCACGATCGCGGAGCACCACAGCCAGTCCTCGCCACTGCTAACCAGCCCGATCTGGGTTCGCATCCCGGTGTAGGCGAAGAACGCGGGCAGGAGTAGCACCGTGACCGGGTCTTTCAGTTTCGCAGTGAATTCGCGCGCGATGCGCCCGTCGTGCGGGACGATCGCCCCACACAGGAACGCGCCGAACAGAGCGTGGATGCCGATCGCTTCCGTGGTCATAGCGGCCAGCAACACCGCGAGGAACGTGCCGGAAATGACCATCGGCGGGAGCGGCGCAGTGGTCGCGTCGAACCGTGCGCTCAGCCGCGTCACGAGCGGCCGGACGATTAGGAACATGATTGCGATGAAGGCCGCAGCGCCCGCGGTGATGGCAGCGACGTTCGACAGCTCCGATTGCGCGACGCCGACGATGAGTGCCAGAAGACACCACGCGGTCACGTCGTCTGCTGCTGCGCAACTTAAGGCGACGACGCCGAGTTCGGTCCGCGACATCCGGCGATCCGTGAGGATTCGGGCGAGAACGGGGAACGCGGTGATCGACATCGCGACGCCCATGAACAGCGCGAAACTCAGGAACGTCGTGCCGGCTGGAGCGAGAGTTTTGTAGATACCCAGCGCGAGGGCCGAACCGAGCACAAACGGCACAATGATGCTCGCATGAGAAACGGCGACCGCGGCGTGAGCCTGCTTCCGCAACCGGGCCGCGTTCAGTTCCAACCCGACCAGGAACATGTAGAGCACGACGCCGATCTGTGAAACGGCCTTGAGCGCGGACGTCACCTGTCCCTTGGGGTCCGTCGTCGCGGATGGGATCAGGACGTGCATCGCTTCTGGTGAAATGGCTCCGAGTAGCGACGGCCCGAGCATAATCCCCGCGAGCACTTCTCCAATTACTGGCGGCTGACCGATACGCCGGCACACTTTGCCGAGAAGCGAACCGAGGAAAATAACGGCAGCGAGCGTCCCCAAAACGTGCAGTACGATGTTGACCGGTTCGTGCTTGATTGCCCCGCTTGCGGCAGCCGCGGTGTCTGATGCGGGCGGGACGGTCAGCCCCGAACCCGCGCGACAAATGAGTAGGAAGATCCCGATCCCGGCGACGAGCAGGCCGGTATACACGGCCGCACCGATCCACGGATTCGGCCGAAAAACACGTAGCGCTTCGCTTTGGGACATCGCTACCTCAGTGAGCGGCGGTCTTCACGGAGTGAAAATAGCTGTTCAGACAACTATCGTCCAGACAACAATACCGCGCGACTGCGGTCCCCCAACACGATGCAGCCGAAAATGTGCGTACCCGTAACGGGCTTGAGTAGAACGGCTGACAGAAGTGCCGCCCCGAACATACGGGACAACCTCGTGTCCTATTGGGGTGCGGGAACAGGGCGGCATGCGTTTGGGGAGCGCTTACTGTTCCGAGGATCAAGTAGGGGCGAACACATGGGGCTGGTCGGTTGGTTTCGCAAAACGTTCCTGACCGCATCCGATCCCAATCAGCCGCAACTGGTTCTGGCCGGGTTGGGGTTCGATGAGGCTATCGCGTTGATCGCGGCCGGGTCGTGGCGTGTTGATGTGAACCGCGAGGCCCGACAGTTCCCGCTTCAGTTCGGCCCGGAGGTCATTCCCGAATTGTGGCGGCGCTACGAGAGCATCGGCGAACCGCACCCGAACTTCGAGGCCCGCAAGCGGAGCATGACCGAGTGGATCGAGTGCTGGTGGCGGGCGCTCGAGGCGATCTTGTGCAGTTACCGCGAACACGCGCTCCCGTCGCTTTGGGAGCGCGTGGATACCAATGACCGGGCGCTCCTTCTTCTGTGTCGCCTCGCTGCGGAAGGGGTTGAACGCGAACTGATTCTGGCCGGCCTCCGGGACAGACTGCCGGGAATGGCCCCGGAGAGGCACGAATTCCTCGTTGAGAACAGTGAGTATTCCGCTCGGAGAGATTCGGACCTTGCAGTGGTTCTGACTTACCTGCGGCAAGTACCGGCGTTCGAGCGAGCAACGGTCGAAGTGCTGTGCCGGCGCGTCTTCGAGGAGCCGGACGATACCGAACTCGTGGCGGTGCTTAAAAAGCTGATCCCGACACTCTCCCGTTCGGCCCGGAATCTCGTGGCCGAGCGGCTCCATTCGCGCGCCAAGTATGATTCCGTTCGCGCCGTCATCGAAGAGTTGCGACAGGTGCCGGCGTTCGAGCACGCATTCGACGAAGTGCGGCCGTCCACCGACTCAACGAGGTGACGCCCAGCTCCTTTGCGGTCACGAGCGGGGACCGTCTCCAATAGCGAATTGGCTCATCAGTTGCGGAACGGCCGTGTCGAACCCGACCACGTCCATCATCCCCGCGTCGTCCGGATCAGCGATGCTGAACCCGTTCGACACCATCCCCACGACGATCAATTTCGCCCCGATCCCCGTTTTCTCCCGGTACCGTTGAAGCGCCTGGACCGGGTGAATGTCTCCGTGCCAGGTTTCGCTGTCCGTGTACACGACGAACACGTCGACCGCGAGTTTCCGTTCCAGGGCGTAGAGCATCGGTAGCGCGCAGTCGGTCGGACCCATCGGCAGGTTGTCCACAACGCGGATCGCGTCGTCGAGGCGCTGGTTGGGGCGGATCGGCAGCATCTCGACCCCGCTCCCGGAGTTCGGGTACGCGGACCAGGCGCCGAAGGTCGCTGCCTGGGTACCCGTGAATTGGAACCCGCGCCCGGTGAATCCGACGACGTGGTGATTCGGCTCGGTTGCGGCCGTAACCAGGGCCATTGCCGCGGCGCCGTCGCGGGCTGATAAACCAGGCACACCGGCGATTGCACTCCAGCCCATGCTCCCGGATACATCCAGTGCCAGGAGCGATTTCTTGTTAGTCGGCTCGGCGTTACCGAACGCTGCGTGAAAGGCTCCATCGAGCGCATCCACAACCCGCTGTACCGGAACCCAAAAACCGCGTCCGCGAACTCCGCGACCGGCCGCGTAAGTTCTTAGTGCCGCGAGTACGGTAATTGGGTGGAGCCGGGACCGGCGCAGGCGCTCGGTATCGGCCAAGGCCGTGACGACTCGATCCACCGCGGCCGACTCCGGTGTCAGTAAGCCGACTCGTGTCATTGTCGCGAGATTTCGCACCAGGGCACCGAGTGGCATGTGCTCCAGAAGTGCGTCCCACACGTCCATTCGGTTCAGCCACCGGGTCGGGACACACTCCCGGGGCAGAGTGTATTCGCGGATCAGGCGGACCACTTCGGCCGGATCGGTCGCGCGTTTGGCGGCTTCAAATCCCACGATCGGCGCGAGCGGATCGCTCACGTCTACGGCGTCGGGCAACTCTCCCTTTCCGACGGCCCATCGGAGCGCGGTGTTCGACGGTTCGCTCGCTTTGACGTGACACAAGCGAAGCAGATCCCGGTGCGCCCACCCACCGCGCTGCTGATACTTGCTGAGCTGATGGGCCAAATCGCGCGGCGCCTTTTCGGTGTACCACTTCCCCACGGCCCGGCGCAGTGCCCGCCCCCAACCGCGGAACGCTTCAACGCCCTCCACGAACTGGAACAGGTGCGTACCGATTCGGCATACACGCGGAACAGCGGCGAGAGCCTGTGCCCGCGTGCCGGGGCTGCCCATACCCGCGGCCATCGCCAGCGCGAATACGGCCGGGTCGTTCTTCGGTGCGCGCCCCGCTTCGCTAATTTCAACGATCCGAGTTACGGTCCGGCTCCCGTCGGCTTCGATGCACCGGCGCACGGCTTCGGCGTTCTGAAGCGTCAGTTCCCGCTCGTCAGCGTAGTAGCTCCCGCCTTCGGCACCGAGCACGAGGAACCGGTCGAGGCGGGTCCAGTCATCAACGGCGAACGAGAAGCCGCCCGCGGAGTTGCGGACCTGCGTGCTTCCCGGGATCGGTTCGTTTTGGGGCGTGTGACGGGGCGCGAAGTGCGCGGCGTAGCGAACGGTCAAGGCCGCTCCTCGGATGGGATATCGGGAATGTGATGAGTGAGTGACGAGTGAACCGCGGGGTCGGTGGGGCGGTCGCGGATAGTCCACTTCCACCCCACCGAGCGCGATTGCGGGGGATGAGCCCGCATGTGCTGGCACCGCCAGCGGCATCGTTACTCCCGCCCAAACGGACGGACACGAGTGGGTAACCTTCGCCTACGGCTCGCCGGCACCAGACCGACCGAACAAGGGACTGGAGAAGGTGCCGATGGTAAAAACACGCTCGGTGCCAAATACATTTTCTTGCGAGCTGAGCGAGTGAAATGTGCCCAGAGTTCGAGGGCCAATGAGGAGGAGCAAGTTCTGGTCGAGTCAGCAGTTCGGAGCAATCCGACTAGCGAAAAGAATCGTGCGAAATAACGGTTCGCGCTTCGCGGTGTGTTGATCTCGGGTACCGATGGGGTTACAAAATATTTTGTCACTTCATCCAAAATAATGGTTCTGATTATGGCTACTCGCCGCGTGCTCGTGTCGTGGATCGGGTACGCCGATTTTCGGGCGCTGGCCGCGACCCTTCCGCCGGACCAGCAGGCCGATGTGTTGCGCGGGCTGAACCCGCCGACACCGCTCACCGGCCAGGCGGGGCCGCTCAAAACGCTGCTCGACCACGAATCGTTCGACGAGGTCCACCTGCTGACCAGTCACCCAGGCCCGCGGAACCGGCTGTACGCCCGGTGGGTCGGCGGCTCCCCGGTCCTCCACCCCATCAAGGTGAACAACCCGACCGATTACGTCGAAATCTTCCAACTCGTGGACACCGAACTGGCGTCGATCATCCGGCTCCCGCGGGTCGCCGACGAGGAGTTGTGCATCCACCTCAGCCCTGGCACCCCCACCATGACGGCGATCTGGGTGCTGCTGGGGAAGAGTAAGTACCAACCGGCCACTTTCTACCAGACCCACGACGGGCGGGCCTGGGTCACCACGATCCCGTTCGACTTGGTGGTGGACTACGTTCCCCAAGTTCTGCGCGACGCGGACGCCCGGCTCCAACTCTTAGCGGCCCAAAGTCCACAAGACGTGCAGGGGTTCCAGGACGTGGCGGGTGACAGCCACGGCATTCGGGTCGCGGTGGGGCGGGCGCGCCGGGCCGCGCGGCGCGGTGTGTCGGTCCTGATCCTGGGCGAAAGCGGCACCGGTAAGGAGCTATTCGCCCGTGCCGTTCATGATGCGAGTCCGCGGCGCGAGGGGCCGTTCGTGGCCATCAATTGCGCGGCACTTTCCCGAGAACTGTTGGAGAGCGAGCTGTTCGGCCACAAGAAGGGGGCGTTCACTGGCGCCGACCGGGATCGGGAAGGGGCATTCACGGAGGCGGATGGAGGGACGCTGTTCCTCGATGAGATCGGAGAGTGCGATCCCGCAATGCAGGCCAAGTTGTTGCGCGTCCTGCAACCGCCCGACGGGAGCCCGTGTCAACGGGTGTTCTGTCGGGTGGGCGATTCGCGCCCGCGGACCAGCGACGTTCGCATTGTTGCCGCCACCAATCGTGACCTACTCGGGTGCGTCGCGCAGAACCAGTTCCGTGAGGATCTGTACTACCGACTGGCCACTATCACAATTAAGCTCCCGCGGCTGCGAGAGCGGCGCGGCGACGTTGGCGCGATCGCCGAACGGTTGCTCGGTCGGATCAACCGCGACTTCGCCCGGCAGGAGCCGGGGTTCCGGCCCAAGCGCCTGTCCCCCTCGGCCCTCGGGTACGTGAAGGGGCACTCGTGGCCCGGAAACGTGCGGCAGTTGTACAACACGTTGGTTCAGGCCGCGGTGATGACCGACGGGGACGTGATCGACCGGCGGGATCTCGACGACGCGGTCGCCGAGGTTCCGGGGCAGGCCCCGGCAGACTTGCTGGAAGTGCCGCTAGGCGGACGGTTCTCGCTGGAACGGCACCTCGAAGAGATCCAGCGCCACTACTTGCGTCGCGCACTGGCAGAGGCCGACGGGGTCCAACGGCGCGCGGCCGAGTTACTCGGCTACCGGAACTACCAGACCCTGGCCGCGCAACTGGAGCGATTGGGGATCAAAAAGGACGATCACTGACGACCCGCGTTGGAGAGACTGGCGCTTCGACTAACCGTCCCGACTCACCATCCTTGCCGAGTACGAGATCCGCGACCCAGCACTCGCGCGGTCGCGGTGAAGAGCTTTTCACGCGGAGAAGAACCCAAGTTGAAACGATCACAACTCCTCGCGCCCGGCAAGCAACAGGAGTGATCGTGTTTACAATTTAAAAGTGTTGTAATTTACACTATTTGTATCGATGCCACTATCTCAATTATAGTATAATGCGGTGCAATGGGTCGCGCCACCATTGCGGACCCGTGGGCAAGTGGTCGGGGTGAGTGAATGATTGTGAAGGTTCCAAACAGGATTTATCGGATAAAAACCGCACGCGGGATCGTTCGGAATTCGGTTGATCCGGTTAATCCGGTCCAAAAGCTTCACCTTAAAGCCCGGAAGCCCGAAGGGTCGGGCGCGCAAATGTTAGCCGTTGTGAGTAGTGGGTGCCGTTTTCTTTGGGAAAAATTGAGGTGCGAGGGGGCAGTCCCGAAATGTTAGCAAATGTTACTCGCGAGCGATCGGTGCGGGCGATCCGTCTCCTGCGCGTGCGTGTAACGGACAGGGCGGGTGCGTTAGGTGGTACAAGGCGGTTCGTCATACCAGATCGACCTTCCTCTCCGTGTAACGGGTTGTGCCGGGCGCCACTTCCCCGGTCAAACAAGGGCGTGTAGATTTCTCCTTGTGGGCCATGTGGGAAAGTGACAAAATCGGTCGGGTGCGCCGGTTGTGCGTGGCGTACCGGTCACGGACAGAAATGGGAACCACCATGCGTGGCTACAAAATGCGGCTGCTGTCCTGCGCGTTGCTCGTCACGCTCGTCGCGTGGCTCGTGTCGTGGGGCGGGCACGCGGCCCACGGGCAGTTCGGTGCCGTGGCCCAGCCCGTCGCCCCGGGGCAGAAGGATGTTAAGGGCAAAGAGAAGAAGGACGATCGATCGGAGCTCGACGAGAGCTTGCCGTTCGCCCCGCCCTACGAGCGCGACGCGAAGAGCAAACTGAAGGCCGCCCGCGACTACCTGGCGTTCAAAGAGCCGCCGTACAACACCATTTGCCCGCTGCTCCAGAATATTCTCGACGCCCCGAGCGACTCGTTCTTCGACGTTAAGTACAAGGTCGGGAACGAGACCCGCGTCAACCGGATCAGCGTGAAGACCGAGGCGAACCGCATCATCGCGGACTTCCAGCCCGAGGGCCTACAGTTCTACCAGCAGGCCTACGGCGCGACCGCGGCCGGCCTCCTCGACAACGCGATCGAGGCGAAGGGCGATGTGGCGATTCTCGCCGACGTGTCGCAGCGCTACTTCCATACCCGGGCCGGGGCCGAAGCCACCGTGCTCCTCGGCACGCTCTACCTCGAGCGCGGGAACTTCCTCGAAGCGGCGTATGCGTTCGAGCGCGTGCTCCCGCGCAAGGACGTGGAGGAGATCTTCACCCCGCTCACGCTCTTCAAGACCGCGCTGGCGTTCAAGCGCAGCCCCGATCCCCGGCACAATGAGCTGTTCAAGGAGGCCCAGGAGAAGCTCCTGAAGGCGACCCGGGACGGGGTCACGATCGGGCGGAAGAAGTACACCCCGGAAATGGTGCGCGCGGAACTGGACCGGCCCGTCGAACTTTTGCGGGCCAACGCCGTGGTCGGCGAGTGGGGCACCAAGGGCGGCAACGCGGCCCGCAACGCGATCGTGGACGGCGGCCCGCCGTTCCTCGACAAGGTGTTCGGGTTCCCGATGTTCTACGACGGCGACGACGAGGCCAACCTCTGGATCAAGGGGGAACTGGAAAAACTGTTCGCCCGCGACGGCAAGTCCAAGGGCGTCCCGCTCCCGGGCACGTTCCCGGTCACCACAACCGACCTCATCGTGTTCCGCACCTACGACGGCGTCTACGCGGTCGCGACCCGGGACCGCGTGGTGAACGGGCGCGTCGTGCGCGCGGGCGAGATCGCGTGGCGCTCGAAGACCACGGCCGGGTTGCACCAGTTGGTGAAGAGCGACGGCACCAGCGACGTGGACATGACCCGCGACGTGAAGGCGTGGTGGACCACGTACAACAGCAAAACGATCAACGTGTCCAGCATTTTCTACGAGAACCCGCTCATCGGCTCCCTGGCCCACGACGGGCAGAACGTTTACTTCGTGGACGACCTCGCGATCACCCCGCCCCCGGTCTTCAACAACCCGGACTTCGGGATCAACAACGGGCCGCAGTTCCGGCACAGCGGCGACCTCGCGGACATGGTCCGCGCCGGGCGCCTGGCCGCGGTGGATTTGAAGAGCGGGAACCTCAAGTGGGAGCTCGGTCGGGTAAAGGAGCCCTCGCACGACTCGAAGGGGCAACCGCTGCCCGTGCGCCTCACCGAGGAAGAGGCCGACAAGACAACGGACGTGTTCCGGCTGTGCCTCGACGCCGTGTTCCTGTGCCCGCCGCTGCCGATCAACGGGCGGCTCTACGTGCTGATCGAACAGTCCGGCGTCATCCGCTTGCTGTGCCTCGATCCGAAGAACCTCCAAAAAGTGCCCGGCCCGGACCCGACCCCGAAACCGGCGCTCGTGTGGAGCCAAAAGCTCGGCAAGCCCAACAACACGCTCCCCACCGACTCGGTGCGCCGGTACCAGAGCGCGGCCCTCGCCGCCAGCGACGGGATCGTGGTCTGCCCGACCAACTGCGGCGTCGTCGTCGCGGTGGACGCCCGGTCCCGGAGCCTGCTCTGGGCGCACGGGTACCGGAAGCTCGCGCCGGCACAGCCGTCCTACAACCCGAACACCGGGATGCCGAACATCACGCCCCAACTCAAGACCGACCGGTGGCGCTCGTCGGGACCGATCATCAGCAACGGGCGCGTGATCCTCACGGCTTACGACTCGGACGTCTTGCAGTGCCTCGACCTGCGCTCGGGTAAGGTTCTATGGGAGGTGCCCAAGGAGAGCACGGACCTGTACGTCGGCGGCGTGGTCAACGACCGGGTCGTCGTGGTCGGGACGAACCAGATCCGGGCCTACCACCTGACCGGCGAGGACAAGGGCACGCAGCGCCCGAAGGTCGCGTGGGCGCCCGTTACGATCCCCGCGCCGACCGGCCACGGGACCGTCGGGCGCAACGCCTTCTACGTCCCGGTGCGGCAGGAGACGGCCGGGCGCGACGCGGTCCCGGCCGGGGAAATCTGGGCCGTCAACATCGAGGACGGCGCGATCGTCTCCAAGACCGCGGCCCGGAAGCGCAACGACACCTCCGAACTCGCCAAGTACGGGATCGGGAACCTGGTGTTCCAGGACGGGCTGGTGTTCGCCCAGTCGCCGTGGGAGGTCGCGGCGTACCCGCAACTGGAGCTCAAGATCGCGGAGATGAACAAGCTCCTCGACAAGAACCCCAGGGATCCGCTCGGGCTCCTCGCCCGGGGCGAGTTGAGCCTCGATAGCGGCAAGCTGCGGGAGGCGATCGCCGACTTCAAGGAGGCCGAGAAGAACAACCTGCCGGCCGAGAAGCGCCCGCTCCTGCGCGACAAGCTCTACATCGTGTACACCGAGCTGCTCCGGGCCGACTTCGGCGCGGGCGAGGCGTACCTCAAGGAGTACGAGGCGCTGTGCGAGGTTCCGCCGGTCCCGACGGAGACCCCGGAGGACAAGGTGCGCCGCGAGGACGAGGTCAAGCGCCGCAAGCGCCTCCACTACTACCTGCTGGCGCGCGGGCGCGAGACCCAGGGGCGCCTCAGCGAGGCCTTCGACCATTACCTCGCGCTCGCGAACCTGGGCGAGGGCAAGCAGTTGCTCGAGACGCCCGACGAGCCGAACGTGCGCATGCGCCCCGACGTGTGGGCGCGCGGGCGCATTGAGGCCATGATCCGCCGGTCCACCACCGCCGAGGCGAAGAAGTCGCTCGAAGCGCGAGTCACGAAAGAGTGGGACGCGGTCAAGGGCGGGAACAACCTGCAGCGGCTCCGCGAGTTCGTCGCGGTGTTCGGCCCGTTCTTCGATACCGGGACCGAGGCCCAGTTCAAGCTCGCCGAGGTGCTGGCCGCGACCAACAACGACGCCGACGCCCGCGAGGCGCAAACGCACCTGTCGCAGCTCCGCGTGGTCTCCGACGACCCGGTCGTGCGCGCCCGGGCCACCGAGGCGCTCGCGCAACTGATGATCAAGGGCCGCATGATGGAGGACGCGGTCGGGTTGTACCTGCAGCTCGGGAAGGAGTACCCGAACGTCGTCATCCGCGACGGGAAGACCGGGAGCGACTTCCTCACGAACCTGCTCACCGACAAGCGCCTGCTCCCGTTCCTGGAGCCCAGCCGCTACCCGCTCCCGACCCGCGTGCGGGCCGAGCAGCGCGAGCCGGCCAGTTCGCCGTACTACGGGCAGCAGTTCGAGATCGAGTCGCCCCCGGACCTGTTCCCCGCGTACCGCCAGTACCGGTTCGCACTCGACCAGAACGTCTCCGGCAACGGGACGTGGGCGCTCCGCGGGTTCGACCGCTCCACTGGCAACGAGCGCGTCCGGTTCCCGAACATGGCGAACCAGAACCTGTACTCGCGCACCGGCGGGGCGATCCCGTGGTCCAAGTTCGTCCAGGGCCACGGGCACCTGATGCTCGTGCAGATGGGCATGACGGTCTACTGCTTCGACCTGGCCGAGAAGAAGGAGCTGTGGAACAAGAACCTGCTCCCCAGTGAGCCGCTCCAGCCGAACATGAGCTACCAGGTCGACGTCACGCCCGACGGGGAGTGCGAACTGATCCTCAGCACCGGTCTGAAGGTGCCGATGGGGCGCGGCGCGCTGCTCCAGGCGAACTACGTCTGCCTCCTGACGTCCGACGGGCTGGAGGCCATCGAGCCGCTGACCCGGCGCGTGTTATGGACGCGCCAGGGGGTACCGGAGCGCACCCATATGTACGGCGACGGGCGGTACGTCGTGCTCGTGGAAACCGAGTCGACCGGAACCCACAAGCCCGTGTCGACGAAACTGCTCCGGGCCGTGGACGGGATGCAGGTCGAGAACTCGCCGGACTCCGGGCGCGTGCTCGCGGGCGCCAAGTCGTACCGCATCATCGGGCGCACGGCGCTCATCTCGTCCGGTACCGGGGACCAGCCCCGCGTGCTGCGCCTGTACGACCTCGCGACCGGTAAGGACCTGTGGAAGAAGGAGTACGACGCGAAGGCGGTCCCGATCTCGTCCCCGCTCAACCCCGACTGGACCGGGTTCGTCGCGCCCGACGGGACCGCGGAGATCTTCTCCGTGCGGACCGGCGAGGTGATCGCGACCCTGAAGATCGACCAGAAGAACGTCCCGACCCACCTGAAGTCGTGTACCGGGGCGCAGGTGTTCGCCGACCCCGACCGGTTCTACCTGGTTCTGGACCAGGATTCCAACGCCGGTCGGCAGCTCAACATCGCTTCGATGGTCCGGTCCCAGCGGGTCAACGGCCCCATTTACGCATTCGACCGCGGGACCGCCAAGCGGCTCTGGGTGTACGAAGGGGTTCTCGAAAACCAGCAGATCATCCTCGAACAGTTCAACGAACTGCCGGTGATTCTGGCCGCCGCGGTGACGATGAACCAGAACGGCGGACGGTGGGTCCACAACGTGGTGGTGATCGAAAAGGAGCGCGGGCGCCTGCTCTTCGATAAACCACTCGCGTACAACGGGAACCAGTTCAATTTAATTGTGGACTCGAAGAACGGGACGATTACTCTGAACCGGTACGACGTGTCCGTCCGCATCCAGGCCGACGAGCCGAAGAAGCCCGACGACGCGAAAAAGTAAGTGATTCGAGTGCGCCCGTGGTTGTTGGCGCTCTCATTTGAAGATCGGTTCCGGACTCGGTGTCGCAGATTGTGGCACCAACATCCGGAACCGATCTGTCGGGCTTTTCTTTGGCCGAGCGCAAATTCTGTCGCTCGTATCCCGTTTTCCACCCCTCTCCCAATTCGGTGGTCAATCACTGCCCACTGCTGTTAATCCGTTGCCCCTCGGTCGTCTTCTACCCATAACCCATGTTCCGAACGATCCCTCGCAGGTCGAACGAGTAGTGGGTTCCCGTGGGAGAGTCTTCATGCCTCGCAGCTGGTTGCTCACAACCCTGGCGACGTGTGTGGTGGGCGGCGTGATTGCCGTTCCCGCACCCCAACCGGCCTGCGCCGCCGACGACAAGGAACAGAAGAAGGCCATCGAGAAGGCCGTCGAACGGGGACTCGAGTACCTGAAGAAGACGCAGGCCCAGGATGGTCACTGGGAAGCTCAGGGGGGGCAGTACCCGACCACGATGACCGCGCTAGCGGGCATGGCGTTCCTCATGGAAGGCAGCACACTCAAGGAAGGCAAGTACTCCGATCAAGTGAAGAAAGCGGTCGACTGGTTCCTCGCACCCGCGCGCCAGCAAGCCAACGGCATGCTCGGCGACACTCGCAACCCCACCGAATCGACCCGGTACATGTACGGCCAGGGTTTCGGAACGATGTTCCTGGCGAGCGTGTACGGGGAGGAAGAGGACAAGGAGCAGCGCGAGAAGCTCGAGAAGCTGCTGAAGAAGGCGGTGGAGTTCATCTGCAAGGCCCAGACCCTCAAGAAGCACCGCAAGGCCGAGGGCAAGGACGTGGACATCGGCGGGTGGGGGTACGTCAGCGCCGCCGACGGGGGGAACTTCGACGAAGGGTCCGTGACGATCACCGCGCTCCAGGGGCTGCGCGCGGCTCGTAACGCGGGCATTCCGGTTCCCAAGGAGAACATCGACAAGGCCGTGAACTACCTCGAGGCGTGCACCACCACCGACGGCGGCATCATCTACAACTACCTCGGCGGTGTCGCGGGGCGCGGTCAGGAGCGCCCGCCGCTGACGGCCGCGGCGATCTGTTGCGGGTTCAGCGCGGGTCAGTACAAGTCCGAACTCCCCAAGCGCTGGCTCAAGTACTGCAAGGACCACGAGAGCACGTTTTTAGCGAAGGGCCGTCAGGCCCACGACGAGTACCAGACGTACTACTTCGGTCAGGCCATGTACTCGCTGGGCGACGAGCGCTACGGCGAGATGTTCCCGGACCAGAAGGAGAAGGACAAGTGGCTCTCCTGGGCGCGGTTCAAGGAGTGCTACTTCCCGCAAATTCTCGATAACCAAGAGAAGAACAGCGGCGCCTGGACCCAGAGCTCCATTTCGCCCGTCTACGTGACGAGCATCAATTTGTGCTTGCTCCAGTTGGAGAAGGGCATTCTGCCCATCTACCAGCGCTGACCGTGTTGTGCCGACCGGCGGGGTTGTACCGACCCTGCCTGCCGGCACACTTTGCCCGAGCGGTAAAGTCGCGCTTTGTGGGCGACGAGATCACCCGGCGAAGTGTATTGTGATCCTCACACTCAACCCCCTTTACCCAAATTCCTGAGAGCGAAGCAGCGATGAGTACCCCCGGGCAAATGGCGCAGAGCGAAGTCGACTCCATTCACAAGCTCAAGACGGCGTTCGATAATATCAAGAAGCAGTTGACCCGCGTCATCGTCGGTCAGGACCAGGTGATCGAGGAGCTGCTCATCGCCCTCTTCAGCAAGGGCCACTGCATGCTGGAAGGCGTGCCGGGGCTGGCGAAGACGCTCATGATTAGCACGCTCTCGCGGTGCTTGTCGCTCGAATTCAGTCGCATCCAGTTCACGCCCGACCTGATGCCCGCCGACATCACCGGCACGGACTTCATTGAGAAGAACCCGGCCACCGGGTCGTTCGAGCTGCTGTTCCGGCCCGGTCCGCTGTTCTCGAACATGGTGCTCGCGGACGAAATCAACCGGACCCCGCCCCGCACCCAGGCCGCGCTCCTCGAGGCGATGCAGGAGCGCCAGGTGTCCGTCGGGCGCGTGCGCCACAAGCTCGCGAACCCGTTCTTCGTGCTCGCGACCCAGAACCCGATCGAACAGGAAGGGACGTACCCGCTGCCCGAAGCGCAGCAGGACCGCTTCATGTTCAAAGTGTACGTCCACTACCCGTCGTTCAACGAGGAGTTCGAGATCGCCCGGCGCACGACCGGGGTGGTGTCGGACGAGATCACCCCGGTGCTCTCCGGCGAACAGATCCAGGAGATCCAGACCCTGGTCCGCAAGGTGCCGGTGACCGACCACGTGATCCACTACTGCCTCGCGCTCGTGCGCCAGACGCGCATCGGCGAGCCGGGCACGCCGAAGTTCATCAAGGACTGGTTGAGCTGGGGCGCCGGCCCCCGCGCGGTTCAGAACCTGATCCTCGGGGGCAAGGCCCGCGCGCTGCTCTACGGTCGCGCCCATGTGACCACCGAGGACATCAAGGCCCTCGCGCTGCCGATTCTCCGGCACCGCATCCTGACCAACTTCACCGCCGCGTCCGAGGGCGTGACCACCGACGTGGTCATCAAGAAGCTGGTCGAGGAGACCCCGGAGAAGGAAGGCGCGCTGCTCGGCGACCCGCGGTTCCAGAAGATGTTCGCGTCGTAAATGGGGTTCGGGTTCGGGTTCCGCGCGCCAAGTCGGGAACCCGGACCCGTTTCTGTGCGCCACTTGGATACGGCCTCATCGGACCCATTGGAACTGAATCGTCATGGCCAAGCGCAGCGACTTCGACAACCCGCGCCGGTTCCTCGACCCGAAGGTAATCGCCCGCATCTCGCAGCTCGACCTGCGGGCGCGCCAGGTGGTCGAGGGGTTCCTGTCGGGGATGCACAAGAGCCCCGTGTACGGGCAGAGCGTGGAGTTCGTCCAGCACCGCGAGTACATGCCCGGCGACGACCTGCGCCGCATCGACTGGAAGGTGTGGCAGCGGTCCGATAAGTTCGTGATCAAGCAGTACGAAGCGGAAACGAACTTGCGCTCCTACGTGGTCGTGGACGCGAGCGAGTCCATGCTCTACGGGGCCGACAAGCACCGCAAGGCGGGCACGCTGTACAAGTACGACTACGTCGCGACGGCCGCCGCGTGCCTCGCGTACATGACCGTCAAGCAGCAGGACTCGTGCGGGCTCATCACGTTCGACTCGGACGTGCGCGAGGCGATCCCGCCGCGCAGCTCGGTGCGCCACATGGACGCCGTGACCAAGGCGCTCCACGTGTCGAACCCGCGCGAGAAGACCGACATGGTCAAGATCATGCGCCAGGTCGCGGAGAGCATGCCGAGCCGCGGGCTGGTGCTCGTGTTCTCGGACCTGCTGTGCGACCGGGAGGGGATCTTCAAGGGGCTGGAGATGCTCCGGCACCGGCGCCACGACGTGATGATGTTCCACATCCTCGACGACGACGAGCTGCTGTTCCCGTTCTCCGGGATGACGAAGTTCGAGGCCTCGAACAGCTCCCGGACCTGCTGTGCGACCCGCGCGCGCTCCGCGAGGGGTACCTGGAGGAACTGGAACTTTACCTCACCGAGGTGCGCCGCGGGTGCACCCGGATCGGGGTCGACTACACGCTCCTCCGCACGAGCGACTACATGGACGCGGTCCTCTCGAAGTTCCTCTTCCAGCGGATGTCCACGCGGGCCCCGGCCCGGCGCTGACCCGAACGCACCGATTTCCGCCCGGCGCCGCCGGGTTACTGGTCCGCTCCCCACCCGGTGAAGCGGGCCGCGCGGCACCCCGAACCGATCACCGACGCCGAGACCCGCACCGATGCTCTCGCAGTTCCTCAACCCGTGGACGTTCCTGGCCGGGGCGCTCCTCGTCAGCGTGCCGATCATCATCCACCTGATCAACCGGATCCGGTACCGGCGCGTCAAGTGGGCGGCGATGGAGTTCTTGCTGAAGGCGCAGAAGCGCATGCGCCGGCGCAAGATTTTGGAGCAACTGCTCCTGCTGTTCCTGCGCTGCCTGCTCGTGTTCCTCGCGGGCGTCCTGTTCGCGCGGTACATCGGCGGGTGCGGCGGTAAAGAGGGGATGGAGACGCGGGCCACCACGCACCTCGTCATCCTCGACGACACCCCGAGCATGGCCGATGCGTGGCGCCGGGACGACGGCACCCCGACCGACGCCTTCGGTGAGGCCAAGCGGCTCGTTTACGAGAAACTGATGCCGGCCACGGCCGAGGCGACGACCAACCAGACCATGCAGGTGATGCGGCTCTCGGAACTCGACAAGCCGTTCCCCGCCAAAACCGATGACGCGAAGGTGAACGCGCTGGCGATCGACGCGATGGAGGGGCACCTGAAGCCGCTCCAGGTGGCTACGGTGCGAAAGAGCCTCAAGGACGGTCTCGACGCGGCCCGCGCGCTGCTCGGCAACGCCCCCCCGACGAACGCGAAGGTGGTCCACGTGATTTCCGACACGCGGAACATCGACTGGACCGAGGACGGCGACACGATCAAAGGCAAGCTCACGGAACTGAAGGATCTCGGGGTCACGGTCCACTTCATCGACGTGGTGAGTCCCGCGCGCAAGCCGGACCGCAAGTCCCCGCAGTCCAACAACAACGTAGCCATCGTCGAGCTCAAGCCGCGTAACCGGATCGTCGCGATCAACCAGCAAACCGACATCGAGATCCTGGTCCGGAACTTCGGGGCGACCGACCTTAAGGAGGTCCGGGTCGACTTCTACCTTAACGGGGTCAAGGACACGATCCGGTCGATCGTGATCCCCACCCTTCCGGCCAACCAGGAAAAGCGCGAGTCGTGTCAGGCGATGTTCACGCAGACCGGGTCGCGCGAGCGCCCGCTGGACCGGTTCAACCTCGTGACCGCGGTCCTCGCGACCGTCGAACCGGGCGATTTCGCGACCGACAACGTGCGCCACACGGTCATCGAGGTGCGCCCGAAGCTCCAGGTGCTCGTGGTCGACGGGCGCGTTGATAAACGCGACAAGCAGGAGGGCGACAGCTTCTACCTGCGCAAGTTGTTTATCGACTCGTTCGGCGGCATCGACTGGGTCGCGACCGAGGCCTCAAAACTCGACGGCATCGACCTGCGCCCATACTCCACCGTGTACCTGCTCAACGTCCCGCAACTCAGCGCGGCTGCGGTGACGAACCTCGAACGGTTCATTTCGGAGGGCGGAGGTGTCGGTGTGTTCCTCGGGCCGGACGTGAAGCCGGAGGACTACACGGCGCGGATGTACCGAGAGGGGAAAGGGTTCTTCCCCGTACCCCTGACGAGCAAGGAGCCGGTCGCGCTGACCGAAGAACAGAAAATTGCGCGCGAGAAGGCCTTTGGAAAGCGCGTGATCCTCCGGAGCCCGGCCAACCGCCAGCACCCGGCTCTGTACTCGATCTACACCAACGAGCGCGGGGGGACCGCGAAGGACAGCGAGGTCGAGCGGTACTTCCTGTTCACCAACATCGATTCGTACTGGCCGGTAGCCCGGCGCGGGAATTGGCGCGACAACGAATCGGTGAAGGAACTGTACTGCATGCCGAACGAGAAACCGATCGCGGAGTTCGAGCAGGAGGCCAAGGATCTGGTGCGGGCCGTTCGGGGCAAGTCCGGCGACGCGAAATTCGAGAAGGCCCGCAAGTATCTGACCCCGCTCCTCAGAAGCATCGAAGAAACCCCGGCCGAGATCGGCGTCCCGCTCTCGCTCCTCGCACGGCACTTAGACCAGTTGCTCTGCGACCAGATCAACGACGGCGACGAGAGCGAACCGGTCCTGCGCGACTTCTGGAACCAGCCCGAACTGGCCGAGATCAAACCGCTCGCGCTACAACTCCGGGACAAGGCCAAGTTCGGCGACCCGCTGTACATCACGAAGGAATTCGGGCGCGGGGGCGGGCGCGTCGCGGTGATGACCACCGACGCCGGGGGCACACACGCGGGCAACAAGCAGTGGACCGACTGGCCCTCGGGTAAGGGCAGCCCGGGCTGGGTGGTCGTGGTGAGCGAGATGCAGAAGTACCTGGCCGGTGGCGGCGGCGAGGGGAACCTGTCGCTGGGCGACCGGTTCTTCGCGGAATTCGAGGCCACGCGCTACAAACCGTCCACGGCGCGCCATCTCTTAACGTTCGACCCCGTCAAGTCCGAAAAGCCCGCGGGCGGGCTGACCCCCAAGGCGCTCGGTGACCAGGCGCTCGACCAACCCGCGAACGCGGTCGATGCGGCCCCGGACGCCCCGCGGCGCCCGTTCCAATTGTCCTACGCCGACGCGAAGGTGCCCGGGGTGTACATCTTCAGCCTGACGCGGCTCAAAGGCGACAAGGATCCGCCCGGCACGCCCGCGGAGCAGCCGGATTACGCCGCCGTCGCGTTCAACGTGGACGCGAAGCGCGAGGGCGACTTGACCCGCGCCAACACCGACGACCTCGGGCAGTGGACCGACAAGGCCCCGCAGCACAACATCGAGGACCTGTCGTGGATCGACCAGCTCAAGCAGAAGCCGACGGACCTGTCGAGCCGGCGCTGGCTGTACCTGCTCATCCTGCTCGTGCTGATCGCGGAACAGGCCTGGGCGGTGCGGATGAGCTACCACGCGAAGCCGGAAGACCTGGAGCTGTTGGCCCCCAGCGCGGCGGCCGCGTTCGCACACACAACGGCCGCGCCGCAGGCGCAGGCCGGTGAGCCCGCGGTTTCGGCTTAATCGGCGGACTCGGACCCGCGCCGGGGCAGTTCCGGCGCGGGCGAACACCAACACACGAACCAACACGACCGGACACCCGCGAGCAGGCGATGAACGAAACAACGACGACCAAAAAGAGCGAGTTCGTGTTCCGGCGGCTGTCCGACTCGTTCGACCAGTTCACCGGCGACGCGACGGCCGCGTTCGTCGGGAACATCTACTGTCAGGTGCTCCTGGCGCTCGTGGTGCTGGCGCTGGTCGCGCGCGTCACCTACCGGTACGCGAACGCCCACAAGCTCCAACCCGGCGCGAAGGATCCGCTCGCCGCGCGGCTCCGGCTCGGGTTCTGGCTGGCGCTGATCGGGTACGTCGCGGTCGGGATGTACTTCTACAACATCCGCGATTCCGAGCCGTCCAAGGGGACCGGCGACACCCTCGCGACGACCGGCACCGGCAACGTCGTGAAGTGGTACGCGCTCACCATCGGGCTGTTCGCCCTGGGCGTGTTTTTTGTCGCCCTCATGTACGTGCGGGACTCGCGGACCGTCCGGTGGTACTTCGCCGCGCCGCTCGCCCTCCTGCGGATCACGGTGTACGCGATCCTCGCGCTCGTGTTCCTGCTCCCCGCGATCCAGACCTGGGAGGACACGAACAAACAGTCCCGCGTCGTGATCCTGCTCGACATCAGCCCGAGCGTGACCGAGGTGACCGACGAGATCGGGTCCGCGGCCTCGAAGAAGTCCCGGACCCGGATGGACGTGCTCATCGAGTTCCTCACGGACGAGAAGATCGCGTTCATGAAGAACCTGCTCGAGAAGAACCCGGTCGCGGTGTACGCCTTCGGCACGCGGCTCGACGAGTCCCCGATGATGGTGGCCCAGAGCGACCCGGTGTGGGCGAAGGCGGACTGGGAGGCGTTCCGCAAGTACGACTTCAAACCGTTCGTGCTCCGCGGGCTCTCGGACGACGGCAAGAAGAAACTTACCGAGGGGCGCGAGTGGGGCGACGGTCTCGGAACCGCGGACTGGGCGCAGGCGTGGTTCGCGAAGAAGGCCGATGCGGAACTGAAGTCGTTCGCGAACCTCGAATCCGATGACGACGTCGCGGCCCTGCGCAAGAACCTCGAAAAGCTCGACAAGCGCATCGACGTGGCCCGCACCATTACGCTGGGCACCAACGTGCCCGATTCGATCTCCGCGGCGATCAACCGCGAGTCGGCCAACATGGTTCAGGGCATCATCGTCCTGTCGGACGGGCGCAGCAACCTCGGCTCGGATTCGAGCTACGCCGAGCTCCGGGACCGCGCGGTCCGCGAGAAGATCCCGGTATTCACGGTCACCGTGGGCGAGGAGCGGACCTCGGCCGCGATCACCATCACCGACGTGCAAGCTCCCGACAGCGCTCCGATTGATGAGGCGTGGAAGATCATCGTCGAGGCCGACGGGGTGAACCTCCCGGGTAAGGAAGTCGAAGTGACCCTCGACCTGTGGCTACCCGGCCGCGACGTGAAGGCCGCGCCCCCGGACCACCAGGTCACCCAGAAGCTCGTGTTCGCGCCGGGCGACCCCCCGCACGGGCAGACCGAGTTCGTCATCGACCCGGCCAAACTGCCCGAACCGCTCACGGTGGACTCGAAGGACGCGGCCATCAAGAAGCGCGTTCTGCCCGAGGGCAAGTGGTCCGCCCGCGCCCGGATCGCCAAAGATCCGCTGGAAGCGTTCCCGGACCCCGAGCACATCAGCGCCCTGCGCGAGATCAACGTCGTCCAACAGAAGCTCCGCATCCTGCTCATGGCCGGGGCGCCGTCGCGCGAGTTCTCGTTCCTCCGCACGCTCCTAGTTCGTGAGGTTCTGGACAAGCGCGCCTCGCTCACCACGTTCGTGCAGAACGACGCCGGGACGACGGGCAAGCTCACCGCGGAACAGGACGAACTCGTGATCCCGCGGTTCCCGACCAAGTTCGACCTGAAGCCCGCGGTCAAGGAAGATCCCGAGAAGCCGTACAACCTCAACGAGTACGACGTCATCGTCGCGTTCGACCCGGACTGGTCGGAGTTATCCGTTCAGCAGGCCGAGGATCTTCGCCGGTGGGTCAAAGAGGGCGGCGGCGGGCTGATCTACGTCGCCGGGCCGATCAACACGTTCCAACTCGCCCGCGTCGAGAAGGACAGCCGGCTCGACCCGGTGCTGGACGTCCTCCCGGTTCAACCGGCCGACATCATCGCCCAGCGGATCAAGGGCACCCCGCGGACCCCGCGGCGCCTCTACCTGAACTCGAAGGCGATCATCGGGTCGGACCTCCTGAAGCTCGACGACAAGGTGCCCGACGACCCCGTCGCGGGGTGGGAGCGGTTCTTCACCGATCGCGAGAAGTACGCCCCGAGCGCGGACATGAAGGAAGAACTGTTCCCGACCCGCGGGTTCTTCTCGTGCTATCCGCTCAAGCCGGACGTCGGGATCGGCGGGGTGAAGGCCGGTAGCGCGGTGCTCGCGGAGTTCGCGGATGTGGGCGACACGGGGGAACTCGTCAAGCTCCCCTATCTCATCACGAACAACCCGTCCGCGGCGTGGCGCACGTGCTTCCTCGCGTCGGGCGAGTTCTACAAGATGCGCGTGTACGAGCCGGGCGAGGGCACGGGCCGCGAGTACTTCGAGCGCGTCTGGGTTAAGATGATTAAGTACATGGCCGGCAAGCGGAACATCAAGGCCCCGCGCGGGCGCGTGCTGGTCGGCAAAGAGGCCGTCTCCGGAGCCCCGCTCCGGGTGCAGGCCCGTGTGCTCAACGAGAGCGCCAAGCCCTACGAGATCACCGCGCCTTCGCCGAAGTTCACCATCGTACAGGAGCCGGCCGGCGGGGGCGACAAGCGCTCGTTCGGGCCGTTCGACCTGTCCCCGAAGACGAACCCGAGCGGCGCGTTCGACGGGTACTACGGCGGGCAGGTGCTGCTCGACCCGAAGACCTACGCCCCCGGGGAATCGATCTACCGCGTCGAGGTCGACGTGCCGGACTCGGCCGAGAAACTGTCCGGCGAGTTCAAGATCCGCGCGGCCGACCCGGAAATGGACAACAAGAAGCCGGACCCCGCGGCCATGTTCCGGATGGCGAGCGAGTTGGACCGGGACTTCGACGCCCGGCTCTCGCCCAAGCTCCAGGGCGAACTCAAGGCCCGGCTCCCGAAGGACACTTCGGGCCAGCGCCTCGCGTTCCGGGTCGGTGACCCCGAACTGCTGAAACTAATCCCCGAGTGCATGGTGACCAAGAAGGTGAGCACGCAGAACCGCGGCCCGGTGAGCGACCTGTGGGACCGCGGGTTCAACATGCCGACCTGGACCCCGGCCGACGAGTCCACCAACAAATACTTTGCCTCGTGGTGGTCCGGTCAGCGGCTCTCGGTCGTCATGTTGGCGGTCGTGCTGCTGCTCTCACTCGAATGGCTCGGCCGGAAACTCCTGCGGCTCGCGTAACGTGCTCCCGGGCGCGGCGCGTTCAGAGAGGTGAACCGCGCCGCCGGCTACCAACCCGTACAACACGATCAACAGACACTGGGTGACGACGATATGGCAACCGTAGAAGAGACCCGCCGGTCGGACAGCGCCGGTCAGGCGCGCGACCCCCAGGTGTACCACCCGCTCGACCGGCTCCGCGGCACGATCCGGCGCTACATTCTCATCGAGGGCGCGATTTCCGCGTTCCTGTTCGTGGCCGCCTGGTTCGTTCTCGGGCTGGTCCTCGATTTCGTGCTGTTCAAGGTCTCGGGCTGGGACTGGGCGCTCGACGCCTCCCGCGGAATCCGAACGCTCGCGCTCGTTACCGCGCTCGCGCTGTTCGCGGCGTTCCTCGTGTTCCGGATCGTTACCCGGCTGACGAAAGAGTTCTCGTACCCCGCGCTCGCACTGGTCCTGGAGCGCAAGTTCCCGAAGTTGCTCGGCGACCGGCTCATCACCGCCGTCGAAATGGCGGACGTCGAGTCGATGGGGAAGTTCGGGTACTCGAAAGAGATGATCCGGGTCACGATCGCCGAGGCCCGGGAGCGGGTCGGTCAGGTGCCCGTCAAAGAGGTGTTCGACTGGCGGCGCCTGTGGGTGATGGGGTTCCTGGCCCTTGGGCTGCTCGTCGGCACGGTGGCGGTCGCGTTCGCGAGCCACGCCGTCGCGACTAAGAGCGTCAGCCCGTACCGGTTCGGGTGGAAGTTCGCCCACGTCACCGGGATCTTCCTCGAGCGCAACGTGGCCCTCGCGAACACGCCCTGGCCGCGCCGGGCGTACCTCGAACTCGTCGGGTTCCCCGAGGGCGAGGCGACCGTGAGCCGCGACGTGGCGACGGTGCCCGTGACCGTTCGCGCCTACAAATGGGTCGTCGCAGATCCCGGGGCGCGCGAGGGCTGGCGCCCGATGCTCTGGTCCGACGTGACCGAGGGCCTGGTCGGGCGGAAGGCACCCGAACTCGAATTTGAAGCCCTCCGCTTTGCGGACGAGCCGGCGGGCAGTTTGCCGAAGGGCGCGTCCGAGTGGACCGTCGATTCCGTCGAGCGCCGGGTGTTCGTTCCGGCCGACGCGCCCGACGAATCGCTCCCGCCCGAGGCCGCGGCCTACCGCGCCTCCTTGCGGAAGAACTTGGGCGAGAAGTTCACCGAGGTCCAGGAGGTGTTCAAGGCCCTGGGTGCGAAAGCGGACGAGCCCAGTATGGGGCGCACGCTGCGCAAGCTCGAACTGACCCGCTGGGTGACCAAGACCGACAAGGACGGCACCCCGGAGCGCGACGAGAACGGGCAGACGTTCAAGGTCGAGGTGCCGGTCGAGGTGTCGTTCAAGTACGCCGGGGCCAAGTTCCGCGGCGGCGGCACCCTCACACCGAAGCAGAACAACGAGTTTTCCGGTGAGGTCGGCGGGCTGAAGGAGGACGTCGAGTTCGTGGTGAAGGCCGACGACTTCGTGACCCGGGAGCGCCGCATCCGGCTCATCCCGCCCCCCACGCTCAAGCGGTTGTACCGCATCCAGGAGGAGCCCGCGTACCTGCACCACGCCCCGCCCCGCGAGGTGAGTTTCGACTACCTGAAGGGCAAGCGCCAGGTGGTGGTCGAAAAGAACATTTCGCTCACCGGCGAGCGGTCCGTGTTCGTGGTGCCCGCCGGTTCGCAGGTGCTGCTCGTGGCGGATGCGTACACCGACGACAAGGGTGAACTGTCGGACAACGACGCGATCGTGTCCGCGGTCGCGGTCCCGGTCGTCGGGAAGTTCCCGGGCGCGACGTTCGGGGACGACGGGAAGATGACCCAAACGCCCGTGCCGCTCCAGGTAACCGAGGGCGGCAAGGGGTTCAGCATCATGTTCCGCAACGCGGGGGACGACATGGGGCCGTTCTCCCAGGCGGCCGTATCCGTTCTCAAGGGCATGTACCCGGACAAGGACGCCCGCCCGAACGTCGACTTCCGGCTCAAAGACCCGGTCGAGTTCAAGGTGACGTTCACGAACAAGTACAACGTGAGCACGACGCGGTCGATCCTGATCCAGGTCACCCAGGACCAGCCCCCGGTCGTGGAAGCGGGGGTGGACGTGATCCGCAAATCGGGCAACGTGTACCTCGTTACCCCGGTGGCCCGGATCCCGTTCAACCCGGACAGTTTCATCAAGGACGACCACGGGCTGAGCAAGGTCGAGTTCCAGTTCAACTACTACGCGGAAGACTCCGACGTGGTCCGCGGGGTGCGCACGAAGTACGCGCTGCGCTCGCTGCTCGACGCTCCCGGGGCCGGCCCGCGGTACCTCCCCGCGCTGCTGCTCCCGCGCCTCCACGCGGACAACTTCCGCCAGCTCGATACGGCGGGCGAGCGACTCAGTGCGTCGGCCCACGTCGGGGAGTTCATCCGGCAGGACAACAAGCTCCGGCGCGAGGTTAAGGAGCGCGTCGACGCGCTCCTTAGAACGCCCACCGCGAACGAGGCGAACCCCGAGGCGGTCCTCAAGGTCGAACTGAAGAGCGCGGACGACATTTTCGACCTGAAGGAGCTTAATATTCAGGCCCCGCCCGGTGAGGTCCAGCCGACGTACCGCATGGACCTGTACATCCAGGCCACGGACAACAACGCCGACGCGGACGGTGGGCCGCGCGTCACCCGCAGTAGCGAGCCGATCCGGTTGCGGATCGTGTCCGAGGGCGATCTGCTCCTGGAAATCAGCAAGGAAGAGGAACAGCTCGGGACGCGCCTGGACGAGGCGCTCGTGAAGCTCGCCGCGGCCAAGCGCAAGTACGACTTCGTCCGCAACTCGAACGGCTTCAAGGACGAG
Organism: Gemmata sp. SH-PL17; assembly: GCF_001610855.1. Lineage (NCBI taxonomy): Bacteria > Pseudomonadati > Planctomycetota > Planctomycetia > Gemmatales > Gemmataceae > Gemmata > Gemmata sp. SH-PL17. The sequence continues at coordinate 4,396,165 of NZ_CP011271.1, forward strand.
ACCCCGGAACAAGTGGACGCGGTCAAGGTGCGCCACCAAGACATCTTCCAGGACATCGAGAAGGCCCGCGACATCGTTTCGACGGTGCTCCGTGAGTTCACCCGGATTCACCGCGAGTGCCAGGTGAACCGTGTCATCGAGGTGACGACGAACAATTACCTGCGGTACTGTGGGCGGCTCGAGGGCATCCTGAGCGAAGACCCACAGGCGTCGGTCGCGTTCCCCAAGACGCTAAACCTGATGAACAACGTCCAGAACGTTCTGAACACCGGGCGCTGGGCGCCTCTCGCCGCCGTGAGCGACGCTGAACAATCGCTGTGGGCGCTCGAGCAACTGCTCGCGGAGATCCGCAAAGAAATTGGGGAGTCTCAGAACAAAGAGTTCTTGATTAAGTCGATTAAGAAAATTAAGGATGATCAGGTTTTGGTGCAGGCGCAAATTGAAAAACTACAGAAAGTGTTTTTGGACACGCTCCTGAGCGACAAACCGAAGCTCGGGCCGATTGGTGCGGTCGCGCTCGCGAAGAACGAAGCGAAGAAACTGAGCCACACGATTAACTGGGCGAAGTACAAGGAGGACGATCTCACGGTCAAGGTGACGGCGTCCGACCCGTCCATCATCGTGCCCGCGGAACTGAAACTCAATTTCGAGGCGAATCAGTTCCGGTTCGAGTACGAGGTCAAAGCCGGGGGGAAAGAAGGAACGTACAAGATCACGCTGAGCCCGGCGGTGGGTGACCCCGTTGAAGTGACCGTAAGCGTCAAGTAACGCGGGGGCGGTGGTCCGCTATATAGCAGTTTGATTGCCAGTTGCGGGGCAACCCGCAACTGCACTGTTTACTGTCTCTCGACGCGGAAGTTATGACACCCACAAGTGGGGCGACAAAACGGGGTGGTTGGCTGTGACTTTCCAACTGGTTATGGGTAACGCAGTCGAAGTTAAAGTCACTGTGGAGTAAGTTCGGCGCTGCTAAGTTAAGTAGCGATTGTGCCCATAAGTAAACGCCTCGCAGCGCAATTTTGGGCAGCCCGGAATCGGGTTCGTAACGGACTGTAACATCTGCTCGATCGCTCGCGGTTTTTCCCCCGTAGGCTGTTGGCGGCCTTTTCGCAGGTCGTCACAATGGCAGACGAATGAACACTCGGTGGCGCGGACTTTCCGCGCTGCCCCTTCGGAGGGAGGCTTCCCATGTTCCGCCGGTTGCCGACGTTCCTGCCGTTAACTTTCGCGGCAACGGTCGGTCTGTTCGTGCTCACCTCGTTCCTCACCGCCCAGCCGACCCCTCCGACGCCCGACTCTGGGACCGGGGTGAAACGGAGCCAAGAAGAGAATCTGAAATTCTACAAGACGTTCAGAGACCAGGTGTTGCGTCTCGCTCAGAAGTGGGAAAAGAGCGACAGTCCCGAAGACAAGGACCGTGCCAAGTCGCTCCGCGCCGTGCTGAAGTTGGCCGAAGAGCGCGGCGTCGAGAAGCTGTTCAAGGAGCTGATCGAGGGACTCAATGGCAAGAACCTCGGGGGCAGCGAATTTGACTCGCTCCTCGGCAAGGACAAGCAACTGATCGCCGCGCTGAACGAGATCCTCGAACTCCTCCAAACCGACGACGAAACGGCCCGGCTCAAGGAGCAGATTCGGAAACTCGAAGAGGCCATTAAAGCGATCCGTGAAATCAAGACCAAACAGGAGAACCTGCTCGCGCGGACCTTCAACCCGAAGAGCGACAACGACAAGCTCTCGAAAGACCAGAAGGATCTCGCGAAGTCGACGCAGGATCTGGCCAACAAGCTCGCGAAGGCGGCCGACCCGAACGCTAAGGGCACCCCGAACGCGGGCGACAAGCAGGACGCGAAGTCCGAGAACAAGGCCGAACCGAAGCCGGGCGAGAACACCGCCGAGAACAAGCCCGATACCAAGGAAAACAAGAGCGACAACAAGGAGGGTATGGGCGGCGCCCCGATGGACCCGAAGGGCGGGAGCGAGTCCAAGCCGATGGGCGGCATGGGGATGCCGATGGCGGGCGGCGACAAGCCGGCCCCGATGGACCCGAAGGGCGGCGAGGCCAAGCCGAACGGCGAGTCCAAGCCGATGGACCCGATGGCCGGTGAACCCAAGCCGATGAGTGGCGAGAGCAAGGCCCAGGGCGCGGGCAAAGCCGAGAGCAAGCCGTCGGCCGGTCAGCCGGGCGGCGAGGGCAAGCCGATGGGTGGTGAGGGCATGGGCGGCATGGGCATGGGGCAACCCAGCCCCGGCGGGTCCAAGAGTGGCGGTTCTCCGTCGGGCGGCAGCCCACCCCCGCAACAGGGCGGCAAGAAGGATCCCGCGGCCCAGAACGTGCAAGAAGCCGTCCCACAACAGCAGGGCGCGGAAGAGGACATCAAGAAGAACGAAAAGACGCCGGCTACCAAGAAGCAGGACGAGGCGATCAAGAAACTGGAAGAGGCGCTCAAGGATCTCGAAGCGCGCCTGAAGCAACTCCGCGAGAAGGAACTGGCCAAACTCCTCGCGAACCTCGAACAGCGCGTCACTCTGATGCTCAAGCTCCAGGCGGAAGTGAAGGTCGATACCGAGAACATTGACAAGACCGTTCAGTCGCTCGGCGGCAAACCGGCGATCGCGGAGATCCAGAAGAGCCAGACCCAGGCCGACAAGGAGAGCCAGATCGTCGGGATCGCCGAGGCCACGCTCAAACTGATGGAGGGCGAGGGCAGTGCGGTCGTGTTCGCGGGTGTGCTGAAGGAAGTCAAGGGCGATATGGAGTCCGTTCAGAAGCGCCTGAACGAGGCCCGTGTGGGTGCGGACACGCAGCAGATCGAGTCGGACATCATCGAGCAGCTCAAGATGATGAAAGAGGCGCTCAAAAAGGCCCGGCAAGACCTCGAAAACAAGCCGAGCGAGCCGAAGCCCAACGACCCGAACGCGAAGAAGCCGGACAACAAACTGCTGGAACTGCTCGCCGAACTCAAACTGGTGCGGTCCCTGCAAGAGCAAGTGAACAAGCGGACCGTCATGTACAACAAGCAAGACCCGGGTGAACAGGCCAAGGATGCTCTGATTCAGGCCGAACTGAACCAGCTCGCGGCGCGTCAAAAAGTGCTGCAGGAGATGCTGCACAAGATCGCCACAAAGGAAAATCAGTGAGCTAAAAATGAGGAAGTCGGGCGGCCGGCACGGAATTTGTTGTGTCGGTTCCCGAGAAAAGCTAAGCTTCAGGTGTGAAAAAAACGTGCGGTGGTCGTCTACTGCTCAGGGATGGCCGCCGCGTGTCCACAAACGTCACAAAAACTCTCCGTTTCGGAACGCATTAACCCCCAGGAGTTTTGCCGTGAAGATTCGCCAGCTGTTTGCGGCCGCCGCGGTCTCCGCGGGACTGGCCGTCACCGTCACCCCGGCGTTCGCTGCCGAACCGGCCAAGAAGCCGACGTTCGGGTTCAGCACGCTCAAAGCAGCAACCCCCGAATCCGCTAAAGCCAAGTGCGAAGCGTGGTTGAAGTCGGTCGGCCAGTTCGATCAGGCGGCCTTCGACAAGGTTTGGGCCGACGAGAAGCGGACCGTTCTTGATCGCACCGCCGACTCCCTCGCTCTGGGCAACTCCGAAGTCGCCGCGATGCTCGCCAACGTGCGCAAGCAAGACGCCGTGGCGCCGGACGCCGTCCCGGGCATCCTGAAGGACGACAAGCAGGACACCTTCTTCCGCACCAACGTCGCGCTGGCGTTCGCGAAGGCCGCGGCCAGCAAGAAGGTGTACGAAGAGGCCATCGACGCGCTCAAGGGCGTGAACCCGGACGTCGCGGTCGACCCGGCCAGCTTGTACTTCTTCAAGGCGGTTTCCCACCACGGGACCGCGATGAAAACCGGCGACAAGGAAGCGGCGATCAGCTCGATCGTCAAGCTCCTTGATGACGTGGCAGACGCCCCGGACCGCTACAAGATCGTCGCCACCCTCATGTTCTTTGAAATGCAGAACTGGGCCAGCGACCCGAAGGATCTCTCGAACATCGGCCGCCTGATGGACAACAGCGGGCGCCGGCTCGACCTCGCCCGCGGCGGCGAGAAGACCCAGGACATCCAAAAGAAGATCGTGTTCCGCCTCGACGAGATCATCAAGGAACTCGAATCCCAGTGCAAGGGCGGTAACTGCAACGGTGGCAACTGCCCCGGTGGTGGCCAGGGGAACGGCAACGGGAGCGGTAACAACCTGAACCCGAGCAAGCCGGCCGCCGACAGCAAGATCATGGGCGGCAGCGGTCCGGGTAAGGTTACCGACCAGGAACTGCGCAAGATCGCCGAACAGTGGGGCACCCTGCCGGCCGCGCAACGGGCCAAGGTCGTCCAGGACATCACCCGCGACCTGCCGGCCAAGTTCGAGCCGATGATCAAGAACTACTTCGAGTCCCTGGACAAGATCCACGGCTACAAGAAGTGATTGGTCGGCGCGCACTGACGGTGTAATCTAGGCGGTGGCCGACCGAAATCGGCCACCGCCTCTCTGTTCAGGGCGGTGATTTTGCCGGCCGCGCTTTCGAGTCGATCTTCAGCGCGAGGAACTCAACCATGCGATTCCCCCGCCGCGCCGCGGTGCTCGTCACCGGGCTTTTGGTTTTGGCCGTGAGTGCGTCTGGCGCGATCGGCGACGACGTGACCACCAGTGCCGGCAAGAAGCTCAACGGCAAACTCGTGAGCGTGGACGCCCAGGGCGTTATGTTCGCAGTGGGCGAGAGCAAGGCCCAGATCCCGGCGCGCGACATCGTGGTGGTCGATTTGGGGAACAAGGTCGCTCCGATCCCGAAGGACGTGAGCACCTACTCCGAGATCGAACTGACGGACGGGTCGACGTTCCGGGTCGTGAAGTTCGCGCTGAAGGGCAAGCAGGTCGAGGCCGACCTGATTCCCGGTCCGCAGGGCGTTCCGCTCCCGAAGCTCGATCTCCCGATGGGCGCGGTCTTCTCCGCGATGAAGCGGGCCGACGACCCGAAGGTGCGCGACTCGTGGAAGAAACTCCTGACGACGCGCGGTAAGCGCGACCTGTACGTGATCGCGCAAGAAACCGGTTTCACGTACATCCAGGGCACGGTCCTCGGCGGCGCGGTCGACGACCGGGGCCGGGCCGTTGTGAACTTCGAGAAAGAGGCCGGCGGGAAGGACGACCTGCAACTGTCGCGTTCGGCGGGCCTCGTGTTCTACCAACCGCAGCCGCCGACCATCGCGCCGACGCTGTGCAAGGTGACGGACGTGTTCGGTAACGCGCTCACGGCGACCGAGATCGCGATCTCGGACACGGGCGTTGCCGTCAAGACGGTCGCGGGGGTCACGGTCAAATACGCCTCCACCGCGGCGCTCGTGAAGCTCGACTACGCACTCGGGAACGTGGCTTACCTGTCGGACCTCGACCCGCAACTCGAACTCCCCGAGATCCCGGCCATCGAGAAGCGCCTCAACCCCAACGCGGCGTACCTCAAGGACCGCTCGCTCTCGAACGAACCGATCAAATTGGAGAACCAGACGTTCCCGAAGGGCGTCTGCATGGCCCCCGATACGGTTGCGACGTTCAACCTCGGTGGCGACTACACGCAGTTCAAAGCGACCGTGGGGATCGACGAGAACGGCGCGAACGCGACGAGCGCCGCGCGGGTCACGATCGAGGCCGACGGTCAGGTCGTGTTCACGCAAGAACTGAAGCGGAAGGACAAGCCAAAGGGGTTAGTTCTGGCCGTGAAGGGCGTCAAGCAACTGCGCGTCATCGTCGAAGCGGACACACCGTTCAACGGGAACTACGTCACGCTGGCCGAGGCCCGCGTCCAGAAGTGACGCCGCGCGTGGGCACGGTTAGATACTGAGATCATCAATTATGGGTGGGCTGTCGCACTCGCCTCTTGGGGCGGCCCGCTCAATTCGCACACCTTTCGGGGCTTCACCATGAGCCGATTCCCTCGACCGTCCCGTTTGTTGGCGGTGGCCGCGTGTGCGGTCGTCGCGTCCGCGGGCCTGTTGGTGCCGGTGGCGCCCGCGGCCCCGCTCGACGTGGACAAGGCTGTACTCGACGCCCAGACCCAGCGCATCGCCGCGATCAAGAAGGTTCACCCGGCCGTGGTCGCGGTGTGCATGCCCAACGGCGAGGGGTGCGGGTCCGGCGTGCTCATCGACGCCGAGGGGTACGCACTGACCAACTTCCACGTCGTCCAGGCAACCGGCCCGCTCCCGAAGGCGGGACTGGCCGACGGCGTGCTCTACGACGCGGTCGTGTGCGGCATCGACAAGGTCGGCGACGTGGCTCTGATCCGCATGCTCCCGAAGGAGAAGGGCAAGCCGTTCCCGTTCGTGAAACTCGGGGACAGCGACAAGGTGCGCGGCGGGGACTGGTCGCTAGCGATGGGCAACCCGTTCTCACTGGCGATGGACTTCACCCCGACCGTCACTTACGGTCTCGTCAGCGGGGTGAACCGCTACCAGCCGCCCGAAGGGAAGGGGCTGCTGGAGTACACGGACTGCATCCAGATCGAGACCTCGATCAACCCCGGGAACTCGGGCGGCCCGCTGTTCAACATGCAGGGCGAACTGATCGGGATCAACGGGCGGGGTTCGTTCGAGAAGCGCGGGCGCGTGAACTCGGGCGTCGGGTACGCGATCTCGATCAACCAGATCAAGAACTTCATGGGCCACTTGCGGGCCGGGATCGACACCGACCACGCGACGCTCGGGGCGTTCGTCGCGAGCAAGTCCGAGGACGCGGCACTGGCGCAGATCGTCGTGAAGCAGATCCTGGACGAGAGCGACGCCTTTCGGCGCGGGCTGGAGAACAACGACCAGTTGCTGGAATTCGCCGGGCGCGCGATGACGAGCACGAACCAGTACAAGAACGCGCTGGGAATTTATCCCAAGGACTGGCGCCTGCCGCTCAAGATCCGCCGGGCGAACGAGCAGAAGGAGCTGCTGGTCCGGTTGATGGGGAACATGGAAAAGGAGCGGGAGAAGCCGCCGGTACCCGGCGAAGGGCCGCCCCAACCGCCTCCCTCGGCCCCGGCGCCGAAGCCGTCCGGTGAGGTCGCCAAAATGTTCGAGGAGAAGAAGGGGTACTCGAACTGGTACTTCAACACCCTCGAGCGCAACAAGTTGCTCGCCGAGTTCAAGAAGCACGGGGACTTCTCGAACGTCGCGGGCTCCTGGACGATCGAAGGTTCTTACAAAATGGCCGACCGCGAGGGCGCGATGCGGGCCGAGGTCGCCGAAAACAAGGACTCGGCGCGGGTCACGCTGAAGATGAACGTCGAGACTTCGCTCGAACCGCTCAAGCAGTCGGACATCGGGCTCCAGAAGCAGCCGCTCGGTAGCGGCGGGTTGATGGCGGCACTGTACCAGTACCACCGGTTCCTCACCGTTGGCGAGAAGGGCTTCGAGGGCGGTTTCGCCCACGGCGGCAACGAGCCGTTTTACCCGTACCCGGCCGACGGCTCGGCCCCCAAGTCGCTCGCGTCACTCCGCGTGGACTGTGCGGTGATCGTGAGCAAGCACGGCTCGGTGAACTGCAAGTGGTTCTTCTCGCTCAAGGACAACACGCTCCTCGGGTTCGAGTCGTACATCGCAAAGGACTCGAAGGACGCCGAAGCCGACCCGTGCGAGGTGTACTTCTCCGACTACAAGGACGTGGACGGGCGCAAGTTGCCGGGCCGCATCGAGGTGCGCCACGCGGACAAGCGCTACGCGGTGCTCACCCCGGCGAAATGGACGCTCGGCGGCAAGTAAATTCCGGTTCCCGTGAGGCCCGCGCGCCCGATCGCGCGGGCCTTTGATCCTTCACCCCGGCACACACAATTACCATGTTCACGCGATACTCTGTGTTCCTCGCCGCGGTCGCACTTCTCGGTGCGCCCGCGCTCGCGCCCGCGGCCGATCCGTTCGCGGAAACGGCGGAAAAGGCGAACAAGAAACTGGTGAAGGTCTTCGGGGCCGGCGGGTTCCAGCGGATCAACAACTACGGCACCGGGATCGTCATCAGCAAGGAAGGGCACGTTCTCACGGTTGCGAGTCAGTTGCTCGATACGACCGCACTCGTTGTCCACCTCTACGACGGCCAGCGCCTCCCGGCGCAGGTGATCGTGACCGAACCGTTTCTGGACGTCGCGCTCATCAAGATCCGGCCGGAGGGTAAGAAGCTCGACGAGCCGACCGGCCTCGACCTCGACTACTTCGACTTCGAGGCCGCGGCGAAGCGCCCCCCGGCCGCGCCGGGCGACTGGATCCTGGCCATGAGCAACACGTTCGAGATCGCGCTCCGCGACGAGCCGCTCAGCGTGCAGCGCGGGGTCGTCTCCGCATACACGAAGATGGCCGGGCGCCGCGGGATCTTCGAGTTCCCGTACACCGGCGACGTGTACGTCGTGGACGCGATCACCAACAACCCCGGGGCCGCAGGCGGCGCGCTGTTGAACCGCAAGGGCGAACTGCTCGGCATCATCGGGCGCGAGATCAAGAACACCCTGACCGAGACGTGGATGAACTACGCGATCCCGGTCGGTGGGAAGGTTGATGTGAAGGAAAAGACGATCACGAAGGACAAGGACGGGAAGGAGATTGAGGGCGAGAAGGTGACCACGATCTCGATGCCCGAGTTCGTCAGCTTGGCGATGCAGGGGAAGTACAAGCCGGTCAAGCGGACCGACGTGATCGGGCAGGGCGGGTACCACGGGATCGTCTTCGTGCCCAACGTGGTCGAGCGGACGCCCGCGTTCATTGAGGACGTGGTTCCGGGGTCGCCCGCGGACAAGGCGGGGCTGCGGCCCGACGATCTCGTGAGCTTCGTCGACGGCGAACCGGTCGTCAGCATCAAGGCGTTCGACGAGTTCATCAAGAAGCACACGCGGACCGGTAGCAAGATCCGGCTCGAAGTACGGCGCGGGGAGACGCTCCAGCCCATCGAGGTGGAACTCGGAGCCCACCCGCCCAAACCCAGTAAGCCGATGCCCCCGGGGCCGCCGACCGTCACGACCCCTCCGAAGAAGTAACTGACCTTTTTGGGCGCCAGTTCGAGCCGGCGCTCCGACCGACACAATCATTAACGGACCGCTCTTATTCGGAACTCACCGATGACATTCACACGATCCCGAACCGCGCGGCTGTGGGGTACGGTGGCCGCTGTCGCGCTGCTCGCGGCACCGGTCTCCGCCCAACCGAAGGCGGACATTAACGAGGCGACCGAGAAGGCGATGAAGGCCGCCTCCGCCAAAGTCGCCCCGTCAATTGTGAAGATCGAAACGGCCGGCGGAGCCGAAACTGTTTCGGAGAAGAAGGGTGCGGGGCCGGGCATCCGCAAGGGCGTCGGCCCGACGACGGGGCTGGTCGTCTCCCCGGACGGGTACATTATTTCCAGCGCGTTCAACTTCGCGAACAAGCCCGCTAACATCTTCGTCACCGTGCCCGGGCGCGAGCGTGTCGTCGCGAAGATCGTCGCCAACGATCAGTCGCGCATGCTCACGCTGCTGAAGGTCGAGTTGAAAGACCTGCCCGTTCCCGACGCGGTGCCGAAGAAGGACGTCGAAATCGGTCAGTGGGGGCTGACGCTGGGCCGCACGCTCGACAACAGTGTGGACCACCCGCCGTCGATGAGCGTCGGCATCGTGAGCGCGACCAACCGCATTTGGGGCAAGGCGATCCAGACCGACGCGAAGACCTCGCCCGTGAACTACGGCGGGCCGCTCGTTTCGATCGAGGGGCGCGTGTACGGTGTCGTCGTACCGGCCTCGAACCGGGCTGAGGGCGAGACGGCCGGTGTGGACGTGTACGACGGCGGGATCGGGTTCGCGGTGCCGCTGGAAGACATTCTCAAATCGCTCCCGCGCTTGAAAGCCGGCCAGGATTTGCGCCGCGGATTGCTCGGTGTGCAGCCGAAGGGCGAAGGGGTGTACAACCCGGCCGTGGTCGGTGCGATCCAACCGGACTCCGCCGCGGCGCGGGCCGGGCTGCAGGTCAACGATAAGATTGTCGAACTCAACGGGAAGAAGGTTCAAGACTATTCGGCGCTTCAGCACCTACTCGGGCCGCTCTACGAGAACGACGAAGTCGCACTCAAGGTGATGCGCGGCGACAAAGAAATGGAGTTTAAGGGGGTCAAGCTCCTCGGGATCGCGACCGCGTATGTGCGTGCGTACCTCGGCATCCTGCCGATGCGAGACGATCCGGGTCCGGGGGTCGAGGTCCGCTTCGTGTACCCGAAAAGCCCGGCCGAAACCGCCGGGATCAAGGTCGGCGACCGCATCATGAAGTTCGGCTTGAACCCGCAACCGATTCAGAACCGCACCGCGTTCCTGAACGCGATTCAAACGCTCGTCCCGGGCGTCGAAGTAAAGATCGAGGTGAAGCGGAAAGAGGGCGGGAAGGTCGAAACGGTTTTGGCGAAGCTCGTTCCCACGCCCGACGAGGTTCCGGACAAACTCCCGCTGCCGTCCTCTGCGGGTAAAGCGCTCGAAGGTCAGCCGAAGCCGAAAGACCCGCCCAAAGATCCGTTCCCCAAAGACCCGTTCCCGCCCAAGGGTCTGAGTGACGTGCGCGCGGTCGTCGGACAGGATGAAAAGAAGGACGACAAGAAAGACGAAAAGAAGGACAAGCCGAAGGTTGAAACGGGCTTCGTGACCCGGACCAATGCGGCGCTCGGGCGCGAGTACTGGATGTACATTCCCGACAACTACGACGCGAACGTGTCGCACGGGCTGATCGTCTGGTTCCACGCCGCCGGGCAGGGCGGCAAGGACGGCGAGAAGATGGCCAGGACGTTCCGCGATTTCGCCGAAGACAACCACTTCATCATCATGGGGCCGAAAGCGAACGGCGCCGACGGTTGGGTCGCGAGCGAAACCGAACTCGTGATGCAAGACGTGAAAACGGTGCTCGGCCAGTACACGATCGACCGGACCCGCGTCGTGGCCCACGGTATGGCGAGCGGCGGGCAGATGGCGTTCTACGTCGGGTTCAACGCGCGCGACGTGTTCCGCGGGGTCGGCACGCTGGGCGCGACGCTCGGCACCGCGCCCAAGGACAGCGTCGCGAACCAACCGCTGTCGTTCTTCATCTCGGGCGGGGACAAAGATCCGCTCATCAAGGAGATCGTGGAACACAAGAACCTGCTCTCCGAGAAGCGGTTCCCGGTGATCTTCCGCGAGATGAAGGAATCGGGCAAAGAGTACTTTGACGAAACGACCTTCAAGGACTTCCTGAACTGGCTCGACTCGCTCGACCGGATTTGAGCAGGTGACTTGCGTCATAAAGCGCTGCGGGCCACGCGCAACGTTGCGCGTGGCCCGCAGCGCTTTATGACGCTGGTAGTTCGCGTTTTGATGTTGGGGCCGTGGTTCATGTTTGGAACGAACACGGAGCGATACTCGCACCGAACCGCCCGTCCCTCCCGGTGATGAAAATCTTCATACACCGATAAGTGTCGGCGCACGAAAAAAGCCTGGACCAGCCCGGCTTTCGTGTTGCCGCTCCATTTTCTGGATCGCTACTCTACATCGGCTTCCAGGTCTTTTGCCGCTGGCGTCCAGTTGCCCGACTGGTAGGCCGTTAGGAACTCGATGGTGGTGGCCCTGTCTTGAAACTGGCCTTCGATCTTGTCGCCGTTGTCGTACCGAATGGTGACTTCGTACTTGACCAGTGGGCCGGTCGGGGCTGCCTCGTCGTACTTTTCGACGTAGGCGATGGCGCTGGCCACGCTGACGCAATCCTTTGCCGACCCGTGCAACGGGATTACCCGGATAGCGTTGATCTGTCGCACAATGGCCCGCTCCAAATGCAGCATGAATTCTTCAAGGCCGCGCTGGTTCAGCTCCATCAACTTCTTCCAAACCCCTGTCTGACCCGTTGCTGACACGCTTGCCCATTTCAGCATCTTGGCTTCGTGGTCTTTGTCGGGCGTAGCTTCATCGTAGCGGGCATCAATCCCGACCGTGGCGAACGCTTCGACGATGGAATCGTAAGTGAGGTAAAGGACTTTGAAGCCCGTGGACCGAAGTTGGGCCAGTGCGTTGGGTGTGTAGTCACCCGCAAGGACGCACCCGAGGAGCGGGGCACTGAAACGATGCTTCTCGGCGATGGGCAGGATGGCCCCCTGAATCTCCTGGGCTTTGTTCTTTGAGTGCTTTGTGTACCGCCGCCACGCACTCTCAATGAAGGCGATGGGGGTTCCGATCTTTTCAGGCGTCCCGCCCCGTTCAAGAACGTAGTCCAGGTCGTGCCCGTTGCCGAAGGTATCCACCCATCGGAGCTTCTTCCCCGAACGTGCCGGTCGCGGGTCCTTCTTGTCCAGGAACAGGCCGTGCTTATCGGCGAACGCCTGCAATTGCGGCTCGATGGCCGATTCGCAGTATTCACCGACGAACTGTCCCCATTTGTGTCCCGCTGCTTCGGCCATGTTTTACCCCTGTACCCAAAGCCGACCTTCGTGCAGCGGAACCCGATGCTTCCGGTTCTTCCACTTGATGTTTCGATCCCGTGTCTTCTCAAACCTGAACGATTTGAAGCCAGCCGCTAACGCCAGTTCTCCCAACCAGCGGTCGACGGGGACGTAGACCCCATACGGTGCGGAGTCGCCAACTACGAAGCAGACCAGCGAACCCTTCGCCGTGACCCGTCGTAGCGCCAGCCAAACTTCCGCCATGTCCTTGAAGTAGGCCGCAACCATCGTGTGGTAGTTCTTCTTCCCGCGGTGAGTGTCACGAACCGTCGCCATCTCTTTGCAGACGGTCTTCAACTCGGTCGAAATCGCCTCAACCACCTTCGCATCCAGTAAGGTGTCCATCTGCTTCGTGAGCGAAGACACGTGCTGGGTACACGAGCGAACCAAGTGGGAGCGAACGGTATCTTGTAGACACCCCCAACCTTCGATCTCCCCGAAAAAGGTCATCTCCAACCGAGTGGCGTCAGCGTAGTCGTAATTGTTTGCATACGGGGGTGACGTAATCACTAGGTCGGCCCACCCGTCGGGGACCGATTCGCACTTCCTGGCGTCGTCGGCGTACAACCTCGCCTGCGGCCCCGGTTGCTGATTTTGCAGAAGCGTCATGTCGGCAGCGAACAAGCGAACCTTCGCCTCGAACGCCGAAAACGGGTTCGTCGCCCTGGCTTTGCTCTTGCTTGGAAGAACATACTGCCACTGTGCGGTTCCGACCGGCGAGCATTCCCGAAGGATGCCGCACAAGGCCAGCCATGAAAGAGCCGAGTTGGGAGAGTCATCGGCCTTCCGCTTCCAGGCGCAACGAAGCGCTTCAAGCTGGGTCAGTATCTCAGGCGGGAAACACTTCCCCATCAAAGCGGGGTACTCTTTCCGGCGCACCTTCTCTGTCCTGGACGAAGCCAGGATCGACAATGCGTACCTGGTGAACGCTTCGGGGGGGGCACGCCAGTTCAACTTCGCCTGAGCGATGCGGGCAACGAACGGGTGGGCTTCGATCCCTGTACTTTCAACTTGGCATCGTTCGGCTTCTAGGGCTACGGTTCCCGATCCGGCGAATGGGTCGAAAATCCGGCTTCGACCGGCTGCTTTCTCTCTCTCGATGACCTCCCTGACCCACGGGGCCGAAAACCCCGCCGAGTAACGGAACCAGCGGTGGACGGCCAAACCCAGGTTATCGGCGAAGGTCGAAGTGGTGTCTTTCAAGCTGCCCGTGGCTGGGTCGTCCGTCTCCTCTGTGGCAGCCACAGAGGAGACGGACGACCCAGCCTTCACTTTCGTCTTTCTCGGCATCTTCGTGTTTTCCGCTTTGCCTACACCGGGGCACTCGTTAAGAAACATACCCCAATTTCCCCCTCATTCCAGGCAGGTAGGGCGCGCTTTCGACCCGGACCCATTGCAACAGCTTCCCTTATCCCACACGTCTTTGTCAGCGGGGACACCCCCGAAAATCTTCGCCCCGACTTGCCGGTCAAATTTTCTGGAAATATGAGCATATGGCCGTGCCGCTTCAGTAGAGCGAAGGCCGCCTCGTCGTGCTGGCACACGAAGCGATCAAGCAGTTCCTGGTCGGATTCTCCTCGCGCCCATCGACCGGCCGTGAGTGCGCGCACGCTCTGGAGTGACGGGTCCGCGATCCCAGTTGTCATTGAACGCCTCCTTTGGATCGTCGGTGCCCATCATAGTGCCGAACTGGTACCCGTGCGGCACGGCGATTTTGAGGCACTCCGCATGGAAGGCGAACGCTCTTGGAAAAAAACGAAGCCCGCGCGTCGACGGATGCGACGCGCGGGCTTCACCGTAATCAATTTGTCGGGGACGCTGGCGTGCCCTCTCGATCTCACTTCAGTTCGACGTTCCAGTAGGCGTTGTCGATGAACGACTGCCACGACTGGTACTTCTTCTGCGTGAGCTTGAGGTTCAACAGCGGGCTGCGCTTCGGCTTCTCCGGCTTGCGGATCAGCGTCATGTTCGCCTGCCGCGGGGTGCGACCGCCCTTACGGACGTTGCAGTCCACGCACGCGCACACAATGTTGTCCCAGGTGGTCCCACCGCCCTGGCTCCGGGGCACAACGTGGTCCAGCGACAGTTCCGTTGTCGGGAACCGCTTACCACAGTACTGGCACTGGTTGTGGTCCCGGGCGAAGATGTTCCGCCGGTTGAACTTCACCGTCTGCTTGGGCATCTTGTCGTAGCTCAAGAGCCGGATGACGCGGGGCGACAACAGCTCCGAGCTGGTGGTCCGAATCCAGTCGTCGTCCTCCTGGCGGAAGTTGGCGGCGCGGAAGGCGCTCAGCTCGGCCCACGACTCGAAGTTGTAGGTCGAGAACTGCCCGTCCTCCATGCTGACCACTTCGGCCAGATCCTTGCACAACAAGCAGAACGCTCGGCGGACGGAGACCACGTGAACGGCCATGAACGTCTTGTTCAGCACCAACACGCTCGCGTCCAGGGCCGAGTAGGAGCCGACATTCATAGCGAAACGGCCTTTCTCAGTGGGACAGCGCGGCCGGTCGGCAACGTACCGAGCGGTCCACTCGTCAGATGGAGAGGCGCGAGTGGGCGAACAGGTTCAGTCGCTACCCCATCATAGCCGGTGGAAATTCGTTACCGCAAGTGCCGACAAGCCCTCTTCGTGAACAGTTTCACAAGGGCTTCACGCCGAGCCTGTGCATCCAATACTCGCGAAAAAATCGGAACGTGATTACGATCGGCGGCAGTCGCGTGCGAGTTTCGCGATCGAATGGGCCAGTTCCGCGGCGTCCCCGATCACGCGCACGCGGTAGCGCGACACGCGCACGCGGCCGTTGGGGGTAGTGAAGTGGGTGCGGGCGTCCGTGTGCCCCGGGTACACCAACCCGACTCGCTCCGCGCCCGTGAGGGTGGCGTAAGCCAGGACTTGGTGGAGGTCGTTCGCGTCGAGCGTGGTGGTCTTCCACTTCGCGTCGAGCACCACTCGCGCGACGTGACGCTTGCAGATCACGATGTCCGGCTCAAGGGTCGTAGGGCCGAGCGTGAAGCCGGGCTGTGCCTCGACGCCCCACGCGCGGTGTGGGGCCAACTCACGGGTGAGCGCTTCAGTGAGGTACCGCTCAAAGGCCTGACCGAGATCGATCAGAAACGCGCTACCCGCGTGCGCGAGCGGATCGGCGCTCGCGAGTCCGTTCAGGATCAATCGGCACACGTTGAGGAGCGGTCGATACGACTCCGCACGCGGTTCCGCGCGGGCGAGGACGAACGTGCGTTCCGTGACGGGTTGGGGAAGAACGCTGGCGAGCGGCACAACAGCAGATTCGATGCGCTGTCGAAGTGCGAGCGGTAATTCTGTGCGATCGAGTAACGCGATGGCGGTTGCTTTGGGTATCTGGTTCCACGGGGTGTTCAGGTCGAAGACCGGTTCGTTGATGTAGAAGCGGTCGGGAAACGCGCGGGCTGCTGCGTCGCGCATCTGTTCGGCGGCCCGGAGCTTTCCTCGAAGGAACGACGATGTGGTTTCGACTTCACTGTACCCCGCAACCAAGCCCGGCCGGGTTACCGCTTCGAGTTGGTCCACGAACTCGGTCGCGAGCACGGCCAGCAGGTCGGTTCCGGGTTCGTGGGTGGTACCTTCGGCTTCGGGAGAAAGACCGAGCAGGAGCCGCAAGTTCGGCCACGGGATCTTGGGGCGAATGATGTATCGCGTGGAAGGGCCGGTGAGGAACCCGACGAACCCGCGGGGCGTGAGCCGGACCCGTCCGCGCTCGAATGTGGGTACGACGTCGATGAGGTGGCGCGCGTGAGCGAGTAGGAAAGTGATTTCCGCGCGCGGGAGGCGCACCACGCGCGGGCGACGTTCGGTCAGCGTTACCGTGGGGGTCACGGGTTGTGCGGTTCCTCTGCGGGCAGCCCACGGTGGCCGGGTAGCCACAGCCGATAGCCGATCCCGGTTCCTGGGCCACCACCTTGGAAGTCGGTGTGCTCGGCGTCGATTTTGAACGGAGCGTTGGCCCAAAAACAGTATACCGCGATGCGGTCCGGGAAGACGCGGTAGGTGATTAGTTTACCGTCGAACGGGCTGACAGGAACCGCTGGTAAGAAGGTCGGGGTGAGTTCGGTGAGGTCGTTGGGCCACCGGCCGTTCTTGATCCGGAATCGCTCACAGGCAACACACGTAGCAGCGGAAAGTAGGTCCGCGCGACTGCGCAACCCGGCTTCCGCGATTTTTTGGCACGCCGGGGTGAGGAGGCGTGTGATGAGGTAGCGGTACTCTTCGGGCGGGCCCTTCGGGATCTCGATCTGTTTGATCGCGGCGAGCTGCTCGTGGTGTGGGAGTTTTGACGCCTCCAAGTACGCGGTGCAGATCTGGAGGCACTTCGCCCGGTCGCCCGGTAACAGCGCCTTGTACGTGTGGAACGCGGCGTAATGTTGCGGGCCGGGGCTATTCGTCGAGGCGTACTTGAATGCGTTTTCTGGCGGGATCGAGCCGTCTTCGAGTCCCCGAAAAACCTTGTCGATCATTCCTCGTTCGCCGCGCATCCCGATCTGGAACCAGGGAACGTCGGCTTCGGTGAGTAGTTCCGCTTGGAACTCTGTGAGGTCGTCCGTTGGCTCGCTCCACGCGAGCACTTGCATTCCCGTTTGTGACGCGACCTTTGCGATCGCGATCCGGACCAGTTGCGAAATCAGGACGGGTTCGTCACCCACGGCACGCGCGATACTCAGTGTCGCCCGGGCGGACGAGATCCCGCGGCTCGGGTTCTTCTTGTGTATGGCCGCGAGGTGCCCGTCGTACTGGAGCAGTGACGCGACCTGGCGCGCGTGATCGAGGTGCGGGAGCAGGGTGGCGATCGGATCCGTTCCGATGGTGAGCGGGAACGTCCCGCCGCGCTTGTTACGAAGGATCAGGGCTTTTGTGCGGACGACGGACGTGATCTGTTCGATCGTTTCTGCGCTCGTAATCGCATCCGGCGGGGGCAGGTGGTTGCTCGTGTTGTGGACCCGCCAGCGGTTCGCGTCCTCGGACCGCTGCCACTCGCGAAATTCGTGCGGGATCTCGGCCGCGCACTCGGTCACAAATGCGGCCGCGTTGTCGTCGCCCTTGACGTCATTCTTCGCGCGCTCGGCGAGGATCGCGTCGAGGCGCCAACCGGGGTCTTCGGCGTCCAGGCGGTTGGTCGTTGCGTTCAACTGACGCTGCCCGAGCCGCCCAGCCTGCCACCGGCCGGTGAATCCGATCAACACAATGACCGCAATGAAAATGAACCCCCACCGGGCGACTTTTCGTATCTTCCGAAAGCGCTGGTGCGGGGGCGGAGGGGCGAAATCATCGTCCGGGTCGATCTCGGTCACGAGCGTGTCTCGGGTGGGGAGGGACCAGATTGAGACGCTTCTGCCGTTCGGCGATTTCGCCCGCACGAAGAATCACGGGTTGTCGTTCTGTTGTTCCTGCTCGGGCGCGGGTTCTTCTGGGAGTGGGGGTTGATGCCGGTGTTCGGGGTTCCACAACCGGAACCGGCTATAAGTCGTGGTTGGAGATGGGGGCGCATTCAGTGTTCCGCCGTCCCCGCGCAGATCCTTCCCGACCGAGTGAATAACAACGCCTTGCTCGAGTTTCGTGAAGCGCAGCGGTTCCGCCGTATAAGGATCGAGTGGGACCGCGGGTAGATACGCCGGCACCAGTTCGGCGAGCGCAGTGGGCCAACGCTTGTGTTGCTGGCGGAACCGCTCGCACGCGATGCCCACAACCGCACAGCGCGCTTCAGCGACCCCGCGCCAGTGTGCGTGCGCGACGCGATCCACGGCCGGCAACAGGAGCCTTGACAGCATCCGGGTTGGCTCATTGGGCGGGACCGGGATCGTCGCAAAGAGCGCGGGCTGTTCGGAGATCGGTCGGCGCGCGAACTCGACGCACTGCGTCAGCCAAGACAGTGTGTAAGCACGGTCGGCGGGCAAGTTGCTGCGGTAGTGCCACCATCCGAGCTGCGCCCACGTGTCCTGGAAGCTCCGATCGATCGCCTGTGCGGGCGTCGCAGCGCCCGAATCGAGGTTCTCAAACAGGCGATCGAACGCGGCGCGCTCTCCGCGCACCCCGTACAGCAAAATCGGCTCTTCGGCGTCTTCTGTGAACGCCGCTTGCAGCTCTTTGAGTTTCACTGCGTCCGCGGTTTGTGCGAGGTGCCATTCGACGGATTTGACCGTGATCGCGCGTACCGCCATGCGCACCAACTGCGAGACGAGGAACGGCTCATCACCCACCGAGCGCGACGCATTCAGAAGAGCGAGCAGGTCGTCCGCGGCTCGCGACCGGTCACCGTCCTCGGTCGCGAGTACGACGTCCCAGCGGAGCACGTCCGCGGTCTGGCGCGTGTCCTGAGTGTCTTGTAAAACGGTGTCGAGCACGTTCGGCTTCAGTACGATCTCGCGGTGCCCCGATGGGTAGTCCTTCAGTGAGCGCGCGAGGGCTGCGGCGTCGGCGGAGGTGGCCAGTTCGCGCCGAACTTCCTTCAGAATCGACGGTGAATAACGGACGTTAGGCTGGACATCCAGGCGCGACTTCCAGGTGCCCTTTGCGAGTTCCTTGCCCCATTCGGCGTGCGTCAGCTTTTTGATTTTGGGGATCAGTTCTGTGCTGTTCTTCCCTTCGGGCGCGTTTTGCCGGGTCGCGACGAGCCGATCCCACGACCAGTTCGGGTCTTGCTCGTCGAGTTGAGTGTGAGCCGCGGTCAACGCGCGTTCGCCATCGCGCCGGGCCAACGACCGGTCCACGAGCGTGCAGCCGCCGTAGCCGACGAGTGACACGGCGATCGAGACGCCGATGCGTCGGACCCATCGCCACCGGGACGGTCTTGAGACTTCAAAGAAACTGCGATCCACGTCGTAAACGGGCGGTTCGGCCACGAAATCAGCCTCCTGCATCGGTCGTCGCTTTGAGCCTTCGGCGCTTCTCTGCGCTGGCGGTTAACAGGCGCTCGGGGGTATAGTCTTTCAGGCGGTCCTCGCGCCCACCGAGGTAGTCGAGCAACAGCGGCCGGACGTGGTGTTCCCACACCGCCGTGAGCCGCTCGTTATCGAGTTCGGGCACCATAAACAGGCTGTGGCCGACCTGCTTTTCCGGCCCGAGGTCGCGCGCGAGCCGGCGGTTCAGTTCCTCGAACAGCAGAACCACTCGCGGAGCGATGGACGTGCTTTCTGGTTCGGAGCCCGCGCGCGATTCCAGCCACGAAGCGAGAATCGCGGCGTCCGCGGGCATGTCCACGAACGAGAACCGGCGCCGGAGCGCCTGATCGAGCGCGACCGCGGAGCGATCGAGTTGGTTCATCGTCGCGATGAGGAACAGGTTCTCCGGCAGCCGGAACTGGCGCTTCGAGTATGGCAGGGTGATCGCTTGGTCGCGGTATTCGAGCAGGTAGAGCAACTCGCCGAAGATGCGCGGCAGGTTCCCGCGGTTGAACTCGTCCACAATGAGCACGTGCGGCTCACTCGGCCGGCTCGCGGCCTGTTCCGCGAACTGGCACAACACGCCGTCTTCGACCGGGAACGTGACTTCCGTCTTGCCGTTGACCTCGGTCCCGCGTGCCCGGATGCCCTCAACGAATTCCTCGTAACTGTACGCGGGGTGGAACTGCACGAGGCGCACGCAATCGGCGCGGTCGTGCGTGAGCAACCGTGCAAGGCATCGGGCGACGTGCGTTTTGCCGGTCCCAGGCACGCCCTGAAGTACGAGCTGCTTCTTGAGGCGCAACAAACTCAGGATGCGATCGAGCCATACTTCCGACAGGAACGTTTCGCGGTGGAACGAAACGGGGTCGTAGATCGGCGCATCAACCGGTACGCCGGCGCGCGTCGCGAGGAGCGGGCGCGGATCGGCTTCCGCCGCACACGCGAACGCCGGGAGTAAGCGGTCGAACGTGAGCAGGATTTCCCCCGTGAGTGCGTCCTGGCGGAGCAGGGGGGAGGATGGTTCGAGTTGCTTTTCGACCGCGATCGTTTTGTGAACGGCCCACGCGCGAAGGTCCGCGGCCGACTTCACTGTGACTTCGTCGGAGAGGTCGTCGCCGGTCCAAAAGTGGCACTCATTGAACGCCGCGCCAGAATGCAGCGCGCGGAAGATGGATTCCGCGTGTTCCTGGATGTTGCGCCGGAACTGCTTGCCCGCGTCGCGTGCCATGCGGCCGAGATGGAACCCGTAACTCACGCCCTCACCAGCCACGCGCACAAAAAACTGCGCGTCGGCCCGCTTGTTCGCTTGCGCTTTGCGGTAGAACGTGATCCACTGAACGGGCTGGTACGGTCCGCTCCGGCCGAAATCGTTCTTGCAAATGCTCGTGACCGCGCGCCCGGTCTTCGCGTCGCACTCCAGATCCCAACCGTACTCGCGGTTCAGTATGGGGTGAATGTAGCGCTCTGCCACTGATTCGCACAACTCGATCATCGGCTCGCGCAGCACAAACTGGTAGCGCTCGCGGTGCTCGGCCATCCAGTCTTTCGCGTTCGTTTCTGCGAGTTCGTCGAGGAACGCGAACGTGTCCGAACAGAAACCGTGGAAGTCACCGAGTTCCGGCTCGGAGGTTTCCGTGTCCGCGATCGCGAGCACCACGTCCGCGAGTTCGAGCGGGTGAACGCGGAACCGCTCGCGCAGGACGACCGCGACTTCGCCCCACAAACGCGCGCGATCTTCTTCGGGCAACGCGACGGAATACCCATCATCCAGCGCCGAGAGCGCCGTTTCCCAGCGCGAGTCCGGGAACGCCGTCCGGAACGCAGCGAACGCCGTCGTGTGGTCACCGACCCTTGCCGCTGTGAGGAACGCGCCGATTGCCTGGGCCTGTTCTTCGGAGACTGCGCGGATGCGCTTTTGCAGCGGGAACCGTGAACGCACTTCGCGGATGGCCTGCTCGATCTGCTCGGGTTTCGCTGCCCACGCGAGCGCCCCGGGAAGTGCTCCCGCTGGCGGTAACTCGCGCCCTTCAATGCGCGCGACCCGTTCGAGGAACTGCGTCACATCGGCCGCAGTGAGGTCCGGGGCGTGTTCGCGGACCATCTCGCTCGCGCGACACATACTGTCGAAGCGCGAACGAACATCGGGAGCGATCTCGCGCAACAGCCCCAATCGAAGCAGGCCGTTCTCGACGGCCGGGCACCAAACGGGAATGAATTCTGTTTCAGTGCTTGCGAGGACCGCGGACCAGAACCCCGGTCCCAGACCGGCGACGAAATAAACTTCGCCCGGAGTAACACACCGGGCCAAGCGTTCGGGTAATGGGTCAGTTGCCCGGAACAGGTGGTTCATCGCGTGCCGAATCAACCGGACCCGGCGCGTGAGAACTTCCGCGTGAAATGAGACTGGCAGGGTCGCGGTCGCGATCGAATTCAGAGCCGAAGCGAGCTGATAATCGGTCGCACTGTCGAGAAACGCGACGGTTAGCGGCGATGCCGCGGGACGCGGAAGGGCAAACCGGCTGGCGCGGAACGCGGTCAGCAGCGGAATGAGTGGGAGCACACGAGTACGGTTGCCAGTCGGCATGAGCCGGTGTCCGAGTGCGAGGACAACTCACCGAGTGGAGTAGATCGTATCAGATTTAACGGTTTGGCCGAGGTAGGTTTGTGAACTTGCGGATGCGGGTAGCTTTGGTTGACTTTGCGGATTTTAACTTGGAACCAACAAATGTGATTTCTGAAGTGAGAAACAAAAAGATCCCGCCGGAGGTCGCTACAGCGTCGCCCATTCACTGTAGATACCAACCGGCGGGACACTGGAATAATACCCCGGGCTTCCTCCGCGAGCAACTAATCGTGTCAGTTTTTTCTGCGTGGTTATCCGACACTGTCAGCTATTCGGACAAGTGGAGCTAGTCTCGCAGACTAGTTGAGTCTCGGTCTCGGATCGGACGAGGAGGATTTTTGGGACTATTCCACGAGTGAATTGCTGTTCTCTCAAAGCCTTCATCCGGTCTACACTCGGACACAATCTGGCGCAGCTATGACAATAGTTGAAGTAGCGCCCGCCGTGCCGTTGGAGGCTTCCGTGCTCGACGCCGTTGTCATCTCCGACATCCACCTCGGTAGCCCGAACTGTCAAGCGAAATACCTCGTTCACTTCCTCGCTGAAGTGCGCCGCGGGGAACTACGGGCGAAACAACTGATCCTCAACGGCGACGTGTTCGACTCGATCGACTTCCGCCGGCTCAAGAAGCACCACTGGAAGATCCTGTCCGAGATCCGCAAGCTCGCGGACCACATGGAGATCACCTGGATCAACGGGAACCACGACGGCTCGTCGGAGGTCATCTCGCACCTGCTCGGGGTGCGGTGCGCCGACGAGATCGTGGTCGAAAGCGGGAACCGGAGGTTGCTGTTTCTGCACGGGCACCGGTTCGACGAGTTCATCTCGCGCTACCCGTTCATCACCTGGGTCGCGGACCGCATTTACAACTTCCTCCAGCGCGTCGATAAGTCGCACTCGTTCGCGAAGTTCGCGAAGCGCCGGAGCAAGACGTTCCTCCGGTGCGCCCAGAAGATCGAACAGGACGCGGTGCGGTACGCGGCCAAGTTGGGGTGCGACGCCGTGTGTTGCGGGCACACGCACCTGCCGGTCGCGAACACCAGCGGGGCCGTTCACTACTTCAACAGCGGGTGCTGGACCGAGAAGCCGTGTCACTACCTCACGGTCCAGGACGGCGCGGTCACCGTTTGCTCCTACACCGAGGAAGTTCCCGATGAACTCCTCAATGCGGGCGAACTGGTCGATCACCCGGTCACGGTTTCGCTCTCTTCGGTTGCCTGAACCGGCCGCGAGGCGGGTTCGGAATCGCCCGCGATCGGTTTCGTGGGGTCGATGAGGAGCCAAAGTCCGACCCCGAGGAAGTAGACGACTCCGTACATCGTGAAGCAAATCAGAATGCCCTGCGTGCCGGGGTACTTCTTCATCAGCAAGCCGGTGATGAGGAGCGTCGAGACCGCGCCGACGAGGTTGCCGAACATATTCATCGCGCCGGACACCGTGGCCGCGTAGTCGCGCCCGATGTCCTGGCACACGGCCCATGCGGGCGCCATGATGAGGTCGTTCATGAACCCCATCAACACGAGGAAGAACGCGAACAGGAACAGGTTGTCCGGGTCCGCGAGTTTCACACCTGCGGCGGCGAAGTAGCACAACCCGGCCCCGCCATAGCCGATCATACCGAACAGCCTGCGCCCCCACTTGCGGTCACCGGTGCGTCGGATGTAACGGTCCGAGAGCGTCCCGCCGAGCAAGCACCCGAACATCCCGATTAACAAAGGGCACCCCGCGAGTAGAGCGAGGAGGATGCGCCCGTTCGGTTCTTCTGTCCACTTCTTGAACTCGGTCTGCAGTGTCCGAGGCAGGAAGTACATCAGGAAGTACCAGCAAAAATTCGTCACAACATACATGAAGCAGATGGCCCACAAGTTCCGGGAGCGGATGAGCTTGCCCCACGGAACTTGAACCGGCCCTTTTGTTTCGATCCGCCCCGCATCGA
Organism: Gemmata sp. SH-PL17; assembly: GCF_001610855.1. Taxonomy (NCBI): domain Bacteria; kingdom Pseudomonadati; phylum Planctomycetota; class Planctomycetia; order Gemmatales; family Gemmataceae; genus Gemmata; species Gemmata sp. SH-PL17. Next base: position 4,420,075 of record NZ_CP011271.1, read on the forward strand.
TCTCGGCGCGCTCCGCTTCGTTTACTAGCGGGTGCTCGGACGGTTTGTTGCGGAAGACGAAGTAGAATACGAAGCACCAGACCGCCGCGACGCTCGCGAACAACCACATCGCACCGCGCCAACTCAGCCCCGTTGCGACCCCGTCCGCGTCCGGCTTGTGGATGCCGCCGATCTTCCAGTCCGTGAGTACCACCCACACGAGCGGTGTGAGTCCACCCATGAATCGGGCCGACATCCAGATGATGGATTTCGCGAACCCGCGGTCCGCGGCCGGGAACCAGTTATAAAGTGCCTTCGCAATATTCGGGAACGCTCCCGCTTCACCCACACCGAAGAAGAACTGGATCACGATAAGCGCGGTGAAACCGAGGTACACGCCGCCGAGGTAACTGGTGCCGACGAAACCGGTTAGCCCGACGAACAGCGACCACCACAGCACAACGCGGAGTAGCGTGGAGCGCGGGCCGCGCGTGTCGCCGAGCCAGCCCGAAGGGATCTCGAACATCGCGTAGGCCAACTGGAACGCGATCAGCACCCAGAAGAAGTCCTCCTCGCCTACGCCGAGGTCTTCCATGATCGCTTTTTTCGCACTGCCGTTCGCCGCTCGGTCCATGTACGTAATCATGGCCAGCAGGCAGAGTAGGAAGAGTACCCAGTATCGCGTGCGCGTCGGTGCCTGATCGGGGACGGGAGCAGCGGTCATGTGGAGAACCAGCGGGAGAGCGGCGGGAAAGTGTCTTACTGTAGCCGACCCCGCGCGCGACGCGAAAGGAAAACTCCTTGCCCGTCGGTAGTTCGGTCCGGTAAGCTCGCTCCCGCGCGTCGGGTCGTGCCGGTTGAGTTAGCGGTTCCTGCGGCGCTACGCCGTGGACGGGTTGAAGTGTCGAGCAGTTCAGTTAGGGCCGGCCCCTGGGTCTAAACAGGTTCAGACCCGGGACGGCCGTGCGACAGCTAGAAAGTAGCTCCGGTGAGGACCGCGCGCAAAATGACCCGGGCGCCACTTTTGAGTGGCGCCCGGGTTTGTATGTGGCACGAAGCAACTACGGCTTCTTCGGCTCGGGCAATTGAGTGACGCCGACCTTCCCCTGCAACGTCGTCACGGAGAAAGACTGCATGTCGGACTTGCAGTTCAGGTTACCGCTCCAGATAGACATCTTCGTGTTCGCGGCGTCGACGATTTCGTAACTCTTGACGCCGGCCATGCTCTGGAACTCGCGGAACGATTCGCCCGCGAGCAGTTTGACCGGCTTCCCGCGGACAACCTTCCCGTTTACGGTGACCACTTCTTGAACGACGATCGCTTTATTCGTGTCGTTCTTGATCGTTACCCAACCGGCGTCCGCAGCGCTCGCGAACGTCGTCATCACGGCGAGGATCGCCGCAACGAATACGAACAGTTTGGAGCAACGGGGGAACATGGGAAGCAGCCTTGCACCGTTCAGCGCGCGACGAGCTGACTGCCAGCATCGCCATTCTCCCCGAGTAACGCCGGTGGGTGCAAGACTTGCGCGGAAAATTTGCGAAAAACACCAAGCGGCGTAAATCACGCCGCAGTGCGAGGTTCTGGCTTCCCCTGTCGGGAGGCTTGGTCGAACTCCCGGACCGCGTCGACCGCGAGTTGGATCGCCGGACCGGTCCATTCATTCATGTTCGCAGTGAAGCCCGCCTTAACCCCCGCTTGAGTGACGTAGGCCAGAAGCGCCCCAACCGAGCACAACTTCTGGGACGCGAGTTTCGCATCGTACTCCCTGAGTCGGCGGTGCAACTCCTGGCCGTTCGACGGCAGATTCGCGGTTTTTGATGGATCGGCTTTCTGGGGCTCCGGTTTCAGTGCTTCGGTTTTGGGAGCCTCTGTTTTTGGGGCTTCGGTTTTTGCTGCCGGTGCGTTTGTGTTCGCTGGCGCCGGTTCATTAATTTTGGATACATCCGCCCGGGCCGCTTCTTTCTTCGGCTCAGTAGCAACGAACCCGGAAGGTGCGGGCTTTGCGCTGGGCTGGGACTTGGCTTTGGGAACCGCGAACGACGGTAGTTGCGGCGGTTGCACGATTTGCTTCTTCACCGGATCGTATTCCACCCACTGGGCCGAGAGCCGGTACAGATAGCGCCCGATTCCGAATTTCACCGCGGCACGCTTGAGCGCGTCGCTGAACGCGGCCTTGAGTCGATCGCCCATGTCGGGCTGTTCGCTCGGTGACCCGACATCGGTTTTCGTGATCCACCGGTCGCCGAGTTTGCACCGGAGCCGGCACATCACGGAGCCGTCCGGCAGGATCTTGTAAACGTCCTCCCAGTTCTCGACCCCGAGCACCTCGTCGAGCCGATCCTGAATCAGCCGGGCGTCGATGTAAGCCATCGCGAGGCAGCGGTTGTTTTTCACCATCTGCGGCTTGAACTTCACGTCGCGCGGGTTGAACGGTGCGGCAAGTTCCGAGGTAAGTGCGAGCATTTGTGGGGATCGGGACATTCCTGTTTCTATGGACATATTTGCCCTTTCAAAATTTGGGTGATGGTATAGTATACGGATGTAATTGTGGTGGTTTCCATGTCCGTTGGGATTTAGCGGTCGATTGATTTGGGGTGGTTGTGCCGGTTTTGTGAGCACGAACGTGGGTCGACAAAATACTGATGAAAGCTGGGAGAGGTGGCGTGATTGGGAGTGAATTCAGGTGGAAACAGCGGATTTGTTAGCGAATGTTACCCCACAATCGACGCCGAACAGGAACGTACAGAGTTGCTAATGTACTTGAGGTGAAACGGTTTACGGCGCGACTGGAGTTCACCGCCCTGAGTGCGCGAGGCACGGGCCGGAAATGTTAGCATTTGTCATCAATAATCCTGAGACAGAGTTTTGCGCGATGAGAAGTGCTCGCGCAAAATCCTCGTCCCAGTACCCACCGGTGCGTTCGGGCACCTGGGTTTACCGACTCAGTTTGTCCGCCCCTGGCGCTGGCGTCTGGCCGATGGTCGCAAGGGCGTTAGTCAGAAAGTCGGTCGCGATTTTCTGCACGCGGACATCGATCGCGGTGCACGAAACGTCCCAGGTGTCTTGTGGCGTACCGGCCTTCCACGGCGCCCCGGATACTTCGATATACGCCTTGGCCTTCGGCTCGGTGCCGCTCGGACGCAGACAAACTTTCGCGGTCTGACCGTCACCGCCCAGGCGGAAGATGAGGAAGTTTCGCGCGGCCTTGTCGGTGTCGCCTTTGAACGGCCCCATGCGGCCGTCGGGGTCTTGGAGATCCTCGAAGCTCGTGACCGGGAGGCCGCCGATTTCCTTCGGAGGGTTCCGACGCAGCGCGTCCAGCATGCGCGCCATGTTGACCTTCCCCTCAAGGCCGGTCAGCACGATGTTCAGCAGTTCGTTGCGGAAGTAGCCGAACTGCCGGTTGAGGTCGTCGAGGTAATCCACGAGCGTGCGGCCCTGGCGCTTCTGGTAGAGCGCGGCTTCGGCCAGGAGCAGCGCGGCGCACGCGGAGTCCTTGTCGCGCACCCCGGCAGTGGCCATGATGCCGTGACTTTCTTCGGTAGCGATGACGAAGTCCGCGACCGACCCGCGCACGTCACCGTACTGGCCGGTGGATTCGATCTGCCACAGTGCGTCCGCGTGGTATTTGAAGCCCACTAGGAGGTCGCTAATAACTTGCGCGCCGAACTGCCGACCGATCCGTGTGACCTGCCCCGTCGTCACTTCCGTTGTGATAACGATGGGTGCTGCGGGCAACGAGCCGGCTCGCGCGAGTTGAGCGAGTTTGAAGTGCGTGAGCAGCGCGGCCAGTTCGTTCCCGGTGATGAACCGAAACATACCCTTACCATCGGGCGAGCGGTTCGCCATTGCGCCCAACCGGTCCGCGTCCGGGTCGGTGGAGATGATGAGGTCCGCGTGGCGCTCGGTGCCGACGCGCTCGGCCCGGTCCATGCACTCCGGTACTTCGGGATTCGGGGTCTTCGTCACATTCGGGAACTGGCCGTCGGGCGTCGCCTGTTCGGGCACCGGGATCGGGCGAAACCCTTGTGCTTCCAGAACTTCACCGGCACAGAACCCGCCGCACCCGTGCATCGGCGTGAACACGACACGGAGTTCGTCGGCCTTGGGCGACCCGAGCACGCTCTCGTGGCGACACAGTTCGATGAACGCGCGGTGCGGTGCGTCGTCGAGGAGCTGCACTTTCCCCGCCCGTAGTGCGTCCGCAAACGGGATGTGTTTGATGACCGAGACCTCTTCAACCATCTCGCTCATCAACTGGTCTTCGGGCGGTACGAGCTGGCTCCCGCGGTCGTCGTAGAACTTGCTCCCGTTGTCGTCCGGCGGGTTGTGGCTGGCGGTCATGTTCAGCCCGCCGTGCGCGCGGAGGTAGCGGATCGTGAACGATAGTTCCGGCGTGGGAATGTATCGCTTGCTGTCGGGCGGCAGGATAACGGCCTGGATGCCGTTGGCCGCGTAAACTCCGGCCGCGTGTTGGCAGAATTCGCGGCTGGAGAGGTGCAGAACCGGGTTCGGTAGCGCGGAGTTGTAGACCTTCCGCTTGTCCTCGAACTGGCGCACGTCGAACGCGAGCACCACGCGGAGCGGCGACACGCCCGGGAACCGTTGGCGCAGATACTCGCAGTGGCCCTGTACGCTCGCGCCGAGGGTCCAGAGGTTCATGCGGTTCGGCCCAATGCCGACCGCCCCGCGGCGTCCCCCGGTGCCGAACGGCATTACCTGATAGAAGGAGTCGAGCAGGACGGACCAGGCTCCCGCGTGGCAGAGACTCTCAATCTGCGGCCGGTAGGCGGCGAAATCGGGGTGCGTGAGCCAGGTGTTGAGGTTCGTGAGCGCCTTCTCTTTGAGTGCGGCGTCGGCGTCGATCCCGGCGAACCCGGCCCGGGCCTGGGAGATAAGGTCCATGAACGTGCGTCCTCGCGGCGAACAGAAGCGGTCGGAGAGAACTTACCGGCCGCTCCCCACGAAGACTACTGCATTCACTCGGCGGGTGTGCCGGCGGTGACCATTGTGAACCCTGCCGGTGGTGTGGTGTGGACGTTGATCGTGTGGTCGAGGTGTGGGGGTGACGCACCGTCCGCCGGATCCACAAAGACGAAGATCTCGTAGACGCGGTTCGTTTGCAGGTTCGCGCCCGGGATGACGAGAGTGAAGCCCGCACCACCATTAGCGGGGATGTTTGTTGTGAGCGGGGCGGGCGGTGCCGGTGGGGGCGGAGTGAGGTCGGTGAAGGTGACCTTGTACCGCAGGTCGCCTCGATTGGTCGTGATGTTCACCGTGAGATCGACCCCGGGTGGAACGAACGAATTCGCAAATGGATTAATAATGTGGGGGGCTGCGGCAACACCACCCGGGCTCTGCCCCGCTGCCAATAGTGGGGTGAGTTGTTTGTTCTGTTTAGTTGGTTTTGTCAGTTTCTTTTTGCCCACGGGCGGGAACCTTTCCGAGAGTGAGGAACGTGTTACGGATCGAGCTTGGAAACGGTGAGGTCGCGCACGATGCACTGCCCGCCCTGGCAAAAGATGCCGATCCCCGATCCGAGGGTCGGGGATGTGAACTTGTAATCACGGAAAGCGGGTGGCAGTTTCGTTGCTCCCAGTCGGTTGAGTCTTGCTATTGTGCCGGTTTCGATTCCTTGGCGATTATCCGTGAGGCGGTTCAGTCGCACGCCGTCGATCCAGGTATCCACGGCATCGGGTCGAACTTCCATGACGACGCGGACGAATTGGACCAACAATTTTTCCCCCTCAGGATCCCAAGGCGCTTCCCGTTTCTCGACCGTTACCGGTGAGCCGTTCTCGTTGTCTTGCCACCAATACAACCCGCATTGGCTCTGGAGGATCTGTTTTGCCGGACCTGAACCGGGCGGGTTTGGTAAGGCGGTTCTGGGGCTGGGGCCGGCCCAAATTAGCGACTCGTGTTTAAACGGTAGCCCGTCCCACGTGCGGCGCCCGGCGTAGATCCCCGCGCAAATTTCCTGTAGCGTCGTCTGAAATGCGACGCCCACTTTTGCCTCCACTTTGTACGGGAAGGACAATGGTTCGTTGGCCAAACTCGTGATGCCGACCTGAGAATTTGTGAACGAGTGGTACCCGTCGATTGTGTCGGGGTGTAGTTCGTGCCCGGGCTCGTGAGTGGGTTGGACGAGGAGCTTACCCTTCTCATCGGTCAATCTGACTTTCTCCCCACCCGCGACGCGCTCGGCGAATGTCTTCGGCGGGTTCTCCAGTTTCGTGGGATTGCTGAACAGCGCGGCGAAAGCCACGAGAGCCACCGCGCTGCACGACATTAGTACCACGCGGTCACGCCGCGGATATTTGTTGCGCTCCGGTTCTGGGAGGACTACGGTGGTCGGCGGCGAGGGGGCTGGCACCGGAACGCTGATCGGCTTACCGCCGAGCCAGCAATCGAGATCGTCGGCGAGGGCCGCTGCGGTCGAATAGCGGTTTTCCGGCTTCTTCGCGAGACACTTCCATACGATCGCCTGGAGCGCCACCGGGACGTCCGGCGAGAGTGTCGTGATCGGCTGCGGTTCGGCGGTGCGGATGCTGTGATAAACGTCGGTGATACCGTCGTCGATGAAGGGGCGTTGGCCGGTGAGCAGTTCGTATAGGGTGACTCCCAGCGCCCACACGTCACACCCGGCAGTGAGGTTACCCTTTTTGCCGAGGGTCTGTTCGGGCGACATGTACTGCCGCGTGCCGACGGGCAAACCGGTGTAGGTCAGGTCGGAATCGTCGTCGATACACTTTGCGAGCCCGAAGTCCGCGACCATCGGTTCGTTACCCGATCCGAGCAAGATGTTGAGCGGTTTGAGATCACGGTGAAAGATCCGGACAGCGTGCAGAGCCTCGACCGCGCGCGCGACTTTCACCATGAGGCGGACCGCGGCGCGAAGATCCGTGCGGATGCGGTTGAGGTGCTCGCTGAGTGTACCCCCGGGCACGAACTCCATCGTGCAGTAGGGGAACCCGTGCCAGTCGCCCGCGTCGTAAACGGGCACGATGTTTGGGTGTTTGATGGACGCGAGCGTGTGAACCTCGCGCACGAATCGGTCACGAGTGACGTCATCGTTGTTGCCGGGGTTAGTGAGCTTCAGCGCGACGAGGCGCCCCGTCGCGGTGTGTGTGGCGCGGTAGACCACACCCATTCCCCCGCGCCCGATGAGCTTCTCGATGACGTAGCCGGGGATCGGTGGCAACGAAGCCGCGCGCGGCGCGACCATGTTTTCGGTCGATTCGGGGTGCGTGATCCGTTCGGGATCGTTCGGTCCGGGGGTGGATACGGCCGGGAGCGTAGCACCCAGAAGGTCGGCACTGATAGGAGCACCCGGCGCAAGCCAACCCTCAGTTGGACGGCGCAGCTCCTGGGATCGGTCCGCGTCTGGGGCGAATTGTGTTTCGGTGTTCGAGTCAGGCATAGGTTGCTGGTGCGGTTGGGTGAAAGGTCACGCACTTTTGGCGCAACTTGTGAGTGCAACTCCTTCAATCAAAGCCGGGTGAAGATGAGGTGGCACGATTGTGTTCGCGAACGGGGCCGTGGAGTTTCGTCAGGTGCGATCATGGTGTGGCTCGGGGTTCAAGAAACGCCACACATAATACCCGATGCTCAGGCGCTGTGAAGAATGTGTACCGTGGAATTCATCTTCGCCGCACGAACTTAGTCGGACCGAAGATCGAACCCGGTGGTGGCCAGGTGCGTCGATTTTCCGACGCTATCATGAACGGAGCGTCTGTCGATCGAGTTTGGCGAGGCAATCGTGAGCACCCTGGAATATCGGTTCGATGTCGTTGTGGTCGGCGCGGGGCACGCGGGTACGGAGGCGGCGATGGCCGCCGCTCGCCTGGGCCTTAAAACGTGCCTCCTCAGTATGAATGCGGACGCGGTTGCTCAGATGAGCTGCAACCCGGCCATCGGTGGCGTGGCGAAGGGGCAAATCGTCCGCGAGATCGATGCCCTCGGCGGCGTGATGGGGAAGTGCATCGATGCCAGCGGGATTCAGTTCCGCGTGCTGAACGCCTCGAAGGGGCCGGCGATGCACTCGCCGCGCGCCCAGGCCGACAAGAAGCTCTACCAATTCACGATGAAGCGGTGGGTCGAGGAGCAGGAAAACCTCACGCTCCGCCAGGAACTTGTCGAAGGTCTGCTGCTGGAAGAGTTCTCCGATTCCGGTTCGGCCGCAACGAAGCGCGCCATCGGCGTCGTGACGCGCGGCGACACGCGCTACCTGGCGCCAGCGGTGATTCTGACTACCGGCACGTTCCTCAAAGCGATCATGCACACGGGCGAGGCGAAGACTGTCGGCGGGCGCGCCGGTGATTCGTCCGCCGAGGGGATGAGTAACAGCCTCGCCGCTGCGGGGTTCGAGTTGGCCCGATTCAAGACCGGCACCCCGTGTCGGCTCAACGGGCGCACGATTGATTTCACGAAATGTACCGTTCAGCCGGGTGACGACACTCCGCGGCCGTTCAGCTTCAGCACCGAGAAGATCACCGTTCCGCAAGTCGTTTGCCACAGCACCGAAACTACGGCCGCTGTTCACGACATCATCCGCGCGAATTTGCACCGCGCCCCGATGTATTCGGGCCAAATTTGCGGGCGCGGACCACGATACTGTCCCAGTATTGAGGACAAGGTGGTGCGGTTCGCCGACAAGGATTCGCACCTCATCTTCCTGGAACCCGAGGGTCTGAATACGCGGGAGTATTACTGCAACGGCATCAGCACCAGTCTGCCGAAGGACGTGCAGGCCGAAATGCTAAAGCACATCCCGGGACTGGAGAACGCGGAAGTGATGCGCTGGGGGTACGCGGTCGAGTACGACTTCGCCCCGCCAACGCAACTTCACCCGACACTCGAAACCAAGCCGGTCACCGGGCTTTACTTCGCCGGGCAGATCAACGGCACCACAGGTTACGAAGAAGCAGCAGCTCAGGGGCTGATGGCTGGTTTGAACGCGGCCCTCAAGCTTAAGGGGGAACAGCCGCTCGTCCTCGACCGGAGCCAGGCGTACATCGGCGTGCTGCTCGACGACCTCGTGACGAAGGGGGTGGACGAGCCGTATCGCATGTTCACGTCGCGTGCGGAGTACCGACTCCTCCTACGGCACGACAACGCCGACCGCCGACTCACCCCGTTGGGGCGCCGGGTCGGGTCCGTGAGCGACGTCGACTGGGAGCGCTTCCAGCGAAAGGAGCGGGGCATCACCGAGCTTCAGCACACGCTGAAAACGAACCGCAGTGACGGCGACAACCTCGCGACGTGGTTGCGGCGCACTGAGGTCGAGTGGTCGGCGGTCGTCGCTCGTTTGCCAGCTCTTGCCGAGTGGAACGCTCGGCCCGATGTCGTCGAACAGGTGGTTCTGGAGGCGAAGTACAGCGGGTACATCGACCGCCAGGCGGCGGAGGTGGAACGCTTCCAACGCCTGGAGCACCGCCGCATCCCGCCCACCTTCGACTTCGCCGCAGTTCACCAACTCCGCCACGAAGCGCGTGAGAAGCTGAGTCGGGTGCGCCCCACGAGTTTAGGTCAGGCGAGCCGCATCAGCGGCATCACCCCGGCCGACTTAGCAATGCTGTTGCTTTATCTCGATTGAGCAGTTATGGGCCGCTTGCCCGTTGGGGAGAAGCCGGGTAACCGGCACCACCCGCGGGGTCGGTCGCGGACTCGCTGACGCGCACCACCCGCACAGGTCTCACGGTTCCCGGCTCCGCTCCGCGGAAAGCTGGCAAAATCGTGTGGGCTGCGGTAAGTGGGGCGCCGATGATTGACGCGACCGAGTCGGCAGGAGCCTGAGTCTGGTTCACGGGCAAGAGCCGCAGTTTGTTCCGGCGCGAACGCGCGTGACGGGGCGACCTGGGTAAGGTGTCCGGATCAAAAGGTCGGAAGTTGGGTCGGGTGTGAATTTCACCCCGATTACGATGATCTCGACCCGTTGATCGGACAGCGACCTTAGGTATGATGGGGTGAGGCAGTCGTAGCCGCTCCGTCTTGCACCGCTACTGTGTCGCTTCACCCGGATCGATCGGCTGTCTTCCCCCTCCTGCGCCAGTCCGTTTCGTGCTTCGAGCGCGAGACGGGAAACGGCGCGGCCAGATGTCCTGCGTGAGTCACGGACGAAAGTTTCGGTCCGCAGCCCGGCTCGGTCGTTCGGCCGTGCGCGGATCTCCCCCATGCGAGCCGGCTGAGCCGGCCAGGTGGATGCGCGTATGAAGACGGTGTTCACAACCGGCGAAGCGGCGAAGATTTGCAAGGTTTCGCAGCAAACTATCATCCGCTGTTTCGACAACGGGCAGCTCAAAGGGTTCCGCGTCCCGGGTAGCAAGTTCCGGCGCATCCCCCGCGAGGCCCTGTACAAGTTCATGAAGGACAACGGCATCCCCACGGACGCCCTAGAGAGCGGCAAGCGCAAGGTGCTGCTCGTGGACGACGAGCCGGAAATCGTTCAGGTCGTCAACGACGCGCTCCAGGCCGACGGGCGCTTCGAGGTCCGGATCGCGTCCAACGGGTTCGACGCGGGCATGATGGTCAAGGACTACCGCCCGGACCTCATCATCCTCGACGTGATGCTGCCGGACATCAACGGCAAGGAAGTGTGCCACCGCGTGCGCGCCGACGCTTCGATGGAAGACGTCCGGATCATCTGCATCTCGGGCATGATCGAAGAGGACAAGGTTCAGGAACTCAAACTCGCGGGCGCCGACGACTTCCTCCCGAAGCCGTTCGATGTGGACCACCTCATCGAGAAGATGTGCGCCCAACTGGATATCGAAACCGGCGTTCTGGCCTGAAGTTGGTCCGGACGATCGGCCGGCACGGACCGGCCGTTCGCCTCAACCGAGGAGTCTCTCAGTGCCAGGGAAGGCGGTGGGGCGGACCGCGGCGGGAGTGCCGTGGCTGTGCCCCAATACAGATAGCCTGATTCGGCTCGCCGATGCCCCGGCGGGTCTCGCACGGCAATCTGCCGCCGACGGCTCCGTCGATGTCGGGCTGCTCGCGTTCCTGCTCCGGTTCGCTCCCCCGGCTGCACAGCCGGAACTGAGTTTGTTTTGTCCGTCTGCACTTTCTGTCGCCGCACTTCCAGACACTGCTGCTGCGTATCTGGCTGCCACACCAAGTGGTTGGGCCGATCCCGAGTCGGCAGTTGCGAAACGGTGTCGTGAGTTTTCCACTCGCGCGAACGCATTCGCACGAGCGCTGGTTGCCCATACGCGCCGGACGAGCGCCGAGCGAGTGGCCGCGATCATGTGGCTCGCGCCGTTGGGCTGGCTCGCGGTGGCGTCTGTCGATCCCGGCGCGGCCGGGGAACCACTGCACGATCCCGCTTCGCTGCCCACGCCAGAGCTTCAGGCCGAACTCTGGGGACTCGACCAGAACGCGATTGCTCGCCGACTCGCGAACCGTTGGCGCCTGCCCGACTGGATCGCTACCGTTCTGGGGAACCTGAACCTGCCGCTGGTCGCGGCCCGCGCGGTTGCGGTCGACTTCGATCTCTTTATTCTCGCACAATTTGCGGCACTTGAAACGGAACGCCGGGGCCACTCGCTCGGGCTTACGGCTGGCGCGGACCGCGCGTCGCTGCTCAAGGAACTCAAACTCGACGACGCGACTGTCGGTGAACTATGGGCCGCAGCCACAGCAGCCCGACAGACGGAAACTGTGACTCCGTCGAATGTCGATCCGAACCCGCACAAAGTTCCGCTCGTTACTAACCTCCTGAAGATGGCGGGGGAGAGCCGGCGCCGAAACGGTGCTTCGCTCGTTGTTCGGCTCGAAGACCGCCTCGACGACCTCCACCGCGCGGTTGCTCACGTAGGTGGTGAAGCCGACACGCGAGTGCGGGACGCGAAACTCGCGGCGCTGGCCGAACTTGCGGCCGGAGCCGGGCACGAGATCAACAACCCGCTCGCGATCATTTCGGGCCACGCCCAACGACTCGCTCGCACGGAACCGGACCCGGATCGTGGCGCGACGTTGCAAACCATCATTCGCCAAACGCAGCGAATTTCGGGGATCGTGCGCGATCTCATGCAGTTCGCGCGACCGTCGCAGCCGAAGCCGCACCGCGTGACGGCAGCCGATCTCGTGAACGCGGTCCGCGACGAACTCGCGCCGTTCGCGGCGGAAAAGCGCGTCCGTCTGGAAGTCGGCACCGTTCCGGCCAACGCATTCGTTCGCTGTGATCTCGCCCAACTCAAACACGCTCTCGTCGCGGTCGTCCGTAACGGCATCGAGGCCGCAGGTGCCGACGGCTGGACGCGGATCAGTTGTCACGACAGCGACGAAGAGTTCGTTACGTTCACCATTGAGGACAGCGGACCGGGACTGAACGCGGCGGCCCTCGAACATGCGTTCGATCCGTTCTACTGCGGGCGATCGGCCGGTCGCGGTCGCGGGTTGGGACTACCCACCGCGTGGCAATTCGTGCGGCAAAACGGCGGCGACGTGCGCCACGAACCCGTGAGCGGCTTGACGCGGTTCGTCGTGACTGTTCCGCGCTCCATCACACTTGATTTCCTCGACCGTCAGTCCGCTTAGTTGATTGTTAATCATTGTCGCGTAAGCACTTCCGTCGAAATTGCTAACAAAAGATAACAATTTGGCCCGGTGGGGCCGTCACCGCTGTGAAATACGCCGTGGAAACTGCGTAAACGGCTCCAAATTTTGGCCAATTTGTAGCATCTGCGTTTCAAAAAACGGCTCTGGACGCTACAGGGTGTCTGTCGTCGGCTAACATCCAGCCAAAATTTGACCCGTTTGGCTACAAATCGCACAAAAACAAAGGGAAGAACCGCGGATCACACAGATAACGCGGATCGGACTCGGACGCCCCCCAACAGTCTCAACGGGCATTATACCCAGATGTGTACGGAAATTCAGTAAATTTCTTAAAATCGTGGAACGAGGCATGAGGGAAATGAACTGTTCGGACGGTTCCGAAACCGTGCTTTAGAATAAGTGCGCTTGGCTCATGCCGGAGATTGCCAACCGTCGGTCGCGCAGCCAGTGACTTAGTCTTCAAACGACACCACATCACCGAACCGGGCTTTCAACGCCTGTTTGCCTCTCTGCCCAATCTTTCTGCACTTCCAGAGTGTCAGCCCGTCCAACCGCCCCAGGTGCGGGGACGAGGCAAGCGCCAGCGCCCCGGAATCCGTCAGCGGATTCCCCGCCAAACCGAGGTGCGAAAGAGACGAGACCACCGGCGAGGCCGCCAGGACGCCAACTCCGTCGTCACCGATCCGGTTTTGTCCCAGGTCCAGGTTATCCAGCCGGGTCAGATGGGTAGAGTTGCCCAGTGCCCGCGCGCCCGCATCCCCGAAGCGGTTGTCCGAGAGATGGAGCTCGGTCAGGTTGCACACGTATGACGATGAGGCCAGGGCACGGGCGTCGGCCGGACCCAGCCCAAAGCCGTCCAAGATGAGCCGCTTGATCCGGGACAGTTCCGGCACTTCCAGTACCGGCGCGAGGGCGCGCAAGCGCATGAAACTCGCACTTTGGATAGGAGCCGCCGCGAAGATAGCGGCCGCGTTCCGGCGGAACGCGGCCGCTGTCATCACACCACACATCCCAGACGAAGCCACGCGGGAAGTTGGTGGAGTTCCAGCGGACGCCGTCGAGCATCGGGAGTTCGTTCGCCCACCGGTCGCAGTTGGTTTCGAGCACACTCTTGCGTTCGTTAATTTGCCACCACCGCGCGCTCGGCAGGTCGGGGCGAGCCAACTCGCACTGAACGCGGATGAATTCGGCACGTAATGCGTCGTCCGGGTCGCCGGTCGCCTCCAAGAACTCGGCGTATTCCAGTCTGGCTGAATCGTCATCGGGGCGCTCGCATACGGCACGTAAACGCGCCTCGCGCTCGTCCAGTGCTGGACCTGCCTGCTGATCCGCTTTACGATTCCTTTCGCCACGCCATCGATCCATGATCGGCTCGGTTGAGGTGTCACCCACGACCCATTTCTTTGGTTCAACTACGACTTGTTCAGCAGAGTGTCGACGACGTGGCATTCTCTCAAATGCGGCCCTGGTCCTCGGCCGTGCATCAGGATCTCTTGATTGTCGCAGCCCGCATTTTCGAGCGCGTCAACCAGGATCGGCATCCCGGAAAAGTCACGAGAATCGCATCACGAGTGTTGGATCGGGGAGAAGTAACCTTACTCTCTTCCAGTGTCGTCGAGCAGAACGGACAACGCTCGCTGATGGTTCGTCAGGAACCCGCGGGTAACGACGTAGTGATCGGTTTCGGTGTAGGGCGTCTCGCGGATACCATCCGCTCCAAAAACGTAAATTCGAGCATCCGGGTGCGCCATGATGATTGGCGAGTGAGTCGCGATAACGAACTGCGCGCCGGTTTTGCAGAACTCGTGTAACAGCGCCAGGAACTCGATTTGTCGTTGGGGCGATAGTGCCGCTTCGGGCTCATCCATCAGATAGAGCCCATTCCCTCGAAACCGGTTCTTGAACAGAGCGAAGAACGATTCCCCGTGAGATTGTTCGTGGAGTGAGCGGCCACCGTAGGCGGAGAGCAGGTCTGGATCCAAGCGCTCGATCTCGGTCGCCACGTTGTAGAAGCTCTCGGCCCGAAGGAAGTAACTGTCCCTCGGCACCACCGATTTTGCAAGTCTCAGCGCCTCGCCGAGTTTGGAGTGCGAGGCCCGGGTCGCGAAGTTGAAGTTCCGGCTCCCGCCTTCCGGGTTGAGTCCGCACTCAACCGCAATCGCCTCCAACAGAGTCGATTTCCCGGCCCCGTTCTCACCAACGAAGAACGTCACTTTCGGATGAAGGTCGAGCGTTTCGAGGTTGCGGATCGCGGGTAAGCAGTACGGAAAGCTGTCCGGAGCGGTGATGCGCTCGCGTAGTAGTTGGACGCGGAGCAGGTACGGGCCGGGACGTGTTGGTAGCTTTCGGCGGGCCATTGTGCTTTCTCATCGGCGAAATGGGTTCACTACTTTGGGTCTTCTCGCGGCCATTTTCATTAGCTGAAAGAAGCCAACACGGAATCTCGGCACGTCTTTCTTGAATTGAATCCGGTCACCGCTTGCGGGCGGGCGTTCCGACCATTAATCTCGGGGTGTTGGTTCTCAATTCGCGATCGAACATTACCCGGAAGGACGCCGGTTCATGTTGCGCGTCGTGGCGGATCTCGCCCGCAACATCGCTCAGTTGGTTTACCCGAACGAGTGCCTGATTTGCGACGCCCGGGAGGGCGAAGCGGGCACGTTCCGGCACGGACTCTGCACCGACTGTCACCGCGCCGTGACCACGGACCCGTTCCCGGTGTGCCCCTGGTGTGCTCAAACGGTCGGCCCGCACACCGATACCGCGAACGGGTGCGGCGAGTGTCGCGGGGTGTCGCTCGGTTTTGAACGCGCGTTTCGGCTCGGCCCACACGAAGGGAAATTGCGCGACGCCGTGTTGCGCACGAAAGTGCTCGCGGGCGAGGGCTTGGCCGATTTGCTCGGGCGCACGTTCGTAGAGCACCGCGGCACCGATCTTGCGAGTGTCCCCGTCGATTTAGTGTGCCCCATTCCCCTCCACTGGTGGCGCAAATGGACGCGCGGTTACAACCAAGCCGAAGCTGTTGCCCGCGAACTCGCGGCGGGGTTACGTGTCTCGTTCGATCCGAGGTTGCTTGTGCGAACGCGACACGCGACACAACACGTGCAGGCGTCACGCACGGCGCGACTGGCGAACATGAAGGGTGCTTTTCGGGTGCGGGCCGGCGCAAGGCTACTCGGCCAAACGGTACTGCTGGTAGATGATGTGATGACCACGGGGAGTACGGTGAGCGAGGCGGCCCGGACGCTTCGGGCCGCCGGCGCGGATCGCGTGGTGATCGGGGTTCTGGCCCGTCGGTAGGAGTCGTGCGGGTCGGACCAGTGGAACAGGGACGTGCGCTCGTAACGAGCCAGCGGGTCGCACCGGAAGCGGCAGCCCGCGGCCATAAATCGGACAGGCTTCCGACCCGGTTTCCTGCTGAGGGGGCCGGTCGGAGTGTGATACCAAATAGGTTAAGGATCGCGGCACTCCGGGGGGTATGCTGCGGTCCCCTTAATGGGGGAGAAGAGGAAATGACACGTTTCGTCTTGGGCCTTGTCGGTGTGCTGGCGTTCAACACACTGGCGTGGGCCGGCCCGAATGATCTGTTCACGGAAAAAGACAAAGACTTCGGCGTCAGCCCGAAGGGAACCGTTCTGGTTCACTACTTCCGGTTCACCAATACGACCAAAGAAACCATCACGCTGGGTCAGCCCCGCGTGTCGTGCGGTTGCGTGACCCCGGCCCTCACGACGAACCGCGTCGCCCCGGGCGAAACGGCCGCCGTGATCGCGTACATGGACACCAAGCGCATCCCGAACGCGGGCATCACCAAGACCGTTCTGGTCTACGTGCCGTTCACGTCGCCGACGTTTGAAGAGGTGGCCCTGAAGGTCACGACCGTGACGCGCGACGACCTGATGATGTCGCCGGACACGCTCGCGTTCGGCACCGTCACGAAGGGGAAGGGCGCGAAGATTTCGACGAAGGTGACCTTCACGAGCGACGCGAACTGGACCGTGAACAAGGCCACCAGCACCGGCGGGTTCGTGAGCGTGGAAGCGAAGCTCAACTCCCGCAGCGGCAGCATTGTGACCTACGACGTGACCGCGACGCTCGACAAGGAGTGCCCGGCCGGTAACTGGACCTCCGACATCTACCTCGAAACCTCCAACACGGCCGTCGCGAAGCTCCGCATCCCGGTCACCGTGGCCGTGAGTGCCGCGGTCGCCGCGTCGCCCGAAATCGTGGCCTTCGGCAGCGTGAAGATGGGCAGCGCGTCCGAACAGAAGGTGACGATCCAGAGCGCCACGCCGTTCAAGATCCTCGAAGTGAAGGGCGCGGACGAGCAACTGTCGGTGAAGGTCGACAAGGATAGCGCGAAGCCGGTCCACACGGTCGTCATCGCCGCGAACCCGGCCGCGGCCGGCGGGTTCACCCGCAGCGTCGAGATCGTGACCGACAACAAGGACCAACCGTCGATCATCGTGCCGGTGACCGCGAAGGTCGTGAGCAAGTAACTGGTTCGGTTCGTGACTTCTGCGAAAGCCCGCCTGCACCAACAGGCGGGCTTTCTTATTTGTTGGGCGCGGTCGCGTTCTCTATCACAACAGTAATTCCAGAAGTCTGACGCCCCGTGAGGCTCGCCGCATGCCGGAAGTGAAGTCCCCGCCGTTCAAGAAGCTCCTCGTTGCCAACCGCAGTGAAATCGCGATTCGTGTGTTCCGCTCGGCACACGAACTCGGGCTGCGCACGGTCGCGATCTACTCGCACGAGGACCGGTTCGCGCTGCACCGCTTCAAAGCGGACGAAGCGTACCAAGTCGGGAAACCGGGCGAGCCGATTCGCGCGTACCTGGACATTCCGGGGATCGTCAAACTGGCGAAGGAAATCGGCGTCGACGCCATTCACCCCGGCTACGGCTTCCTCTCGGAAAACGCCGCGTTCGCACGCGCCTGTGCCGAGGCGGGGATCACGTTCGTCGGTCCGCGTCCGGAAGTGTTGGAACAACTCGGAGATAAGGTTTCGGCGCGCGAAATTGCCAAGAAAGCGCAGGTGCCGGTCCTGTCCGGGGGCGAAACCCCGCTCGCGAGCATCGATGAAGCGAAGGCTCTCGCGGATAAACTCGGATACCCGGTCATCGTGAAGGCGTCGATGGGCGGCGGCGGGCGCGGGATGCGCGTCGTCCACACCGCGGACAAGTTGCAAGACGCGGTCGAGTCCGCTCAGCGCGAGGCCGGGGCCGCGTTCGGCGTCACCGACGTGTTCCTCGAAAAGTTCGTGGTGCGCGCCAAGCACATCGAAGTGCAGTTGATCGGCGACAAACACAACGGGCTGGTTCACCTGTACGAGCGCGACTGCTCCATCCAGCGCCGGCACCAAAAGGTTGTCGAACTCGCCCCCGCGCCGAATCTCCCGGAGGACATCCGCCAGGGCATCCTCGACGCGGCCCTGTCGGTCGGGAAGGCGTGCGGCATCGACAACGCGAGCACGGTCGAGTTCCTCTACGACACCGACGCGAAGAAGTTTTACTTCATCGAAGTGAACCCGCGCATCCAGGTCGAGCACACGGTCACGGAGCAGGTGACCGGGTTCGACATCGTCCGGTCGCAGATCCTCATCGCGTCCGGGCTGCCGCTCGGCCACGAGCGCGTCGGCTTACGGCAGAACGAGATCACCACGCGCGGCTACGCGATCCAGTGCCGCGTGACGACGGAAGACCCGGCCAACGGCTTCGTTCCGGACTACGGGCGCCTCAGCGCGTACCGTTCGAGTGGCGGACCCGGCATCCGTCTCGACGCGGGCACCGCGTTCGGCGGTGCGGTCATCACGCCGTTCTACGATTCACTTCTTGTGAAAGTGACTGTCAGCGGACTCACGTTCGGCGATTGTGCGACGCGGATGGAGCGCTGTCTCCAAGAGTTCCGCGTGCGCGGGGTGAAGACGAACATCCCGTTCTTGCTGAACCTGATCGCGCACGAGCAGTTCCTGGCCGGGGACGTGACGACGCGGTTCCTCGACGAGACTCCGGACCTGTTCCGGTTCGCGGCCCGGCGCGACCGCGCGACGAAGGTGCTGTCGTACCTCGCGGAAGTGGTCGTGAACGGCCACCCGGAGGTCCGCGAGGGGGCCAAAATCCAGCGCGCGGAGGGGACCAGCACCCCGGTCGCCCGGCTGCGCCCGCACGCCAGCGCCGCGTCGCTCCCGAAGGGCACGCGGGACAAGTTCAAGGAACTCGGGGCGGTGGAGTTTGCGAAGTGGACGCGCTCGCAGCCCCGGTTGCTGGTCACCGATACAACGATGCGCGACGCGCACCAGTCGCTGTTCGCGACGCGGATGCGCACGTTCGACATGCTCGCGATCGCGGACCGCTACGCCGAGAACCACGCGGACCTGTTCTCGCTGGAAATGTGGGGCGGGGCGACGTTCGACACGTCGATGCGGTTCTTGAAGGAGTCGCCGTGGGACCGGCTCGCCCGGCTCCGCGAGCGCGTGCCGAACATCCTGTTCCAGATGCTGGTGCGGGCCGCGAGCGCGGTCGGGTACACGAACTACCCCGATAACGTCGTGTACGAGTTCATCCGGCTCTCCGCCGAGGCCGGGATGGACATCTTCCGCATCTTCGACGCGAACAACTGGTTGCCGAACATCAAGCTCGGCATCGACGCGGTCCTGAAGACGAACGCGATCTGCGAGGCCGCGATCTGCTACACGGGCGACATTCTCGACCCGAAGCGCGATAAGTACACGCTCAATTACTTCGTGAACCTCGCGAAGGAGCTGGAGAAGCTCGGCACGCACTTCCTCGCGATCAAGGACATGGCGGGGCTGCTCAAGCCCTACGCCGCGAAGCGCCTGGTGAAGGCGCTCCGGGAAGCGGTCGGGGTGCCGATCCACTTCCACACGCACGACTCCGCCGGCGGGCAGCTCGCGTCGTACATGATGGCGGCAGAAGAGGGCGTGAACATCGTGGACTGTGCGTTCGCGCCGATGGCCGGCGTGACCTCGCAGCCGAGCCTGAACGCGCTCGTCGAGGCGACGCGGTTCACCGCACGCGACACCGCGCTAAACTTCGACGCGCTGCAAGAGACGGCCACGTACTGGGAAGGGGTGCGCAAGCTCTACGCCCCGTTCGAGACGGGCCAGCTTGCGAGTTCCGCAGAGGTCTACCTCCACGAGATGCCCGGCGGCCAGTACGCGAACCTGTACCAACAGGCGCACTCGCTCGGCGTCGGGGACCGGTGGACCGAGGTCGGTCGGCTATACGCCGGGGTGAACCAACTGTTCGGCGACATCGTGAAGGTGACCCCGACGTCCAAGGTCGTCGGCGACATGACGCTGTTCATGCTCGCGAACAACCTGACGCCCGAGATGGTGCTCGACCCGAAGCGCGAGATCGCGTTCCCGGAATCGGTGGTCGAGTTCTTCGAGGGGAAACTGGGCCAGCCCCCGGGCGGGTTCCCGCCCGAGCTCCAGGCGCGCATCCTGCGCGGGCGCAAGCCGCTCACGGACCGCCCCGGCGCGACGCTCCCGCCCGCGGACCTCGCGAAAGCGAAGAAAGACCTGGAGGGTAAGCTCCGGCGCCCGCCGACGGAGCAGGACGTGATCTCGTACCTGCTGTACCCGAAGGTGTTCAGCGACTTCGCCGACCACCAGGCGAAGTACTCGGACCTGAGTGTACTCCCCACGCCCGCGTTCTTCTTCGGGATGACGAAGGGCGAAGAGGTCAGCATCGAGATCGAGCCGGGCAAGACACTCATCATCAAGTTCCTCACGATCGGCGAGCCGCAAGCGGACGGCCGGCGCGTGGTGTACTTCGAGCTGAACGGCCAGCCGCGCGAGATCCTGGTCACGGACAAGTCGCTCACCGGCGTGGCTGTGAAGGCCCGCGCGAAGGCCGAGAGCGGGAACGCGAAGCACATCGCTGCGCCGATGCCCGGGGCCGTGGTCGCGGTCGCGGTGGCGCCCGGCGACGAGGTCGCGGCCGGGGCGAAGCTCCTCACGCTCGAAGCGATGAAAATGGAAACGACCCTCTACTCGGAGCGCGCCGGGAAAGTGGCCGAAGTGCTCGTGCGCCCCGGGGTTCAGGTCGAGGGCGGCGACCTAGTGATCCGGTTCGAGTGACCCCGTTTTAGGGTGCGCGATGCTGCCAGTCGTGTTGTTGGTGTGTTCGGTGGGCGCGGACCCGCGCCCACGATTACCTCCCCCGTCGGTACGGGGGAGCAGGGCTTCGCGGGCGACGGCGGCCCGGCGGCGAAGTCCAAGCTCGATCAGCCGTTCGACGTCGCGTTCGATAAGGCCGGCAACCTCTACTTCTCCGACACGTTCAATCACCGGGTTCGCAAGGTCGATGCGAAGACCGGTGTTATTTCCACCGTTGCCGGGAACGGCAAAAAGGGCTTCGCCGGTGACGGGGCAAAAGCCACCGACGCGAGCCTGAACGAGCCTTACGGCGTCGAACTCGATGCCGACGGCAACCTCTACATTGTGGACCGACTCAACTTTTGTGTGCGCAAGGTGGACGCCAAAACCGCGTTCATTTCTACTGTGGCCGGCACCGGCGGGAAGTCCGGCTTCGGCGGCGATCGTGGGGCCGCGGACAAGGCGCTGCTCGTGGAGCCGAACGGCATTTGCCTCGACGGGAAGGGGAAGCTCTACATCGCGGACGTGGCCGGCCACCGTGTGCGGGTCGTGGACGTCGCGAAAGGTACGATCGACACGCTCGCGGGCACGGGGAAGGGGGCGACGGTCGGCGACGGCGGCCCACTCAAGGACGCGGTGCTCTTTGGTCCGCGTGCGGTCGCGATGACCCCGGACGGGCGGCTTTACATCGTCGAGCGCAACGGGCACTGCGTGCGGGTCGTGGACCTTACGAAGGGAACGATCGCTCGTTTCGCGGGCACCGGGAAGAAGGGGTATACCGGCGACGGCGGGAAGGCGCTTGACGCGACCTTTGACGGCCCGAAAGAAATCGACGTCGACAAAGACGGCAACGTGTTTCTCGTGGACACAGAGAACGAAGCGATTCGGCGGATCGATGCCAAAACCGGAGTCGTCACGACGGTCGCGGGGAAGGGCCGGACGAAAACGCCGGGTCTCGGCGACAACGGCCCCGCGACTTCCGCAACACTCGGTCGGCCGCACGGGGTCGCGGTGAGTCCGGACGGTGCACTTTACATCGGTGACACGAACAGTCACCGCATCCGCAAGGTGAAATGACCTTACCGCCCGGTGAAGTACCCGGCGGCGAACGCGATCCCGAGCATGACGGTAACTGCACCGGCGAGTAGAGTCGCCTGCTGGGAATTGAGGACGATCACCCGGGGAGGTTCGCCGAGGCTCATCGCGTCCGGGCCGGAAACGCGCGCGGGTGCGGGGCGCTCCGGTTCTTTCGGGATCTCGTCTAACCCCAAAAGCTCGTCCATGTCGCGCTCGAACAGCGGGCGCTCGTCGGGCGACTTCGCGGGCGCTTTTACCGCGGGCTTCGGAACCGGCGGTGGGGCCATTCGCGCTTTTGGCGCTTTTGCTACTGGTACATCTTCCAACACCATCGGTGGAGCCGCGACCGGTTGCACGAGTTGAGCCGCCGGCTTCACGATGCGCTCGGTCGCCACGTTCTCGAGCATTTCCTCCACGTCGTCCAGGTTGAGGTGCTCGGTCTTCGCGTCGTCCGGGTGTGCGGGCACGACGATCGCACCGCCGCAGTGTGGGCAGGTCGTTTCTGTGCCGGCTTTGCGGGTCGCGATCCCGAGTCGGCGGGTACAGTGTGTGCAGCGGAACCGGATGGGCATTCCGAAGTCTCCGGCCAACGACGGACTACGAGGGTGGTTAGTGCAGTATACCCGATCGCCCGGTCCCGGGTGTCCGAATCCGGTCGGGAGCTTGATCCGCCGGCCGCCCCGGGAAACAATGAGTGTCCGAGGCGCGAACACCGATTGGAGCACCCCATGACCCCACGCCGCACTCGTTTAGCTCTCGCCCTGGCACTGTTCCTGGGCTGTGCCTCGATCGCGGTCCCGGCGGACGTCGTCGTCCTCAAGGACGGCTTCGTGATCCAGGGGGACGTGCGGAAGGAGACCACTTCGATCGTCGACAAGGCCAGCGGGCGCTCGATTCCGATCGTGAAAGCCGACGGGCTCGACATGATCGACGAGGGGCCGAAGTGGACGATCTTCAGCACCCACGCGAAACAGCTCGGTGCGATCTCCCCGGACATCAAGCTCCGCCCGGAGTACCGGGCGTACAAGATGCCGTTCCCGGGGCGGAAGGGGAACAACCCGCTCACCGACATCGGCGAGACCGTGAAGGTCAGCGAGTTCGACTCGAAGTGGATCCGAACGATCGAGGCGAAATCGTTCATCGCCGCGAACGCGAAGATCGACCAGCAGATCACGTACATGGACCCGTACTTCATTTACATGGTCTCGGCGACGCACCTCTGGCGCCTCTCGTTTCGCACGAACGAGTGGGATCCGAAACTGGTCCGCAAGCTCCTGCTCATGCACCCCGATTTGGCCGAACCCGACGGCAAGTGCGACCCATTGAAGCGGATCGCGCTCGCCCGGTTCATGCTCGACGCCGGGTGGCTCCAGTTCGCGAAGGACGAGATGGACCGGCTCAAACGCGACTTCATGGGGGCGCTACCCAAG
The DNA here is from genome assembly GCF_001610855.1 of Gemmata sp. SH-PL17. Classification (NCBI taxonomy): domain Bacteria; kingdom Pseudomonadati; phylum Planctomycetota; class Planctomycetia; order Gemmatales; family Gemmataceae; genus Gemmata; species Gemmata sp. SH-PL17. The sequence continues at coordinate 4,443,244 of NZ_CP011271.1, forward strand.
GACGCGCAAGAGGTACACGACAAGATCACGAAGGACATCGACACCGTCACGGCCGACCTCGTGGCGCGCGAGGCCGAAAAAGCGCTCGCGGCCGGGCGCTACAAGTACGCGGCCGAGGTGCTCGCGGTCTTCCCCGAGAAGACCGCCGACTCGAAAGAAGTGGCCCGGGCCGCGAAAGTGGGCGCCGAACTGAAGACCGGTCAGGAGCGCCACGACACCGCGCGCCGGGTGCTGAACGGTCTCGTCGACGACGTGGGCGGGAAGCGCCCGCTCAACGCACTCGTCGCAGTTGGTGGGGGGCTGGCGCAGGGGGCCTGGAAGCCGGAGAAAGCCGTCACCTCGCAGGCGCTCGAACTCGCGACGGCCGGCGCGCAGGTGATCGAGGAACTGCACCCGGATTCCGCGATCCGCATCGAAACGTTTGTAACGCTCGCGACTCAGGCCGAGCGGGAGCGCGCGGCCGGCAAGGAGCCGACCAAGAAGCCCGACGAACTGGTCGCCACCGCGATTAGTGGGTGGGCGATGGGCCGGAACGGTGCGACGCCGAACGTGGAATCGGCGCTCAAGATCTGGACCGCGCGCCAGTTGGTCCTCGCGTTTCAGCGGGGCGAATCGCAAGCGAGCCGGAACGACACCCTGACCCGTTACCGGAAGAACGCGAACCTCGACATCCCGCAACTCGCTCAGATCATCTCGCTGCTCCCGCCCGCGGAACCGGAGGACCTCGAAAACCGTACCGGGAAACCGCTCTCCATCGGGAAGAGCGTGCCCGGGGGCGTGTACCAGCGGAAGTCGATGCCCGCACCCGGACACGCGGCGGGCATCGACTACATCGTCAAGCTCCCGCCCGAGTACCACCACGGGCGCGCGTACCCGGTTCTCATCGTTCTCACGCACGCGGGGGTGAACCCGGAAGACGTGCTCGGGCCGCTCATGACCGAGTCCGAGCGGAACGGGTACATCGTCGTCGCGCCCGAGTGGACCAACCAGTTCGGGAAGGGCTGGCAGTGGAACCCGGACGATCACGTGTACGTGACGGCCGTGCTCCGCGACGCGGTGCGGCACTTCACCGTGGACAACGACCGCGTGTTCCTCTGCGGCGTGGGCGAGGGCGCGAACATGGCGATGGACGTCGGCGCGTCGCACCCGGACCTGTTCGCCGGGGTGATCCCGATGGCCCCCATCCCCAAGTGGGGGAGCTTCTTCATCGAGACCTGGCGCAACGCGCAGAAGTTGCCGTTCTATGTTGTGACGGGCGAACTCGCCGGCCAGTCGCTCCCCAACCTCCGGAGCATCTTCGAGCGCTGGACGCGCCACGGGTTCCCGGCCGTGATGACGATCTACAAGGGGCGCGGAATCGAGTGGTACGCTTCGGAAGCGACAACGATATTCGACTGGATGAGCCGCAAGGCCCGCGTGAACGGCACCGCGACACTGGCGCTCGGCGCCAACCGCCAGTCGTGGGCGATGTTGCGCGACCACGACAACCGGTTCTATTGGCTCCAGGCGGACAAGGTCGTCGTGGGGAAGAACGGCGGCGCGGTGGTCCCGGCGCTCATGCAGGGGGACGTGCGCGGGAACCTGATCGATCTGAAGTGCGAGAAGGTGAAACACATCACCGTGTGGCTCAGTGCGGACATGATCGACTGGGCGAAGCCGGTGAAGGTGCAGATCAACGCCTCGGTGCCGTCCGCGTGGCCCAAAGCGAAGGTGATCGAGCCGAGCCTCGACGTGCTCCTCGAAGACTATTTCGAGCGCGGCGACCGCCGCATGCTGTTCCTGAACAAGCTGGAACTCAAGACGGGACCGTGACGGTTACGTTTGTTCCGGGCGTGCGGCCTCTCCCTTGACCGGCCGCACGGAGAGTTTTTGACAGGATTAACAGGATCGACCGGTTAAGCCGTGGTGATGGGCCGGCATCGCCATCTTGCGTTGACCGAACGCAACCTCCATGATGTCCCCGACCCACCCGCAGGTGGGAGATGAACCCGGGGAACACATGGCTATCCGGACCCCTCACGATTGGAACGATATCACCAGATCCATTACGTCTTGCCCCGAACCTTGTGTCTTCATGCTGGGGCTGGTAGGGCACATCCGCCGCAGTGGGTACGACGACCGACTGGCCCCGCTGTTCTCCCACGGTACCGTGCATGTATTCGACAAGGCCGGGGACGGCGAGCGACACATCGTCGTCTACCCGCCAGTGGCGGGCAGCGTTCGGATCGAGCTACTGGAGGGAGACGGTGCCGAGGCACGGGCGGTCGAGAGTAGGGATGTTCCCGAGCAAGATGGCATAGCCACCTTCGATTCCATCCTGCCTCGCATCTCGGAAAGCAGTGGTTGATTTGCCCGCTACTCGGCAGTGGGTGGATTTTCGGTCCGCGACCGCAGGGGAGTGAGGGAGTCTCCCGCTCCATTGTGGTCGCAGCTCGTTAGAAGAGGTACCGAAACCGAATCAGCTCGTCCGAAGGGCGGCGGTGGCTACTTTCCTCGCTTCAGGTGGATGAGCATTTCGGCTTTATCTTTGGTGTCGAACCCTTCGGGGCGCTTGTTCTCGAACACCTTACCCGAGTCCTTTGTCGGGGCCATCGGGATGCAGATCTTCAGCTCGTCACCCTTCAGTTCATAGATGGCGTTCACGGTGAAGTCCTTCCCGTCTCGGGCGAATGTCATCCCCAGCCACTTGGGGGTCTTGGTCGCGTCCGTGTCCAACCGCATTTCGGGACCGAATCCCGTCATCTTGCCGTCCTTGATGGTGAGCTTTTTGGGGGCACTGACTTTGGTGATATCCATCCCGCCCGCGACGAGGGCGACGAACTCCCACGTGCCCTCCAGTTTCTTTGCCTCGTCCTTCTTGTCGTCGGCCCCGGCCGTTGCCGTCAGGAGAAACAGTACGCCATACGCCACTTGCATGTCGCGCCCTCCAAAGGTGATTGCCCACGTACCAACCGTTTGACGACACTGCGGTTACCAGCCGGCTCACGCCGGCCGTTCGCCTCGCACAGCCCTTTTCGGCCCGGGGTTGAAACCCCGGGCTATTCCCGGTGACCCCATTTGGGGTCACAAAGGCATTTGGCCTCGTTAGGGACGCAAACACCGTGTGCGGTTTTTGGACCCCGCAAGGGGTCACCGGGAATAGCCCGGGGTTTCAACCCCGGGTGTGGATTTCTTACCCTGCTTCTTTCTCGCTCGAAGCCCCGTTCCCGAACGCCTTGCGGAACGCTTTCAAGTGCTCCGTGAGGAGCGGTTTCAGCGCTCCGGTGTCGAGGTGGTTGCCGGTCACGAGCCACAGCTTCAGTACCTCGCTCCCGTCCGCGCGGTCGCCCTCGACGGTCACGTTGCGGCCGAAGTTCTCGTACTGTGAGAGCTTCGCCGACCCGCGCCGGCCCGTGAACCACACTTCGAGTGCGTCGCTTTCTTTGGTCTTGAGGCGGACCCAGAACCGGGACATCCCCTTCGGGTACACGGTCACCGCGTCGCGCACGTCCCACTTGAGCGTCAGCGTCGGGTCGATGTCCCGGAGCAGTTTCACGAGCCGCGGGAGGATCGCGCGGTCCCACTTCGCGCCTCGACCCGGCGGGAACCCCGTATCGCCGAGGTGCCACTTCTCGCCGTCCTTCTTCCAGGGCATGTTGCCCTCGATCCCGCCCGCGCTCGTGTCGTTGAGGCCCTGGATAATTTCAACGGCCCGCGTGAGGAACTCGCGGAACGCGGGCGTATCGATTTCGGACTTCTTGTGGACGGTGATCGTGATCGTTTGCCAGCCCGATGCGTTGTGGACCTCGACGCGGTTGGCATCGCGCGAATAGCCCTCCAGCCCCGGTGTGTCGGAGAGCGGCGGGATCGCGAGCTTCGCCGCGAGTTGATCCTGCTTGAACGGCCGACCCGGGAGCGGGAACACGAGCTTCATGTACGCTTCGTGCCCGGTCATCGCGTGGAGGAACCAGCCGTCGGCCTTGCGCGGGGTCGGGATCTCCACGACGCTGCGGTGGTTCCACTTCGTATCGGGGAACGTGCCGAGTTCGTGAATGAGGTCGATCACCCACGACAGTGCTTCGCCGTCCCACTTTACAGGTTTTCCGGTGGTCGTCACGCGGTCCCGTGTGTGCCAACCCGGGCCGTCGGCTTCCCAGGGGAGTTTTTGGTCCTTGCCAACGTCGGAGATGTCGAGGTCGCCCTCGCGCTTGGCGAGCGCGGCCTTCGGGTCGAACTTCTGGCGCTCGGCGAACGGGCCGGCTTCAATGACGCCCTTCAGGATGCGCCCGGTGTGGGTCGGGGCACCTGCATCGAACTGCTTGACTACCTCTTCCGGCACGCCTTGCGCGACCACCTGGCCACCTCCACTACCGGCCTCCGGTCCCATGTCGATGATCCAGTCCGCGGTCTTGATGACGTCGAGGTTGTGCTCGACCGTGATGACCGTGTTGCCCAGATCGACCAGCCGTTGGAGCACTTCGAGCAGCTTGCGGATGTCGTCGAAGTGGAGCCCGGTCGTCGGTTCGTCGAGCAGGTAGAGCGTCTTCCCGGTGCTGGGGCGCGCGAGTTCCGCGGCGAGCTTCACGCGCTGCGCTTCGCCGCCGGACATCGTGGGCGCGGGCTGCCCGAGCGCCATGTACCCGAGGCCCACGTCTTCGAGCGTTTGGAGCACGTGCCGGATTTTCGGGATATTGTTGAAGAGTTCGAGCGCCTCGCTGATCCGCATGTTCAGCACGTCGGCAATGGACTTGCCGTGGTACCGCACCGCGAGCGTTTCGGGGTTGTACCGCGTGCCGTTGCAGGTGTCACACTCCACCCACACGTCGGGGAGGAAGTGCATCTCGATCACCTTCTGGCCCATCCCCTCGCACGCCTCACACCGCCCGCCCTTTTGGTTGAAACTGAAGCGCCGCGGGTGGTACCCGCGCACCTTCGATTCGGGCAGCCGCGCGAACAGTTCGCGGATCAGCTCGAACACCCCGGTGTAGGTCGCGGGGTTCGAGGACGGCGAGTTGCCGATCGGGTCTTGGTCGACGTTGATGATCTTGTCAACGAATTCCAGCCCCTGAATATCGTCGTGGGCCGCGCCCGCGGTACGCGCCCGGTGCAGCTTCCGTGCGAGCGTGTTGTAGAGCACCTCGTTTACAAGAGACGACTTCCCAGACCCGCTCACCCCCGTCACTGCGACGAATGCACCGAGGGGAATGTGAACGTCGACGTTCTTGAGGTTGTGTTGTCGCGCGCCGAGGATGCTGAGCGCGTGACCATAGGGCGACCGTGCGGCAACGGAAGGCAACCCCTCCCCAACCCCTCCCCCAATGGGAGAGGGGCTTAAAACCGGCGCCGGAACCTGCGCTGCTTTTTTGGTTTTCTCCCCCTTCCTTTGGCGCCGGTCCGCGGGAAGCTCTGCTGACAGGACCGGCGAGAGGAGAGGCGAAGGGGGTTGGGGGGTTAGGTTCCTACTCCCCTCCGCCGTGCGCCGGTTCGTCGGGACCGGGATCGCGAGTTTGCCGCTCAGGTACTTCCCGGTGAGCGACTCCGCGCTCTTGGCGATCTGCTTGGGCGTGCCGCTCGCGGTGACTTCGCCCCCGCGGTCGCCCGCGCCGGGGCCGAAGTCGAGCAAGTGGTCGGCGGCCGCAATCACCTCGCGGTCGTGCTCGACGACCACCAGCGTGTTACCGAGGTCGCGGAGGCGGTGCAGTGCTTGAAGCAGGCGCTCGTTGTCGCGCGGGTGGAGCCCGATCGTCGGCTCGTCGAGCACGTACAGCACGCCTGTCAGCCCGCTGCCGATTTGCGACGCGAGCCGAATACGTTGCGCCTCACCACCCGAGAGGGTCGGACCCTGTCGCGCGAGCGTGAGGTAATCCAGGCCGACATCCACGAGGAACTTCAAGCGCGACGCGATCTCACGCAGCACTTCGCCCGCGACCTGTCGTTCTGTTTTTGACAGCTTGAGCGCATCGAACATGCCGAGCGTATCGCCGAGCGATTTTGCACAGAGTTCGCCGAGCGTAAGCCCCACGAACCGCGTGGCGGCCGCGTCGGAACGAATCCGCGCGCCGCGACAGGCGGAGCAGGGCACTTCGTCTACGAGGTGGTCGAGGCGCTGGCGGTACACCCACGACACGCGCGAGGCTTCGTCTACTGCTGGGAACAGTCCCTTGTACTGGAAACGCGGAGCGTGAGATCGTTGCGCCGCGGGAGCCGATTTCTTGCCTTTGGTTTTCAGTTCCGCACTCCGCGTTCCGGGTTCCGCGCTCAGCTCGACCCAGGCGTCGCCCGTTCCGTGAAGCACCGCGCGCTGGTGGGCCGGGTCGAGTTTGCCGAACGGCGTGTCGAGCGAGAAGCCGACGTGCTTCGCGAGCGCTTCGGCGAACGGCAGCCACGGCGAGCCTTTCTCCAGCGACGGCCACGCGGTCACCGCGCCGGCGCGGAGCGAGAGCTTCGTGTCGCCGACGAGCAGGTTGGCGTTCGCGCCGCGCTGGAACCCCAACCCCTCGCACGTGGGGCACCAACCGAGCGGGCTGTTGAACGAGTAGTGGTGCGGGTTGAGCGGCTCGAAGCTCAGGTTGCAGTGCTCGCACGCGAGGTGCTGCGAGAATTTCTCGACCTTCCACTTGGTTTCATCGACGTCGGCTTCGACGTAAGCGATGTGCATGACCCCGCGCCCGAGATCGAGCGACTGTTCGACTGCTTCCGCGATGCGGGTCCGGGTGCCGGGCTTCACCACGTTGCGATCGACCACGACCTCGACGTTGTGCTTGCGGCGGTGGTCGATTTGCGGTGGTTCGTCGATGGTGTAGCTTTTGCCGTTCACGCGCATGCGCGTGAACCCGGCGCGCCGGATCTCGTCGAAGAGCGTGTCGTACTTCTCCTGCCCCTTGCGCTCCAGTGGGGCCATGATGTAGAGCTTCGTCCCTTCCGGGAGCGACAGCACCTTATCGACGATCTCGTCCGCGGTCTGCGTACCCACGGGCCGCGAGCAGTTCGGGCAGTGGCGCTGGCCGAGTCGGGCGAACAGAATCCGCAGGTAGTCGTAAATCTCGGTGACGGTGCCGACCGTGCTGCGCGGGCTCTTGCTCGTCGTCTTCTGTTCGATACTGATGGCCGGGGACAGCCCTGTAACGTGCTCCACACGCGGCTTCTGAACCTGCCCCAAGAACTGCCGCGCGTAACTGGAGAGCGATTCGACGTACCGGCGCTGGCCCTCGGCGTAGATCGTGTCGAGCGCGAGCGACGACTTGCCCGACCCCGATGGCCCGCAGAACACGCTCATTTTCTCGCGCGGCAACCGGGCCGACACGTTCTTGAGATTGTGCTGGCAGGCGCCTTCCACGCACAAGTGCGTGATGTATTCCTGGCCCGTGCTCGGCGCGGCTTTAGCACTCTTTTTCTTGCCGTTCGTGGCTTTCTTGGTGGAACCGAGCAGCGGTGCGAGTGCCTGGCCCGTGTACGACTGCGCGGACTTCGCGACTGTTTCCGGCGTGCCCGCAACGACGATCTGGCCGCCCCCGGAACCTCCTTCGGGGCCGAGATCGATCACCCAGTCCGCGGTCTTCACTACGTCGAGGTCGTGCTCGATCACGAGCACGGTGTTCCCCTGTTCGGCGAACCCGTGGAGCACTTCGAGTAGCTTGCGCACGTCCTCGAAGTGGAGCCCGGTTGTCGGTTCGTCGAGGATGTAAAGCGTCTTTCCGGTACTGCGCCGGACGAGTTCCTTCGCGAGCTTGATGCGCTGGGCTTCGCCGCCCGAGAGTGTGGGTGACGGCTGGCCCAACTTGATGTAGTCGAGACCGACGTCGTGAAGCGTCTGGACCATCAGCCGGATCTTCGGGACGTGCTCGAAGTGCCCGAGCGCCTCCGCCACCTCCATTTCCAGCACGTCCTGGATCGTCTTACCGCGGTACTTCACCTGGAGCGTTTCTCGGTTGAAGCGCCGGCCCTCGCAGACCGGGCACTGCACCCACACGTCCGCGAGAAAATCCATTTCGAGCTTGTTCGCACCGTTCCCCTCACACGCCTCGCACCGGCCACCGGGCTTGTTGAAACTGAAGCGGCCGGGTTGGTACCCGCGCACCTTCGCGTCCGGCATTTCCGCGTACAGCGAGCGGATCTCGTCCCAGAGCTTGATGTACGTCGCCGGGTTCGAGCGCGGGGTGCGGCCGATCGGCGTCTGGTCGATGTCGATGACCTTATCGATGTGCTCCGTGCCCTCGATCTGAGCGCGAAGCTCGGAACTCGAAGTGCTAACTTCATCGACTTCTTCGGTTTCTTCCTCGCTTTCGGTTCCGCGCTCCAGGTTCCGCATCCCGTAGCGGAGCACGTCATTAATCAGCGACGACTTGCCCGAGCCACTCACGCCGGTCACGCACACGAACACACCGAGCGGGATCTCGGCCGTAACGTTCTTCAGGTTGTTGTGCTTCGCCCCAACGATACGCAGCGTTTTGCCGTTGGGTTGTCGGCGCTTGGGTGGAACCTCGATCTTCTTCGCGCCCGTAAGGTATTGCCCGGTGAGACTTCGCGGTTCCGCGAACACTTCTGCGGGCGTTCCGGCCGCGACCACCTCGCCCCCCGAACGCCGGGGCCGGGGCCGAAGTCCACGAGGTAATCGGCCGCGCGCATCGTGTCCTCGTCGTGTTCGACCACGAGGACCGTGTTACCCATATCTCGGAGACGTTCGAGGCTCGCGAGTAGTCGTGCGTTGTCGCGCGGGTGCAGCCCAATGCTCGGTTCGTCGAGCACGTACAGCACGCCTACCAGCCCGCTGCCAATCTGCGAGGCGAGTCGGATACGCTGGGCTTCGCCGCCCGAGAGAGACGGTGCCTGTCGGTCGAGCGTGAGGTAGTGCAACCCGACGTTCAGCAAGAACCCGAGCCGCGCGCGGATTTCCTTCAGCAGTTCGCCCGCGACGATCTTCGAGGTGGGCGTGATGGTCTGCTCGTAGTCGTTGAACCACGGCATCAGGTCGCCGATGGGCGTGTGCCCGACCTCCACGAGCGTGCGCCCGCCGACGCGAACAGCCCGTGCTTGGGGATTGAGCCGCTGTCCATCGCACGCGGGGCAGTGGACCCGGCGCATGTACTTTTCGAGCTGCATGCGCCGCGGACCGGCCGCGGTCTTTTTGAACTGCGCGATCAGTTGCGGGACGATCCCCTCCCACTTCCCGCCGTGCTTCCAGACTTTCCCTCCGCGTTGCTTCCATTCCCAGACGATGTGCGCATCTCCACCCCCCTGAAGGATGAGGTCTTGGTGCGCAACCGAGAGTTTGCTCCACGGCGTTTTCAGGTCGATCCCAAGCGACTTCGCTACTCCCTCGAAGATGTGCTTCCGCCACCGGCCCATTCCTTTGAGCGGCCCCACGATCGGAATCGCGCCTTCGTGGAAACTGAGCGCCGGGTCGGGGATCAGGAGATCGGGGTCGAAGGTGTAGAGCGTGCCCAAACCGTCACATGCCGGGCACATCCCGTGCGGGCTGTTGAAGCTGAACAACTGCGGGGTCGGCGGTTCGTAGCTGATGTTGCAGTGCGTACAGGCGTAGTGGGCCGACAGGAGAATGTCCGCGGCGTTCGGAGCGCGGAGTTCGGAGCGCGGGATTTCGGAATCGGCCTCCTTCGGCTCCAGTTCCGCTTTCTCCTGTTCAACGGAGATGATGAGGTTGCCTTCGGCGAGATTCAGCGCCTGCTCAACGGCTTCTGCGACGCGAACGCGGAAGCTCCCGTCTTCGGCGGTCCGCGCCGCGCGCTTCTGGAGCCGATCAACGACGATTTCGATCGTGTGCTTGATGCGCTTGTCGAGCTTCAGGTCATCGGTCAATTTCACGAGTTGACCGTCGACGCGGGCGCGGACGTACCCGCGCTTCACCATGTCCGCGAAGAAGTCCTTGAACTCCCCCTTTTGTCCGCGCACAACGGGAGCAAGGAGTTGGAACCGCGTGCCGTCCGGGAGCGCGAGAATGCGCCCGATGATCTGCTCGCGCGTCTGGGCCGTAATCGGCCGTTCGCATTTCGGGCAGTGACCTTGTCCCAGTCGGGCATAAAGTACCCGGAGGAAGTCGCTCACTTCGGTGATCGTGCCGACCGTGCTGCGCGGGTTGCGCCCGGCGGTCTTCTGTTGGATGCTGACCGACGGGGACAGCCCGCCGATGTAGTCCACGTCCGGCTTCGGGAGCTGCCCGAGGAACTGGCGGGCGTAACTGGAGAGCGACTCGACGTACCGGCGCTGGCCCTCGGCGTAGATCGTGTCGAACGCGAGCGACGACTTCCCGCTCCCGCTCACGCCGGTGAAGACGATGAGCTTGTTGCGCGGGAGTTCGAGGTTCACCCCGCGCAGGTTGTGTTCGCGTGCCCCGCGGACGACGATGCTCTTGGTGTCCATCATGCCCGGAGACTCCTCCTGAGTGTCGAACGCGATCTGGGCTTTTTGGGGCGAGCGAGAGGGGTACAGATGGTTACTATATGGCTAGTGAACGGGAGTGGATAGGCGAAGTCGGCAAAGCAGGTAACTCGGTTGGCGGTACAGTTCGGAACGTTCGTACATGCCGCAAATCCGATTGGATTCTCATTCTGGTCTCATTTATCTGTTGGCGTGATATAGTTTCTGTAACGCACTGGACCAGTTTTCGGCCGCTTCCGGGAACTTCGGCTCTGGGCGGAACGTCGAACCGGTAGAAGGTCGTGAGTGACGACGATCGCCGGCTCATTGCGGACTGTTTGGCTGGCCAGTGGGACGCCTTCGGCGAGTTGGTATCCCAATACCAGGCAAGACTTTATAACTCCGCCTTGCGCCTGGTACTCAGCCCCGAGGACGCCGCCGATGTCGTTCAGGACACGTTCCTGAGCGCCTACCAGGCGCTTCACACCTTCAAAGGCGACGCCGAATTTTTCACGTGGTTGTACAGAATTGCGTTTAACACCGCAATCAGTTTGAAACGGAAGAAGAAGCCGTCTGTAAGCCTGGAGAGCCACACGCGGGAAACCGGACTCGACCCGAATGACCCGTCGGAGTACGTAAAACCGTCCGCCGCGATCGAACGAACCGAAGACGAACGGCAGCTAAGCGACGCGATCGCCCGGCTCTCCCCCGAACACCGCGATGTGCTCGTACTCAAAGACCTCGAAGGCATGAAGTACGAGGAGATCGCCGAGGTGCTGGGCGTGCCGATCGGAACGATCCGCAGCCGCCTGCACCGGGCGCGACTGGAGCTGAGGGACTTGCTCGTTCCCCCGAACGAACGGGCCGCGCTTGAGCGTGCGGCAAACGACGACCGAGGGGAGTTTCGCGTGGAGGATGTGAACACCCCGCGCCCGAGCGATACCGACAGAAACGCAGGGAGCGAAGAGAAAGAACCCCCTACTCAGTCGCGCTCGACTCGCCGAAGCGATTGAAGCGAACGAACATGACTCCTGCTCAACTCGAACTGATTACCGCCGCGGTCGACGGAGAACTGTCCCCGACAGAAACTCGGGGGCTGAACCATCTCCTGTCGACTTCCGCCGAAGCACGCACCCTTTACGCGAAGCTCCAGGCCAACCGCGACCGCGTGCGTGCGTTGCCGCGTGTCGCCCCCCCCGCGGACCTCAAAGCCAAGGTCATGACCTGCGTGGCCGCGCTCGCACCGGCGCCGCGCGTGAAGCCGAAGTCGATCATTCAACCCGTGCCCGTTCGTTCTCGATCAGGAGGCGTGCTCGCGTGGGTGCCGCTCGCGCTTGCTGCGAGTGTGTTCCTGTGTATGGCGGTGGCTTCGTTCATGTACTTCAGTAACCAGGGTGGTTCGCCCTCGGTCGCGAAGGATAACGGCCCGGGAGCCGAGCTTCCGCCGCACACCGGTACCCCTTCAACCATTCCGTCGCCAATCGACCCGCGACCCGATCGCCCGAATCCGGGCACGATCGTACAAAACGATCCGTCGGTTCCATCCGCTCCCGCTCCGCACGCACCCGCACCGACCGAGGTCGCGATTGCACCGGAGCCGCGTTCAACGACGCCCGATCTGATTGGCTTCCCTCTCGTTCCGAAGCTCCCGCCGTTTGAGCGCGTGGAAGTGCGAGTGCCGTTCCTGCGTTCGGCAACGGACCTCGGCCGCGAGGACGTCACGCAGGAATTGCTCAACGAACTGCGACGCGATCCCGATCCGGTGTTCAAGTTCGATCTGTTCGTGCGCGACACGGCTCGCGGAGCCGAGGTATTCCAAAACGCCGCGAAAGCGAGCGGCTTAACGGTATCCGCCGACTCCGCGACGCTCGAAAAGCTGAAGAAGAAGCAGGCCCACGCGGTCGTGATTTACACCGAGAGCCTGACCGCCGCAGAACTGACCGCGTTGTTCGCGAAGCTTTCGAGCGAGGACGCGAAGTTCTCCCCGAAGGTGTGTGACTCCCTCCACGCCGGGCCGGTCGTGCGCTCTGACGAACTCGAACTGAAGGCGATTCTGGGTGCGGACATGGGGCTGTTCAAGCGCGCGGGGCAGGGGGGGGACAAGATGCACGACAAGTCCGACCCCAAGCACGTGAGCGCTGGGACGATCGACAGCGTGGTGAAGTCGGTCACGACTCCATCTGCAAACGTGAAGCCGGGCGAAAAGCACGCGGTCCTTCTCACGTGGCAGACCACGCACGCGACCATCGGCCGCACGAACCCGACACAGTCCACAGAACTGAAGCACTACCTCTCGAAGCGTGGCAACCGCAAGCCGAATGCGGTCCCGGCAATCATCGTCATCCGCTCGGTGGGATGAGTTCAACTGCCAGTTCAGGCTCAATCAGATGCACCAAAGAAGCCCCAATTGGGGCTTCGCTCATTTCTGGTGCAACTCCGATCCACTACCCGCACCTAAACGGAACGAGAAATCGCGTATCAATTCGGCCGTGACGGGGGGATAGTTGGGTGAGGCACCAAGGCAGGAGGCCAATGAACCAAAATTTACACGTGATCCGGCGCGTAACCGCTGAGGCGATGCAAACGGACGGGCAACTCCTGGATGCGTACTCCGACCGCCGGGACGGTGCCGCGTTCGCCGAGTTGGTCCGCCGCCACGGTCCAATGGTCTGGGGCGTGTGCCGCCGGATGCTCCCGAACCGTCAAGACGCCGAGGACGCTTTCCAGGCCACGTTTCTAGTGCTAGTTCGCAAGTCTGCGTCGGTCCGGCCGGCCGAGCGCGTCGGGAACTGGTTGCACGGCGTGGCGGTCCGAGCGGCACAAAAAGCCGCAGTTGCGGCCCGCCGGCGCGAGCGCTCGGTCGAGGGCGTTGCTGATCCGGCCATAGTCGAAAGCGGCGCCTGGCGCGACGTGCTCCCGATACTCGACGAGGAGCTGAGCCTACTGCCCGACAGATACCGCTCCGTGATCGTCCTGTGCGATCTTGAACAGATGACCCGGACGGCCGCAGCGCGCCGGCTCGGGGTTCCGGAAGGAACGGTCGCGGGCTGGCTGGCGCGAGCACGCGCGCTGCTGGGCAAGCGACTGGCCCGGCGCGGGGTCGGCGCCCCCGCGCTGGCAGCATTGATCTCCGAACGGGTCGTGTCGGCGCTCGTTCCGGCCCCAGTCATTCGGACCACGATCGAGGACGCGAATCGAGCGGCACCGACCCCGGTTGGGGTCGCAACTCTCACGGAAGGAGTAATCCGAACGATGTTCCTCAAGAAAATTCGGAGTGCAGCAATCGCGGTGCTCGTGGGGCTCGGCGCGGTGGCTTCGGGTGCGGTGCTGCTGACGCGCCCCACGGTCGCCGCGCAACCGGCTCGTACCGAAGCCACCGGAGCCACAGCCCTTGTGAAACCGGTCGAACGCCCGGCGGCTAATCCGCCCGAAAATTGTGTCCACGTCGACCGCGGCCTCGAGCCGTCCGCAGCCCGCTACAGAGCGCTGTTTGAAAGAACCTTGTACGTGCTGGTTGAGCATTTCGGGCAGATCACTTCCGCCAACGCCTACGAGGGCCGGATCGAGACGCGGCAGCCGTTTGGCAATCGGACGGCCGTTGTCGCGATCCGTGCGGCGGAAGAGGGTGGTGGGTACTTGGTCGAGGTCCGGATACTTCACGAGGCGGGTGGAGGCAAACCCACGGGTCGGGACGTTGATCTCGAGCGGGTCATCCTCCGGCAGTTGGCCCCACAAACCGAGATTCGGTCCGGCGATCGGGCGGTACCAACGGCCCGCACCGGAGCAACATCGAGTAGTAGCCAGCAACAAATCGAGGCTCGGCCCGATCCGACGACACCCCGCGCACAGAAACCCGTTGAATCGAAGGATGACCAAGTCAGGAGGTTGCAGAAGGAAGTGGATGAACTTCGGGAGAGGGTCAGGGCGCTTGAGCGGAGGCTGTCCAACCGAGAAAACGGTGCATCCCCTCCGGCCAAAGACGGACGGTGAGCGGCAGGCGGGGTTGGTGTTGTCAGGTAGGTATTAGTAATACCTACCTAGTTGCGCCTACGTGGAACCCTGATTCTCACACGTAAACCCTGCATTTCGCCGATCGCAATTTGGATTCTTCGATCCCTGGCATTCAGGTCTGACGATAAACCAACTTGGTTGTTCCGATTTAGTTCGTTTTCGACCAATAATCCAATGGGCAAAATTGATTATTATTCTGCCAAATTTTCTTGTTTTGAGCCGCCATGTCGGAACGATATAATATTGGTGACCTGTCAGGTAGACACCATCTCCAACTCGTTTTGCACAAGGATGTACTATACACGCAGTAACTACTAAAACGCTTGTACTAAAGATGTGCAAACGCCCGTGTGAGTCGTGGCAAGTCACACGAATATCGAATTTCGCTTCTTTAAAGATTGGGATAGGAAGCTTATTGTTGGGTCTTGTAGTCTCTGACCATCTGAAGTGAGTGTGCCAATTTACTACTGTATCGGAATCGGAGTCGGCTTCGAGAATGGGCAGATAGGTAGAGCCGGTTTCAAAAAGAGTCGTTTTTCCTTCTCGGGCGGTGCCATACGACAGTATAGAGTCGCTACGTATATCAAGAGCTGGCCCACTTCCAACATTCCGGATTGATGCGATAGAAAGCACACCAGTAGCTTCCGCTTCGTGTGTGGTGTAGCTCCACCCATCGAGAACTAACCTGGGGCGAACCGCGTCTTCGCGATTTTGCGACTGGATTCTCAGGACCACCAGCGAAACGATCAACGAACAGGTCGCTGCGAACGCTGAGCAGATTGCAGGCCACAGGTTTGACTCGATGGCAACGAGAAACATCGCATTCCCCAAGAGGGTTGGATGCACCGTAGAGCTATTCGTGGATAACAAGTTATTCTTACGACCCTTGGGTGTCCGGACACGGAGTTCGGCGGACCTTCCACTGCGTTTCAGGAGTGGTTCCTGATGCCTATTTTCCGGACCACATGGGCGGTGATTTGGGTAAAATAGGGAGGTGCGCAGCCTCATTTACTAAGAGGAAACAAGCAATGGGCTGGAATGATCACTTAGATGAGGATGAGTTTGAAGAGCAAGAAGAGACAGTGGGAAAGCAAAGGCCGTGTACTCGTTGTGGTGGCGAGATACCGGGGTCCGAACGAGCGCTAGCGGCGGATAACGACGGTATGTGCGGTTGGTGTGCAAAACTCAGTGGTACAGAGCCAAACTCGGTACCGCCCGTAACCCCTTCGTAACAGCCCCGTCGCGTTTCAAGCGCATTACCCGCAACCCTCGTCATAATGACAGGCGCGTCGACTCGGGCCGCGCTGTTCATTTGTTGGAGGTGCGCCATGCGGTTCCTGCGATCCACACTCGCCGTACTCGCTACGGTTCTCGCCGGCGCGAGTTCCGCGTCCGCGTCGGGGATACTGATCCCCGAAGACAAGAAGCTCCCGCCGCTGGCGATGGTCAACCACAAGGTCACGGTTGCCATCGACGAACAGGTGGCGATCACCACCGTCGAGCAGTCGTTCCGCAACCACACCGACCGCAACCTCGAAGCCACGTACCTGTTCCCGGTGCCCAAAGGGGCGACCGTGGACAAGTTCACCATGTGGGTGGACGGCAAGGAGATGGGCGGCGAACTCCTCGACGCCAAACACGCGCACAAGGTCTACACCGACATCGTTCGGCGCACCCAAGACCCCGGGCTGCTCGAATACCTGGGGAACAGCCTGCTCCGGTTGAGCGTCTTCCCGGTGCCGCCGAGGGGCGATCAGAAGATCAAAATCAGCTACAAGTTCGTGGCGCAGAAGGACGGGAACGTCGTCGAGTACATCTACCCGCTCAAGACCGACGGCAAGGCCAACCGCACGCTCGAAGCGTTCTCGGTGAACCTTACGATCAAGTCCCGGCACGCGGTCCAGAACGTGTACAGCCCGACGCACGCGATCACGACCACGCGCAAAGGCGACCGGGAAGTGAACGTCGCGTTCGAGCGCAACCAGGCGATTCTCGACAAGGATTTCCAGCTCTTCTACGGCTTCGGCGACAAGGACATTGGGCTCACGCCGCTGCTCTACAAGCCGATTACCGGGGAAGACGGGTACTTCATGTTCCTGGTGTCGCCACAAGTCGAAGCCGAGAAGAAGCGCGTGCCGCGCGACCTCGTGCTCGTGCTCGATACGTCGAGCAGCATGTCGGACATCAAGATGCAGCAGGCGAAGAAGGCGCTCAAGTTCTGCCTGACGCAACTGAAGCCGGAAGACCGGTTCGCGATCCTGAAGTTCTCCACAAGCGTCGTACCGTTCCGCGACAAACTCGTGGAAGCGAACAAGGACTATCTCGAAGCCGCGAACAAGTGGGTCGACGGGCTGAAAACGAGCGGTGGGACCGCCATCTGGCCGGCACTCGATGACGCACTGGGGATGCGCTCGGACGACCCGTCGCGGCCGTTCACGATGGTGTTCTTCACCGACGGCCAGCCCACCGTGGACGAAACGAACCCAGACAAGATCGTGAAGAACGTGATGGGGAAGAACAGCGGAAACACCCGCATCTTCACGTTCGGTGTGGGCGATGACGTGAACGCCGCGATGCTCGATCAACTCGCGGACGCGACCCGCGCCGTCACGACTTACGTTCGTGAAGCCGAGGACATCGAAGCCAAAGTCGCGAGCCTGTACGGGAAGATCAGCAACCCGGTTCTGACCGACGTGAAACTCGCAACGACCGGCGGCATTCAGCTTCACGAGATCTACCCGCCAAAACTCCCGGACCTGTTCCAGGGAACGCAACTGGTCGTGATCGGCCGTTACACCGGTAACGGGCACTCTGCGATTAAATTGACCGGCACGGTGGGGAAGGAGAAGCAGGAGTTCGTGTACGAATTGAACTTCCCGCCCAAAACCGAGAGCGACACGGGGAAGGACTTCGTCGAGCCGCTGTGGGCGCGGCGCAAGGTCGGGTACATCCTCGATCAGATCCGCGTGAACGGCGAAAAGAAGGAACTCATTGACGAAGTCGTGGCGCTGGCGAAGCGCTACGGGATCGCAACCCCTTACACGAGTCACCTCGTGGTGCCGGATGGCCCGATGCCGGTTGTTCCGCCGACAGTGCGCCCCGGCGGTCCACTTCCGCGTCCTGGGACGCTCCCCGCAGCGCCAATCGCGGGCGGATTCGGTGGTGCATCGGGCATTCCGGCGGGACCGGGCGGGGCACCGCAACGAGTCGAAGACTTCGCCAAGAACCAGGCCGCTGGCGATAAGGGCGACGGGAAGAGCGGACTCGCGGGGAACCGCGGCATTATGACCGAGCAGCAAGTTAAGGAGGCCGTCGACAAGGTCAAGGCGGAGAAAGATCCGACCGCCCGAGCGAAGATGACCGAAGAACTGATGCGGTATCAGGCCCAGAAAAAGACGTGGGACGATGCCGACCGTGCCCTCAAGGGAGGGAAGAGCGGGTACCAGACGGGGCAACTCGGCGTGGACCTCTCGTGTGCGGCGAACGGTCTGCGTAACCAGGATCGCGTCAGTCTGACCGCGAACCGACAGGTATACGGCCGCAACTGCCTTGAGATCGGCGGGGTGTGGATCGACGACGGGTACAAGGCCGACACGAAATCCGTGACGGTGAAGGCCCAGAGCGATGCGTACTTCCGCATTCTGGAGAAGCACCCGCAAATCAAGGACGTGTACCGACTCGGCAACCACGTCGTCTGGATGACACCGAGCGGCACTGCCTTGGTGGTCGACCCGAACGACGGCAAAGACAAGATGGAAGACGCCGACATCGAAGCGTTGTTCGTTAAGAAATAACCGCTTTAAACCGATTAAATGGGTTGCACCGACTGTTCGGGTGACCCATTTAATCGGGGACCATCAACGTCCGATAGTAAATGTTATGTAATGATTTAAGCCACATTCTGATAACCAGTAAACCAAGCCGCCACGACCAGCAGGGAAGGGCACTTCAACACACTTTTCTCGTGGCGTTCCACCTTCGGTGATGGCACAATCCAGCCGCCTGAATTCCACACCGGAGCTTCTCCAATGTCACAAAAGATGGACCGCCGATCGTTCCTCGCGGCAACCGCAGCGACTGCAACAGGCCTGCTAGCAACACGCACCGCATCGGCAACCGATGACTTCGCCGGGTTCGCGGTCGGCGTGCAAACGTATACGTTTCGCAACTTCGATCTGGAACAGATGCTGAAGCGGACGAAAGAACTTGGACTGAAGTCGGGTGAGTTTTACGCCAAGCACATCCCGATCGACAGCCCGCCCGAGAAGCTCAAAGCGATTCTCGCGCTGTGCAAGGAATACGACGTGATGCCGAAGGGCTTCGGTGTCGTCGGCTTCAGCAAGGACCACGACGCGAACAAGAAGCTATTCGACTTTGGCAAATCGATCGGTGCGCATTATTTGAGCGCGGACCCGTCGATGGACAGTTTCGATAGCCTCGACAAGTTGTGCGAAGAGTACAAGATCGCGATTGCGATTCACCCGCACGGACCTGTCGGGGGAGGGAAGCGCCACCGGTGGTGGTCGGCCGAGCAGATTCTGAAAGCGGTCAAGGATCACCACAAACTCATCGGTACCTGTCTCGATACCGGGCACCTCATCCGGATGGCCACGCTGGGAGAAAAGCTGGATCCGGCCGAACAGGTTAAGGTCATGGGCGATCGCAACTTCGCTCTGCACCTCAAGGACCACGACAACAAGAAAGACACGGACGTGCCGTTCGGCGATCCGGCCGGCGTTCTTGACGTCTCTGCGGTCCTGAAAGCGCTCAAAGCAGTGAAATTCACAGGGCACTTGGCAATCGAGTACGAAGCGAATGCCGATAACCCTTCGCCCGACATGAAGAAGTGCGTCGCGTTCATCAAGGAAACCGCAGCGAAGATCTCCTAACGTTCACGGCACCTCTAAAGGGTTGCGCGCCGTATAATCTTCATAGTCCGTACATACACCCTCGCGAACCGGTCGCGGGGGTGTTGTATTTGGTTTCTCTGCTTACCTCTCCAGGCAAGTGCCCAAATGACGGCCGAGGAAATCACCGAACTCCGACAACGACGGTACAACGCGACCGTCGTCTCGCTGAAGCTCCTAAACTCGGACCTGATGGTCCTTCGAGTTAAACCTGATTTTCCACGCCCTGCGCATCACCCGGGACAATACTGCACGCTCGGTTTGGGTTATTGGGAACGGCGCACGGAAGGGTGCCAGGTCGAAACGCTCACGGCCGGAGAAGAAACGAAAGTCGTTCGCCGCGCTTATTCGATCAGCTCTTCGATCCTCGACGAATCTGGACACCTCATGCGCCTGGAGGACAACGACTGGCTGGAGTTTTACATTGTCCTTGTGCGCGAGAACGCGGATGGTCGCGTGCCGGCGTTAACGCCGCGACTGTTTGGGCTGAGCGAGGGTGACCGGATTCAGATCGGTGAGCGGATTACGGGCCATTACACGCTCGATCCGGTGAAGCCCGGTGACACGGTAATTTTCCTCGGAACTGGCACCGGCGAGGCGCCACACAACTACATGACGTGGGAGCTACTCTCGCGCGGACACACGGGAAAAGTCGTTAATGCGTGCTGTGTGCGCTACGGGCGCGATCTCGGCTACCACGACACGCACAAGAAGCTGATGTCGCAGTTCCCGAATTATACCTACCTCGCGTTAACGACGCGGGAACCTGGGGTTACGCGAAAGGTTTACATCCAGGATCTGATCACGAGCGGGGAACTCGAAGAGCGAATCGGTGAAGCGCTGGACCCGGCGAAAATGCACGTGTTCTTGTGTGGTAACCCGAAGATGATCGGCGTACCGCACCGAGACCGGGAAACCGGAACTCTCTCGTACCCGCAGCCCGTTGGTGTGATTGAGGTGCTGGAGGCACGCGGCTTCAAAGCCGATATTGCAGCGGTGAAGCTGAAGGGCAACGTTCACTTTGAAGAATACTGGTAAGGAGTACGGATGGCGGATATCAACACCACGATCGCCGGCTACCGCTTGCGCTCCCTGCTCCAAACCGGTCAAACGTCGCAAGTGTTCGAGGTCGTGGAGTTGCAGAGCAACCGGCACTTCGCGATGAAGATTTTGCTGCCCGAGGCTGCAGATAACCAGGAGCAGCGTCGCGCACTGTTCAACGAAGCGGAAATCGGTGTCAAGCTGACCCACCAAAACGTGATCCGCATCGTAAAAGTGAACAAGGCCAAGGACACGCCGCACTTCATCATGGAGTTCTTCCCGTCCGGTAGCCTCCGACTGCGTGTTCAAGCAAAGGATTTCGCGTTCATCAAAGAGCACGCGCGGAAGATCTTTAAGGGAGCAGCAACCGGTTTGGCGTACATGAACGCGAGTGGCTACGTTCACCGCGACGTGAAGCCGGACAACATCTTGGTGAACTCGCTCGGCGACACGAAGATGATCGACTTCGCCATCTCGAAGCCGATGCCAAAAGGCTTTGCCAAGTGGTTTTACCGCAAGAGTAAGCCGCAAGGCACGCCGAGTTTCATGAGTCCCGAGCAGATCCAGGACGAAATGCCGGACGGTCGGTCGGACATCTACAGTTACGGCTGCACCCTTTACGAATTGACCACCGGGCGCCCGCCGTTCCGCGGAACCTCAATGAACGATTTGCTCGGCCGCCACTTTACAGAGAAACCCTCGCCGCCATCGGCTTACAACTCGGACCTGACCGACGAGTTCTCCGCTTTTGTTCTTAAAATGCTCGCGAAGAAGAAAACCGACCGCCCAACGAACTTCCACGAAGTTCTGATGGAAATGCGCAAGGTCAAGCAGATCTACAAGTCGGTTGTGGAAAAAGACGTCGAGGAAATGTAAGGATTCGTTTCCCAGAGTGATTATCGGACTCAAGGTGACTAATGGTTTCAGAACCGTTGCCGTTTGAACAAGACATCCACGAACTCGAAATCGAACTTGCGCGTCTGGAAACAAACCCAGACGCTGAGGGGACTGGCGAAACGATCAAGAAAGTTCGCCGAGATCTCGTTGCGCTGAAGAAGCAGAAGTACTCGAATCTGACGGCCTGGGAGACGATTCTGGTGTCGCGTCACCGCGACCGACCACAGTTCCTCGATTACGTGGATATGGTGTTCGAGGAGTTCGTTGAACTCCACGGCGACCGGGCCATCGGTGACGACCGAGCGATTCGCGCTGGTTTCGCTCGCTTAGACGGCCAGAAAATCATGCTGGTCGGTCACCAGAAAGGTAAGACACTCGCAGAACGGCAACAGTGTTACTACGGCTGCGCGCACCCGGAGGGTTACCGTAAGGCGCTCGCAAAAATGCGTTTGGCGGCCAAATACCGGATTCCTATTGTGTGTCTGATCGACACTCCTGGAGCTTTCCCGGGCATTGGTGCTGAAGAGCGCGGGCAGTCCCAGCTCATCGCGACCAGTATTTTGGAAATGACGAAGCTAGCAACACCGATTGTCTGTGTCGTGATCGGCGAAGGCGGCTCCGGCGGCGCACTAGGCATCGGAGTCGGCGACTCAATCGGGATGCTTCAGCACGCATATTATTCCGTCATCAGTCCCGAAGGATGTGCCGGCATCCTGTGGAAAGTCGCGACGGACGAGTCGAAGCCACGAGCGGCAGACGCACTGAAACTAACTGCCGCCGATCTTAAACGATTTGGAATCATCGACACGATTGTCTCCGAGCCGCTCGGCGGCGCCCACCGCGACCCGCGGGGAATGGGGACAAATCTCAAGACACACCTGTCTCGTGAGTTACGCGGCCTAGTTTCTCAGACTGATGAAGCACTTCTCGCTGGTCGCTACAGCAAGTTCCGACAGATGGGCTTCTTAGCTTAGTCATTTCGCGCATTGGCTTTACCCAAGCTAGTGTGCAGGGCCATGAACATTACATAAGATAAATTATCGGACTTAATTTATTGCCAACCATCTTGGGGCTTGATTATGTGGCGTCTGATAATTGATATTATGTGTCTAATGTCATGTTTTTCCGGCTTTCGTTTTGGCTGCGATCTTCGATGTGGTCAAAGCTCCTAGAACGACCGCATGCGAACTCTAAAAGCCGGCGTGCCGAGCCTCCGTTGCGGGATGGTCGGCTTTGGCATGATCTTCGACGAGACTTATCGCCCTGTTTTTGAACGCTGCCCTGCGTCGCTTCTTTCTTTCAGCGGTTCGCCTTTTAACGCGGAGCTTTGTGCCGTTGCAACGCGAACCGGTTCGCGTGCGGCGCGCTACCTCGCATCTAAAACTGAGCGAGCGTCGTTTCAAAACTTCTCCGGTCCAAATGCAGTTTCACAGCTGCTCGCTTCCGGCGTGGACGCGGTCTGCGTAGCAACGCCCGATGATCGACACTTCGAGGCCGCCCGAGACGCGATTCGCGCCCGCAAGCACGTCCTGATTGAGAAACCTTCGGTTCTCTCTCTTTCAGAACTGGATGAACTGACACGACTTGCGACCGAGAATGAAGTGCTGGCCAAGGTCGTTTACCACAAACTTGCCGACCCCGACCACAAGAAGCTCCGCACCTTTTACCAAGACGGTGTGCTGAAGCACGTCAACAACGGGTATTGCTCGTTGCTCGAACCCAAGTCGATTAGCGGCGGACAGTTCGCCGAGTGGATCACGGGCCGTAATCCGGCCACTTACGTCGCGGTCCATTACCTCAAATTGATCGACTTCACTTTCGGCCCGAATTGGTCGCTGGACCGCGTATCTGCAACCGGTCAGCGCGGGTTAGTTGGACCGGCTGACGGCCCGACTTGGGATTCGGTTCAGCTTCAAGTTGTTTACCGGTATCCGGATACGCGAGACGCCGCGTTCGACATTCACACGAGCTGGGTCACGCCCGATAACTTTCCGGGATACGTCGAGCAAGAGGTTCAGTTTCGTTTCGACAACGCGGTTTGGTCGGCCCACCAGCGTAAACGCGGCGTCGAATTGACCGTGGAAAATCGCACGCCGGGCGAACTCAAGAACACCCCGAACTATCACTACAACGGAACGTTTCTCGAACCGTGGGGAGAACGGTCTCAACGCGGCTACGGGATCGAAGTCATCGAGCGGTTTTTCCAGGAAGCGGCGTTCGTCGAGTTCGATGGGCCGAGCGAACAGCGGAATAAGCGCCTCGCGCAAATGCGAACACTCACCTACAACGACATCACAGCCGACCGGAACTGCGTCGCGATCGTCCAGAGTCTCGAAGCAATTCTCGCGCGAGCGGCTGGGGGCGCTCCCGGTTGTCTCGTCAAGGTGAATGGTTCCGCAGGTGGCCTCGCTCTTTACGAACCCGGCAACGCAAAACCGCTCGTCCTATACGAAGGACGGGTGTAACTGTGGACGAAAAGAAGCGCGTTCGGCTCAGCAAGTTTCTGTCAAAAGTGCTGCGTCACGAACCAGAATCGATCGGTATCACACTCGAATCGGGTGGCTGGGTGCTCGTTACCGACCTACTCTCCGGACTGGAAAAGGCGGGTACACGCACGTCGCGTGAAGAACTGAGCGTCGTTGTCGCAAAGTGCGAGAAACAGCGATTCGCGTTCGACGAGAGGGGAACAAAGATTCGCGCCAACCAGGGCCACTCGACGGACGTTGATTTGCAACTCGAAGAGGCCGAACCCCCGGCGGAACTATTTCACGGAACCGCACACACCACTGTGCCCGTCGTTCTTCGCGACGGCCTTCGCAAAATGGCCCGGCACCACGTTCACCTGTCAGCCGACCCCGTCACCGCCACCAAAGTCGGTCAACGACACGGGAAACCCGTTATACTCGTGGTTGATACCGCGAAAATGCGGGCCGATGGGCACATTTTTTATCGCTCCACCAACGGCGTGTGGCTTGTCGAACACGTTCCACCACAGTACCTTCGGGTGCAGTAAAAGTACCCGGAGATTTCAGATGCCCCCACCGATCCAGCACCTGCACGAGCCGGACTCGAACGCCGGCCGCGCGGAACTCGCTCGCGTCGAACCGTACTCGCTCCGCACGTTCACTCCCACCCAGGCCGTTCTCGCCCAAAGTGCGGGAATCTACCACTGGACCCCCGAAGGGCGCCGACTCTACGACTTCTCCTCCGGCGTACTCGTTTCCAACCTCGGTCACAACCCCGCAAACTGGCTGCGCGGATATTTTCGCTACATGAACTGGAACACCGGAGAAGTCACTAACTCCGTACAGCCAGTGCAGGTTCCGCTCGGGTTTACGCCGGCCGTACCCATGACGGCCTACAACGCGATCACGTCCGTCGAAGTCGGGGCCACCAAGCGCTTGCTCGAATTGATGCGCAAAGCCCCCGGCGGCGGGCGGATGGAACAGGTGATGTGGGCCGCGTCGGGATCGGAAGCCATTCAGAAAGCACTTTGGGCGTCCCTCGCACGCGACCGCACGCGACCGATAATCCTGGCCACGCGGTTCGGCTTTCACGGTAAGAAAGGTCTGGCGAACGCCGTAACGGGTTCCGAAACCGACACCGAGCGTGATCCGCGTGTCCGGTTCATTTCGTTCCCGATGGCCGAATGCCACGATGTTGCCACGCGCGACGAGCCGTTTAACTTCGCTCCCTACCAGAGGGAGTTGGACGCCCTGCTCCACCAGTTCGGGGCGAAAATCGGCACACTCATTACGGAGCCGTACCTCGGCGGCGGCGGTTCATATCACCCGCCAAAGGCTTATCTCCAGGGCTTGCAGCAGTTCTGCCGGGCCAACGACATCACCTTGATCCTCGACGAAGTGCAATCGAACTTCGGCCGGACGGGGGCGATGTTCGCCTACGAGACTTACGGCCTCGAACCGGACGTCGTAGTGTTAGGGAAGGGACTCGGGAACGGTATCCCTGTAGCGGCCGCAGTCGGGCGCGCGGAGATCTTCGGCTCTCTGGGATACGGCGAAGGCTCCGACACTTGGAGTGCGAACCCGCTCTGTTGCGCGGCCGTACAAGCTACATTGGACGAATTCGAGCGGCGCGACGTGATCGCGGGCATGAAGGCCAGCTCCGCGATCATCGAAAACGGCCTACTCGCGCTGAAAGAGTTCCCGTTCGTCGCGCACGTTCGCGGTGAACTCGGCGGAATGGTTTGGGGCGTCGAAATGTGCGACCGTGGTGACCGCACCGCCGCGGAATGGGCGAACGAGTTCGTGCTCGCGTGCTACCGGGGCGACGGCCAGTGCCCCGACGGCATTCACCTGCTCGGTCCGCTCGCGAAGAAAGTTGTTCGGATCTCGCCTCCGCTCGTCATTACAACAGAAGAAGCGACTGCCGCGATGAACCTGATGCAGCGCTGTGCCCGCCGCCTGCTCGGTTAATCAGACGAGGAACTCATGCCCGATGTGTGGATGGCGGATCTGATCCAGTGGATCGCTCACGTTGCGGGGGTGGAATACCCCTTCGTCGTGAAGAGTATCCTCACCATCGTCGTCATGTGTCTGTTGTGTGGCACGGTCGGTGCGATGGTCGTCGGTAACCGGATGGCGTTCTTCAGCGACGCGATGGCCCACTGTGCGTTCGCGGGCATCGCGTTAGGTTTTCTAACAGTGCTGCTCAGCAACCTTGGTACCAACGCGGCCGCGTGGCTGGTCCCACTCATCATGGTGGCTTTTGGTGTGGTCGTCGGGGTCGGAATGATCTACGTGCGCGACCGCACCAATCTCGCCCACGACACCGTCATCGGCGTCTTCTTTGCCCTCGCTCTCGGTTTCGGAGCGATGCTAACGAAGTTGGTGCAACGGGTCAGCAGCCAAAACCTCGAAACGTTCCTGTTCGGGAACCTCACTCTCATTCCCGAAATGCACCTCCTCTACCTGTGTGGTGCGCTCGTCCTTGTGTGCCTTGTGTTCCTGTGGCGGTACAACCAACTCATGTTCGCGAGTTTTAACGCCAGCCTCGCGCGCACGCGGCGGATGAACGTCAGCTTCAACAACTACCTGTTCATCATTCTGCTCTCGCTGGTCGTGAATTTGTCGATCCAGGCGGTTGGTGCGCTCCTCATCAACGCGCTCCTGGTTGTCCCCGCCGCCGCCGCCACGAACGTCTCACGGAACATGCGCCAGATGTTCTGGTTCACGATCGCGTTCTCCCTCTCCGCGGGGCTCATCGGGTACTCTCTGAGTTCATGGACGGTCACCGTCGGGCCGATTCGCGACGTCCAATTCAGTCCCAGCGGGGTTATCGTGGTCGTGACGGTCGGGATGTTCTTCGGGTCGATGGTCGTGGTCGCAGTGTGGAACCGGTTCGCCCCGATCTTCGGCGGGAAGCAGTTCCGCGGGTTCCACGGCCCGAACGACCCTTGCGGCACCGATCACCCGTTCGGACAATGCCCCTAGCCCCGAACCCACTTAGGGATTCGGGCGTATTAATTGTGTCCCACCGTTCCCGCGTCGGGTGATCTGGTGCAGCCAAGTATTTACGACTTCCTCTTTCGCTTCAGCGCCGTCTTGTGGGAGGCGATGCCGTTCGTCGTCCTCGGCGCGCTCATCGCCGGCATCCTCGAAGAGTTCTTACCGCAAGAGTTCCTCACGCGGTTGCTGCCGAAGTCCGTGCTACCGGCCGTCATGATCGGTGCGGTCCTCGGTCTGCTCTTCCCGATGTGCGAGTGCGGCATCGTGGTCGTGATGCGCCGGCTGCTCCGCAAGGGGCTGCCGCTCTCGTGCTGTATCGCGTACATGTTGGCCGGACCGATCATAAACGTGGTGGTCATCTTCAGTACGTGGGTCGCGTTCCGCGATCACAAGATCGGGCCGGAGATGGTCGGGTTCCGGGTGGGGATGGCCTTCGTCATCGCGTGCGCGACGGGGCTGATCGTTCACCTTCAGTACAAGAAGTACGGCAACGCCCTTCTGACCCCACTGACCGCACCGCCCGCGACACCGCCGGCAGAAACGAACGAGCCAGTGGCGGAACAGCCCCGGCAGCCGTTCATGCAGCGATTGGGGAACATCTCCGCGACGGCGCTCCATGACTTCGTGGACATCATGGTGTTCCTGATCCTCGGTTCGGTGCTGGCCGCGTTCGCGCGGATGTACATCACCGAAAACGAAATCGAGGTCATCTCGCGCGACCAGCCGTTCCTCGCGATCCCCGCGATGATGTTCCTCGCTGTTATGATGTGTTTGTGCAGCGAAGCCGATGCGTTCGTGGCCGCGAGCTTCACCAAGTTGCACCTGTCGGCGAAACTCGCGTTCCTCGTTTTGGGGCCGATGCTCGACCTGAAACTGATCCTGATGTTTACGCGCGTGTTCCGGCTCCGGCTCATTGTCACGATCGCAACGTCCGTAGTTATTCTGACGCTCGTTCTGTGTATCGGGCTCCACCTCGTTTACCAAGCTAACGGCTGGACCGGGTTGCCCCCCAGTGCCTTGGCCAGTTCGACATCACCGTAGGGCGAACAAGGAGACACGATCGTGGCACACAATCACGCCGGGTGTCAGTCGCCGCGCGACTACTTCACCGAGCAGCTCCTCACCATTCTGGTGTGCGGGGGGCTCGCGTTCGTGGCCGTGCAGCTCTACCGCTACGACATGCTAAGGCACATCCTCGCGCCGCAGTTCCACCTACCGGTGCTGATCGGCGGCATCGCGGTGTTCGGTTTAGTCGTGTTGCGCGCCGTCGCGGTGTGGCGCGAAGCGGGGGCACTGGTTCCCGTGAGCGACGACCCCACGTGCCAACAGAACCACATTCACACGGCGAACTGCAACCATCTGCCGGGGTTGCCGGGCGGGGAAACGGACCCGAACCTCGTGGACGATCACGGCCACAGTCACGACATGTCGTGGATGTTCGCCCGGATGCTCATCCTGGTCTTCCCGATCGCGCTCTTCAGCCTCGGTATCCCGAACTCGGGCCTGAGTAGCGAAGCACAGCGCAAGGCACTCGGCCAGGACGTGTCCCTCGACCCGGTGATGCTCAAGGAAATGGCGAAGGCGAAAACCACCAAGGTCGAAGAAGAGTCGTCCGCTTCTGACGGGGCCGTCACGCGCACGCTGCGCACCGAATCAGGCCTCATGATCCGGGAGATGATTGCGAAGGACGGAACGGAGACGTATTCGGTCATCGCGCAGGGCGGCGAGGAAATGCGGTTCAACACGCTGACCGAGGCCGCGTTCGACGCCGACAAGCGCAAGTCTTACGCCGGCCAAACGGCGATCATGGAAGGGCGGTTCAACCCGATCGTCGGCGGTAGCGGTAAGGAATTCACGCTGTTCCGCCAGAAGATGACGTGCTGCGGTTCGGACGCGGTGCCGCTCAAGGTGCGGATCGTCTCTCCGCAAGCCGTCGACCGAAAGTATTTCGACTGGGTGCGGGTAAAGGGTGTCGTTCAGTTCCGGCAAGTGCCCGGCCAGGACCGCTACATCCCCGTGCTCATGCTCGGGGACGTGACCGACATCCAACTCATTCCGAACGACCAGGTCAAGAACGAGTACGAGTTCTAAAGGATGCGTCCCTTGGGACCGTGGGTATCTCGCCGCAGTCCCAAGGACAAACTCACTTACCCGCGGTGCGTAAGTACGCGAATAGGTCCGCCACGTCCTGCGGTTTCAACTCCTTCTCCAGTCCGGCCGGCATGAGTGACAGCCCGGTCGAGCGCAACGACGCGATGTTCGAGCGCAGGATCGTCTCTTCCTTCCCATCGGCCCGGCGGAGCGTGATACTCGTCGGCGTTTCGGTCGCGACGACGCCATTAAACACGCGCTCGTCGCCCGTCACCACGTTGTAAGAGACGAAACGCGGATCGACCTCGCGGTTCGGGTCGAACACGGCCACGAGCAGGTCTTCACCGGACTTGTTTGGAAGGGCCGCGAGTAAGTTCGCCCCCACGTCGGCCCCGAACCCGTCGAGCCGGTGGCACGCGGCGCACGTCTTACGGAACACCCCCTGCCCTCTCATCGCATCTCCCTTGAGATCGAGCGCGGAGGCGTATTCCTTCACGACTTTCGCGCGGTCCGCGTCGACGGTCTGCTTAAAGACCGTCTCCGATTTTGCACGCACACCTGTGTTTGGATGGGTCTTGAGTGATTGGATTTGTGCGAGGCTGAAGTCGGCGAGTGCGACCTTCTTCGCTTCGACCGCGGCGAGCAGTTTCAGGATGCGATCCGGGTGCGCCATGAGTGCGTCGAGAACCTCGCGCCGGAGAGCGGGACCGTACCCAGCCCACCCCTCCATCAGCAACTCACTCACTTTCGGGTCTGTGTGCGCCGAGAGCGCTTTCGCAGCCGCGAGTTGTAGGTCTCCCGGTGTTGTCGGGGTGAGGCATTCAGCAAGCGCCGGGCCCGCAACCTTGAACGACCCGAACGCGAGCATCTCCGCGAGCCGCACGCGGTCGCGCGTTTCGAGCTTCGAGTCCCGGACTTGTGTCGCGTTCAATTCGTACCGTTTCCGGAGCCGGTCGCAGACAATTTCCGCCCCTGCGGGCGGCTTGTCCCACCACGTCGGGAGCGGGTTCTTTGTGCCTCGCATCCCCTGCCCCAACCCCTCGTAGATGAGAACCTGAGCGTCGCTCACGGCCGTTTCGTCGGCGATCAGGGCAAGCGCCTTCGTAATCGCCTTTGTGTCGCCCGTTGCACCAATAAGAGCAGCAAGCTTGGTGATAACTGCCCGGTTCGAGGTGCCGGCCTTCTTACTCAGCGCTTCGAGCACCTCGAAACCGCACTTGCTAGCAGAACTGAGAGCCGCGGTGACGGTCCAGGGATCGCTCGCGTCTTTCTCCAGGACCACCGCGAGCACTCGCGCCGCGTCCGAAGTCGGGAGCGCGCCAGCCGAGAGAGCGAGTTGGAACCGCACACGCGGCGAAGGGTCGCTCGCCAACTTCACCGCAAGTACGCAGAGAACCGGAGCGTCTGCGAAGAACGATTCCGACAGCCGGAGCGCTTGTTCACGAATACCGGGTTCCGGGTCCGCAAAAGCGGACTGCACATCGGCTGTTCGCAGCACACCGAGGCCGTGCAGCGTCCAAAGCAGGTTCGCGCGTCCCGGCGTTCCTTCGACCTTGGGTGTGGCAAGCAACTCACGAATCCGAACGACCGCGTCCTTCTCTTGCTTCTCGACGATGAGCCGCTGCGCTGTGATTCGGCGCCAGGGGTTCGCGCTGGTTAGTTCATCGGCCAGTTGCGCGGGCTTCAGCGCGGTGAGGTCCGGTAACTTCGTTGGCACGAAGTCCTTCGGCGTGACGCGCCAGATGCGCCCGCGCCCGCGGCTCTCCAGGTTCAGTTGCTTCTTGATGTCGTCGGGAAGCGACAGTGGAGTTTCGATCACCTCGCGATAGAAGTCGAGGACGTAGACCGCTCCGTCCGGCCCCGTGGTGAGATGGACCGGGCGGAACCAGTTGTCAGTTGAGGCGAGGAACTCGCGGTCCTCATACGCCCGCACCGCCGTGAACACCGCACCCCTTTCCTTCAGGATCTCGCGGTGAATCAGATTATTCGCGGGGTCACAGACGAAGTTGTTCCCGCGGTACTCCTTCGGGAACAGGTCCGCGGTGTAAATAAGCGGACTACACCCGGACGTAATGTACCCACCGGGCACGAGTTCGGTACCCGGGAAGCGCTTCGCGTCCGCACTGCCCGCGCGCCGCGTGGTGCGCTCGACACGCCACGGCTCGAAGGGGCTGATGCGGAACACCTTCGCCGCGGCCCCGTGCTCGGGGATGTCGAGCGTGACCGCGTTCACTGCGAGGTACGGATTTCGCAGCAAGTAATGATCCGGCAGAACAATCTGTCGGAGGTGCTGGCTGTTCGTAGCGGTAAACCACCGCTGGTAATCGTCCGCGCTGAGGCCGTACTGACCGCCCGAACTCGTCGGTTCGAGGCTCCCCTGTTCATGCGGCTTGAAGCGCAACCCTCGATTGCGGAGCGAGACGAGCGGCAAATTCGGCCTCTCGACCGAGCGCACGGTTCCGCCGTCGCTGCCCGCGCAACCGTAAACCCAGTTGTCCAACCCCCATTGCAGGCTGTTCAGCATCTGCTGAATGTTCGCGGTGTTGAACCCCGAGTATAGGACTGTTCTTCGGTCCGCTTTGCCGTCACCGTCAGTGTCCTGGAGGTAGACCAATTCTGGTGCCTCCGCAACAAGTAGCCCACCGCGATACGGCTGTAACCCCATCGGGAACCGCAACCCTTCGGCAAAGGTCGTCACGGTCTCGAAGATGCCGTCGCCGTCCTTGTCCTCAAGGCACTTGATCTTCCCGCGAGTTTCGTTGCCGGTCCCCACGCCGCCGTTCGGGTACCCGCGCATTTCGCACACAAAAAGCCGTCCCTTTTCGTCGAAGCACATCGCGACGGGGTCAACGATGTCCGGCTCACTCGCGGCTAGTTCGATCTTCATTCCTTCCGGGAGCTTGAACGTTTTTCGTTCCTCAACCGGCGAAAGTGGACCGGGCGGCTTCGCTAACTCGGCCACTTTCACCGTGAGTTCCTTCACCTTGCCGACGATCGCGTCCTCGATCGTGGTACTCCACTTTCCGGGCATCCCGTAATACACCTGCGACGAATCCGCCTCGTACCCGCCCTCGCCGAGTACGCGCGCACTCGGAATGTACGCCATGACGTCGTTCGCGTAGCCCATCACCCAAAGCGTGCGAGCCGTGGACAGATCTTTCTTCAGTCGAATCGCATAGTCAATGACGACCTCACCTCCGAGAGCCACCCACAGCACCTGATCGCCGAGTGCCCAGGTTTGAACCGGATAGTGCGGGTAAGCGTCATCAACCTTCCCGTTGGCTTCGAGTTGCTTGAGCAACCGCTGTGCGCGCTTCTGTATTACGGGGGTCTTGCTGAGCGTGTCGGCTGCGAGTTGGGCTTTCGTGGGCACGGACTCGAACTTCAGCGCGATCTTCTCGTACTTCGCCCCGAACCTGCCGGTCACAGGTTTAGCCGTTTTGATGGCACCCACCGCAGCATCAGCGAGTTCTTTCCCGTACTTCTCGCACAACTCGATCTTCCGGCGCGGAAGCGGGTTCGCGTCCGCGCCGCACCCGGTCCAGAACATCCCCACGGTTCCCGGCAGGGCTTTCTCGACAGCGATTTGTGCGAAGCCGGCGAAGTCACCGGACCACTGCTGCAAATCGAGCGTGGTGTTGTGGCAGGCGTACCCGAAGACAACAGCCAACGGCTGTGAGCCTTTCCCCTCGACCACGAGCACCGGAACCGTGTGATCGACCGGTCCCTTCGGGTTGCTCCCGTTGATAACACCCTTCTCTGTTTGCTCGCGCCGGTTCACGGCGAACCCGGCCGTACCCGAACTGTACTTGAGCGACACCGGTTGCAAGTCTTTCAGGCTCGCACCGATGACCGCGACCAGGTCGTCTTTGAGCTTCTTCGTGTACGCATCGACTTTCGCAGCGTCCGCTGCGGTGAGCGGGTACATGTCGACGAGGTTCTCGCGAATCACAGGCCCCGAGTGCGTGTGCGATGCGCTCAGGATCAGTTCCTCGCGCTTGAGCCCGTGCTGCTTCTCGACCTCGGCCGCGACTTGCTCACCCAACTTGTGCGGGATTCCGATGAGGTCCGTGGTCACCAGCACGAGGCGCTGACCAGCGGCATCTTTAAGGCAGAGCGCCTTTGCGTAAAGGTCGTGAATCTTGCCGTCGGCGGGCTTGGTGCGGGAAGCGTACCCGGCCATCCACACGGGTTCCGTTGGCGTGATGACCTTCACCGCAACCCCGGCCCTGTAAGCGGGAGTTGGCTCCTCAGCCGCGAACGCGGGCACAGTAAGAATCAGTCCAACGGCGAGCGCGAGCAGCGTTTTCATCACTTCCCCTTCCCTTCTGCCTTCAGCAGCTTCCGCATTGCAGCCATGAGGATCTCTTCCGAATCCGGCCCGGCGAGTGCCACCGTTGGTTCGTAGCCGCCTTCAAGGTAGGCTTTCGCGGTCGGAATGTACCCCGGACCGTCGTCGCCATAAGACGCAACGTTCACGACCGCGTCCGGGCGCATTTTCGCGGCCGCAAGTTGGTATTCGATGAACGCCTCACCGGGCAAGAAGAGATTGAGAACCTTGCCCCCGAAATCGAGGCAGTTCACTTCGATTGGTGTGTCCTTGCGCTTCAACCACGCGAGTTGATAGGCCGCGTTGTTTCGCTTCGCGGCTGTGGCTTTCTCGTCGTTCAGCGCGTTTATGCTCTCGTCCGCACCGAACGACGGTTCTTTTCGGGCCGGCAGCTTGATGGCCTCGAGCCGCCAGTCCCACTCTTTCACTCCGTGTCGCTTCGTGTCCTTCCACGCCGCGGCCATTGCGGTGTAAATGCGGTCGCGTAAAACCGGGCGGTTCTCTTTGGAGCCGTCGTTGTACTTGCCCGCGGTGATGTTCCCGCCGCACCCGTTGAAGTACACCTGGAACACGCTCGTTTCGTCCTGAAACTTCTGCCGCGCCAGTCCGCAGAAGTCCGCGCTCACGCGGCCGTCGCCGTAATAGCTCATCGGGTGGCACGCATAGAAATGGAGCGCAGCACGTGCCTTCTCACCATCCCAAAAACTGAGAGTGCGCAACTTCGGATCGATCAACCCCGCAGGGGCGTCGCGTGCCTCTTTGCTCTTGGTCGCGCTCGTGCGAGTGAACTTCACTTTGCCGTCGTCACCGAGCACCCGGCGATTGGACGCCACGTCCTTCACTTCCGCGGCGCCGACACCGATGTGCGTGAATCGAACGGCTTTGGGCAGCGCCGACTTGAGCGCGTCCGCGGACTTCTTCACGCACTCGTCGAAGTATTTCAGATCAAGCGATTTCGGCGCTTTGGCCGCTGCGATGAGTCTCTCGGCTTCGAGATCGGCAAAGGGCGCGTTGTGTGGGTGAACGCAGTGCAGTGAGACGTACTCGGGTGTCGTGTGGGCCGCGTCCGCGAGCGCCGCGCGCCACACACGGAACGCTTCGTTGCGCACCCCGGTCCAATCGACCGCACACAAAACGACCGGCTTCCCAGCGCCGAGAAGCACCACGCCGAGAGCCTTCAGCGGGTCGTCGACCCCTCGGACGGGTGTGATCCACCCGCCGCACAGCGGGTGATCTTCGGGCGGGGTAACGTCACATGCGAACGTCGCGATGTGGAAAGGCGGCATGGCGGGTTCCAACGCTAAAGGCGCATACGAGGAACCGCATTATGCCATCACTCTGGTGGCTTGTCTGCTTTCAATTCTGCGTTCTCCGCGCCCTCTGCGGTGGAGTCATTTTTCGCTCGTGCGGGCAGGTACCGCCACACGAGCGCGAACAAGATTAACCCGCCGCCGAGGAACATCCACTCGTTCGGAGTGTCCTTGTGTGGCGTGATGAGGTAGGCCCAGATCGGATTAATGAGTGGTTCGATCAGCGTAATGAGCGCGGCTTCTTGGGGCGAAACGGTGCGCAGCCCGCGTGCGAACAGCCAGTACGGGATCGCCATCTGAAACGCGCCGAACGTCATTAGGACCACGATCTGACGTGCACTCGGGGCGGTCACCCACTCCACGAACGCCGGCGCACCTTCGGTCAGCAGAACGAACAGACCGAGAGCCGCTGCCGAACCCAGCAAGTTGATCGCTACGAGCCACGCGGCAGAGTGCGCGCGCAGCGCACGAAGAAACAACACGACCAGCGCGTAAACCACACCACTTCCCAGGCCCAGAAGCAGTTGGATCATCTCTTTATTGTGCTGAGAGCCATCAACGTCGGACGGAGCTTCGCGGGGCCAGTTCCCGACCACGATCACCCCGGCGCCGAGGGCCGCGAGCAGCACCGCGAACCAGCCGCGCCGGTCGCTGCGTTCGCCGAGCGCCAGAACTGCGAAAAGGTAGACCCACACCGGTGCCGTGTTCTGAAGGAAGATCGCGTTCGCGGCGGGACCGTCGAGGGCCGAGAGGTACATTCCGCTCATCACCGCGAACGCGGACACCATTCCGATCATCAGCGGCCGGAACGTCATTTCCGCGCGCCGGACCATCGCGAGCATCACCAGCCCGCCGAACAGTCCGCGATAGAACGCAATTTGGAGCGGAGTGAGGAGCGGGTCACTCAACCCGAGGCCGAGCGGCTCGCGGAGCAACCGCATGAACACGCTGCCGAGGCTCCACAGCACGGCGGCCAAGATGAGATAGAGCCGCGCGGAAGTGGGGGACCGAGTTCCGACCGACATCAATCACCACGGTTCGAGTGGCCGCTCGGAGTGAGCCGGCCACAGGGGTGATTATTGTTGGCAACCCGGCAGGAGGCCATCCGAAGTCCCCTGCACCACGGTCGCCCGGAGCGGCAAGTTCGGAACGACCCGCGTGCGCACCCACTGTCCCGCGAGCAGGGCGAGCAGAACCGCACCGGTGCCCACGATCCAGGGCCAGTTCATGGACTTGGACTTCGGGGGCGTTGGCGTGGGCGCGTCCGGGGGAATGCTCGTGGCCTTTTCGACCGGCGGGCCGTGATCGGTCCGGGTCGGCATTTCGGGCGTCGGGTCGAGGCACGCGACCGAGTGCGTTTGGCCCTCGGCAAACGCCGGAAGTTTCGTCGCGAGCCGGGTCGCAATGAGCACTTCGGCGAGGCGCCCGGCACGCTGAATACGCGCACGCGGATCGCACGCGAGCATCGATTCGATGATCCCCGCGAGTTCTTCCGGCACGCCCGCATTCACAGAGCGGATCGGGCGGAACGAGTCGTGTGCCTTCTCGCGGATCACCTCATCGTGGGTCGAACCGGGGAACGGTACCTCGCCCGTGAGCAAGTGGTACAGCGTCGCCCCCAGCGCGAACAGGTCGCTCCGACCGTCCACGAGGTTCGCGTTCACCGCCTGTTCGTAGGGCATGTAGTAGGTCGTCCCCACGCCCTGGTGAATGGCGGTCAGTTGCGAGTCGTCGTTGAGTCGCTTCGCCAGTCCCAAATCGGCCAGTTTCGCGATGCCGTGGGGGTGGAGCAGAATGTTGTCCGGCTTCACGTCCCGGTGGACGTACTGGCGGTCGTGGAGGAACTCCAGGCCACAAGCGATGTCGATACCGATGCGAACGACCATGCCCACGGGTAACCGGCCCAAACGCGCGAGCGCGCCGTGGGCCGTGGGGCCGTCGATGTACTCCAAAACGAGGTAATGTTTGCTCACGTCCGGGTCGTACCCGGAGGCGATCCCCTGGACAATCGACGGGTGCTCCAGCACGCGACTGAGGCGCGCTTCGCGGTAGAACCGGCCGACGAATTCCGGTTGCCCCGAGAGGTGGTCGGCGAGGATCTTCACCGCGACCGGCCGCCCGGCGGCCACGTCGTAGCTCTGGAACACGGCGCTCATTCCGCCCTCACCGATCTGGCGGAGCAGCCGGTACCCGGCCACCGAGCGAGGCACCCCGCTCACGCGCCCGGGGGCGGTTGTGGGTTGCGCATGGCGTTCGCCCTCCGTCATCGGCGCACCTCCTGGTACCCGAAGCACTGAACCAACGGATCGCGAGATAGCTGACTAGCGAGTCCGAAACGAATGGGTATCCGAACCCAACTCACAAAACTCCTTGATACCGCTGCGAGAGCGGATCGCCAATGTCCGCAGTTACTACACGCCTTCGAGTAAGTTCGCTTTCAACTCTAACGGATTTTGGCCCCGTGGCGTTGGTGCGCGGAACTGGCACTAATTAGTTGCCCCGAGCGGACCGTATTCGTCGCGCTTTTGCGAATTTGGCGCGTTTCTTTGCGCCGGGTGGGATGGACCGTTCCGAATGCCCACGAAATAGACGAGTCAGTAGGGTTAAGTTATACCCGAACTCGCGGAAGAGATGGTATGAGTTCTGAGTGAATGCCCAAAATTTAGGCACGGAACTAAACGGATAAAACACCCAACACAAGTGTAGTCGCCACAAACCGCTCTTTTGCAATAACTTGCAATGTCAATCACAAATCGACCGCGGTTCCGATCACAACGCCTGCGGTCTCAAAATCCACGCGAGAAATTCGTTTTCTTACCGTTCCGGTTCAAGGTGGGCTGAACGCAGAGCACGTAACCGAGCAAGCAGCGGCTTCGCACGACCGGTCGCGTCGAGAAGTCCACTGTTGGGAATGAGGTGAGGTTCTGCGTCCGTCCAGTGATCCCAGGTAACCGTTCGGACCTGCGGCCAGCAGAGTGCGAGCGCCGCGAACGATGCCCCCCACTCGGCCTGACCTTCGGGCGAGGGACGCGCACGCCAGGCCGGTTGCCACACCGATTGGCCAAACTCCGCGGCCTCGTGATCCGGTTCGTCGGACGAGGGAAGGCTCAGAACGACTTCCAGCGGCAACCCGAGCATCCCGAACACATCGAGCAAGCGTGCGGTATCGAGCAGGTCGCGCGGCAAGCTCCCACGCGGGCGGACCCCGGCACGAACTTCTAACTCCACCGCCGAGAGCCGCACACCCGCACGGATCAGGTCATCGGGGAACGTGAGCGGCGAAATCGTCTGATCTTCTGTGGCGAGGTACTCTCCCCACGGTTGGGCCACGCTCAGGATCAGTTCGAGACCGGAATCGACCTGTGCCGCGGCCTCGAAAAGTCGGAACGCGAGCCGGAGCCGATCGTCGTCGACCAGCCCGAGCGAATCCGTGTGGTTAAACCCCGCACACACAACCCAGCGCCGGACGTCGCTCTTGTAGCGATTGATCGCGGTTTCGAGGAAATCGCACATGCACGCGGCCAGCGTCGGCAGGTCCGCGGCCCACCCCGCGGCCCACGCGGGAATCATACCGGGCGTGAGATCGATCACCGGCCCGATCGTAACTGGCAGCCCCGCAGCGCACGCGGCCGCGACAGCCGCATCCGGCTCGGCCCAATCGTACTGCGACTCGTTTCGCTCAATGTCCCGCCAGCGAAAGCACACCGATCCAGCCGTAAACGCGCGCGTGTATTCCTCAATGGCAGCCCGTCGCGGCGCCCGCAAGCACCGCGCCGCGAACCACGTATCGAGCGGTCCTTCGTCTTTGTGGCGCGTTGTGAGCATTTGCGCGGTGTACTCGCGCGCGAGTTGGTCCGCGAGGTTGTGAGCCTGTTCGAGAACGCGCGTGGCCATCGAATCGGACTCGGCCGCGGTCGGAGCGAGCACCGCGCGCCCGAACTGGCGGCTCGCCTCCGCGATCGCGCGCTCGAATTCCGGGGTGGTGCGCAGCCCGATCGACTGCCATTCCGCGGTCTGCGTGCGGACCTGGTTGAGTTTTCCGCGTGCGAGTTCTACGAGCAGTCGGTACGGTTCGTCGCGCTCGCGAAGGGTCGTCGTCCCGACCACGAGCGTACCAAACGGCTCAACCGGCCACGGCACGAACAGGTAACCGCTCTCGTTCTGCTTGCGCGTGAGAACCAGGCGCCCGTCGGTGATTTCGACGGTTGTCGGGCCGGGGGTGAGATCGTGGTACCCGACACTCGCAACGCACGCCTCCCCCAGCATCGCCGCGGCGGTGCCCGGTAATGGGTTCGGCAACAGAAAGGACATCGACCCCATACGTATTTCAATCCGCTTTCCGGTGGTGAACCAGAAAGAACGAGACGGTTCCGACGGGCGAGGAACCGATCCCGGTGTCGTCTCAACGGGCGAATTCGGACCCGTACCCACCGACAGGCAATGTTTTAGTTATACCCTGAAGATCGACCGGAAGGGAACAGCGTTCGCCGTTCATTGGAGCCGGAAATCCACAAATCGCCGAATCTTACTTCACGCCGGAGGTGAAACGAGGCTCGTGATCGTGATCCCGTACTTCTCGGCGAGTGCGACAGTCGCAGCCTGATCGATGACAATCGTGCGACCGGCCTCGATCGCCAGCGCGGTCGCGCCCGCTTTTCGCATTGTTTCGATGGTCTGAGTGCCCACCGTCGGGACGTCGAACCGCCGGTCCTGCTCCGGCTTCGCGACCTTCACGACCACGAACCCGCCCTTGCGACACAGTTCGCCGGCCCGGAGTATTGCAAGATCCGTGCCCTCGATCGCTTCGACCGCGAGTACCGCCCGCTCACGGACCATTACACTTTGCCCCACGTCCAGGCGTCCCATTTCGCGCGCCAGGTGCCAGCCGAGCGCGATGTCTTGGGTTTCGCTCTTCGTCGGGCGCCGGCGGGTCAACACGCCTTCACTCACGAGCAACTCCGGGCACAGGTCCAGGGCCGAAACGCACTCCATCCCCTCCGCCCGGAACTCGTTGATGATGCCGAGCAGGATCGAATCATCGTTGTTCGCATTCCGCTTACGGAAGAACCAGAACCGAACCATCCGCCAATCGGGGACGAAATGGACCAAGCGCCAGGGCCGGAACAGAATGCGCTTCTCGAACTTCCCCGCCATTGTCCACTGGCGCACCCCGCCGCGCCGGAACGCGCGCATGATGGTGCCCAGGGACGTCCGCCGGAGCCAAACAAATTCCGTGCAGAGCGAGCGGAGCGCGGGATCGGCCATGCCCGCAGCGGCCACACAAACGACGGGAATCCCGTGCTCCCGGGCCTTCTCCGCGAACACAACGGGGAACCGCCCCCCACAGGCCAGTAACCCGACCGGGGCGCGAGTATTCAGCGCCCCATTTCCCGCTCCGAGTACCGCCGCGTCAGTTGCCATTCTTCCCGGACCCCGCATCGAGGCGCTTCTTGATCTCTTTGACTTCTGCACGGAGATCCGGCAACCGGCGCAGGCTGAAGTGCATCCGGATCTGTTCGTGGACCGGGGTCGCCGGCGAACCGAACACGTGCTGGTCGTCCGGTACGTCCGAGGGCACACCCGACTGCGCGCCAACGGCGACTCGCGCCCCGAGGGTCACGTGATCCGAGACCCCGGCTTGCCCCGCGAGAACAACGTGATCGCCGGTCGCGGCCGAGCCCGCGACCCCGACCTGACTACAAAACAGGTTGTGTTTCCCAATCTGGCAGTTGTGCCCGACCTGAACGAGGTTATCGATTTTGGTTCCGGCCCCGATCCGCGTCGGGCCGAAAGTCCCACGGTCGATCGTCGAGTTCGCCCCGATTTCGACATCGTCCTCGATCTCGACCCACCCCAATTGCGGCACCTTAATGTGCCGCCCGTGGGCGGTCCGGTAACCGAACCCGTCCGCACCAACGACCACACCCGCGTGCAGAATCACACGGCTCCCGACCACACACTCGTCGTAAAGCACGACGCGCGGGTGAATCGTGGTGTCGCTACCAATTTTGCAGAACCGACCGATCGATGCACCCGCGCAGATCGTCGAGTTCGTCCCCACTTCCACGCCCTCTCCGATCACCGCCAACGGCCCGACGGTGACGCCGGGTGCGAGCTTCGCGGAGGGGTGAATGTGTGCCGAGGGGGAGACGCCACCGGGCGCCTCACTCGGCCGGGCGCGTAGTTGCCGGACGATGCTGGCAAACGCCATGAGCGGGTCAGAAACCCGGATGATCGGCCGCCCGTTCACGGGAACCGATACCGGGACAATGGCCGCGGACGCCTTACTGGAGTGCCACGCGGACAGATTCTTCCCGTTCTCGACGAACGTAATGTCGCCGGGTTGCGCTTCGCCCAAGGTACGGGCATTCGAGATCGTAAGTTCCGGGTCACCGAGAACTTCGCCTCGCACCCATTCGGCCAGTTGCCGCACGGTGACGTTCACGGAGTTGGTCCCTTCTTCCGTGCGAGCCGGAAAATCCGGTCGCCCGGAGTTCGCGGAGGTTAGCGAACCCGCACGGACGAGACAAGCCCAACCGTTCGGGGGTACCGCACTGACATTGATGAGTATCGACCCGCGGCGCTGTCGGGGATAGGCGGAGATTGGGGGAATTCGAGGAACCCGGACGTGACCGTGACGGTTATGCCGGGCGAATATCAGAGAGTTGTGCGAAGTCGGACGGCGAGACTGCACCGGATTCCGCTTCGATCGCCCCGCCGCCCGCCTCGGCACACGCCCACGCGACGCGATCGCGCGCGGCCAGCAGTGTGACATCCGCGTTACTCCAAACGACACAGTTAACGGAATCGGGAGTCTGGCGAAGGGTGACCATACCCGAACCGGCCGCGATCCGCAGTTCGCGCCACCCGGCTTCCGGGGTCTCGTCCGGGAACGCGGGTAGCCCGTCGATCATCCGAATCACGGCCGATTCGCCGACACGAACGAGCTGAGCTTTGATAGCGTCCCACGCCGGCACGCCGCCGGCGGGGAATCGAACGACGCGGTCCAAACCCATGTGAAACCTATTTCGCGTTGCCGATCAGGATCTCTTCGAGCCGCTTCTTCTGTTCCGCCGTGAGCACCGCCTTCTCTTCCTTGAGCATGCTCGCTTCGAGTTCCGCGATCTTGGACTTCAGTTTGGTGATCTCGTCCTTGTGCTTCGATTGAATTTTGTACACTTCTTGAACTTGCGAATCCGTAAGCCCCAGCTTCTTCCAGTTCGCAGGGAGTGTCCCCTTATACTTGGTCGCGTCGTCCTTCTTGTCTTCCTTTTTCTCGGCTTTCTTCTCGTCCTTTTTGGTCTCTTGGCCAACGAGGCCACCAGAAAAGACAACCAGTGCAGCAAACAAACCGGCAAGCAAGCTCGACCGAATCATGGGCGCCCCTTGATGGGTGGCAGGTGAGAAAACGAATCTGCGAACGACGCAGCGTGACTAATATCCAGTCATTAGGCTCGCCCTCGCAAGTGAAAAAACCCTCACCTGCACAAAATTTCCCCATCCCGGCCCTTTATCCCCCGCACCCGGTGGGGCTCTGGCCCCCTTCCCCGCCCTCGCCGCTCACGGCTTCGGCCATCACGCGGAGCTGAATGACACTGCGTTCTTGCTCCTTTTCCAGGTACGCGCGCCCCTTCTTCACGTTCACGTGGTCCCACGGGAGCTTCTCGCCGATCGGCCGCTGGCGCGACCGATAGAAATCCACGTCGATTCCCATGTCCGCGAACGACTTCCACCACAGTTCCGGGCGGAAGCACTCTTTCCACCCGTCGAACCGGGCGCCGCGCCGCCACGCCTCGTGGAGCCCGGGCGCCACGCGCCGGTCGCCGCGCGTCAGAATGCCTTCGAGGAGGCTCGTTTCGACGTCGTGCTGCTTGATCTTCACCCACTTGTTCCGCTTCTGGCGGTGCAGGTAGTCGCCCGCCCAGCGGAAGTATTCGCGCGACTGCATCCCGTTCCACTGGTACGGCGTGTGCGGCTTCGGGATGAAGTTCGACACACTCGCGGTCACTTCCTTGTATCGACCGGTCGCCTGTTTCCCGACCTCGCTGATCGCCTCCGCGAGTTCGACGATGCCGTCCAGGTCCACCGAGCGCTCGCCGGGCAGCCCGCACAGGAAGTAGAGCTTCACGTGCGACATGCCCGCCTTGAACGCTTCGCGGCAGCCTTCGATGAGGTCGTCGTTCTTGATCGGCTTGCGGATCTGCGTCCGCATGTCGTCGCGTGCGACCTCGGGAGCCAGTGTCAGTCCGGCCCGGCGCCACCCCTGCATCAGTTGCGGCACGCTCCGGAGCTGGTGGTTCACGCGCAAGCTCGGCAACGAAACGTTCACCCCGAGCGGCCCGAACACCTCGTGCATCCGCCGAACCAGTTCCTCGAAGTGCGGGTAATCGCTGCTCGAAAGCGAGAGCAGGCTGATTTCGTTCATCCCGGTGTTGCGGTAGCTGTCCAGAGCGGCCTGGACGATGGTTTCGACCGAGCGCACCCGGAGCGGGCGCTTGATGACCGTCGATTGGCAGAACCGGCACTGCCACGGGCACCCGCGCATGATCTCGATCGCGATGCGGTCGTGGGGCGTCTGCACGAACGACACGACCGGCTTCGTAGGGAGCGGGATCGAATCGAGATCCTGGGTGATCGTGCAGCTCTCGATTTGTGCGGGGACGTCGCTCCGCGTGCGGTTGACGGCCGCGATCGTGCCGTCCGCGTGGTAGTCGAACACGTAGAACGCGGGCGCGTAGGCCCACTTCGTGCTGCCGACCAGTTCGGCGAGCATCTCCATCCGGCGCTTGTGCGTCAGGTCGCCGTCCCGGATCGCGACCTCCTTCAGCGCCATCCACTTTTCCATCACCCACGGCAGCGACTCTTCGCCGTCCCCGATGACGAACAGGTCGACGAACGGCGCGAGTAACTCCGGGTTCTGCGCGCCGGGACCACCCGCGATCACGAGCGGGTCGCTTACCATGCGCTCGTTGCTGAACAGCGGGACGCCGCCGAGGTCGATCATCGTGAGCAGGTTCGTGTAGCACACCTCGTATTGCAGGCTGAACCCGATGATGTCGAACTCGGACAGCGGCGTGAACGTTTCCAGCCCGTACAGAGGCAGCCGGTTGCGGCGCAGTTCGCCCTCGAAATCCAGCCACGGTGCGAACGCCCGCTCGCAGGCCCACTGCGGGTCGTTGTTCATGATCGTGTACAGCACCTGGAACCCGTGGTGGCTCATCCCGAGCGTGTAGGCGTCCGGGAAGCACAGGCACACTTTTCCGCGCACGTGGCGGTGATTTTTAGGAACAGAATGGAGTTCGCCGCCGGTGTACTGAGCGGGCGTCTTCACACGCGGCAACACCCGCATGACGGCTTCACGAACGGCGGTGTTCAACATGGGACAGGTCTCGCGATCGGCGTAACTTCGCAACGCAGCGATTATACCAGCCGAATGCGAGAAAGCCCCGGTCGGACCAGGGACTTAAACGACGATTTGACGCGAATTCAGGACTCGTTACGCGAGGAGTTTGGGAGAAACGTTGGTCGCGTCGGGGGCTACTTCTGAACTTGGGACGCGGAAGGCTCACGGCACCGCTGGGGTGCGATGCCCCTAAAAATAAGTACAGGATCGGGACCGCGTTCGGCGCGGTCGGTCCGGTCCGATCCTGGGGGCGAGCACCCCTGCGGTGCTGGAACAGCCGTTCCCCGCGTGGCAGTGCCCGGCACGAACTCGGGCGACGCAACATCGCCCACTACTGCAAAGCAGTGGTGCTAACCCCCGACGCGACTCAACGGCGATAAACTATCCCGCGACCGCCCGCCGTGCAACCAAGGATAAACGTGCTCACGACAGAAACCGTAATCGAACAGACGCGCCGGTGGGTTTCGGACGTCGTGATCGGTCTGAACTTGTGCCCGTTCGCCCGGCGCGTGTTCGATGGCGGCCTGATCCGGTTCACGGTTACCGACGCGGCCGACGAAGACGCACTCCGCGCTGCTCTTACGAACGAACTCCGGTCGCTCGCCGATATCCCAGCCGAACAAGTCGAAACCGCGATCCTCATCCACCCGCACACCCTGGGCGACTTCCTCGATTACAACGATTTCGTCGTCGAAACCGAATCGCTGATCGAGGAGTTGGAACTG
Organism: Gemmata sp. SH-PL17; assembly: GCF_001610855.1. Classification (NCBI taxonomy): domain Bacteria; kingdom Pseudomonadati; phylum Planctomycetota; class Planctomycetia; order Gemmatales; family Gemmataceae; genus Gemmata; species Gemmata sp. SH-PL17. Next base: position 4,487,780 of record NZ_CP011271.1, read on the forward strand.
ACCGGCGTGATCCAGATCGCGGGGTTCCACCCACAGTACCAGTTCGGCGGAACGCGCCCGGGCGACGTGGAGAACTACACCAACCGGTCACCGTTCCCGATGCTCCACCTGTTACGCGAGGACAGCATTACTGCGGTGAACGACGACCCGGAAAAGCTCCTCGAAATACCACGGCGGAACGTCGAAACGCTCCGCCGCATCGGGAAGGCTCAAATCCAGAAACTACTCGGCCGCGTTACTTCTTGAACATCGCGTGGTTCGGGTCACCGCGACTCAGAAGGTACGCGAGCATATCGAGCACCTCGCGCTCGTTCAGCTCGTTCAACAGCTTCTCGGGCATGAGCGAGATGTTGGACGGCTTGACGTTCGCGACGTCCTCTTTCTTGAGTTCCAGCACCTTCGAGGCGTTTTCGGGGTCGAGAACGACCGTGTACTTCCCGCCCGCGTCGTTCACGATCTTGCCTGTAATGGTCTTGTCGTCGGTAGTTTGAATCACCGACGCCTTGTACTGGTCCGAAATCACCTTGCTCGGTTCGACGATCGATTCGGACAGGTCTTTTAGGCTGAACCGCCCCGCGACCTGCGACAGATCGGGACCGGTCGCCCCGCCGTCGCCGCCGAACCGGTGACACACCACGCACCGCGCCGCGGCGAACGCCCGCGCACCGTTCTTGAAGTCGCGCCCGCTCTTAAGCTTGTCTTCGAGCGCAACGAGATCGGCCGTCGCCCACGCTTTCCCGGGGCCGACCGGCTTGGGGAGCGTAGGGGCCTTGTACGCGGGGCGCAGCCCGCCCGCTTCGATCGCGAGCCGGTCACTGTCAGTCGCATTGGCGAACGCATCCTTCTCGATGTTCGTGAGGAAGCCCTGGTAACTCGCACCGCCGGCCTTCGTCCGCGCTTCTGCGAGGAAACCGTAATACGTCTTCCATCGGTCCATGTTCCAGCCCAAGGTCGCGTTGCGGAGCGTGAACAGGTAGGAGAGCTTCTGCTGGTCCGGGGCGTTCTTGAGCATGTTCGCCACGGTCCCGCCGTACCCGCGATTCCGGAGCAACACCTCTTCCAACCCCTCTTGCGTGAGCGGCTTTGACGGCTTCTTCAGTTCCGCGCAGATCTTCTCGACGATGGACGGCGATTTAAGGTAGACGAGAAGCTGGGCCATTTCGCGGTTCAAAGCGTCGTCCGGGGACGGGAAGGCTCTATCGAGCCGCTGCGAAAGTCGCTCTGCGGTGGCCTTATCAGGTTCGCCCATCCGAAGGAATACGAGCGAATAAACCCGGCTGAGGTCCACCAACTGCTCTAGGGAGAGGCCATTGCCCCGCTCCTTGATCCCGATAAACACCCGGTCTATGGTTTCAAGAAGTTTCGGTTGAAGCTCTTTCCCTCCCTGACGCGCCAGAGCAACGGCACCATTGAGAATCGCAATCCGATCCTTCTCCGCGAGCACTTTGTTCTGCCAGAACTTCACCGGTTGGTGCTCAAGAGCCACGCGAGCCGCGTAACGGACGAAGCGGTCTTCGTGCTTCAGATGTGGGTAGAGGAACTCCACGGCCTTTGCCGGGTCGTCCGCGAGTTTGTGATACTCTTCGATCTGTTTCAGCAGTTTCAGTTCCGCCGTCGGCGCGGTTTTGTATTCCACTTTCTCGGTCGGTTCCTTGCCCACATACGTCACGCGGAACAGTTCGCTCTGCGTCCCGCGCCCGCCGATGGTGAAATACATCGCACCGTCAACTTGGTTAATAACCACGTCCGTGAGCGGGAGCGGGGTGCGGCTCAGGAACTCTTCCTTCGTGGCCTTGTAGGTCGCGCCGTTCAGTTCGGTGTGGATCGCGTACATCGTGCCGAACGTCCAGTCGCAGATGAACAGCGCCTTCTGGTACTTCGCCGGGAACTTCGCCCCGTACCCGAACTCTACACCGACCGGTGATCCCGGCCCGATGTCCACCATCGCGGGCAACGAATCGATGTAGTACGCGGGCCACTTGCCGGTCCCACTGCGCCAGCCGAGTTCGCTACCGCTCGTCGCGTGGTTCACCCGCGTCGGGCGGTACCACGGCATCCCCAGATCCCACTCCATGTCCGCGTCGTAGACGAACATTTCGCCGTTCGCGTTGAACGCGAAGTCATACGGGTTCCGGTACCCGCTGGTGAAAATCTCCCAAGATTTGCCGTCGAAATCCGTCTTGGCGACGTACCCGCCGGGGGCAAGAATGCCCCGCGCGTGCCCGTTCGCGTCCCACTGGCGCGGGAGGATGTGGTCCTCGCTCCAGTTCTTCGGTACGCGGCTGTGGTTGAAATTTTCCGGCGGCTGAGTGTGGTTTCCGCAAATGACGTACAGCGACTTACCGTCCGGCGCGAGTCGCACCGCGTGCGGCCCGTGTTCGCCACCGCCCTGGATCGCCTTCAGCTTCTCGACCTTATCGAGTTGGTCGTTGTTCTCCGAAGACGTGACACGGTACAGCCCGCTCCCGGGGCCGCCGTTGCACACCACATACAACGCGCCCTTGTGCCACAACAGCCCCTGTGCCGCGGTGACCTTCGCGGGGATCTTCTCGACTTTTGTTTCTTCTTCGGTGCCCACTTTTCCGGGCGTGATGCGGTACAGTCCCTTGCCGTCCTGGTCGCTCGCGATCAGCCGGCCCTTATCGTCTGCGGTGAGGCACACCCACGAACCCAGAGTGGCCCGCGGGACCGTGAACAGCTTCTCGATCTTGTAACCGGGAAGTGCAACGAACGTGTTGGCGGGTACCTTCGAGCCGGGTTGTGCGCCCGTGCTCGCGTCGAACACCTTGCCCCACGGCCCGTCGCCGTAGGTACCGGTCTTCTTGACCGGCTTGTTCTCTTTTACCTTGCTTCCCTCCGTGCTACACGTCCACGAGTCGTCGGTGACGATGTACGTCGGTTCGCCCTTCTCGGGCACCAGAACCAACTTGAGCACGAAGCCCGCGACGCCGCCCTCGTTGCCCGCGCGGGCGTCGATGACGTTCCCCGTCTCTTTCAGCAACTTGGTGACGTCGATCTCGACCGGTTCCTGCCACTCGCTCGACGACGCGACCTGCTTCTGGTTGAAGTACAGCGTGATGCGGTTGTCGCACGTCGCAACGAGACGCGCGGCCTTAATACCCTTTGCATCGAATGTTTTCTCGATCCGGTAGTCCTTTTTCGCGTCCGCGCCCCACACCCACAACGGAGTCGGGCCGTCGGCGAACCGCTTCGCCCAATCGACTGTTGCCACCTCGACTTTCGGTGGCGACGCAGTCGCGCCGCGCTCGACCGTCGGTACGGTGACCGGCTTCTGCGCCTTGTCGTCGGCAAGTGCCGACGAACAGAGTGTTAAGGCAAAAAGTGCGAGTGTTGTGATGCGCATGTAGCAAGGGGGTTGGGGGCGAACCCCGCCCGCAAGGGCGGTGGGTGGTCGAGCGAACGGGTATGGTGAGTTTGTCCACGGTTCACGGCCGTGAACCGTGGCTCACAGGAGGGTTGAGTCATGACCCACGACCCTTGCGGGCCGGGTTCACGCACTACGCCAGGATCTCTTTCACGACTTTACCGTGAACGTCGGTGAGCCGGTAGTCGCGTCCCTGGAAGCGGAACGTCAATTTCGTGTGGTCGAAGCCGAGACAGTGCATCAGTGTGGCTTGCAGGTCGTGGACGTGAACCATGTCCTTCGCGACCTTGAAGCCGAGGTCGTCACTCTCACCGTGCGTGTGCCCCGCCTTGATGCCACCGCCCGCGAGCATCAGCGAGAAGCTGTCCGGGTAGTGGTCGCGGCCCAGAATCTTCCCCTCTGCGGTGCGGCCCTCACGGAACGGCGTGCGCCCGAACTCGCCGCCCCACACCACTAGCGTGTCTTTCAGGAGGTCGCGGTTCTTCAAGTCCTTGATGAGCGCCGCGACCGATTGCGCGGTGGTGGTGCCCTTCCGCGTCAGCCCGTCGCGGATGTCCTCGTTCGCGTTGGTCCCGTGGAAGTCCCAGCCCCAATCGAAGAGCTGAACGTACCGCACACCTTGCTCAATGAGGCGCCGGGCGAGTAGACAATTGTTCGCAAAACTCCCCGCGCCCGGCTTCGCGCCGTAAGAGTCCAGCACCTTCGCCGGCTCCTTGGAAATGTCCATCACCTCGGACGCTGAGAGCTGCATCCGGAACGCGAGTTCGTACTGTGCGATCCGCGTCCGAGTTTCGGGGTGGCCGAGTTCCTTTTCTTGTAACTCGTTGAGATCTTTCATCGCATCAAGCCCGAGCCGGCGCGTCTCGCGATCGAGTCCGGGCGGGTCACTGAGGTACAGGACCGGCTCGCCCTTACTGCGACACTGCACGCCCTGAAACACGCTCGGCAGGAATCCGCTGCCCCAACACCCCTGCCCGCCGCTCGGCTGCACGCCGTTGGAAATCAGCACCACAAACCCGGGCAGATTTTCGCTCTCGTTGCCGAGTCCGTAGCACGTCCAGGCACCGAGACTGGGCCGCCCCTGCCGCGCGAAACCGGTGTAGAGCAGCAGTTCCGCGGGGGCGTGGTTGAACTCGTCCGTCTTCATCGAGCGGATCACGGTCACGTCGTCCGCGACCTCGTGCAGCGGCTTGATGGCGTCCGACATCCAGATGCCGGCCTTGCCGTGCTGCTTGAACGGCTGCCGTGTGCCGAGGAGTTTGGGCACGCCCGCCGTGAACGCGAACCGCTTGCCCTTCAGGTACTCGTCCGGGCAATTCTGACCGTCGCGCTTCTGAAGTTCCGGCTTGTAATCGAACAGATCGAGGTGCGGCGGCGCCCCCGACATGTGCAGATAAATGACGCGCTTCGCGGTGCCCGGAAAATGCGGCTTCTTCGGGGCGAGCGGGTTCTCGATCTTCGGCCCGTCCGCACGCGCGCCGCTCATCAGCGACGACAGCGCGAGCCCCCCCAACCCAAGCGAGGAGGTTTGCAGGAAGTTCCGGCGAGTAACGGCCTGAAGGCGTTCGAGTGCGGAGTGCATGCGTCCCGTCCTGATATTCAGAAACTCGGTAGGCACGAAGTATCCGGGAGCGAGACCCGGAGCGCCGACATCAGCGTTTCATCAGCATTTCGTCGAGGTTCATAATCACGTTGACGACCACGGTCCACGCCGCGGCATCGGCCACAGCCACGCCCTTCGGGAGCGGGCCGAGCGGGTTCGTCGCGAACTGCGTCGCCTTCGCCGTGTCCTTCGCGAACTTCGCCTCCGCCGCTTCGTAGAGCGTCACGAGGCGCTCGACTTCGGCCTCGCTCGGCGCCCGAACGAGACACGCCCGGAACACGAACGCGGCTTTCTCCGCGTTGGTCTTCCCACCCTTCTCGATAGCGCGCCGGGCGAGGGCTTGCGCGGCCTCCGTGTACACCGGATCGTTCATCAGCACGAGCGCTTGCAGCGGCGTGTTGGTGCGCGCCCGGCGCACAATGCAGATGTCGCGATTGGGCGCATCGAACGTGGACATAGACGGGTACGGGTTCGACCGGCGCCACTGCGTGTAAAGCCCGCGCCGGTACTTGTCTTCACCCGTACTCGTCTGCCAGTCGATCGAGCCACCGAAGGCAGCGCTCACGCCGAGGTTCGGTTGTTGCGGCCGCACTGAGGGACCGAGCGTTTTGGAACTGAGCAACCCGGCCGCGAAGAGCACCTGGTCGCGGATCATTTCGGCCGAAAGTCGAACTCGCGGCCCGCGTGCGAGCAACCGGTTCTCGGGGTCGCGCTCGAACAACTCGGGCGACACCTTTGCCGATTGGCGATACGCAGTGGACATCACCAGGAGTTTGAGGAACTTCTTCACGTCCCACTTCTGCGCGACCAGTTCCGTCGCGAGCCAGTCGAGCAGTTCGGGGTGACTCGGCTGTTCACCCTGCGCGCCGAACTCCTCGCTCGTGCGAACAATCCCCGTACCGAAGATCTGCTCCCAAAATTTGTTCGCGATCACGCGCGCCGTCAGCGGATTCTCGGAACTCACGAGCCACTTCGCGAACTCCAACCGCGTCCGCGGCGCCTTCTCCGGGAATGCGTGAAACGCCGCCGGAGTGCCTTCCGTTACCTCGTCACCGAGGTCCATGAAGTTCCCGCGGAACTGCAGTTTCGTCTTCCGGCGTGCGGTGCCGGTCAGTTCCTTCATGACGGGCACGGACGTGAGCGGCTTCACCGCGGCGAGGTCTTTTTTCAGCGCCACGAGTTTGTCGCGCTCGGGCTTCATCTCGTCCGGCTTCTTCCCCTTCAGCGCGGCTTCGAGGTCCGCAACCTGCTTCTCCAGTGCGGCTTTTTTCGCGAGCAAATCGTCGGTCCAGAACGGCAGGATGGGGGTTTCGTCCGCCCGGTCCGCGTCCTCGGTGTTGTTGAAGAACGCGAACGAGCGGAAGTATTCGGTCTGCGTGAGCGGGTCGTACTTGTGCGTGTGGCACTGCGCACACGCCATCGACGTGCCCATCCACACCATGAACGTCGTGTTCACCCGGTCCACCACCGCGGCGTTGCGGAACTCCTCGTCGCTCGTCCCGCCCTCGTTGTTGGTCATCGTGTTCCGGTGGAACGCGGTCGCGACCCGTTGTTCCGTCGTGGCGTTCGGGAGCAGGTCGCCGGCGAGTTGCTCGATCGTGAACTGGTCGAACGGCTTGTTCGCGTTGAAGCTCTGAATGACGTAATCGCGGTACTTCCAGATGGTGCGAAGCGGGTCGTCGGCGTACCCGGCGGAGTCCGCGTAGCGCGCGAGGTCGAGCCACATCCGCGCCCAGTGTTCCCCGAACGCGGGCTTCGCGAGCAGCTTGTCAACGAACTTCTCATACGCACGCGGCGACTTATCATTCACGAACGCTTCGACTTCCTCGGCCGAAGGCGGAAGCCCGGTCAGGTCGAGTGCGACGCGGCGTGCGAGCGTGTACCGGTCTGCTTCGGGAGTCGGCGAGAGCTTCTCGGCCTGAAGCCGCGCGAAGAGGAAGTTGTCGATCGCGTTCGTGGTGGGGAACTTGGTGCTCGGTACCTCCGGGCGCACGGGCTTCACGTAGGCCCAGTGTTGCGAATATGTTGCGCCGTCCTTAACCCACTGTTTGAGGATCTCCACTTCACGCGGCGCGAGCTTCTTACCGGTCTTGGACGGCGGCATGACACTGGCGTCGTCCGGACTTGCGGTGAGCCGAGTAATCAGTTCACTTGCGTCCGGTTTGCCGGGCACAACGGACGCAGCAATAGCACCTTCGCGGGTGTCGAGGCGGAGCTTCGCTTTGCGCGTTTTCTCGTCGGGACCGTGACACGCGAAGCAGTAGTTCGAGAGGATGGGGCGCACGTCGCGGTTGAAATCGATCTTCGCCGGCACCGGTTGGGCGCTCACGCGGGCCGAAAACAGAACGAGAATCGCGAGAGATAAACCGAGTGGGCCGGTGTGGAAACGCACGGGCACCCTCAAAGCAAGTAACGTGGCTGGAACGGACCCGGAAGGTCCGTCGGTAGGCAGTTTCGTCAGTGTACTCGATCGGGAGGCGCGAGGGGAGAAAAAACGGGCGCCTACGACTTGGACGACGGACTCGGGGTCCAGCTCGGGCGGAACAGCTCTTCTTTGTGGCGGGCCTTGTGGAACGCTTCGGCGAGGAACAGCAGTGACGCGCACCGGGCGCGGAACGCATCTTCGGCACTGTTGCGGCTCGCCGCGATTTTGGCGGCCTCCGCGAGCACCGCGTGGGCGTTCAGATCGACCGGAACACCTTGAGCGCGCATGGCTTCCAGGAGGGATGCTTCCGCCTGCGCGAACCGCTCCGCGAGTTCAACAGAGACACGACAATCGTATTTCTTGTAGACGTTCAGCTCGCGTGGCGCGGTGTCCGCGGCGATCTCGACGGCACTGACCGGTTCCTCTTTCTGAGTGTGCTGGAACAGGCCGAATAGCCCGGCAAGAATCAGCCCCGCGGCAAGCATGAAAAGGAGTGTCGCGCCGGGTACGGCCGCGAATTGCATCCCGAGCGAGAGCAGCGCGAGCACAATGCCCCCGCCGAGCACCGTAAACGCCCACGGTACCCGCTTGCCCCACGCGCTCAGCAATCGCGAGAGTACCCCCGCTTTCGCGCCTTTCGCCCCGGACTCCTTTTCGTGACCGTTGGGAACCTGAACGATCACGACCGTGATGTTGTCCGGTCCGCCGCGCAAGTTCGCCAGTTGGACCAAGAACCGAACCGCGTTCTCGGGCGACAGTGCGCTCACGACCGCGCCAACCTCTTGGGGCGTAACCACCCCCGTCAGCCCGTCGCTACAGAGCAGGAACGTGTCGCCGGGTTCGACCGGGTGCGGCCCCTCAATGTCGACCTCGACTTCGGGGTCCGGCCCGAGCGAGCGAATGATGACGTTCTTTTTGAAGTCCCCGAGTTCGTCCGGGTCCACGCCCTGGCGCCGGGCAATCTCCCACACCCAGGAGTGATCGAACGTGAGTTGTTCCGCCTGCCCCTTGCGAATCCGGTACGCGCGACTGTCGCCGACGTGCCCGATCCACGCCCCTTCGGGGCGCAAGACCAGCGCAGTGCTCGTCGTCCCGAGCCCGCGAAACTCCGGGTTCTGTTGCCCGATCGCGTAGATACCGGCGTTCGCTTCCTGAAAAGCGCGCCGAATCGCGGGGATGATCCCGTCGCGTGCGTGCTTGGAGTACAGGAAGGGAATGTCGCGGGCGGCCTTTGCGCTGGCCTTTTCGCCCACCGCGTGCCCGCCCATCCCGTCGGCGACAACGAAAACGTGACCCTGACCCGCGAACCCGGCCGCATCGACGGCCGGGTTCGCGGCACAAGCGTCCTGGTTGTGGCTGCGTTTCACGCCCACATCGGTCAGGGCGGCGAATCGCACCGGTTCAAACGCCGACACGGATCACCTCATAACTCGTCTTCACGTATCCTACGCCATCGGCGCGCACAATGCTGCCGCACCAGCGGAAATAACTGTCGACTTGGGCGATGGGCGGGTGGCGTTGACCGATACGTCCGCCCCTGGTATGCGGACGCCTCATTAATTGCAACACCGTTCAGGGCCACGGGAGAACCGGATGACGACGGCGCGAACCGTGCGACTGGCGGCAGTGCTGGCCGGGCTAGCCGCCGCGGGATGCGTGGACCGCCGATTCGTGATCGAATCGAACGTACCCAACGCCCAGGTCTACATCGACAACAAATCGATCGGCGCGGCCCCCGCGCACGCCCCGTTCGAGTATTACGGCTACTACACGATTAAACTTGTTCACCCCGGGTACGAAACCATTGAGGAGCGCGTCCACGTGCGGGCGCCGTGGTACGCTTACCCGCCACTCGACTTCGCCGCGGAAGTCCTCTGGCCGTTCCACATACGCGACACGCGCCGGTACTACTTCAAACTCCAGGAAGCGACTCCCACGCGCACGGACGATATCCTCTCTGCTGCCGAAGCGCTCCGCCAGCGGGGAATGACGCTCCCACAAGCCGACCGCCCGGCCGAACCGCGCCCGCCGAAGCCTCGGCCGATTCCTCCACCGGCCCCGGTTCCGACCGCACCGGACTCGGTCCCAAGTGTCGTGCCGAGCGTCGCCCCTTAAAGCCAGCGACCCGGTACACGAAACGTTACCGCAGGGTGGACGCGATCTGAATGAATCGCGTCTCAAACACCGCCCGTTTCGACAGTTCGCACCAGCAATGAAGTACAACGGTCTTGTCGCCCACGCGCGCCGCCGACACGATCAGCAGGCGCGATTCCGATGAGGCGATCACTTCTTTGGGGTTCGCCGGGTCCACCACCTTACTTTCGAGCCGAAGAACGGGGGTTTCTCCCTTCGGTAGCGGATCGCCTTCGGGGTCGCCCGTGCGCTCGGCGAACGTGGGGGCGGGGAGTTCGTCGTTCGCGGCCTTTACGTGATTCACCCAGCGCGCTTTCACGAAATCACGCGCCTGATCGATCGGCTCCCCCGCGCCCTTGTCGAGAACGTAAACCTGTAGTTCAGCGTCGTCCGTGAGGGCCTTGCGGTCGGTGCGCGGGGCGTGACTGATCTTCAAGTGGCGATCGAGTTCCGGGGTCACCTGTTTGAGAGGTTCGATCGGTTCCTCTTTCCAGATGTCCTCGGCGTCCGTGAAGACGTAGGGAACCGTGGCGCCCTTGTAATCGGTCTCTTTCGCGACCGTCTCGCGCCAGTCGTTTCGCAGGTCGAGCAATTTGAACTTGCTACGGAACGCGGCGAACTCGTCTTTCAATTTGTCGAAGTCATTTTCCCCGCACCACCCCACCCAAAAGTAGGCAACTCCCCGACTCGTTGTTGTGTACGCCTCGCCCTGCCACAGCAAGTCGTCACTCTTGGCGCGAAACCGGAAGCCTTGGTCCGGGGCGATCAACTGACCGAGCCAGGTCGTCTCCGGGACCGCCTCCTTCACGTACTCGCTGAACAACTGCTTCTTGAAAGGCGCCTCCAGATCGCGCTTCATTTCGCTGGAGCGTGGGGAGCGCCCCTTCGCGTACTCGACCGAGCCGAAAATGACGTAGGCCTCGGGGTTCTCGCGCTTGAAACCGTAGGCGTATGGCGCGCGCGTCCGCAACCGCGTGGCATCGTCCTGCGCCCACCCCGCCGGAAGCGGGTCGATGCTCAAGTTCCGGTCCTTATCGACCAGTGTCGTTCCGTTGGAATTTGAGGAGCCAACGAACCCGCCGCGAATGAGAACCCTGAGAAGGATCGTGAGCGACACGCCGGCCACGATCACGGCCACGATGCCCGCGAGAATGAACACCTGGTACGTACCGGTCTTGCGCCCCGGGAGTAGTTCGTCGGGGTCGCGCTCGGCGATCGCGGCGCGTCCGATGTCCTCGAAGTCGGGTTCCAGGGGAGCCGCGGGTGCCGCGGGCGGACGGGTGGGAGCGACCGGCTGAGCACCGAGCGTGAACTGCATGGTGCATCGCGGACAACTGAGAACCACACCCTTCGGCACCTGAGCCGGGTCGAACGTGTACGGACAACTCGGGTTCGGACACTTCAGCATAGTGCTCATCGGAAGTCCGGTTCTGGTGCGCGTCAGTTCGCCGCGCAGCACTTCAAGATAGTGTACCGTCGGCGACGCGCTCGCGGGTACCAGTTTTGGGCCTACGCCGCCGATCACCCGTCAGATTTCTCGGCTCCCTCATTCTTCGTCCGGTTCTTCCTCATCCTCTGGCTCCAGTTCGACCAATTCCAGCGGCTCCGCGGCCTTCGGGTCCGCGACGCGAATCGCCGTGTCGCCGGACAGGATCGCAAGCAGTTCCGGGAGCACCGCTTTTGCGCGCCACCCGCGGCACAGCGCGACGTCGGGTAGCGGCTCGCCCGCGGCGCGGCTGCGAACGATCGTTTTCAGGTCCGCCCCCGATGAGACGAGGTTCGCGGCCAATCGGTTCCGCCCGGCGAAATCGGCGAGAACCACGTTTAGGAGGTTCCCCAACAGCACGACGTTCGAGGTATCGTTGTCGCGCGTTTCCGGTTCCGGGCACTCCTCGGTGGGCAGCGCCTTCGCGCGCCGGATCGCTTCGAGAATCGCCTCCTCCTGCCCGCGTGGAAGCCCGCGGACCGCGTGCAACTCGTCGGCCTTTGTAGGAGCGCGCCGCGCGATCTCAATGAGTAAATCGTCCCGCATCAGGAATCGCGGCGGGCGATTCAGTTTCTCCGCGAACTTATCGCGCCAACCGTAAACCTCGCGCGCGACCGCAAGTGCGCGGCAATCTAATGCGCCGATACCTTTGATTTTTCGCCACCTTTCGACCGTGACGTCGTCCGCGACCGCTTTCCGGACCGCGGTGGCGAATTCTTCCTCTGCCCACTCAAGTCTCTTGTACCGCTTCAACCGCTCCGTGAGCTTCCGGTGTGCGGGGAGCAGGTAGCGCACGTCGTCGTAGGCGTACCGCACCTGGGCCGGGGTGAGCGGGCGCTTGCGCCAGTCGGTGAGCGTCTCACCCTTCTGCATCCGCTGGTGCAGCAGGTCGTGAACGAGCCCCGCGTACCCAATGGGGTACGTCATTCCCACCAATCCCGCGGCAATTTGCACGTCGAACACGTTCGGCGGCGCACTGCCCGCTTGAAAGTAGCACATGCGCACGTCTTCGCGCCCCGCGTGGACGATCACGGTCCGCTCGGGGTCGAGCAGGATCTGCCAGAACTCGTCGAGCGGGCCGCACTCGAAGGGGTCGATGACGAAGAGCTGCTCTGCCGTCGAGACCTGAACCAAGCACAATTCCGGGCGGTACGCATCTTCCCCCACGAACTCGGTATCGAAGCCGATGAGCGGCATGTCCGCGAGGTGCGCGAGGCACGCGGCCAGTTGAGCCGGGTGCGTAACGAGTTGTTCCGGCAGGGCGGGCCGTTTGGCCGGGCGGCGGGGCATTGGAACGAGCCTGAGTTTCGAGGATGTTTCGCAGATTATCGTGGCGCAGCGGGCGCCGCGGTCAAGCGCCAGTCTCGCACGAGAACGGGTTTCTCTCCCGCGCTCACGCCATTCTGTTGGCATATTCCGGGAACGCGAACTTCCCAGACGGTAGAATCGGGTTAGCCTACGCGGAGGTGGACATGCTTGATGAGTTGCTCGAACAGAAGGTCGTAATCGACCTCGTCAGCCCGTATGTGTGCCTGGGGCGGCTGGTGCGCTACGACGAGCACTTCCTGGAACTGAAGAACGCGGACCTGCACGATCTGCGCGACACAGAAACGACGCGGGAACTCTACGTCGCGGACTCGGTCGCCACTGGGATCAAGCGGAACCGCAAGCGGGTGTTCGTGCGGCGGAGCGAAGTGGTCGCGATCTCGAAGCTCGAAGACGTGGTGGACGAATGAGAGGTTTCGGCACTGAGCGAGGTGCCCGTTAGCCAGGGCGAATTCCTGGCTAACAGTAGGCGCATTTCCAACATCACATTTCCGGCGCCAAGCCCCGGCACCTTACCGCCAGTCGAACGTCGTCAGTGCAGTCGGGGGTGTTTTGTCGACCTTGTCCGATGCGAACACGGTCTTCACTTTTCCTCCGTTCGCGTTCACCACTCCGACCCGCCAAGCCACAACGAAAGGCGTTCCGAATTCGCGGTGCTCGTACAAGAAGCCAACTCGCGACCCGTCCGGCGACCACCGCACCCCGAACGACGTGTTCATCTGCAAAAAGTCGCCCGGTCCCTTTCCACCCGGTTCGGACGCGACGACGGTCCGCGTTCCACGATCCAGATCGAGAACCACGACATCAAGCCCTTGGCAATAGACCGGCCCTTCCTTGGCTTGCTGAGCCAACGTTGTCGTCCACTGTTGGTATGCGACGCGCGTTCCGTCCGGGGATAGTACCGCTGATTCAACCACAACCGACTGTCCCGGACCGTTGCCTCCGGTCGGCGTGAGGGCGCGGCTGGTTTTACCGTTGACTGAAACCTTGCACAGTACACGTTCTTTTGCGTACAAGCCCTCAAGTCCCCACGTTTTGTTCTCCCGGATGGTGAGGAACCACGACCCGTCCGGCGACCAATCCACCACGCGGTGCATACTCGGCACTTTCAGCTCGCTCGTGGTACCGGCTACCAAATCGATCAGAACGTGTTCATATACCGAACCAAACAACCCGCGTTTGATTCGGAACCCGATTGCCTTCTTCGCATCGGGGGACCAAGCCACGATGTACGGCACGTTGCCCGACGCGAATAACGCTCCTTCACCGGTCGCGGCCTTCACCGGCTTAACCACGAGCGGATCGCCTTGTGTCAACATGCACAGACCCTTGCGGGTATTGAGCGGGAGGCGCCCGTCCGGAGCGATGCGCCCACTCGGGCCAAAGATCTCACTGACCGTGGTCGTGAGGCCGACATCCGAACTGAGACCGACAGAGAGCGACCGCGTTGGCATGTCCGCCCCGGCTTTCACGGCCTCGGCACCCGTTAGCCGCGAGACTTCCGTGCCATCTGGTTTGAGGAACCGGACGTGCCCACCGAGGCCGAGAATCAGCCGCGATTCTTCCGCTACCGTCGGCGCGGGCGCAATAATCGGCTTCTCTTTTGGCGGCTCGCCGCTGAACGCGACCGCGACACTTGCGAGGAGCGCACACGCCGCCAGTTTCCACCGGACTGCAAATCCTCTGCGCATGATCGCCTCCGTCAATTCCGTGACGTGGGGGGAAGGACAATCGGAGACGGGCGGAAGTGCCCCAACATTGGGCGCGAACGCCGCGAGAGCCACCAGACACGCGGGCGCGCTAAACCCGCGGCGGCCGAGCCGTTCGGCAAGGATTCGGCGCGCGGTCGAGAGCCGGCTGTAAACCGTCCCGACCGGTAGACCGAGGCGCCGAGCAACGGCCGCCTGCGATTCCCCCTGGAGGTCGCACGCGACGACCAGCGACCGGTACCCCTCGGGCAGTCCCGCGAGTTCTTCGGCCACCACCGCGCGGGTGTCGAAGTCCGGGTCCGATTCGCACCGACCCGTCTCGGGTGGAGTCGCAGTGAGGGATTCGCGGTTGTACCGACGTGCCGACCGCCGACGGGCTTCGCGTGCCGCGTTCACGGCTACGCCGAACAACCACCCGGCGACCGCACGGGACGTGTTGACCGCCCCTGCCCTTCGCGCGAGCACGAGGAAGGTCGCCTGAAATGCGTCCTCGGCGTCCTGGTGGTGCCGGGTGATGCGCCGACAAACCGCGAGCACCATCGCCCCGTGTCGGTGAACCAACTGGGAAAATGCGTCCGAATCGCCGGTTGCTGCGAATCGCTCGACGAGTTCCCCGTCGGATACGGGACGGTGGACGGCTCTCAGGGCACGGTTTACAGCGGCTGTACACACGGTCTGCGGCATTCCATTGCCTCCGAAGGCCGGCGGCGTGCCGACCTACCGTATATTGGCTCCCCGACGAGCCACCCTTCGACCCGGCGAAAAGAATAATCCGCAAAGATGGAAGCGTGACAGCATACCCACGTTTAGTGCCGGGCCGCTAGCCGAGCGCGAAGTGAGAAAGGAAGTGGAGTTCTGGTCGTTGCGCCACCCGCGAATGTGATTGAGCGGGTGGCCGCCGCAACCTCAGCCCGCGACTTCCGCGAGCCAGCGCCGGAGCAGGTTCGTTAGCACCGTCATCTCGCTCTCGCTCATCTTCGGGAGCGAGTCCTTGGCTTCGCTGAAGCGCGTTTTGGTGGCGCTGTCGATCGCCCGGCGCCCCTTCGCTGTGAGCTCGATCACCACCATACGGCGATCAGTGGGGTTCGGTTTGCGGAGGATGTAACCCGCCTCGGCGAGCGCGTCGAGGCGGGCCGTCATCCCGCCACTGGAGAGGACCACGCTCTCCAGCAATTGTGTCGGGGTCAGCCCGCCCTTCTTGCTGCGGCGCCGGAGCGTGGCGAGGATGTCGAACTGCCCCAGCGTGAGTTTGTGTTTCTCTAAACTAGCTTCGACGCTGCGTTCCAGGTGCTGCGCCAGCACGATGACGCGGCCCACGATCCCGAGGGGCGACGGGTCCAGTTCCGGGCGCGCCGCGCGCCACTGCACGAGGAGCCGGTCCACCACGTCGCGCTCGGCCCGGGCGCCGAGGTCCGGGGAGCCGCCCGGGCGCTGTGCGTCTGTCGTGTCCATGTTTGATTTCTTGACGTCGAGGTAATTTCTCGTACCCTCTCGGGAGAGCATAGTCCCTTCCTCTTCAGGCGAGTAGACCCATGAAAGAGATTCGCATCGGCGACACCGTGGAGCAGGCGATCGAGCGCGCCGACTACCCACTGGACCGCGTTCGGAGCATCCTCAAGGACGAGGTCGTCGCCGTTCTCGGGTACGGCGTCCAGGGCCGCGGCCAGTCGCTCAACATGCGCGACAACGGCATCAAGGTGATCGTCGGCCAGCGCAAGGGCGGTAAGGCCTACGACCTGTGCATCGAGGACGGCTGGAAGCCGGGCGAGACGCTGTTCGACCCGGAAGAGGCCGCCGCGAAGGGGACCGTGATCCAGTACCTGCTCTCCGACGCGGGGCAGAAGGAGATGTGGCCCAAGATCAAGCCGCTGCTCACCAAGGGCAAGGCCCTGTACTTCTCCCACGGCTTCTCGATCGTGTTCAGCGACCAGACGGGCGTGGTCCCGACGCCGGACATCGACGTGATCCTCGTCGCACCGAAGGGTTCTGGCACCACCGTCCGACGCCTGTTCCTCGAGGGCCGCGGGATCAACTCTAGCTTCGCCGTCCACCAAGACGCGACCGGGAAGGCCCGCGAGCGCTGCCTGGCGCTCGGGATCGCGATCGGGTCCGGGTACCTGTTCGAGACCACCTTCAAGAAGGAAGTCGTCTCCGACCTGACGGGCGAGCGCGGCGTGCTCATGGGCGCGATCTACGGGCTGTGGCTCGCGCAGTACGAAGTGCTCCGCGCGAACGGGCACTCCCCGAGCGAAGCGTTCAACGAGACGGTCGAAGAAGCGACCCAGAGCCTGTACCCGCTGATCGCGGAAAAGGGCATGGACTGGATGTACGCGAACTGCTCGACCACCGCCCAGCGCGGCGCGCTCGACTGGTTCAAGGCGTTCCGCGACGCCTCGAAGCCGGTGTTCGAGCAACTGTACCAGTCCGTCGCCACCGGCGAAGAGGCGCGGCGCACGCTCGACGCGAACAGCCGCCCCGACTACCGCCAGCAGCTCGAGAAGGAGCTGAAGGAGATCGCCGAGAGCGAGATGTGGAAGGCCGGTGCCCAGGTGCGTGCGCTGCGCCCCGAGCGCCAGGGCTGATTCGACGCAAGTGACTATGAAGCGCGGCGGGCGAGTGACAACGCATTGTCACTCGCCCGCCGCGCTCTGTTTTTATCCCCTCGCACCCATTTCCTTACAAGCACCTAGCAATCCCAGTTGTTCCACACTACGAGGTGACACCCCATAATCACAAACGAATATAATTATTACTAAAGCGATTTCCGAAATTCATTCTACCGACTTCAATCAACTTGGAATTTTTTTTCGGCCCAGATCCGTCGCGGGCGTCGGTCGTAACTACTTACCCCTCCCACTGAACCGCTAAACGCCCGGGACGCTATCACCGTCGAGCGAATATTGCCGGTCGGGTGGCCTATTGACACCCCTCAAAACCACCTTCTATGATGCCCTCACTCAACTGAGCCGCCGCCACCGTCATCCCTGGGCGGCCCAGACGATTCGTGCCAATGATTTGACCTATCATCCCGGCACACAAGCTTTTACTGACTGTGTTTCGTTTCCGCCGGTCCGCGGTTTGGTTCCGCGGGGGAGTGTCGCCGTGCCGACTCACGATCCCGTGTCTGAGTTTCGGGCCGAATGGCTGCCGCACGTGACGCGGGACGGGCTTTCGCGCATCATCGAGTTGCTGGAAAAGGGCAGCCCGTTGCTAATTCACGGTGCGTTCACGCGAACAATGCCAATGGGCTGCCTCGCGTCACACATTGCCTGGAATCATCCGCAGACGTGCAAGTACCAGCACGAGGCGGGTGTGATGTGGCTGTCTCGTGTCGCGAAGCTGAACCCCGCGACGTCGTCCGTGATTCTCGCGTGGGACCGGCACGGCGCCGCGGACTTCACTCTGCGTTCGGACTTGCTTGAAGCTTGCCTGGAAGAGCAACAGCAGCGTGAAGTCCGCGATGTCTGTGAACCCGTCCTCTGCTGATTCTCTCGGCGCCAAGCGTGCTCAACGCGATCACTAATCTCGAACGATTCGGCCGGCTCGTGGCGTTCGCGCTGCGAGCCGTGCCCACTTCTGCCACCGCGTTTCCCCGATTCGGGCAGTGGCTCCGACCGTTTTACAGCGTCGTCGTTGGCGGGCTCCCGCTCGCAGTCGTCACGGGTCTGGCGCTCGGAGTCGTGATCTGGATGCACACGCGCGATGTGCTCGCGCGCACCGGGACCGGCGCTGTGGAGTATCTGCCCACATTCCTCGCGGCAGCCGTGCTGCTCGAACTCGCGCCGGTTGGGGCGGGATTGATCGTCGCGGCGCGCACGGGCGCGAGTTTGGGTGCGGAACTCGCTTCGATGCGCGTTACAGAACAGATCGACGCGCTTGAACTGCTCGGCGTGTCCCCACTGCGTCGATTGGTCGGTCCGCGGATCGTCGCGTGCGTGTTCGCAGTGCCGGTTCTACACGTTTTGATTGCTGCCACCGCGCTCGGCAGCGGATTCATCGCCGAGCAAGTCACCGGTTCGACAACCTATTTGAAGTATGACACAGCGGCCGTGCGCGAGTTGCTCCTACAAGACGTGGTGCCAGCAGGCCTCAAGACACTCGTGTTCGGTTTGGTCGTTGGCGTAACGGGGTGTTTCATCGGACTGAACGCCCGCGAAGGGTCCGAGGGCGTGGGCCGCGCCGCGACCGACAGCGTGGTCGCGTGCGTGCTCCTCGTGCTTGCAGTAGACGTGTTACTCGTCGGACTCATCAAGGCGGGCCAGCAGTTCCTGTAAGTGCTGCTGTGCCCGCCCGAAAAACACTTACTTCGGCAGTTCCCATCCCTTGCGGTACTCGCGGCTCAAGAACACATCTGCGCTGGCATCGCCGGTCGTGCCCTTCTCTGCATCCCAGCGGATCTCTTTCCCAGCACGATACGCGACGTTCCCCAAAAGTACGGCTTCGGCCAGGCGCCCCGAATACTCGAAGTTGCAGAGCGTGGTACCGTTACCCTTAATCGCTTCGGTCCACTCCTTGTGGTGCCCGATCGACGGCTTGATGCTCTTTTCCGGCGCCTTGAACCCCTTCGCGAACTCGCCCGGTAGAATCAGGTACTTGCCGTAGTCCGCGACGAGCTTCCCCTTCGTCCCCTCAAACAAAATGCCCGAGTCGTAGCCCTTGTAGATGTCCTTACCACCATTCGGCCCGGTCCCTCCGTGTTCCCACGACAACTTGACCGCGGGGCGGGTCTTCGTTGCGGGGAACGTGTACGCCACCTGCATCACGTCCGGCGTGGTGTTGTCACCGGTATAGTTCTTACTTCCGGTCGCAGAAACGGACGTCGGCGAGGTGAGTCCGAGCGCCCAGTACGGCAGGTCGATGTAGTGGCAGCCGAGGTCCGCGAGCGTGCCCCCGCCGAACTCCCACCACCAGCGCCAGTGGAAGTGCGGCCACGCGAAGTTCCAGCCCGACTTGTTCATCTCCGCTTCAAAGAACTCGGCCTTGGTCGGCCCGAGCCAGAGGTCGAGGTCGAACTTTGCCGACGGCTTGGTCGCGAGCCGCTTCCCGCCCACCGGCTTGCTGCTGTTCCACACGCGAACTTGCGTGATGTCACCGAGCAGCCCGGACTGCACGATCTCCACCACGCGGCGGTAGTTTTCGCCCGCGTGGATCTGCGTGCCCATCTGTGTCACGACTTTGTACTTCGCAGCCAGTTCCCGCATGTGGCGCACTTCGGCCACCGTTTCGGCCATCGGCTTTTCGCAGTAAACGGGCTTCCCCAAACTCATGGCGATGCACGTGGGCAGCGCGTGCGTGTGGTCCGGCGTGCTCACCACCACCGCGTCAATGCCCCTCGCCAGTTTGTCGAACATCCGACGGAAATCGGTGTAGAAAGCGGCCTCCGGGAACTCGGCGCGTGCCTTCTTCGCGTTGTCCGGGTCGACGTCGCAGAGTGCCACGATGTTTTCGTGGGTTGAGCCTAAGCCCTTCAGGTTCTCTGCACCGCGGTGCGCGACCCCGATCACCGCGAGATTGAGTTGCTCGTTCGCGTTACGGGCGCGAATGATCGAGGGGGCGGTCAGCGCGACTGCTGACGCGGCCAGGAACTTTCGGCGATTGAGCTTGGCAGCCATCGTACCTCCAGGAGCGGTCCCGTACCGCGCAGCGCGGCGAACGGTCGCTTCGAGTGTACTCGGCAGAAATCGCGTGGGAAGTGCGGAGATGTGTTGAAAACCGGACGGGGGAGGACGGCGCGTAGGGCGAACCTGGGCGACGCGCCGTCCTCAACCCCGACCCGTGCTCCTGGGCGACGTGGAGCGTGGTCGGTGATAAGACTCGTAAAGAGCCGTTTATTTCCTGCTACTACTGCGTAACGAAAGGAATCATTGCATTCGGCCTGCCAAAAGGATTAAAAACCTCTCAAAAACTACGTAAGTAATTACCATTCAACTACTTAAATTTTTCATTTCGACTGTCCGCCTCCTGCGGCGCACTTCCAAAGGTTGTCGGGCGGTCCGACACGGACGGACATTCTCGACAACGCCTCCCGTTGGGATCTATGTCGTTCGTTTCGCGACACCGGCGGGGTGAGTCATTACAATCGCGGCGAGACGCTCCACGTTTCGAGGATCTCGTCATGCCGATTCCGCCGCTCACGATCGGGGTTTGTAGTTGGTCGCTCCAGGTAACCAACGTTCCGGAGTTGAAGGGCTTTCTCGACAAACTGGGAATTAATGTTGTGCAAATTGCGTGTGGCGACCCCCACCACGCGAGCTGGGCGGAAGGCGACGCGATGCCCGCGGCGGCACGCGCGGCCGGGTTCCAGATGTCCGGCGCGATGCTAGGGTTCCCCGGCGAGGACTACACGACCCCGCAAACGATCGAGAAAACCGGCGGGTTTGGCGACCCTGCCACGCGCCCGGAGCGCCTGGAGCGGTTCAAGTGGGCTTTGGCGCGCACGAAAGAACTGGGATTAACCGACCTCATGCTCCACGCGGGGTTCATTCCCGAAGTGGGCGCCCCCGAGCGCAAAGCGTTCCTCGACACGCTCACGCAGGTCGCGGATCTCGCGAAGCAAGCGGGCGTTATTGTGGCGTTCGAGACGGGTCAGGAGTCCGCGACGCTGCTACGGCGCACGCTCGATGACCTGAAAGCGCCGAACCTGAAGGTGAACTTCGACCCCGCGAACATGCTGCTCTACGACAAGGACGAGCCGCTCAAGGTGCTCGATCTACTCGCGCCCGACATCCGCAGCGTTCACCTCAAGGACGCCAAGCGCCCGACCGTAAAGGGGTCGTGGGGCGAAGAGGTTCCGCTCGGCACCGGCCAAACGGACACGAAGGGGTTCGTGAAAGCGCTCCAGCGGATCGGCTTCGCCGGCCCGCTGTGCATCGAGCGCGAAGTGGGCACGCAAGCGGACCGGTTCCGCGACATCGAACACGGCGTCCGGTTCCTGCGCGAGTGCCTCGCGAGTTGAACTTACGACAACTGAACGACTTCGGGCGCCGGGCAATCAGCGAACTGAGTATCCGCGATGAACAGGCAGCCGGCATTCGGGCACTTCGCCCGCATGTCGGCGGGCATGCCTTCGGATGCGGTGGTGAGGAGAAGTTTCACGCCACTTGGTCGCTTCACGAGTAGCGGGCATGTGACGCGCGGCGAACCGGGTGTAGTCCACTCTTCGAGTGCCTCACCCGTTGCCAGTGAAAACCGCACCGCCCTGCCCTTCTCGGCGAAGTCCGGATTGAAGAACGCGACAATCACGGTCCCGTCGCCGCAATCACACATCCCGTCCGGGAACCCAACCTGATTCGCGAGATCGAGCGCCACACCGTCGGGAGTCGCGGTGCGGGCCGCCACATCGAGCCGGTAGCGCACCACCTTCCGCGTTGGGGTGTCGATGTCGAACAGAATCAGCCCGTTCGCATCGCTCGCGAACACCTTCCCGTTGGAACAGACCTGCTTGTCCACCAACACGGTCACTTGGTCGTCATCGGCGGTGTAGAGGTACAACTGAGCGAGCTTCGCGTCGGCGTCGAACTGCGTGTCCTTCGTGCCGAAGACAACGGCTTTTCCACCGGGAACAATTTCGGCGTCGTTGATGATCGTTCGCGGGTTGTCATCGGGAATGGTCGCGAGCGACTCGGTCCAGGTCGAGTCGACGAGGTTACAGATCCGTAGCTGTTTCTCTACCCCAACGAGAACACAATCCGTATCCGCTGTGGGAAGAACGAACCCCGGTCGGCCGGGACAGGCTAGCCCCGAATCGCTGCTTCCATCAGTGCCGGGGAAGTGAACGTTAATCTCGCCTTCGCGTGCGCTCGCATCCAGTTGGATGTTGACCCACACCAGCGCCGGCCGCCCACCGATCGTCGCCCAGCGCGGCCCTTCGGGAAGGAACCGATCGTGTTCTTCCGTAAAGTCGATGTACACGCGGGCTTCGGTGCTTCTCATCGTGGTACTCCCGTTGCGGTGCGGTTGCTACGTTAGGCGGTACTCGCTTCCGCGGCGAGCCGGAGATTTGACATGTTAGGTGGTAAATCGGCACTCATTACCGGGAGCAGCCAGGGTATCGGGCTCGGCGTCGCGCAGGCGTTTGCCGCGAGCGGGGCGAAGGTGGTCGTGACCTCGGAAAAACCGCTCACGAGTTGCCCGGAAGTACAGCGCTTGCTCAGCGACTACGAGCACACCCGATACGTGCAGGCAAATTTACTCGCGGACGGCGAACCTGAGCGACTCGTCGCGGAAGCGTGGGCCGCGTTCGGCGGAATCGATGTGCTGGTGAACAACCTCGGCACGTATAAAGAACCGCCACTGGCTCAGATCACGCGAGACCACTTCGACTTCATTTTCCGGCTCAACGTGTGGATTCCCGTCGCCCTGTCGCGTGAGCTCGTTCGGCGCGCCCAAGCCGCCAAGCGCGGGGGCCGAATCCTATTCAGCACCTCGCTGAACGCGACCCGCTCCGAACCGCTCCATACGCTCTACGACGCGAGCAAAGGTGCAGTAAACGCTCTCACGAGGCAGTTAGCAGTCGAACTCGCCCCACACGGCTTTACCACAGCCGCAGTTGCGCCGGGGCTGGTGGAAACGCCACTCACCGACTTCGGGTTGCAATCCTCACCGGCCGAGCGCGAAGCCGTGATCGCCCAGATCCCGATTCGCCGAATCGCAACGGTGGAAGACGTCGCGTGGTGGTACGTGTTCCTCGCGTCCGACCGCGCGAGTTACAGCACCGGGAGTGTCTTCGCGGTGGACGGCGGACTCGATGCACAGCAAATGGCTCAGCGCCCTGTGACAGAGGCCGAGCGGGGAGAACAGAAGGCGTGAACCGCGGATAAACGCAGAGGCTCATGAGGCGGTAGAGGTGGAGGCTTAGCGGTGTGCGCTGTCTGGCGACGAGTTGCGACCAGCCTCCACCTCTACCGCCTCATGAGCCAACGCAGATCACTTCCACGTGCGGTAAGTGGGTCGCGGCCCCGGCTCTTTGCCGGCAAGCTCCCGACGCAACCATCCCAGTCCATCAAGGTTATCCGCGAGGCGCTCGGCTGCGTCGTCCTGCGTGTGTCCCAGAATGCCAATCGGCCCGCTGTACCCGCTGTCGCGGATGGCGCGGAGTAGAGTCAAATCCAGTTCGCCTGTACCGAGAGGCAAGATCTTCTTGCCGACCTTATCCCCACCCTTCGTGCTGCCGTTGATGTTCAGCGCGAGCAAGTGCGGCTTCATCAGTTTGAGGATTGCCGGGAACCGGTCGAAGTGATCGTGGCCGTGGTGCAAGTTGTACACGATGCCGACGTTCTTGAGTTTAAGCGCATCAATAATGGCGACCTGATTTTCCGGCTCCCCGAACCAGCCACCGTGGTTGTACAGCGCGAGTTTGCACCCACACTTCGCGGCCTCTTCCGCAATTGGTTTCAATACCTTCACCGCGCTCTCGACTTTCGCGGCCTGGTCCTTCCCCACAGGGTCGCCCATCGTGACCCAGAGTTGCGTCTTGATGTCGTGCTTCTTGATGACCTCAAGGAGCTTCTGAGCATCCGGACCGAGGTTCGCAGGAAACCAGACTGCCGTCAGTTCGATCTTCGCTTTCTTCAGCAATCCGACCTCTTCATCGAACGTCGGAAGATGCTCCGCGCGCCAGTCGTAGGCGTAGTTTTTAAACCCGATCTTCTGGAGCATCTCCACCCGTTCCGTCGGGGTTCGTTTTTTCGCGTCGAACGGAACAATGCACCACGCGACGAGTTTGTCTCGCGTGAATGGGTCTGCTGGTGGGTTATCAGCCGCCCGCGCGGGTTGAGGGAGGCACACAGCAATCGTGGCGAGTAGCAGCGCTCGTGACATGGGAATTTGGTGTGGGGAGGGAGTGAAGCGCAACTCCCTCTAACTACACGAAGCCGAACCCGAGTGCCATCGTGAAACGAGGAGCGAAACCATTTGTAATCCTTTGTCCACTAGTGTATAATTTGCCGTAGCGAGGTGGTGTCTGCGTGGGTAGCCACCGAACATGAACCGACCACGGACCGAATGCTAACAAAAGACCGCGAAATGTTAGCCGTTGTCAGCGTTCGGGGCCGTGTCGAGGCAGAGTTGATTACGACTTAAACGCTTATTAATTCGGCGCTTAGCGAGTTCACCGGCCGGTCAGTACCCCAGAGATCGCTCTGGAACCCGAAATGTTATCTTTTGTTACCCGAAGCAGATTGGGAGGCGCGAATGTGTTGCGGGAAATGACATTCGGCGAGGCGATAAACCCCGCCGAACGCGAATTACTCAACTCGGCCTAACTGGATCTCACCAGAACTTGACGCGCCAGTAGTCGTGGGGAGCAGCCTGGCGACCGAGGTACCAGTGGCCGTCGTCCCATTCGAGGGTCACTTTCCGCCAGCCGAGCGGAACCTTCGGGAACGGGTAGTACGGCCCGATGAAGGGGAAGGCGTTGTACGGGTACGCTTGCGGGTACGCGACGCGGCTGACGTTCCCGTAAGGAGCGTAGGTCGGCCACGCATAGGGCGGCATGTTCGGGGCTTGCATGTCGGGCGCGGCCTGACCCGGGTGCCCGAGCGGAGCCGGTTCCACGATCGGGTTGCCGACCGGGGGGTGGTTCGGGGCCAGCGCGTTCATCGGGATACCGGTCGGGCCGAGCGGGGTCGGCGCGATCGGGGCCAGGTCTTGGACCTGCACCACGCCTGCCGTGATCGACCGGAGTTTGTCGCTCACGATCACGACGCCGGTCACGGCCTTCGCGTCCGCGATGATGCGGGACTTCTGGGCAGCGTCCTTAACCGTACCCGCCAGGGTCACGGTGCCTTCTTGGGCCACGATCGACACGTCGGCGCCGCTCGCGTTCCCGGTGGACCGGAGCTTGAACGCCACGTCGTCGGCGAGGGTTTGGTTCGGGTTAGCGCTCGCGGCGGAAGCAGAAACCGGGAGCGGAGCCGGAGGGGTCGCGATCGCGGAGCCGGACAAGCCGGCAACGAGAGTCAACGAGAAAAGAGCACGCACTTTCACAGCGGACCTCCATGTACGGGAGAAGTGCGGGGCACTCATCACCGAATTGAGCATTGCCCCAAGTCGCTCTCCGGTCAAACAACGGGCGAGAAAGTTTCCCCCGCCCGGAAGCCCACTCCGCCGCGTTTTGGGTGCAACCGCTCGGACGGCTACACCCCGCGGAAGTCGATGTGTTTCAAGGGTTCGCGGCCTACTTTCACTGAGAATTATTCAAGTCGGTCGCGTTGGGTGGTTTGGTGGGGCGTCGTGACGTAGCTCCACTTTCGCGCGATCAGCGAAAGTCGAAGAACGTTCAACGAAAACGGCGGTTGAATTGGGTTCCGAGCACGGACGTTACTTGTTCGAGGAGTCGCAACGCGAACACGACTCGCGGCTTGACTTCCTCATCATTCTTCGGTCTGATACAACGATACGTACAGAACCTAATCGATTCACAAGGCGCGTCTCATGTCACACGACGAGCAACTGGTCGGCCGGTTCTACAACCATCTCACCCGTTGGTTCGTTCTCCGTCAGTCCGTTGCCGCCGTGACCGTTTGGGCCTTCCTGTGGGGCACCGCGATCCTCGTACTGAAGGCCACGCAGGGCACCTCGGTCCCCACACTCGCGTGGGGCGCGATTGGACTTCCGCTCGCGCTCGGTTTCGCAGTGTGGTCGGCGCTCCGCAGTCTGCCCGATCGGAACGTAGTTCGGGCGCTCCTTGATGAGCGCGGTGAGTGCGGCGGGTTGCTCATGGCCGGCGCCGAATGCGACCTCGGACAGTGGCAGGCCAAGCCCGCGGCCGAGATGCCCACCCTCCGTTGGCGCGCCCAGCGCCCGCTCGGGTTCCTCACGCTGGCAATCGTGTTCGTTGCGCTCGGCTTCCTGATTCCCGCACGCAGCCTCGCGGTGAACGATACGCCGCTCGATATTAACCGCCCCGCGGACCGGCTCGCGGATCAGGTCCGCGTGCTGCAAGAAGAAAAGATCCTCGACCCCGACCGCGCGGAGAACTTGAAGCAGAAGATCGAAGAGCTGCGCTCGCAGTCCACCGGCAAAGATCCCGCCAAGGCGCTCGAAGCGCTCGACCACCTGAACGACGTGGTGCGTCAGGTCGCGCGACAAGCGGCTGAAAAGAACTCGCGTCAGGCGAATCAATTGGGTCAGCTCGATGCCGCAGCCGAAGCGCTTCAAAAGGCCGCGGCGGGTCTCGATCCGCAAGAAGCTGCCGAACTGATGAAGGAACTGGCCGCGCTCGCTCAGAAAGCCGCAACAGAAGGCGACGCTCTGGAAAGCGAACTCGGTGCGGAACTGGCGGAAGCACTCAAGGAAGGCAAACTGACGTCCGAGCAACTGGCGAAGCTCGCCGCCGCCGCCAAGAGTGGTAAAGGGTCGATCTCGAAGATGGGCAAGAAACTGCACAACGCCAAACTCATCGACGCGGACCAGCTTAAAGCATGCGAAGGAGGCCAGTGTGACTCAGATGCCCTGGCCAAATATCTCGTGAAAAACAAGAAGGCCAGCCTGAAAGAAGGGCTCAAGGACCAAGAGGGGAACGGCGGGCTAGGTGACGACGGCCCCGGAAATACGGCCCTCAACTTCGGCGACCGGGCGAACGAGGACGGAACGAAGTTCAAAGAAGAAGCGCTGCCGCCGTCCGAACTCTCGGCGCTGAAAGAGAGCCAACTCTCGGGCGTCAGTAAGTTGCCGCCCAAGCGAGACAATAACGCGGGCACGCCGCAATCGGGTGGATTGACCGGCGCCGCGGTCGGGGGAGGCTCGGCAAACGCCGCGCCCGTACTGCCACAGCACCGCGGCGCGGTCGGTCGCTACTTCGATCGGCCCGTGAAGTGATCCTGGTTCGCGTTCGCGAAGCATTTTCCCGAGTTCGGTCGGCCCGGTTCGTCCGGTCCAGAATGGAATGAGGCCCGCATGCCCGACACCGCGAAGCCCGCCGCGCTGCTGGAACCCGACGAACTGAAGCCGGCGACCGAACTCGCCGGTCAACTGTTGGAACAACTCGACACGATGCTCTTCGGGCGGCCCGACCTGCACCGCCTCGTGCTGATCGGCATCCTGAGCCGGGGACACGTCCTGCTCGAAGGCGTTCCCGGCGTCGGGAAAACAGCCCTCGTCAAAGCGCTCAGCCAGCTCCTCGGGCTGGATTTCAAGCGCGTGCAGTTCACCCCGGACCTGATGCCCGGAGACATCCTCGGCTCGCACATCCTGCAAGAGGTGTCCGGGAGCGGGCGCGAAATGGTGTTCCGCGCCGGCCCGATCTTCACGCACCTGCTTCTGGCGGACGAAATCAACCGCGCCTCGCCGAAAACACAGTCGGCCCTGCTCGAAGCGATGCAGGAACGCTGCGTCACACTGCTCGGTGCGACCCGGCCGCTCCCCGATCCATTCTTCGTGCTCGCGACGCAGAACCCGATAGAACTCGAAGGTACGTACCCGCTGCCCGAAGCCCAACTGGACCGGTTCCTGTTCAAACTCGTCGTTGCTCCGGCAGACGCGGACACGCTGGACCGCATCATCAGTTCGCGGCGCCGCGGGGAACCGCCTCAACCGACGTGGACGATGAGCGCCGAGCAACTGCGCGACGTCTTCGGAGTTATGGACCGCATCTTCTTACCGCGCCCGGTTGCGCGCTTCGTGTCGCGTCTCGTTGCGACGACGCACGGAAGTTCACCGGAAGCGACACCGCTGGTGAAAGCCTACGTGACGTTCGGCGCCTCCCCGCGGGCCGCGATCGCGATTGCGGAGGCGGCACGAGCGGCAGCACTCCTCGCGGGCCGGCCGACGGTCGGGTTCGCCGACGTTCGCGCGGTGACGCCCGCGGTTCTGAACCACCGGCTCATCCTCAACTACAAGGCCCGGCTCGACGCGGTCGATGCGTTCGCGATCGTGCGCGAGTTGCTCGAAAAGACGGACGAGGCCGGTTTGAACCTCCCACGCGATCTGACAGTTGCCGAGGTGAACCGTGCGTGAAGCCCTGAACGAGCGGGGACGATCGGTCGCGCGATTGGTGGCCGCGTTCCTCGCGGTCTTCTTCGCTTCTTCGCTCGCCCACGCTGCCAAGTACGGCGACATTGAAGTCACAATCAAGAGCGAGCCGCGCGGCACGGCGACCCACGGGTACGCCGAGGTCGAGTTCCTCGTCACTAATCGGTCGGCGCAAGCCGCCCACGAAGTCCGCATCACCTACCCGAAGTCGAGCTACTCTTACGGGGGCGATCACCTCCGGGCCGTCTCCAAGAACGTAACGGTTGGAGCGGGTGAGAGCGCCAAAGTGATCCTCGCTTACCCCGAACGGATCGAACTTCGAGGGAACGGCGCGGGCGTCACCATCGACGGGCGCGAAGAAGAGTCAGCACTGCCGGTCGGAACCGGGAGCAGCTCGCGCGGCTACTACTCGTATGGCTCCTCGAGTCCCTCCCGCGGTCCCGGCACGCAAGTGCTCGTGCTGTACAGCAAGGGCGTTGATACGCGGTTTCCGGACTGGGTCACGCACTCCCAGACCCAGTTCCAGTCCGCGGGAAAATACGTGTCGGCGGAGACCATTCGCGCGGACCAGTCGACCGACCAGTGGAGCACGAACTGGCTCAGCTACACGCGGTACGACGGCGTTGTGGTCACCGCCACCGACCTTCGCGGCATGTCGACCGAAGCCCTCAACGCGATCGGGCAGTACGTGGAGTGCGGTGGGTCGCTGTTCGTGCTCGGGCGCGACCCGCAACTGCCCGGACCTTGGAAGCTCAAAGCCGATACGAAACACCCTGTTTCTGTGGCGAATCCGGGATTCGGACAGTGCATCGCCACGAACCAGACCGAACTCTCCCCGTTCCCGGCGCGGGTGCTCACACCCGTACTCGAATCGTGGTCCAGTACGGCCTCGCCGTGGCAGCGCACGCGGACACCGAACGACGCGAACCGCACGTTCCCGGTCGTGGAGGACATTGGCGTCCCGGTAAAGGGGTTGCTGGCACTGATGTTCGTGTTCGTGATCGCCATCGGGCCAATCAACCTCATCCTCTTGGCCCGCAAGAAGCGAAAACTGTGGCTGTTCTGGACCGTCCCTCTGATGTCGTTTGTTACGTGCCTCACCGTAATGGTGTACATGGCCGTGACGGAAGGGTGGCAGGGTCGCAGCCGGATCGAAGGGGTGACGATACTCGACGAGAACAGCCGCCGCGCTTCGTCACTGGGCTGGACCGGGTTCTACACACCGCTGCTCCCGGGAAGCGGACTGAGGTTCACCCCGGAAACCGAGGTGTGCTACCAGAACGGCGAAGACCCGTACACGTCGTCGTACAGCCGCCGCGGGTCTTCCAATTCCGCACTCAGCATCGATTGGACGCGCGAGCAGCACTTCACGTCCGGCTGGCTGACGCCGCGCGTCCCGGCCCACTTCGCGCTCCGCAAGAGCGAACTGCGGCGCGAGCGCATGACGATCTCGAAGGGTGCCGACGGTTCTCCCGAAGCTGTGAACGGGTTGGGAGCCGATCTGAGCCAGTTCTGGTACCGGGACGAGAACGGCAAGGTGTTCTTCGCGGAGGCGATTCCGGGCGGCGGGCGCGCCGCGTTGAAGCCGGCGGCGATCGCGGCGCCCGCAAGCGAAGCGACGCTCCGCAGCCTCTACACCGGTGAATGGGCCACACTGCCGGATCGATTGAAGACCAACGGGCCGGCGCTGCTCGCTCCGCGCACATACCTCGGGGTGATGGACGCGGCTCCGTTCCTGG
Source organism: Gemmata sp. SH-PL17 (assembly GCF_001610855.1). Lineage (NCBI taxonomy): Bacteria > Pseudomonadati > Planctomycetota > Planctomycetia > Gemmatales > Gemmataceae > Gemmata > Gemmata sp. SH-PL17. Next base: position 4,517,557 of record NZ_CP011271.1, read on the forward strand.
ACGACGGCCTGCCCGGTGCGTCCGTTCGCAAGACGCGGACCGTGGTGTACGGCATTTTGAAGGAGGGCGGCGATGGAAATTGAGATCCAGAACCTGCGCAAGCAGTACGGCAACACGCACGCCGTCAACGGTATCTCGTTCAGCTTCTCCTCCGGCCAGGTTTTCGGTTTCATCGGTCCCAACGGGGCCGGGAAATCGACCACGATGCGCGTGCTGGCCACGCTGGAAGAACCCACGTCCGGGAACGCCACCATCGACGGTGTCTCCGTGGTCGAGGAACCGGAGAAGGCTCACAAGTACATCGGATACGTGCCCGACAACTTGCCCTCACACCGCGACGTAACGGTTCACGAGTACCTGGATTTCTTCGCCCGCGCGTACAACATCCGCGGCGAGAAGCGCCGGAAGACCGTGGAGGGCGTCGAAGAGTTCACCAACCTGCTCGGCATCCGCGACAAGACCCTCAACGCGCTCTCCAAGGGCATGAAGAACCGGGTGAGCATCGCCCGGGCACTCGTTCACGACCCGCCCGTGTTGCTCATGGACGAACCGGCGGCCGGGCTCGATCCCCGCGCGCGCATCGAACTGCGCGAACTGCTCAAGGTGCTCGCCTCCCAGGGAAAGGCGATCCTCATCAGTTCGCACATTCTCTCGGAACTGGCGGAGATCTGCACCGGTGCGGTCATCATCGAGCGCGGCAAAATCCTCCGCGCCGGGACGCTGCAAGAGATCCTCACGCGGAACAGCAAGGGTAAATCGCACCGCACCGTTGTGATCCGCCCCCTGAATCGGGCCGACGAGTTGCTCAAAGCCGTGCTGGAGTTGCCGGGGGTCGAGGACGCCCGGCCGATCGAAGGAGCAGTGGAAGTGGACCACTCCGGGGACGACGAAGGCTGCTGCGATCTATTGGAGAACGTCATCCGCGCTGGTTTCCGGCTCCTCGAATTCCGGCCCCGACGGGCCGACCTGGAGCAGATCTTCCTGGACGTCACGCGGGGGGACGTGCAATGACCGAGTTCCTCACGCGGGTCGGCGACCGGATCAATCCGATCGTGGTAAAAGAGACGCGCCAGGCCGTCAACAGTCGGCTCGTCGCCTGGTTCCTGCTGCTGTTCCTCACGGTGCAGTTGGTGGTCATGCTCCTCATGATTACCACCCGCGAGGTAGCCGACTCGGACAATATCAACCTCCGGATCGGGCGCGACATGTTCATGTTCGTGCAGGGCATCTTGCTCGGCGCGTGCATGATCCTGATCCCGACGATGACGGGCGCGCGGCTCGCCGCGGAGCGCTCCGATATCAACGTGGACCTGCTGTTCATTTCGTCGCTGACGCCGCGCGCGGTGCTCGCGGGGAAGTTGTTCGCAGCGGGTGCCCTGGCGCTACTCATCTTCAGCGCCTGTGCGCCGTTCATGACGTTTGCCTACGTGATGCGCGGGCTGGACGTGCCGACCATCTTCGTAGTCCTCACAGCGGACTACCTCACCGTACTCCTCGGGACGACGTTCGCGCTCTTTCTGGCTTCCGTGCCCGCGAACCGCGGCCTGCGGATCCTGCTCGGGTTGGGCGGCTTCATCCCGATGTGTTACCTCGGTGCGGGTCTGTTGGTGCTCACCACCGAGTTCCTCCAGGGGCGCTCGTTCTTCGACATGAGTTCGCGCGAGTTCTGGGCCGGGTGCGCTGGGCTGGTGCTCCTGCTATTCGGGACCATCGGGCTTCTGTTCGTTTGGGCCGTGGCACTGATTAGCCCGCCGGCCGCGAACCGGGCGTTCATCGTGCGAGTTTACACGCTCGGATTGTGGCTGGTCGAGGGCCTCGGGTTCGCGATCTGGAGCCTGTACATCAGCCGACCCGAACCAATGGCCATTTGGGGAGTAATGGGCTGCGCGTTCTTTTCGCTCCAAATCGTGATCGCGAGTTGCGAGCGCGACGAGTGGGGGGCGCGGGTCGCGCGGCGCATCCCACGACGGGCCGTCCTCCGAGCACCAGCATTCTTCCTCTATAGCGGAGCGGCCGGCGGACTCGCATTCGGAGTCATCGGAGCCGGGCTAACCGCGCTCGTCCTCGCCGGCTGGTACCTCGTTGTGCCCCCACCCTACGCGGGGATGGGAGCACCCGAGCGCGAAACGGCACCGCTACTGACCGCGGTGCTGATCGCCGCTTATGCGTACTGCTATTCCCTCACGGCGATCGTGCTCCGGCGCGCGGTGTCCGGCTCCGGGTTCCGCTCGGGCTACACGTGGATCATTACCGCTCTTCTCTTCGGCATCGGCTGTACGCTGCCGTACATCGCCCGCTTCGCCTTCTTTGAGCGCACGTACTACTACACGGACGACTACATCGCTCTCTACCTCACTAATCCCGTGGTCATGATCGGCGACGCCGTCTCGTCCTCGTCTTCGGGCGGGCACGTCGCGCTTACGGGGTTCTTTTTGGTGGCGTGGGCCGGCGTCGTGACACTGGCGAACGTCACGTGGCTCGCGAAGCAAGTCATGAATTTCCGCCCGCCCGAAGCGGAATACGAGGCGGACGAATGAGTGCGTCCGCGTTCCTCCAGGAAGGCGCGACGGCGGCCCAGCGGTTCGCGCTGACCACCCCGCGCCACGGACCCGCGAACCGCACCGGCTCGGCGCTGGGCGCGCGGGCCGGTTCCTCGCTGGAATTCCGCGACTACCGCGGGTACGAACCCGGCGACGACCTGCGGCACGTGGACTGGTCCGCGTTCGCCCGCAGCGACCAACTGAGCGTGAAGTTGTTCCGCGAAGAGGTCGCGCCGCACCTGGATCTGCTCATTGATGGATCGAAATCGATGGCCCTGGCGGGTTCGGCGAAGTTGCAAGGCACACTGGCCCTCGCCGGATTCTTCGCGGCGGCTGCGGCGAACGCGGGGTACTCGCATTCGGGGTGGCAACTCGGTGCCGAAGCCGCACCACTCGGGGACTACCGGCACCGACCGGCTGAATGGGACGCGATCCGCTTCGAGCACCGCGACAGTCCCGTGCGGGCACTCGCCGATGTCGCGGCTCGGTGGCGCCCACGCAGCGCGCGCGTTTTGCTCAGTGACTTGTTGTGGAACGCGGACCCGGGGCAAGCCGCGCGTATGTTGGCCGATCGCGCTTCGACCGCGATCGTGGTTCAGGTACTCGCGCATGCGGACGCGAACCCTCCGGTCAGTGGGCACCTGCGCCTGCTCGACAGTGAGACAGACGAAGTGCGCGAGGTGCGCATCGATGCCACGGCCGCCGCGCGGTACCGCGAGAACTTGGCCCGGCTCCAGGGCCACTGGCACGACGCCTGTCGCGCGGTCGGTGCGATATTTGTCACGGTTGTAGCCGAAGACATTCTCCGCGACTGGCGCCTGGACCCGCTCATTGCCGCGGGCGTGTTAGAAGTCGGGTGATGTGCCCCGAAATGAGTTTCGTGCTCCGGGTTTTACGAGCCGCTCCATGCTCCCGGTGTTCTCAACCCCACTGGCACTCCTCGGACTGACAGCGCTCCCGGCGCTGGCGGCAATCTATTACCTGCACACTCGCTCGCGCCTCCACCCCGTCTCGAGCCTGCTCCTGTGGTCGGACGCGCGGGTCGCGCCCGACGGCGGGCGCCAGATCGATCGCCCGCGTTTGCCGCTCGTGTTCTGGCTCGAACTCCTCGTGCTCGCGCTCCTCGCACTCGCGGCAGCCGGCGTTCACGTGCCCGCGCCCACGGGAGCCGGTCCACTCATCGTTGTGCTGGACGATTCGTTCTCGATGCGGGCCGGAGCACCCGATTCGCCGCGAAAACGTGCGGTCGAAGCTCTACTCGATGACCTCCGCCGAGTGCCACGAAGTTCGGTGCGATTCGTCCTCGCGGGTGACCGTCCACAAATCCTGGGGGAAGCAGTTTCGCACACGAGCGAGATCGAGCAACTTCTAGAAGGTTGGACGTGCCAGGCGCCCACCGCGCGGCTCGATTCGGCGGTTGCTCTCGCCCTCGAACTCGGCGGTGAATCAGCACGACTGTTGGTACTCACGGACCACGCCCCCGACGCGCCGCCCAAAGAGGGGCGCGTGCGCTGGTGGGCGCTGGGTTCGGTCACACCCAACTGGGCGTTCGTGAACGCGAGCCGCACTACTGGACCGCGCGGCGACCGCCTCTTGATCGAAGTCGCGAACCTCGCCACAGACGCCCGTTCAACAACGCTCCGGCTCGAAGAGGTGCAGCCGGCGCGCGAACTTCGTCGATCAGAACTGCGCGCGGCTGCTGGCGAAACCCAGCGGTTGGTACTGGAACTTCCCGAAGGCACAGGAACTGTGCGCGCTGTCGTGGACGACAACGAACTAGAAATCGATAACTCGGTGTCGCTCCTTCCCACAAAGCGCAGGCCAGTAACATACGGATTGCAACTCGCTGACAAGGAGTTGCAATCCGCGTTCGATCGCGCACTCAAAGCGACCGGTACCGCAATCGCCTCTAAAGAGAACGCGCACCTCGTTTTCGTCGACGGTACCGCAGCAGCACCGGATGCGTCAGATTCGTGGACCGTCCGCGTGATCCGAGAAGCCGAGGCCGAGGCGTTCACCGGACCGTTCGTGCTCGATCGGTCTCACCCGTTAACGGACGGGCTTTCTTTAACGGGCGTCGTTTGGGGCGGAGGAAAAGGCCCGCTGCCCGGTTCGCCAGTGGTCATGGCGGGGAACGTTCCGCTACTCACGGACACCGAATCCGCGAGCGGGCGACACGAAATTCAATTGCGCTTGCGGACCGACCTCTCGACACTGACGCAATCACCCGCATGGCCCGCGCTCGTCTGGAACCTGGTTCACTGGCGGTCGACGTTCCAACCCGGGCTCCAGCGCGCGAACGTGCGCGTCGGTGAAGAAGCGGTCTGGGTGCTCACGTCGTTCCCCGGTTCGGTCGAGGTCACGCGGCCCGGGGGCGAGCGATCCACAGTACCGGTGTACGCCCGGCGTGCGACGATTCGTGCGGACCGACCCGGGATCTATTCGCTGCATGCTGGCACCGAGAGTGTCTCGTTCGCGGCGAACACACTGAACCGCGACGAGTCGAACTTGACCCAATGCGTGACCGGGCACTGGGGCGATGAACTCAACGAAACGACGCTCCGAAACGACTACCGCGACGTGACGGCGTGGTTCGTGCTGGTGGCTCTGGCAATCGCCACGCTACACGTGAGGCTGTTGGCCCGCAAGCCTGCCACGGGAGCGAATCCGTGACGCTACTCGAACCCCTCTGGCTGCTGCTCGCGGTGCCGCTCCTGGCCGCACTGTTGCGATATCCACTGCCCGGCCGGTTGCTGAACGCACTCCGCGTGGCGACCGTGCTCTTTACGGTTTTCGCGCTTGCAGGGCTGGCACTGCGATTTCCAAGTCGCGCGGGAACCGTGGTCGTTGTAACCGACCGCAGCCGGTCCATGCCGGCAGGTTCGGACGCCGACCACAAGGAACTCATCGACTTACTCCACTCCGCAATGGGTTCGAGCGACCGGCTCGCCGTGGTTTCGTTCGGGGAAACGGTCGCGGTGGAACGCGCGCCGGGTGGCGACAAGTTCTCCGGGTTCACGCACGAGATCGGCGCGGACGGGTCCAATTTGGGCGAGGGGATCGATGCCGCCCTGTCACTGGTTCCGAAGGACGCGCCCGGACGCATCCTTGTGCTCTCCGATGGTAGGTGGACGGGGCGCGACCCGGCCGCTCTTGCGGGGTTAGCTGCGGATCGTCGCATCGCGGTCGACTACCGCCACCGCAGTCGCCCGACCGCGGGTGATCTAGCTGTGGCCCGGGTCGATGCGCCCACGGCGGTCGCGCCCGGCGAGGGGTTTCTCATCACGGCTTGGGTGCAATCACCCGTCGAAGACACTATTCGGTTCGAGGTGACGCGCGGGGACAAAGTCATCGCCAGCGGCGAACAGCGCGTGACGGCCGGGCTGAACCGCCTGACGTTCCGCGACCGCGCGGCCGAACCCGGAAGTCAAAATTACCGCGTCCGCGTGCGCACCGCGGCCGATGACCCGGTGCCCGAAAACAACACCGCGCGCGTACTAGTCGGTGTGAACGGTCCGCGTCCGATCCTGCACCTCACCCCGACCGCGTCCTCGGGCCTGACGGCGCTCCTCAAGGGCGGCGGTCTCGATGTTCGCGCGATGCCGGCGGACCGCTTCAACTTCACGCTCGAAGAACTTTCCGGGTACTCGGCCGTGATCCTGGAGAACGTTCCCGCCGAGAAAATTGGAACGCGGAACATGGAGACGCTGGCGAGTTGGGTGCGAGCGAGTGGGTCCGGTCTTATGGTCACCGGTGGGAAGCAGTCTTACGGTCCCGGTGGTTACTACAAGTCGCCGCTGGAGCCGATCATGCCTGTGTCGATGGAACTGCGCCAGGAGCACCGCAAACTCGCGCTGGCCATCGTCGTCGCGCTCGACCGCTCGGGCAGTATGGCACTCCCGGCTGGTGGCGGGCGAGTAAAGATGGACCTTGCGAACCTCGGGGCGGCGCAAGTGCTCGACATGCTCGGCCCGCTGGACGAGTTCGGGTGCTTCGCGGTCGATACTTCGGCCCACGAGATCGCCGAACTCGGGCTGGTAAAAGACAAGGACCGCATTCGCGACAAGATCCTTCGGATTCAGTCTTCCGGCGGCGGCATCTACGTCGACGAAGCACTCACCGCATCCGCGGACATGATTCGCCACGCGAAAGCAGGAACCAAGCACATTGTGCTGTTCGCCGATGCCGCAGACGCCGAGCAACCCGGCAACTACAAGGAACTGCTCGCCAACACTCGTAAGGCCGGTATTACGGTGAGCGTCATCGGCCTCGGTAAGAACACGGACAAGGACGCGGCACTGCTGGAAGACGTGGCGAAGCGCGGGGGCGGGCGCATCTTCATCACCGACAGCCCGGAAGAACTCCCTCGACTCTTCGCGCAGGACACGTTCGTGGTTGCGCGGAACAGCTTCCTCGAAGACCCGGTCCGCGTGCAAGCTACCGCGGGCCTCACGGCCCTGGCTGGCCGGTCATTCGCGCTCGATCGCAGTATCGGTGGCTACAACCTGTGTTATCTGCGTCCCGAGGCCACGTTAGGCGTCGTGAGCCGAGACGAGTACAAGGCGCCGGTCGTCGCGTCGTGGCAAGCGGGTTCCGGGCGCGTGCTCTGTTACACCGGAGAAGCCGACGGCAAATTCGCCGGGGCGTTTGCGAAATCGCCGGAAACCGGTGAGTTTTACGCGAGTTTGGCCCGCTGGACCGCAGGGCAATCGGGTTCGTTGGCCGAAGGCATAGCTGTGACACAAGAAGTGCGAAACGGGGTGAACCGGATTCAGTTGCACCTCGACCCCGAACGAAAAGCAGAACCGTTCGCGGGCGTTCCGCAACTTCGCACGTTACGCGCACGCCCCGGCGAAGCTCCTCGAACCGAAACTGTTCCGCTCGTTTGGGCCGGACCCGATACGCTAGTCGCGGACGTTTCGCTAGAGGGCGAGGAAACGGCGCTCAGTACGGTTTCGATCCCGGGACAAAAAGCGCAATCGCTCCCACCGGTCTGTTTGCCGTTTTCACCAGAATACGCACCGGCACCTCTCGGGGCGAGCGATGACCGCGGGCGCGCAACACTCGAACGGCTCGCGCGGTCCACGGGCGGAGTCGAACGAATCGACCTTTCGGGCGTCTGGAAAGATCTCCCGCGGCGCCCGCGGTCGTTCCCGCTCGCGCCGTGGTTCTTGCTTACTGCTGTCGTGTGTTTGCTGCTCGAAGTGCTGGAAAGGCGAACGGGACTGGTCACATCTGCCACTGCTGCAATACGGCCGAAATCGTTCCGATTCCGTTTCAAACGAAAAGTGGTGATTCCGGCGCACGTTGCCGCACCGAGCGAGCCAGTCACTACCAAGAAAGCGGCAGCACCCGTCGCGGCTCCCGAACAACCAAAGGTGGCCGCCCCTACCGAGGCCAAAGGCGGCTTACTCGACGCGATGCGTCAGGTCCGCGACCGGAAACGTGGCGACGGTTGAGCAGCGAAGCGTTTACTCAACGCGACAGAACACCGCTTTCAGGTAGCGACCTTCGGGCACGTGTAACAGGAACGGGTGATCCGAAGCCGCGCCGCTGATTTTGAACACCTGAATCGTGCGCCCGGCTTGCCACGCGGCCCGGCGAATCGATTCGAGAAAGTCCGGTTCGCTGACCAAACCCGTGCAGGAACACGTGAGCAGCACACCGCCGGGCTTCACCACGTGCATCGCGAGCCGGTTCATGTCGCAATATTTTTTCAGCGCCTGCTCGACGTCCTCGCGGTCGCGTGTGAGTTTCGCAGGGTCGAGTACAACCGTATCGAACTTCTCGCCGTTCGGGATGATGTCCCGCAGCCACGCGAACAGGTCGGCTTGCACATAACGGATCTGGGCGCCGTTCAGTTTGGCGTTCTGTTTCGCCATGTCGAGCGCTTGTTCGTCGAGGTCCAGCCCGACGACTTCTGACGCACCACCCAGCGCCTTCGCGTACACGCCGAACCCACCCGTGTTGCAGCAGATGTCCAGCACGCGCTTCCCGCGACAGAACTCGGAGAGCGTCTTGCGATTGTCGCGCTGGTCAACGAAAAATCCGGTCTTGTGCTTGCTCCCAGGAGCCACACGGAACTTCAGCCCATGCTCGGTAATCACGTCTGGTGCCGGCGGTTCGGGCGCGCGACAATCGAACGATTCCTGTTTGCCGACGTGCTCTTCGGCGAAGTAGTAGAACCGCGCCGCGGGGTAGTGCGTGCGCAGGACGTCCATAATCACGCTGCGCTGCTTGTACATGCCGGCCGCGAAGAACTCCAGCACGAGCGTGTCGCCGAAGCGGTCCACGATCAGCCCGCTGAGCCCGTCGGCCTCGGAGTGGACGAGTCGATAGGCGTTCGTCACGTCATCGAGTTTGAGCGCCTCGCGCCGGAACGCGACCGCCGCGGCGAGCTTCCGCGCGAAGTAGTCCGCGTCCACGGCTTCGTCTTGTTTCGTGGTGAGAACACGGAGGGTGATGCGCGAGTGGCCGTTGTAGAAGCCGCGCGCGACCCACAAACCGTTCTTGTCCTGGATGTCGACGACGCTTCCCGGCGCGATGCGCGTGGCGGGCTTCTCGACCATCTTCTGGAAGATCCAGGGGTGCGACGATCGGCGCTCGATCTTCAGCGTGACTACGGGAATCGGAGCAATTTCGGGATTCATCTGGATTATCATACGCAATGCAAAGCAAAGGCAGAATGGCCACAAAAGGGCACAAGAAGCACAAACGAAACCAAAGGAATGAGTTCAGCCGAACTCGGTGTATCTCTTCGGTTTGTTTTTGTGCTTTTTGTGCCCTTTTGTGGCCATTCTGTCTTTCATCTTTTTCCGAGACTACGCCCCCAAATATTGCCGCAGCGCGAGGTGAAGTTTGTCGCAGCGTTCGTGCCAGTGGTGCTGGTCTTTCGGCGGGTAGTCTTTCAGGGGACTGAACGCCGCGACCACGTACAGCCGCGGTTGACCGGGATCGGGCTTGTCCATCTGGAGTTCGAGTTCGATCGGCTCCTGTCCGCGCGGCACTGATGGCCGGCGCGCCGAGAACCACCCGAGGAGGCCGCTGCCCTCTTTCGCTTCCCTGTAGCCGTCTGGAACGCCGAGGCGCATCCGGATCACCCCCGGTTCGCTCGTGAGCACCTGACCGCCGAAGTCTTCAACGAACCCGCGGAGTTTGGCCGCCGCGAGGCGCTCCGGCATAAACGCCTCAAACTCGTGTGTCACGTGGTACGGACTGGCCGGGACCCGCAACACGGGGGTGGGAGAGGCCACCTCCCCCTCCTCTGGTTCCTCCACGGCCATCGGCTCCCAGCCCTCGGGCATCGTGGTTTCCCAATAATTGTCACTGAGAGCCTGACCAAACATGTTCGCGAGTTCGTGTGCGGACTGCTGGCGCTCGTTCGGGTACTTGCACAGCGCGAGTTGCACCACCGCTTCGACCATCGGCGGAATATCGCTGCACCCGATCTTGATGAACTTGGGCGGCGATTCCTTGATGTGGGCCGCGAGGAGCTTGTCCTGGTAGTCGTAGTTAAAGGGCAGTCGGCCGGTGAGCATCTCGAAGAGAATTACGCCAACGGAGTAGAGATCGCTGCGGGTATCGACGCGGTCCCCGCGGATCATCTCCGGGCTGACGTACCCAGGCGTACCAATGGCGTAGATCGGGCCGTGACCGGTGAGTTCGGCGAGCTGAATGTGCGGCTTCGCGGCGAACCCGGCGAACCCGAAGTCCATAACCTTGAGCGTTTCCCGCTCCGTGTCCGCGTTCATCACCATCAGGTTCGAGGGCTTCAGATCGCGGTGGATGATCCCCGCGTCGTGAGCCGCCTGGAGCGCGTGGCAGAAGCACCCCAACAACCGACCCACCCGTTCCGGCGATAACCGACGGTGCTTGGTGAGCAGGTCTTCGAGCGTGATCCCGGGCACGTATTCCATCACGAGGCACGGGCCGATGGGGTCATCGACTGCGGCTTCGAGGAGTTGGACCGCGTAGGGGTGGTTGAAGTTCGCCATCGACTGAACTTCCGCCTCGAAGAGCTGGCGGAACTTCGGGTGCGTGACGACGTGGTCGTGGATGCGCTTCACCACGACGCGAAAGACGGGGTACTGGATCGACTGCGCCAGGAACACTTCGGCGTTGCTCCCGCTACCGAGCGATTGGAGCAATCGATATTTGCCGAGCGCCGTGGTCCCCGCCATCCCGCGTACTCCACCGAGCGTACAACGAAGTACGCAAAGTTAGGATGCGTTCCGGCGGGCGGCAAACGGTTACTGCCAGAGGTGAAATGGGGGTCAAATCTCGTTCGGCTCCCACACGTATTCGACCGCGCCCTCCCACTCGCCCCCCGGCGGCAGAATGCGCCATCCGCTGTCGATTCCGCGGGCCTGCAAGTTCGAGGCGTCGGCGGAACACGTGTACGGCTCGATCGCGAGCGCGTGACGGTGAGCGGGCGTAAATAGCACCAGTTCGCGGAAGGAAGCGTCCGCTCGCACCCGCAAACTCCCCACCGCGTTCGGGTGCGAGAGGCGCGCGAGCTCGATAAACCCACTGTTACGGTCTTCGTTGGCGGACACGCTCGTGAAGACATTATCGAGGGCCGTACCCCCAACCGCGCGCGGTTGCTGGAAATCGAGTTCGGCTGGTAGTTCCTTACGCCAACCCGTCGGAAGGTTGTTCTCGTTCACTTCCCAAACTTCGGTGACGTTCGCCTGTAATACACAGTCGGCGACATCGGGGCTGTTCATTCCGGGTAGCCGGAAGTAACCGTGGTAGCCCAATCCGAAGGGGAGTGGTCCCGACCCCACGTTCTCAACCCGCGCGTCCACGCGCAACTTGTTCGCATAGAGCCGGTACGTCACGCTGAACCGAAAGTCCGACGGCCAGAGCGGTAGAGATTCGGGCAGGTCTTTCGCGAGGTTGAATTCGCCCGTAACGAACGCGAAGTCCGAATCACCGTTCCAGTCCGTCACGCGCCACTTGTTGCGCGGGGTGAACCCGTGAATCGCGTGGAGCTTCGAGGACTCGTTGAGCGGGAGCTGGTACGTCTCGCCTTCAAATGTAAAGCGCCCGTCGCGCAACCGACCCGGGAACGGGAACAGGATCGGGTGCCCGCTCCGCGTCGGAACCGGGTTGCTCTCCCAATCCGGCATGTGAAACAGGATGTCGGCCCAGCGATTATCTTCCTGACGCACCTGCCACTTGAGACAATTGAACCCCCACTGCGGCCACACTTCAGCCCGAACCGTGCCGGCGTCGTTCGTGAGTTCATACACCTCACCGCTACGATCACCCGCCCTGCCCTGCGTTGTGCGCACTTCAAAGGCCATGATGCTACTCCCCTGCGATAATGACGATTCGCGAGGTGATTGTACTCGCCCCTCACTCCCATTTTCACGAGCCTTCTGATGCCGACGTTCTCCTCTTCCACACTCGTCGCGCTCACTCAGTCAATGTTTGAAGCAGCGGGCGTTCCGGATTCTGATGCTGGTGTGGTCGCACGCAGCCTGGTGGACGCGAACCTGTGCGGGCACGATTCTCACGGCGTCATGCGGGTTCCGCAGTACATCGACTTCTTGCGGAAAGGGACGTACAAGGCCGGTGCGCCACTCACAGTGATCTCCGAAACTCCGGCCGTCGTTGCGGCCGACGCGGGCTGGGGATTGGGGCAGGTTCAAGCCTACCACTTGCTCGACAAACTGCTTCCCAAAGCGAAGACGCTCGGTATCGCGGCCGGCACCCTACGAAACTGCGGTCACATCGGGCGCCTGGGGGAATACGCAGAGTTCGCAGCGAAGGAGAACATGGCCCTGTTCGCGGCCGTGAACTCGCACGGTTCGGGGCGCCGCGTCGCGCCGCCCGGTGGCACCGAGGGGCGCATCAGTACCAATCCGATCTGCATGGGCACACCCACATCGGGTGTGCCAGTAGTCATCGATTTCGGAACTAGCGCCGCGGCGGAGGGGAAAGTTCGCGCCCAGTTCCAGAAGAAGGAACCCGCGCCGGACGGCTGGCTCATCGACCACACCGGCGCCCCCACGAACGACCCTAGCGTGCTCTACAACGAACCGCGCGGCAGCCTGATCCCGTTCGGCGGCACGCAAGCCTACAAGGGCTTCGGTTTAGGTCTGCTGCTCGATCTTCTGTGCGGCGGGCTGTCGGGCGGAGCGTGTAGCAATCCCGCGTTCCCGCTCGCGGGTCAGGGGAACGCGGCCGTATTCGTATTGTTTAACCCCGCGCTCTTTGGCGGCACCGATCACTTCCTGAAGGAAACCGATGGGTTGACGGCATACGTCCGTTCGTGCCCAACCACCGCGGGAATCAGCGCAATCACACTCCCCGGCGACCCGGAACGGCTCACGAAGGAAAAGCGCCTCGCGACCGGCATCCCGGTTCCCGACGGTACATGGGAACTCATTGCGAAGGCTGCCACGGAGTTGAAAGTACCGCTCCCGGCGTAAGCAGCCGTTGCGAACCGGGCCGATCCGCGGTTCGATTTACGTGGATTCGGTCCCGGAACGAGAACCGCCATGCCTCTACTTCGCAAGCCCTCGCCCAACGTCATTCAGAGATTTCTCGCCGCGCAAGCACAACTTGAGTTCTCCTACGCGGCCGTTGGCACCACCGCGACCACACCCCCAGCCGGCTTCGTCGTGGACCACACGCGAGCCAAGCTCGGTGAGGGCGAACGTGTGTTTCTCGCAGCGAAAGCCGCTCTCACGCAGTGGGAGCACTTTCGCCTCGGTTGGGTCGAAGCGGGACCGTCCGACACAGTAATCCAAACCGGCTCGTGCGTGGCGGTCGTTGCACGTGTGATGGGGTTCTGGTGGCTCAATGCGTGCCGGATCGTTTACGTCGTGAATGAAACAGACGCCGTAGCGCGTTTTGGATTTGCTTACGGCACCCTTCCAGGGCACGCGGAATTGGGCGAAGAGCGGTTCATGGTCGAGTGGGACCGCGCCAGAAACGCCGTCTGGTACGACATCCTGGCGTTCTCACGTCCGAACCACCCGCTGGCCCGACTAGGTTACCCGCTCACGCGAAAAACCCAGCGCCGCTTCGCCCAAGACTCGGTCCGCGTAATGCAACGGGCCACACGTCTATGAGTGCCGGAGAATTCTTGGCTGCAACACTCAGGACTTCTTCGCTTACATGCTGATCCGGCGATAGGTATCGTCCACGACCCAGTGGAACGCGGTCAGGTGGATCGATTCGACGATGCCCATGTCGTCGAGCGGCACGTGCAGCCCGAAGTGGGCCAGCCCGCGGAGCTTCCCGCCCGAAAAGCCAGTGCAGCCATACGTAGTCAGCCCGTGAGCATTGGCCCACTCGACCGCGCGCAGGATGTTCGGGCTGTTCCCGCTCCCGCTGATCGCGATCAGCAAATCCCCGGGGCTGGCGAGGTTCTTCAACTGCTCCGAGAACACGCGATCGAAGCCCTCGTCGTTGCCCCAAGCCAGAATGTACGGCGTGTTGTCGGTGAGGCTCAGCACCTTCAGCCGCTTCTTCGTGTCGTCATCGAAGAACTTGCGCGCGAGCGTGCCCTTCCCCATGTCTTCACAGAAGTGCGAAGCGTTCGACCCGCTGCCGCCGTTCCCGATCACGAACACGAACCGCCCCGCAACGTACCGCTCGTGAACCAGATCGGAGAGCTTCTGAATTTCGGCCGGATCGATGCGGCCCAGTTCTTCGGCTACGCGGGAGAGAAACTGCTTCGGATTGAGAGTCGAGCCAAGCATGTGTCGTTCTCAGTTCGAGAGGATCGGGTGGCGTGACCCCGGTACGCGGGCGTACCAAGTCGGGTCGAGTCAGTGCAGCGGAATGAGGATGTTCTATCGCTGCGACCGCCGCGGTGACACCACCCGTATCCATACCGAACGAAGAACCCGGCCCACAACCCGAACGCGCTGTCAAACGAATGACGCCCGACCTCCCAGGCGGGTTGTCCAAAGCTAACAATTGCTAACATTTCCCGGCTCGCCAGCCGCCACATCTTCCTCGCAAACCCCATCTCAGTAACGAGTTACAAACTCATCAACTCGCACCCGATGTTAACCTCCGTTTCGCGTCTCACTCACGACCGAACGGCTCAAAGTGCCTACCCCCGCACCTGCGTCAAATCTGAACAAATGAATGCTAACAGAAAATTTTAGCGCATACAAGAAAAATATCTACTAACTTCACTTTCAAATCCCGTTGCACTACGGATTTGACTTCGCGCCCACTGCCCCGCGTAGCTCGGAATAGAATGCTTCGTTGGACGCCCTGCGACGCGAGCCACTTCATATGCCACGCGACCTCATACTCGGCACCGCCGGGCACATCGATCACGGAAAAACGTCACTCGTTAAGGTGCTCACCGGGATCGACTGCGATCGACTCCCGGAAGAAAAGGCACGCGGAATCACCATCGACATCGGGTTCGCGAACCTCGACCTCGGCGACGTGCGGCTCGGTATCGTGGACGTGCCCGGCCACGAACGGTTCGTGAAGAACATGCTTGCGGGTGCGACCGGCATCGATCTCGCGCTCTTAGTTGTGGCGGCGGACGATTCGGTCATGCCTCAAACGCGCGAGCACCTCGAAATCCTCAAACTCCTGGGCATCCGCAACGGGCTGATCGCGCTCACGAAGGCCGATTTGGTCGATGAAACGACGCGCGATGTGGTCGGACTCGAACTCCGCGAACTCGTGCGCGGATCGTTCCTTGAAGACGCACCGATCATCCCCACCTCCGCGCACACGGGCTTGGGGATCACAGAGCTGAAAGACGCGCTGCGCGAGATGTGTCTGCGTGTGGGAGGCGAAGAACCTAACACCCCGGCCCCCCTCCCTGAAGGGAAGGGAGAAAGGCAACCTAACCCCCTAACCCCCTTCCCTAAGAAGGAAGGGGGAACAGAACCATCGGTGGTTTTAAGCCCCTCTCCGTTTAGGGGAGGGGTTGGGGAGGGGTTACAGCCAGAACCTCCCCCCCCATCCCCCCTCCCTGAAGGGAAGGGGGAGCAGGTGCGCGATCCCGCTGTGCTTGAGGCTATGTCGGCCGACAATTCTTTCTCCCCCTTCCCTGACAGGAGGGGGTTGCAGGGGGAACCCGGAGGGGGTTCCCCCTCACAAGAGGCGAGGGGGGATGGGGGGGTAGGTTCTTCGCCCCCCTCAGCGAACGCACAGAGAGGCGGTTCCTCCTGGTTCCGGCTCCCAATTGATCGCTCGTTTGTGGTCCAGGGACACGGTACGGTCGTGACCGGTTCGGTCGTATCCGGCTCGATCGCAGTCGGAGACGAACTCGAATGGCACCGCGGGGACGGAACGACGGAACTCGTCCGCGTGCGGGGGCTGAACAACCACGGTCAGCCCGCGGCAGAAGTGCATCGCGGGCAGCGTGCCGCCGTGAATCTCGCCGGAGTGCCGCACGAACAGGTGCGCCGCGGACAGGAACTCGCTCGGCCCGGTTATCTCCTTCCGAGCAAGGTGGTCACCGTCCGACTGTTCGCGTCAGCCGAAGGTCGACACGGCATCAAGCACCGCCTCCCGGTGCGCTTACACGTTGGAACTTCAGAAGTCATGGGAACCGTGTCGCTTCTCGACTGCGACACAATTGATCCGGGGCAATGGGGACTCGCGCAACTGTTCCTCGCGGAGCCGGTCACAACAGTTTGGGGGCAGCCGTTCGTGCTACGCGACTCGTCCGCGGAGCACACCCTGGGCGGCGGGCAAGTTGTTCAGCCCACCGCGGTAAAAGTGCGTCGGAGACACATCGAAGCCATCGAACAGATTGAAAAATTGTGGTTCGACAAGCCCGAAACACGGGCACTCGCGGTTGCGTGGTTCGCGGGTACGCAAGGGTTTGAGCCAAATGATCTGGTGCGATCGGCCGGCGTTGAACCCAATCAAATCGAAGGACTTGTTTCGCAACTCACCACAAACGGGAAACTCACGGAACTCGCGTTCGCGTCGAAACGTCGGCTTCTGATCCACACCGAGCGCGTCACGCAGTTAGAATCGCGCGTGCTCGACACACTCGGCGCGATGCACGCCGAAAACCCGCTGATGACGACGCACGACCGACAAAAAGTGCTCGCCCGGCTCGACTTCGTCGGCGACGAGCAGCTCCTTCAAGCGATCGCCGACCGGCTCATCCGCGCGAAGAAGATTGTGGGGGACACGCGCCGAATCGCTCGGGCCGATTTCAAACCCAAGCTCAGTGCGAACCAGCGCAAATTGAAAGATAAGATTGTTGAAGCACACGCCAACGCGGGCTTCGCCCCACCCGAACCCAAGGAGTTTGCGAACCAAGCGGGTGGGAACGCGACCGCGCTCAAGGACATTTTCGAGGTCGCGTGTGCGGAAGGATTTTTGGTGCGTGTAACGGACGAGATCTACCTGTCGGCAGAAGCCGAAGCCGAAATGCGACGGCGCGTCACCCAACGCTTGCAAACTGGCCCGGGCGCGACCGTCGCAGAGATCCGCGACCTGCTCGGCACGACGCGGAAGTTCGCCGTGCCGGTGTGCGAGTATCTGGACCGGGTCGGGCTCACGAAGCGCGCGGGCGATCTGCGTGTTTTGGCAGAACCGGCCGCTACGGGATGATTCAAACGCGATCGTCGCCGATGATTTCACGAATCCGCTCGCAGGCACGCGACCAGCGCCGGCGAATGGTGCGCTCGTCGACCTGGAATAGTTGCGCGATCCGAATTTGCGTCCAACCGTGGTAGAACACCAGCCCCACGACCTCGCGTTCCTCAACCGGCAGTTCGTCCACGGCTTCGTGGAACCGCACCCACAGGTCGAAGTCCGGAGGGGCGTCCGCGGCCGGTTCAACGGGCGGGTGGGAATCACCGGGCACATCGAACGGCAACCACGCTTTCCCGCGGCACCGGCGAGCCAGATCGATTAACTCGCGCCGAATGTGGACCGCAGCGAGGTTGAAGAAATCCCGAGTCGTTTCCGGGTGCATCGTTCGGAGCGAGCGCAAGAGCCGGATGGTACTGTTTTGCAGCACGTCGCCCGTATCCGCCTGCGCACGGACGTTCGGGAACGATCGCGTCATCCGCCGGGCGAGCTTCTCCAGCCGCTTACCCGTTGCGCGAAGCAGCTCGTCCGCTGCTTCACGATCCCCCGAGCGCCACCGGGTCAGGCAGTCCTGAAGATTGATCGAGTCAAACGTGGTGTCTGCCATACGAGTGCCGCAAAAGGGGATTGGTGCGAGCAGAAATATCCTACCCGACCAGAACCCCCGGTGCCAAGCACGGCGTTTAAAGTTTGAAGTTTAAAACGCGGATCTCCCCTCAACACGCGACACACTCTTGCGACTACGGGAATATCAGCACGGCCTCCGCTTTTCCGTCCGTGATCCACAGACTGACCTTTACCCCCTCCTTGATGTCACTCAGTTCGGCCGACGGGACGAGTTTCCCCATTTGCTTGTGGATCGCCGTTACTTTGGTGATCGGAACGCCCTCCTCGCGGTCCTTCACGAACACGGTAGCGAGCACGTCCTTGTCCGACTCTTTGGCGGGAACGACCTTCGACACCACCGCCTCGACGTCCGGTTTGCGGACCGGGATCGCGGGCCGGAGTTTGTACATCTTCTCCGCGGTCACCACGTAATCGGCCATCGACATCAGCCCGAGTTCCTTGCGGCGCGCGTCCAATGTATCGGGGTCTTCCACGGGTCTGGGAACGAGTTTGCCATTCTTCTGTTCGAGCTGTGTGCCATATCGCTGTTTCTTACCCTCGGCCGACAGCACGCGATCGGTGAGGTACGCCAAGTCCGTCCCCGTAGCCTCATCCACCTTCACCGCGGCGCCGAGCAGTTCCAGGCACTTCTTCTGGAACGGCAGATCTGCATCAGAGTGCTGAACCAACAGCCACGCGGCGTGCGATCCGTCCACACCAACCAGTGTTTTGCCCGGCCAGCCGTGCTTCTCGACCACACCCTTGAACCACGCGCGGTTCGTGTCGTCCACTTTCTTGAGCGCTTCCAATATCTCTTTCGGGGGCGGGTTCCCCGCATTAATCAGCTTCATGCGGGCTTCCTGATCAGTCTTCACCCGCGAGAGCAGTTCCTCGCGCAGTGCCGGCTCTTTTGCCGCGTCGGGTGGCGCAGCTTGAAGCGTCGCTGCGAGGATCAATACAGCAGAAATCGCAATTCGTTGCATCATGTTCGCTCCGAAGTGACGACGTATCTTCTCACGATCGCATCAGCTAGTCGAGAACCAATTGAACTCGAACTCGCTTCCCGCCCCAGGTGTCGTACCGCTGTGGTATGATGGCGGGACCAAACCAGGTTGCCCATGCGCCCGTTTCATGATTGGCTCGATCGCGTACTCGACTCCGGCGAATCCGTTCAGGACGCGCCCCTACATCTCGCGCCGGCCGAACGCACCGCGGTCGAGGGTCGGTTGCGTTCCGCGTTCAATCTCCACGCGCTCGATGTTGCAGGACCGCCGGTCGCGTTCGATCCGGACACGGCACTTCGCGCGGCCACGGCCCTTGCACGTGCGTGCTGGCTGCTAGTTGGTGCAGAAGAGAACGAGCCAGTGGCACTCATACTTCCACCCACAGAGGCACCAGCCGCGAACCTTTCGGCCGATGTCACGCTCCGGTTCATGCCGGCCGTCTACCGTCGCGCGCGGGTGCGCGATCCCGAGAGCCCGCTCGTCACCGAACTGGACCGCCTGCTCCGAGCGTGGCCCCTTTCGGGTGTACTGGCCGACCTCGACGGCGCGGCGACCGCCCCACTCGATTTCGGTGGGCACGCGGGCCTCCAGTTGCTTTATGCTGAACGTCTCGTCGTCACGGCCCGGCCCGGCTGGATACCACCGGACGGTCCCGCGCGGGCGTGGGCCGAGCGGATATTTGCCGAACGCGGAACACAACTCCCTGTTGAACTTCCAAAAGGTGCCCCCCGTGCCTGATGCGCCCGCCGACCGCCTCCGCCACTCGGCAACCGATCGACTCAAAGCACGATTCGTGGGGCGCGACGAGGTGATCGACCTCATCGCTCTGGCAGTCGTTGCGGGCGAACACCTGTTTCTGTTCGGCCCACCGGGGACCGCAAAGTCGCTCCTTGTTCGCGAGTTTGCCGGAGCTGTTCACTGCCGCTACTTCGAGTACCTGCTCACACGGTTCTCCGAACCCACGGAACTGTTCGGCCCCGTTGATCTGGCCCGGTTGCGAGAAGGCGTGGTCGCCACCGTCACTACCGGGATGCTCCCGGAAGCCGAGTTCGCGTTCCTCGACGAACTCTTCAACGCGAACAGTGCGATCCTGAACAACCTGCTCACGGTGCTCAACGAGCGCGTGTACCGGCGCGGCGCGGAAACGCACCGGTTACCGCTGTTGAGTGCGTTCGCGGCGTCCAATCACCTACCGGAAGACGATGCCCTTCAAGCACTGTTCGACCGGTTCCTGCTCCGGTGTAAGGTCGACGCCCTCCCCCGCACACAACTGCCCGCGTTGCTCGCCGCGGGATGGGCGATCGAGCGGAACGGGAAGCCCACTACTGACAGGAGCGACGCTCTGACTGCGGACGACCTACACGCAATGGGCCGGCTCGTCAAAGACGTGGTTCTCGAACCAATACTGGAACCCTACGCCGACGCAGTCGAGAAGGTGCGCGACCTCGGTGTCACGCTTTCCGACCGGCGGGCGGTGAAGGTACTGAAGTTGGTCGCAGCATCGGCGGTAATGTGCGGTCGCGCGACGGCTAACGTATCGGATCTGTGGGTGCTTCGGTACGTGTGGGACCGTGTGGAACAAATTGGACCACTCGGATCGCTGGTGGCCGGTATCCTCGATCACGCCGGTAAATCAGACACTCCTCACCCGCGTGCGGCCCAACCCGAAGCGGTCGATGTCGAGGCTCTCGCCGCGGAACTGGCCGAGGCCGAGCGCGAACTTGCGATCGGACCAAAGCTCGTGGAAATCGCGCGCCTGCGCGAGCGCGTCCAAGCCGTGGCAGACCGAAGCTCGTGGGTGACCGATGCGACCGGCCGGAGCCACCTTCTGACCCAAGCGGGCGCTCTCCTGAAGAGGCTCGGATGACCGCGCCCACACACGACCCGTGGGCCGGTGTCTCGGCCGCCCGGTTGCCCCAAGAGCACCTCGCCGCGCTCGCCGCGGTCCGCCACTTCACGGACGTCCGCGTGCTCCTGGCCGACGGCGTTGCGTGGGTGCGCTGGCCCGCAGGCCGTAGCGAAGTCGTGCGCTGCCTCCTCCCGGTTCCCGGCGTGGTGTTTTACAGTCAGCACGCGGGGGCGTGGGTCCGCTTCGGGCACCTCGTCCCCACCGACGACGCACCGCCCGCCGCAGAAGGCAAGTCGATCGCTGAAGTGCTGATGCCCGCACGGTTCGAGCCGATCCCGCCGAACGCGCCGCTCCCCGCGCCTGTTATTCTCACCGTGATTCGTGGCGGTAACCCACAATCCGCTACGGCCCTTATTTGCACAATTGCGGAACTTGCAGAATGGACTGATACCGCAACCACTGCGGAACTCGCTCGCGTGCGCGGGGCACGAACCGGGGATCGCGTAGCACTGATCGGGGAGCAACTCCCGACAATTCCCCGCGCCAAGCGATTCTGGGGACGCGACGTCTTCGTACCCGTCGGGTTTCGGCCCGAACCGAACCTACCGACGCCCGCGCTCCTCGCGGCAACCGGAACGACCCCCAAAGAGTTCCTGTTTCTGGACGAAACTGGGGCAGACGTGATCCCTCGCGGCGCATTCGAGCCGCTCACGCGCGCGGGGATACGGTTGGGGGTGTCCGAACGATGAACACGCTCGATCGGGCCGAACAGTACCTCGCCATCCCGCCCCAATACGGTGCCGATCTGGGCGGGTTGTGGTGGTCGTCGCGCCGCGACGCTATCGAACGACGCGACGGAAATACGCTCGCCGTCGCCGACGAGGTCCGCACGGTTCTCGACGGCGCACTCACACCCGTCACAGTGCCAGCGTTCGCGTTTGTATTGAACGTGCTTTTGCTGATGAAATCGAACGGCGGTACCAGGTTCGAGTCGCTCCACCAGGCCTACGCTGCCACACGCGGGGTCGCGACCCGGGGGCGAAACGTCGGGCTGCTGATCGCCCGATTGTGCCGCGCCCTTCCTCCCGTTCCGGGCAGGATCACAACAGAGGACATCACGGTCGCTCTCCGCTCGCTCCGGCTCTACGGACCGCACGCGCGCGCGGAATCGGCCGAAGAACCGCCGCTCACGCGCGCCGAATTCGAGCAACACCTCGCGGACCAGCTCGCCCGTTTCGACCGGGCGGCGCTGATTCACTGGCTCTCACACGGATGCCCACCCGACACGGCGGGGCAACAACTCGCCGAGCGCGCCGAAACGCTACCGGGACGTGTAACGCAGCTCCTGTTGCTCGCCCGCAAGCGCGCGCGACTCGTCGGCGCGGCGTCGCTGGTGTCGGCGCTCGATGCCGCCCTCACGCTCCCGCCGCGCGGCCGGCCGCCCAACGCCCTGCCGCTCGGCGGGTACTGCGACGTCACGACCCGCGGCGACCCGGAGCGCCTGCTCCCGGGGCAATTCGCGCTCGACCCGGACGAGTTCGTGCGCCGGTTCGCTGCGAGCGAGCTGCTGTACTTCAAGCGCGAGGAACCGCACGAAGCGGTGCGCCCGGAACGCATCATCCTGCTCGATCAGGGCGTGCGAACGTGGGGGAGCGTCCGCCTCGCGCTCGCCGCCGCCGCGCTCGCTTTGCTCCGTGTGGACGCGAAACGGTCCGGTCCCGCGCGACTCTTCACCACGTCCGGCGCGGTCGACCTCCTGCACCCGAACCCGGCCGTGGTCGCGGACCGATTGGAAGCGAGCGACCTGACCCCGAACCCCAGCGACACCCTCGAACGACTGCTGCAAACGGGCGAAGGAGAACCGCGCGACATCATCGTGTTGACACACCTGCGGAACTGGCGCGAGCCGAACATCACCTCGGCCGCGGCGAAACACGCCGCCAACGATCGATTGTTCGCGGTCACCGTCGACGAAACCGGGCGAGCCGAGCTCTCACAGTGGGTGCCATACGGCGCGCGGGCACTGCGTTCGTTCCGAGTCGACCTCGTCGCGGCCGAAGCCGCGCGCCCCGACTCAGATGCCCCACGCCCAAAACTCGGTCCGACGCCCTCGGCCGTCGGCTGGAGCGGCGACGTCGAACCGGTGCCCTTCCCGTTTCGGCCGGGCGTGGTCAGCGAACCGCAGCACTTTGGGTTCGCCACGCACTGCAGTTGGCTCGTCGCCGCCGGGCGCGACGGGGTGCTTCACGGCTTCGCGTTTGACGGTACACCGCCGGAAGTGCTCCCGCGCCCGTACCGAAGCGGCATTGTGCTGAGGCACGTGGACGCGGTCCTCGGCGTGACCGGTGGGGTGGTCGTGTGCGGTCGGATGGCGGTGCTGAACGCACCGACCGTTTCGGCCCCGGCACCCCACGCCGTAACGCTGCATACGAGCGATTCCCCGGTGATGGCCTCCGGCGCGTCCGACGATCCCCTGCCGGAACAGTTGATCGCGGCCCACTACGACTGGGCGACTCGGCACGTCACTCTGCACGTACTTGGTCCGGTTTCGAGCGGTGCGCGCTGGTCCGCGTACCCGGAGCTACACTGCATTGTCGTCCGTACAGGCGCAGAAACTGGCCGCGCCTTGGACCTCGGTACACACGGCCGATTTCCCGTCCCCGGTGCCCACGCTTCCGCGATCGTCAGCCGCGCGTGCCACGCTTGGAACCGCGCAACGAAGGGCGCCCCGCCTTACGATCTGCCGATCCTGACCAGTTTCCCCCCGGACGGCACCCGGGACGTGCCGTTCATACTCCACGTAAATCGGGGCGCACTGACGATCCAACAACCACCGACACCCTGGCAAACACTGGCACCGCTTCGCGACGGTAAGATGTTTTTAAGTGGCGCCGAGTTTCACCGCGCGCATCTCGCCGGAGACGTGCTGGCACTGTCGTATGCGAACGCCGGTGAACGAAATTTACTTCTGCTCCGCGGACCAGACGGCGCGGTTCTCGGCGAACTCCAACACCCGCTCCGCAACGCCTTCGCTTTGTCCACCAACGGGATGCTTCTCGCTCGTTGCGACGGGGCGCACACGGTCACCATCGCGGACACGGCCGCGCCCGCGCGACCGTTCGTGACCGGAACTCATGCCGCGCTGCACAACGGATTGCAGGTCAAACTCAACGCGGCCCCGTTCGAGCTAACGATCATAATCGGCGGGTACCAGCACCAGTTCCGGATCGAATCCGGCGCGCTGCACTATGGATCCCGCTGGGAAATGTCCGAGCAAGCAAAACCGCTCAAAACGCCGGCTTATTACTCCCCGGCAAACTACGACCCCGTTCGGTTCCCGATCCGCGAATCCGTGTTCATAGGCGGGTGGATCGCAGTCGTTGACCGACTCGGACAGGTTCTGCTGTTCCGGCGCGAGGGGGCACTGGTCGCGGCGTTCGTGGTCCGGCGCGAGCGCGTGGCCGTGTGGGTTCCGGGTGGGGTGTTTTGGGGCGATGCGCGATTGATCGGCGGCCCGACTACTCCGGACGCGGCCGAAAAAATTGGTCGGGCGATTTCCGAAGCGGGAGGCACCAGTGGAGATACCGTTCCGGTTGGTCCGGCGCGACGCTCCGGTCAGCGCGGCTGATGCGTTTCTGCTGTTCGCGAACGACGCGGGCACGTTAGCCACAGCCTGCGCGCTGTTTGGTGAACTCCCCACAGTGTTCGCGCTCCAGAACGGCTTCCTGCTCCTACCGAGCATTTCGGAGACGCGCGCGCTACCCGGTACGATCCGGTTGCGCCGACTGGCCGGTGATCTGTTCGTGCCGACCGACGCAAACCTGCTCCCGGCACTGCTCCCGGACGAAGCGTCCGGTTTAACGCGGGACCGCGGGCTGGTGATTCTGGCGGGCGGAACCGTCCTCGCGTTCGATGTCACGCGCCCGCTACCGGTCACGAGTTGGCTCAAGCCCAGTGCGCGGCGACGAGCGGATTGGCGTCCGTATCCCGAACGCCCCGAGCGCCCCAACACGCTGATGGTGATCGAGCGCCCGGTACCGCCGGTCACAGCAGTGATCGAGATCCTCGGCGCGGGCGCACCTGATGGCACGCGCCCCCATTCCGGAACGGGAGAAGACGAAAATGCCGACGCGGGCGTTCCCGAAGAAGCGCGGCCGCGTAAGGGTGGGTCGATGTTGGGCCGGGCTGCTGCGGGCGCCGGGCTTGTGGCCGGTGGGTTCCTCGCGTGGCTCGGCAAACAGTTTGGTTCAAATAAGTTGGCCCGGATCGGTGGTGATCTCGCGCGCAAGGCACTCGAACGTGTTCCGCGGTTGAGTGAGAAACTGTTCGGCGAGCAAGAAGCCGCGCTCCGCGAGGTGCTGCGGCAGTTGCAATCAGGCGACATCGAGAAGGGACTTCAGCACGCTCCGATCGCGGTAGCCGATCCCGACCAACCGGCCAGCGTCGGTACGAACGCAAAACTCGCGCGCCGCGACCCGCGGTACTCACTCCGCGACTTGGTGGGGACCGGCAGGGGCGGCGGAACGGCGTGGTTGGGCGGCGGGGACGTGTGGTTGGAATTGGCACGCGAGTACCGCAGGCTCGCCGCCGAAGCGAGCGCACGCGGCGACCACCGCCGCGCCGCGTACCTGTACGGGGTGCTGCTCCGCGACCTGCGCGGCGCGGCGAACGCGCTCGTCGCCGGGGGGCTGTTCCGCGACGCCGCGGTGCTGTTTCGCGACCGACTGAACGACCCGCGCGCCGCGGCGAGTGCGTTCGAGCGCGCCGGGATTCACGACGAGGCGCTGCGACTCTTTGAGAAATTAGCGCTCTACGAGGAAGCCGGCGATTTACTCCGGCGCCTCGGTGACGAGGACCGCGCGGTGGCGTTCTACCTCCGCGCCGCGAACCGGTTACGCAACGATCGGAAGTTCCTGGCCGCCGGCGACCTCGCGCTGTCTAAGGCGTACCACCGAGACGTGGCGGCGGACCTTTATCGACTCGGGTGGCAGCACTCCGGCAGCGCGGAATCCATTACGTGTGCAACGCGGCTACTCGATGGGTACGCTGCCACGAACGACCGATCTGCTTTCGATCACTTCTTGAACGAGGCCGAAAGCGCGCTCGCCGACCGACCGCGTGACGGGGGGCGGTTCTTCAATTACGCCCTGAGTTCGAGCACCGAGTTTCTTCCCGAGGACGCTCGCGCGGATCTCACGGACCGGGTACGATTAATGTTCGCAGCACACTTACGCACACACGCCCTCATCGGCGGAGCCAGTGGGCTGGTCGGCGAGTTGTTCCGGGCCGATCGTGTCTGGTCGGCGCCCGTTCATCGAGACGCGGCGTTCGCCGCGCACAGTCGCTCAGCGCCCTCCGAACCACCCAAGCCGGCTCCACCTCGGGAACCGGACCGGCGCCTCGTCACCGGTCCTGTCACAGCCGTAGTTGCCGTTCGCGGAACATTTGACGCTGTCGTCGCTGGAACAGGTGAGATCGTCTGCTGGCGCGTGACAGATGGAATCGTCCAATCGATCGCAACAAAGAGTGAGCGAGTTACAGCGCTATCGGCATCCGCGCGGGGTGACGTGATTTATGCCATCACCACCAGCACCGACGGGACGTGGCGGCTCCGTTGTTTCGCCGCGGACCGCGGAGGTACGTTCCGACCCACAACTCAGTACACGCTCGCAACCAACGAAAGCGCCGGCTTCTCTGTTTACCTGCAAGCAGCCGCGACGTTTCATGCTGGCGAACACCGCGTCGTGGTTTCGACTCCCGAAGAGCACCTTGCATTCGTCGGCCCGTACCTCCAGTCCGACCTGATGAACCCGTTTATTGGCGACGACGGAACGGTGCATCTGCTCGTAGAAACCGGGGACGGAGGAATCTGGTGTTGGGAGGGACAGCGCATCTGGCACCGCTCCAGTACGGACCCCACGCTGTGCTTATGGAACGCACCCGCTGTCGGCAGCCACGTCGATTGGCTCGCGCCGACACCGTCGGTTCTGGAGATCGCAATGGCGGCTTCGACCGGTCAAGTTTGCTGGGCCGAATTCGACGCGCACGATACGAAAAAAGGTCAAAATCGTAGCGCCTTCACCGCCCCGTCAACCTTTTACAGAGCAGCTTGTTTGGTCGCACCAAACACAATCGTCGCTGCCGCAGACCCGAACGAAGTGCACTGGCTACGTGTTGCGGGAAATCAATTAATCGTGTCAGCCACAGTCACCCTCTCAATACCCACCGTTGTGGTCTCACTGATTGCGCGACCCGATCCCAACGAGGTGGTGGCAATTCTGTCGGATGGAGGAGGATGCCGGATTCAGCGGCCGTGATTCGACCTTCCCTATGCGCCGCTCACGGGAGTTGGTTCTGCCGGAGGTGCAAAGGCTTCTGCGTGCTCCCGGAGGAGTTGACCGGCCGCAACGCCGTCACCGCGTTCCAGAGCCGCGAGAATCCGAGCGTAAGACGTTTCGGCCACTTTACGATTAATCTCGCCCCATCCGAGCCGGATGCGTACCCACGTCTCGAACGCAAGTGATTCCCACAGCCGAAGAAGCGTTGCGTTCCCGGAGGCCGCGACGATCATTCGGTGGAGCGTATAAACGTGGGCGGCTTGGTCCGGGTAGTCCTTCGCGTCCGCCGCTCGGAGAATGCACGCGACCTCGGCACGCAGCTCATCAACGCCGTTCACGAACGCCGCAGCAGCCGTTGTCGCGGCCGCCTGTTCTAATAATCCGCGTGCGGCATATGCTTCGCGAATCTCCGGTACACCCACAATCCGGACCCGTGTGCCACGATGGGGCGTGGTTTCTACCAGATGGGTCGCTTCTAATTCGCGCAGCGCTTCGCGGACCGACCCCTGACTCGTGCCCAATTCCCGCGCAATTTGAAGCTCAATGAGCCGCTCGCCCGGCTGGTAGTGACCGGCCAGAATGCGCTCCGTCAAGGTTCGGCGAACCTGGTCCCGAACGCTCGCCTTTTTCACGGCCATCGCGCGAACCTCGGAGAGTAGGTCGTTGAGGTATTATTCGTGCCACGCAGCCTTTCCGCCAGCAAGCCGAATCACGAATTATCAATTATCGATAATTTCTGACAGCCCACTGAGCCGGGCTGGTATCCCTTAACCGAACGGGTTCATTCGCGTTTGTTGCTTCGTTGCGAGTGACCCGTGATTGAGGGGCCGGGAGATGTGGATCGTAAGGCTCGCCCTTGATCGGCCGTACACATTCATCGTCACGTCCCTTCTCATTCTCGTGGTCGGGGTGGTGGCCATCCGCAAGATGCCCGTGGACAACTTCCCGGACATCGACATCCCGGTCGTGACGGTCGTCTACCTCTACCCCGGGATGCCGCCGGACGACGTGGAGAAGCGCATTCTGCTCGTGACCGAGCGGGTGCTCACCGCGTCGGTGAACGACATCGAGCACATGGAGAGTCAGGCGTACACCGGCACCGGAGTGATCCGCATTTACTTCCAGCCGAATGCCAAGATCGAAGCCGCCACCGCACAAGTCACCGCGACCTGTCAGACCGTTCTGAGCAACATGCCGCCCGGCACGACGCCGCCGTACATCGTCCGGTATAGCGCGACGAGCGTACCGGTTGCCCAGATCGCGGTTTCGAGCGACACGCTGACGGAAGCCGAACTGTACGACTTCGCGGCCAACTTCATCATTCAGCGCCTCGGTACCGTGCAAGGCGCGCGGGTGCCGCAGCCCTACGGTGGCAAGCCGCGCCAGATCATGGTGGACCTCCAGCCGGACCAACTCTACGCACGCGGACTGTCCGCGGCCGACGTCAGTGCGGCGGTGAACGCCCAGAACCTCATTCTCCCGGCTGGAACCGCGAAGATCGGTGACACCGACTTCAACATCAAGGTGAACAGCAGCCCGGAAGTCGTGGATGCGTTCAACCAAATTCCGGTGAAGACGGTGAACGGCGCACCGGTCTACCTGCGCGACGTGGCTCAAGTACGGGACGGGTACGCGGTCCAAACGAACGTGGTCCGGCGCGACGGGAAGCGGGCGGTGCTGCTGCCGATCCTCAAGAGCGAGGGGGCATCTACACTGGATGTCGTGACCCGCGTGCGCGCGGCACTGCCGGGTATTCAGGCGCAACTGCCACCGGAACTGAAACTGGAAATTCTCTTCGACCAGTCGGTGTTCGTCCGCGAATCGGTGGACGGGGTGTTGAAAGAAGGTGCGATCGCAGCGGGGTTGACCGCGATCCTGATCCTGGTCTTCCTCGGGTCGTGGCGCTCGACGCTCATCATCATCATCTCGATTCCGCTGTCGGTTCTGTGCTCGATCGTCACGCTGTGGGCGTTCGGCGAGACGCTCAACGTGATGACACTCGGCGGGCTGGCTCTGGCGGTCGGTATCCTGGTCGACGACGCGACGGTCGAAATCGAAAACGTTCACCGCAACCTCGGGATGCGGAAGCCGCTGCGCGAGGCCATTCTCGACGGTGCGGCCCAAATCGCGGTACCGGCCCTCGTCTCGACGCTGTCGATCTGCATCGTGTTCGTCCCGGTCGTGTTCCTCACGGGTCCGGCCGCGTACCTGTTCATCCCGCTCGCGCTGGCCGTGATCTTCGCCATGCTCGCGAGCTATTTCCTATCGCGGACGCTCGTACCGACGCTGATGCTGTTCCTGCTGGGCAGCGAGGCCGACCAGTACGCGAGTGGGCACCACGAATCGGGCGGATTCTTCGGGCGGCTGCACGCCCGGTTCGAGCACACGTTCGAGTGGGTGCGTCAGGCGTACCGCGGGCTGTTGGACTGGACCCTCGCCAACCGCGGGATCACGGTCGTGGTCATGCTAGCGTTCGCGGCCGGGTCGTTCGCGCTCATCCCGTTCATCGGGCGGGACTTCTTCCCGACGGTCGACGCGGGCCAGATCCGGCTCCACGTTCGGGCGCCGGTCGGGACGCGCATTGAGGAAACGGAACGCATATTCGGGCAGATCGAAGATGTGATTCGCAAAGAAGTGCCGGACGAGGAACGCGACTCGATCATCGACAACATGGGCGTGTCGCCGTTCTACACGAACACGGCGTACATCAACAACGAACTCGTCAGCGTCTACGACGGCGAGATCCTGGTTTCGCTCAAGCACGACCACAAGCCCACGGCGGAACACATCCGTCGGTTGCGCCACGAGCTGCCAAAGCGGTTCCCGGGCTGCACGTTCGACTTCCTGCCGGCCGACGTGACCGGGCAGGTGCTCACGTTCGGTAAGTCGGCGCCGATCAACGTCCAGGTGGTGGGCGTTCGGCGCGAAGAGAATCTCGCGGTCGCCAAGCGACTCCGGGAGCGGCTCGCGCGCATTCCTGGTGTGGTGGATGTCCGCATGCGGCAAATTCCCGACGCACCGGAACTGCGTATCGACGTAGACCGGGTAATGGCGAGCGGGCTGAACGTGACACAGCAAGAAGCCGCGCGGTCGCTGCTCGTGTCGCTGAGTTCGTCGTTCCAGGGCACTCCGAACTTCTGGGTGAGCCCCAAGAACGGCGTGAACTATCGCGTCGCGGTTCAAACTCCGCAGGGGAAGATCGACTCCGTCGATGCCCTCCTCAGTACGCCGGTCACGACCTCCGGTGGGATCGGCCAACCGCAACTGTTAACCAACCTGGCTTCGCTGCGGCGCTCGGAATCGGCCGGTCTGATTAGCCACTACAACGTGCAGACTGTTTACGAAGTGTGCGCGACCGTTCAGGACCGCGACCTCGGTGGCGCGGCGAGTGAGATCCGCTCGCTGGTCGAGGAGACACGCGGAACGCTGCCGAAGGGGAGCACGATCGCGATCCGCGGGCAGATCGAGAGCATGGACGAATCGTTCGCGGGCCTCGGCTTCGGGCTTCTGTTCGCGGTGCTGTTGGTGTACCTGCTCATGGTCGTCAACTTCCAATCGTGGATCGACCCGTTCATCATCCTCACCGCCCTTCCGGGTGCGGCTGGCGGCATCCTCTGGGCGCTGTTCAGCACGGGAACCACGGTCAGCGTCCCGGCACTGATGGGCGGGATCATGACCGTCGGCGTGGCGACCGCGAACAGCATCCTGATGGTGACGTTCGCCAACGAGCAGCGTGCCGCGGGTCTGGACGGTCGCAGTGCCGCCCTCGCCGCCGGTTCCACTCGTCTACGACCCGTGCTCATGACCGCGATGGCGATGATCGTCGGGATGCTGCCAATGTCCCTGGGCCACGGCGAGGGCGGCGAACAAAACGCTCCGCTCGGCCGGGCCGTAATCGGCGGGTTGAGCATCGCAACAATGTACACACTGTTTTTCGTGCCCGTCATGTACAGCCTGCTTCGCCGCCGGTCGAGCGACGCGGCGAGCCCTGATGCCAGCCCCGAAAGGAGCCAGTCATGAGTGTGACACCCTCAGCGCATTCCGCGCACCATGAAGGACCAGAGGCCGCACCGGCGCGACCGTCCTTCTTCCGACTGGCTTTCCTGGCCGTACTCGCTCTCGCCACACTGGGCGCGCTCGGGGTTGCCGGTGTGCGGGCGCGAAACAAGCAACAGACCGACCGCACCGAAACCGCGGAAGCGGCTCGTGCGGACCGGCCGCGTGTACTCACGGTGACCGCCGAGCGTGCTCCGGCGCGGGTCGAGCAAGTACTTCCCGGAACCGCGTCGCCGTTCCGCGAGACGGCGGTTTACGCCCGAACAAGCGGGTACCTCCGCCGGTGGCTGGTGGACAAAGGCGATACGGTGAGAGAGGGACAGTTACTCGCCGAAATCGAGACGCCGGAAGTCAACGCACAGTTGCTTCAGGCGCGAGCGGCCGTCGCCGAAGCGACCGCGACGCGGGACCGAAACCGGGCCAGCGCCGAACTCGCTCGCTTAAACCTGGTCCGCGTTCGGCAAACGTTCGAGACGGGCGTCGGTTCGCGCCAGGAGATGGACGAAGCGGACGCGGCTCTGAAGGTGGCGGAAGCCACGATTCGGCTGTCCGAGGCCAACATCCGAGCGGGCGAAGCGAACGTGAAGCGGCTGGAAGACCTCCAGCAGTTCCAGAAGGTCGTTGCCCCGTTCAGTGGAGTCATCACGGCCCGGAACTACGACCCCGGAGCGCTCGTCGTCGCCGACAGTTCTTCCGGACCCGAAATGTTCCACATCTCTCAAACCGAGACACTGCGCGTGCAAGTGGACGTGCCCCAAACGTTCGCCACGTCCGTTCACCCCGGCCAGCCGGCGCCCGTATCGCGGCGCGAGGAACCAGGCCGGGAATACAAGGGAGCTGTGGCCCGGTCGACGAACTCCGTGAACGTGCAAACTCGCACTCTACGGGTAGAAGTCGATGTTCCGAACAAGGACCACGCCCTGCTGCCGGGCATGTACCTACAAGTGAAGTTTCAGTTAGATGCGCCGGCGAAGGTGATCCGCGTACCCGGGGCCGCCGTCGTCACTCGTGCTGAAGGTACGAAAGTAGCCGTCGTCGAATCGAACGGCCGGATCGGGTACCGCACGGTGAAAGTGGGCCGCGACTACGGCACCATCGTTGAAATCACCGAAGGATTGACTGGCGGAGAGAAACTCGTCGTGCGCCCCGGCGACGACCTCGCGGAAGGAACAGAAGTCGACCCCGTGACCGCGACCGAACGCTAACCCAAGCATCTGCCACGCCCGGGGAGCGTCGCTCCCCGGGCGCTTCAAGTAACTTACCCCTTCGGCACGTCCACCCACTTCTGACTCTTGGCCGAATCGAGGATCGCGTCCAGCACGCACTGCGTTTCGAGCGCGTCCTTGAACGTCGGACCTTGCGGCTTCCCGGTCTCGAGGCCCTGGATGAAGTCCGCGACTTGGTGCGTGAAGCTCGAGTCGTAGCCGATCGCCAGCCCCGGCACCCACCAGTTCTGCATGTACGGGTGATCGCCACCGTTGTCGGTGACGTGGATGCTCGACCAACCGCGGAGCTTCCCTTCCACCTTGTAGTCGAAGATCTGCAGCCGGTGCAGGTCGTGGAGATCCCAGAACAGCGACATGTCTTCGCCGTTGATCTCGAACGTGTACAGCGCCTTGTGCCCGCGCGCGTACCGGGTGCTCTCGAAGTTCGCCAGCGAGCCGTTCTCGTAGCGCCCCATGAACGTGCAGGCGTCGTCGATGCCGACCTTCTCGACCTTCCCGGTCAGGTTGTGCATCCGCTCCTTCACGAACGTTTCGGTCATCGCGCACACGCTGTCGAGCCGGCCGTTCAGCCAGAGGCTCGTGTCGATGCAGTGCGCCAGGAGGTCGCCGCTGACGCCGCTGCCGGCCACGGCCGCGTCGAGCCGCCACAACCCCTGCCCGCCTTGCGGGAGGTCGGACTTGATCGTCCAGTCCTGGAGGAACTTCGCGCGGTAGTGGAAGATCCGACCCAGGCGCCCCTCGTCGATGAGCTTCTTCGCGAGCGTAACCGCGGGGATGCGGCGGTAGTTGTACCACACCATGTTCGGCACGCCGGCCTTCTCGACCGCCGCGACCATCTCGCGGCCCTCCGGCACGTTCATCGCGAGCGGCTTCTCGCACAGGATCGCCTTACCCGCCGCGGCCGCGGCAAGGGCGATCTCCTTGTGCATGTTGTTCGGCGTGCAGATGTCGACGACGTCGATGTCCTTGCGCTCGATCAGCTTCCGCCAGTCGGTTTCGGTGGACTCGTAGCCCCACTGGTTCGCGAACGCCTTGATCTTCTCGGCGTCGCGTGCGCAGGCGGCTTTCAGCACCACTTCGTGCTGCGAGGGGAAGAACTGACCCACCTGCTTGTACGCATTCGAGTGGGCACGGCCCATGAACCCGTACCCGATCATGCCCACGCGAAGCTGTTTCTTGGCCATTTGGAGAGACCTCAAGGAAAACAGAGACAGAGCCACGGATTAACACAGAAAACACGGATCAGATCAAGCAGATTCGATCTTCGGCCGCAACCGCTTGCGCTCGTTGTCGAACACCAGGCGCTTGAACCGCGGTTTCGGCCCAAAGTTGAGCAGCATTCCTACTTCGGCGGGCGAGGCTTTCAGATAGTTCAGTAGTTGCGAATTATGAGCGGGGTCTAACTCGTCCGCGGCCTTCAATTCGAGGATCGCGGCACGTTCCACAAAGATATCGGCGAAGAAATCTCCGACGAGGTGACCGCGGAAAAAGACGGGTAAGTGAACCTGAGTTTCGGCCCTCAATCCCGCATCGGCGAGCGCGTGCAGCATCGCTTTGTGGTACACGCTTTCCAGAAACCCGAACCCCAATTCGTTGTACACCTCGTAAAAAACGCCGATGATTTTCTCAGTGATCTCGCCGTGTCGGAGCTCACCGCGCGGGGCGTAATCGGTCGCATTCATATGGCTGATCCAAATGAATCTCTTCTGATCCGTGGTTTTCCGCGTTCATCCGTGGCGTTCGCGCTTTTGATTTCTCTTCTCTGATCCGTGTTTTCTGCGTTCATCCGTGGCTATTTCTTCTCTTCCTTCTTCTCCCCGTAGTGTTCGTAGACCTCCTTGGCGATCTTCCCGATTAGCACTTGGGCCGCGTTATCGGCTACCCAGCGCTTGTCGTCGTTTCCGTCGGTCAGCACGCACAGCGCGACGGGGCCGGACTTCAGGTACACGATGCCGGCGTCGGTTTTGGAAGCGTTCACGGAGCCGGTCTTGTGGGCAACGACCGTGCCCGCCGGCAAATAGCGGGTCATCTTCTCTTTGTCGTCGCACGCCTTCAGGTGGCCGAGCATCTCCTTACAGGCTTCCGGCGACGCGACTTTGCCCGCTTCGATCAGTTCGAGGAGTTGCACCATTTCCTTTGCCGTGGTGCTGCCGAGGCCGTACTTGTCGGTGCGCGCCTTATCGATGCTCGTGGTACTCCCCTTGAACACCTTGGCGTGAACCTTCGTGTTCTTGAACCCGAGTTTCTCCATGCGCGTGTTGGTCGAAGGGATGCCGATCTGGTCGAGCACCATGTTGGTCGCGGTGTTGTCGGAGTACACGATCATCAGCCGCACCGCGTCCTTGAGCGGGAACGTGGCGCCGTCGCTGAAGTGCGAAGTGAGGATGCCGCTGCCGCCCACCTTGTCGTCTTTCGTGAGAGTAAGCTTGGTATCGAGCTTCACCTTGCCCTCTTGAGCCTGCCAGTACGTTTCCACCATTACGGGCAGTTTGATGAGGCTCGCGGTGGGCATCGCCTCGTCCGCGTTGAGATAGAACTCCTCACCGGTCTTTAAGTGCTTCACCGCGACCGCGACTTTTCCCTTGTGGTCCTTCGCGAGCGGTGCGATGCGGCTTTCGAGATCGGCGGCGGATGCGGGTGCGGCAAAAAGCATGGTGGCAGCGAGTGTAACCAGACGCATGGAAGCTCCAAAAATGCAACGAGCCGCGACCGCAAAAGAGCGGTCACGGCCCACGAAATCCTACCGCGAGGGAGCGATCGCGGCTCGTCAAAATCGGCTCACGCGGCGCTGGCGGCGTTAGCAAACGTGGTGAACAGTCGCTTCATCCCGGGCTGCGTTTCGGTCAGCTCCTCCGGGTGCCACTGCACCGCGACGAGGTACTGATCGTCCCGACCCTCAACGCCTTCGATAATGCCGTCCGGCGCGAACGCGGTCGCCGCCAGTCGCGGTGCGAGGTCTTTGATCGCCTGGTGGTGCATGCTGTTCACTGGCACCACACCGTCGCCCAGGATGTGTCCCAGGCGCGAACCGGCCTTCACCGTGATGTCGTGCGCGAGATACTTGCGGCTCGGTTGCTCGGGCGTGGGGAAGAAGTCGTGTTTGAGTGCAGCGGGTACCTGCGCGCTCACGTCCTGGTACAGCGTCCCACCGCAGGTGACGTTCAGAATCTGAATACCGCGGCACACCGCGAGTACGGGAAGTTGCCGATTCAGTGCGTGCTGAAGGAGCGCGATCTCAACTGCGTCGCGGTCCGGATCGATGGTACCGCACAGTTCCGTTTTGGGTTCACCGTAACGTGTGGGATCGACGTCAACCCCGCCCGTAATGAACACACCATCGAGCCGGTCGAAGATTTCCTGGAGCGTGTCCGGGTCGTGGGGGATGAGTGGGATCACCCACGGCACCGCCCCGACCTTGCGCAGTTCTTCGATGTAGCTTCGCCCCATCAACCAACACGGCTGCCGCTCACCCGGCTTACCGGGGAGTGTTTGCGTGGCGATTCCGATTACCGGTCGACGGGACATAACGAGGCTCTCCAACACAAGCAAGCGCGCGGGGCTGCGCGAGAGGAGAGGAATGAGTACATGATATCAGATGGGTAAAGAGCCTGTCCAGAATATGAATGCCCGTAATGGAGTATAGGCCTGAAATTTGGGTAATTGGACACTGTCCCGGTAAGAGTCCGGAAACCATCGTTCACTACGATTGCACCGCGTGTGCCGGTGGTAAGGGCGAACTTCGTTCTACACGAAATATTCATCCGGAAACGGCTCAAGATCGCCGATATTCCCCGGACCCAACTGCCCAACGCGACACACGAGCGAGACGATCATGCGATTGCCCGTCCCCCTCTTCCGACTGCGCTACGGAACCCGTGCGGTTCTCTGCGCGCTCTTGGGAACGGCAACGGCAACGGCCCAAGATTTTCCTCCGAGCACACCAAGTGTCGGGATACCCACCCCGGGAGTAACCGCCCTGCCACTCCGCCCAGCGGACGGTCCCGCGCTGCCCGTATCCCCCACGCCACCCGCACTCGGAACGAGCGTCGCCCCCCAACGGGTACTCCTCCCCCAACAGTAGGGGGCGCTGCGCCCGCGGGCGATCCGATGCAGACACTCGACGCCCTCCGCGCGCCGCCACCGGCCCCGACGAGTGCTCCGCCTTCTAGTAACACCCCGCTCAGCGATTTCTGGCGGAACGGGCTGCGGTTCGAGTCCGCGGACAAAGCCTTTTCGCTGGCCGTGGGCGGCCGCGTGCAGTTCGACGCGGTGAGCTACCTCACGACGACGGCGATGCGGCGCAACGTCCCGGGGAACAACCCGCTCGAAGACGGCGTATCGTTCCGCCGGTTCCGCTTCGACGTGGGCGGTACGATCTACAAGAACATCGAGTTTTACGCGCAGATCGACTTCGTCAACGGGTTCGTGACGTCCGTCGCGGACAACCGGCAGTCCAACGTGCCAGCCCCGACCGACTTGTGGGTGACGTACAAGGATCTGCCGTGGGTCGGCAACATCCGCGTCGGTAACCAGAAACAACTGTACTCGTTCGAGCACCTCACGAGCAGCCGGTTCCTGACCTTCCTGGAACGGTCGCTCGGCTTCGATGCGTTCGCCGAAGGGTTCAACAACGGCTTCTCGCCCGGTATCACGGTGTTCGACACCTTCGCAGAGAAGCGCGGTACTTGGGGCGTGGGCGTGTTCAAGAACACTCGCAGCGCGTTCGCGTACAACGTCGGGCGGAACGAAACGGAAGTGAACGGGCGCGTCACGTACCTGCCGATTTACGAGGACGACGGGAAGCTCCTCGTACACGTCGGCCTCGGTGCAGCGGCGCGCGATCTCGACCAGGACCAAGCCCGGTTCCGCGCCCGCCTGGACGCCCGCAACAGCCCCAGTGCGTTCTCCCCGCTCGTGGCCGATACGGGACTGTTCTTCGGGAACCACCAGCAGATCCTCGTCCCCGAACTGGTGGCCGTAATGGGGTCGTGGTCGTTCCAGAGCGAATACTATGCGAGCTGGGTCGGTCACGCCCAGGCGGTCGGCGCGAACAATCAGCGGTTGGCCGATCAGGGGACGGTCTTCATGCAGTCGGCTTACGGCGAAGTGGCTTACTTCCTGACCGGCGAGCACCGCGAGTACAACCGCGAAACTGGTACGTTCACGCGCGTGTCGCCGAAAACCCCGGTCACCTGGACGCGGTCCGGGTTCACCGGGTGCGGCGCGTGGCAGGTCGCCGCGCGCTACACGTACCTGGACCTGAACGACAAGGTTGTTCGCGGGGGCCAGATCCACGACATGACGCTGGGGCTGAACTGGTTCCTCAACCCGAACATGAAGATCCAGTCCAACTATTTCCTGACGGCGCGGAACGCCGTCGGCGGCGCGGGCGACGGCCTGATCCACGGGTTCGCGGTGCGCACCGCGATCGATTTCTGATCCCACCTCGAATTACTTGCAGCGCCGTGCGGGGAGGGGCATACTGCCCCTCCCCGCACGGCGCTTTTACGTTTCTAAATCGAGACTTTATCCGAGGCCGGTAGCACCGCGTGGAAGTCGCGCGTAATGCGATCCATGTATTGCGTGAGCAGTTCCTCGACGCGCTGAGGGGTGTCGGCCGAGACGACGAACCCGATGTGGTTCTTTGTCGTCATCCGGTACACGATCTCCGGGTCGGTGAAGCCGGACGTGTCCGGCCACTCCTGGCGCGCGAGCGAGATTACTACGCCCCCGAATCGCTGCATTAACGGCGGAACCACATACGATTGCGTCCCGCGACACGTCTCCAACTTCGCCCATTCGGACCAGAGGTTCACACCGGTCGCGTGCTCGACCATTTCCGCCGTGTTCGCGCCCCCGACTCGGGCGCTCGTTTCGATGAAGTAATACTGTCCGTCCGCGTGCGCCTTCATGAACTCGGTGTGTGACGCGCCCCACCCCAGCCCGAAGCCCTCTAAAACTTGCGCGTTGGCACGTTTCAACTCGTCCACTTCCGGGCGCTCGCGCGGCACCGTGCGGGTCGCGTACACGCCGCCGCCCTGATACACATCGAGCAACGGGCGCCAGTAAGCGTTGACCTCCGCGAAAACCACGCGCCCGTCCGCACAGAGCGAATCGACGTGGAACAGGTCGCCGGGCACCATTTGCTCGATCAGACAGAACGATTGGTCGTCGCCCAGTTCATCAATGCGCTTCCAGACCTCGTCGGCTGTTTTCAGTTTGCGGATTCCGGCAGCGGACGCTTCAGAACGCGGTTTGATGAGCCACGGCCCCGGTACGCGGGCGAGGAACGCCCGAACATCGCCGTGATTGAAGATCGGGCAGAAGTCTGGAATGCGAACGCCGATCTCGCGGGCCTTCGTGCGCATCGCGAGCTTATCGCGGAAGAAGCGCGCGACCGATTCCCCGTGCCCAGTGTCCGTCATCCGGAAGTGCTCGCGCAGGTGCGCGCCCACTTCGACATCGAAATCGTCCAGCGCCACGATACGGTCGATCTTGCGTGCCCGGTTGAGGTACGCGACCGCGTTGATGAGCGCGCGCCGGTCGTGGAAGTTGCCGACCGCGAACACCTCATCGCAGGCATGTCGCGCCCACGGCTCTTTGAGAGCGGACTCAACCGTGAGCAGGTAAACCGTACACCCTTCGGCCTTGAGGCGCTCCAGGAACCGGTTGCCCTTGAAGTACGACGCGAGTGCGAGGACGGTGATTGACATGACACCCAGAATACGGCTCCTCGCGCGGCCTGTCACCCAGAAGAACGAGTGACCGCCGGCGCGCGGAACCGGTCCGCGCGCCGGGGCGTTCTTACTTCTCCAACTGGAGCCCGGCGGACTCGGTGATGCGGTCGAAGGACGCGCGAGTGGTCACGTAGCTGATGAGCTGCACCACGTCGCGCGGGCCGACCAGCTTCACCGCCGCGGCCACGTCATCGTCCGTCAGCACGACCGGCGACGCGGCCAGTTTCTTCGCGAGCGTGAACTGCGCACGTTCGGCCGGCGTGTAGTCCTTCCACTCGCCGTCGAGCTTGTAAATCTGGTCTTCCGATTGGCCGAGCGCGATCAAGCGCTTCTTCGCCTGCCCGGTCGCGTACCACGCGCGGTCCTGGCGCGCGATGATCCAGGACACCTGGGCCTTGAGGAGCGGCTTCAGGTCGCCCTTCTCGTCCGCGCTCACCTGGCTCGCGACCCGGGCCTTACCCTGGACCGGGAACGTCGCGAGCAGCCGGACCCATTGCGGCACGTCGCCCTTCGGGAAGTCGTCCGGCACGATCGCACGGGCCTTGTCCTGGTCCACCAGCGGGAGCCGGGGCTTGCGGGCACGGGCCTTTTCGAGTTCCTTCTCCACCACATCACGCGGTTCCAGTTCGGGCCGGCGGCAAATCGTCTGGCGCGTGGGTTCGCCGGTCTTCGCGTCGATCGTGAGCGGCGCGACCTTCGTCACGAGGGTCTTGTTCTTCTCCGCGGTCGGGGTGAGGTAAGTGTGCTTCGCGGTCGGGTCGGCCGGTTCCTTGCCGCCGAAGCCGCCACCGCCCTGCGATTGCGGCACGCCCGCGCCCTCTTTCCACCGGTTGATGGCGTTGTTGCCCGCCATCGAGAGGATCATTTCCAGGATCTCCGCGTCCTTGTAGTGCTTCCGCAACCCGTCGATGTCCGCGTCGTTGAGCCGGTTCGGTTCGTAGGTAAACTTCCGCGCGAACGCGAACGCGGCTTGCTGGGCCTCGGTGAAGCTCTTCCAGTCACCGTCGAGGGCCGCGATCTCGTCTTCCTTCTGCCCGGCGCGGAGCAGCTTGCTCTCCTGGTGCCCCTGGCAGTACTGGCAGTTGTTGGTGCGGCACACGATCCAGAACAGTTGCACCTTGAAGGTGTTGTCCAGCGTGGCCTCGGTACCCGCGGGGCCGAAGCTGAAGCCGCTGCCACCGCGCCCGTCGCCGCTGTTGGGCATGTAGTGGTAGCGGAGCCGGCCCTCGTAGCCCTGCCCGCGGTCGCCGAGCTTCTTCTTGTCTTCCTCGGTCAGTTCCGGGAGCGGGATGCGCGGCTTGCGGAGCTTCATGTCTTCGAGGTACTGCTTCATCTCCGGGCGCGTGAGCGGGATGGGCAGCGGCGCGTCCGTCGGCTTGGGATCGGCCGCGAACACGGAGTCGAACGGGACGAAGATCAGTCCCGTTAAAAGTGCGAGCGCGAAACGCATTGTCGGTTCCTCGGGGTAAAAGAGAGGGAGGAGGTCGTCAATGATCCGGGGCTATTCGTTGCGAACCACAACAGTCGCCGACCCGATGCCGACGGTGTAATTCACCTTCTTTTCCTGGGTCCGGCCGTCGCTGCGGGTCAGAGAGAGTTTCACGGTCAGGACCAGATCCACACCGGCCCGACCGTCCTCGTCGGCGATCTCGTAACTGGTCAACTTGCTCCCGGCGCTCCAGTCCGGATCGCGAGCGGTAACGGACGGGGAGCCGTTCTTCAGTTCTTCGACGGTGCCGCCCTGTTTCCAGGTGTCCAGCACCCGTTTCATTACCTCGCGCCCCTTCGCGGAATCGGTTTGGGGCGGGAGCGACGAATCACATCCCATTGCGGCGATGCAAACGATCGCCGGGACCAGCAGGATCGAGCGCATGGGAACTCGTAGTTGAGAGTGACGGCCCGCGCCCCGAGCTTCGGGGCGCGGGAGAAGTGTGTTAGTAGTTACTGATGACTTCGCCCAAACCGCGGCTGCCCAGCGCCCGCCAAGTGACGAGGCTGATGTTGCTGCTGACCGAACGGACCGAACCGTCGCACAGAAGAACGTTCACGCCGTTGGTGTGCGCGCTACCGGCCAGCGTCGCGACGCGCCCGCTCGGTTTCTTGCAGGACCGCTTGTTCGGCAGGTTCGTGTGGTAGTACGAAGAGTCCGAGTGCGAGCCCTGGAGCCACTCCTGACCGATGTCGGAGTTCGCCTGCCGCGAGAGGTCGGTGATGTCCAGCGAGTCGCAACTGGTGTTCCACCAGTCCGGGTTGTTCGGGTAGTCGTTCAGGAGGAACGTGTCGGACCGCTCCGACACCGTCGCGTTGCTCCAGTCGCCCTTCAGTTTCTCGCTCATCGCCGCAGTGTTCGACGTCCCGTCGGTGATGTCCGTGAGCTTCACAGTGCTGTTGTCCCAGAACGGGCCGTCAGCCGGCTGCATCCCGTAGTTGGACTTGCTCGGATCGGTGTCCGGGATGCCACTGTACAGGATGTTGTAGCCCTGGTTGAACCGGTAGTTGGTCCCGGCCGAACCCGCCGGCACCATGCTCTGCGGGTCAGACGGGCAGAGCAGGATCTTGATCTCGGCCACGCGAGCCGCATTGTTAGCAGCGTTGCTGGCCTTCACGCTGAAGTTAATCAAGTTGTAAACGTTCTGCTGTTCGATGTACGGGAGCAAGTAGGCCATCCCCGAGAAGCCGTTCGAGTCCTTGCCCGGGGGCAGCGCACCACGAGCGTCGTGGTGGCTGTGCAGGGCCAGTCCGAGTTGCTTGAGGTTGTTCTGGCACTTCATGCGCGCGGCAGCCTCGCGCACCTTCTGGACCGCGGGGAGCAGCAAACCAATTAAAATCGCAATAATCGCAATAACGACGAGGAGTTCGATCAGAGTGAACCCTGATTTACGAGAGATTGAGCGATTCATGTTCCGTTCCCGAATGAGTTTATGATCGATATGAGACCCATAACCTGAAGTCCCGGTGCGCGGATCATCCGCACACCGGTCAAGAATCACACCAGCAAGAACGACTCACTTGTCCAACGGGAGCCCAGCGACTTCTGTCACGCGATCGAAGAACGCCGCGTTGCACGTGTGGTAGAAGATCTCCGCTACTTCCGCGTCCTTGAACGACTTGCGGCACCGTTCGACCATCTCGTCGGTCACCTTCCACGGGGCCACGGTGAGCGTCTCGGCCAGTACGAGCGCGGCCTGTTCCGCTTCGGGCAGATCCTTGCGATCGCCGTCGAGCTTCCAGATGTCGTTTTCGCTCACACCAGCCTTTTTGAGCCGTTCGCGGGCGATCGCGAGGGCGTACCACGCGCGATCGTTGCGCGCGGCTACCCACGCAATTTCGGCCTTCAGCTTCGCGCTGAGGGCGCCCTTCTCCATCCCCGCACGCAGCCCCTCGACGCGCCCCTTCGTGGACTTCGGGAACGTGGCGAGCAGCGCGGCCCAGTTGGGAGCCGCGCCGTTGGTCCACACTTCGGCCGTTGCTTTCGCATCAGCCAGTGGGAGCGTCGCAGTGCGCTTTTCCTTCCAGATCGCCTCGACCTTGTCGCGCGCTTCGAGCGGCGGGCGCGCGGCCAGTTTGACCGGCGCGACCGTGGTGGTCTGCTTGGCGTACTTGTCCGAGGTCGGGGTCTTGAAGGTGCTGAAATCGGCCCGGATGTCGTCCTTCTTGAACCGCGCGCCGTCGGTCTCGGCCGGAATGTTCAGCCCGTCGGTCCAGCGGTTCGTCGAGTTGTACCCGGCGACCGTGACGAGGATCTCCGCGACTTGCGTCGCGGTGTAGTGCTTTTTGAGCGCCTCAACGTCGGCCGCGGTGACGAGGTGCGGTGTGTGTGTGAGTTTCCGGGTGAACTCATACGCGGCCCGCTCCTTCGGGGTCGCCTCGCGCCAGTCGCCATCGAGCGCGGCGATATCGTTGTCGCTCACCCCCGCCCCGAGGAGCTTGTACTCCTGGTGGCCGAGACAGTAGTAGCAGTTGTTCGCCCGGGACGCGATCCAGAACAGCTTCACCTTGAAGGTGTTGTCCAGGGTCATCGCCGGGTCCGCGTCGCGCCCGGGAGTCGTTCCTGCGGGGCGGGTTTCACGGAGTTCGGCCGGCAGGTAGTAGGCCCGGAACGCACCGTTGTTAACGCGCGCGAGCGGATTCGTCGGGTCGGCCGGGGGCATCGGCAGCCGCGGAGTCGCCTTCTTGTGCTTCTCCAGGAGTGCCTTTTCCTCGTCGCGGGTTAGGCCGACGGGCTTGGACGTTTCTGGTGGTTCGGCCCCGGGCGCTGAGAGAGCGAGCGCGAGCGTGAGAGTCATCATGGCTGACGGTCCTCGCGTGTGACTGCGAATTTGGGTTCGGTAACGACGGCGTAGGCGACCTTTTTCGGGGGCCGCGTGGTCCCGGACTTGTCCTGCATGGTTAGCGTGACGACGTAGCTGTAGCCGGTCCCACTCTCGCGCGGATCGCCCTCGATCTTATAACTGAGCAATTTGGTCCCGCGGTTCAGATCGTCGTCGAGGAACTGGACCGGCGGTGAGGCCGCGGAAAGTTCCTGGAACGTCTTACCGGCCGCCCACCCGTCGAGCGCCGCGGTGAGTGCGGTGCGGGACGATTCGGGCGTAGCGGCCATCGGGAGCGCTTGAGAACCACCGCACCCGGACGAGCCGAGTGCGGCGATCAGCAGAATCGCGTACTTGCGCATGGTCTGATCCTTTGGATGGGTCACTGGTTGGCGAGCACTTCGCCCCCGGCCATCGAACCCATCCCGCGCCAGGTCGCGAGCTGAATCGAGTTGTTCACGAACCGGACCGACCCGTCGCACATGGCGAGGTTCACACCGTTGGTGTGCGTGCTGCGGGCCGCGGTGCCGATGCGCCCACCCGGATACATGCAGGACCGCGAGTTCGGCGGGCCGACGTGGAAATAAACCGTCGTGGAG
The DNA here is from genome assembly GCF_001610855.1 of Gemmata sp. SH-PL17. Classification (NCBI taxonomy): domain Bacteria; kingdom Pseudomonadati; phylum Planctomycetota; class Planctomycetia; order Gemmatales; family Gemmataceae; genus Gemmata; species Gemmata sp. SH-PL17. The sequence goes on from NZ_CP011271.1 coordinate 4,561,369, forward strand.
TGGTACCCATAGATCCACGGGGCGCCGGTGTTGTACATCCCGTTGTACTGTGCGTTTTGGTAGCCCACCGATTCGCACATCTGAACCGCTTCGTCCGCGTTCGCCGGGTACAGGCCCACCGACTGCCCGAGCCGCTGCGTGTTGTGCGGGGAGAACGCGCCGGCGTTGAAGCTGCCCACCGGGTGCTCGCTGACCATCGCGGTGTTGCTGGTGCCGTCCGTGATGGCCGTGATCTTGGTCGCGCTGTTGACGAAGAACGGGCCGTTCGGGGTCGGGAACCCGTAGTTCGTGTTCGACGGGTCGGTGGACGGCAGGCCCCAGAGGATACCGCTGCCCTGGTTCACGCGGTAGTTGTTCTGCGCCCACGCGGCCGGCACAGAACTGCCCGAGTCGGACGGGCAGACGAAGGTCTTGATCTTCGTGGCCGCGGCAGTCGCGTTGGCCGCGTTGTCATACGGAAGAGTGAAATTAATCAGCTTGTAGACGTTGTCCTGCTCGATGTAGGGCAGGATGTAAGCGTGGGCCGAGAAGTTGTTGTTGTCCCGGGCCGCGGGGAGCTTATTGACCGCATCGTGGTACGAGTGCAGTGCGATGGCCATTTGCTTGAGGTTGTTCGAGCACTGCATGCGCGCGGCGGCCTCGCGCACCTTCTGAACCGCCGGGAGGAGCAAACCGATAAGAATCGCGATAATGGCAATTACGACCAGCAGTTCGATCAGTGTAAAACCGGCCCTACGAGAGAATGAGCGCAACATAATGGAGACTCTGTCAGAGTAAATGAAGAAGAACAATCGACACGTGAGTACGCAACCCGGCAGCCGGGCGCGCGGAGAGGCTTCCAAGTCAGAAAGGGAACGTTTGCCGTAAACGCGAACGGGCGAGTGTCCAATGTGCGCGGCCAAACCGATCCGAAATCGGCGCAGCGGCGCGCAATGGGGCAAAGTTGACGGGATTAGCCAAGTCGCGGTGGATGGAAGATCGAGAATGACCGAAGGATAGGTCGCGGAGAAGACGGGTCGCGGTCAAACGATTGATCTGGCGCTCCCCCTTCGGACAGGGAGAAACACTGAACTTGGTCTTTAGCCTGAATCGAAGTCGTTGGCGCCGACGACACCGGGAACGAATCACGCAACGGAGCGCCGGAACAATTCGGCCCCTGGCACGGACACGGTGCCGGTACCGAATCGGATCGTTCGGCGGGCACGGCTTGTGAGTTCGAGTTCGATTCGAGAAGTGGCGAGAATCCCCCCGACGAATGCCCCCCACACCGGGCTTCGGCCCGGTTCGGAGACAGGCAGGCGAGCGCGATCAGCGCAATGCCCCACCCGCAACGGCGGAGGAGAAAGGGAGAGATCATCGTCTTCTTGCGAGAATTACTTGCACCGCAAATCTAGCCAGAACCCGGACGAGATACAACTAGAAATTCGTCTACGCCTCCAATTCTCTGGTTGCGATCCCTTCCTGACCTGTCGGAGTTCCCGGCTATTTGCTCCGTATTGCTCAGGCGTCCGGGCGCCCGCGATCGGCGAATGTGCGGAGGACCGCGTACAGCTCGTTCGGCGGCAGCGGTTTGGCGAAGTGCAAGTCGAATCCGGCGTCGGCCATTCGCTCCAACGAGTTGTAGTCCCCCAGAGCGGTCAGCGCGACCAGGAGCTGGGACTCACTACCGGGCCGGTTTCGGAGCCGGCGCGCCAGCTCGCACCCGTCGATCCGCGGCATGGAGATGTCGAGTACGCAGACTTGGGGATTGAACTGCTCGACTCGCGCGAGTGCGGTCGCGGCGTCGTGAGCTACGAGCACCTCGCACCCGACCATTTCGAGGATGGTGCCGAGTGAATCGGCCGCGTCGACGTTATCGTCGACGCAAAGAACGCGCAAACCGGGTGGGGGAAGTGCAGCGTCTTCGACAGTGTTTGCAGCGAGAGCGGGGACTATCGTGGAACCGGTCGAGGTGGAAATGCTCATCTCTGATCGATCCGAGGTAAGCGGGCGCCCGTTCGGGCCAGTTCACCCGCGCCGAATGCCGGCACGGGACGGAACCACGAACGAAGCAACCCGCGCGCCGACAAGCGCCTCACGCGATCAGATCCTTGATAACGTGCTGCTCCTCCACACCCGTGAGCCGCTGATCGAGCCCCTGGAACTTGTAGGTAAACTTCGAGTGATCGATCCCCATCAGGTGCAGAACGGTCGCGTTGATGTCGTTCACGTGAGCGGGCTTCTCGGTCACGTTGTAGCTAAAGTCGTCCGTTTCGCCGTAGACTTGCCCGCCCTTGATCCCGCCTCCGGCGAGCCACATGCAGAAGTTCCGCGGGTGGTGATCGCGACCGTAGTTCGTCTTCGACAGCCCACCCTGACTGTACACCGTGCGCCCGAACTCGCCGCCGCACACCACGAGGGTGCTGTCGAGCAACCCCTTCTGCTTCAGGTCCGCGAGCAGTGCGGCCGTTGGTTGGTCCGTGTCCTTGCACTGCGCGCGGATCTCGCCGGGCAAATTACCGTGCTGGTCCCAGCCGCGGTGAAGGATCTGCACCGCGCGCACCCCACGTTCCACCAGTCGGCGTGCGAGCAGCGCGCTGGCCGCGAACGAACCGGGCTTCTTCACGTCCGGGCCGTACATTTCGAGCGTCTTTGCCGGCTCCTTCGAGAGATCGGTGAGGTCGGGTACGCTCGTTTGCATCCGGAACGCCATCTCGTAGGCGGACGTCCGCGTCAACGTTTCCGGATCGCCGTACTTGTCGAAACTCTTCTTGTTTAGCGAGCCGAGCGTGTCAAGCATCGCGCGGCGGCTCGCTTCGCTGACGCCGTCGGGGTTCTGCACATAAAGAACCGGGTCGCCCACACTCCGAAGCGCGACGCCGCTGTAACGGCCGGGGAGGAACCCGCTGGCCCACATGCGCGAGAACAGCGCTTGCGCCGCAGCGCCCGAACTCCAGTACGGCGTGAATACCACGAACGCGGGGAGGTCGTTACTCTCACTCCCCAGCCCGTAAGAGAGCCACGAGCCGATGCTCGGCTTCCCCGGCACTTCGCTCCCGGTCATCACGAACGTGCAAGCCGGATCGTGGTTGATCGCGTTCGTGTGAACGGACTTCACGAGCGCGATCTCGTCGACCCACTTGGCAGTGTGAGGGAGTAGCTCACTTGCCCACATCCCGCACTTTCCGTGCTGGGAAAACTTGAACAGCGAAGGTGCCACCGGCAGGCGCGCCTGCCCGCTGGTCATGGTGGTGATGCGCTGGCCCTTGCGGACGCTTTCCGGCAAGTCCTTGTCGAAATGCTCGACGAGCTTAGGCTTGTAGTCCCACGTATCGAGCTGGCTCGGTCCACCGTTCAGGTGGAGATAAATGACGGCTTTGGCCTTCGGCGCGTGGTGCGGGTACCCGGGAAGCGGCGGGTGAACGGGAGCAACCGCCTTCGGAGCACCACTCGCGCGGTTCCCCGCGAGTAGCGCCATCGCCAGCCCGCCGATCTGTAACCCAGAGGTACCGAAGAACTGCCGGCGCGTAAGGTCGAGAGGGTGCATTCGAGTTCTCTTTGTTTTGTGAGGCGGACAGCGACGGCGCACCGACTAATTCCGTGTGACGGCTTCGTCCAAGTTCAGCACGAGGTTCGCGATCATCGTCCACGCAGCCGTGTCCGCGTCCAACGCGATGCCCTTCGGTTTCGATTCGCCCGCGAACACGACCTTCTTGGCCAGTTCCGGCTTCGCCGCGAACAACTCGCGTTGCGTAGTGAATGCCTCGACGACGAGTTTGAGTTCGTCCGCGTCCGGCTTGCGGCTCAGCACGGTTCGATAGAGGAACGCGACGCGATCCTCGGTCGTTTTCCCGCCTTCGGCCAGTGCCAGTTCCGCGAGCGCGCGGGCGGCCTCGAAGTGCTGCACGTCGTTCATCAGTTGCAGTGCCTGGAGCGGCGTATTGGTGCGATCGCGCCCGGCACAGAGTTGTTCGCGGTTGGTCGCGTCGAAGTTCGTGAGGAACGGCGCTGGAGCGGTGCGCTTGATGAAGACGTAGAGGCTGCGCCGGTAGAGCGCTTCGCCGTGATCTTGGAGGTAGTAGCGCGTGTTGCTGTCCGCGTAGCCGACCGGCTCCCAGATGTTCGGTGGCTGGTACGGGTTCACCCCGCGCCCGCCCATCTGGTTGCTCATCAGCCCGCTCACGAACAGTGCGTTGTCGCGGAGTTGCTCGGCGTCGAGTCGGAACCGCGGTCCGCGTGACAGGAACCGGTTCGCCGGGTCTTTCGCACGCACTTCAGCGGATTGACTCGCGTCGCGCTTGAACGCCTCGGTCATCACCAGGAGCTTCACAAGTTTCTTGGTGTCCCAGTGGGACGCATATTCACTCGCGAGCCAGTCGAGCAATTCCGGGTGGCTCGGCGGTTCGCCCTGTGAACCGAAATCGGAACTCGTCTTCACGAGTCCGGTACCAAAGAACTGCTGCCACAACCGATTCGCTGCGACACGGGCCGTGAGTGGATTTTCGGGAGCCGTGATCCAGTTGGCGAGATCGAGGCGGGTCGCGCGCTTCTTGGGATCGGCCGGTTTGAGCGGCGGGAGCACATTCGGGACACCGGGGACGACCTTATCGCCCTTTTTGTCGTACTGACCGCGGAGCATCACGAACGAGTCACGCGGTACGGGCAGATCACGGAACACCATCGTGCCCGGAATCGCGTCGGCCGCGATGAAGTGCTCCGCCCGCGCCTTTTCCCATTCCGCACGGCGCAGGTTCAGTTCCTCCGTGGCGGGGCGCGCGACGTGAGCGAGGTAAAACGCTCGGAGTTTGGCCGCGTCCGTTTCCGCGTGCGGCTTCGACGGACCGTTGACCGCGATCGTTTTCAGGTCCGCGGGGAGTTCGGGGGGAGCCTTCCCGTTCAGCGACTTCCACCACACCTGGAACGACGCCAGCACATCGGTAGACGGAACGCTCTGTCCCTTAAAGGCCACCGCGTCCCAATAAACGACCCCGCTGTGCTCCTGGAGCGTGAGCGAGGAGACGGATTGCCCCTCTTTTAGCCCGAGATCAGCGAGAGACACACTCAACTTCGCCCACTCGCCCGCCTTCGGGAGCGCTCCGAGTCGCGTTCCGAGGCTCCCAGGAGTGGATTCGTTCCCCCACCAGAGTTTCTTGCCGCCCGAAAGCTGTAACGTGATCGCGTGAGGCGGTTGCTTCGGGTCGATGTAAACCCAGGCTTCCAGAGTCGCGGCCCCGGGCACTCGGATCGCACTGCGGAACTGAATCACGTCCTCATGAAAGAACGTGTTCGCTTGCCGCAGCACTCGGCGCCCGGAGTGCGCCCGGAACGGCGGGTCGGTCACCCAATCGGCCGAATTACGGGTCGTGTTCCGGTTCGTTGCGCCGGGCGGGAATGCGTCATCAAACAGAACGTCGCGTACCTCAACGGGCTTCGCAGAAGCAGTTGTTGCAGGATCGGCGTATTTCACGGATCCTGCGACCTTTTCCAGCGCGACGCGGGCATCCTGCTCCGCTTTCGCTGCCGCTTCGAGCGCGGTCTTTTGGGTCGGAGTCGGCACTTTTACGAACGGTCCGGTTGTGCTGACGTTGCTGTCGAGCGCGGGGTCGGCCCCGGAGTAGAAGAACGCATAGAGCGAGTAGTATTCCTTCGTCGAAATCGGATCGAACTTGTGGTCATGACAGACCGCACACCCGGCCGTGAGCCCGAGGAACGCCTGCGTCGCGGTCGTGGCTCGATCGACCGCGTTGCGGTACAGCCACTCTTCATCGATCGAACCGCCCTCCCCCGTCGTCACGTTGCACCGGCTAAACCCGGTCGCGGTGAGTTGGTCGTTCGTCGGGTTCGGGAGCAGATCGCCCGCGAGTTGATAAACGGTGAACTTGTCGAACGGCAGGTTCTCGTTGAACGCCTTGACCACCCAGTCGCGGTACTTCCACATCAGCCGTTCGTTGTCGAGGTGCAGCCCGTGCGTGTCGGCGTACCGGGCCACATCGAGCCAGTGGCGCGCCATCTCCTCGCCGAACCGCGGCGATGCGAGGTAGCGGTCCACCATCTTCTCGTAAGCGTTCGGGGCCTTGTCCGCGAGGAACTCGTCCAGTTCCTTGACCGTGGGCGGCAACCCGGTTAGCGCGAACGACACACGGCGGATCAGCGTCTCGCGGTTCGCTTCCGGAGTCGGCTTCAGCCCCTCTTTCCGGAGCCGGTTGAGAAGGAACGCATCGATCGGGTTGCGACCCTCGGGCGCCTTCGGGCGCTGAATCGTTTCAAACGACCAGTGTTTCTGGTACTTCGCCCCCTGTGCGATCCAGAGACGCAGCGTCTCTTTTTGGGCGGCGCTGAGCTTCTTGTTAGTGTGCGGGGGCGGCATCACGCTTTCGGCGTCGTCGGTCATGATGCGAGCCCAGACCTCACTTTTCTTCAAATCGCCGGGCTTGATCGGGAACGTGCCCTCGCGCGCGGCGAATGCGTCTTCGGGGACGTCTAGCCGCAATTTGGCCTTGCGCGATTTAGGATCGAACCCGTGGCACGCGAAACACGCATCTGAGAGAATCGGTCGCACGTCGCGGTTGAACTCGATCACGCGCTCGGGCGCCGGAGCCTTGGAAGAACCTCTCCCCCCAGCCCCCTCCCCTAAAAAGGGAGGGGGAAAAATACCAACGTTGGTGCTTCCAATCCCTCCCTTTTGAGGGGTAATCGGGGCGGGTTCTGCGCCGCGCACAGCAACGAGGCACAATAGAAGCGCGATCAGTGACAAGTATTTCATGGTCGCGAATGTCGGAAGAGGGCGCACCGGTGGTGGGAAGTTGATGGAAACAGTTTCTGGGGCGGTTGTCAATAAAGATCGAGTCGAGATGTTGTTCCGGTGGCGTCGGCGCGGACGGGTCCGCGCGGTTGGGTTCCCCCAAATCACCCCTTCTTCGCCCGGGCGTTATTCTTAAGATTGCCTCCGACAAACCCTCCCGGAGACCTCACATGACGCCGTTACAGTCACTCGCCGCCACCGGCACCAAATTGTGGCTCGATTCCGTCGACCCGGAACTGATTAAGCTGAACCGGTCGCAGGGCGCCACGGGCGCGACCTCGAACCCGATCATCATCGCCGGGCTGCTCGAAGACAAGAAGAACCTGGACGCGGGCAAGCCCGGCCGCTTCGATGCGGACATGAAGACGTTCTTCGACCAGGGCCTCGACGACGAGGCCGTCGCGTGGGCCATGACCGACAAACTGGTGAAGCAGGCGCAGGACGTCTTCACCGACGTGTGGGCCAGCACCAACGGGGACGACGGCTGGGTGAGCTTCGAGCTGGACCCGCTGCTCGAAGATAAGGCCCAGACGAAGAACACCGCGGAGCGGACGGAAGAGTACATCCGCCTCGGGAAGAAGTGGGCCACTGGGCACACGAACCGCATGATTAAGGTTCCCGCCACGCCGGGCGGTTTGGGGGCGATCGAAGAACTGGTCGCGTCTGGAGTTGCGGTCAACATCACGCTGATTTTCAGCGAGCGTCAGTACAAACTCGCTCAACAGGCCGCGTGGCGCGGGGTCCAGCGCCGCAGCGACAAGCAGAACGTGAAGACCGTGTACAGCATCTTCGTGAGCCGCGTGGACGTGTACACCGAAGATCACGTTTCGAGCCTCTCGCCCGCGGCGCAGGGCCAGGTCGGGATTGTGAACGCCAAGCGCATCTGGAAGATGAACAAGGACTTCTGGGCCGACAAGGGCCTGGCCCGGAAGCAAGAATTGATCTTCGCCAGCACCGGCGCGAAGAAGACCCCGAAGAACCCCAACCCGGACCCGGTGAAGTACGTCGCCGCGTTCGCCGGGTCGGACATCGAAACGAACCCGCCTGAAACCAACGACGCCGTCGCGAAGACCAACCCGCCGCACGTGTTCACCCGGCAAGTCGACCAGATGCCGCCGGCCGAAGTGCTGGCCGACATCGACGCGAAGGTCGACAACGCGAAGATGGAAGAAACGCTGATGTCTGAGGGTTTGGCCAAGTTCGCCGACCCGCACAAGAAGCTGATCGAGCTGATCGGTAAGAAGCGCGCCGCGCTGAAGTAATCGTGTGCAAACGATAACGGGGCGCGGGACGAAGAATCGTCCCGCGCCCCGTTGTTATTGAGAGACGCCGTTGGGAGTTGAACCCACTCCGAACGCTTTGCAGGCGCCCGCCCGACCCGTCGGTCGGCGTCTTTTGCTGCTCGGGCTGTCAACCCTTCGGGGCGGTTTCGGCGTCGCCGGTCGCTCGCAAGTGCGCTTTGCTCAGCACGTGGAAGTCCGGAACCTGATCCGCTGGCAACCGGTTCTGACCTGCACCCGCAACGACCCAACCGTCGTCCCACACGCCGTTCTCGCGCAACTTCACCACGCGACCGGTCGTTGCATACGGCTCCGGAATCCACGACACCTGAACCCACTCGCCATTTTCAACGCGCTTGACTAATCGGCACTGTCGATAGAACACGACCTTCGCCATCGTAATCTCCACTAACGCCCCGAACAGTGTCCCCGCCAGGAATCGAACCTGGTCTGCGACCTTCGCAGAGTCGCGTGCATCCACCACACCCCGAGGACGGGTACGCAAGAAGGGATGTGGGACCGGCGTTTCAGGTTCGCGCGGGACTGATTTTTCAGGGCGTTCCGGGCAAAGTGGCGACCGCGTCTTTTGCTTCGTCGGGCGTGCGGACAGTTTGGCGCACAACGGCGATATCGAGCCGACCGTCGAACGCGGCGAACAGAAGCGGCTTCATCGGTAGTTTCACAGCCCGCGCCGCAAAGCACTTCCGCAAGAGCCGGTCGTTCCCCAGTCCGGCCTCGGCCTCGGCCTCTTTACGGAGGTCCGCGCCTACGACCTGCGCCCAATCACGCAGGCGCACGCAGTTCGCGATGTACCCGGCGAACACGTCGTAGTGCTCGCGGTAGAAATCGAGCACCTCTTCCGGAACTTGCTCTCGCCCAAGCGAACGTAGGTGTGCGGCCACGTCCGCCCAGCTCGTCCAGTGCGGGTGCGCGTCGATCATCTCGACCGTTCGGTCATACGTGCAGGTGACAACGAGCTTCAACACGCGCAGGTAGTCCGGCCCCTTCACCTTCACGCGGTACACCACCCGGTGCCCGTGCTCGATGGTGATAACCGTCCCCTCCTGGTCCGTTCCCGCGATGGCCGCCAGTAGGCTCTCGATCTGCTCGCCGATGTTGTTCCCCGCAGGCGTGAATTCGTCGACGTGTGCGAGCACGTGTGCCGTAGCGAGTGCTTTCACCTCGGCGTAAGTGCGGTAGCGGTGGTCCGTGCGGTCGAAGCACGCGAGCAGCACCAAGTCTTCGCGGTCACCGTAGTTGGTGATGACGCGCGTTTCCGGGTGAATGAACTCGAACACGAGCGTGGTGTTCTCAAACTCCGGCCGCGCCTCGCAAAGTGCGGGGTACTTTGCCTCCGCGAGTCGGCGCGCAGTTCCGAGGAAGTCGAACCCCACTGCACGACCGGAAGTATCCTCGTCCTGGACGCCGTAGCACGGGCCACCCTCGATCATCCCGCGCGTCGTGAAGTACACTCGCCCGTCGTGCTGGAAGCGCTGGAGCAGCGTCCCGTCGAGCTTGCGCAGGAAGTGCAGTCGGGCGTTCCCCGGTTCGGCCACGATCCCCGTGAGGTCGGCCGCGGACACGTCCTTCTCACCAAGGTTGTAAATCTTCACGAGCGGCAGCGACACCAGCTCGAACGGATCGCGCCGGTACACGATACCCTTCGCAAACAACTGGTGCGGCAACTGCGGCGTGAACAGCATCGCGCCCGCGTTCGCGAGCACGAGTGCGCCGGACTGGCGTTTCACGAGGAGGGGGTCGGCGTCGATGGCACGCAAGATGTCCGCGCCGTTCGTGCGTAACTCTTCCAACAAGTGATCGAGACGAAGATTCATATGTAGACGATGGAATTAGACACTTCCGAACGTGGCCCGAGCCTCTGACCCGAGCCACTGACACATCAGGACACCAACAGGTTCTAAGCGCTCCGCCCTACTCTGGATCGGCCGGCGGCGGTTCGGGAACAGCATAAGGTAGGGGCAAGAACACGAACACGGTCTTGTCCTTGAAGAGCGCGCGGTGCTTGTCCGCGAGCGGGCCGATCAGCAACACAACTGGTGTCGGCTCCTTCAGCAACTCCGCGAGCTTATCGGCACCGATCGCCTTCCCCTTCACGTCCGTAGCATTCAGGTTCTTCAGTTCGTGTGCTTGAGTCACGGTACTGGTCGTGTACTCGAGCACTGTGCGCTTCTCGATCACGTTCTTCCCGTTGATGTTTACGGTCACCTCAACGACCCTGGCGACCGGAACCGCTTTCTCTTCACTCCAAGTGAGCTTGCCCTTCTCGACTTTCGCATCAACGATCTGGAACCCGAGCGGCTCTTGTGCCGACACGCGACCGGGGAGACACAAAAGCACGAGCACTGCGAGTGCCACAACGATTCGCCGCATGTTTGAAATCCTCGAAAACAGGGGACCGTACTCAACGGTATCGCGGTCGCCAGATCGAGTCAACGGCGCGCCAAATCGAGCACGAGGTCCACAACACAGTACCCGCGCACATAGACACCCAACTCGCGGCAGTGGTTCAGCGAGCTGTCGCACCCGACGTCTTCGCGTTTGCCAGGGAGCGCGGAGTCCACAGTTGCGATTGACGGCGCTGACGAAGGAATCTCACAATGTCCGCCTGTAACGGACCTGCGATCGGAGGTGCCCATGCGTGCCGTTCTCGCCGTTCTCTTCGCGCTCGTTGCCGTGCCCACGTTCGGGGAAGAAAAGGCCAACAAAGCGAAGAAACCGGAGCCGAAGTACGAAGGAAAGCCGCTCGGGTACTGGGTTTCGCAGTTCCTGAAGGGGGACACCCCCGAACAGCGGCTGCCGGCAGTTGCAGCGCTGCGCTCGTTCGGTCCGGACGCGGCACCGGCGCTACCGACGTTCACCGAGATGCTTTTAGACCATTCAGAGGCGTACCGGCTGCAAGTGCTCAGCATCGTGAAAGAGATCGGTCCGGCAGCAAAAGATGTCCGGCCAATCCTTCTGAAGATGTTGAAAAACAAGAAGACGTCCCCTACACAGGTCGTCGAAGCACTTGTTGCGATTTGCCCGGAACCGAAAGACGCGGTTCTCGCTCTCACCCCACTGCTCGGTGACTCCGCCCTAGACTGCCGACACGCTGTTTACCAAGCACTCTGCGATATTGGTCCCGCTGCTAAGGATGCGATCCCGGCCATTCGGCGCTTTGTAATAGAGCAGCTCACTGATAATAATCCGTGGTTCGGGTTCGATCTGGTTCCGTTGCGCAAATTAGGGCCAGACGTGGTGCCACTTTTGGCAGACGTGCTGGACGCAACAAGTTCCGGACGCCACGCCGTGCTCGACCGCCTGACAGAATTCGGCCCCAAGGCAGCACCTGCCGCACCCGCGCTGTCGAAACTCTTGAAGGACGAAAATCCGCACACGCGGTATCGCGCAGCGATCCTGTTGTGGAAATGTGCGAAAGACCCTTCCGGCGTGCCCGTTCTTGCCGAACTGTTGACGCAGCTCCCGTCCGTCTATTTCAGCTCGCCGATTGCGAGTGTGGGTCCGAAAGATCCCACGTTTCTCACGTTTGATGCGGCTCGGGAACTTGGTGAAATCGGAGTAAAAGCGCGGGCCGCTCTGCCCGCGCTTCGTGAGAGAGTTGTAACTGGTTTGGGAGCCGCTGTGACATCTGGAGCACGGTACGGAGAGCAAGTCGCTGATCCCGAACTCAACGCACTCGTAATGCTCGGACAAGCCGCAGAAGAGGCCATCACTAAGATCGAGCAGGGACCGAAGAAGTAGCCAAGCCCCGGATACCCGATGAATGTTCCCCTGCCGAAATACGTTGAGCGCGGACCGATCCACGACGTCGCGTGGGTGCCACTGAAGTTCTTCACCGACCCGCGCGGGTGGCTCGTCGAGCTGTTCCGCAACGACCTCGTGCCGCCCCAATTCCACCCGGTCATGGCTTACGTGTCGATGACCAAGCCCGGCGTCGCGCGCGGGCCGCACGAGCACATCGACCAGGCCGACTACTTCTGCTTCACCGGGCCGTCTACTTTCCGGGTGTACTTGTGGGACGCACGCAAGGACTCGCCCACGTTCGGCGCGAAAGAAGTGCGCGAGGTGGGCGAGAGCACCCCGTTCGCGCTCATCGTGCCGCCGGGGGTAGTTCACGCCTACAAGAACGTTGGTGACAAGGACGGGTGGGTGTTTAACGCAGCGAACCAGCTCTACGCCGGGTGGCTCAAACAGGAACCCGTGGACGAGATCCGCCACGAAAAAGATCCAAACAGCCCCTACCAACTGGACTGATCCGCCAGTTCAATTGAGACCGCGCACCTCGCGCGGTCTCAATGAGTTTTCACTTCACTTCGCGGTTCTTGGCGGACCAAAACGACTCATGAGAACGATGTGACGGTATTGGGGGCGGTATTCCGGTCGCGCGCGGGATCAACCGCGTGACGGTTTCGCCCTCAAACGGTAGCATGAATCGCATGACACACGCGACCACCGACCCGTCCGAGTCACTCGCTGCCGCGCTCGGCCGCGTACCGAGCGGGTTGTACGTCCTCACCGCGCGCAACGGCGACGACGAGACCGGGATGCTCGCGTCCTGGGTGCAGCAGTGCTCCTTCGATCCGCCCCAAGTGTCGGTCGCGGTGAACAACCAGCGATACGTGCTCGACTGGTTGCAGGACGGCGCGGTATTCGTGCTGAACGTCGTTCCAGAGGGCGGAAAGGCTCTCGTCGCGCACTTCGGGAAAGGGTTCTCGTCGGGCGAGCCGGCCTTCGAGGGACTGGAAGTGACGCGCGAGCGCGGAATCCCGCCCGTGTTGCTGGCAGCCCACGCTTACCTCGTATGCCACGTCGCGAACCGCCTCACGGTCGGTGACCACACTCTCATCGTCGGCCGTGTCACCGCAGGGGCCGTGCTCCACGACAGCAAGCCCACGGTTCACGTGCGCAAGAACGGGCTGAAATACTGAAGCGATTATCAGTCAAGTTCGCCGAAAGGTGCTTCCGGGGCGGACCGCGAGCGACGCAACGGTGCGGGATTTGCTGACTTAAGGCTCGTTCCCCGAAGTGCCTTTGGTCGTGAGATATCTTTGGAACCCCTCATGGCCGACGAGCCGATCATCAGTTCGGATACTCAGCGCGAGAACCGCGTGCCCCCGCGCCAGGTTCTCACGCAGAAGTGGCCGGTACTGCACGCCGGAAGTGTCCCGCCATTCGACCCGGCGAGGTGGACGCTTTCACTGTTCCCCGCTCCGCTCATCGGCGCCATCAAGCAGTTCACCTGGGCCGAATTCAACGCCCTCCCGCGCCACCGCGTGTTCGCGGACATGCACTGCGTCACGCGCTGGAGCAAGCTCGACAATTTGTGGGAGGGCGTCGTCACCCGCGAGTTGCTGAACCACATCACGCTGGCCCCGCGTGCGAAGTTCGTGATGGTTCACAGCGAGTACGGGTTCTCCACGAACCTGCCGATCGACGACTTCTTTGCAGAGGATTGCCTCTTCGCCACGCACCACAACGGCGAACCGCTCACGCCGGAGCACGGTTACCCGGTCCGACTGGTCGTTCCACGGCTGTACACCTGGAAGAGCGCGAAGTGGGTCCGCGGAATCGAGTTCATGGAAGAAGACCGGCCCGGATACTGGGAAAGTTTGGAGAACGGCGGTTACCACATGCGCGGCGACCCGTGGACGGGTGGTCCCGATGGTGACGGCCAACGCTTCCGTCCTGAGACCGAAAGCGGGCACTGATTTGCGAACGCAAACCCGTATTCTGCCTCGATTTCTGACGATCCCGAACGAGACTTGAGACAAATCGGGATTTCTCCAAACTCGCGCCGCCGGTATCTCGTCGTATATGAATACCCGCAACTCGCGCGGGTCACCCTCAAGCCCTCTCCCGGAGTGCTGCCGATGCTGACTTCGCTGGTTCTGTCGATGACTCTCGCGGCCCCGGTTCCCGCTCCCGCTCCACCCGTACCCGCCGGCCCAGCGCCTCGCATTCTCGAACTGAAGGCCGACGCAGACGGCAAGATCATGGTCGTCGTAACTCGGACGGAAAAGCTGCAACCGCCCGGCGCTGCGGTCAACCCGAACGGCGCGGTCCCCGTCGTCGCCCGCGCGAAGTCGGTCGAACTGGGCGAAGTGAAGGATCTCACCGTCACCACCGCCGACGGCAAGAAGCTCGATACCGAAGAGGCGATCAAGAAGCTCGTGAAGGGCGGAACCGTGGTTGTCTCCGCGGACGGCAAACCGGTCAGCCCGACCTTCCTGAAGATGTTCAAGGACGACGTGCTCGTGCTTGCTTCGCCCGAACTGATGGGCGGCGCCCTCCCCGGTAAACCGCTGCCAGGCGGCGTGCGCCCGCCGATCCAGATCCAACCGGTGGCCCCTGGCATCCAAATCCAGCCCGCCGTAATCCAGATCCAGGTCGCGCCCGCTTTGCCGGCTCCCGTACCGGCTGTGCCGGTGAAGTAATTGGCACCGCACAAATGACTGAATGACGAAACGCACGTCGGCGGGAGGAAATACCTCCCGCCGACGTGCGTTTTGCCTTGGAACAACAAACCAACTCCTTTACCAGTCCCGTTCGCTCGGTTATCCTTATTTCGATTGCCGTTTCGCCAATTCAACGACGGAGTCACACCACATGTATTCCTCGCTGGTGCTCTCGACGGCACTGCTCGCCCCGGCCGCACCGATCCCGCGCGACTCCGGCCCGAATGCGACCGGCCCGGCGCCGCGCGTGCTGGCGCTGAAAGCCGACGAGAGTGGCACGGTCCGCGTGATTTACACGGTGCCCATCAAGCAGACCGTCACGAGTGTCTACTTCGAGATGGAAGGGAACCAGCAGGTCCAAAAGCAGATCGAACACGACGTCGTCAACAACCAGTACTTCAACAGGTCTCTGTCGGAGTTCAACGGCAAGTTCACGACGGCCGATGGCACCCCTCTGACAGCCGACGAAGCCGCCGCGCGCGTGAAAAAGGGCGCGACCGTACTGGCCTCCTCGGACGGAAAACCGATCGGCAAGACGTGGCTCCGGTCCGTCGCACCAGAGACGGTGATTATGGTCGCCGACGGCCTCTCGCACGCGAACATTCAGTGGGGCGGTGCGCCGTACCCCAGCACCCCGGCCCCGCAACTCACGATGCTCACGACCGACGACAAGGGCACAGTTACCGTCCCAACCACTAGTCAGCCCACGAACAACAACGGGTACGACGAAGTGATGTGGGACGGTGGCGGCCGGGCGATCCGCATTCGGGGCGGGCGCTTCATCGGCAACGGCTACTACGGCGACGGGCAGACGACCGATGCGAAGGTCGTTCCCAAGCCCCTGAACGAAGTAAAATTCGACGCTTACGACATCAAGGGTAAGCTCGTCCCCAAGGGCGAAGTGCAAAAACGCCTCGCCGCGGGCGGTATGGCGATCGTGGCCGGCGACGGACAAATGCCCGACGAAACCTACCTCAAAGGCTTCCACGACGACGTGCTCGTACTGGTCGGTGCAGAACTCGTGATCCCGATCACGCCCATTGACCAGACCAAGAAGAAGCAGAACGGAAGTTTCGTCAAGCGCAACATCCTGCCGGTCGAGCAGACGGCCCCGGCCGCTGACCTGCCCCGGCTACGAGCGGCCCCGGTCCTGAGAGTCGGCGTGATAAAGGGCTGATCTCGTTCCCACGACACAATCGTTACGCCCGGCGCACTCGCGCCGGGCGTGGTTGTTTCCCGACCGAAAATCCCGCGCAAGAACCCGTTACCGCAACAGTCCGAACCGTGTCAGGTCGGATTGCAGGGGGCGGGGAACTCCGGTATACCGGCCGACCCAGGTTATCACATCACGCGGCGCCAACCTGGAGGGCGCCGTTTGCCAGAGTGGGAGGGAGCCGTGATTCAGAGGCGGGACGAGCAGGACACGGACGATCTGAGCCGCACGACCGAGATGATGGCCTACGAGTCCACGCGGTCCGCGTCCGAACCGGCACCGGAAAAGGGCGCGGAGCCCAAAAAGGAAGAAGAACAGATCTCACTCTTCTGGCGCGTGTTCGGCGGTACCATTTTGAGTATCGTCGCGCTGGTCTCGATCACGCTCTTCAACAACATGTCGTCGAGCATCACGGAACTCCGCACGGCGCTGAGCAACGAGCGCGAAGCGCGGGCCGAACTCGTGAAGAAGGACGAGTTCAACACCCGCGTGACCGCCCAGTACGAGCGGATGCGGGCCATCGACACGGTGAAAGTCGAACTCGAAGGGCTGAAAGAAAAGATCAGCACGAACACCGCCGCGGTGGACGGCGTCAAGCGCGACACCAACGCCACGATCGAGTCCATCAAAAAGGACGCCGCGACCTCCGCCGATGCGATGAAGAAGGACGCCACGGCCCTCGAAATCCTCAAGGAACGGGTCGTACTTCTGGAAGGCGTAAAGAAGGACATCGCGAGCCTGGACACCATTAAAGAGAAAATGGTGGCGACCGCGGCCGATCTGAAGTCGATGCGCGACGACCTCCAGAAGCTCGCCGGCGAGGTGGACCGGAACAAGAACTCGGACCTGGAGCGCAAGGCCCTCCGCGACTCGCAGCACAAGCAAGTGGACGAGTCACTAAAGGAGCTTCAGAAGGGGCTTCAGGATTGCCGCGAGAAGCTCGCGCGATTGGAAGGTGCTCAGCCGAAACCCTCGGCCGACGTGCCGGTTCCGTTCTCGCGCCCGGTCGAACCGAGCAAGCCGAAACCCTCGGGTACGGCGTCCCCGGCGAAGCCGAGCGAAATCAAACCCGCCGGGGGTACTTCCGATCCGGGTTCGTCGAAATCCGGTCCCGAAGGCGAGTAACGCGGCTTTGCTCCCGACCGCGTCTGATTGCACAACTCCAGGGTCGCTGGGTGCCTCAAGCACCCAGCGATTGATTCTTTTCTACCCACTTCGACCGACCACGCTATCGCTTCACAGCCACGCGCTTGGCAGGCTTCGGCATCACCGGTTGTGCGTCGGCCACGCCCTCGGCGAATTCGACCATTTGCAACCGCTTGCGCACGCCGTCCGCATACTGCTCCGACAGTTCGACGCCGAGGTATTGGCGCCCGAGTTTCTTGGCGACCGCGAGCGTGGTGCCGCTGCCCGCGAACGGGTCGAGCACCAAGTCCCCCTTCTCCGACGCGACACGGACGATGCGTTCCAGCACCGCTTCGGGCATCTGACACGGGTGCCCGGTGCGCTCGCTGAAGGTGCCGCACACGCGCGGGACGTGCCACGTGTCCGATCCCGACTGGAAGTGAACGTCGCTCTCCTGCGGCCGCAGCACCCAGGTATCGTCTGGGAGCTTGCCCACGGGGTTCGCGCGCCGGTCCGCGTAGGTCGTCATGCGGGCGCTGGGCACGCGGACGGCGTCCGGGAAGAATTTATAGTTCTTCGGGTCGCGCACGTAATACAGGATGTGCGCGTGGCTCCGGTTGAACTTCTTGCTACAGTTCACGCCGAAGGTGTAGTGCCACACGATCCAGTTGCGCATCGTCAGCCCGAGTGCGTCGAGGCGGACCTTGTGCTCGGCCACGAACTCGTCGCCGATGGCCAGGAACAGCGACCCGTGCGGCGCGAGCGCCCGGACGGACGCGGCGAGCCACTTCTCGGTCCACGCGAGGTAGTCCTCCTTCGCACGCCGGTCGTCGTACACGTCGTATTGGTAGCCGATGTTGAACGGCGGGTCGGCGAACACGAGGTCCGCGCACCCCGCCGGCAGATCGGCCAGAACTTGAATGCAATCGCCTTCGAGCACGTCGTTCGTCCGCATCGCCGCACCTGTACCGAGTACAACCGTGTCCCCTTAGCTTACCGGTATAGCTAGGACGCCCAACACAATCGCGCACCGCGGCTTTACCGTAACTGTGAAAAATTGGGGAACGGGAGTTAGTCTGTAGCGATCGCGCGACGTGTGCGGGAAAGTTGGGCTAGCGAGACTGGAGCGGGATCGCTACTCTCTCCACCCTCTGTCGGGCCGATCGGCAACCGGGTTTTCGCGGGCGCGAACCGCCGAAAAACCTGTGCCCGAGGGTCGTTAGGGTCGTTTCGCTCGCCTGTGGGATCACGGATGTTCCGTCACCTGTCCTCGCTCTGGACCGCTCGCCACTTTCTGCTCGCGCTGGTCAAACTGGACCTGCGCTTGCGCTACCGGCGCTCGGTTCTTGGGATCGGGTGGTCGCTGCTGAACCCGATCGCCATGACCATCGTGTTCACGGTGGTCTTCAGCCAGTTGTTCGGGAACGGGAACCCGGTCGAGTACGCGGCGTTCGCGCTGGCGGGGCTGGCCGTGTGGAGCTTCCTGCGCGACGCGGCCACGATGGGCAGCAAGGCCCTGCTGATGAACGAGTCTTACATCCGGCAAAGCCCAATGCCGTACACGATTTACACGCTCCGCACGGTTCTGGGACAGGCGATCCACTCGTGCATGGCGCTCTCCGTAGTGGTCGCGCTGGTCGTAATCTGGCGGGGGAACGCGAGCGCGTTCATGGGGCTCGCGGTCGCGATCCCGGGGCTACTGCTCGCACTTATTGCGGCGTGGGCCGTGGCCACCATCGGTGCGTTCATTACCGCGTTCTTCCACGACACCGCGCACCTGCTCGAAGTGGGCGCGCAGATCGGGTTCTTCCTCACTCCGATCATGTACCGCCGGGACATCCTGGACGACCGCGGGATGAGCTGGCTCGCCGACATCAACCCGGTGAACCTGTACCTGACACTGATCCGCGAACCGCTGCTCGCACCGGACCCGGTCGCGTTGGTCTCGCACTTCGGTCCCGAGTACCTCTCGGCAATTGGACTTACCGTTGGGCTCGGCGCACTGGCCATCGGCGTCGTGAGCTGGCTGCACAAGAAAGTGATCTTCCACCTATAAACCGGCCCCGCGCCGCTCGGTGCTCGTCCACGGGATGGAGCGCCGATTCGATATTCCCAACTTCCCGAGACGCGCTTTCATGGCGAAGATCGAACTTCAGGACGTGTCGGTCACGTTCAACGCGCACCAGCAGAAGCGCGTGAGCTTCAAAGAGTACCTCGTGAGCGGGCTGTTCTTGCGTTCGATGAACCCGCCGCTCCGGGTCCACGCGCTGCAGGGGATCAACCTGTCCGCGCGCGACGGCGACCGCATCGGCATCATCGGCCACAACGGGGCCGGTAAGAGTACGCTGCTGAAGACGCTCGCGGGCATCTACCCCCCGACGAACGGCACGCGCGACGTCGAGGGAAAGATCTGCTCGCTGTTCGACATTACGCTCGGCTTCGAGTTCGAGGCGACGGGCTGGGACAACATCATGTACCGCGCGTACCTGCAGGGCGAGACGCCGAGCAGCATCCGCGGGAAACTGGACGCGATCGCGGAGTTCTCGGAACTCGGCGACTTCCTCAACATCGCGGTGCGGAACTACTCGGCCGGCATGCAGATGCGCCTCGCGTTCTCGATCGCCACCGCGATCGACCCCGAGGTGCTCCTGATCGACGAGGTGCTCGCGGTCGGCGACCTCGCGTTCCAGAACAAGGCCAAGGCCCGGATGAAGGAGCTAATGAAATCCTCGCGGCTCATGGTCATCGTCGCCCACGACCTGAACGCGATTCTGGACATGTGCACCCACGTCATCTGGATGGAACACGGCCGCGTTCGTGCCGAGGGCGCGCCGGGAATTGTCGTAGAGCAGTACATCGCGGCGGCGGCCGCGGCTTCCGGTCAGCTACCCGAAGCGTTAAAGGCGGCGTAACCCAGAGGGCTCCGCGTGCGCGTGCTGTTCAACGGGGTCACGACCCTCAAGCCGAAGACCGGGATCGCGCACGCCGCGGCGAACCTGCACGCGGCGCTCGTCTCCACGTTCCCGCGCGACACGTTCTGGATGTACCCCGGCGCCCGCGCCGCGGATTTCGCGCGCCGGTTCTTCAAGCCCGCGAACAAGTCCGGCGCGCCCGCGAGCAAGTCCGCGAACCCGCTCAAAAGTCTGGCGAAGAAAACCGTCGGCGCGGTCGCGAAGATCGGGTTCGCGGCCCACTTCCAGGCGGTTGCACGCACCGGAAAGTTCGACCTGTATCACGAACCGAACTTCGTTCCGTTCCGGACCGGGTTGCCGCTCGTCGTCACAGTGTTCGACCTCTCGGTGCTGCTGTACCCGCAGTGGCACCCGCCCGAGCGCGTGAAAGCACACGAGGCTGCGTTCGCGCGCGGGATCGAACTCGCGGACCACATCATCGTCGGCACCGAGGCCGTGCGCACCGAAGCTCAACAGCACCTCGGGCTCGCGCCGGACCGCGTGACCGCGATGCTCTGCGGCGTCGGCCCGCAATTCCGACCTCAAGCACCGAGTGCCATCGCCGCACTCCGCGCGAAGCACAACCTCCCGGCGCGCTACACGCTGTACGTCGGCACGATCGAGCCGCGCAAGAACATCGGGACGCTCCTCCGCGCGTTCTGCGCATTACCCGCGCGAGCACGTGAAGCGTGCCCGCTCGTGCTGGCCGGTGGGTGGGGCTGGAAGACGGAAACCGAGCGCGCGATATTCGATTCCGAAGCCAAGTCCCTCGGCGCGATCCACCTAGGTTACGTGCCCGATGAAGACTTGCCCGCACTCTATGCAGGTGCGGAAGCCCTGCTCTACCCGAGCTTCTACGAAGGATTCGGGATGCCACCGGTCGAGGCAATGGCGTGTGGCACCGCGGCCGTGACATCGACCGCCGACGCGGTGCGCGAGGTGGTCGGAACGAACGCCCTCACGATCGACCCGAACAACCTCGATGGCTGGCGCGACGCGCTGGCCCGCATCGCCGCGGACCGCGAGTTCCTGGCGTACTATCGCCGGCGCGGGATCGAGCACGCGGCCGGATTTTCGTGGGAAGCTTGCGCCCGGATCACGCACGGCGTGTACCGCAAGGTACTGGGGCTCCAGCAAGAAGAGCCACAATTGCGCCGAGCAGCGTAACCCACACCACATACCCCCGCCCTTGCGGGCGGGGTTCACAGAACCACTACACCTATACTGCGACACCCATGAGGTACTCGTCCAGCCGGTCGTAACCCGCGGCCATGCCGTGCTCCATGCCGGACGCCAGTGCCCCGTCGCGGGCCTCCTTCGACGGGTACAGGACGGTGATCGTCAGGAGCGTTTGCTCCCCTCGGTCCGCAAGTACGAGCGTCGTGAGCTGTTCGCCCATTTGCGGAATGCACCCCGTCTCGAAACACTCGGTGCGCACGCTCCGCTCGGGCGGAACGATCTCGCGGTACACGCCGCTCATCGTCATCCCGGCGCCGTCCGGTCCGCTCCACGCCCAGCGGAACTTCCCTCCCACGCGCGGATCTTCCTCGCATACTGTCATCTCCCAGCCGGGCGGCCCGAACAGCCAGCGCTTGAGCAGCTCGGGCTTCGACATCGTCTCCCACACCAGCTCGCGCGGTGCGTTGAACGTGCGAGTAATCACGATCTCGCGCTCACCGGACGTGGTAACACTCAACTTGTTCTTCATGGTCGCACTCCATCAGTCTTTCTTGGGTTTCTTCGCGGACTTCAACTCTTCCAACAGGTCGTCGAGGCGCTCGAAGTTCGCCTCCCACAGCGCGCGGTAGTTCTCCAGCCACTCGTTGGCCTCGGCCAGCGGTTCGGGCGCGATCCGGCACGGGCGCTTCTGGGCGTCGCGCCCCCGTGAGATCAGTCCCGCTTTCTCCAACACTTTCAGGTGCTTGGAGATCGCGGGCTGGCTCAATTTGAAGGGCGCGACCAGTTCCGTGACCGTGGCCTCTCCTTGTGCGAGACGAGCCAAGATCGCGCGCCGGGTCGGGTCGGCCAGCGCCGCAAATGTGGCGTCGAGCCGGGCGGTCGCCATTGGTGCATAACCTCCGAGTTGTATAACCGAATGGAAATATAACTAGCGCGCGGAACCCGGTCAATCACCGTAGGTCGCGTTTCAAAAAACGTGTTGGGCAACAACGGGTTGAACCGGTCAGAACGCAGATGTGTTCTGTGAGAAGTGCTCGTGCGCTGAGAGGATTTGCTTGTGGAACAGGCCGCTGACCTGTGGAGACGTCTCCACAGGTCAGCGGCCTGTTCCACAAAACCGAAGTTACTCCCCAGCACCAACAGCCGCGACTTCGGTCGGCTCGGTCGAGCGTTCTTGTTGCGCAGCTTCGGGCTTCTTCCGCGGCCACACGAGCAGCATCACCCCGAGCACAACCAACCCCGCCGCAATGCCGGTTCGTTCGCTCACGATCTCGTCGGCCACAACCCAACCGAGTAGCGCGGCACCCCAACCGAGGAACACCGCGACCACCGGATTCACGAACGCATACGTACCGACCAGCGCGGGCGACGTGACGGTCAGGAGCCATGTGTATGCTGGGATCGCAACCAGGGCCGCAACTGCGAGGTACACCCATGCGGCCATCGATTTCACGGATATGGCAGCCAAATTCAGGCGCTGAGTCTCACCGAGCGCTAGCCCGAGCACCACCATGACCAACCCGCCGATCAGCATCTGCATCCCCGCGACACGAACCGGCGACGGGGGAAGTTCGGAGTATCGATTCAGCAGCGAACCCACGGCCCATGCGATCGCTGCGAACAGGAGCACGCCGATACCGATGGGATTGATGCCCCCCGGCGCAGATAGAACTGCGACGCCACTGAGTCCGATCCCGAGTCCGAGCAACTCCACGAGGCGCGGCACGGACCGCCCGCCGTACCCCCAATCGAGTAACAGTAACCATACGGGCAGAGTCGCGATCACGAGCGACGCGGCGCCGGACGGAACCGCTTGCTCGGCCCACGTCACACCGCCGTTGCCGAACACGAACAACGGGATCGCGGCGAGGGCCGCGTTGCGCCAGTGCAAACGAGTGGGTCGCGGATGCCCCGCTCGCACTCCAAGTGCGTAGAGAATCGCGCCCGCGGTGAAGAGTCGAGAACCGGCCATCAGGAAGGGAGGAATGGTGTCGATCGCGATCCGAATTGCGAGGTAGGTCGAGCCCCACAGGATGTAGATCGCGGCGAAAGCAAAGAACAACTTGATGCGAGACGGAGGTTCCGATCCCATTTCATTCCCCAATCGGCGAAGTCCGAATTCGTTACGGCGCAAGGACTACCACCGGGTGGCCCCGGCCTTTCAACAGAGAGTCCACAGACACACGTGCGGCACGCGAGGTTCGATGCAGGCGCGGAATCGCGGGTGAGTCCCGGATGAGAGGCGCGTCCGGCCCGCGCAACGCCACCGAACCCATCCGTTCTACTCACACGAGGGCCGAACAGAACCCGGCCCGCGACAAAGGAGAACGACCATGATCCGCAAGCTCATCCTGTCTGCTGTGATTGCCACCGGGACGCTGACCGGCCTGACCGCCGGCTCCTCGACTGCCGAAGCCGCGGCGCCTGCCACCTTCGATCGCGATCGCCACGGGGTGCGGTTCGAGGTGCAAGTCCGGTACCGCGGGTTCTGGAAGACCTACGGCACCTACCGCGACCGCGACGACGCCCAGCGGGTCGTGCGGATGCTGGAACGCCAGGGCCGCGACGCCCGGATCGAAGTTGAACGCGACCGCTGGTAAGCTCCCGATCCGCAACACACGGCTCGTGAAGTCAATGGCTTCACGAGCCGTTTTCGTGACGCGATGGAATGATTTCAGGAAGACCATTTCGAGGCGAGAATTTCCGTGAGTGTTGAGCGGGTCCGGCGTCTACTTTCTAATGTGAGACGCCTCGAACCGGCTCCTTCATTGAGGTTCCGCCAATGGCTGCCCGTCCCGGGTCGTGGATCTTAGCGGGAGTGTTGTCGTGCGGCGCAGCCGGCCTCGCGTTCGGGCAAAAAGACCCACCCGCCCCTGCCCCGCCCCCGAAGCTATCACCCAAACAACCCGCGAAGGGATCGAACGGGCTGGCCGAAGGCGTGATCGCGCGGCTCGGAAAGACGCGGCTGCGCCACGCCGAGCGCCCCACGTGTGTCGCATTCGCACCGGACGGCAAGACGTTCGTTACGGGAGGCGAGGACGGCACCGTTCGCGCGTGGTCGGTCGCGACCGGCGATCAGGTCGGTATCGTCCAGCGCCCGGCCATGAGCGTGGAAACGCTCCGGTACGTCCACGGTGGGACTAAGCTCGCGGTTCACCACAGCTCCGAAACCGTGATCCGGTTACTCGACGCGAAGACGCTCCGCGAAATCGATTCCGTGCCGTTCCCCAACCCACACCGGTTCGGGTTCAGTACCGATGGCTCGATGGTCATCACGTCCGAACCCACCGGCAACGCGGTCGTCACGGAGGTAGAAGGCAACCTCCCGAAACTGGAACTGACTCCCGCCGACTACTTCGATTTCCGGCCCGACGGCAAGGCGGTCGCGGTGGCCAGTGCGAAGGGCACTCTGACAGTTCACCTCATCACCGGTGGGAAACCGGTGTTCTCCCTCAAGGATCTCGGGAACATCTCCGGCGTCGCGTACAGCCCGGATGGAAAGCGCATCGCGATCGGCTCGCGTACCCCCGCGGGTGTGGATACGGTGCGGATTTTCGCGGAGAACAATCCCAAGCCGCTCACCGAAATCGCCGGCGCGAACCTTCCGCGTGCGTGGATCAGTGGGGACGTGCTCGCGGTCGGCAACGGCAGCGACGCGGGGGTGTACAACCTCAAAACCAACGAGTGGGCCGGGCGCATCAGCGGGGCGTTCGGCGAGTTCGCGGTATCTCCGGACGGGACGAAACTCGTTGCCACAGGGAACGGCGGGCTGCGTGTGCGCTTGTGGGATCTGACCACGGGCAAGCAACTGCACGCAGAAGACGACAGCTTCCCCGACCCGGCGCTCATGCTCGGGTGCGCCGACGGCAAATCACTGTTCCTGCTCACCACGGAGACCGCGTACCTGTGGCCCGTCGGCGCGGATAAGGCCAAAGTCGTCGGAACCCTTCCCGGGCGCGCTGTTTCGGCAGCAGTGAATGGCAGCACGCTCGCGATCGCCACCCCCGACGCGGTCGTCGCGTTCACCGACTTCGACCCGCTCAAAGGGCTACCCTCCAAGCCGGCCGTCACGTTCGAGGGAAGCGCGGGAGCGAAAGTCGTTGCTATTTCACCAGATGGCAAGCGCGTCGCCTGGACCGTCGATGGCGGTAAAGTGGTGATTGCGAGCGCGACGGGCAATACACGAGTGGAACTCCCACCCACCACAACGTCGATCATGGCACTGGCGTTCGACCCGTCCGGCGAGAAGCTCGCACAAATCGGGCGCGACGGGTTCGTTCGACTCTGGAGCCTGACCGAAAGCGACAAAAAGCCCAAGGAACTGTGGATCGTCCGGATCGGGCGGGGGCAGCGCGCCGCGCTCGCATTCAGCCCGGACGGAAAGCTAATCGCTGCAGCATCGCAGGCCCAGGTTCCGGTGTTCAACACGGCGGACGGGTCCGAGGTCTTCAAGGCGGACCGCTACAGCGAAGACGGCTACGCGCACCACGTGGCCTTCAGCCCCGACAGCAAGCTGCTGATGTTTGGTTCCAGCGGAACGGCCGGCCGCGTGGAAGTGTGGGAGCTGGCCACGCAGGGGCTGGTCCGAAGCTACACCACCGGGTACGGCGGAATCTCGCGGCTCGCCGTCTTCCCGGACGGAACGCGCGTCGCGTCCGCGGGCGCGGAAGAAGCCGTAACGGTCTGGGATCTGACGTTCCGCAGTACGAAACCCGCACCAACCGCCGATGAGTTACGCACCGCGTGGATCAGCCTGGAATCGCCCGATGCGGCCGTGGGGTACCCTGCAACGAAGCTCCTCGCGGCAGCGGGTGAAGCCGGCACCGAGACCATTGCCCGGAGTGCAAAGGATCTGCTCACGACGCAGCAGAAAATTCAGAGTTGGGTCGATGATCTCGCGTCCGAAACCCTTGCCGTCCGCGAAGTCGCGTCGAAACAGTTGTTCGACCTCGGCACGCGCGCGATACCCACACTCACCGCCGCGTCGAAATCAAAGAACACCGACCTGCGCGACCGCGCTCAGGCGCTTTTAAGCAAGATGGAAGAAAAGGGGTTGAGCACACCCGCACACGGCTTCGTCGGCGATTCGATTCGTCTCTACCGTGCTGTGCAAGCACTCGAAGCGATCGGCACTCCCAAGGCGCAAACGGTACTCAGTGAAATCGCGACCACGAGCGGGCGCCCGGGCGACGAGGCCAAAGCCGCACTCGCGCGGCTCAAGAAGAAGTAACAAACGCACAATCGGCGCTCGCCGCTCCAGTTCCCGGATGTATGATCGGGGCAGCCCAGCTTCCGCGGAGCGAGCATCGGCCATGACCACTCTGACCTGCCCGAAGTGCCGACAGGGGATGCCCGAAACTGCACTGGACACGGGCCAATGCCCGGCGTGCGGATTCCCGCTCGAAGGACCGGTCGTTCTCAACGAGCAGCAACGCCAAGAGAGCCGCCCGTTCCCGGTCCTGATACTGTCGATTGCGGTGGGTGTCCTCGCGATCGGGACTTACGCTTACTTCAAACGGCCCGAAATTCCCCCGCGAAACCTCCCACCGGAACGCCCGCCCGTAACACCGGAACAAGAAAGTGCGGTCGCGAAGCACATTCTCCCGTTTACTCCATCATCGCTAACCAACAACGCGCCGAGAAGCGAGCGGGGCGCCCCCAACCCCGCCGACCCGTCCAGCACGGTCGACGACAAGAACGCGCAAGAACGTACCGCGGTCGTGGAGCCGAAAAAAGAAACTCAGCGGCCGACCGGCGCTGTGATGAAGATCGACCCCAAGATCGCGCCGAAGCGCGACTTCGACAACCCCGACGACACGGCCACCCTTCCCGACCTCGCTACCGGTGACCGGGTCACCCTCACGGGGAAATTGCGTGTGCTCAAGATCGGTTCGGTGAACGGGAAAGCCTCGATCGATGCCACGGGCTTGGTGGCCGAGGAGATCGTCATTTCGGGCGATCTAAACGGCGAAGCGGTCGTGCAACTCAACGCACCGAACGGAAAAGTGACTATCGGCGGTTACGTCGGTGGCTCCTCGAAAATCACCATCGTCGCGCCTGGGGGCGAGGTGATTGTTCTGGAGTCATCCGGGCGCTTGACGGATCGCTCAACCACGGTCGTCACCGCAAAGCGCCTGGAAATCGCAGGGAAAATGCTCGGGAACTCGCGGTTAGTTGCGACGCTGACAACGGATGGGTTACTGAAGGTGACCGCCGCCGAAGACAACGCGACGCTGACCTACAAAAAGGCCGCCGAGAGCGACCCGCCGATCACTATCGAGAAGGGCGCAATTCGCGGTGGAGCGAAGGTCATCGGAGAATGACTCAGCCGCGGAAGTTGAAAATCACTTCCGGCGCAAGCGCTCGGCGTCCGCATGCTGAGCAACTAGCGCGCGGTGCAGGTCATCGAGCATCGCATCGCGTTTCATGTTCTGGTAGCGCAGGGGGTCGATGGGTTCGCCCACCGAAATCGCGATCGTACTCGCTTCCGGCGGCAGCATGAGCGGAGACAGCTTCGGCACCTTCATGTGCCGCGACCACGCCGCGAACGCCCCCGCGATGCCGACCGGCACGATCGGGCAGTTCACGCGCTTGATGAGCAGCGACACACCGGCCTTAAGCGGCTCCACAGAGCCGTCCTGCGTGCGCTCGCCCTCCGGGAACACGAGCACCGCCTGCCCCTGCCCCAGCGCGTCCAACACCGCCTGGATGCCGTCCTTCCCCATGCTCCGATCGATCGGGATCGCGTTCAGGCTGCGGATAATGGGAGCCAGTCCGCGCTGCTCGAATAGGTTCTTGCGCGCGAGGTACGAGAGGTAGCGCCGCGACGACAGCCCCACCATCACCGGGTCGAACATCGACTGGTGGTTCGCGAGCACCAGCACCGGCCCGCGGAGCGGCATGTTCTTCCACCCGCTGCGCCGGATGCTGAACCCGAACGTGAAGAAGGTAAACGAGGACCAGAAGACGGTGTCGTACCACATGCGGCCGACGAAATTCGGGCGGTCTGCCATATCCGAAGTGCTTTCTGTTCTGGCGGTCAGCGCCGCGGACATGTGCGGAGGTCGCGGACGACGTTCTCTAAGCGGTTAATGACTTCGTTCGTGGTGAGGCGCGTGGTATCGAGGACCATCGCGTCGGGAGCAGGAGCCATCGGAGCGAGTTCGCGGAGGGCGTCGCGCCGGTCGCGTTCTTCCTGATCGCGCATCACGTCTTCGACGCTCACCACGTCGCCCTTGGCCGCGAGTTCGGCTGCGCGGCGTTCGGCGCGCACGCGCGCATCAGCGACCAAAAAGAACTTGCAATCGGCGGTCGGGAACACGAACGAACCCTGATCGCGCCCGTCGCAGATCATGTCGTGCCCGGTCGCGGCCGCGCGCTGAGCGGCCACGAGCATCAGGCGCACCGCCCGGTGAACGGCCACCTCACTTGCGCCACGCGACACCTCCGGCGCACGAATCGCCGTCGTCACGTTCTCGCCGTTCAACAGGATAGAGCCCGGTGGAACTTCGACGCGAACCTCTGGCAACGCGGCCGTGACCGCAGTCTCTTCGCTGGGGCGAATGCCCAACCGCAGGACCGCGAGCGCGACAGCGCGGTACATCGCGCCCGTATTCAAGTACTCGAACCCCAAGCGGGCCGCGAGTTCTTTCGTAACAGTGCTCTTCCCGACCCCGGACGGGCCGTCGATGGTAACGATCATGTCTCGCGCGGGATGCGGAGTGCGGAACTGAAAACCAAGAACGGAAGACAATCGTCTTCCGTTCTGAGTATCGTGCCCGCGCTTCTCGGGGTTACTTGATTCGCAGCGTAACGGTTTCCTTGTCCTTGATGACGCTCCGCGTGGCCGCGGCGCCGGACTGAAGGAGTTGGTAGGTGAACTCTCCGGCCGGCACTTCGACATCGATCTTCGTGTTCGGTGCGATCCGGTGCGACTTCTCGTTGATGACCATCGAGATCTCAACCGGGTACTCGTTCACCACCTTCACGATGCCCCGCGGCTTCGCTTCGGGGACGATCGCCGGCTTCAACGCGGTTTGCGTCTTCAGCGATTTGAGTTCGTTGTCGAGTTCCGCAATGCGGTTCCTCAACCGCTTGATGTCCTCAACCGCACCGGGATCACTCGGAAGCGTGATGCCGACACTATCTTTCTTACCGGTCAGCAGTTCGGTAAGTTTCTCCACTTTCGTTTCGAGTTCCGCGATTCTTTTGGTCGCCGCAGTCAGATCTTTTTTGAGTTTTTCTGTCTCGGTTTCTTCAGCTTTGACGGGGACCGTCGGGATCACCGGCACGACGGGCGGAGCGGCCCGGGCCTGCTCCGCGGTAAGCATCGCCCCGCTAAGGACCGCGAGGGCGGCCGTCTGTTTGAAGTTGAGCATGGCGGTGTCTCGTGGTGTCGAATTCAGTGGGTTGCCCGCCGGGGCCGGGTACACGGACTTATCAGTCGAACCGAACGACAATTCCGGCGGCTTCGACTGATTGGTCGGCAGCGCCGGCACGTCGCGCCCGCCCGGACTGGTGGGCGGGAACCCTGCGGGTACCGCTGGCGCAATCGGCGTTGGATTGAGCGTATTCCCTGGAATAGCCGGGTTCAAGCCAGAATCCGGTTTGCCCGGTAACATCGGCTGCGACGGTTCGGTATTTTGTACCGGTGGTAACGACGGCGCAATCCCCGCAGGTGAGGGAAGGACCGGCACTACCGGCGCGGGCGGTGTTGGAACCATTAGCGACTTTTGCGGCTCGGCTTTGTCTTTTTCACCCGGGAATGGAGGAAGCGCTGGCGGCGCGCTCGGGCCGCTCGGCTTCGGCACTGGCAAGACGGAAGCGGGCGGCACAACCGGGGCCGGTGGCATCAGGTCCGCGGGCGGGGCCGGAATCGTCAGCTTCGCATCTGGCAGCGTCGGCGCGCTGGGGAGTTTCGGCAAATCAATTGGCGGAAGTGACGGAACGGGAGGCAGCAGGTTCTTGTCCGCTCCCGCACCAGCTTCGGGCGCACGCGGACCAGCCCCGACCGGTTCGAGGTTCGGCGGAAATGGTGCGGGCGGAGCGGGAATGGCAGGCACGGTCGGAACGGCGGGCACAACCGGGCTGGGAGTCGTGGGTGTGGGGATCGGGAGCGCGGCCCCGGCCGGAACAACACCCTCGCTGGATGCGGGGGGCGTGTCGCGTCGGTCCACTTCCGCGACCGCCGGCGCTGCGGGAGCCGCTGAACGCGACCAAGCCGCGTCTTCGATCACTGGCGCGGACGGTTCTTGCGACCCGGCACGCGCCCGAACGCCGATCAGCCCGCCCGCAACGACGCTCCCGCCGACCGCGATCGCCGCAACCTTGCGCCACCACTGTTTGCGTTCCGTCGTCATCGGGGCGTCCTTTCACGTTAGTCGCGTAGGTCAGTCGCGTTCGCCGGAAACACGGGTCGGGCGGATGCGCTCCGCCCGACCGCTAGCTCGTCGCTCTCAGCTCTCTTCAAACATCGCGACGCGGTTCACCGGTTCGCCGCCGAACTCGGCCCATTCCTCTTCCGCCGGCTTGTATTCCATCAGGTAGGCGTCTTCGCCGCTGTCCTCGTAGTAGTTCCGGAGGACGCGAGCCGCCTTGAACCGGTGCGACCGGAAGAACAGTTGCGCGGCCGTGTTTCCTTCGCGCACCGCGAGCGTGAGCTTCTGCCGGCGGTGGCTGCACAACTTGTAGATCAGTTTGCCGATGAGCAGCCCGCCCACCCCGCTCCGGCGAACCGCCGGGGCCACGGCGAAGTTCAACAGTTGCAGGCGCGCGCGGTGCAACTCATAAATCATGAACCCGATGATCGTGTCGCCGCGCTCGGCGACCATTCCGATGCAGTTCCGCTGGCGCAGGCACCGGAGGAAATCGTCCTCGGTCCAGGCGTACTCGAAACTCGACAGCTCGATCCCCATCACGTCGGGCATGTCCCGCCGGATCATCCAGCGGATGTGGATCGCGTTCGCGTCCGTCTCGACCCGGTCCCTGCGCGGCGCACGACTAATGCTCATGAACGGACTCCCTCCCCCGACCGGCCCCGCAGCGCATCCCGCGGACCCGGCATGAAGCCGTCGGACTGTAGCAACCCCCGCCATTCCCTTCCACTGCACCTCGCCTCGTGCCCCCGCACGACCGAGGTTCTCTCGCGAACCCGACTTACCGCCTCCGCACTAATAGCGGAGGCACGGTCACGGCCCTGTTTCTTCACGCCCCTCGTGGGCACCCCTGCCCACGAGGAACACTCCCTACCCCTGCTTTGCGACGCCAACTTGCGGGCAGATGCACCCGCTCACCCGCGGGTCACTCCTTGTAGAACCGCGTGCTCTCTTCCTTGACCACTGGCGTGCGGACTTGGTCGCAGGTGAGTTGCACCCGGAACCGCTGGTCGCCGGCCGCGGCCCCGCGGACCCGCACGCGGTAGACCGTCTCGCCCTTCACCGCCAGCGTCGGGATCGGCTCGAACACCAGCGTCTGCCCGGTGGCCTTCGCCTGCGTCGGGCCGTTCGAGTTCGTGAACGTGGTCCCTTCGGCAAGGGCGGCCATGATTTGCACGTTGGTGCAGGCGCCCGTACCCTGGTTCACGATCCGGATCTCGTAGACCGCTTCCTTGCCGACCTCGACCGGGTTCTCGAGCCCGGCCACATCGAACCGCAGAGCGGCTACGCCCTCGGCCTTGATCGCGGTGTCGGCCTTCGCCTCTAGCACACGCCCGGCCCGAACCGCAACGCCACCCGCGGGAGCTATGCCGCCCGGCTGAACTTCCGGTGCGGCCGTCGCGGTGGTCCGCAGAGCCACATCGCCCGCGGCCCCGGCCCGCAGCTTGATGCCGACGGCCTTGGTGCCGCCCGCGGCCAGCCCGTTCAGTTTCCAGGTCACCACGCGATTGGTCGCGTTGAACGCGCCGCTGTCGCTCGCTTGCACGAAGTCAAATCCGTCCGGCAGCACCGAGTGAACCGTGATCGTGTCCGTCGCGGCCGTGCCCGGGTTCGAGAGCTTGATTTCGTAGGTCGGTTCAGCCCGAACGAGGCACTTCGCCGGACCCGATTGCGCGATCTGGAGCAGCGGTTCGACCACGTTCACGGACGCCCGCGCGGTCGCTTCCGAACTGCCCTCAGCAGCCACAGACACCTGGCACGATTGCAATCCGGCTTTGAGCGCACTCAATTGCAGCTCGACCGTCCGCGATTCGCCCGCGGGCAAGCTCGCGAGCTTGGTCACGAGTTCCTTACCCTGGTCGCGATAGTCCAGCCCTTCCGACAGGAGCGCACGGAACACTAGCTGTTGCGCGGGACCGGTCCCGGAGTTCGTGACCTTGATCTTGAACACCGGCTCTTCGCCCGCACGAGCCACTTCGGGGCACCCGACGGTGACCGCGAGGCGCGGGCGGGTCACTTTGGTCTTCGCGTCGACGGACGCGGAGTACGTCACCGTTGCGCGGCTGCGGAGTTCGCCCTCTTCAGTCGGCCGCACCCGCACGGCGATCCGCTTCTCGGTAGCGCCGTCCATCGAGCCGAGCGCCCAAACCAACTTGTCGCCGCTCACTTCGGCGGGCGGATCGCTGCCGATGTACTGGGCGCCGGCCGGGATGTCGTCTTCCACGCGGACGTTCTGCACCACGACGTTGCCCGTGTTGCGAACGACGATCTCGTAGCGCCATTCGGAGTTGAACACGACCGAATCGGGGCAGACCGCGTCGATCGTCACGCTCTGCGACACGCGGCTCGGGAGCGGTGCGCCAGCGGGCGCAGTGGACACACTCGGCCCCGGGGGAACAAGCGGCGCCACACTACCCGGCGCGGGAATCGATGGCCGAACGGCGCCTCCCGGCGGAGCGACCGGCGTGGGCGGGAATGCGGGCGGGGTGGACGGACCGGCCGGCGGCGGGATCAAGCCCCCGGGCGCGGGCGGTACCGGAACGAACGGCGGAGCGGACGGGGCAGTCGGCGCGCCGCCAGTGGCTGGCGGAATCGCGGGGCCACCGGGCGCTGGGGCGAACTTGTTGTCCCCCGGTTCGACGCTCAGACTCGGCGGCGGGAGCGGGCGCGTCGGTGGGGTGACAGATCCGGGCATCTCCATACTCGGTGCCGGGATGTCAAACGCAGCGGCCGGGCGAACCGGATCGGCCCCCGCGATGCCGGGCCGCGGGCGGTTTACGGGTTGGTTACCGGCCGGGTACACGCCGTTTTGCGGTTGAGCGCCCGAAGCCGGGTACGTGCCGCCCGCGGGTCGGGTTCCCTGTTGGTTCGGGTTGCCGAGTCCCGCAGCCGGTGAGGGGATGGGCTGGTTCGAGTTCGGTGTCCACTCGTTGTAGGGGCGCGTCGTACCCGAAGTCGTGCCGCTGGCCGGCACCACCTTGGGCTGTGTGTACCCGCTACTCGGCTGTTGGGCCACCACCGTCCCCAGCACGGCTAGGCCCGCGACCGCAACAGCGGCCGTGAGCACAATCGGTCGTTTACGCACGGCCTTCTCCCCCTCAGACAGGTCGATCCGCTACTCAGTGCCGGCGCACCGGCTCCGCGTCGCATTCCCCGGCTCCCCCGAGCCGCACCGCTTATGAATCCGCCCCCGCCCCGTTAGATGGGAGGCGGGTACTTGATCGCGTTCTTCGTCATCTTCGCCGCGATCGCCTCGGACAAATCGATCCCGGTGTGAGCGCTGAGCAGGAACACGATGTTCGCGACGTCCGCCAGTTCGTCCGCGACCGCCTCGCGCGTCGCCGGGTTCGCGGCCACGGCGACCGACTCCTCGGCCGTCAGCCAGCGGAAGATGTCGCACAACTCGCCGACCTCGCTCGCCAGAGCCATCGTGAGGTTCTTCGGCGTGTGGTACGGCTCCCAGCCGCGCACGGTGGCGAACCGGCGAATACCGTCTTTGAGCGATTCCACCGGAGTGGTCGCGTCCATTGTGCCCTCCGGCCCTGTCAGCCGAGCGTCTCGCGGACCGGGGCGTTTCGGATTCGTGATTACTGGTGAACGGCTACCGGTCGTTTCCCCCGTCGATAGCCGTCCGATTTCGGCCACGAGGTATAGCGGTGGCGAGATGTGTGTCAACAGAAAATGAAAGGAAAACAAGCCGTTCGATGCGTAAAGGTGGGCAAGCGGAGCGGTCCGGTCTTCGCTGAATCACCCAAGCTGCGCGGCTATCCGCCAACGAGAAAATATTCGACCGAAACCTCACTTGCTCTCGCCGAAGCACACCGTTATTGCACGCGCTGAACCAAACTATCCCTATCGTTCGGTGAAGCATGGTCGCCACGACCGGGCTTCTGGCGTGCCTCGTCCTGGCGACGGTGGCGTGCCTGGGCTATCTCGTCCCCACGCTCGCGGGGCTTCGGCGCCGGCGCACGTACTTGCGTGCGCCGACGTGTACGTTCACGGTCCTCGTCCCCGCGCACAATGAGGAGGACGCGCTGCCGCGAACGCTGCGGAGCTTGGCCGCACTCGATTACCCGCGCGAACTGGTGCGAGTTTGTGTCGTCGCGGACAACTGCACCGACGACACCGCACGGGTCGCTCGCGAAGCGGCCGTCACGTGCCTCGTGCGGTACGACCCGGTGAAGCGCGGGAAGGGGTACGCACTCGCGTTCGGTCTGGAGCGCGTGTTGAAGGGCGCGCCGGATGTCGTGTTCGTCCTTGATGCAGACTGCTCACTGAATCGCGATGCGCTCCAAGCACTTGACGCGACGTTCGCGACCAGCGCGGACGCGGCACAAGTGGCAGTGCGGTCCCGGAACGCGGACGACGGCCCGGCCGGGTTCGTCGCCGCGGTGGGGGCGGCATTCGATGATTCCACCGCAGCGGGTTGGGACCGGCTCGGCTTTTCCGTTCCACTACGCGGAACCGGCATGGCGTTTCGCCGGAGCGTTTTCGCGCGCGTTCCGTGGGAGGCGTTCGGGGCCACGGAAGACGCAGAATACGCGCAGCGACTCAGGGCCGCGCGCATCCGCGTGCGCTATTGCGGCGGGGCAGAAGTGTCGTGTGAAGCGCCACCCTCGGTCGCGGATCTGTGCCAACAGCGCCGGCGCTGGCGCGGGGCCGGCTTGCTCGCGAGCAAGCCACTCGTGCTTGCGTATCTTGCTTTTACGACGTTAGTTAGCATCGCGAGCAGCTTCGTTGTTTGGCCGGCTGCGATTGTGTCCGTGATCGCGATTCTGTACTTACGGGCGATGTGGATCGTGGGGCTATCGCCGAAGCGCCTCGGTTTACTGTTGAAGTCACCAGTCGTGGTGGCGCGATTGAGTTGGGTCACGCTGGCGGGCTTGGTGCGTCGCAGTTCAAGTTGGCAGCGCACCACGCGCCCGCTCGAAAGTACGAGACGCGCAGCATGAAGTTTGCCCGACGGACGAGTTGGCTCAAACGCACAGCACTAGCCCCCTTCAGCCGAACCCGCGTAGCGGGTTCCAGTGTGTGGCTCACGTTCGATGACGGCCCGCACCCAGAACACACGCCCGCAGTGCTGGACCGACTCGCGGCGCTCAACGTGCGAGCGGCGTTCTTCCTCGTCGGCAGGCGCATCGCTGATCCGACACTCGTGACACACATCACGTCCGCCGGACACACACTGGGGAACCACACGTTCGAGCACGAACTTCCGGGTTGGCTCGATATTCAGAAGTCACTCGCCGATTCGCGGAAGTGCCAAAACCTTATCCCGAACGCGACTCTGTTCCGCCCGGCGCTCGGGAAACTGCGGCCCGGTGCGTGGATCGCAGCGCAGCGTTTGGGTCTGAAGTGCGTGCATTGGTCGCTTGACAGTGGCGATTGGCAGTGTCGCAGCGAATCCGACGCGATCCAGTGCGCGCGGGAAGTGCTGGAACTCGTGCGGCCCGGCGACATCGTGCTCTTTCACGACGACCACGACCGGATCGGCACGATCCTTGATCTGGTGCTGCCGGCGCTTGCGGCCCGTCAACTCTTGCCCAATACCAGATCCACGACCCAGCACCCGCGCGCGTGAGCAAATTGAGTGGCACCCGAAACCCGCGGAGCTCCCCGTGTGCGCTGGTCACGACAGTGGTTCAGGATGTCGTCGTTATCACACCCGGCGTCCTGAAGTGCGTCGGCCAAAATGGGCATCGGGCTGAAGTCGCACGATTCGTACATCTGCCGCGCCAGCGCTACCGCAGTATCAGTGCGCCACTCGGGGGGAAACTCTTTCACCGGCGGACGGAACGGGTTACCGAACAGGCACCGGAGCAATCCCGAACAATACGCATCAAGTCTCTCCGGTCGGACCGGGTCGCACAGGCTCGCCGACATCGCAAGGTTCACCACACGATCCACACCGGAAGCGCCTTCAATGAGGTGCACGATGGCACGAGCAGCGTACTCTTGCGCACCGGTGAATCTGGCGCTCCGAAGGGAACGTTCTAACCCGTCACGGGCCGCATCGAAATCTTTTATTGTCTCCAAGCCGAGCGCCACTCCTTCCACGGCTTCGAGCACAGCAAGGAACGGGGCATTAAGCAACCGGTCTACTCTGCGACAAAGGGCGCACCCGAAGATCAAGGAGCGTTTTTCCCGTTCCTGTACCGACCACGGAAGGGGGCGACCAAAGTTTATGTCGTCACCTCGCACCAGAGCGTACATGCTTGTTGGCCAATCCCGCGTTAGCCACTCATCTTCGCTCATAATTCGGCCCAAGCTTCAATTTGACCGGAACCATTCACGATCCGGCGCGCCCCGGATTCCAGCCATCGTAATTGTCACGTGCCGGCGTTCCGATGTTCGCGGAGAATTTTCTAACACATACGATTCACTCACGCCGGTCGTTCGTCCCCAGGTTTCTTCTTCCGCTTGCGCAGTTCCTCCAGGCGCGCTTTGATTTTTCCCTCGTGACCGCGGTCGGTGGGGTGGTAATACTCCGCGTCCGTGGGGATGTACTCCTGGTCGACCCACCCGCCCTCGAAGTCGTGGGCGTACTTGTAACCAACCCCGTGCCCGAGCGTTTCCTTCGCGCCGCGATAGTTCTTGTCCCGGAGGTGCAACGGAACCGGCAGCGTGCGCCCCTCCTTCACGTCTTTTGCCGCGGCTTCGCCGGCCATGTAGCTCGCGTTCGACTTCTGCGCGGTCGCGAGGTAACAGACCGCGTGCGCCAGGTTGATCCGGCACTCCGGTAAGCCGACCTTCTCCACTGCGTCCCACGCCGCGTTCGCGAGCACCACGCCGAACGGGTCCGCGTTGCCCACGTCCTCGGACGCGAAGATGACCAGGCGCCGGGCCACGAACCGCGGGTCTTCGCCCCCCTCCAGCATCCGGGCCATCCAGTACAACGCGGCGTCCGGGTCGCTCCCGCGGAGGCTCTTGATAAACGCCGACGCGGTGTCGTAGTGCGTGTCGCCGGTCGGGTCGAACTCGATCACTTTCTGCTGAATGGAATCTTGCGCGAGTGTAATATCAAACAGGATGCCGGAGGCAGAACCTACCCCCCCGGCCCCCCTCCCTAAAGGGAAGGGGGAGGTAGAACCATCAGAGGCAGACGTAGCCCCTACAGCGATTTCGCGTGCCTGCTCCCCCTTCCCTTTAGGGAGGGGGGCTGGGGGGGTAGGTCTTGCATTCTCCGGTGCGAGGGCCGACTTCACGCCGATCTCCAGAGCCGTGAGCGCCCGGCGGGCGTCTCCGTCGCACGTTTCGACCAGGAACGCCATTGCGTCCTCGGTGATCGTCACATTCTGCTTGCCCAGTCCGCGCTCCTTGTCCGCGAGGGCGCGCGAAATCAGCGTGCGAATGTCGTCTCGGGTCAACGGCTCGAAACGGAAGATCTGGCTCCGTGACAGGAGCGGCGTGTTGATCGCGAAAAACGGGTTCTGGGTCGTCGCGCCAATGAGGATGATGACGCCGTCTTCCACGTCGGGCAGGAGTACGTCTTGCTGCGCGCGGTTGAAACGGTGCATTTCGTCGAGAAACAGAATCGTGCGCTCGCCGAGCTCTTCGAGGTGACCGCGGGCCTCGGCGAGCAGTTCGCGCACTTCCTTGATGCCGGCCGCG
This sequence comes from Gemmata sp. SH-PL17, assembly GCF_001610855.1. Lineage (NCBI taxonomy): Bacteria > Pseudomonadati > Planctomycetota > Planctomycetia > Gemmatales > Gemmataceae > Gemmata > Gemmata sp. SH-PL17. Next base: position 4,599,359 of record NZ_CP011271.1, read on the forward strand.
ACCGCGTTCAGTGGCTTGAAGCGGCTCTTGGTGTGGTTCGCAATGACGTGCGCGAGGGCCGTTTTGCCGCACCCGGGCGGTCCGTAGAAGATCAACGAGTTCAGCCGGTCCGCGAGGAGCATCCGCCGGAGCAACTTGCCCGGCCCGAGAAAGTGGCCCTGCCCGACGTACTCGTCGAGCGTGCGTGGGCGCATTCGTGCGGCGAGCGGACGGGCCTTCGAGCGGTTCTCTTGCCGCAAATCGTCAAACAGGTCCACAACGGAGCCTCCGGTTTCGGGACTCCGTCATACTACCTTGGGATACAGAGTTACACCAGACGAGGTGAATCAGCGCCCGAACGCCAACCAGCCGATCAACACACCGGCCACGAGCATCCCAAGCGCGACACCAACAACGAGCCCCATCCCCCCGCGCACGGACCGGCGCAACGGGACGATCAGTGGTTCCGGGGAACGTCGCGGTCCGGTGCCGTCACGACCGTGGGTGTCGGCGACCGCGCGGTTTCGGAACTGGAGAGCGCGGTTGTGATCTTCCCCGTGTCGGAGAAGTCGAACTCGCCCGAATCGGCCGGCCCGTGGCCACGGGGCACCACTCCAAGGCGACCGGAACTACCGTGTACGGACCAGCCCCCGATCGCGGACTGACGGTTCTGCCCGATCTTCGTCCGCGACAGCCCCGTCATCACGTGCGAGCTGGCACCGACCCACGGTTCGAGAGCGGCGATCACATCCGCGGCCGTTTGGTACCGCTCGGCGGGCTTCTTCGCGAGCATCCGGGCGACCACTTCGGGCAATCCGGCGGGGAGGTCCGGTCGAAGGTCCGCGACCACCGGCGCGTCCTTCATCTGGTGCTGCATCAACTTCTGGGTCGTGTTCCCGTCGAACGGTGTCTTACCCACCAGCAGCGTGTACAGCGTCGCACCCAGGCTGTACACGTCCGCGCGGCCGTCAATATTCGGACTGTTGATGGCCTGCTCGGGAGAGATAAAGTCAGCGGTGCCGACTACCGCCCCCCGGTCGAGCACTTCGGTCAACTTGTCTTCGTCGCTTCCAGACCGGGCCAAACCCATGTCCAGCACCTTCACCACCCCGAACCGGTCGCGGATCAAGTTCCCCGGCTTGATGTCGCGGTGAATGAACCCGCGCTCGTGGGCGTGCTGAAGCCCGGACGCGGCCTGGGCGATGTACTCCGCCGCGACCTCGGGCGGAACGCTCCCGTCCCGATCGAGCGTTTCCTGGAGCGTTTCACCGTCCACGAACTCCATCACGAGGTACGGCGTGTCGTTGTGCCGGGCCACGTCGAAGACGCGAACGATGTTCGGGTGGTCCAACGCGGCCGCAGCCCGGGCTTCGCGTAGGAACCGTTCCGTGGCGAGTTGCTGAACCTCTCCGCGAACCGGTGCGAGCACCTTGAGCGCCACCTTGCGGTTCAGTTCCAGGTGTTCCCCCAGATAAACCGCCCCCATCCCCCCGCGCCCGAGCAGATCCTGAACCACATACGGCCCGATCCGGAAGCCCTTGTAGCGCCCGGCCAGGAGCTGCGTGCTCTGGAATTTGGTGAGAAATTTCTTTTGAACCAGCTCGGCCGCGGCCCGGCGCGGGTCGGCCGAAAGCGCGTCCGGTCCCGGGAGCGCGAGGAGGCGCGCGGTCGGGAGCACGTTACTCTGCTTGATAAGTGCAAGCAGATCGGCAGTAGAAACCGGGGCAATGGCCGCCATAGCCCACCGATTCCGGAGTTTTTGGAGGGGTGCGTTCACCTCACGCGAGGTGCCGCGGATTGAACATAGAACAGAAAACCCGAACTTGCCGAAAGTTCGGACGGTTCGCGGGAAATTCGGGCGCTAGTCGCCCGTCGGCTCGCCCCAGCGACGTGAAAGCCCGTGTTCGACCCCGAGTTGGTCACAGATCCGACCGACGACAAAATCGACCATGTCGTCGAGACGTTGGGGCCGAGTGTAGAAGGCCGGCATCGCCGGAAGCACAACGGCCCCGGCCTCCGTCACAGCTACCATGTTTTTGAGCGCAATCAGACCGAGAGGCGTTTCGCGCGGCACCAGGATCAGTTTTCGCCGCTCCTTCAGGTGAACGTCCGCGGCGCGGTGGATCAGGTTCTCCGAAATGCCGTGCGCGACGGCGGCGAGTGTCCCGAGACTACAGGGGCAGATCACCATCCCCCCCGTGAGAAATGACCCGCTCGCGATGCCGGCTCGAAAGTCACGAAAGTGGTGATAGCGCAGCTGCGCGAGATCCACCCCCTCCGCACGCGATCCGAGTAATGCTGCCGCATCAAATTCGTCCGCGTTGAGTCGAACCGTTGAGCCGGCTTCCGCGTCGAGCACCTCGACCGCGGCGGGGCTTATGGTCAGATGGACGTTCCGGCCCGCGCGCAGCAGCACCTCCACGAGCCGCAATCCGTAGGGCGATCCGCTCGCGCCCGTGAACGCCACCACCAGATCGGACGCAGCCATTCAGCCCCCTCGAACGAGACACGCACTTCCAATCCTACCGTTCCCGACGCACAATGGTTAACAAGCCCCTCAAACGCGCCGGACGAACCCATGCGCTGCGCACTCCTCGCTCTCTCGATCGTCCTCGCGTGTGCAATCGCGGTGGCCCAACCGCCCGCACAACCGGCGGGCCTGTCGAACTGGTCGTTCGACGAAATTACGTTGACCAACGGCGCGAAGTTACAGGGACTGATCCTGCACGAACTGCCGGACGGCATCGAGTTCCAGTCCGTATCGCGCCCCCCCGGGCGCCCCACGGTTACGCTCACGAGCTTCCTAACCAAAGCCGAAATTGCCGGCACCAAGAAACTCTCCGACAAGGACCGCGAGACCCTCAAAGAAAAGCTCGCGGAACTGGACCCGAGCGGCGAGGGCGAGCGCAAGCGCATGGAATCGTTGGAACTCGTGCCCACCGACTGGCCCGAAAAACCGGGCGGCGCGAAGATGTACGATTCCGACTACTTTACGCTCGTCTGCACCGGCACCGAAGAACTCACGCGCCGGTCCGCGGTGCGCCTGGAACAGATCTACACCGCGTTCACGCGGTTCCTCCCACCGACGGTCAAGAACGGGCGCCCGACGAAGATCATGCTCGCCACCGATCCGGGCGAGTACAAGGCACTGCTCGGCGGCGCGCGGGTGCTGAACCCCGCCGTGTTCGACGTGACGAACAACCGCATCTTGTGTGGGAGCGATCTCACGCGACTCGGCACCGATTTGCAATCGGCCCGCGTTCATCACGCACAGCAACTCGCCGGGCTGGACCGCTACGAAGACGGCGTGCGCAAACTGTACAAGGGCGAGGAACTGGCGCGGCACCTGAAAACGATCTCGGCCGAAAAGAAGCGCGTTTACGCGGCCGATGTGAACAACGGGCTCAAGTTCGACACCGCGACCGGCAAATTGCTCTTCGCGCTGCTGTACCACGAATCGTTCCACGCCTACGTCGCGACGTTCGTTTACCCACCGCTGAAGCCCGAAGAAGTCAAGGAGGGGAAAGGAACGGGTGAGCTTCCGCGGTGGCTGAACGAAGGGCTGGCACAGGTGTTCGAGACGGCCGTGGTGGAGGCCGGCGAACTCCGCGCGGATCACCCGGATAAAGAGCGGCTCCAGCGCACGAAAGACTGGCTCAAGCTGAAGAACGGCAACGCACTCGTTCCGCTCGGCGACCTGCTCGCGACCGGGCGCGACGCCTTCATCGCGTCACACGCGGACCAAAAGGTCGCGTCCGACCGGGCGTACCTCTCGTGCTGGGCACTGGCCCACTACCTGACGTTCGACCGCAAGCTCATCGGCACGCAGGAGTTCAACAAATATTTGACCGCGCTCAACAGTGGGGGCGATCCGAAAAAGACGTTCGCGGCGCTAGTGGAGAAAGACCTGACCGCGTTCGAGAAGGACTGGCACACCTACCTGTCGCGCCTCCAAACAAACGGCACTCTGGCAAAGTAGAGATACGTTCGAGGCAATTAGCTCGGATCGGAATGATAAATTTTGACAGGATTAACAGGATCGACAGGATTCAACACAGTTCAAGCGAACGGCCGTTATGTTTTCATTACCGCCGCACCACGGTGGTCGGTTGCCTTCGCCTCAGAGGAACCCATTTGTAGCACTCGGTTTACGTCCTATCACCAGCCGGCTTACACCGGCCGTTCGGCCCAAGAACTCACCGCGCGTCACCCGCCCGCTTTTTCGTCCATCTTCTCGCTGACCGGTACCGCAGCGCCATTGGCACTCGGTTCCTGAACGCGGACGCCGAACTCCTGGTCCGCTGCGCCATCGGGCGACGGTACGTCCCCCTCCGGTGGCTTGTCGTGGTGCCGACCGGTCACGGTATCGACCGCGATTTCAACCGCCTGACCGACAACGTGCCCCACCGCGACCGCGGGCTTGGCGAGGATGTTGGGTACGTGCGGCGGTTCGCCGGTCGAGACGTGGCGCCCGAAGACGTACTTCTGGATCATCGCACCCGCGATCCCCGACAGAATGGCAATGATGACCTGCGGTTTGTACTCGTTGATCTTGTTGAAAACCAAAAGCACCTGATCGGTGAGGAAGTAGGAGAGCCAGAAGATGATGTTGACGAGCGGGACGGCGTAGATCGCGTCCGCGAGCATGAACCGACCGAGCGGCACTCGGAGCATCCCGGCCACGATGAAGATCGGCCCGCGGATGCCCGGCAGCAGGCGCGCCCCGAGCAGGATCATGATCCCGCGGTCGTGGAAGTTCTTCTCGATCTGCTCGCGCTTCTCCGGCATGATGATCTTGCGCTGTACCCACCCGATGTTGAGCAACTTGCGCCCCCAGAACCGGCCGATGCAGTACAGGGCGCCGTCGCCGATCACCACGCCGGCCATCAGCACCGGTAGCATGATGTACCACCGGAGCGTCGTGCCCTCGTGCCCCACCAGGATGCCCGCGGTGATGACCGGCAGTTCCTCCGGCAACGGAACCACCGTCGCGGACGCGATCAGCGCCACGAACACACCGATGTAACCGTAATCGCCGAAGTGTTCCAGCATCAATTCCGTCCGGGGGGAGTGCCCGTTGCGCCGGGCGGTCTGGTCAACGTACCGCTACCGGTGGGTTGGGCCAGTGTTAGGCGTTTTGTGTTTGGCGTTTTGCGTGCGGAGTTTAGTGTGTGCGAGCCGGGTGCGGGGGCGCGCGGAGCCCCCACACTTACCGAAGACGAAAATACGGAACTACCATGAAACTCGGACTCATCAACTCGGCCTGGGCGCAAGCGGGTAAAGGTACCGCGTTCGGTATCCAGCAGACAAAGGCCATCGGGTTCGACACCATCGACATCTTCGCGGACCCGCTCGACACCGGCGCGAAGGAGCGGAAGCTCATCCGGACCGAGTGCGCGCGGGCCGACCTCCCCATCGTGAGCGTCGCGTGCGTCGCGGTGGGGCTGATCGACTTTAACCCAAGTGTGCAACGCTTTCACCTCGAGCGCTGCCGCGCGTACCTCGATTTTTGCTACGAACTGGGCGCGCGGAACCTCCTACTCGTACTCGGCGAGTACATCTGGGAGCGCCAAGTGATTCCGCCCGCGGAGCAGTGGAAGACCGGCGTGGAGCACCTGAAAACGCTCGGTGACTACGCTGCAAATCTTGGGCTCGATATCGCACTCGAACTCGAACCGTTCAAACTCTCTCTACTCAACGACGTGCCAAACATGGTGCGGTTCATCGACGACGTGAACCACCCGGCCGTGCGTGCGAACATCGATATCTCGCACCTCCACCTCGCGGGCGCCAAGCCCGAGGAGCTACGCGCATTGAAGGGTAAGGCCATCCATGTTCACATCAGTGATTGCGACGGAAAGGTTCACGGTGATCTTCCCCCAAACCGCGGTGTTGTAGACTTCGTGCCCTATTTGAAGGAGATCGCGGCACTGGACATCGATGGCGCAATTAGCATCGAACTGGAGTATTCGCCGGAGCCAGAAAAAATCGTCGAGTGGGTAACGGAAGCGTACCGGGCCACGGCGGATTTGATGCAAGAGGCGGGTATCGCGCGCGAATAATAGTAGGTAGTGGGAAGAGTCCAACCGCGGGCACGAGTGACCCACGCAACGAAGTGAAGACGGGCACTGCTCGGTTTTCTCTTCGATTCCGCTGGGTCATTCGTCATTTCTGCGGCGGAGTAGTCGCAATGGCTGATCGATTGATTGAAGGTGATATCACCAAACTGGCGGACGCCGCCAAACTGTCCGGTGAGTGGCAACGGCACGCGGGCCGCGCGGTTCCGGAGGCGAAGAAGTTCCTCCAGGGTCCGCAAGCGCGGAAGTTCGAGTTCTGGCAAGCGGTCAAAATCTTCCGCGAACTGGTCTACGGGTTCCGCAAGCTGCACTTCGTCGGCCCGTGTGTGACTGTGTTCGGGTCCGCGCGATTCGACGAGCACCACCGCTACTACGGAATGGCCCGTGAGGTCGGCAAGTATTTGGCCGAGTCCGGGTTCACGGTGATGACCGGCGGCGGTCCCGGCATCATGGAAGCGGCCAACCGCGGCGCACGCGATGTGGGCGGGCGCTCGCTCGGCTGCAACATCGTGTTGCCGATGGAGCAGAAGCCGAACCCCTACGTCGATTCGTGGATCGACTTCGAGTACTTCTTCGTCCGCAAGCTGATGCTCGTGAAGTACAGCTATGCGTTCGTGGTGATGCCCGGTGGGTTCGGCACGCTCGACGAATTGTTCGAGGTCGCCACGCTGATTCAGACGGGCAAGCTCGAACAGTTCCCAGTCGCGCTGATGGGCGTCGATTACTGGCGCCCGCTGCTCGATCAACTCCGACTCATGGTCAACGAGAACACGATCAACGCGCTCGACCTGGACCAACTGATCGTGTCGGACAACCCAGGCGAAGTGGTGTCCGGGATCACCGACACCGCGATGAAGCGGTTCGGCCTCACCTACGGTCCGAACTGTCAGCCGAAGTGGTGGCTCGGCGAGCGCTTCGGGCGCTGGTGGACCGGGGCCAAGAAGTAGCCCGGTTCGCACTCCTTCATTAACAAACTCCCCGCCCGTCAGCACTTACGAGAGTGTTGACGGGCGGGGTATTTCCTATCTACCCTTCCCCACGATCAGCCCGTTCCGGTTACTTCTCATTTTCTGTTGACATAAAACAAACGTTTGATATCTTTCAAGCGTCCGATTGAAACGCTCGTTTTACTCCCACGAACTCCGATGACACCCGACACCCGCCCCGCGCTACCCGACGAAGAAGCCGACGCCCGCGAGCGCCTGCTCGCCGCGGCCCAGGATGCGTTCGCCGAGCGCGGGTTCGAGGGGGCCACGGTGCGCGACATTTGCCGCACGGCCGGGGCCAACATCGCGGCCGTCAATTACTACTTCGGCGACAAGGAAAAGCTGTACGTCGAGTCCGTCAAGCGCGCGCACGTGTGTGCGGCGCGAATGGACGCATTCCCGATCTCAGCAGACGCTCCACCGGTCGAAAAGCTGCGTGCGTTCATCCGCGAGATGGTCGCCCGGATGCACACACCGGCTAGCACGTCGGCCATGAAGCTAATGATGCGCGAGATGGCCGATCCCGGGAAAGCGGCCCACGTCGTCGTGTCAGAGTTCATTCAGCCGGTCGCGTTCGTACTGCGTGCGATCCTCCGCGAGATGCTCCCGCACCTTGACGAACAGCACCTGCTCATGACCGGGTTTAGCATTATCGGCCAGTGCCTCTACTACCGACAGAACCGACCGGTTTCCGAGCTGATCTTCGGCAAAGAGGCCGTGGCCGCACTCGATGCGACAGCGGTCGCCGATCACGTCATCCGGTTCTCGCTCGCGGCGCTGGGGCACGCGGACCCGATCGGCGCCCCAATCACGGGTGCGGCGAAAACCAACAAGTCCAAAGCCAAGAAGTAACGGAAGCCGTTCCGAAATTCGAGCACACGATCCGACGGGTGACACATGAACTGGGTCGCGCTCAAGATGCTGACCGGGGACAAGGCGAAGTACCTCGGCATCGTGTTCGGGGTGAGCTTCGCCGCGCTCCTGATGGCCCAACAAAGTGCGATCTTCTGCGGGCTGATGCGAAACACCACGAGCCAGATCCGCGACATCCAGGGCGCGGACCTGTGGGTGATGGACCGGAACGTGCAGTTCGTGGACGACACCAAGCCACTCTCGGAGAACGCGCTGTACCGGGTCCGCGGGGTCGAGGGCGTGCGCTGGGCGGTGCGGCTGTACAAGGGCATGGGCCGCGCGCGGCTCGAAGACGGCAACTTCCAGCAGGTCATCGTCCTCGGCGTGGACGACGCGACCCTGGTGGGTGCCCCGGCGCTCGAACAGGGGAAGTTGCTGCACGGCAAGCTGGAAGACCTGCGCCGCCCGGACGCGGTCTTCATGGACGAGTTCGGCTGGCGCTATCTCTACGGGAACGAGCCGTTCCACCCGGGCAAGACGATCGAGATGAACGACAAGCGGGCGGTGATCGTCGGCCTAGCGAAGTGCAACCCGACGTTCCAGACGTTCCCGATCCTGTACTGCACCTATACGCAAGCGGTGAAGTACGTTCCCCAGGAGCGAAAAACGCTCACGTTCATTTTGGCGAAGGCCGAAACCGGCGTGACACCCGAAACACTGTGCGCGCGCATTGAGGAGCAGACCGGCGACCTGCGAGCACTGACCGACGATCAATTCTTCTGGACCACCATCGGCTACTACCTGAAGCGGACCGGCATCCCGATCAACTTCGGGATCACGGTAGCTCTGGGGTTCTTCGTCGGGTGCGCGATCGCCGGGCAGACGTTCTATCTGTTCACGGTCGAGAACCTGAAGCAGTTCGGTTCGCTCAAAGCGATGGGGGTGAGCAACCTGCGCCTCGTGCAGATGATTATGCTCCAGGCGATCGTCGTCGGCACGATCGGGTACGGACTCGGTGTCGGCGGCGCAGCGCTGTTCGGGTACGTCTTCGAGCGCGCGGTAACGAACGCGCCGCCCGCGTTCCACTTCCCGTGGCAGGTGCTCGCGATCACTGCGGGCGCAGTGGCCGTCATCATCACGATTTCTGCCGCCGTGAGCCTGCGCCGCGTACTGGTTCTCGAACCCGCGGTCGTGTTCCGATGACGCTGGCGCGCCTTGGTTTTGGTGGCACAGGCCTCTGGCCTGTGGAAGCTCGCAACGCACAGGCCAGAGGCCTGTGCCACGGAAAATAAAACGAGCCGCGACCGCCAGGAAGCGGGAACTGCGACTTCTCGTACCGCCAAAGGCCCATGCGAACAAACACACCAGTCGGCCCGAGGATGCCGCCCATGACCGCGACCGAAGCCGCGATTTCTCTCCGCGGGGTGACCAAGGAATTCGGCACCGGCGACACGAAGACCGTGGCGCTGGCCGACATCACCCTGGATCTGCCCTACGGCGAGTTGGTGCTCCTCGTCGGCCCGTCCGGGTGTGGGAAGACAACGCTCATTTCGGTCGTCGCGGGGTTGCTCGATGCGACGCGGGGAGAAGTGGACGTGCTGGGCCAAAACCTGACCCGCATGGGGAACGGCCGCAAAGTACGGTTCCGCGGTGACAATATTGGGTTCGTGTTCCAGCAGTACAACCTGCTCCCTGCACTCACCGCGGCTGAAAATGCATGCGTCCCGCTCCTGATTTCGGGATGGAGCCGCACGAAGGCTGTAGCCCGGGCCGCCGAATTGCTCACCGCGGTTGGACTGGGCGCGCGGTTGAACTCGTACCCGAACCAACTTTCCGGCGGGCAGCAGCAGCGGGTCGCGATCGCCCGCGCGCTGGTCCACCACCCGCGGCTCCTCGTGTGCGACGAACCCACCGCGGCGCTCGATGCGTCCAGCGGGCGCACCGTGATGGGGCTGATCCGGGAAGTGGCCGTTCAGCCCGACCGAGCAGTGGTGGTCGTGACCCACGACAGCCGCGTGTACGACTTCGGCGACCGCATCGTTTCGATGGGCGACGGGCGCATCGAGAAGGTCGAAACGCGCTCACACGCGGTGCCCGCATAACCGAACGGAGGTGTGTGGTGGTGATCCGATATTTATTGCCCGCGATCTCGATCGTGGCGTTTTCGTTCGCGGTCCTTCAAATGACGAAGGCCCAGCAGAAGCCGGCGCCGGTTAGCCCGCCGGTGGAACCGGGTACTTCGCCCTTTGGCAAGCAAGTAGCCGGCGCCGGGATCGTCGAACCAGAGACAGAAAACATTGTCGTCGGTACGCACGTTCCTGGTGTGGTGAAAGCGGTCCACGTGCGCGTGGACGACCGGATCCACGCCGGCGAGCCGTTATTCGACCTCGACGACCGGCAGATGAGCGCCGAACTCGCGGTACGCGAATCCGCACGCGACAACGCCGCCGCTCAACTCGCGAAACTGGAAGCGATGCCCCGGCGCGAAGAACTACCGCCGCTAGAGGCAAAGGTGCTCGAAGCGCGAGCCAACTTGACCGACAAACTGAAGCAGTTCGAGCGCGCGAAGCGCGAGACGGACAGCGGTGTTGGCGCGACGGAGACGTTCGAGGTGCGGCAAATGGCCGTCGAGGTGGCCCGCGCACAGCTCCGCCAGTCCGAAGCCGCCCTCGATCTCACGCGGGCCGGGGCGTGGAAGTTCGACGTTGCGGTGACTCGTGCGGCGCTGACTCAAGCCCGTGCGCAGTGCGACCAGACGCGCACCGAACTCGATCGCCTTCACGTGACCGCCCCCCGCGTGCGCCGACCGGGGACCGATCGCACCCGCAACCCGATTCCGGAAAGCGATCTGGTCCAGTTCCGCGTGCTCCAAGTGAGCGTGCGACCGGGTGAGTACGTCAGTGCTGCAGCGGGGCAATCGATCATCGTGCTGGGTACCGTGGGACGGCTGCACGTCCGCATTGATGTGGATGAAAACGACATCGCCCGGTTCAAACCGGGCGCAAAAGGGTCCGCGTCGCCGCGCGGGGAACCGGGTACTCGCTTCCCGCTCTCGTTCGTCCGGGTGGAGCCGTTCGTGGTGCCCAAGAAGTCACTTACGGGCGGCAACACCGAGCGGGTCGACACACGGGTGCTTCAGGTGATCTACGCTCTCGACGTGTCGAACCCGCCACTGTTCGTGGGGCAACAACTCGACGTCTTCCTGGACACCACGACCACACAGCAATGATGCCCAGTGCCTCGCCGAATCACGGGATCTGGAAGTCGATCGTCTGCGACCCTCCGGCCCGAACATCGGCCCGGAGCGGCGTTTCTTCCGGGCGCCCGTAGTTCGCGGGGATCGGAGTCGATTTCCCGACGGGTTTGGTGAGTAAAGCCTTGTCGGGCGCGAGGCGCTTCGCCGCCACCCCGAACCGCTCGGCCGCGGCGGTTGTATCGACCACGCAGACCCGGTGGTGCCCCACCGGCGCCCCGTCCTTGCCGTCGTCCAGCGTGAGCCGGAAGTGCCCGGACTCGTCCGTGATTCCCGTCGCACGCGGTCCCTTGCTGTCGCCGTCGGCCATGAAGATGACCTGTGCGTGCGCCACCGGTCGGCCGCCCCGAGTAACCGTCCCCTCGACCGGCGCGAGCGGGACGTCGGTACCAGAGCACCCGCCGAGCGCGCCAATAACGAAAAGCACGGCAACGCCCACCGCCCCCCGCGGAGGCGGACTAGAAATCGCCATTGATGACCTCCCCGCGTGCCCGCGTACCGAGCTTGGACAGCAGCGCCGGGGTGCCGTTCACCGAGTTCGAGATGAAGCGCACAGACCCGTCGGCAAAAACGAAGTTCGCCCCGCTGGTGTGCTGGCTCCCGTAAGTCATGAGCCGACCCGAGAACTGGTACTGCGCCTGGAACGGGTCGCTCGGGATCGTGGCCGGTAGGCTCCCGTTGAGCGGGTTGTAAGCCGACCCGAGCGGGTTGAAGAACGGATAGCACCATCCGGACGTCATCACCGTGAACGGGATTCCGCCGCTCCCGCCGACCGACGACCACGTATCCCAGTTCGTATCGCGGTTGGAGAACTCACCGAACATGATCGTGTTCGACGTACCGTCCGTGACGTCGGTGATCCGTACCACTCGGTCACAGATCACGCCGTCCATGCCCCATTCGGGGTCGCTCGGGTCCAATCCCGTGTACCCGAGGCGGTAGCTCGTCAGCCCGATGTACGTGTTGGTGCCGGGGATCTGTGCGACCGCCGGGTTGGGCAGGACATCGGACGGGCAAACGTAGGAAGCAACCACGGACGCATCGAGCGAGTTCGCCCCGCCGTCCCCGACCCCGCCCAGCATCGGCGATCCCTTTGCGACGGCTTTGGCGTAGAGCTGCTGGTGCAGCGCTTGTTGCTCCATGTAGGGGAGCAAGCCAACGAACGCGGTCAGGTAACCCGATCCCTTACTGTTCCCGACCTTGGTCACTTGAGGGAACGCCTGCTCTGCGTCGTGGAGGTTGTGAGCAGCCAGCCCGAGCTGCTTGAGGTTGTTGGAACACTTGAGGCGCGCGGCCGCGGCCCGCACCTTCTGAACGGCCGGTAGGAGTAGGCCGATGAGAATGGCGATGATCGCAATCACCACCAACAGCTCGATCAGCGTGAACCCTTTGCGCTTGGGCGCGAGCATCGAATAACCCTCCCGAGTGGAATGAAGCGCCCACGGCGGCAAGCGCACCGCGGGTAAGCGCACCGGCCCAGGAGAGAAGGGCCGGCGCGAGACGAATACACGAACACGTCAGGAAATCACCGGCCCGGCAGCGGGTCGGCGAGTCGACGGCAGGCGGACCGGGCTTCGCGACCGGTGGCACTGTCGGCGGGCAGCTTGGCGAGTTCCTGCAGCAACTTCTTGGCTGCGGAATCGTTTTTCATTTGTTCCAAGGCTTCGATTCCCCGCACGGCCGCTCGGTTAGCCGGAGAACTCGGTCCGATCCCGGCAACAAGGTTCTTCAACCGCGCGCGTGCTTCTGCGGACGTCGTGTTGGCCAGGGCGCTTCGCAATTCCCCTTCTAACCGCGAAGCGTGTTGGGCGAGTTCTTTGGTCGCGGCCTCGCGCATCGCGAACTGGTCGGACCCGAGGTCGGCGATCCACTGTTGAACCTGCTCGGCCGATGCCGGCGCCGTCCCCAGGCGCTCTTTCAAGAACGGCACGCTCGTGTCCGGCGCCGCGGTCAGGGTCGCAATCGCGCGGTGCGCCGCGGCCGCATCGGTCCCAGAAAGTGCGGACCAAAGTTGATCCGCAGTCGCGCGTGCAACCGGTGCGGGCTGTTGCGGCACTGTTAAGTCCCAGACCAGTACCGTGCTGTCCATGCTCGACGAAGCTAAGCGCCGACCGTCCAGACTGAACGCGACTCCCAGGACCGAAGCGCGGTGCCCAGTGAACTTGTAGCGCTCGCGGGCGCTCACAATTTCCCAAACTCTCACGACGCCGTCGGAGCCGGCCGAAGCCAGGGTCCGCCCGTCCGGGGCGAAGGCGAATTCCTGGAACGCCCACCCGAACGTGCGCCCGTCGAGCGGCAAAAGGTCCGTTCCGGTGGCCAGATCGATCACCCGAATGTTGGATTGCGGTTCTGCTCCGCCCACCGCGAGCATCCGCCCGTCGGCGGACAGCGCGACCGGCGAGCGGAACTGCTGGTGGTTCGCGTTCCGGGGCGGGGGCCAGTGCCGCTCCCGACCATCCGGCAGCGACCAGATGGTGACGCGGGTCGCGCCCTGTTCGAGCGCGGCCAGTGTTTTTCCGTCGGCCGAGAACGCCATGCTCTCCGCCTTGCACTGGTCCGATAGTTTCTTCACCTCGCGGCCGGTTCCGCGATCGAACAACGCGACGCCGGTCGGCCCGACAACAGCCACGAACTTCCCCTCCGGTGCGAACGCCACCGAGCGCGTTTCAGCCGGCAGGCGCAGGTCCGCGTGCGACTTTCCTGTGACCGCATCCCACCGAGTGATTTTCTCTGGAGGCTTGGGTGGAAGCTCAACAAGTTCTCCGACTGAAGTGGAGAGCGTTCCGTCGCCACTCAGATCGATTCCCCATACCATCTGGCGCTGCGCCAACGTGAACTGGCGCCGGAGTCGCCCATCGGCCGTATCCCAAACGTGAACCGTTGAACCCACCGCTTCGCTGTATGCCGCGGTTGCAAGCGTCGAGCCGTCGCGGGAAAACACAACGGGGTGTATGAACCCGTCCGGCATCCCGGCTACCGCACTCAATTCGCGTCCGGTCGCGATGTCCCAAAGCCCAACACCAAACGGCCACGCAGTCGCAGCGCGGGTGCCGTCCGGCGACAATCGGTATGCCGTGGACCACGCACTTTCTGACGTCTTGACCGTGGGTTTGGCAGCGCGTCCGGTTTCGGGGTTCCAAAAGCGAATCTGCCCGTTTCCGACTTCGATCAGCGTCCGACCGTCCGGCGCGAAGTTGACGAAGGCGTGTGGCGCAGCGTCTTCCGCGAGCTTGCGCGTCTCGGTCCCCTTCTCTGCGTCCCACACGCGCAAGCGCCGATCCTGCCCCGCGGTCACGAGCGTTTTCCCGTCCGCGGAGAACGCAACCGAACTGACGATCTCCTTATCTACACCAGCGGTCAGCGTGTGCTGCCGGGCGCCGGTGGCTAGATCCCAAACGCTCACCTCGGCCACCGGCGACCACGTCCACGACGCGAGCCGCTTCGAGTCCGCGGTGAACGCGAACCGACACCCGCGGCCGATGAGTGTCTGGGCGGTCGCACCCGTAGTTGCATCGAGCAAACGGATCTCGCGCCCCGAATCCCCGCCGCACGCGACCAATTTACCGTCGGGGGAAAACTCGACCGTGCTCGGACCGGGGCTTTTCGACGGCACCTTCCAAAGCACTTTCGGTTCCGTGCCGGAGAGATCCCAGGCCCACACCTCTTTGATTCCGACCCCGACCAACTGTTTCCCGTCGCGCGAAGCACTCACGCTCCAGCACGACGTGGGCGCGTCGATCTTGTGCACCTCGCGCCCGGTCTGCGGTTCCCAGAAGTGCACCGAATCAGTGGCGTGAGCCGAAATCAGCAACTTGCCCCCGGGACCAAACGCGACGTTCGAGATGCCGCCCGGGTTACCAATGCGGAACCGGAGCGTGCCGAGCCGACTGAGTGCTCCCGCGGGGAGCGGATCGCCGAAGCGATCGGTTCGTGCTCCATCGGTAGCAGCATCAACGGGACGCGAAGCGGGCGATTCTGGCGCCGCCTGACTCGGATGCTGAGAGAGGAAAACGGCCCCAACGATCGTGCTCAGCGCCGGAATTAACAATAAGCTGCACAGCTTCAACCGCGTCCAGACGGTCGTCTGCGTCACGCTGAGAGCGAGTTGAGCCGCGGTGGTTTGTGCGGGAGCGCCCGCGGCAATCGCCAGCGCCATTTCGGTTGTGTGTGCGACCAAACCTTTCGGAACCGCAACTGCAACCGGAACATTTCCGAGAACGGCCACCAGTACGCTGGCCGCGACCGCCACGCCGCGCCGGGCAAGCCGATCCCGTAGAAGTTTCACGCCTTGCTTCAGGCGGTGAGCGGCAGCGCGATCGGTGACTCCGAGAATACGCCCGACTTCGGCCTGTGTTTTTCCTTCGACGTAATAGAGCGTGAGAGGCACCCGGAGGCGCTCGGGCAAGCGCGACATTTCATCTGCAACAGCCGCCCGCAGCTCCTCATCGGGCGTCTCGTCGGCTTGAGGAACGGTACGCTCGTGCAACCGGGATTGGGCCGCATCGCGACGCTGGGCAGCCTTTCGTGCGTTAAGAGCAACCTCTCGCGACACCTTCTGAAGCCAACCAGCAACAGATTCGGCCCGAACCTGAGTAGCCTTTCGCGCGAGTGCAATAAACGCAGCCTGGAACGCATCCTCCGCGTCCGCTTCGTTACCGAGAACGCGCAAACACGTGGCCCACACGGGTTTACCGTGTCGCACAACAAGCGCGGCAAACGCCCCCTCGTCGCCGGTCGCGAACGCAGAAAGCAGTTCGCCGTCGGTGCGTGGATCGGACCGCCACAATCCGGTCAGATCGCGGATGTGGTGAGCGAGTCCGCGGGGAACGTCCCGGGCCATAATCTCTCCGAATGTGTAGTTCTCTTCACTCTCCTTAAGTAGCCAACGACCGCCCTAAAAACCGAAACGGAAATCGAGAAAAATGTCCGAATGATTTCGGTCCAAGCCACAGGTTCC
Organism: Gemmata sp. SH-PL17; assembly: GCF_001610855.1. Taxonomy (NCBI): domain Bacteria; kingdom Pseudomonadati; phylum Planctomycetota; class Planctomycetia; order Gemmatales; family Gemmataceae; genus Gemmata; species Gemmata sp. SH-PL17. The sequence continues at coordinate 4,615,463 of NZ_CP011271.1, forward strand.
AGTGGAGCCAGTATTTGAGGCGATTGCGGGCGGGAAACGCGCGATCGCATTCCGTGACCAATCTCACAGATCAATCACGAAATGCGATCAAACGGACCTGGGATCACTTGAGGAACCAGTGCGGGCCGGTGCTCCAGCCGAGCAGCCGCCGGGCGCCGTGCGGTTCTTCTGGCGACGCGGGAGCCTCAACCGGTGCGCCGCGTTCGGCTCGGGCCAGTCCGATCAGCACCGGTTCCAAGCGCACCCGCACGTTTTCAGGCTCGCGTTCCAGCCGCGAACGGGCCTGTGCCAGGAAAGAGTTCACAGCACCTTCGGAGGCGACCGTCAGGAAGAACACGATCTGCCGCCACGCATACGCCGCGTTCTTCACCGCCCGGAGCCGCGACTTCCACGGCCCCGTCGTTTGCCGCGCACACCGGCAGATCCCGTCGAACACCCGGAGCGCCAACTCCAGGCAACGCGGACGCAGCACGCCCGCCAGTTCGAGTTCCTGGAACAGCGGCGCGAGGTTGTGCGTGGTCAGGATCTGTTCCTGCTCGATAATGGTCCCGTTCCGCGCAACAAAACTCCCCGAACCACTCGGCCCGGCCAGTTCGGTACACAGCGCCACGAACCCCGGCGAGGTGGGCGCGCCCCAACGCGACGGCTTTACGTCATCGAGTGCGCGCACGCGGGCGAACGGCACACCGTAGTACCGCTCGTACAGTGTCCCTTCGAGAACCCCGGCCGCGATCTGTGCGGCTTGCAGGAACTTCTCGGAGAACGTGCCCATGAAGATGTCGGCCGCGATCTCGTCCACGATCGGCACCTTCAGACCCGCACTCTCCACCAGCGCGCGGACCTCCTGCAACAGCTTGTTGGGCAGGATCTGTTGTGGGAACCCGGTGAGAGCTGCCGCGATCAACTCTTCCAGCGCTAATCGCGCCTGGCGCTGAGTATCGGCGGTGTTGGTTCGCAAACGATCGATCGCACGCACCCACGGTAATTCTTCCAACTTCACCTGGCTCTGAAGGTTCAGAAGGAGCAGCGACCGCCGGCGCCGGAACGCGGTGTAAATGTCCACGTACAGTCGGCGCAGTTCCGGGTCGGAGATACCCGCGGCCCGAATCTGCGACGTGAGTTGCGGGACGACGCGCGCGAGCGCCTCCGCCGACGGAATAATGCCTTCCGCCATCAGGACCGGCAGCGGCGCATCGAGCGCCCGACGAACCTTCCGCGCGAGCGGTTCCGACACGCCCGCTCCTACGGGCACACCAAATTGCTGAGATTCACTCTCGGTGAAAGGAGCAAGCACCGCGTCGAGCGTGGGCAGACCTTCGGAAGCGGGGAACTCCGCCAGACGCTTCACGAGAACGCGGGCCAGTTCGTGCCGCCCCGGAGCGGCGACTTGTCGGGCGTGAAAGGCGCGCCGCTCCCGTTCGCGCTCCGAACCAGGCGCGCCGCGTCGAGAAACGATCCCGGCCAGGATCGTGCGAATACGACCAACATCACGGCCAGTTAATCGGCGCGGATCGTTCACGCACTGTGCCAAGTGAGTGCGGAGCGTAGCGAACCCGTCCTTGGGCGAATCGGGCGACTTGCACAGGTGGTGTGTGGCACGCAACGTCCGGTAGTCGTTCAGCACCTCCTTGGCGCGTTCGGTCCAGCCGGTTGGGTAGTGCTGACAGGGCCAACCGCCCTCCACGCGATACTTACCATCGAGTTCGCGGTGAAGCGTCGGGAGCGGCCCCTCGACCGTTTCCGCGAACAGTGCCACGACGCGATCATAGAGTGGTTGCCAGACGAGTACGGCCTCTTTCTGCTGTTCCGTGCGCGCACTCGGCTCGACCGCTTCCAACTGTGCAACGGTCGCGCCGACGTTCTGAAGGTGAACGACAGTGCCCGTAGTTTGCGGGCGCGTATCCGGAATGGGGTAGAATCGAAGTTGTGTGAAATGAGCCCCGATCGCGTCGAGAATTTTGCGCGCATCGTCTACGCGATCGCGCGAAACGAGCCACGCTACTGCGAGCAGCGCGCCCTCTTCCGGGACGTTGACGCGGTAGCATCCGTTCGCGAGCATGTCCCGAAGTTCCGCCAGCCCGTCTTCGCTCAGGAAATAGGCGTTGAGCGCCGCGCGCTCGGTACCCGGTTCCACATCCGGTAACCGGGCGAGCATGCGATGCTCGTGGAGTTGGAGCGGGCCGCCGGCCAAAAGCTTACCCGTAGCGAACCCACCGGTCACCACTTCGAGCGTCGCCCACGTCGGGGTTCGCGGAACCGGAGTGCGCGAGCCGATCCGGAGTACGCCCGAGAGCATCCCCTGAAATACCTGTGTCCACGCCGCCACTTTGCGCACGGCGCGGGCACGTACCCCGGCGTTCGCGTGGGATTGGCTCGTCGTGAGTGCGCGCGCAAGTTGGGCGAATGCGTAACCGGAATTGGCCCCGATCGGCGCGGTCGCTTCCGGTTCGGGAACGAGTGGGATTGCACGGCGACCTCCGCAATTAAAACAAGAAACCAGTTGTCAACGTGACACCGCGCCGGCTAGCAGGTTCGCGCTGAAGTGGTGCCACTAGCCGCGGTCCGTTCCCGGGGCTAAGCCGATGACGTCCCGCCTTCAGTCAACCGGAACGCGGGGCGCCCCCTCCCCTCTCTTCTGAGGCCCACGCTATGAGAACTCTCGCCGGCGTTGCACTGCTCGCGCTGACCGCGCTCCCTGCGGCCGGGGCGGACCTGCCGCGCAGCAGCCCCGAGGCCCAGGGCGTTTCGTCCCCGGCCCTCCGCGCGTTCATCGAAGCGGCCGACAAGGACATCGACGCGCTCCACAGTTTCATGCTCGTCCGCCACGGTCACGTCGTCGCCGAGGGGTGGTGGGGGCCGTATGCGGCTGAGACCCCGCACATGCTGTTCTCACTGAGCAAGAGCTTCACCTCGACGGCGGTCGGGCTGGCCGCGGCCGAAGGGAAACTGAGCGCGGACGACCCGGTGCTGAAGTTCTTCCCCAACGAGGCCCCGGCCGACCCTTCGACTAACCTCAAAGCCATGCGCCTGAGCGACCTGCTCCGTATGTCCACCGGCCACCAGACCGAACCGCCGCGCAAGGCGAGCGAATCGTGGGCCAAGACGTTCCTCGCGCAGTCGGTCCCGTTCAAGCCGGGCACCCACTTCCTCTATAACACGTCGGCCACGTACATGCTCTCAGCCGCGGTCCAACAGGCCACTGGCCAAACCGTGCTCGACTACCTGAAGCCGCGCCTCTTCGATCCGCTGGGTATCGCAAAGCCGACATGGGAACTGAGTCCGCAGGGCATCTCGACCGGTGGGTACGGCCTGAGCGTGCGGACCGAGGACATCGCCAAATTCGGGCAGCTCTATCTGCAAAAGGGCAAGTGGAACGGCAAGCAACTGGTGCCGGAGGCGTGGGTCGAGGCCGCGACCGCCCGGCAAACGTCCAACGGGAGCAACCCCAAGAGCGACTGGGACCAGGGGTACGGTTACCAGTTCTGGCGGTGCCGCAACGGGGCCTATCGCGGCGACGGGGCGTTCGGGCAATACTGCATCGTGCTCCCCGAACAGGACGCGGTCATCGCCATCACCTCTGGCGTCAAGGACATGCAAGCGGTGCTGAACCTGGTCTGGGACAAGCTCCTTCCGGCCATGAAATCAGGAGCACTTGCGGCCGACGAGGGCGCCGCCAAGAAGCTCGCGAGCACTCTGAAGGGTCTGGCTCTGCGCACACCCGAAGGTAAAGCATCTGCGCCCAAAGTCGCGGGCAAGAAGTTCGTGTTTCCGAGCAACGACAGGAAGCTCGAATCCGTGACACTCGAAAACGGGAAAGACGGCGCGGTTACGGTGGTAGCCCGCGTTGGGGGAACGGACCGGCGCATCGAGTGCGGGGCGGGATCGTGGGTGAAGGGCCGCACCGCCTGGGGGCGATTGCCAGAACAACCGTGCGCGGCGGCCGGCGCCTGGACCGCGGACGATACGTTCACGGCGAAAATCTGCTTCACCGAAACCCCGTTCATCACGACCGTGCGCTTGAAATTTACAGGGAGCGAAGTGCGGTACGAGACCGAGGCAAACGTGGGCTTCGGGCCAACGAAGGAAGCCGCACTCGTCGGGAAGTCGGAGTAAGCGAAGTGTCGCGGCCTCTCGTGACGAGACGCGACCGGCCGGTGTTGGCACATAGATTGCACCAAGTAATTCTGCCCATCGCCTGCATTGATGGAGAGCAGATCATGGCCAAGAAAAACAACACCGGTCCGGTACCCGCTAGCAATCAGACGAGTATCGGAAATCCACTCGACGAGCCGAACTACGAGGAACCGTACCAGGACGAATCTGGGAAGACCGCTGCCCCTCAAAGCGAACAGGGCCTGAAGAGGGGTAGGAGCTCGGACGACGCGACGCGGCTCAGTAGTTCAAAGCGGGAAGAAACGCGCCCGATGTAAGCGAGTGACCCGGTAAGGATAAAGCCGCGGAGGACGTCCGCGGCTTTCTTCGTTTGAATAACCGCAACTAGAATCGGCCTTGCGTAAAGTTCGCATGCTGTCTAAATGGCCTCCCGTCGAATCCGTTCCCCCATCGGAGGCCGACCATGAAGCGCCGTTATCTGATCGCCGCGGGTGCCGCCTTACTGACCGTGGTCGGAGTGACCATCGCTCAACAGCCGCCCGCGACGAGACCAAACACACCTCCGGCATTTCCGAAGCCAGCCGCAGTCGAACAGATACCCGCATTCGGTGGTCCCGCCCAACTGACACCCCTCGTCGAATCTAACCCAGAAGAGTTGTCCATTGAGTCACTGTTGGCGGCAGTGAAAGATCTCCGAGCACAGAAGGCGGCACTGGAAAAGCGAGAGCAGGCCTTCATGAAGGTGCTCACCAAGAAAACCAACAAGGTGAAGGAAGAGATCGACGGCCTGAACGGAACCGTCACGCCGGTCGCTCCTCCGGCACCCGCTGTTCCCACAACGCCGTCGTACAACTCGTCCGGAATTGTTCCCACAGTCGATCAGCCCACCGCGCCCAAAGCGGCGCTGCCGTAGTACAAGAAAATTGCCACGAAGAAGAAGCCGCGATTCGTTCGCGGCTTCTTTCGTTTCCTCCGGGCACTTACACCGCTTAGCTCGATGACACTGCGTCGGTCTCCTCCGAGCGCTCCAGAGGAACGTCCGCGTCGTCACTTTCTTGCGGCTCCGGCGGTGTCAATACAGTTTCCGGCGCGACGACGGCCGCGGCACGTCGTCCCACGAGCAGCACGGCCAACCCACACACGGCCGTGACTGCAAAGATGACGATGATCGGGAAGCTGTCTTGTGGTGTCGCGGCGCTAATACCAACCGAGATCAGTGCGCCGAACCCGAGCTGGAAGAACCCGAGCAGAGCGGACGCGCTCCCGGCGTTCTTGGTAAACGGCGACAGGGCCAGAGCCGATGCGTTCGGATTAGTCAGCCCCACGCACGAGAGGAACACGAACAGCAGTGCCAGCGTTTCGCCCAGCCCCCACCACCCCACAGCGGCGCCCGCCACGAAGACGAGCGCCGTTACGACCTGACCGGACAGCGCGCGAAAGAAGATCGTCTCGCTCGTCGCCCACCGGAGCAATACCACGTTCAACTGGCTCGCGCCGATGAACCCCACTGCCAAAACCGCGAAGATGATGCTAAAGGTGCCCTCACTCAGGCGGAAGCCGCTGATGAAGATGATGGGCGAACCGGCCACGTAAGTGAACAGCCCCGCGAACGACAGCGCGCCGGCAAACGCATACGTCGCGAACCGCGGGTGCCGGATGATGGTGAGATACTCGGCCACGATCGGACCGGGCTTCAGCGAGATGCTCGTGTCGGGCTTGTGGCCCTCGGGCAAGAGGAACTGAATCAGCGCCAGGATCACGCCCACGATCACCGCCATCACCAAAAACACGGACTTCCAGCCCGCCGCCGCGACCATCACCCAGCCGATACTCGGTGCCAAAAGCGGCGAGACCGCGATGAACAGAAACAGGCGCGAGAGCACCCTGGCGCTGTCCTTCGCCGGGAAGAAGTCGCGCACCATCGCGATCGACGCGACTTGTGCGACGCATCCGCCAATCGCTTGAACGAACCGCAGCGCGATGAGCGTGTTCGCGTCGGGCGCCAGCGCGCACCCGATCGATGCGAGCACGAATAGTCCCAACCCGAACAGTAACGGCCGTTTGCGCCCGAATCGGTCGAGGAGCGGGCCGTAGAACACTTGCCCCAGCGCCAGCCCGATGAAGTAACTTGACAGAGTGAGCGCAATGACCGTCGGTTCTACCGCGAGTTCCGTGGCGATCTGCTCGAACGCCGGCAGGTACATGTCGATCGCGAACGGGCTGATAACGCTGAGGGCACCGAGCAACGAGATAATGAACAGGTTCGATCGCTTGGCTGGCAAGGGACTCCGCCTCCGTTGAAACGAGGAGCGCGCGACGATCCGGGGTTCCGGGCGCGGTAACTTCTGAGAATAGTGCCCGGCCCCGGCGCGTCTAACAGTCCCATGACCCCAAACGATTAGCGGGGTGTGTCAGCGTCCCAGTGTATGCGGAACTCGATCTTGCCCTCGTCCTTCTCGCGCGGGACCGCGAGGATGTACCCCACGCGCCGGCGCGCGTCCCACCGGAACACCCAGTTCCGCGACGGAACCTTCGTGCTCAACCGCGGGGTGAACCCGTCCTTGGCGTTGGGCAGCGACACCTCGGCGAATGCGAGCGGCGCCAGCAGGCGCGACTCCTCGTCGGTCGTGAACAGCCCCGCGAGCCGGCCGCCCGGCCACATCTCGGCCTTGTACGGCGCCACCTCCGTTGGCGGGTAGCGCTTTTCCGGCAGCGTGAGTGTGACGCGGTCCTTCACCACCTCGCACGCGAGTGCCGGCATCGCGTCCGCCGGCGCAACGGGCTTCGGCGTTTTCATCGCCGGGTCGCCCCAAATCGTGAACGTCCAGGCCGCGCGCTTGTTCGCGCCGCTCATCTTGGCCCCGTCCCCGAGGCGCTTCGCCTTCAGGTCCATGTAACACAGCAGGAAGTTCTTCGCGTGCCGCATCGAGGCACCCGCGTTGCGCCCGTCGTAGGCGAGCGAATCGAAGAACGCGAGTGTCAGCGCTCCGCCGGACCCGGAGTACGTGCGGTTCGGCGTACCGACCACGGCCGCGGCCCCGCGATCAAAGAGCAGCGCGGACTCGTCCGGATTCAGTGCCAAGCAGCTCTGTAGGAAGATGAGCGACGGGCGGAGCGGTTCGGTCCACTTCGGCATCTCGAACTGGTCGATCAGCGTGCGGTAGTGCCCCTCCCACAAAAACGCATCCTGTTCGGGGAGCGCTTCGCGCAACTCCTTCGCGGTCAGTTCGATCTTACCGTACCGGCCCGTCACTTTCCAACCCGCGTTCTGGAGTTCGCGCCCAGTGTTGCGCGAGAACGTTTCCAGTAGCGGTAGCCCGTCGCCGGGGTTGCTCGCGATCAGAATCTTCGGCGGTCCCGATGCCTTCTCCAGTAACCGTGACCGCGCGAGCAGGAGTGGCACAATCGCCCGGTCCGCGTGGAACAGGCGCCCGGCCGAGAGCGTGATGAGGTCGTCCGTTTCCGGAATCCACTGCTCCACGTCGATCTGCTCGTCTTTCCCCGCCGCTGGGTTCGCGCGCTTCACGAGCGGGATCGCGTTCGTGTCCGCGACCACGATAAGCACGTCCGCGCGGGCCGTGTCCTTCTCTTTGAGAGCTGCGTTCACAACCGTGCCTGCATCTTTGCCTTCGGCCCCGGTCAGCAAGAGTGCCGCCCGCCGCTTCACTGCGACCCACGGGGCGAGCGCCGCATGTTTCTTCGCATCCGCCGAGTTCGCGAGCACCAGCGTGTCAATCTTCCCGGTACGCAGCAGCTCCTTGCGGTGCGCCGCAGCCGTGGCCACGGCGTCTGCGAGTTCGGTGACGCGCACGCCCTCCAGCTTCTTGCACGCATCGCGGGCCGCACCAACCGCAGTGACCTCTTTCACCCCGCGGGCCGCAAGTAACTCTTTGAGTCCCTTTAATGGGTCGTCGCCTTCTCGCAGCACGAAGAGAGGAACGCGCGCTGCTCCTGCAAGACATGCCGCCTGGAGCAGATCGGGCACGGGGCTTCGTGGCGCGACAATCGCGCGTTCGGCCTTCGGGTACAGCGCCCACGCGAACGCGACCGGGTCGGCTACCGTCGGTTTGACCACCGAATCGGCCGCGCCCCACCGTTTAACGCTGCCATCCGGGAACGCGCCGACAGGCGTGACCGCGGTCGGTCGAAGTCGGTCGAAATATGGTTTGATGATGGATTCCGGGCGCACGGAATCGAGTAGGAAGTCGGCATCGGGCTGCGCTGCGGCGGTCATCACCCCAAGGGCAACGAGATCCGGGTCCGGCACCGTTCCCACAAGAATGACGTCGCGCGAAGACTCGGCCGCGACAGCGCGACCGACCGCCACCGGTTGCGCGAGCGTGCCAAGGGCCGCGAACCCGATCACTAAGGCGCGGGCCGAAAGTCGGCGCATCACAACTCCTCCGGTTGATCGCAGCGGGTCACTTCTGACTGAGTTGCCGGTCCACGCGCTCCAATTCGGGAGCAATTCCGCGCGCGTTGGAAATTTGAATCGCCAAGCCCGGCCGAGCGTTCGCTTCGAGTAGCAGTGGCCCCCGGGCGCGATCGAGCACAATATCCACCCCGATGTAGCCCATCTCGACCGCACGGCTTACACGGCGCGACATTTCCAGAATGTCGGACCAGTACGGCACCTGGAACCCAATCACGCTCTCTTTGGTGTCGGGGTGGATCTCCGCCTTGCGGTCTTTGAGAACCGCGTGGTGCGTCACCCCGGTGGCGATGTCCACGCCGGCCCCGATCGCACCCTGGTGTAAGTTGGCCCGCCCGCCGGACGCCTTTGTGGGGAGCCGGAGCATCGCCATGACCGGTTCACCGCGGTAGACAATTACCCGAATGTCCGCGGTACCCTGGTAGCTGATCTTCTCCAGTACCGGGTCGGGAACGACGCGCTGTTGAATCAGCGCCTCGTCCTCGTTTCCGCCCAGAGAGAACAGCCCCGATACGACCCCGGACACGTGCTGGCGCAGGTCTTCCGCTTGCAGCACTGTTCCGTTGTGACGCACGTAATCCGGTCCCTTGCGCCCGGTAATCACGAGCACGCCGCGCCCGCCGGCCCCGCGGTTCGGCTTCACAACGAATTCGGGGTGCTTGTCCAGAATGCGCGGTAAGTGACGGAGCGCGGAGTGGCTCACGAGCACCGCGTACAAGTCGGGGGTGGGAACCCCGATCTTGCGACAGAGCTCGTCCATCTTCCGCTTGCTGTCCACATACGGGAACCGCTTGCGGGGGTTGTAATCGAGAATCACGCCGGCGTTCCGGGCGTTCATCCCCAACACCCCGGCCGCCCGCAACCCCTTCCACCGCGACCACCACGACATGAGAAGTCTCCTGTGATTGCGTGGATTGCGGATCAACCTTTCGGGTCCGGCTTCTTGTCGTCTGCGACCGACTGCGGTTCGGATTGCAGCAGCTTGGCGCTATCCATCTGTTTCGCCGCGCCGCTCTCGACCTTCGCCGGCTCGATCACGTCCTGGAACCGGTACAACTCGGTCAGTCGGTATCCCGTGTAACGGCCGAGCAGGAGCAGCGCGGCGGTCACCAGTCCGAGCATTTCCGGGAAGCGGAACACCGTCCGCCCGACCGCGTCCGGGCTGAGTGCGAGCGCGACCACTGCGGCCACGCCCAGAGTGCCGATGAGTGTTTTGAACGACGACCACGACCCGTCTTCGGCCTCAACCGTCCAGACCCGTTCCACCATGTGCGTGAGGATGACGAGCGGGAACAGCGACAGGTACCCACTCACCTGCACCCCGTACCGGGCGCTCACTCCGAGTATCACTAATAGAAACGCCACGATCATCGTGAGCAGTACCGCGGCACGCGGAATGAGGAGCAGGTGGAACTGATCGAGGATCTTGCGAAACACCCAACCGATGAGGACGGTGGCGGCAAAAATCCCCAAGCCCCACGCGAGGCTCCGCAAGTCGCGAAAGATCAACCCCAGAAGTGCGGGGCTGAACACACCGAACGTGTGGTACCCGATCACGACCCGGATGAAACTCACCACCACAGTAGCGACCGGCAGAAGAACGATGAACCGCGCGAGGTGCTGCTCCGCCGGCGGGAGCGAGGCGAGCGAAACGGCCCGCCAGAAGGCTTGTATCCGCGTTTCGTCAGCCGGGTGGTCTGCCAACGCGCGGGCGAAAAGGCTCACGCGCGGCGAACCGGGTCCGCTCACGATCGGCCCGTCGCCGATCCGCACGACGAGGTAATTGGTCGGCCACCGGCGGTTGCCGAAGTGGTTGAAAGTCGGGTCGGCCGGTACCCAGTGCGGTTCCGGGCGCTCTTTCCCAGGCACCCACGCCTCCACCCACCGGTGCAACTTCGGTGGAGCGTTAGGGGTGAGTATCATCCCGGCAACAACGCGAGCGTGAATTCCCTTCGCCCGGCACAGCGCGGCCAGCAACCGGCTCTTGCCGATGTCGTCGCCACCAACACTGCGTAAGCAATCTAACGCCGTTTGCCCGGCTCCGTCTTGATACGCGAGTGCATTAACATAATCGTGAAACGCACGAAACTGGTCGAGCTTCTCCCCCGCGCCCAGATCCTTGGCCAATTCTTGGATCTCGCCTCGGTCACTCTGAATTCGAGAGGTGCTCCTGCGGGTGCGGTCCGAATCTTTTGGTTCGGCGTCGAGTTGCTTCGCCCGTCCACCCATCGCCAGAGACGGATTGTGGGCACCGAGGACGACATGAAACGAGTACGTGAGCCGGTAGCCCTTGTCGGTACTGACCTCGGGGCGGGCTTTCCAAATCGCTTTTTCGCGCGGCCCCTTCGCCCCGGCTCGCCCCTCCGGGCGGGTCAGTTCGTTACTCTTCCACGACTCATCAGAAACGTGCTGTCGGCGGAAATCGGGCGGAACGAACAATGTGACGCGCGGATTTGTCTTCGCTTTTGGGTCTTTCGCGTTCTTGGCCGGGAACTCGCCTCGAACCGTCACGCTGATTTCCCAAGCCGATGTTCCCGGCGGCCCGGCGTCCACCCCGCCGGTCGCCCGACGGGTAAAAAATACGGTCGCCGATGCGAGAATAAGAGCAAGGGCAGCAAACGCGGTAAGTCGGGTCCGTAACATTGATCCTCCGTCCTGGGAGTAATTCACCCGACCCGCAGCGAACAAACGGCAATTTTAATGCCGTCACTATCGAATCCTTCTTTCTCATGATATGATCTAATTACCCGCCCCAACACCCTGCCCGCTAAACCTCACCACTTCTTCTAATCATGCGCATTACGCTGATCGCGATCGCGCTATCGTTTGTTTCTGCGCCCGCGCTGGCCGCCGATCTTTCAATTCCGAACTGGGCCAAGAACCGCGATGAGCGGATGCCGGCCACGCGCGCCGCGCACCTGGCTACGCTGGGAGCACCCGACTGGGTCGACGCCGGGTACCGCGGTCAGAACGTGAAGATCCTGGTTCTCGACACCGGGTTCCGCGGGTACCGCGAACAACTCGGCAAATCGCTCCCGGCGAAAGTCACGGTCCACTCCGGGCGCAAGGACCGGAACCTGGAATTCAAAGACAGCCAGCACGGGATTCTCGTCGCGGAGGTGGTCCATGCGATCGCCCCCGACGCAGAAATCCTTCTGGCCAACTGGAACACCGAGGAACCGGAGACGTTCCTCGACTCGGTGAAATGGGCACGCGAACAGGGCGCGCGGGTCATCACATGTTCGGTGGTGATGCCGAGTTGGAGCGACGGCGAGGGGAACGGGCCGATCCACAAGCGGCTGAGCGAACTGCTCGGTGACGGCACCAAGCCGGGCGACCCGCTGTTTTTCTCGTGCGCGGGGAACACCGCCCGTCGGCACTGGTCCGGGACGTTTGCACCGAACGCGGACGGGTTCCACGAATGGACCGCGGGGGTAACACTGAACGCGATCTCGCCGTGGTACGACGACCGCGTCGCGCTCGACCTGTGCTGGTCGGACCCGAGCGCCCGGTACCGCCTGGAAGTCATTGACACCGAAACGGGCAAACCGGCCGCGGGCGTGACCTACCGCGAACAGGCCGATCCGCCCGCGTCGGTGGCGCGGTTCATCCCACAATCCGGGAAGTCGTTCGCGGTCCGCGTTCACCAGGAGAAGGGGAAACCCGGTAAGTTCCACCTGAACTCACTCGCTTCGTACCTCAGCGAAACGCGGCTCGCCGGGAGCATCCCGTTCCCGGGCGACGGGCCGGAAGTAATTACCGTAGGGGCCGTGAGCCTCGACCTGAAACGGGCGTCCTTCAGTGCGTGCGGCCCGAACTCGCCGCGCCCGAAGCCGGACGTGGTGGCGCCGATCCCGTTTGGCAGCTACACGCGGTCCCAGCCGTTCAGCGGCACCTCGTGCGCGACCCCGCAGGGTGCGGCGTCCGCGGTGCTGTGCCTGTCGCGTAACCCGGAATGGACCGCGTCGAACGTGCGCGGGTACCTGACGAACTGGGCACGCGACCTCGGCCCGACCGGTCACGACTGCGAAACGGGCTACGGGCTGGTACACTTACCCGCGCTGGCCCCCGCTCCGCACCCGCGTCCGGTTCGTTGAAATAAAGCCACGTTAAAAGCCGAGCCCCGGCACAGATACCTTCTGTGCCGGGGCTCGGCTTTTAACGTGGTTCTGGCCCCGGAAGCGCTCTCGAAGGTCCGGGGCTCAACCCGACTGGGCGCCAGCGGGCGTCACATCTGGAGCGCACCCCTGGCTTTCAGCACCGAGTGCGTTTCTTAATCGAGGTTCGTTCCCCCACCGTAATCCCAGTCGTAAACGGCCCCGTACCACGCATACTGGCCGACCGACTGGCGGACCGTGCGCACGCTCCCGTCGCTCATTACGACCTGGAGGCCGCCGAGACTGAAGCTCTGGGCCAGGTCGTACCGGCAATCGGCCGCGGTGGGCCGACTCTGGAACGGGCCGATCGGGGGCTTCGTCCAGTACTGGTCGGTCGAGTAGTCGTAGGTGTAGGCGCTGATCCAAAGGGTAATCATGTAGTACGGGTCGGGCGAGTACGGCTCGCCCTTCTGGTAGTAGTACCCGAAGTTCCACGCCTGCTGGCGGATGTAGTTGTACGTCGTGCCCGGGGACCAGTAGTACGAGATCTTGGTCTGGCAACTCGAGTACCCCTCGGCGAACATCACCACGTTCGAGGTTCCGTTGTTGAACTTCGCCAGGGTCTTCGAGGAGTACAGGGCCGAACCGTTCGGGAGGTAGCTAACGGGGCTGTTGTTCTTGGGGTCCGTATCGATGGTCGGATCATTCGGGGCGATGTACGTCTTCACCTTACCCCCGGGCGCCTTCCAAGACAAATTGGCCGTGAACGCCCCCTGCGTGTATTTCCCCTGCTGGTACACGTTCCCACTCAGGGTCGTGGCCCCAGACTTGAAGTGCGCGTCCTGCTCGACATAGGGCAAAAGGCCGTAAAACACGTTCCCCACGTACCCGATCCCGTAGGGGTAGTAGTACGTCTGGGATGCGTCCTTACCGATGTAGACGTAGTCCCCGTAGGCGTCGGGCATCTTCTTGGTAGCGCTCTCGTAGTTGTGTGCCGCCAGAGCCAGTTGTTTGAGGTTGTTCTGCCCCTGCGTGCGGGCCGCGGCCTCGCGCACCTTCTGGACCGCGGGCAACAACAGCCCGATCAGGATCGCAATGATCGCGATCACCACGAGCAGCTCGATCAGCGTGAAACCGGCACGGGTACGAATCAATATCCGACTCATGAACGTCTCCCGAATGGGACCGCACGTGCGGCCGTGATAAACAAAAACGCGCTCAGTTCGTGAGGACCAAATCGAAGGTCGTGTTCCCAGCCACGGTCAGCTTGAGGGGATTAACCGGCCCGCCCTGGCCGTATTTGATGTGAGCGCCCCGATACCGGGCTTGCTCCCGGGCCGGGATAGTGAACCGCAACTGTTCCAGAAACGGCCCCGGCAAACGCGGGGCCACCATGCCCCGTCGGGGTAGACCGCCCTCCCCCGCTCCTTTTTGAGCGAACGGAAGCACCACGCGCCCGTTTGGGTCCAACAGGACGAGGACCGAGGCCGGCCCGTCCGTGGCGCCGGTCACCGTGTAGCTCCCGGTTCCGTCGACGACACCGGGCGACAGGAGCAGTCCGTTCGACGTAAACAGCAGCACCCGGCCCGCGACGAGGGGTTCACCGTTCAGCGTCGCTCTGCCCGAAACGGTCGATTCCCCGCCCCGGGCAATAGCAAAGCCCGGTCCGTCGGACACGATCCGGGGACCGTTCCGGGCACTAGGCAACCCAGCGAGTGGGGCCACTTGTCCGGAAACGGCGGTCGGCCTTTCCCGGTTCGTTTGGGCGCCGAAGGGTAACGAATCATCGTCGGTTGGTGCCGATTGGACCTCGGACGCCGGGTCCGTACCGCACCCCCCGAGGAGCGCGGCGCCGAGAACCAGCGCCACGAGCCCCGAGGCGAGACACGTCCGCATGGCAGTGTCTCCCGGATTCACAGGTCATTGGAAATGTCGCCGGCAGCCGGGGTGAGTGCCGCTTCCCAACTTGTGGTACTGACCCCGGCCCGGACCCCGCGGACGCTCCCGTCCATGAACCCGACCTGGATCACCCCGGACGAGTGGGATTGGGGAAGCGCGGAGTCACAAGAGTAGCTCTGAGGCTTGTTCTCGAAGGTCTTCCCGGCCACCCGCGCGAACACCGGGGCGCCGGCCGTGAACGTGTACGTGTAGTTGTACGTGTTGGCCCCGTCGGAGTACGAGTAGCTCGAGGTCTGGAGCCCGGCGTCCTCGGCGTTCATCGCCCAGTACCCGAGACGGTACCCGTAGGAGTACGTGTACGTGTACACGTTACCGTTCCACGACCCGCTGCCCTCGCCCCACGAGTAACAGTACCCGTACCCCTCGGCGATCCCGATGGTGTTGCTGCTCCCGTCGGTGATCCCCAAGATCGTGCGCTTCCCGTCGAACACGTCGCTATTGGCGATGTAGCTCAGGGCCGGGGACTGGTCGTAAGCAGTCAGGTCGTTGGGTGCGATCAGCACCTTCACCGATGGGGCGCTCCAGTCGTAGCTGCCCCCGCCGGATGCGTTCCGGTTGGCGTAGGTCGCGGAAGCGAAGTTGGTAGTAGTCTGAGTGTTGTAGTTGTACTGGCTGAACGCGCCGGTGTTGGCGGTGAAGATGTTGCCCTGTTCGAGGTACGGGAACAGGTGGAAGAACGCGGGTCCGTTCACACCCCCGGGCGTTCCATAGGGGTTGGTACCGCCACCGGGCGAGCCCGTGGGTTTGGCGGGGGTCCACCCGCACGCGGGCGGAAACTTGTTGTTCGCGTCGTGGTAGCTCTGGGCCGCCAGACCGATTTGCTTCAGGTTGTTCTGCCCCTGGGCCCGCGCCGCTGCGTCGCGCACCTTCTGCACGGCCGGGAGCAAAAGTCCGATCAGGACCGCGATGATCGCGATCACCACCAACAACTCAATGAGCGTGAAACCGGCCCGAACCGCTGGGACGTGCCGCACCCGTGACATCGGGTGTCCTCCGGACGAGCGCGCGGGAGGGCCGTTAGGCCTTCGGCCGCGGATCGTCACTTACGTGAAGGGATAAACAACCAGGAGCGAGCAGCGGGAGAGGTGACGGACGGGTGAGAATCTTGCGAGTCCCGTCCCGGTGAGCGCGAACCGTTCTTCTCTTCCCCGGTCCGGCGTTCCAGCGCCGGACCGGGTCATTTCATGGCAGAACTCGCCGTTCCGGCGGCGAGGCGGCCCGGATCGCACTCAATTTTTAACAATTTCCCCTCAGACCCTCGTTCTGTCAAGCGAATAAATACTTTTTCTTCACATGTCACACTTGGCGACAATCCATCATTTTTCCAGCATTTCCGCAGCCGCAATAAGAAACGAAGCCCTACAAACTCGAAAACCGAGCGGAGATTTTGGAACCTCTTCTTCAAAATCGGCGCCCAAAATTATGAACTTCTGCACAAAATTGTTAAAATCCATAGTGTGCGGAACTCTTGAATTGAAGACGACCTCTGCCAGAAATGAGCCATAAAAACGACGGCGGGGAGCCGTTTTCATGGCTCCCCGCCGCTCTGACATTCAATATCCGATCGGATCACGGTGAGCCGTTCGACGCACCGGGGGACTCGCTGGTCCGGCGCTCGTTCAGCCGCTTCTGGTACTTGTCGAACAGGCGCGTTTGCTTGCTGGTCGGCTCGTAGGGCCGGCCCTCGATGAACACCGACAGCACCTGCGTGGACGCCTGCAACACGTCGCCGTTGGCGATCACCAGATTCGCCCGCTTCCCGGCCTCGACCGTGCCGAACCGGTCCGACACACCCAGGATCTCGGCCGGCCCCGTGGTGATGGCCTTGAGTCCCGCTTCCGGCGGCAAGCCGTAAGCTACGGCCATCGCCGCTTCGTAGGGGAGGTTCCGCGTGTTGTTCGACCCGGCCGAGCGGATGCAGAACTTCACCCCGGCCTCGTGCAGCTTCGCAGCGGCAGCATACGACGCATCGTACTTGTCCCCGATCTCCCGCGGCAGGCTCATGATCGGCCCGAGGATCACCGGCACGTCGCGCTTCTTGAGTTCACTCGCGACCTTCCAAGCCTCGGTGCCGCCGCTGATGATCGGCTTCACCTTCAGCTCATCGGCCAGTTTGAGGGCACCGAGAATATCGGCCTTGCGATCCGCGGTGAACACCACCGGTTTCTCGCCGCGCACGTAGGGGAGCAGCGATTCCAGGCGCGGGTTGGTGGTTACGGGTGCGCCGGCCTTCTGAGCCGCGTCGTAGCGCCGGGCCGTCTCAAAGAGTTCCTTCAGCTTGTCCAGCTTTTCCGTGCGGCGGAACCGCGCGGCCGAATTGTCCCCGCTATCGAACGCCACGTTCGGGCCGAACCCCCGCGGCGCCGGCTCACTGGGGTACTCGATGTGCAGCGACAGTCGGTCCTGAACGACCATCTCGGCCGGCACCCAGCCCGCCAAGTTGATGAGCGCCCCCTGCCCCGGGAGGAGCGAGCCGGTCGGTCGCGTGACGACCGTGGTCACCCCGTTCGCACGGGTCACAGGAATCAGTTCCGAGTCCGGGTTGATCCCGGCACTCGCCCGGAGGTCGGGCTGGAAGTCGCCCCCATCGCGGGAGTCGTTCGTTTCGCGGGCGGAATCGATCTCGACCAGCCCGAGGACCGTGCCCGCGTCGATCATGCCGGGGTACAGGTGCAACCCGGTGCAATCGACCGTGCGCGCGTCCGCGGGTGCGTCGACCTTCTCGCCCGCGCGGACCACTTGTGCAATCCGCCCGCTCGCGGCGTCCACCACGACCGTACCCGCGAACGCCGGCTTGCCGGGCTGGTGAACCGTTCCGCCACTGAGTACGTAAGTGCCACGCGGCAATTCGGGAATCGCGGGGAACTTCGCAACCGGCTTGGCCGGCGCCGCTTTCGCAGAGTCGGACGGAGCGAACTTCTCCGAGCGCTGGAAGTACACTTCGCCCTCGACCAGTGTCATCTCGCACCGGGCATACGAGTTGAGCGGGTGCCCGGTGAAGATCGCGAGGTCCGCGTCCTTGCCGACTTCGATTGTGCCGAGGCGCCCGTCCAGCCCGAGTTGCTTTGCCGGGTTCAGGGTGATCGCGTGGATCGCTTCTTCGGGCGTGAACCCGCAGTACTTCACGAGCTTCGCGGCCTCTTGGTTCAGGTGCCGCATCAGTTCGTTGTCGTCGGACTTCAGGCACACGGTCGCGCCCGCGTCCTGGAGCAACTTGGCCCCGTAGGGAATCGCGTCGAACGCCTCGATCTTGTACGCCCACCAGTCGCTGAACAGGCTCACGCTCGCGCCGTGTGCGGCGATCTCGGGAGCGACCTTGTAGCCCTCCAGCACGTGCTGGAGCGACCGCACCTTCACGCCGAAGCGCTCCGCGACCCGGAGCAGCATCAGGATCTCGTCGGAACGGTAGCAGTGCGAGTGGACGCGCAGGTCGCCCGCGAGCACGTCCACGAGGGCTTCGAGCCGCAGGTCGCGCCGCGGTTCCGGGAGCGGGTCGCTGCCACCTTTACTCGCTTCGTAATCGGCCCACTTCTTGCGATAGGTCTGGGCTTCCGTGAACGCCCGGACGAGGACCGCTTCCACGCCGAGCCGACTGTTCGGGAACCGCCCGTCGGTGCGCTTGACGTTCTCGCCGAGGGCGAACTTCACCCCGCGCGGCGCATCCGCCACGAGCATCTCGCGTGCGGACCGACCGTACTTCATCTTGATGACAGCGTCCTGCCCGCCGATCACGTTGGCACTCCCGTGCAGCAGCCGGGCCATCGTCACGCCGCCGCCCAGGGCGCGGTAGATCTGAACGTCTTCGGAATCGATCACGTCGCGCACGCGGACCTCGGGCACGACCGAGAGCGACCCCTCGTTCACCCCGCCGCTAATGGCGAAGTGCGAGTGCGTGTCGATGATCCCGGCCATCACGAACATGCCCTCGGCGTCGAGCACCGGAACGCCCTTCTCCGCGGCCAAGTCGGTCCCGATGGCGCGGATCTTCCCACCGCGAACGAGGATGTCGGTTCGCGGCAGCGTCTTACCGGTGCCCGTAATCACGGTCGCGCCGCGAACGAGTACGTCGCCATTGGTCTTGAACGTAGGTTTGCGGTCCGCCTCGATTTCGGTGGTCGCGCGATCGGAACCGAGTGTCAGCACGATCGCGCGGAGAGCATCGACCACGAACGTGGGCGTGTTCCGATCCGGGGTCGGTCCGCCGCCCCCTCCAGTCGGGCCTTTTGGCGTCGGGGACGGAGCGGTGGGGGGGTCTTGGGGGCCGGGGTCGTGTCAGGATCGGTCATCGGGCGCGGGCGCCCGCCCTTCTTCGGAACGATCGGCTCGCTCCCTCCGCCCCCTGCGGGCGGAGTTGCGGCTTCCAGGTCGAAGCGCACGCCGTCGGCGAACGCGAACTTGTACTTCGTGGCACTCGCGTCAAAGTCCCCGTCGCACACGACGAGGTGGGCCGAGCGCCCCTTCGAGATGCGGCCCACTTGCGGAGCGACTCCGAGGATGTCCGCGGCCGTGCTGGTCAGCGCGGCGAGCGCCACGTCCGCGGGCAACCCGGCGGCGATCACCTTGCGCACGTTCTCCCGGAACCGGTTGACGGCCAGCCCCTGCGTCGTGAACGCGAACGGAACCCCGGCCTTGTGCAGGACCGAGGCACAAGCCACTTCTTCCTTGCGGACGCGCTCACGGTCCTCGCGCACGCGCACCGGCAGATCGGCCTCGCGCTCGGGAGCGGTGGCGAAATCGAGCCGCAGAACAACGGGGACTTTCTCTTTGGCGAGCCGATCGACCACCTTCCAGGCGCTGCGCCCGCCGACGATCATCGGCTTCAGTTTGAACTCCGCGGCGAAATCGAGCGCGCGATGGATCTCGTCGGCCGAGTCCGCCTCGAGCGCGACCGGCAGTTTGCCATCAAGGGCCGGCCAGAGCGCTTCGAGGCACGGATCCGCGGCCGGGCGCTTGCCCGTCTTCCCGCGCGCCTCGTAAGCGGCCCACTGGCGCTTCAGCCACCCGGCGTCGAGCATCGCTTGCCGCCCGTGCGCGATGACGCCCATGAGCGCGACCGGGTACTCCCCTCCAACCACGCGCCCGAATCGCGCGTGGAGTGCGACCGGCGCCCGAAGGATAGCGTCGCGCGGAACGGACCCGCTGAGGCTCACCAAGGTGCTCGTCCCGGAGAAGTACCCGCCGTCGGGGGTGACCAGGTGGGCCGTGAAACCGACCCGGCGCCACGGGGCGACGGCCTCTTCATCGAGCTTGAGCGCCGTCTGGGTCGCGAACTCGGGAGTGACGCCCTTGCGGTTGTCAGGTTTCGTGGCGACGAGCGGATCGGCGGCCATATCCTCGGCCGCGGGCGGGCCGCCCAGGGACCGGCGCAGCGTGGCATCGAACCCGCGGGCGCTCCCCGCGTCGACGAACCCGGGGTAGACGGTCAGCCCCTTACCCTCGGTCACGAGGGCATCGGGCGGAACCGTCACGTCCGGCCCGACGGCGGCGATCAGCCCGTCGCGAACGACGATCGTAGCTTTTGGGAGCACCGTCCCGGCCTCGGCGACAACCCGAGCGTCGCGGATCGCGTAGGCCGTCGGGCGCAGGTCGGACGAGTTCTGGGCACTGACGGGAACGAAGAGCGCGGCGAGCAGTGCGCCGAGCGGCGCGCTAAACAGCGCGAAACGGAGGCGTCTGGTGTTCATTGTGGCGCGAGATCCGGGGGTCGAATGTGAGAGGTGAGCGTAGTTGTACCACGCCCGCCCCCGCCCGCCGCAAGAAATTCGGCGCGGATCGGCGGAACTTTCCGCCCCGGTCGGTGTCACCCGGCGCCTTCGGCCGGGACGGGCGGGTCGAGGAGAATTGGCAGCGTGAACGTGAACTCCGCGCCGCGCGGGCGTGCGGGTGCGAGCACGAGCCGGCCCCCGTGCGCCTCGATGATGCCGCGGCTGATCGTCAGCCCGAGCCCCATCCCCTGTTTCTTGGTGGTATAGAACGGCTCGAACACCCGGCGCAGCCCCTCGGCGTCGAAGCCGGGACCGGAATCGATCACCCGGACACACACGCTCGGACCCGTGAAAGCCGTTTCGATCACGATCCGGCGCTCGATCACCGGCAAACTCGTGAGCGCATCGGCCGCGTTCCGGATCAGGTTCAGAAGCACCTGTTCGATCTGAATGCGGTCCGCCTGAACGAGCGGGAGCTGGACGCCCAGGCGCGGGACCACGCGGATCCCGTGGTGCCGCAACTCCGGGCCGACCAGGGCGAGCGCGTCGCCCACGACGTCGTTGATCGGGGCCGCGGCGCGCTGCGGCTCCCGCTTGCGCATGAACTCGCGCATCCGATGGATGATCCCCGCGGCGCGCTCCGCCTGCGCGACCGCCAGGTCCAACCCCTCCACGATCTCGGCCGCGCCCCCGGTCCCGGCGCGGAGCCGGAGCGCGGAGCCGCGGCAGTAGTTGATGACCGCGGTGAGCGGCTGGTTCAGTTCGTGCGCGAGGACCGCGGCCATTTCCCCCACGAGGCAGCACCGGGTGACGTGCGCGAGTTCGGCCTTGTGCTGGCGCAGTTGCTCCTCCGCGTGCCAGCGGGCCGTAATGTCGGTGAACGACACCACCACCGGGCGCGCCGCGCCCGGGGGCGCGGGGAGCGCGTGGGCGCTAATCATGAGCCGGACGAACGGGCCGCGCGCCGGGGACGCCAAAAAGGTTCCGCCGGCGCTCAGCGCCTCGGACCGGCGCACGACCTCCCACGGGAACAGGGCCGGTGGTAACGGGCGCCCGTCCTCCCGTAGCGCGAGCCCGGTCCGCTCCGTCAGGGGCGCGCCGATCAGCCCGTCGAGGCGCTCCCCGAAGATCCGCGCCGCGCTCTCGTTGCACGTCTGCACGCGCCCGTCCGGGTCCAGGGACACGACCCCTTCGCGCAGCGCGGAGAGCACGCGCCGGTGGCGCTCCTCGCTCTCGCGCAGGGCGCGCTCTTGCTGCTTGCGCTCGGTAACGATCTGCAGGGTGGACGTGACCAGGTTCGGCGGGACGAACGAGTACGCGACCAGCACGTCCGTTAGCCCGCCGGTCGGTCCGGACCAGGGCATCCCGGCCCAGCGGAACTCCGCCGTAAACGGAACCCGGTCCCGGTAACACCGGTCCACGTTCGCGCGGTGCTCCGGGCGCGCCGCGTGGACCTCGGACAGCTTCCACCCGAGCAGCCGGGTGAGTCCTTCGGTGTACAGGGCCTTGGCCGCGTCGTTAAAATCGGCCAGAACGAAATCGTCCCCGTCCGCGCGCCAACAGACGCTCGCGAGCGGGGCGTTGTGGAACAGGTCTCGGAACCGCTCCTCGCTCTGCCGGAGCTGCTCTTCGGAGCGCTTGCGATCGGTCACGTCGCGCCCGACCGACTGGAACTCGATCAACTGGTTCCCGGCGCTGAACAGGCCGCGGTTCGTCCACTGCTGCCAGCGAACGGAACCGTCGGGCGCCAGAACCCGGTGCTCGACGGTCGCCGCGGGGCACTCGGGTGCGATGGAAGCCAGGGTCCGCCGAACCAGTTCCCGGTCCGACTCCGGGACGAGCCCCCAAAACATTTGCCCGATCAGTTCGTCCGCGCGCCGCCCGAAGTACCGACAGCACGCCCCGTTGACAAAGGTGAGCGTCCCGTCGGGCCGGAACCGGCACACCTGCTCCGTCTGGGATTCCACCACGGCGCGAAACCGCTGCTCGCTCTCCCGCAGTGCGTGTTCCGCGCGCCGCGAATCGGTTACGTCCCAGTGCGCGACGGTGGCCCCGGGCGCGCGCCCGGTCAGGGCCGCGACCCGAATCTGGTACCACCGGATTTCGCCGTCGACCCGGAACGGGCACTCCGCGGTGAACCGGCCCAGCGCTCCGTTCAGCACGGCACACACCCCGCGCTCGACGGCCGCGGCCCCTTCCGAGTAGGGGCCGGTTATTCGACTGCAGACGTCCAGGTAGTCGCTCCCCACCCCCCGGTCCGCACCGGGTTCGTAAGGCCGGAACACGCGCTCCCAGGCCCGGTTGATCGCGGTCACGGTCCCGGACCGGTCGAGCACCACGACCGGCACGTCCAGCGAATCAATAAGCCCACGGTCGGCCCCGGGTTCCGGGTCGGACAGCGGCCCGTGCCCGGGCGCCGCGTCGTGAACCGCCACCAGAACGGTACCGTCGGGTAGCGGAGTGAGCGCGACCGCTACCGAGAATTCGGCGCCGTCCCGGCGCCGGGCGCGCGTGTTGAACCGGAGGACCGGCGCGCGCCCCGGAGCGGGGGTGCCCGAGTCCGCCCGGGGCCGATCGGAACGAACCGGCGCGACCCCCGGCACGAGCGCGTCAATATGAGCCCCGACGAGTTCACCGGGCGCGCACCCGAACTGTTCCCCCGCGCGCCGGTTCGCGAACCGAACAACGCCCCCGGGACCAACGGTCAGGAGCCCCTCGCTCAGCGCGTCGAGAACGACCTCCGCTGCCGACTGAAGGCACGCGGAACCGGCAGAAGTACGTGTGTGTGGCATGAAACTCGTTAGCGGAGGGACCGCTATCGGCCCACCCTCCGGAGCGGTTCGACCAGCAAAAGCGGCGCGAAGGAACGAAGCGGGACGCGGTCACGCGGGCGATGAGACCGTTCCCAACTGCGATCCTCCAAAAACGGGCTGAAAGCACGGTAGCACGACGGTTCATTATTCAACTAATCATCCGGAGCGGCAACGAGCAAGGGACAAATAGCCGTACCGCGTGCGGGTTCCGGTCCGCATCGAATGACGTGACAGAATTAACGATATCGCAATGTTTGATAATTTTACCAAGCGCCAACGCAACGCCACAAAACCGAAACCCAATCTGCGAATTCGACAAAACAACATACTCTGATGGCCCGGCCATCTTTCCTTTTGTTCACTAGCGTATAATTGGGTGTATCGGAACCACGGGCAAGCCCCGCTCCCACAAAACATGAGCCGTCTGGGCGGGAGTGTTATCCGATTGTTAGCCGGATTCGAGAGCAGAAGGGTGTTTTTTCGAGGGTTATTAACCGATGTTAGCCGCGAATGTGCGCATCTGATTGAGCAAGAGCGCAGCAACATGTTGCGACAACAGTGTTTAAGAATCGAAAATCCGATCTCAATCGCGTCGCAGGGCCAAAACGTTAGCATTTGTTACTGGCGATTGGACCGAAGGTCGGTAGGTACCTTCGGCGTGCCGGAATCGGGTAAATGTCCCAAGCCCAAAAGTAAAATGAAGAACCGCGGATAACGCAGATCAGACAACTGACAATTCTCTCCCACAGGGACGGAGTGAGTAGCCCGAGGCTACGTTTCACCTCGGGCAGACCATCTGCGGTATCACTCGTTGGTTGAAGGCTTGGGCGCAATCGGTTCCTTGATGTACCGCTCGGCGTACTTCAGGAACGTCGGCCAGTTCGGACCGGTGGTGTGCCCGCCCGCGTGCTGGCGGAACGCGATTTCGCCGTCGATAAGGGCGGTCTCCTGAGCGGGGAACTCGGCGGTCCCCAACCCTTTCTTGCCCAATAGTTTGTACACCGGCTCGGCCGCGACCCCGGCCATGAACATGCCGCGTGCGTCGATCCAACCGCCCTCGACTTGGAGGGAACCAACGCTGATGAGCACCGGACGCGGAGCACACAGCGCGATCAGTTCGTGAGCATCCACCGGAAGATCCTTCGCGGTGAGCGGTCCCGCGTACTTGATGTAGTTCCCGGCCATCCAATGGTACTCACCGGTCCCGGCAACGTTCTCCACCTTCTCCCCGTAGTCGCGGCGGTGGAGCTTCGCGCCGCCCGCGCCGGACGACCCGATGAACCCGATCGCGAAGCGCTCGTCGTAAGCCATCGTGACGATCGCCGCTTTCCCGTACCGGGACAGGCCCTCAATGCCTACCCGCTTGGCATCCACGGCTGGATCGGTCTCGAAGTAGTCCAGTGCCCGACTCGCGCCCCAAGCCCAGGCCCGCAGAGCGCCCCAATCGTCGACCGCGCGGGGCTGTCCCTTGTTGCACAGCCCGATGATTCCCGTCGTCAGCCCCGCCCCGTTGTCGGCCTGAACGCTCGTCGGGGTGATGATCGCGTAACCCCACCCCTTCGCGAGAACCTGTTGTTGCCAACTCGGAGCGGCACCGGCCTTGGGGGCCGGTCCCTTGCCCCCGAAGTTGAACCCGAACTCCATAATCACCGGCACCGGTCCCTTCGTGTCCGCGGGCGTGGTGAGCGTAAGCTGGATGTCCACGGTGATGAGCGGGTACGAAGAGTTATCGACGTGGCCGACGAGCTTTTTCGCGACGACCGGAACGTCGCCGACCGTCTGCTTCTCGGTCGCGGTCACCTCCCACTTCACTTTGGGGGTGTTCTTGGGCACCCGGCCGTAAACTTCGCGGTCGAAGTCCTCGGCAATCTCGGCCCGGCGCTTCGCCCATAACGCTGGGGTCACCTTCGTGCCGTCCTTCATCACGAGCGGGTCGGGCAGATCGGGGTACGGGTTGGCCTTCGACTCGTCGAGATTGGCGGCGTTGGCCGACTTCGGGTTCCCATCGGCGCCGCGGCGGATCTCCTTGATTTTGAGAAGTTCCATCAGCCGCTTGTGATCCTCTTGTGCGGTCAGTTTGACCGGCGGTTTGGGCGGATCTTCAGCGCGCCCCAGCGGGGAGAGGTACCCCGTGAGAAGGAGTGCCACAGCGACCGAGACGGGAGAGTGTCGCATGAGGAGTCTCGTTGTGATGAACGAACCACAGCCACACGGCAATCGATTGTGCCGGGTGCACCGCAGGTTTGCGAAGCGATCGTCATTCTATCGACGTTACACCCGCGATCCGGAGCCGTGTACCTCACGAGATGCGAACGGACACGAAACGTAGCGCGCGTATTCCGACTTTCTTCGGGCAATACCAGGAACGGTAAGGTCGAGGCGATTCGAGTGGTGCACTCGTACCCACAGGGAACGGAACTTCTACACCACTTCTAACTGCCCGTTTCTCTCCTGTCGGGAGGTATCGAATGAGAACCGTGCTGACTTGTGCGATCGGCCTCGGACTCGCCGGAGCCGCCGTCATGACCCTCGCGCACGCGACGGGACAACCACCGGCCCCTGCACCAGCTCCGAACCCGGACTCGCAGTACCGGCTCGGCCCGGACTCACTGCCGCAAGAGGGGGTTCCGAAGGGGGAAATCAAAGGACCGTTCACGCTCCCGTGTGAGGTCTACCCCGGTACCCAGCACACGTACTGGGTTTACGTACCCGCGCAGTACGACCCGAAAATCCCGACCGCGCTCATGGTGTTCCAGGACGGTCAGGCGTTCAAAGACGAGAAGGGAGACATGCGGGCACAAAACGTGATGGACAATCTGATCTACCGCCGGGAGATCCCGGTCATGATCGGCGTGTTCATCAACCCCGGCCGCAAACCGGAGCAACCCGAGCCGACCCCGCGTGATTGGGGCGACCGGAACACCAACCGGCCGACCGAGTACAACTCGCTGGATGATAAGTATGCTCGCGTGATTACGGAAGAACTGCTACCAGCGCTGGCCAAGGATTACAACATCTCGAAAGACCCGGAGATGCGCGGGATCGGTGGGTCGAGTTCGGGCGCGATCGCGGCGTTCACCGTGGCGTGGGAGCGCCCGAGCCAATTCCGCAAAGTGCTGAGCAACGTCGGCAGTTTCGTCAACTTGCGTGGTGGGCACGTGTACGCGGACAAAGTGCTGGAGGCCGAGAAGAAGCCGCTCCGGGTGTATTTGTGCGACGGGCGCAACGACAACCGCGGGCTTCGGGGCGGGAAGTACGACGAGAAAATGGACTGGTTCCACCAGAACGTGCGCCTGATGAAGGCCCTGACGAAAAAGGGGTACGATGTGAACTACTCGTGGGGCATGAACAACCACGGGCAAAAGTTCGGTGGGGCGATTCTGCCCGAGATGATGCGCTGGCTCTGGCGGGATGGGCCGGTGTCCACCGATCCCAGGGACGAAATCGAACGCGGGTTCCGTCAGCCGGTCAAGAAATAGAGGCCATCGTTCTCCGAAACGACAAGAGCCGCCCACGCGGGGCGGCTCCGAAACTCGCACTACTTCTTGCGAACGAGTTTCATTGTGGCACAGTGATCCTCGGCCGGCTTACCGTTGACCCAGGCGACCCCACTGAACTCGATGTGGTCGTCGTCGACGAAGGTGAGAGTCCCTTCGTGCATGTGCATGTCCTTCTTGGGGTCCAGGTTCGTCCCGCCCGAGAACACCCAGCGGATCTGGTTGGCAGCCGACTTCGGGTCGGCCTTCATTCGAGGTTGGTTGCCGAGCGCGCAGTAGTGCGTCATGACCAGGTCGGCCCCGTCCCGGTGGTACACGGACACCATCTCCATCGCTTCACCGGGGAACAGCGTCTCTTGAACCGTGCTCCCACCGGCGGTGACCTTGATGACCGACACGACCTTGTCGGTCGGCTTGCCGTCCTTGTCCGCTTCCACCCAGGTACCGGCCAGCTTCTTCAGCCGCTCCAGCCCCGCGTGCGAGGTTTGGGCGGGTTTGTCGTCGCCGCGTGCCCCGGCCCCGAGCGCCACCAGCACCACAACAGCCCCCGTCACCGCGATCGTCCGCATAACTGGCTCCTTTGGGCGAAATGCTTCCACCACCACAGTGGTGGTAGAACTGCTCCCGGATCGGGCGCCTCTGAAAGCGTGCGAAAAGAATTACACGCGAGTGGTGTCCGACAAAGGTCAGTAGCGGGCACGCGAAATGAGCCAACAATCCCGCAACGGAGCAACCGGAACGAGCAGAATCGTCCCAACACACAGGATCGACACGCAAATCATCAAACGTCTACCAACCTTGCCGACTAACTTGCACCGCGTTTACCCTTCCACCATTCCCAAACGCATCCGAGGAACGAATGGACATCGCTTGCTTAACTCCGATTTTGAACGTGTCCGATATGGCGGCCAGTTTTGCGTGGTTCGAGAAACTGGGCTGGAAGAAGTTGTGGGATTGGGGCACGCCGCCGACATTCGGGGCGGTTGGGAGCGGGAAGGTGGAAATCTTCCTCTGTTTGGGCGCCCAGGGGTCACGAGGTGGACCAGTCCCTCGGCACGCAGACGATGACGATACGGGTGGCGTGTGGATGTCCTGGTTTCTCAACAGCCCGGCCGACGTGGATGCCGCTCATGCGTTGGCCGTATCGCACGGCATGACCGTCACGCAACCGCCAACAAACGAGCCGTGGGGCGTCCGCGAGTTCCACTTGCGGCACCCCGACGGCCACACATTCCGCGTGGGCGCGGGAACGGGTTCAGCGTGAGCAGTGCATCAACTCCCAGGTAACAGAAGTTTGATCCCATATCGGGGAGCCGCGGCTTTCAACCGGTCGATCTCGTCTGGGGCTGGCGGGGGAACAGTTGTTGCCCCCTCTGCGAGTGGCGCTCCGACCTCGAAGAACATCTCCTCAAGACCGGCCGGAGCGACCGAAATGAGCATGCGGGCCGGCCGATCCGACTCGTTTTTGAACGCATGCGGGGTTCCGGGCGACACGTTGGCGAACATGCCCGCCATCACCACGTGTTTCTCGTCACCAACGGTCAGAGCGATTTGGCCTTCGAGAACGTAAAATCCTTCTTCCTCCCGGCTGTGAACGTGCGGAGGTGGACCACCACCCGGCGGAACGAGTGCTTCCCAAAGGGCGTATTTGCCACCCGTCTCACTACCCGTCGCAAGAAATCGGTAAATGTCACCAACAACAGCAATGGTGCGACCCTGAGCCGCAGAACGGATAGTGGGCAGCATTTCGGTCCTCAGTTAATCGGTCAACGCGCGAACAAGCATATCAAATCCGCCTTTCTTGGTGCCGGCTACGAAGCGGAACCGATTTCACACAAGTATCAGTTCGAGCTGTCGGGACGAGAGGAACTCGCACCCCGTGGCGGTGACCAACACATCTTCCTCCAATCCAACAATCCCGGAACCGGTCGGTATGCCTAATTCCAGGGTAAAAACATTGCCCACCTCGACTGCGGCTTCCACGTTACGCCCGTAACACGGCCAACGCGGTCCCAACAAGGTACCGCCATCGTGGACCGCCCGTCCCAGCCCGTGCCCGAGTCCGTGCTTGAACTCCGGGTACCCGGCCGTCACCACAACACTTCGAGCAGCCGCATCTACCTCGAATCCGCGCACGCCCGGGCACAGAGCTTCAGCCCCCGCGTCGATAGCCCACACTACCGTCTCGAACGCGCGCCGAACGTCCTCCGGCGGTCCCGACTCACCCGGTCGTCGAACATACCACATCCGCTGCATGTCCGAGCAGTACCCTTCAATGCGCACGCCCAAATCGATGTGGACCAAGTGCCCCGCTTCGATGCGGACCGTTTCTGACGGGTACGTGTGCCCGAGGTCCGACGCCGGACCGGTGTTGACGATCGGACACCCCTCAAGTGGCCACGCCGGTGACACGCCGTGTTCGGCGAACCGCGCATGGACGAACGCGGCCAGTTCCCGCTCGCTCAGCCCCGGTTGGATGTGCGAGGTAATCTGTTCGACGATCCGCTCAGTCACAGCCACGGCCCGCCGAATCCGGTCGACCTCCGTTGACGACTTACGCCCGCGCAACCGTGCCAGCAGCGGGGCAGCGCTGGTCAACCGATCGAGATACGGCGTGCCGCTCAGGAGTTGCTCGAGGAGGAGCCAGTGCCCGTGGGTCAACCCATCGGCGGTCACGTCGTCGAGGCTGTAATTCAGGCCGATGGTTCGTGGGTCGAGGCGCTGAAGTGCAGCCAGCAGAGGCCCACGAATGTCTTCGTCGTAGCCGATCACCTCCCGGAAAACGCCTTTCGCACGAATGGCCGACGTGTCGAAGTTGGCGACAATCGCGACGCGCTCTCCGCCGACGCCGAAGAGGAACGCCGAGTTCCGCACCACTCCCGCCCCAACAACCTGCTCGATCCCCGGGTCCGGGTGCAGTTCCGTCTCGCGCGCGAAGGTCAGCCAACAGTCCAGCCCGGTTTCGGCCAAAAGCGCCTGGGCTTGATCCGCCTTTTCGTGCAGTAGCATGTCCCCTCCCTCAATCCGTGCGCCAGAGGCTCAAGTCGGCCCATGCCGGTGATCGTAACGACTGATTCTTGACAACAATACAACCTCGTGCGGGAAGCGTTGAATGATCTGGAGCGGCAGCCCGGGCTTTCGCCCCGAGCACACCGTGGAAGTAAAACAGCACTCGTGTCGCGAAACTCGCGCACCACCCAACATGGAGAACCGTCGTGTACCTCTCCCGCATTGTGCTCGTTCTGATTGGTTTGGCCGCAATTGCCCCGATCGCTTTCGCCCAAGAGAAAAAGCCGCCGCTGGTAACGCACGCGCGCGTTCAGTTGAACCTCGCGGGAGCAGAAACGGCTGTCGAAGGTGCGAAGAAGAAAGCCGCAGCGATGGGGCTGAAGAGTAACATCGCCGTCGTCGATGATGGCGGGCACCTGCTGTCGTTCGCCCGAATGGACGGAGCGCGCCCGGCGAGTGGGTCTACTGCACTGACTAAAGCAGTCTCGGCCGCAACCTTTCGCCAAGAGACGGGGGCGCTCCCCGCTAAAGGCGAACCGGACGCGCTCCTGAGTTTGAGCATTCAAAACGCTGCAGCTGCAAGTGGCGGAAAGATCACAACCTTGAAGGGCGGGATACCCATCATCGTGGACGGTCAAGTAATTGGTGCGATCGGGGTCGGCGGTGGGTCCGGTGAACAGGATGCGGAAGTGGCAAAGGCCGGCGTTCAGGCACTGCTCGACGCACTGAGCGAGAAGAAGTAATCCGTGCGGGTTGCCAAACCCGTTGATTTCCAGCAGGGACTCGAACGTGATGTAATCGACGTCCGAGTCCTGTGCCCGATCAAAGCGCGTGGGCCTTGATTTGGCGATTGGAGTACGCTGAGATTTGGCACTTCCGGTCTACAGCTAGCTGTTCGCAACCGCCGCAGATCGCTCCCGGGCTAGAACGTACACATCGTGGTAACCCGGCATTGGCGTTTTACCCTAACTTGAACGCTTCCGTCAGGCAGGCAAGAGCCTCTTCACCTCGGGCACGCTCGACTACCACCCCGACGCACACCTCGCTCGTGTTAATCATGCTGATGTTGATGCCCTTCGCGGCTAGCGCGCCGAACATCGTGCGGGCTACGCCGGTGTGCGTCCGCATCCCCACCCCCAGCACAAACAGCACCGCGATGTCGCCGTCACCCACCACGCGACACGCCGGGTCGATCTCGCGCACCACATCCTGAGTGCGTTTCAGCGCGCGCGTCAGATCGGCGCGGGGCACGGTAAATGAGAGTTCTGCCTTCGCAGGGCCGCTCTGGTTCTGGACGATCATGTCCACCAGAATTCCACCGGTCGCGACCGCGTTGAACACGCGCGAGCAGTTCCCCGGCTTGTCCGGCAAGTCGTGAACCGTAACGCGGCTCTGTTCGGTGTTCAGATGAACGCCGCTCACGAGAACATCTTCCATCCCCTCGAGCCGCGCAATAGCCGCCTCGCGGTCCTTGGATGCCGCGACCATGAGCGGGTTCGGGCGCGGCTTAAATTCGCCGCTCGCGGGTGGTTCTCCAGCTCCCTTGCGTGACAGCGGTAGCGCGAATGCGGCGTGAACCGCGCGCAGTGCCCGGCGCCCGCGGACCGCCTTCTTGCTCTCCAGGTGCGCCTTCTTGATCGGCTCGCCCGTCGGCGCTTCGATGATCCCCGATTCGGCCGCGCCGTCCTCTTCCACCAGCACGCTGATCTTGATGTCGCCGGTGGTAATCATCTTCAGGTTCACGCCCTCGATCGCGAGCGCCTGGAACATGCGCTCCGCGACCCCGGAGATGTAGCGCATCCCGGCACCGACCACTGACACCTTGCTGACCTTGCCCGTCTCGTTCAGTGCCGCCCCGAGTTCCGCCACGATGGGTGCGAGGATCTTCTTGGTGCGATCGAGTTCGGTGTTCAGTACGGTGAACCCGATCGTGGCCTTGCCCCCCTCCCCCACGCTCTGCGCGATCATGTCCACTGCGATGTTCGCGTCGGCGAGCACGGCAAAGACGCGGTGACTCACGCCCGGGCGGTCTGGCACGCCCTCGAGCACGAGCCGCGCTTCGTCCGCCGCGAGCGCGACCCCGCACGCAGGGATTTCACTCATCCACGAAGCTTCGGGAACGATCCAGGTGCCGATCGCGTCGGACTTCGCGTTCCGCACCATGAGCGGCACGTCGAATTTCTTGGCGAATTCGATCGAGCGCGAGTGCATCACGCCCGCGCCCATGCTCGCCATCTCCAGCATCTCGTCGTAACTGATCGCGTCCATCTTGCGCGCATCAGGCACGATGCGCGGGTCCGTCGTGTACACACCATCCACGTCGGTGTAGATCTCGCACTCGACCTCGTACCCCGCGAGCTTTACCGCGGCAGCCACGGCCACGGCCGTGGTATCGCTCCCGCCGCGCCCCAGCGTGGAGATGTCCCCGAGTTCGTCCACGCCCTGGAACCCCGCGAGCACGACGATGTGCCCGCTATCGAGCGCCTCACACAAGCGCACGGTGTCGATCTTCTTGATGCGGGCCTTGCGGTGCGTGCTGTCAGTCACGATGCCGATTTGCGGGCCGGTAAAGCTGACCGCGCGCTCGCCGAGTTCGTGGATCGCCATCGCGGTGAGAGCGATCGAGATCTGCTCGCCGGTCGCGAGGAGCATGTCCATTTCGCGCGCGGACGGCGAACTGGTGATCTGGCCGGCTTTGGCGATCAGGTCGTCGGTGGTGCTGCCCTGTGCGGACACGACGACGATCACTTTGCTCCCGGCGTGTTTCGCGCGAATGGCCTTACGCGCGGCTTCCATGACGCTCTCCGCGTCCTTCACGCTCGACCCGCCGAACTTCTGAACGACGACCCCCACGGCCGCACCCCTTGATATCGAGATTCCGAACGAGAATCAGAGGGTGTTGTAACGACGGCCCGCTTCGGCTTCCAGTAACGCAAGGTATTCACCGCAACCGCTCTCCGAAGAGCGTGCGGCACTCACGGCACCGAGTGTCATACAACTCCGCCCACAGACAAATGAAAACCGGCTCACGAAGCGATTCCCGGGTCGGTTGGATCGTTGCGGATCGCCGTGAGTTTCGTTACCTTCTGTCAGTACCCGCCCCGAATTCCGCCAAGGGACTCATCCCGTGAATCGCTTGTTCCTCGTGACTTTGTTCTCGATCGCAGGTCTTGCTGCGCCCGCGTCTGCCGACAACTGGCCGCAGTGGCGCGGGCCGAAGAACGATGGCCACTCGGCCGAAAAGAACCTGCCCACCGAATGGAGCCAGGACAAAAACGTTGTTTGGAAGTTCAAGATGCCGGGCATGGGTGCCGGTACCCCGATCGTGTGGGCGGACAAGATTTTCGTGACCTCGGTCGATGGCGACGACATCGTGCTGCTCTGCATCGGCACCGATGGCAAAGAAAAGTGGAAACAGAAAGTGTCCGGCACCGGCAAGGTGAAGTACCGGAACCCGTCCGGGGCCGACGTGTCCGATGCGTCCGCGTCCTGCTCGACCGACGGCAAGCACGTTTGGGCGTTCGCCGGGAGCGGTGACCTCGCGTGCTTCGACCTCGACGGCAAATTGGTCTGGAAAGACGACATTCAAAAGTACGGCAAGTTCCGCATCCAGTTCGGCGTCCACTGGACCCCGGTGCTCTATAAGGGCCGCCTGTACCTTCAGGTAATGCACCGCGGCGCACAACTCGTCGTCGCGCTCGACGCCGCGACCGGCAAAGAAGTGTGGAAGAAGGACCGCCCGGGTTACAGCAAGGGCGAGAGCCCGGACGTGTACGCCTCACCGTTCATCTGGGAGGGCGAGGGTGAGCCACTCCTCGTTGCACACGGCAACGACTTCTGCACCGGTCACAAACTGACCGATGGAACGGAAGTCTGGCGTGTGACCGGATTGAACCCGAACAGCAGCGGCGCGTGGCGGTTCGTTTCCAACCCGCTTGTGCTCCCGGACCTGATCGTAGTGCCATCGTGCAAAGACGGGCCGACGGTCGCATTTAACCCGGTCGGCGCGAAGGGGGAAATCACCCCTGACAACAAGGCCGAGTTGTGGCGCGTACCTGCAAGCGCGAACTTCCGGACCCCGGATGTCGTCGCTCCGATCCGCGTCGATGACGTGGTATACCTGACCGGCGACGGCCCGTTCACCGCAGTCGAAGCGAAAACCGGGAAGGTCATTTACCGGGAGGCTCTGACCAAGTTCGTCCATCGCGGGCACATGGCCGTGGGTGATGGCAAAATCTATGTCCCCGCAGCGAACGGCACGACGGATGTGATTCAAACAGGGAAGGAATTCAAGAAGCTTGCCACAAACGTCCTGCCCGACACCGTATTCGCCGGTCTCACTATTGCGGACGGGCGAATCTACTTCCGCGGGTACAACTACCTGTGGGCAATCGGAACGAAGTAGCCGTTCTCCCTGAGAAAAATGCCGAGAGCCGAGGTACCAAACGGTGGCTCGGCTCTCGGCACGTTGAGGGTTCTGTGAACTACCTCAACGCGCGCCATATCGATTCAAGCACGACCACGTAAGCATTCCCCCATGCTCCGTCACGGAAAAACGTGGGAGTCAATTCCGGTTGCCCGATGAACGGGCGCATCACCCACCCCATCTGAATCCCCACGAACGCATACACAACGAGCCAGCCCCACAGCATTACGCGGTGCAACGGGTCGCGCGCAATAAGCGGAGCATACCGCCTGCGCAACACCCATTGCGCGGACGCACTCGCGACTGCAAACATGAGCGCGTTGAAGACTAAGGCTTCGTTGTAATCGGTCGTGGACGCATACCAGAGCGCTGTGTAAGGGGCGAGACTCGCGAGCACGATCGCCACCGCGGACTGAGTGACCACGACCGCGCGAACGGCTTCCGCGAAGTCGTTACGCAAACCGAGCAACGAATTGAGAACGAAGAAGCTCGGCATCGCAAGCGCCGCCGTCACCGCAATTAGCAGCGGCACCTTCACCGCGGAAAAAATAATCTGTAACGACCGATCGGATCCGAAGCCACCGAAACACCCCATCACCGCACCGTAAGCGGCGCCACCGATCACAACGATCGCCAAACCGGTCCCCGCGCCCTCGTGTACGTGCGAGCGTCTGTGGAGGGTGGCACTGCGTAGCAACCGGTCCACGAATCGGAGTAAGTGTGTCATGGGTCAGGCGCCGAGAAGTGTTCGCAGAGCCTTCGTGACCCCCTCCAAAAACGATCCGTCGCGCGGTCGGAACCAAGTGAAACCAGCGCTCGGTGAACCGATGAAGGGGCGCAACACCCAACTCATCTGCGTACCAACAATGGCGAACACAACGAGCCACCCACGAAACACGGCTCGTACCTTCGGGTCCGGTTGCGGCTCCTCCGGGCGCGAAACGGGAACCGCACGCGCCCTGCGCTCGGCCCGAACGGGGCGCTCGCTCTCAGTCGTCTCCTCTGGTGTCGCCACCGATGAAGACCCGCCGGACTCGTGTGGCGGAATTTCGACAAACGCCGCCGGCGCTGAGAGCGTGAGTCGATCCACCGTGCGTAAGAGGAATATGATCGCGAACCCCGCGGCGAGTGCGAACACGGTCACGTTCAGGAGCACGATAAACGGGTAACTTGTAGTAGTCACAGAGAAAAACGCAACGATCGGACCGAACGCGGCCAACACTGCCACGAGCACCCCTAGCGCGCTGGCCATGAGTTTGGCGAGATCTGACATCCCCAAACGCGAGCCAACTAGCGCGTTAAACACGTGTAGCGACGGAAACGTGACAACGAGCGTGAGCAGAAATAGGAGCGGCACCTTCACTGCGTCTGCAACGATGAACCGGACTTCTGGTTCCGCGCGCCCGAACACACCGAAGAACCCCATACACGCGCCGTACACCGCAGCGAGCAGTACGTTCACGGACACGAGTGGTAGAAGCGGAATTTCTAATATCGCCTGCCCCGGCCCAGGTACTCGCATCGCGTCGCCGCGCAGAATACGGTCCAGTTCACGGAATCCTCGCATCACGCCTCCTCACTTCATTGGCGTCCAACTCCTCCAGATAACTTTACGATGCAAAGTATTCGTATTTATTCCGTCCCCACGCAGATTTTCTTCGGAATACAAAAATGCGCGAGGCCCGCACGATTTTCGTGCGGGCCTCGCGGGTTCGGGTCTAGTTGTCTCTACTCAGACGGTGTTTGTGGTACGACGTAGCTTGAGCCGTGAGCGTCCCATAAAGACCATGCCTCCGATACCCGCGAGGAGTGCTGCGGGTGGAGCGGGTACCGACTTGGGTCGAACGGCGAGTTGATCCTGACCGGGCGTTTGGTCCTTCGCGCCCGGAGCCGGGGCGATTAGCGCGACCAGTTCATAATCCGAGTTGTTGTACTTATCCAATCCGCCCGCCAGACCGTTGAGCATCTCATTGGCGCGCGTCGCGGCTGTACTGGCAGTCTGGAAATTACCGGAACTGACCGTCTTCGTCGCGTCAGTCTCGTGAACCAGTTCCCACAGCGCGAGTTGAAACGCCTTCGACTCGTTGTCGCCCTTGAATGAAGGGTCAGTCCAAGCGGAGTTGTAGAAGTTTCCGTAAAGAGCGCGGATCGCGTTGGCCTTATCTGCGCTGCCGATGGTAGGGGCGTCTTCTGGGGCATAAACCCCGAAAACGTAAGTCCCACCCACAACAATTGTGCCGGTCAGTTCGATGCAAAAAGTTGCGATCGGTGACGAGAAGTTCGAGTTCGGCGGATCGTTCTTGTCCGACCAAGAGTACGGTCCTGGAGCTACATTGGAAATGGGCGTGCCACCCAAATTCACACTGACTGTGCTCGAGACTGTGTGGTCGAGTTGGAGAGTAATCAGTTCAGCGGACGCGCGGGGCGACAGAAACAGGAACCCGGCAACCGCGCCGACCGCCACAAGTAGGCGGAGTTTCATGGGCGTCTCGAAGGAGGGAATGCGGGAGTGACCGGTTTGCGGCAAAAGGGCCGCTTTAAATGGTAACTCCGGACCGCGGGGCGCCAGGATTTATCCGACGCACCTTTTTTATTTCTACCCTCTCTCTCCATCCGAGTAAACCGCAGAATAGGCACAGGCGGACTCAAAATGCGAACGATTCCTGGGCAAATGGGGCAACTGTAGTGATTGGTTGACAAGGGCCGGCGCAAAGTTAACACACGCTGCCGATTTCGCTCTCCCGCACGCGATGAGTTCGGTTCGACCGGTGCGAGTCCGGCCGATATACTGATGGGCGAACACGTTCCGCGAGACCCTCCATGTCCGCGATTACCCGGCAGATGCTCCGCGACTACCTGAACGACGCGCTCCCCGACGCGGAACTTGCCTCGGTCGAGAAGGCACTGCGCGAGTCCGCGGAGTTACGAGCGATTTACCACGAGGTCATCGAACAAGAGGATCGCGGCGAGCACACGGTCGGTGCGATCTGGCGGCGCGAGCGCGTGAGTTGCCCCACACGCGATCAGCTCGGTGGCTACGTGCTCGGTGCGGGTGACCCAGACCTCATTGATTACGTCGACTTCCACCTCAAAACGATCGGCTGCCCGTACTGCCAGGCAAACCTCGACGACCTACGCAAAGCCAGTAAACCTGGGAAAAAGTGACTACCTGCGTGTGAGCACCCACCGATAGTTCCCGTCCCTGAATACCCGCCTCCGCACTCCGCAGACGGAACACCTCTCGAAATGAGCACGCCGTTCGCAACAATCGAAACCGTCGAATCGCTCATCAAACTGGACGTCGAGCAATTACTGCTGCCGGTACTCATCCAGTTAGTCGTGATTATTGCCGCAGCACGAACTTTCGGTGCGCTGGCACGGCGAGTCGGTCAGCCGAGCGTGGTCGGCGAGATCGTTGCTGGCCTTTTGCTCGGCCCGTCCCTACTCGGGTGGCTGTACCCGGAAATCTTTGCCAGTCTCTTTCGCCCGACGCTCGGCGAAGTGCCACAACCTCTCGCGGACGCGGTGCTTCCCAAGATCTTCACCGTGATTGCACAGTTCGGACTGATCTTCCTCCTATTTCTGGTGGGGTTGGAGTTCGAGTTCGAGCACGTTCGCTCGCACGGGCGCGCCGCGGTGCTGATCTCGATTGCCGGCATCGCGGTGCCGTTCGCACTGGGCGCGGGACTGGCGCAACTCGTTCACCCGCACCTGGAACCACACCCCAAAGCCGGGCCAGTATCGCTTCTCGGACTCACACTCTTCCTCGGGATCGCGCTTTCCATCACCGCGATCCCGGTTCTCGGTCGGATCATGATGGAACTGCACATCACGCGCACGCGGCTCGGTGCGATCACCATCACGGCAGCGGCTGTGGACGACGCGATCGGCTGGATTCTGCTCGCGAGCGTCGCGGCAGTGGTGAAAACTAATTTCGACCCGCTGGAAACGCTCCGGATGGCCGGGTTGACAGTCGGTTTCGCGCTCATCATGTGGTTCGTCGTGCGCCCGGTGCTCGTGCGGTACTTCGCGTTTTCCTTGCGCGAGAACCGCGGACGGCTCAGCGCGACGGGCCTTGCTGTGCTACTCGTCTGCGTGTTGCTCGCGTCCGTGGCAACGAACCTGATCGGCATCTTCGCGGTGTTTGGCGCGTTTCTGCTCGGTGCCGTGCTGTCAGACCAGGCCGAACTCCGGCACGCCGCGCACGCGAAGTTGCTCGACATCGTCACGTCGTTCTTCGTGCCGGTGTTCTTCACCTACACCGGACTGCGTACCGACGTCACGGCGCTACACGGCACTGCGATGTGGATCATTTGTGGCGCAGTAACAATCGCAGCGATGGCGGGGAAGCTGGCCGGGTGCGGGTTAGCGGCCCGGCTGAGTGGGTTCAGTTGGAAAGAATCCGGGATCATCGGCGCAATGATGAACGCCCGCGGGCTGATGGCACTGATCGCCATCAACCTCGGTTATGAACTGGGAGTGGTACCGCGCAGCCTATTCTGTGTGCTCGTCATCATGGCGCTGGTGACAACCATTCTCACAACGCCGCTACTGCTCTGGCTCCGAAAAGGAACAGAGATCGAGGAACCGATCGCACGCAGCGGGTTCTTGGGCGCGAATTTCACCGCAGTGACCACAGAGGATGCGGAGAAGACACAGAGCGCGGTCGGTTAGTCCCCGCGCTCACAGAATGGAATTGCCTACTTCTTCTCGGGTGCCTTAAACGTGACCGGGCGCAGTCCGGGAATGGTGAATTGCTTCACCTCGCCCACGAACGGTTCACCGAGGGCCTCGTTCCATTTCTTCTTCTGCTCGGCACTGAGCAACTTGAGCGCGGCCTCTTCGCTCTTTTTCGCAAGCGCCTCCTCACCGGGCACGGGACCGTTGCCCACGAGCGGGTTCGCCCGGACCAGTTTCTGCCAACCAGCGAAGTAGTCGGCGTCGATCTTCTTCGCCTGTTTCAGTTGATCGGCAGTCAGCCCGATTTCTTTCGCAAACGCTGGGTTTGCGGCGAGTGCGCGCATACCACCCGTAAATTCGAGAACCTGCCACACGATTTGACGGTGCCGCTTTTGCTGTTCGGCCTTAAGGACGGCGGTCACCGTTTCGTCGGCCCACTTCGTGAGTTTAGCAGTGTAAGTTTTCACTTGCGTCGGCTTCAGCGCGCCGAGATCCGTGACAGATTTCTTGAGATCGGCTTCAGCCCCGTCAAACGCGGCCAGTTGCTCTTTGCTGAGTTTCAATTCCTTCTGCACGTCCGGTGATTTGGTGATGTAAAACGGCCAGTGGAATTCGGAATCGGCCGTGAGCCCGAACCCGACAGCATCGGACGTTTGGGCGGTGGGGTCTTCGGCTGCGCGGTCGGCGCGATGAGGGCGAACACGAGTACGGCGGTCATGTGTCCTCCTTTCGGCACGCTCCTCCCCGGTAGCGATAAGAAGAACGCAACCGGAGCAATTTCGTTAACACGAAAATCAGGTATTCTCCCGTGAAAAGTGTTTGTGTGTTTTGCGGTTCGTCCCCCGGTAACAACCCCGTCTACGCGGACACGGCCCGCGAACTCGGGCGCGCCCTCGCTGCTCAAGGTCTGACTCTGGTGTACGGCGGCGGGCGCGTGGGGCTGATGGGTGAAGTCGCGAGTGCGGCACTGGTGGCTGGGGGCGCTGTCGTGGGTGTGATTCCCCACTCCTTAGCACTAAAAGAAATAGCCCAGGAAGACTGCACGGAACTGGTTGTGGTGAACACGATGCACGAGCGGAAGGCACTCATGGCCGACCGCACGGACGCATTCGTTGCGCTCCCCGGCGGTTACGGCACCTGCGACGAACTGTTCGAGATCCTCACCTGGGGACAACTCGGCATCCACCGCAAACCGGTCGCGATCCTCAACACGAACGGGTTCTTCACGCCGCTACTCACGTGGCTCGACCACGTTGTGACGGAAGGCTTACTCAAGCCGAAGCACCGCGCCCTTCTCCTCGTCGCAGACACGGTACCGGAGTTACTCACGAAACTGACTTCGTGGATACCGGCGGAACCTACGACGAAGTGGGTCGAACCCGAGGAACGGTAACAGCGTACCGCCCCGGGTCCGGAGGACTCAATACCCAACCTCAGTTCACAATGTTCCGCAGTGGTTCGCCGAGTAGCGCCCGGCGGCACGCTTGGGCGCCCTTCACGCGCATGTCGAGCAGCCCCTCCTCCGAGTAAAACGCGGAGTGCGGGTTGAGAATGACGCGGTCGTAGCACGGATCAGCGGGGTCGCGCCACGCCACCAGTAAGGGGTGATCTGCAGGCGGCGGTTCGACGGGGAGCACGTCGATGGCCGCCCCCTGGAGCTTACCGGACCGAATCGCGGCCGGAATTGCGGTCGCGTCCACAGTGGCGCCGCGTGCCGTGTTCACCAAGTACGAACCGTCCGGCATGAGTCCGATGCCGCGTGCGTCCACGATGTGCCGGGTCTCTTCGGTCAGCGGGCAGTGAACGCTGAGCACGAACGACTGGCGGAACAGGTCGTCGAGTTTCTCCACGTGGCGAATCCCGTTGGCCTTATCGTAACCGTCTTGTTTGTGCGGGTCGTAGAACGCAACGTCCATCCCGAGCGCCTTCGCGCGGAGCGCTGCGGCAGTTCCGATGCGCCCGAGACCGATCACCCCGAAGACGCGCCCGCGGAGGCGCACCAGCGGCGTCCCCTGCATGTAGCTCCAGTCGCCGGATTTGCGCTGGAGGCGGTTGTTGAAGAAGTTGATCCCGCGCGTAAGCGTGAGCATCATGCCGATGGCCGAATCCGCGACCTCTTCCGTGCCGTAGTCGGGCACGTTCGCGACCGGAATGCCCTTCGTGCGGGCCAACCGATGGTCCACGTTATCGAACCCGACCCCGCACCGCACGATCAGCTTGCAGTTCTGCAACCGCGTGATCGTTTCCTTCGTAATGGCGATGTTGTGGTACAGCATCACCGCGTCGGCGCTCTCGATGTGGCCGATCATATCGGCCTCGGAGGTCGCGTTCAGGGCAACGACGTCGGCCATGTCGCCCAACAACTCGTGCTCGGGTTTGAGCGCATCGGCCAAGAAATCCGCAACAACGACACGGAAACGGGGCATGTGGGGTACTCGAAACGGGGAGACTTTTCGGAGTGAGACCGGCGGATGAGTGCGTTCTATATCCGCGCGCGGCAGAAAGCTACTAGCATGATGGGTGTACCCCGGTTACCGAGATGATCCCAATATGGCCCGACGCTCCCGCGCCCGCGAAGTGGCTCTGCAGCTCCTATTCCAGTGGGACCAGAACCCGACCCCCGTTCCGCGCAAGGCGATCAAGACGTTCGTCCGCGATCGCTTGCTCGCCGACGCCGAGATGGAGGCGTATACCCTCAAGCTCGTCGACGGCGTCGTCGCGCGCAAAGAGGAAATCGACGAGAACCTGAAAGCCGCCGCGACCAACTGGCGCCTGTCGCGCATGACGCCCGTGGACCGGAACGTGCTCCGGTTGGGCACCTACGAGCTCCTCTTCGATGCCACCCAACCGCCGCTGGAAGTGGTCATCAATGAGGCCATCGAACTCGCGCGGCGGTTCGGTTCCGAAGATTCCCCTGCGTTCGTGAACGGCGTACTTGACCGCGTAGGGGCGATGAAAAAGGAAAAAGGGAAGGCGTAAAGCC
Organism: Gemmata sp. SH-PL17; assembly: GCF_001610855.1. Classification (NCBI taxonomy): domain Bacteria; kingdom Pseudomonadati; phylum Planctomycetota; class Planctomycetia; order Gemmatales; family Gemmataceae; genus Gemmata; species Gemmata sp. SH-PL17. The sequence continues at coordinate 4,657,177 of NZ_CP011271.1, forward strand.
GCGCCTTTCGGTGCCGTTTTCTCTTGTTCGCGCGGTTCTCGTGCCCAAACACTCTCCCTTCACTCTCGTTTGCAGCCGGCTCGCGCAACTTGACGCCCCGGCACGGGCGGACCTGCACGTTCACACGACCGCGAGCGACGGGGAATATACCGCGTCGCAGGTCGTCGCACTCGCTCGACAGGCGGGGCTGCGGGCCGTCGCGGTCACCGACCACGACACCCTCGCGTCCGTCGCCGAAGCGCAGGCGGCTGCCGGTACCGCGATCGACTTCGTGCCGGGAGTGGAGATCAGCACCACGTTCGCGGGGCGCGAGTTCCACCTGCTCGGTTATTTCGTGCGCACCGATTGCGCCGAACTCAATGCCGCACTCGCCAACGTGTGTGAATCGCGCCGCGAGCGATTCCGCGAACTCGTCGCTCTCCTGCGCGAGTCGGGCGTCAAAATTCAGGCGGACCGCGCGGGACTGCTGGAGGAATCCACCGCGAGTCTCGGTCGGCGCCACGCCGCACGTTTGGTCGTCGCGAGCGGGGTCGCGAAAACTCGCACGGAAGCGTTTCACCGGTTCGTGAACCCGCTCATTCGGAAAACTCGACCCAAAACGCTCGTTCCGCTCGAAGATGCGATCGCCCTCATTCACGCGGCTGGTGGCGTCGCGTCGCTGGCCCACCCTCCCCCACACCTCACCGACGATCACTTCGACGCGCTGCGAAAGTTCGGTCTGGACGCGCTCGAAGTCGTGTACCCGTGGGGCCGCAACTCGCCCGTATCGCGCTTGCGCGAGGTCGCGGCACGGTTCGGGTTCGCGATTAGCGGTGGGAGCGATTGTCACGGCCCGGACCCCGCACACCGGCGCATCGGATCGCACGCGATCACGTTTGAGGAATTGTCCGTGCTCCGCGACCGCGCGGGATGCGCCGTTCGTTAAAGTGCGCCCCGTTCTGCGTGCGGTTCCAGTTTTTTGCATCACGCGCCCGGCTGAGCGATTCCGGCTGATCATTTCGGACCACATTCGTTGGCACAAGGGGCGTTTCGGGGGCACGTTACCGGTGCCCGCAGCACGGACGGGGACGGGCCTCGGCCCGCCGCGGGCAGCACCGCAAGGATTCGCGCCGATGAGACGCCTTTCGATTGCCGCCGTTCTGGCGGTGCCCTTCCTGTTGCTAGCCACACCGGACAAAGCCTCGGCGAACCCGACGCACTACGGGTTCGGGTGCGGCGACTTCTGCCTCGGGTTGTTCAAGGGCATTCACCAGAACGGGCCACTGTTCAACTACGGCCCGTACTACGGCTATTACCCGTTCAAGCCGTATGGCCCCTGGGACGAGTACTTGCGCTACGACCCGAACTTCTACGGCACCCCAGGTGCGGGCGGGGCATACGGCTGGGCGCACGGCGGCGGGCACTCGCGCGGGCTGTTCCACAAATCCTCGTGCTCGTCGTGCGGCTTCTGGCACGCTTCGTGGCTGCAAGGCGGCTGGTTCCGTGGGCACACCTGGACCCACAACAGCGGGTCACTGTTCCACAGCCACAAGCCGTCGTGCTCGTCGTGCGGCGGGGTCGCGGTCGCAACGCCCGCTCAACCGACCGGCGACGTGTTCGCCCGCTACTCGGGCGTCGGTTCACCGGCACAGTCCGCGGTCTTCTACTCCGCGACGCCGACGCTGAACCCGGTTCTGGACCTCGTGCCGACCGCCGGCCAAACGAAGTGACTCCCCCGGGCGCACCGGACGTGCGCCCGGTCGTCCGACGAGGCGACCTCGCGGTCGCCCCCGGACTGGTTCGACCCTCGCTCGTTGCGCTCTGATTCTCGGAGCGCGACGAAGACTCAAGGAAAGGATCCCGAGATGAAACTGTTCCGCTCGTTCGTTATTGCCGCGGCCGTCGGTCTGGCGCTGAGCGCCACCGCGGACCACGCTCTCGCCGGCGGCCCCAAGGGGTGCTCCAACTGCGGCGGCATCGGCGCTGGTGGCCCGCCGCGGACGCTGTTCGGCGGCATCGGCCATAAGCAACCGGCGTTCCAGGCCGCACCGTGGTACCTGTACTGGCCCTACGACGGGCACTTCATGACGCCGGCCCCTGTGAACGGCGCGTTCTACGGCCCCCCGGTCACCGGTAACTTCCCCGTGAACCCGTACTTCCCGGGCGGCGGCCCGGGCTACCAAGCCCCCGCGATCCCGCAACAAATGCCGTCCCCGCACGGCCGCTAAGTTCAGACCAGATCACACATTTCCGCCGCTCGCATCGGATGTCCGGTTCGAGCGGCGGTTCTCGTTTGGCCGAGTACGAGGAAGGACGTTGGCGCTGGCATCTTAGCCGGAACCAGTTACGATGGATTTACGTCATAAGGGCGTTCGCCTTCTATTTACCTTCAGAATCTATTCCAATCTCGGCGAGGTACGGTTATGGCAGAGAGCCAACTCGGGGAACTCGTTCCGGTAGGCGGCGGCGACGCGATCCCGCTCGTCAACGACGTGATGACCATCGGCCGGCGCGAATCGTGCGACATCTGCTTACGGTTCCAGAACATCTCCGGGTCACACTGCGAACTGTCCCTGCGCGACGGTATGTGGTACCTGCGCGACCTAAATAGCACCAACGGTGTAAAGGTAAACGGCGAGCGCACCCTTCGGCGCAAACTGCGCCCCGGGGACGAAATCGACATCGCCAAACACAAGTACATCATTCAATACCAAGTCGGCCCCGGTGTGAAGCTCGAAGAAATCTTCGAGGAAGAGGACAACGTGTTCGGGCAGTCCCTCATGGAAAAAGCCGGGCTCGAAAAGCCGAAAGATGCGGCCCACAAGCGCAAATAACACCTCATCCGCACCGTACTCGCGCCCGCCCCCAATTGGGGGCGGGCGCTTTTGTTTCCGCTGTGCGAATCCCACTACCCTCTCGACAAGCCGCAACCCTATGCGGTACACTTCACACACCTTTCGCGCCGCGGCACCGCACAAACCTTCTCATTCCGGCGGTCGCGGCCTCTCCAAAACGGTGAGGTTCGCCAATGAACCACAGCACGAAGAAGCAGCACCACGAACAGGCCCGTAAGAAGCACAAGCACGAGATCCAGGAACACGCACGCGAAGCGTCCCGGCGCGGCCGGTCCAAACTTCCAATCGCGCTCCTCGCGAGTGGGCTGATCGTCCTTTTGGTGGTAGTGCTGGTCGTCTCGCTAATGTAAATGCCGTCACAGGAACGAGCACTACAACTGCTTCTCCACCCAGCGCACTACATCGGCGAGCCAGGGATGATCCTCGCGCTCAAACTCCAGTGTGTGGTGCGCGCCGGGGTACGTAATCGTTTCGGTCGGTCCCGGGAATTGCGCCACGAAGTTCGCGGTTTGCAAGTTATCGATAATTCGATCGCGTTCCGCGAGAGCGAGGAGCGTCGGTACAGTAACGCGCTTCGCCGCTCGCTTCAGGTAGATATCGAGTGAAAAGCTGCTAAACAGAAAGCGCGCGGTCGCGAGCCGAAGACCGTGCGGTTCCGTGTCAATGTAGTGTCGCCATTCCGGGGACGCGGTGAACAGGTCCGGCTCGTTCAACGGAATGGGGAAGAACTTCCACGGGCGGAACACTCGTGCGACCGCAATCCGTGCCCGTTGCGGCATCGGTGGCGTGACCTTCGGCACTAATCCGGGGCACAGCAAAACCAGCCCGTCAACCAGCCCCGGTTTGCGGTACGGTAATCCAACGGCCAGTTTCCCACCCCACGAAATGCCGCAGACAAATACCGGCAGCCACCCGCGCGTCTCGCGGAGGCGCTGAACGAACTCCGCCACGTCGTCGATCAACCGCCGGAAGCTCGGCGAATCCCCGCGGTGAGCTGTGTTCAGCCCGGACCCGCGCCGGTCCAAAAAGTAGACATCGAACCCGGCTTCTGCGAGCGCTTGACACGACCGCGTGTACCACCCGCCGTGACTGCGGATGCCATGAACGACCACGATCCGCGCCCGCGGCGTACCCCCCGGCGCGAAGTGCCGGAAGTAGAAGGAATAGCCGTCCGAGGCGGGGAAGAGGCCGAGTGTTGGGGGGGAACCTACCCCCCTCGCTTCTTGTGAGGGGGGCCCCCCTGCGGGTTCCCCCTGCAACACCCTCCTGTCAGGGAAGGGGGAGAAAGAACTGTCGGCTGACGTATTCTCAACCCCAACGACTGTGCGCGCCAGCTCCCCCTTCCCTTCAGGGAGGGGGGCGGGGGGGTAGGTTGTGGCTGTAACCCCTCCCCAACCCCTCCCCCAAAGGGAGAGGGGCTTAAAACTGGCGGTTGCGATGCACCAATTTCTGCGGTTGACTCTGTTCCCCCTTCCTTCTTAGGGAAGGGGGTTAGGGGGTTAGGTTGCCTTTGCTCACCCAAGCAGCGTCTCCTTGCGCTTGGTGACCCAATCGAGCCGGGCCGGGTCGAGCGCGAACCCGAGTCCGCTGCCGATCAGCGCGGGTGCCCACCCGGTGCGCTGGAACGTGAGGTCATCGACCGCGAGCGACTCCCACACCAAGTGCCGGTCGTAACTGCCTTCCAGGTAGCGAATGTCGGCCACGCTCGCCGCGAAGTGCCGACCCGCCGCACTGAGAATCGCCGTCTCACCGACCTGGCACCCGAGTTGGTAACCGAGGTTGTGCTGCTTCGCGTACTGCGCGAGGCGCAAACTGGGAATGAACCCGCCGCACTTCGAGAGCCGCAGGTTGAACAGGTCGCACCACCCGCCGCGTGCCGCGCGCTCGGCGTCCACCATGCCGCAAAGCGATTCATCGAGCATGATCGGCGTCTTCACTTGCTTGCGCACGTCCGCGAGACACGCGACGTCCTCGTGGCGTACTGGCTGTTCGACGCTCGTGATGCCGAACGGCTCCAGTTCGCGGATACGGTCAGCAACGTCGGTCGGCGCCCAGGCTTCGTTCGCGTCGATGCGCAAATCGATCTTGCGGCCCAGCCAGCGGCGCATCGTCTTCGTCCGCTTCACATCGTCCTGGCCTTCGATCCCGACCTTCAGTTTGACCTGCTTGAACCCCGCGAGCCGGTACACGAGCGGGTAGAGCCGTTTCTTCCAGCCACGCGGGTTCCCGATGACGCCGCTGTACTGCACGCGATCGCGGAACTTGTAGAGTTCTGGGGCCACGAGTTCTGCGACTCGCGTGAGTGGTTCGCCGAAAGCCCGGCCGAACGCATCAAGTACCGCCAGTTCCAGCGCACAGCGGGCCGCATTGCCGAGAATCCCGCGATCGTCGCTCGCTTGCGACGCGAGTTTGAGTCGCTCCGCGAGGTGAACCGCCTGAACGAAGTTCTCGGCGTCGGTGTCGAGTTGCTTCGCCACATCCGAGCGCTTGAGCAGGTCGAACGAGAAATCGATCGTCTCACCGGTTACGTAGTCGCGCGGGACGCCCTCCCCGTAGCCGACGCTGCCGTCGCTGAGCTTACACCGCACAACGACGTTATCCGTCTCCGTGCGAACATGACTCGCGTGCGTGACTTTCCGCCGCAACGCGACGCGAACGTGCCGGACCTCAAGTTCAACAACGCGCATCGGTAGTTTCGTCTCGGGAAGATCGGGAGCGGATGTTGTATCCGCCCATCCGAACTCGGCGAATCACCCGGCACCCTTCCCCGACACGAATTCGACTCCGGTGGCGGCGGCTAACATTTGCTAACATTCCGGGACCGTACCAACGCAGTTAATTCGCCACAAAATCTATCAATCAAACAGTTTACACAAACATCAACGATCGCACCCTGTTATCATTTGTCTCCAACCGACCGGCACTACAATTGAACAAATGGATACAAGTAAACAAATAATATCAGAGGCGACCGAGGGCTACAATGGAATTTCTCCCTAAAATCGCGCCCAAGCCGCTCCGCAACCCACGAAGCCGCGAGGAGCGAAGTGTCACTCACCAAGTCGGATCGTGGGTGGCGGCACTGACGCAGCGGCCGTATCGCCGAGTGCCCCTGCAAGGTGCGCGGCCATCTGATCCCAAAACGCATCGACCGCCAGCCCCAAATGCGCTGGGCGAAATGGTTCCATGTATCGGCGCCCGGAGCGGTACAGGCGCGCGGCCCCGGTCGCGTTACCGCGTTCCCAGTGGTACGCGGCGACCGCGGCCTGAATGAGCGCCTGGTAGAACCGGCGGTCCGGCCCCGCGCACTCGTGCCACAGGTCTTCCCAAACCTCGTGCGCGTCGAAGAACTCGCGCCGGTTAAACAGGTCCACTCCCGCCAGGAACCGCGGGTCGGGTATGTCGGGCGCGTCGGACATCGGGTATACCGAAAGGATCATCCGCGCCGCGAGATCGCCACGCGCCGGCGCCGTCTTCATCACGATACCCGAAACCGTCACCCGATACCGGTCCACACCGATGCTCTTTTCTTCCTCGAAATGCCCGCTCCCCGCGCTCGTGGAGTGGTGCCGGGCGATCCGGTTCAGCCTCAGCGCGGGCCTCGACCCGGTGAAGATCTTCAAGCAACAGGCGAAGTCCGGTCCGCGCCCCCTGCGGTCGCTCGCCGGCGAGTTCGCGAAGAAGCTCGCGTCCGGGGAATCACTGGAAGACGCACTCGAACCGCACCGCGACACGTTCCCGCCGCTGTTCGTGGAACTGGTGGCGGTGGGCGAACAGACCGGGCGCCTGGAAGACACGTTTCGGGAACTCGAGCAGTATTACTCGGCCACACTGACGACCCAACGGAACTTCCGCTCACAGATGGCGTACCCCGCGATCCAGTACATCGCGGCCGTGCTTATCATCAGCGGCCTGATCTTCATTTTGGGGATACTCGGTATCAAGATGGACCCGACCGGGATGGGACTCACGGGCACGCAGGGAGCACTCACATTCCTCCTCTGTGGCGCGGCCCTCGTGGGCGGGGTCATCTTCGTGATGAAAATGGCCGCCGATAACGTGCGGTTCCGCGCGAAACTCGAAGGTACATTCCTGAACGTGCCCGGTTGGGGGCCGGCACTCCTCGCGTTCGCGGTGCTCCGGTTCGCGGTGGCGCTGCGGATGTGTGCCGAGGCCGGGTTACGGGCCGAAACGACCCTGCACTACTGCTTCCGCGCCACGTGTAACTCGCGTTTCCAGTCCGGCGAAGCTCGGGCCGTGGAAGTGGCCAAACACGGGGGTGAGTTGGTCGAAGCCCTCGACGAATCCCGGGCGCCGTTCCCGCGCGAGTTCCGCGAAACACTCGTTACCGGCGAAGAAACGGGCAACATGTCCGAAGTGATGGAGCGCCTCGCGGACCGCTACCGCGAGGACGCGGAGCGCAAGATGAAGACCGCGGCCCAGGTCACCGGGTACGCCATTTACGCGATGGTCTCGCTGATGATTATCTTCTTCATCTTCCGCATCGCCAGCGTTTACTTGGGCGCGGTCAACGGCGCAGCAATGTAAAAACCAGCATGCGCCGCAGATAAACGCAGATAACACGGATCAGAAGTAAAAAGAACACAAGGCAAAGATCAGAAGAGAGATCCAAAGGACAGAAAGCAGAAACATAAAGATCAGGAACGACACAGATTCTAAGCCCCGGTAGGGGCGGAAGCGCGTAGCCAGGGGTGAAGCGCATGCGCAACCCCTGGCGAGCAGAGCGCGCGTTGTTTTAAGCCCCGATAGGGGCGACAGACGGTAGCCAGGGGGTGAAGCGGTAGCGCAACCCTGGCGGACTTCGACGCACCTCAATCACCACTAAATGGCTCATCTTCTCCCCGGCGCGCTCCGTCGTACATTCACCGATACGCCCGCTCCCTCCTCCTGCGTGACCTGCGGTGAACGATTCCCGTCCGTGGTGGCTGTGGCCGAACGTGTTGTCGCTCGACGCGCCCGCGGTCGCGGTCACGTGGCAAGTGTTCCTCGCGTCTGTTGCCGGAATCGCCGTTCCACTCGCTGCGTCGATCGTATTGGCCCTGGTCGTTTGGAGCGCGTACCTCATTGACCGCGGACTCGATGCCCACCGCGGCGCGGACGGCTCCGACCGGCACCGAGCCGCGGGTCGAAACCCGGTCGCGTGGATGGTGGGTGCGGGTGCGGCACTGGTCGGTGCGGTCGCACTAACTTTCACCGCACTCCCGAGAACACAAATCGTGGTGGGGTTCGTTGTTCTTGGAGCGGCGGTCAGTTACTTCGCCGCGGTTCACCTCAGCGGGGCCAAAAAGATCCTCGGGCGCGGGTTCAAAGAAGCGTCCGTCGGTGTCGTGTTCGCAGCAGGGGTGGCGATTCCGCTGATCGCAGACGCGGAGCCATACACGAACTGGTTGCCCGGCGTGATCGCGTTCGCCGGGCTGTGTTGGCTGAACTGTGCGCTCATTAGCCGCTGGGAAGACGGCGCGGACCGCGGGCACCCGTTGTGGCTCGCAATCGTCGTCGGAGGACTGGCAGTCGGTGTTGCGCTCGGCGCACCGACGCCGGTGGCCACCGCAATCGTTGCCAGCACCGTGGCACTGGCGGCACTTCACCTCTTACGGGCACGACTATCGGACCGGGCGAAGCGTGTGCTGGTCGATGCCGTGCTGCTCACCCCAATTCTCGTGGCGGTGGGACTGTGACCCCGCGCCCGTCGTTCGACCGGCTCGCGCCGGTCTACCGAACCCTCGAACGGCTCACGTTCGGTGGGCTGCTCCACTGGTGCCGAACGGCACACCTGGACCACCTCCGCGAGCGCCGACGTGCGCTGATCGTTGGGGACGGGGACGGCCGGTTCCTCGCGGACCTCTTGCGCGCGAACCCGAGCGTCGAAGTCGACAGCCTCGACATCAGCCCGGGAATGATCGCGGTCGCACAACAGCGAATCGCCGCAATTCCGGGCGCCGCGACCCGGGTGCGGTTTGTAGTGGCCGACGTCCGAACGGACGCGCTTCCCGCGACCGGATACGACCTCGTCGTTACGAATTTCGTCCTTGATTGCTTCCGCCGACCGGAGCTCGCGGTTGTTGTCCGCCGCTTGGCGAGCGCATGCGCGCCCAATGCAATGTGGGTGGACGGGGATTTCCGCGTGCCGCGAACGGGGTGGGCGCGCCCCATCGCGCGCCTGGCACTCGCCGGAATGTACGCCTTCTTCCGACTCGCCACGCGACTCCCCGCCGGCGCGCTCATCGACCCGGCGCCGCTGATCGCGGCTGAGGGCTTCGCGTGCGCGAGTGAGGTATCGCGTTTGGGCGGCTTCCTCTCCGCGCGCTTGTGGACCCGCGCCGGTCCGGCCACTGCTTTCGACCTTCCCCGCGCCTTCATCTGATGTAAACTTACTCTCGCCCCTCTCCCGATTTACGTCCAAGGAGTGCATCGTGCGCAAACTGTTCGCTCTCGCCATGCTCGCGGGGCTAGTTGCTCCCGCTTCGGGGCAAGACACGAAGCCCAAGGCTGATCCGCCCAAGAAGCCAGAAGCGACGCTCAAAATTGGTGACAAGGCGCCCCCCGTGAAAGCCACCAAGTGGCTCCAGGGTGCCGAAGTCAAAGAATTCGCGGCCGGCAAGACCTACGTGATGGAATTCTGGGCCACGTGGTGCGGCCCGTGCATCGTCATGATGCCGCACATGGGCGAACTGCAATCGCAGTATAAGGATAAGGGCGTCACGTTCATCGGGTTCAGTGCGAAAGACCCGAACAACACGCTCGAAAAGGTCCAGGCGCTCGTCGAGAAGCGCGGCCCGAAGCTGGGCTACACCTTCGCGTTCGCCGACAACCGCGAGACCTACGACGATTGGATGAAGGCCGCCGGACAGGGCGGTATCCCGTGCTGCTTCGTGGTCGATAAGGCCGGCAAGATCGCTTACATCGGCCACCCGATGTACCTCGACGTGGTGCTGCCGAAAGTTGTCGACGGGAAGTGGACCGAAGGCGACCGCGCCGGTATCGACGCGATTGAGAAGGAAGTGGAAGCAGTGTTCAAGGCGACCGGCGATAAAGACCCCGAAGTGTTCCTCAAGGCGCTGCGTGAGTTCGAGACGAAGCACCCGGAACTCGCCGCGATCCCGTACTTCCACAGCGCGCGCCTCGGTTCGCTGGTGAAGATGAAGAAGACCGACGAGGTGAAGAAGGTCTCTGAAGCGCTGATCGCCAAGGCGCTTAAGGCCGACGACGTCGGGCTGGCCAACACTGTCACCCGCACACTGGTCCTGTTCCCGGACGCGACCGCCAACAAAGATCTGCACCCGACCGCGCTGAAGTCGGCCGAAGCCGGGCTGAAGTTGGCCGGTGAAAAAGACCCGGTTGCCCTGTTCTTCCTGGCCGAAGCCAACTTCCTGAGTGGCGACAAGGCCAAAGCCAAGGAACTCGGGGCAAAAGCCGTTGCCAATGCCGAAGGACCGTTAAAATCGGACATTGAGACCCGAGTCAAACGATACGAAGAAGAGAAAAAGGAAGAAAAGAAGGAACAGAAGTAGGATAAAAGGATTACGACGCCCCGTTGCGTGCTATAAGTAACGGGGCTATCTTTATTTGTGGAGTTCTTGAGGAGCGCGACATGAACAGGCTCCAACCAACTTTCTTACTCCTCACACTGTCGGCCCTCGTTCCGGCGTGCGCCAAACAATCACCCACGTCCGCATCGACATCAACCCCCGGCTCAACGTTCGTCATTCCCGAATCCTCGACCGCGATGACGTTCCCGGACATCAAAGTCGGTGGCGACACGATCCCCGCTAGCGACACGATCCCCGCACCGCGCCCCGTTCCCCCGGCCGCAGAAGTCATCGACGCGGAACCCGCAAACGCGCTAAACGTGCTCGCGATCGTTGGAGAGAACGGCACCTGGACGTTCCAGCACCCCAGCGGGAAGCGCGAGCGCAACGAACTTCACCTCCCCGTGAGCAGGGCCGTAAAGTTCTCGTTCTCGCAAGCAAAAGAAGGTTCGGCTTCGACCTCGGGAGAACGTTTCGAGATCCCCGCGTTCCCGCTCACTGCTTCGGCACGAGCCGGACTCGACAAGACAACGGTTCTCAAAACCATCCGCGCCGGAGCGTTCGCGCTGTGGAACTCGCGCGAGCGCATCGGGACCGCATTCGTAACCGAAACTTCTGAGTACGAACGGTTTGTAAAGAACGACGGTGAGAAGAAGCCGCCCGTTGAAGGGGACGGATCACTTGCTTTTAAAGGGCGCCAGCTTTTCCTCAAGAACCAGTGCATTAACTGCCACAGTGCCACAACAAACGCCAAAGCACCGGCACTCGAGGGATTGTTCGGGACCAAAGTCGCGCTCAAAGACGGCGGGGCACAGCTCGTCGATGAGGCTTACCTTGTTGAGTCGATCCGCAAACCGCGTGTGAAGGTCGTCGACGGATGGGTACCGATCATGCCCGCGTACAACGCGGAGCAGATCAGCGACGAAGACATGAACGCAGTTGTCGCGTACATCAAGTCGCTCAAGACCTCTACAACACCGAAAGTACAACCGACCCCACCACCGACCGCGCCAACAGTCGTCCCACCAGTCACTCCGCCACCAGTTACCCCACCGGTTAATACACCGACCGATCGGCGCCCCGGACCTCAAGAAGTGGTCGGCCGGCGCGAACCCGCAGCCGACAACGGCATCCGCCGCGCGCCACAACCTCCCCGGTAGTCGAGCGCTGAAGAGTTCTGGACAGGATTCACAGGATCAACCGGATTCCAAACGGCCACACGTCAGCTTGCCACTCTGAATAGTTCGGCGACATTTCTGCGGAATGCGGCCAATCTGCGCCGCATTCGTGCGACATACTGGTGTGTCCCCTTCGGCGCGATTAACTGGAAAACTAAGCAGATTCGCGCCGCGTGAACAGTGCTTCACCGGTACCTGAACGACTTTGAGGTCGCCCCATGAAATCGCTCGTCGCCGCGTGTGTCGTGTCCGCTGCCGTGCTGTGGAACATCCCGAGCGCAAAGGCCGGGTGACGGCCGACCGGGTGTGACGTCCCGGAAGATCCCGCGGCGGTCGCCGCGCGCAAAAAAGCCAAAGAAGAGTTCGACAACAAACTGAAATGGGTGCTCGCGGCCGGTGGAATCGGGTTCGTCGGCTTCGCTGTGTGGCAGTTCCTGCGTGAAATGGCTGAAGCTTCGCGCCGGTCCAAGCGCCCGCGCCAGCCGTGGGAAATGGTGTAGCCGAGGTGGGTCAGCCTCAGCAACAACTCCCGACCGTTCACGCGCGAAGTATCGTGCCTTCGCGCCGGTCATGTCACAGGTCCGTGTCGGAACTCAGGATCTCGGCAATGAGTTCCAGGCGCTTCAGGAACGTATCAATTCCCCCGCACGAGCGGATCGCTTCGGCGATCTCGCGCGCCTTCGCGACCCCGCCACACAAATGGGCCGTCTTGTTCGCCAGAGCCAGTCCGCTGAACACGGTTTCCTCACCCGATCCTTCGGATGCGGATGCCGTTGTCGCGCGGGCCGCGGCCGGTACCGCTCGCGCTTTATGACGCGCGATCATGCGAGTCTTCCGGATGGCCTCCAGGATTTCGGAATCCGACCGACTCACGCCCCGTGCCTTGAGTTGGCTAAGGACGACCGCACTGGGAAGCTCGGGATCCGCAGCTAGAACCTCTCGCGCCACCGTGTAGGGTGAGGGGAACAGGGGCTGGATCAGTTTGCGTCCCGCTTTCTTGTTCTTTTTGCTCCTCAGCTTCAACTCGCTCTTCGTATTGTTGACGACCTTGCGGATCGCGGCGTCGGGCTTGGTTACCCCCCGAGCCTTCGCGCGGGTCACGATCTCATCTGTGGAGAGCGTGCCGTCGGCGACCAGGATTTCACGAACGGCGGTGTAAACGGAAACGGGCTGAGTGGACACGGCGGACCTCTGAGTAGGTGGTGCCGGTCCGTGGCGCGCGGTTATTTTGGACTATTGTGCGGGCGCGTTCTTGGCGCGCCAATCGGCGCCATACGAGTTAAGCGATTTTTCCGGTCTGTTAAGTTGGTTTGGATGGGTAATAGGAGCCGCCGAATCCGCTCGTTCCGAATAAAGTTGGCCACCCACCGGCGCGAGACCACACTAAACGGGTGAAAGGTAGCTCGCGACTCGTGAGGGCCACGGATGCCCGTTTCGATACTCAAGCTCTGCCCGGCCGCGGAAACCATCGCATCGGACGCCGACCTCCTCGCCCGGTTCACCACGAACCGGGACGAAGTCGCCTTCGCCGAACTCGTGCGCCGGCACGGACCGGTGGTCCACCGCGTTTGCCGCCGATTGATTCCCGCACACGCCGACGACGCATTTCAGGCCGTTTTCCTTGTTCTCGCGTGCCGCCCGGAGCGGGTCCGCAAGCCCGGCGCGATCGGGAGCTGGCTCGCGGGTGTCGCGGGCCGCGTCGCCCGACAAATGCGCAACTCGGAGCGCTGCCGAGCGGGTCACGAACAAGCTGCGGGCCAGCCCGAAGCGGTGACTCCCCTGCCCGACACGCGCGAACTCGCAGCCGTCCTGGACGACGAACTCACCCAACTCCCGGACGGCCTTCGTGCCCCGGTGGTGCTGTGCCTGATCCGCGGGCGGACCCACGCACAGGCCGCGGCCGACCTCGGTGGCAGCGTGCGCACGTTACGGCGTCGACTGGATCGCGCGAAGGAACTACTCTGCGCTCGGCTCGAACGGCGCGGTGTCATTCCGACGGTCGCGACCGCACTCGTCGCGGGCGTTGGGGAAGCCGTCACCGCCTTTGAACCCGAGCTTGTGCGCCGAACAGTGTCGAATGTGTTTCAGTTCCTGGCCGGCGGAGCACCTACCACGGTCGCAACCGTCGCCGCGAAAGGAGTCGTGAACGATATGACCCGGTTCAAACTGCCCGCACTCGTGGCGACCACAGCGGGGATTCTGGTGTGCTTTGGGGTTGTGTGGTCCCAAGACCCGCTCAAACCCGTTGATCCGGCCGTACAACCCCCTCTGCGGATCGAACCACCGCCCGCGCCCACGCTGCTGGTCCCTTCGTCGCTCGGTACGGGCTACGTGCCACAGGCGGACGTACACACTGCCAACTTCGTGGTTCACGCGCAAACACCGGTCATGGCCCGGGCGATCGCGGCCGAGGCCGAACACCAGCGGCGCGTGCTCGCGCTCCAGTGGCTCGGTAAGGAACTACCGGCGTGGTCGAAACCGTGTGTCATTCGGTTCGCTTTGGGACAAGCCGGCGGCGGGGCAACCACCTTCACATTCGGTGACGGCGCGAACGGGGTGCCGACCGTCACATCGATGGAAATGGCCCTAAGTGGGGAATTCTTGGTTGTAATGACCAATGCCCTTCCACACGAAGTAACACACACCGTTTTGGCGTCATTCTTCGGCAAACCGCTCCCGCGGTGGGCGGACGAAGGATTGTCGCTGCTGGCGGAATCCGCGACCGAACAGTTCAACCACGACGTCCGTGTTCGCGAACTGCTCAACGCCGGGCGCGGGATTCGGCTCCGCGTGCTCGTCCGCATGACCGAGTACCCCAAAGACATGATCGTCCTTTACGCCCAGGGGCACTCACTGACCCGGTTCCTGGCCGGGCGGACGAAAGGGGTGCCAGTGCTCATGGACGTCCCAGTGCTCGGCGACCTGTTTAAAAAGAACGCGGAGAACGAAGGGCGCCGCCGGCTCTTGACCTTCCTGCATGTGGGCACCCAGGGGAACACTGCCGAGTCGTGGAACAAGGCTGCCAAAGAGGTCTACGGGTTCGAGTCGATCGACGATTTGGAGGAAGCGTGGTTGGAGTGGTTGAAGAAGCCGATCAGCGAGCTTCAACAACCACCGGACTCGCCCCCACGCGCAACGAAACCGAAGCCGGATTCGTTGCACCAGATTCCGCCAACGGAGTTACCACTGCCAAGGGGCTGGTAGCGCTGGGAACACCTGGGCGAATTTCGTAGGGTGGGAGTGCCACTACGAGAGGAACCCAGGTGCTCATCCCTTCAGCGTATCCACCGATCGTTGCCGATTTACTCGCGACCCGTTCTGTTGTGCCCCTCGGCCCCGGCACCCCCGACCACACAGTTCGGGGACGACTCGCGGCCCTCAACGACGACGTGTTCGGTCGCGTTGTGGACCAAGACATGGCCGCCGCGTGCCGATCCGGGTTGTGGATCGCGTTCAACTTCCTGGACGAGTCCCACGACATCAGCCAGAACATCCACACGCCTGTGGGGAGCTTCTGGCACGCGATCATGCACCGCCGCGAACCGGATGCCTGGAACAGCAAGTATTGGTGGCGGAAGGTCGGGGCACATCCCGTACTGGATCGACTCCGCGAACACGCACCAAAAGTAGGGTACACGTTCACCACAGCGGAAGCATTCGTGGACTTCTGCGAACGCACACGCGGAACCGGTAACGCGGACGAGGAAACCGCGAAGCGCGTCCAGCACCTCGAATGGGATCTACTGTTCGCGTGGTGCGTCGATCGCGCTACCGGGGCGTGACCAACCGACCTCAATCTTCCGTGAAGCGCTTCCGCCGGAGCATGTGGTGGTAGTGCTGTGCGAAACGGTGAGACTCGTCGCGAACGTACTGGAGCAGTCGTAACGCGGCGGAGTGCTTGCTGAGCTTGATCGATTCCTCGGCGCCGGGGCGAAAGATCTCTTCTTCCTGTTTGGCTAGGGAGATGAGGCACGGTGGCGTAATGCCGAGCGTCTGAAACGCATCGATCGCGGCATTGAGTTGCCCCTTCCCGCCGTCAATGAGCAGGATGTCAGGGAACACCTCGTCCTCGTCGCGCAACCGCCGGAAGCGCCGCGTGACCACTTCGCGCATGCTGGCGAAGTCGTCCACGCCCTCCACGGACTTGATCTTGAACCGCCGGTAGCCGGGCTTGAACGGCACCCCGTCCAGGAACGACACCAGCGACGCGACCGTGTCCTGCCCGCTGAGGTGGGCGATGTCCATGCCCTCGATCGTGCGCGGCGTGTTCGCTAACCCGAGAACCTTCTTCAGCCCGATCAGGCCCTTCTTCGGGTCGATGGGGAACACTTCCGGCTGCACGTCTTTACTGGCATCGCCGCGCATGTCGAGCTTCTGAATGGCGGCGATCTCGTCGCGAATGCGCCGGGCCTTCTCGAAGTTCAGTTCTTCGCTCGCGGCGATCATCTCGCGCTCCATGCGGCGCACGAGCTTCGCGGTTTTGCCCTCGAGGATGAAAATGAGTTTCTTGATCTGCGCGCGGTAGTCCTCACGCGACACGCGCAGGTTACACGGCCCGGTACAGCGCCGGATGCTGTGCAACAGACAGGGGCGGAACCACTTCCACCGATCCTCGCCGGTCTTGATGTCGAGTGTGCACGTGCGGAACTGGAGCAACCGTTGGAGCACGTCCATTGCGATCCGCAGCGGCTTCGTACTCGTGAACGGTCCGTAGAGCCTCACGCCCTTGCGCCGCGGTTTGCGCGTGATCTCGACACGCGGAAACTCTTCCCGCGTGCGGATCTGCAAGTACGGAAACGTCTTATCGTCCTTGAGATCCTTATTGAACTTCGGGCGCAGGTCTTTAATCATCCGCGCTTCGGTGAACACGGCCTGAATCGCGTCCGTGGTCTCGATGAAGTCCACGTCCTTCACGAGCGGCATCCAGTCGCGGATGCGGGCATCGTTCAAGGCTTCTTTGCTGAAGTACGACGAGGCCCGGCCGCGCAGGTTTTTGGCTTTGCCCACGTAAATAACGTTCCCGCCCGCGTCCTTCATGAGGTACACGCCGGACGTGGTGGGGAACTCACGGACCTTCGCGGCCGGGTCGCGTGGGTCCGGCGTTTGCTCGCTGACGGGCGGAATCGGGTCTTCGATCATGGGAAGAGTCCACCGGAACAGGGGTACACGCATTGTACCCGATGGCGGCAAATCTTCCCACGCTATTGGAGGGAGTTACGAACGCGGGCGGACGAGCGGAGCGAGATCGGGGTAAAGTTCGTACAAGCACGCCGGACAAATGCCGTGGGTGAGGCGCTCCCCGGCCACGGGGACGCGGTCGCGCCACTCCTCCGCGGTCATTCGCTCGCGCCGGCAGTGACAGCAAACACACGTCATTTTAATCTCTTCAGCCATGCGATCGCGCACGAATGGTGCCACCATTGCGCAGTTCCCTTCCCAACTGCGATCGCTGGATTCATTACCGGGTAAAGAATTCAGTTATCGCTCGGAATCTTTGGTCGGATTCACTCATGTGAGCGGGGCGCTCGTGAGGAAAAAGCAAACTGGATGCCCTCGACACAAAAACAAAGGGGACGATTAATCCGATCCGCCACACCATCCGCGGAAACTCGAACCGGGAGCGGTTACGTGTCGAATTGTCCGGCGCCACTTATCGTCGGATCGTAAGGTTCAAGCCATTGAATGATTTCGATCCGGTTTCCGTCCGGATCACTCACAAAGAACCGGTCGCAGTGCGGAATCGGTCCGGTTTCCTGGATCTCGATACTGCGCGTGCGGAAGTGCTCTCGGGCCGCCCCGATGTCCGGCACGCGAAGGGCGAAGTGTCGCGGGCTCCGCGTGTCGGGGTGCGGCTTCTGCAAGAGGTGCAGCGTCTGACCGTCGCCGAGTCGGAACCATAGCGCGACGAAATCGAACGTCTTCGGTTTTGGGATCTCCTTTAACCCCAACACGCCCACATAGAACGCCCGCGCCTTCGCCAAGTCCGTGATGAGCACGGAACAGTGGTCGAGTTGGGTTACATTCAGTCCCGACATCGCACGCCCCTCGCAGCACCGCGGATCACGAGAACATGGCACTGAACAACAGCGAAATCACGGTCTGAGCCGCGAAATAGATCGCCGCCGCTATGCAGGAGCGTTTGAAACTCATTCCGCAAGTGGCAGAAATCGCAAATCCCGCGCACACGGCTCCGACCGCCAGAGCGATGAAAAACAACTCCGGCGGGGGCTTTGCTCCCAAAGTCCGTTTCAAAACGAAACCCCAACAAGTGAAACGAAAGGGCACTACACCGCATGAAATGCTTCTTTTTGGGCGAAACTTACGGCGAAGTGCCATTAAACACTTCGCCCAAGCTTTCAGACTCAGCGGAGCCACTTCGTTTCAATAACAGTGGCTATTTCTTATTGTCGCCCGGGAAGTGAACGCTGTCCCACACTTTGCCGTCGTCATCAACCGCAATCCACTTGCAAGCGCGAAGATTATTGATGCAGATGTAATAATCATCCGGGGGAAATCCGTTGTCGGCGATCATTTTAGACGCCAAGTCATTGACTTTGTATTTGCCGGATTCAATCGCCAGAAATCTAAGCACAATGTTCTGGATGTTTGTGTGAATCTGCGCCTTCTCCATCGACTCCCTTGGATTTATCAGCGCACGCTGCACGGCGTATTTATCGTCTATTGTCCTGATTATTAGACCGGTTTCCGTCATGCCTATGAGTAATTTCCTCAGCACATCATCACTGAGATCGGCAGCGGTCATTTTAATCTTTTGTTCCTTATGCACCTGCCTTTGATACTCAACTTCGATTTCTTTGATGGTTAATCCACTCCAACTGCTTTTACTTTGCATTCCCCGGTCGATAATATCGTAAATGTGAATAATCTGCCAAGACTCTTTCTCTTTCCTTTCAAAATCCTGATTCGCCTTCACAAGCTCTGTATTGCTCTTTTCAAGCGCATTCATCGTTCCTTTCCAGTTTACCCAGAGCACCACTGACGCCACAATAACAGCAATTATTCCGGTTACATTGGCGATAGTGAACGGATTTTTGCTCTCATCAGGCTTTAGCACGAGAGCTTTTTTGGGCGACACTTTGTCCTTAATCGCCTTAATTACTTCAGCCTTTTGCCCAGCGGAATCAACTCCTAACTCTTCCGCAATCCTTCTAAGTCGGGTGTCTGAAATGTCATCCAGGCTGACCGAGAACATCAGCTTCTCCAACTAAACCTAGAAGAATACAACGGAATAATAAGACAAAAAAGAAAATTTACACTCCCCCTCTGATCCACTTCCATAAACCCAAAAGCTTCTTCCCCGCCTGCGCCCAAAAACCTTCTTTCGGCTCTTCAGCCTTCGGCTTATCGACAACTACCTTGTTCTCAGAACCAGTGGTCTGAACCACGTTGCCTTTCTCGGCAACTGTGTTATTTTCTGATTTTCCAGCAAATTTATAATTATTGCCGGTATCATTGAGTTGTTCGACTTTAGAGTTATTGATGTTGAAGGTGCTCATGCCCTGGCCCTCTGGTAGTTGCTGCCGGAGTTGGTTAGTTGACCAACGTTGCTGTTGGTAATGTTGAAGGTGACAGAATGTGCGATTTGCTTTTCCGACAAAGAAAAGGATTGCCCTTCTCCTGTAACTCCTGCCCTTTCGAGTTTGAGTGCCCAATCGAGAACCCGGTCCTTGATCTGCTCAGGAATAGCGCAGATTTGCGTATTGCTAAGGTGAAAAAGAAAGGTTATTTGTCTTGCAATGAGAGGATGAAAATACTGCTGGCGAAGACATCGCGCAAGCTGAGAAGAGTTGTCAATTGGACAGTAGGCGCCCTTACCTGCCTTAATCGCCTCAATGTGAACTAGGATCTCACTAATACTATCAGGCAACGTGGCATGCGGTCCTGCGCCAGCAGAATGAAGATCGCCGATTCCGTCCTTTAGCATATTGAAGCCGTCAGGAATATATCCGTTTGTATTATAGGCGATAGTTGTGCTGATTACACGGTATTCAGGCACATCCTGATCGGGTGAATAACCGTTAAACTCCGTATCGAGCCAAACCGAGATGTCATCTCGATTCAACTTTGAAGCAAGTCTTTTAGTTTTTCGCAGCACGGTCAGTACGTCGTCCTGCGTGGCACTTTCCTGTAATTCATCGACCAAATTCACGGAATTCTCCGTTTGTTGGAACGCCAGCCAAACTGATATTGCCAGTCATTATTGCGGGTTTCGAGAGATGGTTCGTAGGTCAGTAGACGGGATTTTGCTCTGCGCTTCCCGCAACATCGCTTTTGCGAGCATGTCCGTAGCGCAAATCAGGCAATCGAGATAACCGGAAAATCGCTTCTCGCCGGAAAATATAACTGATTATTTTGACTCGTCTTAAGCCCATCTGAAGCCATCAAACCCGAACAAAAAGCTAAGAGGTATTAGCCGCAACAAAGGAGAACGCCCGTGGAATTCGCCAAGCTCCTTCCCTCCCTTTTAGAAGCGTTCAAAGCCAACGGCAGGAAACCTCTGGTTGTAGCTGGTTTGGTTGCAGGAGGTTTGTTGTTTGGCTTTGAGATGAGGGCGATTTCGGGTCAGACGGGCAGTTTCGTTGAAGCGAACTGGCACTGGCTCTTCATTCTTTTGCTGAGTGTTGGTGCGATGCTACTGTACGAATTGGTTGCTTGGCTTAGCGGTCGCTACAGGAACGATGATGGCCTTCCACGGCAACAGGGTAAACGACTTGACGATGTGTTGAAAAGCCTTACTCAACATGAACTTAGCATGTTGGGGGAGTTTATTAGGCGGGATGAGCGGACTTTGAAGTTTTGCGCGATCGATTCTGCAATTCGCAAACTGCTGAAGGAAAATCTGATTACGATGCATGCTTGGGACCAGATGACGTTGGGTGGTTATCACGACGTGGACTGTACCATCCAGGATTTTGTTTGGAATCGTCTTCAGGATTTGCGAAAAGAATATTTGCGTTCAGTGGCTCGGCAGAGTGAAAATTAAATTTTGTCCACAAAAATATTGAAAACGACGACTCTAAATAAGGAAGAGAAAAAAGTGCGGGTCGCCTTGATCGGCGTTTGAGGTAAAATATACGCAATCCTGTTCGGTTGTAAGCGGAACATTGGATATAATAGCGTCTTAGATAGCACTACAGCGCGGGTTCGCGGCCGGTGAATAAGATGGGCCATCGGAGGGCATCCGATGACGGACCAGGAAATCGCAAGGTTAGGGCCGGCGTTCGCCCACTATCTGGGTCGGTATCGCGGCTGCTTCTTACAGAAGCGGACGGCCGACCACTTCGACAACTACGGTCGTGGTTTGCTCTCGGAGCTGCCGCGCAAGAGCGTCGAGCCGATCGCCCTGGCCTGTGGAACGGCGGTCCGCACCCTCCAGGAGTTCCTCACGACCGCCGACTGGCAACACGAGTCGGCGCGTGAGCAACTCCAACGGCGATGCGCCGAGGTGCTCGACGGGTTGCCCGGCGATGACCTGGGCACGGTCGGGGTGATCGACGAGACCAGTGCCGTGAAGAAGGGGGACCGGACGCCGGGCGTGCAACGACAGTACCTGGGGTGCGTCGGGAAGATCGACAACGGCATCGTGACCGTGCACGTGGGCGTCGCCAAGGGCACGTTCCAGGCCCTGTTGGACGCGGACCTGTACCTGCCCGAGTCGTGGAACGCGGATCGCCCGCGGTGCCAGGCGGCGGGCATCCCCGACGAGGTCCGCTATCGCCCCAAGTGGCGGATCGCCTACGAGCAGTTGGTGCGCCTGGATGCCCACGGGGTGCGGTTCGACTGGCTCGTGTTCGATGAAGGGTACGGGTCGAAGGTGCCGTTCTTGCGCGCCCTCGACGCCGTGGGCCAGCCGTTCGTGGGCGAAGTGCCCGTGAGCTTCTCGGTGACAACGGCCGCGCGCGACGAGCCGCGGCGCGCGGATTCGGTGCTGCGTGCCGACGACGCCCGGCGGGGCCGACGATTCCGGGTGTCGCGCAAGACCGTTGGCGACACCCGGTGGCGTGCGACGAGCCGGTTGATCGAGGTGCGTGGGTGCCGCTGGATGCTGGTGGTGGCGCAGAACGAATCGACGGCCGAGGTCAAGTACTTCGTCACCAACGCGACCGACGAACCGCTGGCGCGTGTGCTGCGGGTGGCGTTCCGGCGCGCGACGATCGAGCACCAGTTCCGGGTGGCCAAGAGCGAAGCGGGGATGACGCACTACGAGGGCCGGCAGTACGTCGGGTTGGTGCGGCATCTGATCTTGGGCCTGGTGGTGCTCGGGTTCGTGTCGATCCACACGGACCGGCTGCGGGGGGAAAAAACCGCAGGTGACGATGGAGCAGGTGTGCCGGGCGCTGAACGCCCGATGTGCGGTGACGTTCCGTCGGAGGCGCGGGACGCCGGAACTACTGCACGTCGGAGAGGTCATCCGCTACCACCAACGGCGGAACGAGCAGGCCACGAGAGCGCACAAAAAATGGCGACATAGATGCATCATCTAAACCCGCGCTGTAGTGTTAAGCTCAGGACTTTTGTCAAGTAAGCTCGCTGGCGTCAAGGTGCTATCTAGACAAGTAATCAAGGCGTATTTCATGCTTTGTGGCGTTGTGGCAAAACTATTCAGGAAATCAGATATTGAACTGTCTATCCAGCATGCAAGATAATCTTTATATGAAATCATTTTATTCTCCTGGATTAAGTGGGCGAGGTGGCTGGCGAGGTGGATCTTTTGTCCAATCCCAATCGTGGGCATGTGGGTTTGGAGCACCATGATGCCCACTATAATCGATATTCTTCATGGGTTTGCCTCCTGCGCCATAAAATCGCCTCTGTATTACCTTGCCATTTTTATCCTTGCGGACCGCTGAGGTATTTTGCTGCCCTGTTAGTGGCAAACTTGAATGTCTCATTAGCGTCTCGCTAAATGCCAATAGTTCGGTTTGAGACAAAATAATCTACGAGATTGCGATCAGCAAGAGACATCCAAACAAATTAGAGTATAACAAAATTTAAAACCATTCGCAATTGCAATTTGCTTTGAAGGCTTTTCAGATTTTTGCCGTGAAACGAAAAGAGGATATTTGAAACGGAAGTGGTTTCATTTCAGGGGTTTAGGAGCAAAGCCTCCGGGGGTGTCGCTGTAGATTTGGGCATCGGCTTGGGGTTATTCTATTTCACCCCATTTCATGGAGTGGCAGGATGCCCACGTTGACCGTCGAATACACCACGGACGCCGAGCGGATCGAACTCGAACGGGCCATCGCCTACGTCCAAGAGATGCGGCGGTTGGGAACGACGGCCGCCCACGGCACCGTACTCGAGGCCTGCGAGACCTTTGCATTGGGCACCGGTCGCCGGCTCCTCCGTGACAACCTCGCGGCCACCGTCCAGGCTCGCGCCGACCTGGAAAAAAAGTCGCCGGGTGGCGGTCCAAAGGGCGACACCGCCGGACGGTGACGACCGCCCTCGGGCCGGTCCAACTCGACCGCGAGTACTCGTGGTGCCGAGGTCACGGGGGCACGTTCCGAGCCGACCACGCCCTCGGGATCGAGGGCTTCCTCACCCGGCAGGCGACGCGGTTGCTGGTGCTGGCGGGCGTCGAGCACTCCTTCGCGCGGGCGCAACAGGTTGTGGCGGAGTTCTGCGGCTGGCAGGTCGACGACGAGGTGATTCGTCAGGCGACCCACGCCCAGGCCAAGCGGGCGGCGGCCGCGCGCCCCGGCCGGGGCGACGCGGGGCGGTTCGCGACCGCGAAAGGCGCGGTGGAGGTGCTGATCGACGCGGGCAAGGTGAACACGCGCGACGGCTGGCGGGACGTGAAGGTCGGCCTATTTTGCAAGCGAGAAGCGGGCGCGTCGGCCACTCCCGAGGAGTGGGACACGCGCACCTTGCCCGGCCCGACCGTTCGCACGGTGCGTGCGGCGATCGAAGGGTGTGGCGCGTTCGGTACCCGGCTGCGAGAGGAATCGGATCGGCTGGGCGTGACGACCGCCCGCGATGTGACGGTGCTGGGCGACGGGGCCGAGTGGATCTGGAACCTGGCGTCGGACCACTGGCCCCAGGCGGCAGGCGTTCTGGACGTGTATCACGCCCTGGAACACGTCGGGGACGCGGTGAAGGGCACCTTCGGGGACGCGACGGGCGCGGCGGACGCGCCGGCGCGAGCCGGTCGTGCGGCGTTGGTGGCCGGGGGGAAAGTCGGTCTGGAGCGGTGGCTGGCCGGGGTGCTCGCGGCGGCACCGAGCGACGTCTCGACCGCTCCGTTGCTGGGGCTGGCGGCGTACATGGCCAAGCACCCGACCCGCTTGGATTACGCCCCGCGGTTGGCACGCGGGCAGAGTATCGGCAGCGGTGCGGTGGAGGGAACGATCAAGCAAGAGGTGAACTTGCGGTTGAAGCGAACGGGCGCGCGGTGGCGGGCCGAACACGTCGGCCCGCTGGTCGAACTCCGCGCCCTGAGCCACACACCCGATTGGCAAGCGCTCTGGGCGGCGGCGTAACCGCCCAAATCTACAGCGACACCCGCCTCCGGCGGGAGCAACACATTCACGATAGCCGCAGGTATGCCCCCGGCGAGCACACAAATGACCATCGCTCCCCACCCGGGGAACTCCCCCTGCTCCATGACCGCAATGATGATCCCCAGAATCGCCGCACCGATAATGATCCCGAGCATTCGCCCCTCAACAGCTCGTGTTTTGTGTATCGACCCGGGGAACGATTATTCCCACAAATCTGCAACATTACAATCTCGACCGAAAAACACGATCGCAGTCACTTTGTCATGAAACTGGCTCGCCTGTGGCCCTGATTGAGCGCCGCACCGCGATTGTGCTACCCAACCGTCACACTTTTGGACCAGACCACCGCGGAAACACCACAATGTTCGGTGTGCGGCGGGCGAATAGCCTTCGTGGGCGGTCCCGAATGAAGAACCGGCACTCTTCCCTAAAAATGAGGGAGCCGGGCTTTTGCGTGTCGCTTCTCGCCAAAAATGTGGCGCGTTTCGAGAGGTCGAGTCACATGAGCGTGTTCCGCGTGAAGACGACCGAGGCCCGCGTCGGCGTGGTCGGGCTTTACAGTGCCGGCAAAACCGTGCTGCTCACCTCGCTCATCAACCACCTTCAGGACCACGACCCGGACCGGTTCCCGCTCGGGAAGCCCGGCACGCACCTGCGCAAATTCACCGTGAAGGAACCCGATCGCGGGTGGGCACCGTTCAACTACTCCGGCCACCGCGACGCGCTGGTGAACTACGGTCGGTGGCCGTCCAAGACGACCGACCGCGCGCAGTTCGTCTGCCAGTTCGAGCGCTCCGATTGGACGTTCAGTGACTGTCTCTTGAAGCTCTACGACCTGCCCGGCGAGCGCATCGCTGACGCCGGGATGCTCGGGCGCGATTTCGCCGCGTGGTCCGAGCGGATGATGAACCAGTTCGTGAACGACACCACGTACCGCACCTGTTCGGCGCCGTTCCTGGACGCGATCAAAAAGCCCGGGGTGACCGAGGCCGAGTTGCTCTCGACCTACCGCCTCGCGCTCGCAAACCTCATTCTGAACTTCAAGCCGCTCATCTCCCCTTCCACGTTCCTACTCGACCTGAAGGGCCAGCCCGCGCGACCCGCCGCGCCCGAAGATTTGGCTGCCGCCCGGCACTGCGGTATCGACGCGCAAAGCCAGTTCTGCCCGTTGCCCGCAGACCTGCGGAGCGGCGGAACCGAGTTGTTCGAGTCGTTTTCGTCGCGCTACAACCTGTACGTCGAGCAAGTAGTGGTGCCCACGATCGCGGCGTACCGCTCGTGTACGTCCCTCATCGTGCTGGTCGATGTGACCATGCTGCTGGCGGGCGGCGTGGGCATGTACGACGACAATCGGCAAATCGTGCGCGACCTCTTCGACGTGCTCGCGCCCGGCGAAAACAAGCTGTTCGGCCCGGTCGCGCGGGGGCTGAGCAAGGTGTTCCTCCCGCACCAGTGGCGCCCCGGGTGGATCACACGACTCGCGTTCGTGGCGCCGAAACTGGACCTCGTTCACCCGCTCGACCGCGACCGGATGCAGTTGCTCACACGCCGGATGGTCGAGCGCTTCGCCACGGACCGCGACGGGTTGCAGCACCAGTTCTTCAACGTGTCGTCGGTGGTGTCCACGAAGGCACTGCCCACCGAACCAGCCGGGGGGCGCGTGCTCGTCGGCACGCCGCTCCGCGGCGCGGACGGCCGAAAGGTGCCGCCTGCTGGCGAACAGCGCTTTACTGCATCAGAATTGCCGGACGATTGGCCGCTGGAATGGCCTTCGGGCCGCTATGCGTTCCCGGAAGTCTACCCCCGAATGCCGACCCGCAAGGACTACCCGCCCGATCAGGTGAACCTGGACAAACTCGCCACGTTCGTGATCGAGTAGGTGAATTTGGGCGAACGGCCGGTGTGGGCTTCCGCCCCACTCAGTGCGTAGAGTCCTCACCGGCCGGCTCACACCGGCCGCCCCATCGTGGGAATGTCGTGGCCATTCGCACACAGATGCTTCAACACCGGCTGCCCTAAATGTAACGCCAGCCGCGAATCAACTACAATAAGTCTTCAAACGCTGCACATATGGCAGTGGCGCCGGTTCCTTGAAGAATTCGATCTAATTCACGGGCGAGGGCTATCTGATCTTCGAGTCGAACGTGATCAGATAGCGGAGTGCATTCAATTTGATAAGGATAATAAATATACCCATCCGCCCTACGTTCAGCCGAGACAGCATCGTGCATGCCATTGGCCCTGATCTCTATAATATTGTCGCGATATTCGATCGAATTATCTTTACACTTTGACGACCCAGTAAGGTTCCGCACCAAATCACCAATCAATTCTGCACGTGTCGATTCCCCATTATACATAATTAAAAACTCGAGCTGCCTACTTACCATTTGTTACACACCAGAATTATGAAATTCCCGAGTCCAATCGGAAGCTCGCCTGTGACATTACGGGATGTAGACGAATTCGTGCGTGTTGAACAGCACTACGCACAGGTCGGCGAGCGAGCGGGCGCGTGCGACGTCTGTGCCGGCGGGCAGTGAAGCTGCATCAATACCGATGTCTTGTTTCGCACGAACGCGGTCGCGAATGGTAGCGGTTTGGTCCTTTAGGAACTCGGTCGCGAGTTTGCGCTCGGTCGCGCTCGGTACGCGCCCCACGGTCCGACGATACAGCGCGTTCAGTTGCTTCTCGGTGTCGGTACCCACTTCGGTTATCAGTGCCACCGCCATTGCTTTGGCCTGTGCGTGAACGAACGGGCTGTTCATCAGGATGAGCGCTTGCGGCGCGAACGTACTCACCGGGCGCACGGCGCAGGCGTTGAGTGTGTCGGGCTGGTCGAACGCTTCGAGGATCGGTTGGCGCACGTTGCGCTTGTTGAAGAGATACACGGACCGGCGCGTGTGCTGCTTCACATCGGGCGTGACCGGCCAGAGCCCGTCCGGTTCTCCCTCGGTGAAAATCAGGTCGTACACTTCGGGTTCCAGCGGCACCTTCACCGACGGCCCGCCGACTTGCCGGTTCAGCGCACCCGACGCAGTCAGTACCGAATCGCGGATCGCTTCGGCTTCAAGGCGCCGGCGACTCATCTTCCAGAGGAGTTTGTTGTCGGGGTCCGTCTTCGCACCGTGAGCGGTCGTTGTGGACTGGCGGTACGTGGAACTCGTCACGATCAGTCTGTGAATGTGTTTCAGCGACCAAGCCGTCGGTTTGGCGGAAGAACCTAACCCCCCGGCCCCCTTCCCTGAGAAGGAAGGGGGAGCAGAACCAAATACCGAAGAACCCGCACTATCAATGCCCGAAGCCCCTCCCTTTTTAGGGGAGGGGTTGGGGAGAGGTTCTTGCCCCGCAGACGGGTTCGCCAACTCGCACGCCAGCCAGTCCAGCAGTTCCGGGTGCGTCGGCTTGTCGCCGCGCGTGCCGAAGTCGTTCGGCGTATTGACGATCCCGCGCCCGAAATGGTGCTGCCACACCCGATTGACCATCACGCGCGACGCGAGCGGGTGATCGGGCTTCGTGAGCCACTCGGCGAGTTCGCGCCGCGATGTCGGGACCGGAGCGCCCTCGCGCACCAGGATTCGCGGGAACGCGGGCTGCACCTCCAGTGCCTTCTGGCTCACCTCCCCGCGACTCAGCACGAACGTCTTCTCGTCGCCCTGGTTCTCAATGGCCCAGGCCGCCGCTGTGGGGAGCGGGAGTTGTGCTTCGAGTGCGTGCAACTGTTCGCGGAGCTTCGCGCGTCTCTCAAGGTCCGTGGGCGGCATCGCGGCGAGGATCTCGTCCCAGCTCACGTGAATGAGCGTGCCGGCCTGCGTCGCCAGTGTCTTCTGCTCCTCGGTCCGCTTGTCAGCGGGGGTGTCAAGCGCCTTGCGGTATTTCGGCTCCAGCTTCTCGCGCTTGTCCTTGTTGACCTTGATCCGGACCGGACCGTCCAGTTCCGCGATCTGCTTCTTGAGTGGTGCCGTCTTCGTGTCGATCTCGTCCTTTTTCTTGTCGTGGGCGTCGCGCTCCGCGGGCGTCGCAAAGTGGACCTCGGTGTACTTGGAGTTGGCGAAAAACGCTTGCAACCGGTAGTAGTCCCCCGCCGAGATCGGATCGAACTTGTGGTCGTGACAGCGCGTGCAGGCGAACGTGAGCCCCAGGAACGCCGCACCCACGCCGTTCACCATCTCGGTCAGCGCTTCCTGTCGGAGCACGTCCGCGTCGAGGTTCCCGCTCACGACGTGAGCCGGCCCGCAGCGGTGCAACCCGGTCGCGATGAGTGCGTCGGGAGAGGATGGTTTTGCAACGAGCGCCGAGAGCTTGGACCAGCCGGAAGCGCGGGCCACTGCTCGCTGCCGTTCGTCTTGCCAAATGAGATCGCCCGCGATCTGCTCTTTCACGAACTGGTCGTAGGGTTTGTCGGCGTTGAAGCTGTTCACCACGAAGTCGCGGTAGCGCCAGGCGTGCGGGCGCTCGGCGTCGAGTTCGTAACCGTTGCTCTCCGCGAAGCGAACGACGTCGAGCCAGTGCGTCGCCCAGCGCTCGCCGAAGTGAGGCGACGCGAGCAATCGATCCACAACCTTCTCGTAAGCGCCGGGAGAACCATCCTTGAGAAACGCATCGACTTCCGCGGGCGTGGGCGGCAGCCCCGTGAGATCGAGCGTCACTCGGCGCAGCAGCGTGAGCTTGTCGGCCGGTGCGGATGACTTTAGCCCCTCTTTCTCCAGCCGAGCGAGCACGAACGCATCGATCGGGTTCCGCGACTCGTTTTTGAGCGCCCGCAGTTCGGGAACCGGCGGGCGTTGAGGCGGATTGAAGGACCAGTGCGCCCGGTCCTTCGCTTTGAGTTGCGGGTCCGCGTACTTGTGTTGCGCAGTAACGCGGTCGGAAACCGTGAGCAAAAGCAATAAAAGGGCGAACGGCACGGCTCGGCGAATCATGAGACCAACTCCGCGTTGCGGGAAGGTCTTCAAGAGTACGCGACCGCTCACATCCCAGGCAACACCTTATCCGGTTCGGCGAAAATTGCGGGCACGCCGCCCGTGTGAATAAACACCACCGACGACCCGCGCGGGTACTTGCCCGCACGCACATCGGTGATGAGTGCCGCGAGTGCCTTCGCCGTGTAGACGTGGTCGGTCAGAATGGCTTCCGTCGTGGCGAGCAGGTGCATGGCCTCTTGACCCGCCCGGGACGGGAGCCCGTAGCCCGGCGCGATAAACGACTCGTCGGCGTCCAAATCTTCGGGCTTCAGTCGGTGCGGAAGTCCCAATCGCTCGGCAGCGGCGTTCGCGTCACTGGCCATCTGTGTCGGGATGTGCCAGGGCCAGGGCATCGGGCAGATGAGCCGGGCGGGGCCTTTGAACCCCAGTAAAGCTCGGCCCAGCGCGACCCCGGCCCCGGTCGCACCCGCGGACGACACGTAGAACGCCGCCGGATTCACGTTCAGCGCGGTCAGTTGCTCCGCGATCTCGGCCATGCACAGCGCGTAACTGACAGCCGCGAGCGGGACCACGCGGGGCGGGTTCCAGAAATACGGATTCCGCCCGGCGCGGCGAAACTCTTCGGCCTTCGATGCGAGGAGCGCGTTCAGTTCCGGCCCGATCTTCGCGTCTGTGAACTCGACTTGCGCGCCGACGAGGTAGTCGAGCAGCAGGTTTCCTTGCGGTTCCGTCTTCTGATGAGCCTTCGAGAGATACAGCCGGCACTCCAATCCGAGTTTCGCGCAGCTCGCCGCAGTCTGGCGGCAGTTGTTCGACTGGACGAGCGCGCCCCACACGAACATGTCCGCGCCACTCGCGACCGCGTCGCCGAGCAGGAACTCGTTGTGGCGCGCCTTGTTCCCGCCGAGCACGAGCCCGGTACAGTCATCACGCTTGATGAAGACGCGCACGCCCCCACCGATTTTGGCAGCAAAGCGCGGCAACTCTTCGAGCGGCGTGGGCAGGTGGGCGAGCCGTTCGCGGGGCAATTGCGCCACCGCCGCGCGCACGTCCGCCGGGGTGAGTATCGGATCGGGCATGGTCACGTCTCCGCGAGCCAGAAGGTGTGGTGTCATGGTAAGCCCGCGGAACTGCCTTGGCCCAAAATTGGGTTCGTGCGTTGAATCCGCACGCAATGTGCGGTCGAACGTTTAGCTCAGAGCAAGGCGCCCCGCGTCCCGTTCGGCTATTTGTTTGGCGGACACGCCCGATCCGGTACACTGTCACCGACGCGCCACCGGATCGGCCGGCGTACCGCAAGGATTCGCGCATGATCTCGACGGCTTCCGATACGGCCCCGGCCCGCACACACCATTCGCCCCGCGCCCGCAAACCCAACTCCGTTCTCATCATCGGCGCGGGGCCGGGCGGCTTGGCCGCAGCACTCCTGCTGGCAAAAGCCGGACTCGACGTTCACGTCGTGGAGCGCAAGTCGCACGTTGGCGGGCGGTGTTCCGCGATCGAAGAACAAGGCTTTCGGTTCGACCTCGGCCCCACGTTCTTCCTCTACCCCCGCGTTCTGGATCGCATCTTCAAACTGATCGGGCGCGACCTGCGAACCGAAATCCCGATGGTCCGGCTCGACCCGCAATACCGTATCGCGTTCGGCGGCGGCGGCGAGTTGAACTGCACGCCGAACCTGGAACAGCTCGAAACCGAAGTCGCGCGCCTCAGCCCCGGCGACGCGCAGAACGTCCGCCGGTTCCTGGCCGACAACCGCGTGAAGATGGAGCAGTTCCGGCCGTGCCTGGAGCGCCCCTTCTCGGGCTGGCGCGACCTGATCCGGTGGCAACTCATCAAGCTGTTCCCGACGCTGCGCCCGTGGGCCTCGCTCGATGAGGAACTGGGCCGGTACTTCAGCGACGAGCGCATCCGGCTCGCGTTCTCGTTCCAGTCCAAGTACCTGGGCATGTCGCCGTTCAACTGCCCGAGTCTGTTCTCGATCCTCTCGTTCCTCGAATACGAGTACGGCGTGTGGCACCCGATGGGCGGGTGCGCCGCGGTGTCCGACGGGATGGCCCGCGTCGCGCGCGAAATGGGCGTGCGTATCACCACGAACGAAGATGTGAAAGAGGTGCTGTTCGACGGCCGAAAGGCCGTTGGCGTGCGCACGCAGAGCGGCGAGCACCGAGCGGACGCTCTCATCATCAACGCGGACTTCGCCCACGCGATGACGAAGCTCGTGCCGAACCACCTGCGCCGGAAGTGGACCGACGCGAAGATCGAGAAGAAGAAGTTCTCGTGCTCGACGTTCATGATGTACCTCGGTGTTGAGGGGCGTTTCGACGACCTCCCGCACCACACAATTCATACCGCCGCGGACTACGTGCAGAACCTTGCGGACATCGAGCAGCGGCACGTCCTGTCCGACGATCCGTCCTTCTACGTGCAGAACGCGACGCCCACCGACCCGAGCCTCGCGCCCCCCGGCATGAGTACGCTCTACGTGCTCGCGCCGGTCACGCACCAGCACCCGAACGTCGATTGGGCGAAGGAAACGCCCGCGTTCCGCGCGAAGCTGCTGAAGCAGTTGGAGAAGGTCGGGCTGGTGGGTGTGGAGAAGCGCATCCGCTTCGAGAAGATCGTCACGCCAGCGGACTGGGAGCACACGTACAACGTGTACCGCGGCGCCACGTTCAGCCTCGCGCACTCGTGGGGGCAGATGCTCCACCTGCGCCCGCGGAACCGGTTCGACGAACTCGAAAGCGTGTACCTCGTGGGCGGCGGAACGCACCCCGGCAGCGGGCTCCCGGTGATCTACGAATCCGCCCGCATCACGAGTCGCTTGCTGCTCGAAGACTTCGCCCACGACACGGAATGGCTCGGCGCGCCGGGGGCCGCAGAGTTACCCGCGCCGGTCGCGCATTGGTGACCCACCGCCCCGTTTATGAAGGTAGTAGAACACGAATCACACCAACGGAAAGTTATGACACAGAACACCGAACGGAATCGCGTGGGCGTGATCGGCGGCGGGCTGGGTGGGCTGGCCACCGCATGCGTACTGGCCGCGCGTGGGTACGCCGTGGCGCTGTTTGAGAAGAGCTCCTGGCTGGGCGGTAAGGCAGCCGTCCTGAACGAAGCCGGGTTCCGCTTCGATATGGGGCCGACGATCCTCACCATCCCGTCGGTGCTGCGCCGCATCTTCCGCGAAGCCGGCCGGCAGATGGAAGACTACCTCGAACTGATCCGCCTCGACCCGCAATGGCGGTGCTTCTTCACCGACGGCACGTTGCTCGATCTGGTCGAAGACGTGGACGCGATGGCCGCGAAACTCGATGCCTACGCGCCGGGCACCAACTCCGCGGACGGCTACCGCCGGTTCCACGCACTCTCGGACCGGTTGCACCAGATTTCTAACCGCCACTATTTTTGGAAGTCCATTGGTGGCGTCCGCGACATGATCGACTGGCGCGCCGGGTTCTCGGCGCAACTGATGGGCGACGTGTTGAACATGCGGATGGGCCGGTCGGTCGCGGGCACGGTGCGAAAGTTCGTGCCGGACGCGCGTGCGGCCCAGATGTTCGACCACTTCACGCAGTACGTCGGGTCGTGCCCCGAGTCGTCGCCCGCGGTGTTGTGCGGCATCGCCCACATGCAGACGACCGAGGGGATCTGGTACCCGAAGGGCGGAACGCGCGCGGTGCCCGAGGCGCTGGTGCAACTCGGGGAAGAATTGGGGGTCGAATTCCGCACCGAAACGGGCATTCGGCGCGTGTTGACCGACGAGAACGGGGGGCGCGTTCGTGGGGTGGAAACCGAGAGTGGCGAGGTGATCGAACTCGCGGCCGTCGTCTCAAACGCGGACAGCGCGCGAACGCACCGCGAGCTCCTTCCCGAAACGGCACCTCGCGCCACGAAGCGCTTCGAGAAGCGCCGGACCTACGAGCCGGCGTGCTCCGGTGTGGTGCTCTACCTGGGGCTGAACAAGGCTTACGACCACCTGTTGCACCACGACTTCGTGTTCTCCGCGGACCCGCACAAGGAGTTCGACGACATCTACCGTCGGGGTGAACCGGCCGCGGACCCGACGTGTTACATCGCGTCCACGGCCCGTACCGAACCCGAAACGGCCCCGCCCGGCGGCGACGCACTGTACGTGCTAGTTCACACACCATACCTGCGCCCGCACCACGACTGGAAGCGAATGCTCCCGGAATACCGAAACGTCATCATCAACAAGCTGAAGACGACCGGGCAAATGCCAGACATCGAAGACCGCATCGTGTACGAATCCGCGCTCACGCCGCAGGACATTCACGACCGGTACCGCGTGCTGAACGGCGCGATTTACGGCCTCGCGAGTCACGGGAAATGGAACGGAGCGTTCAAGCCCGCGAATCGGTCACCGGACGTTAAAGGGCTGTACCTAGCAGGGGGCGCAGCACACCCCGGCCCCGGAATGCCGATGGTGCTGATGTCCGGCTGGATCGCGGCGGATGTGCTCGATCAGGATGCTGTTGCGCCCAAAGGCAATCCGCACAGCGTTCCCCCGACGCAGAAGCCCGAGCCGGCGCGGGTGTGATATGCGTCGGGGTAACGCAGCGGGCAGTACCGCCCTTCCGCACCGCTGGCCGTGGCTCATCCGCGGGTTCCGCCGGTACGCCTGCCGCTTCGTGCGCAAGAACTTCCACGCGGTGCGGCTATCAAAGTCCGGGCACACGCTGGCAGTCGGCGATGACCCGCTGCTCGTCGTGCTGAACCATCCCTCGTGGTGGGATCCGCTCATTGGGATCGTGCTCAGTTGCGCGTTCGTGGACCGCGACCAGTTCGCAGCCATCGACGCGGTCGCGGTGCAACAGTACCGTTTCTTCCAGCGCGTCGGGTTCGTCGGCGTGGATACCAAGTCGCTCCGCGGCGCGGCCGAGTTCCTCCGCACCGGCGCCGCGATTCTTTCTCAACCGCGTCGCGTGTTCTGGGTCACAGCACAGGGTCGATTCACCGATGCACGCGAGCGCCCGCTCGGGTTGCAATCGGGAGTCGGGCACCTCGCCGCGCGCCTGAACACGGCCACCGTGCTCCCGATCGCAATCGAGTACGCTTTCTGGACCGAGCGCACGCCAGAAGCGCTCGTGCGCGTCGGCGAACCGCTCAAGGTCGCGGAGCACCCGGGCTTGAGTGGCAAAGAATGGACGGCCCGCATCGAAGCCGCTCTCACGCACAATCTCGACGTCCTCAACGCCGAAACGATGAAGCGCGACCCGAGTGCGTTTACGGAGTTGCTCGCAGGAAAAACGGGGATCGGCGGCGTGTACGATGTGTGGCGCCGATTGAAGTCGTGGGTTCGCGGACGGAAATTCGACCCGTCGCACGATCAAACTGCACGCGAAGAACTGGGGGCGAAGTCGTGATGACTCTGCACGCACTCGCCTGGGTCGCACTCGTTTGCGCGGCGGTCCCTGCCCTGCTCTTCTTGTGGAACATAATTCTCTTCCGCGAGCCAGCCGCGACCGACGGCACAACGACGGTTCCACCAATCTCCGTGCTCATTCCGGCCCGAAACGAAGAACTCGGCATCGAAGCCTGCGTGCGCTCCGTACTGGCGTCCCAACACGTCGAACTCGAAGTGATCGTGCTCGACGATGCAAGTACCGATCGCACCGCCGAGCTTGTGCGCGCGATCGCAACGACCGACGCGCGCGTGCGAATCGAAGCGGCGCCATCGCTTCTCAGCGGTTGGTCGGGCAAACAGCAAGCCTGCTTCGCGCTCTCAAAACTGGCAAATTACGACACGTTCACCTTTCTCGATGCGGACGTGCGACTCACACCGGACGCACTCGCGCGAATGGCCCTGTTCCTCCGCGCGAGCGGCGCGGATCTGGTCAGCGGGTTCCCCAAACAGGAAACCGGCACGCTCCTCGAAAAGCTGCTCATCCCGTTCATCAACTGGCTGCTGCTCTGCTTCCTGCCGCTGTGGGGCATGCGGCACTTCCGCTGGTCCGCGTTCGGCGCCGGGTGCGGGCAGTGGTTCATGACCACCCGCGCCGCTTACGAAAAGGTCGGCGGGCACGCCGCGGTGAAGACCTCGTTCCACGACGGCCTCACGTTGCCGCGTGCCTACCGCAAAGCGGGGTTCTGGACGGACGTGTGTGACGCGACGAACCTCGCGACGTGTCGGATGTACCGTTCCGCGAGCGGAGTTTGGTTCGGACTGGCGAAGAACGCTCGCGAGGGGATGGCCGCAACGGGTCAAATTGGGTTCTGGACGGTCGTACTGATCTGCGGACATGTGCTCCCACCCGCTCTCTTTGTCGTGGTGGTTACAGCAGCCATTTGCGGCATTGAATTCGCCACCGATCCTCTCGATCGGGTAATCGAACAATCAACCCGTCCGTTCCTTCTAACAATGCTCGGCAAGGCGTGGTTCGTGTCGCTTCAGCCCCGCCTCCACGCGACCATTCGATTCCGGCAATCGTGGCTCGGATTGTTGCTGCACCCCGTCGCGATCCTGCTTTTGCTCGCGGTGCAGTGGTACGCGATCTTCCGTGCGCTGGCCGGCAAGCCGGTCGGGTGGAAGGGCCGCACGCACCCGGCGCACTTAACTTCACGCGAGGCAAAGTAACACCATGTCCGATGCTCCCGCTTACGTTATCGTCGGCGCGTCCGGCGGAATCGGGTCCGATCTGTGCCGGCGGCTCGTGTCACGCGGGCGGTGTCAGATCATGCTCGCCGCGCGCGATCCCGATAAGTTGGAACGCCTGGCGGACGAACTGCGCGCGATCAACGGGGGCGCGGGAATCGTCACCCGCGTCACGGACGCGACCGATTCCGGCGCCGTCGATGCCCTCTTTGCCGCCGCGTCGGCCACTTTCGGCACGATCAACGGCGTAACGAACCTCTGCGGGTCGATCCTGCTGAAGCCGGCTCACTTGACATCGGATAAGGAATTTGGTGACACGCTCGCGGTGAACCTCCTCACGGCGTTTCACGTCTTGCGGGCCGCGGCGAAAGCGCTGACGGGCGGCGGGTCGGTGGTCCTAATGTCCACCGTCGCTACGAAGATCGGGCTGGCGAACCACGAGGCCGTCGCGGCGGCGAAGGGCGGGATCAACGGGCTGGTGATCTCCGCCGCGGCGACCTACGCGGCCCGGAACATTCGCGTGAACGCGGTCGCCCCGGGGCTGGTCCGCACGCCACTCGCGGAGCGGCTGACCTCGAGCGAAGCCACCCTGAAAGCGTCCACCGCGATGCACCCCTTGGGCCGCATCGGCGAACCCGGCGACGTGGCTTCCGTGCTGGCGTGGCTGCTCGACCCGGCAACGACATGGGTCACCGGTCAGGTGATCAGTGTCGACGGCGGCTTGTCGAGCGTTCGCGCGAAGTGAGCCCTCGTCCCGCGCGTTACACGTCCAGTTCTTCTGTGACCGTTTGCTCGGCCTTTTCCATGATGAACTTGTAGCGCGCCGCCGCGTCCTTACCGAGCAGGTCGACGAAGGTCCGGTCCGTTACGAGGTTATCTCCCTCTTCGACCTTCACCCTCAAAAGTGTCCGCGTTCTGCGGTCGAGGGTCGTTGAGGCAAGATCCTTCGCGTCCATTTCGCCCAAGCCCTTGAACCGCGTCACCTCGAACTTGCGGTTGGCTTTTTGCAACTTTTCGAGCAGTTCTTCTTTCGCGGTGTCGTCCTGAACCCAGTGGATGTCCTTCCCGACATTCACGCGATAGAGCGGCGGTTGGCCGATATAGACGTGCCCCTTGTTCACCAATTCGGGCATCATGCGGAAGAAGAAGTCGAGCATGAGCGTCGTGATGTGACACCCGTCGGCGTCGGCGTCCATCAGCAGAATGATTTTGCCGTAGCGCAGGTTGCCGAAATTAAACTTGTCGGCGATCCCGGTGCCGATCGCGGTGACAAGGTCCGCGATTTCCTGGTTGGTCAGCACTTTCGCAGGGGGTAACCCCTCACAGTTCAAGATCTTCCCGCGCAGTGGGAGAACGGCCTGCGTGTTGTTGTTGCGGCCCTGTTTGGCCGATCCACCGGCCGAATCACCTTCCACGATGAACAGTTCCGTCTCGTCGCGGTCGGTCGATTTGCAGTCCGCGAGTTTACCTGGGAGGCTCAGGCGCTTGCTGCCCGGCGCCTTGCGCTTCACCTCTTCCTTCGCCGCACGCGACGCCTCGCGCATGCGCGCCGCGATCACGATGCGCCCGACGATCGCGTCCGCCGCGGTCTTGTTGTTGTTCAGCCACGCTTCGAGCGCGGGGCGGACGAAGTTATCGACCGCGTTCTCCATCTCGGTGTTCGTCAGCTTGTCCTTCGTCTGCGACTGGAACATCGGGTCGCGGAGGAACACCGACAGCACCGCGACCACGCCCTCGCGGATGTCGTCCGCGGTGATCTTCAGCCCCTTCACCTTGATATCGTGCGTGTCGATGTAACTGGTGACCGCCTTCCGCAGCGCGCTCTTAAGGCCGTTTTCGTGCGTGCCGCCCTGCGGCGTGCGGATACCGTTCGCGTAGGACCGATACACCTCGTCGGTCGATTCTGTCCACTGGAGCGCGACCTCGATCCGGTCGCCGGTTTCGCGCGTTGCAGCGAACGCGGCCTCGGTCACGGTCGGCTTCTGCCCGTCCCGCACGAGCTTCGTGAGAAACGCGGGCAACCCGCCGGGATTCGCGAGTTCGATCGTCTCGCCACTGACCTCGTTCTTGTACGTGATCTTCAGCCCGCTGTGGACGAACGAGGTGTCTTCCAGTCGGGCTTTGATGACGTCCGGGTCGAAGCGCACCGTCTTGAAGATGGTATCATCAGGCTCGAAGTAGATGCTCGTGCCGTGCCCGCGGAACGGACCCACTTTTTCCAGTTTCGCGAGCGGCGTGCCCTTCGCGTACTCCTGGCGGTACTCGAATCCGTCGCGCCGCACGGTGGCGACGAGCTTCTTCGAGAGCGCGTTCACGACTGATGCGCCGACGCCGTGCAACCCGCCGGAGTTGATATATCCGCTGTCGGACTCGCCGAATTTTCCACCAGCGTGCAGCACCGTGAGCACAAGTTCCAAGCCGGTCTTCTTGTGCTTCGGGTGCATGTCGATCGGGATGCCGCGCCCGTTGTCCGTCACGGTGATCGCATGCCCGGACTTGTGCAGCGTGATCGTGATGTGGTCCGCGAACCCGTTGATGTACTCGTCGACGGCGTTGTCGAGGATTTCCCACGTGAGGTGGTGCAGCCCCTTCCCGTCCACGCCGCCGATGTACATCGCGGGGCGCTTGCGGACCGGTTCCAGCCCTTCGAGAACCTGAATGTCTTCGGTGCGGTACGCCGCCGCGCGACCAGCGGTAAGTGCGCTCATTGTGATTCGATCCCCACTCGGTTGCGTGTCTTGTGGAGTGGGCGTGGCCCACCGTTATGAGGAACGGGCAGCGCGTGCCGCCCGATCAGTTCGTATCAGTCCGATTTCGCGTCGTCTTTGGGCTTCTTCCCTTCGACCGCGTCCCAGTCGGCCAACTCGATCGTCGGCGGGACGACCCGCGTGAACTTGGTCCGCGCTCCGGGTTTTTCGCCCTTCGCCCCGCGCTTCCGGCTCTTGATCGCACCCGGGCCGAAATCCTGGGTCTTTCCGTTCTCGGTTTCAACGACAAGTTTGTCGAACCGGCCACCGACCAGAACGCCGCCCAAACAATCGTCCTTCGGGTCCAGTTCGATCCCGATCACGCCCTTACCCGCGCCGGAGAGGATCGAAATCTGATCCAACGGGAAGTGTGTGACGTACCCACCGGTGGTTGCGAGCATCAGGCCCTCTTCGGCGCCCACGAGCCGCACCATCACCACCTTATCACCCGTTTCGAGTTTCACGAAGCGCCGACCGACCTTCGTGGACTCCGTCCGGAACGCGGTCACCGGGAGCCGCAGTACGAACCCGTTGCGCGTGCATACGACCAGGAACGGGCCGCCGGGGGTGTCACCCCGGGCCGCCGCGTCCGCGGGTGTGAAGCGCGGATCAGTGCTCACCGCGGCCACGACCTTCACGCCGTCGCCGAGTTTGAAGAACTTGGTGATCGGCTCGCCGTACCCCGCGGTCGCGGGCACCTCGTTGATCCGCATCGTGTACGCTGCGCCGTCATCGGCAAAGAACGCGACGTGATCGAGCGTGCTCCCCGGGATTACCGCGACAACCTCGTCGCCCTCTTCGACGCGCGTGCTCTCGACCGCGGCCAGACGCCCCACGCGCTTGATGCGCCCGTTGCGCGTGAGTACCACGTTCGTATTTTCGCGCACGATGTACGCTTCTTCATCGAACGTAAGCACGTCCTCGTCGGACGCCATCCGCGTCTTCCGGCGCTCGGGAAAGTTCTCGATCAGTTTTTCCAGCTCG
Organism: Gemmata sp. SH-PL17; assembly: GCF_001610855.1. NCBI lineage: Bacteria > Pseudomonadati > Planctomycetota > Planctomycetia > Gemmatales > Gemmataceae > Gemmata > Gemmata sp. SH-PL17. The sequence goes on from NZ_CP011271.1 coordinate 4,696,535, forward strand.
CCCTTGATAACGCCCCAGAGCTTCTTTTCCGACGCGAGGATGGCCTCGATCTCCTTTGCCTGCTTCTTCTTCTCCGCGAGTTCGTCCAGGATCTTCTTGATCTCCATCTGCGCGATCTTGTAGAGCTGCGAGTCCAGGATCGCGCCCACTTGCTCGTCGTCGAGCTTGAAGGTGGACTTCAGCTTCTCGGCCGCGTCCGGCTTGCCGCTCGATTCGCGGATGATTTTGATGGCGCGATCGAGCGCGTTGAAGATAATCGCAAAGCCTTCGAGGATATGAATCCGCTTGCGGAGCTGGCGCAGTTGATACTCGAACCGGCGCCGCACGGTCGCGAGACGGAAATCGAGGAAGTGTCGGAGCAGATCCTTGAGGCTCAGGCCGTCCTTCGGGACCATCCGCGTGCCGTCCTCGTTGGGGACGAGCGCGGTCACGTTGTACGAGAACGATTTCTGCAACTCGGTGTGCTTGTACAGGTACGCCATCACCAAGTTGGGATCGGTGCCGGCCTTGACCTCTAGCACGAGCCGCAACCCGTCCTTCTCGTTGGACTCGTTCGCCTGCCCCGTCAGTTGCGGCAGCTTGCGCTGGTCGATGATCGCGCCGATGGTGTTTTCCAGATCGCCCTTGTTCACGCCGTAGGGGATGGACGTGACGACGATCTGCGACTTGCCCCGCTCGTACTCTTCTTCTTTCCACTCGGCCTGAACTTTGATTGTTCCGGTACCTTCCTCGTAGATCTTGCGCAGTGTGGCGCGGTCCGCGAGGATCTTCCCACCAAGCGGGAAGTCCGGCCCCTTGATCTTGTCGAGCAGGTTCGCGACGCTCGCGTCCGGGTTGTCGATCAGGAGCACGCACCCTCGGAGCACTTCGCCGAGGTTGTGCGGCGGGATCTGCGTCGCCATCCCCACCGCGATGCCCGCGGTCCCGTTCACCAGGAGGTTCGGGAACTGCGCGGGGAGCACACTCGGTTCCTGGCGCGTGCCGTCGTAACTCGGGTTGAAATCAACCGTTTGCTGCCCGAGTTCGTCGAGCAGCATCTCGGCCTGGCGCGTGAGTTTCGCCTCCGTGTACCGGTACGCCGCGGGCGGATCACCATCGACAGAGCCGAAATTCCCCTGCCCGTACACGAGCGGCACGCGGAGCACCCAGCTCTGCGACATGCGCACGAGCGCCTCGTACAGCGCGCCGTCGCCGTGCGGGTGGTAGTTACCCATCACCTCGCCGACGATCTTGGCACACTTCAGCGCCTTGCGATCGAAACTCAAGTTCAGGTCGTTCGACATCGCGTAGAGGATGCGGCGCTGAACCGGTTTGAGGCCGTCGCGCACGTCCGGCAGCGCGCGTCCACTCACCACGGACATCGCGTATGTGAGGAACCGGGTCCGCACCTCGCTGGCAATAGAAACCGTTTCGATCGACTCGGCCATAGCGCTCTCCGAGACCTCTCCCCGACCCCTCCTTCAACTCCGGGAGGAATCAAAAACCGCGGTTCGTTTGGGGTGAAGCCCTCTGGTTCGGCTCCCGCCTTTTATGGTGAGGGAGGGGGAATAAATAAGCTCTCGGGATAAACTGAACACCCGACCACTTTAATGTAATATATCCGAATCGGCAAAAAGCGGAAGGTTGGAAGGCTCCCCGAAAGCGCGAACAACCCCCGCGGGTGCGAGGGTTGAGAGGGGGCGCCTGGCGTAGCGGTTGGAGCGCACGTGGGGCTTGGTGGAACGTGCGCGGTTGCGTGCAAGGAGAGGGCTACTTCTGCTTCGGCGCGGGGTACGCCTTCAGGCACTTCTCCAGTTCCGCCTGGTACTGCGGGGTCGCTTCCTCGAACCCCTTGAGCCGCCAGAGGCTCGTGAGCAACTGCCCCTCGGCCGTGTCCACGCCCTTAATCAACCCGTCGCGGATCTTCTTGGCGGTCCCGGCGTCGAACGCATCCTTCCGGTACAGCACGACGCCCGACGGGAACGCCTCGGATTGCGCGAGCACCTTCAACTGTGCCCCCGCACCCGGCTTCAGCTTCTGATACGTGACGAGGGCCGCGGCGTCCACCAGTGCGGCCGGGCACAGGTCGTCGGAGACCGCGTCGAGCGCGTCCTCGACCGACTTGCCCTTGAGCGCCGCCACGCCACACGCGCCGTCCGGCAGCGTCAGTTTGAGGCGCTCGAGATAGAGCCGACAGTGGGCCTTCGTGCCGACGGGGATCGCGACCGAATCGCCCTTGAGGTCGACTGCGGACTTGATCTTCGAGTTCGCGTTCACCACGAGCACCGCCTGGATCTTGTTCCCGGGCACCGTGACCACGAGAGGCACGAGGTCCGCGTGCTGTTTCACCCAGGCGTACTCGAACCCGTGCAGCACGGCGACGTCGATCTTGCCGCCCCGCAGTTGGTCGGAGAGGTCCGCGTAGTCGCGGCCGACGGCGATCTCGCCCTTCAGCCCGGACTGCTTCTCGAACATCGTCTGGAACGGCCGGGAGGCTCGTTGAACGATGGCGTGCGGCAACCCGCTAAACATGCTCTCCGGCAAGCCGATCTTCAGCGGCTGCGGTTCGGCCGCACGCGCGACCGGCGCCGCGGAAACCACCGCCACCGCGACCGGTAGCAGAAACCCGAGTAACGACCCGTAAGCGCGCCCCACGTGACACCCCTTTGTCAAAAGTTTCGAGCCCCAAGCCCCAAGCGACCAATCCCAGATTCTCAGTGTTTCAGGCTCTGCGCCACGTCCGCCCGCGCCGGTTCTCCGGCGCCCGCTCCGCAGTGGTGTCTTCGCTTGAGGTGGAACTCGGAACTCGGACTTGTGCGATTAACGATCCGGAAACGTCGGGAAGATCCCGCCGGCGGTGACCCGCTCCAGCGCGGCGAGCGCGAGCAGGTACTTGTACACCGCTTCGACGTATTCCGACTGTGCCCGCGCCGCAATCACCTCGGCTTGAACAAGTTGGTCCTTCGCCTTGATGATCTCTGCTGATGCCCGGGCGTTTTCCTGAATCTCTTTGCTGAGTTTGAACTGCTGGATCGAGTACCCGAGCCGCTCGGACGCCTCTTCAAAGTCGGAGTACGCACTGTCAGCTTCGAGAATGATGAGATTGCGCGCCTTGTCGTAGACCGATTCCGCGCGCTGGGCGAAGGCCATCGCCCGACACACGCGGTCGAACTTGCTCCCGACCAGTTGCGGCGGCATTTCGGGGATGATCCCCCCCGGGCGATAATCTGTACCACGGTTCGCTTGCGGAATTTCCTTCGATTTGATGTCCGCGCCCGAGGCGAGCGTCGGGACCACACGCTTGAAGGGAATCCGGCCCTGTGCGTACACTTCGAGCCGGAATGCGTCTACCCCAGCCGCCGCCAGCACGAGTTCCGGGCGCCGCTCCAGCGCGAGTTCCTTTACGCGGTCCGCGTCCAGCGGCTCCTTCTGGCTCATGATCGGCAATTCCTGGTCCTTCACCCGGAACGGGAACGTGCGAGCGTCCACGGCCATCACCTCGCGCAACGCCGCGAGCGCCTTCTGTCGTCCGACCCGCGCCGATGTCTGGAGCTTCTTCGCGTCGAGCAATCCGCTCTTCATCACCTGGAGCTTGCCGAGGTTGAAATCCCCGAGGTCTTTCGCAGGGGTTTCCTTGAGGAATACCTCCGCAATGTCGACCAAGTTATTGAGTCGAAACACGACACGGTCCGCGAGTTGCAGCTGTTGCTTCGCGTAGACCGAGGTGTAGTAGAGGCGGGTAACGTCCTGCACGACCTCGTTGTGGAGCTTCTGGTACTCTGCGGAGGTGGCCATCAGTCCGCGCTTCGCCTGCTGCTTCCGGATGTCGAGATCCGGACTGATGAGGGTACTCGCGGTGCCGAAGTTCGTGAGTGCGCGGTACCCCGCTTCGGTCGCCGCGGCGCTGTCCTTGACGGCCTTCAGCGACGGCTGGCGCTCCAGTGCGATCGCGATACACTCGCCGAGCGTCAGCTCCGGTCCGGTTTCGACGAACTTGTCAGCCCCGTTCTTCGCCGGTTCCGGCTGGACCGGGAGCGGAGCGGGGGCCGGCAGCGGATTCTGTTTGGGTTGGGCGTTCAGCGTCGCGCCGACCACGATCGAGAGTGGAGCGATACCGGCCAGCAGCCGGACGGCGAGTTTGGGAGTTCGTGCTGGCAGTTGCATGTCCGTCCCCTGGCACTTCAAAGGCGACGAGTCCGTTCGTCCCCACTTTCATCGTCACTTGTCCAATCGGGCTGGACCGCGACAGCCCACGAACCGACACGATCCGCCCGCGAGCGACGGGTCGCTCCGGCTGTAACGCCTGGAGTGGTACAATGTGTTCGTCGCACGAGAGAACGGAGCTATGCACCAGACCAGTCCGGGCGTGGAACGAGCAGTCGCGGGAGCACGGGTATGGGCCGATCGGCTCGGCTCGGAACCGGTGCGCCTCGCGCACTTTGTGTTGGCGCTACTTGAGGAGGACGAGGGGCGCCCGGCGGTGCTGCTCGAACACACCGGGCTGTCCGTCTCGCAGACCCGCGAGTGGCTCGAACGAACCGAAAGCCCTGTTGCGCCTGATACTTCCGTACTGTTCAACGCGGCCCGCGCGTGGTCGATCACGTTTCGACATGATCCCGAGTTTCTGACCGATGCGTTTCTGATCGCTGTACTGAACGCGCACCCGGTCTTCCGTGCGGAAGTCACAACTGCCGGCTTCGGCCCGGATCGACTTGAACGAATTCTGACCAAAACCGCGCCCGACGCCCAGGAACCGGACGTACAACTGGCCGTCTTCGAGGTACCCGGTGCAACGGCCGAAATGGACGCGGGCCGCGTGCTGGACGCGAGCTTCAATCGCGCACGCGAAGCGGCCCGCGTGCTGGAGGACTACTGCCGGTTCGTGCTCGATGATCAGTTCCTCACACAACAGGTGAAGGAGCTGCGTCACGGCCTCGCGTCCGCCTCACAGAAACTTCCGCAACGAATGCTGCTCGCCGCCCGCGAAACACTGCGCGACGTGGGCACTACCGCGACCGCAGGGAACGAGTACGAGCGTACTTCGCCCGCCCACGTCGCAATCGTGAACCTGAAGCGGCTCCAGGAATCGCTCCGAAGCCTCGAAGAGTTCGGGAAAGTGTTCGGCCCCGAACTCGGGCGCGAACTCGAAGCGATCCGTTACCGCAGCTACACGCTTGAACGAGCGATTTCGCTCGGCGCTGTGAGCCGGGAGCGCCTCGCGGCTGCGAACCTGTACGTGCTTCTCACACGATCACAGTGCGTCTCGGCCCTCGACTGGACGATCCGTGAAGCTGCACGCGGCGGGGCGAACGTGTTCCAACTCCGCGAAAAAACGTTATCGGACCGCGAGTTGATCGAGTGCGCCCGGAACGTTCGCCAGTGGACGCGCGAAACCGGCACGCTCTTCATCATCAACGACCGCCCCGACATCGCGAAACTGTGCGAGGCGGACGGCGTTCACTTGGGGCAAGACGACCTGTGCGTGAAGGACGCGCGCCGGATCGTCGGCCCGGACGCCCTCATCGGCGTGAGTACGCACTCGATCGAACAACTCCGTCAAGCGGTTCTGGACGGCGCGGACTACATCGGCATCGGGCCGACGTTCCCATCGCGCACCAAAACGTTCGATCACTTCCCGGGTTTAGAATTTGTTCGCGCAGCGAGCGCGGAGTCTTCAATACCAGCGTTTGCACTGGGTGGGATCAGTTCCACGAACATCGCCGAGGTGGTCGCGGTGGGGGCGAAACGAATCGCCGTCAGTTCGGCGATCTCGACCGCGGACGAACCGGAACAAGCGGCCCGACTGTTGAAGGCCGCACTTCCGGACTAACTCACGATTGGGCCGCGGGTTGTAACGTGGCCGATAGAGAAAAAGCCGGAGGATCACCAAGCCGGACTGCAACATTCCCCCTCAGCAAGACGAAAAGATGCGGCGAGATAGCACCTTTGGGTATAAACTCGCTGAGTTGGTAAAATGGGCGAATTGCATCCGACTGTACCGCCGAGTGTAATTCCGGGGGCGGCCCGGATCATCACACCCGGGTCAGAGCGGGATCGGGTCACCGACCGGGTACGGGGTCACGGAATGGACGGCATCCGAGAGTTGCTGGAAGCGGCGCGTGCGGCCGGCCTTACGACCGGCCGGTTTCGTGGGCTGCTTCACATCGCCATCGGGCGCACGATCAGCAAGCCGGACGGGACGAAAGTCTCCGCCGGCGTCACCTGGCGCGCCCTCGCCGCGCTCCTCAAAGCGCTCCGCTACGACCCCGAACTCGGGCGCGAAGCGGGAGCCGATCCGGATACGCTCTCCCCACGCGACCGCGAGCGCTACTGGTACTCGGTGATCGCCCTAGCCCACGTCGACAGTCCCGAAGCCCGCTCAGAGGCCGAAAAACTCATCGCCCCGCTCAAGGACGCGGGTTTCGTGGTCGCCCCATCTGCGACCGCTCCCCCGGCGAAGAGTAAGCTGGTCACAAAAGAAAAGCCCGACAACAAGAGCGAGAAACCCGAAGACAAGTCGCCCAAGAAAAAGAAGAAGTGATCGCGCGGATGCCCGTAGCCAACTCCGGGCTACGGGCATCCGGGCTTCGAGGTGGATACTCGCGAGTACCACTTCCACTCGTACCCGTCCGGCAGTACAGCGTCCGCGGCACATTCGAGGTGAACGATGCGCCGATGCAAGCCGGCGTCGACCTTACTGTGCCCGCTCGCGTGTGTGACGAGCGGGCGCATCAGTAACACGTCCCCCCCACGGCATTCGAGCGTCACCGGGTCGCGTGGTTCGTCGTTGGTTTGGTTGTAGAAGCGGTGCGAACCAGGAATCACCCGGAGCGGTCCGTTATCGGGTGTCATATCGTCGAGGTGGATGCGAACCGTAACCACCCGATCGAGCACAATTTGCGGCGCAATGACGTGTGGCACACCGGCTTTGGTCGTCGGCTTGGTAAATAGCGTCGTAGGGCCGTTCGCGCGCACCGCAATGCTGTAGTCCTTGTGCCACGGTAGCGCCCACGAATGACCGGGCGGCTTGTCGAAGTACAGCACCCGCACCACACCCGCGTTCGCACCGAGTACATCGAGTAACGCGCCGAGCAGCGGTTCGACGCGAAGCAGGTCCACTACGCCCGGCCACAAATCGAGCAGGTTGCGGGCACCGTAAGCCGGTCCGGATTCGCCCGTCAGAACGGCCTCATCGGTCGCGTGCCGGTGAGTGATCGTCTCCCATTCCGCGAGCGCAGCAGCGACAGTTTTGGAGGCGAATACACCGCGAAGAAACGTGAAGCCGTCGCCTTCGAGTTGCTCGCGCCACGTCACTGTTTCGGACCCCGGAAAAACAACCCGTAGACCACGGCCCCGCTCGCAATAAAGCCCATACCGACCAGCGCTTCCGTCCGCGATTCCGGGTTCACAAAGAAGTTGAGGAGCACCAACCCCATAATCGCGACGTACAGCGCTGGAACGAGCGGGTAACCCCAACAGCGATACGGTCGATTTTCGGCCGTGACCGGGATGCGTCGGCGGAACGTGAAGATCGTCGCCACCGCTAGTGTCTCGAACGTGACCGAGCCGAAAATCACGAAGTCCGTCATGATGTCGAACGGCGATTTCCCGGGCGGGACGTTGAGGTCCAGTTCGGCGAATCCGAGTGGCAACACAGGAACGCGATACTGCGTCAGCGCGCCCACACAAAGCACGAGTAGCGCGGACCAGCTCGCCACAACAATCGTCGCGAGTGCGGGTGTGCGGTAACGCGGGTGGATCGCAGCGAGTTTCGCGGGCGCGAGCCGGTCTTCGCCCATCGCGTAAAGCAGACGCGGACCGACGAGCAGGTTCCCGTTGAGCGCGCCGAGGACGGACGTCATCACGATCGCGGACGCGAGTAGCACCCCGAACGGTCCAAGCAGGACCGCGCAGAATTCGGTAGCGAGTGGCGTTTTCGAGAGTTCGCCCGCTGCGTTCTTCGCGATGATTTCGTCACGCGACAGTACGAGTTGGTACGAGAAATTTGCCCCGCAATAGAGCGCGATCAGGATGAACACGCCGGCCATCAGTGCGATCGGGATGTTGCGGTGCGGTTCTTTCACTTCCCCGGCAACCGGGGCGATGTTCATCCAGCCGTTGTACGCCCACAGCACCCCGACCAGCGCGACCCCGAACCCGCTCCAGTTGATGCCGAACGGGTCCGACGGCCACGTGGGGCTGAGGTGCGCGACTTTGGGCGGGTGCGTTGGCTCGGAGACCATCGCGTACACAGCGAACGGCAACACGATGATGAATAGCAGCGAAGTCACTTTGAGCACGGTAATCGCAAACTGAACGCGCCCACCGAGCAGCGTGCCGCGTGCGTTTACGACCGCGAGTCCCATGATAACGGACGCGGTCAGAAGCTGACGCAACCAGAACGACAGCACTTCGACCGTCTGCCCCGGGTAAAGCGTCTGGCGCAGCACGTCATGAAACGACTCGGTGAACATGGTGGCGAGCGCCGCGGCCGATGCCGCGCGGATGATCCAGAACTCGACCCACCCCCACAGGAACCCGGCCATCCGGCCGTACCCCTCGCGCAAGAACACGTAGTTCCCACCAGCCTTCGGGAACAGAACCGCGATCTCCGCGAGTGCGAGCGCACCGAGTAAGGCGAGCAGCCCACCGAGCACCCAAACCCCCATCGCGAGTCCGAACTCGGGTACGTTGTCCGCGACCTTACGGCCCTTCACGAACACGCCGGACCCGATGACCGTGCCGACGATGATCGCGGTCGCGATCCACGGGCCGATCACGCGCGGCAGAGACTGCGGTTGTGTGTGCTGCATGGCGGACGATGATAAGCGAAGGGACAGACCGCGTCACGAGTTCGGTTCGCGGTTTAGCCATATTGTCGCGATAACATCCAACGCTTCAGTCGAAAATGACCGTTTTGCAGTCGTAGATCAGGATGCGGTGATCGATGTGCCACCGCACCGCACGCGACAGGACCATCTTCTCCAGGTCGCGGCCCTTCTCCAGCAGGTCTTCGAGGCCGTCGCGGTGCGAAATGCGGACCACGTCCTGTTCAATAATCGGCCCTTCGTCCAGGTCTTCCGTCGCGTAGTGACTCGTCGCGCCGATCAGTTTGACCCCGCGCTCGAACGCGCGGTGGTACGGCTTCGCACCCACGAACGCGGGCAGGAACGAGTGGTGGACGTTGATCACCCGGTGCGGGTACTTCGAGACAAAGTTCTTCGACAGTACCTGCATGTACCGCGCCATCACCACAAGGTCGATCTTCTCCGCCGCGAGCAGGTCCAGTTGCTGCTTCTCGGCCTCGTCTTTCGCGCCGGGTGGAATCGGGATCAGGTGGAACGGCACGCCGTAAAAGTCGCTCCACTTCTTCGCGTCCGGGTGGTTCGCGACGATGAGCGGGATGTCGCAGGGCAGTTCGCCCGTCTTGTGGCGGTACAGCAAGTCCATCAAGCAGTGGTCGTACTTCGAGACGAACAGCGCGACCCGCAACGGCTGGCGCGAGTCTTCCAGGCGCCAGCGCATCTCGAACCGATCGGCGAGCGGCGAGAAGCGCCGGGAGAACTCCGCGAGGTCGAGCGCGAATCCCGCGAGATCCCATTCCACTCGCATCAGGAACAGCTTCCCCTGTGCGTCCTGGTGCTGGTCCGCGTGGAGAATGTTCGCGTCGAACTTGTAGAGGAACTCGGCGACCGCGGCGACGATCCCCTTGCGGTCGGGGCAGGTAATCAGCAGAACGGCAGTGTTCTTCATGGGAATCGCGAACGGCGTTCGGGTTTGTGAACTCGCATTCAATTTCAGCCAGCAGTCTATCAAAGTGGGCCGGCGCGGGCGTACCGGATTCCCCGCCAATTGAACGGCCCAGCGCCCATTTAATCCGCGAGTCCCGCACTGAAGTCCTCTTCCTCCTCCACGGTCATACCGGTCGGTGGGGCCGGCTCGGGGGCCTTCGCGGTGACGACCTTGGCGTGCTCCTCGCCCTCCACCACATCGGCACCGTGGGCGCGTTTGATCGCCTCTTCCGTGCTCGTCGGGTCCACCGTGCGACAAATCTCCGTGAGCTTGTCGGCGATCTCGGCCAGTTCCTTCTTCCAGTCCTCCGGTGTGAGTCCCGGTGGGGTGAGCTGCTCGAACTCCTGCGTCAACAGAATGAGTCGCAGTAGGTGCCGGAAGATCAATCCTTCCTGTTTCGTGAGATCCTTGGTGGTGACGTAAGTGTTGAAGTTGCCGTAATTCATCACCTCGTTCGCGGCCCACACGCCCTGCGTCATGAAGTCGCCCACTTCGGGGTACTTCGCGTCAAAGAGCATCCGTGCCTTGTCCGCCAGTACCGGCGGGCGCTCGTCCCACGGCACCCACTCCTCTTCCTCTTCTTCCTCGCCCTCTTCTTTTGGCGGCTTCGCGACGATCAGCCCCTTCGCGATCAACTCCGGGTCGAGTTTCTCGGTTTGTAGCGGCCCAGGGGATAGATCGAACGGCACGCGGACGAACTTCAGCAGCGGGCGCGGGAGTTCGAGGACGCTTTCGAGCAACTGCAGGCGCTCTTCGCGGTTCGCAACCCCGAGCAAGTCGATTAAAAATGCTCCGTACAGCGGGTGACACGCACGGAACACGAGCAGTTTGTCGAGTTCAGGCGTGGGCGTTGCCGTGAGCGGCGTATACGGTGGGACTTCGGGACGCGGCGAGGGGGCGGCTCCTTTATTAGTGACTGTGAGATCGAGCACCGCCTTCTTCTCCTTCCCTTCAGGAGCGGGAGGCGGGAGGACAGGTTCCTCCTTTGCCGGCGGTTCCGGGTCGAGCTTCACGAACCCGTTCTCGTGGAGTGTGGTCAGCATCCGCGTGAGCTGCTTCATTCCCGCTTCGATGCGCGGTTGATCGAGCAACCGCTTGCGAACGACGCTGCGGATCTTCTCGACGTCCGGCGACACCTTCAGCAGGTACGCGAGTAGCCGCCACGGGAGCGGCCCCTTGCTGTAGAGGCGGCCCGCCGGGGCGCTCTTCAGGCGCTCGAAGTCGGCCTCGGTCCAGTATTTCTTCTGCGAGTTCCGCGTCGGCTTCTTTTTGAGCAGCGCCTTCTTCGCTTTGAGCAGGCCCGGGTCCTTCGTGTTCTCGGGGATCTGGTCGTACTGCTGCTTCCACCGGAGGATGCGCACGTCGTCCTCTTCCGGGTACGCGAAGACGTACCCTTCGGTGTCGTATTGCGGACGCCCGGCGCGGCCGAAGATCTGGTGCGCGGTGCTCGGGTCGATGAGCTTCTCTTTGCCGAACGGCCCCTTCACGAGCGACGTGAGCACCACCGAACGCGCGGGAAGATTAATACCCGCCGCGAGCGTTTCTGTGCAGAGTGCGACACTGAGCAATTTCTTCTCGAAGAGTTCCTCTACCACGCGGCGGTACTTCGGCAGCAACCCGGCGTGGTGAACCCCGACGCCACGCCGGAGCATCTGTTTGAGCTTCGGCCCGACGCCGTTGGGCCAGTCGAGCTTATCGCACTCCTTGTTGAGCGCGGCCTTCTGCGCCGCGTTCATCAGGTCCAACCCCTTCAACTGCTCGGCCACGTTCCAGCACTCGTCGCGGTTGAACGCGAACACCAGCGCGGGGGTTTTGCGCGTCGCGTCGTCGCCCTTCGCGATGTCCACGAGCAGTTCGTTGAGGAACTGGTCCGGCACCCAGCGGTACGTCAGCGGGATCTTCCGCTCGCGCCCCTCGACCAGTTCGAGTTGCCGCCCGTGGCACCGGTCGAGCCAGTTCGTGAACTCGACCGCGTTGCCGACGGTGGCGGAGAGCAGCAGCAGCCGAATGTGCTTCGGGAGCATGTTGAGCGACAGTTCCCACACGATCCCACGTTCGGGGTCTGCGAAACTGTGGAACTCGTCCATCACCACCGCGGACGTGTGCTGAAAATCGAAACCTTCTGCGTGCAGCAACCGGTTCAGCAGGATCTCGGCCACAACGATGAGCACGCGCGCGTTCGGGTTCACGCGGCGGTTCCCCGTCACCAGCCCCACGTCCTCGGCCTTGAACCCCCACCGAACCGCCGCGGCCTGCACCTCGGTGAACTTTTGCTCGGTGAGCGCGATGAGCGGCGTGGTGTAGTACGCGACCGTGTTCGTGTGGAGCGCCTCGAACAGCGCCGCGTGTGCGATGAGCGTTTTACCGGTCCCGGTCGGCGCGCAGACCATCACCCCCTGCTCCGCGGTGAACCACGCGAGCAGCGCCTCCTCCTGTACCGGGTATGGTGGATAGGGGAGTTGGTCGATGTACTTTGTCGCGAGATCGGACCGATTGTCGGACGCGCTCATTCGCCGGGCCTCTGGGGGGAGCCGTTAATTTAGCAGAATGACGGGTCCGAACGAACGGGGGGCACGAACGGGGTATTTTGATACAACAAATCACAATTCACAGCGGCTATCGGCTCGCCCCCGCCCGAGAGCCCGATTTTATTGGTGAGACGACCGGACTATTTTGACGATTCCATCACAATCCTTATTCTCTCGATGATGTCTTCATTTCCTGCCTGAGTTCCCATCGACTAACTGTCAGAAAACCTGTCTGCACCTGTTGCCAGTGTCGGTTTATTCCGGTCTTTCGCACCTTTTCACGAGAAGTAGTTCTACAGACATGCTGTCTCTCACGAAGAGCCACCGAATATTCCGACACCGAGGCCGCCGTGGCAAGCGGACGCACCATGTCTGCGCACTCGACCGCCGCTGAGTTTTTGGACCTCGTCCACAAGAGTGGAATTCATGCCCCGGGAAAACTCGAAGCCGCGCTGAGGGAATTGGACGAGCTGCCCGACGACCCAAACCGGGCCGCGGTGATGCTGGTCAAGAACGGGCTGCTCACTCAATTCCAGGCGAAACTGCTCCTGGCCGGTAAGTTCCGGGGGTTCCGCTTCGGTCCCTACGTGATCCGCTCCCCGCTCGGGCGCGGCGGCATGGGCGCCGTGTACCTGGGCGAACACGAAACGCTCAACCGCCCGGCGGCAATCAAGGTGTTGAGCGCGGGCGACGCCAACCGCCGGGTCGCGGTCGAACGCTTCCAGCGCGAAGCCCGGGCCGCGGCTGCGCTGGACCACCCGAACATCGTCCGGATCTTCGACGTCGGCCAGCAGGGGGACGTGTACTACCTGGCGATGGAGTTTGTGGACGGGCAAACACTGGAGCAAATCGTCCGAACCAGTGGCGCGCTCTCGTGTAGCCGCGCGATGGAGTACGTCGCGCAGGCCGCGGCCGGACTGCAACACGCTTTCGAGAAGGGGTTCGTTCACCGGGACATAAAGCCCGACAACCTCATGCTCACCCGGGACGGGACGATCAAGATTCTGGACATGGGTCTGGCCCGGTCGTCGGCGGACGCCGACAAGGTGACCGAGATGCTGGACTCCGGCGCGGTGGTCGGCACCGCCGATTTCATCGCCCCCGAGCAGGCGATGAGCGCCGCGGTCGATATCCGGGCCGACATCTATAGTTTGGGGGCGACGTTCTTCGCGCTCCTCACAGGAAAGCCCCCTTTCACAGGTACGACTGCTCAGAAGCTGCTGCAACACCAAGTCAAACCGGCGCCGAGCCTGAGCGGAATCGACAAGACGTTCCCGCCCGGACTCGCCGAGGTCGTGGCCAAGACGCTGGCGAAGCGCCCGGAAGACCGGTACCAGACCCCGGCTCACCTGATTGCCGCGCTCACGCCGTGGCTGAACCCCACCGGCAAACTGGTCGCCGGACTGTCGAGCACCGGGCCGGACGGCCGCGAGAGTGCGATGGAAGCGGTGACGGCTATTGTTACTGGGGCGAGCAGCACGACCAGCATGGCCAGCAAGCGACCTCAGATCGGACTCGCGCCAAAACGCAGCGCTCGACCGCTCGGGCGCAAGGGAAAACTGGCAGTTGCGGCCACAGTCGGCGTCCTGCTGATCGCCGGACTGGTTGCGGCGTTCGCGGGCGGGCGCGGAGAATCACCCGCAACCGGAGCGGGTAACGCGAAAGCGAACAAACCTCAAGCTCCCGCCGCAGCCGCACCAGCAGCGGCGCCGGCACCAACTCCCGCTCCGGCACCACAAGCCGAACCAGCTTCGAGTCACCGCGTTGCGCTCGGGCAGTACGAGGTGGACCTGGACGCGGCCGGGATCAAGACCCTGCAGATTCGCGGACAGGAGTTCGTTCGGAACCTGACAGTCTACCGCGGTGCCTACTTCTACGACGGCAGCCGGAACGCAGCGCTCCAGTTCCCGACGTTCACCCAGCAATCGCCAACGGTGTTCCTCGGCGAAAGTCCGGCGGCCTCCGTGCGCTACGAGTTCTTCGCGGACCGCATGGCCTTGACCGTCACCAACAAGCAAGCTGGCGACGGGGTGTACTTCATGATCTTCAACGGAAAAGCGGTTCAAGCGGTGTCCAACGACGCCGGCGAGTGGGCCGGACCGCTCGTCAAACGGGACTGGCCGAACACGACGTGGTTCGCGGGGCGTGCCAAGCTCAAGGTGACGGGCGGAACCCTGCTCCGCGGTGCCTGGACGGACCTGGACGATACCTGCCAGGTGTGGCAACTCTCGCTCCCGGCGGGCGCGATCCGCACCGTGACGCTGGAACCCGGCGAAGTCACTGCGGCCGAAGCCACCCAGGTTGCGAAAGTCGCTACGAACCCCACGGCCAGCCTGGAACCGAGCCGCGGGCCAATGGGGTTGACGGCGCCGCTCGATTGGCAGGTATTTCAGCGGACCTCTCGGACCAATGGCTGGGTGGGTGTGACCGGTCGGGCACCAGTCGGTGCGGACCGCGTCGAGGTCAAACTCGAAGGGCAACCGCTCGAAGGCGTGCTGTCCACGGAATGGCGCCAGGTTCCGATGAACGCTCAGGAACGCACGTTCGACGCGCGCGTTTCGGCCCCCGCGGGCGGGTGGTACAAGGTCTCCGTTCGGGCGCTTTCTAACAACCAAGTGCTCGCAGAAGAAGCCGTTCCCAAGGTCGGTGTCGGTGAGGTGTTCGTCGGCGCGGGCCAATCGAACTCGACCAACTACGGAGCCGAACCGACGCGCTTGAAATCAGACCTCGTGTCCTCGTTCGACGGGACCAAGTGGCAATTGGCGAACGACCCGCAGCCCGGCACACACGATCGCAGTGTCAGCGGGAGCTTCTGGCCGGCATTCGGGGACGCACTGGCCGAACGGTACAAGGTTCCGATCGGAGTCGCGGTGACCGGGCACGGGCCGTCCACCACAGCCGAATGGCGCCCGGGGAGCGAGTTGTTCAACTGGACCACCAAGCGAATGAAGCAGCTCGGGTCGGACGGCTTCCGCGCTGTCCTGTGGCACCAGGGCGAGTCCGACGCCGCACTCACCGCGGACCAGTACGCGACCTCCTTGACGACGGTCATCGACGGTTCGCGCAAAGCCATCGAGCGCCAGGTTCCGTGGTTCGTCGCACAAGTCTCGTACCTCGGCCCCAACCGCCCCAAAGCGGAAGGAGTTCGAGCCGGTCAGAAGCGCTTGTGGGACACCGGAATCGCACTGGAAGGTCCGGACACCGACACCCTCACCGGCGACAACCGGGACCAGGACGGGAAGGGAGTTCACTTCAGCCCCAAGGGGCTTCGGGCTCACGGACGCGCCTGGGCCGACAAAGTCACCACGTACCTCGACACCGTGCTGGCCGCTCCGTAGCCACCGGTACCGCATTCTCCGTTCTAACAAACTTGCTTCAACACGTTACTCACCTGGAGACGACGAATGGCGACTGGGACGACCCGCACGAACCGGCACGGTTTTACGCTGATCGAACTATTGGTGGTGATCGCGATCATCGCGATCCTGATTGGGCTGCTCCTGCCCGCGGTCCAGAAGGTCCGCGAGGCCGCGGCGCGGCTCAAGTGCCAGAACAACGTTAAGCAACTCGGCTTGGCCGTGGCTAACTACGCGGGCGCGAACAACGACCGGTTGCCCAATCTGTACGACGTTGACACGAGCGGCCGGAACCGGGCGTCCGCGTTCCACCTGCTGCTGCCCTACATCGAACAGGACTCCCTGTTCCGTGCGGGTCAAAACCCCGATTCCGGCAACCCGACCGACACGTGGTGGGGCATGATGAACGGCGGGTACATCTATAACCAGGGCGTCGTCCAGGCGTACCTGTGCCCGTCCGACTCGACCACCAACAACGGCAAGGTCACCGCGACCCCGGCCGCCGGGTTCACCTCCGGCAGCTACATCCTGAACTACCTGCTGCTCGGCACCGTAAACGGTAACGATACGACCCGCAGCGCCAACGCCCTGTACCCGTGGAAGGCCCAGTACAACATCGGCAACGTTCCGGACGGCACCTCGAACGTGGTGCTGACGGCCGAACGCATCACCGAGGGCGGGGCCGGGGCCGGCACCGCGTATGGCACCCTGTGGTGGTGGCCGTCGTCCCACCAGTACGCGAACCCGAACACGACCGCGCCGATGTTCGGCAAGTACTCGACCGGGGTTCCGCAAGTCGGGGTGAAGCCGAACATGGCCGATTACTCCCGACCGAGCAGCTCTCACACCGGCGGCATGGTCGTCGGGTTGCTGGACGGGAGCGTCCGCACAGTATCTTCGAGCATTACCGCGAACACCTGGTTACTCGCGATCGA
The DNA here is from genome assembly GCF_001610855.1 of Gemmata sp. SH-PL17. NCBI lineage: Bacteria > Pseudomonadati > Planctomycetota > Planctomycetia > Gemmatales > Gemmataceae > Gemmata > Gemmata sp. SH-PL17. Next base: position 4,713,125 of record NZ_CP011271.1, read on the forward strand.
CCCGGCCGACGGCCAACCGGTCCCGAGCGACTGGTAACTGATGTGCCCGATGTGAGTCGTCGGGTGCAAAAGCAGGAGGGCGTGGCAGTAAACTGCCACGCCCTCCTGCTTTTCAGGAGCCAATCACACTCATTCGCGGCGATCGCGGCGAGCGCTGACGCGGCGGCCCCGCAAGCGGGCGCCGTTCAGCGATTCGATTACGTGCTCGGCCGCGTCTTCGGGCACTTCCACGATGGAGAAGCGGTCGGTGATTTCGATCCCGCGGATGTCGCGCCCCGGGAGGCCCGACTCGTTGGCGATCGCGCCAACCAGGTCGCGCGGCGCGATCCCGGACTCGCGGCCCGCACTGATGAAGATGCGAGCCAGGCGCGGACCGGGCGAGCGCGTCTGGTGCTGCTGTTGCCCGCGTGCGCGGAACGGCGTGCGCGACTGTTCCGGCACGGTGGTGGGGATGTCGGGTTCGTCCGCGGTGTCGCCGATTTCCGCGCGGTGAGCCAGCTTCAATGCGGCCAGCGCGATGGCCGTCGGATCGAACTCGCTGCCCAGCGACTCAACGATCGTGCGGAACTGGTCGAGTTCGCCTTCCGCGATTGTCGCGCGGATTGCGTCTTTCGTGCGTTCCGCCCGACGCGCCTTGAGGTCCGCGGCCGTGGGCACTCGTGCGAACTCGACCCGCTGACCGGTCACGCGCTCGATGGCTCGCAGCGCCGATTGCTCACGCGGTTCGGCCACGGTGAGGGCCACACCCTCGCGCCCGGCCCGGCCCACGCGCCCGATCCGGTGAACGTAAGCCTCGGTTCCGAGCGGCAACTGGTAGTTGACGACGTGCGTGAGGTGATCGACGTCCAGCCCCCGTGCGGCCACGTCGGTCGCCACGAGCAGGTTCGCCTGACCCGACCGGAATAACCGCATCACGCGGTCGCGCTGGTCCTGTGACATCCCGCCGTGCAGCGCTTCGGGGCGGTACCCGCGTGCGGCCAGCGCTTCGGTGAGTTGGTCGACTTCCGACCGCGTCTTGCAGAAGATCAGAGCGGCCTTCGGTGCTTCAACATCGAGCACGCGACCAAGAGCAGCCAGCTTGTGCGCACGCGGAACGAGGTACGCCGTCTGGCGCACACGCGGAGCGGCTCCGGCCGCGACCGGGGCACGCGCGATCACGATTTCGACCGCGTTCGTCAGGTGCCGGCCCGCAATGGCCCGGATGCGCGGGGCCATCGTCGCGGAGAACAGCACCGTTTGCCGGGTCGCCGGGGTCGCGGTGATGAGCGCCTCAATGTCCTCGGCGAACCCCATGTCGAGCATTTCGTCGGCTTCGTCCAGCACCACGGCCGCGATTTCGCTGAGTACGAGCGATCCGCGTCGCAGGTGATCGAGCGCCCGCCCCGGCGTCGCGACGACCACGTCAACACCGCGGTGCAGCGCGCGGAACTGCGTGTCCATCCCGGTGCCGCCGTACATCGCCAGAACGCGAATCCCGAGCGGCTTACCGTAGCGCTCGACCGATTCCGCGACCTGCATCGCCAGTTCGCGCGTGGGAACCAGAATCAGAGCAGTGGGGCGGGTACGAACAGTGAGGGTCGAAAGGCGGTGGATCAGTGGGAGTGAAAACGCGGCGGTCTTCCCGGTGCCCGTCGCCGCCTGGCCGATGACGTCGCGGCCCTCGATCAGTGGCGGAATCGCTTCGCGCTGAATGGGGGTCGGCTCTTCGTAGCCGAGACCGGATAGTGCATCAACGAGGCGATTGTCCAAACCCAAGTTCGCGAACCCCGATACCGTCACTGTCGCCGTCGTTTCTGCCATCGTCTCGACCATGTGGTCCTTCCCCGGTTGTAGATCCAACAAGCGTAATCTCTTAGTGTATGAATTTCTTGAAAATCGGCGGCTTCAGACGCCGTTTTACCCGCACCACGCGGGCGAACCGAACGCTAACATTCGCTAACATTTTCGGGGTGAGGATTTGCTACCCAATTGCCGTAACAATATGCCACTTGGCGACTTGTGAAAAACCCATCTCGCATGAACCGGCGGCGACTTGAAACGGTGACGGACCCTCAATTATCGGCCCCAAAATACTCACGAAATATCTCGACAGTACGCAATCGATTGCAGTTTCGGTTACTCAACTCATTTTACCCGAAAGCCGAGAGAAAGTCGGCGCCAACGACCGTTTCGCAGCAATTTTTTGTAATTTCTTGGTGATAAACACGAAACGCCACGATCCGGAGATCACGCTCCGGATCGTGGCGTCGTTTCCGTTCTGGTTTACTTCTCGACCCGGTTCGCGGAACGCTCGCGGCACCGCCAAGTTGTTGGCGATCGCGACGAGGCAGGAACCACGTCCGCGGGGTTGTTCCAGACCTGCCTCGTCGCGATCGCCAACAACTTGACAGCGGTGCTGGAACAGCGGTCCCCGAGACGAATGTCGCGGTAGAAGCTCGGCTGACGCAACATCAGCCTTGTGCAGAGCACCGAGCTAAACGTTCACGGAAACAGAAGCAGGCTATCCGAGTTCGCGAGTCGAAGCAACGATCACCAACGTCAAATGTCACGACGCGCGACGGGCAGCGAGCGAAACGAGCCGCAGCCACACCACGGGCGGGTTCTGTTCGGCCGCGGCCAGAAGCAACGGCGCTTCCGCCTGCCCGCCCCGCTCCACCCGCACGCGCTGACCGGGCGACAACCCGAGTCGCTCCCAGTCGTCGGCGGACACGCGCACCCGCATCTCGTTCGCGTCCGCGAGGACGTATGCGTACACCGTTACACCGTTCAAGCCGACTTGCCCGACCATAGTGAGCGCTCCCGGTTCGGTCCCGAGCGATAGAGTGCCAGTCGGGACCACGAACCGCAAGCGGCAGACCCGTGCGCTGCACACGTCAATTTCACGGCGCGCTGGCGCCACCCGGACAGTCTGTGTCGCCGGAACAAACGGAACGCGAAATGGCTTGAGCGCCCCGCACTCGAACCGGGAATTTTTTCTTCCAATCGGCGGCTCTCGTGTCAACTAAGTAGCGGATACGGATCGCACGGCCGCCCTTCCCCAACGTCCGGGCATACTGTCCGCTTTCTGCTGAAGAAACGGCCGGTGCTCCTGCGCGCTCCGGGAACCCGCGCCGTTCCTCCTTCTTCTCCACAAGAGGGCTCCAGTTATGGCAGTGGACGCCGACTACGGACCGGCCTCACCCGTAGAACCGGACGAAGCCGACCGCCCGGCCGCAGACAAGAACCGGCTGTTCCTTCGCCTGTTCCTCCAGAACCAGCGCCGGCTGTACGCCTACGTCCTCACGCTGCTCCCGAACCGCGCGGACGCGGACGACGTGCTGCAAGACACCAGCCTGACGATGTGGGACAAGTTCGACGCGAACGCGCCCCCCACGGAGTTCCTGGCGTGGGCGCGCCGCGTGGCCTATCACAAGGTGCTCGACTTCAACAAGAAGTCGAACCGCGCCCAGGCCCGGTTGAGTCAGATCTTCCTGAAGCGCATCGCCGAAACCGCGGCCGGGCAAGCGGACGCGCTCCAGCTCGACGACCGCCGGGTGGCGCTCGCAACGTGTATCGAAAGGCTCCCGGACTCGGCGCGCGACCTGCTGACCCGCCGGTTCGCCGACGGCGCGACCACGCAATCCACCTCGGAACAACTCGGGCGCTCCGTGGACGCCGTGTACAAGGCACTGGCCAAGGTCCGCGAAGCGCTCACGCAGTGCGTCCAAAAAACGCTCACCCAGGAGGGCCGCGCGTGAACCCCGAATCCAACGTTATTGCGGAACTTCAGCCGCTGCTCGACGCCCTCTGCGAAGAAGTCATTTCGCCGGACCAACTTCGCCGGCTGGAAGAACTCGTGCTCATGCACCCGGAAGCCGAGGAGCACTACATCCGGTTCATGAGCTTCTTCGCCGACCTCATCGGCCACGTGGCGGGACTCCCCGAACCCAAGGCGCTCGCCCAGGCGCCGCCCGAATCGGTCGCAGCGCCCGCCACCCGGCCGGCGCCCGTTCCGCGCGCGCCGGCCGAAGTGTCGCCCGCGCACGTGTCACCTAATCCCTCTCCCAAACAGCAGGAGAACGTTATGCGCCGCCCGCGTTCCCTCAAATCGGTGGTCTGGCTGGCCGTTTTCGGCACGCTCGGCGCACTGGTCGGGTCACAAGGTTACGGCTGGTACTCGCGCTCGCACGACGTCGCCGAGAAGCAACGTGCGCTCCAGATCCAACTCGAAGAAGTCGCCCGCGCCGAAGCCGAAAAAGCAGAAGCGCAACGGGAATCGCGCAAGCACATTGAAGCCGCACTTGCTGCGGAAAACGCACTCCAAGCGGAGTATCAGGCCGCTTACGAGAGCGCCCGGAAGGCGATCGAGGACAAGGATTTCGTCGTCCGGCTGACCGGCCCGGCGCACATTCAGCCCGGCGCGCCGAACAAGTGGCAAATCGAAACCCTGCGCCACGGCGCGGTCGGCCGACCGCAGAAAATGGACGTGGTCGTCAAGGACGCGAAGGACCAGGAACTTCTGCGCCAGACGCACGACAAGCCCGTCGGCGCGGCGACGCTCGAACTCCCGGTCGCGTTCTGGGAGAAGGTGAAACCGGGTTCCGATCTGTTCCTCGAAGTGACCGCGTTCACCGACGACCGCAAGAGCGTGCTGGCCGAGCGCCTACCGCTCGCGCGCCCGGTGTTCGTCACGCACCTTGTTACGGACAAGCCGCTCTACAAGCCGGGCGAAACGATCCGGTTCCGCTCGCTCACGCTGGACCGCTCGACGCTGCGCCCACCGGCAACCGACACGCACCTGAAGTTCCGGCTGCGCGACCCGGGTGACGCCGTCACCACGCTCGACGAGGGCAACGGCCGACTGCTCCAGGAAATCCGCCCGGTCCTGGGACCGGACAACAAGCCGCTCCGCGGGATCGGGGTCGGCGAACACACGCTGGCTTCGGACGCACCCGGCGGTGAATACAAGCTCGATCTGTTCGAGGCGAGTGCGGAAACCGGCAAAGAAGTGTTACTCGAAACGCGCAAGTTCATCGTGAACCGTTACGTCCCGGACACGTTCGAGAAGAAACTGGAGTTCGATGGCAAGTCATACGGCCCCAACGAGTTCGTGCAGGCGCGGATCGACGTTTCCCGCACCGCCGGCGGGCCGATGAAGAACGCGACCGCCAACGTCGTCGCCTCAACGGGCAGCTCGGACTTCTTCCAGCAATCGAACTCGCGGTTCACCACTGATTCGACCGGGAAAGTCTTCTTAGACGTGCGCTTCAAGCTCTCGGCTGAGGTCTTTGAGAAAGTCGCCCCCGGTGCGGCTCCGGCAGCGACGCTGAGCGTGAACATTCGCGACGGCAGCGATTCCGAGACGATCGTCCGACCGATTCCGCTCGTGACAAAGACTCTCCGCGTCGAATTCTTCCCCGAAGGCGGCGACATGGTCGAAGGCGTGCCCGGTCGCGTGTACTTCATGGTCCGCACGCCGAATGGAAAGCCCGCCGATCTCAAAGGCGTCATCACCGACGGCACAACGACGTTCGCCGAAGTGAGCACGCTCACGGACGCCGAGAATCCCGGTGTCAACCGCGGGCACGGCGTGTTCACGCTGAAGCCGAAAGCGCGGACACAGTACTTCCTCAAGCTGACCTCGCCCAACGGCATCACCGAGCCGACCAAGGACGGCTTCCCGCTGCCCGAAGCGAAGGCCGATGGCGTCGCGCTCGATGCTGCAACCGAAAAAGGCGGCGCGATCCGCGTGCGCCTACAAACCGCACGCGGACCGAAGACAGTACACGTGGGGGCATATGTTCGCGAACGACTCATCGCTCAACAGAAGGTCACTCTGAACGCGCACCAGTCCACCGAAATCTCGCTCAAGAGCGACGACACCGCGGGCGGCGTCACACGAATTACTGTGTTCGAGGAACGGCGCGATGATGCCGGCCAAGCCGCGCTCCTTCCGCGGTCCGAACGACTCGTGTTCCGCGGTCAGGGCCAGCACCTGGTGCTGAACGCGAATCCGGATCGGGTCCGGTACACGCCCAGCGGGAAGGTTCGTCTCGATCTGTCCGCGACCACCGAAACCGGTGCGCCGACCCCTGCCGTGCTGATGGTGGGCGTGGTGAACCGTAGCGTCATCGCGATGGCGGACAACAAGAACGACCGGTTGCTCCCCACGCACTTCCTCCTGTCGGGCGAGGTGAAGAACTCGGCCGAACTGGAGCACGCGGACTTCCTGCTCACGGATCACCCGAAGGCGGCCGTGGCTCTCGATCTCCTCCTCGGCACGCAGGGCTGGCGCCGGTTCGCGGAACAAGACGTTCCCCCGGCCAAACCGGTGGACCAAGCAGACGTGAACACCATGCTGGTCGCGCACGGTCAACGCCCGACCGCCCCGCTCCAGTTGCTCGAACTCGAAAAACAGCGCGTGAGTGCGGAGTTCACCCCGCGCCTGGAAATGGCCCGCATCCAGGTCGCGACGACCGAAGCTCAGTGGAGCGCCATCCCCGCCGCGCTGACCGAAAAGCTGGCTCAAGCCCAGGCGCACGTGTCCGCGGCCCAAGCACTGAAGACCGAAGCGCAAAGCGCGCTGTCGGATTACAAGGAGCGCTACCAGAGGTTCGGTGCGGCGCTGGTTCCGCTGCTGGCAGCCGCGCTGGTGGCGATCTTCATCTTCATCGTCGTATCGAGCGCGATGTCCGCGACGGCAACGAAACCGGCCGGGCGCCTGCGCCCATTCATCGCAGGCATCACCACACTGGCTATTTGCGGAATGCTGGTGCTGTTGGTGAACAACATGGGTTCCAATTCCAACTCGACTTTCTCCTTCGTGGGAAGCTCGATCAAGCCTCCGGGCGGCATGGTCGACCAAACCGTCTCAGGACCAGTGCCACGGCTTGGGACTGTGGAAGGAGGCCGAGGGACACGAACACCTAGACCGATAGACGATTCCGGTTCGATGCCCGACTTGGACAATCCTTTACGTCCCCCGGGCGCTCCGGCAGGCCCTAAAGCGTCGCCCCCGGGTCCGCCCACCGTAGGGATGCCTGGGGCCGGCGGAGCCCCCCCGAGGGGAGGCAAGCCTTCACCGAAGCCGGACGCAGGCAGGGGAACCTCCTTCCCGAATCACGATGGAACCTTCACCGGAGATGTCCAGAAACGGTTGAGTTCCGCGCGAAGCGACAAGACCCGTGCCGCGCTCCGCTCATGGTCACTACGATCGCCCGATGGGTTCGCTGATCGTATGCCTGAAGGGTTGATTCACAAAAGCGACGGTCGTAGGTCGGCTCTACCCGTGATTATGCCCTTCATGGTGCGCGAGTACGCCCACGAGCGCGACCCGCAACTGGGTGAAGTGCGCTCGGACTTCACCGAAACGGTGTACTGGCACCCGGTTCTCGTGCTGCCGGAGAACGGCAAGTCCACGATCGAGTTCCAGCTCTCCGACGACATCGCGCGGTACCAGGTGCTCGTCGCCGGGCACACACTTGACGGGCGCATCGGGGCGATCACCACGACTCTCGAAGCGCGCAAGCCGTTCAGCGTCGATCCGAAGCTGCCGCTGGAAATCTCCCACACGGACACCGTGGACGCGCCGATCCGCGTGACCAACGACAGCGACGTTACGCGGAGCGTGACGTTCAACACGACGGCCACCGGGTTCAAAACCAAGGGGCCGCTCCAGGAGACGATCGAACTCGCAGCCAACGCTAAGGGCCGCAAGCTCCTGCGCCTGAACGCGGATCAACTCCAGGGTGACGCGAGCCTGCTGATCGAGGGCCGGAGCGCGGGCGGTGACCCGGATGTTATCAGGCGAATGATTCGCGTAGTACCCGATGGCTTCCCCCGAGTCGGCTCGGTCAGTGACATGCTCGAAAAGGGCCGCGTTCGCGGGAGCATCACGCTGCCCAAGGACGTGGTACCGGGGTCGCTCCGGGTGCGGCTCGAAATGTACCCGACCACGATGGCCGATCTCGTGAAGGGGTTGGACGGGTTGCTCCGCGAACCTTACGGGTGCTTCGAGCAGACCTCGACCACGAACTATCCGAACGCGCTGATCCTCGACTACATGAACCAAACGAACCAAACCAACCCGGCCGCAGCAGCAAGGGCGAAGGGGCTGCTCGACAAGGGGTACGGGCGACTGATCTCGTTCGAGTGCCCGGACACGCCCGAACGGACGAAGCACGGCTTCGAGTGGTTCGGCGCCGCGGACCGGCAGCACGAAGCGCTCACGGCTTACGGGTTGCTCCAGTTCAAGGACATGGCCCGCGTTCACCCGGTCGACCCGGTCTTAATTCAGCGGACGCAAGCGTACCTGCTCTCCCGGCGCGACGGGAAAGGCGGCTTCAAGCGCGGACCGGACGGGCACAGTTTCGGCTCGGCCCCCAAGCACACGGTGGACGCTTACATCGTGTGGGCACTCGTCGAGAGCGACCCGGACGATCAGGAGAAACTGGACCTCAAGACTGAGATCGCCACGCTGAAGGCCGAAGCACTCAACGAGAACTCGGCCGGCGGTAAGGATGCGTACTTCGTGGCACTCGTGGCGAATGTGATGCTCCAACGCGGCGACCGCGAAACCGCCCACAAATTGCTCGACCGACTGAAGGAGAAGCACTTCAAGAACGGCGCCGTCACGGGGGCCGAAACGAGCATCACCCGATCCGGTGGGCGCGACCTGGAGATCGAAGTGACCGCCCTGGCGCTGCTCGGCTGGCTGCGGGCCAACGACCCGGCCTACGGCACCGCAATCAAGGACGCGACAAAGTGGATCGCTCAACAGCGCGGCGGGTACGGTGGGTTCGGCTCGACGCAGTCGACCATCATGGCGCTGAAGGCACTCGCACTCTTCGCGAAGAAGAACGCGCACCCGTCCGAGAGCGGCGACCTGGGCATGCTCGTAGGCGGCGCAGCGGTTTGCTCGCGGCAGTTCACCGAACAGGACGTTGAAGTAATCGCCCTTGATGTCCCGAACCCGGAGGCGATCTTCAAGTTCGGAGCCAGGACCGAGCTGGAAATCACGACGACCGCGAAGCACCCGTACCCGATCGCTCTGAGCTACAGCTACACGACGCTCACCCCGCTGAGCGCGGAGAAGTGTGCGGTGCAGATCTCCACGAAGCTGGCCAAGAACGAGGCCACCGAGGGCGATACTGTCCCGGTCGCGGTGACACTGGAGAACCGCCAGAAGCAAGGTCAGGGCATGACGATGGCGATCGTCGGCATCCCGGCCGGAATGAGAGTCCCGACCGACATGAAGCAACTGACCGACCTGCGCGAGAAGGGTCAGATCAGTTACTTCGAGACGCGCGATCGTGAACTGATCCTCTACTGGCGCGAACTGGCGCCGGAACAGAAGATCGCGCTGGCCGTGGACCTCGTGTGCGACGTGCCGGGCACGTACCGCGGTCCGGCGAGCCGCGGGTACCTGTACTACGACGCGGACCACAAGCACTGGGTCGAACCGCTGTCGATCAAGATCGCCCCGATGCCCGAGACCAAGTAACGGGCGCAAACGTACTTACCCCACCTCTGTTGGGCGCGGATCAACGTGTTGCGATTCGCATCCAACAGAGGTATGCTCGATTCCTGTTCTCGTGGTCAGTTTAGCTCGGTGCTTTGCACCAGGACGATGTTGCGTCGTCCGAGCGCTTGCCCTCTCACTCATCGCGGGGACCGCTGTTCCAGCACCGCTTTCGGTACGTCGAACAAGTTCGATATTGCGGTCTGGATCAACCCCGTCGGTCGCGGTTCCGCAATATCGAACTTGTTCGACGTACCGGCGGTGCCGTGAGCGTTCCGCGCCTCAAGTCGAATAGTAGACAACACGGGAACACGGATCGGCTTTAGCGGAACGTTCGCGTTCCGCTGAAACGATTCCAGAATACGCGGGTCGAGGTGGAAGTCCCTCGACCCGCGTCGCTTCACCTACACTTCTCATCAATCCTTTGGTTGTAATCTCATCGCGGTTTGTATCAAACGGAGGTGGTGCGGGAAGTAATGGGTGTGGAACGCGGAAAAGCAACTGCGAGGGCACGTGAACACCGTCGTTCAGATCCTCGATACCATCGCCGACGAAGCGGCCCGGACCGAGCGCACGGACGGTCAATTACTCGATCTCTTCGTGCGCTCGCGGGACGAACATGCGTTCGCGACGGTCGTGCGCCGGCACGGGCCGATGGTCCTGGGCGTGTGCCGGCGCGTACTCGGTAACCCGACCGACGCGGAGGATGCGTTCCAGGCCGCGTTCCTGGTCCTCGCGCGCCGGGCGACGGCCATCGACACCCGGCGCCCGCTCGCGCAGTGGTTGTACGGCGTCGCGTACAACACGGCCCGGAAGCTCCGGCAATCGAACACGCGCCGGGCCGCGCGCTTAAGCCCGCTCGCAGAAGCACCTGAGCCACACGCCCCTTTCCCGAACGAACACAACGAACGGCTCGCGGCCCTCGACGACGAACTGAGTCGCTTGCCCGAGCGCTACCGGGCGCTCATCGTGCTGTGCGACCTGGAGGGCCACACGCGCAAAGAGGTCGCGCACCGGCTCGCGTGCCCCGAGGGAACGGTCGCGGGGCGATTGGCCCGCGCACGCGAGATGCTCGCCGCCCGGCTCACGGCCCGTGTGGGCGCGCCCGCTGCCGCGGTGCTCTTGGCAGTACTCACGGACCGCACGTCAAGCGCGGCATCCCTTGCAATGGTGACGAACACGGTTCGCGCAGTCGCAATCGATAACCTCGTGCACGCGACGGCCAGGGGGCTGATCTCGCGCCGCGTCGCGGACACAACCGAAGGAGTTTTAAGAGCCATGTTCCTGAAGAACGTCCGGACCGTCGCGTCCGCGGTCGTGTGCTGCGGGTTGGTGCTCGCGAGCGCGGTGGGGCTCTTCCATCTCACAAGCGCGAACGCGCAACCCAAACCGGAACCGAAAGCCCCACTGAATCCGTTCGCAACGACGAACCTTCCGCCTCTCCCACCGGTGGCGAGCGAGCCGAAGGTACTCACCGTGATTCCGTTGCGCGAGCTCGACTGCACAGAAACCGCCGCCATGCTCACGAAACTGTTCGACGCACGAACCACAATGATCGCGCCCGTCCCGGAAGATAAGGCGCTGCTCGTTTACGCCGACGCGAAGACGACAAAACAGGTCGAAACCGTACTCGCGAAACTCGGAGAGTTGGGTGCGAGGAAAACGAGCGTGTTCCGGCTCGACAAAAAAGCGGACTGTGTCGAAACGGCCAAAACACTCGCGGAAGCGTTCGGCAGATCGCGTGTGACCATCGTCCCGGTCCCGAACGACCACGTGCTCCTCGTCTACGCGACGGAGTCGGACACGCAGACCGTTCAGAAACTGCTCGCGAAGGTGCTCGCAGTCGAACCCGCCGCAGGTGCGGAATCCACCACGCGAGTGCTGACGCTGAAAAATCGGAAAGCCGAGGAAGTAGCATCCGTCATTCAGGCGCTCGTAGCACCACGACGGTTACAGGTGATTGCACTGCCGGCACAAAATCAAATCATCCTCGTCGGTCCACCCGACGCGCTCGAAACGGCCATCCGGCTCGCCACTGAAATGGAGAAATTAGCCGACAAACTGCCGCCGGTGCGCCCGGACACCCCCTCGCGCCCCGGCCCCGGTGTCGATCCGCACATGGTTCTGCCGAACGCTAAGATGTTCTCCTTCAATGTGAAGGACGTGCCCTGGAGCGAGGTGCTCGATGCGTACTCGAAATTCTCCGGTCTCGCGCTCGTCACCGCCGTGAAGCCCACCGGCACGTTCACGTGTACCCCGGGGGACCGCAAGTTTACCCTCAACGAGATTACCGACCTCATCAACGAAGGGCTGATGCAGCAGAAAATGATCCTCGTTCGCGGGAAATTCACGTTCTTCATTCACCCCGCGGACGAAAGACTCGACGCGAAAATGATCCACCAGATCGACCTGAACGATCTCGGTGAGTACGGGCGAACAGAGTTTGTGCAGACGACAATTCCGCTCCGCTCTCTGGACGCGACAGACGTTAAAGACGAAATCCGCAAGCTCCTGACCCCGTTCGGCGTGCTCGTGTTCGCCAAAGGGGACCGCATCATCGTCTGCGATACAGCGGGGAACGCCAAAACGCTCGGAGACATCGAAAAAGCTACCCTAAATGCGAAGCCCAATCCCTTTGGCGCACCGGGCGGAGCGGGCCCGCGAAAAGCCCCTGCCAACTCGCCCGGATTCGACCCGCGTGGTGGGGCGCAGCCCAGTATCGACCCGCGCACGGTTTCGCCCGAATCAAAGCCGCTCACATTCAAATTCAAAGACACCCCCTGGCCCGAAGTGCTCGCCACCTACGCGGCCGTAACGGGCCTTCGCGCCAACATCAGCTCCAAGCCGAAGGGCACGTTCACATTCACACCGCCGAAGACGGCCCAGACGTACACCCTTGCAGAAATCACGGACCTCCTCAACGAAGCCCTGATCCCGGAAGGGTTCCTCATCGTTCGCAGTTGGAACAGTTTCACCCTCATCCCGGCCGACGAGAAAGTGGACCCGGCACTGGCCCGAGCCGTTTCAGGTGGGGAACTGGAAAAGTGCGGCAAAACCGAGTTGGTTCGAGTTGAGGTTCTGGTCGAATGGGGAGTGAATGACAAGTTACTTGCGGACTTGAAGAAGGTACTCGGACCGTTCGGTACAATCACACCCTCAAAAGATCGGCTCGTGGTTCAGGGGATCGCGAGCCAGGTCACGAAGATGGTGAACGCACTCTCCCAAGCGAAATCCAAGAAGTGATTCGGAACGGTTCTGCGAACGGGGAAAAACACGGTGGCCGGATGCGGTCCGGCCGCCGATATCACCCCTTACCCGGCTTAAACGACTTCAGCTCTTTCCGCAAGCCCCCCGCGGCCTTCACGACCCCGACGTCGGGCGCGTACCAGAACGTCACCTTGTTGTTCCCGACCCACTCCACCTCCACCCGAATGGCCTGGAACTTCCCCGCCCCGACCTCAACCAGCTCCGGCCCGTGCGACGCGAACAGCCCTTTCAGTTTGGCACCGTGCATGCTCTCGGTGGTCCACGTTGCACCCGGATGGTGCGGCAACTGGAGCATGGGAACGGCCGGTTTGCACTCCTCGGTACCCATCGACACGATGAACACCCCCGCACGCGACACGTGCCAGCGCGTCGGGTGGTTGGAATTTCCACCGACCGTCACGAGTTTGCCGCCGCCCTTCTCCTCAACGGCCGTGATCTCGTTGGTTATCTCCGCCTGGCCATTGTGATCGTAGACCCACTTCGTCCCGACCGTAGTCGGGAAGTACAGTGGTTCGTTCTTCGGCATCAGGTGTTTGGGAACGGGTGCGGCTTGTGTCGCAGCGACGAGGATCACGACGGCGAGGACCGGGGCGAACGCGCGGAGCATGGCGACACCTCCGAAGAAGAGATGCTCAATGGTACCCCGCTCGACGACATGAATCCAGGTGCCGGATATCAACGCGCTTATGTTGATCCGGAAATCGACGCAGGATTGCTCAAGGCGCGAGCGTCCAGCACTTCCGTGACCCCGACGCCGCTGCGTCCGACGGCCCGGAACTGCTCCGCGAGCGCAGCGATTCGCTGTGCAGCCTCGGCGAGCCCCACTCCGCGTGCGTGAATGTTCGAGATCAAGTTGCGGTCGGCGTCCGTATGCCCCCCGCGCGGACGGAATGCCATGTACGCTGACAGGCTCTCGGCCGTCGCCAGCCCCGGTCGCTCGCCGATGAGTAACACGACCACGACCGGCGCGAGTAAATCCCCGACGTCGTTCATCACCCCAACGCGACAGTGGCGCACCAAAAACGGCCGGCCGAACGACCACCCGCGTTGTGTCGTGGTTGCGTGCAGTCGATCGAGCAGTTCCGGCGCCTGCGTTGCGACCGCGGTCGCGGAAAGTCCGTCACCGATAACGATCTGAAAATCACATTTTGATGGGCACTCGGCACGCGCTCGTTCGCGCGACGCATCGCTGAGTTTTCGCCCCAAATCGGGCCGGCGCAGGTATTCGCTCTTGGAAGTCACCTGCGTTTCCACACCGAACAGACCGAAGCGCGTAACGCGCTCGGCGCCAAAGTCGCGTTCCAAATCGACCTCGGCATAAACCGCGTCGCGTGCGGCGGCGTGATCTTCGCGGAGCCGGAGCCAGGTCGACGTGCGGTAGCCGAGTCCCGCGCGCCCGGCCAGTACGCGGGCCGGCGTTTGGGCCAGCGCCCGTTCGACCGGATCGAGCGGTTCTTGTGGTACCGGCGAACTGTCGCTCACGGCGCCGCTCCTTTTTCGCCCTCGTGAACCGCGGCCTCGGCCGCCGCGATCGATTCGGCCTGTGCCCGGGTTTCGATACCGTGCGGCGGACCGGGGAACGTGTATCGGGCCACCGCGAACCACATTACGGCCAGTGCCACGACCATTGCGCCCACCACATACGCGGCTTTCTGGCTCGGTGGCTGAACCCCGATCACGAGCAACAGCCCGCACCCGAGAACGCTCACCACCGCGAGCGGGCGGAACCACCGGCCGAGGGTCCACGGTCCCATCGCCGTCCACCACCGCCCATATGCGATCACTCCGATCGCGGTGGGCAACACATACGAGATGTACAGCAGCACCGCCGCGGACGCGGCAATGGTCGCGTAGGCTTCGGCGAACAGCGTGAACAACACGGCCAGAACCGCCACGAGCCAGATCGAAACGGGCGGCGTGCGGAACCGCGGCGACACGAACCGCACCCACTTCGAGAACGGCAGCCCGCCGTCGCGTGCGAACGCGAACGCCATGCGCGAAGTCGAGGTGACCGTCGCGAGTCCACACAGGTATTGTGCGAGCACGATACCGCCGCACAGCACGAGGTACAACCCGCGCGGGAGCACGTCGCCCATTGTGAACACGAACGCCTGCTCCCCCTTCTCTGCCGCCGCGGTCGGGTCGCGCATCGCGAGCACCGCCGCGCACAACATGAACCAGCCGAAAAGCGCGGACACCCACACGGACCGGACGATCCCGCGCGGAACATTGCGCGCCGCGTTCTCCGTTTCCTCGGAAACGTGTGCGGACGCATCGAACCCGGTGATGGTGTACGCGGGTAGCAAGAACCCGAGTGCGAATAACCACACAAGCGATTGCTGTTCCGGCCACACTGGATCAACGGTTTCCGCCTCCGCTCCGGGTTCGGGCACTGGTGAATGTGGGAATCCGCTGTAGTTCGTGAACGTCCAGAGGCGCTCGAAGTCGTGACTCGGCGCGGCCGTGACCAGCGCGATCGTGACCACGACCGAAACGAACAAAATCCAGTACCCGCTGAAGTCCGTGAGGACGCGCGTTACGCGAATGCCGAGGTGGTTGATGATCGCGTGCGACACGGTAATCAGCGCGACCACCGCTCCCTGCATCAGTGGTGTGGGCTTCACATCCGGTAGAAACGCACCCATCGCGAACCGGAACGTACCCACGTTGATCGCCGCCAGAACCGCGACCAGCCCCGCGAGATTGAACCACGCGGTCGCCCACCCCCACCCGCGCCCGCCGAGGATCGCGGCCCAGTGGTACAACCCGCCGGCCGTCGGAAACGCGGACGCGATCTGCCCCATCGTCGCGGCGACACACAGCGCGAACAGTCCGACCAGCGGCCACGCGATCCCGATGGACGCCCCACCGACGGAACAGAACCCTACGTGAAATGAGGTAATCCCCCCGGCCAAAATGCAAATAATCGAGAGCGAAATGGCGAAGTTCGAGAACCCGCCGAGCACGCGGGCGAGTTCCTGCGCGTACCCGAGTTTGTGAAGGGTGCGAACGTCGTCGGATTCTTCCGGCGCGGGCAGGGCTGGTGTTGACATGCAAACGTTATACGGAAGGACGAGTTATTTCCCCTCCTCGGTTTCATGGTGTCGTGCTGCTTCCAACACGATTCCTTCCACGATGCTTTGGGCGCTCGCTTCAACCGTGTGTCCTGACGGTGATTGGTACAGGCAGGGTTCACCAACAGTCGCGCCAGGAAATCGATCGCACCCCGCCATAAACACGACCGCGAACAGCGCCGCGGCCCACGCCGAGCGCCGGTCGAGCCACTTCCAAACGCGCTCGCGTTTCGTCGCGCAGTCGGCCGTCATCACGCGCCCGTCGGGGCGCCGGTAGATACGCAGGCACGGGAGCTTGTTCTCGCTGGTTACCAGTTGCACGGCTTCGGCGCGCGTGAGTTCGCTCACGTCGTGGACGTTCTGGCTGCACTTGTCACAGAACCGGGTGCGGTGGTCGCCGCGCATCGCGTCCCACGGCACGGGACACGCGACGGGAATCATGATCGAATCCAGCGCATCGATCGTGGGCAAAGGAACCATCGCACCGACCTCGGAGAAATGACGGTACCAGCGATGATACCCGCGGCACCCGCGCCGCTCACTTCTTTTCTTCGGCCGAAGTGTGATCGTGAACGACCTTCCAGCCGTCCGGGGTCTTGCGCAGAATCAGCGTGAAGCGCCCGCGTGCGGTCTTCTTCGCGTCGTCCTTTTCTTTCTCGAACGTCAGCTCGAACTTCCCGCGCATCATCGCGGCGTTCGGGCTGAACGTTTCCACATGAAGCTCACTGAAGGCGAGTTTGCCCATTTCCTTGCCTTCGGCCTTGTAGCGCTTTTCAAAGCGCTCCTTCGTTTTCTTCCACCCACTGGTAATGTCGCCGCCGGAGATGAACGTGAGTTGGTCGTCGTTCCAGTAGCCGCCCATGAACCCGTCGAGGTCGCCCTTGTTCCACGCGGTTGCCTGTGCTTCGAGCACCGCACGGATTTCCTTCTCGTCGCCCGCAGCGGTGCTGGCCCCGGTCGCCCGCGCCACCGCGGTTACGAGCACGGTTCCGCCGCCGACGAGCAGCACGAACAACACGATGTTGACCAGGCAGGCGATGCGAAGGAACTTCGCCCGGAACGCGAGTTCGGCGGCCAGTGCGGGCGGGGTCATAGACATATGCGACCTCGTGGGGCTGTGCGCGTGTGATTAGTTCGCCGAACGAGTACCAGGTCCGGTTAGCATATCGCGCGCGGGTTTACCCTGGCCCACCCGACCGGTAGAGTGATGGCACCTAAATACGGGGGCTACCCTCATGCAAGCCGCACTCGACTGGCTGAACAAGAATCACGAAGAGATCGTTCAGGGACTCGCCGAACTGGTCGCGATCCAGAGCATCAGCACCGACGGCGAACACAACCCCGAAATCGATCGCACCGCGAAACTCACCTGCGACCAGATGCGGCAGGCCGGGCTACACAACGTCGACGTCCTCAAAGTCGGCCAGTCACTGCCCTACGCTTACGGCGAATGGCTCGAAGCCCCCGGCAAGCCGACGGTGTTCCTCTACGCGCACCACGACGTTCAACCGGTGAACTTCGTGGACCAGTGGCTCAGCGACCCGTGGAAACTCACCCGGCGCGACGGCCGGCTCTACGCCCGTGGCTCCGCCGACGATAAAGGCGCGATCTCGGCCCAACTCGCAGCGATCGCAGCCTACCGCAAAACCGGCAACACGCTCCCCGTGAACATCAAGATGCTCGTGGAGGGCGAAGAAGAGGTCGGCTCGAAGAACCTGCTCAAGTTCTTTGAAACGCACCGCGACCGGCTCAAGTCCGACGTGATCGTCGTGTGCGACACGGAGAACATCGAGGTCGGGATTCCGAGTATCACGTACTCGCTGCGCGGAATCGTCGCGGTCCGCGTCGATGTGACCACAGCGAAGATCCCCGTTCACAGTGGGATGGGCGGCGGAACCCTGCCTGATGCGGCCATCGCGCTGAACGCGATCCTCGGGCGCCTCTACTGGGACAACGGACCGCTCCCGATCCCGGGGTACTACGACGAGGTACGCCCGCTCACCGACAAAGAACGCGCCGGGTTCAACAAGCTGCCCGCCGACGCCGAGAAGGTCCGTCAGTCCATCGGCATGGTGCCCGGTGCGCGGTTCTCCACCGAGAAGGGCTTCAGCGACTACGCCCAAACCTGGCGCCGACCGGCCATCACGGTGATCGCGCAGGAAGCGAGTTCGATCAAGGGCGCCTCGAATCAGGTGCTGCCGAAAGCCTCGGCGATCGTGAGTTGCCGGATCGTGCCGGACCAGACGCCGGAAAACGTTCTCAAGGCGCTGACGGCGTTCCTCACCGCGAACCCGCCGTGGGGCTGCGAGGTGACCGTCACGCCGGCCGGTCCGCCGGTCAAGTGGTGGATGACCGACCCGAACGGCCCCGCGTTCGAGTCCGCACTGTCCGCGATGCGCACTGGGTTCGACCGCGACCCGGTCGCGATCGGCGGCGGCGGGAGCATCGGGTTCGTCGGTCCGCTCTCGGAACTGTTCGGCGGCGCCCCCGCGCTACTAATGGGCATCGAAGATCCGGCGAGCAACGCCCACGCCCCCAACGAGAGCCTGCACGAAGGGGACTTCAAGAAGCTCATGGCCTCGCTCGTCGGGCTGTTCGCCAACCTGGGCAAACTCACGCCGGCAACCGTGAAATGACCAGGAAAACAAAATCCGCCGCGGATGAACGCAGAGCCGGATAGAAGTCAGAAATCAGAAGGAAGAGCCGCGGATAACGCGGATAACGCGGATCAGACAAAAGAACGGTTTTAAGCCCCGTGAGGGGCGGAAGCGAGTAGCCAGGGGTGGAGCGAGCGACGCGAGCGCAACCCCTGGCGGACCAGGAAGTAACTCAACGTTACGTGCAGTTGTGACGCGGAAGATGTCCGGGGTTCGCGGAAGCCCGCCAGGGGTTGCGCTCGCATCGCTCGCTCCACCCCCGGCTACTCGCTTCCGCCCCTCACGGGGCTAACCAACACGCGCTCTTTCTTTTGTCTGATCCGCGTAATCCGCGTTATCCGCGGCTCTTTTTCTTTCTGTTCTGCTCTCTCTTCCTTTTGTGCCCTTTGTGCTTTTTTGTGGCCATTCTGTCTTCTACTGCGGCCCGACATCTCACCGGGCTTTCCCCCTCGGCACGACCCCACTTCTCGCCGCGAGCGCAGTTCCGGTTGTTCGCACCCTGCGGCGGTCTAACCACTTTTTGTTTGGCCCAGTGACTTGGCAAGTTCGCTCTTGCCGGTCACGATGAATACGAACAGGTTCCGCGCGCCCGAAGTTGGACGCCATCCATGACGCACGCACTCACTCGCTACGGTCTGGTCACGGCCGCGTTCCTCTGCGCCACGGCACTCGCGCCGGCGCAGGTGAAGGAGCCCCCGCGGACAGAAAAGGTGAAACTCGACATCCGGTACCGCATCCGCGCCGACCGCGACGAGCGCGTGCGCCAGTACCTCGACCTGCAAAAGTTCCTCACGAACCTCGGGTTCGAGGACACGCGCAAGAACGAACCCGACTACGACCTCGAGATCCTCGATTCCAGCGCGGAGCGCTTCACGGGCACGATCCCCAGCGCAAAGGTTCTGGACGTCCTGAACAACCCGCGCGTCCTGAACATCCTCTTCGCGCCGGACGGGTTCACGCTCCCCGCCGAAGCCGACAAACCCATCGCGATCAAGCTCGGGCTACGCAACGATTACGTACCCCTGACCCAACAGAGGCTGCACCGCCAGGTGGTCGCTCAGCTCGCGAGTATGGGGTTCGCGGAGGCGCTCGGCTACGACACGCAGGGGTACTCACTCGTCCGGGGGACGATCCAAGCCAAGAGCGTGCCGCTCCTCGTGCGCGACCTCCGGACCGAGCCGAGCGGGTGGTTCCTGCCACTCGTCCGCCCGGAACAGCTCCCCTCTCCTCTGCGCGACCGGAACCCGGTCCGCTGGGCCGAGGTGCTGCCGATCGCGGACGTCACAGTGCCCTTTACCCCAGCCCCCGTTGTGTCCGCCCAACTCCGGTACTCGGCCGATCTGCGAGCGGTGCTGAGCAACGCCGCGGCCAAGAACGCCCCGCTCCGCGTGGAAGTGATCTTCGAGAACCGCATCACCGACTTCGACGCGGTCCGGACGCTGTTCCTGGGGCGGTTCCCACGGGCTTCGGTCGACGGCATCATCGGGAACATCGTTCACGTGCGGTTGCCGCGTGCGTCTTACGTCGAAGGCATCTCCCAGGAGCCGGGGGTTCTGGGTGTACGCCTTCCCCGCCAGGGTGCGGAAACGATCGTGAACGCCGCGACCGGAAAGAGTACGACACCGGCCGAAGCGATCAAGGCCGCGCGCCTCGACGAACTGCACAAGCGCGGGTACACCGGGGCGGGCGTGAAAGTCGTGCTCATCGGGTCCGATTTCACCGGCGCGGACAAGCTGATCGGCACCGAACTGCCGAAGCGAACGAAAATCATCGACTTCACGACCGAACTGACACCGGAACTACTCCCCTTCCCCGCAGATCCCCTGCGAGCCGGTACCGGTACCACTGCGGCCAAGGCACTCGCGGCCGTCGCACCGGATGCGGACCTGATCCTCGTGCGGATCGATCCGGGGTGCTTCTTCCACCTGAACGCGGTCATCCACCTGACACGCGGCGAGATCCAGTACACGGACGCGCTGCTCGTGCGCCTGAACGAACTCGCGAACCGGACGAAGACGTTCGACACCGATCGCGCGCAGGCCGTGGCCGCGTACAAGGCCGCGTTCTCGGACCTCACGGACAACGAGGTCGCGGTGGCCGCTCGCAAGAAGGCTAAAGCGGATCTCGATGGGTTCATTCAGAAAGAAAAAGAACTGGTAGAACTGACGGACCGGTTCAACAACTACCAGAAAGACATCACGAAGGGACTCGAAGGGGCACAAGTCATCGTGAACACGCTGGTGTGGGAGTCGGGGTACCCGCTCGACGCGATCAGCGATTTCGCGGGGATCGTGGACCGGCTCGCGACCGACCTGCCACCGCGCATTGTGAAGCCGCTCACACCGCACAAACCGCCGCTGGTGTGGGTCCAGTCCGCGAGCGCCGCGGGCGCGTCGGTTTGGGGCGGACCGTTCCTCGACGCCAACCGGGACGGGCTGATGGAATTCGTTCCGCCGAAGACGAAGTTGCCCGCGGACAACTGGTCGCCCTCGCTGAACTTCCTGGGAATTCGTGCGGCAAACGGCTCGGTGGCACCCGAACTCGCTGCCGGCGCGAAGCTCCGCTTCACCGTACAGTGGCGCGAACCGGCCGATCCGAACTTCCCGGAAGCAGACATCCCGGTCCGCCCACTCACGATCCGCGTGCTGCGGCAAATCGATCCCAACGGCGAGAAGCGCTCCAGCGACGAGATGGCCGAAGACGCCCGGTCGGTCAGTGTGCCGAACGTCATTTACCGCACCTCGACGTTCCTGGTATTCGAGCAGATGCTGGAATTCACCGTGCCTGCGGCCGGGCGCTTCGCCCTCGCGCTGGACTCGGCCGCGGCAGCCGAACCGCTCCTCCCGGCGCTGCAACGCGAAGTCGAAATTTACCCGCGCATCGTCATCGAAACGCTGGGCACCTCCGCCAGTGACCCGAAAGTCGTGTTCCGCTCGTACACCGCACCGACCGCGGGTGTCGGCACCCCGGGCGATGCGCTCGGAGCCATCACCGTCGGCACCGATGCCCCTGGTGTGCTTGTAGGAGGTGGGACGGGGCTGACGCTTCGCGGGAAGCCCGATGTGCTCGGCCCGAACACGCTGGCGCTCGGCGCACAAACCGCGAGCGGTCCCGGTGTCGCGACCGCGTTCGCGGGCGGGGCCTCGGTGCTTCTGCTTCAAGCTCGTGTCGCGGGTCCGAATGTGCTTGCCGCGACCGGCATTGAACCCGGTAAGAAGCTCGAACTCCCGGAACGGTGGCTGAAGATCGTGCCATCGATTGCCAAGCGCCGGGAGTAATTTGAAATCGCAGTTTGCGGTCGGCCAAATCTGCGGCCGACCGCGAACGTCTTGTTCTTCGTGACTGCCCGTCTCACGTCTGAGCAGCCACCAGTGACCCGTGATTACTTGGGTGTTGGGAAGAAGACGGGGATGTCGATGGTCTTGTCGCCGGCGTAACGGTAACCAGACAATCACCCTGGCACACCACGGCCCGGCGCAGGAGCTTGCGGAACCACTCCGAATGCCCCGCCCCCACGTCGTCGAGCGCGCGGATCAGATCCCCTTTCGCGATCCCGCTCGTCCCGAACGGGGTGCCAGGTTTGGTCCCGGTCACCACCAATCCCTCCTCGTCGTCGGCCACCAACAGGCCCGTGTCACGCACCTCGAAGAACCGGTACGGCGACGTCGCGTCTTTCACCCGCGACTCGATCGTGCAACCCATCGGACGGTCGTTGAGCGGCAAGTGCACCTCGCCCGACGCGCGGATCAGGCTGTTCCTCATGTTGTGGGTTGGCAACAGATCGACGTTGCCGTCGACCAACAGCATCGATCCGCTAATGCGACCGGAGCCAGTGAAGTTACCGCGACACACAACGACACTCATTGAAGTGGTGACGCCCGGCGCCCGCTCGAACTCGGGAATCACGTTCCGTACGTCCCCGTCACAGGCAACGAAAGCAGTATCAAGGGTGCTCGCTTGGATCGATCCCGGGACCAGATACTGGCCCCGTCCGCGCGTTTCGACCCCAACCGGGCCGGACCCGCGACCGAGAGCAGGGCCGTTCCTTTATTCACCTTGCGGGATGCCGATAAGCGCCTGCGCCTGTTCGGGGTGTATTTGAAGTTGTTCAATGGCCTCGGGACAACTCTTGGCCCGGACTCTATAGTGGACCCCGAAAACTGGGCCTCCGGTTAAGCTACACCGGAGGCCCAGGAAAGGGGAACCGATGGCGGGCAAGCGGAAGAGCCACTCGGCGGCGTTCAAGGCCCAAGTCGCCTTGGCCGCCCTCAAGGGTGACAAGACGGTCAACGAGGTGGCCGCTCAATTCGGCGCCCACCCGACCCTGATCCACGAGTGGAAGAAGAAGCTCCTGGCCGGGGCCGAGGCGGTGTTCATTTCCGGTGCCAAGGCCACCGGACCGCCGGACGACAAGACCGCCAAACTCTACGAGCAGATCGGGCGACTCAAGGTCGAACTCGACTGGGTGAAAAAACCTAGTAGTTCAACTATTTTGAACTGCGGGGTAGAGCCGCCGAAGTTTGATACGGGCGTCGGCTGTGGTGAATCGCCAATTCACTCCGATGGCCCGATCGTTCCGCTCAACTGACCACGGCTCCAGTTCCTTCAGCAGCTCGTCAATGGATTCGATCCGCCGGTCCAAGCACTGGCGGGCCAGTACACTCAGCTCGATTTCGGCCACGTTCAACCAGCTCCCGTGCTTGGGGGTGTAGTGGACCTCGAACCGTTCCGCGATCCGACGAGCTTGTTCGGGAGGGAGCGCCTCGTACAGGCTCGCCAACTTGTGCGTGCTCAGGTTGTCCATCACCAGCACGATCGCGTCCGCCTCCGGGTACACGTCCTCGGCCAGCCACCGCAGCACCTCGGCGAAGTCCTTCGCCGTCCGACGCTCCGTCACCATTACGTGCCGCCATCCCGCTAATGGCTCGGAGATCATGAACAGGTTCGCGGTCCCGTTACGCACGTACTCGTAGTCGAACCGCTCGGGCTGTCCAGGTCCCGCCGGGATCGGTTGCACCACCTCGCCCACCAACTGCTTGCTCGCCTCATCGGGGCACACCTGCGGGCGCTTCGGATCGAAGGGGCGGTGGTACACCTCCAACACGTCCTCCATCGCGCACACGAACCCCGCGCTGGCTTCCGGCGGATGCACCACTGCTCCTTCAGCCACGGCTTGATCTCGTTTTTTGCAACGCTTGGCGCACCGTCTCCGGGCAGATCGAATCCACGACCTTCAATTCGACCAGCTTGTCGGCCAGCATCTCCAAGGTCCACGCCACACGCCCCGTTGGAACCTTCGAGCACGCCAGGGCGATCAGGCGCGCCTCGCCGGCCCCGTCGAGTTTACGCTCCCGGCTGGGCTTGTCCGGCTTCTTGCGGACCAGGGCCGGTTCCAACCCTTGCTCGACGAACCGCTGCCGAACCCGCTCGATGGTGGCAACGCTGACGTCCAGCGCCTCGGCGATCTGTTGGTCGGTCCAGGCTGGACCGCTGTCGGCCTGGTCGGCCTTCAAGAGGATGCGGGCGTGGATCAGTTTCTTGGCAGCCGCCTTACCCGTGGCGACCAACGTGCCCAGGGATTCACGTTCCTCGGCGGTCAGGGTGACGCGGTATTTCTTCATGGCGGACTCCTTCGGGTCCACACATCAAAATCGTACCGAGATCACCCCGCAACACAAAACAGTTGGGCTCATGAGGCGGTAGAGGTGGAGGCTGGTCGCAACTCGTCGCCAGACAGCGCACACCGCTAAGCCTCCACCTCTACCGCCTCATGAGCCAACAGTTGAACTACTAGTGCAGCCTAATTGCTGACCGTTTGCGAATCCGGTCGGGGTCGTATGTTGTCGGGATGAACAAGCCCCGTAAATTCGTCCGCACGCTCACGGCCGCCGAGCGGCGGGCGTTGGAGCGAGGCCGTAAGTCGGCCGATGCGTTCACCGTCCGCCGGTCGCAGATCCTGTTGGCGAGTGCCGGGCGGATGGGGCCGGCCGAAGTCGGGCGGGTGGTCGGGTGTACCGCCCAAGCGGTCCGCAACGCCGTCCGGGCGTTCGAGACCGACGGCCTGGGATGCTTGGGCGCCAAGTCGCATGCCCGCAAGGATCCCGGCCGGGTATGGGACCGGGGGCGGGACGAGGACCTCAAGGATCTACTCCACCGCCGGCCCCGAGAATTCGGCAAGCCGACGAGCCTGTGGACCCTGGCGTTGGTGGCCGAGGTGTGCCACCAGAAGGGATGGACGCCCCGGGTGCTGTCGGTCGAGCCGATCCGACAGGCGTTGAAGCGTCTCGGGGTCGGGTGGAAGCGGGCCAAGCACTGGATCACCAGCCCGGACCCCGAATACGTCAAGAAAAAAGGCGTCGGGACCGGCTGATCGCTGAGGCGGCGAAGCATTCGGACTGGGTGCTGGGCTTTCAAGACGAGTGCTGGTGGACGCGACTGGCCCAGCCCGATCTGTTCGCCTGGACGACCTCCGGCCCGCTCCGGCTCGGGGGCAACGCCCGGGATCCGAAGGGCGGCGGGCCCGAGCCGGTGGCGTGCTATGGGGTGCTGCGGGCCGACACGGGCGGGATGATGCTGCGGTTCTGCGACGGGCGCCCGGTAAGTGCCACCACCGAGGCGTTCCTGGGGTGGGTGTGCGAGGTGCTGGCGACCGAGGGGAAGGCGGTGTTGGCCCTGGTGTGGGACAACGCCGCGTGGCACGTGAGCCGGCGCGTGCGGCGGTGGATCGAGGCCCACAACCGGCGGGTCCGGCGAGCGAAGACCGGGTGCCGGATCCGGGTGTGCGGACTTCCCGTGAAGGCCCCGTGGCTCAATCCGATCGAACCCAAGTGGGTCCACGGCAAGCGGGCCATCGTCGAGCCCGACCGGAAACTTACCGCCGCTGAGGTACGGCAACGAGCGTGCGACTACTACGGCTGCACGCTCCACCCCACATTGCCAAAACCTCAGCCATGATCCTGCACTAGTGGGTCAACCGGTCTGGATCGACGGGTAGAGGCGTTTGAGTTTGACGCGCGCGTCGGCGGTGGTGAACTGCCACTCGACCCGGCACTTGGTCGTATTGCGGCGCTGTTCCCATGCGGCCACTTCGGTTCGCAGTTCGTCCTTCTCGCCGATGCGCCGATCCAGGCACTGATTATTCAGCACCGACAGTTCCGTCTCGGCCATATTGAGCCAACTGCCGTGCTTGGGGGTGTAGTGGACCTCCAACCGTCCGATCAACCGCCTCGCCTCTTCCGGGGTGAACGCTTCGTACAGGCTCGACAGGCGGTGCGTGTTCCGGTTGTCCACCACCAACACGACCTTCTCCGCCGTCGGGTACTGCTCGTCCACCCGTTCGCGGATCACGTGCGCGAAGTCGACCTTGGTGCGCCTCTCGGTCACCTTGACCCGGCGCCGGCCCGCGAGCGGCTCGAACACCATGAACCGGTTCGCGGTCCCGTTCCACTCGTACTCGTAGTCCACGCGCTCCGGTTGCCCCGGTTCCACCGGGATCGGTGCTCGGGTCTCCCGGATCATACCAAATCCGGTTGATCCGTAACCGTCAGGCGGCGACGGCCCAGTGGAACCCAACGGCCCCGCCGACAACCATCGGGTGTTCGGTCAGCCACTGGCACCGCGTCGTGAGCGTCGCGGTTAGCCCGTTGAGATCGTTGAACACTTGGTTGGCCAAGCCCTCGCGGACCAACGGCCACAAGTGCTCGGCGGGCTGCAATTCCGGGGTGCAACTGGGCTGGCGGTGGAGTACGACGTTGGGCGGCACCCGCAATCCCTTGGCCGTGTGCCCACCCGACCCATCGAGGATCACCACCAGCACCTTACGTCCATCCGGGTCCGCCCACCCCGCGAAGTCCGCCAGGGCTTGACCCATGCACTCGGCGTTCGCCTTCGGGAGGATCAGGAACCGGCTCCGCCCGCTGTTGGGATGGGCGAACCCGTACACGAACAGGGACTCGAACTTGTGCCGCCCGTTGCTCCTCGGGCGCGTTCCCTTCAGTGCCCACGCGCGCCGCACCACCGGCTTGAGCCCAAGCCGGGCCTCATCTTCACACCACAGTTCGACCTCTTTGTCGTGGTGGCTCTGGCGCAGTTCAGCCATGAGACCGACCAGCTCGTCAAAGCCACGCCCGTTGCTGGGAACGTGTGGCCGCCTTGGGGTGCCGGGGGCGTGGGACCACCAAGCGGAACCCCAGTTCCTTGAGCCACTGCCACCCGGTCTGCTTGACGATCGCGATGCCGAACCGGTCTTTGACGAAGGCGGAGACCTTGGGCCCGCTCCATAACCCGTGGTCAGGAGGGGGCTTCTGGAGCGTGGCGAACAGCTCCGCTTGTTGAGGGGGCGTCAACTTGAAGGCGGCCCCGTTATTCCGGCGTCGGTCAATGAGTGCCTCGGGTCCGCGCGCGTTGTGCCGCTTGAGGATGGCACGACCCCAGGCGGGCGTGAATCCGACCAACTGTGCGGCCGCCGTAGCCGAGAGCGATTGGTCAGGGCGTGTGACCAACCACAGGACATGCCACCGGCTCTTCTCGGCCCCGTCGGGACAACTCCGGTATCGCAGATCGATCTCTTCGTGTGTCAAGTGCGGAACAACAGGTAGTCGCGTCATGATAAACCCTCCCCAACATTGGAGAGGGTTACGGATCAATCGGATTCGGTATCAGTTGCTTGCTCGTCTCGTCGAGGCACACCTGCGGGCGTTTCGGGTCGTACGGGCGGTGGTACACGTCGAGCACATCTTCCATCGCGCACACGAACTCGGCGTCCGCTTCCGGGGGTAATACCCAGTGCTCACGGAGCCACGGCTTGAGGTCGTTTTTTCTAGGCCGGCAAACCTCGCTGGTGACGATCGAAACCGGCTTGAAATAGATCGCATGAGCAACCGTCCACTCACGCGATTCACCGGTGAATTGCGACCTCACCAGCGAGGTTTGCCGGCCTAGCGTTTTTTCGAGCGTCGCGCGCACCGCCTCGCGCCCGATCGACGTCACCACGTTCCGTTCCACCAGTCGGTCGGCCAGCAGCTGCAAGGTCCATCGTACCCGTCCCGCCGGGGGCTTCGAGCACGCCAACTTCACCAACTCGGCTTCCTGCGCGCCATCGAACTTGCGGTACTGACGGTTCGTCGAGGGCTTCCGAGCGAGCACCGCCTCGAACCCTTCGACCACGAGCAACCGGCGCGTGCGCTCGGCGGTCCGCACACCCACCCCGAAGGCGTCGGCGATCTTCGCGCCAGCCCACGCCGGACCGCCCTCGCCCTCGTCGGCCTTCAGCAAAATCAAGGCCCGGTCGCGGATCGTTTTGGAGCCTTCGCCCCGATCCACCATCTCCTGCAACCGCCCGCGCTCCGCTTCATCCAAGCGCACCACGAACTTCGCGTTTTGTTCCACGACAGGCCTCCTCAGACGGCAGGGGGTGCGCACTATGAACGGCTGACGGTGTAGGAGTTTATGTCTACACCGAGGGCATCCGGAGGATACCCAATGCCCCTTTCGTTGACCGCCGTGTTCGCGGACGTGCCCGACCCCAGGATCGAGACCGCGAACAAGCTGCACCCGCTGACGGATATTCTGGTGATCGCCACCTGCGCGGTGATTGCTGGGGCCGACGGGTGGGATGAGATCGCGGAGTACGCGCGCACCAAGGAGCCGTTCTTCCGCCGGTTCCTCGAGCTGCCCAACGGGGTGCCGAGCCACGACACGTTCGAGCGCGTGTTCGCCAAACTCGATCCCGATGCGTTCGCCGACCGGTTCGGCCGATGGGTGGGCGCGTTGTGCGAATCGACGGGCTTGGTCCACATCGCCATCGACGGGAAGAGCGCACGGCGTTCGGCCCAAGGCACGTTCACCGGGTGCCTGCACCTGGTCAACGCGTGGGCCACCGAGAACAACCTGTTCCTGGGCCAGGTGCCGGTGCCCAACGGGTCCAATGAGATCGCGGCCGTGCCTGAGCTGCTGAAGGTGCTGGACCTCAGGGGCGCGTTGGTGACGCTCGATGACGCGTTCGGTCAGAAGGATGTTGTCACGCAGATCCGTGAGCAGGGCGGGGCGTACCTGGTGACGGTGAAAGGGAACCAGCCGACGCTGCACCGAGCCGTTGTCGCGGTGTTCGAGAAGGCGGCCGAGGCGGAGTTCGCCGGGTGCGACATGGCGGGCGAGGCGGGTGTGGGTCACGGGCGCGAGGAAGAGCGTTACAGTAGTTTCAAGGCGTAGCCGTGCGTGTAAGTGTATTGTGGGTCAGTGTGATACATCGTGTGCGCGGGTATCGCGAGCGGATCCGTAGTGTGAGCCAGTCGAGCATCTCGACCAACGGGAGTTCGCGCACCCACGCACTCGGATTCCGTTTCCGGGCGCGGGCGATTTGGAGTGCCAAGCACACCCACACCTGTCGCAACACCAGCGCGACCCCTTCCAAGAGCAACCGGTACTCGGGGTTGGTGCTGGTGGTCCACCCGCGGGCCTGGTTCTTCTGCCGGTAGCTGGTTTCGATCCCGAACCGCTCCCGGTACCGGCGCCGCCCGAGCCACGCGCGCGTCGCCTCGGACACGGCCGTTCCCTTGCCCCACCCGGAAAATGCGTACACCCGGGCGTGCGATTCGCCCGGGCGGCGCCACACGAGCACCCGAGTCGATACCGCCCGGCGGCTCTTCTCGGTCACCCATCCCATCGTGGCGATCGTACCCGACGGTTGCGCGTCGCACTCGTTGCGCCGGTTCGTGCCTTTCCCCTTCTTGCGGATCGGCACCGCGTAGTACAGATCCCGTTGCTGCAACAGCAGCAGCGTTTCCCCGCTGTCGAACCCGGCGTCCAGCACCACCCCGCGGACCTGGAGCCCGCGAGCCGCCACCTGATCCAGAAGGATGCTCACCTGCTGGTGCGGCTTGGTTCCTTTCGCCACGCTCATCAGCCCGACCGTGTACCGCCGGCGCTTATGAATCAGAACGCACGTGGCGTAGGCGTGGAAGAACGAGGTTCCGGCCTTCTTGGGTCCGCCGATGATCCCCGGGGTGGAGCGGTCCCCGTAGAACGGCACGTAATGCACGTCGATGGCACACGTCCACCGGCGCCTCCGGTCCCGACGGGTGAACGTCGCCACCTGGTGGAGCGCATCCACCAACCGGGCCGTGAGTTGGTCCCGAGAGCCCAGGTTCGCACGAACGGCCTGTCGCGCGGTCTCGTGCGAGAAGTGGAAGTACCGGGTCGCCACCGCGAACAGGGTTCGTGTGGTGCTCGCGATCCGCAGCACCAGATCAACCAACTGGGTGCCCGTGATCGACGGCTTGTAGTCGGGCCAATCGAGTGCCCGGGCCAACGTTCGCCGGGCCAACGCATGGATCACCGCCGGGGTAATCGTAGAATAACCACGTCGCATGGGAGCTTCCCGTTCAAGTGCTTGAGAACCTTGAACTTAGGAACTCCCATGCGGCACTGCCATGACCCTTGAAACTACTGGTTATGTAACGGTGGTCCAAGACCCGGATGGGTTGCCGGATGGTTGGTCGGATGTGGGCGCGGTGGCGCTGGTGTGCCGGGAGCGCCGGGTAAAGGGTCAGAAGAACGAGGGCACCGGGCACTATTACATCACCCGCCTGCGCGTGAGCGCGGCGGTGCTAGCCGGTTACATTCGGAACCATTGGGGCATCGAGAATGGGCTGCACTGGGTACTGGATGTGGCGTTCCGAGAGGACGACAGCCGTGCCCGAACCGGCCACGCGGGGGCCAACCTGGGGATGCTCCGGCGCGTGGCCGTGTCGCTCCTGAAGCGCGCCAAGACCAAAGGCAGCATCAAAACCCGGCGCATGAAGGCCGGTTGGGATGACAACTACCTATTGCAAGTTATCCCAGGAATCACGGCCCAATAAAGTGCGCACGCCCTGCCTCAGACGGTCATGAGAGCCGATCACAGGCTGCCCGTCAATCCAATAGAGCAGGTTCTGTACCCGCATCAGTTTCTACTGGGGAATTCGGGCCGTCTTTCAAAACCCCTTTCGGTGCGGCTCAATTCTTCGCGCCCGGAACAATCGCACGGGCGTCTGCCCCACGCGAACAGATTCCAGGTGCGTTCACTGGGTGAATCGGCATAATTGATTCCCGGGCTACCACTCTCGCTGCCGGGGTGCTCGCGATGCGATTTGCTGTCCTCTCCGCGCCCGCGCTCTTCGCCCTCGTGCTCTTCACCCCCGTCGAACCTGCAACCGTCCGCGCGGCCAATCCCGATCCGCCCACCGACCCGGCCGCACTCGAATTCTTCGAGAAGAAAATCCGGCCCGTACTCGTCGAGCACTGCGCCGCGTGCCACTCCGCCGACGCGGAGAAAAACAAAAAGCTCAAAGGCGGGCTGTTCATCGACTCGCGTGACGGGATACTCAAGGGCGGCGATAGTGGCCCCGCAGTGGTGCCGGGCAAACCGGCCGATAGCCTCCTGCTCAAGACGATGAAGTACGACGGGGACGTGCAGATGCCCCCCAAGGGTAAGCTCCCGGCTACGGTCCTGAAGGACTTCGAGAAATGGATCGCGATGGGCGCCCCGGCCCCACAAACTGGCGGATCAGCGCGCCCCAAGAAACAAGTCGGGCTATCCATCGAAGAGGGGCGGAAGTTCTGGGCGTACAAGCTCCCCGCCCGACCGGTCGTGCCGAACGTTCGGAACCCGAAGGGGGAAGTCCGAAACGAGATCGACGCATTCATCCTCGCGACTCTCGAAGCGAAGGGACTGAAGCCCGCCCCCGAAGCGGATCGCGCGACACTCGTTCGGCGACTCTACTACGACCTCACCGGGCTGCCGCCGTCGCCCGAAGAGGTCGATGCGTTCGTGGCGGCCAAAGCCCCAGATGCTTACGAGAAACTCGTGGACAAGCTGCTCGCGTCTCCGGAGTTCGGTGTCCGGTGGGGGCGCCACTGGCTCGATATCGCCCGGTTCGCGGAGTCGGTCACGCTACGCGGGTTCGTTTACCCGCACGCCTGGCGCTACCGCGATTACGTAATCGACTCGTTCAACGCGGACGTGCCCTTTGATCAGTTCATTCGGGAACAACTCGCGGGCGATCTCCTCCCTGCTACTACCACGAACGATCGAAAGCGCCAACTCGTTGCGACGACGTTCCTGCAACTCGGAAACACCAACCTCGAAGAACAGGACAAGAAGGCGCTCCGGATGGACGTCGTTGACGAACAGCTCGATGTCATCACGAAGGGTTTCCTGGGACAAACCGTGACGTGTGCGCGGTGCCACGACCATAAGTTCGACCCGATCCCGACAAAGGATTACTACGCCCTCGCCGGCATCCTGCGCAACGTCAAGGCGATGGAGCACGCGAACGTATCGAAGTGGATCGAGGTACCGCTCCCGGCCGCTCCCGCGACCGAATTGGCGCTCAAGGAACACGAATCCGCGGTCACGTCGCTCCAAGCGAAGATCGCGACTGCAAAGAAAGCAGCGGGTACCACAGCGGCCGGCGCACTCGCGGTAAAGGACGTTCCCGGAATCGTGGTAGACGACACTCAGGCGAAGAAGGTCGGTGATTGGGTGCCGTCCACGTTCAACAAAACGTTCATCGGTGCCGGCTACATTCACGACAGCGATGGGGGGAAGGGTCAAAAGACGCTGACGTTCCAACCGGACGCAGTTCCCCCGGGCAAGTTCGAGGTCCGGCTCGCGTACTCGCCGGGCACGAACCGGGCCGCGAAAGTTACCGTCCACGTCTTCAGCGCCGACGGCGAAACCGAGATCGGCGTTGATATGACGAAAACTCCGGCAATCGACGGCCGGTTCGTCTCACTGGGCGAGTACCGATTCGAGAAGGGCGGGCAAGCCTACGTCATGATCTCGAATGAAGGGACAAAGGGGCACGTGACGGCCGACGCGGTCGTGTTCCTGTCGCTCGACAAGAAAGAACAAGGCAACAAGCCCGCCCGAGCGGAAACGAACACGCTGAAAACCCTCGAAGCCGAACTGAAGAAGCTCCAGGCAACCGGACCGAAGCGCGAGATGGCGATGTCGGTCGTCGAGGAACCGGTGATCGAAGACACGAAGGTTCACGTTCGCGGGAGCGTCCACAATTTGGGCGAAGTCGCCCCACGCGGGTTCCTGACGGTCGCACTGTACGGCACACCGCCAACCGTTTCCAAGAACCGCAGCGGGCGAGCAGAACTGGCGGATTGGATCGCCTCGAAAGACAACCCGCTGACCGCCCGCGTCGCGGTGAACCGCGTGTGGCACTGGTTGCTCGGCGCGGGTCTGGTTCGCACCGTGGACAACTTCGGCACGACCGGCGAACTCCCCAGCCATCCGGAACTGCTCGATCACCTGGCGATTCTGTTTCAGACCCCGACCGACCACGCGAACGGTATGGGATGGAGTACGAAGAAGTTTGTCCGGTACATCGTTCTCAGCCGTACCTACCGTCAGTCCACAACTGGGGACGCCGCAACGGTAACTGCGGACCCGGAAAATCAACTGTTCAGCCGCGCGAACCGCAAACGCCTCGAAGCCGAAGAGATCCGCGACACGATTCTCACTGTGAGCGGCCAACTCGACTCCACTCGCGGCGGACCGACGTTCCCGGATTCCCTCGCCGCGGACTACGGCTACAAGACCAATTCAACTCGCCGAAGCGTGTACCTGCCCCAATTCCGGAACGCGATGCCGGAAATGCTCGAAGTGTTCGATGCGGCGGACCCGAGCATCACGACGGGCAAGCGGAACAGCGGAACGGTCGCCCCGCAAGCGCTGTTCATGATGAACCACCCGTTCGTTCTGGAACAGGCCGAGCATTCCGCAACGCGACTATTGCGCGAAAAGCACGCCGACGACGCAGCCCGGCTCACGCGCGCGTATCGACTTGCGCTCGGTCGCGACCCCACACAGGGCGAGCGCAAAGTGGCCGAGCGGTTCTTGAAGGGCAAATCCGACCGGGACGGTTGGACCGCGGTGTTCCACGCACTGTTCGCATCGGCCGAGTTCCGGTACGTGAATTGACGCTCCATCGGCTCAAAATCGATAACGCTAAGTTCGCCTGATACACGGCACGAGAACGACCATGCTGCCACTCCTCTCTCGCCGCGACTACCTCGCTCGCACCGGGTGCGGCTTCGGTGCGCTCGCACTCGCGGGCCTCGCGACGCAAAGAGCACGCGCCGACGCTCTCGCGAACCCGCTGGCAGCAAAACCGGGACACCACCCGGCGAAAGCCAAGCGGGTCATCTTCCTGTTCATGCAGGGCGGCGTTTCGCACGTCGATTCCTACGACCACAAGCCGCTGCTCGACAAAGAAGACGGCAAGCAACTGAAATTCGACGACGCCCGCGTGGTCGCTAACACCGGGATGCGCGGGAGCACGCAGCGGGTAATGAAACCGCTGTGGAAGTTCGCCGAGCGCGGCCAATCGGGGAAATGGGCTTCGGACCTGTTCCCCGAAGTCAACGGAGTGATCGACGACCTGTGCTTCATCCACTCGATGCACACCGAGGGCGTGGCACACGGCCCGGCGACACTGTTCCTGCACTGCGGGTCGACGAGCTTCGTGCGCCCGAGTTTCGGGAGCTGGGTGCTCTACGGACTCGGGAGCGAGAGCGCGAACTTGCCGGGGTTCGTCAGCATCGCACCATCAAGCGGTAACGGTGGGGCGCGGAACTACGGTAACGCCTTCCTCCCGGCCATTTATCAGGGCACTCCCGTCGGGCGCGCGGGTGGTCCCGCAAGCGAGGCTACCATTCGCAACCTCGCTTCCGCTCTTCCCTCCGGCTCAGCGCAAGAGCATTTCGACCTGCTGCGTGAGCTGAACGCCGAACAACTCAAAGCTAAACCCGGCGACGCGGAACTGGAAGCGGTGGCGGCGTCTTACGAACTCGCGTGGCGCATGCAGAAGAACGCCCCGGACGTGATGGACATCGCAAAGGAGACGAAGGAAACCCAGAAGCTCTATGGCATCGGGACGAAGGAAACCGACAACTTCGGCAAGCAGTGCCTGATGGCCCGTCGGTTGAGCGAGGCCGGCGTGCGGTTCGTGCAGGTCACCTACGGCGACAACACCGCGAACCCGGCCTGGGACCAGCACTCGAACCTGCCCAAGCACGCCGATCACGCGCGAGCGGTCGACAAGCCGATCGCCGGGCTACTCGCAGACCTGAAGCGCCGCAGACTGCTCGAAGACACGATCGTGTGGTGGGGCGGCGAGTTCGGCCGAACGCCCTACGCGGAGAAGAACGGGACCGGCCGCGACCACAACCCGGGCGGGTTCACAGTGTGGCTCGCGGGCGGCGGGTTCAAGCCCGGGTTCTCGTTCGGTGCGACCGACGAGTTCGGCGCCGCGGCGGTGACCGACAAGGTCCACCTCCACGACCTGCACGCGACGATCCTGCACCAACTCGGGCTGAACCACGAGAAACTGACGTTCAAGTTCGCGGGCCGCAACTTCCGACTCACCGACGTTCACGGGCGCGTCGTGAAGGACGTTCTCGCCTGAACTGGGGTGCCTACTCGCGCCCCTCAGTGCGATACGGTTTACCGTCCTTGTAGAGCTTGACCCGCACCAGCGCGTTCTCCCGGCTCTGGCCCTGGAACGCTGGGAACTCCAGCGCCTTGGATTGCCAGCGCCCGGCCTCGTCGAACTGCCCGTTTTCGGCGTAAGCCGCGGCCAAGTTGTCGATGCAGTCCGGATCGCTCCACGCGGTCAGTTCGCACGCGCGCCGCGCATCGCGTACCGCTTCAGCGCCGTCCCGATACTTCCCCTCCGAGCACGTCGCACGCAGCCACGCCCGACCCGCGAAGGCGCCCGCATGATTCGGCGACAGCCTGAGGACCATGCCGTAGTCCTCCAGGGCACCGGCGTAGTCCTTATTCAGATGCCGAGAAACGGCTCGGCCGTAGTGGGCCGCCGGGTCACTCGGAGACAACCGCAGCGCCTCCGTCCAGTCTCGTTCCGCCTTTGCGTATTCTTTTTGTTCTGCCAGTGCCGCAGCGCGACGCAAGTAGTGCGAACCGACACGCGGTTGGGCTTCGATCATGCCGGTGAAGTACGCGGGCGCGTCCGCGAGTGAAACGACCTCTGCGATGCGCACCCACCCGCGTTTCCCCCCGGAGCGGATCAGCACCCAATCTCCCCGCTGCTCCCGAACCGTCACCACCACCTCGGTGACCTCACCCGCGTTGACCCACTTCCCCTCTTCGGTGTACCCGAACGAGACGCGCGCCCGCTTCACGACCACGCGCTGGTCCGCGCAAAACTCCTCCGCTTCCCCAACTGCCGGTGCCATGAAAACGGCCAAGATTGCCACCCACCGTCGCACTGACATGTGACGTGCCTCCGGGCGACTCCGGTGTGAGCGGCCCGGTTTATAAATCGCTCGGAATCGAGAATCCAGACGAGCCGCTGACGTGCTTCGTACCGAGGTGTCCAATGACGGAAGGTGCGTAATGTGCGAAGGCCGCGACGGTTTTAATGCAAGTTCTGCGAGCTGGAAATGCGTGAGGCGCCGCGCGATCATTCAGAACGCGCGACGTGAACCCGGTTCTGCCATTAGGCGAGTTTGCGGCCCGCGAGCGATTCCAGCACCCGGATCGGCGCCGAGTTCGGGTTCCGTAGCGCCCGGACATCGACCCAGAACGTCTGTTCCAACTGGTGGGCACCCGAAATGGCCGCGTGCGACACCTGATCCGTGAAGCACACCCACGTACTCCCGGCCGGGAACGGGTGCGTCGAACTCGCGAACCGCTCCTGGTAGGCCGGGTCGAGTTTCATCGCGTCGTGCAGCTTGAGCATGTAGTGGTCGTACCGCGTGCGAACGGCCTTCGTCACGCCGACGGCCGCGAGCAATCGGCGCTCACCGGGCAACGGCGAGCGCAGGTGCGCCCAGAACTTCCGCGCCACCGTCTCGAACGGTTCGCCCACTTTCCACACCCGCGCCCGCCCGTCCGGGTTCACGTTGCTGAACACACGCAGAATACGCTTCCCGTTACTCGGTTGGCTCGGGAAACTGTCCACGTGCAACCGCGTATCATCCTTGCGCCACGACTGTTTGCGCCCGGCCACTTCCACCGGGCGGAGGCTCGTGCGCGCCTGGTGAAGCCCCGCGCCGTAGTGCGGGAGCAGCGTTTCGAGGAGCGCACGCGATCCAGTCGCGAACCGGTCCATGAGCGCGCGGAGATCGTGGAATTTCATCGCCGCGACGTTCGCCCCGCCGAGCTTACCGCTCTTCGGCTCGTAACTGACGTTCTTGGAACTCCCCACGATGTCCGGCGTCAGGAACTCGCGCTCGTTCTCGCTCAGCGCGAAGCGCAATTCGGGCAGGAACAAGACGCACCCGGTTTCGAGGGCGTCCGTGGCAAGCTTCTGCTCCGTTTCGGAGAGTTGGCCGCCCCAGGTGGTGAGGTTAATAGGATGAATCGCGGACATGGGGCGCCCCGAACGTGCAGGGATTACTCATTCCCCACAATCGACGCCGCTCCCCCGCCCGCTTGAATCAAATGGGTATTGCATGATCCCCGCAGACCGCCTCCGCGCCGCATATCTCGCCGCACGCGACGCACTCCTCGCGGAGCGGGTGCCGGGAGGTCACTGGGTCGGCGAACTTTCGACGTCCGCCCTCTCGACCGCGACCGCCGTCATGGCGCTCCACCTGGCGAACCCGTTCGAGCACCGCGCGCGGATCGACGCGGGCCTGAAGTGGCTCGCGGACCACCAAAACGCGGACGGCGGGTGGGGCGACACGGTCAAGAGTTTCTCGAACATCTCGACGACGATGCTGTGCCGGGCCGCGTTCAAGTTGGCCGGGGCAAAAGAAGAGGGAGAAACGATCCGGCGCGTCGAAGACTACCTCACGCTGAAAGCGGGCGCTCTACCCACGCGCCGGGCGGCTGCGATCCGGCACCGGTACGGTAAGGACCACACGTTCTCCGTACCGATCCTGATGACGTGCGCGCTGGCGGGGCTGGTTTCCTGGGACGAAGTGCCCCGGCTGCCGTTTGAAGCGGCGTACCTCCCGCAAAGCTGGTACCGGTTCGCGAAGATGCCGGTGGTGAGTTACGCCCTTCCCGCGCTCATCGCCATCGGTCAGTGCATCCACCACCACCGGCGCTCGCACAACCCGATCCGCAACGCCGTGCGCCGGTTCGTCCGGAACCGCACCCTGAATGTCCTGCGGCGCATTCAGCCAAAGACCGGCGGGTATTTGGAAGCCACACCACTGACGAGCTTCGTCGTGATGGCACTCTCTTCCATGCGTCGCAAACGTACTGCTGCAGAAGCCCAAGTCATTGATGAAGGCGTGCGGTTCATCGTGAACTCGGTCCGCCCCGACGGAAGCTGGCCGATCGATACGAACCTCGCGACATGGGTGACGACACTCTCCATCAACGCACTCGTTGCAGTTGGCGATACACCGTCGATACCGGCTCCTCCGAAGTGGGAAGGCGGCTCACTCTGGGACTGGCTGATGGGCCAGCAATACCGAGAGAGGCACCCGTATACCGGAGCAGACCCCGGAGGTTGGGCGTGGACCGATCTTCCCGGCGGAGTACCCGACTGCGACGATACGCCCGGAGCAATTCTGGCGCTCTACCACATGGGTTACAGCCACTACCCCACAGAGAGCGTCGGCTGGGTCATTGGATTACAAAACTCCGATGGT
The DNA here is from genome assembly GCF_001610855.1 of Gemmata sp. SH-PL17. Taxonomy (NCBI): domain Bacteria; kingdom Pseudomonadati; phylum Planctomycetota; class Planctomycetia; order Gemmatales; family Gemmataceae; genus Gemmata; species Gemmata sp. SH-PL17. The sequence goes on from NZ_CP011271.1 coordinate 4,751,245, forward strand.
GGATGGCCGACGTTTTGTCGGGGGTGGGGTACGCTCCCGTTCGACCGCAGCGGCGCGGATTTAACAGCACATGCCCTTCGCGCGCTCGCAGTTTGGTCCAAGCGCTTTGAACACGACCACCACTGCTGGCTCGGCAAGCCAGAGAGCAAGTATCAATTCCTTATTGGCTACCTAGGTTTGACCTGGAAAAAGTACCACGCAACTGTCTCCCGCGGCCTCGCATACCTCGCTAAGCAACAGCGCCCCGACGGATCGTGGCTCCCCCTCTGGTTCGGGAACCAGCACGCGCCGGACGACATCAACCCTGTCTACGGCACCGCGCGCGTGCTCGCCGCGTATCGCGACTTGAAACTAAAAGATTCGCCGGAGTGCCGGCGCGGGGTCGAGTTCCTGCTGTCCGTGCAGAACGCGGATGGGGGATGGGGTGGAGCGAAGGATTGCCCGTCGAGTGTGGAGGAAACGGCGCTCGCAGTAGAAATGCTGCTCGACCTGGCGCCCGGAGACGCCGTTCAGCGCGGGGTCGCGTGGCTGGTAGAAGCGGTCGAATCGGACCGGTTCCGCGACGCCAGCCCGATCGGGTTCTACTTCGCAAAGTTGTGGTACTTCGAGAAGCTGTACCCGATCATCTTCACCGTCGCAGCATTGGGACGGGCATGCCGGGGCGAACGGCCAGTGTAAGCCGGCCGATATACTTGCGCCAGCTATCTAATGCAGTCACACCGGCCGGCTTACACCGGCCGTTCGCCAATCACTTTTTGGCCCCTGGCGGCAGAATCGGCACGAACGGCTTATCGTTCTTCTTGTCGAGGTTCTTGTTCAGGTCTGCCGGGTCGAAGTCCACCTTCGCGCCCTTCTCGGGCACTTCGACCTTCGCTCCCCAGAGGATCGCATTCACCACCACACGGCGGAAGTTCTCATCGTCCCAATTGCGGTGCGCGTGACCGCCGGTGAAGCCGAAGCTGCGTCCCGCGCTCGCGCGCTCGAAGGCCCATGCCATCGTTTCGATTTCGCCCTTCCGCGCCTTCGTGTGCGGCGTGCGGCGCGAATCATCGGGCGGGACGGCCTGCAAAATCGGCGTAACGCCCTTCATGTCGTCGATCCAGCGCATCCCGAAATACCACTCGTCGTTGAGCGTGAACGGTTTTACTCCGCGTGTGATCTCGTGCTTCGGCAGGCTCCGGATGTTCGCGTCCCAGTGCGGGTTGATCGAATAGCCGGTTTCGTAGTAGCCGCCCAGCCACCCTTTGACCGGCGTTGCAATGTCGCGGTCACCAGATTTCACCGGGTATTCGACCGCGTAGTGCATGTTGACCCACCCCGCCCCGCGGTCGATTTGCTTCTGGATGATCTTCATACGCTCCGGCTTGATTGCGGGGTGGTTGCCCCCGCCGTCCATGTACATCACGATGCAATCGGCCGTATCGAACAGCTTCTCGTTCTTCGGCCACCCGTTGCGGGCCATGATCGGGAACACGCCATCAGTTTGTTTGAGCAGGTTCACAAGGATCGCGCTGCCCGCGAAAAACTCGTGGTCGCCCGGACCGTGGCTCGCTTGGCCCGCGACGATCAGAATTCGCTTTCCCTTAAAGTCGGCCGGCGGCTCGACTTCGAGCGGAACTTTCGACTGGTCATAAGGATCGGTCTTCGGTTCGTCGGCCCGAAGCCCGATAAATGGGGTTAACAGCAACAGTGCGGAGAGGAATCGCGTCATGGTGTGAAAGACTCCGAGTCGGGGGCGGGTATCTGGCGGGTGGTACCGGGCGACTACACGAAAACGCGCCGCAAGTCGGAACGCAAGCGCTGTTTTCAGTTGCGTCGCGGGGTTGTTGTGGCCAAACTGGTTGTGACACCCGCCGCCCAGTATCTTCTCTCTGCGCGCTCCCGCAAGAGCCGTGACTCGTATTGCCCCTGCCGTAGCCAAGGGATCAACCGTGACGACTGTCGCCGAAGTCCTGACGGAAGCCACGAACGAACGCGCCCCGACCAAGCCGCCCAAACTGAATTCCGCCGCGTTCAAGGAAGTCCCCCAATCGCGCGCGGTCCGGGATTCGATCCGCGCCGCGATCGAGAAGTTCTGCAAAACGCTGGACAAGTCCAAGCCGCTCACGCGCGAATCGACCCGCGAAATGGCCGAAGGCGTGCTCAAAACGCTCGGCCTCGGGGAATCGTGCCTCGGCTTCACGATGGTGATGCTGACGAACGAGTTCTGGCGTGAGCAGGTCGCAGCGATCCCGTTCCATCGTCGGCTGATGCTCCTGCCGCACTGTCTGAAGAACGCGGAGGGGTGCCCGGCCGAGTACGACGAACTCGGACTGGACTGCAAGAAGTGCGGCGCGTGCGAGGTCGGTGATTTCCGCACGAAGGCGGAGGAACTCGGTTACAAGGTGCTCGTGAGCGAGGGCACGCCGATCGTTCTGAAGATCATCGTGAGCGGCCACGTCGACGCGATCGTCGGGGTCGCGTGCCTCAACGTGCTGGAGAAGGCGTTCGACAAGGTGCTGCTCGCGGGCATCCCGTGCATCGCCACCCCGCTCCTGTCGAGCAACTGCAAGAACACGTCGGTGGACAACGACTGGGTGTTTGAATCGATCGCTCTCCACACCCCTGCGCCGGACACGAAGACCAAGACGTACATGCACCTGATGCGCGCCGCGAACGCGATGTTCGACGAGCCAGAACTGTCGCGCCTGGTTCCGCGCCCGCGTGCGACGGCACCGGAAACCGATCCGCTCCGCAAGCACGAAACGATCGCTTACGATTTCCTCGCGCGCGGCGGAAAACGATCGCGCCCGTTCATCACGCTCGCCAGCTACGATGCACTCAAAGGCGCGCCGGCCACGCTCGCGGAGAGCGGTTGGGAACTTCCCGACTCGGTGAAGCGCGCGGCCATCGCGATCGAGACGTTCCACAAAGCGAGCCTCGTCCACGACGACATCGAGGACGACGACGCCTACCGTTACGGCACCGAGACGCTGCACCGCACCTACGGTGTGGGTACCGCGATCAACGTCGGCGACTACCTCATCGGCCTCGGCTACCGCTGCGTGTCACGCGACCGCAAACAACTCGGGGCCGAGATCGCCGCGGACATCCTCGACAAGCTCGCGGACGCGCACATCAAGCTCTCCGAGGGCCAGGGCGCGGAACTGCTCTGGCGCGAAGCGAAGGACCAGTCGCTCACCACACTCGACGCGCTGAAAATCTACGCACTGAAGACGTCGCCCGCGTTCGAGGCCGCGCTCTACACCGGCGTGCGACTTGCAGGCGACGCAACGCACCACGAGAAGATGATCGCGGACTTCAGCCGTAACGTCGGCGTCGCGTTCCAGATCCTCAACGACATCAAGGACTGGACCGGCGACGAGGACAACAAGCTCGTCTCGGGACAGGACGTGCTCGCGGCCCGGCCGACGCTGTTACTGGCACTCGCGCTCGAAGGCTCAACACCGGCCCAGCGCGAAGAACTCCTCCACCTTATCGCGAGCGCCAAAACGGTGGGCGCGGACAGCGAAGAGATCGTGGCCCGGGTCCGGCACCTATACTTCGCGGCAAAGGTGTTCGAGAAGGCCGATAAACTCGTGGACAAGTTCCGCGCGAAGGCCGAGTCACTCGCCGATGAGGTCCAGCCCACCGAGTTCCGCGAGCTGCTCTACTATCTCGTCGACAGCGTGCTGGAGAAGCCCGAACTCCCGCGCCAGGGCGTGGTACAATTTGTGGAGTTAGGTAAATAGGCGAACGGCCGGCGTGAGCCGGCTGGTACGTCTCATCCGGGTTTCACCAGCCGGCTCACGCCGGCCGTTCGCCTGAAAGCTCTCCCCGCCTGCGACGGTATCTCTCCGGCCTGCCAATTACTCCGACCGTGTACCCGCTGCGAGGGGCCGATTTGCTGACGACTGCCCCAACGTTCGAGCACTTGTATCACCTGTTCCCGGACTCCCCGGACCGCCCCGAAGCGGTCGAGGTGCCGGCGAGTGAAGTGCCCGAGCCGTACTACAAGCTGCTCGTCCACACACACCACATGACCGTGACGGTCGAAGAGTTCTACGGCTCTCCGGTCAATGTCCGCGTACTGAGTTGCTGCCGCGCCGGTAACGAGTACGCGCGGAAGATTCTGCTGGCACTCCGCGAAGACGCGGACCGCGTGGTCCAGTTCGGGCTCGTGCGCATCAATCTGGGCGTGTGCCCGGAAGCGGTCCGCAACGCGATCGTCGAGGGGAAGACCCCGCTCGGGCGCGTACTCATCCAGCACAACATGCTGCGCCGGATCGAACCGCTCGCGTACATTCGGGTGACGCTCAGCCCGACGATGGCCGAATGGTTCCGCGTGCCACCGGGCAGCGAAACGTATGGGCGCATCGGTGTCATATACACCGGCGACCGCCCGGCCGTGGAAGTGCTGGAGATCCTGACGCCCGTGCCGGAAAGCAACTAACACCCTGCCGAAGACGTGAGGCGCCCAAAGCGGCCTCACGTCTTCGGCAGGGCGTGCGCACTTTATTGTGCCGTGATTCCTTGGATAACTTGCGGCAGGTAGTTGTCATCCCAACCGGCCTTCATGCGCCGGGTTTTGATACTGCCTTTGACCTCGGTGCGCTTCAACAGCGACACGGCCACGCGCCTCAACATCCCCAGATTCGCTGCCGCGTGGCCGGTTCGGGCGCGGCTGTCATCTTGAAACGCCACATCCAACACCCAGTGCAATCCGTTCTCGATGCCCCAGTGGTTGCGGATGTAACCGGCCAGTTCCGCCCGCGCATACGCAAGTTGGTGAGGTAATAGTGCCCCGTGCCCACGTTCTTCGGGCTTGTCCTGAATCTTGTGTCAGTGGGACGGGTTGGCTATTACCCAGTCCTCGTACCTGACGGAGATTCCCCAAATGGATGCGATCTTCAAGAGCCAAGCGGAACAACTCGCACGCGAGATGGCGACGCAAGCCACGACTCTGGACGACCTCAACGGTCTGATGCGGGCCATGATGAAGACCGCACTCGAACGAATGCTCAACACCGAGATGGATGTTCATCTCGGGCGACGGGCACAACCCGTCGGCACCAACGACAACACGACGCACAACGCCGAAGCAACGAGCGGGTCCGAGAACGTCCCAACGACCTCCAAGAGGTCACACCGCGGTTTGCGCGCTCGCGTCAGAAAGCCCCTGAGAATGCGGGAAACGCTTTGGAACCGTGGGGACAAATTACGAGCTGTCGCTCCAAAGCACCCAGAGGGCGGATTTTACAACTCATTACCGAACAGCGAGTTGCAATAATCTGCCAGGTCGGAGAATGTCCTCCGCGCAAACCGCGGCGTGACCTCATCTCCACCTCCACCGCAACGGACATTCCCAGAAGACCGTCGGCGGTGATATGGGGACATCCAACTGCGAACCCCGCGTGACCGCAACGGCACGTTCGAGCCACAACTGGTCGCCAAGGGGCAGCGCCGGCTCGACGGCTTTGACGAGAAGATTCTGACCCTTTACGCCAAGGGCATGACGACGCGTGACATCCAGGATCTGGTCCAAGAACTCTACGGTGTGGAGGTGTCGCCCACGCTCGTCTCGGAGATCACCGCCGACCTCGATGCCGAAGCCACCGCCTGGCGCACCCGGCGTCTCGATGGGGTCTGGCCGATCGTGTACCTCGACGGCATCGTGGTACACATGCGCGGCGACAACGGTCGCGTGTCGCCGCACACGATGTACGTCGCGATCGGTGTGAATCTCCAGGGCCACAAGGAACTGCTGGGCTTGTGGCTGAGCGAGACCGAAGGAGCCCAGTTCTGGCTGTCGTGCCGGACGGACCTGAAGAGTCGCGGTGTGAGCGACATCTTCGTGGTGTGCGTCGACGGGCGGAGCGGGTTCCCGGAAGCGATCCGGGCGGCGTTCCCGCACACGAAGGTGCAACTGTGCATCGTGCATCTGGTGCGGGCCGCGTTGAAGTACGTGATGGACAAAGACAGTCGTGAAGTTGCTGCGGACCTGAAGACGATCTATCAGTCGGCGACGGTGCTCGAAGCGGAAGAGGCGTTGAAGAAATTTGCGACGAAGTGGGACGTGAAGTACCCGACGATCGCCAAGCAGTGGCGCCTGAAGTGGACGGACATCATCACCCCGTTCGAGTTCCCGGCACCGATCCGCAAAGCGATCTACACGACCAATGCGATCGAGTCGGTGAACCGCGTGATTCGGAAGTTCACCCGGAACCGGAAGCAGTACCCGAACGCCGAGAGCGCGTTGAAGTTGGTGTACTTGGCGATCCACGAGGCATCGAAGAAGTGGATCATGCCCACCGCGGGCTGGAAGGCCGCGCTCAACCACTTCGCCATCGTGTTCGAGGGACGCATGCCCACAGGCTGACAGCAACCGATGTGCCCGACCTACCTGACACAAGAATCTTTACAGGCCCGTGGGTCGAACGAAGGCGCTTCCGACGCGACCCCGACGCCTACCTCAAAGCCCTCGGAAACAAGCTCATCCAGTCACGTTTGCCGGTCTAGTTTTTAGGATATCGCGCTCCGCCGTCAGGCGCTTGACCTCGGCCTCGAGTCGGCGGTTCTCTTCTTCGACGGGTGAGGTGGCCGGATCCGGGGAAGGCGCCGGCCCCATCCTTGGCAATGGCCTTCTTCCACGTGTGGAGCAGGTTCTCGCCGACACCACGTCGCCGCACGACCTCGGCGACGAGAGCTTCCGGTGATCATCTTCACGGCCGCCAACTTGAACTCGGCCGTGTACGTCTTGCGCTTACCAGCCATTGGTGCGCCTCCTCTGATACCGAATCCTGTTGATCAGTATCCATAGGCCGTCTCGGAAGTTATTTGCGTTAAACGACTTCCAAGGTTGCTGATGCGCCACGATTCAACGCGATTTGGTATGATTCAGAGAATACACCGCTTTCTCGCTGTCTACCAACCGCTGGGAGTTTCAAACAGCCCCCATCAGAACTTTCAGATGTTCCGAGAGGCCATCGATGGGCGCCGGGCCGACCTGCCGACCAAGCACCAACATAAACGCGCGACACTCATGACCCACAACTTCCAGACCTGGAACGATGTGTCACTCTTGAACGCGTAAAGCATACAAGCGAAGTCCACGATCCCAGGGAAAGTCACTCTTTGCGAATGCGTGCGTCGTGCGTGATGGTGTAAACCGGCTTGGGCGGGTTGCCCTCGCGCCCCATCCACGACACCTCGAAACCGGTTCGAGTCACCTGTGCTTGTACGCTGCCCGGAAAGTCTTTGAAGCCGAGATCTGCAATGACAGAAGTGTATTTGCCGTTCTTCTTGTGGTACTCGCGCTGCGAGTAGTAGCAGCGATGGAGCGTATCGCGGATGTCCCAATCCGCATCGGGCTTGAACTTCGCTTCGCCCGGCTTGGCCGTGCTGAACTGGAGGTACCCCCAGCGTTCGGGCCGGTGCATGTCGATCAGCCCTTGCGGGGACCATACCCAGTTGTGTTCGGGTTTGCCTTTGATTTTCTGCGTTTTGCCCCCAACGAGTTCCGTGTCCCATTCGACGCGCGAGAAGTTGATGCGCCACTGGTCGCTGTCCTTTGGCGGCATCGGGCGCCCGCTGAGTTCCTTTAAGCCCTTCCAGGGCCACTTGATTTCGACCGTCCAGCCAGTGTCCTTGTCGCGCGGATCGTTGATCGTGCCGTTCACCTTCACGGCCGTTTGTAGACCGGTAATTTCCCAGGCGTTTATGGCATTTCCACCGTCCTTGTAGGGCTTCGTAAGCAGCAGATCCCAGGTCGTGTTCAGCGCGTTCAGTTCGAGTTCGCCGTAAAGGTGGTTGTCGCCATCGGGATCGAGAAAGACCTCGAAATCGTTGTCGGCGAAGATGACCGAATCGTGCTCCTTGAGCGTGGCCCAGACGTCCGGTTCTTCGAGTTCCGCGGCGATGTGCAGCGCCTCGTCGTCCCAGAGCATCTTCACCCGCGTGCGGAACCGCGGTTTGGGTCGCTTGTCGCCCTCAATGTCCGCGAACGGGTCGCTCCACGGGACCGCATCCCAGGCCACGTCCTTGAGATCGCCGTCGATGACAACTGGCTTTGTTGCTCGGTAGCAAACGTAGCCCTTGGGGTGCGGGAATGGGCTGAGCATGTCGGGTTCGGCCGGCGCTGCGCCGGTGGCGTTGGGCACCAGCGCGAGCGCAATAACGGAGCCGACCGCAATAAAGGCTGCGAGCGAGCGAAGCATAGCAAGAGTCCCGTGCGAGGAGGACGGTTCTTGCCTTCAGATTTAGTCGGAGTGCTTGAACAAGTCGAGGAACCGGTCTTCGTAGCGCTTGAACAGCCCGAGCCGGTCGAGTTCGCGTTTCAGCTCGAACGCCTTGGTGCGGTCAGTAGCGGCGCGCGCGAACAGCTCCTCGATTCGCTGCACGGCCGTCTGCGAGACGGGTTCGTCCGGCCCGTCGTACCGGTACCCGATCCCCTCCTGCTGCGAGGAGCTACTTTCGCTCTCGGACTCTTCTTCATCACTGGAAAACTCTTCGCCCTCATCGTCGCCCGCGCCCTCTTCGGCTTCCTCGTTCGGGCTCTCGTATTGGTCCTCGACACGAGCAAGCAGTTCGCCCAACTGCTCCTCCACGGCGTGCGCCTGTTCCGCGAGTTCGTCGAGATCCAGTTCGACGCCGGTCATCACGGTGAACGCTTCGAGGATCGCGAGCGACGCCTTCGGGAACGGAACCTGTGCGAAGACTTGCGGCATTTCGCCGAGGAAGCAGCTCCCGCGCAGCCCGCTCGCGGCAGCGGCTCCCAGAAGTACCCCGTTCAGCCCCCCGATGTGGCCTTCTTCGAGAATGGTCACATCGAGCCGCCGCAGTTCCGCCACGCCGTCCGTATCGGTCGCGGCGCCGAACACGCGCGAGGGGTGCTCGGGCCGCATCTCCGTTGCCATCGCTGCGAACGTAATTACCCGCTCGACCCCGAGTTCGCGTGCGTAATCGATCACCTGTCGGCAGAACGGGAACTTGCCCACCGGCGGCTGCGCTTCGCCCAGAAAAACGACGAGATCGTGCCGCTTGTTCGGGTCGATCCAGACGAAGAACCGGTTCCGTGGGCGGCGCGCTGGTTGGATTATGCCGTCCTTGACTTCCACCTGGGCCACGTCGAACAGTTCCCCGGCCTCGAACTCGGCCACGGCGGTCATGCCGAGTTTGGCGAGCAGATAAACGCCCGCGTTCAGGGCCACGTGCCCCATCCCGGGCCACACGGCCACGAACCACGGGTGCGTCAACTTCGGGATCTCGGGCATGGTGAGCCGCTCCGGTATCGGCCGAACGTAAATCGCGTCCGCCTATGGGGAATCATACGCCCCCCGGCCACTGGCGCGTGACTCCTCGGTGTTTGACGGCCGCGAGCGGTCCCGGGCGCCCGAACTTCGGGTGCAGAGGCTTGACCGGCGCCCGGGTTCTCGGATGATCGTGATAGGTACACCTGATAATCGCAGGAGCCGGCGTTGTCGCACGATTCGAGCCTCGAACCGATCCTCCGCGCCGTTGAACCGGCCTTGCGGCTCGTGTCCGAACGGCACTTGCGCCAGGTACTGAACTACCTGGCCGATCGCGGACACGCGCTACCCTCGCGCTCCGATCTGCCGTACTGGTTCAGCCGGGCCGAGCTTGTTGCTGCTGACGTGCTCCCGCGTGCGGTCGCGGAGGGGCCAGAAACGCGGCTGCTCCTCGTGACCGACCCGAACGACCGACTGATCGAGAAAAAGCCCCAGGCAGAACAGTTGCGCGCGTATTGGCGCGTGCTGTTCCGCGCAGCCATAATGAGGGCCGTCGACGATCAACTCACGTCTGGGAAACTCACTCCAGAAGCGTGTTTCGCGCGTCTGAACGCCTTTGGCCCGAGCGCAGCGCGCGAAATCCGCTACGTTTTGGAATGCGAACACCTTGCGGACCCCCAAGCAAGCGACGCGGACCGCTACCGCGTATTCGCGGCCGTGTATCTCGATTTCGATCACTTCACGACCCACGCAGCGGAGGAATATTTCCCCGCCCTGCCCCACGGTCACAGCGTTCGAGACATCCTCTCGGACGGGATTGCGATCCCGGATCTCGTAACGCGGTCACGACCCGAGGGCGCGGAGAACCCGGAACGCGATCCGTCCCCGGACGACCGCTGGTGTGCGCCTTGTTCACCGCGAGCAGCCGCAAGTGCGAGTTCTCCAGGCGACACGAGCGGGCGGCTCCAAAAGGCACTCGAAGCTGAACAGAAAGGGAACCTCGTTCGCGCGGCGATACTCCGCACACAGGCGGCCGAGATCGGTCGCGGGGAGGACTGCGAGCGGGCTGTGGCGGCAGCCATCGCTGCCCTCGGACAGTTGGTGGACCGGCTCGGTGACGTGTTGGAGTGGGACAACGAAACGCGCCAAGAGTGGCGCCAGGCACTCGGTCCGCTACTCCCCCTCGCGGCAACGGGCATCTGGCCCCGCGCTGCGCGCTGTCTGTACGAACTCCAGCGCATCCCGGCAGACCTCGCGCGCGAAGTCTATGCCGTGGACCTGCCCGAGTACATTCGCACGCTCGGTCGGCGCCCGGTGCGCCGACACCTCCCACACGCGCGCCCGGTCATGTTGCTGATGGCGCTCAATAAGGCGCACAAGCAACTGCTCCGCGCAGGATTGGACGAACAGGAACAACTGCGTCTCGACCGGCTGATGCACCACGAGGTTCACCGGCGCGCGCACGCGATCCGGCACGAGTTCGAGCCGATCATCACCCACGCTCTCACGGACGCGGGAGTGGTGCCGACCAACCGGGTCGAAGAAGTCGCGCGCGACAAGCTCGTTGCAGAACTACTCGACCGCATCTGCGACCGCGGGTTCCTCCGGATCGGCGATCTGCGCGACGCGGTCGCGCGTAATCGGCTCAAACTCGCCGATCTCGCGGGGATCAAGGAATTCCTGACCGGCGACCCTTTGTTGCGCGCGGACCGGAACCTCGCATACGCACTCGACGGTGTTTACCGCCGGGGTGAGATCTACCTCCGAACGATCCAACGACTCAGCTCGATCTTCTTCGGCACTCCGTGGGGCCGGGTGCTCACGCTGTACCTGCTCCTGCCCTTCGGTGGCGCCTTCGGTGCGTTGATGTTCGCCGAGGAATTGCGGCACATCGGCGGGAAAGTAGTCGGATTAATCAGCAAATCGTTCGAGAAGCCGAAAACGTCGGTTGCGTCGAGCGCTCCTGGAAGCGGGTCGGGAGGAGCGCCACAATGGGAATGGGATTTCGACGAGGATACGCTGGAATTCTTTGAAGACGAGGTGCCTACTCCGGCCGATTTCGACGAAGACACACTGGAGTTCGTTGAGAAGGGTGTCGAAGCCCGTGTCGATCTTGTGACAAACGTGTTCACATCGTCTGCCCCGAAAGGCCACACGGTGTGGGAGTTCGATCCAGAAACGCTCGAATTCTATGAGGCAGAGCCGAGCCTGATTACGTGGCCGGCGATCCTGGTTTTGGGGATCTTCCTACTGTTGATCTTCCACGCACCTCCGTTCCGGCGCGTGGTCGTAACGGTTTTGGGGTTCGTGTGGCGAGCGATATGGGGATTGCTCTGGGGTCTGCCCCGCGCGGTTTGGCGGTCACCATCTTTGCGCGCGATTCGGCACAGTAGAACCACCCGGTTCCTGTACCGCCACTTTTTCAGCCCACTGCTTTTGAGCCTCATTTTGGTCGGAATCTTCATCATCCTCGGATTGGCCCCCCGGTATCTGCTGGGGTGGGGGTTGGCTTGGTTCACAGCGCTGACCGTTTTGTACAACTTGCCGTTCGGGTGGATGTTCCAGGACCAAGTTGCAGAGGCTCTGTCGGATTGGTGGCGCCTCGTCCGTTCCAATCTCGTGCCCGGCTTGATCGGCACTATCATCGATCTGTTCCGCACACTCGCGAACTGGGTGGAACGGCAACTTTATGCCGTGGACGAATGGATGCGGTTCCGCGGTGGCGATTCGCAAGGTTCACTCGCCCTTAAAGCCGTTCTCGGTCTGATTTGGTTCCCGATCGCCTACGTAACGCGATTCGCGTTCTACCTGCTGCTGGAACCGCAAGTAAACCCGGTGAAACACTTCCCGGTCGTTACAGTCGGCCACAAGGTCGTGTGGCCGACACTGCCGGCACTGGCCGAGCAAATTGGGCTCGTGCCCGCCACTGTAATCATCAACGGGTGCCCCGGCGTGTTCGGGTTCGTCGCGTGGGAGTTAAAGGAGAACTGGCGGTTGTACCGCGCGAACCGGTCGCCCGATTTGAAACCGGTCATGCTCGGTTCACACGGAGAATCGATGCGCGGATTGTTGCGCCCGGGGTTCCACTCCGGGACGATTCCGAAACTGCAGCGCAAAACACGGCACGCACTCGACGCGAGCGACAAGGCCAAAGTTGCCCGCTTGCACCACGAACTGGAGCACGCGGCCGAGGGCGTTCACCGCTTCATTGAACGCGAACTCCTTCCCCTTCTGGCAGGCAATAAAGATTGGGCCGGAATCGCCGTCGAGGTGGGCGCGATTCGGTTCGGGTGCCAGCGCGCGGAAATCGAACTGCGAGCGCCCGCGCTGGGTCGCGATCCGTTCATTATCGCGTTTGAGAATATCGGCGGGACAATCGAAGCGAGCATCCCTCACATGGGTTGGGCCGACAAACTGACGGAAGCCCAGCGCGCGGTGTCCGCATTCGCTTTGCGGGGGCTGCTGGACATGGCCGCGGCCACGCGGTTCGATACTCGTGAGCGCACTATTGACGCGGGGCCGGAACAAGGTGCCGGGGTGCTCGCCCGTCGGGTGACCTGGACCGAATGGGTGGCCCGTTGGTAGCGACGTTCTTGCCTATTTTGACTTTTGAAGTCAGTTCCGCACGCTAGAATAACTTATACCTGCCTGCGCCGCTCATCCTGGGTCACCCGATGCCCTCCGATTCAATTGCCAGTTTTTTCAACGACGCAAAAGCAAACCGTGTGCTGTTCCCCGATCAGGTGGAGCAGATCATTCGCCAGCCCGACGCTCCCCAAACCGATCTTACCGCACTGTGTTCGTACTTGCTCGAAAAAGGCGTCCTTACTCAGTACCAAGCCGACGCGATCCGCGAGGGGCGCGGACAGGATTTGAGTTTCGCCAACTACCCCGTGGTCGACAAGATCGGCCCGTGCCCGGGGGGAACCGCGTACCGCGCCCTTCACCCGTCGCTCCGCACGCCGGTCGTCCTGCGGCGATTGAACACAAGCGCTTTCGGCAACAACACGTCCAATTCGGGTGTCATCAACCGCGCACGTACCTTCGGGATGCTCCCCCACGCCAACCTTCTCCCGCTCCTAGATGCCGGGGAATACCGTGGGGAAGCTTATGCGGTGATTGATCAGCCGACGGACGCGGCGGACCTCGGTTCGCTCCTAGTCGAAATTGGCGGGGCCATGCCGGGGTTCCTCGCGGCGGAATACGGCTGGGCCATCGCATCCGCGCTCCGCACGATTCACGAGCGCGGCGGGTGGCACGGTGAAGTTCGGCCCGGGTTAATAATCGTCGGCCCGCTCACCGCAAAAGCCTACCCCGACGGAACCACTAAGCGCCGACCCGCTCACAACGCGACCGCAAAACTGACCGAAACGGGCCTGATCCCGGCGCGTGTGCAGACCGCACGGGATTTGCCCGCCCCTGACGTTTTGGCGTACCTTCCCCCCGAAAGCGTGGGCGAAAACGGTTGCGACGCGCGCGGTGACATCTACGGTTTGGGAGCCTCACTTTACTTGATGCTCGCGGGTCGGGCACCGCACGCTGCCAACACCTCGAACGAACTCGCGACCAAGATCCGTTCCGCCGAAGCGGTTCCGCTGTCCAAATTGCGTCCCGACCTCCCATCCGAACTCGCCGCGCTCGTCATGCGGATGATTGCCAAACAGCCGCAGGACCGGCCCCAGACCGCTCAGGAAGTACAAGACGAACTGGCTCCGTTCTGTCGCGCGGGCATCCTTCCCCCGCCTCCAGCGGTCCCAATGGCCGTACCGGTGTCGTCAGTGACCACCGTACCGGTCGTCCGAGACGCCGCGCTGCCCGTGGCGGTGCCGGTCGCACCCCCGGAACCGGACGGGTGGGGAGTGAACCCTGACGCTTTTGCCGACGCCACGTCCGCAACCGATACACAACCAACGCGCCGAAAAGGGCTGTCCAAGAAGGATAAAACCCGCTCAAAATTGTTGATCGTGATCGGGCTGTGTATGCACCTGACGGCGTTCGGCCTGCTCGTGGCTTGGCTCGGCGGATACATCAACTTCGATTCAAGTCCGGCCCCAATCGAAAAGAAAGAGCCGGAAAAAGAGAAACCGAAAACGAAGCAGCCCCGCGAGAAATCCTGAAGCTAACGCATGATTCCCTGTATTTCGCAAGTAACAACGCTCCCCGGGTCGTTCGCGGACGACGTGGCGAACTACCCAGCCGGCGGATGCTCCGCTATCGAAGTGTGGCTCACGAAACTGGAAAAGCACCTCGACGCCGTCTCACCCGACGACACGCGCCGCGCCCTCACCGATCGCGGAATTACGCTCACCGCGGCCGCGTATCAGGGCGGTTTGCTCTTGTCCCAGGGCGAGCAGCGCAAGGCTCACTTCGAGCACTTCAAGCGCCGGCTCGCGCTCTGCCAGCAGTTCGCGATCCCCACCCTTCTTCTCGTCACGGATTTCGGCTCGGTTTCGATTGGTGCCGCTCCAGACGCCCAATCACTCAGTCGCGCACTCGTGTCACTCACTCAAGCAGCACAGTGGGCCGCCAGCTTCGACGTGCGGCTAGCACTCGAATTCCGAGGCGCGGACCCATTTTGCTCGTGCCTTGACACGGCACTCACGCTCGTGGAGCAGTGTGGCGAGCCGAACGTCGGCGTATGTTTGGACGTGTTCCACTACTATAAAGGTCCGAGCAAGCCCGAAGACCTGGACCGGCTGACCGCGCAGAACCTGTTTCACGTTCAGGTGTGTGACGTGGCCGGTGTGCCACGCGAACTCATGACGGACAGCGATCGCGTGATGCCGGGCGAGGGCGACTTCCGCCTCGAATCAATTGTGCAAAGGCTGAAAGCGATCGGGTACACGGGCGCCGTTTCGCTGGAACTGATGAACCCGGTCCTTTGGTCGCTGAAGGCCACACAAGTGACCGAACTCGGCATGACCTCTTTGCAGCGACTCCTGAAGTGAAGATCGATGGCAGACTGCCTTTCAAGTCCGCGCGATCCACTAACTCTGTCCGTATATTGATAGTCGATAAGCAGACCGCAGCGCGGAGCAAGGGTGGTACGACCCGCCAATGCTCCCCCTCAGAAAACCGACCCGAAATTGTAACGATCACATGCCAAGCATTCTCGACCGGATCGTTGAAACGAAGCACCGCGAGATCGCGACTGCAAGTGCCGCAGTACCCGAGACCGAACTTGAGCGTCGCGCGGCCAACACAGCACCGACCCGTGGCTTCAAGAGTGCGCTCAGCCAACCGGGATCAGTTACCGTCATCGCGGAAGTGAAAAAAGCTTCGCCGTCCGCGGGCGTGATCCGTGCCGATTTCGACCCCGTTCGCATTGCCACCACTTACGCACAACACGGCGCGGCGGCGATCAGCGTGTTGACCGACCGCGACTACTTCCAGGGCCAATTACAGTACCTCACCGACGTCAAAGCCGCGGTCGCGTGCCCGGTGCTTCGTAAAGACTTCATTCTCGACCGCTACCAGCTCCTCGAAGCCCGTTGCGCCGGCGCGGACGCGGTGCTGCTCATCGCGGAGTGCTTGCCCGGAGCGCGGCTCGCGGAACTCCAAAAACAGGCGACCGCGTTGGGACTTCACACGCTTGTGGAATTGCACGACGCCGACCAGTTGTCGCGCGTGTTGGATGCGGGCGCTGAGATCATTGGGATCAACAACCGCGACCTGCGGACATTTCAAACGCGCTTGGAACACACGCTGGATTTGCTGCCGAAGATCCCTGCTGACCGCATCGTTGTGAGCGAGAGTGGTATCAAGACACACGCGGACCTTGCACGCCTCGGTTCGGCCGGCGCGCGGGCGGTACTCGTGGGCGAATCACTCATGCGGGCCGAGGACATCGGAGCAGCACTCAATACCCTTCGCGGGAAGTAAGCGTTCTTACGGTTTCCGTAACGGACATCGGCCGACCGGTCCGGATCAGGTCGGCGCTTTGCTGGGAGGGCGTGCGGTCGAGAGTGCCCCCTCCCCGTCTCGTCGCTCGTCACCGCGCAGCACACGCCAAGCACACCACACCCACAGCGCGAGTAACAGGAACGTGTCGAGGGGGTACTTCACTCCCGTATCGGCTTTCAGTCGCGGCGTGGCCCCGCCACCCGGTTCCGTTGACGGGGTGGCGAAATAACCGAACCCCAGAGTCGCCTCCACTGCCATTCCACTAAGAGTGTTTTCCAGCAAGAAAAGCAGCACCAAGATTGTGAACGGAAACGAGTTCACGTAACCGAGCATCCGCGCGCCAAAAGGTTTTGGCGCGATTGGAGGTGTAGCTAATTCGCGTTCACTTGGAATTTTCGGCTCGAGCTCTCGTGGAGCCAACTCGAACGTCCCCGTCCGTAAGAACCGGCGCGGTTCGGCAAGTATCACCGCCACAGCAACGGCCGCGAGGAGCACGTCGTAATACATGAACCGGTAACACGTGAGGTACGCGCCGAGGAAGAGTAACCCGGCACTCAACCCCGTCGCGCGAGTCCGGTCACCTCGCAACAGGTAGATCAGCGTGGTCCCACCGAAAACTACGGCCCATAATCCCCATGCCAGCCCGTTCGCGAGTTGAGTTTCGCGCTCTTTTTCTGGTTTGCCAAAGTCGTGAAGGATACGGCGGGGAATACCGTGCAAGTCACGACTCAGGTGAATCCAGTTGTCGTTCACTTTGTAAAGGTCGGCCGCTGAGCGCCCGACTTCCAGCCAGTTGAACCAGCTCTCTAACCCGACCAAAGGAAGTGTCAGAGCGCCGAAGGCCGCTCCCGTCAGAACCATTGCGACACAGAAACGCCAGTTCCGCATCAAGAGCGGCACCAAAAAGAACGCCATTCCCCAAACGGGCTTGAACGCGAACAGCCCCCACACCATCCCACCAGCCACGGGGTACCCGCGGCTCGCGAATACCCACCCCCAAATGAGGATGCACAACGACAGGGCCGGGTTCTGACCGAGGTCCAGCGCGCCGCGCGTGCCCGGAAAATACAGGATGCACAGCGTCGCGATCGACCACCAGACCCGTCCCCGCGTGAGCAACTTAACCCCGAACCCACTCGCCAGAATCACGAACAGGCTGAGTACCTGAAACGTGCGGTATGCGTACTGGGGGTTATCGATGAAACCGAACGGGGCATAGAACAGCGCGTGAACGGGCGGGTACAATGGCCCACCAATGGAAGGCTTGTTCACCGACTCAGCAACTTGAGGGGAAACTGAATCGGCCGCGTGTTTCTCCAGTGCCGCCGCAACAAACGGGTTGCCCGTGAGCGGTTGGGCGAGTTGGGCGGCAGCGGCCCCGCCCACAGTTTTCCAATCCTGAACGGGGTCGTTCTCGTTCCCCATGAACCAACCCATCAGGTTGTCGGCGTCGTGGGCGACCGTGTCGCTCGGGCGCCCGAACACGGGTCCGTTGCGCTGGACCTGCGATTCGAACTCGTCCCGAAACCCGTCTCGGAGCACGCTCCACTGCCGCTGTCGGTGATAGAGCGCGCGCCCGTTACCCGTCACCAGCATACGCCCCATGAGCCACTGGCCACCGAAGTCGATCTGCGCGTGCCCGCCGTTCCCGTCGGCGCGCTGGCGCTCGGGCGGGGCGCCCGGCGTGTTTCCGAGCCACTGAAACGCGCGGTACAGGAACACCGCGCTCGTGACGAGAACAACGATCCAAAGAATCGCGGCCAAACTCCACGGCGCACCAACCCAGGCCCACAATCGGGTCGGGATCACGTAACCGTGTTCGGGCGCGGAGGGGGATGAGGGAGAAGTCACGCGGTCGGCCACTCACCGGTGAACACTTCAGTGGCGGGACCGGTCATGTACACACAGTTATCAGTTTCGGACCATTCCAGTTCGAGATCCCCGCCCGGCAGGTGCGCGAGGAGTTTGCGCCCCGTGCGCCCGGTCAGCACGCCGGCCACACACACCGCACACGCCCCGGTGCCACACGCGAGCGTGATCCCGCTTCCGCGCTCCCACGTCCGCATGGTGACTTCGGAGGGCGAATGGACCTTCACGAAGTGCGCGTTGATGCGCCGAGGGAACACCGCATGGTTCTCGATCTTCGGTCCGACGGCCGCCACGAGATCCCGTTCACCGACGTGCAACCACTCGTCGTCAATGTACGCGACCGCGTGCGGGTTCCCCATCGACACGCAAGTCACTTCGAGCCGCTCCTTCGGGTGATCGAACGCGATCGGCACGCTTACGGGCGGGTCGCCGGGCAACGTGGTCGGAATCTTCGCAGATTCGAGGATCGGCTCCCCCATATTTACGCGCACGCGAGCAACTTTGCCGGCCTTCACTTCGAGATCGACGGTCAAGACGCCGCGCCCGGTCTCGATCGCGAGCCGGGGCTTCGTCGCGATGCCGTGGTCGTGTACGAACTTCGACACGCACCGCAGCCCGTTACCACACATCTCGGATTCGGAACCGTCCGCGTTGAACATCCGCATCCGGGCGTCCGCGCGCTCACTGGGGCAGATCAAAATAAGTCCGTCCGAACCGATACCGAAGTGCCGGTCACTGACCGCGCGGCTCAGAGCCGCGGGGTCGGCGGGCGGTTTCTGACGCACGCAATCGACGTAGACGTAGTCGTTGCCGATGCCGTGCATCTTCGTGAATTGCATACCGGTACTCCGATGTATTCCCCAATTGTAAGGCGGCGGGGCGCGCTGAACAGCCTCTCTTCACTACCCGACCTACCAAGAATCTCGGGCGCGCGACGATAATACCCGTTATGGAAAACGTGAAGGCCCCGACGCGAACCATTCGGCTCGTCCGCCCACCCAATGCGGACGGCGTAGGCGTCTTCTGCCTCGACATCGACGGGAAGTGCCAGTTCTACACGTTCCTCGAAATCCGGTGCGAGATCGGTGGGCGCGGGTTCGCGGTCCACCGACTCGGTCAGGGAGAGTTGTACCACGTCCGCGTGGGGGCACCTGAAAACACGTCTTGTGAATGCCTGGGGTTTTTAAGGTGGGGCCGCTGTAAACACATCGCGGGACTCGCAGCGCTCATCAGAAAGGGTGAGTTACCGACTCGTTTGTAGTACCCGCGTCCCGAGCACGGTAGACCGCACCACCTTCGCTCACTGCCCGGCGCGCAGTTTCACCAGCAGGTCCCCGAAGTCTCGCGGCGGCGCCACTTCCCAAGATACATTCTCGCCCGTATCTGGGTGCGTGAACCCCAAACGGGTCGCGTGCAGCATCGGGCGCTTCGCGCCACTCTCGTCTGGGCGCGGTTTCCCGTTGATCGGCCGATCGTAGACCGTTTCCCCGCACAACGGCGCGCCGGCTTCACCCAAGTGAATGCGCACCTGGTGCGTGCGCCCCGTTTCCAACCGGCACCCCACGAGAGCGAAATCGCCCCACGACTCCAACACCGATACGTGCGTGACAGCGCGCTTGCCGTCTTCCGCGATCAGGTCCGTTGTGCTCCCGCGCCGACCATCGCCGCGGTCGCGCACAAGCACCGACGCGATCCGCGCCGCCTTCGGCACCCCACGGGTCAGCGCGAGGTAGCGCCGGTCGGTCGTGTGCTTGCGGAACTGCTTCGTGAGGTTTTCGGCCGCGGCGCTGGTTCGGGCGAATACGACCAAGCCCGACGTGTCGCGGTCGAGCCGGTGGACCGCCGTCACCGGCCGATCGGGAGTACCTAACAAGACGGGGAGCATCCCGGCGAGCGTCTTCGTCAGGAACCGCTGACCGTGTTCACCGAACTCGTCGGCCTCGTCCTTGTGTCGCATCGTCGTCAACCCGACCGGCTTATTCACTACGACCACGGCATCATCAACGTAAACGATCGCGTCGAGTTCGAGTGAAGGAGCCAACGGGTGCGCGGGGGGAACTCGGTCCCGTCTGCGCTCGGGGGTTTTCGGCGCGGTCTTAGTGGTCTTGTGTGGCGCGGGGGCCTGTGAGCGTTTTTCCCCCGGCTTGCCCTTATTCCCAGTTACGATTCCCTTCTGTTGATCCGGCGTCTTGCCATCCTTGCCCCCGGGAGTCTTCTTCATCTCGACCGTACCCGTAGCAAGTTCCACGCGCTTACCGAGTTTCAGTCGCCGGGCGACGTCGGTCTCGACCTGGCCGCTCACTTTGACATGCCGCCCCTCGACGAGGCGCTTGGCCCGCGCCCACGGGATGCCGAACCGCAATTTGAGCACCGCGGCGAGCGTCTGCCCGGCCTCTCGGCGATCGACAACGAACTGAATCGGCGGCACGAAAGCAC
This sequence comes from Gemmata sp. SH-PL17, assembly GCF_001610855.1. Classification (NCBI taxonomy): domain Bacteria; kingdom Pseudomonadati; phylum Planctomycetota; class Planctomycetia; order Gemmatales; family Gemmataceae; genus Gemmata; species Gemmata sp. SH-PL17. Next base: position 4,771,680 of record NZ_CP011271.1, read on the forward strand.
CTCGGCGTGGAGCAACAACGAAAACTGCGAACTAAACTCTTTTGTAGCAGCCCACAAGAAAGGAACCTGCAAACAACCGGAAACATCGGTTAGCGCGGGCCGAATTCTCGGTCGCGCGGAGCGTCAGTTCGCTTGACACTGTTTACCGTCCGGCCATAGCCTGAACACGGACCTTCTCGATCAATTCCGTCCCGCACGGTGCGATGTGCAACTGATCGCTCCCGACATCCTGGCCGAAGCCCGCGGGATGACCGGCGCAATGGCCGGGACCATTACCGTGCTCGGCTTCGCGCTGTGGCTGTTCGGTTGGCGCTGGCACCGGTTCTGGGTCGTGGCCGGAATCACCCTCGCTGCCGGGTTGATCGGCCTGAACGCGGGCCGGACCACCGGCGGAACGCAGGTGATGGCGATCGGGATTCTGGTCGCGGTTTCAGCGGGGTTGCTCGCTCTGGAATTAGCGAAAGTGCTCGCGTTTGTAGCCGGCGGGTGCGGGGCGTGGCTCGCGGTCCAGTGGGTGCTCCCACAAGCCCAGGAACTCTGGGCCGTGTTCCTTTGCGGCGGGTTGTTCGGGCTGCTTCTCTACCGTCTCTGGACCATGCTCCTCACGAGCCTCATGGGAGTGCTCCTCGCCGGACACGCGGGTACTCTGCTAATCGAACAGTTCTGGGGCATTAATGCCGGCGATTGGGTGACACAAAATGTCGCGGCCCTGAACGGCGTGGTAGTCGGGTTCGTTGTGCTCGGCGTCCTGATCCAAGCGGTCTCGACGCGCGATCCCGAACAGGCAACGGAGTTGGATAAAGAGGACGAAGAGAGCACCGAAGACGAACCTCCACCGCACGTTCCGACCAAAACCGCAAAACCGGCATCCGGGTGGAAGCTCCTCAATTCACGAAAACCCACCTGATCGGGAATTGAGTCTGGTTTCAAATCGCGCCGTGTAAAAAATGAATCGGTTTCACCTCGAAGTAACGAAGGTGAAACCGACTCGCGCTACCTCAACTCGACATTCGCCCGGATTACCCGCACTTAGTCGAGGTTGGTTCCCCCTCCGTAGTCCCAGTCGTAAACGGCCCCGTACCAAGCGTACTGGCCAACCGACTGACGAACCCCGCGCACGCTCCCGTCGCTCATCGAGACCTGAAGTACCCCCAGGGCACTAAAACTCTGTGCCAAGTCGTACCGGCAATCGGCGGCCGCGGGCCGTGTTTGGAACGGGCCGATCGGGGGTTTGGTCCAATATTGATCGTTCGAGTAGTCGTAGGTGTACGGGTTGACGTAGAGCGTCATCGTGTAATACGGGTCCGGCGTATACGGCTCGCCCTTGGAGTAATAGTCCCCGAAGTTCCAAGCCTGCTGACGGATGTAGTTGTACTTCGTACCCGGATCCCAGTAATACGAGAACCGGGTTTGGCAGACCGTGTAACCCTCGGTGAACATCACCACATTCGAGGTGCCAATGTTGAACTTCGTGAGCGACTTCGAGGAAGACAGGGACGAACCGTTCGGGAGGTAGCTGACGGGACTGTTGTTCTTGGGGTCCGTGTCGATAGTCGGATCGTTCGGGGCGATGTACGTCTTCACCTTGCCCCCGGGCGCCTTCCACGCGACGTTAGCCGTGAACGATCCAAGGGTGTACTTCCCCTGCTGGTAAATGTTCCCGGTCCCGGAATACGAGCCGGACTTGAAGTGCGCGTCCTGTTCGACGTAGGGCAGCAAGCCGTAGAACACGTTCCCCACGTACCCGGCGCCGTAGGTGTAGTAGTAGGTTTGGGACGGGTCTTTCCCGGTGTACAGCGAGTCGCCATACGAGCTGGGTAGTTTCTTGTTCGCGCTCTCGTAGTTGTGCGCCGCGAGCGTCATTTGTTTCAGGTTGTTCTGCCCCTGAGTGCGAGCGGCAGCCTCTCGGACTTTCTGGACGGCGGGGAGCAACAATCCGATAAGGATCGCAATAATTGCGATCACCACCAACAACTCAATTAGTGTGAACCCGGCACGGGTCGATCTCCGACTCATGAGCGTCTCCCGAGTAGAGCCGCAAACGCGGTTATAAAGGCGCAATTCAATTGGTGAGAATCAGATCAAAGGTCGTATCCCCGGCAACCGTCAGTTTGAGAGGGTTCGCCGTGGTGCTCTGACCGTACTTGGTGTGAGCGGCTCGGTACTTGGCCTGTTCCTTGGCGGGAATGGTGAACCGTAACTGTTCGAGGAACGGGGCCGGTAATGGCTGAATACCGAACCCGCCTCCCTTTCCTTGAGGGCCGGGAGTGCCACCCGGCCCCTTCATCGGCGCGGCCATCTTTCCTGGAGGTCCACCCTTAGCCGACGGACCGGCAGAAACACTCCCGCCGGTCGGAAACGGCATCTTGCCGTCGGGGTCCAACAGTACGATGGCCGCGGCCGGACCGTCTGGGGCACCGGTCAGTTTGTAGGTTCCGGTCTTGTCGATCGTCCCGATGGACATCACCAGTCCGTCGGACGTAAACAGCAGCACACGACCGACCACGAGCGGGTCGCCGTTCAGTGTCGCTTTTCCCGAGACGGTAGACGTTCCACTCTTGGCGATGGGGATGCCGAAGGTGGGGTGCTCTTTGTCATTCGGAGCCGTTTTGATTTCGGGTGGTCCGGTCCCGCACCCCGCCAACAGCGAGGTACCGAAAACGAGTACCGCAAAACACGAAGAGGTGCGCGTCACCACGGGCCGACCTCCCAGATTTAGAGGTCGTTAACAATATCGCCCGCGTCGGGAGTCAGAGCCGCTTCCCAGGTCGTGTTGCTGACCCCGGCCCGGACCCCGCGGACGCTCCCGTCCATGAGCCCGACTTGAATCACGCCCGTAGAGTGCGATTGGGGAAGTGAGGAATCGCAGGAGTAGCTTTGAGGCTTGCTCTCGAACGTCTTCCCTGCCACCCGAGCGAACGCCGGGGCCCCGTTGGTGAACGTATAGTTGTAGTTGTACGTGATAGTTCCGTCGGAATACGTATAGCTAGAGGTCTGGATTTGAGCGTCCTCGACGTTCATCGCCCAATACCCGTATCGGTACCCGTAGGAATACGTGTACGTGATCACGTTCCCCACTTGGGACGAGCTCGAGGCCCCGGACGAGTAGCAGTACGAGAACCCCTCGGCGACCCCGATCGTATTGCTGCTCCCGTCCGAAATCCCGAGCATCGTGCGCTTCCCGTCGAACACGTCGCTGTTGGTGATGTAGCTCACCGCCGGGGACTGGTCATAGGCGGTCAGGTCGTTCGGCGCAATCAGCACCTTCACCGAGGGAGCACTGTAGTCGTAGCTCCCACCGGAACTCGCGCCCTTGTTGGCGTAGGTCGCGGAAACGTAGTTGGTGGTGGTTTTGGAGTTGTAGTTGTACTGGCTGAACGCGCCCGTGTTGGCGGTGAAGATGTTGTTCTGCTCGATGTACGGGAACAAGTGGAAGAAGGCGGTCCCGTCCACACCCCCGGGAGTTCCATAGGGGGTGGAACCACCCGGGGTTCCGGTGGGTTTGGTGGGGGTCCACCCGCACGCGGGTGGGAACTTGTTGTTCGCGTCGTGGTAGCTCTGGGCCGCCAGACCAATTTGCTTCAAGTTGTTCTGCCCCTGCGCCCGCGCCGCCGCGTCGCGCACTTTTTGGACCGCGGGCAACAGCAGCCCGATCAAAACCGCGATGATCGCGATCACCACTAACAACTCAATGAGCGTAAAACCCGCTCGAGGTGGACGGAACCGCAGCATTTGAAGCACCCCCGAGACGATCGTCCGGCGCAGCGCGTACCGTAGGCCGGTCGATCATCGACTGAATGAAGCGGAACGAATGGTGGGCGTCGAACGATAAGGCAAACCGAGACGCTAGGAAGAGAGTTCGCCCGGACTGCGTTCGCGTAAATGAAACAACTTCGCGGGCGAGGCTTCCGCGAAGTTGTCAGTTTCATCCCGCGAATTTGAATCTACCCAAAAATAATCGCCGACCGGTCTGAGGTTGTCAATGCCCAATTTTCACAATTTCTCTCCCGGACAATAACCAACCGAGTTCTCACGACGAATCCAATCGATTCAAAGCAAGGTACGTGCCGCACGTTCTCGATACTTAATCCCAACAAAATCGCCTTGATTTCATTAGTTTTCGCCCCAATCTCGCCACCGTACACGAGAGAATTCTGCCCAGAGTCACCGCATCTCGTGCACCCGAATCGGGCCAAATTGTGAAAGAAAGAGGCTCGAAATTGTGAAAGAAAATTCGACACAGTGCCAGTCGCCGAGAAACCTGATAGAGACTGGCAAGTCCTCAATAGCGAACCCGGCGACTGGCCGACGCTCACCCGTCCCTCAGCATCTCTCTCGCAGCGTTCAGACCACAGGCGCCCATAACGCCACCACCCGGGTGCGCGGCGGCGCCGCACATGTACAGCCCCTTCACCGGGGTACGGTAGTTCGCGTACCCGGCAACCGGGCGGAAACTGAACATGCTCGACAGGCTCATCGAGCCCTGCATGATGTTCCCCCCCGTAATGCCCCACATCCTCTCCATGTCCGGCGGCGGGATCACGAGCCGGTGCAAGACACTCGATTTGAAGCCCGGTGCGTACTCCTCCAAGATGTCGAAACAGCGGTCCGCGAACCGGTCCTTCTCAACATCCCAGGTCGAGTCCTTCAGATGGTACGGTGCGTACTGCACGAACATACTCAGGATGTGCTTCCCTTCGGGCGCGAGCGTATTATCGAGTGCGGTCGCCATCGTACATTCGAGCATCGGGTCGCGTGCGCAGCGCCCGTACTTCGCGTCATCGAAGGCGCGCTCGATGTAGTCCTGGTCCGGGCACACGTGCATCGTACCGTGGTGCTGCGGACCGACCTTCCCGTCCGACGGCAGCGCCTTCCAGTTCGGCGGGCGGTCCAGCGCGGCATTGATCTTCACCGTCGCACTGGAGTAATCGATCTTCTTCACCTGCGCGACGAATTCCGGCGGCAGGTCTTTCGCGTCCATCAGCTTCAGGAACGTGACGTTAGCGTCTGCGCCGGAAGCCACCCGCTTCGCCCGAAATTCGGTGCCGTCCTTGAGTGCGACGCCGATCACGCGCTCGTCGGCGACCAGAATCTTGCCCACGTCCGCGTTCGTGCGGATCTCGACCCCATAACTTTTCGCCGCGGACGCAATACTGTTCGAGATCGTGCCCATCCCCCCGCGAACGTACCCCCACACACCGCGAACGCCGTTGCACTCGCCCATGACGTGGTGGAACAGCACATACGCGGTACCGGGGTGCGAGGGCGGCGCGAACGCGCCGATGACCGCGTCCGTCGCGATGGTCGCTTTCAACTCCTCCGACTCGAACCACCGATCGAGAATCGGCCGCGCGGCGCCAGTGAGAATCTCCACCGCTTCGGTGGCGGTCGTGCGACCCAACCCGCGGAACCCGAGCCCGAGTTTGCCGAGCTTCCAGAGGCTCCCGAGCCCGCCGAACGGGTCGGGTGGGGTCTGCGTTAGCATCGGTTCGAGGAAGTCCGCGACGCGCGTGAGCATGTCCTCGTATTTCGGGTACGCCTCCGCGTCCTTCTTCGAGAACTTCGCGATCTCGCGATACGTCAGATCCTTATCCGGTCCCATCATCAGGTACCGGCCGTCCGGGAACGGCGTGAACGACGACGGGCTTCGCGGGAGCATCTCGAAGCCGTACTTCTTCAGCTCCAGATCGCGAATGATTTCGGGGCGCAACAGGCTGTTGACGTAAGCCGCGGTGGACACCTTGAAGCCGGGCCACAACTCCTCGGTGATGCAGCACCCGCCGACGATCTCGCGGCGCTCCAGCACCAACACCCTGTACCCGGCCTTCGCGAGGTACGCGGCGGTGACGAGTCCGTTGTGCCCGGCCCCGATAATGATGGCTTCGTAAGTGTTTGCTGGCATGGCGGCGTCTCAATGGAAGGGTAGCGTCACTGATAGGAACGCGAACACGAAAAGCCCACGATGAGAAAACACATTGCGATCGAATAGGCAAAAATAATATAAATAAAACTATATAAATATTATCATATAATTGTTATTAACAATACAGTGCGGGTTTAGATGATGCATTTATGCCGCTGTTTCTTGTGGGACTTGGCGGCCTGGGTGTTGCGCTTCTGGTGGTACCGGATCACGTCGCTGGTGTGCCGTACCTCGGGCACGCCGCGCTGACGGCGGAACACCGCTTGGCACCGCTGGTTCCGCGCCCGGCACACCTGTTCCGCCGTCAGCGCCAGTTTCCCCCCCCCGCAGCCGCTCCGTGCGGGTGGCGACGAACCCGAGGACGATCAGGGACGGGGTCAGGTGCCGTATCAGCCCGGTGTAGTTCCGACCCTCGTAGCCCATCAGTCCCGCTTCTTGCTTCCCCAAGCGGAACCAATGTTCCACCGTACACCGCCGGAACGCCACGGCCAGCACCCGCGTCACCGACGCGGTCGTCGCGTTGCTCAGGAAGTACTTCATCTCCCCGGTGCCCTCGTTGATCGCCGCCACCCGTGTGTGCTCCCGATCAGCCACCCACACGGCCGCGGTCGCCGCGCGCCAGAACGAGGCCCGCACCGTCCGGTGCGCGATCCGGTGTCGCGTCCCACCCCGGGCGTCGTCCGCACGCAACCGCGCGTCCGCGCGCTGAGTCTTCGCGCCGGCCTTGTCCCGCACGCGGAAGTTCACCGGCACTTCGGCCACGAACGGTTGGTCCACCAGGTTCAGGAACTTCAGGAACGGGACCGCCGCCCCCGTACCCTTCGTCGAACGTGAGCCAGTCGAACCTCACCCCGTTGGCGCTCAACCGGATCAACTGGCCCATCGCCAGTCGCCACTTGGTCCGGTGCCGGACCGCGTCCGGGATGCCGGGCGCCCGGCACCTCAGCCGGTCGTCGGACCAGGCCTTGGGGAGGAAAAGGTCGACATCGAGCAGGCCTGGAATGTTCCCTTCGCCACCCCGACGTGAACCGTCACGATGCCGTTGCCGACCTTGCCCGCGCACCCGAGGTACTGGCGCTGGCCCCCCGGCGTGTGGTCGCCCCACTTGCGGCAACGGGTCTCGTCGATCACCCCGACGGTGCCCTGCGGATCGGCCGGCAGGGCCGCGACCACCGACCCCAGATGTTTCTGCAGCGTGTCGCGGGCGTCGTTCTGGTCCCAGTGGGCCGTCACCAAGAACTCCTGGAGGGTGCGGACGGCGCGATCCCGGCGGCCAGAGCGATCGGTTCGATACTCTTACGCGGCCGATCGGACAACAACCCCCGGCAGTACGTATCGAAGTGGCCCGCCGTCCGGTTCTGGCCGAAACCGCCACGGAACCGACGCAGATACGCCCCGAACGCCGGCTACAACTCCACGATTTCCTGCTCCGTAGCTGTTCATCGGGGAGCACGACCGATGTACGAAACGGTGCCAAACCCGCGCTGTACTGCTAACGTTACGTCAATCGTTACCATTTAAGGCCGCGGGCGCACACTGGCCAATCCGTGAAGGGCCAACCGGGTGGTTAACAACTTAAGTTTAGGCCCATTTACTCTCGGGCGACGGCGGCCGCACCTTGAAGCATGGCCTGGAGTTGCGTCCATCCGCGCCAGAGCACGATCCCCCCCGGTGGTGCGTCGTGTGTGCGGTTCTGGTGCCCGCCCAGCCGCGCCAGCGCCATCACGAACTCGCGCACGGTCCAATCCGCGCGCCCGCGCGTGGCGCCACGCCGATAACACGACCACCCACAACCGCGGGACGTGGTGCGTGGCCGGTTCCGACGCCCGTTGCGGATCCCGCGCGAGGTCGCGCAGTTCCAACAGCGACACGGCCACGACCGACAGCACACCGATGGTCACCTCCAAGGCCCCGCGCGTGGTGAACTGCAACGACTCGATCTCGACGCCCGTTTTCATCACCTTATGATATTCTTCCACCACCCAACGCGCGCGGTACCAATCCACACGCGCCCACGCGTCCGACTCCGTGGCGACCCGAACGTTCGTCAGCAAGATCCATTCGATCCCCTTCTGCCCGGCCGGAGGATCCACGTCCCACACGCGGACCGCGCAAACCGGCAACGGGGGCGCGTCGTGGTCCCCGCGCGGCTGACGTGGGGGCACGATCGTCACGTCCGCCCACGCCAGCGCTAACGGGGCCGTGCGGGGACCACGGCCCGGCGCCTCCTGGACCTCCTGAGTGCGGCACGCGCGGGCCATCAACGTGTGGATGAGCGCGTGTAACCGGGCCTTCGCGACGGCTCCCGACCCGTCGACCTGTTGCACCGTGCGATTGTGCTGGGACCGTACCAGGTACGCCCGTTGTGCCTTATGCTCGTGGGCCAAGAATTCGGTGACGTCGGCCCCGCGATCGGCAACATCGACCCACAACCGACCGGCCGGTGCATGGGGGATCTGCTCGACGGCCCTCTTCCACAACCGGCTCTCCCGATCCGGCGCGCGTTGGCGCGGGGCCTTGGTTTCGTTCTTGGGCACCTTGCGGCGCTTGTGGAGCCATTGTCCGGCCAACCCCAGGACGCGCCGGTCCGGGGTTACGGCCAAGGCGTTGTGGATGTACAACCCGCGCCCGTGGCCGTCGCCAATTTGCCCCAGATCCTCGATACTCAAGCCCGAGTAATCCCCGATGGTGGTATCGTGCAACACGAGCACCACGCCCGTCTCATCTCGCATCCGTTGCCACGTGCGTGGGGCGGCGCGGATGATGTGTGCGTGGGTGACGTCGGGTTCGTTGGCCAACCGATAGTACCCCCCGAGCGCGGCCGGGTCGTGGAACTTCGCCGGCAATGAACCGCCCGGGTGTTCGTGGATGCAGGCCGCCGAATGAACCAACCGCGCCGTTCGCCGAGCGTCGCCTAAATCCGCTTGGCCGAATTGGTCCGCCGCCCAACTCTGCGAACGAGTGCTCGGTGCCCGTGGCACGGGTGACCTCCCACAACTCCTTTACAACTTCACACTTATTACGGCGGCATGAAAGATACTCATTAATCAAGTAGCCGTCGCGGCGGCATAGAGAACACAGGGTTGGAGGAAGTAACTGACGACGTGTTTGGGCAAGTGGCCGAGCGTCCGCATGACGTGTTGGAGTCTCTCACGCAACGCCGGCTTGGAGCCCGGCAGCCCGTCCTCCGTCACGGCCCTCTTCACGTCGTTGTTGAGGTACTCGTCCGGGTTCCGTTCCGGTGCCCGGCGGGGCAACTCGAACACCTCCAACCGGTCCGCGTGCGCCGCCACCCATTCCTTCACTACGCCACTCTGATGGGCTTTCAACCGGTCCACGATCAGGACGATCTTGCCCGTCGTGGTCCGCAGCAGGCGCCCCAAGAACACAACGAATCGTTCGCCCGTCATGGTCCCCGGGTACGTCATGAACCGGAGCGCCCCTTCGTTGGTGATCGACGACACCATGTTGATGCCGATGTGCGGATCGGGCACATCCATCGTCGCGCGTTCGCCCCTTTTGGCATACCCATACCCCGAACAGTGGTCGGCCACGACCCCAGTCTCGTCGCACCAGTGGACCTCCCAGGGCCATTCCTTTATTCAGTCTGGGGAATGCCGATAAGGTTCCTCGCGCGCGCGGGGTCGAGTTGGAGGAGTTCGAGAGCTTCTGGCCGGCTCTTCGCATCGACATCGGCCAGCAGGTGGATCACGACATTGCGCACCGCGGCCAGGACCGGCGGTGCGGTGCCTTTCCGCACACGACACGCGTCCTCGCCCAGTGTCACATCCCGAACGTAATGCAAGCCGTTTTCGATCTGCCAGTGGTCACGGAGAATGGCCCGAAGTGTCGCCGCGTTTGCTCGCTCCATCGATAGGCTTGTGATCCCGTACACCACCTCCACCGTCCTATTCCCTTTCACGGTCCGCTCGCGCGTGATTCGCAGACCTTGCTTCAGCCCCTTCCACTTCTGACCTGCCGTCAAGATCGGTGTCGACTCCAACGTCCGCTTCTCGATCCGGCCGTGCCCTTTCTCCGATGTCGTGACGACTCGGTCCGCCGGTGCCGAGAAGCACGTCTTCAGGGGGAAGTGGCCGCCGCGATCCCTCGGGCGGCGGTTTCAAAGGCGAACCCGCCCTCGATATCGGCCTCCAATCCGGGTTGGTTGTCCTTCACGACGAGGAGGTACTCGCCGCCCCTGTCGATCACCTGTTCCGCCACGTCGCGCTGGCAGAACATCGCATCTCCGACCACGACCCGGCCCTGGAGCGGCAGGATCCCCAACAGCCCCAAAGCCGCCTTGTGTTCATTGGTTTTGGAGCCCACGCGAACCTGGGCGAGTACGGCTTCAACAGCCGGAGCGTAAGCGGCAACGAGGTGTTGGCCGGGCACGTCACCATCTCGGCTGCCCCGCAGGGTTTTGCCGTCGATGGAGATCTGCTCGAACGCGCGCGGCGCGATGCGATCTCGAATCCATTGGGAGATGGTGGCTTCGAGTTGTGGTGCGTCGAAGCGGCGTAGCGTCCGGGAGAGGGTGGACGCGGCGGGTGTCTTCCCCCGCCGGAAGCCCAGTGCGTGGGCGAGTGGTGCTCCGTGTTGCCGTCCGAATCGTGCGATCCCCTGAAGGCTCTTGCGCCCCATGAGCATGGCCAGAACCACCAACCCCGTGACCGCGGGTAACGGGTGGATGAGTCCGTGGGTGCCGCGTGGCTCGGGCAGGGCGGCGAAGGCTTCGTGGAGTGTGCAAGCCGGCATGGGCTATCTCGGGAACCGTCGGGAACGAGGTGCCCCAATTACCTACACCAACCCAAACCCACAAGGTGAAACAAGGAATGGCCCTGGTGGACCTCCGCGCGCTCCTTGCGGGCACGGGCCTTGAGGGCCGGGTACGTGTACTCCAGCCACAACCGCACCTCCTCCGGATCTTGCTTCTCGGCGTGCCGCGCGGGCTTCTTGGCCGTGTATCCCCAGCGCCGCAGGTACTCGCCAACGGTCCGCACCGCCAGCAACACGTCGCAATCCGTGCGGATCAACTCACCAATCGCGCGCCGGCTCCACAACGGGAAGGTGAGCCCCTGATCCTCGGGAGTGGTAGTGTCGATGAGTCGTTGGATGCGCGTCGCGTGCTCGTCGGACAAGGCCGCTCCGGAACCGGGTGGGCGCCCGGTGCGCTCATGGGGAATAGCTTCCGGGCCGCCCGTCGAGTAAGCCACCCACCAGCGACACACGGTTTCGGTGGCGACGCCCAGGATGTCCGCGACATCGGCGTGCGTGAATCCCCGCTCGCACGCACGCAACGCGCGTAACCGCAGGGCGTCAAGCACGCCATCGGGTAAGGTCAAAGCCATAACGACCTCCGATCTCTCAGATCCACGGCCCGGCGGGTGAGAGCCGAGTCAACAGCCATTATTGAGCATCTTTCACGCCGCCGTAATAATTCTCTGTGAATCCTTGTAGGACGCGCAACAGGTATTTGTGATCGAGTGCGGCATTGAGTCTCTTGGCCTTGCTGCTGCCCTTGCCACCATCCTGCTTGAACAACGACGCCGCGACTCGGCGGATGACCCCGAGGTTGGCTCCAGCGTTAGTATTCCGTGTCCGGTTCGCGCCCTAACGAAACGGCACATCGAGGCACCAGTGCAACCCGTTCTCGACGCCCCAGTGGCCCCGGATGTAACGGGCCAACTCGTCGGCCGAGGCCCACAGGCTGGTGAGGTAGTGCGCCGAACTGGCGTTCCGGTCGCTCACCGCGCGCTCCCGACTGACCATCACCACGGCACCCACACCGGCCCACTCCTCCGGCACCCCTTCGGGATCGCGGATCACGGTCACATACCGCTCCTCGTGTCGCCCGTGCCCGTCCTCCACCGACGAGGCCATGTCGCACCCGGCGAACTCCGCCTCGGCCGCCTTCTCGAACACCGCGACAACGGCTCGGTGCAGCGTCGGCTGGTTCCCTTTCACCGTCACCAGGTACGCCCCGCCCTGCTCACGGATCTGCGTGACAACATCCTTCTGACCGAACGCGTCATCGAGCGTCACCAACGCGCCCCTGAGGTCCAGCACCTTCAGCAGCTCAGGCACGGCCGCGATCTCATTGGACCCGTTGGGCACCGGCACCTGGCCCAGGAACAGGTTGTTCTCGGTGGCCCACGCGTTGACCAGGTGCGGGCACCCGCTGAACGTGTCCCCGGGCGCGGCCCGGCACGCCTTCCCGTCGATCGCGATGGCCCGCAACCCGGTGCCCTCGCACAGGTCCGCCATCCATGCCCCGAAGCACGCCGAGAACTGGTCCCGGTCCAGCACCGAGAGCACCCGGTTGAACGTGTCGTGGCTGGGGATCCGTTGGGCAGTGCCAAGAACGTCCGGAGCCACTCCTCACGGGCGTCCCCGAACCGCTCGATCTCCTCGAAACTGTCGGCCCCACAGATCACCGCGCACAGGGTGATGACCAGAATATCGTCGAGACGGTACCACTTGGTCCGATCCACACGCGGATCGGGCAGGTCGGCAAAGTAACGGGCGCAACGCATCTCGGGCTTCGACATCGCGGCGCCCCAGGGGCTACCGACGGTGTATGCCTATCCCGTTACCGCGTCAGGAGTTCAAGATGCGTGAACCCTGCGAGTGACACATCGAGACCAGCGAAACCATGATCCACCTCATACTCCGGCGATTGCCACCGCTCCCATAATTTTCAGATGCCCTGTGTGTGGGGAGGGAACTCGGGTACGGTTTCTTCGGTCGGTTGGGGGCTTTTCGCGGATGCGGCAAACCACTAGACTTGTCTATGCGTCATTGACCGTGCTGGGTTGGCGTGCCTCGTGGCAGTCATTTCCCACAATGAGAATTTACTACCGCCAAATGTAACGGTAGTAAATTTAGTTAGTTTTTAGCGAACGAAAGAGTCTGAAACGCTAGGAAAGTCAGTATTTGGAGAGGTGGCAGAGTGGTCGAATGCGTCGGTCTCGAAAACCGATATGCCCGCAAGGGCATCGAGGGTTCGAATCCCTCCCTCTCCGCTATCCAACCCGCCCGTGTGGCAAAACGTTTGCCGCACGGGCGGGTTGCCTTTCTGGGTCATCTCAGCTCGACTGGTGTCGATTGTCAGCGATGCCCTGCAGGGCAGGCGCACTATCTAAACGTCTGGGAAACAAAGGGTTGCAGAAAACGAGGGCCGAGAATGGCCTTAATTTCCGCTTCTCAAATTCCATAATCTCCTACGGATTCAGCACTTACATAGTGCGCCCGCCCTGGCGCTGTCCGTGGTGAGGTAACACGAGGGTCGTTGAAGCTCTCGTGGCCCTCGCCCACGGACGACCGCAATGATTCTACCCACGGAAGCGCACCCGCTGGTCCAGGTTCTCGCGCTCAACTTCACCAGCCCCACGTACCAACGGTTCTCGACACTGATGGTCGCCGCCCTCGTCACCACCGGGCGCCGAACGGTCGCCAACGTGCTCCGCACGCTCCGCCATTTGGCACCTGGGCACCGCACCGATTACCAGCGCACCCTGGTCCGGGCTTCAACTCGGCTGCGCCCTGATGCGGTTCATACTCGACTACCTGCTCCCCACTGGTCCCGTGATGCTGGTCGGCGATGACACGGTCGACGGGCACAAGGGGGCGCACGTGTACGGTAAGGCCCGGCACCGCGACCCGGTCCGCTCGACCCATTCGTACACCGCGTTCCGGTACGGGCACAAGTGGGTCGTCCTCGCGGTCCTGGTGAAGTTCCCGTTGGCCACACGCCCGTGGCACCTGCCGGTACTCATCGACCTATACCGGTCGGCAGAAGATGACTGGAAGCGGAACCGGCGGCATCGCACCCCGGCCCGAATCACGTGCGTGCTCTTGCGAGTTGTGCTGGGTTCCCCGAGCGGGCCGTTGTGTTCGCCGGGAATTCGGGGTACGGGATCCACGACGTCGCGCGGTTCTGTTACTGCTACCAAGACCGGTTGACGTTAGTCAGCAATGCCCACCCCGACGCCAACTTGTTCGACCCGCCCCCACCCTACTGGTCTGCCTATCGCTCAATGTCGGGTTACTTGGCCAAGAATCGCAGGCTTTTCGGCCCAAACTACCCGACATCGAGCGATAGACGAACCACTACACCGGTTTAAGGGGCGCCCCGGGTCAAGGGCCAACGCCGGCTCAAGCCGCGCCAGGCCGTCGGTGCCGCCACGACCATCACCCGGTTGGGGGTCGGGCGGTACGGAGGAGGGAAACGGACCGTCGAGCCCCTTGAGGGCACCGGGCACTGGTACAAGGGCGGATGCGGGTTGGTTCCGGTTCGTTGGGTGTTCGTCCGTGACATGAGCGGCACGCACCAAGACGAGTACTTCTTCACCACCGACCCGAACTTGACACCGACGGCGGTGATCGCCGCCTATTGCGGCCGGTGGAACATCGAAACCACGTTCTCCAGGAGATGCGGGCCGAGTTGGGCCTGGAGACGACCCGCGGGTGGCGTGAGAAGACAGTGTTGCGCGCGGCCCCGTGCCTGTTCGGATTGTACACCGTCGTCGCGCTCCTGTTCCACGCGCGCCCGTGAGCCAAGCGGGTTGGTCGCCCCAGCCGAGTACGAGCGGGCGCACAACCAACCCCACCGCTAAACGCTGTCCACTATTCGTGAGGAACTCCACTCACTGTTCTTCGGCTGGATCGGTTTTCTGATCTTTCGCGTGCTGTACCCACCGTAGTTCTTCTTGAGGCTCCCTTCCTTACTGATTCGTTCCGGTGTCATGATCACCGTGAACTCTCCGCCCATCTCCTGACTGCACGCCACACACACCATCGTCTCGGGCATGGCCTCCACCCGCTCGGGCGGGATCTCCCCGCCGCACCGGGCACACGGTTGCGGAACGATCATCGTTCGCGTCCTCCTCGAAGTGAAGTGGAGTCACCGGCGGGTCGCGCTCACCCCGCCACTCGTACAACGCACTACCGGAGGTATTTACTCCCGTAAACCGCGAGAAATGAGCCGAAAACCGCCCGAATGAACCTATTCGTGACCGGCGCTGTCTTCCGATTATCGGCACTCCGAAATTCCGCCCGAATCACCGGTACGCGACACCCATGCGCACAAAAAAGTAGCCACGTGGCACCTCCATCGAGATGCCACGCGGCTATTGAGCAACCTTGGGCGGAACCTTCCGAGACATGGCCCGAACGAACCTCCATCGAGATGCCACGCGGCTATTGAGCAACCCGTGTTTACAAACCGGGAACCGATCAGGCGTCCGGGATCAGTTTTAGGGTGCGAGTCGCAATGGCCTTTTCCAGCATCGCGACGAACTCCGCAACCGGCTTGGCCCCGAGGTCTTCGCCGCTCCGGAGGCGCACGGCCACCGCGT
Source organism: Gemmata sp. SH-PL17 (assembly GCF_001610855.1). Classification (NCBI taxonomy): domain Bacteria; kingdom Pseudomonadati; phylum Planctomycetota; class Planctomycetia; order Gemmatales; family Gemmataceae; genus Gemmata; species Gemmata sp. SH-PL17. The sequence goes on from NZ_CP011271.1 coordinate 4,786,959, forward strand.
TCGCTTCCATCTCCTTGTCGCCGATGACGAGGATGTACGGGATCTTCTGCAATTGCGCGTCACGGATCTTCGCCTGCATCCGCTTGCTGCTCAGGTCCACATCGACGCGATGGTCCTTATCGAGCAACTGCTCGCCGAGCTTCTGGGCGAACTCGAAGTGCCGGTCGCCGATGGGCACGATCGCGACCTGCACCGGGGCGAGCCACACCGGGAACGCGCCCGCGTACAGCTCGATCAGGTACGACATCATCCGCTCCATCGTGGAGATGACGCCGCGGTGGATCATCACCGGGCGCTTCGGGGTGTCGTCCGAGTCCTTGTACTCCAGCTCGAACTTCGCCGGCAGGTGCTGGTCGGCCTGGATGGTGCTGAGGGTCTCTTCGCGCCCCATCACGTCCTTCACCTGCACGTCGATCTTCGGCCCGTAGAACGCGGCCTCGTTCCACGCCTCGAAGAACGGCATCCCGGATTCGGTCAGCACCTCGCGCAGCATCTTGGTGCTGCTCTCCCACATCGCGGGGTTGTCGACGTACTTGTCGGTCGCGGGGCCGTCCGGGTCGCCATTCTTCGAGAGCCGAAACCGGTACTCGGTGATGCCCAGATCGGCGTAGGCCTTCTTCATCAGGCTCAGGACGCCCGCGATCTCCTGCTTCACCTGATCGGGTCGGACGAACAGGTGCGCGTCGTTGAGGGTCATGCACCGGACGCGCGACAGCCCGCCGACGACCCCGCTGCGCTCGAACCGGTACATGTTGCCGAGTTCCGCGATGCGGATGGGCAGATCGCGGTAGCTCCGTGCCTTACTCTTGTACACCTGAATGTGGTGCGGGCAGCACATCGGCCGCAGGCACAGCTCCTCGTCGTCGTTCCCGCCCTCGCCCATGTCCATCGGCGGGAACATGCTGTCCTTGTAGTGGTCCCAGTGACCGCTGATCTTGTACAGCTCCTTCTTCGCGATGTCCGGGGTGAACACGTGCAGGTAGCCGGCGCGGCGCTCGTAGTCGGTGATGAAGGTCTCCAGCAGCCGGCGCACGGTCGCGCCCTTCGGCAACAGCATCGGGAACCCGGAACCGAACACCGGCTCGTTGGCGAACAGTTCCAGCTCGCGGCCCACCTTGCGGTGGTCGCGTTTGGCCGCCTCTTCGAGCCGCGCGAGGTGCGCCTTCAGGTCGTCCCCGTTGGCCCACGCGGTCGCGTGGAACCGCTTGAGCGCCTTATTCTTGCTGTCGCCGCGCCAGTACGACCCGGTGACCTGCTGGATCTTGAACCCCTTCGCGTCGAGGTCGCCGGTGGTTTCGACGTGCGGCCCGCGGCAGAGGTCGGAGAAAGTGTCCTGCTGGTAAACGGTAATGGTCGGCGCGTCGGCCGAGGCGTTCCCGTACTCGTCCTGGCCCTTGGTGAGCCCGTCGATCAGTTCGAGCTTGTAAGGGTTGTCCTTGAAGATCTGGCGCCCCTCTTCGGCGCTAATCTCGCGCACCTTGAAGACGTGCCTGCCCTTGATGATCTGCTTCATCCGGTTGGCGATCCACTCCAGCTCGCCCTCGGTCGGGTTCACGTCGAGCTCGAAGTCGTAGTAGAAGCCGTACTCGTTGGGCGGTCCGATGGTGGGCTTCGCCTGCGGGAACCGCTCGACGACCGCTTGTGCGAGAACGTGCGCGAGGGAGTGGCGCAGTTTGTAGAGCGCGGGGTCGTAGTCCTTGGGGATGTACTTTTCGCCCGCCGCCTTCAGCTCCGCTTCGGTTGCCATTTTGGAGATGTCCTGTTCTGATGGGCGTGGCACGCGGACGTACAGCCGCAACCTCCCGCACCATCACCGACCATGTTACGGGCGAAGGGACACCGCGACAGGTGCCCGCGTTCGCGCTCGTGCGTTACGGACTGCGACCGGACGCTACGAACGGCCCTATCTGCGATCAAAAGGGAACCTCAATGACCCCCTCGGCCGGAAACCTCTTCACCAACCCGCCCGCAAACCCGCCCGCAGACGAACTGTTCGAGGTGCTAACCCAGCGCCCGGGATGGAAGATCGAGCGCATTACGTCGTGGGGCCACGCGACCCCGCAGGGCGAGTGGTTCGACCAAACGACCGACGAATGGGTGGTTCTGCTCGCGGGTGCCGCGCGCCTACAGATCGAGGGCGAACCGGCCCCGCGCGAGCTCGGCGCCGGCGATTGGGTGTTCCTCCCGGCGCGGCTCCGGCACCGTGTCGAGTGGACGGACGAAACGCGGCCCACGATCTGGCTCGCGTTTCACATCGTGCCGGAAGTTATCAAAGGGCTTTGATTGAGGTACGCAGGGTACTTGACACGCAACTCAGGCCGTTCTGCCCGTTGCCACCGGAATCGCGACCCGTCATACTGAGGGGCACCGGCGGTCGCTGCTGGTTTGGCCGTTATTGCTCGAACGCACAGATCCGCCGGGCCGCATCGCTCGGCGAACCACATGATTCACCCCTTGTTCGCCGTGTTCGGTCCCGCGCTCGCTGCCGGTGCAGCCGTCGCCGCGGTCGGTGTGCCGCTCGTCGTCCACCTGTTGTTCCGCAAGCGGTACCAAATCGTGCCGTGGGCCGCGATCCGGTTCCTGATGGTCGCGGAGCGCCGGCACAAGCGGCGCATCGACCAGTGGTTGCTGCTCGCGCTGCGCACCCTCGCGATTCTGCTGTTCCTGTTCGCCATGATCGCCACGACCACGTGGGCCGAAGAGTTGTGGCAAAAAGTCCGTCCCGGCACTACGGAAACGATCGCGAACGTCCCTCGAACGCACCACGTTCTTGTAATTGACGCATCGCTCAGCATGACCGCGCGCGCGGAGGGAGACCAGACCCGGTTCCAGCGCGCGATCGCGCAAGCCGAGAACTTGGTGCGCTCGGGGAACCCCGGCGACGGGTACACCGTGTTCGTTCTCACGACCGCGCTACAACCGCTCGTGCCCGGACCGTCCAACGACCCCGAAAAGGTGGTCGCCGAGTTGCGGAAGATCAAGCCGACCCACGGCACCGCGGATCACACGGCCGCGCTCGCAACGGTCGCGGACGTCCTCACGCGATCCCCGCGCGCGTACCCGCGGCGTCAGCTCACGTTCTTCACGGACCTGCAGCGCGCGTCGTGGGCGAACGCGGTCCCGCGCGCCGAGAACAGCACGGGTGAGGTCTGGCAGCGGATCGTTGCGCGCTCGGACGTGGCCATCGTGGACACCGCGGGGCACGCGACCGAGAACCTCGCGATCACGGACATGGTACTCGTCGATCCGATGCCGCTCGTCGACCAGCCGGTGACGGTTTCGGTCACGGTCGCGAACTTGGGGCGCGGCGAGCGCAAGGGCGTGCGCGTCGAACTGCTCTTGGGGCGCCCCTCGGCCGGTGGGGAAGCGCTCGTATCCGTCGAGCAGAAGCTCGTGGAGCCGATCCCGCCCGGCGGGCGCCAGAACGTCCGGTTCGACCTGAACCACCAGCACCGGTTTCGCAGCCGCGGCGTTCACGTCCTTCAGGCCAAAATTGTTGAAACCGACGATCTCCCGGCCGATGACAGCCGGGCGCTCGCGGTCGAGGTACGAGACGGTCTCCACGCGCTGCTCGTTGACGGCCGGGCCGACCCGGACGTGAACCGGCGCGGGGCCACGTACCTCCTACGCGCGCTGTTCCCTCCGGGTGCCAAGTACACCGATACGCCCAACCGCCCGCGCGTGGTTACACCCGGCGACTTCGTCGACCCGTCCTGCGATCTCACTAACGTCGATTGCGTGTTCTTCTGCGACGTGCCGAACCCGACCCAAGAAATGGCCGCAAAGCTCGAAGCGGTGCTGCGGCGCGGGGGCACCGTCGTTATCGGGCTGGGACCGAACGCGGCATCTCCCACGAGTCGCGCGAAGTACAACGCGGAACTTTACAAGGACGGGGCCGGTGTGTTGCCCGGCGCGCTCGGGGACGTCGTCGCTGCGTCCGGTCCGGACGATCCCGGCTTCCGGCTCGCGGCCGACGAGGACGAGTACCGCAAACCGCCGCTCGCGATCTTCGGCGCGGACAAGCTACGGGCCGAACTTGTTAACGAGCCGTTCCGCGGTTACGTGCGGATCGACGCCGCGGCGGACGGCCGGGCACACCGCCTGATGACCTTCGCGCGCGCCGGGACGGGGCCGGCCCCGATGACCACTTCCGCGGCGAAACCCGATCCGGCACTCCTTGAGTGGAGCAAGCACCGCGGGCGCGCCTACGTCTTCACCAGCTCGTTCAACCGCGACTGGAACGACTGGGCGGCAATGCAAACCTATCTCGTGTTCTGGCACGAGTTCCTCAAACACTCTGCCGCGAACCCGGACCGGCACACGCTCCGCGTCGGCGAGGCGATCGAGGAGTTCTTCCCCGCGGCCGCGGCCGGGCTGAACGCCGGGCTGAACGGCCCCGACGGGCTTTCCGCAACGATCCCACTCCTAATGCAAGACGAGGCGGGTGTCGCGACGTTCGCCAACACCGCGGCGAGCGGGTTGTACCGCGTCGGGCTGAACGGCTCGCGTGATCGGGTGTTCGCGGTCAACGTCCCGGAGGTCGTCGCCGGCTCCCCCACGGAATCTGATCTCGGGCAAATCGACCTGCGCGAGTTCCGATCGTTCAGTGCCGTCCAGGTCGTGTCGGACCCTGCCGAGGTGAAGCCCACGAGCGAGAGCGGCGCGGTTATGACGACCGCACCAAAACCACACGGCCCCCGAATCTCGCGCGCCGCCACACTGTTCGCAGTGCTGTTCCTGGTGACCGAAATTATCCTGGCGTGGCGCTTCGGACCGTCACGGAGCGGCGGCGGAACCTCCCCGGCGCGCTCCCGCATCGGGCGCCTCCTCGTACTCCTCGGCGCGCTCGTACCACTCGCGGTCGCGGCGTTCATTTTGTTCTCGGTGGCCCACGCGGACCGCACCGGGAACCCACTCGGGTTCCTCCCGCACGGCCTGCGTTCGAGCATTGAGAATACGGCCGGCGTGCCCGTCGCGGGACCGGGCGAAGGAACCCGCTGGCGCCTCGAATGGTTCCCGGCGCTGTTCAAAAATAGCGCGGCGGACCGGCGCGCGGTGACGGGACTCGCGTGTACGTGTCTCCTGCTCACGTTCGGCGTGTACTGGATCGAGCGCCGGGCCGCGGGCGGACTCGCGCGAGTCACGGCGCCGGCACTGCTCCGGGCCGTCACGTTCCTGCTCGCGCTGTTCGTACTGCTGGCGCAACTCCGGCTCGCGTTCGACCGCGAGGGGTGGCCCGAGATCGTTATCCTGCTCGATACTTCCGCGAGCATGAACACGCGGGACGCGCTGAAAGATCCTGCCGTGCGCGCTAAGGCCGAAGAACTGGCCGGCACCACCGATCTGTCTCAAACGAGCCGGCTCAAACTCGCGCAGATGCTCCTCACGCGCAAGAACGCCGACTGGCTCGACAAACTGCTCCACGAGAAGCAGGTCAAAGTTCATCTGTACGCGATCGACACGCAGCTCCGGCCGATCGGAATCGTCGAAGAGGATGGGCAACTCGCGGACGCGCGCGAGGCCCTTTTGAAGCAGGAACCGACGGGCGACGAGTCGAAACTGGGCGACGGCGTCGAGAAAATCCTGCAAACGTTCCGCGGGAGCACGCTGTCGGCTGTCATTATGTTTACCGACGGGGTCACCACTACCGGTCCCGACCTGCCCAAAGCCGCGCGCACGGCATCCCTAGATGGGGTGCCCCTGTTCCTAATCGGTACAGGTGATCCGTGGCAATCGCCCGATCTCGCGCTCACCGATATTCAGGCCGAAGATGTGGTGGGGAAAGGCGATCAACTCGTCTTTAAGGCCCGCCTGACCGCAAAAGGTGACGTCCCTCCGAACCCGGTCACGGTGCTCCTCCAAGAGCGCCTCCCGAACGGCAAACTGGAGGACCGCGGGCGCGTGACGGTCACCCCGGACCCGAACGGTAACCCGGTCCCGGTAACGGTCACACACATCCCGATGGAAGTCGGCGAGAAGACGTTCATTCTCAGCGTCCCGACGGTGCCGGGCGAGTCCAACGCGCGCAACAACAAGATCGAGCGCACGGTGCTCGTTACCGAGTCGCGGCGCATCCGGGTGCTGTACGTCGAGGGGTACCCGCGCTACGACTTCCGCTTCGTGAAGGTCATGCTGGAGCGCGAGTCGGACAAGTCCGTCGGCGGCAAGGCGGTCGAGGTTCACGTCGTTCTGCTCGACGCCTCGAAGGGGTGGGCGGAAACCGACCGGTCCGCGTTCCGCGGCGACTTCCCGACGCGGACGGAACTGTTCGGGTACGACGTGGTCGTACTCGGCGACGTGGACCCGAAACAGGTGCCGCGTTCGGCGATCGCGCTCCGCGACCTCGCCGACTTCGTGAAAGAAAAGGGCGGCGGGTTACTCTTCCTCTCCGGGGAGCACGGCACCCCGAACGCCTACACGGACACGCCGCTCGCGGAAGTGCTCCCGGTGGTTCCCGGCGACCAGCCGGTGGCGACACGCCCGCCCGAGGAACAGCCGCTTGTCGAAGGGTTCCGCCCGCGCTGGACCGCAACGGGCCGGCAGCACCCGCTCTTCCTGCTCTCTCCGGACGAGGGCGAATCCAATCGCGTATGGAATCAGTTCCAGGAACTGTTTTGGTTCGCGAAAGGGTACCGACCGAAGCCGCTGACACGGGTACTCGCGACGCACCCGGCGCGCCGGGCGGACGGCGGCGCGGCCGACGAGAACCACGCGCTGATCGTGCAGCAGTTCGTCGGCAACGGCCCGGTGCTGTTCTTCGGGTTCGACGACACCTGGCGCTGGCGGTTCCGCAACGACGAGGAGAACTTCGACCGCTTCTGGATGCAGACGATGCGGGTGCTCTCGCGCTCGCGGGTGCGGCGCCCGGAAGTGCGCGTCGAGCCGAAGACCGAGTTCCGGCGCGATGAAAAGGTGACAGTGCAGGTGCGGTTCCCGGTCGAAGCGCCCGCCCCCGCGGGTTCAGCGCCGGTCCGCGTAACAATGACTCGCAGCCCGGTACTAAAGGATGACGGCACGCCGAGCCCCGGCCCCACCGAAACGACAACGCTCACGCTCCCTCGCACGCCCGGACCAACAGTGCTGTTCGAGACGACGCTCGCACGCGCACCGGAGGGCGAGTACCGCTTCGAGCTGGCGGACCCGGAAGTGCAAGGCACGCGCCCGTTCGCGACCGCTCGCGTGCTCCCGCCGATGAACGAGAGCGAGCGCACCGAACTGAACCGCGCCGACCTTAGCGCTGCGGCGGCCCTTTCCGGCGGCAAGTTCTACACGCTCGCCGACGCCACGGACGTGTTCAACGACCTCAAGAACCTCCAGCGCGTGCCACTGAACCAGCCGTGCCCACCGGTCCCGTTGTGGAACCACCCGTTCCTGTACGTATTGCTTTTGTCACTTCTCCTCGGTGAGTGGCTTTTGCGGAAGCGCGAGCGACTGCTATGATGAGTGGCGCTCTGAACAACCGACTGCACGCGATGCGGCCCCGGGTGAGTTCCCCGGTTCGTTGAGGCGAGAGGTTCCCGTATGGCACTGCTCCTGCGCCCGCCGGAAGAGCGCGAATCGCTCCCGGACCGCCTCGCCGAACTCGGGCGCGCGCGGAAACGGGTCGCGTTCGCCGCGGGCGCGCTCGGGTTCATCGGGACCGTCGTCGGGATCGCGGCCCTCTCGGGCCTCCTCGACGCGGCCATTCACCTCTCGCCCTTCGTTCGCACGCTCGCCCTTGTTACGCTCTTGGCGGCGGGGGGAATCGTTTGGGTGCGCGGGATCAGCCGCGCCCAGCGCTACCGGACCGACGCCCTTGCGGTTGCACTCGAACTCGAAGACCAGTTCCCCTCGCTCAACGACGCGCTCGCGTCGGCGATCTCGTTCCTGGAGCCCCGCGGTGAGGACGCACCTGACGACCTCCCGCCAACAGTACCGGGCGTTTCCAATCGGCTCACCGCATCCGCGGTTCGAGTCGCGGAGCGCCGGGCCGGGCGCTTGCCGCTCGATTACATCATCCCGACCGGCCGGTGCTGGTGGAACGCCTGGGCGTGCGGCGCGGCGCTCGCCGTCGCGCTGCCACTCGCATTATTCGATACCGACCGCGCCGCGGTCGCGTTCGCGCGCCTCGCGGACCCGTTCGGCGCGCACCCCTGGCCGACCAAAACGCGGATCGAGTTCCTCGCACCGAAAGAGTTCCCGGTTCGCATCCCGAAGGGCGAAGCGTTCGAGCTCCGGTTCGCCGTGCGAGGCGAACTCGTGGGGCCGGCGACCGTCTCCGTGCGCGTGAAGGACGGCGGCGAGTTCGAGGACCCGTTCCCGCTCGCGCGCAACAACGACCCGCAAGTGCCCGGCGCCGCAGTCGTCACGGCCCGGTTCGATCCGTCGCGCGTTTCCAGCACGTTCGAGGTTCAGGTGACCTCGAACGACGCGGTAACCGACTGGCAAACGGTCACCGTAGTGCCCCCGCCGCGCCTGGTACCACTCGACGGGCGCCCCTCACCACAGTTCCACGTTTCCCCGCCCGCGTACACGCGCCTGCCCGCGGTCGAACTGCCGGCCGGGGCAACGGCGATCGAGATCCCGACCGGAACCGCGGTTCATTTCCGGGCGGCGACCGATGTCAAGCTCTCGGGCGCGGTCCTCACGTTCGCGGGGGACAAAACGGCCGTCACGAACGCGGTCCCGTTCGCGCACCTCGGACAGTTCGATCCGATCGCGGCTATCGGCGCGCAGGCTCTCGCCAACGAGATGGCCGCCGACATTCCACTCACCGTTTCCGCAGACGGGATGCGGTTCTCCGCCACGTTCGTTCCGCTGCTGTCCGGTCCCTACGCGCTCAAACTGACCGACGACACGGGGTTGACCGGTACGCGGGTAATCAAGATCGACCTCACACCGGACCCGGTTCCCAAAGTCACGCTCAACCAGCCCGTGACGGGGCGCGACCCGTCCTACCTCACGCTCGCGGCCTCGGTGCTCGTCAACGCCCTCGCGGAAGACCCGCTATACGGCGTGCGCGGCGCGTACCTCGAATACCGGGTCGGCCGCGACGGACCGGTGCGTTCGATCCCACTCGGCGCGGCCGGGAACCAGCCCATCATGGCCCTCGCGGGCGCGGCGGGCGGTTCGGCCGTGGTACTATCTCCGCCCGCAGCAAGCCTGGAAGCGTTCGCGCGCGTACCGATTGCCGCGTTTCTCCGCGACGACGGGGCGCCCGTGCGCGAGGGCGATCTGATTGTGCTCCGGGCCGCGGCCGGCGACTGGGACGACGTCGCGGTACTCAAGGGGCGCGGGCGCAGTATCGGCGAGGTCGAAATCCGCATCGCCGCGCCGGACGCGATTGATGCGTGGCTCCAGCGGGAACTGGCGACGATCCGCCCGGAACTCGTTCGCATCCGGGAACAACAGCGCGACGCGAAGCAAAAAACGATCGAGGTGCTCCCGCTGCCGGGCGGCACGCTCGCGCCGGCCGACCGCGACCGGCTCGTCGGTGCGGACCTGGGCCAGCGCCAGGTCACGGGTAAGATTGCCGACCCCGCTCAGGGGTTGCGCGCGAAAGCGGACCTGCTCCGCGAAACGGTTCGCGCGAACGGGTTGCCGAAGTCGAACACGACCGACCGCGTGGAGATCGTCGCGACCGAACTCGGGCGCACCGCCGACCGCGACTTGGGCGCCGCGCAACAGAACTTAGCCGACGCGCTCCGGCTCGCCGGGCAGCTCCCCAAACCGGGCCAGGAAAAGGAACTGACGGACTACCTGCGCAAAGCCGGGCGGAGCCAGAAAAACATTGAGGACACCGCGACCTCACTGCTCGACCTGCTCGCACTGTGGGGCGGGGCCGGCGAGATCCGGAGCGAGGCGCGCGTGCAGAAGGACATGATCCTGCGCCAGATCGTGGGCAACGAGCACCTCAAGGAGCGCGTCAAAGAGGGCAAGCAGAACCCCGCCGGCGACGAGCAGCGCGAACTCGATCGCGCCGCGCTGCGGGCCGACCAGTCCGCGGACCAGGCGCGCGAGTTGATCGGGCGCGCGGCGAACCTCGCGGCCGAAAAAGACAAGCAGGCGGGCGACCTCCGTTCCCAGGCCGCGCTCAAGGAAAAAGAAGCGGCCGAACTGAAGCGCCAGGCGGCCGCCACCGAGAACCCGGTCGAGCGGTCCTCGCTCGGCGCACAAGCCGACGGGGTCGCGGCGAGCACCGTCGACATGAAGGCCGCGGCGGACAAGGCCGAGGCCGAAGCCAAGGCGCTCCGTAAGGGGATCGAGGCGGCCGGTGGTCAGGGGTTGGCCGACGGGCTCCGCAGCGCCGCCGATTTGCTCCGCAAAAACAAGCAAAGTGGCGCCGAGACCGCCCTGCGGTCCGCGGGCGGGCGGCTCGACGCGCTCGCAGAGGCGCTCGCGGAAAAGGAAGTGGACGCGATCCCCGAACTCGCCAAGCCGAAGGTCCAGCGCCGCGCCGCCGACCAACTGGACGCGCTCGCCGGGAACGTGGACAGCCTCCAGAAGCGCGTCGAGGCCGCGGCCCGGCTCCCCGACCCGACTCAGCGGGCCGAAACGCTCAAGATTCTGGGCCAGGAACAGGACAAACTCGTCGAGCGCGGGCGCGAGATGCTGCAAAAGCTGACCGCGGAAAAGGCCGAAGACGCCGCCCGCGACCTCCGCTCCGCCCTCGACCGGATGGAATCCGCACGCGACGATCTGGAAAAGGGGCAGCCGAACACCCGATCCCAGCGCGAAGCGGTGGAGCGCCTCGACGCGGCGCGCGACAAGCTCGATCTCGCCGCCGCACAGGGCGGTCGGCAGCTCTCCGACGAGAAGCGCCGGAAACTCGCCGATCAGGTCCGCGCGCTGCTCGAAAAGCAGCGCGCGGCGGTGACCGAGGCGACCCGCATTCACGGCGAAGTGGCGAAGCAAAAGGGGTGGGACAAGCTGCTCCTCACGAGCTACTCCGATATCGACACGGTGCGCGAAAAGGACATCGCAATCGAAGTGCGCAAGCTGGCCGAAGCGGACTTCGCGCCGCTCCCTGTTTTCGCCCGGTTGCTCAACGATTCCGCGAAGGCCATCGATACCGCCCGCGAGAAGATCAAAACGCGGTGCGACGACGCGGACCTTGCCGCCGCGTTCGACGCGGACCTCGAAGCCCTCGGGGACCGCAAGGTGATGCGGCCAATGGAACTCGCACTCCGGCGCCTGGAACAACTCGCCGACGCACTTAAACCCGACGACAAGAAGCCGCCCGCCAAGAACGGCAATGCCCCCGAGAACCCGCCCAAAGCGCCGAACCCGCCGGCGAACCCCAATGGCGGAGGCGAACCGGACGTGGTTCCGCCGCTCGCACAACTGAAGGTGCTCCGCGCGCTCCAGGCGGAACTCAACGAGCGCACGGCACAGTTCGCGAAGGATCACCCGGAACCGGATAAACTAACGGACAGCGAGAAAGAAGAACTCGGGGAGTTGGAGCAGGCCCAGCGCGAGGTTACGGAACTGTTCGAGCAGATGGCGAAATTGTTCCCGTCGGCCGAGAAGGAAACGGACAAGAGCGAGAAAGCCGGGGGCGGGGACGCAAAAGAGAAACAGGGACCGTGATACCGCCCCCCCTTCCTTGATCTTGCTACTGGGGTGACGCATGAACCGCATTTCGTTCTTCGCGATGTTCGCCGTTACGGTCGCGTGTACGAACGCGCGGGCCGCGGCCGAGCGCCCGGTCGCCCCCCCGCCGCGCGAGATCCGGCCCGACGGCACCCGCGATCCCGTTCCGCAATCGGAGCCACCCGCTCCGGGCGAAAACCCGGCCGTCACCGTGAAGCGCATCATCGAGAACTCGAAGGACGTCGGCGACAAGCTCGCGAAAACGGACACGGGAACCGACACTCGCAAGAAACAGAACAAGATCCTCTCCGACATCGACGCGCTCATCAACCAACAAGAGAACCCTCCGCCGCCCCAACCCGACCAGAACAAGGATAAAGACAAGAACCAAGATAAGGATAAGAGCAAGGATAAAGACAAGAGCGATAAGAAAGACCCGATGATGGACCCGGGCATGGCAATGAAGAACGACATGCCGATGAGCGGGATGAACATGGGTGATCCGCCCCCGATGGGCGGGATGGGAGAGTCGCAACCGATGGGACGCAAGCCGCGCATGGGCGACCCGATGAACGACACGAAGAAGGAACAAAACAGCGGCGCGAAGGAGCAGAACAAACCCGAGTCCGAACCAAAGAAGGGCGGGCAGGAACCCAAGGGCACGCCGGGGAAGACCGGCGGTAACCCGATGGGCACGATGAAACCCGGTAAACCGTCGATGCCGTTCGAGGAAGACGTCGCGAAGGACGTTTGGGGGCACCTCCCGGATAAGCTCCGCCAGCAGATGTCGCAGTACTACAAAGAAGATTTCACCCCGAAGTACGCGGAGCTGCTGCGGCTGTACTACTCATCGCTCTCGGAAAAAGGGACGAAACCCGGCGAGCCGCGAAAGTGATTGATTGTTTACGAGTTGACCGAAGCACGCCCGTGTGCCGACCTCCGAATCGAAAACGAGCGCCCCGAGAGCTCCGACTCATGCGTAATCCCCTGCGTTCCGTGTCGCGACGCGACTTCCTCCGGACAACGGCGGTGGGCGGGTCGGTTGGCGCGCTCCACCTAGCCGGCTTCGCCCAACAGGGCGGGCCGCGCGCGGACGAACAGACCGCCCCGCGGTCGGACACGGGTGCGGAGTTCATCACTCCGGATACGCAATCGGCCGTCGACCGGGGATTGGGGCTGCTCGCGCAGAGCCAGTCGGCCGACGGGTCGTTCGGGGACCGGATCAGTGGGGCCACGGCGGGCATCACCGGGCTGAGCGGGCTGGCCCTGCTCGGGGCCGGGAACCAGCCCGGGCGCGGGAAGTACGGGCGGAACGCGAGCCGCGTCGTCGATTACGTCACCGGGCTGGTCACGGGCACCAACCCCGGATTCCTGAGTGACAACCAGTTCGGACGGATGGGGAACCAGCCCAGCGCGATGTACAGCCACGGGTTCGCGGGCCTGTTTTTGGCCGAAGTGTGCGGGATGCTCC